>CAWJPA010000004.1:0-1560838 GCA_963844655.1 uncultured Actinomycetota bacterium | reverse complement strand
AATTCCGAACTGTAGCATGTAGCCCGAATTGCAACTATACCTTTGCTCATAGCAATCTGGTAATTGAAACAGTTGGCGAAACCAAGGAAACTGTCTTTCACGCGAAGAAGGACGGGCTGGTCCGCGTTGATCTCGGCGCCAAGCATGAGCCCGACTCTGCAGTGGAAGAACTCCATAACCGGATCGGGTTCGCTGGGCGGGCTTTCGCGCGAATGAGAAGCGATGGTCGAACTATGGAGGCAGCGGCGTGGTCTGCCCATATAGATGTGTCTAAGCTCTTGCAACTTAACTATGAGCGTGCGGCCTTGAGTGCCAAGTCATTCCTGAAGTCGCTACGTGAGCGATGGATGTCCCGAAAATGGCGTCGCGAAGCACGACAGTTGGTTGGTCGAATCTGCCTCGATCTTGCAACCCTGAGAGCATATTCATTCTGATTGGACTCGTATTAAGCATATTTACGATGATTCCTCGACGGACGAAAACGTTGCAGTAGTATTTGCGAGCGAGTACAAGTATGGCCTCGATGCTGTGTCGACTCTCGAAGTTGGTGAAGCGCGGTCTGCAATTGAACGTGTTACAACGAGTCTGGACACGCGTGCATTGGTTCTAGCGACGGCTATCGGGGCTATCATTGGCGCTTTGGTTGGGGCTTTGGTGGGTACGCTTATTTGAGGATGTAGCATGTATTTGTTCGGCTTGCTACTCCTTCCCTATTCCTCTAGGCGCCAATCCTGGCGAGTGCCCGTCGGGTCAAGGTTCAATGCCACTTAGCCTAAGTTGATCATGACTGTGGTGGGCGAGGTTGACCAGCCTGATGGTGGGCGGCCCGTGGTAGCGGATGCCGGTGTCGCCTGGCCGTTTGACCCGGTAGGAGTTGTGCCGGGCTCGGCGGACGACGCGGGGGTAGGAGCGGTGCCGCCGGGCGGGGTTGAGGTTGCGCGGGCTGGTGATGTCGGCCATGACCGCGGCGAGGAATCGCCGGGCCTGGTCAGGGGGGAAAGGCCGGGTCAGCGGCCCGGCGGCGGATGATGCGGACGGTGCGCAGGAACTTCACCCGGTCGGGGTCGATGTCGGCTTCGGTGGCCGCCCGGCAGATCAGCGCCGAGATGGCGTAGTGGGTGAGCAGGTAGCCGTAGATTTCCTGGCGGACCATGTCCGGGCTCTTGGACCGCAGCACCGCACCGGGGCCGCGCAGGCAGGTCTTGAGCTGGTCGTTGCCGGTTTCTTCTTCCCACCGCTGGCAGTAGGCCCGCGCCAGCTCCTGGGCGGAGGCGGCTGCGGGGTCGGTGATGGTGGTGATCAGGGCGATCAGCTCGCCCCTGCCGTCGCCGTCGCGGTCGGGGATCTCGTACTCGATGACCCGCACCCGCATCGCCTGGCCGGGTCGAGATGCTCGCCCGCGCGGGCGGCGGCGATCAGCTTGTCCCGGGCCTTGTCGTGCAGGGTGGGCCTGGCCACGACCGAGAGGTAGGAGCCGTCGGGCAGCAGTTCCAGCACCGGCAGCCGCAGGTCGGCTTTCACCCGCCACAGCAGCGCGGCGCCGGTGGCGGCGGCGGCCCGCCAGTCCGGCCAGTTATAAAAGCCGCGGTCGGCGATCAGCAGCCAGTCCTCCTCCAGCCGCCCGAACATGCGCCGGGCCAGGGCCTGCTCGCTGGTGCCCTTCCCGCCGACCGGGCCCATCTGCGCGGCCACCTTCGCGTGCGAGCCGCACTCACCGATGGTCACCACCCGCACCTTCGGGAACGCCGGGTGCTCCCGCGCGCCTGCGGAGTACCCGAACGCCGCGGCGTTGGCCGGGGTGTCGGGAACATCCAGCCCGAACCCGTCGATGGCCATCAGCCGCCAGTCCCGCAGGAACGCCCCCCGGGTCAGCACCCCGGCCACCGGCACAGCCACCCGGCCAAACAGCAGCTCCAGCGGCTCGGGCCCCAGCCGCTTGCGGGCCTGGGTGATCCCGCCCGAGGTCGGCGCGCTCCACGAATCGTCCCAGCACCCCCATGACGCCAGGGTCTCGGTCAGCCGGGCAGCGACCTCCTCGTAGTCCTCCTCGGCGAACAGCGCCAGCGCCATCGCGAAATACACCATCACGTGCGGCGGCAGCTTCCCATCCGACCGCCTCGCGCCCTTCCCCGCCGCCGCGACCGCCTCATCGACGGCATCCCTGGGAACCGAGGAGGCCAGCACCCCCAGCGAGATCCAGTCCGTCAGACGGCCACCAGCGGCCACCACGCCATTGTGCGTCATGACCAGCGATCATGCCGGCCAGCAGCCGCAGCAGCCGCGACGCGCCGGAACAAGATCAAACTAGGCTAAGTGGCATTGCCTCCAGGTGCTGGCGAAAGTCCTGACCTGACCGGCGCGGCATGGGAAGTGTCCGGGTAGGCGAGGACTTAACTAATACCTACCTGAGCCGGTTTTGGGGAGGTTGTACCGTGACCCAAGAACCCACTGAGCGGAGCCACGACGCGAATGCAAAGGATCGCCTGGCCCTAGGCCTGACGGGTCCAGGGAAAGAAGAAATGACGACAAGAGCCTCCCGCTAAAGACACGACCGTACTGGTCTATAGCGGTCTTGATAATTGTCGGCGTGTCCAGCTTCCTCCGTTACCCCCATTCTGGACTTTCCAGCTTCTACTCAACGGCCGCTTCGGTAATTGCCACATTGTATGTGGCCATAGCATTTGGCGTTTTCACCGGCAAAGAACCAGCCCGGAGCTTTACCTTCGAGCACGGCGTGTACATGGTTGCGGGCAGCGCCGGACTGCTGGCGTCCCTGCGAGGACTCAGCGTCGGTCAGGTCCATGACGTCTGGCAAACAGAGTTGCTAACGGGGCTGGCTGTCGTTGGGGTAACGGCGGCCGTCCTGCTGGTCGGAGACCGCCTTGTTTCTTGGCAGATTGGCGGTAGGGGAGCCGTCGCCGTTAGCTGGACAATGCTCTTCATTGCTGTCGCTGTCGCCCTAGCTATCTTCCCATGACCGATCCGGGACAGCCAGACGTGCTCAATCAGATGACCTGGGGCCTGACGGCAACCGTGACGGCAACGATAGGCACCAGCCACTACCATGGGCACACCTCGGCAACCGTCCACGCGCTGCCAGCAGCCCAGGACCTGGCCGTCTGCTACACCTGAAAAGCGGAAGGTCGGCGGTTCGACCCCGCCCCTGACCACCACTTCTGACCAGCGCAAACGCTGCTGTTGATCATCTTGGCTGTCTTGCCTTGCTAACGGATTTGCTAACGCGAGCCTTTGACGGCCTGGGCGAAGATGTCTCCGACGCTTGCCGTGTGCTCGCGGAGGACGTGGGAGTAGACGCGCAAGGTCACAGAGGGGTCGACGTGGCCGAGACGGGCGGCGACCACATGCACAGGGACCCCGGCAAGGAGCAGTGTGGTCGCGTGCAGATGGCGCAGATCATGCAGTCGGGCATGAGGCAGCGGCTTGGCCAGGGGCGTGACCGGCTTGTTGTGCTCGTTGACCAGTTTGGTCATAAGCGCGGTCACCGTGTCGGGGTAGAGCGGTTCTCCCCACCGCCTGGTGAAGACCAGTCCCTCGTTGTCGTTCCAGGCTGACCCGGCGGCGAGCCGTTCTTCGGCCTGCTGGCGACGATGCTCTCGCAGGACCGCCACGGTCTCCCGGTCGAGGCTAACCGTGCGGGACCGGCCGCCCTTGGTCGTGCCTTCGACACGTTGGCCGCGCACCACGGCTGTTGAGCCGCCGAAGGTGACCTCGGCGGCATCGAGGTCCACGGCATCCCATCGGAGGTACAGGAGTTCGCCGCGTCGTGCGCCGGTGTAGGCGGCGAGGCGGTAGAAGGCGAACAGCCGGTGAGACCGGGCGGCGGCGAGGAACGAGCCGAGCTGTTCGACAGTCCAAACTTGGGCGGGCTCGACGGCGCTGCTCTTGGGCCGTTTCGACCGCGCGGCCGGATTGACGGCCAGCAACTGCTCGACGTCGACGGCGTCGGCGAGTGCCTTGCGCAGCGTGCGATGGATGTGGGCGACCGTGACCGCTGACAATGGTTGGTCGTAGCGGGCGCCATGCTCGGCCAGGTCGCGGTAGAGCTTAGAGATCACTGCTGGGCGCAGAGCCTGCAGGCGCATCCTGCCGATGCGGGGAACGATGTAGTGATCAATGTCATGCCGGTATCCGGCGAGGGTCTTGGGCTTGACCGTCGAAGCGTGTGCTTCTACCCATTCGGCCAGATAATCCGCCACGGTTGACGTTGATCGGTTGACGTATTCGCCGCGCCGGGCTCGGACGCGCGCCTCATCCCGGGCAGCCTTGGCGTCTTCCTCGGTATCGAAGCCACCGACGCATTTGGGCTTGCTCACACCGGTGGCAGGATCCGGTGCCCATCGCCCGCGGCCTCCGGAGCCGTTGGCGTGCCCGAAGCTCCTATGTCAAGTGATCATGGAATTTCTTTCGGGGTGTGGTTGATGCTGGCTGGGTTGCCGGGGCCGGTCAGGGTCTTGTAGACCTCGCGGGCGACGTAGCGCTTGAGGCAGCGGATGATCTCTCTGGTGGTCTTGCCTTCGGTGGTGCGCCGGGCGATGTAGGCCTGGGTGCGTGGGTCGGTGGCCATCCGGGTGAAGGCGATCCGCCAGAGGGCGGAGTTGGCCTGCCGGTCCCCGCCGCGGTTGAGGCGGTGGCGGCGCTGCTTGCCGGAGGAGGCGTCGACCGGGCTGGCGCCGCACAGCGCGGCGAAGCTCGCCTCGGTGCGCAGGCGGCCGGGGTTGTCGCCTGCGGTGACCAGCAGTCGGGCGGCGGACTGGGTGCCCACGCCGCTTTTGGCCAGGAAACCGGCCGGGGCGGCGTATTCGAGAAGCGCTTCCAGCGCGCTGTCCAGCTGGGCGATCTCGGTGGTCAGCGCCTGGTGGCGGCGGGCGACGGTGGCCATGGCGGCCTTGGCCGCCTCGGCCGGGCAGGTGAGATCGCCGGGGCGGAACCGGGCAGCCACCTTGACCCGCTCCGGTGCGGGCAGGCCAGTGAGCTTCTCCCGCAGTACCTGGGGCGCGGTGACGACCAGGTCGCGGAGCTGGTTGCCGGCCTGGGTGCAGGCCTTGACCGCGCCTCGGCGCGCCACCTGCAGGGCCCGGATCGACTCCACCGCCCCGTCACCGGACTTCGGCTGCCCCGATGCCTCGCCGTTCAGCGCTGCGAGCGCGGCGGCGACCGCGTCGGCGGTGTCAGACTTGCCGCGCCGCCGCCGGGCCTGCCGGTTCGGCCGCATCACCTCGGCCACCTCGATGCCCTGCCCGGCCAGGTAGCGGGCCAGCCCGGCCCCGTAGCTCCCGGTACCTTCGACGCCGACTTTGACCAGATTCCCGTGGCCGCGCATCCAGGCCAGCGCCGCCGCGTAGCCCTCGGCGGTAGCTGGGAACTCCCGGGTTCCCAGCACCCGTCCGGTCTGGTCGGCTACGCCAGCCACGTGCACCTCGGCGTGGGTATCGACGCCGCCAGTGACAAGCCGGCCCGCATCTGCGATCGTGGGCATGTCGTCTCCATTCCTTGCCAGGACTGAGATGGCACCGCGAAGCCCGGGACGGACGGACAGAACACTTCTGGGACAGCAGAGGTGCGTCAGGCTCCTATCAAGTCACGGCCGTCCCGGGCCACGCGGGGTGACACGTCCTCCCGCCGGACCCCGGCTGGCGGTTCGGGCACAGGACACGCATACAGCGGTCAGTTGCGTGCGGGGCCAAGCCGGGGACCAGCGGCAGAACGCGCCCAGCCTCCCGCCGGACCGGCCGCGGATCCGCGGCGAAACACCGGGAACGATCAAATCCGCAACCTATCTACCTCATTCTGAGGAAGTGCTGCGTGCCCGATGGGCCGGGCCGCCAGGGCGTCTGGCGGACACTGTCGGACAGGGCAGAGTGGCGCCGACATGCGGCCATGCTGGTCAGCGAGCTTCCCACACTCATTCCCAAGCTGATAGTGCGATGTGGCGGCGGCTCTGTCGCCGGGCGGACTATCAGTGGATCTCCAGTTAGTCCGGTGCCGCGAGCAGCTCGGATCCGTAGGCCAGGGCGTCGGCCAGGCTGGTGAAGATCGGGAACAGGTGGTCGCGGCCGGTCAGGGCGAACATCCGGAGCACAGAAACGCTGGTGATGATCAGCCGTACCTCGCTGTTGTCGGCCTGGGCCCGGTTGCGGGCCTGGACTAGCACACCGATCCCCGCCATGTCGCAGAACACCGTGTGGGACATGTCGACCACTGAATCGCACCGGCGAGTCCGGAGACTCATTTTGCTGAGTGACTGGCCTCGGCGAGGGCGGTGTTCTGACTGTAGTAGGCGGTCTCGAGTTCGGCGGGCGGGATGTCGCCGCAGGCTTCGTAGAGCCGCCGGTGGTTGAACCAGTCGAGGTACTCCAGGGTGGCGATCTCGACCTGCTCGGCGGTGCGCCAGGGCCCGCGGGGCTTGATCAGCTCGGTTTTGAACAGCCCGATCAGTGATTCCGCCAGGGCATTGTCGTAAGCGTCGCCGACCGTCCCCACCGACGCGCTGACCCCCGCGGCGGCCAGCCGCTCGGTGAAGGCAATCGATGTGTACTGGCTGCCTGCATCAGTGTGATGGACCAGGCCGCCCAGATCGCGGGCACCGCCGCGCCGGCGGGTCCACGGGCCTGCTCCAGGGCATCCAGGACCAGGGCGGTCTTCATCGAAGTGGCGGCCCGCCAGCCCAGTACCCGGCGTGAGTAAGCGTCGACGACGAATGCGACATAGACCATCCCGGCCCAGGTGGGCACGTAGGTGTAGTCCGCCACCCAGAGCAGGTCCGGGGCAGGCGGGCTGAACTGCCGCCGCACCAGGTCCGAGGGCCTGGCCGCCGCCGGATCGGCGACCGTGGTGCGGACTTTCTTACCGCGGCGGGCGCCGCGCAGGCCCAGCTCACGCATCAGCCGCACCACCGTGCAGCGGGCAACTTCCGTGCCCTCGCGGTTGAGCTGCAGCCAGACCTTGCGGGCTCCGTAGACGCCATAGTTGTCCGCGTGCACCCGGGCGATGGCTGCTTTCAGCAGCTCATCGCGACGGGCCCGGGCCGACGGCGCCCGGGTAACGGCGTCGTAGTAAGTGGACGGGGCGATCTGGCAGCCGTGCTGAGTCAGCACGCGGCAGATCGGCTCGACCCGAACCGGGACTTGTGCTCGCGGATAAATCTCACGAGTACCGCTGCGGGCGGTCGAGCTCCGCAGCAAAGAAAACCGACGCCGCCTTCAGGATCTCATTGGCCCGGCGCAGCTCAGCGTTCTCCCGCTTCAGCCGCCGGATCTCCGCGGACTCCTCGCTGGTGACCCCCGGCCGCCGCCCGGCGTCCACCTCCGCCTGGCGGACCCATTTCCGCAGCGTCTCTGCCGTCCCGATCCCGAGCTTGGCGGCCACCGCCACGATCGCCGGCCAGTCCGACGGGTAACCCGGCCGCACCTCGGCAACCATCCGGACCGCCCGCTCCTTCAGCTCCGGCGGATAATTACTCGATCGACGTGTCACGACTCCATCTTCTCCTCAAGAAGTGGAGCCTCCAGACTCACCGGATCGATTCACACTACTGTTGGGCATTGGCCGTCCGCGGCCAGCAGGGCGGTACGTAGCTGGGCGGCGTTAGCGGCGTCGATCTCGGCGGGCGCAGCTATGACCGCCGCCGGCCGCGGGGATGGCTGACTGTCCATGACATGGGCTCCCGTCCGGGGGGGGATCGGGCCGCGATCCCGAAGGGGAGCAAGATTCAGGCCCCGGTCCCGGAGGGTGGCTTGGAACAGCATCTGCTGCCTGCCGTTACCTCCACTGTCCTCGCTTGATGGGCGAAAGTCGAACCGCGGTGAACAGGCCGCCGCTGGGCAGCAAGCCCGAGGGCGGATCTTGCCTAGGGCCGCGCCAAAACCCGGCTAGCGCTGGACGCGGCGAATACCTTCTACCCGCCCGGGTAGGATCCAGCGGCCATGAGCTGAGCTAGGAGCAGGGCAGGGGTTGGCATAGGGAGTTGAGTGAGCAGGCACCATCGTTGCGCCTCCCGCCAGCTGATGCTGTCTCGATCGCCTACCGTGACAACCTGGCCGGGGTCCGCGCATTCGTTTGGGCTTACGCAGCTCAAGCCGGGCTTTCCCCCTTCCGCGCTGGCGACCTGGTCATCGCCGCCAGCGAACTGGCGGCCAACACGCTGAGCCACACCACCGGTGGCGGCATCCTGCACCTGTGGACCACGCCGGGAGAACTACTGTGCCAAGTCCACGACAGCGGCCACATGACCGATCCCGAGGCTGGGCAGGTATGCCCAGCGCCCAACGCGAGCCACGGCCACGGCCTCTGGGTGGTCCGTCAGCTCTGCGACACCGTGGACATCAGCACCGGCCCCGGCGGCACCACCATCTGCCTGCACATGCAGCTTGACCATCAACAGCCATGAATCTTGCCCCGGTTCACAAGCCTGGTGGGAAGCAAAGCTCACGGCCCGCCATCCCGCCGCTGGCACCAAGCCTGCCCTGGCTCGGCCAGTCACCACTGTTCAGTTGACAAGTAGCCAGCACAGCAACGCCGAGCGGAGCACAGCTAGGTGCAGTTCACGCCCGTCCATGTGTATCCGCAGCCGTGAGCGTGCCACATACGTGCCACGACCCCCACCCAGGTAGTGTCCTAGGACTTGGCCGTCTGCCACACCTGAAAAGCGGAAGGTCGGCGCTCGACCCACCCGGGACCACCACTCTCTCGAGCCTTGGCGCTCGCAAGGATGGCCACAATAGGGCGACCGCACTAGACTTCCTTGCATCGGGGGAGACGGTGATGACGGCAAGACCGGGAGACGACGCGGCAGCGGCTGGCCGTGGTCACCTGCGGGCATCGCATGCCGACCGCGAGCAGGTGCTTGGAGTACTCAAGGCCGCGTTCGTGCAGGGTCTGCTGACCAAGGACGAGTTTGACCTGCGGGTGGGCCAGACCTTCGCGTCGCGAACCTATGCGGAACTGGCCGCGATGACTGCCGACATCCCTGCCGGGCTGATCGCGACCCAGCCGCTGCGGGAGCCCGCCCGGGCGCAGGCCCCGCACCCGGAGAACAAGGTAGTCAATTCCTGCGCATGTGCGACGCTTGCGGTGCTCGCGCTTGGGGCTACTTTGGTCACCGGTAATTTTGGATTGTTCCTCGCGGTCGTGGCCGCTGTTTTTGGGGTTTTGTTCGTAGCTGGGGGCCGGATGGCCTTGTCATCGCATGAGAGGCACTCCAGCACGCACCAATGGTAGAGGTCATCACCTGGCAGTTCCCGCTTCGCCTCGCGGACCGCAGCCCGCAGATCCTTGGTGGCGGCGTGCGCTTGCGGATCATCTCGCGGCATTCACCGGTCGCGGCTTCCAGTCGACCGGGGAAGCACATCGGGGCAAAGACGCGGACGCCAGCTGCTAACGCTGTGCTAACAACAGCTGTGGATACGTGGGGACGGCCGCGGATGCCGCGCTAGCCTAAGGTGTAGTCCGACCTGCTCAGGCGGACTGCGGTGGACTCGTGTAGACCAGGCAATTCTCCTGAAAAGCGGAAGGTCGGCGGTTCGACCCCCCCCTGACCACCGTCTAACCTGCTCTAACGTGCGCCCTACGACCATCAGAGCACGATATGAATTGAGACCAGTGCTCTCCTGATCTGGCTTCGATCGGCAAGCTGGCGGCGTTGTCGCAGCTCACGACCTGCGAGGCGGGGGAGTGCGTCCGCTTTCGGCGCGGACGGCTCGGCGTGCACCAGCGTCTTCGTAGCCCGTATGGCGATGACGGTCTCCTTCGCCCGGGAGGCTCCGCCTCGGGCTCTGCTGTTTCTGAGGGTGCGCTGCGAACTCGACCAGTTGCCGACTCGGAGCGGCGAGAGTCGAGCCTAAGGTGCCGTGCCACCACATGCAGCTCCGCCAATTCTGTGCGGGCTGCACCACCGTTGCACTACTTGCGCGACCTTCGCAGCCTCGGGGCGTGCGGACCTGCCCAGTGGCCCGGTCGAGACCACTAGCGCGGTGGCCCGGGTGGATGTAGAGGGCTGCGCAGGTAGGCGGCACCGCGTCGATGCCCTGCGGGACCAGGCTGGCCTGTTCCTGACACGAGCTACGACTGGCCGGACCTGGCAGCCGCCCTTCCTGACTGTCGTGCGGCTGTTTTAGCTTCTGAATTCCTCGTACAGCGCAATTGTGATGGCCTGGATAAACCCTAATAATCGCCCGTCAACTGCGGGAACATTCGCTATTGGCGCAGTTTGAAGGTAAAATGATCGCAGGAACGACCACCGCGTTATCGCAAGACAGGCGGCCTAAGGGGCCTGGCATGGCCCTGAGCCGCCAGTCGCTTGCCGTCGGCACGATCGGCCCCGTCAAGCCCGAACCAAAGAAACAGCAGGCACCGCAAGGCGCTGGCCGCACTGGAGCCCTAGCCGGGGAACTACGTCAGCCCCCGGACCATCGATTACGTCCGGAGTAGCGTCGTCGAACTGGCCGTCCGGTCCGAGCAAGCGGAGAGGAGCCGGTGAGCCAAAATGACCGCCAACGGCCGCACCGGCCGCACCGACCAAGAGCGGGCCATCATCGCGGCTGGCAAGGAAGCCGGGCACTCAGCCGCGCAGATCCTCGCCACCATGCAGGCGCTAGGCGACGGGAAACTAGTGAGCTTTAGCGCTGGCCGCGTCCTTGGGGACGCGCTCAAGGAGGTACAGGCCGCTGGCAAGGCCGCCGGGAAGTCTCCGCGTCAGGTCTCTCAAATGTTCGGAGCTGACCAGAAAGCGGGGAAAGACGCGATGGCCCGCTACCGGCTGGTCAGGGCCGAACCCGTGCGCCCTCGCGTTCAGTGCAGCTACGGCATGACCATGAACACGCCCGGCCTGGACCGCTGCGGCCGCTGCGGAGCGCCGGTCAGCAAGCACACCGCCCAGCCGCGATGGAGATCATGACGAGCTGTGCTTGATCACCACCTTTTTAGCCCGCTGCCAGTGCGGGCAGGCGGTAGGAACCGATCTGGTCCTCGCGTGCAAAGCAAAAGGCCCCGAGACCTGATCACCGCCCAACTCTGCGTCCAGCACAGCCGACGTCGCCGCATCTCGGTGGCCGAGCAGAACGACGGCACTGCGCGCTACAAGCGAGTGAATTGACCACGCTCCGCATTCAGCGTCAGGCGCTGGGCAGTAGAGCGCGGGGCAAACGCGAGCGCTTGTGACGATCGGCTCAGCCGCGAGGAGCCGCCTCCTTCCCGAGCCGGGCCGACATGAGCCGTGCCGTCTCGACGTACCTCATCGCGGCAGATGAGGGAGTTCTGCTGGAACGTCCCGGGGGCGTAACCGCGCCAGGGGTGCTGAGGCAAGGGACCCTGCGCGCGGGACCATATCCCGCCGGCCGCCGGGCATGGCAGTCTCGGGTAGTGGAAATGACCCTACGGTTCGAGATCTTCCCGGATGATCTCGACGCCACTGCTGATTTTTACGTGCGTGTCCTGGGGTTCCGTCTTACCGCCGACCGGCGCGCGGCGTCACCTGCGTACGTGGCGCTGGAACGGGGCCAGGTCCGCATCGGAGCAGCCCGGCGGGCCGTTCCCGGCGCCCGGGCGGCGCGGCTGCCGCCCGCGGGAGTGGAGCTGGTCCTGGAGGTCGATGATGTCGCGGGTGAGCGCGACCGGATCGTGGCGGCGGGCTGGCCACTGCACCAGGACCTCCAAGACCGCCCGTGGGGTCTGACAGACTTCCGGATCCTCGACCCCGCCGGGTACTACCTTCGGATCACAGACCGCAGCCATTGACCGCCCCGTAACCTGCGACCGGCCAGCCATCATCGCGGCAGAACAGTGAGTTCTCGACGAAGGCGCCGATGCATAAAAATACAGCCGACCGGCTGTATGCCGGATTGTGGCGGGGACTGCTACGCAGTCAACGACGTCCTGGGCTCGTAATAACCGCACCCCGAGCCGCCGTTCGGCGCGGCGGCATCGATCCGGGCGATGCTCGGCCCGGGCACGCACGAACGATTTTATGTGCGCGGGCCTTAGATCTTTGGGGCCGGTATGGTTCTGCGGCCCTTCCCGGCGGTGTGGTTGAACCGGCCAGCTGCGGCCATGTCAGATCTCCGGCTGGTGCGAGACAGCGGGGCACAGAGTCTAGTTTCCGCGGACTGCGCTGTCCCTCCGGGGACTGGCAGCCTGCCGGCGACCCGCTGTGCCTATGTGGTCATTGGCCAGTCTCCTGGGTTGCCCGGGGTCTACCCCCGTTGCGGCGCTGGTAATGGGGTTGACCGGGGTCGCGTGGCTGTTGCCCTTGCCGGGATGCTGATCGCTGCGGCGGATGGCGTGCGCCCTGTTCCGGGTTGCGCGGGCGGATGGCGAGACCTGCACACAGGCCATGTGCAGGCCGGCCGGGGCCTGATAATCCTCCGGGGTCACATCTTCCTGATCTTCAAGTACTGTCGTATGTCTGGCAATGACCTGACTGCCAGCAGCCCGAGGGCCGCGGCGGCGGCGGCCGTGGTTACTGCCGTGATGTATCCGAGTGTTCGCATTGCGTGCCTCCTGTTCTTCAGCTGATCGGTGTCAGCGGTCCCGCGCCGGGATCTCCGGGTCGCGGCGGTGGTGCGTCAGTCCGGGCCCTGGGGGTGCCGGCGGTCGGCTGGGGTTGTGGCTGGGCGGTTGGCTGCTGGTGTTGGGGTCGCTTGCGCTCTTGGCGGGCCGACCGCGGCTGTGGCCTGGTCTGGCTTATACGGGTCGCTCACGCCCCGCCTCGGGGCGGCAGCGGCGGACGTGTTCAGCGCCGCCGCAGCATCATGATGACGAGCACGATGATCACGATCACGACGATGGTTCCGATGCCGATAAACATGGAGTTCCTCTCGGATGCGCACCGTCCTCGCGGGACGGAGCTGGGTGTACCTGGCTGGCCAGTGCTGGACGCGTTGGCCGTCTGTCCGGGCCGCGCTGGGGGAATGCGGTCCGGGGGCCGCGTCAGCTACTTCTTGAAGACGTCCTTGATTTTTTCGCCGGCCTGCTTGAGGTCGCCCTTGGCCTGATCGGCGTGGCCCTCGGCCTCGAGGGACTCATTGCCGGTGGCCTTGCCGGCGCCTTCCTTGACTTTGCCCTTGGCCGTCTCCGCGGAGTTCTTGACCTTGTCGTCTGTGCTCATCGTGCTGTCTCCCTTCCTGGGGTGCCGCAGGCCTCCGGTTAAGGCCACGCGGGTGACACGTTCAGGTGGTGACGCCAGATCCCGGGTCGCCGCGCTGACGGCCGGCGTCCGTTCGCGGGTGCTGCCGCCGGCGGCCATTTCTGGCTGGCTGTTCTCGGCGCTGGGCGGCTGGGGCGGCTGACGCGCGAACGCATGACCGGGTCAGCCCGGCAGCGGTACCGGTGATCGGTGGCTGCCGGGCTTTGCGGGACGGCTACATATCCTGGTAGATCTCGATACGCGGCTGGCCTTGGACCCCCGCCTGCTGCATTGCGTCGCGCAGCTCAGTGCCGCCGAGGAACGCTTCGGCGTCGGCCGTGGTGGCGAAGCCGTGGGTAACCAGCAGGTTGTTGGGGTCGTCCTTCGTCCGGTAGACGCTCTGGTGGGTCACGCCGCCCGTCTTCTGGGTGGCCTCGAACTCGTCGTAGGCCTTGCGCCAGGTGTCGTAATCGGCGACGTGGTGCTGGACCATTGCTGTTACTGCCATGGGAGACCTTCCATCGGCTCCCCGGGGCCGGCTGGTTGTTCCAGCGATGCTCCCAGGGCCTGCTCACAGACTATTGCTGAAGCTAAAAACTAGCAATAAATTTCTAGTAATTTTTTGATAGTTTCACGTTTCAGATATAGCCTGAAGGCAGGACCGGGACACAGCAGCCGAAAGCCGCCACGAGCCCCGGGCCACACGGGAGCCGGTCAGCGTCTCAGCGGCCCGGCCCCGCTCGCAAGGAAGCAGCGCCATGACCGAACAGCCATCACCACCAGGCACGACCGGTACCCTGCCGCCCCCCTCCGCCAACGGCTCCGCCCCGCCGCCGCCCGCGCCGACGCGTGGGCCGATGCACACCCGGATCAGCGGCATGCGCACCGGGCTGATCGTCAGCGTCGCCGTCCTCATCGTGGTGCTGATTTTCATCATCCAGAACGCGCACGCTGTGAACATCAGTTTCCTGGGCGCGCACCTGCGCCTGTCGCTGGCCGTGGCGCTGTTCCTCGCGGCCATCGCCGGCGCCCTGGTGATGGCCGCCGCCGGAACCGCCCGGATCACCCAGCTGCGCCGGGTCATGCGACGCGACCGGCGCAAGGCACAGGCCAGCTAACGGCGACTGGCTACCGCGGCCAGCAGGCTCGCGGCCATGCGCCGCTGGAACTGTCCCCGCACTGCGATCTGCCCCGCACCATCGGCTGCCGCGCACCCACGTACGTCACTGACCTAGGAGTCGGTTATGAGCATCATCCCGCCCGAACTCGGTCAGGGCCCGGGCTGCAGAGCCTGCTTCTCCTGACCTCGGTGGCCCCAGTGTCATCGTGACCACGGTGCTGTCCGCGCTGGGCGCCGCCGCGGACAGCCACTCCGCGGAGGCCGTCAACCGGACGGCGTTGGGCTGGCACGTCGGGGTCTGGGACCTGTGGTTCTTGGTGCGGGAGATCTTGCTGGCTCTGGGTACCGCCGGATACTGGCGGCGAACGGCAACCGCTCGAAACTCACGCCGCTGGCCGCCTTCTGGCACGATCGCGAAACCTTTCGGCATGACAGCGTGTGGCACTCTACGCCAGAGCAACCTCTCTGCTCGCTGGAGCCGATCTCGGCCCAAGATCTGTCACCGGCGGCGAGCGGCGGGTACGGGCGCTCCTCAGGGCAGGGCAGCGATGGGGCCACCGGTCTCAGTTTTGGTCTCATTCATGTTGGTGCACAGGAGTCGATGAGGGTCCATGGCTGTCGGTGAGCAGCGAAGATAGACCTCCCTGCACTTGCACGGACGGTCGTTCTTAATCCTGAAAAGCGGAAGGTCGGCGGTTCGACCCCGCCCCTGACCACCAAACTTCTACGGTCCTGAGCTGGGCAAACGCATGTAGTCGGCCCTCATGATCCCTGTCCGTGAGTGACCGACAGGATCTTCTCTTGACCGCTGCGCGCCGTACCTAATCGCACGCGGATCACGTGCTGACCCCCTGCCTGCAAATCGCCGTCTCCACCTGGGATGTCGGGGCGGACCTGGATGTCTGCCCCTCGTTGGAGAACTCGCCCGCCGGCACTGCACAGGGCGATATGAGCTTCGTCCCGCTCTGTGGAAAGATCGCCTGATGCTGCAACTCTTGGGTTTCATCATCGACTGCCCGGACCCGATGAAGCTGGCGGCCTTCTACTCCGAGGTGACAGGCCGCGCCATCAGGGAGGGCAGTAACGACAACTTTGCCGGCATCACCTTCGGCGAGGTCGATCTGGCCTTCCAGCGGGTGGAGGACTACCGCCCTCCGCGCTGGCCCGACGACGAACACCCCAAGCAGTTCCACCTTGACTTCGAGGTGGGCGAAATCGAGCCCGAACAGCGCCGCGTCGCCAAGCTAGGCGCGACACTGCAGAAGGACTTCGTCGGATCTGAGGGCTACGGCTGGCAGGTCTACACCGACCCGGTCGGGCATCCCTTCTGCCTGTGCCGCCACGAAGGGGTCACGTGGACTGACAAAGGGGTGGTGTGGCCCTAACCCTGATCATTCATGTCGGCTGATCGGCAGGCCCTTGGTTCCACGTGAGCGCCGGCAGAGATGAAGTTTCTCTGTGGCGGCGGGGTTGTGGCGCGGGCAGGGCGTCCGCCGTTGGGGCTACAAGTCATTGGTGCTCTGCACTCGTGCCCGCGTACCGATCAGGGTCCTGGCGGGATATAGATCCAGGATGCGAACACTACTTCCCGTCCGTCCGGGTCCTGGTAGGTGACACCGCCGTTGGCCTGCCAGTAGTCGATCTGGGGAACCGGGCGGGCGCCTGCGGCGGCGAGCCTGGCCTCCATCTGCTCCCGGGCGGCAACATCAGGCAGGTAGAACACCAGCTGGTCCAGCCCGCCGCCCGGGTACGATGCCTGCCCGGCACGGACGATCTCCAGGTGAACCTGGCCGCCTGGCATCCCGAGGATGGTCCCGTCCAGGCCATAGCTGTCGTGGAAGGTCTCCAGGACAGGCAGCCCGATGGTGTCCCGGTAGAAGATGACCGTCTCCTCGTACCGCGCGCTCCACCGCACGACCCGTAGCGTGCCTGCGGGCAGGTGCGCTGGCCAGCGCACCTGCCGAGGCTCTGTGGCCATGGCGGCATTCTTTCACCCCTGCCCTGGACTGCTCCCGTCTGCGGGCTGCAGCAGGTGCCTCAGCCAGCAGTCCCCGAGCCGCACCACGCACTGCCGCCGGCCAGACGAGCTGGCTGTATTACCCACTCGCGACAATTGAGGACGCTCACCCGCGGTGTGGCGGGGAATTATGCGCTCTGGCACGCGTTAACATGAGCGGTACCCAAGAACCGAGCCGGTCGTCCGACGACGGCTTTCCCGTGCGTGGTCACCAGCCCACCCACCCTCGGCTCAGGGTTGTGTAAAGGCCCGCCGAGGCCCTCCTGCGTCGATCGTCGGAGATCCGCAAGTCGGCTCGGCGTTCAAGACACCAGGCCCCTGTGCTCGGGACGTTCCTCGTCCTGGCCGCGGGACTGTGCAGCATGCTGCCGTGACCTCCGTGTCCCGGCATTCCAGAGGAGAAGTCTGTGGCTCGACCAGGCCAGCGCCAGACGGGCGCTCGCCGTACCGCCCCGCGCAAGCAGCGACGCGTCCATCACCACGGCGATGTCGTCCCGGTGCTTGCCCGAACCGTCCGTGAGGTCGAGGCAGCGGCCCGGCGCGGCTGCGTAACGCCGGCCGTGCGCACGAAGTTCCAGGCCGTGGCCCTGCTGCTGCGGGACGAGCGCGCCCGCGTCCGGGCGGCGGCCGGAAGCGACAGTCATCGGGCCGAGCAGCTCAAGCGCCTGGACGGCGTTGCGACCGTTCTCGCGACGACCGCCGTCCAGGACGCTGGGCTATTGGCGCTGCTCGCCGAGGGCTCCGACGTCTCCGACGCGGCCCAGTCGCTCAAGCGGGAGATGCTGCGGGACTTCGGCATCGAGCCGGCGCGCGAAGAGATCGTGCCGACCGAGACCGCTACAGCTTCCGCGGGCGCGGAGCGGCGGGTCGTGCCGCAGTCGGTGGTCTCCCGGCAACTGGCGAACCCCTTTCTCGCCCCCGGCTTCTCCGCCGTTCCGCAGCGCACCTCCCGTCCGCGCCGCCTGGCCGGCTGGGATCTGCTCGGCCCGTTGCTGAGTTCCTTCGAGCGTGCCGACGGGGGAGCCCCGGCCTGCATGGCGCTCCCGGCGCCGACGGCACGGTTCACCCCGGCGGGCCTGGAGCTGATGCCGCACCAGGGGCAGCTGGTCGCCGCGGCCGCTGCCGGTCACCGGACGTTCCTGCTCGCCGATGAGCCGGGTCTGGGCAAGACGGCCCAGGCGCTGCTCGCGGCGGAGGCAGCGAACGCCTACCCGCTGCTCGTCGTCGTGCCGAACGTCGTCAAGACCAACTGGGCCCGTGAGGCGGCCCGATGGGCTCCCCACCGCCCGGCCACCGTGGTGCAGGGCGACGGCGAGGCTGTCGACGGCTTCGCCGATATCGTCGTGCTCAACTACGAGGTTCTCGACCGCCACAGGGGCTGGCTCGGTGACTTCGGCTTCCGCGGCATGGTCGTGGACGAGGCTCACTTCATGAAGAACAAGGCCTCGCAGCGCTCGCAGAACGTCCTCGCGCTCTCCGGCCGCATCCGGTCCCGTACGGACCGGCCCCTGCTGATGGCGCTGACCGGCACCCCGCTGATCAACGACATCGAGGACTTCCTGGCGATCTGGCAGTTCCTCGGCTGGACCGACGGCAGCAAGCCTCTCGACGAGCTGATGGATGCCCTGGAGGACACCGGCCTGACGCCCGCCGACCGAAGCTTCTACGCCGCGGCGCGCCAGTGCGTGATCGACCTGGGCATCGTGCGCCGGCGCAAGCTCGACGTGGCCGCCGACATCCCCGCCCGCCGTATCGCCGACCTCCCCGTTGAGCTGGACGAACGGGCTGGCCGGTCGATCCGGGCGGCAGAGCGGGAGCTCGCTGGCCGGATGGTGACGCGGTACAAGACCGCGTTCGCGAACCGATCCTCCGACGTCGGCGTCGAGGGAATCGACCACGACCTGGTCCGCCGGGTGGCGCGGTCGGAGCTGATGGAGGCGACGACCGCGCAGTCCGGCGAGAACGTGTTCACCATGATGCGGCACATCGGCCAGGCGAAGGCCGAACTGGCCGCGGACTACGCGGCTCAGCTGGCCCGCAGCGCCGGCAAGGTCGTCTTCTTCGCCAAGCACGTCGACGTGATGGACACCGCCGAAGAGCTCTTCGCCCGGCAGGGAGTGCGCTTCTCGTCGATCCGTGGCGGCCAGACGCCCACAGCGCGGCAGGCGAACCTCGAAGCCTTCGTGACCGACCCCGACGTCGCGGTCGCGGTGTGCTCGCTGACCGCGGCTGGCGTGGGCCTGAATCTGCAGGTCGCCTCGAACATCGTGCTGGCCGAGCTGTCCTGGACCGACGCAGAGCAGACCCAGGCCATCGACCGCAGCCACCGCATCGGGCAGGCCGAACCGGTGACCGCGTGGCGCATCATCGCCGCGCAGACCATCGACGCCCGGATCGCCGGGCTGATCGACAGCAAGGCGGGGCTTGCCGCCCGGGCGCTGGACGGGTCGGACCAGGAGGTCTCCTCGTCGGCCGACGTGCAGCTCGAGGCGCTGGTCGCATTGCTGACGGATGCGCTGCGAGCGTCTTTCGGACATAGCGATGCCGCGGGTTCCTGACCGCGAGGGATTCCCAGGCGAGACTGAGTCCGAGGACCAAGGCCTACCAACTCCGCATGCTGGTTCCATCGCCCTGACCGAGGCGCCCCTCCCTGCTGGTACATGAGGCCAAGACGGGATACATGCGGCAGAAGCGGATGTAGCTGAACCGCCGGACTCCTCCAGGTGCCGCTGCGCGCGCTTTGCTTCCGGTCGTCGATGCGGGGCTCAGCGCTGACGTGCTGTCAGCCGGTGTTGTCGACGATTTCCGCGATCTCTACGAAGTCAATGGCGGGTGCGACGCCGTACAGGCCGGTCACCCGTTCCCGCATCTGCTCGGTGAAGAAGCCTCTCGCTGCCTCCGCCGAGTCCCAGGCATAGAAATTGACCGCCCGCCGCTGATTCTCGTCCACGGTAAAGAACTTGAACCGCAGGCCCGGCATGCCCTCAAACGTGCTACGGGCATTTTCAGCGATCTTGACGACCCGGGCACGATCGAAATCCCCGGCGTACTTGAAAGTGACGATGACACCGATCACGGTAGCCTCCCCCCAGACAGCCGGAACGGCCGCCCGCGTGGTGACGAGGCTACTCCGAGGCTCGCCGAAGCGAGAAGGCTCCGAACCGCAGCACTCCTTGCCTCACAGCTCCCGCGTCCGGGTGAACTTGGGCACCAGGTGCGCTCACCAGCCGCCGGGCTGCCTACCCTGGTCTGACATCAGACCAGACGATGCTCAACCCAATGCGGCAGATGCGGACGGCTAGTCAGGGTCTTCTGGATCTGGTGGCACAGCAGTGGACGCAGCCGCCCCGGAACCGTCGCGCGGTGGGATTGCTTCCAGCCTGCGTACCAGAAAGTCAGCTGAAGAAATCTGCGAGGCGGTGTCGGATCGGGGCAGCGGTGTTCGTAGCGGGGTGAGAGGCCGCCCACGAGGGGCGCCCCTGAAGAAGGGAGCCGCGGTTATGAAACTGACGACCATGACGCAAGTCACCATCGATGGAGTGGTGCAGGGAAACGGCGGCGCGTCGGATGAGGACCGCAGGAACGGATTCGAGCGCGGCGGATGGGCGAGGGGGGCGGGCGACGACGAGACCAGGACGTTCATCGCCCAGACCTACCAGCGCGCCGACGCGTTCTTGTTCGGCCGGCGCACCTACGAGCTGTTCGCCGGCTCCTGGGGGGTAATGGATCTGGGCAGCAGCCCCATCGCAGATGCCTTGAACACCCGGCCCAAGTACGTCGCGTCGACCACGCTCACCGCGCCGCGCTGGGAGGACACGACCGTGCTGTCCGGTGACCTCGCGGCGGCCATCGGCGAGCTGAAGGCCAAGCCGGGGGGTGAGCTGCAGGTGCACGGCAGCGGCACCCTGGTCCGGTGGCTGCTCGAAAACGACCTGGTCGACGAGATGATTCTGCTTGTCGTCCCCGTGGTCCTCGGCCAGGGCACGCGGCTATTCCCCGGCACCGGCCCGGACATTGCGCTGGAGCTGGCCAGCACGCGAGCCGACTCGAAGGGCGTAATGATCCACGTCTACCGGCCGGCCGGGCGCCCGCAGTATGCAACCGGCTGAAGCACATGACATCGGCGGCACATGGACGACCGACCTGCAATCGGCCACATCTCCTTCGAGAACTGCTGGGGGGCCACGCGGTCTCAGTTTTGTTCTCATTCATCCGGTGACGTCCGGCCCGCATCGCTGGCCGCGATCCCGCTCATATTCTCCGAACCGAACCTATGAATACGTAAGGCTCGGATAGCCTGCCCAGCGTGAACTGCCGCGGAACGTCGCGGCACAGGTGGCGGTCGGCAGGCACGGGCGAGGGGCCGCGCGGTTGAAGACGATCATCGTCGCCGGGGCGGTGGCGCTGCTCATCGCGCTGCTCGGAACGCCGTTGCTCATCAGGCTTATGCGGCAGCACGGCTATGGTCAGCCGATCCGGATCGAGGGCCCCAAGTCGCACGAGACGAAGCGCGGCACGCCCACCATGGGCGGCGCAGTCTTCGTGATCGCGGCGCTGATCGGCTACGTGGTGGCGCACGCGGCCACCGACGATCCGTTTACCCCTTCGGGCGTGCTGGTGCTGCTGCTGATGGCGGGGCTGGGCCTAGTCGGGTTCATCGACGACTTCTTCAAGATCTTCCGGCAGACCAGTGTGGGGCTGCGTAGCCGGGCGAAGCTGGCCGGCCAGGTCGTGGTGGCAGCGGTGTTCGCGGCGCAGGTGCTGCAGTATCCCGACAAAATCGACTTGACGCCCGCTAACGCGTCCCTTTCCTTCCTGCGGGACTTCGGTCCGGCTTTGGGTACGCTGCCGTTCATCATCTGGGCAGTCATCATTGT
Source organism: uncultured Actinomycetota bacterium (assembly GCA_963844655.1). Taxonomy (GTDB): domain Bacteria; phylum Actinomycetota; class Actinomycetes; order Streptosporangiales; family Streptosporangiaceae; genus JASHPR01. Next base: position 1,539,686 of record CAWJPA010000004.1, on the reverse strand, counting down.
GACCGGCACCTCCAACGCGGTGAACCTGACCGACGGGCTGGATGGTCTGGCCACCGGATCCACGATCGTGGTGCTGGCCGCTTACGTGCTGATCGGGATCTGGCAGGAGCGCAACGACTGCATCACCTTCATCTCCCGGCAGTGCTACCAGGTGCGTGACCCGCTCGATCTAGCGGTGGCCGCCGCCGCGATCCTCGGCGCCTGTTTCGGGTTCCTGTGGTGGAATGCACCGCCGGCCAAGATCTTCATGGGCGACACCGGGTCGCTGGCCCTGGGCGGAGCGCTGGCTGGCCTCGCCATTTGCACCAAGACGCAGCTGTTGCTGGTGATCCTCGGCGGCCTGTTCGTGATCATCACCATGTCGGACGTGATTCAGGTGACCGTCTTCAAGGTGACCAGGATCAAGACCGGGCAAGGGAAACGGGTCTTCAAGATGGCGCCGCTGCAGCACCACTTCGAGCTGCTGGGCTGGGCGGATACGACGATCTTGGTCAGATTCTGGCTGATCTCCAGCCTGTGCGTGGCGCTCGGCCTCGGGATCTTCTACGCGGCGTGGCTGCAGACCTGACGCCGAAAGCTCCGCACTGGCGTACCTGGGCAGGGTACCCGCCTGTGACCGTGATTCGCCGTCCGATGGTGCACGTGAGAGGCACGAATCGGGATCGCCTCTGGCGGGTGATGATTCGAGACGTGGACAGGGACATGATCCCTAACTGGTGGCCGCTGATGGACCGCGAGCTTATGAACGCTGCTGGTGCCAGGAGCTGGCCGCGGTCACGGACGGTGGGGTAAGGAGCGATGGCTGATGCCCGCAGTGGATAGGTCCCATGCGCTGGATCACATCGTGGTGGTCCTGTTCGAGAACCGGTCGCTGGACAATGTGCTGGGACACCTGTACGGCCCCGGGGATGGCAAGAACTTCGACGGCGTCATCGGCAAGGACCTGAGCAACCCGATTCCCGGGTGGGCGGAGCACGGCGCTGAGCGCAAGGTGGTTCCGTATACCGTCGCCACCGATCTGGATTCGCCGAATCCGGATTCGGGTGAGGAGTACTTCCATACCAACACCCAGTTGTTCAACATTCTTGACGACCACAACCGTTTCAAGATCGGCGAGGGCGCGTCGGCGCCGTGGAATGCGCCGCCACCGGGGGCGGTGCCGACGATGGACGGGTTCGTCACCGACTACATCTCGACCTTCACCGGGGAGACCGGCCGCCAGCCCACTTATGAGGAGTACGCCCACATCATGACCGGCTGCACCCCGCAGCAGCTGCCGGTGCTCAACGGCATCGCCCGGGACTTCGGGGTGTTTGACCACTGGTTCTGCGAGGTGCCGTCGCAGACGTTCATGAACCGGTCGTTCTGGACGGCGGCCACCTCGTCGGGGCTGGTCGTGAACAGCCCGATGCGAAAGTGGTTTACCAAGAACGACGCTGAGACGATCTTCGAGCGGCTGGAGGCGCACGGCAAGACCTGGAAGGTCTATGTGATGGAGCCGATGCCGCTCTCGTTCACCGGGGTGATCCACTTTCCCCGGCTCAGGGACCGGCTGGCCACCCACTTCGTGCCCTTCGCCGAGTTCGAGACCGACGCCGCGGCGGGCACCCTGCCTGACTTCTCGCTGATTGAGCCGAACATGCTGTCGGGCCACGGCGACTACCACCCCGCCTTCGGCCGCTCGTTTTCGGCCACCGTGGAGCTGGCGATGGACAGCCCGTCCTCGATGCTGTCGGGTGAGGCCTTCCTGGAGCGGGTGTACCGCGCCTACCGGTCCGCCACCTCCGGCACCGGTGCCAACGTGTGGAACACCCCCTTGCTGATCGGGTGGGACGAGCCCGGAGGCACCTACGATCACGTCCCGCCGGGCCCGGTCCCGCCGCCGGACCCGTCCGCGCCTGCTGGCGAGTTGGGCTTCACCTTCGACCGCTCCGGGTACCGGGTACCGGCCGTCATCGTGTCGCCGTGGGTCGAGCCGGGGTCGGTGTACGACGAGGAGTACCGTCACACCTCCTTGATCGCCACGCTGCGGAAGACCTGGGGGCTGGGTGAGGCGTTCTCGCGGCGGGACGCCTCGGCCCGCACCTTCGACCACGTCTTCTCTCGCGCCACGCCCCGCGACCCGGGAACCTGGGCGGCCATCACCGCGCATCCGGTGCCCGATTGGACGATGGACCCCAAGGTGGTGGGCCAGGGCCTGAGCACCTTGGGCATGGGCATCGGACCTGCCCTCATCGCCAGGGCCCAGCAGATGGGAGTGCAGCTCCCGGCCGAACTCAACGACCCGGCCGCTGACCTTCCGCCCCGGCTCATCGTCAGCGTCCTCAGGCAGATCGCCGGTCAGTTCTTCCCACTCCTGGCAGGAGATACCAAAGGCCTCAGATGAGTCTGGGCCCCGCCTCATCGCCTCCTACTCTGCTGCCATTTTCCTCATAGCTACGGCACTCCTAACCATCGGCTCGCGCGGCCTCACATCCGGGATTTCAGCACGTCGACCTCGCACCCTGGTGCCCACGGGTCGAAGCCGTGCTCGACCAGCCAGCGGACCGCCAGCAGGCTTCGCATCGACCACCACGCGCGGATCACGTCGAGGTCGACGTCGGTGCCGTAGCCGGCGACGACGTCGCCAAGGTGCTCCTCGTGTCCGAGCGTCAAGACAGCGAGGTCGTACAGGGCATCGTCCCGGCATGCCTCGGACCAGTCGATCACGCCGGTGATCTCGTCACCGTCGACGAACACGTGGGTGATCTGCAGGTCGCCGTGCGTGAACACCGATGCCCACGGCCGGAGCGCAGCCTCGGCGACCCGGCGGTTGCGCGCGACCAATTCAGCGGGAAGGACGCCGTTGGTGACGAGCCACTCGCATTCGCCGTCGAGCTCCGATGCGATCTCGTCGAGGCTCTGGCCGGGCCATGGCGGCAGCGGCGCGTCGTGCAGAATCCGGGCGGCGGCACCCGCCGCGGCCCACGCCGCCGGCGACGCGGTCGACGGCTCGCCGAGGCGGCCGAGTGCCGTCCCTGGGAGGGCGGCGAGCGCGAGCACGGGCGGCTTGCGCCACAGGACCTCCGGAGTCGGGACCGGCGCCATGGCCATCGCCTCGACCTCGACGTCGGTACGCGTCTGGTCAGCATCGATCTTCAGAAACACGTCGCCGACGCGCAGGGTCGCGCGCTCGTTATGGGCGACGACGACCTCGACCTCCTGCACGCCGGCCATTGTCGCGGGATGACCACCGATTGTCGCCGGGTTTATCGCGTGCGGGTTGCGTAGGCTTGGCCAATGGGGGTGCGCAGTGACCAGGGCGTCTTGATTACCGGGGTCTATGGCGCCGGGAAGAGCACGGTTGCCGCGGAGATCTCCTACCTATTGGAGCAGCGCTGTCAGCCGTACGCTCTGCTGGATCTTGACTTCCTGGGCTGGGGCGTGAATAGCTTCGACGGTCACACGGCCGGGAACCCCTTCATGCTGCGGAACTTGGCGGCGGTGGTATCGAACTACCGCGAGGGAGGGATCAGCGTATTTGTTCTGGCCTACTTCGTCTCCAGCCACGACGAGTTGCGCGGTATCAGGGAGGCTGTCGGGGTGCCGCTGTCGGTCGTTCGCCTATCGGTACCGCTGTCCGATATCGAACAGCGCCTGGCGGCCGACGTGACCACCGAACGGCGGGAGGAGTTGCGGGAAGCGGCCCGGCAGATAGCGGCCGGCGAGGGCGTCGGGTTGGAGGATGTGGCGGTGGCCAACGACCGTCCGGTTCCGGTCGTTGCGCAGCAGATACTGACCTGGCTTGGCTGGGTGTGACCAGTGCGTGTGGCCGTAGCTGGTTTCAGTTGCGCGGCCTGCCGCCCTCGCCTGGCGGACCAGCTAGGCGAGGGCCTGAAATCAATTCGCCACTGCTCGCTTCGCCCGGTACGGTCGCGAGAGCGTCCTCACTGCCGGGAGCCCCTGAGATCTGCGCACGGCCACCCCGGCAGTTCCCACGCTGAGAGTAGGTTTCGTCAATGGCATGCCGTATCAGTGAGTTCGTGCTCGGTTGCCGCGACCCCGAGGTGCTGGCGCGGTTCTGGTGCGAGGTCCTGGACTTCGTGGTGCTCGATCGCGAGGACGACGGAACCATCGAGATCGGACCGCGAGAAGGGTTCGGCGGCCCGCAGCCGACGATCATCCTCAGCCGCAGAGACGAGCCGGAGCCCGGGAAACCCCGGCTGCACATCGACGTCAACGCCACCGACCGCGATCAGGACGCCGAGCTCGAACGGCTCCTGAAGCTGGGGGCGCGCCCGGCCGACATCGGCCAGACCGGGGAAGAGTCCTGGCACGTCCTCGCCGATCCTGAAGGCAACGAGTTCTGCCTGCTCAAGGCCCGCCTCGCTCCACTCTGACGGCCCTCGTTGGCCGGGAGTAGTCAGTTGATGTCGAACTCGTTGCCCTCAGGGTCTTTCATCGCGACCCCGTAGTGGTCGAGGCCTTCGGTGTTCAGGACATCAGCGAACCCGGCACCGAGACTGGCCAGACGGGCCGCCTCCGCATCGACACGCTGCCGGCGCGTCTCTATCGGGACCGCGCGGCCGCCACTGACACTGATATCGAGATGCAGCCGGTTCTTGGCCGCCTTGCGCTCTGGCACCACCTGGAACCAGATCCGCGGCCCCCGCCCATCCGGATCCACGATGCAGTCCGCGCCAAGGCCCAGCTCATCCTCGGGCACCCCGACATCTCGCCAGTAGGCATCCCAGCTGGCGAAGCCAGCTGGAGGCGATTCAAGCTCGTATCGCAATGCGGCCGCCCAGAAGCGTGCGAGCGGCTCGGGGTCTGCGCAGTCGATCACCAGCTGGAAGCTCACGGCCATTGGTATCTCCTCGGTGCCAGCAACTTGCCGCAGCCGGCATGCCTGGAGCCCCTGACACCACCAGGGCTGTTGAGGGTCAGTCTGATAGCAGGTCGACCAGCTCGGCGCCGCGGGCGGTGCGGCTGATCCATACGCTTGGCCCGGACTTCTCGCGGGTGATCAGGCCGCCTGCCGCCAGTTGGTGGAGGTGATAGGTCGCGGTGGTGGGCGCGCAGTGCACGGCTGCGGCCAGGTCGTTCACGGTCAGCCGCAGGCGAAGGGCCTGCAGTATGGCGGCGCGTACCGGGCCCAGGATCAGTGCCAGCGCGCTTTCTGCCGTGGCCTGTGTGCCCGGGCGGGGCCGGCGGAGCGGGTAGCCGATGTAGCAGACGTCGGGGCGGTCGAAGCTGAACAGCAGCGCGTCACGACCGGCGACCATCGGCACCAGCGCCAGGCGGCGCGGGCCGACCGGGCCAAACGGGCCGAACGTGAGCGATGGGTTGCAGGGCGGCGAGAAAGCGAACGTCCCGTCGTGATAGCTGAGGCCTGGGTGCAGGCTGTTCAGCAGCGCCGCCATTCCGCCGCGCACCGACGCAGTGCCGATCCGTCGGATCTCGCGGTCCAGCAGTGGCCCTGCCGCCCGCCACCGCGGCTCGGCCACCGCCCAGATGTCCAGCGACGCGTCGGCCATGGAGTTGAGCCAGCGGCGGGGCTGGTCAGCTGCGGCTCGCCAATGCGGCGGGCAAAGGTAGCAGCCGTCGGCAGTTTGCAGCTCGCCGGTGAGCACGGCGGCGGGCGTGTCCCGCAGCCTGGCGGCCTGGTCAGCTACGGACACATCCGCGAGGGGCGAGATCGGTGTGCAGCACTCCGGCATCGTCGTCCAGCCACGTGCTGTGAACGACTGCGCGGCGAACCGCGCCTGCGGGCGCAGCGCATCGCGGACGGCGGCGAGAAGGCCGGCCGGCGCGCCCCACGATTGCCCTGACGCCGCCTGGAGCAGCAGCGTGACCACCGATTGGTGGGGGGCCAGGGCGACCGAGACCGCCAGCGCGCCGGGCGCGCCCGGCCGCAGCTCGTAGCCGGGAGCCGATGTCGCCGCGATCGTTCCGGTTTCACCCATGTATCTACCGTGCGCCTGGCGAGCCCGAGCTGACCAGCCCGTTTGCCGCGCCCTCGCAAGGCGATCCCGGGCCGTAACCGAGGCGCCATCGGATCGTGACCTCGAAGTTCTTCGAGCTAGTCCTGACACCGGCACGCCCCTGGCCGAGGATCACAGCCAGTGACTGCTCCTTTCGGGCGGGACTGGCCGCCTGGGCATCACCGGGATCGCCCGATCGGGGGCAGGCAGGCTCTTGCGGAAGGAGCGCACATGAAGCTATGGAGACGCAAGATGCGCCTCGCGGCCATTACAGGGGCGGTCGCGGTCGCGTTGATCGCCGCCGGCTGCAGTTCTAGCGGCAGCCCGGCCAGCTCGAGTTCGTCGGGCGCCGCAGTCAAGGGCGGCACGGCGACGGTGGCTCTGCCCGCCGGGGTCACCAATAACTGGATCTTCCCGTTCTACGCGATCACCAACGCCAGCGTTTACAACGACAACCAGTTCCAGTGGATGTTCTACCGGCCGCTGTACCTGTTCGGTAACAACAGCAACACCAGCGTCACTGTCAACTACCCGCTGTCCCCGGCCCGTTCCCCCGTCTACACCAACGGCGGCAAGACCGTGGTGCTCAACATGAAGGGCTGGAAGTGGTCCGACGGCGAGACCGTGGACGCCCAGTCAGTGGTCTTCTTCCTGAACATGGCCGTGGCCGAGAAGGCGAACTGGTACGCCTACTCGAAGGGCCTGCTGCCGGACAACGTGGTGTCCTATAAGGCCACCGGGCACGACCAGGTGACCATGCAGCTCAACCAGGCCTACTCCAACCTCTGGTACACCTACAACCAGCTGTCCGAGATCAACCCGATGCCACTGGCCTGGGACGTCACCTCGCTGGGCGCCAAGCCAGGCAGCGGCGGCTGCAGCACCGACAGCGCGGCCGACGGCTGGGCCAAGTGCAAGGCGGTCTACACGTTCCTGACCGCCCAGTCGAAGATCGCCTCGACCTATGCGGCCAGCCCGCTGTGGTCGGTGGTTGACGGGCCGTGGAAGCTGTCCAGCTTCAACACCGACGGCGACGTGACGATCGTGCCGAACAAGGCCTACTCGGGCAGCCCCAAGCCTCAGCTGTCCGCCGTCAAGTTCGTGCCGTTCACCAGCGACACGGCCGAGTACACCGCGCTCAAGACCGGCGGGATCGACATCGGCTACATCCCGACCCAGGACCTGCCGCAGAAGCCGACGAACTCGCCGCTACCGGCCACCAACCCGCTGGGCAGTGCCTACTACCTGGAGCCGCTCTTCTCCTACGGCATCCAGTACGCGCAGCCAAACTTCAACAACCCGCAGGTGGGCTTCCTGGTCCGCCAGCTCTACATCCGCCAGGCCATGCAGTACGCCGAGGACCAGCCCGGCATCAGCAAGGCGATCTGGCGCGGGTATGCGACCCCGGTGTCGGGGCCGGTCCCGACCGTGCCGTCGAACCAGTTCGTTCCTGCCATCCAGCGTGAGAACGGCGGACAGGGTCCGTACCCGTACGATGCTGCCAAGGCCACGGCGCTGCTGACGAGCCACGGCTGGTCCAAGGTCGGCGGCGTGATGACCTGCCAGGACCCGGCCAAGTGCGGTACCGGCATCACCAAGGGCGAACAGCTGAAGCTGACGTTCGTCTACTCAACGGGCATTGCCGCTGCCACGGCGACATATCAGACCATCAAGTCCGAGGAGTCCTCGGTCGGTATCGACGTCACCCTGGTCGGGCAGACGTTCAACTCGATCATCGGCGAGAGCGCGCCGTGCGCGCCGATGGGCCCGAAGTGCAACGTGCAGGTGTTCGCCTACGGCGGCTGGAGCTTCGACGGGCCGGGCATGGAGCCGACCGGTGAGCCGCTGTTCGCCACGGGCGCCGGGTCGAACTCGGGTAACTACTCCGACCCGACGATGGACAAGCTGATCAAGGAGACGCACACCAGTGGCAGCATGACGGTCTTCGACCAGTACGCCACGTACGGTGCGCAGCAGCTGCCGTTCTTGTGGATACCGGAGCCGAACCCGTTCCAAGTCCAGGCCGTCAGCAGCAAGCTGCACAACGTCACATTCGACCCGATGTTCACCCTGCTCCCTGAGTACTGGTACTTCACCAGCTAGTTCCAGGGGCACGCTCCTGCCCGCCCGCTCCGTTCCTGCACTCCGCGAGGCGGGCGGGCAGGGCTGCGGGACCTGGAGGCGTGATGGCGTCTTCGTACAGCGCTGGGCTGAGGACGATGTCTGGCTAGCGCTCCGGGCGCGCGCCGCTGTCGCAGAGTCCCCAAAAAGTGATATCATGTTTTTATTAGGTGATCGGGTGACGACACCACGCCCACAGGAGGCGATCCCGATGAACGCACCCAACGGCAACACCGCTGCGAAAGGTCTGCGCGGGTGGTGGCAATCTCCCCCGCGATCCGGCATGCAGCGCCTGATCAACCCATGGGAGTACCGCCACCTTCCGGTCTTCGGGGTCACGCGTATTGCCGGTGGCAGTGTCGCGGCCGCCGCGGGCGTCATCTGCCTCGCGTACGGCGTCTACGGATGGGCAGCCTTCTTCCTGGTTATTGCGGCGCTGAATCTCGCGGGTGGCTACTGGTACATCACTATCGCTCGCTCCGCAGCTGCCCAGACCTGAGCCTGCGCGACTCGCGCTGGCCCCTGCCGGGTGCTAGACGAGCTGGCTTCGGAGCAGAAGGCCGAGCACACCCGTCTGAGCGCACACGCATCGGGGAGTAGATACGCCCGGGGGTTCGAGTCCCTCCGAGCGCGCCTGCTGCCCGTTGACGTCAGCTGGCGATCGCACCACGATTATGATGACTGGCACCTTGCAGGAGGGGACGCATGATCCTGATCAACATCAAGATGCAGATCCGGCCCGAGAAGATGGACGAGTGGCTGGCGCTGGCCGACTCCTACGCCAAGGACGTCAACTCCGAACCTGGCTGCTTGTTCTTCCAGTTCGCTCGGAGTCTTACGAGCGACAACGAGTTCGTCTGCATCGAGGGCTTCAAGGATGCCGAGGCGGGCGCCACGCACGTCAAGCAGGCCTACGTGAAGAAGTTCTTCGACGCCGCACCCGACTTGGTGGCAACGCAGCCGCAGATCATCTACATCGACACCCCGCATGACGGCTTCGGCCCGATGGGCGAGATCCAGCCTCGCTGACCGGCTAGCGCGCACCCGATTGCCCTCGGGAACCCCCGGCGGGCGCCGGATCTGACTCGGGTGCGGGCGGATCAGTGGTCGGGATCCTGGAAGTCGGGCTCGCGGCCTTCGTTGAATGCGCCGATGCCTTCGACGCGGTCGGGGTGGACGGCCGAGCGCCAGTGCGCCTCCATCATGATCGCGATCGCTTGCTCGACCGGCTCGCCCTGGCCCATCCGGACTGCCTGCTTAACTGCCTGAACCGCAGTCGGGGAGTTGCTCGCGATCTTCCCAGCGATCCGGTGGGCAGCGTCGATGAGTTCCTGTTGAGCGTGGAGCTCGTTGACCATCCCGAGGCGGTACGCCTCTTGCGCGCTGATCGGATCGCCCGTCATCAGCATCTGCATCGCCTTTCCCGGCGGGAGCAGGCGCGGAAGCAGCGCTGGCGACCCGCCCCCGGCGGCGAGGCCGACCATTGCCTCAGGCTGGCCGAAGGTGGCGTTGTCGGACGCGATGATGAAGTCAGTGCTCTGCGCGAGTTCGCACCCCCCTCCGTAGGCGATCCCGTTGACAGCGGTAAAGATCGGCTTCCGCAGCTGGCGTACGGTGTAGAGCGTGCGGTCGAAGTCCTGACGCTGCCGTAGCCAGTCCTCTTTGGTCATGTCTTTGCGCTGGCGCAGGTCGCTGCCGACGGAGAACGCCCGGTGACCGGCTCCGGTGAGAATGACGGCGCGGACCGCTGGGCTAACCGCGATCGTCTCGAGGATCTCGGTCAGGCGCGCCCCCATCGTCGTGGTGATCGCGTTGTCCGCGTGCGGCCGGTTCAGCGTGATGACCGCCACGCGGTCGCCCTGCGTGTACTCGACGAGCACGGGCAGGTCAGGCTCTTGCTGGCCGGATTGCGGCGGGCCAAAATCGAGTGCCTTCCATCGGTCTGTGCGTGCTGGGCTCGTTGCCACGTTCTCCTTCCCTCCTTGTCAGTCGTCCCGGGTGTCCAGCGCCGCCAGCCAGCGCAGCGCCCGCAGACCCGGGGCGAAGCAGTACTCACCGCCGCGGGTGACCACGAACGGCGGCAGGTTCTGCAGCCGCCGGCGGATCGGCCGCTGAGGGATGGTAAAGGTGCCCATCCCCTCGTTCGCTCCGGCGAGCGGATCTTTCTCGGTCGGAGCGCCGATAAAGATGCCGTCGTTCAGCCACTGCGTCTTGACGAACTCGAACTGGCGCTTAGGGTGAGCGCCGACGAAGGCGAAGATGATGCCGCGATCCGCGCCATCGTCCTCAAGGATCCCGTCCGGGAGCATCGGGCCGTAGCTGGTGCCGCGCCGCAGCATGCGGTGGAGGCGGACGTCGACGCTCATCTCGTGGTCGAGCGCATCTCTGGGATTTGCGCGCCGGGCATGGGCGCCAGCGGGGCACTTGAATCCGCGCAGATCATCGCCGTAGGAATAGCGGTTGTTGCGGCCAGGGTCGGCGCCGAGATCGGGATCGTCTCGCTCGGGGCACAGCGCAAGCGGTGCGCCGCTCGGCCAGCGGCCAACCATCTTCGCGCCGAGCAGCACCTCCTCCTCTCGGCTCGCTGCTTTCGCGCGGAGGTACTGCCGGTATGCGGCCACCCGGGTGTGGAGCTTCCGGAAAACCAGGTAGGTGCCGTTGCGGCCAAGGGCATCTGGGATCGGCATTGGCCCCACGCTTCCGGTCTCGTCTGGATAGCCGAGGATGAACTCGCCCGCCTTGATCGGCCGCTCATCCGGGCTGGAGCCTGGGATCCCGCTGCCTTCCACCGCGGGCTGTCCGATCCCGTCCTTGAAGCCGAAGGAGGTGCGTCCTGTCGGGAGCTGGTAGCAGTCCTGGCGCCAGATCGCCTCCACACCGGATAGTTCCTCATGGGCGCGGCGGGCCCGCTCGACCAGGATCTCGAACTGCGCGGCGTCGCGCGATAGCACCGACAGGGCGACGTGCACCTCGGGGCTTCCGAGCGGTTCCTCCCAGTGGTCGGGGCTGCTGTCGCCGATATCGCCTAGCTCCGCCGCGCGTGCCGCCATGCCTTGCCGGAATTCCGGCGTGAAGGAGTCGAGCGAATCCTGAGGCACGCCCAGCGCCTTCAGCCCCTGGTAGGTGAACGCAACCGAGATCGACGCATTCTCGCCCAGATCTGATGAGGACTGGGCGGACTCAATCACCGAAGACAGCCGCTGGACCAGCTTCCGTCCCGCCTCGCGGTCGTCGATGCGAAGCAGCAGGTAGGTGCCGACGTAGGGGGACGGTCTTTGGTGAAGCACTCCGCGCTGGATGTCGCCGAGCTCGAGGCTGGCGCTCGCGGGGCCAGTGACGATATTCGCCAGCGCTCGGTCGCTAGACATGATCGGGCGCCTTCGGGGGATCCGGATTCGGGGGCGCCAGGTAGGGAAACGTGTGCGAGGCGGGCCTCGTGGCGTGGTCCACGCCATCGCGGATGACGGGTCCGTTCCCCCCATTCACGAGCAGCGTGAGGATCGTGTCCATCACGTCGTCGTTGAGCGCCCGGCCGCCGCAGGTCCGGTTGGCTTCGCCACGCCAGGCGGCGAGCTCGATCTCCAGGAACGAACCATGTTCCGCGTATGGCTTGGTGATGTCGACGACGAGGTAGTCCGCGAGGATGAGCTCGGTCAGCGGGTGCGCGCCATTCCCGCGAGCTGGCCAGTCGGCCTGGCCGTCGAGACCGTCCCAGAACGCGAGGTTCGCATTCAGCCGGGCCCGGTATGCGCTCGCGTAGGCGTGGCTGAGGCGGAATGCGTCCTCCATGTTGTAAAGATCGCGGATCTCGAGGTCGCGGTTCACCGGGTCGAACTGCTTTGGAGCGAGCATCAGGTTGGGTACCTCGGGCCGCCCGGCGCGCTCAATGCGGACGTTGAGGCTGCCGCGCGTCAGGGTCTCCCCGACCACGCCGAACAGCTCGGCGCCGCCGAGCAGCCCGGCGTGATCGACCTCGACAACCAGGCTGAGGATGTTCTTGCCGTCGAGGTAGATCGCGCCCGGGTCGGTGAACGTGAGCTTTCCGGTGGCGATCGTCTTCAGCACCGCGGGCGCATCCATGATGAATGGATCCCACCGCGGGCCAGCGAACACGCGAACTCCGTGCGCCTGGCCCCCATGTTCGTCGTTGACCCTTATCGAGACGGTCTCGCCCGTCGGCGTCGTGCACGTGCCTTCTTGCCCAGGGCCGCTCGCGCCGTGTCCGCCCATGGGTGGCGAGAATAGGCAGTCGATCACTATCTCTTCACGGCCAGCGGTGAACGGCGCCCCGTCCTGCTGATCGCTCGCGGTGAGCGGCCGCAGCCGGAAGCGGTAGATGAGCCCGTCGGAAAAGACCGCCGACGGCGGTGCGAACGGCAGTGTGTTCAGCACCAGGACGAGCCGGCCTGGGTGCGCGGGACTCGGGAACGCATAAAGGTCGGTAATGTCGGCGACCGGCTCGGCCATGGCTCGCGGCCCGGAGATGTGATGCGACATCGCCCGCCTTACGTGGGGTTCACGGTTCGTTCGCCGCGGACTGCCTAGGCTTCCGCAGCCTCGTTGAGCAGCGGCTTCAGCGCAGGGTGCCGCAGCGCCTCTGCGGCACCAGGGTCGTCGAGCACCTGCTGGAAGGCCTCGTTCACGCGCAGCGCCTTGCGGATCTCCTTTACCGTGCCGGGGTAATTCCGTGCGTAGCCTCCGGCCGTAACCTGGGCGCTCAGGATGAATTCGTTCACCGCGGTGAGGTCCGGGAGGCCCTCGTAACCCTCGACGTGCCGGAAGATCGAGTCGAAAAGCCGCAGCGGCTTCGCGGCGAAGTCCTCCATGTAGGCGTCCCAGGGGCCATCGAAGCTCGTGGCGAAGAGCAACCGCGTACCCCCGTCGAACAGCACGAACCTGGCTTCGTGAATGACCGCGATCGGCAGGTCGTAGTCCCCTGGACGGTAGCCGGGGCTCTTCAGCAGCGCCTGCACCGCCTCGCGTATGTCTTTCTCGTGGCCCGGCCTGACCCGGAAGAACAAGCTGAACTCGCTCGTGGAGCCAACGCGGACGCCCGGTCGGGGCGGTCCCGAAGGGGTTGTCAAGGCCTTTCTCCTTTCGGTAAGGGTGTCGCGAGCGAGCTCAGGCCACGCCGACCTCCTCGGGCGTTACGAGGTGCTTGATCGCCCACATTCCGGTGTGATCGAGTTCGATTGCGGCGGCAATCGCCGCCCGGCCCAGGGCGTTCGCGTACGTGGGAAACGAGAACGGAACCAGCGCGAGTTGCTCGACGGGCATCTCGGCGGCCATGGCCGTCGCCGCCAGTTGGGCGAGTTCGACCGCGCGCTCTCCTACGACATGGCAACCCAGGATCGTGTGGAGCTCGCGGTCGACGATCAGCTTGCAGAACCCGGCCGGGCGGCCATCGATGATCGGTCGTGGCAGCGAGTCGAAGCGGACCGTCGCTACGGCCACGTCCTGCGTCTCCCGGGCGGTCGCTTCGGTCAGCCCGACCGAGGCGTACTCGGGATCGGTGAAGCTGCCCACGGGGCTCACCTGGGGAGAAAGGACTGTGCTCGGCCCGAGGACGGCGTTGGTCGCGGCGACAACTCCTTCGCGGACCGCCTCGTGCACCACCATGGCCCGCCCGGTGACGTCGCCCGCCGCGAAGATGTCCGGCGTGGTCGTACGCAGATAGCTGTCCACTTCGACGAAGCCGCGCCGGTCCGTCTGCACGCCGGCCTGGCCGAGGTCCAGCCCAGCGGTGGCCGCGACCCATCCTGCCGCCACCACCGCCAAGGTGGCCTCGGCGCTCCGATGCCCATCGCTGGCTGAATGTATAAGCCGCACGCCGGTCGCACAGCGCTCGAAGCGGTCAATCGTCCCGGCGTCCTCGGTAATGTGAACGCCCGAGCCGGCCAGCGCGGCGCCGACCGTTTCGGAGACCTCGCGATCCTCGCTCATCAAGATGCGCGCTGCGATCTCGATGAGGTGGACGCGTGAGCCGAACGCGTTGAAAATCGAAGCTACCTGCACGCCGGTCGCGCCAGCGCCGATCACGAGCAGTGACGGCGGCACCGAGGTAAGGCGCCACGCATCGCTGTGCGTCGCGGTCAGGTCGAAGCCCGGGACGACCAGCGGCCGTGAGGTTCCACCGGCGCAGATGATGATCTTGCTCGCTCGTAGCCGCGGCGCGTTGTCGCTTTCGACCGTGTGAGCGTCGACAAATCGCACGGTGCCGGCTTGCTCGTGGATGTCCACCCCGGCACGCTCCAGATCGTCGCGCAGCAGCGTATGCCGGCGTGCGTCCGCGGTCACGTCGCGGACACGCGCCAGCAGCCGGGGATAGTCCAGCGAGGGTTCACCGCCCGCGATCCCGTAGAGCGGGAGCTGCCTGGCCTCGCGGATCAGCCGCGCCGCCTGGGCCAGTGTGCGTACCGGCACGGGCCCGTCGTTCGCGGCCATACCCCCGAACTGATCGCGGGTGATCAGCGCCGTCTTGGCTCCGAGGCGGGCCGCGCGGAGCGCCGCAACGACTCCTGCGGGTCCTGCGCCGATGACCATGACGTCGAAAGGCTGATGCGGCGACGGAGCCATGACTCGATCATCCGGAGCGCCGCGGCGGCGGTCATCACCCCTCCTGGGTGACACTCATCAGCGGGGCGCGCAGCATGCGTACAGCGGGCCAGGGCGCTACAGGTTGTCCGGCATGCTGGGTGGCATGGCGGCCGGCTGGCGGACCGCATGACTATCCGCACCTGGCCTGGCTTCGGGATGAAGAGGCCGATGCCAACCAGGGCGGGTAGTGCGGCTCGCAGAGTCCGCAAATTCGATCAGGTGACCGTCAGCGGCCGGGTGCTTTACTAGCCAGATGACCGCTCAAGCAGATGGCGAGGTGCGTATCGCCCTGGTGGCGGGCGCAACGCGCGGGGCGGGCCGGGCGATCGCTGTCGAGCTGGCCCGGACGGGCTTGTTTGTGTACGCCTCCGGCCGCAGCAGCCGGGTGTCGGGCGGCTCAGAGATCGGCAGACCCGAGACAATCGAGGAGACCGGCGAGCTGCTCCAGGCTGCTGGCGGCACCGGTTCTGCGCTTGTCGTCGATCACGAAGACCCGGCGGCGGTCGCCGAGTTGGTCGCCACCATCGAACGTGAGCACGGCCGTCTTGACGTGCTGGTCAACGACATCTTCGGCGGTGACAGGTACGCCGAATGGGACAAGCCGCTGTGGGAGCACGACTGGGCAGGCGGGCTGCGCATGCTGCAGATGGGCGTGCACACCCATCTCATCACCTGCCGGGCCGCGATTCCGCTGATGCTCCGCACGGCGAGCGCTCGCAGCACCGGGGGGCTGGTGATTGAGATGACCGACGGCACGTCGGAGGCCAACGCCGGATTCCGGCGAAACGTGGGCTTCTACTATGACCTGGTCAAGGCCAATGTCGAGCGGATCGTGAAGGGGCTCAGCGCCGAACTCACCGGCCATCCGGTCACAGCTGCAGGGGTCACACCGGGCTGGCTGCGCTCGGAGAAGATGCTCGAAAACTTCGGCGTCACCGAGGACAACTGGCGCGACGCCTGCGTCAAGACTCCGGGGTTCGGGATCTCGGAGTCGCCTGCCTATGTCGCCAGGGGCATTGCCGCACTCGCCCAGGACGTCGACGCCGGCCGGTGGGCAGGCACGATTATCAGCGCCCGCCAGCTGGCCGACACCTACGGCGTCACCGACACCGACGGCAGCAGACCAGACTGCTGGGGCTACCTGGCCACATACGGGTGGGAGCAAGACGACGGCAAAGGCATCGAACAATTCCGCTGACTGCACCCCCGGAGGAACTGACCCTTCTTTTTACCGCTGCTCGTGATCATGGAATCAGGAAGACCCGTTCGTGGAGATCAACGATGTAGCCGATCTGGCCGAGGCCCTGGCCGGCGTGCGCCGTACCGCCTCCGATGGCCTGGCGCAGTGGCGCTATCGCGGCAGGCTGGTCGCCCGTCAGCTCGACGACGCGCACCTGGTGATCCGTGCCGACTTCGACTACCGCGACTCAATACTGCGGCAATTTCCCGGCACCTTCAGCGTCCCGACCCGGTACCTCAAGCACATGATGGTCGTCGCTGACCTCGCCAAGGGCGATCGCGGCGCGATCGAGGACGCGATAGAAGCAGCGTGGGAGCTTCAGCGGAGTGCGGGCTGACCGTGCCGTTTCCGAGGAGTGGCCGCGGGCCTAAGCGTCTTTTGACCACGCCAAGGCCCAGCGCGACGGCCAGAATCGATACCGCGGTCTGTACCACCTGACGAGCACGGTCTGTCGGTCCGCCCGCGAACGCTACGAGGATCACCGACGCTACCGTCAACGTGACGATGCCACCGGTGACAAATTGCGGCGCCACAGCCGATGCTCGCAACCCGAAGGTCGTCACCGCGACAGGACTGGGACCGGTGGGCACCGGGGCACCGGACCTCACCGGGGCACTGGACCTCACCGCGACCGGAACGGGACTGGGCACGAGGTACCGGGCAGCAGTGACCAAGGCCAAGCGACAGCGTTCAACACTCACACGATCCGTGGCGACTTGGGATATGCCCGGCCTGAAAAGCAGACGGTCGGGTTCGACCCTGCCCTGAGCACACGGTTGCTATAGTCTCGTGAGGCTTCTGACCTGCGAAAAGGCCTGTTATGGCCGACGGCCACGTAGAACTCTAATTGACCGCTTGTTCCCATCCGTGTGACCGGGATTCGCCATTCGTAGATGCATGCGGAGTGGGCGGGCCTTAATGGCAGAGCAAAGAAGGCTTGACGGCGGAGCAAAAGAAACGGCGTGCTACTGGCTGGCGGCGCTGCTGCGGTGGCCGCGGCGAGGCGACTTCGGCGACCCGGGCTTCGCGAGGAGGTTGCCCGTCCGTAGCGGACGATCAAGGGAAAGGAGGATGCACACTCCCCTCCACTTTCAATATATAGCGCACAGGGGGGCTTGCCGCAAGACCCGGGTCGTGCCGCATAATCGCTGGCCGAGGCCGGAATCTGCGGGAGTCGCGAATGCATGTGTTGTTGTCGGTGTATGGGTCGCGCGGGGACGTCGAGCCGCTGGGGGACTGGCGGTTCGGTTGCGAGTGGCCGCCATGGCCGGCGCGATCCGCACCGACGGGCCGCGGTGGCCGCGACGCTGCTGGTTGAAGCCGTCAGCCGCGAACGGCCGCCAGTGCCCGCGTCTGTCACCCGTGATCATCGAGCCAGGACCAGCTGCGCGCAATGGTGGCCAGCGACCTCAGATCGGAGCTGATGACGTGAACCCCCTGACTACCAGCGCGTTCGATCTTCCCGACCGCCTCGCCGCCAAGGCCGACCCGGCGCTGATCGCCGGCGATGAGCAGCACTTCGCGGCGATCGCGGTGAGCCTGGAGCAGTCCATCGCCGACCTATCCGACCGCCTCGATGCCGAGCGCAAGGCGCCCGGTGGCATAGGCCAGGAGGCGATGGACCGGGACATGGCGATCCACCGGCTGGCCGCTCGGCTGCGCACCCTGCGCCGCTTCGGTCTGGACCTGTGCCTCGGGCGCATCGTCAGCGCAGACAAGCCCGAGCCGGTGTACATCGGACGGCTTGGCCTCACCGACAGCGATGGTCGTCGGCTGCTGCTCGACTGGCGTTCCCCGGCGGCTGAGCCGTTCTTCGGGGCAACTCACGCCAACCCGATGGGCCTGGCCAGCCGCCGCAGGTATCGCTGGACCCGCGGCCGGATCAGCGACTACTGGGACGAGGTGTTCACCCCGGACGGGCTTGAGGGGCACGCCGCGCTGGACGACCAGTCCGCCTTCATCGCCAGTCTGGGCGGTAACCGGTCGGCCCGGATGCGAGACGTGCTCGGCACCATCGCGGCCGACCAGGACGCCATCATCCGCGCGGGATCGCGCGGCGCTCTGGTCGTCGACGGCGGCCCGGGTACGGGAAAGACCGTCGTCGCCCTGCACCGCACCGCTTACCTCCTCTACTCAGATCCTCGCCTTGGTCACCGCCGGGGCGGCGTGCTGTTCGTCGGTCCGCACCAGCCCTACCTGGCCTACGTCTCCGACGTCCTGCCCAGCCTCGGGGAGGAGGGCGTGCAGACCTGCACCCTGCGTGACCTCGTCGCCGAGGGCGCCGCGGCGGCGGTCGAGACCGACCCGGACGTGGCCCGCCTGAAGTCGTCCGCGGACCTGGTGAAGGCGATCGAGTCGGCGGTCAGGTTCTACGAGGCGCCGCCCAGGAAGGGGATGACGGTCGAGACCCACTGGTCCGATATCTGGCTGAGCGCCGACGATTGGGCCGAGGCATTCGACGCACCAGAGCCCGGTACTCCGCACAACGAGGCGCGCGACCAGATCTGGGCGGAGCTGCTGGCGATCCTGATCGACAAGCACGGCGGCGACGTCCCGGCTGACCTGCTCCGCAAGTCGCTGTCGCAGAACAAACATCTGCTCACAGCCCTCAACCGGGCGTGGCCGGTGCTCTGGGCGACCGACCTGGTCGGCGATCTGTGGTCGGTACCCGCCTACCTGCGCAAGTGCGCTCCGTGGCTGAGCCCCGATGAGGTTCAGAAGCTACAGCGCGCGGACGCCCAGGCCTGGACGGTGTCCGACCTGCCACTGCTGGACGCGGCGCGGCAGCGACTGGGCGACCCGGAGGCGTCACGACGCAAGCGCCGGCATGACGCGGCTGTCGCCGCCGAACGCGAGCGTATGAGCCAGGTCGTGGACAACCTGATCGAGGTCGCCGACGACGAGTACGGCGTGGGGCTGGTGACGATGCTGCGCGGCGAGGACTTCCACGACGCCCTGGTCGACGAGACGGCACTGCCCACCACCAGCCCGGACCTGCTCGCCGGCCCGTTCGCGCATATCGTCGTGGACGAGGCTCAGGAGCTGACCGACGCGGAGTGGCAGATGCTGCTGCTCCGCTGCCCGTCCCGGAGCTTCACTATCGTCGGGGACCGGGCCCAGGCCAGGCACGGATTCAGCGAGTCGTGGCAGGAACGGCTCGAGCGGATCGGGCTCGACCGGATCGGCCTGGCTTCCCTGACCATCAACTACCGGACGCCGGAAGAGGTCATGGAGGAGGCCGAGCCGGTCATCCGGTCTGTGCTCCCGGACGCCAACGTGCCCACCTCCATCCGCAGCACCGGCGTCCCCGTCCGGCACGGATCTGCCTCTGATCTGGGGCCGATCCTCGACACCTGGCTCGCCGCGCACGCCGAGGGGATCGCCTGCGTTATCGGCGACCCCGCATTCCCGGCCACCTCGCGCGTCCGGTCACTGACCCCGGAACTGGCGAAGGGACTCGAATTCGACCTGGTCATCCTCATCGACCCAGAAGCGTTCGGCAACGGCATCGAAGGAGCGGTCGACCGCTATGTCGCGATGACCCGGGCGACCCAGCAACTCGTCATCCTCACCAGCTCCTGACGCCGGCCGATGTGGGGCTCCGAGCACCCAGCGGCTGATGGCTCTATGATTAACGTCAGCAAGTACCGCGCCGATCGTCCAAGGAGGGCAGATGCGCCAGGCGTTCACGTCCATCGAGATGGCCTTTGGGACCTATTCACGGGATGTGGCGCGTGTCGCAGAAAACGCTCAACTTGGGGATCCTGGCGCATGTAGACGCAGGTAAGACGACTCTTACCGAGCGGCTGCTGTACGACTCGGGCGTTATTGACCAGCTCGGTGCGGTCGATGCTGGTACCACTCAGACCGATTCGCTGCCGTTGGAACGACGGCGTGGGATCACGATCAAGTCTGCTGTCGCGTCCTTTCCGATCGGGGACGTCGCCGTCAACTTGATCGACACGCCGGGTCATCCGGATTTCATCGCCGAGGTGGACCGGGTGCTGAACGTTCTCGACGGGGTTGTGCTTGTCATCTCGGCGGTTGAGGGCGTGCAGGCGCAGACCCGGATACTCATGCGCTCGCTCCAGCGCCTGGAGATACCGGCCCTGCTGTTCGTGAACAAGATTGACCGGCCTGGGGCGAGGCCCGATGGCGTGCTGCGGGACATCGCCAGCCGTCTCAAGGTCGCTGCCTTCGCCATGGGTTGCGTGACGGGCGCCGGGACGCATCGTGCCAGCGTCACCGCCTCGGGAGCGGACGACGCTGAGTTCGCGGACGGCCTGACTGAGCTGCTGGTCGAGCACAACGACGGATTGCTGGCCACGTATGTGCAAACCGAGGCTGGGGTTCCGTACGGCCAGCTCCGCGCGGAGCTCGCGGAGCAGACGGGGCGCGGGCAGGCGTATCCCGTGTTCTTCGGCTCAGCGAGCACAGGAGCGGGCATCGCGCAGTTGACGGCAGGCATCGCCGAGCTACTGCCGGCCTCGGACGGTGACCCTGACGGACCCCTGTCCGGCAGTATCTTCAAGATCGAACGCGGCAGCAGAGCGGAGAAGATCGCCTACGTCCGTATGTTCTCGGGAACCGTGCAGGTTCGCGATCGGCTCCAGTTCGGATCCGACGTCGACAACAGGGTGACTGCGGTGGCTGTCTTCGAGCGAGGGCCTGCGGTCCAGCGGCAGGCTGTCAGCGCCGGCCAGATCGGCAAGCTCTGGGGTCTGGCCGAGGCCCGGATCGGGGACCGAATCGGGGAAGCAGGAAACAACGCTGGCCTTCAGTTCCCTCCGCCCACGCTGGAGTCCGCCGTCGTGCCGTGTGATCCCCGCGACGGAAACCGGCTGCGAGTCGCACTTGGCCAGCTCGCCGAACAGGATCCGCTCATCAATCTGCGACAAGACGACGAGCGGCACGAGATCTATGTGTCGCTCTACGGCGCTGTCCAGAAAGAGGTAATCCAGTCCACGCTCGCTGACGATTTCAATGTCGCCGCCACGTTCCGCGAGACGACGATGATCTACATCGAGCGGCCCCTCGGCAGCGCGAGTGCCCTTGAGGTCCTGCAGTCCGACAGCCATCCCTATTCGGCGACTGTCGGGCTACACGTAGAACCTGGGCCGATCGGCTCTGGCATCAGATTCCGGCTCGACTTCGATCCGCGCCTCGTGCCGCTTTATATCTACAAGACCGCGGGCCACTTCACTGAGGCCATGACGCAGTACATCGTGCATGCCCTGGAAAAGGGCCTCTATGGGTGGCAGGTCACTGACTGCGCCGTCACCATGAACGAATGCAACTACTACATCGGCGACGGCCCCACCAAGCGTGTGCTGCCCACTCCGCGGACAACGGCCGCTGATTTCCGCAAGCTGACGACGCTGGTCCTGATGGATGCTCTGCGAGAGGCTGGCACGGTCGTCTGCCAGCCGATGGCTCGTGTCCGCCTGGAACTGCCTGCAGCAAGGATGGGCGACGTGCTGTCTGGCCTAGCCCGGCTCGGTGCGGCCACGGAGATGCCGCTGCTCGATGCTGAGCTGGCTGTTGTCACAGCCATGTTGCCTTCAGCACAGGTTCGCGGCCTTCAAGAGCAGCTACCCGGACTGACCGGCGGCGAAGGTGTGCTCGACGCCAGCTTCGGCGGTTACGAGCCGATACACGGTAGCTTTCCGACACGCTGATCCGGTTCCGGACCGGAGTCCAGTGTGGTCCAGGAGGTCGTCATGGCTTTCCGGAGGTTCTCCGGCCGGGGTTTTCTGTACACCACATGCCGGCGTAGCGGGCCCTCGTCGACGTCCGGGTCGTCGAAATCCTCGGCGGGATCGCTGGTCATTCCGATCCGCCGCATCACCGCCTGCGAGCGCAGGTTCCCGGCCATCGTGACAGCGACGATCTCCGGCAGCCCCATGATGTCGAAGCCGTACTCCAGCGCCGCCAGCGCTGCCTCGGTGGCGTAACCGTGGCCCCACGCGGGCCGCGCCAGCCGCCAGGCGAGCTCGACGCCGGCGTACGGCAGGTCCTCGTCCACGGTGCCGAGTCCGGTGAAGCCGATGAACTCGCCGGATCCCCGGACCTCCAGGGCCCAGAAACCAAAGCCGTGGCGGTCCAGGTCGTCCTGGAAGTTCAGTGCCCAGGCCGAGGCCTGCTCGAAGGTCAGCAGCGGACCGAGGTACTGCCGGACCTCCGGATCGGCGTTCATCGCCGCCCACGGCGCGAGATCGGACTCCCGCCAGCCGCGCATGATCAGCCGACCAGTGCTGATCTCCGCCATCCGGCCAGCCTATTCGGGCCGGTTTCGCCGTTCACTAGCCTTCCCAATCGGCCTTGGTCAGCGCGTACTCCACCTCTCCGTGCTCGGAGCCTTCGATGACGTCAGGCCCCTCGCAGGGCAACGTGCGCACCAGGACCAGACCGCACTTCTCCAGCACGCGCCGGGAAGCGGTATTCACCGCCATCGTGTGGGCGAACACGCGCTCGACGCCGAGTTCGGTGAAGCCCTTGCGGATCAGGGCCCGTGATCCTTCGGTGGCATAACCCTGCTGCCACACGGCCCGGCGCAGCCGGTAGCCAAGATCGACATTCTTGACGTCCTGGCCGGGGCCAGGCCGGAAGTGGAACCAGCCGAGGAATTCCCCGGTGGAGCGGGATTCGGCCGCCCAGGTCCCGAGCCCGGCGTACTGGTCGTAGACGGCCAGGTGGAAGGGTATGAGCTCGTCCCGGACTACTTCCCGGGGCGTCGGCTTGCCGCCGGTGAGGTAGCGCATGACCTCCGGATCGCTGTTCAGGTCAAACAGGTTGTCCACGTCATCCTCGGTGTACCGGCGCAGCCTCAGGCGATCTGTCTCCAGGACACTGTGCATTCGGTCACTCCCCAGTTGTTCAGGCCAGCAGCGGTGCGCGGGCTCGGCACGCGTGCATGATCACCGGTATCAGCGCGAGCGGGAGCCACGTTAGCTCCTTCAAACGGCTGCGCCTGCGGTGGCGGTGGTCGCGCCGCGGCCTGCACCTGATGCGCTTCGCGGACGTCAGGCCAGGAACAGGCGGCACCAGGCGCCGGCCAGCCAGGTGGCGAACCGCGCCGGATCCCAGCCGCGCTCGCGGACCAGCAGGGTGAAGTACTCGGCCGAGTTCATGCTCCACACGACGTCGGCGACCTCATCCGGGTCCAGGCCCGGGCGCAGCTGGCCGGTGGCCGCCAGGTCCTGGGCGAACAGCCGCATATTGGCCGCCCGCCGCTCCGAGATCTCGTCCCTGATCCCGGCCAGCTCGGGCGCGGTCGCGGCGGCGCCGCGCAGTACCAGGTGCAGCGGAGCCAGCCTGGCGTTGACCTCGGTGACGGCGGCGGCGTAAAGGCCTATCTTGTCCTGGGCGGTGGTGGCGGCCCTGATCCGCAGCACGTAATCGCGCTGCTCAGCCGGGACGGCCTGGTCCGTGCCAGAGATCGCGGTCTCCATGAGCAATCGCATTAGCACCGGCTTGGTGCCCACCGAGGCGTAGACCGTGTCGACCGCGACCCCGGCGGCCGCAGCGATCTGCGCGATCGTGGTGGCGGCGTAGCCCTGCTCCGTGAACAACTCGCGGGCCGCGGTCAGGATGGCCTGCCGGGTCCGCCGGGCCTGCTCCTCCCGGGCGGGCGAGCGGTACGGCCGCGGCTTGACGGAGTCGCTCATACGGTCTACCTTACCAGTATTAATCCGAAAGAGCTTAGGATGAATTAAGGTGAGGGCGGGGATGGCGATGGACGGCCAGACGGCAACGACCACGGTGCTGGTGCGCGACAGCGCCGAGGGCCCGGCGACCTGGGCGCTGGGCTCACTGTTCGAGCAGGTGGCATCCGGGGCGGAGACCGGCGGCGCGTTCGGACTGGCGCGGGTGACCCAGCCGGCAGGCGCGGCCACCCCGGTGCACGTGCACACCCGGGAGGCCGAGGCCTTCTACGTGCTGGACGGGCAGCTGACCTACCGGGCCGGCGAGCAGACGTACCAGCTCAGCCCGGGGTCGTTCATCTACCTGCCGGCCGGCGTGCCACACGCGTTCCGGGTCATCGGGGCTAGCCCGGTGCGGTTCCTCGCGATCGTTGCGCCCGGCGGGCTGATGGATCTCTACGACGAGACGGGCCGCCCGGCCGGGCGCCGTGAGCTGCCCGAGCCCGACGGGAAACAGCTCGGGGCCGACATCGGGCGCTGGCTGGAGGCGGCCCCGCGGTACGGCATCGAGGTCGTCGGCCCGCCGCTGCCGGGCTGACCGGGGCTGGCCGGGCCGGGGCTGGCCGGGCCGGGTTGTCGGTCCCATCACGCAGAATCGCTGCATGAGCATCACCGCAGGGGAGCTCAACCGGGCCACGCTCAGCCGGCAGCTGCTCCTGCGGCGGGAGCCGATCGGCGTCGCCGACGCGGTCCGCCGCGTGGTCGCGCTGCAGGCGCAGCAGGCCGCCTCGCCGTACATTGCGCTGTGGAACCGGATCGCTGACTTCGACCCGGGTGAGCTCGACGCGGCGTTCGCGAGCCGCACTGTGGTCAAGGCCACGCTGATGCGGATCACGCTGCACGCGGTTCATGCCGCCGACCACCCGGCGTTCTGCGACGCCATGCAGCCGACGCTGCGCGGCCCCAGGCTCGGCAACCGCCGCTTCACGGTGAGCGGGCTGAGCGCCGCGGACGCCGACGCGCTGATCCCGGGCCTGCTGGAGTTCGCCGGCCGGCCGCGGACGGTGCCCGACGTCGAGGCGTGGATCGAGGCCAGGACCGGAGCCGCCCCGAAGCCGGTGCTGTGGGCGCTGAAGTCGTTCGCGCCGCTACTGCACGCCCCCACCGGCGGGCCGTGGTCGTTCGGCCCCCGGCCGTCATATGTCACCGCCGGGGTGCCGCCAACCCCGGAGGGCATGGCCACGTCGGACGAGTCCCTGCTGGCGCTGGTGCGACGCTACCTGGAGGGGTTCGGGCCAGCGTCGGTGGCGGACGTGGCGCAGTTCGCCATGATCGAGCGGGCCAGGGCCCGGGGCGCGCTGCGTGCGCTCGCCGGCCTCCAGCAGCTGGACGGGCCCGGCGGCGTAGAGCTGTTCGACATCCCCGGCGCGCCGCGCCCGGACGGGGACACCCCGGCCCCGCCCCGGCTGATGGCCATGTGGGACAGCATCCTGCTGGCCTACAGCGACCGGAGCCGCGTGATCCCGCCGGACTACCGCAAGCTCGTGATCCGGTCGAACGGCGACGTGCTGCCGACCCTTCTGGTTGACGGCCACGTCGCTGGCGTATGGCGCGCGGCCGACGGCGGCATCGAGGCCACCGCGTTCCACCGCCTGCCGGACGAGGCCTGGGCGGGGCTCGCCGCCGAGGCCAAGACGCTGGCGGCGTTCCTGGCCGACCGCGAGCCCCGGGTCTACGGCCGCCGCTACGCCCACTGGTGGGCAAGGCTGCCCAGCTCCGAGGTCCGGCTGCTCAGCTGACCGCGCGCAGGACGCGGGCGCAGGCGGGCTCGCGCGGTACACTCAACCTGGCGAAAGTGGTGTGCGGCAGCTTAGGAGCTGACATGACTCTTGCCGCGCGCATGGTTGTGATACGCGCTCACCTGATCGGCCGGAAGGCCGCCCGCGAACGGCATGCTGCCTTAGCGCGCGAGCTGGCCGCCTACGCCACCCCCTCCGAACGCGCTGATCTTGAGGCGGCCCTGGAACGGTATCCGCCCGGTGCCACGCGCGAGATACGCGCCATCCTCGCCCGCCAGGCCATGGCCGCGCATGACAACCGGTGGCCGGCCATCGGGCGCAGCTAGACATCATGGCCGGCCGGAGCGAGGGTGCCGCGCCGGCGCGGGACGTGGTCGTCGTCGCCCATCGCGGCCAGGTGCCCGGGTACCCGGAAAACACGCTGGCGGCCTACCGGGAATCGGCAGCCCGGGGGTTCGCGGCCATCGAGGTCGACCTGCGCGCTACCGCCGACGGCGAGATCGTGATCATGCACGACGAGACGGTCGACAGGACCACGAGCGGCTCGGGCAAGGTCGAGGACATGACCTTCGCCGAGATCAGGTCACTTGACGCCGGCAGCCACGCCGGCCCCCGGTTCGCGGACCAGCGGGTCCCGACCTACCAGGAGGTCCTGGAAGCCATCCGCGGCACAGGGACCAAGCTGGTGATCGACATCAAGCCGGGCGCCGCCCTGGACAACGAGCGTGTGGTGCGCCTGACCGAGCAGCATGGCGCCGTGCTCGATGTGCTGGTCGGGCCCCGCAACGTCGACGATCTGCGGGAGTTCAAGCGGCTGAACCCGAACCTGCGCACGCTCGGCCTGGTCCCTGGCCCGGAATTCGAGCCGCCCGACCGGGTCGGGATCGAGCAGTTCGCCCGGGCGGGCGCGGACATGATCCGCCTCTGGCCGCCCTGGATATTCGCCGACCGCGGTGGCGGGGCCGGGCGGTCGCTCCTCATCGAGCGGCTCCACGACCTCGGCAAGCCGGTGTGGACGACGGCGGACACGCTCTACAAGGACATCGACCCCGACCATCCGCGCGAGGACCTGGGCGAGCTCATCCGCCTGGGCGTCGACGGCATCATCACCGACGTGCCCGAGCTGTGCCGTGAGGTTCTGTCCGCTGCGCCTTAGCGCTCCCGCAATCGTTCGGCGATGACCCGGGTCAGCGCGGCCTGAACGCTCGGCTCGGTGTCGATCAGCCACTGAAAGTCCTCGCTCGTGAGCCGCAGCAGCCGCCCGGCCTCGGCGCACCGCACGGTCGCGAGACGGGTGTAGCCGTAGCCGCCGCCCCAGTCGCGGGCGGCGAGCTCGCCGAAGTGATCACTGGGGCCGATGGTGCGGATCGGCCGGCCGTCGATGACGACGTCGTAGCGGCCCGACAGCGTGATGTAGAAGAAGCGGTCGGAATCCCACCGGCGCACGACTTCGTCACCGGCGGCCACGTCGACCGCGACCCCCCGGGCGCGGATGGCCGCGATGGCCGAATCGGCCACGCCCGACAGCAGGGCCACCCGGCGCAGCCCGTCGTGATCGCGATCCGTCACC
The DNA here is from genome assembly GCA_963844655.1 of uncultured Actinomycetota bacterium. Lineage (GTDB taxonomy): Bacteria > Actinomycetota > Actinomycetes > Streptosporangiales > Streptosporangiaceae > JASHPR01. The sequence continues at coordinate 1,512,753 of CAWJPA010000004.1, read as the reverse complement.
ACACTGGCCCGGGAATCGGCGCCGGCCGCGGGGCCCGCCGTCCCGGCCGGGGGCCTGGCCGCGTTGGCGAAGTACTCGATGACCCGCCGGACGTCCCGCTGTGAGCTGGTCGGGTTCAGCACGCACAGCCGGATCGCGTGCCGACCGGCCAGGCGGGTCGTCGACACCAGCGCGGTGCCGCTGCGCTCCAGGTCATCGACCAGGGCCAGGCCGAGGCGCTCGGTCTCGGCCTCGTCGGCCCCCGGCCACACCCGGCGGAAGCAGACGATCCCGAGTGTCGCCGGGGCCATGAGCGTGAGCTCGGCCCGGCCGCGGACCAGGGACTCGGCGAACTCCGCCAGCTCAAGACCGCGCTGGATGGCCGCGCGGAAGGCGGCCAGGCCGAACGTCTGCACCGACGTCCAGACCTTGAGCGCCCGGAAACCGCGGGACAGCTGCAGGCCCCGGTCGGCGAAGTTGACCTCGCTGTCGTCACGGGCGTCGGCGTTGTCGAGGTAGTCGGGATGGATGGCGAACGTCCGCTCCAGCCTGGCCCCGTCGCGGATCAGCACGCTGCCGCACTCCATGGGCTGGAACAGCCACTTATGCGGGTCCAGGGTCACCGAGTCGGCGCGCTCGATCCCGGCCAGCGCCGCCCGTCCCTTGGGCGCCAGCGCGGCGAAGCCGCCGTACGCGGCGTCGACGTGCAGCCACAACCCCTCGGCGGCGCACGTGTCGGCCAGCCCGGCCAGGGGGTCCACGGCCCCGGTGTTGGTCGACCCGGCGCTCGCGCACAGCGCAAACGGGACGCGGCCCGCGGCTCGGTCGGCCCTGACTGCGGCCGCCACCGTGCCCGGCACCAGGCGCCAGCGCTCGTCGGTCGGCAGCACCCGCACCTGCCTGGGCCGCAGGCCCATGGCCCGCGCCGTCCGGGCCAGGGACGAATGAGCCTGGTCCGACACGTACACGACGCTGTCGTCCGAGGGGCCGCCCGCGGCCTCGCGCGCCACGAGCAGGGCGGTGAGGTTGGCCGCGGACCCGCCGGTCACCAGCAGGCCGGCGGTGCTGTCCGGCATCCCGAGCCAGGTGCGGAACCAGTCGACCACCTCGAGTTCGATCTGCGTGGCGGCGGCCGCCTCCATCCACGCCCCGCAGTACGGGTTGGCGGCGGCAGCCATGAGTTCCGCGAGCGCCGCGGGCCAGGTCGTAAAGCTTGGGATGAACGCGAAATACCCGGGGTGATCGGTCCGGCTGGCCTGGGGCAGCACGTCGGCGAGAACCCGCGCGAGAACTGCCTCGTAGCCCGCGGGCTGCTCGGGCGGCGGGCCGCCGAGCCGGGCGCGCATCCCGGCCGGGTCGGCGCGGCGCAGCACCGGGCCGGCCCCGGGGTTCGCCAGCCGGTCCACGAGCGCGTCCACGGTCGCGTAGCCCGCGCGCCGCATCGCTTCGACGTTCATTTCCAGTGGATGCTCCACGGCACGCCCCCCTGACGCTCCGGCCGGCCGACCGGCGCTCACGGTAGCCGATTGATCGGCCCACCGCACGGCGGGTACGGTCGGGACCAGCCGGGGGGAGGGGATGGCGCAGTGCGGAGGTTCTCCCGCGTCATCAGGGCGACCATCGCCGATCCCGCCATTGCCCGCGTCACCGCCGCCTTCGTGCTGTTCATCGTGGCCGAGTACGGGTCCTGGATCGGCATGCTGGTGTTCGCGTTTCACCACGGCGGGGCCACGGCGTCCGGGCTGGTCGCGGTGGCCCAGCTGGTTCCCGGCATCTTCCTGGCCCCGGCGCTGGCCACGCTCGCCGACCGTCGGTCCCCGTCCGAGCTGCTGGTGGGCGGCTATGTGGCGCAGAGCCTGGGCATGGCCGGGGTGGCCATCTCGCTGTGGGCCGGCGCCTCGCCCTTCGTCGCGTACGGCCTGGCCGTGCTGGCCTGCACGGCGATCACGGCCACCCGCCCGGCGCAGTTCTCCATGCTCCCGGCGCTGGCCCGCGACGCGCAGCAGCTCGCGGCGGCCAACGTGGTGGCCGGCTGGGCGGAGAGCAGCGGGGTGGTCATCGCCGCCCTCGTGGCCGCGCTGTTCCTCGGGCTCGGGCAGATCGGCGTGCTGTTCGCGGTGTGCGCCGGGTTCGTCGCCGTGGCCGCCGTGCTCGCGGCGCCCGTGCGGGTATCGGGAATCGCCCGGGCCGGCGAGGGCGACGAGCCGGCCGGCGCGAACACGATCCTCGAAGGCGTCAGGGAGGTCGCCGGGCACCCCCGGCCCCGCCTCCTGGTCAGCCTGCTGACCGCGCAGTACGTGGTGGTCGGCTCGCTGGATGTGCTGTTCGTGGTGGTGGCCATCCAGGTGCTGGGCAAGGGCCAGGGCTGGGTCGGCTACCTCAACACCGCCTACGGGGCGGGCGCGCTGGCCGCCGGGGTGCTCACCGCCCACCTGATGGGCCGGCGGCTCGGCCGGGTGGTCTCGGCCGCGGTCGCCTCCCTCGGCGTGGGCCTCATCCTCACGGCTTTCGTCAACGCCGTCGGCGCGGTCGTTGCCCTGCTGGCCCTGGTCGGGGCGGGCCAGGCGGTCCTGGTCATCGCCGCGCACACCATGCTGCAGCGGGTAGTGGCCGCGCAGGTCGTCGGGCGGGTGTTCGGGATGGTCGAGGGCCTGTCCATGGCCGGGCTTGCCCTGGGCGCCGGGCTCACCCCGGTGCTGATCCACGTCGGCGGCTACCGGCTGGCGCTGGTCGTGATCGGCGGCCTGCTGCCGGCCACCGCGCTCATCGGGATCAGGACCCTCCGCCGCCTCGACGAGGGCCGGACCGTGCCGATCGTCGAGGTCGCGCTGCTGCGCTCGCTGCCGCACTTCGCCGACCTGCCCGGGCCGGCGCTGGAGACCCTCGCGGGCGCGCTGGAACGGGTGGACGCCGCGCCCGGCCAGGTCATCATCAGGCAGGGCGAGGACGGGGACCGGTTCTACGCCATCGCCGACGGGGAGGTGACGGTCTCGGTCGACGGACGGCCCCGGGGCACCCGGGGCCGCGGCACCGGCCTGGGGGAGATCGCCCTGCTGCGGCGCGTGCCCCGCACGGCCACGGTCACCGCCGTGGGCCCGGTGACCCTGTACGCGCTGGGCTCAGCCACCTTCCTCGCCGCGGTCAGCGGCCACGCCCCCACCCGGCGCCAGGCCGACCAGGTCGCGTCCGGGTGGACCGACGCGGACGCCGCGCCCGGCCTGGGCTGAGCGGGCGGGGCGGGCGAGCGGGCCCGGCCGGACGTGGCAGGGTGGACAGATGAGTACTCAGATCCGCACCTTGCTGGCCAGCGGGTTCGGCCAGACGCGCTACGAGCCGACCGCCAAGCGAATCCGCGCCGAGCTCGGCGGCAGCACCGTCGTCGACAGCACCCGGGCCCTGCTGGTCTGGGAGCCGCGCCGGGTCGTGCCGTCCTACGCCGTGCCCGCGGACGACGTGCACGGTGAGCTCGCCGACGCCTGCCCGGCGGCCCCCGCGCCCTCTGACGATGTGGGCAAGCCGCTGCCCGACGTGTCCGACCGCCCGGTGCTCGACCCGTCGATCCCGTTCGCCGTGCACACCGTCGGCGGGCACGCGGTGGACGTGCACGCCAACGGCGAGCACCGGCCCGGCGCCGGGTTCCGCCCGGACGACGCCGACCTCGCCGGGTACGTGATCCTCGACTTCAGGGCGTTCGACCGCTGGTTCGAGGAGAACGAGCTGAACGTGGCCCACCCGCGTGACCCGTTCCACCGCGTCGACGTCCTGCCCAGCTCGCGCCGGGTCCGCCTGGAGCTGGACGGCCAGGTGCTCGCCGAGTCGTCGCGGCCCATGCTGCTGTTCGAGACCATGCTGCCCACCCGGTACTACCTGCCGCGCGAGGACGTCCGCGCCGACCTGACGCCGACCAGCACGCGGACCTTCTGCGCCTACAAGGGGCAGGCGTCCTACTGGTCGGCCGCGGCCGGCGGCCGGGCCCTCACCGACATCGCGTGGACCTACACCGAGCCGCTGCACGACGCGGCCGACGTGCGCGGGCTGATCGCGTTCTTCACCGAGCGCGTCGATGTGGTCCTGGACGGCCGCCGCCTGGACCGCCCGGTCACACCGTGGTCAGCCACGGACTGACCCAGTCCCGGTCCAGCAGGTCGGGCCGCGCCAGGTACTTGATCATGACCTGGACCGTGTCCGTGGCGTCCTGGGTCAGCTGGTAGCACTGCTCGGGGGAGTGGCACAGCTCGGGTGCGAACCCGCGCGCGGCCGCCACCACCTGGTCTGCGTAACGGCTCAGGTCGGCTGCGTCCGCCGGGTGCAGCGGCCACGGCTCATCACCGCCCGCGCCGCCGAGGCTGGCCAGCTGCGCGCTGAGCCAGGCCCAGGGATCGGCATTCAGGGCCTGGTCCCAGTTCCGGCTGGACGGCTCGTCGCCGGCGAAGTGCGGGTGGTAGTGCGCGGCCGTGTAGTTCCCCGGCGGCCCGGCCAGCTTGCCGAACAGGTCAGCCCGCCACAGCGGCCGGTCCGCGGTGACCAGCTGAGCGGCCGACTCGCTGCCGCGGTGCGGGTGGCGTGGCCTTTCCCGCACCTCGATGCGGGCGCCGTGCTCCATCGACGCGTCGCTGAGCGAGATCTCGAACCAGTGCCGGACGATCACGGCGCAGTTCGAGAACGCGAACATCTGCAGCACAGGTCCTCCACAGCGTGCGGTAGCCGGGTTCGGGAACCGCCCGCCGGGGCGGGGCGCTTCCCAGCGTCAGCCTAAGACCGAGGCCGATCTTGCGGTACGCCGCGTGGCCGTCGCTGACCTGCGCCCCGGTACGATCAACGCGCCTCGGCGCGCGGGCGCGGCCCGGGTGCGGGGCGGAGCGTAACGGCACGGAATGAGAGGTGGCAGCCTGTGGCAGAACCTGGTCCGGCGCACCGCCGGCTGCGGGACTTCGGCCTCGCGATCGGCCGGTACCGGCCCGGCCGGTGCAACGCCATCACCGACGTGGCGGGTGTCCTGGTCGGGTACGAGACCATCATCAGCGGATCGGGCCCGCTGGTCCGCGGCCAGGGACCGGTCCGCACCGGCGTGACCGTCATCCTCCCCGGCCCGGAGCCCTGGGACCGGCCGAGGTTCGCCGGGTTCCACCGGGTCTCCGGCGTCGGCGAGCTCACCGGCCTGACGCTGGTGGCCGAGTGGGGGATGCTGAAGGGCCCGATCGCGCTGACCAACACCTGGTCGGTGGGCACGGTCAGGGACGCCCTGGTGGGCGCCGCGATCGCGGAACGCGCGGGCGCCTCGCCGCTGTGGGCCATGCCCGTGGTCGGCGAGACCTGGGACGGGCTGCTGAGCGATGTGGAAGGGCAGCACGTCCGCGCCGAGCACGTCGTGGCCGCGCTGGGCCGTGCCGCCGGCGGGCCGGTCGCCGAGGGGAACGTCGGGGGCGGGACCGGGATGGTCTGCCACGGGTTCAAGGGCGGGACCGGCACGTCGTCGCGGCAGGTCGCGTTCGGCGCCACGGAGTACACCGTGGGCGTCCTGGTCCAGGCCAACCACGGGAACCGGGAGCGGCTGCGCATCAACGGCCGCGCCATCGGGCCGCTGTTCAGCGTCGCCGACGTGCCCATCCCCGAGGACGCCGGGCACATGTACGGGCGCACGGCGCTCGAGCCTCCGGCCGGGCGCGGCGGATCCGTGATCGTCATCGTGGCCACCGACGCGCCGCTGCTGCCCCAGCAGTGCAGCAGGCTGGCGCAGCGCGCGTCCTTCGGCATCGCCAGGACCGGCGGCGCGGGCGAGAACTGGAGCGGCGACATGCTGCTCGCGTTCTCCACCGCCAACCCGCAGATCGCCGACGCGCACGGCGACGCGCCGCCGCTCACGGTGCGGGTCGACCAGCTCTCGGACGTCTTTATCGACGAGCTGTTCTACGCGGCCATCGACGCGACCGAGGAAGCGATCGTCAACGCCCTGTTCGCCGCGGAGACCATGACCGGGCGGGACGGCAACACCGTGCACGCGCTGCCGCGCCAGCCGGTGGCCGACGCCCTGGCTGGCTAGCGGGCTTGTTCCCCTGGGCTCAGCCTGCCCGGCCACGCCCCATGACGGTCAGTCCTGCTCCTGGGGAGGATGGGATCCAGCCAGATAGACGACCCGGCGGGCGATGTTGACGGCGTGGTCGCCCAGGCGCTCATAGAAGCGCCCCACCAGCGTCATCTCCATCGTCACCGGCAGCGACATCGCTCCCGACGCCAGCTCGGCGCTCAAGCTGGACTGAAGCTCGTCCAGCTCGTCGCCATGCTCGCTCAGCACAGCCGCGGCGGAACTGTCGCGCCGGTACCAGGAGTCCGCGGCCTGGCGCCACATGTCGGATACGAGGTGCCCCATGCGCTCGACCAGCCCGCGGCAGCGCGGCGAGAGGTCCTGGCTGAGATAGTGGTCGGCCCGGCTGGCGATCTGGACGACGAGATTGTGGGACAGCTCGATCTCGGGCACGATCCGCGACACGGCGAGCAGGAAGCGCAGGTCGGAAGCGACGGGCGCCTGCAGCAGGATCTCCTTGTCGACCAGTTCCTCGATCTCGGGATACAGGGCGCTGATGACCTTCTGGCGTTCAGCCAGCACCCCGGCCATCTCGTTGCTGCCACTCAGGAGGGCATTGGTCGCGCCGGGAAGGTCCTCAGCGACCATGGCGAACAGCTCGATGACCTTGGCTTCAATAGCCTCCAGCTGACGCTGGAATTCCTGCCGATGCTCGGGCATAGTCAAATCCTACTTGGATTTCGCCCTGGCCCTCCAGCCACGGCTGGTTATCTTTTGCAATTTCCTGATTCGCTGATAGTACTGGTGACCAGATTAAGGCATGCCGACCGCCAGGAAAACAAAAAGTGAAAGAATTCGATAGGTGCCGCCCGGCTCAGCCCATCCGGCCCGTAACGTAGGCCTTGGTGCGGTCGTCTTTCGGGTCATTGAAGATCTGCTCGGTCCGGCCGTACTCGACAAGCACGCCGGTGCGGGTGTCGCTCTTTTCGTCGCGAAGCACTGAATAGAAGGCGGTGCGGTCGCTGACCCGCGTGGCCTGCTGCATGTTGTGCGTCACGATGACGATGGTGTACCGGGACTTGATCTCGTGCATCAGGTCCTCGATGGCGCCCGTCGCGATCGGGTCGAGCGCCGAGCAGGGCTCGTCCATGAGGATGACGTCCGGCTCGACGGCGAGCGTGCGGGCGATGCACAGCCGCTGCGCCTGCCCGCCGGACAGGCCCAGGCCCGAGGCGTTAAGGCGGTCTTTGACCTCGTCCCACAGCGCGGCCTGGCGCAGCGAGCGCTCGACGATCTCGTTCAGCTCGCCTTTATTGCGGGTGCCGTTGATGCGCGGCCCGTAGGCGACGTTGTCGAAGATCGACTTCGGGAACGGGTTCGGCTTCTGGAAAACCATGCCGATGCGCCGGCGCACGGCTATCGGGGACACGCTTTTGGCGTACAGCGATTCACCGCGGTAGTGCACGTCGCCCTCGACGCGGGCCCCTATCACGAGGTCGTTCATGCGGTTCAGCGTCCGCAGGACCGTCGTCTTGCCGCAGCCTGACGGGCCGATGAAGGCCGTGATCTCGTGCTCGTGAATCGTCAGCGAGACGTTCGTGACGGCCTTGAAGGCGCTGTAGAAGATCGAGACGCTCTGCGCATCGAAGATGGTCGCGCCGGGCGGTGACTCGGCCTTGTCCGAGTCCGCGCGGACCGCAGGCTCGAGCCGCGGAAGGTTGGTGACGAGGTTCGGCTCAGGATTTTCCATGACGTCCCTAGCGAGCGTATCTGGCGAATCGTGCCGTCACAAAGCGGGCGACAACCATGAGGATGAAGGCTATGGCGATGAGCGTCAATGCCGCGCCCCAGCCGCGCGCCTGGGCGCCGACATACGGCGATGAAGCGTTCGAGAAGATCTGCGAGGGCAGCGAGGTGTTGGGGCCGCTGAACACGTTGCGGTTGACCGTGGTCACCGTGAGGATGGTGAACAGCAGCGGCGCCGTCTCACCCGCGGCCCGGGCGACGGCGAGCAGAGCGCCACTGACAATCCCGCCGACCGCCGCCGGCAGCACGACCGTGAGCGTCACGCGGGCCTTGGTGGCACCGAGGGCGTAGCTTCCTTCCCGCAGCGTGTTCGGCACCAGCCTCAGCATCTCGTAGGTGGACCGGATCACGATCGGCAGCATCAGGCAGCCGAGGGCGAAGGCGCCGGCCAGGCCTGAGTAGCCGAAGTGCAGCACCCAGATCGAGAAGATGAAGAGGCCCATGATGATGGAGGGCACGCCCGTCATGACGTCGGAAAAGAACCCGATGAGCCGGGCCAGCGGCCGGTTCCCGCCGTACTCGTTGAGATAGACCGCGCCCAGGATGCCGAGCGGCACCGCCATGACCGTGGCCAGGGCGGTGATCTCGATGGTGCCGACGATCGCCGGCCCCATACCGCCCTCGTCCGCGGGTGCGACGTTTACCGGGATCGAGCTGGTCAGGAACGACCAGCTGATGGTCGATGCACCCTTGGCGATGACCGTGAACAGGACGAAGCCCAGCGGGATGATCACCAGCACGAAGGAGAGCACCATCAGCGCGGTGGCCACGCGGTTCTTGGTGCGCCGCCAGCCCTTCGGCTCGCGCAGGTCAGGCCGGTCCGCGCCGGCGATGACAGCCATCAGGTACCCCTCTGTCGCCGGGCGGAACGCTCCACGATGCCGCGGGCGGCAATGTTGATAATGATCGTAAAAGCGAACAGGAGCACGCCGAGCCCCATCAGCGCGGAGCGGAACACGCCGCTGGCCTCGCCGAATTCGTTCGCGATGACCGACGGCATGTTGTAGCCGGGTGCGAACAGGTGCGACGTGATCGTGGCCGACGAGCCGATTACGAGCGCCGCCGCGATCGTCTCGCCCATCGCCCGCCCCAGCCCGAGCAGCACCGCGCCGACGACGCCGCCCTGGCTGTGCGGCCAGACGGCCCCGCGGATCATCTCCAGGCGGGTGGCGCCCAGGGCGTACGCGCCCTCCTTGTCGATCGTCGGCACCGTGGCGATGACCTCGCGCGACAGCGAGGTCACGATCGGCGTGATCATGAAGGCCAGGATGATGCCGGCGGTGAAGAAGGAAGCCCCGCTGATCGGCGGCCCGAACAGGGAATCCAGGACGGGGATGCCGTTGACGCCCGAGCCGATCGAGTTGTAGATGTGCTGGATCCACGGCGCGAAGACCAGGATCCCCCACAGTCCCCAGACCACCGAGGGCACCACGGCCAGCAGGTCGATCACGTAAACGATCGGCCGCGACCACCGGTACGGCACGACCTCGGTCAGGAGCAAGGCGATACCCACGCTGACCGGCACGGCCATGATGAGCGCGATCACCGCCGTGATGGCCGTGCCGTAAATAAAGGCCAGCGCCCCGAACTGGTTGTTCGTGGGATTCCAGGTGCTGGAGAAGATCTTCACGCCCTCGGAGGAGAACCACGACGCGGCCTGCTGGCTGGTCGAGACGGCGATCAGGACGAGGATCACCAGCACCAGGAGGCCGGCCCCCAGCGTGATGGCCTGGAAGCCGCGGTCGCCAAGCGGCCGCCGCTCGGTCATCGCGCCGGGGGGCACGGCCTGATGCTCCTGGGTGACAGTGCTCACAGAGGCGAGCCGATCTGGTCCAGGTAATTCACGATGTCACGAGCCAATCTTGCTGAGCTGCGCCTTGGCCTGCGAGTCGATGTTGGAGGGCAGCGGCGCGTAGTTCAGGCTGGGGAGCAGCTTCTGGCCGTCTCCGAGCAGGTAGCCGATGTAGGCCTTGAGCACCTTCGTCGTGCTCGCGCTGGACTGCTTCTGGAAGACCAGGACCCAGGACTGGTAGGTGATCGGGTAGGAGGTGGCGCCGGCCTGCCAGACTGCGGCGAAGGTCAGGTTGGACGCGACCGTGGCCTGGCTCGCGGCCGCGGAGGCCGCCGACGTCGACGGAGCGACGAAGTCGCCGTCCTTGTTCTGGACCGACGCGTAGCTCAGCCCGGACGCCTTGGCGTCGGCGAAGTCCACGTACCCGATGGCGCCGGGGGTCGACTTGACGATCTGGGCCACCCCGCCGTTGCCGTTGCCGCCCCGGCTGCTGGCGGGCCAGTTGATGGTCGAACTGGTGCCCAGCTTCCACACGCTCGGCACCGCGTCCTGCAGGAACAGGGAGAAGTTCGCGGTGGTGCCCGAGGAGTCGGAGCGGCGGGCGATAGTGATCGCGGTGCTGGGCAGCTTGGCCCCCGGGTTGACCTTAGCGATCGCCGGGTCGTTCCACTTCGTGATCTTCGCCTGGAAGATGTCCGCGATGAGCGTCGGCGTGAGCTTCAGGTTCGACACGCCGGTCAGGTTGTACGACATCGTGATCGGGCCGATGATGACCGGGAAGTAGAGCACGGTCTTGCCCTTGAAGTTCGACACCTCGTCGGACGGGATGGGCGAGTCTGAGCCCGCGAACTGGACGGTCCCCGAGGCCAGGTCCGTGCGCCCCTTGCCCGAGCCGCCGCCACCGTAGTTGACCGTGACGTTGGGCTCGAGCGCCTTGTAGGCCTGGATGGCCGCCTGCTGGAAGGTGAGCTGGAACGTCGATCCGCTCGCGTTGAGCGTGCCAGAAAGACTGGAACTGCCACCGCCACCGCCACCGCTGCTGCTGCTGCTCCCCGATGAGCTGCAGGCGGCGGAGAACACCGCCAACCCGATGACGGCCAGTCCTGCCGTCGTGACCCGCTGCATGCGCAGACGTCGCATATCAGGTACTCCCATTCCTCGGCGCTATAAGTGTCAGACCCCGGCGCCGGACGACAGCCAGCGCGCAACCCTGCTATCGGAGATGAGTCTGGCGCGCCGCCTGTACCGGCAAGTTAAGGCGCGGGAGATAAACGGTGAAAAATACATAGACAGAAGGTGAAGGAAAGGACTCGTTTCTGTCACTGCCGGCAGCCACAGCGGCCTGTTCACGTCACGATCCGGCCGGGCAGGAGGACAACAGCGCGGCCCGCAGCCGGATTAATCGAGGGTATCGGAGACACTCGGCGACCGAGGCCTGGGCTGGGCCGCGAACTTGTCACTATGTGAGACATGCGCGGGCGGTTCGCGTGCCAGGCTCGGGACGGAGTCGTGCAGCCGGACGAGGAGTCGTGGTCGGGACGGACACTACATCGCCAGACGGGCAGATGCTGACGGTCGCCCTGGAGACGCCGCCGGCGCAGCTCCTGGCCGACCAGGCCGCCACCATCCAGGATCTTCAGTTCGTCATGGACTGCTGCAAGCGGCTGCTCACGGAGCTGGCCACGGCCGAGGAGGACCGGGACCCGGTGCTGCCGCAGGCGCTGTGGTCAGCCGCGCTGGTGGCGTACGCCCGCTGCTTCAGCAAGGGCAAGCGGCTCGGGCTGACCACCGACGACGTGCGCGACCTGCCGCTGCACGGGGCGGTCATGAAGTTTCACAAGTGGGTCCTCGACGAACGCAACAAGCTGACCAGCCATCCCGCGAACCCGTTCGAGACGGCCAGGGTCGGGGCCGCGCTGTCCCCGCCGGAGCAGGGCGAGCGGCGGGTGGCGGGTATCGCGATCTTCTCCACGAGCCACGTGCTCATCGACGACGTCGGCGTGCGGCAACTGGGCGGACTGGCGTCCGAGCTGGCCAAGCAGATCGCCGCGAAGGCGCAGGAGCAGCAGGACGCGGTGCTGGCCGACGCGCAGCAGATGAACGTCGACAGCCTGTACCAGCTGCCGCCGCTGCGCATGCGCCCGCCCGATGACGACGGCAGCGAAGATTCGCCCTAACCCACCTCCCGCGGCTTCGTGCTGATCTGTATCTGGATGCCGGGGCGCTCCTCTTTACAGGTGACCGGGCAGTAGCGGGCTGGCGCGCGGGATCATTCAGCTTCGGCCACGGGGTGCGTGCGCCGCGACCAAGGGGGTTCAGAAATGGCAGATCAACTCTGGCAGTTCCAGGCGTTTCCCGCGCCGAACGGGGAGGCGGCCGCGGTCAGCTTCCTGAACGAGCCGTTCCGGCAGGGGCGCGGCGAGGCGAGCGCGACGTTCCGCAACGACGGCACCGCGGGGCTGCTGTGGCTGGAGCCGGGCAGCCTGGGTGAGAGCACCGCTCAGACCTGGCAGTTCCGGGAGTTCCCGGCGCCGAACGGGGAGCAGGCGCTGGTCAGCTTCCTGAACGAGCCGTTCCGGCAGGGAGCAGGCGAGGCCACGGCCAACTTCCGTAACGACGGCACGGCCGGGCTGCTGTGGCTGGAGCCGGGCAGCCTGGGTGAGAGCACCGAGCAGACGTGGCAGGTCCAGGAGTTCCCGGCACCCAACGGGGAGCAGGCCGCGGTCAACTTCCTGAACGAGCCGCTCCGGCAGGGGCCCGGCGAGGCCAGCGTGACGCCGCGCGGCAACGGCACGGCGGGGCTGCTGTGGCTGGAGCCGGGCAGCCTGGGTGAGAGCACCAGGCAGACCTGGCAGTTCAAGGACTTCCCCGGCCCGAACGGCGCCCCGGAGGCCCTCTCGTTCCTGAACGCGACCCCACGGCAGGCGGCCGGGGAAGCCACCGGGTTCGTCCGCAACGACGGCTCCGCCGCGATCTTCTACCTGGAGCCAGGGTCAGGCTGATCCCAGCGAACTGGCCTGGTGATCGGGAGCTGCGACACGGCCCTGCCCGCCAGGCCAGCCGCGTTCGGTTCGGTCCTTGAGGCCTCGGCCGAGGCCTCGCGACGATCAGCGATCGCGAAGTAGAGGACCGATGATCCGACGAGGACCGCTCCGAGGGCATCGCGGCTCGTCATTCCCTCACGGAGAAAGATCACCGCGCTCACAACGCCGAACACCGGGATGAGGTTGAGCAAAACGGCCGCGCGCCCGGCATCGACCTGAACGATCACCATGTTGAAGAGCAGGAAACTGGCGCCGAATCCGCCGGCGCCGACGAGTACGGCGACCAGCCAGAAACGAGGCGCGGCCGGCACGGTCCCGGGGCCGGCCGTCCAGCGGGCGGTAGTCACCAGCAGTGACACGAGCATCGCGACCGTGAACTGCCATGCCGTCAGCGAGAGGGCATCCGAGCCGTCATCGAAACGCTTGGCGGCAATCGTGTAGAGAGCCGCGCTCAGCACGCCGCCAGCCACCAGCAGGTCACCGGCCGCAGTGCTGCGGCCCGCGCCTGCGCCGGCGAGCACAGCCAGGCCCCCGAGCGCGGCCACGACCGCGAAGATGGCCGGCCGGGTGATGGTCTCCCGGAGCAGCACGGCAGCCAGCAGGACCACCAGCGCGGATTCGAGGCCGTTGATCACGGCGCCGTGCACCGCGCTGGTGAGAGACAGGCCGAAGGTATCGCCCAGGTAGGCCAGAGCTGGCTCGAGCAGTCCCAGCAGGGCAGGAAGCCACCAGGACCCAGGCGGACGGTAACCGCGTATGAGCAGGGCAGCCCACAGAACGCCCGCCCCCGCCATCAGCTCAACGCTGAGGAGCGTCACCGGATCGAATCCACCCAGGGCATATTTCGTCCCCGTGACCGCCACCCCCCACAGCCCGGCTGCAGCGAGGAGCGCGACAGCGGGGCTTCGCAACCCAGCCATCCGGGCCTTGCCACGTCGCAGCAGCCAGGCCGCAGGTGATAGAACGGCTATGCGCAACACCACGGTGCCCCCCGGTCACAGAATTGATTCATGCGACCGTAGGCAGGGCGGTACTCAGTGCGAATCGGTGGAGCGCACCCATCTTTAAGGCGGGGTTACCTATTTTGTAGAGCTGCCGCCGTGCGTGTCGTCTCCACGCAGTCTCCACATGGTCTCCACCGCACCCGGTTCGCATATGTCAACGGATAACGGACCCCGGGCGAACAATGCTGGCTGAGACTTCTGCCGGACGCCGGGGAGAGCCGCCGGCTGCAGCGCTGGCCTGGCGGATCGCCCTGGGTGTCCTCTTGCTCGTGCCCATCGCCGGTCTCGCGTTGCTGCTCGCCACGCCTGAGCTGGACGCCATGTATCACCACGACCCGATGCACTTCTGGATCGTGCTCCTGGCGGCGCTGCTTAACGTCGGGCTGGGCCTGCTCACCAGCGAGATCGCGCGCAGGCAGCACGACGCCCGGCTGTTCCTCGTCTCGATGGCGCTGCTGTCTGGCGCCGCTTTCCTCGGACTCCACGCGCTGGCCACGCCAGGAGTCCTGCTCCCGGGATCGAACAAGGGTTTCGTGGTGGCGAACCCGGTGGGCCTCCTGCTTGCCTCCGCGTTCGCTGCCGCCTCTGCCCTCGACCTCGGCACCTGGGCGCCGGGGCGGCGCACGCAAACGTGGATCAAATGCGGGCTGGGCGTGCTCGTGGTCGTCTGGGCCGCGGTATCCCTGGCCGGCCTTCCGCCGCTCGGCAAGTCCGGTCCGTCGCAGCAGCTGCCCGCGGGCTTGCAGCTCCTCGGTATTCCGGCGCTGGCCCTCTACGGGTTCGCGGCCGCCAGGTACGGCTGGCTGTACCGGCAGAAGCGGCGCGCGCTCCTGCTCGCGGTGGCGGTGGCGTACGTGCTGCTGGCCGAGGCGATGATCGCGGTGGTCTTCTCCGATACCTGGCACGCCGCATGGTGGGAGTGGCACGTCCTGATGGTCACCGCGTTCGCCACGATCGCGCTCGGGGCGCGTAACGAGTACCGCCACGCGCGCTCCCTGCCTGGTGCCTTCGGGGGCCTCTACCTGGACAGCACACTGGACCGGATCGACGGGCGCCGGGCCGACGCCCTGGCCGCCCTGGTCGCCGCGCTGAAGGCACAGCAGCCGCTGTCACCCATCCTCGACCGGCTCCGGCAGGAGTGGGCGACCACCGAGGAGCTGGCGCTGCTGGAGAAGGCCGCCCACCAGCTGTACCGCACCGACGAGCTGTTCCGTCCGTACATCTCGCCCCAGCTGGCCGAGGGACTCGAAGCCCGCCCCGAACTGGCCGTCCTCGGCGGCGAAGAACGCGATGTCAGCGTCCTGTTCGCCGACCTCGCGGGCTTCACCGCCTACTCCGAGGGACACCGGGCCGACGAAGTGATCACGATGCTGAACACCTACTGGGGCGCCACGGTCCCGATCGTGGCCGAACGGGAAGGCGGGGTCATCGAGCGATTCGCCGGCGACGCGATCATGGTGGTGTTCAACGCCGTGGCGGACCAGCCCGACCACCCGCTGCGCGCCGCCCGGGCCGCGCTCGGCCTGCGCGACGAGGTCATGCACGTGGCGCAGGATCAGCCCGGCTGGCCCCGGTTCCGCATCGGGGTCAACACCGGCCTGGCCGTGGTCGGGCACGTGGGCGCGGCCCGCATGCGCAGCTTCACCGCCATCGGGGATACGACCAACCTCAGCGCCCGGCTGCAGGCCCAGGCCCGGCCCGGGCACATCGTGATCAGCCGGTCGACGTGGGAGGGGATCGGCGACGGCGCCCGGGTGCAGCCGCTCGGCCGGCTCGACCTCAAAGGCAAGCACGACCCGGTCGAAGCCTTCGAGCTCGTGTCCCTGTCACGCTGAACGCACGGGACGCTCGGCGAGGCTGTCGTGCGCTGGTGCCGCGCAGCAGCAGCGTCAGCAGCCCCGTAACAGCCAGCGCCCCGAACCCGATGAGCAGGCCGTAGTCCGCCACGGCCGCGCCCGGCGCGGGCGCGGGATCGCTGCGGCGCTTGAGCGCGATCAGGCCGGCGCAGCCCGCCACCATGGCCACGCCACCGCCGGTGCCCGGCAGCACCGGGGCCGACAGCAGCGGATATAGCGGCGGGACGCCGAGAAAATCCTGCAGCACGGCGGCGGCCACCGTGGCGGCGAAACAGGTCGCGAAGCCCCAGCTGACCGCCGCGTGCAGACGCCGCCTGGCCGGCGACGGCGCATCCCGCGGGTAGCCGCACTCCTCGCCTCCGCCGCGCAGGTAGCGCAGGCTGGCCGCGTACCCGGCCGCCTGGGAGAGTGCGCGGAGGTCCGCCAGATCGCGCAGCGGCCCGTGCAGGTCACGCCAGCAGCGCGCGGCCGCGCAGAGTAGGAGCGCGACGCTGCACGCGCTGGGCAGCGCCACGGTCAGCAGCAGCGCCGGGTAAGGGATGACGCCGTAGGGCGAGCCCGTCGGCTGGCGCGGCGCCCAGAGCGCGCCGATCCCCTCGGTGACCGCGACCAGCGCGATGATCAGCATGCCGACCAGGACGGTGGCCACGGCCAGTTCGCGGCCGGGCCGCCCGCGGTCGGTCTCCGGCCCGGCCGGGCCGCCGCCCGCCAGCCGCGCACGCGGTGCCTGATGTAGGCCTCGTACGTGGTCCGCCGGATCTCGCCGAGCACGGCCGGCGGGTTGACGCCGAACTCGTGCGGCGGCGCGTACATGCAGGCGTAGTAGCAGGCGCGGCAGTCGTGGCACAGGTTGGCGAGGTGGGTGAGCGTCGGCCGTGGCGAGCTCGGTGCGGCGCTCGAGGGCGGGGAAGACCGCGCAGTAGCCCTCGCAGTAGCGGCAGGAGTTGCAGATGGTCGAGCTGCCGCTGCGCCTCGGCGAGCAGGCCAGCGATGGGCGCGTCCGGGCCGGACGGGTCAGCCGCGGGCAACGCGCGCGGCCTCCCGTCCGGCGATGCCGGCCCCAGACACTGCCGATCGTCAGCCCGAAGCCGGCGAGGTATCCGGTGGACAGGATGTTGCCCGACATGATCTCGCCGGCGGCGAACACGTTCGCGAACGCGGTGCCGTCCTGCCGCACGCACCCGGGCCTGCTCGGTCGACGCGCGACGCCCATGTAGGTGAACGTGATGCCCGGGCGCATCGCGAATGCCGAAGTACGGCGGGCGTGTCGATGGCGCTGGGCCCAGTGGCTCTTCGGCGGGTCCAGGCCCGCGGTGCGGCAGCCGTCGAGGCGCGCCGGGGTCGAACGGCCGCCGGGCACGATCGCCTGCGTTGTACGCGGTCGACGGTGTCGGTCAGCGTCGCGGGCGTCCAGGCCGAGCGCGCCGCGCGAGCTCGGCCCGATGGCCGGCGCCTGGACCGGCCCGTACATCGGCGGCAGGAACAGGCCGCTGACCTTGGCGTCCCAGATCGAGTAGGCGATCTGCCCCGGCTGCTCGGCGATGTTGCGCCCCCAGATCGCGTAGCGCTTCGGCCAGATGTCCTCGCCCTCGTCGTAGAAGCGCCGGCCGTACCGGTTGACCACGATCGCCGAACGGGATCGTGTCGAGCCGGGTCGCGATGCCGCCGTCGAACCGCGGCGACCGGGCGTCCACCGCGATCGCGTGGAAGCCCTTCTCCTCGCCGGCCGCGCTGGGCGCCGTAGGCGTAGAGCGCGGCGAGCACCGCGGCCGTCGTTGTACGCTCGGACCCCGGATGATGTAGTTGTCCGCCGCGTCGCCCCAGTATCGCGCGCAGCCAGTCGATGTTCGGCCTCGAACCCGCCGCTGGCGCAGACCACGGCGCGCGGCCCGGACCTGGCGCCGCGTCCGCCTCGATGTCGGCGACTGAGCGCGGTGCAGCGCGTCGCCCGCCAGCTCCGAGGCCCTCGACGCAGGGCGTCGTAGGCGACCGCGATGCCCGCTGCGCTCGCGCGGTCCGGTAGTAGCGTGTTGACGCAGCGCCTTGCCGCCGCCGAGGAAGAACCGGTTCGTCCGGCCCGAGGTGGAGCGTCCCGGTGAGCGGCCGCTGCCAGCGGATCCCGTGCTCGGTCATCCAGGCCGGGACGGTCTCGGATTCGCGGACGGTGAGCTCGGCGAGCTCGCTCGTCGCTCGGGCCCGTCCCGACCGCGCAGAGGTCGCGCCAGAGCTCGTCGGAGAGGTACGGCCCCGGTGTTGTAGGCGTCGGCCTGCGCCGTGCACGCAGCGGATGTTGCGGGTGTGCCGCGTGTTGCCGCCGCGTATCTCCGCCCGCGCGCGCTCGAGGATCAGCACCCGCGCGGACGTCGCGGCGGGCGGTCAGCGCGGCGACCAGGGCCGCGTTGCCGCCCCCGACCACGACGACGTCCCAGAGCGGATCGTCGCCGCCGCCGGGAGCCGGCGGCTGCGGCAGGCCGTTCGTCAACCGGTGCCGCCGATCATGCGACGGCGATTTCCGCCGGGACATGCTCAAGATCTTCGGCGTCGGTGAAGTAGTCGCTGGGGGCGGTGTCGTCGGGTCCGTCCGCGGCCTTGACCGCCTTGAACACGACGGTCAGGACGCCGGCGACGATGAGGTTGATCAGCACGGCCACGAACCCGGTGTAGATCTGGACCTTGCTGTCGATGCCGAGGTGGCTGAGCGCGAACGCCGAGCCGCCCCAGTGCGCCTGCTTGGTAGCCGCGTTGCCGGTCACGTAGAGCATCCACACCCCGCAGGCCATCCCCGCCACCCATCCCCCGATCAGGGCGCCGCGGTGCGGCCAGCGCGTGTAGAGGCCGACGAAGACCGACGGCAGCGTCTGCAGGATGATCACCCCGCCGATCAGCTGCAGGTTGATGGAGAACTGCGGCTGCAGGATCAGGATGAACAGCACGGCGCCCGCCTTGACGACCAGCGAGGCGATCTTGCTGACCTGGGTTTCCTCCTTCGGTGTGGCCGCCCGGCCGGAAGTACTCCTTGTAGATGTTGCGGGTAAACAGGTTGGCCGCGGCGATCGACATCAGCGCGGACGGGACCAGCGCGCCGATGAAGATGGTGGCGAACGCAACGCCGGCGAACCAGTGCGGGAACACGTGCTCAAACAGGTTCGGCACCACCGTGTTCGTGTCCGGCTTGCCGTTGGCGCCGGTCAGCGGCGTGATGTGGGCGGCGATCGCCATCACCCCGAACAGCGCGATCAGCCCCAGGACCAGGCTGTAGATGGGCAGCGCGGCCAGGGACCGCTTGACCACGTTGCGGCTCCCGGTGGCGAGCACGCCGGTGACCGCGTGCGGGTAGAGGAAGATCGCGAACGCGGACCCCAGCGCCAGCGTCGCGTACTGCAGCTGGTTGTCGCTGGTGAGCAGCGGCGCCGGTCTTCGGCGCACCGGCCGCGAAATGGGCGTTGGCGACGTTGAAGATGTGCGTCCAGCCGCCGATCTTGGCCGGGATGTAGAGGATGGCGACGATGATCATTATGTAGATGAGCGCGTCCTTGACGAACGCGATCAGCGCGGGGGCGCGCATGCCCGACCGGTAGGTGTAGGCGGCCAGGACCGCGAACGCGATGATCAGCGGCCAATCGCCGCGCCGATACCCGATCGGCTCGTCGAGCACGGCCTGCATGCCGAGCGAGCTGCAGCGCGATGTAGGGCATCGTGGCGACGATGCCGGTGATGGCGACAGCGAGCGCCAGAGTGGGCGAACCGAACCGGCCACGGACGAAGTCCGCTGCGGTGATGTAGCCGTGCTTGTGCGACACCGACCACAGCGCGGATCAGGATCAGGAAGACCAACGGGTACGTCGATGACCGTGTACGGCATCGCGTAGAAGCCGATCGCGCCCGGCCCCGAACACGCAGCGCAGGCACGGCCACGAAGGTGTACGCGGTGTAGAGGTCGCCGCCGAGCAGGAACCAGGAGATCCAGCTGCCGAAGTTCCGCCCGGCCAGGCTCCACTCATGCGAGCTGAGTCGAGGTCCGCCCGGCGCCAGCGGTGGGCGGCGAAGCCGATGACGGTGATGATCGCGAACGCGACGATGAGGATGACGAGCTCGGTGACGTGCATGATCAGGTCCTCCGCTTCCTGGTCAGCAGGAAGACCGCGGTGGTGGCCAGTGACCGCGAGCGGCATGAACAGCAACTGGAACCAGTAGAAGAACGGGAACCCGCCGAGGTGGGGATCCAGGCGGTTGTAGACGAACGTGAGCAGCGGCAGCACGATGGGAATGAGCAGCAGCCAGTTCCACGGGCTCCGATCGCTGCGGGTCGTCGGCCGCGGGCCGGCGCCGGCCTGCGGCGGGGCGCCGGCCGCGACGATGGGGGGATCGGTCATGATCGATTCCTTTCCTGCTCGGGCGGGGCAGGTGGTTCCTGCCTGACGGTCAGGTGTCCAGCGGGTCCGGCCAGCCGAAGGTCGGCTCGGGGTGGGGCAGCGGCGGCAGCAGCCAGGTGGCGGCGGCGGGCTGGGTGGTGTCGGCGTCCACCGGGACGTCGACCACGGTGGGCCGGCCGGAGTCGAGCGCCGTCTTCAGCGCGGCGGTCAGGCCGGCCGGGTCGTCGACCCTGATGCCCTGCGCGCCCATCGACCGGGCCATCGCCGCGTAGTCCGCTGAGTAGGGCTCACCGTCCGCTTCGCGGCGGAAGCTGGTGGCCAGCTCGCGGTCAGCACCGAAATAACCTCGCTGCTGGTCGCGTATGGAGATAAAGCCGCCGTTGTTCCAGACCAGCCACACGGCCGGGAGGTCGTACTGCACGGCGGTGGCGACGACGCTGGGCAGCATCAGGAAGCAGCCGTCGCCGACCACGGCCGCCACCGGCCGGTCCGGGGCAGCCAGCCGGGCGCCGAGCGCGCCGGCCATGCCGAAGCCCATGGACGCGAATCCCCAGCTCTGCACCAGCGTGCCGGGTCCGCCTGGCCGCCATTCCTGCACGATCCAGTTGTGATGGACGCCGACGTCGCTGAGCAGGATGCCGTCGGCGGGCAGCGCGGCGCGCAGGTCGGCGAGCACCCGCTCCGGCCGCATGGGGCACGCCGGCGACGACCGGCCGGGCGCGACCTGGAGCTCCCACTCCTGCCGCCAGGCGGCGACCTCGGCCAGCCAGCGTCTGCGGGCGGCCGTGTCGGGGCGCGCCCCCGGCTCGCCCGCCGCCGCCCGGGCCCGCAGCCCGTCGTCCAGCTGGGCCAGGACGTCGCGCGGGCTGGCCGCGACGCCCAGGACCACCGGGTAGTTGTGGCCGAGCTCCGCCGGGTCGATATCCACCTGGACCAGCCGGGTGGGCGGGATCGAGTAGGTGTAGCCGGGCAGCCACGAGCTCGTGGCGCGGTCGTCGAAGCGGGTGCCGAACGCGAGGATGACGTCGGCGCTCCGGGTCGCCCGGTTGGCCTGGTAGGTGCCGTTGCGGCCGGTCGCCCCGAGGAACAGCGGCGAACCCGCGTCGGCCGCGCTCTTGCCGAGCGGTGAGGTGGCCACCGGGACGCCGGCCGCCTCGGCGAAGGCCGCGAGTTCGGCCGTGGCGCCGGCGTTCTCCACGCCGTGGCCGGCCACAATCACCGGCCGGTCGGCGGCGAGCAGCAGGTCCAGGATCGCCTCGATGTCGTCCGCCGCAGCGGCCGACCGCGGTGAGACACCGCTGCGCCACGCGGCAGGCTCGGGGATCTCCTCGGCGGAGGTCTCGACGAAGACGTCGAGGGGCACATCGAGATGCACCGGGCCGGGGCGGCCGCCGAGCATGGTGGCGAACGCCTGCCGGAGCATCAGCGGCAGCTGGTCGGCGCGGGTCGCCTGGAACCCGCGCTTGACGTAGGGCCGCAGCGCGCTCGGGAAATCGGCCTGGAAGTGGCGGCCGGCCTCCTGAAACGGCGAGCGGTTGAACTGGCTCGTGGGAACGTTGCCGGTGATGGCCAGGAAGGCCGACGAGTCCATCAGCGCCGACCCGAGCGCCACCGGCAGGTTAGCCGAGCCAGGGCCGCAGGAGGTGAACGTGGCCAGCGGCTCGCGGCGGACGCGGTAGTAGGCGTCGGCGATGAACCCGGCCGCGGCCTCGTGGTGCACCGACAGCGTGCGGATCTCGGCCTGCCGGTCGTACAGGGCATCAAGGAGCCCGAGATCCCCGTGCCCGCACAGACCCACCACGTAGGGAACGCGCTCACGGATCAGGTACTCGGTGATGATCTCTGCGCCCTTCAGGCAGCTCACCGTGATCCTCCAGGTGTGCGGGCACCGGGAACGCCGCATGTTTGCGTATTGCGCAATGGCCTTGCGTAAGACGCGACGATATGGCAGCCTCTGGGAGGCGTCAAGAGGCGCCGACGCCGCCCGGCCGCATGAACGCCGGGCCCTGGCCGGGCACCCGGTGCGTGGGTGCCGGGGAGGACGCTCCGCATGGTGGGCTTGCTCGCGGGTGTGACCGGCGTTCTCGTCGACGGCCGCTGGCGTGCGGACGGGCCCGAGACCGCCGTCAGGGACAAGTTCACCCGAGCAGCCGTTCGCGGTGCTCCGGCAGGCGCAGGCCAGGGACATTGACGACGCGGTCACGGGGGCAGCCGCGGCAGCGGCGAAGCCGCTGCCGCCCGCGCAGCGCCACGAGATTCTCGGCGCGGCGTCCCGGCTGCTGCGCGAGCACTCCGCCGAGATCATCACCGCGTATGTGGCCGAGACCGGGTTCACCCCCGCCGATGCCGCTACCGAACTGGACCGGGCCGTGGCCACGCTCCGGCTCTCGGCCGAGGAAGCGCTGCGGATCTCCGGCGAGGAAGTGCCGGTGGCGGCGACCCCGGGCAGCGAGCAGCGCCTCGCGTTCACGATCCGGGTACCGGTCGGGGTGGTCGCCGCGATCGGCCCGTTCAACGCGCCGCTGAACACGGTCGCCCACAAGATCGGGCCGGCCATCGCCGCGGGCAACGCGGTCGTGCTCAAGCCGGCCGCCAGACCCCGATGTGCTCGGCCGCCCTGGCCCAGGTGCTGCTGCGGTCCGGGCTTCCCGGCGGCTACCTGCAGGTGCTCTGTGGTCCCGGCGCGACCGTCGGAGCCGCGCTGGTCGCGGACCCGAGGATCCGGTTCTTCACCTTCACCGGGTCGACCGCGGTCGGGCTGGCCATCAAGCAGCGGTCCGGCATCGCCAAGACGCACCTGGAACTCGGCTCGAACAGCGCTTCGATCGTGGCCGCCGATGCCGACCTGGACCTGGCCGCCGATCTGGTGATCAAGGCGGGCTACCGCAAGGCGGGCCAGGTGTGCACCAGCGTGCAGCGCCTGATCGCGCACGTCTCGGTCATCGACGACCTCGCCGGCCTGCTGGCCAAGCGTGTCGCCGCCCTGCGCAGCGGGGACCCTACCGCGGCGGGCGTGCAGGTCGGGCCGATGATCGCCCCGGCCGAGGCGGAGCGGGCCTACGCCTGGATCCGCGAGGCCGCGAGCCAGGGCGCGGACATCCTGGCCGGCGGTGAGCTGTCCGGGCCGGTGCTGTCCCCGGCGCTGGTGCGCGACCCGCCCATGACCAGCCGGATCATGACCGACGAGATCTTCGCCCCGGTGGTGGCGCTGGTGCCGGCGGGCAGCCTCGATGCCGCGGTCGACATGGTCAACGCCACCGGCTACGGCCTGCAGGCGGGCGTGTTCACCCGCGACATCGACGCCGCGTTCGACGCAGCCCGGCGGCTGAAGGTGGGCGGCGTGATGATCAACGACACGTCCAGCTACCACGCGGACGCCATGCCGTACGGCGGGGTCAAGGACAGCGGCTACGGGCTCGAGGGCCCGAAGTACGCCGTCCAGGACATGACCGACCCCCGCATCATCGTGCTCAACCTGCGCGCCCCTGCGGAGGAGGCGGGCCCGGCGTGACGCTTCCGCTGTCCGGCTGCAGCTTCGGCTGGCTGCACCGTGCGCCGCTGGCTCACGCGCTGCGTGCCCTGGCCCGGCAGGGCTTCCGTTCGATCGAGCTGACCACCGCGCCCCCGCACCTGTTCCCGCCCGGGTTCGGGCCCTACGAGCGGCGCGAGCTGGCCCGTGACCTGACGGCCCTGAGCCTGGAGGTGATCTCGGTCAACCCGAGCTTCGCCGATATCAACCTGATCAGCACAAACCCGGAGATCCGCGGGATCAGCGAACGGCAGCTGCTGGAGGAAATATCGTTCGCGGCCGATATCGGGGCACGCTACGTCGTGGTCATACCGGGCCGGCGGCACGCCCTGGCCCCGGCCCCGGACACCGCCGTGGCCGCGGTGCTCGACGACGGGCTGGGGCGGCTGCTGGCGCGGGCCGCGGAGCTGGACATCGTCATCGCGCTGGAGAACAGCCCGTACGGTTACCTCGGCGCCGCCGCCAGCCTGGTCGAGATTGCCGAGCGCTGGAAGTCCCCGTACCTGCGGATCGTCTACGACGCGGCCAACGCGCTCGCGATCGAGGACCCGGCTGAAGGGGTCAAGCGGGTCGCCCCGCACCTGGCGCTCGTGCACGTCAGCGACACCTGGCGGGCGACCTGGGCGCACACGTCCGTGGGCCGCGGCGAGGTCGACTTCGGCGCGTTCGCCGCGGCCCTGGGCCAGATCGGCTTCGCCGGCCCGACCGTGTACGAACTCGTCGACGGCGAGGACCCGGAGCCCAGGCTGCCCGCGGACCTGGCCGCCCTGCACGCGGCGGGATGGTCCCCGGAACCGGCCGGCCCGGCGCGATGACGGATCCCGCGGTCGGCCTGCCCGTGCGCTGCGACGTCCTGGTCGCGGGCAGCGGCGCGGCCGGGCTCACCGCCGCGCTCGCCGCCGCGGCCGGCGGCGCCACCGTGCTCCTGGCCGAGCGGGCCAGCGAGCTGGGCGGTACCACGGCCCTGTCCGGGGGGCGGGTGTGGGTGCCCTGCAACCATCTGCCGGAGAACGCGGCGGACACGCCGGACGCGGCCCGCCGCTACCTGCACGGCCTGTTCGGCGACCGGTTCGGGGAGATGACCGAGGTGTTCCTGGAGAGCGCGCCGGAGATGGCGCGGTTCGTCGAGGCCCACAGCGCGCACCGGTTCGTCGCCTGCCCGCGCTACCCGGACTACGACCCGGCCCGGCCGGGGGCGACGCTCGGCGGGCGGTGCCTGGACATGCTGCCCATCAACCTCACCCAGCTCGACCTGCCGTCCGCGGCGATCAGGACGCCGCCCGGGTACCTGCCGATGACCCACGCCGAGTGGGAGAAGTGGCGCTACCCGGACCGGTTCGACCAGCAGCTGCTCGATGATCGGCAGCGGCTCGGCATCCGGACCGGCGGCGTGGCCCTGGTGGCCGGCCTGCTCGCCGGCGTCGTGCGGGCCGGGATCCGCGTGGTGACCGGCGCCCGCCTCGCCCGCGTGCATCTCGCGCCCGACGGCTCGGTCCAGGCCTGCGACCTCGACCAGGGAGGCAGGGTCGCCTCGGTGAGCGTCACCTCGGTCATCCTCGCCACCGGCGGGTTCGACTGGAACGGCCCGCTCCGCGCCAGGCTCCTGCCGGCGCCGCAGCGGGCCACCGGGGCGGCGCCCAGCAACACGGGCGACGGGCTGCGCATCGCCGAGGAGGCTGGCGGCGAGATCGCCAACACCGGCGAGGGCTGGTGGATGCCGATGATCGCGATTCCCGGGGAAACCGTCGACGGCCAGCCGTTCTACCGCTCCCTGATCCGGGAGCGCGGCCAGCCCAGGCAGATCATGGTCAACGCCGCCGGCCTGCGGTTCGTCGACGAGGCCCGGCCCTACAACGAGATCGGCAAGGCGATGCACCAGCGGGACGCCCGCGGCGGCTACCCCAACGACCGGGCCTACCTGATCTTCGACGAGGGGTTCCGGCTGCGGTACCCGCTGCCGGGGCTGCGGCCCGCGGGCCCGGTGCCGGACTGGGTGGCGCATGCGGCATCGGTCAACGTGCTGGCCGGGAAGATCGGTGTGGACCCGGCCGGCCTGGCCATCACCGTGGCCGGCTGGAACCGGGCCTGCGCCAGGGGCTGTGACCCGGACTTCGGCCGTGGCGGCAATGCCTACGACCGTTACTGCGGCGATCCCGACGTGCGGCCGAACCCGAACCTGGGGCCGATCGACCGGCCGCCGTACTACGCGGTCCGGTCCTGGCCGGGACCATCGGGACCAAGGGCGGGCCGGTCACCGACACCGACGGGGTTGTGCTGGCCAGGAGCGGCGGCCGGATCAGCGGCCTGTACGCGGTGGGCAACGCGGCCGCGTTCTGGACCGGTGACGGCTATCCCGCGCCGGGCGCGACCCTCGGCGTCGGCATGACGATGGGCTGGCGGGCGGGCCGCCACGCCGCCGCGGCCCGGTGACCGTGCTGGCCGGCCGGGTCTGCCTCGACCGTAGGCTGAGGCAGAGCAGACCCGGTGACCAGGAGCTGCGGCCAGCCGGGACCGGATCGTGGTGCAACAGGACGGACGGAGCGACGATGGCGGGGAAGGTCGGCCCGGCGCTCGAGGCCAGGACGCCGCGCACGATCACAGACCCGGGCCGCCTGGCGCGGGATCTGGCCGAGGTCCGCGGCCGCGGGTACGCGGCGGACTGGCAGGAGCTCGAGGTTCACCTGTGCTGCGTAGCGGCGCCGGTCTTCGCCCGGTCCGGGCGGGTCGTCGCCAGCATCAGCGACCCCGGGAATGACGATGAATTCTCGGATGAACGGGAGGCTCGGTGAGCAACGTCGCATTCCTCGGGCTCGGCCGCATGGGAGCGCCGATGGCCCGGCGGGTCCTCGACGCTGGCTATGACCTGACCGTGTGGAACCGCACGCCCGGCCGGGTGCAGCCGCTGCTGGCGGCCGGGGCGAAGGCGGCGGCCACCCCCGCCGAGGCCGCGGCCGGGGGCGACGTCGTGCTGACCATGCTGGCCACCCCCCGGGCCGTGGAAGAGGTGATCTTCGGGCCGGACGGTGCCGCCGAGGGCATCAAGCCCGGTGCCTGCCTGGTCGAGATGTCCACCATCGGCCCGCAGGCGGTGCTGGCGCTGCGGGAGCGGCTCCCGGCCGAGGTGGGCCTGGTCGACGCCCCGGTCATGGGCAGCGTGGGGCCGGCCGCGAGCGGCAAGCTGACCGTGCTGGCC
This sequence comes from uncultured Actinomycetota bacterium, assembly GCA_963844655.1. GTDB lineage: Bacteria > Actinomycetota > Actinomycetes > Streptosporangiales > Streptosporangiaceae > JASHPR01. The sequence goes on along the minus strand of CAWJPA010000004.1, from coordinate 1,486,155 downwards.
GGGGGCGACACCGGCCCGGTCGCCGACGTCCTGAACGTGTTCGGCACGGTGGTCCGCTGCGGTGACCTGGGCACCGGGGCGGCCCGCAAGATCGTCCTGATCACCGCCTCCCTGGCCGGGGTCACGCTGCTGGGCGAGGTGCTCGCGCTGGCGGACCGGATGGGTGTGCCCGGCGAGGAGGTCATCGAGAGCCTGGCCCACGGCGCGCTGGCCGGCGCGGTCCGCCGCTACCGCAGCGGTGCTGACAGCGACTTCGCCATCGCACTCGCGGCCAAGGATCTCGGGCTCGCCACCGACATGGCCGGCCTCCCGCAGATCGCCGCGGCTCGCGATTGGCTGCGGACCGCGGCGGCCGGTGGCGCCGCCGACGAGGAATTCCGCCACGTGGTCGATCACATCCGGGCGCGGCCGTAGCCCTTGGGTTACCAGCCGCTATAACTCGGAGGATGGCTTCCCTTCCGACTCTCGCGGTGGTCAGCGGCCCGCTGGGGGCGGGCAAGACCACGCTGGCCCACCGGCTGGCCCAGGCGGTGGGGTGCCCGGCGGTCTGCCGGGACGAGATCAAGGAAGGGATGGTGCAGGCCAGCCCGGGGTTCGTGGCCGCGCCGGGCGACGAGCTGACCAGGCGAACCCTGCCCGTCTTCTTCGACGTGCTTGAGCTGCTGCTGCGGGCCGGCGTGACCACGGTGGCGGAGGCGGCGTTCCAGGACCATGTGTGGCGGCCCCGGCTGGAGCCGCTGCGCGGCCTGGCCCGGATCCGCATCGTGCACTGCGTGGTGGATGCGGACACCGCGTTCCGGCGCAGCCTGCGCCGCGGTCAGGAGAACCCGCTGCGGGCCGCGCACGCGGATCCCGGGCCGGGCGACGCGGCGGCGCGGGCCCTGGCCCACGAACGGTTCCGGCGGGTGGCCCTGAACGTCCCGTCGCTCGAGGTCGACACCACCGACGGCTACCGGCCGGGGCTCGGGGAGATCGCGGCGTTCGTCACCCGCTGACCCCGGTGCTACAGTGCAGGCCGTACCGCACCGGCAGCGGGCCTTGTCATCTCGAGTTTCCTGGCTCAATCGAGGAGGCCTGCCGATGCCGTCCATCGAGGTCCGTCCCTTCCGCCGCCGCGACAGGGACCAGCTGACCGACCTGGTGAACACGCACGCCGCGGCCGTGGTGCCCGGCATGGGCGTGTCAGTCAGCGCGGTGCTCAGCCACCTGGAGCGCCAGCCCGGCGAGGCCATCGTCGACCCGTGGGTGAGCGAGCGGCTGACCCTGGTCGCCGAGCAGCGCGAGCGTGTGGCCGCCGCGGCCCACCTGCTCCGGTACGGCACGGATGAGCGCGTCGGCCCGGGCTACCGCGGTGCCGGCGAGGTCCGCTGGCTGCTGTTCTGGCCCGAGGCCCCGGCCGGGAACCCGTGCTGGCCGGACGCGACCGAGGCGGCGGAAAAGCTGATCGCGACGTGCGTCCGCCAGCTGGAGGAGTGGGGGGTCACCAGCCAGTCGGCCGAGGGTGACCTGCCCGCGCCCGGCGTGTACGGCGTGCCCGAGCAATGGCCGCATGTCCGCGCGCTGTACCAGCGCGCCGGATTCTCGCACACCGGCCACACCGAGGTCGTCTACCTGGCCCGGGTCGAGGACCTGCGGCGGCCTGCCGCGCCGCCCATCGCAGGGCTGTCCGTCCGGCGGTCGGTGGGCATGAACGGCACCCGCCTGTCGGCCGTCCTGGACGAGGAGGTCATCGGCTTCATCGAGGTGGAGATCTTCGATGAGGGCGAACGGCTGTCCCGGCACGGCGGGTGGGCCGACGTCGGCAACCTCTGCGTCGCCGGGCAGCACCGCCGCCGCGGGGTGGCGACGTGGCTGCTCGGGCAGGCAGCCGAGTGGCTGCGGCTGGCCGAGGTCAGCCGGCTCCTCGACTACGCGTGGCTGGAGGGCCAGGATCCCGCCGGCCAGGATTACGCCGAGTCCCGGGCGTTCCTGGCCGCCTCGCCGTTCACCGAGCTGACCCGGACCCAGCGGGGCTGGACCCGGGCTGCCCGCCCGGGCCGCCGGTGAGCGGACCTCCGGGCGGTTAGCGTCCGGGCCGACTGTCGAGCCAGAGGCTCCAGGGCTCGATCAAGCCGACCCGGAGCAGCCCCATCTCCGCCCACGGGTCGTGGGCCATCCGGGTCTCGATCTCGGCGGGGCCGGCGGCCTCGATGACGTGCAGCGTCCGCTCGCCGTCGCCGAGCGGCCCGCCGAGGATGATGAACCCGTCATCGACGAGCCCGTCCATGAACGCCGCGTGCTGCTCCCAGGCCTGCTGCTGGCGGATCGGCCGCGACGCGTCCCAGCCCGGACCGTGGACGAGCATCAGCGCGAAGTTGGCCATAGCCGGAGCCTACGGACCGCCACCGACATCCGGTCCTGAGCCCGCGGCCCTCTTTTTCATGATCTGGGTGCCTCAGTCGCCACTATTGCGGGCCATGCACCCAGATCATGAAAAGCATCCAGCCGACAGCGTTTCGGCGCGGAAAGCCTTGACCTGCTGATGTCGCTGGTGAAGAGTTGCCGGACGGGGGCTGAGGCTAACTCGGCAGTAGCCAGTATCGGCTGACAATCTTCTGTTATTGCCAGCATCGGGGGACATTCAGGTGAAGGCTGTGCCAATTTTGGTGATCGTTTTAACGGCCCTGTTCGGGCTCGGCCTGGGCGTCGTGGCCAGCGCCGGCATCTGGCGCGTTGACGGGGTGAGCGCTGCGGCCGGGCGCGGCGCAGGGACGAGCGCCGCCGAGCCCTCGGCCGGGGCCAGCGCCAGCGCCGGGCCTGCGGCTACGGCTAGCACGGGGGCCAGGCCCGCGGTCGAGACCAGGGCGTTCTGCCAGCAGCTCGTGCCGGCCGCCTACGGGCCTACGGTCTGGCCCGCATCCGAGTCCAGCGCCCCGGCGCCGGCCAGCATCATCGCCAATTGGGGCCAGGGCTACGGCGGGGCCGGAGGGGGGCCAGGGCGGTCCAGGAGCGCGGCCCGGCTGACCATGATCAGGCAGGCCCGGGCCAAGGGCATTCAGGTGCTTGGCTATGTCTGGACCGACTACGCCAACAATGCCGCGGGTCACCCCGCCTCGCCCGGGATGACTCAGGCCCCGCTGGCCGCGGTGAAGAAAGAGGCCATGGAATGGTTTAACTGGTATGGCGTGACAGGCCTCTTTTTTGACGGCGCCACGACCGGGACCGGTAATGGCCAGCTCCGTTATTACCGGCACCTCTACAAATACGTCCACGCGCATATTCCCGGTGCCCAGGTCTGGATCAACCCGGGCTGGTACCCGCACCCGTCCTATATGTCGGCGGCCGACGTCATCATGGACTTCGAGAGCAGCTACGGCACCCTGGCCGCCAACCCGCCGCCGGCCTGGGTGCACCGCTACCCGCCCCGGCGGTTCGCCAACGTCCTCCACCTGCCCGACCGCGAGGCATCGAGCCTGGGCGCGGCGCTGGCCCTGACCCAGGCCGACAACGCCGGGCACGTCTACGTCGCCGACCAGCAGAACTACTCGGCGCTGCCCGCCTACTGGACCGCTGAGACCGCCGGAGTCACCGCGAGGTGCGGCTGAGGCGGCTACAGGCGCAGCGTCCGGGGCAGCCCGAACAGCGGGAACAGGCTGTTGTCGCCGAACCGGGTGATGGCGGAGATCTGGCCGCCCTCGAGCGTGAGCACGATCAGCCCGTTGGCGTGCGCGATCGGCGCCTGCGGGTCCCCCAGGTAGTAGCCGAACGCGGGCTGGTAGTTCGCGCGCGTGGGCACTAGCCGGATCGGCCGCGTGCCCCACCAGCTGCGGTCGGTGAAGAACTCGCCGATCGCCGTGTGGCCCTGGAACTCCAGCGGCTCGGGCGGCATGGTCAGCCACGCGTCGTCGGTCAGCAGCGCGACGACCCGGTCGATGTCGGCGCTCTCGAACGCGTCCACGAACCGCCCCACCAGCTCGCGCTCACGCGCCGAGCGGGGCAGCGGCGCGCCCTCGGCGCCGCGGCCGGGCAGGCGGGCATCGAGCGTGGCCCTGGCCCGCTGGAGTGCGCTGTTCACCGATGTCTCGCTGCTGTCGAGCATGTCGGCCACCTCGGCCGCGTGGAAGCCCATCACGTCGCGCAGCACCAGCGCGGCGCGCTGACGCGGCGGCAGCTGCTGCAGCCCGGCCACGAACGCCAGGGCCAGCGACTCCCTGGTCTCGTAGCGCGCCTCCGGCCCAGGGGCGGTATCGGGCAGGTCCTCGAGCAGGTCGTCGGGGCAGGGCTCGAACCAGACCGGCTCGATCCGGCGGGTGGGCTCGGGCGGCTCGAAACCGTGCCCGGCCGTGGGCTGCGGCCGCGGGCGGCGCCCGGTGTCACGCAGCGCGTTCAGGCACCGGTTGGTGGCGATCCGGTACAGCCAGGCACGCAACGAGGACCGTTCCTCGAACCGGTCAAGCCCGCGCCAGGCGGCCAGCAGGGTCTCCTGGAGCATGTCCTCGGCGTCCTGCACCGAGCCGAGAATCCGGTAGCAGTGCAGCTGCAGCTCGCGCCGGTACGGGTCGGTGAGCTCGCGGAACGCCTCCCCGTCGCCCGCCTGGGCGCGCTCCAGCGTCGTCGGTGTCACCACGGCATCCTCGCATCGCCCCTTCTTCCCTCACGGTCCAGACCACCTGCGCATACAGACACCGTCCGCGGCGGAAAGTCATCGGTCAGTTCCAGGGAACCGCGGTGTCTTAACAGGCAAGCCGTCCCATCCGAGTTGAGAGAGGTCACGTCATGCGCCGTCTGATCATCCGCTACAAGGTCAAGCCCGACCGGGTCGGTGAGAACGAGAAGCTGGTCCGGGCCGTCTACGACGAGCTGCACCAGGCCCGTCCCGCCGGGTTCAGGTACGCGACGTTCCGGCTGGACGACGGGCAGACGTTCGTGCACCTCGCCTCCCACGAGACCGACGACGGGGCCAACCCGCTGTCCGGCATCGCGGCGTTCGGCAGGTTCCAGGAGGACATCGCCGGCCGCTGCGAGGAACCCCCGCAGGTCACCGAGATGCACGAGATCGGCTCGTACCGCCTGTTCGGGGGCGAAACCGGGGCCTCGTAGGCTTCGGCCTATGGCAACGCTGATCGCCGAGCTCGGCAACATCCAAGAACGGCTGGATGCGCTGGCCCGCCAGCACCGGGTACCGGGTGCGGTGCTGGCGGTCAGCACCGGCGAGGAGGCGCTCGAGTTCGCAACCGGCGTGATCAACGCCAGCACCGGCGTCGAGACCACCACCGACACGGTCTTCCAGATCGGGTCGAACACCAAGCTGCTCACCACCACCCTGGTCATGCAGCTGGCCGACGCGGGCGAGGTAGAGCTCGACGCACCCGTGCGGCGGTACCTGCCGGCCTTCGAGCTGGCCGACCCCGGCGCCGGCGAGATCACGGTCCGGCACCTGCTGACCCACACCAGCGGCATCCAGGGTGATCACTTCGCGGAGTACGGCCGTGGCGACGATGCGGTCGAGCGCTATGTCGGATCGCTGAAGGAGATCGGCCTGATCCACCGGCCGGGGCAGATGTGGTCGTACTGCAACTCCGGGTTCGTGCTGGCCGGTCACGTGGCGGAACAGGTGACCGGCCAGCCGTACCACCAGCTCCTGGCCGAGCGCATCTGCGGGCCGCTCGGCCTGCGGCGCACGACCGTGCTGGCCGAGGAGATGCTGGCGGGCCGCTGCGCGGTCGGGCACGTCGCCGGGCCGGACGGGACGCCGCAGGTGCCGCCCGTGGTCATCATGGCCATGGCGCAGAGCCCGGCGGGCAGCCGGACGGTGGCCACCGCCGCGGAGCTGGCTGCGTTCGCGCGCATGCACCTGGCCGGCGGCACGGCCCGCGACGGCACGCGGCTGCTGTCCGGGACGGGCGTGCGCGCCATGCAGGAAGCCCAGGGCCCGCGGCCGCGGGCCTCAGACGCGGTGCTGACGCAGGGCCTGGGCTGGCTGCTGTCCGACTGGAGCGGGGTGCGGGTCATCGGCCACGGCGGCGGCACCATCGGCCAGCTGTCGTTCCTTGAGGTTGTGCCCGAGCGCGACCTGGTGGTCGTGCTGCTCACCAACTCAGGCACCGGCGGGAGCCTGTGGCGGGACCTCAGCCGCTGGCTGTTCCAGGTCCTGGCCGGCGTGCGCACGCCCCGGGTGCCGCGGCCCGCGGAGCCGCCGCCCAGCCTGCCGCTGGAGAACTACACCGGAACCTACGAGCGTCTCGGCGTGCGGCACGACGTGACCGTCGAGGACGGCCAGCTCGTCGTGCGTGGCGAGCTCAGCGGCCCGCTGGCCGACCTGCCCGGCGAATCGGAGGTGCCGCCGCTGCGGCTGAGCCCCGTGGACAGCGAGGCGTTCTTCACGGCCGGCGAGTCCGGCGAGGCCCTGGTCAGCTTCGCCGAGTTCAGCGGCGGCCGCCCGGGCTACATTCACATCGGCGGCCGCGCGGCCCGGCGGGCCGGGGGCAGCCCGGGGGAGGGGCGTCACCGTACCCGGTGGCCACGAGCCCGGCGTGGCCGAGACGATCATGCGGCGCGCGCCCGAGCGGTAAAGCCCCCCCGGCGCGGGCGGTAGCCGCAGCGCTACCTGGAACGCACTGTCTGTGATTATTCGCAGTGCGAAGCATCAGCGCATGGTGTGTACTGGCGGGATGGCCATCGTAATCATTGCGGCAATCGTGGCCTTAGTCGCCGGCTGGCATTTCAGCCAGGCCAGCATGGCGCATCGTGCCATCCCTGGGCGGCGTTCTCAGTTCGGCGGCATGCGCAAGGACCGGACCCATCACCTGCTCTGGGTCATCGGGATCGTGCTCCTGGCCGTCGTCGTCGTGGTGGTGATCGCCCACTAGCCGGGGTCTCCGTAAGCTGGGCCGGTGACCCAAAGCAGCGCTGATGTGAGCACACCGACCCAGATCGCCGCCGCCAGGGACCTGCTCGGCCGCCACCCGGTCATCGACGGCCACAACGACCTGCCCTGGACCATGCGCGTCGCCGACGAGCTCGATATCGACGAGACCGATCTGGCCGCGCCGGTCGCCAGCACTCACACCGACCTGCCCCGGCTGGCCCGCGGCGGGGTGGGCGCGCAGTTCTGGTCGGTGTTCGTGCCGGCCGATCTCCAGGGTGAGACTGCGGTCACCGCCACCCTCGAGCAGATCGACCTGGTGCACGAGATGATCCGGCGGTACCCCGACGCGCTCGAGCTCGCGCTGACCGCCGATGACGTCGAGCGGATCACCGCGGCGGGCCGGGTGGCCTCGCTGATCGGCGCCGAGGGCGGGCACTCGATCGGATGCTCGCTGGGCACGCTGCGTGCCCTGTACGCACTCGGGGTCCGGTACCTGACCCTCACCCACAACCGCAACCTGCCCTGGGCCGACGCCGCGACCGACGAGCCGGCGGCCGGGGGGCTGACCGACTTCGGGCGCGAGGTGGTGCGGGAGATGCAGCGGCTGGGCATGTTCGCCGACCTCTCCCACGTCGCCCCAGCCACCATGCGGGACGCGCTGGACGTGGCCGAGGCGCCGGTCATCTTCTCCCATTCGTCGGCGCTGGCCATCTGCGACCATCCCAGGAACGTGCCGGACGACGTCCTGGCCCGGCTGCCCGGCAACGGCGGCGTGTGCATGGTGACGTTCGTGCCGTCGTTCGTGTCCCAAGCGCACCGGGACTGGGAGCGCGAGTTCGCCGAGGAGATGCGCCGGCGCGGGCTCGACCCCAAGAACGTGGGCGCCCGGGGGCACCTGCGGGCCGAGCGGGAGCAGTGGACGACCGCTCACCCCCGGCCCGCGGTCCGGCTGGCCGAGGTGGCCGACCACGTGGATCACGTCCGGGAGGTGGCCGGGGTCGACCACGTCGGCGTGGGCGGCGACTATGACGGGGTCGAATCGGTGCCCGAGGGGCTGGAGGACGTGTCCTGCTACCCGGCGCTGATCGCCGAGCTGCTGGGCCGCGGCTGGAGCGAGGCGGACTGCGGGAAGCTGGCCAGCGGCAACCTGCTGCGGGCCAAGCGCGGCGCCGAGGCGGCGGCGCACGACATCTCGGCCCGCCGCGGCCCGTCCCGCGCCCGCATCGAGGACACCGCCGGCCGCTCCGGCCCGGAGGCCCGCGCGGTCAGCTGAAGTGAGTAGCGGGCCGGTCTTGCCGCTCGCCGTCGAGGTAGACGTCCACCTTCTCGTCGTAGAAGCAGGCCAGCCCGGCGACCTTCTGACTCTCCGGCAGCGGGGCCCGGTACATCCAGACAAGGTCGGTGTGCACGCCGCGGCCCGCGTCCACCGACCAGTAGCTCGCCGTGCCCTTGTACGGGCAGTGCGAGGCCGTCTCCGACGGCAGCAGCAGGTCCATCCGGACGTCGGTCAGCGGGATGTAGTAGCGCGGCGGCAGCCCGGTCTCGAACAGGATCCGCGGCTGGCCTGACTCGGCCACGGTGACGCCGTCCACCTCCACCCGCACGTGCCTGGAGCTGGCCAGGATGTCCACCCGGGAGTACGGGTCGCGCGGATGGGTGTAGACAGGCTCATCTTCCTCGAACCACTCGCTCATCGCGTCCCAGTCCAGGCGGACCAGCTCACGCAGCCGCTCCAGCGGCGAGCCGGGGTAGCGCAGCGCGGCCCGCTCGGCCGTCGCCGTGGCCACCTTGACGTGCAGCACCTCGCCGTCCCCGCGGCTGGGCGAGTGCCTGGTCTCGCCGGACGGGAGCAGCGAGGCCCGCACGTCCGCCGCGGGCAGGTAGTAGGTGGGGTAGTAGGGCACCTCCCAGACCAGGAACGGCGTCCGGGTGTCGGCCACCAGCTCGCCGTTCAGGTAGGCGCGGACCCGCTTGTGCCCCGGCTTCACCCGGACGCTGCCGCGCGCGCTCTCGGTCATGGGGGCCTCCCGTTCGATACCGATGAGATCCGGCACTCCCGACCATATAGCGATGCGGTGCGGTCGCAGGGCCTGCACCGTGTCCGGCCGGCCGGGTAGCGTCGTGGTATGCGACTGGGGGTCCTGGACGTAGGTTCCAACACCGTCCACCTGCTGGTGGTGGATGCTCATCTGGGCGCGCGCCCCGTTCCCGCGTTCTCGCACAAGGCCGAGCTGCGGCTCGGGGACCACCTGGACGCCGAGAACCGGCTCTCCCAGGACTGTGCGATGCAGCTGCGTGACTTCGTCGACGAGGCGCTGCGGATCGCCGAGGACAAAGGCGTGCAGGAACTGCTGGCGTTCGCCACGTCGGCCGTGCGGGACGCCGTCAACGGCGATGAGGTGCTCGCCTGGATCCAGGGTGAGACCCAGGTGGACATCCGGGTGCTGCCCGGGGCTGATGAGTCACGCCTGACCTTCCTGGCCGCCCGGCGCTGGTTCGGCTGGTCGTCGGGCCGCCTGCTGATGCTGGACATCGGCGGCGGCTCGCTGGAAATCGCGGCCGGGGTGGACGAGGAACCGGCCGTCGCGGTCTCAGTGCCGCTCGGCGCGGGCCGTTTGACCAGGGACTGGCTGGTCGGCGACCCGCCGTCGGCCGATGAGGTGCGGCAGCTCCGCAAGCATGTGCGGGCCGAGATCGCCGCGACCGCGGGCACGGTCATGCGTGACGGCCGCCCGGACCACTCCGTGGCCACGTCCAAGACATTCCGGCAGCTGGCCAGGATCACCGGTGCGGCGCCGTCCAGCGACGGCCCGTACGTCCGGCGGCTGCTGCATCACGCCGACGTCGTGGAACTGGCCGACCGGCTGTCCCACACCTCGGCCGCCCACCGGGCCCAGCTGCCGGGGGTGTCCCGCGGGCGGGCCCCGCAGCTCGTCGCGGGCGCGATCGTGGCCGACGCCGCCATGGACCTGTTCGGCCTGCCGGAACTCGAGGTCTGCCCTTGGGCGCTGCGGGAGGGCGTGATCCTGCGGCGGATCGACGCCCTCCCCAGCCGCTGACCTCCGGTTACTCCTCGGAGTCGGCAGGCCGTGACCCGCCGGCCGCGTGGCGCGCACCATCGCCGGTCCCCGACGGGCGCGGTGCGTCACCCTCGGCGCGCTGGCCGTTCCCGGCCCTGGGCGCAGCCGCCGGCCTGGCCTGGCTCGTCTGCGCCTCGGCCGGCTGGCCGTTGCTCGCGCCCTCGGCCGGCTTGGCCGGCGCTGGGGTCTGGGTTGGCGCGGCCGTCTGAGCTGGCGTGGCGGTTTGGGCTGGCGTGGCGGTTTGGGCTGGCGTGGCGGTCTGGGCTGGCCCGGCGGTCTGGGCTGGCGCGGCCGGCTGGGCCGGGGCGGGCTGCGGCCGTCCCTGGTCGACGCGGCCGCGGGACGGCGCCTGCTGCGCCGCCATGCCCTGAGCCTGCGGCGCGGCACCGGCTCCCGCGGGAACGGCGCCTTGGGGAGCCCGCCTGCCCTCGGCGGGGCCAGCGGGCCGGCCGCCCGCAGCGGCCTTGCTCTCCGCGATGGAGTTGGCGACGGCCTTCTCGACCTCGTCCTCCAGCGAGCCACGCGAGACCTCGCCGGCGACGAGCGTGGTCACCACGTCGCGGATCTCGGTCAAGCGGCGGATCGCCTCGGTGTGCCGGGACATCAGCAGGTTGAGGCGGCGCTCCGCTCCGTCGTGAATCGCGGTCGCGCGCGCGGTGGCCTCGTCCAGCACCTGCTTGGCTTGCGCCTTGGCGCTGGACACGGAGGTCTCGGACTGCTTGTGCGCCTCGGTGACCGACCGCTCGGCCTCGGTCCGGGCCGCGTTCCGCGTCTTCTCCGCTTCGGCCCTCGCGCTGGCCACCGAGTTCTCCGCCTGCTCCTGCGCAGCGCGGAGCATGCGCTCGGCCTGGTTCTGCGCATCGGCACGGAACTTGTCGGTCTCCTGCTTGGCCTCGGCCCGCTGCCGCTCGGTCTCCTGCTTGGCCTCATCGCGGAGCTTGCCGATCTCCTCGGCCGCGAACTTCCGCTGCGACTTGGCCTCGTCGTCGGCCAGCTTGAGGATCTGGCCTACGCGCTCGCTGATCTCCTCGTGCGGCGGCCGGCCCGAGACGGCCTGGCGGGCCGAGGACAGCTCCAGCCGGAGCCGCTCGTTCTCGTCCAGGGCGTGGGACAACCGGTTCTCAAGGTCGCGCGCCTCGCGGGCCTGGCTGCGGGCCTTCGCCACGAATTCGTCCACCTGGCGGCGGCTGTAGCCGCGCATCTCTTTCTCGAAGATCTCTTCCTGGCCCAGATCGGCAAGGGGGTCCGTGTGCTCGCTCATCATGCTCACCCGTCAGGTGGTTCAGGCAGATCCGGCCTGCCGGCTGAGGGACTGGCTGGCAGGCTAGGGGCGGACCGAATCTGCGATCTTGGTTACTGTCGAGGCCCACTGGCAGCTGGGCATACCAGACCCGGGCCCGGCGCGACAAAATGCATCGACGGGCATGACTCTTGTCCCGAAGCACCCTCCCGCGCAACCGAAACGGCTGACTATCCGGTTATGTCTGGATTGATCTAGGCCTGGGGCGGTACTCTCTGCCCGCAATCGGGCGCAACGGGGGTCCGGCGGGCCGCGGGAACCGGGCGGGCGCACATCGAGTGGGCGGGCGGCAGAACCGGGAGGAGCACCAGATGGGCAGGCTGGGATCGCTGGAGGGATCCGTTCCCCGGGTTCATCCCGAGGCGTGGATCGCCCCGGGCGCCGTGGTGGTGGGCCAGGTCGCCCTGGGCCGGGCCGCGAGCGTCTGGTACGGCGCGGTCCTGCGGGCGGACGACGACGAGATCACGGTCGGCCCCGAGTGCAATATCCAGGATCTGTGCTGCCTGCACGTGGACGCCGGTGAGCCGGTCGTGCTCGAGGAGCGGGTCAGCCTGGGCCATCACGCCACCGTGCACGGGGCCCACGTGGAGACCGGCGCCTTGATCGGGATCGGCGCGGTCGTGCTCGGCGGGTCGCGGATCGGGGCCGGCTCCCTGGTGGCGGCCGGCGCCGTGGTCCGGCCCGGGACCCGCGTCCCGGCCGGGGTGCTCTTCGCCGGGGTCCCCGGGAAGGTGATCAGGGAGGTCTCCGGCGAAGACCGCGAGCAGCTGGCCCACACCGCCGCCTCGTACGTGGCGCGCGCGGCCCGGCACCGGGCCGCGGTCTGGGGCGACCCGGCCGCCGAGAAGGAGACCTGGGGTGACCCGGGGCTGTGACGGCCGCGCCTGCCCGGTCAGGCCGGAGATATCATCCTGTGTCGGGTCAGGTCGGTCTCTTGCCGGTCAGATAGCGCTTCTGTCCGTCGAAGCGTGGTTTATGCCTAGCGCGCCCGGGGTCTGCCGATGAGATCATGTTTCGGCCAGAATGGTCGGCCGTCCCGCCCGGTAATCACCTGGTAGCCACTTCGGGCCGGCCATCAGTATGGGCTACGGCCCACCGGTCTCATGAGCCGGTGATCGCAAAACCCTTGTGGCCAAGGCCTGTGGCGCCGTCCCGCCCGGCGGCCTGTCTACCTGGGATCTTGCCGAAGGGCCGCTAGGGTACCCGAATTTGTTGGGAAGATCTGGGTAGGCCAGGTCATAGGGTGGCCCGAGAAATGATCCCTATGGGTCATGCGGGGCGACGGGATTGCGCTCTAGCCTGGTCCTTAGGCTCCCGCGAATCGGCTCGGCAATGGAGGTGGGCGCGCTGCGAGAGAACCTGGACCTGCGCGTTCACGACCGTGTGGCGCTCGATGAGATCGAGCTGTACGCCGAGGTGCTCAGCGCGGTGGCTACGGCCGACCGGAGGCTCACCGCCGAGGAGCTCGACCAGGTCCTCGGGGTAGGCCCGGTCGCCGGGGCATCGGTCTGCTCGGGCTGATCACGCTCCCAGGCCGCTGGCCGGGGTGTGCGCGAACATCACGTCGGTATGCCAGCGCGTAAAGCCCAGTGACGCGTACAGCTTGATCGCTGGCACGTTGGACTCGTCGACGTAGAGCATCACCTGGCCCAGGCCACGGGCGCGCAGGTAGCGCAGGCCGACCAGGGTCAGGGCGCGGCCGAGGCCGGTGCCGCGCTCGGCCGGGTCGACGCCCACCACGTAGACCTCGCCGATGGCGCCGTCATCCCCCCGATGGTGGATCTTCGTCCAGTGGAACCCAACGAGCCTGCCGTCCCGTACGGCCAGGAAGAACCCGTCAGGGTCGAACCAGGGCTCCCGCTCACGCAGGTCGAGGTCGGCACGGGTCCAGGCGCCCTGCTCCGGGTGACGGGCGAAGGCCCGCGCGTTGAGGCTGGTCCACTCGTCCTCGTCCTGGCCGGTCACGAAGGTCCGGATGGTGATGCCGGGAGCGAGCTGCGGCTGGTCGAGCTCGGGCTGCAGCGACCGCCGCATCTGCCACAGAGCCCGGGCCCGCTCGAAGCCGGCCGCGGCCGCGAGCCGGGTCGCGGCCTCCAGGTCGCCGTGCGCCCACAGCCGCAGCCGCTGCGGGCCGGCCTCGGCGACCAGCGCGCGGGTCAGCAGCAGGCCCAGGCCCTGCCGGCGCCGGGCCGGGTGGATGACGAGCTCGCCGCTGGGGCCCTCGGCCGGGTCGGCCTGGTCCAGGTGCCCGTACCCGGACACCTCGCCGTGGCTGACCAGCAGCAGGTCACGGGCGCGGTGGTCGCCGCCGTACCTCAGGTGCAGCAGGACGTGCTCGGACAGCGGGCTGACGCCGTCCTCGGCGGCGGCGGCGCTGACCAGCCGCAGCACGGCCTGCCGCTCGGCCTCGCTGATCCGGTCCCGGGTGAGGATCTCCGGCGCGTCTGCCGTCTGCGGCGTGGGCGGCTGCGGGGCGTCAGAATCCGGCATGCGCGGAGCGCGCCTTCCGGCCGTGATCGCCCCCGTGCCCGCCGTTGGCCCGGGAGCTGCCGTCGGCCGGGCTCCCTCCGTCCGCGGTCCCCGGCTCGCCGGCGCGACCCGGCGCGTGCGGCTGGCCGTTGCCGGCTTTCCCGTCATCGCCCTTCACCGGCACGAAGCGGTACCCGACATTGCGGACGGTGCCGATCAGGGCCTCGTGCTCGGCACCGAGCTTGGCCCGCAGCCGGCGGACGTGCACGTCTACGGTCCGGGTGCCGCCGAAGTAGTCGTAGCCCCAGACCTCCTGGAGCAGTTGCGACCGGGTGAACACCCGGCCCGGGTACTGGGCCAGGAACTTCAGCAGCTCGAACTCCTTGAACGTGAGGTCCAGCGCGTGGCCGCGCAGCCGCACGGAGTAGGTCGCCTCGTCGATGGTCAGGTCGCCGGACCGGATTTCGCCCGAGGCGGCGGGCGCCATGCGGCCGATGGCCAGGCGGAGCCGCGCGTCGACCTCTCCGGGGCCCGCCGTGTGCAGGATGACGTCGTCCGCGCCCCAGTCCGCGGTGACCGCGGCCCAGCCGCCCTCGGTAACCACGGCCAGCACGGGAACGGTCATCTCCGCGCTGCGGAGCAGCCGCAGCAGCCGCCGGACCTGCACGAGATCACGACGGGCGTCGACCAGGACGGCATCGGTGCCCGCCCCGCCGGCGGCCGCGGTCGCGGACGCCGGGCCGGTGCGCACGGAATGCGAGAGCAGGCTCAGCGAGGGCAGAATCTCCGCTGCGGACTCATGGGCGTCAGTGAGCAGGAGCACGATGCTCAACCGCCGCCACCTCCATCCCGCGGAGTCATCCGCGGGAGGCTGCCCTGACTCCCGCTATCACCCGGGGCGCGCGCCGCCCGGATCCGTTATGGGAAAGGATAGCTGACATGGCCATCGTGACCCTTCGCTACTGGGCGGCGGCAAAGGACGCAGCGGGGACCGCCGAGGAGACGGTCACCGCGGAGACGCTCGCCGACGCGCTGGCTGCAGCCCGGGGCAAAACGGACCCTGGTCAACACACCGGGCAGGATCCGCGCCTGGCGGCCGTCCTGGCCCGCTCCTCATTCCTGATCGACGGGGCGCCCGTGGGCTCCCGCGCGCCCGAGGCGGTCGTGCTCAGCGACGCGGCGATGATCGAGGTCCTCCCCCCGTTCGCTGGAGGCTAGCGAACAGCGCTGGTGATCGGCAGAAATTTGATGATCCGTAGTGAACCGAATCCTCCGCCCCGCACGTTGGTAGTTACGTGGCAGGGCTAGAAGGCGCCAGCAGCCGCGCAACGCGCGGGCCAGCGTCCGATGAGATGCTGGTGCGCACGCTCTACGCGGAGCATGCGGGGCCACTGCTGCGATATGCGCTGCACCTGACCAGTGGGGACCGGCAGCGCGCGGAGGACATAGTGCAGGAGACCTTGCTCCGGGCGTGGATGCACCCGGATGCGATAGCAGAGCGGCCCGCCCGGCCGTGGCTATTCGCGGTCGCGCGCAATCTCGCGGTCGACGCCTACCGCGCCCGGCGGGCCCGGCCGCACGAGGTGGGAGAGGCTGCGCTGGAACTGGTTCCCGCCCCGGACGAGGCCGACCGGGCGCTTGAATCATGGGCCGTCGCCGACGCGGTCAAGGCGCTCCGCCCGGACCACCGCCGGGTGCTGCTCGAGACGTACTACCGCGGCAAGTCCGTGGCCGAGGCGGCCGCGGCCCTGGGCATCCCGGCCGGCACCGTCAAGTCCCGGACGTTCTACGCCCTGCGAGCACTCAAGCTGGCCCTCGAGGAACGGGGGCTCGCGCCATGACCGGGCTCACCGACTGCGGCGACATCCGCCACGCCCTCGGGGTCTACGTCCTCGGCGCCATTGACCCGGCGGAGCGCGCGGCCGTGGACAGCCACCTGAAGGACTGCACGGACTGCCGGGAGGAACTGGCCGGCCTGGCCGGGCTGCCCGCGCTGCTGGGCCGGGTGCCGCTGGCCGACGCTGAGCGGCTGGCCCTGGACAGCGTGGAGCCGAAGGACCTGGAAGAGCCGTCGGCCGAGCTGCTGGACTCGTTGCTGCAGCAGGTGACCTCCCGCCGCCGCGCGCGCCGCTGGCGCGTGATCGCCGTAGCCGCGGCGGCCGCGATCGTCATCGGGATCGGCGGCGGCCTGGCGGGCCGTGCGCTGACGTCGCACGGCGGCTCGTCCCGGCCCGGCGGCGTGCACACCGAGGCGTACCTGGCGCGCGGCAGCAACCCGGTCACGCACGTAAGCGGAGCCGTCTACTACACGCCATCGGCATCGGGCACCAGGATGCAGGTGCAGTTCATGGGCGTGAAGCCCGGCACGCACTGCAAGTTCTGGCTGGTGACCAAGGGCGGTCAGCACCTGCTGGTGGACAGCTGGAACGTTGTCGCTGGTCACGAGGGTCGCTGGTACCAGCTCCGCACGCAGGTGCCTCCAGATCAGGTGAAGAGCTTCGACGTCACATCGGGCAACGGCCCGGTGCTGGTCAGCTTCCCGGCCGCCTCCTGAGCGTTCCGGCCGGGAATGCGGCGGCGGCGCGGCGTGCTTTATCCCGCATGGCCCCCGGATTGATCGCGCTCATCGTGGTGCTCGTCATCGCGGTGGCCACCGGGGTGGCCTGGCGGTGGAACAGCGGCCGGATGCGGCGCAGCGCGCCGGATGCGGCCGAGATGATCACACCCGCCGAGCTGGGCGGCCCGCTGGGCCAGCGGGCCACACTGGTGCAGTTCTCCACCACGTTCTGTGCGCCGTGCCGGGCCACCAGGGTGATCCTGGCCGAGGTCGCCGGGATGACCGACGGGGTGACGCACGTGGAGATCGACGCCGAGTCCCACCTCGACCTGGTCCGCCGGCTGGATATCCGCCGGACGCCTACGGTCCTGGTGCTCGGTCCCGACGGCCGGATCGCGACCCGCGCCAGCGGCCAGCCCCGCAAGGCGGACGTGCTCGCGGCGCTGGCCCGTGGTTGACGACGCGGTGGTTGACGACGCGGTGCGTGACGACGCTATGTCCCGTACTGCCCGCGACATGCCATTCCTACTGATCAGATCGGGAGAGGGAGAATGGTGACAGCCGGCCCGGCCGCGCATAGCATCGGCTATGTGCCTGCCTGGACGCGTTTGCCTGCCCGGACATCAGCGCCCTCCCCGCTCTGGGTCCCGCGCCCGCCCCGGTGCACGCTGACCAGGCGCCGGGCCGTCGACTTCTGCCGCGTCGCGACCGCCCTCTGTCGGACCGCAGGCTGACGCCGCGCTCCACCGGTACCGCCGCCCGTCGGGCTGGACCGACCGGAACCGGACGCGCCAGGCGGGTGTCGCCACGGAAGACCCCCGTCAGAATCCCGAAGGGACACCGCAGATGGACATCGATCCGAGAGGGCCGCGTTTCGGTGCGCTGATCACCATGGTGGTCTTCGCCGTGGTCCTGATCTTCGGAAGCGTGTGGCTGCTGGCCGCGCAGGCCGTGGTTTTCGCGGTCGCCACCGTGTTCGGCATGCGGAACGCCCCGTACGGGTTGCTCTACCGCTGGCTGGTGCGGCCGCACCTCGGGCCGCCCAAGGAACTGGAAGCAGAGGCACCACCTCGGTTTGCCCAGGGGGTGGGCCTTGTGATCAGCGTGATAGGGGTCATTGGCTACGCAGCGGGTATCACGCCGCTGGGCATGGCGGCCGCATCTGCCGGCTTGCTCGCGGCGTTCCTGAACGGAGTCTTCGGCCTCTGCCTGGGCTGCGAAATGTATCTGCTTATCCGACGTATCTGGCCGCGCCACCAGGGGATGGTCGCGGCCGAAGCTGACAAGGAGGTCCCCATATGAGCCGATCCGACGTCCTCGTGGACGCCGACTGGGTCGACGCCCACGGCGGCGACGCGGGCGTGGTGCTCGTCGAGGTCGACGAGGACACCAGCGCCTACGACAAGGGTCACATCCGCAACGCCGTCAAGATCGACTGGAAGAAGGATCTGCAGGACCCGGTGCGCCGCGACTTCGTGGACCGGGCCGGGTTCGAGGCCCTGCTCTCGGAGCGGGGCATTTCCAACGACGACACGGTCGTCCTGTACGGCGGCAACAACAACTGGTTCGCCGCGTACGCGTACTGGTACTTCAGGCTGTACGGGCACCAGAACGTGAAGCTGCTCGACGGCGGCCGGAAGAAGTGGGAGCTCGAGTCCCGTGAGCTGGTGACCGACGTGCCGCAGCGGGCCAAGACGAGCTACCACGCGCAGGAGCAGGACAAGGCGATCCGCGCGTTCCGCGACGAGGTGATCGCCGCGATCGGCCAGGACAACCTGGTCGACGTCCGCTCGCCGGACGAGTTCGCCGGGCGGCTGCTCGCTCCCGCGCACCTGCCGCAAGAGCAGGCCCAGCGCGGCGGGCACATCCCGACCGCGAAGAACGTGCCGTGGTCGAAGGCGGCCGAGGAGGACGGCAGGTTCAAGTCCGACGACGCGCTGCGCGCGCTCTACGGCGACGAGGCGGGCGTGGACTTCAGCAAGGACACGATCGCGTACTGCAGGATCGGCGAGCGCTCCGCGCACACGTGGTTCGTGCTGCACGAGCTGCTCGGCCAGCCGAACGTGAAGAACTACGACGGGTCCTGGACCGAGTACGGCTCTCTGGTCGGGGTCCCGATCGAGGTGGGAGACGCCAAGTGAGCGCTGATGGGTGCGGGGCCCCGGCCGGCGGGGCCCCGGTGAGCGCGGCCAAGGACGCTGGCAGCCAGGCCGTGGTGCAGGGCCGGGTCACGCAGAACGGCGCCGCGGTGCCGGTCGGCTACGCCCGGCTGCTCAACACCAGCGGCGACTTCGTGGCCGAGGTGCCGCTCGGCGAGGACGGCGGGTTCCGGTTCTTCGCGGCGCCCGGTTCCTGGACGCTGCGCGTGCTCGCGCCAGGGAACGTCCGGGCCGAGCGCACGGTCTCCGCCGACATCGGCCACGTCACCGAGCTCGAGGTGGCGGTCTAGGGCCCAGCCGAGTTCCGCAGGGGGGACGGACCGCAGCGAACATCTGCTGCGGTCCGTCCCCGTTCCTGGCCGGTCTGTTCCCCTACATGCCATGTTTTCGTCGCCTGTTTCACTACCTGTTGTTCAACTGCTGGACAACTTTGCCTCCTAGAACTAGTGCTGGCCGTTGTTACACGGTCGGCACTTACGACTCTTGGGGGCATGGCTGCATATGTCGATCGAGGCTGATCCGGCGGGGTTTGCCGCGAGGACCGGGCTTCCGGTCACCTCGATCTCCCGGCGTTATGCGGAGTGACGGGCGTGGCCGGCGCCAGCGAGGAACCGGTTCAGGAGGGGGGAAGCAGGTCGGCATCCGCGCGGGGCCTCATGGCCACCGGTAACGTCGGCCCGGACTGGGACGGCCTGGGTCACGCCGGGCCAGGCCAGGACCGGCCAGATGCCTCGCCGCGCGAGGCACCCCGGTCCGGAGTCGGGGTGCTCGCCGACCGGATCGCCGCGGCGCTGGTGCATCACGAGCCGGGCTGGCGGCTGCCGCGGCACACCACTCTCGCGCGCCGCTACAACGTCACCACCGCGGAGATCGACGCCGCGGTCACCGAGCTGGCCACCCGGCACCTCATCCGCCGCCTGGCCGACGGGCAGCTGTACCGGGTCAGCCCGGCCGAGTACCTGATCCCGATCGAGGGCCTGCCCGGGCTGACCTCGCACGTGGACCCGATGGGCGGGTACCTCACCTGCCGGAGCCGGCAGGTGTCCTGGCGCCAGGTTCCCGAGGACATCGGGTGGGCCCTGCAGATCCCGCCCGCCGACCCGGTCGCGGTCATCCGGGTGCAGTGGGCAGCGGGCGGTGAGCCCGCGGCGTTCTGCACCACCTACCTGCCCAAGGAGGTGGCGGCCCCGTTCGTGGGCACGCAGGACGCCGGCGCCCTGGCCAGCCTGACGCTGCTGCCGATCGCGGCCCCGCCCGGCGCCGATGACCCAGACGGCGGTGACCTCCGGCCGGTCGGTGAGCCGCGCGCCGTGCATATCGAGATGCAGCCGCCGCCCCCCTCCGTGGCCCGGAGCCTGCATCTGTCCGCC
The DNA here is from genome assembly GCA_963844655.1 of uncultured Actinomycetota bacterium. Lineage (GTDB taxonomy): Bacteria > Actinomycetota > Actinomycetes > Streptosporangiales > Streptosporangiaceae > JASHPR01. Next base: position 1,466,373 of record CAWJPA010000004.1, on the reverse strand, counting down.
GGGCAGCCCGCGGCCATGGTCACCGCGCGGTTCGACGACCCCGACGCGGGCCGGCCGGTGGCGCTGACCATCGCCGTATTCCGGCCCGACCTATTCCGGATTGTGCTCGTGTCCGGTGAGCGCCCGCTGGCAGACGGTGACGAGGGCACTTTCTCCGGAGCCTGGACACACGTGGTGGAGGGCTGGGAACCTTGACCCCGTATGTCTCCTCCCGCAGCAGCCCAGGCTGAGAGCACGCCGTGGCGGCCGGGCGACGGCGCCCCCGGCGAAGGCTCGGGCAGCCTGGAGTTAATGGCCGCCCTGGCCGTGGTGGTGCTGCTGACACACCTGCTCCTGGCCCAGCTGACGCTGCTGCTCGCGGTGCTGTTCTACCTGACCGGCCGGGTCAGCCGGTGGCGGCTGCCGTGGCTGGCGGTGCCGGCCGCGGCCGGGCTGCTCTGGACGCTGGCCATCGGCCCGGCGCGGGCCGTGGCGGGCCTGACCGCGGGCCCCCGGCAGGTGCTGGCTTACCTGGGCGGGATCGGCAGGCACCCCGGCCATCTGCTGCACCTGCAAGATGCCCTGGCCGGCATTACGCACTGGCTGCCCCAGCAGTTCCCGCTCGCGCTGATCCTCGCCGCGGCCGAGGTCCTGGGCGTCTTCTGGCTGCAGGGCCAGCGCGACGGGCGCGGTTACCGGCCCGGCCTGGTCGTCGCCGCCCGGCGGCGCTGGACCACCGCGTCGCTGCGCTCGGGCGGCGTGGTCACCAGGGACGGCTGCTGCCTCGGCCTGGATGTGGCCACCGGCCGCGGGGCCACGGTCTCCTGGCAGGAGGCGGAGGGTGGCGTGCTGTGCGCCGGGCCCGCCGTGGGCGCTTCTGACGCGGACCGGTCGGCCGAGGCGGCTCTGACCGAGACCGGCTTCAGCATGGCTCATGCGGCCGTCAGGCGCCGCAAGCCCCTGGTCGTCATCGACCTGACCGGCTCGCTCTGGCTGGCCGAAGCGGTGACCGCGGCGTGCGCCGAGCCGGGCGCGCCGCTGGGGCGCTTCGGTGACACCGGGCCGGCCTACTACGAGCCGGTGCGCGGCGGCGATCCGGCCCGCGCCGCCGGGATGATCATGTCCATGCTGGACTGGAGCGACGTCGGCGACCGGCAGCGACGGTCCTGTGCCGCGTACCTGACCGACGCGCTCGCCGTTCAGGCCGCCGCGCCCGGCGATCGCCGGGCGCCCGCGCTGGTCGACCTGCTCCGCCTGCTGACCCCGGAGGGCCTGCGCGAGCGCGCGGCGCAGATCCCGGCCTACCATCCGCGGCGCGACGTGCTGGCCGACCGGGCCGCCGTCTCGGCCGGCCTGCTGCAGGCGGACCCGGCGACCGTGGCCGCGCCCGTCGCCCAGTTGCCCCGGCTGCGGGCGTCGGCCCTGGGCCGCTGGCTGCAGCCTGCTCCGCCGGGAGCCGAGCGGATCAGCCTGGGCCAGACCATCAGGGAGCGGGGCGTCGCCCTGTTCTCGCTGAACCGCCGGATCCACGGGCGTTCGGCCACGATGATCGCGAGTCTGGCCGTGGCCGACCTGATGACCGTCTGCGCCGAGCTGCAGGGGATGTCGGTGCCCGGGGACAGCCTGGCCTGGATCAACGGCTGCGAGATCCTGGAGCAGCAGGTGCTGGCCGACCTGGTCGAGCGCGGCCGTGGCGCGGGCCTGGCCGTGATGCTCAGCACGGCATCGGCGGATATGGCGGACAGCCTGGCCCCGGTGGCCAACGTCCTGGTCGCCCGCGGGCCGGTTGACCCGGAGCTGACGGCCCGGTTCGCTGGCCCGGCCGCGCCTCAGGACGGCGCCATGGTGGCGGGTACGGCAGCGGTGGCGGACCTGGCGTACCGGATCAATGGCGATCAGCGGTTCGGCGGTCAGCTGGCCAGTCCGGCCGGAACTGGCGCGTTCGCGCTGCTGGCCCGGGCCCCGCAGCAGCGCGCGCTGCCGCGCTGCAGGCATGTGCCGGCCCGGGCCGGGGGACGGCCGGCGTGAGCCCGTGAACACCGCGCCGCCCCGGTACCGCCCGGCCGTGGCCCCGCCCCGAGCGGCGGTCCGGCCCGACCGGGTCTACCTTGGCTGGCAGTACGCTCCGCTGCACGCCGACCCTGGCCCGCTGCCGCGCCGCCCGGCGCCGCCCGCGCCGGCGCAGCTCAACCAGGGCTGGGTCGAGGCGCAGCGGCGCGAGGAGCGGCGGCTGAGCCGGCCGCTGAAGCTCGCCGGCGCGGGCTCGCTGGCGCTGCTCGGGCTGGTGACCGGGCTCGGGGTGGCCGGCCTGCTGAACATCCCGCTCAGCGTGACCGGCGCGGTGCTGGCCCTGGCCGGCGCGGCGGCCAGCGGGCGCAGCATCCGGCACGGCGAGCAGGTGCTGCGGGAGCGGATCGCCGCGGAGCAGCAGCGGGTGGGCCGGATCAGGGACGTGCAGCTGAGCCGGCTGGCGGTGCGCCAGGAGCAGCACGCCCAGCAGGTGCACGCCTGGGAGGCGCGCCGTGAGGCGTTCGACCGGCAGCTGCAGTGGTACGCGGTGTCGCTGCCGGGCGAGATCGACCGGGTGGACGTGGCCGGCGGCACGCTGGCCGGCTGGTCCGCGCTGCTCACGATGATCGCAGCCCCGCGGCTGAGCGCGGGCGGCGACGTGACCGTGCTCGACCTCACCGAGGGTGCCGTCGCCCGGGACCTGCTCGCGGTGGCGCACGGGTCCGGGGTCCGGCCGCTGGTCTGGGTGCTGCCCGATGACCTGCCCAGGCTCGATCTCGGCACCGGCCTCGGCGCCGGGGCCCTGGCCGGCGTGCTGGCCGCGACCGTGGCCGCCAGCGACGAGCCGGGCGGCGCCCCAGGGGCGGCCCCTGTCGACAGCTCGATCCTCGAGCGGGTGCTCGGCGTGCTCGGCGATGCGGCGAGCATCGCCCAGGTCACCGCCGCGCTGCGGGTGCTGGGCCAGGTCGGCGACCCGCGCGAGGACGTGCGGGCCGGGCTGCTGACCGCGGACCAGGTGGAGCGGGTGAGCACGCTGTTCGGGCGCGGCGCGGCGGACCGGGTGGTGATCGAGCGGGCCTGGGCCATCGAGTCCCGGCTGCGGTCGCTGGAGCGGCTCGGGTCGGATGCCGCCGCGCTGCCGCCGAGCCGGCTCCGGGTGGCCTGGCTGGACCGGCGGGCCGGGCCGCTGGGCAACCGGGTGCTGGCCAGTTACCTGGCCGTGGCGCTCACCCACACCCTGCGCCAGGCACCCGCGGGCCGCCGGTGGGAGAAGACCCTGTGCCTCGTGGGCGCGGACAAGCTCCCCGCCGACGTGCTGGACCGGCTCATCGAGGCCTGCGAGATCTCCGGGACCGGGCTCGTGGTCGGGTACCGCTCGATTCCCGCACCGGTCAAGGAGCGGCTCGGCCGGGGCAACGCCGCGGTCGCGTTCATGCGGCTCGGGAACGCCGACGAGGCCAGGGCGGCCAGCGAGCAGATCGGCGCCGAGCACCGGTTCGTGGTCGGCCAGCTCACCGACACCGTCGGGACGTCGCTCACCGACACCGCGGGCGACTCGTACACCAGCACGGTGGGCACGGCCGACTCGGTGGCCGACACCGCCTCGGTCAGCGACACCCGGGGCCGCAGCCGCGGGCGCGGGCGCAGCCGGCCGGGCTCGTTCGCGCCGTTCGCCCCGGTCACCGGGTCGGCGAGCCGGGATTCCAGCTACTCGCGGGGCACATCGGACTCGCGGTCCATCACCGCGGGCATCAGCTCGAGCACGGCCTGGGGGATCAGCACCTCCCGCGCGGCCAGCGCGAGCTCCTCGGCCGCCCGCACCGTGCAGCGGTCCCGTGAGCTTCTGGTCGAGCCGCATGAGCTGCAGCAACTCCCGCCCAGCGCGGTGATCGTCAGCTACGCCGCGCCGGAGGGGCGCCGGGTGGTGTTCGCGGACGCCAACCCCGGCATCATCGCGCTGCGGACCTCCACCCTGCTCGGCCTCGACGAGGCGGTGGCCGCCTCGGCCACGACCGCGGAGCCCGAACCCCCCGGTCCGGCCGCGGCCGGGTCACCGCCGCAGGCCGGCCCCGCCCCTGCCGCGGGCGCCCCGCCCCCGCCGCCCGGCCCCGCCGCAGGCACCCCGCCCCCGGGGCCCGGTACGGCTCCTGGCGAAGGCACAGCGCCGCGGCCCGGCACCGCCCCGCCCCACCCGCGCCCGGATTCCGACGGTCCGCCGGCGGACCAGGAGCGCGTTCCGCCCGCAGACCCGGACGGCGCGGAGCCGCCGCCCAACCTCGGCCCGCCCCCCGAGCGCCTCGACTGGCGCAAGGGCCGCTAACCGCCGCCGCCATCCCATCCTCCGGACGCCGGGCCCGGCCAGAATGGTCCCGTGGGTTCCCCAGGCGCCGGGCCGGTCACCGTCACGTTCGCCGGCTCTGGCGACGCCTTCGGCAGCGGCGGCCGGTACCAGGCCTGCATCCACCTGCGGGGCCCGGGCGGCGCGGCCCCTGTGCTGCTTGACTGCGGCGCGACCTCGCTCAGCGCGCTGCGGCGCAGCGGGCTCGATCCGGGCGAGATCGCCGCGGTATTCGTGTCCCACCTGCACGGGGACCACTTCGGCGGGCTTCCGTTCCTGATCCTGGACGGTCAGTTCACCGGCCGGACCCGGCCGCTGACGGTGGTCGGCCCGCCGGGCCTGGCCCGGCGCCTGCGCGAGGCGATGGAGTGCATGTTCCCCGGCTCGTGGGCCGCGGCGCGCCGGTTCGCGGTGGAGACCGCCGAGCTGCCGCCCGGATCCGGCCTCGCGGTCGCGGGCGCGCACGCCGCGGCCCGGGCCGCCGACCACCCGAGCGGGGCGCCCGCCCTCGCGCTGCGGCTCACGATCGGCGCCACAGTGATCGCCTACACCGGCGATACCGCCTGGACCGGCGCGCTCGTCGAGGTGGCGGCCCAGGCGGACCTGCTGATCGCGGAGGCCTACTACCGGGACAAGCGCGTCCCCTACCACCTCAGGCTGGCCGACCTGGCCGCGCACCGCGCCGAGCTGACCAGCCGCCGCATCGTGCTCACGCACATGTCAGCCGACATGCTGGGCCACCCCGTCCCGGCCGGCTTCGAGGCCGCCGAGGACGGGCTCGTGCTGCACGTCTGAACGCGGGCGGGCCCGCTACCGCCGGGCGCGCGTCACGGGCACACGGCGGGCGTCGGCCTGGATCCGGATCGCGGGGACGTGTCAGCCGGGTCGGCGGGCTTCTTGACAGCTTGTGCGGCGTTGTGATGCATTGTGCTGGAATCGTTTCCAGCGGGCGTCTCGATGCCGCCATGGGGGCAGCCATGTTGCTAGCGAACGTGAACGACGCCGCCACCGACTTCGCCCTGGCCGCGGAGACGGGCGCCGAGCCGCCGATCGGCCGCTGGGTGAACGGCCGCATTCTCGCGGTCCTGGCCTCGCCCGAGCTCAGAAACGCCACGGACGTCGCCGTCGGGGTCAGCGTGCTGCCGGCAGGCACCAGCACGCCCCGGCATGAGCACCGGGCCGAGGAGATCGCCGTCATCCTGTCCGGGGCCGGCGTCGTCGAGATCGGAGCGGAGCAGGTGACGGTCCGGCCGGGATCCGTGGTCCGGACCCCGCCGCATGTCCCGCATCTCACCCGGGCCGCCGACGGCCAGCCGCTCCAGGTGCTCTGGATCTACGCCCCCGCCGGCAGCGAGTCGCGGTGGCTGCAGGACGAGCCGGAGGAGTGAGGGTGGCCCACCGCGCGTCGGCCGTGGTCACGGGCGCCGGATCCGGGATCGGCGCGGCGGTCGCCGGCCTGCTCGCCGACGACGGCGACCTCGACGTCATCGGCATCGATCGGCAGTGGACCGGGGAGCCCGCGCTGACCGCGCGGCTCACCGCGGATGTCAGCCGCCCGGAATCGGTCAGGGACGCGTTCGCCGACCTGGACGCCCGCGGCCTGGCGCCGCTGCGCTACCTGGTCTGCGCCGCAGGCATCCACCACCGGGTCCCGACGCTGGAGCTCACCCACGAGCAGTGGAGCCGGATGCTGGCCGTGCACCTCGACGGCTCGTTCCTTTGCTGCCAGCAGGCCGCGCCCCGGATGACGGGCAGGGGGAGCGTCGTCCTGTTCTCCAGCGTGGCGGAGTTCTTCGGCTGGCCGGAGCGTATCGACTACGCCGTGGCCAAGGCCGGGATCTCGGCCATGGCCCGGTCGCTCGCCGCGGAATGGGCGCCGAGGGGGATCCGGGTCAACGCCATCGCGCCGGGATACGTGGACACCCCGCTCATCGCCACCGCCAGGGCCCGCGGCGATATGCCGTTCGACCCGGCCGCCCAGCACGCCCTGGGCCGGCTGGCGGACGCGGCGGAGATCGCGCGCCCGGTGCGCTTCCTGCTGTCGGACGACGCGTCGTTCGTGACCGGGGAGACCCTGGTCGCCGACGGCGGCTACCGGATTTTCCGGGGCCGCTAGGTGCCGCGCACGGCCGGGCCGCAGGGACGCCCGCCAGGGCCGGCCCGGATTCGCGACGTGGCGCAGCGGGCCGGCGTGGCTAACTCGTCGGTCTCCCGGGTCCTGTCCAGCCATCCCGACGTCAGCCCGCAGATGCGCGACCGGGTGCTGGCCGCCGTCCGCGAGTACGGCTATACCCCCAACGGCCTGGCGCAGGGGCTTCGCCGCGGCCTGTCGATGTCGGCCGGGTTCGTCACCGGGGACATCACCAACCCGCTGATGGCGCCGATCGCCCTGGCGGCCGGCATCAGGCTGGCCGAGTCCGGCTACACGCTGCTGCTGGCCAACGGCGAGGGCCGTCCGGACCGGGACCTGTCCAACCTCGCGCTGCTGGCCCAGCGCCAGGTCGACGGGCTGCTGCTCAGCCTCACGGACGAGGAGGATGAGCGGACCGCCGATGAGGTGCGCCGGTTCGGCAGGCCGGCCGTGCTGCTGGACCGCGACGCGGGAGCGCCCGGGGCCTCGAGGGTCCTGTTCGACCACGCCCGCGGCTTCCGGGCCGCGACCCGTCACCTGCTCCGGCTTGGGCACCGCCGCATCGGCCTGATCGTCGGGTCGCCGGGGGTCCGTCATGCCCGCGAGCGCAGCGCGGCTGTCTCGGCCGAGCTGGCCGCGGCCGGGCTGCCGGGACCGCAGGTCAGGGCGGGCTCGCTGAGCCGCACCCAGGGTGAGGCGATGACCAGGGAGCTCATGCGGGGCCGGACCCGGCCGACCGCGGTCATCTGCGGCGGCAACCAGCTGCTGCCCGGCGTGATCTCCGCCGTCCGCGGGCTGGGGCTGCGCATCCCGCAGGACCTGAGCCTGATCACCACGGACCTCACCGAGCTGGCCGAGTTCTACCGGCCGCCGCTGGCACATGTCAGCCGGGACGCAGCGGCGTTCGGCACCGCGGCCGCGCAGGCCCTGCTCAGCAGGCTCGCCGGCGGCCCGCCCGAAACCGTGCTGCTGCCCACGGACTTCGTGCCGGCCGCCAGCTGCGGCCCGCCCGCCCGGGAGCGGGCATGACCACTCAAGGCGCCGGCGGCGTGCGGCTGACGCTGGAGCGGATCGAGACCATTCCCGTGGTGGCGCCGCTTCCGCGGGTCTTCCAGGGCAGCTACTACCGCATGACCCACCGGGCCACCGTGGTGACCCGGCTGTACACCCGCGAGGGCATCGTCGGGGAGGCGTACGCGGGCGACGAGGTCGACACCCTGGACCGGATCGGCGCGGCGATCACCAGCGAGATCGCCCCGCGGATCCTCGGCCAGGATCTGCTCGCGACCCAGCGCATCTGGGCCGCCGCCTACCCGGTCACGTTCGACATCCTGCGCGACCGGCGGATCGGCCTCGTCGCCCAGGCCTGTGTGGACGCGGCGATGTGGGACGCGGTCGGCAAGGCGCTGGGCGTGCCCCTGCACCGGCTGTGGGGCGGGTTCCGCGACCGCGTGCCGATGATCGCCATCGGCGGTTACTACGGTGAGCCGAGCGGGCCGATCGAGGCCGAGATGGAGTACTACAGGTCGATCGGGCTGGCCGGGGTGAAGTTCAAGGTCGGCGGCTTGCCCCCGGACCAGGACGCCGCCCGGGTGGCGCGGGCCAGGCGCGCCGCGGACACGGACTTCGTGATCGCCGTGGACGCCAACCAGGGGTACACCGTGAGCCAGGCCATAGCGTTCTGCCGGGCGGTCGCCGACCTGAACATCCGCTGGTTCGAGGAACCCGTCGGCTGGGCCAACGACCGGCGTGACCTGGCCACGGTCCGGCAGGTCGGGGGCCTGCCGGTCGCGGCCGGGCAGAGCGAGCTGTCGCCGGCCGGATGCCGGCAGCTGATGGAGGCCGGTGCCATCGACGTCTGCAACTTCGACGCCTCCTGGTCGGGCGGCCCGACCGCGTGGCTGCGGACCGCCGCCCTGGCCCACACCTTCAGCGTGGAGATGGCGCACCACGAGGAGCCTCAGGTCGCGACGCACCTGATCGGCAGCCAGCCGCACGGCACGTTCGCCGAGTGCTTCCACCCGGACCGCGACCCGTTCTGGTGGAACCTCGTGCAGAACCGGCCGCCGCTGGCCGGCGGCTGCCTGCCGCTGCCCACCGGGCCCGGGCTGGGCTGGCAGCTCGACCAGGGCTACATCAGCCGGTACCGGGCCGACCGGTGAGCCTGGACGCCTCGTAGGCGCGCAGGGTCCTGACGGTCTCCCCGACGACAAGCTCGCAGCCCGTGCGCACCTCGGCGCGGGTTACCACCGGGTCCAGGCCATGCAGCGGATGCCCGGCAGGAAGCGACAGCCGGGCGTGCACCCGGACCGGGCGCTCGACGCCGGCCGTGACGACGCGGGGCGTCACGGCGTTGATCTCGATCTGCCCGGCCGCCGCCGGATCGGACGGGATGATCATCCGCGGGGTGATCCAGGTGCCCGAGCCGGGGACCGGCTCCACGGAGCCCCCGGGATCTGGTCCTGTGACCTCGATCGTGATGGCCCCGTGGTCAAAGGCAGCGCTTCCTGTGCCCTCGTCGGTGCTGCCGCCCCACACCCCGCCGGCCAGGTCGAACCCGGCCCGGTGCAGCGGCCAGCCGAAGGCCTCCCGGCTCCAGGTCAGGTACGCGTCCGAGTCCGTCCACATGAAGACCGAGACCTCGCCGATGAGATCGTCCACGCGGGCCGGGAACGCGACCACCGCTTCCCGGAACCGGCCCTGCGCGGCCACGCTCGGGTTCCGGCTCTGCCCGGCGAACTCGACGTCATAGAAACGCACCCGGGCCAGCCGGTCCTGGTCGTGGTCGTCGCGCAACAGGCCCAGAACGCTTTCCAGCAGCGGCCGGGGCGGGACGAACCAGGCCGTGACCGTGGTGCCGCGCATCTGCCAGGGCGGATCGGGCCAGCCGGGCAGCCAGGCGGCCAGGGCGTGCAGATCTGTCGGCCAGTTCAGCATGGTGTTCCTTCCGTGGGCAGCAGGACATCGAACTGGGTCGCCATCGAGCCCTACGTGCTGATGGCGATGGACGTGCAGCCGTCGGCCACGAGGACCTGGCCGCTGATGTAGGAGGAGTCGCCGGTGGCCAGGAACACGATCGCCCGCGCGATCTCCTCGGGCAGCGCCAGGCGCCCCATCGGGATCCTGGCCACCAGATGGGCCTCGTCGACCAGCCCGGAGCTGATCGCCTCCGCGACGGGCCGGGTCCGGGTCCACCCCGGGGCGATCGCGTTCACCCGGATGCCGTCCGGGGCCCACTCCACGGCCAGGGTCCGGGTCAGCCCCTCGATGCCGCTCTTGGCGGTCGCATAGGACAGCCGCCCGGGCAGGCCCAGCCCGGCCACGACCGAGGAGACCGTCACGATCGCTGCGTCGTCGGCCGCCGCCAGCAGGGGATAGAACGCCTGGCAGCACCGGAATGTCCCGTCCACGTGGGTGGCCAGCACCCGCGACCAGGACTCCTCAGCCAGCGAGGCCGACGGGTGCTGCCCGGTCACGCCGGCGCAGGTGACCAGGCAGTCGAGCCGGCCGAAGGCCGACGCGACCCAGTGCGCCAGCCCGTCCACGCTGGGCCTGCTGGTCACGTCGACGTGCGCGGCGGTCAGGCCGGGCTCCCCCGGCAGCGGAGCCGGGTCGCCGCCGACGCTGATATCGGCCACGATGACGTGATAGTCCCGGGCGGCCAGTGCTGCGGCAGCGGCCCGGCCGATGCCCTGGGATCCGCCGGTGATGAGAGCAACCCTGGCTGGCATCAGGCCTCCGCGCGGTTCGTAGCCGGCTCCTGGCGGCGGGCCGGGCCCGGCCTTCATGTCTTCGGCCCGGAAGGCATTGACCTGCCGAAGCCTCACTAATACGATTTACTAAATCGCTTTACCACAGCTTGTCAACACATGCGGCGCTAACGGCTGACTTCGGCAAGGGATGAACGCGATGGATGTATCGAAGGTCAAGCAGGAATCCTCCACCGGCCTTCGCGCCAACGCGCTGGGGCTCATCGGGCTGGCGACGCTCGGCGCCGTGATGATGTCACCGGCCCTGGGCATCTACGGCAACTGGGGGCCGATGGCCTCGATCGTTGGCCTGCCCACGCCGCTGGTCTTCCTGGGGGCGCTGCTCGTCTCGCTGCCCACCGCGGTGAGCTATGCGCTGGTGAACCGCGAGTACCCGTCGGCCGGCTCGGCCTTCACGTGGGCCTGGAAGACCACGACGCCCACCGTGGGGACCTGGGTGGGGCTGATGATGGCCATGTACTACACGGTGGCGGTCATCCTGCAGCCGATCCTGTTCGGCCTGTTCTTCAACAGCCTGCTCCAGTTCTTCGGCATGTCGAACCCCAACCTGTGGACCTGGGCCCTGGGCGTGGCCATCGTCACCGTGTTCGTGTTCTTCCTGACGTACCGGGGCATCGAGCTGTCGACCAGGTCGGCGGTCATGTTCATCGTGGCCGAGATGCTGGTCGTGGTGGCGCTGTCGCTGACCATCGCGGGCAAAACGATCTCCAATGGCCACTTCTCCTTCCAGCCGTTCAACCCGTCCGCGATCACCGGCGGCGGGTCGGCCTTCTGGGCCGCGATGATCCTCGGCATCCTGTCGTTCACCGGGTACGACGTGATCTCCACGGTGGCCGAGGAGGCGCATGCGCCCCGCCGGCTGCTGCCCAGGGCCACGCTGATCGCCACGCTCGGCGTCGGCCTGTTCTGGGCGCTGAACTCCTGGATGTTCTCCATCGGCGTCCCCGTCAGCGAGGTGCAGAGGCTCACGGCCTCCGGCCTGACCCCGGCCGTGCCGATCGCCAAGGAGTACTGGGGCTGGGGCCAGATCTTCGTCATTCTCACCGCGATGACAGCGGCGACCGCGGTCTACGTGGCCACGGTGGTGGGAGCATCCCGGGCGCTGTTCGCGATGGCGCGGCAGGGTGCCCTGCCGGCGCCGCTGGCCAAGCTGCACGAGAAGTCCCGTGTGCCCTGGAACGCCATGCACGTCGTGTACGCGACCAGCCTCATCGGGATCATCGTGGTGGTCGCCGCGCTGAAGAACGCCCTGGATGCGTTCGTGTGGTGGGCGGGCCCGATCGTGTTCTTCGCCCTGATCACCTACATATTCGTGAACCTGGCGAACATCGTCTACTTCACCAGGTTCGCCCGCGAGAAGTTCAACTGGTTCCTGAACGGCCTGGTGCCGGTGGTCGGCATCGGGCTGGACGCCTACCTGATCTACAAGAGCTTCTTCCAGGCCCTCTGGTCGGCCGGCTTCCGCTCCGGCCAGAGCATCATCCTGGTGAGCATGATCCTGGTCGTGCTCGGTGCCGCCTACGTGATCTACCTGAAGGTGTCCGCCGCGCAGCGGCTGGCCGAACCGGTCTCCGCGTTCGACGACGCCTGACGGGCCCGCCCGAGCGGGCTGGCACCGCTTCCGGGAGGCGGGATCGCCTCCCGGAACGGTCCGGCCTGCGCCGATACCGATCCTGGAGGTGGTCAGCACCGATGAAGACACAGGAGCGCCCGGCCCCGGCTCAGGCCAGCGGCGGTCAGCCGGGCGCCGCGCTGCTCGCGCGGTACCGGACCATGTGGCGGATCCGCCTGTTCGAGGAGAAGGTCCTCGAGCTCAAGCTGGCCGGCCAGGTGGCCGGCTCGGTGCACCTGTGCATCGGGCAGGAGGCCATCCCGGCCGGGGCGGTGGAGGGCCTGGATCTGCGCCGGGACGTCGTCTTCGCCACCTACCGGGGGCATGGCTGGGCCATCGCCTGCGGCTCGGACCTGACCAGCCTGTTCGCCGAGCTGCTCGGCCGCGCGTCCGGGGTGAACGGCGGCCGCGGCGGCTCGGCCTACCTCTCCGATCCCGGGCACGGCTTCTACGGGGAGAACTCGATCGTGGGGGCCGGCGTCCCGCATGCGGTGGGAGCCGCCCTGGCCAGCCGGTACGACGGGTCAGGCCGGACGGCCCTGGCCGTCTGCGGCGACGGCGCCCTGAACCAGGGAGCCGTGCACGAGGCCATGAACCTGGCCGCGGCCATGACCCTGCCCGTCGTGTTCCTGGTCGAGAGCAACAGGTACTCCGAGCTGACCCCGACCGTCTCGATGGTGGGTAACCCGAATCTGTTCGAGCGCGCGGCCGCGTACGGGTTCCCCGGGCTGCGCATTGACGGGAACGACCCGGCCGCCGTCACCGATGCGGTCCGCTGGTCCCGTGAGCGCGCCAGGGACGGGCTGGGTCCCACCCTGATCGAGGCGATGACCGAGCGGCTCGTCGGCCACTACATCGGCGACGCGGAACACTACCGCCCGCCGGGCGAAGTCGCCGACGCAGCCACCCGCGAGCCGCTGGTGGTCACCCGGTGCAGGCTGGCCGAGGCGGGCATCGCCGCGGCCGTGCTGGACGAGGTCAGCGCGTCCGAGCGCGAGCTGACGGAACATTGCGCCGGGGAGGCGCTCGGCGCGCCGTATGCCGATCCGGCCACGGTGCTGGAGTGGATCTATGCCGGCTGACGGACGCCTGACCTACGCCGAGGCCGCGAACGCCGCCTTGCGGCGCGCTCTGGCCGAGCGCCAGGAATGCATCGTGTTCGGTGAGGATGTCGCGCTGCCCGGTGGCGTCTTCGGCGTGACCAAGGGACTGCACCGCGCCTACGGCGACCGCGTCCTCGACACACCGATCTCCGAGACCGCCATGCTCGGAGCCGCCGTGGGTGCCGCGCTCATGGGCATGCGCCCGGTCGTAGAGATCATGTGGATGGACTTCGCACTGGTCGCCCTGGACCAGATCGTGAACCAGGCGGCCAACGCGCGGTACGTGTCGCGCGGCGGTCTGTCGGCGCCGCTGACCATCAGGACCCAGCAGGGTTCGCAGCCGGGGGCGTGCGCCCAGCACTCGCAGAGCCTGGAGGCGCTGCTGACTCATGTCCCCGGCATCCGGGTCTGCCTGCCTGCCACGGCGCAGGACGCCTACGACCTGCTGCTGGCCGCGATCTGGTGTGACGACCCGGTCGTGGTCATCGAGAACAGGAACCTGTATTTCGCGGGCCGGCACGAGGTCGCCACCGGCGGCCGGGTGCCCTCCGTGGGCGGAGCCGCGGTGCGCCGGGCCGGCACCGACGTGACCTTGCTCAGCTGGGGTGCCATGGTCGGCCAGGCGCTGGCCGCGGCGGACCGGCTCGCCGCGGACCACGTGCAGGCTGAGGTCATCGACGCCCGGTGGCTGAACCCCTTTGACCTCGCAACCGTGCTGCAGTCTGTGCGGAAGACCCGCCGCCTGGCCATCGCCCACGAGGCGAACCTCACCGGTGCCTTCTCGGCCCAGGTCGTCACCAGCGTGGCCGAGGCGGGTGAGCGCCTGCTCTGCCCGCCGGTGCGCATCGGTGCCCCGGACGTGCGGATACCGGCCGCGCCCGCCCTGCTGGCGGCGGTCATGCCCGACGCGGACTCGATCGCGGCCAGGATCCTGCGGATGACCAGGAACGAGGCAGCGTGACCGCGACCAGATTCGAGCTGCTGAGCTGCCTGTTCGGAGACGAGGACACCGCGTCGGCGTTCTCCGAGCGCAGCACGGTCCAGGCCTGGCTGGACGTCGAGGCGGCCCTGGCCGCGGCCCAGGCCGACCTCGGGCTGATCGGGCCGGCCATCGCCCAGGCCATCGCCACGGCGGCGACCGTCGAGGCGATCGACCTGCCGCTCCTGTGGAAACAGGCCCGCAACGTCGGCTATCCGATCCTGCCCCTGGTCAACCAGCTCGAGGCCGCGCTGCCGGCCGGGCACCGCGGCCACGTCCACCTGGGCGCGACCACCCAGGACATCATGGACACCGGCCTGTCCCTCCAGCTCAAGGCGGCCGCCGCGCGGCAGGCCGCGCTCATCCAGTCGCTTGGGGACCGCCTGGCTGAGCTGGCCGAGGGCCACGCGGCCACCCTGATCGCCGCCCGGACCCACGCTCAGCAGGCCGTGCCCACCGTGCTCGGCGCGAAGTTCGCCGTGTACGTGGCCGAACTGGCCCGGCAGCGGGCACGGCTCGCCGCCGCGGCCGGCGACGTCTGCGTGGTGTCGCTCTTCGGGGCGGGCGGCACGTCCGCGGGTTACGGCGAGCAGGCCCCGGCCCTGCGGGCCGGCGTGGCCGGGCGCCTGGGACTGCGGTCGTCCGAGGTGCCCTGGCACGTCGCGCGGGACAGCCTCGCCGCCTTCGCCGCGGCCTGCGCGGGCGCCGCGGCCACCTGCGCCCGGTTCGCCCGGGAGGTCATCGATCTGGCCCGCACGGAGATCGGTGAGGTGAGCGAAGCCGACGGCTACCTGCGCGGGGCATCGTCGACCATGCCCCAGAAGCGCAACCCCATCGGCTCCGAGGCCGTCATCGGTCTGGCGGTCTCAGCGCAGGCGCTCAGCGGGACTATGCTGCGCGCCATGGAGGCCGGTCATGAGCGCTCGGCGGGCGAATGGCAGGCCGAGTGGCAGGCCCTGCCGCAGGTGGTATGCCTGACGAACTCGGCGCTGCTCACGGCGTCGCAGGTGGCCGCCGGCCTGCAGGTCTTCCCCGAGCGGATGCGGACGAACCTCACCGCCGACGGCGATCTGCTGATGGCCGAGGCCTACATGATGAAGCTGGCCCCTGTGCTCGGCCGGGGCGAGGCGCACGAGCTCGTCTATGACGCGGTCATGGCCGCGCGACGCCAGGGCGAGCCGCTGATCGCGGTGCTGCGCCGGGAGGCCCCGGCGAGCGCACGTGCCGTACTGGTCTCCGAGCTTCGCCCGGAGGACTACGTCGGCGACCCGGGCCGCGCGATCTCGGAGGCCGTGCGCGCGTGGCGGTCCCCGGGCGGCTGCCCGCCCCAGGACGCCGCCGGCCAATGACGGGACCGCAGCCGCGTCCGGGCCCGGTGACGATCGCCGACGTCGCGCGGCGCGCCGGGGTCAGCACGGCCGTCGTTTCGCGCCTGGTCAACAACGACCAGGCCCTGTCGGTCAGGGACGAGACGCGAGCGCGCGTGCTGGCCGCCATCGAGAGCCTGGGCTACCGGCCGAACGCGACGGCCCGGAGCCTGCGCCGCTCCCGGATGGACGCGTTCGGCCTGATCATCCCGAACTTTGACAACCCGGTGTACGCCAAGATCATCGAGGGCGCCGAGGCCGCGGCGGTCACCATGGGCTGCGTGCTGCTGACCGGGAGCACGGCCGGCTCGGGGCTGGTCCCGATGCAGTACGCGAAGGAGCTGGCCAGCGGCCGGGTCGATGGCCTGCTGCTGGCGGACACCGAGACGGACGCCGCGCTCGGCGCGCCGCCCTACCCGATCAAGGTGCCGTTCCTGCTCGTCAACCGCCGGGTGCCGGGGGTGGACAGGTACATCGTGCTGGACGATGAGACCGCGGCGGACATGGCGGTCTCCCATCTGGTCGAGCTCGGGCATACCCGGATCGGCCACATCGCGGGCCCGTGGTCGGCCGACACGGCCGGACGGCGGGCGGCCGGCTACCGCAAGGCCATGCGGTCGGCCGGCCTGCCCACGCCGCCCGAGCTCGTGGTCAGCGCCGACTACACACCCGGGGGCGGCTCGGCCGCGATGGCCCAGCTGCTGGCGCTCGCGGACCCGCCCACCGCCGTGTTCGTCGCGAACGTGACGTCCGCGGCGGGCGCGCTGCACGCCGCGGCCGCCGCCGGCGCCGCGATCCCGGCCGATGTCTCCGTGGTCACGCTGCACGACCTGAGCCTGGCCGCCTTCCTGTCCCCAGCGCTGACCACGGTCCGGATGCCCCTGACCGACCTCGGCGCGCGTGCCCTGGAACTGCTGGCCGGCCGGCCAGCCGACACGCCGGTCCAGGAGATCTGTGACGGGCCGATGGAGCTGGTCATCAGGGACTCCACCGGGCCGCCGCCCCGCCGGGCCGGGCGGCGCCGCGGCTCGCGCCAGAAGGCAGGTGGCCAGTGACCGAGCCCGCGTCATCGCTGCGGACCGACGTGCTGAGGCACTCCGAGCGCCTGGGCCGGCGGATCCGCCAGGACCCTCCCGGGCAGCTCGGCGTGCCCAGCCAGGACCTGGCCGTGCTCGCCCTGCGGCGCGGGGAGACGGATCTTGCCGTCAGCCTGGCCGAGTACATGATGGAGGAGTTCACGCTCCTGTCCGACACCGTGCTCAACGGCTGGCTGAGCCAGCTCACCGGGCACCTGGAGGCCAGGCTCGGCCTGCCGCCGCTGCTGCTGCGCGTCCCCGGCACGCACGTCTGGGCGGCGCTGCACCAGGTCGCCCAGGCCTTCCAGCAGGACGCCGTCGCGGCCATCCTGGCCGGCGACGTCGGCCAGGCGGCGCTGCTGCTCGACCACTGCCGGCGGGTCATGAAGACCATCAACGATGAGACGGTCCGCTTCATCCAGGACATCCTGACGGTCCTGGACCAGCGGTTCGGCGAGCAGGCGCCCGTCGATGCCATGCGGGGGCCGTACGAGTCCATCTGGCGGGAGCGCTACCGGAGCTGGGAAGACCTGACGGCGGAGGAGAAGCTCCAGCTGTCGTGCGAGGGCATGCGGTCGCATTTCGGCGGCCCGGCCCGGGACGGGGCGTTCGCCGTGCGCGACGAGGGCGACAGGTACTGCATGGAGTTCGCGGCCTGCGGGACCGGCGGGATGCTCCGGTACGGCGACCCCGAGACGGGTGAGGGCCCGTGGCCGACCACCGGGGTGAACCGCACCCCTCAGCCCTATACCTGGGGCAAGACCGGAGTGCCCTGGTACTGCACACATTGCAGCCTGTACCTGGAACACTGGCCGGCCGAGGACCGCGGATACCCGCTGCGGCCGGTCCGCTACGACGACGACCCGGCCAGCCCGGTGTCGACGGCCTGGTTCATCTACAAGGAACCGCGCTACGCCAGAGGTGAGGACTACCGGCGGATCGGCCGGGCCGGGGGAGCTGCGGGACCGTCCCCCGAGGCCAGCACCGCTACGTGAGCTCGGCGCCGATCTTCGTGCACCACTCCGCGAGCGCCTGGCCGAGTTCGCGGCGGGCCGGGCCCTTGGGCATGCGGGCGGCGACGGACGATACCGAGATACCGCCGACCGGCCGCCCGTGCGAGCCGGGGATCGCGGCCGCGATGCAGCTCGCGCCGAGCTCGACCTCCTCGTCGTCGGTGGCGTAACCCTGCACCGCCACCCGGGCCAGCTCCCCGTCGACCTGGCTGGCCCGGATCAGCGTGCTGTCGGTGAAGCGGGCGTACGGCTCCGGGCCGAGCAGCGCCGCCCGCTCGCCGTCGGGCAGCGCGGCGAGCACGGCCTTCCCGATGGCCGTGGCGTGCGGCGGCACCTCGTCACCCACCTTGGCCTGCATGCGCAGCGCGTAGCTGCCCTCGAAGATCGCCACGTACGTGATCCGGCCCTGGCGCAGGACCGCGAGGTTCACCGTCTCACCGGTCACCCTCCGGAGCTCGGACATGGCCGGGCCCGCCAGTTCCACCACCGACGACAGCTCGGCGTTCTTGGCCATGTCGAGCAGCGACGGCCCGAGGCGGTACTGGTGCGAGCCGGGCACGTGCTCGGCGTAGCCGCGGCCCTGCAGCGCCGCGATGACCCGGAACGCGGTGGCGCGCGACACGCCCAGGTGCTCCCTGATGCTGGCCTGGGACGACGGGCCGTGCTGGGCCAGGTACTCCAGCACCGTGAGGCCGTGATCAAGCGTCGACAATGTCACCGCTGGCTTATGGCTATCCGACGCCAAGAGCGCACTCTCCTAGAGACGGGCAGCGGCCCGGCCACCGCAGCCCCCATCGCGAGCTTATTGCGTCCGCCGCGCTTGCTGCCTGAAGACGTCCGCGGCCGCTCATTTGCCGACGCCAGCCAGAATGCCCCGCTGCAGGAAGCGCTGGCCGAACAGGAACACAATCAGCATCGGGGTGAGCGCTATCACCACGGCCGCCGCGTTCGCCGGTATGTCGGTGTTGTAGTGATTGGTCAGCAGGGCCGTGGCCGGCACCAGCGTCCGCTCACTGGAATTCTGGATAATGACCAGCGCCATCAGCAGGTCGCTCCAGGACCAGACAAACGTCAGCACGGCCAGGGTCGCGATGGCCGGCCGCAGCAGCGGGATCACGATCCGGCGGAAGGTCTGCCAGACGCTCGCGCCGTCCACCCTGGCCGCCTCCAGCACCTCGGTCGGCAGGCCGCGCTGCAGGTAGGCGTGTATCAGGTACAGGCCGAAGCTGGCGTTCCAGGCCGCGTAGACCAGCCCGAGCACGACGAGGTTGTTGGTCAGGTTCGCGTCGGACAGCAGCACATAGAGCGGGATGATGAAGATCGGCGGGGGCAGGGCCATCGTCCCGATCAGCGCTATCCGGAGCACGCGGGCGACCCTGCCCTTGTGCAGGAAGAACCAGTACGCGCCCAGCGCGGAAATGGCTGTGGTCGCGACCACCCCGACCCCGACCGCGATGATGGAATGCAGGCCGGCCGCGCCCAGGTCCGCCGCCCGCCAGGCATAACCGAAGTTCGCCGTGGTCGGCTGCTGCGGGAAGCCGCTGGCATTCTGCGTGAACTCGGCCTGCGACTTCAGCGCCGTGCCGACCAGGAACGCGAACGGATACAGCATCGGCAGCGTGCACAGGGCCGCGATAAACGTTTTGGATGTGCTGAACTTACGCATCCCCGGCCTCCGATCGCCCGGCCCTGGAGAACAGCAGCCAGCCGGTGAGCAGGACCAGGCTGATCAGGATCAGCATGTAGACCATCTCCGCGGCGGCGATCCCGAAGTATCCGTTGGTCAGCGCGTTCTGGTAGATGTCGTAGTCGATCGTGGTGCTCGCGTAGCCGGGCCCGCCGAGGGTCAGCGTGTAGACCCAGGGGAACATGGCCACGAACACCGTTATGACCAGAATCACGGTCCACAGCTCGGTGATCCGCCGCAGCGACGGCAGCGCCACGTAGCGGAGGCGGCCCCACCAGCCGACGCCGTCGATGTGCGCCACCTCGAACAGCTCCGGCGGGATCGCGGTCAGGCCGGCCGAGAAGATCATGATTCCGGTGCCGACCGTGGCCCAGGCCAGCACGCAGATCAGGACCGGCTTGACCCACGCCGCGCTGACCAGCCAGTCGGGCGGTGAGTTCCACCCGAAGAAGTGCAGCGCCGTATTCACGGGTCCCTGCGGGCCGA
Organism: uncultured Actinomycetota bacterium; assembly: GCA_963844655.1. Lineage (GTDB taxonomy): Bacteria > Actinomycetota > Actinomycetes > Streptosporangiales > Streptosporangiaceae > JASHPR01. The sequence continues at coordinate 1,446,822 of CAWJPA010000004.1, read as the reverse complement.
GGATGATGGTGAACAGGATGCCGATCAGCGCGGGCGACGCCGTAGCCGGGAAGAAGAAGATCGTGCGCAGCGTGCCCGCGAGCGGGACCCGGTCGTACATGAGGAACGACAGCAGCAGCGGCAGCCCGACCCACAGCGGCAGGCCGAGCAGCAGGAAGCCCTCGTTGAGCAGGATCGTGTGGAAGGTCGGCGACTGGGCCAGCTTGATGTAGTTCTGCAGGCCCACGAACGGGCTGGCGTAGCCGGGATCCCAGTTCGTGAACGAATGCGCCACCGCCGACGCCGTCGGCACCACGATGAGGATGCCGATGACGAGCGTGACCGGCAGCACGAACAGCAGCTCCGCTGCGTAGTCACGCGCCTTGCGCCAGGCCGGGGCCCGGGTCCCCGGCTCCCGCCGGCCCGCCGCGGGCGCGGGGCCGGCCTGGCCGCGGCCGGGCAGCGCGGCCACCTTCCTGCCGATCGTCATGAGACCTCCTCCTCGCCGTCACCGTGCGCGGAGTCCGCCGCCGGGAATGGGAGCATCGTCTGCCTGGCCACCTCCAGCAGCTCCGCCAGCGTGTGCCCAGGCAGCCGGATCTGCGGGCCCAGCCGGGCGCGGCAGGCGTACTCGGGCTCGCCGGGAACCATGGCCGGCCGGCCCTCGGCCGTGGTCGTCGCGTGCACGGCGCTGACCAGGCCCGCGACGCCGGCCTGGAACGCGGACGGTTCCTGGCCAAAGGCGGTGCTGATGGCAAGGAACACCATGCCCAGATCCTGCGGGCGACCCGGATCGCCGTCCACGCTGGTGATGAACGGGCTGGTGTGCGCCCCCGCCAACGCGGCCAGGACATCGATCATGAACGCCAGGCCGAAACCTTTGGCCCCGGCGGCCGGCTGGAGCACACCGCCGTCGAGTATCCGGCCCGGGTCTGTGGTCTGGCGGCCCGCTGCGTCCAGCCCCCAGCCCGCGGGGACGGCCCCGCCCTCGGCGGCCGCGTGGGCGATCTTCCCGTGGGCGGCCGCGCTGGTCGCCATGTCCAGCAGCAGCGACGTGCCGGGCACGGCGATCGCCAGCGGGTTCGTGCCGAGTACGGGGGTCGCGCTGCCCGGCGCGCCCATCACCGCATCGGTGTTGCAGGCGGCCAGGCCGACCAGGCCCGCGTCCGCCAGCAGCGACGCGTAGTAGCCCGCGGCCCCGAAGTCGTTGCCCCCGCGGACCAGGGCGACGGCCGCGCCGTGGCGCTGCGCCCCGGCCGCGGCCTGCTCGACGGCCAGGGTGGCGGTGACGGCGCCCGCCGCGCCGCAGCCGTCGATCACGGTCAGCGCGCCCGCGTTGACCGCCACGGCCGGCCGGGCGGTGGCCACGATGCCGCCTCGGGACAGGCGCAGCACGTACAGCGGTATCCGCGCGACACCATGCGTGTGCACGCCCCGGCGGTCGGCAAAGAGCAGGCTGCGGGCGACCACGCCGGCGTCGTCGTCGCGCAGGCCAGCCTGCCGCAGGACGGCCCGGGCCCACGCCTGCACCGCGGCGGCGTCGAACGCCTGCTCGCGGGCCGGGGCGGCTGGCATAGCGCTCACCTGGCCGCCGGGTCAGAGCACTCCATGCCGCCGGAATACCTCCCGCACCGAGTCACCCCGGGCCAGCTCCTCGCGGACGATGTCCTCGGTGGCCGCCTTCTTCTCGGCCAGCCGCAGGACCTCGCCGGCCGCTGCCTCCGGGACCACGACGATGCCGTCGGCGTCGGCCACGACGATGTCGCCGGGGGAGACCGTGACGTCGCCGCATTCGACGGGCACCTGCCGGGCCGTGACGTCGGCCCGGCCCAGGCCGTCGGTCGGGTGGATGAGGGATGTGAACGTCGGGAACTGCATCTCGGTGAGCTGCACGACGTCGCGGACCCCGGCATCGGCCACGATGCCCACCGCACCCCTGGCCCGTGACGCCGTGGCCAGCAGCTCGCCCCAGATCGGGCCCGGGCAGGTGGACACCACCACCACCTCGCCCGGCTTCAGCCCGTCGATCGCCTCCAGCTCACCCTGATACCAGAGGCTCTGGTCGTCCGGGACCTCGTGGACCACCTCCAGCCGGATCGTCATGGCGTAGCCCGTCAGGCGGGCCCCGGGGTAGAGCGGCCGCAGCCGCGCGGCCATGGCGTTGTCCCTGAGGCCCACCTGGTCCAGGCAGTCAGACACCTGGGAGCAGCGGAGCGCGCGGTACCGGTCCAGCAGATCCTGGTCGCGCTCGCCGGTCACGGCGTCATTCCGGTCACGGTCAGCCTCCGCTCGTGCCCGGGATCGCGGGCGCCTGCTGCTGGGCCTGCTCCACCTGCTGCATGGCGCTGGCCGTGCTCAGGGATCCGCTGATGATCTCCGGGATGACCTTGTCGTAGGCGGGCTCGACATTCGCCAGGAAGCCGATGTCGACGACACCCTCGAACTTGGGCTGGTGGGTGACCCACTGGATGATCTGCTTCCCGGCCTCGCTGTTGGTGGACGTGGTCGCGTTGACGTTGTTCGGGACGAACGCGCTCAGCTTGAAGGCGGTGTTCTGGCTGCTGGCCTCGGCCAGGAACGACAGGAACTGGTACGCCGCCTTCGGGTCCTTGGACCACTTGGTGATCGACCATGCGACACCGCCTTCGGCCTCCATCTCCGGCGCGCTCAGGCGGGACCCTGGCAGCACCGGCGGGAGGAACGTGCCGAGGTTGTCGCCCATCGACGCGTACTCGGAGAAGTTCGCGTTGTTCGCGGAGAGCGACAGGACCATAGCGGCCTTGCCGGCGTGGAAGTTGTTGATCGCCTGGGGGAAGAGCGTCAGGCCGGGCGCGGTCGGCGTCATGTAGCCCTTCTGCCACAGCTCCTTCATGTAACCGAGGGCCTTGGCGATCGCGGGGTCCGTCCAGTCAGGCTTGGTGATGAACGCGGTCTGCTGGGCCGGCGTCATGAACTGGGGGGCGAAGATGCTGGCCCACCATTCGCCGTAGTAGCCGTCCTTCCAGCCGGCCGAGATCGGCACGATCCCGTGCGCCTTCAGGGCCGCGCTGTCGGCGAGCAACTGCGCCCACGTCGTCGGCGGGCTGGTCAGCCCGGCCTTCTTGAACAGCGCCTTGTTGTAGTAGAACAGGACGTTCTGCTCGCCCCAGGGCAGCGCGTACGGCGCGCCCGAGGACTTCAGGCCGAGGCTGACCACGTTCCAGAAGCTCAGGTCCTTGCGCTGCTCCGGCGTGACGTAGCTGCTCAGGTCGTCCAGGCCCTGGTAGAAGCTGAAGACGAACGGTGTGGCGTAGTTCTCGACGATGTCGGGACCCTTGTGCGCCGTGATCGCGGTGCGCTCGAGGGTGAAGAAGCTGTTGAACGGCTGCACCACGCGCTTGATGTGAATGTTGGGGTGCGCGGCGTTCCACTGCTTGACCAGCGCCGCCATGGCGGCATCGGGGCTGCCCCAGTCCCACTCGGTGAGCGTCACCGGGCCGCTGGAGGAACTGCCGCCCGTCGAGCCGCCGCTGCACGCGGCCAGCGCCGCGGCCGTGGCCACGGCCAGCAACGGGATGATTCTTCGTGTTCTTCGGCCCACCATCTCGATCTCCCATCGCCAGGCCGCGACCTGTCTGGCCGGCGAGCCGCGCCGCCGCGCCGGTCGTGGCACGGGATCACTCGCGCCGTTAGCCGCGCACCACACTGAGCCGGCTGCGCACAGGCGACGCCTGCCCCGCACCCGGTGCTGCGCTGTTCTTGGTGTTTCGTTATATGAGACGCTGGCGTCTCACTACCTGAGGATGAATTAGGTTTAATTGATCGCGTCTGGCCTGTCAAGAGGGCCTTCCGGCGCAGCCGGGACATCCCGCCGCACCTGGCGACGCTGGTCAGCGGAGTCTTGAAACCGGCGTGACGGCCTGCGTACACTCACACCGGCTGCCTGAGGAGCTCGCTGGTATGGCCCGGCTGTCGCCGCGGCCGACCAGAAACGTGCTCTGAAAGGCAGGCCGATGACGGACTCTCCGGTCATCCTGATCACAGGTGCCGCCTCGGGGATAGGCGCGGCCACAGCCCGGTGCTTCGCGCGCAGCGGCTGGCGGCTGGTCCTCGCCGATCTCGACCTCTCCGGGCTCGACGCCGTGGCCGCGGAGCTTCCCGCCCTGGGCGCGGCCGGCGTGCTCTCGGTACCCACGGATGTCACCAGCGTTGACTCGGTCACCGCCCTGCTCAGCGCGGCCGGCCCGGCCGGGCCGCTCGACGCCGTGCACGCGAACGTCGGCATCTGCCCGCCCGAGCGCCCGCTCGTCGACACCGACCCGGCCACCGTCGACCGGGTACTCGACGTGAACATCAAGGGCACGGTCAACACGCTGCGCGCCAGCGTGCCGCGCGTGCGGGACGGCGGTGCCATCGTCATCACCGCGTCGGACTCCGGCCTGCTCGCCCACCCCGGGGCCGCGGTCTACGCGGCCAGCAAGATTGCTCTCATCGGCCTCGGCCGGGCGCTGGCCGCCGAGCTGGCGCCGCGCCGGATCCGGGTCAACATGGTGTGCCCGGGAGGGGTGGACACGCCGCTCACCCGCGGGGTCTACGGCGACACCATCGAGGCGGAGCTGGCCAGCTACGCGGTCACGAACCCGCTCGGCGGCATCGCGCAGCCCGAGTGGATCGCCGACGCGGTCTTCTTCCTGGCCTCTGCCACCCACGTAACCGGCGTATCGCTGCGCGTGGACGGCGGCGACGGGCTCATGGGCGCGGTCTGATGCAGTACGCGAGCCTGGATGGCGAGCGGCTGAGCCGGATCGGCCTCGGCACGTGGGCGATGGGCGGCGGGGGATACCTCGCGAGCCTCGGCGAACAGGCCGACGCCGACTCGCGGGAGGTGATCGCGGCGGCGGCCGAGGCGGGCATCAACTGGCTCGACACCGCCCCGTACTACGGGCTCGGCCACGCGGAGACGCTGGTCGGCGACGCCGTCCGGTCCCTGCCCGCGCCTGACCGGCCGATGATCTTCACGAAATGCGGGGTGGTCTGGGACGACCCGAACGAGCCGTCCTGGGAGGTCCTCACCCCGCAGAGCATCCGCAGGGAGTGTGAGGAGTCGCTGCGCCGCCTGGGTGTCGGCGAGGTCCACCTGCTGCAGATTCACTGGCCGGAGATCGGCGGGACACCGGTCGAGGAGTCCTGGTCCGCGCTGGCCGGCCTGGCGGAAGCGGGCCTGACCCGCTGGATCGGCGTCTCCAACTTCGGCACCGCGCTGCTGGACCGCTGCGAAGCGATCCGGCACGTGGACACCGTGCAGCCGCCGTTCTCCATGCTCCGCCGGTCCGCGGCGGAGGACGTCATCCCGTGGTGCGCCGAGCACGGCACCACGGTGCTCGCCTACAGCCCGCTGGAGTCCGGCATGCTCGCGGGCAGCTTCACCCGGGAGCGGGCCGCGGCCCTCGACGCCCGCGATGTCCGGCTGGAGCGCACCGAGGTGTTCACCGAGCCGCAGCTGAGCCGGTGCCTGGACCTGGTAGGCCGGCTCAGCGGGCTGGCCGGCCAGCTCGGGCGCAGCCTGGCCGAGCTGGCCAGCGGGTGGGTGCTGAGCTGGCCAGGTGTATCGGCCGCCATTCTCGGCGCGAAAACGGCCAGGCAGCTGGCCGGGTGGGCCGGGGCCGGGTCGCAGCCGCTTCCCGGCGACGTGATGAGCCAGATCGCCGTCGCGCTGGAGCAGACCGGCGCCGGCCTGGGGCCGGTTCAGCCCCGATCGCGAGGAGGCAGCACATGAAGATCGTGGCCGTGGAGTCCTACACGACAAGGCAGCCCGTGACCGTCTCCTGGCTGTGGCGGGACGGCCTGCCGGGCAGCCCGGCGGAGGAGATCATCACCTGGCTGAGGATTGTGACCGACGAGGGCCTCGACGGGTATTCCTTTGTCGACCGCGGCCCGATCGCCCAGGATGTGATCGGCCGCTGTCTCGCCCCCCTGCTGATCGGCCAGGATCCGCTGCGCAAGGAGCTGATCTGGCACCAGGTCTGGGAGCTCGACCGGATCGAGGAACTGCCGATCTACATGCTCGGCGCCGCGGACATCGCGCTGTGGGACATTACCGGCAAGGTGGCCGGCCTGCCCCTGCACCAGCTGATCGGCGGGTACGCCGAGGCCGTCCCGGCCTACGCCAGCACCGCCACCTTCGCCAGCACCGCCGAGTACCTCGACGTCATCGACCAGTGCCTGGAGTACGGCTTCCGGGCGATCAAGCTGCACGCCTGGGGCCGGGCCCGCGAGGACGCCGCGCTCTGCCAGGCCGTCCGTGACCACGTGGGCGACGGTATCGACCTGATGTACGACGGGTCGGCCGGCTTCAGCCCGTACGACTCGCTGTATGTCGGGCGGGCCTGCGAGGCCGCGGGCTACCGGTGGTTTGAGGAGCCGATGCGCGAGTTCAGCATCTCGGCGTACCGCAAGCTGTGCGACTCGCTCGACATCCCGGTGCTGGCGCCGGAGACCGCCGACGGGTGCCACTACATCGCCGCCGAGTTCATCCACGCCGGAGCGGCCGACATGGTGCGCACTGGCTCGGATTTCCGCGGCGTCACCGGGTCGGTGCGCGTGGCCCACCTGGCCGACGCCCACCAGATGACGGCCGAGGTGCACGGCGGCGGCCTGCCCAACATCCATCTCGCGGCCGCGTTCCGCAACAGCAGCTACTACGAGTCCATGGTGCTGACCAACCCGATCAGCGTGGAGCCTGGCGTGGGGCGCGACGGCTGTGTCCGGGCGCCCATGGCCCCGGGAATCGGCTTCGAGATCGACCTCGACCAGCTCAAGGCGGGCCGTCCGGTGTCGTGGCTGCCCCGGTAGCCCGGCCCGCCTGCGCTACTGCGGATCCCAGGTGATGCGCGGATCGGTGAACACATCGGTCTCGTCCAGGCTGGCCGAGGAGAACTCCGACACCACGGCCCCGTCCGGGCCCGCCTGGAACCAGTGCAGCGTGTCGGGCGGGATCGTGTGCTGGCCGCCGGGACCCAGCTCGATCTCGTGCCACACGGTGTAGTACGGCTCGCTACCGGCGGGCGGCTGGCAGCGGGGCGGCCGCTGCGGCTCGCCGGCCACGTACAGGAACACCCGGCCCCAGCGGCACCGGAACGTCTCCTGCTTGCCGTGGGCTCCGGCGACCGGCGGGTGCCGGTGCTCGGGGCAGGTCTGGCCCGGCGCGAGCAGCAGCTCCTTCGCGCAGTACCACTGGTTGTTGACGTAGACGACCTCGATGAGCCCGGTTCGCGCGAAATCGTTCAGGCCGAAGTCGGCCACGTCCATGGCGCGCCGCTCGTCGCCGGTGACCACAATCCCGGCCCGCTCCAGCAGGTCGGCCCCGCGGCGGCGGGCGGCGTCCAGCGTCTCGGCGGGGAGCATCACGCCTCCCGCTCCCGGCGCACCGGCGGGTAGACCAGGGGCTGCCCGGGCACCTCGGCGCCGATCTGGCTGATGCAGTAGCCGCTGAGCCCGGCCAGGTACATGGTGTCCAGGCCGTCCCCGCCGAAGCACAGGTTGGTGGGGCTGTTCAGGTACTCGGCGGTCCAGTCGTCCAGGTAGACCTCGGGCTCGGTGCCGCCCGCGGCCAGCCGGTACACGCGGTCCGGGCGCCAGCAGGCCACGTACAGGGCGCCGGAGGCGTCGAACGCCAGGCCGTCCGGCACGGTCCGGGGCAGGTGCAGGAACTCGCGCCGCGGCCCGACCGCGTCGCCGTCCAGCTCGTAGGTGACCACGCCGGGCCAGCGCGACTCCACCACGTACAGCGTCCGCTCGTCGGCCGACAGGGCCAGGCCGTTCGGGAAACCGCAGGACTCCTCGCTGACCACCTCGGCGTCGCCGCCGGGCCTGATCCGGAACAGGTAGCCGTCGTCAGCCTCCCAGCCCGATCCCGACTCGGTCACGTACAGCGTTCCGTCCGAGTGGAAGACCAGGTAGTTCGGGGAGACGAGCCTGCGGCCCGCCACGCTGTCCGCGATGGCCTCGAACGACCCGTCCTGGCCGATGCGGAGGATCCGGCCGAGCCCCATGTCGCAGGCGTAGCAGTACCCGTCCGCGTCAAAGGCCAGCGCCAGCAGGAAGCCGCCGGTCTCGGCCACCACCCGGCTGTCCCCGGTGGCCGGGTCGACGCGGACCAGCTCGCCCGCCTCGGTCCCGCACCAGACCGCACCGCCCCACCAGGTCACGGCCTCAGGGTGATCGATACCGCCGGCCAGGACGGTGACCTCGGCCACGGCGTCGCGGACGGCCCGGGTCATGGCTCCGGCCAGTCCTGCTCGGGGATCATCGGGATCCAGCCGGGCCGGGCCGGATCGCCGATATAGGCGTAGCCGCCCTCGCGCTCGTAGAGCTCGCGGTACCTGGCCACCCGGTCCGGGTCGAGCTCCACACCGAGCCCGGGTCCGGTGGGCACGGCGAACGAGCCGTCCCGGCACTCCAGCTTGCCGCCGACGATCACGTCGTCCTTCATGTAGTGGTAGTGCGCGTCCGCGGCGAACGCGAGTTCCGGCATGACGGCCGCGGCGTGCAGCATCGCCGCCAGGGATATGCCGCACTCGCCGCTGGAGTGCATGCCCACGCCGAGGCCGAACGTGCCGCAGACGGCGGCGGCCGTGACCGCGGGCCTGATCCCGCCGAAGAAGTGCGGGTCGCTGAGCACGACGTCCACCGATTCCATGGCCACCGCCTGCGGGATCTGGTCGAGCTTGGTGACGTAGGTGTTGGTGGCCAGCGGCAGCCAGGTGGCCTTCTTCAGCCGGGCCATCCCGGCGTGCCCCCAGCACGGGTCCTCGTAGTACTCCAGGCCGACCTGCTCGAGCGGCCTGGCGAACCTGATCGATTCCTCGACCGACCAGTTCGAGTTGGGATCCAGCCGGAGCTGGTAATCGGGGAAGGCCGCGCGCAACGCCTCCATCACCGCGACCTCGTGAGCCGGCCGGAACACGCCGCCCTTGATCTTGATCGTCCTGAACCCGTACTCCTCGGTCACCGCGCGGGCGTGCTCGGTCATCTCCTCCGCGGAGGCGACCGGGGGCCGGCCGGCGGTGGGGTACTGGAAGAACAGGTAGGCGCAGAACTCGACCCGGTCCCGTATCGCCCCGCCGAGGAGCTCGTGGACCGGGCACCCGAGCGCCTTGCCCTGAATATCCAGGCAGGCGAACTCGATGGCCGCGAAGCCCTGGGACAGATCCTCGTAGAACGCGCCCTCAACGGGGTTATAGGCGGCCCAGCGCAGCTTCTCCGGGCGGAACGGGTCGTGCCCGCTGACCCGGTCCCGCAGCGCGCCGATCAGCGCGTCGCTGGAGGCGCCGCTGCCGCCGATCTCACCCAGGCCGGTGATGCCCTCATCGGTATCGACCTCGACCAGGGTCCTGATCAGGCGACCGGGATGCACACCCTGGGCATACCGGAGATGCTGGTCAAGTGGGATAGCGACCGTCGTCGCCCGGACATCCGTGATCTTCACCCGGCAGCCTCCTCGCCGATCGCGGACCTTGACAGGGCGGTAACGGGCATTCTAGCTTGTCTCTATTATTGAATCCAATAAGTCTCATTTAATGAGATTCACGCATTCAGAGGGTTCCTGGTCAAACCGCCTGGCAGGGAGCTGATCCGTGCGCGGCACCGTTGTCTCCTTCGACTGGTCCTACCGCGGATTCCAGGCCTGCGTGCTGGAGAACGACATCCTCCGGGTGGCCGTCCTGCCCCAGGTCGGGGCCAAGGTTCATCAGATGATCTTCAAGCCGGCCGACCGGGACCTGCTCTACCACCACCCGCGGACCGAGGTCCGCCAGCCGGTGTTCGGCGTCAACGTCGACAACTGGTGGACCGGCGGGATCGACGAGTGCGTGCCGACCGGGGCGCCGTGTGTCGTCGACGGCGAGGAGCTGCCGTACCTGGGCGAGGCCTGGTCCATGCCCTGGACGGCGCAGCAGGTGAGCGCGACCGAAGTCACCTTCACCCGGGAGGGCGTGATCACGCCGTTCCGCATCGAGCGGACGATGAGCCTCGCGCCCGGCGAGCCGTTCGTGCGGATGCGGCACCGCCTCACGAACATCGGCACGGCCCCGTTCAAGTTCATCTGGGGAGTCCATCCCGGGCTCCCGGTCGGCCCGGCGACCACGATCCAGATCCCGGCCAGGACCGGGGTGATCCAGGACTCCTGGCCGGGCGACCGGCTCGGCGCCTCGGCCGCCACCTACCCGTGGCCCAAGCGCGAACTCACCGAGCCGGGCCCGGAGCCGGCCGGCACGTGGGACATGCACTACGCCACCGACCTGGAGGATGGCTGGCTGGCCGTCTGGGACGCGCAGTGGCAGTCCGGCTTCGGCATGACGTTCCCGCACGACCTCTTCCGGTGCGTATGGGTGTGGCTCGTGGACGGCGGCTGGCGGGGCATCCGGTGCGTGGCCGTCGAGCCGTGGACGGGCTACCCCGGGGCGCTGGACGAGGCGATCGCCGCGGGCCACGCGCGTGAGCTCCCGCCGGGGGAGACGCTCACCGCGGAGACCAGGCTCATCGGGTTCACCACCACCACGCCCATACGCGGCTTTGACGACGGCGGCCAGCCGATCAGATGACCTAGCCGATCAGACAGGGAGGCGAGCGTGAGAGTCGAAGGCAAGGTAGTGATCGTCACCGGCGCGGGCCAGGGGGTCGGCGAGGCCTCGGCGATCCGGTTCGCCGAGGACGGGGCCTCGGTCGTCTGCGTCGACATCAGGGACGAGACCGCCGCCCGCACCGCCGCGGCGATCACCGGCAGCGGCGGGACGGCCGTGGCGGTGACGGCGGATGTCTCCACCGCCGAGGGCAACCGGCGGATGACGCAGGCGGCCGTCGACACCTACGGCGGCCTCGACGTGCTCCACGCCAACGCCGGGATCCAGTACATGGCCCGGCTGGAGGACACCCCCGAGAGCGAGTGGGACCGGCTGCACGGGACCAACCTGCGCGGCGTCTACCTCGGCATCAAGGCGGCCGTGCCGCTGCTGCGGGCCAGGGGCGGCGGCTCCATCGTGATCACCGCCTCGCTGCTGGGCATCACCGGGGACCCCGATCTGCCCGCCTACGGCGCGGCCAAGGGCGGGCTGCGGGCCATGTGCCGGTCGCTGGCCGCCGGACTGGGCCCGGACAACATCCGGGTCAACACGATCTGCCCGGGCGACATCGATACCCCGCTGCTCAAGGAGTTCTTCGACTACCAGCCCGACCCGGCCGCGTCGCGCCAGGAGATCACCGATAAGTACCCGCTGGGCCGGTTCGCCGAGCCGCGGGACGTGGCCAACGTGGCCGTATTCCTCGCCTCTGACGAAGCCACCTACCTCTCCGGCATCGACATCGTGGTGGACGGCGGGCTGCGCGCCAAGATCTACTGAGCCGGGCCCGGCCGTGACCGCAGCAGACCCGGTGGACCGCGACCTGACCGGCCAGGTCGTCATCGTGACCGGCGGAGGAGGCGGCATCGGCGCCGCCGTGTGCCGGCGCCTGGCTGGGGCCGGGGCGCACGTGACGGTCGCGGACATCAGCCGGGCCGGCGCCGAGGCCACCGCGGCCGGCATCGGCGACGGGCGGGCCACGGCCGTGCTCGCGGACGTCAGCGACCCGGCCAGCGTCACCCGGCTGGTGCGGGGCACGGTCGGGCGGCACGGCAGGCTCGACGCGGTGGTGAACAACGCGGGCATCGTCGGTGTCGAGCCGCTGGACCAGACCACGCTGGACACCTGGCGCCGGACGTTCGCGGTCAACGTGGAAGGGCCGCTGCTGGTCATGCAGGCGGCCGCCGGTGTCATGCTGGGCCAGAAGCCGTCGCCGGCCACCGGCTGCCGCGGCAAGTTCATCACCGTCAGTTCCGAGGCCGCCGAGCACGGCCGCCTGATGGTTCCCGCCTACGGGGCCAGCAAGGCCGCGCTGAACCACCTGTCCCGGTCCGCCGCGGTCCGCTGGGGCCCGGACGGGATCAGCACCACGATCGTGTACCCCGGCGATGTCGAGGGCGCGATGTGGCCGGGTGTCGGCGCCAGGATCGCGGCCGCCGAGGGCCGCAGCGCCGACGAGGTGATCAGCGAACGGCTCGCGTCGGCCCCCTCGGGCCGGTTCCAGCGCCCGGACGAGGTTGCCGACGCCGTCCTGTTCGCCGCCGCGTTCCGCGGGCCGGATCTCAACGGCGCTGTGGTCTGGACCCAGGCGCACGTGGCCGGCCCGTGACCGCGATGCGGCTGGGCCTGGCCCAGGGCCTGCTGCCCGCTGACCCCGACGACCTGACGCCGGCGCTGGCGGCCAGGATCAGGGCGCTGGGCGTCAGCGACCTGCTCACGCACTTCGGTGTTCCGCCCGCCGAACTGCGGGGTCCCCGCGGGCGGCGGCTGACCGGGGTCCTGCGTGACGCGGGTCTGAAAATTTGCCAGTACGCAGGGCTGCGCACCACTCTGATCACCAGTGATGGCGCGCGCCGCCGGCAGAGCGTCGACGCGGTCGGGGAGTTCCTGCTGACGGCCTCGTTCCTCGGCGCTGGCATGGTGGTGACCGGCTGCGGCTCCCACCACCCCGGCCACCCTTACGGCCCGGCGCGCCAGAACCACTCACAGCAGAGCCGTGACCTGCTCGTGGCCAGCCTCACCGAACTGGCCGGGCGCGCCGCCGACGCGGGCACGGTCCTGGCCGTGGAGGCGCACTGCCTGACCACGCTGGACACGCCGGAGACGGTCCGCCTGATCCTGGACGCCGTGGACTCGCCGTGGGTGCGGGTGAACTTCGACCCGGTGAACTTCCTGGGCAGCCTCCCGGCCGTCTACGACTCCGGCGCCGCGATCCGGCACGCGGCGGAGGTGCTCGGGCCCCGGCTGGCGCCGGCCGCCCACATCAAGGACGTCGTCGTCCAGCCCGACCTGGTGCTGCACATCGCCGAGGCGGTGCCGGGCGACGGCCTGCTGGACCTGCCCGCGATGCTCGACACCTGCCGCCGGCTGCTGCCGCAGCCCGCCACGCTGATCGTCGAGCACCTCGGTCCCGACGACGCGGCCCGTGCGATCGCGCACGTCAGCCGCGTGGCCGCGGGCCACGGCATCGAGCTGGGCTGAGGCCGGGCTAGCCCGGCCAGCGGGCGGCCGCGGCGCGCTCGAAGCGGGCCAGCGCGTCCTCGTCGAGCTCGATGCCCAGCCCGGGCGCGCCGGGCAGCGCTATCCGCCCGCCGGCGACGTCGGGGCCGCGGCGGAGCAGGTCGCGCCGCAGGGCCGACTCGGCCATGTCCTTCGGGACGCACTCAAAGAACGGCATGTTGGCGGTGACCGCGGCCAGGTGCGCGGTGGCCGCGACGGTGATGCCCGTCTTCCACGAGTGCGGGATCACCCGCAGGCCGTGTTCCTGGCCGAGCCGGCACACCCGGCGGGCCTCGGTCAGGCCGCCGACCCGGCCGACATCGGGCTGCAGCACGTGCAGGCACCCGCGCTCGACCAGGTCGCGGAACTCGAACCGGGTGGCCAGCCACTCCCCGGCGGCGATCGGGACCGGCGAGGTGCGGGCCAGCTCGGCGTACCCGGCGGCGTCATCGGCCCACAGCGGGGTCTCGACGAAGTAGACGTCGTGGTCGGCCCAGGCGCTGATGACCTGGAGCGCCCGCCGCGCCGAGTCCCAGGCGTACCCGACATCCACCATGATCGTGAAGTCCGGGCCGGTCGCCTCGCGGACGGCCGCGATGATCTCGATCATGCGGTCGTCGGGCTCGTCGAGACCGGTGCTCGCGTACGGCCCGCAGATCAGCAGCTCGAGCTTGGCCGCCTGGAAGCCGGCCCGCTGGGCCGCCGTGGTCTGCTCGACGAACTTGGCGAGCAGGTCATCGAAGCTCCGGGCGTGCGGCAGCAGCGACGCGTACGGCCTGGGCATGCTCTCCGTCCTCGCGCCGAGCAGCTGCCAGGTGGGCACCCCCGCCGCCTTCCCGCGCAGGTCCCAGAGCGCGACGTCCAGAGCCCCGAGCGCGTGCACGAGCGCACCCCTCCTGCCGGACATCGCGGTCGCCGTGTACAGCCGGTCCCACAGCTCCTCCGGGTCGGCCGCCACCGGGTCCACGCCGAGCAGCGACTGCCGCAGGCCAGCGTCCATGGTGTGCGTGCCGGGCGCCTCGATGCACGCCCGCCCGATCCAGGCGTTGATATCGGACTCACCGACGCCGACGAGGCCCTCGTCGGTCACGATCTCCACCACGAGATCGTCCTGCGCCGAGCTGGTGGCGTCGGCTTCATAGACGGGATCCAGCAGCACGTGACAGCGAACGTCGGTGATCTTCATGGGCCCCTCCTGGGTCAGCGGCGCGGCTGGCTGGACGCTGTCACGGCGGTCGGGAACTATCGGACCGTGGCTGCGACAGAAAGCGAGGGCGGCGGGGAACGCCGCCCCGGTGACGCCGGCGGTCAGCCCGGTCAGCGCGACGCTACCGCGATCACCGTGCTCGCGGTGGCGCTGACCATCGGCACCGGCGCCACCGACGTGGCCAGCTTCACCCGGCTGGGCGACGTGTTCACCAGCGTGATGACCGGCAACCTGGTGCTGCTGGGGCTGGCCATCGGGGAGCTGTCCGGCGCGCTGGCCACGCACGCGGTGGTCGCCTTCGCCGGGTACATGGCCGGGGTGGCCATCGGGGCCAGGCTGATGCCCGCCGGGCAGGCGCCCGGAGCCCCCTGGCACCGGGCCATGCCCGCGGCGCTGTTCGTGGAGCTGGTACTGCTGGCCGGGTTCACCGTGGGCTGGGAGCTGACCGGCGGCGCACCCAGCGGTGCCGCGCAGCTGGTCCTGCTGGCCGTCCTGGCGGCGGCGATGGGGACCCAGAGCGCCGCGGCGCTCGGGTTCGGCGCGCGGGTGTCCACGACCTACCTGACGGGCACGCTCACCGGCGTGGTGGCGGCGTGGGTGACTCCCGGCCGCCGGGAACGGCTGCAGGGCCGCGAGATGCTGCTGCTCCTCGCCCTGGCCACCGGGGCGGCCGCGGGCGGCGCGGTGATCGCGAACGCGCCGGCCGCACTGCCCGCAATCCCGCTGACCGCGCTGGTTCTGGTCATCGGTGCCGCCCTGCTCTGGAGTCGCCGGCACCGCTGAAGGGCGCCGGTCAGTGCGCGGTAATGGCGAAGCGCCTGGGGCGCCGCAGCAGCCACTCCCAGAACGTCCGGCGCGGCGGGCGGGCCACGATGCTGCCGCTGCCCACCCGGCCGGACACCTCGATGCGCAGCAGGGCCGGCACGTCGGACCCCCAGGGCGCGCGGACCTTCGCGGTCCCGCTCCTGACGGCCACGTCATCGGTGTCGACGACGATGCCCGGCTTGGTCACCAGCTTCAGGGTCCCGCTCTGCACGTCGGCGTCGATCTGCAGCACCGGGTGGCTGATGACCGCCTCGGTGAAGTCCAGCCGGACGCTGCCGCTGCTGACCCGCACCTCCATCCGGCGCGGTACCACCCAAGGGCCGTTGCGCTGGGCGCTGCCGCTGGTGCACTGGATGCGGGCCACGTCCTTGGGCTCGGGGACGGCTACCGCGGCCGGCGCGCCCGCCGCGGGCAGGTCGCTGGTCAGCGCGGCCAGCTCGCCCACCGTGCGCGCGGTCAGCGCCGCCTCCAGCCGCTCGTCGAGCTCGTCGGCGGTCAGCCGGCCGTCGCCCGCCGCCACCCGCAGTATCTCCACGACCCGGTCGCGGTCCTCGTGCGAGGCTCGCAGCTGACCCCGGACCATGGCCTCCGTGTCACCCTCGCGCCTCGCCGGCGACGTCTCGCCCGTCATGCCCCTAACTGTACGGCCGCGGGCCCGCGGCCAGCCCTCATACCGTTAGGTGCATTTGCCCGGTCCCCGGGCGATGTCGGCCCAGGTCGCGCCCGCCCGGCAGGCCCCGGCCCGGCCCCGGCCGGGCCGGACAGGCCGCATGAATCCGGACCAACCAGGTGGCAGGCGGCGCACAAGCCTGATATGCACGCGATGTGGGGGCTACATCCGGCATCGGCGGCGGCGCCGCCGGCCCGTGGTACCGGGTCCAGGCGATCACCGCGGACAGCGGTCGCGGCAGCAGTGCGGAGCGGGATTACGCCTCGGTGCTGCCCGCCGTGCTCAACGCGGCGCTGCACCGCCGCCCGTTTGTGGCCGGCTGGCTGTCCCGCGGCGGCGGCGCGCCGCTCGAGCTGATCACCAACGCCGGGCCGCTGCCCGAGCCGGCCGCCCCGGGCAGCTACGGCCAGGGCGAGGCTGATGCGGCCCTGCTGGCCGCCCGGGCCCAGGCCGGGCCCGGGCCCATGGACCCCGGCGGGCCCGTCCCGCCTGGCGTGCCGCTCGACCCGCGCATGCCGCTCGACCCGCGCATGCCGCTGGACCCGAGGATGCCCCAGGCCCCGCGCATGCCTCAAGATCCGCGGATGCCGGGCATGCCGGTGCCGCCGGACGGCCGCATCCAGCCGGACGCGGCCGCCGCGGCTCCCGAGGACGCCGACCAGGGCAGGGTCATCGAGCCGAGCAGGCTCATCGAGCCCAGCGAGGCGGTGAAGCGGAACAGGCTCATCGAGCGCTCCCGGGTCTTCGAGCCTGGCACCTCGCTCGAGCCCAGCCGCAGCGACGAGTCACGCGGGCCCACGGCCACCAAGGAGCTGCTGTTCCCCTGGGGCGCCCGTGGCGTGCCGATCTCGGGCGGGCTGCTCACCGACCTCGACCGGCTGGTCTGGGCACCCTGCCCGGGGCGCCTGGCCCCCGCGTTCGGGCTGAACTCGCTGCAGTCGGCGGGGGACACCCTGCCGGGCGTCGCGGCGGGCGGCCGGGCCGGCGACGACCAGGACAGCAGGCGCCCGACGCTGTTCGAGTCGGCCCTGGTGTCGCTCATGAGCAGGCCCTTCGGCTGGCTGGTGGTGGCCGAGCCCTCGGATCACATCGACCAGGAAATCGCCGAGCTGCGGGCCCAGCTGAACGTGCTGCGGCGGTACGACGAGGAGCACGCCAGGTTCGACGTCGGCCGCGCCGAGCGGCGCCTGGCCGAGCTTGACGCGTTCCGGGAGGCCGGCCTGTGGAACGTGCGTGTGATGGTGGGGGCGGCCACGGCCGAGGAGCTGCGGCTGATCGCCCCGGTGCTCATCGGCTCGGTCGACCTGGCCGCGCATCCGTACCGGCTGCGCGGCGCTGAGGTGCCCAGGGACCTGGCCGACGCGCTCGCGGCCCGGCTCTCTGACCCGGTCGACGGAGCCCAGGTTCCGTTCTCCACCACCGCCGGGACGCTCGCCGCCCTCAGCGGCCTGCCCCGCGGCGAGGTGCCCGGCGTGCGGGTGCTCAAGCCCGGTTACTTCGACGTCACCAGCGAGACCAGCGAGATCGGCGAGCCCGCGGGGATCACCGACACCGCCGGACCCGGCACCGACATCACCGGGGCCATCGGCGCGGGCGGCGGCGCGGCCGGCCGGGTCAAGCCAGCGCTCGAGCTCGGCGCGATCCTGGACGGCCAGGACCGCAAGGTCGGCACGTTCGGTGTCCCGCTCTCCACCGTGAACCGGCACGCGTTCGTCACCGGCGCGACCGGATCCGGCAAGTCGCAGACGGTCCGGCACATGCTGGAGCAGCTGACCAGGTCCGGTGTGCCGTGGCTGGCGATCGAGCCGGTCAAGTCCGAGTATGCGGCGATGGCCGGCCGCATCGCGGGAGCCGGCCGGGTGACGGTGATCAACCCGTCCGACCCGGCCGCGGTCCCGCTGTCGGTGAACCCGCTGGAACCCGAGCCCGGCTACCCGGTGCAGGCCCACATCGACACGGTGCGGGCGCTGTTCCTGGCCGCGTTCGAGGCCAGGGAGCCGTTCCCGCAAATCATCTCCCAGGCGCTGCAGCGGGCCTACGAGGGCTGCGGCTGGGATCCGGTGACCGGCGCGGCCGGCCGGGCGCGGCGGCCCCGCCCGCGGTCCCGACCCTGGCCCAGCTGCAGGACGCGGCGCTGGAGGTGATCGAGGACGTCGGCTACGGGCGGGAGCTGCGGGCCGACGTGCGCGGCTTTGTTGACGTGCGGCTGCGAAGCTTGCGGACCGGCTCGGCGGGCCGGTTCTTCGAAGGCGGTCATCCGGCCGACATCGCGGAGCTGATGCGCCGCAACGTGGTGCTCGCGATCGAGGACGTCGCCAACGACGAGGACAAGGCGTTCCTGATCGGAACGCTGATCATCAGACTGGTGGAGCACCTGCGGCTGCGGGCCCGCAGCGCCCCGGTGAGCGGCCTCGCGCATGTGATCGTGATCGAGGAGGCGCACCGGCTGCTGCGCGCGGGCCGGGAGGGCGCCAGCGCGCACGCGGTCGAGCTGTTCGCGAGCCTGCTGGCCGAGATCCGCGCCTACGGCGAGGGAATCGTGGTCGTGGAGCAGATCCCGGCGAAGCTGGTCCCCGACGTGGTGAAGAACACCGCGCTGAAGGTGGTGCACCGGCTGCCCGCGCACGACGACCGCCAGGTCGTGGGCGCGGCGATGAACCTGGACGAGGACCAGTCGCGCCAGGTGGTCTCGCTGCGGCCCGGCGTGGCCGCCGTGTTCGCGGACGGGATGGACCGGCCGCTGCGGATCCGGGTCCCGTTCGGGGGGGCCAGGGAGCAGGCCAGGCCCGCCGCCGAGGACGCGCCGGATGCCGTGGGCGGCTCCCTGATCCCGGTCCGCGGCAGGCGCTCGGCGGCCTGCGGCCCGGTCTGCGTGTCCGGCCGCGCCTGCAACCTGCTCGAGCTGCGCGCGGCCGACCTGCTCGCCGATTCGCCCGAGGACGCCTGGGTGCGGATCTGGGCCGAGGCGCTGGTGCTCGCGTTCCTCACCAACCGGCCGCTGCCCGTGGTGCCCGCGGCGCTGCGCTCGCGCTGGTCCGGGCTCGAGCCGCGGCTGCGTGAGTGCCTGCTGGCCACGGCCGTGGACCGGTCGCTGCAGGGACGGGCCCTGGTCATCAGGGCCCGCTTCGACCCGGCCGAGCTGGCCGCCGCGGTCGCCGCCACCGCGCTCAGGCTCCTGGACGGCGGGTCGGGTGCCGGCGCCCCGCCCGGTCCCGACTGGGTGATCCCGCAGGTGCAGTGGCTGCACGAGGTCGAGCGGGTCTGCCCGCTGGGCAGCGGCCCGCCAGACCCGTTCGGCCCGGCGCCACGGCTCGATTACCCTCTTGACGGCCTCGCCGACCGGGCGGACGTCCGGGTCGGGCAGCGGGTCAGCGGGCTGCGCAGGCACCCGCTCTCGATGGAGCTGGCCCGCAACCGGCAGCCCGCCTGGACCGTGCTGCTCGGCGAGGACGAGCAGCGGGGCTTCGTCGATGACCTGGCCGCCGTCGTGATCGGCGTCAGCCACCGCGGGCAGCTGAGGCAGGCCGCCGGCGAGATGGGGATCGCCGGCTGGCTCGAGTCGGTGCTGTCCTGGCCGCGCCGGTTCATCGTCGGCAGCGACGACCAGGTCGCCGCATCGGCGCCCTCCGCGGCCCCGGCCTCCATATAGCATCGGCGGCCATGGGGAAGCTTCCGCTCCGCGCCAAACTGGCTACCACCATCGGCGGTGCCGCGGGACGGGTGTCACGGCTGTCCGGCCGCGGCGACGGCTCCGTGATCGGCGGTGTGCTCGGCCTGCGGATGGAGCCGGACCTGCTCCGGATCCTGGCCGCCGACCGCCAGATCGTGCTGGTCACGGGGACCAACGGCAAGACCACGACGACCAGGCTGATCACCGCGGCCCTCGAGTCGCTGGGCCAGTCGGTCGCGTCCAATGCGTTCGGCGCGAACATGGAGGCCGGGCTGGCGTCCGCGCTCGGCCGCGCGCCGAACGCCCCGTTCGGCGTCCTTGAGGTTGACGAGCGGTACCTGCCCGCCGTGATGGAGGCGACCAGCCCGCGGGTGGTCACGCTGCTGAACCTGAGCCGGGACCAGATGGACCGGGCGGCCGAGATCTGGCTGGTGGCGCGGCGCTGGCGGGAGGCGCTGGCGGACGCCAGGGGCTGCCACGTGATCGCGAACGCGGATGACCCCCTGATCGCCTGGGCCGCGGGTACCGCGGACCGGGTCACCTGGGTCGCGGCCGGCCAGCGCTGGCACGAGGACTCCTGGTGCTGCCCGCAGTGCGGATCGCACCTGCGCCGGGACGATCTCGGCTGGCGGTGCGGCGAGTGCGGGTTCGGCCGGCCCGCGACCACGTGGGTGCTGGACGGTGAGACGGTCATCGACTCCGCCGGCCAGGTCCGGGAGCTGCAGCTCGCCCTGCCCGGGCGGGCCAACCGCGCCAACGCGGTCGTCGCGCTGGCCGTGGGCGAGTTCTTCGGCGCCGAGCTGGACCTGGCCCTGCCGCGGCTGCGCGAGGTGACCTCGGTGGCCGGCCGGTACACGCGGCTGGAGCGGCACGGCCGGGAGCTGCGGCTGTTGCTGGCCAAGAACCCGGCGGGCTGGCTGGAGGCGTTCGACGTGCTGACCCCGGGCCCGGCGCCGGTGCTCCTGGCCGTCAACGCGCAGGGCCCGGACGGCCGGGACACGTCCTGGCTGTGGGACGTGGACTACCGGGTGCTGCGCGGCCGTCCCGTGCTCATCGCCGGCGAGCGCAGGCTCGACCTCGCGGTCCGCCTGGAGGCGGACGAGGTGCCGTTCGGGCTGGCCGACGGCGTGGACGACGCCATCAAGCAAGTGCCGCCAGGCCCCCTGGACGTGATCGCCAACTACACGGCGTTCCAGCAGATCAGGACCGCCCTGGGCCGGGCCCAGTGAGGAGCGCAGGCCGATGACCAGTCCCCGGCATGGCGCGCCAGGACCGGAGGAGGGCGACCGGCCCGGGCCCTCCCGCCCTGGCCGGCACCACCGCCCGAGCCGCCTCCGGCTGGTGTGGGTCTACCCTGACCTGCTGAGCACCTACGGCGACCGCGGCAACCTGCTCGTGCTGCAGCGCCGGGCCAGGCTCCGCGGCATCGAGGCCGAGGCCATCGAGGTGAACGCGGACCAGCCGGTGCCCCGCTCGGGCGACATCTACCTGATGGGCGGCGGCGAGGACCTGCCGCAGATTCTCGCGGCGCAGCGGCTGCGCGCCGACGGCGGGCTCAGCGCGGCGGCCGCCACCGGGGCCGTGGTCTTCTCGGTCTGCGCGGGCTACCAGGTACTGGGCACCGAGTTCGGCGGCATCGACGGCGAGCCCGTTCAGGGCCTGGACATCCTCGATATCTGGAGCGGCCGCGGGGAACGCCGCGGGGTGGGTGAGATCGTCGCCGACGTCGATCCCGAGCTCGGCGTGCCCCGGCTCACCGGGTTCGAGAACCACCAGGGCGTGACCACGCTCGGCCCGGGCGTCCGGCCGCTGGCCCGGGTGACCGTGGGCGTGGGCAACGGCGACGGTACCGAAGGGACCTACGCCGGGCACGTCCTCGGCACCTACCTGCACGGCCCCGCGCTCGTCCGCAATCCCGGCCTGGCCGACCTGCTGCTCTCCTGGGCCGTGGGCCCGCTGGTCCCGCTGTCCGGGGAGGACGAGGACTGGGCGCGCAGGCTCCGCGAGGAGCGGCTGGCCGCCGTGCCGGGATAAGACCGGCCGGCCAGCGAGATCAGTACACGATCGCCTGGGCGCCGTCGGCCATGATCTCGGCCAGGAACGTGGACGCGCCCGCGATGCGGACTCCCTTGATCGTGTCATCGGCGGTGATGTCACGCCGTGACGCGCACTGTGTGCAGACGGTTACTGTTCCCTCGTCGAGAACTTTGGCCAGCAGCTGGGCGAGCGGTGCCGCGTGCGGGAGCCTGACGTCGTCGGCGCGCTCCGGCAGGGCGAACCAGGCCGCCTCCCCGGTCAGCCAGAGGGAAACCTGCAGCCCGCTCGCCACCGCCGTGGCGGCGACGGTAAGGGCCTGGTTGCAGCGCTCCTGGTCATCGCGGCCCGCGGTCACCTTGACCACGAGTGAACGGGAAGCCATGTCCGCAGCCTAACGCGGACGTCCAGGATCCGCGGGTCAGCGGGCCAGGGACCCGGCCAGGACCCCGGAAAGCCGCATTGGCGCTCCGGGCCCTCTGGCCCCCATACTCGATAGAAGTACCTTTCGTGAACTTGAGAGACGTACCTTTCGTGAACCGGTGGAGGGAACTCTGACCGGGGAAGGGCACCAGTGGGCCTGCGGCATCTCTACCGAATCGCGGCGCTACTCATAGCAGGGCTGGTGGTCGCCGGATGCGCGGCTCCTCAGTACACGTACGTGGCCGACTCCAGCGACAACGCCTACTTCAAGGTACCGCCGAGCTGGCGCCAGGTCAGCCAGTCCAGCCTGGAGAAGGCCCAGGGTCCGTCGTCCCAGGACGGCGCTTACCTGTGGTCCCGGGCCTTCGAGGACAACAGCAAGCCATCGGTCCAGCACGTCTTCGCCGCCACGACGCAGCCGGTCGCCTACGCGAGCGTGCTGCAGCTGTCCGCGGCCGAGCGCAACGACATGTCCTTCAACAGCATGCGGGACCTGCTGCTGCCGGTGACGGCCACCGCCCGCAAGGCCGCGTCCCAAGCGCACGCCGAGCTTTCCGGCTTCGCGCTGCTCAATGACCAGGTGGTCACGAACGCACACAACTATCGCGGTATTCGCGAGATATTCAACTATGACCTCGGCACCACGCCAGAAACCTTCGACCTGACGGTGATGACCAACAGCGACACAACCAAGCTCTACTTCTTGCTTGTGCACTGCTCGGCGACCTGCTTCACCGCTCATTACCCTCAGATCTCCCAGGTCGTCGGATCATTCACGGTAGGAGGAGGGTCCTGATGCGGTCCCGGTCCAGGAAGTCAGGCGGGGAAACCGGCCAGGTCGGCCAGCCCGTCTACGTCCACACCGAACGTCTGCGGGACTCCGACCGGCCCACCCGCAAGCCGCTCGTGTTCTGGGACCGGGTGAAGTTCCTCCTCCTGCTGGTGTTGCTCTGGCTGGTGCTGGTGTGGTCGGACATGGCCAACGACCCGATCATCGGGTTCAAGGACGCGGCCAGGGAGCAGGTGACCAAGAGCGCCTGGCTCCTCGTGCTGATTGGCCTGGAGGTCCTGCGCCAGCTGCACTTCATCGTGGCCGAGCACTGGGGGGCTTACTACCGGTTCTGGAGCCGGGGGGTCTTCGGACGCATCGACCGGGGCAGCCACCGGCTGAGCGACTGGACCAGGTTCCGGATCGCGCGCGTGCTGAAGTGGCTGTTCTGCATCGCGCTGCTGGCGCTGATCCTGGGCAAGGCGTATCACACCACGCCCGTGCGCGGGCTCTTCCTGCTGCCCGGCACGATCATCCACGCGCTGCCGATCATCCTCTACGTGATGGCCATCGTCTCGCTGGGCATCCTGCAGTTCGTCGCGATCTTCTGGTTCATGTCCAAGGGCGGGGTCGACGTCTACTTCCCCGACGACATCTCGACCCGGTTCTCCAACGTGTGGGGCCAGGACCACGTGCTCGAGCGGGTCAAGGAGAACATGCTGTTCCTCGAGGACCCGGAGGCGATCGAGGCCAAGGGCGGCTACGTCCCGGGCGGGATCCTGCTCTGGGGGCCGCCGGGCACAGGCAAGACACTGATGGCCGAGGCGGTCGCGGGCGAGACCGGCAAGCCGTACGTGTTCGTGGACCCCGGCGCGTTCATCAACATGTTCTTCGGGGTCGGCATCCTCAAGGTCAAGTCGCTGTTCCGCAGGCTGCGCAAGCTGGCCGTGCGGTACGGCGGGGTGATCGTGTTCTTCGATGAGGCCGACTCCCTGGGCAACCGCGGCGGCTCCGTGGGCGGCCAGGGCAACTTCAGCCCGAAGGCCCAGCTCGAGGCCTGCCACGGGTTCTGCTACCTGTCGGAGGACACCCAGGCGGCGCTGTTCGCCGAGGCGCTGAAGGCGTCCCCCGCGCCCCGGCCGCCGGGCCGGTTCCGGCAGATGATCCCCGGCATGGGCGGCGGCGGAGGCGGGATGGGCACCCTGCAGGCCCTGCTGACCGAGATGTCCGGCCTGAAGAAGCCGCGCGGGTTCTTCAACCGGATCGTCCGGCGCACGCTCGGCATGCGCCCCAAGCCGCCGCCGAAGTACCGGATCCTGATCATGATGGCCACCAACATGCCCAGCGCGCTGGACGAGGCGCTGCTGCGGCCCGGCCGCCTGGACCGGGTGTACCGGGTGGGCTACCCGTCGAAGGAAGGCCGCCGCCGTACCTACGAGGGCTACTTCTCCAAGGTCAAGTGTGCCCTTACGCCCGAGCAAGTGGATCATCTGGCCACAATTACGCCGTATGCCACCGGCGCCACCATCAAGGACCTCGTCAACGAGTCGCTGATCGTCGCGCTGCGCGACGGCCGGGACACCATCGTCTGGACCGACGTGCTGAAGGCCAAGCTGCTGAAGAGCGTCGGGCCGTCCGAGGGCGTCGAGTACATCGAGCGCGAGCGGCACGCCGTCGCGCTACACGAGGCCTGTCACGCGGTCGTGAGTTACCGGGTGCAGAAGCGTAACGTCATCGACACGGCCACCATCCAGAAGGGCGCCGACTACCTCGGCTTCGTGAAGCCGATCCCGATCGAGGAGCAGTTCACCTCCTGGCGCAACGAGTACGAGGCCGACATCATGGTCAGCCTCGCCTCGCTGGTCGGCGAGCGGATGTTCTTCGACGGGGACTCCTCGTCCGGCGTCTCCGGCGACCTGCAGAACGCGACCAGGATCGCGCTGGCCATGGAAGGCCTGTGGGGCATGGGCGGCCAGTACGGCTCCTACGCCGTCACCCCGGCGCCGATGGACGCGCACCCGGTCGCCGACGGCCAGGATCGCGCCGTCTTCGAGACCACGCTCGGCAAGCGCGCCGAGGGCAACCTCAGCGCGCTCGCGGAGCGCACCGGCACGCTGCTGCAGCAAGAACGCGCCAACGTGCTGGCCGTCGCGCACGCGCTGGAGCTGCACAAGACCATCACCGGCGAGGACGTCACCGCGATCATCGACGGCGCGGAGGGGCCGGTCGTGGACGGCAGGCCGTACCACAACCCGGAGTTCGCCCTCACGCTGGAGGACTACCACCGGCAGGTGATGGTTTCCCACCGCGGACGCGACCGCGACCGCGGCACGCCGCTCCCCGTGCCTGCCCCAGCGGCCGAGCAGGCCGAGGCGATCTCCGCCTGGCAGCAGAACTCAGCCACCGACCCCAGTGCGGAGCACTGAGACCCCCGCCCGCCGCTCCCTCCGCTAGAGCACCGGTCACGGAGCCGCGGTCTGCTCAGGTGTCGCGCCTGCCTCCTGGATCCCGCCGGTCACGCTCAGGCCCGCCGCTGGCCGTCCCCGGTCATGATCGATGCGAGTTTGCTGTAGCCAGGTGTGCGGCAAACTCACATCGATCACGCTCCCGAGGCCGCCGTGATGGGTAGCTGGGGCCATAAAGGTGACAAACTGGACTGAACGTCGCCGCGGGCAGCGGCCCAGCCAGCCCGGTCATGCTCTAGCCGGCCTGCTTGTGCCTGCTCGACTGCGTCGGCGCATGGGACAGCCCGATCTTGCCGAATTCTCTGGCGATCCCCGCAGCCAGGCTTCGGGTGAATTCGTCGCGAGCCAGTGACATGAAGCATGCGCTGACTGGAGTCGGCTGGCCTCCTCTAGCGGCCACCACGATCCCCCCGAGCTGAAGGATTTGCCTGGTGTCTGCGTCCTTTCCGATCACAACCGCCGCCGACCCCGGTGCGTGCCAGGAGAAGGCCCGTCCCACAGGCTGGCTGTGGAGGATGCTGTTCAGGCCGACGCCGAAGTCGTCCACGGTTCTGGTGCCTGTGCTGAGGCCAGCCGAGCCGGCCTGAACCCAGCGCGCGCTCACAACCTCCCAGTCTGATGGTCTGACCGCCTGAGACGGGCCCGGCGCGGCGGCGTTCGCGTCGATCTCGTGACTGAGCGTCTCGACAGCCTTGGTGATCACATGGCTGACCGTTTCATCTGGCTCAGGTGAGACCGGCAGCATTCTGCGCTCGAGGGCGATGCCCACCACCCGGCCGGCCATGCTGTTGACGCCCACCGCCCGCTCAGCCATACCGGCGTCTTCCAGGCGCGTAGTCAGCCTGGCGATTCTGAAGAACTCGAGTTTGATCGCGCCAGCCGCCAACTCATCCGATTCCGCCCAAGACCGAACCGGGTTCGAGGCGCAAAACCATATCGGAGGATCGCTCGCCCCACTGTCCAGCACGCTATGTGCAGGTGCGTGTGCATCCCCATCGTGGGCCTGCTGGTGCCGGAGAAAGTCCTCCACATTACCCAAACGAAACTCAAGCCCGTGAATTAGTTTACGATTCTCCGCTTCCGTATCCAGGGCCTGTCCAGGGGCAACCACTTTACCCTCCATCGTGTCGCCGGTGGTGCGAGCGATGCCCGATTCTTGCCCCGCCGGGTTCCGTTCCGCCTCGACCGGGTCTGGTTGTTCCGACCCCACGGGAGCCGGTACCATCTCCGGTTCCGGCGTCACCTGGTCCGGGTCTTCCACATGGTGCGTGAAGCGCCACGAGACCGGGAGAAGCGCGGTTTCCGCCACCACAACGACGATGACCACGAGGAGCATAAGCCAGATATCGACGCGGTATTTCCAGGGAACTGCCGGGCGCAGATACAGCACGGAGATCAGCCCGACGAACGAGACCGAGCCGAAGATCGTCTGCAGCAACGGGATTTGTGCCCAGCTCCACAGCGGCCGCAACCACAGCCGCCCAGAGGGCGGACGCACCCACCGACGCAGCACGGCGACCGTGTACCCGGCCGCGAGCACGTCCACTATTAGCCAGGCGATGACATATCCGCGCCAGCTCGCCAGGCCGGTGAGAACCAGCCCGGCGCCCAGCAGGCCGAATACCACAGCCAGGATGACGCCCAGCAGGTCGCCGATTGAAACCAGGGCGAACACTATCCAGAGCGTCCACAGCGAAAGAAGCAGGTGTTGACCTGTCACTCGTACCACCCCCTTAGTCGCGAGGTTCCGCGCGCGCGCCAAGGCTGACAACTAACCAAGGCGACTTATTTATGTACGGGGACGTGGGCATGTTACTTATGTACCGGCACGTTGAGAACGCGGCGCGCCCGGCAGATCGTCCGCTTTTCCGCGACATGCATGCGACCGGGATCGCGCTGGTTACGCCGTGCGGTCAGTACGGGTCGAAAGCGGTTTCGGCTTTGCGGCATTAATGTCCACTGCGATGGCCCGCGTTGGCGTCTGTGCCACCCCGGACTGACCGATGGACCGGGGCGGTCGTGCCTCTACCTGAAAGGCGAGATGCTGGGGCCGGTCGCCGGCCCGTGCCGGTCAGGCGGATCGTGCGGGTTGTGGCGGAACCGGGCGGCCTCGCGCCGAACGGCCTCGGCGCGTTCGGCGGTCTGCCGTGCCTGGCGTTCCGCTGCTATCCGCTCGGCTTCCCGCCGGGCCGCTTCTCGCTCCCTTGGTCCCGGAGCCGGTGCCTGCCGTGCTGCGGTTCCGCGTTCCGGCTGGTGCGCGGCTTCTCGCGCCCGGGTTTCCAGTGCCTGCCAGGCGGCGGCATCTCGTTCCGCGGCCCGCTGGACCGCCGCCCGGCCTGCCGCCGGGTCCGTCGCAGTCCGCTCCCTCATCAGGGAGGCGTCAGGGGTGCTGAAGGTTCTCTCGATGCCTGCTCGCAGGGCACCGATGAATTTGTCGTGGACGAGTGACTTGAAGCAGGCGCTGACCAGGACGGGATGGCCGGACATCACGCCCACCACGATCCCGCCCACCTGGATGACCCGGGCCACCGTATCCAGCGGGCGGTCGGCCGGCAGCTCGACGGCGCCGGCCACTCCGCCGAGGACGGCCGGTATCGGTCCGGGCAGGCCCAGCTCGAAGCTTATTTGCCGCACCGGCCTGCCGAGCAGGAGGTTATGCACGTAGGCGTCGAAGTCGGTCACGGTCCCGGCGGCCGCGTCGATGCCGGCCGAGCCGTCCGCGGCCCAGCGCTCGCTCACGGTCTTCCAGAGCGGATCGCCGATGGCCTGAGCCGCGTACTGGGATGCGGCTGCCTCGATCCCCCGGCCGATATGTGCCTCGGCTCTCCCGATCGCCTCGCCGACCGTCTCGCCTGGCTTCCGGGAGAACGTATCCGTCCTCCGCTCGATCACGATGCCCGGCCGCACGGCCTGGCTGCCCGGGTCCGGCCTCAGCCTGGCCACCCTGATCAGCTCGACACGGATCGTCTCCGCATCGGCCACCCGGGCTGATTCCGCCCACGCCTGGACGTCGCCCGGAGCGCGGTACCAGGCCTGGGCATCGCCCTCACCTCGCTCCGGCGGCGAGGACGCGTCCTCGGTCTCAGCGCGATCGCCCGGCGCCGGAGGAGGCTCGCCCGGCGCCGGAGGCTGTTCGCCGGGTGAGGACTGTTCGTCGGATGCTGCGGGCTGTTCGCCGGGTGCCGGGGGGAGCTGTCCTTGGCTTGGACGGAGACTGCCCTGCACCTGGCGGAGTTCGCCCTGGGCCTGGCCGAGCACGGCTTGCATCTGCCCGAGCTCGCCGTGGGCCTGGTGCAGCTCGGCTTGCGCCTGGCCGAGCCGTTCCTGCGCTCGGCGCAGATCAGCCTGCGCCAGCCCCAGCTCGTCCCGCCGTTGCGCTATGCCGGCTTCCGCTAGCTCGAGCCGCTTCTCCAGCCATTCGCTTCGCTCATGGCTCCGCTTGTCGTTGTCCTGGCGCTGCTGGCGCTCCTCCTGCAGCTGTCTCGCCGTCTCCGCGAGGCGGCGGTCCAGGTACTTATAGAACCGCCAGCACCCGTATTCGGCCAGCACAAGCAGCGCGACCGTGCCGATCATGATCGGGATGTCGGCCCTGTACAGCCAGTGGACGGACGGGCGCAGGATCAGCAGCCAGATCACGCCGGCCAGCGACACGGAACCCGCGAGCACCTGCAACGGCCAGCGCTGCACAGAGGCCGGTAGCGCGCCCAGCGACCTGTGCCGGGCCGAAGCCGCGGGCGCGTGTGGCCCGGGCTGGACCGCGGCCGCAATCACCAGCGGCGGTCTGTCCCGCAGCGGAGCCGAGGGCTGGACCGCTGCCAGCTGCGCGAAGGCCCGGAACGCGGCGGCCAGCACGTGTACCGCCAGCGCGGCGATGAGATACGCGCGCCAGCTCACCAGGCCGGTCAGTACCAGGCCCAGGCCCAGCCCTCCGACCACGAGGAGCAGGGCAACTCCGGGCCTGCCGCCGATGGACACCAGCGCGACTACCAGCCATACCGTCCACAGCAGCAGAACCAGGTGCTGGCCCGTCACGCGCACCACCTCCTGGATCGGACGTTCCGTGAGACTGCTGGAGCTGGCAACTATCCGGGCCGCCTCACTTATGTACGGCTTAGGTCAGGGTGCACGGCATTTTTGTACGCGAGCCAGGGGTGCGACTCTCCCGGAGGGGGCGGCACACGACTCGCCCGGGCGATGATGCCCGGCCTCAGGGGCCGGGGGAATTACACTCCGCGATATGGAGGGCGTGCTGAGCGGGATCGTCCTGGTTGCGGCGTTCGCCGCAGTCGCGGTGCTTTGCGCGATCCTGGCGCTGAAGCTGTACCGGGCGGGCGCCGCGGGCGGGCCGCGGCCGCCGGGCGACTCCTAGCCTCCGGGGGCCTGCTCGGTCGGCCAGCGCGGCGTCCTACGCTGTCGTGATGGACAGCGCGCAGACGCCGGACGCCGCTCCGGGCGTCACCGGTGAGCCCGAGCCGCATCCCGCCCTGGCCCCGCTGAGCTTTCTGCTTGGCCGCTGGGAGGGCGCCGGGGTGGTCGGCTACCCGACGATCGAGAGTGCCCAGTTCGGCCAGGAGATCGCGTTCAGCCAGAACGGCAAGCCGTACCTGATCTACTCCAGCCGGACCTGGCTGCTGGACGACGAGGGGAACATCGGCAGACCGCTGGCCGTGGAGACCGGCTTCTGGCGGCCGCAGCCGGACGGTGAGCTCGAGGTGGTGCTCGCGCACCCGACCGGGATCACCGAGATCTACCTGGGCGAGGTGACCGGGACAAAGATCGAGATGGCCACCGATGCGGTCGTGCGCACCGCCACGGCCAAGGAGGTCACGGCCGGGCGCAGGCTCTACGGCCTGGTCGGTCCTGACCTGGCCTACGCCTACGACATGGCCGCCGTGGGCCAGCCCCTGCAAGCCCACGTCTCGGCCCAGCTCAAGCGCGTCGGATAGGCCGCTGAACGGTAAGTGGGGCGGGGCTGATAGCCCCGCCCCACCTGTGCCGGCCGCCTGGTGTCAGATCTCCCCGAGCCAGTAGTTGTCGAAGATGGTGCCGTGCAGCGTGGTGGGCTGCCCGATCACGTTGCCGCTGGTGGCCCCGACCTGGATCACCCGGGCCGCGCCCCACCGGGCGGACCGGAACCCGCCGGTGAAGCCCGAGGTGTTGGTGATCGCGACGCTGGCGAAGCTCTCCGCGCCGTAGTCAGCCAGTGGCAGCTGGGTCACGGTGGTGCCGGACACCTCGGACGGGGCCTCGCTGATCACCTCGGCCGAGCTGCGCTTGCAGGTGGCCGGGCCGCAGACCTTGGTCACGCTGAAGTGCTGGCCATTGTTGTTGTCGGTCACGGTCATCCGGAACTTCTGGGTCGCCTTGCTGTAGGCGACGAGGGCGGTGACCGAGTCACCGGGGCTGACCGTGATGCTGCTCGTCACCTCGGCCGCCGGGAACACCTCGTACCAGGCCGAATAGCTGGGCGTGGCCCCGTTGCAGTCGGCCTCGATACCGTCCTGCTCGACGGTGCCGCTGGTGAAGCCGTCGATGCCGACCCAGGCCGAGGACGCCGTGGGCGTGGTACCGCCGGGAGACACCGTGCAGTTCAGGTACGGCACGAAGAAGGTGGCCTCCACCTGGCGGAACGAGACATTCGCCTGGTGTGACACGTAGCCGGCCCAGTTGGTCGACTCGATGGCGTTGGCGATCCCGGCCGCCTCCCTGGCCGCGCTCGACCCCGCCTTGGGCGTGGTGCGGACCAGCAGGCCGCCGGGGCGGATCTTCGCTACGGCCGCGGCCGCAGGCTGGGCGGCCGTGCCGCCGACCGCAGGCCGGCTGGTGAATCCGCCGACCATGAGCACAACCGCTGCCGCGGCAGCCAATGTCCCCGCCATTCGCAGGTTTTTGCGCATGTCCGGTTGGTCCCTCCTGCTCGCTTGCCGCTAGGCAGCCCGGGTGCCCAGCGATGCGGGCAGTCAGGGCAGTTCGGAGATTTGCTCCAAATGGACAAGACCCCGGCACAGACCATAACGGGGGCGCTTCGCAGGAAGGGCCATGATTTACGGATTCTCCGGGACTTTGCCAGACCGTTATCCGGCCTGGCCGGAGGCACACCCGGGCCGTCACGGGCCAGAACAGAAGAAGCCCCCGGGCGCCTCCCGCGGGGGCCACCTGGGACCGGTTCACGGAGTTGCGGCACGCCATGGGGCATGCTTCGCGGCAACGTACGTTGCGCTCCGCGAGACGGAGGTGAACCCGCCACGGGGACCGGCTGGACAAGGGCCGGTCAGCCCGGGGGTCCGGTGTCTGCCGTGTACTCGCCGACCGCCGCCTTGCGGCGCCCACCGGACGGCACCTCACGGTGCCGAACCTGTGCTGGCCGGTGATAGACGTCCCAGCTGGTCGCTGAGGCGCTACACGGGACGGCGGCTAGCTGACAGCCACCTCGCGAGTCCGACATCTATGCATACTGTTGGACCACCTCCTTTCCCGCGTTAGCAAGGACGCTACGTCACAGCGCGGCACGGAGGCAAGCAAGTTTGCCAGGGCGGAGCGCGCTCAGGATCGGAGCGCTGCCGGAGCCGGATAACTAGACTTGGCTTATGTCGCAGACGTGGGACGCCACGCTCAGGGCCAGTGGTTACCGCGTTACCCCGCAGCGCCAGCTCGTCCTTGAGGCCGTCACCAGGCTGAACCACGCCTCGCCCGAGGAGATCTTCGCCGAGGTGCACCAGACGGCGCAGGGAGTGAACGTCTCGACCATCTACCGCACGCTGGAACTGCTCGAGCAGCTGGGCCTGGTGACGCACACTCATCTCGGCCACGGCGCGCCCCGCTACCACCTGGCCGCGGAGGCGCAGCACGTGCACCTGGTCTGCCGCGAGTGCGGCCAGGTGACCGAGCTGGCGCCCGAGGCCGCCGGCCCGCTGGTCACCGCGCTGTACGAGGAGCACGGGTTCGAGACCGATGTAGGTCACCTGACCGTGTTCGGCACCTGCCGGAACTGCCGCGCGGCCGGGCACACCCCGGCGGCGGAGGGCCCCGCCGCCCCGGGCACCGAGAGCGCATAGCCTGGCTAGTATGCAAAGCCCGCCAGCCCAGAGCCCACTGCTGAGCACGCCAGGGGCGGTCCCCGCCGACGGGCCCGACACGGGGGTCGCCGCGCACTACGGGGACCCGTTCGCCGAGCAGCGGGCGCTGTCAGAATCCCTGGGCCTGGTCGACCGTTCGCACCGCGGCGTGATCAGGATCGCCGGCCCGGACCGGCTGTCCTGGGTGCACAGCCTGACCACGCAGGCCCTGGAGAACCTCGCGCCAGGAACCGCGACCGAGGCCCTGATCCTCAGCCCGAACGGGCACATCGAGCATCACCTCACGCTGACCGACGACGGAACGCACCTGTGGGCGCACGTCGAGCCCGGCACGGCCGGGGCGCTGCTGGAGTTCCTCGAGTCCATGCGGTTCATGCTGCGGGTCGACCCCGCCGACGTGACGGACGAGTTCGCCGTCGTCACGCTCATGGGACCGGACGCCGGGCCGGCGCTGGCCGAGAGCGCGGCCGCCAGCTTCGGCCTTGCGTACGGGATGGATCTTGTTGTTCCCCGCGACGGGCTGCCTGCCTTCGCTTCCGGTCTGCAGGCGCGCGGGGCGGTGCTCGCGGGCATGTGGGCCTTTGAGGCGCTGCGCATCGCCGCCCGCCGGCCGCGGCTCGGGCTGGACACCGATCAGCGCACGATCCCGCATGAGGTCGGCTGGATCGAGACCGCGGTGCACCTCAGCAAGGGCTGCTACCGCGGCCAGGAGACCGTGGCCCGGGTGCACAACCTCGGCCATCCGCCGCGCCGCCTGGTGTTCCTGCACCTGGACGGGAGCGAGGACCGGCTGCCCGCGCACGGCGACCCGGTGTCGCTCGCCGGGACCGCCGACGGGGCCGTGATCGGCTTCGTGGGGTCGGCGGCGCGGCACTACGAGCTCGGGCCGATCGCGCTGGCCCTGGTCAAGCGGACGGTGCCGGTCGACGCCACGCTGGCCGCGGACGGCCTCCCGGCCGCGCAGGAGGTCATCGTGCCGCCGGACGCCGGGGCGAACGTCCAGGTCACTCTGCGGCGGCCGAGGGGAGGTCTGACCCGGTCACGCGAGTAACCTGGGCGGCCAGGAAACAACGTCGTTGCCTGGAGGTTCACCGCAGTGCTGCGCCGCGCGCTGCTGGCCGCATCGGCCAGCCCGGCCCTGCGCCGGATCGTGACCACCGCCCCCGTGGCCCGCGATGTCGTGGCCAGGTTCGTGGCCGGGGATACCGCAGAAGACGCGCTGCGGGCGACCCGCCGGCTGCAGGCCGATGGCCTGCTGGTCAGCCTGGACTACCTCGGCGAGGACACCGTCGACCCGGACCAGGCGACCGCGGTGACCGAGGAGTACGTGCGGCTGCTCGGCCTGCTGGACGGGGCGGGCCTGGCCAGCGGAGGGCGGGCCGAGGTCTCGGTCAAGCCCACCGCAGTGGGGCTCGGGCTGCGCGAGCACGGGGAGAAGACAGCGCGCGAGAACATCGCCAGGATCGCCGCGGCGGCCCGCGCAGCGGGCACCACGGTCACGATCGACATGGAGGACCATACCCGGGTCGATCAGACGCTGCAGATCCTGCGCCAGCTCCGGCCGGAGTTCCCCGACCTGGGCTGCGTGATCCAGTCCTACCTGCGGCGCAGCCCGGAAGACTGCCGGGAGCTGGCCACGGCGGGCTCGCGGGTCCGGCTGTGCAAGGGCGCCTACAGTGCCGCCGCGGGAGTGGCGTTCACGGCCAAGTCCGATGTGGACCGGTGCTACGCCCGCTGCCTGCGGGTGCTGCTCGGCGGCCCCGGCTACCCGATGCTCGCCACCCACGACCCGCGGCTGATCAGGATCGCCGGGGTGCGGGCCGCCGCGGCGCGCCGCAGCGCCGGCAGCTTCGAGTACCAGATGCTGTACGGCATCCGGCCCGCCGAGCAGCTCCGGCTGGCCCGGTCCGGCGCCCAGGTGCGCGTTTACCTGCCCTACGGCCAGGACTGGTACGGCTACCTGGTCCGGCGGCTCGCGGAGCGCCCGGCCAACCTGGCCTTCTTCCTGCGCTCCCTGGCCACGCGCCGCTGAGCCCGGCCCGGCCCGGCCCCGGTAGGCTCGCTGAGGTGATCGCAGTCCTTGGGGCCGGGAAGATGGGCGAGGCGCTCATGTCCGGGCTGCTGCGGGCCGGCGTGGTGGCCCCGGCCGGGGTCATCGCCGCGGCGCGCCGCGGCGAGCGGGCCGAGCAGCTGCGCGACGCGTACGGCATCGAGGTGCTCAGCGCCGCCGACGCCGCGAAGCGCGCGGAGACGCTCGTGATCACCGTCAAGCCGCAGGACATGCCGGCGCTGCTGGACGAGATCGCGGGCAGCGTGACCGGCGATCAGCTGGTGATCTCCGCCGCCGCGGGCATTACCACGTCGTTCATCGAGGGCAGGCTCGGCGCGGACGTGCCCGTGGTCCGGGTGATGTCCAACACCCCGGTGCTCGTGGACGAGGCGATGAGCGTGATCTCGGCCGGCTCCCACGCCGGGGAGCCGCACCTGCGGCGCGCCGAGGAGCTGCTGCGCCCGGTGGGCAAGGTGCTGCGGATCCCGGAGTCACAGCAGGACGCGGCGACCGCGCTGTCCGGCAGCGGGCCCGCCTACGTCTACTTCCTGGTCGAGGCCATGGTCGACGCGGGGATCCTGCTCGGCATGCCGCGCAGCAATGCGCTGGAGATGGTGAAGCAGGCCGTGTACGGGGCCGCCACCATGCTGCGCGAATCGGGTGAGCACCCGGTGATCCTGCGCGAGGCCGTGACCTCG
The DNA here is from genome assembly GCA_963844655.1 of uncultured Actinomycetota bacterium. Taxonomy (GTDB): domain Bacteria; phylum Actinomycetota; class Actinomycetes; order Streptosporangiales; family Streptosporangiaceae; genus JASHPR01. The sequence goes on along the minus strand of CAWJPA010000004.1, from coordinate 1,411,862 downwards.
CCGGGCGGCACGACCATCAACGCCATCCGCGAGCTGGAGAAGCACGGGGTCAGGGCCGCGTTCCTGGCCGCGATCGAGGCGGCCAGGGACCGGGGCCGCGAGCTCGGCCGGGGGTGAGCGGCGGCCTGTTACGGCCCGCCAATAACCCGATCACGGCCCTCCCCGCAACCAGCTTTCCGGGGCGGGAAAAAGCAGCAGTGCCATAACGAAATTGGCTGGCAAAAGGCCGTCGCGCAGAGCCCGGGCCGCGCCGGGGCGGAGGGCCGCGCTCGTGCCGGGCAGAAGGGCAGGTCAGCGCCGTGCGGGCGGCCGGGGCGCGGCGCCGGGCCCGGCGGTAGCCCTGAGGCTGGCTGTGGCGTCCGGGAATTGATGGGCCGTGCCGGGTTGCCCTTTTCCGCACAGGACTTACGCTGGAGACGGGCGTGACTGGTGCGTCGAATCTCGCTAGGCGCGCACAGCCAGCTGGAAGAGGGCTATCAATGGCAGCAGACACTACCTCGCTCAGCGAGGTCAGGTTCCTGACCGTGGCCGAGGTGGCCACGATCATGCGCGTGTCCAAGATGACCGTCTACCGCCTTGTTCACTCTGGTGAGCTGGAGGCGATCCGGGTGGGCCGTTCGTTCCGCGTACCGGAGCAGGCGGTTAACCAGTACCTGAGGGATGCGTTCGTCGCAGCGAGTTGAATGCGCGCGTCTTCAGCCGGCGGCTGAAAGCGCGCAGCCGCCGGGCGGCCAATCTGGCGCTGTGGGCGGCCGGGATGACAGGAGCCGGCGCGACCGGGGTAACCTGTTTCATTGACGTGTGCCCGGCCGCTCGCTGTGCGGCGGGTGTGCGCGTGAGCATGCCCGTAATCCAGCGTGTAGAACAAGGGTGGTCTCGTGGGCTCAGTCATCAAGAAGCGGCGCAAGCGGATGGCCAAGAAGAAGCACCGCAAGCTGCTGCGCAAAACGCGCGTACAGCGCAGGAACAAGAAGTAGCAACGCGCCGGGCCCGGATGGCGGGCGGCGGCGCTCGCCGCCGCGAACGGCCGCGGGCCTGCGGGCAGCGGCCCAGATGCTGACGGCCCCGACCGCGGCGATGTGGGAGCCACGCCGAACGGCGGCTGCGCTGGGGAGGCGATGTGAGTAGCCAGCCCGGACCCGGGCAGGCTGAGTACTTGCGGAAACGGATTGCCGACGCCGCGGACTATGTGTGGCGCCGGATGCTGGGGGACTCCGAGCCCGACGAGTCGGGCTTCGATCCCGAACTCAACGCCAGCGTGCTGATGCCGTTGTACCGGCCGTTGTACCGGAAGTGGTTCCGCGTGCGGATGCGCGGACTCGAGAACGTGCCCGCGTCCGGCGCGGCCCTGGTGGTGGCCAACCACTCGGGCGTGATCCCGCTCGACGCGCTCATGCTGCAGACGGGCATCTTCGACGAGCACCCCGCGCACCGGAATGTCCGCCTGCTCAGCGCGGATCTGCTTTACGAGATCCCGCTCCTGTCCGATCTCGCCCGCCGGAGCGGGCACATCCGGGCGGACCGGGACGACGCCGGGCGGCTGCTGGCCGCGGGCGAACTCGTCGGCGTGTTTCCCGAGGGCTTCAAGGGAATCGGCAAGCCGTTCCGGGAGCGGTACCAGCTGCAGCGCTTCGGCCGCGGCGGGTTCGCCTCGACCGCGATGGAGGCGGGCGTGCCGATCGTCCCGTGCGCGATTGTCGGGGCCGAGGAGACCTACCCGATGATCGGGAACTCGAAGAGCATGGCCAAGCTGCTCAATCTGCCCTACTTCCCGGTCACGCCGCTGTTCCCGTGGCTCGGCCCGATCGGCGCCGTCCCGCTGCCGTCCAACTGGATCATCGAGTTCTGCCCGCCCGTGCCCACGGACGCCGTCAGCTTCAACGGGACGGGCCCGGCCGACGCCGTCTCGTACCTGGCCGACATGGTGCGGGACACGATTCAGGACAAGCTCGACGAGCTCCTCGTGGAGCGCGGGCCGGCGTTCACCTAGACCGCGGCGTTTAGCTGGGTTCGGGCGGCCCCAGCGTCGCCGCGTCCGGGCCGAACTTCCTCACGTAGCCGGGGTGTACCTCGCCCCAGCGCTCTCCGGACACCCACGGGGCGGCGGCACCGCCCAGGTGGTGCTCGAGCAGGTCGACACAGGTGTGCCACCCGGCCGCGTCGCGGGCGGCCTTGCCGAGCTCGCCGAAGACGTCGGTCAGCACGAACGTGCACCCGCCGTCGTGCGGCATGATCTCGAACCGGATTACGTCGGTGCCCCAGCGGAACTCCAGCAGCGACGGCGGCTGGCAGGCCAGCACCTCGCCGTCGAAGGCCGGGAACTCGCCGCCGGGGGACTCGAACCTGAGCGGGGCGCCGGCCGCCCACTCGCCGACGATCCGCTGCGGGAACCACGCGGCCAGGTGCGCGGGCTCGGTGACCGCCCGCCACACCTGCTCCGGCGGGTGGTCCAGATCCCGGGTGAACCGGAGCCTCCAGAGGTCACCGGCCGGCTCGAGGTCGCCGGCCCGGCTGCCCGCACCGACGTTCGCGCCGCCCGTGGCGGTGCCGGTGCTGTCGTTGGCGTTCATCGTCACTGCCCTCCTCAGGTGGACGGGTCCATGGCGTCGAGGTGGGACTCCAGCGCGTCCAGGTGGGCCGGCCACATCGCCCGGTACGGGGCGAGCCAGTCGTCCAGCTGGCGCAGCGGCTCGGCCCGGACCCGGTACACCCGCCGCTGCGCGTCGACCCGGGCTTCGACCAGCCCGGCGTCGCGCAGCACCCGCAGGTGCTTCGACACCGCCGGCTGGCTCACCCGCAAGATGCCGACCAGGTCGCCCACGGGACGCTCGGCATCCCTGAGCAGATCGAGGATCCGCCGCCGGTTGGGCTCGGCCAGTACCTCGAACACCATCACATCCCCGAGCATGCTCCTCCAGCTATATGCCTGTCAAGTTATCTACGCCGCCACTGGCCCGGGATAGGCGCCCGGTGCGGGCCCAGTGAGGATGGCTTTTCATGCATCAAGGGCCGACTTGGCGTGTCCGCGGTGCGGCCGCGCTTGGCCGCCTGGCCGCGGCTGCGGCGGCAGGGTACGGGGGCTAGGCGCCGGTGTGGCGACGGTGCAGGGCGAAGCCCGCGGCCACGCCGCCGGCGACCGCGCCGGCGCCCGCGGCCACGGGCAGGGCGATCAGGGTGGCCTTGCGCCCCGACCGGAAGTCGTGCACCGGCCAGCCGCGGGCGCGGGCCTCCGCGCGCAGGCCCATGTCGGGGTTGACCGCGTGCGGGTGGCCGACGAGCGTCAGCATCGGCATGTCGTTCACCGAGTCGCTGTAGGCCGAGCACCGGGACAGGTCCAGGCCCTCGCGTGCGGCCAGCGCCCGGATCGCGGCGGCCTTCGCCTCGCCGTGCAGCAGCCCGCCGACGAGCCGCCCGGTGTACTCGCCGCCCACCGTCTCCGCCACGGTGCCAAGGGCGCCGGTGAGGCCGAGACGGCGGGACAGGATGCTGGCCAGCTCGACCGGTGTGGCCGTGACCAGCCACACGCGCTGGCCGGCTCGGAGATGGCGCTGGGTCAGCTCCCTGGTGCCCTCCCAGATCCGGTCGGCCATGGTGTCGTCGTAGATCTCCTCGCCGAGGCTGACGATGTCCGCGACGCTGTGCCCGGCCACGAAGGCCAGGGCGGCCTGGCGGGCGGCGTCGATGTGGTCGGAGTTCTCGGCGCCGCGCAGCCGGAAGAACAGCTGTCCCCAGGTCATCCGGGCCAGGTCACGCGGCCCGAACATCTTGCGTGCGGCGAGCCCCCGGGCGAAGTGGTAGATCGACGCGCCTCGCATGAGGGTGTTGTCGACGTCGAAGAAGGCCCCCGCCGTCGGGTCGGGCTCTGGCGGCGGCTGCTCAACCTCGGCGGCCGCGGCCGAGGCCTCCCCGGCCAGGGCCGCCTCGTTTCCCTGGCGCCGTCCCGCCAGCAGCCTCATACCCCCGAGAGTACCGGCGCAGCGCCGCGACCGCGGCGCCCTGTGCGGTCGCGTGGCGCCCGCACGCTGGCGCTATGATGCCTGGTCAGCACTCCGGCTGATTCTTTGACTTTCGTCGTGCACCATAGTCAGCAATGTCTATTCACTTCCTGGTTGCGATCGTCGGCACGCTCATAGCCGCTGTGGGCACGGGCGTGCTGGTTTCGCGCTGCCTGCGGGCGCCCAACACCGTGCTCATCGCCTGGACGGTGGCGATCTTCGGGCTCACCGTGTCGCTGGCGGCGCAGGCCGTCGGCTATGACCTCGGCTTCGGGCCGATCGCCTTCCGGGCCATGGAAATCGGCGCCCAGGGCCTGGCGCCGCTCGCGCTCGCGTTCGGGCTGACCGAACTGGCGGGCAGGACCATCATCTCCAGGTTCGCCGCGAGGCTGATCCTCGCCGCCGTGGCGATCGTGGCCCTCGTCATCCTCGCCATCGACCCGCTGGGCGCGGCAGCTTTCAGCAAGGCCTGGCCCCAGGCCACGGTCTACTACCAGATCGTTCCCAACAAGCTGCTCGAGTTCGTGCTGGCCCCGATCACCGCGGGCGTCGCGCTGGTCACGATGGTCGTGATCGCCTCCCGGCCGGGACGCGATCCGGCCTGGCGGGACGCGTTCCCGGCCGCCGCGCCCGCCGGAATCGCGACCCTCCTGCTGGCCGTCCCCGGCGTGATCGCGCTGCTGGGCCTGTCGCTGCCGGTCGCGTCGGCGTTCACGCCGCTGTGCGCCATCGCCGCGGCCTGCACCTGGCTCGCGGGTGCCCGGGCCGCCCGGGTGCGGCTCGGCCAGCTGCGCCAGGAGGCAGCCGGCGACGACGTCGCCGATGAGACGGGCGAGTGGGGCCTGCAGCGGTCGTGGAGCGGAGGCCCTGAGCGCACCGGGGAAATCGGGCGGGTGGCCGCCGACGATGAGTTCGGGATATACCGGCCGCGCTACGGCGAGTCCCGGGTGCCCAGCGACGACCGGGACTACCACGGCGCCAACGGGCACGGGCAGTTCGACGACGACTCCGGGCACCTGCAAGATCCCGACTTCGGTGACCAGGCAGGCTTCCCGGGCCGGGCCGGAGTCCTGGACGAGACGGGCCTCATGGACGGCCCGGACCTGCCGGGAGACCCTGGCTACGCCGATGAGCCCGCGTTCCAGAACTCCGGGTACCGGGACCAGGGCGGGTTCCGGCCCGACCACCCGGACCGCGCCGCAGCCAGCCACGAGCCGCCACCACCGCTGTTCGGCCAGATCGCGATCTACACGCTGCTGGAAGACCGCGTGGAGGACTTCGACAAGCTGACCAAGAAGGTGGTCAAGCTGGTCCGGTCCCAGGAGCCCGACACGCTCGTCTACATCGTGCACGCCGTGCCGTCCGCCCCCATGCAGCGGATCCTCTACGAGGTCCACCGTGACCGGGAGGCGTACGAGGCGCACAAGCGGCAGCCCTACGTCCTTGCCTTCGAGGCCGACCGGCGGCCGTTCGTGCTCGCGACCAACATCATTGAACTTGGCCTGCAGCAGGCTAAGGTGTCGCCGCTGCCCTCGGTTTCCGACCTGCTCCAGGACACCGGGTTCGACCTGCTCAACGACACCGGCTTCGGCCAGCCCGGTTACGGCCTGCGGGCGCCGAGCGCCGGGCCCCGGGGTGGCGGCGGGCCGAACGGCGATCCGCTGGCGGGCAGCGGTCCGCACCGGTACCCGCGGGCCAGCGCCGGGCCGAACGGCGATCCGCTGGCGGGCAGCGGTCCGCACCGGTACCCGCGGGCCAGCGCACGGCCGAACGGCGATCCGCTGGCGGGCAGCGGCGCGCATCCCTACCCCATGGCCAACGGCGGCCCGTACGGGGACCCGCTCGCCGGGGACGGGCCGATCGGCGGCGGAACCGGGCCCCGGCGGCTCCGGTGACCGGCCGGCCCGGTGAGGCCCGCGCGGCGGGAACGGGCCGGGCCGGGGCACACGTGGTCACACTGCTCACGCGGCCGGGCTGCCACCTGTGCGAAGACGCGCGCGAGGTCATCGCCCGCGTCACGGCCGACCTCGGAGTTCCCTGGCAGGAGCGGGACATCACCGACTCCGACGAAGACCTGCGCGCCTACGGGGAGATGATCCCGGTCACCCTCATCGACGGCGTGCAGCACGATTTCTGGCGGGTCAGCGAGCAGCGGCTCCGCGCCGCGCTGACCGCCTGAGCTCAGCGGTGGCGCGCCGGGATCCCGGCGGCGCCCCGCGAGCACCCGGCCCCCGGGGTGCGACGTAAAACGCTGGCAAAGTCCCGGTCAGCCCGGTCACCGGCTGGCCGCCCGACTTTGTGCAAACGTTCACAAAGGCGTAGCGTGACAGTGAAAGCCAGCGCGCGGGCACCCGGCCAGCTGCCCGCCGCGTGATCCCCCAGGAGCGCCCGCGCATGTCCCGCATGCCGATGAGAGACAACGGCCATCACGGCATCCCGGAGGCCACGGTCAACCGCCTCCCGGTCTACCTGAGGGCTCTTTACGCCCTGGCCGACCGTGGCATCGCCACGGTGTCGAGCGAGGAACTGGCCGCCGCCGCCGGGGTGAATTCCGCCAAACTGCGCAAGGACCTGTCGCATCTGGGGTCTTATGGAACCCGGGGAGTGGGCTACGACGTCGAGTACCTGGTGTACCAGGTCTCCAGGGAACTCGGCCTCACCCAGGACTGGCCAGTGATCATTGTGGGCGCAGGAAACCTTGGTCATGCTCTCGCCAACTACGGCGGCTTTGCCTCGCGCGGGTTCCGCGTGGCGGCGCTGTTCGATTCCGATCCGCAGGTCGTGGGCACCGAGATCGCCTCGCAGGTGGTCAGGCACGCCGACGAGATCGAGTCCGTGATCGCCCGGCACGGCGTGTCGATCGGCGTGATCGCCACGCCGGCCGCCTCGGCCCAGGCGGTGTGCGAACGCCTGGTCGCAGCGGGGATCACCAGCATCCTCAACTTCGCGCCGGTGGTGCTGAACGTGCCTCAGGGCGTCGATGTGCGTAAGGTCGACCTGTCGATCGAGTTGCAGATCCTCGCCTTCCACGCCCAGCGGCGTGCGGTAGTCCGGGTCGCGCACAACGGGGAGCGCGATTGGAGGGATAAAGGCTGGAACTCCGCCGACGGGGAAGCACGGCGGCGCGGCGGACGGGGGTCCGGTAGCACGGGGGACATGCCGATGGACGGCGAGACCGGGGTAGCAGCGCGGGCGGTGGCTACATGAGCGTGCTCGTGGTCGGCCTGAGTCACAGGAGCGCGCCGGTGACCACGCTCGAGCGGGCCGTGCTGACCGGCGACACCCTCGGCAAGCTGCTGCGTGACGTGTTCCACGCCGACGACGTCGCGGGTTCTCTCGTGGTGAGCACGTGCAACCGGGTCGAGGTCTACGCCGAGGTGGACAAGTTCCATGGCGGCCTGTCCGCGATCTGCGAACTGCTGGCGCGGCACGCCGGCATCCCGCTGCCTGAACTCACCCGGCACCTCTACGTGCACTACGAGGACCGCGCGATCCAGCACCTGCTGCTGGTGGCCTGCGGGCTCGACTCCATGGTGATCGGCGAGAGCCAGATACTCGGCCAGGTGCGCCAGGCCCTCAGCTTTGCCCGGGCCCAGGGCACGCTCAGCCGAACCCTCTCCGACCTGGGCTCCCTCGCCTTGCGCGCGGGCAAGCGCGCGCAGACCGAGACCGGAATCCACCGGGCGGGCGCGAGCCTGGTCAGCGTGGGGCTCGCCGCCGCCGTCCAGCGCCTGCGCCCGGAGAGTGCCGGTGACCCGCCCAGCCTGGCGGGGCTGTCGGTGCTGGTCGTCGGGGCCGGGGCGATGAGCTCACTGGCGGTCGCCACGGCGGCCCGGATGGGTGCCGCCAGCATCGTGGTGGCGAACCGCTCGAACACGCGGGCCCAGCGGCTGGCCGCGACCGTCTCCGCCACCACGGCCGACCTGGCCCGGCTGCCGGCCGAGATCGCCGCCGCGGACCTGGTCGTGTCCTGCACCGGGGCGTCCGGCCACGTGATCACCGCGGGTGCCGTGGCCGGGGCCTGCGAGGCCCGGACGCCAGACCGGCCGCTGGTCCTGCTGGACCTGGCGCTGCCGCGTGACATCGACCCGGCGGCCGGCCAGATCGGCGGCGTGACGGTGATCGGCCTGGACGCGGTCGGTGACGAGTCCGGCTCGCACGGGCTGCCCGGAGGCGGCGCGCACGTGGAGGATGTGGCCGCGGTCCGGCAGATCGTCGCCGAGGAACTGGCCGCGCAGGTGTCCGCGGACCGGGCGGCCCGGGTGGCCCCGACCGTGGTCGCGCTGCGGGCCAAGGCGGCCAGGGTGGTGGACGCGGAACTGGCCCGGCTCATCGGCCGCGTCGACGGCCTGGACGCCCGCGCCCGTCGCGAAATTGCACAGTCGATGCGCCGGATCGCCGATAAGCTGCTGCATGCGCCCACCGTCCGGGTCAAGGAGCTCGCCGGCTCGCCGGGCGGCGACTCCTACGAGGCGGTGCTGCGAGTGCTGTTCGACCTCGATCCCGACGCGGTGCAGGCCGTCACCCGCGCGGAGGTCGTCACCCCGGAATGGCTGGATCAGGAGGCGCCGAAGTGACCGCGCCCTCGCGACTGCTGCTCGGCACCCGCAAGAGCCCCATGGCCATGGTCCAGTCCCAGATGGTCGCGGACCTGATCACAGAGCGCACCGGGCGCCAGGTCGAGCTGACCGGCGTCACCACCTTCGGTGACGTAAGCCGGGCCCAGCTGGCTCAGATCGGCGGGACGGGCGTGTTCGTCAGCGGCCTGCGGGCCCGCCTGCTCGACGGCGACATCGACCTCGCGGTGCACTCGCTGAAGGACCTGCCGACCACGCCGGCCGACGGCATCGAGCTGGCTGCGGTCCTGCCCAGGGACGACCCGAGGGACGCGCTGGTCGCCCGGGGCGGCGCCAAGCTCGCCGACCTGCCGTCCGGCGCCCGGATCGGCACCGGATCGCCTCGCCGGGCCGCCCAGCTGCTGCTGATGCGGCCCGACGTGCGCCCGGTCCCGGTGCGCGGCAACGCCGACACCCGGCTGGGCCGGGTCACCTCGGGCGAGGTGGACGCGGTCGTGCTCGCCTACGCGGGCCTGGCCAGGATCGGCCGGCTGGACGCGGTAACGCAGGTCTTCGACCCCGATGAAATGCTGCCGGCGCCAGGCCAGGGGGCCCTGGCGGTGGAGTGCCGAACCGGCCAGCAGGAGCTGATGGCGCTGCTGGCCAGCGTGGACGATGCGGCGAGCCGTGCGGCCACTACGGCAGAGCGCAGCCTGCTCGCCGCGCTCGAGGCAGGTTGCAGCGCCCCGGTCGGCGGGTATGCCGCCGGGACAGATGAATTGCGGCTGCGCGCGGTTGTCGTCGCGGCCGACGGGGATACTGCGCTGCGGGCCAGTGCCGGCGCGCCAGCGGCTGAGGCCGACCGCCTGGGCCGCGAGGTGGCTGCCGAGCTGCTGCGGCGCGGAGCGGGAAGATATACGGCCGTGTCTACTGGACACATCATTAACGGGGACGATGACTAGTGAACCCACCCGTGACAGACAGCTCAGCGGCGCGCCTCCGGCACGACTCAGCGGCGCGCCCCCGGCACGACGCCGCCCAGGCTGCGGACAATCCTGCCGGCCAGGCTGTGGACAAGCCGGCCGACGGCTGGGTCGCCTTCGTCGGCGCGGGGCCAGGAGACGAGGGCCTGCTGACCGTGCGGGCCACCGAACTGCTCGCCCGGGCCGACCTGGTGGTGGCGGGCCCGGAGCTCGCTGACCGGCTCGGGCAGCTGGCCAGGGACGGCGCCGAGACCGCGGACACCGACGCACTGGCGCAGGACCCGAAGCTGCTCATCAAGGCGGCCAGGGCCGGCGACGTGGTCCGGCTGCTCAGCGGCGACCCGTTCCTGTTCGGCCAGGCCGCCGCCGAGGCTGCGGCGTGCGCCAAGGCGAAGGTGCCGTTCGAGGTCGTGCCCGGGGTGCCGGCCGCGACCGCGGTTCCCGCTTACGCCGGGATCCCGCTGACCTCGGACAGCAGCGGCGACGTCAGGATCATCCACGTCTCCGAGGTGAGCCGGGTGCAGGCAGGCCCGGGCAGCCTGGTCATCCTCGGGGCCGAGACCGGTCCCGCCGACATCGCGAAGATGCTGGTGGCGGCCGGCTGGGCGGACACCACGCCGTTCGCCATCACCTGGGACGGCACCACCACCGACCAGCGCACCGTGGTCTGCACCCTGGGGTCGGTCACCGCCGACCTCAAGGCCGCCGGGATCAGCCTGCTCACCGCCCACGGGCCCGCCGTCGCGGTGGTTGGTGACGGTGTCGCCGCCCAGCAGGCGCTGTCCTGGTTCGAGACCAAGCCACTGTTCGGCTGGCGGGTGCTGGTGCCGAGGACCAAGGAGCAGGCCGGCGAGGTGATGACCCGGCTGCGGAACTGGGGTGCGGTGCCGGAGCAGGTGCCGACCATCGCGGTCGAGCCGCCGCGGACGCCGCAGCAGATGGAGCGCGCGGTCAAGGGCCTGGTGACCGGCAGGTACCAGTGGATCGCGTTCACGTCGGTGAACGCCGTCCGCGCGGTGCGGGAGAAGTTCGAGGAGTACGGCCTGGACGCGCGCGCGTTCGCCGGCATCAAGGTCGCCGCGGTGGGCGAGCAGACGGCCCGCGCCCTGCGCGAGTTCGGCATCATGCCCGACCTGGTCCCCGAGCACAAGCAGTCGGCCGAGGGGCTGGCGGACGCCTGGCCCGCCTACGACGACGTGCTCGACCCGATCAACCGGGTGCTGCTGCCGCGCGCCGACATCGCGACCGAGACCCTGCTGGCCAGGCTCACCGAACTGGGCTGGGAGGCCGAGGACGTCACCGCCTACCGGACGGTGCGCGCCGCGCCGCCGCCCGCCCCGATCCGCGAGGCCATCAAGGGCGGGGGCTTCGACGCCGTGCTGTTCACCTCCTCGTCCACGGTCAGGAACCTCATCGGGATCGCGGGGAAGCCGCACGCGGTGACGGTGATTGCGGTGATCGGGCCGGAAACGGCGAAGACGGCCGCCGAATTCGGGCTCCGGGTCGACGTGATGGCGCCGCGGCCGTCGGTCACCGCGCTGGTGGACGCGCTGGCCGAGTACGGCGCGGGCCTGCGCGACGCCGCCGCGGAGGCCGGGGAGCCGCTGCGCAAGCCCAGCGAGCGCCGCCGCGGAGCACGCCGCCGCATCAGGTAACCGGTTCCAGCTGAGGAGAGACCCGATGAGCGCCGTGTTCCCCGTGGCCAGGCCGCGCCGGCTGCGGCGGACCGCCGCGATGCGGCGCCTGGTCGCGCCGCCCAGCGTGCGCCCGGCCAACCTGGTGCTGCCGCTGTTCGTCAAGGAGGGCATCGCGGAGCCGCGGCCGGTCGGCTCCATGCCCGGCGTGATGCAGCACACCAGGGAGAGCCTGCGCAAAGCGGCCGCTGACGCGGTGGACGCCGGGGTGGGCGGCCTGATGCTGTTCGGCATCCCGGCGGCCAAGGACGCACGCGGCTCGGCCGCCGACGATCCGGAGGGCATCATCCAGCTCGCGCTGGCCGACCTGGCCGCCGAGGTCGGGAACGACGTGGTGCTCATGGCCGACCTGTGCCTGTGCGAGTACACCGACCACGGCCACTGCGGCCCGCTCACGCCGTCCGGCGACGTCGACAACGACGTGACCCTGGAGCGGTACGCGTCGATCGCGGTGGCTCAGGCGGCGGCGGGTGCCCACGTGGTGGCCCCGAGCGGGATGATGGACGGGCAGGTCGCCGCGATCAGGACGGCGCTGGACGCGGCCGGCTTCGCCGAGACCGCGATCTGCGCCTACTCGGCCAAGTACGCCTCGGCCTTCTACGGTCCCTTCCGTGAGGCGGCCGAAGGCGCCCCCCAGTTCGGCGACCGGGCCTCCTACCAGCAAGATCCGGGGAGCCCGGACGAGGCGCTGCGCGAGGTGCTGCTCGACGTGGACGAGGGGGCCGACATCGTCATGGTGAAGCCGGCCCTCGCGTACCTCGACATCATCAGCAAGGTGTCCGCCGCCGTGCCCCTGCCGCTCGCCGCCTACCAGGTCAGCGGCGAGTACGCGATGGTGGAGGCGGCCGCCGCGAACGGCTGGCTGGACCGTGACCGGGTGATCATGGAAACGCTCACCGCGATCCGCCGCGCGGGCGCCGACATCATCCTGACCTACTGGGCCACCGAGGCCGCCCGCCGCCTGGGCTGAGGACCCCGGTCCGGCGTGGCACCCTCCTGGCGTGCCCGGGCGGGCTATCGTTGACCAGCAGCGGTCACTTTGCAATCTCTATTGTGCAACCCATGGGTATCGGCCGGGGGGTGGCCACGGCGCCACCGGGCGGGTCGGCCATGATCGGTGAATACATAACGCGGGCTGGGCAGGAGCGAACCGATGGTAGAGGCGGTACTGCGCCGCAGCCGCAGCCGACGCAGGGCCGTCGAGCGGATGGCTCTGGCCGCCGCCGAGTATGCCTCGATGGGCTGGCCGGTCTGCGTCGGTGCCTTCCCGCCCACGCGGCAGCGGCACGAGGAGATCCTGCGGGCCTGCTCGTGTGACCGGATCGGCTGTCCCGCACCGGGCGCGCATCCGATGTCTGCGGCCTGGCAGGTCCAGGCCACCGCGGATCCCCCCACGGTGGGGGGATGGTGGATGGCGCAGCCGGAAGCGAACGTCATCCTGGCCACCGGCCGGGTATTCGACGTCTTGGACGTGCCCGCCGCAGCAGGATCGGCGGCGCTCACCCAGATGGAGCGATCGGCCGTCAGGCCCGGTCCCGTCGCGATAAGCGCGGGCAGCCGGGCCCTGTTTTTTGTGGCGACCCGAGGCCGTCCCGCCGACGAGTACGAGTGGTGGTCCTGCCACCTGGACTGCGAGCCTGAGATGGTGTCCCAGGTCGCCGGCCTGCGCTGGCACTGCAGGGACAGCTACGTGCTCGCGCCCCCGTCCCGGGACGGCAACGCGGTCAAGGCGCACTGGCTCCGCCCGCCGGACCGCCAGCCGATGCCCGACGGGCTTAGGCTGCTGGAGTTCCTGGCCGACGCCTGTGAGGAAATCAGCTGATGGGTGACCAGAGCGGCGGCGCCGGGCAGCGGTCCGCCGAGTTGTTCGCACGCGCGTCCGCCGTCGCCCCCGGCGGGGTGAACTCGCCGGTGCGCGCGTTCGGCGCCGTCGGCGGGACGCCGGTGGTCATGGCGTCGGGGCACGGGCCGTACCTGACCGACGTGGACGGCCGCGAGTACGTCGACCTGATCTGCTCCTGGGGCCCGATGATCCTCGGGCACACGCACCCGGACGTCATCGCGGCCGTGCGTGACGCACTTGCGCAGGGAACATCCTTCGGCACCATAACGCCCGGCGAGGTGGAGCTGGCCGAGGAACTGGTCGCGCGCGCCCCGGTGGACAAGGTCCGCCTGGTCAGCTCCGGAACCGAGGCGACGATGACCGCGCTGCGCCTGGCCCGGGGCTTCACCGGGCGCCGGGTCGTGATCAAGTTCGCGGGCTGCTACCACGGCCACGCGGACTCGCTGCTGGCCGCAGCCGGTTCTGGTGTCGCCACGTTCGGGCTGCCCGACTCGCCCGGCGTGACCGGGGCGGCCGCAGCCGACACGATGGTGCTGCCCTTTAACGACGCCGACGCGGTGCGGCAGGCGTTCGCCGCCCGGCCGGACGAGATCGCCTGCGTGATCACCGAGGCCTGCCCGGCGAACATGGGCGTGGTGCCGCCGGCCGCGGGCTTCAACGAGATGCTCCGCGACGTCTGCCGTGAGCACGGCGCGCTGCTGATCATGGACGAGGTGCTGACCGGGTTCCGCGTCTCGAGTTCCGGCTGGTACGGGCTCGAGGGCGTGGCCGGCGACCTGATGACGTTCGGCAAGGTGATGGGCGGCGGCCTGCCCGCGGCGGCGTTCGGCGGGCGCGCGGACGTCATGGACCGGCTGGCCCCCGCCGGGCCGGTGTACCAGGCGGGCACGCTGTCCGGCAACCCGCTGGCCACCGCGGCCGGGCTGGCCACGCTCCGCGCCTGCACGCCCGAGGTGTACACGCGGGTGGACGAGGCCGCCGCGACCGTGGCCAAGCTGGCCGCCGACGCGCTGGCCACCGCGGGGGTGCCGTTCCGGCTGCAGCAGGCGGGCAGCCTGTTCTCGGTGTTCCTCGGCGTCACAGGCCCGGTCAGGGACTTCGCCGCCGCCAAGGGCCAGTCCGCGGCCGCGTACGCCGCGTTCTTCCACGCCATGCTCGGCCGCGGGGTCTACCTGCCGCCGTCGCCGTACGAGGCCTGGTTCCTGTCCGCGGCGCACGACGGCGCGGCGATCGGCCGGATCGCCGACGCGCTGCCCGCCGCGGCCCGCGCCGCCGCCGACGCGCTGGGCTGACCCGGCTCACGATCCTGAGCTGTTACGCAACCGTCCGTGGCTACCCGATCGCGATCGCGATGACGCCGACGACAACCGCTGCCGCGGCGCCGAGGCGGCGGGCCTGGCTCTCCTCGCCCAGCAGCCTGCCGCCGAGTATGACTCCGAACAGCACGCTGATCTCGCGGGCCGGGGCGATCGCCGCGACCGAGCTGAAGGCGAGCGCCGTCAGCACCAGGATGTAGGCGAGCGGGGCCAGAACCGCGGCCACCCACAGCTGGAGCCGGTAGGACCGCCACACCGCGCGCATCCCGGCCCGGTCACGCCGGGCGGACGGGGCCAGCCCGATGATCATCGCCGGGAACGCGGCATAACCCTGCAGCAGCGCGGGCGTGTGCAGCGCGCTGACCGCATGCTTGTCCCAGACCGTGTAGGCCGCGATGAACACGCCGACGCCCACAGCCAGGCCGACCGCAAGCCGCGCCGAGGGGCGCACGGCGGCGGGGGGAGGTGGCGGAGCGGGCGGGGCCGGAGGAGAGGGGGGAGCGGCTGCCGGGCCCGCGACCGTCGTGGCGGCCGGGGGTGCCTGCGTCGCCCGGTCCGCGGGCTGCGGGTCCCGGCGCGGCTCCGGCAGGCCGAGAACGATCACGCCCGCCACGATGCAGACGATTCCGGCGATGCCCGCCGGGCCAGGCCGCTCGCCCAGGAGCACGATCCCGGCCAGCGCGGCCAGCACAGCGCCGCTGCCGCGGCCGATCGGGTAGACCACGGACAGGTCGCCCAGCCGGTAGCCGTGCTGCAGGAACACGAAGTAACCGGTCTGCAGAACCCCGGTGCCCGCCATGAACAGCCAGTTCAGCGCCGTCAGGTGCGGCCGCGCCGCGATCACGTCCACGGCGACCACGGGCGCGTACAGGACCCCGGCCAGGGCGGCCAGCAGCCAGACAAAGCCCGCGGTGCTGACGGCCGAGGCCTGCTTGCTGCACAGGTTCCAGCCCGCGTGCGCGACGGCGGCGACGAGGATCAGGGCGACGGCGGTGAGGCTCACATAATTGCTCCTGCCGAGGTCGATAGGCTGGGCGGCCTATGAGTGACATTTCTGGGCCGGACGGCACCACGATCGTGCACCTGGTACGGCACGGCGAGGTGGAGAACCCGGACGGTGTACTTTACGGGCGGATCCCGGGATTTCACCTGTCGGCCGACGGCCGGGTGATGGCCAAGGCGGCCGCCGACTACCTGGCCGGCCGGGACGTGACCGTACTGCGGTCATCGCCCCTGGACCGGGCGCTGGAGACCGCCGAGCCGCTGGCCGCCGAGTTCGGCCTCGAGGTCATGGTCGACGACCGGCTGATCGAGCCGTGGAACCACTTCGAGGGTAAGACGTTCGGCGTCGGGGACGGCTCGCTGCGGCGGCCGGCCCACTGGCGCTACCTGTGCAACCCGTTCCGGCCTTCCTGGGGCGAGCCCTACCAGGAGATCGCGGCCCGGATGCGGGCGGCGATGGCCGACGCGCAGCGCGCGGCGCGCGGGCACGAGGCCGTGTGCGTCAGCCACCAGCTGCCGATCTGGGTCGCGCGCCGCGACTTCGACGGCCGCAGGCTCTGGCATGACCCGCGGCGCCGCGAGTGCGCGCTGGCCAGTGTGACCAGCTTCACCTACCGCGGGGACAGGATCGTCGAGGTGAGCTACGCCGAGCCCGCAGGCGGCGGAAGGAAGCAGGTCGCTGGCGCGTGACGCCGGCCCGATGCGCGCCCACCCGGAGGGATCCGGCACAATGGGGCGCGGTACTACTGCGTGTAGGAGATCATCCCGTGTTCCGGCTATCATGCTCCGCGGCCCGCGCGGCCACCACGCTGCGGGCGCGCCGGGTCATCGCCGGCGTGGCTGTTTCTGCTGCTCTCATGCTGAGCGCCGCGGCCTGTGGCGGCGGGGCCACGGCCCAGGACACCGCGGTCGGCAACGGGAGCAGCTTTGTGTCCGGCGGCTACAACAGCACGCTATTCAAGCCCGGCTCGCGCCCGGCCGCGCCCCGGGTCCACGGCACGACGCTGACCGGGGTGAAGTGGCAACTCTCCGCTGACCGGGGCGACGTGGTGGTCCTGAACTTCTGGGGCTCATGGTGCACGCCGTGCCGCGAGGAGGCGCCCGCGCTCGGCGCGCTCGAGCAGCACTTCTCCCGGTCCGACGTCCGGTTCGTCGGCGTGGACATCAGGGACGACCCGGCCAGTGCCGAGGCGTTCATGCGCCGGTTCCGGATCAGCTACCCGAGCCTGAACGACCCGAACGACCAGATCGCCCTCGACTTCAGCGGGACGGCGCCGCCGGCGGCCATCCCCAGCACACTCGTCATCGACCGCAGCGGGCGGATCGCGGCGCGCGTCATCGGCCAGGTCTCCTACAACGGGCTGAAGGCGCTGATCACGCACGTCTCGGCGGAGCGCACGTGACGGGCTGGCCGAGGGTGGTGATCAGGTGACCGGGCTGCGTAACGCGCCAGGAGCCGGGCCGCCTCCCGCCGCGGGGCCGGACCCGGCCGCCCGCGAGGGCGCCGCTGCTGACGACGTCCTGCTGGACACCGGGGACCAGGCGCCACCGCGGCTCACCCCCGGGGCCAGGCTCGGCGTGACCGGCTGGCTGCGGTGGGGCTGGCGGCAGCTGACGTCGATGCGCACCGCGCTCATCCTGCTGTTCCTGCTCGCGGTGGGGAGCGTGCCCGGGTCGCTGCTGCCGCAGGAGGGGACCAACCCCGCGGGAGTCTCCGACTACTACTCCGCGCACCGGCTGCTGGGCCCCGTGTTCGGCCATCTGTCGCTGTTCAACGTGTTCGGCGCGCCGTGGTACGCCGCGATCTACCTCCTGCTGTTCGCGTCCCTGGTGGGCTGCGTGCTGCCCAGGACCGTGCGCATGGTGATCGGCGCGCGCCAGCCCCCGCCCCGCGCGCCGCGCAACGTGACCAGGCTCCCGTACGCGGCCAGCCACATCACGGCGCTGGCGCCGGACGCCGCGCTCGAGTCCGCCGCCCGGATGCTGGCGGGCAAGCGGTTCCGGCTGCGTACCGGGCCGGGCTGGGTGGCGGCGGAAAAGGGCTACCTGCGGGACGCGGGCAACCTGCTTTTCCACATCGCGCTGCTCGGCGTGCTGGTGTCGATCGGCCTCGGCGGCCTGTTCGGGTACAGGGCCAACCGGCTGCTGGTCGAGGGCAGTTCGTTCGCGAACACGGTGACGGCCCTCGACGAGTTTCATCCCGGTCGCATGGTGTCCCCGGGTGACCTGCAGCCGTTCTCGCTGACGCTGGACCGGTTCCGCGCGTCCTACGTGACGTCCGGCATCCTCACCGGCCAGCCGTCCGCGTTCGACGCGGCGATCCGCTACACGGCCACCCCGCAGGACCGGGCGCACGACTACACGCTGCGGGTCAATCATCCGCTGCAGGTGGACGGCGTGCGGGTATTCCTGATCGGCCACGGCTATGCCCCCACGTTCCGGGTCACCGACGGCACCGGGCACGTAGTGTTCTCCGGGCCGGTCCCGTTCATCCCGGTCGAGACCTCCGGGCTGACCTCGGACGGCGCGATCAAGGTCCCGGACGCGGATCCCCAGTCGCTCGGCTTTGCCGGGGTGTTCCTGCCGACCGCGGTGGATGCCGGCGGCCAGCTGGAGTCCGTGTTCCCCGCGCCGCTGCGCCCGATGGTGAGCCTGGTCGCCTACGCGGGCAACCTCGGCATGAACTCGGGCCCCTCACAGTCCGTGTACACGCTGAACACCGCGGGGCTGCGCCGGCTGCCCGTGACACCGCGGCCGCTGGCCGTCGGCCAGTCGATGAAGCTCCCCAACGGCCTGGGCACGCTCACCTACACCGGGTACAAGCAGTGGATCAGCCTGGCCATCACCTACGACCCCGGGCAGCTGCCCGCACTGATCTCGGGGATCGCGGTTCTCGCCGGGCTGCTCCTGTCCTTCCTGGTGCGGCGCCGCCGGGTGTTCGTGCGCGCCAGAACCGACGAGGCGGGCGGGACCGTCGTCGACGTCGGCGGCCTCACCCGCACCGATGCGGCGGGCGGCTTCGAGGGCGAGTTCGCTAGCCTGGCCGACGAGCTCAGGAACCGGCACCAGCGCGACCCGTCCGCCCTGACCAACACCGATCCATCCCTCGCCGGGAAAGAGGGGGAGTGAGGCTGCAGTGCCCATCAACACCGGACTGGCCCACCTCAGCAACGATGTGCTGATGGCCGCGGTTGCCATCTACGCGGTCGCGATGCTCGCCTACGCCTGCGATTTCGCGTTCGGCAAGAAACAGGCCCCGGCCCAGGCCCGGACGCCGGAACTGGCCGGCGCCGAGCCGCTGAGCGTCCCGGCCCAGGTCGGCGTTACGGCTGGCGCCGCCGCCGGGACGGCGAACGGCGTGGCGGGCACGACCACGGCCGGCCGGGCCCCAGCGGGCCCGGCCACCGTCTCCTGGGGCGGCGACGCGGCCGGGCCGGGGGGCGCTGCAGGCCAGCGCGATCAGGTGGACCGCGGCCCGCTCGGGCGCTGGGTGACCATAGCGGTGGTGCTGACCAGCATCGGCCTGGCCGCCCACATCACCGGCGTGGTCACCAGGGGACTGGCCGTGCACCGGCTGCCCTGGGGCGACATGTACGAGTTCATCACCGCGCTCACCTGTGTGGCCGTGGCCTTCTTCCTGGCCGTGATGATCCGGTACCGGGCCTACTACATGGGCCTGTTCGTCATGGCCGCGGTGGTGATCGCGCTCGGGCTGGCCGAGACCGTCATCTATACCCCGGCCGGGCCGCTGGTGCCGGCCCTGCAGTCCTATTGGCTTTCCATTCACGTGACCGCGATGACCCTGGCCACGGGGGTGTTCTTCGTGGCCGCCGTGATCGGGGTCACGTACCTGTTCGTCGACCGGCACGCCCGGCGGGTCGCGGCGGGCCGGCCGACCGGGGCGGACGGAATACTGCGCAGGCTGCCAGGTCCCGAGGCGCTGGACCGGCTCGCCTACCGGACCGTGGTGTTCGGGTTCCCGATCTGGACCTTCGGCGTCATCGCCGGGGCGATCTGGGCGGACAGCGCCTGGGGCAGCTACTGGAGCTGGGACCCGACCGAGACCTGGGCGTTCATCACCTGGGTGGTGTACGCCTGCTTCCTGCACGCCCGGGCGACCGCCGGATGGCGGGGCCGCAGGGCGGCGGTCATCCAGCTGGTCGGGTTCGGGTGCCTGCTGTTCAACGTGCTCGTGGTGAGCCTGGCCGTGCCCGGCCTGCACTCCTACGCGGGCCTGACCTAGCCGCGGGTTCAGGCGCCGTTGCCGCCGTGCAGCCTGCGGTCGAGCTCGGCCAGGAACTCCGGGTCGTCGTCCGGGCCAATCGGCCAGCGGGCCATGGTGCCCGCATCGGGCTCGGCCGGGCCGACGCCGGCGCCCGGCTCCATGGCCCGGCCCGCGGGATGGCGCCGAAGCGCGTCCTGCTGGCTCATCGATGGTGCGCCCTCCAGATACCGCGGGAGCAGCCGCATCCGCCTGCGCCGGTCGGGCCGGCCCGCGGCCAGCCACGCCGTGGCGCCGAACACCGAGAAAGCCACGATCAGCAACACCCACACAGGCTTGCTGAGGCTGCGCATCTCGGCCGAGGGGGTAACCGCCACGTCAATCAGGCAGGGCACGACGAAACCAACCGTGACCAGGCCAAAGAGTACGACGGCGAGCAACATGGCGGCAGCCTAGCTGCTGTGATGCCCGGTTCGCGGCCAAATTGGTTGAGTCCTGGCGTCTCGTACCTCACAGCCGTATTAGATTACGTTCAGTAGCGTGATATGACGATCGTGCGAAGTCGTCATAGCCTGGCGGCCTGGCGATCGAGGGAGAGACGACATGCGGTTCCGGTTACTGGATCGCGTCCGTCGCTCACGCAGGCGCCGGCAGGCGGAGAAGCTGCGCGCCCGCGGGCGGACCGATGCGGCCCCCGGGCCAGCCACGACGGCCGGGACCGCCGGAGCTCACCGCCGGCCGGCCGGCCGGCCCGCCGGCCCCGGCGGAGTCACCGGGGCCAGAACCGCCGACCCTGGAGTCACGGGACCCGGAACCGCCGAACCTCGAACCACGGAACCTCGAACCGCCGAACCTCGGACCACGGGGACCAGGCCGGGGCGCCCGTCCGGGCCCGGGGCGCACGGCGCGGAGGCACCGCCCAGGAGCTCGCGCGCGACCCGGGCCGGCCAGGACACCCGCCAGCCGGCCGGGCATGCCCTGCCCCGCCGGTGGGGTATCGGCCGGGCCGCGGTCCGCGAGGCGCCACGGGCGGCCGCCGCGCCTGAGCCCGTGGCCAAGGCCCAGCCGGCGCGCGCCGTCCCCCAGGCCCCGTGGTACGAGATCGCGCAGAGCAACCGGACGGCGGTCGGCCGCCGTCATTGCGGCCACCTCGAGGACCTGATTCACCGGGAGTGGCCCGAGAACGTGGTTCCCTCGCCTGAGGTGGTGCGCGCCATCGACCGCCTGGCCGAGCTGCCGCAGCTGATCAAGGTGAAGCTGAGGGCGGGCCTGGACGCGATCTACGTCGGCATGGGCGGCGTCCCCGACCTGGACGACATGGGACGGCTCAAGGGAGTTCCGCTCCCGTCGGGCCGGGCCACCTGGGACGCGTGCGCGGGCGCGTACGGGGAGCGCAAGGTCATCGTCGGGTCCCGGCCGTCACCGTCGCCGGACGTCATGTGTCACGAGATCGGGCACGCGCTCGATGACATCGACGGCGACGGCGAGCAATGGCAGTCGGACTCCGCAGAGTTCCTCACTCTCTACGATCAGTGCCTCCAGCACATGGTGAGTGCCTTTCACCGGCAGCCCGGGCTCCTCGGCCGCCGGGAGTTCTTCGCGGACGCGTTCGCGGCGATCGCGTCCAGACAGCGCCCCGCCCTGGTGGAAATGCTCAGCGGCGACACGAGGGCAGCGCTTAACGTCATGCTCTACTTCAACGTGCGCTACGGGATCTAGGGTGGATAGACGATGTATGTGATACGGCTACCCAACGGCAATCTCTTGGTTCCCGAGTCCATGGCGGCGGGCGAAGGCGGCCTGCTGATGAGCGACGCCTACGTGGAGATCGGTCCTGACGACGCTGACTACGAACGGCTGGCCGAGCAGTCGCTGACGCAGGAAGAACTCGACGAGCGGCGCAAGCGCTGGCAAGAAGGGGACGAACCGCTGCGCAGGCAGTTCCTCGACTTCCTGGCCAGGCACGGGCACCCCGGGCGCGGTCAGGGCACAGAGGACAACCGGTAGGCGCGGTGCTCGCGTTACCGCGAGCGGTGCGCCTACCGGTGCAGCGTGACTGAGGCGTTCCTAGAGAGCGGGCTGCGGGGCCGCGGCCGAATCGCCGCCGAGCAGGGCCCGGACCTCTGACTCCCGGAATCGCCGGTGCCCGCCTGGAGTGCGGATGCTGCTGATTCGCCCCGATGCCGCCCAA
The DNA here is from genome assembly GCA_963844655.1 of uncultured Actinomycetota bacterium. Taxonomy (GTDB): domain Bacteria; phylum Actinomycetota; class Actinomycetes; order Streptosporangiales; family Streptosporangiaceae; genus JASHPR01. Next base: position 1,390,060 of record CAWJPA010000004.1, on the reverse strand, counting down.
CGGGTGACCGTCTTCGGATCAACCCGGAAGAGGGCTGCTACCTCACCTGGCGTAAGCAGCCGCTCACTATTTCCTTCCATTATGGCCACCCCTCCTAGATCTCCTTAGGAGCCTGTCCTAAGTGTCGCGACAACGGAGGGTTTTCTCCTTAGTTTCCGTAAAATCTGGTCTGGGGAATCCGTAACGGCAGCGTCAGGCGGGACTCGCGGTTGACCGCGGAGCTGGTCTGGGCGCCCGGCCGACCGCACGCGGCCGGCCGCGTGCGCAGCGGACCCTTAAGATCGGCCCGGGCCGCCCGTCATCGACGGCGCCGGGAAACCATAGCGCCGCTGCGGGCGGCCCGGTAACCGGCCGCGGCGGGAAGCCAATAAGCTGGCCTTACCATGCGCGCCACTTTCGCCTACACCCTCGCGCGGATCCTGCTTTTCGCGGTCACGCTCGGGCTCCTCTATCTCGTGGGTGCCCGTGGGCTGCTGCTGGTCGCGCTGGCGCTGGTGATCAGCGGCATCATCAGCTTCGTGGTGCTGTCCCGGCAGCGGGACGCGATGTCCGGGGCAATCGCATCCCGGATCGGCGGCTTCCGCGAACGGCTGGACGAGGGCACCCGGGCCGAGGACGACGACTGACCCCGGCCGCTAACCCTCGGCGGGGGACAGCCACCCGCCCGAGGTGAGCAGGCTGAGCACCGCCTCGGTCGCCTGCTCGCGGGTCATCGTCGATGTGTCGATGACCAGATCGGCATCCAGCGGTTCCTCGTAGGGGTCGGAGACCCCGGTGAAGTTGTCGATGAGCCCGGCCCGCGCCTTCGCGTAGAGACCCTTCCTGTCCCGGGCCTCGCACACCTCCACCGGTGTGGCCACATAGATCAGCAGGAAGTCGCCAACCTCCGAGACCATGTGCCTGACCTGGGCCCGGGCGGCGGCGTAGGGCGCGATAGGCGCGCAGATCGCGATGCCGCCGTGCCGGGCGATCTCCGCCGCCACAAACCCGATCCGCGCGATGTTCAGGTCCCGGTCCGCGCGGGAGAACGTCAGGCCGGCCGAGAGCAGCTGCCGGACCAGGTCGCCGTCGAGCAGCGTGACCTTGCGGTCACCGCGTTCGGCCAGGACGTCGGCGAGATTCCGGGCGACGGTTGACTTCCCGGAGCCGGACAGGCCGGTCAGGAACAGCACGAACCCCCGCTGCGAGCGGGGCGGGCGGGCGCGGCGCAGCTCCCGCGCCACGGCGGGCGGGGTGAACCACGCGGGTATCTCGGCCCCGGCGTCCAGCAGGTCGCCGAGCTCGCCTGGGGACAGGTCACCCTGCTCGGTTCCGGCTTCGATGAGAGCCAGCGGCCGCCAGACCTCGGCCCGCGGGTCATAGGCCCAGTCACCCGCGCGCTCCACGGCGATGGGCGAGCCCGGGCCGTCGCCGGGTGCGCTGGTGTCGGCGAGCCCGTCGGCCATCAGGTGCGTGGCCCCGTAGGCGGCGGCGACCAGCGCCTCCGCCGCGAACTCGCCGGCCGGGCCGGTGCCGGCGCCGTCACCCCGCCGGGGCAGCGGCACGGGGATCACCATGGTCCCCGGCGGCAGGTTCGCCGCCGCGGCGAGCACCGCCCGGATCAGGGCCGCGGGCCCGGTCACCACCTCGGCCTGGCCGGTGATCAGAGGCAGCAGCAGCACCCGCGCCTTCAGCTGCCCGGCCAGGTGCCGGAGCTGGCCGATCTGCCTGCCATGTACCGGGCCGCGGGTGACATAGGCGAGCACCGGGCTGTCGCCGAACTCCGCGCGCACCTCGGCCGGCCGCAGCATGAGCCTGCGGAACGGGCCGTGCTCGGGCTCGCGGACGACCGTCACCGGGCCGCACAGCCTGACCAGCCCGGCACCGCCGGCGTCCGGCTGGTGCGGCGCCGCGCTGACCTCGCTGCGCCCGGTGATCTCCAGCCGGGCCAGGGGAGTGCCCTCGGGGTCGGCGAGCAGCACCTCACTGGCCGATTCAGGAACCGCGTCCGGGCTGACGTCGAGCGTGACCGGGATCGGGAACGGCGTCCCGTCGGCCAGCGTCCCCCGCTCCAGGACCGACGCGACGTCCGCGTCGCACATGAACCCGGCCAGCGGCGCGAACACGCCCGATAGCAGCAGCTCGAGGTCTCCGAGCTGGGCCTCGTCCAGCGTCAGGGACGGCATCCCGATCAGGTCAGCGGGCACGTCGGTCCGCGCCTCAGCAGTCACTTCTACCTCCGTACGGCACGACCACCACTCCACGGCGCGCCGGTCACTGCACACAAACGATCGGAGCTGCCAGGCAAGCCTGAGGCTACACGGGCCGGGGACACCAGGTCATGCGTGTTATGGCCTGGCGCTACAGCACCCGCGCGAATCCGCTCTCGGGCTTGCGGATGACGTAGCGAAGCTCGTCGTGACCGGAGGTCAGCCGTCCCCGGGACAGCCACGACACGAGCCCGCGCAACGCCCGCACACCGGGCGGCCTGCGCTGGCCGGCCACCAGGTCCAGCGCCTGGCGCTGGGCGATGACCAGGCCGCGCTGCAGAACGTAGTGGTGGATGCCGCGGGCCGACACCACGTGCTCGTACACGGCCCGGTGTGGCCCGGGCACATCCGGCCGAAGGCCGCGCCACACCATCGCGCGCAGCGGGCGCGGCAGCACCCGGTCCAGGAAGCCCGCGGCGCAGTCCCGGTCGCCGGTCTGCAGCAGCAGAATCCCGCCGGGCCTGAGCGCCTCCACGAAGCGGTCAAGCACGAGCTCGGCGTTGCTGATCCGCTCCAGCAGCAGCGCGCAGTGCACGATGTCGAACGAGCGCGGCGGGAGCGGCACGGTGCGCAGGTCACCCAGCGTGCTCAAGGCCAGGCCCGGATGGGCCGCGACCGCCGCCCGGGCGGTTCGGCTGTCGTCGTCGACCAGGCTGAGGGAGATGTCGCAGCCGGTCACGCGCAGCCGCCCGAGGTCCGGCTCGTCGTCCGCCGTGGTGCAGCCGGCCTGGAGCAGCGCCAGCGTATGACCGGGACGGTGCGCGGCGTAATCGAGTGCGGCCCGGGTGAACAGCTGGGCATCCGACTGATCGGCCCGCACCTCGGTCATGGTCGCGACGCCTCCCGCCGCGACGCCGCCCCCCGGGAATGGCTCGGCCACGACGGTCTCTGCCGCCACGCTGGCCAGCCTGGGCCTGCTGCTCGCGCCCGCGAGCCTATGCCGCCCCAGCCGATCCGGGCTGATCTCTGCAACACCACTGCCGACCGACTCTCTGATGCCGCTCATAAATCCGTAGCGTAGCCCTCGGACTACATTCAGTCGCTTTAACACGCTTGCGCAACGGGCCCCAGCCGGCCGGGCAGCGTCGGCGAGCCGCTAAACTGGAGGGGTCCCGTCCGCGAGCTGGCCCGCTCAGCCTCGGGTCTCCCGGGTGGCGTCCGGCGCCGCGTACGGGGGCTTTGTGCTGCCCGCCCAATGCCGCCAGTGCTGGCCAGCCCCGTGCTGGCCAGCACAGGGCGGGCAGGCCATGTGCAACCCAGAACTTAGGACGCAATGAGCCTCTCCGGACTTCTCCGGGTCATCGCTGATGATCCTCAGCTTAAGCGCGCGCTCGATGAGGCGGAGGCGCCGGCCACATTGGGCGCCGACCTGATCGCGCCGCCCGCGCTGCGTCCCTTCCTCGCGGCCGCGCTGGCCGCGGGAGGGGAATTCGGCCGCGGCGCCGGGGGCGAGGGACCCGGCATGACCGCGGGCGACGGCCCCGGCCGCCCGGGCCGGTTCGTGCTCGCGGTGACCGCCACCGCGCGTGAGGCCGAGGACCTCACCGCGGCGCTCGGCTCGCTGCTGCCCGCCGGCGCGGCCGCGTACTTCCCGCCCTGGGAGACGCTCCCGCACGAGCGGCTGTCACCGCGCTCCGACACCTCGGGGCAGCGGCTCGCGGTGCTCCGCAGGCTGGCCCACCCCGACCCGGCCGACCCCAAGTCCGGCCCGCTGACCGTCGTCGCCACCCCAGTGCGCTGCGTGCTGCAGCCCATGGTCGGCGGGCTCGGCGAGCTCGAGCCGGTCCGGCTGCGCGAACGTGACACAGCCGACCTGGAAGAGCTGGTGATGCGGCTGGTGGAGATCGGGTACGCGCGCAGCGAGCTGGTCGGCAACCGCGGCGAGCTGGCCGTGCGCGGCGGCATCCTCGACGTGTTCCCGCCCACCGACGAGCACCCGGTGCGGGTCGAGTTCTTCGGCGACACCATCGAGGAGATCCGGTACTTCCGGGTCGCCGACCAGCGCAGCCTGCACCGCGCCGACGACGGCCTGTGGGCGCCGCCGTGCCGTGAGCTGCTGCTCACCCCGGCGGTGCGGGAGCGGGCCAAGGAGCTCGCCGACGAGCATCCGGGCCTGTCGGACGTGCTCGGCAAGCTCGCCGACGGCATCACCGTGGAGGGCATGGAGGCGTTCGCGCCGGTGCTGGCCGAGCGGATGGAGTTGCTGCTCGACTACGTGCCCGCCGGGGGCTGCGTGCTCGCCTGCGACCCGGAGCGGATCAGGGCCCGCGCGGCCGAGCTGGTCAGCACCAGCCAGGAGTTCCTCGAGGCGTCCTGGGTGAACGCAGCGGCCGGCGGTGAGGTCCCGATCGACCTCGGCGCGGCGGCGTTCCGGCCGATTACCGAGGTCAGGAGCGTGGCCGGGGACGCCAGGCTGCCCTGGTGGACGATCACGCCGTTTGCCGCGGACCCGGCCGTGAAGGGGGATGGGGAGGCGGGTGGGGCGGTGCCCGGTACGGGCCCGGCGATGATCCCGGGCACGACGATTGCCCTGAACCCGGCGGACGCCACGGACTCCAGCCCGGCGGAGACCGGCCTGGAGGCGGGCGACGAGGGCGGACGAGATGCGTACCGGATGCAAGCGAGTCCGGCTGAGGCGTACCGCGGCGATACGACGCGCGTGATCGCCGACGTCCGCCGCTGGCTCAGCGACCGGTGGCGGGTGGTGCTGGTCACCGAGGGCCACGGCCCGGCCCAGCGGCTGGTCGAGTTGCTGAGCAGCGAGGGCGTGGGGGCACGGCTCGGCGCGGGCGAGGCCGGCGAGCCGCCCGAGGCGGGCATCGTGCACGTGGCGACGGGGACCATCGGGCACGGCTTCACCTGGCCGACGGTGCAGCTCACGGTGCTGACCGAGGCCGACCTGGCCGGCCAGCGCGCCGGGGCCGCCGGGCACGAGCGGATGCCGACCCGGCGGCGCGGCGGGATCGACCCGCTGCGGCTGGTCCCTGGCGACTACGTGGTGCACGAGCAGCACGGCGTCGGCCGGTACCTGGAGATGACCAGCCGCACGGTGTCCGGGGCGACCCGGGAGTACCTGGTCATCGAGTACGCGCCGGGCAAGCGGGGCCAGCCGCCCGACCGGCTGTACCTGCCCACCGACCAGCTCGACGAGGTCACCAGGTACTCCGGTGGCGAGTCGCCCAGCCTGCACCGGCTCGGCGGCGCCGACTGGGCCAAGACCAAGGGCCGGGCCCGCCGGGCGGTGCGCGAGATCGCCGCCGAGCTGATCCGGCTGTACTCGGCACGGACCGCCTCGCCCGGCCACGCGTTCGGGCCGGACACGCCGTGGCAGCGCGAGCTGGAGGACGCGTTCCCTTACGCCGAGACGCCGGACCAGCTGGCCGCCATCGACGAGGTCAAGCGCGACATGGAGAAGCCGGTGCCGATGGACCGGCTGATCTGCGGCGACGTGGGCTACGGCAAGACCGAGATCGCGGTGCGGGCCGCGTTCAAGGCGGTGCAGGACGGCAGGCAGGTGGCCGTGCTCGTGCCCACCACGCTGCTGGCCCAGCAGCACATGGCCACGTTCAGCGAGCGGTACGCGCCGTTCCCGGTGGTGATCAGGCCGATGTCGCGGTTCCAGAGCGACGCCGAGGTCGCCGACACCCTGGCCGGCCTGGCTGAGGGCAAGGTCGACGTGGTGATCGGCACGCACCGGCTGCTGTCCGCGGAGACCAGGTTCCGGCAGCTCGGGCTGGTGATCATCGACGAGGAGCAGCGGTTCGGGGTCGAGCACAAGGAGTACTTCAAGCGGCTGCGCACCGAGGTCGACGTGCTCGCGATGTCGGCCACGCCGATCCCGCGCACGCTGGAGATGGGCGTGGCCGGGATCAGGGAGATGTCCACGATCCAGACCCCGCCCGAGGAGCGGCACCCGGTGCTGACGTTCGTCGGGCCGTACGAGGAGAAGCAGATCGGCGCGGCGATCCGGCGCGAGCTGCTCCGCGACGGCCAGGCGTTCTTCGTGCACAACCGGGTGTCCTCGATCAACAGGGTGGCCGCGCGCATCGCCGAGCTGGTGCCTGAGGCCAAGGTCGCGGTGGCGCACGGCCAGATGAACGAGCACGTGCTCGAGAACGTGATGAGCGAGTTCCTTGACCGCAGGCACGACGTGCTGGTGTCGACGACGATCGTGGAGTCCGGGCTCGACATCCCGAACGCCAACACGCTGATCGTGGACCGGGCCGATGCCTACGGGCTGCCGCAGCTGCACCAGCTCCGCGGCCGGGTGGGCCGGGCCAGGGAGCGCGGCTACTGCTACTTCCTGTTCCCGCCGGAGAAGCCGCTCACCGAGACCGCACACGAGCGGCTGGCCACGATCCAGCAGCACACCGGCATGGGCGCGGGCATGTACGTCGCGCTCAAGGACCTGGAGATCCGCGGCGCGGGCAACCTGCTTGGCGGCGAGCAGTCCGGGCACATCGCCGGCGTCGGGTTCGACCTGTACGTGCGGATGATCGGTGAGGCGGTCAGCGAGCTGCGCGGCGACGGGCCCGCCGAGCGGCCCGAGGTCCGGGTCGAGCTGCCGGTCGACGCCCACATCCCGCACGACTACGTGCCGGGCGAGCGGCTGCGTCTTGAGGCCTACACCCGGATCGCCGCCATCGACTCGGCCGACGACATCGCCGCCGTGCTGGATGAGCTGACCGACCGGTACGGCCCGCCGCCGCAGCCGGTGCTGACCCTGCTCGCGGTGGCCAGGCTGCGGGCCATGGCCCGGCGCGCCGGGCTCACCGACATCACCCAGCAGGGCAACCACGTCAAGTTCTCGCCGGTGGAGCTGCCCGAGTCGCGCGAGGTGCGCGTGCAGCGGCTGTACCCGAGGACGCTGCTCAAGCAGGCGGTGCGTACCATGCTCGTACCGGTGCCGAAGGCGACGGACGGTGGACGGGCGGGCTCAGGCCGGTCCGCTCCGGCCCGGCCGACGGTGTCGCTGGGCGCTCCGCCGCTGCGCGGTCAGGAGCTGCTCGCCTGGTGCGAGGAGCTGATCGAGTCCGTGCTCAGCGGCATCGCCCCGGAAGGACAGCAAGCGTGAGAAGGAGCGTCGACGTGCCCCGCACCTCGATCAAGTTGGCCGGCGCCATGCTCACCGTCGGCCTGGCCGCAGCCGCGTGCGGTTCGGTGAGGATGGGCGCCGCCGCGATCGTCGGCAGCGACCGGATCTCGTCCAGCACGCTGTCCGCCCAGGTGTCGGACCTCAACACCAGCTACCAAGCGCACAAGGTCCAGCTGCAGTTCCCCGTCTCCCAGATGCCGCAGCAGGTGCTGGGCTGGCTGGTCAGGTTCCGGGTCAGGGACCGGCTGGCCGAGCGGCAGCACGTCACGGTGACGCCGAGCGACGTGGAGAAGGCCCTGAACGCCATCACCGCCCAGATCAGGCAGGGCGGCAACACCGCCACGCTGTCCGAGGTGGCGGTGGCCAACGGCCTGCCGCCGGACATGCTCAGCGACCTGGGGCGGTACCAGGCGATCGAGACCAACCTGCTGAACCGGCTGGACGGCGGGAAGCTGCCTGCCCAGACCTCGGGGCAGCAGGCCCTGCAGACCAAGTTCAGCACGTCGGAGTGCCGGGCGGCCAAGAGCCTGGACATCAAGATCAACCCGCAGTTCGGCCTGCTCGACTACAGCGACTACGCGGTCGTGCCCGCGCCGACCACGCTGTCCAAGGCGCAGCCGGCCGCGGCCGCGTCGCCCACCCCGACCGCGACGCAGACGACCCCGCACTGCTAGGCGCCCACCCCGCGGCCAGGTGTCCCGCGCTCTGCCGGGTACCCACCCCATGGCCGGCCGCCCACGCTTGATCCATGTGAGTTTGGTGCAGTCTGGTGTACATCAAACTCACATCGATCATGTGCGACTGGCCGCATGACGATACTCAGGAGGCACGGGTGACGCACGAGACGGGCCAGCCGCTGCCGGGCGAGCGGAGTTCGGCCACCGCGCCGGACCGGCCCGGGGCGAAGCTGCTCGAGCTGGTCGACGTCATGGCCCGGCTGCGGCGGGAGTGCCCGTGGGATGCCAGGCAGACGCATGAGACGCTCGCACCGCACCTGCTCGAGGAGAGCTACGAGGCGCTTGAGGCGCTGGAGAGCGGCGATCCCGATGCCCTGTGCGAGGAGCTGGGCGACGTGCTGCTGCAGGTGTACTTCCACGCGGAGGTCGCGTCCGAGCGGACCGACGGGACCGGGTACACCATCGACGACGTCGCGGGCGGGATCGCGGCCAAGCTGATCCGCAGGCACCCGCACGTGTTCGGCGACGTGAGCGTGTCCGGCGCGGACGAGGTCAAGCAGAACTGGGACGCGATCAAGGCGGCGGAGCGCGAGGCCAAGAGCGGCGGGCCCGCCTCGGCGCTCGACGGCGTCCCGTTCGGCCAGCCCGCGCTGGCGCTGGCCGCGCAGCTGCAGCGCCGCGCCGAGCGGGCCGGCGTGCCCGCCGGGCTGGCTGACCTGGCTGCGCTGCCGGATCCGGTCGGCGCGGGAACGCAGGACCCAGACGCGGACGCGCCGGACCAGGCGAGCGCCGAGCGCCCCGCCGCCCGAACGGCTGCGACGGAGGCAGGGGACGTGGACGCGCCGGGCGTGGCCAGCGCGGATGCGCAGGGCCCGGACGCGCCGGGCGAGATCGGGGCGGAGCTGTTCGCGCTCGTGGCCCGCGCCCGCGCCGCCGGCCTCGACCCGGAGGCCGAGCTGCGCGCCGCGGCGCGCGTTTATCGCGAGCGCGTCGTGGCCTGGGAACGGGCGCAGCGGGCCGTAGACTCCTAGCGCGGCATGATCCTGGTTGCCGAACCGGCTGCATATGTCCCCGATCAGCCAGGATCGCGGAATGGTGCCGCTGGCGGAGGGTGCCGGTGCCCGGCGTGGCCTGTGCGATCGCCGTCGGTCGCTCTACTAGGCTCCAATGCTGACATGTCATTGCAGCCTCGTCGGGAGTCTTCTTGTCGTCCATCGAAGCAATTCACGCCAGGCAGATCCTGGACTCGCGCGGCAATCCCACGCTCGAGGTAGAGGTCGCTCTCGACGATGGAGTCCTGGGCCGCGCGGCCGTGCCCAGCGGGGCATCGACCGGTGCGTTCGAAGCGGTCGAGCTGCGGGATGGCGGCACCGAGTACGGCGGCAAGTCCGTGGCCAAGGCGGTCCAGGGCGTGATCGACGAGATCCAGCCCGAGCTGCTCGGCTATGACGCCGATGACCAGCGGCTGGTGGACCAGGCCCTGATCGACCTCGACCGGACGCCGGACAAGTCGCGCCTGGGCGCCAACGCGATCGTCGGGGTCAGCCTGGCCGTGGCCCGGGCCGCCGCGGAGTCGGCGCGGCTGCCGCTGTTCCGCTACCTGGGCGGGCCCAACGCGCACGTGCTGCCGGTCCCGATGATGAACATCCTCAATGGCGGCGCGCATGCGGACAACAACGTGGACGTCCAGGAGTTCATGATCCTCCCGATCGGGGCGGGGACGTTCGCCGAGGCGCTGCGCTGGGGAGCGGAGACCTACCACTCGCTGAAGTCCGTGCTCAAGCAGCACGGCCTGTCCACCGGCGTCGGCGACGAGGGCGGGTTCGCACCGGACCTTGAGCACAACCAGGCGGCCCTGAACCTGATCGTCGAGGCGATCGGCAAGGCCGGCTTCACTCCGGGGGAGGACGTCGCGCTCGGCCTGGACGCCGCCGCCTCCGAGTTCCACGCCGATGGCGCGTACAACTTCGAGGGCGGCCGGAAGTCCGCCGCGGAGATGACCGGCATCTACGCCGCCTGGCTGGACGAGTACCCGATCGTGTCGATCGAGGACCCGCTGTCCGAGGAGGACTGGGCCGGCTGGCATGAGCTGACCGCGCGGCTGGGTGACCGCGTGCAGGTCGTGGGCGATGACATCTTCGTCACCAACCCGGAACGGCTGCGCCGCGGCATCGCCGAGCGCTCGGCCAACTCGCTGCTGGTCAAGGTCAACCAGATCGGCACCGTGACCGAGACCCTGAACGCCGTGGCGCTCGCGCAGCGCAGCCAGTTCAGCTGCGTGCTCAGCCACCGGTCCGGCGAAACCGAGGACACCACGATCGCTGACCTGGCCGTGGCCACCAACTGCGGCCAGATCAAGACCGGCGCGCCAGCCAGATCCGAGCGGGTCGCCAAGTACAACCAGCTGCTCCGGATCGAGGAACTGCTCGGCGACGCCGCGTCCTACGCGGGCCGGGCGGCCTTCCCCCGCTCGGTGGCCGCCGGGCGATGACCCCGCCTGCCGACAGCCCGGAGCAGCCGACCGCCCGCCGGCCAGCGAAACCGGGCTCGGCCGCCCGCGCGCCGGAACGGGGCAGGCTGACCAGCCGGACCGCCGTGCTCGCCGTCGTGCTCTGCGCGATCGCGATGAGCCTCGCCTACCCGGTGCGCGAGTACATCGGCCAGCGCAGGCAGATCGACCAGCTGGAAGCACAGCAGCAGTCGATCGCGGCGCAGCTCAGCAAGCTGGAGAAGGAGCACAGGCAGCTGACCAGCAACGCCTACGTGGAGCAGCAGGCGCGGGACCGGCTGCACATGTGCTCGCCCAAGCAGAAGTGCTACGTGATCATCAACCCGAAGCCGCCGCCAGCGAAGGCCGCGGCGGCGGCCCATGTGCCGGGCACGCCGTGGTACCAGCGCCTGTGGGGCTCGGTGCAGCAGGCGGATCAGGGCCAGCAGGCCGGCCGGGGGCACAAACCGCGCCAGGGCCAGCAGGCCGGCAAGGGCCGGTGACGGCGGTGACCTCGGCGGACGAGGCCGCCGTCGCGCTGCAGCTCGGCCGCGCACCCCGCGGCCTGCTCGGTGTCGCGCACCGCTGCCCGTGCGGCCTGCCCGACGTGGTCGAGACGGCGCCGAGGCTGCCGGACGGCACCCCGTTCCCGACCCTCTACTACCTGACCTGCCCGCGCGCCGCCGCCGCGGTAAGCCGCCTGGAGGCCGCCGGGGTTATGCGGGAGATGACGCAGCGGATCGCCGCCCAGCCCGGGCTGGGCCAGGCCCACCGGGCCGCCCACGACCGCTATGTGGCTCGGCGGGACGAGGCGGCCCGCGCGGCGGGCGTCGAACCGCTCCCGCCCGGCGCGCCCAGCGCCGGCGGGATGCCGGACCGGGTGAAGTGCCTGCACGCGCTCGTGGCCTACGAGCTCGCGGTCCCGGGGGCGAGCCCGCTCGGGCACGAGGCGGTGCTGGCGGCCGGGGAGTGGTGGCGGGCGGGCCCGTGCGTCGCCTCCCCCGCCGGGCACCCGCAGGAGCCGCGCCAGGCAGCGGCCACGTGAGCCCCGCCCCGTCACGCCCCGGGCCGCGCGGCGCCGTCCGCGTGGCAGCCATCGACTGCGGCACGAACTCGCTGCGGCTGCTCATCGCCGACGTGGACGCCCAGGCCGGCCAGCTCAAGGACCTGGACCGCCGGATGGAGATCGTCCGGCTCGGCCAGGGCGTGGACGCCACCGGCCGGCTCGCGCCCGAGGCGCTGGATCGGACGCTGCGCATGCTAGAGACGTACGCCGCCGCAATCACGGAGGCCTCGGCCGCGAGCACCCGGATGGTCGCGACCAGCGCCACGCGCGATGCCGCGAACGCGGACGAATTCGTCCGCGGGGTCACCTCGATCCTGGGCGTCGCGCCGGAGGTGCTCAGCGGTGACGAGGAGGCCCGCCTCTCGTTCACCGGTGCCACCGCCGAGCTGGCGGTCGCGCCTGGCGCTCCGGCGGACGGCCAGGAGCCGCCGCCTTACCTGGTCGTCGACATCGGCGGCGGGTCCACCGAGTTCGTGCTCGGCGGTGTGCAGGCCGATGCGGGCGCGCCGCTGGCTGCGCTGTCGGTGGACATCGGCTGTGTCCGGATGACCGAACGCCACCTCCACGGGGACCCGCCGGCGCAGGCGGAGATCTCGGGGGCCACGGCCGACATCGACGCCGCCCTGGACACGGTGGCCGCGAAGGTGCCCGTGACCTCGGCCCGGACGCTGATCGGCCTGGCCGGCTCGGTCACCACGGTGGCCGGAATCGCGCTCGGGCTGCCGGCCTACGATCCCGCCCGGATCCATCACGCCAGGATCCCGGCGGCGCAGGTCCACGAGGTGACCCGCCGGCTGCTGGCCCAGACGCGTGAGCAGCGCGCCAGCATCGGCGTGATGCACCCAGGCCGGGTTGATGTGATCGGCGCGGGCGCACTGGTGCTCGACCGGGTGATGGCCAGGTTCGGCTTCAGCTCCGTTGTGGCCAGCGAGCACGACATCCTCGACGGGATCGCCTGGTCGCTCGCGGCGGGCCTGCGGTGACAGAGCCGCCGGTGACAGAGCCGCCGGCAACGGAGCCGCCGGCAACCGAGGCTCCGGTGGCCGGCAGCCCCGGGGAACCGCCCGCGTTCGTGCCGCCGGGCACCGGCTGGCCGGACGACCCGGCCACGCCGGCGACGCCGGTCGCCGGCAGCCCAGCCGCGGTGCGCACCCTCGCGGGCACCGCGGGCACGCTGGCCGAGCTCACCGCGCGGCAGTCGGTGTGCCGCGCGTGCCCCCGTCTGGTCGAGTGGCGGGAACGGGTCGCGGTCGAGAAGCGCCGGTCGTTCCGGGCGGAGCGGTACTGGGGGCGGCCGATCCCCGGCTGGGGCGCGGAGCAGCCGCGGGTGCTGATCGTGGGCCTGGCCCCGGCCGCGCACGGAGGGAACCGGACCGGCCGGATCTTCACCGGGGATCGCAGCGGCGACGTGCTCTACGCCTCTCTGTGGCGGGTCGGCCTCGCCGCCCAGGAGACGAGCGTCACGGCCGGCGACGGGCAGCGCCTGCTGGGAGCGCGCATGGCCGCGGCGGTGCGGTGCGCGCCGCCGCAGAACAAGCCGTCGGTGACCGAACGGGACACCTGCGCGCCCTGGCTCACGGCCGAGCTCGAGTTCGTCGCCCCCGACCTGCGCGCCGTTGTCTGCCTCGGCCATTTCGCGTGGCAGGCGATCTGGCCGCAGCTCGCCGCCGCGGGGTGGCCGGCGCCCAGGCCGCGCCCGCCGTTCGGCCACGGCGTCGAGGTGCAGGTCAGCCGCACGGGCGGGATCGGTGGCGGCAACGGCGGGACGGCGACGGCCCGGAACGGCGGCGGTGATATTGGTGCCGAGGGGGGCAAAGGTGCCGGCGGGAACGGCAGCGGGGACATCCTGGTCATCGGCTGCTATCACCCCAGCCAGCAGAACACCTTTACCGGCCGGGTAACCGGGGTCATGCTGGATGCAGTGTTCCTGCGCGCGCGCCGATACGCTGGCATGTAACGTTCGTGCGCCAAGGAACGATGTGCTAACAGAGTGTTATGTTAGCGCGACAATAGTTACTCGCCGTATCTGCCCGTCAGATCAAATTAATTGGATAGGTGCCTTTGGGCGAGAATCGGACTCACCGTAAATCCATTCTCCGTGAATTAACTGAACGGCGCGGGGTATTATCTCTAGGCCCCCGTAGCCCAAGGGAAGAGGCCGGCCCCTAAAAGGGTCCCCAGTGTCGGTTCGACTCCGACCGGGGGTACGCCTGAGCTGCCTGGACTCCGCGCCAATACCTGCCATCTGGCTGACTGCCCGGTCAGCCAGCGGTTACAGGCAGCTGATCTTGAGTACGTGTGACCAGTTCCGGTTCGGTCGCGTTTAAGTCGGTAATACCGCGACGTATCTCTTTCGTTAGTCCTCGCCCCAAGAACTTTGCGGGGAACTTCTGCGTTCCTCGTTCGCGCAGAGTTGCTGCACGCGCTTTCGCATTCCCCTTCGCACGTGCCTTCGGCTCAGCGTCACCGGTTCGCGCGGCACGCCCAACGGGTGCCCGCATACCGTGCGTTCCTGCGGCTTCGCCCGGTCTTCCCCGCGGTTTCGCTCGCCGGCCGCCCGGGTCGGGTCGCATCCTCACGTGCACCGTCACGTGGCGTGGCGCACGAGATCATTACGTCGGGTGATCACGCGGGCGTTCGCGTGAGACGGCGGCCCGGTCCCGCCACGCAGCCGGGAAGTTCCGGAGAGGCTCAGCCGCCCGTATCCGGCCCGGCCCGGGTGATGGTGACGCGCACGACCACCCGGCGCTCGCGCCGCATGGCTTCCCGGTACTCATCCCAGTCGGGGTGCTCACCGGAGATCCGGCGGTAGTAGTCCACCAGGAGGTCCATGGCCTCCGGCAGGTGGACGATCTCGGCCGTGCCCTCGACCTGCATCCACTCCCCGAAGAAGCCGTCGTTCAGCAGGCACAGCGAGGCGCGCGGATCACGGGCCAGGTTCTTGGCCTTCATCGCGGTTTCCCTGGTGCTGATCAGCACCCGTCCTTCGTCATCGACCCCGACAGTAATCGGCGACAGCTGCGGGCGGCCATCGGCCCGCGTCGTGGCCAGCACCGCATGATGGTGGACGCGCGCAAACTCCCTGGCGCGCTGTGGATCCACGTCAGACCGGATCCGGGTCAGGCCAGAGGCCGTCAGGCACTGTTGAGCCTGATCCGCCGCTGCCGCTCGTACTCGTGCACGATCGCGCTGGCATAGCCGTGCGTCAGGCCGTGCTCGTCCGCCAGCCAGTGCGCGCGCTCGTCGCAGCGCAGGAATGCAGGTCCAGATTCGAGTCGTCTGAACCACTCTCGAAGGTCACGTCCGGTAACCACTGGGATGCGAGCGATAAGGTTCTTGTGCATCTCCGGAGAGTGGGTCATTGACAAGTGGCACCTCCAGGCGAGCGGACCGACGCGGCTTGGTCCTCTTCAGTCGAGACTGCACTACGCCGGGGCGCCTGACAACCCCCAGATGTCACCGTTCCGTAATACGGCGTTTGCGCCCGCCCAGCTGACCAGGGAACCGGTGATCAGGACAGCCGCTCGAAGATCATCGCCACGCCCTGGCCGCCGCCCACGCACATGGTCTCCAGGCCGAAGGTCTTGTCGTGGAACTGCAGGCTGTTCAGGATCGTGGAGGTGAGCCGCGCGCCGGTCATGCCGAACGGGTGCCCGACGGCGATCGCCCCGCCGTTGACGTTCAGCTGGTCGACGTCGATCCCGAGGTCCCGGTAGGACGGGATCACCTGCGCGGCGAACGCCTCGTTGATCTCGACCAGGTCGATGTCGTCGATCGTCATGCCGGCCCGGGCCAGCGCCCGGCGGGAGGCCTCCACCGGCCCCAGGCCCATGATCTCCGGCGACAGCGCAGTGATCCCGGACGACACTATCCGGGCCAGCGGCGTGATCCCGAGTTCGGCCGCCCTGGTGTCGCTCATCACGATCACCGCCGCAGCGCCATCGTTCAGCGGGCAGCAGTTGCCCGCGGTGACGGTCCCGTCCGGGCGGAACACCGGCTGCAGCGCGGCCACCTTCTCCAGGGTGGTTCCGGCCCGCGGCCCGTCGTCCGCGGACACGACCGTACCGTCCGGCAGCGTCGCCGGTGTGATGTCCCGCTGCCAGAACCCGTCGGCGATGGCCTTCTCGGCCAGGTTCTGCGACCGGACCCCGAACTCGTCCTGCTCCTGCCGGGTGATGCCGCGCAGCGCCGCGACGTTCTCCGCGGTCTGGCCCATCGCTATATAGATGTCGGGGATCTCGCCGTCGGCGCGCGGGTCGTGCCAGACCTCGGCGCCGCCCTTGGCCAGGCCCTCGGTGCGCTCCTCGGCCGCGGCGTAGACCGGGTTCCTGGTGTCCGGCCAGCTGTCGCTGCTGCCCTTGCCGAAGCGGCTCACGCACTCCACGCCCGCGGAGATGAAGCAGTCACCCTCGCCCGCCTTGATCGCGTGGAACGCCATCCGGGTGGACTGCAGCGAGGACGAGCAGTACCGGGTGATGGTGGTGCCAGGCAGGCTGTCGTAGCCGAGCATGACCGCGATCACCCGGGCCATGTTGTAGCCCTGCTCGCCCCCGGGGAGCCCGCAGCCGAGGATCAGGTCGTCGAGATCGGCGGGGTCAAGCTGCGGCACCTTGGCCAGCGCCGCCGTGATCATCTGAGCGGTGAGGTCATCACCCCTGATGCTGGTGAGCGAGCCCTTGAAGGCCCGGCCGATCGGAGAGCGGGCGGTGGCGACGATGACTGCCTCGGGCATGGCGACCCCCAAACTGGTTGCTTACTCGACAGTAGCTTATGCCGCGCCGCGGCTATTCCCCCTGCCGACCTGATCACAGAGCCCGGTGGGATACGTTCGGTGGCCTGAGAGCAAGGTGGTTGACATGCAGGTACATGAGTCGCTGATCGGGCTGGTCGGCAACACGCCACTGATCAGGCTGCGCAAGGTGACCCGCGAGCTGGAGCTAGCCGCCGTGGTGGGGGACGCCGGCGCACCGCAGGTGCTGGCCAAGGTGGAGTACTTCAACCCGGGCGGCTCGGTGAAGGACCGGATCGCGCTGCGCATGGTCGAGGCGGCCGAGGCCTCGGGCGAGCTGCGCCCCGGCGGCACAATCGTGGAGCCGACCTCGGGCAACACCGGGATCGGCCTGGCCATCGTGGCCCAGGAGAAGGGCTACAAGTGCCTGTTCGTCTGCCCGGACAAGGTCGGCCAGGACAAGATCAGCGTGCTGCGCGCGTACGGCGCCGAGGTCGTGGTCTGCCCCACGACCGTGTCCCCTGACCACCCGGACTCCTATTACTCGGTGTCCGACCGGCTGGCCAGGGAGACCGAGGGCGGCTGGAAGCCGAACCAGTACGCCAACGCGGAGAACCCGGCCTCGCACTACCAGACCACTGGCCCGGAGATCTGGGCCCAGACCGAGGGCAAGGTCACCCACTTCGTGGCCGGGATCGGCACCGGCGGCACGATCTCGGGCACGGGCCAGTACCTGAAGGAGGTGTCCGGCGGCCGGGTACAGGTCATCGGCGCTGACCCGGAGGGTTCGGTGTACTCCGGTGGAACCGGCCGCCCGTACCTGGTCGAGGGGGTCGGCGAGGACATCTGGCCGCAGACCTACGACAAGAACATCTGCGATCAGATCATCGCCGTCAGCGACGCCGAGTCATTCCGGATGACCCGCCGGCTGGCCCGCGAGGAGGCCCTGCTGACCGGCGGCTCGTGCGGCCTGGCCGTGGTGGCCGCGCTGCGGGTCGCCCAGGCTGCAGCGCCCGACGATGTGATCGTGGTGCTGCTGCCCGACGGCGGCCGTGGTTACCTGTCGAAGATCTTCAACGACGAATGGATGGCCGACTACGGCTTCCTCGCCTCGGAGACCGCCGAGCCGCGGGTCGCCGACGTGCTGAAGAGCAAGCCGGGCGGCCTTCCGCCGTTTGTGCACGCCCACCCGGACGAGACCGTGGCCGCGGCGATCGAGAGCCTGCGCGAGTACGACGTGTCACAGCTCCCGGTGCTGAGCGCCGAGCCGCCGGTCATGGCGGCCGAGGTAATCGGCTCGATCGTGGAGCGTGACCTGTTGGATGCGCTGGTGGCCGGCCGGGCCCGGCCGCAGGACCCGGTGCGCGGCCACATGTCCGCGCCGCTGCCGATGGTGGGCTCGGGTGAGCCGGTCAGCACCGCGGTGCGCGCGATGGAGAAGGCGGGGGCCGCCGTGGTTCTGGTCGAAGGCAAGCCGGCCGGAATGATCACACGGCAAGATGTGCTGACGTACCTGGCCACGGGCTCCGGCTGAGCCGCGGGCGGGGCCGAAGTGACGTTAATGACGATGAGGGCGATGAGCGTCTTGCCGGAGCGAGCCGTGAGCGTCTTGCCGGAGGTAAGCCATGAGCACTGACGGGTTCGAGACCCTGGCCATTCACGCCGGCCAGGAGCCGGATCCGGTGACCGGGGCCGTGGTGCCGCCGATCTATCAGGTCTCCACGTACAAGCAGGACGGCGTGGGCGGCCTGCGCGGCGGCACGCTCAGCGGCGGCAGGCCGGCCGCGGCCGGCCCGGGACGCTGGATCGAGGGCTACGAGTACTCCAGGACCGCGAACCCGACCCGCGGTGCGCTGGAGGAGTGCCTGGCCGCGCTCGAGAACGGCACCCGCGCGTTCGCGTTCGCGTCCGGCATGGCCGCCGAGGACTGCCTGCTGCGCACCGTGTGCCGGCCCGGCGACCGGGTGCTGATCCCGGGGGACGCCTACGGCGGGACCTACCGGCTGTTTGACAAGATCCTCCGGCCCTGGGGCGTGAGCTACCTGCCGGTGCGGATGTCGGACCTGCAGGCCGTGCGCGACGCCATGGCCGGGCAGCCCGCGCGGATGATCTGGGTGGAGACGCCCACCAACCCGCTGCTGTCGGTGGCCGACATCACCGCGCTCGCGCAGATCGCGCACGAGAAGGGCGCGCTGCTCGTGGTGGACAACACGTTCGCCTCGCCCTACCTGCAGCAGCCGCTGGTGCTCGGCGCCGATGTGGTGGTGCACTCCACCACCAAGTACATCGGCGGGCATTCCGACGTGGTCGGCGGCGCACTGGTGATCGCCGACGGCAGCCTCGGCGAGCAGATCTTTTTTAACCTGAACGCTACGGGTGGGGCTGGCGGTCCGTTCGATGCCTGGCTCACGCTCCGGGGTGTGAAGACCCTCGCCGTGCGGATGGAGCGGCACGGCCAGAACGCGCAGCGGGTGGCGGACATGCTCGCCGCGCACCCGAAGGTGGCCCAGGTGTTCTATCCCGGGCTGGCGTCACATCCCGGTCACGAGGTGGCCGCGAAACAGATGCGCGGCTTCGGCGGGATCGTGTCGTTCCGGTCCCGCGGCGGGGAGGCCGAGGCCGTGGCCATCTGCGGCCGGACCCGGCTGTTCACGCTGGGGGAGTCGCTCGGCGGCGTGGAGTCGCTGATCGAGCACCCGGGCCGGATGACGCACGCGTCGGCCGCCGGGTCGGCGCTGGAGGTTCCCGCCGACCTGGTGCGGCTCTCCGTGGGCATCGAGACCTGTGAGGACCTGCTCGAGGACCTCCGCTCGGCGCTGGGCTGAAGGTGCTGGCCGTGGCTCAGCCGTTCCAGACCATGAGCACCAGGATCACCAGCCAGATCAGGCTGACCACGCCGCCCATGGTGGCGACCCGGCCTCGCTCCACATGGCCCAGGTGCGTGCCCGCGGTCACCGGCGGGCCGGGCAGCGTCGCGCCGGGCTCGCCGGGTGCGACGTCGGCGGTGGTGTCCGCAGCGGACGCACCGGGCTGCGCGGCCGCCGCCTGAGCCGGGGCGGCCTGAGTCTCGCCGGCCTGGGCCGCCTGGGCCTGCGCCGCCTGCGTCTGGGCCGCCTGAGCTTCGGCGGCGGCCTCCGCGGCCGTCGCCTCGGCGTCCTCCATCGCGGCGATGGCCCGGTGCTGGTCGCGGATGATCAGCAGCAGAAGCACGATCGCGACCACGAACAGCGTCAGCGAGACGGTCAGCCACGGCTTGCTGAAGTCCTTCTTCAGGCTCGCCAGCACCAGGCCGAAGACCAGCACGCCCAGGGAGACCATCGTGAAAATGGTCGTGGTCCGGTACAGATACCTGACGATGACCAGGTTGCGTTTCCTGATGTAGCGGGGGGTGGACATGATCGCCACCGTGACCGGGCCGATCGTGAAGATCGCGAAACCGATGTGCAGCCAGAGCACCAGCCGGTCGGTAAAAGACATGTGCCGATCTTAGGGCCTAACTCTTGCCGGGCGCCGATCTCGACCGGGCGATGAATGCGCCGATCAGGAAGGCCACCCCGACCACAAGAGAGACGATCCCCCGGACCTGGTGGTGGCCTTTGTGCACGCTTCCGACCATGAAATGCAGCGAATTCGCCGCGCCGGACAGGTAGAGAATCCCGGCGATGATGCCGAGGATCCCGATAACGGCCAGGATGATCACTATCGGTCCCTGGCCGGACGATGCCTCAGAGGTGCCTGCGGAACTCACGTGCTCCTCCTTGCTTGCCTCGGGGGGACGACCCCCCCAGACCCCCCCGTGTGCCATCCGCTCGGGCCGACCTCCGGCCGGCCGTCGCTGTGCCCCCCGGGGGGACGACCCCCCAGGACCCCCCCGTGTGCCATCCGCTCGGGCCGACCTCCGGCCGGCCGTCGCGGCTGGCACCGGCTTCGCGGTGCTGTCCTCGGGTGGGGACCCAGGACCTTCGGCGTGCCATCCGCTGGAGCCGACCACTGGCCGGCCGTCGCGGCTGGCACCGGCTTCGCCGCGCTGTCCTCGGGTGAGGGACCCCCGGACCCTCCGTGTGGGTCCGGGGCGACCCCGGACCCGGATGCGCCGCCCGGTTCGGGTACCGGACCGGGCGGGGCTTGGGTTAGGCGCTCTTGGGCTTCCTGGCGAGCATGAAGCCGCCGCCGGCCAGAGCGAGCACGCCGACGATGAACGATGCGGTCGCGCGCAGATCGTGGTTCGTCGAGATGAACACGATCCCGATGATGCACACGACGACCCCGACCGCCAGAAGGACCAGGGCGGTCGTCCGGTTAGACGACTGCCCGCTAGATCCAGCGGCAGAACTCATGACTCCTCCTCGGTACGGGCCAGGGATGATCCCGAAACCCTCGCTAGTTTTCTCCTGCCGGCCGCACCCTCCAGCCGGCGTAGCAGGCCGCGCCAGCCGGCGTAGTCGGCCACGATTTCATGCTGCTTGCAGCATGCTCGTTACTACCTACAGCCTGCGGCAACGATTGGTTCGTCCTTTTGTCTAAATTTTGACAAAACATCTACCTGACGATCCGCGAACACTCGGCAGACGTTAGGACAGGTCAGCGGCTGCTGGTCCGCGCGCGGCGGGCGCGCATGAAGTCCCGGACCACGTACTCGCCGAGGTTCTCGGGCATGGCCCGGAGCACGCGGCCCCCATTGCGCCTGGCCACCTCCTCGACAAAGGCGGTGAGCCGCTCGTCGTCAGCGAGCATGAACACGTTCATGGTCGCCTTGCGCCTGGTCATCTTGTCCACCTCGGCCAGGGTGAGCTCCAGCGTCTCGGGCGAGGGCGGCCAGTCGAACCAGTACTTCCCGTCCCGGCGCAGGTGCGCGGTGGGCTCGCCGTCGGTGACGACCAGCACGACCGGGTTGTGTTCCGGCCTGCGGTCGAGGAACCGCCCGGCCAGCACCAGCGCGTGGTGCAGGTTGGTGCCCTGGACCATGTCCCAGCCCAGGCCGGCGAGCTCGGTCTCGCGCAATTCGCGGGCGTAGTTCGAAAAGCCAATGACCTGAATCGAATCCTGCGGGTACTTGCTGCGCACCAGCGCGTGCAGGGCCAGCGCGGTCTGCTTGGCCACGCCCCAGGTGCCGCGCAGCGCCATCGAGTACGACAGGTCCACCAGCAGGCAGACCGCGGCCGAGGTGCGCCGCTCGGTCTCGGCGACCTCGAAGTCGCGGACCGACAGCCGGACCTCGCCGCCCTCCTCGGGCAGGCCGCCGTGCAGCAGCGCGTTGCGGACCGTGGCCGCGGCGTCGATCGCCTGCTCGTCACCGAAGGTCCAGGGCCGGGTGCTGCCCGTGTGCTCCCCGGCTTGCCCGGCGTCGTGCTGGTCGTGCTCGCCCAGCTGGCCCTCGGGCAGGTCGGCGAACACGTGGCGCAGCGCGGTCTCGCCCAGTCTGCGCACGGCCTTGGGGGTGAGCTCGAGCTTGCCGTCGTTGCGCTGCAGGTATCCCTGGCGCTCCAGCTCCCGCTCGATCTGGCGCAGCGCCTCCATGTCGTCGACCGCCTGGCGGCCGAGCGCGCGGCGCACCGCCTCCTCGTCGATGTCGTCGAGCCTGGCGCCCGGGTAGTTCTGGCGCAGGGCCTCCTCGAGTTCGGTGAGGTCGGCGAGCTCGCCGAGCGCGGTGGTCGCGTCGCTCAGGCCGAGCGGATCCTGGCCGGTCATCTGCTCACCGGGCCAGCCGTCGAAGTCCATGTCCGGCCTGCGGGACCGCAGCGAATCGGCCAGCCTTGCCATCTCCGCGGCCAGCCCGGCGTCCTCGAGGGTCTGCTCCATCAGGCCGGCCAGCTCATCGCGCTGCTCGTCGGTCAGCGAGTTGAGCAGCCGCTGCGCGGCGGCCATCCGCCGGACCAGGGAGTCGACCAGTTCCTCGAGGTTCCGCGGCGAGTCGGGGAACAGGTCCCCGTACTGCTCCATGAAGTCGTCGAAGTCCTGCTGCGTGTGCTCGTTCCTGGCGTCGGCGTCCAGCATTTCGTTGAGCGCGGCCATCATGTCCTTGACCCGCTGCATGGCCTCGGGGTCGGGCTGCTGCAGGCTCTGCCGCATGCCGCGGAACTGGCTGTCCAGTACTTCGCGCCGCAGCAGGTCCTTGAGCTTCTCGAACGACTCCCTGGCCGCGGGGGACCGCCATTCGTAGTCGGCCAGCTGCCGGATGGCCTGCGCGGTGTCGGAGGGCAGCGCGTCGAGCTCGGCTTCCCGCAGCCGGGCCTCGTCGTGCGGGTCGGGGAACAGCTCGGCCCGCTCCTGCCCGATCGCGGTGTCCAGCAGCGCTCTGGCCTGCTCCAGGATGCCGTCCAGCCGGCCGCTGCCGCGCAGCTCGCGCTGGCGCTCGCGCACCCGGCGCAGCAGGTCGTTCAGGCCCCGGTGGCCGGACATGCCCTTGCGCAGCAGGTCGCGGAGGGCGCTGGCGGGATCCGAGCCCTCGAGCACCGACTCGCCGAGCTCGTCCAGCGCACCGCGCACGTCATAGGGCGGCTCGAGCGGGTCGGGGCCGTCTCGGTACTGGCCGTATCGGAAGCCGCTCACCGTGATCCAACTCCCCTGGTGTCTCGCATCGCCCTACATCCGCACCGCACGGTCCCGGTATCCACTAGGTCCGGTAGACCGCGCCGCCGTCGACCACGTCCTTGGACAGGCGCCGCATCAGGTACAGGCCTTCCAGGGCGAACTCGAGCGCCGCCGCGGCCTGGCCGAACGACTCGCTGCCGTCCATGGAGAGCCGGTCCATGATCTTGGCCAGGCCGGGGACGTCCCCGATCCGGCGGAGCAGGTCGCCCGCGGGCACCAGGTCACCGGTCTCGACGATGCCGCCGTCGGTGAACACGGCGAGCACGCCGCTCATGTCGGCGCTGCCCAGCGTGGAGCGGAAGGTCTCGGCGATCGCCCGGCGCAGCAGGTGATCGAGCACCTCCTGTTCCCGGCCCTCCTCGCTGACCTCGAACTCGACCTTGCCGCGCAGGGTGCTGACGACGGCCGGGAGGTCACAGACCCGGGCCACCGGCTGGGCCTCACCGGTGATGGCCGCGCGCCGCACCGCGGACGCCGTGACCGCCTCGGCGGCCGCAATCGCGAACCGGGCGGACACACCGGATCGCGAGTCCACCGCGGGGGAGGACCGCACCAGCCGGGTGAACCGGGCGATGACCTCGACCAGGTGGGTGGGCAGCAGCGCGCCCGGGTCCTGGCCGTCCCAGGCGATCTGCGACTCCTGGCGGATCAGCGCGAGCTCGGACTCGAGCGACACCGGATAGTGGGTGCGGATCTCGGCGCCGAACCGGTCCTTGAGCGGCGTGATGATCCGGCCCCGGTTGGTGTAGTCCTCCGGGTTCGCGCTGGCCACCAGGACCAGGTCCAGCGGGAGCCGCAGCGCGTACCCGCGCACGCCGATGTCGCGTTCCTCGAGCACGTTGAGCAGGGCCACCTGGATCCGCTCGGCCAGGTCGGGCAGCTCGTTCAGGCTGAAGATCCCGCGGTTGGTGCGCGGCACCAGGCCGAAGTGGATGGTCTCCGGGTCGCCGAGCGTCCGGCCCTCGGCCACCTTGACCGGGTCGATGTCACCGATCAGGTCGCCGACGCTGGTGTCCGGCGTGGCCAGCTTCTCGCCGTAGCGGTCGTCACGGCGGTGCCAGACGACCGGCAGGTCGTCGCCGAGCTCCGCGGTGAGACGGACGCAGCGCGCGCACACCGGGGCGTACGGATGGTCGTTGATCTCACATCCCTCGACCGCCGGCGTCCACTCGTCCAGCAGGCCGGTGAGCGTGCGGATCAGCCGGGTCTTGCCCTGGCCGCGCTCGCCGAGCAGGATCACGTCGTGCCCAGCGATGATCGCGCGCTCGAGGTGCGGCAGCACCGTCTGGCCGAAACCGATGATGCCGGGGAACGCGTCGTCGCCCGCGCGCATCCGGTCCAGCAGGTTCCTCCGGATTTCCTCCTTGACCGTGGAAAACTCGTGACCGCTGGCGCGTAGCTCAGCGAGGGTTCTGGCCGCGGGGGGAGCTGATTTTTCTGTCGCCGTCTGGGGCTGGCTCTTTGGCGTCACCCTTCGACACTATGTGCATGTTGGAGACATCCGCATCTCAGGAGGCCGGGTTTGGCTGAGCGCGAACCGGCCCTGGCCATCGACGTCGGCGGCACCAAGCTGGCCGCGGCCGTGGTCGAACCCGGTGGCCGGATGATCACCTGGGCGGAGGTGCCCACCCCGCACACCCTGGATGCCGAGCAGCTCTGGCGCACCCTGGACGCGCTCACCGACCGGGTCCTGGACGCGGCCGGGATCACGATCCCGGCCGAGCTGGCCGGGGTCGGCGCCGGGTGCGGCGGCCCGATGGCGTGGCCGGCCGGGGTGGTCTCGCCGCTCAACATCCCCGAGTGGCGGTCGTTCCCGCTCCGCGGCCGGCTGCAGAAGCGGTTCGACGGGATACCGGTCCGGGTGCACAACGACGCGATCTGCGTGGTGGTGGGCGAGCACTGGCGCGGCGCGGGCCGGGGCCGCGACAACGTGCTCGGCATGGTGGTGTCGACGGGTGTGGGCGGCGGGCTCATCCTGGACGGGCGGGTCATCGAGGGCGCGTCGGGCAACGCCGGTCACATCGGGCACGTGGTGGTCGACCCGGAGGACGGGCCGGTCTGCGCTTGCGGCGGGCGCGGCTGCCTGGAGGCGATCGCCCGCGGGCCGGCGCTCGTGGCCTGGGCTCAGGGCCAGGGCTGGCGCCCGGGGCAGCTGGACGCCACGGCCAGGGACCTGGCCGACGACGGGGCGCACGGTCACCCGGTGGGCCTGGCCGCGATGCGCCGGGCGGGCCGGGCGCTGGGTATCGCGATCGCCTCGGCCACCTACCTGTGCGACCTCGAGGTGGTCTCGATCGGCGGCGGGCTGTCCCAGGCGGGCACACTCCTGTTCGAGCCGCTGGAGGAGGCGCTGCACGCGCACGCCAAGCTCGGCTTCGTGCGCAACCTTCGCGTCGTGCCCGCCGCGCTTGGCCAGAGCGCCGGGCTTGTCGGTGCGGCCGCGCTCATCTTCGCTGGTGACCGGTACTGGACCGGCCGCTGAGTCATCCCGGTCCCGCGCGACCAGTGACACACTGCTTCCATGGCGCCATCCCCGCTGCCGGGCCCCGATGACGTGGTCGCGGCCCGTGAGGTACTCGACGATGTCGTCCTGCACACGCCGCTGCTGCACTCCCGGGTGCTCTCCGAGCAGATTGGCGGCCCGGTGTACCTGAAGTGCGAGAACCTCCAGCGCACCGGGTCATTCAAGGCCCGCGGCGCCTACCTGCGCATCGCCCGGCTGGCCGAGGCGCAGCGGGCCCGCGGGGTCATCGCGGCCAGCGCGGGCAACCACGGCCAGGGGGTGGCGTTCGCGGCCGCGCTGCTCGGCACCAAGGCGACCGTGGTGATGCCCGAGGGCGCCCCGCTGCCCAAGGTCGAGGCGACCGGCTCGTACGGGGCCGAGGTCGTTCTGCACGGAAGCACTGTGGAGCACACCCTGGCCCGGGCCAGGGCGCTCGCCGCCGAGCAGGACCTGGTCTTCATCCATCCCTTTGAGCATCCCGACGTGGTGGTCGGCCAGGGCACGGTGGGCCTGGAGATCATCGAGCAGTGTCCCGGGGTGCGCACGATCGCGGTGCCGGCCGGCGGGGGCGGCCTGGTCTCGGGCATCGCGGTGGCGGCCAGGAGCGCCAGCACGCCAATCCGCGTGATCGGCGTGCAGGCGGAGGCCGTGGCGGCGTTCCCCGCATCGCTGGCGGCCGGCCATCCGGTCGCGGTCGAGTCCGGTTCGACGATGGCCGACGGCATCGCCGTGGCCAGCCCGGGTGAGCTGGCCGTCGCGATCATGGCCGAGCACGCGCACCGGGTGCTCACCGTGACCGAGGAGAGCCTGTCCCGCGCGCTGCTGCTCTGCCTGGAGCGGTCCAAGCAGGTCGTGGAGCCGGCCGGGGCGGCCGGGGTCGCTGCGCTGCTCGAGCATCCCCGCGCCTTCGAGCCACCGGTGGTGGCGGTGCTGTCCGGCGGCAACATCGACCCGCTGCTGCTGGCCAAGGTGCTGCGGCACGGCCTGGCCGCGGCCGGCCGCTACCTGACGTTCCGGTGCCCGCTGCGCGACCGGCCCGGTGCGCTGGCCACGCTGCTCGCCGAGGTGGCCGGCCTCGGCGCCAACGTGCTGGACGTGGTGCACGAGCGGGTCACACCGGGCCTGCGCGTGGATGAGGTCGAGGTGCTGCTGCAGGTGGAGACCAGGGGCCCGGCGCACTGCGACGGCGTCATCGCCAAGCTCCGCGAGTCCGGCTACCGGCTGCTGTTCAGCTGAGGGCGCTGCGCTGCTCAGCTGGGGCCCGCGCCCGGGCCCTTGGTCTTGATGACCACGGTCCGCGCGGCCTTGTCATGCAGGCACTGTCGGCGCTTGTCCCACAGCAGCCACAGCTCGTTGACCGCCGCGAACAGCGTGCCGATGAGCGGGATCGCCGAGGGCAGCGCGTACACGGCGGCGCGGCCGCCCGCCGCCCCGCCGCTGATCTTCGACCGGGTGTCGGCGGTGACCACCATCGTCCCGGCGGCGCGCTTGCCCAGCGTCTTCCCCCACAGGCCGTGCTGGATCCAGTCGTAGGCCATGGCGATCAGGGCCGTCGCGATCCCGGCCAGCACCAGCGATCCGAACAGCTTGCTCCCGGCCACCGAGATCGCGGTCTGCGCGGCCGGGCTGCTGACGTCGCCGGGATAGAGGTTCGCCACGTCCTGGATCCGCCGCACGTACGTGGCGAACGGGGGCAGCCAGAACGGGCTGGCCAGCACGAGGATGACCGCGGCGTCGATGATCCGGGCCAGCAGCCGCTGCCACCATTCGGCCAGGCTCGGGTCCTTTCCTGACCCGTACTGAGGGGTGGACCCGGGAAACGGCTGATAGGTCCCGTACCCGGGCGGCTGCGCCGGTGTCCCGTAGCCCGGCTGACCCGGCGCGCCGTCGCCGGCCCCGTATCCGGGCTGGGCGGGCGTTCCGTATCCGGGCTGGGCGGGCGTTCCGTATCCGGGCTGGGCGGGTGACCCGTACTGCGGCTGGGCCGGAGCTCCGTATCCGGGCTGGGCCGGAGCTCCATAGTTGGCCTGAGCTTCGGTGCCCGGCTGGGTGCCGTACCCCGGCTGCGGCTGGACGCCGTAGCCCGGCCGGGCCTGTGTGCCGTAGTCAGCCTGCGTCCCGTAGCCCGGCTGGCCGGGCGACCCGTAGCCAACCTGGGGCCGGTACTCGGGCTGCGTGCCCGGCTGGGCCTGGGCCCAGTCGCCCGGCAGCGGCCGGGTCCCGCCACCGGACTCGGGCCGGGCCAGCGGCATGGTGGACGGGCCGGATTCGGGCGCCGTTGGCCCCTCGGGCGGGCCCGCCGTCCCCTGGTACCAGGGCTGCGCCCCCTGCTCGCCGGACGGCGGGCCAGCGTCCTCGGGTTCCTGGCCTGGCTGCTCGGGGGGCTGCGTCACCCGGGCCATGATGCCCTAGTTGGCCGGACAGTGCCTAGCGTCGGCGCTTCGCTCCGCCTGTCTCGCTTGTCCGCAATTCGGGCCCGGCCGTGGCCAGGTGACGCCTACAGATTCCCGCGCCGGGCCTGCTCCCGCTCGATCGCCTCGAACAGCGCCTTGAAGTTGCCCTTGCCGAACCCCTGCGAACCGTGCCGCTCGATCAGCTCGAAGAACACCGTGGGCCGGTCCTGAACCGGCTTGGTGAAGATCTGCAGCAGGTACCCGTCCTCGTCCCGGTCGGCCAGGATCTTGAGCTCGCGCAGTTCGCCGAGCGGGACGCGGGTATCGCCGACCCACTCGCCGAGCGTGTCGTAGTAGCTGTCCGGGGTGTCGAGGAAGTCCAGGCCCGCCGCCCGCATGCCACGGACCGCGGCCACGATGTCATCGGTGGCCAGCGCGAGGTGCTGGACCCCGGGACCGCCGTAGAACTCCAGGTACTCGTCGATCTGCGACTTCTTCTGGCCGGCCGCCGGCTCGTTGATCGGGAACTTGACCTTGCGGCTGCCGTCCGCGACCACCTTGCTCATCAGCGCCGAGTACTCGGTGGCGATGTCGTCCCCGACGAACTCCTTCATGTTGGTGAAGCCCATGACCCGCTGGTAGAAGCCCACCCACTCGTCCATCCTGCCGAGCTCGACGTTGCCGACGCAGTGGTCGATCTCCGTGAAGAACGGCCGGGACCGGAACGAGGCGAGCGGCTCGGCAGCCACGTAGCCGGGCAGGTAGGGCCCGCTGTAATTGGCCCGCTCGACCAGGGTGTGCCTGGTGTCGCCGTAGGTGGCGATCGCGGCCAGCACGACCTTGCCGTGCGCGTCCTCGGTGACCTCGGGCTCGTCCAGGCCGGTGGCCCCGCGGGCGACCGCGCGGGAGTAGGCAGCCTCGGCCGAGGGCACGCCGATGGCCAGGTCGACCACGCCGTCACCGTGGTCGGCGATGTGCCGGCCCAGCGCCGTGCCGGCCCGGACCGGCCCGCGGAACACGAAGCGCGCGCTCCCGGACTCCAGCACGTACGCGGCCTCATCCTTCGAGCCGGTCTCCGGCCCGCGGTAGGCCACGCAGCGCATGCCGAACGCGGTCGAGTAAAAGTGCGCGGCCTGCCGGGCGTTGCCGACGGCGAAGACCACCGCGTCCATCCCGGTGACGGGGAACTCGTCGGCCGCGGCCCACGGACCCTGCTGCATCGAACCCGGCCGCATCGAACCATGCTGCAACGAAGCTGCCATGTCACGCCCCCTGCGTCGTCGACTACACGCAGCATTTACCCCGGAAGTCAAGATGTGCAACCCAAGCTAATATTGGTATGCACTTTGTATAGCTAGAGCCGCTATGGGGTGGCACGGCTGAGCATCATGCC
This sequence comes from uncultured Actinomycetota bacterium, assembly GCA_963844655.1. Lineage (GTDB taxonomy): Bacteria > Actinomycetota > Actinomycetes > Streptosporangiales > Streptosporangiaceae > JASHPR01. The sequence continues at coordinate 1,360,876 of CAWJPA010000004.1, read as the reverse complement.
GCCTGAGGCGCGGCATCGGGAGGTGTCCGGTGATAGATGGCCTTGACGCGCGGCTGGTCGAGTTGCTGGCGGCCGAGCCCCGCGTGGGCGTGCTCGAGGCGTCCCGGCGGCTCGGCGTGGCCCGGGGCACGGTTCAGGCCCGGCTCGACCGGCTGCAGTCACGGGGCGTCATCACCGGGTACGGGCCGGACGTCGATCCGGCGGCGATCGGCTACGGGGTCACCGCGTTCGTGACTCTGGAGATCCGCCAGGCCGGCGGGCACGACCCGGTCGCCAGCCAGCTCGCGCTGATCGCCGAGGTCCTGGAGGCGCACACGATCACCGGCGCCGGCGACGTGCTCTGCCGGGTGGTGGCCAGGGACAACACCGACCTGCAGCGCGTGATCGACGCGATCGTCGATGTGCCCGGGGTGGTGCGGACCTCCACGGTGATCGCGCTGGCCGCCCCGGTCGGCTACCGGGTGCTGCCCCTGGTCCGCGCGGCCGCGGACGGCGGCGCAGCTTAGTCCGGGCCGGGCTGGGCCAGGCTGGAGGCGATCTCGATAATGGCCGCGCGCAGCTTGCTGCGGTCCTTGACCTCGTCGGAGAAGAACATCCAGCCCACGCTCACGCTGCCCAGCGTCATCGTGGCGCGCATGCGCTCCCGCAGGCTGGCCCGCGGCCCGAGGAGCGCGTCGACCAGACCGCCCATCCGTTCCTTGAACAACTCGCCCCGGGACTTGGCCGAGGCCAGGGTGCTCACCGCGGCCTGGTTCTGGTGCAGCATCCGGAACACGTCGCTGCCGTCGGCGACGATCGTCACGTAGCGGCTGATGATCTCGTGCCGGGTCTCCGCGGTTCTCGGCTGGGTCTCCGCCCAGGCGATCAGCGCGTCGATCTGGCCGATGTAGTCCTCGACCAGGCTGCGGACGATGTCCTCTTTGGACTTGAAGTGGTAGTAGAGGGCGGCCTTGGTGACGTCGAGCCGTTCGGCGATCTCGCGCAGCGAGGTCTTGTCGTAGCCCTGCTCGGCAAAGAGCTCCAGAGCCACCTGCTGGATGCGCGCCCTGGTGTCGCCGTGCCTGCGCGCATCGTGGTGGGCGTCGTGCGCCGGCGCGTCGGCGACCGCCGTACCGGCGGCTGCCGCTGTTTCCCGCGCTTGCTCGGTCATCGCCTCGTGTCCAGGTGGGGCCGAATCTACTTGACGGCCGGTTAGTTGACACCTTACCCTAGCACTTGTTGAGAATGCTAGCCGGTCGGCAAGTAGGTTGAGAAGCAGCCGGCCGCGTTTACCTCGGAAGGAGCCGAGCATGGCGGAAGCCCAGTCGACAGGGGCTACTGGGATAGAGGTGCCGAGCGGGCCCAAGCGCGAGGTCCTGATCGTGCTGCCGGGACTGCTGCTGGCGCTGATCCTCGCCATGCTCGACCAGACGATCGTCGCCACCGCCCTGCCGCGCATCGTCGGCGACCTGGGCGGGGTCACGCACCTGTCCTGGGTGGTCACCGCGTACGTGCTCGCCTCGACCGTCACCACGCCGCTCTACGGCAAGCTGGGCGACCAGTACGGCCGCAAGCGCTGGCTGATCGCCGCGATCGTGATCTTCCTGATCGGCTCCGCGCTGTCCGGGTTGTCGCAGTCGATGGATCAGCTGATCGCGTTCCGGGCGCTGCAGGGGCTCGGCGCGGGCGGCCTGATGGTCGGCGTGATCGCCACCATCGGGGACATGGTCTCGCCGCGGGAGCGGGGCCAGTACATGGGCTACATGATGGCCGCGATGATGCTGGCCATGATCGCCGGACCACTGGTCGGCGGCTACATCACCGACAGCCTGTCCTGGCGCTGGATCTTCTACATCAACATGCCGGTCGGCGGCGCGGCGCTCGTCTACCTGTGGGCCACGCTGCACCTGCCGTACAAGAAGGTCCCGCACAAGATCGATTACCTGGGCGCGGGGATGCTCGCGATCGCGGCCACCGCGATCGTCCTGCTGACCACCTGGGGCGGCACCCAGTACCGCTGGGGATCCGGGCAGATCCTGGGCCTGGGCCTGGTCGCCGTGGCCGCCGTCGCAGCGTTCCTGTACACCGAGACCCGGGCCGCGGAGCCGGTGCTGCCACTGCACGTGTTCAAGAACCGCAACTTCTCGGTCGCCACCGGGATGAGCTTCCTGCTCGGCATGGCGATGCTGGGCGCGCTCACCTTCCTGCCGCTCTACCAGCAGACGGTGCAGCACCTGTCCGCGGTGGGCAGCGGGCTGCTGCTGATCCCGATGATGCTCGGCGTGACCGTGACGTCGCTGATCGGCGGGTTCGTGATGACCAAGACCGGCCGGTACAAGTTCATGCCGATCGTCGGCGGCGCGATCATGTCACTCGCCATGTACCTGCTGACCGGCCTCAACGTGCACACCACCCTGCTCCAGTCGGGTCTGTACTACGCGGTGCTCGGCATCGGCATGGGCTTCCTGATGCAGATCACGTCGGTGATCGTGCAGAACAGCGTGAGCCCCCGTGACATCGGCGTGGCCAGCAGCTCGCGCGCGTTCTTCCAGCAGATCGGCGGGTCCATCGGGGTGGCCCTGTTCGGCGCGATCTTCGCCCGGCGGCTGATCGACAGCATGACCAGCCTGCTGCCCGGGGTGCACCTGAACTCGGGAGGCGGGCAGCTCGACCCGGTCACGGTCAACCACCTGCCCGCACCGGTCAAGCACGACGTGTTCTTCGCCATCGCGCATGCGATCCAGGGCGTGTTCATCTGGGCGCTCCCCGCGGCCATCGTGGTGTTCGTGCTGGCCTGGTTCATCAAGGAGGTCCCGCTGCGCAGCAGCGTGGCACCGCCCCCGAAGGAAGAGCCGGCCAGCGAGCCTGAGTTCGCCGCCTGAATCGCGTAACAGAATAAAGAAGGAATCGCGGTGGCTCCGGCCGGAGCCACCGCGATCCTGGTTTGGGCTTACATGCCGCCGTAGGGGACTGCTTCGAGAATCTCGACCGTGGTCGACCGCCCGTTCGGCAGGGTGTATGTCGCCGTCTCGCCGACCTTCTTTCCGGAGATCGCGCTGCCCAGCGGGGACTTGGGCGAGTACACGTCGATCGGCGCGCCGCTCTCCTCGCGGGAGGCGAGCAGGAACGTGACCTCGTCCTCATCTCCGGAGAAGCGGATCGTTACGGTCATGCCCGGGCCCACGATCCCGTCGGTGCGCGGGGGCTCGCCGACCCGGGAGTTGTCCAGGATGTGCATGAGCTGGAGGATGCGGCCCTCCCGCTTGCCCTGCTCTTCCTTGGCGGCGTGGTAGCCGCCGTTCTCGCGCAGGTCGCCCTCGTCCCTGGCGGCCTCGATTTTCTTGGCGATCTCTGTGCGTCCTGTCCCCGAGAGGTAATCCAGCTCTGCCTTCAGCCGGTCATACGCCTCCTGCGTCAGCCAGGTGACGTTGTCATCGCGGGTTTCGGTCACTGAGAACTCCTAGCGTGGGAACGGACAGACGTCCGCCGGGCCCTGGCTGGGCCCTGGGGGTAATCATTCGAGGTTAACAAGGCTCCGCAACTACGTCGCGTGTGTCAATGGCCCCGAATCCGACAGGCAGGTACCCCACCGGCGGCACGGCGCCGGGAATGCCTCCACGGAGTGGCCTTGTTGTGATGCACAATAGCCTGTCGGCGCCGCCGTCTGGCCGACGCGTGAGCCCGCGGAGAGCTGTCACGTCGTGCCGGGCTTTGTCCAGGCAATCATGCACGAAGGGGATCCTCTTGTCCGCCGTCACCACCGATCCCGCGGGAGCGCCCGCGGGTCCCAAGACCGAGGCTGCCGGGTACGGTCGGCCCGGGACCGCGCCGCTGCGGCTTATGGCCGTGCACGCGCACCCGGACGATGAGTCCAGCAAGGGCGCCGCGACGATGGCCCGTTACGTCAGGGAAGGTGTGGACGTCCTGGTCTGTACGCTCACCGGGGGCGAGCGCGGGGACATCCTGAACAAGGCGATGGATCGGCCCGAGATCCAGGCCGACCTCGCCGCGGTCCGGCGCGCGGAGATGGCGCGGGCGCGCGAGATCCTGGGCGTGCGGCAGCAGTTTCTCGGCTTCGTCGACTCCGGCCTGCCGGAGGGCGACCCGCTGCCGCCGCTGCCCGAGGGGTGCTTCGCCCTGGAGCCGCTCGCGGTGGCCGCGCGGCCGCTGGTTCAGGCCGTGCGTGAGTTCCGCCCGCAGGTGATCCTGGGCTACGACGAGAACGGGGGCTACCCGCACCCGGATCACGTCAAGTGCCACGAGGTGACCGTCGAGGCGTTCGAGGCGGCCGCGGACCCGGACCGCTACCCGGGATGCGGCGAGCCCTGGCAGCCGCTCAAGCTCTACTACTTCGCCACGTTCCACAAGAGCCGGCTGATGGCGCTGCACGAGGAGATGCTGCGGCGCGGCCTGGAGTCGCCGTACGGGGACCGGCTTGATGAGTGGGTCGACAACCCGGACAAGCCAGGGTACGAGATCACCACCCAGGTGCCGTGCGCCGACTACTTCGAGATCCGGGACCGGGCGCTGATCGCGCACGCCACGCAGATCGACCCCAACGGCGGCTGGTTCGCCTGCCCGCAGGATGTGCAGCGCGCGGCGTGGCCGACCGAGGATTTCCATCTGGCGAGGTCACTGGTGAATACTGAGAAGCCGGAAGACGACCTTTTCGCCGGGATACGGGAAAGCGTTAGGCGGTGAGCCGGTGACGGCGGTAGCGGTGTCGAGCAACTCGGTTGCGCCCGGCACGCTCGGGTTCCTCGTCGTGTTCGGCATGGCTGCCGTGCTGACCGTGCTGTTCCGCTCGATGATCAAGCACCTGCGCAAGGTCAACCAGGCTGCACGACGTGACGAGGAGGCGGCGGTGTCCGGTGCGTCCGCCTCGGCGGCGGATGCCCCGCCCTCGCCGGGGACGGGCAACGCCGCGCCGGTCGCCCCGGGCCACCAGCGCCGGGAGTCCTGACCGCCGGGCGAGCTCAGGCCTGGCTGGTGCCGGTGTCGCCGGCGGCCTGGCTGGTCCGGGTGTCGTCGGCCAGCATCCGCCCGTAGGCCAGCAGCGTCAGGCCGGGGGAGGGTGACCAGTCGCGCTCGGGCAGCCGGTGAAAGCCTTCCCGCAGGTACATGTGCTGCGCGGCCAGCATGTCCGGCTGGGTCAGCAGGGCCAGGTGGCGGACACCGCGCTGCACGCTGAGTTCGATCACGGCCGTCAGCAGGGCGCTGCCCGTGCCCCGGCCCTGGCCCGCCGGGGTCACCGCGAGGGCCCTGATCTCGGCCCCGCCCGGGCCGACAACCTGGCCCGCCTGCGGCCACGGCTGCAGCATGACCGTGCCGAGTATCCGGTCGTCGTCGTCCACCGCGACCAGCACCGTGCCGTCACCCGCCGCGCCCAGCGCGCGCAGCACGGGCGCGTAACCGGACTCCGCTGACATGTGGCCGCCCGCCTGGTACGCGGCCACCCGGATCTCGCCGACCTCGTCGAGCTCATCCGGCCGTGCCTCGCGAACGATCACGGGCTGGTGTAACCGCGCGATCGGTGGCTTCATTCCAGTTCACGGCATTTCCGTCGCCGCCGTTCTGGGGCGGCGACCGCGTCGCAGGCCGCCCGCGCCGGCGCGGGCTGTTCCGGCTAGCCCCAGCGCGGCGGGGTACCGCACCAGCGGCCGAAGTCCGCGCACATGGCCTTGGTGACGGTGTCGGCCAGCTGGGTCATGCCGGCCTGGCTCGGGTGGATCCAGGTGTCGTTCTTGAAGATCCACGAGTCGGCCGGGCTGGTTGGCTGGTGATCCGCCCACGCGGCCTGGTCTGGCGCGGTCCAGGCGATGTCCTTGAAGCGGTCGGTTCCGGGCCATTCCTGCTTGGCCCAGTCCTGCGCTTCGGCGACCGCCTTGCGGATGTGCTCGTTCAGCCTGTTGCCAACTGCGACCGCCTGCTCCCACTGCGTTACAACCGTGGGGTCCTGCGGGCCCACCGGGCGCTTCTGGCTGTCACAGCTGTTGCCCTTGGCCGGGCCGGCGGTCAGGTTGGCCGCCGGCTGCCAGTTCCCGAACGACCAGGGGCAGTCGCGGTAGTAGCCGAGCACGAGCACGCGGTCGTTCTGGGTCAGCAGCGCCTTGTAGATCTCCACGAGGTGGCTGGTCTGGTGGATGTCCCTCCACTGCCGGTCGAGGCAGCCGACCGTGCGGGACAGCGGGCCCGCGTACCAGTCAGGGGAGAACCAGCCCACGCTGTACCCGGTCGAGGCGACGCATGGCCCGCTCACATTGCTGACGAACGGTACCGGGAACGTGATGTTCGTGTAGGAGGACAGCAGCGGGTTCGCTCCCAGCGTCATCACCACGTACTCATTCCTGAGCTTCCTGGTCTCCGGCCCGTAGGCGCCGCCGTTCGGGTCCCAGTTGGCCGGCGTTGAGCCGGTCATGGCCCAGTCTTCGACCTGCGCGCCGTCGTCCTTGGCCTGACCCGCCGCGATCTGGTACGGGTAGGCGATCACCGGGGAGCCTGGGTGCTTCTCCCATGGGATGGCCAGCCACGGCTTGCCATTGACGTTGTCGTTGCTGCACGCGTCGTTGGGGAGCTTCGGCGGGTCCGGTGGCGCGCAGTCCTTGAGGCTGTTGTCGCCCCGGTACCACGAGTTGGCCATCTCCTGATTCACCCCGCAGGAGACGTCCTTCTCGCTCTCCTGCACTCCGCAGTAGCCGAAGCCAGCGGTCACCGAGTCGCCGATGAAGACCACCGAGTTGTGACGCGGGCTGGCCTGCGTAGGGCTGGCCACGTTGCTGAGCGGGCTGGCCGAGCTGGCGCCGACGGCGTTCCCGGGTGAGCTGCCCGGCGTGGCGCTTGCGGCGGTCCCCGATGCGGCGAGAACGCCAGCCAGGCTGATCCCGGCGGCGACTAGCGCCATGGCCGTCCTGGCCAGCCGCCGTCCGTGCCCGGACCGGCCATGGGCCCGCCTGGCGTGAGCGCCCGAGGCTGGCCTGATGGTACGCATATTGTGATCATGTGATTGCACGCAGTGATCGTCGGATAGTGATCATGGAAAGTCAAGCGCCCGGAATGGATGGCCGGCGCCTTTCTGAGAAAGGGCATGACGTGCCATTTCATTGGCTGCGATCCCCGGTACCGCGCGTATCCAGACTCCGGTGACATTGCACGCATCAGGGGCACTGCGCTAACACGCGTCAACCGCTACCCCCCGTGGCACGTCAGACAACCAGAACCCCCGTATCCCGCACAGGACAGGACCGCCGACGATGACCGGCACCACGACCAGTCCCGACCCGGAGACCCGCGAGCTGACCGCCCGGCTCGAGCGCGCCGTCACCGCGCTCGAAGAGTTCCTGGCCGCCGAGAGCCGCCCGTTCCCGATGCTGACCGTCGTTGGCCAGCATGACGTCGCTCCGCCCGAGCCTCCGCTGGCGGAGGTCATTGAGTTCCCGCGGCGCGGGTCGCGCGACGGCCGCGGCCGTTGACCGCACCCGCGGATCGCTGGACGGACGGAATCGCGACCGGCCCGGGCAGACCCGGACCGGCGGCAAACGCTGCGCGCGCCCGGCGACATGCCCGTGCCACCGGGCCACGGCGCGGTGGCATAAATGGTCGTAGGCTGATCAAATAACTACCTGGTACATGTGAACTGAGGACGCGAGGGAGCACTGATAATCGGTGGGGGTGCAGTTTCGCGAGGTCCCGGCGGCGGATGTGCCAGATGGTGCGTGGCTGCTCGATGTACGCGAGAACGAGGAATGGGCTGCTGGGTACGCGCCCGGTGCGCGGCACATCCCAATGGGTGAGCTCGGTACCCGCAGCGGCGAGATACCGCAGGACGAGACGATCTACGTGATCTGCCGGTCCGGCGGGCGCTCCGCCCGCGCGGCACAAGCCCTGGCCGGGGCCGGCTGGCAAGCCATCAACGTGGCCGGCGGCATGCAGGACTGGGCGGCGGCAGGCCGTGCCATGGCCACGGACTCCGGCGCCCCGCCGTTCGTGGCCTGACGCTCCGCCGCTCGGCGCGGAAGGCTCCGCCGCCCGTGGCGCGACGCACCTGCCGTTCGTGGGTGTCCCGCGGGTTGCCGGGCCCGAGGCTGCGCTCGGCCCGTTGCCGCGCTCGCGAGTCCGGCTCCCGCCGCCGCGATGCCAGTTGCCGCACCCCGTGATGGTCCAGGGTTTTGTCGGTGGCCTCTGGTCTGCTGGACTCAGGCCACCCGCAGGTGCATTAGCGTGCTGAGCAGGTGGCCTGGGCAGCTCTGGAGCGTTCATCGTGCTGGTGATCCACGGAATCTGGGCCTACGGGACGCTGAACCTGTGGGCCGAGGATTCCGCTGGCCCGGCCCGGGCTAAGCCGCGGCCGGGGCGGCCGTCGCGTGCGCCCAGGCCGCACCCTTTCGCGGGCGGGCTCGATGCGCTCGCCGACGCGGTCGCCGAGCTGGCCGGATCCGCGTCCGACCTGGCCCGGAAGGCCATCGAGGACGAGCTGACCCTGCTCCTGCCCAGCACGTTGGACGGGCCGCTGGCCTCACCCGGGGTGGTCAGGGAGGCTGGCGCTGAGCCGGCCGGGCAGCCCGGGCGCCCGGCGCTCGCGCCCTGGCGCGTGCCCGCGCTGGCCTTTGAGCCCGCTACCGCGCTCGACCTGCTCGACGCGCTCGGCGACCCGGACTCGCGGCCGTCCCCGGCGATGCTCGGCGGGTCCGTGGCGTACCTGTCCGCCCTGGCCCGGCTGGCCGAGGATCTGGCCGCTCGCGGCCGGGTCCTGCCCACCCTCGAGCCGGGTGAGGACGGCAGCTACGTGGCCAGGTGGCGGCCGGTGCTGTCGGGTGCGGACGCGCAGCGGGCCCGGGACCTGGCCGCCGCGATGCCGCCACTGTGCCGGGCCACCCGGGCCGAGGGGGAGCCGTCGGCTCAGGTGCTGACCGAGGCGCTGGACTCGCTGGCCGACGCGGCCGCGCGGGCCAGGCTCGGCCGCGAGCCCGGCGTCACGCTGCTGCCCGCGCGGCGCGGGCGCCGCCCGGCCCGGGTCCCCGTCGCCGAGCGCTGGGCCACCGCGCTGACCGGCGCCGACGCGCAGGTGCCTGTGGCAACGCCCGACGAGGAGGCCGAGGCGGCCGAGCTCGCCGCGGACCTGGCGGCATGGCGGGACTCGGCCCAGGTCCCGGCCGGGCCGGTTCGCACCTGCTTCCGGCTGATCGAGCCGCGGCCCGACGCCGGCGAAACAGAGACCAGCGCAAGGGCGGGGAGCCCGACTGCCGCCAGCACGACTGAGCCCGGCGCGGCGGAGGCCAGTGCGACAGGAGCAGGCACGGCTGACGCCAGTGAGACCGGGGCCGGCCAGACGGCGGCTACCGAGCAGACGGCGGCCGAGGCGTGGGAGGTCGAGCTCGCGCTGCAGTCGACGGACGACCCGAGCCTGCTGCTCTCCGCGGCCGACATCTGGTCCGGCGCGACCGCGGGCGGCTGGGCCGCGGCCGGGATCAGGCACCCGGAGGAGGAACTGCTGGCCGGCCTCGGCGCGGCCGCCAGGCTGTTTCCCGAGCTCGACCACGGGCTGCGGGACCCGGCCCCGGAGGCGGTCACGCTCGACACCGAAGGCGCGTTCCGGTTCCTGCGCCAGACCGGCCCGCTGCTGTCCGGCGCCGGCTTCGGCGTGCTGCTGCCGGACTGGGTGCGCAAGTCGCGGCTGGGCCTGAAGATCACTACCCGGACGAGGCAAACCCCGGGTGCGGGCGCCACCGAGGGCGGGTTCGGGCTCGGGGATCTGGTCAACTTCCGGTACGACCTCGCGGTGGGTGACGAGACGCTGGACCCGGACGAGCTGGCCGAGCTGGCCCGGCTCAAGGTTCCGCTGGTGCGGCTGCGCGGCCAGTGGGTCGAGCTCGACGACCGGCACCTGCAGGCCGCGCTGAAGTTCCTCGAGAAGGGCCGGTCCGGGACCATCACCGCGGCGGACGCGCTGCTCGAGGGGCTGCAAGGCGCCGACGATGACCTGCCCGTGGTGGAGGTGGACGCCGACGGCTGGCTCGGCGACCTGCTGTCCGGCCAGGCCGAGCACCGGCTCGCACCGGTCCCCACCCCCGCCTCGTTCCGCGGCGAGCTGCGCCCCTACCAAGAGCGCGGCCTAGCCTGGCTCTCCTTCCTCGGGAACCTCGGCCTGGGCGCAATCCTCGCAGACGACATGGGACTCGGCAAAACGGCAGAAACCCTAGCATTGCTCGTAAAAGGTGCATCGTCCGATGACCCAACGCTGGTGATCTGCCCTATGTCGCTGGTGGGGAACTGGCAGCGGGAGGCCGCGCGGTTCACCCCCGACCTCAGAGTGCACGTCCACCACGGCGCGGACCGGCTCAGCGGCGACGAGTTGGCCAGTGCCCTGAACGCGGCCGACCTGGTCATCACCACCTACGGCCTGGTCGTGCGCGACAAGGAGGCCCTGAGTCAGATCCAGTGGGCCCGGGTGGTGTGCGACGAGGCCCAGAACATCAAGAACGCGGCCACCCGCCAGGCCCAGGCCGTGCGCGCCCTGCCCGCGTCGTCGAGGATCGCGCTGACCGGCACCCCGGTGGAGAACCGTCTGTCCGACCTGTGGTCGATCATGCAGTTCACCGGCCCCGGGCTGCTCGGGCCCGCGGAGCGGTTCCGCACCAAGTACGCGGTCCCGATCGAGCGCAACGGTGACGAGGAGGCCGCGGAGCGGCTGAAGCGGATCACCGGCCCGTTCATCCTGCGCCGGCTGAAGACCGATAAGACGATCATCTCCGACCTGCCGGACAAGCTGGAGATGAAGATCTGGTGCAACCTCACCCCGGAGCAGGCATCGCTGTACCAGGCCACGGTGACCGACATGATGGCCAAGATCGACGAGGCCGAGGGCATCGAGCGCCGCGGCCTGGTCCTGGCCACGATGACCAAGCTCAAGCAGGTCTGCAACCACCCCGCGCACCTGCTCGGCGACGGCTCCCGGCTGGACGGCCGGTCGGGCAAGCTGGCCCGGCTGGAGGAGATCTGCGACGAGATCCTGGCCGAGGGGGACAAGGGGCTGTGCTTCACCCAGTACGCGGAGTTCGGCCGGATGCTGCAGCCGTACCTGATCAGCCGGCTGGGCTGCCCCGTGCTGTACCTGCACGGCGGCACCCCGAAAAAGAAGCGTGACGCCCTGGTCGCCGATTTCCAGGACGGGCCGGAGCCCGGCCTGCTGATCGCCTCGCTCAAAGCCGGGGGCACCGGGCTGAATCTGACCGCCGCCAGCCACGTGATTCACGTCGACCGCTGGTGGAACCCGGCCGTGGAGGACCAGGCCACCGACCGGGCGTTCCGGATCGGCCAGCGCAAGGACGTGCAGGTCCGCAAGTTCGTCTGCGTGGGCACGCTGGAGGAGCGGATCGACGGGATGATCGAGGAGAAGAAGTCGCTGGCCGAGCGGATCGTCGGGACCGGCGAGAGTTGGCTCACCGAGCTGTCCACGGCCGACCTGCGCGAGGTCGTGGCCCTGTCCCCGGAGGCGGTGTCGGAGTGAGCGAAGACAGCGCAGGAACGAACGGGACCGGAACGAACGGGACCGGAACGTACGGGGGCGGGGCCGGACGCGACGGCCGCGGTTTCCGGCCCTGGGGTGCGGACTGGCCGCCCGGCCGGCCGGTGCGGGTCGAGGGCGGCATCAGGGCCCGCAGCAAGCGGGGAGCGATCGGGGAGCAGTGGTGGTCGCGCCGGTTCATCGACGTGCTGGAGTCGTTCGGCATGAGCGGGCGGCTGGCCCGGGGCCGGAACTACGCCCGCCGGGGCCAGGTGCTCGGCTTCGAGATCTCGTGCGGCTACGTCACCGCCCAGGTGCAGGGATCGCGGCCCAAGCCGTACCGGGTGCGGATCCAGGTGACGCCGCTCACCACGCCGCAGTGGCGCCGGGTGGAGCAGGCCCTGGCCGGGCAGGCGCTGTTCCGGGCCAAGCTGCTGGCCGGCGAGATGCCGCGGGAGATAGAGGAGGTGTTCGCCGACTGCGGCACCCCGCTGTTCCCGCGCACGGCCAGGGACCTGGAGATGTCCTGCTCCTGCCCGGACTGGGGGGTGCCGTGCAAGCACCTGGCCGCGGTCTGCTACGTGCTGGCCGAGGGTTTCGACGTGGATCCGTTCGGCATCCTGGCCTGGCGCGGCCGCGGCCGGGAGGACCTGCTCGGCGCGCTGCGGCTGACCGCGGCACCGCCCGAGGCGCCCCGGCCGCTGATCGACGTCACCGACCGCCCGCTGGCCCAGAGCCTGGCCGATTTCTGGTCACCGGGCATGAGCCTGGCCCGGCTGCGCGCCCTGCCCCAGCCCACCTCCCCTTCCCCCTTCACGGCCACCGCGCCCGACCTGCTGCTGCGGACGTTTGAGCCGCCGCAGGTCCTGATCCGCGGCCAGGACCTGCTGACCCTGCTCACCCCGGCCTACCAGCAGCTCGCCGCGGCCGACGAAGAGACCCCGACCTAGCTCAGCCGGGCCCTGAGCCCCGTCCGGGCCAGCGGGCCACCCCGCCGTACCACCAGTGCGAGCCGTCGCTGTCGGCGAGCTCGGGATCCTCGGCGCCCCACAGGCCGACGTGCGCCACCTCAGGCGCGGCGCCCTCGTACGGCGGCATGAGCTCCAGGCCCGTGAAGAACCGCTCGACCTCGGCCCGGCACCGCGGGTGCATGTTCTGCGTCGCGCCCGAGTACACCTCGGTGGCGGTCTGCACCAGCCGGGTCGGCAGCCGGTCGTACGTGGCGTGGGACAGGGCCAGGTAGCTGCCCGGGGCCAGGGCGTTCACATACCGCGCCACCAGGTCCCACGGGTCCGAGGCGTCCTCCACGAAATGCAGCACCGCGGTCATCATCAGGCCCGCGGGCTCATCGAAGTCGATCAGCGTTCCCAGCTTCTCCAGCACCGCATCGACCTCGCGCAGGTCCGCGGTGATCACAATGGTCGTCCCGTCGGAAGCCAGCAGCTCGCCCGCGTACGCGCTGACCATCGGGTCGTTGTCGACGTAGGCGACGCAGGCGTCCGGCGCGACCCGCTGCACCACCCCGTGGGTGTTGCCCTCGGTGGGCAGGCCGGATCCGATGTCGATGAACTGGCGGATGCCCTTGTCCGCGGCCATCCAGCGGGCGGCCCGCCGGTGGAACCCGCGGTTCACCCACGCCGCGTCGTCCAGGTCCGGCGTGTTCGCCCGGATCCGGTCCACGGCCTTCCGGTCGACCGGCAGGTTGTGCTTGCCACCCAGCACGTAGTCGTACATGCGGGCCGGGCTGGGCCTGGTGGGGTCAACGCCCGGAGGAACCCGTGAGAGGTCGGCCGTCACAATCACGAGAATAACGGCGGAACGGCCATTTATGAAATGAACGTTCAGACAGGACGTGGCCTGGGTGTTCCTGCGGCAGGGCCGCCGGCTGGGCCCGGTGTGACGGGCGGCCCGGCGTGTGGCGCGTGGGGCTGGATCGCCCGTGCGGGCGTCGGTCAGGGCGTCGAGGCCTGGTTGGCCGCGCCTTTCCTGCGCCGCGTGGTCCCGCCTCCCGTGTCTTTTGCGCCCGTGCCCTTGGCCGCGGTGCCCTTGGCCCCGTTGTCCTTTGCTGCGGTGTCCTTGGCCGCGGTGCTGTCCTGTGCCGCCGTGCTCCGCCTGGCCGCCCGGCCCTTCCGCTCGGCCGGGGGCGGCCCGGAACTGACCAGGCTGACCAGCATGTCCGACGACGACCGGTCCCGCTTCACCTCGATCAGGTCCGGCAGCCGGCTGAGCAGCACCCGGAAGCTGCTTGACCCGTAGTTGCGTTCGTCGAACGACGGGTCCAGGGCGAGCATCTTGCTCTTCAGCCAGGACCCGGTGGTGGACGCGTCGGGCGCCTCCTCCATGGCCGCCACCACCAGCCGCCGCGCGTCGTCGATGTTGAAGTTGGCCCCGACCTCGGCCCGCACCGAGGGGTTGACCGCGGCCACGATCGTCCCCCAGTACTTGTACTCGGAGCACACCGCCACCAGGCGCGAGCTCGCCGACGCCCGGGTGCCGACCCCGACGACCCACTTCCCGAACTCGCGCAGCCGCTGCACCAGCGGCGAGTAGTCACCGTCGCCCGCGACCAGCAGGAACGTGCCGACATCGGGATGGGTGATCAGCACCTCCATCGCGTCGACCGCCATCAGGATGTCGGCGGCGTTCTTCTGCTGGGCCCCGAACCTGGTCACCTGGATCAGCGTGATCCCGTTCTGCGCGAGGCTGTGCTGGTACCGGCCGAACTCGGGCCTGGACCAGTCGGCGTAGGCGCGGCGGATCGAGGTGTTCCCGTAGTCACGGCATAGCCGCTCGAGCGCCTTGTACGGGATCGGCTCGGCCTCGCCGGGCAGGTCCTCCCCGGCGCCGAGGGCCAGGTTCTCCAGGTCGATGAAGACCGCCACCAGATCGCCTGGCGATCCCTCGGCCGGCCGCGCGGGAGGCATCAGGCGCCCCGCCGTCCGCGATCAGCACTCCGCATGACGTGCCACCTTTCTCGGTCCCGTACCTGCAGTACTGCCGTAATAGCGCCTTTACGCTAGCCGCCCGGCTGCCTCTCATCCGCCAGCGGCGCGGGAATCGCGCGGGCGAGTCCGTCGAGAACCCGCTGCAGCTGCCACTCGAACGTAGCGTTCCTCTGGCATTGTCGGTGCACCCGGCACGTCACGGCCGGGACCTGACCGCGAGGTACTGGCCTCGGGGGCGACCCCCCAAGACGTCGCGGCTAGCGCGGCCGGTAGTCGAGGCCGAGCAGGGGCGCGGTCTCCGCGAGCATCAGCTCGAACAGCGGCTCGGCGTCGTCAAGCGCGAAGCCCAGGTGGCCGAACACCTCCAGGCTCACGATGCCGTAGAGCCGCACCCAGCAGCGCAGGAAGGTCAGCAGCAGGCCCTGCGGCAGGCCGGCGGCCAGCTCACCCAGGCCCTCGCGGTAGCGCTCGAGCTGACCGCGGAGCCCGGGGTCGATCTCGTCATCGGCGAGCACAGGGAACGGGTGCTTGCGCCACAGCTCCAGGATCAGCAGGAAGAACGTGTTGCCGAACTTCCCGCCGCACTCCGCGGTGATCTCGTCCTGCTCGATGTTCACGCCGGGCAGCGGTGTGCCGAACAGCAGGCCGAACTCCCGCTCGTGGCTGAGCGACCAGCGCCGGAACTCCCGCGCGGCCGCGATCACCATGGCGGTCAGGTCGCCGCCGTCCGCGGCACCCGCCGCGGCGATCGCGGCGTGCAGGTCCGCGGTGAGCTCGGTGAAGATGTCGGCGATGACGTGCTTGATCAGTTCCTCGTGGCTGCCGAAGTAGCGGTAGAGGGCGGGCGCGGTCATGCCCATCTCGCGCGCGATCGCGCGCAGGGAGACCGCATCGGGTCCGTCGGAGACCAGGATCCGGCGCGCGGTCTGCTTGATCTCCTCGGTGGTCGCCGCCCGAACGCGATCGCGCCGGTTCAGCGCCTGGACCATGTCGCCCCTCCCGCCGGCCGCCCGGCCCTCATCCGCCGGTCACCCGGCTCGACGGGCGCCCGCGCCCTCGCGTAAATACGCTTGACATCCGTGAACAGCGTATGCCAAGTTAACACCATTAGCAGTATACACCGTTCACTATTGTGACGATCATTAAGTCTAGCTCGCGGAGGGGTCATGTTCGAGCGCTGGGGACGTGTCGTTTACCGTCGTCGCCGGCTGGTGCTGGTGATCTCGCTGCTGGCCGTGGCGTTCGCCGCGGTCTGGGGCACCGGCGTGTTCAGCAAGCTGCAGTCGTCGGGGGGATTCACCCCGGCGAACAGCCAGAGCCAGCAGGCCAGCAATCTGGCCAACTCCGCGTTCGGGCGGGATTCCGGCGACGTGGTCGTGCTCTACTCCAGCCCGGACCAGGCCGTCCGGTCGGCCGGGTTCCGCTCGGCGGTCACCGGCACGCTGGCGGCGCTGCCCCAGAGCAAGGTGCTGTCCTACGAGACGTACTGGTCCACGAAGTCGCCCCAGTTCGTCAGCGCCAGCGGGCGTGAGACCTACGCGGTGCTCGAGCTGGCCGGGCCGGACGACGCGGCCAGGATCAAGAGCTTTGACGCGATCAAGAGCAGCCTGGACGCGCCTGGCCTGACCACCCAGACCGGCGGCCTCATCCCCACCGAGCAGGCCATCAACAAGCAGGTCAGCGCCGACATCGGCCGGGCCGAGGGCTTCTCCATGCCGCTGCTGCTGATCGTGATGCTGATCATCTTCGGCAGCCTGGCCGCGGCCAGCCTGCCGCTGGCCATCGGCGGCATCGCGATCATCGGCTCGTTCACCGCGCTGCGGCTGCTCACCCTCGGCACCGCGGTGTCGATCTACTCGATCAACATCACCACGATCCTCGGCCTCGGCCTGGCCATCGACTACGGGCTGTTCATGGTCAGCCGGTTCCGCGAGGAACTGCGCGGCCAGCCGACCGTCGAGGACGCGGTGGCGCGGACCGTGGCCACCGCTGGCCGCACGATCGCGGTCTCCGGCATCACCGTGGCCACGGCCCTGGCCAGCCTGATGCTGTTCCCCGAGACGTTCCTGCGGTCGATGGGCTACGGCGGGGTCGCGACCGTGCTGGTGGACATGCTGGCCGCGCTGACCGTGCTGCCCGCGCTGCTGGCCGTCCTCGGCCCCCGGGTGAACGCCCTGCGCATCCGCCGTCTGCCAGCCGATGCTGGCCGCGACGGCCGGCTTGCCGGCCCGAGCGGACAGCATGGCGGGGGGTCCGGGGGGCAGCAGGCCCCCCGGGAAAACTGGTACCGGATCGCGAGCAGCGTCATGCGCCGGCCGGTGCTGTACGCGGTCCCGATCGTGGTCCTGCTGCTCGCGCTCGGCGCGCCGTTCCTGCGCGTTACCTGGGGCGGGACCGACGCGACCGCGCTGCCGGCCGGGGCCGGTCCCCGGGTGGTCACCGAGGCGCTGAACCGGGACTTCCCCGGCAACCCGACCGCGCCGATCGAGTCCGTGGTGAAGTTCGGCGGGCCGGTCGCCGGCTCGCCCGCGCGGCAGGCCGCGCTCGCGTCGTACGTGACCAGGCTGCAGCACGTTCCCGGAGTCACCAGGGCGCAGATCACCGGTATGCGCGGAGACATCGCGCGGGTGGATATGCGTTATGGCCCTGGTCCTAACTCGTCGGCCGCCCGGGCCATCGTCGGGCAGGTCCGGGACACCGCGCCGCCCGCCGGCTCCCGGGCCTACGTGGGCGGGCAGAGCGCGCAGCTCGTGGACGAGCTTTCCAGCCTGGGGCGGACGCTGCCGTGGATGGCGCTGGTCGTGGCGCTGGCCACGTTCGTGCTGCTGTTCCTCGCGTTCGGTTCTGTGGTGCTGCCGGTCAAGGCGATCGTGATGAACGTGCTGTCGCTGTCGGCCATGTACGGGGTCGTGGTGTGGATCTTCCAGGAGGGGCACCTGTCCGGGCTGCTGAACTTCACGCCCAACGGGACCATCGACCCGACCATGCCGATCCTGATGTTCGCGATCATGTTCGGGCTGTCCATGGACTACGAGGTGTTCCTGCTGTCCCGGGTCCGCGAGCGCTACGACCTCACCGGCGACAACACCGCCGCCGTGGCCAGCGGGCTGCAGCGCACCGGCGGGCTGATCACGAGCCTGGCGCTGCTGCTGATCATCGTGATCGGGGCGTTCTCCGCGTCCGGGATCGTGTTCATCAAGCTGATGGGCGTCGGGATGATCGTGGCGCTGATCGTGGACGCGACCGTGGTGCGGGTGCTGCTGGTGCCCGCGGTGATGCGGCTGCTCGGGCCCGCGAACTGGTGGGCGCCGAAGCCGCTGCGCCGCCTCTACGCGCGGTACGGCCTCCGCGAGGCCGATTCGCTCCCTGCGGACGCCTCACCCGCCCCGCAGCTCTCATCCTCAGCAACCGCACCCTGAACGGGAGGGGGCGCAGCCCGTGGATGTACCAGAAGGGTCGCTGGAGCGACCGCAACGGTACATCCACGGGCTGCCGCCGGGTCAGGCGGCGGTGGGGCGGGAGTTCGTGCCGCGGGGTCAGGCGGCGGAGAGGCGGGACAGCTCCTCGGGGGTGAGGGCCAGGTCGGGGGCCTGGGCGGAGTCGGTGATCGACTCGGGCCGGCTCGCGCCGGGGATGGGGATCACGACCGGCGCCAGGGCCAGCATCCAGGCCAGCGTGACCCGCTGCGGGGACACGCCGTGGGCGTCGGCCACCTCCTGGAACGCGGCGTGCCGCGCGCCGAGCCCGCCGGCGCGGCCGATGCCGCCGAGCGGGCTCCAGGGCAGGAACGCGATGCCGGCTTCCGCGCAGTACCGCAGCTCGGGCTCGCTGGAGCGGAACGCGGGCGAGAACTGGTTCTGCACGCTGGCCAGGCTGCCGTCGCCCAGGATGCCGCGGGCGATGCCGATCTGCTCGATGCTGGCGTTGGAGATGCCGGCCATGCGGATCTTGCCCGCGTCGAGCAGCTCCTTCAGCGCGCCGATGGACTCGGCGTAGGGCACCTTCGGGTCGGGCCGGTGGAACTGGTAGAGCCCGATCACGTCCACGCCCAGCGCCTTCATCGACGCCTCCACGGCCTCCCGCAGGTGCGCCGGGGACCCGTCTACGGTCCACGAGCCGTCGCCGGGGCGCAGGTGGCCGCCCTTGGTCGCGACCAGCACGCCGGTGGTGTCGCCGGGGTAGCTGGCCAGCGCCTTCGCGATCAGCCGCTCGTTGTGCCCGGTCTCGCCCGCGTTCAGGTGGTAGGCGTCCGCGGTGTCGATCAGCGTCACGCCGGAGTCGAGCGCCGCGTGGATGGTCCGGATCGAACGGTCCTCGTCCGGCCGTCCCTCGATCGACATCGGCATGCCGCCGAGGCCGATCGCGCTGACCGTGACCTGACCGATCTTCCTGGTCTGCATCAACTCTCCTGTCATCTTTGGGTGGTTCCTCCGGAGTCTGTTAACCGCGCCGGGCGTTTAGACCTGCCCGCCGGGGCTGGTTATCCGGAATCGGCGTCGGGGCCGGGGCGTTGCCACCGGTTGCGCCGATCCACCTCCCGACTGACCTGGAGACTCCCTGTGAAGTACGTGAACCTCGGCTCGACCGGCCTGCGCGTGTCGCGTGTCTGCCTGGGGATGATGAGTTTCGGCGACCACAGCCACCGCGCCTGGGTGCTCGACGAGGCCGAGGCCGAGCCCATCGTCAGAGCCGCGGCCGACGGGGGGATCACGTTCTACGACACCGCGGACATCTACGCGGGCGGCGCGAGCGAGGTCGTGACCGGCCACCTGCTGGGGAAGATGTTCCGCCGGGACGACGTGGTCGTGGCCACCAAGGTGTACATGGCGATGGGGGCAGGCGAGAACAGCGGCGGGCTGTCCCGCAAGCACATCCTGTCCGGCATCGACGCGTCGCTGCAGCGTCTGGGCATGGACTACGTCGACCTGTACCAGATCCACCGCTGGGACTACCGGACGCCAATCGAGGAGACCATGGAGGCGCTGCACGACGTCGTGCGCGCGGGCAAGGCCAGGTACATCGGCGCCAGCTCGATGTTCGCGTGGCAGTTCGCCAAGGCCCAGCACGTGGCCGATGCGCACGGCTGGACCCGGTTCGTGTCCATGCAGAACCACTACAACCTGATCTACCGCGAGGAAGAGCGGGAGATGATCCCGCAGTGCATCGACCAGGGCGTGGCCGTGATCCCGTGGAGCCCGCTGGCCCGGGGCGTGCTGGCGGGCAGCCGGACCCGGGCGGGCGAGAAGCGCACCACCCGGTCGGGTACCGACCCGGTCCTCGACGCCCTGTACGGCGCGGCCGACTTCGACATCGTGGACCGCGTGGGCGAGGTGGCCGCGGAGCGCGGCGTGCCGCAGGCGCAGGTCGCGCTGGCCTGGCTGCTGCACCGGCCCGGGGTCACCGCGCCCATCGTCGGCGCGACCCGGCTTGGCCACCTGCAGGACGCGCTGGCGGCCGAGGAGCTCGAGCTGAGCGAGAAGGAGACCGAACGGCTCGAGGAGCTCTACGTGCCGCACCCCGTCCTCGGCCACGAGTAACGCGCGTTCTCCGCCGTTCCAGCTCTCCCAGGCGGGCGGGCTGTTCCTGCTCGGTCTGCAGATATTCGACCGCGCGGCGCTCGACACCGAGTCCGGAGACATCAGCCTCGCGCCGTGAGGTCAGACGTCAGACGGCGGTGAGCGCGTCGGCGGCGTCGCGGACCCTGAAGCTCAGGTCGTCGGGTGTGGCCCGGCGGTAGAGCGGCCCGGAGGCGTCGGTCAGCAGGAGCCTGGTCTTGGCCACGCCCCGCGGGGGGACGGGCCCGGGCGCGAGCAGGCACCTGATCAGTTCCTCGAACTCCGCCGAGCAGGCCCGGACCCGGTCCCGGCAGACCGGAACCTGTGGGCGCCCTGGCCGGGGCGGCTGCGCGGACGTGGCCAGCATGTAGCGCACGCTGCGGGCGAGACCGCGCCGGGCCGGCACCTGGATCAGCGCCTGCGCCCGCAGCGCCAGCGCCAGGGTGGCGTCGGGCGTGGCGCCGCCGGCCAGGTCATGGTCGAGGCGGAACGCGTGCCAGCGTGCCAGCAGCCGGTCCCAGAGATGAGCCGTGGCCGCGACCGGGCAGCCGCCGTCCTCCAGCAGCACAAGCATCGGGCACCTCCTGTGTGGCCCGTTCGCTGTAGTGGTCATGACCTGTAAATTAACAATACAGGTCATGCATGACTAGTCAACGTATTTAACTGGTCATGGATCGTGCCTACTATGCCGCAGCTCTCCGGCGCGAGAGATTCTAAACGGAGGTTGCCGTGAGAGTCATGAGCCTGCGGCTCCGAACCGGCGCACGGAAGCATCCTCCTGCGCCAGGCGCCGCAGCGCGATGATCACCCGTTCGGAGAGCACCATTCCGGCCACCGCGGCCTCGGCGACCGCGCTGCGCTCCTCGTGGCCAGAGGTCGTGGGCGCGGCCAGCCCGGCAACCTCGGCCGCGGCGAGCCCCGCGAGCGCCTGCGCGTAGTCATCGAGCCCAGGTGCGGTCAGCGGAACCTGGAAGCGGCGCAGTGCGACCAGGGCGCTGATCAGCAGGTCCCGGGCCGGCGAGTGGGCCAGCACGCGCCAGCCTTGCCGCTGAAGCAGGGCGGCGACCTCGTCGCGCGCCGCGAGCCAGTCGGGTTCGTCGGCCGGCCCGGTGATGCTCGGGCCCAGCGCCAGCGCAGCGGTGCCGAGCATCTGATGCGAAGGCACGGTCTCGTCGTCGACCGCAGCGAGAATGCGCCGGATGGCCGGCAGGGGAAAGTCGCCGATCTCCAGCAGCGCCTGGATAAGCCTGAGCCTGCGGATATGGGATTCGCCGTAGTGAGCGCACGCGGGAGCGGTGGCCACGCCGGGAAAGAGCAGTTCCTCGCGCAGGTAGTACGTGATCATTGCGATCGGCACTCCGCTGCGATTGCTCAGCTCGCCCATCAGCATGTACGCGACCCTTCTCGATGCGCGAGCTCAGGCCCGGTATCTCACCAGGATGGCGCAACTAATCAGTATTGGAGGGTGAAGGCAGTTATCCGCTGGCGCCGGAGCCTGCGATCTCGCGGGCCTTGGCCGGCCGGGCGACGAGGTCGAGATCCTCGACGGTGAGCGGGTGGCCCTCGGTGCAGCGCAGCTCGGCGTGGACCTCGGCGCCGCAGGCCCGGTGCCGCAGCTCCACCCCGGACGGGCCGAGCCAGCGGTCGCCCCACTGCATGAGCGCGGCCAGCGTGGGGAACAGCTCCGCACCCTTGTCGGTCAGCCGGTACTGCATCCGGGTCCGCTGGCCGGGCTGCTGGTAGGGCTCGCGCTCGAGCAGGCCCTCGTCGACCAGCTCCCGGAGCCGGGCGGCCGCCGCCGGCTGGCTGATGCCCACGCGCTCGGCAAAATCGTCGAACCGGGTGGTGCCGTAGAAGGCCTCCCGCAGCAGCAGGAACGCCGACCGCGTGCCCACGACCTGCATGGCCCGGGCGATCGAGCATCTGGTGGCGGCCCAGCCCTCCCGCGGGTCGAGCGGCCCGGTCAGCCGCACCGTCGACTTCTCCATGCGTCCAGTATAACCACCTGGCTTGCATTTACCTAAGTCAGTCTCTACCGTATCTGACTATGGAGCAGATAAGTCAGGTCGCCCCGGTCCGCGGAACCAGCAGCCACGCCCCTTCCGCCGGACGCGGCTCCCGCGACGCCGGGCCCGGCCTGGTGCTGGCCATCGTGTGTGCGGGAGTGATCCTGGCCAGCCTGGACCTGTTCATTGTGAACGTGGCGCTGCCCGTGATCGCCCACGACTTCGGCCACGCCAGCCTGGGCGAGCTGTCCTGGGTGCTGAACGGCTACGCGATCGTGTACGCGTCGCTGCTGGTGTTCTTCGGCCGCCTGGCCGACCGGCACCGGCGGAACTACGGCTTCCTGCTGGGCGTGGCGATCTTCACCGCGGCGTCCGCGGCCTGCGCGGCCGCCACCAGCGTGCCGATGCTAGTGGCGTTCCGCCTGGTCCAGGCGGCAGGTGCGGCCCTGCTTACACCAACCTCCCTGGGCCTGGTGCTCGCCTCGTACCCGGCCGAGCGGCGGGGCGGCGCAGTACGGACCTGGACGGCGATCGGCGGCCTGGCCGCGGCCCTCGGCCCGGTGGTCGGGGGCCTGCTCGTCACCGCCAGCTGGCGCTGGGTGTTCCTGGTCAACGTTCCCATCGGCGTGGCGGCCCTGGTGGTGGGCTGGCTGAAGCTGCCCGACGTGCCCGGGCACCCGGTGCCCAGGCCGGACGCCCTGGGCGCGGTCCTGGTGACGGCCGGAGTCGGGGCGATGACGTTCGGGCTGGTGCAGGGGAGCACCTGGGGCTGGGGCTCGCCCGGGACGGTTACCGCCCTGGCCGGCTCCGTGATACTGCTCGGCTTGTTCGCCGTGCACTGCGCCAGGTCGGCCAACCCGCTGGTCCAGCCCGCGCTGTTCCGGGTGCGGAGCTTCTCCGGCGCCTCGCTGGCGATGACGATGTTCGGGACCGCGTTTGGCGCGATGCTGCTCTCGATCGTGCTGTGGGAGCAGAATGTCTGGGGCTGGTCGGCGCTCAAGGCGGGGCTGGCTATCGCCCCCGGGCCGATCATGGTTCCGGTCTGTTCGTTCCTGGTGGCCGGGCCGCTCATCCGGCGGTTCGGCCCGGCCGTGGTCGTCACCCTCGGCCTGATCGCCTTCGCAGCCGGGGCGGCCTGGTGGGCGGTCGCGACCACGCTCCAGCCCGACTACGCCGGATCGGTGCTGGGCGGGATGCTGCTCACCGGGACGGGCGTCGGGCTGACCCTGCCGACGCTGATGGCGACCGCGGCGGGGTCGCTGCCGCCGCACTCCTTTGCCACCGGGTCCGGGGTGATCAACATGATCCGACAGATCGGGCTGGCCGTCGGGGTGGCCGTGCTGGTCGTGGTCCTCGGCACGCCCGGGACACCCGCGCAGGCTCTGGCCGCGTTCCACCGTGGCTGGTGGGTCGTGGCCGGGATCGCCCTGGCCGGGCTGATCCCTACGCTGCTGTTCCTGCGCCCGGGACCGGCGGCCGCGGCCGCCCCGGGGCCGGGGGCGGGCGGGACGGACAGGGACGGGACACAGCCCGCGGCGGGCTGACCGGCCCGGATGAGCGCCGGGTCGGCGACGGTGACCTGGAGCTCGGTCACGCCGTATCCGGCGCCATCCGGCTGGTAGTCAACGTAGACCTCCCGGTGGTAGCCGACCGCGACGTACCCGTGATCCTCGATCCAGCCCGCCAGGGTCCACAGGCTCTGCATCACGCCTGCCACGGGACCGCGGTGGATGATCGTCGCGGCCGTGCGGATGGCGGGCAGGTCCACGACCGTGAAGTCATAGCCCGGCTGCGGGCCGGCCGTGATCGGCACCGCGGCGTGCACGGTGACCGCGTCGCTCGCTTCGGGCGGGTCCTCGTAGGAGGCCATGGGCGGCCCGGCCGGCGTGACGCGCGCCGCGCGCAGGCGGCGGAACAGCTCCGGGTAGAGGGACTGCCTGGCCAGCCCGATGTCCCGTGGGTCGTAGCTGGCGGCCGTGACGGTGAGCTCGGCCACGCGGACAGCGGCTATCGCCTTGAGCGCTACGGCGCAGGCGGCCATGTCCGGGCCCATCCCCGCGGCGGGGCACCGTCGTCATCCCGGGCCACAAACATCGGTGCCTCCCTGTCCGCACGTTCGCTCTGGCCAGTCGATCTCATGACCTGTAAACTTAATATACTGGTCATGCATGACCAGTCAACTCGTTTAACAGGTGATGGCGATGCGGTCGTGATCAGCCGTGCCCGGACAGCCCGCCCCAGCGGGCGGGGCCGTAACGGAACCCGCGAAGCCCGACCGTCAGCTGCTCACGGCGAGGACCAGCGGCAGCACCGCGACCGCCCCGGCCTCCCGGACCAGCTTCGCGGCCACGGTCATGGTCCACCCGGTCTCGACCCGGTCGTCGACGAGCAGCACCGGGCCGCCGACCCCGGCGACCTCGCCGCCCAGCGCGTCGGGCACGGTGAGCTCGCGCCAGAGCGCGGCCAGCCGCTGGGCGCTGTTGAACTGGCGGGCCGGCCGGGCCATGGACGCGGCACTGGTATAGGCCAGCGCGCCGAGGTACGGCATCCGGCCGATCCCGGCGATGCCGCGGCCCAGCGACTCGATCAGCTGCGGCCGGGTCCGGGAGGGCAGCGTGATCACGCCCGCGGGCCGCTGGTCCCAGTTCCACGCGGCCAGCACCTTGACCACGGCCGCGACGAGGTCATCGGGGACCGGGCCGTCGGGGGAGGAGCGGCCGGAGGCCGGACGGCCTGGGGCCTGCCCGTCGAGGGCCTGCCCGTCGGGGACCGCGCCGTCGCCGCTGTCATCGGCCAGCATCGTGCGCAGCCGGGGACCCCAGCCGAGGTCGGTCAGCCGGCCGAGGGCCCGGCCCGGCTCCGCGGCCAGGTCGGGGCCGATCTTCCCGGACACGTCGATGCCGAGCTCGGCCATGCCGGTCGGCCACATCCGCCGCGGGGTGATCTCGACACCAGGCCGCAGCAGCCGGTCCCTGGCGGCCGCGGCGCCGGCCTCGGACACCGTCGCCGGCCAGTGCCGCCCGGTGCAGTTGTCACACCGTCCGCACGGCTCGGCCTCCGGGTCGTCCAGCTCCCGCCGCAGGTACTCCATCCGGCAGCCGCCGGTGGCGATGTAGCCGAGCATGGCCTGCTGCTCCCTGGCGCGCTCGGCCGCCACCCGCGCGTACCTGTCGGCGTCGTAGACCCAGTCCTGGCCGGTGGCGGCCCAGCCGCCGCTGACCCGGCGCACCGCGCCGTCGACGTCGAGAACCTTGAGCATCATCTCCATCCGGCCGCGGGACAGGTCGACGCGGGTTTCCAGCGCCGCGGTGGACAGCGGCAGGCCCGCCCCGGCCAGGGCGGCGAGGGTGGCCCGGACCGTCCCCTCGGGCGGGAACGCCAGCGAGCCGAAGTAGGCCCAGATGTCGGCGTCCTCCCTCCCGGGCAGCAGGATCACGTCGGCCCGGTCGACGGCCCGGCCCGCGCGGCCGATCTGCTGGTAGTACGCGATCGGCGACTGCGGGGCGCCGAGATGGACGATGAACCCGAGGTCCGGCTTGTCGAAGCCCATGCCGAGCGCGCTGGTCGCCACCAGCGCCTTGAGCTCGTTGGCCAGGAGGGAGCTCTCGGCGGCCTTGCGTTCGGAATGGTCGTCCTGGCCGGTGTACGCGGCGACGTGATGCCCGCGGTCCCGCAGGAAGGACGCGGTCTCGTGCGCGGCCGCGACGGTCAGCGTGTAGATGATGCCGGAACCCGCCAGCTCGTCCAGGTGCTCGGCCAGCCAGGCCAGCCGCTGCTGCGCGGCGGGCAGCCGGACCACGCCCAGGTGCAGGCTGACCCGGTCCAGCGGCCCGCGCAGCACCAGGGTCCCGCCACTGGATTGGCCAGCACGGGCCCCCGCCTCCAGCTGCTCGGCCACGTCGCGGGCGACCCGCGCGTTAGCGGTGGCCGTGGTGGCGAGGACCGGGATGCCGGGCGGCAGACCCTCCAGCAGCGTGCGCAGCCGCCGGTAGTCGGGCCGGAAGTCGTGGCCCCAGTCGGAGATGCAGTGCGCCTCGTCCACGACGAGCATGCCCGCCGCGGCGACCAGCTTGGGCAGCACCAGGTCCCGGAAGCCAGGGTTATTCAGCCGCTCCGGGCTGACCAGGAGCACGTCGACCTGGCCCGCGGCGATCTCGGCGTAGACCTGCTCCCACTCGTCGGTGTTCGACGAGTTCACGGTGCGGGCGTGGATGCCCGCGCGGTCGGCCGCGTCGATCTGATTGCGCATGAGCGCCAGCAGCGGGGACACGATCACCGACGGCCCGCTGCCCCGGGCCCGCAGCAGCGCGGTGGCGGTGAAGTAGACCGCGGACTTGCCCCACCCGGTGCGCTGCACGACGAGTGCCCGCCTGCGCTGCGAGACCAGCGCGCTGATCGCCGTCCACTGGTCCGGGCGCAGCGCGGCGTCCGGCCCGGCCAGCGCGCGCAGGCCGCGCTCGGCCTCATCGCGCAGCGCGGTGTCCTCGGGCCCATTGTCTTCGGGCCGATCGTCTTCGGGCCTATTGTCTTCAGGCCCACTGTCGTCAGGCACTGTCCCTTCGTACCAGGAGATGCCGACGGTCAGGCCCTCCGGGCATGATCGTGGCGTGGCCGAAAGCTGGATTGAGGACAGCCGCCCGGTCCGCGCGTTCCGCCCCGATCCGGAGCGTCCGGTGGACCCGGGCACCTGGCCGGCCACGGTGCCGGCGCTGGCGCAGATCCTGCGCGACGGCCTGGAGCTGCCGGCCGGGCTGACCGTGATCGTGGGCGAGAACGGGTCAGGCAAGTCGACGGTCGTGGAGACCCTGGCCGAGGCCTACGGGCTGAACCCGCAGGGCGGCTCGGCCCAGGCGCTGCTGTTCCGGACCAGGGACAGCGAACCTGGGGCCGGGGCCAGCCTGGTGGTCGAACGCGGGCCGGTCCGGCCGCACTGGTCGTACTTCCTGCGCGCGGACACCATGCACACGCTGTACAGCTACCTGGAGGCCAACCCGGGCCGGAAGCAGGACCGCTTCCATGAGCTCAGCCACGGGGAGGGGTTCCTCGAGATCCTGCGCACCCGGGTGAACGAGCCCGGCTTCTACCTCCTGGACGAGCCCGACGCGCCGCTGTCGTTCACCGCCTGCCTGGGGCTGGTGGCTCTGCTGCACGACCTGGCCCAGGCCGGGGCCCAGGCGGTGGTCGCGACGCACTCGCCGATGATCGCCGCGATCCCCGGCGCGAGCCTCCTGGAGCTGGGCGGCTGGGGCATCCGCGCCGCCCGGTGGGACGAGCTGGACGTGGTCCGGCACTGGCGGCTGTTCCTGGCCGAGCCCGACGCCTATTTCCGCCGCCTGTTTGACGAATAGCTGCCAGTTTGGCGAATAGCATTCCGCTTAGCGGATAATTGCCTGCTTAGCGGCTATTCACCGGGCCAGGATAGCGCCACTCTCGTTCGCAATTCCATGGACGCGCCGCCGCCTGCTCGCCTAATCTGATTACACGCGCGCCCCCCAATTCGCGCCAAGCAATCAGCGGTAATTCGGATATATAGGGTCATGCCTGGGCGGAGGAATCATGAGGTCTCGGCAATGGGTGTACCGATTGGTCACAGTGGCGGCAATAGGCCTGTCAGCGGGGTGGGCCGCCTGGCCCGGGTCGGCGGCCGTGGCCGGCGCTCCCGGCGGCCTGGGCGCGAGTGCCGTCCGGACGGCCGCGACGCAGCCCGCGTCGCTGGTCACGGACTCCGGGGCCTTTCTGCGCACCAAGCAGGGGCTCCCGGCGCCGGCCATGAGCGACGCCATGCTCTCGGCTAACGCCGAGAAGCAGGCCGCGGCCAGGGCCTTCGTCGGGACGATGCGCAGCAAGGGGGACACGGCGGCCAAGTGCACGAGCCAGTCGTGCCGCAGCAGCCTGCCGGCCGCCCGCGACCTGAAGGCGACCCAGCAGGCGCAGGTGACCAACTACTTCTGCGGCCCGGCCACGGTCTCGGAGATGCTGGCCCAGATGGGCGCGAAGGTGACCCAGCGGGCGGTGGCCCGGCAGCTCAAGACGACGACAAGCGGGACGGACTGGTCGAACCCGGGCGGTTATCCCGTGCCGAAGGTACTCAACAAGAACCAGCACCTGAACAATTACGTGGCCGTCGCCCTGCCGTGGTCGCCGACCAAAGCTCAGGTCAAGACCTTCGAGGTCGACCTGGTTACTGACCTCAACCACAACGGGGGCGTTCCGCTCGCTGGAAACGCGTACGAAGTCCCCGGCGGACCCCATCTGGTAGGGCACCCGGTGAATCAGACGATTTTCCATTGGTTCGACATCAGGGGATACAGGAAATCCGGCGCCACGACGGATTATGAGGACTCGGTGCACGGCGCGTCGAGTATCGGGTGGGCGGCCACCGTCCCGGCCTACTCCTCGCTGCCGTCCAGGACGATCGTGAGCATCATAGGTGCCCGTGGTTACGCCTGGTAGCCGGCGGCCCCGCCGGGTGTGGCCGGGCGCCCTGCTCGCGCTCGGGCTCGCCGGCGCGGCCATCGCCGGCTGCACGAGCAGCGGGCGGCCGCCGGCCGGCCACGCGCACTCAGGTTCCGGGTCATCTCACGGCACCGCGTCGGCCACGGCCGCGCTGACGTTCTGCGCGGTGCAGCCCACCGCGGCCATGCGCAAGGAGATGAACCGGACGGTCGCCAAGTCCCTCCGGGGTGAGGTGGTGCCGCTCGGGATGTCCAAGGGCGGCAAGACCGTGTACGTGTCGACCTGGACGTCGGGCTTCTCCGGCGTCGCCGCGCTGAACCTGTCCAGCGGCCACATACGCACGATCCACCCGTTCCGAAACTCCAATTCCGACCAGGCGGACGGCGCATCCGGCGGGCGCTGGATCGCCTGGGAAGAGACCTACTCGCTGAAGAGCCTCGACTACTTCACGGTCTACGCCTGGGACT
Organism: uncultured Actinomycetota bacterium; assembly: GCA_963844655.1. Taxonomy (GTDB): domain Bacteria; phylum Actinomycetota; class Actinomycetes; order Streptosporangiales; family Streptosporangiaceae; genus JASHPR01. Next base: position 1,331,968 of record CAWJPA010000004.1, on the reverse strand, counting down.
CCGCCACCGGCCGCCTGCTCAAGATCGGCCACTCGATCAAGAGCCCCAGCGGCACCCCGTGGCCGAGCCCCTGGCACCCGCCGGCGGTCAGCGGCAACTACGCGGCGTGGGCCCAGGGGTACGGGCCGGGCAACAAGGTCGAGGTCCGGCTGGCCAACCTGGCCACGGGCCAGGTCAAGGTGGTCCGCACCGGCCACACCCAGCCCCCGTTCTTCGACGGGAAGCTGCTGGTGTGGCCCGAGTCCGACCGGCCGGGCACGCAGACGGCGCTGCACGCGATCGACGCCACCACCGGCCGGCCAGCGCCGCTGCCGCCCGTGCTGCGGGCCGTGCACGGCACCGACTTCGTGGTCTCCGACGGCACCAGGACCGCGTACTTCAGCCCGGACCTGAACAGCCTGTTCTTCTCGCCCGCGCAGAACCAGGCGGCCCGGCCGGCGCTCCAGCTGCCCACCGGCGCCTATTTCGCCGACCTGGCGCTGGGCCCGGGCACTCTGGCCTGGACGACCACCGCGGCGACGTACCTGGCCAGCACCAAGACCGGGGCCTACATCCAGGTGACGCCGCAGTACGGGGACGCGGTCGGCTCGGGCTCGAGCGTCCTGATCTCCGACGCCCCGAGCCGGAAGGCGCCGCACCCCATCCTGCCCATGCACGTGATCAGCCCGGCCCATCTGACCTGGCCCGCCTGCACCAGCTAGTGCTCTGACCGGAAGGTTCGCCGGGTTGGTGGTCGCGCTCCGTGCCCTCGGGTCACCTTCGCCAGAACAGGTGGTGTGTCATGCCGCTCGGGCTGGGCACGACCTCCAGGTGGAACCGGTCGAGCAGCTCATCGGGCGACTCCCAGAGACGCAGTCCGGTCCCGAGCTGCACCGGCGAGACCGCCACGTGCATGGTGTCGACGAGGTCGGCGTCGAGGAACTGCCGGATGGTGGTGACCCCGCCGCCGAGCCGGATGTCCTGGCCCTGCGCCGCCTCCCGGGCCTGCCCGAGAATCGTGGCCGGGTCGCCGTCGACGAAGTGGAACGTGGTGTCGGAGAGCGTGATCGAAGGACGCTTGTGGTGGGTCATGACGAACACCGGGGTGCGGAACGGGGGCTCGTCACCCCACCAGCCGCGCCAGTCATGGTTGGGCCAGGGCCCGCGCTGGGGGCCGAACTTGTTGCGGCCCATGATCTCGGCGCCGATGTTGCGTGGGTAGTCCCGCGTGAAGTAGTCGTCGAGGCCCCGGCTGCCCCCGGGGTCGGTTCGCATGGGCCAGCTCGCTGTGGCGCCGGCCCAGGCGAACAGCCTCCCCGGATCGACGTGGCCGAACGGCCTCTCGAGGCTCTGGTCCTCACCGGCACCGATTCCGTCACTCGAGACGGTGAAGTTCTGGACTCTCAGTAGCTGCGCCACGTGTTCCTCCTGCGTTGTCGATCGCGGTGGTGAGACTCCCCGGGCCGGGGGAACTCATCGCCACGGGGGGCAAGGTCATCTTGGCCGCGGTCTGGGCCGTCAAGGTCCGAGGCTCCCGACGGGCGGGCAGCCGGAGGCGGCCCGGTCCAGCCAGTCCCTGAGGGCGGCGGCGGCTTCGACGTCGCCGCGGTTGTAGGCCAGGAGCCAGGCCCGGGCTGCCTCCGCCGCGGCGGGATCGTCCGTGCTGGAGGCCCGGTCGTAATAGGTCATGGACTCGGCACCCCCGGGGTCGTCGACCTCCCAGGAGAAGCCGCACAGCGGCGCCACGCTCTTGAGCCCGGCCGACGAGCCCGTGATGAGCTGGCTCTCGAACACGCGCAGCAGGTCCACCCAGCCGTCACTGCCCACGAACGCGGCGACCGCCTGGTCCAGGCCGGTCCCGGCGGATATGCGGCGCAGCTGGGTGGTCTCGGCCGCCGCGTTGTAGCAGTACGCGCGGAACACCGCGCCCGCGGCCGCCGCGGCGGCCCGGACCCCGGACAGCCACGTCCAGAACTCCGTGAACAGCGCGGCCTCGACCTCGGCGGTCATCGGCTGCCAGGTGGCGAACGCGCGGTACCCGGCGGGCCCGGCGCTTCCGGCCGGCCGGCTGGTCACCAGGACGCCCCAGAGGTAGACGCCGTCCTCGGTGCTCTCCATGTCGATGTCGACCTCGACGTCGCCGCGGGGCACCGCGACCTCCGCGACACCCCGGCGGCGGTAGACGGGGGAGTCGCCCAGAGCGGCCCTGGCCTGGTCGATCTGGTCCGGCAGCCCCTGCATCGGCTGGTCGCAGTAGGCGGCCGTGCGCGGCGACAGTGCCCGGGCGTCACCCAGCGTGGCCACGCCGGCCTCGGCCAGGCGCGCCAGCTGCGCCCGCTTCCGGTCGCCGATGACCTCACGGACCGGCGTCCCGTCGGGCCGCGTGCCGAGCGCGGCCATGATCGGCCGCAGGTTCACCCGCCCGGCGACGAGAACAGCGGTGCGGTGGTCGAGCGCAGCGAGCGCGGCCCGGCTGGTGACGCCGTGGTCGCGGTGGGTCCTCCAGGCCCGCCAGCCCAGACCGGGCAGCAGGGTGACGTCCCCGGAGCCGGCCTCGAGCTGCGGCCCGCACCAGGACCACCACGGGCACTCCGCACATTCGCCGATCCGCACCGGCACCACCAGCAGCTCAGCCGACGGATCGGACCGATGGCGGGCGGCGACGGCCAGCACGTCCAGGCGGAAGCCGAACTCGAAATCGTAGATCTCCATGGTCGAGCGCCGCTTCTGCCGGCCGCTGGACGACGGGGTCAGCCAGATCCCGGCGTCCAGGTCGTACCAGACGACCACGCCATCGACGCCGATGATGCCGGCCGCCCGCTCGCCCGGGGCGGCCACGTGGGCGGCCTCCAGCATGCGCTGGTAATGGGCGAGCTGAAGGAGGTCCTCACGGCGCTTGCGGGCTGAGCCCGGGCCCGGTTCCGCCGCCTCCGAGCCCGGGCGGCCGAGCGGCGAGCAGCGCGCGGCCAGGCCGCCGGGATCGGCGTCCAGGCACCGGTGATGCTTGATGTCCACCGGCCGGTACCCGGAGCCGTCGGCCGCGGCTACCAGGAGGTCGGGCTCACCGGACCGGCGGCCTGCGAGGTCGGTGGGCAGGCGCCCGGCCACGATGAGGCCCGCGCCGGCCCGCATCGCACCGAGCGTGGCCTGCTCCCGCTCGGCCCGGGTCGCGCCGGTGATCACGCACGCCGCCGGGTGCAGCGCCAGCAGCCGGGCCACGACATCCGCCTCGAACTCGAGACCACGCGTGAACCGGCGCTCGACGGCCGGCGAGACCGGTCGCGGCGAGCCGGGCTGGATGACGTCCCACTGGGCCCGGACCGGGCACTGCTTCGCCACATAACCGCCCTGGGGCGGCACGCCCGAGACGTCAAAGCGGGTGCGCACGCGCACATCGTAGTGACCGGGGCTGTCACTCCCCGGGCCGCAAGGGCGACATCCCAGCCGGGCGTGCCCGCGGCCTGCTGGATCCCAGACGTGGTGATGGGCGTCGACGATCACGGCGCTCATCCCGGCGGCCCGGGGATGAGGCCCTCGCGTTCCAGCTCGCCGAACAGCGCGCCGGGCACCTTCGCGGTCAGGTAGCCGGCGTCGGCGCTGATCTCGCTGGGGCTGCGCGCGCCGACCACCGCCGCGGTCACGGCGGGATGGCGCAGCGTGAACTGCAGCGCGGCGGCGCCGATCGCCAGGCCGTGGCTCGCGCAGATCTCCCTGATCCGCTGCGCCCGCGCGACGATGCCGGGGGCTGCGGGCCGGTAGTCGTACGTTGCGCCCGGGCCGGGATCGGCCAGAACACCGCTGTTGAACACGCCCCCGACCAGCACGCCTACGCCCCGGCGGCGGCACTCGGGCAGCAGTGAGGCCGCGGCGCCCGGGTCCAGCAGCGAGTACCGGCCCGCGATGAGCACGCAATCCAGATCGGTGCGCGGCAGGAACCACTCCAGCATCTCGGTCTGGTTCATGCCGACTCCGATCGCGCCGATGACGCCCTGCGAGCGGAGCTCGGCCAGCGCCGGGTAGGCGCCTTCGAGAGCCTCGGGCCCATGATCGTCCGGGTCGTGGATGAGCGCGATGTCCACCCGGCCCAGGCCAAGCCGCACGAGGCTGCCTTCCAGCGAGGCCAGGGTGCCGTCGTGGCTGTAGTCCAGGATCCGGGTGCGCTGCGGCGTCCCGTAGAAGCTTTCCACGCCGTCGACGTCACCGGTCGTGGGCACCAGCAGCCGGCCGACCTTGGTGGACAGGACGAACTCGTCCCGCGGGCGGCCGGCCAGGAACTCGCCGAGCCGCCGCTCGGACAGCCCCACGCCGTAGTGCGGCGCGGTGTCGAACGCCCGGATGCCCGCGGACCAGGCCGCCTCCAGGGTGGCCTGCGCCGCCTCATCCGCCACCGGGGTGAACAGGCCCCCGATCGGCGCGCCGCCGAACATCAGCCTGGTGACCGGCAAGCCGCGGCCCAGCGGCGCCCGCGGCAGGGCGGGACCTGTCTCGGTGCTCATGGGGTAAGCGTGCTCTAGCCCAGGCCCGCCCGTAAGGGGGCCGGCCCGCCTAGGCCGGCGGCGGGTCTGGTGGCCTGAGCCTGAGCCCGGCCATGCCTCCGTCCACGGACAGCGACGTGCCGGTGACCGATCCGGCGAGCGGGCTGGCCAGGTACGCGATCGCCGCGGCGACCTCCTCCGCGGACACCAGCCGTCCCATGGGCTGGCGGGCCTTGAGCGCTGTTCGCTCGGCATCCGGATCGGGTGCCGCCTGCAGCAGCCGCGCTACCCACGGGGTGTCCGCCGTCCCCGGCGTCACGCAGTTGACCCTGATGTTCTCGCGGACATGGTCAGCGGCCATGGCCAGGGTCAGCGAGTAGATCGCGCCCTTGCTCGCCGAGTACAGGGCACGCTGCGGCAGCCCGGCGACGGCCGCGACCGAGCTGGTATTGACGATCGCGGCCTGGCCGCGCCGGCTCGCGGCCGCCCGCAGGGCGGGCAGGGCAGCGCGTGTCGTCCGCATCATGCCCAGCACGTTCACATCTATTACGCTCCGCCACTCGTCATCGTCATTGCTCTCGATGGTGCCGGCCGCCCCGATGCCTGCGTTGTTGACCAGGATGTCCAGGCCGCCGAAGGCCTCGGTCGCTGCGGCGACCGCCGAACGGACCGCGGGGTCGTCGGTCACATCGGCGATGACCGGTATCAGGCTGCCATCCAGGGGGCCGCTGCCGAACGGGCCGCTCGCCTGATGGCTGTTGCCTGGCGGGTGGTCGCCCTGGATGCCGCCGCTGGTCCCGCCGTGCGCGGGTATCTCGCGGTCGAGTATCGCTACCTGCGCGCCCCGCGACGCCAGCAGCCGGGCGGTGGCCAGCCCGATACCCGAGGCGCCGCCGGTGACCAGGGCGGCCAGCCCGCTGAACTCGTCCGGGTGGGGCGTGGACATAGGGCAGGCCTCCGGGTGCGGCGCGCTGGATGAATCCTGGGACACAAGACATCAGTTGTGTAGCGGACTGTCCGCAGGTTGTCCAGCGCAGCCGGCCCGCGCAGGCGTTCTGGCCGGCCGCAGACCCGCCGTGCTCAGCCCGGAGGCCCCGTCGGCGGCGCGCCCGTCACGTGCCAGGATGCTCTGGTGGCTACAGCGCCCTTTGACCTCGTCATCCGCAACGGAACAGTCGTCACCCCCGGCCATCAGGAGCTCGCCGATGTTGGTATCCGAGACGGCCGGATAGCCGAGATCGGCGGCACCCTGGCCGGGCAGGACGAACTGGATGCCGGCGGCCTGCTTGTCCTCCCCGGCGGCCTCGACGCGCACGTGCACCTGGTCTACGCCGCTCTGGCCGCGGAACTTGAGCAGGAGGAGCCGGTCTGGGTGGACGACTTCTGGACCGGCTCGCTGGCGGCGATCGCCGGGGGCATCACCACGGTCGGGAACATGACGTTCGCGCTGCCCGGCGAGACCATGACCGAGGCCATCGCCCGGGAGATGGCCGGGGCCAGCGCCGAGGCCGCGGTGGACTGGTTCCTGCACCCGGTCCTCACCGGCCTCGGCGACGGCACGGCCGCCGAGATCGCCGGGCTGGCGGCCGACGGGCACACCAGCGTGAAGGTGTTCCTGTCCGATCCGGACTACGCCGCAGGGACGCCGGGCCTGGCCGACGCGATCGCCGCGGCCGGCCGGGCCGGGTCGCTGACGCTGGTGCACTGCGAGGACGCCGGGATACTCGAACGGGCCGGCCGGGAGCTGATCGGCGCCGGCCGCGGCGCGATACGCCACTTCCCCGAGGCGCGCCCGGTTCACGCCGAGGTCGAGGCCATCGACCAGGCCGTGGCGCTGGCCCGGGACACCGGCGCGCCGGTCTACGTTGTGCACCTGTCCTCGGCCGCCGCCCTGGACCGGTGCGCGCAGGCCCGGGCCGCGGGGCTGCCCGTCTACGTCGAGACCAGGCCGCTGTACCTGCACCTGACCCGGGAGCGCTTTGACGAGCCGGACGCGGCCAAGTACGTCGGCGCCCCGCCGCTGCGGGACCAGCCCGACCGGGACGCGCTGTGGCGCGGCCTGGCCGCGGGCGAGCTGGACACCGTCTGCAGTGATCACGCGCCGTGGACGCTGGCGGCCAAGCTCGACCCGGCCCTGGACGTGGTGACGGCCCGGCAGGGTGTCGCCGACCTGGAGACGCTGATGCCGATGCTGTTCTCGGAGGGCGTCGCGGCCGGCCGGATCTCGCTGGACAGGTTCGTGGAGCTGACCTCGGCCAGCGCCGCCCGGCTGTTCGGCCTGTACCCGCGGAAGGGTGCGGTCGCCGTCGGCTCCGACGCCGACCTCGGGCTGTGGGATCCGCAGCAGCGCCGGGTCATCGACGGGTCGCGCATGCAATCGCGCGCCGGGTACTCGGTGTACGACGGCTGGAGCGTGCAGGGCTGGCCCCGGTTCGTCCTGCGCCGCGGTCAGATCGTGCTGGCCGACGGCACCGCCCAGGCCCAGCCCGGCCAGGGCGAGTGGCTCCGCCGCGGGCGGCCGGAGCCGCCCATCTGGCATCATCGCTGATGACCGACTGAGGAGGATCCGGCGATGTCCTTCCAAGGCTGGCCCGCCGAGGCCCTGGAGTTCTACGACGGTCTGGAGGCGGACAACTCCAAGGCCTACTGGACCGAGCACAAGGCGGTGTATGAGGAGACGGTCCTGGGCCCGATGACCGAGCTCCTCGAGGAACTCGCCCCGGAGTTCGGCGATCCCAGGATCTTCCGGCCGTACCGTGACATCAGGTTCAGCAAGGACAAGACGCCGTACAAGACCCACATCGGCGCGATGATCGGCGACGGCTACATCCAGCTCTCCTCGAACGGCCTCGCGGCGGGCAGCGGGATGTACGGCATGGCCCCGGATCAGCTAGACCGGTACCGGGCCGCGGTGGCGGGCGACCGGACCGGCCAGGAACTCGAGCGGGTGATCTCCGGGGTCGAGCGGCACGGGATCGCCGTCAACGGCCACGGCGCGCTCAAGACCGCGCCCCGGGGCTACCCGGCGGATCACCCGCGGATCGGGCTGCTGCGCTACAAGGGCGTGGTGGCCTGGAAGGAGTGGCCGGTCGCGGCGTGGCTCGGGACCCGGGCGGCCAAGAAGCGCGTGGCCGAGTTCCTGGCCGCTGGCCAGCCGCTCTGCGCCTGGCTGAACGAGAACGTGGGCTCCTCTACCGCGGACCCCGGTCGCCGCTAGGACGGCCGCCGGGTCAGGCCGGGCCGCACTGCGGGCAGCGGCCGAACAGCTCGACCGTGTGCCCCACGTCGGTGAAGCCGGCCTCGGCTGCCACCTGCTCGGCCCAGCGCTCCACCGCACGCCCCTCCACCTCTACGCTCTGACCGCAGTTACGGCAGGTCAGGTGATGGTGGTGGGCGTCGCTTCGGCACTTGCGGTACAGGGTCTCGCCGCTGGAATCGCGGATCGCGTCGACCTTGCCGTCTTCGCTGAGCACCTGCAGATGCCGGTAGACCGTGGTGAGCCCGACATGCTCGCCCCGGTCGCGCAGCTCGGCGTGGATCTGCTGCGCGCTGCAGAACCCGGGCAGCCCGTCCAGCACCAGGGACAGGGCCTCGGCCTGCCGGGTCCCGCGGACCCGGGTGCCGCGGCCGAGCCTGGGGGTGGCGGGCCGGGAAGTGGTCACACACGCACGGTAGCAGCCTCCGCCGGGTTTTCCGGCCACCCTCGCGGCCGTCCCGCGCAGGCCCACCCCGGAGGGTCTTGCCCCCTGTCGCGGCGGTCCCGCGCCGGTCCGCCCCGACCTGCAGGGGCAAGATGGGGGACATGGCTGACCGGCTGAGGAACGCGACAAGTCCTTATCTTCTCCAGCATGCCGACAACCCGGTGGACTGGTGGCCGTGGTCCGATGCGGCGTTTGCCGAGGCTAGCGAGCGCGACGTCCCTGTGCTGCTGTCGGTCGGCTATTCGGCCTGTCACTGGTGCCATGTGATGGCGCACGAGTCCTTCGAGGACGACAGGACGGCGGCGCTGATGAACGAGCATCTGGTGTCGATCAAGGTTGACCGCGAGGAGCGGCCGGACGTGGACGCGGTTTACATGACCGCGACCCAGGCCATGACCGGCCAGGGCGGCTGGCCGATGACGGTGCTCATGACGCCGGAGCGCGAGCCGTTCTTCTGCGGCACCTACTTCCCGCGCGAGCAGTTCCAGCGGCTGGTGCTCACGGCGGCCAACGCCTGGCGGCAGGACCGGGGCAGTGTCATCGGCCAGGCGCACCGGATCGCCTCGGCCCTGGCCGAGCAGATGTCGGCCGGCCTGGCCTCAGGCGAGGCCGACGGGGGAGGGCCGGCGGGCGCGCCCGACGTGGCCACGCTGAGCCAGCTCAGCGGCGTGGCGGTGTCCGGGCTGGAATCGATCTACGACGGGTCACGCGGCGGCTTCGGCGGGGCGCCGAAGTTCCCGCCGTCGATGGTGCTGGAGTTCCTGCTCCGGCACCACGAGCGCGCCCGGGGAGAGTCCGGGGCGCGGGCCCTGCGCATGGCCACGCACACCCTGGGCGCGATGGCCCGCGGCGGCATGTATGACCAGCTCCGGGGCGGGTTCGCCCGGTACTCGGTGGACGCCGACTGGGTGGTGCCGCACTTCGAGAAGATGCTCTACGACAACGCCCTGCTGGCCAGGGTCTACGCCCACTGGTGGCGGCTGACCGGATCCGCCCTGGCCCGCCGCGTCGCGGCGGACACCTGCGCCTGGATGATCGCCGAGCTGAGCACCCAAGAAGGAGGCTTCGCCGCCGCCCTCGACGCGGACAGCGACGGCGAGGAGGGCAAGTTCTACGCCTGGACACCGGCGCAGCTCCGCGATGTGCTCGGGCCCGACGACGGGGCTTACGCGGCCGGCGTCTTCGGCGTCACCGACCGGGGCACCTTCGAGCACGGCACGTCGGTGCTCCAGCTCCGCGACGACCCGGAGGACGTGGAGCGCTTCGCCCGGGTCAGCGCCACGCTGCTGGCCGCCCGGGAGCATCGCATCCGCCCGGCCCGGGACGACAAGGTGGTCGCCGCGTGGAACGGGCTCGCGATCGCGGCGCTGGCCGAGACCGGCCTGCTGCTCGAGCGGCCCGAGTTCACCGAGGCCGCCCGCGGCGCGGCCGAGCTGATTACCCGGATCCACCTCGCCGGCGGCCGCCTGGCCCGGACGTCGAGAGACGGGATCTCCGGAGCCAGCGCTGGCGTGCTGGACGACTACGCCTGCGTGGCCGAGGGGTTCCTGGCCCTTTCCGGGGTCACCGGGGAAGCCCGCTGGGTTGCTCTGGCCGGCCAATTGCTGCAGACCGCGCTGGAAAGGTTCGGCGACCCGTCCGGCGGCTTTTACGACACCGCGGACGACGGCGAATCGCTGATCTACCGGCCCGCCGATCCGGCGGACGGCCCGAGCCCTTCTGGGACGTTCGCCGTGGCCGGGGCGCTGCTGAGCTACTCGGCGCTGACCGGGTCGGCCGAGCACAGGGCCGCCGTGGCCGGGGCGCTCAGGCCGCTGCCCGCGGTCGCGTCGCGTTACCCGCGCGCCGCGGGCTGGGGGCTCGCCGTGGCCGAGGCGATGATCTCCGGGCCGGCGGAGATCGCGATCGTCGGGCCGCCCGGTGACGACCGCACCGGGACGCTGCAACGGACGGCCCTGCTGGCCGCGCCTCCCGGTGCGGTACTGGCGGTCGGCCCCGGCGACGGTGCCGACGGCGACGGTGCCGACGGTGACAGTGCCGACGGCGAGGATGCCGCGGTCGCGGTCGCGATCCCGCTGCTGGCCGGCCGCGCGCTGGTCGGAGGCGTTCCCGCCGCCTACGTCTGCAGGAACTTCACCTGCCGGCTGCCGGTCACCGACCCGGAACAGCTGCGCGCCGAGCTGAGCCCCGCCGGCTGACTCGCTGGTCCCTGGGGACGCTCGCCGGCCCAACCACCGGTCCGTATGGACATATGCGCTACATCTGGTGCATGGTGTTTTGGGGAGCGGGGCGAGTGGCGGTGGAAGCGTTAGAGAGCTGCTGGCCGAGCGCCGTGATGCGCTGTCTTGGCCAGCCGGGTTTCTGGCGCCCTTCCGCAGGGCAGCCGTAATGGTGTCGTCGGCCGATTGCCGGAGGCCGGGGCCGCCGATTCCTGGAGGGAGTAGTGCAGATGCGCGTCTGGCGCCCTTGGGCGCGTCGCCTGCTTCTCGCACTGACGGCCGGTGCCGCCCTCCTGGCCACGACGTCCATGGGGAGTGTCCCGGCCGGGCTGGCCGCGACTCTGACCGGGTCACAGCGAACCTTGTCGCACGCGGGTACCGACCCCGGCCTGGCCGAGCTCGAACTGCCGCTCCAGTCGGGCGCAGTGCCCCCGGTCATTCCGCAGGGTGACCCGTCCGGCCCGCTGAAGGCGCCCGCGGTCGCGCCGCTGCGCCGTCTGCTCCAGGCGGACCTGCTGGTGGTCGCGCCCACCACCCTGCGCGGCAGCATCGCCGCCGCGGTGCGGCGGCTGCCCGGCGTCGTCGCCGCCGAGCGGGTCGACGCGGCCCGGATCAGCGTGAACGGCAAGCTGACGGCCATGCTGGGGGTAGACCCTTCGGCGTTCCGTGCGTTCGCCGCCCGGCCCACGGCGAAGTCCCAGACGCTCTGGGAGAACGTGGCCAGCGGCGGCGTCGCGGTCTCGTACACCATGGGCAAGCTGGACAAGCTGCCGCTGAACCGGCCGCTCCAGGTCGCTGGCCAGCGCACAGAGAAACTCCCGGTGGCCGGGTTCGGCACGGTCGGGATCGGTGGGGTCGACGCGGTCGTCTCTGACACCGTGGCGCGCACGCTGGGGATCCCCGCGGAGAATGCGATCGTGATCAGCTCTCCGCACGCGGACCTGAGCACACTGATGAAGCAGATCAAGAAGGTGCTGCCACGGCGCGCGGCTATCGCGCCCCTGGTGGCGCAGACGGCCGCGGGATCCACCGTGGCCGCCGCAGGTTCCGCCGGGGACGGCGCCTCCTGGTCCAGCACCGCGGGCGGCCCGGGCCTGAGCCGGGCCGTGCTGGTGGCCTTCCTGAAGGCCGCCGAGAGCCGGCTGGGCCTGCCGTACGTGTGGGGCGGTGACGGCCCGAAGGTGTTCGACTGCTCCGGCCTGGTGCAGTGGTCCCTCGCCCAGGCCGGGATCGTGATGCCGCGGGTGGCCGCGGACCAGGCGCGCACCGGGCCCCAGGTGCCTGTCAGCCAGCTGCAGCCGGGCGACCTGCTCTTCTACCACACCGACCCCACGGCGCCGAGCTACATCTCACACGTGGCCATCTATCTGGGCAACGGGGAGATGATCCAGGCTCCGGAGCCGGGCCTGGACGTCGAGATCGTCCCCGCGGACTTCGGCTCCGGATTCGCCGGGGCGGTGCAGGTCTACCCGAGGGTGGCCGCGGCCGTCGCCGCCAACCCGGCTGGCTGACCACCCAGGCCCAGCTCCGACCAGTCGACAAGCCCCAGCCCCGCCCGCGTCAAGGCCGCCAGAAGACGCCATCGACCGCTGCTGGCGGCGGGTATTGCCGCGGCGGGTCAGATATGTAATCATCATTACATGAGTACACAGGAAGACGCCTCCTCGGCCGGATCATCAAGTTCGTCCAGCCCAGCGGGGTCAGCCAGCGAGAAGCTCCGCGGGTGGTTCAGCGGCCGGATGCCGAGCGAGTGGTTCAGCGAGGCTCCGGAGATCAGGCTCGACCGCGAGGAAATCACGATCATCGGCATCTTGGCCGCACCGGAGGCTGCTGCGGATGCCACGGACGCGGAGCGCGCCGCTGCCGCCGATGGCCGCAGCCGCCGGTTCCGCGAGGATACGCGCCAGCAGCGGATCGAGATCGCCCGGGAGGCCGAGCACAGATTCGGCCGCAAGGTGTCCTGGGGAGTCATCTGCAACGACAAAAAGGTGATGTTCACCACATTCTCCGTGCCGGTGATGACCAGGCTCCGCCAGCCGGAGCGGCTCGTCCTCGACACGCTCGTGGACGCGGGCGTCGCCCGCAGCCGTAGCGATGCGCTGTCGTGGTGCGTGCGCCTGGTCGGGGAGCACGAGGACAGCTGGCTTGCGGACCTGCGGGACGCGCTGCGCCACGTCGAGCAGGTGCGCGAGGAGGGCCCGCGGTCCTGACGACCGCGCCCTGGTATCAGGAACGTGCCCCGGCGGCTCAGTCCGCGTCGTCGAGAGCAGCAGTGACGCGGCGGTGCGCCTGCCATATCTCGTCCGGCAGGCCGGTGAACTGCTCAAGGTGCCGCTGGCGGTAGCCCATCTCCTGCTGCCACCGCGGCACGTCGATCGACAGGACCGTCTCGAGGTCCTCCGGCGCGATGGAGAGGCCGTCAAGGTCCAGTTCATCCTTGGTCGGAATGATGCCGACTGGCGTCTGCCTGCCGCTGACCTGGCCCTCGGCCAGGCGCAGCAGCCAGAGCAGCGGCCGCAGGTTGTCCCGGTAGCCGGGCCACAGGTAGTGCCCGTCGTCGGGGTCGCGCTGGAACCAGTTGACGTGCGCGAAGATCGGCTGGCTCGGCGCCGAGCCGATGACCTTCAGCCAGTGCGCGGCGTACGCACCCTCGGGGTAGGACATGAACGGGCGCATCGACATCGGGTCATAGCGCAGCAGCCCGTCGACGCCCTCGGCCGCGAACGTCGCCTCGGCCCCGAGCGTCAGGCCGTCGTAGACCCCCTCGGCCAGGTCGGTGATCGCGCGGATGAGCGGCTCGCGGTCGCTCGCGCGGCCGCCGAAGATGATCGCGTCGATCGGGACGCCCTTCGGCTCGTCGAAGTCCGGCGCGATGTTCGGCACGTTGGCCAGTGTCGTGGTGAACCGGCTGTTCGGGTGGGCCCACGGCGCGCCGGCTTCCTCGGTCGTTCGCTCCGAAATGAGCTTGCCGGTCCAGTCACGCCATCCGGCGACGTCGGCGGGCGGCTCGGGCGTGCGGCCCTCCCACCACACCTCCTGCGTCTCGTCGTTATAGGCGACGTTAGTGAATAGCGTGCCGGTGCCCGGTGCCACCGACCCGATAGCGATCGGGTTTGTGCGCTCGTTGGTGTCCCTGGCCACGCCGAACACGCCGAACTCGGGATTGATCGCGTAGATCTTGCCGTCAGCGGGGTCGACGCGGAGCCATGCGATGTCGTCGCCGTAGAAGTCGACGTGGTACCGGTCGCTGAGCGCGTCGGGCGCGAGCATCATGGCCAGGTTCGTCTTGCCCGAGGCGCTAGGGAAGCCGCCGCAGATGTGATAGCGCTTGCCGGTCAGCTTGTCGTCGATGCCGATCAGCATGAACTGCTCGGCGAGAAACTCGCCCGACGCCCAGCCGTCGTAGGCGGCTTGCCGCAGCCCGTGCGCGATCTTGCCGAGCAGCGCGTTGCCGCCGTAGGACGAGCCGAAGTGCAGGATGGTCCGCTCATCGGCGAACGTGACGAAGTAGCGCTGGTCGTCGGGTGTGCCCTGGCCCAGCTTCTCCAGATCCCCGGTCACGTGCACGGCGCGGACGAAGCTGTTCTGATCGGCGAGGTTGTCGATGTAGTGCACGCCCACGCGCGCCATGCGGATCATGTGCAGCGCGACCGTGCGGCAGTCGGTGAGCTCCACGCCCGCGGCGTACCGCTCGAGCGGCGAGCCCGCCGGCGCCATCAGGTAGGGCACGACGTACATGGTTTTGCCGGCGGACGCGCCGCGCATGCGCTCCTCCAGCAGGGGCCGCATCTCGGCGGCCGGGTGCCAGTTGTTGTAGACGCCCTTGTCTGCGGGGTTGCTCGTCGCGACGATCGTGCGTTCCTCTGAGCGCGCGGTGTCCTTGGCGTAGCTGCGGGAGTAGTACCGCCCCTCGCCGGCGGGCGCGATCTCTCCCGCGGCCAGGGCCTCGCCGATGAGCCGGGCATCGTCGGACGCGGTGACGACTTCGACCCGCGCGGCCCCGGTGAGCGTAGCCCAGTACCGCACGTACTCGCGGACGTGAACGTTCCTCAGCCCCGCCTCGCCCAGCGCAGCGTCCACGTCAGCCATCTGCCCGTCCCTTGCCCGGCTACGGAGGTTTTCAACTCCGTGGATACCGAGCCAGGATAGACAGTGCGGAGGGGATGGTGGATACCGGTGCCGTCTGTCGGTCTCCCGCTGCGGCGTGCCCTGTCCCGACGACCGCTTCCCCCGAGCCGTCCTAACCTCCGCGGAACTGGTGAGATTCTTGGATACGGTGCTAGGGGACCGGACGTCGAGGAAGGGTGCCGGATGGGAGTGCGCGATCTCGCCTACCGGCTTTACGAGCACAGAATAGAAGCGTCGCTTTCGCCTCAGGCGATCCCCAGGCACGTGGGGGTCATGTGCGACGGCAATCGCCGCTGGGCCCGCTCGGCGGGTCTGGCCGACGTCAGCAGCGGCCATCAGGCCGGCGCCGACAAGATCTTCGAGGTGCTGCAGTGGTGCCGCCAGATGGGGGTCGAGGTGGTCACCCTGTGGCTGCTGTCCACCGACAACCTGTCCCGCCCGGCGACTGAGCTTGAACCGCTGATGCGCATCATCGAGGACACGGTGCGCGGGCTCGTGGCACAGAACTGGCACGTCAACCCCATGGGTGCCCTCGATCTGCTGCCTGCCGACACCGCTCAGGTGCTCAAGGACGCGGCGGAAGCCACCGCCACGCAGGAGGGGCTGCTGGTCAACGTGGCCGTCGGCTACGGCGGGCGGCGGGAGATCGCCGATGCCGTCCGCTCGATGCTGCAGGAGCATGCCACGCGGGGTACCACGATCGAGGAACTCGCCGAGATCCTCGACGTGGAGCACATCGCCGAGCACCTCTACACCGCCGGTCAGCCCGATCCCGACCTGGTGATCAGGACCTCGGGCGAGCAGCGCCTGGGCGGGTTCCTGCTCTGGCAGAGCGCCCACTCCGAGTTCTACTTCTGCGACGCGTACTGGCCCGCCTTCCGCCGGGTGGATTTCCTGCGCGCGCTGCGTTCCTATGCCGCGCGGCAGCGCCGGTTCGGCTCCTGAGTCCTGGTGGCCGCCCGGAGGCTGCTGGCCAGGGCGGGCCTGACCGGAAAGCGAGCTGATGGGCGGCTGAGGATGTCAGGCACGTTAACAGCCTGTTGCGGTACTTCCGGGAAGCGGCTGACCGAGGGTAACGTCTGAGGTGACGGGTGGTGTGTAGCCGCCCGACGGGAAGGCCCTCGAGATCTTCGAGCTTCGCGTCCTGGTACGCAGGCGAGATGAGCGAAGGGCCGGCGCCCGGCCCGTCGCTGGCCGGTCCCGGTCCCGCCGACACGTCTGTGTCCGAACGCGGCGCCGGCCCCGGCGCCCAGGGGAGAGCGAGTGGCCAGTTCCTCAGCACGTCGCACCTACGTCCTCGACACCAGCGTCCTGCTGGCCGACCCGGCGGCTATCGGCAGATTCGCCGAGCACCGGGTCGTCCTTCCGGTGGTGGTCATCACCGAATTGGAGGCCAAGCGCCACCACCCGGAGCTTGGTTACTTCGCGCGGCAGGCGCTGCGTTACTTGGACGACATGCGGATCGAGTACGGCAGGCTCGATGCCGACCTCCCGGTCGGCGAGGAGGGCGGCACCGTCCGGGTCGAGCTGAACCATGCTGACCCGTCGGTACTGCCCGCCGGGTTCCGGCTCGGCGATAACGACACCAGGATCCTGTCGGTGGCCCGCAGCCTGGCCGCGGAGGGCGACAGTGTCGTGCTGGTCAGCAAGGACTTGCCGCTGCGGGTGAAGGCGGCGGCGATCGGCCTGACCGCGCAGGAGTACCGCGCGGAGCTGCCGGCCGACTCGGGCTGGACCGGCATGCGGGAGCTTGACGTCACGGCGGCAGAGATCGACGAACTCTACTCCAACGGCCAGCTGGACTGCGCCGCGGCCCGGGATCTCCCCTGCCATACCGGCCTGGTGCTGGTGTGCGGGGCCTCGGGCGCGGGCAGCGCCCTGGGCCGGGTGCTCCCGGACAAATCGGTACGTCTGGTCCGCGGCGACCGCGAGGTGTTCGGGCTGCGCGGCCGCAGCGCCGAGCAGCGGGTGGCACTTGACCTCCTGCTCGACCAGGAGGTGGGGATCGTGTCCCTGGGCGGCCGGGCCGGCACAGGGAAGTCGGCGCTGGCGCTGTGCGCCGGCCTCGAGGCGGTGATGGAGCGGCGCCAGCACCGCAAGCTGCTCGTGTTCCGCCCGCTCTACGCGGTAGGCGGCCAGGAACTTGGCTACCTGCCGGGTTCCGAGGCAGACAAGATGAATCCGTGGTCACAGGCGGTTTACGACACCCTCACCGCCGTCACCTCGCAGGATGTGATCGACGAGGTGCTGGCCAGGGACATGCTCGAGGTGCTGCCGCTGACCCACATCCGCGGCCGGTCGCTGCACGACTCGTTCGTGATCGTGGATGAGGCGCAGTCCCTGGAGCGCGGGGTGCTGCTCACCGTGCTGTCCCGGATCGGCGCCGGGTCGCGCGTGGTGCTCACCCACGACATCGCGCAGCGCGACAACCTCCGGGTCGGCCGGCATGACGGCGTGGTCGCCGTCATCGAGAAACTCAAGGGCCACCCGCTGTTCTCGCACGTGACTCTGACCCGCTCCGAGCGGTCCCCAATTGCCGCATTGGTTACGGAAATGCTCGAGGACGCCACTCTCTGAAGCGTTATGGTCCGGGCCCGGGGCGCGCGAGCGCCCCGGGCGCGGTACCGTGATGCGCACAATGAGCTATCCGGCAACCACACAGAGCAACATTTCTGGGCCAGGCGGGCCAGCCGCCGAGCCCGTTTCCGTCGTGATGCCCGTCCGGAACGAGGAACGGCACCTGGAGGAGTCGGTCCGCAGTGTGCTCGGCCAGGACTACCCGGGCGAGCTGGAAGTCGTGCTCGCGGTCGGCCCCTCGCGGGACCGCACCCTCCAGGTAGCGCAGGCCCTGGCGGCCGCCGACCCCCGCGTCACCGTCATACCCAACCCGACCGGGCAGATCCCGTGCGGGGTCAACGCGGCGATCAAGGCGTCCAGGCACTCGATCGTGGCCCGGGTTGACGGCCATGCCCTGCTCCCGCGGGGATACCTGAGCGACGCGGTCCGGGCGCTGCGTCAGACCGGGGCGGACAACGTCGGCGGGATCATGGCCGCCGAGGGCGTGACGCCGTTCCAGCGAGCGGTGGCGTGGGCCATGACATCCCGGTTCGGTGTGGGCGCGGCGAAGTTCCACACCGGCGGCCGGCCGGGACCGGTCGACTCCGTCTACCTGGGCGTCTACCGCCGGACGGCGATCGAGCGGGCGGGCGGGTACGACGAGTCCTATCTGCGCGCCGAGGACTGGGAGCTCAACCACCGGATCCGGCTGGCCGGCGGCATGATCTGGTTCCTGCCGGAACTCCAGGTCAGCTACCGGCCCCGGGCCAGCGTGCGTACGCTCGGCTCGCAATACTTCCACTACGGCCGCTGGCGCCGGGTGGTGGCGCGGCAGCATGCGGGCACGATCAACCCGCGCTACCTGGCGCCTCCCGGCGCGGTCCTTGCGATGCTCACCGGAGCCCTGATCGGCGTGGCCGGCCTGGCCGGGCTGGCGGTCGGCTCGGGCTGGATCTGGCCCGTGCTGGCGATTGCCGGGCTCGCGGTGCCAGCGATGTACCTGGCCGGGGTTCTGGCGGTCACGGCGTCGGCGCTGCGCCTGCTCCGCCCGCCGGTCGCGGTCCGCCTGCCGCTGGCCCTGGCGACGATGCACGTCTGCTGGGGGGCCGGCTTCCTGACCAGCCCCCGCAGCCTGATGCCGGGCCACGGCCGCGCTCCGTCGCGCCGGTTAGCGGCCGCGGGGAACAGCCCGGGTGCGGGCAGCGCGTTCACCCAGGCCGGCTTGGCTCTCCGGCGCGGAGCAGGGTCTCCGCCAGCTCGAGGTCGCCGGGGTATGTGATCTTGATGTTGCGCTCGCTGCCGGGCACGATGCGGACCGCGATCTCCGGCAGGTAGCGCAGCACGATGCCGCAGTCGTCGGTGGCCGGGCGCTGCGCGAAGGCCGGGTCGGCGTCGGCGAGCTGGTAGGCCCGCCTGATCACCGACAGCCGGAAGCCCTGCGGCGTCTGGCACCTGGCCAGCGCGTCGCGCCGCGGCATACCGGTCACCACACCGTCGCTGACCTCGACGATCGTGTCCGACGACGGCACCGCCACCCCGATGGCCCGGTCCGTGGCGAGCGCCTTGAGGCAGTCGGCGATGATCCGCTGGTCCAGCAGCGGCCTGGCCGCGTCGTGGAGCAGCACGTCGCATTCTTCCTCGCCGAGCGCGGCGATCGCGCAGCGCGTCGAGTCCGTGCGTGCGGCGCCGCCCTCGATCACGCGCGCGACCTTGGGGTAGCTGCCGCCGGTGAACTTCTCCCGGCCCTGGCCGGCCAGGCCCGGTGGCATCACGATCATGATCGCGTCCACGCCGCCCGCCTGCTCGAAGGCGGCCACCGAGTGCTCGATGAGCGTCTTGCCCGCCAGGGTGTGCAGCTGCTTGGGCATGCCGCTGCCGAACCGCTGACCGGCCCCGCCGGCCAGCACGACCGCCACCGTCCGCATGAGGGGACCCTACCCGGCGCCCGCGCCCGGCCACCCCGCACGGCCAGGAGCCCGGCCGGCCCTTGCGTCCCGCCGCCCGCCGGCCACGCCCCGGCCGGCGCCCGTGCGCGCCGCCCGCACGGCAGGCGCGCCAGGCGCCCTGGAATGCGTTGGGCGGGTTGGCCGGGCAAATGGCGCACTGTGGTCATTGGGATGGGCCGACACGCCGGCCGCACTCGCAGGTGCTTACCCATGCCGTACCGCGGCGTGGACACGGAATGCCTGGTCAGCGGCCTGCCTGAGCCGCCTGGGGCAATGTATTGGCCATGGCGCTAATCACCCCGCCGTTCGGCTCTGATCATTTGTGGGTAGAGATAGGTACGCTGGATCGGCGGGCGAAATCGGACTGGTAGTGGGAGCCGGATGGGCCGGATGATCACGGCCGGGCCGGATGCTCGGCCGACGGGAGCCGCTGGCGTAAGCCTGCCCGAGGCGGTGGATCGCCTGCCGCGCCGGCTCACCGGCTGGGCGATGAGCCGGTCCCTGGCCCCGAACTCGGCGACCGGTATCTCGCTTGCTCTCGGTCTCTGTGCCGCGGTCTGGTTCAGCTCGGGCACCAGGGCCGACAGCATCAAGGGGGCGCTCGTCCTCGGCGCCAGCTACCTGGCCTGGCGGGTCTCCCGGTGCCTGGTGGACTCGGCCGCCGATCGGGTCACCGGCCCCGGCCTGGCCGGTGCTGATCTGATGGCCGAGATCTGCGGGGCGCTGTCCGAGTTCGCTGTCTACGCCGGGCTGGCCGTGGCGGGGTACGCGGCGCACTGGGGGAACACCTGGCTCATCGCGATCGCGGTTGTGATCGTGCTCGCGGTACGCAGGACCATCACCGCGTGCCGCGCGGGCATTGGCGCCCCGCCTGCCGCGAGCGTGCAGTATCCGCCGAGTGCCCCGCGCGACGCGAAGGTCTGGGGCCTGGGCTACCTTCTGGGCCGGGCGCTGTGGGGACTGGTGACCGTCTCGCCCGGATGGCGGTTCGCGGTGATCGCCGTCACCGTGCCGGTCTGGGGTGCTCACACCGCACTGCTGATCCTGCTGGACTGGGAGATCATCGCCACCGGTTACGCCATCGCGGGCCCCGGTCCGCGTCACGCGGCCGGGCCGGCGAAGCCGGATCCCGCCGACTCCGCGGAACCCTGGGCCGGAATGAGCCCGCCGGGCCGCGCGGTCGCGCCTGACCTGGCTGTCCCGCCCGGCGTCGGTGAGCCACCTGACCTGGTGGCCCCGCCGGTCCTGGCCGGGTCACCCGTGCTGGCGGCGGCCGCAGGCGGCGCGGTTCCCGCGGAGTTGCCGCTGGCCCTGGCCCACGCGGCGGAGCCGATAGTGGCCGAGCCCGCCATGACAGAGCAGGTCATGGCGGAGTCGGCCATGACACCGCCGGCCATCGCGGAACCGGTTATGGCCGAACCGACCATGACCCTGGATCAGATGATCCACGACGACCTGATCCCGGAGCCGGAACCTGAATCTCAGCCGGAGCCTGCCCTTGATCCTGCACCCGCGGCCATCCTGGCCTGCCGGGACGACGGGGTCGCCGCGGTCTGGCTCGGCCAGGTGGTGCGGGGGCAGTTCGTGCCCCTGCCGCCTGCCGTCGCTGGGCTGGCCGCCACGTGCTTCCTGGCCGTGCTTGGCCTGCGGAACCTGCCGGGCATACTGCTGCTCACCCCGCTGGTGGTGATGCTGCTGGCCGCGCCGGGGAACGGCCACCCGCATGACGGGCGCCTGGACTGGCTGGTTCCGGCCGTGCTGCTGGCCGGCCAGTTCGTCTATGTGGCCGCGCTCGGTTTCTCGTTCCGGATTCCAGCGGCGGTGACGTTTGCGCTGTGCGCGGCGGTTGCGCTACGTTACCTTGACCTTACGACTCGTGACACAGAAGAGGGGCAGATCCCCGATACCCGGCTGGGCTGGGAAGGCCGCATGCTGGCCGTCGGCCTCGGTGCCATGTTCGGTATCGGCATGATCGCCTTTCTGGCGATGACCGCCTATCTAGGGCTGCTCATCTGCGGGAACGTGACGGCAGGCTGCCTGGCCGGGAGGGGGAGAACGTAGTTGATCGGGATGGTGCTCGCGGCTGGTGCCAGCCGGCGACTCCGCCCCGACACCGATCAACTGCCCAAGACGCTGCTCCCGGTGGCGGGCGAGACCACAATCCTGGATATCACCCTGCGAAACCTCGCGGCCGTGGGCATCCGGGAGATCGTGATCGTGGTCGGGCACGCGGCACACGCCATCAGCGACCGGGCGGCCCGCCTGGAGGCCGCGTACGGGATCGCGCTGGAGCTTGTGCACAATGACCGGGCCCTGGAGTGGAACAACGCCTATTCGCTCTGGCTCGCCCGTGAGTACCTCGCCCACGGGGCCCTGCTGGTCAACGGGGACACCGTGCATCCGGTCAGCGTCGAGAAGACGCTGCTGGCCGCGGGTGAGGCCGGCGGCGGCCGCGGGCGCGTCATCCTCGCCGTCGATGACGTCAAGCCGCTCGCGGCGGAGGAGATGAAGGTGATCATCGACGCCGGGGGACAGCTGACCAGGATCACCAAGCAGATGGACCCGGCGCAGGCCTACGGCGAGTACATCGGCGCCACGCTCATCGAGCCGTCGGCCGCCACGCCGCTGGCCGACGCGCTGGAAGCCACCTGGCGCCGCGATCCCGGGCTGTACTACGAGGACGGCTACCAGGAACTCGCGGACCGGGGCGGAGAGGTAGCCGCGGTGCCGATCGGTGCCGTCGACTGGGTGGAGGTCGACAACCACAGCGATCTGCGCCGGGCGCGCGAGATAGCCGGTCACTGTTAGTTCTGAGTTCGTCACTGCTAGTCTCGCTTGGCATGCCGCTGCTGGCCCGCATGCTGTCCGCACCCCTGGTCATCGACGTGCGGCCCGGTGCGATCGGCGGCCTCGGCGAGCTGCTCGCCGACCGGCGCATCGCGACCCAGGGACGGGTCGCGGTCGCGGTCGGCCCGGGTCAGGGCGACAGCATCGCGGCCGAGCTGGAGATCGACGAGGCGGAGATCTTCCGGATCACCGACGGCAGCCACGGCAGTGCCGTCGCGCTGGGTGAGCGCCTGCGGGCCGGGGCGTACGAGGCCGTAGCCGGGATCGGCGGCGGCAAGACCATCGACGTCACTAAGTTCGCCGCGCACATGGCGGGCATCCCCATGGTCGCTGTCGCCACCAACCTCGCGCACGACGGCATCGCCTCTCCGGTCAGCTCCCTGGAGCACGAGTCAGGGAAGGGGTCGTACGGCGTGGTCATGCCGGTGGCCGTGGTCGTGGACCTGGACCGGGTGCGGTGTGCTCCCGATCCGCTCGCCAGCGCCGGGATCGGCGACGTGGTGAGCAACCTGTCGGCGGTTTCAGACTGGGAGCTCGCCGCCGCCGACACCAGGGAGCCGGTGGACGGGCTGGCCGCGGCCATGGCCAGGTCCGCCGCGCACGCCGTGGTGCATCAGCCGGGGCATGCGCGCTCGGATGAGTTCCTCACCGTGCTGGCCGAGGCGCTGGTGCTGTCGGGCCTGGCCATGGCCGTGGCCGGCTCGAGCCGGCCGTGCAGCGGCGGCGATCACGAGATCATGCACGCGGTCGACCAGCTGTACCCGGGCACCGGCAGCCACGGCGAGCTGGCGGGCGTGGGCGCGCTGTTCTGCGCCTACCTGCGGGAGGATCCCGGTCAGGCGGAGCTGATCTCGGCCTGCCTGGCCCGGCACGGCCTGCCGAGGACACCAGCCGACCTCGGGCTGTCGCTGGCGGATTTCACCAAGGCCGTGGAGCTGGCCCCGGCCACCCGGCCGGGCCGGTACACGATCCTGGAGCGGCTCGGCATGTCGGAGGCAGAGACGGCCAAGCGAGTGGAGGAGTATGCCCGGGCCTACGCTGGCTGAGCTGAAGGCGGAGGGCCAGCCGCCGTCGGTGATCGACAGGCTGAACGACGAGCACTGGGCGGGCCGCGTTTACATGCGCAGGTTCTCGCCCCGCGCGACGTGGGTCTTCGCCCGGCTGGGCTGGTCGCCGAACGCGGTGACGGTGGCGTTCATCCTCTGCGGCGTGGCCGCCGGGGTGGTGGTGGCGTTCGGCGGTCTGTGGACCGCCTTAGCCGCCGCGATCCTGATCCAGGCCTATCTGCTGTTTGACTGCTCCGACGGCGAGCTGGCCCGCTGGAGCAAGCGAACGTCGGTGGCCGGCATCTACCTGGACGGGATCGGGCACTACCTGGGCGAGGCCGCGCTGCTCACGGGGCTCGGCATCCGGGCCCAGGGGCAGCTCACGGTGTCTGGGGGCTACGTGAGCGCGGGCCTGGCGGCCGCCCTGCTCGCGTCGATCGTCAAGGCGGAGACCGACAACGTCACGGTGGCCCGGGCCAAGGCGGGCCTGCCTGGCCCGCACGAGGAACAGGCGCTCGCTCCGCGCTCCGGGGGCCTGGCGCTGGCCCGGCGCCTGGCCAGCGTGCTGCGCGTGCACCGGATCACCCAGGCGGTCGAGCTCTCGCTGCTGATCCTCGCGGCCGCGTTCGTGGACGCGGCCCGCGGCGGGCTGACTGCGACCCGGGTGCTGATCGTCGCCTGCCTGGCGGTGGCCGCGGTAATGGTCCTGGCCCACCTCGCGGCGATCCTCGCGTCGAGGCGGCTGCGGTGAAGCTGTCCTGCGTGATCCTGACCATGGGCAACCGGCCCGCCGAGCTGGACCGGGCGGTGACCAGCGCCGTTGCCCTCAGCCAGGCGGCCGGCGGGGTGGACGTGGTGGTGGTCGGCAACGGGGCCGACGTGCCGCCGCTCCCGGCCGGGGTGGGCTCGATCCGGCTGCCGCAGAACTGTGGCGTGGCGGGCGGCCGGAACGCGGGCGTGGACGCGTGCACGGGCGATGTGGTGCTGTTCCTCGACGACGACGGCTGGTACCCGGATCCGGGCCTGGGGGAGCACGTCGCGAGCCGGTTCGCTGCCGACCCGGACCTGGCCGTGCTCTCCTTCCGGGTGGTCGATCCCGACGGCGGGCCCGGTGTGCGGTGGCACGTGCCGCGGCTGCGGGCCGGAGACCCGGGGAGATCATCACCCGTGACCACATTCGCCGGCGGGGCGTGCGCGATCAGGCGCTCGGCCTTCCAGGAGGCCGGCGGCCTGCCCGCGCTGTTCTTCTACGGCCACGAGGAGACCGATCTGGCCTGGCGGCTGCTGGAGCTCGGGTACCGGCTCGAGTACGACGCCGCGGCCCGGATGTGCCACCCCCCGGTGCCGAACGCCAGGCACGCGACCTGGTACCGGCTGGACGGGCGGAACCGGGTGCTGCTCGCGCGCCGGAACCTGCCCTGGCCGCTGGCTGGTGTCTATCTGCTGGACTGGCTGGTGCTGACCGTGGCGCGGGAGCGGTCGGCGAGCGCGTTGCGGGCCTGGGTGTCCGGGTTCGCCGAGGGGTGGCGGATGAGCTCCGGCGGACGGCATCCGATCTCGGTCGGCACCGCCTGGAGGATGACCCGGGCTGGCCGGCCACCCGTGGTCTGACGGGCCAGGTCAGGCGAGGGAGGGTCATACAGCCCGCGCTAAGCTTTAGCCGGTGGAGGATTTTCTACGGTGATGCTCTCGCTGAAGGCAGCGCTGCCTCAAGGCAGGGCACCAGGTCCCCGGGCCCGGTGGCTGGCGCCTGTCTGCGTCCCGCGATACTGGGCGGCGGCGGCATTCGTGGCGTGTGCCGGGTTTGCCGGCGGTGTAGCGCTTTTCAGCACATTTGACCTGCATCGGCTCTGGGGCGTGATCGCGGCCAGCGCCTACATCGCGGCCTCGGCGGCGGTCCTGCTCTGGCGGTCCCGGGGCATCGACCTGGCCTTGCTGCTGAGCGCCGCCGGGGCGCTGATCACCCCGATGTTCCTGAATGCCGCCGACGGCAAGAAGGAGCCGGAGGTCTCGGTCATCGCCCGGTCAGCCAAACAGCTGGTGACCGACCACTCGCCCTACCAGAGCGCCGCGTCACTGGCCACGGTGCATGATCCTAACGCCTACAATCCCTATCTGCCGGTCATGGCGCTCTTCGGCATCCCGCGGGCGCTGTTCGGCTCCCATGTGATCACCGATCCCCGGGTCTGGTTCGGCCTCGCGTTCTTGGTCATCTTCTGGTTTGCGCTGCGGGCCGCCGGGGCCAGGAACACCTTCCGCTGGACCGTGTTCATCGCGGCGTCGCCGGTGATCGCGTTCGAGCTTGCCGTCGGCGGCACCGACATCCCCATCCTGGCCCTGATGTGCCTCGGCCTTGCGCTGCTGTGGCGGCGTCCCAGGTGGGTGCTGGCCGGGATCGCGCTCGGCCTGGCGTCGGCGGCGAAAGCCACGGCCTGGCCGGCGGTGATCGTCGCTGCGGTGCTGATCGGGCAGCGCGACGGCGGGAGGCAGGTCCTGATCTTCCTCGGCTCCGCCGTGACCGCGTGCCTTGCGATCGTCGGCCCGGTCGCAATTCTCTGGCCGTCCGCCCTGGTGGATAACACGATCTTGTTCCCGCTGGGCCTGGCGAACGCCGTGTCGCCCGCGGCCAGCCCGCTGCCGGGGCATGTCCTCGCTGATACCGGTCATACCGGGCATATCATCGCTGTGGCGCTGCTCGTGCTGGCCTGCGCCGCGGTCGCGGCCTCGCTGGTCGTCCGCCCGCCCAGGACCGTGCCGTCCGCCGTCTGGCGTCTCATCATCGGCCTGACGCTGATGTTCACGCTGGCGCCGGCCACCCGGTTCGGTTACTTCATCTATCCCGCCTCGCTTGCTCTGTGGCTGGAGATCTCGCAGCTAGGGCTCAGGAAAACCGCGGTCGAAGCCGCGCGCTCCGGCGGTACCCGCGAGGAAGCCACCCCGGCGGTCAGCCGGGCTTAGCAGGCGTCCTTGGGCTGCCCAGGTCCGCCAGTTCCGCCTGCCAGCCGGCGTACCAGGCGGCGAACCACGGCTTGTCTGCCGCCAGCGGGACGATGTGGTCGACGGTCTGCTCGTAGTAGGAGCGCTGCTCGGTGAGCGGCAGGTTCCGCAGGGTCTGCACGTTGCTCGCCCGGTCGGCCAGCTTGACCAGGACAGCATCGCGCGGCGCGTCCCGCAGCCGTCGCAGGTAGGCCTGACGGACCGCCGGCCTGCTCTCGCCCGGGCCGGCGGGCGGGATCGTCACCCAGCCGACGAGCTCGGCCACCCTGGGCCCGAACTCAATGCTGACCTCGTCCAGCGTGCACGGCGTGTCCTCCACGACATCGTGCAGCACCGCGGCCACGAGCACGTCGGGACGGGTGACTCCGGCGCCCTGGACGAGGACCTGAAGGGCCTCGAGCAGGTGCTCGAGGTAGGGCACCCCGGTCTTGCGCCGCTGGTCACCGTGGTGCACGCGGGCGAACTCCACGGCCCGGGCCAGCGTGGCGACCACATCGGCGGGCAGCCGCTCGCTGAGCCCCGGCTCAGCGTCGGCCCAGGTATGCCAGCTGGTAAAGGTCTCCATTGCCGCTATTGTGCCGGATCGGGCCGGGCCGCAGGCGCCGAAGACGGGCCGTATCAGGCCCGGGCCTCATAACGGGTTGGGGAAGTTGTCCGGCTGATCCCCGCCGGCGAAGGCGGCCTGGTCGTGACAGGCGTTCGCGGTTCCGTTAATGCCGCCATAGGTCTTGGTGAGGCCGGACACGGGCGATGACGGTGATGGCGTGGCCGACGGTGTGGCCGACGGTGACGGCGTGGCCGACGCCGACGGAGCACGCCGCTTGATGGCCTGGTTGGCCTGGCCGGACTTGGGCAAGGTCGTGTCGTGGGCGATCGCGGTGAACAGCTGGCCTGCCTGCGGCTGCTCGAACATGACCTCGGCCCCGGGGTCGCCCGGGTAGGGGATCTCGGGCACCTGGACGAACTGCACCGAGTCGGTCGACAGGCCCTTGAGACTGTCGGCGATCTTCACCATCGTGGACAGGTTGAGCCCCGTGTCCGTGGTCATCGCGCTGGCGGCGTCGACCACGACCGAGTAGATCTTGGACGGGCTGCCGAGGATGTCGCTGTGCCTGATCCCCTGCAGGAGCGAGGCCATCAGGTACTGATCCCGCTGGATGCGCTGCAGGTCTGAGCCGGTGCCGATGTGGCGCTCCCGCCAGAACGCGAGCGCCTGGGGTCCCATGACGTGATGCATGCCCGCGGTCATGTGCAGCCCGGAGTCCGGGTCGTTGATGGCCACGGGCAGGCAGATGTTGACGCCGCCGATGTCGTTGATGATGTGGACGAAGCCGGTGAAGGCGAGCTCGATGAAGTGGTCGATGTGGATGCCGGTCTCGTGCTCGATGGTCTTCCACAGGCAGCTGGGGCCGCCGTTGGAGAACGTCTCGTTGATCCGCTCGTTGACCCCGGGCTCGGCCTGCTGGCCGGGGACGCCCGGGCCGTCGGCCGGGCAGGCCAGCGTCGGCACCATCGAGTCACGCGGAATGCTGAGGACCGTAGCGCCGTGGTGGCCGGGTGAGACGTGCAGGATCATGATCGTGTCTGACCGCTGCCCCGTGACGGTCGCGCCGAACTTCCGGTTCGCCCCGGCCCGGCTGTCCGAGCCGATCAGCAGCACGTTCAGCGAGCTGGTGTACTGCGGCGGCCGGGTGCCCAGGCCGACGATCTCCACGCGCTGGATGCTGCTCCATACGCTCCGGTACCGGAAATAGGCGGTGAGGGAGGCCGCGACCACCAGCAGCGCCACGGCGGCGGAAACCCAGCCGGCTACCTTCCAGCCGGTCGGAACACGCCGGGCGGGCCCGCGGGCCTGCGGCTCATCCTGGCGGGGCCGGGGTGAGGGCAGCGATGGCTGCCGTGGCGGCTCTTCGCCAGGTGGATTCTGGTACTCGTTGCCGCTCATGGCCCCCTGGCATGACCTCGTTGCTGATCATGACCCCCTGGGAGGTTCCTTGCCATCGAGCAGGCGATTAAACCGTGAAGACGCGCCGATAACCGGCCAAAAAGCCAGGTGTTCGGGATAGCGAACGCCCCGGGACGCTCCGGATGTCCGGGCCGGCCGACCTCTCGCGTCCCGGCGGCCGGGGCGGCGCCTCAGATGCTCGGGTTGTCCGGCCCCGCGAACGCCGCCTGGTTCTTGCAGATGTTGATGTTCCCCTGAATCGCGCCGTCGGCGGCGCTGATGCTGGAGATGGACTGCTTGGGCGCGGCGGGCGCGGCCCCCAGGCCGTGGAAGGTGGAGCCGACGATCAGCAGGATCGTGCCCGGCGTCAGCGCCGTGTCCTTGACCAGCTGTGCGCTGCTGAGCTGGGCCTTCAGCGTGTTGGCCGCGGGCCGGTCAGCAGCGGTCGCGTACTCGATCTGGGAGCTGGTGAAGCCGAAGTTGGGGGCGTCTGTCGTGCCCACCACGCTGAAGCCCTTGGCGGTGAGGTCGCTGGCCGCCTGGCCGGCGATACCGCCGACGCCCGACCCGTTCTCGACCTCGACCTTGACCTGGGAGGGGGCAATGTCGACCACTGGCGTCGCCTTGGCCGCCTTCGGCTTCTTAGCCGCCGTCGGCAGCGTCGTGTCGTGCGCGATCGCGTTGAACAGCTCGTCGGCCTGGGGCTGCTGGAACTCGACGTCGTTGATGTTTGGCGGCCAGGCAACGTTGGGTGAGGTGACGAACTGCACCGACTTGGAGGTCAGCCCCCGGAGGCTCTCGGCGATCTGCAGCATCGCGCGCTGGTCCAGGCCGGTGTCCGTGGTCATGGCGTCCGCGGCGTCGCGGACCACGTTCAGGATCCTGGCCGGGCTGCCGAGCAGGTCGCTGTGCTCGATGCCCTGGACGAGCGAGGCCATCAGGAACTGGTCGCGCTGGATCCGCTGCGTGTCGGAGCCTTGGCCGACGCCCTCGCGGGTGCGCCAGAACGCGAGTGCCTCCGGCCCGAAGACGTGGTGCACGCCGGCCGTGAGGCTGAGGTTGGACTGCGGGTCATGGATGGCAAACGGCAGGCACACGTTTACCCCGCCGAGGTCATTGATGACCTTCTCGAAGCCGGTGAAATCGAGCTCGATGAAATGGTCGATATGGATGCCGGTGACGGCGTCGACCGTCTTCCAGGTACAGGCCGGGCCGCCCGCGGACAGGGCCGCGTTGATGAGTTCGAGTTCACCCACGGAGCCGGCGGTCTGACCCGGAGTGCCGTCGCTGGCGGCGCACTGCAGGATCGGGACCATGGTCTCCCGCGGGATGCTGACCACGGTGGCCTCGTGATGCCCGGGAGAGATGTGCAGCAGCATCAGGGTGTCCGAGCAGTTGCAGCCGACCGCCCCGCCGATGTTCCCGTTCTTGCCGATGCGGGTATCCGAGCCGATCAGCAGGATGTTCTCGGCGTCGTTGTACTTGGGCGGCTGATTGCCGATGAGGCCGGCTACGTCGACGCGCTTGATGCTGTCCCAGACGCTGCGGTACTTGACATAGGCGCCGAGCGAAGCGACGACCAGGACGGCGGCGAGGCCCACCGCCACCCACGCGGTGATGCGGCGGCCGAGCGAATGGCGTGAGCGCCGCTTGGGTTCCGGCAAGGGCCGGCCACGCCGTGACGCGTTCCAGTCCCCGTCATCCACATCGGTGCGTCGCCTCATTGCTCCTCCGGGCCAGAATCCTCCGGAGGCACCGGGGAACCTGGCCGCTAGGGTTTGCGGCCCATGTTACGTGTTATAAAGGTGTGATTTCGTATGTAGTTGGCAAAAGTACTGGTCAGCGAACCCTTGGGGGCCTTTCCAGCCGTTACTCCCCATGCGGCGCTGCAGTCAGGTGCGGTCCTGCCGGCCGTCCGCTCTAGAGTGGGACGCGTGCGTTCTGGCGACCGCCCGACCGGCAACACCGCCGCGACTGACCAGTCAGCGGGGGGCACGGACGTCAACGGCAAGCTTGAGGATATCGACGCGGGCGAGCCGGCGAAGGCTGTTCCGCCGGCTGACCAGGCGCCCACCGCGGAGATGCCGCGCGTCACGACGCCTACGGTCCAGCCAGAAGGTGGTGCGGAACCCCGCGCCGGGCAGCCGGGCGCCAGGATCGGGCACGAGGATGACGGGTTAGCGTCTGGCGGCCACCGCGGGCCTGACGGCCAGCCGGAACCACCGGCCGGCCTCGCGAAGAACCGGTTCCGGGTCCGCCTGCCGGCGGGGCGCGCGAGCCTCGGCTGGGCGGCCGGGCGTGCCGAGGCTGGGCGGGCGGCGATTCGCCGCCTCCTGCCCCAGCGCCCGCCCGGGGCTCCGTCCGCCGGCGGGACCGGGTTCGCCAGGATCACTGTGCTGCCGGCGATCCTGGTCATGGCCTGGCTGCTGCCCGGGCTGCCGCTGCTGCTGGGCGGGGTGTTCCTGCCGGTGCCCACACTGCTCATCGCCGCGCCGCTGGCCGTCGCCCTGGCCGCGTTCGGCCTGTCTCAGGTGCCAGGAACCTGGCCCCGGACGCTGCCGGGAGGCGGCGGGCGGGTCGGCCAGGCGGCGCCCCGCCCGGCCGTGCCCCGGCAGGCAGGGCCGGGCGAGACAGCGCCCGCTGAGACAGCGCCCGGCGAGATAGCAGCAGGCCAGACGCCGGCCGTCAGGGCCGCCGCCGGCCAGGCGCCCGCGGGCGAGGCGGCAGGCGGCGCGCCGGGCCGGGAACGGGCCTGGCCCGCCTGGTGGGGCCTGGCGGGCACGGTTGCCGTGGCGGCCGGGTTCGCCCTGTGGCAGTTCCTGTTCAACTCCGAGACCGTCATCGTGCTCCGCGACCCCGGGGCTTACCTGCAGACGGGCTACTGGATCGCGCAGCATGGCTCGCTGCCGATCCCGCAGTCGCTGGCGGCGTTCGGCGGCCCCCATCCCGGGCTGGGCTTCAGCAGCATCGGCTTCTTCTCCGGCGGCACCGCGGTCGTGCCCGGCCTCATGTCCGGGCTGCCGCTCCTCCTGGCCGGCGGCTTCTGGGTGAACGGCACCACGGCGGCCGCGGCGCTCGGCCCGATCCTGGGCGGGCTCGCGATCCTGGCGTTCGGCGGGCTGGTCGGCCGGCTGACCGGGCCACAGTGGGCTCCCGCCGGTGCCCTGGTGCTCGCGCTCACGCTTCCCGAGCAGTACACGAGCCGGGGCTCGTTCACCGAGACGGCCGGGCAGGTGCTGCTGTTCGGCGGGCTGTGCCTGGTGGTAGACGCGCTGACTCTCGGCGTTGCGGGGCGAGATCCCCGGGCGGTTAGCGTAACGGCATCGCAGGCCGCTCCGGATGCGGCGCGGGAAGTGCTCGCGGGACCCCGGCCACGGCTGGTCGGCTGGTACACGCCGCAGCGGGCGCTGATGGCGCTGGGCGGGCTCGCGCTCGGGCTCAGCGCGCTGGTGCGGATCGGGGGCCTGGTCGACGTGCTGCCCGCGATCCCGTTCGCCGGAATGCTGGTGGTGGGGCGGTGCCGGGCGGCGCTGGCGTTCTGCCTCGGCCTGGCGGTCGGCGTCGGGTACGCGCTCGCCGACGGATACCTGCTGGCCAGGCCGTTCCTGAACTCGCTGCGGCCGGTGCCCGAGCTGATCGGGCTCATCGCGGCCGGTCTCGCCGCGGTGACCTGGGCTGGCGTGGAACTGGTGCGGCTGCTCGGGTTCCGCAGCGAGGGGCGGCGGATGCCGCCCGGGCGCCCGCTGCGGTGGCTGCCCGACCTCGGCGCGGCGCTGGCCGTGGCCGCGCTGATCGGCCTCGCGATCCGGCCCTACCTGCAGACCGCGCGTCAGGTATCCAACGCGGTCGAGTCGGCTTACGTCGCCGGCCTGCAGCAGCTTGAGCACCTGCCGATCGACCCCGGGCGGACCTACGCCGAGGACACCCTGTACTGGGTGATCTGGTACCTCGGGGTGCCCGCCGTTCTGCTCGGCGGGTTCGGGCTCGCCCTGCTGGTGCGGTGGTGCCTCCGGGCGCTGATCTCGTGGCGGGACCCGTCCGGCCTGGCGCGCCTCTGGGGCCTGCCGCTCGCCGTCATCTGCTGCGGCTCGGCTGCCGTCCTCTGGTACCCGGCGACGGTCCCGGACCAGCCCTGGGCCAGCCGCCGCCTGGTGCCGCTGGTGCTGCCCGGGCTGATCCTCTGCGCGATATGGGCGTCCGCGTGGCTGCGCGGGCTGGCGCGGACGCGGGGTGCGGGCCAGGGAGCCGCGTCTGTGGTGGCCGCGTTCTGCGTCGCCGCGCTGATCGTGCCCACCGCGCAGACCACCTTCGGCCTGGGGCTGGGGCATGCGGGCCAGGGCGGCGCCGCGCGCACGACCGCCGACGGCCTGGCGCTGAAGCGGGCCGGGCAGGGGCAGTACGGTGCGGTGGCCAGGCTGTGCTCGTCGATCGGGCCGTCGGCCACGGTCGTGATCGTGGACCGGCCGGTGGCCGAGCAGTTCACGCAGGTGATCCGCGGGATGTGCGGGGTTCCGGTGGCGTGGATGATCGGGAAGCCGGGCCCGGCCGTGCGCAGCGTCCTGTCCGGCATCTCCGGTGCGGGACGCCGGCCCGTGGTGCTCGGGGCGCGGCCGGGGCAGGTCGCTGCCTACGGCAGCCCGGTCCGGGTGCTCGATCTGGCCACCACGCAGGATCCGCACACCCTGACCCAGCCGCCGACCACGCTCTGGCCCGCGCACTACGTGATCTGGATGTCCGCGCCCAGCGGGGGGAGCAACGGGGTCTGAGCGCGTCGCCGCCCGCCGGCCTGGCAATTTGCCTGCCGTTCGATGAGGCCCTAAAGTGAAGGGACTTCGACGCGGGGTGGAGCAGTTCGGTAGCTCGCTGGGCTCATAACCCAGAGGTCGCGGGTTCAAATCCCGCCCCCGCTACCAAGAAGTGCAGGTCAGGGCCCGATCGCCGGAAGCGGCGGTCGGGCCTTTTGATCATCCGTTGGCGGTTCGTTGGCGGGACGGGACCCCGAAGCGTGGCACGTTGTGTCAACGTGGGGCATGAAGCGGCATCGGATTGGCCCGAGGTTCCCGGGCGTGTCGTCGAGCCTCGAGAGCTGCGGTCCCCCGAGAGGAGCCGGGCTCTCTTCTCTCCCAGATCACGCTCGTGGGCCGACAGGGGGGCATATGGCCACTGTCCATGCTCCCGGAGCTGTCGGGCGACGTTGAACCGCAATTCGGCGGGTCATCCTTACCGGATGACCTGTCGGCGAGGCAGCGACCGTGGGCGGCAGGTATCGGGTATGAAGGTTGGCCGGGCCCTGGCGCGAGCGGGCCGGCTGCGGTGAGGGTGCCGCTGGTGGTGATGATTGCCGGGCGTGATTGATGGACGGCCGCGACTATGTAGGCCCGACGGCGGCGCAGGCAGCTACCTGATGATGGCTACCTTGGGAGATCCGCGTGAGACACGCGTTGTAGGTGGGCTGCTGTCCCAGGTTCTGGACAACGATCACCGCAGAGTGGCGGCCGTGGCGACTGCACGCCGCGCATGCTACCGGGAGCACGCGCGGCGATTTCGATCATCCGGTTATGCCGATCGGGCCGGCCACCAGACGTGCTTTCCGATCGCGAGCAGGCCGGCGGGAACGAGCACGGTGCGGACGAGCAGGGTGTCGAGCAGGACGCCGACCGCGACCGCGATCCCGACCTCGGTGACCGGGACGTAGGGGAGCCGGGCGAGGTCGCCGAAGGTACCGGCCATGACCAGGCCGGCGGCGGTGATAACGCCTCCGGTCACGGCGAGCCCGCGCAGGGTCCCTTGCCGGATGCCGGCCTGCCGGGATTCCTCCCGGATGCGCGCGGTGAGGAAGATGTTGTAGTCCACCCCGAGCGCGACCAGGAAGATGAAGACGTACAGCGGGATCTGGGCTTCGATGCCGGAGAACCCGAGCCCGCGCCACAGCAGGTTGGACAGCCCGAACGAGGCCGCGAAACTGATCGCGGTCGTGGCGACAAGCAGCAGAGGCGCCACTACCGCCTGCAGCAGCAGCGCGACGACGACGAAGATCACGACGAGAACCAGCGGTATGAGCACCAGCGCGTCGTGGCGGGACGACTGAATGATGTCGTACTGGATGGCCTGATCCCCGCCGACGAGAGCACCATGCGCGTCGCGGCCGAGATGATCGCGGAGGCTCGCGACCGCGGCGTAGGCGTCGACGCTATAGGCCGGGGCGGACACGGTGACCGAGTAGTAGTCGTAGGTGCCGACCGAAGGGCCGGCCGTCACCGCGGAGACGCCTGGCGTTGCGCGCGCCGCGGCTGCGGCGGCCCCGGCTTCGCCCGGCGGGGTGAGCAGGTCAAGCGCGGAGGTGTCCTGCGCGCGGAAGTGCTCGGTGAGCAGTTGTGTGCCGGTGACGCTGCCGGGCTGGCCCTTCACGGTGGCCACCGGGTTGTTGTCGATGTGCAGGGTGGCGAGCCCGGCGCACGCCGCGCCGAGCACTAGCAGGGTAGCGACCACGACTGGCACGGGATGGCGGGCCACTCTGGCGCCGATGCCGGACCAGACCCTGGACTCCTCGCGGCCGGCCTGGCCCTGCCGCGGGACGCGCGGCCAGAACAGCGGCCGGCCGCCGATCAGCAGCAGCGCAGGCAGGAAGGTGGTCTGGACGAGCAGGGCCGCGACAATGCCGACGGCACCGACCGGGCCAAGCCCGTGCAGCGCTTCTGACTGTGCCGCCAGCAGGCAGAGCATCGCGCACACAACTGTCCCGGCCGAGGCCAGCAGCGTCGGCAGCGTGCGCCGCAATGCCGCCACCATCGCGTCCTCCGTGGCGGCGTGGTGGCGCAGTTCCTCGCGGTAGCGGTGAATGAGCAGCAGGGCGTAGTCGGTGGCCGCGCCCAGCACCAGCACGGTCAGGATGTCGACCGACAGGCTGCTGACCGTGACCCCGGCATTGGCCAGGCCGTGGGCGGCGGCCTTGCCGACGTCGAGGGCCATGATCGCGCCGAGCAGCGGCGGCAGCCACAGCAGCGGGCTGCGGTAGGCGATCAGCAGGATGATCGCGATGATGCCGATCGCGGTGATAAGCAGCGTGTTCTCGGCGGTGCTACTGATGTTGGTGTCTGCGTTCACCGCCGCCGGACCGGCCACGGCGACCTGGAGGCCGTCGCCGGCCCGGCTCACCGGCCCGGCGGCCGCCTGCCGGATGGCCTGCACCGCGGTGAGGTCAGCGCTCTGCGCGCTGTCGGTCGGCGCAGTTATCCCGGCCGAGAACTCCACCGCCTCACCGTCGGCGGACCGCTGCTCGGGGCCGGGCGCGCCGAGGCCGTCGACGTGGCTGACCAGGCGGGCCACTGCGCTGCGCGCCGACGCCGCCGCGGCCAGGTCCGCCCCGGTCAGGCCGTTGCTGCGGGCGAGCACGACGGTCGCCGCGTCGGTCTCGGGCTGGCCACGCTCGGCGGCTTGCTCAAGCAGCAGCACTCGGGTTGAGGGCACCGAGGATGGCAGGTTTGCGGCGGCCGTGTTGTTGGCCACGCTCCCCAGGCTGTGCGCCAGCGGGTACAGCACCACAGCGGCCAGCAGCCAGGCCACGA
This sequence comes from uncultured Actinomycetota bacterium, assembly GCA_963844655.1. Classification (GTDB taxonomy): domain Bacteria; phylum Actinomycetota; class Actinomycetes; order Streptosporangiales; family Streptosporangiaceae; genus JASHPR01. Next base: position 1,296,564 of record CAWJPA010000004.1, on the reverse strand, counting down.
GCAACGGCCAGCGCAGCCAACGCAGCGTCTTGGCGAGTCGGCCGGCCGGGACCGGCCGTTTGTGCTCGCGGATCTCTGGGACGTGTGACATCTGATACTCCCTTTCCGGTCGATTCACGTCTTAGAGCCTCCGGGGCGGGCGGCCGCGCACGCGCCGGGCCGCCGGGCTGACTCGCGATCCAGCCCGTCGAGGACTACCGGCTCCGCGCCCGCCTCACGCAGCTGCGCGACCTTACCGGGCGTCCTCGTTGTGGCGGTGACCTCGTGACCCGCCGCGACCAGCCCGGGAACCAGATGCCGTCCCAGTGCCCCGGTCGCTCCCGTGACGAAAATTCGCATGATCTTTCCTTCCGCTTGGTGCTTTCCTTGAAGACGTCGCGGCGTGGTCGCCGTGCTCGTTCTGGCTGAACGTCCCGTATGGCCGCAACGCTCTTACAATGCGGTCCCGGCGGCTGCCAGACATCCGCCACCCGGCCGATGCTGGTTCCGCCTCGGTCACGAGCCGAAAACAGCCCGGCTCTTCGAGCAGGTCGCCCTGGTCATGGGGAAGATCGGGCTCATCAACGGCGAGGCGGAACGGCAAGACCCTGCCTGCCGAAGACGCCAGCGCATTCGACGTTCAGTGCTCGCGTCGCCAACTTAGGCGCGCCGATCGAAGCCGCGTCGACGATCTAGTGGCCGGGGCGCGGCGCTGAGGAGCATCCCGGTGGAGCGCTTAGACCGGACTTACGCGATCTTGGGTGGTGAAGGTCGGACGGCCTGGTAGCCGCGTTCCGTCGCCGCACACGGACGGCAGCCGCCCGCAATCGGTGGGCTCGCCGATGCGTCAGCGAGGCGCACAGAATGACGTTCCCGAAGAGCATTGGCCGGCGGGCCAGCCGCGCGCATCGAGATGGGCCAGGCGCCAGCAGGTGCGGGCTCTCCGCTTTTCTCTATGCCGGTGGCGGCGGCGGTGGCCAGGACGCTATTAGCGTGCGGCGGCACCGGCAGGGGAGACATCGGCCAGCTGGCCGATGTTGCCGCCGGTCAGGGCCGCAACGATGGGGCAGATGGAGATCCGCATCATCCTAGACAGGGCCGAGCCGCCCGCCGGCCGCCTCCGGGCCGTCCCCGATCCCGGGCATTGCCACGCCGGCCAAGACGAGGAGATCCGCTTCACCGGCTGGCTCGGGTTGCTCAGGGCGCTGTATGAGGTGACCGGGGGGCCCGGCGCGGGCTCTGTTCCGGTGCCCTGACCCGCGCGCGGCCCGCTGCCCTGGGACGCCCCTCGCGGAGTAGCATCCGGCTCATGGGAACGCTGGCGCCGGTCCCAGGCATCCGCGGGCGTGCGGCGGAGATCGCGGTCCTGGGGGATGCTGTGGACCGGGTCGTGTCAGGCCGGCCGGCGGTCGTGCTGATCGAGGGTGAGGCCGGGATCGGGAAGACGCGGCTACTCGCCGGCGTGCTGGATGACGCGCGCGGCCGCGGCATGCAGGTGGCGGCGGGCCGGGCTGAGGAGCTGGAGCGGACCCGGCCGTTCGGCCTGGTGGCCGCCGCGTTCGGGTGCGTCCGCTCGTCGCCGGACCCGCGGCGGGCGGCCATCGCCGCGCTGCTGGCCACCCGGGGCGGTGACCGGGGCCCGATCACGGTGACCAGCGACCCTGGGCTGCGGTTCCGCGCGGTCGATGCGTTCGCTGACCTGGCGGAGGAGCTCGCGCTGGCCGGGCCGCTGGTGATCGGCGTGGATGACCTGCAGTGGGCCGACCCGTCCAGCCTGCTGACGCTGGCCGCGGTGAGCCGCCGTCTGGCCTATCTCCCGGTGGCCCTCATCGGGTGCCTGCGTCCCTCCCCGCGCATCCCGGAACTGGATCGCCTCGCCGGTCAGCTGCTGGATGCCGGGGGGCGCATTCTCGCCGTGCGGGGCCTAACCGAGCGGGCGGTGGCGGAGCTGGTGGCCGAGGCGGTGGCCGCCGTGCCGGGACCCGGGTTGCTGGCCGGGATATCGGGAGCGGCCGGGAACCCGCTGTTCGTCACCGAGCTGCTGGGGGCGCTGGCCCAGGAGGGCGCGATCGAGACCGCCGGCGGGCGGGCCGAGGTAGCGGAGGTGACCCTGCCGCCGACGCTGCGGCTGACGATCTTGCGCCGTCTCAGTTTCCTGTCCGAGGACTCCCTGCAGGCGCTGCGGGCCGCCTCGATCCTGGGATCCAGCTTCACGGTCACCGAGCTGTCGGTGACCATGGCCCGTCCAGCGCTCGAGCTGTCGGTGGTGCTGGCGGAAGGGATCGCGGGGCGGGTCCTGGAAGAGTACGGCGCCGTCATCCGGTTCCGTCATGACCTGATCCGTGACGCTATCTATGAGGATCTGCCGCTCAGCGTCCGCCGGGGGCTGCACCGCGAGGCCGGGCAGCGGCTGGCGCAAACGGGAGCCCCGGCGCTGCAGGTGGCCGAGCACCTCGCCCGCGGAGCCGGGCAAGGAGACGCCGAGGCCATCGGGTGGCTGACCAGGGCCGCCCGGGAGGCAGCGGCGCGATCGCCTGATATCGCCGCCAGCCTGCTGGAGCGGGCGGCCGGGCTGATGGCGCCGGCCGATCCCGGCCGCGACCGGCTGCTCGCCGAACGGGCCAACAGCCTGATGGTGTCGGGCCGGATCGCCGACACCCTGGCGGCTTGCCGCTCGCTGCTGGACCGCGACCTTGACCCACAGGTGGATGGCCCCGTCCGGATCTGCCTCGGGCGCGCCCTGCTCGCCGAAGGACAGGTGCGCGACGCGCTGCAGGAACTGGAACAGGCGGGCTCATCACCTGCGCTGCCCGGTGCCGAGCGAGCCGCCGCTTGGGCGTGGGCAGGCTTCGCCCGCGTGTCGCTGGGAGACCTCGACGGCGCCGCTGCCTCGGCGGAGCAGGCCCGCTCGGCGGCGGCGTCAGCCGGCGATCACCTGACCGTCAGCGTCGCCATGACCACGCTGGCCCGGGTCTCGGAATCCCGTGGTCATCTCCGGGACGCGCTCCAGATCACCGACGAGGCGGTGCACCTGGCCGACGAGAGCCCTGGCAGGCTCGGACACCGCTATCCGATCCGCGCAACCCGGGGACACATCCTCATCGAGCTCGGCCGGCCCGAGGAGGCCCGGTCCGCGCTCGGCGTCGGGATGCGGATCAGCGAGGAGAGCGGCGTCCGCTGGCCCCTGTCCATCTACCAGGTGTTCCTTGCCCTCGAGCGCTTCATCACCGGGGAGTGGGATGACGCGATCGCCGAGCTCGAGGCAAGCTTCGAGCTGGCGGACGAGATCGGCTCGACCTACAACCACGTGTTCGCGCACGGCATGCTGTCCCTGATCAGCCTTCACCGCAACGACCTCAGGCGCGCCGAGGAGGCCGCCGGCGCCGCCGCCCGGGATCTCGCCGGCTGGGGCTCCGGCTACCGCACGACCTGGGCCGCGTGGCCGCGCGCGCTCATCCTGGAGGCCGGCGGCGAGCTTGGCCAGGCGCTCGCCACCATGACCGGCGCGTGGGACATGTCCGCCCGGCTGGGGCTCGCGCTGGATTACCCGGCCGTCGGGGCCGATCTTGTCCGGCTCGCGCTGGCCTCGGGTGATATAGGACGGGCCCGGGATGCCTCGGCGGCGGTCACCGAGGTAGCGGCACGCAACGAGGTGCCCTGGATGACCGGCGCCGCGCTGCGCTGCCGGGGCCTGATCGAGGACGACGCCGAGATCCTGCAAGCCGCCGCTGGCGCCTGCGCGGGCGGGTCGCGTCCCCTGGGGCTCGCGCTTGCCTGCGAGGACGCGGGCGCCGCCTTCGCGCGGCAGGGCCGCCTGGACCGCGCCCGCCCGCTCCTCGATCAGGCGCTCGGCATCTACGAGCGGCTCGGCGCCGCCCGTGACCTGGCCCGTGCCGAAGCCACATTGCGCGAGGCGGGCATCCGGCGCGGCCGCCGCGGGACACGCGGCCGGCCGCAGATCGGCTGGGCCAGCCTCACCCCCGCCGAGCACGCGGTCGCCGGCCTGGTCGCCGAGGGACTGTCCAATCCCCAGATCGGCGAGCGGCTGTACATATCACGCCGGACCGTGCAGACCCACCTCGCGCACATGTTCGCCAAGCTGGACATCGCCACCCGTGCCCAGCTCGCCGTCGACGTGAGCCGCCATCGGGGCAGCGAGCCGGCGGACACCGCGGACTCCGCCGGCGGGTAAGCACGCGCAGGTGCTGAGCAGGCCGCCCGCGATCAGGCCGGCCGCGCCGTGACGCTCATCGCGGCGCAGGTACCCATCGCCCGGTTGGGGTGGCGAAGCCGCCAGCCACGAGGCCGCCGTGAACCGGCCGGATCTTGCGCCCGGCGAGACCGCGTGGCGATGGGCCCGCCGGTACTCGTCTGAGGCCCGTCCCGGGAACGACATCGGCCATCCGGCGGATGTCCCCAAGGCCGCGTCGCAGTCAGGCTCGCACTATGCGATCCAAACCCATGATCCTCGTCGCGCTGCTGCTGGCAGCGTTCCTCGTCAACCTGGACACGACCCTGGTGAACGTGGCGCTTCCCGCCCTGGTGCGCGAGTTGCATGCCACCACCACTCAGCTGCTGTGGGTCGTCGACTCCTTCAACCTCGTCTTCGCCGCGCTGCTGCTGACCTTCGGCAGCCTGTCCGACCGGTTCGGCCGCAAGGGCATGCTGCTGGCCGGACTGACCGTGTTCGGCACCGCCAGCCTCGCCGGCGGCTTCACGACCGACCCGGCGCAGCTCATCGCGGCCCGGTCCGTGATGGGGCTGGGCGCCGCGATGGCATTCCCAGCGACGCTGTCGCTGATCTCCAACGTCTTCACCGAGCGAAGGGAACGGGCTCGCGCCATCGGACTGTGGGGCGCGATCGCCGGCGTGGCCATCGCGACGGGGCCGATCGTGGGCGGCTGGCTGCTGGAGCAGTTCAGCTGGGCCAGCATCTTCATCGCCATGGCGCCGGTAGCGGCAGTGGCCGCGATCGGCGTGGCCCTTGTCGTTCCCACCTCGAAGGACCCGGACGCGGCAGCTCTCGACATCGCCGGCCTGGTGCTGTCGTCGGCAACCATGGCACTGCTGGTCTTCACCATCATCGAGGCGCCCGCCTACGGGTGGGGAGCGGTACGGAGCCTGGCCGGCTTTGCCGCCTCAGCGGTCCTGCTGGCCGCGTTCATCGCGGCCGAGCGGCGGGCCGCGCACCCGATGCTCGACGTGCGGCTGTTCCGCAACATGCGGTTCAGCGCGGCCAGCGGTGCGGTCACGGTGTCGTTCTTCACCCTGTTCGGCTTCATATTCCTGATGACCCAGTATTTCCAGTTCGTCCGCGGCTACGGCCCGCTCTCGGCCGGGGTGCACCTGCTGCCGGTTGCGCTGTCGGTAGGCGCCGGATCGGTAGCCGGGACCCAGCTCGCCGTGCGGGCCGGGACCAAGCTCATCGTCACCATCGGGCTGGTCGCGATGGCCGCGTTCTACGGCTGGGTGGCGGCGACGACCAGCGCGACGATCAGCTACGACGTCATCGCGGCCCAGATGGTGCTGTACGGGCTCGGCCTGGGCCTGAGCTCGGCGCCCGCCACCGAGTCCATCATGGGTGCCATCTCGCGGCATAAGGCCGGCGTCGGCTCGGCCGTGAACGACTCCACCAGGCTCATCGGCGGCACCCTCGGCGTGGCAGTGATCGGCAGCGTGTACGCATCGGTCTACGGATCACACCTCACCGCCACCCTGCCGGTCAGCGTGCCCGGCCCGGTCGCGGCGATCGCCCATCAGTCCGTCGGCGCGGCCTACGTGGCCGCCGGCAAGATCGCGGCCCTCGGCCACCCGGTCCTCGGCCAGGCACTGCAGCACGCCTCCGCCAACGCCTTCCTGCGCGGCCTCACCGTCGGCTGCCTCATCGCCGGCGCCGTCGCCGCCGCTAGGAGCCCTCCTGGCAGTCCTGTTCCTGCCCGCCCAGCCCGCAAGCTCGGCGGGTGATGAAGCCGAAACAGCCGCAGGCGCGCACGAATCCCAGACCCAAGCGCACCCCGTCTCAGTGATCCGCTAACCCCGGCCCAAGCATCGGAGCACCGCGATGACCAGGAACGGACATGCCGCGGCGGCCGAGCGGATGCGCTGGGCGCGCCAGCTCGCGGCCTAGCGCTGACCGGGCCCCCGAACGGCTCTGCCAGCTCGCGAAGGAGACACGTCATGAACGAGACATGCGATCGGTGCGGACCCGCGGTCCGCGCGGCTTACCGCGCAGTCCGCGGCGGCCAGCTGTACCTGTGCCAGCACTGCACCGCTCAGCTCAGCCCCGCGCTCAGGGCGCAAGGCTGGACCATCTGGCCAGCAGGACACCCATTCGCTCAGCGGACGAGCCGCAGCGTAGCCGCTGCCGCCGGCTAACACAGGAAGAAGCAGGCAATGTCACAGCAGATCAGCAAGGACCAGAACATCGAGGCGCTGAAGGTGGCCGCCAGCTGGCCGGGCGCTGACCGGGCCACGCTCGTCACGCTCGCGACTGTGCTCGCCGCGACCGGGAGCCGACCACGACGGGCTGAGCTACTTCGAGGCACTCGCCGCCAGCCAGCCGGACCAGGTGCTGCCGCTGGCCCTGGCCGGGTACTTCGGTGTCCGCGCTGGCGAGGACATCCCGGCTGGCGTGGCCAGGCTGGACGACGCCGCCAGCAGGGATCTCGGACCGGCGCAGTACTATCGCGGCCTCGCGCTCGCGCCGCTACCGGCTGAGGCAGGCCATGCCGGGCAGGCCGTCGCCGACCTGGAGTTCATACTCGCCGTCCGCGACCAGTTCCCGAGCAACATGATCCGTGCGGTCTACCACGGCCTGTCCGCGGCATATGCCGCCACCGGCCAGCACGACCGGGCAGCCAAGGCCGCCGCAGATTCGGGCCTGTCGTCGGCTCCGGCTGAGGCGAGGCTTCAGTTCGGCGGCGGCTGGGCGAACGCGGCCGACGGCTACCATTTCGGCTATCCGAGGATCGTCGAGGTGGCGCCCGGCGTCCGGGTGGCGCAGGGCTACGACTTCGCCGACTTCGCCTTTGTCAGCACCGACAGCGGCGTCGTCGCGATCGACGCCGGGACGGCCGAACACCGCGTCAGAGCCGCCCTGGCCGACGGCGGCCTGCACCCTGACGACGTCGGCCACGTGATCCTGACGCACGCGCACTTCGACCATGCGGGCGGCATCGGCGCACTCGCCAGCGAAGGCACACAGCTGATCGCACAGGCCGGGTTCCCGTCCGAGCTGCAGCGGCAGCACGCGAACGTGTTCCCGTTCCGCTACTTCACCGGAAGCGGCACCGGGTTCGGCAGCACCGATGCGGCCGTCAGGCCTGCGGAGATAGCGGTGGACCGGCTGATCTCCGAGCCCACCCCGGTATCGATCGGCGGGACGGACTTCGTCCTGTACCCGACGACCGGCGGCGAGACCAGCGACGCCCTCATGGTCTACCTGCCAGGTAGCGGCGTCCTGTTCACCGGCGACGTGATGATGCCCTACCTCGGCGCGCCCTTCTTCGCCGAGGGATCACCAGACGGAATGCTCGAGGCGCTGGGGCTCATCGCCGAGCTCGGCCCGCGGGTGCTGGTGCACGGTCACACAACGCTGACCGAGCTGTTCACCGCCGACGCCGTCCCCGGCCTGCGCGCCGCGCTCACCGAGTTGCGGGACCGGTCGCTCGCCGGCATCGGCCGCGGGCTGACCCTGACCGGGCTGCTGAAGGCCAGCGTTCTGCCGGAGGTGCTGCGCGAGCACCCTGCGGCCGTCGGCCCGTACCTGATCATCCGCGACCATTTCGTGCAGCGGCTCTACCACCAGCACTCCGGCTACTGGCAGCCGGACGGGCAGGGACTGGAGCCCGTCGACGCGGCCGACCGGGCGGCGGCGCTCGACCTGCTGGCCGGCGGCAGGCCCGAGCTGTTCGCCTCGGCCGCACGGACCCTGCTAGCCCAGCGCGACGGCGCGCTCGCCCTGGAGATCATTACTGCCGGGCTAGCCAGGCATCCGGAGTCCCGCGAGCTAGCGGAACTGCGTCAGCGAGCCCTTTACCGGCTGATGGAGCGGCACCAGCTGCAAGATCCGTTCCGCTTCCTCATCTACGCCGAAATGGCAGGAGTCGAAATCGGCCCGGTCGCAGCCTGACAGCAGCCGACGCTGGATAACAGCGCGGGGCTCAAAGGGAGCTAGCACATGAGAAAGGTAAGGAGAACAACAAGATGAATACAATCGTTTATTTCGGCATGAGCGTGGCCCTCGGACTTATCGCCTGGTTCACAATCTTCGCCACAATCATCTGGCCCAAAATGAAAAGCCAGCCAAAAATTCAACAACTCAAATCACTGACGGCCATTAGCTTCTTCCGCTATTTTGCCACGACGTTCCTGATTGCCGGCCTCGTGACGCGGAAGCTGCCTGCCGGATTCGCCGACCCCGCCGCGTTTGGCGATTTGATCTCCCTCGTCCTTGCATATATCGCGTTCATCGGCTTGCAGCGTTCACGCGCCGAAAGGCCGCGCTTGCTGCCGGTGTGGATATTCAACGTCGTCGGCACTGCCGACTTGCTCTTTGCCTTTGCTACCGCCCCCTTCCTTATCAAGGATCCGGGCAGCTTCGGCCTTACATACATCATTCCGACGGTGTACGTGCCGTTGCTGTTGACGGCCCATTTCTACGCATTTAAAGTTCTTGCGCAGCCGCACGCGCCGCACGGAAGACGCGATAACTGCCGCACGGAAGACGCGATAACTGATGACCTACTACGGCGATGAGGCGTTCCCGGCGCTCAGCGATGAGCAGTGGGCGCGGCTGCAGGCCCACGGATCTGCGCACGAGGTGGAATCGGGCGCGCTGCTGTGGGGTGCCGGCGAGGCTACCTATGACCTGATCCTGGTTGATTCCGGAGAGGCAGAGGTCGTCCGGGCCGCAACCGCGCGGGCGGCCGAGGCCGTCGTCGCCCGTTTCGGCACGGGCCAGTATCGCCGGAGAGCTGAGCCTGCTCACCAGGCAGGCGACATATCTGAGCAGCCGGATCTCCAAGCCAGGACAGGTCCACCGGATCTCACCTGTCTCTTTCCGGCAGCTGATGGATGAGGATCCGGACTTGTCTGACGTGATCTTGAGGGCCCTGATGGCCCGCCGCCGGAACCTGCGCGGGGGTGAGGCTGCCCGGAGCATCGAAATCCTGGGCAGCGAGATGTCAGCCGGGGCGCTCGCATTGCGCACCTACGCCGCCCGGCAGCAGCTGCCCCATAGGTGGGTCGAGATCGACACTCCGGCCGGTGCGGCGCTCGCCCGCGCCGTTACCGCTGCCGGCGGTGATCTTCCGGTGGTGATCACCTCGACCGCGGTGCTGCGACACGCCACATCCGCCCGGCTAGCCGGGCATCTGGGCCTGTCCTACAGCCCGTCGCCGGGGCCGCTCCTGGATCTGGCCATCGTCGGCGTCCCTGCAGGAGGTTGTGGATCGCCAACGCGAGGACCCTGCGTTCCGGGAAGCGTGGGACCGGTCCGTCTTCGCCCGTGAGGTAGCCATCCGCATTGCCCGGTACCGGGCGGATCGTGGCCTGACCCAGACGGAGTTGGCGCGGGCGGTGGACATGCAGCAGCCAGTCATCGCCCGGCTGGAGCGGGGTGAGCAGCCGCCGTCACTGGCGACCTTGGCCAGGATCACGGCCGGGACCGGGGCGGCGGGCTCGTGGCAGTTTTCGCGCGGGAGGTCACGTTCGGGGCGGCTTGCCACTCTAGTAGGCAACGCCGCGGTAGGCGGCGCGAATCCGGCGCTCATGGGAGGACCTGTCGCTTATGCGATCTGTGCGGAGGATCTGTGTCGTGGGGCAGGGTGAGTTGCGCGGGCGGGGTGGCCGTGCCGCGGTTGGCTAGCCTGGAGCTGCACGGTGTGCGCCTCGGAGTGTGCCGCGGGGTGGCAGACGGGCCCGGCTGGTATCTGGCGTCCAGGCGCGCGCCGCGGGGCAGGTGCGGCCGCGTCCGGTGGGACAGCTTCATTGGCAGTGGTCGCGCGGGGCGGAGGCGGAGCCAGAGTGGTGACAGTGACGGTCGGCCCTGAGGCGGGAGCTGTGCCTGTGGGCTCCGGCGGGCCGCGGAACGTCGAGTTCGCCCAGTTCTTCCGCGCCGAGCACTCGAAGCTGATCAGGTTCGTGATGACAACCGGCGCAGGGGGCGATGAGGCCGCCGAGATCGCGCAGGTGACGTTCGTCAAGGCATTCGAGAGCTGGGATGTGATCCGGGTGCCGCGCGCATGGATCCGGCGGGTGGCGGTGAACGAGCTGACTGCTGCCCGGCAGGCTGCGCGCCGCCAGACGCCGCATGCAACGCTGCCGGACGCGCCGGTGCCGGTGTCGACTGCGCTGGCGGTGGAGCTGACCGAAGAAGCCCGGCAGGTGCTCGCGGCGCTGCAGGAACTGCCGCCGAGACAGCGCCAGGTCATGGCGTGGATCATCGACGGCTTCGGCGCCACCGAGATCGCCCGCGAGTTGGGGGTCAGCCCGGAATCAGTCAGGCAGAGCTACGCCAAGGCCCGCAAGAACCTCGGCCGGTTCTACGGACGAAGGAAGAAGCGATGATCAGGTGGCTGCGCGCTGCTTTCGGCGGCGGAACCAAGAGGGAGGCCGCTGATGCAGCCGTCGGTCGGGGCATGGCCGATGTGCTGGCGGCGCTAGACAACGTGATCGATGATGACGCGGCCCTGGGACGCATCTGCGCCGGCCCCGGCGAGACCATGCCCGGCGAGCCGTTGTGTGAGCCCTTGCGTGCAGTAAACCCACTCCGCGCAGCTGATCGTAGATACCTGCCGTGAATCCCAGGCTAGGCCGAGCCAATCAGAACCGCCGGCCTGCCGAGAAACAACGCGATACCAGGAGGAGGCGCCATGCCAGCCGCCCCGCCTGCTGTTAACGCCACCACGGGCGGCTCGGAACAGGCTAAGACAGCTCCGGGCCCCCCGGCTCCGGGCTACGGCCGCCGCAGGGGGCAGGCACCGAGGCCAGGCCGCGGCGCAGCCGACAGGGCCCAACCCGCCCAGCCCGCCGCAGCCGGCTCAGGGACCACTGGCGGTACCACGGCGGAAATCCACGGAACCCGCCCACGGCGTTTCGGCTTCCTGCTCCGGCGCATCCCCAAGACGAGGGCCACCTACATCGACCCGCTGTTCGCGCGACCAGATTTGGTCGAACACGACTACTACCGCTTCCGGCGCCGGCTTGACAGCTGATGACGGCCAGACAGGCAGGGATCAGCTAGGAACCCCGCCCGGCTGCTGCGGCCAGCCTGGCCCAGGCGCTGCCGCCTTACGGTGACGTCGGTGACCTTGGCCGGTCAGGCTCTGCCTGGACCAGCTGGCACGTGCAGGGCAAGAACACTCCGTAATGTCGTTGACACGGAATGACACTTATCACCGCGGCAGCGGTCTGCCCAACCGCAACGACATCTCATACAGCTCGAGTTCCTACCTTTGGCGGTGGGTTGCCGCCGGCCTGGAGCCCAAATGGAGCCGCTCGCTGAGGAGCGGAATCACCTGCAGAGCGTCGATGGCAGCCCAGCGGGCGCCGAACACGCCGGGTGGGTTGCCCTGCACGAGCGCCTTAAGCGCGTTGTTCATGTGCCCGAGCGTGGCCTGCCAGGTCTTCGCGCCGTTGGCAGGTAGACCGGCGTGATCAGGTAACTGCCGATGGCGAGCTTCTCGACGGCTTGCTCGGACCAGTCGCTGCGGGCCACTTGGACGTCCAACTTCATCACGTTATGGTTGCCGAGTGATTCGACGTGCCGCGTGCCAGCCTCGGCGGGGTCCTGGGCAAGGCCATCACCCTGGGGAAAACTGTGCTGGAAGCGGAGCAGCTCGCGGAAGGGTGAGCGTCCGGGTGATCCGCCCCCTGTGGCGGTCCCAGATTGATTAGATACGCCAGTGCCGTTCGCAGCGTGCTGACGCTCTTCGGCCTCCGGCAGCCCGTGACGCCCGAACTGACCCAGACCCTAGGCGCCCTTTTTCTGCTTACGATGATACGCTGATTTTCGGTGGCTACTCTAGACAGCGTAATTCGCTGGTGATCCGAGCGCTCCACTACCAACCTGCAGAAGGTCGATGGCGTTTCGAACGCGTACGCCCTAGGACTGGTTTCGGCCAACAACGCATCATCGCAACTTTTGGTGACGGCCGAGCCAGAAACCGATTCGTATATCTATTGCGTCAGCGCCTAAAGCACGATGGGACGTTTCATGTCGACATTCCTCTAAAGCTGGAGCCACTTGAGGTTATTGCAGATATGCTCAGAATGCCGGAGTGCTCCACTGGTCATAGATGGCCAATGAATCGGCGGCCAAGATCCATCGGCGGCGCCCCACAAGTCATGCAGCTATACCCTGGTGGCCAGGCGACCCCACTCGCGATACATTGGGAAACCGATGAGCGTTCAGATGTGTTTATTATGGGTCGCCCAGCCGCCCGGCAGGGCAGTGCGCCTGCTGCACGAAACCCCAGTGGCGCGCTCTCGCAGCGCGGCTGGCGCAGACCCGCCTCAGCTCTTGCCCGGCCACACCATCAGCACCCGAGCCAACCGCTTCTGCCGATGAGCGGACGACCGTTCCTGTGGACACGGCAGAAGGCGGGCAGGTTGTCCGGCTGACGCATCTGCTCTGGCTCAACCTGCTTGATGGACGCTCATCCCATATTGAATGGCAGCCTGAAGAACATCGACGTCTATTGCTGCGAGGTGTCTGAACTTGATGCAATAGCCCGTAACGCTGGCCTTGCCGATCGACCCGCCATAGGTGCGCGCCAGGTACGTCTTGTCGTCGAGGCCAAGCACATAGACCGAAATGCCAGTCGCGTTGGCGCTCAGGCCAATGCGATAAAACTCTCGCGACGACCCATCCGCGTAGGTGATGGTGTAGGCGCCGTACCCAATGTTCGGGTTGGCCACAACCTTGCCGTCCGCGTTCGTGCCATCGGTGAACCAGAGCCTGCATCCGGGAAATTCCGCAAGGATGTGTGCGTGCAGCCGTCGGAGGTCGGCCTGCTTGGGCTCAGGTTGACTGGCGAGGTACGCCTCGACTTGCTCAGGTACATCCATCTCGCGCCGCATGCTAGCAACGAAAAGTCCCATGCCGGGTCGGAATAGACGCCGCCCAAGCATCTCCGGTCCGCCTGGATGGCCGTCAGCCGCGAACAGAACGACCATCCGCTCGTGCCGCGTTGATGAGCATTTGCGGTGCACTCTCTGTGGCTGTCTTGGAGGGGGATAGTCTCACGCCGTGGCTGACTTGGCTGATTACCTCGACCTGACGGTCAGCCAAGCACGTGAGCAGTTCCGGGCGCTGCTCGCACGGCGTCCGGTCTCGGGCGGCAGGCAGGTGACGTTCCTGCCGGTCGAGACGTTGCTGTGCCTGGCCGCCTCGTTCCTGGTAAACCACCGGCACTACGGTGGCAGTACCGCATACCGGGCGCTCGAGCCGGTGCCGTCCCTCGGCCGACTGTTTTCCCGGCCGCCATCCAGCGTCCTGGCGAAAATGGCCAACCTGGACGGCTCCCGCTCACATGGCGCCCGATGGGATGTCCTTGCTGGTGCCATGCTCCGCGACGACCCAGCCCGGTTCAGCAGCCTTTACCGGGTGCTGCTGCATGCCGCCCGCGCCGAGAGCATCGGCGCGGCCCGGCTGCCCGACTTCCTGGGGCTCGAGCACGGCGGCGAGATCGCCTTGCTCGGCCAGGAGGAACTCGATATCTCCGTGCTCGAGACGGAAATGCGCGACCAGATCAGGCAGCACCGTGGCACCAGTGCATGGCCGGATCTGGAATCCGAGCGGATCCTTGTGGCCGCAGCCCGGGTTGGGCAGCACGTGTTCGCCCGGCAAGTGCTGGCGAACTGTGGCAGCAGTTGTGTCTTTTGCGGCCTGCGGCCCGCCGCGTTCGGCGCGGCCCGGATGCTCCTGGCTGGCCACATCAAGCCGTGGAAGGACAGCTCGCCGACCGAGCGTCTCGATCCCCGCAACGGCCTGGCCGCTTGCCCGGCCCACGACGTGGCATTCGACACCGGGATGCTGACGGTTAACGGCGGACTGCGCATCCACCTCGCCCGGTCGCTGGCCGATGCCATCCAGGCAGATCCGCTGGCCAGGCAGTACTACGGCAGGCCACCGCTGCGCGATGTGATACTCCTCCCCGAAGGCGCCCATGCTCCAGCGCGCAAGTACCTCGACTGGCACCGCGAAAAGGTCTTCGTAACCTGACCGTCCGCCAGCCTCGGCATCGGTCAGCCGACCCAGCCCGCCATGCCGAATTGAGGACGTTGCACTTGTGCATGCTTATGCGCGGTTCAGCATGAACATTCGTCTTCGATAAGAAACCAGAGGTATCCGGTCAGGTGCCTGACCGGATCACCAGGCGGCCAGATCGCCGAATATTTGCTTGCTTCCCGGCTCGGGATATCGGTCGGCGCGGGCACAGATAACCGGTTAAGCGCCTCATTTCGGGCTGGTCGCTGCGTCGGGGTCGTTGAAGAAGGCGGCGATGTCGCGGCTGAGCAGGTCGGGTTGCTCGGCGGATGGGAAGTGGCCGCCGCGCGGCATGGGCGTCCACCGGCGGACGTTATAGAGGCGTTCGGCCCACTCGCGGGGAGGCGTGCCGTCGTCGATGAACTGGTGCGCAAAGACAGCTACCGCGGTGGGCACCGTGACCGTGTCGGCGGGACCCAGTTCGGCTGCCAGCCACCGGTTGTCCACGTAGTCCCGCATGGAAGACGTGATCGTCTGAGTCGCCCAGTACAGGGTCACCACAGTGAGCAGGAAGTCGCGGGAGAAGGCGGCATCGAGGTCCCCCCCGGAATCGGCCCACCCTCGCCACTTCTCCAGCACCCAGGCAGCCAGGCCAGCTGGTGAGTCGTTGAGGCCGTAGCTGACCGTCTGAGGCCGCGTCGACTGGATTGCGCCGTAGCCGCGGTCGTCTTCGCGCCATCGCTGGTACTGGGCCAGGTAGGCGCGCTCTGCCGCGGACAGCGGCCGCGACCCCGGGCCGGTGTAGGGCGCGAGATCCAGGTTGGACAGGTGAATGCCGAGCATGGGCGCCGGGTTATCCAGCGCCATGAACGTCGTCACGGCGGACCCGAAGTCGCCGCCATAGGCGCCGTACCGCTCATATCCCAGGCCGCACATCAGGCGGTGCCACAGCCCCGCCGTATACCGGCATGTCACCCCCGTCCGGGCCGGCCTGTCGGAGAATCCGTAGCCAGGCAGCGAGGGGATCACCACGTCAAAACCGGGCCCGTCGATGCCATGCGCGGCCGGGTCCGTCAGCCGCGGCACGAGCGGCAGGAACTCGGCGAAGCAACTTGGCCAGCCATTTGTCAGGATCAGCGGGATCCCGCGGCCGCTGCGGGCCCGCTCGTGCACAAAATGCACCCGGACACCATCGATCCCGGCTCGGAAGTGACCGAACCCGTTCAGCCACCGTTCCTGCGCGCGCCAGTCGAAGCCATCCGCCCAGTACCCCAGCAGGCCCTGCAGGTAACCGAGGTCTGTGCCCTGCCCCCACGCAGCGCCCGGCGCCGCCCCCGGCCACCGCGTGTTCAAGATCCGCGCACGCAGGTCGGCGAGCACCTCGTCGCTCACCCTGACATCGAACTGCTCTGCCCGGAAGGTAGCCACCCCGCTAGCTTCGCATGGTGCCGCCGCGACGGCGCGACCGTGGCCGCCAGCCGACCCGACGGTGCCGCCGCACGCCGAGCGCGCGCGGCCGAACGCAAAGACCGACCACAGCGAGGCAACCGGCCGCGTACGCCTCGCCGGCGGCGCGACACATTGACCGATCTGCGCGGCGACAGCCAGCAGTCGGTCACGCCATTTGAGAACACAGATCGGCGGTTCGCGAGTGGCGGGTATGTCACCGCCGGTGATCCGCCTGGCCGGTAGCCGTCCAGGCGGATGGTTGCCGGAACCTGCTTGGGGCTAACGGGCGGCGCCGGCGACGTAGGCGGCCACGATGTATGCGGCCACGATGTATGTTGCATGCCGGTCGAGCGAGGTGCGGGCCCGGTCGTACCTCATTGTCGTCCGCGGATCAGCGTGCGAGGCGGCCTCTTGCACGTCCCGCAGCGGGACTCCGGCGTCCAGCGCCGCGGTGATGAAGGCGTGCCGGAGCGTGTGCGGCCCGACGTTCTTAGGAATCCTTGCCTTCCGGGCGGTGCGGCGGACGATCTGGGCCGCGCCATGCCGGTCCTGCCGCTGCCCGTCCGCAGCCAGGAAGATGGGGTCTTCTATACGCTCGCCGACGGCCAGGTCGATTGCCCGGGCGGTGCGCGGCGCCAGCGGCACCGTGGCGACCTTGCCGCCCTTGCGGGTGACCACCAGAGTCCGGTGCCCGCGCTCAATACCAGGGCCTCGATATCGGCGCCAACGGCTTCGGATACCCGCAGCCCGTTCAGGGCTAGCAGCGAGATGAGCGCGTGCTCGCCTGGCGGGCCGAGCCCGGCTGCGACGAGCAGCGCGCCGAGCTCGTTGCGATCCAGGCCGGTCGCGTGTGATTCGTAGTCCAGCCGCGGGCGGCGCACGTGCGCAGCCGGAGAATGATCGAGCAGGTCCTCCTCGACCGCGTACCGGTAGAACCCGGCGACGGTGCAGAGCCGCCGGGTGATGGTGGCCCGGGCCCGGCCGCGGGCTTCCAGGTCGCGGGCGAAGCATTCGATGTCAGCCCGGCGGGCCTGGAAGAGCCGCAGTTGATGCGACTGGCACCAGGCGGCGTACTGGCGCAAGTCCAGCTCGTAAGCCTGGCGGGTCAGGCCGCTGCAGCCAGCCAGGAACCCGGCTAACGCCAGCCTTTCGGTGTTCGGCGTCACCGGGACCAGGGCAGCGGATGAGATCGTGGTGGCCATCGGGCACCTCCGGGGGCTCGCGCCGAGACCCCCGCAGGCCGGGCCAGCCGAGGCCCCGGCAAGACGATGAGGCCCTCACCGTAAACCGGCACCCGCAGTAACACCAGGTCACCGGCCAGCACCGAGCTAACGGTGAAAGACAGCGCCCGACCGCCGATTCTGCGTGGCTGATGCCTGCGCTATCTGTGCGAGTGGCCTCGCGCAGATCGGCCAGTTCTGGGGTCCTCAGCTCCGCCAGGCGATTGCATGCAGGCGGCAACGCTGGCAGCGTGAGATGGCAGGGACCATGGTAGAGACTCGTGGTATTACCGGCGGCGTGGATACCCACGCTGATGTGCACGTCGCCGCCGCGCTGGATCCTCGCGGGCAAGCAGGTCGGCGAGGGATATACGCGGGATGCGCAGATCATTGTTGCCCAGAGCCGTTGATTAGCCCAGGTCGTGCCTAGCGCGTTAACCGCAGGAGTCATGGCCTGTAGAACCGCTCCCTGACACGCGACGGCTGCGCGGACCAAGGGCAGCCGGGGGAGAGCAGTAGTCAGCCTCTTCGGGCCCAGGCACTTGCCATACTGGCCCAATGCCAGTGAATACTCGCTGCGCGGCGGTGCTTGCCGGGACCGCGCTGCTGGGTATCGGCCTTGACCAGGCGACGAAGGTGCTCCTGGTCGCGACCCTGGGGGGTAAGCCGCCGATCCGCATAGTCGGCCAGGTCCTGACTATCTATGTCTTGCGGAATTCCGGTGCCGCCTTCGGCTTCGCGCCCGCTGCGACGGTGCTGTTCACCTGCGTGGCGGTGGCGGTCGGCGTGCTGATCGTCACCAAGGTGCCCCGGCTCTGCTCGGTGGGCTGGGCGGCAGCACTCGGCCTGTTGCTGGCAGGAGCCGTCGGGAACCTGTGTGACCGGCTGATGCGGGCACCCGGCTTCGGCCGCGGCGCCGTCGTCGACTTTATTGACCTGCAGCACTTCGCGGACTTCAACGTTGCCGACATCTGCCTGACGTGCGGAGTCGTGCTGGTGGTCTTGCTGTCGCTCCGCGGCATTCCCATCACGGACCAGTCAGGCCCGACTACGCCAGGTCGGCGCCCGCTCGACGAGCACATCGGTGATCCTGGGTGAGAGTCACTTGATCAGCACTGGCACACCAGCCTCAAGATCGCCGGCCCAGCGGGCTGCGCTACCTCGGCTACTTCCTCGGCCTGCTGGCAGGCTCCAGGCTCAGCACCGGAGCAAGGCTGGAAGTCATCGCCATGATCAGCGGCTTCGCGACCATGTACGGCGCGAGGCAAGCAGCCCCCGCCGGCCGGCTGGCCAGCGCCGCTGAGCAGGTCCAGGCGCTCGATCGCGCTGCGGCCAGGGGCCGCTACCCAATCTCGCCGCAGCCCTGGCAGCCGCCCGCCCGCCGCGCAGCCACGCTGACATCTTCGGATCCTGCATCGAGCGCCTCATCGATCTCGCCCGCCCGGGGTTACGGCAGCCGGGGATTCCGCTAACGGGTCAGGCGCGAGGAAAAATGCGGGCATGAGCACCGTCGCGGCCGTCCACAACACCGCTGACAGCCCCGAACTCGGCATCACCTACATGCACGAGCACGTCTTCGTGCTCACCACCGAAGTCCAAGCTCAACTACCCCGCAGAGTGGGACGACGAACAGGCCAGGATCGCCGACAGGCCACAAGGGAGGGACCCCCGCCTGCGTGAGATGCCTGATCCTGCACCCTCAACCACACCACGGCGCGTGCCAAGCACCATCCGCCAGAGACACAGAACACCCGCTCCTGTGCGGTGCCCCGGGCGAGGCCAACCGGCCATCACCAACGCCAGATCGGCGGATTAGCGCTCGTCAGCGGCATCAGCCGCTCCAGCAAGTGGCTGGCCATCATCCAGGCGTGGTTGGGGCCGCCTCCGGCCGTTACTGGCTGAAGAAGGCCGCGGCCCGCCGGGCCATCTCCTCGGCCGGCACGTCCTCGATGTGCTGGCTCATCATCCACTGCTGGCCAAACGGGTCACGCAGCCGGCCGCCGCGCTCACCGTAGAACTGATCCTCCAACGGGTACATCACCTCCGCCCCGGCGGCCACCGCACGCTGCCACGCCGCATCCACATCCTCCCAATACAGCGCCATCACACAGGTCACCATCCCACCCAGCCGCCCCGGAGAGCCGACCGGGCCGTCCACGGCATCCTCGGTGATCATCACCACCGAGTCCCCGATCCGGATCTCGGCATGGATCAGCTCGCCACCTGGCCCGGTAAACCGCTCGCCTGCGTTCTCGGCGCCGAAGGCTTGGGCGTAGAAGGCGATCGCGGCCCCGCCATCGGCCACCACCAGCCGCGGGGTGACCGTGTGCAGGTGCTCGGGGACCGGCCTCACCGCGCTGGGCTCGGATGCGGTCATCAGACCCCCTCCAGGGCAAGGTCGTGAGGTATCACCGCCCACCTTATTCATCACCCGGCGGCGAGTGCAGATTGAACCGCCCCGGGGTTTCCGGAGAACCCGGGGCACATCAGAGCCTCCGGACTCACCGGGGCGGTTCAATGCTTGACGCAGGCGTGGACATGCGGGACGTCCAGATCGCCGCCCGCCACGCCGACCCACGCACCACAATGCGGTACGACCGAGGCCACAAAAACCTCGACCGCCACCCCAACTACATCCTGGCCGCCTACATGGCCTCAGGAACCTGACCCGCCCACCCCCACGCATCCCAGGACCGGAAGACGCCCGGCATTGCCGATGTGCGTGCGTCCTGCCACCACCAGCGCGCCGAGGCGCGCCGAACACCGATTCCGCGCTCGGTTTGAGCCGCCGCGACCAGGTCCTTGTGACGACACTGGCAGTTCCGCAGCCATGGCACGCGGGTGTCGGTACGCCGATGGATACTGCCCGGTATGGCGACATTCAAAGACCAAGACCTGACCGATGCCGAATTCCGAGAATGCGACTTGACTCGCGCCCGTTTGATCGGAGTGGTAATGCAGGATGCCGTCATCGACGGGCTGGTGAGCAACCTGGTGGTCAACGGAGTCGAGGTGACGTCATACGTCGAAGCCGAACTTGACCGCCGGCATCCAGTGCGGCTGCTGATCCGCTCAGCCGATCCGGCCGACCTGCGGCACGGGTTTCTGCAGCTGCGGACCGACTGGGCGGCGACGCTCGAACGGCTCCAAGGGATGCCCAAGGGTTCCGAGCACCAGCGCGTCGGCGGCGAATGGTCGACGGTAGAGACCCTGCGCCATCTGGTGTTCGTGCACGATTCGTGGTTCCGACGCTGCTGCCTGGGTTCGACCGAACCATTCACCGCGATCGGATTGGCCTCCGAGTTCGTCCCTGACCAGGAGGAGCAGGGCCTGGATCCAGCGGCGGCCCCCACGCTTGACGAGGTGCTGGCCGCGCGCGACATGCAAGGCGCCGAGCTTGAGCGCTGGCTGTCGACCGTGGCGGACGGTCAGGTTTCGGCACCCGCGCCAGTGCCAGCAGGCGGCGGCTGGCCACCGTACGCGAGGGGAAAGTCGGTTCTCGAATGCGTGCACGTGGTACTGGACGAGGAGTGGGCGCACCACGGTTTCTGCGCGCGTGACCTCCACCTACTCGGAGGATGACCCTGGTGGAGACTCCGTCCGCCATGCCCTACCCCGGGAACATCGTCTCCGCCCGAATAGCCCGGCACAGAATGCGCACGAGAGTGCGCGAAGACAGGCAACCCGGCGATCCCGCTCCCCCCTCGCACTCACACGCTTCTGGCCGCCGTGGGGACGCTGCCGTGATCACGGGTGTGGAGTACGGAGGCGAGCCAGGCTGACCGGTAGAGTCCGGGGCGTGGGCCAGGACCGGGGCGGCGGCGAGGCCGCTGCGATTTTCCGTGCCGCAGAGGCCGAGATCGGCGGGGATCTCCGGCGGCAGGTACAGGCACTATTGCAGCTTTGCTTCCCGGGGTACCCGAGCCGGAGCTACTTCAAGCTCCCGCCGCATTTTCGTTATCTCGCTATGGCGGGCGGTGAGCTGGCGGCCCAGATGGGCGTGGAACTGCGGGTGATCCGGGTCGGCAGCAATGTCCTGCGGACATTTGGAGTTTCCGACGTGTGCGTGCGAAAGAGCGAGCGGTCCCACGGCCTGGCGGGTCGGCTGCTGGCGGAGGTGACCGGGCTTGCGCGCTCTTGCGGGATGCAGTTTGTCATCCTGTTCGCGGACGACGGCCGGCTCTACGCCAGGAACGGGTGGGTGCCCGCTGCGAACCCCTGTTCCTGGGTGAAAATCCATGATCACACCACACTGGGACTGGCCACAGCGCAAGACACTGGCTCCTTGATGGTGAAAAAGATTGGGCACCAGTCCTGGCCTGAAGGAGAGGTGGACCTGCTGGGCCATCTCTTCTGACCCAATAGCTGCCGCATTGGTGTGTTGCGCCGGGCTGGTCAGGTGATCGATGGCTGCGTTCCGGTGGCGGCTAGCTGGTGATCGTATAGTGACTGCCATGTCAGCCGGTTCGCCAGTTCCGCCGGTCAGCACGGTGGCTGAGGTGATAGCGCGGATGGAGGCGATCGCAGCGGCGCTTCCTGCCGCTGACGGGCTGGCGTGTTTCAACCGCATGTACTTGGGGGTGACCCGGCAGGTCAGCACCGGGTTGGGCCAGGGCTTCTTCGCCGACCCGGCGTTCATGACCCAGCTGGACGTGACGTTCGCCGGCCTGTACTTCAGCGCGGCCGACGCGGCTGGCGACCCTGCGGCGGTGCCGCTGGCCTGGCGACCGCTGGTGCAGCAGCGCGCCAATGCCGGGATCGAACCGGTCCAGTTCGCCCTGGCCGGCATGAACGCCCACATCAACCACGACCTGCCACTGGCGGTCGTCACCACCTGCGCGACCCTGGGCACCTCGCCGGAGAACGGCGCGCACCTTGCCGACTACCAGAAGGTGGACCAGCTGCTGGATGCCGCCGAGCAGTCGGTCCGGCAGTCCTTCGAATCGGCGCCCGAACTCGCCGTCGACCGACACCTGGCCGCGGTCAACAGCCTGATCGCCAACTGGACCATCAACTCCGCCCGCGACCTGGCCTGGACCAACAGCCTCCTGCTCTGGGCGGTGCGCGAGGACCCAGTAGCGCGGGGGCTGCTGGCCGACAGCCTGGCCGCCTCGGCCGCGCTGTCCAGCCGCCTACTGCTGGTTACGGTCTAAGACCAGCAGCAGACAACCTTAGGTGCGGCTCCGCACGGGGGCATCCGCTACCACCCGCGCAACAGAACCACGGTCCTGCCGATGCACAGGACCGGGCTTCACGCTCGATCCCAGGGGTCATTGCCGTGCGTCCTCAGTTCAGGTCGATGCGCAGACCCCGCGTTGTCAGACCGCCGCCAAGGCCAGTCTTGCGTTAGCGCGGCGGGTCTCCTTCGATCAGACGCCGTCGGGACGTCACCGTCGGCTATCCACATGGCTGAGCATCGCATCGAGTTCGGGGTCGGGCCCGAACTCCCGGACCTCTTGCGCACAGCGGCAGGCGACCGCGATCTTTGCGGCCCACTTCAGGGCAGCCTCCCGTGTGGGCACATCGATCAGGGTGAGGCCTCCACTCAGCTCCTTGGTCTGCGGGTACGGGCCGTCGGTGACAGTCCCGTCAGTGGCCACGATGGTCGGCCTCTGGAATTCCAGTCCGCCGGCGAAAAGGTACACGCCGGCGTTCAGGGCCTCCTGGACCACCGCGTGCGCGGCTCTGGCCACATCGGGCCCGTCCTCGTCGGGGATGTCGTCCATCGCGCCGTCAGGGAACGAGATCAGGTACCGCGTCATCGCATGGCTCCCTTGTCCCGGCGGCCTGCTCCGGCCGCGTCTTAACCTATAGACGAACGACTCACTCCGGATCCAACGCTCTGCCAGAAGAAAAGTCTCACGGGACCTCCGCCGTCCGCACACTGCCTGAACTAACCCATCCCCGCTCTGACGCGCCCACTCGAGTCTGCCGATGAGCGGGCACGTCGCTCTCCCGCCCGCCGGGAAAACCCGTTGCGAATGGCCGGCATCAGATGTTTGGTTGATCGGCCACCAATCACGGGAGGGAACAGGCCCGGATGTCGCTGCCCACCCCCACGCTGCACACCGCTCGCCTTCGACTGCGTCCCTTCGACGACGCGGATGCGAACGACCTCTTCGCGCTGCACAGCAGCGCCTATGTGTTGCGCTACTGGGACGCGCCGCCGTGGAGCGAACGCGTGCGCTCCGAGCGGTTCATCACGGCTTGCCGGGAGATGGCAGAGGGGGGCACCGGCGCGCGGCTGGCCGTGGATCGTGTCTCCGACGGGGCGTTCATCGGCTGGTGCAGTCTGAACCGGTGGAATCCGGACTACCGCAGTGCATCGCTGGGCTACTGCTTCGACGATGCAGCGTGGGGCCACGGCTACGCGACGGAGGCCGCGCACGTTTTGCTGCGGTGGGCATTCGACACGCTGGATCTGAATCGCGTCCAGGCTGAGACCGATACACGCAACGTGGCATCTGCCCGCGTGCTGGAGAAACTCGGGTTCGTGCGTGAAGGGACGTTGCGGGAAGACTGCGTCGTGAACGGCGAGGTCTCTGACTCGTGGGTCTACGGGCTGATCAGGCGGGAGTGGCGGCCGGTGTCCGAGCCGGTTCCCGCCCGCTGAGTCCTTGCTCCCCGCGAGACGTCGCCCCGCATCCGGGTGCTTCGCTTCGCCGCGTCGAGGGCCGGCACCGGGCGCTCTCACGCCGCAGACAGAGCCTCCTCGCGGATCGCTCTGACCAGACAGTCACATCCAGGACGTTTCCGCGGAAACGTCCCGTGCACCATTTCACAAGCCCCCCGGCGCAAACGTCCTGTCATGCCTCCGTTGGCTCGCTCGATGAATCGCCCCGGTGAGTCTGGAGACTCTGATGTGCCCCCCTGCGTGACGCTCCTTTGGGCGGTCCGTCTTGTCAAGGGGCGGTATTTCGGGCCCGCGTGCCGATCTGATCGGTGGCTCGGCTGCTCAGTCCCGTAGGACCCACAGGCATTGCGCGTCGCCTTCTCCCATGTTGCGCCAGCCGTCGATCCCGCGGCGGGAGGCGAGGAGCGTTTCGCCGCGGCGGAGGACGGGACGGCCCGATGACAGCAGCACCTGGACGAGGCCGCTGACCACTCCGACCAGTTCGGCGCCTTTGTGGGCGAAGGGAGCCTCGACGGTAGCTGATCGCGGCAGGGAGACGAGGTAGGCGCGCATGCCTGCCTCGGCGTCGTCGAGCAGCGGAAGGATCGAGCCCGCGGGCGCGTTGCCGAGGCCGTGACGCCTGCCGATCCGGTAGTCCGGGGTGACTTCACCGCCGAGCAACTCGTCGAGGGTGACGTTGAGGCGCCTGGAAAGGGCCATCAGCGTCTCGAGGGAGAGCCCTCTTTCTCCCCGCTCCACTTGGGAGATAGCGCTCGGGGAGACTTCGGCGAGGCGGGCGAGATCGCTCTGGCTCAGATCCCGGCGCAGGCGGTAGGCGCGCAACGCCGCACCGACGCGTGCCGCTGCCTGGGTCGGCTGCAGTTGCAGCCTCCCGTCCTTGACCGAGTAACGGAACATCTGGCCCTGGGCTCCCGGCGGGCGCCCCTCGGCTTTGCTGATGCGCAGGCGGCCCTCGCCGACGACGATGATGCACTGGGTGACCTGCTCGATCTCGCGGTGCATGCTCCGGTATGAGCTCGCCCCCGGCACCGACCAGTAGGCGATCGCACCGAGGTCGAGCAGCATCGGGCAGCAGTGCCCGAAGAAGCCACTGGCGATCCGCATACCCCAGCGGTCGGCCAGCGGCGCCAGCGAGTCGAACAGCAGAAGCGGGCGGGGCACTCGACTGCTGAACTGGTGTATTGCCTCGAGCAGTTGTCGCGGGCTGGTAGTCGGCGTGTCCGCCCGCGCGTCGAGGATCTTGATCCAGGGCCACCGCGCCGTTATCTCAGCGGGGTCGCTTGAAGCGACGACATATGCCGCGGCGCCGAAGTCGTCGCGGCGCTGGGCGATGGCGTCGTAGAACAGCTGCTGGGGAGGCTCGCTGCCCTCCCACACCCATGCCACGTTGTCGCCCCAGTACAGGCCGTCGAGGGCTCGGTCGAGCTCGGCCACACCAGTGCCGGTCGATTCATTAGCCATGCTTCCAAGCCTAAGGCAAACAGGAAGCCTCAGAACACCCCATGACATAGCTGCTTGCCGGCCCCGGGACCGGGTCCCCGCCCCGCCCGGCGGCGGCGGCAGCTGTACAGCACTGCTGTTAGGAAGTTGGTTATCTAGTTCATCTGCTTTACCTTCATGGGGAACGTGCGCCGCCCTGGCGCTACCTAGACCGGGCGGCCAGAGTAAGGAGCTTGTCATGACGATCAAGATGCCGGTTGACAGCAAAGTGCTGGCAGCCAAAACGCAGGCCACAACGCCGCCCCTCTACCAGCGGGTGCTCATCGCGGTCGCCGATGCTGACCAGGTAGGGCCGGTGGTGGAGTTGGCACGCCGGGCCAGCGTGCGCGAGGCCCGCGTCCTGCACCTCAACCTGCGCGAGAGCTACGGTGGCCGGCGCTTCCCGCTCGAGACGGACGCTGCGGCCTCCTACGCCGCCGAGGCAGCCGTCTTCGAGCTTCGCATGGCAGGCATGACAGCCTCCGGGGAAGTCGCCCATGCCATGATCGGCAAGGCCGCCGAGGCTATCACCGCCGAAGCCACCGAGTGGGGCGCCGACCTGATCATCCTCGGCCCCTCACGCCGCGGCGAGTTTGCCACCCGGCTGCGCGGCAGCGTGATGCTGCACGTGCTCCAGCACGCTCCATGCCCGGTCCTGGTGGCCTCCCCAGCAGACAAGGCGGACTCTCGCCGTGTCGCCGCGGCAGACCATGCCGCCGCCGTGCGCTGACAACGAGTTCGCTTCAGGTGAGTCCGGTCTCCTGGCACGCGAGATCCTAGGGCAGATAGCCGACAAGCACGCTGGCCAGCTCTTTCTGGCGGCTGAGGGCGACGGCATGGCCAGCGGCTATCTCATCCGGGACGACGCCCAGGCGGCTGGCCACGACCCGGCGCATGAACTCGGGCGGGAAGAACCTGTCCTCCGTGCAGAGCACGAACCGGGTCGCTACCGGCGGCCAGGCGTCCAGCGGCCACGGGGCGTGGCCGGGAGAGTCTGACTGGTCGCGTGCGTTGCGGCGGGCCTGCTCGGCCAATGCAGGAGGGACGTCCTGGTAGATCAGGTCCTGTCCGGCGTATCGCTGCGCCTGGTGGCGCATGACCTCGTCGAAGCCGGTGTTCGCGGACCAGTCGTCGGGAGCTTCTCCCGGGGCCGGGACCATCCCGGCCACGAGGACCAGCATCTCGACCGGGATTCGCGCTGCGACCAGCGGCGCGGTGAACCCGCCGAAGGACTGAGCGACGACGATCAGGCCGCCGCGCCCGCCAATCGCCTTGACGACGGTATCGGTGTACTCGACCAGCCCGGCCGAGTCGTCATCGCAGGGCAGGTCGGGCGCTACGGTGTCATGGCCGCGCTGCCGCAACTCTCGCTCAACCAGGTGCCAGTACCATCCGACATCCCCGCCGCCGTGAATCAGCACAAAAGTCGCCACCGTCATCTCCTTCCGTTTCCTGTCGCGGCCATGCGCTCACGGGTCAGCCTCCACCGGTGCGTCTCGGCTGCATCGCCACGACGAGTGTCCCAGCAGACTCCGTTGGGCGTATAACCCACAGCCTCCGACACCCGATTCGAAGCGTGGTTGTCGACGACCACCACGAAAGACCGCCGCCAGAGGCTGTCGCTGACCTTCCCGCGGCGGCCGCGATCGAGTCGGGGCGGAACGCCGTGTCAGCGATCGCGTCAGGGCCGTGACAGGTGGGTGTCAGGCCGGGCGCCGATGGTGGTCGCATGAGCAATTCAGCGATAGCAGTTTCAGGACTGCGAAAGGCATTCGGGGACAAGATCGTTCTCGACGGCATCGATCTCGATGTTCGTGCGGGCACGGTCTTTTCCCTGCTCGGCCCGAACGGCGCGGGCAAGACGACGACGGTGAACGTGCTGACCACGTTGATGAAGGCCGACGCCGGGACGATCCGCGTGGCCGGGCATGATGTCGCGACCGAGACCAAGGCGGTGCGCGCGGCAATCGGGGTCACCGGTCAGTTCGCCGCGGTGGACGAGCTGCTGACGGGACAAGAGAACCTGCAGCTGATGGCCGACCTCAAGCATCTGGGCTCCACCGAGGCCAGACAGCTCGTCACGGAGTTGCTGGAGCGGTTCGACCTGACGGAGTCGGCACAGAAGCTGGTGTCGTCCTATTCCGGGGGTATGCGCCGGAAGCTGGATCTGGCCATGACGCTGGTCGGCAACCCCCAGATCATCTTCCTGGACGAGCCGACGACAGGACTGGACCCACGCAGCCGTCGCACGATGTGGGGAATCATCCGAGAGCTGGTGGCCGAGGGCGTCACCATCCTCCTCACCACCCAGTACCTCGATGAAGCCGATCAGCTCGCCGACCGGATCGCAGTGCTCGACCAAGGGCACCTGGTCGCCCAGGGCACTCCCGGCGAGCTCAAGCGCCAGGCCCCCGGCAGTCATGTCCGGCTCCGGTTCACCGACGTCGCCGACCTCGACGCGGCGGCGCGAGTCCTGACCGGCTCCACCCGCGACGACGAGAACCTGATCTTGCGGGTGCCCAGCGACGGCGGGACGAAGTCGCTGCGGGCTCTGCTGGCACGACTCGACGAGCAATCAATCGAAGCCGAGGAGTTCTCCGTGCACACCCCGGACCTCGACGACGTCTTCCTGGCCCTGACCGGCCGCGCAAGCACAGAGGAGAACGCACAATGAGTACCGATTCGGCGATCATGCTGCGCCGCAACTTCAAGCACACCCTCCGGAATCCGACCGCGGTGTTCAACGCGGTCCTGCTCCCGATCGTGATCGCGCTGATGTTCGTCTACGTGCTCGGCGGCGCTTTCAACGTCGGCGGCAAGTACATCGAATACGCGACGCCGGGCCTGATCATCATGGCCATCAGCTACGGGCTGAGTGCGACCGCGCTGGCCGTGAATACCGACATGACGAAGGGCATCATCAGCCGGTTCAAGGTCATGGACATCTCCCGCGGTGCCGTCCTAACCGGTCACGTCATCGCCAGCATGCTGACCAGCCTGGTAGCCGTTGCGGCCATTATCGGGGTGGCCCTCCTGATTGGATTCCGTTCATCTGCGAGCTTCCTGTACTGGCTCGGTGCGATCGGCATCATCGCGCTGGTCTGCTTCGCGGTCACCTGGCTCACGGTCGCCCTGGGATTGTCTGCGAAAACCGCGGAATCGGCGGGTCTGGCCACCGTGCCGCTGATCTTGCTGCCGTTCCTGAGCAGCGCGTTCGTGCCGGCCGACACGATGGGACCAGGCGTGCGGCAGTTCGCGGAGTATCAGCCCTTCACGCCGATCATCGAAACCCTGCGCGCGCTGCTGACCGGTCACCACCCATCAGCCGGCCACGCGATCGCCGCCCTCGCCTGGTGTGTCGGAATCGCCCTTGTCGGATACCTGTGGGCGCTCGCCACGTTCAGGAAGCGCGCCTGAGAAGGACAAGAGGCGGGCGTTAGGACGGACGCTTCGCAGACTGGGCCGGATGAGCCGGCCGCCAGCACATCAAGTACGAGACAAGGGGAGAGATTCATGCCTACATTCGCCACGCCAGGGCCCATCACCGCCACCGTGACCGTCGCCGGTGCTCAGGTGCGGGTGGCCGCGAGCGACCGGACCGACACCGCGGTGCTGGTCGAACCCATCAACAAGGCGAGCCAGTCGGACGTGAAGGTGGCCAGCAACACCAAGGTCAACTTCGCCGGAGGCGAGCTAACGGTCAAGACGACCGTCTCGGGCGACAAGAACGGTTCGGTCGCCATCACGATCGATCTGCCCGCCGGCTCCGGCCTGGTCGGGTACCTGGCGCACTCGGCTGTTCACACTGACGGCCCACTTGGCGACTGCGAACTGCACATGGCATCGGGCCAGGTGCAGCTCGATCGCGTCGGCACGCTTCAGGCGAACATCTCGGCCGGAGAGGTCGCGGTCGGGCACGTCGCCGGGCGCGCCAGCATCGAAAGCAGGGCCGGGCAGATCCGGATCGGGCACGCCTCGGCCGATCTCGAACTCAGCAGTGCCAGCGGCGGCCTCGACATCGACCGCGCCGACGGCAGCGTCACCGCCACGACAGCCAGCGGTCCCATCCGGATCGGCCGGATGACACGCGGCCAGGCGAAGCTGATGAACGGCTCAGGAAACATCGAGATCGGCATCAGCGAGGGCACCGCCGCATCGGTGGATGCCAACAGCGAGCGGGGATCGGTACGCAACTCCGTTCCGTCGCCGGAAGGCCTGGGCGCGTTCGACAACAAGGTTGCCGTCCACGCCCGCACGCGGCACGGCGACATCGTCATTCAGCGCGCAGCAAGCGTGACCTCGGCCAGCTGAGACCAGCTCGTCTGCGTGCCCTCCCGCGCCGCCTCGGCGAACCGTGCGTCGCCGAGGCGGCGCCGCACGGCCTGCTCGATACGGGCCACGTCCGGGTGGGAACGATCCGGCAGCCCGCGCACGCTGGCGCTGGCCGCGAGCAGCCGCGCGGCCTGGTCGGGCTGGTCGCGGCGCAGCGCCAGGTCCGCGACCCCGACGAGAACCTGCGCGATCAGGGGTGCGTGCCCCGCTTCGGTCGCCGCCTGGAGGGCCGCTCCGTGGT
The DNA here is from genome assembly GCA_963844655.1 of uncultured Actinomycetota bacterium. Taxonomy (GTDB): domain Bacteria; phylum Actinomycetota; class Actinomycetes; order Streptosporangiales; family Streptosporangiaceae; genus JASHPR01. The sequence continues at coordinate 1,267,018 of CAWJPA010000004.1, read as the reverse complement.
GCGCACGGGCCTCGCTGAGATCGTCAGCAAGGTAGCCGAGCAGGTCGTGTGTTACCGCGCGGATGCTCGCCTGCTCCGCTGCGTCGCCCAGCATGGTTGTCGCGACGCCGAGTTGTTTGTGCGCCTCGTCGGCGCTGCCGCCCCACCGGGCGAGTTCTGCCTTCGAGAGGGCCAGTTCAGCCAGCGCATCTGGCCAGGTGACACGCTCCGCGCACCGCTCGGCGTCGGCGATGGCAGCCGCGCTGGCGTCCTCGTCGCCCAGCAGCCAGTACAGCTGCGCCTGCCGCGACCGCATCACGATGACATCGTCGATGGCACCGACTTCGGTGACGACCGCGATCGCCTGCTCATAGTGCTCGCACGCGCCGGCGAACTCGCCGCGCACGGCGAGCCGGTCCGCCAGCTCGGTCAGGGCGATCGAGATCCCGAACCGCTCGCCGAACGCCCGGAACTCGGCGAGCGCCATCTCCAGGTACGCGTCCGCGTCCCGCCCGCCGCCCTGGCCGAGGACGATCCGCATCTTGCCCAGCTGCAGCCGGGCCAGCGCGCGTACCCAGGGGTCTTCGTTGTCCAGCAATGCTTCCCACGCGGGCAGGAAGTCGCCCGGTGCCTGCAACATGCGTTCCAGCGGAATTACAAACGCCAGCCGCGGGTCGTGGGACTGACTGCGCTGGCTGAACCGGTAGGCCTGGTGGATCCACTCCGCCGCCGTGTGTTCGTCGCCCCGCCCGGAGCCCACGAAATGCACGACGAGTGCGTACACCAAGGCCCGGATGTCATCGGTCACCTCGCCTGGTGTGCTGGTGGCCGCGGTGAGCAGCTCGATGCCCTCGGTCTTGTGCCCGCCGAGCCACCAGTACCAGCCCGCGCCCGCCGCGAGCCGCATCGCTGCCTGCGCCTCGCCCGCCGCGAGCGCGCCGCGCATCGCCGCACCGATGTTGTCGTGCTCGGCCTGGAGCGTGGCCAGCCAGTCCAGCTGCTCGGTGCGGCGCAGGTGCGGATCGGCGGTCTCGGTGAGTTCGGTGAAGTAGGCCACGTGAGCGTGGCGCGCCTGATCCGATTCCGCTGCCTCCGCGAGCCGGTCCCCGGCGTACTCCTGGATCGTGCCGATCATCCGGTATCGCGGTGTGCTGTCGCCGCTGTCGGCGAGCAGCAGCGATTTCTCGGCCAGCGCGGTGAGCAGCTCGAGCACGTGCTCCTGCTCGACCGCATCGCCGACGCAGACCCGCTCGGCCGCTTCCAGGCTCGCCCCGCCCGAGAACACCGAGAGCCTGCGCAGGACCATCCGCTCGGCGTCGGTAAGGAGTTCCCAGCTCCAGTCGATCACCGCGCGCAGCGTCCTGTGCCGCGGCAGCGCGGTACGGCTGCCGCTGGTGAGCAGCCGGAACCGGTCGTCGAGCCGGTGGGCTAGCTGATCAATGGACATGGTGCGCAACCTGGCCGCGGCCAGTTCGATGGCCAGCGGCATCCCGTCCAGCGCCCGGCAGACGCGCGCCATCTCCGACAACGTGCGGGCGTCGACCGCGAGATCCTTGCGTACCGCGCCTGCCCGGTCCCGCAGCAGCTGGACGGCTGGCGAGGATTCGACCTCGCCGGAGCTGGCGTCCGCCTCCGGCAAGGCCAGCGGCTCGACCAGCCACAGCGCCTCACCGGTGATGCCGAGCGGTTCCCTGCTCGTGGCCAGGATCCGCAGCCGCCGGCACTCCCCGAGCACTCGGTAGGCGAACGCCGCCGCCGACTCGATCACGTGCTCGCAGTTGTCCAGGATCAGCAGCGCATCCCGCTCGCGGATCGCCGTGATGAGCCGGTCCGTCAGGTCCGCGTTCGGCGCCGCGCCGAGCAGGGCATCCCGGAGGCCGAGCCCGGCGAGCGTCGCCTGCGCTATGTCCCCGCCCGCCTCTCCTTCCCCCTTCACTGCGCCGATGGTGGCGAGCTCCACCAGCCAGGCCCCGTCCGGCAGGTCGCCGAGCAGGGTGCGCGCGGTTTCCGTGGCCAGCCTGGTCTTTCCCGAGCCGCCCGGCCCGATCAGGGTGGTCAGCCGATGTTCCGCGATGAGTTCGCGGACCGCGGTGACATCGGCGTCTCTGCCGACGAAGCTGGTTAGCTCGGCACGCACGTTGGTCTTCCGGTTTTCCTCCCGCCGCCCAAGCTCGCCCCGCAGCAGCGCGACGTGCAAGGCGGACAGCTCCGGTGAGGGGTCCACGCCCAGCGCGTCGGCCAGGGCTTCTCTCGTGCGCTGGTACACGAGCAGCGCGTCGGCGTTGCGGCCGGCCGCAACGAGGGCACGCATCAGCGCGGCGACAAGCCGTTCTCGCAGCGGATGCGCGGCCACCAGGTCGGTCAGTTCCGTGACCAGCTCCGCGCCGTGGCCGAGGCTGATCTCCGCATCGAGCCGGTCCTCCATGACCGTCAGACGGCGCCCCTCAAGCCGGGTGACCGCCGCGTCGAACGCCGCACTGTCCTGCAGATCGACATCCTGCATGGCCGCGCCGCGCCACAATGCGAGGGCGTCGCGCAGCAGCCGCACCCGCTCCAGACCCTCCTGATCACGGGCCTGGCCGACGAGGCGCTCGAACCGGATGGCATCGACCGCGCCGGGTTGTGCCGTCAGCCGGTAGCCGCCCGTCAGCCCCTCGACCAGCCCGTCCGGCAGCGCCTTCCGCAGCCGGGAGACCAGGCGCTGCAAGGCGTTCGCCGCGTCGGAGGGCGGGTGCTCACCCCAGATCCAGTCGACCAGCGTGGCCTTCGGGACGAGGTGGCCTGGTTCGAGGGCGAGGGCGATCAACAGCGCGCGCAGCCGGGCGCCCGGCACGTCGGCCACGACGCCGTCATCCGTGCGTACCTCGAATGATCCGAGCATCCCGATCTGCACCTAGCCGATTTTGCCATGGGGCCTGGCAGGCCTCCCACTGCTGACGCGGCGCAGAAAGTTGCCGGGGTAGTAGCCTTCGCGCTGGTGAGCCCGTCATGGCAGGCTCGTTCTCATGATCGACGAATTCGCGAAAGAGTACCTTCATGACGACCTGCGATGGATACGCGAGGCGATGTTGTGGAAGCTTGACGGGCTCTCCGAGTACGACATCCGCCGGCCGCTGACCGTCAGCGGGACTAATCTCCTCGGCCTGATCAAGCACTTGGCGACCTGGGAGGCCAGGTATTTCGGCGAGGTCTTCGACCGGCCGTACCCGGAACCTCTGCCCCGGTGGGACGACGAGGCCGCGAGCGGCGCCGACCTTTGGGCTGCCGGGGACGAGGCGCGCGAGGAGATCATTGGCTTCTATCGGCGCGTGTGGGTTCACTCGGACGCGACGATCAGCGCCCTCGACATCGGCGCCCCCGGCTACGTGCCGTGGTGGCCGCGGCCCGAGGTGAAGCTGTTCAACATCCTGGTCCACATTCTCACCGAGACCAGCCGGCACGCCGGGCATGCCGACATCCTGCGCGAACAGCTCGACGGCACGACAGGGGTCGCGGCCGGGTACTCGAACCCGCAGGAACCCGACGCGGCTTTCTGGGAGGAGCACCGCGCGAAGATCGAGCGAGCCGCCCGGGCCGCGGTCTCAAGCGGGACCTGAATCGGACATGGCTACTTGTCGGGTGTGAGCGTCGGCGTGCCCCTGGTGAGGGTCTGCTTCCTGAAGAATGCGGGCCTGGTGACCCGGCAGTAGATGTAGCAGGCCACACCGACGAGAACCGAGACGACGGCAATCACGAACGCGCCGCCGACCTCCCAGTTAATGCCCGGAACCGTCCACATCGTGTAGTCGTTCTCCGTGGCCACGTTGTAGTCCAGCCAGAGGCTCCAGCCGCCCAGGAAGTAAAGCATCAGCCCGCCGGTGACCGGCAGGATGCCCTGCATCCAGAGGTTCCGGGCGCTGCTGGTGAGGTTCCTGCGGTAGTACCAGGCGCAGGCGAACCCGGTGAGCCCGTAATAGAACGCGATGAACAGGCCGATGGCGATCACCGCGTCGGCGATGACGAACGCGCCCGACGACATGAAGTTCATCGCTCCATAGAGCACGATCGAGACCCCGCCCATCGCGACCGTCGACACGGTCGGCGTCATGAATCGGGGATGCGTCTTCGCGAACGCGTCCGGGAGCGCCTTGTACGCGGCCATCGACAGGGTCGTCCGCGCGGTCGGCAGGATGGTCGTCTGGGTCGACGCCGCGGCCGACGACAGAACCATCAGGAGCAGCAGGTGGCTGAAGATCGACCCGAAGCCGGCGGAGCCGAAGATGGCAGCACCCTGGACCGAGAGCACATCGCTGGCGTTAGCCAGGTTGCCGAGGCCCGTTCCCGTGGTCCCGATCCCGGCGAAAGCCTGGATCGAGGTGACCACCAGCACGTAGGTGACGAGCAGGATGACCGTGGAGAGGATCGCGGCCAGGCCGGGGGTCCGGTTGCGGTCCTTAGTCTCCTCGTTGACGGCGACGCCGGTATCCCAGCCCCAGTAGATGAACACCATGAGGATGATGCCGCTCGCGAACGCGCTGAAGTCCGAGATCTCGAATGGGTTGAACCAGGACCAGCTCGGCGTGACCGACCCGGGATGCCCCTGACCGACCTTGACCAGCGCCACCACCGAGAGGGCCAGCAGCATCACGAGCTCGATGGTCAGCAGCGCCTTCTGGAAGTTGGCGGACAGCTCGATGCCCCGGTAGGCGACGTAGGTCATCGCCACAATCCAGAGGACGCCGACGAGCAGCACCCAGCCGCTGGTTGGGTTGGCGCCGATGCCGTCGGCATTGAACAGAAAGAACACGTACTGCCCGGCCACCTGGGCGAGGCTGGCCATCACCAGAACGTCGGCGACGATGATCGCCCAGCCGCCCGCCCACCCGGACCTGGGGCCAAACGCCCGCGTGGCCCAGGTGAAGGTGGTACCGCAGTCGGGGTCGGCCTTGTTCAGCTCGCTGTAGCCGATCGAGGTCAGCAGCATCGGGACAAACGCCAGGACGGTGACCGCTGGCGCCTGCAGCCCGACCACCGCCACCACGAACACCAGCGTCGCCGCGATGCTGTAGGCCGGGGCGACCGAGGCGGTCGCGATGACGGTCGTGGAGATCAGCCCGAGCGCGCCGGGCTTCAGGCCCTTCTCGACCGGTTGCTCCAGGGGAGCCTTCGTTCGCTCGACGGTAGCCATGCTCACTCCTGCTGGCAGTCCCCGGCCGGGCGTGTGCCCGATCCGGGCATGAGTTGATGTCAGCGAGCAGGAGTGAAGCCCATATGCGGTCATCGTGGTGGCCGAGTGGAGACCCAGCGAACCAGCATGTCACCCGTGGCCCGGCAGATTCCGGACGGCGCCGACGCTGTCTAGGGTGAGGGACGGCGGGAACCCGCTCTGGAGGGAGGCGCATGGCCGAGTACCCACGGTTGCTTCATACCGTTGTCGATACCACCAATGCCCGGCAGCTCGCGGAGTTCTACCGTGAGCTGCTGGGGCTGCGGTACCGCCCTGGTGATGAACCGCCCGCCGGCGGCGCGTCTGACGATGCGGACTGGCTGGTGCTCGTCGATGCCCAAGGCGTGCGCAAGCTGGCGTTCCAGCAGGTGGATTCCCTGCCGCGCAGCACCTGGCCCGCGCCAGATATCCCTATGCAGCTGCACTGTGACTTCACCGTGCCGAGCGTCAGTGAGCTGCAAAGACAACGTGAACGGGCGCAGGCCCTCGGCGCAGAACTGCTGCTTGACCGGACTGACGATCCCGACGAGCCGCTGTATATCTTCGCTGACCTGGCCGGTCACCCCTTCTGCATCTTCGTCGCATGACGGCGTTAGCGGTGCCACCGCAGCATTGACGCCATCGGTATAAACGTTTATACCTCTACCATGAGACGCGGGCTGGAGGCCGATGCCGCCTGGTCGGGCCGCACGCTCTACAGCCGGGTGGCCGAGCAGCTCGAGGCACTGGTGCTCGCCGGCCCGCTGGGCGAGGAGACCGTGCTGCCGCCGGAGTGGGCGCTGGCCGAGCAGCTCGCGATCAGCCGTGGCACGCTGCGCCGGGCGCTGGCGGATCTCGAGGAGCGCGGGCTGCTGCGGCGGGAGGCGGGCCGGGGCACGTTCGTCAACCCGGCGGCCCGGCTGCGTCAGGTGATCTGGCGTCAGCTGGCCCAGGTGGCCAGGCCGGATTCCCGGTTCGGGTATGACTTCGCCAGCTTCGTCCCTGACTTCGACGGCAGCGACCGGTGCACGGAGTCCATCGCGGGGCTGGCCGAGTACCGGTCGGCCCGCACCATCATGGTCACACCCGACAACAACCTCGAGAGCTTCCGCGGCCGGGCGCTCGCGGACGGCAAGCGACTGCTGGTCTGCACGTACGCGCTGGCCCGTGGTTTCGTGCTGCTCGACGGGAGCGAGCTGGCGGCCAGCGACCGGCCGCTGGCCGCCACTCTCGACGGGATGGAACGGTTCGGCGAACCCCTGCGGTACCCGGAGCTGTGTGCCGTGGGCCAGGTCGATCTCGTGGTGACCGGGGCGGCCGCGGTCACCCGTGAGGGAGTCCACTTCGGCAAGGGGCACGGCTACTTCGACATCGAGTGGGGACTGCTCAGCGAAATCGGGCTGGTGACCGGGCAGACCCCGGTGGTGGCCTCCGTGCACGGCTGCCAGGTAGTGGACGAATCCGTCCCGCACGCCGTCTTCGACGTCACGGTGGATGTGATCGTGACGCCCGGGGAGACCGCCCGGTGCCGGCCGCTGCCCAAGCCGGCCGGGCTGTTCTGGGAGCGCCTGCCCCGCGACTTCGCGGACAGCCGCCCCTACTTCACCGAGCTGAGAAACAGCCGGGGCCGCCGCCCGGGGGTGGCCTGACGACGCTGGCGGACGGCCCGGCGACCGCAGTCGCCGGCACCGCGGAAGGACAACGACCGTGAACTCAGGGCAGGATCCCAGGACCGCGAGCCAGGCGCGGGCAGCCATCAGGGAAGCCGTCTGGCGCAGGATGCGCAGCGTGGCCCGTCCGGACTCACGGTTCGCCTACGACCTGACCAGCTTCATCCCTGACTTCGCGGGCAGCGAGCTGTTCCCCGCGAAGCTCGTCGGCCTGCCGTGCTTCCCGGGCGATGGCCCGGTCTTCGTGACGCCGGACAACTGCCTGCAGGACCTCAAGGCCAGCCTGATCGCGGGCGGCCGTCCGCTGCTCCAGACCGTGGCCGTGGCCATCGGGTTCCACTACGTCCGGCCCGGCCGCATCGCGCCGTCCGACGCCCGGTTCGCGGGCACGCTGGACGGGGCCCTGCTGCTCGCCGAGAAGCTGGAGCTGGACGCCGTGCGGCAGCTTGGCCCGCTCGACTTCGTCGTCACCGGCGCCTGCGCCGTCGACCCGCGCACCGGCGTGCGTTTCGGCAAGGGCCACGGGTTCTTCGACACCGAATGGGCCCTGCTGTCCGAGCTTGGCCTGGTCTCGCCGGCCACGCCGGTGATCATCTGCGTGCATGACTACCAGCTCGTGGAGAGCGGGCTGGACCCTTCGGCACACGACACCGCCGGCGAGTGGATCGTCACGCCCACTCAGACCATTCACGTTCCCGACCGGCACCCGAATCCGACCGGAGTTCAGTGGGAGCTCGTCGATGCGCAGCGGCTGGCCGAGATCGAGCCGCTGCGCCAGCTCAAGCTGGCCGCCACGCGGCAGGCCGCGGCGCCGGAGGGGAGGTAGGACCATGCAGAACGCGAGAAGGCCGCCGGCGACTCCCGCTGTCCCGGCCGATCCCCAGCAGGACCTACGGGAGCTGGTGTGGGCCAGGTTCCGGGAGGTGGCCCGCCCGGACTCCAGATTCCACTGGGACTTCTCGTCGTTCATCGCCGACTTCGCCGGCAGCGAGGACTGCGTGGACCGGGTCCGGGCTCTCCCGGCGTGGTCCCGCTCGCCGCTGCTCTTCATCACCCCCGACAACAGCACCGAGCTGATCCGGCGGGCCGCGATGGCCGACGGGAAGCCGTTCCTGATGACCACCTACGGAATCCGGCGCGGCTTCCTGGCCCTGGACCCCGGCGACGTCCCGGCGGCCGAGCGGTCCTACGCGGCCACCCTGGACGGCATGGACCGCTACGCCCGGCCCGTCGATCTCGGCGAGATCAGCCGGGGCGAGCGCATCGGGCTGCTGATCACCGGGGGATCGGCGGTCAACCGCAGCGGGCACCGGATGGGCAAGGGCCACGGGTACTTCGACCTGGAATGGGCTCTGCTCTCCGAGATCGGGGCGGTCGACAGCTCCAGTGAGATTGCCGACATCGTTCACGACTGCCAGGTGGTCGACGTCGTGGTGACGCCGGCGGCACATGACGTGCCCGTCGAATGGATCATCACGCCGACCCGGACGGTGCGTGCCGACACCCCCGGCCGGCCGCCCGGCCGGGTCTACTGGGATCTCCTGCGCGGGACCGAGCTGGAGAGCATCCCCCCGGTCGTGGAGCTTGCCGCCCTCCAGGGCCGGGAGCTGCGCCTGGACTCCGGGCGCGATCACAGCGCAGCAACAGGAGGAGAACGGTCATGAGCCACGCCGCACCCGACGCCGCCAGCGAGGCCGCAGCCAGCCAGACGTCCGACCGGGTCTTCGCGATCGAGCAGCGAGGCATCGACATCGTGGGCGCTGAGGAACGGCACGGCCGGCCCCGTGACCTGTTCTGGATGTGGCTGGGATCGAACCTGAACGTGTTCTACCCGGTGAACGGCGCGCTGGTCATCTACTTCGGCCTGTCGTTCGCGCAGGCGGTGATCGCCATCATCATCGGCAATCTGATCTTCTTCGCCGTCGGGCTGACCAGCCTCCAAGGGCCCCGCGTCGGCACCTCCACGTTCGCCCTGAGCCGCGCCGCCTACGGCCAGAACGGCGGCCGCGGCCTCTCCGTCTTCAACTGGGTCACCTGCGTCGGCTTCGAGGCCTCGGGCATGGCGCTGATCGTGCTGGCCGGCCTGGCCCTGTTCTCCAGCGCGGGGGTGGCCGCATCGACCTGGCTCAAGATCGTGCTGCTCGTGGTGGCCATGTGCATCCAGGTGTTCCTGCCGCTGTTCGGCCACCAGACGATCATTACCGTGCAGCGGTATCTCGCCTACCTGCTGATCCCGCTGTTCGTGATCATGGCGATCGTGGTGGCGGGCCGCATCAACGTCGGCGCGCTGAACCACGGCACCGGCTGGGCGACCTTCACCGCCGCCGTCGCGCTGCTCATCTCCGCTGGCGGGCTGTCCTGGGCCAACACCGGCAGCGACTACTCGCGGTACCTGCCCGCCGACGCGAGCCCGCGCGGCATCTTCTGGGCGGCGTCGATCGGCGGCATGCTCCCCGCGGTGCTGCTCGAGATCCTCGGCGCCGGCATCGCGTCGGTCGTGAAGAGCGCCTCCGACCCGATCTCCGGCCTCCCGCAAGCTCTTCCGTCCTGGGTGACCACGCCCTACCTGATCATGGCGATCGTGACGCTGCTGGCGGTCAACACCATCGACCTGTACTCGTCCGGCCTGACGCTCCAGGCCATCGGTCTGAAGATCAAGCGCTGGCAGTGCGTACTAGTCGATATGGTCATCGCCACGGTCGTCGCCGCCATCGCCATTTTCAACGCCGACTTCAACCGCATCTACTCGGACTTCCTGAGCCTGCTGATCGTGTGGCTGTCACCCTGGCTGGCCATCTACCTGGCCGACTGGCTGATGCGCCGCGGGCAGTACGACGCGCCCGCGCTGCTGCAGGACCGGGGCGGCCGGTACTGGCGGAACGGCGGCTTTCACATCCCCGGCGTGGTGGCGCAGGTCGCCGGCATGGCCGCGGCCTGCCTGTGGATCGACTCACCCGCGTTCGTCGGCCCGCTGTCGAGCCGCACCGCCGGATCGGACTTCAGCTTCTTCATGGGCCTGGTGGTCGGCGGCGTGCTCTACTACCTGCTGGCCCGGACTTCGGTGCGGGAGCAGGTCGCCGAGCCGGACACGGCCACCGCCGGAGTTTCCTAGTCCCGTCCAGAAGGATCCGCATGCTGCCCACAGCCGAGCTGCACGTTCACATCGAAGGCACTCTCGAGCCCGAACTGCTGGTCCGGATAGCCGCGCGCAACGGGGTGACGCTGCCCAGCACCGACCCGGAGAAGCTGCGGGCCGAGTACCAGTTCACCAGCTTGCAGTCGTTCCTCGACCTGTACTACAGGAACGTTGCGGCGCTCCGCACCGAGGACGACTTCCACCAGCTGGCCGCCGCCTACCTGGCCCGCGCGGCCAGCGCCGGGGTGCGGCGGGCCGAGATCTTCTTCGACCCGCAGCAGCACCTGTCCCACGGCGTCCCGCTCCGGGCCGTGTTCGCCGGGCTGTCCTCCGCGCTGGCGGAGGGGCAGGCGGCGCACGGCATGTCCGCGGACCTGATCATGTGCTTCCTGCGCGACCGGGGGCCTGAGGCCGCGATGGAGACCCTGCGCGCGGCCCTGCCGTACCGGCAGCACTTCATCGGGGTAGGCCTGGACTCCACCGAGGTCGGCTACCCGCCGGAGCTGTTCCGCGACGTCTTCGCCGCCGCCGCGGCGGAAGGACTGCACCGGGTCGTGCACGCCGGTGAGGAGGCCGGGCCTGACTACGTGTGGCAGGCGCTTGACGTGCTCGGGGCCGAGCGCATCGACCACGGGATCCGGGCCATGGAGGACCCGGGCCTGATCCGGCGGCTGCGCGACGACCAGGTCCCTCTCACCGTCTGCCCGATGTCGAACGTGGCGCTGCGCGCCTGCGGCTCGCTCGGCGAGCACGTGCTGCCCGCGATGCTGGCCGAAGGGCTGAAGGCCACCGTCAACAGCGACGACCCGGCGTACTTCGGCGGCTATATCGACGACAACTTCGCGGCGATCCGGCGCGGGATGGGCCTCGGCGAGCAGGAACTGGTCACCCTGGCCCGCAACTCATTCGACGCCTGCTTCGCTCCGCAGGAACAGCGCGGCCGGTGGCAGGCCGAGCTGGAGCTCGCGGCGGCGGGCGGCTGACTCCGGGTCAGCGCCCCGCGGCAACCCGGGGCCTCCGGCCCGTTACTCCGGCGGGAGCTCCTGGTAGACGAAGTTGATGTTCACGCCCTGCCGCTGCCGGAGGAACCGGGGGATGTAGTAGATGAGCAGGCCGATCACGATCAGCGCGGCCAGGAACGCCGGGATCCACCAGATGTTGCTCGGGTCGCCGTTCATCACCAGCGCCGGGTACTTCAGCGCGATGCCGATGATCACGAGGAACTCGATGATCGACAGGACGCCGGTGATGTAGAGGACGGGGATGCCCCACAGGTTCACGTTGGCCGGCGACGACTGGTACAGGTCCGGCCGGCGCCTCGGCAGCGCGATCGCCGCGGCACCGACGATGATGACCGCGAGCGCGCCCGCCAGCACGATCATGCCGAGGACCAGCTGGAACGAGTGCGAGTAGACGCTCCAGATGACCACGATCGCGATGATCACGTTCGCGGTGAGAATGGCGTTCACGGGCGAGTGCGTGCGCTCGTTGACCTTGGCCAGCCATTCGGGCATCAGCCGGTCGAACGACCAGGCGAAGAACGACCGGATCGGCATGAACGTGTTCGCGATCATTGACGGGAGCGCCCAGAACAGGAACGTCCCCAGGATCAGCACGCTCAGGATCGGGGTGTTGAAGACCAGCGCCGCGAGGAACTGATAGAAGGGGCCGGACGGGATCTTGTAGGCCGGGCTCGGCAGGTTCAGCGCGTAGATGAGGTTGTAGCCCGCGATCCGGAACAGCAGCTGCGCGCCGATGATCAGCAGCGCCACGTCCCAGATCAGCGCGCCGAACATGATGTTGAGCTGGCGGCGCCGGTTCGATGCGCTCTTCAGCTCCCCGGACATGTAGACCGACCAGAAGTTCCACATCATGAAGCCCTGGATGGAGAACAGCGTCGGCAGGGTGGCGTTCAGGTTGCCCAGGTCCGGTGCGGCGCTGCCCGCGTCGGCCTTGGCGATGATCTGCTGCGCGTTCCCGCCGCCGAACTTGGCGTTCACCGAGTTGAGGTTGGACAGGAACCCGTGCTTGGAGCCGACGGCCAGCACGATGAACGCGATGAACGTGCCGAGCATCGCGATGATGAACGCGCCGTTCTGCCAGCGGAAGGTGGACTTCGTCCCGCGGATCAGGATCAGGGTCTGCAGCGCGACGATGGCCAGCGCGGCGATCAGGATCCAGGTGGTGTTGGTCTGGAACGACGATCCCCAGCTCACGAACGAGTTGTTGTGGAACAGCACGCCCATCGCCACCAGCGCCGGGCCGAGCGCGAACACCGCGAAGAACTTGGCGAAGAACGCGGCGCCGAACAGGCCGCCGAAGATCATCGCGACGTTGGAGATCAGCGCCAGCGGGGGTGAGAGCACCCGGCTCACCCAGACGTAGTCACCACCGACCCGGGGCATGCTCGCGGCGAGCAGCGCGAACATGATCAGCACGGGAATGTTGATGATCAGCGTGATCAGCAGCACGCCGCTGGTGCTGGCGCCGGGGAAGGCCACCAGCGTGAAGAAGATCGAGTAAGCGATAGTCGAGCCGATCGGCGCGGAAATGACCGCGTTGAAGATCGTCGCATCGACCGCCGATGCCTCGCGGACCAGACCAGTGCTGTTGCGGACGAAAAGGTTGCCCGTCCTGCTGCCTACGGTCACGGCAACTCCGACCCTCGCTGGTGAGTGATCACCAAAATTGGATCATCTGGCCGTGAGTCAAACACTCTGCTATAGCTAGTGTCAAGGTACGACCAATGAAACATTTGGCCGTCCTCCACAGGATCTTTTACGGTGCTGACCTGCGAAGGGATGATCGTGCGGCTGGCCAGGATCTTCGGGGTCGACAAGCCGGTCATCGCCATGGTCCACCTGCCGGCGCTGCCCGGACGGCCGCGCCACGACAAGGCCGCTGGCATGGGGCGGGTGGTCGACACCGTCGCGCGTGACCTGGGCGCGCTGCGGGCCGCCGGGGTGGACGGGCTGCTGTTCTGCAACGAGGCCGACCTGCCCTACCAGCTGACCACGGGCCCCGAGATCGCCGCCGGGATGGCCTCGGTCATCGGCCAGGTCCGGGCCGAGATCTTCGCCCCGTTCGGCGTCAACATCGTGTGGGACCCGGTGGCCAGCCTCGCCGTGGCGGCTGCCACCGGCGGGGCATTCGTCCGCGAGGTCTTTACCGGCCATTACGAGAGTGACCTCGGCCTCATGCGACCCGCATTCGGCGCGGTCGCCGCCTACCGGCAGCGGATAGGGGCCGGGTCTGTCGCCCTGTTCAGCAACATCACGCCGGAGTTCGCCAGCACAACCGGCCGCCGCGGCATCGCGGAGCGCGCCCGGGGCGCCGCGTTCCTCGGCGTGGACGTGATCCTGATCAGCGGCCAGATCACGGGCACGCCGCTGGACCTTGACGAACTGGACGCGGCCACGGCCGCGGTGCCGGGCACGCCGGTGGTCGCGAACACCGGGGTCCGGGCCGATACCGTCCGCCAGATCTTCGCCCGGGCCGACGGCGCGATCGTCGGCACGAGCCTTAAATACGACGGCGTGACCTGGAATGCGGTCGACCCGGATCGCGCTGCGCGGTTCATGGATGCCGCGCGCGCCGCCCGGCAGCAGGCGGCCACGGGGTAGGGCCGCTGGCCGGGAGAGCACGGGTTCGACGAGGCAGGAGACGGACATGGCCAAGGCGAGGACGAGGATCTACTTCGTGAGCGACCTGCACGGCTCGAGCCTGTGCTTCCGGAAATTCATCAACGCCGCCCCGATCTACGAAGCGAACGTGCTCATTCTCGGCGCCGACCTGGCGGGCAAGGCCATCCAGTCGATCGTGCACCAGCCGGGAGGCCGGTGGACCAGCCGGTTCGTCGGCTCCGAGTACGACGTCGAGGACGGGCCGGAGCTGGCCGCGCTGGAGAAGCTCATCGCCGACCACGGTTACTACTCCTACCGGGCCGAACCCGGCGAGCTGGAGGCCATGCAGGAGGCCGGGACGCTCGATGATCTCTTCCTGCGGCTCATGCGGGAACGGCTCACCGAGTGGCTGACGATCGCCGACGAGCGGCTGCGCCCGCGCGGCGTGCCGCTGTACTTCATGCTGGGCAACGACGATCCCCCGGAGCTTGCCGACCTGCTGGACAGCGCTCCGTGGGGCACGCACTGCGAGGGCAGGGTCGTCTGGATCGACGACGACCACGAGATGATCAGCCGGGGCTACTCCAACGTCACCCCCTGGCACACCTACCGCGAGGAAACCGAGGACCAGCTGGCCGCGGCCATCACCCGCAGCGCCGACCAGCTGACCCATCCCGAGCGTGCGATCTTCAACCTGCACCCGCCGCCGCTGGACACTCAGCTCGACGACGCGCCGAAGCTGGACGAGGGGCTCCAGGTGCAGGCGGTGCTCGGCCAGGTCCAGTACGTTCCGGTCGGCAGCAGCGCGGTGCGGGAGGCCGAACTGGAACGGCAGCCGCTGCTGGGCCTGCACGGGCACATCCACGAGTCGGCCGGCGTCCGCCGGCTCGGCCGCACGATGATCATCAACCCGGGCAGCGACTACTCAACCGGGGCGCTCAACGGCGCGCTGATCACCCTGGAAAGGGACAAGGTCAAGGGCCACCAGCTGGTCCGCGGCTGACCCGGCCGTGATCATGATCACTCATCCGCCGCCCGCGGCCGTCCCATGACCACCGCGGCCGGCCAGGCCAGCGCTGAGGTGCTCGTCGCCCTGGACGTCGGCACCTCCGGTGCTCGCGCCGCCGCCTTCGACCTGGCCGGCCGCCCGGCAGGCGAGGTCCGGCGGCCCTTCCCCACGGCGATCCCGCGTGACGAGTGGGCCGAGCAGGACGCGGCGGCCTGGCGCCGGGCCGCGCTGTCGGCGCTCGGCGCGCTGATCCGGCACCTCGGGCCGGCCCGCCTGCTCGGCATCGGCCTCACCGGCCAGTGCCCGTCGGTCGTGCCGCTGGGCCGCACCGGCGAGCCACTGCGGCCTGGCATCATCTACCGCGACAACCGCGCGACCGCCGAGGCGCAGGCGCTCTGCGAGCGGTTCGGCGAGGCTGACCTGCATGCCCGCACCGGCCAGGTGCCTACGGCGTTCTACACGGCCGCCAAGATCGGCTGGATCCGCGCGCACGAGCCCGCGATGTTCGACGCGGCCAGCCTCTTCCTGCAGCCGTCGGAGTACGTGGGGCTGGCCCTCACCGGCGAGCCGGTCACCGACTGGACGCTGGCCGGTGCCACCGCCATGTTCGACATCACGCGGCGCACCTGGGCCGCTGATCTCCTGGCCGCCCTTGATCTGGCGCCCGCGCGGCTCCCGCGGCCGCAGGCCTCGTGGACCGTGGCCGGAGAGCTCAGGCCGGCGCTGGTCCGCCGGTTCGGGCTCAGCCGGACGGTGCCGGTCATCGCCGGTGCCGCCGACAGCCTGGCCTGCGCGCTTGGCGCCGGCGTGATCGCGCCCGGCCCGGTCAGCGAGATGGCCGGGAGCTCCACGTGCCTCAACTCCGTGGTGACCGAACCAGTGCCCGACCTCGACGTGTGCAACTACGCGTCACCGATGCGGCCCGCGGGCTACATGACCGAGACGGGCATCAACACCGCGGGGGAGGCGGTCGACTGGATCGCGGCGCTCGCCTACGGCGGCCGGGGCGGCCGGCCCCGGGCCAGCGATTACGAACGGCTCGACCGCGAGACGGCCGCCCTGCCGCCCGGCGCCGACGGCCTGCTGTTCGTGCCCGTGCTCGGGGACGGCGAGCGCGACGACCCGGCCCTGCGCGGGACGGCCGTGGGGCTGTCACTGCGGCACGGGCGGGCCGCCTGGGCCCGGGCGACGCTGGAGGGGGTCGCGTTCGGCATGCGGGCCCGGCTCGAGGCTCTCGGCCGGGGCCGGGATCCCGTGGCCGAGCTGCGGATCTCCGGCCGGGCGGCGGGACTGCACGCGTGGAATCAGATCAAGGCGGACGTGCTTGGCGTGCCCGTGCTGCGGGTGCCCGGTGACGCGACCGCGGCCGGCGTGGCCATGCTGGCCGGGATCGGGGTTGGGGTCTATTCCGGCCCGGAGGAGGCCGTCGCCGCCGCGTGCCACCCGGCGGAACCAGTGCTGCCCGACCCGGGCCGCGCGGAGCGGTATGACGCCTGCTACGAGCGGTACCGGGCCGTGCTGGCCTCCGATCTGGCCCGGGTTCCAGCCGGCGGCCGCGGGCCATGACGGGTGTTCTGCTCTGCCCGGATCTGTGGCAGCATCTGGCTCGTGAGACGGTTGTGGCGGGTTGCGTGTCCTCCACCTCATTGATCAGTTAGGACGTACGGTGACGCTTTCCCTCAAGGACACGTTCGGCACGCACAAGCCGGTCATCGCGATGGTGCATTTCCCGGGGCTGCCCGGGCGGCCGCAGCATGACCGGGCGGCAGGCCGGACCCGCCTGCTGGACGTCATCGGCCGGGATCTCGCCGCGCTGCAGGATGCCGGGGTGGACGGGCTGCTGTTCTGCAACGAGGCTGACCTGCCCTACCAGCTGGCGGTCGGCCCGGAGATCCCGGCCGCGATGGCCGCGGTCATCGGCGAGCTGCGGCCGGAGGTGCGGGTGCCGTTCGGCGTCAACATCCTGTGGGATGCGCGCGCCAGCCTGGCGCTGGCCAGGGCGACCGGTGCCACCTTCATCCGCGAGGTCCTCACCGGTGTCTACGAGAGCGACCTCGGCATGATCGCGCCGGCCATCGGCGACCTGGCCGCCTACCGCGACGCGATCGGCGCCTCGGACGTCGCGCTGTTCGACAACATCGCGCCCGAGTTCGCCAGCGCCATCGGCAGCCGGGGCATCGCCGACCGCGCTAAGGGCGCCGCGTTCCTGGGCGTGGACGCGATCCTGATCAGCGGCCCGGCGGCCGGCGTGCCGTTCGCCATGACCGACCTGGTCGCGGCCAAGGAGGCGGCACCTGACACCACCGTGGTGGCCAATACCGGAGTCCGCGCCGAGTCGATCGCCGAGATCTTCGGGGTGGCCGACGCGGTCATCGTCGGCACCAGCCTGAAGGTCGACGGCATCACCTGGAACGCGGTGGACCCGGCCCGTGCCCAGCGGCTCATGGACGCCGCCCGCTCCGCCCGGCCGTAACCCCGGTATCCAGGGGCAGTGGTGGCTACGCGGCAGCGGCCCTCGGGGTCCCGCCCGCCTCTGGTCGCGGCGGTCGACGCGGGCACCACCGGGGCCCGGGCGGTCGCGTTCGACCTGTCCGGCCGGCTGGTCGCCGAGGTGCGCCGCCCGTACCGGACCCGCTCACCGCGGCCTGGCTGGGCGGAGCAGGAGGCCGGGGACTGGGCCGAGAGCGCGGCCGCGGTGCTGCGCGGGCTGGCGGCGCGGACCCGGGCGGCGGGGACGATCAGCGCCATCGGGCTGACCGGCCAGTGCCCGACGATGGTGGTCGCCGACTCCCGCGGCCGCCCGCTGCGCCCCGGGATGCTCTACCGGGACAACCGTGCCGTCGATGAGGCCAGGCAGATGCGGGACCGTGTGGGCGACGCGGTCATGCACCAGCGGACCGGGCACCTGCCCGAGGCCTTCCACGTGGGTCCCAAGCTGCTGTGGATACGCCGGCATGAGCCGGAGATCTTCGCCAGGACCCGCCTGGTCCTGCAGCCGAGGGACGTGGTCCTGCACCGGCTGACCGGGATGGCCGCGACCGATGAGACGCACGCGAACGCGACGCTGCTGTTCAACCTGGGCCAGCGGGCGTGGGACCCGTGGCTGCTCGACGCCTTCGACCTCGATCCGGCGCTGTTCCCGGCGGCGCTGCCGCCGTGGGCGCAGGCCGCGGAGCTGCCCGGGCCCGTCGCCCGGGACCTGGGGCTGCCGGCCGGGGTGCCACTGGTGATCGGGGCCGCGGACAGCCAGTGCGCGGCGTTCGGCGCGGGCGTGGCCGCGCCGGGGCCGGTCAGCGAGATGGCCGGCGCCTCGTCCTGCCTGAACTCGGTCGTCCTCGACCCGCTGGGCGACCTGCGGGTGACGCACTACAGCCACGTCGTTCCCGGCTGCTTCTGCACCGAGCTGGGGGTGAACACCACCGGCGCCGCGATCGGCTGGGCGGTGCACGCACTCGGCTACGCCGGGTTCGGTGAGCTGGCCGGTGACGCGGAGCGGTTCCGGCGCAGGCTGCAGCGCGGCGCGCGCGACACGCGAGGCACGGGCGCCGTCGACGCGGCGCCGCTGTTCCTGCCCTACCTGGGCGACGGCGAGCGCGACGACCCCACCGCCCGCGCGGGATTTCTGTGCCTGTCCGACCGGCACGACCGGGCGGCGCTCGCGTTCGCCGTCATCGAGGGCGTGAGCCTCGGGGTGCAGTCGGTCCTGGCCGTCCTGGAGCAGGCCGGATCGCGGCTGTCCGAGCTCCGGGTCGGCGGCGGCGGCGCCAGGCTCGGCCTGGCCGGGCAGGTCAAGGCCGACCTGCTCGGCCGCCGGGTGCTGCACCTCGACATCGACCCGGCCGGCTTTGGCGCGGCCATGCTCGCGGCCGATGCGGCCGGCCTGTCTGGGGAGGCTGGCGCCGCGATCGCGGCGACGCTGCGGCGGGCCCGCCGGTTCACCCCCTCCCGCTGGGGCAGCGTGTTCGAGCGGGAGCGAGCAGCATGGTTCGACCAGGTGCGGCCGAGCGCCGCTGTGCACCGCCCGCAGGAGATGCGATGACCACCTACCGGCTCGGGATCAACACCTGCTTCGCCGTCAAGCGCTGGCCGCAGCCGGAGCGCTGGGCCCAGCTGGTCCGCGATGACCTGGGCCTGGACCTGGTGCAGCACAGCCTTGACCTGGTCGACCTGGACGCATCGCCGGCCGAGGTGGCCGACCAGGCGGACCGGCTCAGGGAGGCATGCGCCGAGGCCGGCCTCATCCTGCACTCGACCTTCACCGGCCTGGCGGCCTACTCGTCGAACCTGCTGCTGCACCCGGACCCGGCCGCCAGGGCACGGGCCAGGTCCTGGTACCGCCGGTTCATCGGCTTCACCGCGGCCGCGGGCGCCGGCTCGGCCGGCGGTCACGTCGGCGCGTACAGCGTCGACGACTGGCGGGACCCCGGCCGGCGGCAGGAGCTGTGGGCCGAGCTCGGTGACTCGCTGGCCGAGCTGGCCGGGCACGCCCGCGCGCAGGGGCTGTCCGGCCTGATGGCGGAGAACCTCGCCGCCGCGCGGGAGCCGTCCACGCTGCAGATGATGACGTCGCTGCTGACCGAGGGTGATGAGACACACGTGCCCATCACGCTCTGCCTGGACGTCGGGCACCAGTGCGTGCCAGGCGCCTCAGGCCCGGATCGCGACCCCTATGCGTGGCTGGAGCGGCTGGGCGCGCGCACGACCGTCGTCCAGCTGCAGCAGGCGGACGGGCAGGCCGACCATCACTGGCCGTTCACCGCGGAGACGAATGCCGCGGGCATCATCGACGGCCAGCAGGTGCTGGCCGCGCTCGACCGGTCGGGCGCGACGGATATCGCGCTGATCCTAGAGGTCATGCCGCCGTTCGAGCAGGACGACGACCAGGCGCTGGCGGACCTCCGCGAGTCCGCGGGCTACTGGCGGGAAGCGCTGGCCCGGCATGCCGCAGGCGGAGGACAGGCGGAGTGATCCGCGTCGGCGCGTCGCCCGTGGTTGTGACCGGGTCGGGGCAATAAGCGCGGAGAGTACCTAACCGCTCCTCACCTTTCCCCGTATTCGCAGGTACGGAGTTTGTTTTCGTCTCCGTACGGAGAAAAAGAATTCTGCGAGCAGGAAAACAACTAAGGGATTGGCAAAGAACCAATCATGGAATTGGTAAAGAGAGGTGCGGCGGTGACTGGTAGCGGCGCCAGGCAGCGTGGTGGGGGCCGGAGCAAGACAGCGCTGCGAGCGGTAGTGGTCCTGGCCGTCGCCTGCACGGCCGGGTGCGGCGTCTTTGCCGCGCCGTCGGCGCCGTCCGGGATGCAGAAGCAGATCGTGACCGGGGAGCAGGCGGGCCAGGCCAGCCAGGTGCCTGCGGCGCAGAAGCCCGCACCGGCCGCTGACTCCTCCCTGGCCCCGGTCCCGGGGCGCGACGTCACCGCGATCGGCGATTCGGTCATGGCGGCGAGCACCATGACCCTGGAATCGGTGATCCCCGGCATCTACGTCAACGCCAAGATCGACCGCGAGATGCAGGACGGCGTGGCCATCGTGCGCAGCCTCGCGGCCAGCGGCCAGCTGCGCCCGGTCGTGGTGGTTGGGCTGGGCACCAACTGGAAGGTCAGCAACGCCCAGCTCCAGGAGCTCATGCGGCTGATCGGCCCGCACCGCAAGCTGGTGCTGGTCAACACCTGGCGGCCGGACGACGGGTGGAGCCTGTCGACCAACGCCAGGGAGGCGGCGTTCGCCCGCCAGCACTCGCGTCAGGTCGTGGTCGCGGACTGGTACGACCTGATCAAGAACCGGCAGTACCTGCTCTGGTCCGACCATGTCCACCCGGAGATGCCCGGGACGTACGTCTACGCGCACCTGCTCGACCGGGCCATCCAGGCCACCCGGGGTGTCGCCAGCCAGGCGGCGGCCAAGCAGCCCGCGGTGGCGAAGCGAACCAGCGGATAACCCCCGTAGCGGCCGGGCGGGACGGCCGGCGGTGGCGGGAGCGGCCGTTCCTGGCGGTGGCTGGTACGGTCGGCGGCGGCATAGCTGTACTTGC
Organism: uncultured Actinomycetota bacterium; assembly: GCA_963844655.1. Taxonomy (GTDB): domain Bacteria; phylum Actinomycetota; class Actinomycetes; order Streptosporangiales; family Streptosporangiaceae; genus JASHPR01. The sequence goes on along the minus strand of CAWJPA010000004.1, from coordinate 1,246,382 downwards.
CGGCGGCGGTTCGGCCATGATGGGAGGCCATGTTTTCGACTATGACACCCCTGCCCAACGTCACTGCCTGGGCGAGCGGCAGCGGGCTGGAGATCGTCCTGCTGGTGACAGGCGCGATACTGCTGACGCGGTTCGCGACCTGGCTCGGCGGGAAGATCACGACACGGATCGACGCCAACGCCCGGGAGACGGACGCGCTGGTGCGCTCCGAGGCGTCGAAACACCGGCACGCGCTGGCGTCGGTGATCACCTGGGCCGTTCTGGTGGTGATCTACTGCGCGACCGGCATCGCCGTCCTGGCCCGCCTCGGCATCCCGCTGACGAGCCTGGTTGCCCCGGCCGCCGTGGCGGCTGTCGCGCTGGGGTTCGGCGCCCAGCGCATCGTTCAGGACATCCTGGCCGGGTTCTTCATCATCACCGAGCGCCAGTACGGCTTCGGCGACCTCATCCGCCTGTCCGTGCCGAGCCTGCCCGCTCCCGCGATCGGCACCGTCGAGGACGTCACCCTGCGGATCACCACGGTGCGCACCACCGACGGCGAGGTGGTGATCACCCCCAACGGCCAGATCACCCAGGTGACCAACCTGTCGCGCAACTGGGCCCGGGCCGTGGTCGACGTGCCCGTGCCCGCGAGCGTGGACGTCAACCGGGTCAGCGAACTGCTGCGGCAGGTCGGCGACGAGGCGTACCAGGAGCCGGAGGTGCACAGCCTGCTGCTTGACCCGCCGGCAGTGATGGGGGTGCAGAGCATCGGTGTGGATCACTTCCAGGTCCGCATGGTGGCCAGGACGCTGCCCGGCAAGCAGTTCGACGTCGGCCGGATCCTTCGGGTCCGGATCACGGCGAGCCTCCGGCGTGAGGGCATCAGCCTGCCGACCGCGCTGGAGACGGCAGAGCCGGCCGGGTCCGAATGATGCGACGGCTGCTGCGGGTCCGGACCTCCACCTGGGTCCTGCTCGCCATCTTCGTGGTCGCGCTCTGGGCCTACCTGATCGTCCGGCCGCTGCCGACTGGCACCGATTCCTCCACGCAAACGCGGCACACGGTCTCGCCCACGCCGACACCCACCCTCCGGCCGACACCGACGCCGCGGCCGACCCCGCACCGGACTCCGACCACCCGGCCGTCCCGGACCAGGGCCCCGGAGGCAACCCCGACCCCGACCCCGTCGCCCACCTCGGTGGGGACGGCGGCCCCGACGGCGACCCCGGATCCCACCTCGTCGTAGCGGCCGGGAAGCTGGCGCGGTCCAGGCTGCTGCGACGGCCCGCGAGGTGAGACCGGCCCGATGTGGGGTGCGCCGGGACGCGGCGGCATGCCATGGTGGCGTGAGACGTAAGCGCTGGGGGAGAACACCACGATGATGCCTGCTCAGACGCCCGTGCCAGCCGGCCGGCCGAACCGGTCCGCGCAGGTCAACGACCTGCTCCCGATCGGCGACTGGCTGCGGCACCACTCGCTCCGCAGCTGGCCTGTGCTGCTGTTCCTGCTGCTGATCTGCGTGCCGTCGATTGCGCTGGTCATCCTCGGGACGAACCCGAGCGCCGCCACGTTCGACCACGTGGCCTGGATCTTCGCCGCGTACTTCGCGGTCGCCTGGCTGCTGCTGCTGGGCGTCATCGTCCGGCCGGAGCACGTGACCAGGCTGATGCTGGTGGTGGTGACGGTGATCGCCCTGGTGACGCAGGTTCCGCTGGCGGTCACGCTCGAGGTCGTGCTGCACGGCAGCAACGCCGCCCTGGGCCCGAGCATCTACAGCGTCGGCCTGCCGGAGGAGTTCGCCAAGGCCCTGCCCGTGCTGGTGATCGCGCTGATCTACCACCGCAGGCACGGCCTGATGCCCAAGGACTATCTGTTCCTGGGCGCGGTCAGCGGGCTGGTCTTCGGGGCCAGCGAGGTCGTGCACTACTTCACCGTCAACGGGGTCGTGCAGTTCTACCAGACGGTCAGGGCGGCCGTTCCTGACATCGCCCGGCTGATCAACAGCGGGCATTCCGCGCCGTCCTCGCTGTTCGCCGTGCTGATCGGGCCGGTGCGCTACTTCATACTCAACTTCGTCTGGCGGTTCCTCACCGACCCGATCACCCACGCCTGCTGGGCCGGGCTGACCGGTTACTTCATCGGGCTGGCCGCCACCGGGCGGCACAAGTGGTACACGGTCGCCTGGATCGGGCTGGTCGCCGCGGCGATCCTGCACGGGCTGAACGACTGGAGCGAGGTGAACGGCCATCCGGTGTGGATCCTGGTCGTGCTGATCAGCGGGATCCTGTTCCTGGGCTACGCGAAGGTCGGCTCGCGCGGCGAACTGCACCTGTTCGACGGCCGGGCGGCCTTCGGGACGGAACCCGCGGCACCCGGGCCCGCCGCTAGTACCAGGGACCGGCCGCAGCCCGCGGCAGCGCCTGCGCCGCGCCCGCTGCCGCAACCACAGGCCGGACGGGACGGGCCCCCAGTCCCGGCCGGGACGGGCCGGGGCAGGCACGGCCGGCCCTGGTGGGAGCACTGACCAGCACCGCGGTCTAGACCCGGCGGCCTGCACCGTTTCGGTCACGGCGTGGCGAAACGGCCGATTTCGCGGCTGTGATCGATAGATTGACCCCCATGCGGCACCGGGCCGCCAGATCACGCCGCGGCGCCGCAGGCGCCGCGGATAGTTCTGCTACGCCCGGACGGCGGCGCCGCAGGCGCCTGGCCGGCCGGGAACTCTCCGTCATCCTCGGCGTCACCGCCGCGCTCGGCGTGGCCGCCATCATCGGCATCTCGGCGAGCGGCCCGCAGGCCCAGCCCCCGGGGGCGGCGCCGGATGCCGGGGCGTCACCAGGGCCCAGCCGCGCCGCGCCGACGCCGACCCCCCGGCCGACACCGGCCCGGGCGGTGCCGTCGGTGACCATCGCCGCGGTGGGGGACACGATGCTGGGCAACACGCCGGACCTGCCGCCGGACCCGGCGGGGTACTTCGACGCGGTCAAGCACACCCTCGACGCGGGCGCCCAGGTGGTCTTCGGCAACCTCGAGGGCACGCTCACCACGGCGGCGACCAGCAAGTGCGGCCCGCACAAGAGCACCAAGTGCTTCGCGTTCCGTGACCCGCCCGGCTACGTCAGGTACTTCAAGGACGCGGGTTTCACGGTGCTGAACAACGCGAACAACCACTCCTACGACTTCGGCGCGGCCGGGCAGGCCCAGACCGTGCAGACGATCCGCGCGGCCGGCCTGGCCCAGACCGGGCTGCCCGGCGAGATCACGGTGGTCAGGGCGAACACGGTCAAGGTGGCGTTCGTGGCGTTCGCCCCGTACGGCTACACCGCCAGCCTGCTCGACCTGCCCGCGGCCCAGGCGCTGATCAGGCAGGCCCGCCGGGCGGCACCCATCGTCGTGGTCTACATGCACGCCGGGGCGGAAGGCTCCGACGCCGACCAGGTCACCGGCCGGGAGGAGTACTACCTCGGCGAGGACCGGGGCAATCCCGAGGCCTTCGCCCACATGGCCATCGATACCGGGGCCAGCCTGGTGATCGCGAGCGGACCGCATGTGCTGCGGGGGCTGCAGTTCTACCACGGCCATCTCATCGCCTACAGCCTGGGCAACTTCGCCGGCTACGGCGACTTCTCCACGAGCGGTGATCTCGACCTGAGCGTGATCCTGCACGTGACCCTGTCCGCGGCCGGCCGGTTCGAGCGGGCCAGCCTCTACCCGGTCCAGTTCCGCGGCCCGGGCCAGCCGGTCCCCGGCGGCGGTGCGGTCCGCTACATGGCCAGGCTCTCCGCCGAGGACTTCGGCCGGACCGCGGCCCGCGTGCTGCCGTCAGGGGCCGTCCAGGCGCCGTAACCCGCCGAGCTCAGCTCCCGGGCCTGGGGCTGACTAGGGCGAACATGCTGCCGTTCGGGTCGGTGAGGTAGGCGACGACCATGCCGTCGTCCAGCGTCATCGGCGCGACCACCACCTTGCCGCCGAGTTCCTCGGTCCTGGCCGCGGTCGCGGCGACGTCCGCCACCTTGACCACGAACACCGCGTACGGCGGGATGTTGCCGCCGGTGTTGAAGATGCCGCCGGACGGGCCGTCGGCCCCCGGCGCGGTGATGAGCGTGTACGGCCCGTCGGGCGCGAACGACCAGCCGAACAGCGGGCCGTAGAACGCCTGGGCCGCGTCGACGTCCTGGGCACCGATCTCGAACCAGGAGACGGTGTTGTCAGCAGGAGCGGACATGGGTTCCTCCGTGAGTGGGCACTGTGTCGTGACCTCACTCTGCCGGGGCCCCGCGACAGCCCCCTGTCGGTGTTTCCGGCCCGTTTCCCGGCGGCCGCGGACGGCGTCACCCGGCGAGATCGAGACGCCCGACGAGCGCGTCCGGGATGTCCAGCTTGAGATCGCGGTACGAGCGGTGCGGCGCGGGCTCGCCCGTGTCGGCCGCGGAGACGATCCGGTCCACCCGGAAGGCCCGCGCGGCGTCCCGCAGCCGGCACCACGCGATCAGGTACCACTGGGCGCGCGTCCCGGCGAAGGCCACCGGCTCCACCTCGCGGACGGTCACGGCCCCGGCCCTGTCCCGGTAATCGAGGACAAGCACGTGCCCGCGGGTGATGGCCTCCTGGATCACCTGCGAGGGCGGAACGCTCTCGCCCGGGCGGGCCGCGCCGATCAGCCGGACCCGGTCCATCAGCCTGGCCGCTTCCTCGGCGCGCACGGCCGGGGCGGCGGCGAGCACCTTGCGCAGGGCGCTGCGCGTCGCGGACGCGAACGGCGTGGCCTCGGCCCGGGCCAGGGCCACCGCGATCGCGACCATCTCGGCCGCGGTGAAGTTGACCGGGGGGAGCGTCAGCGTCTTGTCGATGACGTAGCCGCCGCACCGGCCGGTCTCCGCGTAGATCGGCACGCCGGACTCCTGCAGGGCCAGGATGTCCCGCTCGATCGTGCGCGTGCTGACCTCGTACCGCTCCGCCAGCTGGCGCGCCGACCGCGGCCGCGGCGCCACCGCCCGAAGCTCCTCGACCAGCGCGTAGAGCCGGTCGGTCCGGTTCATGCGGGGGACGCTACCCCCGGCCACCGACATTCCGGGCCAACGGCGTCCCGGTCACGCCGGGGCCGACGGCGCGGTCAGCTCGAGCTGCACCCCGTCGGGGTCATCGAACGGCAGCACGTCGATCCCGAACGACGCCAGCGTGGTGATCTCACCGTGGGCCACCCCGCGCTCGTCGAACAGCGCCGCGGCCCGCTCCAGATCGTCCCGGCTGGCCACGCTGAAGCTGAGATGATCCAGGCCTACCCGGTCCGGGTGGAACCGGTCGCCGTCCGGTGCCATCGGCCGCAGGCCCATCAGCAGGTTGCCGCGGATCATGACCACGCCGCCGAAGAGAATCTTGAACGCCTCGGCCGCCGCCGGGTCGCCGGGCGGCGGCGACTCCACCGCGACCTCGAAGCCCAGCAGGCTGGTGTAGAACTCGCGGCTGCGCGCCACGTCGGTCACGGTCAGCCGCAGGTGATGAATCCCGTCGGTCGGAATCTGCCCAGGCACCGCGCCCTCCCCTCCGCGGAGCGCCGATGCCCCGCGCGATCTGGCCCAGGCGACCAGCATCCCAGCCGCCGGGCCCGGCGCCAAGGCTCAGGAACCGTTACGGGAGGTGCCAGGCAAAGCGCGCCGCGGCCGCGGCAGGCATCCGGGCCACCGCGTGAATGAAGCCCGGCTCGGCCTGGGTGATGCTGTCGAACCGGGTGATGCCGATCGCGGTGAGCGCGGCGCCTGCCACATCGCAATCCTCATGGGTCGTGCTGTCCACCGCCATGATCGTGCGGACCTCACGGCGTTTCAGGTTGACGTGCACCGACAGCCCGCCGCGGGCGGCCTGCCAGGACCCGGTGGCCCCGCCCTCGGTGCAGTCCCAGAGCATCGCCTTGGCCATGCACCGCATCTTGCCTCCCGGCACCGACAATGGACAGGCGGACACGCCGAAATGGCGCGCTTAAGCAGTTCACGGCTATATAGAGCGCGCCCGATACGCCGCTCATTTCATGATGTTCCGGTCAGAGCACGGCGGTCAGCCCGCCGTCGACCGCGATCACCTGCCCGCTGACGAAGTCCGAGGCCGGGGCCGCGAGCCACACCAGCGTGCCGGCCAGGTCCCCGACCTGTGCCCACCGCCCGGCCGGGGTCCGCCCGCGCAGCCAGGAGTCGAACCCGGGGTCGCTGACCAGCGGCTGGGTGAGCTCGGTGACCACGTAGCCAGGGGCGAGACCATTGGCCGTTACGCCCCGGCGCCCCCACTCGGCGCACATACTCCTGGTCAGCATCACCAGCCCGCCCTTGGACGCCGCATACGGGCCGGTGCCGGGACGGGCCAGCCAGCTCAGCACCGAGCAGACGTTGATGATCTTCCCGTAGCCACGCTCGACCATGCCGCGCGCCACCGCCCGGCCCACGATGAAGGCGCCGGTCAGGTTGGTGTCCAGCAGGTCCCGCCAGTCCTCGACGGCCACCTCGAGCATTGGCTCCCGCAGGATCGTGCCGGCGTTGTTGACCAGGATGTCGAGCGGCCCGGCGGCCTCCTCGGCCTCCCGCACCCCCGCATCCACGGCGGCCGGGTCGGTTACGTCGAAGGCCACGGCGTGGACCCGGACCCCGGTCTGGGCGGCCAGCTCGTCCCTGGCCCGGGCCAGGGTGGCCGGGTCACGGCCGTTGAGCACGACGTCGGCCCCGGCCCCGGCCAGCGCGGCGGCCAGGGCGGCTCCGATGCCCTTGCTTGAGCCGGTCACCAGGGCGCGGCGGCCGGACAGGTCGAACAGTGCGGCAGTCACCGGCGTGACCTCCTCGTGGCAAGTCGGCAGGCCGGATTCTGGCGTATCGGCGGGGCGGAACGCAACGTCCCCATCTGACCGGGCGCGGGAGTGGCGGCCGGCGGGGCGTAACGGCTGAATCTGGAGCTGGGCTGCAGAACAGCGTGCCCTGGGCGCCGGCATCAGGAAGGCTTAAGGGAACGTCCAGCCGACACACAGATCTCTTTCTTACGTTGGCTGCAGGGACACGGCGCTGACCAGCACGTGACCAGTGGGTAACGCAGTTGAGGAGGGGTCGGGGCGTGCGGGAGGACATCACCATCTCCTACCGGGGAGCGGGCTACGAAATCGGCCGGGGGAAGCACTTCTACGGGATCTGGGCCGCCGCCGGTGCCACGCAGTCGCAGCCGATGGAGTGGTGGCCCGATACGCCCGAGGGCTGGTCCGGGGCGTGGGCCCGGTTCATCTCGATCGAGGCGCCCGGCACGATCGTCCCGGTCACGCCGCCCGCGCCGCCGGCTGCCGCCCCGGCGAAACCCCTCGACGCCGCCCGGACGGCCCTGGCCGGCGCGAACCCGGTCGCCGTGCTCGCGGCCGCCCTGATCGGCCTGGGCGTGCTCCTGGGCATCGCCGGGCTCTTCCCCGCCTACGTGGCCGGGACGAGCCTGGCCGCCGAGCCCGCCAACCTGGTGCCGCACCTGATCTACTTCGCGGTCTGGGGCACGGGCGCCGGGCTCATCCTGATGGGCGGCGGCCGCCAGCGGGCCGGGGCGCTGCTGGCCACCGGCCTGAGCGCGGTCACGTTCGGCTTTTATCTCGCGGACCTCGGCCAGGTGATCGCCGGCGGCGCGCACCTCATGGGGCCGGCCTGCTGCTCGGCCTCATCGGCTGGCTCGCGTGCGCGGCCGGGTCGGTGATCGCGCTGCGGCTCCGCCCGCCCGCGCGCCCCGCCCTGCCGCAGGGCTACGAGATCGCCCCGGTGGCCATGCTGCTGCTCGCCGCGGTCGGGGTGGCGGCCGCGTTCGTCCCGTCCTGGGACAGCTACACCCTGCAGACATCGAGCGGGGTGTCCCAGACCGTGACCGCGGGCTACGCGTTCGCGAACCCGGCCGCGGTGATCGCCGGCAACGTCGCGGTCATGGCCGGGCTCGTCGTGGTGGTGGCCGCGGCCGCGGCGTGGCGGCCGGTCCGGTTCGGGGCCGCGCTGCTCGCCGGGGCCATCGCCGCCATGGCGGCCCAGGCCATCTCGGCGCTGGTCATGGTCGGCCAGTCGGTGTCGCCGGCGCAGTTCGGTTTCACGCCCGCGCAGGCGTCCCAGGCCGGGCTCACGATCAGCGCCGGCGCTCACCCCGGCGTTCTGGATCTACTGCATCTTCATCGTCGCGCTGATCGCGTCGGCCGCCTGGATGCTGCTCACGCCCGCCGGGCCCGGGCCGGCCGGTGCGCGGGCCGCGGGTGCGCCATACCCGCCGCAGACGGCCGGAACGCCGCCGCAGACAACAGGACCGTGGCAGCTTGAGGCCGGGGCATCGTCGCAGGCCGGGACCCAGCCACAGGCGGCCGGGGCTCAGCCGTATGCCGCCGAGGCGCCGAACGCCCCGCACCGCTGACTGCGCCGGGATCCGGGGCGGGCCGACCGTAAGGCGGTCCGCCCCTTCCGCTGCCCGGACCCGTACTATCGGCACTGCGGCATCACCCACGACCTTCAGGCCACCTCTTGGTGGCATCGGCTGCACGCTGGCTGGCCGGTGCGGCGACGCTATTGCTGACCGCCGCGGGAGGACTCCGATGACTGCAGCGCAGCCCGACCCCCCCGGGGGCCGCACCTTCCGCGGCCGGGACCCGGACACCCTGGTGGCCTCGGCGATCTCCGCGGACACGCCGACCAAGTGCCAGGCCAGGACCCGGCTGTACCGCAACGGGGCCCTGGAGGCCGAGGGGTTCGCGGTCTCTGCGATCAGCGACAAGCTCGCCGAGCCCGACACCGTCGTCTGGCTGGACCTGCGCGACCCGAGCCACGACGACCTGTCGGTGCTGAGCGACGAGTTCGGCCTGCACCCGCTGGCCATCGAGGATGCCGTGCTGGACCATGAGCGGCCCAAGCTCGACCGCTACCGCACCCACCTGTTCCTCACCGCCTACGGCGTGCACCTGGACGGCGCGACCGGCGCGCTGGCCACCAGCGAGCTGTCCGCGTTCATCACCGAGCGGGCCCTGATCACCGTGCGCAAGGACGACGGGCTCGACATCGGCGCGGTGACCGACCGCTGGGACTCGAGCGAGGACCTGGCCAAGCACGGGGTCGGCTACCTGGTGCACGGGCTGATCGACTTCATCGTCGACGAGCACTTCGCGGCCGTGCAGGCTCTGGACGAGTCCATCGAGAGCCTGGAGGACCAGCTGTTCTCCGACGTCCCCATGGACCGCGAGGTGCAGCGGCGCAGCTTCCAGCTGCGCAAGAGCCTAGTTCTGCTGCGCCGGGTGGTGCTGCCCATGCGCGAGGTGGTCAACACCCTGATGCGCCGCGACCTGCACATCATCGACGTGTCCCTGCATCCGTACTTCCAGGACGTCTACGACCACGTGCTGCGCGCCACCGAGTGGACCGAGAGCCTGCGGGACCTGGTCACGACGATCCTGGAGACCAACCTGACCATCCAGGGCAACCGGCTGAACGTGATCACCAAGAAGGTGACCAGCTGGGCCGCGATCATCGCGGTGCCCACGCTCGTCACCGGCTTCTACGGGATGAACGTGCCCTACCCCGGATTCGGCAAGCAATGGGGCGTATACGCCTCCGTTGCCATCATGGTCGTCGCCGCCAGCGCGCTCTACGTCCTGTTCCGGCGGAAGGACTGGCTGTAGCGTCCTTTGGCCGGTTGCCGGCCCTTGAGGTTCGGTAACCGAACCAATAACCCGGTAGTTTGTCGGCATGAGGCGAGCTGAGCGCTACGCCGGCTCGCCGTGCCCGGAGCCGGACGACGGCCCGAACCCGATCGACGGGCGGGCGCAGGCTGGCGGCCAGGAGCCAGCGGACGGCCCGGCACCGGGAGGCCTGCCCCCGGACGGCGGTCCCGCCGACGGGCCGCCCGCCCGGGGCTTCTCCTCGCTGCGCCCGTTCCGGCACCGGGCCTTCACGCTGCTGTGGACCGCAGGGCTGGTGTCGACCATCGGGTCCTGGATGCAGACCGTCGCGGTCGGCGCCCTGGTCATCTCGGACACCGGGCAGGCGACCTGGGCCGTGCTGGTGGCCGCCGGGGCGTTCCTGCCGCTGGGCCTGCTGTCGCCGGTGGGCGGCGCGCTGGCCGACCGGCTGCCGCGGCGGCCGGTGCTCATCGGTGGGAACGCGGCCGCGGCCGCCACCGCCGTGGTGCTCGCCGTGCTCGTGGCCGAGGGCCTGGACAGCCCGCTCGCGCTCGTCGCGCTGGTCACGGTGCAGGGCGCGGCATCCGCCGTGATCGGGCCGTTCCAGCAGGCCATCCTGCCGGACCTGGTGCCGCAGTCGAACTTCCTGGCTGCCATCTCCCTCAACTCGGCCCAGTTCAACCTCGGCCGCATCGTTGGCCCGGCGCTGGCCGGGGCCACGGTGGCGGCGTTCGGGTACCCGATGGCGTTCGTGGCGAACGCCATCTCGTTCCTCGTGGTCGTGGTGGCGCTCGCGTTCGTGCGCCTGGCGCCGCCCACCGGGCGGGCGGCCGGCTTGTTCGCCTCGCTCCGCTCGGGGTTCGCCGCGGCCCGGCGCGAGCCGTCCTGCTGGGCCGCGATCACCACGATCGCGGTGGTGGCCGTGCTCGCCTCGCCGTTCATCGCGCTGGTCCCGGTCATGGCCAGGCACCTGACCCAGGGCGGCGCCACCGCGGTCGCGCAGACCACGGCCGTACTCACCACCGCCCAGGGCGTCGGGGCCGTGGCCGGGGCGCTGGCCCTCGCGCCGCTCGCCGCCCGCGTCGGCCGGGGCCGTGTGCTCACCGTGAGCCTGATCCTGCTCCCGGTCGTGCTGACCGGCTACGGCGCCGCCCAGCAGCCCTGGCAGGGGGCGGTGGGGCTGTTCGTCGTCGGGCTGGTGTACATCGGGGTGCTGTCCGGGCTCTCGACCGTGGTCCAGCTGCGGGCGCCGCAGGCCTACCGGGGGCGGATCCTCGCGTTCTACCTGGTCGCCCTCGGGGTGGGCTACCCGGTCGGCTCGCTGCTCCAGGGCCCGGTCATCGACAGGATCGGGCTGGGCTGGACCACCGCGGCCACGGCGCTGCTGCTCTTGCTGATCATGGCGGCCGTCGCGGTCATCAGGCCCGGGTTCGTGCGGGCGCTCAGCGGCGACGCAGAGCAGCTTTCAGCTAGATCGCCGGAGACATCCGGGGAGATCTAAGAAACCTGGCCCATGATCTCTCCCGTGGCTGGTCACCCCGCTCGACCAGAACACCGTGCCCGGCCCCATGAATTGTGACCTTTCGGACACTGCCTGTTGTCCGCGGTGACTCTGCGCTGCGCCGTGGCCTGAGGCGTCGACTGTCGGCGTGGCCGACGGGACGTGAGGGATATTGGTCGCGGATGTTCGCGACGCAGCGCCTGACGCGCGCTCGCGTGCCGAAGAGCATGACGATCAGGAGCAGCGCAGCCCGGTCACCGACCGGGTCCTGACCTGCCCCGGGTACGACAACGCGATCCGGTGGCGTAAGGGCGAGCGCCTGGAGCAGCTGTTCGAGCGGCGCTGTGACTGGCTGCACCTGGTGGGCTGGGACAGTCACCTCGCGGTCGACACGCTGGACGTGGCGCTGACCTACGGGGAGCTGGACGGGCTGGCCAACCAGCTGGCCCGGTTCCTGGTGGGCCGCGGCGTGCGGCCGGGAGACCGGATTGGCCTGCTGTCCGACCGGGCTGTGGACGGGTACATCGGCATGCTGGCCGCGCTCAAGGCCCGGGCGGCGTACGTGCCCCTCGACGCCGGGTTCCCCCCGGACCGGCTGGGCTACATCGCGTCCGACGCCGGGGTGCGGCTGGTGCTGTCCCGCTCGCACCTGGCCGAGCGCATCGCGCCGCTGGGGGACACGGCCCCGCTGGTGTACCTGGACCAGGTTCAGGACGAGGTCGGCCGGCTGAGCCAGGACCGGCTCGGCGAGGACGAGGCCGGCCAGCCCGCCGGCGACCTCTGCTACGTCATCTACACCTCGGGCTCGACCGGGCGGCCCAAGGGGGTCGCGGTCGAGCACGCCAGCATCTGCAACTTCATCAGGGTCGCCGACGAGGTGTACGGGATCGCCTGCAAGGACCGGGTCTACCAGGGCATGACGATCGCGTTCGACTTCTCGGTCGAGGAGATCTGGGTGCCCTGGATGGCCGGGGCCACGCTCGTGCCCAAGCCGGACGGGGACCGGGTGCTCGGCCGCGAGCTGCACGCGTTCCTGCGGGACCGCCGGGTCACCGCGCTGTGCTGCGTGCCGACCCTGCTCGCCACGCTGGACGAGGACCTGCCCCGGCTGCGCTTCCTGCTGGTGTCCGGCGAGCCGTGCCCGCAGGATCTCGTCGCCCGCTGGTACCGTCCCGGCCGGCGGTTCCTCAACGTCTACGGCCCGACCGAGGCCACCGTGACCGCCACCTGGACGCTGGTGCACCCCGGCCGGCCGGTGACGATCGGGGTGCCGCTGCCGTCCTACGCCGCGGTGGTGCTCGACCCCGACGCCGACGCCGCCCTGCCGCCCGGCGCGATGGGGGAGATCGGCATCGCCGGCATCGGGCTCGCCCGGGGCTACCTCAACCGGCCGGACCTCACCGAGCGCGCGTTCATCCCCGACTTCCTTGGCATCCCGAACAACCCGTCCGGCCGGATCTACCGGACCGGTGACCTGGGCCGGGTCAATGCCGAGGGCGCGATCGAGCATCACGGGCGCATCGACACCCAGATCAAGATCCGGGGTTACCGGATCGAGCTGACCGAGATCGAGTCCGTGCTGCTGCGGGTGCCGGGCATCGCGCAGGCCGTGGTCAGCACCCACCGGCCCGCGCCGGATGTGGTGGAGCTGGCCGCCTACGTCAGCCAGCGGCCCGGCTCCGCGCCGGTGGACGCCGGGCGGGTGCTCGCCTTCCTGCGCCAGCGGCTGCCGCGCTACATGGTCCCGGCCTACCTCGACGAGCTGCCGGTCATCCCGATGCTGCCCAGCGGCAAGGCTGACCGCAAGAGCCTGCCCGCGCCGCGCGGTCCCCGGGCCGTGGCCACCGCGGGCGATCACGCCGCCCCGGTGACCGGCGCGGAGCGGGCGCTCGCCGAGGAGCTGGCCAAGGTGCTCGACACCGGCACCATCTCGGTCGACGGCCATTTCTTCGACGAGCTCGGCGCCAGCTCGCTGCTGATGGCCCGGTTCAGTGCCGCGATCCGGGAGCGCGGCGACGTGCCGCCGGTCTCGATGAAGGACATCTACCTGCACCCGACCGTGCGCCGGCTGGCCACCGCGGTGGCCGGACCGGGCCCGGCCGCGGGATCTGTCCCGGCGCCGCGGGCGCTGCCAGCCGCACCCGGCCCGGCCCCGGCGTCGGCGAGCAAGCCGCGGTTCTGGGTGTGCGGCACGCTGCAGCTGCTGGCGTTCGCCGCCTACCTCGCCGGGTTCTCCCTGGCCGTGGACGCCGGGGCGGCCTGGGCCGCCGCGGGTCACGGGGCGCTCGGCATCTACCTGCGCCTGGTCGTATTCGGCGGCGGCGGGCTGCTGGCCATGGGCCTGGCGCCGGTCATCGCGAAATGGCTGCTGATCGGCCGGTGGAAGCCGCGCCGCATCCGGGTGTGGAGCCTGGCCTACTTCCGGTTCTGGCTGGTCAAGACGATGATCGTGGCCAACCCGCTGGCCCGGATGGTCGTCGGCACCCCGCTGTACACGCTGTACTTCCGGATGCTCGGGGCCAGGATCGGCCGCCGCACGGTGATCTTCACCACGCACGCGCCGGTCTGCACCGACCTGGTCACGATCGGCGCGGACAGCGTGATCCGCAAGGACGTCCACGTCAGCGGCTACCACGCCCGCGCCGGCGTGATCGAGACCGGCCCCGTGACCCTGGGCCGCGGAATCTTCGTCGGCGAGCACACGGTCATCGACATCCACGCCGCCCTGGGCGACGGGGCCCAGATCGGGCATGCCTCCGCGCTGCTCCCCGGGCAGGCGGTCCCGGCCGGCGAGTGCTGGCACGGCTCGCCCGCTGTGCCCGCCGGCCCCGATGACGACTACCGGACGGTCGCGCCCGCCCGCTGCGGCGCCCTGCGCCGGATCTGGTACAGCCTGAGCCGGCTGGTGCTGCTGCTGGCCGTGGCCGGCCCCGTGTCGGCGGCCGTGGCCAGCCTGCTGCTGTCCCGGCCCTCGCTGGCCGAGCGCGGGCTCGCCCGGCTGCACATCGGCATGGTCGACCTGGGCACCCGGCTGCGTTTCGGGCGGTTCAACCTGGGCCGGGTGGACCTCGGGCGGGCCACCCTGGGCCGGGTCGAGATCACGAACTGGATCTTCTACGCGGAGGTGCTGGCCGTCGCCGGGGTCGTGTTCCTCGGCGTCATCGTGGCCGGGCTCGTCGTCGCGGGCACCGCGGGGCGGCTGCTCAGCCCGCTGCTGCGGCCGGGCCGGGTCTATCCCCTGTACGGCCTCCACCACGGGCTGCAGCGCTTCATCTCCCGGTCGACGAACGTGGCGTTCTTCAACAACCTGTTCGGGGACAGCTCGGCCGCGGTCCGCTACCTGGGCCTGATCGGCTACCGGCTGAAGCCGGTCGAGCAGACCGGCTCGAACTTCGGCATGGAGGTCAAGCACGAGATGCCCAGGCTCAGCGTGGTGGGCACGGGCACGATGGTCTCCGACGGCCTGGCCCTGATCAACGCCGAGTTCTCCAGCACCTCGTTCCGGGTCGTGCCGACCGTGATCGGGGCCCGCAACTTCCTGGGCAACGGCATCGTCTACCCCGCGGGCGGGCGGGTCGGTGACGACTGCCTGCTGGCCACGAAGGTCATGATCCCGGTGGCCGGGCCGGTCCGCCAGGGTGTCGGCCTGCTCGGCTCGCCCTGCTTCGAGATCCCCCGCTCGGTGCAGCGGGATCACCGGTTCGACCACCTGAACATCGCGCGCCGGCGGCGGCGCCAGCTCAAGGCCAAGAACCGGCACAACACGGCCACCGCCGGCCTGCATCTGCTGGTCCGCTGGCTCTACCTGACCGGGATCGCGCTCGTCGCCCTCCTCCCGCTGCGGGCCGGCGCCTGGTTCCCGCTGCGCGGTGCCCTCCGGCTCCGGTTCCGCGGCGGCACCCTGCTGCTGCATGGCGACCTGGTCGGCGACGCGCTGATCTCGGCCGCGTCCGTGCTGGTCATGCTGGCTTTCACGGTGGGTTACTTCGCGCTGGTCGAGCGCGCGGTCACCAGGTTCCGCCCGATGCGGCCGAGGTTCTGCTCGATCTACGAGCCGCCGTTCTGGCGGCACGAGCGGTTCTGGAAGGTCCCGTCCATCGCGTACATCCAGATGTTCAGCGGAACCCCGTTCAAGAGCGTGGTCTGGCGCCTGCTCGGGGTGCGGGTCGGCCGCCGCGTGTTCGACGACGGCTGCTCGATCGTGGAGCGGACCCTGGTCCGGATCGGCAGCGAA
This sequence comes from uncultured Actinomycetota bacterium, assembly GCA_963844655.1. Lineage (GTDB taxonomy): Bacteria > Actinomycetota > Actinomycetes > Streptosporangiales > Streptosporangiaceae > JASHPR01. The sequence continues at coordinate 1,231,013 of CAWJPA010000004.1, read as the reverse complement.
GCCACGCTCAACGCGGGCTGCATCCTGCAGGGCCACTCGCTGGAAGGGGGCGCGTTCAAGTCCGACTACATCGCGGTCGGCGACCGGTGCACGATCGGGACCGGCGCGTTTGTCCACTACGGGGTGACCATGGGTGACGGCGCGGTGCTCGAGGCCGACTCGTTCCTGATGAAGGGCGAGCACCTCCCGCCGGGCTCGCGGTGGCTGGGCAACCCCGCCGCCAACGCCGCGATCAGGCGGCCCGCGCCGGCCGCTGCGCCGCGGCGCCCGCCCCCTCCGCCCCGGCCGGCGGCCCCCGCAGCTCCGCCGCAGGCACAGGCCACCCCCCGCCCGCTGCCGAAGCGGCGGCCGGCTCCGCAGGCCCGGCCCGAGTTCGCCGCGGTGCCCGAGTCCCGGCCAGATCCGCTGACCGCGCCCCAGTGGCCGCCGCCGGACGCGGCCCCCGCGCCGCCGCGGGAGGGACCGGACCCGCTGACCGCGCCGCACTGGCCGCCGGAAGAGCAGCCGGAGTCCCGATCCCAGCGGCCCGCCATCCCGAACAGGAACTCGTGACAATCATGGACATCTTTGCCACACGTGAGTCCGCCGTGCGCAGCTACTGCCGCGCCTGGCCTGCGGTGTTCGACCGGGCCTGCGGCAGCTGGCTCTACGACGAGGACGGGCGCGGGTACCTGGATTTCTTCGCCGGGGCGGGCGCGCTGAACTACGGCCACAACAATCCGGTGCTCAAGCAGGCCCTGCTGGACTACCTGGCCGGCGACCGGGTCATCCACTCCCTGGACATGCACACGGCCGCCAAGCGCGACTTCCTGACCGCCTTCGACGAGATTGTGCTGCGGCCCCGGCAGCTGGACTACCTGGTGCAGTTCCCCGGCCCCGGGGGCGCGAACGCCGTCGAGGCCGCGCTGAAGCTGGCCCGCAAGGTGTCGGGCCGCACCGAGGTGATCACGTTCACCAACGCCTTCCACGGCATGACGCTGGGCGCGCTCTCGGTCACGGGAAGCTCGTTCCACCGCGGCGGGGCCGGCCTGCCGCTGGCCCACGCCACGCCGGTTCCCTTTGACCGCGCCCTGAACGGGCAGATGCCCGATTTCCTCTGGCTCGAGTGCCTGCTGGAGAACCGGGGCAGCGGGCTGGACCGGCCGGCCGCGGTGATCGTGGAGACGGTCCAGGGTGAGGGCGGCGTCAACGTGGCCCGGCCGGAATGGCTGCGCGGCCTGGCCGGGCTCTGCCAGCGGCACGGCATCCTGCTCATCGTCGACGACGTGCAGATGGGCTGCGGCCGCACCGGCCCGTTCTTCAGCTTCGAGACCGCGGGCATCACCCCGGACATCGTCTGCCTGTCCAAGTCCATCGGCGGCTACGGCCTGCCGCTCGCGCTCACCCTGATCCGCCCGGAGTTCGACATCTGGGAGCCAGGCGAGCACAACGGCACCTTCCGCGGCGTCAACCCGGCGCTGGTCACCGGCACCGCCGCGCTGCGGGCCTACTGGCAGGACGACGCGCTGCAGCGCGCCACCCAGGCCAAGGGCCAGCGGGTCACCGCCGCGCTCACCACCCTGGCCCAGTCCGTCCCCGGCACCGCGCTGACCCCCCGCGGCCTGGGCCTGGCCCACGGCCTGGCCTTCGAGCACGGCGAGCTGGCCGCGAAGGTGAGCACCGCCGCCTTCGAGCGCGGCCTGCTGGCGGAAACCGCGGGCCCCGAGGGCGAGGTGGTCAAGCTGCTGCCGCCGCTGACCATCACCGACGCCGAGCTCGACCAGGGTCTCGAGCTGCTGTCCGACGCCGTCCGCGCGGTCTGCTGACGGCCCCACCACAGGCGGGCTGGTAGACAGTCAGGATGCGGCTCGGCCGGCTTCCTCTTGATGAGCAGATGACCCAGTTCACGGCGGCGCTGCGGCGTAACCATACGCTGACCGACGTTCTCACCCGGTCGGCGGCGATGGGCCTGCCCGGCTGGTACCTGGTCGCCGGCTGCCTGTACCAGACGGTGTGGAATGTGGTCACCGGCCAGGAGCCCGAGGCGGGCATCCTCGACTACGATCTGGCCTACTTCGACGGTTCTGACCTGTCCTGGGAGGCCGAGGACGTGATCATCCGGGCCGGGCAGAAGGTCTTCGCCGGGCTGCCCGCACCGGTGCAGATCCGCAACCAGGCTCGCGTGCACCTGTGGTACGAGCAGAAGTTCGGCCGGCCCTGCCCGCCGCATGAGTCCACCGAGGCGGCGATCGACTCCTATGAGGCCACCACCGCCTGCCTCGGGGTGCGCGTGGAACCTGGCGGGCGGTGGCGCGTGTATGCCCCGCATGGGCTCGCCGATGTGTTCAACCTCGTCGTGCGCCCCAACCCCGTGCTCGCGCCCCGGCAGGTCTACCAGGCCAAGACCGAGCGCTGGCGGCGGCAGTGGCCCGGTCTCACCGTCCTGCCCTGGCCTGTCCCCGCTGGGCCGCGGGCCTAGTCAACCTGCGGATCCGCGGCGGGGTCGGCGGCGTCGCGGGCGTGCAGCTGCTCGGCCAGCACGACCTTCAGGGCGGCGGCGACCGGGATGGCCATCAGGGCGCCGACCAGGCCCAGGACGGTGCCGCCGATCAGCGCGGCCAGCAGCACCGCGGCCGCGCTGAGGCTGACGGTGTGCCGCAGGATGCGCGGCGCGATCAGGTAGTTCTCGAGCTGCTGGTAGGCCACGAAGAAGATCGCCACGATCACGGTGGCCGGCCAGAGTTCGGTAGTGAGCAGCGTGGCCAGCACGCCGATCACCGCGCCGAGTGTGGCGCCGATCATCGGGATCAGGTCACACAGCGCCACGGCCAGGGCCAGCGGCACCGCGAACGGCACCCCCAGCGCGGTGAAGACGGCGAACGCCGCCACCCCGGCCGCGAGGGAGATCAGCAGGTTGCCGATCATGTACGCGCCGACCTTGTCGACCATCACGTCGGCGATCCGGCCGAACTTGGCCCGGTGAACCCGGGGGAAGACCCGCATCACGCCGTGCCGGAGGCGCGGCAGGTCGGCCATGAAGTAGATGGTGAGCACCACCACGGTCAGCGTCGAGAACAGCGCTCCGAACAGGCGCCTGGTGAACCCGAGCAGCCCGCCCCCGAGCTGGCCGGGCAGGTCCGCGAGCAGGTCCTGGATCCGGCCCGTGAGGTGATAGCGGTCGCTCAGGCCGCGGAACCGCGCGGAGCGGTCCTGGAGGCTGGCCAGGTAGCCGGGGAAGTCCTGCACCAGGGTCTCGAACTGGTGGACAAGTGCCGGGATGACCGACACCATGAACGCCGCCACCAGGCCGCTCGCGATGAGGAAGATGACCAGCACAGCCATCCCGCGGCGCATGCCCCAGCGGGTCAGCATGCGGACGGCCGGGTCCAGGCTGACCGCGATGAACAGGGCGATGAGCACCCGGATCAGCACCGCCCGGGTGGTGTAGACCGCGGCGGCCGCCGCGAGAACGGCGAGCGCGCCCAGGCTCACGTAGACACCCCACCGGAACATCACGGCAGGGCGCACGTGGTCCCCGGCAGCGTCCTCGCGCGGAGGCCCTGCCGCGCGTTCCTCCATGTCCGTGTGCACGATCGCGTTCCCAGTTCCTGCGCCGGCGCAGCCCGCAATCCCGGGGCTCCTGCTCCGCAGCATGCCGCGCCGGTGTGCAGGCGACGAGCGGACCGTATGCAGCTCCCGTGGAGCTGACCCCCACGGCAAATGTCCGCCTGGCCGGTGCTGACCTCAGTGCGTGATCGGCCCGATGATCCCGGCCGTGGCCAGGCCGTCGAGGATGAGCTGCACGGCAATCGCGGCGATGAGGAAGCCGAAGACCTTCTCGGTGACCAGCATCCGGTTCTCGTCCAGCCTGGCGCTGATCTTGCTGGCCCAGCGGAACACCACGACGTCGATCAGCAGGACCACCGCGAGGATGCCGACCGCCAGCGCGAGGACGCCGATCGACTCGGCCTCGGCGGAGATCGTCACCAGGCCGACGATGCCCACCGGGTTCAGCAGGTAGGGCACGGCCAGCGGGAACTGGGCGAGCTGCATCGGGTCCTTGCCCTCGGTGCGATGGCCGTCGTTCGACTGCCCGAGCACCATCCAGACCGCGAGCACGAGTAGGATGATGCCGCCCGCGATCGACAGCGAGGCGACCGAGAAGTGCAGCAGCCCGCGCAGCAGTTCGCCGGTCACGATCAGCGCGACGGCCACCGTGGCTGCGGTGACCAGCATCTTCCGCTGCACGCGCCGCTTGGTGTCGTCGTCAAGCGCCGCGGTGTACTCCAGGTACGGGACGAGCGCGAGCTTGGGCCCGATGCCGATCAGCAGCACGAGAAACGTGTCGATCGCGCCGGCGGCGGTGATCGCGGTCTCGTCCATCCTGCTCTTTTCCTGGCCTGTGCCGATATATCTGGCCGTCGGCCACCTAGCTTCACTCCTGAAACAACATCACATCATCTTCCCGGTGGGGTGACACTCGTTGGCAGACTGGGGTCATGGCGGCTGACGACCCGTGGGCCCCGCTGGCCGAGCGGTTCGTGGACGCCCACTACGGGACGCTGCGCGGACGGGTGCGCACCCACGTGATCGGTTCTCACCTGCGCGACCACCTGCCCCGGCCGCCGGCCGCGCTGGTCGATGTCGGGGGCGGGGGAGGGAACCAGTCGGTTCCGCTCGCCCGTGACGGCTACCAGGTGACGATCGTGGACCCGTCGCAGGCCATGCTCGCGAAGGCCGAGGCCCGGCTGGCCAGCGAGCCTGCCGAGGTAGCCGGCCGGGTCCGCGTGGTCCGGGCCGGCGCCGAGGAGGCGCGCGACGCGCTGGGCGGGGCCAGGTTCGCCGGTGTGCTGTGCCACGGCGTGATCATGTACGTCGACGACCCGCGGCCGTTCGTGGCCGCGCTGGCGGACCTGGCCGAACCGGGCGGCATCGTCTCGCTCGTGGCCAAGAACGCCCGGGCCCTGGCCACCCGCCCGGCCCTGGACGGAAACTGGGCCGGGGCGCTGGCCGCGTTCGACACCGACCGCCAGGTCAACGGGCTCGGCCTGGCCACCAGGGCCGACACCGTCGAGGACCTCACCGCGCTGCTGGCCGGCCGCGGCGTCGAGCGGATCGCCTGGTACGGGGTGCGCCTGTTCACCGACAGCTGGACCCCGGAGCGGTTCGGTGCCGGGCACGATGACCAGGCCCTCGAGGTCGAGCTCCAGGCCAGCCGGCGCGATCCCTACCGGCTGCTGAGCCGCCTGTTCCACCTCGTCGGCCGGCGCGGCACCGGCCCGTAGCGACGGCCGCGCGGGCGCTGGATAGCGTAACGGCATGGCTGCCTCGGTTTCTGTGCGCACGACCACGGTCCGGGCCAACGATCTGGAGTTCGGGCTGCTCGAGGCGGGCTCGGGTCCGCTCGCGCTCTGCCTGCACGGGTTTCCTGACTGCGCCCACACGTGGGAGCACCTGCTGCCGGCCCTGGCCGGCGCGGGCTTCCACGCGGTGGCCCCGTTCACCCGCGGCTACGCGCCCACCGCGATCCCGGCCGACGGCGCGTACCAGATCGGCGCGCTGGTCGCCGACGCGGTGGCGCTGCACGAGGTCCTGGGCGGGGACGGGGACGCCGTGCTGATTGGGCACGACTGGGGCGCCGAGACCGCGTACGGGGCGGGCGCCTTCGCGCCGGACCGGTGGCGGCGGCTGGTGACCCTGGCCGTGCCGCCCGCCGCCCTGGACCCGGTGCTGTTCAGCGACTACGAGCAGCTCAAGCGGTTCTTCTACAGCTTCATGTTCCGGGACCCGCACGGCATGGCCGACGCGGTGGTGGCCCGCGACGGGATGGCGTTCCTGGACGGGCTCTGGCGCGACTGGTCACCCGGCTTCGCGGCCGCCGGCCACCTGGCCCGGGTCAAGGAGTCCCTGCGCGAGCCCGCCAACCTGGCCGCCGCGCTCGGCTACTACCGGGCCGCGACCGGCTACACCCGGGCGGCCGGCGACGCCGCCGCGCCCGCCGCCGGGGCGGCCCGCTACGCGGGCGAGCAGGAGGCGGCCGGCCGCCAGGCGCCGCAGCCCACCCTGTACCTGCACGGGGCCACCGACGGCTGCGTGCTGGTGGAGCTGGCCCGCGGCGCGGAGCGCCTGCTCGCCCCCGCCTCGCGGATGGCCGTGATCGACGGAGCGGGCCACTTCCTGCACCTGGAGAAGCCGGGCGAGGTCAACGACCACATCCTCGCCTGGGTCACGAGCTAGAAGGGATACACATGACCGCGTACGTGATCGCCGACATCGACGTGCACGACCGGGAGGCGTACCAGGAATACGTCGCGCTGGTCCCTGGCACCCTCGAGCCCTACGGCGGGCGGTTCCTGGTCCGGGGCGGGAAACACGAGACGCTGGAGGGCGCCTGGCAGCCGCACCGCATGATCGTGACCGAGTTCCCCAGCGCCGACCACGCCCGGCGCTGGTACTCCTCCGATGAGTACCGTGCGGCGCTGGCCATCCGCCAGCGCGTCTCCACCGGCAGCCTGATCCTGGTCGAGGGAGCGGACTAGGTCCAGGCCCCGTCTACGGGCATGGTCGACCCGCTGACGTAGGCGGCGTCCGGCGAGGCGAGAAACGCGATCGCGGCCGCGACCTCGTCGGGGTCGGCCAGGCGGCCCAGCGCGCTGTGCAGGGCGATGGCCGTGCCCCCGGGCAGGTCCACGCCGCGCAGCAGCGGATGGGTGTAATGCGGGGCGTGCTCGGCGGCCATGTCGGTCCTGGTGCCGCCGGGGGCGATCGCGTTGATGGTGATGTTGCGGGCGGCCAGCTCGGGCGCGAGGTTCTGGGCCAGCGCCCGGACCGCGGCCTTGCTGGCCGCGTACAGGCTGTGCTCGAAGACCGCGATGCCGGCACTGACCGAGGACATCAGCACGATCCGGCCCCCGTGGGTCATCAGCGGCACCGCGGCCTGCACCACGAACAGCTGGCCCGCCACGTTGGTGTCGAAGACGCGCCGGAAGTCCTCCTCGGTGATCGAGGCCAGCGGGCCGAAGTACTCCACGCCCGCGTTGCTGATCACCACGTCGAGGCCGCCCATGCGCTCCGCGGCCTCGGCCACCACGGCCTGCGTCGCGGCCCGGTCCCGCACATCGCCCTGGAGCGCGAAGGCCGTGTGGCCAGCGTCGGTGAGTTCGGCTACCACCGACCGGGCGCCTGCGGCGTTACTGAGGTAGGTGACGGCGACGGTCGCGCCCTCGGCGGCTAACCGCCGGGCCACCGCGGCGCCGATGCCGCGACTGCCGCCGGTGACCAGGACGCAGGTGCTGTCGAAACGCCGCATGCACCACGCATACCAGACCGACGTGCCGTTCTTGCCCATATCCGCTGAAACATGCCGGAGACTCGCGGTCATCCTCGCCGAGGATGACGCCCCCGCGGTGGCCGGCGGCCGTGTTCCCCGGTCAGCCCGCTGTGATCTTATGATTCCCGCGGAATACGTTGTCCGGGTCGTAGCGCAGCTTGAGCCGGGCCAGGCGCTCGCCGGTCCCCGGGCCGAAGGCGGGCCCCGGGCCGTCGGCGTCCTCGGCCGACATGAAGTTCACGTACTGGCCGCCGGTGGCGAACGGCTCCATGTCGGCGGCGACGCCGCGGATGAACGCCACGCGGGCCGGGTCATCGGCGGGATCGGCCCAGAAGCCGTAGACGTTGAGCCAGTACCGCGCGGCCCGGTTGGGGAACGGCGTGGCGTCCTGCGGCACCCGCCCGAACGCGCCGCCCAGGTGATGGATGTCGAACCCGGTCCCCGGCCAGGTCTGCTCGGTCCCCCGCCGGATCAGGGCGCCTGCCACCTCGGCGTCGAGCCGGTCGAACGACGTGTTCTTCCAGTAGGCGCGGACGCCCCGGGGGAAAAGGTCATCGACCGACGACTGCCAGGAGGTCCACTGGACCGGCTCGATGACCTCGGCGTCGGGCGGCGCGGCGCGCTTCAGCCGGTCCACCGCCGCGGCACCCTCCCCGGCGGCGGGGTCGGCCCAGGCGAAGGCCAGCAGCATCAGCGTCTGGTCACCCAGATCCCAGTCCGCGGGCGGCATGATGAACGAGACGATGGACCCGAGCGCGTCCGGGAGGTCCCGGGTCCACGCCTCGTAGGCGGCCAGGGCCGCCGGCCAGCCGGGCTGGCGGTAGATGAGCGTCCCGGCGAACACGCCCGGCCCGAGGGGGTGGGCCCGGTAGGTGAACGACGAGACCACGCCGAAGTTGCCGCCCCCACCGCGCACGCCCCAGAACAGGTCCGCGTTCTCGGTCTCGCTGGCCCGGACGGTCTCGCCGGAGGCCGTGACCACATCGGCGGCGATCAGGTTGTCGACGGTCAGCCCGTGCCTGCGGGTGAGCCAGCCGATTCCGCCGCCCACGGTCAGCCCGGCCACGCCGGTCCCTGACACGACACCTAGCGGGACCGCGAGCCCGTGCTCCTGGCTGGCCCGGTCCACGTCGGCGAGCCTCGCGCCGGGCTGCACCAGGACGGTCCGCCGCCGGGCGTCCACCTCGACCTCCCTGAGGCCGCCGAGGTCGAGAACCAGGCCGCCGTCGACCGTCCCGTGGCCGGCCACGCTGTGACCGCCTCCGCGCACCGCCAGCGGCAGCCCGTGCTTGCGGGCCAGCCGCACGGTCGCGGCGATGTCACCGACGGTACGGGCGCGGATCACCGCCCGCGGGTGCCGGTCGATCATGCCGTTCCAGACCCGCCGCGCGTCCTCGTACTCCGGATCCTCCGGCAGGATGATGTCGCCGGCGAGATGATCAGGCCGGAAACCGTTGATGCTGGCCGCCGCGAAGCGGGTGCTCATGCCTGGCTCCTTTCTGCTGCGGCCAGCACAGCGCGGCCCGATGCAGACCGGATGGAGTACCCGTGACCAGAACATGGAGCCCAACTGGCCTGCCCCGGCAGGCTCGGTCTATGCGGTGCTCTGGCCCGCCGGGCTGGGGTCAGCGGCCGGCTTGGCCGGGCGCGGATCGATGATCGCGATCAGGACCCAGGCCGTGGCCGCGGCCAGGACGGCCGCCGGCATGGTCTCCAGGCCGCTCGGGCCCACCAGCAGCACGGAGAACAGCAGCGGCGCGAACAGCAGCCGGGTCATCGCGGTCATGCCCGCGGCCGTGCCGACGGTGACCGCGAGCGTGGGGGAGATGCCGAAGACGATCTCTGCGACCGTCGAGAGCGCGACCCCGAGGAAGATCGCGGGGAACACAGGGCCGCCGCGGAAACCGCTGCCCAGGCTGACCGCGTAACCCAGCGCCTTGGCCACGAGCAGGACCAGCACGATCTTCAGCGACCCCTGCTCCACCAGGCTGGGCACCGAGGACTGCCCGGAGAACAGCACATCCTGGGAGTTCGCGCCGAGGGCCCGGGCCAGCAGCGCCAGCAGTCCCACCGCCAGGCCGCCGGCCACGAGCAGCAGAATCATCCTGCCCCGGCCGTGGGCCAGGCCCTCAATGCCACCGCCGACCAGGCGGACCCCCTTGATGACCAGCGCGGCGGCGACCCCCACGCCGATGCCGATCAGGAGGTCGCCCGGGTGCAGGCCGTGGTGGTAGGGCGGCAGGCCCGGCACGGTGAGCGCGGTCTCGTGCAGGCCGCCCCAGCTGCCGAACCCGATGAAGATGACGTAGCCGATCGCCGCGGCCACCAGGCCCGGCAGCAGCGCCGGGATCAGCGCGGATCCCATGCCCACCCCGGCCTCGACCATCAGCATGCCCGCGACCAAGGGGCCGCCGAACAGGGCCGAAATCGCGGAGAACGAGCCCGCCGTGCCCAGCACCGCCTGGCCGCGCTCGTCGAGCTTGACGAACAGCGTCACGGTCATGCCGACGACCGAGCCGAGCGCGATCAGCGGGGCCTCGGGCCCGAGCACGGGGCCGAAGCACAGCGTCCCGATCGCGGCCAGCGCCACGCCAGGACCGGCCCGCAGCGGCGTCGGCGCCATGCTGAGCCCGAGCAGGGGCCGGTGGCCGCCGTCACCGGGCAGCAGCAGCCGGGCGGCGATGACGACGCCCGCGCCGACCACCGGCAGCCCGAGCACCAGGTACCAGGGCGGCGTGGACGCCCCGAGATCGTGCGGCAGGTCCGTCCACAGCCAGTGCTCGAGCCAGTGCACGAACGCCAGGAACACCGCGGCCAGGAAGGCGGCCGGGATCCCGATCGCGGCGGCCAGCAGAATCAGCCGCAGGTACGCCACGCCACTGGGGGCCTGTTGCTTCTGCTGCCGGTCTCGCGTCGATGCCGAATCGTGCATTCGCAGTCGCCAAGTGGTGTGAGGCATGGTCTGGCCGCGGGCCAGCGGTGATACGGACGGTCACACCGAGCATCCGGGAGACTGGTGGTCCCTGCCTCACCCGTGGCGGGTGGACAGTGATCTCGAAGCCGGGAGAGGGTACGGATGGGCTGGAAGAACCTGGGCGAGAAGCCGGTCGTGCACACCCCGTGGTTCCAGCTGAACCTCGCCGAGGTGGAACTGCCCGGCGGGCGGCGCCTGGACCACTACCTGCTGCGGCTTCCGCCGGTCGTGATCACGGCCGTGGTGGACGGGCGGGACCGGGTGCTGATGCTCTGGCGGCACCGCTTCATCCCGGACTCGTGGGGCTGGGAACTGCCCTCCGGCATCTGCGACCCGGCCGAGGACCTGGTGGCCGCGGCCGCGCGCGAGGCGCTGAAGGAGTCCGGCTGGGAGCCCGCGGGGCTGCGCCCGCTGCTGCGGCTGGAGCCGTCCGCCGGCCTGACCGACTCGGTCAACCACATCTACTGGACCGACCGGGCCGACTACCGCGGCGCTCCCGTGGCCGATTTCGAGTCCGAGCGAATCGACTGGATCCCGCTCAGCCAGGTCCCCGCGCTCATCGGCGACGGCCAGATCCGCGCGGCAGGCACCGCCGCCGCCCTGCTCCTGCTGCGGGAGCAGAGAAGCAGCGGGAGCTGACCCGCAGGCGGTCACACGTACTCGCGGCGGCGCATCCAGGCCAGCGTCACCCAGCCCCAGATCGGGGGCAGGTAGGCGGTGAACAGCCGCTGGATGAACACGGCCGCGACGGCCTGATCCTGGGGGATGCCCGCGCTCGTGAGCCCGGCGATCATGCCCGCCTCCACGACGCCTATGCCGCCCGGTACCGGCACGGCCCCGCCCACGATCGAGGCCAGGGTGATTACGGTGATGATGGTGGCGAGGCTCGCTTGCTGTCCGACCGCGTGCAGTGACGCGCCCAGGGACAGGGCCACCAGCAGCTGGGAACCGATCGAGCCAGCCAGGACGTAAACGATCTTGCGCGGCTCGACGGCGATCGCCTTGACGTTGGCCCAGATGCTGACCAGATAGGGGCGGACCCGGCGGCTCGCCAGCCGGCGGAGCCTGGGCACCAGGCCGATCAGCGCCAGCGCGAGTCCGGCCGCGATGACGACCAGGATCACGATCCAGATGACGGTCGAATGGTCCTGCGCGGCGGAGTTCGCTTGCTGGCCAAAGTTGCCTACTGCGAAGCCGATGGCGATCAGGAAGAGCACGGTCTTGGCGATCCAGCTCGCGGTCGAGGCGATGACTCCCGAGCTCACGGCGGCCGAGGAATCGTACCCCTGCCGCTGGAAGAACCTGACCCGGACCGCGAACACTGCGACCTCGCCGCCCACCATCGCGGTGAACGTGTTCGACGTCTCCAGGGCCACACACCGTCCGTAAGGCAGCTGGCCGACCACGGAGCCGACGAGCGCCCAGCCCTCCGCGACCACGGGAAGCTGCGCGAGCACGAACGCCAGCGTGACCCAGCCCCAGCTGGCGCCCTTGATGGCTTCCAGCGAGCCCCGGGCGTCGGACAGCAGCCCGATGATCAGCCAGACGCCGACCAGCGAGCCGAGGCCGAACAGCAGGTTGGCCCAGCTCACCCGCTTCAGCTCGGCCAGCTTCGGCACCTCGATGCCGGTCCCCTTGGCCACGGCGGATCGCAACTGCGGCAGCAGGTCCTTGTGCTGCTTCAGCGCGTCCACGGTGACCGGATCCAAGGCCGAGCGCTGGAGGTGCACCAGAGCGCCGCGGGCCGCGTCGGCGTCGAGCACCCGGGCCGCCGCCGCGGCCGTGCGCTCGACGCCCGCAGCCACCGCCGTGGCGGCCAGCGTGGCCGCGAGGTCGTCGTCGGTGCGGCCCGCCGGGGCCGCCGCGGACGCGCGGCGGAAGTCCCGCAGGCACACGCCCGCACCAGCCAGGATGATGGTGTCGGCACCGAGCGCCCCGTGGGCGATACCGGCCCGGCGCAGCCGCAGCACGGTCCGGAGTATCTCGTCGAGGGTGTCGTCGGTCAGGGCAGCGTCATCCGCCTCCGGCAGGGCGGGCCCGTCCGGCAGCCGGGTGATCAGCGCCGCGTCCCGGCTGGGCCCGAAGCGGCCGGCGGCGAGCAGGCCGGGCACGCCGACTCCGGCCCGCGCCGCCATCAGCGTCAGGTAGGCCTCGTGCTCGACCTGCTGCAGCCGGTCGAGAATGAGGGTCGGCCCGGAGTCCCGGTAGAAACAGAAACGCCAGAGCTTGGCCAGCATCCGGGCGTCGGATGCGTCCCGGCCGTAGACCGACAGCTCGATCCGCTGGCCCGCTTCGTCCCGCCCGGTGAGCTGCTCGACCCCCCAGACCTGGCGGGGAGCCCGGGCGATGCCGGCCACGGTGACGTCCAGGCCGGACACCCACCCGGCGACCTCCGCCGCCGACGGCAGGCCCAGCGGCGACCCCACGGCCAGGTGCAGCGCGGCGGCCACGCCCCAGCCGAGCGCCAGACTGGAGAGAGCGTTCACCGGGAGGGCCGAGCCGCCCACGACCGCCGCGAGCGACGCCACCGCGACCCCGAACCCCACCAGGCGGTGCAGCGGCCGGCTGAGGTAGGGCAGGGCGGTCGCGGTCACCGCGATCGTGACCGCGAGCTGGGTGACCGGATAGCCGGCGTTGAGGCCGGCCAGGTCGGCGACCGGCGGCCGCCCGGCCGCGGGCCCGAGCACCGCGCCGAGCAGGAGGCACACGCCCCAGGTCAGCACGCCGGCCAGCGCGGTCCACCGGACCGCGGTCAGCCGCGGGACCAGCAGCCCGAGGATGACCAGGACCGCGATGACCCCCACGGAGCCCAGCCAGAAGACCGAGGTGACGAGCCAGCTGATCGCGGCGGGCGGCGGGTTCAGGAAACGCACCAGGTTCAGCTCAACCGCCGAGTTGGCCTGCATGACCGGGATCGATACCGCCACCCCCACGATCGCGAGGCCGAGCCGGAACGCGTCGGACGCCCGGCGGCGGGTTGTGCCCCCGCCACGCGGCCCGAGCGCCGCGGCGCGCAGCCGCTGGGCCAGGTGACCACCCGTCCCGGGGACATCCTCGCCGACAACCGCCGTCACGGGCGCTCACCCGCCTGATCGTGGAGACTTTTTGTCAAATAACGCACCTAAGTCTCCACGATCTTTGAGCGGCGGGGGAGGCATTGCGGGCGGTCCCGTCGGTCCTGGCCGGGCGCGATGTGAGGTTGACGGCGCGGCCCCCGTCCCACCCGCCGCGGGTGACGATACGGCCAGGGCCCAGCGGTGAGAGTGGGACTGCCGTCGATGGTCAGCTATGAGGAGTGCCGACAGCGAACGACCTGCCGTTCGGGGATCGCACGGATTTCGATGACGCCGACCGGGGCTCATCGGGTCGCTGAAGCCGTGCGTGGTGAAGAACGACACCGGGCGGGTTGTCTGGGACAGCGACGTGTTCGCGTTCCTGGCTGGCGACTGTCCCGGCACCGCGAACCCGAGCCTGTGGCGGCAGTCCCAGCTCTGCGCCAAGCAGGGCCTGTACGAGGTCACCGAGGGCATCTACCAGGTGCGGGGCCTGGACCTGTCGAACATGACCCTGGTGGAGGGCGACACCGGCGTGATCGTGATCGACCCACTGATATCGACGGAGGTGGCCGCGGCCGCGCTCGGGCTGTACCGGGAGCACCGCGGTGACCGGCCGGTGACCGCGGTGATCTACACCCACAGCCACGGCGACCACTTCGGCGGGGTCCGGGGCGTGGTCACCGGGGACGTCCCGATCCTGGCCCCGGCCGGGTTCCTCGAGCATGCGGTCGAGGAGAACGTGTACGCGGGCGGCGCGATGAACCGTCGCGGTGGCCGGGGCCGCCGCGATCGCGCAGACCGGCATCTCCGGAGCCGAGCAGGCCATCGCCTACCTGATCTTCGCCCTGATCGGGACCATCGGCGTGGGGGCTCCGGTCGTGATCTACCTGGTCCTGGGCGAGCGCTCGCAGCAGCTGCTGGCCCGGGTCAAGGACTGGATGAGCCAGCACAACGCGGTGATCATGTCGGTGCTGTGCCTGGTCATCGGGGCCAAGCTGATCGGCGACGCGATCAGCGCGCTGACCTGAGCCGTCGGCGCCTGCCCGTTGCCGGCGGCTGACTCACCCGTGACGGGTGATGCCCGCCAGGCGCGGCGCGAAGAGGGCACTGGGACAGCGCGCCGCGGGTCAGGCCCGGCCGTGATCGCCGGAATATCACCCAGCGCGAAGGATGCCCGGCGGCCGGCCCGTCCTGACAGTGATGAGCGAAAACCCCGCAACCCCTAGGAACCCGTCATGAGTAACGCCGATGAACGCCGTGCCGGACCCGAGTTCCACACCGCCCCGCTGGTCACCGGGGCCGCGCTGATCGGTCTCGGCGCCCTGCTGGCCATGGTGGGAGCCGCGGTCAGCGGGTCCCACCTGCTCTCCGCGATCCGCCGCTGGGTCGCCGACATGGAGGTACCGCCCAGCGAGCAGGCCAGGATCAAGTTGGCCCAGGCCAGGGCCGCGGCCGTGGCCGGCGCCCAGGCCTGGCAGCAGCCCCCCGCGTCCCCCGGCGCACCCAGCTGACCTGCGGGTCGGCCAGGTTGCCGCGGTCGCCAGCAGGGGCGGCGGCCCCGTCCGCGTCGCGCGCAGGGCCCGGTCACTACGCCGACGGCTCATGGAGCCGGCGCACCTCCAGGACCTGTACGCCGAACGTCTCGAGCCTGGCGAGAAGCCCGTGGAGTGCAGCCTGGTCCGCCAGCGGGCCGTGCACCACGGTCTCCACCGGCTTCACGGACGCGTTGAGCCTCTCGAAGTCGAGCAGCACCTCGGGTGGCAGCAGGCCGGCGACACGGATCTCGTAGTAAAGGGGCGTCACAGCAGACTCCCAGGGTCTGGAAAGCGTTGCACTCTCCACGGTGCGGCCGAATGCCCTGTTGCACCCCACTCAGAGCGGGTGAATCCGGTCGGCCCGCGTATCACTCGCTCCGGGTCACCCTGGTGAGATCCGCCCCAGGTGTTGACGGATCACCCGGATAGGAGCGAGAACTTATTGGTAGGCGACCTAGCCGCCCACTCAAGGCTGCTTACGGCCAGGACCCAGCCGGGCTGGAATTGCCTGCAGATCGGCGCGTGTCGATCGGGAGGTGGCACCGATGGGTACCGGTACGGGCTTGCCAGCGGCGACTCGCTCGGGCGAGCGCGTAGCCGGTGTTGATGACCCGGTGCTGGAGTCGAAGATTACCGTGCCAGGCCGTGCCCGAGTGGGCCGTGACGCGGCCGCGGCTTGACGGCCTGGTGGCCCAGGGCGCGCTGGGCCCGCTGACCACGGTGACTGGTCCGCCCGGCGCGGGCAAGAGCATGGCGCTGTCGCTGTGGGCCGCCAGCGCCGCTCCCGGCGTCACCGCCTGGGTGACCGTCGACCAGCACGACAACCGGCCGAGAGTTTTCTGGTCCTATGTGATCGCGGCGCTGCAGCGGGCGGGCGTGCTGGTGCCGAAGAGCCTGCTGCTGACGCGGGGAAGCCCGGTGAACCACGAATTCCTGCTGCGGCTGGCGGCGGTCCTCGCCGGGCAGGACGAGCCCGTGGTGCTGGTTCTGGATGATCTTCATCTGCTGACCGAGCCCAAGGCGCTGAGCGGGCTGGACTATGTACTCAGGAACGGCACCCCCGGTCTGCGCCTGGTGGTTTCCTCGCGCATGGACCCGCTGCTGCCGCTGCACCGCCACCGCCTCGCCGGGGAACTGACTGAGGTCCGTGCCGACGACCTGGCGTTCAGCGTGGCTGAGTCCAGGCAGCTGATGGCCCAGCATGGCATCAGGCTCTCACCCGAGTCCCTGGAGAGCCTGACCAGGCGGGCCGAGGGCTGGGCCGCGGGCGTGCGCCTCGCCGCGATGTCGATGGACGGGCATGCCAACCCGGAGCAGTTCGTCAAGGAGCTGGTGGCCGAGGACAGCACCGTCGCCGGTTACCTGATCGAGGAGGTCCTGAACGCGCAGCCCGCCCATGTCCGGGAGTTCATGCTGAGAACAAGCATCCTGGACCGCGTAAGCGCCGACATCGCCGACGTGCTGGCGGGTGAGGGCCGGGGCGCGACGGTCTTGCCCAACCTGGCCAGGGCGAACGCGTTCGTCCAGAGTGAGGGGCGCGGCTGGTATCGCTACCACTCTCTGTTCGCCGCGGTCCTGCGCCTGAAGCTGCGCCGCGAGGACCCGGAACGAGTGCCTGACCTGCACCGGCGGGCCGCCTCGTGGTACCGGCGTCACGGGTCGCTGGCCGAAGCGGTGCGGCACGCGTCGGAAGCGGATGACTGGCAGCTCGCGGCGAGGACGGCCCTCGATGAGCTCGCGGTAGGCCAGCTCATCGAGCCACGGGGCCGCGAGGCCCTGGCCGACGCGTTCCGGCGCATGCCACGCGATCTCGAGTGGACCGAGCCGCAGCCGTTGCTCGTGGCCGCGGCGATCGAGCTGTCCCGCGGCCAGGACGACCTGAGCGCTGCGCTCATGCGCGCCGCGGAGACCATTCTGGATCGCCTCCCGGATGAGGAGGAGATCCCATCCCGGCTGGCCGCGGCGCTGATCGGCCTGGCCCTGGCCCGCCGGTCCGGTGACCTGGCCGCCGCGTCGGCCGCGTCGGGCGCGGCGCAGGCGCTCCTGGCGGCGCTGCCCGAGGATCTGCTGGCCGCACGTCCCGCGATCCGCAGCCAGGTGCTGGCCGGATGGGGTGCGGTAGAGCTCTGGTCCGGCCGCTTCGACGAGGCCGCGATCGTGCTGAACGCGGCGGTGGCGGTCTCGGGCCGGGACGGCCTGTACGAGCGGTACGAATTCCTGGGTCAGCTGGCCTTGCTCGAGGCGCTGCAAGGCCGGCTTGGCCGGGCTGCCGAGCTGACCGCGGGCGCAGCGGGCGAGCACGGCAGCTACGCGAGCCGCTCCGCCGACCCGGTCAGCCCCGCCGAAGAACTCGCCCTGGCGTGGCTGAACCTGGAGCGCAACGAGCTGTCCTTGGCGCGGGGCTGGCTGAAACGCGCCCACGAGAGTGTCCGGAACCGGCCAGACAGGCTGATCAGCGCCGTCGCCGACCTGGCCGGGGCCCGGCTGGCGCTGGCTGAGGGCCGGGCCAAGGCGGTAGCCGAGATCGTGGCGCGGGCCCGGCAGGGATGGTCTCCGCCTGCCTGGCTGGAGCACAGGCTGATGCTCACCGAGTCGCGGGCCTTCATGGCGGTGTCAGATTTCACGTCCGCAGCCGACGCTGCCACGCGAGCCGACCCGGCCTCGTGGCTGGACGCGACGGTCGCCCTGGCGCAGGCCAGACTGGCCGCGGGCGACCCGCACGCGGCTCGAGAAGCGCTGGTCGGCGCCCCCGATGGGGATGAGTCCCAGCACCCGGTGCGCCTGGCGCGATGCCTTGTCGACGCCCAGCTCAGCTACTCCAGCGGTGATCATGTGCGCGGGCGGCAGGCCCTCGAGCAGGCGCTGCGGCTCGGCGAGGCGGACCAGCTCCGGCTGCCGTTCGCTATGGAGCGGAGCTGGATCAGGCCGGTGCTGCGGCGCGACCCGGACCTGGCCCGCGCCCATCACCGCCTGCTGGAACCTGGGCTGGCCAGCGCGGGCCGGCGGAGGGGCTATGACGCGCCGGCCGCCGAGCAGGCGCCGCTGATCGTCGACCAGCTCAGCGAGCGTGAGCGTGAGGTGCTGCGGCACGTGGCGGCGATGCTCAGCACCGCCGAGATCGCGTCCGAGATGTTCATCTCCGTGAACACGGTGAAGACGCACCTCAAGAGCATCTACCGCAAGCTGGCGGCGGCCCACCGCGGCGAGGCGGTTCGCCGTGCCCGCGAGCTCGATCTTCTGTAGTTAGAGAAGGCCGAGCTCGCGGCCCTTCGCGACCGCGTCCTGCCGGTCGGAGACGCCGAGCTTCCGGTAGATCGCCCGGGTGTGGGTTTTGATCGTGTTCAGTGACAGGTAGAGTTCGTGCCCGATCTCGCGCAGCGAGAGAGGGCCCCGCAGCAGGCGCAGCACCGCCCGCTCCCGCTCGGTGAGCGGCTCGGCCAGCAGCGCCGCCCGTGACGACCCGACGGCCCGCCGTTCCAGCCGTTCCAGCCTGGCCAGCTGAATGTCTGCGCCGTCAGGCAGCCCGATCAGCACCTGCCTGGCTTCGTCGAGCAGTGCGGTCGCCGTGGGGAGGTCGCCCAGCTCGGCGGCCACCGGGGCCAGCCGGAGCAGAATCTCGACGGTGGGCCACGGGCTGATGCCCACCCAGCGGCGGCGGGCCCGGAGCGCGTGCTCGAACTCGCCCTGGGCTTCCGCCAGCCGCCCCTGCCACGCATAGACCGCGCCGGTGGCGGTGTAGGCGAAGGAGCTCTGCGGCGTGGTGCTCAGGCCCAGCTCGGGATCGGACACGATGTCGCGGGCCGTGGTGGCCAGTTCCTCAGCCTGAGCGATCCGGCCCTGCTCGACCGCGATCAGGGCTAGGACGGCAAAGGTCATCATGCGCACCAGCGAGATGGAGGCATGGCTCAGCCGGGCCTCTTCCGCCTGCGCGGTGGCCTGCTCAAGCTCGCCCGAGTAGTAGAGCCCGGCGCCGAACGCGGCCCGGGCCAGCGCGTACCAGGGGGAGGCCGGGTCGCATTCGAGCTTGACCGCTGTGGCGCCGGCCTCGCACATCGATCCGATGCCGTCGAAGCCGAAGACGGCGCGCAGCAGCGCCGCCGACGACTGCAGCGATTGCATGCCGTCCGGCAGCGGGCCTTCGAAGTACCCGGTGTCGAGGACCGGGAGCCATCGTCGCGCCGACTCCTGCTCACCCGACAGCGCAGCGGCCCACGCCGCGCAGTGCGCGGCCAGCGGGCTGGCGGCGATCTGCTCGTCGCCGAGGGAGCGCATCCAGCCGCGGACGGTCGCGACCCGGCCGGAATCGACGTAGGCAAACCAGTGCTGCGCGATGAGGTCGACCGCTCCGCTCAGGTCGCCGGCCGCCTGCGCATGGGTGATCGCCTCCTCCGCCGAGCCGGACAGCCGGTGCCAGCCGCTCGCCCGCGCGTGCAGCTCGGGCACGACGTCCGGCTCCGCCCTGGCCAGCTGGCTGCGCAGGACCTGCGCGAACAGATGGTGGTAGCGGAACCAGCGCCGGGTCTCGTCCAGCGGCACCACGAAGAGGTTTTCCCGCTCCAGGGTGTCGATGATCTCCGCCGCGTTGGCCGACCCGACCACCGCATCGCAGAGCGGGGCGCAGAACCGGGAGAGAATGGCGGTCCGCGTGAGGAACCGCCGGACCTCGTCCGGCTGCCGGCTGAGCACCTCCTCGGCCAGGAAGTCGACGATGAACCGGTTGTCGCCGGTGAACTGGTGCACGAATACGCTCGGCGAGGCGTTGCCGCGCAGCGAGAGCGCCGCGAGGTACACGCCGGCGGCCCATCCCTCGGTCCGCTCCACCAGGCTGGCCAGGTCGGGTTCGCTGAGCTCGACCGCGCAGACGGCGTACACCAGCGCGGCGGCTTCCGGCGGGGTAAACCGCAGCTCGCGGGCCCGGATCTCGGCCAGCTCGCCTGCCGCACGCAGGCGCGCCAGGGGCAGCGGCGGGTCGGCCCGGGTGATGACCACCATCTGGGCCGACAGCGGCAGGTGCAGCAGCAGGAACGCCACCTGGTCGTGGCAGCCGCGGTCAGAGATCACGTGATAGTCGTCAAGCACGAGGACGACCGGCTCATCGAGCGCGGCCAGCCCGTTGACCAGCATCGGCAGCACGGTCCCGGCCAGATCCGGGACCTTGGCCCGGAGCGCGGTCAAGATCTCACTGCTGACGAACTCGGGTGAGGCACGCTGCAGGGCGCAGACGACATGCCACCACAGCCGGCTCGGGTCGTTGTCCCCGCTGTCGAGCGAGACCCAGGCGAACGGCCGGCCGTCCAGGGCACTGGAGCGCCACTGTGCGACCAGGGTGGTCTTGCCGAAGCCCGCCGGAGCGTCGACGAGCACCAGCCTGGCCGCCGCGCTAGCCAGGTACTGAATCAGCTCCGGGCGGTCCACCCACCCCTCGCGCGTGGTGGGGGCATGGAGTTTGGTCTCCAGGGGCACGTCGAGACCCGCGCGCGCCGAGGTTGCGCTGGTGATGGCCCGCACGGCAGGTGGTTCTGATAGTTCTTGTTCGGATATACGTGTGTTACCACGCATAGACCTAGCATTACCTTTCCACCTTGACATGGCAAGGAAGGCCACGTCTGTGCTGGTCGTGGCCACGGACCGGTGAGCGGGCCCGACCTGCCTACCTTCAATAAATTTAGCCCCAGTTGTCACTTTAGCTATCAATAGTTTCGCAGTTTCCGGCCCCGTTCACCCGTGCCGGGCGAGGCGAGCCGGGCAGTACAGCGGAAGCGTAGGGCCTGCTAAGGCTTCAGCCGGAGCTATCCGAAGCTGGCGGCCCGGCGCTGGGTACCGCGCTGGCCGTCGCCGGCGAATGCAGTGCCGGGAGGTGGCAAGGCCCGTGACCATAGGCGGGAGCGTCGCGCTCATCGTGATCGGCGCAATTCTCACGTGGGGGATCACCTGGACGCCGGCACACGTTGATTTGAAGGCCATCGGCGTGATCCTGATGATCGCCGGTGTAGCCGGCCTGATCATCTCGATCGCGTTCACCGTGACGCGTCGGCGCGGGCGGGCCAGGGCCGATGTCTACGAGGAGCGCCGGTACACCGAGCCGCCGGCCTAGTCCTTGGTTGACCCGGCTCAGCAGGCCGTCATATCACCCCTCGGGGGTGGGGCGCGGCCGGTGCCGGGTTGATGGACTGAAGCGTCGATGACCATCGATGACCCTGGCAACGAAAGAGGACGTTATGTCTGACCTGATCGCCATTGGCTATCCGGACCAGGCCACCGCCACCGCGGCCGCGGATGAGGCGCGCAGGCTGGCTCAGGATCTGATCATCGAGCCCGACGCGATCGCGGTGATCGAGCGCGATGCCGAGGGCAAGTATCACGTGCACACCAGTCACCACATGGTCGGGTCCGGGGCGACGTGGGGGATGTTCTGGGGGCTGCTGTTCGGGCTGCTGTTCTTCATCCCGGTGTTCGGGATGGCGATCGGCGCCGGGATGGGAGCGCTGATGGGGAAGGTGACCAAGACCGGTATTGACCGGCAGTTCCAGGACCAGGTGCGGGGGATGCTGCAGCCGGGGACCTCGGCGCTGTTCCTGATGGTGGAGAAGGTGACCCCGGACAAGGCGGTCGAGGCGATGAGCAAGTACGGCGGGACCGTGCTGAAGACCTCGCTGTCCAAGGAGGGCGAGGCTGAGCTCCAGGAGGCCCTGCACGGCGGCGGCGCCGCGTAACACGGCGCCTCACGAATTGGCTGTCCCGCACGCGTGACCATCTGGACGGGCCACAACGCAGGGCATCCACCCGTCCCGCGGGCAGCCAGAAGCGGCGGCCGGGCCTGCCTGCCAGGACCCGGCGGGCCCGGCCCCGCGGCTGCTGATGCCCTGCTAGGTTCTGTCAGACCCGAACGGATGTGGGCTTATGTCAGGCTGGTTTCTCGGGATCGGGCTGGGTGTCCTGTACCTGGTCCTGCTGTTCACGCTGGCCGTCATGACCTTCCGCAAGGGTCATTGGGTCCTCGGGCTGATCGGCTTCATCTTGCCGATCCTGTGGATCATCGGCGCGGTCCTGCCCGCGCACCGCCCCTCGCACCGCCGCTAACGGCGGCCGGTTCACACGTCGCGCTCGGCGGTGATCCGTCCCGACGCGGCCGCGGCCACCAGGGCCTGGTGATCCCGCTCGTTCTGGTCGGCGTAGGCGACCGCGAACCGGGCGATCGCCTGGTCGAAGACGTCTGAGCGGCCCAGGTAGGTGGAGATCGCGATCCGGTCGCAGGCCCGGGCGTGGGCCCGGGCCAGCGTCCACCCGCACAGCTCCCCGTACACCCGCATCCCGCGCGGCACCATCGCGTTGACGTCCAGGGAGAACTTCCAGTCCCGCAGCTGGCGGACGTAGAAGTCCCTGGATTGGCTGTCCAGGCCGGCCACGGTCCGCTGCCAGCCCAGGAAGATATCGCTGGTGGCCTGCATCAGCCGCTGGCCCGCGACCACCCGCTGGCCCTGGTTGCTGTACTTGCTGGCCCCGACGAACCGGCTGAGCACCGACGCCTCGGCCTCCTTGACCTGCAAGAACAGCGGATCGGAATCATCACGGCCGAGCAGCAGGACGATCCAGCAGCGGGTGCCGACGCTGCCCACGCCGACCACCTTGCGGGCCATGTCGCAGAACTCGAACTGCTCCAGGAGGAACCGGCGATCGGTCTCCAGCGTGCGCCGGTACTTGCCGATCAGATCGGTGATCTGCGATTCGAATGTGGTGCGATCGGTGTCCGCCGGGATCAGCTCGTCGACCGGCACCAGCAGCGGCGGGTCGGAGATGATCCGGGGCCGCCCGTCGACCATGTGCGTCAGCTTGGAAAGCTGCTGCATGCTGTCCCTGGTACGCGCCTTGGCCATGCCCTCCTCGACCACCTTGCGCTGCCTGTCGCCTAGCTGGGAGCTGTCCCGCACCTGCTCCACATCTGCCCGGGCGTACCAGACGTCCAGGTTGGTCATCTTGGCGAAGCTGCGCATGGCCAGCCGGTAGCTGGCCGCCGTGGCCAGGACGATCTCGCGGCGGCGGCTGCCGGGGAACCCGTTCTCGCGCGCGGCCACCTCCAGGCTGGCGGCCAGCCGCTTGACGTCCCATTCCCAGGGGCCGGGCAGGGTCTCGTCGAAGTCGTTGACGTCGAACACCAGACTGCGTTCTGGCGAGGCGAACACGCCGAAGTTGGACAGGTGCGCGTCGCCGCAGGCCTGCACGGCCAGTCCGGTGACCGGGGTGGTGGCCAGGTCGGCCGCCATGGGCAGGGCCGCGCCCCGGTAGTAGGTAAACGGCGAGACCATCATCCGCCCGTAGCGGACCGGCACGAGCTCGGGCACCCGGGTCTTGGCCTGCTCCTCGAGCAGGCTGATCGGGTCGGGCCTGTCCGGTGGCGGATCGAACACCGCGTGGCTCTCACGCGGCACCTCGGCCCGCAATGCCTTGCCGCGGGCGGCGCGCTCGGCCGAGGTCATCTGGCCGCACAGCGAGTCCAGCTGGAACCGCGGCATCCGCCGCAGCGGAGTCTCGGCCGTGACGTTGGCGTTCATGCGGTCGTCAGGGTCTTGTCCGCGGCGCGGAGCGCGTGCCTGAGCATGAATCCTCCGATGATCTCGAAGATACCCATAATGATGAACCAGATTCCGAGCAGGACCGCCAGCACGTTCAGCGACGAGGCGGGGGTCGCTACCACCACGATCCCCGCGATCAGGCTGACCACGCCGAAAGCGATCCACCAGGCCCGGCCCTCCCTGACGCCCCCGGAGATCCCTCCGATGAGCGCGGTCAGGCCCTGGATGATCCAGGTAATGCCGATGATCAGGCCGATGATGGCGCGGGTGAGGTGCAGATGGCGGATCAGGATCACACCGATGACGATGAACAGCAGGCCCGCGATGCCGAGCCAGACCCGGTGCAGTTCCTTGGGGTCGAACACCCGGATCAGGTGGAAGAGGCCCGAGACGATCATGAGGATGCCGAGCAGCACCGCGATCACGTTCAGCGAGCCCGTGGGATGGAAGGCCACGATCAGTCCGAGGATCAGCGTTACCGCACCGAGGAACAGCGTGGCCTGCCAGGTTCCCTTCAGCAAGGCAGACGGCGGCGGCTGTGCGTCGTAGTCCTCGGATACCACCGCTCGATCTGCCTTCCCGTCGGGCAGCGCCGGCCTGAGCGCGGCGGCACTGGGCCCAGTGTCCCCATGCTGTGCGCGGGACAGCGGGGCGTCGTCACCCGCCATGGGTGATAGCGATGGGGGTGAAGTGCGTGGAGCTCATCGGGTTATGAGCCCCACGCTGCCGCTGATAATCATGATCGCTCCGACCACGAGCAGCACCACAACAAGAATGGTGTGCCCGTGGGCCCGCAGCCAGGTGTTGAAGGCGGTCAGCCGCCGCCCGGTCGCCCCCGGAGCGATCAGGTGGAGCACGATCGGCAGCCACACCAGCAGCACGTTGATGACGACCACGATCGCCACGGCCAGCGCGGTGAACTCGGGGCTGGCCCGGGCCGTCGCGATCACCTGGACCGCAGCCAGGAACGTGACCCCGGGGGCGAAGATCAAGAGGCCGACCAGGAAGGCGCTCAGCGGCGTCGGGTTGGCGACCATCCTGGATATAAACCCAGGCTTGGCCTGCGCCGGGTCGGGCAGCCGGGGCTTGCGCTTCGCCACGAACGCGCCCGCGGCCAGCAGCAGGATGCCCAGGCCCAGCCGCACGCCGTAGCGCGGGGTGCGCTCGCGCGGTTGGCTAAGCCCGAGCCTGCGCAGCAGCTCGAGAATGATGATGCCCGTGACCAGGCTCATGAGCACGGCCCCGGCCAGATAGAACGCGCCGGTCAGCCGGGGCCTGGCCGAGCCAAGGTACACCGCCGTCACCAGCAGTGCGGTCGGCGATATGGCTGCCAGCAGGGCCAGTCCGGCCGCTTGTGCGAGCACGAGGCAGGCCTACCAGAGGCCGGGACGCCGGGTTGGCCACGTGCGGGCCTGCCCGGCGGCCCTCATGGCTGGCCTGCCGCTTCGGGTTGGGCAGGCGGTCTCCCGATGAGCTCGATCAGGCCCAGGACCACCAGCAGCAGGATGACGATGAAGATGACCACCAGGCCGGTCGGCCGGCCCAGAACACGAAGAGCAGGGCGGCCAGCGCCACCGCGGCGACGCGCAGCGCGGTCCGGTGCGCGTACGTCCACCGGCCCACCGGCCCGGTGCGCAGCCCGGCATGCTCGCCGCTGGCGCGGACCCACCCCAGCCCGGAGCCGAACGCACCGCGCGTCCGGACCGCGGTCACCGACGGCCCGGTGAAGAACGCGCCGATGGCGACGACCAGTCCGACGACCAGGAGCGTGCGCAGCGCCTGCCTGATGAACCGGACCAGCGTGTCGAAGATGACGGCGGCAGCATCGCTGGGCAGCACGTTGTTAGGCACGCTGTTGAGGTAGATGCTGCGGAAGATCGTCAGGCCGGCGCCGAGGACCAGCATGGACGCGGCGAAGCCGAGCCCCGCCCCAATCAGCGCGCGCCGGTGACTCCGCGCCACGTAGATGCCCGCGCCGAGGAGCAGCAGCGCGAGGATCGGCAGCACGTACTTGAGATCGTTGATCAGCCGGTACAAGCTCTGCGCCTTGACGAGCTCCCGGGAGGAGAACAGCGCGAGCGTCGGGTGGATCGGCGGCAGGCTGTTCACCAGCGTGAACCCGCGTGAGGCGAGATCCTGCTTGACGATGGTGATGAACGGGGCGAGGTCGATAGTCACCTGGCCATTGCTTACCGTGATCGCCCCACCTTGCCCGGAGAGTGCCTTCACCAGCACTCCGTGGGCCACGGTATTCACCTGAATCCAGGCCCGGGCGAACCGGTCGCTCGTCACGATCTTGTGCACCTGACCGTGGATGAAGCCAGCGACCGAGCTGGCAATCGACGGGCCGAACGTCTTCAGCAGGCTGCCCACGCGGGTCAGGCCCTTGCTCGTCAGCAGGTCCGCGGCCTGGTTGGTGTACCCGACCACGTTGAGGTGACTGGTGATCGCGACTGTGATCTTGTCGGTCAGCGCATTCTGCACGGTCGGATCGTGGATCAGCGGCTCGATGTTCTCCACGTAGCGGCTGGTATCGGAGACTTGATTCGCGGTCCAGACCCCAAGGACGGAGATCGGCGCAAGCAGGCAGCCAATCACGATGAGCACGATGGCGACCGGCGACCGCCAGCTGAAGCGGTGCCGGTGTGTCGTTGTCGCCTGCTGCTGGCGCAGGCCGGCCACCTCGGTTCGTAGTTGCTGCAGCTCGGCCCGCTCGCCGAGGCTCAGATCCGCGTCCGGCGTGCCGCGCCCCGGTTCGCCGTCAGTGTCAGACACGGCCACCTCCTGCCGACCTCAAGCACCACCCAGCGCTCGGCTTGCTGCCGCGTCACCGGATCGCAGTTCACGCTTCACGAGCGCGAGAGCGCATACCTCACCCCAGCGGGGTGAATAAGCGCTAATTACGGCGCAGCGGCCCAGCGAATCGTGAACCGGTCGAGCAGGTAGCCGAACGCGTTTACCGTCGGCTGGACGAAGTTATCCCTGATGGTCTGGGTGGCCTGGGCTTCGGCGCTGCGCACCAGCTCGCCAGTGACCATAGGGGCGTGACCGGCCTTGTAGAAGGCGATCTGCTGGGCCTGGGCGTAGAGCACGGACTGCTGAAACTGCGGCCGCAACACCGCACCGCAGCCGAAGCCCGGATAGGTCCAGCTGTGCTGCGTGTCGATCGGTCGCGACGGGATGTTGTCGATAACCACGTCGTGCGCCGACCGCGGCAGCTGCGGGCGCGGCAGCATCATGACGACGCTCACGTGGCCGGGCTTGCCACCCTGCGGGCGGCTCAGCACCTGCAACCGGTAGTTCCCGGTGCCCGGTGCCCACCACGAGGGCCCCGGGTTGAGGTCGACGGTGGCGGACGCGTGACCCACGGCGTAGAAGGTGCTGGCGTACCAGCACGGCCACGGCCCAATGCTCCTGGACACCTTGTGAGTGAAGACGAAGGTGAAGTTCGCCTGGCCCAGTGCCGGCCGGGAGATCCCCTCGATCTTCTGCAGCACCCATGGCCCCAGGTCGGTGTTGGTGGTCGTGGCGGTGGTCGCGTGGACCGCCTGCCACGGCCAGCCGAACTTCACGCTCGGCAGGTGGACGTTGAGCCCGACCAGGTGCAGGCCCGCCGACAGCGCCGTCAGGACGACGGCAGCGATCGCCTTGCGGAAGATCAGGCCGAGCAGGGCCAGGATCGCCGTCCACTTCACCCAGCGCGGGACGCGGGGCCGTCGGGGATCCGGGCCAGGCCCACCCCTGCTGGCGCCGCGTGGGTCCATGCCGCTACCCGCCGGAGGCGTCGGCGTGACCGGGTCGAGCACCTCGGTGTGCCTGCCGCGACTCGAGCTCAGCGCGGCCTGGCCCCGCCCGTCCGGCGCGCCGTCAGCCCAGGCCCAGGCAGCTTCACGCGGCCCCGAGCGAGCCGTGGTGACCAGGCCAAGCAGAAAGAGCAGAAACCGAACCACGAGACCCACCTCCGTTCTGTCGTGGCACCGATGCCTATGCGGTCGCTGGGTAGTTGAGGCTGAGCACGACGGGCACGGCGCCGAACGGCATCCGGAACCGCGAGCCCGGCCTGTCCGGTGCATTGCGCTCGTCGACGTTCGGCCAGCGCATGCGCGTGTGCTGGTCGGTCAGGCCCGCGACGGAGTACGGGAACTCCATCGCGGACGTGCGGTGCAGCCTGAGCAGGCCGCCCCAGCGGAACGCGGCGAAGGCGTTGGCCAGGTCGCGGACCGACAGCGCCGTGGCCGAGGTCAGGTCGATGGCGTACACGGCCGCGGCCAGGTCGACGAGGTCATCGGCGCACTGGGCCAGTGCCTCCGACTTGGTCCGGTAGACGGTGCCGTCCGCGTTCCTGGTGCCCAGCTTCTCGCCGTGCACGGGCGAGTGGCGGGGCCGGGCTTCGCACTGCATCCAGTCGCAGGCGGCCAGTAGTTCCCAGGGGATACCGCTATCGCTCGCGACATCGCGGTACAGCGGCTCCGCCCGGATGATCGGAACCTTGGCCACTGCGACGAACGCGTTCTTCACGGACACCGGAAGGGCCTGCTGGTACCGCCGAGCGGAGCCGCCCGCTCGCCGGCCGGCTGGCCGCCGAGCCGAGCCCGCGGCTGCCTTCGGTATCCGCACCGCGGCGACGGTCTCGATCGTCGGCGCGGGGGAGCGTCCGGCCGTCGGTGTCGCCCTGGAGGCGGGTCTTGCCGTGCGCGCCGGGGCTGGTGTGCGCACTCGCGGCGGCGTCCGGGAGGCAGCGGCCGCGGGCGCCGGGGTGCGTGAGGGCGCGGGCGATGGGCGTGAGGCGGGCGCCGGGGTACGCGAAGGCGCGGGCGATGGGCGAGATACGGACGCCGGGGTACGCGAAGGCGCGGGCGATGGGCGTGATGCGGGTGCCGGGGTACGCGAGGGCGCGGGCGATGGGCGTGATGCGGGTGCCGGGGTGCGTGAGGGCGCGGGCGACGGGCGGGATGCGGGCGCCGGGGTACGCGAAGGCGCGGGCGCTGGGCTGGACGTCGGCGTGGGTGCTGGCGCGGGTGCGGATGTCGAGGACGGGGATGGTGCCGGTGAGGGTGCCTGGGACGACCGCGCCGGTGCCGGGGACGACGTCCGGGCCGGGGCAGGCCTGGCCGCCGAAGTGCCCCCCGAATTAGCCGGGGCGGCCGAGGGAAAGCCGGGAATGGCGGCCGCACTCGGCGCCGGCGCGTGGGACGCTGGAGTCGTGGCGGCGGAGTCGTAACGGTACAAGTCATACTGCTGCATGAGCGTGACGAGCTTCGCTCCGTACTCGGGATCGGTCGCGTAGATCCCGGTCAGGGCCTCGGCGAACGCGTTGGGATCGTGCCGCACGGACATCGCATGCGTGTAGTAACCGCTGGTCGCCAGCTGCTTGCCGTGATCGTCGATGCTTTCGGCGATGTTCCGGTAGACGCGGAACGACGCCGTTTGCGACACCATGCGGCCGTTCTCGAACTCCTGTGTCGGCTGCGGGTCGCTGCCGGCCGGGCCGGTGCCCTTCATGCCGAACAGGTTGTGGTCCTTGGTGGCCAGGCTGCTCAGGCCCCAGCCTGATTCGTCGATGGCCTGCGCGATGGTCACGGCCGCCGGGACACCGAATCTCTGCTGAGTGGCCACCGCCCCTGGTGCGATCTGCTCGATGAAGGCCTGCTGCGCGCCGGACGCGTTTGCGGCCGCCGCCGCGGGGGCCTGAGCGCTGCTGCGCGGGGCCCGCGCAGCCGCTGCGACGCGCCGTCGTGCCGGTGACCTGACCGGGTGGTGATGTCCGGCACCGGGCAGCCCGGGGATCACGGCCGCGCCCGCCGCACGGGATTCATCCACCGAGGCCTCAGGCACCGCCCCGGGCAGGGACGAGTTCCCGGCCAGGGCCGATGCGGGCTGCGGACGCGATCGGGCCGGCGGAGCGCCGCGTGGCGGCCGCGGATCCGGGTGACGCCTCAGCCACCGCCTGGAATGGTCCCGCGCGGGGGCAGCGGATGGTGCTCCCGGGATGGCCGCCGCTCCGCCGGCCGCCGCCGCTGCCTGCTGCACGGCGTCAGGCGCGGACGCTCCCGGGATGGCCGCCGGACCCTGGACCGCTGCCGCCTGAGCCTGGGGGCCAGCCCCGCTAGGTGCCTGGCCGCCGCCAGGATCCCCCGTCTGCGCTCCGGTCGTGGCCGGTGCCTGGCCGCTCCCCGTCGCTGGGGCCTGGGTGCCGCCCCCCGCCTGGCCGCCGCTCCCGGTGCCGGTCGCCGCCACCTGCGCGGCAGGCGTGAGCGCTCCGTTGTTCACGAATCCGACGACTCCCTGGGCCGCCAGCGGGCCGTTGAACTCGTGGGCGTTGACCGAGAAGTTCGGCAGCGAATCACCGCCGATGGTCTGCAGCACCCCGGAGGAGTAGCCGGTGACCACCTCCACATGACCGTCGAACACCACCCAGTCCCCGGGCTGCGGCTGGTAGCCGTCGCCGAGTGGATGCCAGCGGTCGTGAGTCGCCGCGTCCTGCTGGATCGAGGTGATCCCCATCGAGCCTGGGTTCGGGTTGACCCGGGCATCGACCCACTCGTGCAGGGGCCAGGGGTATGAGCCACCGCCAGTCACCCAGCTCTGCTGGCCTACGACCTGGGCGCCGAGTTCCAGCACCATGCTGGCGAACGCCGCGCAGGACTGGCCGTGGTCGGCGCCGTCGATGCTGTCGTGCTGCCAGATGATCGCCTCCATCTCGGCCGGGGTCTTGTTCTTGGCCATCCGGAGGTAGTAGCCGGCCACGTTGACGATGGCCGAGCGCAGCGTGGCGTCGCCGGGCTGCACCGGCTTGGCCGCCTGCTCGAGAGCCATCAGATGCACGGGCACGCCGCCCGGCGACGTGAGGTCGGCCGTCGTTCCCGGGACGAACGAGAACCCGGTGACCGCCCCTCCGGCGCTGAGGCTGACGAGCGCCGTTAGCTGCTGCCAGCCGGGCTTGGCAGACGAAGGCACGTGGTCACCCCATTCCTGGTTCGTTGCGAGGCGTATTCCAGACCGGCGTTGCGTCGCGCGGTCAATCAGCGGCTAGTGGTGTGCCGACGGCAGGCGTTTGAGGATGGCCTGCACCTGCGGGTCACCAGGATTGGTCGAGTTCGCGAACAGCACGGCCGCGTCCAGGGCCGCCTGGGGCGCGGCGCCGACGATCCACTTCTGGTAGACGTCCGCCACGAGCTCGGCCTGCCCGGCCTGGGTCACGGGCCTGGCGCACAGGCTCGGGTAGCCGGCCCGCGTCCTCAGCGCACTTGACCCCGTGTAGCGAAGACAGTTGGCTGGGGAGCTTTCGAGCCCCGACTGGGCCACCGGCTGGCCGTTGGCGCTGGTCAGGGTGGCACCGCCGATGATGTTGTTGATCGCCCGAGCCGCGACCCCGATGCTGTCGACCGGATTGAAGGGGTCGTAAGGCCGGTGGAAGTTCAGAGACCACGCCACCACGCCGCCCTGCGCGGGCGTGATCGGCTCCAGGCCGAGCCTGCCCGTCTTAACGTCGCTGAACTTCGGGTCGTTGCCGCTGGTCAGCAGCGCGAAGACCCAAAGGATCTGGCGCGTGTCCTTGGCGCAGGCGAAGTTCACCTGGCCTGGCTCAGACGCGACGTCCGGATTCTGGCACGCCTTGGTGATCTCTGTCTGCACCGTGGCCACGCTGGCTGGCCACGAGGCGCCGCCCATCTCGAGCACGATCACCAAAACGATCACAAGGGCGGCGACCGCGGCGGCGATCGCGATCAGGTGACGCCGGCGGGGCAGGCGGCGCCGGTAGGTGCTGCGCCGGCCCTGGTTGACGATGACCTCGGTGCGGTCATCCTCGGAGATCTCGTATCCGTCGGCGGCGGAGGAGGTGCCATCATCAGGCCCGGTCTCCGCCCCCGCGTAGAAGGCCCGGTCCGCTACGGCGCCGTGGGGGTGATGCACGTCCTCCACGTCCCAATGGATCTCGTCCAAGGACAGCTCCGGCACACCGTCGGGGCCCTCGTCAGGCTGTTCGAGTTCCTGTTCGAGAT
This sequence comes from uncultured Actinomycetota bacterium, assembly GCA_963844655.1. Lineage (GTDB taxonomy): Bacteria > Actinomycetota > Actinomycetes > Streptosporangiales > Streptosporangiaceae > JASHPR01. The sequence continues at coordinate 1,199,566 of CAWJPA010000004.1, read as the reverse complement.
ACTCACGGGCCTCGGAGAGCTCGCGTTCGAGATCCGCGGCCCTCCTTCTCAGGTAGGCGGCGCGCCGGCTCTCCCGGCGGGTCATGTAATCCGAGTCCGTTCTCATTTCCTCACCTCGAGCGTGCCGCCATGGCCTGGCTGATCCAGTCCATGGACGAGGGGCGTGAGACCGTCCTGGGAGACAGCTGGCCTCAGGGAAGCCAGGAGCGGGTAGCGCGGTGCGGCCTCCGGCGAGGCAGCGCATCCGCCCGGCCACGTGGTGATCGCTGGCGACCGGGCCTTGCGCTGTCCCGGACCGCCTGCCAGGCTGGCCGAATCTGTGGCTCGCGCGCGCCGGATGTTCGGCGCGCTGCCGTGGTACGCGGCGCGAGCGCCCGACTCTGACCTGGCGGAAGAGCTGACCGGAGGCATGCTTTATTAGAACACAGATACGAGAGAGTTGGGAAGTCCAGCTCCGATTTGAAAATGATTTCGGAAGCAGCTCACGGCCGTTCCTGGCCTGAGCGGCGGCCGGTGGCGTGCGGCGGGCGCAGCCGGCCCGGCGCCTGCACCGCGGTGATCGGCGTGGGTAAGCGGCTGACCTGCGCATACAGGCATCAGACCGGACATAAGCCGGTTCTCATGCGAAGCTGGAGTTTCCAGGCATTCCGAACTGCCAACCGGGCGCACTCCAGGGGATCAGGATGGCCGACGAACTCGACACCGCCGTCGGCCGGCCGCGCCGTCCGGACGTTCCCGACGTCATGCGCGCCGCGGTGCTGTTCGGCCCGCGTGATCTGCGCGTAGTCGACCGCAGCGTGCCCGTGCCCTCGCCCGAGGAGGTGCTGGTCAAGGTAGCCATGTGCGGCACCTGCGGGACCGATCTGAAGATATTCGACGGCCATTTCCCGCTGACGCCGCTGTTTGGCGACTACACGCCCGGCCACGAATGGACCGGTACTGTGGCGGCGCTCGGCCGCGATGTCGACGAGTTCGCGGTCGGCGACCGGGTGTGCATCGAGGCCCACCGCGGTTGCGGGCGCTGCGACAACTGCCTGGTCGGCAGGTACACGGCGTGCCTCAATTACGGGAACAGGGCTAAGGGGCACCGGGCCACCGGGATGACCACGGACGGGGGCTTCGCCGAATACGCCGTTCATCACGTCGGCTCGCTGTACGCGTTACCGCCGCCACTGTCGTTCGAGGACGGTGTGCTCATCACTACCGCGGGCACCGGCCTGTACGGGCTGGATGTCGCGGGCGGGTACGTGGCCGGCCTTGACGTCGTGGTGTTCGGCCCGGGCCCCGTGGGCCTCACCACCGTGCAGGTGCTTAAGGCCCTCGGGGCCGCGCGGGTGATCCTGGTCGGCACCCGGCCATCGCGCCTGGATCTTGGCCAGCGCCTGGGGGCCGATCACGTGGTCAACGCTCGCGAGACCGATCCCGTGCTGGCCGTTCTGGGGCTGACCGGGGGTTTTGGCGCCGACCTGTGCATCGAGTGCTCCGGCAGCCCCGAGGCGCCGCAGCAGTGTGCCGAGACCACCAAGCGCGGCGGCAAGATCATCATCGTCGCGTTCTATCCCGGCCCAGTGACCTTCGACCTCAGTGCGGTGGTGCGCAAGAACATCAGCATCCACACCTCCCGCGGCGAGGGTGGCAACAACGTCAAGCGCGCCGTGGCCCTGGCCAGCCAGGGCAAGATCAGCGGTGCCGCCATGGTGACGCACAGGTTCCCGCTGGAGGACATCACCACGGCCTTCCGGGTGGTGGAGGACCGCGTCGGCGATCCGGTCAAGGTCGTGATCGTGCCCTAGCCGTGCGCCGTCCCGGCTCCCGGCAAGACAGAGTTTCCTGAACAAAACCCCATCAGCCCGGCATTTTCGGCTGCGTTAGCCGATGATGTGCCGCATGGACCCAACGGTCGAATCGGCCGCGTCCATGGCAGGCGCCGAGGCGGCCACCCCACCGGATCAGGGCACTGTCCCTGACCTCAGCTCATTAGTCGCCGAGGCGCAGCGGGGCAGCCAGGATGCCTTCCGTGTGCTCTACCGCGATGTACAGCCCCGGCTGCTGCGGTACCTGCGTGCGCTGGTCGGTGACGACGCCGAAGACGTGTCGTCGGAGACATGGCTTCAGGTTGCGCGCGATCTGGACGGCTTCGATGGCGACTACGACGGCTTCCGCGGATGGGTCGCGGCGATCGCTCGCCACCGCGCGCTCGACCAGCTTCGGCGCGACCGCCGCCGCCCACAACCGGCGCCGGTGCCTGTCGACGAGCTGGGCGGCCTGGCCGCGGCCGACGATACTGCCGCGGCCGCACTGGAAGCGGTCTCGACCGACGCCGCGATCCGCCTGATCGCCCGCTTGCCTCCCGATCAGGCCGAGGCGGTGCTGCTGCGCACGGTCGTCGGCCTGGACGCCGTGAGCGCAGCCAAGGTCCTGGGGAAGAGTCCCGGCGCTGTGCGCACTGCCGCCTACCGCGGGCTGCGCACCCTAGGTGGCTATCTCCAGCAACACGTCGGCCGCCCGCAGCCTGGGACCTCTGGAGGCGGATCAGCCGGACCGGGAGCGCCTTCCGCGGAGGGCAGACGGCAGGAGTGACACAATCTCCGGCCACGGCGCTGAAAGACGTGAGATGAGCATACGTTTTCGCCGGAAGATCACCCGGAAGGCCGCTGCGCAGTTGCTCGACGGCCTTCCCGGCCCCAGCGGGGACCATGACCAGCTGGTCCGTGTCCTGGCCGCTGCAGCGGCACCGGGATGCGAGGACGAGCTGGCCGGCGAGGCGCTGGCGATGGCGGCCTTCGAGGCGCGTCACCGCCTTCCCGTCACCACCTCACGGAGAGAGCAGATGATCAGGTCCCCGCTTCGAAGGTTCCTCACTGCGAAAGTGCTTGTGGCATCGGCGCTGGTTGCCGTCATCGGGACTGGGGGTGTCGCGCTGGCCGCCAGCACCGGCGCCTTCTCCGGCCGCGTACCGTCCCGGGCCGCGCACGCCAGCCAGCCCTCCTCATCCGGGGGCACATCCGCGGTACCCGGCGCCAGCGCCAGCTCCAGCTCCAGCAGTGCCATGGCGGTGGGAGCGGGCGCGAAGTCCACGGCGAGCCTGGCCCGGTTCTGCCGGGCCGTCGCGGCCAAGACCGCAGCCGCGTCCGGGACCGCGGCCAGCATGGCCCGGACTCCGGCCGGCCTCGAGATGGCCCTGGCCAGCCCGGGTGTCGCCACCACGCTGAGCGGCCCGACGTTCATGCCGCTGGTGGCCGCCGCGCACACCAGCACTGCCGTTCCCGATCTCTGCGCGCTCGTGCTGCATCTGCCGAAGCTGCCCGAGCCCGCCGATCTGGCCATGCTGCCCGCACCGTTGGTTTCCCGGCTGCTGGCGCAGGAGCCCAGGATGGTGCTGGCCCGCGTTCTGCTCGAGCTGCCTCATCCGGTTCTGGTCACGGTGATCGGCGAGCTGCCGCGGCTCGCGGCGGCCAGGATCCTCACGGAGCTGCCTCGCCCGGTGCTGGCCACGGTGGCCACGGCCCTGCCGATGAGCGTGGCGGCGAAGGTGCTTGCTGAGCTGCCGCCCCGCGCCCTGGCCAAGGTCATGGCCGAGCTGCCGGCGATGGTGGCGGCGCGGGTGCTGACCGAGGTGCCCGCGGATACGGCGGCCCGGGTCCTGGCCGAGCTGCCGAGGGCCGTGGCGGCTAAGGTGCTCGCGGAGCTGCCCAAGGCAGCCGTGGCGAGGGTGCTGGCCGAGCTGCCGAAGGCGGTGGTAGCGAGGGTGCTCGCGGAGCTGCCCAAGGCAGCCGTGGCGAAGGTGCTGGCCGAGCTGCCGAGGGCCGTGGCAGCCAAGGTGCTCACCGAGCTCCCGAAGGCGGAGGTCGCCCGGGTGCTGGCCGAGCTGCCCAGGACTGTCCTGGCCAAGGTGCTGGCCGGGCTCCCGAAGATGGCCGTCGCGACGGTGCTGACCGAGGTGCCGCGGCATGAGGCGGCCAGGCTCCTGGCCGAGCTGCCAAGACCGGTCGCGGCCAAGGTGCTGGCCGGGCTGCCTGCGTCCGTGCTGGCCCAGCTGCCCAAGCACTAGCCCGGTACGCCCGGACAGCAGCAAACCGCCCCCCGGGCCGGGGCGGGGGAAGTAGCGCAGCTTCCCCCGCCCCGGTTCGGGGGGCGGTGCCATTCCGCAGGACAGCCTGGCCAGCTGAAGGTCAGCGGATAGATCGCTGACAGGGTCATGAGTCGCCTGCGCGCGAGCCGCGCGGCTGCTGATACTCGGCGGTGTGATCGGTGAGGGCTTCCCGGCGACGGTGGCCGCGGCACGAGGCGGCAGCAGCGCGGCGTTCTCCCGGCTCTGGCGGGACGCCAACCCCGCCTTGCTGCGCTACCTGCGGGTGATGGCTCCCGGCCGCGCCGCGGACATCGCGGCCGGAACGTGGGTGCAGGCAGCCCGAGGCCTCGGCGATTTTCACGGCGATGAGCAGGCCTGGCGTGCCTATTTGTTCGCGATCTGCCGCGGGGCCTGCGATGTGCAGCGCGGCTGGGATCCGCAGCCTCCCGATCGAGACGACGGCCTGCCTGCCGAGCCGCCGCCTGCCGGTGCCGCCGGGACGGCGCCGGATCAGCTCAGCCCCGAGTCGGCGGTCGAGGTACTGGCGCAGCTGCCGCCGATGGAGGCGGAGGTGATCCTGCTGCGCGTGGCCGGTGGCCTGGGCACCGAGGCGGTGGCCGAGCTGGTCGGCCGCAGCCCGCGAGCGGTCAGGGTGACCGCACGCCGGGGCCTGCGACGGCTGGCACAAATCCTGGCCGAGACCGGCCCGCCGGCTCCCCGCGTGCGGTCAGCCGCATGTCGATGACCGGTGCTTAGTCATCGCAGCTAGACCAGTGCGAGTGCCTCAGGCGTGCAAAAATTAGTCAATGTCTTCACCACGCCTGGAGTGGGCGGTCGCCGGCTGCCTCAGCCGGCTGGGCGGTCGCGCGCCTCACCGCTGCCGACCGCATCCGTCCGCTGGACCGGGCGGCCGTGCCGCTGCTCGCCCTCACCCCATATGCGGCCGCCGGGGCCGGGCTCGCCGCGCTGACGTTGCGGCGCCCAGGCCCGCTGGCCACGGCGGCGGTGGCCGGTGCGGCCCTGGCCGCGGTCGTGGCGCCCCGCTCGATCCCGCGGCGGCAACCCGCGGCCGCCGGCCCGGTGTTCCGGGTCCTCACCGTGAACCTGCTCTCTGGCCAGGCGGCCGGGGAGGAACTGGTCGGCCTCACCCGCCGGACCGGCGCCGACGTGCTGTTCCTTCAGGAACTCACCGAGGACGCGGTGACCAGGCTCAAGCGGGCTGGGCTGAGCGACCTGCTCCCGTACGAGATGCTCGGCATCGAGGGCTATCGCTACCGCGGCAGTGGCATCTACGCCCGCCATGCTCTGTGCGACGGCCTGGAGATCGGTCCGAGTTACGCGTCCCAGCCCACCGCGCGGCTCGACCTCCCGTCTGGCCAGTCCGTGCACTTGGTCTGCGTGCACCCGCATCCGCCGGCCCCGCCGTGGTACTGGCCGGCGGCTCCGCGCTGGCGCCGCGAGCTGGCCGCGCTGCCCGGCCCGAACCCGATCCCGGTGGTGCTCGCCGGGGACTTCAACGCCACCCTCGACCACGCGCAGTTCCGCCGTGTGCTGCGCCTGGGCCACGTGGACGCGGCCAGCCAGGTAGGCCGCGGGCTGGTCCCCACCTGGGCCCCAGCAGCCAGCGGCCGCCCGGCTCTGCTGGCCTTCGATCATGTGCTAATCGACCCGCGGTGTGCGGTGCTGGCCACCGCGACGTACCCACTCACCGGCAGTGACCACCGTGCCCTCTACGCCGAGTTCCGGCTACCCGGCTGAGGCCATGTGTGGCCGGCCCGGCCCGCCGGAAGCTAAGCCCGGCACCGGGCACGAGGAACTCGTTATCGTCACCAGATAGGTGACATGCGTAGATATGGTTTACTACCGTTAATCCTGATACGCCGATTGGCAGTCGTGACGGCGGCAGCCCGGAAGAGGCGTCATTCACGATATGAACTGCACCTACTCGCGATAAGGATCCCAGCGACGTGCGCATCCCCGGCCGCGTGATCGCCGTCGCCGCCGCGGGTGCCATCGTCATCGGGGTCACGATCGCGTGGTCGACCGGCTCGTCCGCGCGGCCGGAACCGCCTGCGGCCGCCACCGTTCACCCGGTCACCTGGCCGGACGCACCCAAGCCATCCCCGACCCCGCCCAGCGCGGCTGAGGTCGGGATCCGGGTGACGGGCGCGCCGCGCGCGGTGAGGGCCAAGGGCGGAGTAGTCGCCGACGCCGCCACCGGCACGGTGCTGTGGAGCCGCGACCTGAACACCGAGCGTCCCATCGGCAGCGTGACCAAGGTGATGACCGCGCTCGTGGTGATCAGGGCGGGGGACCTCAACCGCAAGATCCGGGTTCCGAAGGCCGTCATCGCCTACGTGACGAAGTACCAGGCCGACAGCGCGGGCCTGCATCCCGGTGACGTGCTGACCGCGCGCCAGCTGCTCGAGGCGATGCTCCTGCCGTCGGGTTGCGATGCCGCCTATACCCTGGCGACCAGCTACGGCCCGGGCATGCCGGCCTTCCTGGCCAAGATGAACGCGACCGCGAAGCAGCTCGGCATGCTGCACACGCACTTCACCAGCCCGGACGGGCTGCCCTACCCGACCGAGCGGTCGACCTTCTCGACGCCGGCGGATCTGCTCACCCTGGGCCTCGCGGCGATGAAGTACTCCGCGTTCCGCTCGATCGTGGCCCAGCACATCTACCAGATCCCCAAGGGCCCGGGCCATCACCACTACTGGTGGGAGAACACGAACGAGTTGCTCGGCGCCTACCCCGGCGCCGTCGGTATCAAGACCGGGTTCACCAACGCGGCCTTGCACTGTCTGCTGTTCGAGGCGGTGCGCCACGGCTTCGGGCTGATCGGTGTGGTCCTCGGCAGTCCCGCCACCGGTCCCGGGTCCGGCGCGGATGACGCGGCCAAGGTCCTGAACTGGGGGTTCAGGCTGCCGGGGGCCTAGGCAACCCCTGGAGTGGCTGGCCCAGCCGGGATCCCGTCAGACGCATAAATACGTGTATCTGGGATAGTTGCCCTGGGAGACACCCCCGCGAAGGGGAGGGGACCAGGGATGCTACGCGGGCAGGTTGCCGTCTTCTTGTCGTGTTCAGAGAAGTTCAAGCAAGAGCTCGCGTGGCCGGTCAGGGACATGCTGGCGGCCCGCGATCTGCGTGCCATCATCGTCACCGATGAGCCGCCCCTGCTGGGCACCGGCGGCGATGACGAGGCGAAGCTCGAGTCCTACCTCAGCGCCTGCTCGGCGTTCGTGGCGCTGTGCACCGCAGACCACAAGCTCAGCGACGGTGCCATGTACCCGCGCGTGAACATCGCGGACGAGATCCAGCGGGCGTACAGCCATCCGCAGCTGCGGGACCACGCCCAGATCCTGACGTCGCCGGGCGTCCTTTTGCCGAGCGACATCACATCGACCTATGACGACCTTGATGTCGACAAGCCGGCCAAGGCCGCCGAGGTCATACTCGACCAGCTGGCCGAGTGGGGCGTTACCTCCGGCCCGGCCACCCAGGAGCCCCCGCTGCAGCCCGCGGAGGATGGCTCCGCGCCCGAGCTCACCGCGCTCGTGGCCAGCCTGGGGCCGTCCGATCGCGAAGAGGCCAGGCGGCGGGTTTTCGCGATGCTGTGCGACCGGGACGAGGCGCGGCGGCACGATGTCGCCCGCGCCCTGCACCGGGAGGTCATGTTCGGCCAGGACCGGGCGCGGCAGCACGCAGCGGCGCTGCTGCTCGAGGTGACCTCCGGGCTGGACGCCACGCTCGTGCCCACCGAGATGATCGAGTTGCTGGCGTCACGTCCCGGGTACCTGCCCCGGTCCTGCGCAGCGGACCTGCTGCTGGGCCGGGCGGCCGCGGGGCCGCTGGATGTCCCGGTCGAGCTGCTGGGCCGGCTGGCCCGGCCGCACGCGGAGGACTGGCTCGTGGCGGCGCCGGCGATGGCCGCGGTGAAGGAGCTGGTCCTGACCCGGCGTGACGCCGCCGCGGTCCTGGAATCCCTGGCCGGAAGCCCCGAACCGCAGGACCGGCACGCCGTGGCCGAAGCCCTGCTCGACATCGCCGGCGTCAAGCCCGCCGCGGTTCCGGCCGGACTGGCGGACCGGCTGACCGGCGATGCCGACCCCCTGGTCGCCGGTAAGGCCCGCGAGGTCCTCACCGCGATCGAGCGCGTGACCGACGACGAGCGGGCCGGCTGCTACGGTCACTTCCGGCTCTGAGGCGGGCCGGCCGCGGCCGTCATCGCAGCGGGAACGTGACCCCGCGCTCGGCTTCCGGCCGCGGCCCCATGATCCGCCGGTCGGATTCCGAGATCCGGGCATCGTTGATGCTGGCCTCGCGCCGCCGCATCAGGCCCTCCTCGGTGAACTCCCAGAGCTCGTTGCCGTAGCTGCGCCACCACTGGCCGCTGGCGTCCCGCGACTCGTACTGGAACCGCACGGCGATGCGGTTCCCGGCGAAGCTCCACAGGTCCTTGCGCAGCGCATAGTCAAGCTCACGCGCCCACTTGCGGCGCAGGAACTCCACGATCTCGGCCCGGCCGCTGACGAACTGGTCGCGGTTACGCCACACCGAGTCCTCGGTGTACGCGAGCGCCACGCGCTCCGGATCCCTGGTGTTCCAGGCATCCTCGGCCGCCTGGACCTTGGCGCGGGCGGTTTCCTCGGTGAACGGCGGGAATGGCGGCCGGGCGTTCATAGAACCTCCTGCGGGCGAACGGCTCACCCTGATGCATCATTTTTGAGCACCTTACGCAAATAAGCGGCGGACTCCTCGTACCCCAGTGCGCGGTACAACGGTGCGGCTCGCCGGGTGGCCAGCGCCACCAGTGCGCAGCCCCGCACGGCCACCCACTCCTCGAACGCAGTCATCAGCGCGCGGCCGATGCCGGCCTGGCGGTGCTCGGGGCGGACCAGCACCTCCTCGACCCAGCCCACCGGCCCGTTCGCGATGAACGTGAGGTGCCGGAAGCCGAGCAGGTAGCCCAGGCAGTCATCCGCGGTGGCGGCCACCAGCAGGCAGCTGTCCCCGGCCACCAGCAGGGTCGCGTAGCTGGTGTCGAAGCTGGCCCGGCGGAACGGGAACGACATGGCCAGCTCGCGGGCGAGATCGGCGACTCGGTCGGCGTCGCCTGGCCCGGCGGGCCTGATCTGGACCAGGGAACGGCTCACGACGCCATGATCTCCCGGGTGGCCGGGTGGCCGGGTGGCCGGGTGGCCGGGTGGCCGGGTGGCCGGGTGGCCGGGTGGCCGGGTGGCCGGGTGGCTGTGGCGAGACCGGCCCGGAGCCGCCTACAGCCGGGTAAGCACGACCGGGCCCTCGGCCGTGACCGCGATCGTGTGCTCCATGTGGGCCGCGCGGCTGCCGTCGCTGCTGCGGATGGTCCAGCCGTCGTCATCGATCTCGTAGCTGTCCTTGCCGCCCGCCAGGAACCACGGCTCGATCGCGATGACCAGTCCGGGGCGGAGCCGGTGGCCGCGCCCGGCGGGGCCCTCGTTGGGGACGTGAGGGTCCTCGTGCATGGCCCGGCCCACGCCGTGACCGCCGAACTCGATGCAGATGCCGTAGCCCGCGGCGCGGCCGGCCGCGCCGATGGCGGCGGAGATGTCACCGATGCGGGCGCCGGGCAGGGCCGCGGCGATGCCGACCCGGAGGGCGCTCGCGGTGGTGGCGATCAGGCGGGCGTCGGCCGGGCTGGGCGGCCCGATGGTGAACGATACCGCGGCGTCCGCGGCCCATCCGTCAAGTACCGCGCCGCAGTCGACGCTCAGCAGGTCGCCATCGGCGAGCCGGTAGCCGGTGGGGATGCCGTGCAAGGCCGCGTCGTTGACCGAGGTGCAGATCGCGGCCGGGAACGGGACCGGGGCGAACGACGGCTGATATCCCAGGAACGGTGAGGTGGCGCCGGCCTGAGCCAGCACCTCGCGCGCGGTCTCGTCCAGTTCGGTCAGCCGGGTTCCCGCGGCCGCCTGGCCACGCAAGGCGTCCAGGATCTGGGCAACGACCTGCCCGGCGCCCCGGATGGCCTCGACTTCTCCCGGTGTTTTGATCTCGACCACGAACCGCCGCCCTCCCGAACGCTCCGGTATAACTATACCGGTATTACTATCACGGTATGGTCCGGCCGCCGTTGAGTCCCCAGGAGCATGAGCGCGGGGTGAAGCTCGGCACGCTGCTGCGCGAAGCGCGCGGGACGCGCAGCATGGCCGACATCGCCGCGGTGTCCGGCATCCCCGCGGAAACCCTGCGCAAGATCGAGACCGGCCGCATCGCCACGCCCGCCTTCTTCACCGTGGCCGCCCTGGCCGTGGCGCTTGGGCTGTCCCTGGAGGACGTAGCCAGGCACTGCTCCGGCACTGGCCAGGACCCCGAGGCGGCGCTCACCGCCTGACCCGCGGCGTGTCAGTCTCCCACCCGGACCGGCAGCCCTTCGGCGATCATGGTGCCGGGCGGGCACCACCAGGTCATGGCCCTCACCTCGAGCCGGCCTGCCCGCACGGCCGGGTCGGTGCTGGCCAGCTCCCTGGCCTGGTCCACGGACTCCGTAGCGAAGATCGCTATCCCGCGCAGCGCCTCATCCGGCTGGTCGACCACCGGGCCGTTGGTGACCACGTGGCCCGCCTCGCGCATCGACGCGTAGAAGGCCAGGTGCTCACGCTGGATGCGGTCCGTGGTCTCGTCGTCGTAGACCGGCGCCTGGTCGGGCCGCAGCAGCAGGATGAGCTGAAACCCCTGCAGGTCCATGGCCACGGATCAGCCCGCCGCGAGCGCTTCGATCGCGGGCGCGTAACCCCTGATGTCGCCGAATCTGGTGATCGCCGCCGCCTCCTGCTCGCTGATCGGCCCGACCGCTACCTTCGTCACCCTAATCGTCACAACGCCGGGCTCGTCGGCCAGCTTGTACTCGGTGTCCAGGATCGTCCCGGGGGACAGGCGGCCGCGCGTGGCCCAGTGCCCCGGCGGGTCGAACGCCGTGACCTGGCCGTACAAGTGGCCGCGGCCGTCTCCCCAGTCCTCGTAGTGCTGGCCGCCGACCCGCGGCTCAAGCACCACGCGGCGCACCCGGTCGCCGCCGTAGGTGTGCGGGAACCAGTCCAGCGACCGCTGCGTCATCACCTCGAACGTCCGCTGGGCGCTGGCCTGGATGCGCAGCTCGTAGGCGAGCCGGACGGTGCGGATCGGCTCGGTGCCGGCGGAGATGATGGCGTCGGACTCGGTGACATCGGACATCGCGTGCACTCCTGTCTCGGCGGTCCGCTTGAGCGCCAGCAGGCCGGCGGCGTCGGCGTCAGCCATGGGCTGGACCCACCGCTCGTACCACTCCCGCAGCGGAACTGGGTTGAGGTAGTTGAACCGGTCGCGGCCGCGGCGCTCCGCGATCACCACCCCGGCGTCGGCCAGGACCCCGAGGTGCTGCATGACCGCGAACCGGCTCAGCTCGGGTAGCTGCCGGGCCAGGGCGCCGGTCGTGGCCGGGCCGTCGCGGAGCAGGTCGAGCAGGCGCCGCCGCCAGGGACTGGCCAGCGCCCGCCACAGGTCTGGCCCGTCAGCGTCAGCCACGGCCGCCGCCGCCGCTTCCCTTGACATGTGATAAAAATATCACCTGTCGCCTTCGGCGGCGACGGTCAGCCAGCCCCCAATAGTGTGAACGGCACTTAGCTGCGGAAACAGCAGCAGCTACAGCACTTTCACATTGTTCGTGAGGCGGGCCGCCCGCCCCAGCGCCGGGGACCGGGGGCCGCGCGTCCCGCCGCATCCGCGCGGCGTCTGGCGGCCCCATCCGCGTGGTGTGCGCCGGCCCGCATCCGGGCTGGAGCGCCCGGCCGGCGACGGCCGGGCGCTCCAGGGCCTGTGCGGTGTCTATGCGGCGCCGCCGGCCTCAGGCCGTCTTGGCCTGGGCCGGGTCGGGGGGCAGCGGGGGCATCGCGGACGCGGTGGTCGGAGCTATGAGGGACTTGGTGTTGAGCTTGGTCCCGACCATCTGCTTCAGCATGAAGTCGTGGTTCAGGTCGAGGATCGCCCTCGTCTCCGCGGCGATGACGGCGTTGCGGCTGAGCGTGAGTTCGTTGTCCTGCTGCTGCTCACCCGACAGCGACCAGTTCGTGGACCCCTTCACGGTGTACACCCCGTCGACGATCACGATCTTCAGATGTGAGATCGCGTTGTGCACGGAACTCGTGCCAATGGCAATGCTGTTACCGAAGGCGTCGTTATTCCATTTGGCCAGGATCTCCTTCTCGTGTGCGCCGGTGGACTGGCTGCGGTCCAGGCTCATCTGCACATAGACATGCGCGTCGTTCAGCTTGGACTCGATGATGCTGTTCAGCTCGTCGTCGTCGTAACCGAACATATTCACCACAATGGAGTGCTGAGCGCTGCTCAGCAGGGCCACCAGCAGTTCGTGAATTTTGTCCCTCGGGGCGAAGTACGTTCGTACATCGTCGGGGTAACCATCCAGAAAGCGGCCTTCGGCCTTGTACTGTGCGAGATCGTCCCACACGAACTGCCCGTTGCTCATCGCAACTCCCTCCCGTTACCTCCACATTGGCGGCCGGGATGCGGGTTGTCGAGTCGCGGCGGCAACTCGCCGGCTTGACGCCGCGACGCCCGGTCAGATCGCCGGCAGGCCACCGATGGGCCGCCGGGCGGCGGCGAGCAGGCGCCGGGCCAGGCCGCGCGGACCCGAGAGGGACGGGTGCTGCCGCGCGCGACGGGCCTCGTCCGCCGCCCGGACCAGCCGGTCCTGGTCAGCCTCGGCCTGCCACGCCGCGACACGGGTCTTCATGATCTCGTAGTGGATGGACGGGTGCATCGCTGGTCTCCTCGGGTCGGCCTTGATGGGCTTTTCTCCGAGGGTGCGGCTAAGGCACGGCCGCGCGGATCGGCCAATCGCGCCGTATCCCGGCGTCCTGGGCCTTAGATCGCGGGGAAACCGCCTTAGAACCCCAGGATCTGGGCTTCGGCACGAGGAGGCAGGCCGTCCAGAGCGGACGGCAAAGGCAATGGCAAGGAGATCCGACTCCCTGCCACTCTCAACGTATAGCGCACCTGGGGGCTTGCGGCAAGGCCCGGGTCGTGCCGCATAATCGCTGGCCGAGGCCGGAACCTGCGGAAACAGGAGAGTCAACATGCGCGTGTCGTTGTCGACGTATGGGTCACGCGGAGACGTCGAACCGATGGTGGGACTCGCGGTGGCGCTGCGCGCACTCGGCGCGGGGGTGCGGGTGTGCGCGCCGCCGGACTTCGCGGACCTGCTGGCCCGCGTCGGCGTGCCGCTGGTGCCCGCCGGCCGGTCGGTGCGCGAGATGGTGCGCCAAGTGTTCACCGGGAGGACGCCACCGTCGGCGTCGGACCTGGCGGGCGGGGTGATGGCCGCTCAGTTCGGCGCGGTCGCCGCGGCGGCGGAGGGATGTGACGTGATCGTGGCCGCCGGCCTGATCCCGGCCGCGGCCGGCGCCCGGGCGGTGAGCGAGAAACTTGGCCTCCGCTACGTGTGCGCGGCCTTCGCCCCGTGCTACCTGCCGTCGCCGTACCACCCGCCGCTGGGGCTGCCCGGCCGGCCGGTCCCGCCGGACGTGACCGACAACCGGGTGCTGTGGGACCTGAACGCCCAGGACATGAACGCGGTGTTCGGCGCGGCAATCAACGCCCACCGGGCGTCGGTCGGCCTGCCACCGGTGGACAGCGTCCGCGACCACGTCTTCACCGGCCAGCCGTGGCTGGCGGCGGACCCAACGCTGGCCCCGTGGCGGGAGCCGGCGGAACTCGACGTGGTGCAGACCGGCGCGTGGATCCAGCCGGACGAGCGCCCGCTCCCGGCCGGGCTGGAGGCGTTCCTGGACGCCGGCACACCACCGGTGTACGCGGGCTTCGGCAGCATGCCCCTGCGCGAGTCGGAGGAGGTGGCCCGGACGGTCATCGAGGCGATCCGGGCCCAGGGCCGCCGCATCCTCCTCGGGAGCGGCTGGGCCGACCTCGCCCTGCTCGACAACGCCGGCGACTGCCTCGCTGTCGGCGAGGTCAACCAGCAGGCACTGTTCCGCCGGGTGGCCGCCGTCGTGCACCACGGCGGCGCGGGCACGACCACGACGGCCGCCCGGGCCGGCGCGCCTCAGGTGGTCGTGCCGCAGGTGGGGGACCAGCCCTACTGGGCCGGCCGGGTGGCCGGCCTGGGTATCGGCGTGGCCCACGACGGTCCGACGCCGACCGCCGAGTCCCTGTCGGCCGCACTCAAGATCGCCCTGGCCCCCGAGACCGGTGCCCGCGCGGCCGCCGTGGCCGGGACGGTCCGCACCGACGGGGCGGAGCTGGCCGCGAAGCTTCTGCTCGACATGATCGGCCGGGGCGGGTCCGCGGTGTCCTCGTGAACCCCACGGAAAGGGCGGGCCAGGGGATCGGCGGGCGACAGCACCGGCTTCCGGGATCATGGTGTCAGGAGTTCTTAAGGCGGCCCGCTGTCGAGCAGGCCGGCCCGCTCGGCCACCGCCGCGGCCTGAACGCGCCCGGCCACCCCGAGCTTGCGGAAGATGCTGGTCACGTGCACGCTCGCGGTCTTCGAGCTGATGAAGAGCTCCGCGCCGATCTGGGCGTTGGTGCGGCCCGTGGCGAGCAGGCGCAGCACGCTGAGCTCGCGGCCGGTCAGCCCGTAGGGCCGCCCGGCGTGCTCGGGGACCCGGGCCGGGCTGGCCGGCGTGCTCTCCAGCGGGATACGGGCCCGCCCGGCCAGCTTTCGGATCTCGCTCAGCAACGGGACGTGCCCCTGGGCCGCCCCGGCCGCCGACCGGAGCGAGGCCGCGGCGTCGCGGGCCTCGCCGGTGTTCAGCTGTGCCTCGGCTCGCCGCCACCAGGCGTACGCCGCGCGATGTGGCCAGCCCAGGTCGGCCCAGGCCACCGCCGCCGCCTGCCATACGGAGGGGTCGGGTGACCCGGCCAGCCGGGAGTGCTCAGCGGCCCAGGTCGCGCGCTCGGCCGGTATGGCTGCGAACGAGGGATGGTCGGTGAACGCGGCGGCCGCCAGCTGCGGCGCCGATGCCGCCAGCTCGTCGCTCGCCGCCTGCGCCGCCCGGGCCGCGGTTTCGTCGCGCCTGGCCCGTGCGCTCTCGGCGAGATCGGCACAGGCCTGCATGCCGACGACCAGCAGACGCCCGCAGTAGATCGCCCAGGACGAGCCCTCAAGCAGCGTAGTCACACGCCGTACCTCGCCGAGTGCGCGTCCCGGCTGACCCGCCCAGACTTCCAGCTCGGCGGCACGCTGGCCGGCATCACGGGACCAGTCGAGGTTGCCGACGCCGGCGACGAGCTCGCTGAGCTGCCGCTGCCGCCGCTGCGCGGCCGCCATCTCGCCCCGCAGCATGTCGATCTCGGCTCGCTGGGAGTGAATGATCCAGTGGTCCCGGCCGGGCGGCCCGCCGGTCAGCGGGTCGATGATCGCCGCCGCATCGTCCGTCCGGCCCAGGCTCAGCAGGGCCCCGGCGGCGTTGACATAGAGCACTGCGGCGGTCCAGTAGGCGGCCAGGCCGACCTGCCGGGCGGCGTCGAGACCGCGCTGCGCCACCCCGAGGGCGTCGGTGAATCTGGCCAGCTTGGACAAGAGATCGCTCTCGTTGCCGTCGAGCAGTATCCGGGCCTCAGCGTCCCCGGTCTGCTCGGCGAGCTCCCGGCCCCGGCGGAGCATGGCCAGGGCCTCGTCCACCCGTCCTTCGAGCAGCAGGTGGTGCGGAATCATGGCCAGGATCCGCGGGATCTGCCCCGTGGCGCGGGCGGCCTCGGCCACCTGCAGGCCGCGGTCAAGGGCCTGGCGGCTGTCCGCGTCGCGTCCCTGCCCGAACGACAGGAAGTTGCCGTAGTAGAACAGCGCCTCGGCGTGCTCAGCGGACGGCGGGGCCTGATCGAACAGCCGCAGCGCCTCGGCGATAAGCGGAAGGCCGGAGCCGGGTGTGTCCTGCCCGCCGAGCCACACGTCCCCGAGCCCGCGGAAGCGCGCCGCGCGCTCGTGGATCACCGCGTCGATGGCGGGATCCGGTTGCCCGGCGCACTGCCGGTAGGCCTCCTCGGCCAGGGCGCCGGCGCGCTCGGCTTCGCCCGATACGTGCAGGGCGTCGATGGCGTGAATAAACAGCTCGGCCAGGCCCGGTGCGTCCCCGGTCTCCGGTGCGGCCTGGCGCAGCGCGATGGCCCGCTGCCATTGCGCCGCGGCCTCTGCGTAACCGAAGACCCGCTCTGCGGCGGCGGCCGCTCGCACCCTGGCCTTCAGCTCGGCATCAGCCCGGCCCACGGCCGCCCAGTGGTCGGCTGCCTCCGCGGCCAGCGCCCCGTCGCCGGCCGCCTCGAGCATCTGCGCCGTGCGCTCGTGCAGGTCGTGCCGCTCGCCGGGCAGCAGCCCGTCGGTGACCGCCTCGGCCAGCAGCGCGTGCCGGACCCGGCAGACCCCGTCGGCGGTGTCGTCCGCCAGCAGCCGCGCGTCGGCCAGTTCCCGCAGTGCCGCGCGCAGCACATCGGTGCCGAGACCCGCCACCTGGGACAGCTGATCCTCGGTCAGCGGCCGGGCCGCGATGGCCAGTGCGGCCAGCACGGCCCTGGCGTCGTCACCGCGGTCCCTGGCCCGCGCCGCCAGCAGCTGTGCGAGCCGGCCGGGCAGCCCGGCCGGGCCGCCTGCCGCTCCGAACGTGGCGTGGGCCACCAGCTGCTCGGTGAAGAACGGATTCCCCTCGCCGCGTGCGTAGAGCGCGTCGGCGAACTCCTCGGGCACGGGCTCGCCTGCCAGCCGGGCGGCCTGCTCGGCCATCTCGCCACGGGACAGGGCGCCCAGCCGGATCTCGGCCACGTCCCCGCCGCGCACATGCGCCAGCCACGTGGCGACCTGGGGTTCCAGGTGCGCTTCATCGCTGCGGCACGTGGCCACCACGGTGACCGCCTCGGCCCGGGCCGCCCGGGTCAGAAACGTCAGGAAGTCCAGCGTCGCGCTGTCGGCCCAGTGCACGTCCTCGACGACGAGGATGAGACCGTCCGGCCGGGCCAGCGCCGCCAGCAGCTCGGCCAGGCCGGCGAACAGACGGCCACGCTGCCAGCCGCCGGCCCGCGCTTCGGCCGGCTCACCTGCCGGCGACAGCTGCGGGAGCAGGCGCCCCGCTTCCACCCGGGCGTACGCCGGGACCTGCTCCATTGCGGTGCCCAGAGTCTTGCCCCCATGGAGCCTGCTCAGCGCGTACAGCGCCTCAGTCACCGGCAGCAACGGCAGCTTCTCGGCCAGGGGCAGGCACGCACCCCACGCGGCCAGCGGCCGGCCGCCGGCCAGCCGCACGCCCTCCGCCACGAGCCGCTCTTGCCCACCCCGGCATCCCCGGTGACGAGCAGCAGCCGGGCCTGGTCACTCAGCGCCGACCCCAGGGTGCGCAGCTCTCGCTCCCGGCCGACGAAGGCCTTCGAACCGGTCACGCTCCCCCCCGGGGCAGGCCAGGCCGAGGTCACCACTTCGGCGACGACTCCCGGGCTTCCCTGCGGCCGAGGATAGCCGGGCCTGCCGCCGGACGGTGGGCCGCGGGCGCTGCGGCCCCGGCCGGGCGCAGCGGCCCGGCCGGGGACATGCCGGGCCGGCCAGGCTCCGTTCGCCGGCGGCGCCAGGCCGGGCCATTTATGGCCAACCTGACAAATATGGGTGGTGTATTTGCCAAATTCTAGTTATCCGGGCGCGCTTCCCGACACGCAATCCAGATCCCGGGTGCCGGTTAAGTCTCGCTGTAGGCTGTGGCCCGCTCATCAGGTGAACTCCGCGAGAGAACGGGGTCCGATGACAGCAAAGGCTACTGGTCGCGGCAGGTCATTCCGTATTACCGCTATTGTTGTCGCGCTCGTCGCCGTCGCGTTTCTGGAAAGCGCTTTGCTGCCAAACAGCGGCCGCCCTCCCGCGACAACGCCGGCGGTGACCGCGGGAACGGATTCCGCCGTTTCTCCCACGGTCAGCAGTCTCAGGACCGGAATGTCACCAAGTTCCGTCCGCGCAGCGGCCGGTCCTGGCCAGGCCGTGCTCCAGGACGGCGCGTTCCTGCCCGGCGCCCAGGGCCCGGCGGCGGCCACCGCACGCTCACGGGCGCCAGCCACCGTCGTCGCCGTGTCCTCGCGCAGGCACCGGTCGCTGTTCGGGCACCCGGTGCCGGTCACGGCCACCGTGACGGCACGCCCGCGGGGCACCGGCACCCGGCCGGCCAGGCCGCTGCGGGGCGCGGTGACCTTCTACCTCTGCGCCCGCCCGTCCCGCCTGCCGGCTGGGTCGCGGATCTCGTCCTGCCAGGCGCTGGTGCCGTTGAGCCCCGCTCTGCCCGTCAACCGCCAGGGCCGGGCGCACCTGGCCGTGCCCGGCCTGCCGGGCGGACCGCATCCGGTCTTCGCCAGCTTCCGGCCCGCCGACCCGGCGGCATTCGCGGCGAGTGTCTCGCCCAGCGTCACCCGGGTGGTCACGTTCAGCGGGCCGTGCCTCACCACCACACTCTCCGGCCGCTACCAGGTGGCGCGAGGCCAGTCGCTCTGCATCAGGCGCCCGGGCCGGGTCACCGGCACGGTGCGCGTGGACCCCGGCGGGGCGCTGTCGGTCACCGGTGCGGTCATCCGCGGAGCCGTGATCGCGACCAAGGCGAAGGGCCTGCGGATCTGCCGGACGGCGGTGGCCGGCCGGGTCTCGGTCCGCGCGGCCAGGGGATTTGTCGAGATCGGGGCGGCCGGCGCGCTCCCGTGCGGCGGCAACACCATCGGGTCCCGGCTGTCCCTGCGCCGCAGCCACCGCGGCTTCACCGTGGTCGGCAACCGGATCGGGCAGGCCCTGGCGGTCTCGCGGAACAGCGGCGACGGGCCGTTCTGGCTGCACGCCGCCGTGCGGATCAGCGGCAACAGGACCGGCCTCGCCCGGTCCTGCGGGCGCAAGCGACCGGCCCTGGCCAGCCATGGCCGCCGCCGGCCGGCCCGTCACAGCCCCTGCGTCCCGCTGCCGAGCTGACCGGCCGGCCCTGCCGCCGCCCTCGATTTCAGGCAACCGGCGGCCGGCGCCTCTCGCCGCCGGAATTCAGGTAGTCAGCAAAGATCAAGACGGGGGAGAGATACCTTTCAGGTTTCCTTCAGGTATGTCGCCGAGTCTCGAAGGAGCAGCCAGACGAGCGGTATGCGTGGAGGGAGTCGGTCGGCATGAGCACGACCTATGAAGCGCCGGTCTCGACCGAGTCGGGGCAGGGCGGCCCGGGAGACCCGCTGGGTTACGGCGGGCGGCCCGAGGGCCCGGGAGGCCCCGGCCGGCGCGCATCGCGGTCGCGATCGCGGCCTTCGCGCTCGGTGCCGGAGCGGTCTGGGGTGCCCAGACCGCCGGGCTCCTGCCCGGTACCAGCACGGCCCTGACCACGGCCCAGATTGCCGCGCGGACCGACCCTGGCCTGGTCGATGTGGTCACCACGCTGGGCTATCAGCACGCCAAGGCGGCGGGCACCGGGCTGGTGCTCACCTCGTCCGGTGAGGTGCTGACCAACAACCACGTGATTAACGGCGCCACGTCCATTGCGGTGACCGACGTCGGCAACCACCACACCTACCGGGCCAAGGTCGTCGGCTACGACCGGAGCCATGACGTCGCGGTGCTCCAGCTGCAGAACGCCTCCGGGCTGCAGACGGTCAACCTGGGCAAGTCCTCGTCCGCGGCGGTCGGCCAGAAGGTCGTCGCCCTGGGCAACGCGGGCGGCAAGGGCGGCACACCGTCGGTGGCCGTCGGCACGATCACCGGCCTCAACGCGTCGATCACGGCCTCGGACGAGGGCTCGGGCACGTCCGAGCAGCTGTCCGGGCTCATCCACCACAACGCGGCCATCCAGCCGGGTGACTCGGGCGGCGCGCTTGTCGACACGGCCGGGCAGGTGATCGGAATCAACACCGCCGCCTCCTCGGGGTTCCACCTCCAGTCGCAGACCACGCAGACCACGCAGGCCTTCGCGATCCCGATCACCCAGGCGCTGTCGATCGCGGACCAGATCGAGGCGGGTCACTCCTCGGCCACCGTGCACATCGGCAGCAGCGCGTTCCTGGGCGTGGGAATCTCTTCCACTGGCAGCGCGCAGTCCGGCGCCACCGTGGCCGGCGCCCTGTCTGGTACCCCGGCCGCCCGGGCCGGCATCACGGCCGGTGACGTGATTGTCTCCATCGACGGCCAGTCGGTCGCGTCGCCGTCCGCACTGCAGTCCGCGATGGAGCAGCACCGGCCCGGCGACAGCGTGCGGATCGGCTGGACCGACCAGGCCGGCCAGTCCCACTCCGCGACCGTCGTCCTGGCTAACGGCCCGGCGGCCTGAAAGACGGCGTCACTGGCGGCCGCCCGGGTGGCCGCCAGTGACGCTGCGTAACCAGAGAACATCGGGCCCGCGCCCTTCCGCGCGCGGCCCGATGTCCGTGTTCGGGGCCATATTGTCCGAACTGACCTGCCAATTCGCAAAACGAAGTAGTCTCCTGCTGATGCCCTCTGGGGAGGGAACGGAGATCACGTTGTGTTAGACGTCCATAACTTCACGTATGGTCTGCTTACACCCTTAGTCGCCTATTCGATGTCCTGCATGGGGGCATTTCTCGGACTGCGGTGCACCGCCCGGGCCCGCTCGTTCCAGGGTGCGATGCGAGCGCGCTGGCTGCTGCTGGGCGGGCTGTCGATCGCGGTCACCGGAATCTGGCTGATGCATTTCATCGCCATGCTCGGGTTCACGATCCCCGGCGAGACCATTACCTACAGCGTGCCGGTCACCATTCTGAGCCTGATGGTCGCCGTGCTGATCGTCTGCCTCGGCCTGCTGATCGTCGGGTTCTCGCCCGACGGCCTGCGGCCGCTGCTGATTGGCGGAGTGATCACCGGCATCGGCGTGGCGGCCATGCACTACCTGGGCATGCTGGCCATGCGGATGCCGGGCCGGGTCAGCTACAACCTGGTGCTGGTCGCCGTGTCGCTGGTGATCGCGATCGGCGCGGCGACCGCGTCGCTGTGGGCCGCGCGCTCCCTCCGGGGGGTCGGGCCCACGCTGATCGCCGCGCTGATCATGGGAGTCGCGGTCAGCGGCATGCACTACACCGGGATGCTGGCCATGCACATCTTCCCGGCCGGCAGCTCCGCGGGTATGTCGATGGGCACCACCGGCGGGGCGACCGCGGAAAGCTTCCTGCTCCCGCTCATCCTCGGGATCAGCGTGATCTCGTTCCTGCTGACGGGAACGATCGTGCTGTCGCCTACCGCGGATGAGATGCGCTACGACGCGACCCTGATTGATCACATCAGCAGGCACTCCACCGGCCGATCCCCGCGGGCCTAGCCCGGCACCACCACCACCCGCGGCCCGCCGCCGGCGGCCGCGGTCCAGGCGTCCGCCACCCGCGACAGCGGGAACGGCCGGGTCGGGACATCGACACGACCGTCGGCGATCAGCTGCATGTAGACCGGTATCTGCGTCATGATCTCCGCGATCGACGCCGATCCTGCTCCGCTGCCGGAGATCCGGATCTTGCGGCTGCGCAGCAGCGTGGACGGCACCGAGGCCTCGGGCCCGGCGACCGCCCCGATCTGGACGTAGGCGATGTCGGAGCTGTCCTCATTCAGGCCGCGGCGGCCAAGAGCATGGAAGGCGGCCTCGGCGGGCGCGCCCCACACCAGATCGACCACGATGCTGGGCGCGGTGTCACCGAGCGCCCCGGCCAGCGCGGCGGCGTCGGCCTCGCGGTCTCCGGTGAGAGCGACGGTCGCCGCGCCCGCCGCCGCGGCGCGGTCCAGGGCGGCCGGGTTGCGGCCCGCGCCGATGACCCGCGCCGCGCCGAGCTCACGGGCGTTCTGCACCGCGAGCAGCCCGGCCATGCCGGTGGCGCCGAGCACGACGACGGTGCCGAGCGCGTCGGCCTCGGCCAGCCGGGACCGCAGCGGCAGCCAGGAGGCGAGGCCCGGGTTGAGGCCCCCGGCGATCTGCACCGGATCCACCCCCTCGGGCAGGACAAGCCGCATTCCGGCCGGGGCGGCCATGTGCTCGGCCAGGGTGCCGTAGGGCGCCTCGATGTAGCCGGTATAGACCAGCGCGCCGTCCACGGTCCTGGCCACGGCGTCCAGTCCCGGGATGAGCGGCCAGGTTCCGGTACTGCCGTAGTGACGGCCCTCGGCCACGGACCGCACGACCGGGTGGATGCCCGCGGCCACCAGGTCGAGGAGCTCGCGGTCCTCGCCCGCCACCGGGTCGTCGAAGTCGCCGAAGGCGGGCACGGAGCCCGGACCATGCATGACGGCTGCTCTCATCACAGTCTCCTTAACTAAGTTAAATTACTTGACCTGGGCCAGCCTTCCTTAACTTTGTTAAGCTGTCAAGGTGTCACGCGGGCTGAGCAAGGCCGGGATCGTGCAGGCGGCCCTCGGTGTGCTCGACGAGGCCGGGTTCGACGGCCTCACCGTGCGCGCCGTCGCCGGCAGGCTGGGGGTCCAGGCCCCGGCCCTCTACTGGCATGTGCGCGACAAGCAGGAGCTGATCGACGAGATGGCCACCGAGGTGTGGCGGCAGGTCGTCGCGGAGCTCACCGCCCTGCCGGAAAGCTGGCCGTGGGACCGGGTGATGACCGAGTTCGCCATGATCACCAGGCGGGCCCTGCTCGCGCACCGGGACGGGGCCAGGGTCTTCAGCGGCACGTATCTCACCGATCCTGGCGTGCTCGAGGCCCAGGAGCGCGGGCTCGAGAAGATGACGGGGGAGGGCTTCACGCTCGCGGACGTGGTGCGGGCCTACTCCCTGATCTACAGCTTCACGATCGGCTTCTGCATCGAGGAGCAGTCGGTCGCCCAGGCCGTCGCCGCCGGCGATGAGCGGTACTCGCTCGACCGCCGGGCCGAGCGGGTCGACCAGCAGGCCCACCCGCTCGTGGTCGAGTCCGGGCCGGAGATCTTCGGCGACCCCGACGCCCGCTTCGCCGACCTCGTCGCCGTGATCGTCGACGCGGCGTCCCGGATGCGCACCCGGCCCGAGCCTCAGCAGGCCGCGCCGTAGTCGACCTCGACCGTGTAGCGGGGATCGCGGTGCAGGGCCCAGTACCGGTCCCGGACCTTCAGGGTGACCGGCCCGGGCTGGCCGTCGCCGACCGGCTGCCCGTCGAGCGTGGTCACCGGCATCACGCCGCCGGCGGTGCTGGTCAGGAACAGCTCGGCCGCCCGGTACAGGTCATCGGCGGGCAGCGCGCCGGCCGTCACCGGCAGGCCGTCCTCGCGGGCGATCTCGATCACGGTCCGGCGGGTGATGCCCTCCAGCACTCCGTGGCCGGGCGTGCGCAGCACGCCGTCGATGAGAGCGAACACGTTGAACCCCGGTCCCTCGGCGACCAGCCCGTCCTCGCCCGGGAGGATCGGCAGCGACGCGCCCCGGTCGAAGGCCTCGAACAGGCCCCGGGTCAGGTCACCCCAGTGGAAGTTCTTCACCGTGGGATCTACCGCGGCGGGCGGGATCCGCCGGGTATCGCGGGTGATCACCACGTCGGTGCCGCGCGGCTGGAGCTCGGGAGGCACGATCCACACGTAGGGGATCGCGTAGGCGTACACCCGCGGCGTCAGCCGCCGCGGGTCGCGTACGCCCGGCGCGGGCACACCCCGGGTGACGATCGCCTCGACGTAGGCGTCGCGCAGCCCGGACCGCCGGACGGTGCCGATGAGGATCTCCCTGATGTCCGGCTGGGCCAGCGGGGGAGTGAGCCGGATCCGGCGGCAGCCGGCGAACAGCCGGTCCAGGTGGTCGTCCAGCCGGAAGAACCGCCCGTCCCACACGGCCACCACGTCGTAGGTCAGGTCGGAGCGGACGAAGCCGGTGTCGAGGATCGGGATCCTGGCCTCGGCGATGGGCAGGTACTGCCCCTCGATCCAGGCACAGCCCGCCGCGAACGGGTTCGCCGCCGGCTCCTCGCCGCCCATGCCGGTCCCCATGCCGGTCAGGACCGCAGCGCCATCAGCGCGAGCAGCTCATAGCAGGTGTGCGCGGCAGCGATCGTGGTCATCTCGGCGTGGTCGTAGGCGGGTGACACCTCGACCACGTCGGCGCCGACCACGTGCTTCCCGGCCAGGCCGCGCAGGATGCCGAGCAGCTCGCGTGAGGTCAGCCCGCCGGCCTCCGGGGTGCCGGTGCCGGGGGCGTGGGCCGGGTCCAGCACGTCGATGTCGATCGAGATGTACAGCGGCGCGTCGCCGACCCGCTCGGAGATCCTGTCCACCACGCCGTCGACGCCGGCCCGCTCCAGGTCCATGGCGGGCACGATCCTGAAGCCGAACTCCGCGTCCTGCACCAGGTCGCTCGCGCCGTACAGCGGGCCGCGGATGCCGATGTGCATGCTGGCGTCGTCCAGGAACAGGCCCTCCTCGGCGGCCCGGCGGAACGGCGTGCCGTGGGTGACCGGGGCGCCGAAATAGGTGTCCCAGGTGTCGAGATGGGCGTCGAAGTGGACGAGCGCGACCGGGCCGAACCGCCGCCGGACGATCCGGAGCAGGGGCAGGGCGATCGTGTGGTCGCCGCCTATCGCCAGCAGCCGGCCCGCGTCTTCCATCAGGGTTGACGCGCCCGCTTCAATCTGCGTAATGGCCTCTGGGATGTCGAACGGATTGCAGGCGATGTCGCCCGCGTCGGCCACCTGGTGGGTATCGAACGGGGTCGCCTCGAGCCCGGGGTGGTAGGGGCGCAGCAGCCGGGAGCCCTGCCGGACCGCGTTCGGCCCGAACCGGGCCCCGGGCCGGTACGACGTGCCGCTGTCGAACGGCACGCCCGCGATCACCACATCACAGCGGGCGACCTCGTCGCGGCGGGGCAGCAGGCCGAACGTCGGCGGACCGGAGAAGCGCGGCGACTGCGTGGTGTCCATCTGGCCGCGGACGGGATCCCCCGGTCCGCCCGCGGGTACCGGCTGGCCTTGGCTCACGCATCCTCCTGGACGAACTCGGGGCCGATGGTGCCCGCGCGGCTGATCGCGTCGGGGTGCCTGACGTAGACGACGGCCGTGGCGATCACGGAAATCGCCACGATAGCGAGTATCCACGCCCAGAACACGTTGGCCGGCGGCGGCTGGCTGGGCTGCACGAACTCCCAGACCCCGTATACCAGCACGGCCGACCCGATCAGCGGTATCAGCACGTGCTTCACCGGGCTGAACGCCGCGCGGTCGGTGGCGAGCACGTGCAGCGGCAGCGCGATGTTGGCCAGCAGGTAGACGATCAGGATCGGCACGGTGCCGATGCCCGCCTCGTCCGAGAAGATCGCGACGGCGTTGCCGTGCAGGGCGAAGTACGGCGGGTCTGCGAGTTCGCGGCGGCGATGAAGCAGCCGAACGAGCTGAAGCCCACGAGCCCGATGAACCAGCTAAACCACGGGCTGAAGTGGCGGGACAGGTCAAGGAACGGCGTGGCCTCGGACGGGCTGCCGAGGAAGTGACCCCGACCACCGCGCCCTTCCAGTCGGCGAACCCAGACACGGCCGCCCAGCTGGACAGCACGTACAGGCCCGCGATGATCGCGATCGAGCTGAACACGGTGATCGGGGTGTACCGCTTCGGGTCCCTGGACTCCTCGGCCAGCGGGCCCGAGTTCTCCCAGCCGATGAAGCCGGAGACGGCCAGCGCGAACGTGAGGTCGGCCAGGCCGGAGAAGCCCCCGGGCGAGCCGCTCGAGGCGTGGAACGGCGCGCCGAGGTGGCCGTGGACCTGAACCAGCACGACCACCGAGAGGATGATCAGGCCGAGCGCCTCGCTGCAGAACATGATGAAGGACGCGCGGGCGGAGATGACCACCCCGCGCAGCAGCAGTGGCACCACGAGCGCCACGCCGGCCAGCGTCACCAGCAGCCAGCCCACGTTGCCCCAGCCGAACAGCGACGACACCCACGAGCCCATGAACACCACCACGGCCGCCACCGTGACCGGGTAGCAGATCAGCAGCAGGTAGCAGGTTATGCCGGACAGCACGGACCCGGTGCGGGGCAGCCTGGCGCCGATCCCGCGCCCGACGAACGTCACGAACGAGCCCGCGCTCGGGATCGTCTGGGAGAACTCCGACATCGTGTTCCCTGTGGCCAGGATCGCGAGGTCGGCGATCAGGAAGGCCCACGGCGTCTGGGAGCCCATGGCCACGACCACCAGCGTGATCGACAGGAAGATCCCCTCGACGGGCGCGAGGTTGGCCAGCGTCGATGACAACGTGTCGAACAGCGTCAGCGCCCCGTGCGCCAGCCGCTGGCCGCCCGGTTCTGCCGGGGATGTGTCCCGGCCCATTGGCTCGTCAATGGCTGCCATCGCCGTTCCTTTCGTGCGTGCGGCGGGCGGCTCTGCCCGCGGCCCTGCCTGATCCTGAATGCGAGTGCCGAGTCGTCCAGGATTATGGCCGTACGGCAGAAAGGCGGCAATAGGGGCCGCCACAAATTGATTGGTCCAAAGATTGGGTCGAGATGATCATGGCCTCCGGGAAGGCACGCCCACCCGTGGTCCACCGTCCAGGCCGGGTATGTGCTGCCGGTCTTTGGCCTCGTCAGGTACGGCCAGGACCGGACCGGAAGGTGGTTGACCGGCGGCTCCTCTGACCTGACGGCGCTGGTCTAGGGGATGGATCAGCGGCCCCCATAGGCTCTCGCCGAGGGTTTGGCTCGCCTCTGAGCGCCGCCGGAACGGACTACCCACGATGTGGGTTAGGTCCTGTGTCCGCTCGGCGACGGTGAAACTGGATCCGGGACAAACCGGTACGCTCCCTGCAGCCAGCGCGCCAGTGAGCCTTGGTCAACTCTCCATTGGCTGCCAATCCGGTTTCCGGGAAATTCACCGTTGCTGATCGCCGTGACTATAACGTCCGCGTCTACCCGCAGTACCGAAGCGACTTCCGCCGCGGTGAGTACCTGTAGTCCTACGGTTGGGACGACTTCTATAAGGATCGGCTGCGGGGTCGCAGTGGGTCTCCGACGTTCGGCTGGATCAGCCGGTTCAGGGTCTGCGTCGACAGGCGCAGGCTTCGAGGACGTGCCGCCAGCAGCCGTCCTTTCGTCCACATCCGGAACGCGAGGCGCATCCGCAGAAGCCCCAACGGGAGGTGGACCGGTGGCAGGAGGCGAACCGGCCCCCGATGGCATGGTTGAGCTCGTGCTACCAGGAGGACCGTTTGATGACCTAGCCGGACGCCGCCTTGCGAGCAACACAACAAGAGACACCGTTGCGGCCCAGGCAGCGAGTAGGTTACCCACTCCTCGCACGAAAGTCCCCAGAACCGCCAGCCAGCCAAGCGCCAGCCCGGGTGGAAGCCAGGCGGACATTCGGAGCCATGGGCCCATGTCGTCGCTTTTCCCATTGGCCACGGCTTCGATCGTGCCGTACGACGCCAACGAACCGGGGCAGACAGGCCGATGTGTCGCGCCTATTATTGATGGGACTTCAGGTGAGAAGGCTGGCCGATGGCACGTACCTCCCCTCGCAGGTGGATGTTGTTGCCGGTTGCCCTCATCGCGTTGCTGGCCAGCGATGGTTACGAATCAAGCGGTTACAGCAGCGGTGAGATGCCCGAAGCAACTTTGCGCGATGGGGGAGGCGGAGGACGGCTTTGGCAGTGCCCGGCTTGCCAGCGAGTCGAACGGGTCCTGCTGGAAGAACCAGTATGTTTGGGCACGCCAGATACGCAAGAGAGCCGGCATTCCCGCACCCTGACGAGACCTGTGCCCACAAGCAAGATCGGGCTGCTCAGTCCCACTGACGATCGTTTCCTGTTCGAGGAAGCTGACAATTAGTGGATGCGCTGACGAGTCGGCTTGGCACGCGATTCCTGGTCGTCACCGTGGTGCCCAATGTCCTATTGATCGGCTATGTGGGACTTCTAATCGCTGCTGGAGCGCCGGGCCGGTCTCCGTCGTTTGCGCGGGCACTGACAGTTCTCGACAAGTTCACACTGCGTCAGCTCGTTGCCCTGACCATAGGGTTGCTTGTCATCTCCATCGCGTCACATCCCCTGCAGACACCCCTTGTGCAGTTGGTCGAGGGCTACTGGTGGGGGTTGCCCTTCGGTCCCGTCGCCATGGATCGCGCTACTGAGCGGTTTCGCGGTGAGCGGCTCTGGGTGCGAAAAGAGGTAGCAAGAATCCAGAAAATGAAACAGCGGGACTGGGCCGCGGAGCAGTCCCTTATTGAAGCGCGGTACCATAGGTATTGGCTGCCGAGGCGCGAAGTGGACTTGCTTCCCACGGCCCTCGGCAACACTCTGCGGACCGGCGAGGTGAGGGCCGGCGCACGCTATGGGTTGCAGATCGCCGTCGCGATGCCCCGTTTGGGGCCGGTCCTCTCACCCCCTAGCCTTGCCGATATTCGCGACAGGCGGAATCAGCTCGATGCGGCAGTCCGGCTATGCATAGCCGCTGGCCTCGCCACTGTGGCCAGCATCGGTTTGCTCCTTTGGCATGGCACCTGGTTGTTCCTTGCTCTCGGGACCTACCTGCTGTGCTGGGCGTGTTATCGCGCTGCGGTGGCCGCTGCGCGAGGCTTCTCCAATAGCCTGGCGGCGGCCATTGATCTGCACCACCTGCAACTCTTCGACGCTCTGCATCTGAAGCGCCCAGCTGACCTGACCGAGGAGATCCAACGCAACGAGACTCTCTCCAGGCTGTTTCGTGGCGAGACGCTCGATGATGAGGAACTCGAGTATCTGCGCTACATCGTGCCCAAGGCAGATGACTCAGGGTCAGGTTAGTTTGTGACTCAGCTTTTCCGTGGCCCTAATGGGCCGGTGTCATAGCCCGAGCCTTTTCAAAGTTCTCGAGCGCTATGCCCTCGCGATACTGGTCACCGGCATCGCGGAAGATAGAGGCAGCTGTCTGGAAGGCGCGAACCGCTTCTGCGAGTCTTCCCGATTCCCGCAGGGCACCCCCGAGATTGTTCAGTGCCTTGCCCTCTCTGGGCCGGTCGCCGGTCTCCCGGTAAATGGTGATGGCCTGCTGGTGAGCCATGATTGCCTCGTCTAGCCGGTGCTCGGCCTTCAGGGCCAGACCCAGGTTGTTCAGCGCGTTGCCCTCACTATGTCGATCGCCGGTCTCCCGGTAGAGAGCGGCGGCAGCCTGGTGCGCGGTGATCGCCTCGGAGAATCGCAGCGCCGCCTTCAGTGCGAGGCCGAGATTGTTGAGAGCGTCCCCCTCTCCCACTAGGTCGCCGGTCTGCCGGAAGATGGAAGCGGCTTCCCGAAGCGCTGTAACCGCCTCCTCAAACCGGCACAGTTCCTGCAACGCGCTACCTAGGTTGTTCAGCGCGTCGCCCTGGTGGGCTAGGTCACCAAGACGTTCGGCGACCCTCAGCCCGGTGGTCGTGGTGATCAGCAGGTCATCGAACCTCCGCCGCCAGCCAAAGTACTGAGCCAGCAGCAGCGGGAGGCGTAGGGCGGCTTGGTCCCAGCCCGTCTCCGCGGCGAGTTGCACGGCGCCGATCAGGCTGGCGCGTTCCTCGTCGAGCCAGGCCAGGGCGCTATCACGGCCAGTGAACTCGGCCGGCAGCGCCATCCCGGGCAGAGCCCGAAGATGGGCGTCAGCGGCTTCTGTCAGGCTCAGGTAGTAGCCGAGCAGCCGACCCCGGGCCTGTTCTCGATCGTCGGCTTCTGCATGAGCGTCGGAGAGCTGCTGAGCATAACGGCGAATCTGGTCAGGCATCCGCCACCGGCGCCCACCGCCCATAGTGGCTTCGACCAAGTGTGCCTGGGCCAGGTTCGCCAGATAGTCGCTCACGTCGCTTACCGGCAGATCGGCAAGCTCGGCCGCCGCGGCGGTGGACAGATCTGGGCCAGGGTTGACCGGCAGCAGCCGGAACATATGCGCCGTAGGCTCCGCCAGCTTGCGGTAGGACACCTTGATAGCAGCCGTGACCTCCGACGGGCTGGGTCTGGTGCCTGTTTCGGAATCTGGTGCTGAGTCGTTTCTGAAGTTAAGTCGGATCCCCGCCAACGTGGACCTGCCCATCCGGGACGGTCGCGCAGCGCCACGCCCGCACGCCATCTACCGTCCCCAGCTGACCTGGCCACTTCCCGCCGAAGCGATCACTTGCGTGTACGGATTGCGTGGCCATATTGATACGAACATAACAGCGAAAGCGGCGCCACACAAGTAGAATTTCTGTTCCAAGAAGATCTTGGAGCTGGTATTATGCTCTCCTCCGATCGCCACCAGGGAGCAGGGTGGGGATCGGCATCGGTCGGTCAGACCTCCAGGCCGGCGGCGAGGTCCTCGTCGACGACCAGGGCGAGTTTGCCGCGGGTGTGGCCGCGCTCGACGACCTCGTGGGCCTCGGGGGCGTTGTGCCAGAAGTACCGGGCCTGCAGGGTGACCGACAGCGACCCGTCGTTGAACCACGGGGCCATCCGGATCAGCCGGGTGCCGCTCGGCGCCCCGTCGTACTGTTGCCAGCGGACACGCTCGCCGTCGCGGGGCTCCGCGTGCACCGGGGTGGCGATGAGCGCGCCGTCCCTGGCCGCGCGGGCCGCGCCGTCCAGGCTGGGCGCGACACAGGCCAGCACGCGCTCGGCGCCGCCGTCCGTCACGTCCCGGACCTGCTCCGGCCAGTCGGCCTTGGTGTGGTCGATGACCGTGGCCGCGCCGAGGTGGTGCAGGAACTCATGGTGCTGCGGGCTGGAGGTGGCCACCACGGAGGCGCCGAGGATGCGGGCAATCTGCACGGCGAAGTGGCCGACGCCGCCCGCCCCGGCCGTGATCAGGACCTGGTCCCCGGCACCGATCTTGAGCACATCGGTCAGCCCCTGCTCCGCGGTCAGCGCGTCGATCGGGACCGCGGCCGCCTCGATGGCGGACAGCCCGCCCGGGATCGGGGCCAGCTGCTCGACCGGGCACGTCACGTACTGCGCGTAGCAGCCGGTGAGACCCGGGTACCCGTATACGGGAGTCCCGTCGTCCAGCGCGGCGTCGGCACCGCTGTCGCCCACGACCACCCCGGCGAACTCACCGCCCGGCACGTAGGGCAGGGACCCGGAAAAGCCGCCGCGGCGCAGCGAGGCGTCCCAGGGGCCGACGCCGGCGGCGAGCACCCGGACCAGCACCTCGCCGGACCGTGGCTGCGGCAGGGCGATCTCGCTGAGTTCCAGCACATCGGGGCCGCCGAACTGGCTCACCTGAATCGCCTGCATCGCCGCTCCGCTCTCCGCCTCCGGCCGCGAACAATCGCCTGGCCTCTCACCCTACGGGAGACCGGGTGGCAGACCCGGACGCGCCGGACGGTGCCCAGGTTCACTCCGGCATGGGGGAGCCGAAACGGATCAGGTTCCCGTCCGGGTCGATGTGCGAGCCCTCGCGGAGCCGGTACGGGGTCGGGCTGACCGGCCGGGTCTCGCCGCCGATGCCGGGCTGGCTCCACTCCTCATAAAGGGCATCCGCGTCGTGCACGTAGAGGTAAGCCGACCCGCCATGATGGTCGTGGTCATGGTCGTCGTGATCGTGACCGGAGTGGACCGTCAGGTGCAGCCCGACGCCGTCGCGGTCGGCGAACCCGTAATAGTCACCGTCCTCATACGGCTGGGTATCGAATCCGAGCGCCGTGTAATGGGCCAGGGCGGCGGCCAGGTCACGCACCGGGAAGATGGGGCAGAAGCGCCGGAACTGGCGGGGCTCCCGGCGCCGGCCTGCCCCGGTCTCCAGGTTCTCGGTCTTGATCTCGGCCAGGGCCAGCAGCGCGGAGCGCATGGCGCCGACCTGCCCGGACGAGACACGTTCCAGCAGCTGCTCGTCGACCAGGTCCACGCCGCGCACGACGGCCTCCACGACCTGCCGGCCGCGGTCGGTGAGCTCGAGGCTGATCCGGCGGCGGTCGCCGGCGTCGGTGTCGCGGTTGAGATAGCCGCGGGTCACCAGGGCGTCGACCACCTGGCTCACGGCCTGCTTGGTGACACCGAGCTCCCCGGGCAGGTCCTGCCGGGGCCCGCCGGCGGTGTCGATCCCGGCCAGGATGAACGCGCCGTTGCGGGGCAGGTCGTCGACGCCGATCGCGTGCAGCTGGGCCCGGATGGAGCGGGCGTACGCGCCTCGCGCGGCGCGCATCAGGGTGGGGGTGGCGAACTCGTTCCCTGCGGTGTCCATGGCGGCACCGTAACCTGCAAGGCTTTTGACAGTCAATTTAGTTGACTAGTGGCTGGAGGGCCAGCCGGCCGGCGGTCAGGTGAAGACCTCAGGCGGCATGGCGGGGGATGGCTCGGCGTGAGCGTCGGTGATCGGCTGGGACCCGCCGGCGAACTCGCCGAGCGCATCCCCGGCGATCAGCTGGGCCGGGAACGGGTCGGCCGCGGCCCGCCGGGCGAGCTCCGCGGCCGGGAGCTCACGGTGGGCGGCCACGACCACCAGGTTGCCGAAGGTGGCGCCGCCGAGCACCGCCGCTTCGGCGATGACGCAGACGTGACCGAACACCGAGCGCACGGCGGCCACCCGGCCGCGGGCATGCGCCAGCGGCGGGCCATCGCCGATGTTCGCGGCGTAGCTGCCGGACGGCGCCAGCGCCCGGGCCGCGAGCGCGGTGAACTCGACCGACGTCAGGTGAGCCGGAGTCGCCGCGCCGGCGAAGACGTCGGCCACCAGCACGTCGAACGACGCGGCCGGGATCTGCTCCAGGGCCGCCCGGGCGTCGGCCACGCGGACGGTGACCCGGCGGGCGGCAGGCTGGCTGAGCGGCAGCCGCTCACGGACGAGCCCGACGACCTGCGGGTTGGACTCGACCACGAGCTGGCGTGAGCCGGGCCGCGTCGCGGCCACGTAGCGGGCCAGGGTCAGCGCGCCGCCGCCGAGGTGCAGCACGCGAAGCGGCGTGCGGTCCGGGGCGGCCAGGTCGATGACATGCCCGAGCCTGCGCATGTACTCGAGCTCCAGGTACCGCGGGTCATCAAGATCGACATGGGACTGCAGGACGCCATCGATCAGCAACATCCAGGCGCGAGGCCGGTCGAGGTCCCGGAGCAGCTCGACCCGGCCGACCGCATGAAGCTGGCCATCGCCCCGCTCGTGGGCGCCGCGCTGAGGACCAGGCATGGCGACATTGTGCAACGCGCCCGGCCGTTCCGCCTCCGGTCCGCCCACGCCGGGGGACCGGGTGGTATCCCGGGCTTGAGTGGTGGTAAGCGCACCAGAACTGGCGTGTCACCGCCCTGGGGCGCAGCCTCACGCGCGCGTAGCTTCGGCATCATGCGAACCGCTCAGATCATCTACCGCTACCTGACGGCGATCTTCCTCGCCGACGTGCTGCTGCAGTTCTTCCTCGCCGGGGCGGGCGTGTTCAGCGCGGGCCCGGGGACGGCGGCGCGGGACTCCGCCGCCCTTGACCCGCACCGCACCAACGGCAGCATCGTGATGCTGCTCGCCCTGCTGCTGCTGATCACGGCGCTGGCGGCCCGCAACGGCCGCTGGAAGCTGGCCTTGCCCCTGTTCCTGCTGACCCTGCTGCAGCCGGTCCTCGCTATCGCCGGCGCCGCAGGCGGACTGCATGTGCTCGGCGCCGTGGCCATCCTCGGCCTCGGCAGCCTGCTGACCGTCCAGGCCTGGCGCCGCGGCCGCGTCTCCGAGCCCGTGAGCTCGGAGACGCCCCAGCCATCGGCCTCGCGCCCGGGCACGACGAACTGACCACCCAGGCGCAGGGCCGCCGGCGGACCGTCAGGGCGACGGTCAGCCGTCCGACGCCGGGGCCAGCGAGAAGTCCATCTCGACGACGAAGCTGACGTCGCCGGGATCGCCGGGCCCGGCCGGGCGGAACGGCTTGACCAGGGAGTCCTTGACGCCGAAGACCGCGTCGCGGTCGAGATACGGGTTGTCTGCGTCGAAGATGTGCGTGGTCACCGACCGGTGCCCGGGAGCGGAAACGATGACATGGATGTGCGCCGCCCGCCAGCGGCTGCGCTGGGTGGCGCGCAGCAGGTCGCCGACGGGGCCGTCGGTGGGGATCGGGTAGCTGGACGGCCGCGCGGTGCGGAACTCGAACCGGCCGTCCGGCCCGGTGACGAACACGCCGCGCAGGTTGAACGGCGGCTGGCTGGGGTCCTGGGTGTCGTAGAAGCCCTTGTCGTCGCTCTGCCAGACGTCCAGGGTGGCCTTGTCCACCGGCTGCCCGGTCACGTCGGTCACCGTGCCGCGGACCAGGGTCGGGCTGCCGTCCTCGGGGCGGCCGATGTGCTCGCCCATCGCGCGCGCGGGCGCGCCCTCCACGTAGAACGGGCCGAGCACGGTGGACTCCGTGGCGCCGTCGGCGGCGTTGACGATGTCGACCAGGGACGACAGCCCCAGGATGTCGGACAGCAGCACGAACTCCTGCCGCCGCTCGTCGCACTTCTGCCCGGTCGCGGTGAGGAACTGCAGGCCGGCGAGCCATTCCTCGGGCGTCAGCCGGGTCTCGATCGCGAACTGGTGCAGGTGCTTGATCAGCGCGGAGATCAGCTCGCGCAGCCGCGGGTCGGGTGTGCCGCCGAAGGCCTCGACGACCCGGTCGGTGAGCTGGGCTGGGGTCATGGCGTCCATGCCCATCATTGTCGGTGATTGCGGCAGCCCATGGCGCGCTCATGCCGCCGCCACAGGCCGTCCCGGCCGGCCCCGAGCTACCCCGGTCTCCGGTCCGTGGGGTAGGCAAGTTAACCCTCGGCCCCCATGGCACGGGCAGAGATCTCTCCTAGCGTGGTTCTTGATCTCCTAAAAACGGCCTAGGCCGAAAGCCCCGGGGTTCCCCGGGGCGACATCCGAAGCAAGATCTATCCGGGGGTAGTGACGTGAACAGCACGCGGATCGTCGCGGTGGTCCCGGCTCACAACGAGCAGGACAGCATCGCGTCGGTCATCGAGGCGCTGCTGGCCCAGGACCGCGCCCTGGACGAGATCGTCATCGCCTGCGATAACTGCACGGACGACACCGTGGCCATCGCGCGGCGGTTCCCGGTGACCGTGATCGAGACCTGCGGCAACACGCACCGCAAGTCCGGTGCGCTGAACCTGGCCTGGCGGACCCTGGCCCGGTCGGCCGACATCATCATCGGCTGCGACGGCGACACGGTCATGCCCCCGCACGCGGTGGCCGCCTGGGAACAGGAACTGGCCGCCGGCCCGCACGTCGGCGGATCCTCGTGTCAGCCGGTGATGACGGGCACTGGCCTGCTGCCCCGCATCCAGCGCGCCGAGTTCACCAAGAGCGCCACCATGGGCCTCAAGCGCGGCTCGACCTCCGTGATCTCCGGCACCGGATGCGCCTTCCGCGTGGCGGCGCTGGCCGAGGTGGCCAGGCTCCGGCCCGAGGGCACCGGGCCGTGGTCCTACGAGAGCACGGTGGAGGACTTCGAGCTCACCTACCGGCTGCGCCAGCTGGGCTGGGCCTGCGTGGTGTCACCCACCGTCTACTGCCACACCGGCAGCATGAAGACGCTGAAGGCGCTGTGGCACCAGCGCATCAAGTGGCAGGCCGGCACCGTCCACGACCTCATCTGCTTCGGCCTGAACCGGCTCACCTGGCGGGAGTGGCTGCAGCAGGCCCTGGGCCTGATGTGCATGGCGTTCTGGCTGCTCTGGATCACGTCCAACATCGCGATGGCCACCACCGGATCCCTGCGGCTGAGCTGGACCTGGCTGCTGCTCCCGGCGGTGTTCGCCGCCATCGAGATCCTGCACGTGATGAAGATCCGCGAGCGGGACTGGAAGGACTTCGTGATCGCGGGCTCCCTGCTGTCCACGTTCATCTACACCTGGCTCTGCATGGGCTGGGTGTCGGCCAGCTGGTGGAAGGTCATCGGCGGCAGCCGCGATGACCTGTGGGCCGCCCAGTACTCCGCGGAGGGAGTGTGAACCGCCCATGGGCTTACTGCGCAGCGGCCTCTTAGCGGCCCCCGGATCCCCTGCTCACCCCCCAGCACCGGACGAGTGCTGGCCGAGAACGAAGGATCGGCATGCATTACGGAAAGGTTGGCGCGACCGCGCTCCCGATGACCGGGATCGCGATCACGCACTCTGTCCTCCTGGCCATAACCCTGATCACCATGGGCATCGTGTTGTGGCAGGTCACCCCCAGGATGCGGCGCCGCAAGGCCCGGCGGTAACCCCGTGTCCAGACTGCTCAGGGCAGCCGCCTGCCTCCTGGTCGGTGTGGGGGCGGGCGTGCTGCTCTACTCCGGATACCGGGTCTGGGACCCGTTCGCCGGGGCCCGGCAGCAGGCCGCGCAGCAGAAGCTGGTGCACAGCTGGGGCGCGGCCCGCAGCAGCCCGCACGCGAGCTGCACGGTGGCCGACACCCACCCGCGGCGGTCCCAGCCGTTCGCGATCATCCGCATCCCCGCGTTCGGCCCGTCCTGGAAGTTCACCATCGTGCAGGGCACCGGGCTCGCGCAGCTCGCCACCGGGCCGGGGCACATCGCGGGAACCGCGCTGCCCGGCCGGGCCGGCAACGCCGGCATCGCCGCGCACGACATCACGGCCGGCAACCCGTTCCTGCACCTGGGCGAGCTCCGGGTCGGCGACAAGATCATCATCACGACCAGGAACTGCGTCGTCACCTACCAGGTGACCAGATCACCCCGGAAGGTCATGTACACCGATGTGGCCGTGCTCCGGCCGGCCTGCCAGGAGCACACGATCACGCTCATCACCTGCTGGCCGGTCACCCTCTACTTCGTGCCGCACCGGATCGTGGTCCCCGGCGTCGAGGTCAGCAGCGTTCCCCGGTAACGGCTCCCCGAGCGCCCAGCCTCAAGCGACGACGAAGAAGGAAACTCATCATGGTCACCAAGCGGGCACGGCTCATCGTCGGCGGCGCGATCGCGATGCTGCTCGGAGCGGCTGTCGTGCTCGCCGGGCTGGACGCCGTGGGCACGGTCAGCGGCCCGGCCCGGCTGGCCGCGAGCACGGCCCACGAAGCCCACCGCACCGTGCCCACTCAGGCCGGCGCGGCGGGCATCCCGGTCCTCGTCTACCACGAGATGGACAACGGCTGCGCGCCCTCGGCGCCCGTCTGCCACGCGCACGACCCGGAGAGCGTCAGCAGGACGCAGTTCGCCAGCCAGATGGCCTACCTGCACGCGCAGGGCTATCACACGGTCACCCTGAACCAGTACCTGAGCTGGCTCGCCGACCCGCACACGGTGCTGCCCCGCAAGCCAATCCTGCTGACCGATGACAACGGCATCGGCAACTTCCTGCGCGGCGCGCAGCCCATCCTGGCCAGGAACGGGTTCACCATGACCGCGTTCATCGTCACCGGCTTCGCCGACGGGGCCAGCGGTCACTGCCAGGCGCCGCGGCGGGTCGCGGGCCGGACGGTCGACTTCCAGCCCGGCTGCGGAACGGACAACCGCGGGTGGGACCTGACCTGGGCCCAGCTCAGGGCGCTGAGCCCGCAGGTCTACTCGTTCGCGCTCGAGGCGGGGGCCAGCGGCCACTTCCCGCAGCGCTACTCAGGGACGTGCTTCCAGTTCTACGCGTGCCGGGTGCCGGGCGAGACCACGCGGTCCTACGAGACCCGGGTGGTCAGCGAGATCGACGCGGGCCGGGCCGAGCTGTCGGCCAGGCTGCCCGGCCGGGTCGACACCCGGGCCTGGGTGGTCCCGTTCAGCGATCTCGGGTACCACCGGTGCGGCCAGCCCGACTGCACGCCGCAGAACTCGACCGGCCCGCGCGGCTGGCTGTCCTCCTACGCGGCGTCCCGCTTCTCGGCGGTGTTCGTCGAGGACGCGTTCCGCAACCGTGTCCAGAACGAGCGATTCCGGTTCGATATCACCGGCGGGCTGACACAGCAGGAGTTCCAGGCTCAGCTCCGGTCGTTCGTCGCGTCCGCCAGTTTCGCCCGCTGAGCATCGTGACCGCAGGCCGGGAGCCTGAGGGCAGCCGCGAGGCGGCCCGGCCGGAGGCGGACGCCAGCGCGACTCCGGCGGCCGCGGCGGCCGCGGTGATCAGGAAGGCAACCCGGAAGCCGCCGGTGCTCCGCTCCGCGCCGAGCACGAGCGTGAGGACGGCGACCGTGACCGCGCCGGCCAGGTACTGGGACGTGGCCAGGAGCGCCCCTGCGCTGCCCTGGTGCTCGGGCGGCACGTCGCGGGTGCCGAGAATGAACATGGACGTGTAGATCATCCCGTGCCCGAAGCCGCTGATGACCAGTCCCGGCAGCACGTCGCGGGGATAGGAGCCCCCGGGCAGGGTGAGCGCGAGCCAGGCCAGGCCGATCGCGGCCAGCGTGAACCCGCAGGCCAGGACCGTGGCCGCGGTCAGCTTCCGCCCGGCCCGCCCGGCCGCCAGGCTGCCGGCCGTGATCATCAGGGCCAGCGGCAGGAGCGCGAGCCCGGCCCGCAGCGGCGGGTAGCTCATGCGGGCCTGCAGCAGCAGAGTCACGAGGTAGAACTCGGAGCCGGCGCTGGCCATGTACAGCGCGGTGGCCGCGGCGCCCA
This sequence comes from uncultured Actinomycetota bacterium, assembly GCA_963844655.1. Taxonomy (GTDB): domain Bacteria; phylum Actinomycetota; class Actinomycetes; order Streptosporangiales; family Streptosporangiaceae; genus JASHPR01. The sequence goes on along the minus strand of CAWJPA010000004.1, from coordinate 1,161,099 downwards.
GACGCAGCGAGCGGGTCCGCCGCAGGGCCGGCTCGATGAGGACCGACCGGGCTCTGTTCTCGATCACGATGAACCCGGCCAGCAGCACCGCGGCCAGGCCGAACGACACGACGGCCGGGGCTGAGCCCCAGCCCCGGCTGGCGCTCAGCGTGAGCCCGAGCACCAGCGCAAGCACCGCGCCGGTGCCGGCCGCCGCGGCGAGCACAGGGACCCGGCCGCTGCCGCCGCCGTCGCGGGCCGGCCTGAAGTACCTGACGGCGGCCAGGGCGCAGGCCAGGGTGAGCGGGACGTTGACGAAGAACGTGAGCCGCCACGACGCGGTGGTGAGCAGCCCGCCGAGTATGGCGCCCACGGCCAGCCCGGCGGCGCCGACCGCGGCCCACACGGCCAGCGCCCGGTTCCTGGCCGGGCCCGCCGGGAAGACCGTCCCGATCAGGCCGAGGATCGCGGGCTGCAGCAGCGCCGCGGCGAGACCCTGGGTGCCGCGCGCGGCCAGCAGCACGGCCCCGTCCTGCGCGACGCCGCCCACGGCGCTGGCCACGCAAAATAGGTTGACCGCGACCAGGAAAAGGCGCTTGGCTCCTAGTCGGTCGGCCAGCCGTCCGCCCACCATCAGGAAGCCCGCGAACCCGACCGCGTAGGAGCTGATCACCCACTGCGCCGCGGCCGGGTTCAGGGACAGGCCGCGGGCCACGCTGGGCAGGGCGACATACATGATCGAGTAGTCGAGGGCGATGACGAACTGCGCCACCGAGAGCACGGCCAGGGCGGCGGGCGACGGGCTGGTCCTGGCGGTCATGCGACCATGGTCAAACCTTGACACTTATGTGAAGGCAAATTGGGCCGACGGCGGTCATGCCCGTGGTAAGCCAGGCAGAGAGGACCAGAGCCGGGGGCGCCATCAATGAAGATCGGTGAACTGGCGGAGCGCACGAACGTCTCCGCGCGCCTGCTCCGCTACTACGAAGAGCAGGGGCTCATCACGCCGGAGCGGGCCGGCAACGGCTACCGGGACTACGCCGAGACCCAGGTCGACCGCGTGGTGCAGATCCGGGGCCTGCTCGATGCCGGCCTGCCCACCAAGATCATCAGGCAGATCATCCCGTGCCTGGAGAACCCCTGCACGATCCACATGAGGGAGGCGACACCGGAACTGGTGGCCACGCTGGAGCATGAGCGGGAGCAGATCGACAGCCGCATCCGCTGCCTGACCAGGAACCGGGACGCGATCACCTCCTACATCGAAACGGTGCGCGGAGCCGGGCCCGCGGGCCGCGAGCTCAACGGAACGCGGACCGGTGCGGGCGGCCGCGGCTAACGCGCCCGGCAGGTACCTGTTTCATGATCCCGGACCCAAGCCGGCGTATTTCGTGGGTCTGGGTCCGGGATCATGAATGCGGGGCGGCCGCGCGGTCGCCTGGTACGCGGTCAGCGGACCGCATGCCCGGCGGCGCGGCGGGCGGCCGACGGCTCGTGCATGAGGGGCCCGGCGGTCCGGAACAGGAACACCGGGTAGGAGTCGGGGACCTGGTCGGGGTCGGTCAGGTAGGTGTCGGTGCTGAGCCGGAGAGCGGTGAGGCGGCGCTGAGCGTAGTTGCACTCGGCGACGACGTCGCCCACCCGGCGCGCCATCTTCCGCAGAACTGAGTGCATCGGTGCCTCCCTCGGTATGGGCCTGCTGTGCCCGTGCATCCTCAGGCTCGCCGTAAGACCGCGCCCGCGGCATCGGCCATATGCCTTATCTCTGCGCCCAGGCCTCCGCGCCGGGTCTTAGCTCTTGGTTTTGGCGATGACATCATCGGCAAACCGGCGGAGTTTGGCCAGCTTGGCGGCTAGCGGCTCGCGGTCAGGGCCGACCTCGTAAGGCCAGCGGAAGCCGACGATGACGTCGGTTACCCCATGCTCCTCCAGCCGCCGCACGCCGTCCACGGTGTATCCGTCCATGGAGATCACGTGCACCTCGAACGGGCGCCCGTCGGTGCCGGCCTCGCGGCGGAACCCGGCCAGCCGGGCCAGCAGCCCGGGCAGGTGCGCGGGATCGCCGCCGCCGTGCAGCCAGCCGTCCCCGTCCCGGGCGGCCCGGCGCAGCGCGGCGTCCCCGTGGCCCCCGATCAGGATGGGAATGGGCCGGTCCGGCACGGGCGCGATCTTGACCGGGGGCAGGTCGAAGATCTCCCCGTGGTAGGAGAAGTAGCCCCCGGCCGCCAGCCCGCGGATGACCGCGAGCTCCTCATCCATGCGCTGCCCGCGCCGTTCCCACGGCACGCCCAGCACCTCGTAGTCCTCGCGCCACGGGCTGGTCCCGACGCCCAGCAGCAGCCGGTTGCCGGTGAGCACCGCCGTCGACGTGGCCTGCTTGGCGACCAGAACCGGGTTCCGCACCGGCAGCTTCAGCACGAACGTGATGAACCTGATCCGCTCGGTGACCGCGCCGAGCGCGGGAATGAGGGAGAACGGCTCGAGGAACGGCTTGTCCTCCAGGAACTCCCTGGTGCCGTCGGGGTTGAACGGGTAGACGCTGGTGGCCTGCTCCGGGTAGCAGATGCTGTCCGGCACCACCATCGAGTCGTAGCCCGCCTCCTCGGCGGCGCGGGCCAGCGGGGCGTAGTAGGACGGGCTGGTCATCGACTCGGCGTAAGAGAAGCGCACGGTGCCTCCGGGCTGGGCCGTTCCGCTGGGTCACCGCCTCGCGGGCGGGGCGGCCTCTCCGCTAATTGTGACCGGAGATCCGCCGCCGCCACAGCAGCCAGCCGCCCCCGCCGATCAGCACCAGGCCGCCGGCCACGATGCCCGCGATGGCCCCGGCCGGCAGCCCGCCGCTGCTCGGCGGTTTGGGCTGACCGGCCGGCGGGACCGTCGGGCCTGTGGTCGGGGCAGTGGGGGCCGCGGTCGGCGTAACGGCACGGGAGCCTGAGGCGGAGAACGCGACCACATCCGTGGCCGTGGGCGCCAGCAGCAGGCCGCCGGCCACGGCCGGGGTGGGGAAGTGGTTGGCCACCGAGCCGATCGGCGCCTGCTGCTGCACCCGGCCGGTGGCCGGGCTGAGGCCGTACAGCGTCCCGTTCTGCCCGATGGTCCAGATCAGGCCGGCGGCCGCGATCGGGGGACCGCCGCCGGTGCCCGCCCGCCACACCAGGTGCAGGCCGGGCGGAGAGCTGGCCGCCCGGACCGCGGCGATGGCGCCCACGCAGGGCAGGTAGACCGTCATGCCGACCACCGCGGCGCCGCCATCGATGTCCGAGTCGCACACCGAGCTCAGCGACGCCTGGGCGCCGCCGATGCCGCCCAGGTGCGCCCCGTTCAGCAGGTAGGCGATGCGGGACTTGCCGGCCAGCAGCACCTGGCCGCTGGGCAGCAGCACCGGGCCAGTGGACATGTCCAGGTCCTGGGCGTTGTCCGAGGCCCAGCTGCGGGGCGCGAAGTACTGCAGCAGCCGCATGGTCGGGGACAGCTCGAGCAGCGAGTCGCTGTCGTCATACCGCTCGCTGGACGAGTGGACCGAGCCGTTGCCGACGCTGACCCAGACGTGCCCGCTGCTGTCCACGACGGGCGCCGCGCCGCCCATCCAGACCGCGCCCTGGGACTGGCCGGCCGCGGCGTCGACCGTGAAGATCCTGGGCTTGCCGCCGGTCTCGGGGACGGCGATCACGCGCCCCCGGTAGGCGGCGCAGTCGCCGAAGTTGCCGCCCATGGCCAGCACCACCTGGCCGGCGGTGAGGTTCAGCCCGGTGCGCTGCAGCAGGGCCGAGGTGTCCACCCCGGGCGGGTCCACGTCCTGGGTCAGCTCACGCTGGCCGGTGGCGGCGTTCAGGCCGACGAGCGTGTGCGCGGGCCTGCCACTGGCCAGTTCGTCGGCCACCGCGAAGATCTCGTCCCGGGCCGGGTCGATGACCGGGGTGCCGGTGATGCCCACGGTGGGCGCGATGTCGCCGCAGGGCAGCGCGCTCGCGGGCACGGGCGTGCCGACGTGCGCCTTCCAGACCACCGAGCCGGTGGCGGCCGAGAGCGCGTACACCGTGTCGTTCTGCGTGGCCACGTAGACCCGCCCGGCCCAGACCAGGGGCTCGCCGTAGAGCTGGCCGTCGAGCGTGGGCGAGGTCCACTTCCTGGCCCCGGTGCTGACCGCGGTGACCGGGGCCGCGACGCCGGTGCCCGCGGGGTTGCCGTGGTACACCGTCCAGCTGGTGCCTGAGGGTGCGGCGGCCGCGGTGGCGGCGGCCGGCGCGGCGGCGGCGCTGGCGCAGGTCGCCGCGGCCAGGGCGAGCAGCCAGCGCCGCAGGCCGCTCATGAGCAGGCGGTAGTACAGCCGGCGTGTCCGCGCACCGTTCAAGGTTAGCGACGCATACCGCCCGCGGCAGGCGCACCGCCGCCACCGGCCCGGGCCGCAGCTGCCGTTACGCTATCCGCCCTGGCCAGTCACCCGCCCTGGGCCAGTGTCTCGACGGAGACCTGCCACAGCCGCGCCGCGTTGCCGGGGTCGAGTGCGTAGGCCGCGACGCCGCGCCGGGTGCCAGGCCGGTTCGGCTCGGCCTCGTTGCAGTCCTCGAAGTACCGCCCGCCGACGCCGTCGAGCAGGGGCGAGGCCGCGGCGAGCACGGACGTGGCCGCACCCTGCGCGGGCGTCTTCCAGTCCGCCGCGCCGCCGCCGGCCGCGGCGCGCATCCGGTCGAGCTCCTCGTCGCTGACGTACCGCTGCAGGTTGGTCCGGATCCCGCCGGGCATCAGCGCGTTGGCGTAGATGCCGTCGTCCGCCCAGCGCGCGGTGGCCTCGACCGCGAACAGCACGTTGGCCGTCTTGGACTGCCCGTACGCGGCCCACGGCTCGTACGCCCGGTGCCGGAAGTGGATGTCGGCGAACACCACAGGCGAGCGCAGGTGCGCGCTCGAGCTGACCGAGACGATGCGGGCCCCTCCGGCCGCCGCGAGCGCCGGGTGCAGCCCCGTGGCCAGGGCGAAGTGGCCGAGGTGGTTGGTGGCGAACTGGAGCTCCCAGCCCTCGGGCGTGCGCATCTCGGGCGAGGCCATCAGGCCGGCGTTGTTGATCAGCATGTGCAGCGGGCCGTCCCACCCGGCGACGAACGACGCGACCGAGGCCTGGTCGGCGAGGTCCAGGGGGGCGACGAGGACCTGCTTGTTGCCGGTCGCCGCGATGATGTCCTCGGCCACGGCGTCGCCCGCCTGAGCGTTGCGGACCGCCAGCGTCACCTCCGCGTCCGCGCCGGCCAGGGCCAGGGCGGTCTCGATCCCGATGCCAGAGGCCCCGCCGGTCACGACGGCCCGGCGTCCGGTGAGGTCGACGCCGTCGAGGACCTCGGCGGCCGTGGACCGGGCGGTGAACGGGGTGATGATTCGCGTGGACGCAGTCATGGGCCTTCCCGTCTCGATCGGCGCTGCGGACCTCGGCGGCCCGGGCCGGTAGCATGTGAAGCGGAGGAACCTCCGGTACTGGCTCCACCCTAAGCGGAGGAGACTCCGGTTAGCAAGTCGGCCCGCTCCGCCGCGGGCCGCGGACGAGGAGGAGACGTGACGGCCACCGGCACCCGGCCGCTGCGCGCCGACGCGCAGCGCAACCGCGAGCGGCTGCTCAGCGCCGCGGTGCGCGCGTTCTCCCGGGACCGGCCGGACGTGACCCTCGACGCGATCGCCAAGGACGCCGGCGTGGGCATCGGCACGCTGTACCGGCATTTCCCCAGCCGCGAGGCGCTCATCGAGGCGGCGTACCGCAGCGAGCTTGACCGGCTCTGCGACGCGGTGCCCGGCCTGCTCGCCGGCCTGCCGCCGGACCAGGCGCTGCGCGCCTGGATGGACCGCTTCGTCGACTACATGACCACCAAGCGCGGCATGGCCGACGCCCTGCGCGCGGTCATCGCGTCCGGCGGGAATCCCTACGCGCACAGCCGGGACCGGCTGATCTCCGCGATCACCGCGCTGCTGGGCCGGGCCGCGGCCGCCGGGACCGTCCGGGAGGATGTGGCGCCCGCCGACGTGCTCACCAGCCTGAGCGGCGTGTCGCTGGCCGCGGGCGAGCCGGCGCAGCGCGACCAGGCCCGCCGCCTGCTCGACCTGCTGATGGACGGCCTGCGCTACCGTCCCGCCGTCTCGTGACGGCGGCCTGTGGTCCGGATCACACGGACCAGGGCCTCGCCGGTGTATCAGGGAAGCGCATTTCCCCTCCGTAGGTGTAAGAAGTCAGGTCAGCTGCGCCTAGGCCGCCTTGGGCTCCCGCCCGCATGGCCCGCGGCACCGCGCGGCGGCCCCGCTGTGCAGGTCCTGCCCGCCCCCGAGAGGACACGCCATGCGCGACGACCCGCCGGTCGTTACCCTGGTCAGCCGCGCTGGCGACGGCGACCAGGACGCGTGGAACGAGTCAATCGACGCTCGGCATCCCGGTGGGCAGCATCGGCCCGACGCGGGCCCGCTGCCTTGACCAGCTGCGCCGGTCGCGGCACCTCCTGGCCGTTCTGGACGACCGCGCCGGGGACATCGACAACAAGAGAGCCGGAAGGTGACCATGCTGGCGTACGGCTGGGATGACGACGATCTGCTCGTGGCGCTGCGGCAGGCGGTCCGCGAACGTCAGGCGGTCCCGCCCGAATTGGTCGAAGCCGCCAGGAGCGCGTTCGCGTGGCGCAACTTCGACGCCGAGCCCGCGCGGCTGAGCTACGACTCAGCCCGTGACGGGGGCCGGGCGGCGAGCATGCGGGCCGGGCCGGGCAGCCGCGCGCGCGGAGCCCGCCGCCGTGCGCGCGTTAACCGTCACGTCGGCGCACCTGAGCATCGAGCTTGAGATCACCGAGGACTCCGTGCTCGGCCAGGTCGTACCGGCCCAGCCCGCGATGATCAGGGTGCAGCCTCGTGAGGGCGCCGAGACGGCCCTGTCCGCCGACGAGATCGGCTGCTTCTCGGTGCAGCCCATCCCGTCGGGCCCGTTCCGCCTGCGGTGCCGCGCGGGTCCGGACGTCGACGCGATCACCGGGTGGATCACGCTGTAGCCAGGCCGGTCAGCCGGCGCCCGGCGGCAGGGACAGGGATGATCAGCCCGGGCGGGCGAGCCGGCGTCGGCGGTCACCCGGCTTCGGTGTTGACTAGGGCCATGGCAGTTGAGGGCGAGTACGAGCCGAGCACGGCAGCCTGGGTCAGGGAACAGGTCGAGCTGTATGAGGGCTCAGGCGGCACGCAGGGCACGACCCTGGCGGACACCGGCCTTCCCGTGGTGATCGTCACCAACCGGGGGGCACGCAGCGGCAAGGTGCGCAAGACGCCGCTGATGCGGGTGGAGCACGACGGCCGCTACGCCGCGGTCGCGTCGCAGGGCGGCGCCCCGACCCATCCGTACTGGTACTTTAACCTCCGCACCGACCCGCACGTCGAGGTCCAGGACGGCCCGCGCAAGCAGGCCATGACCGCCCGCGAGCTCGCCGGTGACGAGCGCGCCCAGTGGTGGCAGCGCGCGGTGGCGGCCTACCCGCCCTACGCCGAGTACCAGCAGAAGACCACGCGCCAGATCCCGGTCTTCGTGCTCGAGCCCGCGGGCTGACCCGGGCCCGTGGTAGTGCCACGAACCCGGCGGGCGGGCTAGCCACCTGGCCCGCGGCCGGGTCGCCGGCCAGACTGCGTCAGGACAGCCGCGGCCGCGCGGCATGAGCTGAGCAGACAGGGCAGGGCGGGCCGCCATGAGCCGACAGGCCGTGCGGGTCGCGTGGTACCGGTTCCGGTCCACGCTTCCCGACCGCTGGGGCGGGTACCTGGCGCTGGTCCTGCTGCTCGGGTTCGTCGGCGGCCTGGCCATGGGCGCCGTGGCCGCGGCCCGGCGGACGCAGTCCGCGTTCCCTGCCTACCTGGCCAGCACCCGCCCGTCCGACCTGACCGTGCTGACCGGCCTGTCCGGCCTGGGGTCGGGTGGCGGGTTCGATCCGGCCCTCGTGCACAGGATCGCCCGCCTGCCCCACGTGCGGCGGGTCGAGAGCTACGGCCTGATGAACGCGGCGGTGCTGGCGCCCAACGGGGCCGTGGAGTTCAACGCGGTGGGCATACCGGGCAGCATCGACGGCGAGTACTTCAGCCAGGACCGCCCGTCGATCGTCCAGGGCCGTATGGCCAACCCGGCCCGGGCCGACGAGGTCGTGGTCGACGCCCGGGGCACCGCGGCGAGCGTGCACGTGGGCCAGGTCATCCCGTTCGGGTTCTTCACCAGGGCGCAGGAGAGCTCGCCGGACTTCGGCCTGCCCGGGGTCAAGCCCTACCTGCGGATCAACGTCAAGGTGGTAGGGAAGGCGGAGTTCAGCCGGGAGGTGGTGGAGGACCAGATCGACACTGGGCTCAACGGCGGCGTACTGTTCACGCCGGCCCTCACCCGGCGGCTGGTGCGGTGCTGCGTCTTTGCCAGCGATAGCGCCATCCGCCTCAGCGGCGGCAGCCGCGACGTAGCCGCGACCGAGGCCAGCATCGAGCGGCTGCTGCCCAGGGGTTTCCCTGTCGAGTTCTACGTCACGTCCCTCACCACGGCCAAGGCCGAGCGGGCCATCAGGCCAGAATCGATCGCGCTCGGGGTGTTCGGCGGGATCGCGGCGCTGGCCGCCCTGCTCATCGCCGGCCAGATCATCGGGCGGCAGCTCCGTCTCGGCGCCGGCGACCTCGGCACCCTGCGCGCCCTCGGCGCGGATCCGGCCATGACGGTCGGCGACGGGCTGCCCGGCATTCTCGGCGCCGTGGTGGCCGGCTCCCTCCTGGCCGCCGTGGTGGCCGTCGTGCTCTCGCCGGCCGCGCCGCTGGGTTCCGTGCGTGCCGTGTACCCCCATCCCGGCATCGCCACCGACTGGGCCATCCTTGGCGTGGGTGCGGCCACGCTGATCGGTGTCCTGTTCCTGGTGGCCGTGGCCCTGGCCTACCGGGGAGCGCCGCACCGGGGCGCCCAGCAGAGCCAGGGCGCGCCGGGCCGCGGATCGGCGGTCGTGCGTGCGGCTGCAGCGCTGGGCCCGCCGCCGCCCGTGGTGGAAGGGCTCCGGCTGGCCATCGACCCTGGCCGCGGGCGCAGCGCTGTGCCGGTCCGGTCGGCCATCCTGGGCGCGGCCCTGGCCATGATCGCCATGATCGCCACTGTGACGTTCGGCGCGAGCCTCGGCACGCTCGTCTCCCACCCCCGGCTGTACGGGTGGAACTGGACGTATGACCTGAGCGCTGGCAATCCCACGTTCATCTCCCGGCCGCGCGCGGCAGCCGTGCTCGACCACGACCGGGCGGTGGCGGCGTGGACGGGCATCTACTTCGCGACGTTCAAGGTCGACGGCCAGACGGTGCCGGTGCTCGGCGAGAGCCCCCGGGCGCGGGTCGGCCCGCCCGTGCTCTCCGGGCACGGCCTGGACGGCGCAGGCCAGATCGTGCTCGGCCCGGCCACGGTGGCCCAGCTGCACAAGCGCGTCGGCGATGTGGTCACCGTCGATAACGGGGGCGGCGGCCGCTTCCGGCTGCGGATCGCCGGCACCGCCACGCTGCCCTCGCTCGGCATCCAGGGCACGCTGCACACCGAGATGGGCACCGGCGCGGAGGTCGCCTACCCGCTCATCCCGCACGCCGTGAGCAGCCAGCCCAACGACGTTCTCGTAACGCTCCGGCCCGGAGCGGATCGCGCCACAGCCCGGGCGGGCCTGCAGCGGCTGGTTCCTGTGGCCAACGGCGGCCAGGTCATACCCGTGCAGCGCCCGGCCGAGATCGTGAACTACCGGTCGATGGGGACCACCCCCGTCTACCTGGGCGCGGCCCTGGCGGCCGGGGCCGTGGCCGCCCTCTGCCTGACCCTGTTCGCCTCGGTGCGCCGCCGCCGCAGGGAACTGGCCCTGCTGAAGACCATCGGGTTCACCCGGCGCCAGCTGGCCGCGGCCGTGGCCTGGCAGGCCACGATCGCCGTGGGGCTGGGCGCCATCGTCGGCGTGCCTCTCGGGATCGCGCTGGGCCGCTTCCTCTGGGACCTGTTCGCCCGGCAGATCAGCGTGGTGCCCGAGCCTGCCGTCCCCGGCCTGCCGGTGGTCCTCATCACCGCCGGGGCGCTCGTGCTGGCCAACATCGTGGCCGCGGTTCCCGGGCGCCTGGCCGCGCGCACGCCCCCCGCGCTGCTGCTGCGCGCCGAGTGACCGGGCCGCCCGGCGCCAGGGAGCACCGCGCCGCGGTCAGGAACCTGCTACCCGACGTCGGCCACGCTCGTGCGCGGGTCAGCGGGCGCCCCGGCTAGCCGGGGCGCTCCCGCTCCAGCGCCTGCCCAGCGACCGGGACGCCAAGCTGCAGTACCAGCCAGATGCGCGCGGGGTCGGCCAGCAGTTCGGGCGCCGCGAGCGGGTCGCCGTCGACGATCAGCAGGTCGGCGAGCTTGCCCTGCTCGACGGTGCCGACGTGCTCGCCGAGGCCCAGTGCCCGGGCCGCGGTGCTCGTGGCGGCCACCAGGGCCTGGGCCGGGGTCAGCCCGTGGAAGATCATCCGCTGGATCTCCAGCCCGACCGCGACCTCCATGTCGCTGCCCAGCGCGATCTTGACCCCCGCGTCCCGCGCGGCCCGCATCGAGGCCGCGCCGTTTTCCAGGTTCTCGTCGGCCAGGACTACAAGCTCGGGCGGCATCTCGGGCACACGCTCCGCCTGGGCGGGGTCGATGGCGTCGTTCAGGCCGGCCATCCAGTAGTAACCGGACAGCGTGGGGACGAGCACCTGGCCGTGGTCGGCCATCGCATCCAGCAGGTCGGGCCGCTGGTGCAGGAAGATGCCGTGCTCGATGGTGTCCGCGCCGTGGGTGACCGCCGCCTCGCATCCGGCGATCCCTTCTGCGTGTGCGGACAGCCGGTAGCCCATCCGGTGTGCCTCGTCGGCCACCGCGGCCAGTTCGGCGGCGGTGAGCTGTAGCGGGTCGGGGTCTTCCAGCTCGTTCGACCGGGCGCCGGTGGTCATGACCTTGACGAAGTCCGCCCCGGCCCGGATCTGCTCCCTGACCGCCCGCCGCATGTCGTCGGGCCCGTCCGCCTCGCGGTACATGGTGCCGTAAAACCGGCCGCCGGGCGCCGTGGCCGAGATGATCTTCCCGCAGGTCAGCAGGCGAGGACCGCGGAACGCGCCGTAGCGCATGGCCTGCCGGGCCTCCTGCGGCCACTCCGCCTGGGCGCCGGTGAACCTGACGGTCGTGACGCCCATGCGCAGAAGCTCGCGCAGTTCGGCCTGCAGGAAGTGCGCCGGGGTTCCAGGCAGGAAGGGCTCGGCCCCGCGCAGCGTCTGCGGTGTCTCGCTCAGAATGTGCGTATGGGCTTCGACCAGCCCGGGCATGACCGTCCGCTGCCGCACGTCCAGGATCCGGGCGCCCTCGGGGCACGGCTCGGACGCGCGGCCGACGCCGCGGATCACTCCGTCCTCGACCAGAATCGCGGCGTCGTCGCGCGCCGGGGCGCCGGTGCCGTCGAGCAGCCGGGCTCCCGTCAGCCAGAGCCGCCCCTCCTCCGGCGCGGGAGCGGCGATCAGGGCGGGGAACCGATGCGGCACGGCAACATTGTGGGCTATCGCCCCGAATCCGTGCCAGCGCCTGCCGCCGGCCGGACGGAGCCAGCCGCCCGGCGGGAGGGTGTACCTGGCTGCGGTAAGGAGCCTGCCAGGCCCGCGAGCACCACCACGCCGCGCTGGCCGCCGCCACCCGGGGCCTCCGCGGTGATCTCCATCAGGGGGAACTGGCCGGGGTCGGCCGCGCTCCACATCGTGACGCTGGCCGCTCCAGAACGCCCGGTCGTGAACGTGCCAGCGGCAATCAGCTCGCGGTGACCCGGGCGGCCAGGACCGGCGTACCAGCACTCGTAGTACCGGCCGGCGCCCAGGTCCTTCAGGCCGTGCACGCTGAGCGTGATCGACCAGCCCCCGGCCCGGGGGTCGGCGACCGCCGTGCCCGAGGCCCGGCCGGACACCGCGTGCAGCGGGATCGTGACGGCCCCGGCCGGGCTGGCCTCGAGCCGGGGCAGCAGGATGAGGCCCGCGATGAGCACGACCGCGGCGCCGAGCGCCGCGGCCGCCACGACCAGGCGGGCATCCCGGCCGTTCCGCCGCGATCGCGGCCGCCGGCCCAGGGGCCTGGTCGCGGGCTCGCTGGCCTGCCGGGCCGTCCGGGCCCTGATGGGGACGGTGCGGGCCTGGAAGCCGGGCGGTGGCCGGCTCGCAGGCACCGGCGTCGCGGTCCGCAGCACGTGGGTGACCGGCACGAACTCGGCGACCGCAGCCTGGCAGTGCACGCAGGTCCTGAGGTGCCGCTCGAAGCGCGCGGTCTCCTCGGGGTCCAGGGCGCCCAGGGCCCAGGCCGCCGACTCAGGGTGGGCCAGTTCGGTCCGCCCGCCAGGCGGCGCGGACCGCATCGCCCGGACCGCGTGGAGCAGGCGCGCCTTGACGGTGCCCATAGCTAAACGCTTGGCAGCCATCTCGTCAGCGGCCTGATCCTCTGTATCGGTTAGCAGCCCGAGGTCCTACTTGGGCTTACGGCACCAAGCCACCCAACGGTTCACGCCGGGCCGCTCCCGGATCCCTGCGGCGATCGAGTAGGCGCGCCCGGCCGTCAGATGTCGGGGATGCCCAGGTCGAGATTGGGCCGGTCCAGGCCGCCGTCGACCTCGAGGATCTTCCCGGTGACGTAGGCGGAGGCGGGCGAGGCCAGGTACACGATCGCGGCCGCGATGTCCTCCGGGTCGGCGATCCGGCCCAGCAGGGTCTCCCGCTCCATCTGGGCGCGCAGCGTGTCGTCGGTGAGCACGATGCCCAGCGCGGAGGTCGCGACCGAGCCGACCGCGATCGCGTTGACCCGGATCCGGGGGGCCAGGTCGGCCGCGGCCAGCCGGGTGTAGTGGGCCAGGGCCGCCTTGGCCGTGCCGTAGGCGAGGTAACCGCGGCCGGCGACCCGCCCGACGGCCGACGCGATGTTGATCACGGTGCCCGCCGGCCCGTCGCCGTCCCGCGCGCCGCCCGGCCCCCCGCCTCCGTTATCCCGCGCGGGCCCTGAGGCGAGCAGGTGCGGGACGGCGGCCTGGGTCAGGCTGTGCGCGGTCTCGACGTTGAACTGGAACGCCCGCGCCAGGTGCCGCGGCTTGGTCGCGACGAACGGCCGCGGCATCGCGCCGCCGACGTTGTTGACGACGATGTCCAGCCGGCCGAAGGCCTCGACCGCGGCGGAGGCCAGCCCGGCCGCGGCGTCGAGGTCGGCCAGGTCGGCGGGCACGGCCAGGGCCCGGCGCCCCGCCGCCTCGATCTCCAGCGCCACCTTGGCCAGCTGGTCCTCGGTCCGGGCCGCGATCACCACGTCCGCCCCGGCCTGGGCCAGGGCGATCGCGGCGGCCGCGCCGATCCCGCGGCCGGCCCCGGTCACGACGGCCACCTGACCGGTGACCCGGAAACGGTCCAGGATCATGTGCCCGCCCTTGCCGGTTGGGGGTGCGCCCAGCATACGAGAAAACTAGAACACGTTTCAATTACGCGGCCGGCCTCCCGTGCCTGCGGGGACCCCATCGCGGTGCCCACCGCCGTGCTGGCCGGGCCGGGGCGTGCCTGGGCCACGGGACAGAGATACCTTGTCAGCGATGGCCGATGAGCGTGGCGCAGGTGCCGGGGCGGTTGAGCCGGGTACGCCTGCCGAGGTGGCGGCGGTCGTCGCGTTCTGGCAAAAAATCGGGCTGCCCGGCCTGGTGGACGTGCACGCCCACTTCATGCCGCCCAACGTCCTGGACAAGGTCTGGCAGTACTTCGAGGACGGCCGCGAGGCGGGGCAGGCGTGGCCGGTCGCGTACCGGTGGCCCGAGCCCGAGCGGGTAGCCCTGCTCCGGGCGTTCGGGGTGCGCAGGTTCGGCGCGCTGTCGTATCCGCACAAGCCCGGCATGGCGGCCTGGCTCAACTCGTGGGCGGCCGAGTTCGCGGCCCGGACCCCGGACGCCCTGCACAGCGGCACGTTCTACCCGGAGCCGGGCGCCGGCGGGTACGTGGCCGCGGCGATCGGCGCGGGAGCGCGCCTGTTCAAGGCGCACCTGCAGGTGGGCGGCTATGACCCCAGGGACGAGCTGCTCGACCCGGTGTGGGGGATGCTCGCCGAGGCGGGCGTGCCGGTCATCGTGCACTGCGGATCGGGGCCGACTCCCGGCCGGTACACCGGGCCAGGCCCGATCTCCGAGGTGGTCGCCCGCCACCCGCGCCTCACCATGGTCGTCGCCCACCTCGGGGCGCCCGAGTACACCGACTTTTTTGACCTCATGCAGCGGTATGCCGGCGTCTATCTCGACACCACGATGGTGTTCACCAGCTTCTTCGAGCGCCTGATGCCGTTCCCGGCCGAGCTGCGGCCCCGGCTGGCCGAGTCCGCCGACCGCATCCTGCTCGGCACCGACTTTCCCAACATTCCTCATCCCTACCTGACCCAGCTGCTGGCCCTGGCCCGCCTGGACCTGGGTTCCGGCTGGCTCCGCGCCGTCTGCCACGACAACGCGGCCCGGCTGCTCGGGCTGTGACCTGACCATGCCGTCGCCGAGCAGGAGCCGCAAGAAGGCCAGCCCAGCGAAATCCGGCGCTGGTGCACCAAGCACGGAAAAGCTGGCGGCCTACCAGCGCAAGCGGGACTTCGCGCGCACGCCCGAGCCGGCGGGCGCGCCGCCGCAGGAGCGCGCCGGGACCGCTCCCCGGTTCGTGGTGCAGCGCCACCGGGCCCGCCGCGTCCACTACGACCTGCGGTTCGAGATCGACGGGGTGCTGGTGAGCTGGGCCGTGCCCAAGGGGCCGACGCTGGACCCGAGCGTGCGGCGCACCGCGATCCACGTCGAGGACCACCCCATCGAGTACCTGGACTTCGAGGGCATCATCCCGGCCGGGGAGTACGGCGGCGGCGACGTGATCGTGTGGGACCAGGGCACGTGGGAACCGCACGCCACCGACGACCCCGCCGCCGCGGTCGCCGCGGGCGACTTCCACGCCGACGTCAGCGGGCAGAAGCTGCGCGGCCGGCTGATCCTGGTGCGCCGGGACAGCGGCGACTCGGGCAAGGACCAGTGGCTGCTGCTGCACAAGCACGACGACTTCGCCGTCGAGGGCTGGGACCCGGAGGACCACCCGAGGTCGGTGCTCAGCGGGCGCACCAACGACGAGGTCAAGGCCGACCCGCACCGGATGTGGCGCGGCGACCTGCCGCCCGCCCAGGCGTCGATCGCGATCGGCGACGCCGCCCCGTCCGGGCCGGACCCGGCCGAGCTCGAGGCGCTCGGCGCCCTCCCTGGCGCGGGCGGCACGTGGGAGGTGTTCGGCCGCAGGCTGAAGGTGACCAACCTGGACAAGGCCATCTTCCCGGGCCGGGACGGCGAGGAGCCGATCACCAAGCGCGAGTTCATCGGCTACGCGGCCTGCATCGCCCACACCGTGCTGCCCTACCTCGAGGGCCGGGCCCTCAACATGAACCGTTTCCCTGGCGGTGCCGACACCAAGGGCTTCTGGCACAAGCAGCTGCCCGAGCACGCGCCCGACTGGCTGCCGCGCTGGGACAACCCCAACGCCGACCGGGGCGACGCGACGACCTTCCTGGTCGTGGACGAGCCGGCCGCGCTCATCTGGGCCGCCAACTTCGGCGCGCTGGAATGGCACGCCTGGACCGCGCGCACGGACCAGCCGCGCACCCCGACCTATGCGCTCATCGACATCGACCCGGGCCCGGCCACCACCTGGGACGACGTGCTGACGCTGGCCCGGCTGCACCGCACCGCCCTGGAGCACCTGGGCGTCCGGGCGCAGCCCAAGCTGACCGGCCGCCGCGGCCTGCAGATCTGGGTGCCGATCACCCGCGGGCCCAGCTACGAGGAGACCCGCGAGTGGGTCAAGCAGCTGTCCCAGGCGGTCGGCGCCGTCGTGCCCGACCTGATCAGCTGGGAGTGGGACGTCAAGGCACGCCAGGGCCGGGCCCGGCTCGATTACACCCAGAACGTCAAGAACAAGACGCTCGTGGCCCCGTACAGCCCACGCCCGGCGGCGGGCGCCCCGGTCTCCGCCCCGATCGAGTGGGATGAGCTTGACGACCCGGCGCTGCGGCCCGACGGCGTCACGATCCGCACCGTGCTGGACCGCCTGGCCCGGCGCGGCGACCCGTTCCGCACGGTGCTGGACACCAGCCAGACGCTTCCGCCCATCCGCTGACGATCCCCGGCCAGCCGGGGTGACATCCTGGTGACGAGATGACATCTACGAGGCGTGAGGCAAGCTGATGAGCGAGCAGATCAGCGGGACGCACGGCCCGGCGGAGGACGACGCGATCAAGCGCCAGGACCGTGACGAGCTGCGGGAGCACGGCGAGGAGTGGCCGGAACCCGACGCGGACTCCGATGAGCAGGATGCGACCTGGGCCGCCACTGGCCGGTTCGCCGGAGACCCGTCGGGCGAGGACTGGGGCGCGATCGAGCTGCGCAGCGAGCTGGGCCGTCACCTGGACCGGTCCACGTTTCCTGCGACGCGGGCGCAGGTGCTCGAGACCCTGACCGCGCACCAGGCGCAAGACCAGCTGCTGGACATGGTGTCGTCCCTCCCGGCCGACGCCACGTATGGCAGCCTCTTGGAGCTGCTCCGGGCGCTGGGGGTGCCCCAGGAAGAGCGCCCGGCCTAACCTCGGCCGGGGCCCCTCAGCCCAGATCTAGCCGCGAGCGACGGCGGTGCCACCACCGGCGGCGCGCTGGCTCGCTGCCCTCTGCCGGGCGGACGGGCTCAGCCGGTGATGACGCGGGCCTGGCCCGCCATCGTTCGAGCATTTCTTCCTCGTTCACCAGCGGCACGAATATGGGCGGGCCCAGCGGGAGACGGCGCCATTCCATGATGCGGTGATTCAGTTCCGCCACGGCGTCGCGGACCTCCTGCTCCGAGCGGAAGCCGGGCACGCTCTCGGCCAGCCGCTGGCGCTGGCTGCGCAGCTTCAGGGGGGTGGGCAGCAGCTCGTCGGTCGGCACACCCTCCTTGTGCAGCTTGTCGCGCAGCCAGGCCAGGCCGTCGTCCGCCTCACCCCGGTTCGGCAGCGGCTTGCCCGCGCCAGGCAGGTTGTCGAAGGCACCCCGGTCCTCCGCCTCCTGAATTTGCTGGTCAATCCACGAGGTGAAGCTCATTCCAGACGGCTTGCGCTCCGTCATGCCGCTATTTTCTCATCGCCGCTTTCTCATCGCGGGACGGCCGCCGGCTCGCGGCCGCCCGCCTCCCAGGCCTTCCCGATCTCCCTGAGCATCGCCGGGTACACGATCAGGTGCCGGAACGGCGCGATCATCGCCATGTAGCCTGTCCCGAGCAAGCCGTTGGGCTTCACGTAGACGGCCATCTCGCCGTGGTAGCGGCCGTCCTGGCCGCCGACCCAGCCGATGTGCATGATCCCGTGAACGGTCCGGTTGACGATCTCCGCGGCGAACTCGTCCCTGGTCAGGTACAGGGACGTGAAGGGGAGTGCGTCGAAGTCCGGCCCGGGCGGGGTGTCACGCAGATCGGCGGGCAGCCGGCCGCGGACCGTCGGCCGGGCGGAGCCGTAGTCCGGCCGGTCCCAGCCGAGCAGCTTCCCGGCCCTGAGCCGGACCGCCCAGAGCATGCGGGCGGCGCGGGCGGGCCCTTGCGACGGGTGGCCCGAGGACATGATCCGCACCAGCCGGGGGAAGTCGTCAGGCCCGCCAGGCGTCGGCAGTTCCCAGACGTCCTCGAGCCGGAAGCCGGCGGTGATCTCGTGGACCCGCCAGGGCCGGGAAGTATGTGCGGTGTTCGGGAGCCTCATTCGCGGTCTCCATCCATACAGTACTGTATGGATGGAGACTAGGCAGCCCCGGCGACCGGTGTCAAATGCCTGGCGGACGCGAGAGGGAGGGACGATGGCCGCTCCGACCCGCACGCCGCGCAGTACGTGGATCGAGCACGGGCTGCAGGCGCTGGCGGCCGGCGGCCCGGACGCGGTCCGTATTGAGCCGCTGGCCCGGGCGCTCGGCGTCACCCGGGGCGGCTTCTACTGGCACTTCCGCGACCGGCGCGCGCTGCTCGATCAGATGCTCGACACCTGGGAGCGGGCGACCACCGAAGCGGTGATCAAGCGCGTCGAGCGAGACGGCGGCGACGCCCGGGCCAAGCTGCGCCGGACGTTCGCGCTCACGTTCTCCGCCGGCGAATGGGTGACGATCGACCTCGCCGTCCGCGACTGGGCCCGGCGCGACCGGGCGGTCGCCGGCCGTCTCCGGCGGGTCGACAACCGCCGCATGGACTACCTGCGCTCGCTGTACCGCGACTTCTGTCCCGATCCGGACGAGGTCGAGGTCCGCTGCATGCTCTCGTTCTCGCTGCTGATCGGCAACCACTTCATTGCCGCCGATCACGGCGCGCGCCGCCGCGCGGACATCCTGGACCTGGCGATCGGCCGGCTCGGCGCCTAGCGAGGCCCCGGCGGCAGCCCGGCCCGCGGCCTCGGTCAGAGCAGCGGCAGCTCGCCGGTCACCGCGTCGAGCCTGCTGGCTTCGGCGGGCCCCAGTGCGCAGCACGTCGGGGTGCCGGGCGCCAGCTGGGTCCGGCCAGCGTCATGAATGAGCTCGACCGGCAAGCCTGCCGCCCGGCCCTGTTCGGCGATCTGCTGCAGCCGCTCTGCGGAGGTGACCCGCAGCACCACCTTGGGCTGGCCGCCGGCGAGCCAGGCCGCGAAGTCGTCGCTGCCGTAACTGGCCAGGGCCGCGGCCACGGCCGCGTGGGCCACCTGCGCGGCGATCTTGCCGCGGCCCATGTCCAGGTCGGCCCGCACCACCAGGACCAGCTTCTCCGGCATGAGAGAACGTTAGACGGTCGCCCGGTGTCTGGCCGCGCTCATCGGCCCCCGCCGCCGGCGTCCTGACCGAGCCCGCGCAGCGCGGGCGCGACCTCGTCCGCGAACCGGACGAGCGACGAGCGGGCCTCCGCGTAGCTCAGCGAGCCGAACGCGAATGCGCCGGCGAAATGATTGCTGCCCGAGGCCCGCAGCATCCCGGCCAGCTGCGCCCGGACGGTGGCGGCCGAGCCCGCGATCACCCGGCCCTCGTCGATCGCGCGGGCGAAGTCCTGCGGCGCGGTGAAGCGGTCGTCGCCGTGGCGCCGCCCCACGGCGGTGAACTTCTCGTAGAACACCTCCATCGCCTCGAGCACGCGTTCCCTGGCGTCGCGGTCGGACTCCCCGACGTAGACGTTGCGCATGATCCCGAAACGCGGCGTCGGCGCCCCGGCCCCGCCCATCGCGGTCCCCGGCGGTGCGTCCGCCACACCCGCGAAGTACTCGTCCCGCCGCAGCCGGGTCTCCTCGATCGTGGGCGACCGGAAGCTGAACCCGAGAATGGTGTTGATCCCCTGCCGGCCGAGCCGGGGAACGCTGGCCGGGTTGCTGCTCGGGTACCAGAGCGGCGGGCGGGGCGCCTGACGGGTCCGCAGGGGCAGTTCAGCCCCGGCCGCGGTGCTCCCCGGGGCGTGGATGACACCGCTTTCGATGGTCCGCAGCACCGAGCCGAGAGTCTCGTCGTAGCGCCGCTGGGCGTCGCCCGGCTCGATCCCGTAGGCCAGCAGCTCGTAGGGGTTTCCGCCCTTGCCCAGCCCTATCTCCAGGCGCCCCCCGCTGAGCTGATCGAGCATGGCGATCTCTTCGGCCAGCCGCGCCGGGTGGTAGAGGGGCAGCACATAGACCAGGGGGCACAGCCGGATGCGGGTGGTCCGCATCGCCGCCGCGGCCAGGAACACGCTGGGCGACGGCACGAGGCCCAGCGGCGTGCCGTGATGCTCGGCCAGATGGTAGATGTCGAACCCGCACGACTCCGCGTCGGCCAGCAGGTCAAGCCGTTCGGCGTACAGCTGGCCAGGCTCGCGCACCCCGTCAGAATCCACCCAGTCGAACAGCCCGACCGTAACCGCCGCGCCGCTTCCGCTGCTCATGCTCACCTGGGTATCACGGGCTCCTTCCGCTGCATGGGTCAAGCCACTACATTCGGCAGTACGCGGGCATCGTGGACTGGGAGGTACCCGTGGCCAGCTCGTACCGGACGGTCGGCTCGGGAGATCATCATGTGATCGCGCTGCATGGCTGGTTTGGCTCGGCCCAGGGATGGGGTTCGCTGCCCGACTACCTCGACGGTGCGACGTTCACTTACGTCTTCCCGGACCTGCGGGGCTACGGCAGCCGCCGGGACGTGGCCGGCGAGTACACGATGGCGGAAGCCGGCGCCGACTCCCTGGCCCTCGCCGATGAGCTGGGCTGGGAGCACTTTTCCATGGTCGGGCACTCGATGTCGGGCAAGGCGATCCAGCACACGATGCTGCAGGCCCCGGAGCGGGTCACCCGCCTGGTGGCGCTCAACCCCGTGCCAGCCACGGGTGTGCCCTTCGACGACGACGGCTGGGCGCTGTTCTCGGGCGCGGCCAGCGCCAGGGAGAACCGCACGGCGATCATCAACCTCACCACCGGCAGCCGCCTGACCCCGAGGTTCGTCGATCATGTGGTGCAGCACTCGCTCGACAACTCCACTGTCGAGGCGTTCGGGGCGTACCTGGAGTCGTGGGCCAAGGAGGATTTCTCCGCCCGCGTGCAGGGCAACCCGGTCCCGGTCAAGGTCATCGTCGGGGAGCACGACCCGGCCCTGTCCGCACCGGTGATGGAGCAGACCTGGCTGGTGTTCTATCCCAACGCGGAACTGGAGGTGCTCGCCAACGCCGGGCACTACCCGATGATGGAGACGCCAGCGGCGCTGGTGACGACCATGGAGGAGTTCCTGGGGCGGGACTGATCATGACGGCGAGGCCCGACACCGAGATCGTTTACGACCCGGCCACGTACGTCGGGGGCGTGCCCTATCCGGCCCTGGCCCGGCTGCGCGAGCACAGCCCCGTGGTCTGGGCCGAGGAGGTGCCGGTTCTCGGCTGGCCCGGCGGCCCGGGTTTCTGGCTGGTGCTCCGGCACGCGGACGTGCAGCAGGTGCTGACCCAGCCGCGGTTGTTCTCCTCCTGGCTCGGGGCCACCCAGATCCGCGACCCGGCGACGCCGGGAGCGCTCGGCTACGTGCGCCGGATGATGCTGAACATGGACCCGCCGGAGCATTCCCGGCTGCGGCGGCTGCTGGCCCGGTCGTTCACGCCCCGGGCCGTGGCCCAGCTCGAGCACCGGATCCGCGGGTACGCCCGGACCCTGTGCGACCGCGTTCTGGCCGGCGGCGGCGGTGAATGCGACTTCGCCAAGGATCTCGCCGCGGACATGCCGCTGGTCACGCTGGCCGACGTGCTCGGCATGCCCGAGCAGGACCGCTACCTGCTGTTCGACTGGTCCAACCGCGTGATCGGCTATCAGGACCCCGACTACGCCTCGTCCGCCGACTTCGACTCCGCGGGCGGGACGCCGCTGGCCCGGCAGGCCCTCGCGCTGCGGCCCAGGCCCGACTCCCGCGGGCGCCTGCCCGACCCGCGTACCCGCGACGGCCTGCCCGACCTGTACGCCTACGCGCACCTGCTGGCGGACGAGAAACGGCGGCAGCCGGGCGACGACATCATGTCGATCCTGCTCGCCCAGGTCGATGACGACGGAGGCCAGGTCTCGGTCGAGGAGTTCGAGAACATGTTCTGGCTGTTCGCGGTGGCCGGCAACGAGACCCTGCGCAACGGCCTGCCCGGAGCCTGCATCGCCCTGCTCGAGCATCCGGAAGCGCAGCAGGAGCTGCGGGCCGACCTGGCCCTGATGCCGGGGGCGGTGAACGAGATGCTGCGCTGGTGGACGCCGGTCATGACCTTCCGCCGCACCGCCACCGCCGACTGCGACCTCGGCGGGCAGCGCATCAGGGCCGGCGACAAGGTCGTGGTGTCGTTCGCCTCGGCCAACCGGGATGAGGCGGTTTTCGCCGACGCAGGCCGCTTCGACATCCGCCGCCACCCCAATCCGCATCTCGTGTTCGGCCATGGCCCGCACTTCTGCCTGGGCGCCCATCTCGCCCGGACCCAGATGGACGCGCTGCTGCGTGAGGTGCTCGCGCGAACATCCACGCTCCGGTACGCCGGCCAGCCGTCCTATCTCCGGTCGAACTTTCAGCGCGGCGTCAAGCAGCTGCCCATCGCCTGGTCGGCCAGCTAGGGCCCGGCAGGTGAACTACGCTGCGACCGTGCCGATCACCAGCTACGAGACGATGGGATGGCTCAGAACTGCCGTTGGCATCGCGCTCATCGCGGCGCCGGGAGCGCCGATGCGGCTGGCGGGCCGGTCGCCAGACGGGGCCGAGAAGCTGCTCATGCGAACCATCGGCATCAGGGATCTTGCCCTGGGCCTGGGCACTGTGGCCGCAGCACGATCGGACGACATAAGCGATAGGCGTCGCTGGACCGCAGCCGCCCTGGCGAGCGATTCGCTCGACGCCGTATCCAGCCTGGCGAGCTTCCGCTCCATCGGGAAGCGGGACTCCTGGAGTGCAGCCGTGCTGGCGTTCACCTTCGTCTGCGGGGATCTTCAGGCACGCCGGCGTCTGAGCAGGACTGAGGCAAAAGTCTGGTGATCAGCCGCGGTCACCCGGGCGGCTGGCCGTCACGCGAGAGGTGGCGGGATTCCCTGCGCGCTGGCTGACAGCCCGGGATCCCAGCCGCACACCGCGCAGGCATGGCGGACCGCTGACTGGGCGAAATCGAGCGCGGTGCGGCGCGGGTCCGGGTCGGCGCGAGCGTCGTCCCAGTCGAGCACGTATTCGCCCAGCCCGGCGTCCCAGCGGGCAGCCGCCGGAGAGAGCGTCGCGGTCGCGAACCCTTCCGGCGCCGGATAGGCGTAGGCGAAGAAGGCCGCCCTCGGGTAGCGGCCGTCGCCGGGCCACCACCCCACTTCGATCTGCTGGGCGTCCCCCGCGTTGCGCATGATGAAATCCCGGGACGGCGGGTCGACCCGCGAACCGGAAAACAGGCTCACCGCCAGGTCGAACGAGCCCCACCAGGCGTTGACGGGGCTCGAGCGTCCCCGATACGGGGCGCGCAGCGCCGAGAGGACCAGCGCGGCGCGAGTCGCCGCTGCGAAATAGTCGGCCACCTGGGCCGGGTCGTAGGTGGCGTGCTCGTCGTCGGTGTCCAGGGGCGTGGTCCACGGCGTCTCCTGCGGCCTGGGATTGATCCGCACCGGGCCGCCCAGCCCGCCGACCGCGGCCAGCACCTCGCGGGTCACCTCGCCGACCGGCCGGTCCGGCGCGAGCGCGACGCGCCGCACCCGCCCATCGCTGTGCTCGGCCACAGCTTCGTGACTGTGCAAGTCCAGCGCGACGACGAGCGCACCCGAGCCGTCCGGCGCCGGCAGCGGTTGCGTCTCCCAGCCGCGGGCGCTGAGCCGCAGCGCGGAGTGCTGTAGCTGAGGCTCGGGCGGGGCCAGCGCCACGGCCAGCTTGCCCAGAACCTGCGTGTGCGCGTGCAGCGTGTCGCAAGTCGCGCTCCACGCCTCGTAAGGAAGCGCCGGCCATTCGGAGGACACATCAGCACGCTACCGGTAACCCTGATGAGGGTCTGACCGGGCCGGGCCCGGGTATGACTCACGAGCATCATGCAGGCTCGATGGGAGGAGTTACCGGTGCCGGCACAGGAGAAGGCTGGGCAGCCAGCGAGCCAGGCCGACCTCGTTGACATTGCCGCGCTGGTGACCGCCTACTACGCGGAGCACCCCGACGCGGCCGAGCCCGGCCAGCAGGTCTCGTTTGGCACCTCTGGCCACCGGGGCTCGGCGTTCCGGCTGTCGTTCAACGATGATCACATCGCCGCTACCACGCAGGCGATCTGCGATTACCGGGCCCGCAGCGGCATCAGCGGGCCGCTGTTCATCGGCCGCGACACGCACGCGCTCTCCGAGCCCGCGTTCGCGACCGCG
This sequence comes from uncultured Actinomycetota bacterium, assembly GCA_963844655.1. Classification (GTDB taxonomy): domain Bacteria; phylum Actinomycetota; class Actinomycetes; order Streptosporangiales; family Streptosporangiaceae; genus JASHPR01. The sequence goes on along the minus strand of CAWJPA010000004.1, from coordinate 1,137,248 downwards.
CTCGAGGTGCTCGTGGCCAACGACGTGCGGGTGCTGGCGGACAGCCGGGACGGCTTTACGCCGACGCCGTCGCTCTCCCGGGCGATCCTGGTGCACAACGCCGGCGGCCCGTCCGCCCAGGCCGACGGGATCGTGGTCACGCCCTCGCACAACCCGCCCGAGGACGGCGGCTTCAAGTACAACCCGCCCGACGGAGGCCCGGCGTCGTCGGAGATCACCTCGGTGATCCAGGATCGCGCCAACGAGCTGCTGCGGGGCGGGCTCAAGGAGGTCCGCAGGATCCACTACGACCGGGCCAGGGCCGCCGCAGGGAAGCACGACTTCCTCGGCGAGTACGTATCCGAGCTGGCCGCTGTCGTGGACATGGACGCGGTCCGCGCGGCCGGGGTCAGGATCGGCGCCGACCCGCTGGGCGGGGCGAGTGTCGCCTACTGGGGCGAGATCGCCGACCGGTTCGGGCTGGATCTGACCGTGGTCAATCCGGTGGTGGACGCCACATTCCGGTTCATGACCCTGGACTGGGACGGCCGGATCCGGATGGACTGCTCGTCGCCGTACGCCATGGCCTCGCTCATCGACCGCAGGACCGAGTTCGCGATCGCGACCGGCAACGACACCGACGCCGACCGGCACGGCATCGTGACCCCGGACGCGGGGCTGATGAACCCGAACCACTACCTGGCCGCGGCGATCGACTACCTCTACCGCCACCGCGGTGACTGGCCCGCCGGGGCCGCGGTCGGCAAGACCATGGTCAGCTCCTCGATCATCGACCGGGTCACCGAAGCCGCCGGGCGCCGCCTGATGGAGGTCCCGGTCGGGTTCAAATGGTTCGTGCCCGGCCTCCTGGACGGAACGGTCGCGTTCGGCGGCGAGGAGAGCGCCGGGGCCTCGTTCCTGCGCCGGGACGGGCAGGTCTGGACCACCGACAAGGACGGCATCATCCTGGCGCTGCTCGCGTCCGAGATCACCGCGATCACCGGCCGCACGCCCTCGGAGCGGTACGCCGAGATCACGCAGCGGCTCGGCGACCCGGCTTACGCCCGCGTCGACGCGCCGGCCACCCGCGACCAGAAGGCGGCCCTGGCCAAGCTCAGCCCGGACCAAGCCGACATCCCCGAGCTCGGCGGCGAGCCGGTGCTTGAGCGGCTGAGCTCCGCGCCCGGCAACGGCGCCCCGCTCGGCGGCCTCAAGGTCGTCACCGAGTCGGCCTGGTTCGCGGCCAGGCCGTCCGGGACCGAAGATGTGTACAAGCTCTACGCCGAGTCGTTCCTGGGGCCCGAGCACCTGGCCCGCGTCCAGGATGAGGCGCGGCAGATACTCGATACGGTGCTCGGCGGCGGTTAGATACGGTGCTCGGCGGCGGTTAACTGTAGGGCGTGAGCGTTCTCCGCGACCGAGTGCGGCGATTCCTGCAGAAACCGGGCACGGCCGACCTGAGCAACTACCAGCGCCTGCTGCCGGCCATCGCCGCGCGCGGGGAGACGCTCGCCGGCCTGCCCGATGACCGGCTGGCCGGGCTGGCCCGCGAGGCGCACGACGACGCCGGGTTCTGCGCGATCGGGCGGGAGGCCGCCCGGCGGGCGCTGGGGGAGCGCCCCTACGACGTGCAGGTGCTTGGCACGCTCGTCATGCTGTCCGGGCACGTCGCCGAGATGGCCACCGGCGAGGGCAAGACCCTGTCCGGCGCGCTGGCCGCCGCGGCCTACGCGCTGCGCGGCCGGTCGGTGCACGTGCTGTCGGTCAACGACTATCTGGCCCGCCGGGACGCCGAATGGATGCGCCCCGTCTTTGACCTGCTCGGCGTCACGGTCGGCTGCGTCAGCCAGGCGTCGACGCCAGACGAGCGGCGGCACGCGTACGCCCAGCAGGTGACCTACGCGCCGGTCAGCGAAATCGGCTTCGATGTGCTCAGGGACCGGTTCGTCACGGACCCGGCCGACCTGGTCAGCACCGACCCCGACGTGGCCCTGATCGACGAGGCCGACTCGATACTGATCGACGAGGCGCTGGTGCCGCTGGTGCTGGCCGGGCCGTCCGGCGATGCACAGGCCGACCCGGCGATGGCCGAGATCGTGCGCGGGCTGGTTCACGGCCTGCACTACGAGATCGATGACGAGGGCCGCAACGCGACGCTGACCAGCGAGGGCGGGCACGCCGCCGAGGAGGCCCTGGGCGGGATCAACCTGTACGCCGCGGACCAGCTGGACACGCTGACCCAGCTGAACGTGGCCCTGCACGCGCACGCCCTGCTGCAGCGCGACGTCGACTACATCGTCCGCGATGACCAGGTCCACCTGATCAGCGCCTCCCGCGGCCGGGTGGCCCAGCTGCAGCGGTGGCCCGACGGGCTGCAGGCCGCGGTCGAGGCCAAGGAAGCCCTCGCCGCCACCGAGAGCGGCGAGATCCTGGACAGCATCACGATCGAATCCCTGGTCCGGCGCTACCCGCAGGTCTGCGGGATGACCGGCACCGCCGTGACCGTGGGCGAGGAGTTCAGGGAGTTCTACGGCCTGGAGGTGGCGGTGATCCCGCCGAACCGGCCGTGCGTGCGCGAGGACCAGCCCGACCGCCTGTACGCGAAGCAGCGGCAGAAGGAGAAGTCGGTCGTCGCCGAGGTGACCGCCGCGCACCTGGCCGGGCGGCCGGTCCTGATCGGCACCCTCGACATCGCCGAATCGGAACGGATCGGGCGGAGCCTGGCCGCGGCCGGGCTGCCGCACGTGGTGCTCAACGCCAAGAACGACGCGCAGGAGGCCGCGATCGTGGCCGAGGCCGGCAGCCGCGGCGCGATCACCGTGTCGACCCAGATGGCCGGGCGCGGCACCGACATCCGCCTGGGCGGGCCAGGCGGCAGCGGCGAGGACCGCGACGAGATCGTCGCGCTGGGCGGGCTCTCCGTGATCGGCACCGGCCGGCACGCGAGTAGCAGGCTCGACAACCAGCTCCGCGGGCGGTCCGGCCGCCAGGGCGACCCGGGCGGCTCGGTGTTCTTCGTCAGCCTGGAGGACGAGCTGATCACCGCGTACGCCCCGGAAGCCGAGGCCCCCCGCGACGTGGCCGCCGGCGGCCGGGTCCGCGACCCTCGCGCGCACGAGGCCGTGGCCCACGCGCAGCGCGTGGCCGACGGTGCGAACCTGCAGATCCACAGGAACACGTACCGCTTCAACAAGCTCATCGAGGAGCAGCGCCGGATCGTGCTCGAGCACCGCGACCGCATGCTGCGCACCGACGCGGCCGACCGCGCACTGGCCAGCCGCTGCCCCGAGCGGCACGCCGAGCTCGCGGCCACGGTAGACCCAGAGGTGCTGGCCAGGGCCGCGAGGCAGATCGTCCTGTTCCACCTCGACCGCGGCTGGGCCGACCACCTGGCCACGCTGGCCGGGATCCGCGAGGGTATCCACCTGCGCGCGCTCGGGCAGGGGCCAAACCCGTTCGGCATGGCGCTGGACCCACTGGCCGAGTTCCACGCCGAGGCGGTCAAGCTCTTCGCCCAGCTGATGGACCAGGTTGAGGAGCGGTCGGCGGAGACCTTCCGGACGGTCACGATCACCAGCGCGGGCGCCGATCTGGCCGCCGCCGGGCTGGGACGGCCCAGCGCCACCTGGACCTACATCGTGCAGGACAACCCGTTTGGCACCGGCCTCGACCGCGCGCTGCGCCGCCTCAGCCCGGCCCGCAGGCGCTGATCTTGGGACCGGGCCCCCGGCGATTACCATCGGTGCAGGTGGTCACGTCCCGGGAGAAGCCATGACAGCCGTAACGGAAACCTCCGCGGGTTGCCCGCACTCGCCGATCGACCCGTTCTGCGACGAGTTCCTGGCCGACCCGTTCGCGTACCTGGCTGAACTGCGGGAGACCGGTCCGGTCGTCTACCTCGATCGCTACGGCGTCTACGCGGTGACCAGGCACGAGCAGGTGCAGGCGGTCCTGATGAACCCCGGCGTCTTCTCCTCGGCCGCCGGTGTCGGCATCACGCACTTCGGCCGGGACAAGGCCTGGCGGAAGCCGAGCATCCTGCTCGAGATCGACCCGCCGGTGCACGCGCACAACCGCCGGGTCGTCGCCCGCGCGCTGGCCCCGCGCTCCCTGGCCTACCTGCAGGAGATCTTCGACCGGAGGGCCGCCGAGCTGGCCGATGAGCTGGTGTCCCGTGGCTCCTTCGACGCCGTGCCGGACCTGGCCGAGATCTTCCCGACCCAGGTGTTCCCTGCGGCGTTCGGGATCAGGGAAAACGGCCGGGACCAGCTCCTGGCCTACGGCGCCATGGTGTTCAACGGGATGGGCCCGCGCAACCACCTGTTCGAGGCCTCGATGGCCGGGGCCGGGGACGTGCTCGCCTGGATCGCCGAGCAGTGCTCCCGGGCCACGCTGCGGCCGGACGGTCTCGGCGCCCAGATCTACGCCGGGGTCGACGCGGGCGAGGTGACCGAGGACGAGGCCGCGCTGCTGGTCCGCTCGTTCCTGTCGGCCGGCCTGGACACCACGGTCAGCGCGATCGCGCTCGGCGTGCTGGACTTCGTGCGCTTCCCCGGCCAGTGGCAGGCGCTGCGCCAGGACCCGTCGCTGGCCCGCAACGCGTTCGAGGAGGTGGTCAGGATCGAGGCGCCGGTGACGAACTTCTTCCGCACCACCAGCCAGGCCACCGAGCTGGCCGGGACCCGCCTGCCCGCCGACGCGAAGGTGATGGTGTCGTTCGCCGGGGCCAACCGGGACCCGGGGCGCTGGGAGCGGCCCGACGAGTTCGACATCCGGCGCAAGTGCTCGGGCCATATGGGCTACGGCACCGGCGTGCACAACTGCGTGGGCCAGGTGATCGCGCGCATGGAAGGCGAGGCGGTGTTCGGGGCGCTGGCGGCCCGGGTCGCCTCCTGGCACCTGGACGGCGAGCCCCGTCCCCGGCTCAACAACACCCTGCGCGGCCTCGACACACTGCCGGTGCAGGTCGATCCCGTCTGACCGCGCCGCGAGCGCGGCCCGTTACCAAACAACGGCACGTTATGTATCAGCGGCAAGTCATGACGCTCAGTAACAAGCAGGACAGGGCGCCGCGCCCGTCCGTATCGCTTTGAAAGGGGCGGTCATGACGATCACCGAAAGGACAGAGCTCTGCAAGGCAGACTGCTGTCCCATCCTGCACCCGTATGAGGTGTGCGACGAGCTCGACTTCAGGTACCGGCTGCCGTTCCGGCGGACGGTACACGGCCAGGAGGTACTGGTCGTGGTCACGCTGAGGTTCCGGCTGGAGCGCTGCTCCGGGCCGCTGACCCTCGGCAACCTGCTGTACACGACCACGCTGCTGCCCGGTGAGCAGGTCCGCCTGCTGACCACCGACAGGAACAGCCGGTTCTCCTTCAACGAGGCGACCCAGGCTCAGGGCGAGGAGTACAACACCTCGCAGGAGTCCTTCTTCCTGGCCGGGATGGCGGACTCGATGAGCAACCTGAGCGTGCTGGAAAACGCGTCCGACCAGACCAGGTTCCGCAGCCAGCTCGACAAGTCCGGCTCCCACGCCGGCCTGCACCTGGGCTGGGAGGACATCGGCGGCTGGGTGTCGGCCACCTCCTACGACGCGGACGCGGCCCGGAGGTTCGCGGCCTCGCTGTCGGAGCACGCCGAGACCAGCAGCCGTCACGTCGAGAACTCGGTGCGGGCCGCGAGCGCCACCTCGATCACCGAGGTGGCCAGCCGCAGGCACGTCGAAGGGCAGCAGGACGAGAGGTACGAGGCGGCGTCGCGGGTGTTCTCCAACCCGAACGCCTGCCACGCGGTGACGTACCTGTTCTACCGGCTCGACAAGATCGAGACGGTGCGCTTCAAGCTGGTGGCGATCGAGCGCAAGGTGTACGACCCGGCGTGCCCGAACGGCGTGACCAAGCACCCCTACGGGAATCCCGAGGGCGGCGAGGGCTACGGCAACGGCGGGCCGGTCTCGTACGACACCAGGAAGTCCGCGCTCGACGGGATCGAGGGCGAGCTGCGGGGCGAGGGGATCATCAACGGCGACGGCCACTGCACCAGGGAGATCGTGGAGACGCTCAGCTGGGAGCGGGCCGTGCGCCTGCCCACGCCGGGCGTGACCGTCAAGGCCTGCCTGGACGAGTGCAACGCGTGCGAGCCGGCCCGCAAGCGGGCGATCGAGCTGGAGCTGGAGAGCCAGGAACTGGAGAACCGGATGGTGCGGCGCCAGGTCGAGCTGCTTCGCCGAGTCGCAGGAGTACCGCTGCTGCGGCGACCGCCGCCGCGGAGAGGAGCCCGAGGACGAGGGCGACGAGGCGGCGTAGCACCCGCTGACCGCGTGCCGGGGCAAACGGGAGCGCTCCGGAGCGCATGAGTAACAACCAGAACGGGATCCTGGGTGGCGGATCGAGTCACCACCCGGGATCCCGTTCCGCATGTCAATGCGACCTGGCCGCCGTGGCTATGCTGCACCTGTGTCACGCCCGGCCGCTGCCGCCGAATCTTCCGGTCCCGCCGGCGCGGGGCCGGTCACCGTCGCGGCCGGCACCCAGCGCATCCAGGCGGTCGACCGGGCGGTCGCGCTGCTGAAGTCCGTCGCGGCCAGCGTGACGCCGCCCACGGTCGGTGAGCTCGCGCGGGACTGCGGGATCAACCGGAGCACCGCCTGGCGGCTGCTCCGCACGCTGGAGCACCACGGCCTGGTGGACCGCGACCCGATCACGCAGCGCTACAGCGTCGGCTACGGCGCGATCTCGGTCGCGGCGGCGGTGACCGACGACGTGCTGGTCCGCCGGATCCGGCCGCTGCTCGGCCGCCTGGCCGAGATCACGGGGGAGTCGGTCACGCTGGCCGTGGCCAAGCGCTTCAACCTGGTCTACGTGGACCAGGTGGACCCGCCGAACGTCATGGTCCCGAGCTGGCTGGACAAGCCGCTGCCGCTGCACGCCACCTCGGGCGGGAAGGCGTTCCTGGCCTGGCTGGGCCGGGACGAGCGGGACGCGATCCTGCCACAGGAACTGCCGCGCTACACCACGCACACGGTCACCGACCGGGACCGGCTGGAAAAGGAGTTCGCCGAGATCCGCAGGACCGGGTACGCGCTCTGCGCGCGCGAGTACGAGGAGTTCTCCTCCGGTGCCTCGTCCGCGGTGCTGAACACCACGCAGCACCCGATCGCCGTGATCAACGTCTGGGGCCCGGCCCCGCGCAACCCGGCGCGGAGGCTGCACGAGATCGGCCGGGAAGCGGTGCGGACCGCCGAGGAAGCCCGCGCCCTGCTCGACTGACCGCCGCCCGCGCCCTCGCGCCGCGCCCCCGCCCGGCGCACCCCGTCGCCCCCGCATCCCGGGCTATTGACCGATAGTTCAGGGCGCTGATAGCGTCGCGATAGTAACAGATCGTTCACATTGTGAACGCGCTCCAGGAGGCCGCGGCCATGGCTGGCTCCAGCAAGGTCATCATCACGTGCGCACTCACCGGCTCCGGGCACACGCCCTCGATGTCCCCGCACCTGCCCTTTACCGTGGAGCAGATCGTGGACCAGGGCGTCGCGGCCGCCGAGGCCGGGGCGGCCGTGCTGCACCTGCACGCCCGCAACCCCAAGGACGGCAGCCCGACCCCGGACCCGGCCGTGTTCGCCGAGTACGCGCGGGGCATCAAGCAGCGCAGCGACGTCGTGATCAGCATCTCCACCGGCGGCGGCACCGGTATGTCCGTCGAGGAGCGGCTGCAAGGCGTGATCAAGCTCCGGCCCGAGCTGTGCACACTCAACCTCGGCACGATGAACTACGGCTCGTTCCCGATGATCGACAGGTATCGGGGCACCTTCCGGCACGACTGGGAGGAGCCATACCTGGAGAGCACCCGCGCCGAGCCGTTCGTGAGCACCTACGCCGACATCGAGTACATGCTCAAGGTGGTCGGCCCGGAGACCGGGACCAGGTTCGAGGCCGAGGCCTATGACACCTCGCACCTGTACACGCTCGCGTACTACCTGGACCAGGGACTGGTCCAGACGCCGATCTTCATCCAGACCATCTTCGGCATTATGGGCGGCATCGGGCCCGACGTCGACCACATCGTGCACATGAAGCGGACCGCCGACCGGCTGCTCGGCGACGCGTACCAGTGGTCGACGCTGGGCGCCGGCCGGTACCAGATGGGCATCGTGACCGCTGCGGCGATCATGGGCTCGCACGTCCGGGTCGGCCTGGAGGACAGCCTCTACCTGGGCAAGGGTCAGCTCGCGGAGTCCAACGCGGACCAGGTTCGCAAGATCAGGGGCATCCTGGAGGCGCTCTCCATGGAGATCGCGACCCCGGCGGAGGCGCGCCAGATCCTCGGACTCAAGGGCCTGGAAAACGTCGGCTACTAGCCGGCGCGGCGCTCCCGACACGGCAGCACAGATGCCCGCAGCGCAGGTCCCCGGTGAGCACGAGGGGGTGACGGGTGTCACCTTCGACAGCGGGGGGCACCGGCTGGTCGGCACGCTCTACCTGGCCCGCGGACCGGAGCCGAAGCCGACGGTGCTGCTGCTGCACGGCTGCCCGGGCCTGGAGAAGAACCTCGACCTCGCCGCCGCGCTGCGGGACCGCGGCCGGAACGCGCTGGTGTTCCACTACCGCGGCTGCTGGGGCAGCGAGGGCCGCTACGACCTGCGTACCATCCCGGCCGACGTGAGCGCGGCCGCCGACCACCTGCAGTCGGGCGAGTACCCCACGGTGGATCCCGGCCGGCTGGCCGTCGTGGGGCACAGCCTCGGCGGCTGGGCGGCCATCATGGCCGCCGCAGGCGACCGGCGGCTACGGGCGGTCGCCGTCTACGGGACCGCGGTCGACCTGGGCGGCCTCGGCCTCAGCCGGGAGCAGACCGAGCACGAGATGACCCGCTTCCTCGCCGTGTCGCCGGAGGAGTTCGCCCGGCAGGCCGCGGACGTGGCCCGCCGGCCCGGGCCGCTGGACGTGGCCGGCTCGATCGCACCGCGTCCGCTGCTGATCGTGCACGGCACCGAGGACGCCTGGGTCCCGGCGGAGCAGGCCAGGCGGCTGAGCGCCCGTGCGGGGCAGCCGTGTCGCTACGTCGAGGTCGACGGGGCCAACCATCCTTTCGCCTGGCACCGCGCGGAACTGCGTGACCTGGTGACCAGCTGGCTGGACGAGGTGATCTCTGGATAGGAGGGGCCGTGGTGGCAATCGATCCGGGCCAGGTGAGCCGGGCAGGAATCGTCGGTGCCGGGGTGATCGGCAGCGGCTGGGCGCTGCACTACCTGCGCATGGGCCTGGACGTGGACGTCTACGACCCGGCCCCGCACGCCGAGCGTGACCTGCTGCGCACGGTGGAGCAGACCTGGCCCGTGCTGGAGCGGCTCGGGCTGCGCGACGGCGCCGGCCCGGACCGGCTCAGCGTCCACGGCGACCTCGCCGCCGCGGTCGGCGACGCCGACGTGGTGCAGGAGAACGCGCCGGAGGACGGCCCGGTCAAGCGCGGCGTCCTGGCCGCCATCGACCGCGCGGCGCGGCCGGGCACGGTCATCGCGTCCAGCACCTCGGGGTTCGCCATGACCATGCTGCAGGCCGACTGCGTCCACCCGGAACGCTGCGTGGTCGGCCACCCGTTCAACCCGCCCTACCTGATCCCGCTGGTCGAGGTCGTCGGGGGCGAGCAAACCGACCCGGCCGCCGTGGAGTGGCTGGCGGCGTTCTACGCCGCCATGGGCAAGCGCCCGCTGCGGCTGTCCCGCGAACTGCCCGGCTTCGTGGGCAACCGGCTGCAGGAGGCCGTCTGGCGAGAGGCCCTGCACATGGTCGCCGCGGGCGAGGCCACGGTCGAGGAGATCGACGAGGCGATCGCGTACGGGCCCGGGCTGCGCTGGGCCCAGATGGGCCCGTGCCTGACCTTCCACCTGGCCGGGGGCAGCGGCGGCATGGCCCACATGCTCGACCACTTCGGGCCCGCCCTGCTGGAGCCGTGGACCCGGCTGCAGGCCCCGCCGCTGACCCCGGAGCTGCGCGACCGGATGGTGGAAGGCTGCCTGCGGGAGGCGGACGGCCGGTCGGTCACCGAGCTGGAGCAGCGGCGCGACGAGTTCCTGGCCGAGCTGCTCGGCCTGGTGGAGCGGTTCGGGGTCAGCCCGGCCCCGCAGTCGCATTCGGCTGCTGTATAGCGCCCCGTCAGGTGAGCGGCGCGCGGCGCTCGACCGGTGGGAAGCGGGCCAACTCCTCGAGATCCCCGAGGTCGGAATCGTTGCGTATGTAGCGTCGCGGGGCGTCGTAGGCCGGGGCGAAGTCCCATGGGGCCGGTGTGCCGGTGCCGAGCGCCTCGCTTACGGCGATCCGCCGCCGCTGGCTCTGGCGGACCTCGCGATCCAGCGTCTCCAGATCCCACCGCGCGGCGACCTGACGGCGGAAATCCCGGACCAGCCCGGCGGATGCCGCATCGCCGGCCAGGTTTGCCTGCTCGTGCGGGTCGGACGCGAGGTCGAAGAGCTGGTCCGGGTCGGCCGGTGAGTGGATGAACTTATGCCGGCCCCGGCGGATCATGACGATCGGCGCGATCGCCCCCTCGGCGAGGTACTCCGCTACCACCTCATCGTGGTCAGGGGTGCCCGAGAGATGCGGCAGCAGGCTCCGGCCGTCCAGGGGGCCGACGATGCCCGGCGGGTCACCATCGTGGGCCAGGCCGACCAGGGTCGGCAGCAAGTCCATCGTGGACACTGCGGTCGGCACCCGGCCCGGCGGGAAGAGCTCAGGAGCCCGGATGATCAGCGGCACGCGCGCCGCACCCTCGAAGAAGCTCATCTTGTACCAGGATCCGCGCTCACCGAGCATCTCGCCGTGGTCACTCGTGACGATGACGACGGTGTCACCGAGCCGGCCGGTGTCGCGCAGCAGGCCGGTCAGCCGCGATACGTGGTCGTCAACATAGGAGATCGCGCCGTAATAAGCTCTCCGCGCCGCGCGGACGTGATCTTCGGTGATATCCACGCCGTTCATCGCGCAGACCTCCCGGAGCCGGCGCTCGTGCGGGTGCAGTGCGGCCTCCGCCCGCCCCACGGCGGGCATCGGGATGTCCTCATCGCGATAGAGGTCCCACCACGCCCGCGGGATGGTGAACGGGTCGTGTGGATGACTGAACGAGACCACGTAGCAGAACGGGCGCCCGTCACCCGAGCGGATGTGTGCGAACAGCGACCGCTGCGCGGCGAACGCCACCTCGGCGTCAAAGTCCAGCTGATTGGAGCCCAGGCACGGCCCGGCGTCGACCACCGACGACATGTCGTGGTACCAGCTGGGGCGCTGGTGGGGATGGTCCCAGTCCGGCGTCCAGCCGAAGTCGGCCGGATAGATGTCGGTGGTGAGCCGCTCCTCGAACCCGTGCCGCTGGTCCGGGCCGCAGAAGTGCATCTTGCCGGCCAGCACCGTGCGGTAGCCGGCCCGCCGCAGGTAGTGGGCGAAGGTGGGGATCTCGGAGCTGAACTGCGCCGCGTTGTCGTAAGCGCGGGTGCGCGAGGGCAGCTGGCCGGTCAGCAGCGACGCCCGGGCCGGGGCGCACAGCGGGCTGGCCGTGTACGCCGCGTCGAAGACCACCCCGGACCCGGCGAGCCAGGACAGCGCCGGAGCCTGGGTCACCGGGTTACCGTGAAACGGCAGCGCGGACGGAACCAGCTGGTCGGCCATGATGATCAGGATGTCGGGGCGCCGGCCAGCGGGCATTCTGGCTAACTCCCGGCCGCGCCCGCTGGCGGCTCGCCGAGACCGGCGTCGGAGGCGGCTGTTTCCAGCGAGGGGGTGTCGGAGAGCAGCTGACGCGTGTAGGCCTGGCCGGGGTTGGTGAGCACCTGCGTGACGTCGCCCTGCTCGACGATGCTGCCCTGGCTCAGCACGACCACGCGCTGCGCGACGGACCGCACGAGCGGCAGATTGTGGGTGATGAAGAGCATCGAGAGCCCGAGGTCGCGCTGCAGGTTGCCGAGCAGCTCTACGATCGCGGCCTGGACGCTGACGTCCAGCGCCGAGGTCACTTCGTCGCAGATGAGCACGGTGGGCTCGCAGACCAGAGCCCGGGCGATCGCGACCCGCTGACGCTCCCCGCCGGAGAGCTGGTCGGGGAAGCGGCGGGCGTACGCCGAGGTCAGCGACACCCGCTCGAGCATCTCCGCCACGCGCCGGTCGGCCTCCCGGCCGCTCGCCGTGCCAAAGACCTTGAGCGGCTGCTCGATGATCTGGCCGATCGTCGCGCGGGGGTTCAGCGAGCCGTACGGGTTCTGGAATATGTACTGGATCCGCCGCCGCGCCGCGCCGCTACGCTGGCGCGCGGCGTGCGGCAGCTCGGTGCCGCTCAGCGCGATGGTCCCGGTCCAGCTGCGGTGCAGGCCCGCGACCGCCCGGGCGATGGTCGTCTTGCCCGAGCCCGACTCACCGACCAGCGCCAGGCACTCGTGGGCGGCCAGGCTCAGGCTCACCGAGTGGACGACCTCGTTGCGCCCGTACGAGGCGACCACGTTCTTCAGGCGCAGCGCGGGCTGCTCGGCCTCATCCGCCGCGGGCATCTCGATCGGGTCGCCGACCGGGCTCCGCTCCCCGGAGATGACGAGATCGGCCCGGATGCAGCGCACCGCGTGGCCCGGCCCGACCGGCAGCAGCGGCGGCATCGCCGCCTCGCACTGATCGATGCGCAGGGTGCAGCGCGGCGCGAAGCTGCACCCGGAGGGGCGGCGGCCGGGGGACACCGCATGCCCGGGGATGCCGACCAGCGACCTGCCGCCGGTCAGGCGCGGGATGGCGCCGACCAGGCGCCGGGTGTAAGGATGCCCCGCGGACCTGAAGAGCTCGTCGGCGCTGCCGATCTCGACCACGCGCCCGGCGTACATGACCGCGACCTGCTCGGCCAGGGTCGCCACCACCGCCAGGTCGTGGCTGACGTACAGGGCGGCGACGTCGTGCAGCGTCGCAAGCTCGCGGACCGTCGACAGCACGTGCGCCTGCGTCGTGACGTCCAGGCCGGTGGTCGGCTCGTCGAGGACGATAAGGCGGGGCCGGTTCGCGAAGGCCATCGCGAGCCCGACCCGCTGCTGCTGGCCGCCGGAGATCTCGTGCGGGTAGCGCCTGAGGAAGGTGTGGTCGTCGGGGAGCGCGACCTCGCGCATCATCTCCGCGACGCGCTCGGAGACGGCGCGGTCCGGCTGGTTCCCGTGTGCCTCGATGACCTCACGGAGCTGGGTGCCGATCCGCAGCGCCGGGTTCAGCGACGAGGCCGGGTCCTGCGGGACATAGGAGACCAGCGAGCCGCGCAGCCGCCGGAGCTGCTCCTCGCCGAGCGCGAGGATGTCGTGATCGCCGAGCAGCACCGACCCGCCCGCGATCCGCAGGCCGCGCCGGGCGTGGCCGAGCATGGCCAGGCCGACCGTGGTCTTGCCGGACCCGGACTCGCCCACTACGCCGAAGATCTCGCCCCGGGCGATGCCGAACGACACCTCGCTGATGACCGGTGTGCCGGTGGCCTCGATCACCACCTGCAGGTCCTGGACGGCGACCGCGGACACGGCCGGGTCGGCCGTCTGCCCGGCCAGCTCGGCGGTACTCATCTGCTCGCCTCCGGCAAGACGCTCATCTGCTCGCCTCCGGCATGACGCTCATCTGCTCGCCTCCGGCATGACGCTCATTCTTCGCCCCGGGCCCGGTCGATGCCGGCCGCGGTCCGCGCGATGCCGTCGCCGATCAGGCCGGTTCCCATCGTCAGCAGTGCGATGGCGATGATCGGCGCCGCCGCTCCCCAGGGCTGGACCGACAGCACGATCTGGTTCTGCTGGATCATGGTGCCCCAGTTCGCGCCGTTGGGATTGGGGGAGAGCCCGAGGAACGCCAGCGCGGCGATCAAGCCGATGGAGTAGGTCAGCCGCAGGCTGGCCTCGACCATGAGCGGCCCGAGGGTGTTCGGCAGCAGCTCGCCGGAGATAATGCGCCACCGCGGTACGCCCATCGCCTCGGAACAGGCGATGAAGTCGCGCTCGACGATGGGCTGCGCGGCGCCGCGCGCCACCCGCGCTATCCGCGGTGCGGTGGTGAGGGCGATCGCGGCCACGATGACCCAGGCGTGCGGGCCGACGATGGCCACGGCGACCAGCGCCAGCAGGATTTGCGGGAGCGCCATGAGCACGTCCATGCCGCGCATCAGGGTGTCGTCGAGCGCGTTGCGCGAGTACGCGGCCACCAGGCCGGTCGCCGCGCCGGCGACCAGCCCGAGCGCGGTCGCGATGACGGCCATCGCGAGGATGCTGCGGCCGCCGTACAGAACCCGGCTCAGCACGTCCTGCCCGAGGTAGTCCGTCCCGAGGACCGCCTTGCTGCTGGGATCGGAGTTCGGCGCCCCGACCGGGGTGCTCGGGCCGTAGGGAGCGAGGTACGGCCCGACGATCGCCACCAGCACGATGAAGCTGACCAGCGCCACGCCGATGCGCGTCCGCCACAGCCGCAGCGACCGGCGCAGCAGCGACGTGCCGCGAACCTGGGCCGACTCCACCACCTCCGCGTCGGGGACCGCGACATAGCTCAGCTCGCTCACAGCCGGGTCCTCAGTCTCGGCGTGACGAGGATCGTGGCCACGTCGGCCAGCAGGTTGAGTGTCACGTACACCGCCGCGATCAGCATGGCCAGCGCCTGGACCACGGGCATGTCATGGTTGACCACTGCCTCTTGGATCGCGCTCCCGATGCCGGAGTAGTTGAACACGTACTCGATGACGATGATGCCGCCGGCCAGGTAGGCCAGGTTCAGGGCGATCACCTGGAACACCGGCCCGAGCGCGTTCGGCAGCGCGTGCCGGATCAGGACGGTGCGCTCCGGCAGGCCCTTGAGCCGGGCCATCTCGACGTAGTCGCTCTCCAGCACCTCGATCATCGAGGCCCGCATGATCCGGGCGACGTACGGCGCTACCGCGATCACCAGGGTGACGGTCGGCAGGACCAGCGCCACCCAGTTATTCCACGGCCGGGACCCGGGCGGGATCGTGCTGATCGCGGGCAGGACGTGGAACACCGTGGTCGCGAGCAGGATGACGAGCACCACGGCGACCACGAACTCCGGGAGCGCGGCCAGGAGCAGCAGCAGGTTCGAGCTGGTCTGGTCGAAGACCTTCTCCCGCTTGAGCGCCGCCCACGCGCCGATCGCGATCGACAGCGGTATCGACAGCACCGCCGCGAGCGCCACCAGCACGGCGGAGTTCACCAGCTTGGGGGCCAGCAGGGTGCTCACCGGCTCCTGGGCGGCCAGCGATGTGCCCAGGTTGCCGTGCAGCAATCCGATCACCCAGTTCCAGTACTGGGTGAGCACCGGCTCGTTCAGGTGCAGCTGGCGCCGCAGCGCCGCCAGGCTCGCCGGGGTCGCCGACCGGCCCAGGATGGCGCGGGCCGGGTCGCCGGGCAGCGCCTGGGTGGCCAGGAACACCAGGATCGACACCAGGATCAGGACGAGGATCCCCAGCAGCAGCCGGCGGACAATGAACCCGCCCACCCCTCCGAGTCTGAACCTCTCCACGACGGCTCGGCCTTCCGGCGCTAGCTGAACCAGATCGAGCGGAAGCCGTGGCCGAAGCTGTCCAGGTTGAGGGTGCCCTTGCTCGGCTTGAGCCCCTTCACGTTGGCCGCGTAGCCGTCGATGAGGTCGCCGAAGAACGGGATGATGTAGCCGCCGATGTTGTACTCGAGCTCCTGCATCTCGTGCTCGACCTGGATGCGCTTGGCCGCGTCGGTCTCCGCCAGCGCCTGGTTGTACAGCGACTCGAAATTGGAGCCCTTACCCGACTTCGGCGGCCAGTGCGTCTCGTTGTACGGGGAGTTCGGCAGCGAGCCCTGCTGCACCTGGTTGAGGTACGCGCGGGTGCCCCAGAAGTCGATCGAGAAGGCCAGCTTGAGGTACTGGTTGCCGTAGTAGTTAGGGTCGTTGATCACGTTGATCTTGACGCCCGCGGCCTGGGCCTGGTTCGCGAAGACCGTCGCCGTCTCGACCATGCCGGCCGCGCCGTTGGTGGTGTGCAGGTCCACGCTCAGGTTCGCGTGGCCGGCCGCCTTGAGCAGCGACTTGGCCTGGTCGATGTCCTGGTGGCGCTGCGGGAGCGAGTGGTTATACCCGGGATCGAAGGGCGCGTAAAGGTCGTTGCCGACGAAGCCGTACCCGGACGCGACCTGCTCGATCATCTGCGGCCGGTCCACGATCAGGCGCATCGCCTGCCGGACCCGGACATCGTCGAACGGGGGCATGTCGATCGCCATGCACAGCGGCAGCCAGCCGCCGGTCTTGGAGACCAGCGCGCCCATGCCGCGCTGCTGCGCGACCTTCACCTGCGAGGCCGGCAGGTCGGTCATCGCGTCGATCTGGCCGCCGAGCAGCGCGTTCACCTGTGCGGTCGAGTCGCTGAAGTCGATGATCGTCACCGTCTCGAAGTACGGCTCGCCGCTGCGCCAGTAGTTCGGGTTGCGCTCGTGGGTGCTCTGCTGGCCGGGTGTGAACGACTTGAGCTTGTAGGCGCCGGTGCCGATCTGCTGGTGCGGGTACGCCTGGTACCCGACGGGCACGACGGTGAACGTGTAGCTGCCCAGGGTCTGCGGGACCGTCGAGTCCGGGGTCTTCAGCGGGAGCTGCACCGTGTACTTGTCCAGCTTCTTCATGCCCGCGATGTCCATCGTGGCGGTGGCGGCGAACCCGGTGAGGCCGTTCTTCTGGGTCCCGATGCGCTGGAACGAGTAGATGACGTCGTCGGCCGTCAGCGTCTTGCCGTTCTGGAACTCGATGCCCTGACGGAGCTTGATCGTGTACTGCTTCGGGTTGTCCTGGGTGACGCTCTCGGCCAGGCCGTTGTTGGTGAGCTGGTAGTTCTCGTTGAAGAGCAGCAGCGTCTCGAAGGCGGTCATCAGGCGGGCCTGGTCGGGCTTGGTGATGATGTTCTGGCCGTCCATGATGTCCTTGGAGCCGCCGCCGGTCACGCCCAGCCGGAAGTTCCCGCCCCGCTTGGGCGTCCCGGCGGCGCCGCCGGATGTGCTGGTGCTGCTGGACGAGGAAGAACCCGAACCGCACGCGGCAGCCAGGCCGCCGACCGCCGCCAGCCCGGCGGCGCTGACGAGGAGCTGTCGCCGTGAAACATCGGTCATGTCATGGCCCTTTCCGTTCGCAGGCCTGGCGCTGCACGCGGAGTCGGCCTGGGTTCCTGCCGGGCAGAGTTACGGGCGGCGTGCTCACGGCGGCGGGGCGCCGCAGTGGGTCGCCGCTAGGCCTCAGCCCACCCTGCGCAGATGCCTGGTGGCCAGCGCCGGGGCTGGGAATCGCGCGGTGAAGCATATGGTGCCTTGGCTCGTAAGGGTTGCGGTCTGCGGGACTAGCCCGCAGGCTGTGCAACATTGACCAGTTAGTAGCGTGGGCTTTGATCGTCTGTCAACCAGTTGGATGCAGGTTGATCCCGTCTTGTTATGTGGCCGGCCATTTGAGCGGAGAGATGGCTATGTTCGAGGTCGCGGGCCTGTGATGGAGCGGATCACGACTCCCCGCGAGGGGAGCCGGGCCGGCGCCTGGCCGCCGGAACCGGGTATATCCGCGCCGCTGCGGCTGCACGAGACCCACGTCAAGCCGGAGTGGGCGGACTACAACGGCCACATGAGCGAGTCGGTCTACCTGCTGGTCTTCGGCGACAGCGCGGACGCGTTCTTCCGGTTCTTCGGCATCGACGAGGGCTACCGGGCCTCGGGCCGGTCGCTGTTCACCGTGGAAACCCACCTGCGCAACCTGCGCGAGGCGTACGTCGGTGACCGGCTGCGGCTGACCCTGCAGGTGCTCGGCGTCGACGCCAAGCGGCTGCACATCCTGCACGAGATGCTCGACGACGCCGACCGGGTGCTGTCCACGGCCGAGCAGCTGCTGCTGCACGTCGATACCCAGGCCGGCCGGGTCGCGTCGTTCCCGGACGAGATCGGCGCCCGGCTGCAGGAGATCCGCGCCGCGCACCGGGCCCTGCCGGTGCCCGCCTACGTCGGCCGCGTCATCCAGATACCGGGGGACCGATGAACCTCGAGCTCACCGACGAGCAGCGGCTGATCGTCGAGACCGTCCGCGCGTTTGTGGAACAGGAGCTCTACCCGCACGAGGACGAGGTCGAGCGGCTCGACGAGGTGCCGCCCGGCCTCGCGGAATCGATCAGGGGCAAGGCCATCGCCTCCGGCCTTTACGCGGCGAACATGCCCGCCGAGCTGGGCGGGGGAGGGCTGGACGCGGTCGGCGTGGTGCTGGTGGAGCGGGAGCTTGGCCGGGCCTCCTACGCGCTGCAGATGCTGGTCGAACGGCCGAGCAACATCCTGCAGGCCTGCACCGGCGAGCAGCGGGACCGCTACCTGCTCCCGGCCATCCGGGGGGAGCGGCACGACTGCGTGGCGATGACCGAGCCGGGCGCGGGCTCCGACATCCGGTCGATGACCACCACGGCCGTGCGCGACGGCGACGACTACGTGGTCACCGGCACCAAGCACTTCATCAGCCACGCCGACGTGGCCGACTTCATCATCCTGTTCACCGCGACCGGGGTGGAGCAAACCGCGCGCGGGCCCAGGAAGCTCATCACCACGCTGCTGGTGGATTCCGGCAGCCCCGGCCTGGAGATCAGGCGCGGCTCGCGGTGCGTGTCCAACCGCGGCTACCACCAGTGCGAGCTGATCTTCTCCGGGTGCCGGGTGCCGGTGGCCAACCGGCTGGGTGAGGAGGGCCGCGGGTTCGACCTCATGGGGCAGTGGCTCGGCGCGACCAGGCTGACCGTGGCGGCCACCAGCGTCGGCCGCGCGCGGCGGGTGCTGGAGAGCGCCGTCGAGTGGGCGGCGCGCCGCGAGCAGTTCGGCCAGCCGATCGGCCGGTTCCAGGGCCTCGGCTTCCAGCTCGCGGACATGGCCACCGAGCTGGAGGCCGCCGAGATGCTGACCCTGCGGGCCGCGGGCCGGCTGGAGGCGGGCCGGATGACCGACGCCGACGCGGCCATGGCCAAGCTGTACGCCTCCGAGATGCTGGGCCGGGTCACCGACACCGCGGTGCAGACGTTCGGCGGCATGGGCCTGATGAACGAGCTGCCCGTGGAGCGCTGGTGGCGGGACGCCCGGGTCGAGCGGATCTGGGACGGCACCAGCGAGATCCAGCGCCAGATCATCACCCGTTCGCTGCTGCGACCGTACGGAGCCTGACATGACGACCCCGCCGGACCCGGTGCGCACGCAGGTCGAGGGCCAGACGCTCATCGTCACCCTCGACCGGCCCAAGGCCAACGCCATCGACGTGACCACGAGCCGCTCGCTCTACGCCGCGTTCGACCGGCTGCGCCAGGACCCTGGGCTGCGGGTGGGGATCCTGACCGGGGCCGGGGACCGGTTCTTCTCGGCCGGCTGGGACCTGAAGGCCGCGGCGGCCGGCGAAGGCGTCGACGCCGACCACGGCCCGGGCGGGTTCGCCGGGATCACCGAGTTCCTCGACATCGGCAAGCCGGTCATCGCCGCGGTCAACGGGCTCGCCTTCGGCGGCGGGTTCGAGCTGGTCCTGGCCGCGGACATGGTGGTCGCCGCGGACCACGCCGAGTTCGCGCTCACCGAGGTGACGCTCGGCATCGTGCCCGACGCGGGCGGCATGCTGCGGCTGCCGGCCCGGATGCCGCGGCCGATCGCGGTCGAGTACTTGCTCACCGGGAGGCGGATGACGGCCGCGGACGCGGCCCGCTGGGGGTTGGTCAACCGGGTCGTCCCGGCCGCGGAGGTCATGCCCGCCGCCCTCGAGCTCGCCGGCCGGGTCTGCGCGTCCGCGCCGCTGGCCGTCGCGGCCGTGCTTGAGATCCTGCGCGAGACCGAGGGGGCCGGGACACAGGCGGGCTATGCCACCCAGCGCAGCGACGGCCTGCCCTCCTACCGGGCCATGCTCTCCTCGCAGGACGCCCAGGAGGGTGCCCGCGCCTTCACCGAGCGGCGCAAGCCGGTCTGGCGGGGCAAGTGAGCGAGCCTGGCCCGCTCGGCACCGGCGGGCGGGCCGTGCCCGACGAGTGGATCGACTACAACGGCCACATGATGGACGGCTACTACGGCCTGGCGTTCAGCGACGCGACCGAGGTATTCCTCGACCACATCGGCCTGGGCGAGACGTACAGGAAGGAGACCGGCAGCGGCATGTACACGGTGGAGAGCCACCTGTGCTACCTCCGCAGCGCCCGGGCCGGCGAGCAGCTGCGGTTCTCCACGCAGGTGCTCGGCGCGGACGCCAAGCGGGTGCGCGTGTTCCACCGGATGACCGACGCTGCGACCGGCGACGAGGTAGCCACGGAGGAACTGATGTTCCTGCACGTCGACGGGGCCACCGAGCGGGTGACGGCCATTCCGCCCGAGCGCCGCCAGGTGGTCGCGGCGCTGGCCGGCGAGCACGCGGCGCTGCCCGCCCCTCCGGCCGCGGGCCGATCCATCCGGATGAGCTAGCCGAGGTCGGCGAGGATGCCGCGCACGATGTCAGCGGTGCGCTCCGGCGGCTCGCTCTCCACACTGAGCCGCTCCATGACCTCGCTGTACCGCTCCACGTCCTCACGCTTATCCAGGTAGAGGGCGCTGGTCAGCTGCTCGAGGTAGACCACGTCCGGCAGGTCCGCCTCGGGGAAGCGCATGATCGTGAACGCCCCGGCCTCGGCGGCGGGGGCGCCGGAGGCGAACGGCGTGACCTGGAGCGTGATCCTGACGTCCTGGGTCAGCTCGATCAGCTGCTCAAGCTGGGAGCGGAACACCTCCCGGCTGCCCACCGGGCGCCGCAGGGCCGCCTCGTCGACGACCGCCCACAGGCGTGGCCCGCCCGACTTGCTGAGCAGTTCTTGCCGGGTGATCCGCATGCTGACGCGGCGCTCGATCTCCTCGTCGGGCGCACCCGGCCAGCCCCGGGCGATGACCGCCCGGGCGTAGCCCGGCGTCTGCAGCAGGCCGGGCACGAACTGCACCTCGTAGACCCGCAGCACCGACGCGGCCTCCTCCAGACCGACATAGGTCTGGAACCAATCTGGTAAAACGTCGGCGTACTGATGCCACCAGCCGGGGGCGTTGGCCTCCTGCGCGAGCGTGACCAGGGTGTCCCGCGCGGACTCGTCGTCGACCCCGTACATGGCGAGCAGGTCCACGACGTCGCGGACCTTGAACCCGACCCGGCCGAGCTCCATCCGGCTGATTTTGGATTCTGACGCCCGGATGCGGTAACCCGCGTCCTCCCGCGTGATCCCCCTGGCCTCGCGCAGCCTGCGGAGCTGAGTGCCTAGCAAAATGCGCCGGACCGTGGGGCCGCTGCCCGGCTCGAGTGGGATCACCTCAGGCCCCTCCGGAAGCCACGATCTACCTGGCTGCGCCAGGGCGCGGGCGCAGGGCCCCGGCCCGTTGGCCGCAGGTTCGGATGCACGTGCATCGGGTCTTGCGCCTGCAAGGTACACGCGGGATGATAACGTTTGCACTGCGGCACGCCGAGCCCTGACCTCGTGAAGTTGCACGAGCCCCGGGCCACCCTCAACTCGTTACGGCGGTAAGGACGGAGGGCGCTAGCGTGGCTCACGACCGGCTCCTGGCGGCAACCGGGCATCACGGGACCCGGACCGAGCGTCGGCCGCTGGCCCTGGCCGATCTGGCCGCCAGCGACCTGATGGACGGGCCCCTGGCCACGTGCGAGCTGCCCGCGAAACCAGAGTCGGCCAAGGCCGCCCGCGAGTTCACCAGAAGCACCTTGCAGCAATGGGGAGTTGGCGAGCAGGCCGACACGGCCGAGCTTGTGGTCTCCGAACTCGTGACCAACGCGCTCCGTCATGGCCTGCTCTCCGCGCCGCGGATGCTGGGAGAGCACCCTGTTGGGCTGAGGTTACTATGCACCGCTCCCTACTTGATCTGTATGGTGACCGATCCGGGCCGCACCGGGCCTGTCCGGGCTGAGCCCAGCGCGAGAGCGGAATGCGGCCGCGGGCTTCAGGTCGTCGAGGCGTGCAGCGTGCAGTGGGGCTGGGAGCCGATCGAGGACGGGTGCAGCGGTGGGCCCGGCGGCACCGGCAAGGTGGTCTGGGCGCTGCTGCACTCTGCGGAGTTACAGCGGGCCGCCGGCTCACCCCGGCGGTTCACCCGCCGGTCAGCACCGGGCTCGCCCGGGCCGGTCAGGAGAGCAGGTCGTCGAACTCGCCATCCCTGGCCCCCCGGAGGAACGCATCGATCTCGGCCGGCGTATAGATAAGCGCTGGACCGTCAGGATGCCGGGAGTTCCGGAGTGCGACAGCACCACCGGGCAGGCTGGCAAGCTCCACACAGGTTCCCTGCGAGTTGCTGTGGCGGCTCTTCCGCCAGGTGACACCTTGCAGTTCGCTGGCGGGCATCCCATTCTGCGCATCGTGCATATTTCGCTCCCCATAACTTTTGGGTAATACACAGGTCTACCGAAACCATGCTAGCGCGATGCACGTGCAGTTGCACGTTCGTTTGGCCCACCCGAGCCCCCACATAACCATCTAAACAGCCCCTGACGAGCCATGATCGGCGTCGCTGGGGAATCACCCGGGTGAGCCGCCTGCACCCTGGAGGGGGTCACAGGGGACCTGGGTGACGGTGATGCCGGCCCGGTCGCGTGTGGGGGGCAGGTGAAGGGGGAACGGGGAGGTGGGCGGGGGGTGGGGGGATCGCCCCGGCTCCCGGAGGATCCTGGCCCCACACCAGCAGCACCGGGCACGGCGCGTGATCGACCACGAACCGGCCGGCCGGGCCCAGGCTCCTTGGCCCCAGGCGCGTCTCGCCGTCCCGGGCCAGGATGAGCAGCTCAGCGCCATCGGCGGCGGCGACAACCTCACGTTCCACGCGTCCGCGCCGCTCGATGCGGGTGCACGGCAGGCCCAGCCGGGCGGCCGCGGCGTCGAGCAGCTCCCGGGCCGACGCGGCGCCGAGCTCCTCGAGCCGCGGGCCCGGATCCTGGCCGGGCCGGCCGCGGCCGAGCAGCCCGGCGTAGGCGCCGCGGGCGGCCGCCGGGGCCTCGTCCCCTGAGACGTGCAACATGACGATGTCGGCGCCGGCCGGCCCGAAGCCGCGGGCGGCGTCGACGCAGGCGGGCCACGTTCCCGCCGCGATCCAGACGATCACTGCCATGACAGTCAGCCTCCGATCACATGCAGCGCGGCCCACAGGGCCACCGTCGCGAGGGCCAGCGCCAGCGGCACGGTAAGCAGCCCGAGCCGGGTGAACTCGCCGAGCGCCGGCTCGGCGTCGTGCTGGCGCAGCACCCGGCGCCACAGCAGGGTGGCCAGCGAGCCGGTGTACGTCAGGTTGGGGCCGATGTTGACCCCGAGCAGCACGGCCAGGACGGCACCCGGCAGGCCGGGGCGGCCAGCGGCAGCAGCATCAGGACGGCGGGCAGGTTGTTGATGAGGTTCGCGGCCACGGCGGCCAGCGCGGCCGTGGCCAGCAGCGCGGGCAGCGAGGTGCCGCCCGGGATCACCTGCCGCAGCGCCGCGGTCAGCCCGTTACCTGTGACGGCCGCCACCACGAGGCCCAGGCCGAGCACGAACGCCAGGAACGGGACGTCCGCGGCACGCCAGATGGCCGCGACCGAGGTCCGCCGCCGGGCCAGGGCGCGGGCGGCGAGCACCGCGGCGCCGGCGGCGGCCACCCACGCCGGGTTGATGCCAGCCACCGAGGCGGCCGCGAACGCGGCCAGCGTGCACCCGAGGACGACCAGGACAAACACGGGGAACTCGATGGGCTGGGGGTCGGGAGTAGCCCGGGTCGGAGCGTTCAGGTCGCTACGGAAGAACCTGCGGAAGACGGCGTACTCGGCGGCGATGGCGGCCAGCCACGGGAGGGCCATGAGCCCGGCGAACCGGGTGAAGGCCAGCCCGCTGGCGGCGAACGCGAGCAGGTTGGTCAGGTTCGACACGGGGAGCAGCAGCGACGCGGAGTTGGCCAGGTGGGTGCAGCCGTACACGTGCGGCCTGGCCCGCGCCCCCACCCGGGCCGCAGTGGCGAACACGACCGGGGTGAGCAGCACCACGGTGGCGTCCAGGCTGAGCACCGCGGTGATCACCGAGGCGATCACGAAGACCCCGGCCAGCAGCCGCTGCGGTCGCCCGGCGCAGCGCCGGGCCAGCCACGCCCCGCAGGCCCGGAACAGCCCCTCGTTATGGGCCAGGTGGGCCAGCACCAGCACCGCGGCCAGGAATCCCAGCACCGGCCCGAGCCGCTGCGCCTGCGCCCAGGCCCGGTGCGGCGGGAGCGCGCCGGTGATCACGACCAGGGCCGCGGCCGGGACCGCGACCGCCGCCTCGGGCAGGCCCAGCGGCCTGATCACCGCGCAGGCCAGCACCGCGAGCAGCAGCACCGCGCTGAGGGCCTCCGCCGCAGCCATATTCGGGACAAAACCTCCCAGCAGGCCGACACCGGCCGCGTAGTCTGATGCTGCCATGCCCGCCGCATGGTCAGGAGGGATGGTGGATCCGTGCTCAGCCGGCTGCCCCGCGGGAGGAACTGGCTGGCCGTCGCCGCGGTGGTCCTGGCCGTGCTCAGCCTGCTCCCGCCCGCGGGCAGCATAGCCCGCCGCTACGTCTTCGCCGAGTCGGTCCAGTTCGTGCTGTTCGCGACCGCCGTGCCCGGGCTTCTGGTGCTCGGCGCGCCATGGCGCCTGATCGGCCTGGGCGGCCGGGTCGCGCCGCAGCGGCCGGCCGGGTCCGGCTTTGTGCGTGGCGCCGCGGTCCTGCTGGTCTACATGGGTGTGCTGATCGTCTGGCGGCTGCCGGTCACCGTCGACGCCCTGGCCACGCAGCCGGGACTCGCGGTGGCCGAGATGGTCACCCTGGGCGCCGCCGGTTCTGCGCTCTGGCTGCAGCTCGTGGAATCGCCGCCGCTGCTCCCGCGGCTGTCCCGGCCGCTGCGGGCCGTGTTCGCGGCGCTGGCCATGTGGACGATCTGGATCCTCGCCTACATCCTCGGGTTCTCCCAGGTGGCGTGGTTCCGCGCGTACCTGCAGCCCGGCGTGAACCCGGTGATCGACCAGGAGATCGCCACCGGGATCATGTGGGCGGTCTCGGCCATCTGCTTCGTGCCCGTGGTCTACGTCACGGCCCTGACCTGGCTGAGGGACACGGCGGATCCGGACGACGAGTTCCGCGCGATGATCCGCGCCCAGCGCCAGGCTCAGGGGCGCCGCTGGCCCCGCCCGCCCCGCGGCTGGAACCCGCCCTCAGCCTGAGTCCTCCTGGTCCCGGCTTCCCGGAGCGCCCCGGGACCGGCGGTCCTGCCCGCCTGGCCCACGCCAGCCCCGCGCCCTCACTGTCCGTAGCGGCCTCGCACTGTCCGTAGCGGCCTCGCACTGGGCTCCGCGCCTGGTGCCAGCCGATGCCCGCCGGCAGCGGCCCGCACGTCGTGGTCGGCGCCAGGCGGCCGTGGATGTACCGGAAGGGCCGCTCCAGCGACCCCAACGGTGCATCCACACCTCCGGAGCCCGCCGCCTGCGCCATTCACTCACGGTGCTTTATTCCCGCCCCCGCTTGCTGCCTTGGGGTTCTCAATATGCGCCAGAAAAGGCGCACCGACCTGCACGCCTTCAAATGCTCACGCTGATGCCCACCGTCAGCGGAAGTGGAAGCAGCTCAGTCATTTGTTGCTTCCGTGACTTGAGTGATACCTGGGCCGCCTGCTGCTCACCGTGAGTGCCGTCTTGATGCTCTCGTGTATTCATGGCTCCCCCCAGGGGTTTTCTTAGGCCTTACAGAAATTGGCGAGGCAGGGTGCATATATGGACGAGCGGCGGGTACAGCCGCCGACTTAACCGAAAGGAGGCAGAAGAACCATATGAGTACCTGGTTCTGGCTGAACATTCCGATCTGCGTGGCGATATTCAGTGCGATCGTCGGTATCCCGATGTGGCTCGTATTCAAGCGCCCGGACACCGGTCAGGAGATCGCCGCCGCCGCGGCCCGGGCCGAGGCCGTACCGCTGCACTCGGTCAGCCTGCAGGAAGCGGTCCAGTCGCGGCACGAGGTGTGGTCGCGGCAGGCAGCCTGACGGCCGTTAGCGCCTGAGGTTGCGTTCTGGTCCGGCCAGCCGACGTCGCGCAGATGACTCTGAGCGATGATGGAGGCATGGACCAGGGCCAGCCTGGCGCGGGCCGCATCGACGAGCCGATTATCGACGAGTCGGTGCGGGTCCCGCCCGCGCCCGCGCTGCGGCCGTTCATCGCGTTCTACGCGGGGTACCGCCAGGCCGGGGTGGCGCCAGGCAAGCACCGCGGGCTGCCCTCACCGTTCCTCACCGTCATCTTCACCCTGGATGACCCGCTGCACCTGGCCGGGCATCCCGATCCTAGGCAGGCGCCCGGGGAGTACCGCACGCTGATCGGCGGCCTCCACACCGCGCCCGCCCTGATCACGCACGAGGGCTACCAGTCAGGCATCCAGCTGGCGCTGAGCCCGCTGGGAGCCAGGGCGCTGCTCGGCGTGCCCGCCGGGGAACTGGCCCAGATCGACGTCGAGGGCCCTGCCGTGCTCGGCCCGGTGGCCGACGAAATCGGCGAGCGGCTCCAGGCGGAACGTGACTGGCCGGGCCGGTTCGCCGTGCTGGACCGGCTGCTGACCCGGCTGCTCGTTACCGGCCCGCCGGTGGCCGGCGGGGTGAGCGCCGAGGTCGGCCGGTCCTGGCAGCGCCTGCTGGCCGCCCGGGGCGGCTGCGGCGTCGCCGAACTGGCCGCCGAGACCGGGTGGAGCGACCGTCATCTGCGGGCCAGGTTCCGGGAGGAGACCGGCCTGTCGCCGAAGGCCGCCGCGCGCGTCATCCGTTTCGACTGGACCCGGCGGCGGCTGCTGGGCCGGGTGGCGTCCGGTGCACCGCAGGCCCTGGCGGACCTCGCCGCCGACTGCGGCTACTACGACCAGGCCCACCTGGCCCGCGACTTCCGCGACCTGGCGGGCTGCCCGCCGTCGGTCTGGCTGACCGAGGAGTTCCGAAACGTCCAAGCCCTGACCAGGGACGACGTGCCAGCCTTGCTGGCATGAACGATAAGACACCACCACCTCAGGTCTGGCCCACGCTCCGCGCCCGCGACGCCCGCGGCCTGATCAAGTTCCTGGCCGACGCGTTCGGCTTCGAGGACACCGTGGTCTACGGCGACGGCGATCGTGTCGACCATGCCCAGCTGTCCTGGCCGGCCGGGGGCGGGATCATGCTCGGCTCCGCGCGCGACGAGGACGCCGGCGATTCCTGGCCGCTGCGCCCCGGCACGTTCGGCGCCTACGTGGTCACCGACGATCCCGACGGGCTGTTCGCCCGGGCCACGGGGGCCGGGGCGACCGTGCTGCGGGAACTGCACGACACCGACTACGGCTCCAGGGACTTCGCCGTGCTCGACCCGGAGGGCAACCACTGGTCGTTCGGCACCTACCGGGGCGAGCCCCGGTCCAGCTAACAGAGTCCAGCTAACAGAGTCCAGCTAGCAGGGGCAGGCAGGGCGGCCGCGGCCGCCATCGCCAGGCCCGCACCGCACCGCACCGCGTTGTTCAAGGTCTGCCCGGCCTGGGCAGGGAAGTGGCTGGAGACGCACGACGGTCGCGGGGGCGGTGAGGCTTGTGCGGGTGGGACTGCACGCGCTGGGCGTCGGGACCGGTGCCCGGCCGGAGGTTATCCGGGCCGTCGCGGTAGCCGCTGAAGCGGCTGGTTTCGCCACGTTGTGGTCGGGTGAGCATGTCGTGCTCGTGGACGAACCGATATCCCGCTACCCGTACTCAGCCGATGGCCGGATCGCCGTTCCTGCCGGTGAAGACTGGCTGGATCCGCTCCTCGGCCTGTCCTTTGCCGCCGCTGTGACCAGCCGGATCACCCTGGCCACGGGTGTGCTGCTGCTCCCTGAGCACAATCCGGTGCTGGTGGCCAAGCAGGCAGCCACCCTGGATGTGCTGAGCGGCGGGCGGCTCAGGCTGGGTATCGGCGTCGGCTGGTCGGCGGAGGAGTTCGCCGCGCTCGGAGTCCCGTTTGCCCGCCGTGGCCAGCGCACGGCCGAGTACGTGGCGGCGATGCGCACGCTGTGGTCGCAGCAGGTCGCCTCGTTCCACGGCGAGTTCACCAGCTTCGAGGCGGTCCGGGTCAACCCCAAGCCGGTCCACGGCCAGATCCCGGTCAGCTTCGGCGGCAACAGTAACGCGGCGCTCCGTCGCGTCGCCGCCATCGGGGACGGCTGGTACGGCTTCAGCCTCACCTCGGCCGAAGCCGCCGGGCGGGCCGCCGCGCTGCGGGACCACTGCCAGCGGGCCGGCCGCAGCCTCGGCGCCATGGACGTAGCCGTCGCCCTGACTGACGCCGATCCCAGCGTGGTGCCGGCGCTGGCCGAAGCCGGCGTTACCGAGGTTGTCCTGGTCGGCGCCCCGCCCGCCGACCCGTCCGCGGCCACCACCTGGGTCGCTGGGCTAGCCGCCCACTGGGGCCTCACCGCATGACCGGATGCCTGCCGGGCGCATGGCTAGGTGTGGCCTTGTTCAGGCCACCGTGCCTGGATACGTTGGGCCAGCGAGCTAGCGGTGCTGGACCCCTGCGGTCGGGTGCTGGCGCGCCCTGAATTGGGGAGGTTCAGTATGGACAAGGGGCTGGCTGCCCAGGTGGCCGACATCGCTCAGCGAGTGGTCGCCAGCGGGGCCATCTCGGCGAACGGGCACGGCAACGTCAGCGTGCGGGTGCCGGGGGCGGAGGAGATGTACTTCACCGCCGGGCCCTCCCTGCGCGACCACCCGGCCTCCATGGTGGTACGGGTGGGGCTGGATGGGACATTGCTGGAGGGTGACCTGCCGCCCA
Organism: uncultured Actinomycetota bacterium; assembly: GCA_963844655.1. GTDB lineage: Bacteria > Actinomycetota > Actinomycetes > Streptosporangiales > Streptosporangiaceae > JASHPR01. The sequence continues at coordinate 1,108,465 of CAWJPA010000004.1, read as the reverse complement.
TCCAGGGCGCTGTGGTCGCCATGCACACGGCGATGTACGCCGACAATCCCGATGTCGGCTGTGTCCTGCACACCCATTCGCCCTACGCGACCGCCTACGCGGTAGCCCGCCGGCCTATCGGGTGCTGGGTGGAGGCCCTGGCCATGTTCGGCCTTCCCGGTGGCGTCCCCGTGGCCGGGTACGGGCCGCGCGGGTCCGGCGAAGCTGTTGCTGGCATCCGAGCCGCGGTGGCCCCCGGAGTGCCCGCGGTGCTGCTGGCCAATCACGGGGTGCTGATCTTTCACCGCACGCCTGATCTTGCGATCCTGGTCGGCTCGGTGGTCGAGGAGGCAGCGCAGGCGGGCATCAACGCCGCCGCGCTGGGCGGACCGGCCGAGATTCCCGAAGACCTCCGGGCCGCGGCCTTGCAACGTGCGATGACCTTCGACAGCCGCGGAACCATACACGCCTGACCGGCAGGCGACACGAATGCCGCCCACAACAACCAGGCCATACGCGATACGCGGGGAGACAAAGTCATGATCACCGCTGAGGACCTGACTTTCCTGCGCCGGGCGGTCGATATCGCCGCCGCCGCGGTCACGGCCGGCGATGACCCGTACGGCTCGTTGCTGGTCGGCCCGGAGGGCACGATCCTTATTGAGGACCACAACACCGTCCGGCGTGACAAGGACATCACGGCCCACCCGGAGCTGAAGCTCGCCCGCTGGGCCGCGCGCGAACTCGACCCCGACACGGGCGCCCGGACCACCATGTACACCAGCTGCCAGCCCTGTGAAATGTGCAGCGGCGCGATCGTCCGATCCGGGCTTGGCCGCGTCGTCTACGCACTGTCAGCCCGGCAGTGGGCTCAGCTCAATCCTGGTGCTGAATGGCCGAGTGTGCCGAGCGAGGGGCCCGCACTGTTCGACGAGGCCCGCATCCCTATCGACCGCTTCTACCGGCCGCGACCGCCGTCCGGATCCGGCGAAGGTGATTGACCCGTGCTGTACGTGCGCGTACGGGCCCGGCCCGGACCAAATGATCCTGGGCCGGGCCGGGAATTCCCTGCCGGTCAGCTCGCCCAGCTGGCGAACATGCCGGGCTCGTAGGAACCTCCCTGCTGGTGCACGATCACGGCCAGCCGGTTGGCCGCGTTGATCAGGGCGACCAGGGCGACCAGCGCGGCGATCTGGTCGTCGTCGTAGTGCTTGCGTATCTGGGCCCAGGTCTCGTCGGACACGCCGGTGTGGGCGTCGGCGAGCCGCGTGCCCTCTTCGGCGAGCGCCAGCGCGGCGCGCTCGGCCTCGGTGAACACGGTGGACTCGCGCCAGGCGGCGACCAGGTTGATCCGGACCGCGGTTTCGCCGGCGGCCGCGGCCTCCTTGGTGTGCATGTCGACGCACCAACCGCAGCCGTTGATCTGGCTCGCGCGCAGCGACATCAGCTCCTGAGTGGAGTTCGGCAGCGGCGACTGGTGGATCACCAGGCTGGCGCTGGCGAACCGCTTGGCGAACTTGACGGCGAGCTCGTTGTCGAACATGTTGAATCGGGCGTCCATGACTTCGTCCTCACTCGTGGTTGCACTGGACGAACACGAGATGCCGGCGACCCGATCCTTGTGACAGCCCGGACGAGGATTGGCTGCAGCCTCGGTGTCACACAATCGCGGGGCCCGGCATCTGGTGGGTGACACAGTCGAGAGCGAACAGGAGCCACCCGTGGCCAGCACGTCGCCGACCGCACCCGACGATCGCGGCAGGGGCAGCAGCCGCGACGACCGCCCGGATCCCGCCACCGAGGCGTTCCTCGCTCACCGCAACCTGCTGTTCACGGTCGCCTACGAGATGCTCGGCTCGGCCGCAGACGCGGAGGACGTCCTGCAGGAGACCTGGCTGCGATGGGCGGGTGTCGATCTCGGCACGGTGCGGGATCAGCGTGCGTACCTGATCCAGATCACCACCCGCCAAGCGCTCACCCGGCTGCGGGTGCTCGGCCGCCGCAAAGAGTCCTACATCGGTCCCTGGCTGCCCGAGCCCCTGCTCACCACGCCCGACGTGGCCGAGGACGTCGAGCTGGCGGACAGCGTCTCGATGGCGATGCTGCTGGTGCTGGAGACGCTTACCCCGCCGGAGCGGGCAGTGTTCGTGCTGCACGAGGTGTTCGACGTCGGGTACGACGAGATCGCCGAAGCCGTCGACAAGACCCCCGCCGCGGTCCGCCAGATCGCGCACCGGGCACGGGCTCACGTCGCGGCGCGCCGGCCGCGCGGGGTCACTTCGGCGGCCGAGACCCGAGACGCGCTCGAGGCCTTCCGCCGGGCGGCCGAAACGGGCGACCTGCAACGCCTGCTCGACATTCTCGCGCCGGATGTTGTGTTCCTGGGTGACGGTGGCGGAATCAAACAGTCCGTCCCGCGGCCCATCGTGGGAGCCGACAAGGTGGCCCGCCTGCTGGCCATCGGCCTGAGCGGGATCGCCTCCGCAGCGTTGCTGCCAGCACAGGTCAACGGCTACCCGGCGCTGATTCTCCATCTCAACGGCACGATCGACACCGTCCTGGCGTTGCGCATCGACAACGGCCTCATCACTGGGCTCTACGCCGTGCGCAATCCCGAGAAGCTGTCGCACATGCAGCGGGAGACCGCCCTGCGCCGCCGAGCGTGATCATCCGGCTGGGCAATGCACTACCTTCGGCAGCCCGCCCGAAGGGGCCCGGCCCGGTCGCCGGAGGAAGATTTCCCGGCCGCCGCCTCACGCGATGGCCCCGGTAGCCGTCTGCATGATGCGCCCGCGGTTCGGGCGCTGACATCCACGGCAAGAAGGGATGATCCATGTCGATCCAGGAGAACAAGGATGTGGTGGGCCGGTGGTTCACCGAGTTCTGGGGAAAGGACTTCAACCCGGCCGTCATCGACGAACTCGCCGCCCCGGACATCCGGTTCGAGTACTCGCTGCACGCGCCGCTGCGCGGCCGCGACGCGGTCCGCGCGTTCGCGGAGAAGTTCCGCGCCGCGTTCCCTGACCTGAACTTCTGGGGTACCGCCGGCCTGATCGCCGAGGGCGACTACGTGGTGGGGCAGTGGGAGGGCGGCGGCACGCACACCGGCGAGGCGTTCGACGACATGCCCATCGGCTCGCTGCCGGCTGGCACCGGCACGACGATGCGGTTCACCGGCACCACCGTACTGAAGGTTGAGAACGGCCTCATCACCGAGGAGATCGGCCTCGATGACGGTGTCACCGCACTGCGCCAGCTCGGGCTCATCAACGGCGCCTGAATAGCCAGCCAGCCCAGGGGGTGCCGTGGCGGATCGGGTTCCGCCACGGCACGCCGTACCCGGGAAGTGAGATGACCGCATCGCCGCCGCTGCCCTCAGGCATGGCGGGACGGCGGGGCAGGCGTGTGGGCCCGATTACTGGATGGTGGCTGCGCAGGCGGGGTGGCCATGCTTCTCGAGGTAACGCTGGTGGTAGTCCTCGGCCCGGTAGAACGCGGATGCGGGTGTGATCTCCGTGACGATCTGCCGCCTGCGCGATTGCTGCTCGGCGTCGCGTGATGCGATCGCGGCCTCCTGCTGCCCAGCGTCATGGTAAAAGATCGCCGAGCGGTACTGGCTGCCAAGATCGAAGCCCTGGCGGTTGCGGGTGGTCGGATTGTGGATCCGCCAGAACTCCTGGAGCAACTGCGCATAGCTGACCTGGGCCGGGTCGAACCACACCTCGACCGCCTCGGCGTGGCCGGTGCGGTGCCTGCAGACCCGTCCGTAGGTGGGGTCCGGGACGTGGCCGCCGGTGTAGCCGACAGTGGTCTGCAGCACCCCGTGGATCTGGCGGAAGGCCGCCTCGACACCCCAGAAGCATCCTGCGGCGAAGGTCGCGCGCTCGGCTCCGTCCGGGCCGTGTCCCTCGAACGGCGGTGCCAGGGCCGGCCCGGCGTTGCGGTTCCTGAGCTTCATCACGTCATAACCCCCTCGAACTATTGTGCTAACACGAATCCAGCGCCAGGGATTCCTGCACGGCGGCACGGGGCGATGCCGCCTCCGGCAGGCGCAAACCTACGCAGGAGCTGGGCCGTTATGAGGTCCTCGGCGTCGGCGCCGGGGCCGTGCCAGAACGGGCATCCGGCGCACACGTGTGGCACGAGATCACGCCGGCATGTACCTCTCGAACCAGGTCACGAGCCGGGTCAGGTAATCGGTGACGGCCGGGAACCGGCTGACGCCGTGTCCTTCCTCGGGGTAGATCACCAGTTCTGAGTCAACGCCATGCCCGATCAGTGCCTGGTAGAACTCCCTGGCCTGGCCAGCCGGCGTGCACCGGTCCTTGGCGCCCGCCGTGAGCAGGGTCGGCGTCCTGGCCTTGCTCGCGTGCATAACCGGGCTGCGGGTGTGCACCTGGTTGCCGGTTTCCTCGGGATCGGCGTTGTCCAGGAACCACAGTCCCCAGCGGGGGATGTTGGTCGTGAACGTGAAGCTGTACCACTCAGTCACCGGCGAACCGGCCACGGCGGCCTTGAATCTCTGGTCCTGGGTCACCAGCCATGCCGACATGAACCCGCCGTAGCTGACGCCCATCGTGCCGATCCGGGCCGGGTCGGCGATCCCGCGCTCGATCATGGCGTCGATGCCGGACAGGTAGTCGTGGGTGTCCGCGCCGCCCATGTCGCCGACAACCGCGGCGGCGAACTCCTGGCCCCGTCCGGAGCTTCCGCGCGGGTTCGGGAGCAGGACGGCATATCCGCGGGAGACCAGCAGGGGTACTGCGTAGTCACCCATCGTCCAGCTCCGCTGGTAGGCCCCGATCGGGCCGCCGTGGACGTGCAAGACCAGCGGGAACGGCCCGGCTCCGGGAGGCGTGCACAGGATTCCTTCGATCTCTGTCCCGTCGGGTGCGCTCCAGCTGATGTTCGCCGCCGAGCCCGCGACCGACCGGATGTAGTCGGTGCCGGCATGGGCCAGGGAGGCCAGCACCTGGTCGGCGCCCGTGCCAACGATCGCGATCTGCTGCGGAATGTCGTAGTCGTCGCGGACCACGACGACCCGGCCGTCGGAGGTGAAGGCGCCGCCCGGGTAGAACCAGCTCGCCCACGACTGCGCGGACGCGGCCAGTTCCTTGGCAGTGATCGTCTCCGGAAGGGGTCCCTGCCCGGCGTCGGCGATCCCGGCCACGCTGTCCAGATGGCGCTGGCCGATGTAGCCGAGCCGCGTTGTGTCAATCCACTGGACCGCGGTGACATCCGTCCCTGCGGTGTCGACGGCGCACTTAGTGCCGGCCACCAGGTCCAGCATGATCAGGTCACCCGCCACGATCCACCGGTCGCTGCATACAGCCTCCACCACAGCGGCTCTCATACCGTCGGACGTCCCGGCAGGCAGGCCGAGCTGGACGTCACTGCGGAGCAGTTCGGTGGCCTCACCTGTGGATATGTCGAGCCGGCTGAGCACCGCGCCGTACCAGTCGTCCTCGCCCGGCTGCTCGCTGGTGATGGCGAGCACATGCCCGGGGCCCGACCATGCCGCCTCCCAGATGTTCAGCCCATCGGGCGAGACCCTGGTGAGCTCACCGGAGGCCGGGGTGTACAGCCACAAGCTGCGCCAGGCATCCTCCGGCGTCCCGGCCTCGGCCGCCGGGTACCAGGACGGCAGCCCGGTCTCCCCCGACCCGGCCGTTCCCGATCCCTGCGCGTCAGCCATCTCCGCTCCGAACCCCGCGACCCCGAGCAGGATCCGGCTGCCGTCGGGTGACCACGCGAGATACTCGACCGTGCCGGGGACAGCAGGCGCGGGCCGGGCCTCGCCGAGCTGCCCGTCGGCCAGCAGGTAGAGCTGGAACACCTCGGCCTTGGCCCGGTCGGACAGGAAGGCCAAGGATGACCCGTCCGGCGCGAGCCGGGCGGCCTTGGCTGACCCGCTACCGGAGGTCAGCGCGTGCAGCCCGCCGTCCCGCACCTCGTACAGGGCGGTACGTGGCAGCCCCTTGAGCTCGTCATAGACCGATCCGGTCATCACGATGCGGCTCGCGTCGGTCGTCGTGACGAGGTCGGTGACATGGTGCGGCCTGCCGAAAGCCGGCTCGTGCAGCCGGCGGAGATGGTCGGCGACCGCGGCGTACTCAGGGGATTCCCGCAGGTCTTTGCGCATAGTTCGGGATGATCTCATGCATTACGAGGGTGCCGCTATCAGCCCGGCGACCCCTGCCGGCGCGGGTCGCGGAAGGCCCTCCTGCTCGCGACCACCCCGACCACCTCAACCGAGCCTTCGCCAAGACCCGATCTGCGGTCAATGGAACTAGAAGCCGCGTCGGGTGCGTTTCGGGTTCGGGTGCGGGAGGCAGGCGGAGTGTCTGGGCATGATGACCTTCACCAACCTGTCATCTGTCCCGTCTTGTCATCTGGTCGCCTGCTTGGTCTTTGGGGTGTGACAGTCGAGACCGTTTCGTTCGCCAGGTATGAGGCGGCTGTCCGGCATTGCCGGCGTGAGGATGGCGTCCGGGTTCTGCTCGGCTTGGTGGCCAGTACCGCGGCTAGAGGACGGGGCTGCTTCCTCCGTCGAGATTGATGGCCGAGCCTGTCACGTAGGAGGAGCGATCTGACAGAAGATAAGCCGCCAGGTCGGCGAACTCTTCCGGTCGGCCTACTCTGCCCAGCGGGATGCTGGTGTTCTGGGCCATCTGGCGGTACAGCTCGTCCTCGGACTGGCCTGCCGCCTCAGCGCGCCGCCGCCACTGGCCACTTGCCACCAGGCCGATGAGCACGGCGTTGACCCGGATACCGTGCCCGCCGAGGTCCTTAGACGCCGCCTTGGTGATGGCCAGGCCGGCCGCACGGGATGCCGTCGTCGGCAACGACGCCCCACCAGCGGCCTTGGCGCCCACGTTGAGCACGTTGACGATGGCTCCGCCACCAGCCGCGATCAGGTGCGGCACAGCCAGGCGGGTGCAGCGGACCGCGGCAAGAACCTTGAGGTTGAGATCGGCGATCCAGTCGTCGTCGCAGACCTGATCGATGCGTCCTGCAGCACTCTTGCCTGCGTTATTCACCAGGCCGTCGAGGCGGCCCCACCGGGCGACGACTGCATCGATGAACCGTTCAAGGTCAGCCAGGCTGGTGACATCGGCCCGCACTCCAAGGGCATCACCCCCGGCGTCCCGCAGCCGCTGCTCGGTGGCAGCCAGCCGGTCAGGGTCCCGCCCGCAGACCGCGACCCGGGACCCTTCTTCGACGAGCCGGTCCGCAAGCGCCGCTCCCAGCCCGTCGGTCCCGCCGGTGATCAGCATGACCTTGCCCGCGAGGTGCAAATCCATTGACCTATTCTGGCCCAGCCCCGCGAACCGCCGCATGACGCCTCCCGGTTCCATGCCACAGCCGCCGGCCCGCTCGTGCGCCCGCAGGCGGCCGGGATAGGTCTGCGAGCAAGCAGGCGGCACGCCGTATTTCTTACCGCCAACGTGGGTCGGTCGGAGGGCAGCAAGGCGACATCGCAGGCGTCGCCGCCGATTGACGCTCACCGGCCGTGCGCGAGGTTACTGGTGGGAGCGTCGCGGACGGAACTTGATCCAGGCCAAGACGCCAATAGCCACAAGCAGCAGCCACGGAGAGAACAGGACGTGCGCGGCGAAGCCGAGGACGGTCAGGGCCACGATGGCGATGAGGACGAGGGCGATGATCGCGAGCATGGTGATCGGTTTCCATTCAGGTCGCAGTGGTTGAGCTGATGTCTTAAGGCTGCCGCCGCCGGTTGTCGGCGTCGATCGGGATCAGCCCCGGTCCGACCCTGGGATGCATCCCACAAGCGTCAGGGTCAACCCTGGCCCTATGACATCCAGAACTCGGTCACGCAGAGGATTCGTTCGGCGCTCACTCAGCCAGATCGGTGGGGCGGGCGACCTGGCGCCATAGGGCTCGTTCGGTGCGGCAGCCGACGTCACTGCCAAGCTCATGGCGCAGCACCGGTCAGGACGTTCTGCCTAGGACCGGTCCCTCATGGCGTCTCCGTCTGCGGCGATACTGAACCGGTGAGTATCCGCATGGCACGGGAAGCAGAGCTATCCGTCGTTCAGCAGATCGACCGGGCATCGGCGCAGATGTTCAGCGATGTCGGCATGCCTGAGGTCACGGGGCTGCTGTGGAACATCGAAGCGCTGGCCGCATGCCGGGAGACTGGCCGGCTGTGGATCGTCACTGGCCCTCATGACCGCCCGGCCGGATTTCTGGTTTCGGACATGGTCGACGGCTGCCTGTTCGTGGAGCAGGTATCGGTCGATCCGGTCAGCGCCCGCCGCGGGCTGGGCCGGGCCTTGCTGGACCACGCGGCAGAGCAGGCGGTGGCCGCGGGCATTCCCGCGGTGACGCTGGCTACGTTCGCGGATGTGCCGTGGAACGCACCGTACTACCTGCGATGTGGGTTCCGGGTGCTTGGCGCCGCCGAGCTCACCGACGGGCTACGGGCCATCCGGAAGCGGGAGGCAACTCTGGGCCTGGACCGGTGGCCACGGGTTTGCATGCGCCGCGACGTCTGACACCGGCCGCGTCGAGTCCGCAGCAACCCGTCTTCACGGCCCGATGGGCCGGTGCGGCGAGTACGCCTCAGGTCCTGGCATCGGCGGAGTACCGCTCGACCAGGCTCAGCGCCACCGACTCCGGTCCGGCGTACCCGCCGACGGCCGTGCAAGCCGTGTCCGACGTGCAGGCCACGCCGGAGAGGGAGTTATTGGTTTCCGAAGGGTTAATAGTCGGCTGAAGCACCCATGCCTTACCATTCCAAGATTCGGCGAAGGTGTAAATCCGTCCTGTTTTCGTCATGTACTCTCCCATGGCAGTGCATGCATGTGCCGCGCTGCACCCTACAGACGTCAGCGAGGAGTCAGCCTCTCCTTTCGGATGCGGAACGTGCTGGGTCGCCCAGACTTTCCCGTTCCAGTGTTCCGTCAGGGGGTAATTCAGCGATTCCAGGTCACCGTAAATGCCGGCCGCCGTGCAGCTCACCTGGGACGTGCAAGAAACCCCGAGGAGCTGGCTAGCGCTACCGCGGACCTGTTTTGCCGGTCGAATTGACCAGTGCCTGCCTGTCCATATTTCGGTGAACGCGAGCGTGCCACCGGAAGACGACCCATAATAACCAGTGGCCATGCACCATCTGCGCGTGACGCACGAGACGCCGTATAGCTGACTGAATGTTGAGCCGACCGGCCTGGGGGCGCGCTGTATCGTCCATTTGGCCCCGCCCCAGTGCTCGATGAGTGCTTGGTCATCCGCGGATCCGACAGCCATGCAGTCGGTTGACGACGAGCACGAGACCGCACGCAGAGAGTTATGCAAGAGAGATTTGAGCGGTGGCGTCCGGGTAATCTCCCAGCGTTGGCCCCGCCAGACTTCTGCCAGGGTAATCCAGCGATTCGACGTGAGCACGTCGCTGCCTACCGCGCTGCAGAAGGTGCGGCTCGCGCATGACACGCCCTCGAGCTGGCTGTAGTTTGTCTGTCCGGGCGCCGGGGTGGGCTGCACCTTCCAGGTTCTGCCGTTCCACCAGGCCGCGAGCGGGAGCTGGGCCTTGGTCGAGTGCTTGTAATAAGATCCAACCGCGACGCAAGTCTTGACACTGCTGCATTCGACGCCATTGAATCCGCCGTTTCCTGAAGGGTTCGGCGACTTCTGAACTGCCCAGAAGGCCCTGGTATTTCCGTCCGACTCTGCGGACGCCAGAGCAGCCGACTGCTGGCCAATCGCCAAAAGCGCGCTCAGCAAAAAACATATCGCCGTTCTCTTGCGCATACAGGAATAGTAGCGGGGTGATTGTCGGGGACCGTGCATGACTTCCGCAACGGCGCGCCGGCCGTTCGATTCTCGTAAAGTGTTTCATTAGGAGCCATTTCGGCCTGGCAGAACCGTCAGGCCTCAGTCTTCATGTGGCCATCCTGCACGCACCACATGCCTCAGGCTCCCGTTAGACCTCCGGCGCGGGTCCGGCGCTCCCAGGCCGGGCTCTGCTCTGAGAGACTCGCTCGGCGCGCCCACGCCGTCCCAGCCTCTGGCGGCGACGCTGATCTAACTGGCTCGTCCGGCCACAGAGGAATACCCGCGCTCGCAGCTTCGGGCTTGCCGATGCCGATCCAGGCGGAATCCAGTTGCCGTCGCCAGTCCCGGGTCAATACGGTGGCGGCATGTGCTGATGAGCAGTCTGACCGGCGTCCCGCTGGATACCGTGCGGGACCAACTGTCGGCCGCAGACCGGGGACCGGCTGGCTGGCCAGCTGGGCGAGACCGTCGTGGCGCTGCACCAGCTGCCGCGACTGGTGATCAGGGACTGGGCATGCGGACTGGCCAGCTCTGGTGGCCGGGCATCGCGCGCGGTGTGTCAGCGAACAGCGCCCTGAGCTTGCCAGCGCTATCGGCGGATCAGATTCCACGGTTCATCGATGGGGTTCGCCGTCCCGTCCGCGAGTGCTGCTGCGCACCAAGGTCATGCGCGAGCGCCTGCTTACCGCCGAAGGCCCGGAAGAGCATGGCGGCCCTTCGGGCTGACCGGCTTCGAGCCCGCCTGCGCGGGGAGCGCAAGCAGGAGTTCGGCGTCGGAGTATTCGCCGCCGAAGGCGATAGCCGGTTCCTGACCCGGACACTGACCGGCTACTGCCGCGACCCGGCCGGCGCGGACGTGCGCCGCCGGCTACCCGCCTGGGGCATCATGCACCGGTACAGCAACCTCACGTGGTGGATGCGGCGGCGGCCCGAGCGCCGCCGCGCAGTCGCCATCTACGGGCCAACGTCGTCCGGCAAGACCGCACTGTCGCTCGATGTCTGCGAGGCCGCGTCCGACCGTGGCCTGTGCCCGGTCGTTCTGAATGCCGACTCAAGGCAGGTCTATGTCGGCATGGACATCGGCACGAGCAAGATCAAGCCGTCGGAGATGCGAGGGTTCGAGCACCGTTTGCTTGACGTAGCCGGACCGTCGTCGAAGCTGTCATTGGAGGCGTACGCACAGATGGCGCGAGACGAGCTCGCGTCACTCGCCGCGTCCGAGGATGCCTTGCCGGTCCTCGTCGGCGGCACGGGCGTGTACGTCCAGTCCGTGCTGGATGGCTGGGACCTGACCGGGACAGAAACGCTCCGGCGGTCGCTCGAGCGCGACCTCCCACGCAGCGACGTCGCGGGCGCTTACCACGTGCTCACGCGGCTCGCACCCGAGGTGGCCAGGCGCGTACACCCCAGCAACTACGAGGCGATCCTCAACGCCTTGGTGCGCCGCATGGCCGGCGAGGCGGGCAGCGAGGTGGCCACGCCGTTTGCGTTCGCGGTGTACGGCGTCGACCGAGGGAAAGCGGAGACCGACCGGCGGATCGAGACGACGCTTGACGCCCAGATCCGCGACGGGCTGCTGGAGGAGATTGAGGAACTTGACCGCCGGTACCGGCTCGTCGAGCAGGCTCGCCGGCCAGGGCACCGGCGCAACGTGGCGTTGCAGACGCATGGGTACCGCGAGTTCGTCCGCGTGGCCGCCTCGACCGGGAAGGCAATCGCGGAACTCGACGGCGCCGACCTTGCTGCCGCCCGAGCCGAAGCGCTCGGCCACATCTGGGCGTACTCGAGACGGCAGCGGTCGTGGTTCCGCAAACTTGGCGCGTCTCGGGTCGACCACCGATCAGCGGCGAAAACCATAGTGTCGCGCCTGCGGTGACCGCGCCAGAACTGGAAATATCGCTTGCCCAAGAGCAAACCACGACCTGTCACGCAGCCGTGGTCACCTCCGCCAGTCGCTTGACGGCGTGGCTGCCAGGGCGCTCGCAGTCGCACTTCCGGCCTGGCTTGAGCCAGTGAGCACATGGCACGGCTGCCGGCGGGCCCGGCGCAGCGTCACCAGCTAGGCGACTGAGGATAACCGGATTCAGGTCCAGACCCCCGGGTGTCGCGACGCACGCCGGACACCGCCCTTGCGGTGCTCGGTCGGCTGTGGCCAGCGATGCGGAGCCGGTGCCCGGGCACCTGCGATCTGCCGGTATGTGCTGGCCACGCCAGGCAGCTGCCTCGCGGCGCTGCCTGTGGTCGCTACCGGGACGGCAGGTCCAGGCCGGCCGCCTTGGCGCCAGCCTCGGCCAGCGCCGCCGCCATCATGTCCGCGGCCCGCCCGGCCGCGGACAGTGCCTCGGACACCTCGGTCAGCACGCCGTCGGGGTCGCCGCCAGTGCCGCGCAGGATCTGGCCGTCCTCACGCTGCGCGACCAGGAACCGGGCGAGCTGCTCGCACAGCTGGGGCAGCTGGTGGCCCATCAGCGCCAGCCGGCCGACGACCTCGCGGGCCTCGCCCGGACCGGCCAGTTCCCGGGCGTCGGCCATCAGCTGGTTCAGCGCCCGGACAGCCTCTACCGCCTGCGTGGCGACCTCCCCGATCGTCATCGTGGCGGCTAGCTCGTTCACGTACCCCGGTGCAGGGTTCGGCCGAGACCGGGCCAGCACGGCAGCCTCGGTCTCATCGCCGGAGCCGTACGGCTGAACTTTCCTGGGCATCTTTCTCCACGGTCGAAGGCGCCGGCTTACGGTAACGGCGCGCTGGCACGATACGCATCCCTGCACATGCTGCAGTGGCGCCGACATGTTCGCCCCGGCGCCCCGGGACCCACGCTGCAACGCGGTGGCCGCGGCGAGTATTTCCCCTGGCAAGACAAGCACGTGCGGGCTCGGAAATAAGCCGCATGCCTTGCTGATCTTGTTTCGGAGTTCCTGGCCGCTGCAGGAATGCCGGCATCACGCCGGTGACAGCCCAACATCCCAGGTGGTTCCCCGACCTGGCCAGCCGGCTAGCTTGCGCAGCACTTTGTGCAGCACCGACATCTCCTGTGAGGGTTCCCCCCCAGAAGACCCTGTCTTTTGGTCACGGTGAACTGCACTGGGCACAGGCGACTATCTAGTCATTCACTAGATCCGTATTTGAACGCACTTACACACCCTCAGCCACCGTGAATACCTTGAGCTCGGGCGGCGCAGCCAAGACTGAGCCGAGGTTCGAGGCGCCAGCGCCGGCCCGCCACTCGCGGTAGGCCCGGTCATGTTCAGCCGATTCCCACGTCTCATAGAGGACTACATGCGCCGGGTCCTTGCTATCGACCAGGACTGTGACGCCCAGGCATCCGGCAAACGCGCGGGTGCCGGTGAGAGTCTCGTGAATCACCTCGATGCCGGTGCCCAGGGAGTCCGCCTTGAGCTGCAAATCAAGGAGTGCGATTACAGGCACGGCTGCTCCTGTGTATGCGGGAGTTGACTTCGCCCGGTGGTGCCCACACGGGCCCGGTCGTCCTACGGTAGCTCTGCGGGATCGGCCACCCGCGATCGGTACCGCAGCAAGGCTGTAGTCCGCCGCCGCAGCAGCTCAAAGTCTGCCACCGGGGCTGGGGCGGACGTGCGGTCGGCGGCAGAAGAGTGCGGGGGTGTGGCCGTCAGGTGTCCAGCCGGAGGATGGTTTCCTCGATGTTCTCGTTCCGTCCCGCAGCGAACGACCTCTCGGTCCCTACTGCCTGGAAGCCGCATTTTTGAATGGCGCGGAGTGAGGCGGCATTGTCGCTGGCGGCACGGGCGTACAGCGGCCGGGCGGTCACCAGTTCCAGGAGCGGCGCCAGGGCCCGGGTCGCGATGCCTTTTCCCAGGCTGCGCGGTCGATCCAGTAGGTGACCTCGGTCTGGCCTCCGGCGGGGAAGCTGGCGATGCTTCCGGCGAGGTGGCCGTCGCAGATCACTGCCCGCATCGTGATGTCCGGTGAGCTTCTCACCCTGGCCATGTGCGCGTCGAAGGCGCTGCGGTTGTCCGGGTCCTCGGGGGTGAAGGCAGCCATCCGGACGCCTTCCGGCTCACGCGTCTCCGCCAGGTCCGCGCGGAGCCTGACAGCCCTGCCCTCGGCCAGCCCGTCAGGTGCGTAGAGACACTAACGGCGGCTACAGGACGTTTCCGCGGAAGCGGCTTGTGAAACGGTGCACAAGGCGTCTCCGCGGAAACGTCCTGGATGTGGCTGCCCGGTCAGAGCGATCCGCGAGGACGATCTGTCTGCGCTGACAGAAGGGTGTAGAGCCGCAACGGTGGTTGCGGTGAGCTGCTGGTGGCTAGGTCCAGATGCCAAGATTGCGTCGGCCACGTCCGTGGTGACCCGCCTCGGCTGGCGTCGCGGCACGTGCGGGCATTTGTGCGTCCAGAAGCGGTGCATATGCGTACAGCGCTCCCGGGTCCGCGCGGACCTTGCGGACTAGAATAAAACGGTGGGAAGCCGGGTAGCCGTCGTGCTTTACGTGCTCGCGATGGTAGCCGTCGTGGTCGGCGTGGACATCCTGTTCTTCAGGCACCACTTCTGGGGCCGGCTGATCGTGAACGTCGGAATCGTCCTGGTATTTGCGGCGTTCTATGTGCGGTTCCTCAAGCGTCCATGAGGGCAGCCGCCGCACGGCAGGCCGGCGGCAGCCGTGTCGCGTCGCCGGCGACGTAGCTGAGCCCGGCCAGGCCCCCGGCGCTTCGCCTCCGCCTCGATCGCGGCCGGCACGTAGTCGATGCCCACGGCCTCTCACTCCCTCTGCGCCAGCTCGGGGGGGTAGTCCCCGCGGCGCAGCCAAGGCCGAGCGCATGGCCGAAAGGCTCAGAGGCGTGACGTATGCGCCGCTGAAACCGTCTTCATGTGCGACGGCGGTGGGCGAAATCTGGCTTCGCCACCGGATATCGGCGCGGTCGGCCTGGCCATCCCCACGCACCCGGTTGGCGCGTGTCACGCAGCCTTCACGTCACTCCCGGGACCACCAGGTGGGCGGTCACGGCCGCCGGAAATCCTGACGGAGTGTCGGATCGGGCCGCCGCCGTTCGTGGAGAAGGCGGAGGGTGTCCGCAGGGGGCCACCCCGGCAAAGGAGGAGATATGACCGAGTACCTCATCGCCTTCAACGACGAGTGGGTGCCCGACCACACGATCGAGGAGCTGCGCGAGAAGTCCAAGGCAACCGGGGCCTTGATCGCAGAGATGAAGGCGGCCGGGGTCCTCATCTTCACCGGCGGCCTGGACGATGCTGCCCCGGTGTTCAGCGTCGATGCGTCGAGCGGCACGCCGCTGTTCACCGACGGTCCGTTCATCGAGTCCAAGGAGCACCTCGGCGGTTTCACCGTCGTGGATGTGGCCGACGAGGAGGCGGCGCGGTTGTGGGCCGGGAAGATCGCCGTGGCCTGCGGCTGGCCGCAGGAGGTGCGACGCTTCGGGGTCCCCATGTAACTTCCGGAGACTTCCTAACGGAGCCGCGGGGATTCCTGCCGCGAGACGGCGCCAAAGCCTCGCCTGCTCATCGGCTACTCGAGCGCTCAGCGCTCAGGCGGACTCGACGAGGATGACTTCTAGGGTGCGGGGGCCGTGGACGCCTTCTACCCGGTTGAGCTCGATGTCGCTGGTTGCGGACGGGCCGCTGATCCAGGTGAGGGGCTGGCCCGCGCGGGGAGCCAGCCGGGCGATGGCCTCGGGCACCAGCTCCACTACCTGGGCGGTGCGGACGAGGCACAGGTGATAGTCGGGCACCAGGGTGATCGCGCGGCGGCCCTGGTCGGGGGAGCCGTCCAGGACGATCGTGCCGGTCTCGGCGATCGCGACCGCGGCGCCGGTGACCACGCCGTCGAAGGCGTCGAGCTCATCGGCGGTCAGGCCGTCGTCGGTCACGGCCTCGATGCCGTCGGGCAGGGCCGGGAGGTCGAGGCCGGGCGGGACGACCACGCGCCGCGCGCCCCGCTCGGTCAGCGCCGTGGCCACGGCGTCGGCGAGCCCGGTGACCCCGGCCCGGCGGACCGCGGCGCGGTAGTCGATGAGGCGTTCTTCGAGCAGGTCGATCAGGCGGGTGCCGGCGAGGTCGCCCTGTTCCCTGTAGCTGGGGAGGGGCGCCGGATCGGAGTGGGCGCCGGGCCCAGAGCCGGGCTGCACCGCGGCGCGGATCCGGGCCAGAACCTCGTCGCGCGGGTTCACCGGGGATCCTGGTGGGAGTCGCGCCACCATTCGCGGAACGTCCTGGCCGGCGGGGCGGGCATGTCCCGGGCCCGGGTCCAGGCGGACAGCGGCGGCGGCAGCGCGCTGATCCGGCCGCCCCGGCTCAGCGCCCGGCCGGACCTCCCGGCCCGCTGGGCGGCGGCGTAGCGGCGCGGCTCGGCCATGACCCAGGAGGCCGCGGCCATGGTCACCGCCTCGCCGCGGGGCAGCCGGTGCGTCCGCCTCGCCTCCTCCACGTGCCGGGCCCGCAGATGGACCAGCACCGACGGGATGTCGATCTTCACCGGGCAGACCTCGTAGCACGCGCCGCACAGCGAGGACGCGTACGGCAGCGAGGCGTTGTCCTCCACGCCGGTCAGCTGGGGCGAGAGCACCGCGCCGATGGGGCCGGGGTAGACCGAGCCGTAGGCGTGGCCGCCGGTGCGCTCATAGACCGGGCACACGTTCAGGCAGGCCGAGCAGCGGATGCAGTGCAGCACCTGCCGGCCGGTCTCGTCGGCGAGCGCGGCGGTCCGCCCGTTGTCCAGCAGCACCAGGTGGAACTGCTGCGGGCCGTCGCCCGGGGTGACCCCGGTCCACATCGAGGTGTACGGGTTCATCCGCTCGCCCGTGGACGAGCGCGGCAGCAGCTGCAGGAACACGGCCAGGTCCCGCCAGGACGGGATCACCTTCTCGATGCCCATGACCGTGATCAGGGTCTCCGGCAGGGTCAGGCACATCCGGCCGTTGCCCTCGGACTCGAAGACGCACAGGGTGCCGGTCTCCGCCACGGCGAAGTTGGCCCCGCTGATCCCGACCCGCGCGGACAGGAACATGCGGCGCAGGTGCAGCCGGGCCGCCTCGGCCAGGGCAGCGGGCTGGTCGGTGAGCGCCGGGTCCACGTCGCCCATCTCGCGCAGGAAGATCTCCCGGATCTCGGCCCGGTTGCGGTGGATGGCGGGCACCAGGATGTGCGAGGGCCGGTCGTGGCCCAGCTGGACGATGAGCTCGGCCAGGTCGGTCTCGTACGCGGTGATGCCCGCGGCGGCGAGCGCGTCGTTGAGCCCGATCTCGTCGGTGGCCAGGGACTTGACCTTGACCGCCGAGGTGGCGCCGGCCGCCTGGACCAGGCCGGTCACCAGCCGGTTCGCCTCGTTGGCGTCCCGGGCCCAGTGCACGGTCCCGCCGCGCTCGGTGACCCGGGCCTCCAGCTCCTCCAGGTGGCGGTCCAGGTGCTGCATGGTCGCGGCCTTGATGGCCCGGCCTGCCTCGCGCAGCTCCTCCCAGTCCGGCAGCTCGGCGACGACCGCGGCCCGCTTGGCGCGGATGGTCGCGGTGGCCTTGCCCAGGTTGCGGCGCAGCTGGGTGTCGGCCAGCGCCCGGCGGGCGGCGACCGGGAACGGCTCGGTGCCGCGCAGGTGGCCGACACCGCGCGGCGCGGTCGGCATGCCGAGGAACGTGCTCACCGGGCCCCATCTCTGGTCGACGCGAGTATCTCGGCGAGGTGCACGGTCTTCACGCCGGCCCGCAGCCGGGACAGGCCGCCGCCGATGTGCATCAGGCAGGAGCTGTCGCCGGCCGCGCACACCTCGGCCCGCGTGTCGAGCACGTTGCGCATCTTGTCGGCCAGCATCGCGGTCGAGGTGTCGGAGTTCTTGATCGCGAACGTGCCGCCGAACCCGCAGCAGACGTCCGCGTCGGGCAGCTCGACCAGCTCCAGGCCGGCCACGTGGCGCAGCAGCCGGACCGGCCGGTCGCCGACCTGCAGCAGCCGCAGCGAGTGGCAGGTCGGGTGGTAGGTGACCCGGTGCGGGTAGTAGGCGCCGACGTCCTCCACCCCGAGCACGTCGACGAGCAGCTGCGACAGCTCGTACGTCCGGGCCGCGACGGCCTCGGCGCGGCGGGCCAGGCCGTCGTCGCCCAGCCGCCTGGCCACCATCGCGTGCTGGTGCCTGATCGAGCCGACGCACGAGCCGGACGGGGCGACCACCACGTCGTAGGGCTCGAAGGTCTCGACAAAGCGGCGGACCAGCGGCAGGGCCTCCCGCTGGTAGCCGGTGTTGATGTGCATCTGGCCGCAGCACGTCTGGGCCCAGGGGAACTCGACCTGGTGGCCGAGACGCTCGAGCAGCGCCGTGGTGGACTTGCCCACGTCCGGGAACAGCGTGTCGGCCAGGCAGGTCACGAACAGGGCAATCCGCATCGGCCGCTACCTTACCGGGCCGCTCTGGCGCCCGGCGGAGTCCGCGGCCGGCGGGGCTGGTGCGCCGGTCTGGCTGGAGCGGCGCACCTCAAGCTCCGGCTGGAAGATCACCTGGCGGTGCTGGTGCCCGTCGGCGCCGAGCGACTCCTCCAGCAGCAGCTGGGCGGCGGTGCGGCCGAGCTGCTGGCGGGGCTGGCGGACCGAGGACAGCGGCACCGCCGCGGCCGCGGCGAACTCGATGTCGTCGTAGCCCACGATCGCGACGTCGTCGGGCACCCGGATCCGGTGCCGGGTCATCTCCTGCAGCAGCCCGAGCGCGACCAGGTCGTTGGCGCAGAACACCGCCGTTGGCCGCTGCCCGGCGTCCATCGCGGCGATCTCCGCCCCGGCCCGCTGGCCGGCCGGCACGTTCAGCGCGGCGGTCTCGATCACCAGCAGGTCGCTCTCGGCCCGCCCGGCGCGCTGCAGCGCCCGGACGGCGCCCTCGTGCCGGTCGGCCACCTGCCGCAGGCCGGGCGGGCCGCCCACGTAGGCCAGCCGCTCGTGCCCGCCCGCCAGCAGGTGCGTCATCGCGACGTCGCCGCCGAGCACGTCGTCGACGGCCACCGAGCACTGGCTGCCCGTGGCCGACCGGCTGTCGACCAGGATCACCGGGGTGCCGCGGCGCTGCAGCCGGGCCAGCCGCTCGTCCGCGCCCGCGACCGGGGTGATCAGGATGCCCTGGACCCGGTGCTCCTCGAGCAGCTCCAGGTAGCGGGTCTCCTTGGGCAGCTGCTCGTCGCTGTTGCACAGGATGACCGACAGGCCGGCCATGCTGGCCTCGTCCTCGACCCCGCGGGCCACGTCGGTGAAGAACGGGTTGGCCACGTCCAGGACGACCAGGCCGATGGTGCGGCTGCGCCCGGCCCGGAGCTGGCGCGCGGATTCGTTGCGCACGAACCCCAGCGCTTTGATCGCCGCGTGCACCCGGTCCCTCGTGGGCGGCGCGACGATATCCGGCCGGTTCAGTACGTTGGAGACGGTGCCCACCGAGACTCCCGCGTGCGCGGCCACTTCCCTGATGCTGATCGGCGCGTTCACCGCCGTCCTTTCTGGCCTGACAGCAAGTGTCGGGCGGGATCTTGGAACGTGTCAAATAACGATCCATGATCCATTACGCCAGCCCGGCAGCCTCAGCCGTCTTCCAAGGCCACATCGGCATCGGGGCCGCGAACCCCCGCCCCCGCCATGGCGGGTTCGCCGCCGGATCATGAAGATCCCGGGGTAGGGGCCTCGGCCCGCTAGTCCTTCACCAGGATCGCCCGGGTGTAGAGGAGGTCGAAGCCGCGGCGCTGGACGTTGTGCTGGGACACAGAGCCCGGCTGCGTGGTGACCACCGCGATGTCGCAGCCGGCCGCGGCCGCGTCGGCCAGGCGCGCCGCGAGCAGCGCGGTCTGCACCCCCCGGCGGCGGTGTGCGGGCCGGGTCGCGGCGCCGGTGAGCTGTGCCACGCCCCCGGCCGGACGGAAGGTGGCCCCGCCGGCCATGACCCCGTCGCGCTGCGCGGCATACCGCACGGCACCGGCCGCGACCAGGTCACGCTCGGCGTTCTCGATGATGTCGCGCGGGAACTCCTCGTGTGACGGCACTCCCTCGGCGTCGGGGTGGGTGACGCCGTCCACCACGGCCTCGAGCCACTCGCCGAACTCGCCGTCCCCGCTCGGCCGGACCTCGACCCCGGCGGGCGTGACCCGCTCGGGCTCGCCGTCCAGGGCCAGGCCGAGCACGTTCTCGAATGACATCAGGCGGTAACCCCGGCCGGTCAGCCACGCGCCGATCGCCGGGTCGGCCAGGTGGGCCAGCTCGATCTGCACCGGGGCACCGTACGCGGCGAATGCCCGCTCGATCTCGTCCAGCGCGGCCGGGCTGGGCAGGCCGCCGAACCCGAGGCCCGCGACCTTGTTGAACGGCGATCCGTCCCCGGCGAAGGTGGCCACGCCGCCCGCGACCGGGATCACGAACCCCGCGCCTAACCTGCGGCGGCGGGCGGCCTCGGTGGCCCGGGCCATGAGCTCCGCCTCGGCCCGCTCGATGCGCGCCGCCAGCGCGGTGTCGCAAAACAGGGCCATAGGTGCCGAGCCTATCGCCGTCCGGGGCGCGGTTAACGCGTGCCGGCGCCGTGCGGTCATCGCCGTCCGGCGCGCGCGTCTCCGCACCCGCCTTAGTGCGCCCGGAGCGAGATCGATGTGAGTTTGCTGCACACCTGACTACACCAAACTCACATGGATCATGTCTGGTGAGGGCACGTGGAGGGCCTGGGTGTGGCGGGCGGGATCCAAGTGGCTGGCCGGGCACATGGGGCGGCCTCCGGCGGCATGACCGGTGCTTTGGGCCGACGCTGGCCGCCTCAGGGCGCCCCTGTCGCCGCCCCGGCGGCCACTACCGCCCCTGCCGCCCCAGCGGCCTCTGTCCCCGACCCCAGCGACTCTCGCAGCCTGGTCGCTCCACGCCGGGGCCAGTCTGTCGGGGCCGACTTCCGCCGGTGATGGTCTCGCTGGGTGCTCTAGGCCGGGGCCAGCCGGCCGGCGCGACTGCTGGCGGGCGGCTCCTGCGGGCGCGGGTCGCTGGGTGCTCTAGGCCGGGGCCAGCCAGCCGGCGCGACTCCCGCCAGTCGAATCCCGCCGGTGCTGGTCGCTGGCCGGTCTAGGCCGGGGCCAGCCTGTTTGCGGCCTGCTCCCAGCTGTGATGGTCGCCGGAGGGCTCGAACCGGTGCAGCCGCTGCGTGCCGCGGACCAGCGCGCGCATCCCGGCCAGGTCTCCGGGGGCCGCTCCAAGCGCCCGCGCCTGCACCAGCAGGTTGCCGATGGCCGTGGCCTCCGCGGGCCCGGCGACGACCGGCAGCCCGCAGGCGTCCGCGGCGAGCTGGCACAGCAGGCGGTTCCGCGAGCCGCCGCCGACCAGGTGAATGGTGTCGACGTGGCGCCCGGACAGCTGCTGCGCCTCGATGATCGCCCGCCGGTACGCGAGCGCCAGGCTGTCCAGGATGCACCGCGCGGTCTCGGCCGGGCCGTCCGGCACCGGCTGGCCCGCGGCCCGGCAGGCCGCGGCGATCCGGGACGGCATGTCGCCCGGCGCCATCAGCCCAGGGTCATCCGGGTCGATCAGGCCGCGCAGCGGCGGCGCGGCCGCCGCCTGCGCGGCCAGCTCACCGGCGTCGATGCTCAGGCCCGCGGCCTGCCAGGTGCGCGTGCACTCCTGCAGCAGCCACAGGCCGGCCACGTTGCGCAGGTACCTGACCGTGTGGTCGAGGCCGGCCTCGTTGGTGAAGTTCGCCCGGCGGCTCTGCTCGGTCAGCACCGGCTGGCCGAGCTCGACGCCGACCAGGGACCAGGTGCCGCTGGAGATATACGCGAAGTTCTGACCCTGCGCGGGCACGCCGGCCACGGCCGAGGCGGTGTCGTGCGAGCCGACCGCGATCACGGGCAGCCGGGCGCGCAGGCCGGCCGCGCCCGCCGGGCCGGGCAGCACGTCGCCGACCACGTCACCGGGCTGGCGCAGCGGCGGGAAGAGGCCCGGGGGGATCCCGGCCCGCTGCATCAGCGCGGTCGCCCACGACAGCGCGGACACGTCGAGGAGGCCGGTGGTGGAGGCGTTGGTCACCTCCGCCCCGGCCTTCCCTGTGAGCCAGTACACCAGCAGGTCCGGGATGAGCAGCAGCGTGGCGGCCGCGGCCAGCTGGGGCGTGCCCGCCGCGGCGGCCAGCTGGTAGATCGTGTTGAGCGGGAGCTGCTGGATGCCGGTGACCGCGTAGAGCTCCTCGGCGGAGATCCTGGTCTGCAGCCGCGCGACCGCGCCCGCGGTCCGCGGGTCGCGGTAGTGCACCGGGTTGCCGAGCAGCGCGCCGCTGGCGTCGATGAGGCCGTAGTCCACGCCCCAGGAGTCGATCCCGACGCTGGCCAGCTCGGTCCCCGCGGCCGCGGCCCGGATCCCGTCCAGCACGTCGGCGTAGAGCCGGAGGATGTCCCAGTGCAGGGTGCCGAGCACGGACACCGGCCCGTTGCCGAACCGGTGCGCCTCCCGCAGCTCCAGCAGGCCGGGCCCGGCCCGGCCGACCATGACCCGCCCGCCCGAGGCGCCCAGGTCGACCGCGGCCGCCGTCACCTGCCTGGTCACCAGCCGCACCTCCTGCGCGAATCGTCCGGGCCGGCCTGGTCAGCGGAGGAAGGCCGCGGCCACGCCTCCGTCGACCGGGATGTGCAGGCCGGTGGTCAGGGACAGGTCCCCGGCGGTCAGCGCCGCCACGGCCGCGGCCACGTGCTCGGGCAGCACCTCCTGCTTGAGCAGCGTCCGCCGAGCGTAGTACGCGCCGAGCTCCTCCTCGGGCACGCCGTAGACCTCGGCCCGCCTGGCGCCCCACCCCCCGGCAAAGATGCCGGACCCCCGGACTACGGCGTCGGGGTTGATCCCGTTCACGCGGATGCCGAGCCCGCCCAGCTCGGCCGCGAGCAGCCGAACCTGGTGCGCCTGGTCGGCCTTGGCCGCCCCGTAGCCGATGTTGTCGGGGCCCGCGAACACCGAGTTCTTGCTGCAGATGTACACGATGTCGCCGCCCATGCCCTGCTCGGCCATGACCCGCGCGGCCTCGCGGGAGACCAGGAACGACCCCCGGGCCATCACGTCGTGCTGCCGGTCCCAGTCCTCGGCCGTGGTGTCCAGCAGCGGCTTGGAGATGGACAGCCCGGCGTTGTTGATCACGAGGTCGACGCCGCCGAAGGCCAGCACCGCCTCCCGGACCGCCGCGGCCACGGCCGCCTCGTCGGTCACGTCGACGGTGACGTCCACCGCGACGTCCCGGGAGCCGATCTGCTCGGCCACCTTCCGCGCCGCCGGGCCGTCCCGGTCGGCGACCACCACGCACGCGCCCTCGGCGGCCAGCCGCTCGGCCGTGGCCCGTCCGATCCCGGACCCGCCGCCGGTGACCAGGGCCACGCGCGTGGCCAGCGGCCTGGGCTTGGGCCGCCGGGCCAGCTTGGCCTCCTCCAGCGCCCAGTACTCGATCCGGAACTTCTCCGCCTCGGTGATCGGCGCGTACGAGGACACCGACTCGGCGCCGCGCATCACGTTGATCGCGTTCAGGAAGAACTCGCCGGCCACCCGCGCGGTCTGCTTGTCCGCGCCGAAGCTGAACATGCCCACGCCGGGCACGAGCACGATCGCCGGGTCGGCGCCGCGCATGGGCGGCGAGGACGCGGCGGCGTGCCGCTGGTAGTACGCCCGGTAGTCCTCGCGGTAGGCGGCGTGCAGCTCCCTGAGCCGGTCGAGCACCTCGGGCAGCGGGGCCGACGGCGGCCGGTCGAGCACTATCGGCCGCACCTTGGTGCGCAGGAAATGGTCCGGGCAGGAGGTGCCGAGCGCGGCCAGCCGCGGATGCTCCGCCCCGGCCAGGAAGCCGAGCACGGCCGGGGTGTCGGTGAAGTGCCCGACCTGCGGCCGGTCGGTGCCAGCCAGCCCGCGGATGACCGGCGCCAGGGCAGCCGCGCGGGCCAGGCGCTCGCCGGGGGGCAGCGGCTGGTACTCCGGGATTACGGGCCCGAACGGATCGCTGCGGCCCCGTGTGTCCAGGAAACGCTGCGCGGTCGCGATGATCTCCAGCGAGCGCGCCTCGCACTCGTCGCTCGTCGCGCCCCAGGCCGTGATGCCGTGACCACCCAAGATCACCCCGATCGCGTCCGGGTGGGCCCGGTGGATCTCGGCGATGTCGAGGCCGAGCTGGAAGCCGGGCCGCCGCCACGGCACCCACAGGACGCGGTCGCCGAAGCACTCGGCGGTCAGCCGCTCGCCGTCGGCCGCGCTCGCGAGCGCGATCCCGGAGTCCGGGTGCAGGTGGTCCACGTGGGGCATGTCGACCAGCCCGTGCATGGCGGTGTCGATGGACGGCGCCGCGCCGCCCTTGCCGTGCAGGCAGTAGTCGAACGCGGCCACCATCTCGTCCTCGCGCTCCACGCCCGGGTACACGCCGGTCAGCGCGCGCAGCCGGTCCAGGCGGAGCACGGCGAGCCCGCTCGCGCTGAGTGTGCCGAGGTCGCCGCCGGAGCCCTTGACCCAGAGCAGCTCGGCCAGCCGGCCGGTCACCGGGTCGGTGGCGGTGCCCTTGGCCGACGTGTTCCCGCCCGCGTAGTTGGTGTTGCGCGGGTCGGAGCCGAGCCGGTTGCTGCGCGCGATCAGCGCGGCCACCTCAGGGGCGCCGGGGGACTGGGGCATGGGGGTCATGGGGTCGCCCTTCTGCGGTCGTGACGCCGTTAGCTACCCCAGCTAGCGGCCGTGCCGCCCACGCGCTCGGCGACGATCTTCTCCTGGTAACCGGACCTGAGGTAGGCACCGTACGGGTCGGGGTCCAGGCCCATTTCCTCACGCAGCTCGCCCAGCAGCGGCCGGACGTCGGTGTTGAACGCGTCCATGAGCACGCCGTTGGCGCCGAGCACGTTACCGGCCTGCTGCGCGGCGGCCAGCGCCCCGGCGTCCACCAGCAGCGCCTTGGCCGTGGCCTCCTGGACGTTCATCACCGACCGGATCTGGGCCGGGATCTTCGGCTCGATGTTATGGCACTGGTCGAGCATGAACGCGACGCCCGCCTCAGGGCGCAGCGCGTCCGCGCGCACCACCTCGTGCAGGATGCGGAACAGCTGGAACGGGTCGGCCGCGCCGACCATGAGGTCGTCGTCGGCGTAGAACCGGCTGTTGAAGTCGAACCCGCCCAGCCGCCCGGCCCGCAGCAGGACGGCCACGATGAACTCGATGTTCACGCCCGGCGCGTGGTGTCCGGTGTCGACACACACCGCGGCCTGGTCGCCGAGCGCCAGGCAGTGCAGCAGCGAGGTGCCCCAGTCCGGCACGTCGGTGGTGTAGAACGACGGCTCGAACAGCTTGTACTCCAGCAGGATCCGCTGGTCCGGGGCCAGCCGCTGGTAGACGGCGGTCAGCGCCTCGGCCAGCCGGTCCTGGCGGGCCCTGATGTCGTCCTGGCCGGGGTAGTTGGTGCCGTCGGCGAACCACAGCTTCAGGTCCTTCGACCCGGTCGCGTCCATGATGTCGACGCACTCCATCAGGTGGTCCAGGGCCTTGCGGCGGATCCTGGGGTCGGGGTTCGCCACGCTGCCCAGCCGGTAGTCGTTGTCCTGGAACACGTTCGCGTTGACGGTCCCGATCGTCACGCCGTGCTCCTTGGCGAACGCGCCCAGGGCCGCGTAGTCGTCCACCTTGTCCCAGGGGATGTGCACCGCGACGCTCGGTGCGACGCCGGTATGGGCGTTCACCTGGGCCGCGTCCTCCACCTTCTCCTGCGGCGTGCGGGGAACCCCGGGCTGCGGGAATACCTTGAACCTGGTCCCGGTGTTGCCGAACGCCCACGACGGCAGCTCGATCCGGTGCGCGCGGAGCGCGTTCTTGACGGCGGTCAGGTCAGGCATTCCTGTCATCTCCAGGCAGCGAATCTCGGTGTGCAGAAATCTAGGTCGGTCTTAGGCCAGGTGGAAGATCTCGTCGAGCCTGCGGAACCCCTCATCGGGCCGCAGGCCGTCGAGATCCTCGAAGAAGGGCTGCATGTCAGCCTGCCAGCGGGCGTTCACCCCGGTCTCGGCCATCCGCCTCAGGGCGGCGGCGTAGTCCTCGGTCTCCAGGTAGCCGACGAGCAGCCCGTCGTCGGCCAGGAACAGCGTGTAGTTGCCCCACCCCGTCTCCTGCAGGGCCCTGATCATCTCCGGCCACACCTCCCGGTGCCGGGCCCGGTACTCATCGAGCCGGTCCGGCCGGATCCGGCCGAGGAAACACACCCGCTCCATCTCGGTCTCCTCCAGGTTTCGGCCCGGCTTGGCGCGGTGCCCGCGGCCCGCCCCGCCCGGCCGGCGGCCCGGGGACCATGGATAACCGCGCAAAGCCGGGGCAGGGACTATTGAGGGCGCCGGGTAGGGATGAGGCGACCGCCCGGCGCCCCCCGCGACCTGCGCGGACAAGTGGCCGACGTCGGCTCGATGCGGGCTGCCCAGGCCCACCGCGGTCTCCGGGCGGCCGCCCGGAGACCGAGATGTCCGAAGTGCCCGCCAAGCCCACGCGATCCCTCGCGTGACCCCGCGTCGTTGGACGAAAAGGCGTGCTCCAGCGCGCCTTTTCGTCCAACGATCACCGATGTCAGCCAGTCGCCCTCTCTCCTGCCTTAGAAGTTGAAGTTGTTGATGTTGGACGAGTTGAACACGGTGGGCGGGCCGAGCAGAACGGTGTGGTCCGCTCCGACCGTGTACTTGCCGAGCTTGCCAGCGGTAAAGGTCTGGCCCTGGGCGTTGGTGATCTTCTTGGATGCGAGGTAGATCGCGGCGTACCCGGCGAGGTAGCCGAGGTTGGCCGGGTTCCACAGGATGAATCCGGGCGTGACGCCGTCGGTCACGTACTTCTTCATCTCGAGCGGCGTGCCCAGGCCGGTCACGATGACCTTGCCCTTCCACTTCGGCGTGTCCACCACCTGGGCCGCGGCCAGGATGCCCACGGTGGTCGGCGAGATGATGCCCTTGAGGTTCGGGTACTTCTCCAGCAGGCCCTGGGTCACCTGGGTGGCGGTCGGCGGGTCGTCGTTGCCGTAGACGATCGACACCAGCTTCATCTTCGGGTACTTCTTCATCTGCTGCTTCATGAAGCCGATCCAGGCGTTCTGGTTCGGGGCGGTGGCCGCGGCGGAGACGATCCCGATCTGGCCGGTGTCATGCAGCTCCTTGGCCAGGAGATCGACTTCGCTGGTCCCGATCTCGGCGGTGGAGGCCTGGTTGATGAACATGTCACGGCAGGTCGGCGCGTCCGAGTCGTAGGTGACCACGGTGATGCCCTTGGCCATCGCCTGCTTCAGGGTCGGGCAGAGCGCGGTGGGGTCGGTAGCCGACACGATCAGGACGTTGGCGCCCTTGGCGATAGCCGCCTGGATGGCCGGGATCTGCGAGGCGGGCGTGGCCGCGGTCCCGCTGGTCTCGGTCCCTATCCCGCCGAGCGCCTTCACTGCGGCGAGCGCTCCGCCCGACTTGACGCTGTCCGCGGTGGTGAAGTAGTTATTGCCGAGGTTTTTCGGGATGACGAAGACCTTCAGGCCCGTCTTCACCCCGCCTGAACTCGACGAACCCGATGAGCTCGAACTCGATGAGCCCGATGAGCTGCACGCCGCGAGCACCGCCGAAGCGGCCAGCAGCACCGCGGCGCACCGCAGCGTTCTCTTGGCTCTCGTGGAGGTACCTCTCATAACTGGATCCTTTCAATCGCGGACCACAACCGTGGGTCGAGGGTTTCTGTAGGGGGCCGGTGACGGCCTGGTTCGGGCGCAGTGGTGCGGGTTTTCTGGCCGGCAGGCGCCGGTAAGTTACTCATGGCTCGCTCCGAGGGCCGGCGCGCTGCGCCTGCGCCTGGCGAATGCGCCGCGGAGCCGGGCGCTGATCCCGGACAGCTGCGGCACGAACACGCTGACCAGCAGGAGCCCGCCAATGGGGATGCTGGACGCCTCCTGGTTGAAGTTCGTCAGCAGCAGCGCGTTCGAGATCCCGGCGAACGCGAGCACGCCGAGCACGACGCCGATGATCGTGCCCTTGCCGCCGAAGATGGACACTCCGCCCAGCAGCACGATGGCCACCACGTCGAGCTCGAGGCCGATGCCGTTGGTGTTAACCGCGGTGGACAGCCGGAAGGTCAGCAGTGCGCCCGCCATCGCGCAGATCACTCCTGACACGATGAACAGCATGGTCTTGATGCGCTTGACCCGGATTCCGGCGAAGAGTGCAGCCTCCGGGCTGGCGCCCATGGCATAGATCGAACGGCCGACGGGCGTGAAATGGAGTACCACGCCGAATATCACGGCCAGGACGATGAAGACAGCCACGGAGAAAGACAGGTTTGTGCCGAACACCCCAAAGATGCCGATGTCGGTGTAGGCGACGGGGAAGTTGGAGATCGTGTGCGGGCCAAGGACGATGAAGGCCACGCCGCGGTACAGGCCGAGTGTGCCGATCGT
Organism: uncultured Actinomycetota bacterium; assembly: GCA_963844655.1. Lineage (GTDB taxonomy): Bacteria > Actinomycetota > Actinomycetes > Streptosporangiales > Streptosporangiaceae > JASHPR01. The sequence continues at coordinate 1,080,308 of CAWJPA010000004.1, read as the reverse complement.
GACCGCCAGGGAGGGCAGGCCGACCCGGGTGACCAGCAGTCCGTTGATCGCGCCCGCGACCACGCCCAGCACCAGGAGCACCACAAAGATGGCCAGCAGCGGCCAGCCCTTACCGAACAGGTAGCCGAGCACGGCGCTCGACATGCCCATGATCGAGGCGACCGAGAGATCGATCTCGCCGCTGATGATGATCAGCGTCATCGGCAGCGCCATGATCGCTATCTCGCCCGACTGCAGCCCGAGATTGAGCATGTTGCTGCCGGTCAGGAACTGCGACGAGGTGGACAGGCCGAGCACGCCGATGGCGACGACCACGATGGCCAGGCCGGTCTCCCAGCGCATCAGCTGCCGCGGGGTTAGCCGCGACCGCCACACGGCCGGCGCCGCACCCTCTGGCGTCTGGCCCTCAGGCTCGGGCCCGGTCTGCGGTGCGCTGCGGTCAGCTTCCATCGCGGGCGCTCCTCCGGCGCAGGGCCGCGGCCAGCCTGAGCGAGATCAGCCGGTCCAGCGTGATGGCCACCAGCAGCAGGAACCCGGCGATCGCCTGATCCCAGAAGTCGGAGATGCCGAGCACGTTCAGCGCCGAGCTGATGGTCCCGAGCAGCAGCGCCCCGATCGCGGCACCTACCGCGCTGCCGCTGCCGCCGAAGATCGCCACGCCGCCGACCACGACCGCGGCGATCACGATCAGCGAGAAGTTGTTCCCGCCCGCGCTGGTGTTGATCGTCTGGTATTGCGACGCCCACAGCACGCCGGCCACGCCGGCGATCCCGCCGCACAGCGTGAACGCGGTGAACACCCGCCGGGCGACCGGGATGCCGGCCAGCCCGGCGCCGTCAGGATTCGACCCGATCGCGTAGAGCTCCCGGCCGGACCGGAACGAGCGCATGTAATACGCGCCTGCTCCGATCACCGCGGCCACGGCGATGGCGAGCCACGGAATCCCGAGCACGCTCACGTTGGGGATGGCGACGAAGCCACTCGGCAGCGACGAGGCGACGACCTCGTTGCCGCCGACGACCAGGATGTCGATGCCCTGGATGATGTAGAGCGTGGCCAGCGTGACCACCAGGCTGGGTACCCGCCCGAGAGACACCATCAGGCCGTTTGCCGCGCCGCAGGCCAGCCCGATGCCGAGTCCGACCAGGAAGACGACGGCGATGGGAATGCCGTGCACGTGCCCGAACAGGCTGGTCGACAGGTACGCGGACAGCGCCAGCACCGACTGCACGGACAGGTCCACGTTCCGGCTGATGATCACCATGGTCTCGCCCAGCGCGACCAGCGCGTAGACCGAGGTGTTGACCAGGATGAACTGGATGTTCGACGAGCTGACGAAGCGCGGCTGGATGAGCGCGGTGATCAGCACGAACAGCGCCAGGACCACGATGATGCCGGATTCCCTGATCCGGAACACCCGCTCGGTCAGCCGGCGCGAGCTGACGTCGGCCGGCGCCCCGGACGGCTCCCTCGGCGGGGCCAGTGTCGTGCTCATCGGGTCTGCTCCTGAAGCTGGCCGGTCGCGGCCGACATGATCTTCTCCTCCGAGGCGTCCTCGTGGGCGTACTCCATGACCAGCCGCCCCTCGCGCATGACCAGGATCCGGTCGCCGACGCGCAGCACCTCGGGCAGCTCCGACGAGATCATCAGGATCGCGACCCCCTGCCCGGCCAGCCCCGACAGCAGGCGGTGCACCTCGGCCTTGGTCGCGATGTCGATGCCGCGGGTCGGCTCGTCCACGATCAGCACCGCGGGCTCGCGCCCGAGCCACTTCCCCAGCACCACCTTTTGCTGGTTTCCGCCGGACAGCTGGGAGACCGGGTCGGTGAGCCGCCCGAACTTGATCCGCAGTCTGAGCGCCCAGTCCGTGGCGAAGTTGCGTTCGGCCTTGGCGGTGATGAGGCCCAGGTGCCGGAGCCGGCCCATCGAGGCCAGCGCCATGTTCTCCTGCACGGACATGTCCATGACCAGCCCCTGCTGGCGGCGGTCCTCGGGCACGAAGCCCACCCCGGCGGCCATCGCGCTGGTCGGGGACGCCTTGCGCAGTGGCCGCCCGCGCACCGCGACCGAGCCCGCGTCGTAGCGGTCGATCCCGAACACCGCCCGCGCCACCTCGCTGCGGCCGGACCCGACCAGCCCCGCGAACGCCACGATCTCCCCGGCCCGCACGTCGAAGGAGATGTCGGTGAACACCCCTTCCCGGCTCAGCCGCTCGACGTGCAGCACCACCTCGCCTGGCGTTCCGTGCCCGTCGGCCCCGCGGTCGGCCAGCTGCCTGCCCACCATGGCCCGCACCAGGTCATCCGCGGTGAGACCGGCCAGCTCGCGGCTGAGCACCTGCCGGCCGTCGCGCATCACGGTGACCCGCTGGCAGATCTCGAAGACTTCCTCCAGCCGGTGCGAGATGAACAGCACCGCCGCCCCGGACGCCCGCAGGGTCCGCACCACGTCGAACAGTCGCGTCACCTCGGCGGCCGACAGCGCCGCCGTGGGCTCGTCCATCACGATGATCCTGGCCTCGAGCGACAGGGCCTTGGCGATCTCGATGATCTGCTGATCGGCGATGGACAGCCCGCGGCAGATCCGGCCCGGGTCCAGCATCACGCCGAGCTCTGTGAACAGGGCGCGGGACTCCTCCCGCATCTTCCGGCCGTCGATGCGCCGGCCCGCCCGCAGCGGCTGCCGTCCCATGAAGATGTTCTCGGCCACGGTCAGGTCGGGGAACAGGGTGGGCTCCTGGTAGATGACCGCGATCCCGGCGTCCTGGGCTGCGCCTGGGCCGTTCAGCACGGCCGGGTTCCCGTCCACGACCAGCTCCCCGCTGTCCGGCTGGTACACCCCGGCCAGGATCTTCACCAGCGTGGACTTGCCCGCGCCGTTCTCGCCCACCAGCCCGTGCGCTTCCCCGCCGTACAGGTCGATCGACCCGTCCACGATCGCGTGCACCGCGCCGAACGACTTCGCCGCCCCCCGCAGCGACAGCAGCGGCGTACCGCCGCCGCGGCCGCTGGCCTGCGCGGCCGACGCCGGTGCGGGGGTGAGGCCTTCGGCGGGGGACGGCCCGGCGTCGGACGGCCCGGCGGCGGACGGCCCGGCGGCGGATGGTGCAGATGCGGCGTCTCCGGCGGGGGACTGCCCGCCGGTCGGCCGCGTGGCGGCGGTCTCCCCAGCGGCGGGCTGAGCGGCGGTCTCCGGGGTGGCGGGCTGAGCGGCGGAGTCCCCGGTCGGGGAGGGCTGACCGGCGGGCGGGGGCACCTCGGGCTGGCCCGCGTCGCGGCCGTCGGCGCTCGGCCCAGGGCTCATTGGGCTCCCTCCACCCCTTCTGGTGTGGCCACCGGCGCTGCTGGCGCCGGCCGCTGGCTGTCACCCGCCTGCCGCTGGCCTGCTACCCATCGGCCGGCCTAGTACCCGGCCGCATTGGGCCCTGCTCGTCTCGGACGCGCGGCGCACTTCGCTGTGCCGCCCTGCCGCGTCCCGAGAACGCCGCCCCTCGCGGGCGCCGCCCTCGTAAACACCGCGCCCGGACGCCGCCCGGTCGAACGTCGTCTTCGCGAGCACGTCCTGCGACGCATCCTCCTGAACGCCCTGTGGAACGTTTCAAAATATGTGATGTAGTGTGATTCGCCGGTTACACCACTGTCAAGGGAGCACGAACTTCTTAGTCGAGTCGTTATAGATCGCCGACCGGGACGCCGCGCGGCCGCGTCACGGGGAGTGCGGCTCTGAGCTGCGCCGACGCCAGCTCAGCAGGGCTGAGCTGCGCTGGTCCTTGACCCGGGTGAGCGCGTCGCGGGTGACCCGGGTGGCGGGGTGGTCGGGCCCGAGCACGCGCTTGCGGCCGGCCAGCGTGCGCTTGTAGCAGGCGATCGACTCCCGCGGCCGCCCAGCCCGCGCGTAGGCGGCGGCCAGGTTGTGCCCCCCGCTGGCCAGGGTGATGGTGGGGCACGGCGATGGGCTAACAGCCCCGTGGTGGGCCCCGCCATGGTGCTGAGGGGCGTTATGGCGGGGGAGCGGGCGCTCTTGGGGCTAACAACGTGTGACTGCAATCGATCGCAGGGGCCGCGCCGGGCTGCCAGGCCCGCCGGCCTCGTTTACCCTAGATAAGACCATGGCGCAGCTCTTGACCCCGATGATGGGAGCGATAACAATCGCTCTGTCTCATGACGCTGCGTCGCCTGCCCTGCGATCAGCCGGTGACAAGGGGGCCGCGTGGCGTCGTCTACGGTGAACGGGTCCGCTGCGCGGCCGGTCATGGCGGACGTCGCCCGCCTGGCCGGCGTATCGCAGCAGACCGTGTCCCGGGTTCTCAACGATCACCCGAACGTCAGGGAGCAGACCCGGGCGGAGGTCCTGGCCGCCATCCGCGAGCTGGGTTACCGGCCGAACGCGGCCGCCCGGACGCTGGTCACCGGGCGCACCCACACGCTCGGCGTGATCAGCTTTGACACGACGCTCTACGGCCCGGCCTCGATGCTCTACGGCATCGAGCGGGCCGCGCACCCCGGCTACTCGGTCGCCATCACCAGCCTGCCGGCGTTCGACTCCCGCTCGATGCAGGAGGCGGTGGACCGGTTCCTCGGCCAGGGGGTCGAGGGGATCATCGTCATCGCCTCGGAGATGCCGGCGCTCGAGGCGCTGACCGGCGTCGCGGCCGACGTGCCGCTGGTGGCGGTGGGCTGTGGCACCCGCGCGCCGCTCGACTCGGTCGCGATCGACAACGCGGGCGGGGCGTTCGCCGCCACGCGGTACCTGCTGGACCTGGGCCACGAAACGGTGCACTACGTGGGCGGGCCCGACTCCACCGTGGACGCCAGGGAACGGGCCGAAGGCTGGGTCAGGGCGCTGCGGGCGGCGGGCGCGCCCGAGCCGGAGATCATGCCAGGGGACTGGTCCGCGCGCTCGGGCTACGAGATCGGCCACCGGCTCGCCTCCATGCCCGCGGTGACCGCGGTGTTCTGCGCGAACGACCAGATGGCCCTCGGCCTGCTCCGCGCGCTGGCCGAGCACGGCCGGCCGGTCCCGGCCGACGTGAGCGTGGTCGGGTTCGACGACATTCCGGAGTCGGCCTTCTTCCTGCCCCCGCTCACCACGGTCCGGCAGGACTTCGGCGAGCTGGGCCGGCAGGCCCTGCAACTGCTCGTCGACCGGATCTGCGGCCGCCCGGAGCCCCGGGCCGGCCTGGGCGTCAACCCAGAACTGATCGTGCGCGCCAGCGCCGCCCGGCCCGGGCGCTAGCCTCCATGGACCTCACCGCTTGCCCGGACGCCGGGCCGGCCGTGAGACTCGTCACACCCTGCACCGCCCGGCCCGGGCGCTAGGCCAAGATGGGAAAGTTATGACCCTTTGCGATAGGCTGCCTTATGTCTGTTAGCGCTAACAATTCGGATGCGTGTGTGGTCGGCGTCGACTTCGGCACGCTGTCCGGGCGGGCTCTGGTCGTGCGGGTCAGGGACGGGGCTGAGCTGGGCACCGCCGTCCACGAATACCCCCACGGCGTGATGGACACCAAGCTCGCCGCCACCGGGGAGCCGCTGCCGCCGGACTGGGCGCTGCAGGATCCTGAGGACTACCGCGATGTGCTCCGCCGCGCGGTGCCCGAGGCCGTGGCCAGCGCCGGGATCGACCCCGCTCAGGTGATCGGGATCGGCACCGACTTCACCGCGTGCACCGTGCTGCCCGCGCTGGCCGATGGCACGCCGCTGTGCCAGGTTCCCGAGCTCGCCGGCCGGCCGCACGCCTACCCCAAGCTGTGGAAGCATCACGCGGCCCAGCCTCAGGCCGACCGGATCAACGCGCTGGCGCACGAGCGCGGCGAGCCGTGGATCGCGCGCTACGGCGGGAAGATCTCGTCCGAGTGGGAGTTCGCCAAGGCGCTGCAGCTGCTCGAGGAGGATCCCGACACCTACCAGCGCGCGACCCGGTGGATCGAGGCCGCCGACTGGATCATCTGGCAGCTGGCCGGGACCGAGACCAGGAACGCCTGCACCGCCGGGTACAAGGGGATCTGGCAGGACGGCACGTACCCGTCCCGCGAGTACCTCGCCGCGCTCGACCCGCGGTTCGCCGGCTTCGCCGCGGACAAGCTGGGCCACAACATCCAGCCACTCGGCGGGCGGGCCGGGTCGCTCACCGCGGAGGCGGCGGGCTGGACCGGCCTGCCGGAGGGGATAGCGGTCGCGGTGGGCAACGTGGACGCGCACGTCACCCCGCCCGCGGCCAATGCCATCGCGCCCGGCCACATGGTGGCCATCATGGGCACCTCGACCTGTCACGTGATGAACTCCAGCACCCTGGCCGTGGTCCCCGGCATGTGCGGGGTGGTGGACGGGGGCATCGTGGCCGGGCAGTTCGGCTACGAGGCCGGGCAGAGCGGCGTCGGCGACATCTTTGCCTGGTTCATCGACCACGCGGTGCCCGCGTCCTACCGTGACGCCGCGGCCCGCCGCGGCATCTCCCTGTTCGACCTGCTGGCCGGCGAGGCCGCCGCCCAGCCGGCCGGCGCGCACGGCCTGATTGCCCTGGACTGGCTCAGCGGCAACCGCAGCGTGCTAGTCGATCATGCCCTGTCCGGCGTGATCGTCGGGCTCACGCTCGCCACCCGGCCTCCCGATATCTACCGGGCCCTCGTGGAGTCGACCGCGTTCGGGACCCGGGTGATCACCGACACGTTCGCCGCCTCGGGGGTCCCGGTCACCGAGTTCGTGGTGGCCGGCGGCCTGCTCAAGGACTCGTTCGTGATGCAGGTCTACGCGGACGTGCTGCGCCGCCCGCTCAGCGTGATCGTCTCGGAGCAGGGCCCGGCGCTCGGCTCGGCCATCCACGCCGCGGTCGCCGCCGGTGCCTACGCCGATGCCCCCGGGGCCGCGGCGGCGATGGGCGGCAAGCGCGAGGCGGTGTACCGGCCCGACCCGGCCAGCGCGGACATCTACGACCGGCTGTACGCCGAGTACCTGCTGCTGCACGACTACTTCGGCCGCGGCACCAACGAGGTCATGCACCGGCTCCGCGCCCTCCGAGATCAGGTGATCGGCGCGAAGGAGGCTGAGGTGGGGGAGCCGCCCGGCGGAGCCGGGCCAGCCGCGACGGCCGGCCTTGGTCGGCCATGGAGGGGGAAGGGGAGGCGGGCGGGGGCACGCGGGGGGGTCTGGGGGGGTCGTCCCCCCGAGGCAAGCACTGACGGCGGGCGGTCATGAGCGCGCTGGACGAGCAGCTGGCCGGGCTGCGGGAGACCGTCTGCGCGCTGCACGCGGAGCTGGCCGCCTCCGGCCTGGTGGCCTGGACGTCGGGCAACATCTCCGCCCGGGTGCGCGGGGCCGACCTGATGGTGATCAAGCCGAGCGGGGTCGGTTACGCGGAGCTGACCCCGGAATCCATGGTGGTCTGCGACCTCGACGGCCGGGCCGTCGACGACCAGGCCGTCAACGGCAGCGGGCTGAGCCCGTCCAGCGACACCGCCACGCACGCGTACGTGTACCGGAAGATGCCTGAGGTGGGCGGCGTGGTGCACACGCACTCGGGATACGCCACGGCCTGGGCCGCGCGCGGCGAGGCGATCCCGTGCGTGCTCACCGCGATGGCCGACGAGTTCGGCGGCGAGATCCCGGTCGGGCCGTTCGCGCTGATCGGCAGCGATGAGATCGGCCGCGGCATCGTGGCCACCCTGTCCGGCCACCGCTCGCCCGCGGTGCTGATGCGCAGCCACGGCGTGTTCACCATCGGTCCCTCGGCCCGCACCGCGCTCAAGGCCGCGGTGATGTGCGAGGACGTCGCGCGCACCGTGCACCTGGCCCGGGCGTTCGGCCATCCGGCCCCGCTACCCCAAGACCAGATCGACGCGCTGCATCGTCGTTACCAGGAGGAGTACGGCCAGCGTTGACCAGCCCCGACCAGGTGATCGGCCCAGCCGCGGCGACGAAGCCGCGGCGGATGCGTTCAGGAGGAATGTGATGGCTGTCCCTAAGCCCCGGATCGGGATCCTGGGCATCATGCAGGATCTGTACGACGAGATGATCCCCAACATCGCGCAGCGGCAGGAGGGCTACGCCAGGGAGATCGCGGTGCACCTGGCCGATGTGGCGGAGTTCATCCCGAGCAAGCCGGTCAAGTACCGCGAGGACGCCGAGCGGGCCATGCGGGAGTTCGAGAACGCCGACCTGGACGGCGTCATGGTCGTGATGCTCACCTACGGGCCCGCCATGCGCGTGGCGCGGCTGCTGAACGAGTCGCGGCTGCCGATCCTGATGGCCAACATCCAGCCCGACCCGAACGTCACCCCGGCCTGGAACATGGACGACATGACCTACAACCAGGGCGTGCACGGGGCCCAGGACACCGCCAACGCCATGGTCAGGGCGGGCCGGGCGTTCAGCGTGCTGACCGACGACTGGAAGAGCGAGGAGTTCCGCGCCGATGTCCGCCGGTGGGCGCGGGCCGCGGCCGCGGTGACCGCGTGGAAGTCGCTCAAGGTAGCGATCTTCGGTTACGCGATGAACGACATGGGCGACATCCGGGTGGACGAGAGCGCGCTGATCCGCTCCCTGGGCCCGGAGATCCTCGCGGTGGCGCCCGGGGACCTGTACCGGGTCATGCTGGCCGTGACCGCCGAGGAGATCGCCGAGGTCATCGCGTTCGAGGACGAGCGGTTCGAGATCGACCCGCTGCTGTCGGCCGAGGAGCGTGCCGACCACGCCCGGATGCAGGTCGGGATCCAGCGGATCCTGGACGCGGGCGGTTACGGCGCCTACACCGCGCACTTCGACGCGATCGGCGAGGACGGCCGGTTCAGCCGGCTGCCGCTGGCCGCGGCGTCCACGCTGATGGCCCGCGGTTACGGGTACGCGGCCGAGGGGGACGTGCTGACCGCCTGCCTGGTGTCGGCCGGGCACGTGCTGATCGGGGACGCGCACTTCACCGAGATGTACGCGATGGACTTCCCGTCCGACTCGGTGCTGATGAGCCACATGGGGGAGGGCAACTGGAAGATCGCCCGCCAGGACCGGCCGGTGAAGCTGATCAAGCGGCCGCTGGGCATCGGCCGGCTGGAGGACCCGCCCACGTTCCTGTTCCAGTACCAGCCGGGCCCGGCCACGCTGGCCACGCTGGTGTCGCTGGGCGGCGAGCGGTTCCGGCTGGTGGTGGCCGAGGGGGAGAACCTGGACAGCCAGGAGCTGCCTGCCCTGGAGATGCCGTACGGGCAGTTCCGCCCGGCCACCGGGGTGCGTGCCTGCCTGAACGGCTGGCTGACCGCGGGCGGGCCGCACCACGAGGTCATGAACCTCGGCCACCACGCGGCCGACTGGGAGGTGTTCTGCCGCCTGGCCGGCATCGAGTACGTGCAGTGCTAGCCCGGGGGGCTCCGCCCCCCGGACCCCCCGGCGTGCCAGCCGCTCGGGCCGACCTCCGGCCGGCCGTCGCGGCGGGCACCGGGTGCTTTACGCGCTGTGCTCGGCCCGGTGGCGCTCCTCCAGGGCCTTGCGGTACTCGGCGATGACCAGGTCGGTCAGCTCCTGCACCGACGTCTCCCTGGCGTACTTGTCCAGGGTGATCTCGCCGTGCTGGAGCAGGTTCACCCGGTCACACACCTCGAGCACCTGGCCGTAGTTGTGCGCGATGATGATCACCGAGACGTCGCCGCGCCGCTTGAGGTCCTGCACCAGCTCGAGAATGAGCGCGGCCTCCTTGGCGCCCATGGCGGCCAGCGGCTCGTCCAGGAGCAGGATCTTGGCGTCGGTGTAGACCGAGCGCGCCACCGCGATGGCCTGCCGCTGCCCGCCGGAGAGCCGGGCCACCGGAACGTCCACGGACGGGATGCTGACCCCCATGTTGTCGAGCTGCTCCTTGGCCAGCTTGCGCATGGCCTTGTTGTTCAGCAGCGGCCAGCGGACCTTCTCCCGGTTCAGGTACATGTTGTGGTACACGCTGAGCTCGTTGATCAGCGCCAGGTCCTGGTAGACGGCGTCGATGCCGAGCGACCTGGCGTGATCGACGGACTTGAACGTGACTTCCTTACCGTGCAGCAGGATCCGCCCGGAATCCGGCGGCTGGAAGCCGCACAAGATCTTGAGCAGGGTGGACTTGCCCGCCCCGTTGTCGCCGATCAGGCCGAGAACCTCGCCCTGGGCCAGCCGCAGATTCACGTCGGTGAGCGCGGTGACCGCGCCGAACCGCTTGGAGATGTGCTCGGCCCGCAGCACGTCACCGTCGGCCGAGCCGTTGCCGGCAGGGTTCTGGGTCGTCATCAGGTTCTCCCCGCTGCTCGCAGCCGCGCTAGCTGGACGTTAGCGATCATCGCGACCAGGATCGCGGCACCGAAGATGATCGGCAGGACGTTGGCGTTGATCCCCGCCACGTTGAAGCCGTCGGTCAGGATGGCGAGCACCATCGAGCCGAAGAACGCGCCGATGATGGTGCCAGAGCCGCCGAGCATCGCGGTCCCGCCGATCACGGCCGCGGCCACGGCGTAGAACATCGGCTGGTACTGGCCGGAACTCGGGTCGATGTCGTTGACCTGGAGCGCGACCTGGATGCCGACGAACGCCCCCAGCACGCCAGTGATCATGAAGTTGCCGTACTTGATCCGGGCCACCTTGATGCCGGCCTCCCGGGAGCCGAGCAGGTTCCCGCCCGCGGCGATGGTGTGCAGGCCCCACCTGGTCCGGGTGAGCACGATGTGGAAGATCACGGTGAGCGCGATCGCCCAGCTGATCTCGGCCCACGCGTAGGTGCCGAGCCAGTGCCCGATGCCCTCGACGGCCGGGGAGGGAACCGCAGGCTCCGCGTGCGAGGTGAACAGGACAATCCCGAGCAGGATGAACCCGGTGGCGAGCGTGGTGATGAACGACGGCAGCCCCATCGTCACCGTGAAGAAGCCGTTGCACCAGCCGATCACCAGGCCCATGACCAGGGTGAGCAGGATCGCGGGGATGGCGGGGACCCCGTAGAAGTCGGTCAGGTAGTGCATGACGAACGGGGCCAGGGTGAAGATGAACCCCACCGACAGGTCGATCTCCCCGCAGATCAGCAGGAAGACCTCGCCGATCGCGATGATGATGATCGGCGCCGCGACCTGGGACAGGTTGATGAGGTCGAGCTTGGTGAAGAAGTTGTCGTTGGTGAGCCAGAAATAGGCGAACAGCAGGACCGCGACCACGAAGACGGCGGCCTCACGCTGCTGGCCGAAAATGATGAGGCCGCGCTGGACCTGACCCCAGAGGTCTCGTCGCGGGGCCGGGGCGCCGGGGCGCGGGCTCGCGACGTCCTTGCTTGCTGCGGCGGTTTCGCTCACGTTGACCCTCCCGTTTGCCGTATCCAGCGCGTCAGCACCGATGGCGCACGAACGCGCCGGTGACGGGTCTTGCGCTGCAAGCCCAGTTTCCCGCCACCGGCGCGTTTATGCACCTTTCTATGTCTCGGTGAGACGCCGCATCAGGTGCTTGTCGTGCCCATCGGGTTGTTGATCGGGCCGGACCTGGTGACCAGCTTCTGGGCCGTGGTCGATCCCTCGAACCTGGTCGGCGTGGACAGGTAGGGGCCGACGTTGCTCTTGGTCACGAACGTCAGGCCGGTGTCGGTGTCGGCCGGGGCGACCAGGCCGCCGGACAGCTGGAACATGAACAGCTGGATCACCGGCAGGAATCCCTGGTAGTAAGGCGACTGGTCGATGGTGAAGTCGATCTGGCCCGCCTTGATCGCGTTCAGCGTCGGGGTGGTCAGGTCGAACCCGCCGGCCGGGATCTTGAGGCCGGTGCCGGTCAGGGCCTGGCCGAGGAACCCGGTCGAGCCCGCGTCCACGGCGAACGCGCCCTTGAGCGACGACTTGTGCGCGAGCAGATAGGCCTTCTCCGCCCCGAGCTCGACGTTGGTCGCGGCGCCGGTCGCGATCTGGGCCACCTGGAAGCTCTTGCCTGAGGCCTTGAGCGCGGCCACGGCACCGTCGTAACGCGGCTGGATGTTCCCGGTGCCCGGGGTGGCGATGAAGATCACGATGTGCCCGCCGCCCGGGATCAGGGACAGAATCCGCTGCCCGAGCTGCTGGCCCGACTGGTACAGCGCCTGGCCGATGTAGGCCAGCCGGTTGGTGCCGATGTCCGGGACGCCACTGGAGGCGACGGTTCCGTCGGCGTTGTAGCTCAGCACCGGGATGCCGGCGTCCATGGCCCGCTTGACCGGCGCGGTGAACCCGGTCGCGTTGATCACCGGGATCGCGATCCCGGACGCGTTCGCCGCGATCGCCGAGTTCATGAACGACACCATCTGCGGCACGCTCGAGGTCGACGCAGATCCGCCCCACTTCGGCACGGGGATGTCCAGCAGCGCCGCGGCGTCCTGGAAGCCGTACTGGGTCGGCACGAAGAACGGGTTGGTGTAAACGTGGTTGTCGAACCAGAACTGCCACTTCGGGGTCTTCGGGAAGTTCCCCGCCGCCGTCGCGGTGGCGGTCGAGCCGGTGCTCGCGCTACTGCCTGACGACCCGCACGCCGCGAGCAGGGCCGAGGCAGCCGCCGTCGCGCTCACCAGACCGGTGCCCTTCAGCAGCTTGCGCCGACTGGGTCCGTCCTTCATATTCAGTGTCTGGATCGCTTCATCGACCTTTGGGTCGACTTTCCTCATCACGAACCTCCATTTCCATGGGGCGGGCTGTACCCCGCGGCAACAGGCTCTTGCCGGAACATGTCACGCGCTCGCGTGACCGCCATAGTGACCTGACTTCCTGTCTCAGGGCGGGCCCGCCTTCGCTGCTCCTCCGACCGGGCCAGCCGGTAGCCGGGTCCTATCCGGGTCCGGATAGCCCAGCGTGCGATGCCACATGGCGGCGAGCTATCAAGCGCAGCAACACTGCCGATGTTAGCGCTCACATTGTGCGTTGGATGAAGCCTGTGAGGCCATAAGCTAACCCCCGTCCGACTTTGGCGTCAATGATCATCGCCAACAGAAGCCAACATGTGACCTGGCGTCGAGTGGCCAGCTCCTGGCTCGGCCGGCGGCAGGAATGCCGCGGGTTCAGCGGCCCAGGATGTCCGCGAGGTCGAAGTTGACCGGCTCCTCGAGCTGGGCGAACCCGCAGGACCTCGGATCGCGGTCGGGGCGCCAGCGGGCAAACTGGGCGGTATGCCGGAACCGGGTGCCCTCCATGTGGTCGTAGCGCACCTCAACCACGCGCTCGGGGCGCAGCGGGACGAACGACAGGTCCTTCTTCGCGTTCCACCGGCTGTGCTCGGCCGCACGCGGGTTGCGCACCTCGGGCTCGGGCTTGGCCCAGTTCCACGGGTGCCCCTCGAAGCTGGTGACCAGCGGCTGCAGTTCGGTGAACAGCTGGCGCCTGGTCTCCAGCGGGAACGCACCGATCACGCCGACGCTGGCCAGGTTGCCCGCGTCGTTATAGAGGCCGAGCAGCAGCGACCCGATCGCGTCCGGCCCGCTCTTGTGCAGCCGGTACCCGGCCACCACGCAGTCGGCGGTCCGTTCGTGCTTGACCTTGAACATCACCCGCCTGTCCGGCTCGTAGATGCCGTCCAGCGGCTTGGCCACGATGCCGTCCAGGCCCGCGCCCTCAAACTGGCTGAACCACCGCGCGGCCAGCTCCCGGTCCTGGGTCGCCGGGGTGAGGTGGAAGGGCGGCCCGACCGTGGCCAGGGCGTCGGCCAGCACCGCCCGCCGCTCGGAGAACGGCCGCTCCATGTAATCGGTGTCGCCCAGCGCGAGCACGTCGAAGACCACGAACTCGGCGGGCGTCTGCTCGGCCAGGAGATTCACCCGGCTGGCGGCCGGATGGATGCGCTGCAGCAGGGCCACGAAGTCAAGGCGCTGACCCGATGCGTCGGGTATGACAATTTCCCCATCCAGAACGCACCGCTCCGGCAGAATCGCCACGGCCGCCTCGACGAGTTCGGGGAAATAGCGGGTCAGCGGCCGCTCGTTCCTGCTGCCCAGCTCGACCTCGGCGCCGTCCCTGAACACGACCGACCGGAAGCCGTCCCACTTGGGCTCGAAGCTCAGCTCGCCGCGCGGGATCTCCTTCACCGACTTGGCCAGCATCGGGGCCACCGGTGGCATCACGGGCAGGCGCATGATCCCATCCTCGCCGATAGGCTGGCTGCCTCGCCAAGTGACCCGCTGGTCAGCAGCCGCCTCGACCGGTTACGCTCCCGCCCATCCCCGCACATTTCGGCCGAGAAGTCCGCTGAGAGGCCCAGTTAAGAAGGCACTGCATGGATCCCAGGCACGCGATCTTGTTCGAGCCGGTCACGATCGGGCCGAAGACGCTGCGCAACCGCTTCTATCAGGTGCCGCACGCATCCGGCTTCGGCACCGTCAAGCCCCGGACCCAGGCGGCGTTCCGCGCGATCAAGGCCGAGGGCGGCTGGGGCGGGGTGTGCGTGGAGTACGCCCCGGTGTCCAGGGACTGTGACGAGGTGCCCGCGGTGGCCGCCAATGTCTGGGACGACGCTGACGCCCGGGCGCTCGCGCTCACCGTCGAGGCCGTGCACGCCCACGGTGCGCTGGTCGGCCTGGAGCTGTACCACGGCGGCGCGTCCAGCCTGAACGGGGAGTCGCGGTCGGTGCGGGTCGCGCCGACCCAGCTGGCGTCGGAGGTGCGATTCGCTTCCCTGGCTAAGGAGATGACCGCCGAGGACATCGCCCAGGTGCAGAAGGACTGGGTGGAGGCGGCCAAGCGCGGCCGGGACGTCGGCTTCGACATCATCTACGTCTACGGCGCGCACGGCTACCTCTTCAGCCAGTTCATGTCGCCGGTGACCAACCGGAGGACCGACGGCTACGGCGGCAGCGTGGCGAACCGGGGCCGGATCTGGCTGGAGACGCTGGAGGCGGTGCGGGCGGAGGTCGGCGGCGACTGCGTGGTCGCGACCCGGATCTGCGTAGACGGGCGGGACGAGCTGCCCGGCATCGAGATCGAGGAGACGCTGGAACTGGTCACGATGGCCGACGACCTGGTCGACCTCTGGGACCTCACCGTCGGCTCCTGGCCCGAGGACTCCGGTACCTCCCGGTACTACCCCGAAGGCCATCAGCGGCCGTGGACGCACCGGATCCGTGAGGCCACAGGGAAGCCGATCGTGGCGGTCGGCCGCTACTCGAGCCCGGACCTGATGGCCGAGGTGGTCAAGTCGGGCGCGGTGGACCTGATCGGGGCCGCCCGGCAAGCGATCGCCGACCCGTTCCTGCCCCAGAAGATCGCCGAAGGCCGGCTCGACGAGATCCGCGAGTGCACCGGCTCGAACATGTGCATCCTGCGCGAGGAGGCTTTCAACCATCTCGGCTGCCTGCAGAACGCGACCGCGGGCGAGGAGTTCCGCCGAGGCTGGCATCCCGAGCTGTTCACCCGCGCGGCCAACGCGGACCAGTCCGTGCTCGTGGTGGGGGCCGGCCCGGCCGGCCTGGAGTGCGCGGTGGTGCTGGGCAAGCGCGGCTTCTCCGCGGTGCATGTGGTCGAGGCCGAGGCCGAGATCGGCGGGAGGATGCGCTGGACCCGGCGGCTGCCGACGCTGGGCGACTGGGGACGCGTCACCGACTGGCGCGCCGTGCAGCTGGACAAGCTGCCCGGGGTGGAGGTGATCACCGGCCGGCGGCTCTCGGCCGCTGACATCCTCGACTACGGCGCGGAGATCGTGGTGATCGCCACCGGGTCGACCTGGCGGGGCGACGGGGTGCAGCCCGGCCAGGTCGGGCGGATCTCCGGTGCCGACTCCGGCCTGGCCAACGTGCTGACCCCGGAGCAGGTCGCCGCCGGGAAGCGGCCGGTGGGCCGGAACGTGATCGTCTATGACACCGACGGCTACTACGTCGGGCCCGGCGTGGCCGAACTGCTGGCGGGCGAGGGCTTCTCCGTCACGGTGGTGACCTCGTACCCCGTGCTCTCGCCGGTTTCCGACCACACCCTGGAGGGCGACATGCTCCGCGCCCACGTGCACCGCCAGGGGGTCAGGGTGCAGCGGGGGATCACGGTCACCGGGATCGAGCTCGACTCGGTCCGGGGCCGGGATGAGTACGGCGATCCCTGGTCTGCCGGATGCGACGGAGTGGTGCTGGTCACCCAGCAGGCCTCGAACGACGGGCTGTACGCCGAACTCACCCGCGACCAAGCCGCCCTGGCGCGGGCGGGCATCCGGGCCGTGCACGTGATCGGCGACGCAGTTGCGCCCCGGATCATCTCGGAGGCGGTCTTCGACGGGCACCGGCTGGCCCGCGAGATAGACCAGCCGGACCCGAGCCGGCCCATCCTGTACCTGCGCGAGACCCCTGACCTGCGCGATTCCCAGGACCGGCACCAGCTCCCCGACCTGCGCGCGTCCCAGGACACCTTGCTCGGGTAGGTCCCCCCGCTCCCGCACACGCCTCCGCTCGCGGCGCTGCCGCCGCCCGGTGCCCGGGCATCGTGATTCACCCGGGTTACGAGAGTTCGCCAGAGTGCCTCGACGCCGTCCTGCGACTACGTTTGCTGAGGTGGGGGACGTGCGGAGTGGGGAGGAGGGGGCGGCTGTGCCCTCAGATTCGGATGCGGTGAAACTGCTGACGCCGTTGCCGGTCTCGTCGCGCACCGAGGAGCGCAACGTGCGGACCGTCGACATCGACAAGGTTCCGACCGAGGAAGTGCTGCGGCTGCTCAACGCCGAGGACGCCACGGTCGCCGGCGCGGTCGCTTCGGCCCTGCCCGCTCTGGCGGCCGTGGTTGACCGTGTGGTGGAACGCCTCAAGGCCGGCGGCCAGGTGCATTACTTTGGCGCTGGGACCTCGGGGCGGATGGGCGTGCTTGACTCCGCGGAGGTGATGCCGACGTTCGGCCTGGAACCCGGGGTTTTCGTTGCCCACCACGCGGGGGGTGAGACCGCGCTGGGCAGCGCGGTCGAGGACGTCGAGGATGACGAGATGCTCGGCGCCAGGGACGCGCGCGCGGTCTCCGCGGCCGACGTGGCGGTGGGGATCACCGCGAGCGGCCGCACGCCCTACGTGGCTGGTGCGCTGCGGTACGCCCAATCGGCCGGTGCGATGACCGTACTGGTCAGCAGCAACCCAGCGGCACCCCTCGCGGCCCTGGCCCAGTACGCCGTGCTGGTGGACACCGGCCCGGAGGCCATCGCAGGCTCCACCAGGCTGAAGGCCGCTACCGCGCAGAAGCTGATCCTCAACGCGCTGTCGACGGCCGCCATGGTCCGGCTCGGGCGCACCTACTCGAACCTGATGGCGGCGCTGGCGGGCACCAACGCCAAGCTGCGCCAGCGCCAGCTGAGCATCCTCCGCGAGGCGTCCGGCGAGCCGGACGAGGCATGCCGCGCCGAGCTGGAACGATGCGCCGGCGACCTGCGGCTGGCCCTGCTCTGCCTGATGTCCGGGCTGGAACCTCCCGCGGCCACGGCCGCGCTGGCCGACGCCGACGGCAGCGTGCGCGACGCCATGGCCCGGCTGGGCCGGGCGGGGCAGCCGTGAGCAGTCTGCTCGGCCTGGACATCGGCGGCACCCGGAGCCGGGCGCAGCTCTGCGTGGACGGCGAACTGGTGGCGTACAGCACCGCGGCCAGCGCCAGCCTGGTCGCGGTCGGTGAGTCCAGCGCCACGGCCGCGCTGGCCGACCTGCTGACCGCGCTGCCGCTCAAACACCCCCTGGACGCGATCTGCGTCGGCGCAGCGGGTGCCAGCGTTCCCAGCGCCCGGCAGTTCCTCACCGACCACCTGGCTCCGCTGACCCGGGCGGGCACGCTCCTGATCGTCAGGGACGCGATGCTGGTCCTGCCCGCCGCGGGCCTGGACGCGGGTATCGCGCTGATCTGCGGGACGGGTTCGGTGGCGATCGGCAGTTACCTGGGCCGCGAGGCCCAGTCTGGCGGTTGGGGCTACCTCCTCGGCGATGAGGGAAGCGGCTACTGGATGGTCCGGGCCGCGCTCCGCGCGCTGCTGGCCCGCCGCGACGGCCGGGCCCCCCTCGGCGAGCTGGGCGACCGCCTGCTCGCCGCCACCGGGGCGCACCACATTGGCGCCCTGCACGAGCTGTTCTACACCCAGCCCCATCCCCGGCACTGGGCCAGTTTCGCGCCGCTGATCCTGGACAGCACCGACCCGGCCGCCGCGTCCATCATGGCGGACGCGGCCGCGGCCCTGGCGGGCCTCACGGTGTCCGCCGCCGAGCGGCTTGGCGCCCCGGCCGCGCTGCCCGTAGTGCTGGCCGGCGGCCTGTTCGGCCATGCCGCGTTCGAGGCCACCGTCCGGATCGTGATCGAGCACGCGCGACCGGGCAGCGACATCAGGACCCTGACCGAGCCGCCGGTCAGCGGCGCCGTCCGGCTGGCCCAGGCCGCGGCCCGGGCCAGCAGCAACTGACCTCCGGAGACGATATGGCCACGCCGGCTGACGGAGCTCGTCGACCGCGCGGTGGCGGCCGGGATGATGCCCGGCGCGGTCCTCGCCGCGGGGCTGCGCAGCGCGGACCCGCTGCTGTGGCACGTGGCGGGGGACGCCCAGCGGGACAGGGCCGCCCGGCGGCCGATGACGGCGGACACGGTCTTTGATCTCGCCTCGCTGACCAAGGTCATCGCGACCACGCCGTGCCTGCTGTGGCTGGCCGGCCGGGGCGAGGTGGGCCTGGATGAGCCGGTGCGCCGTTATCTGCCCGCGTTCGCCGGGGACGGCAAGGCCCTGGTGACGGCTCGGCATCTGCTCACGCACACCTCCGGCCTGCCCGGCCAGCGGAGGTACCACCGGCGCCTGCACGAGCCAGCCGAGATCCTGGCCGCCGCGATGGCCGAGCCGCTGGCCGCTCCGCCCGGCTCTGCTTTCTGCTACTCCGACGTCGGCTTCATCATCCTGGGCGAGCTGGCCGCCGCGGTCGCAGGCCGCGGGCTGGACGAGCTGACCCAGGACGTGGTGTGCGCCCCGCTCGGCCTGGGCCAGACCAGGTACCGGCCGCCCGCGTCGTGGGCGGACCGCATCGCGGCCACCGAGCCGGTGCTCGGCGTGGCCAAGGTGGGGGTGGTCCACGACGAGAACGCCGCAGCGCTGGGCGGGGTGGCCGGCCACGCCGGCCTGTTCGGCACCGCGGCCGACCTGGCCCGCTACGCCGCGGCCTGGGTCCGGGGGGACTGGCCGGCCGAGGCACTGCGCTGCCAGACCGAGGGCCTGGGCGGCCGCCGCGGTCTCGGCTGGGGGCTGCGCGGCGACACGTGGGACAACATGGGCGATGGGTGGCCCTGGTCGGGTGCCGGGCACACCGGGTTCACCGGCACCAGCCTGTCCGTGGACGCCGGCAGCGGCCTGTGGGCGGTCCTGCTGACCAACGCGGTGCACTTCGGGCGCGGCCCTGAGCACTCGGTCGTCGGCCTGCGCAAGCAGGTACACGCGGCCGTGGCGGCCGCGCTGCTCGGCTAGCCAGGCCGCCGTCGCTGGGCCACCATCAGCACGCGCCGGATCATGCAGTCCATGGTGGCGTGCATCTCCTCGATGCCCGCCCGCACCTCGCCCGGATCAGCGCCCGCCTCGGCCGCCAGCTCCTCGACGGCCGCGAGCATCGCCAGGCCCGTGCGTTCCTGCCGCTCGCGCCAGGCCTCGGTCTCGGCGTAGCTGACGATGTCGAAGCCCGCCTCATCCAGAAGCGGGCGGTGGTCGCCGACCTGCTCCGGCCGGGCGGGCGGGCGGCGGTGATAGTCCCAGCTGGTCAGCACCAGCCGGCCGCCGGGAACGGTGATCCTGGCCAGTTCGGCGGCTGCGGCCCGCTTGCTGGGCGTGAACAGCAGCGCGTCGACGCTCATGACCGCGTGGGTGGAGCGATCGGGAAGCCCGGTGTCCTCAAAGCTGCCCCGGCGGAATTCGGCCCGGCCCGCCAGGCCGGCCCGGTCCGCCTGGCGCCGGGCCGCGCCCAGCGCGGATTCGGTGATGTCGAGGCCGATGAGCCTGGCCCCGGTCGCAGCGGCCACCCAGAGACCGGGCCCGCCACGGCCGCAGCCGATGTCGACCAGGCACTGGCCGCCGCCGACCCGGGTCTCGCGGGCGAAGAGCTGCAGCTCGGTCACGCTGATGTAGCTGAACGGGTCGACGCCGTCCGGGTACTCGGGCCCGTATACCTCACGCCAGATGCGCTCGCGCACGGCCGACGCCGGCCCGGCGAACGCCTGCCCGAACCGTGCTCCCCACCGTGCCTCGGCCATCGCTGACAGCCTGCCACAGGGCGCATCCAGGGGCGTCGCCGCACGTCGGCGGCTGGGCATCGTACAGTGGCGCCATGCCGCAACCAGCGCGGGGCACCTCAGCACAGGAGTCGCCCGAGCACACTCCGCAGACGCTCCTCGCCCACGTGCGCGCCCTCACCCCGAACCTGGCCCCCGCCGAGCGGCGGGTCGCCGCCGCGGTGGTGCAAGACCCGGCGGGTGTCGCGGCCAAGACCATCTCCGAGTTGGCCGAGGCGTGCCGCACATCGGGAACCACGGTGATCAGGTTCTGCCGGGCTATGGGCTTCCCCGGCTACCCCGAGCTCAGGCTGGCCCTCGCGGCCGCGGCGCAGGCCGGGCAGGCCAGGGGCTGGGAGGACATCGGCAGCGACATCGGGCCGCAGGACAGCATCGACGAGGTGATCAAGAAAATCGCGCACGCCGACGCGCGCGCGGTGGAGGAGACGGCCGCGCAGCTCAACGCGGAGACGCTCAGCGCGGTCGTCGACGCCATCGTCCGCGCCCGCCGCATCGACATCTACGGCGTCGGGGCCAGTGCGTTCGTCGCCCTGGATCTGCAGCAGAAGCTGCACCGCATCGAGCGGATCGTGTACGCGTGGCCCGACCCGCACAGCGCGGTCACCTCGGCCGCGCTGCTGAAGCGTGGTGACGTGGCCATCGGCATCTCGCACACCGGGATGACCGCGGACACGGTCGGCAGCCTGGCCGAGGCCAGGCAGCAGCAGGCCACCACGGTGGCGATCACGAACTTCCCCGGGTCATCGATCGCCGGCGTGGCCGACCACGTCCTCACCACCGCGGCTAGGGAGACGACATTCCGGTCCGGCGCAATGGCCAGCAGGATCGCCGCGCTGACCGTTGTGGACTGCCTGTTTGTCGCCGTTGCGCAGCGCAACTACAAACAGACCATGCGGGCGCTTGAGCGGACCTACGCGGCCATCGTCGCCCGCCGCTAACAGGACAATTCCTGGCCCGCCCGGAAACCGATCAGGCCCAGGTCCGGCCCCGGGAAAATGATCACACGCTGGAGCTAGCCCGTCAGGCCCGGCGGCGCTGGCCCGCCTGGGTCAGCAGTTCCTCCTGTGCCTGGATGCGCTCAACGAGCTGGGACGTGGTATCTGCCCGTACGAACGGGACGCATCCGGCGGCTAACTCGGCCGCGGTCAGCGCGGCGCGGTGGGAGGCCCACCAGCGGCCGGTGTCACTGAGCCAGATGCCCCAGCGCCCGCTGAATGCGGCTTCGAGCGTTTCCGCGGTGCTGGTAAGGCGGGGTTTGTCGGTCATGGTCCTTCCCTGTTGATGTTCCAGCTATTACAAGCGAGCATGGATGCGGACGATAGCCGGGAAATTGCAAATCGTCTGAAACTCCGGGACTAAGGGATATGACAGAACGGGACAGGATAGGCGCTAGGGTCGCGGCCATTCGCAAGACGCGGGGCTGGACCGCCCGTGAGCTGGCGCGCCGGTCCCGGGTCTCCTACAGCCTCCTCGCCAAGGTCGAGACCGGTGCCGTCCCGGCCAGCCCGGCCTTCATCGGCGCGGTCGCGCGCGCCCTCGGGGTCGATGTGACCCGGGTCACCGGTCAGCCCTACGCGGGACCGGGCAGCGGCGCCGCCCTGCGGGGCGCGGTCGAGCCGTTACGCCGCGCGCTGCTGGCCTACGATCTGCCGCCGCCCGGCGACGTCAGGCTGCGCCCGGCCGGAGAGCTGCGCGCCGAGGTCGCGGCCGTATCCCAACTCGGCCGCCAGGCCCGGTACCTGCAGCTCAGCCAGACGCTGCCCGGGTTGCTGGCCGAACTGCAGGCGGCGATCGCCGCGGCCGGCGACGCCGAGCGGCCAGCGCTGTATGCGCTGCTGGCCGAGGCCTACGGCGGCATCGCCGGGCTCGCCCATCAGCTCGGCCACGCCGACCTGCGGGCGCTGACCCTGGACCGGATCGAGTGGGCGTCCCGCCAGTGCGGGGACCCGCTGCGGGTCGCGCGGACCCAGTGGTCCCGGGGCGGGTCGCTGCTCGGCGCCGCCGCCTACGACCAGGGCCTGGCGCTGATGGAACGCACCCGCGGCGAGCTCGGCCCGGACCCGGCACGCCTGGACGAGGCGGCCCGCAGCGTCTACGGGAGCCTGCACCTGCGCTCGGCGGTCCTGGCCGCCCGCGCGGGCCGCCGCCAGGAATCCGATGCTCACCTGGCCGAGGCCAGGGGGATCGCGGCCACCGTCCCGGACGGGGCCAACCACTACGGGATGGAGTTCGGTACGGCGAATGTCGGCCTGCACGAGGTGTCGGCCGCCGTCGAGATGGCCGACGGGACGCTGGCGGTGAGCCGCGCCGATGATGTGCACCGGGCCGGCTATCTCGACCGCCTGCCCCCGGTACGGGTGGGCCATTACCACATCGAGGTGGCCAGAGGCTGGCTGTACCACGGCGATCGGCACCGGGCCCTGAGCGCGCTGAACCGCGCCCGGCGGGTCGCCCCGCAGCAGGCCAGGCACCATCCGATGGTCCGGGACACGGTCCAGGCCATCGCGCACGCCGAGCCGCGCCCGAGCGAAGAGCTGAGATCGTTCGCCACCTGGCTCGGGATCGACGCGTAGCCGTCTTCGACCCGGTATGACCGTGTTCGGATTTCGCTGATCATGTTAGCCTCCTGGCAGCGGGTCTCTGGGGAGGGTGCATGTGCGGGATCGTCGGCCTCCGGCTCAAGAATCCGGATCTTTATCCCGTCCTTGGCGAGCTGGTCGTCCCGATGCTGGACGTGCTCGCCTCGCGGGGGCCGGACTCGACCGGGGTGGCGATCTACCGTCACGACGTCCCGGCCGGCGCGCTGAAGTACTCGATCTGCGCCCCGGCGGATGACTACGACTGGGTGAGCTTCCGCGCCGCGTTTGAGGCCGCGGGCCAGCCGGCCGAGCTGCGCCGCCGCGGACGCGACGCGGTCGTGGTGACCGGTCTCGAGCCCGAGCGGGTGCAGCGCCTGCTGGCGGACATCGATCAGGGCGTCAGGCTGTTCGGCTACGGGACCGCGATGGAGGTGTACAAGGACGTCGGCCCTGCCGCCGAGGTATGTGCCCGCTACGGGGTGTCCGGCATGTCCGGCTACCAGGCCACCGGCCATACCCGGATGGCGACCGAGTCGGCGGTGACCACCGAGCACTCGCACCCGTTCGCTTCCGCCGCGGACCTGGCTCTAGTGCACAACGGGTCGTTCTCGAACTACGCCAGCATCCGCAGGGAACTGGCTGCCGCGGGCGTCCGCTTCGACACCGACAACGACTCCGAGGTGGCGGCCAGATTCATCGCCCGTGAGCTGGAGCACGGTGCAGATCTGGACGAAGCCCTGCGCCGCGTGACCAAGGTGTTCGACGGCTTCTTCACGCTGCTGGTCTCGTCGGGGGCATCGTTCGCGGTGGTGCGCGACTCGTTCGCGTGCAAGCCGATGGTGGTCGCCGAGACCGCGGATTACGTGGCCGTCGCCTCCGAGTACGTGGCGCTGGCCGACCTCCCCGGGGTGGAGAAGGCGGAGGTCTTCGAGCCCATGCCCGAGGAGATCTACACGTGGCACGAGTAACCGCCGTCGAGCTCAGCTGCGCCGGGCTCTCGGTGCGCGATCTGAACGAGGCGCTGCGCCAGCTTCCTGACGGCACGGCGGTTCGCATCACCGAGCCGCGCGGCCGGCACAACCTGGCCGTGGGCCTGACCGCCCAGCTCGACATCACGATCGCGGGCAACGCCGGCTACTTCATCGGCGGGCTCGGCGACGGCCCGGACATCGAGGTCAACGGGTTCGTCGGCTGGTCCACGGGCGACAACCTGATGTCAGGCACGATCCGGGTCCGGGGGAACGCCTCGGAGTGCACCGGCGCGTCGGCGCGAGGCGGCCTGATCGTGATCGAGGGTGACGCCTCGTCCCGGACCGGTATCTCGCTCAAGGGCGGCACGATCGCGGTGGCCGGGGACGTCGGCCATATGAGCGGGTTCATGGCCCAGGCGGGCACCATCCTCGTGGGAGGTGACGCGGCCGACTCGCTTGGCGACTCGCTCTACGAGGCCGTGATCTACATCGGCGGCACGATAAAGTCGCTGGGCTCCGACGCCAGGGTCGAGGACCTGACCGAAGACGACGTCCGGCGGGTGCGGGAGCTCGCCGCGCAGGCCGGCTTCTCGCACATCCGCGCCGAGGACGTGACCCGGGTCGCGTCCGCGAAGAACCTGTACCGTTTCGACGCGCTGAAGGACCAGAGATACTGAAAGAACCAGAGG
The DNA here is from genome assembly GCA_963844655.1 of uncultured Actinomycetota bacterium. Lineage (GTDB taxonomy): Bacteria > Actinomycetota > Actinomycetes > Streptosporangiales > Streptosporangiaceae > JASHPR01. Next base: position 1,055,881 of record CAWJPA010000004.1, on the reverse strand, counting down.
TACTGGTGACTGCTCTGGCGGCGGTAGCCGCCAGCTTTTCAGGCTGCTTGCATGGCCTGACCAGAGCCCAGCCCGGCCCTGGCATAAACGTTACGCGCGCCGTTGATGTCGGCGTCCATCATGCCGTGCGCCGGACAGATAACTGTGTCCTGATGCGGTCGGCTGCACCGTTTCCCGCACTGGTGACAATCGGCGCTGGTGTTGGCCGGGTTCACCAGGATCACGCGTCGGCCAGCTTCTTCCGCTTTGCTGACAAGGATGCTAGTGAACTGGGCCCAGCCAGCGTCGAGGATCGACTTGTTCAGCCCGGCTTTGGCCGCTGCGCCGTTAGGCAGCCAGGAGCCCGGGCTGCCGGGGTCTGGTTTCGGCGCGGGACGGCGTGTCATGTCCGCGACCCGCAGCTTCTCCAGCCCGATCACGTCGCATGTATCAATCAGCGCCCGGGCGGTCTTGTGGTGAAAATCGCGGCGCTGGTTGCGGATCTTCCGCCATTCACGGGCCAGCTGGCGGCGGGTCCGCTTCTGGTTCCCCGACCCACGCTGGGCCCGATCCCTGCGCCGTTGCAGGTTAGTGATCCCTTGCTGAGCCGAAGCGAGACACCGGGGATTGGCGACAATCTCACCGTCGGAGGTCGTAAGGAACCGAGCCACGCCCATGTCGACGCCGATCACCCTGCCAGTGGAGGGCAGCGGCGTCGGCTCAGCTTCGGCCACCACGATCACATACCAGCGGCGGTGCTCCCGCTTCAGCTGGAGCGTCTTGACGGCGCCGCGCACGGCACGGTGCTGGCGGACTTTTACCGTGCCGGCCGCCTGGAACGTGGCAAGTGCCCACCGGCCGCCTTCCGCAGGCTTCCACTTCGCGCCGTCCCCGGCCACGAAACTGACCTGGTTGAAACGCTGGTATGGCTTAAACCGCGGGTATCCGGCCTGATCCTTAGCCGTCCGGTCGTGGAAGGCTTCGAACACTACCGCGAGCCGCCGCAGCGTCTGCTGCTGCGCGGTGAACGAGTGTCGGCCCTGTCCCTCCGGATCGTGACGCCGGATCTCTTTCAGTTGTGCCGACTGGTTCAGGTACGCAATGCGGACTTTCCGCATCCGCCAAGCCTCGCGACGCTCCTGCAGTGCGGCGTTGTACAGGTCGCAGTGGTCAGCCAAGAGCCGGCCGGCGCGTCGCGCCTGCGGGTCGGTAGGGAAGGCACGGAACTTGTATGCGCGCCTCATTGCTGGCGTGGCTCCTTGCGCCACGGCCGGCCGTACTGCGTGTCTAGATACTGCTGTACCGCCGCGGCCGAGACTGTCCCCACGGTGGCCGCGAGATATGACCGCGACCACAGGGTCGGCAGCCGGGACCGCAGGTGCGGGAACTCGCCGCGTAGTGCCCTTGAGGTGAAGCCTTTGAACTGTTTTGCGACACGCGCGGCGGAGGCGGACGGATGAGCTTTCACGAAGAGATCCACGCAGCCTGGGATGATCTCCAAGTCCGCAACCGTCCATCTGTATTCGGCAGCCTTGGCCCGGATCGGTTCCTCGCAGCGGCGCTTCACCGGTCCGCCCAGGGCCTCGCGGCGGTACTTCGGGCACCACTCGAAGTGGTATTCGAGATCATATGCACTACCTGCAGAAATCTGATCCTTACTGGCCACGATTCACGTTATACCTGCGACATCCTTATGTCAGGCGTGACACGCGGATCGCTGCCGGAATCCTCCCGCCGCATGATGCTGGTAGTCCCCGCGCGAGGCGCCTGATGGAACCGAGCTACAGCTACCCACCGGAGGTGATCGGCCAGATCCACGAGATGGCCGAGCTCGGGCGGTACGAGATCCGCGGCTGGGGTGCCAAGCGCCGGATGCCCTCGTTCGACGATCTCGTGTTCCTCACCGCCTCGCTCACCCGTTACCCGCTGGAGGGCTACCGGGAGCGCTGTGACACCACCACCGTGCTCGGCAGCAGGTTTGCCAGCCGGCCGCTCGAGCTGGCGATCCCAATCACCATCGCCGGGATGAGCTTCGGCGCGCTGTCCGCCCACGCCAAGGAGGCGCTGGGCCGGGCCGCGACCGCCGTGGGCACGTCGACGACCACCGGTGACGGCGGCATGACACCCGAGGAGCGGAAGGCGTCCCGGCTGCTGGTGTACCAGTGCCTGCCGTCGCGCTACGGCTTCAACCCCGACGACCTCCGCGCGGCCGACGCGATCGAGGTGGTGATCGGCCAGGGGGCCAAGCCGGGTGGCGGTGGCATGCTCCTCGGCCAGAAGGTCAGCGAGCGGGTGGCCGCGATGCGGACCCTGCCGCCCGGCATCGACCAGCGGTCCGCCTCGCGGCACCCGGACTGGACCGGGCCCGACGACCTGCGGATCAAGATCGAGGAACTCCGCGAGGCCACCGGCTGGGAAAAGCCGATCTACGTCAAGTTCGGGGCCACCCGGGTCGAGCACGACGTCAAGCTGGCCGTGGCCGCGGGCGCCGATGTGGTGGTGATCGATGGGATGGCGGGTGGCACCGGGGCGACCCAGACCGTTTTCATCGAGCACACCGGGATCCCGACGCTGCCGGCAGTGCGGATCGCCGCGCAGGCGCTGCGGGATATCGGCAAGCAGAACGAGGTCCAGCTCGTGGTGTCCGGCGGCATCCGCTCCGGGGCCGATGTCGCGAAGGCCCTCGCGCTGGGCGCCGACGCCGTGTCGATCGGCGTCGGCGCGCTGATCGCGCTGGGCTGCAACCGGCCCAGCTACCGCGCTGACGGGGCCGATCACGATGCGACCGCCGATTACGCGGCCATCGGCACCGAGCCCGGCTTCTGCCACCACTGCCACACCGGAATGTGCCCGGTCGGGGTGACCACCCAGGATCCCGGGCTGGAGCGCCGCCTCGACACGGAGACCGGCGCCCGGTGGATGACCAACTACCTGAAGGCGCTCACGATGGAGCTCACCGCCCTGGCCCGCGCCTGCGGCAAGTCCAACGTGCACCACCTTGAGCCCGACGATCTCGCCGCGCTGACGATCGAGGCGGCGGCAATGGCCAAGGTGCCGCTGGCCGGCACCGACTGGATTCCCGGAACATAAAGGAGGCCCGATGTACGAAAGAGTGCTTGCGGCCGTGGACCACTCCGAGGTCTCAGAGCGTGTGCTCGCCGCCGCCCGTGATCTCGCGCTGCTGTCCAAGGGCGAGGTCTGGGTACTTCACCTGCGCGAGCGGGAGGTGATCGCCCGGATGGGCACGGTGCCGTCCGAGTCTCAGGACGAGGCGGACACTGAGGTCAAGGCGGCGGCCGACTTCCTGACCAAGGCCGGAGTCACGGCGCACGCGGTCGTCAGGGACACCCTCTTCGGGCACGCCGCGCGCGAGATCATCGAGGATGCCCACGAGCACGACGCCGGGGTCATCGTCATAGGCTCGCGGGGCCGCAACGACCTGGCCGGCCTGGTCCTGGGCAGCACCACGCACAAGGTGATCCACCTGGCTGACCGGCCGGTGCTCGTGGTGCGGTGACGGCGGCCATGGCCAGGGCGCTGGTGCTGCAGCACATCCGGTGCGAGCCGCCGGGGGTGTTCACCGGCGTGCTCGCCCGGCACGGGATCGCGATCGAGACCATCGAGCTGGACGAGGGCGGCCAGCTGCCGGACTGGCGTGACGCGGACCTGATCGTGGTGATGGGTGGCCCGATGGGGGCCTACGACGACGCCGCGCATCCCTGGCTGGCCGACGAGAAGCGGTGGATCGCGGCCGCGGTGCGTGCCGGGGTGCCGTACTTCGGTGTCTGCCTGGGAGCGCAGCTGCTGGCCGCCAGCCTTGGAGCGAAGGTCGGCCCCGGCGCCGCGCCCGAGGTCGGCGTGCTGCCGGTTACGCTCACCGCCGAGGGCCGGGCCGATCCGGTCCTGGCCGTGCTCGGCGCTGAGTTTCCGGCCCTGCAGTGGCACGGGGACACGTTCGAGATCCCGGCCGGGGCGGTCTGCCTGGGCGAGTCCGCGGCTTACCCGCATCAGGCCATGCGCTTCGGCGAGCTCGCGTACGCGGTCCAGTTCCATGTCGAGGTGACCGAGCAGATGTTCGCCGAGTGGGGCCTCGTGCCCGCCTACGCGGCCTCGGCGCAGGCCGCCCTCGGGCCGGCGGGCTTCGACCTCCTGGCCCGCGCGTTCGCCGACGGCCAGGACGCGATGACCGGATCCGCCGAGCGGATGTTCCACAACTGGCTGGACCGGATCGGCATTCACTGTAGTGAAACACGATTAACTCATTGGTAACGCCCGCATTTCCCCGCGGCCCGCCGTCCCGGCTCTCGGCTCTGGCCATTCCACCGTGCGGTACCAGGAAGCCATCGAGCTTCGCGGACCTACCTGGCTGTTACTGACCTATGTGGCATATAGACACGGCGGGCGAGGCGTGCTACACAACGTTTACCTGAGGTGAACGGCCGCTTTGGCTGCCCTTGACGCAACGGAGTGTGCGCATGCCGGACGATGATCTCAGGACGCGGGCCGAATCCGATGGCGTGGAGTTCTTCTTCGCCATGTTCGTGGACATGCACGGCAAGCCGTGCGCCAAGATGATCCCGATCGAGGCCATCGACGTGCTGACCGGCGGTGGTGCTGGCTTTGCGGGGTTCGCGGCCGGCCCCATGGGCCAGAGCCCGGCCGACCCCGACATGATCGCGATGCCCGATCCGGCGTCGTACATCCTCGTGCCCTGGCAGCCGGGGCTCGCCGTGCTCCAGTGCGACATCCACGTCGAGGGGGAGCCGTGGCCATACGCCCCGCGGCTGATCCTCAAGGGAATGCTGGAAAAGGCGCAGCAGCGTGGCCTGGAGTACAAGGTCGGGTGCGAGGCCGAGTACTTCCTGGTCCGGCGCCGTGAGGCCGGCGGCATCGAGGTCGCCGACCCGCTGGACCGCTCCGACGCGCCCTGCTACGACGCCAAGGGCCTGACCCGGATGTACGACCACCTGACCACGCTGTCGAAGTACATGAACCGGCTCGGGTGGGCGAACTATGCCAACGACCACGAGGACGCCAACGGCCAGTTCGAGCAGAACTTCGCCTACTCCGACGCCCTGACCAGCGCTGACCGGCTGATCTTCTTCCGCTACATGGTCCACACCGTGGCGCATCAGGCCGGGCTGGCCGCGACCTTCATGCCCAAGCCGTTCTCCAACCTCACCGGGTCCGGGCTGCACCTGCACTCCAGCCTCTGGGATGCGAAGTCGGGCGCCGAGCTGTTCGCCGACGCCGATGACTCCCGGGCCCTCGGCCTTTCCGAAATGGCTTACCACTACATCGGCGGCCTGATCGACCACGGCCCGGCGCTGGCGGGGATCACGTGCCCGACCGTGAACTCCTACAAGCGCTTCGGGGTGGGAGCGCCGCAATCCGGCGCCACCTGGGCCCCGGCCTACGCGACCTACGGCGGGAACAACCGCACCCAGATGCTCCGGGTCCCCGAGGGTGGCCGGGTGGAGAACCGGGCCTGCGACGGCGCGGCCAACCCGTACCTGGCCATGGCCGCCCAGCTGGCTGCGGGCCTCGACGGCATCGACCGCGGCCTCGACCCGGGCGAGCCGAACCGCGACAACCTGCACGTGCTGCCGGCCGAGGAGGTTGCGGCACGGGGCATCCGGACCCTGCCGCCGACGCTGCTGCACGCCATGGACGAACTGGTCGCCGACGACGTGCTGCGCGAAGCGCTGGGCAAGACGCCGGACGGCGACTACATCGACTATTACGCGAAGGTCAAGCGCGAGGAATTCCATGCCTGGCACTCCGTCGTGAGCGACTCGGAGGTAGAGCGCTACCTGACGCTCTTCTAGAGGATGGGGCGGCGCCCGATGATCGCGGGATGCTTCCTCTGCCTGTGCCTGGACGAGCTGGCCACCATGTGGCCGGACCGCAGCGGCGGCATCCCGCGGAGTACGCGACCGAGTCGTTCCGGCCGCTGGTCGGCGATACGGCCGCGCGGCACATTGGCGGGGTGTCCGGCTGGGCCTACTGGCTCGGCTGATCCCCGGTCGCGCCGATCAACGTGATCATGACCGCCTCCTACCTGGCGGTGCTGTTTTAACTTCAGCCCCGGCGCCGCCTGCGGGACAAGGCAACCCTGGAACTGGTCAGCGCGCAATCCTAACGGCATCCTAACGGCCCCCATGCGCACCGCATCCGGCCGCTGGCGCGATGATTAAGGCCAGAGGCCCAGACGAATGCGGGAGCCATGTTCGCCAGGATCCTGGTCGCGATTGACGACTTCAGCCAGAGCCAGGCTGTGCTCGACCTCGCGAAGGATGCCGCCACCGAGGGAGTGTCGGAGGTGCGCGCGCTGCACCTCCGGGTCCGTGAGGTTTCCGGCTTCCGCTGGTACTCGCGAGAGACGAAGAAGGAAGCATCGTTCGTGGCGGACGCGGCCACGTTCGAGCTGCGCATGGCCGGCCTGGCCGCCGGGGCCGGCGTCCGCTACGTGGCCGTCGACCGGGTCGCCGAGGCCATCCTCGTGGAGGCCGAGGAATTCGGCGCTGACGTTATCGTGCTGGGACGTCCCCGGCGGGGAGAAGTCCTGACCCGCCTGTTCGGCAGTGTCACACTGCGGGTCATCCGTCGGTCAAGCTGTCCCGTTCTGGTGGCCCAGCGCCGGCGCCGCAGTGTCAAGAAGGCCATCGCCTCCGGTGCCTCCGCGCAGGAAAGCTAGCCCGACCGGGCCGACGATGCAGCGGAAGCTCCGGCGTGATCATCTGGCCCTCCTGGCGGCGGGGGCGGCGCCGCTGCTGCTGACGGTCGTCCTGGTGCCGTTCCGCACCGGGTTCCCCAACACCGACGCGGCGCTGGCCCTGATCCTGGTGGTGGTCGCGGTGGCCGCCAGCGGGTACCGGCTGGCGGGCGTGCTGGCGGCGATGTCGGCAGCGGTCTGGTTCGATTTCTTCCTCACCCGTCCCTACGAGCAGTTCACGATCACCCGGACCTCCGATATCGAGACGACCGTCTTGATACTGCTCATCGGCGTCGCGGTGACGGAGCTTGCCGTCTGGGGCCGCCGCCAGCACCTGGCCGCGAGCCGACGCGCGGGCTACCTGGAGGGGATCAACGCCGCGGCCGAGGCGGTGGCGGCCGGCGGCTCGCCGGTCGCGCTGGTCGACCAGGTGGCCGGCCAGCTCACCCGGCTGCTGTCGCTGCGCTCGTGCCGCTTTGAGTACGGGGTGGCCGGGCTCGGCCAGCCCGCCCGGCTGCAGCACGACGGCCAGGTGATGACCGGGGGCCAGGCCTGGGACGTTGAGCGCGAGGGATGGCCGGGCGACACCGAGCTGCTGGTGGAGAACCACGGCCTGCTGCAGGGCCGTTACCTTCTGGTCCCCGAGCCAGGGTCACGGCCCACGGTGGAACAGCGCCTGGTCGCGGCGGCCTTCGCCGGCCAGGTCGGCGCCGCGCTGGCCGCGAGCCGCCCGGTCACGCAGTGACCGCGGTACCCGCTACGACGGCTGGCCGTTCCCGCCCACCATGGCGGAGCCCGCGCGCCACGAGCCCAGCTCCGGCTGGGGGAACTTGGCGTACCGGCGCTTCAGCCAGATCCCGTAGGAGTTGCCCTCCTTCAGGTGCTTGATCAGCACCTTGCGAGCGTATTCGTCCTCGCGCCCCTCCGGGATCTCGAAGTGGATCTTGAGGAAGGCGTTGGTGTAGCGGTCGAAAACGGCGGGCACCTCGTCCTCGTACATCAGGTGGATGTCCTCGAGCCAGTTGATGTCCTCGCCCGGCGTCTCGGCCAGCAGATCCACATCGTCGACCAGAGACCGGTCGAACTGGTAAGGGAACGTGCGCCCGGTCAGCTCCTCGGTGTCGATACCCATCTTTACCGACAGCCGCGGCGCCCCGGTGTTCTCAGAAGGACCGGTGCTCGTGTCATCAGCCATTGCGGGACCCGTCGTTCATGACCTGCTTCTCCAGGAGTGCCTTGATCTCGGCCAGTGCACGCTCCTCGGTCTGGCCCGGGATGTAGGTCGTCCCGGCCAGCGGCACCTTGGCCATCGCCGAGGCCTCCACGGTCAGCGCGCACAGGTCCTCGGGCTCGAGGCTGTGCACGTCGGTCTTGCCGCACGCCCGCGCGAACATCTGCGCCTCCAGCGTGAGGGTGTGCAGGAAGTTGTAGACCCGCTCGGCGGCCTCGTCCACGCGCAGCCGCTTGCGTAGCTCCGGGTCCTGGGTGGTGATGCCGACCGGGCAGCGCCCGGTGTGGCAGTGGTAGCACTGGCCGGCCGGGACACCCACGGTGCCCTCGTAGTCGGTGACGCCGGGGATCTCCTTGTTGCAGTTGAGCGCCATCAGCGCCGAGTGGCCGATCGCCACCGCCTTCGCGCCCAGGGCCAGGCACTTGGCCACGTCGGCCCCGTTGCGGATGCCGCCCGCCACCACCAGGTCGATCTCGTCGACAAGACCGACGTCCTCCAAGGCGCGGCGCGCCTCCGGAATTGCGGCCATCAGCGGGATGCCGGTCTCCTCCGCGGCGATGTGCGGCCCGGCCCCGGTGCCGCCCTCGGCACCGTCCAGGTAAATGGTGTCCGGCCCGCATTTGGCGGCCATCCGCACGTCGTCGTAGACCCGCGCGGCGCCCAGCTTGAGCTGGATCGGCACCTGGTAGTCGGTGGCCTCGCGGATCTCCTGGATCTTCAGCGACAGGTCGTCAGGGCCGAGCCAGTCCGGATGGCGCGCGGGGCTGCGCTGGTCGATGCCAGCGGGCAGCGAGCGCATCTCGGCTACCTGCTCGGTCACCTTCTGGCCCATGAGATGGCCGCCGAGCCCGACCTTGCAGCCCTGGCCGATGAAGAACTCCACACCGTCGGCCAGCATCAGGTGATGCGGGTTGAAGCCGTAGCGGCTCTGGATGACCTGGTAGAACCACTTGGTCGACAGGTCACGCTCGGGCGGGATCATGCCGCCCTCGCCAGAACAGGTCGCGGTGCCCGCCATCGACGCGCCCTGGGCCAGCGCCATCTTGGCCTCGAGCGACAGCGCGCCGAAGCTCATCCCGGTGATGTAAACCGGGATGTCGAGCTCGAGCGGCTTGGCGGCGAAGCGCGCGCCGAGCACCGTCTTGGTTTCGCACTTCTCCCGGTAGCCCTCGATCACGAACCGGGTCAGCGTGCCCGGCAGGAACATCAGCTCGTCCCAGTGCGGGATCCGCTTGAACATCGAGAAGCCGCGCATCCGGTACCGGCCGAGCTCGGACTTCACGTGGATGTCATTGATCACTTCGGGCGTGAAGATGCTGCTGCGCCCGAGGACCGACCTCGCACCTTCTTCGGTCTGGCTCATCGAAGTCCTTTACAGAACGAGCTTGCGCTCGGCCGGCTCGAGGTTGTCGTAGTTCCAGAGCTTCTTCCCGCAGACGAACTTCCGGAACGACCTGTTCGGCTCCATCCCGTAGATCCGCAGCTTGCGCTCGAGCAGCTCATCGTCGTCGGGGGTGAGCTCACCCTCGACGCAGTCGATGCCCAGCGAGGCGACCTTGCCGCCGACGTAGATCGCGCCGTCGTACATGGAGTCGCCCAGCCCGCCGCCCACGTTGCCGCAGATGATCTGGCGGCCGCGCTGCATCATGAAGCCGGTCATCATGCCCGCATCCCCGCCGACCAGGATCGTCCCGCCCTTCTGGTCGATGCCGGTGCGGGCGCCGACGTCGCCGCGGACCACCACGTCGCCGCCGCGCAGGGCGGCGGCCGCCAGCGAGCCCGCGTTCTTCTCGATGAGGACCACGCCGGCCATCATGTTCTCCGCCACCGACCAGCCGACCCGGCCGGTGACCCGGATCTCAGGCCCGTCGATCAGCCCGCAGCCGAAGTAGCCGAGGCTGCCCTCGATCGTGATCCGGCACCGGGTGAGGATGCCGACCGCGATGGAGTGCTTGGCCCCCGGGTTCTGGATCGTGACGTCGGTGATCCCCTCGTCGTAGACCAGGCGGCGCAGCTCCAAGTTGATCTGGCGGGTGGTCAGGTCAACGGCGTCAAAGACCGCCGTCCTGGCGTCGCCCTCGCCCTCGATGATCGCGTTTTCCGGGGCCTTGGCGTGGGGTTCGGCCAGGCCGCGGGCGTCGTAGCTGATCTTCATCGGGTCCACACCAGCACTTGACGCTCGTACGGGTCGTAGGTGTCGATCTCGCGGCCGATGACGGCCCGGATCGCGACCTCCTCGGAGGCCAGCGCGACCAGCTCCGGGGACTCGTAGAGCACCAGCGGCTTGGCGGCCATCTCGTCCTTGGCCACCCCGAGCTCGTCGCCGGTGACCACCAGGTAGGTGAACACCCCGTCCAGCTCGTCCAGGCTGGTCTTCATCGCCGTCTCCAGCGACATCCCGTCATCCATCTTCTGCGCGAGGTAGACCGCGATGATCTCCGAGTCGCACTCGGACTGGAACCGGTGGCCCATGCGCTCCAGGCGCCGGCGCCACATGTGGTAGTTGGTCAGCTGGCCGTTGTGCACCACCGCGATGTCGGAGAACGGGTAGGCCCAGTAGGGGTGCGCCCCGGAGATATCCACGTCCGACTCGGTGGCCATCCGCACGTGGCCGATCGCGTGCGTGCCGGTGAACCCGGCCAGCTTGTACCGGTCCGCCACGCTCTCGGCGTCGCTGAGGTCCTTGACGATCTCGAGCGAGTGGCCGAGGGACAGTACCTCGCAGCCGGGCACGTCCTCGACGTAGTCGGCGAGCGGCTTCAGCTCGCCGCTGTAGCGGAACCGGACCCGGAACGTGTAGTCCTGATCGCCCCGCGCGGCGTCGATCTCGGCGCCGAGCTTGGCCAGCCGGGCCTCGATCTCGTTCCGGTGGCGCTCCAGCCGGTCGGCCCAGCCGTAGTCACGGACCTCGTTCGGGTCGGCCAGCTTGATCCGCATGACCAGCATGTCGCCGGGCGGCCCGTACAGGGCGAAGCCGCTGGAGTCGGGGCCGCGGTGCTTCATCGACTGAAGCATCCGGGTCATCTCGCTGCCGATGTCTCCGGGGCCGTCCCGGTGGATGATGCCAGCAATGCCGCACATATCGTGGCCCTCTCTTGCTGCGGGTGATTAGGGCAGGATGTCCAGGTACTCGCCCACATCCCAGTCGGAGACGGTCGCGCAGTAACGCTCCCACTCGTCGGTCTTGTAGTGGTGGAAGACCTTGTACATCTCGCCCGGCATCGCGTCCTTGATCACATCGTCCTTGGCCAGCGCTTCCAGCGCCTCGCCGAGCGTCATCGGGACCTTCTTGACCTGCTTGCCGCCCGCGATGGCCTCGTAGATGTTGCGGTCCTCCGGCGGTCCGGGGTCCAGGCTGCGCTGGATGCCGTCGCCCATGGCCCTGATCACCGCGGCGAAGGACAGGTAGGGGTTCACCGCGGAGTCCACGGACCGGTACTCGAACCGGCCCGGGGCGCTGACCCGCAGCGCCGTGGTCCGGTTCTGGAACCCCCAGTCGGCGTACAGCGGCGCCCAGAAGCCGGTATCCCAGAAACGCCGGTACGAGTTGACCGTCGGCGCGGTGATGCAGGTGAGCGCGCCCAGGTGCTCCAGGATGCCGCCGATCGCGTTCAGCCCCAGCTTGCTGGGCAGCCGCGGGTTGTCGGTATCGGGCAGGAACATGTTCTCCTCGCCCTGCCACAGCGAGATGTTGTGGTGGCAGCCGTTGGCCGACACGCCCATGAACGGCTTGGGCATGAAGCACGGGAACGCGCCGAGTTCGCGGCCGACCTGCCGGCAGATCTGCCGGTAGGTGGTGAGCCGGTCCGCGGTCAGGTCGGCCCGGTCGAACTGCCAGTTCAGCTCCAGCTGCCCGGGAGCGTCCTCGTGGTCGCCCTGGATCATGTCCAGGCCCATCGCCTTGCCGTACTCAATCACCCTGTGGATCAGCGGCTGCAGCTCGGCGAACTGGTCGATGTGGTAGCAGTACGGCTTGGTCTTGCCTTCCACCGACGGCGTGCCGTCCGGGTTGAGCTTGAGCCACATCATCTCCGGCTCGGTACCCACCCGCAGGTGCAGCCCGGTCTCGGCCTCGAACGCCTCGTGGATCCGGCGCAGGTTGCCGCGGCAGTCGGAGGTCAGGTACGCGCCCGGGTCGGTCTCCTCCTCGCGGTTGCGGAACAGCGTGCAGAACACCCGCGCCGTCTTCGGGTCCCACGGCAGCTGGCAGAACGTGTCCACGTCCGGCAGGCCCACGAGCTCCCAGGCCTCGGGCCCGTACCCGATGTAGTTGCCGTGCCGGTCGGTGAACAGGTTGGCGGTGGAGCCGTAGACCAGCTGGAAGCCGCGGTCGGCGATCCGCTCCCAGTGGTCGGCAGGCACCCCCTTGCCCATGATCCGCCCGGTGACCGAGACGAACTGGTAGTAGATGTAGGTGATGCCCTTGGCGTCTATCTCCGCGCGGACGCGCGCCACCGCATCGGCGCGACCGTCGGAGTCAATGAACCGTTCAAGGTCGGTACTCACGAGGCCTCCCTGGCGGCCAGTGGCTCCGGTCGGCCGCGCGGGCGGCCGTCTCCAGGAGCGGGGTGGTAGCTACGTACTGGCGGGACGTCTACGATTTACGGACAGTAAACCCCGTATCATGGGACGATACAACCTCTTGTCCGGCTGTGCTTCGGTCCGCGGTCTGCGCGCCTCCCACTCTCGCGGAATACCCGCCCGTTTCCTACGGCTAGTCTCGCAGGAGGATCCGCGCAGGAAACTGGCAGTTCCGGTTGCCGTCGCGGGGGAGGACACTGAAAGCGATGACGCAGATCATAGGCGTCGCCGGAGGCGATGCGGCAGAGGATGACCGGGCGCTCGGGCTGGGACCGGGCGCCGGGGCGGCCGGTGCGCTCGAAGAGGCGCTCGGCGCGGTCATCGCCGAGCGGGCCCGGGAGTTCCGGCTCCAGCTGGGGCTGACCGTGGGGCATCTGGCCGAGCTGACCGGCCTGTCCAAGGGCATGCTGTCCAAGATCGAGAACGCGCAGGCCTCGCCCAGCCTGGCCACGCTCGCGCGGCTGTCCGAGGCGCTGAAGGTTCCGGTCACCGCCTTCTTCCGCGGGCTGAACGAGGAACAGGACGTCCTGGTGATCAAGGCCGGGCGAGGGCTGGACATCCAGCACAAGAACTCCGGCCCTGGGCATCGCTACCAGTCGCTCGGGACCATGCGCGCGCCGCACAACTCGCTCGAGACGTTGCTGGTCACGCTCACCGAGCGGGCCGACACATTCCCGCTCTATCAGCACTCGGGCACCGAGTTCATTTACATGATCTCCGGCCGGCTCGAGTACCTGTACGGGAGCACGCGCTACCTGCTCGAGCCCGGCGATGCCATACAGTTCGTGGGCGAGGTGCCACACGGGCCCAACGCGCTGATCGAGCTGCCGATCCAGTTCATCTCGGTCAAGTCGATCCAGCCGGCCAGCTAACCGTGTTGGCCTCGGGGGGACCACCCCCCCAGACCCTCCCGCGCGCCATCCGCTCGGGCTGGCAAGCCGGCCGTCGCGGCTAGCGCCCGACCGTTTCATCTAAGTGGACAGGGTTTCATTGCTGGCGTAGCCTATCCGCGGGGATATTTCGGTCACCTACGTGACTTCCTGGAGGGCGATGACCCCGTGCAGGTGACCACGAACGGGCACCGGCCGTCCGCGCGCCGTGCGACCTATCCCGCCAGATACTCGGCCTTCGGACTGCTGCGCCGCGGCCTGACGCACACCGAGTGGCCGCCGGCCTGGCGCACCCACCCGATGAAGAAAAGCTACGACGTCGTCATCATCGGCGGCGGGGTGCACGGCCTGGCCTGCGCGTACTACCTGGCCGCCAACCACGGGATCACCGACGTCGCCGTGCTGGACAAGGGCTACATGGGCTCGGGCGGCTCCGGCAGGAACACCGCGATCCTGCGGTCGAACTACCTGACCCCCGAGGGCGTCAGGTTCTACGACCGCTCCGTCCAGCTCTACCGGACGCTGGCCGCCGACCTTGACTACAACGTGATGTTCTCGCAGCGTGGCCACCTCACGCTCGCGCACAACGACAGCTCGCTGCGGACGATGCGCTGGCGGGCCGAGGTGAACAAGGTCCAGGGCGTCGAGTCCGAGGTGATCGGCCCGGCCGAGATCAAGAAGCTGGCGCCGTTCCTCGACGTCAGCGACGAGGCCAGGTACCCGGTGCTCGGCGCGCTGTGGCACCCGCCGGGCGGCATCATCCGGCATGACGCCGTGGTCTGGGGCTACGCCCGCGGCGCGGACGCCCATGGGGTGCACATCCACCAGAACACCGAGGTCATCGGCATCGACGTGGCCGACGGGCAGGTCCGCGGCGTGCGGACTACCCGCGGCGATATCGCGACCAGGACGGTGCTCAACGCCACCGCCGGCTGGGCCTCCCTGATCTCAGACATGGCCGGGGTGGCCCTGCCGATCACCACGTCCCCGCTGCAGGCCGCGGTCACCGAGCCGGTCAAGCCGTTCCTGTCCACGGTCATCGTGTCCGGCACGCTGCACGTCTACATCAGCCAGACCGACCGCGGCGAGCTGGTGTTCGGGGCCAGCGTGGACCCGTTCACGTCGTACTCCATGCGCGGCTCGCTGGAGTTCATCGAGGGCCTGGCCGGGCACGTGCTCGAGCTGATGCCCGCGCTGACCAAGGTGCGGCTGCTGCGGCAGTGGGCGGGCCTGTGCGACATGACCCCCGATTTCTCCCCGGTCATGGGCCCCACCACGGTGGACGGGTTCCTGGTGGACGTCGGCTGGGGTACCTACGGGTTCAAGGCCGGGCCGGTGTCCGGCGAGGCGATGGCCGAGTGCATCGCATCCGGCCGGGTGCCCGAGATCATCTCCGCGTTCGGGCTCAGCCGGTTCACAGAAGGCGTGCTCGTGGGGGAGAAGGGTGCGGCCGCCGTCGGCCACTAGTTGGAAGGTTCAACGATGATCCTGCTCCCGTGCGCCTGGTGCGGGCCGCGCGACGCCACCGAGTTCCAGCACATCGGTGAGGCTGTGCCGCGCCCCGACCCGCGCACCGCGACCGGCCCGGAGTGGCGGACCTATCTCTACCTGCGGGCCAACCCGTACGGCTGGACCACGGAGACCTGGTACCACCGGATGGGTTGCCGCCGGTTCATCCGCGTCGAGCGCCATACCGGCAGCAATGAGATCCGGTCCGTTTCCGCCATCGGAGCGACCCGGGTGAACGTCGTGCCGGAGGTGCGCCAATGAACGGAGCCAAGCGGCTGGGGCCGCAGCCCGGCGAGGTGATCGACCGCGCCGCCGGGCTGACCTTCATCTGGAACGGGAAGCAGTTCTCCGGCTACGCGGGCGACACGATCATCTCGGCGCTCGCGGCCGCGGGCGAGCGGGTGTTCTCCCGGAGCATGAAGTACCACCGCCCGCGCGGGCTGCTCACCGCCGGGTTCCACGACCCGGGCTGCATGGTCCAGGTCGGCGACGAGCCCAACGTCAGGGGCGCCCACCGCCTGGTCACCGACGCCATGGTGGTGAGCTCGCAGAACACCTGGCCGTCGCTGCGGTTCGACGTCAAGGGCGCGAACCGGTTCGCGGGCCAGTTCCTGACCGCTGGCTTCTACTACAAGACGTTCATGAAGCCGCAGCGGCTGTGGCCGGCCTATGAGGGCGTGCTGCGCCGGTTCGTGAACGGCGGCTCGGTCTCGCCTGATACCCCGCACATCCTGCCGGAGAAGCGGTACGCCCACCCGGACGTGCTGATCGCGGGCGGCGGTCCCGCCGGCATGACCGCGGCGGTGGCGGCCGCGCGGGCCGGCGCCTCCGTGCTGCTGGTGGAGGAGGAGCACCGGCTCGGCGGTCACCTCCGCTGGGGCGGGGAGGCCGATCTCGCGGCCCTGGCCGACCTCGCCGGGCAGGTGGCGGCCGAGCCCGGCATCGAGGTGCTCACCGACTCCGTGGTCCTCGGCCGTTACGACGGCAACTGGATCGCGGTGCTGGAGCGCTCCCCGGCCGGGCCGATGCCCGGCGCCGCGGCCGAGCGGCTCATCAAGGTACGGGCCAAGTCGCTCGTGGTGGCGCCCGGCCTGATCGAGCGACCGTACGTGATCGAGGGCAACGACCTGCCCGGGGTCATGGTGTCCACCGCGGTGCGGCGGCTGATCAACCTCTACGCGGTCCGGCCCGGCGAGCGCGCGGTGGTGCTGACCGCCAACGCCGAGGGCGACGCCGCGGTCGCCGACCTGAAGCGGGCCGGGGTCGAGGTGGCCCGGGTCGAGGACGCCCGCCTCGGCGGCGACGTCATCGCGGTCAAGGGCCGCGGTGGGGTGCACGCCGTCACGGTCGCCGACGGCACCACGATCGGCTGTGACCTGCTGGTCACCGCGGTCGGCTGGACCGCCCCCACCTCGCTGCTCAACATGGCGGGCAACCGGCCCGTCTACGACCCGCGGTCGGCCAGGTACTTCCCTGACCTCGCCCAGCTTCCCGCCGACGTGCTTGTGACCGGCGGCATCGCGGGCGACGGCAGCCTGGAGGAACTCACCGGCCACGGCACGGCCACCGGCGCCGAAGCCGCACGCCGTGCGGCCGGCGTGGCCCGCGCCCGCGCGCTCGCGACCCCCACCACTGTGCTAGCCCGGGGGGACGACCCCCCGGAGCCCCCCGGGATGCCAGCCGCTCGGGCCGGCAAGCCGGCCGTCGCGGCTGGCACAATTCCTGAGCTCCCTGTGGATCCCCACCCCGAGCTGTTCCTCGGCAAGACCCACGGGATCGTCGACTTCAGCGAGGACGTGTCGACCAAGGACCTGATCGGGGCGGTCGCCGAGGGCTTCGACTCGGCCGAGCTGGCCAAACGCTTCACTACCGCGACCATGGGGCCGCTGCAGGGCAAGCTGGAGACCGTCAACACGGTCGCGGTCGTGGCCCGCGCCACCGGCCGCTCGATCGCCGACACCGGCACCACGACCTGGCGACCGCCGTACGTCCCGGTCACGCTCGGCGCCCTGGCCGGGCAGGCGTTCGAGCCGGTGCGCTACTCGCCGATGCAGCCCTGGCACGAGGCGCACGGCGCCGTGCCGCTGATCGCGGGGGCCTGGATCCGGCCGGACCGGTACGGCGACGCCGCGGCCGAGGCCCGCAACGTCCGGGAGAACGTCGGCATCATCGACGTCACCCCGATCGGCAAGCTTGACCTGCGCGGGCCCGACATTCCCAAACTGCTCAACCTGCTCTACGTCAACAAGTGGTCCAAGCTGGAGATCGGCCGGGTCCGGTACGGCGTGATGTGCGCCGAGGACGGCGTGGTGATGGACGACGGCGTGACCGGCCGGCTCGGCGCCGAGCACTACCTGATGAGCACCACCTCGTCCGGCGCGGCCACGGTCTGGGAGTGGGCGGAGAACTGGCTGCAGACCGAGCACCCGGACTGGCGGGTGCACGTCACGCCGGTGACCACGGCCTACGCCAGCATGAACGTGGCCGGCCCCAAGTCACGCCAGCTGCTCGAGCGGATCACCGAGGGCGTCGACCTGTCCAACGAGGCCTTCCCCTACATGCACGTGCGCACCGGCACGATCGCCGGGGTGAAGAACAGCGTGCTGTGGCGGATTGGCTTCACCGGTGAGCTCAGCTACGAGCTGC
The DNA here is from genome assembly GCA_963844655.1 of uncultured Actinomycetota bacterium. GTDB lineage: Bacteria > Actinomycetota > Actinomycetes > Streptosporangiales > Streptosporangiaceae > JASHPR01. The sequence goes on along the minus strand of CAWJPA010000004.1, from coordinate 1,038,330 downwards.
ACGTGCCCGCCAGCTACGGGCTGCACGTCTGGGAGATGCTGCTGGCCCAGGGCGCCGACCTGGGCATCGCCGCGTTCGGCGTGGAGGCGCAGCGGATCCTGCGCCTGGAGAAGGGCCACTTCATTGTCGGCCAGGACACCGACGGCCTGACCCGGGCGTTCAGCGCCGGGCTGGACTGGGCGATCAAGCTGGACAAGGACGACTTCGCGGGCAAGCCGGAGCTGGCCTGGCAGCTCGAGGCCGGCGTCGCGCAGAAGCTGGTCGGGGTGCAGCCGGTGGATGGCACGGTGGTCCCCGAGGAAGCCAGCCTGATCATGGACGGCACCGAGATCGCCGGGCGGATCACCTCCAGCCGGATGTCGCCCACCCTGGGCCGGTCGATCTGCCTGGCCCAGGTGGACGCGCACCTGGCCGAGCCCGGCACCGTGCTCACCGTGCGGCTGCCCAGCGGCCGCCAGATCGAGGCCCGGGTCATGCCGCAGCATGCCCACGTCGACCCGGACGGAGGGCGGATGCGTGTCTGACGTTTTGCCCCTGGCTCGCAGCCCGATCGCGCCCGCGCCCCCGGTGTCGGTGACCGACGGCTGGGAGGTCAGCGCCCGGCGCTCCAGCGCCGAGCTCACGATCACCGACTGCACCCCGCTGACCAAGATCCAGGTGCGCGCCCCCATCGATGGCCAGGCCGCGGCCGCGCTCGGCGTCCGGTTCGGCCGGGCGGCCAGGAAGGACACGCTGGTCGTGGGCTCCGGGCCGGGGGAGTGGCTGCTGCTGGCCGGCCCCGGCGCGGAACTCGACCCGGAGCGCATCACCGCGCCCGATCCGTCGGCGAGCTGGGTCGATCTCACTCACGGCCGGTCGCTTATCCGCCTGAACGGAAAATCCGCGCCGACTCTGCTCGCCAAGGTCTGCGGTGTCGACCTGAGCGACACGATCACCCCGGATGGCGCCGCGTTCCGGACCTCGGTCGCCGCGGTGGCCACCGACGTGATCCGCGACGACCTGGCCGGTGCCGACGGGGCCACCCCGTCCTACCTGCTGCACTGCGAACGATCCTCCGGACAGTACCTGTTCGACGCCTTGCTCCGCGCGGGCGCCGAATTCGGCATCGAAATTGACGGATTCCGGATGCCCGACGCCCTGCCCAGCCGCCCTGACCCCGAGAACCAGTAGTCCCTGTAAGGAGCCCAAAGCCATGTCGTTCCCCACCGACCTGGAGATCGCCCGCAGCGCGCAGCTCAAGCCCATCGACGACATCGCCAGCGAGATCGGGCTGGGCATGCACCTGCTCGAGCCGTACGGCGAGCAGGTCGCGAAGATCAAGCTGGCCGCGATCGAGGAGCTTGCCGACCGGCCCAAGGCGAAGTACGTGGTGGTCACGGCCGTCACCCCGACGCCGCTGGGCGAGGGCAAGACCACCACGACCGTCGGCCTCGGGCAAGCCCTGAAGCACATCGGCAAGCGGGCCACGATCGCGATCAGGCAGCCGTCGATGGGCCCGACGTTCGGGATCAAGGGCGGCGCCGCGGGCGGCGGGTACAGCCAGGTGGTCCCGATGGAGATCCTCAACCTGCACCTGACCGGGGACATGCACGCGGTGACCGCGGCGCACAACCTGCTCTCCGCGATGCTCGACAACCACCTGTACCAGGGCAACAAGCTCGGGCTCGACATCAACGAGATCACCTGGCGGCGGGTGCTCGACGTCAACGACCGGGCGCTGCGCAACATCGTGATCGGGCTCGGCCCCAAGGCCGACGGCGTGACCAGGCAGACCGGGTTCGACATCACCGCCGCGTCCGAGCTGATGGCCACGCTCGCGCTGACCACCTCCCTGGCCGACCTGCGCCAGCGGCTCGGCCGGATCGTGGTCGGCTACACCCCCGATGGCACCCCGGTGACCGCTGAGCAGCTCGACGCGGCCGGGTCCATGGCGGTCATCCTGCGCGACGCGATCAAGCCGAACCTGCTGCAGACCCTGGAGAACACGCCGGTGCTCGTGCACACCGGGCCGTTCGGCAACATCGCCACCGGCAACTCCTCGGTCGTGGCCGACCTGATCGGCATCCACACCGGCGACTTCCTGGTCACCGAGGCCGGCTTCGGCGCCGACATGGGCGCGGAGCGGTTCTTCAACATCAAGTGCCGCAACTCCGGGCTGGTCCCTGACGCCGCGGTGGTCGTGGCCACGGTCCGGGCGCTCAAGGCGCACTCGGGCAAGTACAAGATCGTCGCCGGGCGCCCGCTGCCGGACGATCTGCTGGCCGAGAACCCGGACGACGTGCTGGCGGGCGCGGACAACCTGCGCAAGCAGCTGCAGAACGTGCGGCTGCACGGCGTACCTCCGGTCGTATCCATCGGCACCTTCCCGACCGACCACCCGAGCGAGTACGACGCGATCCGGCAGGTGGCCGACGAGATGGGCGCCAGGTGCGCGGTGTCCAGCCACTTCGACCACGGCGGCCGGGGCGCCACCGAGCTGGCCGAGGCGGTGGCGGAGGCGGCCGAGGAGCCGAACGAGTTCCGGATGCTGTACCTGGACCAGGCCAGCCTGCGGCAGAAGATCGAGACCGTGGCCACCAAGGTCTACGGCGCGGCCGGGGTGAGCTACACCCCGCAGGCGTCCAAGCAGCTGGACAACTACGAGCGGAACGGGTTCGGCCGCCTCCCGGTCTGCATCGCCAAGACGCACCTGTCGATCTCGTCCGACCCGTCGCTCAAGGGGGCGCCGACCGGCTGGACGCTGCCGGTCCGGGAGGTCCGCGCCTCGGTCGGCGCGGGGTTCGTGTACCCGATCTGCGGCGAGATGCGCACCATGCCGGGGCTGTCGTCCAGCCCGGCCGCGTCCAGGATCGACATCGACGAGGACGGCGAGATCGTGGGCCTGTCGTGAGGCTTCACGGCCGGGGTCCCCTAGCGCAGGGCCGCGAACTGGGCGGATGATGATTTCAGGCTGGACGCCAAGGGAAAGCGGACGCTGGCTGCAGGCCCAGGCGGATGAAGCCAAGGAGCCGATAGCGAGGTGACCTAACGGTGACGGTGTCTATCGAGAGACCTCGGCTGGTCCTGCCTGGCCTGATCCCGGCCGACCCGTGCCTCGAGCGCTACCGGGTGCACCCCGGCGCCGTCACCGCGGTGGAGTTGGATGCCGGGGACCAGCTCACGATCATCGACGCCGAGGGGCGCCAGCGCGGTGAGCTGACCGTGCTGGCCCGGGGCGCCGAGGATTACGCGCCGCTCGGCACGTCGGCGGACGCGGAGGCGACCGTGCTCCGCGCGCTGGCCACGGCCGCCGGTTTCGCTCCGGCCACACCAGGTGCTGGCGTGCCTGCCGCCAACGGGGCGACCCTGGTCACCGGGGCGGACGTTTCCGCCGCGCTGGCGGCCCGCGGCCTGGACCCGGCCGCGGCGCGGGCGGTGCGCCTGTTCGGCGAGTGGTCGCCGGCCGGGGAGACCGCGGTGTTCGTCGCGGACCAGCCGGTCACCGCCGTGGTGGCGGCCCCGGGCGGGCCGATGTCCGTGGAGCAGGACAACCCGCCGTCGGACCTGGTGCTCGAAGTGCGGCGGACCCAGCCCCGGGCGCCGCGCGAGCCTCAGCTGCCGCCCCCGCTGGCCGACCCCGTACTCGACCTGCGAGTCGATACGTGCACGGCGCTGGCGTACCTGGTCGAGGCCGGGCAATATATCCAGGTCATCGACGTCGAGGGCCGCCAGTGCTCGGACTTCCTGGCGTTCGACTCGCAGCGGCTCGATGGCGGCGTGGAGCGCGGTCTGGACGCGACCACCACCCGCAATCTGATGGGCAACGCGTACCCGCAGCCGGGGCTGTCTGGCAAGTTCTTCGACCAGGACATGCGCCCGCTGGTCGAGGTGGTGCGCGACACCGTGGGCCGGCACGACACGTTCGCTCTGGCCTGCAACGCCAAGTATTACGAGGACATGGGCTACCCGGGCCACGTGAACTGCACCGACAACTTCAACGGGCAGCTCGGCCGGTTCGGCGTCGCGGCCCGGCGCGGCTGGCCCGCGCTGAACTTCTTCTACAACACGTTCTTCAGCGAGACCAACCAGCTCTACTTCGACGAGCCGTGGTCCAGGCCGGGCGACTACGTGCTGCTGCGGGCCATGACCGACGTGCTCTGCGCGTCCTCGGCCTGCCCCGACGACATCGACCCCGCCAACGCCTGGAACCCCACCGACATCCATGTCCGGGTCTACCCGGCCGAGCGGAGGTTCTCCATGGCGATCGCGCACCGCGTCACCCCAGATGCCGAGCCGAAGCTGACCCGCGAGACCGCGTTCCAGCCCCGCTGGTCCGAGCTGACCCGGCGCACCACCGAGTACCGGGGCTACTGGCTGCCGACCAGCTTCGACAACCACGGCGCGGTCGACGAGTACTGGGCGTGCCGTGAGGGCGCCGTGGTCATGGACCTGTCCCCGCTGCGCAAGTTCGAGGTGGTGGGCCCCGACTCCGAGACGCTGCTGCAGGCCGCGGTCACCCGCAACATCAGGAAGCTGGCCGACGGCCAGGTCGTCTACACCGCGGTATGCAACGAGACCGGCGGGATGCTCGACGACGCCACGGTGTTCCGGCTCGGCGCGGACCGGTTCCGGTTCGTGGGCGGCGACGAGCACGACGGCATCTGGCTGCGCCAGCAGGCCGATCGGCTGGGCCTGGACCAGGTCTGGGTCAAGCACTCCACCGATCACCTGCACAACATCGCGGTCCAGGGGCCGAAATCGCGCGACCTGCTGCGCGACCTGATCTGGACCCCGCCGACGCAGCCGGCGTTCGGCGACCTGGGCTGGTTCCGGTTCGCGATTGCCCGCATCGGCGGGCCGCATGGCCTGCCGCTGATCGTGTCCCGCACCGGCTACACGGGCGAGCTCGGCTACGAGCTCTGGTGCCACCCGGACGACGCCGTGGCACTGTGGGACGCGGTCTGGGAGGCGGGCCGGCCGCACGAGCTGACCCCGCTCGGCCTGGACGCGCTGGACATGCTCAGGATCGAGTCCGGCCTGATCTTCGCGGGCTACGAGTTCGGCGACCAGGTCGACCCGTACGAGGCGGGCATCGGGTTCACCGTGCCGCTGAAGACCAAGGAAGACGACTTCGTCGGCCGCGCCGCGCTGGAGCGCCGCAAGGCCTCACCGCAGCGCACGCTGGTGGGCCTGGAGCTGGACGGCAACGAGACCGCGGGTCACGGCGACTGCGTGCACCTGGGCCGGTCCCAGGTCGGCGTGATCACCAGCGGCACCAGGTCGCCGATCCTGCGCAAGAACATCGCGCTGTGCCGGATGGCCATCGAGTACTCGGAGATCGGCACCGAGGTCGAGGTGGGCAAGCTGGACGGGCACCGCAAGCGGATCCCGGCCCAGGTGGTCAGGTTCCCGTTCTACGACCCGGACAAGACCCGCCCCCGCTCCTGACCGGCGCTTACTAGCTCCGGCCCGTGCCGCGTCCGCGGCGACCAGATCGCCCGGCGGGCAGGCGCGCGGAGCGCGGCCCCCAGCCACGAGGCTCATGCCCATTGCTTATGAGCCGATCTGGATCTATTGTCCGAGCTGATCCCGGAATGTGAGCGCTAACAATCCCCAGGGAGACGCCATGGACCCGCGCCTTTCATTAGCCCGTCGGCTCGGCGCAGCACGCTGGCTCATCACAGCACGCCGGCTCACCGCACACCGGCTCACCGCCCGGCGGCTGGCTATCACCGCCGCACCGGTCGTCCTCGTAGTGCCGCTGATGGCCGGGCTGGCAAGCCACGCGTCCGGCACGGCGAGTGCCGTCGGCCCGGCCGCGCCCACCGTCAACTGGGCCCTGTCCGGGCAGGCCAGCGCGACCTCGTCGGGCACGAGCACCCCCGCGTCCGCCGCGATCGACGGCGACGCGGGCACCGACTGGTGTCCCTCGTCCTGGACCGGCAGCCTCGTGGTCGACCTCGGCCAGGTCCGCTCCCTCACCGACCTCGGCATCACGCTGGACGCGTCCAGCCCGTCGGCCGATGCCACGATCCAGGTAGCCAGCACCGCCGGTAACTGGCGGATGGCCGCCAAGAATATCGCGCTGGACCCGGGCAACCCGATGTACGTACCGCTGCCGCGCGGCACACAGGCGCGGTACGCGCAGCTGACCGTCTTCAGCGGCACCGGCGCCCCGGTGTGCGTGGGGGAGTTGCGCACGTTCGGGCCCGATCCGGCCGCGGCCGGCCTGGACCTCGGCGGCGACCTCTCGTTCACCCCGCAGGAACTCGCCGCGGGCGCGACGTTCACCGACCGGGGCCGGCCGGGCAGCCCGGTCACGATCATGCGGGACAACGGCGCCAATTACGTGCGCATGCGGCTGTGGGTGGACCCGCCACCCGGCTACAGCGACCTGGCCAGCGACCTGGCCCTGGCCCGCACCGTCCACGCGGCCGGCATGAAGATCTACCTCGACGTCATGTACTCGGACTTCTGGGCCGATCCCCAGCACCAGGACATCCCGGCCTCCTGGCAGGGCCAGGACCTGGCCCAGCTCACCGCGACCGTGCAGTCCTACACCCAGCAGGTGATCTCGGCGTTCGCGCACCAAGGCACACCCGTGGACATGGTCTCCATCGGGAACGAGATTCGTAATGGCATCTTGTGGCCTATCGGTGAGGTCGACCCGAGCACTGGCGCGGGCTACGACAACCTGGCGACCCTGCTCAAGGCCGGCGTGACCGGGGCCAGGGCCGGAAACCCGCCCGGGCACCAGCTGCTGATCATGATGCACTACGACCAGGGCGGCAATAATCAGCTCAGCCAGGCCTTCTACCAGAACCTGGTGTCGCGCGGCGTGCCGTTCGACGTGATCGGGCTGTCGTACTACCCGTTCTTCCACGGGGCGATCTCGGCCATGCGCCAGAACGTTGACGCCCTGGCCACCCAGTTCCACAAGCGGATTGTCATCGCGGAGACTCAGTACCCGTGGACGCTGGCCAACGGGAACAGCGCGGTCGGTGACAGCACCGGCGACTTCGTCTGGGAGACCAGCCAGCTGTCGCCCGGCTACCCGGCCAGCCCGGGTGGTCAGCTCTCGTTCGTCACCGACGAGCTGTCCATCCTGGCCCAGGTGCCCGACGGGCTCGGCGCCGGGCTGTTCTACTGGGCCCCGGACTGGCTCCCGGGTGTCCCCTGGGAGCCAGGCGCGGGCATCGGGTCGCCGAACGTCAACCTGACCCTGTTCAACTTCCAGGGCACGGCGCTGCCGTCGATCGGCATCTTCAGGAACCCGGCCGCCGTGTGCCAGAGCTACGACCCGTTCGACGTCCCCTGCGTGATCGGAGGCTGAGCGCCGGCCGGACCGGGCCGGTGCAGCACAAGGTAGCCGCGGCGGCGGAAGACGATCTTGTAGCCGTCGTGCACGAGCTGCGCGACGCGCTGTTTCTGGTCCTGCACGGAGTGGAAGCTGAACTGCGGCTGCCTGATGTTCGCGACCACCCACGGCGCGTACGTCGGGGGAGTTCCGCCGTCGCCGTCCCACAGCAGGACGAAGTCGCGCGGCGACAGCTGGGGGCCGAGGTACGGCACGGCCTCGACGGTGACGCCGCTCGGGACCACGGCGTCCGCGGCGGCCGCGGCTTCCATTCGGGCGTTCCGGTGGTAAAACTGCCGGTGCAGCGCGGCGCCGAACGCGAAATGCGGGACCAGGTACAGCCCGAGTGCGCAGATCGCGGCGGCACACACCAGCGCGACCGTTCCGGCCCGGCGGGCGGCTGGTGGCCGGCTCGCCGGGCTGGCATCTGCCTCAGGGGCGGGCGTGGCGTCCGCGGCTGCCGCCGTCGCCTCGGCCGGCTGCTCGCGCCTGGCTGCGAGACGCTGCCTGGCTCGCGCGATCCACCGGTCAAGCCGGGCGGCCCCGTCCGCGGCGGCGCAGACCAAAACGACCACGAGGAAGGCGTTGTAGTGGAAGGAGGTCTCCCACCAGTTCGGCGCCGTGTTGGCGAGCATGCGCTCGAGCAGGAGCGGGACCGTCGCGATCGCGATCGGGGACAGCAGCGAGAGGAAGCAGAACGTCCCGAACAGCCAGAGCATGGTGTCGAGCTTGACCCGCGGCGTGACGAGCAGCTGCAGGGTGCTGGCCGGATGGGCGATCACGTGCCACGCGGCCTGCGGCACATTGCTGCCGAGGGCCGAGTACGACCAGTAGAAGTTGGCCTGTCCGCCGAACGCCGGGATCAGGACGTCGGTCGCGATCCACGTGTACGCGACCCCGCCCACGATCAGAAGCAGGCCCACCAGCCGCTGCCTGGTCACGATCCGGTGCGACACCGCCAGGTAGGCCCCGATCCCGGCGACGAACAGGCCCATATCCTCCTTCACCAGGAGCAGCAACCCGAGCGCGATCAGCGCCCCGCGCAGCCGGCCCGCCTGGAGTCGCTCCAGCGCCACAGCCATCAGCACCGGCGCGAACGCGACCTCATGAAACTGGAAGACCAGCGCCGAGGCGAGCGGCCAGCTCACCGCGTAGGCCACGGAAACGAGGTACGCGGCCACGATCGCCTTCCGCCCGCCGCCGAACGCCCGGCGGGTGAACACCCAGATCGGGGGAATGGCCAGCGCGAACAGCACCGCCTGCGCCACGAGCAGGGTGATAGGGGTGTTGAAGATCCAGTACACCGGCGCGAGCGACGCGAGAATTGGCGACCAATGGTTGCCGAGCAAGGAGTAGTCGGGGCCGAACCTCAGGTGGTAGCCGATGAACGGCGATATCCCGAGATGGAAGTGCGCATACGAGCGCACGGCTTGGTCAAAGATCAGCAGGTCGTCGGCTGAGATCCGGAACGTGTAGTACTGAGCCATCACGAACACGGTGTAACCGGCGGCCGCCAGCGCCGTCAGCGCACCCACGCCGATCCACTGGGCGGTGACCCGGCGCCCCGCGCGCTCGCCCCGATCCTGCCGGGCGGCCTGCAGAGTGCTCTGCATGGTGGCGCGGATGTCCATGGCTGGGGAGACTATCGGACCAATCTAAAGCGCGAGCCGGTGATGTCCCCGTTCGTCCTGTCTGGCCGCTCGCCCGACTCGGCGGCAGCGCTGCGCGGCCCCGTCCGGCCCCTGGTCGCTCCGCCCTGCTCACCGAGCGCATCATGCCCACCGACCTCATGAGCCCGCGCGGCCAGTGCCCGGCGAGCCGCGGATCCCCGCAGCTGGCGAGCCCCTGAATCGTAGTCCCACCCGGGCCCTAAAAATCTTGGACTAGTTTCTGCTGGTTCGCTCCTGCAAGCGAGAAATGTCAGAGGCACCCGATAGCGTTAGCATAAAGCTTCGATAAACAAGATCCGCAAAGCAAAGTGCCCGCACCTGAAATGGCGCCCGGCTCCCCGGCTCCCCGGAGGTCTATCGTCTATGTGCTTACCCGGCCAGACACCTACCGCACCCGCGCCCGCCACGGCCGCCGATGCCGTGGCGATGGCGCAGGCGGGGCTGTCGTGGCTGGCCGCCGCGGATACCGCGTCGCTGACGACTGCCGAGCAGGCTGACTGCCTGCGGGCGCTGGCCCGGGCCGAGTCGATTCATACTGTGGCGCGGGCGCGGGTGCTGTATGCGTTCAGTGCGCAGGCTGGGTATGAGGCCGACGGGCACCGCAGTCCGCGGACGTGGCTGGCGTGGCAGACCCGGGTGGGTGGCGGGGCGGCGTTCGCGGCGGTCAAGTGGATGCAGCGGCTGGCCGCTCACCCGGCCGTCGCCGACGCCCTGGCTGCGGGGGAGATCTCCGAGTCCTGGGCCCGGCAGATCTGCGAGTGGACCGATCTGCTGCCCGAGCAGCACCGCGCCGACGCCGACGCCATTCTGCTGAGCGCGGCGCAAGGCGGTGCCAAGCTGCGGGACCTGGCCAGGCTGGCGGAGGAGGTGCACGAGCGCACTGCGCGGCCGGATCGTGACGGTGATGATGACGGGTTCCGTGACCGCAGCCTGTCGCTGGGCGTCACCATGGGCGGCGCGGGGAAGCTGCGCGCCGACCTGACCCCGCAGTGCACCGCGGCGTTGCAGGCCGTTTTGGAGTCGCTGGGCAAGCCGGCGGGGCCGGAGGACCTGCGCAGCAAGTGGCAGCGTCAGCATGACGCGCTGGAGGAGGCACTGCGGCGGCTGATCGGTGAAGGGTGCCTGCCCCAGCGTGGCGGCCAGCCGACCCAGATTCAGCTGCACATGACCTTGGACCAGCTCCGTGGCCTGCCCGGCGCGCAGAACCTGGCCTCATCCTGGCCGGGCGCGCCCGCCGGCCCGGGGTATGACTGCGACGCCAGTATCGTCCCGGTCGTCACCGGCACCGTGGACCCGCTGGTTGTCGACCAGCTCGCCGCCGCGCTGCTGCGCCGCGCGCCGGGCGAAGACCTTGATGCGGCCGCGGCCCGGCGTGGGCTATCTGAGCGGGCGGCGCGGCAGCTGATCATCGCCCGTGCGGCCGAGGTGCTGTCCGGGCCGGCTGGGCTGGCCGCCTACCTGCGGACCGGGCTGCTCGACGGACCGGCCGGCGCCAAGAGCCTGCCCCTGGACATCGGCTACGCCACCGACACCATCCCGGTCCACCTGCGGCGGCTGGTCATCGCCCGGGACCGGCACTGCCAGTTCCCCGGCGGCTGCGACCAGCCCGCCGCGGCCTGCCAGCCGCACCACATCGTTCCCCGGTCGAAGGGCGGGAAGACCTGCCTGGTCAACCTGCTGCTGCTGTGCACCTTCCACCACCTGATCGCGGTCCACCGCTGGGGCTGGCAGATCGTCCTGAACCCCGACGGCACCGTCACCGCCACCAGCCCCGACCGCACCCGCACCCTGCACAGTCACGGCCCACCGGCGAAGGCCGCCTGAGCAGGCGGCCGGTTCGCCATCACCGCTCTCCTTTCCTCGGGGCTGACGTCGCGGGGTGCATGGCGACGAGCCAGGTGAGGCATGACGACACCGAGCGGTTTCGCCTCATCGCCTCTCTAGGCGGCGGCCGATGAACATGTTGTCTGGCTTTCGGCCGGGCAAGCTCTGATCGGTCGTGAGGCCTGATCGGTCTTCGGAATCGAAGCCGGCGTCGGTGAGCAGGCGGAGCCAGGTGTTGTGGCGGAACGCTCCCAGCCGGTGCGTCTCGTGAACCGTCTGGATGGTGCCGTCCGCGGCGCGGAGGACGAACTCGTACTCGGCCCGGACCCAGTCATCGGCTGGCTCGGGGTCCCAGGTCCATTCCTGGAAGCTGGCCTGGCGGCCGGCTGGGTCGCTGCTTCCGCCCCGGCCGCTGACCGCGTGGAACGTGTCGGCCGTGTGGTCGGGGACGAACACCGCCAGGCCGCCAGGACGGCAGTGCGCGAACGCTGTCTCGACTACCTGCCGCAGATCAGCTTCCGAGGTCACGTAGTCGATGGCATCGTGAACCAGGACCGCGTCGAACTGGCGGCCCAGCCGGACCGACCGCATGTCACCCAGGAGGTGAACGCACTCCGGGTTGAGCCGCTGCGATACCGCGAGCATGTCCGGGGAGAGGTCCACGAGCGTGAGGGCGAACCGCCCCTTCAGGTGCATGGCGACGTTGCCCCCGCCACTGCCCAGATCCAGGATCTCCCTAACAGCCCCCGTACCGAACAGCCCGGCCAGATAGGCCGCCTCTTCCTCGTACTCCTCGGGAGGCGAGATCAGCGGCCACCAGTCGGCGAGCTCCTGGTAGAGGCGGTAGGTCATGTCCGCCATCCTCGCTCACGCCCGTCGCCCTAGGCGCACAACACCGGCCGGCCGGGGGAGCGCGGCGCGAGTGCCAGGGCGAGCGCGTCGCGAGTGCCAGGTCCAGCCGGAGACAAGTGATTTCCGCTGGAGCGGTAACGACTGTTTAGCGGCAAATCGGCAGGGTAGCGATGGGTCGCTCGGCAACGAGCAGTCCGGGGATGCCGGGCGGGCTCCCTCCCCAGGGTTCCCCCGTCCGTCCGGTTTCCCCTGGACGCCTGCGCAGCAGGAGGTGCCGGGATGCCGACGTTCGCGGGATTCTCTGTCGAAATGATGTCGGGCATACCCGTGGTGACGGCGCCGTCCGTCATCGACAGCGACAACGCCTGCATGCTGGACGCGGCGATCCGATCCGCTGCCGCGCCGGGGTATGCAACCGTCGTCGTCGACCTGACCAGCACCGTCATCTGCCTGTCGGCGGGACTGCAGGTCCTGACCCGTGCGCATCAGCAGGCGGCCGCCGAGGGTGGCGAACTTCGCCTGGTCATCCGGGCCGTGGCACTGCTGCGGTTCTTCGCGGTCTTCGGCGTTGACCGCATGTTCCCGATCTTCGGCACGCTGGCCGAGGCTCTCGATGAACTGCCCGCTGTCGTGATCCGGCCACTGCCTCCGGATCCGCCAGCGTTCGTGCCCGAGGCGTGTTAGCCCGTGGCCGAGTCCGCGACCATGACGTTCTGCAGGCGAATTGCCTTGAGGGCATGCGGCGGTGGGGTCAGAGGGCGGAGCTGACCAGGGTGGCCTTTTCGGTCAGCAGCGGCACGGCGGCGCGCATCGCTCGAGGGCTGAACCGGACCGCCGGGCCCTGCACGCCGAGGATCGCGACGAGTTTCCCGGCCCGGTCGATGACCGGCGCCGCGATCGCGTTCATGTCGTCCTCCCGTTCCCTGACCGCCTGGGCCCAGCCGCGGTCCCGGACGGACGTCAGCTCGACGTCCAGGACGCTGTGTTCGGTGATCGTCCGGTCGGTAAACGACCGCAGCGGCCCGTCCGGCAGCTTCCCGCCGTAGGCGAGGAATACCTTGCCCGCGGCGGTCGCGTGCGCGACGCTGGCCCGCCCCACCTCCGCCACGCTGCGCACGCTGAGCTGGCTCTGCACGAAGTCGAGCGTGAACGCCTCGTGCTCGCCGGGAACCGACAAGGTCACGGTCTCCCCGATGCTCTGGCCGAGTTCCTCCAGGTGCGGCCGGGCCAGGGACCGGATGTCCAGGCCCGCCGCGTTCGCGAGCCTGACCACCCCCGCGCCGAGCCGGTACCGCCCGGTCGCCACGACATGATCAACCAGGCCGCCGCTGGCCAGCGTGGCCAGGATCCTCGAGATCGTGCTCACATTGATTCCGGTGCGGCGGGCGATCTCGTTGGTGCCCAGTTCGCCCCGCGCCTCGGCCAGCTCATCCAGGATCGCGATCGCCCGCTGTACCGCCGCGACCTGACGGGTGGCTGGCAGACCGGTTCTGGCCACGGTACAATTCTCCTAACTGGAGATACTATTTCCCTAGAGGCAATATAACGCTTCCGACGGTGGTGGCGCTACCAAGCGAAGGGCGAATGTGATGACACCCCTCCCTCCCAGCAGTCGCTACGTGGTGATCGGCGCCGGGATCCATGGGCTCTCCACGGCCTGGCATCTCGGCCGTGAGCTTCGGGCCCGCGGGCTCGGCAGCGGCGAGGACGTCCTCGTCCTGGACAAGAGCGTCATCGGGGCCGGCGCTTCGGGGATCGCCTGCGGCGTCGTACGCAACAACTACTTCCAGCCCGCCATGCGGGAGCTCATGGCGCACTCGGTGTCGGTGTGGGAGTCCGACCCCGAGGCGTTCGCGTTCCACTCCGTCGGCTACATGCAGATCGCGCCGGAGGCCATGAACGCCGACGTCGCGAAGATCTACGCCGAGCAGCAGGCGATCGGGTACCCGTCCACGCTCGTCGAGGGCGAGCGCGACTGCCGCGCCTACATGCTGGACATGTTCGACGACTGGCAGGCCCCGGGCATCACCGCGATCCTGCACGAGAAGAAGGGCGGCTACGCCAACAACGTCCGCTCACTGCGCGGCCTGGCCGCCAAGGCCGAGGCCGAAGGCGTGCGGATCGCCACCGGCGTCCGCGTCACGGGCCTGACCGTCACCGGGGGAGCGGTTACCGCGGTGCAGACCGACCAGGGCGAGGTCAACTGCGACCACCTGGTCGTCGCCGTGGGCCCGTGGGTCCGCGACATGTGGGCCATGCTGGACCTGCCCGACGAGATCCCGGTGACCGGGCTCGGCGGCACCGCGCGTCAGTACCCGATGTGGGTCTACTGGGCGCTGCAGGAGGGCACGCTGGCCGTGGACCCCAGCGAGTTCACCGACAACCGGGGTGCGCTCCCGCCGGTTCTGCACGTCGACTCGAGCGCCCCGCTGTACGACGACGTGGACGGCGAACTGATCACCGACCAGATGTGGGGCGTCTACTACAAGCCCGACTTCAACTTTGGCGGGGTCCAGGGCGGCGCCTCGCCGCTCGTGGTGAACAAGCCCGCCGGGCAGGTCGCCGTGGACCCGTACGGGCCGGAGAGCCCGGAGTTCACGGTGCAGGAGGACTTCGTGCGGATGTGGACCTCGGCGCTCGCGCACTGCCACAAGCGGTTCGAGGGCAAGCGTGACCTGTACCAGCACGAGCCGACCGGCGGCATCGGCGCGTTCACCCCGGACAGCTTCCCGGTGTTCGACGTGTTCCGCCAGAACGCCTACATCATCGCCGACTCCAACCACGGCTACAAGATGATCGGCGTCGGGGCGCTGGTCGCGAAGGAACTGCTGGGCGAGGAGCAGGGGCTGCTGAAGCCGTTCCGGTTCGGCCGCTACGCCAGCGGCGAGCTGCACCCCACGAGCCACTCTCCGTTCCCCTGGAGCTGACATCGGCGAAGCCGGTGCCATCCGCGACGGCCGGCCTGCCAGCCGCGACGGCCGGCCGGAGGCTGGCCCGAGCGGATGGTATCGGGGGGTTCCAGGGGGGCAACGCCCCCCTGGGCTAGCACTACTCAGTCGGCCGCGACCGTGGCTTCCTCGCTGAGCAGCCTCATCTGCTCTGGCGACGGCATGTCGGGGATTTGCTCGCGGAACGTCACGCGCGACTTGTCCTGCACCAGCCTGCGGAAGAAGAACAGCACCACGGAGCCGATCAGCACCGAGACACCGATGATCATGTCGGTCCAGGTTCCGTAGCCGGTGAGGGTCGGGTTGGTGATGCCGAAGATGAGCAGCACGGTATTGAACACGACCAGCACCGCGGCGATGCCGACCCAGATCGGCCCCACCTTGATCGGGCGTGGCCAGCGGGGCCGGTCCTTGCGCAGCAGCAGGAATCCGCTCAGCGCGAAGATGTGGGCCAGCACGTAGCCGATGTTGCTCAGGTACAGGATGGCCAGGTTGTTGGCGATGAACAGCACGAGCAGCACGTTGACCGCGAGGTCGACGGTCATGGCCCGGGCCGGCACGTGGTACCGGTTCAGGTGATAGAGCTGCTTGATCGTCATGTCGTCGCGCGCGATCCCGTACAGCGCGCGGGAACCGTCCGCGGTCGAGGAGATCATCGAAAGGAAGAGGCTGCCGATCAGCAGCACGAGGACCACCCCGGCCGCGCCGCTGCCTATCATCTTCGTGAGATCGGTGACGTAGAATCCGCCGGCGGCGGTAGCAGCGGGCGGCGCGCCGAGACCGCCGGCGCCCAGCGGGAACAGCAGGAACACCAGCAGCGTGAACACGCCGGCCGACCGGAGCGCGATCGTGGTGTCCCGCCTGGTGTCGTGGTACTCCGGGGCGAAGGTGGCGCAGACCTCGGCGGCATACGCCGACCAGCAGAACAGGAACAGGTAGACCATGGCCAGCTTGAAGCCGCCCCAGCCGTGCAGCGCCCAGGTCATGTTCGAGGCTTTCCAGTGCCCGGTGAAGTACGGCACCACGATGAAGATGGCCAGGGGCACCATCAGCCCGGCCCCGGTGATGTAAGAGATCCACACGGCCGGCCGGATGCCGAAGATGTTCAGGGCCCAGACCAAGAAGATGCAGACGATCGCGATGACCTGGGGAAGACCCACGTGCACGACACCGTCAAAGAACGACCAGGTGCTGTTCGGGAACCACTGGGCCTGGATCAGGTCGCCGATCAGCACGCCGAAGATCGACAGCACCACGGACCAGCCGATCCAGTAGCCGAACGCCCCGATGGGGCCGACCAGCGAGAACCGCCCGCGCCAGCCCTCGTGCGCGTACAGCGAGATGCCGCCGGGCTTGTCCGGGAACATGGACGCGGTCTCGGCGTAGATCCAGGTCTGCAGCATGCCGACCCCAGCCGAGACCGCCCACAGCACAACCGCGCCCCAGGTGCCGAGCGCGCCCATGGAGAATCCCAGGGACGCGATCAGGAAGCCGGGGTTGCACAGGGCGATGACGAAGCCGTCCCACCACCGGAGCGACTTGAGCAGGTGCCGCTCTTCAACGTACGCCTGAGCCTCAGCCATCAGGGCACCTCCGTTCACCCCAGGTAAACGTTGTTTAGCATGCTCGGACCTTCGTGTCTATATGTGTCCTAATTACGTGACACCCCCGTTACTCCGCGCGCCTACCGTATTTGGGCGACCTCCTGACGAGGCCGATAGCGTCGGTCGCGACCGGCAGGAATCAGCGACGTTCCGTTCTATTCGGACAGTTCATGACCGCCTACAATGCGGTGATGCGCGGTGCACAGATCACCGTCCGCTGCGACTGCGGAGGGATCGGCTACGTCCCGTACGGGGAGCGGTGGCAGTGTGACACCTGCCACCGCCGCTGGAACACCAGCCAGATCCCGGCCGAGGAGTACTGGGGGATCATGCGGGACATGCGCAAGCTGCGCATCAACGTCATGCTCACCATGCTGGGCCTGGTGATACCGGTGATCGCGCTGGCGCTCGTGCTGGGGATCCGGCTGCTGATCCTGCTGCCGGTCATACTGAGCTTCTGGTACCTCTTCTACATGCCGAGGTGGCGGCGGCAGGCCCGGGAGCAGGCCAGGAACCTGACCAGATGGAAGCTGCACCCGGAGTGATGTAAAGAGAGACGTGTTATGCGGTCGATGCAGCGCCAGGGGCCGCTGACCGGGACCGACCGGTCCCGGGGTAAGCCCGTGCTACTGGCCACGCTGGACGTGCCGTTCGACCACGAGGCCGTGGTCTTTGCCGTCGACTCCGCGGTCGAGCTCGGCCAGCGCCTGATCATCGCCAACTTCGTCGAGCGGGCGCCGCTGCCGCTGTCGACCATGCTCGGCTACGACGAGCTACCGTACCCGCCGGAGATGGAGGAGTCGCTGCGCGAGCCCGCCACGCTGGCCGTCTCGCTCGGCGTTCAGGTGACCAGGCTGCGGGTGAAGAGCTTCCACCCCATCCAGGCCATGCTCGAGGTCCTGGCCGAGCAGGGCGCCGGGATCTTCGTATTCGGCCCGGACCGCCGCAAGATCCGGCGGCTGCGCTACCGCCGGGCCGCGCGTGCGATCCGGGCCCAGGCCACGGCCCTGGTGTGGCTGGCCGAATAGCGACCGGGCGGTTCTCCTCTGGTTAAACTAAGTTTCACCTGAGTGAATGACTGGCCCGGCTGAAATTGCGTAACAGCCCGGGGGGGAAATTCGTGCTCAGTTGACCCGTTTCTCAAAGCCCTCCCAGTACGGCCCCCGCAGCTTGAACTTCTGCAGCTTGCCGGTGGCCGTGCGGGGCAGCGCGTCCCTGGTCTCGATCGATGTCGGGCACTTGAAGTGCGCGAGCCGGGCCCGGCAGTGCTCGATCAGGTCCTGCTCGGTGGCGTTCTGGCCGTCCCTGAGCACCACCAGCGCCTTGACCGTCTCGCCCCACTTCTCGTCCGGGACCCCGATGACGGCCGCCTCGGCCACGGCCGCGTGCTGGTAGAGGCAGTCCTCCACCTCAACCGAACTCACGTTCTCGCCGCCGGAGATGATCACGTCCTTCTTCCGGTCGGAGATCACCAGATAGTCGCCGTCCTCCATGTGGCCCTCGTCGCCGGTGTGGAACCAGCCGCCCTCCAGCGCGCGGGCCGACTCCTCCGGCTGCTGCCAGTACCCGGCGAACACGTTGTTGGACCTGGCCAGCACCTCGCCGGTCTGGTCCACCCGGACCTCCACGCCGAGCGCGGGCACGCCCGCGCGCGACTGCAGCTTGGCCCGGGAGGCGGCGTCCATGCTGTCCCACTCGTGCGGGCGCCGGTTGATGGTCAGCAGCGGGGCGGTCTCGGTCAGCCCGTAGATCTGGATGAATTCCCAGCCGAGCTCGGTCTCGACCCGCTCGATCGTCCTGGAGGGCGGCGGGGCGCCCGCGACCACGATGCGGGTGGCGCCGCCGCCGGGGATGATCTCGTCACGTTCGCGGCGGTCCGTGGCCGCGTTCAGGATGGCGGCCACCACGGCCGGCGCACCGCACATCAGCGTCACCCCGTGGGCGTCGACGCGGCGCAGAATCTCCTCGCCGTCGATCCGGCGCTGGATCACCTGCGGGACGCCCATGGCCGTGACCGCGTACGGCATGCCCCAGCCGTTGCAGTGGAACATCGGCAGCGTGTGCAGGAACACGTCCCGGTCGGTGACCCCGGTGTGCCAGCCGAACGTGGTGGCGTTGAGCCAGCAGTTCCGGTGCGTGAGCTGGACGCCCTTGGGCCGCGCGGTGGTGCCGCTGGTGTAGTTGATGCTCGCGGTGGCGTCCTCGTCGGGCTCCCAGACCGCTGGCTCCGCCCCGTCCGGCGCCTCGGCGAACAGCGCGGCGTCGGCCTCGCCATCGAGCACGATCCGGTGCTTGGCCGTCACGTTCCTGAGCGTCTCGTCCGAGTCCGGGTCCACCAGCAGCACCGACGTGCCCGAGTGCTCCACGATGTAGCTGATCTCGTCGGCGTTCAGCCGGTAGTTGATGGGCACGAGCACCCGGCCGTAGCCGCTGACGCCGAAGTACGCGATCTGGAACCGCGCCGCGTTCGGGCTGACGATCGCCACCCGCTCGCCGTGGGGGACCCCGAGGTCATCCAGGGCCAGCGCCAGGCCGCGGGCCCGGCTGGCCAGCTGCCGGTAGCTGATGGTTCCCAGGGAACCCTGCGTGCCCGGCTCGTCGTGCACCGCGGGCCTGTCCGCGTAGACGGCCGCCCCACGGCGCAGGAAGTCTCCGACAGTGAGCGGTACCTTCATATCCCCTCCGCAAGAACTCGGTGGTCCGATCCTCCGCCCGGCAGGCGATCACCGGCAAGTCAGGCTCAGCAGATTCACGTGTTCCAGCGCTCGCCCATCTCCTGGCCGCTGGGCGGCGGGCCGGGCAGCGGCGTGGCCGCCCCGCGCAGGCCGTCGAGCAGCAGGGCCAGGTAACGCTCCCGCAGCTGGGCGGTGCGCTCCGGGTCGCGCAGCCGGATGGCCGCCACCATCTCCAGCATCCAGGCGATGTCATCGACCACCAGGCCCGGGCGGAGCTCCCCGCGAACCTGCTCGAACAGGGCCACGTTCAGGTCCTGGGCCCTGGCCGCCTCCCGGTACAGGTCCTCGCTGGGCGTGAACGTCCCGGCCAGGCGCTGGGTGAGCGAGTGGGTGTCGGCGGCCACGATCCGGTCCATGAACCCGGCGAACTCGGTCCACGGGTCCCGGTCGCCGGCCAGCGCTGCCTCGGCCTCGGCGATGTAGCGCTGGAGGCCGTCGGCGGACAGCTTCCGCAGCATGTCCTCCTTGCTGGGGTAGCGGCGGTACAGGGCCGCGATGCCGACGCCGGCGCGCTTGGCCACCTCGGACACCGGGGCCGCCGGGTCGGCGATGAACACCGCGCGCGCCGCGTCCAGGATCAGCTGATCGTTGCGGGCCGCCTCGGCCTGCCGGCCCGACATCCGCTCCATGACCAGACCCTACAGCAGATCGGAGCGTTCTGTTCTGTTCGGGGTCGCGGTGGTACCGTCAGGCCCGTGGTGGGGCCAGAATCAGCGGCCGGGCCGGAATCAGCGGCCGGGCCAGAATCAGGTGCCGTGAGCACGCGGTCAGCCCGCAGCGGCCTGGACCGGCTCAACGCGATGCCTGCCGGCCAGGCCCGCGCGGCGCTGCTCGCGTGCTGCTCGGCCGAGCGCTGGGCCGCCGACGTCGGGTCAGGCCGGCCGTACCCGGCCGTTGACGATCTCCTGGCCCGCTCGGACGCGGCCGTCGCGGGCCTGGCCGAGGCCGACCTGGAGCAGGCCCTGGCCGGCCATCCGCGCATCGGTGACCGGGCATCAGGCCCGTCGCACCGGGAGCAGGCCGGGGTGCGCACGGCCGGCCGGACCACGATCCAGGCGCTGGCCGAGGGCAACGACGCCTACGAACGGCGGTTCGGCCACATCTACCTGGTGTGCGCCACCGGCCGCAGCGGGGCGGAGCTGCTGGCCCTGCTCCGCGAGCGGCTGGCCAATGATCCCGGCACCGAGTGGGGAGTAGTGCGCGGCGAGCTAGGGAAGATCAACCGGATCAGGCTGCTGAAGCTGCTGGAGGACGCGGCGTGAGTGTCGGGCCGGAGGCGCGCCGATGAGTGTCGTGCCGGAGGCGCGCCGATGAGCATGGTCACCACCCACGTGCTGGATACCGCACGGGGCACGCCCGCCGCCGGCGTCATGGTGTGCCTCGAGCGGGTGTCGGGCACCGGCCGGACCGAGATCGCCCGCGCGCGCACCGACGGCGACGGCCGCGCCGGGAGCCTGGGACCGGAGCAGCTGGCCCCCGGCACCTACCGCCTGGTCTTCGACACCGGCGACTATCTCGCGGGCGAGAGCGGGCGGGCCCCGTTCTTCCCCGAGGTCGCGATCACGTTCACCGTTGACGGCGCGGCGCCGCACTACCACGTGCCGCTGCTGCTCAGCCCGTTCGGCTTTACCACCTACCGCGGGAGCTAAGTGATGGCGATCGAGCTCGGCCGCAACCAGTACGGCAAGGCGGAAACCCGGGTGGTGCGGATCTACCGGGACACGCAGCGGCACGACATCAGGGACCTGAACGTCACGACCACGCTGCGCGGCGACTTCACCGACGCGCACACCCACGGCGACCAGGCCCGCGTGCTGCCCACCGACACCCAGAAGAACACCTGCTTCGCCTACGCCAAGGAGAAGGGCGTGGGCGAGATCGAGGAGTACGCGCTGGCCCTGGCCCGTCACTTCGTCGACGACATCGAGCCGGTCAGCGCGGCCCGGGTCGAGGTGGACGAGTACGGCTGGGAGCGGGTGCGCGTCGGCGGCGAGGATCACCCGCACACGTTCGCCCGGACCTCCGGCGCGGTCCGCACCACGGCGGTGACCGTGGCCGGCCAGGACGGCGCGGGGGAGGAACCGGGCCAGCGGGCCTGGATCGTCTCCGGCCTGAAGGATCTCGTGCTGCTCAAGTCGACCGGCTCGGAGTTCTCCGGTTTCCTCAAGGACCCGTACACCACGCTGACCGAGACCAGCGACCGGATCCTGGCCACCTCGCTGATCGCGCGCTGGCGGTACGAGTCCCCGGTGCGGCTGACCGGCTGGGACGAGGCTTACGCCCAGATCAGGCAGATCCTGCTGGAGCGCTTCGCGACCGTGCACAGCCTGGCCCTGCAGCAGACGCTGTGGGAGATGGGCCGCGGCGTGCTCGAGGCCCGCGAGGATGTCGCGGAGATCAGGCTGTCGGCCCCGAACCGGCATCACTTCCTGGCTGACCTGGCCCCGTTTGGCGTGGATAATCCCGGCGAGGTGTTTTACGCCGCCGACCGGCCCTACGGCCTGATCCAGTGCGCGGTCCAGCGCGACGACGCGGCCGACCCGGGCCCGGCCTGGGACTCGGCCACGGCTTTCGCCTAGGGAGGGTGAGTGGAGTTCCTGCAGCCAGCGAGCTGGGCTGAGGCGCTGGCCGCCAAGGCGGCCCACCCGGAGGCGCTGCCGATCGCCGGCGGGACCGACGTCATGGTCGAGCTGAACTTCGACGCCCGCCGCCCCGCTGCCCTGCTCGACCTGAACCGGGTGACCGAGCTGGCCGAGTGGGCACAGGACAACGGCCGGATCCGGCTCGGGGCCGGCGTGACCTACACCAGGGTCATCGACGAGCTCGGCGGCCCGCTGCCCGGCCTGGCCATGGCGTCCCGGACGGTGGGCTCGCCGCAGATCCGCAACCGCGGCACGGTGGGCGGCAACCTCGGCGCGGCCTCGCCCGCGGGCGACAGCCACCCGCCGCTGCTCGCCACCGGCGCCGAGATCGAGGTCGCATCCGTCCGGGGCACCCGCGTGATTCCCGCCACGGAGTTCTACACCGGCGTCAAGAAGAACGCGCTGGCCCCGGATGAGCTGATCGCGGCCATCCTGATCCCGCCCGCGGCCGGCCCCCAGCAGTTCAGCAAGATCGGCACCCGCAACGCGATGGTGATCGCGGTGACCTCGTTCTGCATCAGCCTCGATCCGGGGCGCGGCACGGTCGGCACCGGCATCGGGTCGGCCGCCCCGACCCCGATCCGGGCCGAGCAGGCCGAGCGGTTCCTCACCGAGGCGCTGGCCGGCCTGTGGCAGTCGCGCGCCGTCCTCCCGGACGGGATCGCCGCTGAGTTCGGGGAGCTGGTGAAGGCGGCCGCCGCCCCGATCGACGACGTCAGGGGCACGTCGGCGTACCGGCGGCACGCGCTCGCGGTCATGGCCCGGCGTACGCTGACGTGGGCCTGGAACTCCTATAGGGGCTGACGTGCGAATTACGGTGACGGTCAACGGCGAGACCCGGCAGGCGGACGACGTCTGGGAGGGCGAGAGCCTGCTGTACGTGCTGCGGGAGCGGCTGGGCCTGCCTGGTTCCAAGAATGCATGTGAGCAGGGCGAATGCGGATCCTGCACGGTGTACCTGGACGACACGCCGGTCTGCGCCTGCCTGGTCGCGGCCGGCCAGGTGCAGGGGCGCACGGTGGCCACGGTCGAGGGGTTGGCCGACGGCGATGGGCTGCACCCGGTGCAGCGGGCGTTCGTGGAGGCCGGCGCCGTGCAGTGCGGGTTCTGCACCCCCGGGCTGCTGATCGCCACCCACGATCTGCTGCGGCAGGGCGGGCGGCCCAGCGACTCCGAGGTCCGCGAGGCGCTCGCGGGCAACCTGTGCCGGTGCACGGGGTACGAGAAGATCCTGGAAGCGGTGCGGCTCGCTGGCGAACGGTGGCAGCCAGCCTCATGACTAGATTGATCCTTTACGCCAGCCACGTGCTGACTCTCAACCCGCAGCGGGAGGAGCACGAGGACGGCGGTCACATCGTCGTCGACGACGGCCGGATCACCGCGGTCGGCGCCGGTCCCCCGCCCGGGCACGACGGCGCCCAGGTGATCGACGCCACCGGCTGCCTGGCCACCCCCGGGCTGGTCAACACCCACCACCACCTGTACCAGTGGGCCACCAGGGGTCGCGCAGCCGACAGCACCCTGTTCGGCTGGCTCACCGAGCTCTACCCGGTCTGGGCCCGGCTCGACGAGGACCTGGTGCGCGCGGTCGCCACCGCCGGGCTGGCCTGGCTGGCCACGACCGGCTGCACGACCACGACCGACCACCACTACCTGTTCCCGCGCCACGGCGGCGACGTGCTCGGCGCGACGATCGCGTCCGCCGCCGAGGTCGGCCTGCGGTTCCAGCCCACCCGAGGCTCCATGGACCTGGGCCAGAGCTCGGGCGGGCTGCCGCCCGACGACGTGGTCGAGGACCTGGACGCGATCCTCGTCGCGACCCAGGACGCGATCGACCGGTTCCACGACCCGTCGCCCGGCTCGATGCTGCGGATCGGGGTGGCCCCGTGTTCCCCGTTCTCGGTCACCCGCGACCTGCTCACCGAGTCCGCCGCGCTGGCCAGGGAACGCGGGGTCCGGCTGCACACGCACCTGGCCGAGACCGCCGACGAGGACGCGTACTGTGCCGAGCACTTCGGCTCCACGCCGGTGGAGTACATGGACTCGCTCGGCTGGCTGGGGCCCGACGTCTGGCTCGCGCACGCGGTGCACCTGGACGACCGGGCCATCGGACGGATCGCCGCCACCGGCACCGGTGTCGCGCACTGCCCGTACTCCAACGCCAGGCTCGGGGCCGGGATCTGCCGGACCCGGGCGCTGCTGGACGCGGGCGTGCCGGTCGGGCTCGGCGTGGACGGCTCGGCCTCGAGCGAGGCGAGCTCGCTGATCGGCGAGGTCAGCAACGCGGCGCTGTTCGCCCGCGCTACCGGCGGCCCGGAGGCGATGACCGTGCGCGAGGCGGTAGAGCTCGGCACGCTCGGTGGGGCCAGGGTCATCGGCCGGGAATCGGAGATCGGCTCACTGGAGCCGGGCAAGCTCGCCGACATCGCACTGTGGCGCCTGGACACGCTGCCGCACGCGGGCATCGCCGATCCCGTCGCGGCGCTGGTCCTCGGCCCGCCTCCGCCGCTCGAGCTGCTGCTCGTGAACGGCCGCCCGGTGGTGGAACGCGGCCGCGTGACCACCGTGGACGAGCGGCAGGCCGCCGAGGCGGCCCGCCGGGCCAGCCAGACCCTGGCCGACCGCACCTGAGCCGCCACGAGCCGCCCACCCGCCCCATGTGCCCCACCCGTCGCTGCTCCCGCCTGCCCAACCTTGATCGAAGTGAGTTTGCTGTACACCCAACTACAGCAACGCCACATCCATTGCCGCTCTGGTGGCGCCAGCCCACCGGCGCCCCCTGCGGACCATGGTGGTAGTGGCCTGTCGGGATCGGGTGGTGGCAGCCGTGCTGCGCAGATCCGTCCGCACGTAGCACACTGGGCCCACGGCGACCGTGGCCGTGGGACGCCTGGGGGGGTGGCAGTTGTGACGACGGCTGGGTACTTGTGGCGGGCAGCAGCTCGGCGTTCCTGGCGGCAGGCGCTGCTGGTGGCGCTGATCGGCGGCCTGCTGGGCGCCGTGGCCCTGGGTGCCGTGGCTGGCGCCCGGCGTACGGACACCGCCTACGGCCGGTACCTGGCGGCCAGCCGGTCCAGCGACGTGTTCGTGAACGTGCCCGGCATCCTGCCCGGGATACCCGCGCTCCGGCCGATCTCGATGATTTCCTCACTGCCTGGCGTCGTGTCCCACGCCGCGTACGTCGGCGTGTTCGAGTATCCCGTGGTCCACGGCCATATCGACTACTCCTTCCTCACCAACGGTGTGAACTGCAGCCTGGACGGCGAGTGGTTCACCCAGGACCGGATGACCGTCCTGGCCGGGCGGTTGCCCCGGCTCGACTCGACCACCGAGATCGTGCTCACCCCGGCCATCGCCAGGATGTTCGGCACCGGGGTGGGCGGGCACGTCACGTACGCCTTCAGCCATGTGGGCCCGGACGGACAGCCCACCGGGCGGCCGTTCACTCACACCTACCGGGTGGCCGCGATCGCCGAGGTCCCTCCGGCCCTGGTCGATGAGTCCGATCAGGCCGAGGGCGGCACTCTGCCCCCCGGCGCCACCCGCCAGGTGCTGGGCGGGTTCAGCTACGCCTGGGTGGGGCTGCGCCTGGCCCACGGCCCGGCCGGGATCCCGCGCCTGGAGCGGGAGCTGGCCCAGCTGACCGCCTCCCTGCAGCGGCAGATCCGCCAGGCCACCCATCAGGACATGTCTGACCTGACGTTCCCGGTCAGCCTCCCTGACGTCATTCACCACCAGGTCCAGCAGGCCATCAGGCCGGACGCGGCCGCGCTGACCATCTTTGGCCTGGCCGCCGCGCTGGCCCTGCTCGTGCTGGTCGGCCAGGGGCTGGCTCAGATGCTGAGCCGGATCGCGCCGGACATCGCGGTGGTCAGGGCGCTCGGCGCTACCCGGGCCCAGGCCGCGGTGGCCGCGAGCCTGCCCGGGCTGGTCAGCATCCTCGGCGCCCTGATCCTGGCCGTGGCGGGCGCCGTGGCCGTGTCCCCGCTGGCCCCGGTCGGCCCGGTGCGGCGGTTCGACCCCAGCCGCGGGGTTCAGGCCGACTGGCTGGTGCTCGGCACCGGCGTCGCCCTGCTCGCCGTCCTGCTGCTCGGGCTGCTCGCCGTCCTGGCCGTCCGCTCGGTGCGGCGACCGCAGACCGCGGCCGCCGGCCGTTCGTCGGTGATCGCCGGGAAGGCCGCGGCGGCCGGGCTGCCCACACCCGCGGTCGAGGGCATCAGGCTGGCCCTCGAGCCGGGGTGGGGCCGGCAGTCGGTCCCGGTGCGGTCCACGCTGCTGGGAGCGATCGCCGCGGTGGCCGCCGTGGTCGTCGCGGTGGTGTTCAACGCCAGCCTCACCGGCCTGATCTCCCATCCGGCCCGGTACGGCTGGAACTGGGATGTGGTGATCCAGGCCGAGGGCGGCTACGGCGCCTTTACCCCCGGGTTGATGGCCAAGCTCATCCAAGGTCAGCCAGAGGTGGCCGGCTGGTCGGAGATGGCGTTCACCCAGCTGTCCGTGGACGGCCAGAGCATCCCGGTGCTCGGCATCAGGCGCGATCTCGGCTCCGTCCAGCCGCCGACCATCGCGGGCCGGCCGCTGTCCGGGCCGGACCAGATCGAGCTGGGCAGCGGGACCCTGGCCCAGCTGGGGAAGAAGATCGGCGATTCGGTGCGGATCGGCACCGGGAGGTTCGCGCGCACGGTCACGATCACGGGCACCGTGACCCTGCCCTCGTTCGGTCTGGCCACCGCCGAGCACGTGTCGCTCGGCCAGGGCGCGATGCTGCCCGAGGACACCCTGCTGGCGACCCAGGGCGTGACCGGCCTGCATCCGGCGGCCGGCTCGGCGTCGCAGCCGGCATTTCCCTCCGCGGTGGCGATCGACCTGGCCCCAGGGACGACCAGCGCGCAGCGCGCGCAGCTGGTCAGCCACATCACGTCGGCCAACCCGGATCGGACCCCGGGCGGCACCTACGAACTGCACCGCGACCAGTCGCTCGCCGCGCAGGTGGTCAACGCCCAGCACCTGGGCGGCCAGCCGCTGGCGCTGGCCATCGGCCTGGCCGCGGCGGCGGTGCTGTCGCTGGCCCTGACCGTGCTGGGCTCGGTGCGGCGGCGGCGCACCGAGCTCGCGCTGCTGAAGACGATGGGCATGACCCGGGGCCAGATCCGGTCGGTCATCGCCTGGCAGACCACGTTCACGCTGGCCGTGGCCGTGCTGATCGGCGGCCCGATCGGCGTGATAGCGGGCCGGTGGGCCTGGCGCAGCTTCGCCGGCTCGATCGGCGTGGTGCCGGTCACCGTGGTCCCGGCGCTGGTGCTTGCCCTCGGGCTGGCCGCCCTGCTGGTGGCGGGCAACTTGCTGGCCTCGGCGCCCGCGGCGGTGGCCGCCAGGACCCGCCCCGCCGTCTGGCTGCGCGCCCCGTAGCCAGCTGAACCGGACGCCAGTGCGCGGCTATCCCTGCGCGGCCGCGACCATCCGGGCCAGGATCTGGGTCCACCCGGCCGCGTAGGAACCGCCCAGGTAGCCGCCGGGCAGCGCGCAGTCCTCGGCCAGCTGCTCGTCGGACAGCGCTTCCCAGCCCCGGTGCTCGACCGCGACCTGAGTCAGCGCCGGGCCGAGGGCCCGGAACGTGAGCTCGACCTCGGTGGGCACCGGGGTCATGGTCCAGGTCATCACGAACCGTTCCGGCGGTTCCCAGGCCAGCAGCTCACCCCAGGTCACCTCGGTGCCGTCCTGCCAGATCTCGTAGACCCGGCCGCCGCGGCGCGGCTCGATCGTGACGTCGCGCACCCGGTCCTTCCCGGCCGAGAACGGGTTGACCGGCCACCAGATCCCGATCGTGCGCACGAACACGTCGAACGTGTGCTGCAGGTCGCTGCGCACCACCGTCGACTGCCGGACCGGCGGCCGGCGCAGCGGCGTCACCGGAGCTGGATTACGGCTCACGGCCTTCCCCCCTTGTTCGTCCTGGTCAGCTAATCACAGCTGCAGGCTGCGCAGCTGCTGCGCGTGCATCGGCAGATGGGCCCGCCCGATGCTCTCGATGAGGCCGCGCAGCGGTCTGGGCTCGTCCACCACGACCTCGTCGTCGGAGACGATCAGCACCGGCAGCCGCAGGTCCAGCTGCTCGTCGCTGAGCTGCGCAGCGGCCAGGCAGAGCAGCTCGCCGTTCCTGCGTACCAGGTCGGTCAGGCCCGCCAGGCCGCCCGCCTGCCTGATGACCCACTGCAGGTTGGACTCGTCCTGGTTGACCCGGTTGTCGTAGACCGGACGCTGTCCCGCGACGACCGCGAGGACGGTCGAGGCGATGGACGCGTCGGCCGACACCACATGAGCCAGCGTGTGCTCCGCGTCCCACTCGCCCGGGGCGGGCGGGCCGAACCTGCCGTCGCGGGCCAGGCCGTCGAACTCGGCGTAGGCCCGGCTCAGCTCTGACGTGTCGAGCGGCATCTTGGTGTCCTTCCTTAGCTGTATGTGGTCACGGAACCGGTCCAGCGCGACCGCCCACAGGACAGCGATCGTCATGCGCTGAGCCCGGTCGTCGCGGCTGTCCTGGGCCCGCCGTGCGGCGGGTCCGGTACGGGCTGCGGGCGGCCGGCGGCAGGCGCGCCCCTTACCCGGCGCTGGCGGTCCGGTCATCGCCGGTGATCCCGCGGTCGGCCTCGACCAGCCTGCGGGCGACGTCCAGCGATGACCCCCACATCTCGTCGAGGAACGCCCTGAGCCCGGCCAGGCCCTCCGGCCGCGCGCGGTACAGCCGCCGGGTGCCGTCCCGCCGTTCGGCGAGCAGCCCGGCGTTCTTGAGCACGGTCAGGTGCTGGCTGACCGCGGTCCTGCTCACGTCGAAGGCCGCGGCGATCTCGCCGGCGGCCAGCTCGTCGCGGGCCACGAGCCGCAGGATGGCTCGCCGGCGAGGCTCGGCCAGGGCCCGGAGGGTCTCGTCCGTGGCCTCGTCGCTGTCATCCTGCGGCTCAGTGTTCATTTGCGCGCCTCCGGCACGACGTTAATGGCGCACCTCCGGCACGACGTTCATCGTGCCCACAGCCTTGTTACTGCCACAGCCCCACGGCGTTGCCGTCCGGGTCCTTGAAGACCGCGATCCGCCCGTAGCCGCCGGGCAGGTCGGTGGGCGGCTGCAGCTGCTGCCCGCCGAGTTTCTCGGCGCGGTCCAGGTAGCCGTCCAGGTCGTCGACCCGCATGTAGATCTTCACCCCGGCCTCGGCCGGGCTTTCCGCGGGCCCGATCCCGCCGCCGATCGCGCCCTCGCCGGCACCGGTGTCGACGAGCGCGTACCCGCCCATCTCCGGGTCGGCGGCGGCCTGCCAGCCGAACAGCTCGGCGTAGAAATGCTGCGCCCGCGGCGCGTCGGTGCTGACGATCTCGAAGAACGCTACTGGCTGGCCCATGAGGGTCTCCTCTCCTGTCCGTGACCACTAACGTTAGTGAATACTAACGTTAGTGTCAACTGACAGATGGGCCGGTGTTCTGGTGCGGGCTGGGTTCGCTGGACACCCCTTCCACGGACCAGGTGAGGGCCGGCGGATGAACGCGGGCGCAGACCGGGTTCCCCCTGGGGTCGGTGAGACGGATCCTGGCCACCAGCCGGCGCCCGGGCCGCATCGCGTCCTCGATCAGGCCAGGGTCGACGTCCACCAGGCGGAGCTTGGCCCCGCGGAACAGCCGCAGCGTCCCGTCACCGGGCACGTCACCCCAGGCCAGGCCCAGATGCCGGTCGGTGCGGTCGCCGCGCACGAACAGGCCGCCGAAGTCGAGGCCCTCGCCGCCGCGCTTGACGGTCACCTCAACCTCCCACCGCGCGGACGGGGCGTCGCCGGGCACCGGCTCGGCGGCCAGCCAGGGACTGCCCGGCATGACCAGCGCGGGCCGATCCTGACGGGCCTTGTTCATATGCACCGCCACGTGGATGTTCTGGTGCCTGGTCCCGTCCGGTTCCGGCTGGCAGATCAGCCCGGGCAGGTCGTAGCCCTCGATCACCACGGCCAGCGGCCCGAGCTCAGGGACCGGGCGCCGGGCCGGGCGCCGCGGCGCGGGCGGCGCGACGCTCTGGTCGTAGGCCCGCCTGAGCCAGCCCAGAACCTCGTCGTCGACGTCGTCGGGCTCGCTCAGCCCGATCCGCAGGTTGATGGTGCCGCTGGCGATGTTCTTGGCTGGCAGCACGCGCCCGCCCGGCTCGACGCCGTCCAGCCGCAGGCCGAGGTCCACCCGGCTCTTGGTGGTGGCCTGCACCGCGGCGAACGTGCGGCGCGGCGAGACCAGCGACACCACGGTCTTGCGGGCCTGCACGGTCCCCTGCCCCAGCGCGGGCAGCGCGGCCAGCACCGTGTCCAGGATGGGGCGCAGCTGCGGCCGGTCGGCGTACTGGCCGGTGATCAGCTCGTCCGCGTCGGCGGCCATCTCCGGCCACGCCTTCGGCGCCGGCGGAGTGACCTGCCCGGCCCGGCGGCGCTGCACCTCGGCCCGGAGCCGGTTCCAGCTGGGGAAGCCGTAGTCGCGGGCCAGCGCGAGCTGGGCGGCGGACAGCGTGACCCGCGGCGACACCGCGTGCACGCGCTCCAGCGCGGGGGCGTCGCCCTGGGCGGCGGCGCGGTGCAGCTCGCGCGCCTGGCGACGGAGCTGATCAAGGTCGGGGCGATCGGGAAGCTGAGGCATGACGGTCTCCTGCGAGCCGGGGCCCGCGTGCCGAGCTCGGACGAGACGGTCTCTGCCGGTCCAGCCAGGAGTGACTGCCACAACCGGAGGTGGACTCAGTCCTTCCCGCGGACCCGGAGGTGCCCTCCCGCACCAGGGCCAGCATAGCGGCGGTCAGCGGCCGCTGACGGGCGGCGGGTCCCGCGGCCTCCCAGCCTCGAGCACCCGGGCCACGGCCGCCTCGTCGGCCAGGGCCGAGCCCAGCCCGACCGCGAGCGCGCCCGCGGCCAGCCAGGCCGGGATGTCATCGAGCCGGACCCCGCCGGTCGGCACGCACCGCAGGGCGGGCAGCGCGTGCAGCAGGTCGGCCAGCGCCTGGGGTGTCCACAGCGACGCGGGGAAGATCTTGACCCCGGTGGCGCCCAGCCCGGCCGCGTGCCACATCTCGCTGGGTGTGGCGCAGCCAGGGAAGGACGCGAGCCCGTGCGCGGCAGCGGCCCCGACCACGGCCGGGTTCAGGGTCGGCGCGACGATGAAGCTGGCCCCGATCCCGGCGGCCCGGGCCACGTCCGCGGCGTCGAGCACGGTGCCGACCCCAACGGCCGCGGCGCCGTCGTGCCAGGCGCACCAGCCGCTCGACCGCGTCCAGCGCCCGCGGCGTGCTCAGCGATACCTCGACCGCCCGCAGGCCCGAGTCGATCAGCCTGGCGGCGGCCGTGTAGGCCTGCCCGGCGTCGCCGGCCCGCACGATGGCCATGACGCGCTGCGCCTGGAGGGCGCCGAGCACCGCGTCCTGGGGCTGGCCGCCGCCGCCGGGCCGGTCACCGGTCAACGTCGGCTCCCTCCGCCCCGAGCAGCCGGTCTCGCTCCGCGGCCGTCGGCAGCCCCCCGGTATCGGTGGCCGCGGCGACGGCGAGCGAGGCGATCAGGACGGCCTCGCGCAGCGCGTCGGCCGGGCTGAGCGCGCGCAGCAGGCCGGAGATCCAGCCGGTGGCAAAGGCGTCGCCCGCCCCGACGGGATCCACCACGGGCACCGCGCGGGCCGGGGACTCGAGCATGAGGTTCTCGGTGAACACGGCCGCCCCGGCGGCGCCGCGCTTGAGCAGCACCGTGTGCGTCCCCCCGGTGAGGAAGTCGCGCGGGTCGGCTGGCTCGCCGATCACCTCCAGCTCGTCCTGGCCGATCAGCAGCGTGTCGGCCCAGCCCGCGTACCGGTGCAGGATCTTGCGCCAGTCCGGCCCGTCGCCCAGGCGCAGCCGGACGTTGAGGTCGAAGACGACGTGCGTGCCGGCCTCGCGGGCGAGGCCGACCGCGTGCTCGACGAAACGGGCCGCCGATGACGACAGCATGGCCGTGATGCCGGTGACGAACAGCACGCGGCAGCCGGCGATCAGGTCCGGGTCCGCGTCCTCCGGCGTCAGCGCCGACGGGGCGCTGTTCGTCCGGTAGTAGGAGACCGAGACCGGCCGGCCCGCCGGGTAGTCCCGCAGGATCAGCCCGGTGGGATGGCCGGGATCGTCCCGCAGCCACCCGGTGTCCACCCCGTCGGCCCGCAGGGCCTGCCTGACCCATTCGCCAGCGGCGTCCGTCCCGATGCGCCCGGTGAACGCGACCCGGTGCCCGAGCCGCGCGAGGCCGATGGCGACGTTGCTCTCGGTCCCGGCGACGCTCCGGATGAACCGGTCGGCATCGCGCAGCGGCCGCTGGCCCTCGGCCAGCAGCAGCGCCATCGGCTCACCCGCCGTGACGACCTCGTGCGGCTGGCTCTCAGACATCATCGACCACCGCGCGGAGCATATCCATCAGCCGGTCGACCTCATCGCGGCCGTGGGCGTCGAGGACCTCGGCGGCCGGCTCGCGCACGGCGCTGGACGGGAAGATGCCCTGGCGGACCAGCAGGTGCTTCTCGACCGCGATGAAGCTGTCGAGGCTCGTCTGCAGCGCGACCATCTGGGCCAGCGGGCCGGCCACCCGGTAGGCACGGGCAAAATCACCGGCGCACAGCGCCCGCCAGAGCGCGGAAATGGCCCAGATCAGATCGGCCGCCGGCATGGTGCCGATCGCGCCCCGCCGGAAGCTGTCGATGAGGTACAGGCCGCCGTTGCCCTCGAACACCCTGGCCCGCTGGCCGGTGGCGTCACGCAGCCGGGTGAGCCGCAGGCCGACCGGCGGCGCCTCGGGCTTGTACAGCACCCGGTCGCCGAGCTCGCTGTGCAGCCGGGCCTGCAGCTCCACCGGCAGGGAGTTGCCCACGTAACCGCTCGCGTCCTGGACGATGAGCGGGATGTCGACGCTCGCCGCGATCGTGGTGAAGTAGCGCAACAGCTGATCGTCGCCGAGCGGCTGCAGCATCGGCGGCGTGGCCATGACCGCGTGCGCTCCGGCGTCCCTGGCATGCCGGGCGTGCCGGACCGCGATCTTCGTCGACTCCGCGCCGACGCTGATCACACAGACCCCCCGGTCCCGGGCGAGCTGGCAGGTCAGGGTGGCCAGCTCGTCCCGTTCGTCGGACGCGAGCCTGAGCACCTCCGAGACCATCGCGAACACGACACCGTCGGCGCCGTTCGCGAACAGCCAGTCGAACTCTCTCTCCAGGGTGGCGCGGTCGACCTCGCCGTCGTCGCGCAGTGGCGTCTGGAAGACCGGCAGCACGCCGCCCAGTTCCTGCACTTGGCATCCTCCTTCTGGCCCTGCGGACGGTACCCGGAGCCCGGGGCAGGCGACAAGGCTGTGACCCGTGTGACGCCCACCGGCTTTACAGTGGGCTGATGGCGAGGCAACACAGCGGCCAGGTCACGAACGCACGCTGGCGCAGCAGCAGGACGCCGTGAGCACGCCGACGCACGCGCCCACCAAGGCTCCCGCGCCCGGTGTGCGGCGCGAGGCGCCGGGGGGCATCGGCGACAGCGCGCGCAGGCCCGACGCGACGCCAAAGGTCACGGGGCAGTTCGCCTACGGCAGCGACCTGTGGATGGACGACATGATCTGGGGTGTCACGCTGCGCAGCCCCCATCCCTACGCGAAGATCAGCTCGATCGGGATCGGCCAGGCGCTGGCCACCAGCGGGGTCTACGCCGTGCTCACCCACGAGGACGTGCCCGGCGCCAACGCGTGCGGCCTGGAGCTGGCCGACCAGCCGGTGCTGGCCTCCGGCGTGGTCCGCTACCAGGGGGAGCCGGTGGCCCTGGTCGCCGCCGACCACCCGGAGATCGCCCGGCAGGCGGCCAAGAAGATCGCCGTGGAGTACGAGGTGCTCACGCCGGTGACCGACGCCGTGGCCGCGCTCGCCGGTACCGCGCCGAAGCTGCATCCCCAGGGCAACCTGGTCCGTCACCTCAAGCTCCGCAAGGGCGACCCCGCACCGTCCGCGGACGTCGTGGTGACCGGGGCCTACCAGGTCGGCATGCAGGACCAGGCGTTCCTCGGCCCGGAGGCGGGCCTGGCCGTGCCCGACGGGGAGGGCGGGATCGACCTGTACGTGGCCACGCAGTGGCTGCACGTCGACCAGAGGCAGATCTGCGCCGCGCTCGGCCTGCCGCCCGAGAAGGTCAGGCTGGTCCTGGCCGGGGTCGGCGGGGCGTTCGGCGGCCGCGAGGACCTGTCCATGCACGTGCACGCGTGCATGCTGGCCCTGCACACCGGCAAGCCGGTCAAGATGGTCTACAACCGCGAGGAGTCGTTCTTCGGCCACGTGCACCGGCACCCGGCCACCATGCGGTTCGAGCACGGCGCCAACCGGGACGGCACGCTCGTCTTCATCAACGCGGAGATCTACCTCGACGGCGGCGCGTACACCTCGAGCACCCCGGCCGTGGTCGGCAACGCGGGCACGATGGGCCTCGGGCCGTACGTGGTGCCGAACGTGCGTGTGGACACGTACGGCGTCTACACCAACAACCCGCCGTGCGGCGCGATGCGCGGGTTCGGTTCTGTGCAGACCGCGTTCGCCTACGAGGCGCAGATGGACAAGCTGGCCGCGGAACTGGGGCTGGACCCGGTCGAGCTGCGCTGCCGCAACGCGATGAGCCTGGGCAGTGAGGCCCCGACCGGGCAGATCGTGGACAGCCCGGCCCCGGTGGCCGAACTGCTCCGCCGCCTGGAGGTCATGCCGCTGCCCGCCCCGCTGTCGGCGAACGGCGGCCCACCCGACCTGCGCACGCTGCCAGGAGGGGTGTCGAACACCACGCACGGCGAGGGCGTCGCGCGCGGCATCGGCTACGCCGTGGCCTACAAGAACGTCGGCTTCTCCGAGGGCTTCGACGACTACTCGACGGCCCGGGTCCGGCTCGAGGTCATGGGCGGCGAGCCGGTGGCGACCGTGCACACGGCCGCGGCCGAGGTGGGCCAGGGCCTGGTCACCATCGAGCAGCAGATCTGCCGCACCGAACTGGGGGTGGACCAGGTTCTGATCCACCCGGTGGACACCCAGGTCGGCTCCGGCGGCTCGACGTCCGCGTCCCGCCAGACGTACGTGACCGGCGGCGCGGTCAAGGCCGCGTGCGAGCGCGTCGCCGAGCAGGTGCTCGGCCTGGCCCAGCGCCGGCTCGGCCGCACGGTGGCCGGCCTGCGGCTGGAGGGCGGCCAGGTGGTCTGCGACGCCGAGGGCGCGCTGGTCTCGATCGCCGAGGTCGTCCGCGACGAGGTGCTCGAGGAGACCCTGGAGTGGCGGCACCGGCCCACGTACCCGCTGGACGCCGAGACCGGCCAGGGCTTCGCGCACGTCCAGTACGCGTTCTCCGCGCACCGGGCGGTGGTCGACGTGGACACCGACCTCGGCCTGGTCAAGGTCATCGAGCTGGCCTGCACCCAGGACGTGGGCAAGGCCATGAACCCGCAGGCGGTGGAGGGCCAGATCCACGGCGGCACCGCCCAGGGGCTGGGCCTGGCCATCATGGAGGAGATCCAGGTCAGGGACGGGCGGATCGCCAACCCTTCGTTCACCGACTACCTCATCCCCACGATCCTGGACATGCCGCCGATGCGGATCGAGGTGCTGGAGTACCCGGACCCCCACGCCCCCTACGGCCTGCGCGGCGTGGGGGAGCCGCCGACGATCTCCTCCGGCCCGGCGGTCGCGGCCGCGATCCGCGCCGCCACCGGGCTCGACCTGTCCCGCATCCCCATCAGGCCAGAGCACATCACGGGTACCGCGTGACCACCGGGTCGCCCGACCCGGCTCACCCGTCCGGGCCGAGCGCGGCCCGGCTGGACGCGATGCTGGCCGAGGCCGACCAGGCGCTCGCCGCGGCCGACCGGGCGCTGGCCGAGGGCTACCCGGGGCCGCGGCCCGGCCGGCAGCCGGTGCACACCGTGTACCTGCCCGCCGAGAGGTTCGCCCCCGGCCTGGCCGCGCAGTGGGGGCGGCAGGCCCTGACCTCGCTCGAGACCTGGGCGCCGGGCCCGGCCGAGCTCGGCCGGGTGATGGGACTGCCGGACGGCCTGGCCGCGGACGTGCAGCCCCTGGTGCTGGCCAAGCTCGCCGCCGAGCCCATCGAGGACCTCAGGCTCGACTT
Organism: uncultured Actinomycetota bacterium; assembly: GCA_963844655.1. Lineage (GTDB taxonomy): Bacteria > Actinomycetota > Actinomycetes > Streptosporangiales > Streptosporangiaceae > JASHPR01. Next base: position 1,002,572 of record CAWJPA010000004.1, on the reverse strand, counting down.
CGAGGACGGGTATCACGGCATCGACGAGGACGCGGACGCGCGGTCCGCGGCCGCCTGCCTGGCGGCCGAGGCCGGCACCACGCCGCCGTTCACCGGGCTGCGCTGCAAGAGCCTGGAGCGGCCGACCCGCCAGCGGGCGATCCGCACGCTGGACCTGTTCCTGGCCGAACTGCTGGCCCGGGGCCCGCTCCCGGCTGGGTTCGTGGTCACGCTGCCCAAGGTGACCTCGGCGGACCAGGTGACCGCGATGGCGCGGCTGTGCGCCCGCCTGGAGCAGGCCCACGGCCAGGTACCAGGCGCGCTGCTGTTCGAGGTGCAGGTGGAGACCCCTCAGGTGATCATCGGCGCGGACGGGACCGCGGTCATCGCCCGGTGCGTGCACGCGGCCGAGGGCCGCCTGACCGGGCTGCACTACGGCACCTACGACTACAGCGCGGCGCTGGGGATCGCGGCCCAGCAGCAGAGCATGGCGCACCCGGTGGCCGACTACGCCCGGGCGGTGATGCAGGTCGCGGCGGCGGGCACCGGGGTCAGGCTGAGCGACGGCTCGTCGAACGTGCTGCCCGAGGGCGGGCGAGAGGAGGTCCTTGAGGCCTGGGGCCTGCACGCGCGGCTGGTGCGCCGGTCCCTGGAGCGCGGGTTCTACCAGGGCTGGGATCTGCACCCGGCGCAGCTGGCCAGCCGGTACGCGGCCACGTTCGGCTTTTTCCGCGAGGGGCTGCCCGCGGCGGCCGCCCGGCTGCGGGGCTACACCGAGCGCACGCCGGGCCGGGTGCTCGAAGAGCCGGCCACTGCCCGGGCCCTGGCCGGATACCTGGCCCGCGGCCTGGACTGCGGTGCGATCACCGAACCCGAGATCGCGGCGCTGACCGGCCTCGACCGGGCCGGTCTCGACGCACTGGCCGCGCCGGCGGGCCACTGACGTGACCGACCTGGTGATCAGGGCGCGCCGCGCCGTGCTGCCCGGCGGCACCCGCCCGGCCTCCGTACGGGTCAGACAGGGCACGGTCACCGAGGTCGGGCCCTACGACGTCGCGGGAGCGGACGAGGTCGTTCTGGCCGGCGACGAGGTGCTGCTGCCCGGCCTGGTGGACACGCACGTCCACGTCAACGAGCCCGGCCGGACCGACTGGGAGGGCTTCGCGTCGGCCACCAGGGCGGCCGCGGCCGGCGGGATCACCACGATCATCGACATGCCGCTGAACTCGATCCCGCCCACCACCGACGCCGCGGCCCTCCAGGTCAAGCGGGAGTCCGCGGCCGGTCAGATCCATGTGGACGTCGGTTTCTGGGGTGGGGCCGTGCCCGGGAGCACCGGCCGGATGGGCGAGTTGCACGCGGCCGGAGCGTTCGGCTTCAAGGTCTTTCTGGCTGATTCCGGGGTGACCGAGTTCCCGCCGGTTGACCGGGCCGGCCTGGCCGGAGTGATGGCGGAGGCGGCCGCACTGGGCAGCCTGGTGATCGTGCACGCCGAGGACGCCGCGGTCCTGGCGGCCGCGCCGCCGCCCGCCGGACGGGGCTACGGCCCGTTCCTGCGGTCGCGGCCCCCCTCGGCCGAGGTGGCCGCGATCGGCCAGGTGATCGACCTGGCCGGGCGCACCGGGGCGCGGGCGCACGTGCTGCACCTGTCCGCGGCGGACGCGATCGGGCTGGTCGCCGGCGCTCCCGGTGTCACCGCGGAGACCTGCCCGCACTACCTGGCGCTGGCCGCGGAGGACATCCCGGACGGCGCCACGCAGTTCAAGTGCTGCCCGCCGGTGCGCGAGCGCGCCAACCGCGAGCGGCTCTGGCAGGCACTGGCCGACGGGATCATCGGCTGCGTGGTCTCTGATCACTCACCCTGCCCGCCCGCGCTGAAGCTCCAGGACCGTGGTGACAAGAACCGTGGCGATTTCGGCGCGGCCTGGGGCGGGATCTCGTCGGTGCAGCTGGCGCTGCCCGTGGTCTGGACCCAGGCGCGCCAGCGCGGCCTGGCGCTCGATGACGTCGTCCGCTGGATGGCATCGGGCCCCGCCGACCTCGCGGGGGTGGCGGGCAAGGGCCGGATCGCGCCGGGCGGCGACGCGGACCTGGTGGCGTTCGCGCCCGAGGACAGCTTCACGGTGGAGCCGGAGCGGCTGTACCACCGCCACCGGCTAACCCCGTACGCGGGCCAGCGGCTGCACGGCGTGGTGCGCCGGACCTGGCTGCGGGGCGCGCCCGTGCCCGGCCCACGGCCCGCCGGGCGGCTGCTGACGAGAGGAACGGCGCCATGACCGAGAGCGACTTCACGAGCCTGCCCGACCTGGCCTCCCGGCTGCTCGGCGGCGGGGTGGTCGCGGCCAGCGACGAGCTGTTCGCGGAGAAGGAGAACCTGGTCAAGCCCGGCGCGCCGGTCTTCGCCACGGAGGAGTACGGCAACCGGGGCAAGGTTTACGACGGCTGGGAGACCGCGCGCCGCCGCGAGGGCGGGCACGACCACGCGGTCGTGCGGCTCGGGGTGCCGGGGATCGTGCACGGCGTGGTGGTCGATACGGCGTTCTTCCGCGGCAACTACCCGCCGCAGATCTCGGTGGAGGCGGTCGGGGCCGAGGGGTACCCGTCCCCGGATGAGCTGGCCGTCCTGGACTGGCAGACGCTCGTGCCCCCGGCCGGCGCCCAGGGCGACACCGCGAACGCGTACCCGGTCGCGGACCGGCGCCGGTGGACCCACGTGCGGCTGTCGATCTACCCGGACGGCGGGGTGGCCAGGTTCCGGGTGCACGGCGTGGCGCAGCCCGATCCGCGGTTCCTGGCCGGCACCGTCGACCTGGCGGCGATGGAGCACGGCGGCCTGGTGGTCGGCTGCTCGGACGCGTTCTACGCGTCGGCGTCGAACCTGATCCTGCCCGGCCGCGCCGCCAGCACGGGGGAGGGCTGGGAGAACGCGCGGCGCCGCGGACCCGGCCACGACTACGTCATCCTGGCCCTGGCCGCGCCCGGGGCGCTGCATAATATCGAGGTTGATACCTCGTGCTTCGTGGGCAACGCCCCTGGCTGGGCCGGGCTGGCTGCCGCGGACGCGCGGGGCGTGCCGGCCGGCGGCGGCCTGGCTGTTCCGCCCGGCGTTCCTGGCGCTGTTCCCGATCCTGCCGTGCCCATTCCGGACTCGCTATGGCGGGAGGTGCTGCCGGTGACGCGGCTTCAGCCCGACACCCGGCACCGGTTTGTCGTCGATGACCCGGCCGTGGCCACCCACGTCCGGCTCGACGTGATCCCCGACGGCGGCCTGGCCAGGCTCCGGATCAACGGCGAGATCACCCCAGAAGCGCTGGCCGCGCTCGGGCAGCGCTGGCTGGACGCGCGGCCCGGTGCGCAGCGCCGCACCGCGGCGGCCGGCCAGGACGACGAGAAGGGACACGGATGAGGCTCGGGCTGTTCGTAGCGCCGTTCGGTGAGCTCGCCGATCCGGGCCGGGTCGCCAACCTGGCCGTTGTGGCCGAGGAGGCGGGCTGGTCCGGGCTCTTCCTGTGGGATCACATGCTGTCCGAGCCGGGCGTGCCGGTGTCTGACCCCTGGATCACCATGGCCGCGATCGCGACCGCCACCCGGGAGATCAGGTTCGGGGCCATGGTGACACCGCTCTCGCGGCGGCGGCCCTGGGTGATGGCCCGCCAGATCGCCGCGCTGGACCTGCTGTCCGGCGGCAGGCTCGTGGTCGGCATCGGGCTCGGCGACGACGGCTGGAAGGAGTTCAGCTCGTTCGGCGAGGTCGACGCCGCCCGGCAGCGGGGTCTCATCCTGGACGAGTCGCTCGAGGTACTGCGCCGCCTGCTCAGCGGGGAGGACGTCAGCTATGCGGGCGACGGGCTGACCGTGCAGTCCACGCCGTTCCTGCCCCGGCCGGTGCAGGAACCGGTGCCGATCTGGGCCGCGTGCCGGTGGCCGAAGCTCAAGCCGCTGGCCCGGGCCGCCCGGGTGCAGGGCTGCTTCCCGATCTTCGGTGTCTCGGACGCGCCGAATGTGCCCGCCGCCGACGACCTGACCGCGCTGCAGGCCGAACTGGTCCGGCTGGGTGCCCCGGCCAGCCATGACCTGGTCGTCCGGTGCGCGCTGCGGAACGTGCCCCCGGCCGGCCGGGCGGACGCGCTGGCCACCCTGGAGGGCTGCGGCGTCACCTGGGTACTCGAGGGCTTCCCGCCGTTCCAGGACGCCGCCGAGATCGAGGCCCTGGTCGCGGCCGGCCCCCGGGCGGGGCCCGCTAGGCGCGCAAGTCCAGGCGCCAGTCGTTGCAGGCCATGAAGTGCCCTTCAGGGAACTCGAACTCGCACGCCTCGAGCAGCTCGAAGCCCAGCTTGCGGCAGATCGCGTTCGACCGCGCGTTGTCGACGTTCGGGAAGGCGTGCATGAAGCGGTGCTTGTCGTCGCGCTTGGCGAGCTCGATCGCCTGCGCGGTCGCCGCCACCGCGATGCCGCGGCCCTGGAACTCCGGCACGACCATCCAGCCGACCTCGCAGACCTGCTCGTCGCGCCACTCCTTCGTCCAGAAGCCGACCGAGCCTGCGCTGGTGCCGCTCGCCACCTCGACGATCTTGAACATGCGATCGCCGCCCTCGAGACGCTCGTAGCGGCTCTGACGCTCGCGCAGCTTGTCCGGGCTCTCGGGGCCGCCGAGGTGCTCGGTCATGCGCGGATCGCCCATCAGCCGCTCGAGCAGCGGCAGGTCGCCGGCGCCCCAGGGCTCGAGGGTCACCGTGGCGCTCACTAGCGCAGCCGCGGCGTCGAGGTGGCGTCGCTGCCCGCGGCCACCCGCTCCGCCAGCAGCTCGTTCCTGACCACGTGCATGACCGCGTTGATGAGCGCGAGGTGCGTGAACGCCTGCGGGAAGTTGCCCAGATGACGCCCTGACCGCGGGTCGATCTCCTCCGCGTACAGCAGCAGCGGGCTCGCGTAGGAAAGGATCTTCTCGCACAGGTCCCGGGCCCGGCGGTGCTCGCCGATCTCCGCCAGCGCGGACACCAGCCAGAACGAGCAGATGGTGAACGTCCCCTCCTCGCCGGCCAGGCCGTCGTCGGTCTGGCCGACCTGGTAGCGGAGCGCCAGCCCGTCCCGGGTCAGCTCGTCCGCGATGGCCAGCACCGTGGCCCGGATCCGCTCGTCACCTGAGGGCAGGAACCGGACCAGCGGCATCAGCAGCACCGAGGCGTCGAGCGCGCTGGTCTCGTAGTGCTGGCAGAACACGCCGCGCTCGTCGAGCGCGTTCGCGCAGATGTCGGCGTGGATCTCGTCCGCGGCCTTCTGCCACTGCCGGGCGGTGTCGGTGTCCTCGCGGAGCCTGGCCAGCCGTGCCCCGCGATCGGCCGCCACCCAGCACAGCAGCTTCGACGAGGTGAAGTGCTTGGGCTCGCCGCGGATCTCCCAGATCCCGCGGTCGGGCTCGCGCCAGTGCTCCAGCGCGTGCTCGACCTGGTGCCTGGCCATGTCCCAGACCCGCTCGTCGAGCCGGTCCCTGGACTTCGTGTGCAGGTACAGGGAGTCGAGCACCACGCCCCACACGTCGTTCTGCTGCTGCCGGTACGCGGCGTTGCCGACCCGGACCGGCTTAGCGCCCTGGTAGCCGTGCAGGTGGTCGAGTTCCTGCTCGTCGAGGTCACACCGGCCGTCGATGCCGTAGACGATCTGCAGGTTGCCCCGGTCGCGCTCGACCAGGTCGGTGATGAACGCGAAGTAGTCGCTGGCCTCCCATTCGAACCCGAGCGTGTACAGGCCCCAGAGCGCGAATGTGGCGTCCCTGATCCAGCTGTAGCGGTAGTCCCAGTTCCGCTCGCCGCGCGGGGTCTCCGGCAGCGACGTGGTCGCGGCCGCCGCGATCGCGCCGGTCGGGGCGAACGTGAGGCCCTTGAGTGTCAGCGCGCTGCGGGTGAGGTAGGGGCGCCAGCGGTGGTCGGGGAAGTCGCCCCGGGCCAGCCAGTGCTGCCAGTGATGCGCGGTCCAGGTCAGGCGCTGGTAGGCCTCCTCGTAGTCCGCGGGCGGGGTCCGGCTGCCCCAGGACAGGGCGCAGAACCGGGTGTCGCCCTCGCGCAGCAGGGTGCGGCCCCGCGCGCTCGGCCCTTCCAGGCCGATCCGGATGTCGGAGGTCAGGGTCAGCCGCAGGTCCCCACCGGCCTCCCCTTCCCCCTTCGCTGGCCGGATCATGGCCTGGTGGTAGCCCTGGTCGGTGTGGCTCCAGCGGGCTCGCGTCCGCCCGTAGTCGAACACGGGCTCACAGTCCATGGTCAGCTGAACTGACCCGTTCACGCAGCGCACCATCCGCAGCAGGGTGTGCTCGGCGTCGTAGTCGGTCGGCGGCCGGACGTGGGTGGTGCGCTCCGGGTGCTCGTGCCGCCACGGGCCCATCACCAGGCAGTCCCGCACGATGATCCAGCCCTCGTCGCAGTCCCAGCTGGTCTCGAGGACCATGGTGCCCGGCAGGTACCTGCGGTCGGCCGGCACGGCGATGTCCTCCGGCGCGAACCGGAACCAGCCGGCGTCCCGGTCGAGTATGGACCCGAAGATGCTCGGGCTGTCCATCCGCGGCAGGCACATCCACTCGACGGAGCCGCTCGGCGCGACCAGCGCCGTGACCTCACAGTCGGACAGGAAGCCGTAGTCGGCGATCGGGGGGTACGGCGAGAACTCCCACAGGGGGTCGCCCGGCTGCTGGCCCAGGCCGCCGGCTGGTACGCTGCCCGGCCCTATGTCTTCTGCTGTCATGTGCGCATCCTTCCCCGAACGGGCAGGCCAAATTCCCGTTACGCGAAAGCCAACGACATGTTCCGAATGCGACACAGCATCAGAGGCTGCACCGGGGGGTCTGGGGGGGTCGCCCCCCCGAGGCCAACACCGCGATATAGCATCCCGAAATGAGTGCTGAACAGCTGACTGGCGAGGTATCGCCGTCTCCGGCGCCGTATGACTTCGTGATCATCGGCGGCGGCTCGGCAGGCAGCGCGCTGGCGAACCGGCTTTCGGCCGATCCTGGCCACCGGGTGCTGGTGCTCGAGGCGGGCCGGCCGGACTACATCTGGGATGTGTTCATCCACATGCCGGCCGCGCTGACCATACCCATCGGCAACCGCCTCTACGACTGGCAGTACGAGTCAGAACCCGAGCCGTTCATGAACGGGCGCCGTGTGTACCACGCCCGCGGCAAGGTGCTCGGCGGCTCGAGCAGCATCAACGGCATGATCTTCCAGCGCGGCAACGCCCTGGATTACCAGCGCTGGGCCGCCGACCCCGGCATGGGCGCCTGGGACTACGCGCACTGCCTGCCGTACTTCAGGAAGATGGAGAACTGCCTGGCCGGGGGCGACCAGTACCGTGGCACCGAGGGCCCGCTGGTGCTCGAGCGCGGCCCGGCCACCAACCCCCTGTTCACCGCGTTCTTCGCCGCCGTGCAGCAGGCCGGGTATCCGCTCACCGACGACGTGAACGGCTACCGGCAGGAGGGCTTCGCCGCCTTCGACCGCAACGTGCACCGCGGCCGGCGGCTCAGCGCCGCCCGGGCCTACCTGCACCCGGTCATGTGGCGCAGCAACCTCACGGTCGCCTGCCGGGTGTTCGTTACGAAGATCATCTTCAGGAAGGGGCGGGCGGTCGGGGTCGAGTTCGTCAGGAACAACGCCGTGCAGCGGGTGCGGGCCAAGGAGATCATCCTGTGCGGCGGCGCGATCAACTCCCCCCAGCTGCTGCAGCTGTCCGGGGTGGGAGACGCCGGCCTGCTGCGCGACCTCGGCATCGAGGTGGTCAGCCACCTGCCGGGCGTGGGCGAGAACCTGCAAGATCACCTGGAGGTCTACGTTCAGCACTCCTCCAAGCTCCCGGTCTCGGTGGCGCCCGCGCTCAAGTGGCGCAACCGGCCGGGCGTCGGGGCGCGCTGGCTGTTCCTGCGCAGCGGTCCCGGGGCGACCAACCACTTCGAGGGCGGCGGCTTCGCCCGCAGCAACGACGACGTCGCGTACCCGAACCTGATGTTCCACTTCCTGCCCATCGCCATCCGCTACGACGGCTCGGCCCCGGCCGGCGGGCACGGCTACCAGGTGCACATCGGGCCGATGTACTCCGACTCCCGGGGGTCGGTGCGGATCACCTCGGCCGACCCCGCGGTCCACCCCGCGCTCCGGTTCAACTACCTGTCCACCCCGGCCGACCGGCGGGAGTGGGTGGAAGCCATTCACGTAGCCCGCGACATCCTGTCCCAGCCCGCCTTCGACGAGTACAACGGCGGTGAGCTGTCCCCCGGGCCGGACGTGCGGACCGACGAGCAGATTCTCGACTGGGTGCGCCACGACGGCGAGACCGCGCTGCACCCGAGCTGCACCTGCGCGATGGGCACCGGCGAGGGCTCCGTGGTGGATCCGTCGTCTCTGCGGGTGCACGGGGTTGACGGGCTCCGGGTGGTGGACGCGTCGGTGATGCCTTACGTCACCAACGGCAACATCTACGCGCCGGTCATGATGATCGCGGAGAAGGCGGCCGACCTGATCCTGGGCCACACCCCGCTGCCGCCGTCCGACGCCCCGTTCTACCGCCACCAGCCCGCGGCGGGCCCGGAACAGGACTTAGCCTTACACCGCGTGCTGAGGCCCGGGGTCGAGGTCGAGGACCTGCCGCGGCGGCTCGGCGATCGCGCAGACCCGTGACGCCCGCCAGGCACTGCCCGGCTCCGTCCCCTCCACCGTGTGCCCGTCGAGGATGACGTCGCCCTGGTCCAGCAGGTACTGGGCCAGGTTCTTCAGCTGGGCCGCGAGCCGTCCCGGCTCCAGGTTCCTGGCCTTGCACTGCAGGTCGGGCAGGCCGAGCGGGGCGAGCCCCATGGTGTCCATGAGCACGGCCCCTGGCGACGTGCCCTCGATCCGGAACAGCCGCACGTTGAACAGCACGTCCCGGACCTGATCGACTACCTGGCGCGGCTCGGCCAGGTAGCCGGCCGGATGCCACAGCACCGCGGAGGGCTGCGTGGTCCGCACGATCCCCGAGATCACCGGCAGTAAAGTCTCCAGCCGCTCCTGATGCGGCATGAACCGGCCCATCAGCTCGCCGATATAGACGGCGGAACGGAGATCGGCGACCGCGTCGGCCGCCCCGGGCCAGGTCCACGTCTGGGACAGGGCGTCGGTGAGCGTCTGGGGGTCGGGAAGGACCGCGCACGGCATCACCACCGACATGGCCGGGCCGGTCTGGCCGGTATAGGTCACCGTGCGCCCGAGGTCGGCCAGAGCCAAGCCGTCTCCCGTCGGCGTGGCCTCGATCTGAGCGGGCAGGGCGGCCACCCACGCTCCGGATCGCAGGTCAGGTGGTGGCTCCTGGTAAAGCAGAGTGACCGCATAAGTGCCGCTGTTCTCGGGGGCGGACCGAGGCACATCTGGTTCCACCGGCACAGTTTTGCACCTGAACGCCAGGTGTAGAGGTGATAAAAGCCATGACAGGAAGAACAAATGTGTGCACTCTCATCGGCGCCGCACTCCCGGTTTGCCCGCTCTGGCCAGACAAGATCCGCTCTTTCTGTTACGCCCGGAGGTACCGGTGAGTAATCGGGCCTGGTCAGGCAGACTAGGCGGATGCCTCATAACGGCCCGAGCGGCTCTCCCGACCTGCCCGAGACAACCGACCCGCGGGATCCGCGCGGGCTGCGGCGCGACGCCCCGCTGCTCGACGCCTGGCTGACGTACACCGGCCGGGTGGCGGCCGGCGAGCTCCTGCCCATGGGCGTGCCCGGGCACAAGCAGCGCCAGGACCTCGTGGGGTCGGTGGTGGCGGGCGACGCCCCGTTCTACGGCGGCCTGGACACCATCAAGCACGCGGACTCGCTGAGGGCCGACGGTGAGGCCAGGGCCGCGCGGCTGTGGGGCGCGGACTGGTGCCGGTTCTCCGTGGCCGGGTCGACGCACGGTAACCAGGCGCTGGCCCTGGCCGTGGGCTCACCGGGCCAGGAAGTGATCATCACCCGCATCCTGCACCGGTCGCTGCTCCTCGGCCTGGTGCTGGCCGGGCTGCGCCCGGTGTGGGTGCGGCCGGAAATGGACCCGGGGAGCGGGCTGCCCGCGGCGGTCGCCGTGGACACGGTGCGGGACGCGCTCGCCGCGCACCCCGGGGCGTGCGCGGTGTTCCTCGGCGACCCGTCCTACGTGGGGACGATCGGCGACCTGGCCGGACACGCCGCCGCCGCGCACGAGGCCGGGGTGCCCCTGGTCGTGGACGCGGCCTGGGCCGCCCACCTCGGCTTCCACCCCGACCTGCCGTCGCACGCGCTCGCCGCGGGCGCTGACGCGATGGTGACCAGCGCGCACAAGGCCCTGCCCGCCTACACCCAGGGCGCGCTGGTGCTGGCCAGGACCGGGCTGCTGGACGCGGCTCGGCTGGACCGGGCGTTCGAGGCCACCCACACGACCAGCCCGACCGGCTCGATCATGGCGAGCATCGACGCCGCCCGGGCCCTGCTGGCGCGCGACGGCAAGGAGCTGTGTGCCCGGCTGCTGCGCTCGGTGGCGGCGGCCAGGCACCGGCTGCGGCAGGTTCCCGGGCTCGAGGTGCTGGACGGGCCCGGCGTCGAGCCGACCAAGCTGGTCGTGCTGCTGGCGGGCACCGGAGCGAACGGCTACGCGATCGAGAACGACCTGATCGCGGCCGGCATGATGGTGGAGATGGCCGACCGCGACACCCTGGTGCCGATCCCGGTGATCGCCGACGACGAGGACCAGGTGGCCAGGTTCGTCGAGACGCTGATCGAGGTCATCGAGCGGCACCGGGCCGCGCCGCGGCATCTCGAAACCGCGGCGGCGTGGTCCGTCGTGCCGCAGACGGTCCTCGCGCCCCGGGAGGCGTTCTTCGCCCCGAACGAGACGGTCGCCGCCGACTCCGCGGTCGGCCGCGTCAGCGCGGAGCTGATCGCGCCCTACCCGCCCGGCGTTCCGGTGCTCGCGCCCGGAGAACTGATCACTTCAGAGGCCCTGAACGCACTGCGCGAGGTCCGTGCCGACGGCGGTCGCATCGCGTACGCCGCGGATCCCTCCCTGGCCACCCTGCAAGTGATCGAGGCCGCCACCGGCCGCTAGCCTGGCCGCGTCGAGCAAGGGAGCCGGTCATGTCGTTCACGATGAGCGCTGCCGAGCGGGAGCAGTTCCTGGCCGGCCTGCACGTCGGGATATTCAGCGTGGCCGCAGTGCAGGGGGAAGGGGAGCGCGGGCCGATCACAGTGCCGGTCTGGTACGACTACCAGCCCGGCGGCCTGGTCAGCGTGATCACCGGCCGCGACTCGCGCAAGGCGCGGGCCCTCCGCGCCGCGGGCCGGATGAGCCTGTGCGCCCAGGACGAGGCCCCGCCCTACCGGTACGTCAGCGTCGAAGGACCGGTCGTGCTCGAGGAGGTCGAGTTCGACGAGCGCCTGGCCATGGCCCGCCGCTACCTGGGCCGCGAGGGCGGCGACCGGTACATGGCGAGCGAACCCGACTCGGCAGCTGAGGATCTGGTCGTCCGGATGACGCCCGAGCACTGGCTCGGCGTCGACTACGGCAAGGAGACCTGAGCCCCTGGCGCCGTCCGCGTTTAGTTGCCGTCCTGCAGCAGCGTGAGGATCGTCTGGATGCCGATCTCGACGCGGCCGACCGTACTCTCCAGCCGGCGCTGCCCTCCTTCGAGGCTGTGCTGGCCTTCTGCGAGGCTGCGCTGGCCTTCTTCCAGGCGGGTGAGCCTTGATGTGTGGTCGCTCTGGGTGATGCTCAGTGCGCGCAGCAGGTTGTCCTGGGCGTCGAGCCGTGCCGTCAGCGATGCCTGGTCAAGATCCATCATTGCCCTGAGGTCGGATTCGGAGTCCATCCGGCTCTCCAGGTCTCTAAGCGCCTTCTTATCTCGTCAAGCTCGTCAGGCATATGGAATCCTTCCGGTCACCCGGGAGTCTAACCGCGGCCGCCGTTATTTCTGAGCCGTCGCTTCGGCGGCGAAGGATGCGGCTTCCTTGGCCAGCTGGGCGGCGCGGGCGGTGCGGTCGTCATCGGCGCCGGCCAGGTTGATCCCGACCAGGATCGCCGCGGAGCGGGCGCCGGCCTCGGCCAACAGGGCCCCGGTGATCGCGTCGCCGCGCAGGTTCGGGTTGCCGTCGGCCGCCAGCCGGGCGGCGAGCCTGGCCACGGGGACCGCGAGTTGGACGATCTCCATCGGGACGTCGGCGGCGGCCGACAGCGCCGCGGCGATCTCGCGCCGCCGGGTCCCGGCGTCACCGTCCTGCCGCCGCTGCGCGGCGATCACGGCTCCGTAGGCGCCGGCGTCGGCCTGGATGAGCGCGGCGGCCCTGTCCGTCGTGCGCTGGGCCGCGGTGGCCAGGTCGCCGGCGTCGGTGAGCTGGCGCGACGACAGCCGTGCGGCCATGGCACACAGCCCGGCGGCCATGCTCACGGCCAAGGCCGCGGCGCCCCCGCCGCTGGGCGCGGGCTCGGGCCCCGCCAGCTGGCTCAGGAACTCGCTCACCGGCAGGCCGAGGTAGGACGGGCCGGTCACGTCCGGCCACCCTCGAACGAGGGCGCAGGGAACGTGATCGTCTTCGGTTCTGTGAACGTGTCCATGGGGTAGGTGCCGCCGACCCGGCCGGTGCCGCTGATGCTCCCGGCCCGGCCACCGAACGGGAGCTGCGACTCCCACAGGTTGGTCGAGGCGTTGATGTTGACCCAGCCTGCCCGGGCCCGCTCGGCGAACGCCAGGCCCCGCTCCAGGTCCTCGGTGAACACCGCCGCGGTCAGGCCGAACGGCGAAGCGTTGGTCAGCTCCAGGGCCTCATCAGCCGAGCGCACCTCGACCACAGGCACCACCGGGCCGAACGTCTCCTCCTGCTCGATCGCCATGCCCGGGGTGACGCCGTCCAGCACGGTCGGCTCGGCGAACAGGTCCGTCGGGAAGCCCGCCGCCCGCCGCCCGCCGCAGCAGATCCGTGCCCCCTGGGCCACGGCACCGGCGATATGCCGGTCGAACTTGGCCGCCGTCGCCTCGTTGTTCAGCGGGCCCATCTTGGTCGCGGGGTCGAACGGGTCGCCGAGCCTGACGCTCGCCTTGGTCGCGGCCACCACCCGGTCGGTGAACTCCGCGCGCACGGCGGCGTGCACCAGGAACCGCTCGCCCGCGGTGCAGCTCTGGCCCGCGCACAGGTACGCGGCCTCCAGGGCCGCGGTCGCGGCCAGCTCCAGGTCGGCGTCTTCCAGGATCACCATCGGCCCGTTGCCGCCCAGCTCGAGCAGCTGCGCCTTGCCGGCCGCCCGCATGGCGACCTTCCCGCCGGTCTCGACCGAGCCCACGAAGCCCACCCCGGCCACCCCCGGGTGGCCGACCAGGGCGTCGCCGACGACCGGACCGGGACCGGGGACGAAGCTGAACACACCCGCGGGCAGGCCCGCCCCGGCGATGACCTCGGCCAGGATCGCGCAGCACGCGGTCGTGGACGGGGCAGGCACCCAGATCACGGTGTTCCCGGCCGCCATCGCGGGCGCGAAGATCTCCGCGCCCATCGTGTACGGCCAGTTCCACGGGCTGACCACGCCCACCACGCCGAGCGGCACCCGCTCGACCAGGATCCGGCGCCCGGCCGAGACCGAGGCCGGCCGCCCGCCCGCCCGGCGCTTGGCGTCCTCGCCCGCCATCCGGAAGTACTCGGCCAGCTCGTCGACCTCGTCGTAGGCCTCGGCCGCCAGGGGCTTGCCCTGATCCAGGGTCAGCGCCCGGGCCAGCTCCTCGCGCCGGCCCGCGATCCCGGCCATGATCTGCTCGCACCAGCGGGCGCGCTCGAACGCGGACGCACCGGCCCACCCGGGCCAGGCCGCCGTGGCCGCGCGCACCGCGTCGTCCACGTCGGCCGGGCTGGCCACGGCCACCGTGGCGAACGTCTCGCCCGATGAGGGGCTGACCGCCCCGGCCGTGCCCGCGCCGCCGGTGCGCCAGCCGCCATCGAGGTACAGCAGGTGCTCCCGCATGGTCCTCCCTCGTGTCAGGCATCGCGGTTGGGCACAGTGACACGTGCCGGCGTGCCACTGTGTCCAGCCACAGCCGGGCCAACCCTCATGTGTTCGCGCACAGGCGGCCGAGCTCGTCCAGGGACTCCGGCCGCATCCGGAACGCGGGCCCGGAGACAGACAGCGCCGCCACGCACGCCCCGGTCCCGTCGAACACCGGCGCCGCGACCGCGACCAGGCCCTCCTCGAGCTCCGCGACCGCGGTGGCGTAGCCGTTGCGCCGGACGGCGGCGAGCGCCTCGCCGAGCTCGGGCTGCGTGGTGATCGTGTGGGCCGTGTACCGCTCAAGCTCCACGGCCACCGGGATCGCGCCGTAGGCCAGCAGCACCTTGCCGTTCGCCACCGCGTGCGGCGTGGTCCGGCGGCCGATCCAGCCGCCCGAGCTGTTCAGGATGAAGGTGCTCGGGACCTCCGCGACATTCAGCACATAGCCGCCGTCAGGAATGGCGAGGTTCACCGTCTCGCCGGTCAGCTGCGACACCTTCTCCATCACCGGCTGCATCGAGGCCACGAAGTCCAGGCTGCGCAGGGCGAGCGTGCCGAGCCTGATCGCCTCAAGCCCCAGCCGGAACCGGCGGCCGGACCGGGTCAGCAGGCCTGCCCGCTCCAGCACCCCGGCCAGCCGCGACGCGGTCGACTTGTGCACGCCGAGCTCGGCGGCCATCTCGGTGACCCCGAGCTCGACCCGGGAGTCGTCAAAGCTCGTCAGCAGCGCGAGCACACGCTCCGCCGATTGGTAGGTTGCGCCAGCGGCAACGTCAGTCCGTGACACGCAACCAGCATGGACAAGGCGTCTGCCCCACGTCAACGCCGGGGTGTCGGCAGTGTCGGGCGAATCGCTCTGCCGGGCTGCGGCGGTATTGTGCCGATGACGCACCTACCCCAGGGCGCTCGTCCCCAGATCAGGGAGCAGCCGTGGCAGATCAGCCCCACCCGCCCACCCCGCCTGGCGAGGCCAACCCGGCCGCACCCGCTGACGATCCGCTGCCCGAGGCCATCGGGCTGGCCCGCGGGGCCGCGGACGCCGGCCTCGCGCTGAAGCTGCTCGGCGGGCTGGCCATCCGAGTGCTGTGCCCGCCCGAGTTCCCGCCGCGGCTGCGCGCGGGCCAGGACATGGACTTCGCCTGCCTGTCCAAGGGCCGCAAGAACGTGGCGTCCTACCTGGAGAGCAGCGGCTGCGAGCCGGACAAGCGGTTCAACAACCTGAACGGCGACCGGCAGATGTACTTCACCGCGCCGTCCGGGCGGCCCATCGACCTGATGGTCGACCGGCTGACCATGTGCCACACCCTTGACCTCCGGCCCGCCTTCGGCAGCCTGCCGCTGACCGTGGACGCCGTGGACCTGCTGCTGTCCAAGCTGCAGATCTTCGAGCTCAACGAGAAGGACGCCCGGGACATCATGCACCTGCTCAGCGGGGTGCCGGTGAGCGGGAGCGGGGCGCCGGCGGGCGTGGTCGCGGCGGCCGGGGATGGTACCGCCGTCATCGACAGCGACCGGTTCGGCAAGGTCCTCGGCGCGGACTGGGGCTGGTGGCGCACGGTCACCGGCAACCTGAAGCGGCTGCCCGCGCTGGCCGCCGACAACCCGGCGCTGCTGCCGCCCAGCCCGCCGTATGACCCGCTCGCACAGGCCGCGTACCTCCTGGAGCTGGCCGACTCCACCCCCAAGGGGATGAAGTGGAAGCTCCGCGCCAACGTCGGCGACCGCGTCCGCTGGTACGAGCTCCCCGAGGAGGTCGGTCACTAGTGCTGGCCTCGGGTCGTCCCCCGAGGCAATACTGACGCTTGACGCCCAGTTGCGCCGGATGCTACACCGTTGCACAGGAAGCGCATCCTAAGACGTGGTGGTTTTATGAAGGTCTTTTTCGCCACCGATATCCATGGCTCTGAGGTCTGCTGGCGCAAGTTTCTGAATGCGGCCGCGTTCTACAAAGTCGATCTGGTGGTGCTCGGCGGGGACGTTACCGGCAAGGCGATGGTGCCGATCGTGGCCTATCCGGGCGGCCGCTGGCAGGTCACGGTCCGGGGCCAGGCGTACACGCTGGAGTCGGAGTCGGAGCTCGAGGAGATCAAGAAGCAGATCCGCAACGCCGGGTCCTATCCGGCCATGGTGAGCCCGGACGAGCTGCAGGATCTCAGCAAGACCGAGGGCGCGGTCGACCGCAGGTTCACGGTGGAGATGACCCAGTCCCTGGACCGGTGGCTGGACATGGCCGACGGCAAGCTGCGCGGCGGCGAGATCCCCTGCATCCTCAACGGCGGCAACGACGACATCTGGGAGATCGACGACATCATCGAGCAGTCGCCGTGCGTGAGCTTCGGCGAGGGAAAGATGCTCGACCTGGACGGTTTCTCCCTGATCTCCATGGGCTGGACGAACCCGACCCCGTGGGACACCTTCCGCGAGGCGCCGGAGCCCCAGCTGGCCGCCAAGATCGAGACCGTGGTCAGCCAGATACCGGACATGGAGCGGGCGATCTTCAACTTCCACGCCCCGCCGTACGGCACCGGCCTCGACGAGGCCCCCGCCCTGGACGGGAACCTGCGCCCGATGCACGGCGGCGCGGTGATGAAGCCGGTTGGCTCGACCGCGGTGCGGGACGCCATACTCAAACACCAGCCGATGCTGTCGGTGCACGGCCACATTCACGAAAGCCGTGCGGTCAAGAAGATGGGCCGGACGCTCGCCATCAATCCGGGCAGCGTTTATGGCGACGGTGTGCTGCAGGGCGCGGTGCTCGACCTGAACCCGAAGAAGGGCAAGGTCGCTAAATATCTGCTTGTTAACGGCTAACTACAAAATGTAGGAACTAAGCCCATAGGCGAGTAACGTATCAGCCCGGTCGGGCCGGGGTGGCCCGCGACTTGGAGGCAACTATGGCCACAGAGGCTGTTGGCGGCGAGACGCCAACACTCTTTCTGCGGAAAGCGACCGGCCTGGTGCGGGGCTGGTCGGTGCGGGATACGATCATCTACGCCTGCCTGGCGACCAACTTCGTCACCCTGGGGATCTACGAGTTCACCTTCGCGGGCCCGGCGTTCCCCAAGGGACAGATGATCACCGCGGTCCTCATCTCCGGGGTCTGGGTGTCGTTCCTGGTCATCGCGTACGCGGGACTGATCGTCACGATTCCCCGGGCGGGCGGCGACTACGTCTGGCAGACCAGGATCCTGGGCAGCGGCATCGGCTTCGTGATGGCCGCCACCGGCTGGTGGTTCATCCTCTGGCTGTGGGCCCCCATCTATGGCAACATCCTCTCGGTTCAGCTGTTCGAGCCGCTGTGGGCGACGCTGAAGTGGACCTGGCCCGGGGGCGGCGCCGCGTGGTTCGGCACCAACAACGGGATCTTCGTGGTCACCCTCATCACGATCGTGCTGGCCGGCATCCTGGTCTCGCTCGGCATGTCCAGCTACGCCAGGATCCAGAAGTGGTGCTTCATCGGCGGGATGATCGGGTTCGCCGTGGTCGTGGTGCTGCTGCTGTTCAACTCCCATGCCAGCTTCGTCAGCTCGTTCAACCTCGAGGCGCACAAGCTGTTCGGTGTCAACAACGCCTACCACGCCACGAACGTCGCGGCCGTCAAGGCCGGGTACACCACCTCGCCGCTGGGCCTCGGCCCGCTCGGAGCGTCGTTCCTGCTCGTGCCCGCGATGATGTTCTTCCTGCTGTGGCCGAACTGGGGCGCGACGCTCTACGGCGAGATCCGCGGGGCCAGCGACTTCCGGCGGGTGTTCACCGGCATGTTCACCGGCCTGTGGATCACCGTGATCCTGACCGTCATCTTCCTGCTGCTGATGGCCAAGACCGTGGGCTGGGGTTTCTACCAGAACCTCAACTCGCTGGACTACAACCTCACTCCGCAGTTCGGCATCTGGCCGTACCCGTTCATGTTCGCGGGCTGGCTGGTGCACAACACCGCGTTCCAGGTCATCCTGATCCTGGTGCTCAGCCTGTGGTTCTTCGGCTGGGTGGGAACGCTGTTCCTGTCCTCGACGCGGGTCATCTTCGCGGCCGCGTTCGACCGTGTGCTGCCTGACCGGGCCGCGGAGGTCTCGGAGAAGCGGAAGGTCCCGCTCTACTCTCTGATCCTGATGCTGCTCCCGGCGGTCGGCCTGGCCGCCGTGTACGCCTACTCGACCACGTTCCGGACGTACACGCTGGACGCCACCCTGGTCATCGCGGTGACCTACCTGTTCAGCGCGATCGCGGTCGTCATCCTGCCGTGGCGCAAGCCGGAGCTGTGGCGGGCCTCGCCGGCCAGCCGGATCAAGGTGTTCGGGGTGCAGGTCGTCCCGGCGGCCGGGGTCATCACGATCGGGCTGCTCGGCTTCTGCCTCTACGAATGGCTCAGCAACTCGCTGTACTTCGTGAACAGCCGCGACTCGCTCTACTTCATGGCCGCGATGTACGTGCTGGCGGTCGTCCTGTTCATCGTCGCGCGGGTGGTGCGCAGAAGGCAGGGCATCGACCTCGGCCTGATCAACAAGGAGATCCCGGTCGAATAGGCCACCCGGCATCAACAGCCACAGGGCTCAGCCGGCCCCGCTGTCCACCCGAACCGGGCAGCGGGGCCGGCGCAATCCGACCCGCAGAACCAGCGAACGGTGGTAATCAGCTCCATGAACGACTTCCCCGCCCGGGCCAGCGCCGTCATCATCGGCGCCGGCATCGTCGGCAACAGCCTGGTCCATCACCTGGCCCGGCTCGGCTGGCGCGAGCTGGTGCTCGTCGACAAGGGCCCGATGCCCAACCCCGGCGGGTCGACCGGCCACGCGTCGAACTTCATCTTCCCGATCGAGTACTCGAAGATGATGATGGAGCTCACCGCCGACAGCACCGAGCAGTACAAGGAGCTCGGCGTGCACACCCAGAGCGGCGGGATCGAGGTGGCCAGGACCGAGGCCCGCATGCAGGAGCTGCGCCGCCGCTGCACCGCGGCCAACGCCTGGGGGATCCCGGCCCAGCTGATCTCGCCGGGTGAGGTGGCCAAGCTGGTCCCGTACCTGGACGACTCCGTCATCCTCGGCGGCGGGTACTTCCCCACGGTCGGCGTGGTCGACTCGCTGCGGGCCGGCACGCTCATGCGCGAGCAAGCCCAGCAGCTCGGTGCGCTGCAGGTGCTGGCCGGGACCGAGGTGCTCGGCGTCGACACCGGCCCCACCGGCCGGGTCTGCGGGATCAGGACCAGCAAGGGTGACATCGAGACCGAGATCGTCGCGATCTGCTGCGGCGTCTGGTCCCCGCGGATCGCGCGCATGGCCGGGGCCAGGATCCCGCTCACCCCGATCGTGCACCAGATGATCAGCGTCGGCCCGATACCGCTGTTCGCCGGCACCAAGGGCGAGATCGAGTACCCGATCGTCCGGGACGTGGACACGAACATGTACGAGCGCCAGCACGGCGGCGACATGGAGGTCGGCTCGTACGCGCACCGCCCGATCATCGTGCCGCCCGACGACATCCCGTCCATTGAGGAAGCCGCGCTTTCCCCGACCGAGATGCCATTCACGCAGGACGATTTCGACCCGCAACTGATGCAGGCGCTGGAACTTATGCCGGATTTGCTGGGCGATGAGCGCGTGGGTATCCGTTATGCCATTAATGGGCTTATTTCAATGACGCCGGACGGTCATCCGGCCCTGGGCGAGACGCCGGAGGTGCCCGGCCTGTGGTCGGTCGCCGCGAGCTGGATCAAGGAAGGGCCGGGAATCGGCCGTGCGGTCGCCGAATTGATGAGCGGCGGCGTGCCCGAGATCGACATTCACGAGTCCGATATCTCGCGGTTCTACCCCCATCAGCGCACCACCGCGCACGTGGTCGCGCGGGCGCGCGAGGGGTTCAACAAGATGTACGGCATCGTGCACCCGGCCGAGCAGTGGGAGTCCGGCCGGCCGCTGCGGCTCAGCCCGGTCTACGACCGCGAGCGCGACCTCGGGGCGGTGTGCATCGAGACCGTGGGCTGGGAGCGGCCCAACTGGTACGCCTCGAACGAGGGCCTGCTGGAGCGCTACGCCGGGCGGCTGATGGAGCGCGAGGCCGAGTGGGAGGCGCGCTGGTGGTCGCCCATCATCAACGCCGAGCACCTCGCGATGCGGGACGCGTGCGGGATCGTGGACCTGACCGCGTTCGCGGTGTTTGACATCACCGGGCCTGGCGCGCTCGCCGCCGTGCAGTCCATCGCGGTCGCGCAGATGGACGTCCGGGTCGGGCGGGTGGTCTACACCTCCCTGCTGGACGAGCGCGGCGGCTTCCGGGGCGACCTCACGATCATGCGGCTCGGGCCGCAGCGGTTCCGCGTGGTCACCGGCGGCGCCACCGGCATGATGGACCTGAAGTGGTTCGCCGACCACATGGCGGGGGAGGGAACCGCGGCGATCACCGACCTGACCTCGGCCTGGACCACGCTCGGGCTGTGGGGGCCGCGGGCCCGCGACGTGCTCGCGTCGGTGACCGGCGACGACGTGACCCACCAGGGCTTCAAGTTCGGGACCTGCCGCGAGATCGAGCTCGGCGGCGTGACCGTGCTCGCCTCGCGCATCTCCTACGTCGGCGAGCTCGGCTGGGAGCTCTACGCCCCGATCGAGGAGGGGCGCCGGGTCTGGGACACGATCTGGGACGCCGGACAGCGCCATGGGCTGGTCCCGGTCGGCATCGGGGTATACGGCACGACCGGCCGGCTGGAGAAGGGCTACCGTGCGTTCGGCGCCGAGCTCGACAGCTCCTACACCATCGTCGAAGCCGGCATGGCCAGGCCGTCGGTCAAGGAGCAGCCGTTCCTGGGCCGTGAGGCGTACCTGGAGCAGCGTTCCGCCCCGCCGTGCGCAGTGCTCTGCACGCTGACCGTGGACGATCACCGGTCCTCCGCCGGCCAGCTGCGCTACATGATGGGCGGCGAGCCGATCCTGACCCAGGCGGGCGAGCGGCTGACCGACGCCAAGGGCCGGCCGTCGTACGTGACCAGCGCGGGCTCGGGGCCGTCGGTGGGCAAGCACCTGCTCATGGCCTACCTGCCGCCCGAGCAGGCGGTCGCCGGGACCAGGCTCACCGTGGAGTACATGGGCGAGCCGTACCCGGTCACGGTCGCCGTGGCCGGCCCGACCCCGCTGTTCGACCCGGAGAACGAGCGGATCAGGAGCTGACCGGCATGGAGATCCTGGTCTGCGTCAAGCGCGTCCCGATGGTCGGCGGGAAGATCGTGGTGACCGCCGACGAACAGGACGTGGACACCCGGATGTCCGGGTTCACGGTGAGCCCGCACGAGGAGTGCGCGGTCGAGGAGGCGGTCCGCCTGGTCGAGCAGCACGGCGGCAGCGTCACCGTGCTCACCCTCGGCCCGCCCGAGGCCGCGGACCAGCTGCGCGACATGCTGGCCCTCGGGGCCAACCGCGCCGAGCTGCTGGAAACCGACGGCCGGGAATGGGGCCCGATGGCGACCGCGGAGGCGATCGTGGCCACCGCCCGCCGCGCCGGCCCGTACGACCTGCTGCTGTTCGGCAACGAGGCGGCCGACACGGGCGACTACCAGGTCGGCGTGCGGGTCGCGCACGCGCTCGGCCTGCCCTGCGTCACCGGCATCAAGAACCTCGAGGTCAGCGACACCGGCGCCCGGGCGCGGCGCGAGTACCGCGGCGTGGAGGAGATCTACGACATCCCGCTGCCCGCCGTGGTCTCGGTCAAGGAGGGCATCAACCTGCCCCGGTACCCCTCGCTGCCCGGGCGGCTGCGGGCCAAGCGCGCCACGATCGAGCAGTCCGCACCCGGCTGGCACGCCGAGGGCCTGCGCAAGGAACGGCTGCGGGTCCCGGCCGGCGAGGTCAAACGGGCCGAGATCCTCGGCACCGGCGCCGACGCGGTGCCAGCACTGGTCGCCCTGCTCGACGAGCTCGGGGTGCTGTCATGACCGTGCTGTGCCTGGTCGAGCGGGACGGCGACGGTGCCGCCGACGTCTCCCTCCGCGCCCTGACGTTCGCCAGGTCCCTGGCGGAGTCCGGGGCGGGCGGCCTGGCCGCCGCGGTGTTCGGGCCCGGGGCGCCCGCCGGGCTGGCCGAATACGGCGTGGCCGACGTGTACACGGTCGAGGCCGGCGCCGGCGTACGCGCCGCAGGCCTGGGGCCGCGCCCTGGCCGGGCTGGCCGGCGAGCTGAACGCCACGGCCGTGGTCGCCGCGGGCACCGACCGGGGCAGCGAGGTCCTGGCCCACCTGGCCGCGATCACCGGCCTGCCCATGGCCGCGAACTGCGTCTCGGCCGCGCTCACCGGGCCCGGCACGTTCCAGCTCGTCCGGCAGCGCTGGGCGGGCAGCCTGATCGAGGACAGCGTGCTCGACGCCTCACCCGCGCTGCTCACGGTGGCGGCCGACGCGGTGGCCGCGGTCCCGGCCGGCGCCCAGGCCCCGGCCACCGGGCACGCGTACCAGCCCGCGCTCGACGAGGCCGACCTGCGCGTGTCCGCCACCGAGTCGGCCGAGCGCAGCGCCGGCGTGTCGCTGGCCACCGCGCGCGTCGTGGTCGGCGGCGGCCGGGGCGTGGGCGGCCCGGACGGCTTCGCGCCGCTCGAGGAACTCGCCGGGCTGCTCGGCGCCGCGGTGGGCGTGTCCCGCGTGGTGACCAGCGAGGGCTGGCGCCCGCACAAGCAGCAGGTGGGCCAGACCGGAACCAGGATCTCGCCCGAGCTCTACCTCGCCTGCGGGATCAGCGGCGCGATCCAGCACATGGCGGGCTGCATGAGCGCCAAGCACATCGTGGCGGTCAACACCGACCCGGACGCGCCGATCATCTCCCGGGCCGACTATGCGGTGATCGGCGACCTGAACGAGGTGATCCCGGCCCTGATCGCCGCGATCCGCGCCCGGTCCTGACCGGCCCGCTCCCGCCGCCGGCGGGCACCGCTTGTGGACCAAATTGTGGATATCCCGGTGGACAAGCAGCCAATCGCGGGGGATAACGGCACCCCGCTTGTGGACAGCAAGAAAATCTTGAAAATGCTCCGGGAAACCCCTTGTGCGGCACCCGCAGAGGGGCGTAAAACTTCATTCACCACCGAGGACGGATGCCAGCCGGGGGCAACCCCGGGAAAGTCCGGAGGGCCGGGAAACCGGTGCTCAGGACGGGTATCTGGTCGCGGTGGCCACCGAGAACGGGCACCAGCCGGGGGCAACCCCGGTGACGTCAGGAGGGCCGGGCAACCGGCGCTCAGGGCGGGTGCGCGGCCACGGTGGGCTACCGAAGACGGGCACCTACCCGGGGGCAACCCCGGGGAAGATCCGGAGGGCCGGGCAACCGGAACTCAGGCCGGTGCACGGCAGCGGTGGCGGGCCGCGCGGGACATGGTCGCCGAGCAATCGGCGCGCCGGGACCGCAAAGCCAGGCGAGGCCCCTCCATCTCATACATGGAGGGGCCTCGTCCTATTTTGCCCGAGCGGACCGCGTGACCCGGCAGCGACACGCCGGAAAACGATCCAGGGCCGTTACGCTCCGCCGCCACCTCGCGCCTGCGCCCCGGCGGGCTCACCCGCTCCCGGCGGCGTCAGCGGCCCGCGTCTGCCCGCCGGGCGGTGCGGTACAGGTCGGCCAGTTCCTGGGTCGTAGTGGCGTCCTCGGCGGCCTTGTCGTCGCGCCAGCGCCCGGTGAACCGCGGGAAGCGCATCGCCAGGCCAGCGTTGTCCTTGATCAGGCCCCAGCCCGCGGTGTGGTTCGGCGACAGGGTCAGCTCGGCGCTGAGCACTTCCAGCACGAGCCGGGGCTCGAACCACACGTCGGCAGGCTGGCGCGTGTCCACCCGGGCGGCCGGCTCGTCGCGGGCCAGCGGGGCCAGCCTGGCGGGCAGGGCGGCGAGTTCGGCGTCGGAGAACCCGGTGCCGCACTTGCCCACGGTGCGGAACGTGTCCGCGGCGGGGTCGTAGGCGGCCAGCAGCAGCGCGCCGTAGACGCCACGGCGGCGGCCCCGCCCGGCGAACGCGCCGACCACGACGAGGTCGACGGTATCGGACAGCTCGGTGCGGTAGTCCCGCTTGAGCTTGATCCACTGCCAGCCGCGGGCGCCGGCCTGGTAGGCGGCGGCCGGTCCCACCGACTTGCACACCAGCCCCTCACAGCCGTCGGTGACCGCCTGCTCGAAGGCCGCGTCCAGCTCGGCGGCGGTGCTGACCTGGGTGGCGGTCGTGAGCCTGAGCCGGGGCGACGGGATGATCGCCTCGGCCAGCGCGGCCCGCCGCTGCGGATAGGGCAGCCGGGTGAGGTCCTGACCGTCGGCGTACAGCAGCTCGAAGCAGAACAGGCCCACCGGCACGTCCCGCACCGCGTCAGCGATGCCGTGCTTGCGCCGGCGGAACATGACCTCCTGGAACGGGTGCAGCTCCCCGGCGGCCGGGTCATAGGCGACGACCTCGCCTTCCAGGATGGCCTCGCGCGGGCCGAGCCCGGCCTGAAGGCTCTCCACGACGTCGGGGAACTGGCTGCTGATGCGCTCCAGCCGGCGGGTGAATAGCTCGATGCGGCCGTCGGCGGTGCGGTGGGCCTGAACCCGGATGCCGTCGTACTTGTACTCCGCCGCGCACTGCCCGCCGAGTTTGGCGAGGATCTCCGTGGCGTCGGACAGCCGCTGGGCGAGCATGGCCCGCACCGGATTGCCCGGGCGCACCTGAATCTGCTCGACCGCCGCCAGCCCTCCGCTGACCAGGCTGGAGGCGACCAGACCGAGGTCACAGCAGACGTTGTAGGCACGTTCAAGCACCGGGCGGGCGGCCCGGCCACCGGCGTGCAGCTGGGCGAGCGCGTCGAGGATGGAGGGGGTGCCGACTCCCAGCCGCAGGCCGCCGGTGACCAGGCGCAGCAGGTAGCGTGCCTCCAGCGGGGTGGCCTGGGCGAGCAGGCCGGCCAGCAGGTCCAGCTTGCGGCCCTGCGAGCCCGGCCCCGCGGCCCGGGCGATCTGATGCAGGGTGTCGGCCACGACCGCTACCGGCAAGCTGGCCGGCCGCCCGGCGGCGCTGATGGCCAGCAGCTGCTCGGCGGCCTGGCCGAGGTCGCCGGTCTCCCGCACGCCCGCCGTGACCTGCTCGGCGCTGACGTCGGTGACGGTGGCCACCCCGCGGATGGCGAGCTTCTCGGCCAGGCCCAGGTCCACGCCGGCGAACTCCGGCGCGATCAGGCCCTGGCACAGGTAGCACACGGTGGGCAGCAGCTCGGCAGGAGTCTGGGCCAGCAGGGCGGCAAGACGGTCGATCAGCGCTAGCCTGCCGCTGGACTGCTCCAGGTCGCGGTACGCCTCGGCGACGATCTCATACTTCACCGCGCTCCTCCGCTGCGCCACTCATCGTGCAGCAGGCCATACACCAGGTCATCGGTCCATTCGCCCTTGACCCAGGTGCTCTCGCGCAGGTGACCTTCCCGCCGCATGGCCAGCCGTTCCAGCAGCGCGATCGATGCCGCGTTCCGCGGGTCGCAGTAGGCGGTGATCCGGTGCTTGCCGCGCGCGGCGAACAGGTAGGTCAGCAGCAGGCGCACGGCCTCGGTGGCGTAGCCGTGGCCCTGATGCTCGGGGGAGAGCGTGTACCCGATGTCGCACTGGCGGGGATCATCGGCATGCGGCAGGGCCGCGCAGTCGCCGATCAGCTGCCCGGCCGGCCGCAGCCCCACCGCGAACTGAAACCACTCCCCGGCCGTATCGGGATGATCCCTGGCGGTCTCCTGGATAAAACGTTCGCCCTCTTCCCTCGGGTACGGCGCGTCCCAGCTCTGAAAGCGGGCCACCTGCTCGGACGAGCGGTACGCCACGAACGTGTCGACGTCGGCCGGGTGAAACCGGCGCAAGGCCACGCGCGGCCCGGCCAGCTCGGTGAAGTCTTCATCGGGCATGACGCCCCCTTCCCCATTCAACCTAGCGGCAGGGGCGGGGGTGTTACCTGTAGGCCAGGACCAGCGGGCCTGCGTTGCGGCTGCTGCCCACCGCATAGCAGGCTGTGGCCGAGCCGCACGCGATGGCGTGCAGGTTGAGGATCCCGGCGGGCAGGCTCTGCGCTGTCCAGGACACCCCGCCGTTGCTGGTGCCGAGAGCGATGACACCGTCCCGGCTGTGACCTACCGCTTCGCAGGTGATCGCCGACACGCAGGCGACATCCGATAGGTCCTCGACGTTGGCCGGGATGTGCTGCCTGGTCCAGGTGGCCCCGCCGTTGGCGGTGGTGAGCAGAACGCCAGTCTCGTCGGCCGCGTCCCGGCCCGTGGCGGCGCACACGGTGGGTGCCGGGCAGGCGATGCCGACCAGGGCCGTGACGCGGCCGGGGATGTGCTGCCCGATCCACGTCGTCCCGCCGTTGGTGGTGGTAAACACGACACCGCGGGTGCCGCCGTCTCCCAGCGCGAAGCCGACCGCGTGGCAGACGGCTGCGGAGGAGCAGGCGACGGCGCTGAGCTGGATGGCATCCCCGGGGACCCGTTGATCTACCCAGGTCATCCCGCCGTCTGTGGTGCCGAGCAGATGCGGTCCCGTCCCCAGAGCCTCGCAGACGCGCGTTGATGCGCAGGCGATCCCGGTCAGGCCGTCACCTGGCTCGTGCTGGCGGGCCCAGACGGACCCGCCGTCGGTCGTGCGGAGCAGTATGCCGCCAGACGCCGGGCCGAATCCGGTCGCTTCGCAGGTAGCCACGGCTGGACAGGAAATGCCGCGCAGCACCGACACCGCGCCGGGGATGCGCTGGCGCCGCCAGGTCACGCCGCTGTCGCTGGTGCCGATCACCGCCCCGGCGCCGTTCGTTACGTCGTATCCGGCCGCTTCGCAGGTAGCAGCCGACGGGCAGGCGATACCGAAGAGCTCGGAGGGGCCGACGGAAATGTCCCGCATGGCCCACGTTCCGCCGCCGTTGGCCGTGCCGATCACGGCGCCGGCGCCGGTGGACACGTCTCCTGCGGCTTCGCACGTGGCCCGGGACGGGCAGGCGATCCCGTGAAGCTGGAAAATGCGGCGGGGGATGCGCTGGCTGGTCCAGGTCCGGCCGCCGTCGATGGTCCGGATAGCCGCCCTCGACTCCACGGCCTCACAGGTGGTGGCCGCGGGGCAGGCCACGCCGTCGATGCTGTCCACGCCGGCCGGGAGGTGCCGGCGCTGCCAGGTCCGCCCGCCGTTTGTCGTCCCGAAGATCTCACCCAGGCCGGCGATGGTGCCGTCGTCGCCCGCCGCCTCACACGTGCGCGCCGACGCGCAGGCGATGCTCCGGAGGCTGGCCTCCGATGTCAGGGGCCCGGCCGCCCAGGTCCTGCCCCCGTCTGACGTGCGCAGCAGGGCGGTCCCGTGTGCGTCGGCGCCGACGGCCAGGCACGTGGTGGTGGACGGGCACGCAATGGCTGTCGGATCGAGCCTGCCCGGCACTCTTGCTGTGCGCCAAGTCGTGCCCCCGTCAGCCGTGCGCACGATCTCGCCTGCGCCTGTGGCAGACCTGCCGACCGCAACGCACAGGGTGCTCGACGCACAGGCGATCCCCGCGAGGCGGCGAACCTGGCGGGGCACGGCCTGCCTGCGCCAGGTCGCACCGCCGTCGGTCGTGCCCAGCGCCAGGCCGTCATCACGGGTGGACCCCGCCTCCCGGGCGAACCCCACCACCTCGCAGGCGGTTACAGAACCGCACGCGGTGGCGGCCAGGAAGTTCTTCCCGCCGGGGATGCTCTGTGTCGTCCACCTGGACCCGCCGTCGGTGGTCCTGAGCACCGAGCCGGTGCCGATCGCGGTGATGCCGGACGCCTCGCACGTCCTGCGCGATGGGCAGGCGATGGAGAACAGGGCGTACGGAGGAGCCGGATACGCCTTGGTGATAGTCCAGGCCTGCGTGCTGGCGCCAGCCTGAGGCAGGGCGGGGGCCAGGCCGCCGAACAGCGCGGCAACTACCATGCCCAGCCGAAGGGCTACCAGCCTGGCCCGCTGAGAGCCGCGCAGTCCTGTCATGGTTGAGACTCATCCTGCCGCCGCCGGGAACTCCGGGGTGACGGATAGTAGCGATTAGGGCCATGACGGTAGCGCAAAGTAATCGAGGCTGCCCGGGAAACGCGGCTGATGCCGGTGCGGCTCAGGCGGCGCGGCGCGGCGCGTCGTGGGGCACCCCTGCGATAGTGACGGCATGGACCGCCCGAGCCATCAGGATCCGCCGGCCGAAGCTACCGCCCGGAGGCTGCGGCGGCAGGCGGTGGCATGCCAGCACCTGGGCAGCCCGCTGTACGCGGGGCTGCTCGGCCACGCCGCTGACGACCTGCTGGCCGGCGGCCCGGTCGCGGACGTGCTCGACGGGCACCTGACCGATCCGTGGCGCAGCGCGCTCGGCCTGCGCATGCTCGGCGGCGTCCACGCCCTGGTGCTGACCGGGCAGGCGGGTGAGCTCGCGGCCTTCTACCCCTCGGCCGGGGGCACCGCCGACCCGGGACCGGGCGGCGGCCGCGCCTGGGCGGCCCTGCGCCAGGTGCTGGCCGGGCAGCGGGACGCGGTCCGGGCCTGGCTGAGCCGGCCGCCGCAGACGAACGAGGTGGGCCGGGCCGCGGCGCTGCTCGGCGGCCTGCGCCACATCGCGGCCGAGGCCGCCCTGCCGGTCCGGCTGGTGGAGGTCGGGGCCAGCGCCGGCCTGAACCTGCGCGCGGACCGGTTCTGCGTTCAGGGGGACGCCGGATGTTACGGCGACCCGTCGTCGCCGGTGGTGCTGGCCGGCGGCTGGCAGGGTCAGCCGCCGCCCGCCGCGCCGGTCCAGGTCGCCGAGCGGACCGGCGGGGACCGTGCCCCGATCGACCCGGTCACGCCCGAGGGCCGGCTGACGCTCACCGCGTACGTCTGGCCGGACCAGGCCGACCGCATGGCGCGGCTGCGCGGCGCGCTGGCGGTCGCCGCGCAGCTCGCCGCGGACCTGCGGCGGGAGGCCGCGTCGGACACCCTGCGGCGCACGGTGCTCGCCGACGGCACCTGGACCGTTCTGTGGCACTCGATCGTGCGCCAGTACCTGGACGACGCGCAGCGTGCGGCGATGGCCGGGCGGGCCGGTGAGCTCGGCGCGGCCGCCACGCCGTCCGCCCGGTTCGCCTGGCTGGCCCTGGAGCCGTACCGCCCGACCGCCGACGGCGAGTGCCTGGTCACCCTGACCACCTGGCCCGGCGGTGAGCACCGGGTCCTGGGCACCGCGCCCCCGCACGGCCTGCCGGTCACCTGGAGCCGGTGAGCGCCGGGGCATGGGCATGTCGCGGGGCGCGGGGCGAGCATCCGGTTTGTTCGCGGATGGCCGGGTTCTGCCGCGACACTAATAACGCCCAGCTATATAGATCACACGTTATTTCGGCAGGTGACGCTAGGCTGCCGGCATGCCCGACGAGATCGACGTGCTTCGTGCCCTGGCCCATCCGGTGCGCTGGGGCATCCTGGAGCGCCTGGCCACGGAGCCGGGAATCTGCGCCTGCAGCTTCACCGAGTTTTTCGACGTCTCGCAGCCGACGATTTCTGCCCACCTGAAGGCGCTGCGCCAGGCGGGGCTGGTCACGACCCAGCGCCGGGGCACCGAGATCTGGTACAGCCTGGCCCGTGATCAACTGACCCCGCTCGCCGACCGCCTCTCCGGCATCGCCACGCCCGGGGCGGCCCTGGCTGACTCACCCGAGGTTCAGCCCCGGGCCCCCGTTCCGCAAGCAACAGTGCCGCAAGCGACAGTGCCGTACGCCACCGCTCGCCGGGCCAGGCCGGCGGTCCCGGTTCCCGCGGTCTCCGGCCGCTCGCCCGGCCACCTCACTGACATGGTGGCCGCTGCGGCACGCCTGTCGGGCGGTCTCGCCGACCGGGCTGACCCGCCGCAGGCGAGGCGCGCGTCCGGCGGCCTCGCGGCCGCGGCGGCCGCGGCCCAGGCGGCTGCCGCCCAGGCGGCCCAGGCCGCGCGCGGGTCCGGCGCGGGCGGGACGGCTGCCGACCGGCCCGCCGCGGCGCAGCCGTCCCGGGGTCTGGCCGACATGGCGGCCATGGCCCAGGCCGCGGTGCCTCGGGTGGCCATTCGCCGGGGCCGGACCGCGGCCCCGGCGACGCGGCTGCGCGGCGGGCGGGCCGCCGTCCCGGCCCAGGGCGGAAGCGCGGAGGACTAGGAGTCCGGCCTAGTATCCCGCGGCCGGGTCTACGACCCCGATCAGTGGCTGGCCCGCGGCGAACCGCTCCACGTTGTCCCGGATGCGACGCGCGAGCAGGGGCTCGATCATCTCCGGAGTGTCGGCGGTGTGCGGGGTGATGATGCAGCGCTCAAGCTCCCATAGGGGGTGCCCGTCCGGCAGCGGCTCGGGGTCGGTCACGTCGAGGGCCGCGCCGCCGATGGCGCCGTCGCTCAGCGCCGCGACCAGCGCGTCGGTGTCGACGTGCGGGCCACGGGCCACGTTCACCAGCCAGGCGCTGGGTCGCAGCGCGGCGAGCTCGGCGGCCCCGATGATGTGCTCGGTGCTCGGGGTGAGCGCCAGGGCCAGGAACACGACCTGGGCGTCGGCGAGTGCCTCGTGCAGCCGTGACCCGTCCAGCGTGCGGGCGGCGCCGGGGACCGGCTCTGGCCGGTGCCGCACCACGGTCGCGGTCACCCGCAGCGGCGCGAGCAACTCCAGCAGGCTGGCGGCGATGCCGCCGCCGCCGAGGATCGTGACCGGCTGGTCGTACAGGCTGATCCCGGCCGGCTCGCCCCAGGACCTGGCCATGATCCGACGGCGCATCAGCCGCAGCCCGGCCAGGGCCAGCATCAGGGCGTGCTCGGCGACCGGCTCGGCGTAGGCGCCCTTGGCCGAGGTCCAGGCCCGGCCGGGATCGAGGATCCCGGCCGCGGCGACCCTCTCCACGCCCGCGAAAGGAAGCTGTACCCAGCGTGCCGAGCCCGCGGTCTGCAGCGCGGCGCGCAGCCCGTCGATGTCGGCCGGGTTGAGCCAGACGAGCGCATCGGCCTGGGCGTCGACCTCGCACGGCTCACCGCCGCCGTCACGGATCGCCTTCTCGGCGAACTCACGTCGCTGCGGGCCGACGGCCACCCGGGGCACGGTCACGTTCAGCACCCTAATGCACGTTTCGGCAGGCCGGGTGGCGGCGGTCCCCGACTCGGACCGCCGCCATTCCCCGCCCGCATCAGGAGCTGACGCCTGCCAGCAGGCTCTCGCCGGTGAGCGTCTCCGCTGCCTCGGGGACCTGGTCCGGCTCGCGGTCGGGTATGCGCAGCAGCAGCCCGTAGCCGACGGCCGCCGCGCCGCAGGCGGCCAGCGCACCGGTCGTGCCCAGCACGCTGGCCAGCACCGGCGCGATCAGCGAGCCGGCCACGATCCCGGCCAGCGAGGCGGGCAGCGCCAGGCCGTAGGCGCGGCCGAACACATCGGGCGGCAGCGTCCGCTGCAGGGCTGTCTCGGTCATGATCTCGACCAGGATGGCGCCGGCGCCGGTGAGCGCGACCAGCACGATCGCCACGGCCGGCCAGTACACGACCCCCAGCAGCAGCATCGGGACCCCGACCGCGGCCAGCGCCGCCCGCAGCATCGCGTGCGGGCGTCGGGACCGAAGCACCCGGCCGGCGAGCGCCGTGCCGATCAGGGACCCAGCGCCGAGGCTGGCGAACAGGTAGGCGTACCCGTGCAGGCCGAGCCCGGCCCGCCGGGCGACCAGGATGAGCAGCACGGTCTGCATCCCGTAGACCAGGCTGCACATGATGTCGGCGCCCACCAGCCGCAGCGCCCGCGGGTTGGCCCGCAGCACCGCCGCGCCTGCCGCCACGTCGCGCAGCAGCCCGGCGGGCTGCTCGTCCTGCGGGCCCGGCTGGAAGGCCGGGCCGGCCGGGATCGCCAGCACGGCGAGGGCGGACAGGCCGAACGTGGCCGCGTTGACCAGGAAGGCCAGCGCGGGCGATCCGAGCAGCAGCAGCACGCCGCCGATGGCCGGGCCGGCGATGATGCCCAGGCCGGCGACCGCCGACCGCGCTGCGTTGGCTCCCGGCAGGTCAGCGTCGGGAACCAGCCGTGGCGTGCACGCCGCGGCGCAGGGGAGGTACGGGCTTCCCGCGGCCGTCGCGGCGGCGGCGATCAGCGGCGCCGCCACGATCGGCAGCCTGGCCGCCGCGACGAGTGCCAGCGCGGCCATGAGCATCAGCCGGATCACGTCACAGGCCACCATCACGGCGCGGCGGTCGAACCGGTCCGCGACCACGCCGCCGAGCGGGCTGAGCGCGACGACCGGCACCACCCTGGCGGCGGTGGTGACCCCGGCCCACAGCACCGAGTGGGTGCGCTCGTAGACCAGGGCGACGAGGGCCAGGTTGTACAGCCAGTCGCCCAGCTGGGACACGGCGAATCCCGCCAGCAGCCAGCGGAATGCCGGGTAACGCAGCGCCGCCCGGATCGTGCCGGCCTGCGCGTCCTCAATGCTCATCGGGGCCTCCCTAACCGCGTTCCTTCGGTACTTCCACGGTCGGGCTAAGGGGCAGGGCGGCGCATCGGCTGGCTGCTGTACCGACCCGGCCAGCGGTCCTCAGATATCCGCCCCGCCTCCTTAGGCCCCGCGGCCGTGGCCGGCCGCGAGGCTTAGCCGCCTGCGATCAGGCCCTTAGGGCGCCGCGCGGGACCGGAACGTCAGGCCGGTGACTGGTCCACCACGCCGAGGCGGTGAGCGACGGCCGCGGCCTCGACCCGGCCGCTGACGCCGAGCTTGGCCAGGATGTTGGACACGTGCACGCTCGCGGTCTTCGCGCTGATGAACAGAGCGCGGGCGATCTCGGGGTTGGAGTGGCCGGCCGCCAGCAGCAGCAGGACCTCACGCTCGCGCTCGGTGAGCCCGAACCGGGCCAGCTCGTCCGGTTCGGTCAGCGCTGACCGCGGCCCGGCCGCGGGCGCGGCGTCCGGGTCCAGGCTAAGCCTGGCCCGGCGGGCCAGGGCTTCAGCCTCGGCCGCGATGGGCCTGGCCCCGATCCGCTCGGCCACCGTGTGCGCCCGCCGGACCGCCGCGGCCGCCGGTTCCCAGTCACCCGCGGCGGAGTGCGCCTCCGCCAGCCGCAGCAGCGCGTAGGCCGTCGGGTAAGGCTCATCCGCGCTCTGCCAGGCGGCGGCCGCCGCCGACCAGGCCGGCACGCCGCCGGCCCCGCCGGCCCGGGTGTGTTCGGCGGCCGCCAGGGCCTGGTAGCCGCGGAACGGTGGCGCGGGCACCGACAGTTGCGTCGCGATCGCGGCCAGCTCATCACAGCGCTGGGCGCAGGCGGCTGGGACGTCCTCATGCCGGTCGCGGCAGCGGACCGCCTCGTCGGCCTCGATCCGCATCCCCAGCCAGAGCAGCGGCCAGACGTACCGGGAGGCCCACGCCGGCGTCCCGCCGGCCAGGCCGGCCGCCACGGCCGTGCGCGCCGCCAGCAGGTCGCCTCGGCCCAGCCCGATCATCGCCTCGGCATACCGCATGGGCTGGATGAACTGGAGGTCGGTGGTGTCGCCCATGGCCCGGCGCGCGCCGCCCAGCTCGCCGTGGGCGGCGTCGTAGTCACCGCGCATGACAGCGAGTTCGGCGCGCAGCTGCCGCAGGGTGGCGCCGAATACCCCTTCCGGCAGCGTGCTGAGGGCATCGGCGGTCAGCCGGTCCACCTCGGCCCATTGCCCCAGCCGCAGCAGCGGCTCGGCCTTGTTGCCGATCAGGTAGGAGCCGAGCGTACGGGTCATCCCGACCCGCGCGGTCAGCTGCAGCCCGTCACCGGCGGCCTGGGCGGCCTCGGCGTGCCGGCCGAGCAGCTCCAGCGTGTCAGAAAGGTTGATATAGCCGCGTACGGCGGTGGCCGGAATGTCCAGCTCGAGCGCCAGCCTGACGCCCGAGTTGAGCGCGTCCAGGCCGGCCTTGGGCGGGCCGAGGTAGGAGATCGCCGAGCCCAGCGTGATCGCGACGTCCGCCTCCACGTCCTGGGCCTGGACCGTCTGAGCGGCCGCCACCGCGCGTTGGGACACCGTGGCGGCCCGCTCCATCTCGGAGTCCCGCATCAGCGCGACGGCCAGCGCCGCGAGCACCACGGCGTGCGCCCGGGTGGTCTCGGCCTCGGGCAGCAGGGCCAGCGCCTGCCCCAGTGACGCGACCGCATCGGCGCCCCCGCCCGAGTCCCGCTGCGCCAGCGCGTACCGCTCGAGCAGAAGCGCCCGGCGGGTCGGGTCTGCATCGGCCGGAAGCTCGGCCAGGGCGTCGGCGAGCAGGGACAGCGACCGGTCGACCGCGCCCGACCGGTACGCCGCCTCGGCCGCGAGCCGGCGCACCTCCACCTGATCGAGACCGGTGCGCTGCTCGGCGTCCTCCACCCGGGGCCAGATCTCCAGGGCCCGTTCCAGATGGCGCAGGCCCTCCGCCGCGGCATAGGAGGCCATCGCGTGGCTGGCGGCGTCGATCGCGGCGGGCAGGGCCCGGGGCAAGTCCAGCGCGGCATACCAGTGGTAGGCCAGCGTGGCCGGCAGCGCGGCCTCGTCGTCGGCCAGGGCCGGATCGCGGTCCAGGGCCGTGCCGTAGGCCGCGTGCAGCCGGACCCGCTCGCCCGGCAGCATGTCCTCATACACCGCGTCCCTGGTCAGCGCGTGCCGGAACGCGTAGCCGTGACCGCTCCGGTCGACCAGCAGCAGATGGTTCTCGACCACCTCGCGCAGGGCGGCGAACAGCTCGGTCTCGCCGAGGCCGGCCACCTCAGCCAGCAGCCGGTCGGTCACCGTCCGCCCGGCCACCGCGGCGGTGCGCAGCAGCCGCTGCGCGTCCTGGCTCAGCCCGTCCACCCGGCTCAGCAGCACGTCCCGGACGGACGGCGGCAGATCCGTGAGGTCGCCGTCGGCGCGCACCGCCCCGGCCAGTTCCTCGACCAGGTAGGCGTTGCCGCCGGAGCGGTCGAAGACGAGATCGGCGACGCCAGGTCCTGGCTTGCCGCCTAGGATCGCCGCCAGCTGGGCGCCGACCTCGTCGCGGTCGAACCGGCGCACGTCGATGTGGTCCACCGAGCGGACCCGCTCCCAGCTGGTGAGCAGCGGCCGCAGCGGATGACGCCGGTGCAGCTCATCGGAGCGGTAGGTGGTCACCAGCAGCACCGGGACCCCGCGCAGGGACCTGGCCAGGAACGCGGTCAGGTCCAGCGTCGACTGATCGGCCCAGTGCAGGTCCTCGATCACGAACATGACCGGCTGCCTCGCGCTCAGCCGGCCGAGCAGGCCGAGCACAAGCTCCAGCAACTGGGCCTTCTGGACCTCGTCGCCGAGCGGGCGGGCCACGGCGGCGTCCGGCATGAGCTCCGGCAGCAGCCGGGCCAGGCTGGGCCCGGCGGGCCCGAGCACCTCGGCCAGCACGTCCGGGGGCGTGGTCCGGGCGAGCGTCCGGAGGGCGTCCACGAGCGGAGCGAGCGGCAGTCCCTCGGCCCCGAGCTCGATGCACTGCCCGGTCAGCACCAGGAACCCGGCGCCCGAGGCCTGTTCGGTCAGCTCACCGACCAGCCGGGTCTTGCCGACACCGGCCTCGCCGCCGATGACGGCGATGGCCGGCTCGCTCCCGGCGCGGTCCAGCAGCGCGGCCAGTGCCGTTATCTCGTCGCGGCGGCCGATGAACACCGGGCTCACGATGCTGACGCTCATGCTCACATGGTGCCGGTCCGGTCAAGCAGGGACCGTCGCCACTGCTCGGTCTGCTGGATCTGGTTGAACGTGAAGATGTGCAGGCCGGCCACGGCCGAGGCGGGATCGGCCAGCACCGCTCCGGTCCGCTCGAGCAGCCGGTCCGGGCTGTAGCCGCCCGGCGTGCCCAGGCGCAGGAACCATTCGGCGTGCCCGCTCACGAACCGGGCTGACTCGGCCACGCCGGCCTTCGCCGCCATCTTCAGCAGCCTGGCCTGGTCCACCGGGCCGGCCAGACCGACGAACAGCGGCAGCGTGACGCCCCGGGCGCGCACCCGGGCGATCCAGTGCCGCAACGTGCCTGCGTCGAAGCAGAGGTTGCTCACTAGGTACGTGGCGTGATGCCGCTTGTCCCACATGGCCTGGATGGTGATGTCGTCGTCGATCTTCGGATGGCTCTGCGGGTAGCCGGTCACGCCGACGCCAGCGAACGGGCTGCCCAGCTCCGCGAGCCGGTCCAGCAGCGAGAGCGCGCTGTCGAAGTCGCCGGCCGGCGGGTCGGCGTCTCCGGCCGGCACGAACACGTCGTCCACGCCGCAGGCCGACAGGCGGGCCACGATCTCGGCCAGGTGGCCGTGATCCCGCACCAGCCGGGCCGAGAGGTGCGGCACCACACGGTAGCCGCGGGCCGACAGCCGCTCGGTGAGGTCCAGGGTGGCCTCCAGGCCCTTGGCCGGGGAGGCGGTCACGGTTACGGTCAGGTCGGTGGGCACCCACTCGAGCACCGCGTCCTCGACGCTGGCCGCCGGGAACACCTCGTACCTGGGTTGCCGCAGCAGCGGCGCCGCGCGGTGCAGGCCGCCGCGGAGCGCGAAGCCGCGCATCAGGGCTCACTGTCCTCGGATGTACTGGCCTCGGGTGCACTGGCCTCGGGTGCCTCCGCCAGCAGCCTGCCGAGCTCGCGCTCCAGGCGGCCGGTGCCGACGTCGATCACGGTGAGCGGCAGGCCGAACAGGCGGGCTACGGCGTCGGCCTCGGCGCCCAGAGCCGGGTCGCGGGACTGGGCCAGCCACACGACCCGCCGGTAGTGACCGAAGTAGTCGGGCCACAGCTCCGGGTACCGGTCCAGGCCCAGCTCGGTGAGCACCGAGCGGTGGAAGCTGCGTACCAGGAAGTCGGTGAGCAGGTAGGTGCCGGGCTCCCGCTCGAGCATCTCGCGCAGCCGGTCCGGGCCGGCCAGCACGTCGTAGCAGTGCAGCCCGGGCAGGCGGCGCAGGCTGAGCCGGGTGCACAGCTCGTCGAGTGCTCCGTAGCTGCCGCAGTCCGCGTACCCGAGCGCCACCCGCAGGCCGCGAGCCTGGAGCTCGCGGGCCAGCTGCTCGGCCGCCGGGGCGATCCGCTCCGGGTGGTTGTGCAGCAGCGACGGCAGGTTGTGCAGCTCGACGGGCCAGCCGCGGCGGGCGGTGATCTCGCGGATGTGGCCGCCCAGCGCGCCGCACGCGATCACCGCCACGCTGGGGGGTGTGCTGGGGGCGGAGCCCCCCGCAGGGACTGCACTGGGGGGTATGCGGGGGGCGGAGCCCCCCGCAGGTGAGGCGAGCTCAGGCCGGGAACTGAAGCTGGTCGACGAACGCGTCGTTGAAGTCGGTGCGGTCGGAGAGCTCGACATACCTCACCTCCTCCTGCAGCGCCAGGGCCCCGGCCCGCTCCCGGACCGAGAGCAGCGCCATCTTGGCTCCCTCGCCGGCCACGTTGCCGGCGCTGACCACCCGCAACACTGGCAACTTGGGAACGAGGCCGAGCCGGATCGCGTTGCCCGGCGACAGGTAGCTGCCGAACGACCCGGCCAGCAGCACCTGCTGGATGTCGCCCGGGGCCAGGCCGGCCTCCTCCAGCAGGATCTGCCAGCCGGTGGCGATCGCCGCCTTGGCGAACTGCAGCTCCCGCACGTCCCGCTGGGACAGGTAGATCGACTGCGCCACATCACCGGGCTCGCCCCGCCAGTGCAGCACGAACACGCGCTCCTTGCCGATCGTGGTCAGCCGGCCCGCCAGGCCCGGCGCCAGCGTGGCCGCGTCATCCTCGGGAAGGAACCGGCCGGAGCCGTCCAGCAGCCCCACGCTGACCAGGCTGGCCACGGCGTCCACCAGGCCCGAGCCGCACAGCCCGGCCGGCTCGGCGTCGCCGATCACCCCCAGCTCCAGGCCGTCCGGCGTCATCGAGACGACCTCGATCGCCCCGTCGGCGGCGCGCATCCCGCAGCGGATCGCCGCGCCCTCGAAGGCCGGGCCGGCCGGGGCCGCGGTGGCCAGCAGCCAGTCCCGGTTGCCCAGCACGATCTCGCAGTTCGTGCCGATGTCCACGAACAGCCGGACGCGCGAGTCCCGGTCCATGCCCGAGGCGATCAGCCCGGCGGTGATGTCGCCGCCGACGTACGCGCCGAAGGCCGGGAACGGGAACGCGCGGGCCCGCGGGTGCACGGGCAGGCCCAGGTCGGCGGCGAGCACCTCGGGCAGCTGCCGGGCCGCCATGATGAACGGCGCCACGCCCAGCGGCTCAGGGTCGATGCCGAGCGCGATGTGCGTCATGGTCGCGTTGCCGGCCATGGCCACCTCGCAGACCTCGGCGGGGTCCACGCCCGCCTGCGTGCAGACGTCCGTGGTCAGCTCGGCCAGGGTCTCGTGGGCCAGCCGGGCCAGGGTGCCCAGCGCGGTCGGCTCCATCATGATCGCGCTGATCCGCGTGATCACGTCCGCGCCGAACGGCTGCTGCTTGTTCAGCATGGACGCGACGGCCAGCGGCGTGCCGGTGGTCAGGTCGAGGAGCGTGGCCACCACCGTGGTCGTGCCGAGATCGAACGCGATCCCGTACAGCCGCGCGGTGGTGTCACCCGGCTGGATGTCGATCAGCACGTCGTCGACGATCACCGCGGTCACCTTGAAGTCGGCCGCGCGCAGCACCGAGCCGATCAACCGCACCACGCCGAGATCGACCCGCAGCTCCAGGTCATCCACGCCGGCCAGGACCCGCTCCAGGTCGGTGCGCTGGTCGGACAGGGACGGCTCGGCCAGCTCCAGGTAGCGCTTCTGCGCCGCCGGGCGCAGGATGACCTGGCGGCCGACCCCGACCGTGGCCGCCTTGGGCCTGGTCACCAGCGGCGGGACCTCGATCTGCAGGTCGGCGGTGGCCTGAGCCCGGCAGGCCAGGCGCCAGCCGTCCCGCAGTTCGTCCGGAGAGAACGCCCGCGCGTCGAGCGCCGACGGGAGCACATGTCCGTCGCTGATCCTGATCTTGCACTTCTTGCAGGTGCCATGGCCCCCGCAGGTGGAGTCGATCGCGATGCCGTTCCAGCTCGCGGCGTCGAACAGGGTGACGCCGGGCGGGACCCGCACCCGGGTACCGCTGGGCTGGAAGGTGAGATCGACGCGGGCGGGCAGTCCGGCCTCCGGGTCGGCGGCCCCCTGCGTGAGTGCCCCCTGGGTCATGTCGCGGTCTGCGCCTGCTGGGCTTGGGCCGCGCGGTGCGCCGCGATCCAGCTGGCGCCCCAGGGGTCCTTGTTGGTGAGCAGGTCAGCCGCCTTGACCGCCCGGACCAGCTGCGCCGAGCGGGCGTCCATGATCGCGCTGGTCAGCCCGTACAGCGACGCCATGGGCAGGAACGCCGAGCCGATCGCCGCACGGTCGGGCATGCCGAACGAGACGTTGGAGGCGCCGAGCGTCATGTTCAGGCCGAACTCGTCGCGCACCAGCCTGATCGTCTCCAGCGTGCTGAGCACCAGCGAGGTGTCGGCGCCGACGGGCATGGCCAGCGGGTCGATCACGATGTCCTCGAGCGGGATGCCGTACTTCCCTGTGGCCACGTCCACGATCTTGCGCACCAGCTCGAGCCGGCGCCGGGGATCCTCGGGGATCTCCTCCTCGTCGTTCGGCAGCGCGATCACCGCGGCGCCGTGCCTGCGTACCAGGGGCAGGATGGCGTCCAGCCGCTCGTCCTCGGCGGTCACGGAGTTGACCAGCGCCTTGCCCTCGTACGCGGCCAGCCCGGCCTCGAGCACCTCGACGATCGAGGAGTCCAGGCAGAGCGGCAGGTCGCACAGGCCCTGGATCAGCTTCACGGCGCTGACCATCAGCTCGGCCTCATCGGCGAGCGGCGCGCCCATGTTGACGTCGAGCATCATCGCGCCGCCCGCCACCTGGTCGGCCACGTCAATCTCGATCCGGGACAGGTCGCCGCGGCGCAGCTGCTCCTGGAAGAGCCTGCGTCCGGTTGGGTTGATCCGCTCGCCCACGATGCAGAACGGCTGCTCCGGGCCGATCCTCAGCTCCCGGGTGGCCGAGGACAGGACTGTCTCCATGCGCGTCCCCTCAGACCGGCGCCATCGCGCGGCGCTGCTGCAGCAGCTCCTTGGCCTTGACCACGGCCGCCGACGCGTCCGACGCGTAGCCGTCGGCGCCCACCACGTCCGCGTACTCCTGGGTCACAGGGGCGCCGCCGACCATCACGATCACCTGGTCGCGCATGCCGGCCTTCTGCAGCGCGTTGATGTTGGCCTTGAACATCGGCATGGTGGTGGTCAGGAAGGCGGAGAAGCCCACGATGTCGGGCTGGTGCTCCTTGATCGCGTCGATGAACTTCTCCGGGGCCACCTGCACGCCGAGGTCGATCACCTCGAAGCCGGCCCCCTCGAACATGATATTGACCAGGTTCTTGCCTATGTCGTGCACGTCACCCTTGACCGTGCCCATCACGATCTTCCCGATCGTCTGGGCGCCGGTCTCGGCCAGCAGCGGTCTGAGGATCTCCAGCGCGCCCGCCATCGCCTTGCCCGCGATCAGCATCTCGGGAACGAAGAAGTCGCCGCGCTCGAACCTGGCACCGACCTCCTCCAGCGACGGGATCAGCGCCTCGTACAGCAGCACCTCAGGGCCCAGGCCCCTGTCGAGGCCGGCCCGGGTCAGCTCGAGCACCGAAGGGCCGTTACCGACCAGGGTGTCGTCGTAGAGCTGCTTGAGTAGCTCCTCCTGCGTCACGCAGCACCCTCCTTCGCGGGCTGGCGTCTTTCTTGCTCGGGCTGGTGCCCGAGCACGGCGGACAGGGCGCTGGCCTCGGCCACGCACCGGTCGGCGACCTCGGTCACCCGGGCCGGGGTCAGCCGGGTGGCCGGCCCGATACCGACAGCGCGGCCACGACGGCCGCGCCGTCACGGAACACCGGCGCGGCCACCGCGACCAGGCCGGGCTCAAGTTCTTCGTTGGTCACCGAGTAACCGCGGCGGCGCACCTCGGCCAGGTCCGCCTGCAGCGCGTCGCGGCTGGTGATCGTCCGCCTGGTGCGGCGGGACAGGTGGCCAGGCGGCAGCGCCGCGCCGCCGTAGGCCAGCAGCACCTTGCCGAGCGCCGCGCAGTGCAGCGGCACCAGCTGGCCGACCCAGTTGGTCCCGCCGATCAGGTAGGTGCTGTCCACCTGCGCGATCTGCTCCACCAGGCCGCGGTTGGCCACGCCCAGGTTGATGGTCTCGCCGGTGGCCTCGCCCAGCCGGTCGAGGAACGGCTGGGCCACGCTGACCAGGTCGGCCTCGGCCCCGCCGCGCCAGGCGTAGGAGATGAACACCTCGCCGGGCCGGAACTTGCCGCGGCCGTCCCGCTGCACCAGGCCGTTACGCTCGAGCGCCATGAGCAGCCGGGAGGTGGTGCTCTTGGCCAGCCCTGAGGCGGCGGTCAGCTCGGTGAACGTGACCGGATCGGGGCCCTGCACGACGCGAATGAGCAGCTGAGCTGCGCGATCCACCGCCTGGGTTCCGTTCGGGCTGGTCACTGTGACACCTTCATCCGGAAGTTCCATGTTACGGAACTATGTTCTACCATGTGATCCTAAGTTCGGCCTTGCGCCGGGTCAAGCGAGCGCTAATGACGTGGGACCAGAGGTGGTCATGTTCCGCAACCGCATGCCGCACTACGAGATCCTCTCCCCGG
The DNA here is from genome assembly GCA_963844655.1 of uncultured Actinomycetota bacterium. GTDB lineage: Bacteria > Actinomycetota > Actinomycetes > Streptosporangiales > Streptosporangiaceae > JASHPR01. The sequence goes on along the minus strand of CAWJPA010000004.1, from coordinate 961,049 downwards.
ATGCGATCAACGTCCTGGACGCCGGGTGGCGGCGCATCGTCTCCGAGATCGGTGTGCAGTTCGCCAAGCCCGAGGCCGTTGAGCTGTTCCGCAAGGCCGGGCAGAAGGTCGAAGGAGACGTGGTCAAGCTCGACCCCGAGTTCGTTCTCGAGCAGGTGGCCAGAGCACCCCGCGAATTTGACGTACAGGCCCGAAATCCCGCGAACAACGTGCACATTGGCGGGGACCAGATGGTGTTCAGCGCGGTCTACGGGTCTCCGTTCGTCCGCCAGGGCGACGTCCGCCGGGACGCCACGCTGGACGATTTCCGGCGCCTGGCCATGCTGGCCCAGTCGTTCCCCGAGCTCGACTCCGCCGGGGGCGTGATCTGCGAGCCGAACGACGCGCCGCTCGACTCCCGGCACCTGGACATGATCTACGCGCTGCAGACGGTGACCGACAAGATCTACATGGGCAACGTGGTGTCCGGGCCGAACGCCGCCGACACCATCAAGATGACCGAGATCCTGTTCGGCGGGCGCAGCGCGATCGAGCAGACCCCGGCCACGATCTCGCTCATCAACTGCAACTCGCCGCTGCGCTGGGACGACCGGATGCTGGACGCCCAGTTCGAGTACTGCGCCGCGAACCAGCCGGTGGTGCTCACGCCGTTCCTGCTCATGGGCGCGATGTCGCCGGTCGCGATCCCGGCCGCGCTGGTGCAGCAGCTCGCCGAGGCCCTGTCCGGCATCGCGCTGGCCCAGCTGATCAGGCCCGGCTGCCCGGTGATCTTCGGCTCGTTCCTGTCCAACATCGACATGCAGTCGGGCTCGCCGAGCTTCGGCACGCCCGAGTCCGGCCTCGGCCTGCTCTGCACCGGGCAGCTGGCCCGGCACTACGGGCTGCCGTTCCGGACCGGGGGCGGGCTGAACTCCAGCCAGACCTGCGACGCGCAGGCCGCGTACGAGTCGCTGATGACGCTGCTGCCCACGTTCCTGGCCGGCACCAACTTCGTGATGCACGCGGCGGGCTGGCTGGAGGGCGGGCTGGTCTCCTGCTACGAGAAGTTCATCGTCGACATCGAGCTGCTGCGGATGCTGCGGGTGGAGTTCACGCCGCTGGAGATCGACGAGGCGTCGCTGGCGTTCGGCGCGCACGAGGAGGTCGGGCACGGCGGCCACTTCCTCGGCGCCGCGCACACCATGGAGCGGTTCCGGACCTGTTTCTACCGGCCGCTGGTGTCGTCAACGTCGAACTACGAGCGCTGGCTCAAGCAGGGCGGCAAGGACGCGACGGCCCGGGCGTCGGAGATCTGCGCGAAGACGCTCGATGAGTACGAGCCGCCGCCGCTGGATGACGCCATCCGGGCCGAGCTCGAGGACTACGTGGCCCGCCGCCGCGCCGAGCTCGGCGACTAGCCCCGCCCGCCCCTTCGGCCCCGCCCGCCCCACTGGGCCCGCCCGCACCGGCGCCGGGTGATCCAAGTGAGTTTGCTGTAGTCAGGTGTGCAGCAAACTCACATCGATGATGCTGCCGCGGCTGCGTCATCATAGGGATGACGCATACGGAGGCGCCGTGGCACTCCTGGACGAGATCCTGACCGACCTCTCCGCGGAGGGCGATGACCTGGACCGGCTGGTATCCGGCCTCGCCCCGGACCAGTGGCGCCTGGCCACGCCCGCGCCCGGGTGGACCATCGCCCACCAGATCGGGCACCTGGCCTCAGCGGACGAGCTCGCCGCGCTGGCCGCGTCGGATCCTGCCGCGTTCCAGGCGCGCCGGGCCGAGCTGGCTGACGACTTCAACGCGAGCGTCGACGCCGGCGCCGCCGCGTTCGCGGCCGATCCGCCGGCCCGGCTGCTCGCGCGCTGGCGCAGCGCCCGCTCTGGCCTGCGCGACGCGCTGGCCGCGGCGCCGCCGGGCGAGCGGGTGCCGTGGATCGTGGGGCCGATCGCCCCCGCCACGCTGGCCACCACCCGGCTGATGGAGCTGTTCGCGCACGGCCAGGACATCCGCGACACCCTCGGCGCCGGGATCCAGGTCACGGACCGGATGGGCCACGTGGCCCGGCTGGGCGTCAGGGCCAGGGACTTCGCGTTCACCGCGAACGGCTTGGCCCCGCCGGCCGAGGAGTTCCGGATCGAGCTGTCCGCACCGGACGGCCAGGTCTGGTCGTGGGGGCCCGAGGACGCCGCGCAGCGCGTCACCGGCCCGGCGCTGGACTTCTGCCTGCTGGTCACGCAGCGCCGCCACCGTGACGACCTCGGCCTGGTGGCCCGGGGGCCGGATGCCGACCGCTGGCTGAGCATCGCCCAGGTGTACGCCGGACCGCCCGGACCTGGCCGCACGCCCGGGCAGTTCGGGCGGGTACAAGGCAGCCGACCGGGCTAGCTGCAGCGGCGGATGATATGAGCGGGACGTTGGTGGCAAAAAGTTTCTGATGCGCCTTTCGGCCGGCCGTGCAGCCCAGTAGCTTGACGTCCAAGCGCGAACGGCCGGGGACTGCCTCGCAGCTTCGTCAGGACACTTCCTGGCGAGACCCGGGCCCAGGAACGGCGCCTCCGCTCCTGGGCCCGGGTCTTTCCCGTCCTGGCGGGCCTGGTTCAGCCGGCGCCCCGGCCGCCCGGCGTCGCGCGGCGTGAGTCACCCGCCACAGACCGCGTGCAACTCCGTGACCTTTGGTTACGCGCCGAGGCCGCGAGGTTACCCAGCAAACTGAGGGGAATCGACGGGCCCCGCGAGGGGTACGATCCTGCACCGAAGCCTCCTTTTCACTGTGACCTGCCCCGCCTTGGCAAGGAGACCTGTGGTCGACTGGGCAGCATTACAGGATCCGATCGACCGGTGCGACGAGACCGCGGTCGTGCTGGTCCCGCGCGGCCTGAACCCGGAGCAGCGGCTCGCGTTGCACTGGGCGGCCGAGCGGGGGCCGGGCGGCATCGGCGTGGCCGAGGAGATCCGCCGCGATCCGGGCCTGGCCCGGCTCATCCCCCGGCTGCTCGAGCTGGACGGCGTGACGGCCTGGTTCGACACGCCCCGGTCCCGCAACGGCGACGGATGGCCGACCGCCCTGCTGGTGCTGGCGGCCGAGGGACTGCTCGACCGGGGGACGCTGCTTGGCGCGTGCCTGGCCGCGCTCAGGCGCGGCGGCCGGCGCGGGACCATCCGCGGGCTGCTGCGGCTGCACGATGGTCTGGCGCCGACGCTCGGCGAGGTTCGCGGTCAGGAGCGGAACTACCTGGCGCTGCTGTCCGGCACCCGGTCCACTGTGGCCGGCATGGCCCAGCGCCAGTTGCGCCGCCTCGACGCGGCGGAGATGCTGCCCGCCGAGACCCTGTGCGAAGCCAGCGCGGCCGTGCTGCTGCGCAGCGAGAAGACGCTGGTCCGGGTGCAGCTAGGCTGGCTCAGCGCGGCCGCCGGGCGCGACCCCGATCACGCCGGCGACCTGGTGCTGGCCATGGCGGCGGCGTTCGGCCAGCAGCCGGCCGATCTGCAGGCCCGGGCGCTGACCCTGATGCTGAGGCACGTCCCCGATCTCGACGCCGCGACCAGGGCCAGGCTCGCCGACGCCGCGGGCGCGCTACCCGATGAGCTGCGCGCCCGCGCGGACGGATCGTTCGGCCCGCATTTAGCTCGCCGCGGCGTCACGCCCGCCCGCCGCCTGCGGCAGGCCCGGGCCGCCCCGCCAGCAGCAGTGCGGGCACCAGAGCCAGCACGGTGAAGCCCAGGCACCACCAGAACGTGTGCCCGAACGCCACCGCCAGGCCGCCGGCGCCCGCCCCGGCGTGATCGGCGACCTGGCCGCCCAGGATCACGGCCACCAGCACCGCGGCCCCGAACGAGCCGCCCACCTGCAGCACGATCCGGGTGAGGCTGCTCGCGTGGGGTACCTCGCTGCGGTCCAGGCCCTGGAAGGCACCGGCCATGACCGCGATCGTGGCGGTGCCGAGCCCGGCCCCGCGGAGCACCAGGGCGGCGGCCAGCAGCACGTCGCCGGTGTGCGGGCCGGCCAGCGCGAACGGGATCGTGCCCGCGGCCGCCACGACGATCCCGGCCACCGTGACCAGCCGGGGTCCGACCCGGTCGGTAAGCCGGCAGGCCAGCGTGCGCGGCAGCAGGCTGCCGACGCCCTGCGGGACCAGCAGCAGCCCGGCGGTGAGCGCGCTGTCCCCGCGGACCTCCTGGAAGTAGAGCGGCAGCAGCAGCATGGCCCCGAACAGCGACAGCCCGGCCAGGAACAGCACACTGCTCGCCGCGGAGAACGACCGCGCCCGGAGCAGCCTCAGGTCGATCAGCGGCGCCGGCGTGCGCAGGGCGTGCCAGGCGAACCCGGCGAGCATGGCGGCCCCCGAGGCCAGCGGGACGATCACGCCGGGCTGGCCGAAGCCGCCATCGAGGCTCGCCTGGGCCAGCCCGTACAGCAGCCCGGCCAGCGCGGGGGACAGCAGCAGCAGGCCGGCCACATCGAACCGCCGCCGGGCTCCCGTGGGCCGGGCCGGCAGCCCGCGCCAGGCGAGCACCAGCCCGGCCAGGCACATCGGGACGTTCACGTAGAAGATCCAGCGCCAGCTCAGGTTGGAGATGATCAGGCCGCTCACGACCGGCCCGAGGATCGGCACGATCACGACCGGCAGGCTCACCGCGCTCATCAGGCGCCCGATCTGACGTCCGCCGGCGGCCTGCACGAGCAGCGTGGTGACCAGCGGTGCCATCATCCCGGCCCCCGCTCCCTGGGCCACCCGGAACACGATCAGGCTGCCGATGTTCCACGCTGCGCCGCAGGCCACCGAGCCCGCCAGGAACAGGGTCAGCGAGAACATCCAGACCGCGCGGCCGCCGAACCTGGCCAGCGCCCAGGTGCTCAGCGGGATGACCATGGCAAACGCGAGGAGGTAGGAGGTGATGACCCACTGCACCGACGACACGCCGGTGTGCAGGCCGCCGCCGATCGCGGCGATGGCCACGTTGACGATCGAGGTGTCGAGCAGCGAGGGGATCGCGCCGGCCAGCAGGATGATGATGAGCTTGATCAGGCCCGGATCCAGCCGGCCCGGGCCGGCTCGGTGACGGTGGCGGAGCCAGGGGGCGCGGTCGTGTTCATGAGACGTAAACTACACCGTGCAGTGTACTTGTGTAAACTGCACGGTGTAGTGAACTGCGGATAGGAGACATCGTGGCTAGCGTGCCAGCCGATCGGGCCGGGGGAGCGGGGCCCAAGGGCGAGGCGATCGCCTCGGCGGCCCTGCGCCTGTTCCTCCGCGACGGCTACGAGCGGACCAGCGTTGATGCGATCGCGGCCGAGGCCGGGGTGTCGAAACGGACGATCTACAACCGGTACGGCGAGAAGGAGACCCTGTTCCTCTCGGTGCTGCGGGACACCTTCGCCGGCCTGATGGAGGAGTTCGCCCGCATCGCGGACGCGCATCTCACCGACGTGACCGACGTGGAGCAGGCGCTGACCGGCTACGCCCGTGAGGCGGCGCGGGCCATTGCCGGCTCGCCGGAGCGCGGGCGGCTGACCCGGCTGATCATCGCGGAGGCGCCGCACTTCCCGGCGCTGCTCCGGCAGCAGGCGCGGTCCCAGACCATGTCCGGCATCCTGGCGCAGCGGCTAACCGCGCTGGCCGCGGCGGGCTGGCTGCAGATCCACGACCCGCAGGAAGCCGCTGAGCACCTGCTCGCGCTCACCACCGGGCAGATCAACAACCGGTCACTGTTCGGCGTGGCCGATGTCAGCGACGCGGACATCGAGCGGATCGTGACCAGCGGCGTGCGCGCGTTCGTCCGGGCCTACCGGCCCGCCTGACCGTCATCAGGCGGAGTACACCCGTTCCGGGATCACCATGACCACGGCCCGGCGTTCCTCGGCCATCACCGCGTCGTAGGTGGGCCAGTCGTCGTGGGTTCCGCCCGCCGCGGTGAAGACCTCCCGGAGCAGCAGGCGCAGCCCCTCGGCGTCGACGCCCGGGTGATGGTCGGCGGGCCCGGCCAGTTCGACCGCGCCCTCGGCCGCGGCCCATTCCCAGCCCGCCCGGACCACGACGGTCGTGCGCGGGCGGGCGCGGAGGTTGGCCAGCTTAGCCGCGCGACCCCGGGTGGTGAACGCGACCATGGGCGCGCCGGTCACCGGATGCCCGAGGACCCCGGCGTTCACCACGGTGGACTGGATCGTGCCGTCATACCGCAGCGTGGACACCACGCAGAGCCCGTGGTCGCGGTGCACGAGCGCGGCGAAGTCATTGACGTCGGTCATTCTCGGAGCCTAACCGTGCCCCGCCGTCCCGGCCGAGACTGCCCCCACATGCGGCGCGGATGTCTCACATGCACAGTGAATCATCACCTTGCACATCCGCTGCATGCCTTCTGAATATTGGCTGGCCCCGCCTCTTGGAATGGCGGTTTAAGCATCGTAAAATCAGACGACTTGCCGCATCCCCAGAGAGCTTATGACTGTCTTACCCGGGCCATTAACGAGCTATCTGAAACTGGCAGCCATCCCCGAAGCTGCCTCGTATGCCAGGCAGCATACAAAGCAGGAAATCCTCGAATGGAACCTTCCTGAGCTAGCCGGTACCGCGGAACTGCTGGTGTCGGAGCTCGTGACCAACGCGATCAAGGCCACGCGGGACCTGGAGCCGCAGGACCAGGGATCTTCGCCGTTCCTGGGGCGCCCGTCAATAGTACTGTGGCTGACCTCGGAGCGAGGTGCGGTCATAATCCGGGTTTGGGACAACAACGGCGAGATGCCGATGCGCCAGGACGCCGGCCTCTATGCGGAAGGTGGCCGTGGCGTAGCGCTTGTCGCCGCTCTCGCCGACGACTGGGGTGCATACAGAAAGTTTCTCGGGAAAGTCACCTGGTGCATGCTGGCATCAAATACTAACGGCATCGTCATGAAAGACGAAAGAAAGCACCGGCTGGCCGCGGTAATGGGCGCGCGCTACTACCCGACAGAACCAGCCAGCCCCTGGTTCACTCCCGCCGGCGCACGCGGCGGCCGGCGGCGCCCTCCGCCTCAGGAGCAATCAGCCGCCGAACTCTGACCGCAGCCGCGCGGCCGCCTCGCTCAGCGCGGTCAGCTTGCCGAACGCGACGTCGCGGGGCAGGTACTTCATGCCGCAGTCCGGGGCGAGCACCAGACGCCCGGCGGGCACGTAGGCCAGCGCCTTCCTGGCCCGGGCCAGCACCTGGTCGGGCGTCTCGGGCGTGAGGTCGTTCAGGTCGAGCACGCCCAGGATGACTGTCTTGCCCTCCAGCGTGCTGAGCACCGAGCAGTCCAGGCCAGACTGAGCGGTCTCGATGGACACCTGGTCGGCGCGGGCCGTGGCGAGCTCGGGCAGGAACGAGTAGCCGGCCGGGCGGTCGTGGATGATCGCCGCGTACCCGAAGCAGATGTGCACGGCGGTGGTGCCGCCCGCGCCCTCGAGCGCCCGGTTCACCACCGCGACCCCGTAGCCGCGGGCCTCGTCCGGTCGGGCCTGCAGATAGGGCTCATCGAGCTGCACGATGTCGGCGCCCGCCGCGAACAGGTCACGGACCTCCTCGTTGACCGCCTCGGCGTAGCCGAAGGCCGCCGCCTCCCGGTCCGGGTAGTAGTCGTTCTGGGCCTGCTGCGCCATGGTGAACGGGCCGGGCACGGTGACCTTGACCGTCCGGCCGGTGTGCGCGCGGAGGAACGCCAGGTCGTCCACCTGGACCGGGTGGCGCCGCCGGATCGGCCCGACAATCCTCGGCACCGGGTTCGGGTGCCCGCTGCGGTCCAGGGCGGTGCCCGGGTTGTCGATGTCCACGCCGTCCAGCGCGGTCGCGAACCGGTTGGAGTAGCTCTCGCGGCGGATCTCGCCGTCGGTGATGATGTCCAGGCCCGCGTCCTCCTGGGCCCTGATCGCGAGCAGGGTGGCGTCCTGCTGGGCCTCGTCCAGGTACGCGGAATCCACCCGCCACAGCTCGCGGGCCCTGACCCGGGGCGGGAACCGGCCCGCCAGCCGCTCCCGGTCGATCAGCCAGTCCGGCTGCGGGTAGCTGCCAACGAGCGAGGTGGGGAACAGCATCTCTGCCTCCGTTGCGCGCGTGACGACAGGGCCGGCGGCCGGGCGTCTGCTCACAATAAGGCGCCGGGCCGCGGGACCGGCGGCGCGGGGTAGGCGGGGCCGGGCGGTCAGGCAGGCCGGGCAGGCGCGCCGACCACCTCGGTGCTGACCCGGCGGCTGGTCACGCTCAGCGGGCCGAGACCCGACAGGGCCTCGGTCACCTGGCGGGCCAGATCCGGGGCGGCCGAGGTCGATTCCGCGATCCCGATCGCGGAAGTCCCGCTGATCACGGACGGGACGATGTCGCCGGCCTCGCCCACGACGTGCGTCTTGGCGCCGCAGTCGCGCGCCAGCCCGCAGATGTGCCGGGTGTCCGGCGAGTCGGAGGAGCCGAGGACGAGCATCACGTCGGACGCCGACGCGACCGCGCGTATGGTCTCCGCCCGGTCAGACGCGGCGTAGCAGAACCCGTCGGGGCGCGGGCCGTGCAGCGCCGGGAACCGCGACCGCAGCGCGGCGGCCACCAGCCCGGCGTCCTCTACCGGGATGCCGGGCTGCAGCAGGTAGGAAACCCGCTTCGGATCCGGCACGCGCAGCGTGGCCGTGCTCGCCGGGGTGGAGACCACCGTGGTCTGGGCCGGCGCCTGGCCCACGATGCCGGCCGCGGCCGCGTGGTCCGCCTGGCCGATCAGCACGAGATCGTCGCCGCGCCCGGCGAACGTCCTGGCCTCGGCGTGGACCCCCGCGACCAGGGGACAGGTCGCGTCGATGACCTCGAGTTCGCGCGCCGCGGCCTCGGCCTGCACCTCAGCGGACACGCCGTGCGCCGGGAAGATCACGGCTGCCCCGTCAGGAACCTCGTCCAGCGAGGTGACGAACACCGCTCCCTGGGCGGCCAGCGCGGAGATCGCCTGCGTGCCGGCGGCCAGCTGGCCGTAGACGTGCACGGTGCGGCGGTCGGCCACGGCGCGGCCCGCCTCGGCCAGCGCCTGGGTCGCACCGCTGCACCACGGGCTGCCCGCCGCCACCAGCCTGCGGGTTCCGGCCACGGCCGACCACTCGTCCACCGCCGACTTGGCCGCCGCCACAGCGACCCGGTCCGCCGCGCTGGCCGCGGCCGCGATCGCCGCGGTGCTGCCGTCCCGCTGCGCGCACGTCGCGACGAAGACGGTCGCACCGCCGCCGTCATGGCCCGGGTCGGCGCAGTGCGCCACCGGCGCGTAACGGACCCGCACCCCCTTGCGCAGCAGGCTTCCCCCCACCAGCGGCGCGGCCGGGCCCGGCAGCGGACCGCGCACCGGGTCCCCTATCTCGGTGGCGACCAGCACCTCGCCCGTGGCCACGCTGGTGCCGGGCGCGACGAATTCGCGCGCCGTCGATCGGTTCATCGGCAGTCCATCCCGGTAGCCCCCGAGAGCCCCCGCACGTGGAAGCCGGCCGCGGTGCCGCCTCCGTGAAGTCCCGCTCACCCAGCACCGCGATGCCGGCGGGAGGCTCATTCCCCGGCAAGTATCCCGTTGCGCTCAAGGGATTCTCAAGCTTCGGTTACGGAAACGAACCCGTGCCCAGCAAGCGCTTGGGGAATAATTGATAAAGTCGATCCAGATTACATAGATTGAGCGATATGCCAGCGATGGGCCCGCGTTCCCGCTACGCGGCGGGAACGGCCGCCTCGCCGTCATGACCCCGTCCGGCGCCACCCAGGGAGGGACCACAGCCATGTCCGCCACCGATGAGCTGCTCGCGAACAACCAGCGTTACGCCGAGACCTTTTCCGGGCCGCTGCCGCTGCCGCCCGCCCGCGGCGTGGCCGTCATCGCCTGCATGGACGCCCGTCTCAACGTCTACGCGATCCTGGGGCTCGCCGAGGGCGACGCGCACGTGATCCGCAACGCCGGCGGGGTAGTCACCGACGACGAGATCCGCTCTCTGGCCATCAGCCAGCGGCTGCTCGGCACCCGCGAGATCATCCTGATCCACCACACCGACTGCGGGATGCTCACGTTCTCCGACGACGACTTCAAGGCGGCCATCCAGGCGGACACCGGCATCAAGCCGCCGTGGTCGGCCGAGGCCTTCGGTGACCTGGACACCGACGTGCGCCAGTCGGTCGCCCGCATCAAGGCCAGCCCGTTCGTCCCGCACACCGACGCGGTCCGCGGGTTCGTGTTCGACGTCGCGACCGGCAAGCTGAACGAGGTCAGCTGACCTGCGGGGGGCTTCGCCCCCCGCACTCCCCCCAAAACCCGCCGAGCTGGGCTTCGCCCCCGCACTCCCCCCAAAAAACCTGCCGGCCTAGGTCAGGCGTCCGGGGCCTCGCCGCGGCCCTGCTGCTCGGCCAGGAAGCGCTCGAACTGCGCGCCGAGTTCTTCGGCGGTTGGCATGTTCTCGGCCTCGTCCGCGAGCAGGCCGCTGTCGCTGCCCGCCGCGAACGCGTCGTACTGCTGCTCCAGGGCCTGGACGACCTCGGACACCTCTTCCGAGCCTTCGACCTGCCTGGCGATCTCCAGGTCGGTCCGGTGCGCCGCCTCGCGCAGCGCGTCGGTGGGCAGGGACAGCCCGGTCGCGCGCTGGATCGACTCGATCAGGGTCACCGCCGCCGCCGGGTATGCGGCCTGCGCCAGGTAGTGCGGTACGTGCACGGCGAACCCGATCGCCGCGCGCCCGTCCTCGCCCATCCGCAGCTCGAGCAGCGCGGCCGCGCTGCCGGGGACCTGCAGCCGGTCGACCAGCGGCCGGTAGCCCTCGACCAGGTCGTCGCGGGTCGCGTGCGCGGTCACCCCGAGCGGCCGGGTGTGCGGGACGCCCATCGGGATGCCGTGGAACCCGACCGCCAGCCGCACCCGCAGTGCGGAGGCGACGTCGAGCACCGCGGCGGTGAACGCCTTCCAGTCGTGATCCGGCTCCGGACCGTTCAGCAGCAGGAACGGCGTCCCGGCCGCGTCGTGCAGCAGCGAGACCGAGATCTCGGGCGCGTCGTAGTCCTCCCAGTGATCCTTGGCAAAGGTCATCACCGGACGCCGCGACCGGTAGTCGATCAGGGAGTCCACGTCGAACGTGGCCACCTCGGTGTGCTCCGCGCCGCTAAGCAGGTGCGCGGTGAGCAGGCGGCCCGCCCCGCCCGCGTCGATGAACCCGTCGAGGTAATAGAGCATCGTGACGTCATCGAGCTCGGGCGCGTCGGGGCTCACCTGGTAAAGGTTTCCCGGGTCACGCACTACGGTTCGCGCCTCCTCAGCCGGTAGCCCACCTACATGGTCCTGGCAACGCCCGGTCATCGTTTTGTCAGTCCGTTACCTGAGACTATCCCTACCCCGGCAGGGCCCTGCTCAGCGATGCTCAGCGATCGCGGCCGTCCTGCCCGGCCCGGCGCTCCCGCCAGCGGGCCACGATGCGCGGCAGCTCGGCGCTGACGAACTCGAAGTACTCCACGGACTCGGCCAGCCTGGCCCCGGCCGGCGTGTCCGCGCCCAGCAGCTCGGCGCCCTCCCGCATCACCGCCGTCCACCGGGCCATCAGCCGGTCCCGGCTGCTGACGATCTCATCCCAGACGTGATCGGGAACCCGGTAGTGGTGCCGCCGCGACCCGGGCTCGCCCTCGCGGTGGACCATGCCCACGCCCATGAGGTAGCGCACGCCACCCGACACCGCGGCCGGGCTCGCCTGCAGCTGGGCGGCCAGTTCGGCCGCGGTGAGCCGCCCGGAGTCTGTGGCCAGCAGCGCGGCGAAGACCCGCGCGGGCATGCGCGGGATACCGGCTTCGGTCAGCACGGCCGCGAAGCGCTCGATAAACCGGCTCACTTCAGTGCCATTACGCTCCGGCCCCCGTCGCTCGCCGCCCGCCCTGATGGGGCCGGCCTCGCGCAGGCTCGCCGGGGCCGGGCCCGCCCCAGTCGGCTCCGCTGCCCCGGCCGCCGTCGCAGGTCCGTGCGCTGTCGCGGCAGTCTCGTCCGCCGTGGTCGGCCCGTCCACCGTCTCGCCGCTCTCCGCTGCCTGAGCCCTGCCCACGGTCGCTGGCCTGTCTGTCATCGCGGCCCCCTCCGTCGTGGCCAGTCGGGCCGCCGTCGCGGCAGTCTCCGCCGTCGGCCCGTCCACCATCGCGCCGCTTCCGCTTCCGGCTGCCTCGGCGGCCGCCATGGACCCGTCGGCCCCGGCGGAGGCGTCGCCGCGCGCCAGCGGCCGCGCTGCCTTCCCGCCTGCTGCCACGTCGCTCACCAGCCCAATTTTTGACCTGAGTTCAGAACTTTCAGTGATTTATGAATCTAGTGTACTGTCTGAACTATGACTGAGGTTATCGCCGTATCCGGTCTGCGCAAGTCCTACGGCAAGGCGGTAGCGCTCGACGGCCTCGACCTGAGCGTGGCCGCGGGCGAGGTGCACGGCTTCCTCGGCCCGAACGGGGCCGGCAAGACGACGGCGATCAGGATCCTGCTCGGCCTGCTGCGGCCGGACGGCGGCACCGCCCGGCTGCTCGGCGGCGATCCGTGGCGAGAGGCGACCGCGCTGCACCACCGGCTCGCCTACGTGCCGGGCGATGTCACGCTGTGGCCCAACCTGTCCGGCGGCGAGGTGATCGACCTGCTCGGCCGGCTCCGGGCCGGCCGGACCCCAAGCGCCGGGACATGCTGCTCGAGCGGTTCGACCTGGACCCGACCAAGAAGTCGCGCGCGTACTCCAAGGGCAACCGGCAGAAGGTGGCCCTGATCTCCGCCCTCGCCTCCGACGTCGAACTGCTGCTGCTCGACGAGCCCACGTCGGGGCTCGACCCGCTGATGGAGGCCGCGTTCCGGGAGTGCATCGAGGAAGAACGGCAGGGTGGCCGCACCGTGCTGCTCTCCAGCCACATCCTGTCCGAGGTCGAGGCGCTGTGCGAGCGGGTCACCATCATCCGTAACGGCCGGACGGTGGAGTCCGGGGCCCTGGCCGACCTGCGCCATCTCACCCGTACCTCGATCTCCGCCGACCTGGCGGCCGCCCCCGCCGGGCTCGCGCGGCTTCCCGGCGTGCACGACCTCGACGTGCAGGAGTTCAGCGACCACGGCGCGCGGGTGCGGTGCGAGGTGGACACCGACAAGCTGGACGAGGTGCTGCGGCAGCTGACCGCCGCCGGGGTACGCAGCCTGACCAGCCAGCCGCCGACGCTCGAGGAGCTGTTCCTGCGGCACTACGACTCCCGGGCCGACGCGGCGCCCGCAGGGGCCGGAGACCCGGCCGGAGCCCGGGCATGAGCGTCGTGCCGGAAGCGCGCCAATGAACACTGTCACCGGGGCGGGCGCGCTGGCCAAGCTGGCCGCGCGCCGCGACCGCATCATGCTGCCGGCCTGGCTCTACCTGCTGACCGCGACGCTGGCCAGCACCGGGTACAGCTTCAAGTCGCTGTACAAGACCCCGGCGTCCCGGGAGGCGGTCTACAGCAGCACGGCCCACAACGCGACCCTGCTCGGCCTGGCCGGGCCGCTGTACGGCGACTCGGTCGGCGCGCTGACCACGTGGAAGATCGGCAGCACCGCCGCCGTGCTGGCCGCGCTGATGAGCATCTTCATCGTGATCCGGCACACCCGGGCCGACGAGGAGGCCGGGCGCCTGGAGCTGATCGGGTCGACCGCGGTCGGCAGGCACGCCGCGCTGGCCGTCGGCCTGATCCTCGCCGCCGTCGCCAACGTGGTGCTCGCGCTGCTGATCACCGTGGCCCTGATCGCCGTGGGCCTGCCCGCCGCCGGCTCGGCCGCCCTCGGGCTGGCCATCGCCGGCCTGCGGGCTGGTCTTCACCGCGGTGGCCGCGGTCGCGGCCCAGGTCTCCGGGAGCGCCCGCGGCGCCCGGGGCATCGCGATCGCCGCGCTGGCCGTGGCCTATCTGGCGGAGTCCATCTCTGCGGCGGCGGGCGCGCCGTGGCTGGCCTGGCTGTCCCCGATCGGCTGGGCCAACCAGATCCGGTCCTACGCCGGCGAACGGTGGCTGGTGCTCGCGCTGCCGGTGCTGGCCGCCCTGGCCCTGACCGCCGTGGCTGCCGCGCTGGCCGCCCGGCGTGATCTCGGCGCGGGGCTGGTGGTGCCCCGGCCGGGCCCGGCCAAGGCCGCCGCCTCGCTGCGGAGCCCGCTCGCCCTGGCCTGGCGGCTGCAGCGCGGCAGCATCGCGGGCTGGGCCGCGGGCACCCTGCTTGCCGGCGCGGCCTTCGGGTCGGTGGCCGACGGCATCGGCTCGCTGCTGGGCAGCGGCGCGCAGGTCAGGGACGCGATCACCCGGCTCGGCGGGCAGGCGGGCATCACCGACGCGTACCTGGCGGCGATGATGGGGATCATCGGGCTGGCCGCCGCGGCCTACGCGGTGTCGGCCGTGCTCCGGCTCCGCACCGAGGAGACCTCGGGGCGCACCGATCCGGTGCTGGCCACCGCCACCGGCCGGGACGGCTGGGGAGCCAGCCACCTGATCATCGCCGCGGCCGGGGCGGCCGTGGTACTGGCCGCCGCGGGTGTCGGGACCGGCCTGGCCTACGGCCTGCGCGTCGGCGACGTCGGCGGCCAGCTGCCGCGGATGCTCGGCGCGGCGATGGCGCAGCTGCCCGCCGCCCTGGTGGTCGCCGCGGTGGCGGTCGCGCTGTTCGGCCTGCTGCCCAGGTCCTGCGTGGCCGGCGGCTGGACGGCGCTGACCGTGGCCGTCCTGGTCGTGCTGCTCGGCCCGACATTGCGGCTCAGCCAGTGGGTCCAGGACATCTCCCCGTTCACGCACGTGCCGAAGCTGCCGGGCGGCGCGGTCAGCGCGGTGCCGCTGACCTGGCTCGCCGTCATCGCGCTGGCGCTGGCCGCGGCGGGACTGGCCGGCCTGCGCTACCGCGACATCGGCTGACCCGGGCGACCCGTCAGCGAACGGTCTGGGGGCGCGTCGGGGTCCGGCGGGGGCCAACCGCGTCAGCGGCCGGAGGGCCTTAACGCCGATCCCGCCCGGGCGCTTCAGGGCGAGGATGACCGCAGTGGAGTCTTACGTTGAGCGCCCGCCGCTGCCGGGATTGGCGAGGGCGGCCGGCGTGACCCACCTCAGCTACGAGGTCGTCGTCACCGCGCACCGCCGGACCGAGGTCCCGTCGTTCCTCGCCGGCCGGGTCACCGTGGAACCCCTCGACGTCACCGGCCGGGACGCATTCCTCGCTCTCGCCGGCCGCCACGACATCAGCGACATCGTCCACCTCGCACCGGCTGGGCGGATGAGGCGGGCGAGGGGGCAGCGGGGGAAGGCGCGCGGGAGCGGGCCACTGATGCCGTGGCGGGCCGGGAAGCGATCACTGGAGGGCCTCCGCATTTTGGATACAGTCGTCGATGTACAGTGGGGAGAGATGCAAGGGGGGTCATGATGAGTGCGATTGAGACATTCGGTGCCAACGAGGCGCCTGGGCCGATCAGGCCGGTCGTGCGGCCGGTGCCGCTGCGCCAGTCCGTCTACGAGGCGCTCGTCGAGCTCGTCGTGGGCGGCGCCCTCCAGCCCGGCCAGCACCTGGTCGAGTCTGAGCTGGCCCGTCAGCTCGGGGTCAGCAGGCAGCCGGTGCGCGAGGCCTTGCACCGGCTGGAGGCCGAGGGGTGGATCGACCTGCGGCCGAGCCAGGGCGCGTTCGTGCACGTGCCCACCGATCAGGAGGTCGACCAGCTGCTGGACGTGCGCGAGCTGCTCGAGGGCGCGACCGCCCGGCTGGCGGCGCGCGCGGCGACACCCGAGGCGGTGGTGGGGCTGCGCGCGGTCTGGCAAGAGGGGGTCAACGCCCTGGAGAGCGGCGACGTGAGCCGCACGGTCGCGGCCAACAACGACTTCCACGCGGCTGTGGCCGAGATCGCGGGCAACGTCGTGCTCGCCGAGCTGGCCGGGATCGTCGGGCGGCGGGTGCGCTGGCATTACCGCCAGGTGGCCCCGGAACGCGGCCACGAGTCGTGGGCCGAGCACGCCGAGCTAGTCAGCGCGATCGAGGCGGGCGACGAGGACCGGGCCGCCACGCTCGCGCGCACGCACACCGAGCGGACCAGGACGGCCTACCACGGCCCGGCCGCCGGAGCGGGCGACAGCCGGGCCGCGGCAGGAAGCTGAGGTCATGGCACGCGACTAGTCGGCCTCCCGGGCGGCCGCCGCGATGCACGAGGAGACGTCCCGAGCCTCCTTGTCCATGATGATCCCCCGGGACCAGACCGTGAGCTCGTGGTACATCGCTGCACTCCCTCGGGTCGGACTGGGGCCGGGGACGGATTGTATACCGTCGGCAGGATACGGCCATCGTACGTCCTGAGCGGCCGGCGTCAAGGGGGTCATGCCGGATCAGCCCGTCGTAACGCAGTTCACCCCGTGTCGGGAGGTAACACCCGTTCAGGTCACGGCGCCGTCGGTCCAGGCCCGGGCCAGAATCTCGGCCACGGTCTCGGCCGGGGCCTGCCCGCTGGTGTCGAGCCAGAGGCCGATGCGGGGTGTCTCGCGGCGCAGCACCTCGTCGAGCTGGCCGACGGTGAACGCGCCGTAGGCGGTCTTGGCCCGGCCGGCCTCGCGCGCTGCGACCGCGGCGGGCTGCGGGGCGAGCACCACGACGAGCAGTGGCCGGCTCCGGATCGCCGCCGCCAGGCCGGCCAGATGCTCGCCCATGATCACGTCCTGGGCGACGACCGTGAAGCCGGCCTCGAAGTACAGGTCCGCCGCCGCGGCGGTCAGCCGGTGCCGCAGCCGCAGCTGGCGGACGGCCTCTTCCGGGGCGTCCGGCGTCATGCCCGCCCCGCCGCTGACGATCATCTTCCTGAACACGTCGCCGCGGAGGTGAACCGACCGCGGCAGCCGCTCGGCCAGCAGCTGCGCGACCGTGGACTTGCCTGCCGCCTGGATACCGGTGATCAGGATGACCGCGCGCTCGGGCACGGGTCAGCCCTGCGGGTGGATCGTCTCGTGCGCGGCCAGCATCGCCACGTACCTGGCGATCCGCGTGGCCCGCGTCTCCGGCCGTTTGGCGTCGCCGATCCGGTACAGGATCGCGTACCTGTTCGCGCTGGAGAGCGTCGCGAAGAACGCGCGGGCGTCCTCGTTGGCGGCCAGTTCCCGCTCCAGGTCGTCCGGGACGGCCATGGTCCGCTGCCCGGCGTAGGCCGCGTCCCACCGGCCGTCCGCCCGGGCCGCCTCGACCTCGTGCAGGCCGGCTGGCTGCATCCGGCCCGCCTCGGCCAGCGCGGCCGCCTTGTCGGCGTTGATCTTCGACCAGCGGCCGCCCGGCTTG
The DNA here is from genome assembly GCA_963844655.1 of uncultured Actinomycetota bacterium. Taxonomy (GTDB): domain Bacteria; phylum Actinomycetota; class Actinomycetes; order Streptosporangiales; family Streptosporangiaceae; genus JASHPR01. The sequence goes on along the minus strand of CAWJPA010000004.1, from coordinate 943,810 downwards.
CGCGGCGTGAAGCGCTGCAGCCAGTAGTCGTCGTCGAGCTTGTCCTTCTGGCCGTCGATCCAGCCGTAGCAGATCGCCACCTCGAGCGCGTCGGCATACGAGACGCTCGTCCCTGGCGAGCCCTTTTTCGCGATCTTGAGCCAGGCCCCGGGGGCGTCCGCATGGTGGCCGGCCAGCCAGGACTCCCACGCGGCCTGGTCGGCGAAGCCCAGCACGGGAAGGTCATCGCGCGGCACGCAGTTAGTCAACCACGGGCGGCCGACATACCTGGGCGGGCGCCGCCGGGGCGCGACACCGAGGGGCGTGGCGGGGCGGGCGCGGCACCCCGGGGGCCCTGCCGTCACGGTCGTGCGGGCAGGTAGTTAGTTGCAAGTCAGCAAATGATCTGAGGGATACTGCAGGAATGGCCCAGCCCGAACTCAGCCGCAACCGCCGCATGCTGGTGCTGGCCATCTGCTGTCTGAGCCTGTTCATCGTCGGCCTGGACGCCACGATCGTGAACGTCGCGCTGCCGTCGATCCAGCGCGACCTGCATGCCCCGGTGTCCGGGCTGCAGTGGACGGTGGACGCCTACACGCTGGTCGTGGCCAGCTTCCTGATGCTGTCCGGCTCCACCGCGGACCGGTTCGGGCGGCGGCGGATCTTCCAGAGCGGCCTCGGCCTGTTCACGCTCGGCTCGCTGCTGTGCAGCCTGGCTCCCGGCCTGGGCTGGCTGGTGGCGTTCCGGATGCTGCAGGCGCTCGGCGGGTCGATGCTCAACCCGGTGGCGATGTCGATCATCACGAACACGTTCACCGACCGGGCCGAGCGGGCCCGCGCGATCGGGGTCTGGGGCGCGGTCTGGGGCCTCGCTCTGGCGCTCGGCCCGATCGTCGGGGGCGCGCTGGTCACGTCGGTCGGCTGGCCCGGGATCTTCTGGGTCAACATCCCGGTCGGGGTCGCCGCGATCATCCTCACCGCGCTGTTCGTGCCCGAGTCCCGGGCGTCCCGGGCGCGCCGCCTGGATCCAATCGGTCAGCTGCTGGTCATTCTGACGCTGGCCTCCCTCACCTACGGGATCATCGAGGCCCCGACCTCGGGCTGGACCTCGGCAAAGATCCTCGCCGCGTTCGCGCTCTTCGTGGCCGCGCTCACCAGCCTGATCATCTATGAGCCGCGGCGGCGCGAGCCCCTGATCGAGCTGAGGTTCTTCCGCAGCGCCCCGTTCTCCGGGGCGACGGTCATCGCGGTCTGCGCGTTTGCCGCGCTCGGCGGGTTCCTGTTCCTCAACACCCTGTATCTGCAGGACGTGCGCGGGTACTCCCCGCTGCACGCGGGCCTGTACATGCTGCCGCTGGCGGCGATGACCGTGCTGCTCGCGCCGCTGTCCGGCCGCATCGTCGCGGCCCGCGGCCCGCGGCTGCCGATCGTGGTGGGCGGCATCGCGACCCTGGCCGGCGGGATCATGCTGACCCGCCTGACCCCCACTACGTCGATCACCTGGCTGATCCTCAGCTACCTGGTGTTCGGCATCGGGTCCGGGATGGTGAACCCGCCGATCACCAATACCGCGGTGTCGGGCATGCCGGTGTCCCAGGCCGGGGTCGCCGCCGGGATCGCGTCGACCAGCCGGCAGGTCGGCACCGCGCTCGGGGTCGCGATCGCGGGATCGGCCGTCCTCTCCGTGCTGCACGGCAGCCTGCGGGTCGGCTTCACCGACGCCAGCCTCGTGGGCTGGTGGATCATCGCCGGCTGTGGCGCGGCGATCCTGGCCGTCGGCCTGGTCTCGACCGGCCGCTGGGCCCAGGAAACCGCGGAACGGACGGCCGACCGGATGATGCCCGCGGGTCCGGGAGACCGCGCCCTGACCGGCGGCATGGTGGGACCCACGATCGGGTAACAGCCCCACAAGGGGCCCGCCACACTGATGCGCGAGCCCGCGGCCGGCCGGCTGGCCGGTCAGCCGGGGTCAGGCGCCGCAGGCCGGGCCGCCGCTGCCCACCGAGAACATCGCACCCTGGCCGTCGCTGAGCACGGCCATCCGCCCGTACGGGGTGTCCCAGGCGGGCCGGACCACGATGCCGCCGAGCTCGCCCGCCCGCGCCGCGGCCGCGTCGGAGTCGGCCACGGCGAAGTAGGCGGCCCAGTTCGGCTGGACCTCGGCCGGGAAGTCGGGACCGAGCTCGCCGATACCGCCGACGGGCCGGCCACCGAGGTCGAGCGTGGCGTAACGGAACCCCTCCGAGCTCAGGTCACCGTACGTGTAACCGAACACGGCCTGGTAGAACGCCTTGTTGCCGTCGAAGTTCCGGCTCATGTTCTCGTTCCAGGTCAGCGAGCCCGGCTCGTTGGCCACGCCGATCCCGGTGTGCCCGCGGGACTGCCAGACGCCGAACACCGCGCCGCCGGGGTCGGCGGCCACCGCCATCCGGCCCACGTCCATCACGTCGAACGGCTCCATCAGCACCATGCCGCCTGCCGCCCTGATCCGGCTCGCGGTGCCGTCCGCGTCGTCGGACGCGAGGTAGGTGGTCCACGTGGGTGGCGCCTCGACCGGGCCCATCTTGGGTCCGATGCCCGCCGCCGGCCTGCCGTTGAGCAGGCACATGGTGTACCCGCCCGCCTCGGGCGGGCCGTCCTGGATGTCCCAGCCGAACAAGCCGCCGTAGAACGCCGTGGCCTGGCCGATGTCGTCGACCCCGATATCCACCCAGCAGGGCGTGCCGGCCGGCCAGGCCGTGTCGCGAGTGACCATCAGATCTCCTCCGCCAGTGTCATCTGTGACCGGCCGCTTACGAAGCGTATAACAACGGCTCTTACCTGGGCTGTTGCGGGCCGGAATGACCCCGGGCCCGGTGCGGCGTCAGCCGATCGGTGGATGCGCGGCCCCATCCGGCCGATCGCGGGATCAGCCCGCTGCCGATGCGTAAGGGCCATAAAGACGATGTTGCCGCAGCGTGGCACCGGCGAGGCTGAACGGGACACAAAGAAACCGGAAAGGGACGCGCATGACAGCGGTCATCGAAGTGCAGAACATGCGCAAGCGCTACGGGGACACCGTGGCCGTGGACGGCATCTCGTTCACCGTCGCCGATGGTGAGATCTTCGGGATCCTCGGCCCCAACGGTGCGGGCAAGACCACCACGGTCGAGTGCATCGAAGGGCTGCGCACCCCGGACAGCGGCACGATCAGCGTGCTCGGCCTGGACCCGATCCGCGACCGCGGGGAGCTGCGGCAGCGGCTCGGGGCCCAGCTTCAGGACAGCGAGCTGCCCGAGCGCCTCCGCGTGGGCGAGGCGCTCGAGCTGTACAGCTCCTTCTACCGGACGCCGGCCGACTGGCCTGCGCTGATGGAAAGGCTGGGGCTGTCAGGGAAGCAGGACACCAGGTTCGGGAAGCTGTCCGGGGGCCAGAAGCAGCGGCTGTCGATCGCGCTGGCGCTGATCGGCAGCCCCCAGGTGGCCGTGCTGGACGAGCTGACCACGGGCCTCGACCCGCAGGCGCGGCGGGACACCTGGGCGCTGATCGAGGGCATCAGGGACACCGGCGTCACGATCCTGCTCGTCACCCACTTCATGGAGGAGGCCGAACGGCTGTGTGACCGGGTGGCGCTGATCGACTCGGGCCAGATCGTGGCGCTGGACTCCCCGGCCGCGCTGGCCACGGGCGTCGACGCCGAGCAGCGGGTCAGGTTCCGGCCGTCGCGGCCGATGGACGACAGCCTGCTGACCAGCCTGCCCGAGGTCACCAGCGTGACCCACCGCGGCGAGACCGTGGTGGTGACCGGGACCGGCGACGTCGCGCTGGCGGTCACGTCGGTGCTGGCCCGCAACGGGATCGTCGCCGCTCAGCTGCGGGTGGAGCAGGCCAGCCTGGAGGACGCTTTTGTCGCGCTGACCGGGCACGACGGACACCACGAGTAGGAGGAACCATGTCGAGCACAGTCGAGGCGCTGACCGCCTCGGGCCGGCCTCGGGCGGCCCGCGCGCGCTGCGCAAGCTCACGCTCACCGAGGCGAAGCTGTTCGTGCGGGAGCGGGTCGGGGTGATCTGGGGGGTCGGGTTCCCGATCCTGCTGCTGATCATCTTCGGCAGCATCCCGGGCTTCAGGAAGCCGATCAGCTCCAGCGTGCCCGGGCTGACCGTCCTGGACGCCTATATCCCGATCCTGATCGCGCTCGTCATCGCCATGCTCGCGCTCAACGCGCTGCCGTCGGTGCTGGCCGGCTACCGGGAGAAGGGCGTCCTGCGCCGGCTGGCCACCACGCCCGTCGGGCCCGGCCGGGTGCTCGCCGCCCAGCTGGCCGTGAACGTGGCGACGTTCGCGGTCACGCTGGTCCTGCTGCTCGCGGTGGCCAGGCTCGCCTACGGCGTCCCGCTGGCCCGGCAGCTGGGCGGGTTCGTGCTCGCCCTGGTGTTCGCCGTCGCGGCCCTGTTCGGGATCGGCCTGTTCATCGCCGCGATCATGCCAAACGGGCGCGCGGCGCAGGCCACCGGCACCATCCTGTTCTTCCCGATGATGTTCTTCGCGGGGCTGTGGCTGCCGATCGCGGCCATGCCGGCCGTGCTGCGGCACATCAGCCACGCCACGCCGCTCGGCGCCGCGGTCCAGGCGCTGACCGACTCGTGGCAGGGTCACTTCCCGCACCCGCTGCAGCTGATCACCCTGGCCGCGTACGCGCTGGTGTTCTGCCTGGCCGCGGCTAGATTGTTTCGTTGGGAGTAGTTATCGACGTGGAAGGGATGCCGATGGGCGCGCGCGTTCTGGGCTCCCGGATGGACCGATGGGAGCTGCTGGAACGGCCCCTGCTCGCGGTGGTGCCGTGGTTCGCGCTCCTGGTAGCGGTGATCCCGGTCCTGGTCATCGAGAGCCCGACGCCGGCGGCCGTCAAGGTGAACCTCGGGCTGGCGGCGCTGGCCGCCGCGTGGATGCTGTGGTTCTTCACGCTGCACCCGCGCTGGTCGGAGCGCCCGCGGCTGCTGGGGTTCTCCGTGGTCGGCCTGCTCGTGATCATGGCCGTCATGGTGCTGCTCAGCCCCATCTACGGCATCTACGCCTGGACCGGCTACATCTTCGTGTACCGGCTCCGTCTCGGTTGGCCGCGGCTGATCGGCGCGTTCGTGGTGGCCGTCATCGGGGCCACGTCGCAGGCGGGCGGTGTGCCAGGCACGGCTCCCGCCTGGGTGCTGTGGGCGGTCCTGCTGCTGTTCAACGTGGCCATCGCGGTCGGCTTCACCTGGATCGGGTCGATCGGCAACGAGCAGAACGAGCGGCGCAAGCAGCTGGTGGCCGAGCTGAGCGAGGCCAACCGCAAGCTGGAGGCCACGCTGGCCGAGAACGCGGGCCTGCACGAGCAGCTGCTGGCCCAGGCCCGGGAGGCCGGGATCTCCGACGAGCGGCAGCGGATGGCCAGGGAGATCCACGACACCCTGGCCCAGGGCCTGACCGGGATCGTCACCCAGCTGCAGGCGGCCGAGCAGGCCGCGCGGGCCGGGGACCGCGGCAGGCACCTGCGTGCCGCGATACAGCTGGCCCGCGACAGCCTGACCGAGGCCAGGAGGTCCGTGCACGAGCTGCGCCCGCAGCCGCTGGAGACCGCGCGGCTGGGTGAGGCGCTGGCCGAGGTCGCCGAGCGCTGGTCGGTGCTGCACGGCGTGCCCGCCCGGGTCACCACCACCGGCGAGGCCCGGCCGCTGCCGCCGGACGTCGAGGTCACGTTGCTGCGGACGGCGCAGGAGGCGCTGGCCAACGTGGCCAAGCACGCGCGCGCCAGCCGGGTCGGACTGACCCTCTCGTTCATGGACGACGACGTGGCCCTGGACGTCCGCGACGACGGCGCCGGGTTTGACCCGGCGGGGTTGCGCGCCTCGGTCGACGGTGGCTTCGGCCTGACCGCGATGCGGCAGCGGGTCGAGGGCCTGGCCGGGACGCTGGAGATCGAGTCGGAGCCCGGCGGGGGCACGGCGATATCCGCCTGCATCCCGGCCGCCGCCGAGCCGGCCGCCGCCGAACCGGCCGCCGACGGGTCGGCCATCGCCGAGCCGGGCCCGCCCGCCCCCGTCCAGGCCACGGCATGAGTTCCATTACGCACCCGCCCGGCAACTCCCGCGGTCCAGCCGGATCCCGCGACCCGGCCGGTCACGGCGGGCGGATCCGGCTGCTGATCGCCGACGACCATCCGGTCGTGCGCGACGGGCTGAGCGGGATGTTCGCGGCGGATCCCGGCTTCGAGGTGCTCGGCGAGGCAGGGGACGGCGCGGAGGCGGTCCGGCTCGCCCGGGTGCTGCAGCCCGACGTGATCCTGATGGACCTGCGCATGCCGGAGATGGACGGGGTCACCGCGATCGCCGAGCTGTCGCGCCTGGGCGTGGCCGCCCGGGTGCTGGTGCTGACCACCTACGACACCGACAGCCACGTGCTCTCCGCGATCGAGGCCGGGGCCACCGGGTACCTGCTCAAGGACGCGCCGCGGGCCGAGCTGCTGCGCGCGGTGCGGGCCGCGGCCCGCGGCGAGGCCGTGCTGTCGCCCTCGGTCGCGACCCGGCTGATGGGCCGGGTCCGGTCACCGGCGGCCGCGGACGCGGGCCCGCTCAGCCAGCGCGAGCTCGAGGTGCTCGGGCTGGTGGCCGGGGGCAGCACGAACCGGGAGGCGGCCGCGCGGCTGTTCATCAGCGAGGCCACGGTCAAGACCCATCTGCTGCACATCTATGCCAAGCTCGGGGTCGGTGACCGCGCGGCCGCGGTCGCCGAGGCCTTCAACCGGGGCCTCATGACGCCCGAGACCAAGGGGCCATGATGAGCGACCAGGACGGCGGTGGGCCGGTCACGGCCTGGGAGGCGATCACCTCGCGGCGCGACGTCAGGGAGTATGACCCGCGGCCGCTCTCCGCCGCGGACCTCGACCAGATCCTGGAAGCCGCAGGCGGTCCCCGTCCTCGCGGAACTGGCAGCCGTGGGACTTCGTCGTGGTGACCGGCCGGCCGCAGCTGACCGAGCTGGCCCAGGTCTGGCGGGCCGGCGGGCACGTCGCCCGGTCCGCCGCGACCATCGCGCTGATCTCGCCCGGGGGCGACCAGCGGCAGCGGGCGCAGTACGACCTCGGCCAGGCGACGATGAGCATCATGCTGGCCGCGGCGGGCCTCGGGATCGGCACCGGCCACTCGGCCGTGAGCGACCAGGACCTCGCCCGGCGCCTGCTCGGCTTTCCCGAGGACAAGGTCTGCGCGTACCTGATCACGCTGGGCTACCCGGCCGGGCGCCCGCTGGCCCCGATCCGCCGCCCCGACCGCCGCCCGTTCGACGACGTCGTCCACCGCGGCCACTGGTAGGCCCGCGCCCGGCGGGTCACGGGGGGTAGCAGTAGGAGTCGCTGGACGCGTCGCCGCCCTGCAGCCGGACCTGGTGCGGGCGGCGGCCGCGGAAGGCGTCGCCCTCGAGGAAGAACCGCTGGTCGAAGCTCATCCCGCCGCCGTCTGCGACGTCGAGCTTCGCCATCCAGGCGCCGACGCCGTCCGGGTAGAACTGGTCGTCCCACGCCCCGTACAGCGAGTTCGTGAAGTAGACGCGCTTGCTGTCCCGGCTGACCTCGACCATCTGCGGCCCGCCGCTGAGTGGCTGGCCCGGCCGGGCCGGGTGAGCCTTGCGCCCGACGATGCCGCCGATCCGCACCGACCCGGTCTCCCGCGGATGGAACGGGTCGGAGACGTCGAACTGCTTCATTTCGCCGGTGCCCCAGCACGACACGTAGAGCTTCTGGTCGTCGACCGACAGCGCCAGGTCGGTCACCAGCGGCGGGACCGCGCCGAAGGGCTGCAGCGCGGGCGGCAGGTCCGCGGGATCGGCGGGCTCGGCCGGGATCGAGACGACCTTCTGCGCGGCGAACTTGCCGTCCTCCTCCTCGTGCCAGAGCCAGATCGAGGCCGACAGGTCCTCCACGCTGACCACGACGCCGACGAACCCGTACTTCTTGGTCGGGTCGTGGGCCGGGCGCAGCTCGAGCACCATCTGGTACTGATCGCCGATGTCGATGGTCTGGATGTTGGTCCGGGTCTTCATGTCCCAGAAGTGCAGCCGGTGCCCGTACTTGCGGCCCAGCAGCAGCTCGGGCACGACACCGTCCTCGATCATCGACGGGGTGCCCCACTCCGATGTGATCGCGATGTCGTAGTTGATGTGCCACCACACGTCGTAGGCGAGGTACTGGTCGCCCCGGTCGGCTTCCCACTGACCGGTCACCTCGAACGTGTTGTGGTCGAGCAGCGCCACACCGCCGGGGCCCTCCTCGCCGTTCCCGCCGAGGCAGGAGACGAACAGCCCGCCGGGGCCGCAGTGCACGGTGTGCGGCCTGGAGTAACCGGCCAGCTTGCCCAGCTCCTCCGGGCCGATAACGTTGGTGACCTGCGGGGCCGTGGGGTCGGGCTGGGTGTCGAGCACGTAGAGCCGCGACGAGCGCAGGCCGGGGACGATCAGGTAGCGCCGGTCGCCGTGATCATGCCCGCCGCCCGGGCACAGCGCGCTCGAGCACGCGTTCCAGCCGAAGTGATGCAGTTCGTCGCCGAGGTTGGGCAGTTCGGTGAACCCGACCACCGAGCCGTAGGCGGCGGACTGCGGGTCCACGTTGACCACGGCCATCGCGTCGGGCTGGTCGGCCGGCCTGGAGAACGTGGCCACGTAGGCGAGCTTTTCCGCTGGCGCGGCCGCGGCGTCCCGCGGAGAGCGGTAGAACGTGGGATCCTGGTGATGCTCGTGGTCGTGCCCGTCTGTCATTGAATGTCCTTTACACCGACCGGTAAAGCAGGAAAAGCATGGCGGCAGTCTCCGCGATCCCGGACATCTGTGTCAAAGCGCGGCACGCTGCCTCCGTGCTCGGTGCGCCGCCCGGCTTCTGCCCGGTATACCGCCGTGTGCGGGCAAGATTGGATCCGCAACCACAGCAGGCCATTCGCCGTCTCGGAGTACTGAGGGGATGCGCAAGCGGCGCATAACGCGTTTAGCTTCCCCTACGACGCTAGCGACAAACCACGACCATTGGGGCCGGCCACGGCGAACGGCCCGCGGAGAGGCAGCCGGGTGCGCGGGACACCGTCTTGGGTCCGGATCGGCGGCGCCATTGTCGCTGTGGCCTTGGCGGTGTTCCTCATAGCGGCCGCGGCCACCGGGAGCTTTCCTTTCTCGTCGTCCTCGGCGGGCTCCGATACCCCGGCCAAGAGCCCGGCCACACCCCGGGCCACCCCGAGCGTGACGGGAGGCAGTCCGACGGCAGGCAGTCCGGCGGCAGGTGGCGCCGCGTCCCGGCTCTCGCCGCAGCAGATGGCGGGCCAGCGGGTGATCTTCAGCTATCACGGCCTCAAGCCGCCGGCCAGGCTGCTGACCCTGATCGAGCACGGCGAGGTCGGAGGGGTGATCTTCTTCGGCCACAACATCTCGAGCCTGGCCCAGATCACCACGGTCATCGCCGAGCTCGAGCAGGCGAACGCCAGCCCGCTGAACCCGGTCCGCGCACCGCTGCTGCTCATGACCGACCAGGAAGGCGGCATCGTCCGCCGCATGCCAGGAGCTCCCTTCCTCTCTGAGCGGCAGATCGGCGAGTCGGCCGACCCGGCGGCCGCGGCCACGGCCGCGGGCACCAGCGCCGGGCAGAACCTGCGCGGCGTCGGCATGACCGTCAACCTGGCGCCGGTGCTCGACGTGTACCGCCAGCCCGGCGACTTCGACGACCAGTTCGGGCGGTCCTACAGCACGAACCCTGAGGTCGTGGGGAAGCTCGGCGCGGACTTCATCGTCGCGCAGCAGCGGGCCGGCGTCGCGGCCACGGCCAAGCACTTCCCCGGGCTGGGCTCGGCCGCCAGGCAGCAGAACACCGACAAGCAGCCGGTCACGCTGGACGTGTCGCTCACCGCGATCAGGGACACCGACGAGGTGCCGTACCGGGCCGCGATCGCCGCCGGGGTGCGGCTGGTCATGGTGTCGTGGGCGGTGTACCCGGCGCTGGCCCCGGGCCGCCCGGCCGGGCTGTCCTCGGTGATCGTGGGTGGCGAGCTGCGCCAGCGCCTGGGCTTCACCGGCGTGACCGTCACCGACGCGCTCGAGGCCGGCGCGCTGAAGAAGTTCGGGCCGATCCCTGACCGGGCCCTGCTCGCCGCCCAGGCCGGAATGGACCTGCTGCTCTGCTCGGCGCAGAACGTCACCGAGGGCGAGCAGGCCTCGGCCGCGCTGGTCCAGGCGTACCAGGACGGCCAGCTGGGCCACCCGGCGTTCGACGCGGCGCTGCAGCGCGTGCTGGCGCTGCGGGCCAGCGCCGGCGGCTAGCGGCTGCCCGCGCCCGACCTGACCGCCGCCCGGCCGTTGCCATGCACCAGCTCGGCCGCGTGGTCGGGTACGTAGGTCTGCATGTCCCGCGGCACCCGGACGTAGCCCTGGGACGGGGGCCGAGCCGGCAGCCTGATCTTCCCCGGCTTCACCTCGTGGTAGGGGAGCGTGGACAGCAGGTGGGAGAGCATGTTGATCCTGGCCGCGCGCTTGTCCTCGCTCTCCACCACATACCACGGGGCCTCAGGGATGTCGGTGTGCACGAACATCTCGTCCTTGGCCCGCGAGTAGTCCTCCCACCGGCTGATCGACTCGAGGTCCATGGGGGAGAGCTTCCAGCGCCGCATGGGGTCGTGCAGCCGGTCCTTGAACCGCCGCTGCTGCTCGTCGTCGCTCACCGAGAACCAGTACTTCCGCAGCATGATGCCGTCCTCGTCGAGCAGCCGCTCGAAGATCGGGCACTGGTGCAGGAAGCGGTGGTACTCCTCCTTGGTGCAGAACCCCATCACGTGCTCGACCCCGGCCCGGTTGTACCAGCTGCGGTCGAGCAGCACGATCTCGCCCGCGCTGGGCAGGTGGTCGACGTAGCGCTGGAAGTACCACTCGGTCCGCTCGCGCTCGGTCGGCGCGGGCAGCGCCACGATCCGGGCCACGCGGGGATTGAGGAACTGGGTGACGCGCTTGATCGCGCCGCCCTTGCCTGCCGCGTCCCGGCCCTCGAAGATCACCACGATCCTGGCGCGCTCCGCCCGCACCCACTCCTGGACCTTCATCAGCTCGGCCTGCAGCCGGTACAGCTCGTCCTCGTAGAGCTTCTTCGGCATCCGCTCAGGCTTGACCTGCTTGGCCGCGTTCTTCGTGGCGGCCTTTGCCGTCTTGGTCTTGGTGTCCTTGTCGGCCACGTCCGCACCTCCCGACTCCGCCGCATGCTCTTCCCTGTATTAACCATCCCGAACCGGGCGCTGGGGTGGAAGACCTTAGCCGCTGCGGAAATGCCGGCCGGGCGCCGGGGCGGGCGACCGGGTGCGGGTGGTTGCCGGGACGGACGTTGGCCGCCGCTGGCGCTGGCGGTCGGCCGGCTACGGCAGCGGGGTCAGGCCGTGCTCGGGGAAGACGGCGTTCCTGGTGGCCACGATGGCCTGGTCCACGCGGTCCGCGGGGTCGTGCCCCGACTCGAAGTCGGTGTACCGCGCCGGCTTCCCCTCGGTCATCAGCTCCGGGGCCTCGCGGCCGATCCGGCGGGCCGCGAACTCGCGCCAGGCCTCCGGCGTGGCCGTCCCGGGGTCGACCGGCCGGCCCGCGGCCTCGGCGAGCAGGTGGGTCCAGGTTCTGGGCACGACCTGGAGGAGCTCGTAGCCGCCGCCCCCGGTGAGCAGCCAGCGCCCGCCGGTGACCTCGTGGGCCAGCGCATGGATCGCGGCGTGCGCCGCGCGCTGCGCGTCGATGGTCAGCCGCAGGTTGGCCAGCGGGTCCATCCAGTGGGTGTCGCAGCCGTGCTGGCTGACCAGGACCGTCGGCCGGAACGCGCGTACCAGCGGGGGCACCACCGCGTGGAACGCCCGCAGCCAGCCCGCGTCCCCGGTTCCGGCCGGGAGCGCCACGTTGACCGCCGATCCAGCCGCCCCGGGCCCGCCGGTCTCTGACGGCCGGCCGGTGCCGGGGAACAGCGTCATCGGGCTCTCGTGCAGGCTGATCGTGAGCACGCGCGGCTCGTCGTAGAAGGCGGCCTGCACCCCGTCGCCGTGGTGCACGTCGATGTCGACGTAGGCGATCCGCTCCGCGCCCGCGTCGAGCAGCCACCTGATCGCGATCGCCGGGTCGTTGTACACACAGAACCCGCTCGCGTTCCCGCGCATCGCGTGATGCAGGCCGCCGGCGATGTTGGCGCCGTGCTGGGCCTGGCCGTCCCACATGGCGCGCACGGCGGCCAGCGTGGCCCCGGCCACCAGCGCGGACGCGTCGTGCATGCCGGGGAAGACCGGGTCGTCGGGGGTGCCGAGCCCGAACCGGAGCGCCGAGGCGTCCGGGGCCGGCCCGCCCGCCTGGCGCACCGCCGCGATGTAGCGGGGGTCGTGCACGAGCTCGAGCTCCGCGTCGGTGGCCGGGTCCGGGGCCGCGACCGACACCCCGGGCGCGGTGAGCAGGCCAAACTCCCTGGCCAGCGCGATCGTCAGCTCGACCCGGACCGGGGCCAGCGGATGGCTGGGCCCGAAGTCATAGCCGGTCAGTCGTTCGTCCCAGGCCAGGTGGAGCGTGCAGTCCATGGGCTCATCCTCCCTTGCTGGCGTTGCCCCCGCGACGCGGGTCAGGAGTCCCCGGCGGCTGGGCGACGGCCGGGTCGGCCGGACGGCGCAGCAGGTCACGGCTGGCCACCAGGGCCAGGGTCGCCCGCGCGGTCCGCTCGGCGGCGAGCTCGACGGCGCCGGGGTCCTGGCCCGGGCCGCTGTCGAGGAGCAGCATGGCGTGGCCATGAGCGGTGGCCTCGATGGCCGTGGCCAGGTCGTCGACCACCTCGTCGGATGCGTCGCCGCCGGACAGAGCGCGGACACAGTCCAGGAAGGCGTCGGTGAGCGGCCGCTCGGCCGCCTCGATCTCTGGATGAGCAGTCTTGTCGAGCCCGGCCTCATACAGCACCTCGAACTGAGCCCGGCTGGTGGCGGCGAAGCGCACGTAGGCCCGGGCGATCGCGGCCAGCCGGTCGGCCGGATCGCGGAGCTCGCCAATGTCCGGCCCGATCCCGGCCAGCAGCTGCTCGTAGGCCCGGACCGCCACCGCTGCGAGCAGGTCGTCCCGGTCGGTGAAGTGGGCGTAGGGCGCGCTGACCGCGACACCGAGGCGCCGGCTGGCTTCGGCCAGGGAGAAGCCGCGCACGCCGCGCTCCCCGATGAGCTCGATGGCGGTATCGATCAGCGCCGCCCGGAGGTCGCCGTGGTGATAGCGGCCGCCCTTACCTGGTCTCGGCATCGCGCCTTAGGTTAACCAGAGCGCGCTGGCATGCGGTAGCACACGCCCGTCAGCTGCTCCGAGATCTCCCACAGCCGGCGTGCGTCCGCCATGTCGTGCGAGCGGTCGCTCGACTCCACCCGGACGGGATAGCCGGTGTACTGACGCCGGCCGGGCGGCCCGTAGTAGCTGCCGCCCCGGGCATCCGGGTCGGTGGCCGCCCGCAGCGTGGCCAGCGCCCCGGCCTGCGCGCTCTGCGCGAACCAGAACGTGAGCATCCGCAGCCGGGGCCGGTACAGCGCCTGGGTGAAGCGGGAGGTCGAGCGCCACAGCTCGGTGCGGGCGTTGCCCGGATGCGCGGCCAGCGCGGCGGTGCCGGCGCCCGCCGCGTCCAGGCGGGCCTGCAGCTCGTAGGTGAACAGCAGGTTGGCCAGCTTGGACTGGAAGTAGGCCGGCCACGGCTCGTACCCGTGCTCGAGCTGCAGGTCATCGAAGTGCATGACGCCCGGCCGGTGACCGATGCTGCTCACGGTCACGACCCGCGATCCGTCGGTGGCCAGCAGCCGGTCGAGCAGCAGCCCGGTCAGCGCGAAGTGGCCGAGATGGTTGGTGGCGAGCGTCAGCTCGAACCCGTCCTCGGTGCGCTGGTGCGGCACCGCCATCACGCCCGCATTGTTGATCAGCAGGTCCAGGCGGGGGCAGGCCGAGCGGATCTCCTCGGCGGCCGCGTGGACCGAGGCCAGCCGGGCCAGGTCCAGGTGCACGACCCGCGCGCTGCCCGGCCCGGCCACGGCGGCGATCTGCCCCGCCGCGTGGCCGGCCTTGGCCAGATCCCGGCAGGCGAGCACGACCGTGGCCCCCTTCGCGGCCAGCACGGTGGCGGTCTCCAGTCCCAGACCGCCGCTGGAGCCAGTGATCACTGCGGTGCGGCCCGGCTGATCAGGGACGTCAGCGGCTGTCCAGCGAGCCCGCGTGACCGGCCCAGCGTTCATGACCCGCTCCTTCCGCGATCCTGCGGCAATCTGATGAGCATTCAGAATCTGATAGATACTAAGATAGACCATCGCGAGCTCGCGTCAAGACAGGCGGCCGGTGAAAGGGAGCGGGGCGCGCCGGTCGGCGGGCGGGCCGGTGTGCGGAAGGGCCGGTTGGCGGGCGGGCAGCCGACCAGGGCGGGCGAGTGCTCGCGTCAGGCCCAGAGCGCCGGCACGGCCACACCCAGCTCGGCGAGCAGGCGGCGCAGCAGCGGCAGGGAGATGCCGATCACGTTGCCGTGATCGCCGTCGATCCCGTCGACGAACCAGCCGCCCCGGCCGCCGAGCGTGAACGCCCCGGCCACGCGCAGCGGCTCGCCGGTGGCGACGTAGGCCGCGATCTCCTTCTCGGACGGGGTGCCGAAGCGCACCGAGGTGGCGCCGACCGCGGCCGCCTGCCGCCCGCTCCCGGCGTCGATCACGCAGTGCCCGGTGACGAGCGTCCCGGCCCGGCCCGACATCTCCCGCCAGAGGGCGGCCGCATCCGCGGCCGACTTCGGCTTGCCCCGCGCGCGGCCGTCGAGATCGAGCATGGAGTCGCAGCCGATCACCAGCCCCCGGTCGAGCCGGGCCGCGACCGCGCTGGCCTTGGCCTGGGCCAGAACCCCGACCAGCTCGGCCGGGGTGCCCGCCGAGAAGCCGCTCTCGTCGACGCCGCTGACCATCACCGTAGGGTCGAGCCCGGCGCCGCGCAGCAGCGCGAGCCGGGCCGGTGACGCCGAGGCGAGCACGAGTTCTGTCACGGGACCGAAGGCTACTTGGCGGTGCCGTGTCAGCGGGGTCACGCCTGGTAGCCTTTCGACCTCGTGACCCTCCCCGCATCCACTGCGCCCGATGAGGCATGCCACCCCGAAGGACCCGTCCGGCGAGAGCTGCTGCTCTCGCTGCGAACCTGGCAGAAGGACGCGTATCACGAGTACTTCCGGGCCGAGCGGCGTGACTTTCTGCTGGTCGCGACGCCGGGTGCGGGGAAGACGGCGTTCGCCCTCACGATCGCGGCCGAGCTGCTCGCCCGGCGCGAGATCGCGGCGATCACCGTGGTCACGCCGACCGAGCACCTCAAGCACCAGTGGGCGCTGGCCGCTCACCGTTTCGGCATCGCGATGGACTCCAGCTACCGCAACACGCAGGGCCGGGTCTCGGCCGACTTCACCGCGGTGGCGGTGACCTATGCGCAGGTCGCGGCCCACCCGGCCCTGCACAGGCAGCGCACCCTGAACCGGCGCACCCTGGTGATCTTCGACGAGATCCACCACGCGGGTGACGCGCTGTCCTGGGGCGAGGCGGCCCGGGAGGCGTTCGAGCCGGCTAAGCGGAGGATGGGGCTGACCGGGACGCCCTTTCGCACCGACGCCAACCCGATCC
Source organism: uncultured Actinomycetota bacterium (assembly GCA_963844655.1). Taxonomy (GTDB): domain Bacteria; phylum Actinomycetota; class Actinomycetes; order Streptosporangiales; family Streptosporangiaceae; genus JASHPR01. Next base: position 928,181 of record CAWJPA010000004.1, on the reverse strand, counting down.
CGTTCGTCACCTACACCGCGGACCCCGACGGCTCCCGGCGCAGCTCGTCCGACTACGTCTACGGCTACGGCCCGGCCCTGGACGACGGCGTCGTCCGCCCGGTGATCTTCCTCGCCTACTCGGGCGAGATGCGCTGGCGGACCCGGGCCGGGGACGAGATCGCGGCCACCCTGGGCACCCCGATGACCGCCGACCAGCTCGCCCAGGCCTGGCGGACCGCGCTCGACCCGGAGGGCGAGTGGGTGGCCCGGGTGCTCGAGGCCGCGGACCGGCGGCTCACCGAGGTCCGCCGGGGCATGCCGGACGCGGCCGGCCTGGTCATCGCCAACGACCACGCGGACGCCCGCGCCTACGCGGCGCTGCTGCGCCGGGTGACGGGGGCCCGCCCGGTGGTCGTGCTCTCCGACGACCCCTCGGCCAGCCGCAAGATCGGCTCCTTCGCCACGTCCGGCGACCGGTGGCTGGTCGCGGTGCGCATGGTCTCAGAGGGCGTCGACATCCCGCGGCTGGCGGTGGGGGTGTTCGCCACCAGCGTCAGCACCGCGCTGTTCTTCGCGCAGGCCGTGGGGCGGTTCGTCCGGGCCAGGCAGCGCGGCGAGACCGCGTCGGTGTTCCTGCCCTCGGTGCCGGTCCTGCTCGGCTACGCCGCGGAGCTCGAGGCCGAGCGCGACCACGTGCTCCAGCGCCGCGACGACGACCCCGAGCGCGAGCTCGCCGAGGCGCAGCGCCAGCGCGACACGGCCGACGACCTCGGCGAGGCGCCGTTCACGGCCCTGGGGGCGTCGGCCCACTTCGACCGCGTGCTGTACGACGGCGGCGAGTTCGGCGCGACCGCCGAGGAGGAGGACTTCCTCGGCCTGCCCGGGCTGCTCGAGCCGGACCAGGTCGCGGTGCTGCTCCGCAAGCGCCAGTCGGACCAGCTGAAAAGACAAATCTCCCAGCCTGAACGCTCCGCCGCCCCCGCCTCAATCGCCGCCCCGATGGCGCCAGGCGGGGTGCCGGCCCAGGCGGGCCAGTCCGCCCGCGAGACGCTCGCGGCCCTGCGCAAGGAGCTCAACAGCCTGATCTCGGCCTGGCATCACCGCACCAGCCAGCCGCACGGGGTGATCCACGCTGACCTGCGCCGGGCCTGCGGAGGCCCGCCGCTGCCCGAGGCCACCGGCGAGCAGATCCGGGCCAGGATCGCGATGCTGCGCCGCTGGGCGTCCTCCGGCCGCTGAGCCGCAGGCCCTCGTCGGGCCGCTGAGCAGGCCGGTGGTCAGATCGCCGTCAGGACGACATCTCCTGGCGCGCGTACGAGTCACGCAGCCGGGCGTGGGTGGCCTCCAGCCTGCGGGCCAGGATGCCGGAGATCCGGCGGCTCAGCTCGTACCCGACGGCCGGGTCCTCGTCGCATACCGCGCGTACGGCCCGGGCGTCGAACTCGAACGCCTGCATGCGCTGCTTGGTCATCGCGCCGAACCGCCACTGGTAGGGCGGCAGCAGCCAGGACGCCCCCGTGATGTCGCCGCGGCCGATGGTCTCGATGGTCAGCCGGCCCCGGCCCGGCACCATGGTGTCGATCGCGACCTGGCCGGCGTCGATGAGCCAGAACCGGTCCGCGGTCGCGCCCTCATCGAACAGCCGCTGCCCGGCGGGCACCCCGACGTGGCGGCACACGGCGGCCAGCTTGGCCAGGTGATCGTCGGGCAGCCCGCGCAGGAACGGCTGCCTGCCCAGCACCGACATCTCCAGCGTGGTCATGTCGCCCCCCTCAACCCAGTGCCCCGGTACTGGGCCTACCCGCCCGCGTCCCGCCGCAACAGGTGATCAGCGCCACTTCGGCGGCGGCCTCCCGGGTCAGGACGCCGGCGGAGCGGCGGGGGAGTAGGGCACCAGGAAGAAGCCGCGCACCGGCCGGCTCAGGTTCAGGTTGTGCGCGAACTCGGTGGCGGGCGCGGGCGGCGACGGGTCAAACCTGATGCCGACGCCGTCCTGCGGGCCCGCGTTCGGGTCGTACACCCGGAGCGTCACCTCGGGGCCGGCCAGCACGTAGCCGAAGGCGAGGGCCTGGTGGTTGTGCCCGAGTTCGAGCGGGTTCGGCCCGGCCACGGTGACCAGCCCGATGGGGACCGGGATGCCGCGGTCCAGCCTGGCCTTGATCCGCGGCCACTGAACCGCGGCCGTCCGCCCGGCCGTGCCCCGCCGCCCGCCCGCCCGGCCGCCGCCGTCCGGCAGGTTCATCCACCCGTAGTACTGGGCCACCCCGGCGGGCAGATGCCAGGATTCGACCAGCCTGCGGACCACGTACCGGTAGAGGGGCGAGCCCGGCTCGGGCCGGAGCGCGGGCGGCCGGAGCCGGGCGTGCCAGTAGTCGAGCGCCGCGAAGACCATGCCCCCGCACAGCCCCAGGGCCGCGTTGCCGATGCCGAGGGTGCCGAACGGCGTAGGGATCGTGACGCCCGGGGCGGACGGCCACGAGTTCGGGAACGCGAAACCGTCCCTGGACGGCAGGAATCCGGTGCGGCCGGGCGGCGACATGCCTCATTATGATCGGCGGCCGGCGCGGCTGTCAGGGGCCGGGGCGGCTGTCAGGGCCTAGGGCGCTGTCAGGGGGCGGCCAGGCCGTCGATCCGCGCCACCTCGTCGGGCTTGAGCGAGAAGCCGAACAGGTCCAGGTTGGCCGCGATCCGCCCGGAGTTCGCCGACTTCGGGATCACCGCGATCTCGTGCTCCAGGTGCCAGCGCAACACCACCTGGGCCGGGGTTACCCCGTAGACCGCGGCGATCTCGTTGAGCACCGGGTCGTTCAGGTTGGTGTCCTTCAGCGGGCTGTAGCCCTCCACAACCACGCCGCGGCGGCGCAGCCCGTGCAGCAGGTCGGCGTCGAAGCGCCGCGGGTTCCAGTGGATCTGGTTGACCGTCGGGGCCTCGCCGGTGGCGTCGATGAGCTCGTCGATCTGCTGGAGCGAGTAGTTGCTCACCCCCACGGCGCGCGCCAGGCCCTCGTCCCTGAGCGTGAGCAGTTCCCGCCAGACCGACACGTTGGCCTTGCCCCGCGGCGGCCAGTGCACCAGCCAGAGGTCCACGTAGTCGGTGCCCAGGGCGCGCAGCGAGGCCTGCAGGACCGCGCGCTCATGCCCCGCATCCCTGGCGCGCAGCTTGGTGGTCAGGAAGATCTCCTGCCGCGGCAGGCCGCAGTCGGCCAGGGCCCGGCCGATTTCGGCCTCGTTGGCGTACATGGTCGCGGTGTCCACGTGGCGGTACCCGGCCTGCAGCGCCCGGCCCACCGCCACGGTGGCGCTGTGCCCGCGCAGCGGCCACGTGCCGAACCCGACCATGGGCATGGTCACGCCCTCGGCCAGCCTGACCGATGGGATCTCGCGTGTGTCCTTCATCCGACTATTCTCCGCCATCGCCCCACCCCGGATTAACGCGACTATGCGGCGAGTAGGTGCAACGGATTGCACCGCGTCGCCACGCCCAGAGCATCAGTGATCTTGGAGACTTTTCGGCATATAGCGCACCCAAGTCTCCAAGATCTCTGCACTCGGGCATCAACGCGTCAGCAGGGAGGGCAGTGTGGGCACGGGCGGACGGCACCGGGCCAGCCCCTCTGCTGGAGGACCGTGCCGACCTGCCATGCTGTTGGGCACGCCCGCTGCGTGATGTCGCCCCAGTTGTATCTGAGCGTGATCCGGCCTTCTTCGGCGGCGGCGTTGTCCCGGTGGATGTCGTGCCACCGCCGGTCGTCCGGGTGGGCGGCACGGCCGTCGAGTTCCACGCACACCTGGTACTCCTCGTAGAGGTTGTCGAGGTAGCCGTGCCCGTTCTGGCGGGTGACCTTGGCCTGGCGATCGGCGCGCGGCAGGCCGTGTGGCCGCTCCACATCGCGGACGTACCGGTATTCGAGCAGCGAGTGCACGCCGTCCCCGATGTCCGCCAGCGCCGTGGTCAGCTCACCGCGCCAGCGCGCCTTCTTGCGCAGCTCCATCGCGGCCGCGAGCCGGCCAGCGGTGGTGAGGCGTCGCTGGCAGGCGCTGCAGGCCCAGTTGAAGGCGGTGTCGAACACGGCGGCCTGCTGGACGAGATCAAGCACGGTCTCCTCGATCCGCGTGCGCGGCGGCACCAAGGCGGGATGACGCGCCTGCTCCGCGCGGACCGAGCGATGCAGGATCACATCAGATATGCGCTCCACGCGTCGGCCTGCAGGAACGGTCACGTGAATCAACGAGCTCGGCTGGTCGATGAGTCGGAACAGCTCCGCGGCCGTCTGGTGGCTCAGCACGGCACTAGGTCCCGCGCTGTGCAGCGCCGCCCAGAGCTGGGCCTCACGGGGCGGCATGCCGGTGAATACGGCATACGAGCCGCGCTGCAGGCGCTGCCATCGCCCGCTGCGCACGAGTCGGGCGACGACGTCAGGGTCCATTCCGCCGAGGATCGCCTGCTGGCGCGAGATGACGCCGCACTGGAGATCAACCAGTTCGCGGCACGCTGGCGGCAGTCTGTACTGCATGCGGACAGCGTGACCATGTCGCGGGGAGCACGCCGCAGATACACCGCGCCTGTGACTCGCGTCCCGTCGCGGAACTCAGCTGTGGACGACGGCTCTCGGAAGTCGTAGGCGCGCTGTATAGCCGGGACTTCCATGATCGTGGTGGGTTACATGCGCTATAGAGCCAAAACCCACCACGATCATGGAGCTGCTGGGTTAGGGGAGGAGGACTACGGAGCGGAGGACGTCGCCGCGCTGCATCTTGGCGAACGCCTCCTCGACCTGGTCCAGGGCGATGGTCTCGGACACGAACTTGTCCAGCGGCAGCCGTCCCTGCAGGTGCAGGTCCACCAGCATCGGGAAGTCCCGGTCCGGCAGGCAGTCGCCGTACCAGGACGACTTGAGGGACCCGCCGCGGCCGAACACGTCGATCAACGGCAGCTCCAGGCGCATGTCCGGGGTGGGCACCCCGACCAGGACCACCGTGCCGGCCAGGTCGCGGGCATAGAACGCCTGCCGGTAGGTCTCCGGGCGGCCGATGGCCTCGATCACCACGTCCGCGCCGTTGCCCTCGGTCAGCTCGCGGATCCCCTCGACCGGGTCGCTCTCCCGGGAGTTGATCACGTCGGTGGCGCCGAACTCGCGGGCCCACTCCAGCTTGCGGTCGTCGACATCCACCGCGATGATCTTCCGCGCCCCGGCCAGGCGGGCGCCGAGCACCGCGCCGTCGCCGACGCCGCCACAGCCGATCACCGCGACCGAGTCACCCCGCCCCACCTGCCCGGTGTTCATGGCGGCGCCCAGGCCGGCCATCACGCCGCAGCCGAGCAGCCCGGCCACCTCGGGCTTGACCGAGGGATCGACCTTGGTGCACTGCCCGGCCGCGACCAGGGTCTTCTCCACGAACGCGCCGATGCCCAGCGCGGGGGAGAGCACGGTCCCGTCGGTCAGCGTCATCTTCTGCTGCGCGTTGTGCGTGGCGAAGCAGTACCACGGACGGCCCCGGCGGCAGGCCCGGCACTGGCCGCACACCGCGCGCCAGTTCAGGATCACGAAGTCGCCAGGCTCCAGGCCGGTCACGTCCGGCCCCACCGCCTCGACGACGCCGGCCGCCTCGTGCCCGAGCAGGTAAGGGAAGTCGTCCCCGATCCCGCCCTCGCGGTAGTGCAGGTCGGTGTGGCAGACGCCGCACGCCTGCACCCGGACCAGCGCCTCGCCGGGTCCGGGATCGGGTACCAGCACGCCGGTGACCTCTACGTCGGCTCCCTTGCCGCGGGCGATCACGCCCCGTACCTCGTGTGCCATCAGCCAGCGTCCTCTCGTGTAGATGGGGCGATGATAAGCCAGCCGGCGGCCCTGCCTACCCTGAGGGCATCCCGGCCGCCGCTTCAGCCGCGAAGGATGCCGCATGCCGATCGCCGAAATAACCCGCAGCGAGACCAGGGAGCGCGCCCGGCTGCTCCGGGTGGACGACTACGACATCGCGCTCGACCTGACCCGCGGGCCGGAAGTGTTCGGCTCCACGTCGGTGATCCGGTTCCGCTGCACCCAGGCCGGGGCGTCGACCTACGCCGACCTGGTGGCCGAGACCGTGCACGAGATCGTGCTCAACGGGGTCAGCATCGACCCGGCCGCCGCGTGGGCGGACGGCCGGATCGCGCTGACCGGGCTGGACGAGCACAACGTGCTGCGGGTCGTCGCCGACGGCCGTTACTCCAGCACCGGCGCGGGCCTGCACCGCACGGTCGACTCGGCCGACGGGAAGGTGTACACGTACACGAACTTCGAGCCCGCCGAGGCGCGCAAGGCGTACGCGAACTTCGAGCAGCCCGACCTCAAGGCCGCGTTCACCTTCCACGTCACCGCGCCAGCGCACTGGACCGTGCGGTCGAACCAGCCCACCCCTGAGCCCGAGCCGGCCGACGGCGGCACCGCCCTCTGGCACTTCCCGGCCACGCCGCGGATCTCGACGTACCTGACCGCGGTCGTGGCCGGCGAGTACCACATGGTCCACGCCACGCACACGCTGCCCACCGGCCAGGAGATCCCGCTCGGGCTGGGCTGCCGGGCCTCGCTCGCCGCGCATCTCGAGGCGGACGACGTCTTCGCGATCACCAAGCAAGGCCTCGACTTCTTCGCCCGCCAGTTCTGGACCGAGTTCCCGTTCGCCAAGTACGACCAGGTCTTCGTGCCGGAGTTCTCGGCCGGCGCGATGGAGAACGTGGCCTGCGTGACGATCTCCGAGCAGTTCGTGTTCCGGTCGAAGGTCACCGACCTGCTGTACGAGGTGCGCGCCATCGTGATCCTGCACGAGATGGCGCACATGTGGTTCGGCGACCTGGTGACCATGCAGTGGTGGGACGACCTGTGGCTCAACGAGTCCTTCGCCGAGTTCTGCGCGTCGCTGGCCTGCGCCGAGGCCACCCGGTTCACCGACGCCTGGACGACGTTCGCCAACCTGCGCAAGTCGTTCGGCTACGTCCAGGACAAGATGCCGTCCACGCACCCGGTGGCCGCGAACGTGCCGACCCTGTCCGAGGCCATCGCGAACTTCGACGGGATCAGCTACGCCAAGGGCGCGTCGGTGCTCAAGCAGCTGGTCGCCTACGTCGGCCGGGACAGCTTCTTCGCGGGCATCCACGGCTACCTCGCCGAGCACGGCTGGGCCAACGCCACGCTCGCCGACCTGCTGCGCGCGATCACCGCGAGTTCCGGCAAGGACCTGGCCGGCTGGTCCGCGGCCTGGCTGGAGACCGCCGGGCCGAACACGCTGCGCAGCCAGTTCGAGGTCGCCGCCGACGGCGCGTTCACCTCGTTCGCCGTACTCCAGGAGGCCCCGGCCGCGCACCCGACGCTGCGGCCGCACCACATCGCGATCGGCCTTTACCACCGGGCCAACGGCGCGCTGGCCCGGACCCGCCGCGTAGAGGTCGACGTGACCGGCCCGCGGACGGCCGTGCCGGAGCTGGTCGGCGACAGGCAGCCCGATCTGATCCTGCTCAACGACGACGATCTCGGCTATGCACTCGTCCGGTTCGACCCGCGGTCGCTCGCCACGCTGACCGAGTCGATCGGGGACTTCACCGACTCACTGGCCCGCGCGGTGTGCTGGAGCGCGGCGATCGACATGGTGCAGGAGGCCGAGCTGTCGCTGCCCGCGTTCGTCCGGTTGCTGGCCAACGGCATGGGCAAAGAGCCGTCGGTGTCGGTCCTGCAGACCCTGCACCTGCTGACCGCGCGCCTGCTGGCGTTCATGGCCGACCCGGCGTCGGTGCGTAACAGCAAAGAAGACCTCGCCACCGCGGCCATGCGCCTGCTCCGCTCCGCCGAGCCGGGCAGCGACCACCAGCTGGCCTGGGCGCAGCTGCTCGGCTGGACCGCGGTCACACCCGACCAGCTCGACCTGCTGGCCGGGCTGCTGGACGGCAGCGCCGCCATACCCGGCCTGGCCATCGACACCGACCTGCGCTGGACCCTGCTCGCCCGGCTCGCCGCGACCGGGCGGGCCTGGCGACGCCGAGATCGACGCCGAGCTGGCGCGGGACGAGACCGACGCCGGCCAGCGGCACGCGGCGGCCTGCCGTGCGGCGATACCGGACGCCGAGCACAAGGCCGCGGCCTGGGTCCTGCTGGCCGAGAGCGAGGACCTCGGCGTCGAGGGCGTGCGCGCGATCGCGCAGGCGTTCACGCAGCCCGAGCACGCGGCGCTGCTCACTCCGTACGTGGAGCGGTACTTCGAGATCCTGCCCACGATCTGGGCTACGCGCGGCGAGCACTTCCGGGTGCTGCTGGGCCAGATGCTGTTCCCGTACCCGGCGGCCTCCCCGGAGCTCGTCGGCCGGATCGGCGCGTTCCTGGACGCCGAGGAGCGCGACCCGGGCCTGGCGCGGGTGGTCATCGAATGCCGCGACATCGTCGAGCGGGCGCTGCGCTCGCGGGCCCTGCCCGCCTGACGGTCAGGCCGCCGTGGTCAGCCGGGAGCGGCGCATCCGCAGCCGCCGCAGCGCCCGCGTGCGCCAGCGCGGCCGCACCCCGATCACCACGGTGGGCGGGACCAGCGGGGCCAGGGCCAGCCGCAGCTCCTCGGGCGTGACGTCGTAGAGCGGGATCCGGTACCTGGGCGGATCCCGGCGCGGCCGGAGCAGCCCGGGCGAGCGGAACAGGTACGAGACCGGCAGAACTAACGTGATGACGTCGGCCACAAGCCGCCGGACGTGGTGCCGGTTGCCGATGGAGCCCGCGGGCAGCACGATGTCCAGCCGGGCCCCGTAGAACCGGGTGGCGATCCTGACCTGCCAGACGTCGGCCCACGGCAGGTACGCGTTCTCCCGCCGTCTGCGGCTGAACCGGCGCCGGGCGCCGCCGCGCATCCCCAGCCAGACGCCGCTGTCGTCGGCGACGAACGCGTTGCTGCGCACGGTGGTCAGGACCGCTACGAGCGTGAGCACCGCGAGCAGGGTGGCGGCCAGCGCGCAGGCCGCGTACCACGACGGCGGTTTGTCTTTGATCTCAAGCAGGGCCGCGATGCCCACGTACCAGACCGGGATCAGCCACAGGTAGCCCCGTGGGAAGATCGCGGAAGATCCCCTGACCAACGCGGCATAACGATGCTCCACGGCCGCCTCCCCGTGTCCCCGAGCTACCGAGATCATCCGTCTTGCGGAGGCTCGCTGCAAGGGCCTCTTTTGCCGGGCCAGCAGGGCCAACACCGGCGATGCTGTGGCGGACACCGAGGATCTTGCCGCATGATGTAGTGATCTCGGCAGCGGAAGATGCCGCGCCAGTATCAGGGGTAACTCACTTCATGAGCAGCAGATGGCCGCGGAAACCGCCGTCACCCGATGCCCCGTACGACGAATCCTGGTCCGAGCCTGAGGACGGCCAGCCGTGGCCTGGCCCCGGGTGGCAGGAGACTGACCAGCAGAATTACCCGGGCCAGTGGGGGCAGGCGCCGGACTCTGGCGAGCAGTGGGCCACCGCGCCCACGCAGGCGTGGGCTCCCGGCGGCCAGGACTACGTGGACCAGTCCTACGCCGCTCACGACCGCTGGCAGGCCGGGCAGCAGCCCGATCCCGCGGCCGGCCGCGGGCACGCCCAGAACGCGGGCGAGTTCGGCGACGAGGTCGATTACTCGTGGTTCGAGTACCTGGGCCAGGGACAGTCGGCCCGGCCCGCGCCCGACCAGGCCCCGGCTCCGCAGGCCTTCACCCCCGACCACGGTCAGCCGCAGCCGCGGCGCGGCCGGCGCGAGCGGGTTGACCCGGGCCTTGCCCCGCCGGACCGGAGCGGCTCCGGGTTTGCCCCGCCCGGCCAGGGGCCTGTCCCGCCGGAGCGCGGCGATCCGGGACCGAGCCGGCCGCACCGTGGTTCGCGGCACGCCCGGCGCGCACCCGCCGAAGAGGACCCGGGCCCGCCCGGCCCGGCCGCGTTCGTGCCTGAGGTTCCAGCGCAGCCGAGAGCCGCCCGGCCCGGCCGGGCTGGTTCGCGGCACGCCCGGCGTGAGCGTGTGGACCCGGACATGCCCCGGTTCGACCCGCGGCATGAGCCGGCCGGTTTCGCTGACCCGGATCTGGACCCGACCGGGTTTGCCGGTTCCGCGCAGGCCCCGGCCGGATCCGCCGAGCCAGCGCACGCCGCGTTCGCCGACCCGTACACACCGCCTGCCCCCGACGACCCGTACACCACGGCTGCCACTGCCGCCCTGTACCCGCCGCCCGCCCCCGCCGATCCCGGGTATGGATTCGGTCCCGGGCCGGGCGAGCCCGGGGTCACCGACTCCGGGTTCGGCACGTCCGGGTTCACCCAGCCGGGGTACGGCCCGTCCGGGTTCACCGAGCCGGGGTACGGCCCGTCTGGGTTCACCGAGCCGGAGGCCGGCCCGCCCGGCCGCGTCAATCCGCGGCATGGCCGGCATGGGCGCGGTGGCCACGCCGGCCCGCCCGAACCAGACGCTGCTGGGTTCGCCCCGCCCGAGGCTGGTGGCCAGGAGTTCGGCCTGCCCGAACCGCCAGGTCAGGAGTTCGGGTTCCCCGCCGGTCCCGGTCTCGACGGGCCCGCCTCAGCAGACCCCGGCCCGGCGGGCCATGCCGGCCAGGGCCGCCAGCGTCCGCCGTCCCGCCGCGGCGGGAACCGGTCCGCCGGGCGCCGCGGCCGCCAGCCCGCCGGGGTGCCGGACCAGCCGCCGCAGGCACCCGACGACCCCGAGTTCCCGAACCTGGAATCAGGCGCTGCCTTCCCCAGCCTTGAAGGCAGCGGCGAGTTCCCCAGCCTGGAGGCGCTGGACCGGGCCGCCCCGGTCCGGGAAGCCCCCGCCCGGGGCCCGCGCAGGCGCCCCGGCCGGCCCGCGCCTGCCCGGCGTCTCGTCGACGACGACGAGACGGCCAGCGCAGCCCCGGACCAGGAAACCCGCCGCCCGCGGGGCCGGCCCTCGTCCCGGGAACGCACCCCCCGCGAGGCCCGCCGGGCCCGCCGCCGCGTCTCCAACCGGGCGCTGATCGCCGTGGCCGCCGCGGCCGTGCTCGGCGGGGCCGCGTTTGTGCTGCTGACCGGGCACGGCAACGGGGCGCCGCACGTCGTGACCGTGCCCAACGCCCTCGGCACCTACGTCAAGCAGCCGCAACTCGCCGTGCAGATGCAGGCGAAGCAACTGCAGCAGGAAGTCATCGCGCAGAGCGCGGGCGAGGCCAAGCACGTGGTGTACGCGGTCTACGAAGACAGCACGGGATCCGCGGCCAAGTCCGCGCCGCAGATCATCCTGTTCATCGGCGGGAACCTGTCCGGCAGTTCGTCGGGCTCGTTCATCTCGAGCTTCAACGGCAAGCTCCAGGGGGCAGCGGTCACCAGCGCCGGTCCGATGGGCGGCAACGCCGCCTGCGTTCCCAGCGAGAACGGGCGCCTGGCCGAATGCGCGTGGGCGGACAACGACACGTTCGGGGTGGTCGCCTCGCCCACGATGAACTCGTCGCGCCTCGCCGCCGAGATGCGCCAGATCCGGCCGATGGTCGAGCACCGGTCCGGCAGCCAGCCGTAACGGTCGGCCCTACTTCGGGGTGCCCCCGCCGTCATGCGGGCGCGGTGTGCGCAGGGACAGCCGGGCGATCGCGATGGCGATCGCGATGGCCAGCACGACCAGGCCCGCGAGCTGCCCTCCGACCAGCCGCGAGTTGAGCGGGAGAATCGCGGACACGGTGGTTGTGTCGGAGCGTTTCGGATCCTTCTTCCCCGGGTCGGCGGTGCTGCTGACCGCACTCGTGCTGGACGACGGGGAGACGGTGGGGAACAGCCCGGACGGGTCGGTGGGCGAGGTGAGCGTCGTCCCGCCGACGGTGTTGAAGGGCAGCGGGGGCAGCGACTCCGTTGGAAGGGTGCTGGCCGGGGTGCTCGGCGCCGGTGAGGTCTTGGCCTTGGGGGCCGCCACGATGTCGACCGTGGCCGCGGCGTCGAACGCGGTGGCCTTCGTCCCCTTAGCCGTGGCGGTGAGGGTGATCTTCTTCCCGGCCGCCGCGGCCGCACCCACCTTGACGACCGCCTCCAGCTCGTCACTCTGGCCGGTGGGCAGCGTCCCGACGGTGCAGACATCGCCGCTGTGCTGCGAGCACACGCTGAACTGCGGCGCCCCCACGTGGGCCACGGCCGCGACGGTCGCGGTGACGGTGACTCCCGCGGCGTCGGCGCCGGTGGTCCAGACCCAGATCGCGTAGCTGGCCGTCCCGCCCGGGTGCACCTTGCTGTTCGAGAACGCCGCGACGGATACGCAGAGCGTCGCGGCCTTCGGCGTGGGGCTGGGCGAAGGCGTGGGCGTCGGTGTGGGAGTCGGCTTCGGGGTGGGAGTGGGCGTCGGGGTTGGTGTCGGCGATACGGTCGCACTGGGAGTGGGGCTCTTGCTGGCGCTAGGAGATGCGCTTGGTGTTGCGGTGGCGGTCGGAGTGGCCTTGGGGGTCGGGCTCGCGGTCACGGTCTTGCTGGGCGCCGCCGATGCGGAACTCTTCGGCGTGGTGCTCACGGCCGATGTGTCCTTGGCCGCCGTGGCCGGACGCTTGGCGCACGCGGCCGTGGTCGCGCTCGCCGCCTGGGTGCGGATGGCCTGGGCGAGCGCGGTACCGGGAAAGCCGCCAGAGATGATGAACATCCCGGCCAGGACGCTGAGAATCACGGTCTGGGCGCGCCGCAAGGTCACCGCCGCGCCAATGCCTCGGCGGCCGTGGCCGCGAGGATACCGTTCGTCGTCACTTTGGCCGATCTCATATCTCATGTCCAGGACGACCCATTCCCTCCTATCCTCATTCGACACCTTCGGATGTGCTGAACGCCATAGCCCTAGGGGAAAGGTTCATTGCCGCGAGCTGAGCGGCAGGCAAAGGGGAGGCCAAGACGGATCCACGTGATGTTCTGAGCAGGCCCTCCCGGGCGCCTGACCTGGTCATTCGATATGGCCACGATCAGGATCACGTGGCCGACCTGCGGCTCCCCGCCCGGCCGGGAAATGGTCTGCAACCGAACGGCCGCCCGGCGCCGCTGGTGATCTTCCTGCATGGCGGGTTCTGGCGGGCCGCGTATGACCGGGCCCACACCGGCCCGCTGGCCGAATCCCTCGCCGCGGACGGCTACGCCGTCTGTGCGCCCGAGTTCCGCCGGACCGGGCAGCCAGGTGGCGGCTGGCCGGGAACCTTCGATGACATCGCGGCCGCCGTCGACACCCTGCCCGGCCTGGTCGCGGAGGCGGCCGGCGGCCAGGTCGACCCCGGCCGCGTGGTGGTGGCCGGGCACTCCGCAGGTGGGCACCTGGCCCTGTGGGCGGCCAGCCGGCACCGGCTTCCTGACGGCACGCCCTGGTCACTACCTCAGCAGCCGGCCATTCAGGGTGTGGTGGCGCTCGGCGCGGTCACCGCCCTTTCCGCCTGCTATTCGCTGAGACTCGGCGGCGGCGCGGCCGCCGATCTGCTCGGCGGCGGTCCCGACACTTACGGCAGCCGTTACGCCGCGACCGACCCGATGGGCCTGCTGCCGACCGGCACACGTGTCCGGCTCGTGCATGGCCGTGACGATGACATCGTGCCCTGCGACATGAGCATCGACTACGCGGCCCGGGCCCGGGCCGCGGGTGACGACGCGGCCTGCGCGGCGCTCCCGGGGACCGGGCACTTCGAGGTGATCGATCCGCTGTCGGCGGCCTGGCCGCACGTGGCCGAGGCCTTTCGCGCGCTCTGCCCGCCCCCGGATCTGGCGCGACCCTAGTCACCTGGGTAAAAGCAGATTGCAGCCGAGCGCTGTGCGCGTAACTAGACGCTCTGTTGCTCCACCTCGGCGGGCAAGGGAAATGTCATGAGAGTCACATGCGGATGTCCTCACTCCGCTCGCATCAGCTGGGCCGGGCGTGATCGCGCGGCCAGCAGCGCGGGGAAAAAGGCAAGAACGTTGGCGGCGGCCAGCACCCCGACGGCGAGCGTGACGATCAGCAGCACGTTCACGACGGTGAGAGGGACGACCCCGAAGTTCGTGGCGAACAGCCGCCAGATGGCCCGGCCGGCCGCGATCCCCAGCGGCACCCCGGCCACGATCCCGACCACGGCCACCACGGTCGCCTGCCAGCTCACTACCGCCGCGACCTGGTACCGGACGAACCCGAGCACTTTCAGCAAGCCAGCCTCGCCGCGCCTGCGGGACACGCTAACCACCAGCAGGTGCACCATCGTTGCCACCCCGAACAGCGCCAGCAGCCCGCCGAACAGCAGCGGGAAGTTCACCGACTCACCGAAGTTGACCAGTTCGGCCGGCTCCTGGTCACCTGAGGCCAGGAACTCGCTGTATTTGCTGACGTGCCGGGCCAGCGCCGCGGCCGCGTGCGGCCCGGGAGCGGCCCGGACCAGCACCGTGTAGATGGTGCCCCGCTGCACGTTGCGCTGGCAGGCTGTCACGTCAGCGCCCGGTGGGCATTGCAGGTGCGTCAGCGCGCTGATGGTCATCGCGGCCCCGCTGCCCAGCCCGCCGGTGTAGAAGCTTGGCGCGAACGACGCGCGGCCAACCACTCGGAACTGAGCCCGGTGCCGGGCACCTTCCGGGTCCGTAACGGTCACCCGGACCAGCCCGCCCGGCTGGGCGCCGACGCTGCGCATGGTCGCGGCGCCCAGCATGATCTCATGGTCACCGCTGGGCCGCCGGCCGTCCATCACCGAGATCAGCGCCGGGCCGCGGATCGCGGTCACCGCGGCCAAGCGGATCTGATGGCCATTGACGTCGACCGCCGCGAAGTCCGCCAGGGTGATCCGCGCAATCGCCCGGTCCCGGCGCAGGCTGGTCAGCACGGGCCCGGTGACATAGTCCGGAGACCCGCCTCCCTGATAGCTGAACTGCGCCTGGAACGGCACGCCGTACAGCGCGGGTGTGGAGGTGAGCCGGGTCAGGCTGGCCCCGAACACGGCCGTCGCGCACAGCGCGCCGACCGCCAGCACCATGCCGAGCAGCGCGGTGCCCACCGGGACCGGCTGGCGGCCGCGGCCCCGCTGCAGCGCGTACCGGGCCCCGATCAGCGCGCTCGGCGGCGCACCGGACCGGGCTACCGCCCGGACCAGCGCCACCGGCACCGACTCCGGCCGGCTACGGCGCAGCAGCCGCGCATCACGCACGGCCGGCCACGTGGACAGCGCTACCACCGTGGCCACCGTGGCCAGCGCACCGATCACCATGACCAGCGGGTCAAAAACTACGGCGCCCGCCGAGCTGGCGGCCAGCCGCGCCTCGCCGACCGGGGTCAGCGGGGACAGCAGCGTGGCCAGCGCCACGGCCCCGGCCGCGCCAGCCACGCCGATGACGGCCGCGCGGGCCAGGCCAAGCGCCACGAACTGCCGCCCCCGCAGCCCCACCGCGGACAGGGCCTGACGATCATCCTGCTCAGTGACGAACTGCCGGGCGGCGGCCTGCCCGAGGACAGCCAGCGCGGCCAGCGCGGCCAGCGCGGCCAGCACCCACCAGCCCACCGCCTGCGGCCTGATCGAGCCCTGCACCCCGGCGGCGTCGAGATCCAGGTCGTCGGCACCGGCCGAACCCAGCGGGCGGAGCTGGCTGTCGAAGGCGGGCAGGTCGGCCGCGCCGCGCTGGAGCTGCACGTAGTAGGACGGCCACACCACTGAACGGGGATTCACCGCCGCCGCGAACGCCCTGGTCGTGAACAGGTCGTAGCGGCTTCCTTGCCCGGAGTGGAGCTCATTCTCGGCCACCACGAGTCCCACCACCCGCAGGCTGCGTCGCGGGACGGCCGCCAGGTTGAGGTGGGCCGGGCCCACCTTCTGCGCCAGCTGCACCTGCGCGGGTGTCGGCGTCAGGACCCGGATCACCGAGCCGATGTGGACCCCGTTATCCCTGGCCAGGGTGTAGGAGGCCAGGACCTCATCAGGGTTGGACTGGTCCGGCATCCGTCCCGAAAGCAATTTGCTCACTCGGGGCAGGCTGGACGGCGGGACCTCGAAGACCGAGAAACTCTCGCTTGTATCAATCTGCCTGCTACAGGACTCGCAGCGAGCCGGGAAGACGAACGGCATAAGGACCGGTGTCACCAGGGCGACCTGCTGAATGCGGGCCAGCCCCGGTAGCGGGTGGCTGCTGTAGACCAGGGCATCGTAACCGTGCCGGGCGACAAAATCAGGAAGGGCGGCCGCGGTCCGCCGACCAGTCGACGCCGCGGCCATCACGAAGCCGCCCACCAGCGCTACCAGCGCGGCCAGGACAAGCCAGGACCTCCAGTGCTGCCGCAGCCGCACACGGAGTACCAAGGCAACAGCCCCCACGCCAACCTCCCGGTCCAGGCCCCTGTGTGCAGTCTGCCCTGTTGGCGCGGATCAGCAAGGTGGCCAGCCACCAGCGCGAACTCGTGCTACCTCTCCCTTCAGCCATCAAGATTGCCCGACACCATGACGTGGTTAGGCTGCATGCGATCCGCTGCATCCATAGCCTGAGCCCGCATGCCCGCGCCATGCTTTGGCGGCCTCCTCCGCAGCGGCGGTTCCACGCAGCGCGGCGGCCCTGTGGTGTCCAGTCCTGCCGTGATAGGCACATCCCGAGAACGCCTGGCAGCACGATTCTGCCTGCTCACGGCGGATGCTCAGGATGGCTGTTGGCATACCCCTTGGTGGTCAGGAAGGCCGGCCAGCACACGGATGGTGTGTGGGAACAGTCTGGACGCCTTCAGGTGTAGGCGCCACGACGGCAGGAGTGCGGTAAGCTCACCCACGCCCGGAAACGTGGCCTCGGCTATGAGGCTCGCTTCGAGCTGTATCACCGATGTGCACGACCCGGGTGGCCGACGCGAAGCGCACAACCCCAGGCCAGACAACTTAAGACTCGCCCCCTTAGCTCAGTCGGCAGAGCGTCTCCATGGTAAGGAGAAGGTCTACGGTTCGATTCCGTAAGGGGGCTCCGCAGTTCAAAGCCTATTTTTCGAAATTATACGCTATTCGATTATGCCGCTTTTATGACGTTCACACAGCCATGGTGGGGGCCAAGTGACTCTGAGGGCGGCCTGGGTGTCGGTAGCGTAGGTGGCGGTTCCGGTGAGCCTGCTGTCCCCTCGCAACAGTTCGGTTCGCCGGATCTGGGGGGTCGCCTGGCCAGGCTTGCTACTCTGCGCAACCACAGATCTGAAAGTCAAACCGCCCGCGAGCGACCAGAACGCCGACTCGGCGCGGGCAGTGTCAGGTTCCGGTCGGAAGCGAAGGCGCTCAGAACAGCCAATTCGGTGCGCAGCTCAAATATGGGTGAGGCCCCCCGGGGACAGGGTCTCTTTGTCCGTGCGGGGGCGTGGTCAGGGCGCAGGCGAGCGAAGGCGGCCCGGGCCCGCTGGCTGGGCTTGCATCAGCGGCGTCCGGTGCACCGCAATGATGCGACAACCTGCCGGTGGCGGGTGTCGTTAGACCTGATGTGGGGCGGCGACGAGAGCAGCGGGAGATGGCGAGCGCGGACGAGGCGGAGTTCGAGGCTTACGTGGCTCGCGATGGCGGGCGGCTGCTGGGCTTTGCTGTGCTGCTGGCCGGGGATCGCCAGGACGCTGAGGATCTGGTCCAGCTGGCGTTGCTGCGCTCGGCTGGCCGCTGGTCAGCGGCCCGGAAGCACCCGGAGGGATATACGCGCACGGTTTTGGTGAACCTGGCCCGGGATCGGTGGCGGGTCAGGCGGCGGCGTCACCTGGAGACTCTCGCCGGGGACCTGGTGCAGGTTTCGCCGGCCGCCGCTGGCGACGCTGCGGCGGCCGTGCTCGACCGGCAGTTGCTGCTGCGTGCGTGCCGGCTGCTGCCGGTGCAGCAGCGTGCGGTGCTGGTGTTGCGGTTCTGGGAGGACCGTTCGGTCCAGGAGACCGCGGCCGTGCTGGGGTGCACCGAGGGCACCGTGAAGTCCCATACCCACCGCGCGCTGGCCCGGTTGCGTCTCGCCTTGCAGGACGGGCCGGCCCTGGTGGCTGCACCGAGCGGAAGGAAGCGCCATGCTGACCGACCATGACTTGCAGGCCGAGCTCGCCGTGGCCTTCCGCGAGCAGGCTGATCCAGTCACCCAGACAGCAGTTGATTCGGCTGGGGTCTTCGGGCGGGCCGTGCGCAGCAGGCGGCGCCGGGCAGCGGTGCGCGCAGCCTCGGTGCTGGCCGTCGTCGCGGTGGCGGTGGGCGCGTCTGTGGTGAGCCGGATCCCGCGGCCGGAGCTTAGCTCTGCCGGTCAGCCGCCTGGTCTTCTCCTGGATGCTGCCGTGGCTGCCCCGCCGCCTGCCCGGGCCGCTGTCTCGGGCATGCCGCGGTACTACGTCACGGCCGGTCATGGCCGCCCGGTTGCCGAGGTCCGTGACGCAGCGTCAGGGAAGACGCTCAGCGTGGTCCCGCTGCCGGGCGGGATTGACCCGAAGTTGTCCCAGGTGGCCGCGGCGGGCAATGACCACACCTTCGTCTTGGCCTCTTTCGCCTTCCCGCGGACCCGGTTCTACCTGATGCATGTCGCGGCCGGGGGCCGTTCTGCCTGGCTCGTCTCACTGGCCATCCCCCCGCTGCCCGCGGGGGCAGTAGCGGATGCGATCGCGGTCAGCCCAGGTGGCCGCAAGCTCGCGGTAGCTGTCCAGTTCAGCGGCGAGCAGCGTGGGGCAGTTGAGGTTGTGTCGCTAGCCACCGGTGCCGTGCGCAGGTGGACCACGGGCCGGGCCGGCGTGCCCGGGGACCTGTCCTGGGCCGATGACAGCCGTGCATTGGGGTTCTTCTGGCAGGACGCCGGGCCGGGCAGCGGAACGCCGCGGACGTCACGGTCGGGACTGTGGCTGCTAGACACCACCGCGCCGGGAGACAACCTGATGTCGGGCAGGCGGATCCTCGCGGCCCATGTGGGAAGCGACATAGTCCAGTCGGCCATGCTCACCTCAGACGGCAGCAGGGTAATCGCCTCGGTTGGCTACGACGGCATCGACCGCGTCAGCCGGGGCACGGTGGTGGCAGGCCTGGTCGAGCTGTCCGCGCGGACCGGCCGCCCGCTGCGCACGCTGCTCGCCGAGCGGGCCGCGTATTCGGCGGACCCGGGTAACCCGGGCTGGTATGTCACCCCGCCCGTCCTGGTGGCAGCCGACGCCACCGGTAACCATCTGCTGGTCAGCGGCGACAGGTTCGGCAGGCTCGACCACGGGCGCTTCACCCCACTGCCCGGAGTCGTCCCCCAGTCGGCGGTCGCGGCCGCCTGGTGACAAGACACCCCTTAGGCGCCCGCCGGCGCCGCCACAGCGCCGGGCGGAGGTAGTGCCTGCTGGCTGTCGCTGAGCGCGGCGGGCCGAGTGAGCAGCATCCGGGCCACGCGCCGGGGGAGCGTCAGGCCAGGGCCCGCCTGCGGGCGGGTGAACAAGGGCTCGTGTTCACCACCACGTTCGGGTCGAGACTCGATGCAGGCAACGTCCGCCGATCGTTCCGTGCGATCTGCCGGAAAGCTGGAATCGGGGAACTGGACCCCTCGAGAGCTGCGCCACACGTTTGTGTCACTGCTGTCTGGCAATGGGATGGCCATCGAGGACATCAGCCACCTTGTAGGCCACAGCTCCACTTTGGTGACCTAGACGGTCTACCGCCATGAGCTTAGGCCGGTGGTGACTTCTGGGGCCGAGATGATGGACCGGATCTTTGCCGATGGCGCAAAGTGACTGTTCCGCCGATGAGTGCGCGAGCACCCTCCTGCTACGTTCCGTGACCGGGCCTTACTGTGGCAAAGCGCGCAGCGCGAGTGCCGTAGGTGCTCGGCTAAGGCTTAGATCAATGCGGCAATTGCGGCCAGAGCCCGCGGGCGTCGGGTGGCCGGCTTGTTCCAGCTCACGGACCCGTCTGATCAGAACGTCAAGATCCGCCATCGAAGCCGGGCCGGCCTGACAACCTGCCGGGTGGGACGTAGCGATCCTGGCCGCACCGGACGAGCAGCGACTGCGGCCCCCGGAAGGAGATGTTCGGGTGGAAGGTGAGGCGCTGTCCCGGCACTAGCGCGAGTTCCGGGTACCGGCGGACCAGTTCGCCGATGGCGAGCTGGGCTTCGAGCTTGCCGAGGTTCGCGCCGAGGCAGTAGTGCAGGCCGTTGCCGAACGCGACGTGCTGATCGGCATTCGGCCGGCTCAGGTCGAACTGGCCGGGCACATCGAACACAGCCGGATCCCGGCCCGCCGCGGCCAGCCAGAGGAAGAGCCGGGCGCCCGCCGGCAACCGCACGCCGCCGAGGGTAACGGGCCGCGTTGTCACGCGCCGCCAGACCGGCACCGGCGTGTCGAATCTCAGCGTCTCCTCGATGGCCGCAGCAAGGAGCTCGGGCTGCCCGACCACTGCCTGCCACCTGGACTGGTCCTCCAGCAGCCGCCGGATTGTGTTGCCGATCAGCCCGGTGGTGGTCTCATGGCCGGCGAATGACAGCGAGAACAGGATCGAGCTGATCTCGTCCAGGGTGAGCCGCTCCGGGTCCTCGTCGTGGATGGCCAGCAGGTCGCTGGTCAGGTCGTCGGCCCGCTCGCTGTCCTTCGCGTCGACCAGGATGCGGATATAGCCGCGGTAGGCGGCGATGCTGCGGGCGATGTCGACCTGGTCGGCTGGGTCCGGCCGCCCCCAGGACAGTGCCGCCCGATACCCGCACCACTGCTTGAGCTGGGCATAGTCACATTCCGGTACGCCCATCAAGGAGAACACGATATTGGCCGGAAGCGGGAAGGCCAGGGCGGCCACCAGATCGAATTCAGTCTGCCCGGCCACCGCGTCGAGCAGCGCGGCCGTGTTGGCCTCGATCGCCGGGATCAGCCCGTGCACGCGCTTCATGCTGAACGCGAGGGCGGTGGGCCGCCGCAACCGGACGTGCGCCGGCTCATCCAGGCTGACCATCGTGGGCGCCGGCTTGTAGCCGCCCGCAAGCAGGATCTGCTGCGCCTCGGGCACCAGCGGGACCAGCGGGGCTTGAGCGATCGTGGCGGAATACGTGTCATGGTCCCGGAACACCTGCTCGATCTCGGCCTGCCGCCTCACCACGTAATAGCCGATCGAGGGGGCGAAGAACACCGGGCGCTCGTGCCCCGGCGGCAGTTTGCCCAGGACGGCGAACGGATCCGCCAGGAACTCCGGCGACAGCGGGTCGAACGACTCATCGACCGGGCAGCCGGGTCCCGGTACATGCGTCGTCATCGCGAACCGCCGTCGAGCCAGCCGCACTCTGCTGCGACTATGCACCACACAGCGGCCCGGCGGCGTCCGGGCAGATACCAGCTAACGGCCCGGCGGCAGGTACGGCCGATTGCCATACCTCCGAGGCTTGCGACCACGGGCGCGGCGGGGGTCAGGCGGTCTCCTCGCGGGCTGGCAGGTTTCCGGCCCAGTCCAGCACGTCGTGCCGGTATTGGCTACCGGCGTGGTGGTGGTCGATGTTGTGGCCAACCCCAAGCACCTGACGCGCGGAGACGCTCGGCGCACCGGTGAAGGCGGCCGCGAAGGCGTCGACCCCAGCCGGGCTGGAGATCCAGAGCTGTTCGTGCTCCGAAAGTCCATAGTGGACCGGAACGTCGACCGCAGCGGCGATGGCGGGGAAGTCCCGGATCCAGCCGTCGACGACTTCAAGCAGTTCGGCGACGGGGATCGGCGACGACGCGGCCGATGCGGCGGCGACCACCGACCCGTCGTAGGTCTCGGTCGGCCCGTACATGAACTGGACGCGCTGCTCGGGGGAGAACTCGATGGAGATGTCGGCCGGCATGGAGTTCCAGGCCTGGGTCACCGCCTCCGGAGCGTCGTAGTGGATGGCGGAGATCGCGATGCCGAGCAGCGGCCATGGGCGCGGCCGGCTGGCGATGTGCATGGCGATCGCCCCGCCCATGGAGTGACCGACCAGGACCACTCCGGTGCATCCGTCCTTGGCCTTCGACCACAGATCATCGATGGCGACGACGAGGGCGTCGGCGTTGCCGGCAAAGGTGGGACGCGACAGCGGGGTGCTGTCCTCATATCCCGGACGGTTCAGAGCAGCGACGGAGAATCCTCCCTCGATCGCGGCCTGGACAAATGAATGCCCTGGTACGTCGAAGTACCGGGCGTTATAGCTGCCGCCGGGAATGCAGACCAGGAGCGGCCGGCCGGCCTCGCCCCGGGCGAGAAATCCGGTCACCGAACCATCCCCGGCGGTCAATGCGAGCTGCTCGGTCATCGAACGCATCTCCTCGGTCAGCTTCGGGCCAGGGACTCAGGATGTCCCCGTACGGGGGCGGGTTACAGGGATGTTCCATTCACTGGCACAATCTCCTGACATGGCCGGGCGGGCCTTCTAGGCCCGGACCACGAGGTGCAAGGAGGCTGGCCGATGGGCTCAGCCGTTCGGGGCCGTAAGCCGCCCGCTGGCGAGCCGCTGTTGGATCGCGCCTTCCGGCTCCTCGCCGCATTCGGGCCGGCGGACCGGTCGCTGTCGTTGACCGCGATGAGCGCACGGGCAGGCGTGCCGAAGAGCAGTGCACTGCGGATCGCGCGGCAATTGGTGGAATGCGGCGCCCTGGAACGGCTCGGCAACGCCGAGTTCGTCATCGGGCTACGCCTGTTGGAGATCGCCTCTCTGGCGCCCCGTGGGCACGGGCTGCGCCAGACCGCGCTGCCCTTCATGGAGGACCTGCACGTGGCGACCCGGCAGCACGTGCTGCTAGCGGTGCGCGACGGCGCCGAGGCCGTGCTCGTAGAGCGGCTCTCGGCGCGGGGTGCCGCCGAGGTGCTCTACCGGGTCGGCGGCCGGATGCCGCTACACGCCACCGGCGTCGGCCTGTGCCTCCTGGCCAACTCCCCATCGGACGTCCAGGACCACGTGCTGGCCGGGGACCTCACCCTCGTTCCCGAGAAGCGACGACTGTCCCCATCGGAGCTACGGGCGAGCCTGGCAGAGGTACGCCGCGTCGGCGTCGCGGTGGCATCGCGGCCGGTCCCCTCCCCCATGACCTCCGTCGCGGCGCCTATCTTCGGTCGTGGCAACGAAGTGATCGCGGCGCTGTCCGTGGTCATCCCCTCGGCCGACGTTCACCCGGTCGCGCTGACCCCGGCCGTGACCGCCGTCTGCCGCTCCATCTCCCGCGCCATGCAGGTCGACTAGTGCCCAAGACCGCCATGCCAATCATTGGCATAGCCGATGCGCGGTACCGGTCAGTCGGCCGACGATCGTCGGGTGAGCGCTGACGGTCCGGACCGCGTGGAGACCACGGCCGTACTCGTGGTCGGTGGCGGGCCCGCGGGCCTCGCCGCCGCCGCCGAACTGGGCCTGCGCGGCGTCGACTGTGTCGTCCTCGAGCCCCGGGCCGAGGTGTCACACCTGCGCCCACGGGCCAAGACGACGAGCGTGCGAACGATGGAACACCTGCGACGGTGGGGAGTCGCGGACGCCTTGCGGGCCGCCGCGCCGCTGCCAGTGGCCTGGTCGCAACGGGTCACCTTCTGCGAATCCCTGTCCGGTCGCCGGATCACGGACTTCGACAACGCGTTCGGCCTGACGACCGTGCGGGACGATCGCTTCGCGGAGGCCGGCCAGCAGGTACCGCAGCCGGTGGTGGAGGACGTCCTGCGGGCCCACATCGGGCGTCTGCCCGGGGTCGAGCTGCGGCTGGGGCACGCCGCCGGCACGCTGATCCAGCACGACGACGGCGTCACCATGCGGGTCCGCGGACGAGGCAGTGCCCGGTACGACATCCGGGCCCGCTATGTGCTGGGCTGTGACGGCGCGGCCGGTGGGATCCGCGGCCAGATCGGCGCCCGATACGTTGGCCGGTCGGATCCTCGGCCCAACTTCAACCTCGTCTTCCGGGCGCCCTCATTGGACACCCACTTGGGACCAGCCGTCCAGTACTGGGTCCTCGGTGCCATCCCCGGACTGGCGGGCCGGCTCGACCTGGTCGGCACCTGGTGGGCCGTCCTCCCGGGCATCGATGCGGCGTACGGTGCGGCGCACGCGTCCGACCTGATCACCGCCTTGCTCGGCGCCCCGGTGCGGCACGAGCTGGTGGCATCCGACCCGTGGACGGCCCGCATGCTCATCGCGGACCGGTTCCGCGACCGCCGGGTGTTCCTCGTCGGCGAGAGTGCGCACCTGAACCCCCCGTGGGGCGGCCACGGATTTAACACCTGTGTAGGCGACGCGGTCAACATTGCGTGGAAGATCGCCGCGGTCGAGCAGGGCTGGGCGTCACCTGAGCTGCTGGACAGCTACGAACCCGAACGGCGCGGCGTCGTCGAACAGACGGTGGCGAGCGCGGAGACCAACATGCGCAGCCTGGCCGGGGAACTGCCGTCCGACGGCCCGGCGATCCAGCTGGCCAAGCGGCCCGAATTCCACAGCCTCGGGCTGGTGCTGGGTTACTCGTATGCTGGCTCGCCCGTGGTGCAGCCGACCGCGCATCATCGCGATCCGGTCGACGTGACGGACTACACGCCGTCGACCGAGCCGGGCGCGCGGCTGCCGCACCGGTGGCTGCCCGACGGCTCATCCCTCTACGACCGGTTGGGCCTGGGATTCTCGCTCGTCGGCCCGGTGCGGGCCGGCGGTCCGGGAGTCGCCACGCTGACGGACCTGGCTCGCCGGAAGGGAATTCCGCTGTCCCTCGTGGAATCTCAGGCCAGCCAGGCGTTCCTCCTGGTCCGGCCTGACCAGCACATCGCCGCCCGGGCCGACGACGCGGCCGACCTCGATCTCGACCTCGCCACCGCCCACCGGGACACGGGTACTCAGACCCTGTGCTCGTCCGCGTCTGGAGACTGAACATGCGCATTGCCACCATCCGCGGCCGGGTCGCCCTGATCGACGGTACGGGCGGCGGAACCGTCGACGTCGAGACGGCCAGCGGCGGCCGGTTCGGTCCGGAGTCGGCCGGCGTCTACAAGCGGTGGACCGAGTTCGTCACCTGGGCAGGTTCGGCGCCGTTGCCGCCATCCGAGGCGTTGGAGCCGGGAGCGCTCGGTTCGCCATCACCGAACCCGCGGCAGGTGTTCGCTATCGGGCTCAACTACAGCGCCCACGCGGCCGAATCGGGCTTCGCCCGCTCGGACACCCTCGCCGCCGGTCTTCACGAAGTACCCATCCTGTATCGCCGGCCCGTACACCGACATCGAATAGATCTCCCGGGTCACGCCGTTGCTGCCCGGCGACCTCATCTTCACCGGCACTCCACAGGGCGTCGGGATGGGCCGTAACCCGCCGCGGTGGCTCGCCCCCTGTGACGTGCTGACCAGCTACATCGAAGGCATCGGCCAGATGCGCCACCGATTTGTGGCCAGCGGGCCGGGTGGTCGGGACGCGAACAGCGACCCTGAGGAGGAACGATGAGCCTGCACGGACTGTTGTCGGTCACCATCGGCGTCCCCAACGTCGAGGAGACGGCGGCGTACTACACAGACTTCGGACTGGCCCCGGCGGCCGGCGGCTGGTTCAGCACGGCCGATGGCGGACCGCAACTGCGGATCGTGCACACCCCGACCCGCCGGCTGGTCGAGCTGCATGTGGCGGCCGACGACGCGGACGACCTCGGCCGGGCTGCCGCCAGCCTGGCTCGACTGGGTCTAGCCGGGCAGCTGTCCGGCGTGGGCCTGGCCACGATCGAGCCGGTGACTGGCACCCGGGTGTACCTCGACATCGCCCCCCGGTTGCACCAGGAGCCACCGACGGCAACCGCCTATAACGGACCCGGTCGATTCGACCGTACGAGCAACCGGGCCCCCGGGTTCATGCGGCCCAATCGCGTCCGCCCGCGCAAGTTGGGCCACACCGTGCTCGGCAGTGTGGACTACCGCGCCACGATGGCCTTCTTCGTGGACGGCCTCGGGTTCAAGGTCAGCGACCGCATCAAGGACGTGGGCGCGTTCATGCGCTGTTCGACCGACCACCACAACATCCTGGTCCTGTCCGCGCCGGTGAACTTCCTGCACCACACATCGTGGCAGGTCGACGACATCGACGACGTCGGCCGCGGCGCATACGCCATGCTCGAGGGACACTCGGAGCGGCACGTCTGGGGTCTCGGCCGCCACTTCGCCGGGTCGAACTTCTTCTGGTATCTCAAGGATCCGGCCGGCAACTTCTCCGAGTATTACTCGGACATGGACTGCATCGTCGATGACCAGCTGTGGACGCCGGAGGATCTGGAAGGCGCACGCGGCCTCTTCGCCTGGGGTCCGCCACCGCCGCCGTCGTTCCTGCACCCCGAGGACCTGGCCGCACTGATGACCAGCTCCCACGCCTCCACCTGAACGAACTCACCGAGAAACAAGGCGGGTCCGTGACTGCCACCACTGTGTTCACCAACGTCCGCGTCTTCGACGGTACGGGAGTGACTGAGCCACGCACGGTTGCTGTCCACGATGGACTAATCACCGACGACGTGGTGCGCCTGGCGAACGCCGAGACGGTCGACGGGAACGCCCGGGTACTCCTGCCGGGTCTCATCGACAGCCACGTGCATATCGACACCCGGTCCGACCTCGAACAGTGCACCCGGGCCGGCGTGACGACCGTGCTCGACCTGGCCACCCGAGACCTGACGGCGCTGGACTCACTACGCGGCCTGGCCGGCCTGCCCACGGTGCTGCGGGCCGGTATGCCGGCCAGCGCCCCCGGCGGAACCCACACCACGAAGATGGGCTTCGCCGGTCCGAGCGCGGTGACCAGCGAGCCGGACGCCGCGCGATTCGTCGCCGATCGCGTGCGAGAGGGCGTCGACTACATCAAGATCATCGTGGAGGACCCGCGGATGCCCGGTACCGCGGCACTGCCGGCCCCGATCCTCGCCGCGATCGTCACCGCAGCCCACACGCAAGGGCTGCTGGTCGTCGCGCACGCGGTCACCTCGGCTGCACTGCGGCTCGCTGACGACGCCGGCGTGGACGTGATCACCCACGCGCCGCTCAATCGCGACCTCAGCGCCGATGAAGCGGCTGCCCTAGCCGCGAGGGGCAGCGTGCTGGTCCCCACCCTCACGATGATGCGAGGAGTCAGCGCGGCCGTCGGCCGCAAGCCGATGTTCCGCCTGTTGCGCCGGCTGAGGGTGGCCCCACCGGTGGAGTACGCACACGCCCGCGGCTCCGTCGCCGCCGCCCGCGCGGCCGGGCTGACCATCGTCGCCGGTACCGACGCCAACAACGAGCCCGGCGCCCCGTTCAGTCCCCGGCACGGCACCTCGTTGGCAGACGAACTGGGACTGCTGGTCGACGCCGGTCTGACCCCGACCGAGGCAATCAGGTCGGCCACCGCGCTGCCGGCCAGGACCTTCGGCCTGAACGATCGCGGTGTCATCGCCGCCGGGCGGCGCGCCGACCTGCTGCTGGTCGACGGCGAGCCGACCGCCGACATTGGAGCGATCCGCAACGTCCGCGCCGTGTGGATCGCCGGCGCGAGGGTCGCCTAGGAGCGGGCCGCAGGCTCGCCCCCTGACCGCCAGCCGCCGTCATCGCGAGCGCGCCGCAGACCCTGGTAGGGCATAGTCGCCGACCATAGATCACCCATGGATCGCCCACTCGTCCACTATGGACGTGAAAGCCTTCGACCTGGGACGTTTCCCCAGGTCGAAGGCTTGATCATCTGTGCGCCTCCCAGAGACTCGAACCCCGAACCCGCGGACTAAATGGCGGTCGGCCTCCTTGCCAGTGCGCCGGACGCTGGCCCGCTGCATCGGAAGAGGTCTGCGCACAGAATGCCCTCATCTGCAGCCCTCTTCGTTGAGATCGGACCTGACGGGCATCCGCCCCGAACGGCGGCTCGGTGAGCGTTCTCCGTGCCCTGTGGCGTTACTCGGCGTGATTTTGAAGATCGCTGCGCGGGAAGTTGACCTCTGGGACCGAGCCTGCAACCTGCGTGCCGCGGGCAACCGTCGGTGGCACGGACGATGTGTCGCACAGGGCAGCGGGCCGCTCCCTCATGCCCAGCATCCGCGCTGTCTGCGGGCATTATGCACGTGACCTTTGTCAAGCTGATCATGGTTTGTTCCGCGGGCAGCTGGCCGGTGCGGGCCAGGTGCAGGGCGGGCGGGTCATGAGGCGTCCTGGTCGACTCGGGCGAGCAGTGCGGCGAGCAGCTGTCCGCGGTGGTCATGGGTACGGTCCGCTGAGCTTTTAGGGTCGCGGTCGGCGGCCACCGACGCTGCTGCTCGTCATCGGGCTGTGAGAACGTTGGCTAGCCATGGCGAAGAACACTGCACCTGCGGCAGCGACCGCAGCGGCTACGGCCCAGGCTATGGCCGGTGCTGGTGTTCCGGGGGCTGGTGTGCCGGTTGTGGCTGCGGCGATCAGGAGCAGGACCGCTATGCCGATGGCGGTACCGAGCTGGGAGGTGGTGTTGATGATGCCGGACGCCGAGCCGCGCCAGTATGTTTCGACTTCGGTGCCCAGGCCGGTGGTGGCCACTGAGGACACCCCGATGCCAGCGCCAGCGACGGCGGCGCAGGCCGCCACGGCCAGCGGGGCCGCTGCGGAGGGGATCAGCGCAAGGTCGGCGGCGGCGATGCCCGTGAGACCGAGGGCAACTACCCGTTGCGGGCGGTATCGGCGCAGCAAGGCGGCGGACAGGCTGGCGCCGCCGATCACGGCCAGGCTGAAGGGCAGCAACGTGGCGGCGGCCTCCAGCGGGCTGCGCCGGAGTGTGTTCTGCAGGTAAAGGGTCACCAGCGTGAGCACCGAGCTGGTCGTGGCAGTGTTGAGCAGGCTGCCCCCCGCGCCCTGGCGCAGCCGCGCATAACCGAGAAGCCGGGGTGGCAGCAGCGGCGCGGCCGCGCGGCGGTCGATGAGGACGAACGCGGCTGCCAGCACGACGCAGACCGCCAGCAGCAGGCCGCCGTCGGTGCGGCGGGCTGGCTGCGTGATCAGGGTGGTCCCGACGACGAAAGTCATCACGGCCGCGGTGAACGCCGCGGAGCCCGCCAGGTTCAGTGATCTCGCCGGGTCGGCGTCGCGGTCGCGCGGCACCGACCACACGATGGCGGCGGCGAGCCCGGCAGCCAGCGGCAGGTAGCCCCAGAACACCCACCGCCAGCTAGCCAGGTCGGTGACTATCCCGCCCACCACAAACCCGCTCGCACCGGCCGCCGCGCCCGCCGCGCTCCACATGGCGATCGCGCGCCGCCGGGCCGGACCCTCGGCAGTCACCGTGGTCAGCAGTCGCAACGCCGACGGCACGGAGCCCGCGGCGGCTGCGCCCTGCAAGCATCGCCCGGCCATCAGGGCAACGACGGAGCTGGCGGTGGCACCCACGACGGCGCCCACAGCAAACACCAGCAAGCTCGCAAGGATCGTGCGGCGGTGGCCGAATCGGTCGCCCAGCCGAGCCCCCAGCATCAGCAGGCCGCCGAAGAACATCGCGTAGCCGGTCGCGATGAGGCTCGCGTAGGAGCCCGGGGCGTGGAGGCTGGCCAGCATGTCCGGAAGCGCCGTCACCACGACCGTTACCCCGAGCACATCAACGAACTGCACCAGGCACAGCGCGATGACCGCAACACCGACACCCGAGGTCCGCTGAGCCTGCCGGATCCCGGTCATGGGGCAGTTAGCTGCCCGGTGGCCTCCGCCCAAACCTGGCTTCCAGCCAGTCTCCCGCCGCGCACTCTGGCACAGGGATGGCCCTACAACGCTGAGGACCACAGGGGTAAACGTGGGACACTGCGAGGTAACCCGAGGAGCGCGCAGGGGGCGTATGCCCAGGTCACAGCAGCAAGGCCGCTAGCCGAGCAGGAACACCGACACTCTGATAAGGGAAGAGGTCGCCTAATTCACGTCCTGGCAGTTTCACAAGATCGCGCGGCATAGGAGTTTCGTTCCGGGGTAGCTGCCTGCCATGAATCAGGAGGGAGCAGGCCTGTTCATGCTGCCAGCCCTTCGATCACGCCGTAGGGGAATGCGACCGGCTGGACAGTGCCGAGCTTGAGCCCGGCGGCATGAAGGAGCTCGCCGTACTGGATGTTGGACCGTTCCTTCCCGCCGGTGAGCATGAGCATGTTGATGTCGCTCAGGAGCGTCGGGACGGGATCCCTGCCGTCCTCTGGGATCAGTCGCTCGACGATCAGGACCCTGCCGCCGCCTGCCATCGACCGGCGGCAGTTTCGCAGGATCTGGATCGATCGCGCGTCGTCCCAGTCGTGCAGTACGTTTGCGAGCACGTAGCAGTCGGCGCCGCGCGGAACTTGTTCAAAGAAGTCCCCGGCCAGGACCTGGCAGCGAGGGCCGACCTCGATCGCGTCGAGCACCGCGTCGGCGCGGGCGGCCACGGCTGGGATCTCGAACAGCACTCCGTGCAGGTGGGGGTGCGTTCGCAGGATCTCGACCAGCAAGGTTCCGTTTCCGCCGCCGACGTCGACCACGCTGCGGACGTCGGAGAAGTCATAGTTCTCCGCGACGCTGGGGGCGTATGCAGCGGTTCGTTCGGACATCGCCCGGTCGAATGTTGCGGCGCGCTCGGGGTGCTGAGCGAGGAACTCGAATACGCCGGTTCCAAACTCGCATTCGAGTCCGGGCGTCCCGGTCTTGACGGTCTGCAGGATGTGCTCGAACGGGCGGATGCCGCCGAGCGCCTCGAGGAAGGTAGCCCACGATCGCATCCCCAGGGTGGCGTCAGAGCGCAGCCGCTCGCCGATCGTAGTCAGGCTGAACGAGCCGCCATCGTGCTCCTGGAATACGTCCAGCGCTGCGAGGAGGCGAAGCACGCGGTACAGGGAGGGTTCATCGGAGCCGGTGCGCTGGGCCAGCTGCTTTGTGCTAACCGGGCCGTCGGCGAGCAGGTCGGCGATCCCCAGCTCGGCCACCGCATAGACACAGCGCGAGATATGGGTCCCCCAGATCAGCCGGAGCAGGCTGGCCGCGCTCGAGCGCTCGGCTTCGGTTGCCCGCGCCCCGTTTGACCGCGGACCTGCGACACCCGAAGTGCTGGCAGGGTTGATGGTGCTCATCGTGCCTCCTCGGTGTTCACTTGGACACACAACAGCGTCACGCCCGGTCATTTCCGTGCACCCACGAGTCGATTACCGTCGACTTACCCACACTGCGATCCGCTCGGGGCGTACTGGTCCCGGGCCTGCTGCGGGGGAACACTATGGAGTTCGGTGTCCTTGGTCCTCTTGAGGTGACCTCTGGCGGGCGATCGCTCGCGATCGGCGGTGCGCGGACCCGGGGAGTGCTGGCACTGCTGCTCACCAACGCCAACGCCGTGGTATCCGCCGACCGCCTTGCGGACGAGCTCTGGCCGGACCTCGCGCCGGAACGTGCCGCTGCCAACCTGCAGGTCCGTCTGTCGGAGCTTCGTAGGACTCTTCGGTCGGTCGGCGAGGCCGATCGGCTCTCTACCTGCCGTCCGGGTTATCGGTTGCGAGTCACGGCCGAGGAGCTGGACGTGCTGCGTTTCGAGCGGCTCGCCGCCGCGGGTCGTGATGCGCTGGCCGCTGGAGAGGCGACCGCAGCCGTACGGCTGCTCGATGAGTCGCTGGCCCTGTGGCGGGGGCCGGCCCTGGCTGACCTGGATGAGCTCCCCTTTGTCAGTGCGGAGCAGGCGCGGCTCGAGGAGCACCGCCTAGACGTCGTCGAGTCACGTGTGGATGCGCAGCTCGCCTGCGGGCGGCACCAGGAGACGATCGCGGAGCTTGAGGCGCTGACCACCGAGCACCCGCTGCGTGAGCGGTTCTGGTTCCAGCGCCTGCTGGCGCTATACCGCGCCGGGCGCCAGGCCGACGCTCTGCGCGCGTACCGGGAGCTGCGCTCGGTTCTGGTCGGCCAGCTCGGGATCGAGCCGGGCCCCGAGCTCCGGGACCTCGAGAGCCGCATCCTGCGCCAAGATCCGGGGCTCGAATACCGGCCCGCCCGGCGCAGCGAGAGCGATCATGACACCCGGCCGGAGACTCGCTATGTCAAGAGCGGGGCGGTCCACATCGCCTACCAGGTGCTCGGTGACGGCGAGCGCGACATTGTTTTCGTGCCAGGGGCGCTGAGCCATGCCGAGCTGGCGTGGGAGGACCCGGGCACGGCCGAGTTCTATCGCCGGCTCGCCGGGCTCGGACGGCTGATCCTCTTCGACAAGCGCGACACCGGACTGTCCGACCGCGCGCCTGGCGACTCCCCGCTGGAGGAGCGCATGGACGACGTGCAGGCGGTGATGAACGCGGTCTCCTCAGATCGGGCCGTCCTGTTCGGCTACTCGGAGGGTGCCCCGATGAGCATCCTGTTCGCCGCGACCTACCCCGAGAAGGTGAGCTCGCTGATCCTCGGATCAGCGTTCGCCCGCTGGTATCCCGCGCCTGATTACCCGTGCGGCGACGGAGCGAAGGAGGTGTATGCCTCCATGGAAGAGATCGCGACCCACCGCTGGGGACAGGGCGCGACGATCGACTGGTTCTTCCCCAGCCGGTCGAGCTCCCTGCGGGCGCGCGAGATGGTCGGCCGATTTGAGCGCATGGCGATCAGTCCCAGCGCGTTCCTGCGCATGATCCGGATGATCCGGGAAATCGACGTCCGCGCCGTGCTGCCAGCGATCCACGTGCCGACGCTGGTGATCCAGCGCCTCGGCGACCGGATCAATCCCCCGTTCTACGGCCGCTACCTCGCATCCCACATCGCCGGCGCCCGTTACTTCGAGCAGCCCGGCGACCACGTCCTGCGGGTCGCGGGACCCGGGGACCTTAAGGTGATGTTCGCCGAGATCGAGGACTTCCTCACGGTTTCGCCGCCGCCTCCCCAGAAAGCCCGAGTGCTGTCTACGATCCTGGTCGCCGGGATCACCGGCGATCTGCCAGCCGACGCGGGAGCCGGTAACCAGCGCCAAGCCGGTCAGCTCGCCTACCTCGGCGCAGCCAGGCAGCATGTGCTGTCTCAACGCGGCCGCATTCGCAACAGCACGGGATCGCGTGTCCTGGCGACGTTCGACGCACCCGGGCAAGCAATTCGATGCGCAGTCGCCATTCGCGACGACTCTGCCGCACGTGGAATCGGACTGCGCGCCGGGATCCACACCGGCGAAGTCGATATCGTCGGCGACGATATCAACGGGATCTCCGTTCACATCGCCGACCGGATCACCACGCTCGCGCAACCAGGCCAGATACTCACCTCGCGAACCGTCAAGGACCTTCTCACCGGATCCGGAATCGCTTTCGCCGAGGCCGGCGCCTACGAACTAGCCGAAATCGGAGACCGGTGGCCGGTGTACGTAGTCACCGGTGCATAGCTGCCAGATGCCGGGCACCACGCCGGCTGGCTTACCTGGCCGCCCAGGTCACCGCCGCGCTGGCGAGCCTGCGCCGGTTCACCGACGATCCGTCCACGCTCATCTGCGGCCCGCGTGTCTTCCAGCTGTGGTCCCAGCGGTGACCAGCCCGGGCCGCTGGCGGACCAGGCCCCCGGCAGGGATGGCGCCTGATACCTAGCGAGCGCGGCGACGGTGATTCAGTCCTGGTGCGCGGCCGCTCAAAGGCCCGGCTGACACCTGACGGGAATACGGCATGTCTGGCGGCCAGGGTGTTCCCGGTGTGCCGACGTGAGTGTCGCTGCCTGCCGGAGGTGGCGCATCAAGGCTCTTCATTCGGTGTAACTGGGGCCTGGAGAGCTTTGCTAACGAGCCCCAATTCGGTCCGGACGGCAGCGCCGGCAACTCCGGCCCGGCCGTTAGACGACCGCATCTGGCTCAGCGAGGCCGACCGTGCCTGATGGGCGGTCAGCTTGGCCTGGGCTTGGATGTCCCGGATCAGCGTCTTGGCGATGGGGGCGGCAGATGGCGGGAAAGGGAATCGGGCCAGGCTCGTGTCGAACCCATTCTCCGCGGTCACTTCCGCCCTAAGGGCCGCTTCAGCAGCCGTGAGGTTGCGCATTTCGCTGGCGGTGTAGTCGGTCACGTCGGCATTCACTTGCTGAATGACCGGATTCGCGATGCTCTTGTACTGACTGTTCAGCATTTGCACGGTGGTGCATCCGACGTTGATGGACAGCAGGTTGGGCTCACACCCCGCGGCGGCAAGCGCGACTCTATGACGTTCGCCGGCACCGGTCCAGTAGTACAAGCCCAAGATCACCAATAAAGTAGACAAGAGGGCAACAGCCGCGAGTATGACACCTCCAGCTATGGTGCTCTCCTGGTCGCCCCAGGCGCACCCGCGTTCGGCGTACGACTCGTTCATCAGGTCCCTCTTTCCCCGGCTCCGCGGGCGATGACGATTGCTGGTTTATTCGCTGCTGGGATTTTCCACGAAGGAGTGTGTTCCCTTGAAGATCAACTCGTTGATGATGAAGATGAACCCGAACAGGAAGAGCGCGAAGATCGGCATGACGCTCAGGTAGACGAGCCTGTTCCGGCCTTCTTGCTGACGAGCGGCGATCCAGCCCTTCACCGGTGGCAGCCTGAGGGTGAGCAGGAATAGGCTGCATGCGCAGTACTGGTAGAGACGCTGGTGGAAGATCGGGTCACCGTCGCCAGCGAAGCCGGAGCCGTTGCTTCCGCGCTCGAACCCGAATCCCTCCAGCGTGGCCAGGTGGAAGAAGAGCATCCCCCAGATGACGTAGGTGATCATCTGCAGTCTCTTCCAGTACCGGCCCAGCTTGCGCTGTGACCAGTTGTTGCTTGTGATAAACAGCGGGAGGGCCAGCAGCACCATGAGGAATCCGATGAGCGTGAAGGTGTGCTCCACCAGCTTGGCGAAAGGGTTTCCCGCGAAGTCATCGAAGAAAGCGGCACCAAGTGCGTCGCCGATGCCGCAGCACGCGAACATGATCCCGTACCAGCGCCGCAGCGGGACGAACCAGCGCTGCCCGGTGAGTGTGACGGCAGGGGTGATCAGCAGACACAGGAACAGGTTCATCATGGCCCCGGTGCCCAGTGTGTCGTCAACAGACCCACCAATGGCGTTTGTGTTGTAGGTGAAGAGCGATGGCAGCATGAAGAACAGGGGCAGAAAACCCCAGGCACCTAGCAGGAGAAGTCCTGCTGTTTTGCGCTTGACCCCAGTACCGCCGAACCTGATCCTCCCTTCCATCCATTCGTTCACGGTCTTGGCCCCGCGCCGGCGCGGCTGATAGTCAGCCGCCGGTTCCCCGTCGCCGCCCCATGTTTCTACGGCATCATCGGGGTATACGCCTGAGTCAGGGTATACGTCTGACTCGTAGTCGGCAGGGTATAGGTCCGGCTCTGCCGGATATAGATCCTGTTCGCGAGCGTACGGGCCTCGCTCGCCGTCCCTGGTAGTGGACACTGCTTCTCC
Source organism: uncultured Actinomycetota bacterium (assembly GCA_963844655.1). GTDB lineage: Bacteria > Actinomycetota > Actinomycetes > Streptosporangiales > Streptosporangiaceae > JASHPR01. The sequence continues at coordinate 893,013 of CAWJPA010000004.1, read as the reverse complement.
TTCCATAGGATTAGCGTCGCTCCCCTATGGCTTTGCCTGTCTACATCCTTCCGTTATGCCGAATAGGCGCTAAGACGGAGGCTGTGTCGGCTGGCCGTCTATTCGCCGTGTCCTTATTGGCTTCCTGTGGCCTTAGCGTGACGGCCCTTCGGTGCCGAGTCATCGTGCTGCGCAGCAGCCTGCCGAGCCAAGAATTTGGCGTCAGTAAAGTTGCCAGGCGTCTCACCTTGCCCGCTTTCTCTGAAGACGAAGAACCTGAATCCGTGAATACCGGTATACGCGACAGCGCCGATGACGGCGACCGAGACCAGCGCCGCGGTGCCGGCCGTAGCGACGCGCATGGCGCGGCGCTGTCTGCCTGGCACTTGCCCGTTCCTGGACGGCGCCGCAGTCTGCCTGTCCGGACCGCCTGGCCTGGTGCGTGGCGCGGTGCCTGGCGCCGCGGTCCTGGTGCGCGGTGCACTGCCCGGATTGGCGGTCCTGGTGCCTGGCTCGTGGGACCGGCTGTTCGGCGCTGTCCTCGGTCCAGTCGGCCTGGTACCCCGCCCCGGCTGTCTGACGCCCGGCAGAGCTGGCCTAGGGCCGGGGAGAACTGGCCCGGCGTCAGGGAGCGCCGGAGCGGTCGTCAGCATTCCTGAAGTGGCGAGGTTGTCGATGGGGAAGCCGCCGCCGGCGGCCGGCCGCCGGGGGCGGGCCGGTGGCTCGGCGTATCCCTGGGGAGCCGCCTGCCGCCGGGGCAGCACCTGCGGATCGGCAGCCGGCCTTGTGGGCTCGGCGTAACCCTGCGGGGCCTGCCGCCGGGGCAGGGCCGCTGGCTGGACGGCGGGGATGGCGAGCGTCCTGGTGACGTACTCGGCCACCTGGCCCAGCTCGGCCGACAGCCGGATCGCGCCCGCGCGCAGCTCGTCGGCTTCCCTGGCTGCGGTGTCGCGGATCTGGCCGGCCTGGCAGGCCGCCTGCCGCCTGATCTGCTCGGCCTGCCACTCAGCTTCGTGTACCTGGCCGGCCCGCTGGGCCGCCTGCTGGCTGACCTGGCTGGTCTCGCGTTCCGCGGCCTGGCGTATCGCGGCGGCCTGCCGCAGCGCCTGCTGCTTTATCGCGGCCGCCTCCAGGTCAGCATCCGACAAGATCCGCTCCGCCAGCCGGACCGGATCCCCATGCACCGGCCGCTGGCCGGTCGGCGGGTCCCCGGTCAGCAGTGCCGCGCCGCCACCGCCGTCGACGGCCTCGGCATATGCCGAGGCCGCTGCGCCACCCCGGGGCCCGGAGTGGCGCGAGGTCCAGCCGGGTGCTCCGCTCTCGGGGACTCGCGCCCGGCCTGAAGGCGCTGACCCTGACGCCGACGTCCGCCGATCGAGATGCGATCCGTTCGGCGTTCGCCGTCGCGGCTGCACCGGACCACCGGGAGCAAGTGGCGTGCTCGGGAAGTCATCACCGGCGGCCCAGCTCGGATGATCCTCACTCAGCTGCCGGCCGGTGTCGTGGCCACCGGCAGGCCAGCTCGGGAAGTCACCCTCGGGCGGCCAGTTCGGCTGTACCTCGGCCGCGGGCCAACTGGGCTGATCCTCCGCACCAGGCCAGCCGGGGAAGCCGCCGCCCGGCGGCCAGCCGGATTGATCCTTCCCCTTGGGGGATGGCCAGTCCGGGTGCTGGCCACGACCGGGCCAGCTGGGGTCGTCCTCGGCGACGCGGTAGGGCCAGCCTTCATCACTACGGCGCATATCGGGTCCTGTCCTTACGGGCGCTGGTTCGGTCAGGTACCTCGGGTGAGCATCACCGGCGACCCAGCCGTAGACCTACGGTGCATCGGAGACCACACGGTCTCCGGCAGCGGGGGAGCGCGCCGAGGCTTAATTCCCGTCTTGAGCGGGAGAATCCGAAACTCGGTCTTCACCCTGCGGCAGATCAGGGTGCCGCGTCAGCCATTCCCCAGGACGGATACCCCCTAAGGGACCTCCAGGGGAATGTTTCCGCAGGTGGCCAAGGGGTATCCGACGAGAAGCTATCGCGAGTAATCATCGGTATCTCACAGAGCCGACACGCCGAATATGCCAATTTTCGATATCCGCTGAATTCGGCGCTCGGGTCCGCTATAAGCGCAGCACCCGCGCCCGAACCATTCCATGGTAACCGCACCCTAATCCTTGGGTAAAGGACTTCAGATTTTCGGCTCTGGCACAGTTTCCGTGAGGTCAGTCAGCGAGCAGGGACGCGGAGGCGGAGCAGGTCGGAGTTCGCTCGCGTCCGTGCATATGTCGTTTGAGCATGTTGATGCGGTTGACGTATCCCTCGACGCTGCCGGAGCTCCACCGGAGGGTCAGCCCGGCGGTGACCGCGGTCATCCACGGCTCGAAGTCACGGCCGCGGCCCCCGGGTCATCAGGCAGGCGCGCGCGAACGTGCTCGGTGACGGTGGCTAGTGCCGCAGCAGGTCACGTTCGCCTGGTCTGAGGGGTGCCTGGCCGGGCTTTCTGGCAGTGCTGATCGCCCAGACTGGGCTCGCGGCCGAACGCGTGCGGTGCGGGAGATCGACGATGACGAAGGCCGGCACCTGGTGCGGATCGTGCGCCGCGATAGCGGGTCGGTGGTGACCGGGCGGCGGGCGCAGATGGTGCTGCTGCCGGCCCAGGGCACAGACGCCTCGGCGATCGCGAAGGTGGCGTTCACCAGCGAAGACCGGGTCCGTGACGTGATCCATAACTTCAACGCCGATGGGTTCAGCTCGCCGTACCCGAAATACCGGGGCGGCCGGCCGCCGAAGTTCACGCTGGCGCAGCGCCGGGAGATCAAGAAGATCGCCAGGTCGAGGCCGGCGGACCATGACCTGCCGTTTTCCACGTGGAGCTTGTCGAAGCTGGGCAAGTTCGTGGTCGCTGAGGGGGTTTGTCGATGACATCTCCCATGAGGGCCTGCGGATGCTGCTCCGCGAGGAGGGCGTCACTTTTCAACGGCTGAAAACCTGGAAGACCTCGCGGGACCCGGACTATGCAGTGAAGAAAGCCCGGCTCGAGCACCTGTACGCCATCGCCGACCGTGAAGTGATCCCCGAGCCCGGCGAACCAGAGATGATCTTCTGCGTTGATGAGTTCGGCCCGCTGAGCCTGCAGCCCCGGCACGGCCGCCAGTGAGCCGCGCTCAGCGGCAAGAACGCCGAGCCCCGGTGCGCACCGTCTCCTCGCACCTGGGCCGGATCCAGGACTAGGCCAGGCAGCCGCCGCCGCGCCGACCTGACCCGGCTGGCCCTGACCGCAGGCCTGGTCTAGCCAGGCCCCCGTGCTGGCATGCCCGGTCGAGCACTACGATGCCGCGCAGAACGTCGTGATCGGCACGCCCCTCCCGATGAACGCCGAAGGCCCCACGACCGCGCAGAGCGGCGGCTCGGCGAGCGTTCTCCCTGACCTTCCCTGTCACACAGCGTAAAGCCGAACATCTAGTAGCCGAGGTCGAGCTCCTGACTGGCCAGTACGATCACCGCGCTGGAGGCCCGTGGCTTGCTGGATGAAGTCTGGCCTGGTGTCGCACATGGCGGAGAGGCGGCCACGTCGCGTCCGACCTGGCGCGCTCGATATGCGGCATAGCATTGCCGGTGCCAGACACGTACGTATATTCATGCAAGCCTCGGGGGCACTCACCGTCCGATAGTGAGGTGCGAGAAACCTCTTGGACGCGTGACGTCGTCCAGCATTCGCGCGTCGAGGTGATGGTGCGCATTGGCTACGCCCATTGGCTTCCGGCTAGCGCGGCCTGCTCGGAGAAGATGCACATTTCGAGCTCGTCTGAGGCGACCGCCAGTTCGTCGGCCCAGCCGTACATGCTCGTCAGATACCGGCGATATGTCGGCACTGACCACCGGATCTCGTTGACAGCAAGGGCGGCGTTGTCCCGCAGCCACCGTGACATTAGGCGGTCGAGGATGAGTGCGGGCTGGTCGCCGGGCGGGGGGCAGAAGTAGAGGAACTTGGTGCCGAAGGCGGGACCGAGGCCCACCAGCCGGGCCACGCCATGATTCCCCAGCCGCGCATAGGCCACGACCGGTCCGGCCTGCCTCAGCGCGCTGGCTGCAGCCTGGAGCTCGGCCCCCGCGTCGGGCGCCGCGTCGAGGAGACGCCGGACCCGGAAGGGGCCGTATCCGACCTGGCCGTAACCCCACGCCATCACCGCGAGGAACGCGCGCCTCGCCTCGGCCGGGCTTTCCGCCGCGCGCCGGCAGGCGCCCCGGATCACGGGCCGCGTCAGGCGGTCCGGCAGCATGGCGAATGTCGTGGCCTCGGCGGTGAAGTCGTCGATCCAGCGCTGCCGAGGCCATGCGATGCCCTCCTGGGGCGGCGAGCCCGCAGCAAGCCACGCGCCGACGACGCGTCGCACGGACGGGGGACCACAGCAATGCATTGTGCCCTGGTTATGCCGAAGTGCCCGACCCGGCTTCCCCTGCCACGCTCGGACCCTCCAGGTGCAATGGTCAGGTTCTCCGACCCGCCGGTTCGGCATGCCGGGAGCGCCCCAACCATGCCACCCCAAAGTGGTAACCGGGATGAGCGCCATCGAGAGTCCGCGGGTCACACTGGGGCGATGCGGATCACCATCTGGGTCCGGCCCGGGTCTGCCCGCGCCGGCGTGGGCGGCGAGTATGACGGCGCGCTGATCGTCCGGGTCAGCGCCCCCGCTGTCGACGGCAAAGCCACGGCCGCCGCCCTGGCCGCGGTCGCCGCGGCATTCGGCGTCCGGCCGCACGCAGTCACCCTGGTGGCCGGAACGGCGAGCCGTAGGAAGATCGTCGACTTGACCGGAGCGGACCGGGCTGCTCTGGACCGGCTACTGGCCCTCTGACAGCCGTCGGCATGGCCTTCGCCGACGCCCGGCCAGCGGCAGATCCGGACGGAACAACGTCAGCGATCGTGGATAAGTATGCGGTCTCGCCGGATCATGCGGATGGCCGAACTCGGTCAGAAGATGCGGGGCGACCCGGTGAATGCGCGCACGTAGCCGCCTAATCTGCACGACTGACTGATGCGTGCATACGCCGCTGCAATAGGCACCGATCTGGGAGATCTGCGCCCGCCTGCAGTCACGGCTGGCCTGGCACACGGTCGTGCCGTTCCTGCCACTGCTGGCTCAGGGGGAGCCGGAGCAGCCTGGTCGTACCGCACGGCTCCACGCTGTGACCAGCCCACTCCGTCACCTGCGTGGGGGTAACGCCGCTGTTCGGCCGGGTGGACAGGCAGGAGCGGCTTGTGCTGCCGCGTTAGTAGCAACCTGCGGTGGGCCGGGTGGTAGAGGTCCCGGAGCGCCCTGCGGCTGCGGGACATCGGCTGGGCGCGGCCTCGCTGACGTGGTCTTGGGCGCGCTCCTGGCCCATGCCTGCAGTGAGTGGGTCAAGGAGTCCAGCAGGTGGTGGCCGGCGCGGAAGTAACCTGCTGTGGGCCGGGCGCGCTTATACGGGATGAGTTCGAGGGCGGTTTGTGAGGAGGACCAGTGGTCTATGTCTAGCCTCATGAGCAGCGGCCGGCGCAGCGGCCCGCGGGCCAGGCGGAGCTGGATCCGGCACGTACCCGAGTCGCGATCGGCCTCGATCGGCCCGCGCAAGAGGCCCTGGCGGACGTACAGTTCGCTGTCCTGTCCGGTGCGCTGCCAGCTTTCAAGAGCGGCCAGGCAGGCGCCGAACGGGATGTCAGCGAGCCGCCGGAACGATAGCCAGCCCACTGCAGAGCACATGTCCGCGCTCAGGCCGCCCTCACCCCAGTTAGCCGATGAGGAGGCAGCGGGCTGCCAGGGGTTCTGGGCCAGCCCGGCGGCCACGCTGAGCCAGCGGCGGATGCGCGGAATGCGGCTCATGGTTCCCTCCGCCACAGTTGGGATCGGTTCAGGTTGCTTTGGATCCGCCTGGCCGGCGGAACCGGTCAGGCGGTGCGGCTGGGGCACCAGTTAGCGCGAGACCCCGTTGCCCGGGCGTCGCGCTCGGTGCTTGGCGAGGGCCATGCGGGCCAGGTAACGGGGGCTGGGCGGGATCCAGCCGAGCTGTTGTGCCATGGCCAGGTCGTCGCGGTTGGCCCAGTGCTCGATGATCTTGCCGTCAGCGAGGCGGAACCAGTGGGATTGGGTGGCGGCGAAGGTCTTGCCGGTAGGCGGCATCGCCTGGGCCACCGCCCCGGCGTCGTCGTAGGTCACGAACGGCCTGACGTGTCGGCCGGACCAAGTGCTGCGGATGGCGACGAGGTCTGAGTCCGCGGCCATGTGGTGGACGTCCCAGCGCAGGTCGGAGAAGGCGCCGCGCAGCCACAGGGCGACGGCATGAAATGCCGCCGGGCCGGTTCCACGGGTGGCCAGGGGGCCGGATTCCTCCCGGTCGATGGCCTCGGGGTGGGCCAGTGCCTCGAAGTCGGCCAGGTCGCCGTCAGCCATGATTTCGAGGCTGTGCGCGCAGATCGCCTTCGGGTCAGTCAGAGTCGTAGGGTGCTGGCTCATTGTCCCAGGACCTTTCGTTAGAGTATAACTCTATCTGATTTAGTAGTACTCTATCTGAATGACCGGGACTGTCAAGAGGCGCTACAACGCGGCCCGCCGCCAGGCGCAGGCCCGCCAGAATCACCAACGGGTCATCGGCGCCGCCGCGCGGCTGTTCGCCGACCGCGGGTACACCGCAACCGCCCTGACCGAGGTCGCCGCGGAGGCGGAGGTCGCCGTGCAGACCCTGTACGCCGCGTTCGGGACCAAGGCCAACCTGCTCAAGCACGCCATCGACGTCGCCCTCGCCGGTGATCACCTGCCCGTGCCGATGATGGAACGCGACTTCGCCCAGCAGATGATCGCCGAGCCCGACCCCCGCCAGGAGCTGGCCATCTACGCCGCCCACGTCCGCCAGGTCGCCGAGCGCGCCGGCGGCCTCCTGCTCGCCGCCTGGACCGCATCCGCCAGCGATCCCGCCGTCAAAGAACTGACCACCGAACTGGACGCCCAGCGGATGCGCGGCATGACCGCCGCAGCTAGCGATATCGCGGCCAAGGCCACCCAGGCAGGCTGCCTGGCCGACGGCATTACCGAGGACGACATCCGCGACGCCCTGTGGGCCTTCAACTCGCCCCAGCTGTACGGCCTGCTCCTCAACGACCTCGGCTGGAGCCCCGACCGCTTCCAGGCATGGCTGACCCGCTCCTGGACCCGGACCCTACTCGACCCGCCGTAGCAGCATCCTGCCCAGGGCGCGCAGTTTCCGATGCTGACGGGCCGGCTAACGCCTAACCCGTCCTGCCAAGCCGACACGATATGCCGAAGGGCCGGTCATAACCGGCCCGATGTTCCACCCCACCGGCCGGGTTGGAAATGCCCAAGACCGGGCTAGGAACCGGCTGCGGGCAAACGTAGCCTGATGCGGCACCAGCCTGCAGACCCAGCACCAGATTCGGCAGGCGTGCCCTGGATACAAGCCACGATGCTGAGTTGCCGATAGCCGCGGCCTCCGGTCTGCCCTCAAGGTAGTGAATTAATATGCCGGGCCAGCGCATGAAATGCATGCGACCAACGCACTACTTTCGGCATGAGCGGTAGTGCTTCGTTGTCTGGCCGGCCTACTTGGGTGTGGGTGGTTTGAAAATGCTGTCCATGATTTCGGCTCCGGTGGTGAGTACGGGCCGTAGTTCGCGGCGGTAGACGATTTCGGTGGTTCGGGTGCTGGTGTGGCCGGCGAGCCGGGCGATTTCCTCGACGGGCACGCCGGTGGTGGACATGAGGGAGACGAAGGAGTGGCGCAGTTCGCGGGGTGTCCAGCCCGGCCCGATCCCCGCGGTTTTGCAGAGGGCCCGGAACTCGCGCCGGACGTTGGCCGCGTCCAGGGGGGCGCCAGTCCTGGTGGCGAACAAAAGATCCTGGTCGTCCCATCGTTCGCCGGAGGTGTGGCGGTCCTGGTCCTGGCGTTGTTTGTGGAGCCGGAGGGCGTCGGCGGCCATGTGGGGGAGGGCCAGGGTGCGGCGTGATTTCTCGGTCTTGGTGTCGCCGTGGGCCCGGATGGACCGCCACACGGCGGCGCTGGCGGGCACGGGCGGTGTCGTGTCCGGGTCGCCGAAGGTGATGTGTTCCCAGCGAAGGGCTCTGGCTTCTTCGGTGCGGATGCCGGTGGCCAGGCACAAGGCAATGTAGGCGTGCATCCGGGTGCCTTCTGCTGCGGTTAGGAGGGCAGAGGCCTGGTCCAGGGTCAGGCTCTTGCTTGGCCGCCCGGCCTGCCCTTTGGGGGTGTCGGCCAAGGTGGCGACGTTGCGGCCTACGAGGTCGCGGCCTTCGGCGTGGCGGATGGCGCGGGTCAGCGCGTTGTGGCCCATCGCCACCGCGGCGGTGGAGTACCGGGCGGCCATTGCGGTCAGGGCCTGGCGGACGTCGTCGGCGGTCAGTTCCCGCAGTCTCCGGGACCCGATCGCGGTCAGGATCGGTGCCAGGACGTTCTCGTTTTTCTTCACCGTCTTCGCCGACCGGCTCTCCAGGCCCTCCGCGAGCCAGTCCTGCGCCGCGCGGCGCAGCGTGTAGTTCGGGCTGGCCTTGACCCCGGAGTCCAGGTCAGTGTGCAAGGCCTTCAGCCGTTCCTGAACGACGGCCCGGGTCTTGCCGGAGACTTTCCGGCGGATCCGTTTCCCATCCGGGCCGTACCCGAGGCTGACCACCCCGCGCCACCGGCCCGGGCAATTACGGTGGCGGGCCTCGTCCCGGCATAACCCGGCGTGCTCGAAGAAGACCCCGTCTTCACCCCACCCACGGCGCGTACTCATGGGTCCATGATATCCCCAATGGGGGCCAATCTAGGGGGCCATCTGCAGGCCTTACCCAGCCACCCCCAGCGACACCCAGCCATAAAACCGCAGCTAGATGGCACTTCCCAGGTTCACTGTGCCTAGTAAGATAACTGTTTTCTGTCCATGGTAAGGAGAAGGTCTACGGTTCGATTCCGTAAGGGGGCTCCGCAGTTCAAAGGCTATTTTTGAAATTATTATCCACTCTAAAAGCACCGCTTTTACGGTGTTTGTGCTTGCGGATGGGGGCCAAGTGGCTCGCGGATGGGATGTTCAGCCGGGCGGTGATCTGGGCTTCCGGGGGCGGCTGGCTGGGCCGGGTGCTGGCGCTTGACCTGTGATGATCTGGCTGGCGTGTTAGCTGAGGGCGCTTACTTGGTGCACATCACTGCAGGGCACCCCAGTGCGGCATGGTGGGCGCGGATGGGTTGTTCGTCCGGGCCCCTCAAGCAGGCAGTCCACCTGGCCCTGGGCGTTGTGATCCAGCTCGATCTGGCGCACGCCGAACTGATCGGTTTTCGTTGCAGGTGTCCTCGGCGATCTGCGCGATGGCCTCGGGTGGCAGTGCCAGATCCTGATGGAAGTCCACGAACGTTGCCATGTCCTGCTCTGCTGTCTGCTGTGCAGTTGGGGGCCGGCAGCGGTGCCGCCGGGCTGGCGTCGCTGGCCCGGCGGCACTGTTTGCCCGCCGTGCACGGCCTCAGGCGGTGGTGGCTGAGCGGCGCCGGGTGGTGCGGGCCCGGTCGAGCAGCACCGCGAGTGTGGCGGCGAACAGCGCGGCACCGAGGGCGATCAGGGCGATCTGCCAGCCGGGCATGCCGCCGGCGAGAACGGTGTGCACGGGGACCGGACCTGGGGTCTGCGGCACCAGCTGGTGTATGTGCCCGGTCAGCGGCGCACGCACCACAGCCGTGCCTGGCGATCCGCCACCAGGAGGCTGGAAACGCCCGGTGGCGGCGAATGCGGCGGGCGCGGCAACGGCGATCCCCAGCCAGGCGCAAGCCAGCCCGGCCAGGACGGCGGTGAGACGGCGGATGCGGCAGATGCGGTTCATGACGATCTCCTTCGACTCTGGATGAGTTCCAAGGCGACCGTATGGCGGCTGGGCTGCGTCGGGGATCGGGAGTGATCACCCAGATTTCCCGCGCCGTTCCCCATATTCGCGCCCCGGCCAGCCCGAGCCGGGCTGCGTGCGTCGTGGCGACATCACCGGGTCGGGGCATCCAGTTTCACCAGCACGGCGGAGACATGATGGTCGACGGTCTTGGTGGAGATGAAAGCTTCGCGGCAATCTCGGCGTTGGTGTGCCCGGCGCAGATCAGGTCGAGGACCTCACGCTCGCGCCGGGTCAGGCCGAATGGGTGCTCGCGGATCGCGGCCCGGCCGGGATTGTCGACGGCAGGTGAAAACTTCACCTGCCGTCGACAGGGATCGACCGGATGCCGAGCAGGCGCAATCTTGTGCCGGGTGATCTGAGCGGCCGCCGAGGCGCCGGGGCCGGTGAAGGTCTTCAGGGCCTCGCGCAGCGCTGCGTTCTGAGGCCGCGCCGTACAGGGCCAGCGTGGCCTCGTACGAGGAGTCCAGGCCCGGCCCACAGCCGGGCGCTTGCTCCCAGTCGCCTGCCGCCTGCAGCCGGTAAGGCTCGGCGAGGTCACTGCGCGGCGGCCGACGCGAACCGGTGCGCCGTAGCCAGGCAGCGACCGCCCCGCGGTTCCAGGCGCCGCCCCGGGCTCAAACGTCATCGGGCAGGTCGGCTTCGCGTGCGGCCCGGTCCGGCTGGCCTCCAGCCAGTACGCCTCGGCGCGGGCCAGCCGCACGGGCACCGGGAACTGCGGCTCGCCGGATCCGTCCGCGGCTGCCGCTGCCTCGTCCAGGCATTTCCGGCAGCCGGGCGTGCCCTGCCGCGCCCAGACCTTGCCGAGGCTAATGAGCGGATTCACCCGGTTTACCGGCGAGGCGCCGCCACCCGTGAGCAGTTCGTCGCTCGTCGTGGGCCGCCGCGAGCTGGCCGGGAGCGGTTTCGGCCGGGCGGAGGGCGGCCCGGCCTCGAAAGATAGGTATGCGGTGCCCGAAGTTTAGGGGGGTAGCTCCGATGCAGCGGCGTACTTCCAGTTCTTAGGCTCGAGCTGTCGCAGGCCGGCGACGACCCGAAGAAGACACTGGCGACATGGATATCCCCACCTGATCGGCCCTGCCGTTGCCGGCCCGCGGCGGCACGGTCTGCACATTCGGTCTAGCTGAGAGAAGATCCTGAATATGAAGCTGCTGGAACGCGATCCGGTGCTGGCTTCGCTGCGCCAGTACGCACACGAAGCGCGGCAAGGTGAAGGACGGCTCGTCCTGATCGCCGGTGAGGCAGGCGCCGGAAAATCGGTGCTGGTCGAGCGGTTCCAGCGCGATCTGCCCGAAGCCCTCTGGTCGTGGGGGGCCTGCGACGGGCTCTCGACGCCACGCCCCCTGGCCCCGTTGTTCGACCTGGCCCGCGATCTCGGCGGCGCGCTGGAGGATTTGTGCCACGGCCAGCCCGAGCGAGACGAGCTGTTCGCCGCGCTGCTGACGCAGGTCACCGGTGATGACCGGCTCAATGTGATCGTGATCGAGGACATCCACTGGGCGGACGAGGCGACGCTTGACTTGATGCGGTTTCTCACCCGTCGCATCCGCGCGGCGTCGGTGCTGGTGATCGCCACGTTCCGGGATGACTGGCTGGCACCGTCGAGTCCGCTGCGTCTCGCGCTGGGCGATCTGGCCGCGCGGCGGTGGGCGCGCCGACTTGAGCTGCCGCCGCTGTCGGTCGAGGCCGTCCAGACGATGGCCGCCGGGACTGATCTCGACGCCGGGCAGTTGTACCAGCTCACTGGCGGCAATCCGTTCTACGTCACTGAGGTGCTTGAGGCCGGAGCGTACGGAGTGCCGCTGTCGGCGCGTGACGCGACTCTCTCGCGTACTGGACGGCTCAGCGACGCCGCCCGCCAGGTACTCGAAACGGCGGCGCTCATGGGTGTGCGGATCGACGCGGGCCTGCTCGCCGACCGGCAATCTGCGCTGGACGAACTCAGTGCGTCCGGACTGCTGGTCGACGAGGGAACCGGCCTGCGCTTCCGGCACGAGATCGCTCGGCTGGCGATCGCGCAGGAGATCCCCGCCCATCGTCATGCGCTGATCCACGCCAAGATCCTCAGCGCGCTGCTGGCCAGCGGCAGCCGCGATGACGCACGCATGGCGTTCCACGCTGAGGGTGCTGGCGACGAAGCAGCAGTCATCCGGCACGCCTCACTCGCCGCGAGACGAGCCGTTGATCTCGGCTCACATCGCGAGGCTGCGGCCCAGTATGAGCGCGCATTGCGATGGGCCGCGCATACCGCGCCGTCCGCTCAGGCCGAGCTCTACACCGGCCTTGCCGAAGAGGCGACTCTCAGCGACCAATCGCAAACCGCGGCCGATGCCGACGAGCAGGCGCTACGGCTCTGGCGGCTGCTCGAGGATCGCCATCACGAGGGCGAGTCGTTGCAGCGCTACTCGCTGACGCTGAAACATCTGTGCCGAGGCGATGAAGCGGTCGCCGCCGCCATCGAAGCGATCGACACGCTCGAGCCGCTCGGCGGGACCCGCGAGCTGGCCCGGGCGTACGTGACGCTGGGTGCCCTCAGGATGACGCGCAACGAGAACGGCGAGGCGATCGAGCTGGCCCGGCGAGCGCAGGCTCTGGCCCGTTCGCTTGACGCACCTGACGTCGAGGCCGATGCACTGAACACCTGGGGCTGCGCCGCGTCCGCGACCGACCCGAACTGGGCGGAACTGATTCGCCGCTCACTTGAGCTGGCCCTCTCCCGCGACCTGCCCAATCAGGCCGGCCGCGGCTACAGCAATCTGTACGGCGTCGCGTGCGACCAGTTCCAGTTCGACGAAGGCGAGCAGTATTATCGCGACGGCGTCGCCTACTGCGAGCAGCACGACCTGGACCGGCACTACTATTTTCTGCGTGCAGCTCGCACCGTCGTCCTCGAACATCGTGGCCGCTGGGACGAGGCGGTGGCGATCAGTGCCCAGCTGCTCGAGGAAAGCTCAGCCGCCCCGCTGAACCAGATCTGCCCGCAGACCATGATCGGCATAACCCATGCGCGCCGCGGTGAGCTGGGAGTCTGGCGCGCCCTCGACAGCGCGATCGCCAACGCCGCACCGACCGGACAGCCGCAGTACGTCATACCGACCCGTTTCGCCCGGGCCGAGGCATTCCTGACCGAAGGCCGAGTCGACGAGGCGCGGCACGAAGCCGAGCTGGCTGCCGAAGCCGCCCACGACATCGACGAGTGGATGCGCGGCGCGCTGCGCCGCTGGCTTCACCGCACCGGCTCCGACAGGATCGTCGACGGCCCGATTGCCGAGCCATACCGGCTCCAGGAAGCCGGCCAGCGCGCGGCGGCGGCGCGCGCGTGGGATCAGCTCGGCTGCCGCCTAGACGCGGCGCTCGCACTGCTTGACTCGCCGGACGAATACGACTTGCGCGACGCACTGCGGCGTCTCGATGACCTAGGCGCCAGGGCGACGGCCGGTCTCGCCCGCCAGAAGCTGCGCCAGATAGGCGCGCAGTCAGTTCCGGTCGGCCCGCGCCGAGCCACCCGCACGCATCCACTCGGGCTCACCCCTCGTGAATGCGAGGTGCTCGAGCTGATCTGCGACCGGCAGACCAACACCCAGATTGCCCGCGCCTTGTTCATCTCGGCCAGGACCGTCGATCACCACGTCTCATCCGTGCTGGCAAAACTCGGTGTCGAGACCCGCGAGGCAGCCGCCGATAAGAGCCGGAACCTGACTGCTTAACCGAGCCGCACTCAGAAGCGTGGACGGGAGACGGCATCATCCTGGGTACCCCTGAGCTAGCCACGGACGAACAGATGCAGACTCTCCGCGCCTGCAAGACCTGTATCGAGACCCGTGACGGACCACACAGAGGTGACCGCCAAGGCGGAAAGGATAGCAGGACCGGCGGCGTATGCCCGACCTGTAGTCAGACGATGCCCCTGACCGGAATCTGCGACAACTGTGCCCGCGACCTCTGAACAGTGGAACCGATCTCGGCACCGCTCCTAGGCTGACCGCAACTGCCCGCGGCGGAACGGGATGCTCCGCGCTATGAAAGGATCGCGTTAATGCGCGCGCCAGATGATACTTATCCTGAATCACTTATCCGGATCATTCAAGCGCGCATCCAAGGAGATGAAGAGGCCGCGTGGAGTGCTGTGAGGGAGATCTCTTTCGTCCCGCGCGACCGCAAGAAAGAGCGGTGGCCTGCAATGAGTGTTATCGCGAAGATCTACGCTCGCGATCATTACCAGTGCAGATACTGCGGTGAGCGGGTCATTCTCACAGCAGCGATGCGCCTGATCTCAAGGTTGTATCCCATTCAGTTCCCATACCACCCGAACTGGAAAGCTGATTCCACCCACCCAGCATTCGTCTCAAGGTCGGCCACGCTTGATCACGTCAAGCCCATCGTCGGCGGGGGTGATCCGATAGCTCCGGATAATCTCGTGACAGCTTGCTGGAACTGCAACCGGCGCAAGGGCGACCTCGACCTCGAAGAGATCGGCTGGTCGCTGGTCGAGCCTCGTGACAAGGACTGGAGGGGTCTGACGAATTCTTCCCTCCGCTATGGGAGGCAGTCGGCCGCCTGCCCCTGAGCGAGGATGAGTCTGCGTGGATGCGAGCGGTCCGCAACGCCGAGATCGAGCGACGCTGACAGTAGCCAGACGTTCCCATCGGGGATCACCACCCCGAGCGGCAGATGTAAGCGCATGGGGAGCCTGCATGCGCTCAGACTGAGGCGCAAACGAGCGGTTGGCTTGATGCCAACAGGTGGGGTGGTGCCTTTCAGATTCAGCCGTTACGCGTCTAGAAGAATCCAGCCACTCCGAACGCAGCAACGACCACCCAGCCTAGAATCGCACTGCTGTACACGACGAAGCTCGCTGTTGGCACGCTGATGGGCCAATTCGTTTTGAATAGCTTGCTGGCATCGCCAATTCTATGGTGCTCCGTGCGGCAGAGGAAATGTCCCTGCATTTCCTCTTCGGCGTCAACTGCGGGCCGTTGCATCGCCTGCTCGAGCTTCTCGCCCCGGTTGCGCAGCTCGACACATAAAAGCATGCCGCGCAGCTCGTAGCAGAAGAGGCCAAGGGTGACAGTCACGCCAAAAATCCCGACTGGCAAGAGTAGGCGCAAGTCGAAATCCTTACGCGTTCCGATGATCAGCGCAAACGCAGCACCCGACAGGGTAGGCACGAGCGCGAGCAGCTTGCCTCGGAAGTCGGTAATGGCGCCATGGGCCCGACAAACCTCCGCGTACAGCGGCTCCAATGCGGTAGCGCGTGCTTCACCAAGCACCGGGTTGTCTGGCGAAAGCGACACGCTCATTCATCCTCGCTGGCAGATCCAACCATTTGAAAACGCATGCGTGCTGCTCACAAGCTCCGCACGCCTGATCCGGCGAGTGACGGTGTAGACAAGTGGAGCAGCGACCTGCTACTCAACATGACGCCGGTCCAGCGCCCGGTCGAGGACCAGCGAGTGGCTCGCAGGCGGACAACCCTACGACAGAAGTGCGCCGTCAGCGGCAAATGAGTGCATAGGGATCGTGCCAGCGGAGGGAAACAGCCGTTGCTCTGGAGTCGATCGCCGAGTTCGATCGAGTGTCAGTCTTTCGACGCGGCGTCTGCGGATGCCTGCCTCCCCCGATTGTTGGGCAGCAGAGAGGGAACCACGGCGTTCTTCCCGCTGTCTACCGCCTTCTTGAATTGGTAAACGATGCTGATCGTGGACGCTGCGGCGAGACCGACCAGGATCTGGCTGCCGAGACCGATCTGGGCGAGATCTCGTGTGCCGAAGCTGAACGCATTCGCTAGTGCAGTATGTGCGACAACGATTGTTGCAACAATGCCAGCGAACCAAGCGATCACTTGACTCCCGACGCTTGACCAGTCAGTATCACGCGCGTAACGGACGAAGTTAACGATCGTGTATACGATCGATCCCAGAGCAACGAGCTGTGTCAAGTCTGGCATTCAGTCCATCCAATTTATTCCTAAAACGATGACCATTGATGAACGGAGGCTAACTTGGCTCAACATCGGTGGCCGCTGAGGCAGCTTTCGCGACGATGAGCCCGACAGGGGCTCTTTCCTGACGCTCTGGCTATCGGAGGGGACTGTGCAGCGATCTGATACACATCGAGCAGCCTGGGATTTTCCAAGTGCAGGGTTCGCGGGGACGCTGCGGCCTGTTGTCGTGGGCACAGCGAAAGCCAGCATCCGCGACAACATTGAGCCGGCAGCACACCTGGGACGTCAGGCTTGAAACCCCTGTGCCCTGGACGCCCCTGAGCGATAGCTGCGAACAGCTCAACACCACCCTGGCACCGGCCTGATCCTCTCGGTCGCCCACTCCGGTGAGCTGGTGATGACTCCCGTGGTCCGGAGCGATAGGTGGGTAGAGCGACCTGTCAAGATGGAGCTGGATGCCATCCTCATCGAACGTCAGGCTGCCGTGGATCACACGGCCGGAGCCCGGGAAGCCAGTTCCGCCAAGGCGGGCCGATCACACTGCGCAATCAGTGTTGGCCCGGCGATGTGCGGCGACTCGGCACCGGAGATCCTGACGACGCGCCGCATGGTCTGGGCGATGTTCCCGCCACCTTGCTCCTGGTGCCGGATCCCACGAGGATCCACCGATGTCCCGCCGTACGTCATTGCGGCACTAGCGTGTGCTGCGCAGGGGGCTGATGTCGGGCAAGATCGGCTCGCGTCAATCTGCGTTCAGGCTGGTGGGCAACGTGGGCCAGAGGTGGGCGTGGATGGCTACGTCGGGCGCAGCACGTGGCGCGACAGCGGCTCTGCACTTGTTTGATGCGAAGGGCGATTCGCATCTGCCCTCTCGGCATTGTGGGCCTTTGGCGGCGACGCTTACGCGGACGTCTGTCGCAGGCCACCGGTCCTGATCGCTGAGAGCGGCCACATCCCCTTCAATGAAGGGGGGTTTCTCATTCCTGGCTGGCGCGTTCCTCGCGAGCCAGCCCGATTTGCTGGCCGATGGTCTCGCCCCATCCTGGCTGGTCCGGGTTGGGACGCGCCTCGACGGTCGCTTCCCGCGGCGCAACCTCCGTCTGTGCCTTGGCCGTCCTGCTCTGCTCCTTGAGAAGTTCGGCCGCCGCCTTCCCGCGATCCTTCTTAGCCCTGCGGCGAAAGAGACCCATGGCGTCATTGTAGACGGTCGGCTTGCGGATTTATGGATCTCTAAGCGTAAATGGGCATTGATCAGCAGGCAGGTCCAAGTATGTTTCACATGCCGTCGGGTGCTGGTGCCCGGGAATTCCCATGACGGCCAGCACGGCGGCGTCCTCCCGCACCCCCCGGTATCCAGGTCTAGCTGGCTAGCCCATTCGTCGATAGACGCACCGCGTGCCAGGTGGGCCGCGACAGCCCGCCGGGCGCTCGCCAGAGCGTCTACGGCAAGGGCGGCAGAAAGTGGCCGGTCCGGCCCGCCGCCCAGGAACGCCATGACTGCGTCACGACGGTGTTCATCATCGAGCGGTGGGGAGCACCTGCCGTTCACCTGCCCAGCGTGACACGGCCGTCCGGCGGCCACAGGCAGTAGACCACCTCTCCGTGGCATAAGCGGTCGATGCTCAGGCCGTACCAGCCGGATTGTGATACAGCGCGTTGATGGACGATCGGACCTACCGCAGACTGCATCCAGCAGTGATCACGCACGTTCCCCGGCCGAATGCCGACGCGCAAAGGCCCCGTTACCTGGGGGCGAGGTCTGCCGCACAACGGAGCGGGCGGGCGCGCATTCACTGCAATTTGGGACTTACGCCCTATGGGCTGCCGGGCTGCTAGCCGCGCTGGCCGTTCGGCCCGTTCCGTCATGCACTGTCAGTCTAGCACGCTGCGTGAATGATCAAGCACTCAACGAAGTGTGCCCAGGTAAGACTGCCTGTACCTGCCTCCGATCGGCGATGACGTTGGCGCCTGATCATCAGTATCCGGCGAAGTGGGGCGAGCTGCCCTGGAATCCTCTCCACGCCCGATCGGCGGCAAAAGAGCGCGTTCGGCCTAGCGCTGCCGATGCATAAACATACGGCTTAGCCGTCTGCCTGCTCGGCCGTGGCCGGGATCGCCAGCGGTGCTGAGAGCTCTGGATAACCGCACTCCGAGCCGCCGATCTGGGCGCTCTGCCGAAGGTCGTCACCAGCAATCGACTGGTCGCATAACAGGGTGATCTGCGCGGCCGCCAGGACGCCTCCTGGGAGTCTCACCGGCGCGCTCGGGGGCTGATCTGTAGGCCTGATCCTTGATCGCCCGGCTCGCCAGGCTGCCCAGACCGTCGGGTCCAACCTGGTTGTGGTGGCTCCTGCCGATGACGACCAGGTGGTGTTCGTCAACCCAGGTGACTTCGGGGCTGGGCAGCCGGGCCAGGAACGTCGCGATGGCTGCGCGCAACTCCTCCGGCGAGTAGAGAGAGAATGTCGAGTAGCGGCGCCCCTCAGCCAGGGCCTGGAGCCGTTCGGCCGTGGCCGAGCGCGGATGTCTGAAGGTCTCTGCTGCGACCATGCTGACGCCGCCGGTCCGCCGGACGGCGTCCCGGAACACGGCCTCGCTGTGGAGGCGCTGCTCGTGCCCGGTGAAACCGGGGAAGTAGCGGCCCCAGATCGTGCGCGCGTTCTGCTGCGGGGTGCGGGTGTAGATGAACAGCTGGCCGCCGGGCGCCAGCACCCGGGCCACAGCGGTCAGGAAGCGGCCGAGGTCGAAGTGATGAACGCAGTTGAACGCGGTGACCACATTGAGGCTGGCGGCCCGCAATGGCGGCTGTTCGGCGGTTGCTTGCAGCGGCACCACCCCGCGGGCGTGGCCGTGGCCGGCGGCGCTGAGCTGTGCCAGCATGGCCGCCGAGACGTCGCTCGCGACCAGCAGCGAGCCGTCCGGCAGCAGGGCGTGCAGCAGCCGTGTGTACCGTCCGGTCCCGCAGCCGATATCCAGGCCGGTGACGGGGCGGTCAGGCAGGAACTGGCCGATCCTGCGCACCGGCGCCTCGTCGGTGGTGCGCAGCGATTCGTAGACGCCCGCTACCCGCTCGAAATGGTCGCCCACCGTCACCTCCGTCACCTCCCCGCGCTAGGCCTGCTGGCGACATCATGGGCTCACCCTGCTTTAAATTCACCCACTGTTCACCCGCACGACAGACCTGCATCCCACATGGGTGCCGTGTGGCGCAAGGCAAGGTCACTGCGACAGGGCCGGGATCATGAGCGGTGTTGAATTCAGTTCCCGCCGCTTCCTTGAGACCGTTACCCACCTTCCTCCTCACGCGCTGCCAGTCCTGACCGGCCACTGCTACCGGGCCCATCCCGAAGCGCTCGGCCTCCGCGCTGCCTGGGCGAGCCAGCCTTGCGGAAGTACAGGGGATCTCGTGGACTGAGGTGTTCTGAAGCTGGGCCGTCCGGGCTGGAGGGGCATCGCCGTGCACACCGGCGCCTGCCCGCGCGGTGAAGTGTGGTCCCTGTGCGCTGGCGCGAGCCCTCCGTGATCATGGTTTACCACTGAGGTCGATGACCTGGCCCGACGCGGCGAGGGACAGCGGCCCGCTGTACGCGGCAGCCGCCAGGTGCAGATTCGTTGAACCGTTCCGCTGCGGCCAACGTTCTGACAAGAAACTGGCACGGCCAGCCAAGGGGGGAATACGTTGCTTCGTTCAACGCTCATTGCTGGAACCGCGGCGCTCGCCTTAGTCGTACTCGGAGCCGGACCGGCGCTCGCGGGCGGCTGGACCGTCGTCCCATCCCCGCCGACCGGGCAGGACGCCTATATAAACGGCATCGCCGCCCGCACCGACACTGATGCTTGGGCGGTCGGAAGCGTGGGCCAGCAATCGAACAAAGTGGGCTCGCTTCCACTCATCGATCGCTGGAACGGGACGGCGTGGTCGCAGGCGACCCCGCCGAGCTTCCCTGCCACCAACGGCGTCCACCTGGGCTGGGTGAGCTCGAGCAGCGCCACCGACGCGTGGGCGGTCGGGACCATCAACCTCGTCAAGCACCCCGGTTACTTCGGCCCATTGACGATCCACTGGAACGGCTCGGCCTGGACGAACGTCCCAGACCCGCTGCCTCTCAACCCGGGCACTGCCCTAGTCGGCGTGGCCGATATCAGCTCCACGAACGCGTATGTGATCGGCAACGAAGGCTCAGAATACGGGCTGGTCGAGCACTGGGATGGCACCGCATGGACGAGGCTGGCGGCCCCACCGCCGTTCCCTGAGCCCAACGGGGATACGTTCGCCGAGAACACGGTCAGCGCGATCTCCGCCACCTCGGCAAGCAACGTGTGGATCGTCGGGACCTACCTGCAAACCGAATACGGCAACATATGGGACCCGTACTCCGTGCACTGGGACGGCACCGCGTGGAACCTGGTCACGATGCCGCAGGTCACCGGCGCCGTCTTCACATCGGCTGACGCGATAAGCCCGGCCAACGTGTGGGCGGCCGGCAACAGCCCGTCCGGCCCAGTCATCGCGCACTGGAACGGCACCGCGTGGACCATTACGCCCAGCCCCGCAGCCGGCACGCTCACCGGGATCACAGCCCGCTCGGCCTCCGACGTGTGGGCCGTGGGGTACACCACCGGGCCGCAGACCCTCACCCTGCACTGGGACGGCACTACCTGGACGACCGTGCCCAGCCCCAACGTGGGCGGCGCCAGCCAGCTGACGTCGGTATCTTCCAGCCCTGGCGCCGCGATTGTCTGGGCTGCCGGGTACAGCGGCGTCTCGGGCTCGCTCAACCCGCTCACCCTTCAGAACGGCTGACGGGCGAGGCCCGGGACCGGGCGCTGCGCACCCGATGACGTGCTTCCTCCCGGGAAGGGGTCCTGCCCGGGAGGAAGCATAGTTTCGCTGATGCCGCGCTACCGCCGACGCCGAACGAGCCCAGGTCAACGTCACCCACACCATCCGGGCCGCCATCGACCGCATCATGCTGGCCGCCCCAATCGCCGGAGCGCACCTGCAGTCCTCGATCCGCACCCGCGCAGGCGGCCCAGCCCGCTGGCGCAGACGGATCGCTTAGGGCCGATCTACGCCTCCAGGTGACACCAAGACAAGCCAGTCGCGAACGCCAGAACCGGGTTATCTGCATGCACCCACCCGCGCAGCCGACACAGCAGCAAGCCGCTCAGAGTCGGCGATCTGGCCGCCTGGTGATCCGGTCAGGCACCTGACCGGATACCTCTGGTTTCTTGTCGAAAGACGAATGTTCATGCTGAACCGCGAATAAGCATGCACAAGTGCAACGTCCTCAATTCGGCAGAAGCGGTAGTTCTTTTCAGGCTCCGTCGGCGGGTTCTCGGGCTGTCGGGCCTGCGTTAGTTCACTGGGGATGGTTGCGGATTGAAGATGATGTCCATGATTTCGGCTCCGGTGTTGGGGATGGGGCGGAGTTCGCGGCGGTAGACGATTTCGGTGGTGCGGGTGCTGGTGTGTCCGGCGAGGCGGGCGATTTCCTCGACCGGGACGCCGGAGGTGGACATCAGGGAGACGGACGAGTGGCGCAGTTCGCGCGGGGTCCAGTTTTCGCCGATGTTTGCGGCTGTGCAGGCGGCGCCGGGGGCCAAGTGGACCCAATTGTGGCAGCGCCCACCCAAGCAGCCAGATCGTGACATGCCCACCGGGTAGCCCGGATACGTAAGGTCCAATTCTCGACCTGACCAGACTGATCACGATCTGACCCCAAATCGAGGAGCACTTGCTCCCGAACTGAGAGCGCGAGCCAACAAAGCCGCTGCTAGCCGATGTCTCCGCGGGTCACACGCATTACCTGGCCGCGGGTCGCCGCGTTTGACCGCACCTGGCGGCGCTTCGCTGCTGCTCCCATTCTGCTCCCGCCGGGCGCGGAGGTCGGCGGCGGCGAACTCGGTGAATTCTGCGGCCGGCGTGGAGCGACGGCCGTGGAGCACCGGAATGGCGCCAGCTGGTTGCTGCCGGAGTTGGCGTTCGCCACCGGGTTTCGGCCGTGCCTGGCCACCCCGCGCTCCAGGTCGGCAGGACCGGCACCAAATATAGGCAGGGCCGGCAACAAAGGTAGGCAGGGCCGGCAACAAAGATGGGGAAGTCTCCCCGATGCGGTCGCGACGCCGAACGCGCTGAGCTAGGCGCATGGCTGACCACGAATGGCTATCAACTCGCCGTTGTTCCTGCAGGACATCGAACCCGACGATCCGTGGCAGTTCAGGAATGTCCTCGTCCACTAGCCGGGCAGGGCAACGATGATCACCAGGCTGCCTCTCGCCACGCTGATCACCGCGTCGCTGTTCTGGGGCACAGAGGTCAGCGTGACCCAGTACGACCTGGCACGACCGCGCCGCCCGGTGGCTGACGGGCCGACGGGCACCTGTTCGTGCACGGACATCGCCGACCGTGAATGGAGCCGCTGACATGTCTGAGCCAGTCCCCCCAGGGAAGCCATTCATCTCGCAGGCACGCCGGTCCGAGATCTTGGCCAAGCTGGCCGAGGCCGCCACGTCTGTCTCGCCGGCGATAACGACCGAGGAGATCGCTGCCCTGGCGTCAGAGATCGGCGCGCGGTACGGGGTGCCTCAGGCAGCGGCGCCGGCCGGAGCTCGGCCAGAAGATGCCGTGGGTAGCCCGCCGGTCAAGCCGGAAAAGGAGGCCAGCAAGGACTCCAAGGAAATCAAGGAGGCTAAGGAACACAAGGAGAGCAAGGACAATACCGCCAAGGATAGTAAGGACAACAAAGACGGCAAGGAGGCCAAGGAAGGCAAGGAAGGTAAAGAACAAAAGGAAGTCAAGGACGTCAAGGACACCTCGATTAAGGAGAGCCAAGACAACAAGCAGATGAAGGAGAACAAGGAAGCTACGGAGGCAGCCAAGCAAGCGAAAGAGTCCAAGGAGTCGAAGGACTCCAAGGATGTCCAGGATGAGAGCTCCGGCGGTGGCGGCTGGTTCAGCGAGGGAGACGATAACGACGACGATGACAATGACGACAATGACGATGACGATGACGACGGTGATGATGCTGTGCATGACGCACCGGCGCAGGCCAGAACCCAGGCCGGTGCTCCCGCCGCGGGCCACCGCGGCGACGTGTCCGCGGCGGCCGGACCGCAGCCGGCCAAGCCCAGCGGCCTGCTCACGCAGTCGCCTGTCGTCTGAGCCTCGCAGGCCTCAGAGGTGAAGAGCCCACCGGTCGCCGTGGTGGCGTCGGCCAAGGACGCTGTTGCTCGCCGGCTGGCCAGGGCAATCGGTCAGCGAGGGCGGGACGTGCTGTTCGTCGACGGCCCTGCCGCTGCGCGGCTGTTTACGATCCGGGTTTCCGGGCGCGACTGCGCGGTGACTCCGCAGATCCCGATGTTCATCCGGCACAGCGCGTGGTGGAGCGATTGGCCGAGGGCCACGCTCGACGAGCGTTTCTCGGTCAGCGAGAGCTACTCCGTCCTTTGGTCGGTAGCGGCGCTCTCGCCGGCGCCAGTCATCAACCGGCCAGACTCC
Organism: uncultured Actinomycetota bacterium; assembly: GCA_963844655.1. Classification (GTDB taxonomy): domain Bacteria; phylum Actinomycetota; class Actinomycetes; order Streptosporangiales; family Streptosporangiaceae; genus JASHPR01. The sequence goes on along the minus strand of CAWJPA010000004.1, from coordinate 869,684 downwards.
GCCGGATGGATTGCGCATCTCACCGTGGGCACGATCCGGCCCGTCCGGCTGGCTGGCGTCGGCTGCGGAATGACGGAGGTATTCGCCAGCGGCCCCGCGCGCGCCGCCACGAACGCCAGCGATCAGGTGCCGAACGCCAGCAATCAGGTGCTATGGGGCAAGAACGCCGAGCAGGAAACCGGAGAGGTGACGTCCCTGCCGGAAGGGATTCCGCTGCGAGCCAGGCCGGTGGACCCCGGCGAGACATACGAGATCATTACCGTGGTCGGTGATCGGGCTTTCAGCGCGACGAATGACAGTCGTAGTACGGAATTCGCGCTGCGAGACCACAGCGTGCAGCTTGCGCGCCAGGCGTGCATCCAGTTCGCGACTGTTACGTGGGCCGTCGGCCGCGACGCCGTACCGGTCCGGCTGAACGCTGACGCGAACGTAGCCGAGTTGCGATACGCATGGCGAGAAGTGGAGGATGCGCTATGCGCGGATCTGACCGCGTGATCGTCGCGGTCGGACTCGACGTCGATGCCACATTTCCCGCATTCGTCGCTACCGCCCTGCACCTCGGCGCCAGGGTGCAAGCCCTCAACCTGCGCGCTGCCGTCGCCGGCGAGTGGCGCGTCCCGTTCCCGGCTGCCGAGCCGGCCCGGTTCTGGTACGGCGGGCAGACGCTGACCTTGCGGCCGGAAGATAGTTACTACTGCCGGATTATCGACCTGTCGGCTGAGCAGCGCGACGCTGCTCAGGCTCGCCGATGGGTGGCCCTGACCCGGGCACTGCGTACCTGGCTTGACCAGGTCCCTGGCAGCGTCGCGAACCGCAGCCGCAGCGGAGGGCACAATTCGGCAAAGCCGCTGCACGAGGCGTTGCTTGCCCGCATGGGCTTCAGCGTTCCCGAGAGCCTCACCAGTTGCGATGTCGGCGAGCTGACGGAATTCGCCAGCCGCGGGCCGGCGATATCGAAGGCGGTCAGCGGAGTGCGCGCTGATACCGAAGCTGCCACAGCGGACGTCCTTGCCAGCTTCGACCCCGCCTGGGGCCCGGTTCATCTTCAGCGGCGAGTGGACGGAGCGGACGCCCGCATCCACGTCGTCGGCGACCAGCTGGTCGCCCAGCGCGTGCCGTCATCGGATGGCGTGGACTACAGGCGAGAGGGCCGGTTCGGGGAGCTGACTGTCTTCGAGCCTCCGGATGCCATCTGTGAAGCCGTCATCGCCGGCTCGAAGGAGCTGGGCCTCGACTTTGCCGGATGGGATTTCCGTATCGCCCCGGATGGCACTTACTGGTGCCTGGAGGTTAACCCCATGCCGGGCTATGGCGCGTATGACGCTCACTGCGACGGGGCGATCACGCGGATTCTGCTGCATCATCTGGGGAAGGACGCCTGATGAATCTCTTCGCGACTGCGCCCATACCCCTGACTCAGCATGAGTTGTTCAGCGCTGCCGAGTGCCGGGACATCCAGCGGCGAGTGCTGTCCGTGCGTGACCACTGGATCAGACGTTCCGACGGGTTCTACTCGCTCGCGACGGCCGCGTATCTTGACGCTCCCGGACGGCGTCACGAGTATCTGAAGTCCGCGCGTGAGTCAAATCCGCTGCTTGTGGCTGGGTTCGCGGACGTCTATTCGGTCATTGTTAGGTTTTTCGAGGATTTCTTCTTCGCGCCTGTCGTGATCGCCGAGGAGCTGGCGGTTCCGGGCTTTCATATCTTCGAGTTCGGGCAGCCCGGACCGAAGAATGACTATGCCTCAGCGCGCGCCCATTTCGATCTGCAGTGGCTTGATGCTTTTCCGGGAACCTACCCGGCAGCTACGGTGTCGTTCACCGTGGCCATAGAGCAGCCGCCGGACGGAGCGGCGATGCAAGTGTGGCCGCTGCGCTACGGCGACTTTGCCGGCATTTCGGTGCCGGTTTCGGAGTGGGCTGCCGCTCAGCCGTCCCGGCGACTGCCGTATACCGATGGTGGCATCACCATCCATGACGGGAATATCCTGCACGCGATTGGCGGCAGACGCCAGGCTGAGCCGCCCGGCCGTCGGCTGACGCTGCAAGGGCACGGAGCCGAAGTTGACGGCACCTGGGTCTTGTACTGGTAGGGGCGGTCACTTCCATGCCACCGCCTGCAGACCTGCGGCCCGCACTCCGCAAAGCCGCCGGCTTCCTGCTGCAGTCACGCAATGCCGCGAGCGGCCTGTGGGAAGACTTCGCCAGCACAGCGGGCCCGAGCACCGAGTGGGTGACGGGCTTCGTCCTGGCCAGCCTGGCTAGTCTCGCGCACCCGGACCTGCGGGCGGCGCGCGAGAAACTGCTTGACTGCCAGCGCCAGGACGGCTCGTGGGGCTTCTGCTCGCGTGTGCCGGGAGATGCCGATAGCACTGCATGGGCCGTCCTGGGACTGGGCTCCGCGCTCCCCGATGACCGCCGTGACGGCGCCGCCAGGTTCCTGCTCGCCCAGCAGCTAGGCGACCGCGGCGGCTTCCGCACCTATCCAGGCACCGCTGCGGCCGGCCTGGGCCCCTGGGCACCCGGCGGCCGCGACCACAGCGGGTGGCAGGCCGCGCACACCTGCGTCACCGGCACCGTGGTGCTGGCCCTGGCGGAGCTCGGTCAGGCCGGCGCCCGGGCGGGACAGGCAGCCCGTTACCTGGCGGACCGGCAGGATCCGAGCGGCGTGTGGCCGTCCTACTGGTGGAGCGGAGTAGCGTACTCGACGCACCAGGCGCTGCGCGCGCTGCGCGGGCACGGCCTGCTGACCACAGCCGCCGCATCCCGGGCCGCCGGTGAACTCGCCTGCCGGCAACTGCCCAGCGGAGGCTGGGCATGGGATGGCAGCCTGACCGGCACCGGCGGAGCATTCGAGACGGCGTTCGCATTGCTCGCGCTCGACGAAGCCCGGCAAGCCGGCGCTGAGCCCGGCGCCGGCCATGTCCTGCGCGGCCTAGCCTGGCTCACGCGACGTCAGTCGGGGGCTGGCCGCTGGCGCTCGCAGGCCATCCTCAGAGTTCCGATGCCCAGCGACCGCACCGAACGCCTCGGTGCCTGCGAGGCGCCGGCCCGGCCCGGCGGACTGGGCCCCGACCCGCGCGGAGTCTTCACTGCTGCCGTTGCGGCGCGGTGCCTGGGGTCCTACCAGGACTGGTCCCCGCAGCCAGCGCCACGCAGGTCGGCGGCGCCGGCCAGCGGGCAGCGGGCAGACATCCCGCCAGTCCTGCGGTTTCTGGTGGTCCATGAGGCCCAGACGGCGTTCGCCGCGACGATGGCGTCGCGCGGGCTGACGATCACCCCAGCGGCCCGGGTCGCGGTCGTAGCGGCCGACCGCACGTCCGGCCGCCGCATAGCCGCGCGGCTGCCGGCACCCGCACCTGGCAGCCGGGTGTTCGGCCAGCACTGGCGGGATCAGGCAGTCCCCGTCCTGGGATTCGGCTGGGGCATGACCCACGTCCTGGCCGCGCACCAGTCGCTGCCATGCCAGGCCGAGGCCGCCGAGCTCGGTGCCGTGCTCATCCTCGGCACCGCGGCCGTCGACCAGCTCCTTGACGGAAGCCGCAGGCGCCGCGATGCCCTGCTTGCCGTGCTCAACCGCGACCTCCTTGCCGCCGCGGCAGAACGGGACACGGGGCAGCGCGCACTCGCGGAGGCGTCGCTCACTGCCGCCGATCCGGGTGTCCGCTATGTACTAGCCCTAGTCTCGGCGTTCTTCCAACGGCTCCAGCACTGTTCCCTGGCTGAAGACTGGTATCAGCGGATCTGCGACCTGCTGCGCCAGGCATATGACGCCGAACTGCGGACCATCTCCGCACGTCCGCCGGAACCGCCGGGCGACGGAATCCTGCAGGCGCATCTGTCAGCACGCGTGCTGCCGCTGCAGGTCATCAGCGCCATCCAGTGCGGGCTGCGAGGTCACGCCTGCGCGGAAAGCGGCCACGACAAGTGCACCAGGGCAGCGCAGTTGCTCGGCGAAGTAATAGCGGCCGTGGACGACCTCGCTGATCTGTGCGCCGACGCCAGGACCGGGGCCGTCAATTCCCTGCTGGCCCAGTCCGCCGGCCCTGGCCTGGCCGCTGAACAGCGGAGCCCGAGCCGGGCTCTTATCGGGGTGCTCTCCTCAGGGGCCTGCTGGCATGCAGTCGATAGCGCCGCCAGGGCGCTGACCGAGCTTGGGCACGGCCTGCCGCCGCGCCGCGAGCCCCGCCAGCCGTCTTCGCGGCACCGTGCTCTCGCGCACCTGTCGGGCTGGGGAGACCTGGGCAGCCATGAGTTCGGCCCGTGGCAGGCTCACCAGCACCGCGCGGCTGCGCTGCCCGGCCATCGGGCGATCTAGGATGCCCGGCCGCAAGTTCAGGGTCTACCCGCCCGATTCGGGCGGCAGGCCACAAGGCCCGCGACATGCGCCAGCGGCCGCTCACGCGGCCCCTGTACCGAGTAAGGACTATTAACCATGCCTGCAGACGAAGAGCTTGCGCAGCCGCCTAAGGGGCGCGGCCGTCTTACCATCATCGGAACGGGAATCACGGCTCTGGCGCAGATGTCGCCGCAGGCCGTTAGCTACATCGAGCAAGCGGACATAGTCTTTTACCATGCGACGAACGGGGTGACCGCGGCCCAGATACGCCAGATGAGCCGGGAATCCGTGGATCTGTACGAATATTATGACGAGGACAAGCGGCGCAAGACTACGTATGTGCAGATGTCCGAGCTCATGCTCCGGGAAGTAAGAAAGGGACGGCTAGTAGTCGGCGCCTTTCACGGTCATCCGGGATTCTTCGTTTTCCCTGCCAGGAGAGCGCTTGCCATCGCCTCCGCCGAGGGATACCAGACGGCCATGATTCCGGCCATTTCCGCTCCCGACTGCATGTTTGCGGATCTCCGCGTAGATCCAGGCAGATTTGGCTGCCAGATCCTGATGGCAAGCAGGGTGTTCAGTGCGGACGTTATCGTCGCGACCACAGGTCATGTGGTGTTCCTTCAAGTCAGCGCCGTCGGGGACCGGCGGTTCTCCTACTCTGGCTACAAGGACAACAAACTCGGCCTCTTCTTTGAGCGACTGATTGAGATTTACGGAGAAGGCCAGGATGCCGTCTATTACATGGCGGCCGTATTCCCAGGGGTGGAGCCCGAAATCTGGGTCCGGCAGCTTAAGGAGTATCGAGATGAGGCGGTCCAGCGGACAATTCAGGCCGGCATGCTGTACCTGCCGCCGAAAGGCCTCCCTTTCTCCTCACTGATCACCGCGCAAGCCTTCACGAACGACACCGCATACGCAGCATTCGAAAGAAATGCGATTGCCGACCTAGAGCGCCATCAGACACCGGCCAGATTCACTCCGAGGATGGCTTCGCCCGCGCTCTTCGAGGCTATGGCTGAGATCACTGCAAACGCTGACGCCATGGATGAACTCCGAAGCTCTCCGGAAGATTTTGCCGACCGGTTTCCGGGCCTCAGCCAGCTTGAACGCGAGGCACTGCGATCGCGGAACCCAGGCGCTCTGCGCAGGGCCACGACAGTTACCTAGACCCGAGTTGGGCCAGGTTAGCGTCGGAGTGCGTCCGTTAGCGCTGGTCATCGCTTCGATCGCCACGCCGGGCCTCGTAGCCGCGTCCGCGCACTGCCACGCAGGACCGGCCGTGTTAACGCGCCGCTAGTGGTCGCGCCCGTTAATTCGTTGGGATTCATGCGGTCAGCGGGTGTGGTGCGTGCGGTCGTGCTGCCTGATGCGGGCCAGCAGGTGGTTGAGGTCGGTGCGGGTGAACTTCCAGTCGAAGGGCCTGGCAGCGGCGTTGTAGTGCTGCTCGAAGGAGAGAATCTGGACGGCGAGTTCATCGAGGTCTTCGAAGTCGTCGGGGGTGAGGAGTTTGCGCTGGATGACGGAGAAGTAGACCTCGACCTGATTGAGCAGGATGCGTGAACGGGCAGGTGGATCATCTGCGTGTTCGGGTGGGCGTCGCTGAGCCTGGCGGCGGCGGCCCAGTTGCGGTGTGAGGCGCCGTTGTCCACGATCCAGAAGACCCGCCTCGCCGAGGCGTACGGCTCGGTCTGCATCACCTGGTCCACGAGCGCGGTGAATGGCCTGATGCCGGTGGTGGCCTCGCACCGGCCCATGACCTGGGCGCGGTGAACGTCGTAGGCGGTCAGGTAGGCGAGGGTGCCGAAGCGGTGGTACTCGCTCTCGGCCCGCATCGCCCGGCCTGGCCCCGGCGGGAGCGGGAGGTGGATGCGCATGCGGGCCTGGACGCCGGGCTTCTCGTCGGCGCTGAGCACGTACTCATCGTCGCCGAGCGGCTGTCCTTCCCATTCTCGCCGGTAGAGGTCCAGGACGCGGGAGGCCTTGAGGGCGAAGTGCGGGTCGCAGGGGAAGATCCACGACCGGTGCTGCCAGGGCTTTAAGACGTCGTCAGCGAGCCAGCGGCGCACGGCGGAGGCCGGGGGCGCCGGTGTGGATGCCGGTGGCTGCTGCGTGGCGTGCCAGCTCGGGGCAGGTCCAGCGGGCCAGGGGCATCCCGCTCGCTGCGGGCATCTCGTTGCCTGCTCCAGCCGCGACCAGGCGAAAGGCGTCGAGTTCTCGTTCGGTGAAGTGCTCGGTGTGGCAGCATCACGGCAAGGCGGCGCGCCACCCGGTTCGGGTTCACCGGCAGCACGGTGAATCCCGAGCGTGTCAAGTCTTCTGCGTAAGTACGGGTGACGTTCCTGCCTGATTGCTGGTTGCTGTGAGTGATCTTGGTTAGACCGGGAGCCGGTCGCCGAAGCGGACGGCCAGGGCGCTGAGTGCGGGTTTCCAGCCGTAGGTGCTGGTGCCGCGGTCGCCGCGCTCGAGGACCAGGCCGTTGCCGTCGATGTGGCGTCCGGTGATCTTACGGATGCCGAGGTAGAGCAGCTAACGTAGCCTCCTGGCAGAGGGAGCTACGGTCATGCCCGGACTGCGAACGCCGTTCCTGCTGCGCCGCATTGCCTCGGCCTGGCCGCTGCTGGCCAGCCTGATGCTGACGGTCTTCATCGCCGCCGCGCTGCTGGCTGCGCTCGCCACCTTCAACGCCCAGGTGCTGCCGCAGGCCGCCCTCCGCCAGCTCGCGTCGTCCGCGCAGACCGGCATGGCCGTCTCCGGGCCCGTCGACGCCACGGTCGCCAGGGCCGACATGCCTGCCGTGGGCGCCGCCATCCACGGCGCATTCGGCGCGGTGCCCTACCGGCTCAACAGCGCGCTGTGGTCTGATCCGCTCGTGCTGCCCGCCGCGGCCGGCAGCCGGGTCATCCAGCTCCTCGAGGCCGGCGCGCCCGGCCAGCTCACCGCGCACGCGCGGCTGGTCTCTGGCGCCTGGCCCGGCCCGCCGCGGCCCGGCCGCCCGGTGCAGGCGGCGCTGCCCGCGTCCGTCACCGCCCAACTCGGCGCGTCGGTGGGCGACGTCCTCACGGTGTATGACCGGAACAACGGCAACCGGGTGCGGATCCAGGTCAGCGGCACGTTCGCGCGGCGCGACCCCGGCTCGCCCTACTGGGGCCTGGACATCGTCGGCCCGTCCGGGGTGAGCGTCTCCCCGGGCTACATCACCTACGGGCCGCTGATCGTCAGCCCGGCCGCGTTCAGCGGCAGGCGGCCTGCCCTGGCCGTCGGCGCCGCGTCCTGGGCCGCGGCCCTGGACACCCAGCGGATCCAGGCCAGCCAGATCCCCGGCCTGGCGTCGCGGATCACCAGAGAGGCCGGCTATCTCCAGGGCACCGTCCGGCTCGGCAGGCTCCAGGTGACCGGCGGGCTGTCCCGTCTCCTCGACGGCCTGACCCGCAGCCTCGCGGTGGCCAGGTCGATGCTCGCAATCAGCGCGCTCCAGCTGCTGCTGCTCGTCGCCGCGGCGCTCGTGCTGGCCGGTCGGCTGCTGACCAGCCACCGCGGCGTGGAGACCGCGCTGCTCGGCTCGCGCGGCGCGGCCGGCTGGCAGCTGGCCAGGATCACCATGGCCGAGATCGCCGTGGTCGGCGGGCTCGGTGCGGCGGGCGGCGCGCTGGTCGGCACCAGGCTGGCCAGCCTGCTGGCCGGAGCCGGGTCGCTGCGCGATGCCCGGCTGCGGCTCGCCGGCTTCCCCGGCAGCGCCTGGCTGGCGGTCGCGCTCGTGCTCGCGTTGTGCCTGGCGATCACTCTGTGGCCGGTGCTGCACCCCGCCACGCCGGGCGCCGTCGCGGCCCGACGGGGCCGCCGGCGGCGATCGCGGGCATCGCGCGCTCCGGCGGCGACATCGCCATCATCGTGCTGGCGCTGATCGCCGTGCGGGAGCTGCGCACCTATTCGGCGGTCGCGCACCTGCCCGCCGGCGGGCTCGGCATCGACCCGGTGCTCAGCGCTGCGCCCGCGCTGGCGCTGGCCGCCGCCAGCCTGATCCTGCTGCGGTTGCTGCCGCTGGCGGCCAGGGCCATGGAGCGGCTGATCGCGCGCAGCAGGCACCTGGGCGCGGCGCTGGCGAGCTGGCAGATCAGCAGGCGCGCGGTCACCCAGAGCGGCCCAGTGCTGCTCGCCGTGCTCGCCGTGGCCACCGGCACCCTGACGCTGGCCCAGTACCAGAGCTGGCAGCGCTCGGCGCGGGACCAGGCCGCGTTCGCCGCGGGCGCCGACGTCCGCGTCGCCACGACCCGGCCGGCCTCCCTTGGCCGGGCAGGCGCGATCAGCCACGCGCCGGGAGTCGCCGCCTCGATGCCGGTCACCGTCGAGCCGACGGCGCTGCACGGCACGCTGCTGGCCGTGGGCGCACCTCAGGCCGCCCGCACCGTGCTGCTGCGCCCCGACCTGTCGCCGCTGCCCGCGCGCCAGCTATGGCGGCGGATCATCTCGCCCCGGCCCGGCCTGGCGCTGCCGGGCCGGCCGGCCCGGATCGCGATCGAGGCCAGCGTCAGCGGCGGGGCCGGACAGGGCCGGCTGGGCCGGGTCAGCGCCACCGCCTCGATCCAGGACGTCGGCGGCACGGTGTACACGGTCCCGGCGGGCACCATCCCGGCCGATGGCCGCGACCATCCCCTGATCGCCTTGCTGGCGCCGCCCGGCCGGGCCAGCTACCCACTGCGGCTGATCGGCCTGTCACTGACCTACGGCCTGCCGCACTACCCCAGCAAACGCCAGCTCAATAGCGCCGCGCTGCACCGGGACACGCTCACGCTCGCCAGCGTCGCCGAGGCTACTTCGGCGACCGGCCGGTTCGCGGCGCCGTTCGCGCGAGGCGCGGCCCTGGGTGACTGGGGCGCGGATGGCTCGGCGCCGAGCTTGGCCAGCCTCAACGGCGTGACGATCAACGGCCGCAGCTCGGGCGCCCAGCCGCCGTCGGTCGCCGGGTGGCAGGCCGCCGGCGGCGGGCAGCGTCTCAGCTTCCACCCCGGCTTCGGCCCAGACCCAGGCCAGCTGTATTACACCCCGCCGGACTCGTTCACCGGCCTGCTCACGCTCGCCGTGCACCCGCCGGATCCGGTGGTCCCCGGCATCGCCACCCGCCAGTTCCTGAGCAGCAACCACCTGCACCCCGGCACCGTGATCGACATCAGCATCGCCGGTTCGCAGGTCCCAGTCAGGATCGCCGCCGTCGTCGCCGCGTTCCCGACCACCACCAGCGCGGTCATCGTGGACCAGGGCGCGGTGCAGGACCTGCTGGTCAGCCGCGCAGGCCCGCCGCTGCCGGTCAGCCAGTGGTGGCTGCGCACCGCCGGCGGCGCTGTGCCGCCCGGCCTGCCCTCCGGGTCGACGGTGACCGACCGGGCCAGCCTCCAGAGCAGCCTGGTCAGCAACTCGCTCAGCGCGGCGCCGCTGCTGGAGGGGCTCGCCATCGCCGCCGCGGCCGCGGTGCTCGCCGGGCTCGGCTTCTCGGCCGGCGTCGCCGCCAGCGTCCGGGCCCGCCGCTCGCAGAGCGCTCTGCTGGCCGCGCTCGGCTACCCGCCGCGGGCCCAGGTGCGCGGGCTGTGCCTGGAGGAGCTGATGCTGACCGTGCCCGCGGCGCTGGCCGGGCTCGGCGTCGGGATCGGGCTGGCGCACCTGATCATCCCCGCGATCACCCTCACCGCCTCCGCCACCGCCCCGGTGCCGGGCGTGCTGGTCGAGGTGCCGCTGGGCTGGGCCGCGCTGATCGCCCTGGCGGTGGTCGTGACGCCGGTGGTGATCGCCGCGATCGTGCTGGCCCGCCGCCGCGACCCCGCCGCCGAGCTGCGCGTCGCGGAGGCCACGTGAGCGCCCTGTCGGGTCGGCTCAGAGCCGCCTGGATGGCGGTCACCGGCACCGGGGCGGCGGCCGGGGTCAGCCTCGCGCTGCTGGTGCTCGCGAGCGTTTTCGTCGCGGTGGCCGGGGCGCGCGTCAGCCAGACCGTTCCGACCAGCGCGCTGCGCGCGGGCCTGAGGATGGTGCCTACGTCGGACAAGGCGGTGCTCGGCGGCGCCGGCTTCGGCGACTCGGGGATGGGCGAAGGCGGCCCGCTTCCGGCCGCCCAGCTCGGCTCCTACCGCACGCAGCTGCGCGGCAACCTCTCCCAGCGGCTGCCGCTGGCGCCGGCCGCCACGGACTGGACCGGCCTGACGACCGGCTACTCGACGGTGCTGGCCGGCGGCCGCCGCGCCTGGAACGGCAGCACGCCGCCGCAGCTCGAGCTGGCCTACCGAGACGCGCTTCCCCACTACACCAAGCACATCACCGGCTCGCTGCCGACGGTCAGCCGCGGCCATGAGTTCCAGGTCGCCGTCACGACCGCGACGGCGCGGCGGTTCGGCGTGACGGTCGGCTCGCGGCTGCGGCTGGCTCCGTCGCTGGCCCTGGTGGTGACCGGGATCATTGCGCCGGCCAGGCCGGGCTCGGCGTTCTGGGCCGTCGACCCCGTAGCCCACGCGCCCACCAAGTACGCGCCGCCCAGGTCGCCGGCGTACTGGCTGGGCGCTATGTTCGTGGGACCGCGGGAGGTGCTCGCGCTCGAGGGCAGCGTGGACCCCGGCCAGATCCAGCTGTCCTGGGGATTCCCGCTGGTCGTGACCGGCCTGACGACCGCGCAGAGCAGCGGGCTGCAGGGCCAGCTGTCGCCCGGCAGCCTCGACCAGCTCGGCCAGCTCAGCCTGAACCCGCCGGTCAAGGTGACCCTCTCGGCCGGGCTGGGCCGGTTCCTGGCCGCCTTTGCCCGCGAGCGTGACGCGGTCAGCGGGGTGCTGGGTCTGTTGGTGGTCAGCCTGGCCGCCATCGGCATCGTCCTGGTGGTGCTCGGCGCCCTGCTGCTGGCCGAGCAGCGCCGCAGCGAGTTCGAGCTGATGCGCGCGCGGGGTGCGGCCACGCGGCAGCTGTCCGCGACGGCGCTGCGTGCCTCGGCGGTGGTGGCGATCCCGGCCGCCGTCGTCGCGACGGCCGTGGCGATTGTCGTCACCCCCGGCGCCGCAGGCGCTCTGCCGTGGTGGCTGGCCGCGCTGACCCTGGCCGCCGCCCTGGCCGGGCTGCCGCTGATCGTCGCGATCCGGCTGCGGTCGCCAGCACGGCGGCGCGAGCCCGGCGGCCGCACCGCGCAGCGCCGCGCGGCGGTCCGGCGGCTGGTCATCGAGGCGGCGCTGATCGCCGCCGCGGTGGGCGGCCTCGTCGTGGCCCGTCAGCAGGGCGTGGTCGGCGCGGGCCAGGACGTGCTGACCAGCGCGGCGCCGGTGCTTGTCGCGATCCCGGCCGGGATCATCGCGCTGCGCTGCTACCCGCTGGTGGCCCGCTGGCTGCTGCGCGCGGCCGGGGTGTCGCGCGGCGCCGTCGCCTACATCGGCCTGGCGCGCGCCGCGCGCAGCTCGCTGATCGCGATCATGCCAGTCTTCGCCCTGGTCCTGGTGCTGGCCACGATCTCGTTTGGCGGCCTGGTCCGGGGGGCGATCACCCGTGGCGAGGTCGCGGCGTCCTGGCAGCAGACCGGCGCCGATGCGGTGATCGACACCGTGAACTCCTCGCTGCCGGTGACGTCGGCCACTCAGCGGGCGCTTGCGGCCGTGCCTGGCGTGCAGCACGTCGCGGCGATCACGCTGACCGCGGGCGTGCGCGCGGACGGCACCCAGGTCGCGATCGCCGCAGTCGCCCCGCGCCAGTACGGCGCGCTGATCGCCGCCACGCCCGGCCCGCGGTTTCCGGCCGCTGCGCTCGCCCGGCACGCCGGGCCCCCCGACGGCGCGGTCCCAGCCGTTGCCACCCGAGCGACGGTCGCCGCGCTCGGCCGCGGCACGGCCGCGCTGGTCATCGGCAGCACCGGGTACATCGTGCGCTTCCGGGTGGTGGCCGCCGCCCCCGCCGCCCCGGCGCTCGCCTCGCGGGCCGGGCCGACGCTGATCGTGGTGCCGAACTGGGCCATGCCCGTCGCCGCGCAGCCGCCCAACCTGATGCTGATCACCGGCCCGCGCCTGGACCAGGGTCGGCTGCGCGCTGTCGCCGCCCGGCTGCTGCCCGGAGGGTCGGTCACGTTCCGCTCCGCCGCGCTCGCCGGGCTCGCCAGGGCGCCGCTGCCGCACGGTGCCTACGTGGCCTACGCGGTCGGCGCGGCCGTCGCGGCCGGCTTCGGGATCGCGGTGCTGCTGGTCTGGCTGCTGCTCAGCGCGGGATCGCGGGACGCCGCGCTGGCGCGGCTGGCGGCGATGGGCCTGTCCGCCCGGCAGGGCAGTTGCCTGATGCTCGCCGAGACGCTGCCGGAGATCGTGGTCGCCATCGCCGCCGGGACCGGGTGCGCCTGGGCGCTGGCCTCGCTGGTTGGGCCGGATATCAGCCTGGCGGCATTCACCGGCTCCGGCGCCGGGGTACAGGTCCGCGCGGAGCCGGCCGCCATGGCGCTGGCGGCTGCGGGCCTGCTGTTCGTCGCGGTCGCGACGCTCGTCGGCCAGGCCATCGTGACCTCGCGCCGCGGCGTGGCCCGCGCGCTCCGGATCGGGGAGTAGGGAAGGAGCAAGGCCGATGACCACTCCAGCGAGACGAGGCGGGAACGGCGTCACGGCCGCGTCCGGCGTCGCGGAGCTGGGTGCCGAGGCGCTGGCCGCCAGGACCTCCTACGGTGAGGGCGCGCTGGTCGCGTGCGACCGGGTGGTGCGCATCTACACCGGCGATGGCATCGAGGTGCAGGCGCTCCAGGGCCTTGACCTGCTGGTCCAGCGCGGCGAGCTCACCGCGCTTGTGGGCGCCTCGGGCAGCGGCAAGTCGACGCTGATGAACATCCTCGCTGGGCTCGACGTGCCGACCGCAGGAACGGTCAAGGTGGCCGGGCGCGATATCGGCGCGCAGGGCCGGCGGGAGCGGCTGGACTACCGGCGCCGCCAGGTCGGCTTCATCTGGCAGCAGACCTCACGGAACCTGCTGCCGTACCTGACCGCCGCGCAGAACGTGGCCATGCCCATGCGGTTCTGCGGGGTCAGCCCCCGGCGGCGGGCCCGCCGCGCGGCCGAGCTGCTCGGCGCGCTGGGCGTCGGGCACTGCGCCGCCCGCCGGCCCGACCAGATGTCCGGCGGCGAGCAGCAGCGCACCGCCATCGCCACCGCGCTGGCCAACGAGCCGTACCTGTTGCTCGCCGACGAGCCCACCGGCGAGCTGGACAGCGCCACCGCACGCGATGTGTTCGCCGGACTGAAGACCGCCAACGCCGAGCTGGGCGTCACCGTCCTGGTCGTCACCCACGACCCCGCCGTGTCCGACCAGGTCAGCCGGACCGTGGCGATCCGCGACGGCCGCACGAGCAGCGAGACCCTGCGCCACGACATCTCCGACGGCAGCGGCAGGCACGCCGTCGAGTACGCCGTGCTTGACCGGGCCGGCCGGGTGCAGCTGCCCGGCGACATGCTCGACCAGCTCGGCATGCGCGACCGGGTGCGGCTGGAGGCCGAGCCCGATCACATCGGCGTGTGGCCGGACGAGGGCCGGCCGTGAGCGCGCCGATCATGGACACCGAGCCGGTCATGGTGGCCGCCGCCGACGTGACCCGCACATTCGGCCACGGCGGCACCGCCGTGCACGCGCTGCGCGGCGTCTCCTTCGACATCCCCCAGGGCCAGCTGACCGCGCTGAGCGGCCGGTCCGGCTCCGGCAAGACCACGCTGCTGAACATCATCGGCGGGCTCGACACCCCCACCAGCGGCACCGTCCGGCTGGGCGACCGCGACCTGACCGGCATGACCGAGCGCGACCGGATGCTGCTGCGCCGCGGCACCGTGAGCTTCATCTTCCAGTCCTTCGGGCTCATCCCGATGCTGTCCGCGGCCGAGAATGTGGGGATACCGTTGCGCATCGCCGGCGTCGGCCGCCGCCAGCGCGATGAGCGTGTCGCCCTGATGCTGGCCATCGTCGGCCTCGCCGACCACGCGCGCCAGCGGCCCAACGAGCTGTCCGGCGGCCAGCAGCAGCGGGTCGCCATCGCCCGCGCGCTCGCGGCCAGCCCCCGGCTGCTCATCGCCGACGAGCCCACCGGCCAGCTCGACTCCGAGACCGGTCGGCAGATCATGAGGCTGCTGCGCACCGTCGTGCAGTCCGAGGGGATCACCGCCCTGGTCGCGACCCACGACAGCGCCCTGCTCGAGCTGGCGGACTCGGTACTCCGCCTGGAGGACGGCCAACTCGCAATTCCGGCCGCCCTCGATGCCCGGCTTAGCTGACGCTGGCTTCGCACTCACCCCCCGCGGGGCCTGCCGCCCTTTGTGTCATCACCAAGGACCTCCACGCCGGATCCAGACAGGTCGAACGAGCGGCCGGCTGTGAGCCCTCCATCGAGCACGAAAGTCTGTCCCGACGCGAACGACGACTCCTCAGACGCCAGCCACAGCGCAAGGTTCGCCACCTCGCCCGGCGTTGACAGCCGGCGCAACGCGTGTGCCGATGCCGCCCGTGCCCGGGCATCCTGCGGGTCGGGCTGACTGTCGAAGAACTGCTCCAACATGTCGGTGACCACGTAGCTGGGGCAGATGCTGTTACAGCGGATTCCTTCGGGTCCGTGGTCGATGGCGATCGCTCTGGTCAGAGCGAGCACGGCCCCCTTCGACGCGTTATATGCCGCGAGACCGGGTTCAGCCCAGAAGCCGTCGACCGAGGAGACGTTGATGATGGAGCCTCCACCGGCTCGCCGCAGCAGCGGCAGCGCGTGCTTGGTGCACAGGAAGACACCGCGGACGTTGACCGCCATGACGTGGTCCCATTGGGTGACTGACGTCTCCTCGAGTCGTGCCTCGAGCTCGACCGCAGCGTTGTTGACGAGTACATCGAGCCTTCCGAGCGCGCGCTCGACCTCGTGCATAACGTTGACTACATCGTCTTCGCTACTCACGTCCCCGGCCAGCGAAAAGACCTCGCCAGAGACTGCGGAGGTCGTGGAGCGGCTGACCGTCGCAACGCGTGCACCTTCACGCTGGAACCGCTCGACGATCGCACGGCCGATTCCACGAGATCCGCCGGTAATGAGTGCCGCCTTGCCCGCCAACGACTGGGCGGTGCCAGTGGACGGCCTCAACGGCTTCACCTGCCTCACGCCACCGGGCCCGCGGCCCTTACGCCCTTCTCGTCCCGGTGGCCGGATGTAGCTGTGTTTCCCGGTCGTCGTCCAGGCGGGAGAAGACCTCGTACAGCCGTTCGCCGAAGTGTGTCAGGTGAGCGGTCAGCAGTTCCGCCGCTGCGGTTGTGTCACCTTGTATGAGGTGCAGGCAAATCTGGCGGTGCTCCTCGACGAGCGGCCCGGGTTGCTCGACCTCGCGGTCGAGGACGGACACGACCGAGAAACCGAAGCGAACCTCGCTCGCGACGCTGCGGTAGAAACGGTTCAGCCGAGGACTACCCGCGAGTTCCACGATCCGTGAATGGAAGCCGATGTCGGCGGCGACGAGGCGGGCAACGTCCTTGCTCGCCGCGGCCGCCTCGAAGTCTTCCACCGCCTGGCTTAGGCGCTTTTCCTGCTCGGGGCGGAGATGGCCGGCAGCGCGGACACCCTCGAGCTCCATCATCATCCGCAACCGGTAGATGTCGCGGATGTCATCGGGACTGAGCTCGCAGACGACCGCGCCACGCTGTGGGTAGTGCTGGACTAGGCCGCCGGCGACCAGGATCCGCAGGGTCTCACGTGCGGTGTTCCTGGAGACGCCTCCCGCGTCGGCGAGGGCGGCCTCACGCAGCGAGGTGCCCGGGCGGATTTGCCCGCTCACGATCCGCTCGAGGATCTCGTCGGCAAGCTGGTCCGCGCTACCCCGTCGGTGCAGAGAAATTCCCAGGCCCGCAAGCCCGGCGCTGTCCGTGCTCACGAGCCGACGCTGTTCCGGATGAGATTCTGGAAGTGGCTGACCGAGTGCTCGTGCCTCATAATCAACCGGCCCTGTTCCACTTGACCGGATGCCATGCCCCGCTGGGCCGACTCGCAGAGGGCGATGTCTTCGATCATCACCTGGTGGATTAGCGCGCTCGTCGCTTCGGCCTCGGCTTCGTCAACACCTTCCTCGAAGAAGTACTCGTAGATGGCCAGGGTGTTGTTCTCGTCGATCGGGATGATCTGGTTGGTTGAGACGTTCCCCCCACCGGGGTAGATGTTCAGGCTGAACGTCGGCCAGAAGAAGTTGTAGCGCCCCTCACGCACCTGGCGACTGCCCTGTGTCTCGTCCGCCTTGGGCGGACCGTGCTGGGTGGAGAAGTAGCTGTACTCCTCGCTGTCATAACTACTGAGGTCGATGACGTCGGCGAAGCTGGGATGCGCGTTCGGACAGTGGTAGCACTCGAGGAAGTTCTCGACAACGACTTTCCAGTTCGCCTTCAGCGGGTATTCCTTCCGGTCGCGCAGCTCGAGGCGGCCCAGGTTCACACCGGTGCCGGCCACGATGTCAGGAAGCTCGGCGAGATAGGTTGAGAGCGGCTCGATGTCATCGTCAAGCGAAACGAAGATGAATGGGCCGTAGGTGTCTGTCCTGAGCTTGCGCAGCCCCAACTGCGCCTTGTCGAAACCGACCTCCTGGCGAGCTCGCGGAGCGGCTGCCAAGGAACCGTCCAGCGTGTAGGTCCAGGCGTGGTAGTGACACGTCAACGCGGGGCAGTTACCGGACCGCTCGAGCTTGACCTCAGCGCCTCGATGCCTGCATACATTCACCATCGCATGAAGGTCGCCGTCGCGGTCCCGAGTGACGAGCACCGGAACGTTTCCGATATCGATCCGGAAGAAGTCACCTGCCTTCGCGACCGCATGCGTCGGGCCGGCGTAAAGCCAGGACTTGCCGAAGATCTCGGTCTGCTCCTGCCTGTAGATCCGCGGGTCGGAATACCACGAGAACGGGAGGGTCCGAGGGTCCAGCGCGGCAGGGCGTCGTGCAGGCGCCGGGAGTACTGACATGCCTACCTCCGCTTGAGGCGCGGCCCGCAAGAGACCTCGGGTGCTGGGCGAGGACAACCTGGCGTCAGCACGCTGGCCGCCCTACTGCCCACTGCCCAGTTGCTCATTAACTTGATTGTTGAGCAACTTTCTCCCACGCTGAGGCGTACGTCAACCCGTCTGACGGCTCTCAGCACCAACCACACGGCCGCAGCGAGAGGGGAGCCTGAGAATGACCCGACTTGCCGGAAAGGTGGCACTGGTAACCGGGGCAAGCAGAGGAATCGGAGAGTCCATCGCACGCCGGCTTGCCTCCGATGGCGCTCACGTGGTCAACGCCAGCATCATCGAGCCCACCTACTCGGCGGTGCCATCCATCACCTTCGAGCGCCTCGACGTCACCTCCTCGGAAGCGGTCCGCGAGGTGATCGGTCGCGTGACAGGCGACCACGGGAGGCTGGACATCCTGGTCAACAACGCCGGCGTCGAGGTCGAGAAGTCCGTCCCCGACACCAGCGTCGACGAATGGGATCACGTAATGTCGGTGAACGTCCGTGGCGTCTTCTTGATGTGCAAGTTCGCGATGAAGCATCTCGAACGGACGCGGGGTGTCATCATCAACATGGCCTCAGTCAACGCATACTGGGCCGAGCCCGACCTTGCCGTCTACAGCGCCTCCAAGGCCGCGGTCCTCCAGCTCACGCGATGCATCGCCCTTGATCATGGCGCCGCCGGCGTTCGCAGTGTGGCGATCTGCCCGGGCTACGTCAGAACCGAGATGCTCGAGCACTACTACCGGAGCCAGCGGACAGCGCTGGCGGCCGGGTGCGCGGCTTCTGAGCCGGGTCCGTTCAGCGCTAGGTGCCGAGCGCGTCCGGCGCGTGTGTCCGCACCGCCTCGATCAGCTGCCGCTTCGATGGGTTCACCAGCGCCCGGCCCGCCACTACCACGGTCGGCACGGTCTCATTCCCGTCCGCGACCGACCGCACGAACGCCCGCGCGCTGGGATCCTTCTGGATATTGACCTTCCGGTAGCGCAGCCGCGTGAACTTCAGGCGCAGCAGCAGGTCGAGGCAGAACATGCAGTCCGGCCGCCAGTAGATGACAATCTCATCCCGCTCCTGGTCCACAGCATCCCTCTCCGAGACTGGCCCGCCAAGTCCGGACACCAGACAGTGAACCAGGTGGCGGCCGGCGGCTCGTCCGCCGTGGCACCGAGACCGCCGTAGGCGGCCCGGCAACAGCACACCACGCGGGCGACGGGAGTGAGTCTGGTCACGGATCAGATGAGCGCGAACAGTCACTGGCCGGGGCCACTCCCATGACGTTTCCTGTGCCGTCCGTGACGTAACGGCCCTTGGACAAGTCCACCAGCACAAGGACGTTGCCGAACGGGTCCGCCACAACAGCCACGCGGCCGACTGGGATGTCGAAGGGTCCGGTTACCACCTGCCCGCCAGCGGCCCGGACAGCCGCGGCGGCCTGGTCGGCGGAGGTGACGAGCCAGTTCGGTTCATACTCCTGCCGGACCGTCAAGACGATCCCGGTATCACTGCCAGGCAGGCTCAGCCCGGCCTGGCCGATCTGATCGTTACGCCACCGCAGCTCATGACCAAGGGAGTCACGATAAAAGCGCAGGCCCGCGTCGAGATCTGGGACCGGGACAGTGACCGCATCAACCTTCTGCAGCAAGGGAGTCGCTGGCATAAGCCAAGTCTCCCAGTAGGCAGCCGGGCGCTCGAGCGATCGTCTCAAGCCTTCCTTACTGCCAGGACCGCGGCGATGTGTCTACCCTTCCACCCGAATTTGATCTGGATCGTCTTCGTCAGAAAGTGACCCACGAGGGGCTCCGTAGAAGTCCTCGAGCTCATCGATGCCGAGCGTGTTGTCTTTACCAGCTACTGCGCTCATCGCGTACATGAGGGTCCACTGGCTCAACTCCCCTGGGAGGGCCCGCAACCAGTTCTCCCGGTGTCTGGGTAGCTGCACCGCGCCTGGGAAATCGGGCGTCGTCATCTTGAGCCATACCCGATCCTCTGCAGGCCCGACGCCGAACACCACATCGCCGTCACTTAGCTGTGCGGAGTTCGGATCGAAAACCGGCCGCAGGAAGCCAGCCAGAACGTCCTCCCGCAATGCGTCCGATATCGTTGGCTCGCTGGCGAGAGGCCGAGTAATGATCACTATGCCGACGTGGCTGCCATCCTCGCGCTCGTAGTCCCGCACGTCGGGCAGGACACTGCGCCGGAGCCACCCGGCCAGATCATCGTCACTGACGAAGCCCGCGCGGTTCATGATTCCGAGGAACTCGACATCGGTGTGATCTAGCCGCCGCCAGCGGGCGTTCTCGTTGCTGTTCCCTCGCATGGTCATGCCTTTTCTTCCTGCGCGCTGGCTGACGGTGCGCGGTCCCTTCCGCGCCCCACCGGAGGAGCTACCTCACTATCAGCGGCGAAGCTGACCATCTACTGGACAATTACTGGAAGCAAGCTGGGAAGATGCCGAACGCTCGAACGGGGCGCGGCCCGGCCACGATCCGTGACGGCCGCCGTCATTGTGCAGCGGCCGCGGTCGGGCGGGACGAGAGCGATCGGTGTAGCTGATCTGGCCCGACACGCCGAGGTGTGTTGGCGGGAGGAATCAGCAGTGACCGGGACAATCGAGTCCATGCGGGTTCGGATCGGCCAGCAGCGGATCTTCGGGGGGTGCTGGCAGGCGGTTCTGGGCCCCCCTGATGACCCCCATCCTGGGGATTGTGCTGGCGGTTGTGCTGGGTGACGGGGTCAACCTGCGCCGGTGCGTCTTGCTCGTCGTAGCCGGCGCAGCCGCGGTGATAGCTATCGGCTGGCTGATGGGAGTGTTCGTCCCCTACCCAGTGGTGGCTGCCACCAATAGCCAGGTGGCTGCCCGGGTCACCCCGCGGATCGTGGACCTGGTGGCCGCGTTGGCTACCGGAGCGGTGGGTTCGGTTGCCCTGGCCCGGTCCGATATCTCCGATACTTTGCCCGGTGTAGCCATCGCCATCTCCTTGGTGCCGCCCCTGGCCGTCGTCGGGCTGACCCTGGAGTCCGGCGCCCCACACCAGTCCCTGTCTGCCTTCTTGCTGTTCACCACCAACGTCGCTGCCATCCTGGCGAGCGGCATCGTGGTCATGGCCTTCCACCGCGTCTACCGCGTCTTCAGTCAGGCGGCCGCTGCGGGTTTCCACCGCGGCGTCGCCGTTGCCCTCATCGCCGCCCTGCTGCTCGTGGTGATCGTCCCGTTGTGGATCAACTCGGACCGGATCGACAAAACCACGGTCAGGGAAAGCGAAGTGCAGGCAGTGGCCGAGCACTGGGCCAACGACGTGGGCTGGTCTGTGGTAGGCGTTACCGCCACCGGCGGCGAGGTGCTGGTCGAGGTCACCGGGCCAAACCCCGCTCCCAGCCTGACCCTGCTCCGACGCGACCTCAACGCCGCGGGCCTGAACGGACTCGATGTGCGAGTGGACCTGGTCCCAGTCAGCTACCGGACGCTGCCGAACTAAGACGGCAGCAGCCGGTCAGGCGCTGAGCGTCTCTGGTCCGCCGAGGTCGAGCAGTTCCTCGTAGAAGCCGCCGATCTGCCGCTCGCGGTCGACCAGGTGGACTTCCAGAATCCAGTGGCACCTCTGGCCGGCCCGGTCGGCGCGGCGCATCGGCTTGTCGCTGCCGGGTGCGATGTAGGACTCGATGTGGGCGCCGTCGATCTTCTCGTGCGGGAACTGGCCGATCAGGTGCCCGGCGTGCGGGCCTCCGAACTCCCACCCGGCCTGCTCGGCCAGGCGGGTCACGTGCGCGAATAGCCGCTCGCCCGTGATGCCGGGATGGGCCATGAAGAAGTCACGGCCAGCATTCCATACGACCGGCAGCGCATCGCGGAGCCGCAGTTTGACGGGATCGCTGCCGAGCACGAAGGTACGGCCGAAATCTGCTTCCCACTCCTCGAAGACGGGGCCGAAGTCGCAGAACACGATGTCGTCTTCGCCGATCACGCGGTCGGGCGGATTCTGCCGGTAGGGCTGCAGCGTGTTTGCCCCGGCCCGCACGATGCGCTTGTGCCAGTGCCGGTCCACCCCGAACATCTCCGCAGCAAGATCGCGGATGGCGTCGCTCGCCTCAACCTCACCCACTCCAGCCCTGACCAGACCACGCTGCTCCACCACAGCGAACAGCTGAGCTGCCTTCGCCTGTGCGTCCAGCAACCTCGCCGCCCGCACATCCTCATCCTCGGTCTCTCCGGTCATGCCGCGAAATTTAGCAAGGCTCCGGACAAGGCCTCGCGGGCCGTGCACGAGCAGGTACGGGCTGGGCGGGGCTAGATCGGGTAGGTGCCGGTGCCGTCCCGGGTAGTGATCCACTGGACTTCGGTGAAGTCGGCCATCGACTGCGGACCTGACCGGCCCCACCCGCTGTCCTTGACCCCGCCGAGCGGCAGCTGCGGCTCGTCAGCGATGGTCTGGTCGTTGACGTGCACGACCCCGGCGTCGATGCGGCGGGCGAGCGCGAAGCCGCGCTGGTTGTCGCTCGTGATGAGCCCGGCGCTGAGTCCGTACCGGGTGGAGTTCGTGATCGCCACCGCCTCATCGGCGTCGTCGACGGGCTGGGCGACGAGCACCGGGCCGAACGTCTCCTCAGAGTGGATGCGGGCGCCGGCCGGGACGTCGGCGAGGATGGTGGGGCGGTAGCACGGGCCATCCGCGGTGCCCCCGGCGAGGATCGTGGCGCCGGCGTCGACCGCCTCCTGGACTTCCCTGGCTACCCGGTCCCGCGCGGCCGGGGTGATCAGCGGCCCGATCACCGTCCCGGCGGCTGCGGGGTCACCGACCGGCAGCGACCCGGCCCGTGCCACGAGCCGGTCGATGAACGTGTCGTAGACCGGCCGCTCGATGAGGACCTTGCGGGCGTTCATGCAGATCTGGCCGGAGTGGAAGAACGCGGCGAACGCCGCGGCCTCGACCGCGTAGTCCAGGTCCGCATCGGAGAGCACGATCAGCGGGTTGTACCCGCCGAGCTCCAGCACGCAACGCTTGAGGTGCCGTCCTGCGCGCTCGGCCAGCAACCGCCCGGTGGCCGAGGACCCGGTGAAGTTGATG
Source organism: uncultured Actinomycetota bacterium (assembly GCA_963844655.1). Classification (GTDB taxonomy): domain Bacteria; phylum Actinomycetota; class Actinomycetes; order Streptosporangiales; family Streptosporangiaceae; genus JASHPR01. Next base: position 847,305 of record CAWJPA010000004.1, on the reverse strand, counting down.
CACCGCACCTCGGGACGGTCAAAGAACTCGTCGGCGACCGGAACCGCCTCACCCGGCGCGTGCGTGACCACGTTGACCACCCCGGCCGGGAACCCGGCCTCGGCCATGATCTCCGCCACCAGCAGCCCCGCCGACACCGGTGCTTCCTCCGACGGCTTGAGCACCACGGTGTTACCGAACGCCACCGGGTTGACCACCGTCCGCCAGGCCAGCACGTGCGCGCCGTTCCACGGCGAGATCCCGGCCACCACCCCGAGCGGCTTACGCAGCGCCAGCGCAAACGTGCCGGGCATGTCGGAGCGGATGACCTCCCCGACGGGCAGGTAGCCTCAGCTGGCGGCCTGCCGGAGCAGCCGGGTGGCCGTCAGCACCTGGAAGCCGGCGAACGCGCCCGCGCAGCCGGTCTCGGTGGCGAGCAGCGCGGTTATCTCCTCCCGGCGCCGCTCCACTATGTCGGCGGCGCGCAGGAACATGGCCTGCTTCACCGCGGGCGGCAGTTCCGCCCAGTCCGGGAACGCCGCTGCCGCCGCATCCACCGCGCGGGCCGCATCTACCCTGGTCCCGGCGGGTACACGTGCCATGACCGTGCCACGGTACGGGTCGAGATCGTCGAACAGGCTGCCTGAGCTGACCCACTCACCGCCGATGTACTGCCGGTACTCGCGCACGTCCCCGGTCATCGGGTCAGGAACCCGCCGTCGACCGGGAGGGCCACACCGGTGATGAAGGAGGCTTCGGCGCTGCAGAGGAACGCCACCGCGCTAGCCACCTCCTCGGGCCGGCCAAGCCTGCCCAGGGGGATGGCCGCGCCCAGCGCGGCCTTCGCCGCGGCCGGGTCTGCCTCGTCCGCGACCAGGGCGTCGATCATCGGCGTGTCACAGTCGGACGGGCAGACACAGTTGACGCGCACCCCGTCGCGGGCGTGATCGAGCGACATCTGCCGGGTGAGGTTCACGATGGCGGCCTTGCTGGCGGCGTACGCGCATTCGCCCGGCGGAGCCCGGAATCCGAAGACAGATGACAGGTTGACCACGGCGCCGCCGCCCGCGGCGACCATGTGCGGCAGGGCGTGCCGGGCGGTGAGGAAGGTGCCGCGTACGTTCACCGCCATCACGGTGTCCCACTGGTCCGGGGCGCAGGTGGTCACACCGCCTTCTGCCAGGGCGATCCCGGCGGAGTTGACCAGCAGGTGCAGGCCGCCCAGCTCGCTCGCGCACCGCTCGACCGCCCGGGCTACGTCGTCGTCACGGGTGACGTCGCAGCCGATGGCCACCGCCCGGCCGCCGTCCGCGCTGATGCCCGCCGCGACCGCCTCAGCGGCATCCGCCCGCAGGTCGGCTACGGCCACGGCGGCGCCCTCGGCGGCCAGCCGGGCGGCGCACGCGGCGCCGATGCCCGAGCCGCCCCCGGTGATCAGGGCCGTCTGGCCGGCCAGGCCTCGCATAAGTCGGCCACCTCGGACGGCCGCAGCGCGCGCTGGATGTAGGACGCCACCTGCGGCTGCCAGAGCTGCCAGAGCCCGGCGAGCTCCGCCACCGGGTCGTCGTGCCAGTCGACCCGCAGGTCGGTCACCGGCCAGGGCACCGACTCGGCGATGATCATCCCGGCCGACCGCACCGGGGTCACCTCGCCGCCCGCGGCCAGGCCGCCCCGCAGGCCGGCGAGGAGCCGGTCGCCCAGGCTGTCGTCGGGCCGGTCCTGAAAGGCAGCGAGCATGGCCGCGGGCACGCCCCGGTCGGCCAGCAGGTTGCCCGCGGCGGCGGCGCCAGCGGCGCGGATGTCCGTCGCCTCGCCCAGCGCGAGATCGCCGGAGTAGGCCGCCGAGCCGCCGGCCGCATCGACGGCGGCCAGCTGCCGGTAGGCCATGTCGGCGGTGCGGCCGGCGAGCACCGCGAGCGCGTCGCCGGCGGCCAGGCCGCCGGCCATCGCGGCGAGCAGCTCCTCGCGCAGCCGCGGATCGGTCGTGCTCTGGCTGCACACCGCCCCCGCGCCCGCGCGGACCGCCGCGCAACGCGAGGCCACCGCCATGCTGGCCGAGGCAATGACGGCGCCGACCGCGCCCGTGCGCTCGCAGCGGCCCACCAGGGAGAACGTCATGGCTTCACCGCCACCACGGTGACCTCGACCAGCCATTCGGGCCGGGCGAGGGCGGACACGACCAGGCCGGTGAACACCGGATAGACCCCCTTGAGCCGTCGTCCGAGCACGCCGTACACCGGCTCGCGGTGGCGGATGTCGGTGAGATACACGGTGCAGGACACGACGTGCGCGACGGACGCGTCGGCTTCCGCGAGCAGCGTCTCGATGTTCGTCATCACCTGCTCGGCCTGGGCGGCCGGGTTCCCGATGTGGACGCTCTCGCCGGTGTCCAGATCCTGCGGCACCTGGCCGCGCAGGTAGATGGTGTTGCCGGCGACCACCGCCTGGCACAGGTCGTTGTCGAGCTGCTGCTCCGGATAGCTGACGGCGGTGTTGAACGGCCGGATCCGCAGGTGGCCGCCGGCGATGATCGGTTCCGTCATTTCCGCACCGCGTCCGCGACTTCGGAGTACCTGGCTACCACGTCGAGCGGCCCGCTGAAGTCGTAGTTGTTGTAGACGGCCAGCAGGTGCGAGAACGGCGGCGACTGCGCGAAGAGCTGGAACGTCAGCCGGTGCCCGGCGTAGTCGGAATTGAGCAGGTCACGGGCCAGAGCGAAAAGCTTGCGCCGTTCCTCGGCGGGGATCTCCCCTATGCGGAAGTACTTCTGCAGCCAGTCCCCGCCAACCGGGGCGTCGAACATGGCCTTGCTCGGCATCAGGCTGACCTGGCAGCCGCACAGGTCACGGACCACGTGCATGACCGCCGGCAGCTGGGTGGACGCGAAGACCCGGCCCGCGTACATCATCGACTGGTTGGGCATCAGCAGCCCGCCCGGGCTGGGCTCGGCGAGCTCGATCGCCGTGGTCAGGTGCGCGTTGATGCCCTCGCGGTAGCACGCGATCTGCGCGATCTTCTCCCGGACGGCCTGGTGCATCGTCACCCCGGTCGACCTGGCGCTGGCGTAGGCGACGCCGAGGAGGAAGTCGGCGAAGCGCGCGTAGCGCTGCACGTACGGGAAGATGCTGTACCGGTGCAGGGTGGCGCGGATGAACGCGGCCGCCTTGGTGTGCCGGTAGAAAAAGACGTTCTCCCAGGGAATCTCCACGTCGTCGAAGACGATCATCGTGTCGATCTCGTCGTACCTGCTGGTCAGCGGGTAGTCATCGGGGGAGTGCTGGGCGGCGAACGCGGACCGGCAGATGTGCTTGATGCCCGGCGCGCCCATGTCGGCGAGGAAGCCGACCGCATAGTCGCTGAGGACCTCGTTGTTCCATTCGCCGATGGTCGGTTTCACGAACGCCTGGTTGGCGTAGGCGGCGGCGGTCTCGAACTTCGCGCCCCGCACCACGATGCCGTTGTCGGTCTCGCCGACCACGTGCAGCAGCACGTCGGGGTCCTGGTCCTGCGGCCGCAGCGAGCGGTTGCCCTTCGGGTCGGTGTTGGCCGAGACGTGGAACGGGTCGAGCAGCTGTGCGCGCCGGACGTGACGGGTTATGTTCGCGGAGAACGCCGGGTCGATCTCGTTCAGCACGTCCTGCCCGTCGAACAGCGACCACATCTCGCCGACCGTCTCATCGCCCACGCGGGTGACCACGCCGCCGGCATCGTCGAGGATGGCGTCGACCGACGCCCGCTTGGTTCGCCAGTCCTCGCGGCTGCGCGGCGGGCGCGAGGTGGTCGCGCAGCGCTCAGCCGACTCCTCGTCGGTGTAGGTCAGCAGGTCCCTGGTGCTGTCCTCGTGGGCAAGATCGTAAATCCGTGCCCTTACGCTAACGACCGGGGCGAATGCCGGATGCGTAGACACATCGGTGACCCGCTCACCGTCGATCCACACCTCCCGGCCGTCGCGGAGCGACTCGATGTAGTCCTCGCCGGTTTGCAGCACTGTTCTTTCCTTTGCTTTCTGTGGTCGGTCAGTTCCGCGCGGCGCTCGGGGTGAGTTCCAGGATCTCCCCGAGGACGGCGCGCAGCTGTTCGGCTCCGGTGATGATGGAGCCGAACCGGATCCGCTCGGTCGTGGCGTGCATGTCGGTGCCCTCGCAGCAGCCGAGAGCGACCGCCGGTATGCCGGCGGCGAGTGCCGCGTTCGCGTCCGTCGAGCCGTCCGCGGTGGTGGCCGGCAGGCCGACGGAACGGCGGGCGCGCAGGATCGCGGCGACCAGGGGGTGGCTGAGGGGAACGGACCCGGCCGGCCGGCTGTCGAGGCGCTCCACCGAGAGCCGCAGGCCGGGGGAGGCCTCCAGATCGGCCAGTGCGGCTTCCTGCCGGTCGAGCGCGGCCTGATCGGTCGAGCGCCACTCGACGGTCGCGCTGGCCCCGGCGGCGATCGCGTTGACCCCCGTTCCCCCGTCGACCAGGCCGACGTTGACGGGCAGCTGGGCGGGATGCGACGCGATCATTCCCTGCAGCAGCCGCACGAGCTCGTGGACGGCACTGGGCCGGCCGCGGTCCCACCACGAGTGGCCGCCAGGACCGGTGATCGTGAGCCGGGCCCGCAGCGAGCCCACGGCGGTGACGAATACCCGGTCGGAACCATGGCCTTCGAGGGCCAGCACGGCCTCGGGCGCCAGCTCGCGGCAGGCGTGCCGGGCGCCGCGCAACCCGCCGAGGCCTTCCTCGCCGACGGTGAAGACGACAGCCACCGGCAGTGGTCCCGGCCCGCCCGGCAGGGCGAGGACGCGCTCGGCGACGGCCACGGCGGTTGCGACGGCGATCGCGTTGTCACCGATCCCGGGACCGCACAGCCAGCCGTCCCGCTCCGTGACGCCCCGTACCGCGGCGTCGCCGAAGACGTCGTCCACGTGAACCAGCACGGCCAGGCGGTAGGGCCGCGGGCCGAACGTCCACACCAGGTTGCCCGCCTCATCGACATACCGGTTCCCTGGCCCCTCCGCCAGGCGCCGCTGCAGCCAGTCGATGCGCACGGACTCGTGGCCAGTGCCGCCGTGCAGCTCGGCCAGCGTCACGGCATCGGCGGCGATCGCCGCCGGATCGAAGGGCCTGTCCCGCATGTCACCCCAGCCAACAGAACTCGCATAGCGCCGCCGCCGACCGGCGCAGCATAACAACATATTAGACCATTGGTATAGTTCGCTGGTATGGCGAATCAATCTCCGGAACGGGCATTCGCGGACGTGGGGGAGGTCCTCGCGGCGAACCTGCACCGGCTCCGGACCTCCCGCCGGATGTCGCTGGCCACCCTCGCGGCCCGCGCGGACCTGGCGAAAGCCACGCTGGCGAACCTGGAGCAGGGCCGGGGCAACCCGACGATCGAGACGTTGTGGTCGCTGGCCCTGGGACTCGGCGCGGCCTTCAGCGACCTGCTCGAGGACCGGCGGGAGACCACCACCGCGGTTGTCCGGGCCCAGCAGGGCGCGCGGGTGCGGGGGTCGACGCCCGGCGGGAAGCTCGACCTTCGGCTGCTCGACCGGATCGAGCGCGGCGGCCTGGTCGAGATCTTCGACATGTTCCTGCCGGCCGGGGCCGAGCACCTCGGCGGGCCGCACGGCAGCGGCGTCGTCGAGCGCGTGCTCGTCCACGCCGGGATGATCACTGTCGGTCCGGCCAGCGACACGCTCACGCTCGGCCCGGGTGACTACGCCCGGTACAGCGGCGATGGTCCCCATGTCTACCGCTCGGGCGACGAGGACTGCCACGGGGTCTTGCTGGTCGGCTACCCGCCTTCCTGAGCCGGGCGTCCGGGCCCGTGCCGGTGCGAAATGACGTGGCCGACGTGGGAGAACCCCTGAGGTGGGCGTGGTCTTCACCCCGCGGGAGGGATGTGCGCCTCCCGCGGGGTGCGGGACCGTCATGGTGGGTGCGGCCAGTCCAGGCAGGTCAATCGGTTTGTGAGAGGACTGAAGCTATGAATGAACGCGCAGACCAGGCCGGCAATGGTAACACCATCCGTCCGTTTCACGTGGATGTTACGGAAGCGGAGCTTATCGAATTGCGGCGGCGTGTAAACGCGACCAGGTGGCCCGAGCATGAGACCGTCACCGACGACTCGCAGGGCGTGCCGCTCGCGATGATGCAGGAACTCGTGCGCTACTGGGGGACAGAATACGACTGGCGCAAGTGTGAGGGAAAACTGAACGCCCTGCCGAACTTCGTAACAGAGATCGACGGGCTTGACATCCATTTCATTCACGTCCGTTCCCAGCACGAGAACGCGCTGCCGCTGATCGTCACACACGGGTGGCCTGGCTCGATCATCGAGCAAATGAAGATCATCGGGCCGCTCACCGATCCCACGGCACACGGCGCGAGCGGGGCAGACGCGTTCCACCTCGTGATTCCCTCGCTGCCGGGTTACGGGTACTCCGGCAAGCCGGCCACCACCGGGTGGGACCCCCCTCGCACCGCACGCGCCTGGGTAGTGCTGATGAAGCGCCTCGGCTACACCCGCTTCGTGGCGCAGGGCGGCGATTGGGGTGCGGCCGTCACGCAGACGATGGGGGAACAGGCGGCACCGGAGTTGCTCGGCATTCACTCCAATATGCCTGGTACAGCTCCAGCCGCCATCAACAAGGCGGTCCAGCGCGGCGACCCGCCACCACCGGATCTGTCAGCCGAGGAAAACCGTGCCTACGAGCAGCTTGCGGATTTCTATGCCAAGCACGTGGCGTACGCACAGATCATGACGACGCGCCCGCAGACGTTGTACGGACTGGCGGACTCACCTGCCGATCTGGCGGCGTTCATGCTCGACCACGGCGACGGCACGGGCCAGCCCGGGCTGGTAGAACAGGCCCTTGAGGGGCACCTGCAGAGTGCCCTGACCCGAGATGACATCCTCGACAACATCACGCTCTACTGGCTGACGAACACCGGAGTTTCGTCGGCCCGATTGTACTGGGAGAACAAGGCGGACTTCTTCGACGCCAAGAACATCTCGATTCCGTTTGCGATAAGCGTCTTTCCCGACGAGCTTTATCAAGCCCCGCGAAGCTGGGCGGAGCGTGCGTATCCGCATAACCTCATCTACTACAACAGGCTCGACCGGGGCGGCCATTTCGCGGCGTGGGAACAGCCGGGGCTTTTCGCCGCCGAAATGCGGGCCGCGTTCCGGTCACTGCGTTAAGGGAAGGCGTCTTTAGCAGCACTGTCGCCGAACGCTACCGAGATCCGTCCCTCCGCCCGCGGCGGGTGCGGACGCTGCCCACGGCAGGCGGGGTGTAACAATCGCCCCATGCCGGAACGACTCGAGGTGCAGCGGGCTGTGGCCGCGTCAGCGGGCGAGATCTTCGCCGTGTTCAGGGATCCCCGGGGGCACGTGGCCATAGACAGCTCCGGGATGTTGATGGCGGCCAGCGGGGACACTGTCGCCAGGGCGGGAGACACCTTCGTCGTGCACATGGACCGGGAAGCACTCAACGACTATCCCCTCGGTCTCTACGACGTCACCGTCGAAATCGTCACGTTCGAGCCGGACCGGGAGATTGCCTGGACCGTCCACGGCCAGCTGGACCTCGGCCATGTGTACGGCTACCGGCTGGAGCCAATCGAGCAAGGCACGCTCGTAACGTCCTACTATGACTGGTCTGCGGCCGAGCAGAGCTGGAAGGACGCTGCCATCTTCCCGGTGATCCCGGAGAGCGCGCTGCGGGCCACGCTCGGGATCCTGGCCCGCACGGTCGCACCCGGGAAGGCCCGCCCCGTGTCCTCAGCCCCGTAACCGGCCGCCGCGGTCACTCGCCGCCCGAGTGATGGCCGGACGACCCAGGCGGCGCTCTGGAGGCCAGGCTGACTCGGGCCGTGGCCGCCCATAACGCCGACCGGCGGACTGCATCCGCACGTTATTCGCTTTCTTGGCAGATTTCAGCCTGGAGGGCAACGGCAAAATAGTTTATAATGAAGAGTCCGATAATGGGATACGGCTGCGAGGTCGCCAGGCCGCAGAATAAACAGAATAAGCAGTTGCCACAGCGAATAGCGAGGGGAGTGCCGCATGGCATCCGAGAGTTCTGACACCCCGCCTTCGTTCGACCGCCGGGACCTACACGCCACCCGCATGCTCGACCGGCTCAGCGAGATCGGCGACGAGCGACTGCAGGCCGCGACCAGGCAGGGGATCGAGCTTGGCCTGGAGGCAGCGCCCTCGGTCCAGGACCGCCGGATCACGACGTTCGTTCGAGGCGGCCAGCCAGCGTTCGCCGGCATCAACACCTTCCTCAAGGCGCCCTACTGCGAGGACATTCGCAAGGTGGGCGACTACGAGGTCGCCGTGGTCGGGGCTCCGTTCGACATGGGGACGACGTACCGCTCCGGCACGCGATTCGGCCCGCAGGCGGTGCGCCGAATCTCGGCGCTCTACGACGGCTACTCCCTGGATCTGGGGGTCGATCTGCTCGAGGAACTCACGCTGTGCGACGCGGGTGACATTTTCGTCATCCCTTCAAACATCGAGAAGACCTTCGATCAGATCGACCGTGCTGTGCATTTTATCTTCGAGAAGGGTGCCTTCCCGGTAGTGATCGGCGGCGACCACTCCGTCTCTTACCCGAACATCCGGGGTATCGCTCCGCTCATCGACGGCAACCTTGGGATCATCCACTTCGACCGGCACATTGATATCCAAGAGCGCGACATGGATGAGCGCATGCACACCACGCATTTCTTTCATGCGACCAATATTCCAAACGTGCGCCCGGCCAATCTCGTGCAGATCGCGATCGGCGGCTGGTACGGCTCGCGGCCCGGCCTCAAGGTGGCACGGGAACGCGAGACGACCGTGATCACGGTCGGCGACATCGAGGATATGGGCATCGAGCGTGCCGTCGAGATCGCCCTCGAGGTGGCGTGGAAGGGAACGAAGGCCGTCTTCCTCTCCTTCGACATCGACTGCGTCGACATCGGCTTCACCCCAGGCACCGGATCGCCCGAGCCCGGCGGGCTTCTGCCCCGGGAGGCGCTGAAGGCCGTTCGGATGATCGCCAAGCAGGGACTGTGCGGCATGGATCTCGTCGAGATCGCGCCGCCTTATGACGTGAGCGACATGACTGCTCAGCTCGGCTGCCGCGTGGTGATGGACGTCCTGGGGACGCTGGTGGCGGAAGGCCTGCTCGGCACCAGGGGCAGGAAAGACCCCAGTTCCTGAGACTGACCCGCTGGCCAGCGGGATCAGACGTCGAACGCTGTGTAGTGAGCGTCCGTGAGACGCCGGAGGCCCCCCTCTTCCACGACGTAGTTGTCCTCTACCTTCATGATGATCAAGCGACCATCGACCTCTACTCCGGTCTCTGGCTCGATGGCGATGACCATGCCCTCCTCGAGCACCTGGTCGCGCGCCATGCGGTCGGCCCGGTAGATCGTCGGCAGCTCACATGCGCGCAGGCCCAGGCCGTGGCCCAGCGCGTACGCGGTGACCGGCAGGCTCCGGGCCCGCAGCTCGGCGTTGATCGCCTCATGAAGGGCTGACGCGCGAACGCCCGGCCGCGCCAAGGCCTCGCCGGTCCGGTGCACGGCGAGCAGCTGACGGTAGACCTCCTGGACCTTCGGCGGCGGCTCTCCGACGAATCCCGTTCTGGCCATGTCAGACGCGTATCCGCCCGGCCCGTAGCAGCCGATGTCGAAGAAGTACGGGTCACCTTCCCTGAACTCGTTTCCCGCGGCGAACCAGGTACCGCTCCCGCGCCGGAGATTACAGAGAGAGTGGCTCAGATACTCCACGCCGGCGGCCTGCAGGCTCGCCATGGCCACCGCCAGCACATCGTGGTCCGTCATGCCGGCCTCCACTGAATTCATCGCAGCGTTCGCGGCTATCGAGTTGACCTTGCTGGCCGCTTCGAGCAGCGTGAGCTCCTGCGGGTCCTTTCGCGCGCGAAGGTCGTGCAGGGCGGTGGTGACCGGCAGGAACTCGACCTCCGGCAGGGCCTCCATCAAGGGGCCGAGCAGCTCCGCGTAGAGCATCTCGTATCCGACCCGGCGCGCTCGCCGCTCATTCAGGACTCCCCGCAGGGCCTCCGTCCAGTACGAGGCATGGGGAATCGCCGGGGTCCAGGACGGCACCGGGTGAGACACACGAAGGCCAGGAAGATCAGGATCGGGTTCCTTGTCCACCTCATCGATCCACGGCACGAACATCTCGAAATCGCCGTCGCGGCTGGCGATAGCGGCGAACCAGTCGAATGCCTCCGCTATTATCAGCGTCCGGTACCCGGTGACATACCTGATGTTGTCAAACGAGGTGACCAGCAAGTGGTCGAGACCCAATGAGTCCATGAGCGCGCCGGTCCGCTCCGTACGGGCGCGCTGCAGTTCGGTCCAGTCGACGGTCGGCCAATCATACATAACGGTCTCCTTGCCGAGAGCATTTCAATGTGGCCCGCTCCGTGCCGTTATCCGGGCATCACGAGGCGAGCCCCGGATCCCACGGCGTCGTGATGGAGAATCGGTTGAACCAGAATTCCGTGACATCCTGCCCCAGGATGTCGATGCCCCGGACGGGTTTCGTCTGTCCCTCGAGCACCGATTCGGCGCCGTCCGCGATTTCGCTGAGGAAGGCCCGGTCGACCGAGTAGCGCAGCATGTGCTGGCAGTAGATGATCTTCACGTCGCTCAGGACGTCGGTCACGAGCCGCCGGGCCGACCGGGCCAGGTCCCCCAGGTCGCCGGTGGGCAGATGGGTGTAGATCGGGCCCGCCATTATGGTGTCCCCGCCGAACAGGGCGCCAGAGGCGTCATCGAAGAGGCAGATGCCGTCCACGGTATGGCCCGGTGTGTGAATCACGTGCAGCTTCCGGCCGCCGAGATCCAGCACGTCGCCGTCGCGAAGCAGCTGGGTCGGCGCGGTCGGCACGATTCGCCAGTCCACCGGGTTGAACTCCGGCGGAAGCGGGCGCGGGGTCGTGTCGGCGGTGAGGAGCCGGAAATACCTGCGATCCAGATTCTCGAACGCGGGAACCTGGCTCAGCATTTCCTCAATGTATTCCATTGCCATTACGAGCCACTCGGGCGGTATTGCCTGCTGCACCAGCTCGGCTCCCGCCTCGTGGATTGCCCCGCCGGAGAAGAGCTGGTTGCCGCCGATGTGGTCGAAGTGGTGGTGTGAATTCACGACACGTATGGGCAGGTCGGTAAGACCGCTGACGATCGTTTTGATGTCGGAGATGCCCATGCCGGTATCGAAGAGCACGGCTTCCGATGACCCCGAGATGAGGTAGGAGTTCACGTGAGGCGGCTCGCACAATAGATGGATGCCCGGCTCAAGCTCCCTGACGGCGAACCAGTCTTCGGCAGGCACGCTGCCCTCCTCACGTGTCGATCTTGGCGATCCTCATGCCGCAGCCTCGCGGACGGCGAGCGCGGCGATGACCTCGGCCGAGAGGACCGGCCTGCCCATCGTCAGCCCGCGCATGATGACCAGCGCGGCCTCATGTTCTTCGGGGCTGGTGCCCGCCGTGCAGTCCTCCAGGACCCGGACGTGGTAGTCGAGCTGGAAGCCCTCGCCCACGGTCCACAGGACACACACGTTGGAATCGACGCCCGTGACCAGCAGGGTTTCGATCCGCAAACCGCGCAACAGCAGGTCAAGGTCCGTGCCGAGGAAGCAGTTGAACCTCCGCTTCAGCACCCGGAGGTCGCCGGGGCCACAGCCAACCTCGCTGACGATCTCGATTCCGCGGGTGCCCTCCACGCAATGCTCGGGCAGGGGCTGGTCGCCCGACCCGCCCGGGTAGTAGTCCGTTCCCATCCCCGGATCGGCCTCCCGGCCGGAATCGACCCGGCCGGGACGATGCGCTTCCTGCGTGTAAATGACCGGCACGCCCGCCTGGCGTGCAGCCGCCACGGTGCGGGCCACCGCCGGGATGATGTCACGGCCTCCGACGGCTTCCAGCGGGACTCCCTCGTCGAGGAAATCGTGCTGCATGTCGATAATGAGGAGTGCGGGGCGGCCTACGATCAGATCCATCTCAGAACATCTCCTCTATGCCAGATCTTGTGGCGGGACGGGTTCCTTGTCCACCGCGCGCACTGGGCCCGCGCCCGCGCCCTCGCGCCTCGTCGCTTGCCTGCACAAGAGCCAGTAGACGCCGCCGCCCACGATGAGTCCCGCGATCGGGCTCAGGTCGGCGTTATTCAGGAGATGCGTGGAGATCGGGCCCTTGTAGTAGTACGTCTGCGAGAACATCGCCGTCACGACCATGCCGATGAGCAGCGCGGCCAGACCGCGCCACCGGAACCCGCGGTCGTACCAGTACCGGCCTCCGACTTTGAACAGCTCTGGTCCGTCGTACTGGCTTCCGGTCAGTATCATGTCGACGATGTAGATGCCGAAGAACGGCGCCCACCAGTACATCGCCCACAGGAGGAAGTTCGAGAGCGCGGTGAGGAAGTTCTTAGCGATGAACACTCCGTAGATGGTCAGCGCCGTGCCAAGCACGACGTCAAACCAGACCGTCCGGGAGCGCTTGATCTTAACGCCCAGGGCCTGCAGGGACAATCCTGATGAGTAGACCGAGATAACGTTATTCGCGGTCATGCCGAGCGCGACAGCGATAAGGAATATGACATAGAACCAGCCGGGAACGATGGCGCGCATCGAGGTCGTGAAGTCGCTTGGGTCGACGGCCGTCGCGGCGAGGATGCCGATAACGGTAAGCAAGAAGCTTGGAATGAAGCCGCCGACAGCCGTGTACCACACTATCTGCTTGGCTGACGAGTCCTTGGGCAGGTACCGGCTGTAGTCCGCCCCGACCGGATAGGACAGCGGGCCGCTGATGATGATGCTCAGCCCCACGAGCAGCGTGGCCGTGGCGGCGCTTCCGTGGAGGGCGGTCGCCGGATGATAGTTGAAGTGAACATGCGAGACCATGAACACGAACAGCAATAGTGCGGCGATCGCCACTATCCACGAGGTACTCCGCTGGAAATAAATGATCGTGGCGTGGCCGTAGAGTCCTATCACGAAGGTGACGATGATGACAACGGCCAGGACAAGAACCTTGTCGAGAGTCGACATATGCCAGCCGAGATATGCGCCGAGTGAGTAGAGGGCGAAGACGGCGATCGAGAAGTCTGCGGCCTCGAACCCGACCAGGATCATCCAGTTCAGGAAGCTCGACAGCCTGCTGCCGCGGATTCCGTACTGTGATCGGCTTATAACCAGGGTGGCAGTTCCGGACCGGGGCCCGGGAACCGAGATGAGACCCAGCAATATGTAGAAGAGGTTTCCGACGAAAGCGATGGCCACAGCCTCCCAGAGGGATAGGCCAAGGCTGATGAGGATGCCGCCGAAGAGAATGTAGAGAAACGTGAAATTAGATGTGAACCACATCCAGAACAGCTCGGTCGGGCGGCCGTGACGCTCGGCCTCCGGGATGACCGAGATGCCGTGCGGCTCGATGTGGCCGACGAGGTCGGTTGTCGTGGTCGGATCGCTTGAGGTGCTCACCGGAGACCTCCTCATCTTTGGCCGGAGTTTAAGCCAAAGCGATTTGGCAGGTCAAGAGGCTGGATCTGCCGAAGGCCGTCCCGGCCGGGCGCGAGCCGGGCTCCGTTGCTGTGACATGGCGCAGAACCGTTGAGATGCCATGGCACAGTAGAGGCATGAGCCGGTCGCCTCACCGCACCGCGGGGATCGAGGACGTCGCTCGTCAGGCTGGCGTTTCCCGCACCACGGTCTCGCACGCGCTGAACGGGAAGGGCCGTGTCAGCCCGGAGACACGCCTGCGCGTCGCTGAGGCCGCCAAGGCTCTTGGATACCGTGGCAGTGCCATTGCCCGCCGCCTGGCCTCGGGGGCACGCGGTGGCGTGCTCGCGCTGCAGGTTGAGGCGCGGGACAGCCCGACGGTCGTGTCCGACGTCGAGTACTTCACGATCCTGATGATGGCGACCGCGACCGCCGCCCTGTCCCACGGATACTGGCTGACCCTGGCCCCCGTGTCGGCGACCGAGGACATCTGGGACAGCCTGCCGGCGGACGGCGTCATTATCGTTGATCCCTTGATCGACGACCCCTTGGTCCGGGCCTTCGAAGACCGGGACGTTCCCGTGGTAACGGTCGGGCGGACGTCGCTCGAGCTGACCGGTGGCGGGTGGGTCGACAACGATCACATCGCCGGAACGCGTGCGATCCTGGAGCACCTTCGCGGCCAGGGCGCGGACTCGATCGCGCTGATCATCGGTCCCGAGATGAACTCATACACGCTCGACGCCCGAACTGCCTACCAGGACTGGGCCAGCGTGCGGGGTGCGGAGCCGAGGATCTACGTGGCCGGATCGGGTCTGTCCGAAGATGCCGGGTACGAGGCCACGGCCAAGATGTTCGCCGAGGGATGGCGGCCCGACGCGATCTACGCCACCGTCGACCGCCTCGCGCTCGGTTCACTCCGTGCCGTCAAGGACCAGGGGCTGTCGGTCCCGGAGGACATTCTGCTGGCCGGCCTGAGCGACAGCGAGTCGGCGCGGTCGTCCCGGCCGCCGCTGACGGTTCTTGCTCTCAACCCCGATCTGGTCGGGCAAGGCGCGGCAGAGATGCTGATCTCTCTCGTGGAGGGGGGCGGGACCCGCTCACGACACCGGCTGATCCCCGCGCAGGTCGTCACGCGGCGGTCAACGGAACGCACCTGAGCTGACCTACTTCGCCTGCCCTTTCAGGCTGATGTGATAGACGTTCGCCCGGAAGGTGCCAGCGGGATCGGCCGGCAGCTTGGTGAACCAGATCAGCACATAGCGGCCATGGGCTGGCCGGGCTAGCTGCAGGCGCACCACCCCGCCGGCATCGGCCGCGTGAGCGACCGGTGGCATGGCGGCCAGCGCCGGCGCGGCACCGACCCGGACCTGCAAGCTCGCGCCGCGGGTGTTGCCCAGGGCGATCTGGGCGGCCGTAAGCGTGACGGGGTGGCCCATGTCCAGGAGCAGCCCCGTCCCCCCGTACAGGTTCCCGAAGTGCGCGCTGGTGTACCAGTCGCTGTGCCAGCCGCCCGCGCGGTGAACGCCGATCACCTGAGCGGCTTGCTGCGGGTGGTCGCCGCCACCCGGGCCGAACGCCTCGGCGCGGACCGGGACCAGCCGCTGCGCTGGCGCGGCTGTGGCTGGGGACGGCGCCGCAGGTGGGCTGGTCTTCGGAGCCGGGTGAGCACCGCTGCCCTGGATGGGCTGGCCGGTCACCGCGGGCTGACTGGCCGCGGATGGGGCAACCGCCTGCTGCGGGCGGGATACCAGGCGGTAGATCCCGAATCCGATCACGGCCAGCACCGCCGCTGCGAGTACCGCGGACCAGCTCAGCCTGTGCCGCCCGGCGGGAGGGCGGGTACCTGCGTTGCGCACCGCCGGCTGGTTCAGCCCGCGCCGCAGGGAACGGCTCAGCGCGAGCCGCACGGTCGTGATCACCGCCGCCACCAGACCCAGCGCCGCCGACCGGCTGAGCCGGTGCCGGGCACGTCCCAGGGCGGGGCCCGCCGCCGTTCCTAGCGCGGACCGGCCCAGCCTGAGCCGTGCCGTGGTCCAGGTGAGGACCACCAGTTCTCCCGCCAGGCCCAGCCAGCGCCGCACCTTGGTCCAGGTGAGGACCACCAGTTCTCCCGCCAGGCCCAGCCAGCGCCGCACCTTGGTCCAGGTGAGGACCACCAGTTCTCCCGCCAGGGACAGCCAGCGCCGCACCGTGGTCCAGGTCAGTACCGCCAGCGCTCCCGCCAGGGGCAGCCAGCGCCGCAGTGACGCACGGGCCGCCGTCGCTCGCTCCTGTCCCGCCGCCCAGTCCGGCCCGCGACGCTGCGGAGCTTCCGCCGCGCTGGCCAGCAACTCCTCCAGGCTCACGGTCGAGAGTGGGCCTGGCGCCCGGTGCTCAGCGTCATACTCCTGGATCAGCTGCTCGGGGTCGGTCCCGACGACCTTGGCGATGCTGCGGATGTGGCCGCGGGCGTAGAAGTCACCGCCGCACGCCGAATAGTCGTCGTCCTCGATCGCCCTGATGATCGTTTCCCTGATACGGGTCCGCTCGCTGACCTGGGTAACCGTGAGGTCAGCCTGGCAGCGTGCTCCCGCCAGAGCTTCGCCGATGCGCACGCCACGCCTCCACTGCTCCGCCGTTCTATCGCGTCGGCCACCCGCCTCGTAAGAGCGGGGGGTCATGACCCATCATTGCCCGCACGCCGGTGCCGGAACCGTCATCCTCGCGCAGGAGTGCCCGTCAATCGGCGAGGACCGCCAGGTCGAGTTCGTGAAGACGGGCGGGGTCGGCGATGATCTCGATGCTGGTGAGCTTCCCGTGGGCGACCGTGAAGGCCATGACCGACAGCGGCCGCCCGTGCGGTACCACGACCGCACCCACCGCTCCGTTCACGAGCGCGGGCTGGGCGAACCGGGCGGTACGCGCGAAACCGAGCGCCGCCCTGGCCACGGCCGCGGCGCCGCGCGGCCAGTGGGCGGCGCCCGCGGGCAAGGCGACGTGATCGGCCCGGACCTCGATGTCGGGGTCGAGCACCTCGAGCAGCGCGTCGAAGTCACCGGCGCGCGAGGCGGCGAAGAACGCGGTGACGACCTCCCGCTGGCGGGCCAGGTCGGCGCCAGGAACCGCGGCGGTCCCGCGCACCCGGCGGCGGGCCCGGCTGGCGAGCAGCCGGGTCGCATTCTGGGAGCGGTCCATGATGGCCGCGATCTGGTCGAAGGGGAGGTCAAACATGTCGTGCAGCACGAACGCGACCCGCTCGGCGGGCGCCAGCGTGTCGAGCACGACCAGCAGGGCCAGGCCGACCGAGTCGGCCAGCAGCACCTCCTGCTCCGGGTCGGGCACCTTCTCGTCGTCCGCCACCGGGTCCGGAAGGTACGGGCCGAGCGGCTCTTCGCGCCGGGTCTTGCGCGAGCGGAGCATGTCAAGGCAGACCCGGCTGACCACCGTGGTCAGCCACCCGCCCAGGTTCTCCACGCCGCTGGCCCCGGTGCGGCTGAGCCGGATCCAGGCTTCCTGGACGGCGTCGTCGGCCTCCGTGAGCGAGCCGAGCATCCGGTAGGCCGCCGCCCGCAGGCGTTCGCGGTGCTCCTCGAAGCGCTCGGCCAGCCAGTCGCCTTCGGTCACAGACACATCCTCGTATCGCGTTCCGTCATAGCTGTGACGAAGCTAAGCCGGCCGATGTGTCACGACGGTGTGCTTCCTGGCTGGCCGGCGCTTCAAGGAGGAGGCGGCAATGACGAGATCATCTCATTCGGCGCTGGCCGGTGAGCCGGCTGCGGAGGGCGCATGGGGCCGCGGCGACCGCGTGCTGTTCGTCCTGGCGGTCGTGACCCTGGTGCTGATCGCGGTGCAGTTCGCGCTGGCCGGATTCGGCGCGTTCACCATGGACAAGACGCCCACGGACAACGCCTACGGAGCGCACCTGGTCCTGGGCGTGGTCATCGGCGTGATGACCTGGCTCATCCTGGCCACGGTGCTGGCCAGCCGGACCGCCCGGACTCACCCCAGGACGCTGCGGCTGGCGATCACCGTGGCGCTGCTTGCGCTGCCGGTTGAGCCACTGCTCGGCGACACCGGCCAGCACATCCCCGCCCTCGGGGCGCTGCACGCGCTCAACGGCCTGGCCATCTTCGCCCTGACCGGATGGCTGACCGGGGAGACGGCCCGCCGCCGGACGGTGGCCAGGAAGCCCGGCCAGACCTCAGCGCCCGCGGAGCGGGCCGGGCGGCTGTGACTCCCAGCGCTGACCCGGGCCTGCCCGGTGCGGGCCTGGCCCCCGCCCACCGCGCCGGCCCGCCGGCCCCGGACCGGTGGCGGTGGGTGGCCCTGGTGGTCGTGCTCGCCGCCGGGTTCATGGACCTGCTCGACGTGACGATTGTCAACGTGGCGATCCCGACCATCCTGAAGGACCTGGACGCCGCCTACACGCAGATCGAGTGGATCGTGTCCGGGTACGTTCTGGGGTTCGCCGCGGTCCTGATCACCGGCGGCCGGCTTGGCGACATCTTCGGGCGCAAGCGTCTCTTCCTGGCCGGCGTGGCCGGCTTCACCATCGCCTCGGTGCTGTGCGGCGTCTCGGTCAGCCCGGCCATGCTCATCGGGGCCAGGTTCTTCGAGGGCGCGATGGCCGGACTGATGGTCCCGCAGATCCTGGCGATCATCCATGTCACCTTCCCGCCGCAGGAACGGGGCAAGGTCTTCGGCATCTGGGGCGGCATCCTGGGCTCGGCGTCCGCGGCCGGGCTGATCGCGGGGGGCCTGCTGCTCCGCTGGAATGTGGCCGGCCTGGGCTGGCGCCCGATTTTCCTGATCAACATCCCGGTCGGGCTCGCGGCCATGGTCGCCGGATGGCAGGTCATCCGGGAGTCACGGTCACCGGCGGCACCCCGGCTGGACCTGGTCGGCATGGCGCTGGCCATAACCGGCGTGCTGATGCTGGTCTACCCGGTGACCGAAGGCCGGGCCCTGGGCTGGCCCGCCTGGACCTTCCTGCTCATGGCGGGCTCGGCGGCCGTGCTGGTGATCTTTGTCGGCTACGAGCGGTGGCGCACGAGGACGGCGGGGTCGCCGCTGATCCCGCTCGGCCTATTCCGGGCCCGGACGTTCAGCGCGGGCATGGCGATCTGGCTGATCTTCTGGATCGCGCTCGGCGGCTTCTTCCTGGCCTGGATGCTCTACATGCAGGTCGGGCTGGGCTGGACCGCGCTGCACGCCGGGCTGACCGCGGTGACGTTCGCGGCCGGCGCCGCGGCCGGCGCTGGCCTGTCGGTGCAGGTGCTCACGCCGCGGTTCGGTCGCTGGGTGCTGATAGCGGGGGCGCTGCTGAACGCGGCCGGGTTCGCCGGCTACGCCGCGGCCGATGCACAGTACGGTCCGGCGATCAGTTCCTGGGCGATGGCCGCGCCGCTGGTGATCACGGGCTTCGGGTTCGGCCTGGTGGTCGCGCCGATGGTCGACCTGATCCTGACCGGCGTCCCCGTCCCGGACGCGGGATCGGGTTCCGGGCTGCTGAGCACCGTCCAGCAGGTCGGCATGGCGCTCGGCTACGCCCTGGTCGGCGTGGTCTTCGCGCACAATTTCGCCAGGACCTTCGCCATCGTCCTGGGCTATGGCGCCGGCCTGCTAGTCCTGGTGTGTCTGGGCATGCTGGCCCTGCCCCGCCGCATGCGGCATCGCGACCTGGACGCCGAACTGCTGGCGGCGCAGAGAGCGGAGGTGCGGGCCTGATGAGTCTCGCGATACGCAACATCCTGTTCAGCATCGTCGTGCCGGGCGCGGGCGGCGTGTACGTGCCCTGGCTGGTCCTCACCATGGACGGCGCGTCCCCCACCCCGGCGGCGTGGTACGCCGTCCCGCTCATCGCCATCGGCGTCGCGCTGTACATAGCGTGCGTGCGCAAGTTCGCGGTCGTGGGCCGGGGGACACCGGGCGTGTGGGACGCGCCGCGCCAGGTCGTCGCGGCCGGGCCCTACCGCTGGGTCCGCAACCCGATCTACATCGCCGCGCTGCTGATCGTGGCCGGCGAGGCGTGGCTGTTCCTCTCGCTGCCTCTGCTGGTGTACACCGGTGTGCTCGCGGTCGCGTTCCACCTGCTCGTCATCGGCTACGAGGAACCGAGGCTGCGCCGCCGCTTCGGCGAGCAGTACGAGGCCTACCGGCGCACGGTCTCCCGCTGGATCCCGCGCCCGCCTCACCCAGCCGGCGCCCGCCCCGGCGCCGCCGCCTGACGGGATCCGCCCGGCGCTCCCGCCCGAGGCGCACATAGTCGCGCAAACGCTTGCAGATCGCACCTTCCGGAGCGAGTCTCAAAGTGACTGCGATTGCGGCACGTGGTTCAGCGGCAGAAGGGGCGGCTCATGGCATCCAGCGTGGCTGATGTGATTGTGGCGACCTTGAAGGCGTCTGGTGTGCGCCGGGTGTACGGGATTCCAGGTGACTCGCTCAACGGGTTCACCGACGCGCTGCGCCGGGACGGCGGCATCTCCTGGCAGCACGTGCGGCACGAGGAGGCCGCGGGGTTCGCGGCGGCCGGCGAAGCGGCGCTGACCGGCGAGCTCGCGGTCTGCGCGGCGAGCTGCGGGCCGGGCAACCTGCACCTGATCAACGGCCTGTTCGACGCGAACCGCAGCCGGGTGCCGGTACTGGCGATCGCCGCGCAGATCCCGGGAGAGGAGATCGGCTCGGAGTACTTCCAGGAGACGCATCCGCAGGATCTCTTCCGTGAGTGCAGCGTCTACTGCGAGCTGGTCAGCGTGCCAGAGCAGATGCCCTGGGTCCTGGAGATCGCGATGCGCACGGCCCTGGAGCGCGGCGGGGTCGCCGTCGTCGTCATCCCGGGCGGGGTGTTCTTCGCCGACGTCCCGGCGGGCGCGAAGGCGAATCCGGTGCGGGCGACGACGTCAGTTATCCGGCCCGACGGGGCTTCGCTGGCGGCAGCGGCTGAGGTGCTGAACTCTGCCAAGCGGGTGACCATCCTGGCCGGGGCCGGGTGCGCGGGCGCGCACGACCAGCTCATCGCGGCCGCGACAGCCTTGCAAGCGCCGGTCCTGCATGCCTTCCGCGGTAAGGAGTTCGTCGAGTACGACAACCGGTTCGACGTAGGGATGACCGGGCTGATCGGCTTCAGCTCGGGCTACCGGGCGATGGAGCACTGCGACGCGCTGCTCATGCTCGGCACCGACTTCCCCTACCGCCCGTTCTACCCGGACGGCGTGCCGGTGATCCAGGTCGACGTGCGCGGTGAGCAGATCGGCCGGCGGGTGGCCGTCGATGTCCCGCTCGTGGGTACGGTCAGGGACACCATCGACGCCTTGCTGCCGCTGATCACCGCCAAGACCGACTCGGCGCACCTGGACCGGATGACCGCTCATTACCGGCGGGCCCGCACCCGGCTGGACAAGCTCGCCGAAGGCGGCCGGCATCGCGCGCCGCTGCACCCGCAGTTCGTCGCGGCCACGATCGACCGGCTGGCCGCCGCCGACGCGGTCTTCGCCGCCGACGTGGGCACGCCCTGCATCTGGGCCGCCCGCTACCTGCACATGAACGGCAGGCGCCGGCTGATCGGCTCGTTCAACCACGGGTCCATGGCCAACGCGCTGCCGCAGGCCATCGGCGCCCAGGCCAGCCAGCCTGGCCGGCAGGTCGTCACGCTGTCGGGCGACGGGGGGCTCGCGATGCTCCTCGGCGAGCTGATCACGCTCCGCCAGCAGAAGCTCCCGGTCAAGGTCGTCGTGTTCAATAACGGCGCGCTGTCGTTCGTGGAGCTGGAGATGAAGGCCGCCGGGATCGTCACCTACGGCACCGACCTGGACAACCCCGACTTCGCCGGGATCGCCCGGGCGGCGGGGCTGTTCGGCGCGCGGGTCGACAAGGCGGACGAGCTCGAGGACGCGCTGCGAGCCGCCTTCGGGCATGACGGCCCGGCCCTGGTCGACGTCCGCACCGATCGCCATGAGCTCGCCCTGCCACCCAAGCTCACCTACGGCCAGATCAAGGGCTTCACCCTTTACGCAACTAGGACCGTCCTCTCGGGTGAGGGCAGGGAACTCCTCGAGCTGACCAAGACCAACCTGCGGGACCTGGACATCGAGTAGCAGCGCAGTCCATCGGCGAGATACGAGTTCCAGCGCAAAGGCGGCAACGATGAGCAGCGTCGAGGAGATCCTGTCCGGCTATGACGACCTCCAGGCCGGCCAGGAGGCTTTCTACAAGGATCTGCACGAGCATCCCGAGCTGTCCCACCAGGAGCACCGCACCGCCCAGCGCGTCGCAGGGAAACTGCAGGACTATGGCTTCACGGTCCACACGGGCATCGGCGGTACGGGGGTGGTGGGCGTGCTCGCCAATGGCAGCGGCCCCACCGTGCTGCTCCGGGCCGAACTGGACGCGCTGCCCGTCAGGGAGGACACCGGCGTGGCCTACGCGAGCACCGCGACCGGCCAGGATGCCGCCGGCCACGAGGTCCCGGTGGCCCATGCCTGCGGCCACGACATGCACATGTCCTGCCTGCTCGGCATGGCCAAGCTCATGACCGATCACCGCGGCCATTGGAGCGGAACCCTGCTCCCGCTCTTCCAGCCTGCCGAGGAGACCGGCGACGGCGCCCAGGCCATGGTCGACGACGGCCTGTTCAAGCGCATCCCCGCCCCCGGCGTTGCCCTGACCCAGCATGCGCTGCCCGGCATCGCCGGGACGGTCGGCACACGTTCCGGGCCCTTCATGGCGACGGAAGACAGCATCAACGTGACCGTGTACGGGAAGGGCGGCCATGGCGCCATGCCGCAGCACACCATCGACCCCGTAGTGCTCGCGGCCATGATCATCGTCCGGCTGCAGACGATCGTGTCCCGCGAGAGCCCGCCCGGGGAGATCGCGGTGGTGACTGTCGGCAGTGTCCAGGCCGGCACCAGGAGCAACCTCATTCCTGACCACGCCCTGCTGGAGCTGAATCTGCGCAGCTACTCGCAGCAATCACGCCAGCGCATGCTCGCGGCCATCCAGCGGATCGTGCGCGGCGAGGGCCAGGCCTCCGGCTCACCCAGGGACGCTGACTTCGACACCGTCGGCAGCTTCCCGCTCACCGACAACGACCCCGCCACCACGGACCGGGTGGCGGCCGCCTTCGCCGCCCATTTCGGCGACCACGCCGGCGAAATGGAGCGGCAGACCGTCAGCGAGGACTTCAGCAACATTCCCAATGCCGCGGGTGTGCCTTATGCGTACTGGGGCATCGGGTTCACCGATGAGAAGACCTACCGCGCCGCCGAGAAGGCCGGGCGCCTCCAGGACCTCACGACTAACCACTCGCCGAAGTTCCTGCCCCCGCTGCAGCCCACCCTGCGGACCGGCACCGAGGCTCTGGTCACGGCGGCGCTGGCCTGGCTTGGACCGCGATAAGGGCAGGTTGGGGCCGCCCCAAGGATTGGACACCGGATGAGCAGCAGAAAGCACTCGATGACACCGCTCGCGGCCGTCGTGGCGGGATCCCTGGCCGGGGCGGTCGGGACCGTCTGCCTGGACGCGGTTCACTACCTGAAATACCGCCGCACCGGCGGCAAGGACAGCCCGCTGGGGTGGGAGTTCGCGCCGGTCGGCAGCTGGGAAAAGGCACCCGACCCGGGCCAGGTCGGGAAGCGCCTGATTGAGGGCTTCACGCAGCGCGAACTTCCCGACCGCTGGGCCTTCCCCGTCAGCACCTTCATGCACTGGTCCTATGGGTCGGGCTGGGGAGCGCTCTACGGCATCCTGGCCGGGTCGGCCCGCCGGCCGCGTGTCGGGTACGGCTTGCCGTTGGGAGCAACGGTCTGGGTCTCCGGTTATCTCATCCTCCCGGAGGGAGAGCTCTACAAGCCGATCTGGGAGTACGACGCGAAGACCCTGGCCACGGACCTGACTGCCCACCTCGCCTACGGAGTGGGGACGGGGGCCACCTTCTGGCTTCTCACCAAGGTCTGGTAGCCGTTCCGTTCTCCGGCGTACGGCCCGCCCGCGGCGCGCGGCGTCAGCCGCGGCAGGAATCACCCTCAAAAGGGTGTGGTGGGTCCCGAGACTCCTCGACACGATCGGGCGCAAAGGCCGCTGAGCGGTCATAGCGAAGCCCGTACCGCCTGGCGTGCAGCCGTCGGGCGGTCGTCGAGGAGGCAGTCATGGCGCCGGAGATACCGCAGCCGCCGGCCGGTACGCCACCAGGTGAGCGCGCAGACACGGCGACCCAGTCCGCCGCCGATCCGGCCGAAGCCCATCGGCCGGCCGCTACCGCGCAGGCCCCAGCGGAGGCATCCGCGGCCGAGGAGCCCAAGCCGTCACCAGAACCTGCGAGGCGCAGGAAACTGCTCTACGTCACGCTTCCCGGCTGCTGGGGTGGGCTCATTTTCGCGTGCCTTTCCTTCACGCCCTCGCTGCTCCCGCGGGGCGGAGTCATCCAGGGCGTGATTTGCGGCATCACCGGAGCCATCGGCTACGGGGTCGCTGTACTCGCGGCATCGATCTGGCGTGCCTTCGCCGACCGGGACCCCCGGCGTCCGCGGAGATGGGCCTGGCGCACGTTCTTTATCAGCGCGGTTGTCTTGTTCGTGGTGGCCTTCGGGCTCGGGCAGTACTGGCAGTACGAGATCAGGAAGCTGATGGGGGTCACCGACTACAGCATCCCGCTCGTCATCGCCTCCCCCTTCATCGCGGCGCTGGTGTTCTGCCTCTTCCTGATGATCGGGCGCGGTGTCCGGGGCGTGTACCGATGGCTGGCAGGCCTGCTGCAACGCTGGGCCGGGCCGCGTGCCGCCCGGGCGGTCGGCTGGATCGTGGTGGCGGGCGTCGTCTACCTGATCGTCACCGGCCTGCTGCTCGACGGTTTCGTCGGCGTTATGAACGAGGCCTATTCGGTCCGCGACACCAAGACGGCCGAGGGGGTGCACCAGCCCACGACCAGCCTGCGCTCCGGCGGCCCCGGGTCGCTCGTGCCGTGGAATTCGCTGGGCTGGCAGGGCCGCAACTTCATCGGCAAGGGTCCATCGGTCAGCGATATCGAGAAGTTCACCCACCGCCCGGCCATGGAGCCGATCCGGGCCTACGCCGGGCTGGCGTCGGCCAAGGACGCGGAGTCCCGGGCCGTGCTGGCCGTCGACGACCTCAAGCGCGCGGGCGGGTTCAAGCGCAAGGACCTGCTCGTGGTGACGACCACCGGCAGCGGCTGGGTCGACCCCGCGCTGGTGGACAGCTTCGAGTACCTCACCGGCGGCAACGCGGCGACCGTGGCTATCCAGTACTCCTACCTGCCGTCCTGGATTTCCTACCTGGTCGACCAGTCGAAGGCCCGAGAGGCGGGCCGTGCGCTGTTCGACGTGGTGTACGGCGCCTGGTCGAAACTGCCGCCCGACCAGCGCCCCCGGCTGTTCGTGGCGGGGGAGAGCCTGGGGTCGTTCGGCGGCGAGGCCGCGTTCAGCGGTGAATACGACATGAGCAATCGCACCGACGGCATCCTGTTCGCGGGGCCGCCCAACTTCAACACGCTGTTCCGGGAGTTCAGCGACCATCGCGACGCGGGCAGTCCCGAGGTCCAGCCCGTCTACCAGGACGGGCGGATCGTGCGGTTCACGAACAACCCGGCGAAGGGCATCCCGCCGGAGGGCAAGCCCTGGACAGGCAGCCGGGTCCTCTACCTGATGCACCCGTCTGATCCCATCGTCTGGTGGAGCCCGCATCTGATCTTCAGCGAGCCGGACTGGATCAGCGAGCCTCCAGGCCAGGACGTGCTCAAGGGCATGTTCTGGATGCCGTTCGTGACGTTCTGGCAGGTTACGGCCGATCTTCCGTTCGCCACCGGCGTTCCTGGCGGCCACGGCCACACATACTCCGGCGAGTACGTCTACGGCTGGAACGCCGTGATGCGGCCCGCCGGGATGACGTCCCAGGATCTGGCCAGCCTCAGCAAAATCATCACGGGCGTGAGATAGCCGCGCGAGGGTCTGGCACCGGGCCGGTCGGGTTTACCTCAGGTTGTGGTGGACCGCGAACCACGCGACGGCGAGCGCGAGGCCGTCGGTCGCGACGTGCGCCATGACCGGGGCGATCAGGCTCCTGGACCGGAGTCTGAGCCAGGAGAACACGAGGCCGGCGAGGAACGTCACCACGACCGAGCCGAGCACCAGCAGCACCTGCCCGCCGGTGCTGGCGGCCGCGCCGCTCACGGCACGGTTGTCCGACATCGTGTGCAGGGTGGGCGCGATGTGCCAGAGGCCGAACAGTGCGGAGGTGACCAGCGCCGCGCGCCATGGACCCCAGAGCCTGACCGCCGACCCCAGCAGGACACCGCGGAAGGCGAGCTCCTCGGGGATCGCCGTGAGCAGCACGATCGACACCCCAAGCTCGTAGAGCAGCCTCCCGCCGCTGATCTCCGCCCGCGAATCATGCAGGAAGCCGTTCGTGGCCGGTATCACGGCCGCCGCCACCAGGACCAGCAAGACGGCCCCGAACGCGGCGGCGCCGTACCGCAGTCCCGCGGGCGTATCTGCCCGGCTAAGCCCCAGGTCTGGGAGTGTCGCGCCCGCGGTCCAGGCGATCACGACCAGCGCCGCGGTGAGCAGGCTGACCGCCAGCACGGGCGGGCCGAGCAGGCCGAGCGCGCGCCCGACCGAGAACAAGGCCAGGACGACCACGGTCTGCGCGAAGCAGCGGCCCGCGTTCACGGCTTGGCTACTTCTGGTCAAGAATGCGCCGCTTGGCCGCCTCGTAGTCGGCGTCGGAGAGCACGCCCTGCTCGTGCAGCTGGCTGAGCGTGAGCAGCTGCGACATCCACGGCGCCCCGTCATCGGCAGCCCCGGGCGGGGGCTGGGCAGGGGCGGCCGGCGGGACAGCCGACTGTGGCGGGGCGCTCGGCTGCGCTGGGGCGGGAGGCGGGCCGGGGGCTGGCTGGCCCGAGGCGCCCGGCGGGGCGGGTGCGGCGGCACTGGGGGGTGCCGTGAACTGCTGACCCGCCGCATTCACCCCGAGCAGGTGCCAGAACCGCTCGACCTGCGCCTGGTACTGGGCCTCGGGGAGCCGCCCGGTGCGGAACGCCGCGGTCGCACTGGACATCGTGCGGACGTGGCTCAGCTGGGTGCGGCTCAGCTGCAGGCCCCGGCTGCAGATGGGGCACACCAGGTAGTCGTCCGTGCCGTAGGGCACGACGGGGACGAAGTAGAGCCGCACCGTCTTCTTGGACCGGACGTGGTGCAGGAAGACCTGGTTGTGGCAGTTCGGGCATACGACAAGCGCGACCTCGCCGAGGTCTTCCTGCTTGCCTGGCCCGAAGCCGAAAATTACCACCATCTGGATTGAAGCACCGCCGGGCCCGCGGCGATTCACCCTTCGGCGGGTGATAGCGCGGCATGAGGTCGGCCCCGGGACTCACCCCCGGGTGGGTGACGACACGCGGTGACCGCAGGGCGGAGTATGGGACTGGTCCCAAACACGGGCGGGGACCGGCGGCGATCACCCAGGTTTCAGAAGCCACGGGGCACCGCTGGGCGCACCCGCCTGATGCGTTTCTTTCCTTTGCCTGAACGACCGCCGGGAACGAAGTGATGCTGCTGGCTGCACAGTCGTCGCCGGTGGGCGGGGTTGTCATGACAATCGCCGTCTTGGTCATCAGCGTGGTGCTGGTCGCGTGCCTGGCCTGGACAGCGCGGCGGCTACTCGGGCGGCCGGTGGGCACGCTGCGGGCCCTGGTCGCCGGGCTGCTCGGCTTCGCGGCCGCCGAGCTGTTCGGCCGGTGGTTGCTGCCGGCCCAGACCGGGCACGTGGCCGCATTCTTCACCGTGGCGCTGGGCATCCCGCTGGTCGTCGCGATGATCTTTATAGTGGCGGCGGAGGTGCTGGTTCCCAGCGGGACCGGGCCACAGCCGGTAGACGTGGTCCGCAACACGCGCCGCGCGCTGGCCCGGTCACGGCGCTACTCGCAGATCAGCCGGATCGCGGTGCAGCACGGGCTGGGCCCTTACCTGCACGGACGGCGGCTGCGCCACACGGACGCGGCTGGTAGCCGGGCCGCGCTCGCGTCATCGCTGCGCAGTGCGCTGGAGGCGGGCGGGGTGACGTTCACCAAGCTGGGCCAGCTGCTGTCCACGCGCCATGACCTGCTCCCGGACGAGTTCACCGCTGAACTCGCGCGGCTTCAGGACCGGGCCGAGCCGGCGCCGTGGGCACAGGTCGAGCAGGTGATAACCGAGGCGCTCGGGGTACCGGTGGCGGAGGTCTTCGCTGAACTGCAGCCGCAGCCGGCCGCAGCCGCATCCATTGCCCAGGTGCACAAGGCCCGGCTGCGCGGCGTCGGCCCGGGTGCCGACGTGGCCGTAAAGGTCCAGCGCCCGGGGATCCGGACCACAGTGGAGCAGGACCTGGACATCCTGCAGCGCCTGGCGGCCAGGCTCGAGAAGCGCACCCAGTGGGCGCGCGCGGTGGGCGCGGTCGGAGTGGCCAGCGGCTTCGCCGCCGCGATACGGGAAGAACTCGACTTCCGGGTGGAGGCGCGCAACATGGCGGTCATCGCGTCGACCTGGCCGGGCCAGCAGCGGGCCGTGGGCCGTGTTCCGGTGGTGCTTCCCGCCGTGCGCGAGGAGCTGTGCACCGAGCACGTGCTGGTCATCGAGTGGCTGGACGGGGTCAGCCTGCGCGCAGCCGGGCATCTGATCGATGACCGGGGACTGGACCGGGCCGAGCTGACCACCGCACTGCTGCGCAGCATGGTGTACCAGATCACCGAGGGCGGGGTGTTTCACGCCGACCCGCATCCGGGCAACGTCATGCTGCTCACCGACGGCCGGCTGGCCCTGCTCGACTTCGGGTCGGTCGGCCGCCTGGACGCCCAGCAGCGGGCCGCGCTGCAGAACCTGCTGCTCGCCGTCGGGCGCGGTGATCCCGCCGCGCTCCGCGACGCCCTGCTGGAACTGGTCACCCGCACGGTGGACATCGACGAGCAGCAGCTGGAACGAGCCCTCGGCCAGTTCATGGCGCGCCACCTCGCGGTCGGCCTTCCGGCATCGGCTGAGATCTTTACCGACCTGTTCCGCCTGGCGGCCCGCTTCGAGCTGGCCATCCCGCCCGAGGTCGGCACCGTCTTGCGCGCCCTCGCCACCCTGGAGGGCACGCTCACCGAACTGTCGCCCGACTTTGACATCGTCACGCAAGCACGCCAGTACGCGGCCGCGCATGTGACCACGCAGCTGACGCCGGAAACCGTGCCCAAGACCGCCGCCGATGAACTGCTCGCGCTGCTTCCTGTGCTGCGCCGGCTGCCGCGCCGGCTCGATCGCATTACCGGCGCGCTGGAACAGGGCAGGCTGAGCCTCAACGTGAGGCTGTTCGCCGACGAGCGGGACCGCGCGGTGGTCACCGGCCTGAGCCACCAGTTCCTGCTGACGTTGCTGGGTGCGGCGTCCGGCATCATCGCGGCGCTGCTGCTCGGTGCGCCAGGCGGCCCCGCGATCGCCCCGGGGGTCAGTCTCAACCAGGTGATTGGCTACAACCTGCTCCTCGTGGCCAGCATCCTCGTACTGCGGGTCCTGTTCACCATCTTCAGGAACAGGTAGCGCGGCGCTGACCCGCCGGGCACGGAAAAGGCGATGAATTCCGCGAGCGTGCTTTTCTGAGGGGAAATCACGGATTAGGTCTGAGTTTCATCTCAGAATTCTGCGCGGTGCTCAGAGGAAATACCTAGCAGTGGCAAGAAGTCGTCAGAACCCCAGCGAGTAATTCTTTCCGTAAGAGGTGACGGAGCAGGGCCTTCGCGCCTTAGACGAAAGGAAAACCATGTGGCTCTGGCTGAACATCCCTTCGCTGGGGAATGCCGCGCCTCCCGGGTTGCGGGCCGGGCCTGATGACCGGAGGCGTGGCCTGGCCGGGCAGCTGGGGCGTTTCCTGGCCATCGGTGTGGCCAGCACCGTGGCCTATGCCCTGCTGTACCTCCTGCTCCGTACGGCCATGGCCGCGCAGGCCGCGAACGCCATCAGCCTGCTGGTCACCGCGGTGGCGAACACCGCCGCCAACCGGCGCGTCACGTTCGGGATCAGGGGCCGGGCGCACGCCGCCCGGCACCAGGTGCGCGGGCTGATCGCGTTCGGCATCGGGCTCGGGCTCACCTCCGGGGCCCTCATCGCCCTGCACACGGCCGTGGGACGGCCGGGCCGGGCGGCCGAGGTGACCGTGCTCGTCGCGGCCAACCTGGTCGCGACCATCGTCCGGTTCGTGCTCTACCGGCGCTGGGTCTTCCGCGGCCGCCCGGGCCGCTCGCCCGGCCGGGACGGCAGCGCGCCGCCGGGTGCCGGAAACCAGGAGGCCGCCTTGGTCCGGCTCGCCGCCAGCCCGGGAGGTGACGCGCGATGAACGCCAGCTACACCCAGCCCAGCCCGGCTCCCCACCCCAGCCCGGCCCCCGAACCCAGCCCGGTCCGGGGAGACGTCCGCGCGGGCCGGGCCCGGGGGCGCGTGGCCCGGCTGCTGCGCGGCCGGGCGGGCGACCCGGTGTGGGCCAGGCCCGCGCTGCTGGGCCTGCTCCTGGCCACCGCCCTGCTCTACATGGTGGGCCTGAGCCGCAGCGGCTGGGCCAACGAGTTCTACGCCGCCGCCGTCCAGGCCGGCACCAAGAGCTGGATGGCGTTCCTGTTCGGCTCGCTGGACTCCAGCAACTTCATCACCGTCGACAAGACCCCGGCCTTCCTGTGGGTCATGGAGCTGTCCGCCCGCATCTTCGGCCTCAGCTCCTGGAGCCTGCTGCTGCCGCAGGCCCTGGAGGGCGTGGCCACGGTGGGTGTGCTCTACACGACGGTCCGCCGCTGGTTCGGGCCCGCGGCGGCGACCATCGCCGGGGCCGTGATGGCACTCACCCCGGTGGCCACCCTGATGTTCCGCTTCGACAACCCCGACGCACTGCTGGTCCTGGTCATGACGCTGGCCGCCTACGGCACCACCCGGGCCATCGAGTCCGGCCGGACGCGGTGGCTGGCCCTGGCCGGGGCTCTGCTCGGCCTGGGTTACCTCACGAAGATGCTGCAGGCCTTCCTGGTGCTGCCCGCGTTCGCGCTGGCGTACCTGTGGGCGGGTCGGCCGGGCCTCGGCAAGCGCATCTGGCAAACGTTCGTCGCCGGCGCCGCGCTCCTGGCCGCCGCGGGCTGGTGGGTGGCAGTCGACCTGCTCACCCCGGCCGCCAGCCTGCCCTACGTGGGCGGCTCGACCGACAACAACATCCTGCAGCTCACCTTCGGCTACAACGGCCTCAGCAGGATCACCGGCGGCAGCGGCGGAGCTGGCGGGGGCGGGGGCGGGCCCGGCGGAGGCGCGTTCGGCGGGGCGACGGGGATCGTCCGCCTGTTCCAGGCCGACATGGGCGGGCAGGTCAGCTGGCTGATCCCGGCGGCCCTGATCGCCCTGGCGGTCATGCTGTGGGTGTCGAGGCACGCCGCTCGGACCGACCGCACCCGGGCCGCGGCCCTGCTGTGGGGCGGATGGCTGCTGGTGACCGGGCTGGTGTTCAGCTTTATGTCCGGCATCATCCACCCGTACTACACGATCGCCCTCGCTCCCGCGATCGGCGCACTGACTGGCATCGGCGCGACCGGGCTCTGGCGCATCAGGCACACGAGCTTCGCCCGGGTCACGCTGGCCGTCGCGCTGGCGGTGACCGCCGCCTGGGCCTGGGTTCTGCTCGACCGCAGCCCGTCCTGGCTGCCGTGGCTCCGGGTGGTGATCGTCATCGCGGCACTCGGCGCGGCCGGGCTGATTCTGGCCGGGCCGGCCCTGCGGGGGGTCACGGCCCGCGGCCGCACGGCCCTGGCGGTCGCTCCGGTATCACTGGCCCTGATCGGGGCGCTGGGCGGTCCGCTGGCCTACAGCATCGACACCGCGGCGACCGCGCACGGCGGGTCGATCCCGTCGGCCGGCCCACGGCCGGCTCGTCCTTCGGGAGTCCTGGCGGCGCGGCATCCGGCCGCGGCGGGTTTCCCGGCGCCGCGGGCCAGCAGGACGGTGGCACCAGCCCCGGCGGCCCGGCCGGGAGAGCGGGCACCGCGCCGGGCGCGGGAGCCGGCGGCACGACGGGCGGGAACGCGCGCGGCGCCCCGGGCGGCACGAAGGCCGGGACCGAGGGCAGCGCACCGGGTGGCGCGATGGGCGGCTCGCCGGGCGGAGCCGCTGGCGGCGCCGGCAGCGCTGTCATCAGGCTGCTCAAGAGCGGCGCGTCCGGCTACCGGTGGGCCGCGGCGACGGTCGGCTCGGCCAGCGCGGCCTCGCTGGAGCTCAGCACTGGCGGCGAGCCGGTCATGGCCATCGGCGGCTTCAGCGGCAGCGACCCGGCGCCGTCCCTGACCGAGTTCAAGAAGCTCGTCTCCGAGCACAAGATCCACTATTTCGTGAGTAGCGGCGCCGGCGGCGGCGTCGGCCGGTCCAGCGGCGAGCTCGCCGGCGGGACGCGCGGTGAGGCTGGTGAATCCGGCGGCGGGCCCGGTGGGTCGCAGGCCGGCCCCGGCGGCGGTGACGGGTCGCAGATCACCGCGTGGGTCGAGGCGCACTTCACGGCCAAGACCGTCGGCGGGACGACCGTCTACGACCTCACGAGCCCCAAGGCGAGCTCATGACGAGAGCACCTGCGGGAAAGGACAGGAAGATCCTCCCGCGGAGAGCGGGCGGAGGGCCGGCGCGCCACAAGGGGACGCCGGCCCGTGCCACAAGGGAACGTCGGCCCGCCGCGCGCTGGTGGTGCTGCCACCCGCGCGGCGGCAGCCTCAGAACGGGGCGCGGCTATCGCCCTCGAGCCCGGCGCGGCCTCAGCCGCCCAGCTGGCCGGGCAGCTCAGCCCGTGAGGTGACGCCGAGCTTGCCGAACGCGTGCCGCAGGTGGGTCTCCACGGTGGCCTGGGTGATGAACAGGTGCTGGGCGATCTGCCGGTTGGACAGCCCGTCCGCGGCCAGCCTGGCCACCCGCCGTTCGGTGCTGGTCAGCGCGTCCGGGCCGGTCAGGGCCGTGCGCCGGGGCCGGGCTCCGGCCGCGAGCAGCTCCTGCCTGGCCCGGTCGGCGAGCGGCGCGGCGCCGGTGCGCTGCGCGAGATCCAGGGCGCGGCGCAGCGGGGTCCTGGCCTCGGTGCGCCGCCCGGCCCGGCGCAGGCACGACCCGAGATCGGCGAGCGCGAGGGCCAGCTCGTGCCGGGCCGGCCCGGATTCCAGCAGGCTGATCGCCTCGGCCAGATACTCCTCGGCCGGCCCGCACCCGGCCCCGGCGTGCGCCCGCAGCGCCGCGCTGAGCGTGATCGGCGCTCCCGCCTGGCGCGCGAGGGCAAGCTGCTCACCGGTGAGCGCGGCCGCCTCGTCTTGGTGGCCGAGCGCAAGGTGCGCGGCGGCCGCGGCGGTGCGCCAGGAGGCGATCGCCGGGCTGCTGATATCGAGGGCGCACCACCCGTCGCCCGCTGTGATCAGGTCGTCCAGGGCGTCGGCAGGGCGCTGCTGTGCGACCCGGAGCGCGCCGCGCGCCTGCAGGAAGGCCAGCGTGTGGATCCAGCCGGCGGGCGGGTCGACGTCCGCGGCGGCCGCGGCGATGGCTTCCGCCTCGTCGAGGCGGCCGAGCCGGGTGAGCGCCTCGATGGTGATTCCGGCGGCCCAGGCGACGGCGAGCGGCGGCGAGGTCGCGAGCTTGAACTCCAGGGCCAGCAGGCCGTCGGTGGCGGCGTCCTCCAGCTGCCCGAACCGCCGCATGATCATCGAGCGCAGGCAGCTGACGTGGGCCACCATGCTCATCGAGCCCCGCTCGCGCGCCGTGGACAGGACCGTGTCGCAGACCTGGCTGGCGACGCCAAGCTCGTCGTTCCAGATCAGGGCGAGCAGGGCGTAGACCGCGGTCAGGGAGTCAGGGGCGATACCGCGGAAGCCGCTGTCGAGCACCGGGGCCAGGCGGGCCAGGATCTCGCTGGCCGGCTGGGCGATGTTGGTCGCCTCGAGGGCGTCGTTCACGCGCCAGGTGACGGGCGCGTCCGGGTCGGCCAGCCGGTCCTTGGCCCGCGCCCTGGCCTCGCCGGCGGTGGCCGCGCTGATCGTGGAGTTCGCGAACAGCTCGGCCTCCAGGCTGTCCGCGGTGGCCGGGTCGAGTACGTCCCCGGCGGCGAGGGCTCCGCGGCAGATGACGTTCACGCTGTCGTGGTAGGCCCAGAGTCCGAGGACCCGCGCGCTGCGCAGGGCCACGGTCGCGTGCTCGGCCGGGGTCGGGGACAGGCGGACCGCTTCACGCAGCACGGCCACCGCGTCGGGGCTGCGCTCACCGGCCAGCGCGAGCCCTAGGTCCAGCAGCACGGCCGGCCTGATAGCGGGATCGGGCGGCTCGTCGAGGGCGCGGCGCAGGTACTCGGCGGCCGTCCCGGGCGCGCCGCGGCCGCTGGCCGCCGCGGCCGCCGCGCGCAGCAGGTCCGTCACGCGCGAGTCGCCGGCCGGCTCGCTGCGCAGCAGGTGCAGCGCGAGCCGTTCCGGGTCGGCGCCGTCCCGTTCCAGCAGCAGGGCGGCCTCGGCGTGAGCCAGCGCCCGCTCGCCGGGTGGTATCGACTCGTAGATGGCCGCCCGCACGATGGGGTGCGCGAACTCGAGCATCGAGCCGGGCGCCAGCACGTCGGCCGCGCGCAGGCGGTCGGCCAGGCGGGCCGCCTGAGGCAGGTCCTGGCCCGCGAGCGCGGCGGCGTGCCGGAGCGGGGCCGGGCCGCCGAGGACGGCCAGGGCCCGGGCCAGGCGGTCGGCGCCCTCGCCCAGCTGGCCCACCCGGCGCAGCACCGCCTGGGCGACCGGCTGCGGTCCGAGGCTTTCCACCTGCCCGAGCAGGTCTCCGCCGGCCCCGCGCAGCGCTGTGGCCAGCGACGCGAGCAGGAACGGG
The DNA here is from genome assembly GCA_963844655.1 of uncultured Actinomycetota bacterium. Taxonomy (GTDB): domain Bacteria; phylum Actinomycetota; class Actinomycetes; order Streptosporangiales; family Streptosporangiaceae; genus JASHPR01. Next base: position 812,961 of record CAWJPA010000004.1, on the reverse strand, counting down.
TTCCCGCCGGTGCTGGCGTGGCAGGCCTGGCACAGCCGTGCGTCGGCCCGCTCGCCGATCCACCCGCGCACCAGGGTCGCGGTCGCCTCGCGGCCGAGCGGGGCGAGGGGCACCTGCCTGCAGCTCAGGCTGGCGCGCAGGTCATCGAGCATGGGCGGCTCGTCCGGGCCGTCGCGCACGCCCAGCAGCAGCGCGGCGGGCAGGCCGTCGATGCGGGCGGCGAGGTGCGAGAGCCAGCGCAGCGACGGCGCGTCCGCCCAGTGCACGTCGTCCACGGCGATCAGCAGCGGGCCGCGGGCGGCGAGGTTCGCGATCAGCCAGTACAGGCCGTGGGTGGTCGCGTAGGGGACGTCGTCTTCGACAGATCCGGCCGCGGCGGAGTCGAACACCCGGGCGGCCAGCCCGGCCGCGCCGTCCAGCAGGTCGTCCCATTCGCCCGGCCCGGCCGTGGCCCGGACCGGCTCGATGAGCTGCCGGACGATCCCGTAGGGGAAGCCGCGCTCGAGGGCGAGCCCGCGGGCGGTGAGGATCCGCAGGCCCGCGCCGGCCGGGCTGACGCAGGCCGCACGGAGCAGCGTGGTCTTGCCGATCCCGGCGGGCCCGGTCACCAGCACGAACGCACCATGTCCCGCCGTGGCGGACGCAGCGGCGGCGGAAGCCACCGCCAGCTCACCGTCGCGTTCCAGTATCACCGGGTGACTGTCGCGCATGCTCGTTTCCCCGTGCTTGGCGCTGGACGCCGCAGGTCAAGCGTACGGCGGGGGCCATGACGCGGCAATCGCCCGGCGCCGGGGGACAGGTGGTGGCTACGCCGGGCGCGGGGGCCGCCGGGCCCGGGGTGACCTGCGGGAACGCGGCCCGCGGTGGACGGCCGGGCGGCGCGGTGGCGGGTCTCGCCTGCGGCTAATTTCAGGGTGTCCCGGCCAGAATCTCAGGGCCGCCGCCTGGATGCTCCGCGGCCTGCGGGCTGGCAGCGTCGGATACGCCGGGGGCGATCCGCCCGTGGTGCCCGGTCCGTCCTAGGGAGTCCGTCATGCTGCCTGACCTGCCACTGGCCGACGCGTACTGGCCGGCCGACACCTCAGCACCGATTCGCCAGACCACCATCGGCGGCGTGCTGCGCGCGGCCGCCGAGCGCGCCGGTGACCAGCCCGCGCTGATCGCCGGCGACCCGGACCCGGCCCGCAGGCGGCAGTGGACCTACGCCGAGCTGCTGGCCGACGCGGAGCGCGGCGCCCGGGCGCTGCGGGCGCGGTTCGAGCCCGGTGAGCCGGTCGCGGTGTGGGCGGGCAACTGCCCCGAATGGGTGGTGCTCGAGTTCGCCGCCGGGCTGGCCGGGGTGACACTGGTCACCGTCAACCCCGCCTACCAGGCCGACGAGCTGGCTCACGTGCTCGGGCACTCGGGGGCGCGCGGCGTCATCCACGCCGACGCGTACCGCGGCGGTTCGCTGGCCCCGATCCTGGCCGCCGCGCGCGGGCGGCTGCCCGAACTGCGCGAGGTGATCCCGCTCGGCGACTGGGACCGGTTCTGCGCCTCGGGCAACGGGGCCCGGCTGCCGGAGGTCGACCCGGCCAGCCCCGCGCAGATCCTGTACACCTCCGGCACCACGGGCCGGCCGAAGGCCGCGGTGCTCACCCACCGCGGGCTGACCAATAACGCGCGCCTGGCCGCGGACGCCATCGGCATGCGGGCCGGGGAAGCCGCCGTGCACCCGATGCCCCTGTTCCACGTCGCGGGCTGCGGGCTGCTGACCCTCGGCCTGGTGCAGAGCACCGGCATCCACGTGCTCATGCCGCACTTCGACCCGGCCCTGTCGCTGGAGCTCACCGAGACCTACCGCAGCACGATGACCGGCGGCGTGCCGACCATGCTGCGGGCCCTGCTCGCCCACCCGAGCCGGGCCCAGCGTGATCTCAGCTCGGTGCGCATTGCCCTCAGCGGCGGCGCGACCGTCCCGGCGGACCTTGTCCGGCAGGTGGAGGAGGCGTTCGGGGTGCCATTCGTGATCACTTTCGCGCAGACCGAGTCCAGCTGCTCCATCACCGTGACCCGGCCCGACGACCACGCCGACGATCGGGCCGAGACCCTCGGGCGGCCGCTGCCGCAGACCGAGGTCAAGATCGCCGACCTGCGCACCGGCCAGGTCGCCGCGTGCGGGGCCGTCGGCGAGATCTGCACCCGCGGCTACCTGGTCATGCACGGTTACGCCGGTGACCAGGAGGCCACGGCCGCGGCCATCGACAGCGACGGCTGGCTGCACACCGGCGATCTCGGCTCGATGGACGAGCGCGGCTACTGCCGCATCGCGGGCCGGATCAAGGAGATGATCATCCGCGGCGGTGAGAACATCTACCCCCGCGAGATCGAGGCGGTTCTGCTCGGGCACCCGGAGGTCACCGACGCCGCGGTCGTGGGCGTCGCCGACCGGTTCTGGGGCGAGGAGGTCGGCGCGGTCATCTGCTCGCCCGCGCCGCCCACCGCGGCCGAGCTCACCGAGCTGTGCCGCGGCAAGCTCGCCAGGTACAAGGTCCCCACCCGGTGGCTGTTCACCGACAGCCTCCCGCTCACCACAACCGGCAAGATCCGCAAGGACATGCTCAGCGCGCAGCTCGCCGGCGCGAATCAGGTGCGGGCGCGCACCTGAGAGCTGGCGCGCCGGCCGGGCCTGGGCCGGCCGCCGCAGCCGGTGCGGCCGACCGCTACGCGCGGCGGCCGAACATGGCCAGCAACCGGGTCTGCGCGTCGGCGCCGTCAGGGACCGGGGGCCGGTCGGCGATCGCGCCCGCGCTGCGGTAGCCGTCCTCCATGCCCGCGAACCAGGTGGCGCACGTGTCGACCAGCTCCGGGTCGAGCCCCTCGTCCGCGCCGATGGCCCGGGCCAGGTCCCAGGCGTGGATCAGGTGGTCGGCGAACAGCTGCATCGCGTATTCGTGACCAGGGAAGTCACCGAACGACAGGTGGACCGTGCGCTGCATGACCCCTGGCTCGCCGACCGCGAGCAGCGCCGGGCCCGACGCCTCGGACCACGACCGCTTCGGGTCGGTGCCGAGGACGTCGCCGTCGAACCGGTCACCGACCTCGGCGATCGTCGAGCCCGCGAACAGCGGCACGGCCCACAGGTTCTCCGCCACCACGTGGGCCACGAGATCGCGGACGTTCCATTCCGTGTCCGGGGTGGCCGCGTCCCACTGCCCGTCGCCGATCCACGCGACCCGGGCGCCGAACTCCTCGACCCCGCGCCGCAGCACCTCCGGTGTATCCATGTCTGCCCCCAAGGGCGGTCTCGGGCCCCGGCCGGAGCTCGTTCTTATCGCTGTTGTCGGATGGTCGCACACCAGGCCGCGATCTCGGCGCGGCGCGCGGCACCGAGCTTGGCCAGGATGTGCGCAATGTGCGCCATATCGCGCGTGCCCGCCGGGCTCTACCATGATCGGTGCGGCACCGCAAAGTGACGCCCCGGCTGGGGCAGACGCGGAGGGACGCCGCATGACGGAGATATCGCGGCCGCAGCAGCCGCACGGGCCAGGTGACCAGATCCGGATCTCGGACGCCGAACGCCACGCCGCGCTTGATCTGCTGGCGGAGCACGCGGCGGCCTGCCGGCTGACCGTCGACGAGCTTGAGGAGCGCGCCGGCCGGGCCCTCGCGGCGAAGACCCGAGGCGACCTGGCGGCCCTCACCGATGATCTCCCGTCGGCGGGTGCACCCGCCGTGGCGCGCAAGCCGGTCCGGTGGATGGTTGCCGTCCTGTCCGGCTCGAGCCGGCGCGGCCGGTACCGCCTGGCCGGCACGCTCCACGCCGTATCCATCCTGGGCGGGGCCAAGATCGACCTGCGGGACGCCGAGATCAGCGACGGTGAGGTGACCGTGAACGCGGTCTCGGTCCTGGGCGGCGCCGTGATCTACCTGCCCGACACCGTCAACCTGGAGGTCGAGGACGTCTCGATCCTGGGCGGCAACGGCGAGGAGGGCCCCCGTCCGCGGCCCCGGCCGGGGGCGCCGCTGGTCCGGATCCGCACCTATAACCTGCTGGGCGGCAGCGCGATCTGGCGGCTCCCGCCGGAGGCGCGCGGCCTGCCGCTGCGGCAGGCCCGCCGCGTCGCCAAGGCCACCAGGCGCGCCGAGCTCCCGGCCGCGAAGCGAGCGGGGCTCAGCTGAGGGCCGAGCCGGCCACGACCGGGTGCCCGGTGCTGTGGAAGAAGATGCCTGGGTAGCCCGCGGTCTCAAAGCCCCGGCTCGGGTTGTCCCGCAGGGTCGAGTCCTCGATGCGCAGCGTCCCGGTGTTGTCGTTGCTGACGAAGAAGATGGCGCCGCCGCCCTCCCGGGCCGTGTTGTTCTTGATCACGGTGCCGTCGACCGTGAGCGTGTACAGGTCGCCGTCGGTGTAGATGGCCGCGCCGCTGCCGCCGCCCGGGGTGCCTGAGCTGGCCGGGTTGGCGCCCCAGCCGATGGCCTGGTTCCCGGCGATCACGCTGTTGAGCACCGTCCAGGACACCCCGATGCTGCTCAGGGCGCCGCCGTTGGAGCACACGCCGCCGCGGAACGTGCTGTGCACGATGAACACCGGCAGGTTGTCGAACTGGCTCAGCACCCGGATCGCCGCCCCGCCGAGGTCGGGGCCGGTGGGATCGCAGCGGTTGCCAGTGAACCACGAGTTGATGACCGTGAGCTGGCCGCCGCGGTCGAAGATGGCGCCGCCGCCCCCGCCGTCGTAGGTCTGGCCGGTGGAGTTGCCGCCGGTGAAGGCCAGGTTCTGCACCACGAGCCGCGGCTCGGCCTGGTCCTGGCAGTGCGACGTCGTCCAGTGCTGGGCCGGGTCGCAGGTGTCCAGGTACAGGATCCGGCGGGCGTCCCCGCCGCTCAGCGTCACCTTGCCGCCCCCGTCCAGGACCACCTCGGCACTGGTGTTCTCGACCTTGGCCGTGGCCTGCATGACGATCGTGACCGGGTCAGGGCCGCAGGAGAACGTGATGATGCCGCCGGCCGCGACCGCGGCCACCACCGCCGCGGACGTGCAGCTGGCCGGCGTGCCGTCGCCGATCACGTGCGTGGGGTGCGCGGTGTCGACCGGCTGCGCCGCCGCGGGCACCGCGGCGGCGCCGGCCGGGTTACCCGGCTCGGGCAGCGACCGGTGCCGGGGCGTGGGCGACGGGCTCGGCCGCGGCGACGGGGCGGGGGACGGGGCCGGCCGCGCGGTGTGCGCCGGGCGCGGGGTGCTGGCCGCGGTCACCGTTCCGGGGCTGGACCCGCAGGCGGCCAGCGCCAGCACCGTGAGCAATGCCCAGAAAACCCCCAACGCGCGCATGGCGGATCATGGTAGTGCGGCCCGGCGATGCTCAGCTCCGTGGTTGGACAGGTTGGCACGCTGGAACGTGTCAGTGTGTCCGACCACGGAGTCTCAGACCCGGCCGCGGGCGCTATCCGATCGGCGGGAAGCCGGAGCCGGTGTCGGTGACCCGGTAGAACACCTTCGGGTGCACGGGCACGCCCAGCTTCTCGTAGAACGCCCGGGCGGCGGCGTTGCCCGGGTCGGTGGTCCATTCGACGCGGACGCAGCCCAGCCGGGCGGCGGTCTCGAAGACGGCGCGCATCAGTAGCTTCCCTACCCCATGGCGGCGGTACGCCTCCGGTACGTACAGCTCCTTCATGAAGAGCAGCCGGGTGGGACCGACCGAGGGCCACAGGAACGAGTACGTGGCCAGGCCGGCCACGCGGCCGCCGTCCCTGGCCAGCAGCGCGTAGGCCGACGCCGGCCGGCCGAACAGAGCCTCGCTGACCTGGTCCAGGCGCCGCTCCGGCGGGCCGGACTCGGGCACGCCGTAGAAGCGGTTCAGGTCCTCAAGCAGGCCGGCGATGGCCGGGACGTCATCGGGCTCGGCGGGGGACACGGTGATCACGGCCCGGCCAGCTCCTTCACGGTGACGGAGAGCAACGCCCGCATCCTACGGCCCGGCCGGCCCCAGGATCGCGGGCGCGGAGTGGCACCGTCTTTGGCGTAATGCCCCGAATTATGCCCACGCCAGGCGGAGGAACGGGAAGATCTTGGTCCTGCGGAGGTGAGCCGGAGGTTCGGTTTCCGACGTACTATCCGGTTATTACAGCGCGAGGGGGTGTGGGCTGATGACCGGAGCGGTGCCGAGCGGTATCGACGAGATCGAGCTGGTGCCCGGGAGTCACGTGTGCGCGTTCTACCGGGGCGACTCCGACCGGGACCGGCTACTCGACGCCTACCTGGGCGCGGGCCTGACCGCGGGGGACAAGTGCATCTGCGTGGTGGACTCCGCCCACACAGCCAAGCGGCTCGGGTCGCTGGCCCCGGCCTCGGGACCGCCGGGCGACGGGCAGTTGGACATTCACCTGCCGGAGACGACCTACCTGGCCGGGGGCGAGTTCACCCCCAGCGACATGCTCACGTTCTGGACCACCGGCATGACCAACGCGGCGCTCGAGGGGTACTCGTTCTGCCGCCTGGTGGGCGAGATGACCTGGGCGCTGCGGGATGCGCCCGGGGTCGAGCACCTCGTGGGTTACGAGTCCGAGCTGAACCGGGTCACGCCGGCCTACCCGGTCGTGGTGCTGTGCCTGTATGACCTGGACCGGTTCAGCGGGGAGGTCGTGGTCAACATCGTCAAGACGCATCCGCAGGTGCTGGTCAGGGGGATTCTGGTGGAAAATCCCTACTACGTCGGGCCGGATGAGTTCCTCAGGTCGGTCAGCGTCTGACCCGCGCCGCGATGACTGCCGAACCGATGACACCGGGCAACGTGGCCGCCATGGCCACGCTCCCCGCGCTGCCGGTCCGGCCCGGGGCCGCCTCGGACGCGGGCCTGCGGGAGCGGCTTGGCGAGTTCCGGGCCCTGCTGGTGATCTCGCTGCTGATGACCGAGTCGGTCAGCGAGGACCAGATCCTGGAGCTCGCTGCCTCGTCGGCGCCGGGGCTCGGCAAGTGGCGGATCGAGGGCTACAGCTTCACCGGCGGCCAGTGGCGCCCGGGCGGCGACCACGCCAACTCGGTGCCCAGCGGCCTGGCCAGGCAGCTGGCCGCGTTCGGCACCGGCGGCGGCAAGGTTGAGCTGCCCGGCCGCGGCTGGGCCTGGGCCTACCCGCTGCGCGGGGTCGGCGGGCTGCTCGGCCACCTGGTCGCGTCCTGCGAGTGCGAGCCGTCGGCGGAGGAGCGGTTCCTGATCCAGGTTGTGGCGCAGCAGACCGGGGTGGCGGTGTCCAACGCGCGGCTGCACGCCAGGGAGCGCGCCACCGCGGCCGAGCTCGCCGTGGCGAACACCGCGCTGGCCGAGACCGTGAAGAGCCTGCGCCGGAGCATGGACATCCACGAGCGGCTGACCCGGGTCGCGGTCTCGGGTGAGGGCCAGCCGGGGATCGCCAAGGCCGTGCACGAGCTCACCGGGATGCCGGTCGTGATCGAGGACCGGTACGGCAACCTGTCCGCCTGGGCCGGTCCCGGCCGCCCCGATCGGTACCCGAAGGAGTCGTTCGCCAAGCGCGAGCACCTGCTCCGCCGGCTGCTGCGGGACACCAAGCCGGTGCGCGACGGCGAGCGGCTGATCATGCTCGCGTCGCCGCGGACCGACGTGATCGGGGTGCTGGCCCTCATCGATCCCGGGCGCCGGGCCGACAGCGCCGATCTGGTGGCCCTGGAGCACGGAGCGACCGTGCTGTCGATGGAGCTCGCCCGGCTGCGCGGCATCGCCGACACCGAGCTGCGGCTGCGCCGCGACCTGGTGCATGACCTGCTGGACGGGACCGATGACGACAGCGCGGTCACCCGGGCCGACGCCCTGGCCTACGACCTGCGGCGCCCGCACCGGGTGGTGATCATCGAGGGCAAGGGGCGGGCCCGGGCGCACGACGCGCTGCTGAGCGCGGTCAAGAGGGCCCTGCGCCAGGCCCGGCAGGACGGGCTGTGCGAGACCTGGTCGGGCAATGTCGCCGTGGTCACGGCCAGCCAGGCGGACTGGGAAAAGCTGTGCCAGTCGATCATGACTGACCTCGGCAGCCGGTGCCACATCGGGGTGGGCGGGCTGTGCGCCCGGCCGTCCGAGCTGCCCAGGTCGCTGCGCGAGGCCGGCCTGGCGCTGCGGCTGCAGAAGACGCTGCTGCACGGCAGCGGGGCGTGCGAGTACCCCAAGCTCGGCATCTTCCGCATGCTCGCGGCCATCCCGGATCTCAGCGACGTTGAGGCGTTCGTCCGGGAGTGGCTGGGCAGCCTGATCGACTACGACGCCCGCCGCAAGGCCGAGCTGGTGCACACGCTCGCCCAGTACCTGGAGCACGGCGGCAATTACGACGCGACCGCGGCCGAGCTGTCCGTGCACAAGAGCACGCTCAAGTACCGGCTGCAGCGGATCCGGGAGCTCACCGGCCTGGAGCTGAACGACCCCGACGTCCATTTCAACCTGCAGCTCGCCACCCGGGCCTGGGGCACGCTGCGGGCCCTGCACGACGAGCGGCAGGCCGCGGGCCGGTAGCTGGCCCCGTTTCCCGGCCCTGGTCTGGCGGGGCGATGCCCTGCCGGTTCTTCGTCCCTGGGGGACCTGCCCCGCCCGGGACGCGGCCGGTGATGCTGAACAGGCAAGCACGGTGTTCGCCGCACAGGGCGGCAGCACGGGTGCCGCGCACGCGGCCACGAGGGGTGAGCGATGATCGACGTACGGAACCCGGGCGACGGGTTCAAGGCCCTGCGAGACCGGATCGGTGCCCTGGGGCCGATGGCGCAGAGCGACCGCGGCGCGGACGGCGCCCCGCTGACCGTGGGTGAGTGGGCCGTGCTGATCGACGACATCGTCGAGCATCCGCAGAGCAACACCGAGGCCTTGTGGAACGTGGCCACGCCCGACGAGGACGACCGCGAGTACGACGCGATCTTCGTGGGTGGCGGGGCGGCGGGCCGGTTCGGCTCGGCGTTCCTGCGGGCCAGGGGCGGCCGCCAGCTCACCATCGACGCCTGGCCGTTCCTCGGCGGGTCGTGCCCGCACCAGGCCTGCGTGCCGCATCACCTGTTCTCCGAGTGCGCCCGCGAGCTCGACCTGGCGCGGCACATGCAAGGCCGACTGTGGTACCCGACGTTCGACGAGAAGCAGGCCAGCATCAGGGAGATCGTCGAGCTGTTCAAGGCCGGGCGGAGCTACCCGCACGGGATTATGAACTGGCAGTCCAAGGAACAGCTCGACATGGAGTTCATACTCAATGCGCCGGCCACCGTGATCGACGACCGGACGGTCGAGGTCGCTGGGGAGCGGTTCCGGGCCAAGAACCTCGTGCTGAGCACCGGGGCGCAGACCATCTACCCGCAGATCCCTGGCATCACCACCAAGGGCGTCTACGACTTCGCCACGCTGATCGAGAACCTGGACTACGAGCCCAACCGGTGCGTGATCATCGGCGGCTCGAAGGTGGCCCTGGAGTACGGCTCGTTCTTCCACGCCACCGGGTGCCGGACCACGATCCTGACCCGGAGCCCGCTGATGGAGACGGCCAGCCTGCATCACGTGGACGAGGGGCTGCGTGAGTACGTGATCTCGATGATGACCGACCGCGGCATCGACATCGTCGAGGGCGCCGAGCCGCTCGAGGTGCTCGGCAACGGCCGGGTCACCGGCGTGCGCTACCGCACGGCCAGCGGCGAGACCGCCGAGATCGCCACCGACTTCGTGTTCATCGGCACCGGGGAGCGGCCCGACCTCAGCATGTACGCGCCACTGGGGCTGGAGACCGACGAGCGCGGCTTCGTGGTCGCCGACACGCACATGCGGACCTCGGTGCCCGGCGTGTACGCCGCCGGGGACCTGGTCGGCCCGCCCATGGAGATGTTCAAGGCCCGCAAGTGCGGGGTCGGCGCCGCCCGCAACATCATGGGTGAGGACTACGAGTTCGACTACACCGAGTACCCCGACTTCCTGCACACGACCTACGAGGTGACCTGGTGCGGCCTGTCCGAGGCCGAGGCCAAGGCCAAGTACCCGAACGTCATCAAGATCCAGATGCCGCCGGACGACGCCGACCCTGAGACGTTCGCGCTCCCGGCCGCCGAGGGCTCGATGCTGTACGCGTTCACCCGGCCGGTCCTGTCCGGCTGGCTCAAGCTGGTGATCGACGCGGACTCGCGCAAGATCCTCGGTGCGCACCACGTGGGTTACGGCGCCAAGGACGCGTTCCAGTACATCGACTACCTGATCCGGCGGCCCGAGGGCTTCACCATGGACCAGATAGCCGAGCTGAACGAGCTCTTCCTCAACCCGGAGCACTTCATCCAGCTGTCCCGGCTGCGGGCGGGCCAGCTCAACCCGGTGAACCTGTGACGGCGAGGCCATGATGGCAGGCCCCGTGGCGGCAGGCACGGTGGCGGTGGTCACCGGCGGCGGGTCCGGCATCGGGCTCGCCACCACCAGGCGGCTGGCCCAGGACGGCTTCACCGTCGCGGTGCTGGACGTGCAGCCCCCCAGCATCGCGGACGGGGCCGCCGCGCTCGCCCTCCGCTGTGATGTCACCGACGAAGCGGACGTGACCACGACGATGGCCAGCGTCATCGACCGGCTGGGCGGGATCGATGTGCTGGTCAACAACGCCGGGATCACCGGGTCCCGGGAGGCGGCCCGGTGTCACGAGACTCCCGTGGCGGAGTGGGACCGGGTGCACGCGGTGAATGTGCGCGGGCCGTTCCTGTGCAGCCGGGCGGTGCTGCCGTCGATGGTCGCCCGGGGGTCGGGCCACATCATCACTATTGCGTCCGTGGCCGGGCTCGTCGCCTTCCCCGCCCGCTGCGCCTACACCGCGTCCAAGGGCGCGGCGCTGATGCTCACCCGGTCGATCGCCGTCGACTACGCGGCCGCGGGCATCCGGGCCAACGCCGTGTGCCCGGGGATGGTCTACACGCCGATGACGAGCTGGCGGCTGGACCAGCCGGAGCTGCGGGCCGAGGTGGAAGACCGGATCCCGGTCGGCCGGGTCGCGGCGCCCGAAGAGATCGCCGACGCGGTCGCGTTGCTGGCCTCCGGCCGGCTGGGCTACATGACCGGCCATCCGCTGGTCGTCGACGGGGGCATGACCGCGATCTGACCGGCGGCCAGGCAAGCAAGCGGCGCACAGGAAGGCAGGACCCGATGACAGGCAAGCTGGCCGGCAAGGTGGCCGTGGTGACCGGGGCAGGCTCCGGGATCGGCCGGGCCGCCGCGGAGCTGTTCGTACGCGAGGGGGCCGAGGTCGCGATCGTCGACCTCGTGGCCGACGCCGCCAAGGAGACCGCGGCGCAGATCTCCGGGGCGGGCGGCCGCGCGCTGGCGGTCGCCGCCGACATCTCGGACCCGGCCCAGGTCGACAGCGCTTTCGGCCAGATCAGCGCCGAGTTCGGCCGGGTGGACGTGCTCTACAACAACGCGGGCGTGAACAGCAGCGGCTCGGTCATCGACGCCACCGACGAGGACTGGGACCGCAGCTTCGCGGTCAACGCCAAGGGAACGTTCCTGTGCTCGCGGGTGGCCGCCCGCTCGATGGTGGCGTCCGGGGGCGGGTCGATCATCAACCAGGGCTCGGTCGCGGCCGTCGTCGGCATCGCGAACTTCGCCTCGTACTGCGCGTCCAAGGGCGCGGTGGTGGCGCTGACCAGGTCCATGTCCGTGGACCTGGCCCCGCGGGGCATCCGGGTCAACGTGATCTGCCCGGGCACCGTGTACACGCCGCTGATGGAGCCCATGCTGCGCGCCCGCGGCGGCGGCGACATGGCCGCCGGGCTGGCGATGACCGTGGCCAAGTACCCGATCGGGCGGCTCGGCACCCCCGAGGAGATCGCCGCCGTGGCCCTGTTCCTGGCCAGCGATGACTCCTCGTTCCTGACCGGCTCGGTGATCACCGCGGACGGCGGCATGACGTCACAGTGAGGGTCAGCCCGGAGCGGAGCGTAACGGTACTTTAGGACCTTGTCCTGGCGGGACAGGGTACGCCGGTTCTTCTGACCCTGCAGGGGTTAGCCGCGCGCGCGAAGTTGATCTACGATTCCCGTCTACCAGGCTCCACGGGGCGGTGGACGATTGGGCGCAAACGGGTCATCCGCGGGTCACGGCGACGAACTCGGCTCGCTCCGGGGCCAGCTGACCAACCTCCGGGCGCTGCTTGTGCTGTCCATCCTGATGACCGAGAGCGCGGACGACGAGCAGATCCTCCGCCTGGCCGTGTCCGCGGCGTCGTCGCTCGGGGCGTGGCGGATCGCCGGGTTCGCTGTGGGCGACGCCTGGCGGACCGACGCCCAAGGCGCCCGGTCCATCCCGCCACAGCTCAGCGAGCAGCTGCACAGCCTGCCCGACACCGGCGGCAAGGTGATGACCTCCAGCGACGGCGGCTGGGCCTGGGCGTACCCGATGCGCAGCATCGCCGGCCCGATCGGGCACATGATCGCCTGTGCCGGGGCCCAGCCCACCGGCGAGGACCAGTTCCTGGCCCAGGTGGTGGCGCAGCAGACCGGGGTGGCGGTATCCAACGCGCAGCTGCACGCGCGGGAGCGCGCGATCGCCGCGGAGCTGGCCCAGACCAACGCGGCACTGCAGGAGACCGTGGCCACGCTGCGCCGGGGCATGCAGATCCACGAGCGCCTCACCCGGGTCGCGGCCGCCGGGGAGGGCGCGCCCGGCATCGCCGAGGCGCTGCACGACCTGACCGGGCTGGCCGTGGCGGTCGAAGACCGGTACGGCAACCTGTCCGCGTGGGCGGGCCCCGGCAAGCCCGACCCGTACCCGAAGCCGCCCGCCTACGACCGGGAGCAGTTGCTGCGCCGCCTGATGACCGCGGGCCGCTCGGTCCGTGACGGCGATCGCGTGGTCGCCCTGGCCTCGCCGCGGCCCGGCGTGACCGGCCTGCTGGCGCTGATGGACCCGGACCGCCGCGCGGGCACCACCGACGTGATGGCGATCGAGCACGGCGCGACCGTGCTCGCCGTCGAGCTGGCCCGGCTGCGCGGGGTGGCCGACACCGAGCTGCGGGTCCGCCGCGAGCTCGTGCAGGACCTGCTCACCGGCACCGACGACGAGAGCGCCTACCAGCGGGCCGAGGCGCTGGGCTACGACCTGGGCCTGCCGCACCAGGTGGCGGTGGCGGAGGTCACCGAGAGCTCCCCGGCCGACGAGGACGTGCTGCTCGCCGTGCGCCGCGCGCTGCGCCAGCAGCCGCTGCCCGCGCTGCTCGGCATGATGGCGGGGACCGTGGTGATCGTGGCCCCGGCCGGCGACACCGACTGGGCGGCCCTGCGCCTGGCCATCGTGGCGCAGCTCGGCGGCGGCCGCTGCCGGGTAGGCGTGGGGGAGCCGTATCCCCGGCCGTCCCAGCTGTCGCGGTCCCTGCACGAGGCGCAGCTCGCGCTGCGGCTGCAGAAGGCGTCCTCCCAGGAGGAGCGCACCTCCTCCTTCGCCGAGCTGGACGTGCTCCGGATGCTCGCCTCGGTGGATGATCTCGCCGACGTGGAGGGCTTCGTCCGCAAGTGGCTCGGCGTGCTGGCCGACTACGACGAGCGCAAGCACACCGAGCTGCTGAAGACGCTCACCCAGTACCTGCAGCACGGCGGCGGCTACGAGGCCACCTCCAAGGCTCTGTCCGTGCACCGCAGCACCCTGAAGTACCGGCTGCACCGGATACGCGAGCTGACCGGCCTCGACCTGAGCGACCCCGAGACTCGGTTCAGCCTGGAGCTCGCCACCCGGGCCTGGGTCACTCTCCAGGCCCTCCGCGGCTAGGCCCCTCACGCCGAGCGACGATGGCCGGCAGGGCGGAGCGGGCGGGCCTGGTTAGGCCCGCCAGGACGAGGCCAGGATGCACGGGCCGCCGTAGCGTCCAGGCCATGGACGTGGCGGACGGGTTCGACCTGTACGAGCGCATGTGCTTCCTGCGCTACTTCGAGGAGCGCGCCGACGCTCTCTACCGGCAGGGGCTGATCCACGGCCCGGCGCACCTGGGCCTCGGCCAGGAGGCGATCGCGGTCGGCGCCGCGTCGGTGCTGCGGCCCGGCGACTGCTCGCTGGGCACGTACCGCGGGCACGCGCACGCCCTGGCCCGCGGTGCGCCGCCCGATGCGGTGATGGCCGAGCTGCTCGGCCGGGCCGGCGGGATCTGCGGGGGCAAGGGCGGCTCGATGCACATCACCAGCGTCGAGCACGGCTACTACGGCAGTTACGCGATCGTGGGGGCTCATCTCCCGATCGCCTGCGGACTCGCCTGGGCGGCGAAGATCCGCCGCACCGGGCAGGTCACGGTGTGCTTCTTCGGCGACGGGACGACCAACATCGGCGCGTTCCACGAGGCGGTGAACCTGGCCGCGGTGTGGCGGCTGCCGGTCGTGTTCGTCTGTGAGAACAACTGGTACATGGAGTACACGCCGATCTCGGAGGTGATCCCGGTCGAGCTGCCCGCCGCCGACCGGGCGGCCGCCTACGGGCTGGACCGGGTGGTGGTCGACGGGAACGACGTGACCGCCGTCCAGCGGGTGGTCGGCGACGCGGTCACAGCGGCCCGCAGCGGGCAGGGCCCGAGCCTGGTCGAGGCGCAGACCTACCGGCTGAAGGGGCACTCGGTCGCCGACGGCGGCGCCTACCGTCCCGCCGAGGAGGTGGCGCAGTGGCGCGAGCGCGACCCGCTGCTGCGTACCCGGGCGGCGCTGGCCGCGGCCGGGGCCGACACCGCGAAGCTGGACGAGATCGACGCGCGCACCAAGGCCGAACTGGCCGACCTGGCCAAGCAGGTGCTGGCCCGGCCCGTGCCCGAGGGGTCGAGCGCGTGGACCGACGTGTGGAGCGACGGGAGCTGGCAATGGCGGAACTGACCTACCGGCAGGCCGTGGCCGCCGCGCTGGCCCAGGAGATGGCCAGGGACGACCGGGTGGTGCTGCTCGGCGAGGACGTGGCCTCCGGCGGGGTGTTCAAGACCACCGGCGGGCTCCGCGAGCAGTTCGGGCCGGACCGGGTGTGGAACACGCCGATCTCCGAGCAGGCCATCGCGGGCGCGGCCATGGGCGCGGCCATGGCCGGGCTGCGGCCGGTCGCGGAGATCATGTTCGCCGACTTCTACGCGACCTGCTGGGATCAGGTGGCCAACGAGATCGCCAAGGTGCGCTACATGACCGGCGGCCAGGTCAGCATGCCGCTGGTGCTGCGCGGCGCCAACGGCTCGGGCAAGCTCGGGTTCGGCAGCCAGCACGGCCAGTCGGTGGAGAACTGGGCCATGGCCGTGCCCGGGCTCAAGATCGTCTCCCCCGCCGGGCCGGCCGAGGCCTTCGGGCTGCTCGCCGCCGCGATCCGGGACGACGACCCGGTGCTGGTGTTTGAGCACAAGGCGCTGTACGGCCGCAAGGAGGAGGCGCCCGAGGGCGAGCACGTGCTGCCGCTGGGCCAGGCCCGTACCCTGCGCGGGGGCGGCGACGTCACGCTGGTCGGGCTGTCGATCACGGTCGGGACCTGCCTGGCCGCCGCCGACGAACTGGCGGAAGACGGGATTGCGGCCGAGGTGCTCGACCTGCGCACGCTGGTGCCGCTGGACGCCGCGGCCGTGCTGGCCTCGGTCGGGCGCACCGGGCGCCTGGTGGTGGCCGAGGAGAACCCGGGCCAGCTCGGCTGGGGCGCGGCCATCGCGGCCATCGTGGCCGAGGAGGCGTTCGGTGACCTGAGGGCGCCGGTGACCCGGGTCAGCGGCGGCAACGTGCCGCTGCCCGTGGCCGCCTCGCTCGAGGCCGAGGTGGACGTGTCGCCCGCTCGCGTGGTCGCGGCCGCCCGCGCGGTCCTCGGTCATGGCTAGCCAGGACCTGGCCCGCAGGGCCGGCCGGTGTCCCGCAAGGCCCAGTCCCGGCGGTGAGTTGGTCCGGGCAGGTCATGGTCGCTGCCGCGGCCCTGACCCACAGTGACATCCAGGACCGGTGAACCGTCGGCCCGCCGCCGCCACGGGACGGGCCCGGGCCGGGCCGCCGCCGGGTAGACAGCCCAGCCGTCAGCATGAAAGGTGAGATCGATGGAGATACGTGGTGAGGACGTCCTGCTTCCGGTGTCGGCGGTATCGGCCTTTCCCCGGCCGCACTGGCTGCAGGGCCGCGTCCTCGGCTCGCTGAGCGAGCCGGTCTACCGCAGCCACAACCTGCGCATCGCCTACGAGGACGCGTGCAAGATCTGCGCCCACGAGCAGGAACTGGCCGGGCTGGACATCCTGTGCGACGGGGCCCAGTACTACGAGTGGGAGGCCCCCGGCTTCCAGCTCGAGCCGATCTTCCACTTCATCCCGGAGAACCTGGGCGGCTTCAAGCCGTACGGGCCGCCAGGAGAGGGCGCGAAGTACCGGCCGTTCTACCAGGCCGTGGTCGCCGACAAGATCACCTGGGAGCGGCCGATCTTCGAGAGCGTGGTCATGACCATGCAGAACGCCACCGACAAGCCGTTCAAGGTGGCCTTCCTCGGCCCGGCCCAGCAGAGCATCATCGTCAAGGACGAGCACTACGGTGACCAGGTCGCGGTGGCCAGGGACCTGGCGATTGCGATGAACAAGGAACTCAAGTACCTGGTCAGCCTCGGCCTGGAAGCGGTCCAGCTGATCGACGTGCTGCCGCCGTACACCACGGACATGTGGCAGATCGAGATGCAGAACATCATGTTCGATGGCGTGGACGCGATCAAGTTCTGGCACGTCTGCTACGGCAGCGTGGACGGCCAGCGGGACATCTTCGACAACCACGCCGCGTCGATGATGCCGCTGTTCAAGGAGTCGCCCGCCGACGTGATCCACCTGGAGTTCACCAACAAGAACTTCGACGAGCTGGAGGCGTTCCGCGACTTCCCCACCGACAAGGTGCTCGGCGTCGGGGTGGTCGACGCCAAGAACCTCCAGGTGGAGACCGCCGATCAGATCGAGGCCAGGATCCGGCGCGGGCTCGAGGTCGTGCCGGCCGACCGGCTGCTGGTCGCGCCCGACTGCGGGCTCGGCTACTTCAGCCGGACCGCGGCCTACGCGAAGCTGCGCAACATGGGCCAGGCGGCCGCCTCGGTCCGCAGCTCGCTCTGAATGCTGCCGCACGGGCCGGGCCGGGCTCGACCGTCCCGGCCCGTGCGGTGACCAAGGACCGGCGCCGGGCCCACCGGCGCCCGATACGGAGGCAGGAATGACCGCAGAGACCACCCGCGAGGTCCTCGGCCTGCAGCTGGCGATCGGCGACCACATCTGCGGCTTCTACCGCCGGCCGTCGGAACGCGACGACATCCTCATCCCGTTCCTGGTCGAGGGGCTCAAGGCGGGCAGCAAATGCACCTGCGTGGTGGACAGCTGCACCCCCGACGACGTGCTGGCCAGCATGTCCGAGCAGATCGAGGTCGACCCCTACGTGGAGGTCAGCCAGCTTGAGGTGCTCGACTCGGCCGGCACCTACCTGGCCGGCGGCGGGTTCCTGCCCGAGCGCATGCTGAGCTTCTGGGAGGGCAAGGCCCGGCATTCCGCGGCCGGGGACGGCACGGCCAGGAACATCGGCGACATGAGCTGGGCGCACCGCAGCGAGGGCATGGTCAGCGACCTGATCGGCTACGAGAACGAGCTCAACCGGATCATGTCGAACTTCCCGCAGGTCAACCTCTGCCTCTACGACCTGACCCGGTGCTCCGGCGAGCTGATCATGGATGTGCTGAAGACGCACCCCAAGGCGCTGCTCGGCGGCATGGTCATCGACAACCCGTACTACCTCGAGCCCGACGAGTTCCTGGCCAGCCGGCTCAGCCAGCAGGCCTGACCCCGTCCAGCGCGTCCCTGGCCTCGGCCGCTGCGGTGCCGTCGGCCGCGATCACGTCCTGCAGCGCGCGCTCGTAGGCGGTGTCACGGGCCAGGTCGGCGGTGGTCTGGATGTCGGGCGCGACACCGGTTCCCTCCCAGTTGCCGCCGGTCTTGGGGTTGACGGCGGCGGCGACCGAGATGGTCGCCTCCAGGTGCGGATGGACCGTGAACCCCTCGCGGGGGTTGGCGCCGCCGCGGGTGGTCTCGCCAACGATCGTGGCCCGGCCGAGCTGCTGCAGGTCGTAGCTGAGCTGTTCCCCGCCGGAGAACGTGATCGCACTCGTCAGCACGTACACCGGCTTGTCCTTGCCGAAGCGGCGGCCGGGAACGTAGGGCAGCGTCCAGGTCTGCCGGAGCAGATTGTCCTGGCGCTCCCGCATTCCTGAGAGCTGGGCCGGGTCGCGGTCCCACAGATAGCTGATGAGGAACGTGACCATGCTGGGTTCGCCGCCCAGGCAGTTGCGCAGGTCGATGATGAGCGCGTCCGTGGTCGCGAGCAGGCTCACCGCGGCGGTCATTACCTCCGCGCAGAGGACAGCAGGGAACAGGACCGGCTGCAGGTCGAGATAGCCCACATTGCCAGCCAGGCGCTGCGCGCAGGCCACACCTCCGCAGGTCTGGTCGGCCCATCGCGCCATGGCGGCGTATTCCTCGGTGTCGTCGCCGGGCGCGCGCGGCGGGATCGCTTCTTCGTGGTATTTCAGCCGCAGGTGCTTGTCGCCGTTGACTGACTGCAGGTCGGCGGTGACCGCCGTGGCCAGCGCGGGCAGGCTGGCCGGATACCGCCCGCTGGCCAGGCCCGCGGCCAGCACCCGCGACACCTTGGCGGCGATCTCGGGAAAGATGTAGTTGGCCTCGACCAGTGCGCGGACCTGCTCTACGACGTCAGCCAGTTCCCTCTCGTCCATAGCGTTAAGAAAAGCATACGCTTGACAAAGCGTCAAGATTTACGAACACTTTGGGCCGTGGAAGAGGAGGACGTCGCCGCGCTCGCGACGCCGCAGCAGTTCAAGGCGCTGGGCCACCCCATGCGTCACCGGCTGCTGTTCGCCCTCGGCCGGGGTGAGGCGACCATCAGCCAGCTCGCCGCAACCCTGGGCAGCAACAAGGGCAACATCGCGCACCACCTGAAGGTCCTCACCGACGCCGGCCTGGTCGTGCCCGCCGGGACGCGTCAGGTGCGCGGCGGAACCGAGCGGTACTACCGGCGCGCTCACCGCGCCGTGCAGTTCCACGACGCCGCGATCACCCAGGTGGCGCTCAGCGCGATCGCCGCGGAGATCGCCGCCGCGGAGCCTGAGCCGTACCTGGTCCTGCGGACCCTCAGACTGAACCCCGGCCACCTCGAGCGGATCGCCGCGTCGCTCCGCGACCTCGCCGATGAGGAAGATGACGCCGATGACGACCCGAGATACGGGCTGCTGCTCGGCCTCTACCAGCCGGGGGAGCCCTGAGCTAGGCACTTATTGGGTCCCAGCCGCGCAGGTGCCTGACGGACTGGCGGTACTCCCACTCGATGGCGTCTTTGAGCAGGTGGGCCACATGCCCGCCGCTGGTGATGCCGGCGATGTCGGCCACCCCGCGGCGGGTCCCGACCGAGACGACGAACCCCTTGTCGTGGAAGGTGAATGCCTCCAGCGGCTTGCCCTTCAGCTCCGCATCGAGATTGCGGGCCACCGTCTCGCCCTCCTCCAGCGCCACCTGCGCCAGCGAGGGCATCACGTGCCCGGTGCGCGGATCGGTCACGGAGGCCAGGTCGCCGGCGACGTAGATCTCCGGGTGGTCCAGCACGCGCAGGTACTGGTCGACCTTGACGCGGCCGTTGTGACCGGTCGGCAGCCCCGAATCGGCCACCAGCTCGGGTGCCTTGAGCCCACCCGCCCAGACGAACACGCCACCCTCCACCAGCTGGCCGTCGGTGAGCCGGAAGCCCTCCTCGGTCGCAGCGGCGATCACTGCGTTGGTGCGGACCTGGACCCCAAGGTCAGCAAGGATCCTGCTGGCCTTGTCGATCAGCTGCGGTGAGGAGCCGGCCAGGATGGTGGGGCCCGCCTCGACCAGCACCACCGCGGGCCGGTCGGCCGCCAGGCCGTGGCCGCTGGCCACCTGGGGCAGCATCTCGGCCAGTTCGCCGGCCAGCTCGACTCCGGTGGCGCCGCCGCCGCCGACTACCACGGTGGCCAGGCGGCGCTGCCGCTCGGGGCCGGTGGCGGCCGCGGCCGCCGTGAGCGCCCGGCCGGCCGCCGCCCATACCCGCTCGGCGTCGCTGGCCGAGTAAAGCGACATCGCGCGCTGGGCCAGCCCGGGGATGGCGAAGTCGTTGGGCCGGCTGCCGAGCGCCAGCACCAGGCGCCTCCAGCCGATCGGCCCAGCCCCGGTGAGCAGCCGCTGGCCGGCCAGATCGAAACCGTTGATCTCGGTCTGGACGAAGCGGACCCGCTTGGCCAGCATGTCCTGGAGCGGGATGCGCACCGCGTCGGCGGCGCGGGTGCCGCCCGCGACGCGGGGCAGCTCGGTTATCACCTGGTGGTAGTCGTGCCGGTCGACCAGGGTCAGTTCCGTCGCGGGGTTGTTGCGCAGCCTGGCCGTCAGGCGCAAGGCGACGTGCAGCCCGGCGTAGCCCGCGCCGGCGATCACGATCTGATCGCCGCTCCCGGCGGTGGGTCCATTCACGGCGTCCTCCATGGGTATTGGCCCTCTCTGGCGGAGATTATGCTGGCAAGCCCTGCGCCTGCACCGGATTGATGCGGGCAGGAACAGGGAGGACCGTCATGCCACGGCAGATCATCACGACTCCGAACGCGCCGAGTTCGCCGCTCTACAGCCAGGCGGTCAAGGCCGGACCGCACGTGATCGTCTCGGGCACCACCGGCATCGACCCGGCCACCGGCAGCCTGGCCGGAGACACAATCCACGCCCAGACACGGCAAGCGCTGGCCAATTGCCAGGCCATTCTCCAGGCCGGCGGCGCCAGCCTGGACGACGTCACCGAGGTCGGCATACTGCTCACCAACCCCGCCGACTTCACGGGCCTGAACGAGGAATACGCGCGGTGGTTCCCGTCCGGGCCACCGGCCCGCTACGTCGCCAAGCTCGGCGTCGAGCTGCCCGGACTGCTCGTCTCGATCCGGATGACAGCGTTCATCGCCTGACCGGCAGCCTGCAGATGATCAGCGCTTTAACGAGTAGCCCGTGCGCCAAAGCCGAGCATGGGTGATTCACAATCGATGCGTGGATCACCGACCGCCCCGGCCCGCCGCTGGTCCTGGCGCTGCCCTGTGGATCGCGTCGCGCCTGCGTGGCCAGTTCGGTGCGGTTACCCGCACCGTCCCGGCTGGATTCGCGGCCTACGGCCGCATTTTTCATCCGGCCGATCCAGGCGCGGCAGCACACCGCCGGTGGTCGGAAGTGGCCGCGTCGACCGGACGGATCATGCATCCGCTGGCCCAGTACGGGCGCATCTCCACTCCCGCACCGGGCCGCACGGAGCCGACACCGCTGGCCGGCATCCAGGCCCCTGCCACCGGCGACCTTGAACCCGCCTGCCTCCGGTCGCTGGGCCAGATCCTGGCCCATCACACCCCAGCCCAGGCCCAGTGCTGGTTTGCCGTGTGGGAGGGATGGGGCGATCTGCGCGGAACCGGCCACGTTGTCTCCTTCGGCCCGGACGGCCTCCCGCCGCCGGTACGGCGGGCGCCGGCGACATGGCAACTCGACCTTCGCGCTCCGAGGTTCGCGCTTCCCCACCGGGTCTACTACCTGTTCACCGGGTCTCTCGGCGATGCGGCCAGGATCGGCACGTGGGTGACCCGCGACTGGTTCGTGCCCCGATCCCCGAACATTTTCTGGCCTTCTGACAGAAGCTGGTGCGTCGCCAGCGAGATCGACTTCGACTCCACCATCGTGGGCGGTCCTACGGATCTCATCGCCGAAGTCCTTGAGCGCGATGACCTCGAGGCCTGGCCCGTCGGACCGGACGACTCCCTGGCCTGGGACGGCGACACCATCAACAAGCCATGACAGTGACACGCCCGGTCATGTCGCGACCGCGCTCATCCGCCAGATGATCAGCTCCTGCGTGTCATCATCCGGCGTCCGCGCGCGCCTGGTTGTCTCGCGCGCCGCCAGTACCGCACCGCCCGCAGGCAGAGGTGCGCCCCGGCCAAGGCCGCCACGATGAGTGCGTACGGCACCCACACCGTGCCGTGGCGCAGGTTGGCGATGGTGAACAGCGCGGCCATCGACCCGGCGAAGACCGCCACGAAACCGCTGAAGTTCACTAGCGCCGTCAGCCAGGGGGAGCCTTCGTAGTCCTGGCCGAGGTTGCCGAGGCGCTTCTCCAAGGTGCTGTCGTCTTCCTTGGAGCGATGCCGTCTCCCAGGAAGAATTGGCGGAAACATCCCGCATGCGCCCCCTTGGGGCATTCCAGTAGGTCCTCGTGGTGCTACCCGCCCGCGCGCGGACCATGCGCACGTGCCCTGCACCGACCAGGCCTGAGCGCCTGGCGGGCGCACGGGCCCCCTAGCGCCCGTGCGCCTGCCAGTGTGCGGCGAACAGCGCTTCCTCGCTGATCGTCTTCGGCTCGATCGTCCTGGATACCCAGGTCAGGTTCACGAAATGCCGCGCGTTGACGTTCTCGGTGGTGATGTTGCCGCCCCAGGTGCCGCAGCTCAGGCTCAGCGTGAACGGCAGGCCGTTGCGCGGGCTGCCCGCGCCCTCGTTGAGGTTCTGGTTCACCAGCACCCGCGCCGTCCTGGTGGCCAGGGCCAGCTCCTCGACGTGCGCGTCGGAGCTGGTGTGGATCCCGCAGGTGTGGCCGAGGCCCTGGTAGGCGGTGATCGCGTTGACCAGGTCTGCGGCCGCGCCGATGCCGCCCTCGTAGCGGTAGACGGCCAGCACCACGGACAGCTTCTCCCCGGAGAACGGATGGTCAGGGCCGGTGCCGGCCTCCTCCACCAGCAGCATCGGGCAGCCCGCGTCCACGCTGAACCCGGCCAGGTCCGCGATGTGCGCAGCCGACTTCGCCACCACGGCGATGGCGGGCACCGGGCCGCCGTCGGGCCACATCACCGCGCGCAGCGCGTCCTTCTGCGCCGGGTCGCACAGGTGCGCGCCGGCCTCGGTCAGCCGGCGCATCAGCTCGTCGTACACGTCGGCGTGCGCGATCACCGCGTTGTCGGCCAGGCAGCTGGTGGCGTAGTCGAACGTCTTGGCCGTGACGATGGCGGACGCCGCGTCGGCCAGGTCCGCGGTCTCGTCGACCACGTGGACGGCGTTGCCGACCCCGACGCCGTAGGCCGGGGTGCCTGAGCTGTAGGCGGCGTGGACCATGCCCGCGCCGCCGGTGGCCACGATCAGGTCGGCCTGGCGCATCAGCTCCTGCGACTTGGCCAGGGACGGCGCGGGCAGCGACTGCACCAGGTCCGCTGGCGCGCCCACCTGCTCGCACGCGGCCCGCATGTACCCGACCACGGCCTCGGTGGCGCCCTGGGTCCGCGGGTGCGGCGCGCAGATGATGGCGTTGCGGCCCTTGACCGCGAACAGGGCCTTGACCGGCGGCGTGGCGTCGGGGCCGGTGGCCGGGATCAGCGCGGCGACCACGCCGACCGGCTTGGCGATCTTCACCAGACCGGCGGACGGGTCCTCCTCGACCACGCCGACCGTGCGCATCCCGGTCATGTCGGCCAGCACGCCGGTCACCCGCTTGCTGATCTTGGCGACCTTGTCCGCGTAGTTGCCGAACCCGCCCTCGTCCACCGCGAGCCTGGCCAGGCTCTCCGCGTGATCCTTGCGCACCACGGCCCAGGCCATGGCGGTGACCAGCTCGTCCACCTGCTCCTGGGTATAGTGCTCGATCGCGCGGGCCGCGTCCCTGGCCCGCCCCACGACCGCGGCCACCTCGTCGCGCGCGGGACTGGCCGCCTGCTCTTTGCGCTCGCTCATGCCAGCTAGCCTGACTCGCCACGCGGGCGATTCCACTGATCTGGCGGGTCGAGCCTGGGCCGGTTCTTTGTCCCGGCAAGACCTGACCCCGGCCGGGGCGCTGGCCGATGCTCGTTCCAGGGGCGACACGGAAGGCGGGCTGGTGACACGGCTGGTGGTGATCGGCGGCGGCGCCGCGGGGATGTCGGCCGCCTCGGCCGCCCGCCGCGTCGCGCCCGGCATGGACGTGACTGTCTGCGAGGCGGGCGGCTTCGCCGCGTACGGCATGTGCGGGATCCCCTACTACCTCGGCGGCATCGTGACCGAGCCGGAGAACCTGCTGGCCTACCCGCCCGCCGAGTTCCGCGACCGCCGCGGCATCGACCTGCGGCTGCGCACCCGGGTCGACGCGATCGACGCCGCCGCGCACCAGGTGCACCTCAGCGGCGAGGGCGGTGCCGGGCCGCTCGGCTACGACCGGCTGGTCCTGGCCACCGGCGCCGATCCGGTTTGCCCGCCGGTGCCCGGGCTCGATCATCCCCGGGTGTTCACGATCAGGTCCCTGGACGAGGCGGTCGAGCTGCGCCGGCTCCTGGACACCGGCGTGGTCCGCCGCGCGATCGTGGTCGGGGCCGGCTACATCGGCCTGGAGACGGCCGAGGCCCTGGTCGAGGCCGGCGTCGAGGTCGAGGTCGTCGAGGCCCTGCCGCGGGTCCTGGCCACCGTGGACGAGCCCATCGCCGCCCTGGTCCAGGCCGAACTGGAACGCCACGCCGGGCTGCGGCTCGGCGTCCGCCTGGACGCGGTGCGGCCCGGCCCGGACGGGACCCTGACCGCGGTCGTGGACGGCGCGGAGGCACCCGCCGACCTGGTCGTGATCGCGACGGGGGTCCGCCCGGCCTCGGGCCTGCTCATCCAGGCCGGCGTTGAGCACCTGGCCGACCGGTCCATCGTGGTCGATGCGGGCATGCGCACCTCGCTGCCTGACGTGTTCGCGGTCGGCGACGCCGTGGCCCTGCCGCACCTGGTGCTCGGCGGACCGGCCTGGGTGCCGCTCGGGCCGGCGGCCAACAAGACCGGCCGGGTGGCGGGCACCGTGGCCGCGGGCGGCACCGCGTCGTTCGCCGGCGTGGTCGGCACCGCGGTGGTCAAGGTGTTCGACCTAGAGGTGGCGCGCACCGGGCTCGGGCTGGACGAGGCCCGGGCCGCAGGCCTGGACGCGGTGGCCACCGACCTGGTGTCCCGGTCCCGGGCCAAGTACTACCCGGGCAGCTCGCCGCTGCACGTCCGGCTGGTGCACGCGCCGGGCGGGCGGCTGCTCGGCGGCCAGCTGGCCGGGCGGGAAGGCGCCGCCAAGCGCGTCGACGTGCTGGCCACGGCGCTGTACGCCGGGCTCACCGTGGCCGACCTGGCCGCGCTCGACCTCAGCTACGCCCCGCCGTACGCGCCGGTCTACGACCCGGTGGTGGCCGCCGGGGTCAAGGCCGCGAGTTCCGTGCGGCCGGTCCCGCAGCCGGCCGCCAGCAACGCAGGAGGATCAGCTTGACAACCTCCTCCGCCTGAAGGCGGGGGATTCCAGCCCCTCACGTCCTGGTCAGGAGGCAAGGAGTTGAGGTTCGCGGTTCATCCGCCCGTCCAGCGGCGAGCGTCCCCGCGCAGTCACCGCATGTCCTGCGGCGATGTTGCGTGCCGCGTTCACGTCAGCGTTACAGGCGTATCCGCAGGACCGGCAGGCAAAGTCGGCTTGGCTCTCGCGCGACCTGCCGTCTACGGTCCCGCACGCGCTGCAGCGCTGCGAGGTGAACACGGGCGTGACTTTCTGCACCCGGCCGGGGGCCTTGTCTTCCAGCCGCCGGGCCAGCAGGCCCCAGCCGTTAGCCAGGATGCCCCGGTTCAGGCCAGCTTTGCGGCGGACGCCCCGGCCGGGCTCGGCGAGGGTGCCCTTGGCGGAGCGGGTCATGCCGGTGATGCGCAGGTCTTCGACCCGGATCACGTCGAACCGGCGGGCGAGATTCGTCGAGAGCTTCTCGGTCCAGTCCTTGCGCCGGTCGGCCTCACGGGCCCGCAGCGTCGCGACCGCGGTCTTGACTCGTCGGCGCCGATGGGACCCTTTGCGGGCGCGAGCCAGCCTGCGCTGCAGCAGCCGCAGCCGGGCCCGTTCGGCGGGCCGCAGCCCGGGGCAGTGCAGCAGGTCCCCGGTGGACAGGGCCGCCGACACGGCTACGCCTCGGTCGATGCCCACGACCTCGCCAGTGCCCGGCCCTGGAACAGGTTTGGGGATGACAGCGAACGCAATGTGCCAGCGCCCGGCTCGGTCACGGGTGACCCGGTAGGACTTGGCTGCCGGGACAGTGCGGGACCAGCGGAACCGCATCCATCCGGCCTTGGGCACCCAGAGTTGGCCGGTGTGGCGGGACAGCCGCCGGATGTGGCTGGGCTTGACCGCGACGATCCGGAATCCTTCGTCCCGGTTGGCTTTGCGCCAGGTGGGCTTGCGGTGGGAGCCGGCGAAGTAATTTGCCATGGCCTGGGTGAAATCACGGAGCGCCTGCTGCTGCACCATCTGGCTTCCCTCGGCCAGCCATCCGAACGCAGCGCGGGCCTCGGTGAGCTGGGCGGCTTGGGCGCAGTAGCCGGGCGCGTGGCCGCGGCCGGACCGCCACCACGACTGCTGCTCCACAGCCAGGTTCCACACATACCGCGCGTGGGCGCAGTGCTCACGCAGGATGGCCTCCTGCGCTGGCGTTGGAGTCAGCCGGTAGCGGGTCATGAATCGAATCTAGTAGCGACCACTGACAGTCTGGAGGAGGTGGAGCGGCGTTTCCTCCCCGGCCTGAAGCCCAGGGTTTCCACGCCGCGAATCTGATGAGCCTGCACCCGCCCCGCGACAAGCGGGTCAGCCTGGCCGACGCGGCCGCCCTGGTCAGCGACGGCGCGATCGTCGCGCTCGGCGGCGGGCTGTGCGCCCGGCTGCCCATGGCGCTGGTGCGCGAGCTGGTCCGGCAGGGCCGCCGCGGCCTGCACCTGGTCGGGTCGGCGCACAGCATCGACGTGGACCTGCTCGTGGCCGCCGGGGCGGTCCGCCGCTGCGAGGAGAGCTACGTGGGGTTCGAGCAGGACCTCGGCCTGGCCCCGGCCTACCGCCGGGCCGCCGAGGACGGCTCGATCGAGGTGGCGGAGAGCTGCTGCGCCACGATCCTGGCCCAGCTGCGGGCCGCGGAGATGGGCGTGCCGTTCCTGCCGGTGCGCGGGGTCCGCGGGTCTGACATCGCCACGCTGCACCCCGAGTACGCGGAGATCACCTGCCCGTTCACCGGCGAGACCCTGGTCGCCGTGCCCGCGCTGCGGCCCGACGCCGCGCTGCTGCACGCGCCGGCCGGCGACAGGTACGGCAACCTGCACCTGGAGCAGCCGTACGTGCTGGACGAACGGTTCGCCTCGGCCTCCCGGATGGTGGTCGCGACCGTGGACGAACTGGTGTCCACCGAGGAGGTGACCGCCGCCGGGGTGACCATCCCCGGGCACCTGGTCGCGGCCGTGACCGAGGCCCCGTACGGCGCGCACCCCACCTCGTGCTACCCGCGGTACGCCTACGACCGCGAGCACCTGCGCGAGTACGTGTCCGCGGCCCAGTCGGGCCCCGGCGACGTGGACAAGTACCTGGATACCTACGTGCACGGCGGCGAGGAGGCCTACCGCGAAGCCGTCGGCGCGGACCGGCTGGCCGCGCTGGGCCGCTGGTCCGAGTCCACCGACGCCTGGCAGGAGATTTTCGCATGAGCTGGACCATCGACGAGTGGTTCGTGATCGCGCTGGCCAGGACCATCCGCCCGGCCGAAACCGTGTTCCACGGGTTCGGCAGCCCGTGCGCCCAGGTCGCGATGCACGTGGCCAGGCACACCCACGCGCCGGACATGCTGCTGGTCGAGGGGGCGATGTACGCGATCAACCCCGACCCGCCGTTCATCCCGCCGACCAGCAACGACGCCGCCCTCAAGCGGGGCGCGGCGTACAGCATGCGGTTCGAGGAGTTCTTCGACGCCGCGATCCGCGGCGACGTGGACCGGATGTTCCTGTCCGGCGGGCAGATCGACGGCTACGGCAACACCAACGTCACCGCGATCGGCCCGGCCGGCCTGCCCAAGGTCAAGCTCGGCGGGGGCGGCGGCGGCTGCAACCTGTCCGCCACCATCGGCCAGCTGACCGTGTGGACCACCCGGCACCGGTCCGGGCGCACGCTGGTGGCGGACTGCGACTTCATCACCGACATGGGCCACCGCACCCGGCTCGGCACCCGGGCCGAGCTCGGGTTCACCGGCGGTGGCCCGCAGTGGCTGGTCACCGAGCTCGGCGTGTTCGACTTCCCTGACGGCCAGGCGCGGCTGGCGCAGATCTTCCCCGACGTCACCGTGGCCGAGGTCGAGGCCGCGACCGGCTTCCCGCTCCAGGTGGCCGGCGACCTCCGCACCGTCCGGCCCCCGTCGGCAGGAGAACTGGCCGCGGTCCGGTCGGTAGATCCACTGGCCGTACGCAAGTCCGAGTTCTCATCCCGTGAGCTCGAGCGGGTCTTCGTCGGGGCTCATGACCACGGCCAGGACTGCGGGTGCTGACCGACGCCGGCCTGTCGGCCGTGTTCGAGCCGCGCCGGGTGGCCCTCGTCGGTGCCTCGGACCGGGAGGGCTCGCTGGGCCGGCTGCTGTGGGACAACCTGGCCGACTTCCCCGGCGAGGTGCTGCCGGTCAGCCCGGCGGCCACGGTCGGCGGCCGCCCGGCCTACGCCGACCTGCGGGACGTGCCCGGCCACGTCGACCTCGCGGTCATCGCCACGCCGGCCGCCTCCGTGCCGGGCATCGTCCGCTCCGCCGCGGACAAGCGCGTCACCGCGGCGGTGGTGCTCAGCGCCGGCTTCGCCGAGACCGGGGACGACGGGGCGAAGCTGCAGGCCGAGGCCGTCGCCGCGGCCCGGGCCGGCGGGGTCCGCCTGGTCGGCCCCAACTGCTTCGGCGTGCAGAACGCCGACCTCCCGCTGAACGCCTCGATCTCGGCCGGCACGCCGCGCGGTGGCGGCGGGGTCAGCATCGTCACCCAGTCCGGGTCCTACGGGATGGCCGTGCACGCGCTCGGCCGGGACGAGGGCCTGCGGGTGGCCAAGGTGTACGCGGCGGGCAACAAGGCCGACATCACCGACGCCGAGCTGCTCGGCTACCTGCGGCGGGACCCGGCCACCCGGGTGATCTGCCTGCTGCTCGAGTCGGTCACCGACGCGCGCCGGTTCTTCACCGAGGCCGCCCGCACCACGCCGGCGAAGCCGGTCATCGCGGTCGTCGGCGGCCGCACCGGCGCCGGGCGGCGGGCGGCGGTGTCGCACACGGCCGCGCTGGCCACCGACGACGCCGTGCGCGACGCGGCGCTGCGCCAGGCCGGGGTGGCCCGGGTGCGCACCGGGCTGCAGGCGCTGGACGCGGCCCGGGCCCTGTCCGGCCAGCCCGCGCCGCGCGGCCCGCGGGTGGCCGTGGTGACCAACTCCGGCGGCACCGGCGTCGAGCTGACCGACCTGCTGGCCGACGAGGGCCTCGAGGTGCCCGAGCTGGGCGAGCCGCTGCAGGAGAAGCTGCGGGCCCTGCTGCCCGACTACGCCAGCGCGCGCAACCCCGTGGACATGACCCCGGCCTGGCGCCTGTTCACCACCGTGTACCCGGCCACGATCGAGCTGCTGGCCCGCTCGGGCGAGATCGACGTGGTGGTCCCCGTGCTGCTGCAGCGCTCCGCGTCGCAGGAGGTGGCCGAGGCGGTCGCCGGCGCGGTGGCCCGGCTGCGCGACGACGGCGTGCCGGTGCCGGTCTACGTGTGCTGGGTGGCGCCGCGGTCCGCGGACCCGCACGCGGCCCTGCTGCAGGAGGCGGGCGTGCCGTGCTTCGCCTGGCCGGAGCGCACCGCCCGGGCCGCGGGCGTGGCGGTCCGCTGCGGCCTGCGCCTCGGCCAGCCGCCTGGCCCCGCCGCCGGAGAGGACCATGTCCCGCCGCGCCGGCCGGGCGTGCGGCTCACCGGGCCCGCCGGCCGCGGGCTGCTCGACCCGGCCGCGGCCCGGGCCCTGCTGGGGGCCGCGGGCGTGCCGGTGACCGAGACCGCGGTGTGCGGCAGCGCCGACACGGCGGTCGCCGCGGCGGAGCGGCTCGGCTACCCGGTGGTGGCCAAGGTCGCCCACCCGGAGCTGACCCACAAGAGCGATGTGGGCGGGGTGCGGCTCGGCCTGCGCACCGCGGGCGCCGTCCGGGATGCCGCGGGCGACCTGCTCGCGCTGGCCGACGGCGCGGCCGTGCTGGTGCAGCCCCAGCGCGCGGGCCTCGAGCTGGTGGTGGGCGGGATCCGCGACCCGGAGTTCGGCCCGGTGGTCATGGCCGGCTTCGGCGGCGTGCTGGTCGAGGCCACGCGCGACGTCAGGCTCGCGGTCGCGCCGGTGGACACCGGTCAGGCCCTGGCCCTGCTCAGGTCGCTGCGCGGCGCGGCCGTGTTCACCGGGCTGCGCGGCAGCCCGCCAACGGACCTCGGGCCGGTGGCGGACGTGATCGTGGCGGTCGGGGCGCTGATGGCCGACAATCCGGAGATCTCCGAACTCGACCTCAACCCGGTGCTGGCCGGCCCGGGCGGGTGTGTCGCCGTGGACTGGCGGATCCTGGTCGGCTGACCGCTGGCCCGAGCCGGAATCTGCCGCGGCCTTCGACCGAGCCGGGTTTCCCGGATCAGGAGACCGTATCCGGCCAGCGGCCCGCGTGGATCCGGGGTAGCGCGGCCGCCGGGCGTTCGCTGCGAACGGCCTGGAGTGTTCCCCAGGCCCGGGTCGCGAGCTGCAGGTTGAAATGCACGTCAGGATTGTTCAGCTCGAGTCCGGAGAGCTCGCGGATCCGCTGCAGCCGGTACTTGAGCGTGCTCTTGTGTACCGACAGCTGGGCCGCGGTGGCGTCGTAGTTGCCGCCGTGCTCGAGGTACTGGGTAAGGGTGTGGACCAGTTCCGCACCCTTGTGGGCGTCGTAGTCGATCAGGCTGCCGAGCCATTCGCGGACGAACCCGTGTACGTCCGTAAGGTCCGGGATGGCGGCGAGCATGCGGAAGACGCCGAGTTTGGGATATTCGCACGCGGTGCTGCCTGGCAGCAGCGTCTTCTGCAGTCGCAGCGCCAGGCCCGCCTCGCGCAGCGATTGCGGCAGCTCGGAAGGGCGGGCGCGGGGACCGCCCACCCCGATATGGCACTGGCCGCCGCCCAGCTGCGACAAAACCGCATGGCGCAGCTTTTCCCAGTCGGTCTCGCCGGCCGTCACGATAGCGACACTGCCCGACCAGGTCTCCAGCAGCCCGGTAAGCCTCGCCTGGCGCATGGCCCGGCGCACCGCGCTCAGCAGGGCGTCGTGCACGCGGGAGCGGCCCTTCCCCTCGACCATCACGACTCGGTGCGCGCGCCGCAGGTCGTAGTCAAGCGCTTCCGCCCGGGCCAGCGCGCTTTCGTCGTCTGTCCCGGCCAGCAGGTCGTGAACGAGGTCCCGGCGCAGCCGCAGCTCCGCATCGGCGATGCTGCGCAGCCGGGCTAGCTCCATCGACAGGACGGTCGCACCATGCTCGAGTGCGACCATGTCGGCCCGGTCCGCTCTCGACTCGGGATCGATCAGTGCGATTATCCCGATCAGGTCGGGCCGCGGTGACACCAGCAGAACGTGCCGTTCACCGTCTCGGATGGGCTTGCTGTCCCGCATCAGCCGGCGGAGCAGTTGCTCGCGCTTGGCGAAAGACTCCTTGGGATAGCGATCCGGCTGGCCAGGACCTGCCCAGGCCGACAGGTTGCCGTACCGGTCCTCGATCGCGACCGGCATGCCCGTGAGTTCGTACAGCGCCTTGGCGATCCCCGGCTGGCCGTCACCCGAGACCGCCACAGACGTGAGCCGCTCGTGGATAGCCCTGCTGCGCTCCAGGCTCGCGACCGTCTCGGCGAGCGCCATGTTAGTGGCGGCGAGTTCCGCCGCGGTGGCACGCTCCCTGGCGTGCAGCCTGGCGTTCGACACCGCCACACCCGTCTGCTGAGCGAGAACCTGGATCAGGAATCGCTCCTCGGACGATGGCTCTCGCTCGCAGGAGGCGACCAGGTGGCCGAGTTGCCCGCTTACGCCGCGCAGCGAATAGGCCCAGGCCCACCCGCGGCCGGGCAGGTCCACCCGGCCGCCGCCGTTCCCCAGCTCGGCCAGCCGCCCGGGAAGCTCACGCGGGATGGGCAGGGCCCGGCCGTCGCCGGGATGCCAGTCACCGTCGGTGAAGGCAAAGCCGTCGATCCGCCACGGGCCCAGACCCAGCGCCGATGAGGCGGCCAGTTCCAGGATCTGATCCTCGCCGACCGACTCGGTCATGAGGAGCGACATCACCAGCAGCGCCCGGAGCTCTCCCAGGCGCTCCCGCAGGTTCGCGCCGCCGGTCTCCTGGTGATGGCCAGATGCCATCGCCATGGCCCGCATCCCGTTCGGCGCCGGCTGCTGCGCGGTCACCGCGGGGAGGCGCGCGCTCACCACAGGAACTCGTCCGGTCCCACGTAATACGGGTTCTCGACCAGGATGCCCTGGACGAGCACCTGAGGATGCGTCTTGACGATGTTGACCACGACCTCGCCGCTGAACAGGTCCAGGTCGTACAGGCAGAGGACGATCACGGGATTGGCGGAGATGTGCCGGTTCAGTTCTGATTCGTAGCCCACCAGATGCTCAACCCCGGGCACGTCCCGCAGCGCCCAGGTCATCTCGCCCACCAGCCGGCAGAACGAGTAACCCTCGATCTCGGCCTTGGCGATGCTCTCTGCCCAGAACGTGATCATGTCGCTGGTGGTGAACTCGCCGCCGGCCAGGTATGTCGCCTCCGGCAGGTGGACATCGAGCTGGCCGCCCGAGGGGCCAGGCCGGGCGCGAGTGGGCCGCAGTGACTCGAGCTGCTCGGCCGTGCCCGGCGAGTCGACGATGCAGATGCACTTGTCCCCGGCGGTCAGGCCGGCGCCAAGGTAGGCGGCGAGCAGCCGGTCCCGGTCAGGGGAACCCCGGTAGAACGCGCAAACGTGGCTGCCAGGCTGCAGGTCGATATCGTCGATACCGCTGGCTACTGCGCCGGTCATCGCATCACCGCCTCGTAAGCGCGATAGCTGGAGCGTACGCGGGGCAAGACGTTCCCGGATCATCCTCAGAGGGCGGAATTTCTGCCGTTGTTCGAGCCGCAGAGACAGATAAGAACAGCAAGCGGTGCCGCGGTGAGCCCCGCAGGGCTAGAGGCCAAGGAATATCCGCACCCGGAGGTCATAAGACGGTACTGGGCGGATATAAGACGGTACTGGGAGGACATAAGAGTCGTGTACCCAAGCCAGTCGCTATTCGTGATCGCTGTCGTGAGCAATGCGGCGCTGACAGCCCACGGAGATGAATAGCGTATGCAGACTCTGCCCCCGGGAGACCAAGACCCCGGCCCGCTGCCTGCCGTACGGTCCAGCTAGTCGTCTTTCCTGAAGAATAGCGTGCTGCGATCGGCGCGCTCAACCGGAGGCTGAACGATGACCTTGGATGCCGCGCAGAAGCGAGAGAACCTGCCAGGAAACCGTTCGTTCGTCTGGGTCAAGGCGGCTGGAAAGCGGCCGACAGAATATGAGGACCTGAGCGTCGGCCAGCAGTCCACCCCGGCTCAATTTGCTGTCCAGGGATGGCCTATCCGTTTTGACGACGGAAGGGATCCCTATACCGAGGACTCGACCGTTATCCGCTCGTCCGATTGGTACGCCTACCGGGATCCAAACCAGACCTGGCAGCGCGGGTACATTGCCGGAGTTCATGAATCGGAGAGGGCACTCGAGCGTTCCTGGGAAGGAGCCCACGCCGCCGGGCTCTTCGCTTTCGCTGACGAGGGATGGGTGACAAAGGGGCTGGCGGAGCACTATATGACCTACCCGTTCGTCGAGTACGGGCTCTTCCTGGCTTTGTGCTACGCCGAGCGTGAGGCACTCTCTGACACCGTGACATTCTCCATAGTCTTTGAGGCCGGGGACAAGCTGCGCCACCTGCAGGACGTGGTCTATTACTCCTTCGAGCTGGCCGAGGCCTTCCCCGGGTTCGATGACACGGGTGTTCACGAGGCCTGGATGACCGACCCGCTGTGGCAGGGTGCCCGCAAGGCCATTGAGAACATCATCGCTTCCTACGACTGGATGGAAGTGATCGTCGCCGCCAACCTGTGCTTCGACCGGCTTTTCGGCGAACTGGCCAAGGTGGAGTACTTCAGCCGGTTCGCGGCGGCGAGCGGCGATGTAGTGACACCGATCATTATCGCGTCGTCCGAGGCCGACACGGCCCGGACGCAGCGCTGGACCTCCGCGCTGATCAAGCACGTGCTCGATGACCCCGTACACGGCAGTGCGAACCGGGAAATCGTCAGCTCATGGCTCGAGAAGTGGGACAGGTACTCCCTTGACGCCTGTGAAGCCTTCGCCCCCGCGTTCACCCAGGTCCCTTCGCGGCCCGCGACGTTCGAGTCGGCGATGAGCGACGTGAAAGCCAAGCAGGCCGCTTATCTCGCCAGCCTCGGCCTCGTTAGTCCGACCCGGGCCTAGAAGGAAGGAACATCGTGCCAGCGAAGGATCTCACCCAAGTCCGGGACACCGTTGGAATTTCGCTGATCGGCAGCGCCGAGACCGCCGTGGCCATCGAGATGGTCACCGAGGAGATGCCCGACGCGACGATCACCGACAACGACTGCTTCTACAAGATCGAGAGGGAGGGGCTCCTCAGCTTCGACATGGCCAACCTCTCAGAGCGGCTCGGCCGTGACTACACCGTCCACGACTTCCTGGTCAACATGACGTCCTACTACGGCCGGATCGTAGTCAGTGACGCCTCGGTCGAGATTTTCGCGGACATCCTCCCCGAGCGGTTCCGGGATTAGTGAAGGAGATAGACCGATGGCGCCGAAGCTGGAAGTGGTCCACGCCAAGGGCAAGCGATACGACTGGGGCTTCGACTACGCCCGCCCGGACCCGAAGTACCCCACCCGCTACATCATTCCCCCGAAGGGCAAGGATCCGTTCCGTATAATGATGCGCGGCTACGCCGCAATGGAGACGGAGAAGGACAACCGCGTTTACGGCGCGCCTGGACAGCGACGTGCGGTACCGTAACGCAAACGTCGCAGAGCCGCGGTTCATGGAGGCGATGAAGTTCGCGGTGCCTGCTTTCACCGATGCGGAATATCAAGCAGTGACAGGGGCCGGATTCCTGGTCGCCTCGGTAAAGAATCAGGAGATGCGCCAGGGCTTCGCCGCGCAGATGCTCGACGAGGTCCGGCACACGCAACTCGAAGTGGGGCTGCGGAAGTACTACCTCAAGAACTACCATGACCCGGCTGGCTTTGATATCGGGCAGATCGCACTGGGTAATCACCCCGTGGGAACGCTGGCCCGGGCTTCGTTCCAGCCGTTCAATACGGGCGACCCCATAGAGGTGTCGATGTGCCTGAATGTGGTGCTGGAAACGGCCTACACGAATCCGCTGGTGGTCGCCCTGCCCCAGGTGGCGATGCTCAATGGTGACCACGCCATGCCGACGGCGTTCCTGTCGATCCAGTCGGACGAGTCGCGCCATATGGCGAACGGGTACGGCACGCTGATGTGCGTTATACAGGAGCCTGACAACGTTCCCTTCCTGCAGGAGTCACTCGAGCGGCATTTCTGGCACCAGCACATGTCGATGGATACGCTCGTCGGCGTCGTATCCGAGTACTACGCGGTGAACCGGCCCTGGGCGTACAAGGACGTGTGGGAGGAGTGGGTCGTCGACGACTTCGTCGGCTCGTACATGAGCCGCCTCAGTTCCTTCGGGCTGCGCCCGCCTGACCGGCTCGGCGAGGTGGCCAGGTTCGTCGACGATATGCACCACTCCGTCGCGATCGCCCTCGCCGCCATCTGGCCGCTCAACTTCTGGCGCATCGACCCGATGGGTCCGGCCGACTACGAGTGGTTCGAGAACCACTACCCAGGCTGGACGGCCCGCTACGGAGGCCTGTGGGATGCCTACCGGGCGATGAGCGACCCGTCCTCTCATCGCGTCCTGATGCAGGAACTGCCTGCCCTGCCGCCGTTCTGCCAGGTGTGCCACGTCCCCTGCGTGATGCCCAGGATCGACGCCCCGGAGACCCGGATCTTCACCCATGAAGGCAAGCGCTATGCGGTCTGCAGCGAAGGGTGCGAGTGGATCTTCAACCTCAATCCGAAGATCTACACCGGGTGCGCCAACTGGTGGGAGCGCTTCGACGGCATGGACCTCGCCGACGTCATCCTCGCTCTCGGTTACGTGCGACCTGACGGGAGAACCCTCATGGGCCAGCCGCACCTGAACCCGGACCGGATGTGGACCATCGACGACATCAGGCGCCTTGAATACGAGGTCAAGGACCCGCTGAAGATGTGAGGAACGCGCTGGCTTCCCGGGCCTGCCCGCTGACCGGGCAGGCCCGGGAGGCACCGGGCCGGCGCCGCGACTTCCGGCAGGGGTAAGAGATGGGATCCACGGTTACTGTTCTGCCGTTCGGGGAGACGCTTGAGGTCGAGCCCGGCGAACCGGTCCTGAAGGCCATCCTCCGCCAGGGCCGTTTCGTTAAATACGGCTGCAAGCATGGCGGATGCAGTACCTGCCGTGCCGAGGTGGTGGAGGGCGACTACGAGCTCAGCGACAATACGTCGTTCTCCCTCAGCGACGCCGACCGGGCTGCGGGCGTCGTGCTGCTCTGCTCGACATTCGTCGATGGGCAGGAGGATCTCGTTGTCGACGTCTCGCAGACGATGGATGACCTCAGCGAAGAGGAGTACCTGGCGGGCCAGCACGTTCAGGAGTACGCGGCCACGGTCGACAGGATCTCGGCGCTGACCCACGACACCCGCTGGCTCGGGCTGCGTCTCGACCAGGCCGCCGACCTGCCGTTCGTGGCCGGACAGTACGTTGAGGTAGCCGTGCCCGGGAGCGCCGACAGCTGGCGGTCCTTCTCCATGGCTAACCCCCCGGGCGAATCAGGCCGGGTTGACCTGATTGTCAAGGTGCTGCCGGGCGGCGCCTTCTCGGCGGCCCTGGACACCGCCGTCAAGTGCGGCGATCACATGCGGCTGCGAGGACCCTTTGGCCAGTTCGGCGTGCGCCTGTCGCACAGGCCGATGATCATGGTGGCGGGCGGATCCGGGATGGCTCCCATTCTCGCGATGCTCGGCGATCTCGCCGCCACGCGGAACCGCCGTGAGGTGATCTTCTTCTACGGCGCGCGAAGCCGCCGCGACCTCTTCCTCGTCGCCGAGCTGACCGGCCTTGCGCTGGCGCATGACTGGCTGACGTTCATCCCGGCCCTGAGCGAGCCGGACCCAGCCGACAGCGACTGGGCCGGCGAGACCGGGCTGATCACGGACGTCGTGGCGCGGCACTTTCCGTCCACCAGGGGCATGGAGGCGTACCTGTGCGGGCCGCCGCCCATGATCGATGCGGCGATCGGCGTACTCAAGGCCACGGGGTGCAAGGAGCGCCATATCTTCTTTGACCGGTTTGTCCCCTCCGGCTGACTGCCTTGCCGGGCCCCGCCCCGTCTCTTCCTGGTTCTCAATCCCGGTGTTGACCAGCGCAAACAGGTACGTCGCCGGGGGCCGGCGGATCCTGGCCGACTGAGTTCTGCGCCGGGCTGAAAACTGCCCCCGCATGGGTACCGGCCGGCCAAGAACAGTCCCCGAGGGGGGAAGAAAATCGCCGCTGCCGCGGCCTACGCTCCTCACACTCACAGTCACGCTGACCGGGAAGGATCAACGGCGATGCTCATCGGAGATCAGGACATTTTGCTGCCGACCACGATGGTCGGCAACTACCCCAATCCACGCTGGTACGACGGGCACGCGTTCGCCACCCTGCCCAAGGGCGAGTTCATCCACGACTCGATCAGCAAGGAAGCGTTCGAGGACGTCGTCGGCGCGATCGTGCACGACCAGGAGGCCGCCGGGTTCGACGTGATCAGCGACGGCAAGGTCTACGGCGGCGACTCCCCGTACGGCACGATCCTCTACTACTACCTGGAGCGGGTGTCCGGCTACCGGCTGTCCGGGCCGCCGATCGGCCTGCCGATCTACTCCACCCTGTTCTCGCCCACCTGCGTCGGCGAGGTCCGCCGTGAGGTCCCGTTCCACCTGGTCAACCTGCGTGCGGTGCGGAAGGCCACGAATAAGCCGGTCAAGGTGTCGTACACCGGCCTGGCCGTGATCGCCGCGGCCACCACCAACCTGCACTACAAGGACACCAAGGAAGTCGCGATGGCGCTGGCCAAGGCGTTCAACGAGGACTTCAAGGAGCTCGCGGACAACGGCTGCGACATCATCCAGATGGACGAGTTCGTCTGGCCGTACGGTATGGGCGACTGGGAGATCGAGGCGCTCAACGCCGCCATGGAGGGCGTGAGCTGCCAGTTCTGGGTGCACACCTGCTGGGGCAACTACTCCGGCACGCCCGCCTACTTCCCGGACGAGACCAACACCGAGTTCGGCGCGTTCGTGCTGGACAAGCGGGCCTCGGACGCCCCGGCCCCGGAGCGCGCCTACGCGATCTTCCCGCACGTGCTTGACGCCAACATCACCGCGCTCAACTACGAGGTGGGCCGGACCGGCCCCGACGACCTCAAGCCGCTCACCGACAACGACTGGCAGAAGCCGTTCGTGGCCGGGGTCATCGACGTGAAGTCCACGGTCACCGAGAGCGCGGACGAGGTCGCCGACCGGATCCGCCAGGTGCTCGAGTACGTGCCCGCGGACCGGCTCGGGCTGTCCACCGACTGCGGGCTGATCAATCTGCCCCGGATGATCGCCGCGAGCAAGCTGCGGGCGCTCGTGGACGGTGCGAACATCGTCCGCGCCGAGATCCAGGGCTGAGAACCCCCGGAGGGGCCCCGCTGATCCGGCTGCGGGGTCCCTCCGGGCCCAGACGATCCCCGATCGCCCCGTCGATCGGCTAGGTCAACGAATCGCCGGAACCTCGCCCTCCCAGGACAGCGAAACTCGCGCCCCGCCATGCCTATGGTGCGACCACACCATAGAGCGGGAGGCGCATCGTGCCCGATGGTCCCACCTTCCTCAAGCTGCCCGCCCGGGCGGCCAAACCGCGGTCCCGCGGGATCACCCACGTCCTGGACAGCGGGCTGACCCCGGACGGGACCCGGGCCTTCCTCGGGCAGACCGCGCACCTGGTGGACATCGTGAAGGTCGGCTGGGGCATCGGCTACATCGACCCGACCCTGAGCGCCCGGGTGGCCATCTGCGCCAGCTACGGCTGCCCGGTGTCGCTCGGCGGGACCCTGCTCGAGATCGCCGCGCACCAGGACCACGTGGCCGAGCTGCGGGACTGGGCCCTCGGGGCCGGCATCACGCACATCGAGGTGTCGGACGGGCTGCGCGCGCTGACCGCCAGCCGCAAGCATGACCTGATCACCGAGCTGGCCGCGGACTTCGTGGTGCTCGCGGAGACCGGGGCCAAGGAGGGCAACTACCCGCCGACCCCGGCGGAGTGGGCCGAGGAGATGGCCCGCGACCTCGACGCGGGCGCCTCCTGGGTCATCGCCGAGGGCCGGGAGAGCGGCACCGTCGGGCTCTACCACCCCGATCAGGGGGTGCGCGAGGACCTGGTCGCCGGCATCCTCGACCGGATCCCGCAGGACAAGGTCATCTTCGAGGCGCCCCGCAAGAGCCAGCAGGCCTGGTTCGTGCGGCAGCTCGGCGCGGACGTCAACCTCGGCAACGTCGCCCCGGCCAGCGTGCTGGCCCTGGAAACCCTGCGCCTCGGGCTGCGCGCGGACACCGCCGAGGGCGGCGCGCTGACGTGACGGCCGAACCCCGGATCGCGGTGCCGGAGCCCAACACGATTACCCGGCCCTACCGGGGCCTGTCGGTACAGGAGATCGACGTGCCGCTCACCCCCGAGGCGATCGGGGAGCTGCTGGGCGGCCGCGAGATCTACCGGCGCACCGCGTACCTGGCGCTGCGCCGCGGCGGGCAGACGGCCCTGGTCGCCGTGCGGCCCGAGGACCCGGGGCGGCTGTTCTCGCCCGTGGCCGAGCTTCGCGTGCTGTCCGGCCCGGAGGCCACGGCCTGGATCGAGGCGCCCGAGACCGACGTCGGCAACGCCACGGCGCTGGCCGCGGCCGCGCTCGCGCACCGCCGCGCCCGCGGTGACGCCCGTGGTGACGACAGTGACAGCGGCGTGCTCGCCTACGTGGTGCAGGGCCGGTACGAGCACGTGAACTTCATCTGGCGGCCCGCGCCGGTGCCGGTCCTGGTCACCGAGGTGGTCCCGCCGCACCCGCCCAAGCTGCTGGCCATGGCCGAGCAGGTGGTCGGCTTTGACGAGGACCTGCCGCCGGTGGACCTGGCCCTGGACGCGGTGGACGTGCGGAGCCTGGTGGCGGCCAACCCGGCGCCGCACTACCTGCTCCCGTGCCGCGGCAGCGGCCTGCCGGCCTGGCCCGGAGGTCAGCTTCCTGGACACGCACCCGGGCTATCACCCGGACTGGCTGCTGATCGGCTGCGAGCGGTCCCGGCAGTTTCACGAGCACTTCTACGGCGCGGACCCGCGCCGGGTCGACCTGTGCCCCAAGGCCCGGGCCGGCCTGGCCGATCCAGCCGGGCCCCGGGTGCTCACCAAGTGCTGCCTGCTGGAGCGCGGCATCGAGGTGGACGGCGCCACCGCGGTGGTGCCGTGGGGCGCGAACCTCGACGAGGTGCGGGCCGCGCTCCGGGCGCTCTGCGGCCTGCCCCCTGTGGCCATCCCCGGCCCGGGATCATGAGCACCGTGCCGAATACCGCTCACCCGGCCGACTCGGCCATCTACGGTCACCTGTGGACCACGCCCGAGGCGTCGGCGCTGTTCTCGGACGAGGGCCGGACCCAGGCCTGGCTGCGGATCCTGGCCGCGCTGGCCGAGGCCCAGGCGGAGACCGGCCTGATCCCGCCCGCCGCCGCGGACGCGATCGCCCGCGGCGCCGACGTGTCCCGCCTCGACCTGAACCTGGTGGCGGAGCAGACCCGGGCCACCGGCCATTCGACCCTCGGCCTGATCCAGGCGCTGCGCGCCGCCCTGCCCGAGCACGCGCGGGAGTGGGTCTACTACGGCGCGACCGTGCAGGACCTGTCCGACACCTGGTTCGCCCTGGTGTTCCGGGCCCTCGGCGACATCGCCGAACGGGACGTGACCCGGATGCGGGACCGGGCGCTGGAACTGACCGCCGAGCACCGCCTCACGCCGATGTGCGGCCGCACCCACGGGCAGCCGGGGCTGCCGATCACGTTCGGGTTCAAGGCCTCGGTCTGGGCCGCGGAGCTCGACCGGCACCTGCAGCGGCTGCGGCAGGGCCGCGGCCGATGGGAGGTGGTCCAGCTCGGCGGCGCGCTCGGCACGATGGAGTTCTGGGGCGACCGCGCGCTCGGCCTGCTGGAGGCGTTCGCGGCCCGGCTCGGCCTGGGCGCCCCGGCCGTCCCCTGGATCACCGCGCGGGACGGGGTGGCCGAGTTCGTGTGGCTGCTGGCGGCGATGTCGGCCACGGTCGGCAAGATCGGCAACGAGGTGTACCAGCTGCAGCGGCCGGAGATCGGTGAGGTGCGCGAGTCATTCACCCCCGGCACGGTGGGCTCGATCACCATGCCGCACAAGCGCAACCCGGAGATCTCCGAGCACCTGGTCACGCTGTCCCGGGTGATCAGGGCCCAGGCCGGGCTGGCCCTGGACGGGATGGTGGCCGAGCACGAGCGGGACGGCCGGGCCTGGAAGACCGAGTGGCTCGTGGTGCCGGAGACCGGCATGTACGCCGCGGCGTGCCTGGGCGCGGGGGCCCGGATGCTCGACGGCCTGCGCGTCGACGCCGCGCGGATGCTCAGCAACATCGGCGAGCACCGCGGGTACCTGATGTCCGAGCCGGTCATGCGCGCGCTCGCCGACCAGCTGGGCAAGCACACCGCGCACGAGGTGGTGTATACCGCCGCTATGAACGGCATCGACGCCGGCCAGGACTTCCGCACCGCGCTGCGCGCCGACGCCCGCATTGACGCGATCACCGACGCCGAGCTCGACGACCTGCTGGACGTGCGGGCGTCGCTCGGCTCGTGCGCCGCGTTCGCCGACCGGGTCCGCCGGGCCTGCGCCGGAGGGCGGAAGTGAGCGCGGCGGGCCGCCTGGACCGTGTCCCGCGGGTCCCGCTCGTGCTCGGGCCGACCCCGCTGCACCGGGCCCCCCGGCTGTCCGCGGAGCTGGGCGTGCCGGTCCTGTTCAAGCGCGACGACCTGGCCGGCGTCGGTTTGGGCGGCAACAAGCTGCGCGGGCTCGAGTACATCGTGGCCGACGCGCAGGCCCAGGGCTGCGACTGCCTGGTGACCGGCGCGGGCCCGCAGTCGAACTGGACGATGCTGGCCGCCCTGGCCTGCCTGCGGCACGGGATCGAGCCGCACGTGGTGTGTTACGGCACTGCTGACATCACTGGGGCCGCGGACGAGGGCAACATGCGGCTGCACCGCTGGCTCGGGACCGACGTGCGGTTCACCGGCGACCCGGACCGCGTCTCGGTGGATGCGGGCATCGAGAACGTCGCGGCCGGCCTGCGGTCCGCGGGCCGGCGGCCCTATACGGTCCCGCGCGGCGGTGCGACGCCTCTGGGCGCCCTGGGGTATGTCCGGGCCAGCCTGGAGCTCGCCGCCCAGCTGGAGGAGGCCGGCGAGCAGCCGTCCGCCCTGTGGGTCGCGACCGGGTCGTGCGGCACGCAGGCCGGCCTGGTCGCGGGCGCGGCCGTGACCGGCGCGCCGTACCGGGTCACGGGCGTCACGGTCAGCCGTCCCGAGGACGAATGCCGGGACCGGGTGCGGGAGCTGGCCTGCGGCGCGGCCGAGCTGTTCGGCGGCGGCCCGGCCATCGGTGAGCCGGTTGTGCTGGGTGGCTGGACCGGGCCCGGGTACGGCGTGCCGTCCGAGGCCGGGCAGGCCGCGGCCCGGCTGGTCGCGGCCACCGAGGGCGTGTTCCTCGACCCGACG
Organism: uncultured Actinomycetota bacterium; assembly: GCA_963844655.1. Lineage (GTDB taxonomy): Bacteria > Actinomycetota > Actinomycetes > Streptosporangiales > Streptosporangiaceae > JASHPR01. Next base: position 770,159 of record CAWJPA010000004.1, on the reverse strand, counting down.
TTCGGGGCCAAGACCATGGCCGCGCTGATCGCCGCCTGCGAGGCCGGGCAGGCCAGCGGCCCGCAGGTGTTCCTGGTCAGCGGCGGTGCACCGACCCTATTCACGGGACCCGGGCTGAGGCCGGCCGGGCCGGGGGAGGAGCTTGCGCGGCCGGGAGGCGAACCATGACCGCCGGGGCGCAGGACCCCCGCGAGCGGCACCGGCCGCCGGAGGGCTACCTGGGCACCGCGGGCCGGATCACCAGCGGCCCCGCGCCCGAGCTGGTCGAGGCCGGCTACGCGCTGGAGATCGCCGACGCGCCGCTGCTCCACCGCGGCCTGACCGTGGCCGACGTGGCCCATCTCGTCGAGCTCGTGGAGTGCGGCGCGCTGCGGCCCGACGAGGCGGCCCCGCTGTGCGCCGTGCTCCTCGGTCTGCTCGACACACCCGCGGCCGACTTCCCCTACGACCCGGTCTACGGCGACGCGTACAACAGCCGGGAGCGGGAGCTTGAGCGGATACTCGGCCCGGCCGCCGGGCGGCTCCATCTCGGCCGGACGCGGCGCGAGGCGGGGCGCATCGCGTTCAGGCTGGAAATACGGGACCGGCTGCTCGGCCTGCACGCTGACGTGGCGGCGTTCGCCGGCGAGGTCGCCCGCCAGGCCAGCCAGCACGCGGCCACGCTGTGGGCCGACACGACCTACCTGCAGCCGGCCCAGCCGTCCACGTTCGGCCACTACCTGGGCGGCTTCGCCGAGCAGGCCGTGCGGCACCTGGACCGGATCGAGGCCGCGTACGCCGTCGCCGACGTCTCGCCCGGGGGCGCGGGCGGGGCCGGGGGCACCCGGCTGCCCGTGGACAGGGACCGGCTGGCCGCGCGGCTGGGATTCGGAGCCGCCGGGCCGCACACCCGCGACGCGATGTGGTCGGTGGACGTGCAGGCCGACGCCGTCGCCGCGGCGGCGCAGGCCGTGGCGACCATCGGGCAGCTCGCCAGCGACCTGGAGATCTTCGCCAGCCCGGCGTTCGGCTACGTGACGCTCGACGCGTCGCTGTGCCGGGCCAGCGTACTCATGCCGCAGAAGCGGAACCCGTACGCGCTGCCCGTGCTGCGCGGCGGGGCGGGCACGCTGATCGGCCGTCTCACCGGGATCCTGGCCACCGGGCTGACCCCGTCCGCGCGCACCGACAACTGGCTCTACGCCTACGGCGAGGTGGCCGGGTCCCTGGACCTGGCCGGCCGGCTGGTCCGGCTGGGCACCGCGGTGGCCGCGGGGCTGACCGCGGACGCCGGCGCCCTGGGCGAGCAGGCGGTCAGCCACTTCACCGCCGCGGCCGACCTGGCGGAGGAGCTGACCCAGCGGTTCCGGCTGGACTACCGCACGGCCTACCGGGTGGTCGGCCGGGCCGTCGCCACCACGCTGAGCCAGGGCGGCACCGAGCTGACCGTGCCCGTGATCCGCGCCGCCGCCGAGGAGATCACCGGGTCCCCGGTGGCGATCACGGCCGACCTGCTCAGGGACGCGACCGACCCGATGGCCGCCGTGCTGGCCCGGGACGGCCTGGGCGGCGCGAGCCCCCGCCGAGTGCGCGAGCACTCCGACGCGGTGGGCCAGCGGGTCGCGGCGGCGCGGCGGTGGCACGCGGCCCGCCGGGAGCACAACGCGGCGGCCGAGGCCATCCTGGTCGAAGCGGCCCGCGGCCTCGCGGCCGGGCTGTAGCCGCCCGGCCTGTGACAGGATCTGATCGTGCCCGCCGGAGCTGAGCTGGAGTGGCCCACCCAGGTGACCGACACGCTGGCCAGCCAGTCCCACGCCCTGATCCAGGCCGTGGTGGCCCTCGGCGGAGCGGTGGGCTGGCTGAGCCCGCCACCCCGGGGCGAGACCGACGCGTGGCTCGCGGGCCTGATCGCCGACGTCGCCGCCGGGAACGCCGCGCTGTGCACGGCGTGGCGGGCCGGGGATCTTCTCGCCATGGGCGGCTGGCGCCGGGATGAGGTCGGCTACTTCCACCACCTGGCCGAGCTCGTCAAGATCATGGTCCATCCCCGGGCCCGCGGGCTGCGGCTGGGCCGGGTCGTGAGCGAGGCGCTGCTCGGCCACGCCTCGCGCGCGGGCATCGAGACCATGCACCTCGGCGTGCGCGGCAACAACCACCTGGCCATCGAGCTCTATGAGGACCTCGGCTTCACCGAGTGGGGGCGGCTGCCTAACGTCATCGAGGTCGGCGACGAGCGCTACGACGACGTCAGGATGTACCGCAGGCTGAACCAGCCCGCGGGCCTGATCTTCCGCGGCAGCCTGGGTCAGGGACCGGGCTACTCGCCGCCCAAGCGGCGGCCCGTCACCTGACCCCACCAGGGGAAATCCCGCTGGCAGGCGTAATGCTCCCGTCATGTTCGCGGGGTAGACCAGCGTGCGGCAAACGATGTCCGTGCGTCTGGAGGGCGAGTGCGCAGATCGGTCACATCCGGGCCAGAGCCCCGGATCGGTGGGCCTGATCAGGGCCCGGTGGAGAGCGATACCGGCGTCTGGGACGACGGCTTCTCCGCGCCGCGCCGCGGCCGGAGACGGCGGCCGCGGCGCCGGCGGCGGTGGGTGCGCATCCCGCTGGCGCTGCTGGCCGTCTTCTTCATCGTGGTGGGCTGGTCGGTGGGGCACGCGCTCACCGTCCCTGGCGGCGGGACCGTGTCGGACCGGCTGGCGGAATGGGCTCGCGACCACTACCTCGGGCCGGCCGTGACGCTGGGGGAGTACCTCACCTACCAGCCGCCGAAGGTCGGGGGCAAGCCCTCGTTCTCGCTCGCCAACCCGGGTGCGGCGTCGAAGTCGCCGGGACCGGGCCGGATCGCCGCCTCGTTCGCGCCGCCCGCCCCGCTGAAGCCGCTGACCACCCACCCGCTGCCCGGTGAGGGGACGTGGCGGGTGCTCGGCACCGCTCAGGGCAAGCCCGCCATCTACGGCACCTACCTGCGGGCGAGCAACGTGTTTACGTCGTACGTGGCCGGCATCGCCCTGATGAACCAGAGCCTGGTCCGGTTCGAGCTCCGCCCGGGTTCCGAGGACCCGGGGCCGGGTCCGTGGCGGGCCCAGCCGTGGATAACGCCCCGTACCCGCCGGGGCCTGCTGGCCACGTTCAACAGCGGCTTCAAGATCGCCTCGTCCGGCGGCGGCTTCTACCTCAACGGCGCCACGGTCGGCCGGCTCACCAGCGGCGTCGCCTCGGTCGTGTATTACCGCGACGGGCGGATCGCCATCGGGGTCTGGGGCCAGACCGTGCGCATGAGCCCCGGCGTGGTGGGGGTGCGGCAGAACCTGCGCCTGATCGTGGACCACGGCCACATCCCGGCCTCGGTCGACAGCAACGTCACCACCAGCTGGGGCGCCACCCTGGGCGGCGGCTACTACGTGTGGCGGTCGGGTATCGGCATGACCGCGGGCGGGCGGGTCCTGTTCGTGTACGGCCCGGCGCTGAACGTGCGCGAGCTCGCCCGGCTGCTGAAGCGGGCCGGCGCGGTGACCGGCATGGAGCTCGACATCAACCCGGAGTGGATGTCGTTCATGTACTACCGGCCGAGGCACCACCCGGCCGACCCGGTCCCTTCCGTCCTGCTGCCCACCCAGAACCAGCCGGCGGACCGCTACTACTCGATCTCCGGCCGCGACTTCACGGCTGTCTACTCACGGTGACGCCCCGTCTGCGTGAGGCCGGCGTGCCCGCCACCGTGCGGGCCGCACCTGCCTACCTGCTGCCGGTGCGCTGGCTGGCGGCCGTGGTGGAGACCGCGCGGCCGCGGCAGTGGCCGAAGAACCTCCTGGTGTTCGCCGCCCCGCTGGCCGGCGCCTCGCTGGGGCGGGACGACGGGCCCGGGTACGCGCTGGTGGCGGCCGTGGCGTTCACGGCCGCGTCGGCCGCCGTGTACTTCATCAACGACGTGGCCGACGCCGAGCGCGACAGGCGGCATCCGGTCAAGAGGTTCCGCCCGGTGGCGTCGGGCCGGCTGCCCAGGACGCACGCCCTGGCGCTGGCCGGGATCCTGGTCATCGCCGGCCTGGCCGCCTGCCCGTGGATCAGCGAGCCGCGGCTGTCCCTGGTCATCGGGGTCTACCTCATGTTCTCGGTCCTGTACTCGGCCGCGGGAAAGCACATTCCCGTGGTCGAGCTGGCCTTCGTGGCCGCGGGCTTCGTGCTGCGGGCGCTGGGCGGCGCCGTGGCCACGCACGTGCCGCCGTCCGGCTGGTTCCTGGCCGTCTGCAGCCTGGGCGCGCTGATGGTCGCGATCGCCAAGCGCTTTACCGAGCTGGTCATGCTGGACGGGGACGCGGCCCGGCACCGCCCGGCCATGCGCTGGTACCGCGGCCATGCGCTGCGGGCCGGCCAGCGGGCCGTGGCCGTGGCCATGATCGTGTCCTACCTGCTCTGGGCCTACACGGAGCACAACCCCTGGATGCGGGGCTGGCATCTGGCCAGCGCCCTGGCCCTGGCCGCGGCGCTGGCCCGGTTCGACTGGCTGACCGGCCAGGCCACGGGCAAGCCGGTCGAGGACCTGATCGCCCGGGATGGGGTCATGACGTACTGCGAACTGATCTGGCTGGCCATGTTCACCGCGGGGCTGTGATGATGACCGCGTTCACCGGCTCGCAGGTGGTGCTGACCGGCTGGGGCCGGGCGGTGCCGTCGCGGGCCGTGGTGGGCGGCCCGGTCGACCGGGACCGCCTGGCCGAGCTCGTGGCCAGCCGGCCGTCCCGGGGGGTGCTGGCCCGGGGCGCGGGCCGCAGCTACGGCGACGCCGCCCAGAACATGGACGGCTACGTGCTGGCGCCGGTCACCCTCCCGCACATGGAGCTGAACCTGGCCGCCGCCACGCTGCGGGCGTCGGGGTCCACCAGCATCACCGACATGCTGACCGCGATCGTGCCGCGCGGCCTGATCCTGCCGGTGCTCCCCGGAACCCGGCACGTCACCATGGGCGGGGCGGTGGCCGCGGACGTGCACGGCAAGAACCAGCGCCGGGACGGGTCCATCGCCGCCTGGATCGACGAGATCGAGCTCATCGACGGCCTCGGCCGGCTGCGCACGCTGACCCCGGCGGACGACGCGTTCTGGGCCACGGTCGGAGGGATGGGCCTGACCGGCCTCATCCTGGCCGTGACGATCCGGCTGCTGCGGATCCGCAGCGCGCTGCTCGAGGTCACCTCGCGCCGGCTACCGGACCTTGACGCGGTGCTGGGCGCGCTGGACTCTGCCCCCTCCCAGTACTCGGTGGCCTGGGTCGACACCACCGCGTCCGGCCCGTCGCTGGGGCGGGGCATCGTCGACACGGGCGATCACCTGGCCGGGCCGGATCCGCTGCTGGAGCCGGACGGCCTGGCCTACCGGCCGCCGCGGGCCCGCCGCGCGCCCGCGGTCCCGTTCTGCCCGGTCACCCCCTGGTCGGCGCGCGGCTTCAACAGCCTGTGGTTCCGCCGCGCCCCGCAGGAGCACAGCGGCGTCGCCGGCCTGGCCCGGTTCTTCCACCGGCTGGACGCGGTCGACGGGTGGAACCGTGCGGTCGGGCCGCGCGGGCTGCTCCAGTACCAGTTCGTGGTGCCCGAGGGCCACGAGAAGGTTCTCGCCTGGATCCTGGAGGCCGTGCAGCAGCACCGCTGTGCCCCGTTCCTCGGCACGCTGAAGCGCTTCGGGCCCGCGCCCGCGGGGCCGCTGTCGTTCCCCCTGCCCGGCTGGTCGCTCGCGATCGACATGCCGGCCGGCCCTCCCTGGCTGGGGCCGGTGCTCGACGAGCTCGATTACGAGGTCAGCGTGGCCGGAGGGCGGGTCTACCTGGCCAAGGACGCCCGGCTCAGCCGGGCCGCGTTCACCGTCATGTACCCGGGCGTGCCGCACTGGCAGACCGCCCGGGCTGACCTCGACCCGCACGGCGTGTTCCGGTCCGACCTCGGCCGGAGGCTGGGCCTGTGCGGCTGAAAGCCGGACCCGGCCGCTCCGCCCGCCCCGCGCCGGGGGAAGCTGGACCCATGCAGGGCGCCGCTCACCTGCCCGCCCGGCCCGGCCCGCACGGCCGGTACCGCCGGGTGCTCCTGCTCGGCGGGGCCAGCGAGATCGGCCAGGAGATCCTGGCCGCGCTGCGGCTGCCGGCCGACGCCGAGGTGCTGCTGGCGGGCCGGGACGAGCCGCGGATGGCGGCCGCGGCCGGGCCGCTGGCCGGCCAGGTGCGGACGCTGCCCTACGACGCCACCGCGCTCGGCACCCATCAGGCCGTGCTGGAGAAGGCCTTCGCCGCCGGCCCTGTGGACCTGGTCATCTCCGCGGCGGGCGTGCTGACCGCGCAGGACGTGCTGGACCGCGACCCGCTCCAGGCCGGCCTGCTGGTCGAGACCAACTTCACCGGGCACGTGACCACCCTGCTCGGCGTCGCGGCCCGGCTGCGCGACCAGGGGCACGGAACGATCGTGGTGCTGTCCTCGGTGGCCGCGATCCGGCCGCGCCGGGCCAACTTCGTCTACGGGTCGGCCAAGGCCGGGCTCGACGCGTTCGCGCGCGGGCTGGCCGACGCGCTGCACGGCAGCGGCGTCCGGGTGCTGCTGGTCCGGCCGGGTTTTGTGATCGGCCGGATGACCGAAGGCCTGGCCCCGGCGCCGCTGGCCACCACGCCGGCCGCGGTCGGCGCCGCGGTCGCCGAGGCGCTCGACGGCCAGGCGGCCGTGACCTGGGTGCCGGGGCAGCTCGCCGGGCTGGCGTTCCTGCTCCGGCTGGTGCCCCGGCCGATCTGGCGCCGGCTGCGCGGGTGAGGCCGGGATGCGCGTGCTAGTGGCCGAGGACGACCGCGGGCTGCGGGACGTGCTCACGCGCGGGCTGCGGGAGAACGGGTACGTGGTGGACGCGGTGGCGGACGGGCAGGCGGCCATCAGGTTCCTGCGCAGCTACGAGTATGCGATCGCGGTCCTCGACTGGCGGATGCCCGGGGGGTCCGGGCTCGAGGTGCTGCAGTGGATGCGGCGGCACGAGTCGCCCGCCGCGGTGCTCATGCTCACCGCCCGCGACGCGCCCGCCGACCGGGTCACCGGCCTGGACCAAGGCGCCGATGACTACCTGGTGAAGCCGTTCGACTTCAGCGAGCTGCTGGCCCGGATGCGGGCCCTGCAGCGGCGGCCCAAGGCGCTGCAGGCCACCCAGCTGGTCGTGGGGGACCTGCGCTTCGACCCGGTCACGCGGGAGGTGCAGGTCGGCGACAAGCACCCCGTGCTGACCGCGACCGAGCTCAGCATCCTGGAGATACTGGTGCGGCGGTCGCCCGCGGTGGTGCAGCGGCGCCTGATCGCGCTGAACGTCTGGGAGCACGAGGCCGATGCGATGGGATCCAACACCATCGACGTGCACCTGGCCCGGCTGAGGGCCAAGCTGGCGGGCGGCATGGTCCGCATCGAGACCCTGCGCGGGGTCGGCTACCGGATAGTCGGCACATGAGGCTGCGACGGCGCAGGCTGCCGCCCGGGGTCGCGCACGCGGTGCGGATCGCCCTGGCCACCAGCCTGCTGATCGGGGTCGTCTACGCCGGCTGCGTCACGGTCCTGGACCGGGTCGTGGCCGCGCGGCTGGTGGCCGCGGTGGACTCCCGGCTGCAGGAGCGCCTGGCGGACGTGCGCGAGAGCGGCACGGCCGCCACCGCGTCCCCGGCCGAGGACGACGACGATGACGATGACTCGGACGCGCCTCCGCTGTACCTGTGGCTGGTCACCCCGGACCGGGTGGTGCGGATGAACGCGGGCGCGGGCGGCCCGCAGCTGCCGCCCGGTGCCGTGCTGACCACTGCGCGGGCCGCACACGGTCCACCTGGCCCACGGCGCGTACCGGCTGGCCGCCGTCCGCTACGGCGGCGCGCTGCTGGTCGCGGGCCAGAGCCTGGGCGAGCAGGGCCACATCGAGGACGTGCTCGGCGTGGGCGAGGCCCTGGCCGCGCCCGTGCTCCTGCTCGCGGTGTTCATCGGGGCGCTGATCATCGGGCTGCGGGCGCTGTCACCGGTCGAGCAGTCCCGGCGGCGGCAGCTGGAGTTCACCGCCGACGCGTCACACGAGCTGCGCACCCCGCTCAGCGTGATCAGCGCGGAGACCAGCATCGCGCTCAACGCCCCGCGGAAGGCGGCCGAGTACCGCGGCGCCCTGGCCCGCATCCAGGGGGAGAGCGAGCGGCTGCGCAGCATCGTGGAGGACCTGCTCTGGCTGGCCAGGTTCGACTCGCAGCCGCCCGAGCCCGGCAACGAGCCCCTGGACCTGGCCACGATCGCCGCGGGGTGCGCGGACCGCTTCCGCGCCCTGGCGCACGCGCAGTCCATCGACATCGTGGTGGCCAGCGCCGGCCCGGAGCCGGCCTGGATCAGCGCCCCCCCCGAGCTGATCGACCGGCTGGCCGGGGTCCTGGTCGACAACGCCTGCAAGCACGCAGGCCGGGACGGCAAGGTGCGGATCGGCGTCGGCCAGCGGGCCAGCCGGGTCACCCTGACCGTGGAGGACACCGGTCCCGGGGTTCCGGCCCAGGACCGGGCCCGGCTGTTCGACCGCTTCCACCGCGCCACCGAGACGCCCGGGGGCGCCGGGCTCGGCCTGGCCATCGCCGACTCGATCGTCCGCTCCACCGGCGGCCAGTGGCGGATCGACGACTCGCCGCTCGGCGGTGCCCTGTTCCAGGTCTCCTGGCGCCGGGCCACGGTCCGGCAGCACGGCCCGGCGCCGGACTTCACCGTTCCGGTGGAGGCCGCGCCGCCGGCCCGGCCCCCGGCGGACCAGCACCCCTCCGGCTGACCGGCGCCACGGCCCTGGCCGGGCCGATCCGGCAGGACCATGGTCCCCCGGGCGGGGGACTCATCTCCCTTCCGGCGTGACCACGCCGGGCGCGACGATCTGGGCGACGGACTGTTTAGCCCCTTGTTCTGCTGGCTCACCGTATAGGAGCACGCATGGGTACTTCAGCGCTGACGGTCACTCCCGTGGCGATCGATCTCAACTCCCCCGGAACGTACCTGCACTGGTCGATTTTCACTGTCTCGGTCGCGAACCTGGTGCTGATCGCTGTCATGGTGGTGATCTTCGGGGCGGCGCTGCTGCTGCCGTTCCCCAAGGGCCGGGTCTACCCGGCCGGGCAGGCGGCGGACCCGGCGCCGGGCGAGCCGGGTGGGGCCGGGCTGTCCGGCGGGGCGGGCGCCGATGAGGACGCGGACATGTGGACGGCCCGGGTCCGGCGCCGCGCGCTGGCGTTACTGCCACCGGGCAAGCTGCTGCCCGACCGTCAGCCCGCCTACGTGGCGTCGTGGGCGTATGTGTTCGGGGTCGGCCTCGCTGGCCGCGCTCGGCGTGGCGATCGCCTCCGGGTTCGCCCTGGCCGTCGGCGGCCCCGACTGGTGGCACTACAACCCGGTTGGGCATTTCTGCAACAGCCTGCACCTGTGGAGCGTGGAGCTGTTCATGGCGCTGCTGGTGATCCACTTGTGGGCCAAGTTCTGGATGGCGGCCTGGCGCGGGCGCCGGGCGATGACCTGGATTACCGGCGTGGTCGCGTTCGCTGCGTCGGTCGTGGAGTGCTTCACCGGGTATGTGTCGCAGCAGAACTTCGACTCCCAGTGGATCTCCACCAGCGGCAAGGACGCGTTCAACTCGGTCGGCGTCGGCGCGTTCTTCAACGTGATGAACTTTGGCCAGCAGCTGATGTGGCACATCGTGCTCATCCCGATCATCCTGGTCGCGGTGGTGGGCGCGCACGTGCTGCTGGTCCGGGTCCGCAGCGTCGTGCACCCCATCGACGCCTCACCCACCTCCCCTGCCCTCCTCGCTGCGGCCAGCGGTTCGCGGCGGCAGCGCCGCCGGGCGGTCGCCGCCGCCGACGCCGCGCCGTGGCGCGGCCCGGTGCGTCGCTACGACATCCTGAAGGAGGGCACGATCGCGGCGGTGGTGATCCTCGCGCTCACGTTCGGCCTGGCCGCGCTGCTGTCGTCCCCGGACGTCCCGCCGGTCACGGTCGGCACCTGGGCGCGGGTCGCGCCCGCCGACTTCCTGGCCACCGCGGCCAGCGAACTGAACGGGACCAGCGAGACCGCCACGTACGGCCCGCCCTACAACAATCAGACCGGCAGTCTTCAGTCGCTGCTGTTCGCCCCGGCCAAGATCACCGGGGTGACCCAGCCGGTCGACGCGGCCCGGGACTTCGTGATCATCCCGCTGACCACGCTCGCGCGGTCCAACCCGGCCACCGCCGCCCCGCTGGCCCGCTGGCAGGCGGCTTCGCCCGCCCAGCAGCAGGCGTGGGCCAACGCCTACGCCACCGCGGAGGCCAAGGTGGAGTTCGTCGCCGGCCGCCCGGTTGTCCCGCCGGCTAACGACGGGCCGGTCCCGGCCATGATGGCCAATGAGCTCACCCTGGCCCGCAGCGGCGCGCTGGACGCCGACCTGCTGGCCCAGCAGCCGTTCTATGGCACGAACCTCACCAAGCCGCTGCTGTTCATCGAGGACGGGCAGTACTTCTCCACCCAGGCCCAGGCCATGAACCTGACCGGTGAGCAGTGGGGCGTGATGAACGAGACCGGCAGCTACCCCGGCCAGCCCTGGCTGTGGCTGTACACGCTGTGGTACCAGATCCCCGGGTGGACCAACTCCGCCAACATCGACATGATCGCGATCTACATGACCGGCCTGGCCACGATCGTGCTGCTGCTGGTGCCGTTCATCCCCGGGCTGCGCGACATCCCCAGGCTGATCCCGGTGCACCGGCTGATCTGGCGGTCCTGGGACCGTCCCGGGCCCGGGCCGGAGGGCGCCGCCGCGCCGGCGGCTCCCGCCGACGCACGCCAGCCGGGGTAGCCGCCACGGATCCGCTCCCGCCGGGCCCGCTGGCCTTGACAACCCCTGGCAAAGCCGCAAGACTTTCGGGTCGATTGTCGACAAGAAGTGCCAGGCCCGGCGGGAGATCAACGTGACCGAACTGCCCGACATCGCCGACGTGGTCGTGGTCGGCTCCGGCCCCTCCGGCGCGGTCGTGTCGCACACGCTGGCCGAGCGCGGGTTCAGCGTGGTCTGCCTGGAGCAGGGCGACTGGGTGAACCCGTCCGACTTTCCCGCCAACCACCCCGAGTGGGAACTGCTGATCCACCAGCAGTGGCACCACGACCCGAACATCCGCCAGCTGCCGTCGGACTACCCGCTGGACGTCGCCGACTCCGACATGACCCCGGTCATGTTCAACGCGGTCGGCGGCTCGAGCATTTTCTACGGTGCGGAGTGGCCCCGGCTGCTGCCGTCCGACTTCCGGGTCAGGACGCTGGACGGCGTGGCCGACGACTGGCCGATCAGCTACGCCGACCTCGCGCCGTACCACGACGAGGTCGACGCGTTCATCGGCGTGTCCGGGGTCAGCGGCGACACCGCGTACCCGCCCGGGCTCGAGTACCCGCTGCCGCCCAACCCGATCGGCGCGGCAGGCCGGCGCGCCGCGCAGGGCGCGAATGCCCTGGGCTGGCACTGGTGGCCAGGCACCAACGCCATCCCCAGCCACAAGCACAAGAACCTCGAGGGGTGCGCCCGGTGGGGTACCTGCGAGTTTGGGTGCCCCGAGGGAGCGAAGAGCTCGTTCGACCTGGCGTACTGGCCGCACGCACAGCGCGCCGGGGCCCAGATCGTCACGGGAGCACGGGTCTGCCGCCTGGAGACGTCTAGCCGCGGGCTGGTCGAGTCCGTGATCTGGATCGACCGCGAGGGGACCGAACACCGGCAGCGCGGCCAGGTCGTCGTGCTGTGCGCCAACGGCATCGGCACCCCGCGGCTGCTGCTGCTGTCCGCGTCGCCCGCCCACCCGGACGGCCTGGCCAACTCCTCGGGCCTGGTCGGCCGCAACCTCATGCTGCACCCGAACTGCACCGTGGTCGGCTTCTACGACGACGACCTGCAGAGCCACCGCGGCCCGGCCGGCCAGCTCATCCACAGCATGCAGTTCTACGACACCGGCACCAGCCGGGGCTTCGTCCGGGGCTGCAAGCTGCACGCCCTGCCCACCCCCGGGCCGGTGAACGCGGTCGAGGCGCACCGGCCCGCCGGCTACGACGCCGTGTGGGGGCCGGCGTTCCACGACGTGACGCGGACCGCCGAGCGCGGCATCCTGTGGGCCGCGAACGTCGAGGACCTGCCCGAGGAGCACAACCGGGTCACGCTGGCCGACGGCCTGACCGACGGCAGCGGGATCCCCGCGCCCAGGATCGAGTACCGGATCAGCGAGAACACACGCAGGAGCCTGAAGTTCACCGTGGCGCGGATGGAGGAGCTGCACCAGGCGTCCGGCGTGCGGGAGACCTTCGCCACCGAGCTGTGGATCGACCAGCCCGGGCACCTGATGGGCACGGCCCGGATGGGCACCGACCCGGCCCGCTCGGTGGTCGACTCGTTCGGCCGGGCGCACGACGTGCCGAACCTGTTCATCGCCGACGGCAGCATCTTCGTCACCAGCGGCTCGGCCAACCCCACCTGCACGATCTCCGCGCTGGCCCTGCGGGTCGGCCGCGGCATCGCCGACCACGCCCGCCACCAGGAGGTTCCCGCGTGACCAGCCCCCCACAGCGCCTGTCAGTGCCGCGCCGGGTGACGACGCCGCCGAAGGAGCTGAGCCCGGCGCAGCGCGCCACCCTGCACCGGGTCGCCGACCAGCTCGTGCCCGCCGCGGGCGACAACCCGTCCGCCACCCAGGCGCCGGGCTTCGATGAGTGGCTGGACCGGTGCATCGCGGCCCGGCGTGACGCCATCGACCTGCTGCTCTCCACGCTGGACCAGCTCGAGGGGGAGGCCGACTTGGACCTGGCGCTGCGCCGCCTGCACGCGGATGATGCCGAGGGCCGCTTCCACCTGATCTCCTCGATCGTCGCCGGCGCCTACCTGGCGGGCGACCACATCCGCCGCCTGATCGGCTACCCCGGCCAGTTCCGGCAGCCCGCCCGCGTCGACGAGGCCGCGAACGAGCTCGCCGACGGCATACTCGACCCGGTGCTCGCCCGGGGCCACATCTATATCTCCGCCGCCGGCGAGTAGGGGACCGCGATGCGTTTCGGCAAGGTGTTCAACGTGGTCGGCTGTCACGCCGAGGGCGAGGTCGGCAACGTGATCGTGGGCGGCGTCGGCGACGTGCCGGGCCTGACCATGTTCGACAAGATGCGGTACCTGGCCACCGAGCGCGACGACATCCGCACGCTGCTGCTGCGGGAGCCTCGCGGGGCCGTCACCCGCAGCGTCAACATCGTGCTGCCCACCAGCCACCCCGAGGCCCAGATGGGCTACGTGATCATGGAGTCCACTGAGTACCCGGTGATGTCGGGCAGCAACACGATCTGCGTGGCCACCGTGCTGCTGGAAACCGGCATGCTCCCGATGGCCGAACCCGTCACCGACCTGGTGCTCGAGTCCCCGGCCGGGCTGATCAGGCTGCAGTGCGAGTGCCGCGACGGCAAGGTCACCAGCGTCAGGTTCGTCAACCAGCCCGCGTTCGTCTACCACCTCGGCGCCACGATCGAGGTGCCCGGCCTCGGCCCGCTCACGGTCGACGTGGCCTGGGGCGGCATGGCCTACGTGCTGGTCGACGCGGCCAGCGCCGGGTTCCGCCTCACCCCGGACGAGGGCCGGGACCTGTGCGTGGCCGGGCAGCAGATCAAGCAGGCCGCGGCCGCGCAGCTGACCGCCGTGCACCCGGAGAACCCGGACTTCGCCGGCATCACCCAGACCGAGTTCACCCTGCCCGCGACGCGGCAGGACGGGGTGCTCACCGCGCGCAACACCGTGATCGTCTCCCCGGGCCGGATCGACAGGTCCCCGTGCGGCACCGGCACGTCGGCCCGGCTGGCGGTCATGCACGCCAAGGGCGAGATCGGCGTGGGGGAGCGGTTCGTGCACGAGTCGATCATCGGCAGCACGTTCGACAGCCGGGTCGACGCGGTGACCGAGGCCGGCGGCATCCCGGCCGTGGTGCCGAGCATCGCGGGCCAGGCCTACATCACCGACATGTCCCAGGTGGGCGTCGATCCCGCCGACCCGTTCCCCGAGGGTTACACGCTGTCCGACACCTGGCTCAGCCAGGGGGCCTAGAGCACCCGGGCCAGCGAGTCGAGGGCGGGCATCAGCTCCGGGTACGCGGGCATCAGCACGGTGTGCCCGGCGCCCCCGCGGTGCAGGGCCTGCAGCTGCTCGCGCGCCCGGGCCGGGGTCCCCACGACGGCCAGCCGGTCGACCCAGGCATCGGGGAGGGCCGCCGCGAACGCGCTGGCCGATCCAGAGCCATTACGCAACGCCACCAGCTCGGTCCCGAACTCAAGCACCGCGGTGTGCGGGGCCCAGTCTGGTTCACCGATCACGGCCAGCGGCCCGCGTACCCGGCTCCGAGCCACGTCCGGGTCGTCGTCGACCGACCCCAGGTTGTAGGCCACGATCTCGTGGCCGTCCGGCTCCTGGCCGGCCCCGGCGATCTGCGCCCGCACGAAGGCCAGGTACTCGGGGGTGACCGGCTCGGCCAGCACGGTGCCCTGGGCGACCTGGCCGGACCGCCGCAGCGACTTCGGGCCGCGCACGCCCGCGAACACCGGCGGCACCACGGACGGCGGGTGCGCGAGCTGCACGTCCCGCAGCCTGACGTAGCGGCCGCCGGAGGTCACGTTCTCCCCGGCGAGCAGTTGCCGCAGCGCCCGGATGTACTCGTCGAGCAGGGTCAGCGGGCTGGACGGCCACGCGCCGATCTGCTCCATCCAGGCGGGCATGCCGTGACCGACCCCGACCATGAGCCGGCCCGGGTGCAGACCGGCCAGGGTCGAGATCTCCATGGCCGCGAAGGCCACGTGGCGCGCTCCGGCCGGGATGATGCCCAGGCCCACGCGCAGCGAGCTGGTGACGGCCAGGGCGGTGGCCGCCTGGGCGAACGCGCCGTGCAGGAAGCAGTCCTCGACCAGCCACACCTCGTGGAAGCCGAGCTGCTCGGCCCGGCGCACGTAGCCGGTGAACTCGCCCGGCGGGATGAACGCGGGCACGATGACCCCGATGCTCGGGCCGTCCTGGCCTGCTCCGCCCACCGGGATCATCCTGCCCTCGGGAGTCAGTCGTCGGACAGGTTGTACCAGATGGTCTTCTGCTCGGTGTACTGATCGAAGGCCTCGAGGCCCTTGTCCCGCCCGCCGAACCCGGAGGACCGGTAGCCGCCGAACGGCGTGGTGACGTCGCCCTCGCCGTAGCAGTTGACGGTGACGGTCCCGGCCCGCACCGCGCGGGCCAGCCGGTGCGCGGTGTTGATGTCGCGGGTGAACACCGACGCGGCCAGGCCGTAGGTGGTGTCGTTGGCGATCCGCACCGCCTCCTGCTCGTCCGCGAACGGGATCACCGCGACGACCGGCCCGAAGATCTCGTCCTGGGCCATGGGCATGTCGGGGCGGACGTTGTCCATGACCGTCGGCTCGACGAACCAGCCGCCGGTCTCCGCGCGCACCCGGCGCCCGCCGTGCGCGACGCTGGCGCCGTCGGCGGTGGCCCGGTCGATGTAGCCGAGCACCCGGTCCATGGCGTCCGGCTCGATGAGCGGGCCGATCTTGGTGGAGCGCTCAAGCGGGTCGCCCACCGTCCAGGCCGCGGCCGCCTGCGACATCGCGCCCACCAGGTCGCTGTGCAGGTTGTCCTGGACCAGGATGCGGGAGCCCGCGGTGCAGTTCTGGCCCATGTTCCAGAACGCGGCGTTGGACAGCTCGGCCGCCACCCCCGCCAGGTCGCCCGCGTCGGCCATGACGATCTGCGGGCTCTTGCCGCCCATCTCCAGCGTGATCCGCTTCAGGTTGCTGTCCGCCGAGTACTTCAGGAAGTACCGGCCGACCTCGGTGGACCCGGTGAACGAGACCACGTCCACGTCCGGGTGCAGGCCGAGCGCCCGGCCCGCGGTCTCCCCGAAACCTGGCACCACGTTCAGCACGCCGTCGGGGATCCCGGCCTCGGCGGCCAGCTCGGCCACCCGCAGCGCGCTGAGCGGTGACAGCTCGGCGGGCTTGACGATCACGGAGTTGCCCGCCGCCAGGGCGGGCCCGAGCTTCCAGCCCAGCATGGCGGCGGGGAAGTTCCACGGCAGCACGGCCCCGACCACGCCGGCCGGCTCGCGGACGATTAGCCCGAGGCTGTCGTCGCCGGTGGGGGAGATCTTGCCGAACAGCTTGTCCAGGCTCTCCGCGTACCAGCGCAGCGTGTTCACCACGTCCGGCAGGTCCAGGTCCTCGCAGTCGGCGATCGGCTTCCCCGCGTCGAGCGCGTCGAGCCGGGCGATCTGGGCCGCGTTGGCCTCCACCAGGTCCGCGAAGCGCAGCAGCACGCGCTTGCGGTCGGCCGGGGCCAGCCTGCTCCACCGCCCGCTGTCAAAGGCCGCGCGGGCCGCGACGACCGCGCGGTCGATGTCGTCGGCACCGCATTCGGCCACGGCGGCCAGGGCCTGGCCCGTGGCGGGGTTCAGCGTGTCGAAGGTCTGTCCGGATACGGAGTCGGTGAACGAGCCGTTGATGAAGGCCCGTGTCGGCGTGCTGCCGGTCAGGCTCGTCCCTGCCGTCGCCGTGCTGCCCTGCATGCCTGCTCCCTGCCGTCGGGGTCCTGCCCCGCGTCCGTGCTCAGCGCGGAGGCATGGTGGATTGTCGACAACGTAGCAGCGCGGTCAACCGGTGGGCAAGGGCCCGGCCGGGGCTACCTGACCGCGTGCAGCGAGCATCCCGCGTTGTAGTGCTTGAGCGTGAGCTTGCCGTGGGAGTACGCCCACGAGCAGATGCAGGAGTTGGGCACCCGTTCGGCCGTGATGATCTCGCTCGGCACGCCGCTGCGCCGCTCGGCCCGGCCCGGACGGTAGGGCACCGGGTCGCCGAACAGGATGAGGTCCGACCCCTCGGTCTTGGCCTCCTGGACCGCCCCGCCGGCCCGGGCCAGCCACTCCCGGGGCTTGCCCTGGCCGGACTCGGGAACCGGCCGTCTCCTCGCCACCACCCTGGCTCCGGGGATCTTGTCGCTCGCCCGGGTCTCGGCCATACCTCAAGGGTATCCGCGTGATCAATGCCCCTGTCCGGCTCAACCCCGCCCGTCCAACCCCAATCTCCGCGCGCCCCACTCGCCCCGCCCAACCCCGCGCCCCACTCGCCCCGCCCAAACCCGCGCCCCACCCAACCCCGCGCCCCGCCCAATCCCGCCCCCACACGCCCCGCTCAACCCCATCGTGGGCCCCACCATGGGCTAACAGCCCCATCGCGGGCCCCACACCCGTCAACCGGCCCGGCCCCCGTCTGCTCCCGCCGGTCCGCCCGCGGCGACTGGCCCGCCCGTCCGCTCACTCCCGCGCGGCCCGCGCCCGCCGGCGTCCCCGCGCCCGGCCACTGCCCCGTCCCGCGCTCGCCGGCCGCCGCTGTAGGCGCCCCGGGCGCCGCATCGGCATGCATCCGGTGCTTGCGCCCGGCTTGCCGCATCAGGTACATTGTCGACAATCTTCGGGAGGGGTCCTCCATGGCTGAAATCTCCGGGCTGCTGTCCGCGCTCATCACGCCGTTCGAAGCCGGATCGGAGGCGATCGACGAGGCCGGGCTGCGCCGCCTGGTGGAGCAGCACATCACCGAGGGGATTCACGGCCTGGTGCCGTGCGGCTCCACGGGGGAGTTCGCCGCCATGACCGCGGACGAGCGGCGCCGCGTGACCGAGATCGTGATCGACCAGGCGGCCGGCCGGGTGCCGGTCGTCGCCCACGCGGGCGCCATGACCACGGCCGAGGCGGTGGCCCACGCCCGGCACGCGGAGCAGGCGGGCGCGGGCGGCCTGATGGCGGTGGCGCCCTACTACGAGCCGCTGTCGGTGCCGGAGACCAAGGCGTACTTCCGCTCGATCGCCGACGCGGTGGGCATCCCGATCGTGATCTACAACCTCCCGGTGGCCACCGGCGTGGACCTGCCCATCGAGGACCTCCTGGACCTGGCCCGGCGGTCCCAGAACATCACCCACGTGAAGGACACCACCGGGGACATGGGCCGGGCCGCCCGGCTCATCCATGAGCACAGCGACGAGATCAAGACGTTCGTGGGCTGGGACACGCTGTACTTCGCGTCGCTGGTGGAGGGCGCGCCCGGGTCGATCGTGGGCGCCGCGAACATCCTCACCCCCCAGCTGGCGGCGATCTGGGACGCGGTCAGCGACGGCCGGGTGCTCGACGCCCGTGCGGTCTGGAACGACATCTTCCCTGTCATGCAGTTCCTGATCGGCACCGGCGGCTACGTCCAGGCCGTGCGCGGCGGGCTCGACCTCGTGGGCCGCCCGGCCGGGCCGCCGCGCGCCCCGATGCAGGCGCTCTCCGGCGACCTCAGGTCCGAGCTCGAGCAGCTGATCAGCAAGCTGGCTCGCTGAGCCCACCCGTCGGCCCGCCCGCCGACCCGGCCGTCCCGGGTTGGCAGAGTTCGCCCTGGTCGCTCGCTATCCCCCGCTATCGGCGCCGATGCCCCTAACCTCAGTGCCCGGATGATCAGGAAGCTGAGAAGGTAGGGGCATGCCCTCGGATGTGATCGTGGTGGGGGCCGGCATCGTCGGCGCCGCCTGCGCGTACTCGCTGGCCGCCGCCGGCCTGTCGGTCGTGGTCGTGGACCGGGCCGCGGTGGCGGCCGGCACCACGGGCTCCGGTGAGGG
The DNA here is from genome assembly GCA_963844655.1 of uncultured Actinomycetota bacterium. Classification (GTDB taxonomy): domain Bacteria; phylum Actinomycetota; class Actinomycetes; order Streptosporangiales; family Streptosporangiaceae; genus JASHPR01. The sequence continues at coordinate 751,499 of CAWJPA010000004.1, read as the reverse complement.
CAACATCCTGGTGTCGGACAAGGGGCCCGGGCCCGAGCTCGACCTGCAGCTCCGCTCGACCGAGCTGTGGCGCCGGTATGCGCAGGAGCTGCCCCCGGGCTCCTTCGAGCTTGAGGCCAAGGGCGGCGTCACGGTGGCCAGCACAAGCGAGCAGCAGGAGGCGCTGGCCGGCCTCAGCGGCGACCAGCGCGGCGCGGGCGTGGATGTCCGCCCGGTGTCACCGGCCGAGCTGCTCGAGCTGGAGCCCCACCTGGTTCCCGACGTGGTGGGCGGGGTGTTCTACCCGCAGGACCTGCAGGTCCAGCCGATGCGGGCCGCGGCGCAGCTGCTGGCCGCGGCCCGGCAGCGCGGCGCGACCCTGGAACTCGCCACCGAGGTGCTGGGCGCGACGACATCAGGCTCGCGGCTGACCGGCGTGGCCACCACGCGGGGCTCCCTGTCCGCGGGCTGGGTCGTCAACGCCGCGGGCACGTGGGCGCAGACGGTGTCGGAAAGCCTGGGCGCGCCCGTGCCCATCCAGCCCCGCCGGGGCCTCATCCTGGTCACCGAGCCGCTGCCCCCGGTCATCAGGCACAAGGTCTACACGGCCGACTACGTGGCCAACGTCGCCTCCAGCTCGGCTTCCCTGCAGACCTCGACCGTTATCGAGGGAACCCTGAGCGGTCCGGTCCTGATCGGGTCCAGCCGGGAGCGGGTCGGCTACGACCGGACCATGTCCGTGCCGGTGCTGCGGCAGATGGCGCGTGAGGCGGTGCGCCTGTTCCCGGTGCTGGCCCGGGTGCGCGCGATCCGGGCCTACGCCGGCTTCCGCCCGTACTCTCCCGACCACCTGCCGGTCATCGGGCCCGACCCCAGGCTCGGTGGGCTCGTGCACGCCTGCGGGCACGAGGGCGCGGGCATCGGGCTGGCCCCGGCCACCGGCGAGATGGTCTGCGCGCTCATCACCGGGACGCCCGTGCCGGTCGCGGCCGGGCCTTTCGCACCCGCACGATTCGCGGCCGGTGGATGATGCCCACGTTCAGCTTTGACGGCGACCCAGTTCCGTTCGAGGACGGGCAGAGCGTCGGCGCCGCGCTGATCGCCGCCGGGGTGACCAGCGTCCGCCGGACCAGGCGGCACGGCCGGCCCCGCGGGCTGTTCTGCGGGATCGGCGTCTGCTTCGACTGCCTGCTGCGCGTCGACGGCGCGGCCAACCAGCGGGCCTGCCTGGTGGCCGCGGGCCCGGGCATGGTGGTGCAGACCCAGGAGGGGACGGGCCTGGATGACCTGTGCGGCTGACGTCTGCGTGGTCGGCGCCGGCCCGGCCGGCCTGGCCGCCGCGGTGCGCGCGGGGGAGGGGGGCGCGAGCGTGGCGCTCCTGGACTCCGGCGTCGCGATGGGCGGGCAGTACTGGCGCCACCCGGCGTCCTCGGACGGCCACCTCGACCACGACCTGCACCACGGCGTGGCGGTCTACGCCGATCTGCACCGGCGGGCGACCGCGCTGATCCAGCGGGGCACGCTGACCTACCGGCCCGGCCAGCACGTGTGGACGCTGTCCGCGGGCCAGGACGGGTGCGTGGTCCGGGCGCTCGGCGACGAGCCGTCAGCGGCCGAGACGGTGGTCACGGCCCGGCTCACGGTCCTGGCCACCGGCGCGATGGACCGGCCGCTGCCGTTTCCCGGCTGGGACCTGCCTGGCGTGCTCACCGTCGGCGGCCTGCAAGCGCTGCTCAAGGGGCACGGGGTGCTGGCCGGGCAGCGTGTCCTGCTGGCCGGCACCGGCCCGCTGCTGCTGTCCGCCGCCGCCGGGGTCCTGGCCCGGGGCGGCACCGTGGTCGGCGTGCTGGAGTCCTCCCGCCAGCGGGGCTGGGCGCGGCACCTCCCGGCGCTCGCGGGGGTGCCAGGGAAGCTGGCCGAAGGGGCCAGGTACGCGGCCGTCCTGGCCCGGCACGGGGTGACCGTCCGGACCGGCGTGACGGTGGCCGCGGCCCATGGCGATGACCGCGTGCGCAGCGTCACCTCGGCCCGGGTGGCCAGGGACGGGATGGGCGAGCGCCGTCACGAGGTTGACGTGCTGGCCGTGGGCTGGGGGTTCACGCCCCGGCTGGAGCTGCACGCCGCGGCCGGCTGTGCACTCGCGGCCGACGAGCACGGCACCGTCAGCGTGACGGTCGACGACGACCAGTTCACCAGCTGCCCGGTGGTGCTCGCGGCGGGCGAGCCAACCGGGATAGGCGGCGCCTCACTGGCCGTGGCCGAGGGGCAGATCGCCGGGATCGCGGCCGCCCGGCGGCTCGGCCGCGGCGCCGGGCCAGGGGAGGCGGAGCTGGCCTCGCTGAAGCGCGGCCGCAGCAGGCTGCGGGCCTTCGCCGCCGCCCTGGCCAGCGTCTACCCCGATCCCGGCGGGTGGCCAGGGCGGCTCACCGACGACACCGTCATCTGCCGGTGCGAAGAGGTCACCTACGCGGAGGTTAGGCAGGCCCTGGAGCTCGGCGCGGGCGACGTGCGCACGGTCAAGCTGCTGTCCCGGGCCGGGATGGGCTGGTGCCAGGGCCGGATCTGCGGGTACGCGGTGGGCTGCCTGGCCCGCGGCGGGACCGCCGACCCGGCCGCGGCGCTGCGGATGCCGATCGCCGCCCCGGTGCCGCTCGGCCTGCTCGCGGACGCGGAGCTGCCAGCGGACGCGGAGCTGCCTGCCGATACCGGGCTGCCTGCGGAGGCCGGTCCCTGACGGCCGTGGGATGTCTAGGACGCCGCGGGCCGCTGCTCCACCAGGTCGATGATGGGGTCGCTCGCTTCCACGCCGGGCGCCACGTGGACGTGATGCCGCACGGCCTCGAAGATCGCGGCGTGATCACCGCTGCGGATGATCTCGACCAGCTCCTCATGCACCCGCGGCAGATCTTCCGGGTCGCTGAACACCTGATGGTCGGCGATCAGGAACAGGCGGAGCTTCGACTCCCAGCCCGTCCACAGCTCGAGCAGGAGGTCGTTGCCTGACAGCGCGTAGAACAGCCGGTGGAAGCTCAGGTGCGCCTCGATGATCTCCCCGGGGACCTTGGACAGCGCGGCGGCCCGCAGCGCGGCTAGGGCCTGGTCGAGCTGCGGGCGGTTCTCGCCCAGCAGGCGCGGGGCCGCCGTCTGGATCGTGTACGGCTCCACCAGCAGCCGCAGGGTGGCGATCTCCTTGACCGTCTCCGGCCGCACCTGGGCCACGAAGGCGCCGCGGAACGGCACCTTCTCGACCAGCCCCTCCTCTTCCAGCCGGCCCAGCGCCTCACGCAGCGGCGACCGGCTGATGCCCATGTCGCGGGCGATGTGCGCCTCCCGCAGCTGGCTGCCCGCGGTGAGCTGCCCGTCCAGGATCGCCCGCCGGATCTCTTCGTAGACAGCGGACGGGGTCGTCCGCTGCTCCAGAGGCTGAAACACGTTCACGCTGGGGGGCTCCTGTCGACAATCCACCAAGCACCAATTGTGCAGGACGGGCCTTGGCGCGGCAAGCTGCACGTGATCTAGAGCGTGCTCTCGATCTCGGTCAGCGTAGCGTCGAGAACGCCGGCGAGCAGGTCGATCTCGTCGTGCGTGATGACATACGGCGGGCTGATCTGGATATGGTCACCGCCTCGGCCGTAGTTCGCGCCAGGCACCCCGGGCAGGATGAGAACCCCCCGCTGCCTGGCCCCCCGGGTCACCCGCTGGGTGATGCCGGCCTGCTCAGGGAAGGGCTGCCGGGTGGCCCGGTCGGCCACAAACTCCAGCCCGGCGTAGAGCCCGAGGCCCCGCACGTCACCGATGATCTCGTGTCGTTCGGCGAGCCAGGCCCAGGGCCGCGTGCAGCTGCTCGCCCTTGGCGCCGACCCCGTCGAAGATCCGGTGCTCCTGGGCGTACCTGAGCACCTGCAGGCCCACGAACGTGCACAGCGGGTTGCCGCTGTAGGTGAACCCGTGGCTGAACGTGCCCGAGCCGGCCTCGAACGCGTCGACCACGCGCGGAGCGGCCAGCACGGCCGCGAGCGGGACGTACCCGCTGCTGATCCCCTTGCCCAGCACCACGATGTCCGGCCGCACACCCCAGTGCTCGATGGCCAGCCAGCGGCCCGTCCGGCCGTAGCCGGTCAGCACCTCGTCGGCGATGAACAGCACGTCGTAGGCGTCGCAGATCTCCCGGATGCGGCGGTAGTAGTCGGGCACGGGCACCACGGCCGTGGCGGTGGTGCCGATCACCGGCTCGGCGATGAAGGCGGCGATGGTGTCCGGCCCCTCCATCAGGATCATCCGCTCCAGGTCGTCCGCGCAGGCCGTGCCGCAGCCCGGGTAGGCGTGCCCGAGCGGGCAGCGGTAGCAGTACGGCGGCACGATGTGCGGCACGGCGGTCAGCTGCGGCAGGAACGGCTCACGCCAGGCCGGGCGGCCGGACAGGGACAGCGTCGCGAGCGTGCTGCCGTGGAAGCTCTGCCAGCGCGCGATGACCTTGTGCCGGCCGGGGCGGCCGCGCTGCAGGTGGTACTGGCGGGCCATCTTGACCGCGGTCTCGTTGCCCTCTGAGCCGCCGGAGACGAAGTACACCCGGGCGGCGAGCTCCGGGTTCATCGCGACCAGGGCCTCGGCGAGCTGCTCCTGCCAGGGGTTGGTGAACGTGGCGCCGTAGACGAAGCTGAGCTCGCCGCCGTGCCGCGCCACGGCGTCGGTGATCTCCCGCACGCCGTGCCCGAGCACCACGGTCCCGGCGCCGCCCACCGCGTCCAGGATCCGCTGCCCGGTCTCGGTCTCCAGGTACATCCCGTCCGCGCTGACCACCGACTCGTAGGTGGCGTGCAGGTCGCGGTAGAACACCGCCGAGCGGGGCGCGTCACCGCCGCTCACCGGGACACCGCCTCGTCCTGGGCCAGCCTGCTCGCGTCGCCGGGGCGGAGGCAGACCTCGGCCAGGTGCAGGCCGTCGCTGAACTGCCGGGAGGGGTGCCGGTCCCAGAGCAGCTTCTCGTGCCCGGGCAGGATGCGGCTGGTCTGCCCGCCGGTCACCTGCATGAGCTCATCCAGCGCCAGCATGCAGTTCAGCTGGCTGCCCATGGCCAGGCCGATGGGCACGTAGCGGCCGTCGTCGCCGATGCCCTCGATGTTCGCGTACAGGTACATGACGTCGCCGGGGACCACCCACACCCCGGAGGACTCGTTGCGGATCACCACGTGCTGGTGCCCGTAGGTGTGCGTGTCGAAGTCGGGCACCAGGCTGAGGCCGGGGAACACGTCCGGGCAGGCGCCGTCGACCAGCCGGAGCCGGCCCGCCCCGGCCAGGTGCAGCAGCCCGGCCAGGTCATCGAGGTTCACGCCCTGCTTCAGCCAGTCCATGGCGGGCGGCAGGCTGACCGCCCAGGTCCACTGCTGCACCTCGCGCTGCTGGATGACGACGGTGGCGTTGGGGAACGCCCCGACGTTGCCGAGGTGGTCGAAGTGCGCGTGCGTGACCAGGATCGCGTCCACGTCCTCGGGCCGGACGCCGGCCCGGGCGATGAGCTCGGCCGGGTCGCGCCAGACCGTGATGCCGTCCAGCTCGCCCAGCTCGCGCCCGCGCCCGGCGTGCCGGTACCCGGCGTCGACCAGGATCGTGTGCTCCTCGCTGCGCAGCACCGTGACGCAGTACGGGATCTCCCGCTCGCCCGTCTGGCCGTGCAGCAGCAGCCCTAGCGGGGAGCCGGCCCGGGCATACTCGACGACCCAGATGGAGTAATCGGCCACCGTGCCTCCTCATCCCCTCACGCCAGCCCGCGGACGGCCGGCCGCCCTCATGCCGTCACGCCGCCGTCCACGAACAGCGGCGATCCGGTGGTGAAGGCCGACTCCGCGCAGGACAGGAACAGGGCCGCCTGGGCGACCTCACCGGGATCGGCGAACCGGCCCAGCGGGTGCGCGGCCCGGTCCGCCTCCCTGACGTCGTCGAGCGGCTGCCCGCCAGGGCGTCCCTGCAGCCAGGTTTCGTGGAACGGCGTGCTGACCGAGCCCGGGCACACGATGTTGACCCGGATGCCGTCGCCGGCATGGTCCAGCGCCAGCGCCCGGCAGAGCATCAGCAGGCCGCCCTTGGTGGCGCAGTACGCGGCCCAGTTCCGGTCGGCGCGCACCGAGTTCGCCGAGCCGGTGATGACCATGGTTCCGCCGCCCGCCGCGGCCAGGCACGGGATCCCGAACTTGGCCAGGAGGAACGCGCCGGTGAGGTTCACGGCCAGCACCCGGTCCCATTCCTCGACCGTCATCTCGGGCACGGTCTTGGTCACGCCGGTGGCCGCGTTGGCCCACAGCAGGTCGAGCCGCCCGAACTCGGCGACGGCCAGGGCGACGGCGCGGGAGACGTCATCGGCACTGGCCGCGTCGCCGGGGCAGAACACGGCCCGGCCGTGCCGGGCGTTGATCGCGTCCGCCACCCGCTGGCCCGCGGCGGCGTTCACGTCCACGAGGACCAGGGCGGCACCCTCCGCGGCGAACAGCTCCGCCCCGGCCGCGCCGATACCGCTGGCCGCGCCCGTGATCAGCCCGGCCCGCCCGCGCAGCCGCCCGGGCGGGCCGCCCGCCTCCGGCCAGGGCGGGTCAGCCACCTGGGCACCCGGTCCTGTCCTAGTGCCCGCCCGACTGCTCGAACACCAGCTGCGCGCGGCGCATCCAGTCCTCTTGGCCGCTCACCCGCAGGTAGATCAGGATGACGACGGTGAGCACGAGGACGACGATGAACGTCATCAGGCCCCAGAACACCGGCCCGGTGCTGGTGAACGGGGAGAAGTAGGACTTCCAGACGACCAGGATGCCCGCGGCCGAGGCGACCACCGGGACGACCAGGTGCAGGAGCGGGTTGAACTGGGCGCGGCCCTCGGTGAGGTAGTACCTGACCACCCCGATGTTGCACAGCACGTACATCAGCACCAGGCCGATCGTGATCGCGTTGGCCCAGGAGAAGAACACGTTCTCGGCGCCCCAGATCAGCACGCACGCGAAGGCGATGACCTGCACGCCGACCTGCAGGGTGATCGCGTTGACCGGCGTCTTCCGCTTCGGGTTCACCTTGCCGACCATCTTCGGCAGCACGCCGGAGCGGCCCATCGCGTACCACGTGCGGGTCCCGCCGTTGAAGCAGGCGATGGACAGCGCGATGGCCGAGTTCAGCAGCGCGAAGAGCAGCAGCACCCAGGCGCCGCCCCACACCCGCTGGGCCATCGTGGCCACGGGGAAGGCCGCCGCGGTGGGGATGCTGCCGACCCTGGCCACGCCGATGCCGTTGAGGTAGCCCCAGGTGACGAACACGAAGTAGATCGTCAGGATGACGACGGAGCCGACCAGCCCGATCGGCACATTGCGCTTGGGCTTCTTGCTCTCCTCGGCCAGCGGCCCCGTGGATTCCCACCCGCTGAAGGCGAAGATGGAGAACACGACGCCGAGGAACAGGTTGCCCGCCAGGCCGAAGTTACCGGGGTTGAGCGGTCCCCAGCTGAACCCACCGGGCCCGGGCGAGAACAGGCCGGTGAAGGCCAGCGCCACCATGATCACGATCTCGATCGTCCCGGTGATGATCAGCGCCTTTTCCGAGATGGAGATCCCCTGGTAGGCGAAGAAGATGACCAGGGCCACGCCGGCGATCACCCAGATCCACCACGGGATGTCCACCCCGTACTCGGCCTTGATCGACGGCTCCAGCACCGTCTTGGCCAGGAACGACATGGTGAGCGTGGCGACCGGCGGCAGCCAGATCGAGAACAGCACCCCGGCGAAGAACCCGGCCCGCGGATGGAGGGCCCGGGCTATCCAGGTGTACCAGCCGCCCGCCGAAGGGAACACCTTGGCCAGCTGCGCCGCCGACAGTGCCTGCAGCCCCAGCAGGATGCCGCCGAACAGGAACGCCCAGGGTGTCACCAGCCCCGCGTACCCGACGATGAACACGAACGACGCCAGGATCGCGAACGCCGGGCCGATCGTGGCGATGCCCTGCATGAGCATCCCGGGGAGCCCGACCGCGTTCTCCCGCAGTTCGGTTTTGACGCTGCCCTTGCTCGACTGACCGGCCTCGACTGCCACCGTGAGTCTCCTTCCCGTAGCCCGCCGGGAGGCAGAGTCCGCTCCGGCAGAGCATTCGCTCACGGACTGGCCATCCGCTCTACAAGGGAGTATCGACCTCGCGGCCGGATCTTGGCAAGGGTTCCTGGCGCACGCTCCCGCGCGGCGGTCAAATAGCGGACCGGGTCGTTTCCGGTCACCTGCCGGGCGGGATCTGTGGTCACCGGACGTCGTGGCCACAGCGCCAGGTGTCCAAGATCGGTGATTCCGGACAGGAGCATGGGGGAGGGGCGGTTTCCGGATGGCTGGCCGCGCGCCGGCGGGACGCCCGGAACCGGGCCGGTGGGGGCGGGGGGCGGCCCGCAGGGGGTGGAGCGTCCCGCCTATCCCACGCTGGCGAGGCCGTGGTGGCCGGGGCCGCGCGGGATGATCGGCCAGATGTCGGTGACGACGCCGTCGCGGACCACGTGGTAGACGTCGTACCAGTTCACGGTCGACGGCGAGTACCCGGGCACGAGCGCCACGGCGTCGCCGACCCGCAGGGACGACCCGTCCGGCGCGGCGAAGATGCCGTGCTCTTCGTCGAACCGGAACACCTTGAGGTCGTGACCGACGATGCTCACGTCGGCGGGATCGGCCACCGACTTGTTGCCCGCGTCCACGATCACCTTGTCGCTCTGCCTGCTGATCACCGTGGCCTGGATCGTGAGCGAGTGCTCGAAGTCCGGCACCATCTGGCCGTGGAAGTTGTCCATGACCACGTACGTGCCGGCCTGGATCTCGGTGAGGCCGGGGAAGGCCGCCGTCCAGTTCCAGGTGGCGATCCCGCCTGCGGATCGGATCGGGCACGGGATGCCGTGTGACTCCAGCAGCCCGGCCACGCTGGTGAAGAAGTTCATCGCCTCGCGCTGGCGCTGGTGCCGCAGCACGTTGTCGAAGGTCAGCGAGCAGTGCCCCTCGTACCCGGTGATGCCGTCGAACCGCAGCCCGGGCAGGTCCGTTACGTGCCGGGCCAGCGCCAGGCAGTCCTGGGCGGTGTCCACCCCGCAGCGGTCCATGCCGGTGTCGACCTCGACCATGATCCCCAGCGTGGACCCGGCCTTCACCGCGGCGGCCGAGTGCGCCTCGGCGTTGGGCGCCTCGTCCACCGCGACCAGAATCCGGTGGTCGCGGGCCAGTTCGGCGAGCATCCGGATCTTGGCCGGATGGGCCACCGTATTGACCACGAACAGGTCGTCCATCCCGGCCGCGGCCAGGATGGCCGCCTCCCAGACCGTGGCCATGGACAGCCCGCCCGCGCCCGCCTGCACCTGGCGCCGGGCCAGGTCCGGGCTCTTGTGCGTCTTGTAGTGCGGGCGGATCGTGGCCGCGCCCATCCGGGTGAGCTCGGCGGCCATGTGGTCGATGTTGCGCTGCGCCGCGTCGGCGTCGAGCACCAGCGCGGGGGTGACCAGGTCCGCACGCCGCTGGCCGATGGCGTCCCCGTACTCGCGCCTGGCCCGCTCGTAGGCCTCGTCCAGAATCTGCGCGGCATCCAGCATCGGTACCTCCTAGGCGTGGTCATCCGCGGCCGGGCCGAGGCAGCGGACGATACGGACTGGTTCTCGTTCGGCGCGCACGCGGAAGGCCAGGCTGGCCGGCAGCGCGAACGTCTCGCCCCGCCCGACCGGCAGCCGCCCGAAGTCACCCTCGATCGACCCGGCGCCCGAGGTCACGATCGCGATCGAGAAGCGCCCGTCGCTCACCTCGATCTCGTCCTCGGCCTCCAGCGCGGTGGCGTCGAAGAAGCGGAGCACGTCGTCGGCGAACAGGCGCACCTCGCGAGAGGAGTGGCTGGTGCGCAGCACGCGCGGCTGCTGGCGGGCCCGGGCGAACGCATGCCCGGCGTCGGTGCCCGTGTAATCGATCATGTCGAGGGCCAGGTCCCAGCCCAGCCCCATGGTGGCCCCGGCGTCGTCGTCCCCGGACGTCTCCGGGATCACGATGTGGTCGGTGGGCTCCTGGACCTCGATGAACGAGATCCGCGGCCCGAGGTAGTGCGGGACCCCGGCGTGCGCCACGTACACCTCGCCCGGGTGGACATCGGTCCGGTGCAGCGTGCCCCGGATGGCCGCGTTGTCGTGGCAGCGCACCGCGGCCGCGAACCAGTCCCTGTCGATGCCGGGGGTGAACCCGACCCCGGCGTAGGCGGGCTCGGCGCCGTCGCCGGGGGTGTCCAGCAGGATCCACGCCTCGGTCTTGCCGAACGGCGACCCGAGGTGCTGCCGCGCCCAGTCCCGCGTCGGGTGCGCGTGCAGCGGCACCTGGCCCGCGGGCGACAGCAGCTTGACCAGCACCCCGGTGATCGATCCCCACCGCTCGGCAAACCGCGCGCCGACCATCTCCTCGGGCAGGGCCGTGACGACGTCGGCGAGCGTGACCGAGCCGACGCCCGGCACCTCAATCCGGCTCAGGCCCTGCGGCTCGCCGCCCGGGTCGTCGTTGCCGGCCCGGGTGCACGAGCCCACCCAGTCCTCGGACCACCAGTCGTCGGGATGCTCAGGCAGCCCGCGGAACGCCCGGGTCTGCGAGCCGCCCTCGTAGAACCGGTAGAGGGGATGGTAGGCCAGCGGCAGCGGCTGCCTGATTCCCTCCCGCAGCAGGGTGAGCCGGCCGGTCATCGCCGGACCGCCGGGCCCCGGCCGCGCAGGTGCAGCGCCACGAGGCCTCCTACAGCTCCGCGTTCACGATGAAGCCGGCGTCCACCAGCAACGTGGCGGCGTTCACGTAGCTGGCGTCGGGGGAGAGCAGGAAGGCGATCGCGCCCGCGAGCTCGGACGGCTCCGCGCCCCGGTGCAGCGGGATCCGGTCGACGTAATACTTCAGCACCTCGGGGTCGTCCAGCAACGGCTCGCTCATCGGCGTCTTCACCCAGCCCGGCTCGACCGCGTTCACCCGGATACCGTGCCCGCCCAGGTCGCAGCCGAGCGCCTTGACCAGCATGCTGATCGCGCCCTTGGTGCCGCAGTACGCGGTCTGGCCCGGCGCGCCCACGTGCGCCGAGATCGAGCTCACGCAGGCGATCGCGCCGCCGTGATCCTCGCGGATCATCTGCTTGGCCGCTTCCGTGCACACCACCCAGGTGCCCCTGACGTTGGTCTCGAACAGCTTGTTGAAGTCCTCCAGGCTGGTCTCGTCCCACGTCATCAGCGGGTTGATGGCCGCGTTCGACACCACGCAGTCCAGCCGCCCGCCGCGCGCCGCCACCGTGCGCACCATGGCCGTGACCTGCTCAGGGTCGCGCATGTCGGCCGTCACGGCGAACCCCTCGCCACCCGCCTCGGCGATCGGCCCCAGCGTCACGTCCGGGTCCTGGCCGGGCAGGTGGTTCACCCCGACCAGCGCGCCCTCAGCGGCCAGCCGGATGGCGGTGGCCTGCCCGATGCCGGTCGTCGCGCCGGTGACCAGCGCGACCTTGCCCTCGAAACGCCGCTCCATAACAGCTCCCCTCAGAAGATCGCGATCGGGTTCCACGGCGAGCCCGTCCCGCGGGGCAGCCGCAGCGGCAGGCCGACGACCATGAACTCGAACCGGCCTTCTTCCTCGCAGGCCCGGGCCACGTCCTCGAGCTGCAGGCTGTCGGACGCGAACATCCCCATGGCCGTCACCTGGAGCGGATGAATCGGGTAGAGAACGCCTTCGACATTGCTCGGGACCGTCTCACCGTCGCCATCCGGCAGGAACGCCGAGATTTTGCGTTCATGCATCCAGGGGATCGTGTCGATGTGCAGGCCAGCCTTGCCCTGCCCGGCCGGCGGGTAGTCGTTGCTCCACGCGCCGAGCTCAAGCCTGCGCCGGTGGTGCCCGGTGCGGAAGACCATGATGTCGCCCTCGCCCAGCCTGACCCCCTGGGCCTCCTCGACCGCCTCGAGCTCCGCGCGGGTCACCGCCTCGCCCGGCTCGAGCCACTTGACCCCGCGGAACCGCGGCACGTCGAGCAGCACGCCCTTGCCCACCAGCCCGTCGCTGTACGTGGTCACGTCGAGCGCGGTGGCGCCCTGGGAGGTCATGACCTCCTGGGCGGGCCGCCCGTTGTACACGAGGCCCTGGTATGCGATGTGGCACAGCGCGTCCATGTGGGTGTGGCAGTCGCCGTGGAAGGCCAGGCCCAGGAAGTCGGTGGCGAACGTCACCCCGGACGAGCGGATGTCGATGTCGTGCCCCTGCACCACGTGGTAGATCACCGGGCTCGGGTTGTCCGGCCCGGCCGCGGTGTTCATGGGGATGGCCATCGTGGCCCGCCGCCCGGACCTGACCAGCCCGGCCGCGGCCGCGACCATCTCCGGCGTGAGGTAGTTGAGCGTCCCCAGCTCGTCGTCGTCGCCCCAGCGGCCCCAGTTCTTGACCGCGTGGAACATCTCGTCGAATTCACGCAACGTCACCGGCGCGGGCGGCGTCAGCTTGGCTGTCGTGGTCTCGCTCACCGTGCTCACCTCCGGAGGAACTGGTCGTAAGCCGCCTGCGGCTTGGCTGATTCGTGCACCACCGCGCGGATCGCGCGGATCATCGCGACCGGGTCGTCGCTCTGGAAGATGTTGCGGCCCATGTCGACGCCGGCCGCGCCCTCCTCGACCGCGCGGTACGCCATCGTGAGGGCGTCGAGGGCGGGCAGCTTCTTGCCGCCGGCCATGACCACCGGCACCGGGCAGGCGGCGGTCACCGTGTCGAAATCCTCGGCGCAGTGGTAGGTCTTGACCACGTGCGCGCCGAGCTCGGCGCAGATCCGGGTGGCCAGCCGCAGGTACCTGGCGTCGCGGGTGAGCTCCTTGCCCACCGCGGTGACCGCGAGCACCGGGATCCCGAACCGCTGGCTCTCGTCCACCAGCCGGGTCATGTTGCGCACCGACTGGGTCTCGAACTCGCCGCCGATGAACACCTGCACCGCGACCGCCGAGGCGTTGATCCGCGCCGCGTCCTCCATGCTGACCGCGATCTGCTCGTCGGACAGCTCCCGCAGGATGCTGGGCCCGCCGCTGGCCCGCAGCACGATCGGGACGCCGGACGCCGGCGGGATCGTGGACCTGACCATGCCGCGGGTGGTCATCAGCGCGTCGGCGTGGCCGAGCAGCGGCACGATCGACAGGTCCACCCGCTCCAGGCCGGTGGTCGGGCCCTGGAAGTAGCCGTGGTCGATGGCCAGCATCACCGTCCGCCCGGTGGCGGCCCGGAACACCCGCGCCAGCCGGTTCTGCATGCCCCAGTCCAGCCCGGCCGACCCCTTCAGCGGGTACGGCTCGGCGCGGGCTGGCACCGACGGCGAGAACCGGTCGCTGTCCGTCATCACTAACTCCTTCAGGTTCCGTTACGCTTCGGTCCCGGCCTGGTCACCCCGCGGCAGGGCACCCGAGCCCGCGGCGCGCCACAGCGGGTTGACCAGGCCGTCCTCGGACAGCTCGAGCATCCGCGGGTAGATCTGCCGCCACCGGGCGTAGCTGTCGTCGTAGACGGCGACGGCCTCGGGCCGCGGCTCGAACGTGGCCGCGCGCTGGCGCAGCGCCGGCTCCAGTTCGGTCAGGCTGGAGTAGATCCCCGCCCCCCGGCCCGCGCACAGGGCCGCGCCCAGCGCGCTGCTCTCGGTCACCGCCGGAACGTGGACCGGCAGCCCGAGCACGTCCGCGATGACCTGGGGCCACAGCCGGCCCTTGGCCGCGCCGCCGCTGAACGTCAGCTCGGTGACGTCCGCGCCGGTGAGCCCGGCGATGATGCCGAGGTGGCCGCGGACCACGTACGCGGCCGCCTCCTCGATCGCGCGCACGCAGGCCGCGCGCCCGCTCCCGGCCGGATCGCCGAGGTCGAAGCCGACAAACGACGGGCTGGCGTGCACCCACCGGCGGGCGTTCATCAGGTTGGACAGGATCGCGAACACGCCATGGGAGCCGGGCGGGATCTGCGCCGCGCCCTCCTCCATCACCACATACGGGTCCACGCCGCGGCCGCGCGCGATCGCGGCCTCGCCGTCGCAGAACGCATCACGGAACCACCGCATCGCCATGCCGCAGTAGAACCCGATGCCCTCGAGCATCCACTCGCCCGGCGTGACGTGGCAGAGCGTCCTGAGCCTGATCTCCGGGTCGATGAGCGGGGTGGGCACCAGCATGGTGTTCTGCCAGAAGGTCCCGGCCAGCACGGTGAACTCGCCGGCCCGCACGCCGGCCCCGAGCAGCCCGAGCTGGGTGTCGGCCCCGCCGGCCACCACCGGCGTGCCCGCCGTCAGCCCGGTCTGCGCCGCGGCCCCGGCGGTGACCGTGCCGACCACGGTGCCCGGGTCCACCACCTCGGGCAGCACGGCCGGGGAGATGCCGCAGATGTCCGCGATCCGCTCCGACCAGGTCCGGCGGGCCAGGCTGAACATGCCCGAGCTGGACCCGCAGGACGGCTCGGTGACCTGGACCCCGGCCAGCCGGTAGACGATCCAGTCGCTGAGCAGGCCCAGGCTGTGGATCCGGCCGAACAGGTCGGGCCGGTGCCGCGCGATCCAGCGCAGCCGGGCCGGGGAGGTGATCGACACCCAGTCGCCCGCCTCCTCGAAGATCCGTTCCGCGTTGCCCTCCCGGATCAGGTCCTCGGCCTCCTGGGCGGCGCGGCTGTCCACGTTCGGGCAGGCCCAGATCTCGGTGCCCCGGGCGTCGTACAGCACGATGCCCTCGCGCATGCTGGTGGCCGCGACCGCGGCCACGTCGCCGCCCGACGCGCCCGCGGATGCGAGCGCGCCGGAGATGCAGGCCGCGATCAGCCGCCAGTTGGTCTCGACGTCGAAGTCCTGCCCGCCGGGGACCCCGGGCGGCTCGTGGTGGGTCCACTCCCGCAGCGACACCGCCACCTGCTCGCCTTTCTCGGTGAACAGGAGCGCCCGGCAGCTCCCGGTGCCCGCGTCGATCGCGAGCAGGTACGGTCCGGCCCGCCCGGTCACGTGCCGCCTCCGCCCCGGCCAGGACCGGCCACCGCAGCCTCCGCTCGGGCCAGCACCTCCGCGTTCACCAGGTGGGCCGGCGCCTCGCCGGCCACCAGGCTGGCCACGGCCGCGGCGGCCATCTCGGCCCCGCGGCGCAGCGTCTCGCGGGTGGCGCCCGCGATGTGCGGCGTGATGATGACGTTCGGCAGGTCGAGCAGGGGGTGGCGGTCCCCGGCCGGGCGCATTTCCGCCACGTCGAGCGCGGCGCCGGCCAGGCGGCCGCTGGCCAGGGCCCGGGTCAGGGCGTCCTCGTCGACCAGCGACTCCCGCGCGGTGTTGATGAAGAACGCCCCGGGGGCCATGCGGGCGAACGCGGCCGCGCCGAACATGTGCCGGTTGTCCGCGGTGGCCCGGGCGTGCAGCGAGACCAGGTCCGAGCGGGCCAGCAGGTCGTCGAGCCCGGTCATGGTCACGCCGGGCGGGACGGCGGGTGGCGGGACCGGGTCGTAGGCCAGCACCGTGAACCCGAGCGCGTGGCCGCGGGCGGCCACCTCCTGGCCGACGTGGCCCAGGCCGACCAGGCCCAGGGTCAGGCTCGGCGCCTCGCCGCCGATGAACTGGCTGCCCTCGTAGGTGCTGCCGCCATGCTGCCCGCCGCCGGTCAGGAAGCGCGCCGCGGCGGGCACGCCGCGGATCAGCATCAGGGCGAAGGCGATCGTCAGCTCGGCGACCGCCTCGGCGTTGCGCCCGGGCGCGTTCGTGACCGGGATGCCGCGCGCGCTGGCCGCGGCCACGTCGACGTTCACCGGCCCGCCGCGGGCGCAGCAGACCAGGCGGAGCGGCGCGGCGTCCAGGACCGCCGCGGTGACCGGGGCGCCGTGGACCAGCAGCGCGTCGTGGCCGGGCACCGCGGCCACCAGGTCGGCCGGGTCGCCGAGGTACTCGTGCACCGCCGCAGCGGCGGGCGCCGGCGCCGCGGCGGCGATCTGCAGCTCGGTCACGCTGACGGCGTCACCCAGGCGGGCCAGGGCCGCGGTGAACAGGCCGGCCGGCATGAAGGGGTCGCCGACGGCCAGGACCCGTACTGGGTCAGCCCGGGTCACGGGTAGACGTAGGTCGGCTTGAGGTCGATGGCGTGCCCGCTGCCGGACTCCAGCACGAACTTCAGCATCGGCGCGGTGTTCAGGTAGTAGAACTCGATCGAGTCACCGATCCGGCCGCTCATCAGCACCTCGGCCCCGTTGGACCGCCAGTGCTCCTGCATCAGCGAGCTGTCCTCGGTCGAGTGCTTCATGCACGCGATGTGCTGTACGCCCTCGCCGTGGGTGTCCAGGAACTCCTGGTAGATGCTCGGCCCGCTGACCGGCTGGATGAGCTCGAAGCCGAGCCCGTCCACCATGGCCTCGGCGCCGATCATCCGGTACTCGACCGGCTCGCCCGCCACGCGGGTGTCATGCAGCAGCGGGGGCGCGTACTCGAACACGCTCCACGGGCCCCAGCCCAGGGTCTGCGTGTAGGTCTTGAGCGCGGCCTCCATGTCGCGGACCACCACGGCGATCTGCGTGATCTTCATGGGCGTGGGCGGGGTGATGATCTGCCGGGTGTCAGACATGCTGTTCCTCCTCAGCGAGCGACAGGATGCGGTCGGCGCAGGCGTCGATGGCGTCGGCGCCGGCCAGGGCGCCGATCTCGAGCGTGTAGCGGCGCTCCTCGCCCGGGGCCAGGTGCTGCAGCTCGCCGCGGGCGCGGGCGTCCATCCTGCCCGCGTCCCGGTTGGTGCTGGGCTCCATCGCGACCACGTACGTTCCGCTGCCGAGCTGGCGCCAGGTGATGTGGTGCGGCAGCGCGGCGCGGGGGTACCGCTGGTACACCCCGAGCCCGGCGCGTCGGTTCAGCACCGCGGCGGTGACCATGCCGTCCGGGCCGGCCGCCATGTCGTGCTCGTAGCACTCCTCGACGAAGTCGGGGCGGGGGGCGACGAGTGCTCGGTAAAAGGGATCGCAGGCGTCGCTGACGCAGACCCCGGGCCCGGCCGGGTAGACCAGCTCGGCGCCGTCGTCGACCACGGGGAAGCCGACGTTGCAGTGGTAGAGCAGCATGTGCGGGCACGCGGTCGCGCCCAGGTTGGTCACGGTGTCGGTGATCCGCAGCGCGGTCCCGCCCAGGTCGGCCTCGATCCGCCGGTGCAGGGTGAGCTGCTCGCCGAACACCGCCGCCTGGACGACCTCACCCTCGGCCCACAGCACGCACTCGTCCCCGTGCCAGGCCGTGCCGTAGCCGGCCAGCCGCGCGGGCAGGCCGGTGAAGCGGCCGTGCAGCCCGTAGGTCTCGGTCTGGCGGTGCGGGTAGTTGAACACCGACGCGTCGTCGGGGCCGCCCAGCAGGGTGTGGTCCAGGCCGCAGGTCGACACCAGCCCGCCGGGGAAGCCGCGGAACCACCCGATCCCGGCGGACTCGTGCAGCCAGGGGCCGATCAGCCCGACCGGCGACCACCACGCCAGCGGCTGGCCGCCGAACCAGGCGCGGCCGATGTCGAATCCGCGGTCGACCAGGACCTCGAACCCGAACCCAGAACCAGCGGTGAAGCGCAGCAGCCTGACCCCGCGTTCGGCGCCGTCGCCGGCCTGCACCAGCTGGACCCCGGCCACCTGGTCGAGGCGGCCGACTCGCGCCAGCAGCTCGTGCCGAGCCCAGGGACGACCCCAGAGGTTGACCATGCGCGAACCTCCTGGAGCGCTTGCTCAGGCAGCGGGCATTCGCTCACCCTGGTTTGAGTATCGACCACGCATGCCCAGGCCGCAACCGCCCGGGTCAGCTTCTCTTCCTGCGCCCCTCCAGCTCGAGCAGCCGGATCGCGGCCAGCTCGTTCGTGACCAGAACATCGAGGAATCCGCCGTGTAGCGCGCCGAGGATGGCCTCGGCCTTGTGCAGGCCGCCGGCCACGCCGACCACCTTGGGGATGCTGGCCAGGTCGGCCAGGTCGATCCCGATGCGGCGGTCGTGGATGGGCAGGTCCACCACGTTGCCGTCGGCGTCGAAGAACTGGCCGAGGATGTCGCCGACCACGCCCCGCTCGCGCAGCCCGCGCGCGTCCTCGGCGTTCAGGTAGCCCAGGTGGACGATGGTCGCGTCCGCGGTCGGGGTGCCCACGCCGACGAGCGCGTGCTCCACGCCGCAGGCCTGTCTCAGCACCTGCTGGATGGTGGGCTCCTCACGCAGGGCCGCGGCCAGGGAGGACGTGGAGGCCATGATCGGGCTGGGGATCACCGTGGCCGAGGTGAGGTTGGACGCCTCGGTGGCGACCTCGCCCTTGGACGACAGGATGGTCTGCAGGTAGCTTTCCACCCCGCCGGTCAGCGTCACCATGTGCACCGGCCCGACCGCACCGAAGCTGGTGGCCGCGATGACCCGCGACACGGTCTCGCCCCAGCCCACTCCGAGGCTCCCGCCCGGCCGCAGGTGGGTGCTCATGAACTGCGCGCCGCCCAGCCCGATGCGGGCGTTCAGAGCGTGGTGATCGGCCGGCTCCTTCTCGTGGTCGGGCACGACCAGCGCCTCGGCCAGGCCGAAGACCTGGCGCAGCTTACCGCTCAGCTCGAACGCGTCGAGGTACTCGGTGTTGAGGTTGATCGAGACCAGGCCGACCTTCCTGGCCCGGTCGAGCAGCCGCCCCACCGACGCCCGGGACATCGACAGCCGCCGGGCGATCTCATCCTGGGTCAGCTCGTCCTTGTAGTAGTACCAGGCGACCCGGAGCAGGAGCTCCTCCGAGCTCCAGCGCCCCGGATCGTCGCCACGATCTGATCTCACTAACTCCCCTAGCTTCTAGCGCTTGCGTCAGGCATGCGGGATCACCTGGCCGCCGTCCAGAGGTATTACCGCCCCGGTCAGGAACGCCGACACGGGGCTCAGCAGCAGCGCGATCCACCGCGCGACCTCGTCAGGCTCGCCGATCCGGCCGAGCGGGACCTGACCCTCCAGCCACCGGTAAGCCTCGTCCAGATCATCGGCCCAGGTGGCGTGAATCGGCGTGTCGATCGGGCCCGGCGCGATGGCGTTGACCCGGATCCGGGCGGGCGCGAGCTCCCCGGCCAGCGACTGGGTCAGGTAGTCCAGGGCATTCTTGGTCATCCCGTACACCGACTGGCCGGACAGCCGCAGGGTGCCCGACGACGAGCTGATGTTGACCACCGACCGGACACCGGACTCTCGCAGCGACGGCAGCGCCGCCTGGATCAGGAAGTACGGGGCCCGCACGTTCGTCGCGATGTGCTCGTCGAACCCGGCCAGGTCCCATTCGCCCAGCGGGAAGTGGCGGCACGCGGCCGCGTTGTTGACCAGGCCGTCGACCCGCCCGAACGCCTCGAGCGCCGCGGCGATGATCCGGGCCGGGCTGTCCGGGTCGGCCAGGTCGGCCGGCACGGGCACGGCCTGGCCGCCCGCCCGCCCGATCGCCTCGGCGGTCTCACGCAGCAGCGTCTCCCGCCGCCCGACCAGCGTCACGCACGCGCCCGCGGCGCCGAGCAGCCGCGCAGTGGCCGCGCCGATCCCGCTGCCCGCGCCGGTGACCACGACCGCCGCGCCCTGCAGGCCCAGCTCGATCGAGCCACCGGAACCGGGGGATGTCACGCGGTCTCCCGTCAGGTCGGAGTAAGGCTGGCCCGGCCCACGCCGCCGCGAGCAGGGCCGGTTAGGACTTTCCTATCCGCTCGTGAGCAAATGTCAAGCCCATGAGCGTTCGCTCGTATGCGGCCGGCCACCTGGACCCGGCCGATATTCGCCCGCCCGCCCGGCCTCCTCCTCCGGAGCCAGACCAAGTGAGTGATTTGTCTCACCCGCGCTGGGTGATGCCGACGATCCGCCCTGGGGCGAATGTGGTCCCTGTACTGGGCACAGGCCCGGTGGCGGTCGTCATCGCGACCGAAGGAGGAAATGGATGGTACTGGCCGACTCGTCCTATCCGGTGCTCAGCATCTTCTGGACGATGATCGAGTTCTTTCTGTGGGTGCTCTGGATCTGGGTCCTGATCTGGATCTTCATCGACATCTTCCGCAGCCACGACCTGTCGGGCATCTCCAAGGCCCTGTGGTTCCTGTTTGTCCTGTTCATCCCGCTTATCGGCGTGCTGTGCTACCTGATCGTGCGCGGCGGCTCGATGCACGAGCGGGCGGTGCGGCAGGTGCAGCAGCAGGATGCGGAGACCCGCAGCTACATTCAGCACGCCGTAGCGGAATCACCGGCCAGCACGGCGGACCAGCTGTCGAAGCTGGCCGACCTGCGCGACCGGGGAGTCATCACCGCCGAGGAGTTCGACCGGGAGAAGGCCAAGGTCCTGTCGGCCTGACTCGTGACCGTCGCCCGCCACCCGGGGGGCGGGCGACGGTCACGTCGTGTCCCCTCGGCGTATCGCGCTCACGGCCCGGTCGGCCCGGCATGCAGGTCCGCGATCCGCTGGGCGGTCTCGGCCACCCGCGCGCGCAGCTCCGCGGGCTGCACCACCTCTACCTCGGCCCCGAGCGCCAGCAGGTCCAGCACCGTCGCGTCGGCTGGCTCGATCCGCACCCACGCCTCGAGCCAGTCCTTGCGGTCGGTGCTAGGGCCGGCGCCGCCTGCCGCAGCGCCGTCGGGCCGGGCGCTGCGCCGGATCCGGAGCCCGGCCGGCCGCCCCAGCAGCGCGGCCAGCCTGCGGCCGCGCGGCGACAGCCGGATCCTGGCTCGCTGCACGCCGGCGCCCGATGGCTTGCGCTCCGGCTGGTACCAGGAGGCGGGCAGCTCGCCCTTGAACCCGTCCACCAGCTCGAAGCCGCCCTCCCGCCCGCGGACCGCGTAGACCGGGATGCCCGCGCTGCCGAGCGCCTCGATGTCGCGCAGGATCGTGCGCTGAGACACCTCAAGCTCGCAGGCCAGCTCGCTCGCGCTCATCCGGCCCCGGGCCTGGAGCAGGGAGAGCAATTCCACGAGACGGCTGGCGCGCACAGGCCAAGCTCAGCACACCCGGCCCGCTCTCCGGCGCCCCGACCCAGCGGCTGCGCCCCGCGCCTATCCACCCTGGGGTTGATTTCTGCACTCAACTCACGGGCCGATGGCAGGGCGCCCGCCAGTGCGTAGTGTGGCTGGTATGGACACGGCAGGCAGGCACTTCCCGTCGGGCAACCTCCGGGTGTCGGACGCCGACCGCGACCGGGCGGTGGCGGAGCTGAGCGAGCACTTCCAGGCGGGCAGGCTCACCTCCGAGGAGTTCGACGAGCGGTCGGGGCGGGCCCTGCAGGCCCGGACCGGGGCCGAGCTGGCCGCGCTGCTCGTGGACCTGCCGCGGGCCCAGGCCACGGGCGGGAGCCCGGCCAGCCGCGAGCCACACCCGGCGGCCCGGGTGCTAGCGGGCCCGATCGGGGTCGTGCTGGCCGTGGGCGCCGTCACCGCTGTGCTGGCCGTGGGCGCCCTTACCGCCGGGCTGCATGGGGGCCTCGGCGGTGGCCATGGTGTGGCCGGGCTGGTGCCGATCCTCATCGTGCTGCTGGTCATCCGCCGCCTGGCGGGCCCGAGCGGCCGGCGTGGCTACGGCCGTGCCGACCGCCCGCGCCGGGTCAGATCGGATGACATACATGACAACTGATGTCATGTATGGGCTGCCATAATCGCAGCGTCCGCGATGAGGGGAGCACGCGATGAGCAGCAACACCGCCGGATCGGGCACGGCCGAGGACCCGTGGATCCTGGCCACGCCGCCCGGGAAGTCCGACTTCGAGGCCTGGCGTGACGAGGGCAGCGACCCGCCCGCTCTGGTCGTCCAGGTCGGCACCACGCAGCTGCGCTACCAGTTGCGCTGCATCGACGACCTGCACGCGATGCTGAAGGAGCGAGGTGACTGGGTGCCGCTGGGCAACGCCGACGAGCAGAAGCCGGCCGCCGACGGCACGGTCGAGGCCTGGGGCCGCTCGGACGCCAACCCGGCGGGCGGCTGGTACGGGCTGAAGAAGGGCCTGCGCGGCCGCTTCGGCAACTACGTGCCGCCGGTCCTTGAGGTCCTGGGCCTGGCCGAGGTCGAGCACAACGCCCGCAACAACCGCATGCGCGCCCTCTAGCGGACAGATAACACTATCGCCTCTGTTATCACGCCACCCAGTGACGTCACGCCAGGAAAAGGTCAAGCTGGCTCTACCAGGATGTGACGAAGGAGGAGGCAGTGTTAACGAAACGGTTCTATGCCACAGCTCTCGTCGCGGCGGCCCTGATGTGCACAGCGGGGATGGCCGTACTGCCCGGCGTGGCCAGCGCGGCTACGGGGAGCGCATCGGCGGCGGAAAGCGTCCCGCTGCCGGGCGGGCCTATTGTCAGGGCTTCAGCGCCCGGAAACTCGTCGCTCCCGACAATCAGCTTGAACTGGTCGGGATACGCCGCGACCTCGAGTAAGAAATTCACCTATGCGCACAGCGTATTCGTGCAGCCGGCTATCACCTGCCCGGGCATCAAGAACCAGTGGACGTCGAACTGGGTGGGACTCGACGGCTTCACCACCGACACGGTGGAGCAGGACGGCACCTTCGCTCACTGCGGTGGCCCGTCATCCACCACACCGGTTTACCAAGCGTGGTACGAGATGTTCCCGGCCGGCTCGGTGAACGTGTTCAAGGTGTCGCCCGGTGACGTGATCGAGACCACCGTGCGCTACGCCAGCGGCAAGTTCACGCTCACCGTCTCCGACCTGAGCAGCGGCAAGACGGCCAGCCACACCGCGGCCTGCGCCAGCTGCCAGCGCGCCTCGGCTGAGGCCATCATCGAACGGCCAGCCTTGTGCAACAACGCACTGACCAAGTGCTTCATCACCAGGCTGGCTGACTTCGGCACCAGCACGTTGGGCGGGGTCACCGCCCAGGTGGCCGGCGGCAAGGTAAAGGGGTTTGGTGGGTTCACCAACATCCCGATCTTCATGGTCAACCCGCTGGCCAGCGGCGGATTCATCTCGCTGGACGAGGTCGGTGCGCTGAGCGGGAAGCAGTTCACGGCAACCTGGGACCGGACCGGTAGTACGGTGCCCATCTCTCTGGGCTAGCCGGGTGAGGCGGCGCTCGGCTCAGCGGGCGGCCGCGGTGGGCCCTGGCCGGATATCCGGCCAGGGCCCGTCAGAGGTCCTGGGCCTGGCCGAGACCGAGCACAACGCCCGCAACAACCGCGTGCGCGCCCTCTGGCCCGCACGCGGTGTAGCGGGCGTTGCGGCGCCAGGCGATGGTGTCAAGGCGACCTCGCCCCGTTGAGGCGGTGCAGCTGCTGCTCAGCAGTCTGAGCCGTCCGTGGCCTTCTTGTCTGGCTCACGACGTCGCGGCGCCTGCGGCTTGCTGGGCTCTTGCTCTCCGGCGAGTGCTGCGACGGCGGCTTGCCGTACGGCGGGGGCTGGGTCTTCGAGGCGTTCTTGGAGGGCTTGGGTCACGCTGGGCTCTTGCCGTCCGGCGAGTGCTGCGACGGCGGTCTGCCGTACGGCGGGGGCTGGGTCTTCGAGGCGTTCTTGGAGGGCTTGGGTCACGCTGGGCTCTTGCCGTCCGGCGAGTGCTGCGACGGCGGCTTGCCGTACGGCGGGGGCTGGGTCTTCGAGGCGTTCTTGGAGGGCTTGGGTCACGCTGGGCTCTTGCCGTCCGGCGAGTGCTGCGACGGCGGTCTGCCGTACGGCGGGGGCTGGGTCTTCGAGGCGTTCTTGGAGGGCTTGGGTCACGCTGGGCTCTTGCCGTCCGGCGAGTGCTGCGACGGCGGTCTGCCGCACGACCGCGTCCTGGGCTTCAAGCTGCTCGAGCAGCACCCGAATCTGTGCTGGCCCTATCTGCTCGCTAAGCTGGATTGCCTGTTCGGGTTGCCCCGTTTCCATGTATGCCCTGGCCAGGGTGGCCGCGGTGGCCAGGAGCACAGGATCGTTTGGTCCGAGGGCCTGCGCCTGGCGGTCGAGGGTGGGCCGAAGCAGCTGGATCGCCTGTCCGGGCTGGCCGGTTTCCAGGTATGCCCTGGCCAAGGTGGCCGCGGCGGCCAGGAGCACCGGGTCGTCTGGATCGAGGGCTTGGGCCGCGCCGTCGAGGCTATGCCGAAGCAGCTGGATTGCCTGTTCGGGTTGCCCGGTTTCCAGGTACGCCCTGGCCAGGGTAGCCGCGGTGGCTACGAGCACCGGGTCGTCTGGTCGGAGGGCCTGCGCCTGGCGGTCGAGGGTGGGCCGGAGCACATCGATTGCCTGTTCGGGTTGCCCGGTTTCCAGGTACGCCCTGGCCAGGGTGGCCGCGGTGGCTACGAGCACCGGGTCGCTTGGTCCGAGGGCCTGCGCCTGGCGATTGAGAGTGGGTTCGAGCAGCTGGATCGCGTGTTCGGGGTGGCCGGTCTCCAGGTACGCCCTGGCCAGGTTCGCCGCGGTGGCCAGGAGCACCGGGTCGTCAGGTCCGAGCACCTGCACCTGGCGGTCAAGGGTGGGCTCGAGCAGCTGGATCGCCTGTTCGAGGTGGCCGGTCTCCAGGTACGCCTTGGCCAGGTTCGCCGCGGTGCCCAGGAGCGCCGGGTCCTCTGGCTCGAGGACCTGCACCTGGAGGTCGAGGCTGGGCTCGAGCATGTCGATGGCCTGCTCGAAGTGGCCGGTCTCGAGGTAGGCCGAGGCCAGCGTGGTGCGGGTGGTAATGATGGCTGGGTCATCTGGGCTCAGCTCACGCGTCTGACGGTCGAGAGTCAGCCGGAGCACGTCGATTGCCTGTTCGGGGTGGCCGGTGGCCAGGTATGCCCTGGCCAGAGTCGCCGCGGTGGCCAGGAGTATCGGGTCATCTGGGTCGAGGACCTGTACGTCGCTGTCGAGGCTGTGCCGGAGCAGCTCGATGGCCCGTTCGGGCCGGCCGGCCTCCAGGTATGCGCTGGCCAGGTTCACGAAGGTGTTGAGGAGTACGGGGTCATCTGGGTCGAGGAGCTGTACGTCGCTGTCGAGGCTGTGCCGGAGCAGCTCGATGGCCCGATCGGGCCGGTCCGCCTCCAGGTATGCCCTGGCCAGCTGCACAGCACTGTTAAAGACTGCTGAGTCATCTGGGCCCTGGTCCTGCGCCTGCCGCGCGAATGTGGGCTCGAGCAACTCCATTGCTTCTTCGGGCCGGCCGGCCTCCAGGTATGCCCTGGCCAGGTTCGTGCGTGTAGCAAAGACCGCGGGGTGATCGGAGCCCAGAGTGCGATCCCTTTCGCTGAGCACCGATTGCCACTGCGTGACATCGCCCCGCCCGCGCAGCGATAGCGCATCCTCAACAGCCGCAGCAGCGCGGCGGCCTGTAGTCCAGCCGATTTGCTGAAACCGGTTCAGGCCCTTGAGCGACTGCTGGAACTGATCACGAGTCAGAATGAGAACTACGTGACTGTCGATTTCCCGCCGGACAGTTGCAGCGAGGAATATTTCCAGCTCTACTTCCTGCGGCTTAGAGAGACTCTCGTCCACAAGCAGAACCAGATGAGAACTCACCCGGAGGGCAACCTCGACCTGGTCAGCCCATTCGCTGCCCTCGGCGATCAGATCATCAGTAAGCACCAGGAATCCATCATCCGACAGCACGTCCGCAAGTTTCTTCATTTTCGAGCTATTATGCTTTCCGGCGCTGATGAAAACATCGTATGTCGCTGCCAGGGTAGCTGCTTGCGTCCTGGCCTTCCGTACAAATGAGTCTCGATCAGAGATCAGGCCGGCCACATCAGCCAGGCCATTAATCATGAGAGCTGACAGATTGTCGATGGCCCAGTTCACAGATTCAGGATTGGAGGACCTCTCCTCTAAAGGGGGGATCCGTTCACCGAAATTCCACGACGATACGTATGGTATGGTCGTCCGTTCCAGAACATCTATTACCTCATGGCCCACTGGAAGCCAAGGCATATACAGCGAACCAAGACGCTCGGCAGTACGACCAAGCCAGCGATGCCCAAGTTCACGTTCCTCACGTGCGTCAAATTTGCTCAGGATGGGGATAATGGGCAAGGCCAAGCGGTCGAATGTCAGTGCGTCGCGGGCAATCGGGATTCGCCGTGCGATATCGGCAGTGCCGCTGATGCTCTGGTCGTTCGTCGTAACCAGAACTATAAGCAGGTCTGGGAGCTGAACGGCGCAGATTCCGCCGACATCGCTGAGCCCCGTTCGGCTGTCGATTAGGACAAAGTCATACTCTTCTTTAAGGTCGCGCCGCATCAACTCTAGGTATTGCCCAAATTTGTATTTATCAAAAAGATCGTCCCAGCTAAGCGCCTGGACACGGTCTGAGTAGCTTTCCCTGCCTCCTGCCGGAATGAGGTCGAGCTTGCCGCCCTGCGGGAGGCGTGCCGGGGTGACGTAGTCACGCCACGATATGCTGGGCTTGGCCTGGATATCTTCGGTCAAATCCAGCAGGCCAGTGCTGACCGGGTCAATGTATGGCTCGAAATATATGCTCAGGCCAGGGGCCTCAAGATCCCAGTCGACACAGACAACTTTCTTTCCCCAGCTGGCCAGCGTTACGGCTACGCTGGCCACGAGAGAACTTCTTCCTACGCCACCCTTGTAGGAGTAGAATGTGATTACCTGGCCTTTCGGGGTCATCAGAATGTCGGCCTTCGCTGGATCGGCGACCTCACTGTTGGCGGGATTTGCAGTGGAAATTCCGAACGCCAGGCAGGTGCCTGCATGACAGCGGCCGCGATGTCGCAAGCGAGGTTGCTTACGGCATCACTGAAGGACCTGAAAATCTGCCAGTCCTGTATCTCGAAATCGTAGGCCCAGTCCTTGAAGTTTATGGGATCAAACTTGCCGCGATATTCTGCAGGCACCGCCTCCTCGGACCGGAAGTCATGAGCAACAATCGCATGCACCAGGCGCACTGGCCTTTCGGAAATGCTGAACTCTTCGCTGGCCTGCCTCTGCAGCATTGACTCGAAGGCGATGCGGCAGTGATCATCATAGAAATACTGTTTGGATAGGATAGCCAAGAGCACTCGGGATGCCCTGATAGACTCGGTACCATTCTGGGAATCATGGGCCATAAATATTGATGGCGGCCGGCCTAGTTCCTCGAAGAGAACATTCTTGAACGGCTGGATGAACCGATTTCGAATCCAGGGGTCGATAAAGCTCTTGTGCCAGTAGCTGACATAGATATCATATTCATAGTCTCGAGGCTGGGCACTCGAGCGCTGTTGCGCCGGAAGCTGGGGCAAGGCGTCCGGATAGCGCACCCCAAGGGCTTCCCAGAATTCATCACGACGTCTGCGGTCAGGTAGATCGTCTAAGGCGTTCAAGGGAGTTACCGTCAGCGATCGGCCGTCGGCGGCCAGGTTGATACTGCGAACGACTCCTATGACCCAGTTGTCTCCGGCGATGACCACCGCTCCTGACATGCCTCCCCACGGAGTGGTTGTTCCCGCCTCGGTGATCGGACCCTTCGGGATCGCGTTCGCGGGCTTGCGGTTTCCGACGAGGGTCAGGAATCCAAACTGGAGTCCGTGGCCAGAGACTGGCTCAAGTCCCTCGCCGGTCGGGATCGTCCCATCGACCTGGGCCGACCGGCGGTTGTCACCGTCCCGTTTCCAGCGCGGGAATCCGATTGCCGCGCAGCCGCTGATCTGGCCGAATTTGTCTTGATTTACGCGTGCACAGCGGAGCGGGGTTAAGCCAGCGATCGCTTCTTTCAGGCGCAGGATGGCCAGGTCGACAGTCGGCGAGCCCGACCGGAGGACCTGCGAAACCTCGCGTGAGCGTCCCTGGATATCGACGCGATGGCCAGCGCCGTCGGCCACATGGTCAGCCGTAAGTATTGCTCGGTCGTTTATCAGAAGGCCAGATCCCACGCACAGGGTGCCATCCGGCGCTCTAAAGCGGATCAACGCGATGCGGCTGGTCTCCACGGCGTCCATGGTGAGTCGCCTACGCGGGGTCGTGTGAGGCGCGCTCGGTCGGCGTACAAGCTTCGCTGCCGGCCTGGTCGATGACCAGCTGCTCGGCTGGTTCCAGCACTCTGCCGGTGTCGTCGAAGAGGAAAGGAGCCAGACGTATCTTTAACGTTTGCATGGACTGCAGCTGGCGGGATCGCTCACCGCCCATCGTCAAGATGTGCCACTTGACTCCCGCGGCCCCTTTGCCAGTCCGGGTAACGCCTACCTGGACGGTTAACTCGACCGGCTCCACGCGAAAGCGCACCCGGCTCCGCTGGCCATCCCGCATGGCTTGAACGAGAGCCCCGCGGAGTGCTTCAATCGCATCCGCAAGGTCTACGGCGCCCCCCATCTCGTCCACTGAATACCTCCGTCATGGCCAGGCGATCGTATCTGCGCACAGTTTTGGTAGTGATGCATGGCTAGTCCCTGGTGGGTGCCAGCGCCCCATCTTGCCACCGTTGTGCCCGAACTGGGCCCGCACTGGGCTAATGCCGTTGAGAAGAAATGCCGTTGAGAAGAGCGGTCGTCTTCGCGCGAGTCCTCAGGGCGAATGGCGGTCGGCACCGAGGCCGGAGGGGACCTCGTCGGCGCAGGCGTCGTGTACGTGCTGCTGGAACGCGGCCAGCAGCCGCTCCTGGGGGAGGATCCGGCCGCGGTCGATCCAGCTGCCCGCCACCCCGGCCTGGGCCGCCGCGACCAGCGCGATGTCCTCGTTGCCCACGTCGGTGTCGAACGCCATCATCGAGTCGACCCACTCCTCGTCCGCGTCGGCGCCGAAGTAGTAGTCGAGGAACCCGGCCGTCCGGTCCACCCCGTCCGGGTAGACGGGCCCGATGGACAGGTTCTGCCGCCCGGGGTTGATGTTGATCTTCACGTTGGGCAGCAGCAGGTGGTAGCTGCCCGCGGTGACGCTGCCGTCCGTGGCGTACGCGGCCGCGGCGCTGCGCCGCACCGGCGCCCGGTGGCTCAGCCGGCAGGCGGTGGCGGCCAGCTGGTAGTGCTCAGGCCCGACCTCCATCACCGAGGAGAATCCCGGGTGCGCGACCGGGCAGTGGTAGCACTCTAGGTAGTTCTCAATGTGGATCTTCCAGTTCGACGGCACCGTGTACTCGAACCGCTGCCGCAGCCGCAGCCCGCCGAGGTCGAGGCCGACCTCGGCGATGACCTCGGCCAGGTCGCCGGCCACCTCGTCCAGCGACGGCCCGTCCGCGGCCAGGCTGGCGAACACGAACGGCCCCAGCGTGGCCACCCGCACCGGCACCAGGCCGAGCTCCGGCAGCTCGGCCTCGATCTCCGGCCCGCACTGCGGCGCCGACCGCAGCGTCCCGTCCAGGTTGTAGGTCCAGGCGTGGTAGGGGCACTTCAGCCGCGGCGCGTTCCCGTCGGCCGCCGCCACCAGGCTGCCCCGGTGCCGGCACACGTTGAGGAAGCCGCGCAGCTCGCCGTCCCCGCCGCGGACCACCACGACCGGCACCCGCCCGAGCCGGCCGACGATGTGATCACCGGGCTGGCCCAGGCGCTCCAGCGGCCCGACATACTGCCAGGCGGGCCGCAGCAACCGCCGCTCTTCCACCTCCAGCACCCGCGGATCCCGGTACCAGTCCCAGGAAATAACCGGCACTACGCTAACCGCCCCGGCCGGTCCCGCCACCGTCGCGCTGGTGTCCATGGGCCTCCTCCTCAGGTGCCGTTCCGCGGGAACTCGAGGTGCCACTGGCGGGCGTAGACCCGGTGGCCGTTCTCCCGCGCGTCAAGGTCCATCGTGACCAGGAACCTCGTGGCGTCCGCGGTCATCCGCCCGGTCGCCGCCACGGCCACGTCGAACAGGCCGGACGCCAGCGACGCGGACTGCTCGGTCACGACCTCGGCCGACAGCGGCTGCCCGGCCTTGATCCGGTACCGGGTCACGTTCGTGCCGTCGGCCTCGATCCCGGCCTCGGTCAGCCGGAAGTTCCCGCCCACGTCCCAGTCGAACAGCACTTCGGCCGACCCGGCGGCCAGGTCGCGGGTGATGGTGCGCTGCGTCGGCCGCCGGCCAAGCACCTCATAGGCGATGCCGCCGGGCCGCTCCGGCGGCCCGAACGGCCGGAGCGTCTCGTCCTCCGCGCGGGGCCGCCGCACCGGCAGCTCCACGAAGCTGTTCTCCCCGCAGTGCAGGCCCAGCCGCACCGGCTCGGGGTGCGGCCACATCCACGGCCAGTACGTGGTGGACACCGACACCCGGATCCGGTGGCCGGCCTCGAACCGGTGCGCGATGACCTTCAGCGGGAACCCGGCCCGGGCGGGCTCGCCGGGCACCAGCGGCTCGGCGCAGTCGTGGCCGGCCCGGTGCGTGAGGTTGAACAGGTCCCTGGTGACCAGCAGGGACTCGCCGTCCGGCGCGACGTCGCAGAGCCGGACCACGACGCTCGCGCCCGGCCGGTCGCTGGTCACCATCAGGCTCACCCGCACGCAGCCCAGGATCTCGACGGCCTCATCGAGCGGGCCGGTGGTGAAGCAGAGCGAGCGCCCGTCCTCGCCGCGCTGGTCACCGGGCCAGTCCCCGAACCCGCCGTCGGCGGTGAGGGACCCGGCGTCCAGTCCGGCCGTGTCGTCGCCGCGGTGGCCGCGCACGCCGCCGTCACCGGGGCGGTCCGACAGCTGGCCGCCGCCGGCCGCGTCGAGGTACAGCCGCCGGGCCCGGTCCTCAGGCGGCGGCCAGCACGGCTCGGCCACCCAGCGCCCCGGCCAGTCCGGGTGGTAGGGGGCGGGCGGGGTGTACTCCTGCATCCAGACCCGGAGCATCGGCTCGTCCATGATCCCGGTGTCGGCGCCCTTGAGCCAGTGGTCCCACCATCGCAGCGACTCCTCCAGGAACCCGATCTCGGGCCCGGGCACCGAGCTGTTCGGGAACGCGTGCGACCACGGGCCGATGAGGCCCTTGCGCGGCCCGGGCAGGCCGGCCAGCAGCCGCGGGATCGCGTCGGTGTACCCGTCGGACCACCCGCCGACGGCGTACACCGGCACGTCGATGGCCGCGTAGTCCTCGCGCACCGAGCCGTGCCGCCAGTAGCCGTCCCTGAGCTGGTGCTCCAGCCACGGCCCGATGAACGCCGGGGTCAGGGCCAGCCGCTCGGCCCACTGCTGGCGCCAGCCGGGCCCGGTGACGGCCGGGTCGGACGGCAGCGCGTTCCAGGTCAGCATCGACACCGCCCACTGCAGCATGTCCACGCCCAGCACGCAGCCCCCGCGGTAGTGCACGTCGTCGGCGTAGCGGTCGTCGCTGGCGCACAGCGTGATGATGGCCCGCAGCGCGGCCGGGCGCCGGGCCGCGACCTGGAGGCTGTTGAACCCGCCCCAGGAGATGCCCGTCATGCCGACGTTCCCGTCGCACCACGGCTGGGCGGCCAGCCAGGCGATCACGTCGCAGCCGTCCTGCAGCTCGGTCTCGGTGTACTCGTCGGTGATGATGCCCTCGGAGTTGCCGGTGCCGCGCAGGTCCACCCGGGCGCAGGCGTAGCCGCGGGCGGCGAGGTACGGGTAGATGACGGCGTCCCTGGTGGCCATCAGGTCGCCTTGCCGGTAGGGCAGGAAGTCGAGGATGGCCGGGACCGGCGCCACCTCGGCATCCTCGGGCAGCCAGATCCTGGCGGCCAGCCTGGTCCCGTCCGGCATCGGGATCCACGCGTGCGGCACCGTGCGCACCGGGGACAGGGCGGTCTCTGCGCTGCTGGTCACGGCGGCGGATCCTCCCGCGCTGTGCTCTCGTGCGCCGGAGCGAGCTGCGGGACGGCCTGCCCCGGGGTGACGAGGTGGCAGGCGACCCGCCGGCCCTGGCCGATGTCCTGCAGCGGGGGCCGGGTGGAGCACGCGTCGTGAACGGCCGGGCACCGGCCCGCGAACGGGCAGCCCCCGGGTGCGGCCGCGCGCTCCTCGCCGAGCCGGATCCGGCGGTCAAGCCGCCGCTCGTCCGGGGACAGCCCGGCCACGGCGGACAGCAGGGCGCGGGTGTAGGGGTGCTGCGGGTCGGCGGTGACCTCGCTGGTCGGCCCCTCCTCCATGATGGCGCCGGCGTACACCACGGCCACGTCGTCGCTGACCCGCCGCACCACGTCGAGGTCGTGGGAGATGAACAGGTAGGCGAGCCCGTGCTCGGCCTGCAGCCGCAGCAGCAGGTTGATGATCTGCGCCTGGATCGAGACGTCCAGGGCCGAGGTCGGCTCGTCGCAGACCACGAGCCGGGGGCGGCAGGCCAGCGCGCGGGCGATGCCGATCCGCTGCCGCCCGCCGCCGGAGTAGTCGCCGGGCCTGGAGCCGAGATCGGCCCCGGGCAGGCCGGCCGCGTCCAGCAGTTCCCGCACCCGCTGGGCCCCGCCGCCGCGCCACAGCCCGTGCGCCTTGAGCGGCTCGGCCACGATCTCGCGCAGCGTCAGCCGCGGGTCCAGGGACTCGTACGGGTCCTGGAACACCATGGCCACGTGGCGGCGCAGCGCCCGCAGCCCCCGGTCGGAACGCGGGTAGGGCCGGCCATCGAACCGCAGGCTCCCCGCCGTGGCGAGCTCGAGCCCCAGCACCAGGCGCGCGACCGTGCTCTTGCCACAGCCCGATTCCCCGACCATCCCGAGGGTCCGGCCCGGCCGGATGACGAACGACATCCCGTCCACGGCGTGGACATGGCCGAAGCGCTTGGTCACATCCGCGAACTCGACCAGCGGAGGCGAGTCAGCCATGGTGGGCCCCCTCGGCCAGGTGGCAGGCCACCCGGTGGGCGGGGCCGGCCTCGCGCGGCAGCGGCACTTCGGTGCGGCACCGGTCCACGGCCAGCGGGCAGCGGGGGTGGAACGGGCAGCCGGGCGGGATCCGGTCGACCGGGGGAGAGCCCTTGATCGTCTCGAACGGTGTCTTCGGCCGGGCCAGGCGGCCGGTGGTGAAGCTGGACAGCAGCGCCTTGGTGTACGGGTGCAGCGGCGTGGCGAACACGTTGCGGGCCGTGGAGTGCTCGACGATGCGGCCGCCGTACATCACGGCGAC
Organism: uncultured Actinomycetota bacterium; assembly: GCA_963844655.1. Lineage (GTDB taxonomy): Bacteria > Actinomycetota > Actinomycetes > Streptosporangiales > Streptosporangiaceae > JASHPR01. Next base: position 718,646 of record CAWJPA010000004.1, on the reverse strand, counting down.
GTCGTCGGCGATCTCGGCCACGACCCCCATGTCGTGGGTGATCCACAGCAGCGTGGTGCGGTATTCGGCCTGGAGTTCCCGCACCAGCGAGATGATCTCCGCCTGCACCGTGACGTCCAGCGCCGTGGTCGGCTCGTCGGCCACCAGCAGCGCCGGGCGCAGCGCGATGGCCATCGCGATCATCACCCGCTGCCGCATGCCGCCGGACAGCTCGTGCGGGTACCGCCGCGCGGTGTCCTCGGGCCGCCGGATCCCGACCTGGGCCAGCAGCTGCACCGCCTGGGCCATCGCGGCGGTGTCGTCCAGGCGGTACCGGAGCCGGAACACCTCGGCGATCTGCCGGCCCGCCCGGTGCACCGGGTTGAGCGCCGCGGACGCGTCCTGCGGGATGTAGGCCACCAGCTCGCTGCGGGCCAGCCGGAGCGCCTCTCCCGTCAGGGCGGTGACGTCAACGTCGCCAATGCACGCCGTCCCCGACGTGACCTTCCCCTCGGGCGGCAGCAGCCGCGAGATCGCGAGCGCCAGCGACGACTTGCCGGACCCGGACTCGCCGACGAGCCCGAGCACCTGGCCGGTGCCGAGCTCGAGCGAGGCGTCCGTCACCGCCGGGAAGTCGCCGTACCGGACCGAGAGCCGGTCCACGACCAGCGGCTGGCCCGTGCTCCCGGTCCTCACCGTGCCGGTGCTCCCGGCGTTCATGTTCACAGCGACTCCGCCCGCACCCGGGGATCCACCACCAGCCGGAGCAGGTCGACGACCAGGTTCATGACCACGACGGCCGTGGCGGCGATGATCACGGTGCCCATGAGCACCGGGCGGTCCACGTTGTCGAACGCCTGCACCTGCAGCTGGCCGATGCCCGGCCAGGCGAAGATGTTCTCCACGAACACCACGCCGGACAGGAACAGGGCCACGTCCATGCCCGCCATCGTGAGCACCGGCGGCACGATCACGCGCATGACGTGCCCGCGCAGGATCTGCCGCCGGGTCAGGCCCTTGGCCAGCGCGGTCCGCACGAACGGGGCGGGGAGCACCTCGCGCAGCTGATCGCGCACCACGATGGCGTAATAGGGCACCCCGAGCAGGCCCAGGGTGAGCGCGGGCAGCACCAGCTGCGCGGCGCCGAGGCCGCCGGAGACCGGGAGCACCGGCCAGACGTACCCGAACAGCAGCAGCAGCAGGAACCCGAACGTGAACGTGGGCACCGACAGCAGCCCGATGTTGACGCTGGCCAGCACCCAGCTGCGCGTCGGGCGCAGGCCGTCCCACACGCCGAGCGCCGCGCCGATGGCCAGCTCGACCACGAGCCCGGCCACCATCAGCAGCACCGTCGCGGGCAGCCGCCCGGCCAGCAGGCCGGTGACCGGTGTCTGCGACACGTAGGAGTAGCCGAGGTCGCCGTGCAGCACGCCGCCGACGTAGCTGACCAGCTGCTGCCATTCCGGCCGGTTGAGATGCAGGTTGCGCGCGACCTCGGCCACCACCTGGCTGCTGGCCTTCGGCCCGGCCACCACCCGGGCCGGATTGGCCGGGATCACGAACTCGAGCACAAAGGTGAGCACGATCACCGCGAGCACGGTGAGGGCGGCGAGCCCCACCCGCAGCGCGATCTTGCGTGCCAGCGCCCTCCGCTCGGCTGCGGCGCTCTCGTCCGGCTCCCGGGTCCGCCGGGCGAGATCCGGCTGCGCGCCTACTTGTCCAGCCATGACTTCCGGCCTCGGGTGGGCTCGCGGCTGGTGAGTCCCTCGCCGATCAGGACGAACGCAAGAACCGTGAGCACGATGCACAGCAGCGGCTCGATGACCAGGTGCGGGGCGAACTGGAGGCTGTTCTCGCCGGACTGCAGCATGTTCCCCCAGTCCGGCCGGGGCGGCTGGATGCCGGCCCCCAGGAAGGACAGTCCGGCCCCGATCGAGACCACGCTGCCGGCGTTCAGCGCGGCGATGACCAGGATGAGCGAGTACAGGTGCGGAAGGATGTGCCGCCGCAGCACGGCCGAGCGGCGCAGCCCGGCCGCCACCGCGGCGTCGACGAACACCCTGGTGCGCAGCCGCAGCACTTCGCCGTAGATCACCCGGGCCGTCCAGGCCCAGAACAGCGCCGTGACCACGATGACGATCCCGGTGATGCCCACGCCGACCACGCTGGCCAGGGCCAGGCCAGAGACCACGGTCGGCACCGACAGGAACACGTCGGTGATCCGCATCAGCACCTGCTCGGCCGGGCCCCGGTAGAAGCCCGCCACCAGGCCGACGAGCACGCCGAGCGCCAGCGAGGTGAAGCTGGCGATGAACGTCATCTCGAGCGTGGACCTGGCGCCGGCGGCGAGCCGCGCGAGCATGTCCCGGCCGATCTCGTCGGTGCCCAGGATGTGCCCGGGGGTGCCGACCCCGAGCGGCAGCCCCTTGGCGTTCAGCCCGTCCGGGTAGATGTGGTACGGCGACCCGAACACCGGGGCGATGGCCGCGAACACGATCAGCGCCACGAGCAGGATGATCCCGGCCACCAGCGCGCCGCGCGGCCGCCGTGGGCGCGTCGTGCTGCGCTCGGCGGCGGCCGGCTCAGCCTGCAGGGCGACCGTGGTCATCGGTTACATCCACATCCGCCCGTAGTAGGTCCCGGTCTCGCCGCGGTAGTGGAAGTTGTGCAGCTTCGGGCTCCGGCCGGCCAGGAACCCGATGTCGGCCAGGAACACCGCGGGCGGGTCGGCCACCAGCGCTTCCTCGATCTTCGCGACGTAGGTGTTGCTCTTGGCCAGCGTCGTCTGCTGCTCGGCCTGCGCGGTGAGCGAGTCGACGGTCGCGTTCTTGTAGCCCGAGTAGTTGTAGGAGCCGTCCGAGGTGAAGTTCGGGATGATCAGGTCCAGCGCGCTCGGCTGCACCATGTAGTAGTCGTCCTGGTAGGACTGGGTCCGCAGCGGGAGAGTGGTGGTCAGCGTGTTGTAGGCCGAGTTGCTCATGGTGTTGATCGTGATGTGCACCCCGAACGCGGCCCACTGCTGCTGCAGCACCTGCACGATCGCGAGCCACGGGTCGCTCCCGTCGGTCACGAAGCCCATCTCCAGCTTGGTCACCCCGGCCTGGGACAGCAGCGAGCGCGCCCGGGCCGGGTCGTAGCTGAACGGCTTGGCGGTCCGCGTGTAGTCCGCGAGATTGGCCGGCAGCGGGTAGCCCGAGGCCCGGTACACCCCGTGCGCCACCTTGGTCACGGCGTCCCGGTCGGTCGCCCAGTTCAGGGCCTGGCGCACCCGGGTGTCGGCGAGCGGGCCCTTGGCGCAGTTGAGCTGGATCCAGGCGGTAGCGTTCACCGGGAAGCGGTCGACGTACTTGGCCAGATTCGACTCGGCCTCGACCTGGGCCGCGAGCGTCGCCCCGATGCCGTCGCCGATGATCTCCACGGATCCCTGCTCGAGCTGCAGCAACTCGAGCTGCTCGTTGACACCCCAGTGGTAGTTCACCCCGGCCAGGTAGGGCAGGCCCTTCCAGGCGTAGTGCGGGTTCCTGACGAACGTGGCCGACTGCCCGGACCTGGAGTAGTTCTGGACGAGGAACGGGCCGGTGCTGGTCGGCTGCGTCCCGAAGTTCGCTCCTTCCTTCTCCACGGCCTCGCGCGGCACCGCGGCCATGTAGGGCTGGGCCAGGGTGTTCAGGAACGTGAACGTCGGCTGCTCCAGCTTGACCTCCACCGTGTGGTCGTCGAGCGCGGTCACCCCGGTGAGCGTCGTGGACTTCCCGTTGATCACCGGCCCGGACCCCACGATCGGGGTCAGGTAGGACGACGCCCACGAGGCCAGCTTCGGGTCGAGCACCCGGGTCCAGCTGTAGACGTAGTCATCCGCGACGATCGCCCGGCCGGTGGAGAATTTGGCGCCAGGCCGGAGCTTGATGACGTACCGCAGGCCGCCGTCGGTCACCTCGGGCATGGCCGCCGCGAGGGCGGGAGCCGCGGCTCCGAACTGCCCGGCGAACTGGTAGAGCGGGGTGTTGAGCAGGGACGTCAGTGCGTCCCAGGCGCAACTGTTGTACCCGATGATCGGGTCGAGTGAGTTGGCCTCCGACTGCCAGTTGACGCTGATGGTGCTGCCGTACGCCCCGCCGGAGACCGGGCCGGGACCCGGGGGACCGGACGCGACGTGGGCGCCTGCCGATCCGCTGCCGCCGGCGTTGTAAGCCTTCGTGCTGCAGGCGGCGACGCCCGCCGCGGCCAGGCCCGCGCCTGCCGCCCCGAGGAACTGGCGTCGGCTCAGCGGCGCCGCCACGGGACCATTGTTCTCGTATCGCAGCCCCCTGGTTCGCATGGTGACCTCCGGTGCTGTGGGTGGTTTGCGGTTACTGATCGGCTGGCTGGTGGCTCTCCCCGGTGGTGCACGCGTCGGCGGCCCACTCGGCCCACGACCGCATGGCCCGCGTCCGCCGGGACCGGCGCTGCAGCGGGTAGTCGAGCGTGTAGCCCAGCGCCCCGGTCAGCTGATGGCAGGCCGCCGTGACTTCGGTGCCGGCCGCGGCGGCGTAGCTCAGCGCCGCCCACGAGTGCTCGCGCTCGGCCAGCAGGCTGACCCCGTCGAGCGCCGTGGCCGCGTCCGCGAGGCGGGACTGGACGGTCGGCTGCGCGTCGAGCGTCGTCCCGAACGCCTGCCGGGACCGCACGTGCGCGAGGCAGTCATCGAAGGCCGCGCTGGCCAGGCCGGCCAGGTAGCCGATCGAGGCAGCCCGCCACGCCGTCAGCCGGCGGGCGGCGGCCGCGGCGGGCACGTCGTCTCCCGGGCGCTGGCCGGTCAGGACGGACACGGCGGATGCGTCGCCGTAGGCGGCCGGGGCGAGCGCCAGGATCTCCACCTCGCGCAGGCCGTCCCCGGGCCGGAACTCCACCGCGCGCCCGTGCACCCGGCCGTGCCGGACGAGACCGTCCACGACCGGGCTCCCGCCGAGCAGCGCGTCGACGTGATCCAGGCTGACCAGGCCCCGGCCCAGCTCCACCGCGGCCAGGGCCACGACCGAGGCGTCGATGTCCTCGCCGGCGAGGTCTGGCCACCCGGCGGCGGCCAGCGCCTGCCCGACCGCCGCGGCGGCCGGTGTCCCGGTGTCGTCGGCGTGTGCACCCGGCAGCCAGGGATCCGGCGGCTGATGATCGCGCACGATCCGCGCCATGGTCTGGGCCATGATGGTGGCGGCCACGTCGGTCATCGCGCTGCCTCCGCTGCGCCGGCCGTGCCGGCCTCCGCGGCACTTCCGGCCCGCTCATCGGCGCCGCGCGCTGCGGCGGCCAGCCGCTCGAGCTCGTGCTGATGCTCGCCAGCGCCCGGGGCGCGCAGCGGCCTGACCAGCGGCTCGCCGCCTTGCTTGACCACGCCGCCGAGCAGCCTCGTCAGCCCGAGCCCGGGCTGGTCGAGGCTGATGACCAGCCCGTTGGCCAGCGCCTGGGCCGAGGCGGCCGCCGCGTCCAGGGTGCGGACCTCGGCCACGGGCACCCCGGCCGCGGTGAACCGCTCGATCCACTCGGCGGCCGTGCCGCCAAGCAGGCGGCGCTCCACCTCCCGCACCAGGGCCGTCCGGGTGATCCGTTCCTGCTCGTCCGCGGCCGGGCGCTGCGGGTTCTCCACGAACGGGTCGGCCAGGCCGAGCGCGGCCAGCAGCCGCCGGCGCTGGGCCACGTCCAGGCACCCGACCGCGATGAACGCGTCGGCCGTCTGGTAGCAGCGGTAGAACGGCTCGAGCTCGGCCGCGGCGGCGCGGGCCGCGGTCTGCTCGCGCATGGCCCCCGCGTCGAACCGCCCGGGGGGCGCCGGGCCCTCCTCGGTCGAAAGCTGCTGGGCCTGCAGCGTCAGCGAGGCGCCGAGCAGCGATACCTCGAAGTCCGCTGCGCCCCGCCCGTCCCTGACCGGGTGACGCTCCCGGTCCAGCAGGCCGGTCAGCACGGCCACGGCGGCCAGCAGCCCGGTGGTGAAATCGGCCAGCGGCATGCGGCCGAGGCGCTCGGGGACCTCCTGGCCGGGGTAGGCCGCCGACGCCAGGAGCCCGGCCACGGCCTGGGCGATCAGGTCGTAGCCGGGCGTGCCCGCCTCCGGCCCGACGCTGCCGAACGCCGAGATCGCGCAGACCACGGCCCGGTCGTTGATGCGCTTGACCGCGGCGGCGTCGAGCCCGAAGGCCGCCGCCCGGGACGGCAGGAAGTTGTGCACGACGGCGTCCGCGTGCGCGATCAGGCCGGCCGCGACCTCCCGTCCCTCCGGGCGGGCCAGGTCACAGATGACCGAGCGCTTGCCGCGGTTCAGGCTGCAGAAGTACCGGCTCTGCCCGGGGACGACGGGGTCGTAGTGGCGGTAGGCGTCGCCGCCCGGCCGCTCGATCTTGACCACGTCCGCGCCGAGGTCCGAGAGCAGCATCGAGGCCAGCGGCCCCGCTACGTACTGCGAGAAGTCGAGCACCAGCAGGCCGTCGAGCGGCCGGATCCTGGTCATCGCGGGCACCCCAGCCCCTGCCGGGCGATCACCCGGCGCTGGATCTCCGCGGCTCCGCCCGCGATCGTCGCGCCGGACACCGCCCGGGCGAAGGCCGCCACCCGGCCCCCGAGCACCGCGTCCGCTCCGTCCTCGATCAGCGCCCGCGGCCCCAGCATCTCGACCGCGGCCTCGGCGATCTGCTGCAGCAGCAGCGCGATCGACAGCTTGGCCATGGACGCGGCGGTGGCCGCAGGCTGCCGGCCGGCCAGCAGTTCGGTCGCCCGCCGGCCGTGCAGCCGGGCCGCGAGCGCCGCGCCGCGCAGGGTCCGTAGCCGCCGGGCCCAGCCTGCCGGGCTGAGCTCGCCGAGGCGGTCAAGGAGCCAGAGCGCGGTGCCCACCTTCTCGCTGGTGACCCGCTCGTAGTCGAGGGTGCCCATGATGACCTTCCAGCCCGCGTCGATCTCCCCGACCACCTGCGTCAGCGGCACCTCGACCTGGTCGAGCACGACCTCGCCCAGGGTGCCGCCGCCGACCGTGCGGTGCACGGACCAGGCCAGGCCGGGCGCGGACATCTCGGCCAGCACCACCGACAGGCCCCGGTGCCGGTCCGGGCCGGTCCGGACGGCCAGGTAGATCCAGTCGGCCTGGTCGACGCTGGAGGTCCAGATCTTGCGCCCGCTGATCACCAGGCGGTCGCCGTGCACCGTTCCCGTGGTGCGCAGGGCGGCCAGGTCCGATCCGGCGTCGGGTTCCGAGAAACCCTGGCAGAACACGATCTGGCCCGCGGCGATCGGGGGCAGGAAGCGCGCGGCGAGTGGGCGGGAGAACTGCATCAGCGCGTTGCCGATGGTCTTCACCGACAGCAGGTAGCTCGACATCGGCAGCCAGTGGTAACCGAACCGCTCCTCGGCCGCGACCGTGTCCAGCGCGCTCAGGCCGCGGCCGCCGAGTGCCTCGGGCCAGTGCAGCCCGATCAGGCCGCGCCGGCCGAGCCCCTCGTAGACGGCCCGGCAGTCCGCGTCGGACGGCATGCCCTGGCCGCGCAGGGCGGGGGAGGCGACCTCACTGAGGGCACGGGCCGCCGCGTCGGCTTCGGCGGCGGCGCCTGCGGTCGAGGCACTCGATGTCACTGGATCATGACGATTCTTCATCAGTTTTCGTATAATGAAAGTAACGCCCGATTTATGAAAGGAAAGGCTACGCCTGGTGGTAGGAGAGGTCAACGAAAACGACCGGTCCCCGGGCTCGCTCAAGACGCTGCGGCGCGGGCTCGATGTCCTCTCCCTTTTCAGCCGGTCACCGGAGTGGACCCAGTCCGGCATCTCCCAGGCCACCGGGCTCCCGATGCCGACCGTGTACCGGCTGTGCCTGACGCTGGTGGAGGCGGGGTTCCTGAAGCGGGACGGCAGCCGGCTGCGCTTCGGGATGAAGCTCGTCGAGCTCGCCAGCGGGGCGGTGTCGGCGCTCACGCCGCTTGACGTGGTGGCCGAGCACCTGCAGGTGCTGGCGGACGCGACCGGTGAGACGGCCAACCTGGGCATCCTGGTCGGCGGCGAGGTGGTCTACCTGCGCAGCGTCGCCGGGGAGCGGCTGCTCCGCCCGCAGGTCGCGGTGGGCTCCCGGGCGCCCGCCTACTGCACCGCGATCGGCAAGTGCCTGCTCGCCCAGCTCGACCCGGCCGACGCCCGTCAGGCACTCGGCCCGGAGCCGTACCCGGGCCGGACCGGGTACACGCCCACCAGCTGGCGGACGCTGTCGGCTGCCCTCGACCAGGTCAGGATCGACGGCATCGCCGAGTCCAACCAGGAGTACGAGCTCGGGCTCAACTCGTTCGCCACGCGGGTGCCGTCGGTGGACGGCGGGCAGCCGAGCGCGATCAGCGTGTCCCCGCCCACGTCCCGGGCCACCAGGAGCGACCGGGGGCTGCTGACCGCCGAGCTCCTGCAGGCCGCCGAGGCCATCACCGCGGCCATGCGGCTCATCGGATCGTAGAACCCAGGAGGACCTGAGATGCCTGCCCGCACCGTGATCCGTCCCGGCCTGCTGCTCGACGTGGTGACCGGAGACCTGCGGCCCGGCCGTGCGGTGATCGTCGATGACCACCGCATCGCGGACGTGGTCGCCGCCGGCGACGCCCCGGCCGAGGGTCCCGCGTTCGTCGACCTGCCGGGCGGGACGCTGCTGCCCGGCCTCATCGACTGCCATGCCCACCTGGTTGGCGAGCCGGACAGCGGCAACGGGTACCTCGACCTGCTGGCCAGGACCGGCGCCCAGGAGGCGATGTCGGGGGCGCGGAACGCGCGGGACACGCTGCTGGCTGGCTTCACCACCGTGCGGGACGTGGGCACGTTCCGCGCGTTCGTGGACGTCGCGCTGCGCGACGCGATCGACGCGGGCTGGGTGCCCGGTCCGCGCATGCGCGTGGCCGGCGCGTACGTGACCTGTTCCGGCGGGGGCGGCGACATCACCGGCCTGGCGCCCGACGTCGACGCGGTCGTCCCTTACGAGCTGCGTCTCGGGGTGGTGGACTCCGTGGATGACGTGCGCCGGGCCGTGCGCCGCATCCTGCACGGCGGCGCGGACCTGGTGAAGCTGATTGCCACCGGCGCGGTCATGACCCCGGGCGGCGTGCCAGGGGCCCCCGAGCTGACCGAGGAGCAGATCCGCGCCGCGGTCGGGGAGGCGTCGCTCTCCGGGGCGGACGTCGCCGCCCACGCCCACGGCGCCGAGGGCATCAAGCGCGCGGTCCGCGGGGGCGTGCGCTCGATCGAGCACGGCTCGCTCATGGACGACGAGGCCATCCAAATGATGGCCGACGCCGGGACGTTCCTGGTTGCTGACGTCTACAACGGCGACTGGATCGCCGAGACCGGCCGTCAGCAGGGCTGGCGGACCGACGTGCTGCGCAAGAACGACGAGACCACGCAGGCCCAGCGGGATGGCTTTGCCAAGTGCCTGGCGGCCGGCGTGCGCATCGCCTACGGCACTGACAGCGGCATCTACCCGCACGGGCTCAACGCCCGCCAGTTCGCCTACCAGGTCCGCTGCGGCCAGAGCCCGCTGGACGCGATCCGCTCGGCCACCCTGCATGCGGCCGAGCTGATGCGCTGGGACGACCGGGTCGGCCGGATCGAGCCCGGCTACCTCGCCGACGTCATCGCGGTGGACGGCGACCCGCTGCAGGACGTGCGCCTGCTGGAGGACGTCGGCTTCGTCATGAAGGACGGGGCCGTTCAGCGCGTCACGATCTCGGCCGCGCAGCGGTAGCCGCTGCGCAGCGCGCCCTCCATGAAGCCCTGGAAGTCGACCGAGGTGTGCTCGCCCGCGAAGTGCAGGTTCCCGTGCCGCCGGCTCTGGATGCCGTTGAACCCGGTGTACTGGCCGGTCTTCAGGTAGGAGTAGGCGCCGCCGATATGAGGGTCACCCGACGACCAGGCGTAGTAGGCCTTGCCGTTGAAGGCCGCGGTCACCCCGGGGAAACTGACCTCGAAGTCGCGCAGGAAGTCCCTGGCCATGGCGTCAGGCGCGGGCCCGTGGTAGTTGGTCAGCCCGTACCGGCGGCCGATGCCGGCGCCCACCGTGCCGCCCGGCAGTGCGATGAGGATGCCCGGCTGGCCGGGCTGGTCGACCGTGGTTTCCCAGCCCCCCTGGACGATGCCGTCGTCGTACATGTTGCCGGTCCAGTGGTCGGCGTTCCAGACGCGGCTGGAGAACTGCAGCTGGATCTTGGAGTTCGAGCCGAGCGGCTCATACCTGATCGCGCGCTGCTGCGGCCGCGGCAGGTCGATCCCGGACATCTCGACGTCGCGGAGCTTGGTGAACGGCAGCGCGAGCACGACATGGTCGGCGAGGACGTCGCGGGTGGCCCAGCCGCTGGAGAAGGTGCAGGTGAAACCGGATTGGCCGCGGGCGCGCAGGGCCACCAGGCGCTCGCCGACCCGGATCGAGCCGGCCGGCAGCCGGCCGGCCAAACCGGTGATGACCTGGTCGTTGCCGCCGTGGATGTGCCATTTCTCGTCCGTGCCGGAGAGTTCGGGGTACTTCTTCGGCTGCAGCCCGCTGGCCGTGCTGTCGTCGAAGCCCAGCAGGTAGACCAGGTTCAGCGCGGACTGCTCCTCGGCCGGCCCGCCGTACTCGTCGAGCAGGATGGCTACGCACAGCAGGCCGAAGTCGGAGTCCAGGCCGCCGGGGATGTACTTGTCGATCCATTCGGTGGCCGGCATGTGATCCCAGCGCCGCGCCCACGCGGAGGACTTGTTAAACAGGGTCGGCCACGGCGCCTTGTTGTTCGCCCCGTCGAGGAACAGCGCCCGGGCCCATTCGTGCCAGTCACGGTCCAGCGCGGCCTGGGACCAGAACCGGCCGCGGAACCGCAGCCGGTAGTCCAGGGGCCTGGTGTGCGGCGGATACTTGAGCACGTTGTCCAGCCGCAGCCCGAAGCTGGTGGCGAGCTTGCGCATCTGGGTGTGCTCGCTGCTGATGAACTCCCCGTGCTGCTCGGCGTACTGCCCGGCGTCGAAGAACCCGTGCAGGGTCTGCACGCGCCCGCCGATGCGGTGCGCGTTGTACTCGTAGATCTCGCTGGGCAGGCCGTGGGCGGCCCAGAGCCGGTACGCACAGCCCAGGCCCGCCAGCCCGGAGCCGACGATCACCACCCGCGGGCGCGTGCCGGCCTCCGCCCGGCGCGGCCAGGCGAGCGGGACCGCCGCCGCGAGGGCTGCCGCCCCGGCGCCGCCCAGCACCTGCCGCCGGGACGGCCCCGCGCCGCCCTCGGCCACCGCCTCGGTCGCCTCGCCGATCCCGCAGCCCGTGTCGCGGGCGTAGGCCGCCGCGGCCCGGGCCCGGGCCAGGAACCCGGCCGCGGTCCCGCCCGCCAGCCCGGCTTCCCGGCGGGCATTTGCCCCAACTGGAACATCTCCGGCACCTTTGCCCATAGGCCCACGCTAGCCCGCCGCCCCCGCCCCGCCCATACCGCTCCCGCCCATTCGGCGCCCGGGGTGCCCAGCCACGCAACCACAGTTAAGCTGCGAGACGCATGTAACTAATGTAAATCAGGAGGATTGTCGAGAACTTAAAGTTGCTTGTAGGAATTTATTCAGGCGGCATACAGCGAATCGCGAGTTAGGTAAATCCTTGCCGCTTGGGGAGCCATCTAAGTGGCGTCTGACTTGGCGTAAACCGGCTTATCTGGTGGCGCGTCACACCTATTGCGGCATCATCAGAGAAGGTCAGCCCGGCCGTGAACGTGGGAAACGCCGGGGATGGCTCCAGGCGAGGGGGCCCGATGCGTCTTGGCCACCGGATTCCGTGCGAACCGATGGCGGCCGGGCCGGAGGCTGGTCTCCCAGCCGGGCCGGCCGAGCCGCGGGGACGGCGATGAGCGAGGGCGTCCCATTTACCGACCTGACCGCGATGACGCGTGACGTCCGCAGCGATGTCGAGCGGAGCTGGGCGGACCTGCTCAGCTCGAACCGGTTCACCGGCGGCGATACGGTCGAGGACTTCGAGCGGGCGTGGGCGTCCTACTGCGGCGTGCCGCACGCAGTCGGGGTGGGCAGCGGGACCGATGCCCTGCTGCTGACGCTCATGGCCCTGCGCATCGGCCCGGGCGACGAGGTCATCGTGCCCGCCAACACATTCATCGCCGCGGCCGAGGCCGTGGTCCTGGCCGGGGCGACGCCGGTGTTCGCTGACGTCAGCCCCGGCACCCTGCTGCTCACGCCCGCGCACCTGGAGGCGGCCATCACCTACAGGACGGCGGCCGTGATCGTCGTCCACCTATACGGCCAGATGCCCGACATGGACGGGCTGAGCCGTACCGCGCACCACGCGGGGATCGCGCTCATCGAGGACGCGGCGCAGGCTCACGGCGCGAGCTGGCGGGGCCGGCGGGCCGGGTCGATCGGGCGCGCGGGGTGCTTCGGCTTCGACCCGGCCGGCAACCTCGGTGCGTTCGGCGACGCCGGCGCCGTGGTGACCGCCGACGCCAACCTGGCCGCCCGGCTCAGGAGCCTGCGCGATCACGGCTGCAGCCGGCACTCCCGTCATGATCACGAGCGGGTCGGCATCAGCAGCCGCCTGGACGCCCTGCAGGCGGTGGTGCTGACCGCGAAGCTGCCCCGGCTGGATGCGTGGACCGAGGCGCGACGGTCGATCGCGGCGCGGTACCGCGCCGCCCTGGGCGACGGGCCGGTCTCGCTGGTCGCGGAGGAACCCGGGTCACAGGGTGCCTACCAGCTGGCCGTGGCCCGGGTGCCGGACCGGGCCGGGTTCCGGCAGCACCTGGCTGCGGCGGGAATTGAGACCCGGGTCCATTACCCGATTCCCTGCCATTGGCAGGTTCCGTACCGCCATTTTGCGCCCCGCCCGCTGCCGGTCTCGGAAAGAAGCGCGGGCCAGGTGGTCTCGCTGCCGATGTTTCCGCATATGAGTGACGGCCGGGTGGCGCAGGTCTGCGACGCGATGTGTGACGCGCTGGGAACCAGGGAGTTTTTCGCGCGGAACTTTAGCTTCGCGGTTAATGACCTGCATTCCCTCGCCTGATTGGGTCACCCGCCGCCCAGGGCGGCGACCAACTCGGTGGCCCGGTCGATCTCTTCCTCTGTGTTGTAGTAATGCGGGGAGAACCGGACCAGTGGGTGACGGTCCTCGGTGTCGTACGGATTGTGCCCGGGCACGGTCGTGGTCACGTTCACCCCGGCCCGCCCGAGGGCCGCGGCCACCTCCTCGGCCTGGCCCGCCACCTTGGCGGTGACGATCGCGCACTGGACCTGGCCGAGATCGTAGGTGGAGACGCCGGGCAGGTCCGCGAGCTGGCGGCGGAGCCGGGCGCCCAGGGCCGCGGCCCGCGCCCCGATCGCGTCCAGGCCGAGGCCGAGGGCCTGCCGCACGGCGGTGCCCAGGCCCAGCGCATTGACGTAGCTGTGCTCCCAGGTCCCGAACCGCCTGGCGCCATCGGCCCAGGTGAAGCCCTGGTGCCCGTCCCAGTCCGCGGAGCCGATCTCCGCTACGAACGGGTCGAGCCGCGGCAGCGCAGCGGTGCGGGCCCACAGGAACCCGGTTCCCCGCGGGCCGCGCAGGAACTTACGGCCAGTGCCGGTCAGCAGGTCGCAGCCGATCTCTTCCACGTTCACAGGGAACTGCCCGGCCGACTGGGTGGCGTCCAGCAGGAACAGGGCCCCGCAGGCCCGGGCCACGCGGCCGATCTCGGCGGCCGGCTGCACCAGCCCGCCGCTGGTGGGGACGTGGCTGACTCCGATCAGCCGGGTCCGCTCGTCGGCCAGCTCGGCCAGGGCGTCCACGTCCAGCTGGCCGTGCTGGTCGTTCGGCACCACGACCACCTCGGCGCCGGTACGCCGGGCGATCTGCAGGTAGGCCAGCACGTTGCTGCCGTATTCGGCGCGGCCGGTCAGGATCCGGTCGCCGCGGCCCAGGGGCACCGAGTAGAACGCCGCGTTCCAGGCGTGGGTGGCGTTGTCGAACAGCGCTATCTCATCACTGCGGCCACCGATCAGCTCGGCGAGCGCGGCGTAGGTGGCCGCGATCCGGTCCCTGGCCCCGGCGGCGGCCTCGTAGCCGCCGATCTCCGCCTCCCGCTGCAGGTAACCGGTCATCGTGTCCAGCGTCGGCTGCGCCAGCAGCGCCGCTCCGGCGTTGTTCAGGTGGATCCGGCCCGCGCACCCCGGGGTCTCGGCCCGCAGCGCGGCAATGTTCATGGTCATGTGCGGGATGATGTCACCTCACCGGGCAGCGTCAGCGCCGGGCTCGGGCACATTGCTTTACTGCGCCGGCCCGTAATGCCAGCCTGGACGCGTGATCAGGTACTGCAGCACACCGGCGGGCCGCATCGCGTACTCCGCGGAGGGCTCTGGCCCGCCCCTGCTGTGCGACTCGGGCTGGGTCACCCACCTGCGCGGGCAGCTGGAGCTGTTCTCCTTCGCCAGCTTCTTCGGCCGCCTGGCCGAGCGCTTCACCGTGATCCGCTACGACAAGCCGGGGTGCGGCCTGTCCGACCGGGACGGGATCGACCTGTCATTCGACGCCCAGGTGGCGGCGGCCCTGGCGGTCGCCGACGCGGTCCGCGCCGACCGGTTCCGGGTCTTCGGCGCGTCGCAGGGCGGCCAGATCGCCGCGGCGATCGCGGCGCGGCACCCCGAGCGCGTCGAGGCGCTGGTGCTGTACGGAACCTGCGCCAACGGCGGCGACCTGGCGCCCGACGAGGTCAGGAAGTCCATCGTGGCGCTGGTCCGGGCCCACTGGGGCATCGGGTCGAAGCTCATGACCAGCATCTTCGTGCCCGATCCCAGCGCCGATGAGGTCGAGCAGTTCGGGCGGCTGCAGCGGGCGGGTGCGTCCGCCGACGTGGCGAGCCAGCTCCTGGATATCTACTACGGCACAGACATCAGGTCGCTGCTCCCGGCGATCCAGGCGCGGACCGCGGTGCTGCACCGCGAGCAGGACACCGCGACCCCGTTCACGCTCGGCCGTGAGGTGGCCTCGCTGGTCCCCGGGGCCGTGCTGGTCCCGCTGCCCGGGGCGGGCCACCTCTTCTACCAAGGCGAATGGGAGCCGGTCCTGGAGGCCGCGCTCGGCTTCCTCGGCGAGCCCGCGGGGGAACGGTCTCCGCTCACCCGCCGGGAGCTCGAGGTGGCCAGGCTGGTCGCCGAGGGGCTGACCAACCACGCCATCGCCTCGCGGCTGTCGGTCGCGCCGCGGACGGCGGAAGCGCACGTGGAGAACATCCGGCGGAAGCTGCAGGTCCGCTCGCGCGCTCAGATCGCGGCGTGGGTGACCGAGCACAAGCTGCGCGCGCCTCGGTAGTTCACCGGGGTTCAGGCCCGGGCCAGGCCAGGCCTGCCCGGGAAAGCCCGGGGATTGACCGTAGTTCACCCGATGGCCGGCCGGGGTTGCCGATCCTAGCGTTGAGGCATGTCCGAAGCTACGAAGCCGATCCTCGGGTACGCGGTGGCCGTGTACGTGTTCTTCGTCGCGCTGCTCGTCTACTCGGCGGGGTTCTTCATCGGCTTTGGCGTGCCCAAGGGGATTGACGACGGTCCTCATCTCGCCTGGCCGCTCGCGGTGGGCGCCGACGCCGCGCTGCTGCTGCTCTTCGCGCTCCAGCACACGGTCATGGCCCGCCCGTGGTTCAAGCGCCGCTGGACCCGGCTGGTTCCGCCGCCGTCCGAGCGAGCCACGTTCGTGCTCGCCGCCAGCCTGGTGCTGGCGCTGGTGTTCTGGCTGTGGCAGCCGGTCCGCGGCACCGTCTGGGACCTGTCCGGGCCCGGCGCGGCCGCGCTGCTCACCGTGTACGCGGCCGGCTGGGCCGTGGCCCTCAGCTCGACGTTCATGATCAGCCACACCGATCTGTTCGGGCTGCGGCAGGCCTGGTTCTGCGCCCGCGGGGCCGTCTATCACCCGCCGGCCTTCACCCAGCGAGGCCTCTATCGCCGCATCAGGCACCCGCTCATGTCCGGCTTCGTGATCGTGTTCTGGGCGGCGCCCACGATGTCCGTCGGCCACCTGCTGTTTGCCTCGGCCGCGACCGGCTACATCGTGGTCGGCATAGCCTTCGAGGAAAACGACCTGAGGCGGGACCTTGGCGCGGCCTACACCGCCTACATGGCCCGCGTGCCCGCGCTGATCCCCAGCCTCCGGCCGGCCCGCGGGCCGCAACCCGCCGCCAGCGAAGGAGACAGCGCGAGATGAGCCACGTGGACACCCCGGCGCGCAGTGCGCCCCGGGTCGGCACGTTCCCGCCCTTCACCGTGCTCCAGCAGGGCCCGGAGGCCACCCGGGCCTTCCTGGCCCGGGCCGGTGAAGCAGGCGTTGATTATGTCTGCTGCGCCGACCACGTGAGCTTCTACGGCGTCGGATTCGACGGGCTCGTGCAGGCTACGGCGCTGGCCATGCTGCACCCCACGCTGCCGGTGCACATGGGCGTGTACCTGCTGCCGCTGCGCCATCCCGTCCTGGTGGCGCGCCAGCTCGCCGACCTCAGCCAGCTCGCTCCCGGCCGGCTTGTGCTCGGGGTCGGGGTGGGTGGTGAGGATCGCCACGAGATCGAGGTCTGCGGGGTCGACCCAGCCACGCGCGGCCAGCGGATGGACGAATGCCTCGCGATCCTGCGCCCGCTCCTGACCGGCGTGCCCACCACCTTCCACGGCAAGTTCTTCGATGTTGACGACGCGGTCATCAGCCCGCCCGCGGCGATCCCTATCCTCGTCGGCGGCCGGTCTGATGCGGCCATCCGGCGGGCCGGCCGGCTCGGCGACGGCTGGCTCGGCGTCTGGAACTCACCCCAGCGGTTCGCCGCCGCCGTGGAGATGACCGCGCAGGAGGCCGCCCGGGTCGGTAGGCTCGACCCGCCCGATCGGCACGCCATGCAGGTGTGGTGCGGGTTCGCAGAAACGAAGGAAGCGGCCCGCTCCTGCCTGGCTCCGGCTATGGAGCTCATGTACCAGCTCCCGTTCGAGCGGTTTGAGCGGTACTGCCCCTACGGCACGGCCGACGACGTGGCCGAGTTCCTCGCGCCCTACGTCGAGGCCGGCTGCGCCGAGTTCAACCTGATCCCGCAGTCACCGGACCCGGACCGCATCGCCGGCGACGTGGCCGCGGTCAAGCGGCGTCTCGCCGGGATAGCGTAGGAGCACTCCGGCGAAGGGAACACGCATGCAGATCCGTCACGGCGGCCGCGACAGCGAGCGGGGTCCTGCGGAGAACTTCACCGGGACCGTGTGGATGGACAAGATCGCGGTGCCGTCCGATGACGCGCCGATCGCGGTCTACAGCGTGCACTTCGCCCCGGGCGCGCACACCGCCTGGCACGCCCACCCGCGCGGGCAGACCCTGCACGTGACCGAGGGCTCCGGCCTGGTCCAGCGCCGGGGCGGCCCGGTCGAGGACATCCGGGCCGGGGACACGGTGTGGACCGACGCCGGCGAGTGGCACTGGCACGGGGCGGGCCCGAGCACGTTCATGACCCACCTCGCCGTGCAGCAGGCCGTGGCGGGTGCCACCGCCGAGTGGGGCGAGCACCCGGCCGGCGACTACCCGGCCTAGCGGCGCGCCAGCCTGGCCCCGGAGCGCATGCGCGCCGCCGCCGGGCGTCAGGGGATCAGCACCGCCCGCTGGTGCGGCGCCCGCCCGCACCGGGACCAGCCCTCGGCCGCCTGAGCCAGCGGCAGCGTCTCCCGGTCGGTGGTCAGCCGCCCGGCCGCGGCGTGCGCGAGGATCTCGTCCAGCGCCCGGGCCTTCTGCTCGGGGCTGAGCGCGTTGTTGGTGTAGCCGAGCAGGGACAGCGTGCCGCCCCGAAGCGTGGCCGACCCCACGGACGCCTGCGCCGCCGCCGACGAGCCCAGGTTGACCAGCCGGCCGCGCGGCGACAGGATCCGCAGCGCGGCTTCGGCCTGGCCGGCGCACACCGGGTCGAGCACCAGATCCACCTGCCCGCCCGCGGCTTCGGCCAGCGCGGCGTCGAGATCGTAGGCGCCGAGGTCGGCGACTGCGTCCGCGCCGAGTTCGGCCGCGCGGGCCCGGCCTCGCGGGTCGCGGCACGCGGCGGTGACCCGCCCGGCCCCCAACAGCCTGGCCGCCTGCACGCCCACCTGGCCGACCGTGCCGCTGGCGCCGAGCACCAGAACGTGCTCGCCGGGCTGCAGCCCGCCCCGCCAGGTCAGCGCCATCCAGGCCGCGATCGCGGACAGGCCGAGCGCCGCGACCAGGTCGTCGTCCACGCCGTCGGGCAGCGGCAGCACGGCCGCATCCTCGGCCACGCACAACTCGGCCATGGCGCCGTCGCCGGGCCGCATCCCCGCGTCGCAGCTGAACCAGACCCGCTGGCCGGCGGGCAGCACGCCGGACTCGGCGATGGTCCCGACGCCCTGGACCCCGGGCGCGTACGGCAGCGCCGGGGCCCCGAAATAGGAGGTGCCCGACGCGCACAGCAGGTCGAGCGGGTTGACCGGGGCGGCCGTCACCCGGATCAGCGCCTGGCCGGGGCCACGGCGGGGGGCCGGGTGCGGCCGGTGCTCGGGCGGGCCGCCATGGCGGCTGATCACCGCCGCCTGCATGGTCCCCGGCGCGGCCCCGCTAGCCACCGGTATCGCTGTCCTTCCAGTGGGCGGTGCCCGTGTAGGTGTACGGGTTGTCGAGCACACTGGTCTCCGGGATCTCCGGGTGCATCCCTTCCTCCCAGGCCTCGGGCCCGAGTTCCCCCCGCAGGTAGTCGACCGTCTGCTCCACCGCCGCCCGCGCCGGGGCCAGGTCCACGCCGACCAGGGCGTGGTCGTACTTCACCACCCGGCCGTTGACGACCACGGTGTGCACGTCGCCGCGCTGGGCCTGGAAGACCACGTGCCCGTAGGGGTGCAGCAGCGGGAACATCGCCGGCGACGCGTCGTTCTTGATCAGCACCAGGTCGGCCTTCTTGCCTGGCTCCAGGCTGCCGATCAGCGAGTCCAGGCCGAGCGCCCTGGCCCCGCCGCGGGTGGCCCAGTCCACCACCTCCTCGGCGCGCAGCTTGTGGTGGGTGACGGTCTCGTCCCGGTTGTGAGCCTCCATGTGCTCGCGGGCGCGGTCGGCGCTGAGCGTGGCCCGCATGGCCGAGAACAGGTCGGCGCTCCACCAGACGCTGGTGTCCATGGACAGCGACACACCGATGCCGTGCTCGCGCAGCTTCCAGGTGGGCGGGTAGCCCTGTCCGGCGCTCTGCTCGCTCTCGGTGGACAGCGACACAGAGCCGCCGGTGGCCGCGATCCGGTGGTAGGAATCGGGCGACAGGCTGGCCGAGTGCACATAGATCGTGGCCGGGGTCATGAACCCGTTCTCGTACATCAGCCGGATGCCCTCGTCGGTGGTCACCTTCCACACCCCGGCGTGCGTGGTGACCGGGACGCCCAGGTCGCGGGCCACCTCGAAGGCCGCCTTCTCCGGGAAGTCCGGGGCGGCCGGGGGGACGTCAAACGCGATCTGGAAGCCGAGCATGTCGCTGCCGCCGCCGGCGAAGTAGCGGTCGACGAAGGCGCGAAACTCCGGGGTGGCCGTCCACTCCCACGGCGCCCCCTGAATGTTCCCGTAGCCCAGGACGAACCGGCCGGGAACCGAGCGCAGCGCGTCCACCGCCGCCTCGGCGTGATCGGTCGTATGCAGGTTGTGCGACCAGTCCACGCTGGTGGTCACGCCGGCGTCGATGGCCTCGATCGCGCTGAGCAGGTCGCCCGCGTAGATGTCCTGCGGCCGGAACGTCTTGCCCCACTGCAGGTAGTTCCACACGAAGTACTGGGTCAGCGTCCAGTCGGCGCCGTAGCCGCGCATGGCCGTCTGCCACATGTGCCGGTGGGTGTCGATCATGCCCGGCATCAGGATGCCGCCGGTGGCGTCGATCTCGGCCGTGCCCTCGGGTACGTCCAGGTGCTGGCCGACCGCGGCGATCCGGTCGCCGGCGACCAGCAGGTCGGCGTCTTGCCGGACGCGATGGGCGTTGTCCATGGTCAGCACCGTGGCGTTGCGGAATACGACCGGCCGGCCCGGCGTCAGGTCAGCGGCAGTAGGGCTGGCGGTCATAGGGGTTCCCCTCCACTAGCTCGCAGGCAGATATTGGCGATGCGGACGCTCGTCCGGGTCACGGCTGGAGTCAGCCTGTCCGGAAGCGTCGCCGGTTTCCTTATCGGTGTCAAGAGCAGTCGCGGTCCTGCGGCGGCCCGCCTCGTTGGGGCTTGTCCGCATCGCGGTCGGGCCCCGCCAGGCCGGCCAGGACCGGCTATTTTCTGCCGAGCAGGCTCAGCGCGGGCTTGCCGAACGGCAGCGGTTTGCCGCCCACCGACACGATGGCCGTGCCGAGGTACCCGTAGTACCCGAGGGCCGCGAACACCAGGACAAACACGCCGCCCGCGCGCTCCGCGCCGGAGGAGGACCCCAGCACGCCGATGGTGATGAGCGTGACCCCGACCACCCCGGCGCCCAGGATCAGCGAGAACAGCAGCGGGATCCGCAGGCTGACCAGGAACAGCATGAAGATCACGATGTCCCACGAGATCAGGAACTGCCCGATGGTGTGCAGGATGCTGGTCGGCGGGATGCCGTACCAGCTGTGCGCGAGCCCGAGCACCAGCGCGGCGTAGCTGATCCAGAAGCACGCGAACGCGCCCAGGACCGTGGCTACGAAGGTCTGGCCGAGTGCCGCGGCCCACACGGTGGTCACCAGCAGGCCCAGGCCGGTGGCCGCGAAGACGATCGGCATGATCGTGTTGCCCTGGACCGCGAGCGGTACGTAGCCGAGCAGCGAGATACCCAGGACGGTGCTGCCGAGCGCGAAGACCAGTAAGCCGAGCGGGACCGGGTCGCCGGTCGGCGGCGCGGCTACCATCTCCTCCGCCGGCGCGGGGGGCGCCTCGGGAACCTTCTCGTCGCTGGTGTCTGCCTGAACCTCTGTCACCGAAGCCTCCTCATGGTGTGGCGGATCGCCCGGAACGGGACCATCGCGGCCAGCTGTGACCGCGATGCGGACAAAGACTCGCGTAGTGAACGCACATAGCATTTCTCTCCGCCATGCGGAAGTCAATAGCCCGGCTTCCGCACAAGAAGCTTGCTTATCCGGGCGCCAGCTGGGATACGTGAATGAGTGTCCGCGATGCGGCCAGAAACGGCCGGCCACGATACAGTCGGTGTCGGCTAGGGAGAGGAGGGCCATGGCCCGCCGTGACAGCAGCCCGGACTTCATCGAGGCGCTGGCGCGCGGACTCGACGTGCTCCGCGCCTTCGAACCGCGCCAGCCCGTCATGTCCCTGGCCGCGGTCGCCGCCGCCGCCGGGCTGCCCCGGCCCACCGCGCGGCGGGTGCTGCTCACCCTGGAGCGCCTGGGCTACGTGCGCATCGCCGAGCGCGGCGGCTTCGAGCTGACGCCGCGCGTGCTCGAGCTCGGCACGAGCTACGTGCTTTCCCGCAACCTGTGGGAGGTGGCCAGGCCGCACATGGAGCGGCTGGTGGCGCGCACCCACGAGTCCTCGTCCATTGCCCAGCTCGACGGCAGCGACATCGTCTACGTGGCCAGGGTCGCGGTCCCGAAGATCATCGCGCTGGCGGTCACCATCGGCACCAAGTTCCCGGCCATGCAGACCTCGCTAGGCAAGATCATGCTGGCGGCGCTGCCGCCCGGTGAGGCCGAGCAGGTACTCGCCGAGCCGAGCCGATCGGGGGTCACTCCCCGCTGGCAGCCGAGCCTGGCCGAGCGCACAGCGGAGCTGCGGGAGGTCAGGGCCAGGGGCTGGTCACTCACGGACGAGCAGCTCGCCCTCGGGATCCGCTCGGTGGCCGCCCCGCTCAGGGACGGCGACGGGAAGGTGCTCGCCGCGCTGAACGTCACCGTGCACGCGGCCGAGACGCCAGTCGAGGTCCTGACCGGGGAGTACCTGCCGATGCTGCTGCAGACGGCCGGGTCAATCAGCGCCGACTGGGCCGCCTGCCAGGCGGCACCCCAGGTGACCGTGCCAGCAGGGCGCCGGACGGCTGTCCGGCCAGCGGACAGAAGGATGCCCAGCGCTATATGAGCAGTGAACAAGGCCGCATCAGACAGGATCACAGCGAGCACGGCTCCGCACCCGCCCCCGGCACGAGGCCCGGGCCGCTGGCGGGTCTGGTGGTCGCCGACTTCTCCCGGGTGCTGGCCGGCCCGTACTGCACGATGCTGCTGGCCGACCTCGGCGCGGACGTGATCAAGGTGGAGGGCCCCGGCGGCGACGACACCCGCACCTGGATGCCCCCGGTGGCCGGCGACGGGGTATCCACCTACTTCCTGGCCATTAACCGCAACAAGCGCTCGGTCGCGCTCGACCTGAAGCAGGACGGCGACCTGGCCCTGGCCCATGAGCTGGCCCGCCGCGCGGACATGTTCGTGCACAACTTCAAGCCGGGCGGGCTCACCAAGTACCGCCTGGACTACGACTCGGTCAGCGCGGCGAACCCGCGCATCGTCTACGCGTCGATCAGCGGCTTCGGCGCGGGCGGCGGCAAGGACCTGCCCGGGTACGACCTGATGGTGCAGGCCATGTCCGGGCTGATGAGCCTCACCGGCGACCCGGACGGGCCGCCCTACCGCGCGGGCATCTCGCTGTTCGACGTGATGGCCGGCCTGCACACCACCATCGGCATCCTGGCCGCGCTCAACCACCGTGCCGCCACCGGCGAGGGCCAGCACATCGAGGCCAGCCTGCTGGCCTCGGCGCTGTCCGGCATGGTGAACCAGACCAGCGCGTACGTGACCGGGGGCGTGACCCCGTTCCGGATGGGCAACTCCCATCCCAGCCTGTTCCCGTACGAGCCGCTGCCCGCGAGCGACGGCGAGCTCATCGTGACCGCGGGCAACGACGTCCAGTTCCGCAAGCTGTGCGATGCGCTCGGGGTCCCTGAGCTGGCCGACGACCCGCGGTTCGCCCGCAACGAGGGGCGCACGGCCAACCGGCACGAGCTGCGCCCGCTGCTGGCCGAGCAGCTATCCCGGCGGACCGCCGAGGAGTGGTTCCACGACCTGATCAAGGTGGGCGTGCCCTGCGGCCCGATCAACACCGTGGCCCAGGGGATCGAGTTCGCCGAGAGCATCGGGCTGGAGCCTGTGGTCACCGCCGGGGAGGGTGACACCGCGCGCCCCACCGTCCGCCACCCGCTCACGTTCTCGACCACGCCGCCGCGCTACGACTACCCCCCGCCCAAGCTCGACGAGCACGGCGACCAGATCCGGGCCTGGCTCGCCGCCCCGGACCAGCCCTCGTAAGGAGCCGCCATGGCCACCATCGCCGCGGTCATCGCATCCACCCATCACCCCTTCTACCTCAAGGCCAGCACGGCCACCGGGGAGGACCGGCCGCCGTTCGCCGACGCGTGGCAGGCCAAGATCGAGGCCTTCCGCGAGACCCTGACCCGGGCCAGGCCCGACATCCTGGTCATGGTCGGCAGCGACCACTTCCACCAGCTCTGGCTGGACAACATGCCGCAGTTCCTCATCGGCAAGGCACCGGCCTACGACGCGAACTTCTATAACGAGGAACGCGAGTTCGGGCTGCCGCGCATGACGCTGCGCGGTAACGAGGAGCTGTCCGGCTACCTGCTCCGGGAGGGGATCGACGCCGGCTTCGACCTCGCGTTCAGCAACGAGCTGAGGGTGGATCACAGCATCACGTGCCCGATCATCACCCTGCGGCCCCAGGCTGACCTGCCGATCGTGCCCGTGTACACCAACATCTTCGCGCCGCCCATGCCGCAGCCCAGCCGGTTCGTGGCGCTGGGGAAGGCGCTCCGCCAGATGGTCGAGGCCTGGCCGAGCGACCAGCGCGTCGCGATCATCGGCACCGGGCACCTGTCCCTGGAGCTGGGCGGCCCGCGCCAGTTCGGCCCGCACGGCCCGGACCCCGAGTTCGACCGCAAGGCGGTCGAGTGGATCGCCACCGGCGACCTGAAGTCGGCCCTGGCCGAGGTGAGCCTGGACAGCCTGTGGGCGCCGGGCAACGCGACCCACGGGTTCATGGACTTCATGCTGATGATGGGCGCCGCGGGCGAGAACGTGCCCGCCGACTACACCGACTCGCTCGACCTGTTCCACACCATGGAGGCCTACTTCACCTGGTATCCGCGGGGTGGGATGGACGGGGCGGGTGGGATGGGCGGGGAGGAAATATGAGCAAGTACCTGCTGAACAAGTTCCTCTATACCGTGGACAGGGACCCCGCGCTGGTCGAGCGGTACCGGGAGGACCCGCGCGGCACCGTGACCTGGTGGGAGGCGGAGCAGGCCAACGTCATCCTGAACTGCCACCAGGGGGAGCAGAGCACCTGGCTGGCCTTTGACGAGACCGAACGCGAAGCGCTCGGGGCTCACGACTACCCCAAGCTGTTCGAGCTCGGGGCGCATCCGTTCCTGACCCTCACGCTGTACATCGCGCTGTTCGAGCGGGACTACGCCGAGCCGCTGGCGTTCCAGCGCGAGTACGCGACGCGGCTCGGCCACTGGCGGCTGCCCTACCCCGACATCGCCACCTGAGGTCAGGCCGACCAGCGGCGCTGCGACGCGTCGTAGTCGTCCAGCCGCCAGGCCATCGCGGAGGCGGGCCTGATCGCGTAGACCACGTCGAAGTCCGGGTCGGCGCTCGGCAGGTACGGCCGGTCCTCCGGCCGGGTGTACTTCGCGTCGAGCGCCGCGACCACGTCAGGGACCGCAGACGGCGGCCCGAGGTCCACGGCCGCGCCGCGCACGATCAGCACGTCCTCGCCGCTTTCCAGGTGAATGACGACCCGGGGGTCGGCCGCCAGGTTGCGGGCCTTGACCGTGCTCCGCTCGCTGTACAGGTGCAGCGTCCCGCCGGTCACCGCGCCCCAGACCGGCGCCGCGTGCGGGGCACCCGACGGGGTGGTCGTGCCCAGCCAGTAGCTGCGCGCCTGCGCGAGCCGCCCGGCCACCTCGGCCCACGTCATCGTGTGATCCCGCATCCACCGATGATCCCACCGCCAGGCACCTCGGCACACGATCATGGAACAGCGCTTAGCCATCCCGGGGAGGGATCATGCTCGTTCTTTCTGCCACCGAGATCGAATCGCTGCTCGACCTCGACGCGCTCGTCGACGTGATACGGGCCGCGATGATCGATCTCAGCGCGGGCCGGGTGTCGATGCCAGCCCGGGTGGCGGCGCTGATCCCCGAGCAGGACGCGCTGCTGGCGGCGATGCCCGCCTACCTGCCGTCGACCGGCGCGCTGACCAGCAAGCTGGTCACCCTGTTCCCCCGGAACCGGGACTGCCCGACCCACCAGGCCCTGATCTGCTGCTTCGATCCCGCCACCGGGACTCCCGTGGCCCTGATGGACGGGACCAGCGTGACCGCGGCCCGCACCGCGGCCGGATCGGCGCTGGCCACCCGGCTGCTCGCCCGGCCCGGTGCCGGCCACGTCGCGGTGATCGGGACCGGGGTCCAGGCCGACGTCCACGCCAGGGCGCTGGCCCGCCTGCCCGGCGTGCACACCGTGCGGATCGCCGGGCGGAACCCGGGCCAGGCTCAGGCCCTCGCCGCCAGGCTCGCTGGCGCCGGCGTCCCGGCGCGGGCCGCTGACTCGGTCGAGGCCGCGGTGCGGTCGGCCGACATCGTCTGCACCACCACCCACGCCGCGCACCCCGTGCTGTACCGCGAGTGGTTGCAACCAGGCACCCACATCAACTCGGTCGGCTACAACACCAGCGGCGAGGGCGAGATCGACACGGCCACGATCCAGGACGCGCTGCTCGTGGTCGAATCCCGCGCGTCGGCGCTCGCCCCGCCGCCCTCCGGCGCCGTCGAGCTGAACCGGGCGATCGAAGCCGGGGCCATCGACGCCAGCCACGTCGCGGCCGAGCTCGGCGAGATCGCCGCGGGCCTGGCCCAGGGCCGGACCAGCGATTCGCAGCTCACGCTCTACAAGTCGGTCGGGGTCGCGGTCCAGGACGCGGCCGCCGCGGCCCTGATCCTGGCCACCGCCCGACGCCAGGGGGCGGGCACCTTCGTCACGATCTGAGGAGGCTTCGCATGATCCGCCGTGATGCGCTGTTCGAGTATGCCCGGGGATCGCTCTGGGTCCTGCCCACGCTGTCCGTGGCGGTTGCCCTGGTCGTCGGGTCGCTATTGTCGGTGGTCCGCGTCGGTGTGCATTCGCCGCTGGCGTTCCAGGGGACTCCCGATGACGCCCGTAACCTGCTGATCGGCATCGCGGGCACGATGGTGACCGTCATCGCGCTGCTGCTCGGCCTGACTGTGGTGGCGCTCCAGCTGTCGTCCACCCAGTTCTCGCCCCGGCTGCTGCGCAACTTCCTGCGCGACCGGCCGAACCAGATCGTCCTCAGTGCCTTCGTCGCGACCTTCGCCTACAGCGCAGCGGGGCTGTACACGGTCGGCGTGTCCGGCGGCAACCGCACCGCGAGCTTCCCTCGGCTCGCGGTGAGCGGCTCGATCGTGCTGCTCTTTGTCAGCCTGGGCCTGCTGGTGTTCTTCGCCGACCACCTCGTGCACTCCATCCAGGTCGACGCGATCATGAAGGTGGTGCAGCGCAACACCATTTCTGTGATCAGGGACGGGCTGCTGACCGGAAGCGAGGACGCACCCGTGGCCCCGCCCGGGGCCATGGTGATCACATCCCGCCACTCCGGGTACGTGCAGGCGGTGCATTGCCGCGCCATCCTGTCCCAGGCCGCGAGGCACGGGGCATGCGTGCGAATACGGCCCAGGGTCGGCGAACATATTGTGGCCGGGACCACCCTGGCGTGGATCTGGCCCGTCTCGCCGGGCCATCCCGCACCCGACCGGCAGGCCGTGTCGCGCGCCCTGGAGGCCGGGGTGCGGATCGGGTTCGAGCGCACCCTCGAGCAGGATGCCGCGTTCGGCATCCGGCAGCTGGTCGACGCGGCGTGCAAGGCACTGTCCCCGGCGGTCAACGACCCCTACACCGCGGTCCAGGCCATTGATCACCTTTCGGTGATCTTCTGCGCGCTCACCCAGCAACCCCTCGGCGACCACACTGCCCGCGACCCCAGCGGCGCCGCTGTATTCGTACCAGGACGACGGTTCCCCCAGTACCTCGCGACGATGTGCGGACTCATCCGCCGCTACGGTTCAGCCGAGCCAACCGTGGCCGATGCGCTGCTCCGGCTGCTCGACGCCTGCGTCGATGTGGCCAGCGACGACCCAGAAATCTGGGCGGCCATCCAGGAGCAGGCCCGCATCATCATCGCCGATGCCGAGCGGGAGGTCCCACAGCCCGCTGACCTTGTCCTCGTCCGAGCCGAAGCAGAATCCCTGCGCCGGAAGATACTCAGGCACCGGTCCGCGGCACACTGACCGCATCGGCTAGCTACGGCGGCGGAGGAACATGCGCTCGTCGAGGCGCCAGGTGCCGTCGTCGGACACCTCACCGGTCCACAGGGCGGAGTCCGGGGTGATGTCGCGGAAGCCCCAGCGTTCCTGCGGGTCGTCGTCGAGCCCGTCCAGGACGATGTTGTCGCCGTCCTGGCGGCCGATGAAGCGGCGGACCCGGCCGTTGAGCGGATCGATCCAGGTGGACCGCCACGCCCCGAGCGCGGGGTCGTAGAAGCGCACGGTCGTGCCGTGGAACGGCCGCAGCCCGGCCGGCACCGGCCCGGCCGGCACCCGCCAGACATCCTGCACGGCCCGCCCGTCCATGACCCACCCGAAGTGCAACTCGCCGGTCATCGTGGCGGGCCGCCCGTCGGAGTCGGTGCCGTGCCATTCGATGTCCCAGGCGCCGACGAAGCGGCCGAACAGGTCGAGGTCCGCGGCTCGGCTGGGCTCAGGGCCCGCGGCGAGTAGTGCAGTGGCCAGATCATCGCGGGTCAGGTCATCAGCAGAGATCACGAGGTAACCCTACGCAGATCGGGTACGGGACAGCGATGAGTTTTCGGCGTGGCCGGGGTCGGAACCAGGTAAGCGAACGCGAGGAGGATCCGATGGCGGACAAGGGTTTCATCACCTGCCTGTGGTTCGACGACAACGGCGAAGAGGCCGCGAACTACTACATGAGCATCTTCAAGGATTCCAAGCGCGGCCGGGTCAGTCACTACTCCGGGTCCGGGCCGGGTCAGCCAGGCACGGTCATGGCCGTCGACTTCGAGATCAACGGGCAGAAGTTCCTCGCGCTGAACGGCGGGAAGCAGGACTTCGGGTTCAACGAGTCGATCTCGTTCCAGGTCATCTGCGCGGACCAGGACGAGATCGACTACTACTGGAGCCGGCTGTCCGACGGCGGGCGGGAGGTCGCCTGCGGCTGGGTCACGGACAAGTACGGGGTGTCCTGGCAGGTCGTCCCCGGCGTGCTCCTCGACATGATCAGTGACGCCGACCCGGAGAAGGCCGGGCGGGCCACCGAGGCGATGCTCAAGATGACGAAGTTCGACGTCGCGGAGATTGAGCGGGCGTACGCGGGGCAGTAGCGCTCTCCGTGGAGAACGGCGCGGCGGGAGCCGGCGGACCGGGAGGGCGCTCGCGCAAGCCGGGGCCGCGCACCCGGAAGCTGGGCGGGACTTATATGCCGCGGCGGGGCCAATCCGACCAAGTTCCCATGGGTGAACGGCCGGCGGTAGCCAGGTGAATATTCCGTATATGTTTTCGAGTTTCATCGACGGGTCGGCGTTTCCCTGTGCCGTGACCGCGATAGAATGTAGGCGTTGGTCCAGCCCGCAGGTTGCGGGCACCACTGAGGACGGCTGCAGTTCGGTCGCCCCCGCACCGACCCGCGGTGGACTTGAGCAAGTCCGCCGGCCCGGACCTGGAGGGGGTCTTCATGACCGTTCCGCATGCTTCAGTCGACTGCGCCATTGACCAGGCCGAACCCCTGACCATCGATACGGCTTACGCCCGGTCGCACCAGGCCGCGCTCACCCCGTCGATGGTCGGCGCGGTGGGCCTGGAGATCGAGACCCACCTGGTGGACCTGGACGCGGTGGGCGACCGGGTGGCCTGGGACCGGGTCGACCCGATGCCGGACCCGGTCTGCACCGCCGCGGGGCGCAGCGCGATCACGCTCGAGCCCGGCGGGCAGCTTGAGCTGTCCGGCCCGCCGGCGTCGGACATCGTGAGCACGATCAGCGAGCTGCGCCTCGACGGGCAGCGCACCCGGCTGGCTCTGGCCGACCTCCGGCTCGGGATCGCCCACGCGGGCGCCGATCCGCTCCGGCCGTCCCAGCGGGTCAACCCCCGGCCGCGCTACCAGGCCATGGAGGAGCACTTCGCCGCCACCGGCCGGGGCGAGCCCGGCGCGGTGATGATGAACTCCACCGCGGCCCTCCAGGTGAACCTCGAGGCCGGGCCGGAAGATGAGTGGCCGGAGCGGGTCGCCCGCGCGCACCGGCTGGGGCCGACCATGGTGGCGATCTCCGCCAGCTCGCCCTGGCTGCACGGCCGCGACACCGGCTGGAAATCTGCCCGGCAGCGGGCCTGGACCGGCCTGGACGCGCGGGCGTGCGGTCCCGTGCCCGGCTGTGTCGCGCCGGACACCGACGCCGACGACTCCCTCGACCCCGCCTCGGCCTGGGCCAGGTACGCCCTGCGCGCCCCGGTCGCGTTCGTCCGCACCGAGGGGGACGACGTCAAGGCCGTGCCCGCCATCGTCCCGTTCGAGCGCTGGGCCAGCGGCGAGGTCCGCCTGGGCGGCCGGACCCCGACGACCGCGGACCTCGACACCCACCTGACCACGCTGTTCCCGCCGGTACGGCTGCGGGGCTACCTGGAGCTGCGCTACCTCGACATGAGCGCGCCGCGGTGGTGGCCGGCCATCGCCGCGGTGGTCACCACGCTCATGGACGACCCGGTCGCGGCCGACCGGGCCACCGAGGCCACCGAGCAGACGGCCCAGCTCTGGACGACGGCCGCCCGGCGGGGGCTGGGCGACGCCGCGCTCGCCGACTCCGCCCGCCGCTGCGTCGGGATCGCGGCCGAGCGGGTTCCGCCCCAGCTCGGCCCCGCCGTCGCCGACCTGGCCGAGCTCGTCGAGTCCGGCCGGTGCCCGGGTGACCTGCTGGCCGAGCGCATCGACGAGATCGGACCCCACGCCGCTTTCGAGGAGCTAGCTCATGCATGACGACGTTGTCCGCGATCTCGAGCGGGCCCGGGCGCGCACGCTCGAGCTCACCGACCTGGACGAGCCGACGCTGGTGGCCCAGCACGACCCGCTGATGAGCCCGCTGGTCTGGGACCTCGCTCACATCGGCCAGCAGGAAGAGCTGTGGCTGCTGCGCGGCGGCGACCCGGACCGGCCGGGGATGCTGGACCCGGACGTGGACTCGCTGTACGACGCGTTCAAGCACCGGCGCTCCGACCGCCCCACGCTGCCGCTGCTGCCCCCGGTCGAGGCGCGCGCCTACGACCACGAGGTCCGCGGCCGGGTGCTCGACCTGATCGAGCGCACCCCCGCCGACGACCTGTTCACCGCGGGCATGGTGGTCCAGCACGAGGAGATGCACGACGAGACCATGCTGGCCACGCTGCAGCTGCGGCAGGGGCCGCCGGTGCTGACGGTGCGGCAGCCGCTGCCATCGGGAAGGCCGATCGACGGCGACCGCGTGTTCGTGGACGGCGGCCCGTTCGTGCTCGGCGTGGACGCGGTCACCGCGCCGTTCTCGCTCGACAACGAGCGGCCCGCGCACACGGTCGACGTCGCGCCGTTCTGGATTGGCCGGGTGCCGGTGAGCAACCGGCAGTGGCGCGAGTTCATCGCCGACGGCGGCTACGACCGCCGCGACCTGTGGTCCGGCCGGGGCTGGGAGCACCGGACCGAAGCCGGCCTGGAGCGGCCGAAGTTCTGGACCTCCGACGGCACCAGGCGACGGTTCGGGATCGAGGAGGACGTGCCGCCCGACGAGCCGGTCCAGCACATCTGCTTCTTCGAGGCCGAGGCGTTCGCGACCTGGGCGGGCGCGCGGCTGCCCACCGAGACCGAGTGGGAGAAGGCCTGCGCCTGGGATCCCGCGACCCGGACCCGGCGAGCCTGGCCCTGGGGGGCCCAGCCGCCCACCGCCGACCGGGTCAACATCGGCGGCACCGCGCTCCGGCCCGCCCCGGTCGGGGCCTACCCGGCCGGCGCGTCGGCCTACGGCGCCGAGCAGATGATCGGTGACGTGTGGGAGTGGACCTCGTCGG
Source organism: uncultured Actinomycetota bacterium (assembly GCA_963844655.1). Lineage (GTDB taxonomy): Bacteria > Actinomycetota > Actinomycetes > Streptosporangiales > Streptosporangiaceae > JASHPR01. Next base: position 687,553 of record CAWJPA010000004.1, on the reverse strand, counting down.
ACTTCGTGCCGTGGCCGGGGTTCGTGCCGATGATCTACCGCCGGTACAGCGAGCCGTTCTTCGGCGGCGACTTCAAGGTGCTGCGCGGCGGGTCCTGGGCGGTGGCCCCGGCCGCCATCCGGCCCTCGTTCCGCAACTGGGATCACCCGATCCGGCGGCAGATTTTCACCGGCCTGAGACTGGCCTGGGATCCGGAGAGCGCGGGGGGCGCCTGAGTTGTGCCGGCACCTCGCCTGGCTGGGCGCGCCGCGCTCGCTTGGCGACCTGCTGCTCGCCCAGGAACACGGGCTGCTGGTGCAGTCATACGCCCCGAGACGGCAGCGTAACGGCCGGATGAACGCTGACGGCTGGGGCGCGGGCTTCTACTCCGACGCGCCTACGCCCGCGCGGTGGCGGTCGAACCGGCCGCTGTGGACCGACGCGTCGTTCGCGTCCGTGGCGCCGGTGATCTCCTCCTCGTGCGTGCTGGCCGCGGTGCGCTCGGCCACGGCCGGGATGCCGGCCGACGAGACCGCGGCCGCGCCGTTCGGTTCCGGGCGGTGGCTGCTGTCGCACAACGGGATCGTGGACCGGGCCGTGCTCGGCCCGCACCCGGCCGCGGAGTCGGCCTGCGACTCCGCGCTGCTCGCGGCCCACCTGTTCGCGTTCGGCCCGGAGCGGGTGGGGGAGTACGTGACCGGCCTGGCCCGGCGCGACCCGGGCGCCCGGCTGAACCTGCTGCTCACCGACGGCCAGCGGATCCTCGCCACCCGGTGGGGCGACACGCTCAGCGTGCTGCGCACGGGGGACGGCGTGGTCGTCGCGAGCGAGCCCTACGACGACGACCCGCGCTGGGCCGACGTGCCAGACCGCCATCTCGTCGACGTCACACCCGACGCCGTGACCATCACCGATCTGGAGGCATAATGCCGGCAGAAAACCTGGTCCAGGCTCAGCCCGGGCGGTACCTCGACGCGCTGCGCGCGGATGTGCGGGCGGGGCTCACCGCGACCCCGAAGACGCTGCCGCCCAAGTACTTCTATGACGCGCGCGGCAGCGAGCTGTTCGACGAGATCACCCGCCTGCCCGAGTACTACCTGACCCGGGCCGAGACGTCGATCCTGGAGCAGCGGGCCGGCGAGATCGCCGGGCTGTCGCGGTGCGAGTCGCTGGTCGAGCTCGGCAGCGGCACGTCGGCCAAGACCAGACTGCTGCTGCGCGCGCTGCGCGACGGCGGGACGCTGCGCGAGTTCGTGCCGTTCGACGTCGACCCCGTGGTGCTCACCGAGGCCACCGACGCGCTGGCCGCGGAGTACCCGGGGCTGCGAATTGCGCCATTTCTTGGTGATTTTGAGCGCGATCTTGGTGCCATTCCGCGCGGCGGGCGCCGGATGATTGCGTTTATCGGCTCCACAATCGGTAATCTCGAACCACAGGCCCGATCTGCCTTTCTCGCGCAGGTCGGGGCTGCGCTCCGTCCCGGGGATACCTTCCTCCTCGGGACGGACCTGGTTAAGGACGCTGACCGGCTGCAGCGCGCGTACGACGACGCGGCCGGGGTGACCGCGGAGTTCAACCGCAACATCCTGCGCGTGATCAACCGGGAGCTCGGCGCCGACTTCGCGGTCGACGAGTTCGGCCACGTCGCGCTCTGGGACCGGGTCCATGAGTGGATCGAGATGCGGTTGCGGTCGCTGCGCGACCAGCAGGTCACGATCGCCGATCTCGGCCTGACCGTGTCCTTCGCCGCCGGCGAGGAGATGCGCACCGAGATCTCGGCCAAGTTCCGCCGGGAGCGGATCGAGGCCGAGCTCGCCGCCGCTGGCATGTGGGTGGAGCAGTTCTGGACCGACCCCGACGGCGACTTCGGCCTGACCCTGGCCGCGTCGTGTTGACCTCGGGGGGACGACCCCCCCCAGACCCCCGCGTGCCATCCGCTCGGGCCGGCAAGCCGGCCGTCGCGGCTGGCCCATCTAAGCGGGGGTGCTGAACTCGGCGGCGGCGGGGACGGCGCCGTCCACGTAGGTGACGCTGTTCGCGGGGATGGCCGGGACCCGCGGGCCCGGCAGCACGATCGCGGTGAGGTTCAGCGGGTCGGTCGCGGACAGCCGCACCGGCTGACCGGTGTGCCGCTCCTTGCGGACCGCGCGGAGCAGGTCGACCGCGTCGGGGTGGGCGTACTGCTCGCCGCTGAACCCGGCCACGAACCGGCCGCCGCGGATGGTGCCGCGCGCCTCCATGCGCCGCAGCGCCCACTGCACGTCGCGCCACGGTACGGCCAGGTTCTCCCGGCCGGCCAGGTCACGGAAGACCACGCCCCAGCGCACGGCGAGCTGCTCGGCCACGGCCTCGGCCAGCTCGTCCCGGTCGGGTGCGGTGGCGGGGGTGGGCAGCAGGGACCAGCGGCCGGTCGAGCCAGAACTGGTCCCGCGGATCCCGTGCCGCAGCCCGCGCCTCGCCGGCCCGGGCCGGCCGCCGCGCCGCAGCAGGGAGCGCACGGCCCGGAACCCGTCCGCCGTGACCAGGCCGCGGGCCACGCCCTCCCACAGCGCCTCCTCCACCTCGGCGGGCAGCCGCCCGGTGACCGCGGCCAGATCGGGGCGGAACAGCGCGCCGTGCTGGCGCAGCGCGTCGACGATGTCGCGGGTCCGGCCCGGGCCGGGCTCGGCCGGGGTCGCCTCGCCGCGAACGGCGCGCAGCAGCCAGGGCAGGTCCTCGCGGATGGTCAGCGTGATCGGGGTGGCGCGAGCCAGCCCGCTGCGCCGTGGCGCGTCGTCGGTGTCCCGCAGGGACAGCCGCTCCCAGGTGACCTGGCCGGACAGGCACAGCTCGTCCAGCCATTCGCGCTTGTACCCCTCCACCCGGGCCGCGAGGATGCCGTTCTCCCAGGCCCCGGCGGCCAGCTCGTAGCCCTGCAGCTGCTCGACGACCGCGAGGACGCCGAACCGGCCCTCGCGCCGGGTGCCCGGCTCGACGTGCTGCCAGCGCAGCAGGAACCGCATGAAGTCCCTGGCGTTGACCGGCTCGATCTCGCGGCGCTGCCGCTGCCGGGTGTACCCGTGGATCCGGGCCAGCAGCCGCCGGGCACAGAACTCCTCGGCCCCGCCCTGGGCCGCCGCAGTGAACCGGCCGCGGAGCGCGAAGCCCTCCGCCTCCAGCCGGGCCAGCGCGCGCACGATCAGGTTCTCCGGCAGCCCGGTCGCGCCGGACAGGTCCGCGGCGGTCGACGGTCCCCGGCAGTCCAGGTGGCCGCGGAGCAGCTCGGCGGCGGCCGCGTCCTCGTCGGGAGGCTCGGCCGGGACAACGGGGGCCGGGAGGTCAGGGACGATCGCGGCGTCGGGGAACAGCACCTCGATCGCGGGCCGGCGTTCCACGGCGCACCAGAGCTCCCCGGCCGGCCCGTGCAGCGCGGCCGCGCGCCGGTCACCCACCAGCGCGGCGAACATCTCCCGCCACCCGTCGGCGGGCCGCTGGGCCACGGTCGTCATCAGCAGGTCGTGCAGCTCGTCCGCGTCCCGGGGGTCGGGCCGGACCTGGGCGGTGACCCGCTCGATCGCGGCCGGGTCGAGCCGGCCCAGCTCGCCTGCCTCTACCGGCAGCCCGCGGCGCAGCGGCACGGCCCGGCTGCGGCGCTCCTCCAGCGGCGCGTCGTCCAGGAACGTGAACGGCCGCCCGTTCAGGATCTCGTGCGCGAGCACCGACGGCTCGGTGGTGTCCCGCACCACCACGGTGACCCGGCCCGACTCGATCCCCGTGAGCAGCTCCCTGAGCCCGTCGATGTCCATGGCCTCGTGCAGGCAGTCCTCGAGGGTCTGCCGGACCAGCGGGTGGTCGGGGATCTCCATCGGGCCGGGCGCCACGTTCTCCTGGCATGCGGCCAGGGTCGGGAACACCGCGGCCATCAGGTCGTCGGCCTCCATCCGCTGGATCGCGGGCGGGTTCTTCTTCCCGCCGCGCATCCGCAGCACGGCCAGGGACGTGTTCAGGTTCCAGCGCCACCTGGCCGCGAACAACGGCGAGGTCAGCACCGCCTGCCTGACCACGCCCTCGACGGTCGCCGAGGCCAGGAACTTCGGCACCCGCTCCAGCGGGAAGCTGTGCTGCGGCCCCAGCGAGAGCAGGATCGCGTCGTCGCTGGCCGCCGCCTGCAGCTCGAAGTCGAACGTGACGCAGAACCGCTTGCGCAGCGCGAGCCCGAGCGCCCGGTTCAGCCGCGCCCCGTACGGCGCATGCCCCACCAGCTGCATCCCGCCGGCCTCGTCGAAGAACCGCTCCAGCACGATCGTGTCCATGGTCGGCAGCACCCCGAGCTGCGCCAGCCCGGCCCGCAGGTAGGCCACGATCGTCTCGGCGGCGGCGTCGCCGAGCCCGCACTCGGCGGCCAGCCACGCGATCGCCTCGGCCGGGGCTCTGGCCGCCACCGCGGCGCGGAGGTTGCTGACCTCCTCGGACAGTTCCCGCGTGCGGCCCGGGGCTTCGCCCAGCCAGAACGGAATAGACGGGGGTGCTCCCTCAGCGTCAACGACGCGGACGACGCCGGGCTCGACCCGCCGGATCCGCCACGAGTGGGTGCCGAGCAGGAACACATCGCCGGCCATCGACTCGATGGCCCAGTCCTCGTTCACGGTCCCGATCAGCATCTGGTCGGGCTCGGCCAGCACCCGGAAGTCGCCGAGCTCGGGGATGGCCCCGCCGGAGGTGAGCGCGGCGATCCTGGCCCCGCGCCGGCCGCGCAGCCGCCCGTTCACCTGGTCCCGGTGCAGGTACGCCGCGCGCCGGCCGCGCCCGGTGGGGATGCCCTCGGTGATCAGCTCGGCGACCTCCTCGAAGTCGCTCTGGGACACCCCGGCGTACGGGGCGGCCCGGCGCATCATGGCCAGCAGGTCCGTCTCGGCCCAGTCCGCGGCCGCGCACTCGGCCACCGCCTGCTGGGCCAGGATGTCCAGCGGTGCGTCCGGGATTAGCAACGCGTCGAGGCGCCCGGTGCGCACCCCGCGGAGCAGGGCCGCGCACTCGACCAGCTCGTCCCTGGACATCGGGTACAGCCGTCCCGACGGCGTCCCGCCGCGGGAGTGGTTCGAACGGCCCACCCGCTGCAGGAACGTGGCGAAGCTGCGCGGCGAGCCGATCTGGCACACCAGCTCCACCGGCCCGATGTCGATGCCGAGCTCCAGCGACGCGGTCGCGACCAGCGCCCGCAGGTCGCCGCTGCGCAGCCGGGTCTCGACGCGCTGCCGCCGTTCCTTGGACAGGCTGCCGTGATGGGCGGCGACCTGGCCGTCCCCGAGCCGCTCGCCCAGCTCGTGCGCGACCTTCTCGGACAGCCGCCGGTTGTTCACGAACACGAGCGTGGTCCTGTGCTGCTGCACGTGCCCGGCGATCAGGTCCAGGATCTCGGCCATCTGCTCGGCCGAGGCGACCGCGCCCAGCTCATCGTCGGGCAGCTCCAGGGCCAGGTCGAGGTCGCGGCGGTGCCCGGAGTCCACGATCGAGCAGCGCGGCGACCCGTCCGGGCGTTCCCGGCCCTCGCCCACGCCGACCAGCAGCCGGGCCACGCGCTCAATCGGCCGCTGCGTGGCCGACAGCCCGATCCGCTGCAGCGGCTCCCCGTCCGCCGCCGCCACGTGCTCCAGCCGCTCCAGGGTCAGGGCCAGGTGGGAGCCGCGCTTGTTCCCGGCCACGGCGTGGATCTCGTCCACGATCACGGTCCGGGCCGCGGCCAGCATGGCCCGGCTCCGCTCCGCCGTGACCAGCAGGTACAGCGACTCCGGCGTGGTGATCAGGAAGTCCGGCGGGTGCTTCAGCATCGCCGCCCGCTCGGCCGCGGCGGTGTCCCCGGTCCGCACCGCCACCCGGATCGTGGGCGCGCTCAGCCCGAGCTCGGCCGCGGTCTCGGCGATCTCGGCCAGCGGGCGCTCCAGGTTCAGCTGGATGTCGACCGCCAGCGCCTTCAGCGGCGACACGTAGACGACTTCCGGGCCTGTATTGCCCGGGGGGGACGACCCCCCAGGACCCCCCCGCGTGCCCCCGCCCGCCTCCCCTTCCCCCTTCATGGCCAGCCTCCGGCCGGCCGTCGCGGCTGGCCCGGCTTCGCCGGATCCTCCGCCGGACTCGCGCCAGCCGAACAGGCAGGTTTGCATCTCCTGGCCCGCGACGGCGGCCTCGTGGGCCCGGTAGACGCGGTCGATGCACACCAGGAACGCGGCCAGCGTCTTGCCCGAGCCGGTCGGCGCCGCGATCAGGGTGTTCCGCCCGGCGGCGATCTCCTGCCAGCCCTCGGCCTGCGGCTCGGTCGGCCCGTCCGGGAACCGCCGGGCGAACCAGGTGCGCACCGCAGGATGAAACGACTCGAGCACCTCGCCACAGTAACCCGCCCCGCCGACACTCCGCCTGCCCAGCGACGGGGCGACCGCAGGCCCCCAGGACGGCTTCGGCCCGCGGGTCTCACCCAAACCATGATCGACAGCTGTGCTGACCCCGGAGCACAATGACCGTATGTGTGCTGACCTGGGATTGACCCCGTGACGTCCCCCGGCGTGTACGCCGACCTGGCCGCCCAGCGCGGTTGCTGGCACCCGGTCGCGTTCGCGGCCGCGCTGGGCTCCGAGCCGAGGCACGCCGACCTGCTTGGCGAGCCGCTGGTGCTGTGGCGCGGCGCGGACGGCAGCCCGCGGGTCATGTCGGACCTGTGCGTGCACCGCGGCACCGCGCTGTCGCTGGGCCGGGTGTACGGCGACGAGATCATGTGCGCGTACCACGGCTGGCGCTACAACGCCGACGGCCGCTGCGTCGCGATCCCGCAGCTCGAGGACCCGTCGCGCGTCCCGGCCAAGGCCCGGGTGGCCGCGTTCCGTGCGCAGGAGCGCTACGGCCTGATCTGGGCCGCGCTGGAGGAACCGCGCTGGCCGCTGCCCGAAGTGCCCGAGCTGGAGAACAGCGGCTGGACCGTGGTCACGGCCGGGCCCTACACCTGGGAGTGCGATGCCGCGCGCCAGGTCGAGAACTTCACCGACTTCGGCCACTTCCCCTGGGTGCACCCCGGCCTGCTAGGTGATCCCAGCCGGCCGGTGGTCCCGCGGCACGAGGTGCGCACCGAGGGCCACGTGCTGCACTACTCGATCGTGCGGCCGGAGGCCGAGAACAGCGACGACTTCCCGGTCTTCGGCAACGAGCAGGCTGGCCCGCCGGAGCGGCGCAGCCGCTATGAGCTGCACCTGCCGTACACGATCGCGCTGCGCGTGGGCTGGGGTGGGGAGAAGGGCATGGTCTACTTCTTCGCCGCCCAGCCCGTCGGCGTGGACCGCTGCTCCGGGTACGTCGTCATCGGCCGCAACTACAACCTCGACCAGGACGACCAGGTGATCCAGAACTTCGAGGACACCATCTTCGGCCAGGACCAGGTGGTGGTGGAGTCGCAGCGGCCCGACCGGGTGCCGTTCGACCTGGCGGCCGAGCTGCACCTGAAGTTCGACGCCGTGGCCGTGGCCTACCGCAAGGCCATGCGCGCCGAGGGCCTGGCCGTAAACGCCCCGATCGGCGTCGACGCCGGCGCTTCCTAGCGCACGGTCGTGAAGCCATGGTCGGCCCAGGTGCCGCGCCTGCCTCCTGGGTCCCGCCGGTCACGCCCGGGCCCGCCGTTGCCCGTCACCGACTCGATCGATGTGAGTTTGCTGTAGTCAGATGTACATCAAACTCACATCGATCAGCTCGGCGACGGGCCTGAGTGTGGCGGGTATGACGGGCGGGATCCTAGGGGCCGGTGAGGCATCGTGCTCTGGGCGGGAGGTGCTTTGGGCGGCTCGCAGCAGACCCGGACCCGGCCGTCGGCGCGGCTTACTCGCTCGCCGGGCCTGGCTCGACGCAGAACTCGTTGCCCTCCGGGTCCTGCATGATCGTGGAGTGGTCGCGGTGCTCGAACACCGTCGCCCCGAGCCGCTCGAGCCTGGCCACCTCGTCGGCCACGGAGCCTGGAGCGCGCAGGTCGAAGTGCATCCGGGTCTTCGCGGTCTTGGGTTCTGGCACGCGGTTGAACCAGATGTTCGGGCCGCCCCATCCGGCGGCCTCCACGAACGCCTTGGCGGCCGTGGACTCCTCGTCCACGTCCGAGCCGAACACGGCCGCCCAGAACGTGGCCAGCAGGAGCGCGTCCGCGGCGTCGAAAGACACTGACTTGATGACACTCGGCATAGCCGGGACCGTAGCCTGCCGGGAACAAGGCGTCACCTCGTTTAGGCCTGCGTCCGCCGTCAAGCACCAGGCCATGGCGCCGAACGCCGGGTTCCAGTTCGTGAACGTCGCCCGCTGGCGGACCGCCGAGGGACTGGCCGGCTACCGGCCGCACCCCAGCCTGTACCGGGTGGTCACCACCTGACAGCGGCGGGGTCAGCCGGCGTTCTGCCCGTCGCCCTGCTCCTGGCTCGCGCCCGCCGGCTCGAACGTCAGCGAGCAGGAGTTGATGCAGTACCGGTCGCCGGTCGGGGCCGGGCCGTCGCCGAACACATGGCCAAGGTGGCCGCCGCAGCGACGGCAGACGACCTCGGTGCGGCGCATGAACAGGCCGTAGTCGGGCCGCAGCTCGACCGCCTCCGCGATGGCGGGCTCGTAGAAGCTCGGCCACCCGGTGCCGGAGTTGAACTTCGCGTTCGAGCGGAACAGGTCGGCGCCGCAGCCCGCGCACCGGTAGAAGCCGTCCTCGTGGTTGCGGACGTACTTACCGGTGAACGCCATCTCGGTGTGCGCCTTCCGCAGCACGCGGTACTGCTGGGCGGTCAGCTCCTTGCGCCACTGCTCATCGGTCTTGCTGACCTCGCGGTCGACGACTGTCTCGGTATGGGCACGGCTCTTACGCATCCGCCGGTCCTTTCTCTCGTCTCACCTGGTTAGACCTGCGTCCGGGCCAAACGATTTTCCGTACCCGGCTAGGGTGACTCGGCCGGGACCGGGCCGGTGAGGTGAGCCTGGGCGCACTTGCGGAAGTCCGCCACCAGGCGGCTGTGGTCGCCGGCGCGGGTGGCCAGCACGACGTGGCTCGGCTCGACGCCCTCCAGGGAGATCGTGGTGAGGTCGGGGCGCAGGCTGCTGCCGCGCAGGCCGGCCGCGACGATCGACACGGCCTGCCCGGCCGCGATGAGCTCGAGCTTGTCCTCGAGGTCTTCGACCAGGGGCCCGTCGGGAGCGGGGCGCCCGTCGGGCCGGGGGTCGATGCGCCAGAAGGCGTTCCAGGCCGGGTCGGGCAGCCGGGGCAAGGGCTCGTCGGCGATGTCGTCGAGGGTGACGGACTCCTTGCCGGCCAGGCGATGGTCGCGGGGCACCAGCAGCACCCGGGGCTCGTCGTACAGGACCGTCACGTGCAGCTGCCCGGTGGAGAACGGCAGCCGGGTCACGGCCGCGTCCACCCGGTGATCGAGCAGGGCGGCGCGCGGCTCGCTCCAGTCCAGATGCATGGTGTGCACATCGGCGTCCGGGTGCCGGTGGCGCAGCGCCCGCACGGCCGGGGTGATGAGGGTGCTGGTCGTGTACCCGATGGTGATCCGGCTGGGCTCGGCCGCGGCCCGGGTGCGCGCCGCGGCCTGGGCGGCCGACCGGAGCAGCGCCCTGGCCTGGGGCAGGAAGACGTCCCCGGCCTCGGTCAGCCGGGTGCCCTGCGGGGTGCGGTCCAGCAGCCGGGCGCCCAGCTGCTGCTCGAGGCGGCGGATCTGCCGGCTCAGGGACGGCTGGGCGATACGGAGGGCGGTGGCGGCGCGGCCGAAGTGCCGGTGCTCGGCGACGACGGTGAAGTACCGCACGAGCCGCAGGTCGAGGTCCGCCGGAGGAGGCGGCGAGTCAGGCATGCGTTCATCGTAGCCTGACCGTCCGTCGGCTGATCTCTAAAGGAGGACTTGAGCTGCGGTGATGCCTGATACGTATTGCTCAGTGCGAAACAGGTCTTGGACCTGGAGCACGCCCCGACGGCAGGGTGAAGGCACCGGCCCGGCAGGGCCGCGTTGTTTCACAGAAGGAGTGCACGATGCGTGTGTTCGTTACCGGCGCGACCGGGTTCATCGGTTCCGCCGTGGTCGGTGAGCTTATTCAGGCCGGGCATCACGTGGTGGGCCTGGCCCGCTCGGACACGGCCGCCGCGTCGCTGACGGCGGCCGGAGCCGAGGTCCACCGCGGCTCCCTGGAGGACGCCGCCAGCCTGCGCAGCGGAGCCGCCGCCGCTGACGGCGTGATTCACACCGCCTACATCCACGACTTCTCAGAAACCGGCGACCCCGCGGCCGCCGCCCGGGCCGACGGGCGTGCCATCGAAGCGATCGGCCGGGCCCTCGCCGGGTCCGGCAAGCCCCTCGTCGTCGCGGGCACGGTCGTGCCGGTGCCGGGCCGCATGTCGACCGAAGATGACCAGGTGCCCGAAGGCCCGGAGTTTCCCCGTGTCTCAGAACCGGCGGCGCTGTCGTTCGCGGGGCGCGGCGTACGGGTCTCTGTGGTGCGCCTGCCGCCGTCGGTGCACGGCCGGGGCGACCACGGCTTCGTCCCGGCCCTCATCGGCATCGCCCGCACCAAGGGCCTGGCGGCTTATGTGGGCGACGGGTCCAACCGCTGGGCCGCCGTGCACCGGCTGGATGCCGCGCGCCTGTTCCGGCTGGCCGTGGAGGCCGCGCCCGCGGGCGCGCGCCTGTACGCGATCGGCGATGAGGGCGTGCCGTTCCTGGATATCGCCGAGGTCATCGGGCGGCACCTGAACCTGTCGGTGACCGGGCTCTCCCGCGAGGAGGCAGAGAGTCATTTCGGCTTGTTCGCGCTTTTCGCGTCGATGGACATCGCGGCCTCCAGCGTCCAGACCCAGAAGCGGTTCGGATGGCACCCCGGCCACCCCGGGCTCATCGACGACCTCGACGAGGGGCACTATTTCAGCTAGAAGGCGGGCTTGGTGATGGGCAGGCCCAGCTGCGCGGCACGCTCCCAGTCGTCGTCGACGTGGACCACCTGCCGTCCCGCCCGGTCCAGCAGGGACGCGCCAATCGCGGCCCGGAAGCCGCTGGCACAGTGCACCCACGCCTCGCCCGCGGGCACCTCGCCAGCTCGCCGCTCCACCTCCCAGAACGGGATGTGCACGGCCCCGGAGATGTGCCCGGCATCCCACTCGTCGGGACGCCGGACATCGAGCACCACCAGCCCGTTACGGTCCCAGGCGGCGGCCAGCCCAGCGAAGTCGGACACCCCGTACGCCGAGATCCGGCCGCCGGCCAGGTCGCTAAAGGCGGCCGCGGCCTCGAGCCGGTCGATGCCGATGCGGATGAGCTGCCGCTGGGCGTCGGCCACCTGCCCGGGGCTGTTCCCGATCAGTGTCAGCGGCGTGCCCCAGGGGATCGTCCAGCCCAGGTAGGTGGCGAACGGATCGCCCAGCTCGACCGAGATGGTCCCGGTCACGTGGCTGTGCGCGAACGTCTGGCGCTCGCGCAGGTCGACGACCCACTCGCCCGCGTCGATGCGGCGCCGGATGTCGCGGGCATCGGCGGGCTGCGCCGGGCTGAGGTCCGGCAGGCCGGGCCCGCCTCGGTTGGCCGGGCCCATATGGGCGTAGTAGCGGGGATAGGCGGTGAGCCCGGCCAGTAGATCGCGGACGAACACGTCCTCGTCGCTGGTCAGGGCCGTATTCGACCGGCGTTCCCGGCCGATGGTCGAGGACTCGCCGCTGGTCGGCGTGGCCGAGCAGAAGCTGCCGAAGCCGTGCGTCGGGTACACCGCGACCTCGTCGGGAAGCTCGCCGGCGAGCTGGCGGACCGAGTTGTACTGGGCGCGGGTCAGCGTCTCGGCCAGTTCCGGGCTGATCAGGTCGGTCCGGCCCACGGCGCCGAACAGCATCGATCCGCCGGTGAACACGGCGGTCGGCTTGCCCTCGCGCAGCACGTAGGACAGGTGGCCCGGCGTGTGCCCGGGGGTGGCCAGCGCGGTCAGGGTCAGGCCCCCGGCCACGATGTCCTCCCCGTCGCTGATGCCGGTGCGGCTGAAGTTCACGTCCTCGGCCGCGGCCACCACGTACGCGGCATCGGTCGCGCGGGCGAGCGCGAGCCCGCCGGTGACGTAGTCGTTGTGGATGTGGGTCTCGAGGACATGCGTGATCCGCGCGCCCGCCGCCTGCGCGGCATCGAGCATCCGGTCGATGTCGCGCTGCGGGTCGATCACGACAGCGGTTCCGCCGTCGTGCACGAGGTAGCTGCGGTCCCCAAGCCCGGGAGTCTCGATAGTCACGACGTTGTGCATCTGCGTCCCCCCTCTGGTCGACGGTGCCGTACCGCTGCTGGCCGACGATAGTCGCACCGCCGCTGACCTGCCCAGTCAGGTCATATGCGCCGCTAAGGCGGGACTGGGCGCCGTGGGGTAGGGTCTGCGGCGATGGAGATCATCCGCAAAGACGTGGTTGTGGTCGGCCTTGGGGCGTTTGGCTCCGCGGCGCTGTGGCGGCTGGCGGAGCGGGATATTGACGTCGCGGGCATCGAGCGCCACGGCATCGGGCATCAGCTCGGTTCCTCGCACGGCGTGACCCGCCTGTTCCGCATCGCCTGCCAGGAGCATCCCGGCTTGCCCCCGGTCGCGCTGAAGTCGCTGGAGCTGTGGACCGAGCTCGGGGACCAGATAGGGGAGCGGCTGGTCCGCCAGAGCGGCTGTCTGAGCACCGGATCCCCGCAGGGTCACGCGGTCAGCGGGGTGATCGCCGCCGCCGCCGCGGCCGGGCTGCCGGTGCAGCAGCTCAGCCACACCGAACTGGTCGCGCGGCAGCCGCAGTACGCGGGCTTGGCGCCGGGCGACGTCGCGGTGTGGGATCCGGGCGCGGGAATCTGTTACCCCGAGCGCAACGTCCGGGCGCAGGCGGCCGCCGCCCAGCGGGCCGGTGCCGACGTCTATCCGCACACGATGGTCACCGGCATCGAGTCCGGCCCCGGCGGGGTCACGGTGCGCACCCCGACGGTCGAGTTCCTGGCCACACAGGTGGTGGTCGCGGCCGGCGCGTGGCTGGGCACGCTGGTGCCCGGCCTGCCCCTGGCGCCGCGGCGGACGCCGCAGTACTGGTTCCGTCCCCAGGATCCTGAGTCGGACGAGTTCACTCTCGACCGGTTCCCCGCCTTCATCTGGGAACGCCCCGGCGGGGGAGGCCTGTGGGGTCACGGGTCCGCCGATGACTTCGGTATCAAGATCGGCCCGGAGAACGCGGCCACCTCCGACAGCATCGGGTTCGACCCGGAGGAGATGGACCGCTACATCTACCTGGAGGCCGACATCGACAAGGTGACCTCGTACGTGGCCCAGGCCCTGCCCGGTCTTGACCCGCGGCCCGCCAAGGTCATCCCTTGCGTGGTCACCGATTCGCCCGACGAGCAGTTCCTCATCGGCCAGCTGCCCGATGAATCCCGCATCGTGGTAGCGGGCGGAGACAGCGGCCACGGGTTCAAGCACGCCGCCGGCGTCGGCGAGCTGCTGGCCCAGATCGTCACGGGCGAGCGCCCCTACTGCGCGACCGGCTTCCTGGACCCGGCCCGTTTCCTTTAACTCGAAGCTACCGACGGTAGTAGCGCAGGTTTGAAAGGGCCCAGCCGATCGGCCTCAGTTCGATCAAGGTGGTGCATGATTGTTGCTGGGCGCGGGAGGTGGGGGGCATGTCGGGCGACGACAACAAGCGGGCAGTGGCTGAGTTCGTGGAGCGGTGCCAGAGTCAGCATGACCTGGCGTTCGCTGACGAGGCATTCCACCCAGAGTTCGTGAATCATTACCGGCCGGAGGGCCAGGCTCTGCCGGAGGCGGATCGGCCCGCGAGCGGCTTCCAGGCCTTCTATGGCGCTCTGCTGCAGGGGTTTCCTGATGCCACTATGGAGATCAACGAGCAGCTCGCTGAGCGCGATCTTGTGGCGACCCGGAAGACATTCCGGGGAACGCACCTTGGTGAACTGTGGAATATGCCGCCGACCGGAAATCGCGTTGAGTTCGAGTTCATCGACATTTTCCGGGTCAGCGAGGGCAGGTTGATCGAGCACTGGACGTCGATGGACCTGGCCGCGCTCCGGCATCAGATGCGTACTCGTTCATAGCGGGGGACGGCGAGCGAGCGACGGTGGGGCCTCCCGAGACACGGTATGCGGTGAACGACGGCCTGCACGTCGCGTACCAGCTGGTCGGCGACGGACCGGTGGACGTTGTGATGCTGACCCAGTGGTTCAGCAATATCGACAGCCAGTGGGACGTACCGCCGCTCGCGGCGTTCATTCGCCGGCTCGCGGCGTTTGGCCGGGTGCTGACGTTCGACAAGCGCGGAACCGGCCTGTCCGATCCTGTACCCGCCTCGGAACTGCCGTCCATCGAGGAGTGGATGGACGATCTTCGCACCGTGATGGATGACAGCGGGATTGACCGGGCCGTCCTTATCGCCAATCTGGCTTCCAGCTTCATGGCCATGGTCTTCGCGGCGACTTATCCCGCGCGGGTGAAGGCACTTGTGCTGGTGAATGCGTACCCAAGGTTCACCCGGGCCGTTGATTACCCGTGGGGGCCTGATCCAGATCAGCTCGATAAGCTCATCGAGCGAACCCGGCGCACGTGGGGCAAGGGGATGCTGTTGCGCCAGTTCGCACCCAGCCTTCTCGCCGATGCGACGCTCGTCGAACGCGAGTCGCGGTACGAACGCCAGGCGGCGAGCCCGGGCACCGCGATAGCGATGACGCGGATGATCAACCTCATTGACGTGCGGTCAGTGCTGTCGACGATCGCCGTACCGACGGTGGTGATCTCGCGCGCCGATCCGAATGTGACTCCGGCCGGGCACCGGCGCTATATCGCCGACCATGTCCCTGGCGCGCGGTACGTGGAGCTGGCGGGGACAGATGAGCTGATGTGGGCCGGTGACCAGCACGCACTCGTAGGCGAGATCCAGGAGTTCGTCACCGGTGCCCGGCCAGTGACCGAGCCCGACCGGGTCCTGGCCACGATCATGTTTACCGACATCGTCGGGTCGACCCGACGTGCGGCTGAGCTCGGTGATCGAGCGTGGCGAGAGCTTCTCGACCGCCATCACATGCTCGTGCGCGCCGAGCTGGCCCGCTTCAGAGGACGCGAGGTTGACACGGCCGGCGACGGCTTCCTCGCGGTGTTCGACGGTCCGGGTCGAGCCGTCCTGTGCGCGTCCGCCGCTGTCCGAAGCGTGCGGTCGCTCGGGATCGAGATCCGGGCCGGCGTGCACACCGGCGAGGTCGAGATGGCCGGCGATGGGGTTCGGGGTATCGCCGTCCACATCGGCGCCCGCGTGTCGGGCCTGGCCGGCGCGGGTGAGGTACTCGTCAGTTCGACGGTTCGCGACCTGGTCGCAGGGTCCGGCCTCCAGTTTCAGGACCGTGGTTTCCATGAGCTCAAGGGTGTGCCCGACCCATGGCGGGTGCTCGCGATGATCGACGGCTGACGGCGACCGGTCAGGTTCGCACACCGGTGCGCCGTGACGGGAGCGCGTAGGCTCCTCCCGTGCGTGACAGCCAGATCGGACCGACTGGTGCCGTTGCGGCGGAGTGCCTGGGCATCCTGAACGAGCAAGCGGCCGCCTACGCCGAGGTGGCGGTGGCCAACATCGGCCGGGAGTTCCCCTCGCTGCTGATCCACCTGATGGCCAGCCCTGGGGACGTCCCGGCCCGGCCCGCCGAGCGGACCCCGGTGTTCTACGGCAGCCTGGACTGGCACTCCTGCGTCGAGATGCACTGGCTGCTGGTCCGGTTGCTGCGGCTGACCGGCGACTCGTTGCCAGCCGGGCAGATCAGGGACCTGCTGGAGGCCCAGTTCAGCGCGGACAAGCTGGCGGCCGAAGCCAGCTTCGTGGCCAGCGCCGACGGGCAGCACGAACGGCCCTACGGCTGGGCCTGGGCGCTCGCGCTGGTGCACGAGATCGCCAGCCTCGCCGACGCCCAGGCACTCCGCTGGCTGACCGCGATCACCCCGCTGGCCGACGCGTTGACCACGGGCTTCCTGGACTGGCTGCCCAAGGCCACCTACCCGGTCCGGCACGGCGTGCACGCCAACAGCGCATTCGCCCTGTCGGTCGCGTTGCCGTTCGCCGCACGGCAGGCACAAGAAGGCCGGCCAGACCTGGCCGCCGCGATCGAGGCCACCGCCCTGGGCTGGTTCACCGGCGACACCGACTATCCGGGCAGCTACGAGCCGTCCGGCCACGACTTCCTGTCTCCCGCGCTGACCGAGGCCGAGCTGATGAGCAGGTTGCTCGCCCGCCCGGAGTTCGCCGACTGGCTCGCTGCGTTCCTGCCCGGGATCGCCGACGGCGAGCCAGCCACGCTGTTCACTCCCGCCGTCGTCTCCGATGCCAGCGACGGGCAGATCGCCCACCTGCATGGCCTCAATGCGAGCCGGGCCTACTGCTGGCGGCGGATCGCCGAGAACCTGCCTGACAGTGACGCGAGGACCGGGCCGGCGCTGGCCGCGGTGCGCACCCACCTGGACGCCGCGCTGCCGCACGTCATCGGCGACGACTACATGGTCGAACACTGGCTCGCCGTCTACGCGGTGCTGGCACTCACCTGAACCCTCAGCAGTACCGTTTCCGTGACCTCCGGGTTTCCAGGTCACCTCGTTCGAGGACCTGGACGCCATCGATGCATCCTTCGACCTGATCACCTCCAGCGCCGCGTTCCACTGGATCGACCCCGAGGCCATCGCCGCCATCGGCCTGTTCGGGACCCCGCTTGCCTGAGGACAGGCAGCAGGCCATCCTGCCCGCAGGCGACGTCATCGCCCTGGAAAGCACCAGAGCGACCTTCCTGAGCTGGCCGCGCGACACCCAGCGCCGTTTCACCGACGAAGTCCGCCGGCTCTTTGAGCCGCAGCCTGCCGTTCACCTGACCAGGCATACCTCAGTCGCGATGGCACAGGTGCTGCGCGATCGCAGCTAGTGCCGCGAGCGGCCGCGTTTGCCTCATTACACGGGGCCGATGCGGCCGATTCCGTTGAGACCGCGGGCGTGCTGCTCGCCGCGATTTCCGGTGCGCAAGCCGGGCAATGAGCTACGGTAATCAAGATCATGCCGGGGCAAAGGCGCCGCCGTCATTGGAGGTTGGCATGCACATTAATGCTGGTGACACCGCCTGGTTGCTGACCTCGACCGCGCTGGTCTTCTTCATGATGCCGGGCCTCGCGTTGTTCTACGGGGGGCTGGTCGGCGCGAAGAACGTCATCGCGACGATGGTCCAGTCGTTCGTGGCGATCGGCCTGATCAGCTTGCTCTGGGCAATCCTCGGCTACTCGCTGGCGTTCGGAGCCGACCACGGGGGTGTGATCGGCAGTCTGCAGAACGTGATGCTGCGCGATGTCAACGGCACCCCGAACAGCTACGCCCCCACGATTCCGTCGCTCGTGTACATGGCGTTCCAGATGAAGTTCGCCGTCATCACCCCGGCGCTCATCGCCGGGGCGTTCTGCGAGCGGATGCGCTTCCGCGGTTACCTGGTCTTCATCGGCCTGTGGTCGCTGATCGTCTACAGTCCGTTCGCGCACGCCGAGTGGGGTGGCGGGTTCCTCGGCACCGGAGGCCTGCACGCGATCGACTTCGCCGGGGGATCGGTCGTCCATGAGCTGGCCGGCGCGGCGGCGCTCGCCACCGCCATCTACCTGAGGCGAAGCCACCCGCTCGAGCGGCCGCACAGCGTGCCGCTCGTGCTCCTCGGCGCCGGGATCTTGTGGTTCGGCTGGTTTGGCTTCAACGCCGGCAGCGCGCTGTCCGCCGGGCAGGTCGCCGGCTATGCGCTGGTGAACACGCAACTTGGGGCCTGCACCGCGCTGCTCGTCTGGATGGGCATCGAGTGGTGGCGCCGCCGCAGGCCATCAGGCGTGGGCATCGCCACCGGTGCCGTCGCCGGCCTGGCCGCGATCACCCCCGCGTCCGGGTACGTGCAACCTTGGGCGGCGATCGTCATCGGCGCCGCGGCCGGGCTGGTCTGCTACGGCGCCGTCCATCTCAAGGACATATTCCACTACGACGATTCCCTCGACGTGGTCGGCGTGCACATGGTGGGCGGCGCGATCGGTGTCCTGCTCACTGGCGTGTTCGCCAGCCTCGCCGTGAACGCCGCCGGCGAGGCCGGCGGCTGGACCCAGCTTGGCCGCCAGGCAGTGCTGGCCGTCGTCGGGATCGCCTGGCCGTTCGTCATGACGTGGATCATTCTCTGGGTCACCGACCACACCGTAGGGCTGCGGGTGAGTCCCGGGGACGAGGAGACCGGTCTCGATCTCAGCGAGCACGGCGAGATCGGCTACCAGCTGCCAGAAGCGCCGGCCGACCTGGTGGCCGCTCCTAGTGCGCCGCAGGCAACCGAAGCAGAGTAAGCAAGCACACTGTCCCGGCCGACTATCACGTCATCACATTCTCGACGGGCTCATTTCCTGAGTTCCACGAGTAGATCCCAGTACTCGCCGAGGACGGGTGGCACCGAGCCGAATGCCGCGGCGAAGTGCTCGGCCAGCGGGATCTCGGTTTTCATCGTCGGATAACCATGCTCGGCCAGGATTCCCCGCGCCGCCCGGGCCGAGCGCGTTCCGCGGCGTACCTTCGTCAGCAGAACTCCGACCTCAACGGAGTGCGATATCCCGATCTCCGCCAGTACCTCAAAGGTGGGCCTGATGCGGTTCAGGTCCAGCCCAGTCGGCGAAACGGGCACCAGGACGATGGCGGACGCCAGGATGGCCGAGCGGATTATCCCGAAGTCCCCCGGCGGAGTGTCCACGACGACATGCTCGTAGCCGGCGCCGAGATCAGCCAGCCGGATATGTACGTCCCTGGTGGCCATGCTGACCACTGTGAAGGGAAGCGAATTACCCTCTTCCGCGGCGGCTTCGCTCCAGTTCATCAGGGAGCCCTGGGGGTCGCAGTCCACCGCCAGCGTGCGGCCGGCCCGGTGCAGCACCATAGCGAGGCTGACTGCCGACGTGGTTTTCCCAGTTCCTCCTTTTGACGACACGAGCGCTAGCCTCATCTGACGGATCCTTCCTGATACCTGGCCGGATCGTAGCGCAGCCCGACGTCATACCCTCCGAAACCAGCCCATCCGCAGTCAGCCAGCCGGATTCCGTCGAGCGCGCATCTGCCGCTCCGGGTGCGGTGACGATCGGCGAGGTCGGGGCGGTCAGCTTTGCGAGCGCCAGCTGGCGAGCAGTTCTGTTTCCGTTTCTCTGCTCAGGCCGGTGCAGAGATTTGGTTGCCCACGCTGCTCGTCCCAGGCCAGGGTATCGGCCACGGTCTCCGCGAATGGCCGGCGGCGAAGGCCCGCTGCGACGGCCTTGGCCGCATCGTAGGTGTGCACCCCCGGAAGCTGTGGTTCCCACATCGGGAACCACTCTTGGGCCTGATCGCCCACAGCGTCCAGAAATCCCTCGGACACCCAGGTGAACGTAGTATCGGCACCCGCCACGTCCCGGGCCGTTTCGAGCACGTCACGCATGACGATCCGCTCGCCGGGCCCCACCACCCCGAATACCCCGCTGTCGGCGGCCTCGATCCGGCCCAGCATGAAGGCCGCAAGGTCGCGGACGTCGATGACCTGCAACGGCGCATCCGGTGGGCCCGGAGCCGCCATTTCTCCTCCGCCTGCGGCACGCCGCAGGTAGAAGGTGAACCGGTCGCTTGGATCATGCGGCCCGACGATGTAGCCGGGACGGATGATCAGGCACCGGTCTCCGAATGCCTTCTCGGCTTCGTGCTCGCAGGCCACCTTGAGCGGACCATATGTCTCCGCCGTGACCGTCTCGGTCTGCGGGAACGGAGGCTGATGGGTGGGAGTCCGCTCGGTGGACCCGGCGGGCATGTCATCCGGGTGCACCGAGAGAGTGGAGACAAATGTGTAGTGCCCGGCGAAGTCCCGCAGGACGGCGCACGCCTCCCGCACCGCCCTGGGGACGTAGGCGCAGGTGTCGAGCACCGCATCCCAGCTGCGGTCCTGGAGCAGGCCGAGTTGGCCGTCCCGGTCCCCGTGCAGGTGCTCAACGCTCGGGAAATCTTCCGGTTCGGACACCGAGCGGTGGAAGACGGTGACGTCATGGCCATGACCGACGGCCTGCTCCACGAAGGCACGCCCCACAAACTTGGTGCCGCCAATCACAAGAAGCCTCACCCAAAACCCCCGACCGTCATGACCCGAACTCCCGGATGCAGGCTCGCATGTGCCTTGCCCGGCCTTGCGTCTCCCGAAGATAGCGCAACCACCCGGGTGTCCATAAAGGGGAAATCTCCCTCTCCCACGCGAGCATGAGCCTGGTTCCCAGACACACTCACCTGCCGCGATAGGCCGGCTATTTAGTGCCCACTGGATCTGGCTGGTCCGGGTCTCGGGTGGCTCAGCCCAGGGTTGCAGCGGCGAGGCTGGTCAGATGGCTGATCAGGCTGGGCAGAGGCAGACGGGCGAGGGTGTCAGAGATCTCGCTGGACGCGTATGCCCGGTGTTCGCGGGCCGCGTCCGGGTCAAGTGCCACGCTGGCCTGGGCCTCCAGGAAGTTGAGCCGGCCAGCGATGTACATGCCGAACGACTGTTCGTCGCGCAGCCGGTCAGGGCCCCCGGCAGCGCGGTAGGCGGCGAGGGTGCGCTGCACCGCGCCATCATCGGCCGTGCCGTCGTCATGGCCATGCCAGAACATCAGCAGCCCGGCAAGCTCACGGTCCGGGCAGGCCGGCCCCGCATCGTCCCAGTCGAGCACGGCCAGCTCGCCAGAGGCCTCGACCAGCACGTTGTCGGGGTGCAGATCCCGGTGGCAGGTGACCAGCCGGTCCCCGGCCATGGGAGTCACCAGATCTGCCAGGTCGCGCAGCAAGCCGGCGCGCCCGGCCAGCGCTTCCCCCCAGCCGGCTCCCTGCCCGCGCGCAGCGTCCGCGAGCTGGTCCCAGGTCGCAGCTCCCGGGACCCTGTCATACCAGGGATCGACCGCGCCCCCGGCCGGCCAGGCAAGAGCATGCAGACGCCCAGCCAGGTCGCCGATCTGGACGGCCAGCCCTGGATCGGCCAGGTCCACGGGCACGCCATCAATCCACCGGTACAGCCGCAGCCAGCCACCACCATGACCGGCGTCCAGCTCCTGGAGGAATCGCCCATCCCGGCCGGGCAGGCTGCCAGGCAGCCGGATGCCGGCAGACTCCAGGTGCGCGGTGAAGGCTACTTCCGGGCGTACCGACTCCTCGTCAGATTCCCAGAACAGTTCTTTAACCGCGTAGCGCTTCGCGCCCAGATCCAGGCACCACACTCGTCCCACCGCACCCCGAGACACCGGGACAATCGAGGCTCCGGATCCTGCCGTCAGCCCAAATGCGCCGCAGACCTGCTCGACGCTCTCGCTGCCGGCACAGATCACGCCCCCAGGCAACCAGCTGCCGATGATCGCGGCAACCTGGCCTGCCCGGGTCGATGTCAGTGCCGTCGGCCAGTTGTCCAAGGCGACCCTTGCCCACCGGGTATGTGCAGCGAGTTGAGACGCGCAGAATGAGCGAATACCTAGAAGATTCTCTTCAGAGCCGAGCCACAAGCTGACGCCACCATGGAGGAACCTGATGCGAAGAGGCAGCGGCCAGGCCGACGATCCGCCAGCAGCCGGCCAGCAGGCCGAGCCGGCTATCAGCTCCCCGTCCGCTGCCACCCCGTTGATCGCTTGGCATGGCGATCTCGCGGCTTGGCTCGACCGGCTTGGCTGGCTCCGAAGTCTGAGCGACTGGCTGACCGCCGTGTTGGGGCCAGTCCGCGAACGGCATCAGGACAATCTTGCCCTTGAGCTGCTGCATGGCGGCCGATGGGTCGGCCACCCGCTGCACCCAGCACTCAGCGACCTGCCCATCGGGCTGTGGGCAGGCGTCATGGTGCTGGACGCTGCGGACCGCGACCCCGTTCCCCGGCGCGGCCTCGACGCCGCAGGCATGCTGAGCGCGGCCGGCATCCTCGCCGCGGGAGCTACCGCCCTGACGGGTCTGAACGACTGGGCCGTCAGCAACGATCAGGACCGCCGAGTCGGGCTCTTCCACGGCCTCCTCAACACGGTGGCCCTTGGGCTGCAAGGTGCCTCCCTAGGCACCCGGATGACCGGCCACCGTAGCTCGGCACGCGCTTTGGGCGCGGCCAGCCTCACGGTCACGGCCGCGGCCGGCTACCTGGGCGGTCATCTTGTATTCACCAAGGGTGTAATGGTCAACCGGGTGGCGTGGGCCAGCGGGCCGCGACGGTGGACCCGTGCGCTGCAGGAGGCCGACTTGCCGGCCGACTTGCCGACCGCCGTCGAGGCTGAGGGTCGTCAGATCATGCTGTACCGTCACCGCGGCAGCCTCTACGCCATCGACAACATCTGCAGCCACGCTGGTGGCCTGCTCAGCCGCGGCCCGGTCGCCGACCTGACCGTGACGTGCCCGCTGCACGGGTCCCGCTTCGCACTCGCCGACGGCTGCGTGCGCCGCGGCCCGGCTAGCCAGCCGCAACCCGTGCTACCTACCCGGATCCGCAACGGCTGGATCGAGGTGCGCGGCAGCCAGCCGGCACCCCGGCGACCCGCAACTGGAGGGACACAGTCATGACGTTCGTAATCGTCGCGAACCTGGACGACCTAGAGGTCGGCGACACCATGCTCGTTGACGAGCTGCGCGAACCGGTCTGCCTCATCCGCCTCGATGATGACGACGTCAGGGCGATCCACAACACCTGCACCCACCAGCAGCAGCCCCTGCATGAGGGCACCCTCCAAGACGATGACACCCTGGTCTGCGCCGCCCACGCATCACGCTACGACCTGACCACCGGCGAGGCCGTCGGAGTGTTTGCCTGCGGCCCGATCCCGGTTTTCGCATGCAAGATCGAAGACGACGCCATTCTCGTCGACATTGACCAGCAACTGAACGACGCACCCCTGCCTGGTCCTCCAGCACCCGGGTCGATGGGCGCACGTTAACAATCCTCCGCCCGATGCTGCAGCTGCGGAGAGCCTGGTCAGTGCCCGGAGGGAGCCGCGGTCCACGCGATTGCGCCGGACGGTCGCGGGATGATTCTGATCGAGAGGTACGTTGGTAGTGGAGGACGCGACATATCGTGTTGTCTGGAGTAGGTCTGGCCCTTGGCGGGCTCCGGGCCTTGAGAGGTGAGCGTGATGACCGGTTGGTACGCGGAGCGGACGCCGGACAGGTCGGCCAGAACCATGATCGCCGTCATGCTGGTCGCGCTGCTGCTTGTGGCGGCCGTGCCGGTGGCCCTGCTGGCCGCAGTGGTCATGATGATCCTGGGATACGTCGCCGGCGGGCTCGCGCTGTTCGGCGGCTCGCTCCTCGTCGCCGCCATCGCCGTCGCGCTCGCGGGCGTGAGCGGGATGCGGCACCTGCGCAAGCTGCTCTCCGGGGACAGCTTCCGCGTTGTGCGGCTGAACGGCAGCCAGTACACCGACGTCGCAGAGCCAGAGCGCAGCGACGACACCAACTTCGTGCAGCTGGACCGCAGCGAGTACACCGAGGTCCGCTGACCTGGCCCGGCTGCCCTTAGCGCCCGCTGCGGAGCCTGACGATGGCGGCGGTGGTGGCGGGGACGGTGAGGCTGATTCCGGACTGCGGGTCAGCGGTCAAGGGGCTCCATCGCCCGGTCCACGGGGAGTCCCCGGTGATCACGGCGCCGCCGAGCGTGGCGCTGGCTCCGGTGGCGTCCCCCGGCTCCCGGCCGGCGAGGGTCATGACCTCCGCGCCGCCCCGGCCCGCGACGATCGTCACGTCCGCGTCCGCAGCCTCCGCGCCGTGTGTCTTGTTGATGATCGTGACATGGTCCTCGTCCGCGCTGCCGGCGCAGTAGGCGGTCAGGTTCACGCCGTCAGGATTCGCGATCGTCACGGGCTTGACCCGGCCCGGCGAGCCTAGGTTGAACGCCTTGATGGCGTAGCCCTTCGGGGTGACCGCAAAGCGGTCGCCGGCCGCCGGATCCGGCACGATCGTGTCGGTATAGAGCCACTGCTTGTTGTGGAAATTCACGCCCGCGGCCGCGTGAGCTGCCCACCAGTGCAGATAGTCCAGCGTCCACAGCGCCGAGCCGAACGCGTTGCTCGCCCCCGGAACGCCCGCCAGGTAGTCGTTCGACTCGGTGAGCCGGTAGCGCAGGCTGGCCGCGACCACCGGCGCGAGATTGCTCGCGTAGAACCAGGGATAGGGGATAAAGGTCGTACGCGACGGCTGGGTCCCTGGCTCGGTGCCGGTCACCCATTCCGGGGACAGCATGTTGCTGAGCGCCTGCCGGGCGGACGTGTTCCCGGGGTCGCCGCCGACGTAGTAGTGCTGGGTGATGTCGGTTACCCGGCTGGCCTCGCGTTCGTCGCTGATGAACCGCTCTGTCCACGACACGCCGCTACGCGGGTCCGGGGTATAGGTCAGTGTGCTGTAGGCCCCGGTGTCAGGCCCGGACAGCGGCACCCCGGGCGCCGCGTCCGTGATCACGTCGGCGAAGCTCCGCCAGCAGGCCAGGTAGGACGGGTACGCACTGCCCGGCACCCCGGAGATCTCCTCCCAGATCGCCGGGTCCAGCGGGTGACCCGCGTAGGTGTGAAAGGCATGCCAGTCCGGCTCGTTGCCGACGGCGAAGCTGGCCACGTGCTCCCGGTAGCGGCGCCAGATGTGGGCGGCGGCCCGGGCGTTGACCGACTTCAGGCCGTCGATGGGCTTGGCCCGGGGGCTGAGCATGCGGAACGAGTAGATGATCTTCACTCCGGCCTCGGCCGCGAACGCGAACAGGTTGTCGATCCCGGTGAAGCCGTCCCGGCCGGTGCCCGCGGGGAGCATGTTGTCCACCGAGCCGCCGCCGATCCGCAGGTTGCGCAGGCCCAGGTTGCGGAACAGGGTAACGAGCGAGTCGTTGGCCGGGCTGAACAGATACCCCCGTACCCCGGCGTTGCCGGGATTGAGCGGCCCCCGTTCGAAGCTCAGCCCGGCAAAGTCGTCCGGGACCACCGGCCCGGGATGCGCTGAGTCAACGGTGATCGTGACCGGATGGGCGAGCCCGGCGTCGTGGTGACGCTGGCCGGGCCAGTGCATATGCGTGGGCAGCGGACCTCACCACCCCAGCAGCAGTGCGGGTGCGCCGCAGCACGCCGTCAGCATGTCCAGGTTGATGCCCGGCGGCCGTGCCCGTCTAACCGTCGTGTCCTGCCTGCCGATGCCGGCGACACAATCCGGGATGGCTCAGCCTGCAATCCGGGGCGACTCAGCATGATGGTGGGCACCTTGATGGGGTAACAACCCCAGCGTGGGGTCCACCACACTGTCCGCGCCGGGGTTGGGGTCCGGGGCTGGGCTGCGGGCGGGGGTTCGGGTTGGAGCGGCGGGATTCGGGTTGGAGCGGCGGGATTCGGGCCAGGGGTTCGGGCCGCCGCACTTGTTCGGGGCTGGGGATTTGGGGGGAGACGTTGTGACTGGTGTCGAGGAGATCCGGGCTCAGGCGCTGGAGGTGGCAGAAGGCTGGTCGGCCCAGGGCGCGCCCGAGTCGTGGCGGCTGACCGCCGGGTTGCTCGACGCGATCGCAGCGCACGATGAGCTGCTGACGGGCCTGGCCGTGCTGCCGGCGGACCGGCTGCCCGCGCTCCTGGCCAGCGCCGCGACCTCGTGGATCGTGGCGCGGGAGCGGCCGGAGCCGCTGGCCGGGTACTTCCCGGAGCCCGGCGCGCCGCAGCCCGGTTTCGACGACCGGTTCTTCCCCGCGGCGGACGCGTTCTTCTCGGCCCGGCGCGACGATGTTGTCGCGGTCTGCCGGGGACGCCGGTACCAGATGAACGAGGTGGCCCGGTGTGCCCAGGTCGCCCTGGGCCTCGCGGCCACTGCACCCGGCGAGCCGGTCGCGCTGGTGGACTTGGGCACCGGGGCGGGCCTTGGCCTGCACCTGGACCGCTACCGCTACCAGGTCGGGACCCGGGCGTTCGGGCCGGCGGAGGCCGGGCTGAGCCTGACCTGTGAGCTGCGCGGCACCGCGACGCCGGAACGCTGGGAGCTGCCGCCCATCGCGGACCGGGCCGGGATCGAGCTGCGCCCGGTCGACCTGGACGACCCCGCGTCCCGGGCCTGGCTGCAGGCCTGCACCCCGCCGGAGGCGTCGGCGCTGTCCCGGCTGGCCGCAGCCGTCGAGGTCGCCCGCGAGCACCCGGCGACGATCGTGGCCGGCGACGTCATCGCGGCCCTGCCCGGCGTGCTGGACGCATTGCCGCCCCATCGTCCTGTCGTGGTGACCGACGCGTATCTGGCCGTGTTCCTGACCAGCGAGCAGCGCACCGAGCTGATCTCCATTCTGGCCGGCGCGGGCCGCACCCGCCCGGTGACGTGGCTGTCCCTGGACCCGCTCGTCCCGCTCGGACCGACCGGTGACCGGAGCGTTCAGGGCCTGGCTCTGCCCGCGTCCCTGGTCCGCGACTACCAGCAGCACGGCGTCTTCGCCCTGCTCAGCGCCCGGGCCTTTCCCGGTGACGGTACTGGGCGCCTGCTGGCCCGGGCCCACCCGTCCGGTCAGTGGGTGGAGTGGATCGACACGGCGGCCGCGGTCACGCCCTGACGGCCGCGCCGGCCCGTCACCCGCGCATGCCCATCATGGGGACGGTCGCCATTTGCGGCGGTAGCGTAATGGCGGTTATGACTTCTCGGGGTTCATGAGGGCACGGGCCTGTGCCTCGGTGAGGACCCGGGCGATGCCGACCGTGGTCCAGCTGGAGCTGTTCTCGATCTCGTCGCGCAGCATCGCGGCCTGGTACTCAATCGCCAGCGGGCCGATAGCCACCAGAGCCGAGTCCTCCTTCTTCATGACCAGGGTGTAGTTCATGTCAGATCCCCTTCCGGCGGGAGGGCTGCCCCCTCGGCCTCGGCGCGTGACTTCAGTCCGTTGAGTGCGGTCTCGATGATTGTCTTTTCCACCCGGCGCCGGACCGTTCCGATTACGGGAATCCGGGCTCCGATCGTTAGCTCGAAGGTCACCTCAGTGCCGTGGTCCTGGTCGGCCAGGAGGTAGGCGCCTGACATCGTGGAGATCACCGCGCCCGGCTCGGCCAGGTCCCAGCGAGCTTCTTCGTCGTCCTTCCACTGGTATGCGAGCACAAAGCTGTCCTTGATGAACCCGGCCGCGAGCCCGAACCGGACCCGGCGGGCCCGGCCGTCCGAGCCTGGCTCGCCCAGCACCTCGGCCGAATGCAAGCCGGCCCAGCTGGGGTAGGCGGCGAAGTCCGCGATCACGTTCATGACGCTGTGCCTCGGTGCGGCGATCATGATCGTGGAGCTGGTCCTGTCGGCCATGCCCGGAGCGTATCCTCCGGCCTTCCTGGCCCCGCTGCCCGCCTCGGCCAGGGCCGATGCCGTTGACCATTGCCGCCGCCAGGCCGCGCTGATACCGTCCGTCTCCGTGCCGTACGAAGTTCGCACCAGTTACGCCGAATCACGCGCGCTCGCCGCGCGGCGCACGGATGTGTATTTCCTCCTCGAGCCCGAAGCGTCCTAACCCGGTGTCTCCCTGGCTGTGGGTCGTGGGCATTCTCGGCGGCGCAGCAGTGGTAGCGCTGATGGTGGTGGCGGTCTGGACCGGGTTCGCGGGCCTGGGCACCCAGCGAGACCGTGCCGCCGCTAACCAGATGTTGCAGGTCGTGGCCGGGTTGCTGGGCGGGCGGTTCCGGGACCGGCGTGAGTACCCGTGGTACCGGCGGCCGGCCCAGTACGGGGGTGTCGAGGGTGAGCTGGGCAGGCTGGGTGACCTGCACTATGACCTCCTTCTGATGCCGCGTAACGCTGAGGACTGCCCCGGCGTAGTCATGCTGGGGATCCGGTCGCTGCAGGGCCCACGGCTCGCGGGCGGGCAGTCCGGGCTAGTGGTGTTCAGCCCCGAGCGGCTGTGGCACTGGCCGGACCGGGGCGATCCCGGCACGCTCGCCAGCTGGGTCCGCGAGACCATCGCCACCGTGGACTCCGGCGGCGTGCCGTCCGACGCCTCATAGGCTCGCCGACGCGGCCGGCCAGGGCCGGGGCTGGGCGGCGTGGGAAGATCGATTTATGGCGGCCCGGCTGCAGTCGAAGGTCGTGATCGTCACCGGAGGTGCCACCGGCATCGGGCGGGCCGTGGCCAGCCGGGTCGTCGCCGAAGGCGGCGCGGTCGTGATCGCGGGCCGGCGTGCGGACGCGGGCGAGCAAGCTGCGGCGGAGCTGCGCAAAGACGGTGGGCAGGCACTGTTCGTCGCCACCGATGTCACGGTGGAGCGCGAGGCAGAGAGGCTGGTCGAGGCGGCGGTCGCGGAGTTCGGCCGGCTGGACGGCGCGGTCAACAACGCGGGCGGCGTGAATGCCATGGGCCCCGTTCACACCGTGGACAGCGAGGCCTGGCATGCGGAGCTTGAGCAGAACCTGACCAGTGTCTTCTACTGCCTGAAGTTCCAGATGCCGGCGATGACCGGCGGCGGTTCGATCATCAACAACGCCTCGATCGGCGGAGTCCGCGGGATACCCGGCCTGGGCGCCTACGTGGCGGCCAAGCACGGGGTCGTCGGCCTGACCCGCTCGGCGGCGCTGGAGGGCACGGCTCGCGGCGTACGGGTCAACGCGCTGGTGACCGGCAACGTTGATACGCCGCTGTACCGGAGTCTGCTGGCCGTGCCACCCGAGGGAGAACTCCCCGGCCCGGCGCCGAACCCCACCGGCCGGGTATCGAGCCCCGGCGAGATCGCGGCGTTCATGGCCTACCTGCTCAGCGACGAAGCCGCGTTCATCAGCGGCGCCGCCCTGGCCATCGACGGCGGGGCCACGGCTCAGTAGCGGGGGCGACGGCTCAGCAGCGGGGGCGACGGCTCAGCAGCGGTCAGCCGGAGCCTGCCTCCTGAGCGATGCGTTCCAGCCGGTTCCGGTAGCTCTCCCACCACGCCTGGTCACCCGGCGCCATGTTGCCGATGTCCTGCCGCAGCCCCACGGTCCCGTCGATCAGCTCCCGGACGATATCGGCATGCCCCGCGTGGCGGTCGGTTTCGGAGATCATGTGCACCAGGATCCGGCGCAGCGTCACCTCCTGCCGGCCTCCTGCCACCACGGCACCAGGCCGGCCGCGTCCAGGTCCAGCGCGTCGATCGTCGCGTCCGCATGCGCGCAGGCCCGGCGGTACAGCCCGACGATCTGCTCGCGTGACTCATCGGCGGTCGCCCACATGTCCGCGTTGACCTCGGCGCCTTCCCCCATCCAGGGCAGCGGCTCGTCGAGCAGGCCGGCCGAAGACGCGGCCAAAGTACTCGTATTCCATGGTGGCCACGTGCTTGACCAGCCCCAGCAGGTTGGTGCCGGTCGGCGTCATCGGGCGGCGGACGTCGTACTCCGACAGCCCCTCGAGCTTCCACAGCAGAGCATCGCGGCCGATCTGCAGGTAACGGTGCAGGTCCGCCTTCTGATCAGATTCGCTCATGCCGCAGAGTCTGGCACCCGGCACCGGCCAGGCGCGACGTGATCATCTGTCAGGGGTGAGCCGGCCGGGATGGGGTTCCACAGGCCGGCGGCGGTGCCCGCGGCCAGGCGGTCCTCGTACACCCCCACCTTGTGGTTGATCAGGTCCAGGCACCTGGTCAGTTCCGCAATCTGCGCCGTGACCTGCTGCTGGTGCTCGCGCAGCAGGCTGAGGCGCTCCTTCTCATTGCCGACGCCCTGCCGGACGAGGCCGGCATACTGCCGGATCGCGGTGAGGGGCATTCCGGAGGCGCGCAGGCTGATGCAGATGTCCAGCCAATCGAGGTCCTGCTCGGTGTACATGCGGTGCCCGCCCCGGCCACGTTGCACGGGGCTGGCGAGGATGCCCTCGCGTTCGTAGAAGCGCAGCGCATGCACACTCAGACCGGTGCGCTCAGCGACCTGCCCGATGCTCAAGCCAGGTTCGGTCATGAGCCCAGAATAGTGGCTTGACCTAAAGCTAGGTCTAGATCCTAAAGTGCGACGCATGACCCCTTCTCCTGTCACATTGATAACTGGCGGCTCAGTCGGCATCGGGGCCGCAGTCGCTCGGCGGCTGCTGAGCCAGGGCCAGCGCGTCGCCGTCACTGGCCGCGACCGCGGCCGCCTCGACCGGCTCGCTGCCGACCTCGGCGGGCCGGGGGACCTCCTGGCCCTCACCGCGGATGCGTCGGACCATGACGCGGTCCAGTCCGCCGTCGACACTGCGGTCAGTAGATTCGGGCGGCTCGACACCGTCGTGGCCAACGCTGGCACCGGCAGCAGTGGCGACCTCGCCGACGGGGACCCTGCCGAATGGCGCGAGATGATCCTGACGAACGTGCTCGGGCCCGCTCTCCTGATCAGAGCGTCCCTGCCTGAACTGAAGCGGACGCGCGGCCGGATCGTTCTGGTCGGCAGCGTCGTCGGCCACATGGCCTCGGAAGGCAACCTCTACGGGGCAACCAAATGGGCGGTGACCGGGCTCGCCGAGAACACCAGGCTGATGGTGACCGGCGACGGCATCGGCGTGACCCTGATATCCCCAGGCCGGATAGAGACCCCATTCTGGGACAAGCACGGTGGCCCTCCTGACGGGCCGATCTTGTCTGCCGATCAACTCGCCGACTCCATCGTGTGGGCGATCAGCCAGCCGGCTGGTGTTGACGTCAACACCGTGACCGTCAGGCCCATCGGAGCTGCCTACTGATTGTCACGCCTCAACAGCGTGAGCTGGGACATCGCTAACCACAGAAGGCTGTGGTGCTGGCTAGATCCCATCGGCAAATTCGGGTCAGCCGGTCGAGTGACGCCTCTGACATTTCTCGCTTGCAGGAGCGAACCAGCAGAAACTAGTCCAAGATTTTTGGAGGCCCGGCCGGAGGATTCGGCACTCGGCCGCTTACCCAAGCAGGATCGTTACCAGCCCAGGTGGTGGACCTCCAGGTGGGCGGTCACGGCCTTGGCCACGCCTAGCGGGTCCTCACGGTGCGGGAAGTGGCCGGCGCCGTCCAGGACCAGCCGGTGATAGAAGCCGGTGAAATAGCGGTCCAGGCCCTCGGACGTCCGCGGCTCGTCGCAGAAGTCGGAGCCGCCCTGGATCATGAGCGTCGGGCACGCCAGCTGCTCGGTGTCAGCCAGGCGGCGCTCGAGCGGCTCGTACCGGGAATCATGCGCCTCGCCGGGCAGGAACCGCGACCGGTAACCGTGCAGCGTGATCGGAACCCAGTCCGGGTTGGTGAAGCTCTCGGCCGTGGCCGCGAACTCTGCGTCGTCGAACCAGCCCGACGGGCTCCAGGTGTCCCACTGGATCCGGGCGAAGCTAACCGGGTCCTGCCGGACCGCCTCGGCGCCCTGATCCAGGCACATCAGCCACTGGTACCAGAACGCCCTCGCCTGACTGAAGTCCGGCACAGCGAACACGCCGCGGGGCTGATAGGGCAAGGCCAGCGCCGCGATGCACGTCACCCGCTGCGGATATAGGGCTGCGGCGATATATGCGGCGCGAGCACCCCAGTCGTGCCCGACCACGGCGAAATGGTCCAACCCGAGCCGGTCGGCCAGGTCGATGATGTCCCGGGCCAGGGCCACGCCGTGCCCGACGCGGGGAACGTCCGGAGACAGGAACTCTGTCGGACCGCAGCCGCGCAGGTACGGCGCGATCGTGCGCCATCCATCCTGGTGCAGCAGCCGGGCTACGTCCTGCCAGCCACGCGGCGCGTCCGGCCAGCCATGGATCAGAAGAACCGGCGGGCCGTCGTCCGGGCCGCCGGTCTCGAAACAGATCTCCAGTACATCTGTGCGGATTCTCTCCATGGCACCTCCCGCTCTGGCTACGTCACATCATGGCGTTGACGTCGCCAGGAGCCATAGCGGGGCGGGCGCGTCTCAGTCTGGTCGCCGCACGCTGAACGGGCCGCCCTGCCGCGGGCGGCCCGTTCAGCGTTTAGGCCCTCGGCGGACGCGGTGGGCTCATAGCACCGGCCCGCCGAGGACCGCCCCCGGTTACGGGATGGACGCCTGGGGGTGTGGCGTCAGATCCCGCAAGCCGCAGCCACCGCCTCGGCCGAAGCCACGCGGTTGGTCGCGATATTCAAAAGGGGGCGCTCGAAGTCGAGCATGTAGATCTCCGCGGCCGCGGCCGGGCTGGAGGCCGCGTTCAGGGCCGGGACGAACTGGTGCCAGCCCTGGTTGTACACGAGCAGCTGGTTCAGCTGCGTCTGCAGGTCGGCCGCGACGTTGCCGGTGACGAAGCCCGCGGGCAGCGGCGTCCAGCCGATGAGCCCGCCACCGCCAGAACCGACAGACTCGGGGTTCCCCTTCGACTCCTGGAAGATGTTCCCGGCGATACCCGCCGCCGCATTGCCGCTGTACCCGTGCGCGACCAGGAAGTCGACGATCGTGGCGTAGTTCTCCGGCAGGAAGGCGCTGGATCCCGAGCACGCCGGGACCTTGCCGCCCGTGGCGGCGGAGGTGTTGCCCGTGCTGCTGCTGGACGAGCTTCCTGAACTGGAACTGGACGAGTTCCCCGAACTGGCCGAGTTCCCCGAACTGGCCGCGGCGCTGGAATTCCCCGCCGCACTATCCGAATTATGAGCGACGGGATGATGCGTCTTATGCACCTTCGCTGAACCGCCGGCAATGGTCGAGTTGGCGTGCTTGGCGCGGTACTGGCTGATCTTGAATGCCTCTGTATTGTTGACCGCTTCCGTGCTTCCCGCCTGAATGGGAGAGATCGCTGAAGCGGTGGTCCCGGGGCCGGCCGAAGCGGCCGGGGAGGAGGTCAGGAGGTCATGAACCTGCGGCACGGCCGCGAGCGCGCCTATCGCCACCACCGCCGGAGCGGCCTTGGCCGCGGTGCCGGCCACCCTGTTCACCTGTGAGGGGGCTGCGTGGCGCCCGGTCCTCCTGATCTTCCGCTTCCTGCTGTGTACGGCAACTGCGGTCACGAACCTGCCTCACGCCGGATCTCCGCCCCGCTACTCAGCAAACTGCGCCTCTCGCCGGGCCTGACAATCGCTCCCACCGGCGAGCATGGCAGGGCACTTCGCCCAGGACAGACGAATACGGCTAAATGATCCACTCGGGCTATGACCCGGAAGCAAGCGGCTGACCTGGGCCTTTGCCCGGCCTGGCGGACCCGGCCCGCGGCTGCGAGGCCTTACCCGGCCGGGCTTCCCGGGCCGACGGGGACCCGCCCCCGGCGACGCCCGAAGGTGGCCGTTACCAGTCCGTTATCAAGCAGGAGCCCTCGACGCAGATAGTCATACCGGGTGACCTGTGCGGATAGTCATCTTGGGCAGGGTTGGTCACGTTAGCGGCAGGTTCGGGCACGCACCGCGAGGGACGGGTTCGATACGCGGTGCGTGCCCGAACCTGCCGCTCCGGACGGGCTGCCCGCTGGGCCGTGGCCTGCTTGCCGCTAGATTGTTAACAATAATTTTGGCTATTATGCCAGCAATCTGGGCGGCAATCCCAGGGATGCGGGCAGAATATGCCGGAACTCAGCGAAGGCGGCATATGAGCACAGCACGCGAGGCGACGGCCGAGGTCGCGCGGCAGCGAGGCATGACCGTGCGGTGCGGCAGCCCCGGGTCGGCAGAGATCCCGTTGCTGTCCAGCCTGCCCGACCACATCCGTTACGCACTAGCACTCCAGCACAAGCTCCGGCCGAGATGGGGTACGGACGCGCCATTGTCCTTGGCCTCCGCGCAATGGTCGGTTTGCGCGTCAAGCCCAGACCCCGGAATGCAGGTCGCCGCGGCGGCACCCCCTAATTCGCCCCGGCCCTGCGGTCCGCCAGGCAGGTCTCGACGGCACCGGCAGCCCCGGGCCTGACCGCGGCGTAACGCGGTCCGGCCGGTCGTCTGCACCCGGGTCCGCGATCAGCGTCTGCGGGCCCGCTCGGGCCGTATCGCTTGACCACGACAGGGCGTAGTGTCAAAATTGTCAGCAATATTGTTAACGAAATAGCTGACGAACGAGGCGCGCCTATGGCTGACGCGAGAGGACCGTCCGGACCCGGATCACCGCCCGGCACAGGAACACCGCAGGCCGCGGGGACATCGCCCACCGCGCGGAGATCCCGTGCCGCGGGCAGGTCGCAGGCCGCGCGGAGATCGCCGGAGCCGCCGGCCGGGAGGGAGGCGCGGGCCGGGGCGGAGGTGTCGGCCCGGGCGCAGGCGCCGCCGGGCGCCGACGCCGCCTGGTCAGGGCGCGATCTGCGGCGCTGGATCGGGGACCTGGAGAGCGGCCCGGTGACGATCGCGACCCTCGTGATCATCGCGATCGTCAGCCTGTTCCATCACTCGTTCCTGTCGGTCACCCAGCTGACCAACACGATCGAGCAGAACTCGTTCGTGGCCATCCTGGCCTGCGGCATGGCGTTCCTGATCGCCATGCGCGAGCTCGACCTGTCGGTCGGGTCGATGCTCGGCCTCACCGTGATCTGCGCCGCGCTGCTGCAGGGGCACGGCATCAACCCCTGGCTGACCGCGCTGATCGCCCTGGGCGTCGGCGCCGTGCTCGGGGGGTTCAACGCCGTGCTGGTGCAGGGAATCGGGATCCCGGCCATCATCGCCACGCTGGCCACGCTGTCGATGTACAGCGGCCTGTCCGAGGCCCTGTCCGGCGGCCAGCAGATCACCAACGTGCCGGTCACGAGCACGTTCTACACCGTGGTCGGCGGCAACGCCCTGGGCCTCCCGGTCGGGATCTGGGCGCTGATCGTGATCGTCATCGGGCTCACCGTGGTGCTCAGGCTCACCCGGTTCGGGTACCGGGTGCGGTCGATCGGGTCCAGCCCGCAGGCGGCCTCGCACAGCGGCATCTCGCTGCCGCGCATGCGGGTGACGGCGCTGATCCAGATGGGCGTGCTGTCGGCCGTGGGCGGCATGCTCGCGCTCGCGTACTTCTCCTCGGGTGACCCGCAGCTCGGCACCGGCTTCGAGCTCCAGGCGATCGCCGCCGCCGTGATCGGCGGCACCCCACTGGCCGGCGGTAACGCCACCGTGGCGGGGGCCGCGGTCGGCGCGATCCTGCTCGGCGTCGTCAACAGCGGGCTGGTCTATTTCAACATCCCCCTGAACTGGACCAGCTTCGCCACCGGCGTCGTGATCATCGTCGCCGTCTCCGTCGACAAGCTGCTGCGGAGGCGACGCACCCAGCGCCGGGCGTCGCTGGGCCTGTGAGTGCGCCGTTGGCGCTTATCCCCCCACCCGAGATCAGACTCAGCCAAGGAGTCAATCCATGCGTCACATCCCTCCCGACCGCAGACGCGGCCACCTGAGAATCGCCGCGGCGGGCATCGGGGCCGTGCTGGCCGTCGGCCTGGCCGCGTGCGGCTCGTCGTCCAACAGCTCCTCAGCCTCGGGCGGCTCGTCATCGGGCACGTCGGCCAGCGCGAAGGGCGTGCACATCGCGTTCGTCTACGACACCACCGCGGAGAACTTCGCCCAGGAGATGGCGCTCGGCGCGGCCGCCGCGGCCAAGGTGAGCGGGATCACGCTGAGCAACGTGGCGCCGCCGGGCGCGAACGGCCCGCAGCAGGTGCAGCAGTTCCAGGCGGCGGAGAACACCTCGAAGGACGGGATCGCGTTGGCCACGCTCTTCCCCGACCTGTTCATCCGGCCGTTCCAGCAGGCCGAGGCGGCCGGGATCCCGACGATCGCCGTGGACACGCCGCCGCCCCCGGGCTCCAAGGTGACCCTGTTCATCGGCAACGACAACGTCACGCTCGGGGTGGACCTAGCCAACGCCCTGCTGCCGAAGATCCCCGCGAACGCGAAGAGCCAGATCCTCATCGGCACCGACACCCCGGGCTGCCCGTGCTGACCGCCCGCAACCAGAGCTTCATGCAGACCCGTGAAGAAGGCCCAGCCGGGGATCACGTTCATCAACTTCGACTCGACGCAGGAGCCGTCGTCGAACTACGCCGCGTGGAGCTCGGCAGTCCAGGCACACCCGCACGCGATCGCCTACGTGGGGCCGGGCAGCCAGGATTCGGCATCGCTGTACGAGATCGAGAAGAAGACCGGCCAGCACTACCTGGTGGGCGCCGACGACCTCGACCCCAACTCGCTCGCTGGCGTGGCCCAGGGGTACGTGCAGGCGCTGGTGTCGCCAGAGCACTGGCTCAAGGGCTACATCGCGGTCTCGCTGCTCGCCGAGCACACGCTCAAGGGCACGAAGCTGCCGACCGGCTGGTGGGACCCGGGCGCGCTGGTCGTCAACAGCTCCAACATCGAGCAGATCCTGGCCCGGCAGAAGGACGCGGCGACCCGGCTGGCCTACTTCAAGAAGGAGGTCGACGCCGAGCTGGCCGACCCGGGCAAGTACCTCAAGCCGATGTCGGCCATCGGCTAGGGCGGGATCGATGTTCGAGGCGACCGGGGTCAGCAAGCGCTACGGCGGCGTCGTAGCGCTTGAGCCGACCGACTTCGCCGTCCGGCCGGGCACCGTGCACGCGCTGCTCGGCGAGAACGGCGCGGGCAAGTCGACGCTGGTGAAGATCCTCACCGGGTCGGTCAGGCCCGACTCCGGCTACCTCATGAACAACGGCGCCCGGGTGGCGTTCGCCAGCACGGCGGACGCCGCCCGGGGCGGCGTCGCGGTGGTCTCGCAGGAGCTCAGCCTGTTCCCCGACCTGAGCGTGCTGGCCAACCTGTTCTCGATGCGCGAGATCCGCAGGCACGGCCTGCTGGACCGGCGGGCGATGGCCCGGCGGGCCGCGCCCGTCCTGGCCGAGCTCGGGCTGTGCCTGAACGTCACCCGGCCGCTGAGCGACTTCCCGCTCGCCGATCAGCAGCTGGTGGAGATCGCCCGGGCGCTGCTTACCGAGCCCAGCGTGCTCGTGCTCGACGAGCCCACCTCGGCCCTCGAATCGGCCTCCACCGACAACCTGCTGCGCATCGTCGAGGCGCTGCGGGCCCGGGGACCGGCGTGGTTTTCGTCTCGCACATCCTCGAGGAGGTGCTCAACGTCGCCGACGAGGTGACGGTGCTGCGCGACGGCCTGACCGTGGTCAGCCGCCGTTCGCGCGCGGAGGTCGACATCCCCACCATCGTGTCCGCGATGCTCGGCACCAAGACCGCGGGCGGCGGCCCGGGGGCACGGTCCCCGGCGGCAACCGTGGCCGCCGCCCGCCAGCCGATGCAGATCAAGGGCGTGTCCGTGGTGGCCGGCGGCCCGGCCGTGGACCTCTCCGTGCGGCCGGGTGAGATCGTGGGGCTGGCCGGCCTGGTCGGCGCCGGCCACCAGGATCTGCTCGACCTGATGGCCGGGGGATCGCGGCCGCGGACCGGTCAGGTGCTGATGCCGAGCGGCGCGCCGGTGCCGCGGCCCCACCGGGCCGCGGTGGCAGCCGGGGTGGCCCTGGTGAGCGGGACGCCGGGGTCGGTCTCATGCTCGACAACCGCTGTGGGAGACATCGCGCAGGTCAGGTCCATCGCACTGCACCGGACGGGCGGCTGATCCGGCGCCGGCGCTGCGCCGCCGCGCGGAGCAGACGCGCGGCTCGACGTCAGCCAGTCGTCACTCCATGGCCGGTCCCTGTCCGGGCAACCAGCAGAAGGTCGTGTCGCCAAGTGGCTGGAACTGGAGCCGCAGACCTGCTGCTCGACGACCCGACCCGGGGGGTTGATATCGCGCCAAGGGGGAGATGCACCGGCTGATCCGGGCCATCGCCGACGGGGGAGCGGTCGTCATCCTGTGCTCAACCGACAACCAGGAACTGGCGGAGCTCTGCGATCGAGTGGCAGTCTTCTACCAGGGAGCGATGGTTGGCGAGCTAACCCGGCTGGATGAGCATGTGCTGCTCGAGGCCGTTAACACAGGAGTCGTTCAGGAGGCGGCATGAGCGAGAGCTCGGCCATGCTCCCCCAGGGTGCCACGCCGTCCGACGCTGCCCGTCGCCTGGTCCGGGGCAGCTACGACCTGCACGTGCACGTTGCGCCCGACGTGATGCGCCGGCGGATCAACGACGTCGACCTGGCGCGGGCGTTCCTGCGGGTGGGCCTGGCCGGGTTCGTGCTCAAGTCGCACTACGTCCCCACCGCCGAGCGGGCCTCGGTGGTCAACGCGGCCGTCCCCGGCTGCGACGCGCTCGGCGCGATCGCGCTCAACAGCGCGGTCGGCGGGCTCAACCCGATGGCGGTCGAGATCGCCGCCCGGGAGGGCGCGCGGGTGGTCTGGATGCCGACCGTGGACGCGGCGAACCACCGGCGCACGGCTCACGACCTGCCTCCAGGGGCCACGCCGC
This sequence comes from uncultured Actinomycetota bacterium, assembly GCA_963844655.1. Lineage (GTDB taxonomy): Bacteria > Actinomycetota > Actinomycetes > Streptosporangiales > Streptosporangiaceae > JASHPR01. The sequence goes on along the minus strand of CAWJPA010000004.1, from coordinate 649,385 downwards.
CGATGTGGCTGGAGCTCCAGGATGACCTGCGCCGCCGGGGCCTGGACGCCGAGCCGGTCGAGGTGCTCGGCGTGGACGGGAACGTGCTGCCGCGCACCCGCGCCGTGCTCGAGCTCGTCGCCGAGCACGGGCTGGTGCTCGCCACCGGCCATCTGGGACGGCGCGAGATCTTCGCCGTGGTCAGTGCGGCGGCCGGGATCGGCGTGCGCCAGATCGTGATCACCCATCCGGAGTTCCCGCAGCAGAACCTGCCCCTTGATGACCAGAAGCACCTCGCTGACCTGGGCGCCTTCCTGGAGCGCTGCCTCACCACCCCGCTCACCGGCAAGTACCCGTGGCCGGAGATGGTCGGGAACATCCGGGCCACCGGCGTCGACGCGACCATCGTTACGACCGACCTGGGCCAGCCCCACAACCCGCCGGTCGAGGATGGCCTGGCGCTGATGGCCGACGCCATGCTGGCCGCCGGGTTCACCGAGAAAGAGGTCAAGCGCATGACCGTCGGCAACAGCCGGCTGCTGGCCGGGCGCGGCACCGCGAATCCGGAAAACCCGGCATGACGGGAATCCCGGGCGTTGCGGCCGCGCTGAGCCTGAGTACCCTGCGTGAAGTCGCGGGGGATCTTGATATGAATGACAGGCGATGAGCGGACGAGGGGGAGCAGGCACCAGATGACCGGTGAGATCGACGTTGCCGAGTCGCTCCGGGAGGCGATCCTGCGCGGCGACTACATCGCGGGCCAGCGTCTGGTCGAGGCAGACCTGTGCGAGCACTTCGGCACCACCCGCTTCATCATCAGGACCGCGCTGCAGTCCCTGGCCGCCCAAGGCCTGGTCGAGGTGCGGCGTAACCGGGGCGCCCGGGTCCGCACGGTCTCGATCGAGGAGGCGATCGAGATCACCGAGGTGCGGCGGGCGCTTGAAGGGCTGTGCGCCGCCCGGGCCGCGCAGCGGGCGACCCGGGACGACCGCGCCGACCTGCGGCAGATCGTGCGGGACATGAAGGCAGCCTGGAAGAATGGGGAGCTGCTGCAGTACAGCGAGCTTAACGCGAAGCTGCACGCCACCATCCGCTCGATCGCCAAGCACGAGACCTCGGCCCGGATCCTGGACCAGCTGCGCGGGCAGATGGTGCGGCACCAGTTCCACCTGGCCCTGGTGCCGGGACGCCCCGCGGTCTCGCTGCCGCAGCACGAGGTGATCGTCGACGCGGTCGTCGCGGGCGACGCCGACGCCGCCGAGCGGGCCATGCACCGGCACATCGACAGTGTCATCGAGGCGCTGCGCGACCTGGATGCCTCTCGCGCACCGGTCACCCGCCCACCAGGAGGTCGATCGGATGCCCGTCGAGCGCAGTCGTGACATTGCGCACGTGGGGGCCGTGGAACTGCTGAGCGAGGTTCCGGACGAGACCGTGGACTTCTTCGTCCGGCTGATGGGCATGAGCGAGGTCGGCCGGGCCGGTGACTCGGTCTACCTGCATTCCTGGGACGACTACGAGGCGTTCACGGTCAAGGTGACCGGGTCCGCCCGCTCTGAGATCGGGCGCACCTGGCTTCGCGCGGCCGGGCCGAACGCGCTGCAGCGCCGAACGTCGGCCATTGAGGCGGCCGGGCTCGGCCGGGGCTGGATCGACGGCGAGCACGGCATCGGCGCGACGTACCTGTTCACCGACCCGGACGGGCACGAGTACGGCATCTACTGGGACAGCGACTGGTACGTCCCGCCTGACGGCCGCCGGCCGGCGCTGAAGAACCAGGCCGGGCCGTTCCCGGGACGGGGCGCGAACGTGCGCCGCATCGACCACGTCAACTACCTGGCCCGGGACATCCCGGCCATGGCCAGGTTCCTCCCCGACGTGCTCGGCGCGCGCCTCACCGAGCAGATCGTCGGCGACGACGGCGTCCCGACCGCGGTCTGGTACCACGTGAGCGACAAGACCTACGACCTCGTCTACACCGCGGACTGGACCGGGTCATCGGGCCGGCTGCACCATGTGGCCTTCGCCACCGATCAGCGCGAGGACATCCTGCGCGCGGCGGACGTGTTCCTCGAGGCCGGCATCCACATCGAGACCGGGCCGCACAAGCACGCGATCCAGCAGACGTTCTTCCTCTACGTGTGGGAGCCAGGCGGCAACCGGGTCGAGCTGTGCAACGCGGGCGCCCGGCTGGTGCTGGCCCCGGACTGGGCCCCGATCACGTGGACCGCCGCCGAGCGGGCCAAGGGCCAGGCCTGGGGGCTGAAGACCATCGACACATTCCACACCCACGGCACGCCGCCGGTGGACGAACCGGCCAGCACAGCGCCGGGCATCACGGCGCCGGGAATCACGGCGCCGGGAATCACGGGGCCGGGAATCACGGGCCGGGCATCACGGGGCCGGGCACCACGGGGCCGGTGACCGTTCCGTGACGGGCGCGATCCGGGTGGTGGCCGTCCTCGGCCTCGGCGAGGCGGGCACGGCCATCAGCGGCGACCTGGTCGCCGCGGGCGCGACCGTGCGGGGCTACGACCCGGTCACCGCCGGGCCCGACGGGATCATCTCGGCCGGCAGCGACGCCGAGGCCTGCGCGGGCGCCGGGCTCGTGATCAGCCTGACCACGGCCCACGAAGCCGCGGCGGCGCTCCGCGCCGCGGCTCCCGGCATCGCCCCCGGGGCGCTGTACGCGGACCTGAACACGTCATCCGCCGGGCTCAAGCAGCAGCTCGCGGAGCTGGCCGCCGAACGCGGGGTCGCGTTCGCCGACGTCGCCATCATGGCGCCGGTGCCCGGCCGCGGGATCCGGGCGCCGATGCTGGTCAGCGGGCCGGCCGCCGAAGACGTCGCCGCGGCGCTCAACGGCCTCGGCGGGAACGCCGAAGTGCTGCCCGGGCCTGCGGGCACGGCCGCCAGCCGCAAGCTGGTCCGCAGCGTGTTCTACAAGGGGATGGCGGCCGCAGTCACCGAGTCGCTGCGGGCCGGGCAGGCCGCGGGCTGCGAGGAGTGGCTGCGGGACAGCATCGCGGGCGAGATCGGGCAGGCCATGCTGGACCGCCTCGAGCAGGGCAGCCTCGCTCACGCGGTGCGGCGCGCCGACGAGATGGCCGCCGCGGCCGAGCTGCTCAAGGAGCTCGGGGTGCCGGACCGGATCGCCGCGGCCAGCCGCGACTGGCTCGTCCAGCTGGCTCAGGGGAACTGAGCTCCGGGGCGCCTGCCTTGGGGTTTCATAGAAACAAACCTGCAGAAAGCCGTAAGATTCGGTAGCCGCGGAGCAGCGGAACGAAAGAGATGCCAGTGTCAACTGAGCCTGCGGTAGCAGGGGCCACGAGCGGGTTCCGCACCCGCCACGCCTGGGGCCCGCCGCGGCTGCGCGGCGACAAGATCCGCAAGTTCGTTCGCACGTACCGGCTGGACATCGCCTGGGCCGTGTTCATCGTGCTGAACCTGCTGGCCATGCGCCTCATCCCGGCCTGGCAGACGGTCCCGTTCCTGATCATCTGGATCAGCCTGACCACGATCTACGGCTTCCGCCTCTGGCACCTCGGGTCCACGCTGCTCACGGTCGCGGTCGTGACCCTGTCCACGGGCGGCCTGATCGGCTGGCAGGTCCTGCGCGGGAAGCAGGACGGCGATTACCTGGCCGAGGTCCCGCTGCTGGCCGCGATGTTCGTGGTCATGGTGTGGCACGCCCGGCGGCGGCAGACGGCCCTGGAGGAGATCAAGCGCGTCTCCGAGCACAACCTGCTGCTGCTCAGCCAGCAGCGTCAGTTCCTCCAGGACGTCTCGCACGAGCTGGGCACGCCGATCACCATCGCCCTCGGCCACGCCGAACTCATCACCCATGCCGCCACCGATCAGGCCGTGGCCAGGGACGCCCGGGTGGCCGTGGACGAACTGCTCCGGATGCGCCGGCTGGCCAACCGCCTGGTGCTCCTGGCCTCGACGGACAGCCCGGACTTCCTGCGCCTCGCCCCGGTGGACGCCGCCGAGCTGGTGATGGACATCCTGCACCGGTGGAGCCAGACCCCGCGGAAGTGGGCGCTCGGCACCCTGACCGAGGCCAGCGTGCTGGCCGACCGGGACCGCCTGACCCTGGCCCTGGACGCGCTAATCGAGAACGCCGTCGATCACACCGACCCCGACGGCCGGATCGAGCTGGCCACCAGGCGCGTGGGCGACAAGATCATCTTTGCGGTCACGGACTCGGGTTCCGGCATCCCGGCCGCCGATATCGGGCATATCTTCGACCGGTTCACCCGGGTGGGTACCGGCCGCAGCCGGGAGACCGGCGGGTTCGGTCTCGGTCTCGCGGTGGTGAAGGCGATCGCCGAGGCCCATCACGGCTCGGTCGGGGCCCGCAGCACGGTGGGCCAGGGCTCGGTGTTCGAGCTGTCGCTGCCCGCGCCGACGGCCAGGAACGGCGCGGTGCTGCCGTTAGACCGGCAGGTCATGCTCGGGTAGACCAGGGCGGTGCGAGGCTCGGGGGTATGTCGAACCGGCAGCGGGGCAGCGGCCCGGCCAGCAGTGAGTCGGCCAGCAATGACTCAGCCATTCCGGTCGACTCCGGCGTGGCCGAGCTCGTGGCCGATCCCGGCCGGCCCGGGGCCTGGACGCTGCTGCTGGACGGCACCCCGCAGTCCCACGTCGACCTCGGCGACCCGCGGCACCTGGAGTTCGAGTACATGCGGTGGCTCGGCCACCTGGTCGACCTGGCCGCCCCGGCCGGCCAGCCGCTGCGCGTGCTGCACCTCGGCGGCGGGGGCCTGACCCTGGCCCGGTACGTGGCGGCGACCCGGCCCGGGTCCAGCCAGCTCGCCGTCGAGTGGGACGCCGCGCTGGTGGACCTGGTCCGGCGGCGGCTGCCCCTGGACCAGCGCCGCCGCGGGCCGGGACGGGTGCGGGTCCGGGTCGGGGATGCCCGCGCCGTGCTGGAGCAGGTCCCGGCCGGATCGTTTGATGTGGTGGTCGCGGACCTGTTCGCCAAGGCCCGCACCCCGGCCCACCTGACCTCCGTGGAGTTCGCGCTCGCCGCGGCCAGGGCGCTGCGCGGCCCGGGCCTCTACGCGGCCAACATCGGCGACGGCCCCCCGCTCCGGCACGCCCGCGCCCAGGTGGCCACCGTGCGGTCCGTCTTCCTCGATGCCTGCCTGATCGCCGAGCCGGCCGTGCTGCGCGGCCGCAGGTTCGGCAACCTGATCGTGGCCGCCGCCGATCACGGCCTGCCCGTGGCCGGGCTGTCCCGGCGCGCCGCCGGCGACCCGTTCCCCGGCCGGGTGCTGCACGGCGGCGAGCTTGACCGCTTCACCGCGGCCGCGAAGCCCGTCACCGACACCCGGGCGGAACCGTCGCCCGCCCCGCCGCCGGACACCTTCGCGACCGGTCGGGATTAACCCCCTGTCGGCTGGTGCCACCCAGTTCCCTGGCTGGCACCAGCCGGCCCCGATTAGTAAGAACCCAGCCCGGACGTGTTGATACAAGAATTTTGGGCTCGGCCGCCCACGGCCGACAGAAGCCGGTCGCGGTCAACCTGATCGGGGCTGCGGGGTTCATACAGGCAGGTGAGGACCACGCGGAGTGAGGTAGTAATGCCCTTGGTGCGCGGCAATGCGCGATCTGGTGGTCGGCGCCACCGGGCTGTCCGATTCTGCGCTTATCCAGATCGTGGCCAGCGGGCTGTCATCGTGAACGGCACGGCGGCCGCATAACAGGATCAATTCCGCCGGTTACCGCACCGAGTATAACAGCCGATGCCCATTCCAATGATGCGCCGTTCTTGAGCGCGCCGTTAAAGGCGCGGCCTCCTGTGAGAGACACCTATTACGATGCCACGGGGCGCGGGGTGGCGTTCGCGAGCGTGACCAGCAAACCCCCTGCTCAGCTACCTGACGCCGACGTTGAGGAAGAAGTCGCCGATGTGGAGGGAAAGGCTGGCGCCGCCAAAGTGATGAATGACAAGCGCCGCCAGTATAATCAGGATGACCGCCACCAGAACCCAGAACAGCCAGACCAGGAAGCCCGGCACACTGTGACGCCAGATTCTCATGGCATTCAGCTGCCCGCCAAAACGGAAAGTATGCAAGCAACTGATGACATTGCAGAAGCCACTTCCTGTCGGGCGGCTACGGTGAGGCCATGGCGGTTGTCTTGGTCACCGGAGGAAGCAGCGGGATCGGCCTGGCCACGGTGCGGCGCCTGGCCGCGGCCGGGGACCGCGTGTTCTCGGCGTCCAGGAACCCGTCGCGCGGGGCCCTGCCGGAGGGCGTAACCCCGATCACGGCCGACATCGCCGATCCGGCGGCGGCCACGGCCGCGATCGAGGCGGTGACCGGCATCGCCGGGCGGATCGACGCGCTGGTGAACAACGCGGGCACCGGGACGCTGGCGCCCCTCGAGGAGACACCCGACGGCGAGGCGCACCGGATCTTCGAGGTGAACTTCTTCGGGCCGCTGCGGCTGGCCCGGGCGGCCGTGCCGGTCATGCGCGCCCAGGGCGGCGGCCGGATCGTGAACGTGACGTCCATGAACGATGTCCTGCCCGCGCCGTTCGGCGGCTTCTACTCCGCCTCCAAGGCGGCGCTGGCCAGCGCCAGCCAGGTGCTCGACGCCGAGGTCCACGGATTCGGCATCCGGGTCACGGTGGTCGCGCCCGGGCTGTTCAAGACCGAGATGGCCGACTCGCGCGGCAGCTACCGGGTGGCCGAAGGGTCGCCCTACCGGGCCGCATTCCAGGGGATGACCGCGCACACAGAGACCGAGCCCGCCACCGCCGATCCCGACCAGGTGGCGGTGGCAGTGGAGAACATCCTGCGCTCGGACGACCCGCCCGCCCGGGTGGTGGTGGGGTCGGATGCGGAGGAGATGGCCACGCTGGTCCACGACACCAGTGCCGACGACTTCGCCCGGCTGCTCAGGGACTTCGTCTCGGAACTGGCCGGGCCAGGTCGCGACTGATGCGGGTCACCCCGGCAGCCGGAACTCGGCGCAGACCGCCCGGTGATCACTACCAGGCAGCGGGTGCACCGAGACGGCCTGGACCGCGCACCGCGGGTCGATGAGGACATGGTCGAGCGTGAGCAGCCCGGGTCCCCCCACCGGCCCCCAGGTGGGGACCAGGCCCTTGCCCATCTCCGCGGCCGCGTCGATATGGCCGCGGCGCAGCAGCCGCCGGAACGGCGCGTGATCCTCGGTCGCGTTGAAGTCCCCGGCCAGCACGCGCGGGGGATCCGCCGGTGCGGGCAGCTTGGCCAGCTCCCGGCGCCACCGGGCCACCCGGGCCCGCAGCGGCGGATTCGGCGGATGAGCATGAACGCAGACCAGTTCCGCGCACCGCCCGTCGCCGAGGTCGATCCGGGCCGTGGGCAGGGCCACGGCCGCGCGCGGAAGCTGCAGCCCGTCGGTCAGCGGCCGCCGGGCGTAGATGCCAGACCCGCTCGCGCTGGCGCCGCGCACATCGGTCACCTCGTGCGGCAGCAGGTCGTTGAGGCCGGCCTGCTTGAGCCGGGTCACCGCGGTCTCGGTCAGTTCCTGCAGGAACAGGACGTCGATGTCCTTCTGCCGCACCAGGCCGACCACGGTCTCCTCGGCCGCCCGGCCAACCAGCAGGTTCGCGGTGAGCACCCGGAGCAGCGGCCCGTCGGCCTGTGGCTGCGGGCGCCTGACTGCCCGCGGCAGCACGGCGGCGGTCAGCGCCGCCCCGGCCACCAGCGCGGTGGCGGCCGCGCCCTTGCGCCGCAGCAGCACCGAGCTCACCAGCGCAGCGGCGGTGACCTGTGGCGTGAACGACAGCAGCGGCGCGACGGGCGCCTCCACGCTGCGGATGCGGTCGGCACCCGCCAGCCGTGCGGCTCCCCAGCCGGCGACACCCCCCGCAGCCAGCCAAGAGATCAGCTTCATACCCTCCCCCGAAGTCGCCCCTCACCGAGGGTAAGGCCCGGTGCGCGGTGCCCTGCGCGGGGCCCCCGGGTCGGCGGCCGACGCGGGGTCCGGCCCCCTACGGAGCGGGCTTGCGGGCCTCAATGAGGAAGCGCTGGGCGTAAGCGATGAACGGCCCGCCGTCCTGGATCCGCTGGTGCAGCTCGGCTAGCTGCGGCCGGTAGGCGTCAACGGTAAAGCCGGGGACGGTCCAGATCACCTTCCGCAGGAACACGATGACGGCGGCGACGTCGTAGAGCTCCATCCGCAGCGCGGCCGTGCGCAGGTCGGCGACCTCCAGGCCGGCCGCCGTGGCCTCGGCCACCGCGAGGCGCGGGTCGCGGCTCTGGCTGACCTCCTGCGGGCCCATCATGGCGTCGGTCAGCTCCCGGACGGATCCGGCCCCGACCTGCTGGGACAGAAACGCGCCGCCGGGGACCAGGACCCGCGCGACCTCGTCCCACCGAGTATCGACCGGGTGCCTGCTGACCACCAGGCCGAACGTGCCCGCCCGGAACGGTAGGTCGCCGTCCTCGCCCACGCTCACCACGCTGGCCCCGACCCGGGCCAGGTTGCGCTGGGCGATCGGCAGGTTCGGGGCCCAGGACTCCGTGGCCACCAGGACCGGTGGCGGGCGCGGGATCTGCGCCAGGACCTCCCCGCCGCCGGTGTCGAGATCGAGCGCCGCGTGCGCCGCGGCCATCCGCTGCGCCAGCAGCCGGGAGTACCCCCAGGGCGGGCGCTCCTCGGTGGCCCGGCCCTCGAACCAGGAGAAATCCCAGCCCTCGACCGGAACGCCGGACCCCTCGGCCAGCAGTTCGTCGAACGACGCCGCCACCGCCGCTCACCCCGCCGACTTCAGCAGGCGGGGCAGGAAGACCGCGATACCCACACCCAGCGCCGCGGCGGAGGAGATCAGCACCGCGCCCGCGGCCGTGTCCTTGGCGATCTTCGCCAGCGGATGATACTCGTCGGTGCACAGGTCGACGAGCGCCTCGGCGACCGTGTTCAGCATCTCGGCGGTGAGTACCATCCCGATGGCCAGCAGCACGCAGGCCCAGTCGACGGCGCTGATCCGCAGGACCAGGCCGGCCGCGACCGCGGCCACCGCGGCGGCCAGATGGACCCGCATGTTCCGCTGGTGCCGCACGGCGTGCCACACGCCCTGCCCGGCGAAGACGAAGCTGCGCCAGAAGTTCGTGGCGGGGATAGCGGGGCGGCCGCCGGGCGGGCTCATCCATTTCACCTTCGTCTCTGCTGCCGCGTGCAGATAGGTGGTGCTAGCGCTGCGTCATCGCCCGCCGAAGTTTATCGCCAGGACCAGGCCGACCGGATGGAGCCGGGTGGGGGAGCGGTGGCCAGCCGTCTGGTTACGGGCTGGGGGGACCGAGCAGCCCGAGCGGGCTGGGCGCCGTGTACTCGATGTAGAGGGCGGTGTGACCGTGAACCTGCGTCACGCTGGCCCGCGCGGGAAGGTACGGGGCCTGTTGCGCCTGGATAAGGGCGATCATCGGCTGCACGAAGGTGGACCGGTCAGTGCCGGGAGCCCCGACCAGCTCGGCGGCCCGGAACGGGCTGCTGGCTCCCGCGCCCGGGCCCGCGTCACTGAACGAGACGACGGTGACCGGCTGCTGGGCGGCCATGGACACGATCACGATCATCAGCCGCGGGTCGACCCGGCCGACCTCGAGCTGCGTTCTGGCGGTGGCCGAGACCTTGAGCCGGGGGTTGCTCACCATCTCGGCTCCGGCCGACTTCCTGGCGGCCAGATCCTGGCTGAGCGCCGACCGGTAGGCCGCCACACCCTGGGGCGCGGTCACCCGGATCTCGGTGCGTGCGGCACCCGAGCCGAAGGCGGCGATGAGCGTCGGGGCGTACACCGAGCTGAGCCGGCTGCCGAACTGCTGGCGCACGGCCGCGGTCGCGACGATGACCTCGGACTGCAGCGGGCTGGCCGTGGTGGGCAGCAGCTCATCCAGGTGGCTCACCTTGTGTGCCGTGAGCAGCCGGCACATGGCCGGGTCGCAGGCCACCACTGCGGACCGGCTGACCTGGCCGGCGACCCACGCGGCCGCCCGGTTCCAGGTCGGGAGATTAGCGGGGGCCGCCGCCCCCGACCCGTCTGGTGCCTCCCCTCCGAGCACCAGACGGGAAACCGTGACCGAGCCCGCGATCACGCCGATGACCAGGGCGGCGGAGGCCGCAGGCGCAAACCACCTGCGCCACGCCGGCGCACCCATCCTCTCGCCGCCACCGTGCGCGAGAGAAAAGGAACGCCGACGTCGCGCAGGCAGGCGCAGCGGCGGCACCGCGTCGGATGAGACCTGGTCAGCCTTGGCGTGAATGGCTCGGCGGAGCCTGTCCTCAAGCCGTGTCATGACGTCTCCCTCAGGGCTCGGCCCAGCGCCTCGAGGGCCCGGTGCATGGTGGACCTCACAGTGCTCGGCCCGATCCCCATCACCCGCGCGATCTGTTCATCGGAAAGATCCGAGTAGTAGCGCAGCACCAGCGCCTCACGCTGGCGAAACGGCAGCCCCCGGACCGCGCGGGTCACTTCTTCCCGTTCCTCGCCGCTGAGGACCACCGTCTCAGCGGACACCGCGGGCAGCTCATCGGCCAGCCCTCTGCGCCGCACCGCTCGCCGCCGCCGCACCGAGCGGCAGCCGTTCAGCACGGATGTGCGCACGTAGAACATCGCGCTGTCGGGATCCTTCAGCCGATCCCAGCGCCGGTAAAGGCCGTAAAAGGCCTCCTGCACGACATCCTCTGCACTCGGCAGGTCGTCAAGCATGACGTAAGCCAGCCGAATTAGGCTCAATGCACTCTGCTGGTAAAGCGCCGTGACAGCAGCTTCCGCGCCTGCCCGGGTATCTGGCCGGGCAGGCTCATGAAGCTCCACAGCGGCACCTGCGCCGAGGTCATCGAGGCCCACGTTTAGAAAGACGCGCGACCCGCCATTCTGCTGCTCCTCTTCTTCAGGAAATTCCGTCAAGTCTCGCCACCTGCAGCTAGTCCGCTGATTACCCCATGAAGCCGAGTTTGAGGGACCGGTCGCTGACCTGCTGGGATATCTCCGAGATCAGCTGCGGCAGGCCCACGCTGCCTACCTGCCTGCCGTCGCGCAGCCGGAGCGCCACGGCCCCGCTGCCGATCTCCCTGTCGCCGATCACGGCGACGTAGGGGACCTTCCTGGCCCGGCGGATCCGGGCGCTGAGGGTGGCGCCGGCCACCTCGCATCCGGCCCTCAGGCCGGAGGCGCGAAGCTGGTCCGCCACGCTCCTGGCCCGTTCGGCGTGGTCATCACCGACCGGCAGGACCAGCACCTGGACCGGTGACAGCCAGGGCGGGAACGCCCCGTCGTACCGCTCGATGAGATAGGCGATGATCCGCTCCATCGCGGACAGCACGCCCCGGTGGATCATCACCGGACGGTGTTTCGCCCCGTCGGAGCCGATAAAGCCGAGACCGAAGCGTTCGGGCTGATTGAAGTCCAGCTGCACGGTGGACAGGGTTTCCTCACGCCCCGCCGGGTCGGTGACCTGCACATCGATCTTCGGCCCGTAGAACGCGGCCTCGCCCGGAGCGTCGTCGTAATCGATACCGAGCTCGCCGAGCGCGGCCGCGAGCTGGCGTTCGGCGGCCGCCCAGAGATCGCCCGGGCCCAGGTAGCCGTCGCCGCTGCCGCGCCGGGACAGCCGGTAGCGGGTGACGTCGATGCCGAGCAGCCCGCAGCAACGGCGCACCGCGTCCACCCCCCGCGCGATCTCGTCCTGGACCTGGTCGGGGGCGCAGAACACGTGGGTGTCGTCGAGGTTGATCTGCCGCACCCGGGACAGGCCGCCGAGCACGCCGGACAGCTCGCTGCGGAACATGCTGCCCAGCTCGGCCAGCCGGACCGGCAGGTCACGGACGCTGCGCTGCTCCGAGGCGTAGACCAGGGCGTGATGGGGGCAGTTCGCCGGGCGCAGCACGAACTCCTCGCCGCCGACCTTCATCGGCGGGAACATGTCGTCGGCGAACTTGTCCCAGTGCCCGGACCGCTCGAACAGCTCGCGCTTGGCCAGCACGGGGGTGAAGACCCGCTGGCAGCCGCCGCGGACCGCCTCCTCGGCGGCGAGCCGCTCCAGCTCGGCGCGGATCACGGCGCCGTCGGGCAGCCACAGCGGCAGCCCGGCGCCGACCAGGGGATCGGTGGTGAACAGCTTCAGCTCGCGGCCCAGCCGCCGGTGGTCGGGCGGATCGGCCAGCGCGACCTGGCCCGCGCGGTATGGGCCGGGGACTTGGCTGGTGGGCATGGGTGCCTCCTTGTCCGAGGCCCCGTTGGCACTCCATACCCGCTGCCAATTGCCGTTGAAAACGGAAAAAGCCCCGGGATGGCTGTACCCGGGGCCTTTGGCGTTATGTCAGGTCACGCCGCATCGCGCCGGGATTCGCCCGGCGTCGTCGTGACCTGACCGAAATTCATGGCCCCAATATTACCTGCGGCCGGCCTGACCACCACCGGATTTCGGGCCAGGTGCCGGCGTAGCCTGGGCGGATGCGGGCGTGGGTGGTGCACGAGCCCGGGCCGGTGTCCGGCGGCCCGTTGCGGCTCATCGACACCGATGTTCCAGAACCCGGACCGGGCCAGCTGCTGATCCGGGTGCTGAAGTGCGGGGTCTGCCGCACCGACCTGCACCTGGCCGAGGGGGACCTGGCGCCGAAGGCACCCGACGTCACCCCGGGCCACGAGGTCGTGGGCGAGGTGGTCGCGGCCGGACCTGGCGTGGTCAGGTTCGGGCCGGGGGACCGGGTCGGCGTGGCCTGGCTCGCGGGCACGGACGGCTCCTGCCGGTTCTGCCGCCGGGGCCTGGAGAATCTCTGCCCGAACTCCGTCTACACCGGCTGGGACATCCCGGGCGGGTACGCGGAGTACCTGGTCGCGGCCGACGCCTACGTGTACGAGCTGCCCGCGGGGTTCAGCGACGCCGAGCTCGCGCCGCTGCTGTGCGCGGGCATCATCGGGTACCGGGCCCTGAAGCGCGCCGAGCTGCCGCCCGGCGGTCGGCTCGGGATCTGGGGCTTCGGCGGCTCGGCGCACCTGGTCGCGCAGATCGCGATCGCCGGGGGCGCCGCCGTGCACGTGTTCACCCGCGACGAGAAGGCGCGCGAGCTGGCCCTCGGGCTGGGGGCCGCGTCCGCGCAGGATTCCTTTGACCCGGCGCCGGAGCCGCTGGACTCGGCGATCATGTTCGCGCCGGTCGGGACCCTGGTCCCGCCCGCACTCGCCGCGCTGGACCGCGGCGGGACGCTGGCGGTCGCCGGGATCTACCTGACCGACATCCCGGCGCTGAACTACGACGCCCACCTGTTCCAGGAGCGCACCCTGCGCAGCGTCACCTCCAACACCCGCGGCGACGGCGAGGAGTTCCTCCGGCTGGCGGAGCAGCTCCGGCTGCGGGTCACGGTCCATCCGTACCCCTTTGACCAGGCTGATCAGGCTCTGGCCGATCTGGCCGCGGATCGGTTCACCGGTGCCGCCGTGATCTCGCTCTGACACCGCGCCTTGGTCATGGTTCGGTCAGGCAATCGCCAGGCGGCGTTTTGCTGGGCCTCGGCTGGACCATGTAGTAAATGGTGGGGCGGGCCCACGCTGTACCCCGGCTGCAAGCAGCCGAACGCTCGGAGTAACAATGGCGTGGGTAGGGGGCGGCAAGCGGAGGAGAAATCGGTGCGGATCGGGCGGCTCGCGGGGAACGGGTGGCTCGCTTTCAAGGGCAGGCTTGTGCGGCAGGCCCGGCGGCTAGGACTGGACCGCAATCCACTGCGGCGGCGGACGGACCGGATCGAGTCATCGGTCGCGGCCGGCCTGCTGGCGCTGTTCCTGGTGGGCGCGCCCCTGATCGGGGTGCTGGCCGGCCGGTGGGCGCAGCAGGGAGGCCTGCGTGAGCAGCGCGCCCAGCAGGCGTGGCATCAGACCTCAGCGGTGACGCTGACCTCCGCGCCCGCGGCGCCTCACTACACATACCGGACGCAATGGAACAGCGCGGTGGCGCGGGTGCCGGCCCGATGGGTCGGGCCGGACGGCCGGTACCGCTTCGGCCAGGTATCTGCGTCCCTGGGGACCCGGGCCGGCCAGACGGTCCTGGTCTGGGTGGACGCGTCTGGCCGGGCGACCGGGCCCCCGCTGGTGCACTCCCAGCTGGTGAACCGCGAGCTCAGCGCCGAGGCGATGGGCCCGACGGCCCTGGCTATCCTGCTGCTGGGTCTGGCCTGCCTGGTCCGGTGGCTGCTGAATCGCCGTCGGCTGAAGGCGTGGGAAATGGCCTGGACGACCATAGGGCCACGCTGGACGCGTCACCACTAGGCAGCCCGTTAGGCCGCCCGGACCCGCTGGATCGCCGCGCCAGCCTGCTCGGCCACCACATATGGCGCCCGATGTCCAGGTTCAGGGCGGTGACCAGCACGGACCGCACGATGATGGTGTCCAGCAGCACGCCGATCGCGACCGCGAAGCCGATCTCGGTGAAGATCACCAAAGGCAGCGTGGCCAGCATGGCGAACGTGCCGGCCAGCACCAGCCCGGCCGAGGTGATCACGCCGCCGGTCGCGGCCAGCCCGGCCACGGCACCGCGGCGGGTGCCGGACTTGATCGATTCCTCCCGGACCCGCGTCATCAGGAAGATGTTGTAGTCGATGCCCAGGGCCACCAGGAACACGAACACGAACAGCGGCATCGACGTATCAGCACCCGCGAAGCCGAACAGGTACCGGAACGCCAGCGCGGACAGGCCGAGCGCGGCTCCGAAGGACAGGATCACGGTCCCGATCAGCACCAGCGGCGCGACCACCGCCCGCAGCAGCAGGCCGAGGATGATCAGCACCACCAGCAGCACCAGCGGGATGATCACATTCCGGTCCCGGGTGGCGTACCGCTCGACATCCATCGTGATCGCGGTGGCGCCGCCCACCTTGGCGTCGGCTCCCGGCACCTGGTCCACGGCCGCCCGCACCCGGTCGACCGTGTTGTACGCCGCCTGGCTGTCCGGCTGGCTGGCCAGCGTGCCCTGCACCAGGGTCAGCCCGCCCTTGGTCACCGGCATGGTCACCGTGGCGATGCCCGGGGTCCGGGCCAGGGCGGTGCGCAGCGCCGCCGCCTCCTGCGCGTTGCCCACCACGGCGACCGGCTCGCCCGCGCCGCCGGGGAAGTGCCGCGCGAGGACCTGCTCACCGGCCACGGAAGGCGGTGTGCCGCGGAAGGACTGCGCCGTGGTCAGCGGCCCGATCTTGAACCCGATCAGGCCCAGGGAGGCGCAGGCCAGCAGCAGCGCGGTAACCGTCCAGACCCGCCGCGGATGGCCGGAGATGGCGCGGCCCGTCCGGGCCCACAGGCCGCTGGCCGTCGGCTCGGCGGTCCCCAGCACCGGCCGGACCGGCCAGAAGACCCACCGGCCCGCGATGACCAGCAGCGCGGGCAGCAGGGTGATCATGGCCAGCAGGCCGACGCCGATGCCGATGGCCGCCACCGGGCCGAGGCCGGAGATGTCCGCGGACTCCGCGGCCAGCAGGCAGAGCATGCCCGCGATCACGGTCGCGGCGCTCGCGATGATCGCGGGCCCGGCCCGGTGCAGCGCCACCGCCATGGCCTCGTGCCGGTCGGCGTGCCGGCGCAACTCCTCGCGGTAGCGCGCGATCAGCAGCAGCGCGTAGTCGGTGCTGGCCCCGAGCACCAGCACCACCAGGATCCCGCCGCTCTGGCCGTTGACCGTCAGGCCGTGCTTGGTGAGCAGGTAGATGACGGCCTCGGCCACGGTCAGGGCCACACCCGCCGACATGATCGGCAGCAGCCACAGCACCGGGCTGCGGTAGGTCAGCAACAGCAGCACGATGACCACGGCCAGGGTGGCGTACAGCAGGGTTGAATCGATGCCCTTGAAGATCTTGACCTGATCCGCGGCGCTGGCGGCGGGCCCGGTGATGTGCACGCTCAGACCCGGGTCGCCCCTCGTGGCCGTGGCCTGCAGCCCGCTGACGAACCCGCTGATGTTGGCGTTGTAGCCGAGATCCGCCCCGACGACCGTCTCCAGGGCCTGATGGTCCTTGGACGGGATCGGGCCGGTCACCCGGCCGTGCACGGCGGGCAGGGCGGCGAAGCTGCGCGCGTCGGCCGCGGCCTTCCGGTAGTCCGCCGCGGTGATCCCGGACGCCCGCTGGTAGACCACGACGGCCGGGTTCATGTTCTTCGAGATGAACCTGGCCTGCGCGTTCAGCTCCTGGGTCGACTCCGCGCTGGCGGGCAGGTAGGAAGACGCGTCGTTCTTCTCCGCGCCCTGCAGCTTGCCGGCCAGCGACCCGGTCAGGGCGATGACGACCACCCAGAAGACGACCACCAGGTACTTGGTCCGCCTTCCGCAGGGCAGCGCGGCGATCCGGCTGAACCGGGATCCGCCGGGCTTAAATCCGTTTGAGGCGCCGGCATCGCTGCTGGCAAAATGGCTGTCGGTCGTTCGGTCGGAACTATTCCTAGGTCCGGCGGTCACGCGTGCCTCCCGTGAGTGGTTTTCTGCCCCGGTCCGGCCTCCGTGCGGGCCGGCGCACGAACATACGATGTATCGCGTCACCCGCCCATGTCAAGTAATATCTCGAATGTGCCGGGGAGCGGCCTACGCCGCTCCCCGGCGCCGTCACCCGCCCGTCCCCGGCCCCGTTGCCCGTCCCGCCCCGGCCCGTTGCCCGTCCCCCGCCCCCCGCGGGGCCCCGGTTCATGATCGTGGTGGATTACCTGCGCTATTTGACAAAAACCCACCACGATCATGGGGAGCGGCGGGCGCGGCAGCAAGGGGTGCGACAGCGGGGAGTGCGGGAGCGGGGCAGCTGGGGGAGCGCGGGAGACCGGCGGCGCAGGATTCCCCGGACGGGGTGGAGCGAGGCGGGGTTCCCCGGACGGGTGGAGCGAGGCGGGGTTCCCCGGACGGGGTGGAGCGAGGCGGGGTTCCCCGGACGGGTTAGAGGTCGCCGGTCAGCTCGGAGGTCCAGACCACGACCCGGGTGCGGTCGCCGCGGAACAGGTCCCTGGCGTACTCGAGCGGCTCGCCGGACCGGGCGTAGGCGGTGCGCACGACCAGCATCAGCGGCGCGCCCTCGGCGATCTCTAGGGCCTCGGCCTCCCGCACGCCCGCGGTGACCGGCTCCAGGCTCTCCCTGGCCCGGTGCGGCCGCAGCCCGTACTTGACCTCGAGCAGCTCATACAGCGAGCCGTCCAGGCGGCAGTCAAGCATGCCGGGGAACCGGGCGGCCGGGAACAGCGAGCGCTCGAGCGCCATCGGCCGGCCGTCCGCGAGCCGGATCCGCCGGACCTCGTAGACCGGGTCGTCGTCGCCGACCCGCAGGGCCGCCGCGGCGGCCGGCCCGGCCGGGCGCTCGCTGGCGGTCAGCACCCGGGCGCCCGCCACCATCCCGTGCCGCCGCATCTGCTCGGAGAACCCGGCCAGCGTGGTCAGGTCCTGCTCCAGCTTGGGCTCGGCCACGAACGTGCCGCCGTGCCGTCCCACCGCCCGGGTCACCAGGCCGCGCCGGGCCAGCTCGGCGAGCGCGTGCCGCAGCGTCATCCGGCTGACCCCGAACCACGCGGCCAGGTCGTGCTCGGTGGGCAGCCGGTCACCCGGTACCAGCGCGCCCACGGCGATCTCGCCGGCCAGCCAGTCCTCGATCTGCGCGTGCACTGTGGTGCCCGGGCCGCGCACGATCTCCGGCGGCTGCCTGCCCGTGGTCCGCAGCGCCTGGCCCGCGCCCCGCAGCGCTGAGCGGCGCCCGATCCTCGGCTGTTGCGGCATGCCCTTCCCCCGTCAGCAGAACACGGCCGGAGGCCTCAGGCCGCCTCCGTGCTTCCCGCTGACGGTACCGGCGGGTCGTCCGGAGACGGCGCCTTGACCGGCGCGAACTCCTTGTTCCGCCCGGCGATCAGGAAGTACAGCGCACCGATGACCGCGATGAGGATGGCCACCGTCCACAGGATCGGGATGCTGTTCAGGAAGCCGACGCCGAAGGTGAGCAGGCCGCCGGTCTGGTTCGGCTTGGGGTTGCTGGCCGCGCGCGGCCAGGCGAAGTTGATCAGCATGGCCCCGCCGTAGACGAGGCCGAGGATGTTGACCACCATGCCCCAGCGGCCCAGCCGGAACGGCGCGTCGGTCTTGGGCCAGCCCCGGGCCCGGGCCCGCAGGATCACGAGATTGCCGAGGAAGTAGCTCAGGTAGATCATGCCGGTGGCCGCGATCGCGATGATCCCCACGCCCGCGTACTTGAGGAACGGCACCGCGGCCAGCACGGCGACCACGATGCAGGTCCAGACCGGCGTGTGCAGGGTGGGCGAGACCCGGGCCAGTGGCTTGGAGAACGGCAGCGTGTTGTCCCTGGACATGCCGAAGCACAGCCGGATGGTGGCCGCCAGGATCGACAGGCAGCACACGAAGATCGCCGCCGAGACCACCGCGAGGTAGAGCGTGGCGAACCCGGTGGAGAAGTTCGCCTCGATGATGTCCGCGGGCCCGAAGCCGTTCTTCACCGCGTCGCCCAGGTTCGGGATCGCGACCAGCACGCCGAGCAGGAACACCCCGCCGATGATGAACGCGCCGATGACCGAGAACAGCACCGCCTTGGGCGCGTTCCTGCGCGGGTCCTTGGTCTCCTCGGCCAGCGTGGACGCGGTGTCAAAGCCGTAGATCACGAACAGGCTCATGAACATCGCGGCCAGGAACGTGTTCGGCGCGACATGAATGCCCGCGCTGTTCGTGACGACCTTGAATCCCTGGTGGTTGTGGAACGCCATCAGGATGAGCGCGAACACGAACATGCCGAGGATCTCGAACACCACCCCGGTGTTGTTGATGATCGCGACCAGACGCACGCCGTAGATGTTCAGCACGGTGATCACCGCGAGCGTGATCAGCGCGATGATCTCCTGGGTGCCCAGGCTGGCCGCGTTCAGGCTGTGCCAGCCGAGCCCGTTCAGCGTGGGGATGAGCGCCAGCGGCAGCGTGGCCACCACCGCGGTCACGGTGATGATGCCGGCGAACAGGTAGATCCACCCGGTGAACCAGGAGTAGCTCCGGCTGGCCAGGTACTTGGTCCACTGGAACACCGAGCCGGCCACCGGATAGTGGCTGGACACCTCGGCGAAGTTCAGCGCGATGATGAACTGGCCGAGCGCGACGACCGGCCAGGTCCAGATGAACACCCCGCCCAGCGTGGTCAGGCCCAGCGCGAACAGGGTGAAGATGCCGGTCGACGGCGAGATGTAGCTGAACGCGACGGCGAACGAGCTGAACACCCCGAGCGACCGCTTGAGTTCCTGCTTGTAGCCGAACTGGGCCAGGTCAGCGGAGTCCCGCTCCTGCCCGACGGAAGGTTCAGTGCCAGCACTCATGATGGTGGCCTCCTAGACGGACCACGGGCTAGTGGCGGTAGCGTACGGTCGCGCGCGGTTAAGTGTCCATACCCTTTCGCCCTGATATCCCGATGGGGCACTATCGTTACCAAATAGCGTCTAGACCCTTAGCTGGCGAGGGGAGACGATCAGGCCGATGGCCGGAGAGAGCTATTACGCAAATGACGCGCCGGCTCCCGTCGCCGGCAGCGCGGATCGTTCGTGGGCCGAACTCGACGCGCTCTTCGGCCGCACCGCCAGCCTCGCGGCCACGCCGCGGTCGGTCACCGAGCTGCCCGGCGGGCTGACCAACCGGAACTACAAGGTCACCACGCCGGACGGCGCGTTCGTCGCGCGCATCTCCTCTGCAGGCGGCGAGCTGCTCGCGATCGACAGGGACTGCGAGTACCGGAACTCGGTGACCGCGGCCGAGGCCGGCGCGGGCGCCCCGGTGGTCGAGTACCGCCCCGAGGACCGCGTGCTGATCATCGGTTTCATCGAGGGCCGCACGTACGGCAACGAGGACGTGGCCGCCAACATCCCCCGCGTCGCCGAGGCGTGCCGCCGCCTGCACGCGGGCGGGCGGTTCGGCAACGACTTCGACATGTTCGACATCCAGCCGCGGTACCTGGACGTGGCCATGTCCCGCGGCTTCAGGATCCCGGACGGGTACGGCGACCTGAAGCCGGCCTTCGACGCGGCCCGGGCCGCGCTGGCCGTCCGCGACGGCGGCACGGTCCCGTGCAACAACGACCTGCTGGCCGCGAACTTCATCGACGACGGGATGAGGATCTGGCTGATCGACTACGAGTACTCGGGCAACAACGACCCCTGCTTCGAGCTCGGCAACATTGCGGGGGAGTGCCAGCTGTCCCGGGACGGGCTGGCCGAGCTGGTCACCGCGTACTACGGGAAACCGCTGCGCAGCAAGATCGCCCGGGCCTGGCTGCTGGGCCGGGTGGGCATGTACGGGTGGACCCTGTGGGGCGCGATCCAGAACGCCACCAGCCCGATCGAATTCGACTTCTGGTCCTGGGCCATGGAGCGGTTCGAGGGCGCCGCCGCCGGCTTTACCGCCGATGACTTCGGCCGGCTGCTCGAGGACGCCCAGCGCGATGACTGACGCCCCGCCGCCGGCCCCGTCTGCCGCCGCGGCGCCCGCCACCCTCCCCGCCCGCGCCCGCGTCGTGATCATCGGCGGCGGCGTGATCGGCACCAGCGTCGCCTACCACCTGGCCACGATGGGCTGGACCGACGTGCTGCTGCTCGAGCAGGGCCAGCTGTCCTGCGGCACCACCTGGCACGCGGCCGGCCTGGTCGGCCAGCTGCGCGCCTCGGAGAACGGCACCCGGCTGGTGCAGTACTCCACCGAGCTGTACGGCCGGCTGGAGCAGGAGACCGGCCTGGCCACCGGGTTCCGGCGCTGCGGCGGCGTCACCGTGGCCCGCACCCCCGAGCGCCTGACCCAGCTGCGCCGGACGGCGGCCACAGCCGAGGCGTATGAGCTGGAGTGCGAGCTGATCAGCCCGCGGCGGGCCGCCGAGCTCTACCCGATCATGGACGTCTCCGACCTGGCCGGGGCGATCTGGCTGCCCGGTGACGGCCGGGCCAACCCCACCGACCTGACCTACGCGCTGGCCCGGGGCGCCCGCGACCGCGGCGTCGTGGTGCGGGAGCGGACCCGGGTGACAGGAATCCTGACCGCGGGCGGCGCGGTGACCGGCGTGCGCACCGACACCGGCGACGTCGAGGCCGAGGTGGTGGTGAACTGCGCGGGCCAGTGGGCCAAGGCGGTCGGCGCGATGGGCGGGGTGACCGTGCCGCTGCACTCGGCCGAGCACTTCTACGTGGTCACCGACCAGGTCGACGGCGTGCACCGCGACTTCCCGATCCTGCGCGACCCGGACGGCTTCACCTACATAAAGGAAGAGGTGGGCGGCCTGCTCGTGGGCGGGTTCGAGCCCGAGGCCAAGCCCTGGGTCGCGCCCGACCAGCTGCCTTACCCGTTCGAGTTCCGGCTGCTCGACGAGGACTGGGACCACTTCTCGATCCTGATGGAGAGCGCGGTGGCGCGGATCCCGGCCCTGGCCGAGACCGGGATCAAGAAGTTCTACAACGGGCCGGAGAGCTTCACCCCTGACAACCAGTTCATCCTGGGCGAGGCACCGGAACTGCGGAACTTCTTCGTCGGCGCGGGCTTCAACTCGGTCGGCATCGCGTCGGCGGGCGGCGCGGGCCGGGCCCTGGCCGAGTGGATCGTCGAGGGCGAGCCTGGCCTCGACCTGTCCGCGGTCGACATCCGCCGCTTCGCCGCCTTCAACGGCAACAACCAGTGGCTGCACGACCGGGTCGGCGAGGTCCTTGGCCTGCATTACGCGATTCCCTGGCCGAACCGTGAGCTGGCCAGTGCGCGGCCGTTCCGGCGCTCGCCCGCCTACCACCTGCTCAAGCAGGCCAACGCGAGCTTCGGCAGCCGGATGGGCTGGGAGCGGGCGAACTTCTTCGCGCCGCCGGGGCAGAGCCCGGTCATCGAGTACGGGTGGGGTCAGCAGAACTGGCAGCCCTGGTCCTCCGCCGAGCAGCGGGCGGCCCGCACCGGTGTGGCCCTGTTCGACCAGACCTCGTTCTCCAAGTACCTGCTGACCGGCCCGGACGCCGAGCAGGTGCTGCAGTGGCTGTGCACAGCCGACATCGGGGTCGAGCCCGGCCGGACCGTGTACACCGGGATGCTCAGCGCGCGCGGCACCTACGAGGCCGACATCACCGTCACCAGGTTCTCCGCCGACGAGTTCCTGCTGGTCAGCAGCGCGGCCAGCACCGTGCGCGACATAGATCACATCACCAGGCGGATCCCGGCGCGAGTACCGGGCCTCGCTCGTGGACGTCACCTCCGCGTATGCCGTATACGGGGTGATGGGGCCGCGCTCGCGTGAACTGCTCGGGCGGGTGTCGCGCAGCGACTTCACCGGCGAGGCCTTCCCGTTCGGGACGAGCCGCGAGGTGGACCTCGGCTACGCGACAGTGCGCGCGACGCGGATCACCTATGTGGGCGAGCTCGGGTGGGAGCTTTACGTTCCAGCTGAATTTGCTGTTGGGGTGTATGAAGACCTGCTGGCGGCCGGGGCCGGCCTCGGGCTGGTCAACGCCGGCTACTACGCGATCGAGTCGCTGCGCCTGGAGAAGGCGTACCGGGCCTTCGGCCGGGAGCTGACCCCGGACTTTAGCCCGGCCGAGGCCGGGCTGCTGTTCGCGTGCAAGCTGCGGACCGACATCGCGTTCCTGGGCCGGGACGCGGTCGAGAAGGCCCGGGCCGAGGGCCCCCGGCGGCGGCTGGTCTCGCTGGTGCTGGCCGACCCCGGCGCGATGATCTGGGGCGGCGAGCTGGTGCTGCGCGACGGCGTCGCGGTCGGCCAGGTCACGTCGGGCGCCTGGGGCGAGACGGTGGGCGGCGCGGTCGGCCTGGCCTACATCCGTCACCCCGGGGGCGAGGTGGTCACGCCCGACGTGGCGCGGGCCGGGTCCTACCAGGTGAACGTCGGCGGGGAACTGTATGGGGCCGCCGTGCACCTGCGCCCTCCGTTCGACCCCGCCGGCGACCGGGTCAAGGGCCGCTACCCCGGCTGAAGCCACCCCGCGCCAATAGTGTGGATGGCACTTAGCTGTGCCTGTTACAACAGCGACGGCACTTTCACACTATTGGCGAGCGGGCGACGCCGCGGCCGGTGGTCTGCCTTACGTTCGGTAGCCCACCGAGATGATGTTGGCCTGGACGGCGCTGTCGGCCGCGTCCGTCGGGTAGCCGGCGGTCATCACCCCTTCGAAGAACGAGCCGACGGATGCCTTGCTGTTGTCACCGCCGGTGCCCAGCACGATCGCGCCTTCCTGGTGCATGGGGGCGTACCCGCCCAGGTCCGGCAGCGGCCCGCTGTACCAGGTGGTCAGCCCGCCCGACTGCGCGTTGCCACCCTTGATCGCGTAGGTCGTGGCGCCGTTGTTCTTGACCAGGGCCGTGACGAACGTGGTCGCGTTGCCCCTGTTGCTGGTGTCGGAGCCGTTGGCCCCGGCGAAGAGGCCGTTTTCCAGGTCGGCCTGAACCCACGGGCCGGACCCGGAGCAGGGGGCGAACCAGCACTCTGTGCCGAAGTTGATCGCGTCCATGTGGCCGTTGCCGTTGTCGTCGTTGTTGGTCTCGGCGTACCCGTAGTCGAAGCAACAGCCGCCGTTCACATGATGGCCGCTGGCCACCATGTACTCGTCCTGCGGCTGCGCGCCGGTGGCCACGCCGGCCGTGTGGTCGTCCCGGTAGCCGACCCCGGCGGTCACGTAGAGCCCGTATACGTGGTGACCGCCGGCGACGATCGGCAGCGCGGCCGCGTTCGCGCCCAAACGGCACCGGCCTGATCAGCCTCGCCGGACGCCAACACCCCATCGGCTATCACTTCGCCGGCCGACGCCTGACCGTGCGTCTCGACCACGGCCTACTCCAACTCGTCCAGGACGGCATGCTGCTGCGCAGCCTGCCCAGGCTCAGATTCCGGCCATACTCCGGCCGTTCCCGATAGGGCCGTATCAGCGGCCCGGGTCAGTTTGCCTTACCCCAGGTGGCCGTGCCGCTGGCCGGCGCATCTGCGTCCTGCTCCAGCCGTTCCCCGGTGAGCTCGGCGCGGACGATCCGCGTTCCGCGCACCATCGCCTGGAGCTTCTTCCTGGCGACAGCCCGGCTGCGGAGACTGCCCATGCCGCAGTCGCTGGAGATGCACAGGCGCTCGGCAGGAACGACGTCCAGCGCGGTGCGGATCCAGGCGGCGATCCGCTCCGGATCCTCGGCCGGTGACCGCTGCACGTCGATCACGCCCACCCCGAGGTCCTTGTCGGACGGCCAGCCGCGGAGGTGCTGCACCTCGGAGAAGTCCCTGGCCGCCTGCTGGAAGTGGATCTGCTCGCAATCGAGCCCCCGAAGCGCGGGCAGCAGCCGCCCGGCCTGGGGCTCGCCGACGGCCGACTGGCCCTCGTTGAGCACATAGCAAATGTGCACCACCCGGTAAGCATCGACGCCATCGAACGCGCGATTGATGGCATCGACCATCCACGGCTCCGTTTCGTAGAACCCGAGCGGCTCGGCGAGCTGAATGAGGTCAGCGCCGCGTGCCGCAAGGTCCTTCATTTCCTGGTTCAGCGCCTGCGCCAGATCCATGGCCAGCGCTTTCTGGTCGTGGTAGTGGTTATCGGTCGAGAGATCGGACAGGGCGACCGGGCCCCACCCGAGGTTATGTTTGAACGGCCCGGCCGTGGCCGCGCGTACCGCCTCGGCGATGGGCTTCGCGATCGGGCGTACCCAGCGGACCGGCCCGGTGACGGTGGGCATGTACACGGGCGTCGGGCCGTCGCCCCCGGCGATCGGGTCCCCGTACGCCAGATACCCCTGCAGCCTGCTGGGCACGTAGTGATGCAGTTCCGAGAACTCGTATGAGGTTTCCGTCTCGTAGTGCTGCTGCCCGTCGCTGACGATGTCGAGGCCGGCGTCAAGCTGATCCTTGGTCGCGAGGGCGACGGCGTCGTAGAACTGCTCCCGCATCCAGTAGCTGGGGAACTCCGGCGCGTCGGCGCCCCACGTGAACACCTTGGTTCCCTGCATGAACAACGGGCGCGGATAGGCTCCGACGATCGTTGTGGGCAGGAGCACGTCGCTGTCGCGGATCTTCATGCTCGCCTCCAGGCTGGACTGTGACCCCGAGTGAACCGGTTTGGCCCGGTACACCGGTTCAGTCTGCGGCCTCGGCGCTACGTCAGGGAAGCCGTGCCAGGATCCGGGCTTAGCCCGGGCGCCGTACGCCGCGGCGCCCGCCCTGACTGGCATCATCGGGGCTGATCGGTTCCGGCGTCGGGCCGGGATCGCCCCGGCCGAGCAGGAGGACCAGTGCCGCAGGCCAGGCCGCCGCTGAACCTGATGCGCGAGCCTGGTACCGCCGGGCGGGTCACGAACATCGAGCTGTTCTTCGACCTGGTCTACGTCTTCGCCGTGACCCAGCTCTCGCACTACCTGCTGGCCCACGCCAGCGTCACCGGGGCCCTCGAGACGGGGCTGCTGCTGGCCATGGTGTGGCAGCTGTGGGTCTACACCACCTGGGTCACCAACTGGCTGGACCCGGAGCGGATCGCGGTCAGGCTGCTGCTGCTCGGCCTGACCGGGGGGAGCCTGGTGATGTCCGCCGCCCTGCCCGGCGCGTTCTCCTCGCGCGGGCTGGCCGTCGGCTGCACGTACGCGGTCATGCAGGTCGGCCGCAGCGTATTCACGGTGATCGCGCTGCGCGGCCGGGACCTGCAGCGCAACTTCGAGCGCATCCTCTGCTGGTGCCTGGTCAGCGGGGCGCTGGCGGTGGCGGGCGGGTTCGCGGCCGGCGGCACGCGGGTGACGCTGTGGGCCGCCGCGGTCGGCGTCGACCTGCTCGGCGGGGCCGTCGGCTTCTATACCCCGGGGCTCGGCCGCTCGACCACGCACGAGTGGACGATCGAGGGCGGGCATTTCGCCGAGCGGTGCCAGGCGTTCGTGCTCATCGCGCTGGGCGAGTCGATCGTGGTCATCGGGGCGACGCTGTCCGGCCTGGCCCACATCGCCGCCGCGGAGATCGCGGCGTTCGGCGTGGCGCTGACCGGCAGCGCGGGCCTGTGGTGGCTGTACTTCGACCGCAGCGCAGGCGAGGCCGCCCGCATCATCGCCGCCTCCGACGACCCGGGGCGGCTCGGCCGCTCGGCCTACCACTTCCTGCACCCGGTCATGGTCGCCGGGATCATCGTCACCGCGGCCGCTGACGAGGTGACGCTGGCCGACCCCGACGAGGTGGGCCACGCGGCGGCGTCCTGGCTGATCCTCGGCGGCGTCGCGCTGTTCCTGGCCGGCGACGCCGCGTTCAAGGCCGTGATCTGGCGGGAGGTGCCCTGGACGCGGATCGGCGCGGTGGCCGTGCTCGCGCTGCTCGGGCTGGCCGCGCCGCACCTGTCCGCGCTGGCGCTCGGCGCCTGCGCGGCCGCCGTGGTTCTGGCGGTCGCCGCCGGTGACCATGTCGTGAACCCCGCGACCGAGAGGGCCGGCTAGCGATCCAGAAAGGCCCACGTTGCGCTTGACACCCTTGAGGATAACCGTTATCTATATAGCTAACCGTTAGGCCGGAGGGACCGTGCAGCAGGAAGTCGTGCTGGCGCTGCTGGCCAAGGAGCCGTCGCACGGCTACCAGCTGCGTGCCCGGCTGCGCGAGGCGCTCGGGCCGGTCGGTGAGGCGCTGAACGCCGGCCAGATCTACGTCACCCTGGCCCGGCTGGAGAAGGCGGGCCTGGTGGCATCCGAGCCGGACGCCGGCCTGTCCGACCGGCCGGACCGCAAGGTGTACGCGCTGACCGCGGCCGGCCACCAGCGGGTCGGCAGCTGGCTCACCGAGATCAGCTGGCCCAAGCCGGACCTGGCGGAGTTCCACCTCAAGCTGATCGCGGCCGCGGCGGCCAGGCTGGCCGATCCGCTGACCATCGTCGATGCGCAGCGCCGTGAGCTGCTGCGCCGGCTGCGGGACGCCCAGCGGGCCGCGATGGCCGAGCCGCACGGCTCAGACGCCGGGCTCCTCCTGGAGGGCATCGTGCTGCGACTGCAGGCCGACCTGCGCTGGCTCGAGGCCTGCGAGCGGAACTGGACCGGCCGGAAGGACCGATCATGAGCGACACAGACGGCCCAGCGGTGCTGCGCGCCCGTGGCCTGAGCAAGCAGTTCGGCAAGGGCGAGGGGCTGGTGCGCGCGGTCGATAACGTCAGCCTCGACGTGACCAGCGGCGAGACCGTGGCGGTGATGGGGCCAAGCGGCTGCGGAAAGTCGACGCTGCTGCACCTGCTCGGCGGGCTGGACCGGCCCACGGCCGGGGAGATCTGGCTGACGGGCCGGCGGCTCGACCAGCTGGGGGAGCGGGCCCTGGCCCGGCTGCGGCGGGACGCGGTCGGGTTCGTGTTCCAGGCCTTCCAGCTCATGGACGAGCTCACCGCGGTCGAGAACGTCGAGCTGCCCGCGCTGCTGGCCGGACAGTCAGCTCGGGCAGCGAGACGGCGGGCCGCCGGCTTGCTGGACCGGGTCGGGATGGCCGACCGGGCCAGGTTCCTGCCGTCGGCGCTGTCCGGGGGCCAGCGCCAGCGGGTGGCGATCGCCCGGGCGCTGGTCAGTGACCCGCAGGTGGTGCTGGCTGACGAGCCGACCGGCAACCTGGACAGCCAGGCCACGATGGACGTGCTCCGGCTGTTCGAGGACCTGCACACGGCCGGGCAGACGCTGGTCATCGTCACCCACGACTCGCGGATCGCGGCCACCGCCGACCGGCTGATCTCCATGCGCGACGGGACCCTGCGGGACGAGACCAGACTGACCGGCGGCAGCACCGGGAGCCTCGGGGCCCTAGCCGGGCTGACTGGGCTGGAGGGCTGACGTCATGGGCAGGATCCGACTCACCGGCCGCCTGGTCGGCCGGGACCTCTGGCGCCGGCCGGGCCCGGCCGTACTGCTGGTGCTGGCGATCACCGCCGCCACCGCCACGCTCACCCTGGCCCTGGTCCTGCACGGCGTGACCAGCCAGCCGTATCTGCAGACCCGGGCCGTGACCCGCGGTCCGGATGTGGTGGCCCAGTTGGGCCGCGTGTTCCCTGGGCCGGGCGGGCCGGCGCCTAGCACCAAGGTTCAGACCGCGGCCCAGGTCAGGACGCTGATCCACGCACCCGGGGTCACCGGCTTCAGCGGGCCCTACCCGGTCGGCTCGGCCGTCGTGCGGGTCCGCGGCCTCGCGGCGCCGGTGGAAGTCGAGGGGCGGTCTCAGGCGCAGGCCTCGATCGACCAGCCCAAGGTGACGGCGGGCACCTGGGTGCGGCCCGGCGGCGTGGTGCTCGAGCGGACGTTCGCCGAGGCGCTCGGGGCCAGCGTCGGCGACCGGGTCATGCTGGGCGGCCGGCCGTACCTGGTGACCGGGATCGCGGTCACCGCCGCCGGGCTGCCCTACCCGAACCTGTGCTATTACCCCGGCGGAAGCTGCGTTTTTGACCTCACCCACAGCGGGCATGCGTCGGTGGCGGCCAACGTGGGGTTCGCCTGGGTCACCGAGCCGGCGGCCCGCTCGTTCTCCTCGGCGCAGGCGCCGCTGGCGTACTTCCTGAACCTGAGGCTCAGGAATCCGGCCACGGCCCCGGCCTTCGCGAACAAGTACGGCGAGCTCCCCGGCTCGCCGGCCCTGCAGGCCAGCACGGCGACTTTGATCCCGTGGCAGGCCATCAAGGCCTCGTCCGGCCTGCTGGTGCAGGACGAGCAGCAGGTCCTCTCGCCCGGCGCCTGGCTGGCCGGCCTGCTGGCGATCGCGAGCGTGGCCGTGCTGGCCGGGGGCCGGATGGCGGAGCGCACCCGGCGGGTGGGCCTGCTCAAGGCGGTGGGCGGCACGCCGGGCACGGTCGCGGTCGTGCTGCTAGCCGAGAACCTGGTTCTGGCCCTGCTGGCGGCGCTGGCCGGCCTGGCGATCGGGTGGCTGACCGCCCCGCTGGCCGCCAGTCCCGGCGCCGCCCTCGTCGGTACGCCCGGCGCGCCCTCGCTCACCGTGTCCGATGCGGGCCTGGTCATAGCCGTGGCCCTGGGCGTGGCGCTCGCCGCGACGCTCGTCCCCGCCATCCGCGCCGCCCGGACCAGCACGGTCAGCGCGCTGGCCAATGCAGCCCGGCGACCGCGGCGCCGGCCGAGGCTGATCGCGGTCTCGGCCGGGCTGCCGGTGCCGCTGCTGCTGGGCCTGCGGCTGGTCGCCCGCAGGCCGCGCACCGCGCTGCTGGGCGCGGCCAGCGTCGCGGTCACCGCCACCGGGATCGTCGCCGTGCTGGCCTTCCACACCACCGTGCACCTGAGAACGTCCGGCCTGTCCGGCGGGCTGGGCAATCCAGTGATCAGCAGGGACGAGCAGATGCTGACGGTGCTCACCGCGGTGCTGGTCGCGCTCACGGTGCTCAACGCGGCCTGCGCGGCCTGGGCGACCGTGCTGGACGCCAGATCCGCGTCCGCGCTGGCGCGGGCGCTCGGCGCGACCCCACGCCAGGTCAGCGCCGGGATAGCGACGGCGCAGATGCTGCCGGCCGCGCCGGGCGTGCTGGCCGGCGTCCCGCTGGGCCTAGGGCTGTTCGCGGCCGCAGCCCGCGGGGTCGGGCTGGTCGTCCTGCCGGTGTGGTGGCTGGCCGCCGCGGTTGTGGGCATCGTGGCCGCGGTGGGCGTGCTGAGCGCTATCCCGGCCCGGATCGGCGCCCGCCGCCCGGTGGCCGAGGTGCTCGCGGCCGAAGCGGCCTAGACAGGCTTGATGCCCAGCGCGTTCTTGAGGAAGTCGACCTGCAGCAGCATCAGGTTCTCGGCGACCTCTTCCTGCCTGGCCATGTGGGTGACGCCGGAGAGCGGCAGCACCGTGTGCGGCTTGCCCGCGGCCAGCAGCGCCGAGGACATCCGCAGCGTGTGCGCCACCACGACGTTGTCGTCGACCAGGCCGTGGATGAGCATCAGCGGGCGCTCCAGGTGCGGTGCGTCCGCGAGCAGCGAATTGTGGGCGTAAGCCTCGGGGTGCTCGTCCGGGTGGCCCAGGTAGCGCTCGTTGTAGAAGGTGTCGTACAGGTGCATGTCGGTCACCGGCGCCCCCGCCACCGCGGCGTGGAACACGTCAGGCCGGCGCAGCACCGCGAGCGCGGCCAGGTAGCCGCCGTGTGACCAGCCCCGGATCCCGACCCGGGACAGGTCCAGGTCGGGGTGGGCCGCGGCCGCCGCCTGCAGCGCCTCCACCTGGTCCTCGAGGTTCGGCGTGGCCTCGTCATACTGGATCAGCCGGTCCCAGTCGGGCCCCCGCCCCGGCGTGCCGCGGCCGTCGGCGATCAGCACGGCGAAGCCCTGGTCGGCGAACCACTGCGAGGCCAGGTACGCGTTGCGGGCCGCGACCACCCGCTGCGCGGCCGGCCCGCCGTAGGGGTCGCACAGCACCGGCAGCTGCGCCGAGCCCGGCTGGTGCCCGCGCGGCAGCAGCAGGGCGCACCGGAGCTGGTGCGGCCCGGCGGTGAAGAACGTCACCTCAGGAGTGAGCACCGGGGTCTCGGCGAGCGAGGCGATCTCCCCGGTCTCCTCGCCGCCGCGCCTGACCCGCACCCGCGTCCCGAACCAGTCCAGCGACCGGGACGACGTGACCAGCACGTCCCCGCCCCTGGACGCCACGTGGATGCCGGGCTCGGCGCTGAGCCGGGTGACGCCGTCCGGGCCGCCCGCATAGAGCTGCAGTTCGGCCGGGTCCTCGCCCTTGGCGGTGAACAGCACGTCCGTGCCGACCTCCAGGATGTCGGCGACGTTCAGCCCGTCCGGGGTGACCGGCTCATCGCCGATCATCAGCCGGTACGCACCGTCCCTGGGCACCACCCGGACCAGCTGGCCGGCGTCGGTCCACGCGGGCGTGCCCGGGACCACGTCGACCCAGTGCGGGTCGGTGTCCTCGCAGATCGCCTCCGTCGCGCCGTCGTCGGCCACCGTCAGCACCCGCATCGTGCGCTGATCACGGGAGCACACCCGCAGCAGCGCCGGGCCGCTGCGGGACCAGTGCGCGCTGATCAGGTACGGCGACGCCGCGGAGTCCCACGTCACCGGCGTGAGCGTGCCGTCCAGCCCGGCCAGGACGACGCTGACGTCGGCGTTCGCCGTGCCTGCCGCGGGGTAAGCGACCTCGGCCGGCGGCCGGTCCGGGTTGGCCGGGTCCGCGATGAACCAGCGGGCGACCGGCGTGGTGTCCACCCGCTCCACCAGCAGCCGCTGCCCGTCCGGTGACCACCAGAATCCCTGGGTCCGCGACATCTCCTCGGCGGCCACGAACTCGGCCAGGCCGTAGGTCACGTTCTCGCCCTCCGGCGCGGCCAGCGCCCGGTCCCCGGCGCCGTCGGCCGACACCACGCGCAGCGCGCCGTCGGCCACGTACGCGATGTGCGTCCCCGTCGGGTCCGGGCGCGGGTCGAGCACCGGGCCAGCCACAACCAGCTCGCGCACCGAGCCGTTCCCCGGGCCGGCTTCCAGGTCGGCCACGAACAGCCGCCCGGACAGGGCGAACGCCACGATCCGCACGTCCTTGTCGGCGTCGAAGGCCACCACGCCGGCCGCGGCCTGCCTGGCCCGCTCGCGGCGCGCCCGCTCCTCCGGGGGCAGGTTCTCCTCGCCGCCGGCCAGCAGCTCCTGCGCGTCGGCCACCAGGCGGTCGGTGCCGGCGGCGACGTCGCGCACCCACAGGCCGGTGTCCCGGTCGCTGCCCGACCGGGCCCGCAGGAACGCGATGCGGCTGCCGTCCGGGGCAATGGCGAAGGCGTGCGGAACGCCCAGCGTGAACGCGATCGTGCGGGCGTCCTGGCGGGGGAAGCTGATTTTCTCGGCGGTCATGCTCCCGATCTTTCCAGATCGCCTGATCGCCGCTGCAGCGCCTCAGGCCCCGGCCGGCTGCGGCATCTTTCTGCTCCGGAAGGCTCGTAAATGGGTGGTGTCCGCCATCCGGGCGGACTCCCGGTAAGCTATGGGGGTCCCGGCGCTCGCCGGGAACATTCCGGCCGTGCCGCGCGCTGATCACAGGGCGGCGGATGGCTGGTCTGGCGGAGTAGCTCAGTCAGGCAGAGCAAGCGGCTCATAATCGCTGTGTCGCCGGTTCAAGTCCGGCCTCCGCTACCAACTCGCCGACGGCGCGGGAAGCTATCCTGTGGGGCAGCGACCCGCGGGACACACGGGGTGTCCGCGAGCTGGCTAGGTATCCGTTACGGGAGAAAGGCGCGCCTTCGTGGCTGCGACAGACGTCAGGCCTAAGATCACGCTGGCCTGCCAGGAGTGCAAGCACCGCAACTACATCACCCGCAAGAACCGGCGCAACGACCCCGACCGGCTCGAGCTGAAGAAGTACTGCCCGAACTGCCGCTGCCACCAGCCGCACCGCGAGACGCGCTAGTCACCGCCGGCGCACCCGCGCCGCCCGGCCCTCGGGCCCAGTCAGCACGTGATCGCCGCGAGGTCGGGAGTGCCATGGCCATCAACCGCGACTACGCAGGCCGTAAGTTCGGGCCGGGCGAGCCGTATGAGGTCAGCCGGGTAAAGATCGCGGAGTTCGCGCACGCGATCGGCGACCAGAACCCCGTCTACCGCGACCGGGCCGCCGCTCAGGCCGCCGGGTTCCCTGACGTGATCGCGCCGCCCACGTTCGCGATCGTGATCAGCATGGCGGGCAGCAGCGTCGCCCTGGCCGATCCGGGGCTCGGCCTCAACTACGCGATGGTCGTGCACGGCGAGCAGCGGTTCGCCTACACCCGCCAGCTCCAGGCCGGCGACGTGGTCACGGCCCAGACCACGATCACGACCATCCGCGAGGCCGGCCGCACCACGCTGCTCACCACCGAGACCGAGATCCGCACGACCGCGGGTGAGCTCGTGTGCACCGCGCACTCGACGATCGCCGAACGGGGGAGTGCCGCGTGAGCGCGCCCGGGCCGGGCGCGCCGGTCAGCTACGACGACGTCACGCCGGGCACCGAGCTCCCGCAGGCCAGCTACCCGGTCACCCGGCTCTCGCTGGTGAAGTACTGCGGCGCGTCCGGAGACTTCAACGTGATCCACTGGAACGAGCGGATCGCGAAGTCGGTCGGGCTGCCGGACGTGATCGCACACGGCATGTTCACGATGGCGCAGGCCGGGCGCTACGTCACCGACTGGGCCGGGCCCGGGGCGGCCGTGGTGGACTTCGGCGTCAGGTTCTCCTCGATGGTGGTCGTCCCCGACGACGACATCGGCGCGACCATCGAGATCAGCGGCGTGATCGAGGAGAAGCTCGACGACCGCCTGGTGGTGCTGGCCCTCACCGCGAGGTCGGCCGGCGTCAAGGTGCTTACCCGCGCCCGCGCCGTGGTGCGGCTGCCCGGCTAGTCCGCCCGCGTGGTCACGGGCACCGCGAACGAGCGCCGGTCACCCGACCAGGCCGAACGCGGCACCGCTTCCTCGAGCCGCCGCAGGTCATCCTCGCTGAGCCGCACCTGCGCAGCCGCGACGTTCTCCGCCAGCCGGTCCTGATGGCGGGTGCCGGGGATCGGCACCACGTCAGGGCCCTGGGCGAGCAGCCAGGCCAGCGCCAGCTGGCCCGGTGTGATCCCCAGCCCGGCGGCGATGTCCCGCAGCGCCCCCACCTGCCGCAGGTTGCGGTCCAGATCGGCGCCGTGGAACCGCGGGTCGCTGCGGCGGAAATCACTGGTGTCGATGTCCGCACCGGTCAGCGTCGAGGTGAGCAGGCCGCGGCCGAGCGGGCTGTAGGTCACCATCCCGATGCCCAGGCGCCGCGCCGCGGGCACGATGTCGTGCTCCGGGTCACGCCACAGCAGCGACCACTCGAACTGCACCGCGGCGACCGGGTGCACGGCAGCGGCCTGCTCGAGCTGGCCCGCGGTGGCCTCGGACAGCCCGATGTGCCTGACCTTGCCGTCGCTGACGAGCTCGGCCATGGCCCCGACCGTCTCGGCCAGCGGCACGTCCGGATCGACGCGATGCAGGTAGAACACGTCGATGACGTCCTGCCCGAGCCGGGCCAGCGACGCCTCGCAGTAGCCGCGGACGTGCTCGGGACGGCCGTCCACCCGGACGCCCCGATCGTCGCGGACGATGCCGAACTTGGTGGCCACCATGGCCCGCCCGCGCTTGCCCGCCAGGGCCCGGGCGATCAGCCGCTCGTTGTGTCCCTGGCCGTAGCTCATCGCGGTGTCCAGCATCGTGACGCCGAGGTCCAGCGCCCGGCGGATCAGCCGGACCGACTCGTCATCATCGGCTGGCCCGTAGCCCTGGGACAGTCCCATGCAGCCGAGGCCGACCGCGGACGTCGCGGGCCCCCCGCGGCCGAGAATTCGTTGCTCCATGAACCCAGCCTGCCGGCCGACCACCCATAAGTCCAAGACAAGTTTGCGCTAGCACTTAGAGCGGATCATTATTAATGCCGTGGAGCTGCGGCAGCTCGTCTACTTCGAGGCGGTCGCGCGGTGCGGCGGGTTCAGCCGGGCCGCCGAGCAGCTGCGCATCGCCCAGCCCGCGGTGTCCGCGCAGATCCGGCGGCTGGAGGCGGAGCTCGGCACCCCGCTGCTCGAGCGCACCACCCGCCGCGTCGCCCTCACCCACGCGGGAGAGCTGTTCCTGGCCCGCACCGCGGCCATCCTGGACCAGCTCGACGGCGCCCGCGCCGACCTGGCCGAGCTGGACGCGGTGGTGCGCGGCCACATCCGCATCGGGGCCACGCAGGTGCTGGGGTCGATCGACCTGCCGCGCTCCCTCGCCGGGTTCCACAGTCGATACCCGGGCGTTACGCTAACCCTCCGCACCGGTCTCATCGCCAGGCTGCTCGGTGACCTGGACTCCGGCGCCATCGACGTGGTGCTCGGGCCGGTCCACGACGATCTGCCCGGCCGCTTCGCCGCGCGGGTGCTGGTCCCCGAGCACCTGCTGCTGGTGACGCCGCCCGGCCGTCCGGCCCCCGCGTCGCCGACGCTGGCCGCGTTCGCCGGTGAGCCGTTCGTGTGCCTGCCGTCCGGCAGCGGCCTGCACGCGATCCTGGCCGAGGCGGCCCGGGCCGCGGGCTTCACGCCGCGCATCGAGTTCGAGACCTACAGCGCGGCCAGCGTCCGGGCGCTCGTCGCCGCCGGCCTCGGTGTCGCGCTGCTCGCCGAGTCGGCGATCCGCGCGCCCGGCCCCGCGGTCCAGGCGCACCGGCTGCGGCCCGCGCCCGAGCATCCGCCCATCGGCGTGATCGGGGTGCGGGGCCGGACCCCGGGCCCGGCCGTCCGGGCCTGGCGGCAGCACCTGAACCAGAACTACGGCACGCTCAGCCCCGTGGCCGGGACGTGGCAGGATGAGTCCTCGTGACCAGGGGAGATAGCACAGCGGTGATGGTGCGGGAGCAGGTCATGCTGGCCGGGTACACCACACTCGGCCTCGGCGGCCCGGCCGCCCGCTTCCTCGAGGCCGGCCGCGACGATCAGGTGGTCGCCGCGGTGCGCGCCGCAGACGCCGAGGGCGAGCCGGTCCTGGTCCTGGGCGGCGGCAGCAACCTGGTCGTGGCCGACGACGGCTTCCCCGGCACCGTGGTGCACCTGGCCAACCGCGGCGTGCGGATCAGCGAAGGACCCGGCGGCGTCGCGGTGACGGTCGCGGCGGGCGAGGACTGGGACGCGCTGGTCCAGCGGTGTGTGGCCGAGGGGCTGTCCGGGCTCGAGTGCCTGTCCGGCATCCCCGGCCGGGCCGGGGCCACGCCGATCCAGAACGTCGGCGCCTACGGCCAGGAGGTCGCCGAGACGATCGTCGCCCTGCGCGCCTACGACCGGCTGCGCGACGTGGTGGTCGAGCTGGCCAATTCCGACTGCGGGTTCGGGTACCGGACCAGCGCGTTCAAGCGCAGCGCGGACGCGGGCCGCGGGGCGGGCGGCGGCCGCGTGACGGCGGGCGGCGGCCGTGCGGGCGGCGCCGGCCGCGGCGCCGCGATGAACCCGGCCGCCGCGACCGGGAGGTTCGTCGTGCTGGACGTCACGTTCCGGCTGAGCCGGAACGAGCTGTCGGCCCCGGTCCGCTACGCCGAGCTGGCCAAGGCACTCGGCGTCGGCGAGGGTGAGCGGGTGCCGCTGGCCGATGCCCGCGCCGCCGTGCTCACGCTGCGCCGGGGCAAGGGGATGGTGCTGGACCCGGCCGACCCGGACAGCCGCAGCGCCGGCTCGTTCTTCACCAACCCGGTCCTGGATCCCGGCCAGCTCGCCGACGTGGAGCGCAGGGCCGAGGCGCGCTCCGGCCACCCGGTCAGCGTGCCCCGCTACCCGGCTCCGGACGGGCAGGTGAAGATATCGGCCGCGTGGCTGATCGACCAGGCCGGCTTCGGCAAGGGATACCCGGCCCACGGGCGCGCCCGCATCTCGTCCAAGCACACGCTGGCGCTGACCAACCCGGGCGGCGCGGACACCGCCAGCCTGATCGGCCTGGCCAGGGAGATCAGGGACGGCGTGCGCCAGGCCTTCGGCGTCGACCTGGTCAACGAGCCCGTCCTGGTCGGCACCCAGCTCTGACCCCGGGTTCGCGCCGGTCCACCTCCGCGGTGGAGGCCGCCAGGCATGATCCATGTGAGTTTGCTGTAGTCAGGTGTGCAGCAAACTCACATCGATAGTGCTCCGCGGGCCGCGGTGACGGTCAGCCGGGCTCGCAAAGGCGACAAACCGGACTAGTGCGCGCCGGCGGCGGTAACCAGGACGGCCAGGAACGCCCCGGCGATCATGAACGGGCCGAACGGGATGCGCTGTCGGCGGGTGGCGCGCCGGGCCAGGAGCAGGCCGATGCCGAAGAGCCCACCGATCAGGAAGCCGGCCACGGTGCCCGCGATCAGCGTGCGCCAGCCGAACCAGGCCAGCAGGGTGCCCAGGCTGCCCGCGAGCTTGACGTCGCCGAGGCCTAGCGCGGACCGGCTGACCAGCGTGAACACCAGGTAGGCGGCGGCCAGCGCGAGCCCGCCAACCACGGCGCGGACCAGCTCGCCCCAGTCCCCGCCGACCGCGGCGGCCAGCACCAGGAGAACCACGGTCCCCGCGTACGCCGGGGCAGTGAGCACGTCGGGCAGCCGCTGCACCGCCGCGTCGATCAAGGCCAGCGCCACCGCGCAGGCGGCCAGCCAGCAGGCCGCGGCGAGCACCAGGCCGGGCCTGACCCAGGCCGCCAGCAAGCCGAACAGCGCCGCGGTGACCAGCTCGACCGCCAGCGGCGGCGGCCCGACGCGGGCCCGGCAGGCCGGGCACCGGCCCGCCGGGGACAGCGCGGGCACCCAGCCGGCCGCTATCTCCCGCCCGCACGCCGGGCAGGCCCGGGCCAGCGGCTCATCACCGGGGACGGCGAGGCGGAACACCACGGTGCGCAGGCCCCAGCCGGCCACCAGGCCCGCCAGGGCCAGGACCGCGGGCAGCCAGCTCATGATCGGCCGGCCGGGCCAGGACAGGAGCTGCTCGCCGGCCTGGCGGGCCGCGGCCAGCGCCTGGTCCGCGCACACAGCACTCGGGGGCCGGGGCGGTCCGGCCGGCGAGGGCTGGTGTCCGGGCGGTGCCGCTGACCGTCGGCGACGGTTTGCGGCAAAAGGACCTGTGTCATATGCGTCGGGATCGCTGCGGGGGAGAGCGGCCGTTCCGTAGCCTATGTGCGTTTCCGGATGCGAGGGATCTGTTGCCCATGGAGGCCGCGCACATGAGGCGGGTCACTGCCGCGGTGCTGGGCCTGGCGCTCGCCGCCGCCGCCCAGCTGGGGCACCTGCCCGGCGCGTCGGCGGCGGGCACACCCACGCCCACGGCGTCACCCACGCCCACACCGAAACCGCAGCCTCAGGCCATCCCGCTGCCGGCAACGTCGGAGCCCCGGCCTTCCCGGGGCTGCCCGGTGAACCAGCCGGCGCCGCGGATCACGGCTCAGCCCTGGGCCCAGAAGGTGCTGGACTTCAGCAGCGTGTGGCCGCTGACCACGGGCCGGGGCGTCACGGTCGCCGTGGTCGACAGCGGGGTCGACTTCACCCCGCAGCTGGCCGGCAAGGTGACCGCGATGGACCTCACAGGAACCGGCCCGCAGGACTGCGTGGGCCACGGCACGGAGGTGGCCGCCATCATCGCGGCCCGCGACATCCAGGCCCGGGGCATGCCGTTCGAGGGCGTGGCGCCCGGCGCGTCGATCATGTCGGTGAAGGTGAACAGCCAGGACACCGGCCGGTCGATCATTTTGGCCGAGGGCATCCACGACGCGGCCTTCCGGGGCGCGAAGGTCATCAACGTCTCGGTCACCACGGCCAGCACGCCGGCGCTGCGCGCGGCCGTGGCCTACGCGCAGAGCCAGGACGCCGTGGTCGTGGCCGCCGGCGGCAACGACGGGACCACCACAGGCCGGGGGCCCTTCTATCCCGCGAGCTACCCGGGTGTGCTGTCGGTGGGGGCGGTGGGCAGCGACGGGGGGCTGGCCCCGTTCTCCGACCAGCGCTCCCGCGTGGCGGTCACCGCGCCGGGGGTGAACGTGGCCAGTGCCTGGCCCAGGGGGTACCAGACGCAGCTCGACGGGACGAGTTTCGCTACGGCCTTCGTGTCCGGGGTCGCCGCGCTGGTGCGGTCCCGCTATCCGCGGCTCAGCGCGGCCCAGGTGGTGGCCAGGATCAGGGTCACCGCGGACGGCGGGGCAGGCCCGGGCACCGGCAGCGGCCTGGTCAACCCGCTGCAGGCGGTCACCGCGCTGCTGGCGCCGGGCACCGCGCCGAGCCCGGTACCCGCGCCGCAGGCCGTCTCGGTGTCCCGGATGCCGCCGCCGGACCGGCGGTCCCGCGCCGCCGCGCTCACGATCGCGCTCGGATCGCTCGGCGCGGTCGCGGGAGTGGCCGTCGGCGCGCTGGTGATCGGCCCCGGCCGGCGGCGCCGGTGGCGGGCGGGCCGGGCGGACATTCCCGACCGCGCGGGCGACGGGTGGCCGTAGCGGCCGCCGGCCTCAGCCTGCCGGCGCCCGGTGCCGCGGCACGTGCGGCACCCCGTTCGAGACCGGCTCCGAGCCGTCGCCGAGCAGCGCGGTCTGGATCAGCTGGCTGCCCGTGCGCCGCTCCACGAAGAGGCCGCGCCCGGGCGGCTGGGCCTGCGGCCGCACGCTGCCCAGCAGCGATCCCTCGTCCTTGCTGCCCGACATGATCAGCCCGGGCGAGCCCATCTCGCGGATGCGCTGGATGACCGGGTCGAACATGGCTCGCCCGGCCCCGCCCGCCGACCTGGCCACGATCAGGTGCAGCCCGATGTCACGCGCCTGGGGGATCAGGTCGGCGATCGGCAGCAGCGGGTTGGTCACGCCCGCCACGAGGTCGTAGTCGTCGACGAGCAGGAACAGGTCAGAACCCTGCCACCAGGACCGGCTGCGCAGCTGGGCCGGGGTCAGGTCGGGAGACGGCAGCCGCTGGGCCAGCGCCTCGCGGACGTCGTTGATGAGCGGGCCCGCGGCCGCCGATGACGCGGCATAGCCGATCCGGTGCTCGGTTTCCGCGCTGTCCAGCAGCGACCGGCGGTAATCGATGAAGGTCAGCCGGGCCTGGTCGGGCGTGTAGCGCTCGGCCACGCCCTCGGCGATCAGCCGCAGCAGGTTCGACTTGCCGCACTCGGTGTCGCCGAAAACCAGGAAGTGGGCGTCGGCGCCGAAGTCAAGCAGCACCGGGGCCAGGGTGCTCTCGTCGATCCCGATGGGGATCCGCGTGCCGGTCTCTCCGGGCAGCGCCCCCGCCGGCAGCACTTCAGGCAGCAGCCGGACGCGCGGCGCGGGCTCGCCCGGCCACGCGACCGCGACGTTCTCGGCCAGCTTGCGCACGCCGTCGGCCAGGCTGTCGGCGCTGGGCTGGGAGTCGATGCGCGGCAGCGCGGTGAGGAAGTGCAGGCCCTCGCGGGTGATGCCGCGCCCGGGCGAGCCTTCAGGCACGTTCATGGCCAGCCTGCGGTCGATCTCGGATTCGTACGGGTCGCCGAGGCGCAGCTCCAGCCGGGTGCCGAACAGGTCGCGGATGGCGGGCCGGAACTCCGACCACTTCCCGGCCGCGGCCAGCACGTGCACGCCGTAGCCCAGGCCTCGGGCCGCGACGGCCGAGATCGCTTGCTCGAGCTGCTCGAACTCCTGGCGCAGCGTGAGCCAGCCGTCCACGACCAGGAACACGTCTCCGTGGCCGTCCCCGGCGATCTCGCCGCTGGCCTGCATCCGGCGGTACGCGGAGATCGACTCGACGCCCTGGTCGGCGAACTCCTGTTCCCGCCGCGCGAGCAGGCTCTGCACCTCGGCGACCGTGCGCCGGACCCGGGTCGTGTCCAGACGGCTGGACACGCCGCCGACGTGGGGAAGCGCGGTCAGGCCGGACAGCGACCCGCCGCCGAAGTCGAGACAGTAGAACTGCACCTCCCGCGGGGTGTGCAGCAGCGCCAGCGAGCAGATCAGGGTCCGCAGCATGGTGGATTTGCCGCTCTGCGGCGCGCCGACCACCGCCGCGTGTCCCGCGGCCGCCGAGAGGTCCGCCCACATGGGGTCACGGCGCTGGTCGAACGGCCGGTCCACGATCCCGGTGACCGCCCGGAGCCGGCCGCGCCACTCTTCGCTCTCGACCGTGTACCCGTGCCGTTGCGTCATGGCCAGCAGGGGGAGCAGCTGGTCCAGGGTGGGCGGCACGTCCAGCGGCGGCAGCCAGATCTGGTGCGCGGCCGCGCCGCGGGTGGCGAGCTGCGCGACGACCACGTCAAGCAGGCTGTCCACCGCCTCGGCGCGCGGCTCCATGCGGGGTGGCGGGGCGGCGTCCGGGTCCGGCCTGATGTAGCCGGGGCCGTAGGGCACGATTTCCGGCTTCGCCAGGCGCTGCGGCGCCGTGACCGGGCCCGAGGACGCCGGGCCGGACACGTATGCCGCCTTGAACCTGGTCATGGGGCCGACGTCGAACTTCAGGTAGCCGCTGCCCGGCTGCGGGGGCAGCTCGTAGGCGTCGGGCACGCCGAGCACCACGCGCGACTCCGCGGCGGAGAACGTGCGCAGCCCGATCCGGTAGGAGAGGTGGGTGTCGAGGCCGCGCAGCTTGCCCTCCTCCAGGCGCTGCGAGGCGAGCAGCAGGTGCACGCCCAGCGAGCGCCCGAGTCGCCCGATCATGACGAACAGGTCGATGAACTCGGGCCGGGCCGACAGCAGCTCGGAGAACTCGTCGATGACCACGAACAGGGTGGGCACCGGGGGCAGCTCGCGCTTCTTCTCGCGGGCCTGGGTGTAGTCGCGCAGCGAGGCGAAGTTGCCCGCCGCCCGCAGCAGTTCCTGCCGCCGGACCAGCTCGCCGTTGAGCGCGTCCCGCATCCGGTCGACCAGCGGCAGCTCGTCCGCGAGGTTGGTGATCACGGCGGAGACATGGGTCAGCCCGTCGAGGCCGAGGAACGTGGCGCCGCCCTTGAAGTCCACCAGCACGAAGTTGAGCACGTCGGACGGGTGGGTCAGGGCCATGCCGAGCACGAGCGTGCGGAGCAGCTCGGACTTGCCCGAGCCGGTGGCGCCGATGACCAGGCCGTGCGGGCCCATGCCGCCCTGCGCGGACTCCTTGATGTCCAGCTCCACGGACTGGCCGTCGGCGTCGGTGCCGATCGGCACCCGCAGCCTGCTGCGCGGCGCCCGCTGCCGCCACAGCACCGGCACATCGAGCCCGAACGGGCTCGGGATGCCGAGCAGCGACGTCAGCGTCCAGTCCTCGGCCAGCGGGTCATCGGCCGGCCCGCCCACTCCGGGCCGCATCGGGGCCATCTGCCGGGTCAGGGCGTCGGCCTCGGCGAGCGACATCGTGTCGGGGACACCGATCGGCGAGCGCACCTCGGCTCCGGTCCTGTCCCTGGTCAGCATCTCGGTGCCGGCGGCGGTGACGTGCAGGCGCAGGGTCGGCGCGGTGTCCGCGCCCGGTACCTCCGCCACCGAGGGGGTCACCTCGATGATGACCGCGCCGTCGACGCCGTCGCTGCCGAGCCTGGAGTCGGCCAGGGCCTGGCCGCCGTCGACGATCACCACGTCCAGGGGCAGCGCCGCCGACCGGCCGGAGGAGAACGGTGCCCGGCCGGACAGGTCGGCGCCGATCATCGCCTCGATCATGGGCAGGCTGGGGGCCATCAGGCGGACCGGCCCCGCCGCGTCGGCCTCGGTCGGGTGCATGTTGTGCGGCAGCCACTTGATCCACTGCCACCAGCGCATCCGGTCCCGGGAGGCGCACACGCAGATGCGGACGTCGTCGGGGGAGTGGAAGACCGCGAGCTGCGCGATCATCGCCCGGAGCATGCCGTACACGGCGTCAGGCTCGCCCGCGACCGCGACCCGGGCGAACGACCGCAGCGAGACGCCGACCGGCAGGCCGGGCACGCTGCCGTAGGCGCGCACGAACCGCCGCAGCGCGCCCGCGCACAGCGGGTCAAGGTCGTCGACGGGCTTGGTGTCCGGCGGCACGAGCCGGACCGCGAGCCGGTGGGTGCCCGTGCCGATGCGGATCTTGGCGAAGTCGGCGCCGGACGGGCGGCGTTCCCAGACCCGGCGCAGGTCCGGGTCGACCAGGAGCGCGGTGAGCGCGCGCGGGTCCGGGCTGGCCCACTCCAGCGCCTCCCGCTGCGCATCGGCGGCCC
The DNA here is from genome assembly GCA_963844655.1 of uncultured Actinomycetota bacterium. Classification (GTDB taxonomy): domain Bacteria; phylum Actinomycetota; class Actinomycetes; order Streptosporangiales; family Streptosporangiaceae; genus JASHPR01. The sequence continues at coordinate 606,875 of CAWJPA010000004.1, read as the reverse complement.
GCCGCACCCGTCCCCGGACCTGGCCCAGGTAACGAAGGTAGTCGCGGCGCAGGCCGTTGAGCTTGGTGTTCCGCTCGCCCTTGCCGCGGCCGATCTGGCCGAGCATCATGCCGCCCATGCCCAGGGCCATCGCGCCGCCGCCCACGTACTGGATGGTGCTCGCGGTCGGCCCGGCGATCACCGACACCATCCCGACCACCATCGCGAGCATCGGCAGGTACATCAGCGTCTGCCGGAAGCTGTCGGTGACGACCTCAGGGATCTCTGGCGGCTGCTCGAGCTTGATTTCGCCGCTAGGCAGCTCCGGGGGGTCAGGCCGCTCGCTCCGGCGGACGATGACGGTGGTCACAGACGCTGCCTTTCGAAGGACCCTCCGGCGACAGATGCAGCGCGAATAGACCGGTTGGTCCGCGCTGAGCGAGTTATCATTCTACGGCCGTATTTCGCCCTGGCAGGCGGTGTGCAGAAGTAACGTCTGACATCGTGAAACACGGCCTGGAAATTGCGCCCCCTGACGCGGAGGGGCAGCCGGCGGTGACCGGTCCCGGTGATATCCCGGGCTGACCGGCGAGGCCTATCGACGGCCGCGCAGCGAGGGAGACAGATGAGCTCGGCGGGCGGAACGGACCTGTGCCGGATCACGGTGGTCGGGCCGTCGCGGCGGGTCGACATCGCGCTCCCCGGTTACGTGTCGTTCGCTGACCTGTTTCCCGCCGTGGCCAGGTACGCGGGCCTGGACGGCCCGGATGCGGTCGGGGAAAAGGGCGGCTGGGTGCTGCAGCGGCTGGGCCAGGAGCCGTTCTCGCCGGCCATGACCCCGCTCCAGGCGGGCCTGCGTGACGGCGAGATGATCTACCTGCGGCCGCACCGGGCGCAGCTGCCGCGGCTGGCCTTCGACGACGTGGCCGACGTGATCGCGACCGGCGTGAACGACCAGCCCGGCCGGTGGGGACCGCGCGACGCCCGCCGGGTGGCGCTGGGCGTGTCCGCGGCCGCGCTGGCCGCGGGGGCCGTGTTCATCCTGCGGTCCGGGCCGCCGTGGACCAATCCGGCGCTGGCCGCCGCGGCGATCGGCGCGGCGCTGCTGATCGCGGCCGCGGCGGTGGCCAGGGCCGCTGGCGACTCGCGGGCCGGCGCGGTGCTCGGCTATGCCGCGGTTCCCTACGCGTTCCTGGCCGGCCTGCTGATCCCGGCCCGGTCGCTGGGCCTGGCGCACCTGGGCGCCACGGCGCTGCTGTCGGCCTTCGCCGCGGCCGCGCTGGCCGCGGTGGTGGCGGCCGTGGCGTCGGCCGAGGTACCGCTGTTCTTCGGCCTCGCGGTCGCGTCGCTGCTCGGGGTGGTCGCCGCCTGGCTCGGGCTCGCCTTCGGCCTCGGCTTCGACGGTGCCGCCGTGGTGGTCGCGGTCCCGACGCTGGCGCTCACCCCGCTGATCCCGCTGGTCTCGTTCCGCATGGCGCGGATGACGCTGCCGCAGGTGCCGCGGCACGCCGACGACCTGAGGCGGGACACGCTGGCCGTCGACGGTGCCGAGGTGTTCGAGCGCACGGCGGCGGCGGACCGGTTCGTGACCGGCTCCGTGGCGGGCATCGGCCTGGTGGCCGCGGGCGCGGTCGCGGGGCTGGCCTTCGCCGACAGCTGGCTCGGCCTGGTGACGTGCGCCGTGCTCGCGTGCGCGCTGCTGCTCCGGTCCCGGCTGTTCCGCGGCCTGGCCCAGCGGCTCTGGCTGCTGATTCCCGGGTACGGCGGGCTGCTGCTCCTGGCCGTGGGCGCGGCCCGCGGGCCGGCTCAGGTGCACCAGCTCGCGATCGCGCTCGGGCCGCTGCTGGCGGGCGTGGCCGTCGTGACCGGGGTCGGCATCTGGCTGCCCACGCACCGGCCGTCGCCGCTCTGGGGCCGCGCGGCCGATATCGCCGACACGATGCTGATCGTCAGCCTGTTCCCGCTCGCGCTCGGGGTCGCCGGGGTTTTCGGCTTCGTCCGCGGGCTGGGCGGCTGACCCCGGCCGGCTGACGGGCTGAGGACGGAGGCGGGCCGCCGTGCAGAGCCGCAAGGACCTGTTCCAGGCGCACCGGCTGATGACCCAGCGCGCGTCCCTGGCGCTGCTGCGCGGCGAGCCGGACATCCCGGATCAGCCGCTGCGCCGGCTGAACGTCGCGACGTTCTCCGGGGTGCTCGTCGCGGTGATCGTGTGCGTGCTGTTCGGCATGTGGGGCCTGCTCGGGCACGGCGGCTCGGCGCTGAAGCAGCAACCGGGCCTGCTCGTCATCGACCAGCAGACCGGCAACTCCTACGTGTTCTGCCAGAAGGACAAGCTCTGCCCGGTGCTGAACTACGCGTCGGCCCGGCTGGCGCTGCAGAGCCCGTCGGTGACCCAGCAGACCGTGAGCCAGGCGTCCCTGACCAAGTTCGCCCGCGGGCCGCTGATCGGCATCCCGGGGCTGCCCCAGCCGCTGCCCGAGGCCAGCTTGCTGGTCAGGCAGCCCTGGTCGGTGTGCACGCAGTCCGGCGTCGGGCTGTCCGGCCAGCAGACTCGCACCGCCCTGGCCGGGGGCATCGCCGCCGGCGGCCGGCCGCTGGGCGGCCAGGCCCTGCTGACCCGGGCCCTGGGCCAGGACTGGGTGGTCTGGGACGGCGAGCGCATGCCGATCCAGCCGGGCACGCTCGCCGAGCTGTTCTCATCCCGGACGCCGGTGCCGGTGCCCACGGTATGGCTCAACGTGCTGCCGCAGGGGCCTTCGTTCGCGCCGCCCGCGATCGCGGGCAAGGGCGCGACGGTGACCGGCCCGGCCGGTCCCGTGCCGGTCGGGCAGGTCTACGACGTGAGCCTGGTCGCGGGCAGCCCGCTGCAGTACTACGTGATGCTCACGGGCGGCCTGGCGCGCATCACCAAGACCCAGGCCGAGCTGCTCGATTCCGAGCTGCACGCACCGCCGCCGGCCAAGCTCAACCCGTCAGAGATCAGCGGGCACATGTCGCCGGTCAGGATCTCCGCGGGCGGCCTGCCGGAGAGCGTTCCCGCGATCGCCGGGACCAGCCCGTCCGCCCCGCTGTGCGTCGTCTACGCGACCTCGGGCGGGGGGACCCGGATGGCCCGGCAGGTCGTGCTCGGGGGCCGGATGCCGTCGGGCGGGGTGGCGACCGGCACGCCCGCGGGCGTCAGCCAGATCGTGCTCCCGCCCGGGGCCGGCGCCCTGGTCGGCGCGGCCCCGGGCGGCGGGCCGTCGGGCACCGCGATCAGCTACTTCCTGGTGTCCGGCGGGCGCAGGTACGCGCTGGCGTCGAAGAGCGTGGCCAGCATGCTCGGCTACGACCTGTCCCCGGAGGCCGTGCTGCTGCCCGCCAGCGTGATCGACCTGATCCCGCCGGGGCCCGCGCTCGATCCCGCGGCGGCGGTTAAGCCGGTCGCATCTGGCGGGTGACAATTGGGTTACATTTCCTGATGTCATTCAGGAATAACCCGGTTGCCGCAGGTCAGATGGCACGGCGCCATTCCGGAAGTAACGTGTCCCTTTGGCCACAGACCGTAGTTGCCTGTCCTGGTTGACACCTATATACGCACTCCGATTGACTTGCCCTGGGTCTGCGGCGGGTCAGTTCAGCGACCGTCCGCCGGCGGGGCTACGGGGCTTGAGGCGATCTGCTTGCCCCGGCGGCGCAGACCAGACAGACATGCAGGTAGGCACGCAGGACGGACGATGGGAGGTGCTGCTGTGGCCGGCGAGAGCGCCGTTAACAGAGCACAGATGGCGACGGCTGCGACGCAGATCGAGGACGCCGTAGGGCAGATCCGCGGCCTGCAGATGCAGATGAACGGCTACCACGCCGACACGATGACCGGCTGGCAGGGCGAGGCCGCATCGGCGTTCACGGCGGCATTCGAGTCATTCAGCGCGGACTTTACGAAGGTTCTCCAGGCGCTCGACGGAATGCACGAGAAGCTCGTCGGCACGCGCACGAACTACCAGACCACAGAAGACACGAACACCTCGGCGGTCAACCGGATAAGTGGCCTGCTCAACCGCTAACGGGGGCGGCGCAGGCCCCACGCGGCGGCCCGGGCGCCGGATCCAGTGACTCAAGGAGAATCAGCATGAGCGAATACACCAGGGTCATGTTCGGCACGATGGAGCAGGGCCAGGCCGACTTCGCCCGGACCTACAGCTCGCTGCAGAGCACGGTCAGCAACCTGGACTCGCAGCTTCGCGCGAACCTGGCCGAGTGGGACGGCGCGGCTCAGCAGGCGTACTACCAGGCCAAGGCGGCCTGGGACGCGGCCATGGCCGACATGGCGAACGTGGTGAACCAGCTCAGCGCGGTGATCGGCACGGCGAACGCCAACTACACCGCCGCCGAGCGCACCAACACGGCGATGTGGGGCTGACCTGCGGCCATCGCGTAATGGCACGCAGCCCGTTCCTCAGGCAGGACCGGAGGAACGGGTCAGGGACGGCAGCGGCGGATTGAGCAGAGCCTGCAGGGGAGGTTCGTGATGGGCGGTTACGGCGACGCGCTCGCGCTGGAGCAGCAGGAGCAGCTTGACCAGCAGCAGGCAGCGGCGAACTCGCGGCTGTACAACGCGGACGGGTCGGCCAAGGCCAACGACTTCACCCCGCCGAAGCTGCCGGAGTCGGCCTTCCCCCCGAGCGTGGCGGGCGGCACCGAGCTGAGCGTCAACACCGATCAGCTGCAGACGATCGCGACGCAGATGCACGGGGACCTGGCCCAGCTGCAGGCGACGCTGCAGACGCTCAACAACGGCGGGGCCCTCGGCGAGCTGCTCGGCGGCGGCTGGTCGACCGCGGAGGCGCTGGGGAGCAACGCGGGCAACGCGTACTGGGGAATCTCGCAGTTCTACCAGGACCTGAACCAGGCCTACGACATGGTGATCGGCTACATGCGCCAGTCGGCCAGCAACTACGCCGACGCCGAGACCACCACGGCCAGCGCGGCGCGCACCGTCGGCAGCGAGACGACGCCGGGCGGGTCCCCGGGCTGACCGGGCACCACACGGCAAGCGGCACTCAGCGGCAAGGGAGGACGCCACATCATGCGGGTCAGCGATGGCGGCGGGTACGGGGCCATCACCGGCAGCACCTATCACATCAAGACCGCGCCGGTCGCGCCGGAGTCCGCCAGCCAGTACTCGGCGACGCAGATCGAGGAGATGTTCTCCACCCTGGACCCGGAAGCCTCCTCGCAGGCGGGCAGCGCGCACACCCAGGCCAGCCGGACCCTGGCCGACATCGCGGACTCCCTGGTCCAGCACGTGCAGAAGCTGAGCCAGAACTGGTCAGGGACGGCCGCCGAGTCGGCGGTGGCGGCGTTCGGCCAGCTGCACGAGACGGCCGTTGGGCTCTCGCAGGCCAGCGCGCAGACCGGTGCGGTGCTGACCTGGCTCGGCGACACGATCCTGCCGTTCTACAAGAGCTACCAGGCGCCCGGCAACGGCGTGGTCGGCGACGTGGAGAGCCTGTTCGGTGACAACCCGCAGGACAAGGCGGCCCAGGCGGTCATGGACCGGCTCAACAACCGCCTCGTGCAGGCCAACAGCAACCTCCCGCCCAGCGTGACCAAGACCCTGCCGACCAGCTTCGCCCCGGACCGCACCTCCGCCGCCACGAACAACGTGGGCTCGGCCGGTGCCGGTGCCGGTGCCGGGGCCGGCCAGGCGGCCGGCGGCCTGGGCGGAGGCGGGGGCGGCGGCCCGGTTCATCTCGGCGGGACCGGCGGCCCCGGCGGCCCGGGCGTGTCCGGCACCGTCGGCGGTCTCAAGAGCGGATCGCCGGGTTCCGTCTCGCACCTGGCCGGCTCGGCCCCGCCGCCTGGCGGCGGTGTCGGGACCGGCCTCCCGGGCGGCGGCGGTCCTGGGGCGGGCGCTCCGGTTACCGCCGGCGGCGGGCCGGGCGGCGGCGGTGTGCTCCCGCTCGGCGGCCTGCCCAGCGGCGGCCCAGGAGCCGGCGCGGGCGGGCTCGGTGCGGAGGGCCTGGGCGCCGAGGGCGCCGGCCTGGGCAGCGAGGGCCTGGTCGGCGACGGGGCGATCGGGGTGCCCCCGGGTGACGGCGTGTTCATCGGCAGCGACGGGATGATCGGCATGACGCCCGGCGGCCCCGGCGCTGGCGGCTTCGGCGCGGCCGAGAACGGCGTGGCCGAGAACATGGGCTTCACCGAGCGCGTCGGCTTCGCTCAGGCTGAGGGCCTGGGCTTCGGCGAGGACGGTTTCGGCCCGGCGGCGGCAGGCGGGTTCGGCGACACCGCTGCGGCGGGCGCGGCCGGGGCGGACGGTGCCCTGGCCGGTGAGGCGGCCGGCCCCGGCATGGCCGGGTTCCCGATGGCGGGCGCCGGGGCCGCTGGCCGGGAGCGGGAACGCCGCCGCCTGTCCTGGATGACCGAGGACGCGGACGTCTGGGCCTCGCAGGCGGACGTGGTGCCCGCGCAGATTGGCGCCTGACGCACCGCTGCACGGGAGGGGAGTTCAGCCCCGGGAGCGGGCGGGGCCCAGCACCCAGCCCGCGGGGGTGAGCCGCGGCCGGAGCCACTCGTCGATCCCGGCCAGCAGCTCCGCCCGGGTGCCGGCCGGGGCGACCGAGCCGCGGACCGACATCCGCGCGAGCTCCGCGAGCTGATCGTCGGTCAGGCCGTGGGCCTGCCGGGCCAGCTGGTACTGGGCGGTGAGCCGCTGGCCGAACAGCAGCGGGTCGTCGGCCCCGAGCGCGACCGGGATCCCCGCCGCCAGCAGCGTCCGCAGCGGCACGTCGGCCGGCGTGGCGGCGACTCCCAGGGCCACATTGGACGCCGGGCACACCTCAAGGGTGATGCCTGCCGCGGCGATGCGCTCGGTCAGCGCGGCGTCCGCGGCCGCCGCCACGCCGTGGCCGATGCGGTCCGCGTGCAGGTCATCCAGGCAGGCCCGCACGCTGCCCGGGCCGGAAAGCTCGCCGCCGTGCGGGACCGAGAGCAGCCCGGCGCGGGCCGCGATCCTGAAGGCCGGCGCGAACTCGGCGGCCGCGCCCCGGCGCTCGTCGTTGGACAGGCCGAAACCGATCACCCCGTGGCCGGCGTGGGCCGCCGCGAGCCGGGCCAGCGTGCGCGCGTCGAGCGGGTGCCGGGTCCGGTTGGCCGCGATGATCACGCCGATCCCGACGCCGGTCGCCGCGGTCGCCGCCGCCGTGGCGTCCAGCACCAGCTCCACCGTGGGCGTCAGGCCGCCGAACCGGGCCGCGTAGCCGGACGGGTCCACCTGGATCTCCAGCCAGCCCGAGCCCTCATCCCGCTCGTCTTGTGCGGTCTCGAGGATCAGCCGCCGCACGTCAGCCTCGGTGCGGATGACCGACCGTGCGATGTCGTACAGCCGCTGGAACCGGAACCAGCCGCGCTCGTCGGTACCGCTCAGCCGCGGCGGCCAGTCAGCGACCAGGGCCTCGGGCAGGTGCACCCCGTGCTCGAAGGCCAGGTCGACCAGGGTGGAATGGCGCATCGCCCCGGTGAAGTGCAGGTGCAGATGCGCCTTGGGGAGGTCGGCGAGCGGGCGCGGGATGGCCTCGCCTGCCCGGCCCGCAGGCACGGCGCCGGGTCAGCGGGCCTGGGCCAGCAGCTTGCCGAGCCGGTTGATGCCCTCTTCGAGGTCGGCGTCGCCGAGCGCGCACGAAAGCCGGAAGTAGCCCGGGGTGCCGAACGCCTCGCCGGGCACCACGGCCACGTCGACCTCTTCGAGGATCAGCTCGGCCAGCTCGGTGGTGTCGGCCAGGCCAGCGGCCGGCGAGCTCCTTGCCGAGCACGCCCTTGACCGAGGGGTAGCAGTAGAACGCACCCTCAGGGAGCGGGCAGAGCACGCCGGGGATCTCGTTCAGCATCGCGGTCATCAGCTGCCGCCTGCGGTCGAACGCGTCCCGCATCCGGGCCACCGCGGACAGGTCACCGGACACCGCGGTGAGCGCCGCGGCCTGGGCCACGTTGCACACGTTGGAGGTCATGTGCGACTGCAGGTCCGAGACGGCCTTGGCCACGTCGGGCGGTCCGATCAGCCAGCCGACCCGCCAGCCGGTCATCGCGTACGTCTTGGCCACGCCGTTCAGCACCACGCACCGGTCCGCGATCTCGGGCGCCGCCACCGGGATCGAAGCGAACCGCGCGCTGCCGTAGACCAGGTGCTCGTAGATCTCGTCGGTGATCACCCAGATGCCCGCGGCGGCGGCCCAGCGGCCGATCTCGGCCACGAGCTCGGGCGGGTACACCGCTCCGGTCGGGTTGGACGGCGAGACGAACAGCAGCACCTTGGTGCGGTCGGTCCTGTGCGCCTCGAGGTCGGCCACCGAGGTGAGGTAGCCCGAGTTCTCGTCGGTCATGACGGTGACCGGCGTCCCGCCCGCGAGGGTGATCGCCTCGGGATAGGTGGTCCAGTACGGCGTGGGCACCAGCACCTCGTCGCCGGGGTCGAGCAACGCGGCGAACGTCTCGTAGACCGCGTGCTTGCCGCCGTTGGTCACGATCACCTGGCTGGGGGCGACCTCGTAGCCGGAGTCTCGCTTCGTCTTCGCCGCGATCGCCTCCCGCAGCTCGGGCAGGCCGGGCCCGGGGGAGTACTTCTGGAACCGCGGCACGGCGCAGGCGCGCTGCGCGGCCTCGACGATGTACTCCGGGGTCGGGAAGTCCGGCTCGCCGACACCGAAGCCGATGACGGGCCTGCCCGCGGCCTTGAGCGCGCGCGCCTTGGCGTCGACGGCGAGCGTCGCCGACTCGGTGATCGCTCCGACCCTGGCCGAGATCCTTCGCTGAGAGGAAGCCATGACACCCATCGTTGCATCCCGCCGGGGGTGCCAGCGTCCGGGTGCGGAATGAGCGGCACGCTCTGGGCGTTATGCCAGTATTCCGTGGCGGATGCCGGTGACGTGTACGATCTTGTGCCGGTTGCGGTGGTGGTTCGACGCCGGGGCTCCCGGCAACGTACACTTCATCAACTGGTGGCGGTCCACCAGTGGCCGGTGCGTGCCCGCATAACCATTCTGGGGTGCACCTGTCGCGCCAGCACCGCCACAGGGCAGTAGCTCAATTGGCTAGAGTCCCGGTCTCCAAAACCGGCGGTTGGGGGTTCGAGTCCCTCCTGCCCTGCGAGTGCGGTCCGTGCACGTAGCGGGCCGACGGCGTCAGCCGGTTAATGATCAGCGCTGCTCAGGTGAGGACATGGCAACTCAGACACGACGCACGGCCGCGGAGAAGTCGGCCAAGTCGGGGCGGCCGGCGAAGCCGGGCCGGACCACCCCGGCGCTGTTCGTGCGACAGATCGTCGCCGAACTGCGCAAGGTGATCTGGCCAACCCGCAAGGAGCTTGTTACCTACACCACGGTCGCGCTTGTGTTCATCCTGGTGATGGTGGCGATCGTGACTAGCCTGGACTACGGGTTCACCAAGCTGGTCTTTGCCGTCTTCGGCTAGGTGCTGACCGGCTGAACTGTGATCGGCCTGCCCCGGTAGGCAGCATGATCACGAAAGCCTGGCGGTGAAGGTCCGCGGACGGCCGGCAACGGTCTGCGGACCGCTAGGAAATGCCGGGCTGATGCCCGGATGAGCCCGCCAGGAAGAGCGGAGAGAAAGAGTTACTGTGTCCGAGTCCGAACTGCAGGGCGGCCAGGAGCCGGCCGAGCGTGCCACCAACGGCGAGTCAGACGATCAGGCTGTGCCCGCGTCCGACGCCGAGCTTGAGGCTGACGCCGAGCTCGGGGCTGAGGCCGAGCTTGAGGCCGACGCGGAGCTTGAGGCCGGGGCGGCCGACGCCGTGCCCGAGCCGGAAGCCGTAGCCGAGGCTGCGGCTGAGACCGAGGCGGCTGAAACCGAGCCCGAGGCTGAGACCGAGGCCGAGGCGGATGCCCTGGGCGATGCCCAGACCAACGGCGAAGCCCCCGACCCCGTGAGCGAGTTCAAGGAGCAGCTGAGGCTGCTGCCCGGCGACTGGTACGTGGTGCACTCCTACGCCGGATACGAGAACCGGGTCAGGACCAACCTGGAGAGCCGCACCCAGTCGCTGAACATGGAGGACTTCATCTTCCAGATCGAGGTGCCCACGCACGAGGTCACCGAGATCAAGAGCGGCAAGCGGCAGCAGGTCCAGGAGAAGGTCCTCCCCGGCTACATCCTGGTGCGGATGGACCTCACCGACGAGTCCTGGGCCGCGGTCAGGAATACGCCGGGCGTCACCGGCTTTGTAGGGTTGTCCAGCCGGCCATCGCCGCTGAGCCTGGACGAGGTGGCGGTTCTGCTCGCCCCCGAGCCCGAGGAGAAGGTGGCGGAGAAGGCCGAGACGCTGCGCGCAGCGTCTGTGGACTTCGAGGTCGGCCAGTCCGTTACCGTTATGGACGGGCCGTTCGCGACCCTTCCCGCGACGGTGAACGAGATCAACCCGGACACCCAGAAGCTCAAGGTGCTCGTCTCGATCTTCGGCCGGGAGACCCCGGTCGAGCTGTCCTTCCACCAGGTCAGCAAGATCTGAGCCAAGCCGAACACGAAACAGCCAGACCAGCCAGTCAGGTAAGGATCCCGAAGAACATGGCTCCGAGGAAGAAGAAGATCGCTGCGGTAGTCAAGGTGCAGCTGAACGCGGGAGCGGCCACGCCGGCGCCCCCGGTGGGCACGGCTCTCGGCCCGCACGGCGTCAACATCATGGACTTCTGCAAGCAGTACAACGCCGCCACCGAGTCGCAGCGCGGCAACATCATCCCCGTAGAGATCACCATCTACGAGGACCGGTCGTTCACCTTCATCACCAAGACGCCGCCGGCGCCCGAGCTGATCAAGAAGGCCGCGGGAGTCGAGAAGGGCAGCGGTGAGCCGCACAAGACGAAGGTGGGCACCGTGACCACGGCCCAGCTGCGCGAGATCGCGCAGGTGAAGATGGCCGATCTGAACGCCAACTCGATGGACGCGGCGGAGAAGATCATCGCCGGGACCGCCCGCTCCATGGGCATCACGGTGGTGGGCTGACCCTCAGCCGCATATCGCAGTGGCAGGGCCAGGCGCTGGCCCGATGACCACGACCTCCGGTTAGGAAGAAGGAGAAACAACATGCAGCGCAGCAAGGCTTACCGCAAGGCCGACGAGCTCATTGAGGACCGGCTGTACACCCCGGCCGAAGCGGTGGCGCTGGCCAGGAAGACCTCGACCACCAAGTTCGACCCGACGGTCGAGGTGGCGTTGCGGCTGGGCGTGGACCCGCGCAAGGCCGACCAGATGGTCCGCGGGACCGTCAACCTGCCGAACGGCACCGGCAAGACCGCGCGCGTCCTGGTGTTCGCCACCGGTGACCGCGCGGCCGAGGCCGAGGCGGCCGGCGCGGATTACGTCGGCGCCGACGACCTGATCGAGCGGATCCAGGGCGGCTTCCTCGACTTCGACGCGGTGGTGGCCACGCCGGACATGATGGGCAAGGTGGGCCGGCTCGGCCGCGTCCTCGGCCCCCGCGGGCTCATGCCCAACCCCAAGACCGGCACGGTGACCGCCGACGTCGGCAAGGCGGTCAGCGAGATCAAGGGCGGGAAGATCGAGTTCCGGGTGGACCGGCACGGCAACCTGCACTTCGTGATCGGCAAGGGCTCGTTCACCGACCGGGCGCTGGTGGAGAACTACGCCGCCGCGTTCGATGAGGTAATCAGGCTCAAGCCCGCCGCGGCCAAGGGCCGGTACGTGAGGAAGGTCACCATCACCACCTCGATGGGCCCGGGGATCCCGGTCGACCCGAGCATCTCCCGCGGGATGGCCGACGAACTCGCCGACGCCGCCGCCAGCTGACGGTCCCGGTCTCAGCACAGCGACCCGCCCGCCGCCCTCGTCGCAGCATCCGCCAATAGTGTGAACGGCACTTGGCTGCTGTACCAGCAGCACTTAAGTGCCGTTCACACTATTAATCGGCCTGAGGCCTGAGGCCTGGGGCCTGGGGCCTGGGGCTGGGGCCGGGCGCTCGCGGATAGGTGACCGATTTGGCGGCGGGGGCGGGAGCCGCGTATTCTGGCCGCTGCCAAAGACCGTCGGTCGTCACCGTGCACACGGTGACCGAAGGCCCCGTGCAAGCGGGCGGCCCGCGCAGGTGACTTGAGTTCGGCCGCTGGATCCGGTGCTGACCGCTGGATCGTGGCTCGTGCCCCGGTGCGCCTGCGCCCGGGGCGTTCGCATGTTCAGGGCCTTCGCCGGCGTCAGATACAGCCGGTGCCCCGCCACACGGGGCCGACCAGAAGGAGAGGGAGGCCCATGGCGAGGGCGGATAAGGTGGCCGCGGTCGCCGACCTGACCGAGCGCTTCCAGAGCTCGTCGGGTGCGGTGCTGACCGAGTACCGCGGTCTTTCCGTGGCCCAGCTGGGCGAGCTGCGCAGGTCGCTCGGGGAGCACGCCACGTTCGCGGTGGTGAAGAACACGCTCACCAAGATCGCTGCCAGTGACGCGGGCGTGGACCAGGAGCTGACCGACATGCTCATCGGCCCGTCGGCGATCGCGTTCGTGCAAGGCGACATCGTCGAGGCGGCCAAGGGGCTGCGTGACTTTTCCCGGGCGAACCCGTTCCTGGTGATCAAGGGCGGGATCCTCGACGGCAAGGTGATGACCCCGGGCGAGATCGTCAAGCTGGCCGACCTGGAGCCGCGCGAGGTGCTGCTGGCCAAGCTGGCCGGGGCGATGAAGGCGTCGATGTCCGGTGCGGCGGCCACGTTCGCGGCGCTGCCTACCCAGATGGCCAGGCTGCTCGCGGCGCTGGAGCAGAAGCAGGCCGCCGAGGCGCCCGGCGGTGCCGAGGGCTCTGCCGTCACCGAGACCCAGGACGTCACCGAGACCCAGGACGTCACCGAGACCCAGGACGTCACCGAGACCCAGGACGTCACCCCGGCCGAGGGCGGCTCCGGCCAGGAGGCCGGCGATGCGGCCGACGGCCAGGACGAGCAGGGCGGATGACCGGGTCGCCGCGGTGAACCTGGCGTAACCAGCCAAAGAACCACGCGGGTGGCGCGGGTCGCCTGCACTACGAAGAAGAAACCAGGAACGAGGAAAGACCACGATGGCGAAGCTCAGCACCGACAACCTGCTCGACGCGTTCAAGGAGATGACGCTGCTCGAGCTCTCTGAGTTCGTGAAGCAGTTCGAGGAGACGTTCGACGTCAAGGCCGCGGCCCCGGTGGCCGTGGCCGGCCCGGCCCAGGCCGGCGCGGGCGGCGGCGCAGAAGAGGTCGAGGAGAAGGACGAGTTCGACGTCATTCTCGAGGCCGCGGGCGACAAGAAGATCCAGGTCATCAAGGAGGTCAGGACCCTGACCAGCCTCGGCCTCAAGGAGGCCAAGGACCTGGTGGACGGCGCGCCCAAGCCGGTACTCGAGCATGTGAACAAGGAGTCCGCGGAGAAGGCGAAGGCCGCCCTGGAGGGCGCCGGCGCCACGGTCACGGTCAAGTAAGCAGGCTCAGCAGCCGCGCCGCCCGCCCTCGCGGGGGTGCGGCTGCTGCATGCTGGTGGGGGTCTGCTGTCCGGGGGCCCGTCCGCGGCTGAACGCCGCTGCGGGCCCGGCCGGACCCCCGTTACCAGCAGAAAAACCGTGATACCCCCGCCAGATGGACGCGAAACCTTTACCGGTCTGTGACGTTAGTCACGTACCCTCCGAGGCCGACACAGGGGCTCCTGGGCTTGACGTTTTGCGGCGGAGGAGCAATGCTGCGTTGCAACTGTGAAACTCATAGAGGCGTACAGTTGACCAGCGGTGTGTCCGTGGACTACACTGCTAATTTGCGCTGCACTGTGACGTCCTCGGCCTCCATGATTACCGCTCGCGGCGTGTCCGCAGGGCGTTTGACGTGCGCGCGCTTCGTCCGTCACCAGTTCGGAAGGACCCCTGTTGGCAGCCTCGCGCAGCGCCTCAGCCACCTCTCTTGGTCCACGTCGCGTTTCCTTCGCCCGCATCAACGAACCACTTGAAGTCCCCAGCCTCCTTGCCCTGCAGACGGACTCGTTCGACTGGCTGCTCGGCAACGAGCGCTGGCGGGACCGGCTCGACGCGGAGAAGAAGACCGGCCTGAAGGACCTGCCAGAACAGTCCGGCCTCGAGGAGATCTTCGAGGAGATCAGCCCGATCGAGGACTTCACCGGGACCATGTCGCTCTCGTTCCGTGACCACCGGTTCGAGCCTCCGAAGTACTCCGCCGAGGAGTGCAAGGAGAAGGACATGACCTACTCCGCCCCCATGTTCGTCACGGCGGAGTTCATCAACAACAGCACGGGCGAGATCAAGAGCCAGACCGTGTTCATGGGTGACTTCCCGCTGATGTCGCCCAAGGGCACGTTCATCATCAACGGCACCGAGCGTGTCGTGGTGTCCCAGCTCGTCCGCTCGCCGGGGGTGTACTTCGACCGTCAGGTCGACAAGACCTCCGACAAGGACATCTACAGCTGCAAGGTGATCCCGTCCCGGGGCGCCTGGCTGGAGTTCGAGATCGACAAGCGCGACAGCGTCGGGGTCAGGATCGACCGGAAGCGCAAGCAGGGCGTCACCGTACTGCTCAAGGCGCTCGGCTGGGACGAGGCCAAGATCCTGGACCGGTTCGGCCAGTTCGAGTCGATGCGGGCCACGCTGGAGAAGGACCACACCACCGGCCAGGACGACGCGCTGCTCGACATCTACCGCAAGCTGCGGCCGGGCGAGCCGCCGACCCGTGAGTCGGCCCAGGCGCTGCTGGAGAACCTGTACTTCAACCCGAAGCGGTACGACCTGGCCAAGGTCGGCCGGTACAAGGTCAACAAGAAGCTGGGCCTCTCGCTGCCGATCAGCCAGGGCACGCTGACCGAGGACGACATCGTCGCCACGATCGAGTACCTGGTCCGGCTGCACACCGGCGAGGAGGAGATGAAGTCGCCGTCCGGCCTGGTGCCGGTCGAGACCGACGACATCGACCACTTCGGCAACCGCAGGCTGCGCACCGTCGGCGAGCTGATCCAGAACCAGGTCCGCCTGGGCCTGGCCCGGATGGAGCGCGTGGTCAGGGAGCGGATGACCACCCAGGACGTCGAGGCGATCACGCCGCAGACGCTGATCAACATCAGGCCGGTGGTGGCCTCCATCAAGGAGTTCTTCGGCACCAGCCAGCTGTCGCAGTTCATGGATCAGACCAACCCGCTGGCCGGGCTTACGCACAAGCGCCGCCTGTCCGCGCTCGGCCCGGGCGGCCTGTCCCGGGAGCGGGCCGGTTTCGAGGTCAGGGACGTGCACCCGAGCCACTACGGCCGGATGTGCCCGATCGAGACGCCGGAAGGCCCGAACATCGGGCTGATCGGCTCGCTCTCCTCCTACGGGCGGGTCAACGCGTTCGGCTTCGTGGAGACGCCGTACCGCAAGGTGAAGAACGGCAAGGTCTCCAGCCAGATCGACTACCTGACCGCCGACGAGGAGGACAGGCACGTCATTGCGCAGGCCAACGAGCCCATCGAGAGCGACGGCAGCTTCAGCGGGACCCGCGTGCTGGTCCGCCGCAAGGGCGGCGAGGTCGACTACATCAGCCCGGACGACGTGGACTACATGGACGTCTCGCCGCGGCAGATGGTGTCGGTGGCGACCGCGATGATCCCGTTCCTCGAGCACGACGACGCGAACCGGGCCCTGATGGGGTCCAACATGCAGCGTCAGTCGGTCCCGCTGCTGCGCAGCGAGGCGCCGCTGGTCGGCACCGGCATGGAGTACCGGGCCGCGACCGACGCGGGCGACGTCATCGTGGCGGAGCAGGGCGGCGTGGTGGAGCAGGCCAGCGCCGACTTCATCGCGGTGGCGAACGACGACGGCACGCGGACCACGTACCTGGTGTCCAAGTTCCGCCGGTCCAACCAGGGCACCTGCTTCAACCAGAAGCCAGTGGTCGACGAGGGCCAGCGGGTCGAGGCCGGCCAGGTGATCGCGGACGGCCCGTGCACCGACCACGGTGAGATGGCGCTCGGCCGGAACCTCCTGGTCGCGTTCATGCCGTGGGAGGGCCACAACTACGAGGACGCGATCATCCTGTCGCAGCGCCTGGTCCAGGACGACGTGCTGTCCTCGATCCACATCGAGGAGCACGAGGTCGACGCGCGGGACACCAAGCTCGGCCCGGAGGAGATCACCAGGGACATCCCGAACGTCTCCGAGGACGTGCTGGCCGACCTGGACGACCGCGGCATCATCCGGATCGGCGCCGAGGTCACCACGGGCGACATCCTGGTCGGGAAGGTCACGCCCAAGGGCGAGACCGAGCTGACCCCGGAGGAGCGGCTGCTGCGCGCGATCTTCGGCGAGAAGGCCCGTGAGGTCCGCGACACCTCGCTGAAGGTGCCGCACGGTGAGTCGGGGAAAGTCATCGGCGTCCGGGTGTTCACCAGGGAGGACGGCGACGAGCTGCCGCCCGGCGTGAACGAGCTGGTCCGCGTCTACGTCGCGGCCAAGCGGAAGATCACCGACGGCGACAAGCTGGCCGGCCGCCACGGCAACAAGGGCGTCATCGCCAAGATTCTCGCCGTGGAAGACATGCCGTTCCTGCAGGACGGCACGCCGGTCGACATCGTGCTGAACCCGCTCGGTGTGCCCGGCCGGATGAACGTCGGCCAGGTCCTCGAGACCCACCTCGGCTGGGTGGCCAACTCGGGCTGGAACATCGACGACGTGGACGGCAGCGGCGACTGGCGGGAGCGGCTGCGCCAGATCGGTGCCGGGGAGGCCGGTCCGGGCACGAAGGTGGCCACGCCGGTCTTCGACGGGGCCAAGGAGGAGGAGATCACCGGCCTGCTCGGCAGCGTGCTGCCGAACCGGGACGGCGACCGGCTGGTCGGCGCGAGCGGGAAGGCCATGCTGTTCGACGGCCGGACCGGCGAGCCGTTCAAGGACCCGGTCGCGGTGGGCTACATCTACATCCTGAAGCTGCTGCACCTGGTCGACGACAAGATTCACGCGCGGTCGACCGGCCCGTACTCAATGATCACCCAGCAGCCGCTCGGCGGTAAGGCCCAGTTCGGCGGCCAGCGATTCGGCGAGATGGAGGTTTGGGCGCTGGAGGCCTACGGCGCCGCGTACGCACTGCAGGAACTGCTGACCATCAAGTCCGACGACATTCTCGGAAGGGTCAAGGTCTACGAGGCGATCGTCAAGGGCGAGAACATCCCCGAGCCCGGCATCCCTGAGTCGTTCAAGGTGCTGATCAAGGAGATGCAGTCGCTCTGCCTGAACGTGGAGGTGCTCTCGAGCGACGGAGCGGCGATCGAGATGCGCGAAACCGACGAGGATGTCTTCCGCGCCGCGGAGGAACTTGGCATCGACCTGTCCCGGCGTGAGCCGAGCAGCGTTGAAGAGGTCTGATCCGAACTACCCCAGGGGACAAAACACGTGCTAGACGTCAACTTCTTTGACGACCTGCGGATTGGCCTGGCCACGGCCGATGACATCAGGCTCTGGTCACATGGCGAGGTCAAGAAGCCAGAGACAATTAACTACCGCACCCTCAAGCCGGAGAAGGACGGGCTCTTCTGCGAGAAGATCTTCGGCCCGACCCGGGACTGGGAGTGCTACTGCGGAAAGTACAAGCGCGTCCGGTTCAAGGGCATCATCTGCGAGCGCTGCGGCGTCGAGGTCACCCGGGCCAAGGTGCGGCGGGAGCGGATGGGCCACATCGAGCTGGCCGCGCCGGTCACGCACATCTGGTACTTCAAGGGTGTGCCGAGCCGGCTCGGCTATCTGCTCGACCTGGCGCCCAAGGACCTGGAAAAGGTCATCTACTTCGCCGCCTACATGATCACGTATGTGGACAACGAGGCCAGGGATCGGGATCTCCCCAGCCTCGAGGCGAAGATCACCGTCGAGAAGAGCCAGCTCGAGCAGCGCCGTGACGCCGACATCGAGGCCCGGCAGTCCAAGCTCGAGAAGGACCTGGCCGAGCTCGAGGCGGCCGGCGCCAAGGGTGACGCGCGCCGCAAGGTGCGGGAGAGCGCCGACCGCGAGTGCCGGCAGATCCGCGACCGGGCCGGCCGCGAGATCGACCGGATCGAGGAGGTCTGGAACAGGTTCCGCGGGCTCAAGGTCCAGGACCTTGAGGGCGACGAGCTGCTCTACCGCGAGATGCGGGACCGGTTCGGCCGGTACTTCCGCGGCGGCATGGGCGCCCAGGCCATCCAGGAGCGGGTGGGCAGCTTCGACCTCGAGGCCGAGGCGGCCAGCCTGCGGGAGACCATCCGCACCGGCAAGGGCCAGCGCAAGGCCCGCGCGCTGAAGCGGCTCAAGGTCGTCTCCGCGTTCCTGAACACCACCAACAGCCCGCTGGGCATGGTGCTCGACTGCATTCCGGTGATCCCGCCGGACCTGCGGCCGATGGTGCAGCTCGACGGCGGCCGGTTCGCTACGTCCGACCTGAACGACCTGTACCGCCGGGTCATCAACCGGAACAACCGGCTGAAGAGGCTGCTTGACCTCGGCGCGCCGGAGATCATCGTCAACAACGAGAAGCGGATGCTCCAGGAGGCCGTGGACTCGCTGTTCGACAACGGCCGCCGCGGCCGGCCGGTGACCGGGCCGGGCAACCGCCCGCTCAAGTCGCTGTCCGACATGCTCAAGGGCAAGCAGGGCCGGTTCCGGCAGAACCTGCTGGGCAAGCGGGTCGACTACTCGGGCCGTTCGGTCATCGTGGTCGGGCCGCAGCTCAAGCTGCACCAGTGCGGCCTGCCCAAGGAGATGGCGGTCGAGCTGTTCAAGCCGTTCGTGATGAAGCGGCTGGTGGACCTCAGCCATGCGCAGAACATCAAGTCCGCCAAGCGGATGGTGGAGCGCGCCAAGTCGGTCGTGTGGGACGTGCTCGAGGAAGTCATCACCGAGCACCCCGTGCTGCTGAACCGTGCGCCCACGCTGCACCGGCTCGGCATCCAGGCGTTCGAGCCGCAGTTGGTGGAAGGCAAGGCGATCCAGATCCACCCGCTGGTCTGCACCGCGTTCAACGCCGACTTCGACGGCGACCAGATGGCGGTGCATGTCCCGCTGTCGGCGGAGGCGCAGGCCGAGGCCCGGATCCTGATGCTGTCCACTAACAACATCCTCAAGCCCGCCGACGGCAAGCCGGTGACCATGCCCACCCAGGACATGGTGATCGGGATCTACTGCCTGACCCGGGAGGCTCCGGACACCCCGGGCACCGGCCGCTCGTTCGCCAGCCCGGCCGAGGCGCTGATGGCCTACGACCGGGGCGAGCTCGACCTGCAGGCCAAGGTCAACGTGCGGCTGCGGAACGTCGCCCCGCCGTTCGGGTACACCCCGCCGGAGGGCTGGACCGAGGGGCAGCCGCTGCGGCTGTCCACCACCCTGGGCCGGTGCCTGTTCAACGAGACGCTGCCGGACAACTACCCGTTCGTGAACTACGAGGTGGGCAAGAAGCAGCTCTCGACGATCGTCAACGAGCTCGCCGAGCGCTACCCCAAGGTTGAGGTCGCGGCCGCGCTCGACGCGCTCAAGGACGCCGGCTTCCACTGGGCCACCAGGGCCGGGGTCACGATCGCGATCGAGGACGTGGTGGCGCCACCGAACAAGGCGGAGATCCTGGACACGTACGAGAAGCGGGCCGACAAGGTCCAGCGGGAGTACGACCGGGGCCTCATCACCGACGATGAGCGCCGCCAGGAGCTGATCGAGATCTGGACCCACGCGACCGCGGACGTGGCGCAGGACATGGAGGCCGCGTTCCCGGAGACCAACCCGGTCTGGATGATGGTCAACTCCGGGGCCCGCGGTAACCCGATGCAGGTCCGGCAGATCGCCGGCATGCGCGGTCTGGTCTCCAACCCCAAGGGCGAGACCATCCCGCGGCCGATCAAGTCCAGTTTCCGCGAGGGCCTGTCCGTGGTTGAGTACTTCATCTCCACGCACGGCGCCCGCAAGGGACTGGCGGACACCGCGCTCCGCACCGCCGACTCCGGGTACCTGACCAGGCGCCTGGTCGACGTGGCGCAGGACGTCATCGTCCGGGAGGAGGACTGCGGCACCGACCGGTCGATCTCCATGAAGATCGCCGAGAAGGACGCCTCAGGCAACCTGCGCAAGCTGCCCAACATCGAGAACACGGGCACCGGCCGGACACTGTCCGAGGACGTCGAGGACGCTGACGGCAAGGTCCTCGCGACCGCGGGCTCCGACATGACCGAGTCGATGATCGATCAGATGGTCAACGCCGGGGTCGGTGCCGTCCGCACCTACAGCGTCCTGGTCTGCCAGGCCAAGTTCGGGGTCTGCGCCAAGTGCTACGGCCGCTCGCTGGCCACCGGCAAGCGCGTGGACGTCGGCGAGGCAGTCGGCATCATCGCGGCCCAGTCGATCGGTGAGCCGGGTACCCAGCTGACCATGCGGACGTTCCACACCGGCGGTGTGGCGGGCCTGGACATCACCCACGGCCTGCCGCGCATCCAGGAACTGTTCGAGGCCAGGATCCCCAAGGGCATGGCACCGATCAGTGAGGTCGAGGGCCGGGTCAGGATCGAGGAGCCGGAGAAGGCCCGCAAGATCGTCATCACCCCCGATGACGGTTCGGACGAGCTTGCCTACCAGGTCTCGATGCGGTCGCGACTGCTGGTGTCCGACGGCGACCGCGTCAAGGTCGGGCAGCAGCTGATCGCCGGCGCGGTGAACCCGCACGAGGTGCTCAGGATCCTGGGCTCGCGTGAGGTCCAGCTGCACCTGGTGCACGAAGTGCAGGAGGTGTACCGGTCGCAGGGTGTGTCGATCCACGACAAGCACATCGAGATCATCATCCGCCAGATGCTCAAGCGGGTGAACGTGCTGGAGTCGGGCGACACCGATCTGCTGCCGGGTGAGCTGGTCGAGCGGCCGAAGTTCGAGGAGGTCAACCGCTCCGTCGTCGAAGAGGGCGGCACGTCGGCCTCGGGCCGCCCGGTGCTGATGGGGATCACCAAGGCGTCGCTGGCCACGGAGTCGTGGCTGTCCGCCGCCTCGTTCCAGGAGACCACCCGGGTGCTCACCGACGCGGCGATCCACGCCAGGTCGGACTCCCTGGTCGGGCTCAAGGAGAACGTCATCATCGGCAAGCTCATCCCGGCCGGCACTGGCATGCAGCGGTACCGCTCGCTGCGCGTCGAGCCGACCGAGGAGGCACGCTCATCGGTGTACCCGGCCGTGGGCGGCTACGACGGTGCGGTCGGATACCCGTTCGGCCAGCCCGCCGCGGCCGGCGAGTCGATCCCGCTCGAGGAGTACGACTTCGGCGCCTACAACAGGTAACGCAGTCTCGCCCGCGGGGCGCCCCGACAGGTGATGTCGGGGCGCCCCGCGGCATGTCCGGGCCCGGGCGCCGTGGATGTGCCGATAGGGTCGCCCCAGCGACCGCAGCGGTACATCCACGATCGGGCCGGTGCGATCCGTCGGCGTAGGGCGCCGCGGGCGGGCGTGCGGCCGGCCGGGGAGCCGCGGGTGACGTGCGGTGGAATAAAAGGAACCTGGGCGCAGTTCGAGTCAGATAGAATTGGTAACGCAAAGGGCACGGGTTTCCGGTTCGCTTTGACGCTCGCGTCAAGCGTGGGTAGCCTAGCTCTTCGTGCCCGTAAGTCGCGGGCACAGTACGGCTGTGACTTGTGGTCCCGGCGGCCGGAAGGCTCCGGATCATCGACGCCAGTCGTGCGCAGGACTTCCCTCTCTCTCGTCCGGGCTCGGCTACGGGTCAGGGACGGGACCGTGACCGCGGCGACACGCCCGACTGCGGGGGCCGGGCAGGCGAGGAAGCTCGCAGGTCAGGCTCGCGGGTCAGGCACTGCAAACGAAGAAGGGCGCGTCGGCTTGTGCCGGGGTGGGCCCGACAGAACAGCGCCGCAAGGCGCGCGAAGGACACCGCGCCGGGAGGCGCGCCGAGAAGATGGAGACGCGTTGCCCACGATCCAGCAGCTGGTCCGGAAGGGCCGGCAGGACAAGGTAGCCAAGAACAAGACTCCGGCGCTCAAGTCCAGCCCGCAGCGCCGCGGGGTTTGCACGCGCGTCTACACCACCACGCCCAAGAAGCCCAACTCGGCGCTCCGCAAGGTGGCCCGGGTCAGGCTCACCAGCCACATCGAGGTCACGGCCTACATCCCTGGTGTCGGCCACAACCTCCAGGAGCACTCCATCGTGCTGGTCCGCGGCGGGCGGGTGCGGGACCTCCCTGGCGTCCGCTACAAGGTCATCAGGGGCTCCCTGGACACCCAGGGCGTGCGCAACCGCAAGCAGGCCCGCAGCCGCTACGGCGCGAAGAAGGAGAAGAGCTGACATGCCGCGCAAGGGCCCCGCAACCAAGCGCCAGCTGGTCACCGATCCCGTTTACGGCTCGCCGCTGGTCACCGCGCTGGTGAACAAGGTGCTGCGCAGCGGCAAGCGTTCGCTCGCCGAGCGCATCGTGTACGGCGCGATGGAAGGCTGCAAGGACAAGACGGGCAACGACCCGGTGGTGACGCTCAAGCGCGCGCTGGACAACGTCAAGCCCACCCTCGAGGTGCGCAGCAGGCGCGTCGGCGGCGCCACCTACCAGGTGCCGGTCGAAGTGCGGGCCTCCCGCAGCACCACGCTGGCGCTGCGCTGGCTGATCATGTACTCGCGCCAGCGCCGGGAGAAGACCATGACCGAGCGGCTCATGAACGAGTTGCTCGACGCCAGCAACGGCCTCGGGGCCAGTGTCAAGCGCCGCGAGGACGTCCACAAGATGGCCGAATCAAACAAGGCATTCGCCCACTACCGCTGGTAGCAGGCGGGCCTGGCCAAGACCTGGAACGCAAAATTCCGCAGCTAACTCGTAAGGGAAGAGGATCTCAGTAGTGGCCGCCACTCAGACAGCCACCGAGCTCGCCAGGGTCCGGAACATAGGGATCATGGCGCATATCGACGCGGGCAAAACCACGACGACCGAGCGGATCCTGTTCTACACCGGCATCAACTACAAGATTGGTGAGGTCCATGAGGGCGCAGCCACCATGGACTGGATGGCGCAGGAGCAGGAGCGCGGTATCACGATCACCTCGGCGGCCACCACGGCCAACTGGCGTGATCACACCATCAACCTGATCGACACTCCCGGACACGTGGACTTCACGGTCGAGGTGGAGCGGTCGCTGCGGGTTCTCGACGGGGCCGTGGCCGTCTTCGACGGCGTGGCCGGCGTTGAGCCGCAGTCCGAGACCGTGTGGCGGCAGGCGAACCGCTACGGCGTGCCGCGGATCTGCTTCGTGAACAAGATGGACCGGGTCGGCGCGGAGTTCCACCGCTGCGTCGAGATGATCTCGGACCGGCTCGGCGCGACCCCGCTGGTTATCCAGCTGCCTTGGGGCGTCGAGTCCGACTTCCGCGGCGTCATTGACCTGGTGAGGATGCGCGCACTGCTCTGGCAGACCGAGGGCAAGGGCGACACCTACGAGGTCACGGCGATCCCGGCCGACCACGTTGAGGCCGCCCGCGAGTGGCGCGACCGAATGGTCGAGACCATCTCCGAGAACGACGAGGAGATGATGGAGCTCTACCTCGACGGCACCGAGCCGAAGGAAGAGCAGCTGCTCGCCGCGATCCGGCGGGCCACCATCGCCGGCGCGGTCACCCCGGTGCTGTGCGGCAGCGCGTTCAAGAACAAGGGCGTGCAGCCGATGCTGGACGCCATCGTGGACTTCCTGCCGAGCCCGGTCGACGTCCCGTCGATCAAGGGCCACGCGATCGGGTCAGAGACCGACGAGATCGAGCGTCACGCTGACCCGTCCGAGCCGTTCGCGGCTCTCGCGTTCAAGATCATGTCCGACCAGCACCTGGGCAAGCTGACCTACATCCGGATCTACTCCGGAACGCTGGAGGCCGGCAAGTCGGTGCTGAACTCGACCAAGGGCCGCCGGGAGCGGATCGGCAAGATCTACCAGATGCACGCCAACAAGCGCGAGGAGCGCCCGACGGCCATCGCGGGCCAGATCGTCGCCGTGATGGGCCTGAAGGACACCACGACCGGCGATACCCTGGCCGACCAGGCCAAGCCGGTGATCCTGGAGTCCATGACGTTCCCCGCGCCGGTGATCAACGTCGCGATCGAGCCGCGGACCAAGGGTGACCAGGACAAGCTGGGCATCGCGATCCAGCGGCTGGCCGAGGAGGACCCGACCTTCCAGGTCCGGACCGACGAGGAGACCGGGCAGACGATCATCGCCGGCATGGGCGAGCTGCACCTCGAGGTGCTGGTCGACCGGATGCGGCGGGAGTTCAAGGTGGAGGCCAACATCGGCCGCCCCCAGGTCGCCTACCGCGAGACCATCACCAAGAAGGTCGAGAAGGTCGAGTACACCCACAAGAAGCAGACCGGTGGCGCTGGCCAGTACGCCAAGGTGGTCATCAACCTGGAGCCGACCGGCGGCGACGGCGGCGGCTACGAGTTCGAGAACAAGATCACCGGTGGCCGGGTCCCGCGCGAGTACATCCCGTCGGTGGACACCGGATGCCAGCAGGCCGCGGAGTTCGGCGTGCTGGCGGGCTACCCGATGGTCGACGTGAAGGTCACGCTGACCGACGGCGCCTACCACGAGGTCGACTCGTCAGAGCTCGCTTTCAAGATCGCTGGATCGATGGCGTTCAAGAAGGCGTCCGGCTATGCCAATCCAGTGCTGCTGGAGCCGGTCATGGCCGTTGAAGTGAGGACCCCCGAGGAGTACATGGGCGAGGTCATCGGCGACCTGAACAGCCGCCGCGGCCAGATCCAGGCCATGGAGGACCGGACCGGGGTGCGTGCCGTCAAGGCGGTCGTGCCGCTGTCCGAGATGTTCGGCTACGTGGGCGACCTGCGCAGCCGGACCCAGGGCCGGGCGGACTACAGCATGCAGTTCGACTCGTATGCCGAGGTGCCGCCGAGCATCGCCAAGGAGATCATCGCTAAGGCTCGCGGCGAGTAGCCGGCGCCGACCAGAACCACAGACGACAGAATCACGATTGCAACGAGGAGACACCAGTGGCGAAGGCCAAGTTCCAGCGGACCAAGCCGCACGTCAACATCGGTACCATCGGGCACATCGACCACGGCAAGACGACACTGACCGCGGCGATCACGAAGGTGCTGCACGACAAGTACCCGGACGTGAACCCCTTTACTCCCTTCGACCAGATCGACAACGCGAAGGAAGAGAAGGAGCGCGGGATCACGATCTCGATCTCGCACGTCGAGTACCAGACCGAGAAGCGCCACTACGCGCACGTTGACTGCCCTGGTCACGCCGACTACATCAAGAACATGATCACCGGCGCGGCGCAGATGGACGGTGCGATCCTCGTGGTCGCGGCCACTGACGGCCCGATGCCGCAGACCCGTGAGCACGTGCTGCTGGCCCGGCAGGTCGGCGTGCCGTACATCGTGGTCGCGCTGAACAAGGCCGACATGGTCGACGACGAGGAGATCCTCGAGCTGGTCGAGCTCGAGGTACGCGAGCTGCTCACCACCTACGAGTTCCCAGGCGACGACGTCCCGGTGATCCGGGTCTCCGCGCTGAAGGCGCTCGAGGGCGACGCGGAGTGGGGCGCCAAGGTCGCCGAGCTGATGGAGGCCTGCGACGACAGCATCCCCGAGCCAGTCAGGGACGTCGAGAAGCCGTTCCTGATGCCGGTCGAGGACGTGTTCTCGATCACTGGCCGCGGCACCGTGGTGACCGGCCGGATCGAGCGCGGCAAGATCCACACCAGCGAGGAAATCGAGATCATCGGGATCAAGGACAAGGCGCAGAAGAGCGTGGTCACCGGGGTCGAGATGTTCCACAAGATCCTCGACGAGGGCCAGGCGGGCGACAACGCCGGGCTGCTGCTGCGCGGCATCAAGCGCGAGGACGTGGAGCGCGGCCAGGTCGTCATCAAGCCGGGCACCAACACGCCGCACACCGAGTTCGAGGGCCAGGTCTACATCCTGTCCAAGGACGAGGGCGGGCGGCACACCCCGTTCTTCAACAACTACCGTCCGCAGTTCTACTTCCGCACCACGGACGTGACCGGTGTGGTGCACCTGCCCGAGGGCACCGAGATGGTGCTGCCGGGCGACAACACCGAGATGAAGGTCGAGCTGATCCAGCCGATCGCCATGGAGGAAGGGCTGCGGTTCGCGATCCGCGAGGGCGGGCGGACTGTGGGTGCCGGGCGGGTTACGAAGATCAATAAGTAAGGGCTGGGAGCCTTGTTGCCCGGGGAGTCCCGTCCGCGGCTGAACGCCGCTGGACGGGACCACCCCGGACAACAACAAGGCGACTCAACCAACGAGGCCAGCCAAGGACCGGTTGTACGCCGGGGAGGGCGGGTCGCGCACGGCATGGGCAGCGGTACGGTGCGGGGCTGGTCCCGCGAGACAGAGTAAGGACATCGAAGCCACATGGCGGGACAGAAGATCCGCATCCGGCTCAAGGCCTATGACCATGAGGTCATTGACAGCTCGGCCCGGAAGATCGTCGACACGGTGACGCGTACCGGCGCGAAGGTCGCTGGGCCAGTGCCGCTGCCTACCGAGAAGAACGTGTACTGCGTGATTCGGTCACCGCACAAGTACAAGGACTCGCGTGAGCACTTCGAGATGCGCACGCACAAGCGCCTGATCGACATCATCGACCCCACGCCGAAGACCGTCGACTCCCTGATGCGGCTCGACCTGCCCGCGGGTGTCGACATCGAGATCAAGCTCTGAGGGACACGCCGACATGACCAAGCAGATCAAAGGAGTCCTGGGCACCAAGCTCGGTATGACCCAGGTCTTCGCCGACGACGGGAAGATCGTGCCCGTTACGGTCGTGGCGGCCGGGCCTTGCGTCGTGACCGCGGTACGGACGCCGGACAGCGACGGCTACTCGGCCGTCCAGCTCGGCTACGGCGAGGTCGACCCGCGCCGGGTGAACAAGCCCAAGGCGGGTCACTTCAGCAAGGCCGGGGTGACCCCGCGCCGCTACCTGGTGGAGCTGCGCACCGACGACGCGTCGGACTACACGCTCGGCCAGGAGGTCACCGCCGAGACGTTCGCCGCCGGTGAGCTGGTGGACGTCACGGCCCGGAGCAAGGGCAAGGGCTTCGCGGGCGTGATGAAGCGGCACGGCTTCAAGGGCCTGGGCGCCTCGCACGGCACCCAGCGCAAGCACCGGGCACCCGGGTCCATCGGCGGCTGCGCCACCCCGGGCCGGGTGTTCAAGGGAGTGCGGATGGCCGGCCGGATGGGCGGGGTGCGCACCACCTCCCCCAACCTGACCCTGCACGGCATCGACGCCGGCCGCGGGCTGCTGCTGATCAAGGGCGCGGTTCCCGGGCCGTCCGGCGGGCTGGTCCTGGTCCGCAGCGCCGTCAAGACCCCGGCCACGAGCAGCCGGTAGGAGAGCCGATGACCGCAAAAGTTAACGTCGTGTCCCCGTCGGGCTCGGCCGGCGCGACCGTCGAGCTCCCGGCGGAGATCTTCGGCGCCAAGGTGAACGTGCCCCTGATGCACCAGGTGGTCGTGGCGCAGCAGGCCGCGGGCCGCCAGGGCACCCACGCCACCAAGACCCGCGGCGACGTCCGCGGCGGCGGCAGGAAGCCGTACCGCCAGAAGGGCACAGGCCGCGCCCGCCAGGGCTCGATCCGCGCTCCGCAGTTCACCGGCGGCGGCGTGGCGCACGGCCCGGTGCCGCGGTCCTACGAGCAGCGGACGCCCAAGAAGATGAAGGCCGCCGCGCTGCGCGGGGCGCTGTCCGACCGGGCCGCGCACGACCGGGTGCACGTGGTGAGCGGCTTCACCGAGGGTGACCAGCCGAAGACCAAGGACGCGGTGACCGTGCTGGCGTCGGTGGTCGGCGTGGCGCCGTCGGCGTCCTCTGTGCTGGTCGTGGCCGCGGCCGACGACGCCGTCACCTGGAAGAGCCTGCGCAACGTGCGGGGTGTGCACCTGCTCGCCTCGGGCCAGCTCAACACCTACGACGTGCTGGTCAGCGACCATGTGGTGTTCACCGAGGCGGCGCTGGCCGAGTTCGTGGCCCGGGCCGGCTCGGGCCAGGCCGCGGCCACACCCGAGCCCGCCAAGCCGGCCAGGACCCGTAAGCCCGCCAAGGCTGAGTCTGGCGCGGGGAGCGGGACCAAGGCTGCTGAGTCCAGCACCGGGAGCGGGGCCGCCGGGCCAGATCAGGAGGACGCGTCGTGAGCAAGAGCGACAACCCGCGGGACATCCTGCTCAAGCCGGTGATCTCGGAAAAGAGCTACCGGCTGGCGGATGACGGCAAGTACACCTTCATCGTCGCGCCGGGTTCCAACAAGACCCAGATCCGGCAGGCGGTCGAGGCCGTCTTCCGGGTCAAGGTGACCGGCGTCAACACGGTCAACCGGCCGGGGAAGCGGCGCCGGACGCGGTTCGGCTGGGGTAAGCGGCCGGACACCAAGCGCGCCATCGTCAGCCTCGCCGAGGGAGAACGGATCGATATCTTCGGCGGCCCGGTCAGCTAGCCGGGCGATCCATAGGAGCTAGAGCACACATGACAATCCGCAAGTACAAGCCGACCACGCCGGGCAGGCGGGGCGCGAGCGGCGCAGACTTCTCCGAGGTCACCAGGGGTGAGCCGGAGAAGGCACTGGTGCGCCCGCTGCACTCCCACGGCGGCAGGAACGTGCACGGCCGCATCACCACCCGGCACCAGGGCGGCGGGCACAAGCGGGCGTACCGGCTGATCGACTTCCGGCGGAACGACAAGGACGGCGTGCCCGCCAAGGTCGCGCACATCGAGTACGACCCCAACCGCACCGCCCGGATCGCGCTGCTGCACTACGCGGACGGGGAGAAGCGGTACATCATCGCCCCGGAGGGGCTGAGCCAGGGCGACCGGGTCGAGAACGGGCCCACCGCCGACATCAAGGCCGGCAACTGCCTGCCGCTGCGCAACATCCCGACCGGCACCGTGGTGCACGCCATCGAGCTCAGGCCCGGCGGCGGGGCCAAGATCGCGCGCTCGGCGGGGTCCGGAGTGCAGCTGCTGGCCAAGGAGGGCAAGCAAGCGCAGCTGCGCATGCCGTCCGGCGAGATCAGGCGAGTGGACGTGACCTGCCGGGCGACCGTCGGCGAGGTAGGCAACTCCGAGCAGGGCAACATCAAGCTCGGCAAGGCCGGCCGGAACCGGTGGAAGGGCCGCCGCCCGTCGGTCCGCGGCGTGGCCATGAACCCGGTCGACCACCCGCTGGGCGGCGGCGAGGGCAAGAGCTCCGGCGGCCGGCACCCGGTCAGCCCGTGGGGCAAGCCCGAGGGCCGGACCCGCAAGGCGCACAAGCCCAGCGATCAGATGATCACCCGTCGGCGCGGCAAGAAGAAGCGGTAGGAGCACCCGATAATGCCTCGTAGCCTGAAGAAGGGGCCCTTTGTCGACGACCACCTGATCAAAAAGGTGGACGTCCAGAACGACAAGGGCACCAAGAACGTCATCAAGACCTGGTCCCGTCGTTCCATGATCATTCCGGCGATGCTGGGCCACACGATCGCCGTGCATGACGGCCGCAAGCACGTGCCGGTGTTCATCACGGAGTCGATGGTCGGGCACAAGCTCGGTGAGTTCGCGCCCACCCGCACGTTCCGCAGCCACGTGCGCGACGACCGGCGCAGTCGCCGATAGAGGCGGGTAGTGCAGGCAGCGCGGACGCGTGAACTAGAAAAGAAAGAGAGCGAGAGAGCGATGGAAGCGAGGGCAAGGGCGCGGTTCGTCCGCGTCACGCCGCGTAAGGCCCGCCGGGTGGTGGACCTTATCCGCGGGATGCCTGCTGACCAGGCCCGGGCAACGCTCGCCTTTGCACCGCAGTCCGCGAGCGACCCCGTGGGCAAGGTGCTGGCGAGTGCCATCGCCAACGCCGAGCAGGCGCGGCTCGACTCCAGCTCGCTCGTAGTGAGCCGGGCCTGGGTCGACGAGGGTCCGACGCTCAAGCGGTTCCGCCCCCGGGCGCAGGGCCGCGGCTACCGGATCAACAAGCACACCAGCCACATCACGGTGATCGTCTCCGACGAGAGCCGGGCTGGTAACGCCAGTGCGGCAAGCAACCGCGCACCGAACCGCAGGGAGAGGACCCGCTAGTGGGCCAGAAAGTAAACCCGCACGGGTTCCGGCTTGGCATCACCACCGACTTCAAGAGCCGGTGGTACGCCGACAAGCTGTACAAGGACTACGTTGCGGAAGACGTCGCGATCCGCCGGATGCTGCAGCGCGGCATGGAGCGCGCGGGCATCTCGAAGGTCGAGATCGAGCGCACCAGGGACCGGGTCCGGGTCGACATCCACACCGCGCGCCCCGGCATCGTGATCGGCCGCCGCGGCGCCGAGGCCGACCGCATCCGCGGTGACCTGGAGAAGCTGACCAGCAAGCAGATCCAGCTGAACATCCTCGAGGTGAAGAACCCCGAGATCGACGCGCAGCTGGTCGCCCAGGGCGTGGCCGAGCAGCTGTCCAGCCGGGTCTCGTTCCGCCGCGCGATGCGCAAGGCCATGCAGACCGCGATGAAGGGCGGCGCCAAGGGCATCCGGGTGCAGTGCGCGGGCCGCCTGGGCGGCGCCGAAATGTCGCGCTCGGAGTTCTACCGCGAGGGCCGGGTGCCGCTGCACACGCTGCGCGCCGACATCGACTACGGCTTCTACGAGGCCAGGACCACGTTCGGCCGGATCGGCGTGAAGGTGTGGATCTACCGCGGCGAGGCCGCGCAGACCCGCGCCGAGCGCGAGGCCGCCGCGGCGGCGCTGCGCGCCGGACAGCGGACCGGCCGCGACCGGGACCGGGACCGGGACCGGGACCGCCCGCAGCGTGGCGGCCGCCGGCGTCCCGGGGGACCCGGCGGGCCCGGTGGACCGGGGCCCGACTGGACCGGCAGCGGCTCTGGCGCGCCGGACCGGGGCGAGGACCGCGGCGCGGACGGCCAGACCACGGCGGACGCGGCAGCCGCGCCTGCCGCGCCTGCCGCCAGCACGGGCGAGGAGGGCTGACGCATGCTCATCCCGCGGAGGGTCAGGCACCGCAAGCAGCACCGGCCGGACCGGCACGGTGCCGCCAAGGGCGGCACCCGGGTGACGTTCGGCGAGTACGGCATCCAGGCGGTAGAGCACGCCTACGTGACCAACCGGCAGATCGAGGCCGCGCGTATCGCCATGACCCGGCATATCCGCCGTGGCGGCAAGGTGTGGATCACGATCTACCCGGACCGGCCGCTGACCAAGAAGCCGGCCGAGACCCGGATGGGGTCCGGCAAGGGCGCGCCCGAATGGTGGGTCGCCAACGTGAAGCCGGGCCGCGTCATGTTCGAGCTGTCTGGTGTCTCGGAGCCGGTCGCCCGCGAGGCGCTGCGCCGCGCGATGCACAAGCTCCCGATGAAATGCAAGTTCGTGAAGCGCGAAGTGGGTGAGGCGTGATGGCTAAGGGCCTGGCCGCCGCTGATCTGCGTGGCTCAACCGAGGAAGAGCTCGACGGCAAGCTGGCGGAGGCGAAGATCGAGCTGTTCAACCTCCGCTTCCAGGCTGCCACCGGCCAGCTGGAGAGCCACGGGCGGTTGCGCGCCGTGCGCAAGGAGATCGCCCGGATCTACACGGTGAAGCGCGAGCGCGAGCTCGGGATCGTGACCCTGGCCGACGAGGAGGCGGACGAGGATGAGTGACTCCCAGAACGGCGGGATCACGCGCGGCTACCGCAAGGTGCGCGAGGGCCTGGTGGTCAGCGACAAGATGGACAAGACCGTCGTGGTCGTCGTCGAGGACCGGGTGAAGCACCCGAAGTACGGAAAGGTCATCCGCCGGACCAAGAGGTACAAGGCGCACGACGGGGAGAACGCCTGCGGGATCGGCGACCGGGTGCTGCTGATGGAGACCCGCCCGCTGTCCGCGACCAAGCGGTGGCGCGTCGCGGAAATCCTGGAGAAGGCCAAGTAGCAGGCGCAGCCCACCAGCCGACACAGGCGACCGACACAGAGAACCGGCCCGGTTGCGGGCCCTGAGAGACAGATACCAACCCCGGCCCGCTCGCGGGCCACGGACAGATACCAGCCCCAGGCCGCTCGCGGCCCGGGACCGAAGCAGGAGTTGACGTGATCCAGCAGGAGTCGCGGCTCAAGGTCGCCGACAACACGGGTGCCAAGGAGATCCTCTGCATCCGCGTGCTCGGCGGCTCGGGCAGGCGATACGCGGGTATCGGCGACGTCATCGTGGCGACCGTCAAGGATGCCCTTCCCGGCGCCGGGGTAAAGAAAGGCGACGTAGTCAAGGCAGTCGTCGTGCGTACGCGCAAGGAGCGCCGTCGCGGTGACGGCTCCTACATCCGCTTCGACGAGAACGCGGCCGTGCTCATCAGGGATGGCGGGGACCCGCGGGGGACCCGCATCTTCGGGCCGGTGGGCCGCGAGCTGCGGGAGAAGCGCTTCATGCGGATCATCTCGCTAGCCCCGGAGGTGCTGTGATGACGAGGAAGGCTTCGGTGGCGAAGAAGTCCGGGGCGGCAGCCAAGCCGTCCGCAATGAAGATCAAGAAGGGCGACCACGTGATCGTCATCGCGGGCCGTGACAACGGCCGCGAGGGCACGGTTATCGCGGCGTACCCGGACAAGCAGAAACTGCTGGTCCAGGGCGTCAACATGATCAAGAAGCAGACCAAGGTCGACTACACCGGCCGGCGCGGCGCCAAGGAGGGCGGGATCATCCACACCGAGGCGATGATCCACGTCAGCAACGTGCAGCTGATCGACCCGGACACCAAGAAGCCCGCCCGCGCGGGCTACCGGCGCGGGGACGACAAGAAGGTCCGGATCTCGCGGACCAGCGGTAAGGATTTCTGATGGCTGAGACGCAGACGAAGCAGCCGCCGAAGAGCAAGGCCGCCGCGAACGGCGACGCGCCCGACGTTGCCGTGCCGGCGCCGAGGCTCAGGGTGCGCTACCGCGAGGAGATCGCTCCCGCGCTTCGCGAGGAGTTCGGCTACGCCAACGTGATGCAGGTCCCGAACCTGTCCAAGATCGTGGTGAACATGGGCGTCGGCGAGGCGGCCAGGGACGCCAAGCTGATCGACGGCGCGGTCAAGGACCTGACCATCATCACCGGGCAGAAGCCGGCCATCGCCCGGGCCCGGAAGTCGGTGGCCCAGTTCAAGCTCAGGGAGGGCATGCCGATCGGGGTGCACGTCACGCTGCGCGGCATCCGGATGTGGGAGTTCGCCGACCGGCTGCTGACCCTGGCGCTGCCCCGGATCCGTGACTTCCGCGGGCTGAGCGACAGGCAGTTCGACGGCCGCGGGAACTACACCTTCGGCCTCACCGAGCAGCTGATGTTCCACGAGATCAACCCGGACCAGGTGGACCGGCAGCGTGGCATGGATGTCACTGTCGTCACCACCGCGATCAATGATGACGAGGGCCGCTCGCTCTTGCGGCGGCTCGGATTTCCGTTTAGGGAGAGCTGACGAGTGGCGAAGAAGGGCCTTATCGCCAAGGCGAAGCGCACGCCGAAGTTCGCCGTGCGCGGGTACACCAGGTGCTCGCGCTGCGGACGGCCGCGTGCGGTCTACCGCAGGTTCGGCCTGTGCCGCATCTGCTTCCGGGCCATGGCGCACCGGGGCGAGCTTCCCGGTATCACCAAGTCCAGCTGGTAGCCGCCGCCGGCGGCTGCCATACGCACGAACCGACCAGACCTGGGCGCGACCAGCGCCCACCGACCACGCCGAAGGTCCGAGGGAAACCGCGGCGAGGAGGGCCTCCAGGCCATGACCATGACCGACCCGGTCGCAGACATGCTGACCCGTCTGCGCAACGCCAACTCGGCGTACCACGACACCGTGGCGATGCCGCATTCCAAGATCAAGGTTCACATCGCCGAGATCCTCGAGCAGGAGGGCTACATCTCGGGGTGGCAGGTGCAGGACGCGGAGGTCGGCAAGAAGCTGGTGGTCACGCTCAAGTACGGGCCCACCAGGGAGCGCTCGATCGCCGGGCTCAAGCGGGTCTCCAAGCCGGGGCTGCGCGTGTACGCCCGCAAGGACAACCTGCCGCGGGTGCTCGGCGGGCTCGGCGTCGCGATCATCTCGACCTCGGGCGGCCTGTTGACCGACAAGCAGGCGAACAAGAAGGGCGTGGGTGGGGAAGTCCTCGCCTACGTCTGGTAGGGGACCACGATGTCACGAATCGGACGGACGCCCGTCACCATCCCGGGCGGGGTCGACGTCACCGTCAGCGGCCGCTTGGTCACAGTGAAGGGGCCGCGCGGGGAACTGAGCATGACCGTGGTCCCGCCCATCGAGGTCGCGAAGTCAGACGGGGCTATCACCGTGACCAGGCCGAACGACGAGGGCGAGATCCGGGCCCTGCACGGGCTGTCCCGGTCGCTGATCGCCAACATGGTCACCGGGGTCACCGAGGGGTACAGCAAGACCCTGGAGATCGTGGGCGTCGGCTACCGGGTGCAGGCCAAGGGCAAGGACCTCGAGTTCGCGCTCGGCTTCAGCCACCCGGTCCCCGTGGCCGCGCCCGACGGGATCACGCTGCGGGTCGAGTCGCCCACCAGGTTCGTGGTGGAGGGCATCGACAAGCAGCAGGTCGGCGAAGTCGCGGCCAACATACGCAAGCTCCGCAAGCCCGACCCCTACAAGGGCAAGGGCGTGCGGTACCAGGGCGAGCAGATCCGCCGCAAGGTCGGGAAGGCTGGGAAGTAAGAGATGTCTGGCACCAGGACCCGGGCACACGGCCGTATCACCGGCCGCACCGCCGCGCGCGCCTCCGCGCGGGCGCGGCGCCACCTCCGGGTAAGGAAGAAGATCACCGGGAGCGAGGCGCGCCCGCGGCTCGTGGTCACCCGCTCGGCCCGGCACGTGTTCGCCCAGCTGGTGGACGACGTCGCGGGCGGAACGCTCGTATCCGCGTCTACCCTGGATGAGTCGATCCGCGGCGCCGACGGGGACAAGACGGCCAAGGCGAAGCAGGTCGGCGCGCTGCTGGCCGAGCGCGCGACCAAGGCGGGCATCACGGCTGCGGTCTTCGACCGCGGCGGCCACAGCTACCACGGGCGGGTGGCCGCGCTCGCGGACAGCGCACGCGAAGGCGGGCTGGCCCTGTGACGGCTCACCCGCTGCTGACCGGCCCCGTGGTGACCGCCACCCTGGCGGTTCGCACCATGACGGCCGGCAGCGTTCAAGCAAATAATCCAGAGCAAAGGAAGATCTGATGGCAGCAGCACCGCGCCGCGGCTCGTCAGGCGGTGGCGAGCGGCGCGACCGCCGTGACGACCGCCGCGGTGGCGCGGCCGACAGGGGCACCGCCTACCTGGAGCGGGTGGTCGCCATCAACCGGGTGGCCAAGGTGGTCCAGGGCGGCCGGCGGTTCAGCTTCACCGCGCTCGTCGTCGTCGGAGACGGCAACGGGCTGGTCGGAGTGGGCTACGGCAAGGCCAAGGAAGTGCCCGCCGCGATCGCCAAGGGCGTCGAGGCGGCCAAGAAGGGCTTCTTCAGGGTGCCCAGGATCGGCGGCACGATCCCGCACACCGTGCAGGGCGAGGCCGCGGCGGGCGTGGTTCTGCTCAAGCCGGCCAGCCCGGGAACCGGCGTCATCGCCGGGGGACCGGTCCGGGCCGTGCTCGAGTGCGCGGGCGTGCATGACGTGCTGTCCCGCTCCCTGGGCTCGTCGAACCCGATCAACGTGATCCACGCGACCGTGGCCGGGCTGAAGAGCCTCAACCGGCCCGAGGAGATCGCGGCCCGGCGCGGCCTGCCGATCGAGCACGTGGCCCCCGCGGCCATGCTCCGCGCCCGCGCCGCGGCCGCGGCCAGCGCCGGGTCGGCGTCCAACGGCGCCACGCCCGACGAGCAGCCGAGCGGGAGCAGCAGATGACAGAGCTGAAGGTCACCCAGACCAAGTCGCGGATCGGCGGCACCCGGGGGCAGCGGGAGACGCTGCGCTCGCTGGGCCTGCGCCGGATCGGCGACGTGGTCGTGAAGGCGGACCGGCCGGAGATCCGCGGCATGGTCCAGACGGTGCGCCACCTGGTCACCGTCGAGGAGGTCAACTGACATGGCAGAAGGCAGCACCCCGGGCGGCCGGGCCGGGCTGAAGATCCACCATCTGCGCCCGGCTCCGGGATCGCACATCCCCCGGACCAGGGTCGGCCGCGGCGAGGCATCCAAGGGCAAGACGGCAGGCCGCGGGACCAAGGGAACCAAGGCCCGTGGCCAGGTGGCCGGCGGCTTCGAGGGCGGCCAGATGCCGCTGCACCGCAGGCTGCCCAAGCTGAAGGGGTTCTCGAACCTGCGGTTCAAGACCACCTACCAGGTGGTCAACCTGGACCGGCTGGCCGCTCTCTACCCCGACGGCGGGGACGTGGCTCCCGAGGACCTGGCGGCCAAGGGCGCGGTCAGGGCGGGTGAACTCGTCAAGGTGCTCGGCTCCGGCGAGGCGGTTAAGGGACTGCGCGTAACCGCGCATGCGTTCTCCGCTACGGCCAAGGCGAAGATAACCGCGGCCGGCGGCACGGTCACCGAGCTGTGAGCCGTTCCGGTGGCGCAGTTACGGAACTGTGAGACAGAAGGCGGTGAGCGCTCTGCTGGCCCAGGGGGACGCCGGCCGGGCCCCCGCCGCAGATCGCATGGCTGTCGGACGGCTGGGAGCGAGCTAGACTGCGGCGCGGGAGTCGCGCTTGCACAACAGCGGATGTTCTCCGCCGGCGAGGAGCGGCAGATGACGTTGACCCTTCGACCAGAGGACCGCGCATGCTGACCGCGTTCACCCAGGCGTTCCGTACGCCTGACCTGCGCCGGAAGCTGCTGTTCACGCTGTTCATCATCGCCGTGTTCCGGCTGGGCTTCGCCCTGCCCACTCCGGGGATCTCGGAGAAGGCCGTGAACGCCTGCCTGAACACCGTGAGCAAGAGCGGCAGCCAGGTGGGTCTGTTCCAGCTGGTCAACCTGTTCAGCGGCGGTGCGCTGTTCCGGCTCTCGGTGTTCGCGCTCGGCATCATGCCGTACATCACGGCCAGCATCATCCTGCAGCTGCTCGCCGTGGTGATCCCGCGCCTGGAGACGCTGCGCCAGGAGGGGCAGGCCGGCCAGGCGAAGATCACCCAGTACACCCGTTACCTCACGGTTGGCCTGGCGATCCTGCAGTCCACCGGGATCATCGCCCTGGCCAGGTCGGGCAACCTGTTCGGCAGCATCGGCGGCGCCAGCTGCTCCAGCCTGATCCCGAACACCTCGGTGTTCACGATCAGCACGATGGTCATCACGATGACGGCGGGCACCGCGGTCATCATGTGGCTGGGCGAGCTGATCACCGACCGCGGCGTCGGCAACGGCATGTCGATCATGATCTTCACTCAGGTCATCGCCGTCATCCCGGGCGAGATGCTGCAGATCTACCGGACCAAGCACGCGTTCGAGTTCGGGGTCGTGCTGCTGGTCGGCGTCGGGGTCATCGCGTTCGTGGCGTTCATGGAACAGGCGCAGCGGCGGATCCCTGTGCAGTACGCGAAACGCATGGTCGGACGCAAGATGTACGGCGGGACCTCCACCTACATCCCGCTCAAGGTGAACCAGGCCGGCGTCATCCCGGTTATCTTCGCCTCGTCCATGCTGTATATCCCGCAGCTGGCCGCCCAGCTGTTCGGGGGAGCAGGCAGCGCCCATCCGAAGTGGTGGGCAAACTGGGTCCAATCCCACCTGATCCTCGGGGACGATCCCTACTACATGCTGATCTTCTTCGTGCTGATCGTGTTCTTCACGTACTTCTACGTCTCGATCACGTTCAACCCGACCGAGGTCGCGGACAACATGAAGAAGTACGGGGGCTTCATACCTGGCATCCGCCCCGGCCGGCCGACCGCCGAGTACCTCAGCTACGTGCTCAGCAGGCTGACCGCCCCGGGCTCGGTCTACCTGGGTCTGATCGCCCTGATCCCGATGGTGGCCATCGGCCTGGTCGGTGCGTCGCAGCAGTTCCCGCTGGGCGGCACCAGCATCCTGATCGCGGTAGGGGTGGGCCTGGACACGGTGAAGCAGATCGAAAGCCAACTCCAGCAGCGTAACTATGAGGGTTTCCTGCGGTAGTGCACGTCGTCCTCGTCGGGCCCCCCGGTGCGGGCAAGGGGACGCAGGCCCAGTTCATAGCCTCACACCTGTCGATCCCGACGATCTCGACAGGTGAGATCTTCAGGTCCAACGTCAGCACGGGCACCGAGCTGGGCCGCGCGGCCAAGGCGTACATGGACCGGGGCGACCTGGTCCCCGACGAGCTCACGATCGCGATGGTGGCCAGCCGCCTCCAGGAGGACGACGCCCAGGCCGGGTTCCTGCTCGACGGCTTCCCCCGCAACGTCCCGCAGGCCGAGACGCTCAAGAAGATGCTCGCTGAGTGGGACACCAGGCTGGACCTCGTGCTCGAGCTGGTCGTCGAGGACGACGAGGTGGTCAGGCGGCTGTCCGGGCGGCGAACCTGCCGGCGGTGCGGGCACGTCTGGCACGTGCTGTTCGACCCGCCGACCCGCAGCGAGCGGTGTGACGACTGCGGCGGCGAGCTCTTCCAGCGGGACGATGACCGGGAGGAGACCATCCGGCACCGGCTGGACGTGTACCAGCAGCAGACCCAGCCGCTGATCACGTTCTACGCGGACGAGAGCATCCTGCTCGGGGTCGACGCCACCGGGCCGGTGGAGGAGGTCACCGACCGCGCTCTGAGCGCGCTGCGCCGTTTTATCCGCTGACCGCGCCGTCGGCCGCCGGGGCCAGGCAGGCAGGGCGGGTAACGTTGCATGTGGACTCCGGAGGCGCAATGCGGGCAAGGCGGGAACTGCCTATCCAGATCAAGACGCCGGCCGAGCTGGCCCTGATGCGGGAGGCCGGCCTGGTGGTGGCGCACACGCTTGACGCGGTCACGGCCGCGGTCGAGCCCGGCATCACCACCGCCGAGCTTGACGCCATCGCCGAACGGGAGATCCGCGGCGCCGGGGCGGTTCCTTCCTTCCTGGGCTACCACGGGTACCCGGCGACGATCTGCACGTCCGTGAACGACCAGATCGTGCACGGCATCCCGAGCGACAGCGCCCGGCTGGCCGAGGGAGACCTGATCTCGATCGACTGCGGCGCGATCGTCGGCGGCTGGCACGGTGACGCGGCGCGCACGGTCGCGGTCGGCCCGGTCAGCGAGGAGCTGACCCGCCTGCTGCAGGCCTGCCAGCGAGCGCTCTGGCAGGGTCTGGCCCAGGCCAGGCCCGGCCGCAAGCTCAGCGACATCTCCCACGCCGTGGAGACGAGCGCGCGGGGCAGCGGGCGGTACGGGATCATCCGGGAGTACGTGGGCCACGGGATCGGCACCGAGATGCACATGGACCCGCCGGTGCCCAACTACGGCCGGCCCGGCCGCGGCCCGGTGCTGGCCGAGGGGATGGCGCTCGCCATCGAGCCGATGCTGGTCCTGGGCCGACCCGAGACCCGGGTGCTCGACGACGACTGGACGGTGGTCACCGCGGACGGCACCTGGGCGGCGCACTTCGAGCACACGGTGGCCATCACCGCGGACGGCCCCTGGGTCCTGACCGCCGAGGACGGCGGGGCGGCCGAGCCCGCCTTCGACGCTCAGCACGCCGCGGAGGCCGCTGCCACCGCCGAGAAGACGGCCGCGGAGCCGGGCGCTGCGGTGCCCGCCGCACGCTCGAGGAGCTAGGAGGACCTGATGGCGTCGTCCGACCCCCGGATCCGGGCCTCCGACGAGGACCGGGACCGCGCGGCCACCCTGCTCCGCGAGCACCACGCCGCGGGCCGGCTGACCCCCGAGGAGTTCAACGAGCGGCTCGACAAGGTCTACGCGGCCAAGACCGTGGGCGACCTGGACGAGGTCATGTCCGACCTGCCCGCGATCGACCTGTACCGGCTGCCCGACGCGTCCCTGCGCGACCGCAGGCCGAGACCGGGCGCGGGTTCCGGCCTGGAGGCGGTCGCCCGCAGCGGGCTGGCCCACCGGCACGGCCGGTTCTCCCCGGCCTGGCAGGCCGCCTGGGGCAGCTGGTTCAGCGTCAGCCTGCTCTGCTTTGTGGTCTGGGCCGTCAGCGGGGCCGGGTACGTCTGGCCGCTGTGGGTGGCCGGGCCGCTGGGCGCCATCCTGCTCGGCCGCTGGATCACCGGCAGCCACCCCGGCGGCGGCCGGGGCCACCACGATCCTGGATCGCCCCAGGGGTGACAGAACGGCGGCGCCCGGGCCGGGGTACCGCGGAATATTCGGGGCTCCCGGGCCGTTATCGGAATCACGCAGGAGGAAGCGGCACCGGGTTCGCTTTGGCGGCGGGAGTCGCGTAGACTCTGCTGCGGCCCGTGAACTGCTTTCGCGGCGTGACGTAAAAGTCCGCAATGTGAAGGCGAACTCTGGCGGGTCGCCCGGATCCGGAAGCTGCGCGCAGGCGCGAGCCGGGCCGGGGCAAGCCTCAGGATGACCGCAAGATCCTGCCCGGGCATGGCCAGCGATGGCCACGCTCATGACCAAGCGAATAACGCACCACAGCACGAACCAGCTAGCCCGAGGCAGCAGGCGGGCCGGCAAGAACAGCGAAGCGCGGAGGATATGCCCAAGAAAGACGGCGCAATTGAGATCGAGGGCACGGTCGTGGAATCACTGCCGAATGCCTTCTTCAGGGTGGAGCTCGACAACGGGCACAAGGTGCTGGCCCACATCAGCGGCAAGATGCGGATGCACTACATCCGGATCCTGCCCGATGACCGGGTCGTGGTCGAGCTGAGCCCTTACGACCTCAGCCGAGGGCGGATCGTCTACCGGTACAAGTAACGAGATGTCGGGGCAGTCGGCCCGGGCATCCTGAGGAGAGTTCACGATGAAGGTCAAGCCGAGTGTGAAGAAGATCTGCAGCAAGTGCCGGATCATCCGCCGGCATGGCCGGGTCAGGGTCATCTGCACAGATCCGCGGCACAAGCAGCGGCAGGGCTGAGCCAGCCCAGGCGACCCGCAGATCAGCTACCAAGAGCCAGCCAAGCAGAGCGAGTAGAGCACAGCAAGACACGCACCGCAGTCCGCATCCGGCCCGTCGGCCGGATGCGGGTTACCCCCGGAGGAGGCCGGGGCCCGGTCCAGGCAGGGACGCAGGGAGCGGCGCGCAGGACCTCCGCGAACAGAAGGAGAACTGCCCTCGATGGCACGCCTCGTCGGCGTCGACCTCCCGCGTGACAAGCGGCTCGAGGTCGCCCTTACTTACGTGTACGGAATCGGCCGTACCCGTGCGCTCGAGACCCTGAAGGCCACGAGCATCAGCGGGGACACCCGCGTGCACGAGCTCGGCGATGACGATCTGGTCCGGCTCAGGGACTGGATCGACGCCACCTACAAGGTCGAAGGTGACCTGCGCCGTGAGGTGCAGGCCGATATCCGCCGCAAGGTCGAGATCGGCTGCTACCAGGGCATCAGGCACCGCCGCGGGCTGCCCGTGCACGGCCAGCGCACGCAGACCAACGCCCGCACCAGGAAGGGCAAGAAGAAGACCGTCGCCGGCAAGAAGAAGACCGGGAAGAAGTAGTCCGCCTAGACAGCGGTCCGACCACCTCCTGAACTGAGGAAGAGGATGCCTCCGAAGAGCCGCACCGGCGTCAAGAAGGTACGCCGGAAAGAGCGAAAGAACATCGCGCACGGGCACGCCCACATCAAGAGCACGTTCAACAACACGATTGTCTCGATCACCGACCCCGGCGGGAGCGTCATCTCCTGGGCCTCGTCCGGCCAGGTCGGGTTCAAGGGCTCGCGCAAGTCGACGCCGTTCGCCGCTCAGATGGCGGCCGAGGCCGCCGCGCGCCGCGCCATGGAGCACGGCATGCGGAAGGTCGACGTGTTCGTCAAGGGTCCAGGCTCGGGCCGGGAGACCGCCATCCGGTCGCTGCAGGCGACCGGCCTGGAGGTGGGCTCGATCCAGGACGTCACCCCGGTTCCGCACAATGGCTGCCGCCCGCCTAAGCGGCGCCGGGTCTGAGGGAGTAAGCACACATGGCTCGATACACCGGCCCGGACTGCAAGCGCTGCCGTCGCGAGAAGACCAAGCTTTTCCTGAAGGGCGCCAAGTGCGACTCGCCGAAGTGCCCGATCGAGATCCGGCCCTACCCGCCGGGTGAGCACGGCCGGAACCGGCCCAAGGAGAACGACTACCTGCTCCAGGTCCGGGAGAAGCAGAAGGCCAAGCGGATCTACGGGCTGCTCGAGAAGCAGTTCCACAACTACTACGAGGAGGCCACCCGCACCCGCGGCCGGACCGGCGAGGCCCTGCTGCAGCTGCTGGAAAGCCGCCTCGACAACGTCATCTACCGGGCCGGTTTCGCCAAGAGCCGGGACATGGCCCGCCAGCTCGTGCGCCACGGGCACGTCGTCGTCAACGGGCACAAGGTGGACATTCCGTCCTACCGGGTGACCGAGAGCGACATCGTCGAGGTCGCGGCGAAGTCCCGTGAGCTCACGCCGTTCGTGGTCGCGCGCGCCGAGGCGGGGGAGCGCACGGTCCCGGCGTGGCTCGAGGTCATCCCGGACAAGATGCGCATCCTCGTGCACGCGCTCCCGGTCCGGGCGCAGATCGACACCCTGGTCCAGGAGCAGCTCATCGTTGAGTACTACTCCAAGCAGTAACGCAATCCCGAAGGGATTGCGTGATAAGGCAGCTCCGCAGGGACCTCAGCCGGAGGTCTCTGGGGGGCATGCGGGGGGCTTGCCCCCCGCAAGGCGCGATCGTCAAATAAC
This sequence comes from uncultured Actinomycetota bacterium, assembly GCA_963844655.1. Lineage (GTDB taxonomy): Bacteria > Actinomycetota > Actinomycetes > Streptosporangiales > Streptosporangiaceae > JASHPR01. The sequence continues at coordinate 564,194 of CAWJPA010000004.1, read as the reverse complement.
GGGCATCGCGGGAAGGAACGTCCAATGCTCATCGCCCAGCGTCCAAGCCTCACAGAAGACCAGGCCAGCGAGTTCCGGTCCCGGTTCGTCATCGAGCCGCTCGAGCCGGGGTTCGGCTACACGATCGGCAACTCGGTCCGCCGCACCCTGCTGTCCTCGATCCCCGGTGCCGCCGTCACCAGCATCCGGATCGAGGGCGTGCTGCACGAGTTCTCCACCGTCCCCGGGGTCACCGAGGACGTCACCGACATCATCCTGAACCTCAAGGAGCTCGTCGTCTCCTCCGAGCATGACGAGCCAGTTCCCATGTACCTGCGCAAGCAGGGCCCGGGCCCGGTCACGGCCGCGGACATCGCGCCGCCGGCCGGCGTCGAGGTGCACAACCCTGAGCTGCACATCGCGACGCTGAACAGCAAGGGCAAGCTGGAGATGGAGCTGACGGTCGAGCGCGGCCGCGGCTATGTGTCCGCCGCCCAGAACAAGCAGCCGGGCCAGGAGATCGGCCGGATCCCGATCGACTCCATTTACTCGCCGGTGATGCGGGTCACCTACAAGGTCGAGGCCACCCGGGTCGAGCAGCGCACGGACTTCGACAAGCTGATCCTCGACGTCGAGACCAAGCCCTGCATGCGTCCCCGCGACGCCGTGGCCAGCGCGGGCAAGACCCTGGTCGAGCTGTTCGGCCTGGCCCGCGAGCTGAACGTGGACGCCGAGGGCATCGACATCGGCCCGTCGCCCACCGACGCCGCGCTCGCCGCCGACCTCGCGCTGCCGATCGAGGAGCTGAACCTGACCGTCCGCTCCTACAACTGCCTCAAGCGCGAGGGCATCCACACCGTGGGTGAGCTCGTCGCCCGCAGCGAGCAGGACCTGCTGGACATCCGGAACTTCGGCGCGAAGTCGATCGAGGAGGTCAAGCAGAAGCTCATCGACATGGGCCTCGCGCTGAAGGACTCCCCGCCCGGGTTCGACCCCGGCACCGCGGCCGACAGCTACGGGGCCGACGACGACGAGAGCTACGTCGAGACCGAGCAGTACTGACGGCCCCCGGGACCGTCCCGGCACCGAACCGAGGAGAACGCTCCGATGCCCACGCCCACCAAGGGCCGTCGGATGGGCGGCAGCTCCGCCCACCAGCGGCACATGATGGCGAACCTTGCCACCGCGCTGTTCGAGCACGGCAAGATCACCACGACCCAAGCGCGGGCGCGCAGGCTGCGGCCGGTGGCCGAGCGCCTGATCACCTTCGCCAAGCGCGGTGATCTGCACGCCCGGCGCCAGGTGCTGACGACGGTCACCGACCGGGGCGTCGTGCACACGCTGTTCACCGAGATCGGGCCGAGCTTCGCCACCCGCGACGGCGGGTACACGAGGATCACGAAGATCGGCCCCCGCAAGGGCGACAACGCGCCGCTGGCCGTGATCGAGCTGATCCAGGAGGAGGCCGAGTCCAAGCCGCGCCGCCGCCGCGCCAGGCGTGCGCAGCCCGCGGCCGCCCCCGCGCGTTCCCGCAAGGGTGCGGCAGAGGCGGACGCTGAGGCAGCCGAGACAGAGCCGGAACGCTCCGCCGCGGCTGACTCGGCCGACCAGGCCGAGGCCGCCGAGGCCGGTGCCCAGGCCGAGGACGCCACGACTGCGGGCGCAGAAGCCGAGGACGCAGCGGCGGAAGACTCCGCGGCTGAGGACTCGGCCGAGACGGACGACGATTCCGAGAGCGACGACGAACAGCCAGCAGAAGGCTGAAAGCCGCGTCAGCCGCGACGGCCGGCCCGCAGGGTCGGCCCGAGCGGATGACACGCGGGGGGGTCCTGGGGGGTCGTCCCCCTGGGCTAGCGCAGCGGCCCTGAGCGGCTCGCTGGCGGCTCCCGGGCCGGCTGCCGGTGATCCTGCAGCCCGGCTGCGCCTGGACCTGTCCTACGACGGCTCAGGCTTTCACGGCTGGAGCCGTCAGCCCGGCGGTCTCCGCACCGTTCAGCAGGTGCTCGAGGACGCCATCGGCCTGGTCCTGGCCCAGGCCGGACCGGGACCGGCGCTCACCGTGGCCGGGCGCACCGACGCCGGGGTGCACGCCCGCGGCCAGGTCGCGCACCTGGACCTGCCCCCGGCGGCGTGGCCCGCGGCCCGGCGGGCGGCTCACCTGGATCCGCCGAGCGAGGTCCCGGCCGCCCCCGGGGACCTCCCGCCCGGTGCCCGGGATCTTCCCTCAGGCGCCCGGGACCTTTCCGCCCGGGAGTGGGCGGCCGTCGGCGCTGCCCTCAGGCACCGGCTGGCCGGCCTGCTGCCGCCCGACCTCCGGGTGCGGGCGGTCAGCCGCGCCCAGGACGGGTTCGACGCGCGGTTCTCCGCGCTGTGGCGGCGCTACTCCTACCGGGTGTGCGACGACCCGGCCGCGGCGGATCCGCTGCGCCGCCACGACACGCTCTGGTACCCGCGCCCGGTCGACGTCGCGCGCATGAACCAGGCGGCCCGGGCCTGCCTGGGCGAACATGACTTCGCGGCCTTCTGCCGGCGCCGCGAGGGCGCGACCACGGTGCGCGAACTGCTCCGCCTGGAGTGGGAACGGCCGGCCCCCGGAGTGGCCATGGCCACCGTGGTCGCCGACGCGTTCTGCCACAACATGGTGCGTGCCCTGGTCGGCGGCCTGCTGGCCGTGGGCGACGGGCGGCGCCCGCCCGGCTGGCTCGCCGGCGTACTCGCCGCCCAGGCCCGCGACCCGGCCGTGCACGTGGCCGCGCCGCACGGCCTGTGCCTGGAGGAGGTCCGCTACCCGCCCGACGCCGAGCTGGCGGCGCGCGCTGGCCTCACCCGCCGGGTTCGCCCCGGGCCTGCGCCCGGGCGGGGCGCTTGACGGCGCCGCCGGCGGTCCCAGATCACCAGGCAGACGCCGCTCAGCGCGGCCAGTTCGCCCGGCTACGATCGGGCTTGTGCCCGATGACACCACACCGGCCGGCCCGGCCGCCCAGCCGTCCGCAGCCCCCGAGATAGGGCCCCAGATCCGGGGCGTGATCACCGACTGGGGCGGGGTGATGACCAACCCGATCGTGGACACGATGAACGCCTGGATCGAGGCGGAGCAGATCGACAGGGACAGCTACATGACGATCATGCGGCGCTGGGTCGGCCAGGCCTATTCCGACGGCGACGAGGGCCCGATCCACGCGCTGGAGCGTGGCGAGTGCCCGAACGAGGAGTTCGAGCAGCAGCTGGCGAGCCATCTGCTCCACAGGGACGGCCGGCCGGTGCCGGCCGACCGGCTGCTGACCCGGATGTTCGCGGCCACGGCCCTCGAGGCGGCGATGGTGGACCTGATCCGCTCGCTGCGGCAGGCCGGCCTGCGCACCGCCCTGCTGTCCAACTCGTGGGGCAGTAACGACGACTACCCCCGGCACCTGTTCCCCGAGCTGTTCGACGTCGTGGTGATCTCGGGCGAGGTGGGGATGCGGAAGCCAGAGCAGCGGATCTTCCGGCACACCGCCGCGCTGCTGGGGCTGGAACCCGCCGAATGCGTGTTCATCGACGACGTAGAGGCCAACGTGCTGGCGGCGGAGGCCATCGGTCTCGTGGGCGTGCATCATCGCGAGTTCGGCCCCACGGCGGAGCGGCTGTCCGGCCTGGTCGGCCGGCCGTTGTCGTGAGCCTTCCCGACATACCCAACAGCTAGTTCGGCCGGACCGCGGACCTCTACCCTGAGGCTCGTGGCCGAGTACCCACATCCCGCGACCGAAGGGCGTGCCGCCAATATGCGCGCCATTCGGCGCACCGGCACCAAGCCCGAACTCGCGCTGCGCAGCGCGCTGCACCGTAAGGGCTACCGGTTCAGGAAGGATTACCGGCTGGATCTGGCCGACGGAAAGCGGGTCCGCCCTGATATCGCGTTCACGGCCCGCCGGGTCGCGGTCTTCGTCGACGGCTGCTTCTGGCACGCCTGCCCTGACCACGGAAGCAAGCCAGCGAACAACGTCTGGTACTGGGAGCCCAAGCTGCGCAGGAACGTCGAGCGGGACCGGGTCGCGGACGCGGCCCTGCTCGCGGCGGGCTGGGGTGTGGTCAGGATCTGGGAGCACGAAACGATCGACGCGGCCGTGCTGGCCGTGCTCGCGGAGCTGAATAAGCCCCGGCCGGCCGCGAACGGCGTGGCCGGCCCTGAGGCCGGCGCCGGCTGAGCTGCTACGGGGGTCCGATGCGCGTCTACCTGCCGTTCACGTTGTCGGCGCTGGCCGGGTTGCTGGCCGAGCCTGCCGCAGGCTCGGCCCCGGTGCACGGCTATGCGGTCACGCCCGCGCTGCGGGAGTGGTACTCGAGCGGGGATGAGGAGGAGCTCGAGTACGTGGCCATGATGCAGGCGGCGCGGGCCTCACTCCGGCTGCTGCACGCCGATCCGGAGGCACCGCCGCGGCGCGTGGTGCTGGCCGCGGAGATGCCCGACGACCAGGTGACCGGCTCCGGGGGGTTCGACGACCCGGCCCTGGTACAGCTCAGCGTGCCGGTCGGGTTCGCCGACGTGGCGTCCGGGCACATCGACGACCGGCGGGCCGAGGCCGACATCCGGGCGGCGGTCGCCGCCCTGCCGGCCGCGGACGGAGGAGACGAGGACGCGAGGTTCACCGTCGACGGGGCGGAAGGTCACGAGCTGCTCTGGTACGCCACCCAGGAGCTGCGGCACGTCACCGGCTGAGACCCGGCTGCCCGGGTACGACCGCCCCTGCGATTGCCCCATGCGAGGATAAAGTCCTGCTGCCGATCAGACCTGGAAACGCAGGGAGCCGCTTCGCCATGGATGCCGTAACGAACGTTCCCGTTCCCGCGAACGAGCCGGTCCGGAGCTACGTGCCTGGTAGCCCCGAGCGCGCGGCGCTCGAGAGCAGGATCAAGGAGCTGGCCGGCGAGCGCGCCGAGCTGACCATGACCATCGGCGGCGAGCAGCGGATGGGCGCCGGCGAGCGCGTCGACGTGGTCCAGCCGCACAACCACCGGCAGGTGCTTGGCCAGCTGGGCAACGCGACCGACGACGACGTGTCCGCGGCCATCGCGGCGGCCAGCCAGGCGGCACCCGGCTGGCGCGAGCTGTCTTTCGACGACCGTGCGGCGATCTTCCTCAAGGCCGCCGACCTGCTGTCCGGGCCCTGGCGCTCCGCCGTCAACGCGGCCACGATGCTGGGCCAGTCCAAATCCGTGCAGCAGGCCGAGATCGACGCGGCCTGCGAGCTGATTGATTTCTGGCGCTATAACGTGCACTATGCGCGGCGGCTGCTCGCCGAGCAGCCCGGGTCGTCACCCGGCTCCTGGAACCGGCTCGAGTACCGCCCGCTCGAGGGCTTCGTGCTGGCGATCACCCCGTTCAACTTCACCTCGATCGCGGGCAACCTGCCGACCGCGCCCGCGCTGATGGGCAACGTGGTGGTGTGGAAGCCGTCGAGCACCTCGCAGCTGTCCGCGCACTACGTGATGCGGGTGCTCGAGGCGGCCGGGCTGCCGCCCGGCGTGATCAACATGGTCACCGGCAGCGGCCAGCCGGTGTCCCGGGTGGCGCTGCCGCACCCGGACCTGGCCGGGATCCACTTCACCGGGTCCACGGGCACGTTCCAGCACCTGTGGCGCTCGGTGGGGGAGAACATCGCCGGCTACCGCGGCTACCCGCGGCTGGTGGGCGAGACCGGGGGCAAGGACTTTGTGATCGCCCATCCGTCCGCCGACCCCGACGTCCTGCTCACGGCGCTGGTCCGCGGGGCCTTCGAGTACCAGGGGCAGAAGTGCTCGGCCGCGTCCCGGGCCTACGTGCCGCGGTCGGTGTGGAACCGGATGGGCGATGACTTCATCGCCACGGTGTCGTCCCTGAGCATGGGCGACGTTGGCGCCGACCTGTCGCTGTTCATGGGCGCGGTCATCGACAGGCCCGCGTTCGCCACCCACGCCGACGCCATCGCCCGGGCCCGGTCCCGCCCGTCCATCCGGGTGCTCACCGGCGGCGAGACCAACGACTCCGACGGGTACTTCGTGGCGCCCACCGTGCTCGAGGGCTCCGACCCCACGGACGAGATCTTCACCACCGAGTACTTCGGCCCGATCCTCGGCGTGCACGTGTTCGACGACGCGCAGTACTCCAGCGTCGTGGCCCAGGCGGCCAGCATCTCTCCGTACGCGCTCACCGGCGCGATCGTCGCGCAGGACCGGGCCGCGATCGCCGAGGCCACCGAGGCGCTGCGGTTCTCGGCCGGGAACTTCTACATCAACGACAAGCCGACCGGCGCCGTGGTCGGCCAGCAGCCGTTCGGCGGGGCCCGGGCCAGCGGCACCAACGACAAGGCGGGCTCGATCTTCAACCTGATCCGCTGGGTCAACACCCGGACCATCAAGGAGCAATTCGTGCCGCCGGTGGACTACCGGTATCCGCATATGGGCTGACATCCGCGCAGGCCACGACATGGGCTAGACCAACACGTAACCGGAGGCCTTCCATCTACCGCCTGGTGCTGTGGAACATCGATCTGACCCTGGTCGACGTGGCCAGGGTCTCGCGGGGGGCCTACGCGGACGCGTTCCGGCGGGTGACGGGGCGCCCGCTGGTGGCGCTGCCGCAGACGGCGGGCCGCACCGACTCGCAGATCTTCTTCGAGGCCCTGGCGGTCAATGCGGCCAGTATCGGCTCTGTCCCGGCCCAGGACGAGGCGAGTGGCCAGGATCTGCTGGCCAGGTACACCAGGGAACTCGAGGCTGCGTTCGGGGCCAGGACCGACCTGCTCGCCGCGCAGGGCCGGGCGCTGCCCGGAGCGGCCGACGCGGTGGCGGCCGTGGCCGGCCTGCCCGGCGTGGTCCAGTCGGTTCTGACGGGCACGATCAGGCCCAACGCCCTGGCCAAGCTCCGGGCCTTCGGCCTGGACCACTTCTTCGACCTCGAGATCGGCGGGTACGGGTCAGAGATCTATCCCATGGGCGCTCAGCTGCTCAGGTCCCGGGGCCGGGCGTCCGAGAAGTACGGCACCGACATCGGCGCGGGCGCCACCGTCTACCTCGCGGACTCGGGCCGCGACGTCGAGGCGGCCAGGACCGGCGGCGCGAGCTGCGTCGCGGTGGCCAGCGGTCGCTCGACCGCCGGCGAACTGCGCGACGCCGGCGCCGACGTCGTCCTCGATGACCTCACCGACACCGACGCCGTGGTCCGCGCGGTCCACCGGCTGACCAGCCCCGTCGCCGCCGGCTGAGCACGGCAGGCCGGGAGGCGGCGCCACGTCAGGCCCCCGTCGTTGCGAGGATGTAACCGACACCCCATGCTGATGCCTATGCCAACTGACGACCAGGTCACCGCCGGAAACGCGGATGGTCGCGACGACCCAGCGACGGTGCTGGGCGGCCGCGACTACGGCGCAAAGCTCTGGGTCCCAAGCCCGGAGTCCATCCGCGACGCCAAGATCACGAGCTACCTGGCGTGGCTCAGGGAAACCAGCGGCCAAAACCTGACCGGATACGACGAGCTCTGGCAGTGGTCGGTGGCCAGCCCGGCGGAGTTCTGGGCGTCGGTCTGGGACTACTTCGACGTGCTTGGCCGCCGGGGTGACGAGCCGGTGCTGGCGGGCGGCCCGATGCCGGACGTGCGCTGGTTCGGCGGGACCACACTCAACTACGCGCGCAACGCGCTGCGGATGGCGGGCACCTATCCGGACCAGACGGCCGTGATCTTCCGGTCCGAGGCGGGGCGGAGCGGAACGCTCAGCTACGCCGAGCTCGCGGCCGAGGTGGCCCGGGTCCGCGCCGGGCTGCGCGCGCTCGGCGTGACCACCGGCGACCGGGTGGCGGCCTACGCGCCCAACATCCCCGAGGCGCTGGTCGGCCTGCTCGCCGCGGCCAGCCTGGGCGCCATCTGGTCGTCGTGCTCACCGGACTTCGGCGCGCACAGCGTGATCGACCGCCTGGCGCAGATCTCGCCCAAGGTGCTGCTGGCCGTCGACGGCTACCCCTACGGCGGCAAGTGGTTCGACCGGCGGCAGCAGGTGGCGGACATCGTGGCCGAGCTGCCCAGCCTCGAAGCCCTGATCACGCTGGACTACGGTGCGGTGGCGGCGGGGGACGGGCCGGCGGCCGGGGCGCCCGTCCAGGATCCCTGGGGCGACGCGGCGCCGGGCGGCGGCGCGCAGGTGCGCCGGCTGCGCTGGGAGTCGCTCCCGGCGGCCGGGCCCGGCCCGGCGGAGGAGGACCCGGCCGAGTTCGTGGAGGTCCCGTTCGACCATCCGCTGTGGGTGCTGTATTCCTCGGGCACCACCGGGCTGCCCAAGCCGATCGTGCACGGCCACGGCGGGATCGTGCTCGAGCACCTGAAGGCGATGGCCCTGCACCAGGACCTCGGCCCCGGCGACGTCTTCTTCTGGTACACCACCACCGGCTGGATGATGTGGAACTACCTGGCCGGGGGCCTGCTCGTCGGGGCCACGGCCGTCCTGTACGACGGAAGCGCCACCCATCAGGAAATCGGCGCGCTCTGGCAGCTGGCCAGCGAGACCGGCGTGACCTATTTCGGGACCGGCGCGCCGTACCTGCTGGCCTGCATGAAGGCGGGGCTGCAGCCGGGCCGCGAGCACGACCTGTCCCGGCTGCGCGGGATCGGCTCGACCGGGTCCCCGCTGCCGCCCGAGGGCTTCCGCTGGGTCTACGACGCGGTGGCCAAGGGGGGGCCGGGCGGGAAGGGCAGGGAGGGCGGGAAGGGTAGGGAGGGCGGGCGAATGACCGACCTCCTGCTCGGCTCGTTCTCCGGCGGCACCGACCTGTGCACCGGATTCGTCGGGCCCAGCCCGCTGCTGCCGGTGCGATCTGGCGTGATCTCCGGACGCTGCCTGGGCGCGGACGTGCAGGCCTTCGACGACGCGGGCCAGCCCGTCACCGGCCAGGTCGGCGAGCTGGTGATCACCCGCCCGATGCCCTCGATGCCGGTCGGCTTCTGGAATGACCCGGGCGGCGAGCGCTACCGAGACAGCTACTTCGCCGACTACCCGGGGGTGTGGCGGCACGGAGACTGGATCATGTTCCTGCCGGACGGCGGCTGCGTGATCTACGGCCGCTCCGACGCGACCCTGAACCGCGGCGGCGTGCGCATGGGCACCAGCGAGTTCTACCGCATCGTCGAGGCGCTGCCGGAGATCGCCGACAGCCTCGTGATCGACACCGGCCGGCTGGGGCAGGAAGGCCGGCTGATCCTGTACGTGGTCCCGGCGGCCGGGCAGGAGCTCGACGACGACCTGACCGCCCGGATCAGGTCCGGGCTCCGCTCCGGGCTGTCCCCGCGCCACGTGCCAGACGAGATCCACCAGGTGGCAGGCATCCCGAGGACGCTGTCCGGCAAGAAGCTGGAGGTGCCGGTCAGGAAGATCCTGCTGGGCACGCCCGTCGCCGACGCCGCGGACCCGGACGCCCTGGCCAATCCCGAGGTGCTGGACTCCTTCGTGCCCCACGCCGCCGGCGGGGCCGCGGGATGACCGCTCCCACGGGCCGAGACGGCGCGATGACGGGCCGCAGCTTCGGCGAGGAGGGCGGCAGGCTGACCTACGGCAGCTACCTCCGGCTGCCGGAGCTGCTGGCCCAGCAGGTGCCTCAGGTGATCCCGCCCGCCCACGACGAGCTGCTGTTCATCACCGTGCACCAGGCCTACGAGCTCTGGTTCAAGCAGCTGCTGCACGAGCTGACCGCGGCCAGGGACGCGATGCAGCCGGGTGAGACCTGGCGGGCCCGGCAGCTGCTGCAGCGCGCGCACGTCATCGAGCGGCTGCTGGTCAGCCAGATCGACGTGCTCGAGACCATGACCCCGCAGGATTTCCTGCAGTTCCGTGCCGCCCTGGCCCCGGCCAGCGGCTTCCAGTCCGTGCAGTTCCGTGAGCTGGAGTTCCTGTCCGGCGCCAAGGACCCGAAGTTCGTGGCCAGGTTCCGGGCTCTGACCGAGGCCGAGCAGGCCAGCCTGGCCCGGCGCCTGGCCGAGCCGACCCTGTGGGACGCCTATCTCGAGCTGCTCCGGGCCTCCGGGCTCCCGGCCGGGGGCGACGACGAGATCCTGGCCTCGCTGGTCACCATCGCCAGGGACCGGGCCAGCCATGATGATCTATGGCAGCTCGCCGAGGATCTGCTGACCCATGATGAGATGTCCGGGCTCTGGCGGGCCAGGCACGTCCAGATGGTGGAGCGGCAAATCGGCACCAAATCAGGCACGGGCGGGTCGACCGGCGCGCCATATCTGCACAAGAGGGTGCCGATGCGGTATTACCCGCTGCTCTGGGAACTGCGAGATTGGTTGTAGCACCTGCGGGGGGCTCCGCCCCCCGCATGCCCCCCGGAACACAGCAGCACAGCGGGACACAAAGGAGTGCGAACCGATGGCTGAGAACGCGGGCGACGACAGGCAAGCGCTGCTGGCTGCGGCGGCCGAGCGGGCATCCGGTGCCGCTGGCGTGGGCGACATAGACGGCTACCTGCGCGCCTACTACCGGCACGTCGCGATCGAGGACCTCGAGGCCGCCGGGGCCGAGCGCATCGCCGCGGTCGCGACCGAGCAGGCCGCGTTCGCCGCGCACCGGCCGCAGGGCCGGGCCCTGGTCCGGGTGCGCCGCGGCGGGACGGCCGCCCTGGCCGGGGCCAGGGACGCCATCGACATCGTCACCGACGACATGCCGTTCCTTGTGGACTCGGTACGGATGGAGCTCGGCAGGCACGAGGTCGCCCTGCACCTGATCGTGCACCCGCAGCTGCGGGTCCGCCGGGACGTCACCGGCGCGCTGCGTGAGGTGCTCGGCCTGGTCGACGGAGACCGGCCCACCCACGACGAGATCGCGGAGTCCTGGACGCACATTGAGATCGCCCGGCTGCCCGACGCCGTCTCGGCCACCCTGCAGCAGGACCTGGAGCGGGTGCTGAACGACGTCCGGGTGGCGGTCGAGGACTGGCCCCGGATGCAGGCCAAGGCCGTGCAGCTGGCCGAGCAGCTGTCGATCGTCCGGGGCGCAGGGGCGGCCGGAGCGGGCGACGCCGAGCCTTCCGCACCCGGGGCCGGGGCCTCGCAGGCCGAGTCCCCGGCCGAGGTGGAGGCGCTGCTCCGGTGGCTGGCCGACGGTCATTTCACGTTCCTCGGCTACCGCGAGTACGACCTCGAGGACGGCCAGGACGGCATGACGCTGCGCGCCGTGGCCGGCACCGGCCTGGGCATCCTGCGGCACGACCGGGCGGGCTCGAGCGCGTTCGCGGCCCTGCCCCCCGAGGTGCGGGCCCGGGCCCGCGACCCGCACCTGCTGATCCTGACCAAGGCGAACTCCCGCTCGACCGTGCACCGGCCGAGCTACCTCGACTACATCGCGGTCAAGCGGATGGACGACGCCGGGGAGGTCGTGGGCGAGTACCGGTTCCTCGGCCTCTACACCCACGACGCGTACACCGAGAGCATCACCCGGATCCCGGTGCTGCGGCGCAAGCTGGTCGAGGTGCTCGCGGCCTCCGGCATCGCCGCGGACAGCCACGACGGCAAGGATCTCGCCGAGTTCCTGGAGAGCTACCCGCGCGAGGAGCTGTTCCAGACCACGGTGTCGCAGCTGGTCCCGGTGGCCGAAGGGGTGCTCCGGCTCCGCGAGCGCACCCAGACGCGGCTGTTCCTGCGCAAGGACGTCTACGGCCGGTACATGTCCTGCCTGATCTATCTGCCCAGGGACCGGTACACCACTCAGGTCAGGCTGCGCACCCAGGAGATCCTGCGCCAGGCGCTGCACGGCGCCGCGTGCGACTACAGCGTCATGGTCGGCGAGTCGCCGGTCGCGCGACTGCACGTCGTGGTGCGCGCCGGGCGCGGCAGCGTGCTGCCCAACGTGGACGGCGCCGTGCTGGAGAAGAAGATCGCTGCCGAGGTCCGCTCCTGGGACGACGACTTCGCCGACGAGGCGGTCCGCCAGCTCGGTGAGGACCGGGCGCGCGCGGTGCTCGCCATGATCAGCGGCGAACAGATCCCGCAGACCTACAAGACCGACGTGCCCGCCAGCGCGGGCGCCGACGACCTGCGGCGGGTCCTCGAGCTGCGCGAGTCAGGCCGCAGCATCGAGTTCGACCTGTGGGAATCCGCCGGGTACGTGGGCGGGGTGCCGATCGAGGAGGACCAGGCCGAGGCCGGCCCGGCCGGGGACGCCGACGACGGGCAGCAGCGGGTGTGGCGGCTGTCGATCTACCGCACCGGCTCCCCGATCACGCTGACCGACGTGCTGCCCCGGCTGCAGCACATGGGCATCGAGGTGGTCGACGAGCACCCGTACGAGTTCGGCGGCGCCGAGCCGTTCTGGATCTACGACTTCGGCATCCGCCGGAGCGACACCGCCGACGCTGGCTCGCGGGTGCCCAGCTCCATCGCCTCGGTCAAGGAGCTGTTCCGGGACGCCCTGGCCGCGCTCTGGCGCGGCGACGTCGAGGACGACGGGTTCAACGCCCTGGTCCTGGACGGGCACCTGACCTGGCGTCAGGTGATGGTGCTGCGCACCTACGCGAAGTACCTGCGCCAGATGGGCAGCACGTTCAGCCAGAGCTACATCGAGCGGGTGCTGCGCTCGAACATCACCATCACCCGGCTGCTGATGCGGCTGTTCGAGTCCAAGTTCGACCCGGACCGCCAGCCCGGCGGGGTCGAGCGCAGCGAGGCCATCGCCGAGGAGATCCGCGGCGAGCTCGATGATGTCGCCAGCCTGGACCAGGACCGGATCCTGCGCTCGTACTGGGGCCTGATCCGGTCCACGCTGCGGACCAACTACTTCACCGCGCCGGAACCGCCGCGGCCTGAGGTCCCCTATCTGGTGGTCAAGCTCGACGCGGCCCAGGTGCCCGACCTGCCCGCGCCGAGGCCCGCGTTCGAGCTGTTCGTCTACTCGCCCCGGTTCGAGGCGGTGCATCTCCGGTTCGCCGACGTGGCCCGGGGCGGGCTGCGCTGGTCCGACCGCCCGGAGGACTTCCGCACCGAGATCCTCGGCCTGGCCAAGGCGCAGGAGGTGAAGAACGCGGTGATCGTCCCGTCCGGCGCCAAGGGCGGGTTCGTCTGCAAGCAGCTGCCCGACCCCGGCGACCGCGACGCCTACCAGGGCGAGGTGCTCGCCTGCTACAAGTGCTTCATCAGCGCGATGCTGGACGTCACCGACAACATCGACGGCGGGCACGTGGTCCCGCCCGCCCGCGTGGTCAGGCACGACCGCGACGATCCCTACCTCGTGGTCGCCGCCGACAAGGGCACGGCGACGTTCTCCGACACCGCCAACGAGATCGCGACCAGCCGCGGGTTCTGGCTCGGTGACGCGTTCGCCTCGGGCGGGTCCGAGGGCTACGACCACAAGAAGATGGGCATCACTGCGCGCGGCGCCTGGGAGTCGGTCCGGTTCCACTTCCAGACCATGGGCATCGACGTCGACCAGGCCGACTTCACCGTGGCCGGGATCGGTGACATGTCCGGCGACGTCTTCGGCAACGGGATGCTGCTGTCGCGGCGCATCAAGCTGCTGGCCGCGTTCGACCACCGGCACGTGTTCCTGGACCCGGACCCCGACCCGGCCGCGAGCTACGCCGAGCGGCAGCGGCTGTTCGCGCTGCCGCGGTCCTCCTGGGAGGACTACGACCACGCGCTGATCTCCGACGGCGGCGGCGTGTGGCCGCGCTCGGCCAAGTCGGTGCCGGTCTCCCCGGAGGCGCGCGCGGCTCTTGGCCTGGACGCCGCCGCGCTCGCGCTGTCCCCCGACGATCTGATCTCGGCGGTGCTGCGGGCGCCGGTGGACCTGCTCTGGAACGGCGGGGTCGGGACCTACGTCAAGGCCACCACGCAGAGCGATGCCGACGTCGGCGACCGGTCCAACGACGCGGTCCGGGTCGACGCCTCCGAGCTGCGGGTCAGGGTCGTCGGCGAGGGCGGGAACCTGGGCCTGACCCAGGAGGCCAGGATCGAGTACGCCCTCGGCGGCGGGCTGGTGAACACCGACTTCATCGACAACTCGGCCGGCGTGGACACCTCCGACCACGAGGTCAACATCAAGATCCTGCTGGACGGCGCGGTCCGCGACGGCGAACTGCCCCGCGAGGACCGCAACCGGCTGCTGCACGACATGACGGGCGAGGTCGGCAGCCTGGTGCTGGAGCACAACTACCAGCAGAACCGGGCCCTGGCCGCGGCGCGGGCCCAGGCCTCGCAGATGCTGCACGTGCACGCCAGGTACATCCGCAAGCTGGAGCGCGATCACCGGATCCGGCGCAGGCTCGACGTGCTGCCCGGGGACAAGGAGATCGCCGAGCGCCGGTCCGCGGGCACCGGGCTGACCGGGCCGGAGTTCTCCGTCCTGCTCGCCCAGACCAAGATCGCTGCCGCGCAGGACGTCCTGGCCTCCAAACTGCCCGACGACCCGTACCTGCGCCAGGTGCTGACCAGGTACTTCCCGGTCCCGCTCCGGGAGCGATACGCGAGCCGCATGGGGTCACACCGGCTGCACCGGGAGATCATCACCACCGCGGTGGTCAACGACATGGTGGACCGCTCCGGGATCACGTTCGCGTTCCGGCTGAACGAGGAGACCGGCGCGTCGATCTCCGACATCGCCGCGGCCTGGCTGGTGGCCAGGAACGTCTTCGACATGGCCGGCTTCTGGTCGCTGGTGGAGGCGCTGGACGGGCAGGTCGACACGTCGGTCCAGATCCTGCTCTGGCTCGAGGGCCGCAAGCTGACCGAGCGGGCCGTGCGGTGGCTGCTGCACAACCGCCGCCCGCCGTTCGACGTCCAGCCCACCATCGACTTCCTCGCCGAAGGCGTGCTGACCGTCGGCCACGGCCTGCCCAAGCTGCTCACCGGCAGCGACCTGACCGGGTTCGACGAGCGCCGGGACGCGTTCACCTCGCGGGGCGTGCCGCTGGACCTGGCCGAGCGGACCGCGTCCATGGTCCCGGCGTACTCGGCGTTCGACATCGTGGACATCGCGGTGCGGCTGAAGCGGCCGTTCGAGGAGACCGCCGAGGTGTACTTCGACCTCGCCGACCGGCTGCAGATCACCCGGCTGCGGGACCGGATCACCGCGCTGCCCCGCGACGACCGGTGGAACACGATGGCGCGGGCCGCGCTCCGCGACGACCTGTACAGCGCGCACGCAGCGCTGGCCAAGGAGGTGCTCGAGGTGACCGGGCCGGGCAGCCCGGACGAGCGGCTGGCCGCCTGGGTCCAGCGGAACGACTCGGCCGTGCGCCGGGCGGCGCAGACGCTCACCGAGATCTGGGAGACCGACAGGTTCACCGTGGCCACGCTGTCGGTCGCGGTCCGCGCTGTCCGCACCCTGGTCTCAGCCAGCGCCCTCCCCGACTAGCCCTAATTCCATGATCGTGGTGGATTACGTGCGCTATATGACCAAAACCCACCACGATCATGGAGAGCCGACTCTCAGGGGAGCGGGGGGAGGGGGGTCGCGAAGAGGACGGCGAGCAGCTCGGCGCGGCGCAGGATCGAGTCGGTGCGCACCGACTCGGCGCGGGAGTGGGCGCCCCGGCCGCGCGGGCCGAGGCCGTCCACCGTGGGCAGGCCGGCCGCCCCGGTGAAGTTCGTGTCCCCGGCGCCGCCCGCCGGGCGGGCGCCGAACTGCTCCCCGAGCCCGGCGGCCAGGCCGACCACGTGCTCGGCCAGCCGGTTGCCCGGGCTGGCGGGCCAGGCCGGGCGGCTGGACAGGATCTCGGTGCGGACCGTGGCGCCGTGCCGCACCGGCGTCAGGCCCCCGACGGCCTCGAGCGCGGCCTGCTCGGTCTGGCCGGTGCCGAACCTGAGCCCGACCTCGGCGCTGGCCCGGCCCGCGATCACGTTGGCCCGGGTGCCGCCGCTGACCCGGCCGATGTTCCAGCCCAGGTCGGCCGCGCGGGGGAGCGCGTCGCGCAGCCGGACCAGCTGGTCAAGCAGCTCGTCGATGGCAGAGACGCCGGCCCCGGCGGCGATGCCGGAGTGACCCTCGCGGCCGTGCACCTCGATCCGGACCCGGGCCACGCCGCGGCGGCCGGTCTTCAGGCTGCCGTCGGGATGCGGCGGCTCCAGGCCCACGACCGCGGCGGCGCCGCTGGCCGCGGCCATGACCGCGGTCCTGCCATGCGGGCTCGACACCTCCTCGTCGGCCACGAGCACGACCTGGACCGGCTGCGCGAGCTCAAGCCCGCAGCCGGCGAGCAGCTCGAACGCGAGTTCCAGGGCGACGATCGCGCCCTTCATGTCCATGGTCCCCGGCCCGGTGGCGACCGGCCCGCTCACCGTGAACGGGTGGCTGGCCAGCCACCCGGCCTCCCACACGGTGTCGTAGTGACCGACCACGAGCAGGTGCCCGCCCGGCCGCCGGTGGCCCGGGGCGAGGGCGGGCTGGGCGAGGGCGGGCTGGGCGGGGGCGGGCTGGGCGGGGAAAACAGCCCGGAGCTGATCGCCGGCGTCACCCGGCATCACCTCGACCGTCCCGCCCAGCTGGGTCAGCCGGCTGGCCAGCACGTCGCGGAGCACGGCCAGCCGGGCCACGTCCCCGGACGGGGACTCCAGCTCCACCAGCCGGGCCAGGCGCTCCACCACGGCGGCCAGCGCCGCGTCGCTGCGGCGGCGCAGGGCGCGCCGGGCCGCGGCCGGCACCGTGCCCGCGGCCTGCCCGGCTACAGCTGGCTCCCTGCCGGGCGGCTGGCCTGCGGCCGGTTCGCCCATGCCCGGCTCACCCGGCCGGGGCCGCGGGCTGGAGCCTGTGCTGTTCCAGCAGGGCGGCGAAGTCCGCCGGCGCGATGTTCCCGCCCGACAGGACCACCGCGATCCGGCGCCCGGCCCCCGGCACCACCCCGGCCAGCAGGGCGGCCAGCGGCACCGCGCCGCTCGGCTCGACCACCACCTTGAGCCGGGAGAAGCAGAACCGCATGGCCTCCACGATGTCGGCCTCCTCCACGGTGACCACGTCGTCGAGCAGCCGCCGGTTGACCTCGAACGTGAGCTCCCCGGGCTGGATCGCGAGCAGCCCGTCGGCGATCGTCTGCACCGAGTCGAGCCTGACCAGCCGGCCGGCCCGCACCGAGCGGGCGGTGTCGTCGGCCCCGGACGGCTCCACGCCGATGACGGCGGTGCCCGGCGACAGCGCCTTGACCGCGGTCGAGACCCCGGCCGCCAGGCCGCCGCCGCCGATCGGCACCAGCACCAGGTCCAGGCCGTCCGCCTGCTCGGCCAGCTCGATGCCCAGGGTCCCCTGGCCGGCCATCACGTCGTAGTCGTCGAACGGCCTGATCATGACCAGCGACCGCTCCTCGGCCAGGGCGGCGGCCACCACCTCCCGCTCCTCCTGGGCCGGGTGGTAGCGCCTGAGCTCGGCGCCGTAGCCCTCGATCGCGGCCAGCTTCGCTGGCGACCCCGTCTCCGGCACCACGATCACGGCGTGGATGCCGAGTATCGATGCGGCCAGGGCGACCGCGCCGCCGTGGTTGCCGGACGAGTACGCGACGACCCCGCGCTCCCGCTCCTCGGGGCGCAGGAGCGACAGGCGGTTGAACGCGCCGCGGAATTTGAATGACCCGCCCCGCTGGAACGGCTCCGCCTTGAGGTAGACGGTGGCCCCGGCTTTTGCGTTCAAGGTAGTGGAGGTTATGAGGGGGGTGCGGTGCACGATGCCCGCCAGCCGGGCCGAAGCCGCCTGAACCCGGTCAAAGGTGAGGCCTGGCCCGGCCCCGTCGGACGCGCTGGTCACGCTTCCCGTCCCTTCTCAGCCCGGGCCCCGGGGCCGCTGCCCGCGGAATCCTGGGACCTCCCGGGGTGCCCGTGAGGTGCAATATTGGTTACCACGCCAAACGATAAGTCAACGGCCCCCGCCGCGGCTCGGTGGCCCCCGGCCGCCCCGGGCCGGGCGGCAGGCCTTACGGGACAGGGGATCCGGCGCTGGGCCGGCCCCGGGAACGGCCTCTGGGCTGCGACTCCGCGGTCACACCCGGCCCCGGCGGTGCGACCAGATGCGGAAGTCAGGTGGTGCAGTGGAAACAGCGGACATGCCGGCCTGACGTAGGCTTTCCTGCATGCCAACGGACCCTGCGGGCGAAATCTCGGAACTGTCGTCGAAGCTCGCCAGTGTCGAAGCAGTCCTTGGCCCGGACGCCATGCGGAAGGAGGCCGACGGTCTGCGCGAGCGGGCGGGCGAGCCTGGGCTGTGGGAAGACCAGGAGCAGGGCCAGGCGGTCACCCGGCGGCTTTCCTATCTGGACGGCGAGCTGGCCAAACTGGAAGGGCTGCACCGCCGTCTCGACGACACCAAGGTGCTGTTCGAGCTGGCCGAGCAAGAGCACGACGAGGCCGAACGCGGGCAGGCGACGCGCGATCTGGCCGTGCTCCGCAAGGAGATCGACCAGCTGGAGATCAGGACGCTGCTCTCCGGCGAGTACGACGCGCGGGAGGCGCTGATCACGATCAACGCGCAGGCGGGCGGGGCCGACGCGGCCGACTGGGCGGAGGGGCTGCGGCGGATCTACCTGCGCTGGGCCGAGCGGCACGGGTACCCGACCGAGGTCTACGACACCTCCTACGCGGAGGAGGCGGGCCTCAAGTCGACCACGTTCTCGGTCAAGGCCCCGTACGCGTACGGCACGCTGCGCGGCGAGCACGGCACGCACCGCATGGTCCGCATCTCCAAATACGACAATCAGGGCCGGCGGCAGACCTCGTTCGCGGGCGTGGACGTGATCCCGGTCGTGCAGCAGGCCGACCACATCGAGGTGCCGGAGGACGAGATCCGGGTCGACGTGTTCCGGTCCAGCGGCCCCGGCGGCCAGGGGGTCAACACCACGGACTCGGCCGTCCGGATCACCCACCTGCCGACCGGGATCGTCGTCTCCTGCCAGAACGAGCGCAGCCAGATCCAGAACCGGGCCAGCGCGATGGCGGTGCTGCAGGCCAAGCTGCTCGAGCGCAAGCGGGAGGAGCAGCAGGCCAAGATGGCCGAGCTGCGGGGTGATCACGCGGGTAGCTGGGGCACCCAGATCCGCAACTACGTACTCCACCCGTACCAGAACATAAAGGACCTGCGGACCGGCCTGGAGACCGGGAACACGGCCGCGGTGATGGACGGGGAGATCGATGACTTCATTGAGGCGGAGATCCGCTGGCTGAGAACCCAGGGCCTTTAACCGCCGTTACGCTCCGCCCGCCCGCCGGTCACCCCGGCCCAGCGGCCAGTCCGGCCCGGGGCGTGCCTGAACCCGGGTGTGAAGATCAGCGCGCGACGGTCAGTGCGCGAGGTGCATGGCCAACATCAGCAGCAGCAGCGCGATGAGCGCCGCGGCCACCAGGGGCAAGGTCATGTGCGGCCCGGCGTGGTGGTGCATGCGGGCCCGCGCCGCGTGGCAGACCGGGCAGCGGCCCTCCGCGACCGGCCCGGCGCACTGGGCGCAGATCAGGTGCTCGCAGCTCATGTAAGATCCCTCCGGGCCGGAGCCTACCCGGTCACTTACTTCGACGATGTTGGACGTTCCAACCTAGTTTCCCCCCTAGACTGTCCTGTGGCCAAACTGGGGCGCGATTTGCGCCATGGCAGACAGTCCGCAACTCGTCGAGCGGTGTGATGGGCCAGTGATCCACTTCGATAACGTCACGAAGACGTACCCAAATCAGGGGCGTCCAGCCCTGGAGAACGTCAACATCGACGTTGAGAAGGGCGAATTTGTGTTCCTGGTCGGTCCCTCCGGCTCTGGCAAGTCCACGTTCCTGCGTCTGGTGCTGAAGGAAGAGCGGCCGAGCGAGGGCCGGATCCACGTCGCGGGCAAGGACCTCGCCCGCCTGACCAACTGGAAGGTG
Source organism: uncultured Actinomycetota bacterium (assembly GCA_963844655.1). Classification (GTDB taxonomy): domain Bacteria; phylum Actinomycetota; class Actinomycetes; order Streptosporangiales; family Streptosporangiaceae; genus JASHPR01. The sequence goes on along the minus strand of CAWJPA010000004.1, from coordinate 544,399 downwards.
CCGCACCTGCGCCGCCGGATCGGCTGCGTGTTCCAGGACTTCCGTCTGCTGCCCAGCAAGACCGTATACCAGAATATCGCGTTCGCGCTGGAGGTCATCGGCAAGCCGCGGCGGTTCATCCGCAAGGTCGTGCCCGAGGTGATCGACCTCGTCGGCCTCGAGGGCAAGCGCGACCGGATGCCCGATGAGCTGTCCGGGGGGGAGCAGCAGCGGGTGGCGATGGCCCGGGCGTTCGTGAACCGGCCGATGATCCTGCTGGCCGATGAGCCGACGGGGAACATCGACCCGGCGACGTCGATCGGGATCATGAAAGTGCTCGACCGTATCAACCGGACTGGCACCACGGTCGTGATGGCCACGCACGATGCCGCGATCGTGGACTCCATGCGCAAGCGCGTCATCGAGCTTGAGTACGGCAAGGTGGTGCGCGACCAGTCGCGTGGTGTGTACGGCCAGGCCTACTGACCGGCCGGGGGCCCGACTACCGAGGGATCAGCGAACATGCGCGCGCAGTTTGTCTTTCATGAGGTATGGATCGGCCTCAGGCGGAACCTGACCATGACGGTCGCCCTGGTGGTGGTCGTCGCGATCAGCCTGTCCCTGCTCGGTACCGGGTTGCTCTTCGTCCGGCAGGTCGACGACACCAGAGCCTTCTGGCAGGGCCGGGTCCAGCTCTCCGTGTACCTCTGCACCAAGATCAGCTCCAGCCCGCAGTGCACCAAGAACGGGCCGGCCACCGCGTCGGAGATGGCCCAGCTGCACCAGGAGCTGACCGCGATGCCGCAGGTCTCCAACGTCACCTATGAGTCCCAGGCCACGGCCTACCAGCAGTTCAAGTCCGAGTTCCCGTCGATGGTGAACTCGGTCAGCCCGGGCGACATCCCCGACTCCTTCGAGGTGAAGCTCAAGAACACCCAGGTCGACGCCGCGGTCGTGGCCGAGACCGTCAACGGCGCGCCCGGGGTCGATCAGATCGTGGACAACTCGGCGATCCTGGACAAGTTCTACAAGCTGCTCAACGGGGCCAGGAACGCGGTTGTGATCATCGCGATCATCCTGATCATCGCGGCCATCCTGCTGGTCGCCAACACCATCCGGCTGTCGGCGTTCAACCGCCGCAGGGAGACCAGCATCATGCGCCTGGTCGGCGCGTCCAACTTCTACGTGCAGCTGCCCTTCCTGATGGAAGGGGTGATCGCCGGGCTGTTCGGCTGGCTGGTGGCCTCGGCTCTGCTGATCGCCGTGAAGTCGCTGTTCCTCGACGCGATGCAGCAGTATTTCCCGTTCAATGTCCAGCTGCGTAGCACGGACCTGATCGAGGTCATTATCCTGTCGATGATCCTCGGCGTGCTGCTGACCGGCGCCACGTCGTTCCTCACGTTGCGGCGTTACCTGCGGGTTTAGCGCCCTGGGCTGGAATGTGACTTCCGAAAAGGGCATCAAGATCATCGCCCGGAACCGGCGAGCCAGGCACGACTACCACATCGAGGACGTGGTCGAGGCGGGCCTGGTGCTCACCGGCACCGAGGTGAAGTCGCTGCGCGCCGGGCGGGCGTCGCTCGGCGAGGGGTTCGGCCAGATCTCCGACCACGAGGCGTGGCTGCATAACGTGCACATCCCCGAGTACACCCAGGGGACCTGGACCAACCATGAACCGCGCCGGACCCGTAAGATGCTGATGCATCGCAAGGAGATCGACAAGCTAGCCGCGGCCACGGCGGAGCGCGGCCTGACTCTCGTCCCGCTCTCGCTCTACTTCAAGGACGGGAAGGCCAAGGTCGAGCTCGGTCTGGCCCGCGGAAAGCGGAATTACGACAAGCGCCATGACCTGGCGCGCAGGGATGCTGCCAGAGAGGTGGACCGTGCCCTGCGGCGGCGAAGGTAGGGGAGTGCGCGGCGATGGTCCGCACACATAGCCGCGGCGCGCACGCAGGCAGGCCTGCTCCGCTGAGAAGCGGGCCGGTCAGGGGGACTCGGGCTAGGGGAGCCCGGGCCGGTAACAAACGAACCGGGGAATCACGGGTGAGAGGGGTACGGCCCCGCACCACGCGGGGACGGGTGATTGCGGCCGCGGGGGCGACCGTCGTGCTGCTGGTCGGCCTGGCCCTCGGCTGGGCTTCACCGGAGCCGTCGGCCGAGCCGACCGTCCAGGCGTTCCTGCTCGCCTGGGAGAACGGCGACTACGCGAACGCGGCCACGCTGACCACCGGCGCGCCGGCGGTGGCGGTCGCCGCGGCCATGGAGAGCGCCTACCAGCAGCTGGGCGCGGCCGATCTCGTGCTGACCATGGGGGACATCACGCAGCACGGCGACACGGCCGATGCGCACTTCAGGGCGTCGGTCGACCTCGGCCGGGGCGGCCAGCCCTGGATCTACACCGGCAACTTCGTCATGCGCCGGGAGGGCGGCGGCTGGAAGGTGGAGTGGAAGCCGTCCGTCATCGTGCCCGGGCTCCGGCCCGGCCTCCGCCTCGCCGTGCTCTCCACCATGCCGGCGCGGGCGCAGCTGCTCGACGCCGAGGGAGCGCCGCTCGCGCCGCGGTCACAGGTCTACACGATCGGCGTGGTGCCGAACCGGCTGACCGACCTGGCGCTGACCGCGAACCGCCTGGCCCGGGCGACCGGGCTCGCCGCGAACGAGATATTCAACTGGATCACCGAGGCACCGTCGGCCCAGTTCGTCGAGCTGCTCCGGCTCAGCCCGGGGGAGTACCAGGCGCTGCGTCCCGGGCTGAACCGGACGCCCGGCCTGGTCATCAAACCGGGCCGGTCGCGGCTGTTCAACAGCATCGCCTCGCCCGTGTCCGGCGAAGTCGACACCGAGACGGCCAAGGTGCTGCAGGAGGAAGGGGTGCCGTTCCGGCCGGGCACCACGGTCGGCGTGTCCGGCCTGCAGCAGACGTTCCAGCGGCTGCTGGTCGGTACCTCCACCACGGAGATCGTCGAGGAGAACGCCGACGGCCAGATCGTGACCGTGCTGAAGCGCTGGCTCGGCCGCCCCGGCACCGAGGTGCGCACCACGATCAACGCGAACGTGCAGCTCGCGGCCGACAGCGCGGTGAACTCGCTGCCCGAGTCGGCGGCGATCGTGGCCGTGTCGCCGACGAACGGGCAGGTGCTGGCCGTGGCGGAACACGACGCGCCCGGCCTGCCCCCGGCGTCGGCCCTGGCCGGGAGGTACCAGCCCGGCCAGGCGTTCACGATCGTGTCGACCGCGGCGCTGCTGAGCTCCGGCCTCAACCTGAACACTCCCATCCCGTGCGGGGTGTCGAACGCCGTGGGCGGCGAGAACTTCACCAACGATCCGCCCGAGCCCGACCCGGGCACGTTCCGCGGCGACTTCGCCAACGCCTGCGGCACCGCGTTTGCTGGCCTGTCGCTGCGCCTGAACGCCAAGGAGCTGACGGCGGCGGCCGCCAGCTTCGGTCTCGGCGCGTCCTGGCGGCTGCCGCTGTCCGTCTCCTCGTTCACCGGCGCCATGCGGACCCCCGCGAACCAGGCCGAGCTGGCCGAGGAAACCATCGGGAACGGGAACGTGCAGGTCAGCCCCTTGGACATGGCCCTGGCCGCGGCCGTGGTCCAGTCCGGGACCTGGCATCCGCCCATGCTGGTGACCAGCCCGCCCGATCCCGGGCTGAGCCCCCGGGTTCCGTTCGGGCCGCAGGTCGTTTCCGGCTTGCGGAACCTCATGCGCGCCACGGTGACGTCGGGCGCGGGCCGGGCGGCGAACGTCAGCGGCGCACCCGTCTACGGGCAGGTGGGCAGCGCCGCGGACGCGCGGGGGCACTGGGACTCCTGGTTCGTCGGGTTCCAGGGGAACGTGGCCTTCGCCGTGCTCGAGGTGACCAACTCCGCCAGCGACTCGGCGGCGCCGCTCGCGGGCAGTTTCCTCAACGCCATCAAGGCCGGATCGTAGCCCGCCGCCCGAACGCCGGAACATGACCGCATCGTGGCCTGCATTTTGACTACACGGAGCAACCATTCAGCTACCCAGAGGCGTCTTTCCATGTGACTGGGGTGCCGCTTGGGGGGTTGCGGCCCAGTCACTGTGATGAGAACCGGGCCTCATCTCGGGGGAGGCCCGGGCTTAAAGACCGGCCCCGACCCTGCCGGTCGACCCCCGTGGGCGCGATATCGGCCACCGCCAGCGCCCACGGGGGTTTCTCATCGCTGCGCGGGGGATGCCCGATGGGAAGCCGCTTTGTGGGGGGCCCGTCGGGCATTCTGCCGTCCGGGCTGCGTCAGGTTCCGTGCATCAGCGCGGTCAGCACCACCAGCACGACCGTGGCCACGGCGAGGACGCCATGGCCGATGACCAGCGTCACCGGCAGGTGGCGTTCCGGCGGGACGTCGCGGTCGCTGACCGAGAGGATGGTCCCGGCGGGCCCCGTTGAACTGGCCTTGTGCGCCCGGTACACCCCGATCCAGCGGGTCACCATCGTGAAGCCGAGCACTGCGACCACGCCCAGGATCGCGGCGGAGGTGACGGCCAGCCGCTGGGTGCCGGCCAGCAGGTAGGCGATCCATACGGCCAGGCCGCCCAGGGCGAACAGGGCGTGCGCGCCCATCACCGGGATGGGCAGGCGGGTCGTGGCGGACTCATGGAACCTGCGGTCGTACTCGACAAGCCAGATGGCCAGCAGCGACCAGCCCGCACCGATGGTGGCTAGCCACACGATGAGAGCAGCGATCGCCACTGGTATGTCCCACCTTCAACAGGAAGCTACGACTTAGGCCGGTCTGCCGGAAAGCGTGCGTTAATTACTCGCTCAGCCTGCCTGGATCGATCTGAGAGAAGTCGCCCGGATTCCCACATGTTAACGGACAGGTTCGCCCAGGAGTTCAAATCAAATCCAAAACCGGTTACTGTCGGTAATCGTTTGGTCCCTCATCATCGACCCGAGCAGATGCGATGCCGGAGCCCGGGGCGCGGCCCGCTGGGCCGAAGGTCTGGGCCCATTTCGGGCATATGCCCGGCGTTCCGGTTGTTCGACTGTCTGACACCGATCGGATACGGTGGTGTCACAACTCAAGAGGGGGTGACTGGTTTCGACTTCGGTAGTTGATCCAGGGGAAGCGGGCCGAGGGTTGCGACTACGACCTCGTAAATCCTGTGGCCGCAAAATTACAAGTGCCAACTCAAAGCGCACTAGCTTCGCCCTCGCGGCCTGACCGCGAGTTAGAAGCCGTCAGTCCGGGAGCTCCTCCGGCCCGGTGCCTGGCGTCAGTGAGGAGGATCACCGTCTAGCCCGGCCGCGGGACTAGGCGGGAAACCAAACAGTGGCTGAGCCCGCTCGGCGGCTTGCCTGCATGACCGCCGGGGCTGAGAAAAGCTAAGCAGGCTGCGCCCGGAGAAGCCCTGGTGAGGTACTGAAGGACGCGGGTTCGATCCCCGCCACCTCCACGGAACGTTATCACTTGATTACGTGTCGTAAGTTATGAAGCAGACGGACACGCGCAGTCGGCCCGGACCAGCGATGGCCCGGGCCGTCGCATGTCCCAGGCAAGATCACCGCCCGTGTCGATGCGAGTTTGCTGTAGTCCCAGCTACAGCAAACTCACATCGACGGCAGGAAAACGGCGGTCCGCGGCCGCCCGCGCTCAGCCGTTCCCGGCCGCGGCGTAGGCCTCGCCCGCCAGGCGGATTACCTCGTCGTGCGGCACATCGCGGACCCGCTGGGCCACGGCCCAGCGGTGCCCGAACGGGTCGATGAACTGCCCGGTGCGCTCGCCCCAGAACGCATCCTGCAGGGGCTGGAACACCTCCGCCCCGGCCCCGAGCGCGCGCTCCCAGACGGCGTCGGCGTCATCGACCTCGAGGTGCAGCGCACCGTAGGTGCCGCCGAGGGTCAGCGGGGACACGATGCCGTGGTCGGGCACCTCGTCGGAGATGGCTATCTGGCTGTCGCCGAACTGGAGATCGATCGTGAGCACGGCCCCGCTGGGCAGCGTGATCCGGCGCAACTCCGTCGCGCCGAGCACCGATTCGTACCACCGGCCCGCACGCACCGGATCCCCGGTCACTAGATGGGCGGTCAAGGTTGCCATAGCCGTGACTATACAGTCTGTATAGACATAGTGTCTATACAGGGAGGCGCTACGGTGGTGCGCGTGCGCGAGCAGGCAGGCAGTTCCCGGGCGGGCACCCGGCGCGGGCACGGCCGCCGGTCGTCACCCGGCACCACCGCTGCGGGCACGGGAGAGCAGGACCTGCGCGAGGCGATCCTCGCGGCCACGGCCAGCCTGCTCGCCGGGCGGGCCTTCGCCGACCTCAGCGTGGCCGAGATCCTCACCGCCGCCGGTGTGTCCCGCGGGACCTTCTACTTCTACTTCGATTCCAGGTACGACGTGCTGGCCGAGCTGGTCAGGCGGGCCGTGGCCCAGGGTCTCGGCGCGGCTGAGCCATGGCTCGCCCGTCCTGCGGACAAGATGGCCGCGCTGCGGCAGGGGACGATGGCCGGCGCCCGGCTCTGGCAGGCCAACGGGCCGGTCCTGCGGGCCATCGTGGAGAACTGGCGCAGCGAGCCGCGGCTGACCGAGCTCTGGCAGCAGCAGATGCAGCTGTTCACCGACGCCACGGTGGCCCAGATCAGCGCGGACCCCGAGGCCATGGCCCATCTGGCCGGCCAGAATATGGCGGGCGTGGCCAGCGCGCTGACCTGGCTTGGGGAACGTGTCTACTACCTCGCCGCCTGCGGAACCCCGCCCTTTGACGACGAGAGCGTAGTCGCCAGCACTCTCGTCCACATCTGGGCGTCGACCCTCTACGGCCTGCCCGGCTCCGTGGATGTACCGAAGGGTGGGTCATAGCGCACCCATAGGTACATCCACGATGCGGAATGCGGGCGGTCACCGCGGCTCTGTGGCTAAGCCCGGAGGGGTGCCGTCGATAATGGCGGCAAGCGTCACGCTGAACACGCCACGCCGAGCAGGGAACGGGACGACCTTGAGGAGTGACCACGGGCATGCCGACTGACACCGGAGAACTCGTAGGGCGGCTGCGGGCGTCCCTCGGCCGGCAGGCGGTGGACGCCTCATCGCGGCGCCGGGCCGAGTACTCGTCCGATGCCTCCAACTACCGGGTCGTCCCCGAAGCAGTCGTATTCCCGCGTTCCGCCGATGACGTACTCACCGTGGTAGACGTCTGCCGTGACCTGGCCGTGCCGGTAACCGTCCGGGGCGGGGGCACGTCGATTGCGGGCAACTCGGTCGGCCCCGGGGTCGTGCTCGACATGGGCCGGCACCTTAATCAGGTGGTCGGCATCGACCCGGCCGCGCGGGTCGCCACCGTCCAGCCCGGGGTGGTCCTGGACCAGCTGCAGCGGGTGGCCGGCCGTCACGGGCTGCGGTTCGGGCCCGACCCGTCCACGCACTCGCGGTGCACCCTGGGCGGGATGATCGGCAACAACTCCTGCGGCGCGCACGCGATGGCGTACGGGACCACCGCGGCCAACGTCGTGTCCCTGGATGTGATCGACGGCGCGGGCCGCTACCTGCACGCGGGGACGGGTGACCCGGGGGCTATCGGCACTGCGTTTGGCGGCACGGGGGACGGCAGCACGGTGCCGGGGCTCGACCGCTTCATCGCCGACCGGCTGATGCCGATCAGCCATGAGTTCGGCCGGTTCCGGCGCCAGGTGTCCGGCTACTCGCTCGAGCACCTGCTGCCGGAACGGGGCGGCAGCCTGGCCCGGGCCCTGACCGGGACCGAGGGCACGTGCGGCATCATTCTCGGCGCCACCGTGTCGCTGGTTCCGCTGCCGGCCACGACGGCCCTGTGCGTGCTGGGCTACCCGGATATGCCGGCCGCGGCCGATGATGCGCCCGGGCTGGCCGTCCTGAACGGCCCGACCGGCCAGACCCCGCTGGCCCTGGAGGGCATCGACGCCCGCATGGTCAATGTGGTCCGCGCGCACCGGTCGCGCGGCGCGGTGCCGCCGCTCCCCGCGGGCGGCGCCTGGCTGTTCGCCGAGGTCGGCGGGTCCAGCGAGGCCGAGGCCACGGCTGCGGCCCGGTCCCTGGTTGCCTCCGCCGCGGCCGTCGACTCGATGATCGTGCCGGCCGGCCCTGAGGCGGCGCTGCTGTGGCGCATCCGCGAGGACGGCTCCGGGCTCGGCAGCCGCACCGCGGCGGGCGCCCCGGCGTGGCCGGCCTGGGAGGACGCCGCCGTTCCGCCGGCCAGGCTCGGTCCCTACCTGCGGGAGTTCCTGGCCCTGCTGGACAGCCACCAGCTCGACGGGCTGATCTACGGTCACTTCGGCGACGGCTGCCTGCACGTGCGGATCGATCTCCCGCTGGCCGATCACCCGGAACGGCTGCGCCCGTTCCTGGTCGACGCCGCGGAACTGGTGGCCAGGTACGGGGGCTCGCTGTCGGGCGAGCACGGCGACGGGCGGGCCCGCGGCGAACTGCTGCCCATCATGTACTCCCGCGCCGCGATCGACGCGTTCGCCGCGTTCAAGGGCCTGTTCGACCCCGATGGGCTGCTCAACCCCGGGGTCATCGTCGATCCCCGGCCCGCCGATGCCGACCTGCGGCTGCCTGAGGCCCGGCCGCTGCGGACTCCCGGCGGGTTCGCGCTCACGGCCGACGGCGGGAGCCTGACCCAGGCCGTGCACCGGTGTATCGGGATGGGCAAATGCCGGGCGGACAACGGGCCCGCCGGCGGGTTCATGTGCCCGTCGTTCCTGGCTACCAGGGACGAGAAGGACTCCACCCGGGGCCGGGCCCGGGTGCTCCAGGAGATGTCGAACGGGTCGCTGATCCGGGCCGGATGGCATTCTGCCGAGGTCCACGACGCGCTCGACCTGTGCCTGTCCTGCAAGGCGTGCTCCCGTGACTGCCCGGTGTCGGTGGACATGGCCACCTACAAGGCCGACGTCCTTTACCAGGCCTACCGGGGCCGGGTACGCCCCCGCGGCCACTACGTGCTGGGCTGGCTCCCGCGCTGGACCCGGCTGGCCGCGAAGGCTCCCGGCCTGGCCAGCGCCGCGCTGCGGCTGAAGCCGGTGGCCAGGGCCGTGCGGTGGCTGGGCGGGATCGATCCCCGGCGGCCGCTGCCGGCGCTGGCCCCGCACCCGGCCACGCCCGCGCGGCTGCGCCGGCTGGCGGCCAGCGCCCCGGGCCAGGCCCGTGAGCGCGTGGTGGTCTGGGCCGACACGTTCACCCGGGCGTTCTCGCCGCAGCTGTGCGAGGCGGCGGTGACCGTGCTGACCGAGGCGGGCTTCGACGTGGTCGTGCCCGGCCGGGCCTCGTGCTGCGGGCTGACCTGGATCTCCACCGGCCAGCTCGACGGGGCCCGGGCCCGGCTCCGGGCCGCCGTCGCCGACCTGGCCGAGTACGCCGAGCGGGGCCTGACGATCGTGGGGCTCGAGCCGTCCTGCACCGCCGTGTTCCGCGGTGACCTCACCGAACTCCTGGATGATCCCCGGGCCCGGGCCGTGGCCGCCGTTACCCGGACCCTCGCCGAGACGCTGCTTGGCCAGGACGACGCCCCGCGGGACCTGTCCTGGCTGTACGGGCGGCTCTCCGGCCAGCGGGTCATCGCCCAGCCGCACTGTCACCAGCACGCGGTCATGGGCTACGACGCCGACCTGGCCGTGCTCCGCGCGGCGGGCGCCCAGGTCGAGACCATCTCCGGCTGCTGCGGGCTGGCGGGCAACTTCGGCATGGAGCGCGGGCACTACGACGTGTCGGTGGCGGTCGCTGAGCACGCGCTGCTGCCGGCGCTGCGGGCCGCGCCCGAGGGCACGCTGCTGCTCGCCGACGGGTTCTCCTGCCGCACTCAAGCCGGCCAGCTCGCCGGCTGGCCTGCGCAGCACCTTGCCGAGCTGCTCAGGGCCTAGCGCCGCCATACGAGCAGGCTGCCGGTCCGGAAGCTGGGCCGGCCGAACAGGCTGAGCAGCACGCGCCCGACCGGGGAGCCGAGGGTGGTATCCGCGACCACCGCCTGCGGCCGCAGGTAGGCCATGGCCGTGCGCAGCTGCGCCATGGTGGGGCCGCGGACCCACGTCTTGCCCAGCCAGAGCGCGTTCAGGTACTTGGCCGCGGGCTTGGCCGGGCTGGGAGTGAACGCGGCCTGCCCGCCCTGGCCCGGCCCGAGCAGGTAGCCGAGGTTCAGCGAACCCGGCTCGCCGGTATCCGCCTGCCAGCGCATCGCCTGGGTCTGCCCGAGCAGCGGGACAGGGACCACGAGCACCCGGGCGTCGTCGGCCAGCCGCAGCCGGGCAAAGGCCGCCTGCCAGCCCGCCGGGACTGGCATGAGCGGCCCCGCCTGGTACGGCACCGGGATGAGCGGCACGATCGCCAGGGCTGCGACCAGCAGGGGGACGGGGCTGGTCCGCCACCCCCGGGCCTGAGCTGGCGAGCGCGCCAGGTCCAGGGAGAACGCGAGCACGGCTCCGGCCGCCCCGGCCCCGAGGATGCAGAACCGGTCCGGCAGCACCTGGGCCAGGCCTGGCAGCCGGTCCACCCAGTTCCACGGGAAGAAGTGCCCGGAGACATGGACCCCGCCGATGATCTCGGACCCGCCGCCGAGGTTGCACAGCTCCAGCACCAGGCAGGTCACGGCCGCGGCACGGACTCTCGGGTCCCGCCAGAACCGGACCGCGGCCGCAGCCAGGACGATCAGCAGCGGCCAGCCCAGGTAGGCAAGCTCCTCCGAGAGTCCCAAGTGGAAGCTCCCGGCGTAGGCCGCGCTGGCCGGCGTGTGAAAAAGCAGGCGCGCGGATGGCTCCACGAAAAACGCCAGGTTGCCTGACCACAGGTTGAGCAGGACGCTGTGCTCGCGGAGCGGGCCCTCGAACTGCACCGACAGCGCGTGCCCGCCGAGCAGCAGCATGACCGCGAGTCCCGTGCCCAGCCCGATCGCGGCCCGGCGCGCCTGGTGCAGCGCCGCGCGCGGCCGCCCGGCGGCGAGCACCACCACCAGCACCAGCCCGGCCAGCGCGGTGGCAACGAGCAGCTCTTCCCCGGTGAACAGCTGCGCGGCCGTGAGCAGCCCGAGCCAGGCGCCGGTGCGCACGGCGCGGCCCCGGCCGGTGACGACCCGCAGCAGCGCGTCGATGATCAGCGGTGGCAGGACCGCAAGCACCAGGTGGTAGTGGCCGAATCCCGAGTTCACTATCGCGGGCGAGAAACCGTACACTGCGCCGCCCAGCCCGGCCGCGGTCACGCTGGCCCCCCACCGGCGCAGCACCAGGTACAGGCTCGCCGCCGACCCGGCCAGGCCCAGCGTCAGCACCAGGGTGAGGCTGACCTGCGGGCCGGCCAGCAGCGTGACCGGCGTGAGCAGCACGCCGGGCAGCAGGAACGACGTGTTCCACATCATGCTGATGCCCTGCGGCGCGTTCAGCGCGGTCGTGATCAGCGCAGGCAGATGCCCGTGCTCGACCGCCGTGGCCGCGTAGCGGATGAACCAGGCGAACAGGTCCACGTCGTGGGGATCGCGCGTCTGCGTCAGCCCAGCCGGATCAACCCAGAGGTGCCAGGTCAGGATCACCGCACCGGTCAGGTAGCAGCCTAGGACCACCCAGCTGGCCCAGGGCCGGGTGCGGACGGGCGGACTCGGAGGGCCCGGCGGGGCTTGCTCCGTCGCCGGGGCGAGACCGACCGCCGCGCCCGCTGACGGGAGGTCCGCAGCAGCCACCCATGCAGAATGTCCCGGTCGATGCGGTGCTGCAGCCGCCGGAGCCCTTTGTTTGCTGAACAACTGCGGATTATTTGCTGAAATTTGCCGAGTCCCGGTCGGCTCGCCGCGGTATCGCGCTGTCGGTGCAGCGTGACAGATTCTGGTTATGACCACCACACCAGAGCGCATGCCGCTGGCCGGCCGGGTGGCGCTGGTGGCGGGCGCCACCCGGGGCGCGGGCCGCGCCATCGCCGTCGAGCTGGCCCGGTCCGGCGCGACGGTCTACGCGACGGGCCGGAGCAGCCGCTCTGGCGGCCCGTCCGAGGTCGGCCGCCCGGAGACCATCGAGGAGACCGGCGAGCTGATGGCGGCCGCCGGCGGCGACGGGATCGCGGAGCGGACCGACCATCTGGACCCCGGCCAGGTCGAGGACCTGGCCCGGAGGATCGACCGGGATCACGGCCGGCTCGACGTTCTGGTCAATGACATCTTCGACGGCGGCCGGTACGCCCAGTTCGGCACCACGCTGTGGGAGCACAGCCTTTCCGATGGGCTGCGCATGCTCCGCATCGGGATCGACACCCACGTGATCACCAGCCATTTTCTCCTGCCCCTGCTGATCAGGCGCCCGGGCGGCCTGGTGGTGGAGATGACGGACGGCACCGCCGAGTACAACGCCGCCTACCGGCACCGGGAGGGGTTCTACTACGACCTGGTGAAGGCCGCGGTGCAGCGGATGACAACCGCGCAGGCCCATGAGCTGGCCCCGCATCGGGCCTCCGCGGTGGCGGTGACCCCGGGCTGGATGCGATCCGAGGACATGCTCGATTTCTACGAGGTGACCGAGGCGACCTGGCGGCAGGCGACCGCGAAGGTGCCGCACTTCTGTATCTCGGAGTCGCCGACGTACACCGGCCGCGCGGTCGCGGCGCTCGCGGCCGACCCGGACGTGGCGCGCTGGTCGGGGCAGGTACTGTCGAGCGGCCAGCTGGCCCGCGTCTACGGGTTCACCGACACCGACGGCTCCCAGCCCGACTGCTGGCGGTACGTGGTTGAGGTCCAGGACCGCGACCTGCCCGCCGACGACCGCGAGTACCGGTAGCCCGCAGCATCTCGTAGCCTGCAGGCAGTGCAACGTTTAACAACCGGACGTGGCCCGCGCCGTCAGGGCAGGCGGCGTACCCCGGCCCGGGCCTTGCTCGTGATCGCGGCCAGCCTGGCCGCGGCCGTTTCCGTGGGCTGCGCCGCCGCCCCGGCCGCCCCGGTCTCCAGCTCCCGGTGCCCGTGGGTGACGTCCACGGTCCCGATCCCGCAGCGGGTCTCGATGGTGCTCGCCGCGATGACGGTGCGGCAACTAGATGGTCTTGTCTTCGGCCAGGGCTCGAGCGTGGCACACGGCTATGCGGGTCATATCCCGGCCATCCCGAGCCTGTGCATTCCCCAGCTCAACCTGGAGGACGGCCCGGAGGGCGTCGGTGACGGCATGACCGGGGTCACCCAGCTACCCGCGGCCGTGGCCGCGGCCGCGACCTGGGATCCGTCGGCGGTGCGGAGCTTCGGTGAGGTCATCGGGAGCGAGGACAGCGGCAAGGGCGTCGACGTTGACCTCGGTCCGACGGTCAACATCGTGCGCGACCCGCGGTGGGGGCGTGCGTTCGAGAGCTACGGCGAGGATCCCTATCTGTCCGGCCAGACCGCCGTGGCTGACATCACCGGCGTGCAGAGCCAGGGCGTGATGGCGATGGTGAAGCACTGGGCGGTCTACAACCAGGAGACCAACCGCAACCATCCGCAGGACGACGCCATCGTCTCGGACCGGGCGATGCGTGAGATCTACATGCCGCAGTTCCAGGCCGCCGTGCAGCCGGGGCAGGCGGCCGCCGTGATGTGCAGCTACGCCACGGTCAACGGCATCTACGCCTGCGAGAACCCCTACCTCGGCCGGGTCATGGACGGCGAGTTCGGGCTGCAGGGCTTCATCGCCTCCGACTGGGGGGCCACCCACTCCACCGTTCCCTCGGCCCAGGCGGGCCTGGACATGGAGATGCCGTACGGTGCCCGCTACTCCGCGCCGCTGGTGCAGGCGGTGCAGGACGGCCAGGTACCGCTGGCGACGGTGCGGGAGATGGCCCGGCGCATCCTCACTGAGATGTTCCGGTTCCACCTGTTCAGCGCGCGCCGGGCCGGGTCCCCCCGGGCGGCGGTCACCAGCCCCGCGCACGCCGCGGTCGCCAGAAAGGTGGCCGAGCAGGGCACGGTGCTGCTCAAGAACAACGGAGGCGTGCTGCCGCTCCGGGCCGGGCGCGTGCGCTCGATCGCGGTGATCGGGGACGACGCTGGCCCGGACGCCATCTCCAGCGGCGGCGGCAGCGCGTCGGTCACCGCCCCCTATGTGAGCACCCCGTTCCAGGGCATCGCGGCCCGGGCCGGGATCACCACCGCGGTGCGCTACGCCCCGGGGAACCCGCCCCCCGACGGCGATCTCCCGAAGACACCAGCCACCGCGTTCCCCGGCGGGCTGGCCGCGCAGTTCTTCGGCAACACCACGCTGTCCGGCCCACCCGCCGCGGCCGGCCCGGCCGCGGACATCTCGGCCGCCCGCCCGCCCGCGGCCGGGGTCAGCGCCGCCCGCTGGTCGGCGCGGTGGACGGGCACCATCGAGGCCCCCGCCACCGGCCGCTATGAGCTGTCTCTCGACGGAGGCCACGGCAACAGCACCCGGCTGTACGTCAACGGCCGGCTGGTCATCGACAACTGGCCCGGCCTGCCCGGTGGCCCGGTGCGGGGCACCGTGGACCTCACCGCGGGCCAGCGGGTCGGCATGGAGGCCGACTTTGCCAAGACCGGCGTCGCGCCCGCGTCGCTCACCCTCGGCTGGCAGGACGCCACCCCGATGCTCGACGAGGCGGTCACCGCGGCCAGGTCCGCCGACGTAGCCGTCGTGTTCGCCGGCTACGACGAGAGCGAGGGCACCGACCGGGACAGCGTGAGCCTCGACCCGGCCACCGACGCGCTGATCGAGGCCGTGGCCCGGGCCAACCCCCGCACGGTCGTGGTGCTCAACACCGGCTCAGCAGTGACCATGCCCTGGCTTCGCTCGGTCCCGGCCGTGTTCGAAGCCTGGTACCCGGGCCAGGAGGACGGCAACGCGATCGCTGCGCTGCTGTTCGGCGACGTCAACCCGTCCGGCAAGCTGCCGGTGACGTTCCCCCGCAGCCTGGCCGACGTGCCCGCGCGCACCCCGCGGCAGTGGCCGGGGACGGACGGACGGGTGGACTACTCCGAGGGGCTCCTGGTCGGCTACCGGTGGTACGACGCGGAGCACATCCAGCCGGAGTTCCCGTTCGGCTACGGGCTGTCCTACACCACCTTCCGGCTCGGCCACCTGGCTGTCACGGCACCTGGCCGGGCCGGGACGGTCACGGTGCGGCTCAGCGTGACCAACACCGGCCGGGTCGCGGGGGCCGAGACGGTGCAGGTCTATGTCGGCGACCCGGCCGCGGCCGGCGAGCCGCCCAAGCAGCTCAAGGGATTCCGCAAGGTGCAGCTCCGGCCGGGGGAGACCCGCCAGGTCCGCATCCAGCTCGACCGCAGCGCGTTCGCGTACTGGAACAGCTCGGCCGGCTCGTGGGCCGTCGCGCCCGGCTCCTACCAGATCATGGTCGGGAACTCGTCGGCCAGCCTGCCGCTGCATGCCGCCGTCCGGCTCACCGGCTGAAACGGCCCTCACCTCCGCTGGGCCGGCAGACCGCGGCTCATGACCGCGACCACGAGCGCGTTCGCCACCAGGACCGCGAGATGACCGTGGCCGCCCGACGACTCCCGCGACGGGCTGGAGAAGCTGGCGGCCGGCATCTGAGCGTCCCGGCATGATGGGGGCATGACCACGCCAGAACCCGCGGTTCCGTCTCCCGCCGACCTGGTCGCCATGATCCCTTACGCGGGCACCCTCGGGCTGACCCTGGACGAGGCCACGCCGCAGCTGGTCCGTGGCAGCCTGCGCTGGTCACCCGGGCTCTGCACGACCGGAGGCGCGATGAACGGCGGCGCGGTCATGTCGCTGGCCGACAACGTGGGTGCCCTCTGCGCGTTCCTCAACCTGCCACCCGGTGCGAGCACCGCCACCGTGGACTCGGCGACTAACTTCTTCCGCGGCGTCCGCGGGGGAGCGCTGCACGCCACGGCCCGCCCGCTGCACGTGGGCCGCTCTTTCATCGTGGTGCGCACGGAACTGACCGATGACGAAGGCCGGGCGGTCGGCCAGACCACCCAGACCCAGGCCGTCCTGGCGCCCCGGCCGCCCAGCTAGACCGTCACGGCTGCGGGGGACGCACCGCCTGCCCGCGCCGCAGCCGGTGCCGGGGAGCCTGCACCTGCGCCGCCGGGAGGGCAGCCTGGATCGGGGCCGGGCCCGGCGCTGCGGCCCGGACCCCCACGCCGAACCGGAACACGAGCGTCCCGCCGTAGGCTCCCCCGACGCAGACGCCGACGGCAGCGGCTACGGAGAAGATGAGTATCGCGAGCGGCGTCGATGCCTGGCGGTGATACTCGGTGATCCGCCAGGCGGTGTCGGCCGATCCGATCATGAACACCGCGGACATCACGCCGATGTGCACCAGCACCGGGCGGGTGACGCCCGGGTACCGGCCGGGCACGCTGAGCAGATCGATGAAGCCGGTCAGCATGGTCAGCAGGCACACGCACAGGCCGCCGATGAGAACGAAGGTGCCCGCGTGCCAGAACTCCGCCGCCCAGCTGCGGTGCGGGCCGCCAGCGGCCGAGACGATATCGAAGGCCGCCGCGAAGACGTAGGCGGCAATCGGGAAATCGGTAAACGGAGGGTGTAATGCCCGGCCCCGCCGGGAATGGCCCGGGTTGTCACTCACGGATCCCCGCCTCACCTGCGCCGGCCCGAGGCGGTCGGCATCAGCACGCCTCTGAGATTCCCAGATAAAGTACCGTGAACAGCCAGAGATACGGCGTGGTTTAGCCAACTCGCGCAGACAGTAAATCGGCGAAATAATGGTGCACACGCGCAATGCGACGTGTTTGCGCCTTAAGCCAGTATATCTTCCGTTCCCGGTCATCCCGGCTGCGGCAGTTCACCGGTAGCCGGAGGAGCGCGGCACGCCGGCGGGCGGCCTGGCGTGCCGCGTCCCCGGTCAGTGGCCTGCGGTTGCCGCGGCCGGGCCGACGGCGGTGCGCCGTACCCCGATCACTGGCTCGCGTTCAGCGCCGTGCCCAGCTCCTGGTAATCGGTGCCGACCTGGCCGACGACCTGCTCGACGTTGGAACTGCTCACGATCGACTGATACTGCTCAGCCGTCTGGGCCGTGCCCAGCTTCTGGAACAAGTTGCCGGCCTGGTCCGCCGCCCCGGCCAGCTGGCTGGCCGCGCCCGGGGCCGACCCGGTCGGCATCGCCGTGGACCGGACACTGCCAGCGAACGTGTGGAAGGCCCGGCCCACGTTCCGGTCCAGAGCCGTGATGCAGTGCAGCGGATCCTGGCTGGACTGGCACGCGGCGGTCTTGCTCGCCAGCGGGGTGAGCGTCTTGCTGAGCGTGGCGTTGTCGGACTGGATCGAGTTGATGGCGTTCTGCCGGGTGACCGCGTTGCTGACACCGCCGCTGGCGACCACCACGATGATCACGACGTAGGCGATGAGGCCGAGCACCCCTAGGCCCAGGAACAGCCCGATCAGCCGCTTGGCCGTGTCGGACAGGACGAGCCGCCAGCGGAGTTCGCGGTCTGCCGAGCCGCCAGGCCCGGGCGCGGCCCAGCCCCCTGCGGCACCCGGGACTCCGGGCTGATACGGACCCGCGGCCTGGTAAGACCCCGGCGCCTGGTACGAGGCCGCGGGCTGGTACTGACCCGGAGCCGGGGGAGCACCCTGAGCGGGAGCGCCTGCCTGGTACTCGCCGGGCTGGTATGTGCCCCCCTGGTACGGGGCGGCGGGAGGCGGGTAGCCTGCCGGGCCCGGCGCGGTCATGGGCGTCGTCGGGGCCCCCGGGCCCGGGGGAACCGTCTGGCCACCCGGGCCAGCGGGCGTGGCCGGGTATGCCGGTGCTGCGTGGCCCGCCGATGGCGTTGGCGGCGGGGCGGCGAAATACTCGCTCGCGCCCGATTCGTCGTCGCCAAAGAGGCCCTTAGGGTACTCGCTGGTAAGCATCAGGATGTAGCCGTAGAACCGGGCGAAATAGCGGGCGGATGAGGCCAGTGCCTGATGGGCGGCACGAGGCATGGACCCGGTAAATAGGACGATCAGCCAGATGACGAAAAGCGAGAAGAAGAATAGCCCGAATCCCAGCAGCGAGACCACAATAAGGGCTGGGATGCCGAGGATGAGGCGGAAGAACACCGCGAGCCGGTTAAGCTGGCCCGGGCGGGTCAGCACGCGTACCGGGTAGTCCGTGTCCTCGAGCGAGAACGGCGGGTACTGGTCGGTCAGCAGCAGGTAGTAGGCGTTGTACCGGGTCTGCCAGCGCACGTAGCCGGTCAGGAAGTCGGCCGCGAAGTCAGGCAGCCGGCCGGTGAACAGCGCACCGAACCAGCCGATGACCGCGACCACCTCGGCCACGATGCCAAGTATCCAGAGCACGAAGGCATGCGGGATCATCAGAATGATCCGGAAGAAAACGGTGACCCGCTGCTGCGGGATGGGGTCAGCGAACCCGACCATTATTGGCGACGGCCCGTCGCCGGCAGCGAATTCAGGCTGTGGTGCGGCAGGTGGCCAGGATGGCGCCGGAGGGGTCTCGGTCAATTCTCGCTCCTTTAGTTGTGGAGCAAGATACTAGGAAGGGCCGCCACAAGGAACTAGGCCGAGCCCTCACTTCCCGCGGCCCGCATTTCCCGCCGTTCCCATCCCGCAACCCGTCGCGGCCTCGAGGAGGTAGCAGGCCCGTCGCGGGCACCACCATGGGCTAGGCGAGCGCGGCGGGGCGCCGAGCATGGGTTGGGTGGGGTCGGCGGGGATGCGTTTGCACGAGGCCGGCGGGCACGAGTTGGGCGGGCGAGGACGGGTCGGCGGGCAGGGGCTGGCGGATGCGGTGAGGCCTGGCGGCATGCGTTTGCGCGGGCGCAGGCGGGCACGAGTTGGGCGGGCGAGGACGGGTCGGCGGGCAGGGGCTGGCGGATGCGGTGAGGCCTGGCGGCATGCGTTTGCGCGGGCGCAGGCGGGCCGGCGCTTCGGGGAGACCGTGGATGCGCGCTGGACAGAGGCTCAGGGTGTATTTATCCTTGACTGTATGGTCAGTCAGACGCGGTTCCCTGCTGCCCCAGTTGACCCGGCCGGGCTTGCCCAGTCGCTGCGCCCCTTCGGGGAGTCCACCATGCTCCCCCGGTCCGCCTATGTTGACCCGGCGGTGTTCGCCTGGGAACAGAAGCACTTCTTCGATTCCGGCTGGACCTGTGTCGGGTTCAGCTCACAGCTCGCCGAGCCCGGCGCGCAGCGCGCCGAGTCGGTCGGCGAAGGCAGCGTGCTGCTCACCCGCGACGACGAGGGTGAGCTGCACGCCTTCGCCAACACCTGCCGGCATCGCGGCCACGAGCTGCTGGCCTGCGGCACGTCGACATCGCAGAATTCGATCATCTGCCCCTACCACTCCTGGACCTACACGCTCTCGGGCGGGCTGCGTTTCGCAACCGGCTTCCGGGGCCACGGTCACTTCGACCAGTCGGCCTGGGGCCTGGCCGAGCTCCCGGTGACCGACTGGCACGGGCTGATCTTCGTAGACAGCTCCGGGCAGGCCCCGCCGCTGGCTGACTCGCTGGGGCTGCTGGACGAGCTGGTCACGCCGTACGAGCCGGAGCGCCTGGTCATCGCCGGGCGGCACGACTACGACGCGGCCGCGAACTGGAAGATCCTCAGCGAGAACTACCACGAGTGCTACCACTGCCCGCAGATCCATCCCGAGCTGTGCAAGGTCAGCCCGCCCCGCAGCGGCCAGAACTGCCCGCCGCAGGCCTCCTGGGTGGGCGGCACCATGGACCTGCGGGACGGCATGGACACGATGTCGCTGGACGGCACCAGCCTCGGGGTTCCGCTGCGCGGGCTGGACGCCGCGGGCCTGCGCACCGTGCTCTACGTGAACATCTTCCCGAACGTGCTGCTCAGCCTGCATCCGGACTACGTGATGACGCACCGTCTCGTGCCACTCGCCGTGGACCGGACCATGATCGAATGCACCTGGTCGTTCGCGCCCGAGGTGCTGGACAAGCCGGGCTTCGATCCCGGCTACGCGACCGAGTTCTGGGACATCACCAACCAGCAGGACTGGCACGCGTGCGAGTCCGTGCAGCGCGGGCTCGCCTCGCCGCACGCGCGGCCGGGGCCGCTGTCGCCGGACGAGGAGACCGTGTACCAGTTCGTGGCCATGGTGGCGCGCGGCTATCAGGGCCAATCGGTGTGGAGCCCCGAGGCCCGGGCCCAGGCTCAGGCCGTCGGCTGACCGACAGCGTCGCGCGGCCGCCCGCGGGCTGCGGCCGTCGGTGATCATGCTGGGCTCCCGGGGGGCGCGGACCGGATCACCGCCCGGCCGGCGGAAGAGACCGGTATACGGCGCTGTTAACGCTGATGCCTCGATTCCCTCAGCGTCGGGGCGGCGGCCTCCCGACACCGAAGGACTCAGCCTCATGACCGTGCACGACCATCCCGTGAACACCCTGTCCGGCCAGCCCGCGTCGCTCGCGGACCTGTCCGGCAAGACGCTGCTCGTGGTCAACGTCGCCTCCAAGTGCGGCCTGACCCCGCAGTACGAGGGGCTCGAGCGGCTGCACAAGCGGTTCGGCGGCCGCGGGTTCGCGGTGGTCGGCTTCCCCTGCAACCAGTTCGGCGGCCAGGAGCCAGGCACCGCCGGCGAGATCGGTGAGTTCTGCTCGGTCAACTACGGCGTGACGTTCCCGCTGTTCGAGAAGATCGAGGTGAACGGCCCGGGCCGGCACCCCATCTACACCGAGCTGACCGCGGTGCCAGACGCCGAGGGCAACGCCGGCGACATCCAGTGGAACTTCGAGAAGTTCCTTGTCAGCCCGGACGGGACGATCCTTGGCCGGTTCCGGCCGCTCACCGACCCCGAGGACCCGGCGCTGGTCGCCGCGATCGAGGACAGCCTGCCCGCCTAGCCCGGGTCAGGCCAGGGCGCCGGGACCGCGCTTGACCATCTGGTCGGCGATGATCGCGCGCTGGATCTCGCTGGTGCCTTCCCAGATCCGCTCCACGCGGACCTCGCGGAACAGCCGCTCGGCCACGTTCTCCCGCATGTAGCCGCGGCCGCCGAACACCTGGACCGCGCGGTCGGCCACCCGGCCCGCCATCTCCGAGGCGTAGAGCTTGGCCATCGAGCACTGCGCGTGCTGGATCTTGACGTCGGTCCCGGCGTCGATCGCCCGCGCGGTCTCGTAGAGCAGCGACCGGGCCGCGAACAGCTCGGTCAGGCTGTCCGCGAGCATGGCCTGGACCTGCCCGAACTCGCTGATCGGCCGGCCCTGAACCTCCCGCGAGATCGCGAAGTCGGTCATCTCGGCGGTCAGCCGCTCGGCCGCGCCTACGCAGCGCGCGGCGACCATCATCCGCTCGAACCTGAACCACTCGTAGGCGAACGTCATCCCGTCGCCCTCGGCCCCCACCAGGTGCGAGGCCGGCACCCGGACGTCGGTGAACGACACGATCGGGTGATGGTGGCTCATCGTGTGCATGTACGCGGGAGTGCGGACCACCTCGATGCCCGGGCTGGGCAGGTCGACCAGGAACATGGCGTGCTCCCCGTTGTGGTCGCCGCCGACCAGTTTGCCCTGGAAGAACGCGAAGTCCGACGAGTTGAACGACGTCACGTGCCACTTCACGCCGTTGAGCAGGTAGCCGTCGCTGTCCCGCCGCGCGGTCGCCTCGATGGCGTCCACGTCAGACCCGGCGCCCTCCTCGGTGATCGCGTAGCACTCCTCGCGGTCACCGCGGATGGCCGGGATCACGAACCGCTCCATCTGGTAGGACGTGGCCACCTCGGGCATCCAGGACGGGGGCGTGGAGCAGGCCCAGGCCAGCCCGTTGGTGACGCGCCCCACCTGCTCCTGAACCAGGACCTGCTGCAGCGTGGTGCAGCCGCCGCCGCCCAGTTCCGTGGGCATGTTCGTCGCGCACAGTCCGAGTTCCCTGGCCCGTGCCGCGTGCTCGGCGACCGTCTCCTTGGGCAGCTCGCCGTGGTTCATCTCGGCGGTGACCTCGAACGGGATCATCTCGTCCGCGTAGGTGCGGGCCCGGGCCTGGATCTGCAGGTCCTCATCTGACAAGCCGTACATGGGGCACGCTCCGCTCGAATCCCGGCCAGTGCTCATCAAGCGTAATCTTGACTGAACGTTCAGTCTAGGTGAGAATCGACGGCGTGCCAATGACACCAACCGCGGATGCGGTCGTCGTCGGCGGCGGGACCATCGGTGGCTGGTGCGCCTACTTCCTGCGCCAGGCCGGCCTGGACCAGGTGGTCCTGCTGGAGAAGCGGACCCTGGGCCAGGGCGCGAGCAGCCGCGCGGCCGGGGTCGTGCGCATCCAGGGCGGCACCCCGTGGGCGGTCCAGCTCGGCGAGTGGTCCCGCCGGTTCTACCTGGCCCAGCAGGAACTGCTCGGCATCGACTCCGGGTTCACCCAGCAGGGCTACCTGCTGCCGTGCTTCACCGGGGCGGACGTCGACGCCGCGCGGGCCCGGATGGAGATGCAGAACGCGCTCGGCCTGCAGGTCCGCTGGCTCGACCCGGACGAGGTCGACCGGGTCAACCCCACCCTCGCGCCGGGGCTCACCCGCGGCGGCACGTACTGCGAGCAGGACGGCTTCGTCAGCCCGCCCAGGAACGTGACCGCCTACGCGGTCGCGCTGGCCATCAGCGGGGTCAGCGTCCGGGAGCGCACGGCCTGCACCGGTGTGACGGTCCGCTCCGGCCGGGTCACCGGCGTGGAGACCAGCCAGGGGCCGGTCGCCGCCCCGCTCGTGGTGCTCACCGGCGGCCCCGAGCTCGCCGAGGTCGGCAGGCTGGCCGGGATCAGGATCCCGGCCGGTGGTGTGCGGCACCAGGTCGCGGTAACCGAGCCGCACCCCGGCCTGGACCCGGCCCGCCTGCCGATGGTGTTCGACGTGTCCGGGGGCCTGTACTGGCGCCCGGAGGAAAAGGGCCTGCTGTTCGGCATGAGCAACCCGGACGAGCCGCCGGGCGCCGCCGCCTGCGTGGACGAGGCATACCTGGCCCGGATGCGTGAGCGCCTGGCCGAGCTGGTCCCGGTCACGCGCGGCCTCGGGCTGCGCCGGGTGTGGTCGGCCACGATCGACTACACCCCCGACCACCTGCCGATCATCGGTCCGGCCCTGGTCAGCGGGGACATCCTGAACGCTCTGACCGTGGTCAGTGCCGGCGGCGCCGGGATGATGTGGGGGCCGGCGGTGGCCCGCGCCGCGGCGGACGTGGCCCTGACCGGCCGGTCCGACGTGGTGGACACCGCCCAGCTCGGCCTGGACCGGTTCGACGACCAGGGCCGCAGCCGCCTGGCCACCGACCCGATCGCGCTGCCCTTCCCTGAGCACGCGCCGCAGACAGCGGACAACCTCAGCGCCTGACGACTCCGACCTAGACCAGTCCGCCGGGCACCACCGCAGCGGCCCGACCGTCACCGAGAGGACAGCGCAGATGACCGACACCGTGCCGCAGACACCGTTCCTGCCCGACGCCGCGACGTTCGAGCTCGAGGACTGGGGCCCGCTGGACGAGGCCACCGGTGAGCCGATGCAGACCTCCGGCTTCACCCTCTGGCAGGACGGCGGGCAGGAGAGCGGGATCTGGGAGTGCACCCCGGGCCCGTCCTACTGGAAGCTGGAGACCAACGAGTTCGTGCACATCGTGTCCGGCCGGATGACCGTGACCCCGGACGGCGGAACCCCGCAGGACATCGGCCCCGGCGACGTGGCCATGTTCCCGCGCGGCTGGGCGGGAACCTGGCAGATCCACGAGAAGCTCCGCAAGCTTTACGTGATCTTCTAAATTGCGGCACAGTTGGTACATAGCTTCTGAACCATGCCACAGCTTGCCCTTAAGTTTCCTTCAGGAAACTCCGGCAGGTTGAGGACGGAGCTGAACCGGCAGCATGATGAGGCTCTGCCGTCAGCGCAAGTCGGCAGGGTTTGCAGGCTGACGGTGCGGTACGCGATGTACAGCGAACCGACCTTGGGGCGTGTCAGAAGGTTTCTCAAATTTACTTTGAGGAACTAAATACTCCTGGCACGTAGGGAGCAGGAGGCCGGGCCATGGCCAACAGCGCGAACCCGTTTGAGCTGGCCGGGACCTGGCTCAGATGCGCCCTGAACATGCACTCGACCGAGAGCGACGGGGACCTGTCGCCCCGGGCGCTCGCAGCGGTCTACGGCACGGCCGGCTTCGACGTGGTCGCGATCACCGATCACTGGCGGCTCACCAAGGTCCCGTCAACCCGGTCACTGCTGACGCTGCCTGCCGCCGAGCTGACCTGCGACCGCGGCCAGGTTGGCGAGACGTCTGACGTCCTGGTCTACGGGATCGAGGACATCCCGGAAGACCCGGGCGGCGACCGGCGGAACTGGATGGTCAACCAGAAGGAGAAGTGGGAGCAGCGGACCTTCCCCGACCTCAGCACCGCCGGCCGGTTCGCTGTGGAGCAAGGCGGGGTCGCGTACCTCGCCCATCCGTACTGGACCGGGATGGACGCCACTACGCTGATTGAGTCCGAGCACGTCAGTGGCGTGGAGGTGTACAACGCCTCGGGCGAACTCAAGTGCGGCCGCGGTGACTCGTCGATGATCTGGGATGCCGCGCTCGAGGCAGGCCGCCAGCTGTACGGCATCGCCACCGACGACTCGCACGTGCCGTTGTGCGATATCGGCCACGCCTGGACCTGGGTCCGGGTCGAGGAAGCCTGCCCAGAAGCAGTGTTGCACGCGCTGCGGACCGGGCTCTGCTACGCGTCGGCCGGGCCGGTCCTGCGCGAGGTGCACTGGGATGGGTCGACGGTCGAGGTGGCCTGCAGCCCGTGCCGCGCGCTCGTGTTGCAGATGGAGCGGGAGACCACGGGATGCAGCGTGGTGGCGGGGAGCCGCGGCCGCCGCTTCGGGCGGATACTGCGGACCAGCGAAACTGGCCTGATCACCCGGGCCATCATCGAGTCACCGATACCCGACCCCAAGTTCGTCCGCGTGCGCGCGATCGACGAGAGCGGTTACTCGGCCTGGACAAATCCGCTGTGAATAGCGTGCCAGCGGACATGGGCAGCCATGAACATGGCCGTGCGGCGGCGTCGGCCCCGGGGATCAGCCGTCCTCGGCCGGGTCGATGTCGGCGCCGACCGCGCGGCTCGCGAACACCCCGATCATGCGCAGCGCCTCGGCGCGGCTGATGTCGGGGTTGCCGCCGAGAACCTGCCGGCCCAGCCCGTCCTCGAGTGCCACCAGGGCCCGCGCGATCGCCCGGGCATCGGTGGCCAGGGTGAAGTCCCCGCTGTCCTGGCCCGCGGCCAGCACCCGCTCGTAGACCGACACCTGCTCCTCGAACTGCTGGGTGCCGAGCACGTCGTAGAGGGGGTCGCTGCCGATGAAGCCGTCCATCTGCCAGATGACCGTGGCCTCTTCGTCGTCCGTGCCGGTGGGCACACCGTGCCGGATCGACGCGACAAGCTGGTCGCGGGCCGACTCATGGGCGCTGATCACCTCGCGGCGCCGCTCGCAGTAGCGGGCGATCGACTGCCGGTACAGCGCGGCCAGCAGCGCGTCGACGCCGTCGCCGTAGTAGTAGAGCACCGAGGCCGGGGTGACGCCGGCGGCGTCGGCGACATCCTTCAGCCGCAGCTTCGCGACGCCGGTCTGCGCGGCCGCGCGCTGGGCGGCCGCCAGCAGGCTGAGCTTGCGCGCCGTCTGCTGGCTAGGTCGGGCCATGTCAAAAATCTTATTTGACGAATTTGCGTGCTCCGCTATAGGACGTTGACCATAATGAGCGTCATTTATGCATCATCCCCATAACACCCCGGTCCGGATACAGCCGCCGGCGCGACGGCTGGCGACATCCTGAATACTGACTGTAAGCAGCCGGAACGCGTCCCGGGCGCGGCGGTGGCTAAGGTTCTCGCCGGGCCGCGGCCGGGCGGGTTCCGGTCAGCCATAATTCACCAGCGGTTCGGGGTGAAGAGGGTTAAGAGGGCCGGAATCAAATCTCTAAAACCCGTTTCGTGAACGCGTGTGATCGCGGGTACCTGGCGGGTCGTGCGGGCGCGAGGAGAGGCCGTAGTGTCACGCAAGATCCACCTCACCCTGGGCGCGGGGCGGGTGGCCACCCGGGCCGAGGCCCGCGTCGCGGTGCTGGAGTGCGGGGTGCTGGCCCTGGCCTGCCTGCTGGCCTTCTGGCTGACCACGCACCTGCTGTCCGGGGTCGGCGTGGCGTCGGTGTCCAGGGACGATGACCTGCTGGGCGGCATGTGGGCGGTGCTCGCCACCGTGTTCGTGTTCCGGGACAGCTACGAGCACAGCATCGCCGCCGCGGTGTCCCGCATCTCCGCCACCGCGGTGAGCTTTGTGATCTGCCTGATCTACCTGATCTTCCTGCCGTTCTACCCGTGGGCCATGGCCGGGCTGATCGGCGCCAGCGTGCTGGCGGTCACCCTCCTCGGCCGGCCCGGGGACGGGGTCACCGCGGGCATCACCACGGCGGTGGTCATGGTGCTGGCGGCCATCAGCCCGGAGGACGCCTGGCACCAGCCCATCCTGCGCTTCGCCGATACCGTCGTCGGCGTGGCCGTCGGGGTCGCGGCGGCGTGGGCCGGCCTGCGCGTGATCCGCCCCCGGGCTAGCCGCCGCGGCTAGGAGCCGTCCGGCCAGCCGCCGCGGTGCAGCACCATCGGGTGCCACGGCAGCGCGGCGGCCGGGTCGGCGAGTATGCGCTGCGTCTGCGCGAGGTACGGTTTTCCGGCGCGCCAGCCGCCCTCGGGCGGGCGGAGCCCGGCGGCCAGCGCCTCGCGCTGGGACACGATCGCCTCGAGACGGGCCCGCAGCGTCTCGTGGCCGGGACTCCCGGCTCGCACCCGGTACCCGTCGAGCGCGTCCTGGCCGGCTGCGGTCAGCGTGATCGACCGTTCGGGCTGTTCGGCCAGCTCGTGCCGGGTGAGGTAGCCGGTGGCCATGGCGACGGCCTCCTTCGAGACCCCCGACAGCCGGGGCAGGTCCCGGACCGGCACGGTCTCGTCGCCGATCACGCGCAGGACGTTGGCGGCGAGCGGGAGGGAGGCCTCCGCGTCCTGCTCGTGCTCGAGGGTCAGGGCGGTCAGGGCCTGCCCCAGCAGCCCGGCCAGCGGGACGTCCTCGTCCGGCGGGCCGTCGATGACGTGGGTGAAGAAGCCGTCCGAGGCGTGGACCTCCGGCGGCGACCAGGGCATCGGCCCGGCGAACGGGAGCAGCGCCTCCCGCAGCGAGCCAACCTCGTCGGTGCCGAAGCGGGCCTCCCACCGCTGCTGAACCGCGGTGACGGCGCGCGGCCACAGCCGCCGCGCGTAGGTTCCGGCGCGCGTGGGGCGCAAGACCGTGTCTCCCTTGACGCCGCGCAGCGTGCCGTAGCCCGCGCGGCGCGGAGGGCCGGGCTCGCCGACGGTGATCCAGCCCCAGCGCTCCAGCCCGCCAATGTTGCACGCGGCCCGGGCCCGGGTCCTGAGCTCGTCCACGGTGATCCCGTCGCTGCCGATGAAGCGAAGCCCGTTGGCCCACATCGGCAGCGAGATGCGGAACAGCCGGCCGACCCGGTCCGTGCCCGCGGCCTCGACTCCGTTGTCGGCCTCGATCGCGAACGCGATCCACGTCCATGACAGCAGCGTCGTCAGCGGTACCTCGGGAGTCACACCAGCAGCATCGCGCACCGGCCCACTCTGGCCCGCCCCGGCCCGGCTCCCCGCCGCGACGCGAGTCGCCTGCCGCGGGCCGGCTACCTGTCCCGGGTCCGGGTGATGGCTAGCACGTCCACCGCGATAGCCCCGGACGGGCCGCAGATCAGCGGGTTCACGTCCAGGCCCTCGAGCTCGTCGCCCAGGTCCACGGCGAGCTCGGACAGGCCGGTGATCGACCGGACGACCGCGTCCAGGTCCGCGGGCGGCGCGCCCCTGACCCCGGCCAGCAGCCGGGCCAGCCGCAGCTCGGCGATCATCTGCCGCGCGGTGCCCGCGTCGACCGGCGGCAGCGCCACCGCGCGGTCGGCCAGCAGCTCGACCAGCACCCCGCCCGCGCCGATCACGATCAGCGGGCCGAGGACCGGGTCGCGGGCGATGCCCAGCGCCAGCTCGGTCCCGGCGGGTACGGTCTCGCACACCAGCACCCGGGGGCCGAGCCGGGCCGCGAGGTCCGCGTAGGCCGCGGCGAGCTCGGCCGGGCCGCGGATGCCGAGCACTACCCCGCCCGCATCGGACTTGTGCGCGATGGCCGGCTCGGCGGTCTTGAGCACCACCGGGTAGCCGATCGACTCGGCGGCGGCCAGCGCATGGTCGGCGTCGCCCGCCTGCTGCGCGGCGGCGGCCGCGATCCCGTACTCACGCAGCAGCGCCAGCAGCGGCGCGCCGTCCGCCGGGTCCGCGGCCAGCAGCGCGGCGGCGCGGTCGCGGCGGGACGGCCGGAGCGCGCCGGCCGGGTCAGCCGGGTCAGCGGCCGCCGGGCCCGTGCTGGCCAGGCCTGTGGCGGCCGGGTCGGGGGGAGCGGGGGAGCGGGCGGCGTGGTCGAGCAGGTGGCGCAGGGCGAGCAGGCCGGTGCGCATGCCCTCGAGCACCGGGACCCCGTGCTGGCGCAGATCGGCCGCGTACTCCGGGTCGACGGCGCTGGGCAGATTGCTGAGCACGACCACCGGCTTGGTGGTCTGGCTCGCGGCGTCGAGCACGGCCTGCGGGTAGGACATGTCACCGTCCAGCTCGCGGATCATGTCCACGGCCAGGGCGACCGCGCTCACCGACGGGTCCGCGGCCAGGGTGATCAGCGAATTGGCGAACAGGCCGCGGGTGTCGGCCCCGGTGCCCCACACGTCCAGCGGGTTGGCCGGGATCAGGCCGGGGTCGAGTTTCTCCGCCAGCCGGGCCTTGGTCGTCTCGCTGATGGCGGCGTACGGAACCCCGACCTCCTCGGCCACGTCGGCGGCGTGCGCGCGTTCCAGGCCCGAGTCGTGCACGGTCGCGATGCCCGCGGAGCCGGCCGGCCCGGCGGGCCGCACCCGGCGGCCGATCGCGAACACCTCCAGCGAGTCGCTGAACTCGGCCAGGTTGCTGACCCGGTGCACGCCGTGGCGGCGGATCAGCGCCTCCCACCCGCCGTCGGCGGCGGCCAGCGCGCCGGAGTGGGCCGCGACCATCATCCGCCCGCTGGCCGAGTTGCCCGCGGTGAGCAGGACCACGGGCAGGTCGCGTTCGGCCGCGCGGGCGAGCACCTGGTGCAGCGCGGCCGGGTCCCTGATGGCCTCGAGGACCAGGCCCAGGACCCTGGTCTCCGGCAGCCCGAGCGCGTAGTCGAGGTAGGCCGGGGTGGTCGTGACCAGCTCCTGGCCGGAGGAGACCACGAGCGAGTACCCGATCGCGCGCCGCACCCGCAGCATCGCGGAGAACACCGAGCCGGAGTGGGTGATCAGCGCGATCGGGCCGGTGGGCGGCGGGTCGGGCTCGGTGTAGCCGATCGCGCGCACCCCGCGGGCCACGTTGATGAACCCCATGCACCCCGCCCCGCACAGCTGCATCCCCGCCCCCTTGGCGATCCCCGCCAGCCGCTCCCGCAGCCCCGGCCGGCCCGCCGCACCATCCGTGGTTGGACCGTTTGGCACGTTGTAGCGTGCTTTTCCGTCCAACCACGCGCCCGGGTGGGGGGAGTGAGGGGGTGAGGGGAACGGAGGCGGGCCCGGGTCGGGGGAATGCGGGGGTGAGGGGGACGCGTGCGGATCAAGGGGCACCGGGTCCTCGTGGGCGTTCCCGAAGATCACGGCCGACCGGTCGCCGCGGGCGGCGGCGAGCGTGAGCTGCTGCTCCAGGGCGGCGTCGGGCACGGCGAGCAGGACCAGGTCCACGGGGCCGGGCAGCTCGTCCAGGGAGGGCAGGCACGGCCGCCCGCCGAGCTCGGAATACCTGGGGTTGACCAGGTAGATGTCCGGCCGGGACGGGCTCTTGGCCACCTCCTCGACCATCCGCTGGCCGAACGAGGCCGGCCGCGCCGAGGCGCCGACCAGCGCGATGCTGCGCGCCTCGAGCATCGCGGCGAGGGGGAAGGGGGCCGCCTCCGCGGCGTGCGAGCCGCGTTCAGCGGGGTGCGGACCGGATGCCGCGTTGTGCAGGCGGGGTTCCGCGGCCAGGGGGCCCGGTGCCGCTGTGGGCGAGCCGGGCAGCGCGGCGCCGTCGGCAGACCCGCCCGCGCGCGGGCCAGGCGGGGTGCCCAGGGTGGCGGCGTCGGAGCGTTCGGGATTCTGATGAGAGATCATGACCGCCGGGTGATCCTCCGCACCTGCCCGGCCCGCCGCGCGGCCTTCTTGTCCGCGATCGCGGCCCGGGCCGCCTGCCAGCCGGGGATGCCGCAGACCCCGCCGCCCGCGTGCGTGGCCGAGCTGCCGTAGTACAGGCCGCCGACGGGGGTGCGGTAGTCGGTGTAGCCGGGGGCGGGCCGCATGTGGAACAGCTGCTCCAGGGACAGCTCGCCGTGGAAGATGTTGCCGCCGACCAGGCCGTACTCGTGCTCCATCTGGTACGGGCCGACGATGTCGCGGTGCAGGATCGCGGACTTCAGGTTGGGCGCGACCTCGTTGTAGCAGTCGATCATCCGGTCCGCGTACGCCTCGAGTTCCTCGGTGTGCGGCTCGGTGCTCCAGTCGGCCGGCACCCACTGGGTGAACAGCGAGAAGATGTGGTTGCCCTCGGGGCACAACGTCTTGTCGAACGCGGTGGGGATCACGCTGTCGCTGAACGGGCGCAGCGCGGGCCGCCCCTCGCGGGCGTCCTGGAACGCGCGCTCGATGTACTCCATGCTGGGCGCCATCTCGACGGAGCCGGTGTGATGCTCCTGCAGGTTCGAGCCCGGGTCGGCGGTGAAGTCGGGCAACTCGGCCAGGGCCAGGTTGATCTTCACGACGCCGCTGCGGGTCTTCCAGTGCTCGATGTCGCGCACGAAGTCCGGGGGCAGGTTGCTCTCGCCCACGTGCTCGAGGAACGCGGTGCGCGGGTGCAGCGTGGACACCACGACCCTGGCCCGGATCTCGTCCCCGTTCTCGAGCACCACGCCCGCGGCCCGGTCGTTCTCGACCAGTACGCGGCTCACCCGGGCGCCGGTGCGGATCTCGGTGCCGTGGCTGCGGGCGGCCCGCTCGATGGCCGCGGACACGCCGCCCATCCCGCCCTCCTGGAACCCCCAGTTGCCCAGGTGACCGTCGCCGATGTCGCCGATCGAGTGGTGCGCCATCACGTAGGCGGTGCCCGGCTCGTAGGGCCCGGCCCAGGTCCCGATCACGCCGTTGACCGCGAGCGCGCCCTTGACCTGCGACGACTCGAACCAGTCGTCGAGCAGGTCGGCGATGCTCATCGTCATCAGCCGGGTCACGTCCGCGATCGTGCGCACGTCCAGGCCGCGGTTCCGCCAGGCCAGCCGCATCGTCTCGGCCAGGTCACGCGGCCGGCGGGACCCGATCGTGGGCGGGACGGTGAGCAGCAGCGGGCCGAGCACGTCGGCCAGGCCGGCCAGCCAGGCGTCCCACCGCGGCATGGCGTCCGCGTCCTTCTTGGACCACTTGGCGATCTCGTCGTGGTTGCGCCTGGCATCGTCCGCGAAGATCTTGATCGATCCGCCTTCGGGGAACGCCTGGTAATAGGGACCCATCGGGTAGATCTTGTAACCGTGACGTTCGAGGTCGAGCTCGCTGACGATGGTCGGCGGCATCAGGCCCATCACGTAGGAGAGCCGGGTGACGCGGAACTCCGGCGCGTCCGGCCACGGCGCCTCGGTGGTGGCCGCGCCGCCGGTCTTGTGGCGGCCCTCGAGCACCACGGTCCGCGCCCCCGACCTGGCCAGGTAAGCGGCGGCGACCAGCCCGTTGTGCCCTCCGCCCACTACAATGGCGTCGTAATTCGCGGCCATGAATCCGCCTTCCGGGGGTTCGGTCTGGCCCGGACTGCCCTGTTTGCCCGGTGACCTCTACATCATTGACTGAATGTTCAGTCTAGAAACCTGTTACTGTGTCCACAAGAGGCCGATAGATCTCAAGGGATGTCGCGATGACCGATGCGGCTGCGGCTGGGGGCTCACTGGGCACGGCTGACCAGCGTCGCGAGCAGATGCTGCGCGCCGCGCTCGAGGTCATCGGCGACCGTGGCTACGCGGACACCAGGATCGCCGACGTGGCCGAGCGGATCGGGATCAGTCCGGCCCTGGTCATCTATTACTTCAAGACCAAAGATCATCTCCTGACCGAGGCCATCAGGTACTCGGAGGACAGCTGGTACACCCAGGGCCAGCGCCGGCTGGCCGAGATGCCCACCGCGGCGGCGCGGATCGAGGAAGCCGTGGCGCTGAACTGCCTGCCCGAAGAGGACGTAGAGCCGAACGTCTCGTGGACGCTGTTTCTGGATTTCTGGGCACTGGCCGCGCGCAACCCCGAAGTAGCCGAACTGCGCCGGGAAGACGACGAGCGGTGGCGGGCGCTGATCGCTGATCTGGTGCGCTCCGGCCAGGAGGCGGGCGAGTTCCGCGCCGTGGACCCGGATGACTTCGCGATCACGCTGGATGCGCTGCTCGACGGTTTCGCCGTCCAGATCGCCCTCGAGGACCAGGTGGCCAACCCGGAGAAGTGCTTCGAGCTGTGCATGCTGTATATCTCGAGGGAGCTCGGGTTCGAGTGGCCAGGAACTTGGGGGCGGCGCGGCTATCGTAAGGCTGGACAGGCGGACCAGCCGCTGGAGGTACAGCAGAAGGGCAGGTAGGCGAGATGTCCGGTGGCCGTATTGAGCTGGTCTCGCTGATCAAGCGGTTCGCGGAGGTCGCCGCCGTCGACGAGGTCGACCTGACGATCTCCAGCGGGGAGTTCTTCTCCCTGCTCGGGCCGTCGGGCTGCGGGAAGACCACCACCCTGCGGCTGATCGCGGGATTCGAGCAGCCGACCTCGGGCCGGATCCTGCTCGACGACGTGGACGTGTCCGGCATCCCGCCGCACAAGCGCCACGTCAACACCGTGTTCCAGAGCTACGCGCTGTTCCCGTTCCTGAACGTGTTCGACAACGTCGCGTTCGGGCTGCGCAACCAGCGGGTGGACAAGAAGGAGACCAAGCAGCGCGTCGGCGATGCGCTGGACCTGGTCCACCTGGGCTCGTACGGCAAGCGCCGCCCTGGCCAGCTGTCCGGCGGCCAGCAGCAGCGGGTGGCCCTGGCCCGGGCCCTGGTGCTGAAGCCCTCGGTGCTGCTGCTCGACGAGCCGCTCGGCGCGCTGGACGCCAAGCTCCGCCGTTCGCTCAAGGTCGAGCTCAAGGCGCTCCAGGAGCAGGTCGGCATCACCTTCCTGTACGTCACGCACGACCAGGAAGAGGCGCTGACCATGTCCGACCGTCTCGCGGTGATGCGGGACGGCAAGATCGTCCAGATGGGCGGGCCGCACCACCTGTACGAGGAGCCCGCGGACACCTACGTGGCCGACTTCCTCGGCGTGTCCAACCTCATGCAGGTCGAGGTCGTCTCCCGCGGCCCGGGCCCGGAGTGCCAGGTGAAGCTCGGCGAGTCCATGCTGCAGGTGGAGCACGCCGGCGACGGCACGCCGGACCGGGCGCACGCGGTGATCAGGCCCGAGCGGGTCCGGGTCGAGGAGTTCGGCTCGGCCGGCCCGAACCGGGTGCCCGCGATGGTCGAGCGGCTGGTCTACCTCGGTTCGTCCACCCAGGTCATCCTGCGCCTCGCGCCCGGCATGGAGCTTCAGGCGCTGATGCAGAACGACGGCAGCCAGGGTGACCTGGCCCAGGGCACGCCGGTGCACGCGTTCCTGGCCCCGGACGCGCTGCGGGTGCTGGCGGGCGGCGGCCAGGTTGCGGACCTGAGCGAGTCCGAGGCGGACCAAGAGGCCGAAGTAGACGCGCTGAAGGCCAGCTGACCTGCGGGAACCGGGATAAGGTAACCGCTTCGGGACCACCCGGGCGGGGGCCCAGGCCCCGCCCGGTCGCTACCGGGCCGCGGGTGACGGCCGGTACGCGGCGGTGAGTTTGTCCATAGCCGCGTCGATGCGCGGGTCGATCCGCTGCCGGGCGGGATCCCCGTCGTGCCAGGCGACGATCTCGCGGGCGCCCTGCTCGAACGGGATCACGGCCTGGTAGTCAGGCACCACGGTGCGCAGCTTGGAGTTGTCGAAGATCAGCGAGTGGGCCTTGTCGCCGAGCAGGCCCGCGCCCCAGTCCGGGTCGGTGGCCGCGATCAGGTCAGAGGGGACGTGCACGATGTCGGCGCTGACCCCGGCCGCCGCGGCCAGCGCCTCCGCGATCTGGTTCCAGGTGAGCACGTCCGCGGAGGTGATGTGGAAGGCCTCGCCGAGCGTGCGCGGGTGGCCGAGCAGCGGCACGAAGCCCCGCGCGAAGTCCTGGTGGTGGGTCAGCGTCCAGGCCGAGGTGCCGTCGCCGTGCACCACGACCGGCTTGCCCTCCCGCATCCGGCCGATCACGGTCCAGCCGCCGTCGAACGGCACGAGCGTCTTGTCGTAGGTGTGCGAGGGCCGCACGATCGTGGCCGGGAACCCGTGCTCGCGGTAGGCCGCGGTCAGCAGGTCCTCACACGCGATCTTGTCGCGGGAGTACTGCCAGAACGGGTTGCGCAGCGGCGTGGACTCCACCACAGGAAGCCGGGACGGCGGGGTCTGGTAGGCCGAGGCGGAACTGATGAACACGTACTGGCCGGTGCGCCCGCGCAGCAGGTCGATGTCGGCCCGAACGTGCCCGGGCGTAAACGCGACCCAGTCGACCACGGCGTCGAACTCGCGGTCGCCGATCGCCGCCCGTACCGAGGCCGGGTCGTACGCGTCGCCGCGCAGCACCGTGACCTGGTCCGGCAGCGGGCGGTCCCGGCTGACGCCGCGGTTGAGCACGGCAAGCTCGATGCCCCGCTCCACGGCCAGCCACGAGCACGCCGAGCTGATGACCCCGCTGCCGCCGATGAACAACACGCTCAGATCGCCCATACGCCCACATTAATGAAAACCCGGGGCCCTTACGCTGCGGCCCCCGATGGCGTGCCCGCCCAGGCCCTCCGGTCAGGCGCCGGCGAATGTGGCGAGCGCGTCCTTGCGGTCTCCCCGCTCGCCACGGGTCATCCACCGGTAGCCGATGAAGCCCGCGATCGCGATCACGAACGACAGCACGAGCATGATGGTGCCGAGCGCGTTGAGCGCCGGGCCGCCGTTGCCGCCGCGCTGGTTCGCGTAGATGTACACCGACATCGGGGTGTTGCTGGCGTTGGAGTTCAGCAGGTCGACGAGGACGAAGTCGTCGATGACGCTGGAGAACACCAGCACCGCGCTGGCGAAGATGGCCGGGGTCAGCAGCGGCGTCAGCACTTTGCGCATGGTCTGCCACTGGTTGGCGCCGAGGTCGGCCGCGGCCTCCTCGTATTGCCGGCCCAGCGTCACCAGCCGCGCCTGCACGATGATCGCGGGCCAGCTCACGTTCCAGGTGACCAGCGCGAGCGTCTGGGCCAGCGTGCCCAGCTGCACGAACGTGAACAGCGTGGTGAACAGGAAGAACATGGCGACGCCGAAGATCAGCTCCGGGATCACGTAGGAGAGGATCATCACGAAGTTGAACGTCGCCGCGGTCACGCCGCGCCAGCGGTTGATGCCCAGCGCGAACGCCACGCCGAGCGGCACCGCGATCAGCGTGGTGTAGACCGACAGTCGCAGCGTTTGTATCACGGCCGCGTGCAGTTCGGGGTTGTGCCACACGGAGTTCACCGGGTCGGAGAAGTACCACCGCCAGGAGAAACCCTGCCACACGGCCTGGGACTTCCCGTTGTTGAACGAGAACAGCACGGCCAGCGCGATCGGCACGATCGACCAGATCAGGTAGAGCCAGGTGAAACCCTCGAGGAACCACGGGTGACCCCACGGGTTCCGGCGCCAGCGCCGGCGCGGCTGGTCGGCCTTGGCCCCGGCGGTCGGCTGGCCCGCGGCGGTCGTGGTCGTTGTGGTCATGCGGCCTCCCGCGACGTCCGGTTCGTGGCCACCACGTAGTAGATCATCGGCGGGATCAGCACCAGCAGCATGAACATGGACAGGACCGCGCCCTCGCCCTGGAACAGCGGCGTGGACAGCTGCTGGTCGATCACGTTGCCGAGCATCGAGGTGTTGGTCGCGCCGGACATCAGCTGGTTGGTGTAGTAGTCGCCGAGCATCGGCAGCACCGTGATCAGCATCGCGGTCATGATCGCCTGCCTGCTGAGCGGGAGCGTCACCCGCAGGAACGTGCGCGCCCGGCTCAGGCCCAGATCCCGCCCGGCCTCGATGAGCGCGGGGTCGATCCGGTCCAGCCCGGCGAACAGCACCAGGATCAGGTACGGGATGTAGCCGTAGACCAGGCCGAGGATCACGGTGATGTTCAGCCCGCCGAGCCAGTTGACCGGGTGGCTGATCACGCCCAGCGAGGTCAGCGCCTGGTTAACGTAGCCGTTGGTCTGCAGCAGGTCGACCCAGGCCAGCATGCGCATCATGTAGCTGATCCAGAACGGGGCGATCAGCAGGACCAGGAACGGCCCCTTCCTGCGCCCGGCGAACCTGGCCACGAAGTAGGCGGTGGGGTACCCGATCAGCAGGCACAGCACCGACGCCGCCACCGTGTAGACCAGGGTCCGCACGATGATCGGGCCGATGTACGCGCTGCTCCCGACGATCTGGTGCCAGGCCGCGAGCAGGTTAGAGAAGCTCCACTGCAGCGGGTCCCAGACCGCGATCGGCGTCCCGAACAGCTGGTTCAGCCGCCCCATGGCGATCGCGAGCACCGCGTAGAACGGGACGATGAACAGCAGGGTGAGCCACAGGATGCCGGGCGCGGCCAGCAGCGCCCAGAACAGCCGGTGCGGCTCCCTCTCCTTCGGCTGCCGCCTGCGCTGGCTGAGCGTGCGGACTACCACACCGCCGCCTACACGCCCTTGCTGGCCGCCTGCCACGACTGCTCCCAGAGCAGGTTCGTGGAGGTGGGCAGCTGCAGCTCCATCACGCCCCGCCGGAAGTACGACGGCAGGACCACGGTCGACATCAGGCTGGGCGGCAGGATCTGCTCCTTGACCAGGCGCTGCGGCGTGACCGCGTTGAGCGGCTGCATGTAGCCGTTCCAGCTGATGTTGTTCAGCGCGGTGTCGACGTTGAGCAGGTTGTTCAGGAACAGGTGGGCCAGCACCGGGTTGGTCGCGCCCTTCAGCACGGTGTTCAGGTCGTTGCCCACCGGGCCCTTGCCGTCCTTGGGGAACCAGTACCCGACCACGTCGACCGGCACGCCCTTGGGCATGTACGACGGCGCCGCGGCGATGTCACCCGACCACGCGTGGTGGATCCAGACCTGGCCGGACGGGATCTGCGTGTAGTCGTTGTTGTTGATCTGCACGTTGGTCTCGCTGGCGAGGTTCTCCAGCTGCTGCTGGGATGCCTGGATCTGGCCGGCGTTCGTGGTGTTCAGGTCGTAGATGCCGTTCTTCATCAGGCCGAGGCTGATGCCCTCGCGGTAGTCGTCGAGGATCGCGACCTTGCCCTTGTACTTCGGCTGCCAGAGCATGTCCCACGGCTTGGCCATCGTGTACGGGTTCTCCGGCACGTGATCCTTCCGCCACGCGATCCCGGTCGTGTAGATCGTGTAGGGCACGGTGTACTGCCACTTGCCGTCGTAGAACGGGTTCTGGAAGTCCGGCCACGCGTCCGTGATGTTCGGGATGTAGCTGTGGTTCAGCGGCTGGATGAACTTCTGCTCGACCAGCGGGCCGAGCACGTCGATGGTGACGCCCATGAACACGTCGAAGTCGACCTGGCCGCTGTGGATCTTGGCCAGTGCCTCGTCCATGGTGTTGAACGTCGACACCTGGACCTTGCAGTTGTACTTCTTGGCGAAGCTGTTGACCACGGCCTGGTTGATGTACGCGGTCCAGTTGTACACCTTGAGCGTGGCGCCCGTTTCCGGCTGCATGCCGCTCTTGATCGCGTGATTGCCCTTGTAGATCGGCCAGGTGACCGGGTGGTTCGGCCGCGGCAGCGGCAGCGCCCCGGTGCCGGTGCTTGAGGTGCCGGAGCTTCCGCACGCGGCGAGCAGTGATCCGCCGCCGCCGAGCAGCGCCGCGGAGGCTGCGCCGGTGCGCAGGAAGTTACGCCGTGATGGCCCGCCGTCTGGGGGCCCGAAGATGGACGGCCTCTCGCCGTCCCGCCAGCCTTCTCGAGGGTGCATCCTCACCCATCTCTTTTCTGACCGCCGGAAGAACCCTGACTGAACGTTCCGTCAATAATTGTCCGCCTGGGCATCATTAGCAAGCCCTATCAGGTTACAGATCCGTCATGGCTGGCGGCTGGAACCGCGCTGCGGGCTGGCTGCAAGGTCCCTGCATGCGCCGGGCTGGCCCCGGCGGCCGGATGGAGCCGCCGGTCAAGCTCAGCTAGCCCGGGAGGACGACCCCCCAGGACCCCCGGCGGCTACTGCAGCGACCGCAGGGCGGCCGCGAACGTGGCGAAGTTCTCCGTCAGGCGGTCGATGTCGGCCGTGTCGTGCTGAACGGAGATCAGCCACTGCTCGCTCTTGCCCCAGGGCGGCAGGAACACCCCGCCGTTGTGCTGGTAC
Organism: uncultured Actinomycetota bacterium; assembly: GCA_963844655.1. Classification (GTDB taxonomy): domain Bacteria; phylum Actinomycetota; class Actinomycetes; order Streptosporangiales; family Streptosporangiaceae; genus JASHPR01. The sequence continues at coordinate 505,947 of CAWJPA010000004.1, read as the reverse complement.
AGCCAGTGCGCCTGGCTGAACAAGTCGTCGACGCGCAGGAAGTCACGGAAGTCGCGGACCGGCTCGGGCGAGAACACCACGCACCCCTTGGCGCCGACGGAGACCACGTGCGCGGCCAGGCCGTTGCGGATGATCTCACGCTCGATCCCGGCCACGGCCTGCTGCCGGAGTTCCTCGATCTGGTCGTAGGCAGCGGGCGTGACGACCTCGCAGAGCATGGCCCGGGCGGCGGTCATGGCCAGCGGGTTGCCGTTGAAGGTCCCGACCATGTCGTAGTCCCCGGAGGCCACGTGTTCCATGATCTCCTCGGTGCCGCCGATGGCGGCCACGGGAATTCCGCCGCCGATGGCCTTGGCCAGGGAGATGATGTCCGGCGTGACACCGGACATCCCGGTCACGCCGCCCGGCCCGGTGGTGAGCCCGGTCTTCACCTCATCGAACGCCAGCAGCGCGCCGCGGGAATGCAGCAGCTCCTTCAGGCCGGCCAGGTACCCGGGCTCGGGCAGGATGATCCCCGCGTTCATCATGATCGGCTCGAGGATCATCCCGGCGATCTGGCCGGGGTACTCGTCCAGCAGCCGCGTGACGCCGTCGAGGTCGTTGAAGCCGACGATCAGGGTGAGATCGGTGAGCGCCTTCGGGATCCCGGTGCTGGCCGGAACCTGATTCGGCCGGTACGCGGGACCGACATCCTCGGCGTCGGGGTAGACCGAGACCTGCACCGAGTCGTGATGGCCGTGGTAGCAGCCCTCAATCTTGATGATCAGGTCGCGCCCGGTGACCGCGCGCATCAGGTGCACGGCCTCCATCGTGGCCTCGGTGCCGGTGTTGGCGAACCGCCACAGCGGCAGCCCGAACCGGCGGGTCAGCTCCTCGGCCACCACGATCGCGGTGCAGGTGGGCTGCGCGAAGTGGGTGCCCAGCGAGGCCTGGGTGCGGATTGCCTCCACGATCGCGGGATGACCGTGCCCGGCCAGGGACACGCCGTAGCCGCCGTGCAGGTCGACGTACTCGTTGCCGTCGACGTCGTAGACCTTCGAGCCCTTGCCGTGGCTGAGCCAGACCGGCTGCGGGCTCGTGATCTGCCAGCTGGACGTCACGCCTCCGGCGAGGGCCGCCCCGGCCCGCTCGGCCATCCGGCGGGACTCGGGCTGGCGCGCGGAGAAGATCTCCTCCTGCCGGGCGATGATGCTGTCCAGGCTGGCGGGAGCCGCGGCGCCGGGCTGGCCAGCGGAACCGGCTCCGGGGCCTGCGGGGGAACGGGCCCCGGAGCCGGAAGGGGTGTCGCTCTCCGGACTGTCTACTGCATCTGAGGGTGAAAGCTCTGTGGGGACGGCCGCGTCGGCCATGTCGCGCTCCCTACCGCACTTGACTGAATGTTCAGTCTACGCGGGGCCGCCGGGGCGGGCAAGGCAGCACGCAGACGCCCGCCCGGGCGGGACGGCCCCGCGCGGACGGGCCGCACGGGGCTGGCCAGGCGCTAGCCGGCGGGGCGGGAGCGGCGGAACACGGTGAGCACGGCCCGCCAGCCGAGCAGGAACAGCCCCAGGAAGGTCAGCGCGACAACGATGAACGCCGGCGCGGTGCCCTGGCCGGCCACGACCCGCAGGACCATGCCGACGATCACCGCGCCGAGCCATGCCCCGAGGCCGGCCGGGACGATCGCCTCCGGCCGCCGCCACGCGCGCGTCACCACCAGGCCGGTGCCGAGCCCGGCCAGGAACGGCCACGCCGTGCTTACCAGCCCGCCAGCGGACTCGCCGTCGTGGTGGCTGGCCCGCCCGATCGCGACGAAGGCCAGCACGCAGCACACGTCGAGAGCCGGCGCCGCCAGCAGCCAGCCGCGCACCGCCCGGGTGCTGCCGGGCCCGATAACGGGCGTTTCCTGGCGCATGCGAAGAGGCTAACCGGGCCCGGCCGCCGCCGGGACGGCCTCGGCTATGCTGCGGCCCAATGCGTCGCTTGCTGATCGTGCACCACACGCCGTCCCCGGCGATGCAGGCCATGTTCGAGGCCGTGACGGCCGGAGCGGGTAACGAGGAGATCGAGGGCGTCGAGATCGTGATCAGGCCCGCGCTGACCGCGGGTGCTGCCGACGTGCTCGCCGCGGACGGGTACCTGCTGGGCACGCCGGCGAACATCGGCTACATGTCCGGCGCGCTCAAGCACTTCTTCGACGGCATCTACTACCCGTGCCTGGAGGCGACCAGGCGCCGGCCGTACGCGCTCTACGTGCACGGCGCCAGCGACACCGGCGGCGCGGTCCGGGCCGTGGAGTCCATCGCCACCGGGCTGGCCTGGCGGCCGGCCCGGCCGCCGGTGTGCGTGACCGGCCCTCCGGGCCAGGCCGACCTCGAGGCCTGCTGGGAACTCGGCGCCATGGTCGCCGCGGAGCTAGCCGGGTGATCGTCACCGTCACGCTGAACCCGTCGCTGCACGTGCGGTACGAGACCGGGCGGGTCAGCCTCGGCGCCGTGAACCGGGTCAGCCGGGTCGACTACCGGGCCGGGGGCCGCGGGCTCGCCGTGGCGCGGGTGCTGCACACGTTCGGCCATGACGTGGTGGCGGCCGGGCTGGCCGGCGGCGCGTCCGGCGAGATGATCAAAGACGAGCTGGCCCGCGACGGGGTGGCCACGCAGTTCACCTGGATCAGCGGGGAATCGCGCCGGGTCCTCGAGGTGGCCGACGCCTCGGCCGGGGCCGTCACGACCTTCAGCGAGCCAGCCCCGTATATCACCACCGAGGAACTCGGCCGGCTGGCCGCCGACTACCGCGGCCTCATGGCCGACGCGACCGCGGCCGTGCTGTGCGGGACGCTGCCGTCCGGGCTCCCGGCCGAGACGTACGGCTCGCTGGCCACCTACGCGGCCGAGTCCGGGGTGCCCGTGGTGCTCGACGCGGGCGGCGGTGTCCTGGGGCACGCGGTGACCCGGCGCCCGGCTCTGGTCATCCCGGAGGTGCCGGCCGGCGGCGTGCAGGCCGGCGACCCGGCGGCGCTGGTCGCGAGCGGCGCGGCAGCCGCGGCGATCCTGTCCGGTGACGGGGTCAGCGTGGTGACGGCCGCGGGGGAATGGAGCGCTTCGCTGCCGAAACGGGCGGCGGCCTTGTCCCGCGACGCGGTCGTGGCCGGCTTCGTCCCCGGGATCGCGCTGAACTGGTCCTGGCCGGACACGCTCGCGCACGCGATGGCGCTGGCCGCGTCGACGGACCCGGACGGGGACGTGGATCTTGAGGCCTACGAGCGGCTGCTTCCCGGCGTGGTGGTCGCGGGCCGGGCCGATGGCGGGCGCCAGCTACCGCTCTGATCCTGTGTCGTCCGTCGGCCCGGTCGTCGCGGTGCTGCTCGGCATCGTGCTGCTCGTGGCGGGGGTCGCGCTGACGATGGTGCGGGAGGACAGTGAGGAGTATGAGTACGAGAACGACGAGCCGGCAGGTTCGACGACCTAAACTCCGGCGGGATCTGGGAGGTTGAGCCGTGGGGTCGCTTGGATTCTGGGGGCGCGCACAGCAGACCCCCGACTGGATCGCCGTGATCGAGGCGGACGGAACCGAGCACCGGGCGCGTGACCTGCTGGCCCGGGTGAACCAGATCGTCCACGGGCTGCGGGCGCTCGGGCTGCAGCCGGGGGACGGGATCGCCTCGCTGCTGCCGAACGGGGCCGCGCCGCTGGAGCTGTACCTGGCCGCGCTGCAGGCCGGCTGGTACCTGACGCCGGTCAACTGGCATTTCACCGTGCCGGAGATCGCTTACATCCTGCGCGACTGCGAGGCCAGGGCGCTGTTCGTGCACGAGCGGTTCGCCGCCGCCGGCACGGCCGCCGCCGACGAGGCGGAGATCCCGGCCGGCGCCAGGTTCGGCTACGGCGACGTGCCCGGGTTCAGTCCGGTGCCGGTGCTGCGCGCGGGGCAGTCAGCGGCGATGCCCGACGGCCGCACCGCGGGTGCCACCATGCACTACACCTCCGGCACCACCGGTCGGCCGAAGGGGGTGCGCCGGCCGCTGTCCGGCCTGGACCCCGACGACGCCGCGGAGCTGGGCACCGCGCTGCTGCAGTTCTTCGGGATTACCGCCGGGCCGCCCAACGTGCACCTGATCACCTCGCCGAACTACCACACGGCGGTCACCGTGTTCGGCGGCAGCGCCCTGCACATGGGGCACACGCTGGTCACCATGGATTCCTGGGACGCCGAGCGGGCGCTGGCCCTGGTCGAGCGGTACCGGGTGACCAACACGCACATGGTGCCGACGCACTTCAAGCGGATGCTGTCGCTGCCCGAGCCGGCCCGCGGCGGCTACGACGTCTCGTCCATGCAGTGGCTGATCCACGCGGCGGCGCCGTGCCCGGTCCGGATCAAGCAGGCGATGCTGGACTGGTGGGGACCGTGCGTGTACGAGTACTACGCGGCCACCGAGGGCGGCGGGACGATCGCCAGCCCGGCGGACTGGCTGGCCCGGCCCGGCACCGTCGGCACCCCGTGGCCGATCAGCGAGGTCATGATCGCCGACGATGACGGCGGCGAGTGCCCGCCCGGCACGGCCGGCACCGTCTACATGAAGATGGGGCTGTCCGACTTCGCCTACAAGGGCGACCCGGAGAAGACCGCGGCCAGCCGGCTGCGGGACTTCTTCACGGTCGGCGACATCGGCTACCTGGACGACGGCGGCTTCCTGTTCCTGTGCGACCGGAAATCCGACATGATCATCTCTGGCGGGGCGAACATCTACCCGGCCGAGGTCGAGGCCGAGATCATCACGCACGCCAAGGTGGCCGACGTCGCGGTGTTCGGGATCCCGGACGAGGACTGGGGGGAGCAGGTCAAGGCCGTGGTCCAGCCCGCGGCGGGCGTGGCGGCCTCCGACGAGCTCGCCGCGGAGATCCTGGCCTCGCTGGACGGACGGCTGGCCCGGATGAAGTGGCCCAAGAGCATCGACTTCACCGACCAGCTGCCCCGCGACCCCAGCGGCAAGCTGCTCAAGCGGCGGCTCCGCGCACCGTACTGGGAAGGGCGCGGCTCGGCGATCTGACCCGGGATCACCGCTTCCCGATGGTGCGGCGAGCGGCGGGCGGGCTTGGCGTAATGGATCTGAAAACCCGGATATCCGGTTCGTTGGGCCCGTCTCGTCACGTTCTGGCCATTAATGTGTAGGTGCCGTCCCTGCCGGGGTGGCGGCACTCCCGATCACCGCCTGGGCCAGGCCGAGCTCGGTCCGCGGTGCATTGAGCCTGCTCTGAGCTTGCCGGGAGCGGTTGCTCAGGCCGGAACTGCATAGTCGATAGCAGTACGCGAGAAGATCACCATCGCCCGAGCGGGAACGCGGTCAGGGGGCAAGGGATGCGTCGGCGCGGAAAGCTAGCTGTCGGGGGATGGCTGCGCGCCCAGTTGCTCGTGCGTTCTGGCCGGGGCGTTCCGCTGGAGGCCTCGGGCCCGGCCCAGCCGACCCGGGTGGCGGCCAGGCGGGTGTTCGCGGTGCTGCTGGCCCTGGGCATCGCGGCGGTGGCGATCGCGCAGTACAGCACGCACAGCAGGCTGATCCCGGTGGCGTGGCTGGCCGTCGGCCCGCTGCTGGCCTCCCTGATCCTGTCCCCGCGGGCCACTGCCGTGCTCGCGGGGTGGGCGATGCTCCTGGGTCTCGGGCTCATCCTGAACGAGCCCGGCGGGCTGGCCATGCTCGTGTCCCGGCTGAGCGTGCTCGTGCTGCTGGCCGGGTTCGCCGTGGTCAACGCCGTGCTGCGGACCGCGGCGCAGCGGCGGCTGAGCCAGGTCCGGGCCATAGCCCGGGTGGCGCAGAGCGCCGTGCTGCGTGAGGTGCCGCCCACCGTCACCGCGGGACGGCTGGCGTCACGCTACCTCTCGGCCGCGGCCGAGGCCCGGGTGGGCGGGGACCTGCTCGAGGTCGTGTCAGGGAACGGCCACCCGCGCTGGCTGATCGGGGACACGCGGGGCAAGGGGCTGTCCGCGGTCCGCCTGGCCAGCGTCGCGATGACCAGCTTCCGCGACGCGTGCGCCCAGCCCGGCCTGCCGCTGCCCGAGATCGCCCGGGTCGTGGACCGGTCCGTGGCCCGCGCGGCCGGGGACGAGGACTTTGTGACCGCGCTGTTCGCCGAGTTCGATCCGCGCGGCTGGCTGCAGCTCGTGGTCTGCGGGCACCCGCCGCCGCTGCTGCTCGCGGCGGACGGCGGGCTGCGGGCGCTGGCGCCCACCGCGTACGCGACCCCGCTCGGCCTGCACCCGGACATCCGGCCGTGCACGTTCTCGGTGGGCGCGGGGGACCGGCTGGTCTTCTACACCGACGGCCTGCTCGAGGCCCGCGACCGGTTCGGCAGGTACTTCCGGCTCGAGGACTGCCTCGGCACGCTGCGCCAGCCCGATCTGGAGGCGGCCGCGGACGGGCTGCTCAGCCGGCTGATGGCGCACACCGGGCGCAGGCTCGATGACGACGCGGCGCTGCTGCTGTTCGAGGCGACGCCCGTGCCGGCCCGGCCCGGGCAGCATCCGGTTCAGGCGCCGGGCGGCCCGCTGGCGGCGGCCGGGGGAAGGACCGTGAGCCGCACGGTGTGACCGTGGCTGGCGAAGGGGCGAGGCTGCCCGCCTGTCGATTTCGCGGGATCCGCTCGTCGTACTGGTAACCGACGAGATCCCAGGAGGCTGTTATGTCCGAAGCCACACCAGCGCCCCCGGCCGATGCCGGAGCCGCCACCTACCTGCTGACCGTGCGCGGCACCACGGCGCCGGCCACCACCGAAGAGGCCAGGACGCTGCACAACGCGACCGCAGGCAACCCGGCCGGAGTGGAGGCCGCCCGGTCGCTGGGCGACCTGAGCCACCAGGTGTTCACCCCCTGCGGCAGCACCCAGGCCGGCCAGCTGCTGTTCATCGACTTCTGGAACAGCCTGTCCGGCATGGGCCAGTTCTTCGGCGACCCGCAGGTCCTGGCCGGCGCTGGCCAGCTGTTCACCAGCCGCGACACGCCGCTCTGGTCGGAGGCCAGCGGCTTCGGCGGTTTCCACCTGACCGTCCCGTCTGGGAAGCAGGTCACGGGTGTGGGGCTGCTGCGCGCCTCGGTCACCTCCCTGGAGAAGGCCGCCGACGCGTTCTCGGCCTACGCCGCCACCACCATCAACCGCAGCCGCAGGCACGGCATCGTGTCCCACTCGGTGTGGGCCAGGGTTCCCGCTCCAGGCGAGCAGCCGGCCCTGGAGGTGCTCGGCGTCGACATGTGGATGGACGCCGACCAGATGAACGGGTACTACGACCTCGGCATCGGCTTCGACCACCTCGGCCCGGTGTTCGCCTGCCCGCCGGACACCTCCATCTGGCAGTCGGCGCCGGGTGACTGGACCGAGTGGTAACCCGGCCGGAGACGGGAGCAGATTCCATGATCCGGTGGCGAAACCCGCAGATGCAGCAGGTTTCGCTACCGGATCATGAAACGTGCGTCATGGCCGCCGGCCGACGGTGAGCTCATCGCGGAGCATGTCCATCAGCAGCCCGTCGTGGAATCGGCCGTCGGGGCCGCGCTCGTACTGGCGCATCACGCCGACCGGCCGGAACCCCACCGTGGTGTAGCTGCGGATCGCCCGGTCGTTGGCCGCCGCCGGGTCGATGGTGAGCCGGTGATGACCGCGTTGCTCGAACAGGTACCGGGCGCTCGCGGCCGGGCGGTCCGCCCGCTGCGGTCATCCGTCACCCCGCTCCGCCTGGTTCCTGGCCGCAACCGCCCACGCCGCGGCCAGGCCGCCGCTGTTGATGGTGAGGTGCAGCAGGACGGGCGCGGCCAGTCGCCCGGACCGCGCCCGCAGCCAGGACAGCAGCACACCGCCCGCGGTGGTCACGGCGACACCCGCGGCCACGCCGGTCACGGTCCGCCTGCGGCTGCCCGCCAGCCCGTTCGTGCGCAGCGCCCCGGCTGTCGGCCGGATGTGCCACAGGCCGAACACTCCGCTGGTCACGGCGATCGCCGCGGTCTCGGACATGATCCGGCGCAGGGCGGCCTGGAGCACCCCGCGGAACGCGATCTCCTCCCACAGCACGGTGCCGACCGGGATCCGCACCACGGCCTGGTACATGGCCTCGCGCCCGCTGAGGGCCGTGACCCGCCTGTCGTCCAGGGCCGGGCGCGCGGCGGGCAGCGCCGCGGCGGTCAGCCAGCCCGCGGCCGTCACCGCCGCCAGCGTCCACCCGAGCCGCCCCGGCAGCCACCGGCCGGGCCCGATGCCCAGCTCCGCGGGGGTGAGGCCGCCCGCCGACGCCGCCGCCAGCACAGTCCCGGCGGCACAGGCGTTGGCCGGCACATACCAGCGGTGGTGCCAGGGGTGCGCACCGAGCACGTTGTTGTACGCGGTAAGAATGGTCCCGTACGCCACTGCCGCCCCCAGCTCCCGCGCTAGAACTGGGTGCCCCGCCGGTGCCGGTGCCCCCCGGCCCCTCGCCCCGCCCACGGTTCTGGTCAGCCCCCGGGGTGGACGAGGCCGGTCTCGTAGGCGAGGACCACGGCCTGGGTCCGGTCACGCAGCCCGAGTTTCATGAGGATGCGGCTGACATGGGTCTTCACGGTCTGCTCGGCGACGAAGAGGCGGCCGGCTATCTCGGCGTTGGACAGGCCCCTGGCCACCAGGGCCAGCACCTCGGACTCCCGCTCGGTCAGCCCTTCCAGCTTGCGGTTGGGACCGCGGGGTGCGCCCATCCGGGCGAACTCGGCGATGAGGCGCCGGGTCACCCCGGGGGCGAGCATCGCGTCGCCGGCCGCGACCAGCCGCACCGCGTCGGCCAGCTCGTTCGCGGAGGCGTCCTTGAGCAGGAACCCGCTGGCCCCGAAGCGCAGCGCCTCGTAGACGTAGTCGTCCAGGTCGAACGTGGTCAGCACGAGGATCTTGGGCGGGTCGGGCATCGCGCAGATCTCCCTGGTCGCCTGCAGGCCGTCGAGCACCGGCATGCGGACGTCCATGAGGATCACGTCCGGGTGCAGGTCAGCGGCCTGCGCGATGGCCTCCCGGCCGTTCACGGCCTCACCGATGACCTCGATGTCGGGCTGGGCGTTCAGCAGCACGGAGAACCCGGCCCGCACCATGCCCTGGTCGTCGGCCACCACCACGCGGATGATCATGAGGTGTCCTCCGGGCTGTCCTCGCCCAGCGGGAGTGCGGCGGTCACCAGGAACTCGTCGGACGCGGTCGGGCCGGCCTCGAGGTGGCCGCCCAGCATGGCGGCGCGCTCACGCATGCCGATGATGCCATGCCCGCTGCCGTTGCGGAGCCCGGCCCCGCCGGGCTGGTCTCCGGGCGCCGGGCCGTCCGGCGCGCAGCCGTCGTTGCGGACCTTGATGACCAGGGCCGCCTCCCCGTAGAACAGCCCCACCTGGACCGCCGACCCTGGCGCGTGCCGCATGGCGTTGCTCAGTGCCTCCTGCACGATCCGGTAGGCGGACAGGTTCACGCCTTCCGGCAGCGGCCGGGGGTGGCCGGTGACGCTGCTGGTGACCGTCACGCCGCCGTTGTGGGCCGATTCCAGCAGCCCGGCCAGGTCCTCGAGGCCGGGCTGGGGCGCGACCTCAGCACGGTCGCTGCGCAGCACACCCAGCACGCGGCGCAGCTCGTTGAGGCCGCTCAGCGCGCTGGCCCGGATCTCGGCAAAGCTCTCCACCAGCTCCGGCGGCGGGTCAGCGGTCTTGTAGGGCGCGGCCTCGGCCTGGATCGCGATCACCGACATGTGGTGGGCGACGACGTCATGGAGCTCCCTGGCGATGCGCTGACGCTCTTCGAGCAGGGCCCGCTCGCCTTCGTGGCGGCGCTCGACGACCTCCAGCTGCTCCCGGCTGCCCCGGCGCGAGCGGACGATCACGCCGGCGAACACCGGGATCGCGCTGATGAAGACCGCGGTCAGGAGGGTCTGCGACTCGATGACCGCGGCACCGAGCACGGTGATCACCCCTGCGGTGACCACCACCCAGGTCTTGCACCGGACGGCGACCGCGTACAGGCACAGAACGTAGACGATCACCCCGGTGACGATGTAGGTGCTCGACAAGATCGGGTGCCCGGGAAACGCCCGGCTGAGCCAGAGCATGGCGAGGATGGACATGGTCCAGGCGGTGAGCGGGAGCCGGGTGCGGAGCACCAGCGGCAGGCAGATCACGGCCGCGGCCAGGGCTATCAGCCCGGCGCTGACCGGGCTGCCCTGCCGGGCGTTCTGGCCGGTGAACACGTTGATGGTGATCGCGAACAGGATGAGGGCGGAGGCCGTGTCGGCCAGGAAGACCAGGTCGACCCGGCCGCGCCGCAGCTGGCGCGGGCGCGGCGCCGGCGGCTCGGTGACGCCGGCCGCGAGCACCGCCGCGATCCGGGCCCGCTGACCTGAGAACATGCCCCCAGCGTAGGCCGGGTGCCGCATAGCTTTCGTGCCCCTGAAGGGGCATCTGCGGACCCATACCTGAGTAGGGGGAGGCCTAAAGCGGCCCGCCGGGCGGCCCTCGATCCGCCCGTCCTGGCTGACCCTTCCGGTACCCGCGGGGCAGGCCGGCAATGGGCTCCGCAGCGTGACGCTGACGACAAGGGCGCGTCCGTAGCTTCCTGGCCAGTACTCAGCTGGACAGAAAGGACGCTCCCATGAGGCTCCGCCGCCTTGCCGCCATCGCAACGGCCGGCATCGCCGGGCTCGCGACCACGGCCGCCATGCTGCCCGGCCATCCGGTTGACCGGCCGCAGCCGCTCCCCGCTCTCACCGCCCGGGCCCTGGACGCCCGTTACGCGGCCGACGCGCGCCTGATCACGCGCGCGGCCCGCACGGCCAGCCGGACGGGCAACACCGATCTGGCCCGCGCCCTGAACGGGATGCGCGGCCGCCACTTCATCGACTTCAACCCCCGCGGCAGCGGCCTGGCCGTCGAGGTCGTCGGCAACCTGGCCCGGGCCACGCGCGTGGCCATCCTGGTGCCCGGCTCCGACACGTCGCTGACCACGTTCGATTCCCGGGGCACCGCCTCGCCAGAAGGCGGCGCCCGTGCCCTCGCCGCCGAGGTGCGCCGCCTGGACCCCAGGGCCAGCCTCGCGGTCATCGCCTGGCTGGGCTACGCCACGCCGGGCACGTTCAGCCCGGGCGTGCTGACGTCCGGGGACGCCGGGCAGGGCGCCGCGGCCCTGCGGCCGCTGGTGGACGACCTTGCCCGGCACGGCCGCCAGGTCGCCCTGCTCTGCCACAGCTACGGCTCCGTGGTGTGCGGCCTGGCCGCGCCGAACCTGCCGGTCACCGACATCGCGGCGTTCGGCAGCCCGGGGATGGACGCCTCCTCGGTGCGGGCGCTGCACAGCAGCGCCCGGGTGTGGGCAGGCCGGGGGACCGGCGACTGGATCCGTGACGTCCCGCACACCCAGCTGCTCGGGCTCGGCTTCGGCCGGGACCCGATGTCGCCCGCGTTCGGCGCCAAGCTGTTCGACTGCGGCATCGGCGGCCACAGCGGCTACTTCCAGCCCGGCAGCATCGCCCTGCGCAACCTCGCGCTGATCGCGCTGGGCCACCCGGCCGGAGTCACCCGATGACCCGGCCCGCTGCCCCCGGGATCCGGGGTCTCGCCGCGCGGATCGACGCGGCGACCCCGGCGCACCGGGACCGTGCCGTGGACGCGCTCCGGGCCCTGGCCATCGTCGGGGTGATCCTCGGCCACTGGATGGTCACCGCCCTGGTGCTGACCCACGGCCGGTCCGGTGACATGCTGCACAACGCGAGCCCGCTGGCGGCCATGCCCGCCCTCATCCCGGTGTCATGGATCTTCCAGACCCTGGCCGTCTTCTTCTGCGTCGGCGGCTACTCCGCGGCGCGCAGCTACAGCGGCGGCTATGGCGCCTGGCTGCGCAAGCGCCTGGTCCGGCTGTCCCGCCCCGTGGCCGTGCTCGCCGCCGTCTGGGTGCCGCTGATCACCGGCCTGTATCTCGGCGGCGTCTCCCATGCGACGCTGCACACCGTGGTCACGCTGGTGCTGGACCCGCTGTGGTTCCTCGGCGTATACGCCGGGCTGACCGCGATGACCCCGCTGGCCGTGGCCCTGGTCCGCCGCTTCGGCGCTGCGGCCGCGCTGATCCCGCTGGCCGTGGTGGCCGCCGTCGACGCGGTGCGGTTCGGCCTCGGCGGACCGTCGCCCCATGGCTGGATCGCCGCCGTCGGCTGGATCAACGTCGTAGCCGGCTGGATGGTCCCGTACCTGCTCGGCATCGCCTGGGGCCGGGGCGCGTTCGCCCGGCGCGGGTGGCCGGCGCTGATGCTGGCCGGCGGGGCCGCGGCTACCGTGGCGCTGGTGCTGTGGGCCGGCTACCCGGCCAGCATGGTCGGCGTGAACGGGGCGCGGATCTCGAACCTGAACCCGCCCACCCTGGCCGTCGTGACCTTCGGCATCGCCCAGGTCGGCCTCGCGCTGCTGCTGCGGGAGCCGCTGGCCCGCTGGATGCGCCGCCCGGCCGCGTGGGCGGCCGTGGCCATGGCCAACCTGTCCGCGATGACGCTGTTCCTCTGGCACCAGAGCGCGTTCCTCGCAGTGACCACGGCCGGGCTGCTCATCGGCCGGCTGCCTGGCCTGCACACGGCACCCACCAGCGCAGTCTGGGTCGCCGAGCGGGTCGCCTGGCTCCCGGTCTTCGCGGTCGCGCTCACCGTGCTGCTGATGGTGTTCCGCCGCGCCGAACGCGCGCCGCGGCGGCCGGATCCCGGCGGGCGACGGCCCGAGGCCGCCAGCCAGCGCGTTCAGGCGCCGGAGTCGTCGGCACTGGCGGTGCGGGCGAGCACGTCGATCAGACGCGCGGTGGCCGGCGGGTCCGGCGGCTCGCCGTAGGTCATCGCGAACACGTGGCGGCGGGCCCCGGGCAAGGGAGCAGCCCAGATGCCGGGATGGCGGGCTGCGCGCAGGCACAGCCCCGGCAGCGTGGTGATGCCCAGGCCCGCCGCCACCAGGGCCTGCACCGCGACGTAGTCATCGGTGGTGAAGGAGATCTTCGGGGTGAACCCGGCGAGCGCGCACTGGCGGACCAGGTAACCGCGGCACCGTTCGCAGCCCGCGATCCACCGGCGCTGCGCGTACGCGGCCAGATCGGGCGGTCCCGCCGCCTCCGCCGGGCCGCTGTTCGCCGGGCCGCCGTTCGCCCAGCCGGGATCCGCCGGGATCACCAGGTGCACCGGCTCGTCGAGCAGCAGCCTGCCGCGGGCGCCCTCCTCGTCCGCGCCGGGCGGTTCCGGGTCCGCGTCCTGGAGGTAGTGCCGGAACACCAGCGCCACGTCCACGTAGCCGGCCCGCAGCATGCGCAGCGCCTCCGGCGGCTCGGCCTCGGCCAGCATGAGGTCCATGCCGGGGCTCTCGGCCTCGAGCGTGGCCGCGGCGGCCGGGACGATCGTGCCCAGGGCCGACGGGAACGAGGCCAGCCGGACCCGTCCCTCGCGCAGCCCGACGTGCGCCGCGAGCTCGTTCTCGGCCGCGTCGAGCCGGCCGATGATCTCCTCGGCGCGGTCGGCCAGCAGCCGCCCGGCCTCGGTGAGCCTGACGCCCCGGCCCGCCCGCTGCAGCAGCCGGGCGCCGGTCTCGGCCTCCAGGCGGGCGATGTGGTGGCTGATCGAGGGCTGGGCGTAGTTCAGCGCCCGCGCCGCCGCGGTCACCGAGCCGTACCTGGCCACCGCGACCAGCACGCGCAGCCTGGTCACGTCCAGCATGCGCCGAGTATAGATCTCCTCGATTATTCGCCACCTCACCCGGCACCGGATTTATCTACGCAGCTAGATGGCGGTACGATACGCCTGCCCGCCGCCCACGGTTGGGCACAACCATGCAGTCTGGTGGCTGGTCACCGGGCTTTTCGATGTCGCCGGCAGGAACGGCTGGGCTTTGCTGCAGACGACCGCGGTGCACATCGAGGCGACGAGGGACCGGCCGCAGCCGGACCTTGTCGTGGCCGCCCCCGGTGCGCCACCCGGACGGGTACCGCTCCCGCACCTGGGTGCCGTTCGGCGAACCGGTCACACTGCCCGAGCCGTTCGGCATCGTTCTGGAAACCGCCGGCCTGGCTAGCTGACGTCGGGGGCGCGGCCCTCGAGCAGCGGGGACTGCGGGGCGTGGCCCGCCGTCGACGGGTCCGACTGGCGGCGGCGCCAGGCGATGCCGGACAGGGCCTCGAGCACCACGCGGTTGGCCAGGTACGCGGTGACCTCCGCATGATCGTACGGGGGCGCGACCTCCACCACATCGATGCCGGCCAGCGGCATCTCCATGGCGATCCGGCGGACCGCGTCGAGCAGCTGGCGGCTGGACAGGCCGCCGGGCTCGGGGGTGCCGGTGCCGGGCGCCAGGCCCGGGTCGACCACGTCGACGTCCACCGACAGGAACACCCCGTCGCATTCGTCGGTGGCGATGCCGAACGCCTCGGTCAGGCACTCGTCGAGGCCCCGCGCGACCACCTCGGTCATCTCGTAGCTGCGCATCCGCTGCCCGGCCATCCAGTCCAGCGTCTCGGGCTCCGGCCAGTAGCCGCGCAGCCCGATCTGCAGGAACCGGTCACCGCGCACCGCGCCCGACTCGATCAGCCGGCGCATCGGCGTGCCGTGGCTGACCAGCGCGCCGAACTGGATGTCGCCGGTGTCGGCGTGGGCGTCAAAGTGGATCATCGAGACGCGGCCCCAGCCGACGTGGCGGGCCACGCCGGTCGCGTCTGGCAGCGCGATCGTGTGGTCACCGCCGAGGATCACCGGGAGGGCGCCGCCCTGGCACGCCGCGAGCACCGCCTCCTCCAGCCTGCCTATGGACAGCTCGGTGTTGCCCGACGGCATCTCGATGTCGCCCGCGTCCGCCACCTTGAGCTCGACCAGCGGGTCGACGCGCAGCGCGAGGTGCGGCCGGGAACCGTCGTGCGGCAGGTAGTCCGTGAACCTGATCGCCTGCGGGCCGAACCTGGCCCCCGGCCGGTGCGACGTGCCGCCGTCGAATGGCGCGCCGATGATCATGATGTCGGTGCCGGCCCAGCTGGCCGGGTCGTCGAGATCGGCCTTAGGCACGCCAAGGAACGTGGCGTCGGGCCCGTACATTCCACCCATTCGCGGCATGTGATCCTCCTGTGGTTTGAGAGTAGCGTTTGATCATGAGGCGCAGGGCGGCCGCCGTACCTGGAGCGCAGGCGGCGGCCCGGGGTTCGGCCCGCCGCCCAGCTCAGCCGGCGCCGCCGGCGCGCGGGCCCAGGGAGTTCCGCGGCCGGGCCGCGATCGCGCCGCTCGCCGCCCTCGCCGCGACCACGATGCTGGTGCAGGGGGACCAGTCATCCCTCTCCCAGGCGGTCAACGGCATCCAGCACCAGTTCGGGGCGTCTGACCAGCTATTAGGGCTGATCCCGTTCCTCATGGCCGTCTGCGGCAGCATCGGCGCGATCCCGCTGGGGGTACTCGCCGACCGCCGGAAGCGGACGTGGCTGCTCGCCGGGGTGTGCGCGATCTGGGCGGCCGCCATGGGCGCGGGGGCGCTGGCGGCCGGCATCGGGGTCCTGATCGCGGTGCGGCTGCTGGCCGGCGCGGCCGAGGGCACGCCGCCGGTGGCGATCAGCCTGCTCTCCGACTACTTCCCGGTCCGCAGGCGGTCGGAGGCCATGGGCATCTACCAGGCGGGCGCGATCGCCGGGGCGTTCATCGGCCTGGTGGGCGGCGGGATCGCGGTGCAGCTGGGCGGCTGGGAGTGGGCGTTCGGCATCTGGGTTCCGGTCGGGGTGGGCGTCGCCGTTTGGTACGTGGTCCTGCCCGAGCCCGGCCGCGGCCACCAGGACGCGGCCTTCGAGGCCACGGTCGGCGCGGCGGCGGCGATGGACGCGCCCGACGCGGCTGCCCTGGCGGCCAGCGGGCTCATCTCGCTGCCGGAACCGCGCCACCCGGCGGCACCGGAGGTATCCGCCGGTGAGGCGGCGGGGCTGCGCGCCGTGCTGAGGATACCCACCATGTGGTTCGGCACGATGTTCTTCACGGTGTCGCAGCTGCTGCTCAACGGACTCTCGTTCTGGGGTGTGGCCTACTTCGAGCGCGTGCATCATCTCGGCCCGGCCGCGGCGGGCGGGCTCGCCACCGTGCTGGGGGCAGGCTCGGCACTGGGCATCCTCGCCGGCGGCCTGCTGGCCGACCGGCGGCTGCGCCGCGGCCATGTCAACGCCAGGGTGCACGTGGCCGCGTTCGGCGCGATCGGCGCGTCGCTGCTGCTCGCGCCCGCGTTTGCCAGCACCAGCCTGCTGGTCAGCGCGCCGCTGCTGTTCCTCGGCGGGGTGCTGCTGACCGTGCCCATCGCGCCGGCGGAGGCGCTCTGCACCGACGTGGTGCTGCCCGAGCTGCGGGGCAGGGGAGCGATGGTGCGGCAGGTCGTGCGCACCCTCTCCTACGCGGGCCCGTACCTGATCGGCGTGATGTCCGACCTGATTGCCCCGAACACCGCGTACGGCCTGCGCTGGGCGATCGTGGCCGCGTGCCCGCTCTACGCGCTCGGCGGCCTGATCATGCTCGGCGCGGCGCGGCACTACCCGAGGGACATCGCCTACGTGATCGCGCACGCCCGCCGCCCGGCGGCGGAGCCTGGCCCGGGGCTAGGGTGACAGCATGTCAACGTCGCCAGAACCGGCTCACCTCAGCAACCACCACCGCAACACGCTGCGGGAGATCTTCCAGCATCCGGTGAGCCACAACATCGAGTGGCGTGCGGTCGTCTCGTTGCTGGAGACGGTCGGCTCGGTGACCGAGCACCATGACGGCAAGCTGGCGGTCACCATCGGGTCCGAGACCGAGTTCTTCAACCGCCCGGGCAAGGACATCGACGCCCAGACCGTCGTGGACCTGCGCCGGATGCTGAGCGCGGCCGGGTACCGGGCCGAGGCAGCCGGGCCTGGGAGCCAGTAGTCGACATAGATCTCGCCGCCTGATCGCGCATTCTACGGCGTGTTCGTCGCGAAGGTGCTGCTGGTGCAGACCAGGCGGCTGCCCGGATGGGCGCTGCCGGTGGCGGGGGGAACACTCGCGGTCGTCGTCGGCGTGCTGTGGTACACCTCGGCACTGTGGTACTACAACGGCCACCAGCTTCCGCACCTCTGAGGCTGCCCTCCGACTGGAGCGCGGCTTGGCCCGGGGCCCAGTGAGCCTCAGCGGACGGTGAGTGACTCCAGGACCTGCGGCACGGTCTCCTCGAGGCTGCGAGCCGCGTCGGCGCTGCCCGCCAGGTGCCTGATCAGCGCCTGCTGGAACAGCCCGTCGAAGACGGCGTAGGCCACGCTGGAGGGCACGGCGAGCGGTGTCCCGGCGAGGTCGGCGTACTTGCTGGCGATGCGCCAGATCATGCGCTCGAGGCTCTGGTCGATCTCGAGCACGTCCTCGCGGAACGACTCGTCGAACAGGCTCTGGTTGCGCAGGTCATACCAGAGCCGGTGCAGCCTGGCGTCCTCGCGCAGCGTGGCGGCCATGGCGACGCCGAATCCCTGCTTGAGCTCGCCCGCTGAGCCGGCCGAGGCGACGATGCTGTCGTACCGCTGCACGCATTCCGCCTTGTACTGCCGTACGCAGTAGGTGATGAGCTCGATCTTGTCGCTGAAGTAGTAGTGCAGGACGCCGTGCGAGAAATCGCTGTTCTGCGCGATGTCACGCAGGCTGGTCCGGGCGTAACCCTGTTCGGCTAGCGTCTGCAGTGCGGCCGCGGCCAGCTGGGCCCGCCGTTCGGCGAACTTGTCCACCTGCCGGCGCGCGATCCTGTCCCGGTTCCGCTCCGCTACCTCGGGCAATGTCAGGGTCCGATCGTTTCTTGGCCGTGGTTCAAGCTACCAGCCGGCCCTGGCCGGGCCGCTCAGTCGGTGATCTTGACGCTCGGCCAGATTTCTCTGGACAATCGTCAGACTATCTCTTGACAACTGTCAAGACGCCAGACGAGGCTATGGGGCACGTCACATCCCAAGTTCCATCTGGCCGGGTGCGCGGCAGAGATTCGCGCTGGCCGTGCGGCAAGAAAGAGGTGCCTGATGAGCGTGTTCGACCTGAGCGGGCGGAAGGCACTGGTCACCGGCGGGGGACGGGGCCTCGGCGAGGGGATGGCGCGGGCGCTGGCCGCCGCGGGTGCGGCGGTGGTCATCGGTGATGTCCGCGAGGATCTCGGCAAGACGTGCGCCGACTCGCTGCAGCAGTCTGGCGCCACGGCCGGGTTCGTGCCGCTGGACGTCACCTCGGACGCGAGCTGGGAACAGGCCATGGCCGAAGCGGTGAGCCAGCTCGGCGGCCTGGACATCCTGGTCAACAACGCGGGCATCGAGATCTCCAGCCTGCTGGTGGACGTCGACGCGGAGGACGCCCGCCGGATGCTGGAGGTGAACGTGCTCGGCACCACGCTGGGCATCAAGCACGGCTTCCGCGCGATGCGCCCCGGCGGCCCGGCCGGGCAGGGCGGCGCCATCGTCAACGTCGCGTCGGTGGCCGCGACCATCGCCTTCCCGGGCATCGCCGTCTACTCCGCCACCAAGTCGGCCGTGGACCGGCTCACCCGGGTGGCCGCGATGGAATCCGGCAAGCTCGGTTTCGGGGTGCGCGTGAACTGCGTCTACCCCGGCCTGGTGCCGACCGAGATGGGCGCGCAGCTCGCCCAGGACATGGCGACCCTCGGCCTGTTCCCGAGCGCGGAGGCCGCCGTCGGCGGTGTCGTCGGCCTGACCCCGCTGGGCCGGCTCGGCGAGGTGGCCGACATGGCCGACGCGGTGGTGTTCCTGGCCTCCGACGGGGCCCGGTTCATCACCGGGGCCGGGCTGCCGGTCGACGGCGGCATGGGCATGTAGCCAGCGGGCGAAGCGACAACGAGCGAGAGGCAGACCTTCCATGAGCAATGACAAGCCCGTCGTGGTGTACGGCGCCTCCGGCTACACCGGGCGGCTGATCTGCGAGTACCTGCGTGAATTCAACGTCCCGTTCATCGCGGCCGGCCGGGACAAGGCACGCATCGCCGAGACCCTCGACAAGGTGCCCGGCATCGACACCGTCGAGCACGAGATCGTCGAGGTCGAGCACCAGCTCGCCCCGCTGACCGAGCTGCTCGACGGGGCCCAGGTGGTGTGCAACACCGTCGGCCCGTTCGCGCAGCACGGCAACGAGGTCGTCGAGGCGTGCCTGGCCACCGGGTGCCACTACCTCGACAGCACCGGCGAGCAGGACTGGCTGATCCGCTGCGACGAGGCCTACGGGGAGCAGATGGCCGACCAGGGGCTGCTGCTGGCGCCGGGCGTGGCCCAGATGTACACGACCGGCGAGATCGCCGCCCAGCTGTGCCTGGAGACGCCGGGCCTGGACACGCTGGACATCCTGGTGTTCTGGAAGGGCTTTCCGACGATCGCGTCGACGCGGACCATCCTGGTCAACGCCGCGCTGTCCAAGGCGTACTACCTCGAGCAGAACGCCTACGCCGAGTGGCCGGCCGACGCGGGCCTTTATGACGTCACGGTGCCGGGTCAGCACGAGACGGGACTCGCGCTGCCATGGGGCGGCACCTCGCACCCGGTGTGGTTCAAGCGCGACCCGCGCGTGGCCAATGTCAAGGTGCTCGGCGGCGTCTTCAACCGCCCGCTCATGCAGGGCGTCCCGCAGATCGTCGCGGCCGCCCTGGCCCAGATCGAGGGCATGTCCGACGAGGACAGGTACAAGGCGCTGTCCGAGCAGGCCGCGGCCGTGATGAACCAGATGCCGCCGCGCGAGAGCACCCGGATCAACACCTCGCTGGACTCGGTGCACGCCTCGGGCCCGATCGGGCGGGCGCACTGCGTGATCCACGGCAACTGCAACTACAAGCAGACCGGCCTGCTGCAGGCGTACGCGGCCTACTCGCTGCTGCAGCAGCCGCCGCGGCGGGCCGGGTTCGCCTCCGGCTGCCAGGCCTTCGGCCACCGTGAGCTGCTGGGCGTGCTGCGCAGCTTCGGCCTGGTGATGGAGCCGGCCCTTACTGTGCAGCACTGACCGGGCCGGGGTTGCGGCCGTGCGCCTGACCGACTTCCTCGACAAGGGGGCCTCACTGGGCCCGGACGCCCCGTGCCTGACCATGGCGGGCCGCACCCGCAGCTACGCCGACGTGCAGCGGCTCTCCTACGCCATCGCCCGGGCCCTGGCCCGGTCGGGTGTCCGGCCGGGCGACAAGGTGGCGATCCTGTCCGGCAACGATCCCGTCGCGTTCTGCTGCGTGTTCGGCATCGCCCGGGCCGGGGCGGTGTGGTGCCCGGTCAACCCCCGCAACGAGGCCGCAGAGAACCGCGCGCTGCTGGACTTGTTCGACTGCTCCTGCCTGATCTTCCAGAGTTCCTTTACGCCACTCGTCGCGCGGATTGCCCCGGACCTGCCGAAGATCACCACGCTGGTTTGCCTCGACGAGAGCGTCCCGGGGGCGGTCACGTTCGCGTCCTGGCTGGACGGGCTGCCGGATGAGCCCTGGGAGGCCGGGCCGGCCGACGACATCGTCATGATCGCGGGCACCGGGGGCACCACCGGCCAGCCCAAAGGGGTGCTGCTCACCGGGCACAACATCGAGACGATGACGGCGCTGACCCTGATGAGCTACCCCTTCGCCGGGCGGCCCGCCTACCTCGCGCTCGCCCCGCTCACCCACGCCGCCGGCGTCCTGTGCTTCCCGATCATGACGCTCGGCGGGGAGATCGTCATCATGCCCGCGCCCGACCTGGAGGAGTTCCTCGCCCTGATCGGCCGGCACCGGGTCACCCACGCCTTCCTGCCGCCCACCCTGATCTACCTGCTGCTCGACCAGCCGGGGCTGGCCGAGGCCGACCTGACGTCCCTGCAGTGCCTCTGGTACGGGGCCGCCCCGATGTCAGCGGCCCGCCTGGAGCAGGCCATCGGCGCGATCGGCCCGGTCATGGCGCAGCTGTTCGGGCAGACCGAGGCGCCGATGATGATCTCCACCATGGCGCCGGGCGATCACCTGCACGCCGACGGCACCCTGGCCAGGGAGCGCTTCGCCTCCGCCGGGCGCCCGACGCCGCTGGTGACCGTGGCGATCATGGATGACCAGGGCAGGCTGCTCCCGACCGGGGAGCGCGGCGAGATCGTGGTCCGCGGCCCGCTGGTGATGGCCGGCTACTACAAGGACCCGGCGGCCTCGGCTGAGGCGTCGCGGCACGGCTGGCACCACACCGGCGACATCGGCTACCTCGACGCCGGTAACTATCTCTATATCGTGGACCGGGCCAAGGACATGATCATCACGGGCGGGTTCAACGTCTACTCCGCCGAGGTCGAGCAGGCCCTGCTGGCGCACCCCGGCGTGCTGGACTGCGCAGTCATCGGGCTGCCGGACGACAAGTGGGGCGAGCGCGTCACCGCGGTCATTCAGCCCTACCCGGGCCAGGACGTCGCCGGCGATGACATCCGCGCGTTCGTCAAGGGCCGCCTGGGCAGCGTCAAGACGCCCAAGCAGGTCGAGGTGTGGCCGGACCTGCCCCGTTCCAAGGTCGGCAAGGTGCTCAAGAACGAGGTCAAGTCCCGCCTGCTCACCCACGCCGATCGCGACGCGCCCGGGGAGCCTGGACCCTCATCCTGAGCGGAGTGCGGGCGGATCGGCCGCCAGCCGCCAACGATCTTCCGCCACTGTTTTTCGCTCCCCATGTCACAGACGGCCAGGGCTGTCTCGTCTCAGGGTTGAGAGTCAATTCCGGGATCAGGAAGGTGATGGCTGTGCGGGTGTTCGTGGCAGGTGGGGCTGGGGCCGTGGGGGGGCGGCTGGTCCCGCAGCTCGTGGTCCGTGGCCACCAGGTGACGGCTACGACGACAAGCCCGGCCAAGCTGAGCTTGCTGGAGCAGCTGGGCGCAGACGGCGTCGTGATGGACGGGCTGGATGCGGTGTCGGTCGGTGAGGCGGTGGCTGCGGCCAGGCCGGACGCGATCGTGCACCAGATGACCGCAATTTCTGCGGCGCACGCAGGAAAGCCCGATTTGAAGCACCCCGACCGCTTCTTCGCCACCACCATCCGGCTGCGCTCCGAGGGGACGGATCACTTGCTGGCCGCCGCCGAGGCGACGGGCGTATCCCATGTCGTCGCGCAGAGCTTTGGCGCCTTTAACGGCCTCCGCGAGGGTGGATGGGTGAAGACCGAAGAGGACCCGGTGGACCCGGGCCCGGCGGCCGCGCGCAGGGGAGCGGAGGCGCTCCGGCACCTCGAGGAGGTGGTCGCCGGGGCTGGTGGCGCGGTCCTGCGCTACGGCAGCCTGTACGGCCCTGGCGCCATCGACGACTGGGTCGGGCTTGTGCGCAAGCGGCAGTTCCCGCTGGTCGGGGGCGGTACGGGCTACATGTCCTGGGTGCATCTCGACGACGCAGCGAGCGCTACCGTCCTGGCCATGGAGCACAAGGCGAGCGGCGTGTTCAACATCGTCGACGACGAGCCCGCCCCGGCCAGCGAGTGGCTGCCTTACCTGGCGGCGTGCGCAGGGGCGAAGCGGCCGGTACGGATCCCCAAGGGGCTGGCCCGGCTGCTGGCGGGGGAAATGGCAGTGATCATGATGACCGAGGGGCGCGGCTTCTCCAACGCCAAGGCCAAGCGGGAGCTGGGCTGGACACTGCGCTACCCCTCATGGCGGCAGGGCTTCAGGGAAGAGCTCGCGTGAGCCGCGCCGAGGAGTTCGAGGAGCTGCGGCCGCTGCTGTTCTCGATCGCCTACCGGATCCTCGGCAGCGTGAGCGAGGCCGAGGACGCGGTCCAGGAGACCTGGCTGCGCTACGAGACCTCCCCGGCACAACCCAGGTCGGCCAGGGCCTTCCTCTCGGCCGCGGTCACCCGGATCTCAATCGACATCCTGCGGTCGGCCCGCGTCCGGCGGGAGGAGTACGTCGGGCAGTGGTTCCCTGAGCCGCTGCTCACCGATCCCTACGAGGACCCGGAGCGGTCGGCGGAGCTGGCCGACTCGGTGTCGATGGCGGCCTTGCTGCTGCTCGAGCGGCTCAGCGCGCTCGAGCGGGCGATCTTTGTGCTGCGGGAGGTTTTCGGGTTCGGCTTCCCCGAGGTCGCGTCGGCGGTGGGTAGGTCGGAGGCGGCCTGCCGCCAGCTCGCGGTGCGGGCACGGCGCCACATGAACGCGGGGCGCCCCCGGTTCGAGGCGGACCGCCGGGAGCGAGAGGAACTGGCGGCACGGTTCTTCGACGCGCTCAGGGAAGGCGACGTGGACGGCCTGCGGGAACTGCTCGCCGCCGACGTTCAGATCGTCGCGGACAGCGGCGGCAAGGCCCCGCAGTTGGCCAGGGCGGTCATGGGCGCCGACAATGTCGCCCGGGTGCTGGCCTCGGTCTTCCCCTGGCTGGTCCGGATCGACGTGACGGTGCAGCCCCACCAGGTGAACGGCCAGCCTGGCGCGATCTTCCGCGACCGGGACGGCAAGGTCCTCACCACGCTGGCGCTCGACATACTCGACGGGCAGATCCAGGCGATCCGCTCGGTGATCAACCCCGACAAGCTCAGGCACGTGGGTCCGGTGGCCGACGCCTGGGCGGTCGCCCGCGAAGTGAATCAGGCTCGCCGGCCCGCAGATTGACAGGTGCTATGCGGACATCCGCCGTTCCAGGGCGCTCAGGGACTCGATGTTCTCGCGGCGCATCCGCGGGGCGAGCAGCCGGAGCAGGGTCCCGAAGCCGCCCTGCACCTCGGCCCTCTTGATCACCCGGACCCGCCCCGCGGCGACTGGCTCGATCACGTGCTCGAAAATGACCTTGCCCATGGGCATCGGGCACTCGGTGACCCACCGCCGGCCGTCGTCCACAGCGGTGATGGTGAAGGCGCCGCCCAGGTTGCCCCGCTGCTTGGCCCAGCCGGAGACTCCCGGCTCGAACGGTCCGTCGAGCCGGGCGATTTCCTTGCTGACATCCCACTCAGGCCAGCGGGCTACGTCGGTCCACGCCTTCCAGACCGCAGCTGGCTCTGCCTCGAATGTCGCCTCGCATTCGAATAGGAACATGCCCCGCCTTAGCAAACAGTGGCTTATATCAGAAGCTAGCCGGCCTTTGTACCGGAAAATGTCTGTTTACGTATTGTCTTTAATGTATACAACGCCTGTTCTCGTCCGCGCTCAGGGCCACAGCGTCACCAGGTGCGCCGGGCTGATGTTGCCTCCGCTGCACACGATCGCGACCTTCCGCCCGGCGAACCGCCGGGGTTCACCCAGCACCGCGGCCAGGGCGGCCGCGCCGGCCGGCTCGACCAGATTGCGGGTCTTCTCGATCATCACCCGCGTCGCGCACCGCAGCGCTTCGTCGGACACCAGGACGAAGTCGTCCAGCAGCTCCCACATGATCTGCTGCGGCAGCTCGAACGCGGTCCGCGTGGCCAGTCCCTCGGCGAACGTGCTGGTGGCGTCCTCGACGAGGCTGCGGCCCCGCCAGGACCGGTAGGCCGCCGGGGCGGCCTCGGACTGGACGCCGATCACCTCGACCGAGGGGCGCACGGCCTTGGCCACCACGCAGGCCCCGGCCGCGCCGCTGCCGCCGCCGACCGGGACCACGATCACCTCGGTGTCGGGCTGGGCTTCGAGGATTTCCAGGGTGTAGGTAGCCACGCCCGCGATCAGCGCCGGCTCGTTCCCGGAGTGGATGTACCGGTACCGGTGGTCGGCGGCCTGCTTCTCGCAGTGCTCCCGCGCCTCGTCGAAGTCACGGCCGTAGCTGATCACCTCGGCGCCGAGCGCCCGCATCGACTCGACCTTGACCGGGTTGGCCTGCGCTGGCACGCAGATGACCGCGCGCACGCCGAACAGGTCCGCCGCGTACGCGACCGACTGGCCATGGTTCCCGGTCGAGGCCGAGATCACGCCCCGACCCCGCTCGTCCGCGTCCAGGCGGCTGACCAGGTTCACGCCGCCGCGGACCTTGAACGCCCCCACCGGCTGATGGTTCTCGTGCTTGACCCAGACCCGCGCCCCGGTCATCGCGTCCAGCGCGGGATAGCGGAACAGCGGTGTCGGGCGCAGGTAGGGCGCGATGCGCTGGCGTGCGGCGAGAACGTCGGCCAGGTCCAGGGCGGCAGAAGATCCGGTCATGTCATGTGTTTACCACCCAGACGGTCACCGAGCACCCGTTGGCACCGCGGAGGTGTACCCGGGCTGTGGAGCGGTAGAAGGCTCTGTGGACGAAACGAGCGACGACGAGGAGGCATGGCCGTGACCGACAACCCGATGACGACCACGGATGCCGGCGGACCAGTTGAGAGCGACGAGCATTCGCTGACCGTAGGCCCGGACGGCCCGATCCTTCTGCAAGATCACTACCTGATCGAGCAGATGGCGAACTTCAACCGGGAACGCATCCCCGAGCGCCAGCCGCACGCCAAGGGCGGCGGCGCGTTCGGCCACTTCGAGGTGACGAACGACGTCAGCGCGTACACCAAGGCCGCGGTGTTCCAGCCGGGTGCCCGCACGGACACGCTGATCCGGTTCTCGACCGTGGCCGGCGAGCGGGGCAGCCCCGACACCTGGCGCGACCCGCGCGGCTTCGCGCTGAAGTTCTACACGTCCGAGGGCAACTACGACATGGTCGGGAACAACACCCCGGTGTTCTTCATCCGCGACCCGCTCAAGTTCCAGCACTTCATCCGGTCACAGAAGCGCCGGGCCGACAACAACCTCCGCGACCACGACATGCAGTGGGACTTCTGGACCCTGTCCCCGGAGTCGGCGCACCAGGTGACCTGGCTGATGGGCGACCGCGGGATCCCGCGCAGCTGGCGGCACATGAACGGGTACAGCTCCCACACCTACATGTGGATCAACCCCGGTGGCGAGCGGTTCTGGGTGAAGTACCACTTCAAGACCGACCAGGGCGTCGAGTACCTGACCCAGGCCGAGGGTGATGCGATGGCCGCGTCGGACGGCGACTACCACCAGCGTGACCTGTACCAGGCGATCGCCCGCGGCGACCACCCGGGCTGGACGCTGAAGATGCAGATCATGCCGTTCGAGGAGGCCAAGACCTACCGGTTCAACCCGTTCGACCTGACCAAGGTGTGGCCGCACAGCGACTACCCGCTGATCGAGGTCGGCCGGCTGACCCTCGACCGCAACCTGACCGACTACCACACCGAGATGGAGCAGGCCGCGTTCGAGCCGAACAACCTCGTGCCGGGCATCGCGCTGAGCCCGGACAAGATGCTGCTGGCCCGCGGCTTCTCCTACGCCGACGCGCACCGGGCCCGGCTCGGCGTGAACTACAAGCAGATCCCGGTGAACACGCCCCGGGTGGAGGTCCACAGCTACAGCAAGGACGGGGCGATGCGGATCCGCAACGTGTCGGATCCGGTGTACGCACCGAACTCCAAGGGCGGCCCGCAGGCCGACAGCGAGCGCTTTAAGCCGGCCAGCTGGTACTCCGACGGCGAGATGGTGCGCTCCGCGTACACCCTGCGCGACCAGGACGACGACTTCGGCCAGCCCGGCACCCTGGTCCGCGAGGTGCTCGACGACGCGGCGCGCGAGCGGCTGGTCAGCAACGTGGTTGGCCACCTGCTGGACGGCGTGACCGAGCCGGTCCTGCAGCGCGCCTTCCAGTACTGGCGCAGCATCGACAAGAACCTCGGTGACAGGATCGAGGCCGGCGTCCGCGAGGGCTGAACCGCCCGCAGGTCCGGCCCACCGCCCCGGGTGCGGGGCCGGACCCCGGGCCGGCCGCCGTAACCGCCCCCGTGGATCGCGGCCGCCGCTGATGATCCTGCTCATGTGGTGGGCACCGGGTCTCTCGGAAACCGGTGCCCACCAGAAGGCTGCCCCGCCGGCCCGGGCCACGTCATCCCCCCGGAGAGCGAGATCGCCGTCATACCTGCGGGGTAGCCCGGCGCGGCCGCCCTCTCAGCTCATACCGGGGTACGGCCGGCGGCTGGGATGTCCCGTGGCTCGAGCAGGTCGGTGATGGCCTCGCGAAGGAGGTCACCGTAGGTCGCGGGGGCGAGATCCTCGAGGTCGCTGACTGACATCAGGCTGCTCAGGAGCGCCCCGAGGGCGCAGCTCAGCCTGACCCGGTCGCGGGCGGGGATGGCCGGGTCACCCAGAATCTGGCGGAACTGCTGTTCCATGTCCTCGTGATCGCCGTCGTGTCCCTTGATGTGCAGGGCTGAGAGGGCTGTCTGGTTGCGCTCGTGGAGGATGAACAGCTTGCGGTTGGCCAGCATCGTGTCGACGAGCCCGCACAGCACGGCGGCCCATCCCGGCGGGCCTGTCTCCATGGCCAGCCGGTCGAAGGCTGGCCGGGCCAGCTGGTGCAGGCGCAGGTGCAGCGCGATCAGGATGTCCTCTTTGGCGGCGAAGTGGTAGTAGATCGCGGCCTGGGTGAAGCCGAGCGGCTCGGCGATCTGGCGCAGCGAGGTCTTGTCGTAGCCCTGCTCGATGAACAAGTCCAGCGCGACGTCGAGGATCCGCTCGCGGGTGTCACCTTCGTCGGGGTGCCCGCCGGCACCGGCCAGGGGCCGCCCGGCCGTGGCTGAGGAACGTCGGGGCATGCCTGTCATCTTACTTGACAACCAGTAAGGAGCGATGATTACCTACCTGACTGTAGCGTCCTTACTAGTTGACAAGTAAGCCGAGGCACCAGTGAGCTCTCTGATGATCGAGGCCGAGGGTCTGACCAAGCGGTACGGCCCTACCGTCGCCCTGGCCGGCGTCGACCTCCAGGTCCCGGCCGGGTCCATCCTCGGTGTGCTCGGGCCGAACGGCGCGGGCAAGACCACGGCGGTCCGCATCCTGACCACCCTGTCCCTGCCCGACAGCGGCCGGGCCCGGGTCGCCGGCCACGACGTGGTCAGGGAGGCGGCCGCCGTGCAGCGCAACATCGGCGTGACGGCTCAGGACGCCACCGTCGACGAGATCCTGACCGGCCGCCAGAACCTGGTGATGATCGGGCGGCTGAGCGGCCTGCGCCGCGGCGAGGCACGGGCGCGGGCGGCCGAGCTCCTCGGCCAGTTCGATCTCGCCGATGCCGCCGACCGGATGCTCAAGGAGTACTCGGGCGGGATGCGCCGGCGCCTCGACCTCGCCGCCGGCCTGGTGACCCGGCCACCTGTGCTCTTCCTCGACGAGCCGACGACCGGGCTCGACCCCGCGGCCAGGCTCCGGATGTGGAATGTGATCCGCGAGCTCGTCGCCGATGGCGTGACCCTGCTGCTGACCACCCAGTACCTCGACGAGGCGGACGAGCTCGCCGACCGGATCGCGGTTATCGACCGCGGTCACGTGATCGCCGGCGGCACGCCAGCCGAGCTCAAGACGCAGACCGGGGGAGCCCGGCTCGAGGTCACGCTCAGCGAAGCCAACCCCGCCGCTCCGGGCGCCCTGGAGCCGTTCGTGGCCGGCCCCGTGCACCTGAGCCACGACGGGCGGCGGCTGCGGGCGCCGGTGCGCAGCGGGGGCGGGCTGGCCACCACGGTCGTGCGCGCCCTCGACGCCGCCGGGATCACCGTCGACGACGTGGAGGTCCATCAGCCCTCACTCGACGACGTGTTCTTCGCGCTCACCGGCGCCCCCGCGGAGACGGACGAGGACCGCGATGAATCCAGCCTGGAGGTAGCCCGGTCATGACGCTCACCACGCTCACGCCCGCCGCCCCGGTTCTGCGGCCGCCGCGATCGCGCCGCCTCGTGCGGCAGTTCGGCGATGTCATCGTCCTGACCGGCCGCAACCTCGTGCACATCGCGCGTGAGCCGCTGCAGCTCTCCGATGTCACCATCCAGCCGGTGCTGTTCACGCTGCTGTTCGTCTACGTGTTCGGCTCCGGGGTCGTCCTGCCCGGCGGCGGCAGCTATGCCGACTTCGCCATCGCCGGCCTGCTCGCGCTGAACCTCACCACCTCGTCGATGGGCACCGCGGTCGGACTGTGCACCGACCTCAACAGCGGCGTCATCGACCGCTTCAGGACCCTTCCCATGTGGCGAGCCGCCGTGCTCGTCGGGCGGTCCCTCGCTGACCTGCTGACTGCCGCCCTGTGCGCCCTCATCGTCGCCGCCACCGGCCTCGCGATCGGCTGGCGGACAGACGCGAGCATCCCGGCGGTGATCGGCGGGTTCGGTGTCTTCCTGCTGTTCAGCTACGCCCTGTCCTGGGGCTGCGCCTGCCTTGGCATAGTCAGCAAGGGCCCGGAATCGGCGCAGGGGATCGGCCTCGTCATCCTCTTTCCCCTGGCCATCGTCTCCAACGCGCTGGTCCCCACCCAGCGCATGCCGGAAGTGCTGCGAGTCATCGCCGACTGGAACCCGGTCAGCGCAGTGACCGCCGCCGCCCGCCACCTGTTCGGCAACCCCAATCCGTCGGCGGCCATCCAGGCCTGGCCCATGCAGCACCCGGTAGCCGCCTCGCTGCTGTGGTCGGTCGTGCTTCTGGCGATCTTCGCCCCGCTCGCCACCCTCCTCTACCGGCGGCGCACCACCGGCTGAGCGCGGCGCGGCCGTCCTCCCGGCTCACGCTGGGTGCGGCCGGCGGTTACCGGCCGGCCTCGCCATCGGCCGGGGCCGCCAGGCCCGGGATGAGCCGCCCGGCGTTCCCGGCGTAGACCCCGGCCAGCACGTCGGCGGGCAGGTCCAGGCCCGAGATCGGCCAGCGGCCCGAGCCCGGCGGGTTGTCCGGGGAGTAGGGGAAGCACTCGTCCGCCGTCTCCAGGAACCGGAAGTAGATCTCGTAAGTGGACCGGTTCGGCGGGATCTCGTCGGTGCCGAACAGCACCCGGCCCGGGTGGTTCATGATCATGGCCCGGGTGGCCCGTGGCTGCCGGCCGAGCTCGGCGATCCGCGCCGCGATGTCGATGTTGAAGTTCGGGTACTGCTCCAGCATCTGGCTCACCCAGGCGAGATCCTCCGCGCAGCAGCCGGCGTGCACGCCAATGAACGTCGTGGCGGGATGCGCCGCGACGATCGCCTCGAGCGCGGCCATGAGCCGCTCGAACCGGGGGAACCTGGGGTCGCAGAACGACCAGTCGGGGCGGGCCAGCAGCTCCTCGAGGCGCTCATTGCTCGCGTCCACCGGGTCGAAGAACGCCACCGGGTCGGCGGTGTGGATGGCGATCGGCACCCCGAGCCGGCGCGGTCTCCCACAGCCCGTCCAGCCGCGGGTCGTCCGGCAGGACCAGTTTGCCGTCGCCGTCCTCGACGCCCAGCCCCAGGTCCTTCCATACCTTCAGCCCGCGGGCGCCCGCCGCCACGGACCGCTCAAGGCTGGCGGCCAGCTCCGCCTCGGCGTCCCGGCCGCGCAGCGCCGCCCAGTCGACGTGGCAGAACGTGGCAAACCGGTGCGGATGGGACCGGTCGTACCGATCGAGGTTCGCCTCGAGCTCGTGGCCCCAAAGCCCGTCGAGGTTGACCACCGCGGCGACGTTGCAGGAGTCCATCAGGCCCACGAACGCCGCCACGTCAGGAACCGCCCAGCGGTCGCCGGTGAGCCAGCGCCCGATGTGGGTGTGCCCGTCGACCGCTGGCCCGCTGGCCCGCGGCACGGTGCTCTGCGGCAGCCGCAGCCGGGAGTACGGGCGGTACTCGGCCAGCGGCAGCCCGGACAGCTGATCGGAGTCGGCACCCGCCATCGTCTGCTCCCTCCCCGGACAGGCAATGTGCTGATCATCTTGGCCAACTTTGTGCCGTTACGCCAGATGCTGGCCTGGGGTCCTCAGATAGATCACATCCGGGCCCGCCAGCGCGGAATGACCTGCGCCGGCCCTCGGTTGCAGCGAGTGAGTGGAAGCGCAGCGGGAGCGGATTAGACCTGCAGGGCGCGACATGCCGGCGGACGGGTTCCTGCGGCATCGCGGGCTCATAGCGCTGGCCGTCGGCGGCGCCGTGCTGCAGGCTGGCCTGCTCTCGGTCGCCGCCCCCGCCGCCCGGCCGCTGGCGCCTCAGGTCACCGCCCTGCCGCCGCTGGGGATCTTCTACGACCTGCGCTGGCTGTTCGGCTACAACCGGTCCTGGGACGGCTTCGCGCTGACCTTCGCCGGGCTGGTGCTGGCCCGGGCCGCGCTGAGCATGGCGCTGATCCGGCTGGCCTGGCCGTACCGGCTGCCCCGGCCCTCCTACGCGGGCACGTTCGGCCGCTGCATCGTGTTCACGGTGATCGTCAGCGTCCTGCTGTCGCCGGTCGTGACCCTGCTGTTCGGCGTCTCGCTGCTGCCGTTTTCCTGGCCGTACCTGGCCGCGCTGCCGGCCATGCTGCTGATCCTGATCCCGCTGGCGCACGGCGGGCTGCTCGGCTCCTGGTGGCGGGCCCTGCCTCCGGCCCGGGCCGTGGGCTGGCTGCTGGCCAGCTTCGTGACCCTGTCGGCGGCCGCGGCCGTGATCGCCAGCCTGCCCACCGTGCCCGCGGTCGCGGTGGCCGGGCTGGCGGGCCTGGTCAACGCACGCGCCTGGTACGGGGTGGCCGCCGCCGTGACCCGGCACGAGGCGCCAGTGCCCTGGCAGGTCAGCCCCGCCCCGGTGACCTGGGGAAACGAGCTCTGGGGGGGTACCGTACGGCACGCCTGGGGCCGGGTCGCGAAGGGCCCGTGGTCGGGGACCTGGCCCGCGCCGCTGTCCCCGCTGGCCGCGGCCACGGCGCTGGCGCTGATCATCGGCGTGACCCGGCTGCTGTTCGTCATGGCCAGCCACACGCCGGAGACGGGCGGGCCACCGGCCGCCACCGGGCGGGCGGCCACCATGGGCCTCAACCTGGGCCAGTCGGAGGGCCGCGCTGACACCCGCAGGCTCACCTCCGCGGTGCTGGTCATCCCCGGATTCGGGTCCTCCTGCTGCTCACCGTCGGCCGCACTGAGGCAGCTCGGGCCGCCCAGCCAGGTGCGGCCGTTCTCCTACCTGGGCCTGAACGCCAAGGGCCAGCCGCTGCCGTACGGGTCGGGCGACACCGACCTGCCGCTCCCGGCGCTGGGCGACCGGATCGCCGCCCAGGTCTGGCGGCTGCACAGGGAAACGGGCCGGCCGGTCGACATCGTGGCCGAGAGTGAGGGCACGCTCGGCGTGTACGCGATGCTGGCCCGGCACCCCGGCGTCCCGGTGAAGTCCGTGGTGCTGCTCAGCCCGATCGTCGACCCCGGGCGCGCGCAGCGCGCCGTTCCCGCGGGCGAATACGGCGACCCGGTGTCCGGGAAGGCCCTGGACGCGCTGGTCCGGGTGGCCGGTGCGCTGTCGCCGTTCGGGCCGTCCGGGGCGCAGGAGTTGATCAACTCGGTCAGCAGCGACGGGGCCGCATTCGCCGCCGCGGCCGCCCGGCACGGGCAGCGGCTCCGCTGGCTGGCCATGATCCCGCTGGCCGACGCGGTCACCCTGCCCGTGTGCGACCTGCCGCCGAACGTCATCGTGGTGCCCGCCATGCACGGCAGCCTGCTGGGCAGCGTCCCGGTGGAGCAGACGGTGAGCCGCTTCCTCAGCAACGTTCAGGTGACCGGCCGGCAGCAGCCGATGCGTGAGGCGGCCCAGGTCATCGCCGCCGCGGCCGCGGCCTGGCGGATGCCGTCCACGGCCGCCCCGCCCCGCTGTGCCCACTGACCTCCCGCGAGCGTGACGTGCCCTTCTCTGCCTGGAGCCTGTCGAAGCTGGGGGAGTTCCCGGTCGATGAAATGCCTTACCTGTAGATCTTCCTGGCAATGGATGCACCGAGCACGCCGATGCACCAGCCTGCGAAGATGGCCCAGATGGCGGTACGGGATGTGCTGTGCAGGTCCCATACCATGAAGCCAGCCAGGATGAATGCCCAGACGACCAGGCCCCCGATGACCCACACGGCGTACGGCGGCCGGTCCTCCACTGGCCTGCGCCACGCGGGTGGCCAGGGACGCATTTGATGGAGGAGGGTCCTCATGGTATTGCCAGGAGGATCGCGGGGAGCGGCGTTGTCATTCAGTGCGTACATGGGATGTCTCCTGTGGCCTTCGGTGTCCGGCCACTCCGGGTCACCTATCAAAGTGATATCACTTTGATAGGTGTTTTGTCAAAGGCGACAGCCGCCCGTCAGCCCGCTTCCGGTCGGGGCGCGGTCCGGATGCTGGCCACCGTCAGCTGACTAGGGCAGATGCCATTGCTGGTTGGTGCCGCCGTTACAGGTGTAGAGGATCAGCTGTGTGCCATTGGTGGTATTGGAGTTCGGGTCGTCGAGGCATTTGCCTGACGCTGGGTTGACCAGTTGCCCGTTCACTGCCTGCCACTGCTGATTAGCACCCCCGTTGCACGTCCACCACTCGATGAGGGTGCCGTTGGAGTAGTTGGCGCCGGTGATGTCCATGCAGCCGCCGTCGATGGTGAGGGTGCCGTTGCTGTTGACGGTCCAGTTCTGCGCGGAGGCGTTGCCGTCGCACGTCCAGATCTGCACCTTGTTGCCGTTGGTGCCGCTGCCGTTGTTGTTGTCCACGCACTCGGAGCTGCTGAGGCCGGACACGATCGTCCCGGTCGCCCCGCTGGCGGTATTCGGTGCGTAGCCGGCCGAGACGATGCTGGCCTGGACCGCGCTCTCGGTGGCCGCTGACGGATAGCCCGAGGTCATGACGCCTTCGTAGAAGGTGCCGGCGGAACTCTTGCTGTTGTCGCCGCCGATGCCGAGGATGATCGCCCCCTCCTTGTGCATCGGGTTGTAGCCGGCGGGACGAACGCCGCTGAAGAACGTGGACAGGCCACCGGACTGCGCGTTACCGCCCAGGATGGCCCACTGGTTCGGCTCGCCCTCGATCATGGCGGTGGTGAACCGGTTGGCGATGGTCGGGTCGCCCGAGTTCAGGCCCGCATTCGAGCCGGAGAACAGGCCGTTCTCCATGTCGGCCATGATCCACGGCCCGTTGCCCGAACCGAAGCCCCAGGTTTTCTCGGTGCCGAAGTAGATCGCTTCCATGTGGCCGGCACCGTTGTCGTCGTTGTTGGTCTCGGCATTCCCGTAGTCGAAGCAGCAGCCGTTGTTGACGTGGGTGCCGTCAAAGATCGCGTACTCGCCTTCGGCGGCGTCGCCGGTCGCGATGCCCGAGGTTCTGTCGTCGCGGTACCCGGTGCCGGCCGCCACGTAGACGCCGTAGGCCTTGTGGCCGCCGACCATGACCGGCGCCGCGGTCGCGCTCGCGAGGTTGTCAGGGCCGCCGGCCGCCCCGCCCGCGGGTGCCTGGGTGAGGTTGTTGCCGTGGCCGGACTGGTCGTAGATCTCGGTGATGACGCAGGTCGTGCCGGCGCAGAAGGAGTCCTGCGCCGCAGCATTGGCGACCCCGCCCGCGCTGAGGGGGCTGATGTTGGTGGTCGCGCCGTCGGACGCGCGGCGTACCTGGTAGAGCGGGCCGTTGTAGCTGGCGTACAGGGCCCGGGTCGTGCTGTGCGCTGCCACGCACGGGGTGCCCGCGCCGGCGTAGATGTCGCAGGGCAGCGACGCCGCCGCGGCCGGGGGCGCGGCCGCGGCCACCAGGGCGCCCGCTGCGAGCAGCAGCGCCGCGCCCAGCAGGAGTAATGCCTGCCTCAGGGACTGAAGCGGGGACCGGATGGTCATGTGCCTACCTGCCTTTCTTATCCGGGGCTCTATTGCTGGCTGGATTGGCCATGGCAGGTCCATGGCTCGGCGCGGGCGCCGTTGGCGGTGCTGGCCGCCGCGCGGGTCAGTTCCTGTCCCATGGATTGTTAGCGCTAACAATTCGTTCCGTAACAACAACAGCGGACATAGTTAGGTAGTTGCCGCCATTGTGAGCGCTAACAATGGATGCGTCAACGTGTCCGGCATCCGTGCCGGGAGCCGCTCCAGCAGCGTCCGCGGTTCCCGGCCGGCGGGCTCAGGTACCCACCCCTGGCGCGCCACGGCCGCCGGGCCCGCCGCGGGCGCTGAGGGCGGGTGGTGCTGGCTTCCCTGGGAGTCTCGTGTTGGCTTTCGGGCCAGCACTGGGTCGTACCCTTCTGCCCCGGCGCTGGCCAGCGAATAATCATCCCTGAAGAGGTGATACATGAAGCGTGTCCCCTGGCCTCGCCCCCCCGTAGGCCGGGCCATATCTCCCCGGACCGCCTTCTGGTGCGCGTGCTGCAGCTGGGCGCTGACGCTGACGGTGACGGTTACCGCCCTGATCTACACCGCTGTCCGTCCGCTGCCGGGCAGCCTAGTCAACCAGCAGGGAAGCGGGGCGGACGGCGTCGCCGGGATCGCGTTCGTCACGGGTTTCGCCACGGTTGGCGCCTTGCTCGTGTGGAAGCGTCCCGGCAATCCCATCGGATGGCTACTGTCCGTGACCGGCCTGTCGTATGCGGCCGGCATCAGCGAGGTGCTGCTCGCGCATTTTCCTGGCGCGCTGACCTTCGTAAGCTGGATGGGCTGGATCTGGCTGTTCGGCATCGGGCTCGCGGTCTTCGTGCTGCTGCTGTTCCCCACCGGGCACCTGCCCTCGCGCCGCTGGCGGCCGGTGGCCTGGGCGGCCGCGGCCGGTATCGCCGGGTGGGTCCTGGGTAACAGTTTTGCCCCGCGGATCATCAGCGATGACACGCCGACGCCGAATCCCGTCGGCGTGGCGGCGCCCGCCGGGGACGTCTTCGTGGTCCTGGCCATCGGCGGCGTGCTGCTGATCGTCGGCACCGGCCTGGCCGCCCTCGTCTCCCTGGTGTTCCGGTACCGGCGGGCCGCCACGGTCGAGCGCGAGCAGCTGAAGTGGCTGGTGTACGCGGGCGCGCTGATCGTGCTGGCCCTGCTGGCCGAGCTAGTTGCCGAGCACTTTATGGGGCCGACCAACGCGGCCAACAACCTGCAGAACGCCCTGAGCAGCGGAGGAGTCGCCCTCATCCCCTGCGCTATCGGTATCGCCATCTTCCGCTACCACCTCTACGACATCGACGTCGTGATCAACAAGACCCTGGTCTACGGGCTTCTGGCGGCGTTCATCACCGCGGTGTACGTGGCGATCGTGGTGGGCATCGGCTCCCTGGTCGCGCAGCACGGCGACCAGACCAGCTTCGGGCTGTCGATCGCCGCGACGGCCGTGGTGGCGGTGGCGTTCCAGCCGGTCCGGGCCCGGATCCAGCACCTGGCCAACCGGCTGGTCTACGGCAAGCGGGCCACCCCGTACGAGGTCCTCGCCCGGTTTGCCGAGCGGACCGCCGGAACCTACGCCACCGAGGAACTGCTGCCCCGCATGGCGCGGATCCTGGCCGAGGGCACCGGGGCGGCCCGGGCCGACGTGTGGCTCCAGGTCGCGGGGACGTTCCGGGACGACGCCACCTGGCCGCCCGGCGCGGAGCCGTTCCCTGACGCCGCCGGGCAGGGTGGCGGCCCCGAAGTCCCGGGCGGCGGCCGGGTCCTGCTGGTGCGCTACCAGGGCGAGGTGCTCGGCGCGCTGTCGGTGATCAAGCGCCCGGGCGAGTCCCTCACCCCGGCTGAGGCCAAGCTCCTGGCCGACCTCGCCGCCCAGGCCGGCCTGGTGCTCAGGAACGTCGGCCTGTGGGAGCAGCTGACCGCCAGGCTCGAGGAGATCCGGGCCTCCCGGCAGCGCCTGGTCGCCGCGCAGGACGAGGAAAGGCGCCGGATCGAGCGCAACATCCACGACGGCGCCCAGCAGCAGCTCGTGGCGATGGCCATCAAGCTGAACATCGCCGCGGGCCTGATCGGCGACGACACCGACGGCGAGCGCGAGCTGCTCGCCGAGCTGCGCCAGGAGGCCGCGGACGCCGTCGAGGACCTGCGCGACCTGGCCCGCGGGATCTACCCGCCGCTGCTGGCCAGCCAGGGCCTGCGCGCCGCGCTGCGGGCCCAGGCCGCGAAGTCGCCGGTGCCCACCACCCTGGCGGCCGACGGCGTCGGGAGGTACCCGCAGGACGTGGAGGCCGCGGTGTACTTCTGCGTCCTCGAGGCCCTGCAGAACGTGGCCAAGTACGCGGGCGCCAGCCACGCCGGCGTCCGGCTCGAGGCGTCAGGGGACCAGCTGCTGTTCGAGGTCACCGACGACGGGGCGGGCTTCGACCCGGGCGCCAGGGACTACGGCACGGGCCTGCAGGGCATGGCCGACCGGCTGAGCGCGCACGGGGGCCGTCTCGATGTGCGGTCAGCGCCCGGGGCGGGCACGGTCATCACCGGCCGGATCCGCGCCCAGGTCTCCGAGGTGGCTGCGTGACCCGGTCCCGGACCGGGCTGCTGGCCGCGGGGCTGTTCGCCGCGACCGTGGTCGCGCTGGGCGTGAGCGCCAGCTACGGTGTCGCGGCCGGGAACCTGATGGACGCGTTCGCGTTCGCGCCCGTGCTGCTGGCGTTCGCCGTCGTGGGCGCGATCGTGGCCGGTTATCGGCCCGGCAACCCGATCGGCTGGCTGTTCCTGGCCGAGGGGCTGGGATTCGCGGCCGGGCTGGCCACCGACGCTTACGCGGAATACGTCACCCAGGCGGGCGCCGCCTCGCCGGCGGCGCCCTGGGTGGCTTGGGCCGGTGCCATCTCGGGCGAGCTCGGGCTGTTGTTCCCCCTGGCCCTGCTGGTGTTCCCGGACGGCAGGCTGCCGTCCCCGCGCTGGCGGGTGGTGGCCTGGATCCTCGTCACGGTGGAGGCGCTGATGGTGATCCTGGCCGCCACGTCCGGGGCGGCCTTGCGGGCCCAGAACTCCGTCATCCAGGCGTCGCCGGTTCGGCTGATCCCGGACAGTCTGGCCGACCCAGTGCTCAATACCCTGCAGACCGCCCTGATCCCGCTGTCCGTGGTGGCGGCCGCCGCGTGCGTGGTCCGGTACCGGCGGTCGCCGGCCGCGGTGCGCCAGCAGATCAAGTGGTTCGCGTACGCAGGTGTGGTTACCGCGGCCGGGCTGGTCGTCACCGGCCTGGTGCTCAACAACCCGCTGGTCGCGTTCCTGGTCCTGGGCCCGTTGATCCCGGTCGCTGCCGGAATCGCGATCTTCCGGTACCGGCTGTACGACATCGACGTCGTGATCAGCAAAACGATCGTCTACGGCTCGCTGGCCGCGTTCATCACCGCGGTCTACGTCGTGATCGTGGCCGGGGTCGGCTCCCTGGGCTCGGGCTCGCTGGCCGGAACCGGCTCACGGCCCAACCTCGGCCTGTCCATCCTGGCCACCGCGGTGGTCGCGGTCGGTTTCCAGCCGCTGCGGGAACGGGTGCAGCGCGTCGCGAACCGGCTCGTGTACGGCCAGCGGGCCACCCCGTACGAGGCGCTGAGCCAGTTCGCCGGGCAGATCGGCGGAACCTACGCCACCGAGGAGGCGCTGCCCCGCATGGCCAGGATCCTGGCCGAGGGGACCGGCGCCGGCCGGGCCGATGTGTGGCTGCGCCGCGGCGGCGAGCTCCGGGCCGGCGCGTCCTGGCCCCCGGACGCCGACCCGCCCGCCGCAGTGGCTCTGGCCCCGGACGGCACGCCGCAGATCACCGGCGCCGACCGGGTCACGCCCGTCCGGCACCAGGGCGAAGTGCTCGGCGCGCTGTCGGTGGCCAAGCGTCGCGGTGAGCCGCTCACCCCCGCCGAGGGCAAGCTCATCGGCGACCTCGCTGCCCAGGCCGGGCTGCTGCTGCGCAACGTCGGCCTCACCGAGCAGCTGAGCGAACGGCTGGACGAGCTCCGGGCCTCGCGGCTGCGGATCGTGACCGCCCAGGACGACCAGCGGCGGCGGATTGAGCGCGACATCCACGACGGGGCCCAGCAGCGGCTGCTGGCCATCGCGGCCGGGCTGGCTCAGGCGGAGTCCCTGGCCGGGGAGGACGCCGGCCGCGAGCACACCCTGCTCGCCCGGCTCAAGGACGACACCCGCGACGCGCTGGCCGGGCTGCGCGAGCTCGCCCGCGGCATCTATCCTCCGGTCCTCGCCGACCAGGGCCTGCCCGCCGCGATCGCCGCGCACGCGAGCCGGGCGGCACAGCCGGTCACCGTCGACACCGACGGGACCGGCCGGTACCCGCCCGACGTCGAGACCGCCGTGTACTTCTGCTGTGCCGAGGCGCTGCAGAACGCCGCCCGGCACGCGCCGGACGCGACCGTCCGCATCCGGCTCGGGGAGTCGGACGGGGAGGTCGCGTTCCGGGTGGAGGACGACGGGCCGGGCTTCGACGGTTCCGGCCCCGGTCAGTCGGGCACGGGGCTGCAGCACATGTCCGACCGGCTGGCCGCGCTGGGCGGGTCGCTCCAGATCGATGCCCGCCCCGGCGCCGGGACCGCGATCGCCGGGCGGGTCCCGGTCACCGCCCCGGCTGCGGCAGCATCCGGGCCAGCGGGCGCGGCAGCCACCAGTTCGCCCGGCCCAGCAGTTCCATCACCGCCGGAACCAGCACCAGCCGGACCAGCGTCGCGTCGATCAGCACCGCGGCCGCCAGGCCCAGGCCGACCTGCTTGACCGAGACGTTCGCGCCGAGCACGAACGACAGGAACACCACCACCATGATCGCCGCGGCGGCCGTGATCACCCGGGCGGTGCTGGACAGGCCGCGGGCGACGGCGAGCGCGTTGTCCCCGGTCTCGTCGTAGACCTCGCGGATCCGCGAGATCAGGAACACCTCGTAGTCCATGGACAGGCCGAACAGGATCACGAACAGGAAGATCGGCACCCAGGTGGTCACCGGCATGTTCTCAGGGAACCCGAACAGCTGACGGCCCCAGCCGTGCTGCGTGACCAGCACCAGCACCCCATAGGCGGCCGAGATCGACAGCAGGTTCATCACCGCGGCCTTGACCGCCACCGTGACCGAGCGGAACGCGACCGTCAGCACCACCATCGACACGCCGACCACGATCGCGACCAGCCACGGCAGCCGCTGGCTCACCACGCCGGCGAACGCCACGTTGCCCGCGTTCGGCCCGGTGACGTAGGCCCGGATCGGTGTCCCGGCGGTGGCCCGCGGCAGAACGGTCCCGGTGATCCGGTTCACCAGCGTGTCGGTGGCCGGGTCCTGCTCCCCGGTGGCCGGATAGGCGATCATCATCGCGGCCCGCCCGTCGGGGCTCACCCGGGCTGGCGTCACGCCGGCCACGCCGGGCGTGTCCCGGACCGCATCCGCGAGATGCGATACAGCGAGCCGGGACGTGTCCGCGGACCCTGGCGGCAGTGTGGCCGCGATGATCAGCGGCGCGTCGAACCCGGGGCCGAACCCCTGGGCCATGGTGGCGTACGTCGCGTAGCCCATGGTGCCCCGCGCCTCGGCGGACTCGTCGGGGAAGCTCAGCTTCAGCCCCAGCGCGGGCGCGGCCAGCGCGAGGATAGCGGCGGCGGACAGCACCGCGGCGATCACCGGCCGCCGCTGCACGACCCCAGCCCACCGCTCAGCCGCCGGCCGTGTTGCCCGGGGGGGACGACCCCCCAGCACCCCCCCGCGTGGCGTCCGCTCGGGCCGACCTCCGGCCGGCCGTCGCAGCCGCCACCGTGAGGGCTTGGCCAGCCGGGTGCCGGTGAAGCCCAGCAGCGCGGGGAGCAGGGTCAGCGAACCGGCCACGGT
The DNA here is from genome assembly GCA_963844655.1 of uncultured Actinomycetota bacterium. Taxonomy (GTDB): domain Bacteria; phylum Actinomycetota; class Actinomycetes; order Streptosporangiales; family Streptosporangiaceae; genus JASHPR01. Next base: position 465,582 of record CAWJPA010000004.1, on the reverse strand, counting down.
CATCGCGACCGTGACGGCCGCGGCGACCGCGACGCCGTTCAGCAGCGGCTGCCGCAGCACGAGCAGGCCGAGCACCCCGATGGCCACGGTCGCGCCCGCGGTGAGCACGGACCGCCCCGCGGTGCCCATCGCCGTCACCACCGCGTCCTGGGGCGCTTCACCGGCCCGCAGGGCCTCGCGGAACCTGGTCACGATGAACAGCGCGTAGTCGATGCCGACCCCGAGGCCGATCATGCCCGCGACGATCGGTGAGAACGACGGCGCCGGGACGATGTGCCCGAGCAGCGCGATCAGCGCCAGGCCGCAGCCGATGTCGAACAGCGCGGTGACCACCGGCAGCCCCATGGCCAGCAGCGACCCGAACGCGATCAGCAGCACGATCGCGGCCGCGACCACGCCGACGCCCTCGGTCGGGCCGCCGTACGGGGTCTCGGCCAGGTCGACCACGTCGCCGCCGAGGCTGAACGTCACGCCGTGGCCGGACGCCGCCCGCGCGTCCTGCATCAGCGCCAGCGCCTCGCTGTTCGCGATGGCCGAACCCGGCTTGCTGAACTGGACGGTCGCGAACGCGATATGGCCGTCCCGGGAGATCTGCCCCGCTGCCTGGTACGGGCTGGTCACCGACGTGACCCCGGCCGCGTGCCGCAGCGGGGCCAGCGCGCGGGCGACCTGGGCCGCCGTGGCGGGGGAGCGGATGTCCTGCCTGGAACGGATGGCCAGGGTGAGCTGGTCCCCGGACTGGCGGTGGAAATGCGCGTTCAGCACGGCCTGACCCGGATCGCTGCCGCTGAAGCTGTTGTCGTAGCCCGCGCCGAACCTGGTCCACAGCGTGATCAGGCAGGCCAGCCCGGCGACCCAGACGGCGAGGGTGAGCCAGCGGTGGCGGTAGCAGCCGAGCCCGAGCCGGCCGAGCGGGCTGCGGCGCCCGGGGCGCGGGTGGCCCGGGCCCGCGGCGGCCGGGCGCTGAGTGGCGGGTACGGCGGGTAGCTGCGACATGGCTCGGTCTCCTGCGGGGCCGCGTGGGTGCTGACCGCTCCATGCTCGCGATCACGCCCCCGGCAGGCGTCGTACGGCCGGAGACACCTGGAGGGCCGTCTACTCGCCCCGGCGTACTCCCGGCGGAGTACACCGCGGCCCATGTTTCAGGCCGGCGGCGCCGGACAGCTAGGTCAGCGATAACCGACGAAGGGATGACGACATGAGCGCCGAGAACAAGGCGGCCAACAAGGTGCAGCAGATGAAGGGCAAGGTCAAGAAGAACGTCGGCAAGGCTGCCGACGACCCGGGCCTCGAGGCCGAGGGCCGGGTGGAGGAGTCCAAGGGAGACATCAAGCAGGCGGGCGAGAAGGTCAAGGACGCCTTCAAGAAGTAGCTAGCAGACCGTCTGACCCGGACCGCGCTCAAGCACGAACCTGAGCCGGTCCGGTCCTTGTCACTGCCCCTCACTACGCTGACGGCGTCGGCGGCGCCTGGTCCGGTGAGGGGGTGGTGGCATGCCACGGCAGCGCACGCCCGCACCGGGATCAGGGCCGCCCCCGCTGCGGCCGCCCACGCTGCCGGCGATGGCTCGCGTTCTTTCGCTGTCCGCCAGTGCCAGGGCCGATCTCACGCTGGACGCGGCCCAGCGTGACGTCGGTGAGCAGCCCGATCTCGCCGACCCCGCACAGGCCGCGCGCCTGCACCGGTGGCTCAACCAGTGGGGGTGCCGGATCGGCTATCCCGGGCCGGGCCAGCCCGACGTGTTCGGGGACTCCGTCGCCGGGTGGTGGCCCGCCAGCCAGGACCTGCTGCCGCGCCCGGACCAGCGCCTCGCGCGGCTGACGGACGCCGAACTGGAGGCGGCCAGCCGTGCGTACGCCGGCGTGTACCTGCGCCCTGCGTCCGTCAGCATGGCGGGCCGGACCCGGGCGTTCGGCCCCACGGCCGCGGCCAAGCTGCTCTACTTCATCCGCCCGCTCGCCATCACGCCCTGGGACAACGCGATCTCCCTGCGCACCGGGGCAGGCCGGGACGACGCGGCGTTCCTCCGGCACCTCACGGCGTGCCGGGGCTGGGCGCAGGACCTCGAAGCCGAGGCCCGCGGGCTGGGCGTGGCCCCGGGGCAGATCGGGGCCTACCTCGGGCGGCCCACGTCGTCCGTGGCCAGGCTCATCGACGAGTGGCTCTACACCACGATCACCGCCGGCCACCGAGCCGGCGTGAGCAGCTAAGCGATGTGCGGCTGTCGGTGATTCGCGAAACCACACGTCTGGCCTGGCTGAACGGTTGAATATGTGCACCATCAACGAGGAGGTTCTCCGTGCCAGAGTTCCCGCCGATCACCCACGTCGCCGTGACCGTGACCGATCTCGAGCGAAGCACCCGCTGGTATGCCGGGCTGCTGGGCACCGAGCCCGTTCTCGATGAGGACGAGGAGGCCGGCGGCTTTCACCACACCGTGTTCGTGCTCGGCGGGGGGCAGCTGCTCGGCTTGCACACCCATCCCGGTGGCGCGGATGACCGGTTCGACGAGCACCGCACCGGCCTGGACCACGTGGCGTTCGCGTGCCGCGACCGCGGTGAGCTGCAGACGTGGGTCACACGCCTGGAGGAGCTGGGAATCGCGCACGGCGGGATCAAGGACGCCCACTACGGCTCCGGCATCTCCTTCCGCGACCCGGATGGCATCGCGCTGGAGTTCTTCGCGCCGCCGTCCTGACCCGGCCGTCCTGGCCCGGTGCGTCAGGCGGCGTGGCCGGCGGCCTTCTCCACCACCATCCGTACGACCACCCTGACCGCGCCGGGCCGGTCCGGGCCGGGGTCCCGGCCGTCGTACTTCCAGGACAGCCACGTGTCGACCTTCCGGTCGGGGTCCGGTGCGATCGTCACCCGGCCGCGCAGCTCGATGTAATTCTCCGGGTCCTCCCAGTCGATCACGCTGACGCTCACCCGCGGGTCGCGCAGCATGTTCCGGTGTTTTCTGCGTCCCTCCACGGTCGAGAACAGCAGGTCCTCACCGTCGCGGCCGACCCACACGACCGAGGTCTGCGGGCTGCCGTCCCGGTTGACGGTGGCCAGCACGGCGTAGTTCTTGCCGTCGATCAGTTTGAGTATCGCCTCGCTCAGCGGGATGCCCATGGCCGGACGCTATCAGTGGGCCCGGAGCAGGCGCCGGAGCCAGTCGAGCCTGACCTGCAGGGCCGCGGCGGCGAGCGCCGAGTCGGGCGAGATCAGCTCGAAGGCGTGGTACCCGCCCGGCCACACGTGCAGCTCGGCGCTCCCCCCGGCGGACCAGATCCGCCGGGCGTAGTCGAGGTCCTCGTCGCGGAACGTCTCCACGCTGCCCAGCTCCACGTACGCGGGAGGCAGCCCGGACAGGTCGGTGGCCCGGGCCGGCGCCGCGTACTCAGAGACACCGTCCTGGCCGCGCCGGTCCCCGAGCAGCATGGTCCACGCCGTCGCGTTGGACGGGTAGTCCCAGATGCCCTCCCCGTCGAGCTCCTGGCTGGACCCGGTCACGAACCGGTCATCGAGCATCGGGTAGATCAGCATCTGCCCGGCCAGGGCCGGGCCGCCGCGGTCCCTGGCCATCAGCGAGCAGGCGGCAGCGAGGCCGCCGCCCGCGCTGCCGCCTCCGACGATCAGCTGCCGCGCGTCGATGCCCAGCTCCGCCGCGTGCGCGGCGGTCCAGGCCAGTCCCGCGTAGCAGTCCTCGGTCCCGGCCGGGAACGGGTGCTCGGGAGCCAGCCGGTACTCCACTGAAACGATCACCAGCCCCGGGTCGGTCACCCAGTCGATCATGGAATCCAGGCCGGTCCGGTTGTTCCCCATCACCATGCCGCCGCCGTGAGTGTGGAACAGCCCGGGCAGCAGGCCGTCGCGGCCCGGCGGCCGGGCGATGAGCAGGGAGACGTCCGGGGCGCCGTCCGGCCCCGGGACCAGCCGCTCCTCGATCTCGGCCCCGCCCTCGGCCAGGTCCTCCAGGCTCGGCGTCGCGTCGAGCTCCGCCTGCCTGCTGACGGCCAGGTTCTCCGGCGTCAGCGTGACGGGCGCTTCGGCGTAGGCCTCCTCGAGGGCGGGGATGAGCTCAGGGTCGAAGGGCGGGTGCCCCGGGGTCGGCGGCATCGGGCCTCACAAGATCGTCGGGTCGAATTCGGCGTCCATTGTCTCGAATGCCTCGTTCATCGCCATCATGTCGGAGGACTTGCGCTTCTCGAGGTACCACATGAACAGCGCACCGATGATCATCCAGCCCACCACGATGTACGGGACCAGGACGAACGGGTAGGGCGGCAGCGGGATGAACGTCGCGTAGATCACCGGCAGCAGCAGCAGCGTGCCGACCGCCGGGACCAGCGCGTGCCGCCACCACTTGAAGTGCTCGGCCTGCTCGCGGCGCATGTAGAGGAACAGCGAGATGTTGGCCAGGGCGTACATGATGATGATGGCCACGGTGATGATGTCGCCCAGGAACCCGTAGATGTCGGCCGCGCCGATCCACAGGCCCACCGCGATGGTCAGCACGATGGACACCCCGATCTGCAGGTTAATGGCGTTACTGGGGGTTCGGTACTTGGGCTGGATCTTCGCTAGGTCCTTGGACAGCACCCCGACCGAGCCCATGCCGTACCACACCCGGGTGACCGCGTTGCTGCAGGCGATGGAGATCGCGAGCACGCTGTTGATGATCGCGATGAACACGAAGATCCAGCCCAGGCCCCAGACGCGCTTGGCCATCTCGTAGTACGGGTTGGGCGCGGTGGCGAGGTCCTTGGCCTGGTCGACGCCCCACCCGACGATGCCGGCGTAGCCCGCGAACACGTAGAACACCCCGACCAGGATGAGCGAGCCGAAGACCGCCCGCGGCAGCAGCCGCTTGGGATCGCGTGTCTCCCGCGCCAGCGGCGCCACGGACTCGAACCCGCTCAGCGCCAGGATGGAGAACACGATCCCGTACAAGATGCCGTGCGCGCCCTGGAGCGAGTTGGAGATATTGAACGGAGCGGTCCAGCTCCAGCTCCCGCTCCCCCCGGGCGAGACCAGGAAGCTGATCGACAGCGCGATCATGATCAGCAGTTCCGCGGTGCCGAGCAGGACCGCGGTCTTCGTCGAGACCGCGATGCCGCGGTAGATCAGCCCCCAGGTCAGCAGCAGCCCGGCCACGGCAAAAATCCACCAGGGAATGTCCACCCCGGTGCCGGACTTCAGCACGTTCTCGGCCAGGTAGCCCAGGAACCCGAGCACCGCCGGGGGCCCGAGCGGGTCATAGGCGAAGTAGCTCCACCCGGCGAGGAATCCCCACCGCGGGCCGAGCCCGCGCCGCACGAACGAGTAGTACCCGCCCGTCGACGGCATGTACCGGCTGAACTCCGCCACCGTGTTGGCGATGAACAGCATGATGATGACCGCGCCGAGCAGCGCGACGGGGGCGGCCGCGCCGGCGTAGGAGACGATGAACGGCAGCGTGAAGATCACGCCCACGGCGGGCCCGATGTGCGTGATGCCCTGGAACAGGACATCGCCGAGGCCAAGCTTGCCCTTGAGGAGGCCCGGGCCCGCGTGGCTGGTTTCCGCCACGGGCCGTTGCGCTGAGTCAGTCATGGAGATTCCTTCTGGTCTTAAATGGGCTGGGATTGGGGCTGCCGAACACCGCTACTCCACAACGCCGTTGAGCGAGATCTGGCCGCCGTCGACGACGAGCACGCTGCCAGTGATGTAGTCCGCTTCGGGCGAGGCGAGGAACGCGATCGGGCCGGCGAGATCCACGGGATCCCCCCACCGGCGTGCGGGCGGGAACGCGTACAGCGGGCTCCCGCCATCGGGCAAGGACTGGACATCGGCGTTGATGTTGGTGCGGATGGTTCCCGGCGCGATCGCGTTGACCCGGATACGGGCCTGCGCCAGGTCCACCGCCATGGACTTGACGAGCATCACCACTCCGCCTTTGGACGCGTTGTAGGCGGCACTGTCGGGCTCGGCCAGGAAGCTGTTGGTGGAGGCCGTGACGACGATCGAGCCGCCGGTCCCGGCCGCGGCCATGGCCCGGGCGAACCCGCGGCAGACCAGGAACGTGCCCTTGAGGTTGACCCCCAGGACCTCGTCCCACTCCTCATCGGTGGTGTCGAGAAACGGGCTGCCCCGCCAGATTCCGGCGTTGGACACCACCACGTCGACGCGGCCGAACCGGTCGAGGGTCGCGGTGACCAGTTTCTCGACCGAACCGGGGTCGGCGACGTCGGCCGCGACGGGCAGGACCGACTCGGACGCGGCGATGCGGCTGAGCCGGCCGGTGTCCCGGTCCGCGTAGACGACACGGGCGCCCTCGGCCGCGAACCGGTCCGCGGCCGCGGCGCCGATGCCGCTGCCGGCCCCAGTGACGACCGCGACCTTGCCGTCGAACCTGCCGGCCGTCATTCGGCGCTCCCCATGAGGCCGACCAGGGCGAAGTTGGGCTGGGCGGTGTCGAGCCGCCCGTAGGACACGAACACGCCGACGTCGCTGGCCACCTTGATGGCGTACTGCGTGCGGTACGGGATCGTGACGCCGTCGAGCCGGTCGATGCGGATGCAGCGCACCCGCTCGGCGTCGACCACGAGACCGTGCACCGACGTGGGCGGCTTGTCCTCCCAGTAGAAGACCAGCGAGAGCGTGGCGGCCTCGTCGTTGGGGTTGAGCACCATCAGCGACTCGTGGCTGGTGAAGCGGTCACCCGGCACCGGCTCGGGCAGGTCGCCGTCCGGGAACCACCAGGTCGTCTTGCCGGTCATCATCCGTCCTGTCCGGCGCGGCAAGCGACCGCGCCCTGATCGGGGGTGCCGAGATTTACCCCGCCGTCGAGTGAGCTGACCGCGGCGAGCCGGTGCCGGTAATTCGCGTAAAGGCCCTCATAGGCCGTGTGCCGGTCCGGGTCGGGCAGCCAGCCTGGGCTGGTGGAGGTCATGGCCGCGGCCGCCGCGGGCAGGTCCGGGTACGCGCCGGCGCCGGCCGCGGCGCACATGGCCGCGCCCAGCGTGACCGGCTGGGCGGCGGGCAGCCGGAGCAGCGGGCGCCCCAGCACGTCGGCGTGGATCTGCATCCACAGGCTGCTGCGCGCGGCGCCCCCGGTGACCACGAGCTCGCGGTGTGCCACGCCCGCCTCCGCGAGGGTCTCCAGCACGGTGCGGCCGCCGAACGCCACCGATTCCAGCGTGGCCCGGAACAGGTGCGCCCTGGTGTGCGCGAGCGTCAGGCCGCCCCACATGCCCCGGGCCGCGGGGTTGCGGTGCGGGGTGCGGCAGCCCTGCCAGGTGTCGATGGCCCACAGCCCGTCGGCGCCCGGCGCGATGGCCGCGGCCTCGTCGTCGAGGACGGCGAGCGGCACGCCAGGGGCCAGTTCCCGGGAGAACCACTCGGCCGTGGCGGCGGCGGAGGTCTGGCCGCCCTGCTGGGCGACCGTGCCCGGGCCGAAGACGTCGAGCACGGGCCCGAGCAGCCGCGGGTCGTGCACCGGCGACGGCGACAGGCCCAGGTACGAGGAGGAGGTGCCGATCGACACCGCGACCCGGCCGGGCCGGTAGACGTCGGCGGCCAGGGCGGCCGCGTAGCTGTCCATCAGGCCCTGGACGACCGGGACCCCGGCGGGCAGCCCGGTGCGCCCGGCGGCCTGCGGGGTCAGCCGCCCGGCCACGGCCCCGGCCGCGAGCTTCGGCATGTCCCAGCCGTCCAGCAGGCCGGACAGGCCCAGGCGGCCCAGCAGGTCGGCAGGCCAGCCGTCGGCCAGCGGGTCGTAGCACCACTCGCCGGCGATCGTGGCCCTGGCCAGGCTCCAGCCGCCGGTGAGCTGGAACATCACCCAGTCGTGCACGTCCACGACGCGCCGGGCCGCGGCGTACCGGGCCGGGTCGTGCCGGGCGAGCCAGAGCGTCTTGGGCAGCATCCACTCCGGCGACACCTGGCCGCCGGTGTACTGCAGCACCGGGTGCCGGGTGCGGGTGATCTCCGCCGCCTCGTCGGCCGCGCGGGTGTCCATCCAGAGCAGCGACGGCCCGAGCGGCTCGTCGCGGTGCCCGACCGCGAGCGCGCTCACCGCGGCCGACGCCACGCAGACGGCGGCCGGCGCGCTGGCCCGCGGTGGCCGCGGTGACCGCCCGGTGCAGCGCGGCGAGGACCTCGGCCGGGGACTGCTCGGCCCACCCGGGCCGCGGGTGAGCGGTGGTGATGCCCGCTTCCGCGGCCGCCAGCAGCGCGCCGTCCAGCGAGTACAGCCCGGCGCGGACGCTGCCGGTGCCCAGGTCGATACCCAGCACCGTGGCGTCGGCTGCCTGCCGCCCGTGGGTCATGGCTGGCGGCCCCCGAGCATCTCGCCGAGCGTCTTGACCAGGGTGGCCACCTCGTCGTCGCCGATCTGGCGGTGGGTGACGAACCGCACGGTGGCGGGCGGCCGCGATGACGCGTTGATGCCACGGCGCCGCAGGTCGGCGACCACGTCCTCGGCGGTGCGGCCGGATGGGCTCACGTCGATCAGGACGAAGTTGGTGACCGGCGCGGGGGTGAGCACGGTCAGCCCGCTCACCGGCTGCAGGGCGTCGGCGATCTGGCGGGCCCGCGCGTGGTCCTCGGCGAGACGGTCGATGCCGGTCTGCAGGGCGACGATCCCTGCCGCGGCCACCACCCCGGCCTGGCGCATCGAGCCGCCCAGCAGCTTGCGGGCCCGCCGGGCCCGGGTCACGAACGCCGCGTTCCCGGCCAGGATCCCGCCGACCGGCGCGCTGAGGCCCTTGCTCAGGCAGACCGACACCGAGTCGGCCGGGCCGGACAGCTCGGCCACGTCGACGCCCAGGGCCACGGCGGCGTTGAAGATCCGCGCCCCGTCGACGTGCAGGTGCAGCCCGCGGGAGTCGCACAGGGCCCGCAGCCCGGCCATGGTCGCGACGTCGGTCACCGTCCCGCCCGCGCGGTTGTGCGTGTTCTCCACGCACACCATGGACGTCGGCGGGTAGTGCTGGTCGGGCTTGCGCAGGTACGACAGGACCAGGTCGGCGGTCAGCACGCCGTCGTCGGTGTCGATCGTCCTGGGCATGGTCCCGGCCACGGTCGCCAGCCCGCCGCCCTCGTAGTAGACGATGTGCGAGTTGGCCTCGGCGATCACCTCGGTGCCCCGGTCCGCCGCGGCCAGCACCGCGCTCAGGTTGGACATGGTGCCGGTCGGCATGTAGACGGCGTCCTCGTGACCGAGCAGCGACGCCCCCAGGCGCTCGAGCTCGTTCACCGTGGGATCGGTGTGGTAGACGTCGTCGCCGAGCCTGGCGTGCGCCATGGCGTCGATCATCGCCGCGGTCGGCTCGGTGGAGGTGTCGTAGAAGTGCAGCATCTACCGCTCCCCGGAGATGAGCGCGGACCCGATCTGGCTGTCGGTGACCAGGACGTTGACCAGGCCGGAGGCGATCGCGGCCCGGACCGCCCGGCTCTTGCGCCAGCCGCTGGCCACGCCGATCCGGTGCGGGGTGCGCCGCAGGTCGTCCAGGCCGATCGAGATCGTGCGGTCCTCAAGACCGGAGCTGAGGACCTCGCCGTCGTCGGTGAGCACGTAGGACAGCACGTCGGCCACGGCGCCGCGGCGGGTCAGGTCGCCGTGCAGGGCGTCGTCGATCACGCCGCCGTAGCGGAGCCTGGAGCTGGCCGGCTCGGTCAGCGACCCGACGCCGAGCACGGCGATGTCGAGCTCAGCGAACTTGTCGAACGTGGCGCGCAGGTCGTCGTGGGCCAGCAGCACCTGCCGCTGCGCGGTGTCCACCACCGCCGGCGCGAATAGCAGGTGCGGCTCGGTCCCGAACCGGCGGGCCAGGTCGATGGCCAGCGTGATCGAGGACACCTCGGAGGTGATCTGGCCCCGGCCGCCGATGAGCTGGACGACCTCGGCCTTGGCCGGGATGCGCACCGGCAGCTGGGTCACCAGGCGCTGCACGGTCTCCCCGAGCGAGATGCCGATGACCGCCCCGTCCAGGGTCTGCTCGAGCAGGAACCGGCCGGCCGCGTCGGCGACCCGGGACTGGAGCTCGGACTCGTCGACGTCCTCGCCGTCGACGATGATCACTGCCTTGAGGCCCAGCCGCTCCTCGAGCTGGACCTCCAGGCCGGAATGCCAGCGCTCCGGCTCGAGGATGTTCACGCTGACGTAGCCCGCGTCGAGCGCGGCGCGCAGCAGCCGGGCGACCTGGAACCGGCTGATCCCGAGGTTGGCCGCGATTTCCGTGTGTGACAGCTGGCGCCGGTACGCCTGATAGCAGACCTTCAGCATCAGTCGCTGATTTTCCGACGCTGGCACCTATGTCACCTCTCTAGCGCTCATATGAGCGAAGGCGCTTAAATGAGCATGTTCTACGACACCGTTGACGGCGTCAAGACCACAGGAGGCCCCGTGGACAGCACCGACACGACCTGGTGGAAGGAACTGCGCGCGGAGTTCCCCTATCTGGATGACCACGTGTTCGCCTGGTCCGGAGGGCAGGTGCCGATCGCGAACAGCGTCCGCGCCGCGATCAGCCGGGTGATGGCGTCCTGGGACGCCGACCCGATCACGCTCACCAGCGCCGAGTGGCCGGTGTACGACGGCGCGCGCCAGGAGGTGGCCACGCTGTTCGCCTGCGAGATCGACCGGGTCGCGGCGACCGAGAGCACCTCAAGCGCGCTGTCGGTCGCGACCGCGATGGTGCTGGCCCGCTGGCAGCGGGCGGGCGCGCCCCCGGCCAACGTCGTGCTGCACTGGGAATGCCACCCGGCGAGCAGCTACCACTGGCTGATCGCGAGCCAGCTGTATCCCTCGCTCAGCGTCCGCTGGGGCCGCCGCGACGACCACGAGGACCCGGTCGAGGCCCTGCTGGCCCAGGCCGACGAGGAGACCATCGCCGTGGTCATGACGCACGTGGCCTGGCGCAGCGGGGCCGCCATCGACCTGGCCGCGCTGGGCGCCCGCCGCCGGGTGGCGTCCTGGGCGCTGCTGGTCGACGCGGCGCAGTCGGCGGGCGCGGTTCCGCTGGCGACGTACGCCGGCGACGTCGACTTCTTCGGCTTCCCCGGCTACAAGTGGCTGCTGGGCCCGCCGGGCACCGGTTACCTCGTGCTCGGGGCACAGTGGCTCGACGAGCCGAGCCCGATCACCGGGTGGGCCGCGGTCAAGGACTTCCCGGTCGACGTGACCGAGTTCCTGCCCCTGCGCGGCGGTGCCGGGATCAGGTTCGGCATGCCGAGCTTCATCCCGCTGGCCGGCTGGCAGGCCGCCCTGGGCCTGGTCAACCGGGCCGGGATCGGGCGGATCGCGGACCGGGTGGACTACCTCATGGGCCAGCTCCTCGACGGGCTCGACGGGCTCGGCTTCGACCCGGTAACGCCCCGCCCGGCGGCCAAGCGGGCGGGCGTGTGCTCGGTCGAGGTCCCCGACATGGACGCGGCGGTGGCTGCGCTGGCTTCCCACCGCATCTCGACGTTCCCCGAGCTGCAGTACATGCGGCTGGACCTGCACGCGTTCAACACCGAGGAGGACGTGCAGCGGATCATCGACTGCTTCGCGCTGCTGCGGCGGTAGCTGGCGGGACTCCGGGGCCCGCGGCACCTGGTTAGGGTCTAGCTATGCAGCTGGTGGAGGCCCTGGGCCGCGGACTGCCCGGCGACCGGATCATCACCGACCCGGACGTGCTCGCGGCCATCTCGCACGACGAGGCCGAGTGGGCGCCGGCCGGGGCGGCCGCCGCCGGGGTGCGGGCGCGGTCCGAGGCCGAGGTGCAGCACGTGGTCCGCACCTGCGCCGAGCTGGGCGCCGCGATCGTGCCGCGCGGCGCGGGCACCGGGCTGTCCGGCGGCGCCAACGCGGTCGGCGGCTGCGTCATCCTCGACCTGTCGCAGATGAACCGGATCCTCGAGATCGACCCCGACAACCTCGTGGCCGTGGTCCAGCCGGGCGTGATCAACAACGACCTCAAGGCCGCCGTGGCCGAGCACGGCCTGTGGTACCCGCCGGACCCGGCCAGCGCCCCGTGGTCCACCATCGGCGGCAACGTCGCCACCAACGCGGGCGGCCTGTGCTGCCTGAAGTACGGCGTCACCCGCGACTACGTCCTGGGCCTGCGCGCGGTGGTCGGCGGCCCGGTCGCGTACGGCGAGGCCGTGCGCCTCGGCCGCCGCACCACCAAGGGTGTTGCCGGGCTGGACCTGGTCGGCCTGTTCGTCGGGTCGGAGGGCACGCTGGGCGTGGTGACCGAGGTGACGCTGCGGCTGCGGCCGGCGCTGGCCGGCACGCCCAGGACGGTCGTCGGCGCGTTCGCGGACCTGGTCGCGTCCGGGCGGGCCGTGGCCCAGATCACCCGGCGCGGGCTGACCCCGGCCGTGCTCGAGCTTCTCGACCGGGCCTGCCTGGAGGCGGTCGAGGAGTGGAAGCACCTGGGCCTCGAGGCCGACGCGGCCGCGCTGCTGCTGGCCCGCGTGGACACGCCCGGAGACGCCGGGGCCGCCGAGGCCGGGGTGATCGCCGCGACCATGACGGACGCGGGCGCGATCTGGGTCGAGGAGTCCACCGACGACGCCGAGGCCGAGGCGCTGTTCGATGCCCGGCGGCTGGCCTACCCCGCGCTCGAGCGGCTCGGCCCGGTTCTCACCGAGGACATCTGCGTCCCGCGGTCCAAGGTCCCGGCGATGCTGGAACAGATCGGCGCGATCGCGGCCCGCCATGGCGTGCAGATCGCGACGATCGCTCACGCGGGGGACGGGAACCTGCACCCGCTGCTCATCACGCCGCCCGGCGACGAGGCCGCGCGGGCCGCGGCCCAGGCCGCGTTCGAGGAGTTCCTCGACGCGGCGATCGCGCTGGGCGGCACCGTCACGGGGGAGCACGGGGTGGGGCTGCTGAAGCGGGACGGCATGCGCCGGGAACTCGATCCCGGCTCGGTCGCGCTGCAGTCGGCGGTGCGCCACGCCCTGGACCCGCGAGAGGTGTTCAACCCAGGGAAGGGCTGACCGCCTCTCGCGAGTGATCAAGGGGCCAGGCCACGGGCGAGCCTGCGGCGGCCGGGCCGCTCAGATGAGGGCGCGGAAGAAGTCCCGGACATCGGCGGTGAGCAGGTCGGGGGCCTCGAGGGCGGCGAAGTGGCCGCCCCGGTCGAACTCCGACCAGCGCACCACGTTGTTGAGCTTGCTGGCGAACGGGCGGACGGACACGTCGGTGGTGAAGACCGCCACCGCGGTAGGCACGGCGGACCGCTCCTTGGGAACCCACATGGCCGGGTCGTTGAACCGCTCGTAGTAGGTGTGCGCAGCCGACCCGGCGGTCGCGGTGAACCAGTAGATGCTGACGTCGGTGAGGATCCGGTCGCGGTCGACCGCGTCCTCGGGCAGCTTGGCGGCCGGGTCGGTCCATTCCTGGAACTTCTCCACGATCCAGGCCAGCAGCCCGGACGGGGAGTCGGTGAGCGACTGCGCGATGGTCTGCGGCCGGGTGCCCTGGACCTGCATGTAGGCCCCGGAGCGCTCCTGCCAGGCCTGCATGGCGTCGAGCCGCCCGCGGTCGGCGTCGCTCATCGCGGCCATGTCGGCCGGGTCACCGGTCGGGAAGGCGACCAGGGCATTGACGTGCACGCCGATGACCCGGTCGGGGGCGGCGCGGCCGATCAGCGGGCCGATGAACGCGCCCACGTCGCCGCCCTGCACGCCGTAGCGCTCGTAGCCGAGCCGGGCCATGAGCTCGGCCAGCGCGGCGGCGGTGCGGCCGTCCGTCCAGCCGGCCTGCGGCAGCGGCCCGGAGAACCCGTAGCCGGGCAGGGACGGGATCACCAGGTGGAAGGCGCCGGCCGGGTCGCCGCCGTGCGCGGCCGGGTCGGTCAGCGGGCCGATCATGTCGAGGAACTCCACGATCGAGCCCGGCCAGCCGTGCAGCAGCAGCAGCGGCGTGGCACCAGGCTCGCCCGAGCGCACGTGCAGGAAGTGCACGTCGGCTCCGTCGATGGTGGTGATGAACTGCGGATAGGCGTTGAGCGCCGCCTCCTGGGCGCGCCAGTCGTATCCGCTGGCCCAGTACCCGGCGAGCTCACGCAGGTAGGCGGTGGGAACGCCGCGCTCCCAGCCGGTGCCGGGCAGGTCGCTGGCCCAGCGGGTGCGGGCCAGCCGCTGGCGGAGGTCGTCGATGTCGGCCTGCGGAACGCTGATGCGGTACGGGCGGGTGCCGGCGTCGGGCGCGGTGCGGGTGGTGTCGTTGCTCGTCATGTATCTCACGCTAGAAGGCATTGGTGTCAGGTTCTGGCACCAATAGGCGGCAGGATTGACCACATGCTGGAAACCTCGGCTCGGCTGCTCCGCCTGCTGTCCTTTCTGCAGTCCCGGCGGGACTGGACCGGCGCGGAGCTCGCCGGGCGGCTGGGCGTCGGCCTGCGGACCGTGCGCCGCGACATCGACCGGCTGCGTGACCTCGGCTACCCGGTCGACGCGACACCGGGCATAGCGGGCGGCTACCGGCTCGGCACCGGGGCCGCCCTGCCTCCCTTGCTGCTGGACGACGAGGAGGCGGTGGCGGTCGCGATCAGCCTGCACACGGCCGCGGCCGGCAGCGTGGCCGGCCTGGAGGAGACCTCGCTACGCGCGCTGACCAAGCTGCAGCAGATGCTGCCGGCGCGGCTCCGGCACAAGGTCACCGCCCTGCATGCCGCCACGGTCGCGCTGACCGGGCCTGGCTCGCCCGCCGACACCGTGGACCCGGACGTGCTGACCGCCGTCGCGGCCGCCTGCCGGGACCAGCGGGGGCTGCGCTTCCGCTACCCCGGCCGGGGCGAGGTCACGGCCCGCAGCGTGGAGCCGCACCGCCTGGTGCACACCACGCGCCGCTGGTACCTGGTGGCCTGGGACACCGGCCGTGGCGGGTGGCGGACCTTCCGCCTCGACCGCATCCAGGGGCCGGCCGGTCCGCCCGGGGCCCGCTTCGCCCCGCGCCCGCCGCCCGCTGATGACGTGGCGGCCTACGTGTCGCAGTCCATATCGTCGGCGCCCTACCGCTACCAGGCGCGTGTGCTCATCCGCGCTCCCCTGGAGGCGGTCGCCCCGCGCAGTTCCCCGGCCGCCGGGCGCCTGGAAGCCGCCGGCCCCGACGCCTGCGTCCTCCACACGGGATCCAACTCCCTCGACGAGCTCGCCCTGTTTATCGCCGTCAAGGGCTTCGATTTCCAGGTGCTCGACCCGCCCGAGCTCATCCCTGTCCTGCGCACGCTGGCCGAGCGGCTCCGCACCGCCGCGGACGCCGCTGACCTCCGGGTGCGCCCTGACCAGGCCCGGGCTACGGAAGCTGACCGGTAATCCCCGGGAGGCCGTCCGGCCGGCGGCCTGGTACCGGTCGACGACGCTGGCCGGGATGCGCCCGCGCTCGCTGAGCTCGATACCCTGCTCGATGGCCCAGGCCCGGATTTCACGGCTGCGGTGGCGGCTGGCCGCCGTCCGCCCCGGCCTGCGCGTCGCCCGTCCGGCCGGACGGCCGCGCTCGATGAACGGGGCGAACTGCTTGCGCAGCCTCGCCGCGTTCCTCGGGTTCAGGTCGATCTCGTACTCCTGGCCGTCGATCCCGAACCGCACCGTCTCGTCCGCCGAGCCGCCATCAAGATCGTCCACTAGTGTGACGATTGCCTGTTTTGCCACTCATCCCCCCCGTGACCAAATCAGCCATCTGCACTGTTCAGCTCAGGTGTCATACCCCAATAGAGGGGCCTAGTGCCCGGACCGGGCAGCCGGAAGGACCGGGTTGGCGGGGGAGGCCGAGATCGTCCTGAGACGACCTAGATTACGGAGATACCCGGCGTATCGGAAGACCGCGCGGCCAGTCTGTTTCTCAGGCCTGGTTCCAGAAGTCGCGGTGCTCCACGACCAGTCCGTCGGCCCGGAAGCGCAGCACCGACACCCCGGCCAGGTCCTCGGCGCCACCGTCGGTCAGCCTGGTCTGCGCGCTCCAGGGCACCGCGGCCCGGTCACCGTCGACGATCGGGCTGCCGAACTGGCACTCGGCCGACTCCTCCTCCGCGAACACGCGGGCCAGGTAACCCGGCTCCGGATCGCGGAACGGATGCTGCTGCCAGAGCGCGTCCTCGGCATACAGCGCGGCGATAGCGGCCGCGTCGTGCTCCTGCCAGCCGTGCTCCCATACGTCGGCCCAGCGCTGGGCCGCCTGTCGCGTGTCCATGTGCCCACGGTAAGCACAGGCGCCGACAATCGCCCCGGGCGGCGGCTGGTACGAATAAGGCATGCTTGCTCGGCTGGTGCTGGTGCACAGCCCGCTGGTCGGGCCGGCCACCTGGGAGCCGGTCGCGGCCGATCTGGCCGGGCGGGGCTTCGACGTGAGCGTCCCAGACCTTACCGGCACGATTGCGGCCGGACCGCCGTATTGCTCGCGCCAGGCCGAGGTGATCGCCTCCAGCGCATTGGGCCAGCCCGCCGTTCTGGTCGGTCATAGCGGGGCCGGGCCGCTGCTGGCCGCGGCGGGTGCTCTCACCGGCCCGGTGCGGGGCTATGTGTTCGTCGATGCCGGTCTTCCGGCTCCCGGTCGGGTCTGGATGGACACCGTCCCGCCCGAGCTGGCCACCCAGCTGCGGGACATGGCGGATGCCCGGGGCTGGCTGCCGCCCTGGCCGCAGTGGTGGGGCAATGAGGCCCTGGCCGAGCTCATCCCCGATCCGGCGGCCAGGCAGCGCTTTGCTGCAGGCTGCCCGCGGCTGCCGCTGGCCATGTTTGAGGAAGCTCATCCGCCCGCCCCGCAGTGGCCCGGCGCCCCGGCCGCCTACCTGCTGCTGAGCGAGGCCTACCAGGACGAGGCGGCGGCCGCCCGCGACGCGGGCTGGCCCGTCACCGAACTGGCCAGCCACCACTTGGCGCCCCTGACCGACCCCGGCCTGGTCGCTGGATCCCTGTGCGAACTGCTCAGCCAGCTTCAGCTGTAGCCGTCACCCGGACGGCAATCCCGCCACGGGGGTGCTCAACAACGCCCGGGCAGCGCCTACGGTTCTTGTGAAAGGAGAGCTGACGGGAAGGAGCGCCGCTGTGCTGCCTCGACTGCCGCACTGGGAGCAGACGCCGCCGGATCTGCCCGGCGCGATCAGGCAGATCAAGGACGCGCTGCGGGCCCGCATCGTGGCCTCGGGCCGCACGGCCGACGAGGTCTTCGCCGTCATCGAGGGGCAGGTCACCGCCGAGGTGACTGAGATCACCGCGGCGCGGGAGCGCGGCGAGACGGTCTGGCCGGTCTTCGACTATGCCGATATCGAGGCCGGGACGGTGCCCGCCACGGCGCAGGCGTTGCTGCACCGGCGAGGCTGCCTGGTTGTGCGGGGCCACTTCGGCCGGGACCAGGCGCTGGCTTGGGACCGCGGCATCGTGGACTACGTCGAGAGCAACCGGTTCTTTGAGGCCTACCGCGGCCCCGGCGATGACTTCTTCGGCAGCGTGGGCTCCCGGCCCGAGATCTACCCGATCTACTGGTCGCCGACCCAGATGCAGGCCCGGCAGAGCGACCGTATGGCCCGAGTGCAGGCGTTCCTGAACAGCCAGTGGAAGCACGAGTCCGGTGGCGTCCGGTGGTTCGACCCCGGACGGGACTCGCTGTACCCCGACCGGATCCGGCGCCGCCCGCCCGGCGCCGACTCCGCCGGCCTTGGGCCCCATCTGGACCCCGGCTCACTCGACCTGTGGATGACCGAGGCGTACCAGAACGCGTTCCGGCACCTGTTCGACGGCACCGTCGAGGAGTATGACCCCTGGGACGCCGCCCACCGCACCGCCGCCGCCCAGTACCCCGGCACCACGATGTGCTCGGCGTTCCGCACCTTCCAGGGCTGGACCGCCCTGTCGGACATGGCTCATGACCAGGGCGTGCTGCACACCGTCCCGATTGCCGGGGCCATGGCCTACCTCATGCTGCGCCCGCTGCTGGCCGACGTGCCCGGCGACGACATGTGCGGCGTCACCGTCAGCCAGGCCTTCCCGGTCAGCCCGCGGTGGCACCCGCTGCTGCTGCAGGCCCTGGCCGGCATCCCCGACGTCCGCGCCGGTGACTCGGTCTGGTGGCACTGCGACATGATCCACAGCGTGGCCCCGGTCACCAGCCAGCAGGGCTGGGGCAACGTCATGTACATCCCAGCGGCTCCCTGGTGCCCGCGCAACGAGCGGTACGCGGCCAGCGTCAGGGACGCCTTCCGTGCCGGGTCCAGCCCCAGCGACTTCCCCGCCGAGCACTACGAGCGCACCTGGGCCAACCGCTTCCAGCCCGGCGATCTCAACGACACCGGCCGGCGTGGCCTGGGGCTCGGCTGAGACCAGTTCCCGGCCGCCTGGTCATTCCAGCAGTTCAGACTCACACCGGCGGTAGATCGCCGGATGCTCTGCCCGGTTGGTCTCGTCTAGCAGGCTGATCAGCTCATCGAGCCGGCTGGGCACGATGATCAGGAATCGTGACGGCCCGGGCCCAGCGTTCCCGAAAGTATGCGCAGCCCCCGCTGGCACCAGAACGGTGGACCCCGCCCCGGCGATGACAACCTCTTCCTCGAACCGGAAGCGAAGGGCCCCGGACACCACATGCCACGCCTCGTCATCCGCGTGGTGCACATGAAGAGGCGCGACCTCGTGGGCCACCCCAGTAGCCGGGCAGTCTCGTATCACGAGCCTTGGCCCCCTGGCACTAACACTCGGAGCATCGCCGGCCTGCGAAGAGATGATCATCGGTAACGGCCCCATAGCGCGACCGTACCGGCACGACCGCCTAGATCACAGGCTGCGGGTGTTCCGTGGCACAGCCGGCAGCGGATGTGATTCGTCCCGGTGTCGATTCGGCGGGAGGCCGTTCGTGTAGCGGGTGAGGGCCGGCATCGTGGCCGACCGCAGCGCAGAAAGGAACGTCGATGAGCAAAGTGGTTGTGGTTAACAATGTGACGCTCGATGGCGTGATGCAGGCGCCGGCGCGCCCAGACGAGGATCGCCGTGGCGGATTCACCCGGGGTGGCTGGGCACTGCCCTACAACGACGAGGTCATGGCCCAGCGCATGGGCCGGAACATGTCCCAGGGCGGGTCGCTGCTGCTGGGCCGGCGGACCTACGAGGACTTCTACAGCGTCTGGCCCAACCGGACCGACAACCCCTACACCGAAGTGCTCAACAACACCCAGAAGTACGTGGCGTCCACCACGCTGGAGGAGCCGCTGCCGTGGCAGAACTCCACGCTGCTGCGGGGCGACGCCGCGCAGGCCGTGGCCGGGCTCAGGCAGCAGCCGGGCAAGGATCTGGTGATCCTGGGCAGCGGGGCGCTCATTCACTCGCTGCTGCCGCATCACCTGATCGACGAGTTTGTGCTGCTGATCCACCCGCTGGTGCTGGGGTCGGGGCACCGCCTGTTCCCCGATGGCACCGCGGTCTCGCTGCAGCTCACCGACAGCGTGACCACGACCACCGGGGTAGTGATCGCGACCTACCAGCCCGCCGAACCGGCGCCGTCGGCCGCCTGATCCTGGTCCGCGGCCACCACGGCAATCCTGTGGGTTCTCCTGTGGGCGGCTACGTGTGGTCCTTGCGCCCGCTGCTGGCGAGGGTGGAGTCAGCCGGATACGCAGGAAGGCAAGGACGATGACCGAGACCAAGATCTGGAGCCATTCCCGGATACGCCCGGCCCGCGCTCAGGCGTCGGTGGCGGGTGGCGGCAGCGGGCGTGCCCGCCGGGCGGGCGTACGGCTGTGGAGCCTGCTGCACGCTCCGGGTCTCCTCAGCGGTACGAGCGGTGGCCCGTACGATGTCGCCTTCGTCGAAGATGACCACCGGCGGCTGGCCGCCCGGCAGGCGCGGTGACGGGCCGCGCCTACAGGCCGTGCTCGTCCAGCGTGTCCTGGACGCCCTGGGCGTCGGGGGATCCGATGCGCTGGTAGATCTCCAGGGCGTCCCGCAGGTGCCGGGCGGCGTCGGCCGGGCTGCGGGCCAGCAGGCTTCGCCCGATTCCGGCCAGGGCCCTGGCCTCCTGAGGAGGAGCGCCGATCTCACGGGCGATGGCGAGCGCCTGGCTGTGGTAGCGGCGGGCCTCCGCGGGAGCCGATGTTGCCGCCGACAGCTCGCCGAGGCTGTTCAGCGCCACGGACTCGCCGTGCCGTGAGCCGAGGTCACGGTGCAGCTGGAGAGCCTGGGTGAGGTTCGCCGCCGCGGCCGCGTGGTCCCCGGTCTGCTGCTGCAGCAGGCCGAGTTCATCGAGGGCCCAGGCCTGGCCGAGCCGGTCACCGAGACGGCGGAACAGGTCCAGGGCCTCGTGCTGGCTGACGGCGGCGGCCGGGTAATCACCCGTCTGCCGCTGCAGCATGCCGAGTTCACACAGGACGTCGGCCTGGTCAAACTCCGACCCGAGCACCCGGAACAGCTCCAGCGCCCGCCGGTAGCCGGCCGCCGCGGGCGGGTAGTCGCCGGTCAGTTGCTGCACGAGGGCCAGGTCGGTGAGGGAGACGGCCTCGGCCAGCGGGTCATCCGCGTTGCGGGCCAGGGCCAGGGCCTGCTGGTGGCTGGCGGCCGCGGCCGAGTAGTCCCCGGTGTCCAACTGCACCAGGCCCAGATGGTTGAGTGCATACGCCTCACCAGTCTGGTTACCGAGCTCGCGGTACAGCACCGCGGCCTGGGTGAGCGTGGCGGTGGCGGCCGGGTAGTCGCTGGTCAGCTGCTGCAGCAGGCCGAGCTCGTCGAGCGTCCCAGCCTGGCCGGGCCGGTCCCCGGCGCGGCGGGCCGCGCCGAGCGCCGCCTGGTACTGGCCCGCGGCCTGGTCCCAGTGGCCGCGGGCCCGCAGGAAGCCGCCGATCGCCGTGGCGATGGCGACGGCGTGGCCGGGCCTGGTCTCGGCCGCGAAGGCGACAGCCGCGTGCAGGTTGGGCCGCTCGGCCTCCAGCCAGGCGGCCGCTTCCGGCGAGGCAGCCAGCTGCGGGGCATGCGCAGGCGGGTTGCCCGGTGGTGGCCGTCCGCCTGCCGTGGTCCAGGTGGCGATGTGCTGGCCGGCCGCCGCGGCGGCATGCGCGTAGTAGTTCACCAGCCGGTCGGCGGCGGCCCGTGACTCCACGGCGTCGTCAGAGGCAGCGAGCGTGCCGGCGTACTCGCGGAGCAGGTCGTGCAGCAGGTAGCGGCCGGTCGCGGGCTCAGCGATCAGATGCTGGTCGTACAGCTCGTCGAGCCGGGTGCGGGCGGCGTCCACGCCGATGTCGTCAAGCGCGGCAGCCGCGTAGGCGTCGATGTCGGGGCCGGGGGACAGGCCGAGGCGCCGGAACAGCCGTCGCTGGCCGGCGGTCAGGTCCTGGTAGGACAGGTCGAACGCGGCCGCGACGGACAGGTTCTCTGCGCGCATGACGGCCAGCCGGTCACGGGCCGCCGCCAGGTCGGCGGCCAGCTCCCCGCCGCCGCGGGCCGGGTGATGCCGCAGTTGCCGGGCGAGCATGCCGATCGCCAGCGGCAGGTACCCGCACAGCCGGGCTATCTCCCGGGTGGCGTCCGCGTCCGGGCCCAGGTCGGCGCGGTCGGCCAGCCGGGCCAGCAGGGCGGCCGCCTCGGCCGGGGTGAGGGCATCGATGCTGAGGACCATGGCGTCCTCGAGCGCGGTCAGCCGCCGCCGGCTGGTGATCAGAACCAGGTTCCCGCCGGTGCCCGGCAGCAACGGCCTGACCTGCTCATGCCCGGCTGCGTCGTCCAGGACCAGCAGGATCTTCTGGCCCGCTACCGCGGCCCGCCACCGGGCCGCCCGCGCCTCCAGCCCGGGCGGGATGTGCGGCGCGCCGACCCCGGCGGTCAGCAGCAGGCTGGCCAGGGCGTCGGCGGGGTCGACCGGCCGCTGACCGGGAGTGTGAGCGTGCAGCGCGACAAAGTACTGCCCGTCGGGAAAGCGGCTGGCCAGCCGGTGCGCCGCGTGGACGGCGAGGGCCGTCTTGCCGGCCCCGGCCATCCCGTCGATCGCATAGATCCCCGCTTCCCCGCCGTCGTCGGCCATATCGGCCAGCGTGGCCAGCAGCCGACTCAGTTCAGCGTCCCGGCCGGTGAAGCTGCTGATATCGCGCGGCAAGGCCCGGGTCGCGGCCGCTGATCCCGGCCCGGGGGGCGCTGTCCCCGGGCCCGCTGCCGCTGAGCCCGGGCCGGGCGCGGCCGCACCGTTCCCGGCCGCCAGGACATCCGCTGCGGGCGCCCGCCCGCGCGCCGCCGCGACAAACAGCACCCGCGCCTGCCCGGTCAGGCCCAGCGCGCCGGCCAGCAGCAGAGCGGTGTCCTTGCGCGCGGTGCGGTTGATGCCGCGCTCCAATCGCTGACCGACCGCGAGCTCAGCCCGGCCGCCTCAGCCAGTTCCTCCTGCGTCAGCCTGGCCTCGGCCCGGAGCCGCCGCAGCAGCCCGGCGAAACTCAGCTCAGGTTCCGCCACCGGTACCAGCTACCTCTCACCAGGCCCGCCGTCTCCGGACCTCGCGGCAGGCCAGCAGACACTCGGCGTCAAGGGTATCGACGCCGCCAGCGGTGCAGCCACCGGCGGGCCGCCGGGGCCGTGCCTCGCCGAGCCCGGGCGCCTCGAGCGGGGCCGCCTGGCGGTCAGGAGCCTTGGTATCAACGGTGATACCATGATTGCATGGCGATGACGCTGCGACTCAGTGACGCCGAGGCGAGAGCGCTGCGCAAGCGTGCCGAACATGAGGGCAGGCCCATGCAGGAGATTGCCCGCCAGGCCATCCGTGAGTACGTCGAAGGTCACAGCCGTGCCGAACTCCTCGATCGGGTTCTGGACGAGGAGCTGCCTCGCTACGCCGAGGCCCTGGAGCGGCTTGCGCAGTGATCTACCTGACGCTGCCCGAGTTACTCCATATCGCCGAGCGGGTTCTGGGCCGCGAGCCGCCAGTGCGTGACATCGGCCTCCTGGAAGCCGCTGTCGCACGTCCGCGGGCCACCATGTTCGGCGATGACGCTTACCCGGACCTCGACACCAAGGCTGCGGCTCTGCTGCACTCGCTAGCCAGGAACCATGCGCTCCTGGACGGCAACAAGAGACTCTCGCTGGCCGCGCTCATCGCGTTCTACGGCGTCAACGGGCGACGGCTCACGCTCACCAACGACGGTGCCTACGATCTGGTGATCGCCGTCGCCACCGGTCAGCTCGACTCTGCTGAAGAGATCGCCGCGCGTCTGGCCGGTGCCACTGAGCCCCGGGCGTGACACCGGCCTGACGTCAGCCGCGGCCCAGCGGGGTCACCCGGGCATAGCGCTCCTTCACGATCTGCAGATGCCGCCAGCTCTGCACCCGGTCGACCCCGCGCAGGGCCCTGATCCGCTCGATCGCGCGCAGCAGCGACGTTTCGCTGCTGGCGTCGGCGGCCGCGATCACGTCGAACCGCCCGGTGCCGGTGAGCACGTAGGTCACGTCCGGGACGCCGCCGACCTGCTCGGCGATGTCCTGGGCGGGGCCGCGGACCGTGATCCCCAGCCCGGCCCGGGCCAGCCGCCCGGTGTGCCCGGCGTCGACCAGGACCGTGACGTGCACGGCCCCGCTGCGGATGAGCCGCAGCACGCGGGACCGGGTGGCGGCCGGGGAGAGCCCGGCCAGCGCGGCCAGGCCGGCGTAGCTCATCCGCCCGTCGCGCTCCAGGCCGCCGATCAGGACGCCGTCCACGTCGTCGACGGTCACCGGCGCGGGGACCCGGGCCGGGCGGTAGGCGTCCCGCACCAGCGCCAGCGCGCGGACGACCTCGAGGCCGCGGATCCCGGGCCGGGCCCGCAGCCAGTCCAGGTCGGCGGCCAGCGCGGCCTCGCCCGGGCTGCGCAGGTCCGCGATCACCGGGAACTGCCCGGACGTGACCGACACGAAGACCGCCGAATCGAGCGCGGCGATGGCGTGCGCCGCGGCCAGCGCCGAGCCGGTGACGTCGGCGGACACGTGCGCGATCACGGCCTGCTGGCCGGCCACCGACGTGTCGCGGAGCGCCGCCACCCTGATCACGCCGCGGTCCAGCAGCCGGCTGACCCGGGCCCGCGCCGCGGTCCTGGTCAGGCCGACCGCCCGGCCGAGGGCCTCGTAGCTGGCCCGGCCGTCGCGCTGCAGCTGCTGCACGAGCAGGGCGTCGATCTCCTCCAGCAATACCGGTCCCTTCGGGCCTACTGCCGAACCGGGCCATCGAATCGTCATCAGAACGCTCGATTCAGTGCCGATTCGTTCTGCCTCGAAGCGTAGCGGCCGAGTTACCGTCGCGGTACTAGCAAGCGGCCGGAGGTCCGAAATGAACAGTCACGATCCTGCCCCTGCCGTCCCGGCAGGCCTGGAGGCCAACGCGGTCTCGCTGCGCCATGTCCTGGGCGAAGGGTTCACCAGCAACGGGCCGCTCGCGTCCGCGGCGGTCGCGTTCACCGCGACCGCCGCCTTCGGGCTCGGCGCGCTGACGCTGGCCTTTGCCCTGGCCGCGGTGGTGGCCCTGACCTGGATCAACACCCCGTTCCAGTTCTCCAGGAAGATAGCCAGCGCCGGCGGCCTGTACGCCTTCCTGCGCGAGTCGGTCGGCCCGCGGGTCGCGTTCGGCGGCTCGGTGGCCTACTTCCTCTACTACGTCCTGATCGTCCCGGCCAACGCGCTGGTCGCGGCCAGCCTGCTGGAGTTCGCGGCGGCCCAGGCCGGGATCGGCCTGCCCTCGTGGTCCTGGCTGGTCGTGGTGCCCGTGATGATCCTGCCCGCGTACGCGATCTCGTACTTCCGGCTCCGGCCCTCGCTGACCTACGGGGTGATCACCGGCGCGATCGAAGCGGTGGTGCTGGTGACGCTCTCTGTGCTGCTCATCGCGCACGCCGGGCATCACAACACGATCAGCGTGCTGAACCCCGGGCACGCACTCAACGGCTGGGGCGGGGTGGCCATCGCGATGGGCATCGCCGCGACCGCGCTGGGCGGGCCCGACGCCGTGGTCAGCCTGGGCGAGGAGGCCCGCGGCGGCCGCCGCACCATCCGCCGCGCGCTGCTGATCACCCAGATCTCGGTGATCGGCCTGTACCTGCTGTTCTCCTACGCGGCCACGGTCGGCTGGGGCCTGGCCAAGATGGCCGGCTTCTCGGCCGCCCCCGCGCCGCTGCTCACCCTCACGCACGCTGTCGCCGGGCCGGTCGGCGAGGCCGCGATCACCCTGCTGGTCCTGAACAGCATCATCGGGGTCAACCTGGCCGTGAACATCGCGATGGGCCGGATGGTGCTGGACCAGGCCCGGATGGGTGCCGTGGACCGGCGCCTGGGCCGCATCCACCCGGTGCACCACACCCCGGTGGCCGCGCTGACCGTCACGGTGATCGTGCAGCTCGGCGTCGCCTACCTGGCCGGCACCGCCTGGGGCCTGATCGACGGCTTCATCGTCTGCATCGTCGCGGCCACGGCCGGGGCCATCCTGTCCCAGCTCATCGCGAACGTCGGGCTTATCCGATACCGCAAGCACCTGAACGCGGGGGCGGTGCCCACGATCGTCATCCCGGCTGTGGCGGTAGGCCTGCTCGTCCTCGCGGTGTACGGCAACTTCTTCCCGGTCAGCTACCCCGCGGTGGTCGGGCCGCTGACCGTCGCGGGATGCTGCGCGGCGGCCCTGGCCTGGGCCACCCGGGTGCGGCACCGCGCGGCCGCCCCGGCCCCCGCGCTGGTCACCTCCGCGGCGGAGCCGGCGTGACCGCCGCCCGCCCGGCCCGGCTGCTGTTCGCTGGGGGGCCCATCCGCCCGGTGGCCGGGGCCGGCCGGCCGGAAGCCGTCGCCGTGACCGGTGACACGATCACCGAGGTCGGCTCGCTGGACGTCTGCCGCAGCGCCCTGGGCCAGGGTCATCAGGAGGTGGACCTGGCCGGGTCCACCCTGGTCCCCGGGTTCGTCGACGCGCACTGTCATCCGCTGATGCTCGGTCAGACGGGAACCTGGGTCGACGTGTCCCCGGCCCGCGCCCCGGACATCCCGGCCCTCGTCAAGGTGCTGGGCCAGCACGCCGCCCTGCTCCCGCCCGGGGCACCGCTGCGGGCTTACGGGTACAACCACCGCGCGCTGCCCGAGCGTCGGCACCCCACGGCCGCGGACCTGGACCGGGCCGCGGCCGACCGTGAGATCTACGTGATGAACCAGTCGGGGCACGGCGGTGTGCTCAACTCGGCCGGCCTGGCCCGGTGCGGCATCACCGCGGCCACCCCGGACATCACGGGCGGCCACATCGGGCGCGATCCGGCCGGGCGCCCGGACGGCCTGGTCATGGACGCCGCGTGCGACCTGCTGACCGGCCCGGACGGGGTCAAGCTGGCCGGGCACGGACCCAACCTGCACCTGCCGCCCGAACCGGGTGAGGCTGCCCGCTGGCTCGACGACGCGCAGCGCGCCTTCCTGGCCGCGGGCGTGACCTCGCTGGTGGACGCGCAGGTCAGCAACCGCGAGCTCACCGCCTACACCGGGGCCCTGACCGCTGGCCGTCTCCGGGTGCGGGTCGGCATGCGGGTGATCTCCAGCTACCTGCCTGAGCTGCTCGCCCTCGGGCTGGCCGGCCAGCTCGGCGGGGACCTGCTCGACGTGACCGGCGTCAAGATCTACGCCGACGGCACCCTCGGCGGCTGGACCGCCTGGTTCCCCTGCGGCTACCACGGCGAGCCGGGCACCACCGGCCTGCTCTACCACCGGCCGGAGGAGCTGGCCGATATCGTCGCCGCCGCTCACCTGGCCGGCCTGTCCACCGGCACGCACGCCCAGTCGCCCTATGCGATCGCGCTGGTCGTCGACGCGGTCGAGCAGGTCCAGGCCCGGCTGGGCCGGCGCGTCCGGCACACGGTCGAGCACTGCGGGCTGCCCACCCCGGCGCTGGTGCACCGGATGGTCCAGGCCGGGATCCAGCCGGTGATGCAGCCCGCCCATCATGCCTCGTTCGGCGATGGAGTCCTGGCCGCGGTGGGCGAGGAAGCCGGCCAGCGCTATAACCCGGCCGGCGAATACGCCGCGCTCGGCGTGCTGCCCGCGCTGTCCTCGGACGCCCCGGTCACGCCACCGGATCCGCTGGGCGCGATCAGCGCCGCCGTGACCCGCCGGACCGGCGCGGGCGTCCCGCTCGGCGGCAGCGGCCTGCGGCTGGACCCCGCGGCCGCCCTCGCCGCGCACACCCTGGCCGCGGCCCGCGCCGCGGGCAAGGCGGACCGGGTGGGCAGCCTGGAGCCGGGCAAGCTGGCTGACCTCGCCGTCCTGGACGCCGACCCGTTGACCGTCGACCCGGAGGGCCTGCCCGGCATCCAGGTCACCCAGACCTGGGTCGGCGGGGTCCAGCGGCATCAGCGGCCTGGCCGCTGACACCGGATCAGCAAGGCCGTTTGCGGTGCCCGTCTCATAGCGGTAGGTAGTTGAGCATGCGGGTCCGGTCGCGCTCGATGGCCTGAAGAACTCGGTGACGGATTTCTAATCTGTGATGTCGAGGACGGAGCAGTGGCTCCGACTCCGAAGTGCATCGTCCCTGCAAAGGAGCAACAGATGTCCGATCTACGAGTGCACAACTTCTCGATCTCGCTCGATGGCTTCGCTACCGGCGCGGGTCAGGCCCCCGACGCTCCGTTCGGTCACGCAGGCATGCGCCTGCACGAGTGGATGTTCGCCACCCGGTTCTGGCATGAGATGGGCGGCAACCGGGGCGGGAGTGTCGGCGCCGACAACGCGTTCGCTGAGATGCACGGTCCCGGCATCGGCGCCGAGATCATGGGTGCCGGCAAGTTCGGCCCGCCTGGCTGGCAGGACGACCCCGACTACAAGGGCTGGTGGGGCGCCAACCCGCCGTTCCACACGCCGGTCTTCGTGCTCACCCACCGGCCGCGGCCATCGATCGAGATGGAGGGCGGCACCACGTTCCACTTCCTGGACGCCTCACCCGCCGAGGCGCTCAAGAGGGCTCGCGAGGCGGCAGGCGGCCAGGATGTGCGTCTCGGCGGCGGGCCCTCCGTGGTGCGCGGCTTCCTCGCCGAGGGGCTGGTCGATCACATGCACCTGGTACAGGTCCCGATCGTGCTCGGCCGCGGTGTCCGGCTCTGGGACGGCCTGGAGTCGCTGGAGGAGGCATACAACATCGAGGCGGTCTCGACGCCCTCTGGCGTCACCCATCTGACGTTCACGGCCAGGAGATGACGGCTCGACCCAGAGACAAGGAGTCAGGATGAAATACATGCTGTTGATCTACGACAACGCCGACACTCGCGAGCTGTTCTCCGGCCCTGAGGGGAAGGCTCTCAGCGAGGAGATCGACACGCTCATGGCCGAACTTACCGCCTCGGGCGAACTGGCCGGAGGCGAGGCGCTCGCCGACCCGGCGCAGACGCGATCGATCCGGCCGCACGACGGTGCCCCGGTTGTGACCGACGGGCCGTTGGCCGAGGCCAAGGAGCACTTCGGGGGGTACCTGATCGTGGATTGCGAGTCGGTCGAGCGAGCCACCGAGATCGCGCTGCGCTGGCCCAACGCCCGGTTCGCCGCGATGGAAGCGCGGCCGATCATGAACGCCGGCGGCGGACAGGACACGTGACGACCCCGGAGGCACCGGACATCGAGGGCCTGCTGCGCCAGCTGGGGCCGCAGGTCCTCGGTGCGCTCGCCCGTCGGCACGGCCAGTTCGACGCCTGCGAGGACGCGACGCAAGAGGCGCTCCTTACGGCCGCCCAGCAATGGCCGAAGCAGGGGATCCCGGACCACCCCCGGGGATGGCTGACCGCCGTGGCCACCCGGAGGCTGATCGATGAGATCCGTGCCGACAGATCCCGCCGCGCCCGTGAGGATGTGACCGCCGATCCCGGGGAACGGTACGAGCCCGCGCCGGGCGAGCCGCAGCCACCGCAGCACGACGACACCCTGACGCTGCTGTTCCTGTGCTGCCATCCCGCGCTCACACCTGCGTCGCAGATCGCGCTCACGCTGCGCGCGGTCGGCGGATTGACAACGGCCGAGACCGCCAGCGCCTTCCTCGTTCCCGAGGCAACAATGGCGCAGCGGATCAGCCGCGCCAAGCAGACGATCAAAGCCAGCGGCATGCAGTTCGAGCTCCCGCCGCCTGATCAGCGGGCAGAACGCCTGCGCGCCGTGCGCCACGTTCTCTACCTCATTTTCAACGAGGGCCACACCACGACCGCCGGTCCAGACCTCCAGCGCGTCGAGCTCGCAGCAGAGGCCATCCGGCTCGCCCGGATGCTGCACCGCCTGCTGCCCGAAGACGGCGAGACCACCGGCCTGCTCGCATTGATGCTCCTCACGCACGCCCGGCGGCGCGCGCGAGCCGGTCCCGGCGCAGTGCTGATCCCGCTCGCAGATCAAGATCGTTCGCTATGGGAGCGACAGGAGATCGACCAGGGGCTCGGGCTCCTTGAGCACGCACTCACGACGGCAGCGATCGGGCCCTACCAGGTCCAGGCCGCAATCGCGGCCGTGCACTCCGAAGCTCCCTCCGCCGAGCAGACCGACTGGCGCCAGATCGTCGCGCTGTACACCCTGCTGGAGCGCATCGCGCCGAACCCTGTGTTCGCGCTCAACCGTGTGGTCGCGGTCGCGATGGTCAACGGCCCGGAGGCTGGCCTCGCCGCGCTGGCGATGATCGAGAACGACGAGCGCTTGGCCGGCCACCATCGCGTAGCGTCCGTGCGCGCGCACATGCTTGAGCTTGCTGGCGACCGAACAGGCGCAGCGATCGCATATCGCGCCGCGGCGAGGTTGACGACCAACTTGCCAGAAAGACGCTACCTCGAGGCCCGCGCAGCCGGCCTGTGACTATCCCGAGCACAAAGGGTCCGCCACTCGCCGGCGGTGTAGCGCAATCTGTCGGGCTTCTTCGCAGCGACCTGCTCAGCGGTCCAGCCCTTCCCGGTTCTGAGCGCCCTGAGTACCGCCCCAAGTTCGCGCGGCGCACCGGCGGGCTTCCTGGACATGTTTGCGGCGGCCTCGGCCGGGAAGTCAGGGCGGTTTGCCCGAAGAAGGAAAGAAGAGGTTCCCATGGCTCCACGTCGGCAATCCGTCCCGTCGGGGACTGACGTCCTGCGCCCGTCCCGGCCCGTCAGGGCCCGCTCGAGCAGCAGCTCGAGCAGCAGGAGTTCACGCCCCAGTTCCGCCGCAGACAGGCGGAAGGCCGGGGTACGGTCCAGCACGCCAGCGAGGTCGACCGCAACGCCAGCGGCCAAATCGCTCGATCACGCTCAGCACGCCCTGGATCAGGCCGCGAAGACCGAGAAGGAGCTGCGGGCCAGCCTGAAGAAGCACAGCGAGGCGGTAAGCGCCGCCAAGCATGATCTCAACCAGTGTGATCACGATCTTCAGGTCATGAAGTCGCAGCTCAAGACGGCCAAGAAGTCCCGTAAGCAGGCCACCAAGCAGCTCGGCAAGGCTTCCAAGTCGGCCGCAGCGAAGAAGTGACGCGATCGCCGTCCTGGACGGCGCATGCTGCCCGGTCGCCGCGGCATTAGCGGCGTAAGTTGTCGAAGCATGGAATATCGCACTCTGGGACGCAGCGGCTGTGCCGTGTCGAGCCTCTGCCTCGGCACCATGACCTTCGGCGAGGAGACGGACGAACCGGTCGCGCACCGGCAGCTGGACCGCTTTGCCGACGCGGGCGGCACGCTGGTCGACACCGCGGACGTCTACGGCGACGGGCGGTCGGAGGAGATCATCGGCCGCTGGCTGGCTAGCCGCCCGTCGAGCGTGACCGATCCCATCGTGCTGGCCACCAAGGGCCGGTTCGGGCTGGACGACGCCCCGAACAGCAGCGGGCTGTCGGCCCGGCACCTGACCCGGGCGCTGGACGCATCGCTGCGCCGGCTGGGTGTCGAGGCGGTCGATCTGTACCAGCTCCACGCGTTTGACCCGCTGACACCGATGGAGGAGACGCTGCGCACGCTGGACGGCTTCATGCGTGCCGGCAAGATCCGGTACTACGGGCTGTCCAACTTCACCGGCTGGCAGCTGACCAAGGCCGCACACCTGGCCGATGCCCTGAACATCGCCCGGCCGGTGACGCTGCAGCCGCAGTACAGCCTGCTCGTGCGCGAGATCGAATGGGAGATCGTCCCGGCCGCAGTCGACGCGGGCCTGGGGCTTCTGCCCTGGAGCCCGCTCGGCGGCGGCTGGCTGTCGGGCAAGTACCGGCGCGACGAGCGCCCGTCGGGCGCCACCCGCCTGGGCGATGACCCGGGCCGCGGCATGGAGGCCTACGACCGCCGCGGCACAACCCGGACCTGGGCGGTCATCGACGCCGTGCAGAAGGCGGCCGACGAGCGCGGGGTATCGATGGCCGAGGTGGCCCTGGCCTGGGTGACCGGCCGCCCCGGGGTGACCGCGACCATCCTCGGGGCCCGGACCCTCGAGCAGCTGGAGAGCAACCTGCGGTCGGCCGAGCTGCGGCTCACCCCCGAGGAGGTCGCCGCGCTCGACACCGCCAGCGACCCCCAGCCACCCGACTACCCCTACGGCGAGCTGGGCCTTGACCAGCGCGACCGCCGGTTGGGCTGACCCACGCCGGCGGCCGCGGTCAAGACGGGTACCAGGCCTGCCCGCCTGCGGTGCGTCAGGCCGGGTCCGGCTGTTGCCTTTCCTGCAGTTCCTCCAGCACTTCCTCGGTTATCTGATCAAGCAGCTTCGCCTGTTCCTCGGTGGCCTCGGCCTGCACCTCGGCGATCTGTTCGTCGAACTTCAGCGCGGCGTTGTCGGCTTTGATCTCCGCGACCGCGGCCTGTGCCTCGGCCGGGAGGCTCGCTGCGCCCGTCGTGTCAGCGTGGGGGAATGGCTCTTGATGATCATTCGAGGTCGTCATTCCAGCTCAACTTCCCGCGCTGCCGGACATCTAACGCGCCTCCGCCCGTTAGCTAGCACTGATGCCAGCATGGAGCGATGACTCGCAAGCCACACACCTACCTGCGCGGCGAACTGGTCGTCGTGATCGACCGCAACGGAGGGGGACGTTCCGGGTGCGGTCGTCATTGCGATGATCCGTCCAGGCCAATGCCGATGACACCCGCGACATGCCGCAGGTCGCTGTCGCAGGTCAGAATCGTCGCCCGGTTCCGCCAGGCGACCGCAGCGATCATGCAGTCGACGAGCCCACGCGGCGTGATACCGGCCTGCCGGCAACGCCTGTAGATACGCGCGGCGGCGTCGAAGTCCGCAGCCGTGTCGAAGCGGTGCAGGTGGAAGCGCAGCAGCAGGCGGCGCAGGTCCGCCTCCCTGGCGTCGCTACGTGCGCCGGCCAGGACCTCCATGATCACGGGTTCGGTGACCGCAACCGGGCCCTCGTCCGCGATCAATTCTGCGAGGCGAAGGTCTGTCGCGCTGCCGGTGGCCCGGTCGTATTCGACCCAGGCCGAGGTATCGGCGATGATCATCCGATCTCGCGGGGAGGAGCATCGGCGGGCAGATCCCCGATGGCGTGTGCGCCGCGCATAGCCATGGCTTCCTCACGGGTCATGGGCTGCCCAGCCAGATGCCGCAGGGCGAACTCGACGGCCTCGGTCTTGGTATGCAGGCCGTAGCGGTCCATCACGGCCTGCAGGTAGGTGTCCTCAATCTCGATGTTCGTGCGCACCTTCATACACCTATTATACACGTAACGTGTAAGAAGCGTGTGCGCGCTAGGGCCGTAACCGCCACCTCGCGGCCGCATCGCCGGGTTTCGCGTTCGCGCCGCAAGGGGCATCGTTGGGGGAGGGGACCGGGAGGAGGCGGAGAGGCATGACGGATCAGGGAGTATTCGGCGGCCCAGAGCCGGACGAGCAGCGCAGCGATCTGCTGGGCAGGGCTGAGCCCGCGAGTGATGAGCTGGGCGGCGAGGAGCCCGACGAGCAGCGGACCGACCTGCTCGGCGGGGAGGAGCCGACCACCGATGAGCTGGGCGGCGAGGAGCCGGACGAGCAGCGGACCGACCTGCTGGGCGGGGCCGAACCAGGCTGATCCTGGCCGGCCTGATCAGCGCGTCGGGGGATTCCCGGGCTCGGCCAGGCCGCTGGCGTAGGCGATCACCACGAGCTGGGCCCGGTCCCGCGCGGCGAGCTTGGTCATGGCCCGGCTGACATGGGTCTTGGCGGTCAGCGGGCTGACCACCAGCGAGGCGGCGATCTCGTCGTTGGACAGGCCCGCGGCCACCAGGGCCACCACCTCGCGCTCGCGGTCGGTCAGCGCCGCGACCCCGGGTGCAGGCCCGGCAGTCCGGGGCGCGGCGGCCCCGGCGGCGGAACCGGCCGCACCCGGGCCCGCCGCGGTGAGCGCGCCGATCACCGCCCGGGTGACGCTGGGCGCCAGCAGCGCGTCGCCGCCCGCCACCACCCGGATCGCCTGCAGCAGCTCGGCCGGCTCTGTGTCCTTGAGCAGGAATCCGTACGCGCCGGCCCGCACCGCGGCGACCACGCTCTCGTCGTCGTCGAACGTGGTCAGGACCACCACCCGGACGGAGGCTAGCTGCGGATCCGTCGTGATCCGGCGGGTCGCGGTGACCCCGTCCACCTCCGGCATCTTCAGGTCCATCAGCACCACGTCGGGCCGGAGCTCGCGGGCCAGGGCCACCGCGAGCCCCCCGTTCTGGGCCTCGCCGACCACCGCCATGTCCGGCGCGGACTCCACCAGCATCCGGAACCCGGCCCGCAGCAGCGCCTGGTCGTCGGCCAGCAGGACCCTGATCATCGCGGCGTGACGGCCCTGGCCACCGGGAGCCGGGCGCTGACCTCGAACCCGCCGTCCTCGCGCGGCCCGGCGGACAGCTCCCCGCCCACCGCGGCCGCCCGCTCGATCATCCCGGTCACGCCGTGGCCTCCGGCCCGGCCGCCGTCGGTGCTGCCGCCGAGGCCGTCATCGGTCACCCGGATGATCAGTTCTTCAGATCCGTAACGCAAGGTCACAACCACTCTGGCCGCCGGGCCGGCATGCCGCAGCACGTTGGTCAGCGATTCCTGCAGGATGCGGTAGGCCGCGTGGTCAACGTCGGTCGGCAGCGGGGTTTGCCCGCCCTCGACCACGACGCTGACGGGGGCGCCTGCGGCGCGCACCGCGTCGCTCAGTGAGCCGAGCCGCTCCAGCCCGGCCGCCCTGATCTCGGCCTCGTCCACGTCCGCCCCGCCGCCGCGCAGCTGACCCAGGGTCACCCGCATCTCGGCCAGGGCGCTCTTGCTGGTGTCCCTGATCGCGACCAGCGCGTCGGTGATCCCGGCCGGGCGGGACCCGGCTGCGCCGCCGTCGCCCTCGCCGAGCAGGTGCAGGGCGGAACCCGCCTGCACGGTGATCGTGGCCATGCTGTGGGCCACGGTGTCGTGCATCTCGCGGGCGATCCGGAGCCGCTCCTGCGCCACCCGGGCCGCGGCTTCCGCCTCGCGCTCCTCGTCGGCGAGCCGGAGCCGGTCGGCGGTCTCCGCGGCCAGCGCCCGCCTGCTGCGCACCACCTCGCCCAGCATGATGGCCAGGGCCAGCACCACGACCGAGGGCAGGAACTCGCTGGCCAGCGACACCAGGCTCTGGTGTGTGCTGGCGTCGACCACGAACAGGCCGACGGACATGTAGAAGACCGGGATCGCGATGGCCACAGCCAGGTAGCCGGCCACCGCGGCGTCATATAGCGGCAGGCAGAGCAGCGGGGCGGGGGAGATGTTCCGCCGGTCGAGGATGTAGTAGGCCAGCAGCAGCACCGAGCAGGCGATCAGCACCCGCAGCGGCCACCTGTGCCGGAACAGCACCGGGACCACCAGGATCGCGCCGCCGAGGTAGGCGGCCAGGTTCAGCGGGCGCGCCCCGGGGCCGCCGCCGGTGGCCACGCTGATCTCGACCGCGATCAGGACCGCGGCGAAGGCGCCCACGTCGACCAGCCGGACCCCCAGCATGCCGCGCAGTCTGCCCACGCCGTCACCGTACGCGACCAGGCAAGAGGCTGGGAATGGAGGAGTGGGTGCTCGACGCACGCATTCCACAGCGGGTCAACCGTGTCGGGAGGAAGCGCGTCAAGGTAGTGATCGGAAACAAACTGGCGCAACAGTGTAGTCACAAAGGTTTATGATCAGTTAGGGCTAGCCCCAGTCGGCGCTTATGCTATGAAAGTCGTCTAGACGTGACATACCGTACCTATCACCCATCAGACCAATCTGCGCTGAGGTCCGAAGTCGCTGCTTGCCTGAATGACAAGCGTATCAAGAGTTACTTCGACCGCAAGCTTGTCAGTTACGACGAGGTTAAGCAGCTTATTGACGAGGGCAACGCTCTCAATCAAGCCATGGAGACAAAGGCATACCAAGCATATAACTCCTTTAGTGAAGAAGTAGTCGACAGGAGCCAGAGGCGGGCGTATGTTCTTCTGGATCCCTCGACTCTCCGCATCGCTGTTTCACTTGTCGCCCTGCTATTTGCTGTCATCGCAGGAATTGCTCAACTACTTGAGTTCGGCGTTATCGCAAATGCCGCCTTTTTGGCATCAGGTATATCCGTAGGTATCGCTGGGTATCTTGTGGCTGGACTTCAGCAGCTTGAGAATCGTCGACCTGCTCATCTTATACTGGTTGCCACTCCATTGCTGGCCACACTCACCTTCGCGGTGGCACCGCACTTCCTGCTAGCCGAGCCTTGGAATTTCGTGACGACGTATTTCGCCGTCATGGCCATAGGTCTTGCTGTTTACTTACTAGCGTTTGGGGAAACGCTAGAGTTTCTAGGGGAAATAGTAATTATCATTCCGGATGTAACATCAATGTTCACCGAGTCATCTTCACTCTATGCCCTTAGGGCTCAGTGGCTAAACGATGCCGCCGAAGCCGTCATAATGCCGAGTGCGGTGCTGGCCATTAATACACTCCTTGGCAATGAGCAGGATAAGCTCCTCGTAGAACAAAACTCTGAAGGCCTAAGAAGACTGCAAGATCCGACATTCAGAGTGTCAACGCGATCGGTGGCCAGATTGGGTAGCCTACTGTCCCAGATGGACGGAGGTAGCGTCGCTGTATCTGGCCCGCGCGGGGCCGGCAAATCGACTCTGCTGAGACAGTTCTGTGAACCGCTCGACGGCGATATCGCAAGTACTCGAGGCCTATCGGTATATGTGTCAGCCCCGTCTAACTACGTAGCCATCGATTTTATAGCTGAGTTGTTTCAGCAGCTATGTGAAGGTTACCTGAAGTATTGTGAGTGCCTTCCGGCGGAAAGGCTATATGAGGCCGGAGGCTCCAAGGCCGGAGTATGGCGAGTCGCGCATAGGCTAGTTGTTGTATCGTGGCTATTAGCGCGTACTATCTTCGCCGTTGCTCTGGTGTCATGGATAGTGTGGCAATTTCATAAAAACATTCCACCTAGCTCCTTTGTCATGGAACCCATCGGACAATGGGCGCAGACAATGCCTGCGTTCGCGCGTACGTCTTGGAGCGCACATCGAGCGTATCTGGTGCTGGCCATCTTGGTTCTTGCCTTGACTCTCTGGCCGGGTATAAGAGCTTGGCGTCGCCATCTATGGCGGCGCAGAGAGCCTGAGATGACCAAGAAAGCTCGCGAATACCTGCTGCGGCTGCAGATTGATAAAACGGTAACTCGAAGTGCTGGCATTACACCCAGCGTGCGCGGCATGGGATTTAGCATTAACAGGGGAACTGCAGCAAAGTACACCCCATGGACCCTTCCGGAGCTCGTAAGCTATACACGAGGATTCATGCGCGATATAGCAGTCGGCATGATCGGGAAGAGCTGTCCGGTGGTCATTGCCATCGACGAGATCGACCGCATCGGGTCAGTAGAGCACGCAGAAGCTTTCATCGGAGACATCAAAACAATCTTCGGGGTCGAGAAATGCTACTTTATCGTGGCGGTTGCGGAAGATGTAGGGTCACTATTTGCCCAGCGGGCAACTGCAGGGCGCTCTATTCTCGAGAACGCTTTCGATGAGATCGTTACCGTTGGGCCGCTTGAGTTGCAAGAAGCCAGGAACCTCCTGCTAAAGAGAGTTCCTGGATTTACTGATTCCTTCGTGTACCTGGTCTATGCATTGTCTGGGGGCTTGCCAAGAGAACTTATCCGTGTTAGCAGGCGCCTTGTGGAAATCAATCTTGACCGGGCGAATGCCGAGGATTTTTGGCAACGGCCGCCAGAGTTCGAATCCGCGCAGAAGAAAGAAGGTGCTGACGAGTCAGGGATTATGTCGCCGCAGGCACCAATGGCGCCTTACCCACGACTCGCTGACCTCGCGCTCAACCTGGTGAAGGAGGGAGTCATCGAAGCAATTGACGCTTCGCGAAACCAGATGTCGAGCCTGAGCTTGCCGTCTATGTGGGCTTGGTACTTCGACAAGATGCGGTCAGCTAGTCGGGTTTTGCGGAGCAGTACAGCCAGCTCATCCATAAGTTATCGGGAGGTGGAGATTCTAAGTGCTATTTCAGTGCCTCGTATGGATAAGCCGGATGGCGATAGCGTCACCACCCCTAAGGCTCAAGAAGACGAGAGGATTGCTATGCGCATCCTTTCTCGGCTGGCGGCCTTTGCTTACTTTGGTATCACTATCATAGATGCGTTCTCAGATCACTACTTTGATCTTGATGAAGTTAGGCGAAGAACGGCAACTGAGGACGAGAACTCCTATGAGCAGCTTGCTGTGGCTCGCGTGGAGTTGAGTTTGTTTGCTGAGAGTGCTCGAATGATTTTGGACCGTTTCCGCCAGTCCTTGGCAAGCTAGAGTGACGGATCAGCGGCTAAAGACGGAAGTTGGCTCGTGAGATGTGATCAAGGGAGGTTCTGCTAGTGCCGTGGAGATTTCCGTCTTCGCCAGCAGGTGAACTGCAGGTAGTAACACTGCGAAGACATCCAGCAGTACTCGCTGGGTCGACCGTAATGGCAGTCGGTTCTCTGGCAGTGGCAGCCGTCTTTACTATTGCTACATCCTTGCGCCACGATTCGTCGCGTCTAGAGTTCTTGTGGGTTGTCTTTGCAGTGTTTCTCATTCGCTTTGCTTGGAAGACCGTATGCTGGTTCTCAGAATACCTCTTGATAACATCTAGCCGGGTACAGCAGTCGTATGGGATTCTGTGGCAGAAGTGTGAGAGCGTCTCATTGGCTAAAGTGACCGATGTCAGACTTCGACGATCGATTCTGGGGCGGTTTCTAGGATATGGGTATCTTACGTGCGAATCTCCTGCATTGAATGGCCGATTGTTCAGAGTCGATTTCTGCCCTTATCCTGAGCAGATTTTTCTGGAACTGTTTGGATTGATGTTTCCAGATACGAGCGAGATACCCTGGGGAGGTCCGATCAGAGACGCCAGCTTCAGCGAGCTTTCCCGGGAACAAAAGGGAGGATGACTCGAGGGCTTCAGCGCGTCTGTAGCTTGGCTGGTTGCTAGGGCAGCGGCATTGGCCTCGGATGAGGCGGCTCGAGGATACAGCTTGAGATGGCAAGATCTGAGGGTGGCCTTTGACGAGCTGGACAAGCGCATTGTTGCCGCGCTCGTGAAGGACGCCCGGGCCACGTTCGCGGAGCTCGGCGCCGAGGTGGGGCTGTCCGCTCCCGCCGTCAAGCGGCGGGTGGATCGGCTGCGCACCTCGGGCGCCATCACCGGGTTCTCGGCCCGGGTCGACCCCTCAGCGCTGGGCTGGACCACCGAGGCCTACGTGGAGCTGTTCTGCCGCGGCCGGACATCGCCGGCCGAGATCACAGCCGCGGTGAGTAAGCACCCGGAGGTCATCTCGGCCTGCACCGTGACCGGCGAGGCGGATGCGCTGCTGCACATCAGGGCGGCCGACATGCGTCACTTCGAGCAGGTGGTGGAGCGGATCAGCGCGGAGCCGCTGGTGGTGCGCACCCGCAGCGTGATCGTGCTGTCCCGGCTCGTCCACCGGCCGGACACCGTGCCGCCGGGTGCCGCCTGACGAGCCAGGCCGCGCCCGGCGGTGACCAGTGCGTCCCTGCTGCCGCTTTCACGCAGTTCTGCGCTGACCGGCCCATTCTCCCGCCCGTCATCGGCTAGGGTCATGCCCATGTCAGAGCGTGACACCGACTACTCCATCGGTACCCAGGACGCTGTGAGTTCCGCCGGCACCGGTGATTCCGCGATCCCCGACGTCTCCAAGAGCACCGCCGAGTTCCGCGCCTTCGCGAGCCGGCCGGCTGAAGCCGAGTCGCCGTGGAATATGAAGGCTCCGGGCCGCAAGATCATAGTGCTGGTGGCGGCCGTGGTCGTCGTGGCGATCGTGCTCGCGGTCATCGCCATCGCGGTATTAAACGCATAGTCAGACTCACCGCGGGCCGGGCCGTGACCCGGCCCGTCAGCATGCTTGTATGAGTCACCATGAGCGCCCGTGCGGGGGAAGATCGCGAGGAGCGGAGCCGGCTTAACGCGTTCGAGGGACTGGCCGCCCTGTCGCTCGACGCGCTGTCCTCGGTGGCGTACGGGCCGCAGGCGATCGTGGTGGTGCTGGCGGCCGCCGGCGCGGCGGCCCTGGAGTACACGCTGCCGGTGACGGTCGCGATCGTCGTGCTGCTGGCCGTGCTCGTTA
The DNA here is from genome assembly GCA_963844655.1 of uncultured Actinomycetota bacterium. Classification (GTDB taxonomy): domain Bacteria; phylum Actinomycetota; class Actinomycetes; order Streptosporangiales; family Streptosporangiaceae; genus JASHPR01. The sequence goes on along the minus strand of CAWJPA010000004.1, from coordinate 426,135 downwards.
TCTCCTACCGACAGGTGATCGAGGCGTTTCCCGGGGGCGGCGGCGCGTACGCGGTCGCGGGCCGGCACCTGGGCCGGCAGCCGAGCCTGATCGCCGCCGCCTCGCTGATCGTCGATTACATCCTGAACGCGGCCGTCGGGGTGTCGGCAGGCATAGCCGCCCTCTGGTCGGCGTTCCCGGCGCTGTACGGGGCCAGGGTCTGGCTCTGCCTCGCGCTGCTCGCCGTGATCACCGGGATCAACATGCTGGGCGCGGCGGAGTCCGCGCGGGTGTTCATCGTGCCCACGGTCCTGTTCATCATCGCGATCGCGGCCGTGATCATCGGCGGGCTGCTGCGCTCCCATCCAGCGGTGCCGCTCACTGGTCACCTGCCGCAGGTCACCGAGTCGGTCGGGTTCCTGCTGCTGCTGCGGGCGTTCGCGTCCGGCTGCTCGGCGCTGACCGGCGTGGAGGCGATCGCCAACGCGGTGCCCGAGTTCAAGAAGCCCCGAGCCCGCCGGGCGCAGCACACCGAGATGTGGCTCGGGATCCTGCTCGGCGTCATGCTGCTCGGCATCTCGGTGCTGATCCGCAAGTTCCATGTGGCCCCGTCCGCGACCGAGACCACGCTGGCGCAGCTGGCTGCTGCGGCCGTCGGGAAGAACGTCGCGTTCTACGCCATCCAGCTGATCACGACCGTGCTGCTCGGGCTGGCCGCGAACACCTCGTTCGGCGGCCTGCCGGTCCTGGCCTCGCTGCTGGCCAGGGACAACAACCTGCCGCACCTGTTCTTCCTGAAGGCCGACCGGCAGGTGCACCGCTACGGCATCAGCGTGCTGGCGATCTTCGCGGCGATCCTGCTCGTCGCGGCCAGGGGGGACACCCAGGCGCTGGTGCCGCTGTTCGCGATCGGCGTGTTCGTCGGGTTCACGCTGTCCCAGGTCGGCATGGTCCGGCACTGGCACGAGCAGCACTCGGACGGCTGGGTCGGCCGGGCGATCATCAACGGCGTAGGTGCCGTGCTGACCACCGCGGCCCTGGCCATCGAGCTGGTCAGCAAGTTCACCGAGGGAGCCTGGCTGATCGTCATCATCGTCCCGCTGCTGGTGCTGATGTTCGACCGGATTCACCGCGCCTACGGCCGGATCGGGGCACGGCTGCAACTGGGCAGGCAGCCCCCGCCGCCACAGGAGCTCACGTCACGCGTGGTGGTGCCGGTGGCGCAGATATCCCGGCTCACCGCCGAGGCGATCTCGACGGCGCTGGCGATCGGCGACGAGGTGACCGCGGTCAACGTCTGCTACGCCGACCCGGACGACGAGACGGCAGGCGACGAGTTCCGCCGCCGTTGGGAGGCCTGGCATCCGAACGTGCCGCTGGTCACACTGCACACGCAGCACCGCGCGCTCGCGCCGCCGATCGTGCACTACCTGCGCCAGATCGACGCCGAGGACCAGCACGACCGGCTGGTGCTGCTGATCCCCGAGGTACGGCCGGCGAGGCCGTGGGACTGGCTGCTGTTCAACCAGCGCGGCTTCGTGCTGGAGCGCGCGGTCCAGCGGCGCATGGACAGCGTGGTGATCTGCCGGCTGCGGTACAGCCTGCCGACCATCTCAGCAGGCCTGCAGGACAGCGGCGCGGCCGCGCCTGGTGAAGGCACGGCGCCGATGCCTTAGCCTTGCGGTGCGGGCACGAGGCGGGTGAGACAGGCCGATGAGCTTCGAATTGCGTGCGGTGGGCCGCAGCAAACTGTCCGATGCCATCATGGACCAGATCCTCGAGGGGATCCGCAGCGGCGCCTTCGTTCCCGGTACCGTGCTGCCCCCGGAACGGATCCTGGCCGAGCGGTTCGGGGTGAGCCGCGGCTCGGTGCGCGAGGCGATCCGCTCCCTGGAGTACGCGGGCGTCCTGGACGTGCGCACCGGCAGCGGCACCTTCGTGGCCGAGGCGGGTGCCTCGAAGGCGGCGGCGCTCCGGGCCCGGGCCGCGCTGGCGGGGGAGCACAGCCCCCTGGACCTGCTGGTCGCCCGGCAGGCGGTCGAGCCGGTGTGCGCCGGGCTGGCCGCGGTGCACCGGTCCGCCGCGGACCTGGACACCCTCCGCAAGCTCGTCGAGGCGCAGGACGAACTGCTGCAGCGCGATGAGGAGACCGCCGAGGTCGACCTCGCCTTTCACATGGCGGTGGCCGACGCCTGCCACAACCCGGTCCTGGTGCTGCTCTACGACCGCATCGCCGAGATCATGCGCCAGGACGTCTGGCTGGACCTGCGCCGCCGCTCCCGGACGCGGGCGGGCACGCCCCAGCTCTACCTGGACCAGCACCGGGCCACGCTCGGCGCGATCGAGCGCGGTGACGCCGCGGCGGCGAGTCAGTCGGTCGACGCGCACATGCGCACCGTGGAGGACCGGCTGGTGACCGAGGTCGAAGCCCGGCCATAACGGCACCATTCCCTGCTGCCCGGCGAAATGGCCTGGTAGCGCCATAACTGTTCCTTGACAGCACGGACCTTTCACCCAAATACTGCTGTCCAGCAGCCCGGTGGTCTAGCTGTCGGACCAATAGACCCTGACCTCGGTGAGAGGGGCGCCTCATGGCCTGGTCGCCGCAGCTCATTGACCTCACCCGGCCGATGACCCGGGAGACGATCATCGAGATCGCCGGGAAGATCGTTGCCGAGGACTCGCCGTACAACGAGGTCTCCCTGAAGTTCCTGCGCAGCTGGGACACGGACAACGGAACCCTGTGCCAGTGGACCCTCAACGACCATTTCGGCACCCATCTCGACGCGCCCATCCATGTGGTGGAGAACGCGCCCAGCGTCGACCAGGTCGACATCAACCGGCTGATGGGGGAGGCGGTCGTCATCGACTGCAGCTTCGCGAACGGGCGCGGGCTGACCGGGGATGACTTCGAGCGGGCCGAGCCCAACGTCGAGCGCGGTGACATCGTGCTGATCTATTCCGCCGAGCAGCCGGTCACCATCGAGGAGTACGTCACCCGGCAGACGTTTGTCACCCCCGACGGCGCCAGGTGGCTCGTGGACCGGCAGGTCAAGGCCGTGGGGGTGCAGCCGTTCAGCTTCGAGCACCTGTATGAGGCGCTGTTTGTCCGGGACGAGTACAACAAGGCCACCCCGCCGCCGCACTTCGAAGCTCATCAGATCGTGCTGAGCCGCAGCATCTACATCATCGAGGGCCTCGGCCACCTGGACCAGGTCGTCGGCCGGCGGCTGCGCTTCTCCGCGCTGCCGCTGCCGGTGCCGGGATCCAGTGGGTCGCCGGTCCGCGCGGTCGCCTGGACCGAGTAACGGCACCCCGCGCACGCACCCACCACCTGAGCCAAGACGACGGAAAGGGAGGCGAGATGACGGAAAGACTCCTGCCGGGCACCGCGATCGATATCGAGAAGGACATGCGGCTGAAGCCCGGCCAGGTGGGGTTCGGCACGGTCCTGTTCCAGTCGCTGGCCCACATCGCGCCCGCGCTGGCGCTGATCTTCGCGCTCACCGTCGGGGTGCAGTACGCGGGCGCCGCGCTGCCGCTGTCGACCATCATCGGCTTCATCGGGATCATGGCGGTGGCGTTCTGCGTGGGCCAGCTGGCCCGGGTGCTGCCTGCGGCCGGCTACTACATGACCTGGACCGGGCAGAGCATCGGCCCGCGCTACGGGTTCATGGCCGGATGGTTCGTGCTGATGTCGGAGGCCATCCCGATGGGCGGCCTGTACCTGATCATGGGGACGACGTTCGGCGCCTTCCTCGGCGCCTACGCCAGCTTCAGCATCAACTGGCTGATCATCGCCGTGGTCCTGGCCGCGATCGTGGGCTTCCTGCTCTGGCGCGGGATCCGGGTGTCAGGAACGGCCGGCGTGATCCTCGGCACCGCGGAGCTCGCGATCCTGACCGTGCTGATCGTATGGCTGATCATCAAGGCCGGCTCAAACAACACGCTGTCCGTGTTCACGCCGGGCGCGCCCGGCGTCAGCCACGGCTGGGTGGGCGTTCTGCGGGCGGTGATCTACACGGTGCCCACGTTCGCGGGCTTCGAGACGGCCGCCGTCCTCGCGGAGGAGAGCCGGGAACCGCGCCGCATCATCCCGCGCGCCGTCGTGCTGGCCACGTTCGCGTGCGGCGTGTTCTTCGTGGCCGGCGCGTACGCGGGCGTCGTGGCCTGGGGACCGGCCAAGATCGCCAGTTATGCCGCGTCGTCCAATGCCTGGCAGGTGCTGGCCCACAATGTGTGGGGATTCGCCGGCGCCCTGCTGATCTTCCTCGCCCTGGTCAACAGCATCGCGGGCAACTCCACGGCCGAGGCCACCGCGTCGACCAGGCTGATGTACGCGATGGGCCGGATCGGCTCGCTCCCGCGCTGGTTCGGCGCGGTCCATCCGCGCCGCAAGGCCCCGCATCACGCCATCTTCGTGCTCAGCCTGGGCAGCTTCGCCATAGCGGTGCTCACGAGCTGGATCTTCGGCGGCCCGGAGCAGGGCTTCGCGTTCACGATCAGCCTCGGCGCGATCTTCGCGATCCTGCTCTACATTTCCGCGTGCCTTTCGGTGCCGTTCCTCTACCTGCGCCAGCTGCGCAGCGAATTCAACCCGATCAAGCACATCGTCATCCCGCTGATCGGCGCGCTGGTCTTCATCGGGCCGCTGGTCTCCACCATCTACCCGGTCCCGCCGTACCCGTTGCGGCTCATCCCCTACATCGACCTGGCCTGGCTCCTGCTCGGCCTGGGCGTCCTGGCCTGGCTGTGGCGCAACCGGCGGGAGAGCGTGCTCGCCACGCGGATGATCGTCCTGGAGACCGACCCGGAGACCGACCCCGCCGTGGTGGCCGGCGAGCCCGGGCCGCCTAGCGCCCCGCCCGCCCCGGCCGAGGGAACGGCAGCCCCGGAATGACCGTGGCCAGCCAGCATGCCCATCCCGGCACGGTGTGCCTGACCTTCGACTTCGACACGATGGCGGCCTGGATGGGCAGCTTCCAGGCCCGGACGCCCGGCATCCTGTCCCGGGGCGAGTTCGGCGGGCGGGTCGGGATCTACCGGATCCTGGACGTCCTGGCCAGGTATGAGATCCCGGGCACGTTCTTCATCCCCGGCTACACGGCCGACACCTTCCCTGACGCGGTCCGCGAGATCGCCGCACGCGGCCACGAGATCGGCCACCACGGCTACCTGCACGAGAGCCCGACCGCGTACCTGGGTGACCGGGACGGGGAGCGGGCCATGTACGAGAAGGGGATCGAGGCGCTCGAGCGTGTCGCCGGCGTCCGGCCCGTCGGCTACCGGTCACCGGGCTGGGACCTCACCGAGCACAGCATCGGCCTGCTCAGCGACCTCGGGTTCCGCTACGACTCCAGCCTGGCCGCCGACGACTACCACTGCTACTTCGCCCGCGTGGGCGATGTGCCGAGGACCGACGGCGGCTACCAGTTCGGCACTCCGTCCGAGATCGTGGAGATACCGGTCAGCTGGAGCTGGGACGACTTCCCGCAGTTCGAGTTCGTGTCCGCGCCCACGTTCATGGCCAACGCCCTGGCCAGCCCGTCGAAGGTGTTCGAGATCTGGAGCAGCGACATCGACTTCATGGTCAGCCGCGTCCCCGGCGGTGTCTTCGACCTGACCATGCACCCGCAGGTCATGGGCCGGGGCCACCGGATCCTGCTGCTGGAGCAGGTCATCGAGCACTGCCGCCAGTATCCGTCGCTGAGGTTCGCCCGGATGGCTGAGGTCGCGGACGACTACCGCGCGAAGGCTCAGGTGCCCGGCGACCCGGGCTAGCCAGCCCGCTGACCCCGGCCGCGGTCAGGCGATGGCGATGATCGAGGTGACGCCGGCGAGGTACAGGCCGGTCCAGCAGCCGATGACCGGCACCCGCGAGCGCATGGGGTGCAGCAGCACGAGCAGGCTGAGCCCGGCCCCGGCCACCGCGGCCAGCATGGCCAGCAGCGCGGGGGCGGTCAGGTTCCAGTCGGTGAAGACCAGCCCGAACGCGACAGGCAGCATGGACTGGAACACCATGGCGCCGGTGATGTTGCCCAGGGCCAGGGTGTCCTTGCCCTGGCGGATCCAGGTCAGGCTGTTGATCGTTTCCGGCAGCTCGGTGGCCAGGGGCGCGATCACCAGCGTCAGCACGAGCTCGTCGATGCCGAGGCCGTGCGCCAGGTGCTCGATGCTGGTCACGAACAGCTCGGCCGCGCCGACGAGCATGCCGACGCCGACCAGGCTCTGGACCAGGACCTGGAACGTGCTCGGCGGATCGCCCTTCGTGGTGTCGAAGTACAGGCTGGGCGGCTCGTCGGCGTCAGCTTCGGGCCGGGACCGGGTGATGGTCCTCCAGGTGAACGTCGCGTACGCCGCCACCAGCACCGCCGCCCCGGCGTAGCGCAGCGGCGGGGAGTGCACCAGCCCGAGGGCGATCGCGACCGGCATCGCGCACAGGAACGCCCGCAGGTCCCGTGCGGTGTTCTGGCGGTCGGGCTGCAGCCGCACCCGCCCGCGCCGGGCCCGGAAGGCGAACGCGGCGACCGCGCACATCGCCATGGCCAGCGTGGCCAGCAAGAAGGGTGCTCCGACGATGGCGCCGACCGCGATCTCACCGCCCGGCCGGCCGTGCGCGATCGCGACCACCGGGATCAGCGACTCGGGCAGCGCGGTGGCCACCGCGGCCAGCACGCTGCCGACTGCGGCGTGGCCGAGACCGAGCCGCACGCCAACCCACTCGACCGCGTTGGTGAACACGAACGAGCCCGTCACCATCACGGCGAAGCTGACCACTAGCAGCACAACCGGCACGCCTCAGGTTAACCGCTCGGGGGCGGCGGCCCGGCGGGCCAGGAGGTTACGGCTTGGCCAGCGGGGTGGGGACCGGGTACCCGAGGTTGACGTCGAGCTGGTCGTTGTCGACGTTGATGGCAGCCCCGCCCCAGGTTTCGTGATGGCCGCCCCGGTACTGGTGGATGCGGTGGTGGCCGGGCCACATGGTGACCGGCATGTACGCGCTCAGCGTGGTGGCGTGGGTGTCCCAGCGCGCGTAGTTGATCACGTCGGGCTCTATCATCGTGCCGGCCGCCGCGATCAGGTCACCGACGTTGGAGAAGGACTCGTAGACGCCGGCCCGGTAGCCGTGGTTGTGCAGCGCCCGGTCCCAGCCGTTCAGGAACGTGATGACCTCGGGGCCGCAGTTCTTGTAGGCCTCCATGTCAAAGATGATCGGCGTGCCGGTGGGGATGCCCAGGGCACGGGCCTGGGCCACCGCGTCCCGGCCCGAAGCGCGGCCCTGGGCCGCCGCCTGCGTGGGGCTGATCTTGGCCACGCCGGGCTGCTTGACGCAGGAGGCCTGCAGGCCGGGATACATGGGGAAGTAGTGCCAGCCCATGGCCTGGATCGTGGTGATCCACGAGGCGGTCAGGTTGGCCTGGGCGCAGGCCCGGTTGACCCCGCCGATGTACACGCCCACGGCCCGGTACGGGGAGGCGAGCCACTGGCTCATCGTGGTGGCCGACGGAGCGGTGCAGGCGTCGAAGCCGCTGCCCTGGAACAGTTTCTGCCGCGGTGCCGCCTGGACCGCGGGTTGCGCCGGAGCGACCTGGGCCTGCGGCGGGGCCGTGGCCGCCCCGGTCCCCGGGCCGGGATTCGGGCCGGCCTTGATCGTGGCCTGGATCTGCCTGGCCAGTGCCGGGTCGCTGCCGTAGGACAGGCTGACCTCGGCCCCGGCTCCCGGCAGCACGTCCACGATCGTGTGCGTGACCGTGGCGTCGCCGTTGGTCCGGGCCGCCCTGCCACCGACCACGGCCGGGACGGCGGCCTGGATGACATCAGGGCTCTGCTGGCTGATCGACTGGATCTGCACCGCCTCGGTCTTTCCCTGGGCCGCGGTCGGGCAGGCCGGGTCGGGCCCGGGACGGCCGAGGTACACCGCGTGCTGGTCCAGCCGCGGGCAGATGCCCGGATGCTGGGTCAGGTCCCGGACCGGCCAGGAGGACGGCACCCGCAGGCTCACCCCGCCGAAGGTCACCGTGCGCCACGGCTGAGCCGGGCTGGCCGCGGACTGCCCTAAGGACGGCCCGGTCACAGCGATCGGGATAAATGCCAGCATGGCGGCATATCCTCGAAATCCCATGCTGTCTATTCTCGCGGAAACCCTGGCGCTGCGGCTTGGGTTTCCGAACTTAGAGTGGCTAACCAACTACCCTAAGTCGTCACGCTGGCCCGCTCGGCCAGGTCCGAGATCTTCCTGAGCCGGGCGACGATGTCCTCGTGGACGGCGTGCGGCGGCTGGGCCCCGTCCACGGCGAACATCCATTCCCGCCCGGCGTAGTACTCCAGCAGCGGGACCGTGTTCTCCAGGTATACCTGCAAGCGGTGCTCGATGACGGCTTCGGTGTCGTCCGACCCCCGGCCGCGGCTGAGCAGCCGGCGCACCAGTTCCTCGCGGGGGACGTCCAGGTGTATCGCGGCCTGGACCTGGGCCCCGAGGGTGCGCGCCACGGCGAATGCGGTCTCGGCCTGATCGACCGTGCGCGGGAACCCGTCCAGGACATAGCCACCGGCCTCGGCCGCGGCTACCACGGGCTTGCGCAGCATGTCCATGACCACGGCATCGGGGACCAGGTCGCCCCGGTCGACGTAGGACTTGGCTATCTGCCCCAGCGATGTCTGCTCCCTGACGTGCTGGCGCAGCAGATCACCGCTGGAGATGTGCGTGATGCCGAACCGCTTGGCCAGCAGCTCGGCCTGTGTTCCCTTGCCGGCGCCTGGGGCGCCGATCAGCAGAAGGCGCATCCGACCGTCCCGTCGTTCCCCCGTTGCTGCGCCGCCACTCCCGGGCGGACCAGTCCGGCTAGTCGCCGGTTATCCAGTCAGAGCAGGTTAACGCGCATCATACGTCGCCCGTGCCGCCGTTGTCTGGGTCGGGCTGGAAGCGGTACCCCATGCCCGGCTCGGTGAGCAGCCAGCGCGGCCGGGCGTGGTCGGGCTCCAGCTTCCGCCGCAGCTGGGCCATGTACAGCCGGAGGTTGCCGGTCGCGTCGGCGTAGCCCGGGCCCCACACCTCATTGAGCAGCTGCTGCTGGCTGAGCAGCTTGCCGGGATGGCGGAGCAGCACCTCGAGCAGGTGCCACTCGGTCGGGGTCAGCCGGATGTCGGCCGGTGGCTCGCCGGGCGCCTCGCGGGTGACCCGCTTGGCGGCGAGGTCCACCATCACGTCACCGAGGCGCAGCTTCGGCAGATCGCCGTCGGAGACCGCGCGCCGCCCGACCGCGCGCATCCGGGCCAGCAGCTCCTCCATCCCGAACGGCTTGGTCACGTAGTCGTCGGCGCCGGCGTCCAGCGCCTCCACCTTGTCGGTGCTGTCGGCCCGCCCGGACAGCACGATGATCGGCGCGGACGTCCAGCCGCGCAGCCCCTGGATCACCTCGACGCCGTCCAGGTCGGGCAGGCCGAGATCCAGGATGACCAGGTCCGGAGGGTGCCGGGAGGCCTGCTGCAGGGCCTCGGCCCCGGTGGCGGCGGTAATCACCTCATACTCGCGTACCCGCAGGTTGATCCGGAGCGCGCGCAGAATCTGGGGCTCGTCATCGACGACGAGGATTCTCCTCACGCCGCTAACGGTGCCATGGTTGCTGCTCATCGGGGGGCCAAGCGACTACCCCTCGTCGGGCGGTGCCGCAGCGACCGCGGTCGGCGGGATCTCCGCGCGCTCGCGCCGTCCCGGCTGGCCGTCCAGCCCCTCGGCGGGCCCGGGTGCCGCGGGCAGGGAGAGCACCATGGTCAGGCCGCCCCCGGGGGTGTCCTCAGGCTCCAGGGTGCCGCCCATCGCCTCGGTCAGGCCGCGGGACAGCGCGAGCCCCAGCCCGACCCCCGAGGTGTTGTCGGTGTCGCCCAGCCGCTGGAACGGCACGAAGACCCGGTCCCGGTCCTTCTCCGGTATCCCGGGCCCGCGGTCCACGATGCGGAGCTCCACCCGGCCGGCCAGCGCGCTCGCGGCGAGCAGCGGCGGCGACCCGGCGGGGGAGTACCGCAGCGCGTTGGCCGTGATGTTGGCGATGACCCGCTCCAGGATCGCCGGGTCGACCTGGACCTCGGGCAGGCCGTCCGGGATCTCCACCATGACCTCCCGGGCCGCGGGCCCGATGTCGTCCAGCGACCGGGACACGATCTCCTCCAGGTCGGCCGGCCGGGGGAACACCGAGAGCGCGCCCGCTTGCAGCCTGCTCATGTCGAGCAGGTTGTCGACCAGATGCGCGAGCCGGTCCAGGGACTCGTCGGCGGTGGCGAGCAGCTCATTCTGGTCTTCCTCGTCCCACTCGACATCCCGGGACCGCAGGCTGGTCACCGCCGCCTTGGCCGAGGCGAGCGGCGTGCGCAGGTCGTGGCTGACCGCGGCGAGCAGTGCGGTCCGCATCCGGTCCGCCTCGGCGATGGGCCTGGCCGCCTCGGCTTCCGCGGTCAGGCGCTGCTGTTCCAGCGCGGCGGCGGCGTAGGAGCCGAACGCCCCGACCAGCCTGCGGTCGCTGGCGGTCAGGGCGCGGCCGCGAAGCGCGAGGCAGAGGCTGTCGGTGACCGGCACGTCGACGTCGGCGTCCTCCGGCCGGGCCAGGGCCGGCTCCCCGGAGGTGGCCACGGCGGCCCAGCCGTTGACCGGCCCTCGGTGGGCGAGTGGGGGGCGGGAGTCGCGTTCAAGCAAAGTCACCGATTCCAGGCCGAACGCCTCGCGAACCCGCTCCAGCACCGCGGACAGCGCCTGCTGCCCGCGCAGCACGCTCCCGGCCGTGGTGACCAGCAGCTCGGACTCGGCGGTGGCGCGGGCCGCCTGTTTGCTGCGCCGGGCCGCGCCGTCCACGACCGAGCTGACCACGAGCCCGACAACCACGAACACGCCGAGCGCCAGCGCGTTGTTGGCCTCGGCGATCGTCCACATGTGGATGGGCGGCGTGAAGTAGTAGTTGAGCAGCAGGGAGGCCAGGATGGCCTCGAGGACGGCCGGCACGAACCCGCCGACCAGCGCGACCGCGATCACCGCGACCAGGAAGGCCAGGACGTCGCTGGTCAGGTTCAGGTCGTTGCGCAGGCTGGCGAGAAACAGGGTCAGCAGCGGCGCGAGGACGACCGCCAGGGCGTACCCGGCCAGCCGCCGCCGCAGCGGCAGGCCGCCGCGGACCCTGGGCAGCCCCCGGCCGCGGCCCATCTGCGCGTGCGTCACCATATGCACGTCGATGTCACCGGATCCCCGGATCGTGCGCGAGCTCACGCCGGGCCCGGTGAGCAGGGCCGACAGCCAGTTCCTGCGGCTCACGCCGAGCACGAGCTGGGTGGCATTCTCGGTCCGGGCGAAGGTCAGCAGGGCCTCGGGCACGTTATCGCCCACGACCTGGTGGTAGGTGCCGCCCAGGGACTCGGCCAGCCGCCGCTGCGCGGCCAGCGCGGCCGGGTCGGCCCCGGTCAGGCCGTCCGACTTGGTCACGTGCACGGCGAGCAGGTCGCCGCCGGACGAGCGCGCGGCGATCCGGGCGGCGCGCCGGATGAGGGTGTCGCCCTCGGGACCCCCGGTGAGCGCGACCACCACTCGCTCGCGCGCCTCCCAGGTTTCCTGGATGCCATGCGCCGCGCGGTAGCGCTGCAGCCCCTCGTCGACCTTATCGGCGAGCCAGATCAGGGCGAGCTCACGCAGCGCGTCCAGGTTCCCGGCGCGGAAGTAGTGCGTCAGCGCCGCGTCGATCTTCTCGGCGGGGTAGATGTTGCCGTGAGCCATCCGGCGGCGCAGCGCCTCGGGCGTCATGTCCACGAGCTCGACCTGGTCGGCCGCGCGCACGATCGCGTCGGGCACGGTCTCCCGCTGCGGCACGCCGGTGATCTTCTCGACCACGTCGTTCAGGGACGCCAGGTGCTGGATGTTGACGTTCGAGATGACGTCGATGCCCGCGTCGAGCAGTTCCTGGACATCCTGCCAGCGCTTCTCGTTGCGCGACCCAGGGACGTTGGTGTGCGCGAACTCGTCAACCAGCGCAACCTCGGGCCGCCGGGCCAGCACGGCGTCGATGTCCATCTCCTCGAACGACGAGCCGCGGTAGGCGATCCGCGCCCGGGGAATGACCTCCAGCCCCTCGACCAGGGCCGCGGTGTGCGGCCGGCCGTGCGTCTCGACGAAGGCCACGACCACGTCTGTGCCGCGTTCGGCCCGCCGGTGGCCCTCCCCGAGCATGGCAAACGTCTTGCCCACCCCGGCGGCCGAGCCGAGGTAAATGCGCAGCTGTCCGCGGCCCGCGGAACCTGACCGGTCCTGGTGGCTCGCGTGGTCCGTCTCGTTCATCGCTGCTGAATGGATTCCCTGCCTTACCTGGGAGTATGTTCCTCTTCCTGCGACGATAGGCCACGGCGGCCCCGGTGCGGCAGACGGCCAAACGAGATCCATGCACCGTCCGGCCTGACCCATGCGGTTCCCATGCGCTGCCGCCCGGCGGGCGGGCGGCGGAGCCGCAGCGCCACGACGATGACCGTCGACCCGACGATCAGGGCCACGCTGTTGGGGATGACCAGGGCCGCGTTCCCGGCCGCGGCCCCGTAGGCGATCCAGAGCAGGAACCCGATGAGCAGGATCGTGAAGTAGCCCACGGACACCTCGCGCGATGACCGCTCCCGCAGCATGCGGCGGATCTGCAGAATCGGGGCGATCCCCATCAGGACCGCCCAGGACGCAGCGACGATCGCGAGATCGGTTTGTGCCATGGCGTTCCTCCGATGAGGCGCCCTGGCCCTTTGGGTCGTGCTCGCCAGTTACCTGGAGAGGGGCGCAAGCACGACCACCGTCATGCTATCGCTGCTCCCCGGACGCACCGTGCGCCGCTAATGTCGTCGCATGCGGGAGACTGAGATAGACCGTGGCGGCCGGGTGGTGCGGGTCCGCGACGCGGGCGACCCCGGCGGCAGCGTGGTGATGTACTTCCACGGGACGCCGGGTTCCCGGCTTGACCTCGGCTTTGACGAGCAGGCCGCGGCCGGGCGCGGCCTGCGGATCGTCTCCTTCGACCGGCCCGGCTACGGCGGTTCCACCCCCGCGCCGTTCGGGCTGGCGTCGATCGCCGCCGACGCGCATGCGATAGCCGACGAACTGGGCGTGACCCGTTTCGCGACGCTTGGTTTCTCTGGGGGAGGGCCGGGGGCGCTGGCCGCGGCCGCGGTCCCTGGCGGCCGGGTCAGCCGCGTGGGGGTGTGCTCGGGCGCCGCGCCGTTCCAGCTGGTACCCGGCCTGCTGGACGAGCTCGATGAGATCGACCGCGCCGCCCTGGCGCTGCTGCCGGACGACCCGGATGCGGCCGCAGCCGGGTTTGGCGCTGGGTTCGAGCCGCTGGTTGCGCTGGCTAGGGAGCCCGGCACCGGAGTGGCCGACGCCTTCGACGAGATGCTGTCTCCCCGGGACCGTGAGCTGTTCAAGGACCAGGCGTTTGCCACATCGTTCGCGGCCGCGATGCGAGAGGCATTGTGTCAGGGCACCAGCGGCGGCGGCTGGGACAACGTGTCGTGGATCGGGCCCTGGGACTTCGACCTGGGCGCGGTCCGCTGCCCGGTGCTGCTCTGGTACGGCACCGACGATCGCCTGGCGCCGGTCACGCACGGGCAATGGCTGTCGGAGAACCTGCCGCAGGCCCGGCTCGTGCGCCGCGAGGGCGAGGGTCACTTCGGGATCGTGGAGCACCTGGACGAGATGCTCGGCGCCCTGACCGCAGAGGAATGACCGCGGGCTAGGTGCTCGGCCGGCCCCGGGCCCGGCTCAGGCCGGCGGCTGCATCCGCGCGAGCCGCCCGAAGACCTCCGGCCCGATCCGCAGGCCCTCCTCGGCGGAGGCCGCGGGGTGGACGTCGATGTCGAAGACGTCGTTCCACTCGAAGACGAGCTGCATGACGTCCTCGAACTTGTCGGCCGAGAAGATGCTGACGACCTGGACACCCGATGCCGCGGGCCAGTACTCGGCGATCACGCGAATGCCCGCCGGGTACTGCCATGTGGCGCGGCGCATCAGCGCCCCATCCCTGTCGGCAGCCGACGACGTGGAGCGGAAACTCAGCAGCGCGACATAATCCATGATGATTCCCCCTGGCTCTCGCGAGCTTCATGCGCCCGGATGCTTTACGCGGGCACCGGTGACGGCGGCGGCTCATGGCCAGAACCGCCAGGAGGAATCAGCCCATCACACTCGTCGCGGAGCGTCAATGACGCGTGGCCGGGACTAATGACGAGTGCTTGCTGCCCGCGCCGGCTAGCTGCTGGGTTGCGGTGTCGCGCAGCTAATGTCCGGGTTCACACCCATGTAGTTGAGCGGGCCCGCCACGACGGTCGCCGCGATCGTGCTGGCCTTGCTGCAGTTGGCGATGGGCCCCTGGTAGTCGCCCCGCTGCGCAGCGGCGAAACCGCCGATGACTAGCCAGATGGCAAGAAACAACGACCCGATATGCATGTGGACCTCCGCCAGCATCGTCTGCTTAAGGTATAAAGGAATGGCCAGTCCTAATGGCCTAGCCTTTATTTAGGTCCCGGTACCTGGCAGCGAGCATACCCGTGCATTGCGGCTCGGGGGCCGCGCCAATGCGTTTTCCAGAAATCTGGAAGTAATGCGGAGGGCGGCGGTTACCGGTGAGCCAGCCCGGGCTGAGGCACACGCTGCGGTCCGGCCGGAGCGGGTAAGGATCGGCGCTGCGGCTGGCCACGGCGGTGGGCCTTGTTTCGACGGCGCAAATCGGGTCAGATTGATCAGTATGGCCACCACGCAGCAGCGCCGGGGCGGGCTCGAGGTCCGTTCGATCGACTACGTGCCACTGAACGAACGGCACGGCAAGGTCTGGCATCTGGGCCCGCTGTGGTTCATGTCGAACGCGCAGATCGCCACGCTGGCGGTCGGCCTGATCAGCATCAGCGAGGGAGCGTCGCTGTTCTGGTCGGTGCTGGCCATCGTGATCGGGGTGCTGGTCGGCACGCTGTTCATGGCGTTTCACTCCGCCCAGGGCCCGCAGCTTGGCCTGCCGCAGATGATCCAGTCGCGCCCGCAGTTCGGCTACATCGGGGCGCTGCTGGTCTGGCTCTTCGCCTACGTCCAGTACGCCGGCTTCAACGTGTTCAACAGCATCCTCGGCGGCGAGGCGATGAGCCAGACCGCCCACGGCCCCACCAAGCTGTGGGTGGTCATCGTGACGCTGGTGGCGCTGGTGGTCGCGCTGGTCGGCTACGACCTCATCCACAAGGCCGAACGCTGGCTGACCTACCTCATGATCCTCGTCTTCGGCATCTTCACGATCGCGCTCTTCCTGGTCCATTACCCCGCGGGCACCTTTGGCGTCGGCACGTTCAAGGCCGCGCCGTTCTTCGGCCAGTTCGGTGTGGTGGCGGGCTACCAGATCAGCTGGGCGATCTATGTGTCGGACTACTCGCGCTACCTGCGGCCGGACGTGACCGTGCGCACGACCTTCTTCTGGACCTACTGGGGATCGGCGATCGGCGGCGCCTGGATGATGATCGTTGGCGCGGTGCTGGCCGCGTGGGCGGGCAAGAGCTTTGATGGCACCGGGATCGGCGAGCTCAACCGGGTCGGTGACCACGTGTTCACCGGCTTCGGCGCGATCGTCCTCATCGTCGCCGCGCTCGGCCTGATCTCCGTCACCGCGCTGAACATGTACGGCGGGTCGCTGACCCTGATCAGCGCGATCGACTCGTTCAAGAGGGTGCGGCCGACGCTCGGCGTGCGTATTACCACCGTGACCCTCACCGCGGTGCTGTCGGTCGTCGGCGCGCTCGCCGCGACCCAGAACTTCCTCGGGAACTTCGACAACTTCCTGCTTCTGATCCTGTACCTGTTCATCCCGTGGACAGCGGTGAACCTCGTCGACTACTACATCGTCCGCCGAGGCCACTACGCGATCGCCGAGATCTTCAACCCGCACGGGATGTACGGCCGGTGGGGGTGGCGCGGAGTCTTGGCCTACCTCATCGGCTTCGGCGCGATGGTCCCCTTCTTCGATGTGGGCACCCTTTTCGAGGGCGCGGCGGCCAAGGCCCTCGGGGGTGCCGACATCTCGTTCTTCATCGGGCTGCCCGTGGCCGGTGTCCTCTACTGGATCTTCACCCGGTCGATCGATGTCGAGGCCGAGACCCGCGTAGCCGAGGCCGAGGCGGCCGAGCTGGAGCGGGCCGCCGCGGAGCACGAGCTCCCCTGAACGGCGACCCGCGCGGCGCCTAGGCCGTAGGCGAGGCCGGCGTCACCGGCAGCGGCTGCCGGAAGCGGGCCCCCGGCGGAGCCGGCGACCGTGTCCTGAGCAGGGCCAGCCGCCAGTCGGGGGAGGAGCCGAGCATGAAGCGCAGGAGGGTGACAGCCGCGTGCCCGACCTGCAGATCGCCGGGCCGGGCCCGCACCTCGATGATCCCGGAGATGCGCGCGGGGAGGGTGGCGACGGCGGCGCGGAACAGCACGCTGTAGGCCGCGCGGACCGGTCCGGGCAGCGGCGGCCGCTGGAGGAACCGGACCGCTTCCCAGGCGCCAGGCGAGGGTGCCAGGTCCGGGTGGCCGGCGATCCACGCGGTGAGCGCGCCCGCGGTCTCGGGCAGCGGGTCAGCGCCGAGGAGCGCGCCGACGCGGGTCTGCTCGCTGACATACCGGTCGGCGTCGGCCGCCGGGCACGGCTGGGCCCCGTACGTCCGGTAGGCGGTGAGGAAGGAATCGGTCAGCGAGTTATGCACCCAGGCCGCGAGGGCGGGGTCGGCGGCGTCGTAGGGCAGGCCCCGGTCGGACGTGCCCGCGACCGGCCCGTGGCGCCGGCGGACCAGGCCGACTGCCTGCTCTACCTCCGGCATCGCGCCGAACGCAGTCGCGGTGATGTAGGCCGCCGTCCTGGTCAGGCGGCCGAGCGGGTCCTGCCGGTAGCGCGAATGGTCGGACACGCCCGCCGCGACTTCCGGGTGGGCCGCCTGGATGAGCAGGGCCCGGATCCCGCCCACGAACACCGCGGTGTCGCCGACGACCGGCCAGGTCATCGAGCCGGGCCCGAACAGCCCGGGGTCGCCGGGATAGTCAAGCGTGCGGGCCAGCGGATAGGCGCCGTGCGAGAACAGGCGGCCGGTCGCGGCGGACACGCGCTGCCGGGCCCAGCCAACGGCCCAGGACGCCCCCAAACCGGACCGTGCCACGCCGCCCGCCTCCTGGTTTCCTCGACCCCCGTCCGGACGATCCTGTCATCAGCGGTGCGCCCTTGATAGAACCGGGTCATGACGTTGCTGACCTACCGTGACGAGGGACCGGGTTTTGTCTACGCCGGCCAGCCGATGCACGTCCTGGCTGGCCACGGCGGCCAGCCGCCAGGATTCGCGGCGATGGAGCTCAACGTCCCCGCCCGCTTCCCCGGGCCCATTCCTCATGCCCACGACGAGTTCGACGAGGCCATCTACGTGCTGAGCGGGCGGCTGCTGGTCACCGGTGACGCCGGACCGCGAGAAGCAGCACCCGGCTCGATGTTCGTGGCGCCGCGCGGGCAGCGGCATGGCTTCAGCAACCCCTACGACGAGGGAGCCCTGGTGCTGGGCATCTGGGCGCCACCGGAACCGGCTCTCGCGTTCATGCGCGAGATCGGCGCCGCCCTCAGCCCGGATGCCCCGCCCGACCCGGAGCTCATGCGGGACATCTACGCCCGGCACGCCAGCCGGCTGCTCCCGTGACGCCGGCGCCCCTGCCCAGATCTGGTGCAGGGGCGCCGGCGTGCGCATTGCCGCGGCGAGTTCGGGTGGGCCGGCGGGGCCGTCACAGCTCCAGTTCCGACCGCAGCCGCAGAGCCCGGCGGAGCGCCTTCTGCGCGCGGCGTTCGGCCCGCTCCACACGCCGCCTGGCCTTGGCCGGCGCGACAGCCTGCTTCACCAGGCGGTGCTGGGCCGCCTGGTCCAGCAGCTCGCGCTGCCGCTCCCGGCCGAGGTAGCCGGTCAGATGTGCGTTCACGGGACTCACCTCCCTTCTGGGTGAGGACAGCGGCCAGGGCTGATCCGCCCTGGATGCTGAGTGGGGTGCGCGCGCCATGGCGCGACATGAACGCAGGTGAGATGGGCATGGCGCCAGGGATGGCGCCGGAGGTCAGGCCGCGACGGTCCCGCTCATCGGGAGGATCCCCGGCTGCGGGTGCTGACCCGGCCCAGCTGTAGCTGCGCAAGCGTGGATAAGCCGCTGTGCGATCGTCATCACGGGGACCTCCTCACGGACGATAGGGAATGGCCTATTGCAGGTACAGAGCCGGATGGGGGTCGGCCTGATACATCCCCGCTACCTCCCAGGGAGTCAGCCGGCCACTCACGGCTTTCAGAAGATGGGGTGAATTCCTCATGATCGGCGCTGTTTCGCAGCCCTAGGGTCCAAGTGAGTGGGTGCGCGGTATGAGTCGCCATGACCGCCACGGGCCCAGGCGAAGAAGCAGATCGAGGCAATCTGCTTGAGGCATAGGAGGCCGCTGATCATGATTAATGTCAACCTAAGCCGACCTTCAGCAGGAATCGCAACGGCGAGAACGCGCCGCAGGATCCTCGCGCTGGCCCTGCCGGTTACAGCCGTATTCGTGCTGTTCGGGGTGCATTGACGCCGAAGGGTCTCGATCGGCCGTTGATGTCGCTGGCTGGAACGTTGCGGGAACTGCAGCCCGCGGCTGCACATCCGGGCCAGGTCTATTTCTCGAACATGCTCGTTATCTTCGGGCTCGGAACTCTGGGTATCTCGTTTTTCGCCATCGCTGTGCTGGCTTCAGACCGCGACAGGGTGCTGGCCACGACGGCTGCCGTGATCGATGGTTCGGTGCCTTCTGCGGAGCCGTCGCGAATGTGCTTATAGGGTTTGACCTGGTCGCTGCGGCGACAGTCCATGTGTCATCGGCTGCCGCCCAGATCCTGGTCTCGGCCAACACGGCTACCGCGGCCTGGGTGTTCTTTATCGGGTATTTCGCCGGCCTTCCCCTGGCTGTCATCCTCACCGGGATCGCCCTGTGGCGCAGCCAGGACATTCCGCGATGGCTGCCGGTGCTGTTCGTTGCGGGCCTGATAATTGGGGCCATCGCGCCGCCCGGGATTATCTCGGTTCCGCTTTCGCTGCCGTTTGTGATCGTCATGATGCTTCTGGCGCGGCGAATCTGGGACTCAGCCCCTGAGCGGTAGCCACGCCTGCGCCATGATCGTCAACCGCGGGCTTGGCCCGTAGACTCTGGTTGTGGTGGCCCGGGCGGGGACAGGCAGTGTCAGGATCGCTGAGCTGATGGCGACCCTGTCATATGCCTCGGATCTGGGCCTGGGGCAGCCGATGACGCATTGCATGCGGCAGACGGTGCTCGCGCTGCGGCTGGCCGCTCTGGCCGGGGCCAGTGACGGTGAGCTGGAGGCCACCTATTACCTCGGGTTGATGATGAATGTGTACTGCCATGCCGATGCGGCTGAGCAGGCCAAGTCGTTCGGCGACGACTCCGCATGAAGAGCGACACGCTCGAGATGCCCGACATGAGCCCGGCGCGGATGGTCGCCCTGATGTGGCGGCGGGTCGGCTCGCACGGCAGCGGCGTGGCCCGCGCCAAGCGGCTACGACATTCCTGGTGGCCGGGGTAAGCAGATGATGCCTTCGCGACGACGCACTGCACGCTGGGTTCCCAGTTCGCTGAGCGATCGGGCTAGACGTGACGGCCTGTGTTGCGATCAGGTAAGGCGTATGAGCAGTGGGACGGCAAGGGCTATCCCAGCCATCTGCATGGTGAGGAGATCAGCTTGCCTGCGCGGCTGGTGCAACTGGCCGCTCCGTGAGTTGTCGCCCGGCGCCGCGGCACCGGGCCGCGGTGGCGGTCGCGCGCAGGCACCGCGGGACCCAGTTCGACCCGTCGGTGGTGGACTTGTTCTGCGCCCACGCGGCCGAGTTGCTGGACGGCTCGATCAGGCTTCGGACTGGGATTCGGTCCTGGGTGCCGAGCCGCAGCTTTCACGCCGGGTCGCCGGCGGCGACCTGGACCAGGTCCTTGACGCGATGGCGGACCTTGTCGATTTGAAGAGCCCCTATCTGGCGGGCCACTCGCGGGGGGTGGCCAACCTGGCCGCCGCGGCCGCACATGCCGCCGGCTTCCCGGAGGATGATGTGCGGCGTCTTGCGCCGCGCGGGGCTGATCCATGACCTGGGTCGGCTCGGGGTGTCCAACGCGATCTGGGACAAGCCGGGCCCGCTCACCGAGGCCGAGTCTGAGCGGGTCCGGCTGCACCCCTACCTGACCGCCGCATGCTGTCTCGCGTGGATGCGCTCGGCCGGAGCCGGGAGATCGCCGCCCGCCACCACGAGCGGCTCGACGGCTCCGGCTATCCGCGCGGGCTGACCGCGGCCTCGCTGACGCCGCCGGACCGGCTGCTGGCCGCCGCGGACGTCTATCACGCGATGACCGAGCCGCGGCCGCACCGGGCTCCGCTTGACCCCGGCCAGGCCGCCGGCGAGCTGCGGGCCGAGTCGATCGGCGGCCGGCTGACAGCGAGGCGGTAGAAGCTGTGCTGGCGGCGGCGGTCATCGCGTGCCCGGCCCGGCGGGTCTGGCCGGGCGGGCTCACCGCCCGCGAGGTGGAGGTGCTCGCGTCTGCTGGCCCGTGGCCACTCGAACCGGGAAATCGGCCGCGGCTGGTGATCACGCCGAAGACGGCGATGAACCACGTGGAGCACATCTACGCCAAGCTCGGCGTATCAACCCGTGCCGCCGGACGCTCTACGCCACCCAGCACGGGCTGATGGGTGCTTTCGAGTCCGCTAGCTGATGACCAAGCCTTAAAGGCCTGGCAGCGAGCCGGTCAGGGCGACCAGGGTCATCGCCCCCAGCGCTGAATCCGGTGTCATCGGGCTGGTACCCGGTCGTATCCAGCGCGGGCGGTGGCACCCTGCGGACGCGACAGTCATGACCGGTTTCCCTCGCTGATCTGCGTGTCCACGGACGGCACCGCTGCAGGAACCGTGGCGCCGCCCACGATGACCGGGCTGGCGAACCTGGGGACCTTCGGCATCGTGATGTGCTCGACCTGGGTGATGGTGAGACCAGCTTCCCGGATGGACTCCAGCGTCTGGCGGTTGCAGTCGCAGCCGACCACGAACCGGTTTATCCCGTTCATGCGGTCCTGCGAACGCGCCAGGCGGGTGTCGGTGGCGCGTACGTGCTCGAGGAACAGCGCTGGCCCCCGGGCCGCAGCACCCGGCGCACTCCCGCAGCGCCCGCGGCTGGTCGTCCACCCCGCACAACACCAGCGTCGAGACCGCCACATCGAAAAAGTCATCCTCGAAGGGCAGGTCTTCCGCCGGTGCGCGCAGCACCGTGGCCGCCGGCGCCTGCTCACCGGCCTTGCGCTGCAGGCGGCGCAGCATGGGGATCTCGGGCTCGGTCAGAGTCAGCGACTCGACGGCCGGGCCGTAAAAGCGCAGGTTCGACCCCGTACCGGCGCCGATCTCGAGCACTTCGCCAGCGGCGCCGGCCAGCAGCCCTTCCCGGTAGGCCCGCAGCCCCGCCTGCTCCACCTTGGTCATCTGGCGGTCATACGTCATGGCGAAGAACCTGCTCCGCAGTGTCATGGCTGCCTCATTTCGTCGCAGTGAGATCACTGCTGGCAACGTAACGAAACAGCCGGCACCCGCTCATGAGGAGATCACCTCATCTTTCAGGGAGTCAGGGGGTTGATGATCTACGTCAGCTCGGCCAGGGTTAGGCCAGCTAGTTGAGATCGGCCCGGCGGAACGCGGCGACGGCAGCGATGAGAGCGCAGAGGCCGGCCACGATCAAGACCGTGAAGTCGGCGATGCTGACTCCCTTGCTGATCTGGTTGTTGCCGACCGACCAGTAGAAGAGCGACAGGTACCGTCCGGGCCGGATCCCGGAGATCGTGGTGCCGAGAGAGCTGAGGAGATAGGAGGCGGCGGCCAGGCCGGTGCCGATGCCCAGGGCTGTTCCTCGCCGGCTGGTGGCCATGCCTGCGGCCATGGTAATCAGTCCGAAGTCGAGTCCCATTAGCGTGAGGGCGACCGCGATGGCGACCGCATCGCCCGGGGCGACGGTGAGCTGGAAGCCGCGTCCGATCAAGACGCAGACGGTCACCGCGGCGGCCACCAGGAGTGCCTGCAAAGCCATCGCCCAGGCTTTCTGGAACACGATCGCGCGTCGGCGGATCGGGAGGGCCGCCATGAGGGCCAGCGTGCCGTCCTCGTTTTGCCCGGCCAGGCAGGTGGCGCCGTAGCCGATGGTCAGTAGCAGCATGATGAGCGGGAAGAGGTTGCCGTAGATGTTCCCGTTGAGCCAGCCGCCGGGCGAGGTGAGCTGCCCGGTGACGCCGAACAACGCGCCGGCTGTCGAGCCGCTGAGGCTGTCCAGGGAGGTCGAGTTCTTGAATGAGGGGTACAGCGCCACGACAACGAGGGTGTAGAGCGCCATCCCGGCCGCGTACCCGATCGCACTGCGCCGCCGCAGTCTCAGCTCAAGCCGGGTGATGTCCGCGGGCATGTGACACCTCCGCCTTTGGGGAATCGCGGTAGAAGCCGAGGAACAGTTCGTCGAGGCCGGCCGGGCGGGAGATCAGGTCGACCGGGTCATGGCTGGCGATGACTTTCAGCACCGGGGCGATCTGCCCGGTCACGTCCAGCGTCACTCGCGGGCCATCGGAGGCGGTGACCGTGACGCCCCTAACCGCGCTCAGAACTGCCGGGTCGACAGGGTGGGGGAAGCGCACCTCCATCTTCCGCGGCGCGGCCCGCCGCAACCCGTCCACGGTGTCCTCGGCCACCAGCCTGCCTTCCTTGATGATCGCGATCCGGTCGGCGGTGCGCTGCACCTCGTCCAGTTCGTGTGAGGACAGGAAGACCGTGCGGCCCTCTGCGATGGTCTCCCGGAGGAGGCCTTCGAACTCGTGCTGCATCAGGGGATCAAGTCCGGACGTGGGCTCGTCAAGCACCAGCAGCTCCGGCCGGTGCATGAAGGCCAGCACCAGGCCGATCTTCTGCCGGTTGCCCTTGGACAGTTCGCGCACCGGACGATCAGCCACCATCTGGAACCGGTCGATCAGCTGCCGCGCCAGCGAACTGGTGTCAGCGCTGCGGGCGCGGGCGAACCACGCGATGTGCTGGCGGCCGGTCAGCCGCGGGAACAGTTCGAGGTCGCCGGGCAGGTAGCCGACACGGCGATGGACCTCGACGCTGTCAGTAACGGCATCGAGCCCAAGCAGCGTGGCCCGGCCCCTGGTCGGCTGCTGCAGCGCCAGCAGCATCCTGATCGTGGTGGACTTGCCTGCCCCGTTGGGGCCGAGGAACCCGAAGACCTGTCCCGGCTCAACCCGCAGGTTGAGGCCGTCAACAGCAGTGGCGCTGCCGTACCTCTTAGTCAGCCCGAACGTCTCAATGGCGCTCGTCATCGGCCGGCACCTCCCCGATCTTCCGTCGTCGGCACGTCCTCGGCCTGGGCTGGGGAGGTCGGCGGGCTCAAACAGGCCGTTGGCGTAGACGCCGAAGGCCCCCGGCCTGGGTGGCGGTGGTGACTGTTGGGACGCGGGAGTCAGCAGGCTGATCCGGTCACCGGGGGCCAGGATGAGGCCAGGGTCGGGGCTCTTGCAGGCTGCGGTGGCGCAGGATGGAGACGGGGATCCAGCCGCGTGGCCAGATTGTCGTGCCGAGGGTCTTCCCCGCGGCTGGCGAGCCTGGGCCAATGGTGATCTCGAGTACCTGGTAGCCCGGCAGCGGGGTGGGTAGCTGCGGGAGTGATGCCTGGGGGGCGGACCCGCTCACCGGCGCAGTCTGGGCCGGGAGGGTGCCGATTTCGCGGGCGACGGCCTGGAGCACGCTGTCGTTGGTGATCCAGCCCTGCACGTGCCGGCGGTCGGCCGAGAGCACGGGCAGGCCGTCGCGGCCGTAGGCCGCGAGCTGGCGCAGCGTCAGACCCAGGGACTCGTCAGCGAAGACAGCCTGCGGATCGCTGTGGTAGGTGACCGGGCCCGGCAGCGGCGCCGGGCCATGGATGCCAGGGCCGGCGTCGGCATCCGGCCTGCTGGTGCCGCCGTGAAGTCCGCCTGGCACGGTGAGCGGTGCCGGGAAGGGGCGCATCGCGTCGGCGGCTTTGAGGTCGCCGAAGGCGCGCCAGCGGGTTGCCCGGTCGATGTCATAGCCGCGGCGCAGCAGCTTGGTGGTGTAGATGGTCCCGTAGCTGAGCGCGCGGGACGTGGCGGTGGCGATGGCGATGGCGAGCATGACCGGCAGAGTGAGGGTGTAGTCCCCGGTCATCTCCACCACGCTGGCGACCGCGGTCAGCGGGGCCCGAGCCGCCGAGGCGAACACCGCGCCCATAGCCACCACCGCATACAGCGCAGGCGGCCCAGCGGCGGGGCCGAGCAGGTGGCCGGCGATCTCGCCGAAGGCCATGCCGGAGGTGGCGCCGATGAACAGCGACGGCGCGAACACCCCGCCCGAACCGCCAATGCCCAGGGTCAGGCTGCACGCGATGATCTTCCCTGCCGCGAGCACGAGCAAAAACCACAGCACATAGTCACCCGCGACGGCCTTGTCCATGACGGGGTAGCCGACACCGTACAGCTGCGGCAGCGCCAGCAGGACCAGCCCGAGGGCAAGCCCGCCGACCGCGGGGCGGGCCCATTCTGGCCGGCTGCCCCAGAGCCGGTCGCACAGGTCTTCGGTCTTGTACACGACGTTCTTGAACATCACGCCAATGAGGGCGGCGGCCACCGCGAGCACCGCGACCAGCAGGTAGTCACGCGGGTGGCGCAGCGCGATGCCGGACGGGAACCCGGCCAGGAACGGGCGGTCGCCCAGGAACGGGATCGCGACGACGTCGGCGAGCATCGCCGAGAGCATCACCGTGAACAGCGCGTCGACGGAGAACTCCCGCAAGATGATCTCGGCGCCGAAGAACACGCCGGTGATGGGGGCGTTGAAGGTCGCGGCGATGCCGCCGCCGGCGCCGCAGGCGACCAGGATCCGCATCCGGTTCTCCGGCATCTTCGCCCACTGGCCGACGCTGGAGGCCAGCGCGGATCCGATCTGCACGATCGGGCCTTCCCGGCCAACCGATCCGCCGGCGCCGATGCACAGCGCCGAGGCCAGCGCCTTGACCACGCTGACCTGGGGCCGGATCCGGCCACCGTTTTGCGCGACCGCGATCATCACCTCGGGCACCCCATGGCCACGAGCCTCGCGGGCGTACCGGTAGATCAGCGGGCCGTAGACCAGTCCGCCGATCACCGGGATGACCACGAAAAACGCCCACCCCAGCCAGGGCAGGTGCGAGCTGCCAACATGACCGTCCTGGCCGAACGCGACATGGCCGGTGGCCAGCCAGGTGAAGAAGTAGACCAGATACCTGAACGCCACCGCGCCCAGCCCGGACCCGACGCCCACGAGCGCGGCGATCACGAACAGTCCGGCCCGCGACCCGCGCGCCCAGCCGGCTGCCCGACCAGCCCACGGCAGCGTCCCCCGCCCCACGGGCGCGCTCTTCCGGCCGATCATGGAGATCCCTGTGAGCTCATCCAGCCCGGCCCCTTTCATCCGCATCGTCGGCGTCACACTGCCCCGCCGGCCAGCATGCGTACTTGTACACAAGATAACCTTGACGCGTACATGTACGCAAGCTGGCGTATGATGCGGGTATGCCAGAACAAGGCCAGGCCATAGCGGGGGCACGGGAGGACACCACGACCCCGGCGCACCGGGCACCCTGGGGGACGATCACCCGCGACGACATCATCCGCGCCGCCGTCCAGATCGTCAGGGCCGGCGGCTATCAGGAGATGACGATCCGCAGCCTGGCCGCCGGACTCGGGGTCGCACCGATGTCGCTCTACCGCCATATCCGCGACAAAGACGACCTCCTCGACGAGGTCGTCGACCGTCTCCTCGCCCCCGCCTGGCGTCCCTCAGCAACCGAGGACGACTGGCAGGCATGGCTGACCGAGGCCGCGGCCAAGCTCCGGCACTTTCTCGTCACCCAGCCCGCGGCGCTGCACGTCTACCTCAGCCACCCCGTGGTCTCCCCGGCAGCGATCGAGCGCATGAACACCATGCTCGACGTCCTGAGGCGAACCGGAGCCGGCGAACAGGCCGCCCGGCGCGCCTACGGGGCCCTGCACACCTACACCATTGGCTTCGCCGCGCTCGAAGCCTCCCGATCCGCCTGGGCGCCCGATAGCAAGCAGGACGCCGGCAGCCTCGCCCACCAGCTCGCCGCCTACACCACCACCGAGCAATTCACCGACGGCCTGCGCTACCTCCTCGACGGAATCGGCAGGCAGGTCAGAACGGGCCCAGAACCTGGCCAGTGACCACCGCTGCGCGGCTAGAAGCAGGCGGCGGCCGACGGGCTCAGGTAAACGGCTCACGGCCGGTAGCGGTAGCCCATGCCGGGCTCGGTGAGCAGGTGGGCCGGGCGGTGCGGGTCCTCTTCCAGCTTGCGGCGCAGCCCGGCCATGTGGAACCGGAGGTAGTGGGTGCTGCGCTCGAACCCGGGTCCCCAGATCTGGCTCAGGAGGCGGTCGGAGCTGACGAGCTGGCCGGGGGCCGCGAGCAGGACCTCCAGCAGCCGCCACTCGGTCGGCGTGAGGTGCAGCGGTTCCGCCGGGCCGGGGGAGAGGCCATCGTCCGGCTGAATGATTGTGTGCGCGGTGATGTCGATCTCGTACCGGCCGAGGCGGAACTTGGTGGGGCGCGGCTGGCGGTCACGGCGGAGCGCGGCGCGCAGCCGGGCCAGCAGCTCCTCCATGTCGAACGGCTTGGTCACGTAGTCGTCGGCGCCCGCGTCCAGGGCGCCAATCTTGTCGGTGGAGCCGCTCCGCCCGGAAAGCACGATGACCGGCGCGGTGGACCAGCCCCGCAGCTGCCTGATCACTTCGGTGCCGTCCAGGTCGGGCAGGCCCAGGTCGAGCAGCACCAGATCCGGCGGCCGCCGCCGGGCCTCGGCCAGTGCCTCGCGCCCGGCAGACGCTACCCCGACGTCGTAGCCGCGGGCGCGCAGGTTGATCCGCAGCGCGCGGAGCAGTGCGGGCTCATCCTCGACGATCAGGGCCCGCGGAGCCGGTGAGGAATCAGCACGAGCGGGCGGAGGCTCCATCCGCCCGCTCGCGTCTGCCATGGTTGTCTCTGTCTCTGCCGCCATCCGGTCCCAGGCGTCTCAGGACACCGGGAACTTCTGGTCCAGGGCGATGTTCAGCAGCAGCACGTTCACCATCGGCTCCCCGAGGAACCCGATGACCCGGCCCTGCGTGTACTTCGCGACCAGCGCCCTGACCGCGGCCGGGCTTACGTGCCGGGCCGCGGCGACCCGGTTCACCTGGATGGCGGCGTTAGCTGGGGAGATACCCGGGTCCAGGCCGGAGCCGGATGCAGTGACCGCGTCGGCCGGGATCTGCGAGATCTTGACGTGGTCGAACGCGGCGATCTGGTGCTGGCGCTGCTTGATCAGCTGCACCTCGGTGGGGTTGGTCGGGCCCAGGTTCGTGGCCGCGGAGAACAGCGGGTCGCAGCCGTAGTCGGTCTTGGCGCCGCTGGTCGCGTTGGATGGCCGCGGCTGGAAGTACTGCGGCAGCGGGTTGCCCTTCGCGTCCACGAACTCCTGGCACAGCAGGCTGGATCCCACGACCCGCCCGTTGTAGCTGACCAGCGAGCCGTTGGCGTGGTTGTGGAAGGCCGCCTGAGCGATGCCCAGCATGACCAGCGGGTAGACGATCCCGCAGATCACGGTGAACAGGAGCAGGCCGCGCAGCGCCGCGATGTGCTGCCGGACGATGCTGGGAAGGCGATTCATATCAGATCACCGGAATCCTGGAACGAACTGGATAATGAGGTCGATGATTTTGATCCCGACGAACGGGATGATCAGCCCGCCGACGCCGTAGATCAGCAAATTCCTGCGGAGCATCGAGGTCGCTGAGGCCGGCCGGTAACGGACGCCGCGCAGCGACAGCGGGATCAGCGCGACGATGATCAGCGCGTTGAAGATGATCGCCGAGGTGATCGCCGACTGCGGGCTGTGCAGGTGCAGGACGTTGAGCTTGCCCAGGTCGGGGAACGCGACCGAGAACATGGCCGGCAGCATCGCGAAGTACTTGGCCACGTCGTTCGCGATGGAGAACGTGGTCAGCGCGCCGCGGGTGATCAGGAGCTGCTTGCCGATCTCCACGATCTCGATGAGCTTGGTCGGGTTGGAGTCCAGGTCCACCATGTTCCCGGCCTCCTTGGCTGCGGAGGTCCCGGTGTTCATGGCCACGCCGACGTCGGCCTGGGCGAGGGCCGGGGCGTCGTTAGTGCCGTCCCCGGTCATCGCGACCAGCTTGCCGCCTTCCTGCTCCTTCTTGATCAGCGCCATCTTGTCTTCCGGCGTCGCCTCGGCGAGGAAGTCGTCCACGCCGGACTCGTCCGCGATCGCCTTGGCGGTCAGCGGGTTGTCGCCGGTGATCATGACGGTCCTGATGCCCATCCTGCGCATCTCGTCGAACCGCTCGGCGATGCCCTCCTTGACGATGTCCTTGAGCAGGATCACGCCGAGCGCGCGGGCCGTTTGTCCGGCCCCGTCCGCCCCGCCCCCGCCAGGCCCGCCAGCAGTCCGCTCGGCGACGACCAGTGGGGTGCCCCCGGCCGACGAGATGCCGTCGACCATCGGGCCCAGCTCGTCCTCGGGAACGCCGCCGTTCTCCCGGATCCAGCGCATGACCGCGGCCGCGGCGCCCTTGCGCACCTGACGGCCGTCGGCCAGGTCAATGCCGCTCATCCGGGTCTGCGCGGTGAACTCCACGAACTCCGCGCCGGGCAGCTCGCCGGCCTCCCGCTCACGCAGGCCGTAGTCGTTCTTGGCCAGCACCGCGATCGAGCGGCCTTCCGGGGTGTAGTCGGCCAGGCTGGACAGCTGCGCCGCGTCGGCCAGTTCGGCCGCGGGGACGCTGCCCACCGGCAGGAACTCGGTGGCCTGCCGGTTGCCGATGGTGATCGTGCCGGTCTTGTCCAGCAGCAGCGTGTTCACGTCACCCGCCGCCTCGACCGCTCGGCCCGACATGGCCAGCACGTTGCGCTGGACCAGGCGGTCCATGCCGGCGATGCCGATCGCCGACAGCAGCGCGCCGATCGTGGTCGGGATCAGTGCCACCAGCAGCGCGACCAGGATCACCAGCGACTGCGGTGCCCCGGAGTAGAACGCCATCGGCTGCAGCGTGATCACGGCCAGCATGAAGATGATCGTGAGCGAGGCGAGCAGGATGTTCAGCGCCAGCTCGTTCGGCGTCTTCTGCCGTTGCGCGCCCTCGACCAGCGCGATCATCCGGTCGATGAAGGTCTCGCCCGGCTTGGATGTGATCCGCACCACGATCCGGTCGGACAGCACCCGGGTGCCGCCGGTGACCGCGGACCGGTCGCCGCCTGACTCGCGGATGACCGGGGCGGATTCGCCGGTGATCGCCGACTCGTCCACCGAGGCGATGCCCTCGACCACGTCGCCATCGCCGGGGATGATCTCGCCGGCCTCCACGATGACAAAGTTGCCGAGCGTGAGCTCGGTACCGGCCACCGGTTCCTCGCGGATCTCCTTCTGCCCGGGCTCCCAGTTGATCAGCCGCCGGGCCACGGTGTCCCGCTTGGTCCGGCGCAGCGTCTCGGCCTGCGCCTTGCCGCGGCCTTCAGCTACAGCCTCGGCCAGGTTGGCGAAGACCACGGTCAGCCACAGGAAGACCACGATCGTCCAGTTGAAGACCGACGGCTTGGTGATCGCGGTGTAGGTGGTCAGCACGGCGCCCACCTCGACCACGAACATGACCGGATTCTTGACCTGGCCCCGGGGGTCCAGCTTCTTGAAGGCGTCGGGGGTCGACTTCCACAGCATCCGGGCGTCGAGCGAGCCGCCGCCGATCCGGCCCTGCTGGGGGTCGGCCACCTTCTTGCCCGTGCCCGCCGGCGCTCCGGGGGTGGTTGTCACAGACATCAGTGCAGTCCTTCTGCGAACGGGCCCAGTGCGAGGGCCGGGAAGTAGGTCAGGCCGACGAGGATCAAAATCACGCCGACGAGCATGCCGACGAACAGCGGAGTCCTGGTGTCCAGCGTGCCTGCGCTTTCTGGCACCGGTTGCTGTCTGGCCAGCGAGCCGGCCAGGCCGAGGGCGAATATCTCCGGCGCGAATCTGCCGAGCAGCATCACGATCCCGCCCACCGTGTTGTACCAGTCCGTATTCGTGGTCAGGCCGGCGAAGGCGGAGCCGTTGTTGTTCGCCATTGACGCGAACGCATACATGATCTCGGTCAGCCCGTGGGGGCCGGGGTTGAGTATCGAGGCCCGCGGGGTTTTCAAGCCGAGGGACAGGCCGGCGGCGGTGAGGATGACCACGGGCAACGTCAGGAAATACAGTGCCGCGTATTTCATCTCGGTGGGCCGGATCTTCTTGCCGATGTACTCCGGCGTCCGGCCGACCATAAGCCCGGCGACGAACACCGTGACGATGGCGAGCACGAGGATGCCGTACATCCCGGCCCCGACACCGCCGGGAGCGATCTCCCCCAGCGCGATGTCGAACAGCGCGATGCCGCCGCCGAACGGGGTCAGCGAGTCGTGGAAGCAATCCACCGAGCCGGTGGAGGTCACCGTGGTGGACGCCGCGAACAGCGAGCAGCCCGGCGTGCCGAACCGGGTCTCGGTACCCTCCGCCGCGCCGTGCGCCAGCTGCGGGGCGATGCCGGCGTGCTGCATCTCGAAGAAGCTGATCCCGCCGACGGCCGCCAGCCAGATGATCACCATGACCGCGACCAGCACGTAACCCTGCCGGTTGTCCTTGACCATCTTGCCGAACGTGCGCGGCAGGGCGAACGCCGTGAGCAGCAGCAGGAAGATCTCGAACCAGTTGGTGAACCCGTTCGGGCTCTCGAACGGGTGCGCGGAGTTCGCGTTGAAGAACCCGCCGCCGTTGTTCCCCGCGTCCTTGATGACCTCCTGCGAGGCCACCGGGCCGCCGACGATCGTCTGGTGCGCGCCGGACAGGGTGGTGACGGTGTGGTAGGAGGTGAAGTTGTCGATCACCCCGGCCGCCATGAGGACGATGCCGCCCACGATCGACAGCGGAATCAGGTACCGGATCGTGATCCGGCTCAGGTCGACCCAGAAGTTGCCGAGCTTGTCGGTCCTGGACCGGGTGAACCCGCGGATCATCGCGATCGCGACCACGATGCCGACGGCGGCGGACATGAAGTTCTGCACCGCGAGGCCGCCCATCTGCACCAGGTAGGTCATGGTGGACTCGCCGGAGTAGTTCTGCCAGTTCGTGTTCGTCACGAACGAGACGGCGGTGTTCCAGGCCAGAGCGGGCGGGACGTTTCCCATACTGGGGCCCACGAACGACAGCAGGTAGTGCTGCAGCCGCTCCAGGCCGTACAGGAACAGCACGCTGATCAACGAGAACGCCAGCATGCTGCGCAGGTAGGCGGACCACTTCTGGTCTACGGCCGGGTCGACCCCGATCACCTTGTAGACGCCGCGCTCGACCCGCCAGTGCTTGTCGGTGGTGAAGATCCTGGCCATGTAGTTGCCGACCGGCACATAGCAGGCGGCCAGCGCGGCCACCAGCAGGGCAACCTGGAGCCAGCCCGCGAGAGCGCTATTCATCAGAACCTCTCAGGCATGACGAGGGCCACGAACAGGTAGATGGTGAGCAGGATCCCGCCGATGAGGCCGATCCAGTTCTCAGCGCTCAAAGCGCTCAACCCCTTTCACGATGAGGTAGAGCACGGCAAAGACGAGAATCGTCAGTCCGATAAACGCCAGGTCGAGCATGGGAGCCCTCCTAGGGCCGTGGCACTTGAAGTAATACGCAGCCAGTGAACCCCGCTGAGCTGGCGAAATGCCCGCCGCATGCGCGACCCATGCGGCCCGCAGGCGATCCTTAACGGAATCCATGCGCCGGGGACAGCAGGGGCCTGACATGGCAGCATCCGGGTGGATGGCCCCACGGCCGTCCACCCGGATGCTGTCCGGGCTACGTGCGTCTAGCTGTCGTGAACGATCATCTTGTGCCAGGTGGACCGCCCGACGATGCCGTCGGCCCGGAGCCCGAACCGGCGCTGGAAGGCCCTGACCGCCGAATCGGTCTTGGGGCCGAAGATGCCGTCAACCACGATGATGTACCCGTACGAGAAGCGCAGCTGGACCTGAACGGCCGTCACCGCCTGGCCGACATTGCCGCGCCGGACCGTGACGATGAGCTTCTCCCAGGTCGCGCCGCGGACGATCCCGTTCGGGGTCAGCCCATTCCTGCGCTGGAAGGTCTTGACGTCGGCCTCGGTGCGCGGGCCGAAGAAGCCGGTCGGCGCGAGGTGCGAGCCGATCCGCACGTTGAGCAGGTACTGGATCGACGCGACGCGGGGGCCAGTGTCGCCTCTGCGGACGGCAGGCCAGACCAGATGGGTCGCGGGCTGGGCCGTTGCCGCGACATCGTGCCGCGCCGCAACCGCCGCACCGGCGGCCGGGGCCATGCTGGCCGCCATTGCGACCACCATTCCAGCGCCGAGCGCGCCGAAAGTAATTCGGCGCAGGGCGTTTCGCATTCATCCTCCCTTGTGTACCGAACCTCATGGTTCATGAGATACGGCCCCGTTTATGGCATGTGGGCCCGCAAATCAACTGCAAGGCGAAACGCTATTTGTAAACTGCGTGGCCAGTCAAGGTTGAACTAAATGCCACCGCACAATATGCGCTGATTGCCAATTATAATGGCAGGATCAGGAAATAACCTGAGTATGCGGATCGCGAAAGGCTTGCTCGTCATGACCCCAGCTGGACGTTAGCCGCCATTCCGCTCGGGGGAGAGTCCTGGCCGTGGCCGACCACGGTCACCACCGCCTGGTAAGCCGTGCCCTGGGATGTGGCGACCGGCGTGGTCAGCAGCTCCTGGATCCGTCCGGGCACGGCGCTCATGCCCGCGGCGGGCACGTCGATGGTCACAAGCTGGCCCGGCCGGACCGAGGTGACCGTGCCTTCCGGAATCAGAACGGTCACCTGCCAGGTGCTCGACGTGCGCAGCGCGATGACCGGCAGCGATGTGGACGAGCCGGCCGAGCCGGACCCGCCCGACTGCGGATCCTCGGGAAACAGGGAGAACAGCGGCTGCTGCCTGACCGCCGCTCCCGGCTGGGCCGAGTACTCGCGGATGCCCGTGACGTCGGCGGTCTCGCCGGGCTGGCCGTTGACGGCGACCACGGTTCCTGCGGACGGCGCGGCGATCCGTGACGCGGCCGCCTGGGCCCGGTCGACGGCCAGTTGCGCCTTGTCCTTGGCCAGCTGGACCTGCGCGGACGCACCGCCGACCGACACCAGCGCCTCGTCGGCGGTGATCGCGGCGCGGTCCGCGGTGATGACGGCGGCTTTGGCCGGGTCGGCCTCGGTGGCCAGCAGCTGTCCCTTGCGGACCCGTTGGCCGGCGTGGGTGCTGATCTTCGCGAGCTGCCCGGACGCCGAGAAGTTGAGATAGATGACCCCATTGCTGGTCACCGTGCCCGCCAGGGAGCGGCCGTCCGCGGAGACGATACCCGGCACGTACCACACGGCTGCGAAGACACAGGCTGCGGCGATCAGCACCGCGCCGGTGCGCTGGCGGCGGGTAATGTGCCTGCGCGTCCGGCCCGAGCCAGGCCGCGGCGGCCCGGAGCGCAGGCCGTTCGGATAGCCATTCAGCGTCAGGGAGGCGTGGCCACCCGGCGCCTGGTCGTCGGCGTCAATCAGGGACGGATTCAACTCAAGGGCCTTTCGACAATCAGCTACCCATTTGTGCGGCATCCGCCAGTCAGCCGAAAGGCCCCCATACAGGAGGCCTCGACTCGCCAGTGGGAGAAGCGTAATATCACGAATCTGGTCAACTCAGGAAACCGGCGCCATGCGGATAAGCGCAGACCCGGTTAAATCCCGGATTGTCCTGGCTATGGTCCTTTCTGCACTACGGCGTCAGCAGACACGATGATGATACGCGAATCGGGAGCCGGATCGCCATGGGCCGGGCCCGAGTCGGGCATGCGATTTACGGATCCGGCTAAAAGCCTCCAAAATGTCCCGAGCCATTGAATTATCCACCTCACAATGCCGATGGCCGACGGATCCCGCTGATCATTCGCAACCATTCCTGGTAGGTTTTTCGCGGCCTCACGGAGGCCGGGGGACGGCCGTGCCGGCGGACGGGCCCGGGGATCGGCTGAGGGGATCGGGCCATGAACATGCCGCTGCTGGCGGCGACGATCTGCCTGCTTGTAGTCCTGGCGGCGGCCTGCCTGCTGCCG
The DNA here is from genome assembly GCA_963844655.1 of uncultured Actinomycetota bacterium. Lineage (GTDB taxonomy): Bacteria > Actinomycetota > Actinomycetes > Streptosporangiales > Streptosporangiaceae > JASHPR01. Next base: position 391,864 of record CAWJPA010000004.1, on the reverse strand, counting down.
GTCAGCGCGGACAGTACCGACGACCGCGGCGACGGCCGGTCCACGGTGCTGATCCCGCGTCACGTTCCGACACCGCGGTTCCGGCCCCGCACCTGGGCGTTCCTGGGCATCGCGGCCCTGCTCGGCCTGGTCTTCGTGGGCTGGCAGCGGCCCTCGATCCCGGCGGTCTACGCCCGCGCGGTGGGCGCGGTGGCCGTGGCGATCACGCGCAACCCGGCCACCGTGAATGGGTATGTGGCCCGGCTGCACCCGGCCACCATGTACCTGGCCGTCGCGTACATCGTCGGCATCGCGCTGGTCGCGCGGGCGGGCCTGGCCCGGCGCCTGGTGATGCTGGGGCATGCGGTGCTTTACGTCGCGCTGTCGCTGCTCGTGCAGGCACTCATGATCGCCATCGGGGTGCGCACGAGCTGGCTGGTCGCGCCGTTCGGCATCGAGGCCACGCTGGCGAACCTGTTCGTCGGCGGGCTGGTCGTGATGCGCCTGACGTTCACCAGCTTTGCCCTGCCGCGCGCGACGGCCGTGCCGCTGCGCCGCCGCAGCTGGCTCTGGGACAACGTGCTGGCCTGGTGCGCGCTGATCTCTGCGGTGGCCCTGCTGGTCGTGGCGTACGGGCTCCTGTCCGAGCCGGCCAACCTCACCTCGGCGTGGCAGGTGTTCCTGCCCTTGTACGCGGTGTGCCTGCTGCTCGCGATCATGCTCGTGCCGCTGTGGCTGCTGTGGTGGACCAACCGGGCGCTGCCCGAGCCCGATGACCGCCGCCCGCCGGTCGATGTCATCGTCCCCGCCTACAACGAGGAGGAGAACATCGGGCACCTGCTCAGCTCGATCGATGCCGCGGCCGAGCGGTACGGCGGGCCGGTGCGGGTGGTCGTCTCGAACGACGGCTCGAAGGACAGCACGGAGCGGATCGCGCAAGAGGCCGTCGCCCGGTTCCGGTTTGCCCGGGGCCGCGTGCTGACCGCGCAGAACGGCGGGCAGTCCGCGGCGCTCAACCGCGCGCTGGCGATCACCGACGCCGAGATCTGCGTCCGCATCGACGCGGACTGCCTCATGGGCCCGGACGCGCTGGTCTACTCGGTCCCGTGGTTCAGCGATCCGGAGATCGGCATGGTCGGCGCCATGCAGGAGCCCCGGTCTGACCACGTGACGTGGTTCCACCGGCTGCGCACCCTCGAGGTGCTGTTCCAGTTCCGGTTCGCCCGGCTGGCCCAGAGCATGGTCGACGGCATCGTCGTCATCCCCGGTACCTTCACCGTCTTCCGGCGCGCTCCGGCCCTGGTGGCAGGCGGGTTCCCGGTCGGAATGAACGGCGAGGACACCGACCTGACCATGCACTTCGGCCGGCTCGGATTCCGGTGTGTCATCGACCCGAGGATCCGCTGCTTCGAGGACGTGCCCCGCAGCGTCAGCGAGTTCGTCGAGCAGCGGACCCGCTGGGCGCGGGCAGGCTTTCACACCTACGCCCGGCACGTCCCGCTGCGCAGCGGCTCGGTCGGCCCGCGGGTGTGGTTCTGGACGATGCGGCGCGGGTTCGCGTGGTTTTCGCTGCAGGCGGGCATGGTGGCCCCGATCCTCATGCTGGAACTCGCGCTCACCCATCCCACCTACCGGCAGAACGTCGCGATGTTCGGGCTGGTGTACATCACGGCCGGGGCGGTGCCGGTCATCATCAGCCTGCCGTTCGCCATCCGGCAGCGGCGGTGGCGCAGCCTGCCGTGGGTCCTGGCCTGGTTCGCCTACGCGTTCCTGCGCCGGCTCGGCACGCTGGAGGCGGCGATCACCCTTCCGGTGCGGCCCTTCCCCGCGCCCGCGGCGGCCCGCGCCACGCAGCGGTCGCGCAACGCCTTCCCGGGCCTGCGGATCCCCTGGTCGCGGCAGGTGGGAGCCGCCGGGGCCGCGGTCACGGCGGATCCGCTCAACCCCCGCGACTGAGCCTGCTAACCGGGCTGCGAGCCGGGCCCGAGGTTGCGCACCCCGAGCTCGTCGGCGCGGGCGAGGAGCTCGGCCGGATCGGCGTACACGCGGTAGGCGCCGGCCCGCTCCAGCTCCTCACGGCCGTACCCGCCCGACATCACGCCGATGCTGAGCGCGCCCGCGCGCCGGGCCGCCAGCATGTCCCAGACGCTGTCGCCGACCACCCAGGCGTGCCGGGGTTCCACCCCGAGCAGGGCGGCAGCGGCCAGGAACAGGTCCGGGTCCGGCTTGGCGTGCTTGACCATGTCGCGGGTGATCATCGGAGCGTCATCCGGCAGGCCGAGCAGCTGCAGCGCATGCGACGCGGTGGCCAGCCGTCCGCTCGTCGCGATCGCCCACCGCACGCCGCCGCGGGTCAGCGCGGCCAGCAGCTCCGCGGCCCCGGGCAGCGCCCGGACCGAGTCTGCCTGGGCCAGGTACTCCTCGCCGTGCGCCTTCTGCAGCATCGCGATGTCCGCCTCGGACAGCGTCCGGCCGGTCTCCCGCAGCAGCGCGGACACGAACAGCCCGCCGCTCATCCCGATCCGGCGGTGGATCCGCCACACCGACAGGTCGATGTCCAGCCGGGACAGCGCCTCCCGCCAGGCGATCACGTGCTGGTACACGCTGTCGATGAGCGTGCCGTCCAGATCGAACAGGAAAGCCGGCGTCGGGGGCTCGGGATAGCTCACCGGACCAGTCATGCCACGAACCATAGTGCAGCAAGCCGAAGGCGCGGCTCCCGCCCGCCCGGCGCGCGGTTGACATCGTCAGGCGGCGACCGCAGGGTGGTAACTGATGGTGATGCCCCCCCGGGCTGAAAACCCGTGAGCTGACCATCTCCGCAGCCGCCCGTGATTGTCGGCACCGACACATCGTGCTGCCAACTGAAGGGCTGTCATGGGCACAGGCGTAAGCAATCGCTCGAGGGGCGCTGAATTCATGATCCGCTGGTTAGGCCTCAATCGGCGTGCGCAGATCTACCGCGACCAGCCCGAGAGTCCCGACGAGGCCAGAGCTGCCCTGGAGGTAGCGCTCGGCGATCATGAACGGCTCGTGAATGAGCTCGAGCGGGAGACCGCCGCGCACAGAGTAGTCGCGAGGAATCTTAGAGCGCAGATCACCGCGTTGGCATTTGACCACGAATCCGAGGCCTGGGAAGCCGCGGCCGGGGAGCGCGACGAGGAAGACGCTGCTTTCGGCCAGTACTCGATCACGGCCAGACTGTTCGGCCCCTTCGAGGTGTCCGTCGGCGGAACGCCGGTCAGGCTATGGCGGTCTCAGCGGGCCGCCTCCTTGCTGAAGTATCTCTTGTTCCACCATGACAGACCCGTTCGGCGGGAAGCGCTCATGGATGCGTTCTGGCCGTTCTCCACCGCCCCTGCCGCCCGCAACAACCTCAACGTGGCCGTGCACTCCCTTCGCCGCACGCTTAGCTGTGTCGATCCGGAGCATCCGCACATCGTCTACCGGAATGGGGTTTACCTGCTGAACCCGGGCCTGCGGTGCTGGATCGATGTGAGCGAGTATTCCGCCACCTGTCGCCGAGGGCATCGCTGCTTCGAGACGGGCGACCTGGCCCGGGCCATCACGGCCTACCTCCATGCCCGCAGCCTCTACCGGGGACCCGTCATGGAAGGTGACGTGAGCGGCGAGTGGTTCCGCGACGACGAGTTGCGCCTGCGCGATCAGCACCACTCTGTGCTGGAACGACTGGGCACCGGGCTGCTGCAGCACGGTGATCTCAGCGCATCGGTCGACGTGGCCAGGGAACTGGTATCTGCCGACCCTTGCCGCGAAACCGGACATCAGCTCCTGATGCGCGGCTACGCGGCGCTTCAGCAGCCCCAGCTAGTAGTCCGCCAGTACCGGCAGTGCGTCGATGTGCTGCACCGCGAGCTTTCCGTCGAGCCGCACGAGACCACGCGCGCCCTCCTGGGAAGCCTTGTGAGTGCATGATTTGAGACGAACTCACTTACAGACCACAGAGGGAGACATGGTGCTGATCCGGCCCGCGACACCGGCGGAGATGGAGGAACCGGTGGAGTTCACTGTGGACGGCCCGGTCGGGTCCGTTGACGAGGACCGGTTCCGGGAGGAGGCGGCGGCCGGTCGGATGCGTCCGGAATGGACCTGGTTCGCTGACGACGGATCTCGGATCGTCGCGCGTGCGCTGTGGTGGGGGCGCTCGGACAGCGAGCGCCCGCTCGCCCTCGACTGCCTGGACGTTCTCCCCGGTGTGCCTGACCGCGCCGCACTCGCCACCGAGCTCCTGGTCCGCGGGCACGCCGAGTTCGGCGCAGCGCCCGAGTTCAACCTGAGACTGCCAGACGGCTGGCGCGACGATCCCGCCATCGCGGCGGCTGTGGCGTGGCGCACCCGCGCGGCCACAGCGGCAGGCCTGACGGACGCCGTCGAGCGGCTGCAGTATGAGTGGACGCCCGTGGCCGGGGTGCCCGCTCCCTCGGGCCGCCTGGTCTTCCGTCCCGGCCAGGACGAGGAGTTCTTGGCGGTGTTCCGGCGGGTCGCCGCCGGCAGCCTCGATGTCGCCACCCAGCGGGACATCGCGACTATAGGCGCCGACCGCCAGGTCCGCGACGACCTGGAGTTCTACCGCTCATGCCCGGGCGAACGATCGTGGTGGCGGCTGGCAGAGACGACCGGCGGGGAGCTGGCCGGCTTCGCAATCCCGTCAGCGACGCCGTATCACCGCAACGTGGGATACCTCGGCGTCGTGCCCGAGCTGCGCGGCCGCGGGTACGTCGATGACCTGCTCGGCGAGATCACCCGCTTCCACGCCGCCGACGGCGCCGACTGCATCACCGCCACGACCGACGTTCCCAACGCTCCGATGGCCGCGGCCTTCAACCGCGCGAACTACCAGGTGACCGACGTCATTATGGTCTTCACGGCACCGTCAGGCTGAGACTAAAACAAACCCACTTCCAGACCACTAGCCAGAATTAAGCGGCGCGACAGCGTGTAAATGAGTCATTAATCGGGCTTTTCGCGGTCATTAAGTGCCTAGCTGATACCACATAAGGGATCACGGCCGGGCAGGCCGGGCGTGACACCTTAGTTTCACCGGGTATCGGAGGGTGAGAAGGAATGCCGCAGCCAAATGATGCAGAGTTCACGCATCTGTACACCGCGTCAGCCGGCCTCGACGTCGAGGACAACGAGCCGAACACGCCAGCGCCAGGTGGCGGGGCGCCAGCGAACAGCTTTGACCTGCATGTGGAAGCGATCGCGGGCAATGTGGTCGGCGGAAGCAAGGGCAACTATGAGCTGACACTGACCTGCATCGATGACGTGACCGCGGCGCCCAACGCCGGCATGAGCTTCAGTTTCAGCCAGGAGTTCGGCACCGCGGACGGCTGGAGTTCAGGCGGTGCCGCCGGAAACTTCGTGAAGGAGCAAGTGATTCCCGTTACGGTGCCGGCGAAGATCGCAGGCCACGTCTTCCATTACGAAGGCACGCTCGTGGGCGTCGATAACCAGGTCATCTCGTTTGGGGAGAGCAACCGGTTCATCCTGGTCTGATCATCCGGCGACAGCTGGCCCGCCCTGGCCCCCGGCCGGCTGCCAGCCTGGCACCTGCGCCAGGCCGGCGGCTGGCCGGGCATCGCGCATGCGCGGCCACGGTCACCGGCCGAGAGCGCGTGCCAGCTGTGCCTTGGTCATGGACGAGCGGCCCTTCACTCCCCGGCTTCGCGCCTCGGCGTAGAGCTGCGCCTTGGTCGGGCCGCCCGCCCCGCGGTGCGAGCGCAGCCCGCCCCGGCGGGACGAGGAGATGTCCTGCGTGGACGTCCGGCTCGCGCTGCGCGCCTCTCCGGAGCGGGCCCGCTCCTTGTTCACCGTGCGGGCCGCGATCTCCTCGGCGCGGCCGGTGCTCTCGCCGCGCTGCTTCGCGCTGGCCTTAATGTGCTCGTACTGCCGCTCACGCTTCGGGCTGGATCCGCGGGGCATATCGCCCACCTCCCGGCTGCGGTAACTGACGTCGTGTCGCTCCGTGGCATGCTCACTTACCCGGGCAGGCGCAGCCCATGCGCCGCGGACGCAGCCGAGCTGCGCGAGCGAAGGAGGTCGGTACCGGCGATGCGGATCCTCAGCTGGAACCTGTGGTGGCGCTACGGGCCCTGGGAGCAGCGGCGGCAGGCGATAGCGGACACGCTGGCTGAGGTCAGGCCCGATGTGTGCGGCCTGCAGGAGGTGTGGGAGGCACCCGGGGAGAACCTGGCCGCCGGGCTCGCCGAGCGGCTGGGCATGCGCTGGTGCTGGTCGGCGGCCACGAAGGTCCGCCGCGTGGCGGGCGAGGACCTGTCGATCGGCAACGCCATCCTCAGCAGGTGGCCGATCACCGAGCACGCGGAGACCGCCCTGCCGGATGGCGGCCTGGCCAAGGAGCGCAGGGTCGCGGTGCACGCCCGCATCGAGGCGCCCGGCGGCGTGCTGCCCATGTTCACCACCCACCTGACCTACGGGCCTGGGCTCTCCCAGGTGCGGATGGCGCAGGCCCGCCGGCTGGCCGAGTTCGTCGCCGAGCACGCCGCGGACTGCGCCTACCCGCCGGTGATCACCGGCGACCTCAACGCCGAGCCCGGCTCTGACGAGCTGCGGCTGCTCGGCGGCCTGCTGACCGCCCCGGCGGTCCCCGGCCAGGTGCTCCTCGACGCCTGGCGGTACGCCGATCCCGGCGACCCGGGATTCACCTGGGATCTGCGCAACGGCTATCAGGCCGGCAGCGTGCTCCCGGATTCGCGGATCGACTATGTCCTGGTCGGCCTGCCCCGCGAGAGGCGGGGCCGGGTGCGATCCGTCCGGCTGGCCGGCAACGCCCCGGTCGGGGACGTCTGGCCGTCGGATCACTTCGCCGTGGTCGCCGACCTGCAGCAGTAGCGCAGCCCACCTCCAACGGCGGATCACTGGTGAAAGTCACCTGAGGCGCTGGCAGGTTAGTGTGTCTTTGGAGATGGGCGGATGAGCACTGACGTGGCTGGCGTCTTGGGCCGAACCGGCCTGTTCGGCTCGGCGCCGGCCGGGGAAATCGAAGCCATCGTCGCCGCATCCCGGTTGCGGACCCTTCGCCGTGGTCAGGTCGTGTTCGCCACCGGTGATCCGGGTGACACCCTGCTTGTGGTTCTCTCCGGTCGAGTTAAGGTCGTGGTCCGCTCGGCCGACGGGAGCGAGCTGACTCTGGCGATTGTCCAGCCGGGCAGCGTGTTCGGCGAGCTGAGTGTCACCGACGGTGGCCCTAGGTCTGCTGATGCCGAAACCCTCGACGAATGCCGTCTGCTGGTCATCCCGCGCAAGACAGTCCTGGACGTCTGCTCGCGTGTCCCGTCCGTCGCGCTGGCCCTGGCGAATTCCATTGCCGCCACGCTGCGACGACTCACCGAGGAGGCATCCGACCTGGTGTTTCTGGATCTTCCTCGCCGGGTGGCGAAGGTCTTGCTGGCTCAGCCCAGGGACGACGCTGGCATCATCCGGCAAAAGATGAATCAGGAACAACTCGCGCACCAGGTCGGGGGGAGCCGTCAGAGCGTAAATATTGCGCTGCGTGGGTTCGAGAGACGGGGCTGGATCGAGGTGCATGGCCGCGCCGTGACGGTGAAACAGGCCGCAGCGCTCGGTAAATTCGTCGGCGCCTAGCTGTCATCAATCTGACAGCAACAGTGTTAGCTACCCGACTGATGTGAATCTCACAGTTAGGCATGCTAAACGGCAGCCGGCCATTCCAGCGGCCGGCACCGGATAGGGAGCCAAAACCCCCTGTCGTCGCCTCCGGCACGGGAGAACAAGATGATGGCCGAAAAGTTAGGCCCTAGACACGATGACTCTTTGGTGGCCGACCTGGTCATCCGGGCGGCAGACGGTGATAGCCGGGCGTGGGACGCGCTGGTCGATCGGTATCTCCCACTCGTCTGGTCCACCTGCCGCAGGTACGCGCTCGACGACGGCGATGCCGCCCACGTCTGCCAGACCGTGTGGCTGCGGCTTGCGAGCCAACTAGGCAAGCTCCATGATCCGGCCGGTCTTCCCGGCTGGCTCGCCGCCACAACTCAGCGAGAATGCCGCAGGCTGCGCACAGCGCGCAGGCCGGCATCCGGGCAGGCCCTGGACCCGGGGAGCAATCCCGTAGAGACGGCGGTTGCCGCAGGGCGTGAGCTGTTCCTGGCTGAGCGCCGCGCAGCGCTGCGAGACGCGTTCACCCGCCTGCCCCCGCGATGCCAGCAGCTGATCACGATGCTTAGCGAAGACCCTCCTGTGGCGCATACGGAAATCAGCGGCCGACTGGGCATTCCCGTCGAGAGCATCGACTCAGCCTGCGGCCGTTGTCTGGAGAGATTGCGACGCGATCCGGCCGTCACCGCGCTGACCTCTGCAGATCCTTGGCCTCACCGGCGGCGGAAGAGCTGGGTGACGCCGGCGACGACCGCGGTGGCCAGCACCCAGCCCAGGATGATCATTAGCCAGGTGTAAAGCATCAGCAGCAGTCCCCACGGCTGGCTGTCGGAGTTGGGCAGCCAGTAGCCCGCCTGGCGCAGGTCGAGACCGGGGATCAGGAGCTGGAATGAGTACACGATGGGGCTGAAGCAGGGATAGCCGGGGTGACAGGCGGGCGCATCCAGGTTGCTGCCGGCGGTGGCGTAGATCAGGCCCGCGCGCTCACCCAGGTAGTAGAAAAAGGCCCCGACCAGCCCCAGCACCAGCAGGGCCAGGAAGGGCCGGTGCAGCCGGTAGCCGTAGCCGACCGTCCGGTCCAGAAACCAGTTCCACGCCCGGGCCCGCCCGCGAAGGTTGCCACGTCTGCGCAGGTCCCGCAGGCTCGCGACGGAGACCTTCTCGGCGGTGCTTTCCTGGCCGCTGAGCTGGTAGGCCTGGGCCAGCTGATCGTAGGCGGTCGCGGCGTACTCCCTGGTCTGGCCTAGCCAGGCCAGGCGCTGGTCGACGGGCACCTCGTCCGGGCTGCCCAGGGTGGGGCGGTAGTTCAGGCCCGCCAGCACATAGTTCTCCGCGGGCCAGCTCGGCATCGTGTCGTCGAGCCGGCTGACCTGGCCGAAGGACAGGTTGACCAGCCCTTCGGGGGGTTGGTCCAGTTTCCAGATCAGGCGGCCGCCAACCTTGATCCCGCGCGCGTCGAGGCCCTCCGTGCCGTGCAGCTGAGCCCTGCTGAAGTCCAGGTCACGGGTGATGTCCGCGTTGCGCATCCGCACCTGCCCGGTCGCGCGGAAGCCTGCGTTGGCCAGCACGTCACCGGGTGTGATGAGGCCGGTGAGATCCAGCGCGGTGCCGTGCTGGTTGTCAAAGAACCCCTTGGCGCACACCAGCTGGCGTCCGATGGTGGCCCGGGCGAGCCTGACCTCGCCGCTGGCCCGGAACTCCTGATCCAGGTAGACGGAGCCAGGGGTGCTCAGCCCGTCCGCGAACACGGCATGGCCACCGGGCGTGCGGAACGATCCTGAGGTGCAGTTCAGCTCGCTCCCGATCTCGGCACCTGTGAGCCGCACCGCGCCGCTGGCGGTGAAACCCTCGTTGAGGAACACGGCGCCGCCGCAGCGCAGGCCGTCACAGTTGAGTGCGTACTGGCCGCTGCGGTCGTTGCGGAACTCGCCCCTGGTGGCGTTGAACTGGCGGCTGATCTCGGCGTCGTTGAACCGGACCTCACCCTGGGCGGTGAAGCCGCGGTCGAGATAGACGTCCTCGGCGACGATCCGCTCCGCGTCCAGCGCCCGGTGGCCGGGATGGTGGAAGGAACCCCGGGTGCAGCACAGCTCGCCGGTGATGTTCGCCCCGACCAGCCGCACCGTGCCGGTGGCGCGGAAGCCCCGGTCCAGGTAAACGCCGTTCTGAGCACGCAGCGCATCGGCGTGCAGGGCGTAGGTCGTCGAACTGGTGAAGCTGCCCCCTGTCGCACGCAGCCGGCCGACCCTGGCCCACTGCAGGCAGACTTCCCCGCCGGCGCGGAAGCCATCTTCGAGCAGGACGTCCCCGCCTACCTCGATGTGGTCGGCGCGGATGCTGTAGCCCGACCGGCTGCTGAAGCTGGCGTGCCTGCAGTTCAGCTGGCCCTCGATGTGCGCCGAACGCAGGCAGACCTCACCGCGGGCGTGGAAGTTCTCGCCGTCCAGGAACAGCGCGCCGCCCACCCGGAGGTCGTCGGCGCAGATCGCCCGCCCGCCCGGCGCCAGCAGGTGGCTGCCGGACAGCCGCACGTCACCGCGGACCCAGGCCGACTGCAGGGAGATGAGCCCGGCGACCGCGACATCCCGGATGGCGAGATCGCTCGCACTGACGAAGTGGTCGGCGAGAATCGAGTCGATCTGGCCGCCGTTCCACTCGATGGGCTTATCGGCTCGTGCCCGCATGAGGTCGACCCGGTCCTCAAACACGCAGCGGGTGAAATGAACGGCGCGGGCCAGGTGGGCGCCGGACAGGTCGAGTCGGCCGCGTACGTGACCGCCGGCCAGCCGGATGCGGTTCTTGACCGGCCATTCCGGACGAGCCCCGGTACACAGGTCATGGAGCACCTCGGCGCGGATGACTGGCTGCTGACCGTTCCGGTAGCCGGACAGGTCGGCCTCGGTGTCCTCGGCAGCCGCACTGATCAGCACCTGCTCCGGTGCAGTCAGCGCGAGCACAGCGGCCTCCATATCTATCAGACACGCCGGCGGGCCGTTAGATACATGTGGGCCGGTGTATCTCAGCGGCCCGGTCCTGCCTCGCCTATTCGGTACCGGGAACGGTTTCCGGATCGGGGGCGTAGGGCCGCCGGGCACTCGCCTGGCGGCCCTACCGGCGCCACCACCGACCTCGAGGAGGACTGATGACGTTTTCAGCAACGGCGATACAGACGAGCAAAACGGTGACCGTGCAGGATGTGCAGCTCTTCACGCTGGGCCAGCGAACCGACAAGGCCGGCCCGCTCGCGGTGATCCCGGGGCTGGGCAACGTCGTAGCGACCTTCTGCATTGCGGGGTCCAGCCCGACCCAGCAGTTACTCCTGACCATCACCGGCCTGAACCTGCGGACGGCCACGCCGGCCGTGGTGCTGCTCCAGCCCCGCCAGGCGGTGAATCAGGACCTCGGCTTCAGCGATATTTTCGCGGTGCAGGTCATCGACACATCCGCGACCCAGCTCCTGGTCAGGATCCAGCGGCTCGACAGCAACTCCGGATGGGGCCAGGAACTGCGCCTGGACATCTTCATCGTCGATTCGGTGATCAACCCGTAAGACAGGCTCGGCGCGGCCGCCGAGACCGGCAGGCCAGGCATGCTCAGCAGGCTGACGGCCCGTTCAAGCCGGGCCATGCCACCCGTCGGCCCGACTTTGACGATGACCGCGAGTCGCGGCCACCCCGGTGCTAGCTTGTAGCGATCATCCGACTACACCCTGTGCTGAACGGCGCAGGGTCGTCGCTTGTCTAAGGGTCATCTGGGGAGGGCTGCATGCGCACGAGGATGTGGTTGTTAGCCATAGTCGCGGCGGTCACGGCCACCGTCGGCCTGCCGGGGGCCATGGCCGCGGCCAGCACGCCGGGCGCGGCGGCCCAGCCGGACTACAAGGCCGGGTGCACGACTCATCCGGCGCGCGGGCAGGCGGCGTGCCTCGTCCTGGTCCGCACCAACGTCCAGCCGTACACCGGCGTGACGCCCGGCCTGACGCCGTCCGGGTACGGCCCGGCCCAGCTTCAGTCCGCCTACAGCCTTCCGTCATCGACCGCGGGCAGCGGCGCCACGGTGGCCGTGGTCGATGCCTACAACGACCCGGACGCCGAAGCGGACCTCGCGGTCTACCGGTCCCAGTACGGCCTGCCCGCGTGCACCACGGGGAACGGATGCTTCAAGAAGGTCAACCAGAACGGGGCGGCCTCGCCGCTGCCGGCGCCGGAACCGGCGGGGCAGGACTGGGCGACCGAGGAATCGCTCGACATCGACATGGTGTCCGCGACCTGCCCGCTCTGCCACATCGACCTGGTCGAGGCCAACTCCGCGCAGTTCGCCGACCTCGGGACGGCCGTCAACGCCGCGGTGGCGCTGGGCGCGGACTACGTCTCCAACAGCTACGGCGCTCCTGACTCCAGCAACGAGACCGCCCTGGATGTCTACTACAACCACCCCGGCGTGGCGGTCACCGCCTCGGCGGGCGACTCGGGCTACGGGGTCGGTTACCCCGCGGCGTCCCCGTACGTGGTGTCCGTGGGCGGGACATCGCTCAGCGCCTCCGGCGGTGGCTGGAAGGAAAGCGTCTGGGGGAGCAGCTCCGGCGGTGAGGGAACCGGCTCCGGCTGCTCCAGGTTCGAGGTCAAGCCGGCCTGGCAGGCGGACACCGGGTGCACGCACCGCACCGACAACGACGTGGCCGCGGTCGCCAACCCGAACACCGGCGTCGCGGTCTATGACACCTACGATCAGGGCGGGTGGCTGGTCGTGGGCGGGACATCCGCATCCTCACCGATCATCGCCTCGGTGTACGCGCTCGCCGGAGTCCCGTCGTCAGGCTCGTATCCGGCCGACTACGTGTACGTCAGGCACACCGCGTCGAACATCAACGACGTCACCGCGGGTGCCAACGGCACGTGCTCCCCGGTGTACCTGTGCACGGCCCGGGCCGGCTGACGACGGGCCGACCGGCTGGGGCACACCGGACGGCGTGAACGCGTTCAAGGCGGGCGGGACCACGGCGCAGCTGCCGGTGGTCACGGGCGTGAGCCCGGCCTCCGGGCCTGCCGCGGGCGGCACGTCCGTGACCGTGACCGGCACGTCGCTGACCGGCGGCACCGTCGCGTTCGGCGCCCATGCCGCGACCGGCGTCACGTGCGGCGCCACGTCCTGCACGGCGACCTCCCCGGCCGGGACCGGCACCGTGGATGTGCGGGTCACCACCACCGCGGGCACCTCGGCGGCCACTGCGGTGGACAAGTACGCCTACACCACCGGGCAGCAGGCCGGGCAGATCACGTCCGGGATCAGCGGGAAATGCGTTGATGATGCGCAGTCCGGAACCGCGAACGGAACGGCGATCGACATCAAGACCTGCGACGCGACCGGGGCCCAGGACTGGATCGTCGGAACCGGTGGCACGCTGCAGAACGCGGTGAACGGGAAGTGCATCGAGGTGCCGGCCGGCGGAACCGCAAATGGCACCCGCGTCCAGTTGTTCACGTGCAACAAGACGGGTGCTGAGGTGTGGACCGCCCGGGGCGCGCACCTCGTCAACCGGCAGTCAGGCAAGTGCCTGACCGCCCAGGCGAGCGGCGCGGACGGCACCGCCCTGTTCATCCAGACCTGCGGCTCCGGCGCCAACCAGGAGTGGACGCTGCCGGCGGGGCCGTGCCAGGGACAAGCGACAGGGCCCGGCGTCTGCATCACCGGGCCCCGCCGCGTCCTGGACCTAGGAGGATGATGCCGGGGCAAGCCCAGGTCGACGGCGCCTAGCTGCCGTTGGTGCCGTAGTCGGGGGCTGAGTAGACCGCCTTCCAGGCGCGGATGACCGGAGGCTTCACCTCGTCGTCCTGGTCCAGGTCGGTCAGCCAGGCTTGCGTCGCCCACATGAAGGTCGTCACCTCGTCTGCTTCGACGAACTCCTTCGACGGGGTTACGGTCACCTCGAGTTCCGCGACGCCGTTCGCGTTGGGGTGGATCTCATAGGAGCCGGTGATGGAAGCGATGGCGCCGTTCCGCTGGGTCGCGTAGCCAGAAAGCTGCACGTACTCGCCGTTCTGGTATCCGGCGAGCTGGACGATAACCGCGGTTTTGGTGCTGCCGTTCTCGTTCCTGACCTCGATCCTCTGGACGCGCGAGTGAACGTCCGGGCCTGCGGTCATGGCAAGTTCCTTTCAAGCGGGGGGGCCACCCGGCTTCGGGTGGAGGACTTACCGGACAAGAGGTGCTCATCGGGCTGGCTGATACAACCCCGGCGGGCATTGAACGCCTAGGTCATTGGGGCCCGCAGCCCGCAAGATACCGGCCCGACTCCCGCACCCCAGGGAGGTTGCCTTTGCGCTGGTACAGGCGGGAAGCCTCGGTGGCAATCTCGCGCGCCTCGCCGGCACGGCCCGCCGCGGTGAGCACATGAGCGAGATCAAGCAAGGTGTCGGCGTATTCACTGAGCAGGTCGGCCTGAGCCGCGAGTGCGACTGCGGATCGTGCCAGTTCCTCTGCCTCGCGATGGTCGCCCCGGTCGGCGAGAATCCTGGCTGACAAGCCCTGCGCGACGGCCTGGGCGGACCGGTCCTCTCCGGCGGCCGCGTCCCGGCTAATCGCGAGCAGGTCAAGGGCTTCGTCGTGCCGGTCTTGGCCTTGGGCCGCGATGGCCTTGGCCAGTTCCGCCGCGGTGGTAGCCAGGAGCCGCCGCTCACCCATCCCGTCTAGGTGGCCATATTCCAGCCGAAGATGCCCTTCGGCGGTGGCCGGATCACCGGCGAGCATGGCGACCAGGGCGGCGGGCTGGGTAACCGCCGCGGTCACCGTGGGCCCGAGGGGATCCAGGAGTTCCTTGGCGCGACTCAGCGCATCCTGTGCCGCCGTGAGATCGTCTTGCATCGCGTACAGGCCCGCCAGGTGACGGAGGACATCGGCCTGCCCGAACGGATGGTTGCCGATCTCGTCGAGGTACTCCTCGCAGCGCTGAATCCCTTCCGCGGCCGGGGTCGGGCCCCAGAGCGCGGCCGAGGCGAGCCAGCTGAGTATCTCGGCGAGTTCTCTGCGGTCGTTCACGCTGGCGGGCGTATTCGGCGGCGCGCTGCCAGGCCTCTTCGGCGGCGGCGGAGCGCGCGTGATTCCAGTAGCAGCGCGGCCTCTAGCTGCAGGGTTCGGCAGATGCCGAGCTCATCGTGGCTCAGGTCGAACTCGCGGCGCAGCGCGGGCAGGGCGCGGTGATCTCTGCCACCGCGCCGTCCGGGTCCAGCTTGAGGCCCAGGAGCAGGGCCTGGACCCGGGCGTGGGCGTGCTGACGTTCGTCGCCGAGCGGCAGCGGCGGTGCGCTGAGCGTCGTCGAGGGTGGTCTTTGCCCTCTCGAGCTGCCCGGCCTCGGCCAGGGCGGCACCCAGGCTGATGTAGAGCGCCCCGAGAGCCGCATGCCCGTCTGGGAGAAGCACGGCCGCGCGGTCCAGCAGGTTGACCGCCGCGAGGTCGTCGCCACGGTCATGGGCGGCGCGCCCGGCGGTTTCGAGGTGCCCCGCCGCCCGGACAGCCAGGCCCAGCGACCGGCCGTCGGCGGGCCACAGCTCGGTGGCGTAACGCACGGACTGCTCGAGGTGGTAGCCGAGGATCTCCGCGCGGTTGGGGACGGGTTCGGTGAACACCAGTTCGAGCCAGTCGGCGTGGCGCTGGTGGAGTTCGGCGCGGAGCGACTTGGGAATCGCGTGATAGGCCGCCTGCTGGATCAGGATGTGCCGGAAGCTGTACTCCTCCCCGGGCTTTGCCGCGGGTCCCTGCTGCTGCACCAGGCCTTTCGCGATCAGCGTCCTGAGGTTGCGGCTGAGCGGCTGGCGCGCGTCGGGCGGGAGCAGCTCCCTGATGGCCCGTTCGCCGAACTCCTTGCCGATGATCGCGGCCCGGGCCAGAACGCTGCTGGCCCCCGGCCCCAGGCGCTGCAGCCGCGCGGTCAGCAGCGCCTGGATGGTCGGCGGCAGCGCCAGGCGGATCTCGCTCCCGGCCTGCTCGCTGAGGGAGACAGCGAGCTGCTCGAGGTAGAGGGGGTTGCCGGTGGCGGTGTCGATGACCCGCGCGCGGGTGGACGGCGCCAGGTCCTGGCCGGCCGTCAGCGCGTCGAGCAGCTCAGCGGCCGGGATCTCGCCGAGGGGCGTGAGCACGACGGATACGTGCCGGTCCGTCTCGGCCGCCCAGGCGGGACGCAGTTCCAGCAGCTCGGGACGGGCGATGCAGACCAGGGAGATCGGTGCCTGCCCGGGCTGGAGAGCCAGCGACTCCACCAGATCGAGAAAGGTCGGCTCGGCCCAGTGCAGGTCCTCGAACACGACAAGCAGCGGCCGGGGCCGGGCCAGCGCCTCCAGGAAACGGCGAGCGGCCCAGAAGATCTCGGAGGCGTCCCACCTGCCCTGGTCACCCGGGCCGAAGGCGCGGTGCAGCCGCTCGGCCACGCCCGCCGCGCCGGTGCTGCCGTCGAGCAGGTCTTTGATCCGTTGCGGCGAGTCGTCCCCGCCGGCCGCCTGGCGGACCACCTCGCGCAGCGGAAAGAACGTGAGGCCCTCGCCGTAGGGGAGGCAGCGGCCGGTCAGGATCGTCACCTCATGATCCAGGCGCCTGGCGCTCTCCTGGACCAGCCGCGTCTTGCCCAGCCCGGCCTCGCCGATCACGGAGACCGTCATCGTCACCCGCTCATGAGCGGCCCGGGTGAACGCGTTCCTGAGGAGCTGCACGTCCTCCGTGCGGTTCACGAACGGTGCGTCGAGACGGACCGCCAGCGGCCGCATCCCCGCGTGCGCTGACCGCAGCACATACCGGTCGGGACCAGCGCTCTCCGCTTCGATGGCGGCCGCGGCCAGCTGGTGGGTCTGGCGGCCGATGAGGATCTGGCCGGGTTCGGCCGCCTCCGCGAGCGTCTCGGCGAGGTTCGCCACCTCCCCGGCGAACTCGTGCGCCCCTGACCCTCCCACCAGGGCCTCGCCGGTCGCCAGGCCGAAGCGGCAGATCAGGCCCGCGCCGTGGCGGCGCACCAGCAGGTCGGCTGCTGCGGTGAGCTCCTCCCGTGCGTTCAGGCTCGCCCGTGCCGCCCGAAGGGCATCGTCCTCGTGCAGGCTGGCCACGCCGAACACGCCCATCAGGCGCTCGCCGGTACTGGTGATCAGCTTCCCGCCGTACCGCTCGAGCACGGAAGCCAGGCCGGAGGAGGCGCGCTCGTTCACGACCTGGCGGGTCTCCGGGTCCAGCGCCAGGCCGGTGCTGGCCATCTGGATCAAGACGCAGAGCACGGTCACGGGCCGGCGCGCCGGGGCCGGCCCGGTGGCGGCCAACCCGGGGGAGTTCACCGGGTCATCGCGCAGGATCGCGGTCTCGAGGTCGCGCAGCCCCGACGACGGCTCCAGACCCAGCTCTTCCTGCAGCGTCGTACGGAAGTCGCGGTAGACGTCAAGGGCGTCGGCGTGCCGGCCGCTGCGGTAGAGGGAGAGCATGAGCTGACCGCGGAACCGCTCGCGCAGGGGATGCTGCCTGACCAGCGCCCGCAGCTCGGCCGTGAACGCGCCCCCCGGGCCGAGAGCCAGGTGGGCCTCGAGGCGCTCCTCCAGGCAGGTCAGCTGCAGCTCATCCAGCCTCGCGATCTCAGCCTGCGCGAACGGCTCGTAGCGGAAGTCAGCCAGCGGCGGACCGCGCCATAAGGCCCGCGCCTGGTCGAGCAGCCGGGCCGCGTCGGCCGCGGCGCCGGCAGCCAGCGCGTCGCGCCCTTCGAAGATCAGCTGCTCGAACTGCTCGACGTCCAGCTCGACTGGGAAGATGCGCAGCTTGTAGCCCGGTGGCTCGGTCATGAGGCGGCCCGGCGGCAGCGCCCGCCGCAGCCGTGAGATGGCTGCCTGAAGGGCGTTCGCGGCGCTGCGCGGGGCGTCCTCGCCCCACAGGTCAACCACCAGCTGCTCGCTCGGCATGACCTCGTTCGCGTGCAGGAGGAGATCGGCAAGCACGGCCCGCTGCCGGGCGCCACTCAGGGTAATCGGCCGGCCGCTGTCCTCGAGCCGGAACGGACCCAGCATCCGTACCTGCATCCGGCCGCCCTCCGCAGGCGTGTCAGCGGACTGTCAGCGCCCAGGGCTCATTGTCGAGCCATGCAGCAGGTAAGACAAGCTTCGGCTGGTATCGAGAAAGAGCGCAGCGGCTACGGCTCAGATACCGAAATATCATCCGGCGCTGACGCCGCCCCAAACCCGGAAGATCTCGTCACCCGGATCCGGGGAGGAGACGATCTGGCCTGGCGCGACCTGAGCGACCAGTACGAGCCACTGCTCCGGTGGCTGGCCCGTCAGCACGGCCTGTCGGCCGACGACGCCTCCGATGCCGTCCAGCTCACCTGGCTGCGCTGCCTGGAGCACATCGACCAGCTCACCCACACCGACAGGCTCGGCGCCTGGCTGGCTACCATCTGCCGCCGGGAGTGCATCCGGCTGGCCACCAAGGGCCGCCGTGAGGTTATGGTCGGCGGGCCAGATCTGGTGCACCTCGTCGAGGCCAGGCCTGAGGGCGGGGATCCGTGCGCCGAGGCCGCCCGCAGTGACGAGCGCGACCGGCTCCACCGCGCGATCGTGGCCCTGCCCGAGCGGCAGAAGATGATAGTCATCGAGCTGCTCAGGCAGGAGGGCCAGAGCTATCTCGAGCTCTCCCGCCGCCTTGGCCTTCCCGTGGGCAGCATCGGGCCCACCCGGCAGCGGGCCTTCAGCAGGCTGCGGCGCGATGGCCGGCTCGCCGGCCTAGACGGTTACCCACTCGGTAATGAAACGGTCGGCACCCATCCTGCAGTCCAGGCGTACGGACCCGGACGGCGGCGGCGGGAACGTGAAGCAGCCGACCTCGTCGGCCTCCGCCGTCGCATGCGGGCCCTCGGCGGTCACCAGCGTGACGCGGCCGGGCTGCGGGGGAGTTAGCTGCCCCACAATCCCGGCCTCGTCGATCTCGATTTCCACGCTGAGGCGCTGACCGTGAAATGCCATCGTGCGCGGCGTGTCCGGGCCGCTCCCGCCGCGCACCAGCGCCACGTCGGTCAGCTCGGCACCCTCATCGAGATAGAGCAGCTCAAGATCGGCGTCCACCGTCCGCCAGGCGAATGATGCCTGGGCCGCGCGGACGATGCCCTCGTCCGCTGGCGCCTCCCTCAGTGCCGCGCCTAGCTCTTCGAGCAGTTCGTCATCGGTCCACCCCGGCAAGCTCACGCTGGTCACCCCCTTTCCCCCCATCGGCGGAAAGCGCGGCCAGGTAGGCCCGCATGGCGGTGGTCGCCCGCAGCCGGTCGAGGCAGCGGCGCAAGGTGGGGCCGATGCTGCCGATCCGCATGTCGAGGAGATCGGCGATCTCCTCGTAGGACATCGGCGGGTCGGCGGCGCGCAGCTGCAGCAGCAGCTGGTCCCGCTTGGGCAGCTCGGCGAGCCCGTCGCGCAGGGCCTGGCGCAGCTCAGCGCGGATGATCGCGTCATCGGGGTCCACCGTCAGGCCGCGGTCCAGGGTGCCGTCGGTGTGCGGGTCCACGGGCTGCACCCGCCGTCCCCGCTGCACCAGGCGGACGCACTCGCGCTGGGTGGTCGTGGCGAGCCAGCCCGGCAGGGCCTCCGGCTCGCGGAGGCTGTCCAGGTGCTCGACCAGCCGCAGCCATACGGTCTGGCTGACATCCTGGGCGTCCTCGGCGGTCAGCTGGTAGTTGCGGGTCACGGCCATGACAAGAGGAGAGTAACGGCGCACGAGCTCATTCCACGCCGCTTCTTCGCCGTTCGCGCTCGCCTGCACTAACCGGCTGACCTCGGATTCGTCCGGCATGTACACCATCCTCCTACCGAACGGCCGATCCGGCACCTGGTAATTCCGGCGCGGCCGTCTATACAGGCAGAGCCCGGCAGGACGGCGGTGATACGCCGTCAGGCAAGTTCGCATGTCAGATCCCGGGGAGGATCTTCAGCGCCTGGCCGAACGCGGGCAGCGGCCTGCCCGCGGACAGCAGCGTGACCAGCGCCTGGCGGGGCTCCCAGCCGTAGCTCTGGCGCAGCCGGGCGAGCGCACCCACGATCTGAGGCACCGCGAACGAGGTGCCGCTCCACACCGCCCAGGAATCCGCGCCGAAGCGGTGCTGGTCCGGATCCACCAGCACGGACTCCTCGCCTTCCACGTAGGTGGAGCGCAGGCCCTGGCCGACCGTCGAGCAGTTGACCCAGAAACCGCGGGAGGACCACGTGGCCGGCAGCAGGTCGGGAGCCAGCGCCGCGACGGACACCACCCGGCGGAAGGCGCCGGGCCAGCAGGGAACCGAGTCGCCGTAGTTGCCGGCCGCTGCCACGATGACGACCTCACGGCCTTGCTCGCGCTCCAGGTCCCTGATCACGTCCAGCGCCGCCTGGATCGCGATCGGCGGCCCGTTGTCCGGGGTCTGGCCGCCGAGGGAGAGGTTGATGATCTCCGCGCCTTCCCGGACGGCGCGGATCATCTCGCAGGCCACCGTCACCTCGGAGGCGATGCCGTCGCTGTCCACGGCCCGGTACATGGTGATCTGGGCGCCCCGGGCCACCTGCTGGATGATCCCGCTAACGAACGTGCCGTGCCCGGCGTCGAGATCAAGCGGCTCATCCGGCGCGTAGGCCGGGAACGCCCGGAGCGGGTCGATGTCGTCTGCGTCACGCCGGACACCAGTCAGCCAGCCGTCGGCGCGGACCTTCGCGGCGATGCCGGTGTCGATGACCGCCACCCTCGCCGCCGGGCCCGGGCCTGGGTCGGGGTCCGGCTCGAACCGGCCGGGGGAGGCGACGGGCAGCGGCCCGCCGATCGCCTTGGCCACCGGCCCGGTCGGGATGATGTTGCTGAGCGAGGCGTCGAACCCCCGCGCCTGAAGCGCCTGGACGACGTCGGAAAGCTCTTCCGGCGTCCTGCGCGGGTGCGTCGAGTCGGGCTCCCGCACGCGCACCACCCGGCGCTCCAGCTCCTCGCAGCCCAGTGGGGCCTCATCCAGGCCGAGGGCATCCAGGAACGCTTTGGCCGTCCGGTCCGGGGCCGGCTCGCCCGGTCCCCACCGGCCGTCGTAGTCGCGCCCGGTGATCAGGATGTCGCCGCTGGCCAGCATCGCGTCGGGACCGGTTGCGGTGGGCAGGAAGTCGAACTGGGTGACGTCGCTGGCTGGGCCGCTGGCGGTACCCTCCGCGCTGGCGGTACCCTCCCCGCCAGCAGCAGGCTGCCGCCGCCGCCGCCGCTGCAGCTGCGTCAGCTGGTGCCGGATCGCCGGCTCGAAGCGGCGCTGGGCCAGCTCGGCGCTCTGCCGGTGCAGCTGCCACTCGAGGTCGTCCCACTGCTCGTGATCGGCCCGTCCGGCATAGTCACCGCGGAACGGATCACCCTTTATGTTCTCGTCAAACGGCACCGTTTCACCGATCCTTCTAACATGAGGAAGAACCCATGGCCGCCGCACCTTTCCGGGGAAGCGGGACCGCCCTTTGCCTAAGACAGAACTACCAGACGGCCTTTTGATACGTGCCCGGCGGGCCCATGAGGAAGTGGCGGCCGACCCCGACAGGTTCCGCCCGGCCGCCGAGGCGCTGGTCGACGAGGCCCGGCGGGCGCGCGAGCCCGAGGCCCTGGCCCTGGCGTTGCGGGCGGTGGCCTGGGCCGACCGGCACCGGCAGGATGTCCGGTCGGCCATCAAGCTCCTGGACGAGGCCCTCAGGATCGCCCGCCGGCATCGGCTCAACGACACGCTGGCCGAGCTCCTGATGACCCACGCCGCGGTCAGCCAGGAACTCGGCCGGATGACGGTGGCCCACCGTGACCTGCGCGCGGCCGCGGCGCTGGTGACCGGGCCGCGCACCGCGGAACTTGATTTCCACCGGGCCATCTTGCTGCAGAACGTCGGTGAGCTGACCGAGGCCGCCGACATCTATCACCGGGTGCTGGCCGGAGTGGCCGCCGGCACCCGGCCCGCGGTGCTGTCCGAGAACAACCTGGCCCTGATCGAGTCCCAGCAGGGGCGGTACGCCCAGGCGCTGCGCCGGCTCGGCGAGGCGCAGCCCGCCGCCGCCGGGCTCGGCCCGGCGCACGCGGCCATAGTCACCCAGAGCCGGGCCTGGGTGACCATGCAGTCCGGCCGGTTCGCCGAGGGCCTGGTCCTGTTCGCGGAGGCCGAAGGCGTCTACCGGGCCGCGAACCTGCCGCTGGGCGAGCACTACATCGAGTACGCCGACGCCCTGATGGAGCTGCGGCTGGTGCCCGAGGCCGCCGACGCGGCCCGCCGGGCGGTAGCGGAGTTCGGCGCGGCCGGGGTCCCGCTGATGGCGGCCGAGGCCCAGCTGCGCGTCGCGCAGCTCGCGCTGCTGGCCGGCGACGTCAGGGAGGCGGTCACGGCCTCGGCCGCCGCGGCGGCCGCGTTCCGGCAGCAGGCCCGGGCGGCGTGGCGGGCCCGCGCCGTGCTGGTGGCGGCCGAGGCCGCGCTGCGCTCCGGCAGCGCCAGCCAGGCCGACCTGGCCGCGGTGGCCCGGGCGGCCCGGCGGCTGAGCACCATCGGCGCGACCTCCGTCGCGGTCCAGGGGTTCCTGGTCGTCGGCCGGCTGGCCGCCGCGCTCGGCCGCCGCCGCCAGGCGATCGCCGCGCTGGACCGGGCCGGCGCCCTGGCCCGCGGCGAGCCCGTGCTGGTCCGGCTGCGGGGCCGGATCTCCGCGGCGCTCTCCGCCCGGCTCCGGCACCGGGACGACGAGGTGCTCGCGCACTGCCGGCGCGGCCTGGCCGACCTCGCCCGCCACCGCGGCGGCCTCCCGTCCGTCGAGCTGCGCGCCCTGGCCTCCGGTCACGGCGCCGAGCTCGGCGCCATCGGCATGGATGTCGTGCTGCGGGACGGCTCGCCGACGCGCGTGCTGAACTGGATGGAGCGCAGCCGCGCCGCGGCGCTGCTGGCCGTCGAGCCCACGGAGTTCGCCGAGATCCGCGCCGACGTGGAGGCCCTGCGCGCGGTCCACGCCGAGGTGCGGGAGACGGCCGGCGCCGCCGCCGCGACCACCCGGGCCGAGCACGCCGCCACGCAGCAGGCCGTGCTCGAGGACCGGATCCGGCACGCCACGTGGCGGGCGAGCGCCATGCCCGGGACCCCCCTCGCCCCGGTGACGGTCGGCGCGCTGCGCGAGCGGCTGACCGGCCAGGTGCTGGTCGCGTACGGGCTCCGCGGCGATGAGCTGGTCGCGGTGGTGATCGAGCCGCACCGCGCCGCGATCGCGGCCCTGGGCCCGCTGGCCCCGGTGAAGGAGCAGCTGCGGGCGTTCCTGTTCGCGCTGCGCCGGCTGGCCCAGCCCCGCAAGCCCGCCGACCTTGTCGCGGCCCGGGCCAGCGCGGACCTGCGGATCCGCCGGCTGACCGAGCAGCTGCTGCAGCCGCTGGGGGTGGCGGCCGACGCTGAGCTGGTCATCATCCCGTCGCGCGGGCTGCAGGGCGTTCCCTGGTCGGCGCTGCACCGCGGCCCGGTGTGCCTGGCCCCGTCGGCTACGTTCTGGGCCCAGTCGGCGCTGCGCGCCCAGGCCCGGCCGCGCCACGGCCACGGCGTGGTCCTGGTCGCCGGCCCGGATCTGCCGGGGGCCGTCACCGAGGTGGAGTCGCTGGCGGGCATCCACACGTCCGCGACCAGCATCACCCCGCCGGCCAGCACCGCGGACACGGTGGCCGGCGCGCTGGCCGGGGCCGATCTGGCCCACCTGGCCTGCCACGGCACGCTGCGCGCGGACAACCCGATGTTCTCCTCGCTGCTGCTCAGCGACGGCCCGCTGACGGTCCAGGAGGCCTACGCCCGGGGCCTCGCGCCGCACCGGCTGGTCCTCGCCTCCTGCGAGTCGGGCTCCCAGGTCGGCTACGCGGGGGACGAGGTGCTCGGCTTCGTCAGCGCACTGCTGGCCCGGGGCACCGCCGGCATCCTGGCCAGCACGGCCGTGGTTCCCGACGTCACGGCGGTCGACCTGATGACCGCCGTGCACCGCAGGCTGGCGGGCGGGGCCACCCTGGCGCACGCGCTGCATGAGGCCAGGGAGTCACAAAACATCGAGGACCCGGGCCATTACGTCAACTGGTGCACGTTCTCTGCCCACGGAGCGGCCTGATCTCGCCGTCCGCGGGTCATACGATGAGTTCCGCGCCCCCCGGCCGTCTGACAGGTAGAACAGCGAGCGACGAGAGGGGACGACGATGCGACTGACCCTGCACACCTTCCTCACCCTGGACGGCGTCATGCAGGCGCCCGGCGGACCCGACGAGGACCCCGGCGGCGGCTTCGAGCACGGGGGCTGGTCGTTCCCCTACGACGACGAGGACTTCGGCGTGGCCATGACCGGCTGGTTCGCGCACGCCGGCGCGTTCCTGCTCGGCCGCAAGACGTACGAGATCTTCGCCGGCTACTGGCCGAAGGTCACCGACGCCGGCGACCCGATCGCGGGCAAGCTCAACGCGCTGCCGAAGTACGTCGCCTCGACCACGCTCGCCGCCGTGGACTGGCAGCACGCGTCGCTGATCAAGGGCGATGTCGCCGCCGAGGTGGCCAGGCTCAAGGAGCAGCCCGGTGACGAGCTTCAGGTGCACGGCAGCGGCGGGCTGGCGCAGACGCTGATCGAGCGCGACCTGATCGACGAGTACCGGCTGCTGATCTTCCCGGTGCACCTGGGCTCGGGGAAGAAGCTGTTCCGCGACGGCGCCAAGGCGGCGGCCATGCGCCTGGTCAGCAACTCGGTCACGAGCACCGGGGTGATCATCGCCACGTACCAGCCGGACGGGCCCGCGAAGTACGGCTCGTTCGCCGGCGGGTCCTGAGCGCGTTACGGTCCCGGCGTATGGTGACGCCGGGACCGCCGCCGAGCCTGGGCCGTGGAGAGATTCGGCCCAGGCTCAGAACTTGTGAGCGTTCAGCCAGGTCATTGCCGTGTCCGCGACCTCGCGCCAGCCGCTGTCGATGGTGAGCGAGTGGCCCCGGTCGGCGATCCGCCGCAGGTCGGTGATGGCCGTGGAGTGCTTGTACTGGCTGTACGTCGCGTGCGTGACGCTGTCAGGGACCGTGTGGTCCTTCTTGCCGGAGATCAGCAGCAGCGGGCCCCGGGCCGAGTTCTTCGTGTTCACCTGCGCGGGGGAGTGCGGGGTGAAGTTGGCCAGCGCGTCCTCGAACAGCACCCGGCCGGGCCCGGGGATGGTCCACTCGTCGTACAGCTGCCGGGACTCCCGCTCCGACACCGCGTTCGCGAATCCGTAGCGGAACTGGGCCGGGGTCAGCGAGATCGCCTTGTGCCGGTTGGCCGGGCGGCCCAGGACGGGGTAGGCCGCGCGCAGCTGCGCGGGCGGGAGGATCAGCACGCCCTTGATCGGCGCCGGGTCGATGGCGACCGCGGCGGCGGCCAGGTCCTGGCCGAGCAGGCTCTGCGCGATCAGGCCGCCGAACGAGTGCCCGATGACGATGGGCTTGGTGCCGGTCCTGCTGACGGCCTCGGCGAAGTGCCCGATGACCTCGGCGAGACCCTTGTCCTCCTGGGTTTCCGGGTGCTCGCGGGCCTCGGCCACGGTGGCGGGCACACCCGGCCATTCCGGCGCGGACGCCTCGTAACCTGCGGAGCCGAACATCTCGATCCACGGCTGCCAGCTGGTGCTGTGCAGCCACAGGCCGTGAATGAACACCACAGGGGTCTTCGGTGTCGTCATCGCGCACTCCTCACCGCGGGTTCGTGAACAGGCGTAGAACGGTCCCTGACAACTATCCTCATATCGGGCACGAGCACCGTCATCACCCGCGATGGGTGGTCATCCCGGAGTGGTCTCACCAGCGAGAAACTCCCCTGTGCGTGCGATAGGCGGAGCGCCACCATGGCCGAGGATCCGGTCGTGGAGGTAGGTCAGAGCGTGGGTGAGCAGCCGGGAGACATGCATCTGGGAGATGCCGAGCTCCTGCCCGATCTGGGTCTGGGTCATGTTGCCGTAGAAGCGCATGGTCAGCAGGTGCTGTTCCCGTTCCGGAAGCTCGCCGATGTGGGCCCAGACCGCGTCCATGCTCAGGGTCGTGTCCAGGTCCGGGTCGTCGCTGCCGAACAGATCGCCGAGCGTTGCGCCAGCGGGGTCAGCTGATAGCGGGGCGTCCAGCGACACGGCCTGGAAGGCGGCATCGGCGCGGCGGGCTTCAAGCAGTTCGTCGGCGCTCAGGCCCAGGTGCTCACCTACCTCCTGGTCGGTGGGGATCCTGGACAGCTGCTGGATCAGCTCCGCCCTGGTCTTGAGCATGTCGGCCCGAAGTTCCTTGGCCGATCGCAGGACGTGAACCTGCCAGCGTTTGTCACGGAAGTGCCGTTTGATCTCGCCACTGATGCAGGGCAGGGCGTAGGCCTTCAGGTCCGACCCGAGTGTGGCATTAAAGTAGTTGATGGCTTTGATCAGGCCGACATAGCCGGCCTGGAGGAGCTCTTCCAGTGGCTCTGGGCTGTGGCGGTAGCGCATCGCGGCGTGGCGCACCAGGAAGTCATAGCGCCTCACAAGCTCCTCGCAGGCTGCTTCCCGCAGGCTGCTGCCGCGCGGCAGGGACTGCACCATGCCGATCAGCTCGACGTCACCGTGAGCGCTGAGCGAGGACCTGGCCGGCCGGTCCTGGCCCGCCGGTAGTGCTGCCACGGTTCCCCTTTCTCCATGTCCGTGTCTTCCTGGCGGTGAGCCCCTCAGCTCTGCGGCTGCCCTTCCTTCTTTCTCTTTCTGAGCTTGCGGTCGTCCCGCAGTTCGGAGAAAGGC
Source organism: uncultured Actinomycetota bacterium (assembly GCA_963844655.1). Classification (GTDB taxonomy): domain Bacteria; phylum Actinomycetota; class Actinomycetes; order Streptosporangiales; family Streptosporangiaceae; genus JASHPR01. The sequence goes on along the minus strand of CAWJPA010000004.1, from coordinate 365,485 downwards.
TCCTGGCCGGGCGGATGGCCGCCGGCGACGGCGCGGCCTCGCTCAAGCTCGGCGTTGAATTCGGCGCCGAGCAGGATGGCGACGTTGGAGATCCACATCCAGATCAGGAAGATGATGAGGCCGGCGAGGCTGCCGTAGATCTTGTTGTAGTGGCTGAAGTTGGCGATGTAGACGGCGAACGCGGCGGAGGCGATCAGCCAGAGCACGACGGCGATGAGACCGCCCGGGCTGACCCACTGAAAGCCGTGTCTGGCGTTCGGGCTGGCCCAGAACAAAATGGCGAGGATCAGGCCGATGATGATCAGCAGCACCGGCCATTTCGCGATGTCCCAGGCGGTGACCGCGGCCGAGCCGACGCCGAGCACGTTCCCGACCCTCTGCGCCAGGCCCCCGGTCACGACCACGATCACGGACGCCGCCACAAGCAAGATCATCGTCACCAAGGTGACGCCCAGGCGGATGGGCGCGGTCTTCCAGATGGGGCGGCCTTCCGGCACGTCGTAGATGACGTTGGAGGCGCGCATGAAGGCCGCCACATAGTTGGAGGCAGACCACAAGGCGAGCGCGATACTCACAATGCCGACGATTCCCGAGGCGGTGTGGCTGCCCTGCAGGTGGGCGATATCGGTCATGATGATCTTCCGCACCGATGACGGAACCGCGTGGCCCAGGTTCGTGATGAGCGGCTGAGTGGCAGACTTGCCGGCCATGCCGAGCAGGGCGACCAGGACCAGAAGGCCCGGGAAGATCGACTGGATGCCGAAGTAGGTCAGCGCGGCCGCGCGGTCCTGCAGGTCGTCGGCCTTGTATTCCTTCAGCGTCCGCTTGGCCGCCGCGAGCCAGGACCCGCCGCTCAGGTCGGTCGGGCCGTCCGGCACATCAGGCCCGGCGCTGCCGTCCGCATTGCGCGGTCTGGCCATCGGCGATGACCCCTCTGATGTGGTCACTGGCGGCTGTCGGTCACCGTGTCGCGGGCGGTCTGGGCCTGATCCCGGACGTCGCGCGCCGCGCTGGCACTCTCGTCTCTGACCGTGGCGGCGGCATCGGCGGCTGTGGCCTTGACCTCTTGGGCGGCCTGCTGCGCAGGTTCCTGAAGGCTGGCCGCAGCCTCCTTGGCGGCGCTGGTGATGGCGGGCGCGGCGGCCTCCTTGACCCTGACGGCCGCCTGCTCTTCGGCGCTGCTCGCCGGCAGCAGCGAGCCCACCAGCCAGCCCAAGCCGACCGCGACCAGGCCGACCGCCAGGGGATTCCCCGACGCCTTCCGGCGCAGCTGATCCTGAGCCGCCGATGCCTTCTCTCCTGCGGTAGAACTCAGCTCTCCCGCGGTGGAGTTCAGGCCAGAGGCGGACTGCGACGCCGCGCCCATGACCCGGTCCTTGAAACCCGTCACCGCAGAACGCGTGCGGGTGGCGGTGCGCCTGGCCGCATGCGCGGGGTTGACCGTATCGGCCAGGGTGTTCACGTCCTGGCTGAGGTTCGTGCGGGTTTCCTCGATCTGCTCGCGGATCTCATCTGGATCGCTGGTCATGACGTGCCCTCATTTCCTTTTACTGCGTCAGGGATCTTCTTCACCGTCTGCGCGGTCTGCGGCAGGCCGGGCACTGCCGTGATTTCCCTGCGCCCGGTCAGGCCCAGGACCGCGGCGATGATCAGCCAGACGCCCCCCACGATCAGCGCCGACCAGCCGTGTCCGGTGGTGTCGCCAATGCCCCACCAGGCCGCAGCCGACACGAAGAGCAGGGCCAGGTGGCCGGCGACACCGGCACCGGCCAGCATCCCGGCCCCCTTGCCCGCCCGGACGGCGGACTGCCGGACCTCGGCCTTGGCCAGCTCTACCTCCTGGCGCATCAGCGTGCTCAGGTCCGTGGCGACCTCCGAGAACACCTCGCCGACCGACGGGCGTGCATCAGGGGCGGGCGCGGTCGGGCCCGCTGGGCTGGTCACGGCAGTTTCCAGGCGTCGGCCTGCTGGCCGGCGTGGTCGCCGGAGGCGGGGCCGTCACTGCTGGCCGCCTGCATCCCGCGGGTGAGCCGGCCAGCGACCAGGCCCGCCCCTGCCGCCAGGGCCAGGAAGACCGCCGGCCGGCGGCGGGCGAACGACTGCACCTCGTCGATGACCTGCACGGGCTCGCGCTCGCCCAGCCAGTGCCCGGCGTCGCGGGCCCGCGACGCCGCGTGACGGGCCAGGTCAGCCGCCACGCCGCTCTGACCTGAGCCATCAGCCATCGAGCTGAGCTGATCGCTGAGCGACAGCAGCTGGGCGGCCAGCCTCTGCTGTCCCTGTGCCGCCTGCTCGCCAAGCTGGTCCTGGCCTTGGCGCAGAAGATCCCGGCCCTGCCTACCAGCCTCAGCCGCCACGCCGGCAGCCTGCTCACGGGCCACATCGGCGGCGTGCTTTCCGGCCTGAACACCGCTGTGACCCAGGTCCGCGGCCTGATCCTTAACCACGTCAGCGGTGTCCTGCTCCGGCGGCAGAGGCGGCAGCTCCGCGCCGCGCAGCGGGGGCATGGACGCAGGCGAGTAGTTCTCAGTCATCGGGTCATCTCCCTCGATAACGCACCCGGGCATCAGTCGATGACCTGGGCTGATATCTGCATGAGCGGTGCGGTCGGGCCGAGCAGGGCGGCAGGCCGCTGAGTGGCTTACAGGGTAAGCTTACGGGGAAGCTACACGAAAAGCTTACATGAAAAGCTTACATTGTCCACTTGGACGGCGCGGGCCTGCTCCGGAGAAGTCACGCGGGCGGCGGCACGTCTGCGCCGAGGCTGCTCCTGCCCGCCGCGGGCCCGAGATCAGCCAGACGGCGCTGACCAGGCAATGGCCGTGGCCCGCCGATCAGGCCCGGCGGAGTTCCGGGCCCGAAGACACGTACGCCGCGATCCGGTCGAGCATGTACTCCAGGCCTGTCTCGAACTCCTCGGCCCAGCGGTCCTGCGCGAGGCCGGCCGCCAGCAGGTGAACCGTCGGGAAACGCCTGGCGTCGATCTCGTCCATGGGGTCGATCAGGTCGCGCGGGCTGCTCGCGTCCTCGACCGCCTCCCGCTGCTCAGCGGAGCGGGCCGGGCTCAGGCCGCCGGGAACCGGGTCCGCCGCCGCCTGCCCGCCAGGTTCGCTGCCATCGTTCGAGGCGGTGTCCGTGCCGGTGAAGGAACCGTCACCCGGCTTCGGATCCCGCAGCGCCATGGCACTGGTTTCCAGCAGCAGATGGCCAAGCAGGAATCCGTTGAAGGTGCGGTAGGTGAACAGGACCTGATCGTCGCTGAACCCCTCCCCGGACAGCCCGCTCAGCATCGCCTCGACCCAGCGCAGCGACCGGAGCGGCGGATTCACCCACGGAGCCGCGGGCGGCCGGGTGGCAACCAGCGGGAACGCATGCGGATGCGCCCGGGCGTAGCGGCGGACTCCACGCGCCATCCCGGTGAGATAAGGCCGCCACCCGTCCGCCGGCCGCAGCTGGACCTCTGGATCATCGGCGAGCTCGTTGACGATACGCTCTACGACTGCGTCAAACAGCTCATCGCGGTCCTGCACGTACCGGTACAGCGACATCGAGCGGACCTCCAGCCGCGATGACACTGCGCGCATCGTCGCTGCGCCGATGCCCTGCTCATCGATGAGCTCTAGCGTGGTCGCGACTATCCGGTCCAGCGACAGGCCACGACCCGGCCGGCCACGGCGGCCGTGCGCGCTCTGTGGTCGTGTCACCGAACCTCACCTCGAGACGACTGCTGTGATGCTAGCGGGCCGCCGCCACCGGATCCGGCCCGCTGGCGGTATCGGCCGTTGTGATGATCCTAAGTCCCCCTCGGGGCTCTGATCAGGCCCGTCCCGGCCGGCCGAAGCCTGCGCGAACTCCCGGCGGCCGGTCAGGAATGAAGCCGGCACCGGCGGGTAAAGCCGTGGCCTGGCCAGCCGGAAACCTGCTCCATCCCGGGCGTGCCTGACGCTGGCCTCCATCTTTCACCGTTATGGCTGAGGAAGAACTTGAATCCAGACAGGTCAGATCTTGACGAAAGCCGCGTCCGGTGACTGGCGGCCACTTGATTGTGGTGGGGGGCGGGCCAGCCGGACTTGAGGCGGCGCGAGCCTACCGGCAGGCGGGCGCCGACGGCGAGGTGACGCTGCTGTCGGCCGACGAGCACCTGCCCTATAACCGGCCGCCGCTCTCCAAGGACTTCTTGCGCGGTAAGGCTGAGGAGGACAGCCTGCCCCTCGAGGACCATGACTTCTATCGTGAGCACGGCATCACGGTGCGCCTCCGCACCCGGGTGCGGGCTCTCGACGCGGACCGTCGCGTGATCAGCCTCGATGGCAGCGAGACGCTGGAGTACGGCACGTGCATCCTGGCCACCGGCGCCGCGCCCCAGCCGCTGCCGGTCCCCGGTGCCACCGGTCCCGGTATCCGGTACCTGCGTTCCCGGCGCGATGCCCGGGAACTGCGGGGAGCCGCCGCCGCGGCGCGCTCGGCCGTGGTGGTGGGCTCCGGTTTCATTGGTTGCGAGGCGGCGGCGTCCCTGGCCCGGCGGGGCCTGGAGGTCACCTTGGTGAGCATGGAGGATCTCCCCCAGGCCGCCCGGCTGGGGGATGCGGCCGGCCAGCGGCTCAGGGGATGGCTTGAGGACGAAGGGGTGGAGCTCCGTCTGGGGGCCGAGGTGGAGCGAATCGAAGCGGGGCGCCGGGTGCAGCTCGCCGGCGGCCGGAACGCCGAAGGCGATCTGGTCCTGATCGCTGGCGGAGTGGATCCGGCCGGCGACATTGCCGAGCGCGCTGGCCTGGCCGTCGAGCAGAGCCGGGTCCGGGTGGACGCCCAGATGCGTAGCAGCCGGCCTGATGTCCTGGCCGCGGGCGACGTGGTGTTCGCCTTCAACGCCGCCGCCGGCCGGCATCTCGCGGTCGAGCACTGGGGTGAGGCCCTGGCCATGGGCCAGGTCGCGGGCAAGACCGCGGCCGGCCAAGAGGCGTCCTGGGCAGAGGTGCCGGGTTTCTGGTCGACGATCGGCGAGCGCACACTCAAATACGCCGCCTGGGGGGACGGCTTCGACGACGCCCGTCTGGCCGACCATGGCGATGGTGCGTTCACCGTCTGGTACGGGCGTGACGGCGTCACGGTCGGCGTGCTGACTCACCGTGCCGACCAGGACTACGAGCGGGGACGCCGCCTCACCGGGCAACACCATCCGCTGTCTTGACCGGCCGGCCCGTAGCTGAATGCGGCGGAGCTCACCACAGGCTGCCGAGAGATACGGTCACCGCCTGGCCGTTGACGCCGCTGGCCTCCTCTGAGGCGAGGAAGGCGATAGTGGCGGCCACCTCGGCCTCAGTAGCGATCCGGCCGGCCGGATAGGAAGCGGCCCGTTCGGACCAGATCTCCTCCGCTGGGATCCCCCGCCTGGCCGACTCTCGCTCGGCCGAGCGCTCCGCCATCTCCGTCCTGACCCAGCCCGGCAGGACCGCGTTACAGGTGATCCCGTAGCTGGCGAGATCAACAGCCGTGGCCCGCATCAGGCCGAGCAGGCCATGTTTCGCGGCGCAGTAGGCGGCCATCCCGGGGCCGCCCACCTGGCCAGCAGTCGAACTCACCATGATGATGCGCCCCCAGCCCGAGCGCTTCATGTCGGCGGCGGCGAGCTTGGTGAGCAGAAACGGGACATCGAGGTCGAGGTTCATGGTCCGGCGCCAGGCGTCCCATTCCAGGTCGAGGACCGAGCCATCTTCGCCCGTTCCCAGCGCTGCGTTGTTGACGATGATCTCGATCGGCCCGAGCTGCGAGCGCGCCGCCTCGACAGCCTGCTCACAGCCATCGCGAGTCTCGAGCGAGCAGGCCACGTAGGAGGCTCCCGTTTCGGCGGCGAGCTGCGCCAGCAAGGGCTCGCGACGTGCTACCGCCATCACCCGCGCCCCGCCGCGGCACAGCTCGGCTGCGGCCGCGCGGCCCATCCCGCTGCTCGCCCCGGTCACCAGCGCTACGCGTCCTGGCATCCTGTCTCCTCTCGTCCGCCGCCGTTGACACGGCTGGTGTGACCTGATAACTCGGTGAAAACGCCCCATATGCGGAGGCCCCGCCTCCCCAGGGAAGGAAGGATCACGGTGCCGATCGAGCCGAGCCTTCGTCCGACGCTGCCCGGGACCTACTACACATCGCCGGTCATGTACGAGCTCGAGACGGAGCAGATCTTCGCGCGATCCTGGATGTGCGTCGGCCGGGCCGATTCGGTCAGTCGGCCCGGCCAGCTGGTCACGGCGGAGGTCGCAGGCGAGAGCGTCCTGGTGACGCGGGACCGGCGCGGGGAGCTCCACGGGATGCTCAACGTCTGCCGGCACCGGGGGACCCGGCTGTGCCTGACGCCGGCCGAGGGCGTCTCGAGCATCCGCTGTCCCTACCACGGATGGACGTACGGGCTCGACGGCAGGCTGCTGGCCGCGCCGAACATGCCGGAGATGCGCGATCTGCAGAAGGACAGGCACGGCCTGGTGCGGGTCGCCGTCACAACGTGGGGCGGTTACCTGTGGTGCTGCCTGGACCCCGGCGCGGCCCCGTTGCCCGCCCAGCTCGAGCCGCAGATCGCTGAGCGCCTGGGGTCGGCAGAGGTGCTCGACGCGTACGGGCTCGACAGCCTCGCGCTGGGCCACCGCATCACCTACGACGTCGCGGCGAACTGGAAGGCCCTGGTCGAGAACTTCACCGAGTGCTACCACTGCCCGATCATCCATCCGCAGCTGACCGCCGCCGTGCCGGAGTTCCGCTCCGGGTACGGGTCGATCTCTGGCGGGGAGTTCCACGGCGCGCAGCTCGCCGGGCAGATGGAGGCCTTCTCCCGCTCCGGCAAGGCCACCCGGCCTCACTTGCCTGGCCTGTCCGACGGGAATGAGCGTCTCTTCTACGGAGTCATCCTGCTGCCGAACGTCTTCCTCATCCTCGTTCCCGACCACGTCGCCTTCTTCCGGCTGGAGCCGGTCGCGTGCGACCGCACCCGGGTCACCTGCGACTGGCTCTTCGAGGCCGGGGCCGTGCAGGACGCGGGCTTCAGCCCGGCCGATGCGGTGGAACTGCTCGACATCACGAACCAGCAGGACTTCATCGCCTGTGAACGCTGCCAGCTCGGCATGTCGTCGCGGAGCTTCGCCGACGGAGGCGTGCTCGTGCCGAGCGAGCATCTCATCGCCGGCTTCTACGCGTATCTGGCCGGCGCTGTCGGCCTGCCCGCCGGCGACGAATGGCCCGCCCGCCCCGAACTGCTCCGGGTCTCCCGCTGACCTCACGGCCCGAGGTCGGCGAGGATGCCATCGGCCGCCTGCCACGCCGTAGTGATGGCCGTTTCCGTATAGAAGGTCCCGAGGTAGTCGCCTGCCAGCCAGAGCCGGTCCAGCGGCTGGGTCAAAGCGGCCTGCAGCCGGCCGCGCCCGGGGAAGCAGTACGCCAGCCCAAGCGGCCAGCGCCGGACGTGCGCCTCGCGCACATGGGACCGGAACCCGCCGAAGATGTCGTCGGCATCCCGGAGCAGCCGGTCGAGAATCGCCGCGTCATCGAGGTTGATCAGCTGCGCGGCGAGGTCAGCGGGGGCGAAGACCATGATGCTCGACCCGGGACGGCGCTGCGGCTCGGCCGACCGGGCCACGCTGGTCACGTTGATGAAGATGTTGAAGGAACGCCCGGGTGTGGCAATGGCGTAGCAGCGGTCCCATGGTGCGGGCCCGGTTTCGTCGGTGAGGAACGCCGCGCTGACGAACGGCCCGTAGTGGACCTGCTTGAGCGCGGCGGCCGTTTCTGGTTCCAGATCGGCCGTGATCCGCGCGGTGATCGGCGCCGGGGTGGCGATGACGCAGTGCCGGGCTCGTAGTTGCCCGTCTCCCGCGCCGGTCCGGTACCGCACGGTGACGCCGCCAGGATCGCGGATCACCTCGGTGGCCTCGGTGCCGGTGCGGGCCCGAGGGCCGAGCTCGGCCCGGATCGTCTCGGTCATCGTCGTCGGACCGCCGAGAATATTGCGGGAAAGACCGGACTTGCGGTCCCAGACCAGCCGAAAGTAGCCGACTCCCGCGCCGGCTGACACCTGCTCGGGTGAGCCGGCCGAGCGCGTGACGGTCGGGCGGAACATCGCGTCGGCGTCCGGGGGCAGCGGGCCGGTGAAGTCGGCGAACGACTGATCGCCCAGGAAATCGTAGACCCGCTGCTGCAGCGCGCCCGGGGCATCGCCCGCCCGCGGGGCGCAGGCCGCCCCGTACCGGCGGACGGCGAGACGCACCTTGGCGCCGGCCCGCAGCAGAGCCAGCCGTGAGGCCCAGGGCATCGGCACCCGGAACGGGTAGGTCTCCACCCGGCCGTCGGTGAGCAGGCGGCCGTTCATGGCCAGTGCCGCCAGCTCGCCGGGAACGGGGACGGCCTCGGCGCCAGCCTCATCGATCAGCTGCCCGGTGGCCGAGCCCGGGCCGGAGAACACGTGGGCGCCCCAGTTGAGCCAGTAGGAGCCGCGGCCCTCCGAGCACAGCCGCCCCCCGGTACGGTCGGTCGCCTCGAGCAGCACCACGTCGCGGTGGCGCAGCCGCCACGCGGCGGCCAGCCCGGCGATCCCGCCCCCGATGACGATGACATCCGCGTCGAGGTCAGGCATGGGTCACCACGCTCTCCCGGCCCGGCCGCCGCGGTCAGTCCCCGAGCTCGTGCCGCCGCCGGGCCACAAAATCGGCCAGCTCCTCGCGCACTGCGCCGTCCATCGGGGGCGATTCGTAGCTGGCCAGCTTCTCCGGCCAGATCGTGGCGGCCCGGGCGGTGGCATCCAGGGCTCCCTTCCGTTTCCAGCGCTCGAAGTTCTCCGATGACGTCAGCAGCGGCCGGTAGAAGCACTCACGGAACCGCTCCAGCGTGTGCGCGGCACCGAGGAAGTGACCACCCTGGCCAACCTCCTCGTGGGCGGTAAAGGCGAGCGACTCCTCGTCGATCTGCACCGGCCTGAACGTCTCCCGCAGCATCCGCAGAATCTCGATGTCCACGACGTACTTCTCGAAGCACGACACCAGGCCGGACTCCAGCCATCCGGCCGCGTGCATGACGACGTTGGCGCCGGACAGGAACGCCGGCATCATCGTCATCAGCGACTCGTAGGCGGCCTGGGCGTCGACCGTCTGGCTGGCGGTCAGGCCGCCGCCGCCGCTGCGCCAGGGCAGGCCCAGCCTGCGGGCCACCTGGCCGCCGGCCAGCAGGCCGAATGCCGACTCTGGGGTACCGAACATCGGTGAGCCTGACTGCATGTCGATGTTGGACAGGAACGAGCCGAGCACCACCGGGCAGCCCGGGCGGACGAGCTCGATGAGCGCCACGCCGGCCAGGGCCTCGGCGGTCTGCTGCACGAGCGCCGCCGGGGAGCTCACCGGCGACATGGCGCCCATCAGCAGGAACGGCGTCACGATGACCGGCTGATTGGCCCGGGAGTACTCCAGCATGGCCGCGAGCATGCGCTCGTCGAACCGCAGCGGCGAGTTGACATTGATGATCGACATCACCACGGGGCGCTCCTCGATCTGCGCCCGGCCGCCGAAGAGGATATCGGCCATGGCCAGCGTGTCCCGCGCGTTCGGCCCCGAGGTCACCGAGCCCATGAACGGCTTGTCCGACAGCGTCATCAGGGCGAACACCATCTCCAGATGACGGGAGTCCAGCGGCCGGTCGTTAGGCTCGACCACCGTCCCGCCAGCCATGTCAATCTGAGGAAAGACCTGGCTCAGCTTGACCAGCCGCTCGAAGTCGTGCATGGTCGCTTCCCTGCGCTCGCCGCCCTCGCGGGCGAACGGGCAGCCGTAGACGGGGAGGAACGCCATGTGCCGCCCCCCGATGTGCAGGTCGCGGGCGCCAGAGCGGGCCCGCAGGTCGAACTCCCGGGGGGCGAGGGCCGCCTGCGCCAGGAGGAACTCGGGGTCCAGCTTGACGACGCTGCCCTCCACCTGCTGCCCGGCCTTCCGGAACAGCTCCAGGGCTTCCGGATGATCAAACTCGATGCCGATCTCGCTGACGATCCGCTTCCAGCCCCGGTCCAGGGTCTGCATCGCCTCCTCGGAGAGGATCTCGTAGTAGGGCATCTGGTTGACGAACATGCCATCCTCCTCCGCACTTCACGCTCGGCTCCGCTCGGCTGGACGAAGCCGGCCTGCTCGTCAGCCGCAGTCGCGGGGGATCGCGCGGCTCCAGGTCTTGGCGAAGAGCCGGGTCGGGCCCTCGTAGGCGTCGACGGTGTTGGTCACGTGAAACTGCTCGCGCGTGGCGGACAGCGTGCTGCGGGTCTCGACCCGGGTTCCCCACGCCCCGCGCGAGATCGAGATCTGCCGCTCTGACCTGGCGATCGCGGACAGCGGGCTCCCGTCGGTGATCTCGTACATGTCATGTCCTCGCTCCTCGTACTCGGTACCAGAGTCGGTCAGACGGACGTGCGGGAAGTGCCGGGTCTGGGCGGTGACGCGCGTGATCCCGCGCCTGGCGTCACGCCACCAGGTCCGCTCCTCCTCGTCCGCTCCGCCGAGCACGACGTGGTCCGGCGGCGGCGCAGCCTGGGGTGCGGCGAAGTGCGCGGGCGGCGGCGGGTCGGGGACGCCGGGGCGGCGGACCGGAAGCACGAGCGCCGACTGCGCGCCCGCCGTCACGGTGAGCGTGGCCGGCTCTGGCGATGGCCACACGATCGGCCAGTACGTCGGCGAGACCGCGATGCGGATCCGGTGGCCGGCCGGAACCAGGTAAGACATGGCGCTGAGCGTGATGCGGACGGCGTAGGCCTGGCCGGGGACCGCCGGCTCCGGTGCCTCATCCCCGTCCCGGTGGCTCAGGTTCAGGACGCCTCTGGTGATGAGCGTGGAGGCGCCGTCCGGCCGCACGTGACAGAGCCGGACGGCGATCAGCGCCTGCGGCACGTCCGAGCTGACGCGCAGCCGGACCGACGGGCAGCCGAGGATCTCCACTGACTCGCCGAGCGGTGCGGAGGTGAACGCCAGCGATCGCCCGTCGTCGCCGCCCTGGTCGGCTGCGTTGTCGAGCGGGCCGCCCCAGCCGCACCACGGTCCGGGGTCGGCGGCGACGGATTCGCTGCCCCGGATCTGCAGCTGCTGCTCGGCGCCCGGGTCGGCTTGCAGCTGCCCGGGCGCCGCGAGGGCGAACGTGCGCGGTGCGACGTTGGGGCTGGGCCAGCTGGGCTCGGCGATCCACCGGCCTTCCCTGGCCGGGACAAAGGGCCGGGGGCGGATCGGCTGCTGCGCGTACACGCGCAGCTTGGGCTCGGACATGATCCCGTTGTCCGCTCCCTTGAGCCAGTGATCCCACCACCGCACCGCCTCCTGCAGGAAGCCGACGGCCGGACCGGGCGTGCCGTCGTGCGGGTAGACGTGGGCCCACGGCCCGATCAGCCCTTTGCACGGCCCCGCGTAGCCCTCCAGGAAGCGCAGCACGGCAGTCCGGTAGCCGTCCAGCCACCCGCCGACCATGTAGACGGCGCAGCTCAGCGCGCCGTAGTTCTCGCAGACCGAGCCCTGCTTCCAGTAGCCGTCACGCCGCTGGTGTTCGAGCCACGCCTCGACATGGGGCGGCGTTTTCTCCAGCCGCTCGAGCCACTGCGCCCGCCAGCCGGGCCCGGCGACCTCAGGGTCCGGGGGCCGGGCGTTGTACGCGAGCATCGTCGAGCCCCAGGCCAGCATGTCGAGGGCCTGCACGCACCCGCCGATATAGTGCACGTCGTCGGCGTACCGGTCGTCGGTGGAGTCCACGCTGATCACGGCGGCCAGTTCGGGCGGTGCGTGCGCGGCGATCTGCAGGCCGTTGAAGCCGCCCCAGGATTTCCCGATGATCCCCACTTTCCCCGTGCACCAGGTCTGGGCCGCGAGCCAGCGCAGGACCTCGAGGCCGTCGGACTGCTCGAGCGGGAGGTATTCGTCGGCGAGAATGCCGTCGGAGTCGCCGGATCCGCGCAGGTCGACCCGGACCGAGGCGTACCCGTGCCCGGCAAAGTAGCCATGGATCGGGGCGTCCCGCAGCGCGGTGGCGTCGTTCTTCCGGTACGGGATGTACTCGAGCACGGCAGGCACCGGGCTGGTCTCGGCCTCCTCCGGCAGCCAGATCCTGGCTGCCAGGCGGCAGCCGTCAGCCATCGGGATCCACGTGTGCCTGATCAGCCGCACCCGGCATGGCAGGCCGGCGACCGTGCCCGGCTGGGTCACCGTCCCGTTCACAGCAGCTGACGTGGCACGGAGTCGGTCCACTGGCGGGAGTGGTGCAGCAGCCCGTCGACGGTGACGGCCAGGTCGATCGTCACGTGGAAACGCGTCGCCGTGCCCTGGATGTGGACGGACGACGTCGCCTCGGTGAGCCCGTTCGGCCTGCGGATCCGCGTCGTGTGGCGGCCCCGGGCGCCGGCCCCGGCCGGGTCGTCGGCATCGACCAGCGAATTCAGTTCGTATTCGCGGGTCACCACCGTCGTGTCGTTGATCCGCTCGGTGTGGCTCGCGGAGACGTGCACGCGGGCCCGGCGGGACAGGGCGTCGTGGATGACGTCCCAGACCGGCGGCTCGATCCGGCTGGCGTGCCGTTCCAGCACCTCGGGGGAGGGGCGGAACTCCGGCGCGGCCGCACTGGCGGCCGCGGGCACGACCGGCAGCACGATACGGGACGGCCGCCCGGCTCCCCGGTACACCCGGTTCACCGCCGGCTCCGGCGTCGGCCACACGTTCGGCCAGTCGGCACTCGCGATGCTGACCCGGATCCGGTGCCCGCGCCGGAAGCGCCAGCCGGTGCAGTCGAGGTCGATCGGCAGCTCATACACCTCGCCGGGCTCGAGCGGCTCGGGCTCGGTGAGCGAGTGGCGCCGGGTGGCGTTCAGCATGCCCTTGGCGACCAGCCGCGACGGCCCGTCCGGGGCGACGTCAGCCAGGCTGACGGCAAAGCCGATCACCGACGCGGTGGAGGAGGCGTGCAGCCGGACGCGCGGGCGGCCGAGTATGTGGAGGTCGTCGTCGAGAGGGTCGGACGTAAAGACGAGCGAGTAGGCCTCGTCTGGTCGCTGATCGCCGGACAGGCCGAACGGCAGGCCACCCGACCACAGCCCCGCGGTGACCCCGACGGTCGCCACGTACTCGAACTCGTCGGCGCCGTCGCTGCCGCTGCCGGCCTCCAGCCGGCCGCCGTCGGCCAGGTGCAGGGTCAGCTCACTGGACCCGGGCGCCGGCCAGTCCTGCTCGGCCCGCCAGGCCCCGGCCGACTCCAGCCGGTCGGCGTCGGGCCGCTCGTAGTCCTGCATGTACACGACCACCGGCGGCTCGTCCATGATGCCGGTGTCCCGGCCCTTGCACCAGTGATCGAGCCAGCGCACGGCCTCGCGCAGGTGATCGATGCGCGGCCCGGGCACCGCCACGTCAGGGACGGCGTGGTTCCACGGCCCGATCAGCACCTTGCGCGGGACGCTGAGCGCCTCGTACAGGCGCAGCGGCGGGTTCGGGTAGCCGTCGGCCCAGCCTCCGATCATGAACACCGGGCAGGTGATCCGCTCGGCGATGTCCCGGACCGAGCCGTGCCGCCAGTAGGGCCCGTCGGTCTGGTGCCGCAGCCACTTGAGCAGGTAGGGCTCGTTGTGCTCGAGATGCTCGTCCCAGATCGCGGCCCAGTCCTCGGACCACTCCGGGTACGGCGGCAGGGCGTTATAGGCGATCATGAAGTTGCCGTAGTGCGCCACGTCGTAGTAGTGCCTGAGCAGGCCGCCGCGGTAGTGGCAGTCGTCGGTGTAGCGGTCGTCGGTGAAGTACATCGGGATGATCGACGACAGGTGCGGCGGCTGCACGGTGGCCACCTGCAGCGAGGTGAACCCGCCGTAGGAGATTCCCATCATGTTGACGTGGCCGTCGCAGAACGGCTGCCCGGCCAGCCACTCGATGGCGTCGTACCCGTCTTCCTGCTCCTGGGGCACGTACTCGTCGGTGGCCACGCCGCCGGACGCCCCGGTGCCGCGGATGTCGACGCGGGCGACGATGTAGCCGTGCGCCGGGAAGTAGGAGTAGAAGCGGTCTCCCGGCGCCACCTCGTCCTTGCGGTACGGGATGTACTCCATGACGACCGGCAGCGGCTCACCGTCGTCGCGGTCCGGTACGTACAGGTCGGCGCCGAGATGAACCCCGTCCCGCATCGGGATCTGCACGTTCTTGATCAGGCGTACCCCTGGTGCGTAATTAACGTAGTCGTCTCCGCGCTCCCCGGTCACGTGGTGTTCCACAGGTACGGGTAGCCGTCCGGCCGCAGCGAGGGCCGCACCCACGGCTGGGCCGCGAAGTACCAGGTGGGATACGCGATCCAGGCGATGTTGGCCTGGGCGTCCCACAGCTTCGACGCCTGGATGTAGAACTGGTCGCGCTTGGTCACGTCATAGGTCGTCAGCCCCTTGTTGAGCAGGGAGGTGAACCCCGCATCACACCAGTCCACCCAGTTCCACAGGCCAATCTGGGCGCAGGTGAACCAGATAAACGACCAGTAAGGATCAGGCTCGGACACGAAGTTCGAGTACACGAGCTGCCGGTGCGGGCCGCCGCCGCCATTGCCCGGGATGGCGTCAAAGGTGGCCGAGTCCTCCGGCTGGAGGTTGACCTTGATGCCGATCTGCGCCAGGTTGGCCGCGATAACCTGCGCGGCCGCCTCGTCCGTCTGGTCGTTGGTCACCGCCAGGTTCAGGGTCACATTGCTCTGGCCGCTCTTGTGCAGGTACTGCTTGGCCAGCGTCAGGTTCTGGTCGTAACGCGGGGCGTCCGCCCAGTAGCCGATCCCCATCGACTGCGGGATGATCCCGTACGCCCGCGTGTACCTGCCGTTGTACGCGGCTTTGATGATCCCGGGCACGTCGATGGCTGAACGGATGGCTCGGCGGAGGTTGAGGTTCGGGACATTCTTCTGGCTGATCGCGAGGAAGTAGTAGTTGAGCGTCGGCCTGCTGTAGACGTGCAGGCTGTTCGCCGACTGGGCCTGCCCGACCAGCGCGGGGGGAATGTAGCCGAACGCCACCGAGCCCGAGCTGATCGCCTCGAACGCGGTGTTGTCGCTGTCGATGACCTGCGTCTGGATCGTCGACCACGGTGCCTTGGCGGCGAACGCCGAACTCGCGCCGCTGTAGTTAGCGAAGCGCTTCAGCGTCGTGCGCTGCTTGGGCACCCAGCTGACGAACTCGTAGGGGCCTGAGCCAACGGGATTAGTGGAAAAGCTCTTGCCCAGCTTCGTGACCGCCTTCTCGGGCAGAACCTTTCCGCTCGCCGCGGGCAGCGTGCTGTGCAGCAGCGGAGCGAACGGCTGCTTCAGGATGATCGTGCCTTCGTACGGTCCGGTCACCTGAACGCTGTCGAGCGCCGACCAGTCGCCGGAATAGGGGGAGTTCAGCTTCGGTTTGGTCAGGCCGGCGATGCGCTCGTAGGAGAACTTGACGTCGCTGGCCCGAACCTCGCCGTAGCCCTTCTGCCACTCGATCCCCTTCTTCAGCTTGAAGTGGAACCTCAGGCCGTCTGAGGACTTCTCGAACGACTCGGCCAGCTGGTTGACCACCTGCCACGTCCCGGGCTTGAACGTGACCAGCCCCTCATAGATGCAGTCGAAAATGATTCCGTCGTCCTGGGACACCCAGAAGGCGGGGTCCAGGTCCTGGATGTCGGTCTGCGGCCGGTAGGTGAGTGTCGTGGTCGGGGGTTTCGCCGTGCCCGAGCCCGAGCCCTGGCTGCTGGAGGTGCCGGACGGCGAGGAGCCGCCGCAGGCCGCCAGCAGCACGCCGGCGGCCGAGCCGGACAGCCCGAGCGCCATCGCGCGGCTCAGGAACTGCCGCCGCCCGATTCTGTGGTCGGTGAGGTCAGTGACCAGGGATCTGATGTCCTCAGGGGTGGGTGACATCGGAGTCCTCCTTCGGGACGTTTCGGTCGGTCGTGGTGGGCGGCAAGTCACGGGTGGTGACCTAGGGCGGGCCTCCCGCGGCAGCCACGTCCCGCCACCGCAGGCACGCCACCGACCGCCCGGGCATGGCTTCTTCAAGGGCCGGGTCTTCGGTGCGGCAGCGCGCCACGGCGAACGGGCAGCGCGGGTGGAAGTGGCAACCGGACGGCGGGTTGCGCGGGCTCGGGATCTCGCCGGCCACGGCCGGCTCCCGCTTGGCTTGTCTGGATTCCATGTCGGGGATCGACGCGATGAGCGCCCGGGTGTAGGGATGCAGCGGGGCGTCGTAGATCTGTTCCGCCGGGCCGGTCTCCACCACCCGGCCCAGGTACATGACGGCGATGCGGTCGGCCAGGTAGCCGACCACGTTGAGCGCATGCGTGATGACCAGGTAGGCGGTCCGGTGCTCGTCGCGGAGCTTCTGCAGCAGGTTGAGAATGGCGCTGGCCGCCGAGACGTCCAGGCCCGCCGTCGGCTCGTCCGCGACGATGAGCCGGGGCCGCAGGGCCAGGGCGCGGGCGATCCCGACCCGCCTGGCCTGCCCTCCGGACAGCTCGTGCGGGTAGTAGCTGGCGAGCCGCTCGGGGAGCTCCACCATGCTGAGCAGCTCGGCCACGGAGTACTGCTCGCCCTGGCCGATGCCATGGATCACGTACGGCTCCATCAGCAGGGCAGACACGCGCATCCGGGGGCTGAGACTCGAATGAGGATCCTGGAAGATCATGACGGCGTCCCGCCGGAACCTGCGTACGGCCTGGCCGCGCAGCCCGCTGAGATCGGTTCCCCCGAAAAGCACGCGTCCTGAGGTGATCCGCGTGAGCCGCAGGGAGCCGAGCGCGAGCGTGGTCTTGCCCGACCCGGATTCGCCGACGACGCCGACCACCTCAGCGGCGGAGACGGTCAGGTCAACGCCGTCGACCGCCCGCACCCCGGCCCCGCTCCCGGTCAGCCTGCCCAGAGCTCCGCCGGAAGAGAACACCACCCGCAAATCCTCGACCTGGAGCAGCGGAGACGCCGGTGCGGGCGGTGTGCCGTCGGCGAGCGGCAGGTCGCTGGAGGCAGCTGCGGTCATGACTCCGGCACCGCCTTCTGGACGGCCGCGCTGGATACACCGGCGTGCTCGTAGCCCGAGTCCTGGTCGCGCATATGGCAGCGGACCGCTTCGCTCGTACCTGAGACCACGGGGCGGGGCTCCTCGTCCCGGCACACGTCCTGGGCATAGGAGCAGCGCGAGGCGAAGCGGCAGCCGGTGATCTCGCCGATCAGCGACGGGACCCGCCCGGGAATGGCGGTGAGCGGCTGCCCCCGGTGCGCCCGGGTGGGCACCGCGTCGAGCAGGGCCATGGTGTAGGGATGCTGGGGGCGCTCGAAGACCTCGGCCACGTCTCCCTGCTCCATGAGCTGGCCGGCATACATGACCACGACGCGGTCACAGAGGTCAGCGACGAGGCTCAAGTCGTGGGTGACGAACAAGATCGTGAGATCATGATCGGCCTTGAGCTGTCTCAGCAGGCTGATGATCTGGGCTTCGGTCGTCACGTCCAGCGCCGAGGTGGGCTCGTCGGCGATGAGCAACTCGGGCTCGAGACTGAGAGCCATGGCGGTCACCACGCGCTGCCGCATGCCGCCGGAGAGCTGGTGCGGGTAGCAGCGCACGACGTGGTCCGGGTCGGGCAGGCCAACCTGGTTCAGGAGCGTCACGGCTCGCTGCCGGAACCGCTTCCTGTCTTCCCGGCGCACCCGGTGCGCACAATGTGCTGCCTGCACATCGATCATCTGGTGCCCGATCTTGAACGTCGGGTTGAGCGAGGTCAGCGGGTCCTGGAAGATCATTGCGATCTTCTCGCCCCGGGTGTGGCGCAACTGCTCGCGGTCCAGCGACGCGATGTCGGTCGTTCCGTCGAGGATGATCCGGCCGGCGGCGATCTTCCCGTTGGCGGGCAGCAGCCGCAGCACCGTGAGTGCGAGCGTGCTCTTGCCGGAACCCGACTCCCCGACCAGGCCGACGACCTCACCACGGCTGATCGTCAGGTTGACGCCGGGCAGCACCCGCAGGACGGAACCGCGGCTCTGGTACTCAACGGCCAGACCCTGGATGTCGAGGAGGACATCGCCGGGACCGGCGGTCCCGTTCATGCTCGCCATCGCGACACCCCGCGCAGCCGGGGATCGAGGACGTCCCGCAGCGCCTCACCGAAGGTGAGGAATCCGATCGTGGCGATGGCCAGCGCGAGGGATGCGAAGAGCACCGCCCACGGCGCCTGGTAGATGGAGCTGAAGCCGTCGGACAGGACGGTGCCCCAGGACGGGTTCGGGGGCCGGACCCCGAGGCCAAGGAATGACAGCCCGGCTTCGACCGCGATGGCGCTCGGAATGTCCATGGCAAGCAGGATGAACAGCGGGGCCATGATGTTCGGCGAGATATGCCGGAGCATGATCCGCGGGCGGCTGGCGCCGAGCGCCCGCTCGGCCAGGATGTACTGGTTCTGTTTGACCGAGAGCACGAGCGCCCTGCTGGTCCGCGCGTAGTTCGGCAGGAACGCCACCGCGATCACGATGACCAGATTGCGCAGCGACGACCCGACCACCACCAGCAACGTCAGGGCCAGGATGATCGCGGGGAAGGACTGGAACGTGTCGGTCAGCAGGACTACGGCGTTATCGAAGATCCCGCCGAGATAGCCGCCGAGGAGGCCGAGGATCAGGCCGAAGACCAGGGCGCAGGCCACGGCAGGAACCGACACCACCATCTCGATCCTCGTGCCATAGATCAGGCGGGACAGGATGTCCCTGCCGAGCTGATCGGTCCCGAGCAGGTGATGCAGCGAGGGTCCCTGCAGCGTGGCGTTGACGTCGATGGCGCTGAACGAGTACGGGGCCAGGAGCGGGCCGAATACCGCGAGCACGATCAGCCCGAGCACGATGATGCTGCCCAGGGTGCCGCCCGGCGTGGTGAGGAGGGACCCGACCGCGCTGCGCGCCCGGGCCCCCCGCGTCGGTTGCGGCAGAGTGGAGACGTCGAGATCGAACAGGCCGATCCCGTCGTCTGGGCGGGCTGCGCCGAGTAGTGCCATTCAGCTCCTTTCAGGTCCCCGCTGCCTGCCCGAGCTGGATCCGGGTATCCAGCAGGCGGTAGGTGACGTCGGCCAGCAGGTTGGCCACGATGACCAGCACGGCGATCACGAGCGACGTGCCCTGCACGATCGGGAAGTTCCGCGACGCGATGGCGTCGTACGCGAGGGTGCCGAGGCCGGGCCGGTCAAAGATGACCTCAATGAAGATCGCGCCTCCGAGCAGGGTGCCGAGGCCGACGCCGAGGATGGCGACGACCGGCGCCGCGGCGTTCTTCAGCGCGTACTCGTAGAAGACCTTGCGGCGGCGGATGCCCAGGGCGTGCGCCGTCCGCACGTAGTTGGAGGTGAGGACCTCGAGCATGTTGCTGCGCACCAGCCGGGAGATGTACCCGATCCACCCCAGGGCCAGGGCTATCGCCGGAAGCACCAGGTGCTTGACGTCGTCGACCGGCTGCCCCGGCGCCCCGGCCCCGATGACAGGAAACATGTGCAGGTGGACGGCGAAGATCAGGATCAGCAGCAGGCCGACGACGAAGGGGGGGAGCGTGATGAACGAGATCGAGACGATCCCGACTACCCGGTCAACCAGCCCGCCCGGCTTGGTCGCGGCCAGGACGCCCAGCGGAACGCCGACCAGGACGGCCAGGCCCAGCCCGCTGACCGCCAGCACCAGCGTGTACTTGAGGTTCTGCATGACCAGGCTGGCCACGGACTGGTTCGTCACGAAGTTGACGCCCAGGTTGCCCTGCAACGCGTGAGCGATGTACTGGTAGATCTGCTGCGGGACGGACACATCGAGGCCCATCTCGTGCTTGACCTGCTTGATCAGCGCCGGGTTGGCGTGCGGGCCGAAGACGTAGGTGACCGGGTTCCCGGGGATCAGCCGGTCCAGGCTGGCCAGGAACGCCATCACGATGAGCACGACGATCAGCGCCGTGATGACACGGCGGCCGAGGTACCGGGCGAGCGACATCCGGATCAGAGCCGTGTCGGCCAGGCGCCGGGCGGGAATCGGTCAGCAGGGGCCGTCGACACAGGTGCCTCCTCTGAGAGCTGGCTCCGCTTGGCCCGCCGGGGGCCAGGCAGATACAAAACGGGCCGTCAGGGCGACCGACGCCTGGGAAAGGACGTCGGCGCACTCGCGGATGCGCCGCTGCGGCAGCCGGGCCGAGGGACCTGACACCGCTACAGCGGCGATGACCTCGTTGTGGCCGTCCACCACCGGCACGGCCACGGCCCGCAGGCCCGGCTCGAGTTCGTCCATGAGCGTGGCAAAACCGCGACGGCGCACGAGCTTGAGCTCGGCCTCAAGCGCGCGCCGGTCGGTGATCGTCTGGGGTGTGAACCGCGCGAGCGGCCCAGCAGGCAGGTCCGCCACGCCGTAGGCCAGGAAGATCTTTCCCGGCGAGGAGCAGTGCAGCGGGATGAAGCGACCCACCCAGTTGGTCGTGGCCAGGATGTGCGGCGCGTCGACCTGGGCGATGTTGTCCACGAGCTTGCCGGCCACCGGCACCGAGAGGTTGACCGTCTCGCTCGTGGTGCGCCCGATGCTTTCGAGGACCGGCCCGGCCGCATCCAGCAGCGCCTGACGGACCGAACGGCTGGTGATCTGGCCGACCAGCGAGGCAGCGATCCTGACCCGGCCGCGTGCGGTGTCCCGCTCGACGAGGCCGTGCCGTTGCAGCGAGGCGAGCAGCCGGGACGTGGTGCTCTGATGCAGGCCGGTCCGACGTGATAGCTCCCCGACCGACAGCGGCTCCGCGGTCCTGATCACCTCGATCAGCAGGCGGCAGGCTCGCTCGACGGCCTGCACACCCACCGACCGCTTCCTGGCACTATCCGGTTCCGCCAGCGGGCGGCCTGGTTCCGCTTGATCGCCGCCTGCCTGCGCCTCGCGCTCCGGATGATGCGCATTGCGCATGATGCCAGCCACAATGTGGATATTAATGTCTGTATATCTGTTGTTCCAGTAGTGCTTTGTTAAGTTTGAGCTACAGATGCCGGGCTGTCACCAGCCGAGCAAGCGGTCAGCTCGGGATGACGAGGCCGCGGTGATCGCCCGGGGTGGCCTCGATGCCGCGGAGCACCGCACCCGAATTTCCGTCAGCGCCTGGTCATCGGAGTCCGGGTCGGCTAGCGGTCATCGCCGGCGGACAGCGCGTCGATCCACCGCTCCAGACGGCGGCCTTCCGAGCTGACCAGCGAGGGATCATGCAGGGCGTTGGCCAGCAGCGCGATGCCCTCGTAGGCGGCGATCAGCGCGACGGCCAGTTCCCTGGCGTCGCGGCGTCCCATCGCCTCGAACTGCTCCTGCACCCAGCCGATCACCCCCAGCAGCACCTCGCCCGCTTCCCCGCGGAGCTCATCGTCGCGCTTGCCCAGCTCGGACGCGAGCGATCCGATCGGGCAGCCATGGCTGGCGAACAGGTCACGCCGATCTACCCAGGTCCGGATCAGCCCCTTCAGCCGGGCCTGCGGCGTGCGCCGGCGATCCAGGTCCCCGCTCATGGCGCCCTGTGTGCTCCCGTACGTCGCGATGACCGCCGAGACGATCGCGTCCTTGGTCTTGAAGTAGTAGAAGACGTTGCCGACCGGGACCTCGGCGGCCGCCGCGATCTCGGCGAGCGTGGTCTTCTCCACGCCCTGCTCGTGGAACAGCTTCCGGGCCGCGGCGACCAGCCGCTCGCGCTTGCCCGCCGCGGGCGGCGCCGCTCCGGGTGCCAGTGAGTTAGCCACCTGACCAAGACTAGACGTTCGCCCGATCCTGCGCTAGCGTCCGAGTTAGTCAGCTAACTAACTCTTTCGAGAGGAACTCCCCATGACCGGCGAACCCCAGGTCAGCCCGCGACCGCTCGCCGCCTCCGGCACACCTGGCCCGGGGCGGAGGCGATGGCTGGTCCTGGCCGTCATTGCCGTGGCCCAGCTGATGGTGGTGCTGGACGCGACCATCGTGAACATCGCCCTGCCGTCCGCACAGCAGGCGCTCGGCTTCTCCGTCACCGACCGCCAGTGGGTGGTCACCGCCTATGCGCTCGCGTTCGGCGGCCTGCTGCTGGTCGGCGGCCGCCTGTCCGACCTGCTCGGCCGCAAGCGGACCTTCATCGCCGGGCTGGCCGGGTTCGCAGCCGCATCCGCGCTCGGCGGCGCGGCCCCCGGGTTCGGGATCCTGGTGGCGGCCCGCGCCGTGCAGGGCAGTTTCGCCGCGCTGCTGGCGCCGTCCGCCCTGGCCCTGCTCATCACGACGTTCACCGATCCCCGCGAGCGCGGCAAGGCGCTGGGTATCTACACCGCGATCGCCGGCGGCGGGGGAGCGGTCGGGCTGCTGCTCGGCGGCGTGCTGACCCAGTACCTGTCCTGGCGGTGGTGCCTGTACGTCAACGTGGCCTTCGCCGCCGTGGCCCTGGCCGGCGCGGCCACCCTGATCACCAGCCAGGCGCGCTCCGCCGGCGCGCGCCTCGACGTGCCCGGCAGCATCCTGGCCGCTGCCGGCCTGGCCGCCATCGTCTACGGGTTCAGCGCGGCGTCCACGGACGGCTGGGGGAGCGGGCTGACCATCGGCTTCATCGCGGGCGGCGTCGCGCTGCTGGGTGCGTTCGTCCTGGTGGAGCGCTGGGTCAGGCACCCGCTGGTGCCGCTGGCCATCCTCACAGACCGGATCCGCGGCGCGGCCTACCTGGGCGCGGTCATCGCCGGGATCGGCATCATCGGCCTGTTCCTCCTGCTCACCTACTACCTGCAGGGCGTCCTCGGCTTCACGCCGCTGCAGGCCGGGCTGGCCTTCCTCCCGTTCATCGGCGGGATCACCGTCGCCGCGAACATCGTGAGCAACGGCGGCCTGGCCCGGCTGGGCCCCAAGGTCATCGTCCCGGCCGGCCTGATCCTGGCCGCCGCGGGCGCGGCCTGGCTCACGCGGATCGGCGTCCACGGCAGCTACGGCCTCGACGTGGCCCCGGCGCTGGTCCTCGTCGGCTTCGGGGTCAGCTGCGCCGTCGTGTCCGCGTTCACCCTCGGCCCGGCGGGCGCCCGGCCGGCCGACACCGGGGTGGCGGCCGCGCTGGTGAACAGCAGCAACCAGGTCGGCGGCTCGCTGGGCGCGGCCCTGCTCAACACGATCGCGGCCGGTTCCGCCGCCGCGTACCTCGCTCGGCACGCCGGCGCTCCCAGCGCCGCGGCCGCCACCGTGCACGGCGACATCACCGCGTTCACCTTCCTCGCGGTGCTGCTCGCCGCCGGGGCCGTGCTCACCGGCCTGCTGTACCCCCGCAGGGCCGTGGTCGCCGCCCGGACGGCGGCGGTGCCCCGCCTGGTCCCGCCGCCCGCTGACAGCGTTCCGCCGGTGACCCGGGCCGCGGCCGACGGAGCGGACGCTTACTGAAGCCGCCGCGGGCGGCCTCTCGCTAGGCCGGGGAGGCCGCCCGCCCGGCGACGACGGTCAGCTGCTCGTGGTCTCCGCCTCGGCCGGCTTCTGCTCGACGATCTCACCCTCGATCGTGATCTGGATCTCGTCGCTGACCACGAACCTCCCGTCCAGCATCATGTTGAGCGTCAGGCCGAATTCCTTCCGGTTGATCTGGGTCGTGGCGCCGTAGGCGATCCTGTGCCCCATCATCCCCGGGTCGTTGAACTCGCCGTACTTGGTCACGTCGAGCGTCACCGGATGGGTGTTGTCCTTGATGGTGAGGTCGCCGGTCAGCTTGTAATGATCCTGGCCGGCCGGCTCGATGCCGGTGCTCTTGAACGTGATCAAGGGATACTTCTCCACCTCGAGGAAATTCGACGAGCGGAGGTCGTTGTCCCTGACCCCGTTGTTGGTGCGGATGCTCGCGGTCGAGATGGTCGCCTCGACCTTGGCCGTCTCTGGGTGGTCCGGGTCGATGTCGGCGGTCGTGCTGACCTCGTCGAAGGAACCCCGCACCGTCATCATCCCGAGGTGCTTCGCGGAGAATTCGACCTGCGTGTGGTACGGGTCAAGCTGCCAGTCGCCCATGGGGGAGCCTCCTCGTCGCGCCAGCGCATGCGACGACGGCACGCCCGGTTAGTCGCCGCATCCCCTGGCCGTGTACGTGAACTGGAGTAATACCTCCGGATCACCCTACACTTATGGAGGCGGCCCTCCGCATGGGGTCCGCCTTTCGCGCCGGCCCGGACGCCGGCACCGGGGGAGCAGCTTTGGGTACCGGAACTCCGTGCGGTCGGCCGGTCCGGCTGGTGAGATAGCGAGATGGCTGACGAGGCCCTGAAAGAGCAGGTCGCAGGCTCGGCTGAGCCCTGCAGACCCCTGCGCGCCGACGCGGCGCGCAACCGCGAGGCCGTGCTGAGCGCGGCCCGTGAGGTGTTCGCCGAGATGGGTCTGGGCGCGCCGCTGGAGGAGATCGCGCGCCGGGCCGGGGTGGGGATCGGCACCCTGTACCGGAGATTCCCCACCCGCGAGCAGCTGGTCTCCGCGGCGCTCATCGACAAGATCACGGCGTACGCCGTGGCCGCCGAGCAGGCGCTGGCCGAGCCCGACCCGTGGGCCGGGTTCGCCGGGTTCGTGCGCCGGATCTGCGCCATGCAGGCGGGCGACCGCGGCCTGGCCGATCTGCTGTTGATCACGCTGGCACCGAGCGAGGAGCTCGAGGTCATCCGCGCCCGGGCCAACGGCGCCATGATCAGGCTCATCGACCGGGCCAAAGACGCGGGCCGACTGCGCACCGACATGGCCGGCGAAGACCTGCTGCTCATGCTCATCGGCAACAGCGCGATCGCGGCCGCGACCGGGCGGGACGCGCCGCGGGCGCTGCCGCGGTTCGTCGCACTGATGCTCGACGCGTTCCAGCCACGCCCGGGGGCCAGCCTGCCGCCGCCGCCCAGCACCAAGCAGATGCGCTGGGTCATGAGCCGGCTCGCGGCCGAGCACGGCTGCGGCCCGCCACCTGGCGGCCAGGACGGGGTATAGCCTCAGAAAGCCTAATAGGCGATCACCTAGTGGTACGGCATGTGCAGCGTGGCGGTGAGATCGTCAGGTTGCCGTCAGCAGCCGAGACCGCGGCCGACCTTCGCGAGCAGTGTCCGGCTGGAGACAGCGGCCAGGCGGGCGTGGGGTGCGAGGCTCCTCGCCCAGCGCGGCAGCGCCGCTCACGAGCGGTACCTCCCGCCCCGTGCTTGCGCGGCCCTCGAGCATTAGCTGGGCGATCTCGGCGAGCATCGAGCGCGACCGGCGGTCACGAGCGGCCGCGCGCTGACCGAGCCGCAAGCGACCGCGACCGCCGCGCAGCCCGGCCCACTGGATGAGCCTGTGCCTCCCGAGGAGGTTAGGAGGCACTCCGCAAGATCGGCGAGCTTCTCCGGATTGGCTCTCCGGCTCTCCTCAAGCCACCGCAGACTGGCAGCAGGTGCGCGAGCAACCTGAATTATGGTGATGCTCGACATGGGAGGAGATCAAATGCCCGATCTTGACGGCAAGGTGGCGCTGATCACCGGTGGCGCCCGCGGCTTCGGAAGAGCGATCGCACGCGCCCTGGCAGGTGACGGCGCCGACATCGCGATAGCTGATATCGCCAGAGAACTGCCCTCCGGGCGGGTCCAAGGCATGTCGACCGACGATGACCTGCAGCAGACCAAGGCTGAAGTGGAAGCTCTCGGCCGACGCTGTATCGCGATACACGCCAACGTGGCGGACGCCGGCGACTGCGAACGCATGGCGGCAGCCGCGATTGAGGAATTCGGCACGGTGGACATCCTCGCCGCGAACGCCGGGGTCTTCTCGTTTGGTCTCAGCTGGGAGCTAACCGAAGACGATTGGGACACGGTCATCGGGGTCAACCTGAAGGGGGTATGGCTCACCACCAAGTATGTGGTGCCCCATATGATCCGCCGGCGCTACGGCAAGATCGTCGTCACCTCTTCTCGTGATGGGCTCCGGGCCGAGCCGAATTACGCCCACTACTGCGCGTCCAAGTTCGGGGCCATCGGGTTCGTTAAGTCCCTGGCCATCGAACTTGGCCCTTACGACATCAACGTCAATGCGATCTGCCCTACGCAGATGGCCGACAAGAGCCTTCCCCCGCGGCAGACGTCGTCGCCCTACTGGTCCATGGTGACCGGCACCGCGTCGCCCACCTATGAGGAGTTCGACCAGGCGTCAGGACGCGAGAACCTTTTCGAACACGGCGGCCAGCCAGACTACTCAGAAGTCGCCGCTGGTGTCCGGTGGCTCGTCTCTGACCAGGCCCGCCTCGTCACCGGGCATGCGCTTCCGATGGACGCGGGCTGGATCGCCAAGCGCGGTGGCTAGAGACCTTGCGCTGGTGGGCGCGCTCGTGGTGGACGGAACGGGGAAACGCCCGCGCGAGAACCTCACCGTGCTGCTCAGGGACGGCCGCATCGCTTCGGTGGGGAATCCCGTCGTCCCCGCTGACGCCGAGGTCATCGACCTTGCCGGCCAGACGATACTGCCTGGTTTGATCGATGCGCATACGCATCTGAGCTCGCTGGAGGGGGTACCTGACAAGCTGCGCGCGTACGGCCTGGTGAATGCCATGCGGAACCTGATCACGGCCGGCATCACGACCGTACGGGACCTTGGCGCCTATGGCGACTCACTGCCACGACTGCGCGATGCCGCTGAGCGGGGCCTCTGCGAGGCACCTAGGCTTGTGCTGTGCGGTCAGGTAATCTCAGCGACCTGCGCAGGAGCCAAGGCGTTTCCCGGCATGTACCGCGAGGCGAACGGGGCCGATGACATACGGGCAGCGGTCCGCGAGCAGGTCAGCGCCGGGGCTGACGTCATCAAGGTCATGGCGACGGGCGCCCTCACGGTCGCCGGCGAGGACGTCAACCCGTCCCAGCTCAGGCGCGAGGAACTAGTTGCCCTGGTGGAGGAAGCGCACCGTCTCGGGCTCCCGGTCGCTGCGCACGCCGAAGGCGCTGACGGCATCCGGCTGTCGGTCGAAGCGGGAGCCGACACGATCGAGCACGGAGAAGAAGCCCACCTCGTGCCCGAGGTAATCGCCGCCATGGCCGAACACGGCACCGTTCTGGTCCCGACGTTGTCGGTATTCGACCATGTCGCCGACTCTGACACCTATCCGGCCTGGATGCGCGAGCGCGCCCGTCACCTTGGCGAGTCGGCCCGGCTGACCGTCCAAGCAGCCCGGAAGGCGGGCGTGGCCATCGCCATGGGTGCCGATGCGCCCCCGCAGGGAGGAAACGCCCAGGAGCTCGTGAGGCTGGCGGACGCTGGGCTCACCCCACTCGAGGCGCTAACAGCGGCGACGGGAGTTGCGGCTCGCGCATGCCGGCTGGACAGTCTGGTAGGCACGGTGGAGCCTGGCCAGGTGGCGGATCTCATTGTTGTCGATGGCGACCCGTTGACCGACCTAGCGATCCTGACCGATCCGCGCCGTCTGTGGCTGGTTCTCCAAGGCGGGGCGGTTAAAGCCAGGCGCGGCACGCTCGAGTCATAACGTCGTCGCCTGGCATTTCCCAGCAAAGCTCCGGCCCGCCCTAAGGGAGGCTGACAGCGTGGATCTGATTAGCCGCTCGGAATCGTTTAGCAGCCGGAAAGGTTACGCCGGTGTAGCCGCTTGGTAAATATCGCCGATCAGGGCACCTATAACGCTTTCGTCTGTCGGCCCGTCGAACCGCATTGGGTCATAGGCGTCGATGTCAAAGTCAGTTGATCCGTTGACCGTCAGGTCGGAGGCAACCTTGCCGAGCGCGGGTCCGTGAGTGACGCCAGCTTCATTGTCGCCCGCCACGACAACCACATTGTGGTAGCTGCCCAAAGGCCCGAGCGTGAAGCGGTGGTCGGGTGTGTATACGGGCATGCCCTGCAACCACGAGATGACCTTCGTGTCCCGCAGGCGGGGGAACACGCGCTCGATAGCGGGCTGCTCCTCGACGAGACGCTGGTAGAGCGACTCGTCTCGTGGCATCTTGTCCGGGGCGGTTCCGTACTGGCGCTCGACACCGTAGGCCGGACGATAGCCATGCACGGTGCCCCAGGTAAACGCGCCTTCCCTCTCCCGGATCCACAGGCTGAGGTCACTGCATTGAATGGTTGGCATGGTGGCTGGTACACCGGCGGGTTCGGTGACGATGCGCGTGGCGAGCATGCGGAACAGCGGCAGCTGGACGCCCAGGCTTTCCAGCACCCGGTTGGTCCATGCGCCCGCGGCGATGACCAGATGCCGCGCGGGAATGATCTGCCCGTCGGCGGTGACCACCGCGGTGGCGCTCTCCCCGCTGCTCACGATAGAGGTAACCGGAGTGCCCAGCTTGAAACTGCCCCCGAGGTTGCGAACGCGCTCGGCGATGGCCCGCACCGCCCTCAGCGCCGCGATCTGGATTCCCGCGGGCATCAAGACCCCCCCGGCTACCGCCGCCGGGTCCACCACTCCGGTCAGTTGCCCGACCTCATCCGGATCAAGTGCGCGTGTACCAGGGGTCACGCCAGGCCGCATAGCGATCGGCCGGACGACCTCCCGCCAGGTCTCTTCCTTCAGGGCCAGGACCAGGTTGCCGTTGGCACGGAAACCAATTCTGGCGCCCTCGGCGTGAAGACTGCGGTAAAACTGGAGAGCATAGTCTTGCAGCTGCAGGCCGCCCGGCCCGAAGTCGTAATTAGCCTCATTCCATTTTGCGACGAACCCGGCACCGGCCTTGGTGGTGCCTTCACCGGGTTCGACTCGGTCGATGACCGTGACATTACGGGCCCCGGCGGTCAGCAGATGATACGCGGCTGACACTCCGACTATCCCCGCGCCTATGACGACAACTGGCTCGCGCAAGGCACTTCCCATGCTCTCCAGGTTCAGCATGTGATCTTGACTTTCCGCTCGGATGGCCGGGACCGGGTCGTGCACATAATCAGCATCTCAAAGGGGGCAACCCTAGGCAATCGGCCATCGCTGGGCTATCCGTCAGCCCATCCGCGCTCAGGTACAGCCGCTCGCCAACCGTGATCGCGCGGGCGCCTTGCGCACTCGTTAACGCCAGCCCGGCCCGGTCGCCACGCTTGCTGTCTCGCATCGCGATACCGAGATATCACCATGATTGACCATCTGCCCAGCCCCATCTAGCGTCGGCTAGAGGACTACGCACAGCCACGCTCATGAGGACGCGCAGATGGCTTTCGTTACAGGTTCGTCGAGCCGGCCGCCCGGCTACAAGATCGCTTCATCGGACACAGCCTGGGAGGAGCGCTACCTCCAGCTTGCTCCGCCGCCAAAGGTCCGCACGCTGGATGAGTTCGGAGACCGCAACTCCGAAGCTGCGCTATCGCCGCTAGCGATCAGCGAGCCGTTTCGCGTCCTGAGCGATGAAGGAGCGGCTGCGGCCCTGCACATCGCCCGCGAGCTCGAAGGACATGCGGTCGGCGACGCGCGCTCCAAGCGTCTGCGCGGCTGTACCTATCGCTCGCAGTTCTTCGCTGGCATGTATTCCGATCCCCGGCTGATCGAGTTCCTGTCGAACCTGGCGCAGGCCGAGCTGCGCGAGCACCCGATCGGCCACCACCAGGTGCAGCTCAACTTCGCACCCGAGGAACTCAGCAAGGACGTGGACGTCTGGCACCATGACGTCGTTGCCTATGACTTCGTTCTGCTCCTCACCGATCCGGCGCAGATGAAGGGGGGGAACACCGAGTTCTTCCTGGGCACCGTCGAAGAGGGGATGAAAATCCTCTCCGAGCGGGGCGAGTTGCCTCCCGCGCGGATCGGCAGAATCGAGTACCCAGGCGCTGGCTGGGCCTTCCTCCAGCAGGGCCATCGGATTCTGCACCGGGCGGCGCGCCTCGAGGAGGCGTACCCACGTATCTCACTTGTCGCCTCTTATTACTGCGCGGACGCCGAGTGGCGTGAGCCGACGATCCTATCGCCGCTGCGCAAGGCTGACGGGCGCGACATTGCCCTCGTCGAATGGGCGAATTACGCCGCTTACCGGACCGTGCAACGGCTGCAGGGCTTCCTCGCACGTCAGCCCGACTTCTCGGCCTCCCTGGCGGAAGTGAAACAGCAGTTGGCCGAGTGCCTGGGCGACGCCGAACGTGCCATCGAGGAGTTCGACAGCACGGACCCGGGTTCCATCATCGGACTAGACTGAGGTACGTCGGTGGCCAGCACCACAGAACGGAATACGGGCCGCGCCCAAGGGCGTATTCAGTCGGTCGCGCGGGCAGCTGACCTGCTGAAGCAGCTCGGCGAACTCGGGCGGCCGGCGAGCGTTCGCGAGCTGGCGACGGCGTGCGACCTCGGCCGGGCGACGGCCTGGCGTCTTCTAGTCACCCTCGAGCAGGCGGGACTGGTGGAGCGGGCCAGCCCGGCCAGCGGCTTCTACGTCGGGCCGGCGGCGGTCACCATCGCAGCCCGCGCTCTGCAGCAATCAGAGCGAACAATTCGGCTGACGCGGCCACACCTCACCGAACTTACCCGGCAGACCGGGCTCACCGCCGCCGTCAGTGTGGTCCGTGGTGAGCAAGTACTGGTCCTCGACCAGACTGACCCCCCCTCGGTGCTCTGCGTTAACTGGGTCGGAAAGGAGTTTCCGCTGCACACCTCGTCGCCCGGCAAGCTGGTCCTGGCGCGGCTCCCGCCGGAGGAGTTCGACGAGTTGCTCTCCCGCCCGCTACAGCGGCTGACGAAGAAGACTATCGCCACTCCTGATGCGCTTAGGGCCGACCTGGAACGCGTACGGCGCATGAAAGTAGCGATTAGCAACGAGGAATTTGAAGAGGGTTGCGTCGGCATCTCAGCCGCCGCAGGGGACTCAGCAGGCGGGATCGCGGTGATCATCAGTTTGACCGGACCGAGCTTTCGTATGCCAGCCCGGCGGTTGCCCACGTTGATGGCCAAGGTTCAGGACGCAGCCCACGCCACGGGGATGTCGCTTGGCTACACCGCCAAGAAGGCACCTGAAGGCCCCGGCCGTCACGCTCCCGCCGCTGCTGGCAGGCCGTAGCCGTGACGGCAGGGCGGGTGAAGCAGGATCGCTGTCTGACGCCGATGGAAGGACTGGAATGCACCTCGCACTCGACGACATCACTATCCACTTTGAGCAGTTCGGTGACGGGCCGGATCTCGTCTGGCTGGCAGGCGGCGGCGGACTTGGATCAGACTGGCACGCCTGGCAAATCCCGTATTTTGAGCCATTCTTCAGGAACACGACTTTCGATAATCGGGGAATCGGCCAGACAATCTGCACGGCTCCCGAACCGTGGCCCATCGCAGACTTTGCCAGAGATGCGGCACGCCTGATCGAGGCCGCGTGCGAACCGCCCGTCGCCGTGGTGGGCCTGTCCATGGGTGCTCTTATCGGCACCCAGCTGTCGCTCGACCGGCCAGACCTTGTCCGTTGCGCGATAGTCATGGGAACTTCCGCCCAAGGACACGCAGGCTGGCTGGGAGATTACATGCGAGCTGAGGTCGAGTTCCGGCGCCAAGGCGGCCACCTCAGTGGCGATTTCGCCATGAGTCATTATGCGGCAACACTGTACCCTGGCAGCGTCCTTGGTGACGAATTCCAGTGGAATCGCATCAAGACATGGCTCGGCGGAGATCAGTTCATTTCGGAAAACGAACGTTCACTAATCCCTCAGTGGCAGGCCTGTATCGACTTCGACGTCGTAGACCGGCTTCCAGGCTGCTCGGTGCCCCTGCACGTATTTGCCTTCGGCGAAGATGTCCAGGCACCGTGGCCGTACGGAAAGCAGGTTGCCGATCTAACGCCCACTGCTGAATATCACTTCTTTGAAGGCATGGGCCATTGCTCAGTCTTTGGGCATACGCACGAAATCCTGAATCCCAGCATCAAGGAAATCGTCGAACGCTATGTGTAGAGCAGAGAGGAGTCCTCACATGGTCGCGACCAGCCTCGACCGGGATTACTATCTCTCCGATGATGTCTTCGCCCTCGAGAGAGACCGGATATTCCTGCGGAACTGGTGGTATGTAGGGCACCAGTCGCAACTGCCCGCAGTGGGCGACTACATCACGGTTGAACTGCTCAGGGAGAATATTATTGTGGTTCGCGATACGGATCAGTCGATCCGCGCCTTCTACAATGTATGCCGCCACCGTGGATCACGAATCTGCCCGGAAAGCCGCGGTCATGTAGAGCGGTTTATCTGCCCCTATCATCAGTGGTCTTACAATCTCGCTGGGCACCTGATCCGTGCCCCGCAGATGCCGCCCGACTTCTCCAGGGAGCCGTTTGGGCTGAAAGAGATTCCCGTCGGAGTCTGGAATGGGCTGGCATTCGTTAACCTGTCCGGAACACAGGCTGAGCCGCTGGCCGGATTCCTGGACGCCACGCGCTCATCGTTCGCCACATATGACACAAGCAGTGCGAAGGTCGCGTGCAGCAGGGTCTATCGGGTCCAAGCCAACTGGAAGCTCGTGATGGAGAATTTCCTGGAATGTTATCATTGCGGCGGGTCACATCCGGAGTTCTGTTCAGTATTTAATCTAAAACGCCATTTCGATTTCAACCGGGAACGCATGAATGGCGAGAGTCTGGCTCTCGTGTCCCTCCTGAAGCCGGGAGCCAGGTCCCTTACTATGAACGGCGACTACGTAGTCAGCAAGCTGTTTCCCGGGCGCGACACGAACGGGTCAGCCGAGGCAGACGCGGTTCGGTCATCAGACTGCCGTGGCGGCAATGTAAGCCTGTCTGCGATGACCGCATTCCCCGATTACGCCATCACGTTCGTCTTCCTTCCACTTGATGTCGCGCATACCGAGGTCCGCTGTGACTGGCTGGTAGCCGGTGACGCGCAAGAGGGCGTTGATTACAACCCGGACGAGGTGGCGGCACTCTGGGATGTGACCAACAAGCAGGACTGGCACCTGTGTGAGAACAATCAGCTGGGGGTGCAATCCCTAAGCTATGAGCCAGGTCCGCACAGCACGATCGGAGAGCCGTACATCGTGGAATTCCTGGACAGTTACCTGACTCTGATTCGCCAGTAGCGCGGTGACGGCCTCGCCGCCGTTCTGCCTTAGCCGAGTCCGGGCCGGCAACCAGAGTGCAGATCCCGCCTATAGCGCTGGCGTCCACTCCCGACCTGACGCACCGCCAGCAAGCGTCGCTGAGAGGCGCCGCTTCCCGGCCAAAGGCTGAGCTACCATCGGTTCCTGAACACCGCTAGCGAGGCCCCACAAACCCTGAAGTATCATCCCACTGGTATGAAGCGCTCGCCTGAGGTGGTTACCGATTTCGCGCACAGGGTGCGGGTTATCCCGCACACCTGGGTACCGATGTCTGACGGTGCTCGCCTAGCGGTCAAACTGTGGATCCCTGAGGATGCGGAGGACCATCCCGTCCCCGCCATCTGTGAGTACATCCCCTATCGTAAGAACGACTGCACGGCCGTACAGGACAACGCCATGCATGCCTACTTCGCTGGCCATGGGTACGTCTCAGCGCGGGTCGACCTGCGCGGGTCGGGCGACTCCGACGGCATCTTGTACGACGAGTACCTCCCTCAGGAACAGTCCGACGGAGCCGAGGTGATTGCTTGGCTCGCCAGCCAGCCCTGGTGCAGCGAGGCTGTCGGCATGATCGGAATCTCCTGGGGAGGCTTCAACGGCCTGCAGGTCGCATCCCATGCCCCTCCCGCCCTGAAGGCAGTCGTGAGCGTCTGCAGCACCGACGACCGCTACGCCGACGACGTTCACTACGTCGGCGGGGCTCTGCACGGCGAGGATATGCTCGGCTGGGCCTCGGTCATGCTTGGCTACAACGCCCGGCCACCCGATCCGGAGGTCGTGGGCGACGCTTGGCGTACGGCGTGGCTGGAGCGGATGCGCCAGACACCGCCGTTCATCGAGGCCTGGATGCGCCACCAGCGCCGAGACGAGTTCTGGAAGCAGGGCTCGGTGTGCGAGGACTACGGAGCCATCGTTTGCCCCGTCTACATGGTTGGCGGCTGGCAGGACGGCTACAAGAACGCCATCTTGCGCTTCCTCGCCGGCTACGGCGGGCCGCGCAAGGGTCTCATCGGGCCGTGGGGCCATACCTACCCGAATTTCGGGTCTCCTGGGCCGGCGATCGGTTTCCTGCAGGAGTGTCTGCGGTGGTGGGACTGCCACCTGAAGGGGGCCCAGAACGGCATTATGGAAGAGCCCCAGCTGCGTTTGTTCATGCCGGATGCGGTACGGCCCAGCCCGGCTTCGCTTGAGCGTACCGGCGTCTGGCTCGCCGAGGAGGGCTGGCCGGCGCCGAACGCGACCGTGCGCGCGTTTCGGCCGGAGACGAACGGGTCTCTTGCCGCTGCTGACGGGGCAGAGGTGGCAAGCGGCCGGCGCCTGGTGCCGCCGATCCAGGCCGTCGGGCTGGACTCCGGGCCGTGGTGCGGTTACGGCGGCCCGCTCGACAACCCGTCCGACCAGCGTGGTGACGACGCTCGGTCGCTCGTCTTCGACTCTGAGCCGCTCGAGGTCGACCTCGCGGTTCTCGGGCGGCCGCGTGCTGTGCTGGAGGTCGAGAGTGACCGGCCGCTCGCTCAGATAGCGGTGCGCCTGTGTGATGTCTGGCCTGACGGGGCGTCGACGCTGATCACCCGCGGCATGCTCAACCTGGCGCACCGCAACGGTCATGAGCATCCCGAGCCGCTTTCGCCCGGCGAGCCGGAGACCGTCGTCGTCGAGCTCGACGCCACGGGCTACCGCTTGCCTGTCGGCCACCGGCTTCGGATGTCGGTCTCGTCCGGGTACTGGCCGATGATGTGGCCTTCGCCGGAGCCTGTGCAGCTCACGGTGTACACAGGCGGCTCGACCCGGCTCGACCTGCCCGTGC
The DNA here is from genome assembly GCA_963844655.1 of uncultured Actinomycetota bacterium. Classification (GTDB taxonomy): domain Bacteria; phylum Actinomycetota; class Actinomycetes; order Streptosporangiales; family Streptosporangiaceae; genus JASHPR01. The sequence goes on along the minus strand of CAWJPA010000004.1, from coordinate 330,716 downwards.
GGCTCAAGCCCGCTGGGGAGGCCGACGCCCCACCCGAGCATTTCTCCCGTCCGGAAGCCGCCTCCCTGCTGTCTCACGAGGATGTCTCCCCGCGCGGGTCGACGAGCGCAAACCGGGTGACCCGTGACGCCGGCACGGCATGCTGGCAGCTGGAGACCGGGAGCCGCGACCGGCACGTGCGACTCAGCGAGTCTGGTCTGGAGTACGCCGAACAGGGCCGGATGACATATCGGATCACCGAGGGCAGGCCACTCTCGGCGACAGCCATCTCGACCCAGAGCCACCTGATCGCGCGAGGCGACTGGCGGATCAGGGTGGAGACCAGGAGCACGCTCTCAGCCACGAAGGACGACTTCGTCCTCTCGAACGAGCTCGACGCCTTCGAGGCCGACCAAAGGGTCTTTTCCCGAGTGTGGCGAACCCGGGTCCCCCGCGACCACACTTGACCGCCACCATCGTTCCCCACCAGGAGGCCTTTGCCGTGGGTCTGGCCGCAGTTCTCTACGAGTTCGGCTCACCTCTCGCCATCGAGGAGATCGAAGTCGAGGGTCCCCGGGCGGGAGAGGTGATGGTCCGTATGGCGGCCAGCGGCGTCTGCCATTCCGATCTCCATGCCCAGCAGGGCATCCACCCCTGCCCCCTCCCGGTCGTGCTGGGGCACGAGGGGGCGGGGATCGTGGCGGCAATCGGCGCTGGGGTGAGCGATCTTCGCCCCGGCGACCATGTGATCCTCTCCTGGCTGCCGTACTGCGGGAGATGCCGCTTCTGCCTGAGCGGCCGGCCGGTGCTGTGTGCCGACCTCGGATGGTCGGACGCCGGAACCATGACGGACGGCACGACGCGTTTCTCCAAGGACGGAAAGCCGATCCGGCACAGCACGTCATCGTCGTTCACAGAAGTGACCGTGGTGCCCGCTCAGACGGCGATCAAAGTCGACGAGTCTCTCGACCTCGTCGCGCTAGCCCTCCTCGGCTGTGCCGTCATGACCGGAATCGGAGCCGTCTTCAACACCGCAAGGGTCCGTCCTGGCGACTCGGTCGCGGTCGTCGGATGCGGCGGCGTGGGCCTGAGCGTCGTCCAAGGCGCCCGGATCGCCGGAGCGACAACCATCGTGGCCATCGACCCGGTCGAGGCAAAAAGAGAGCTCGCCCAAAAGCTCGGAGCGACTTCTGCGATCGCGCCGCGTAGCGACGATGAGTCATCCTCGCTGCGCGAGCTCCTTCCGGAGGGGGTCGACTTCGCGTTCGAAGCTCTCGGCCGGCCAGAGACGATCGAAGCGGCCCTCGGCCTCGCCGGAAAGGGCGGCACGACCATCCTGATCGGGATGGCGGCCCCCAACGCCAAGGCTGCGATCAGCCCTCTGACCATGACCCTCTCCGAACAGGCCATCAAGGGATGTTGGTACGGGTCGTGCCGCCCGCCTGCCGACTTCTCTCGGCTCGTGGACCTCTACCGGAACGGTGCGCTCGACCTTAAGTCGATGGTCACCAAGAAGTGCCGGCTTGAGGATGTGAACGACGCCTTCGCCGCCATGGAGCGAGGCGAGGTGGCGAGGACGGTCATCGACTATGGCCTCTAGGCACCGTCCTCCGACCGCGCCGCGCGAATCCCCGCCATGGTAACGGTCGCCGACTGCGCTGGCCGATACGAGCGCGTCGACCACGTGGTGATCCCAATGCCCGATGGGATTCGCCTGGCCGCTCGCCTCTGGATCCCCTCCGCCGCCGAGGCGAAGCCGGTCCCGGCGATCTTGGAGTACATCCCCTATCGCAAGAACGACCTGTACGCCGTCCGCGACCAGGCCCGCTTCTCCTACTTCGCCGCCCATGGCTATGCCGGAGTTCGGCTCGACGTGCGGGGAAGCGGGGACTCAGAAGGGGTGCTCACCGACGAGTACGTCCGCCAGGAGCAGGACGACGCATTGGCGGCCATCGCCTGGATCGCCGCCCAACCGTGGTGCAACGGCGCCGTCGGGATGATCGGCAAGTCCTGGGGCGGTTTCAACGGTCTGCAAGTTGCGGCCCGCCAGCCTCCCGCCCTCCGCGCAGTCGTCTCTCTTTACTCGACGGACGACCGCTACGCCGATGACGCCCACTACATGGGTGGCTGCCTGCTCACGGGCCAGATGCTCGGGTGGGGGACGAGCATGGCCATGTGCTCGACGATGCCACCCGATCCGAGGTCGGTCGGCGAGCGGTGGAAACAGATGTGGCAGGAACGTCTCGAGGCCTTCCACCCGCAGGTCGACACCTGGCTTCGCCATCAGCGGCGTGACGAGTACTGGAAGCACGGCTCGGTCTGCGAGAGTTTCGCCGACATCACCTGTGCCGTCTATGCCGTCGGGGGCTGGTGCGACGGCTACCGGGATGCCGTTTTGCGCCTGATGGCCGGGCTCAGCTGTCCGCGCAGGGGGCTGATCGGCCCGTGGTCGCACCAGTACCCCATGGACGATTTCGAGCCAGGGCCGCACATCGGGTTCTTGCAGGAGGTGATTCGTTTCTTCGACCATTTCATGAAGGGCGACGACACCGGGATCATGGATGAGCCGACCCTTCGGGTCTTTTTGCAAGACAGTGTGCCGCCGGCCACGCACTATCCCGAGCGCCCAGGTCGCTGGGTGGCCGAGCCGTCGTGGCCCTCGCCCGGGATCTCGACCCGGCGGTTCTACCTGAACGACGGCGAGCTCTCCTCCTCGCCCGCATCCGCTGGCCGCCCCGTGCGGTGGGCCGCGTTGCAAACCGCTGGCCAGGACGCCGGGGCCTGGTGCGCCTTCGGCAACCCGCTCGACGCGCCCGCCGACCAGCGTTCCGAGGACGGGATGTCGCTCTCGTTCACGTCCGCCCCTCTCGAGTCCGACTTGGTTATCCTCGGGAACCCCGCGGCGCACCTCGAACTCGTCGTGGACCAGCCGAACGCCCTCGTCGTCGCGCGGCTCTGCGACGTCGCCCCGGATGGGGCGAGCACGCTCATCACCCGCGGACTGCTCAACCTCACCCACGCCAAGAGCCATGAGGACCCGGAGCCACTCGAGGAAGGGAAACGCTTTACCGCAGACATGAAGCTCCAGTCGACGGGGCAGGTCGTACCCGCGGGGCACCGCCTCCGGGTCGCAATCTCGCCCACGTACTTCCCCTGGGCATGGCCCTCCCCCGCCCCAGTTGGGCTCTCGCTCTTCTGCGGGGCGAGTTTCCTCGACCTCCCCTTGCGTTCAGGCCAGCCGTCCGACGCTCACTTGCGCCCCTTCGATCCGGCCGAGACTGGGCCCTCGCTCGACTCCGAACTCCTCGGGCGGCGGCCGGGCAGCCACGTCGTGATCAGGGACCCGCTCAGCGGTCGCCTCGAAATGCGGCACAGCGCTCCTTCGGCCACTGAGCGCTTGCCGGGAGGCCTCGTCATCGAGGCCGAGACCAGCTCCGGCTACGAGATCACCGAAGGCGAGCCGCTCTCGGCTCGCTACCACGTCCAACAAGCGCAGAGCTTTTCACGCGAGGACTGGAACGCCCGCCTGGAGGCTCGATATGAGCTCGCCTCGGACGCCCGCACGTTCTTCCTCACGGCGAACGTCGCCGCGTATACCAACGGCGACCGCTTCTTCAGCCGGGAGTGGGGCTTCGAGATCCCCAGGAACCTAGTCTGAGCCAGGCCTCCTCCGGCCGCTCAGCCGGGTGGCGCGGCTGCCATTTCCGCTCGGCCACCTAACTTGGCCTAGACGAGATCACGAGGGATGGACCGCCGCCACGTCTTGGCGAAGATACGGCGGTCGCCTTCGAAGCCCTCCACGACGTTCGTGAGGAGGAACTCGTCCGTCGTCGCCGACATGGTGCTATAGGTATGCACCCGAGTCGACCAGTCGGCACGGCTGATCGAGATCTCGTGCTCGGCACTGTTGAACGCCGAGAGCGGCTCGCCCTCCACGATCCGGTGGATATTGCACGACTGGGAGTCGTACTCAAGCTCGGCGTCGAACAGCTTCATGTGGTGCTCGCCGCGCAGTTCGATGTCGAGCCGGCCCGTCTCGCTCTCCCGGCGCAAGGTGCGGCTGGCGTCCTCGTCCCCGCTCACCTCATGCGGCGGGGATGGAGCCTCTTCAGGCTCGGAGAAATGCGGGGGCGGTTCGTGCGCCCCAGCGGTTCCTCTCCAGATCGGAACCTCGAGCCTAGACCGGCCGCCCACGAACAGGCTGAGCGTCACCTGCTCGGGCGAGGGCCACGCCCACGGCCAGTAGGTGGGCGAGATGGCCAGGCGGAGACGGTGCCCCGGCGGCATCGAATAGGCGATCGAGTTCAGCTTGACCTCGACGAGGTAGCGCTCACCAGGTGTGAGCGGCTCAGGGCTCTCGTCGCTCTCCCGGTGAGTGAGATTCAGCAGGCCGCGGGTGATGAGATGCGAGGTGCCATCGGGCCAGACATCGCACAGCCTGGCGGAGACGAGGGCGAGCGGCCGGTCGCTTGCCACCTCCAGGTGGGTGACGGGGAAACCGCAGATCTCCCAGGGCTCGGGCAGCACCGCGGTCTCGAAACAGAGCGACTGACCGTCCTCTGGCCGCTGGTCGGGCGGATTGTCGACTGGGCCGCCATGGCCCCCCCAGGTGCCGGCATCCACGGCCGGAGCGTCGGCGCCCCTGATCCTGAGCTCGTCCTGGCTTCCAGGACGGGGGTCCTCGTCCTCTCCGAGCAGGCCGTTCCTTCCGAGGGGCAGGACGAGCGTCTCGACGGAACTGGTCGGCCACCGGTCCAACGCCAGCCAGCGGCCAGGCCAGAACTGACGCCCCGGCTCGGGCAGGACGGCGTCCGCCATGTAGAGGCGGAGCTTCGGCTCGTCCATGATGCCGTTGTCGAGTCCCTTCAAGTGGCAGTCCCACCACCTGACGGCCTCCTGCAAGAACCCGATGGCTGGGCCAGGGACGCCGCTTTCCGGGTAGTTGTGAGCCCATGGGCCGATCAGTCCCTTACAGGGCCCTGGGTAGCCTTCAAGGAAACGGAAGATAGCGTTCCGGTAGGCGTCCGTCCAGCCGCCAACCATATAGACCGGGCAGCGGATCGCCCCAAGATCCTCACAGACCGAACCCTGCTTCCAGAACTCATCGCGGCGCTGATGGCTCACCCAGGCCTCGACCCAAGGAGGCGTGCGCTCCATGCGATCGAGCCACATCTCCCGCCACACGTCGCCGACGACGCGCGGGTCCGGCGGACGGGCGTTATAGCCGAGCATCACCGAGGCCCACTGCAACTGGTTGGAGGCGAGCAGGCAGCCGCCCATGTAGTGGACGTCGTCTGCGTAGCGGTCGTCGGTGCTGCAGACACTGATGACGGCACCGAGCTCGGGCGGGTCCAGGGCGGCGATCTGCAGGCCGTTGAAGCCCCCCCATGACTTGCCGATGATCCCGACTCGTCCCGTGCACCACGGCTGGCTCGCCAGCCAGCGGATCACCTCGACGCCGTCGGCCTGTTCCAGCGGGAGATACTCATCGTAGAGGATCCCTTCGGAGTCGCCCGACCCGCGCGCGTCGACGCGGACCGAGGCATAGCCGTGGCCGGCGAAGTAGCCATGGATCGGGGCGTCGCGAAGTGCTGTGTTGTCGTCCTTGCGGTAGGGCACGTACTCCATGACGGCTGGAACCGGCCGCTCCTCGGCATCGTCGGGCAGCCAGATCCTGGCGGAGAGCCGGCAGCCGTCTGACATCGGTATCCACACATGAGGGATGACCCGGACGCTCCGGTCGAAGTCCGTCCTCTGACGGGCGGTCACGTCAGGCTCAGACGGCGGTCGTGTTCCAGACCTGGATCCCGCCCTGGGCCAGGAACGACGGCTTCACGTAGGGCGCGCAGCCCACGTAGTTGTCGGAGTTGCAGACCCACACCATCCCCGTCTCGTCGTTCCAGAGCTTCTGGGCCTCGATATAGAGCTTGGTCCGCTCATTGCGGTCGTAGGTGGCGAGGGCCTGATTCGTCAGCTTGGTGAACTCGGGGCTACACCAGTGGTCCCAGTTCCACAGCCCTACCTGGGCGCAGGTCCACCACTCGAACCACTCGTTCGGGTCGGACTGGCCGCCGTAGTAGTAGTAAAGGAGCTGCGGGTGCGGCCCTCCTCCTCCAGGCCCCGGAAGGTCCGAGATGGTCGCCGCGTCGACCGGAATTACGTTTACCTTGATGCCGATCTGCGCCAGGTTGGCGGCGATGATCTGCGCCGCCGCCACGTCGTTTTGCACGTTGTCGACGTTCAGCTTGAGCGTGACGTTCTTGAGCCCGCTCTTTTGCAAATACGACTTGGCGAGCGGGATGTTCTGGTTATACACGGGGGCGTCGGGCCAGTGTCCGACGCCGAGCTGCCGCGGGATGATGGCGTTGGTGCGGGTGAACAGCCCGCTGTATGCGTCCTTGATGATCCCGGGCACGTCGATCGCCTCGCGGATTGCTTTGCGAAGCCAGATGTTCGTGAGTGGCGGCTCGGTGACGTTCATGGCGAGCCAGTAGTAGAGCCCCGATGGTGTCGAGAAGACCTTGACGGTGGAATTGCTCCGGGCCTCTTTGACTATTGATGTGCCGAGCTCGCAGTAGTTCACCTCGCCGCTCTGCAAGGCCGCGTAGGCCGTGGAGTCGCTTGAGATCGGCGTGGCCTGGATCTGTTCGAAGAGGAACTTGTTGGCGTAGGCCTTGTTGGCCCCACCGTAGTCGGTGAACTTTGTCATGACGAGCTTTTGGCCCGGCACCCACGAGGTCCACTCGTAAGGGCCCGTTCCTACCGGGTTGCGGCCGAAGTTCTTGCCGTAACGATCGACTGCTTTCTCCGAGACGACCATGCCGCTCGCAATGCCGCCACCGGCAATGACAGCCAGAGTCGGGGCGAAGACCTCCTTCATAATGATCGTCCCGGAGTACTTTCCCTCGACCTTCACGGAGTCGAGCTGCGTCCAGTCCCCGGAGTACGGCGAGTTCAGCTTCGGCTTCGTAAGGCCGGCGATCCGCTCGAAGGAGAACTTGACGTCGCTCGCCTGCACTTCCCCGAAGCCCTTCTGGAACGGGATTCCCTGCTTCAAGGTGAAGTGGAATTGCAGCCCGTCGCTCGAGGTCTCGAAGGTGTCCGCCAGGCAATGAACGACCTTGTTCGTGCCGGGCACATAGGCGAGCAGCGTCTCGAAGAAGCACTGCACGTAGGTAGGGTCCTCAAGCCCGGGAAGGATGGCCGGATCGACATTCGACACGTCGGCCACAGGGCGCCAGGTAAGCGTCTTCGTAGGTGGCTTCGGGGCAGTGGCCGAGCCAGCAGAGCTGGGGGCGGCCGACGAGCTGCAAGCGGCGAGAATCGTGCCAGCGCCAGCCGCCGAGAGCCCGAGAACAGTCGCCCGGGAGATGAACTGCCGCCGGCCGATGCGCCGTTGGAGCAATTCCTCGACGAGGTCGACAGCCTCTGGCCCACCTTCGGCGAAGGCTCGTGCCTTGGCGCTCTGTTCAGGGATCATGATCCCTCACCCGTATCGGTTGTGTACCGCCATCTCACCTCACCCGTATTGGATATACAACCCATCTCAGCTCACCTGAAGCGGGAACGGCACCGGGTCACGTGTCACCATCAACGCCACCTACCGCCACTCCAGGATCAAGCAACACCTCAAAGACGACCGGGCGCTGCGGATCGAGACCGTCATCAACTCACCCACCGAACTGCGCATCGGCCGCCGACTGCACAGCCACATCAGCCAAAGCCTCGCCGCCGGCCGGCTGCCAGACTCTGACATAACCGGAAAAGATGCACAATAGGGGACTCCCTATGAAGCATGGCATGTGCAGCATGCAATTGCATAGACTGGCCCGGCCCTAGTCGAAATCCCGGTGGAGGCTCCGGACATGCTGGACCGCGGACATCCAGCTGCTTACATCCGCGCCGGCCATGGCGACGCCGGCCTGGCCGCGCAGCACAAGGCCGTGGCCGAGGCCGCCAGGCAGCGCGGCTGGCCCCGGCCCACCGTCTACGCCGAGGATCAGGACGACCTGGATGACGGGCGCGCGCCCGCCCTGGCCCGGCTGGAATCCGCGATCGAGGTCGGCCGCCACGACGCGCTGCTGATCGCCGATTCCGGGGCGGTGACCGCCGTGGCTAGCGACCTGATGGACCTGCTGTTCCGCTGCACGCGCAACGGTGTCGCCGTCGGGTTCGTGCTTCCGCCCGCGACGGCCGCCGCCCAGGTCATGGCGGTCCCGCCCGCGGCCGGGGAGCCGGCCGCCCGGTACGTCCCGCCGTTCCCGCTGCGGCGGCACGAGGCGTGGGGAGCGCTGGCCCGGGCGCGCATCGCGGCGCTGACGGAGCTGTTCCCGGCCTGGCGGATCTGGCTTGACGGGCGCGGGTGGCACGCGCGCCGGCGGGAGACCGTGTACCTCCAGATCTGCCAGCCGGGTATGCCGGCGTTCAGCGTGCACGCGGAAAGCTCGACCGGTCTCGCGATGCAGATCTACTGGCAGCAGGCCGCGGACGGGAACGCGGCCGAGGGGCGCTCCGCCGGCTAGGCGCCCGCCGCCGCCGAGCGCAACCCGTCCACCCCACCCGATCCCGGGACACAACGTGCACGTTGCAAGGTTCAAATTTCAGGAAACTCTCGGTTATTGCCCAAACACTCGGCGTTGACTGTTAGCCTTCCGGATCGTCACAACCTCCTGATACGCGAGGGACGGCCACCATGAGCCTGAGGCGCCGATCCGTGCTCCTGAGAGTCGCGCTGCTCGTTTTAGTCCCATTGATCTTGCTGATCGGGTCGTTCGGCTACATCGTCTCCACGTCGGTGAGCAGTGCCCTCACGCTGAACCGGTCCAAGGTGGTGATGGACCACCTCCGGCTGCCGGTGGCCACGCTGCAGCAGGCGCTCTCCGGGGAGCGGGCCCAGGTGATCGTCGGCTCCATCCGGCCGACGCCGGCCGCGCACACGGCCCTGCAGCGCCGGGAGGCGGTCACGGACGCCGCGGTCCAGTCGTTCATGACCGCAGCGGACTCGCTGCCCGTCCGGCAGAGCGCGTCGGCCGCGGGCAAGAAGGCCATTGCGCAGGTCGACGGGGCGCTGGCGGGCCTGAACGGGCTCCGGGCCAAGATCGCGAACAACGCGATCGGCGGCCAGCAGGCGTTCACCGCCTACAACAACATCATTCTCGCCACCTACGGGGTCCTGGAGCAGGCGATCATCCAGGAGGGCAACTCCGCGCAGGTGCTGCCCGCGATCGCGGTCATCGAGCTCGCCGTCTCCAACGAGTACCTGCAGCAGGAGAGCGCGCTGCTGAACGGCGACTTCGCGGCTCACGTGTTCCCGGCCAGCGACCACCAGGTCTTCGTCGGCCTGGTCGGAGCGCACCGGCTGCTGTACGGGCAGAGCTACGCCTACCTCAACCAGGCGGACCGCAACGGCCTGAACCGTGACGTCAGCCCGTCCGCGGCCGGCGCGCTCACCGCGATGGAGAACAAGCTCACCGGGAGCAGCGCCATGCTCAGCCCGCCCCCGGTGCGCCCGGCGGCGTGGAACAGCGCGGTCAGTACGGTCAGCGCGCAGACGCAGCAGGCGGTCGGGCAGGCCGAAGCGCGCCTGGCCGCGACGGCCCGGTCGCTGGCCGACGCCAAGTTCCGCAGGCTCTACCTGATCGGCGGCATCGGCCTGGCCGCGGTGATCCTCTCCCTGATCCTGTCCCTGTGGATCGCGGCCCGGCTGACCCGTCAGCTCCGCGGCCTGCGGGACTCGGCCCTGGAGATGGCCAACATCCGTCTCCCCGAGGTGGTGCGGCGCCTGCGCGCGGGCGAGGAGGTGGACGTCGCCGGGCAGGTGCCGGCGCTGCAGCCTAGCCCGGACGAGATCGGCCAGGTCAAGGCGGCGTTCAACACCGCGCAGCGGACCGCGGTCGAGGCGGCCGTGGATGAGGCCAAGGTGCGGCGCGGCATCAACGACGTGTTCAGGAATCTGGCCCGCCGCAGCCAGGCGCTGCTGGAGCGCCAGGTGACGCTGCTCGACTCGCTGGAGCGGCGGGCCGCGGAGCCAGAGGACCTGGAGAGCCTGTTCCGCATCGACCACCTCACCACCCGCATGCGCCGTCACGCCGAGAGCCTGATCGTCCTGGCCGGCGACTCACCCAACCGCGCGTTCCGCGACGCGGTGCCGTTCGTGGATGTGCTGCGCGCGGCCGCCGCCGAGGTCGAGGACTACACGCGGGTCAGGGTGGTCTGCCGGACGCCGGCCGCGCTGGCCAGCCCTGCGGTCGCGGACGTGATCCACATGCTCGCCGAGTTCGTGGAGAACGCCACGATCTTCTCCCCGCCCAACACCGAGATCCGGGTCACCGGGGAACTGGTGGCCAAGGGTTTCGCGGTCGACATCGAGGACCGCGGGCTGGGCATGAACGATGACGAATTCGCGGACGTCAACGCCAGCCTGGCCAACCCGCCGCTGTTCGACCCGTCGGGCTCGGACCGGTTCGGCCTGTTCGTCGCGGCCCAGCTGGCCCGGCGCCACGGCATCCGGGCGAAGCTGCGGCGGTCGGACTACGGCGGCGTGACGGCCATCGTGCTGATCCCGCTGTCCCTGGTGGTGCCGGCCAACGCCCTCGGTGACGGCCGGACCTCGGGCCGGGGCACCAACGGCCGCCTGACCACGGCGTCCCGCCAGGTCACCGCGCCGCCGGTGGCCGGGCTGCCGCCCGTGACCGCCGCGCCGCCGGCCAACGGGGATCAGCCCGGCGTGCTCTCCGCGAACGGGGACCGGCCGCCCGCGTTCCCCGCGAACGGGGACCAGCCACCCGCATTCCCCGCGAACGGCGGCCAGCACGCCATGTCCCCGGCCAGCGGGAACCAGCCCGAGGCACCGCCGGCCAGCGGGGACCAGCCCGAGGCGCCGTCCGCCCACGCGTACCAGCCCGCGGCGCCGTCCGCCCGCGGGGACCAGCTCACCACGCCGGACGCGTGGGAGCTCGGCGCGGCCAGCCCCGCTCCGGAGGTCCCGCGTCCCCGCCCCACGCCGAGTCCCACGCCGAGCAGCGATCTGCCCGAGCCCGTCAGCGGCCTGGACGCCGGGCCGCCCTGGTCCCCGGTGGGTACGGCCCCGGACGAGGCGCCTCCGCCTGGCTCGCGATTCGGCCTGACCGAGAACGGGCTGCCGCAGCGGATCCGCCAGATGAGCCTGGCGCCGCAGCTGCGGGAGCCAGCCGCAGCACCGTCCTTTGCCAGCGCGGCGGCGAGCTCACGCTCGCCGGAGATGGCCCGCGACGTGATGTCCGCCTTCCGGCGCGGCTGGCGGCGCGGGCTTTCCGACGCCGACAGCTACCACGACCAGCGCACTGATCTCCCGCAGGAGAGGGAGTAGCCGATGAACATGAACTTCACCAAGCAGCCGCTGCAGCGGACCACGAGAACCGACAGCCACCTCAACTGGCTCGTAGACGACCTGGTCGGGCGCGTGGCCCACGTCGACAAGGCGGCCGTTCTCTCCCGGGACGGCCTGGCCCTGGGCACCTCGTCCGCGCTCAGCCGTGAGGACGCCGAGCACCTGTCGGCCCTGGCCGCCGGCATCCAGAGCCTGGCCAACGGCGGCGCGGTCCACTTCGGCGGCGGCCAGGTCCACCAGACCGTCATCGAGATGGACCAGAGCTTCCTGTTCGTGACCGCCGCCGGCGAGGGAACCTGCCTCGCCGTCCTGGCCGGAGCGAAGGCGGATGTCGGCCTCGTCGCCTACGAGATGGCCCTGATCGTGAAGCAGGTGGGACGGCACATGGCGGTCGAGAGCCGCCCGGTGACCGGAGCCGGCGAAGCGATGTGACCCAGACCGTGCTTCCCAGCGATGACCGGCGGCCCAGGCGGGGGGCCAGCCCCGTGGTGCGGCCCTACGCGTTAGTCCGCGGCCGGACCAGGCCCACAGGGGAGACCCTCGACGTCATCTCGATGGCGTACTCCCTGCGCATGTCCGCACCCGATCCGGCCGACCTGGAGCCGGAGCACCTGGCGCTGCTCCAGCGCTGCGCAGTCCCCATGTCCGTGGCGGACCTGGCCTCCGCCCTCGACCTGCCGCTCGGCGTGATCCGCATCCTGCTCGCAGACCTCCGCGACAGGGAGCTCATCCGGATTCACCGGCCACGCCCGGAGCGGCTCACCGACATCCGGCTTCTCAGGGAGGTAGCCGATGGGCTACGACGCCTTTGACGACCAGGCTCCGGTGGCCGTCAAGATTCTCATCGCGGGCGGGTTCGGCGTGGGCAAGACCACGCTGGTGGGCGCGCTCACCGAGATCCTGCCGCTGCGCACCGAGGAAGAGCTCAGCGCCTCCAGTTCGGGCATCGACATGATCACCGGTATCGAGACCAAACGGACCACGACCGTGGCCATGGACTTCGGGCGGATCACGATCAGCGACAACCTGGTCGTCTACCTGTTCGGCATGCCCGGCCAGGAGCGGTTCTGGTTCATGTGGGACGACCTGTCGCACGGCGCCCTGGGCGCCGTGGTCCTGGCCGACGTCCGGCGCCTGGCCGACTGCTTCCAGTCCATCGACTACTTCGAGCGCCGCAACACGCCCTTCATCGTGGCGCTCAACTGCTTCGCCGGGTCACGCCCGCACTCCGACGACGAGGTCAGGCGGGCCCTCGACCTCGACACGCAGGTTCCGATCGTCCGGTGCGACGCGCGGCAGCGGGGATCGAGCCGGGACACGCTGGTCACCCTCGTCGACCACGCGATCGCCGCCGCGGAGTCCGGCCTGCGCATGCCGAGCCCGTCCGGCACCCGGTTCTGACCGTCCCCGCCGCGGCCGGATGCTCACGGCGCGAGCTGGACAGCGGCGGCGCGCAGGCCCGGCTCGCCGGCCGACTCCTGCACGCAGCGGGCGAACAGCCAGAGCCGCAGCCGCTCCGGGTCGAGGCCGGCCAGGCGGGCCATGCGCCCGGCGAAGCCGGCCGGGTCCGCGGCCAGCCGTCCCGGGAAGTTCAGCATGTGCTGCAGCGGGTCGTAGGCCGGGTCACCAGCAAACGGCTTGGGGTCGATAGCCAGCCAGGGCTCGCGGCCGGCGGCCAGCACGTTGCCGTGGTGCAGGTCGGTGCACAGCAGCACCGCGTCCCCGGCCGAGGCGGGAAGCTCACGGAACAGCGCGATGCCGGCCCGGGCCAGGCCCGGGTCCAGCTCGTCACCGCCGCTGGCCTGGGCCGCCGCGTACCTGGCCTCGAACTCGCCGGCCCACCGGTCACACATTTCCTGCAACGGCCGGAACGGATAGCCGGCCGGCGGCTCGATCCACAGCCTGCGCAGCAGCCCGGCCACCACCACGTCCTGCTCCTGGGGCGGCAGCGCCAGGGACAGCGGAGTGCCGGGCTCGCAGGCCTCGAGCAGCAGCGCGCTCGTGCTGCCAGCGACCAGTGAGCCGAGCAGCCGCACCGTGCCCTGGCCGTCCCACGCCCGCAGGCCGTCGGCCTCGTGCGCGGCTTCGTCGTGCCGCCAGCCGACCTTCAGCACCACGCGCTCGCTGGAGGCGGTCCGGGCGGGCGCGACCCAGGAGGCGGCCCCGCCAGGCTGGAAGGGCCGGCCCACCCGCAGCGCCCAGCGGCAGGCCAGGTCGTCGACGACGGCCGGCAGCCCGGCCAGCCAGGCCCGGCGCTCGAGACCGTGCTCAGTGTCGCCGGAGATGTCACGGACCAGTTCGTCGGGCAGCTCGAAGGCCGGCATGCCGGTAGCCTGGCACGCCGGCTTTAGGCCGAAGCCTGATCTCGTCCGTGGTTGTGTCGCGGACCTCAGGCGTGGGCAGAGGGGTTGAGTACGGTACGGCTCATGACCGGGAAACGAGCCGACACGCTGCTAGAGCTGATGTACCAAGTCGAGTGCTTCACCCTTGCCCGCGCCTGGAAGAACCTGACCGACGATGAGTTCTTCTGGGAGCCATTCACGATGAGCTGGAGCATTCGTCGGCAAGACCAGTGCAGGACACCGAACCCGTTCGGAGCCGGCGAATGGGTGGTCGACTTCGAGATCCCTGAGCCAATCCCGGTCCCGATGACCACCATCGCCTGGCTGTACTGGCACATAGGATCCATGCCAGGCCGTCTGTGCGACGTCGACCTCTTGGGCGGGACGCGCACCATGGCCAGCGGCTGGACGTCCCCGTACCTAACCCATCACCCGATCTTCACCAGTGCTGCCGATGCCGTCACCGCGTTGCGTAACGGCTGGCAGAGACTCCGCGAGGCGATCGAGGGGGCCGATGACGACCAGCTCGAAGTGACGACCGCTGGGTACACGTATGCTGCGGAGCCGCCAAGAGGCGGCTTGTGCGTTCCCGGCCCGCCGGGTCCCGCGCACCCAGCCACGTACTTCATCGCCGGCACGCTCACCGAGGTAGGTCATCACGGTACTCAAATCGGCGCCCTGCGCGACCTCCACGCGTGGCGATAGATCGACCGACGCCGACACGGCGACTTGACAGGATCACCGGCCTAAATCCACAGGCGTGCCGTTCCGCCTCCACCAGAACCTATCCAGCGAGGCAAACGTGCGCACCAGATGTCGGCGGCGGGGTCTAGCGTCTGGGCATGATGTTCTGGCAGTTGACCATCGACGCGAATGACCCGGCTGTGCTAGCGCACTTCTGGGCGCAAGCGCTGGGCTATCAGCCGGTGCTGCCGGCGCAGCCAGAGACGACCTGGCACGCGCATTACCGCGCTCGGCTGGGGGAGGATGCGGCCTTCGACGACCGGATCTTCGACCCAGCCGGGCTGCGCCCGCCGATCTGGTTTCAGGAGGTGCCGGAGGCGAAGGCGGGGAAGAACCGGCTCCACCTTGACCTCTACCCCACTGGCCGCGATAACGCGCTGCCGATGGAGCGGCGGATCGAGGTCGTCGAGGCAAAGGTTGCCGAATTGATCCAGCTGGGTGCCGGCGTGGAGCGCCGAACCCGGCATGACGACCCTGAGGACCCGATCTACTACGTGGTCATGCACGACCCGGAAGGCAACGAGTTCTGCATCAGCTGAGATTCACGGCACGGCAGGGGACAGGTGCGCCCGGACCGTCTCTTCGGCGAGCGCCACGGCGTTGGGCACCGTGTCGCGGGTACCGAGAACCGCGGCCGTGGCGTACAGGCCGTAGATGATCAGCAGGATGCGGTCGGCCAGGCCGTGCGGGTCGCGCAGCCCGCCCTGGCCCGCGACGCGGTTCAGCTGCTGGCGCAGGATCTCGAAGTGGCAGGCGGCCACCTGGTGGGCGGGATGATCAGGGTCGCGGAACTCCGCGTGGGTGTTCAGGAACGGGCAGCCGCGGTAGAGGGGGTCGCGAACCTGGCCGGCGACGGCGCGGACCACGGCGACAAGCTGGCCCGCCGGGTCCTCGCCGAGCGGCTCGACCGCACGGTCAATGATCCCTTCCCACTCGGCGCTGCACCGCCTGAGGTACGCGACCACGAGGTCGTCCTTGCTGGCGAAGTGGCGGTACAGCAGGTTCTTGCCGCAGCCGCACTCGTCAATGATCTGCTGCAGGCCGACGGGGTGCACGCCGTGCTCGCGGAACAGGCGCGATGCCGTATCCAGGATCCGGTCGCGCGCGCCGGGTTCCGGCTTTCGCGCCATGTCCAGCCCTCCCCGGCCACTATAGCGGACCGATCGGTCCTAACTCCCTTGACAACGCGGCCGCCCGCCGCCGTATGATGAGGACCAATCAGTCCCGGACCGATCGGTCCGGAAAGCGTGCAGACGGGAGACGCATGAAGCCCCGCAGCCATCGAGCGCAGCGATCGGGATGTGACCGGCGGTGCGAGCTCTGGTCTTCGACCCCGGCGCACCGGGCGGGCTGCGCCTTGGCGACGTCCCCGATCCCGTGCCCGGCTGGTCACAGGCCCTGGTCCGCGTCGCGGCCACATCCTTGAACTTCGCCGACGTGGCGTTCCTGACGGACCGCAAGGCCCGGGCGCCATCCCCGGGTTTGACGCGGCGGCGTGGTTGTCTCCGCCGCCGGCGACGGGTCCGGGCCACCGCCCGGGACCCGGGTGGTCACCTTCGGCTGGTCCGGCGGCTGGGCTGAGCTGCGGGCCGTGGACACCACGGAACTGGCCACCGTTCCGGACGCCGTGGATACCGGCGTGGCCGCGGCCCTGCCCGCGGCCGGCGTGACGGCACTCCGGGCCTGTGCGGCGGCTCGGCGCGCTTGCCGGGCGCCGGGTGCTCATCACCGGCGCGTCAGGCGGCGTGGGCGGCTTCGCCGTGCAGCTGGCGGCGAACGCGGGCGCTCACGTCGTGGCGTCGGTGGGCAGCCCGGAGCGGGGCGAGGCGCTGACCGGGCTGGGTGCCGCCGACGTGGTCACCGGTCTCGACGGCATCACCCAGCCGGTCGACGCGGTGCTGGACAACGTGGGCGGCCGCACGCTCAGCCAGGCCTACGCGCTGCTCGAGCCGGACGGTGCGTGCAGAGCGTGATCAGCGTCCCAGAGACGACCACGATCGACTTCGAGCAGGCCCGCTGCGTGCGCGCGCACGAGGCCTTCGCCGTCGCGATCACTCGCCCCACCTGCCTACCTCACCCCTTCGCCAGCCCAGCTCACCCCAGATCCTCGCCCCTCACCGCCCCCGCCGCCGCGCTGATGGACCGCAGGCGCGCAAGCAGTACTCGTATCCAATGATCCTCGTCACCGGAGCTACCGGCAACGTCGGCCGCGAACTCATCCGTGCGCTCGCCGCGCGGGGCGACGCGGTGCGGGTGCTGGCGCGTCAGCCGGAAACGGCCGTGGTCCCTCCCGGGGTCCAGGTCGCCGCCGGCGACCTCGAGGACCCGGGCTCCCTGGTCCCGGCGCTCGGCGGCGTCGGTCAGGTGTTCCTGCTGGGCGCCTTTGCCACGGCCGGTGTGCTGCGCCGTATCCGTGCCGCCGGGGCCCGGAGTGTTGTGCTGCTGACCTCCCGGTGCGTTATCGGCGGGAACCCGGACAACGCCGTCACGCGGATGTGGCTGAACGCCGAAGCCGCGGTCCGTGACTCCGGGCTGGCCTGGACGATCCTGCGGCCAAGCGGCTTCCAGTCCAACGCGCTGCGCTGGCTCCCGCAGCTGCGCGCGGGTGATGTCGTGCGTGCGCCCTGGCCCAGCGTGCCGGTCGCAGCCATCGACCCGGCCGACATCGCCGCGGTCGCCGCGGCCGTGCTCACCGGGCCGGATCACCAGGGCGAGGCGCTGACGCTCAGCGGCCCGGAGCCGCTGACACCCGGGGATCAGGTAGCGGCACTCGCCCGTGCCCTTCGGCGTCCCCTGCGGTACGAGCCGCTTCCCGACGATGAGGCCCGCGCCGGCATGGCTGCGGAAGGCACGCCACCGGACCTCATCGACGCGTTCTTCCGCTTCTTCAGCGCCGGGGAGTTCGACGACTCGGCCGTCACCGCCACCGTGCACGAGATCACGGGCCGCCCGCCCGGCACGTTCGGCCACTGGGCGCGGGCCCATGCTGGCCTGTTCGGGTAGCCCGTGCAGGATCAACGTCGTCGTCTTAATCCAGTCGTCATGTTCGCGGAGTACACCTGGAAACTGGGTCGGCGCCCGCCTGCAAGGGGAATGCGGTCCGTCAGCCGCGGCGGGCGCGGCCCTTCTTCCCCAGCCCGGCCTGAACCTGGCCCACCGGACGTTGTCTACGATTCTGTGAGCGATCCACAGAGGAGGAGACGTCCGAATGCCCGAGACCTCGAATACCGGGCGGCCGCCGTTCCGCGCCGATCACGTCGGCAGCCTGCTGCGCCCGCCCCCGGTACTGCAGGCGCGTGACGACTTCGCGGCCGGGCGCATCAGCGCCGACGGGCTGCGCGACATCGAGGACGCGGCGATCCGCGGCGTGGTGCGCAGGCAGGAGGAGGCTGGGCTCCGGGCGGCCACCGACGGCGAGTTCCGCCGCGAGTCGTGGCACATGGACTTCATCTACGAGCTCGGTGGCGTCCGGAAGGTGCAGGACGACACGATCCGGGTGGCGTTCCACAACGAGCAGAAGACCTACGAGTGGGCGCCGCCCGCGGCGCATGTCGTCGCCCCGCTCACCCTCGAGCACACCATCTTCGGCGATGCGTTCTCGTTCCTGGCCAACACGGTCACGACCGCCGTGCCGAAGCTCACGATCCCGTCGCTGAGCATGGTGCACTACCGCGGCGGGCGTTCGGCCATCGACGAGACCGTCTATCCCGACCTCGACCAGTTCTGGGCCGACCTGGCGGGCACCTACGCCCAGGAGGTCCGCGGGCTGTACGAGCTCGGCTGCCGCTACCTGCAGTTCGACGACACCAGCCTGGCGTACATGAACGACCCGGCCCAGCGCCAGCACGTGGCCGACATCGGCGGGGATCCCGAGCACCAGCATGAGCGCTACATCGAGAACATCAACAAGGCGCTGGCCGGCCGGCCGCCGGACCTCGCGGTGACCACGCACATGTGCCGCGGGAACAACCAGAGCATGTGGGCGGCCGAGGGCGGCTACGAGTTCGTCGCCGACGCGCTGTTCAACCGGCTCGACGTCGACGGGTTCTTCTGCGAGTGGGACGACGAGCGCTCCGGGGGCTTCGAGCCGCTGCGGTTCGTGCCCAAGGGCAAGCGGGTCGTGCTCGGGCTGGTCACGACCAAGCGCGGCGAGCTGGAGAATAAGGACGACCTCAAGCGCCGGATCGACGACGCCGCCCGGTTCGTCGACCTCGACCAGCTGTGCCTGTCCCCGCAGTGCGGGTTCTCCTCCACCAAGGAGGGCAACGACCTCACCCAGGACCAGCAGTGGGCGAAGCTCCGGCTGATCGTCGAGACCGCGCAGGAGGTCTGGGGCTCGCTGTGACCTGGCACGTTCTTCTGGGACGGCGGCCCCGGCCCGCCGTCCGGGGGAGTTGATGTCAATGTGGGACTCTGTTGGTGCGAGACCAGGGAGGTAGGGCGTATGGCTGCACCGGCCGTCTGGGTGGCCAAGGACGACGGCACCGATATCGTCCGGGCCGGTGCCATCGCCGCGGTGGGCCGCGATTACAACGGGAACGTCACTGTCCGGCTGTCCGGAGGTGAGCAGGCGGTGGTGACTCTCGTGCAGGACCAGACGCATGAAGCAGCGCACACGCCCGCGGATTTTCACCTGCAGCTGCTCAGGATGATCGCCGAGCTGTCCGACGCGGCCCAGCCGGCCATCATCCGGCCCGTGCATGACGAGCAGCACGGCTGGCGGTGGCTCACCGAGCGGCTGTAGCCGGTCACGGCCCGGCGCGCCACCGCAGCGGCTAAAACCGCGTGCGATAGGGTAAGGGCACACGATAGATCGTGAGGCGCCGCCATCAGGGTGCGCGCCGGTCGTACATCGCTCGGTGAGCGAGCTGGTTTCCACGGATGTGGCGGCCCTCCAAATGCGGCCACCCAGATCCGAAAGACACTCCTTTGACAGCTCTGCCCATCGAACAAACCCCTGCGCGCCGACGCCGGCGCCGGCCTGCCTCGGCCCGGCCGGGCACACCGCCGGCCCGCGCATCCCAGCCCGGCCCGGCTCAGGACGGGCCGCGGAACGTTGCCCCGCCCGACGTGACCTTTGCGGCTCTCGGCGTCCCCGAGCCGGTGGTGACCGCCCTGACCACGGCCGGCATCACCACGCCGTTCCCGATCCAGGCCGCCACGCTGCCGGATGCGCTGGCCGGGCTGGACATCCTGGGCCGGGGCCGCACCGGCTCCGGCAAGACGCTCGCGTTCTCGATCCCGATGGTCGCCGGGCTGGCCGACGGTTACACCAGCGCCTGCCGCCCGCGTGGCCTCGTCCTCGTGCCCACCCGTGAGCTGGCCAGCCAGGTCCAGGCCGTGCTCGCGCCGCTGGCCCGGGCCATGCATCTGAGCGTGGCCACCATCTTCGGCGGCACCGGGCAGAATCCCCAGGTGGCGGCCCTGCGTAATCGCGTGGACATCGTCGTCGCCTGCCCCGGGCGGCTGGCCGACCTCATCCAGCAGGGGCACTGCCACCTGGGCGATGTGGAGATCAGCGTGCTCGACGAGGCCGATCACATGGCTGACCTCGGCTTCCTCCCTGTGGTGCGGCGGCTGATGGAGGCTACCCCGCCGGAAGGCCAGCGGATGCTGTTTTCGGCCACTCTCGACCACGCCGTCGATGTGCTGGTGCGGCGCTTCCTGAACGAGCCTGCCGTGCACGAGGTGGACCCGGCCGTCACCCCGGCCGCCCTGGTCCATCATCTGCTCACCGTGGCCCCAGGCGACCGGGTGGCCGTCGTCGCCGCACTCGCGGGCGGCAGTAACCGGTCGCTGGTCTTCACCCGCACCAAGCACGGCGCGCAGAAGCTCACCCGGCAGCTGACCGGGGCCGGGGTGTCGGTGGTCCAGTTGCACGGCAACCTCGGGCAGGGCGCCAGGGAGCGGAACCTGGCGTCGTTCGCCGCGGGCACGGCCCGCGTCCTGGTCGCGACGGACATCGCGGCGCGCGGTATCCACGTGGACGGCATCGACCTGGTGATCCACGCGGATCCCCCGGCCGAGCACAAGGCTTACCTGCACCGGTCAGGCCGGACCGCCCGGGCCGGGGCGTCCGGCGTGGTGATCACCGTGCAGAGCCCGGCCCAGGCGGGTGACGTGCGTGTGCTGATGCGCCAGGCGGGCGTGGTCCCGCTGGCCGCTAACGTCAGCCCGGGCTCGGCCCTGCTGCGTTCCATCGCCGGACCGCCGGCCCAGCCGGCCGCGCTGCCCGCAGCGGCCGAACCGGCCCTCACCGCGATCCGGGCCACCGGCCGGGGCGCGGTCGCCATGTCGGCCGGATACCGCGGACGCGGCAGGCGCTGACCTCGGCAAGCTTGTGTCTCCCGGGCAGGCGGCCGCGGCCGGGCCGGCCAGCCTACTTCCGACAGCGCCCGCGTGGGGCGGGTCCGGCGTTTGTGGTTGCCGGCGACTCTGAGTAACTCTAAGCTGCAGTCTGCTTACTAAGAGTGATCAGAGTTGGCCAGGCGCATGCGGCCTGAGCTGGTGAAACCCGGAGCCACCTGAAGGAGACCCCACGCTGTGCAGCGCCACCCCGGCCCGCCTGATCTGCTTCAGCCATTACGCTCCGCCGGCCACCACTGCCTCGTCCGCCCGGCGGGTCTGTTCCGGAGCCGCATCATCGCGATCGCCTTGCTCGCGCTGATCGCGATCTCGCTGCTGGTGTTCCAGTACCAGTTCCGCCATCTGGAGGCGGCGGCCGCCGCGCAGGTCTACGACCTGGTGACGCCGACCCTGGCCGCGTCCAGGGCGCCGATCATCTGGTTCGGGCTCGGGTCGGCCAGCGCCTTCGGGCTGGTGATCACCCCGGACTGCAGTTCGGCGCTGCTGATCGCGCCGCTGTGCGGCCTGGGCATCCTGCTGATGATCCCGCGCCGTCTCCCGGTGCGCCGGGTCGCTAAAGCCCTGGCCGTGGCCGCCGCCGTCATGGTCGCCGGGAACCTGCTGCGGATCGGCGTCATCGCGCTGGCGATCCGCGTGGGCGGCATCGGGACCGGTTACCAGGTGGGTCACCTGGTGCTCGGCTCCCTGGTCAGCATCGTGTGCATCGCTCTCGCCCTGGCGCTGCTCACGCTCATCCTCACATCCCGAGGCGGCCAGCTCATGGCCGCATTGCGCCGCTGGCATCGGAGGGCAGCACAGTGAACAGTTCAGCCGGGCAGGTCGCCATCGCGCTGGCTCAGGCCGTCGCGTTGATGATGAGCGTCGCGTTCATCACGTACGCAGTGATCATCGTGATCCCGTTCGTCCGCGACCGGACCCGGCGGGCGGGCGACCCCAAGTCACTCGCCTGGCACTTCTTCGTTCCGGCCCTGAACGAGGAGCGCGTGATCGGGCCGACCATCGACTACCTGCGGTCCGCGTTCCCCGCCGTGCACGTCTGGGTCATCGACGATGACAGCGACGACTGCACCCGCGCGATCGCCGGGATGCGGGCCCGGCGCGACCCCATGATTCACCTGGTGTCACGGCGGTCCCCGAACGCGCAGACCGGCAAGGGGGACGCGCTCAACGCGGCGTACCGGGCGCTCGGCGCGTGGCTGCCGCCCGCGGCCGACCGCAGCCGGACGGTCGTCGGGGTCATCGACGCGGACGGGCGGCCGGCGCCCAACTGCCTGGACGTGTGCGCGGGCCCCACCCTGTTCGGCGACATGGCGGTCGGCTCGGTCCAGATCCTGGTGCGGATGCTCAACCGGAACGACCGGCACCCGTTCCCGGGCCGGGGCCAGTTCGTGAACGCGTTCGGGCACGTCCTGGTGCGGCTCCAGGATCTCGAGTTCCGGGTCCCGATCTCCGCCATCCAGCTCACCCGGCGGTTCACCCGGAGCGTCGGCCTGGGCGGCAACGGCCAGTTCACCCGGCTGTCCGCGCTGGACGTGGTGGCCGACGAGAACGGGCGGCCATGGCGCGGCGCCCTGCTCGACGACTACGAGCTCAGCCTGCACCTGATGCTGACCGGCCACCGCAACGAGTACACCCAGGACACCCACGTCGACCAGGAGGGCCTGCCCGACATCCGGCGCCTGGTCCGGCAGCGGACCCGGTGGGGCCAGGGCACCATGCAGTGCGGGGTCTACCTGCGCCGGCTCTGGACGTCCAAGCACGTGTCCACGATCTCGGCCCTGGAGGCCTCCTACTACCTGATCCAGCCGTGGCTCCAGCTCGTGGGCACGATCGTCTATCCCGTGCCCGGCCTCGTGTTCCTCGCCAACTACGCCGCCGGGCCGGCCGCGATGCAGAACTGGGTGCTGAACGGCGGCTGGATGATCCTGATCTTCTATCTCGTCGCCGGGCTGGGGCCGTTCGTGCTCTGGGGCCCGCTGTATCTGAGGCGGTGTGAGGCGCAGCTCGGCATCGTCCGCGCGGTCGGGCTCGGCTTCGGGTACTCGCTCTACGTCCTGATCTTCTACGTCACGTCCTGGCGGGCGTTCTGGCGGATCCTGCAGCACCGCAGCGAATGGTTCAAGACGGCGCGGAACGCCGAGTACCTGGCCGATCTCGAGCTGCCTGAGGACCAGCTCGTGACGGTCGGTGGGCTGCAAATGCTCACAGAAATGATGGGGGAGCACTAAATCAAGGGGGATATCTGCATGAGGTTGACCACGCACGGATTCATCAAAGCGGCCGGCGCGCTCACGCTGAGCGGCGGCCTGCTGGTCGCGGCCGCGCTGCCCGCGGCGGCGGCGTCGCCGAACACGGGTTATGCCTCGTCCGCGACCGGGCTGATCAGTGCCAGCCCGGTCGGCCAGGCCACGTTCCCGGGCACCTCGCCGGTGACGGTGGCGAACGCCAACATCACGGGCTTGCTGACCACGGGCGTCGCGCACGCCACCGCGGGGCCGACCAGCTCCACCGCGACGGTTAACGGCGTCACGGCCCTGCTGAACGCCGTGGCGACGCTGCGGGCGACGTCGGTGGACTCGTCGTGCCACTTCAACACGAACACCGGGGCGGTGACCGGCAGCGCCCATATCAGCAACGGGCGGGTCAACCGTCCGGGCGGGACGAACACGCTGGCCTCCAACCCGGCGCCGAACACGGTCGTCGGCGTGCCCGGCATCGCCACGATCACGCTGAACGCCAGACCACTGCGGGTGACGGCACCCTGACCGTGTCAGCGATCCACGTGTCGCTGCTCGGCAGCACGCAGACCCTCGACATCGGGGTCTCGGTGTGCAACGCCGCCAACCTGGCCCCGGTGCCGATCCTGCCGGGGATGACCACGCCGATCACGCTCGGCGCGATCGCCCTGCTCCTGCTGGTGGGCGCGGCCTACCAGCTCAGCAGGCGCCGTCAGCGCGCCACAGCCTGAGCGGTTCCATCCGTGGAGGGCGGCCGGCTCACCGGCCGCCCTCTCTGGCGTCTCGTTACAGTAGATCTTTGCACCGGTACGGCAAAGGGGGTGGCAGTGGAGCCAGAGCCGGGGCCGCAGCGGCGGCCGCTGACACGCCAGGACAGCCATGTGGCCCAGCAGATGGTGGAGCGCGCGGCCGAACTGGCCCGCGATTCGCACGCCAAGACGCGGCATGCCGCGGTGCTGGTGACGGACGGCAGCCTGCTGGCGTGGGGGACGAACGGGGTGCCGTTTCCCGGTGAGGACCACTGCTACTGCAAGGTCGCGGACCACGGTGTTCATGACCTCTGCCGCACGCACGCCGAGCAGCGGGCGATCACGCTGGCTCGCCAGGGTGATGGCTGGCGGAGACTGGCTAGATCGACGCTGATCTACGTGCGGCTGGAGACCGATGACTCGGTCCGGCTGGAGGATCCTCATTTCTGCGCCCGCTGCAGCCGCCTGGCGCTGTCCCTTGGTGTCCAGGAGTGGGTCTTCGCGCTGTCGGACGGCCTGGTCGGGTATTCGGCGGCTGACTACGACAAGATCGCTCAGCTCCGCTGGTAGCGGCCGCCGGTGTGCGGCGTCAGCGGCACGGCTACCCCTCGAATGCGGTGGCTAGCTCGCTGCGCAGGCCGGGATCGGCCAGGACCAGCACGTCGTCGCCGGCGCGCAGGACGGTGTCTTTCCTGATCGCCACCAGCTGGCCGTCCCGCACCACGAAGCTGACCCACGCATCGCCCGGCAGCCGGGCCAGGCTGCCGACCGTCCGGCCGTCGGCGGGCGAGCCAGCCTTGATCGTCAGCCGGTGCACGCCGCTGGGCTCGTCGGCCAGCCGCGCGCCGACCGCCCACGGCTGCGGCTCCACCGTGCGCATCCGGATGCGGAGCAGCCTGGCGGCCGCAGGGACGAGGCTGCCTGGGACAAGCACCGAGAAGATCACGACGATCACGATCATCTCGTAGTAGCGCTCCGCGTCGGGGATATGCGTGGCGAGCAGAAAGCTTCCCAGCAGGATCGGCACGGCTCCCTTGAGCCCGGCGAACAGGATGAAGGCGCGCTCCCGGCCGGCCAGCCGCGCCGGCGCGAGGCACAGCCCGACCAGCAGCGGCCGGATGACGAACGCGACAACCGCGCCCGCGATGAGCCCGGGCACCCACACGTCGGCCCGGGCCAGCACGGACAGGTTGATCGTCAGGCCGAGGACCGCGAACGCGACGATCTCGCCCAGGCTGGCCAGCGCGCTGTGGAACCGCTCGATCTCCCGCTTGAAGGGAGCGGGCTTGTCCCCGAGAACGATCCCGGCTATGAACACGGCCAGGAACCCGGAGCCGTGGGCCAGTGTGGCCACGCCGTAGATCAGCAGCGCGCCCGCCAGCGACCGCAGCGGATACAGGCCCTCGCTGGGCAGCGGCACCCGGCGCGTGAACCACAGCAGGCCCAGCCCGCCCGCTATCCCGACGGCCGCGCCGACGCCCATCTGGACTCCGAACCCGGCCCCGGCCTTGGCGAACGCTTCCCAGCTGAGGCCTCCGGCGGCGATGAGGGCCGTCATGAGCGCTATCCCGACCGGGTCGTTAGCGCCCGATTCCCCTTCCAGGATGGTTCCGCTGCGGCCGGAGATCTCGCGCTGGCCCAGGACAGAGAACACCATCGCCGGGTCCGTCGGGGCGATCGCCGTGGCGACGAGCAGCGCGACATACCAGGGCACACCCAGGGCCATGTGCAGGAGCACCGCGGCCGCCGCCGTCGTCAGGAACGTGCCCAGGACGCCGGCCGTGGCGATCGGCGCGGCGGCCGACCGGAACCGGGACCAGCCGATGTGCATGCCGCCGTCGAACAGGATGCACGCCAGCGCGACCGTGACGACGCGCTCGACGGCCTGCTGCGGCGGTGCGTGCAGCGCGGGGACGATCTTCACCGCGATCGCCGCGCCCACCAGAACCAGCGCAGGTGACGGAATCTTGATCCACTGGGTCAGGTGGCTGGACAGCACCGCGACGAGGCCCACGGCGCCCGTCAGCAGCACCAGCAAGGCAAAGGTCTGAATATCGGCCAACACGGGCTGCTCCTTGGTCAGGAAATGATGATGTGGTTCCCGACCAGGCTTCCCGGGGCGCCAGGCTCAGTTTAGCCAGAGCCTGCCTGGCGGGCCTTTGCCAGCGGCCTGCGGCAGGGCGAGTTCAGCCTCGGCTAACCACGCCGTCTCCGATGAGGTGACGGGCGAAGCAGGGCTGGCTCCTTTCCGAAACCGGATCATGCGATGTCGCGGGCGTTGGCGACCAGCTGGTGGGGTTCGAGGTCGGGCTTGTCGAGGCCGAAGCTGATGACGCGCCGGGGGTGGATGCGGATGAGCGCGCCATCGGTCCCGCCGCCGTGCCCGGCGTCGGTGTGGATCTGTTCGGCGGTGCCGCGGATCTCCAGGCAGCGCACCCGCCAGGGGTCGCGGGAAGCGATGTCGTCGACGACGAACGCGACGCGGTCGTTGGTGCCCAGGTTGCGGAACTTGCGGCTGGCCGCCATCCGGTAGCCGCCGATGTCGATGGTGCCAAGCGCCGGGTTGTGGGTGAACCCGACGGGGTTGACCTGCACGGTGCCGTCCGGCGCCACGGTGGCCAGCCGGCCGAGGTCCTGGCTCGCCATGTAGCCGATCTCGGTGTCGGTGAAGGTCATCGCTGATCCTTTCCTGCGGAGTGAGCTGTGGGCTGGTGGCCGGTGCCGATGGCGGTGCGGGTGGCGTCCCAGATGGGGCTGTCGAGGAAGTGGGTGTCGAAGGTGTCCTGCAAGCCGAGCAGCACGTCCCGCGGCTCGGCTCCCTGCCGTACCTGGACGACGTGGCGGAAGTAGTCGAACCGCTCGATCCCGGGGGTGATCACGATCAAGGCGTCCGCCCCGGAGTCGCGGTGGGCGCCGAAGGCGTGTGCGACGCCGGGCGGGACAACGAGCAGGTCCCCGCTGCGGGCGGTGGCGACGTCGTCGCCGAGGAGCACGTCGAGGGCGCCGTCGATGACATAGAACAGCTCGCTGGAGTGCGTGTGCCGGTGCGGCACGGCCCCGGCACCGCCCGGGCCGAGGCTCACCCGGTGGCTGCTCAGGGCGCCCAGGGTGGCCGGGCTGTCGGCCAGCAGCATGTGCCCGATCGAGGGCAGTTGCTCGGCCTGCTCGGCGCGCACGAGCACCGGCGGATACGACGCGGGAGTACTGCGGGTCATAGCGGGATGCCTTCCGGTCATGGTCGGGACTGTCCGTTCCACTGTCACAGGCCGACGTTGATCGGTCCAACAGATAGTTCCGAACATCAGCATCGATACACTCGATTGATGGAGTTGCGCCAGCTCGGACATTTCGTCGCGGTCGCCGAAGAGCTGCACTTCACCCGCGCGGCCGCCCGGGTGCACGTCGTGCAGTCCAGCCTGAGCGCCTCGATCCACGCGCTCGAACGAGAGCTGGGCGATGCGCTGTTCGTGCGCGATAACCGGCGCGTCGCGCTCACCCCGGCCGGGCAGGCGCTGCTGCCGCCCGCCCGCCGCGCCCTGGCCGCGGCCGAGGAGGGCCAGGCAGCGGTCGCCGGTATCCGCGGCGAGCTGCACGGCCGGCTGCTGGTCGGTGCGATCCAGACTCTCGGCGTCGTCGACCTGCCCGCCGCGCTGGCTCGCCTGCACCGGGACCACCCCGGCGTCACGATCCGGCTCACTCACACCGCCGCGTCGTCGCTGGCTCGTGCGGTAGTCGACGCCGAACTGGACATCGCCTTCCTCGACGGCCCGGTCGATACGGCCCGGTTGACTCGCATCGGGCTCGGCCACGACGACCTCGTCCTCGCCGTGCCCGCGGGCGACCCGCTGGCCACCCGGACCGCGATCCGGCTCAACGACCGGGCCCTGCGCGAGCGCGAGTTCGTCGACTACCGCACCGACTCCGCGCTGAGCGCGCAGATCGACTCCGCCTGTGCCACGGCCGGTCTGGCCCGCCGGGTGAGCTGCGAGGCGCAGAACATGCAGTACCTGACCGAGTTCGTCCGCTACGGCCTGGGTCTCGCCCTGCTCCCACCCGCGGCGATCCGCGGCACCGGCGGGGGGATCCGCACCGTCACCGTCACTCCGCCGATACGCCGCGACATCGCCGCGGTCATCCCCGCCCGCCGCCCGCCGACCGGCTCCACCCAAGCCCTCCTGGACCTGATCACGCCTGGCGGGACTTGGCAGGCCACAGCGGAAGCACTTCCCTGCCGAGGGTCACGTTGAGCAGAATCGCGCTGGCCAGGTACCCTGCGGCGATACTGTCCAGGATGGCTACCCAGCCGCCGATCTTGCTGACGGTTCCGGTCCAGCTTGCCGTGCCGCCGAGGTTGGCGATGGCCAGGACTATGAGGACCACGAACGCCAGCGAGAACGGCGCGAAAGCGGCCCAGCTGATGCTCCGCGCGCCGATCGCGAACACCGCCGTGAACAGTGCCCACATGATCAGCCACGCGGCAAACGCGTGGCCGAAGGCGAGGGGGCCCGCGGCGGTGATGATTGCGGGAGCGAAGAACTTCAGTATCAGGGCGGTGGAGAACAGGAATCCCGCGTAGCCCACGCCGAACGTGCCGCCGAACAGCTCCCCGCCCCGGAACTCCCAGAGCCCGCCGATGAGCAGCCCCACAGCGCCGATCCCGAAGCATGTCGCGATGAAGATATCGTTCGCTGCGCTCGACAGGATCCCGGTCTCGACCAGCCCCAGGAATCCGACGGCGAACGCGAATGCGTACCCCGCCAGCGGTACCCCCGGCGCCGTGGCCGGGTAAGCATGGCCGGGCCCGGGTGCCCACATGGCCGGGACGGGCTCGCTAACCTGCCTGGTTACCGGGCCTGAGCTGAGGGCCGGATCGTCCTGTGTGGTCATGTCGTTCTCCTTCTCGATGACCGCCCGGCTGAACCTGGGCATGGCCCCCCCGGGGCGCCCGGTCATGAATGCGATGTGTGCACCAGCACCACCTGCCGCAGGAGCCAAGACTGGCTGACCGTCGGGCGAATTCATGTGTCCCAGGCCGCGCCCGGGACCGGCATGCCTTCATCGTAGAAGTTGCAAAACTGATTGCAAGGCCCTATTTAGTGATTAAACCCCATATGAGCGGCGTCAGTATGATTGGACCCCGCCGCGCAGCCGGACACTCTGGCTTACAGCGCTGGGGGCGGAGCGCACGACGCTGCGGTCAGCCCGCCAGCCGGGCGGCTAGCAGGCAGACGTCATCCGCGCGGGAAGGCTTGCCCTGAAGCACGCTCTCAGCGGCGGCGCGGACCTGGTCCGCCGTGCGGGCCCCGGGCTGCTTCAGGGTGGCGGCGAGTGCGCCGAGGCCCTCGTCGATATCACGGCAGCGGTCTTCGATCAGGCCGTCGGTGTAGAACAGGAGCCCGGTGCCGGGAGTGAGCCGTCGCTGGCCGGCTGACACGGAGATGTCGTCGCAGGCGCCGAGCATGACACCCGGCGCGTCGTCGAGGTATTCGGCGTGCCCGCTTCCGGTGGTGATAAGCGGCGGCGGGTGCCCGGCGTTGGCGTAGGTAAGGTCGCCGGTGGCCAGGTCGAGAACGGCGTAGACGGCAGTGGCCATCGCCTCGGGCAGCAACCGCGCCAGGGCGGTGTTTGTCCGCTGCAGCACGTCGCCGGGGTGAGGGTGGTCAATGGCGTAGGCGCGGAGCATGCTCCGGACCTGGCCCATGATCGACGCTGAGGTGATGCTGTGGCCGGCCACGTCGCCGATGACCAGCCCGACCCGGTTGCCGCCGAGCGGGAAGACGTCGTACCAGTCGCCACCGACGTGGACGCCGTCGCTGGCGGACAGGTAGCTCACCGCGAGGTCCAGACCGGGGACGGCAGGGAGGGTGCCAGGCAGGACAGCGCGTTGCAGGGTCTCGGCGATAGTGTGCTCGCGGGCCGAGGTCTCCGCGTTAGCCATCGCATCGGCCAGGAGCCGGGAAAATTCCTCGGCCACCTGCACGTCGGTCTCGGCGAAGTGCGGCCGGTCTGCGTCGCGGGCCAGCGAGAGAATCCCGAGCGGGCGGTGCCCGGCCATGATCGGCGCCGCCAGCACGCTGTCGGCCCGCAGGCGGGCGAGGGTATCGCCCAGCTCGGAGTCCAGCTCATGCCATTGCGGTAGCTGGGCAGCGGCTCCGCACAGAACCTGGCTGGTCCCGGTGGTATAGGCCACCTGGATCGCCATCGGGCCGGCCGTGGGGATCTTATGGCTGCGGAATTCGGCGAGAACGGGAGCCCGGTCCGGATCACGGTGGGCCAGCGAGGTGGCGTACAGGGTGCCTTCCCCTGTTGGCAGGAAGACCACGCAGTGATCTGCCAGGCCGGGAACCACCATCTGGGCGGCGTGATCAACCAGGTCGTGCCGGTTCCTGGTGGCGGCCGCGAGCGCACCGGCACGCAGCAGGAATGTGAGCTGCTTCCGGGTGCTGTCAGCCTCGGCGCGGGCAGCCTCCATCCTGCGCTGCTCGGTGAGGTCGGCGACGATCGAGTATCCCCGTTGCGGCTGCCCCTCGTGGTTCCGGGCATCGGGAAACGCGGTCACGCGCAGCCAGTGCAACTCGCCCGTCCGGGCGTGCGGTATCCCCATCACCGCCTCGGCCACCTCACCGGTGCGCAGCGCCACCGCCGATGGCAGGTCCTCCCGCCGGTACGGCGAGCCGTCCTCGTGCAGCGCCTGCAGGGCCGGCGGCAAGGGCCAGGTGGTCATCGCGGTCGCCTTAATGCCCGTGATGTCGCATGCTGCCGGGTTTGCCGCGATGACCGACTCGTCGGCGCTGAAGTGGATGATGCCGAGCGGCATGGTCTCGAACAGAGCCTGGTACCGCTCGTCCGCAGCGGCCAGCTGCTCGGTCAGTGCCTCCAGCCGGCGATACGCCTCGTTGGCGAACTCGGCGGCCAGATCAGGCCCGGCCTGATGAGCCGTTGCGGGCATACTCGACAGCAGCTCCCGCATCACAGCGGGCATGCTTTCTGCGTTCCCCTGTCGTGGCACCGAGATCTCTGCACCCCCCGTGCAACCCGGCCAGGCCACCCAACGTTCATGGTAGCTTGCCCCATCCGCGCTATTGCAGCCGAGAAGCTCGCGAGGACATTACACCGAACTCGCCCACCAGTGTCGCGGCCCAACCTGCTTGGCCTAGGTTCAATGGCCAGACCTTTGTCCGGGTGGTGGCCCGGCCTGAGCCCGCCGACCTGCCCACGCACCAGACCGGGTCCAAGACGGCCAGCGCCGCCAACACCTTCGGCCAGGTGCTGTACAAGCCGACGTGAACAGCGCAGGTCAGCCTGCACCCCTGTTCAAGTATGAGGATTTCCGCAACATCATCACCAACCCCTGCTGAGCAGGATCGACAGCGGCCGGGGAGCCGGCCTTCGGTTCGGCACCCCACCGCTGTCCCGCTATTACGGCAGCGCCTGTTCGGCGAGGTCCAGCAGCCCCTGCCACTGCGGGTCGGCTGCCTGCTCGGCCAGTGCGCTCTGCAGCGCCAGGGCCAGGGAGCGCAGGTCAGCCTCGCGCAGCGGGGCTGGGTTCCCGGCCGCGACGGCCGCGAGGTGCGACTGGGCCGAGATGTTCTGCGCGGATCCGAGCACCGTGCCGGTGATGTCACCGGCCCAGCTCACCTCGCCCAGGTACTCACCCGGGCTGGACTGCGTGATCGTTCCGAAGGTCGCGGTGGTGAAGCGGTCCGAGGGCCCCGGCTCGAGGTAGAGCTTGGCCACCTCCACGAAGGCCCGGAGCGGAAGGTCGTCCAGGCCGCTGCCTGGGCCCCGCAACTGGTCGACGATCTGGTCCCGGATCTTCCTGACCTCGGCTGGTTCCAGATCCTTGATCAGGAACGGGATCGGCGGGCCGGTGCTCCAGGACTGGCTGGTGAAGATGGCCCCGTTGTAGGTGATCGCGGCTCCGGTCTCTGCCCCGGGCTCCTGGGCGGCGACAGCGATCACGCCACTGCCGAACGGCGGGAGGATGGGCGGGGTGAACACCCTGGAAATGCCGGCTTCCCAGTATTCCGTCGTGTCGGCCCCTCCTGGAGATGGTGATGCCATCTTGACGCTCCTTACGTAAGTACCCCCTGTTATTTCGTAAGAGGCGTGGCGCGGGCCACTGATACACGCGGCGTTAGTAGGGGCCCTGGTCGATAACCGGCCACGAGCCGGCGCTTGGGCGAGCGCGATGGAAAGCCGGGCATCACCGGGCCGCCACACCGCAAACTGCCAGTCATACCGCCCCGGCACACCG
This sequence comes from uncultured Actinomycetota bacterium, assembly GCA_963844655.1. Taxonomy (GTDB): domain Bacteria; phylum Actinomycetota; class Actinomycetes; order Streptosporangiales; family Streptosporangiaceae; genus JASHPR01. Next base: position 298,674 of record CAWJPA010000004.1, on the reverse strand, counting down.
AAGGGCACGTCGGCAATCAGCCGATGGCTGCCAGCCTGCCAGCCGAACGAAACCCCGGTCCCGCTGCCGACCGTGGTCCCGGGCACGCCAGTTATCCGCCCGGTCGCGACAATCGCGATCATGAGCCGGGTCGCGGCGGGCCGGCCAGCCGCGTTGACCCTGGCGGTCACCTGCAGGGCCAGGAGCCGGCCGTCCGGGCTGAACGCGCCATCGTAGGACTGGCCCCGCCCCGGAAGGGAGATCTCCTGGACGCGACCGCCGGGCAGGTGGAGTATCTGCGCCCGGCAGCCCGTGGTGCAGCTGGGCATCCAGGCAATCTCGGCGGGGCTGGCCGCGATCAGATTCACGAATGAACGTGTCACCCGCCGGGCGCCCGGATCCCACAGCTCGTACCTGGCCGGGCTGGAGCCGCTCACTTGTTCCTGCACCAGCAGGAGGCCCGCGCGGGTTCCCTGGTCGATCACGTACCCGGCTGGGAGCGTGAGGCGGGGTCCGAGCGCGGCACCGGTGACGCTGACCTGCTGCGCAGTGCCGGCCGCGGCGTTCATGTCCGCACCACGCTGGTAGCTGACCAGCCACAGGGCGCCGGGAGCAGCGGCCGGGGCGGTGAAGTCGGCGGCGCCAATGCGGCTCGCGGCCCGTGATCCATCGGCGACGTAGTACACCGGCGGCGGCCGGGGAGCGCAGTTGGCGCAGTCAGCGTTGTTACCGGGGAATGGCTGTGCGGCCCAGCCGCCTGCGATGCGGGTGAGCTGATAGCCGCTGCCGCGCCGGGGCAGCCCGTGGATCGGCTCAGTGCGGCCGGTCGTCACCGAGAGCCAGGCTGGCCTGTAGCCGCCCAGCGCCAGCCACAGACTGGCGTCGCGCGGCAGCGGCTGGCCGGTCATCTGGGCAGGCTTGATCGGCAGCGCAGGCGGTGCGGGAACAGACGGGCCGGATTCCCCTCGCGTCGCCGGACTCGGGCCGGCGGCAGCTGGCCGCGTTCGCGCACCATGCTGTCGCAGCCCTGGCAGGTACCAGATGAGAGCGGCAGCCAGTGCGACCACGATGCAGGCCGCGGCCAGCACCAGCTGCCACCGCCGCCACCGCCAGCGGGGCTCGCGGTCCCGTCCAGAACTGATGATGTCGCTCACTGCCACCCACCACGGAACAACTCCCGTGCTGGCCACGATAACGACGAACGCCCCGCAGTCCCAGCCGCGCAATGGCCAGCCGGGAGGATCAGGTCCGGAACGCTGAGTTCAGCCAGAACCTGCGGCTTGGATAGTGGCGCGCGTCGTGGCCAGCATGGCCTTGGTCGGCAGCGCCTGCCGCCCCCGCAGCGCCTGCCAGAATGCGGCGACGCTGGCCTGGTGACCCTTGTCCTGGCGCCCCTTCCAGAGCGTTCTGCCGTCCAGCTTCGCGGAGCGGAAGTCGTCGATGACGAGCCGCCGGGACCCGGCCGTGATCTCGATCCACTCGCTGCCCGCCCGTGGCTGAGCGCTGCCGTAGCAGATAGTCGCCAGAGACCCGTCGGCGAACCGCAGCGACACGACCGCATCACCGTCGGCCACACCCGGGTCCGCACCCTGGCCGCCGCCATGAAGCGCGACCGTCTCGTCGATATCGGCGCCAATCAGCGCCTGGGCGGTATCGACGAACTGGCACATTTCGCCGAGCAGCCGCCCGCCCTGCCGCCTGTCGGCATACAAGTGGCCATCGGCCGGCCCGGCTGCCACCCGGTACACGAGGTACCAGGGCGAAGTGACTTCGACGAGCGCGCCCCGGGCGACCAGGACCGCGGTCGACCACCGGCGGTTGAACCCGACCATGAGCTGCCGCCCTGATGCCTCCCAGGCGGCCTCGACCTCTCCGAGCTCATCCATGGTCAGCGCGAGCGGCTTCTCACACCACACATGCCGCCCGTCCTTCAGCGCCATCGTCGCCAGCTCGGCGTGCGTGTTGTGCGGAGTGGCGATCACCACGACATCGACGTCCGGGTCATCGATGACCGGGAACGTGCCGGAGACCGCCTTCTCAAAGCGATGCCGCTCCGCGGCCCGGCGGGCCGTGATCCCACTCGCCGAACTCACCGCCACGAACCGGCTGAACCCCGCGCGCCGGAACGCGGGCAGGAGTGTCTCGGTCGAGAACGCCCCGGCGCCGATCCAGCCGACCCCAGGCGACGGCTTGGGCGCGGTCGGCCGGAGCACCACCGGATCGTCAGCAGCAGGCTCGGCCGGATAGCTGAGCTGCACGGCCAGGTACGGGTCGGCTCGCTCCTCGATGAGCTTGTACGCCGTGGCGGCGTCACCGATGTCGAAGCTGTGGGTGACAAGATCGGCCACCTTGAGCCGCCCGGAAGCCAGCAGGTCCAGCACCGCCTCGAAGTTCCTGCCCTCGGTCCAGCGCACCTGTCCCACCGGGTAGTCCACCCCCCAGGCTTCGTACGACATGTCATAGCGGCCCGGGCCGTAGGAACGAGCGAACCGCAGCGAAAGCTCCCGCTCATGGAACGGTGCGCGGTCGAAGTCCAGGCAGATGTCGCCCACAATCACGACGGCGGCCCGGTCGCGGCACAGCGCGGCCGCGCGCGTCACCGGCCCCGGCGAAGGGTCGGCCGGGCAGATCAGGACCGCGTCCGCGCCCCGTCCGCGCGACCACGCCAGCACCCGGCCGTTGGTCACGCTTTCCTGCTCATCGAGGGCCAGGACACCTGAACCGGCCGCGATGATGCGAGCATGAGCGTCCGGGTCGATGCCGACCACGTCGCAGCCGGCCGCCATGGCGAGCCGGGCCGCGAGCTGGCCGACGAGGCCGAGGCCGATCACCGCTACCTTTGCGCCCGGGCCCACCTCGGCCAGCCGCAGGCCGTGCAGCGCGATCGCCGCCACCGCAGTGAACGCGGCATCCGTGACCGGCGCCCCGTCGGGGATGATCGAGCACAGCAGGCCGGGGACCGCCTGGAACTCGGCGTGGCTGGCCTTTCCCGCACCGCCGGTCGCCACCAGCTGGCCGACCCGGATGCCGCTGACCGCCGACCCCACCTCCACCACCTCGCCCGCGGCGGAGTAGCCAAGCAGCACATCCTCGGCCGGGCGGCTGCTTACGGGATAAGAAGCGCCGACGCCATTGGCCCTGGCCTTGCGCATCACCTGGCGAACCAGGTCTGGGCGGGATCGTAGCTTCGTGGCCAGGCCGGATCTGGCCAGGGCGGTGACAGCATGATCGGTGGCCGGCGTGATCACCGATGCCATCGTGCGCACCAGGACCTCGGTCGGACCCAGCGCAGGCCGGGGCACGTCAAGCACTTCAACTGGGCCGCCGTTGACAGGCTGAATAACGCTCTTCACGCAGTCCCCCCAAGTACTGCCGGGTTCACTGAGGGCCCGGCGTTAGCAGGTTGTAAGTGCACCAGCGGCGCTGACCCGGCCCGTCAATACGGCGCAATGGGGATCCGCTGGAAGCCACGGGCTGCACACGCCGCCCAGCCATGTACGCGGCGTGATCAGGCGGCAGGTATGTGGCCGCGCGTCGAGCAGCGAGAGTTCTGGCCAGGCATGCGATCCCTCGCCGGCCCCCGATGCCGTTTGGCTCGACACCCCGCGACCCTACCGCATTGTGTAACGCTTAGTAGTCACGATGTTGCTAAAGGTTACTTGCCGCATGAGCCGTATGAGCCCTCAAGAGAGGAAACGTCGTACACATCGGGCGATCCGCTCGCTTGCTTTCCCGTCCCCGAACGGACAGGGAATGGCCGCCAGCCGCTCAGAGAGCCCACTGTCATTGATTAATTTCCTGCCGAGGTCGCCAATGGCATGCCCTGGCTGGACCAGGTGAGCGAATCCTGCGTCGATGGACTCTGGCCGTTCGGTTGAGTTCCTGACCACGATGAGCGGCCGCTTGAGCACCGTGCACTCCTCCTGAACGCCGCCGGAATCGGAGACCAGCAGGCGCGCATGCCGGGCCAGGCTGAGGAACGTCCTGTGATCAGCCGGAGGGATAGGCCGAAGCCGGTCCAGAGCCGCGGTGAGGCCGTGGCGTTGCGCAGCGAGCCGGGTTCGGGGGTGCAGCGGCAGAAGTACCGGCAGGCCGAGCTTGCTCAGCTCGTCGAGGATGGCCCTGAGCCGCGTCGGGTCGTCAGTGTTCTCCGGGCGATGAATCGTGGCCAGGACGTACTCGTCCGGATCGGCGCCCACGTCGCTGACGATCGCTCGCGCGGCTCGGTCGTCCGGCAGCATGGCGAGCGTGGCCTCGACGATCGTGTTGCCTGTGACCTCGATCTTCTCTGCCGGGACGCCCTCGGCGGTCAGGTTGGCCGCGGCTCTGGCCGTGGGAGCGCAGTGCACGTCGGCCAGCACGCCGGTGACGCACCTGTTGATCTCCTCAGGCATGTCCCGGTCAAAGGAGCGCAGGCCGGCCTCGACGTGGATAACGGGAACACCGGCATAACTGGCCGCCTGCGCTGCCGCCGACACAGTGTTGGTATCGCCTTGGACGATGACGGCGGCTGGCGGGTCCGCGCAGAACATGTCGCCGAGCTGCTCGATCATCCGGCCGAACTGCACGTGACGCGGAGCGCCGCAGATCCCGGACAGGAATTCAGGCTGGGTAGGCGGGCTCCTGTCAGGAACGCACCGGAAAGCTCGTCATCGGAATGCTGGCCGGTGTGAATTAGCCTGGCGTTTGTTCCCAGAATATGTATGACGGGAGCGAGCTTGACTATCTCCGGCCGTGTTCCCACGACGATGACGATGTGACGAGCATCAGCTTTCTGTAACATTTCGCCCTCTTGCGAGTCGAATCGGGCAGTTCCAAGCGTAAAGTCGCATTGATGGCATGCTTGTTTGACGCCCAAGGCGATGGTAACTGCAACGGCCTGACGAGCCTTCTGAAATTTAGCTCCTCGGGAAGCGGTCGGAGATGCAATCCGATGCGAATGTACATCCAACTTGTCAGTTAATCAGATCGAACTATGAGTCCTTGTCCGTCTGGCGAGACTCCGGCGGGGTTGGCATCGGACTCATCGATGGTTATGGTCGGCTGACAGCAACGAGGTTGGTACCACTGAGATCCACTAGCTCGCGCTTGCTCTCCTGTAACCCCATGTAACAGAGACAGGCGGCGCTGTTTCGACTCTCCCGTCCGCGTTCGTCACCAGCAGTGATCACAGCCAGGCTGCGTGCGATCTCAAAACATGTAGTCATCTGACCACGCTTAGTGATCACAGAGCTAGTATCACCAGTCGTGCCCCGAGCATTCTGGATGCGATCGCCATCGGTCGGCTGCGGCCCGATCGATCGCAGCGGACCGAGTTCGTTACTTTACCGCCTGCTCCGCCGTGGGCTGGGAGCCGCGGACGTCCAAGCCCAATTACTCGTTCAGCACCTCAGCGCTCATTCGGACTTCCTCGCGCCGCCATCGTGGTGGGTCTAACCCTGACCATGAGTATGCTGTAAGCGACCTATTGCTTGATCCGGATCACAGCGAAAGTCGACTAGATCAGCGCTACGTACGCTCAATAGATTGCTAGCATCAGTCGGCGTGGGCGAGCGACCTCCCTACGTTGAGCCTTTCCGCATATATCGCTCGTAGTCGGCCCTGTATTAGTCGCCACCATCGCCGCACGTAGCCAGGATCACGAGAACGATCTCGATATAAACCTGGGGGGCGAAGATGCATGAAGCCCAGAGTTCGCGCGAACTCGTCAAACCTGGCGAATCGACGACCGACCAGAGATGTGGCGAGCTCAGCAACCTTAGATGCCGCAAATGAACACAATCCGGCTTTAGGAATCGAAGCCAGATCAAATGGCGCATTATCCCCGCTGCCCGTGAGATTCCGTTACAGGAACGCTTATGCGAAGCTTGGCAGCATGAGCCGACACGTTGGCGATACGCAGGGAAGCGCCTGCTCGATCTGGTCATTCTGGCCTTGGTCGCTGCCCCGGCACTGATGATCGGATTCGTCAGCGCAATAGCCATTCTGCTTGACGATGGCTCGCCTGTGCTCTTTCGGCAAGATCGCACAGGGCGTGACGGCAAGCCGTTTGTCCTGCTCAAACTACGGACAATGAGCGTGGCTACGGCGCGACGATGCTTTCCCTAGGCACAGGATATTACGCGTATTGGTCGAATCCTGCGCAGGATCTCTATGGACGAGCTTCCTCAACTGATCAATGTACTGCGCGGTGATATGAGCATTGTCGGGCCGCGGCCGACGCTCCCGTACCAGGTTCAGCGATACGACTCGCGACAACTCGGTCGTCTCCGCGTCCAACCCGGCTTTACCGGCCTAGCGCAAGTTAACGGCCGCAATCAGATGACTTGGGCGGAACGTATCGAGTGGGATCTGCGGTACGTCGAAAATCAAAGTTTTCGGCTCGATCTTAAAGATGCTCGCCGTACGGCCGGAGTCGATTCTGACTGGCGATGGCGTGTCAGGCCATCCCCATCATGACCCCATTGCGCGAATTCGAGTAAAGGTGACGTGAATTGACTAAGACTGAACTTCCGCATTCGGCTGGCGAAGCCAGACATGGGCGAAGAGGAGATCGAGGCTGTTCGGAAGTCCTCACCAGTGGCATACTCACTAATGGCCCGCAAAACGCGGCCTTCGAGCGTGAATTCGCGGACAGGCATCTCGCTGCTCATGGGGTGACGTTCGCGAACGGGACCGTCGCGCTAGCGGCGATGCTGCTCGCAGAAGGCTTGGGTCCAGGGGACGAGGTGATCGTCCCATCGATGACCTTCATCTCGACTGCGACCTCCGTCCGTCATGTGGGCGCCACCCCTGTCTTTGCCGACATCGATCCACGGTCGTTCAACCTCGATCCCGCCGAAGTAGCCAGAGTCGTCACCAGCAGGACCAAGGCAGTCATGACAGTGCACTACGCCGGCCAGCCCGGAGAACTCGACAAGCTGGCTAAGACCTGCGCCGATTTCGGTCTGCTCCTCTTGGAGGATGCTGCGGAAGCAGCGGGTGCCGTGTTCCGCGGGGTCCCTGTCGGAACATTCGGCAAGTCGGCAATGTTTAGCTTCACTCCGACCAAGAATATCACGATGGGCGAAGGCGGAATCGTCCTCACGGACGATGCTGATACCGGCCATGCGCTGCGTCTGCTACGCAATCATGGGCAGTGGAGTCCCTACGAGCATGTGCTACTCGGCTACAACTGGCGGCTTACGGAAATGCAAGCTGCCATCGGCCGCGTGCAACTTCGCAAACTGGACGGGATCCTCTTGCGTAAACGCGCCAATGCTCAACTGGATGAGTCGAAGACTGGAGAAAATCGATGGGATCATTCCCCCATTCCAGCTGTCGCATGCCAGCTCGACGCACATGCTCTACACATGTCTAGTGGACGGGGATCGGGATGCTGTGCTCGACTATTTGCTGCTAAGCTGGCATCGAAGCGCGTATCTACTTTCCCCCTGCTCATCTTCAGCCTATTTTTGCCGGGCGGCAGCGCCTACCTATTACGGAGGCTCTTGCTGGAAAGATGCTTTCGATACCTATGCATTCCCGGCTCAGCCGGACGAGCTCGCCGAAATCGCCGAGACGATAGAGGAATGCCATCGGATATACTTGTCGAGGTCAATTCGGGCCTGATCGCAAAACAGGCAAGCCGATGAGCCCGCTGAGGGCAGGCGTGGTCGGCCTAGGCATGATGGGCCGCCATCATGTCAGGGTTCTGGTGACCTTCCCGGCGTAGAGTTGGTGGGCGCTACTGATCCAGAGCCGCGTAGCCGGAATGCGGCCCGTTCGATCCAGGTAACGGCTGACTTGGATGAGTTGATAGACCTCGGCATTGACATGTGTGTGGTTGCCTCGCCCACGCTCACTCACACTGATATTGGCCTTCGGCTCGCTGAGGCGGGGGTGCACACACTTTATCGAGAAGCCGCTAGCCCCTGATCCTGAAAGTGGCCGGCTGCTGGCCAAGGCATTCGATGAGCGAGGCCTAGTCGGCTGCGTAGGGCATATCGAGAGATATAATCCCGCGGTTAGTGCACTTCGGGCGCGGCTCGCCCAAGGCGAGCTTGGGTCAGTGTTTCAGATCACCACACGCCGTCAGGGGCCATTCCCGCAGCGGATTCGGGATGTTGGCGTGGTGATGGATCTCGCTACGCACGATATTGACCTTACTCAGTGGGTGACCGGTCCTCCTACCGTAAGCTGGCCGCCTTTACCGCACGGCCCAGTGGCCGGCCGCACGAAGATCTGGTCGCGATCAGTGGACGTACTGTGTGACGGCACCATTACCAACCATCTTGTCAACTGGTTGTCCTCCATGAAAGAACGAGTCGTCACGGTGACTGGCGAACGTGGTTGCATGATCGCCAGCACGCTCGCGACCGAACTGTGGTTTCACCGCAACGGTTCTGTCACGACGGACGGTCCGGACTAGCCCTCTGTTCCATGGCGCATCTGAAGGCGATCTGATCCGTTATGCGATGGTCAAGCGTGAAGCACTGAGCGCGGAGCTTGAGAACTTCCGTGACGCTGTCCTGCAAAAGCCTGCAGATATCGTGACCCTACGGCAGGGCGTCGACACGCTTGAGGTAGCCGACGCTGTTCTGGCGGCGTCGAGGGAGTCGCACGCCATCACACTGGAGCTCACGATGTGAGCATGTCTCATCTGGCGAAGCACCGAACTAGTCGCTGGCCACTGGGAGGCGCGATGAACGGTGACGGTAACTGTCGTCGGACTCGGCAAGATAGGCCTGCCGCTCGCTGTTCAGATGGCTGGAAAGGGTATTCCGTGTGCAGGGTGCGGACGTCAGCCCAGACGTCGTACGTCTTGGTCTCAAGAGGCCGCGCGCCATTTCCTGGCGAACCTGGACTTGACGAGCGGCTTGGTGAGTGCGGTCCGAAGCGGTCTGCTCACCGCTACGACCAACACCAGCAGAGGCGGTCGCGACGCAGCAAGGTCATGATTATCGTGGTGCCGCTAGTGACCAATGCGTCGGGCGAGCCCGACTTTTCAGCAGTTGACGCGGCCACTGCCTCGGTCGCGGCCGGGCTTCAGGCTGGCAGCCTGGTCATTTATGAGACCACGCTGCCCGTGCACACCACCCGGCGCCGGCTGGCACCGGCTCTGGCTCTCGGCTCGGGCCTGCGCTTGGGGGACGACTTCATCGCTGTGCCATAGTCCGGAGCGGGTATCCAGCGGACGGATCTTTTGCTGATCTTCGGCAGATATCCGAAACTGGTTGGCGGAGTCGACGTGCGCAGTGGCGAGCAGGGCAGACGCCTTCTACGGTTCCATCCTGGATTTCGACGATCGTCCGGATCTTCCTCGCCCCAATGGGGTTTGGAATCTCGGCAGTCCAGAGGCGACCGAACTGACCAAACTGGCAGAGACTACTTATCGCGACGTCAATATCGCGCTTTCCAACGAGTTCGCAAGCTTCGCTACGGCTACTGGGATCGACATCTACCAGGTGATTGAGGCGGCCAACAGCCAGCCCTTCAGTCATCTCCACCGGCCGGGGATCTGTGTGGGTGGGCATTGCATCCCCGTGTATCCGAGGCTCTATCTGGCTGGCGACCCCGCGGGCGCGGCTTCCGGCCGCGGCCAGGCAGATCAATGACGCCGTCCCGGCTCTGGGGGTGCAGTTGCTAGCCGAGATGACCGGGGGCCTATCAGACCTGCGCGTGGCTGTGCTCGGCGCAGCTTATCGGAGCGGAGTCAAGGAAACGGCGTTCTCCGGCGTCTTCCCGATAGTGCGCGAGCTGGCGTCGCGTGGTGCAGCCTCGGTCGTGCACGATCCCCTGTACACCGATGCCGAGCTTCGTGGGCTCGGTCTCGATCCCTATCACCTGGGCGAGCCAACTGACGCCGCGATTGTGCATACCGATCATGAGGAATACAAACTCCTCACACCTGCGGATCTGCCCGGCGCCCGGGCACTAGTGGATGGCCGCGCAATCACAGATGGCAGCCTCTGGACTGCGGTCTCGAGGCAAGTCCTCGGCGTCGGCATTGAGCACGCCTCGCCGCCGTGTCTGCCTCCGGCCCACGGAGGCGACCAGGTCATCGACAGGACTGTGGCGGCGGCTGAGTTGTCCGGTTGAGCAGCGGATGTGCTGGCACGCCGACCACGACGACGCCTGGCGGCTGGTCCTTGGTGACTACGGCACCCGCACCGACTGTCCCGCCTGGTCCAAGGTGTAGACCCTGCAGGACGCAAGCGTTCGAGCCGATAGTGACATCGGGGCTAAGGGTCACCGCGCCGGCTACGTTAGCGCCCGGCAGCACTGTCACAAAGTCGCCCAGTACCGCGTCATGCCCGATAGTCGCGTTGTAATTGATGTGGACATGCTCGCCAAGTTCTACCTCGGTCGATATGAATGCATTGGCCAGGATCACGCATCCTGGCCCGATGACTGCATTTGGCGAGACTACGGCCTGCGGATGGATGACCTGAGCGGATGCCAGTCCGCGGGCGAGCAATGCCCTGGCCATCCGGCGACGTGCGTCGGGATTCGCGATCGCAACCAGGAACGTACCTGCCCCGGCCTGGTCGGGGCGGCACACCGGGATCCCGCAGATCTCTGCAGCTGGCGGGTGGTCATCGAGGAATGCAATGGCGTCCGCCCCGATTGAAGTTGTGGCCCGGAGCGCATCGAGCGTCTCGCGCCCGAACCCCCCAGCGCCTGCGATGTACAACGTCATCGCACTGCATCCGTGAGCGCGGTGAGGAAGCGTCCGGCCAGTTGGGTGGCGCCATGATTCCGATAGACCCACGCCGCGCCGCGTTCACCCATAGCCTGACGACCTTCATGACCAAGCGCGGCTAGTTGAAGGAGCGCATCACAGACGCCGCCGGGTGACTCGGGCGACACACAGATACCGCCGCCGGATGCGCTGACCGGGTTGTCCGGTACTGCGCATGCCGCCAAGATTGGGCGCCCACTGGCGAGATAGTCGAACAACTTGTTGCTGCTGAGACCGTATTTGAAGACGGGGATATCACGCAGACAAAAGAGCATCACGTCAAACGCTTCAAGAATCGCTGGAACGTCAACCTTCGGCACGGGCGGCCAAAATATGACATCGGTGAGATCGTAGTCGCGTGCCAGCTGTTCACATCGCTCCTTCTCTGGTCCATCTCCGATGAAGACGAAGGCAATCCTCAGTGCTCCCTCTGCGGCGCGTCTGTGCAGCTCACGCGCGGCTTCTACTAACAGGTCGATGCCGTTAGCACGGCCGTGCGATCCAACATAGCCTGCTATCAGGCAATCAGCCTGGCGTCGCTCCTGTATCCAGGACATCAGGGCTAATGCATCTGAGCCGACGGGATGGACGCTCGGGTCGTAGTCGGCGATCCCATTCGGGATGTATGCTACCTTATCGCTAGGTATTCCGTGCTCCTCGATATACTGCGCCGCCTTCGGCAGAAGGGTAATGACCATGCGAGCCCGACGGTAGAGGAATCGCTCCAACCGGGTGAGAAGCCTCGCGATCAGACTCCTCTCCTGTAGCGCCCCCATGTCGATTAGTGTCCGCGGCCATAGGTCCCGCACTTCGAACACAAAGGACGCTCGGCGAATCTGACCGGTCAGGAACGCTGCGCCAACTGCGGCTAAATGCACCGATGAGCCGACGATGACGTCGGGTCTTTGAAATCGGCGTTGAGCCAACATAACTCCCTTCGCATAACTTATCATGTTCCGCACCCGATGCAGGTCGTTGCCGGAATATGGTGGAGTGCGTACCCAGACAAAACGAACACCGTCGATGAGCTGGACCCGAAGCCGCTCACCCGGACTTACTCGCTCTTCTCGTCTGCTGAAATGGCAGAAGCTGCTCGCGAAAATCGTGATGTCGTGCCCTTGGCTGGCTAGGACCCGACCGAACTCATAATGTCGTGTACCCGCGGGCCGGTCCGGGGGCGACGCGTAATGATTAAAAATCCAGATCTTCATCTGTATGTCCTTTCGCGTACTGATGTAGGCTCAATTACCACAGGATTCTGCACGGTCGCTAGCGCCGTAGTTGGGCTGCGACTAAGGAGCCTTGGAATTCGTGAACGAGGACGTATGCAACTATCCGAAACGCCTTGGGGGCATTCGGTCCGCGACAGTCGCAATCACCTTTTGACCGCCTAGGCACGACCCTGACGAATGCCAGCGTGCGCCCGACGAAGATCCGTGTTATCGGACGCTTCCCGCCCAAAGGCTGTACCAGTTGCCTCATTGCGAGTATCGTAGCGGACACTCCAATAATTGATTGGGCTTTCGATGGTTAATCAAAAGCCCGAGGAGTGTCGGCATTCGTTCAGAAGACTGTATAAGGCGAAATGACCTGAAGCTCCGAATCGCCCAGGTCAAAATCAAATTTGCTCAATGTGCAGAACATGGAAGGCCCGCTGCTGGTCAGCCTCCGCCGGCCCGAGCAACCAAGTTGACGGCTTCCGCGATCGCCGCGAGGTCACCTTCTGATAGTGCAGGGTGAACCGGCAGGGACAACGCCTCTCGGGACGCGCGTTCGGTCTCGGGGAGGTCTAGCGTTAATCCAAACGATGGCAGTCGATGGCTTGGAATGGGATAATATACTCCGGTGGCGATGTTATGCTCGGAGGCCAGCGCCCTGGCGAACCCGTCCCGGTCGTCTGGGACCCTGATTGTGTATTGGTGGTACACATGGACGGCGCCATCAGCCACCGGCGGGACGACCACCCCGGCGAGGTTGACGTCGAGAAATTTGGCGTTCTGTTGGCGCCGCAGTGTCCAGCCAGGCAGCTTCGCGAGCTGCGCCCTGCCGACTGGCAGCGTGAAGGTCGGTCATTCGCGCGTTGAATCCGACCATTTCGTTTTCGTATCTGCGCTCCATGCCCTGGTTGCGCAAAAGCCGGATCTTGCTGGCAATCTCAGCGTTCGTGCATGAAACCATGCCGCCCTCGCCGGATGTCATGTTCTTGGTCGGATAAAGGCTGAACATCGCGAAGACACCGAAGGTGCCAACCGGTCGGCCCTGCCACGCGGCGCCGTGTGCCTGGGCTGCGTCTTCATAGATGGTTAGTCCGTAACGTTCCGCCACCGCGCCAAGCCGGGTCATGTCCGCTGGATGCCCATACAAATGAACCGGCATGATGCCTTTAGTGTGCTCGGTCACCGCTGCGTCGACAGCGTCGGCGTCGAGGCAGAAGTAGTTCGGCTCAATGTCGGCGAACACCGGGGTGGCCCCGGTGAGCGCGACCGAGTTGGCCGTCGCTGCGAAGGTGAAGGATGGGATGATCACCTCGTCACCCGGCCCGACGTCGGCGGCGAGCAGGCCGAGGTGCAAGCCGGCCGTGCCAGAGTTGACGGCGACACATCTCCTATCGCTGACCAACTGAGTGCTGAACTCCTGCTCGAAGGCCTTAACCTCGGGGCCTCCAGCGATCATTCCGCTTCGAAGAACCCTGTCGACTGCAGCACACTCCTCATCGCCGATGAGGGGCTTGGCAGCAGGAATCATAAAGTCTCCTCATGGAGCGTTCCGTTGGCCTCCACGTAGAAAGCATCTGTCTGCGGGCAGCGGAAACGTCCGTCGGCGGCTGGCGCGAGCGCGACCCCGGCTGGTCCCACCCACCGCACGAATCGCGCGGGAACGCCAGCGACGAGCGCAAAGTCGGGAACGTCGTGCACCACAACCGAGCCCGCGGCGACGAGCGCCCACCTGCCGACGGTGACCGGTGCCACGCATACCGCCCGGGCGCCGATGGATGCCCCATAACGCACGGTCACGCCAACCGGTTCCCAGTCGCTTGCCTTCTTGATCGAACCGTCGGGCCCGATGGCCCTCGGAAAGCGGTCGTTGGTGAGGACCGCAGCCGGACCAACGAAGACCCCGTCCTCGAGCTGGGCGGGCTCGTAGACCAGGGCGAAGTTCTGGATCTTGCAGTATCGGCCTATACGGACGCCAGACCCGATGTACGCGCCCCGGCCTATGATGCAGCCCGCGCCGATTTCGGCGTCCTCGCGGATCTGGGCGAAGCCACACCGACGTCCCTGGCCCGACGCGAGCCCGCGGATCGACATCGGCGCTCGCCATGACCTGCATGTCCACCGTTGCTCCTTGCGGGTGCGAGGCCATACCGATTCGCGCCACCAGATTCCCCGACGGGAAGCCCTGTGCGGTAAAGCCAAGCCCTGACCCTGGCCCTACGACCGCTGCCGCGGTGCGCTGGAACCGCGGCTCCGTTCAGTTGCGGTGGCACGGCTGCCAGTGATTGATCGGACACGTACGTGCCTCCGTAGCCGTATCGGTAGCCGTAGCCGCTTGCCTGCCTGGAGTCTCGTTCAGGACCAGGCCAACTACTCTGGCGTTCACCTGGCCGAGTTTTTCTGTTGCGCGCTGTAGGTCACCTCGGCTGGTCTGGCCCGCCGCAACGACCAATAGCGTCGCATCAGCTCCTTGGACAGGACACGGCATCTGTGACCGGAACACCGGCGGGCTGTCGATAAGCACCAGATCGAACAGCTCGCTCAGGGCCGAGAACATGTCTGGACCCGCATACCGTTCAGCAGCTCCGCCGGTTGGGTGGCGGCTTGCCGCTCCCAACAACCAGAGGTTGTCGTCTCCGGGTACGGGCTGGATGAGTTCCTCCAGCGGCTGCTCACCGAGATCGCTGTGGTCAGCCCGAGGTGCTCGTCCACGCCGAAAAACTGGCCAAGGCGGGGTTTGCGCAGATCGCAGGAGACGAGCGCCACCCGCTCACCGGCCTGGGCGAACATCGCGCCCAAGTTCGACAGGGTCGAGCTTTTCCTTCTGCAGCGCCGGGCTGGTGACCAGGATCGTGTGCACGTCACGTCCTGCCGGGCGAACTGTAGCGACGTGCGCAGCGACCGGTAAGCCTCGGCGGCGGGCGACATCGGCCGGGCCAGGGACACTACCAGCGGCTGGTCGTGCTTCTTCCACGATTGCACCATCGGGACTGCGGCGAGCACTGTAGCGCCGCCGAATTCCTCGGCTGTCTCCTTGGACGATATGGCGTCATCGAAGCTCTCCCTCAGGAACGCGGCGGCGAGCCCCAGGATCAGACCGGCGGCCAGGCCCAGCAGGCCTCTTCCGTCGGTTTCGGCGAGCTCGGCGAAGTCGGAGCCTGGGCTGGCGTGACGATAACCAGGCCGTTGGTCTCCGTACTGCTGTTTACCTGCATTTGGGTGAGTTGCTCGCTAAGTACGGCCTGCTGGTTCACGAGCGCGGTTCGCTCTGACGTGGTACCAGACGTCCCGCGCAGTTGCTTGAGCTGCTTGCTGATCACCTTGATCTGGTTCCGCAACTGAGTCTCGGTTGTAGTCAGGGTGTTGAGCGCCACATTGCGCTGGGCTGTGACGAAGGCCGAGGCATAGACGTTGGCGGTCCTGGCGGCCCCGGCAGGATTCGGGGCGATGGCGGTAATGGCGATGACGTTGGTCTGAGCGACTTCGGCGGCCGTAACCGACGGAGCACTGCCCAGTTTGCGTTGCACTGCAGAAGTGACAGACGCGCTGGTCACCAGCTGCAGCATGGTCTGCACGTCCGCCGTTGTGACCGGCTCCTGGGTGACACCAAGCGCGCCCGTCTGGCTGGAGGCTTGCACCAGGACCTGGGCGGATGCCGAATACTGCTTTGGCTGCGTGAAGGAGATCGCGAGGCTGACCGCTAAGCCGAGCAGGGCTAGCCCGATGACCCACCACTTCCGTTTGCGGACTACCTGAGCATAGGAACGAAGAGTCGGATCGGTACCGAACTCGGCGGTCATGCGTTCCCTCCGGTCCATGGTGTGCTGTGGGTCACGACGGTGAGTGTACTTACGGCTACGCTGGGTAGGTGATGGTTTCTCGGCCAGAAGTCCTCTTGATGTGCACCGCCAACGTCTGCCGCTCGCCGATGGCCGAGGCTCTGCTCAGCGACCGTCTGTCTGGGTTGAGGCGCCATTGTGCGTTCCGGCGGCATGCTGAGTGACGGTGAGCCCGCGCGTCCAGAAGTGATCACGGCTATAGCCGGATACGGGCTTGATGTGTCCTCGCATCGCAGCCGTCGGCTAACTGCTGAGGATCTCGAGCGAGCCGACCTGACTCTCGCCATGGCTCGGGAGAATCTTCGATTTGCCGTCGTCACAGCGCCAGCCGTTTGGCCGCGTGCTTTCACTCTCCGGGAGCTGGTTCGTCGCGGTCAAGCGATAGGGGTCGACCGCCCGGTGAGAGCTTGGACGACTGCTTGCTCGCGCTCATGAAGGTCGGCAGCGGACCGCGTTGCTGGGGGACTGGACGAGGACGATGTGGCCGACCCGATCGGTGGCCCGCAGCGTGGCTACAGCGAGACGGCGGCGATCCTCAATCAACTGCTGGACAGGCTGGTCCAGCTCTGCTGGTCGGTCGACTCTCTACCGGGCTAGCTCTGCAGTCACCGTCAGCCTGGTCGACAGGCTCTATCGGGAGAACTCACTCACGAGCTTGCGGTAATGCAGTTCGAGTTCGGTGAGCTTCGCGGACCCGCTCTCATATCGGCTGATAAACGTCTGGTTGGCCTGCTGGTCACCCAGAGCCATCTTTGCCGGGCGAGCCAACGCCGCCGTGAGGTTGGCCGACAGTGGCTCACTCAACAACTCGGCCCTGAGCCCTGTCAGCGACCATCTCGCGGTATGGCGGATGTCGGACAGAAGCAGGCGGCAGCCTGCTAGCGCCGCTTCGAGCACCGAGGAACTTCGCTGGTCGATTCTGGGACGGAAATTGCGGTAGCGGCGGAGCGCATAAGTTCGTAGGTTGCGCGGTGGCTGAGCAATTCGTCGATGATCAGGATCCGACCTCCCAACTGGCCTGCCTGTGTGCGGATGTCTGCCATGTACCGTTCCTGTGCCTGCCGGACGCTAGCTCGGTCTGGCCTGTGCCCGGCAAGTACGATGAGAAAGAGGTTGGGTCTCGATGAAGCCGCCTGGGAAAAGGCTGAGACGATCTCGGCGGTTCGATACGTAGCCGAAGTGGTGCGTACCGACAGGACGATTTCGGCCTGCGCGGGCACTCCAAGCCGATGACGGACAGCGACGGCTGGCTCTGTCCCACGGTCATTGCCAAACAGTTCTTCCTGCACCCCCCATGAGAGCGTCTGAACGTGCGCCCGTGCTGGGCGATAGCGCCGCGCGATTTGGATCGCGACTTCAGCAGATGTCGGGAGCACAAGATCGGCCCGGCTCAATGCCAGCCGAGCGATCAGGCGGCGGAGGGTCGAGTGCTCAGCTGCGCGCACTTCACTACCCCATGGGGTGATGACCGTTGGCGCTGCTCGTAGAGGAAGTGCGAGCGCGAGCAGGGCATGCGTGCCGAGCGAGTGGATGTGGATTATGTCAGGCCCTGTCTGACGGGCAAGGCGACGCAGCTCGTATGCAGCTTGAATCGCCGAAAGGGCCAGGATATTGATGGACGAATCTGGCTGCCTGCAAGGCGGGGCGGCCGCCAACTACCTACGGTCACTTGGTGGCCGCGCGTAGAACAAGTCGCGCAACCACCGCTGCGTATGAGCAGATCCAATCGGTGCGACCAACATGATCCGCAACGGAGATAGCGGTGTAGAGTCCGATCCGCCGCACTGTCTGGCGGAATTGTCTGGAAAGCTCGGCCGCCGCAGATCAATCGCCCCGTTCCTGTCCGGAGCTGCTAGCATCGGCCAGGTCCAGGTCTGCCTGACGGAGATGCTCGCTCGCCACCGCCGACGTCTGTGCCGGGTCCCTCTGGCGCCGTTTCCCGATCCCAGCAATGCCGAGCCAACTGAGGAGAGCCGCTGCCGTGTGGGGGGCACGTGCGATGAGCGCGCTGCGGTACAGCTGGTCGACTTGCGTCACGGTGGCATTTATGTCGAATCGCCGTAGCACGAGCTCCCGGCCTTTGCCAGCGAGCCGCCGCCTCATTACCGGGTCGGCGAGCAGCGTCCCGACGGCAGTCGCCAGCGCTGCCGGGTCGGCCGGCGGTATCAGCAGACCAGTCTGGCCCGGGCGGACATTGTCCGGAAGTCCACCGACGTTCGTCGCGACGACCCCTTTCAGCATCAGCAGCGCCTCTACTATCGCGTAGCAGGCAGACTCGTCCATCGATGGATTGACAAGAACATCCAGTCCGGCCATGACAGCGCCAATGTCGGAACGGATTCCCGTAAAGCAGACACGGTCCGCGACACCGAGAGTTGCTGCTCTCGCTTCCAGCCCGCGCCGGTACTCACCGTCCCCGGCGAATTCGTCGCCCACGATGAAGAAACGGGCGGCCGGATGTGCCTGCAGGATCGTCGGCACCGCGTCTATGAAGACCTCGTGACCCTTCACCCCGATTTGCTGAAAGTCCCGGAATCGGCTCGGGTACATGTAGCCCACCATGCCCACGGTCGGCGTATCCAGGCCTAGCCCGAATTCGCGCCGGAACGGCTCTGGCGACGTGGCGGGATCGAGCCGATGCACGTCACATCCGTAATAGCTGACAGCAACCGATCTTGCCCGCATCGCCCGGTACTTCTCCGCGATAGCCTCGCAGGAGCCGATGACCAGGTCATCCCGGCACAGCGAGATCCGGTCCAGCAGGTACAGCGGCGCCATCCGGTGGTGTACCACCCCCGGGACCTGCGAGACGATCACCGCACGCCGGAAGGCTAGCGACGCTGCCCGGCTCGCCAGCATGGCAACGATCAGATGCGAGTGGATCACATCGGGCCGGTAAGCCCTGATGAATCTCGCGAGCCGCAGCTCGGCTCGAGCCATCACGGGTATTTGCCCGATCCCATGTGGTAGGCCGAAAGGAATGATCTCGACCTGCACTCCGGCTGTGTTCCGCAGCCGACTGGCGAGCGGGCCCTCGCGCGGCAGGACGACGCAGACCTCGTTTCCCATCTCGCACAGGCCCCGCACCTCATCGAAGAACCAGCTTCCGCCGACCGCGGTCGATGTGATCTGCAGTACGCGCAGCGGGCGTCGGACGATGCCCGGTGCCGACGCGACGTCCGATGAACCTGTTTGGGCGCTCGAAATCATGACATCTTCCCCGATTGACTGACCGATGCAGGCGTGACCGGTGGCGGCAGTATCCGGGCATCGGTGACCCGCGTTCTCGGCAGTGGTGCCGCGACCAGTCCTCCCGTGTCGACCGGGCCTGCATCCACCGAGGCCGACCACATGCTACGTAGGCGAGCGCTCGAGTGCTGTCCTAGAATCGCTCGAACTGGCTCGGCGCCCGGCGCCAGGATAACGAGCAGAAAGCCCGACAGTATCGCGGGTTCCAGCAGTACCTCCCCGAAGATGGAACAGACCCCGACGCCGATCATGGCCAGCAGCGCCGCCTCGCCGGCGCCGTCGCTCGACCTAGCGGCTGACCAGGCCCGGCGCCAGCCCATGGCGACAAGCAGGGCCACTCCGAGCGCTCCAGCAAGCCCAGTCTGCGACAGAATGGTGAGATATGTATTGTGAGCGTAAAGCAGCATGTTGAACTGCACTGACACTCCATTGTAGTTCTTGGTGGCCTGGAAGTACTCAGGCAAGTTGCTGGCGAAATTCAGGTAACCGACCCCAAGGATTGGATGCGCGTCAGACATGCGTAGTGCAGCGCTCCATAGATCAAGCCGCAGCCCGGAGTCGATGTCGGTACTGCTCTGAAACACGCTTTCGAACCGAGTGTATATGACCGACGGCAGGAATGGCAGCGTGCAGACAGTTCCGATGACCAGCACTGCGAGGCCGCGGAGGGACCTGCGCGCGGCATAGAGCGTTACGACGGCAATTCCGCCAAGATAAGAAGCACGGCTGAGTGAGTAGGCAACTCCTACCGCGAGCGCGACCACTGCCGTGCCGATCGCTACCCTCGCGAGGAGTGACCTTGCCGTCCGGTAGCGGGTGAGCATGACGGCTATCGCCATCACGAACAGTGCGCCAACTGCATTGTGGTTCGCGGCACCTGACTGACTGATCAGTGCGAGGGCATCGTCTGCCGACGGGGCAGCTGACGACGCACCGAATGCGGAATGGTACTCGATTGTCTGAATCACCGCCAGTACAGCGCAGGCGAAGCCGAACACCACAAGGATTCGGTCCAGCATTGGACCAGGACCGACGACGAGCGGTAGCAGGATCAGCGGTGCGCATATCAGCAGCAGTGGCCGCCAGTTTGCGGATCCAGTCGCGTCACCGCCCATAATTACACTTTCGCCGATCATGTAGCCGACCACAGCGATTGCAGCCATTGCAGCAACTGCTCTTGGCCGAGTCAGACGCCCGACAAAGGCATGGCTAATCAGGCACAGGATGATCAGCGCTACCAGCCGCCTTGGGGTAATGTACGGCCTGGCCGACCGAGAACTGGGACAGTGGGATTCCGATCGCAAGCCCGTACAGTCCCATCTGGGGTTTCAGCAGACATGCGATGATCAGGGCAGCGGCGCTTACCAGCTCGACGACATGGATCGACACCATCCCGTAGCGACCGACTGCTGCAGCGAGCAGGATCACGGCCAACGTCGCGCCGATATGCCACGGACGCGCGTGCCGTCGTGAATCGCAGGATGACCGGGATTGGTCGGTCGGCCTTGCCCGCCAACGTACCGTGTCGCTTTCCGTCAGCCGAGGGCCAGCCTGCTGTTTGGCTGGAACCCCTGGGTCGGTGCGCCGGCGATGGCATAGATCTCGTGACTTCAGCCGCCTGACGTCGCGGGTGAGTAGCACCGCGAAAACAAGATATCCAGCTGAGTCGGCACACCCAGCACCAATCGCTCCATACCGCGCAGTGAGCGCGATCAGAAGGCCGATATTGATGAACCCGGCCGCGGCCGTAGCAGCTATGACGTGTCTGAGCAGATCTGTTGCGGTTAGATATGCCTGCAAGGTACGCCCGATGCTGAAAAGGAGTACGCCTGGCAGCATTGACCCAGATCACCGCCGTGGATCCCGCAAACTGACGCCCGTAGATAGCCGGTATTACGATTGGCCCGGCGATCGCCAGGGGTATAACGCATGCCGCGGTCGCGAGCATGACCGTGCCAGATATCCGCATAGCGGCCTTGGCGTCAATCGCCCCCGAAGTCACTCTCGGGAAGATCACAAGCGCGACGGCAATAGGCAGCAGGAGAAGACCTTCGGCCATGGGTAAGGCGACCGCGTACAGCGCGACCGCCGTGCTGCCGGCCATGAGCTGAATCACCGGTACGTCCATCCGGAGCATTCCGTAGCTTGCAAGGCTCGGCAGGTACGCGCGGAGGGCGTAGCTGAAACACGGGCGGAATGGCACGGGGTCGCCATCGGGATGGACGCGGACGGTCGCAGCCGCCAGCAGCCCGATAGCTGAGATGCCCTGGCCAGCGAGAGCCACTATGAAACAGCTCATCACGCTGAGGCGCCCGGTCAGCATCAGGGCTACAACACCGACGAGGTACACGATACCCGGGACGCCAATGGCGAGGTTGTACGTGGTGATCCGGCCACGGCCGATCTCAGCTGAGCCGAGCAGCGTCGTCATCAATGAAACCGGGCACATGACGGCGGCCAGCAGCGCCAGCCGGGGCGGCAACCCGAGCAATATCCTCGGCCAGACGCTTCCGAGCATCAGCCATGACCCGGCCAACACCGATCCGGACAACAACGAGAACATCGTACCCAGCCGGACGAGCTGGCGATAAGCAGTATGGGACCGCCCCGCGTATCGAAGATTGGCATTGTCGAGGCCGAATACCCCAATGATGCTAAAAACGGCCGATATGGAAATCATGACCGCAAGGACCGCGCGCCCGTGCACCCCTAAGCTGCGGACCGTTATTATCCCTGCAACAAAGGTCATCGCCACGGCCAGGACCCGCATCCCCGCTGTCGAGATGATCGCGGTGAGACTCACACCGGGCAGTCGTGCGCGCAGCGTGTCCATGAGTCGATGCACCTGCGTTGCCCTCCGGTATCCATGTCAACCAGGCGCGGCGGCGCAGCAACTCGCCGCGAGAAGCGTTAGCTCAATGTAGCATTCATCTTACGCAGCGTAGTCTGGGCTTGGAGACGGTTTCGGCCCTTCGGGGGACGCACAAGATGGCTGGGCGGAGGATCAGCGCTTGAGAATCGTCAGCGTAGTAGGAGCTCGCCCGCAATTTGTCAAGCTTGCGCCCATCGCATGGGAGCTCGCGCGCCGCAGCGACCAGCATACTGTCATTCACACCGGCCAGCACTATCACCATCTGCTTTCGCAGTCGTTCTTGGATGAGCTGGCTATCGCTCCGCCAGACTTCAACCTAGGGATCGGCTCGGCCAGCCATGCGGACCAGACAGCACAGATCCTGACTGGCCTCGATCCGGTCCTGGTAGCGGAACAGCCGGACTGGGTGCTCGTATATGGCGACACCAATTCCACACTCGCTGGCACTCTGGCAGCCGCCGCCAGGGACCTGCCGATCGCTCACGTCGAAGCGGGACTGCGGTCGTTCGACCGGCGAATGCCGGAGGAGCGCAACCGGATCGTCGCCGATCACTTGGCGAGCCTCGTGCTCGCGCCCACTACGGCCGCGATGGCAAACCTCGCTGCCGAGGGCCTCCGGAACAGGAGCGTGCTCGTAGGCGACCTCATGGTGGATACGCTTCGCGCCATGCGCGAACCAGATGCCGGCCGCGGCGTGACCATGTGCCGGATTTTCTAGCTGGGCTGACGGAGCCCTACCTCCTTGCCACCGTGCACCGGCAGGCCACTACAGATGACCAAAGTAGGCTCGCCGCTGTTATCGCCGCACTTACAGCCTGCCCGTATCCCGTCTGGCTGCTCGTGCATCCCCGGCTGGCAAACCGGGCGCGTGAGTATGGCATGCGGCTGCAGGGCGGCTCCCTGCGCGCCACCGACCCGCTGCCATACCGAAGCATGATCGCAGCGCTGGCCGGCGCCATCGGCCTAGTTACCGACTCGGGTGGTTTGCAAAAGGAAGCACTCGTTCTTGGCGTGCCGTGCACGACCCTGCGAACCGAGACTGAATGGCCCGAAACGCTGCGGGATGGCTGGAACGTACTGGTCCCAGAGCCCGGCGAATTGGCGACGGCAGTACTGCGGCCAAGTCCATGCGGCCCGCCGCCTACCCCGTTCGGCGATGGTTTTGCTGCAGCCAGGATTGTGACGGAACTAGAGTCCAGCATGGAAGCCCGGCAGCATGTTGGCGCGGGTGCAGCATGACAGTCTGAATCCTCGGTCACAACGACGGCGTTGGGGCGAGATTGCGACGTCAGGTGTTCGCTGTCACGTCAGGTTGCCAACCCGCGGGGCCGGGATTGGATTGCTGGTGCCTTCGGCCAGTGCGGCCCGGAGCCCGGCCAGGCAGTCGGCCGGGTCCAGGCCGGTCACGGCGTCGGGCGACAGCGGGGCTACCGGGACGTGCCGGATAAGCGGATGGAAGGGCCGCTCATCCTGCTCACCGGGCGCGAGCAAATCCTCGTAGAGCTTCTCGCCGGGCCGCAGGCCCGTGTACACGATGTCGACCGGCCGCGGCACGGTCGCGACCAGCCGGCGGGCCATGTCGGCGATCCGGATCTGCTCGCCCATGTCGAGTACGAGCACCTCGCCATCGCGGCCAATGGCAGCCGCCTGGAGCACCAGCTGCACCGCCTCGTCTGCGGTCATGAAGTAGCGGCTCACGTCCGGGTGCGTCACCGTGACCGGGCCGCCCGCGGCGACCTGCGCGGTCATGGCGGTCAGCACCGAGCCGCGGCTGCCCAGGACATTGCCGAACCGGACGCTCAGGTACGTCCCGTCAGCAAGGTCAGCCATGTAAGCGGTGAGCCGCTCTGCGGCGCGCTTCGAGTACCCCAGCATGCTGACCGGGTCGGCGGCCTTGTCCGTCGAGATGTTCACGAACGATTCGACGCCGCAGGCTGCGGCGGCTTCCAGGACCGTGCAGGTACCCCAGACATTGGTCTTCAGCGCCTCGCCTGGATACCGCTCAAGCAGCGGCAGGTGCTTCAGCGCCGCGGCGTGGAACACGATCTGCGGCTGGAACTGCTCGAAGACCTGCCGGATGCGGCGCGCGTCACGGATGTCAGCCAGGACCGATCCGTCGGAATCGAGCAGTGCGCGTCCGTACAGGTCCAGCTGGACAGCGTGCAGCGCCGACTCGTCCCGGTCCAGCATGATCAGCTCAGCGGGCCCGAACCGGTGCAGCTGGCGGCAGAGCTCGGACCCGATAGACCCTCCGGCGCCCGTGACCAGGATCCTCTTCCCGGCGAAATGGTCAGCTACCGAGGCCACGTCGGTCTGCACCGGCCTGCGGCCGAGCAGGTCGCTGATCCGCGGGTCGCGCACTCCTTCAATGCGCGCCACGCCGCTGAGCAGTTCGGAAATCGACGGAATGACCTTTGGGATCAGGCCGCACCGCTCGGCTTCGGCGCTGAGGTCGCCGATCGCGGTGCCGCTCGCCCGCGCGATCGCGATGACCAGTACCGTCGCGCCGGTCCTCGCCGCGGCCTCCGCCATGGCGCTGCGGTCTCCGAGCACCGGCACACCGAATATCCGCAACCTCCGCTTGTCTGGGTCGTCATCCAGAATCGCCGCCGGCCGGTACTGGGAGTCCGGGTGGGTGAGCAGGCTGTGAACTAACTGAGTGCCGGCCGCGCCGGCCCCGAAGACAATGATCTTTACCGCCGCTGCCGACGCGGGTCGCCGGATGCGCTGCCGCACAGCGAACAGGACGTAACGAGCGCCGAGCATGGCGAGCACCGCGAATACCGTGCCGCCCGCCACGGTCGCCAGCGGGGCATGCTGCCCGGGTACCAGGAAGGTTGTCAGCGCGGCGAGCAAAGCGCAGGTCAGCAGGGCGGCGGCGCAGACACCGACGACCTCATCCAGGCTGCCCCGCCGGTGCCTGCTCCGGTACAGACCGGCGAGCAAGCCAGAAAGGGGCGGCAGGACGCAGACAGCTCCGGCCGCCCGGAGGCCATAATGCAGCGTGATGGTGGAGGTCGAGACGTCCCGGGTGACCCAGGCGGCGGCCAGCAGACCGCAGGCCCAGGTAACAATGTCGTAGCTGGCTTCTGCGGCCGTTCGGCTAATTCGCTGCCGAATGCGGATGAAATCGGACTGCTGTGAAGTTCCACTGCCACACAACGCACCGTTATTCACGGATTCCCCGTTCTGGCTCGTCTTCTGAATCAGCGCGATTGTGCGGCGCGCACTCAGTGACATTCGCTCGCCGTGTCCGCTACATTACTCTGCGTGGTCTAGAGCTTGCGCTAAGTAGGAACAGAAAAAATGGTCCGACATCATGGGGTAGAGGGTCGAGCCAATGGGCTTGAGGGGGAAACACGCAATGTCCGACACGTCTACAGAAGAGCAGGATTTTTTCACCCGCCAGGCCGAGGAAGCCCGCGGGCCTGAACCGCAGGGACCGCCCAAGCGGAAGAGGCGGCGGCTGAAGCGGATCATCATTGCGTCCGGGGCCAGCCTTGTTCTCCTGGTCGGCGTGGTGGTCGGGGGCGGCTACGCTGTACGTCACCCACGTGGCCAGCAGCGTCCATCGCATCCCTGTCGCCGCGCTGACCGCAGCAGACCAGCCGGCGGAGGCGCACGGGGTCATGAACGTGCTGCTCACCGACACGGGAGCGGTGCACAACGTCAACGTGCGGACCGGCTTCATCGAGCTGCTGCATCTCAACGCCAGCGGGCACGGCGGCGCCGTCATCTCGTTCCCGGCGAACGTGATCGTGTCGGTGCCGGGCCGCGGCCGGATGGAGCTCGGCCAGGTTATGGCCGTGGGTGGCCCGTCGCTGATGATCAGGACGCTCGAGCACCTCACGAATATCCGCATCGACCATTATTCGGCGATTGACTTCGCTGACCTTACGAATGTCATACATTCAATGGGCGGTGTCGATGTCGACGTGCCTTACACCACCACGAGCCTCGGCTGGACCTTCCACCGGGGAGAAAATCACCTCGCAGGGGTGAATCGCGGAATGTTCTCCGACGTGCTCGCATATGTGCGCCAGCCGGCGGTCAGCGAAGTCGGGCGCATGGAACTCCAGGAGAACCTCTTCAGGGCCATCCTGCGCAAGATCGCCAAGCGGAACTTCTTCGAGCGCGGCATGGCGAACTTCACCGTGCTGAATGCGGTGGTGCACGCGGTTGACGTGGACAGCAACCTCAGCGACAGCAAGCTGGAGCACCTCGCCCTGCGCCTCGGTGACCTGGAGGGCCGGGACGGTGTGTCCATCGACGTGCCCACCACCGGCTCGCCGAGGTCGGGCGACATGAAGCCGGTGTTCCTGATCCACAAGCTCAGCCAGAAGCTCTGGCGGGCGGTCAGGCACGACGAGGTCGCGCAGTTCGCGCAGCGCTACCCGTTCACGGTGACGCCGAACGCGCCAGGCTGATCGGCCTGACGGCATGGCAACTGGGCGGCCCGGGGACGGGCCGCCCAGTTGTGTCTAGTTAGCCTTTCTGTAGCCAGGTTGCACAGTCGCAGCCGGGACAGGGGGAGGTACTGGACGGAAATGTCAGAGATTGGCTCATTCGTCGCACTGGGGGACAGTTTCACCGAGGGGCTCGGTGACCTGTATGAGGACGGAAGCGGGTACCGGGGGTGGGCGGACAGGTTCGCCGAGCGGCTCGCTGTGCAGAACGCTGGACTGCGCTACGCGAATCTCGCGGTGCGCAGCAAGGTGATCGCCGAGGTGGCCACCGACCAGGTGCCCCGGGCCATCGCCATGGCGCCGGACCTGGTCAGTGTCGCCGCCGGGGGAAATGACCTGCTCAAGCCGCGGGCGGACCCCGACGCGCTCGCCCAGTCGTTTGAGCGCATGATCGTGGAGCTCCGGGCGGCTGGCTGCGAGGTGCTGATGTTCACCGGGTTCGACCCGCGCACGTTCCCGCTGATCCGCCTGGTCCGCGGCAAGGCGGCCGCCTTCAACATGCACCTGCGCGGCATCGCTGACCGCAACGACTGCCACCTGGTGGACCTGTGGACGATGCGGGTGCTGGCGGACGCGCGCGAGTGGAGCGCGGACCGGCTGCACATGAGCCCGGACGGCCACCGCCGGGTAGCCCTGTACGCCTGCGAGGTCATGGGCGTTGCGGTCGACGCGGACTGGCGCGAGCCGCTGCCGTCCCTCCCGGGCCCGGACGCCATCGTGTCCAGGTCGGTGCTGCTGTCCCGGGCCGCCACCTGGGTCGCGGCCCGGCGCCTGGACGCGCGCTGGGCGCGGGACCACGCGGCGCCCTGGCTGAGCAGGCGGCTGCGCGGGGTCTCCTCCGGTGACGGGATCCCGCCCAAGCGTCCCGATCTGCAGCCGCTGTCGCCCCTCCAGCCGCTGTAACCACCTAGCTTGTCCGTGAACTTAAACAGTTGTTAAAGACTGGGGTTAACAGTGGCCCGGGACTTCCGGATCTGTAACTCTGCAGCCATGCGGTCAAGCGAGCCGAGGCCATATTCGCCTGCCCGGAGCGCTCGGCACGCCGCCAGCCGCCCGGGGAGCGCCCGCTCGTTTTCAGGGCTGACGTCACACGGGGCTCTCCGGGTCCCGGAGGTCACGGCCTACTTCTGGATCATCAAGGGCCTGTCGACGGCCATGGGCGAGGCGACATCGGACTATCTCGTCCACCGGCTGGACCCGGTCGTCGCGGTGCTTCTCGGCTTCGTCGGGTTCGTGGTCGCGCTGGTACTGCAGTTCTCGATGCGCCGCTACATCGCCTGGACCTACTGGTTCGCCGTGGTGATGGTCGGCGTGTTCGGCACCATGGCCGCTGACGTGCTGCATGTCGGCTTCGGCGTGCCCTATATAGCGTCATCGACGCTGTACGCGGTGGTGCTCGCCGCCGTCTTCATCATCTGGCAGCGGACCGAGAAGACCCTGTCCATCCACAGCATCGACACGGCGCGCCGGGAGGCGTTCTACTGGGCCGCCGTCGTGGCGACGTTCGCCATGGGCACGGCGGTGGGGGACCTGACCGCAACCACCTTCCACCTGGGCTACTTCTACTCCCTGGTGCTGTTCGCGGTGATCATCCTCATCCCGGTCATCGGCTACCGGTGGCTGAGCTGGAACTCGATCTTCTGCTTCTGGTTCGCGTACGTCATCACCCGCCCGATCGGCGCGTCGTTCGCCGACTGGCTGGGCAAGCCCGTCAGCGTGAGCGGCCTCGGATGGGGCGACGGCAACGTCAGCCTGGTTCTCACGGTCATCATCGCCTGCTTCGTCGCCTACCTGGCGATCACTCACAAGGACGTGCAGCAGGCGCAAACCGCCTGAGCACTACCTCCCGGCAGCTGTTTCCCGGCCGGTCAGCCCCGCTGCTCGCGCACCTGGCGCTTGATCCGGGCCAGCATGGCGGCCAGGCCGCGCAGCCGCAGCGGGCTCACCAGGTCGTTCAGCCCGAGCTGGCTGGAGAACTCGCCCGGCGTCCCCAGGACCTCGTCCGCGCCGAGCCCGTCCAGGCCGGCGTGCAGGATGCTCGCGAAGCCGCGGGTGGTCGGCGCCTCGGGCGGGGCGTCGAAGAACAGGTGCACGGTGCCGTCGTCGGCCACCTCGACGGCCAGGAACAGCGGCGACTGGCACTCCGGGACCTGCTCGAGCAGGTCCCGGTGCTCGGCGTACCGCTCCGGAAGCGGCGGCAGCTCCTGCGAGAACTCAAGCAGCAGCTGCAGCCGCTCCCGGTCGGGGACAGCGCTGAAATCCTCGGCTATCTCCTGCAGCCGGGGATTGAGCGTGTCAGCTGTCACGGATTTTCACCTCGGGTTATGGGTACCCGAACGCTGTTGCCCCATTCGGTCCATGAACCATCGTAATTGCGCACGTTCGGGTAGCCCAGCAGATGCGTCAGCACGAACCAGGTGTGGCTGGACCGCTCCCCGATCCGGCAGTAGACGACGACGTCGTCGTCCGGGCGCAGGCCCTTCTCGCCCTCGTAGATCGCCTCGAGCTCCTTGCGGGTCCGGAACGTGGCGTCCTCGGCGGCCGCGCGCGCCCACGGGACGCTCTGGGCGCCCGGGATGTGCCCGCCGCGGACGGCGCCTTCCTGCGGGTAGTCCGGCATGTGCAGCAGCTCGCCGGAGTACTCGCCGGGGGAGCGCACGTCGATCATCGGCTGGCCGAGGTGGGCCACGACCTGGTCCCGGAAGGCCCGGATCTTCGTGTCGTCGCGCTCGATGACGGGGTAGTCCGCCCGCGGCCGCTGCGGCGCGTCGGTGGTCAGCGGGCGGCCCTCGGCGATCCACTTGGCCCGCCCGCCGTCCAGCGAGACGGAGGTCCGGGTGCCCGAACAGCGAGCAGACCCACAGCGCGTACGCCGCCCACCAGTTGTTCCTGTCGCCGTAGAGCACCAGCGTGGTGTCGCGCGTGATGCCCCGCTCGGACATCAGGCGCGCGAACCCGGTGCCGTCGACGTAGTCGCGGGTCTGCGGGTCGTTGAGCTCGGTGTGCCAGTCGAGCTTGACCGCGCCCGGGATATGGCCGGTCTCGTAGAGCAGCACGTCCTCGTCGGACTCGGCCACGACCAGGCCCGGGTCGTCGAGGTGCTCGGCCAGCCACTCGGTGCTGACGAGCATCTCCGGGTGGGCGTAGTCCTGGAACTTCGGCGCGGAGTCGTACGGCAGCGCCATGGTCACACCTCCGCTGGATAGTCAGTCATTGGGGCCGCAGACAGCCTGCGGCATAGGAACCATCTCACCAGGTAACGCGGCCGTCGTGTGCAGCCTTCCCCGCCGGGTCAGAGAACGGTGGTCAGGACCTTCACACCGATGTCGGGCCGGGCGGCGTTGCAGGTGGGGCAGCGTGGGCCGGCGCCGGGGATGTTGAGCCAGTAGCCGTCCACGGCCGGACGGCTGGCCTGGTAGGCGGCGGTGAGCTGCTGGCTGCCGACCGGGGCGCCCGGCGGGTTGGTCGACAGCCCGGCCAGAACGCTCACCCGCGGGTTGGCCGCCCGCGCCTGCGCCGCGGCCTGGCGGACGAAGGACTCGTAGACGGCCTGGTCCCGCTCGAGGCTCTGGGCCTGGAGTTCCACCACGTCGGCGACCCGGGCCATGGACCGGGCCAGGCCCAGCTCCAGGTAGCACTTCCAGCGCGGCAGGGAGCTGCCGGGATCCATGACCGTGGTCAGGTTCAGCGCCGGGGCCACGATGAGCTTCAGGCCGTGGGCGTGGGCTACCTGGGCGGCCTGCGCGGCGGCCTGAACCGGGTTGCGCTGCTCGGCGGGCGGCGTGAACGACCAGGCCTCCGGGTCGTAGAGGACGGCCCCGGTCCCGGCCGGGAGCGTGTGACCGGTCACCGCGTCGCGCAACTCGGCCAGGGCGGGGAAGGTGACCACCGGGGTGGCGGCGACGCCGCTGAGCGGCTGCTGCCCGGGCTGCAGCAGCTCGTAGATGCGCGTGTGCTCCAGCCGGGAGCGGACCGCGGGGTCGGCCAGCATCTGGGCCAGCGCCGGGCGGGTCAGCATCCAGGTGGCCGAGCCCGGCGTGATGGACGGGGGAGTGGGGGGCGGCGGAGCGGCGTGCTGCCCCGGGCCGTGTCCCGCGCAGCCGGCCAGCGTGCCCGTCACGATGGCCGCCGCTACCAGCCAGGCCAGGCGCCGCCGGCCGCCGCGGCCTCGGCGGGCTGTCCTGCGCGCCCCGGCTCCGGTGCGCCGCATGCAGGGTTCACGCCCAGGTGTCCGGCCGCGTCGGGTCACGGAACCAGCTAAGCGCAGCCGTCACGACTTCAGCTCCACATCGGCCGACATGCCGCTGAGCGGGGCGTTCGCCTGGTGGCCGAGCACCTTCACCACGGCCTGGTAGGCCACGCCGGTCGCGGTTGACTGCGGGGTGGGGAGCACTTCCTCGATCGTACCCCGCACGCCCTGAATGCCGGCCGACGGCACGTTGATCGTGACCGGCCGGCCGGCCCGGACCGTGGACACGGAGTTCTCCGGGACCAGGATCACGACCTCCCAGCTGTCCGAGATGCGCAGCGCGATCACCGGCAGTTCGCTCTGCGATGCGGTGGAGCTGATGCGCGACTGCGGTCCCTCAGGCAGAAGCGAAAACTGTGGCGTTACGCCAACCGCGGTGGTGCCTGAATCGGACGAGTAGTCGCGGATGCCGAGGGTGCTGACCATCTCCCCGGGCTGGCCGTTGACCCCCACCACGGTGCCCGCCTGGGCGGCGACGATGCGGGTGCCGGTCAGGCTGGCCTGGTCGGTCTCCAGCTGCGCCTGGTCCTTCTGCAGCTGCGCGTTCGCCACGGCGATCAGCGCCTGCTGGCTCGCGCCTGGCTGGGTGCGGAGCTCGGCCAGCTTCGCGTTGTCCGCGACAATGGCCGCCTTGTCGGCGTTGACCACCGCCTGGGTGCCCGGGTCGGACTCGGTGGCGAGCGTCTCGCCCTTGGTGACCTGCTGGCCCAGGCGCACACTGATCTTGCTGAGCTGGCCGTTCTTGGCGAAGTTCAGGTCGATGACACCGGTGCTGGTCACCGTGCCGGTCAGCGAGCGCTGATCGGACGCGACGACGCGCGGCACGTACCACACCGCGGCGGCGATGCACGCGGCCATGAGCAGCAGGCCGCCGATGCGCTGAGCCCGGGAGATGTGCTGGCGGCGCGGGGCCGCGTGCGTCCGGGGATCGATCCCGGAGGTGCCTGCGGCCGCACGGTCCTCTTGGTGGAGGCCGGCCGGCGGGCTGGCCTGCGGGTGACCGGCGGGCGGGCCAGGCTCCAGGAGCATCCCGCCGTTCCGCCCCGCTGATGTGCCGTTGCCCGGATTGCCGTTGCCCGGATTCATGGAATCGCTCTCTGCGAGGAACCTGTCCTCGGTCTCGGTGAGGAACTCACGCACGTGCGGGGGCGGGCTCTCCAGAACCCGTACCTGCCACCTCGCACCTGCGTCGGGAGTACTCCCTTCCGGCTCCTTCTGCATCCAGAAACTCCCCCTATGTCCATTTTGATGCCGTGAGCAGGCTGTTTGGGATGCTACCCCGCCGGGCCATCCTTACAGCGGGCCATAAGTAACTAGAACGTAAAATCCTAGCTATTCAGTCTTCTTAAATAGAATTCCTATCGATATAGGCAAGTTCTGTAATTCCGGTCTTGGTACGTAATGTTCACACACGTCTGCTAGCTTGCGGTTGACCGCATCCGTCGACGCAGCGAAGGGGTTCCGCCGCATGGACGTGCCGGTCCTCCTGGTGACGATCGGCCTGCTTGCGGGCCTCGTTGTCGTCTGCCTGCTGCCAATCAGCGCCGACAGCGCCGAGGACCGCGGCGACGGCCGGACGGACGTCGAGATCCCCAGCTTCACGAAAACGCCGCCGCTCCGGCCGAGGACATGGACCTTCCTGGGCACGGCGGCGGTGCTGGGCCTGGTCTTCGTCTTGTGGCAGCGGCCGTCCAGCCTGTACATCGGCGCGGTGGGCGCGGTGGCCACCGCGATCACCCACCATCCGGCCACGGTGAACGGCTATGTCGTGCGGCTGCGCCCGGCCACCCTGTACTTCGCGGTGGCCTACATGATCGGCATCGGGCTGGTCATGCGCGGGGGAGCGGCCCGGCGGCTGTGCGTAATGGCACATTCTGTCCTCTACGTGTCGATGTCACTGCTCGCGCACGTGCTCATGATCGTCACGGGAATGGCGACCGGGTGGACGGTCGCGCCGTTCGGCATCGAGGCGACCCTCGCGAACCTGCTCCTGGGCGGGCTGGTCATCATGCGCCTGACGTTCACGTCGTTCGTGCTGCCCCGGGCCACGACCGTGCCGCGGCACCGTCCCCGCTGGATCTGGGACACCATCCTGACCTGGTGCGCGCTGATCTCCGTCGTGGCGCTGCTCGTGGTCGGCTACGCCCTGCTGTCCGAGCGGGCCAACCTGACCTCGGTGTGGCAGGTGTTCGTGCCCCTCTACGCGGTGAGCCTGCTGTTCATGCTCATGTTCGTCCCGCTGTACGTGCTGTGGTGGGTGCACCGGCGGCTGCCAGTCCCCGGGCCTCGACCGCCCGCCGGTCGACGTGCTCATCCCCGCCTACAACGAGGAAGAGAACATCGTCCGGCTGCTGGAGTCGATCGACGTGGCCGCGGGCCGCTACGGCGGGCCGGTGCGGGTCGTGCTCGCGAACGACGGGTCGTACGACGCCACCGAGGAGCTGGGCCACGCGGCGATCGCGCGGTTCCGGCACGCCCGCGGCGAGGTCCTGACCGCCCCGAACGGCGGGCAGGCGGTCGCGCTGAACCGGGCCATCGGGATCACCGACGCCGAGATCGTGGTGCGGTGCGACGCGGACAGCGTGATGGGCCCGGACGCGCTGCTCTACGCCGTGCCGTGGTTCCGTGACGATGACATCGGCAGCGTGGGCGCGATGCAGGAGCCGCGCCGGGACACCGTCACCTGGTTCCACCGGATGCGCGCGCTCGAGGCGCTGTTCCAGTTCAGGTTCGCCCGGGTGGGGCAGAGCCTGGTCGACGGGGTGGTCGTGGTGCCCGGGCCGTTCACCGCGTTCCGGCGCGGCCCGGCGCTGGAGTGCGGCGGCTTCCCCAGCGGCATGAACGGCGAGGACTGCGACCTGACCATGCAGATCGGGCGGCTTGGCTACCGGGTGGCGGTCGACCCGCGGATCCGTACCTTCGAGGATGTCCCGCGGTCACCGGGGGAGTTCCTCGAGCAGCGGACCCGCTGGGCCCGGGCCGGTTTCCACGTCTTCGCCCGGCACGTCGCGCTGCGGGCCGGGGACGCCTGCCCGCGGGTCTGGTTCTGGACGTGGCGGCGCGGGTTCGCCTGGTTCTCGCTTCAGGCCGGCCTGGTGGGCCCGATCTTCATGGCGGAGCTCGCGGTGGCCCACCCGAGCTACCGGCAGAACCTGGCCACGATGGCGCTGCTCTACATCGTGGCCGGCGGGATACCGCTGGTCATCAGCCTGCCGCTGGCCGTGAAGTACCGGTACTGGAAGAGCATCCTGTGGATGCCCACGTTCTTCGCCTTCGCGTTCCTGCGCCGGATGGCCACGCTGGAGGCGACCATCTCGCTGCCCGCGCGGCCGTTCCCGGCGTTCTACGCGCTGCGGTCGGCGGCCCCGGCCCGGGATGGCCGTGCGCCGGTCCGGACTGCGCCCGGCGGTGACCCGCGCCCGGCGGGCGCCCGTTAGGGCAGCGCCTGCTGGGCGATGCTCAGCACCTGCTGCCACTGCGGGTCGGTCGCGCTGGCGGCCAGGGCATCGCTCAGGGCCCGGACCAGCGACCGCAGGTCGGCCTCGCGCAGCGGCGTCAGGTTCCCGGCCGGCACCGGCGCCAGGTGCGTCTGCGCGGAGACCTCCTGCCCGCTGGCCAGAACCATGCCGACGATGCCGCCGGGCCAGGTCACGGTGCCCAGGAATTCGCCCGGGCCCGGCTCGGTGACCGAACCGAACACCGCGGTCATGAACCGGTCCGAGGCGTCCGGCTCGAGGTAGAGCCGGGCGGCCTCGGCAAAGGCCCGGAGCGGGATGTCGTCCAGCCCGCTGCCGGGGCCGTGCAGCTGCTCGGTGACCTCGTGCCGGATCTTCCGCACCGCATCGGGCTGCAGGACCTCGATGAGCAGCGGGACGGCCGGGCCGGTGGACCAGAACTGGCTGGTGAAGATGCCGCCGGCGTAGCGGACCAGGCTGCCCGAGTCCGGGGTCGACCCCTGGGACACGATCGTGATCGACCCGGTGTCGAGGTCGGGGAGTGCGGGCGGAGGGGTCGGCGCGGGGAAGCCGCCCTGCCAGGGCCCGGTCGGCCCGGAGGTGTCAGATGAAGGCGTTGCCATGACGGCTCCTTACATCACGTGTGGTGTCGTGATGTAGAGGCGCGGGCCTGGCTGGTGATACACGCCCACTCGCTGCGATCCGAAATTCTGCGCAGAAGCTTCACACGGTCACACGGGGCTTCACACGGTGTCACGGGATCGTCCAGTTGCCAGGCAGTCATCATGGAGGGAGAACTGGACATGCCGATGGTCACCGTGAAAGTCATCGAGGGAGTGTTCACGCCCGAGCAGAAGCAGGAGATGATCAGCAAGATCACCGACACCATGGTCGAGATCGAGGGTGAGAACCTCCGGCCGGTCACGTGGGTACTCGTCGAGGAGGTCCACAGTGGGGACTGGGGTATCGGCGGCAACGGCCTCACCACCGCGGACGTGCATGCCCTGCAGCAGCAGGGCCAGCCGGCCACGGCCGGGGCCGCGGCGGGCTGAGCCACGCCGCCGGTGAGCGTGCGGGTGCGGCTGCTCGGCCATCCGCGTATCGAAAGCGGAGCCGGGCCGCCGCGCCAGCCACCCCGGGGGCAGAAGTCCTGGGCGCTGCTGGCCCGGGTCGCTCTCGCTGAGCGGCCGCTGACCAGGGGAGAGCTCGCGGCGGAGCTGTTCGGCGAAGCGGACGACCCGCTGGGAGCGCTGCGGTGGTGCCTGGCCGACCTGCGCCGCTGCTGCGAGGATCCGCAGCTGCTGCGCGGCGATCCGGTGAGCCTGACGCCGGGCTCACTGTGGCTGGACGTATGGGAGCTGTGGGACGGTTCGCTGCCGCCCGGCGACATTGGCGGGGAGCTGCTGGCCGGCGTGGAACCGCGTCACTGCCCGGCCTTTGACATGTGGCTGATGCTGGCCCGCGGGCAGTGCGCGGCCCGGTCGATGGAAGAACTGCGCCAGGCCGCGCTGCGGTCGCTGGCCGCGGGTGAGGCCGAGCGGGCGTCGGCGGCGGCGGGCCGTGCGGCGGCCCTGGATCCGCTCGACGAGGACGCGCAGGAGCTGTTCCTGCGCACGCTGGTCGCGGCGGGCCATCCCGCCCGGGCTGCGGTGCACCTGGCCGCGTGCGAGGCCACCCTGGCGCAGGAAGGCATCACCGCATCGGCGGCGCTGCGGGCCGCGGCCCGTCCCCCGGTGGCTCCGGCTGCGGGGCTGCGGGCCGGCGTGGTCGCCGGGTCCCTGCTGCGGTCCGGGACCGCAGCCCTGGACGCGGGGTCGGCGGACGCCGGCATCGAGACCCTCCGCCGCGCGGCCGAGGAAGCCGGGCGGGCCAGGGACCCGCTGCTGTACGCGGACGTGCTCAGGACGCTCGGATCCGCGCTCGTGCACGCGGTGCGCGGCTTCGACGGCGAGGGAGCCGTGATACTGCACCGCGCGCTGGCCGAGGCGAAGACCGCGGGGAGCGGCAGCCTGACCGCCGACATCCTGCGGGAACTCGCGTTCGTGGATCTGCAGGCCGGGCGGCACACATCGGCGGCCCGCGCGCTGAGCGAGGCATCGTCGCAGGCCGACGCCGTCGGCGATCCAGCCCTGAGCGCGGGAGTGCTGGCGATCCGCGGCATGAACGAAGCCGACCTGGGGCACCACGACACCGCCGCCAGGCTTCTCGCCGAGTCGGCTCAGACCGCGGGATCGGCGGGCCGCCGCCGGCAGGAAGCCTGGTCCACCGGGGTCATGGCCCGCTCCCTGCTGCTCGCCGGGCAGGTGGAGCAGGCCCGCGCGGCAGCGGAGCGCAGCATCGAGATCTGCGACAGGGACCGGTGGAATGCCTTCCTGCCCTGGCCGCAGGCCCTGCGCGCGGAATGCCTGGCCGCAGACGGGCACTGGGACGACGCGCGCGACGACGCCGAGCAGGCGTTCGCGCTGGCCTGCCAGCTGGGCGACCCCTGCTGGGAAGGGATGGCCGGGCGAGCCCTGGCGCTGCTGGCGCTGCAGGCCGGGAACCCGGCTGCGGCCCAAGAATGGATCACCGATGCCCGGCGCCGGTGTGACCGGGTGCCGGACCGCTATGTCTGGGTCTCCGGGTTCGTGGCGCTCGGCCACCTGGAGATCGTCGCGAGCCAGCAGCCAGATCTGGTCATGCCCCTGGCCCGCCGGCTCTATCAGGAGGCGACGCGGGCCGACCTGCCCGAGTTCATTGGCTGGGCGCTGATCTATCAGGCCGAAGCGGGCGATCCAGCCAGCCCCCCGCTGGCGCAGGCGGTTGCCCGCGACGTCACCAACCCGGCGCTGCGGGCCCGGGCGGCCGCGCTGGGCCCCCTGTCTCGTTATCCGTCCCGGGCCGGCCGGGCGCGGAACCCTTGAGCCGCTGCGGCTATCCCGGTCTGCCGTCGGCGATGGGGCGGCCGAAGGTCACCGCGCGGCGCACAGCAGCCGGCGCCTTTACCTGGTACTCGGCGTCTGGGTGTGCTCCCAGCGCGTCGCTGACCGTGGAGAGGGCTACGCGAAGAGCGACGAATACGGTCATGGCGAAGATGTCGGCGTCGGAGAATCCCGCGTCCCTGAGTTCTTGCACGTCACGCACGCTGGTCCCGTTGGGGTCGCGCGCTACCCGGCGAGCCCAGGCCGCCATGGCCCGCTCGGCCGGGCTCAGCTCGTCATCATCGCCACGCAGAACGCCGGCCGCGAGCCGTGCGCCGGCCTCGTCGGCCAGCTTGGTGCCCCAGGCGAGCGAGCAGTAGGAATCACCGAGGGCTGACGCGCAGGCGGTCACCATGATGCCGCGTTCGCGCAGCGTGAACGGCCGTGCCGAGGTGACCTGGGCCATGAGGCCGAACAAGCCGCGCAGCGCGGTCGGCTGGTAGGCCCACAGCCGGGAGACATTCATGACGAAGCCCATCTCATCGAGGTCCTCGTCGAACAGGCTCCTGGCCGCCTCGCTCACGTCGGCCCGCTGCAGGAACTGCTCGGTCTCAGCGTCGCTTGCCGTCATCGGTCCTCCCTGGCTTGCGTGCCACATAGCCCACGACGTCGAGTTCGGCGCGCAGCGGCAGCCCGTCCTGCTGATGGCCGCGCGCGGCCTGGAGCGCCGCCTCGTGGAACGCTGGCTCGCCGACGTGCTGGATCGCCTCATACGCCGGACCGGTCGTGGCCAGCGCCCTGGCGTACGAGTCAGGGTCGGCGAATTCCAGCGCGAACGGCACGCTATGGCGCTGCACGTCGGCGAAGCCCCAGCTCTCCAGGAGTTCCTCGCCCGCGCCCGGCCTCCCGAGCGCGACCATCGCGGCCTGGTGGGCCATCTTCGGCTCCTCCGCCAGCGCGAACGGGACGAATGCCCATACCCCGGGCGAGACCTTGAGGTGGCCCCAGACGGTCAGCCCGATCCGGCCGCCCGGGCACAGCACCCGGTACACCTCCCCTACCGCCGCCGCCGTGGTGCCCCAGATCCCGCGGAAGCTGGTCACGACGGTGAAGGAGCCATCGTCCCAGGGCAGCGAGTGCATGTCGCCCACCCTGATGTCGGCCTGCGGGCTGCGGGCCCGCGCGACGGCGGCCAGCCGTCCAGACGCGTCGATGCCGGCACAGTCGGCGCCGCGCAAAGCCGCGAGCTCGATGGCCAGGCCGGCGCCGCACGCGACGTCAAGCAGCCGGTCGCCCGCATCAACCCCGAGCCGGTGATGCATGGCCACGTACTCCCGGCAGTTAGACGGTTCGCTGAGCGCCGCGAATTCGGCCGCCTTACGGCCCCAGCCCTCATCGACACCCATCCAGTCCGGCCTGTCGGCAACGTCCTCGGTCATGGTCACAGTCTCCACGACCGGCGTGTGCGAAACCAGGTGAGCGCTGCTACGGTCCGGCACATGACGGTGGTGGTCAACAGCAGGGACGACTTCACGCTGGAGAACTACCGGCGCGTGTCTTTGGGCGGAGAGCTTGTGGCTATCGGCGCGGAGGCGCGCCGGGTCATGGCCGAGGGGCGGGCAGACTTCATGCGCCTGCTGGAGTCCGACCGCACCCAGTTCATCTACGGCGTGACGAGCAGCTTCGGGCCGCGGGCCAAGGACACGATCCCGCCGGAGGAGCAGCGGGCGCACGCCCGGGCGTTCGGCTTCCGCGGCAACTGGGCGCGCGGATTCGGCGGCGGGTATCTCGACGAGCGCGTCGTGCGCGGCATCATCTTCGCGCGGCTCGCCAACTTCGTCGCGGGGAACTCCAAGGCCCGCCCCGTGGTCGCCGAGCGGATCGCGGCCCTGCTCGGCGGGCCGCTGCCCTCGGTGCCGCTCGACGGGCAGGTCGGCGCCGGCGAGGTCCTGCCACTGGCCCACGTGCTCGCCGGCCTCCACAGCGACGATCTTGAGGAGGGGGAGGCCAACCCGATCCTGAACGGTTCCCCGGTGTCCGCGGCACTCGCCGCGGACACGGCCCTGCTGGCCGGCCAGCGGCTTGAGCACGCCGGGCAGGTTCTGGCGCTGTCGGTGGAGGCGTTCGGCGCTCCGCTTGATGCCTGCGACGAGGTGCTTGACGGCAGGTACGGAGACGAGGATGAGGCGGCGGCGCGGGCGGCGCTGCGCCGTCACCTGTCCGGCGCGGACCCGGATGGCCGCCGGGCCGGCCGGGTGCCGCCCAGCTACCTGATCCTGGGCCGGGTCCTCGGGCAGGCCCACCGGGCCGTGGCCGGTGTGACCGAGGCGGCCCGGGTTTCCCTGCGGTCGGTGACCGACAACCCGGTGTACCTTCTGCCCGATGAACGCCACCCGCTGGGGCGGGTGTTCTCCACCGGCGGCTTCCACAACGCGATGACCTACCCGGCGCTGAGCACGCTGGCGGCCGCCTGGGCCGACCTGACCGTGCTGTCCATCCAGCACGTGACGGAACTGCGCGCCGCGGGCCCCGCGGACGGCGCGACGGCGGGGCAGGAACCGGTGCTGAGTGGGCTGGCGGAAGAGGCACGCGCGGCCGCTCTGCCCACGCTCCTCCCGGCCGCGGTCAACGACCCGCAGGACGACGTGTCCTCGCCGGTGTTCAGCGCCTACCGCCGGCAGGCCGAGGCCGCGCGGTGCCTCGACGGTGCGCTTGCGGTGCTGGCCGAGGAGGCGAGCCAGGCGCTGCTCACCGCGGGGCGCCAGCCCGCCCCGCCGCTGAACGATCTGCTGGAGAGCATCCGCGCGCGGAGAGGACGACGCCAGGCATGACGGTCGTGGTCAACACGAGAGACGACTTCACCCTGGCGAACTTCCGCCGGGTCAGCTACGACGGCGAACCGGTGCGGCTCGGCGACGGCGCCCGCCAGGCCCTGGCCGCGGCCGGCCGGCGTCAGGCCACGCAGGAGCCGCGAACCCACGACAGCGCATCCGGGCCCAGCCGGGCGGCCGGCGACGCGAGTGCCGGCGGCGGCGATCTGGATG
The DNA here is from genome assembly GCA_963844655.1 of uncultured Actinomycetota bacterium. GTDB lineage: Bacteria > Actinomycetota > Actinomycetes > Streptosporangiales > Streptosporangiaceae > JASHPR01. Next base: position 258,684 of record CAWJPA010000004.1, on the reverse strand, counting down.
AGCGCGTGGTGCGGGGGATCGTGTTCGCCTGCCTGGCCGGCTGGGTGACGGGGGAGACTTCTGTGCGGCTGGCCACCGCCGAGCGGGTGGCCGCCGGGCTCGGGGCGCCGCTGCCCCGGATGCCTCCCGGCGGCCTGGCCGGCGTGGGCGAAGCGGCGTGCGCGGCAGCGCTGGCCGCCGACACCGCGCTGCTGGCCCGGCACCGGCTCGAGCACGCCGAAGCGATCTGCGCCCTGTCGATCGAGGCCTTCGGCGCCCCGCTGAGCGTCTATGACCAGGCCCTCGGTGATCTCTGGGGCGACGTGCACGAAACCGCGGCCCTGGCGGCGCTGGGGCGCCACCTCGACGGGGCCGGGGCCGACGGCCGGCGCTTCCACCAGCCCCCGGTGAGCTACCGGATCATCCCGCGGGTGCTCGGCCAGGCCCACCGGGCCGTGGCCGCGGTCGAGAAGGCCGCGGCCGTCTCGCTGCGCACGGTAACCAGCGACGTGGTGTACCTCGATGGCACGGCAGGCGGGCAGGCTGATCGCGAGCTGCGCACCGGCGGTTTCTACAACGGCATGGCCCACCCCGCGCTGAACGGACTGTCCGCGGCCTGGGCGGATCTGGCCCTGGTCGCCGAACGCCAGGTCACCGCGCTCAACACGGCCGAGACCTCCGGCCTCCCGGTCAACCTGGCCGTGCCCGGGGCAGCCAGAAGCGGAACGTATGCCTACGGCTGGGCCGCCAGCGGGTACGTCGAGGAGGCGAGGGCCGCGGCCACGCCCGCGCTGCTGCCCGTAGTCGTCAGCGATCCGCACGCCGATGCGCTGGCCCCGACGCTCAGCGCCTACCGCCGGCAGCGCCGCGCCGCGGACTGCCTCGACGGTGTGCTGGCCATCCTGGTGATCGTGTCCAGTCAGGCGCTCTTCGTGACCGGCCGGAGCCCGGCCAAGCCGCTCCGGCCCTTGCTGTCCTTCGCCCGCTCGGTGTTCCCGCCGATCGACGGCACCGGCATACGGGACCTGAGCGCGGACGGCGGGCGGCTCCAGCAGGCGCTCGGCGCGGCGGCGCTGACTGGCCGCCTCGTGCCGCCCCCGGCACCCTAGGCCGGCCGCTGGCCCTCAGCCGACCGCCTCGGCGAGCAGCCTGGTCGCGGTTCTGAGCTCGGATTCGGTCGGCAGCGCGAATCCGAGCAGCAGCGCCGGGGGAGAGGGCGCGTGAGCCGTGCAGTGACGGTGCAGCTCATGCAGGCCGACGCCGGACCGCCGGGCCCGCAGGGCCGTCGCGTGCTCATCGACGCTGTCCGGCAGCCAGGCGAGGACATGCAACCCGGCCGCGGGGCCGCTGACGCGCGCCTCGGGAAGGTGGCGGCCCAGCGCCTCGGTCAGGACGTCCCGCTTGGCCTGGTACCGGCGGCGCATCGAGCGCAGATGACGCTCAAGCGCCGCGTCCTCGATAAACGAGGCCAGGGCTACCTGGTCGATCGTCGGTGGTGTCACGCCGGTGACGCGCAGCACGCTCTCCACGTCGTCGATCAGGTGCGACGGAGGGACCACCCACGCGAGACGCAGCGCAGGTGCCAGCGTCTTGCTTGTCGTGCCGATGAACGCGACGAGGTCCGGCGCCAGGCCCTGGAGGGACGGCATCGGATCCCGGCCGAAGCGGTACTCGGCGTCGTAGTCGTCCTCGACGATCAGCGCCTGGCGCTCACGCGCCCACGCGATGAGGGCGGAGCGGCGCTCCGCGGTCATCACGGCCCCGGTCGGATAGTGATGAGCCGGGGTCATCACCACGGCATCGACGTCGGCCGCCGCGAGTTCCGTCACGACCAGGCCCTGGTCGTCCACCCGCACGGGGACGGCCTCCATGCCCGCGTGCTCAACCGTGAACTGCTGCCAGCGCCAGCCGGGGTCCTCGATCGCGACGCGGCGCGCGCCGCGGGCGCGGAGCACGTGCCAGAGCACGGTCAGCGCCTGAGAAGCCGCGCAGCAGATCACGACGTGCCCGGGTTCCACGACCACCCCGCGCATGCGGACCATATAGGTGGCCACGGCGTTCCTGAGCTCGGGAACGCCGCGGTGGTCGGCGTAGGTCAGCCGGGCGTCGGGCAGGTCGCGCAGCGCGCGCATCAGCGCTGCCTTCCAGCGTGCGCGCGGGAAGGCGTGGAAATCGGCCTGCCCTGGCCGCAGCTCGTACCGGAAGCGGCCCGGCGGGCCCAGCTGCCGCTGGGCCGGCGGCGTTCCGGAGGCCGGCAGCACGGCGACACGGGTGCCCGAGCCGCGTTTCGCCGTCAGGTAGCCCTCCGTGGTCAGCTGGGCGTAGCTGTCGACCACGACACCGCGTGACACACCGAGTTCATCGGCCAGGCCCCGGCTGGGCGGCACCACAGAGCCCGGGGCCAGCCGGCCGGAGCGGATCGCCGCCCGCAGCGCGTGCTCAAGCTGGCGGCGGAGCGGGACACCGGGCCTGAACTCGATTGCAAGATCCACGTCCAGAAGCTACAGCACTCCGCAGGATGGGCCGATTGGACCCAGTTTTATGTCATAAATTGGACCAGTTCACCGGACCGGTCGCCGGTTAGGCTGGCCAGCGCCGAGTGGTCGTATTTACCGGGGCACGACCCCACGGCAACGGCGTGCTGCCGCAGGCCCGTCTTCCCGCCGCTGCACGCGCCTGCATCCGTAAGACCTGCGCTCCCGAATACCTAAGAGAGCCGCTCGCCAGAAACATGATCATCTGGCCGTTGCGCGACGCTCCTGAGGCGCAGGAAGGGGGCTGAGCGGATGCATGACGACGAATCGGCCAACTGGGGTGCTGGCTGCGCCGGCTGTGGCTGCCTCATAGTGCTTGTCGTCTTGGCGTTACTCGTGGTTGCTCTCGCCCTGATCGCGTGACGTGTCCTGCACCGCGATGAGGTAGGCCGTGGCCAGCGCGACGGACTCGGTCCAGCCGCGGGCTTAGTGGTCTGAACGCCACGGGCCCCAGGCCGATCCCGCGGCCTGGGGCCCGTGACGCCATTTCGTTAGCTGCTGCTCAGGCCTCCTTTAGTGGCCGGGCACCTCGAACACGTAGGTGCCCCAGTTGTCCAGCGGGTCCTGGTTGGCCGTCGGCGGGATGTACTCGGTGGCCAGCCAGATGCCGGTGCCGCTGGGATCGGGGGCGACGAACGAGTAGTCACCCCACCGCGGCTCGTTGAACGGGGGCGCGTCGGAGAAGCTGACGTGCGGGCCGGCCCCGTCGGCCACCGTCGTGATCTTGCCCGAGCCCACCGTGGCAAAGGCGGCGCTCGGGTTGATCGTGGCGCTGGTGATGGTGAACACCATCTCCGAGGGCCCGAACCGCTGCGGCTGGATGGCCGGGTACAGCAGGTTCGCGCCCTTAGCCACGACGTATCCCTGGCTCGCGACCCGCTTGAAGGCCGGGCTGACCGTGAACCAGGCGGCGGCGTCGGTGGTGGTGCCCTTCACCGTCACCGCGGCGTCGAGTGCCGTCGTCAGCTGCACCCCTCGGGGGCCCCGGGTGACCTCGACCGGGCCGCTCATCCGGCTGTCGTCGGGGTTAAGCGCCGCCTCCGAGGTGACCACTGTGCCGTTCACGGTGGTGGTCGAGCCGTCACCGGTGCTGGTGGCGGGCACAGGGAACGCGTACGGCTGGCTCGCGATGGCAGTGCCGGACAGGACCGCCGACCCGTGGCCGGTGGTCACCGAGGCGTCGTTGCGCAGGGTCCAGACGCCCAGGGTGGTACCGACCGGGTTGTTGTCGCCGTTGGCCAGGAACGGCACCGAGTTCACGAAGTAGCTCTTGCCGCCGCCGGTGTTGATCGCAGGATCGAGCCCGACCACCGGGTTGCCCTGCAGCGACACCGGCCCGAGCACCGAGTCGCTGACGGTGGCGGCCTCGTGCACGAGCTGGGACTTGGAGATCGCCAGCACGATCGCGCCCTCATAGTTGGATTCCGTGGGGCCGCAGTACTCGTCCGTCGAGATGACCAGGGCGTTGTTGTCGAACCCGGTCTTCGGCTGGTCACCGAAGCAGTCCCCGGCGGCCGGGCCGCCCAGCGAGGTGTCGAACTGGTACGCCGCGGCACCGCGCGCGTTCATCACGACCACGTCGGCGGTGGTGTTGTTGTCGTCGGATGCCGGGCCGGTGGCGACCGGGAAGCCGATCTCGGTGAAGTAGAAGCTCTGCGTGCCCGGGTCATACAGGCAGCGCACGTCACCCTCGGCATAGGGGTCCTGGAACAGGGTGGCGAGGTTGACGTCGGGGCGAAGGGCCGTGCCGTTCGCGGTCGTCTCCCGGGCCGCGAGGTTGATCGGTTCCCAGACGGCGTTCGGGTGGCCGCTGAGGGTGTTGTCGCGTCCCACGCACAGGCCCTGGTCGGGCGGGGTGATCGCGAAGCCGTTGAGGTTGTCAGAGTCCAGGTCACTCAGCCCGTTGAAGTTGTGGGTCACCCGTCCTCCGGAGCCCGCGCTGCTGGAGGCCGGGTTCACGGTGGCGCTGACCGAAGCGTTGGCGCTCATCGACGGAGCCTGCGCGGCCGCGCTGGCGGCCGCGGGATCGTTGCCGCCGGGAGACCGGAAGGGGGTAAACGCTTGCGGCCCCTGATTCTGGAAGGCCGAACTGACCTTCGGGAAGCTGGACACGGTCGCGGCCTGCGTCAGGCGCGCCGCCGAACCAGGCGCGCCCTGGTAAGTCGCAGCAGCCGAAGTAGCTGCCGGGGCCGCCATGGCTGCCGTCACCGGAAAGATGCTTAAGTAGCACACGGCACCGAGTGCGGCGATGAGCGAGACACGCTTCATGACATAGACCTCCCTTGGTCAGTCACAACGGGGAACACGGTGCATCATTCGCCCGACCAAGGGCGTGGCCCCAAATGGCGCACCGAAGCCGATAATCATCCTGATTACGGCGACCGTCAAGACTGCGGGCAGCCCCGTTACATCGGTAAACCCGGGAACCCAGACCGGTAGTGCTGACTCGCCGTCGTCCAGTGAAGTGATTAGAAGATCTCCCGGACCTCGCGGCCGGCGTAGCAGACGAGCACATAACCGGCGGCGGGGTCCGCCCACCACCAGCCCAGCGCGGCGTTCAGGACCAGGCCCAGCAGCACGGCGACGGCCAGAATCCCGTCGATCAGCGTGACCCGGCCCTCGGTCCGCAGCACGGGATTGTCCAGCGCCCGGCCGGTCCTGGCCTTGCCCCACGCCAGCGCGAACATCGCTACCGCGGTCACCGCGGTCCAGGCGATGCCCAGCACCGAATGCCGCGGGTGAAATCCGGTCACCAGCACCACCGTGGACTGCACCAGAAGATAGACGGCCAGGGCCGCGAACGCGTACCCGATCAGCCGCAAGCCGAGGCGCTGCCGTTCTTCCCCGGTGCCCGACAGCTCCCAGATCACCACCGCGGACGCCCCGATCTCGATCAGCGAGTCCAGGCCGAACCCGGCCAGGGCCACCGACCGGGCGGACACCGCCGCGATCGTGAGCACGACGATCCCGGCGACGTTCCAGGCCAGGGTCGTGTACTCCAGGGCAAAGCCCCGGCGCAGCAGGACGTCTCGCGCCGGGCTCGCCGCAGGGACCACCGGGCCAGTCTGACAGTCCGCGTCGGGCGGCTACGAGCCCTTACGCACCGGACGGCGGCGCCGTCACAGGATCGTGAGGCGGCTCGTAGAACACCGACCCGCAGCCCGGGATCCGGCAGGCGATCACCCGGTGACCGCTGCCCTGCGGCTGCGCGGCGCGGGCCGGGCCGCACTGGCACGGCAGCCACGACACGAGAACCCGTCCCGGCCCCCAGTCATGGCCGTTCGCGCACTCGATCGGATAGACCCACCAGCGTGGCCGCCGCACGTCCATCAGGAGATTAGAACACACGCGCGAAGCGCTGGTCGAGAGTACGCGCTAGTAGCCCCGGGTCATTTACCGGCTCTTGATGTACGTGCCCTTGGCCGGAAGGGTCACCGCCAGCCCGCGCTGCCTCAACTCCTCTACGGCGCGTCGCGCCGTGCCTACGGCGACACCGTATTCGGCGGCCAGATCACGCTCACCGGGCAGCCGCGCGCCCGGGGTCAGGTCGCCGGCCTTGATCCTCGCCTCGAGGTGATCGGCCATGCGCGTGTAGACGTAGGCCGGTTCGCCGTGAGCCGGATCGAACGGCGGAACGCTGGCCATGTGATCACCATAGAGCGGTGATGAGCAGCATAAATGTTAGAGACGCGGCCTACCGCTCTATAGTGCGCTATGCCGCTATACACTTATGAAGACGAGCGCAGATAAGCCGGACTGCACTGGTCCCATCCTGCCAACGCTCGGGAGGCCTCATGCCGGGAAAGATCAGCCGCATCGCTGTCACCTACACGGTCGACACACCCGACGGGCCGCTGCACACCTTCCACGGGTTACCGCACATGCGCGAGCACATCCCGCCCGAGCGGCTCCAACCGCTCCTGGACGAGCTGACCGCCATCTGCCAGGAGTTAATCGCCTCCCGCCCGGCCCGCCCCGGCAACGGGCTGGCGCTGGCCCGGCGGGGAATCCCGGTAACCGGCGAGGATGCCACGGCCCTGTTCCAGCTGCGGTGCCAGTGGCAGGGCGCCTACGTCATCGGGCTGTGTGACGGCGTCTGGAGTGCCAGCCGGAACAACGACCCGACCGTGGTTCTAACCGCCGACACCGCTCCGGAACTGCGCGAGCTCCTACAGGCCGCCCGGACAAATGACCTGCGGCCGAACGGCTAGCCAGCTCATGCGCGCCATAGCCGGGCGGATCAGCTGCCAAATACCTCGTCTATGGATATCGCGGTGGGCGCGCAATCCACCCGACTCGGATGCGCACGATCTGGCAGTCTGCGGAAATTGGCGGACCCGGGAGGGTCGAGGAGGGAACCTCAGCGTCTGGGCCTGGCCCAGCAAGGGTGGCCGGCTTGCGCCCTCTGTGTCCGGCTCTTCGGAAGACATCGCCCCCGGGTCCGGTTTAACGCTACGCCGGCCGGCCGGGAGAGTCACTGGCCACCTTGGGATTCTGCCGGGCTTCTGAGCAATGGGCCGGTATCAGGAGTTCCGGCCGGTATCAGGTGCTTCAGGGGGACTCAGGAGTTCAGGAACGCCAGCACGGCGAGCACCCGGCGGTTGTCATCGGCGGACGGCGCCAGGTCCAGCTTGGCGAAGATGCTCGTGCTGTGCTTGCCGACCGCTTTCTCGGTGATGAACAGCCGCTGCGCGATCGCGCTGTTCGAGCGGCCCTCGGCCATCAGCTCCAGCACCTCGCGCTCCCGGGCGGTCAGCCGCGTGATCGGCTCGTCCCGGGACCGGCGGCCCAGCAGCTTGGCGACCACCTCGGGATCCATCACCGTGCCGCCGCCCGCCACGGTGCGGATCGCGTCGATGAACTGGTCGTCGTTGAACACGCGGTCCTTGAGCAGGTACCCGACGGCGCCTTCCTGGCCGGCCAGGAGCTCGCGGGCGTAGAGCTGCTCCACGTACTGGGACAGCACCAGCACCGGCAGGCCGGGGACCTGGCGCCGGGCCTCGAGCGCGGCGCGCAGGCCGTCGTCGGTGAACGTCGGCGGCAGCCGGACGTCGACGATCGCGACGTCGGGCCGGTGCTCGAGCAGGGCCTGCAGCAGGGCGGGCGCGTCCTCGACCGCAGCCGCGATCTCGAAGTCGTGCGCCTCGAGCAGCCGGACAAGCCCGTCTCTCAGGAGGAAGAGGTCCTCGGCGAGGACAGCGCGCACGGTACCTCCATGACGATCATGGTCGGCCCGCTGGGCGGGCTGCTCACGGCCAGGATGCCGTCGAATGTACCCAGCCGCCGCTCGATCCCGGCCAGGCCGGTGCCCCGGGCCGGGTCGGCGCCGCCGCAGCCGTCGTCGGTGACCTCGACGCGCAGCATGCCGCGGGCGTGCTGGATCCGGACCTGGGCCTGGCGGGCGCCGGAGTGCTTGCACGCGTTGGTGAGCGCCTCGGCGATCGCGAAGTAGCACGCGGACTCGACCGGCGCGTCGAGCCGTCCGGGCAGGTCGATGTCGGTCTCGGTGCGCAGCGGCGTGTCCAGGGCCAGCGCCCGGACCGCGTCGCCCAGGCCGCGGTCGGCCAGCACCGGCGGGTAGATGCCGCGGACCAGGTCGCGCAGCTCGGTGAGAGCCCTGGACGAGGCTTCCCTGGCCTCGGCCACCAGCGCGACCGCGGCCTGCGGGCTGGTCGGGATCAGGTGCTCGGCGGCCCGCAGGCTCATGCCCAGGGCGACCAGCCGGGCCTGCGCCCCGTCGTGCAGGTCCCGCTCCACCCGCCGCAGCTCGGCCGCGGCGCTGTCCACCGCGTCGGCCCGGGTCTGGGTCAGCTGCTCCACCCGCCCGGCCAGGCCGGCGTCGGGTTCGGGCCGCATCAGGACCCGCGCGTGCGGGATGACCGTGCGGGGCACCAGCCACAGCCCGAAGGCCAGCATCAGGCCGCCCTCGAGGCCGGCCGCGGCGGCCCAGGTTGTGCTGTCGACCAGCACCGCGCCGAATCTCAGCGAGTCGTAATAGGTGACGAGCGGCGCAGAGGGCCAGTAGAAGGCGAGCGCGACCCCGTAGAGCCCCAGGGCGATCAGGCCGACCGTCGCCAGGTCCGCCGCCCCGGCCGGGAACCGCCACACGATGAGGGGCACCACGGCCAGCACGGCCAGGTTGGCCAGGACAGACCACCCGCCCGGGCTGAACCCGTAGTGCGGGCCGACCAGCTCGATGGCCACCGCGGCCACGGGGAGCAGCAGCAGGCGCCACCAGAGCCGGGGCCCGAGCAGCAGCCTGACCAGCCGGGAGTGCCGGCCGACCGTCCGCCAGAGCAGCCACAGGCCGAGGACCAGGAACACGTAGACCTGCGGCAGCAGGAACTCGGTCCGGTATGAGCCCGCGCCCGCCAGCACCAGGCCGTACAGCGTCTGGAAGTTGTAGCCGCGCTGGTAGGCCCGGACCAGCAGGAACCCGTACAGCCCGAGCACGATCAGCATGACCGCCACCATCCATGCGGCCTGCCTGGGCAGGAACACCAGCACCAGCCCGGCGATCAGCATCGCGATCAGGGTGGGCCAGTGATTCACCCCGTTCAGCCCGAACAGGCTGATGGTCAGGGCCAGCAGGGCGAGACCCCAGCCCAGTTCCCGAAGACGCCCCCGCGGGGTCTTCGGCCCCGTGCCTGAGGCCTCCATCCGGCGCATGCTGAGCCAGATGCATCCCGCGGTGTACGCCGCGATGAGGATCGTCCACTTCACCATGCCGGGCTCCTGCCGTGCCACGGTCGGCTGGCCGCCGATTGCCCTCCATGGTGGCGGAGACGGCGCAGGCCACGCCATGGGCCGGCGCCCACTCCTGCGGTAGGTAAATCCCTACCGCAGGGAGGTGTGGTCCGGGAGGCCCCTGGTCAGGGAGACAGGTCGGCCAGGATCTCTTCCAGCCGGCCGACGTGCCCGGCGATCCACGGCAGCGCCAGCGGGTCCGGCGCGGCCAGCGCCTCCTCCTGCGCGGCCTCGGTGTCCCCGTACAGCGACCCGGTGGCCAGCCGCAGCCGCAGCGCCTGCGGGCTCTCGCCGAACGCGCTGCCGGGCAGGGTCCCCGCGCCGTACCGCTCCAGCAGCAGCCCGGCCAGGGCGGCGCCGGTGGTGACGCCATGGCGCCGGGCCAGGTGCGCGCGCCACGGCTCGAAGTCCGGGTAGACGTAAAACGCCGCCTGCGGCGGCGGGACATCAAGCCCGGCGGCGGCACAGGCATCAGCCACGGCGCGGGAGACCGCGGCGTGCAGGGAGCGGCTGCGTGAGATGCGTACCGCAATCTCGTCGGGTTCCTTGAACGCTACCGCCGCAGCCTGCTGTATCGGTGCGGCTGGGGCCGACCAGATCTCACTGCCGATACCGAGCAACTGGCTGCGCAGCCACCGGCCCAGCGGCCCGTCGGGCATGCGGGCCGCGCCGAGGCGCCAGCCGCCCAGCGCGAAGCTCTTGCTCAGCGCCGTGGTGACCACGGTCCGCTCCGGGGCCACGGCCGCGGGGCTCAGCACCGGGGTGGCGGGGTCGTGCACCAGGTCGCGGTAGATCTCGTCGGAGATGATGATCAGGTCGAGCTCGGCGGCCACCGCGCAGAACGCCTTGACCGTGGCGGGCCGGGGCAGCCGGCCGGTCGGGTTGTCCGGCAGCGTGACGACCACCGACCGGATCTCCCGCCCGGCGGCCCGTGCCGCCCGGACCGCCGCGCCGAGCGCCTCCGGGTCGCAGATGCCGCCCTCACCGGGGGCGGCCGGGACGAAGTGCGGGCGGACGCCGATCAGGCTGGCCTGCGCCGCGTAGCTGACCCAGCTGGGCCGGGGCACCGCCACGTCCGCGCCCGCCGCCAGCAGCAGGCCGAACAGCAGCGGCTTGCTGCCCGGGCCGCAGACCACCGAGGCCGGGTCGGTCGGCAGCCCCCGCCGCTGCCAGTACCCGGCCACGGCCGAGCGCAGCGTGTCGCTCCCGGCAACCGGGCCGTAGCCGTTGCTCGCGGTGGCCGCGGCCAGCGCCTCGCGCAGCGCGGGCGGGGCGGGCAGCCCGGCCTCACCGAACGCCAGCGGCAGCACCGGCTGCCCGCGGCGGCGGCGGGCGGCCATCGCCTCGTTCGCGGCCAGGGTGGCCGAGACCGGCATGGGGTCGGTGGCCAAGGGCTGGGCGGGTGGGCTCGAAGGAGCGGGCGGGCTTGGGGGAGCGGGAGAGGCCGTGGGAGGCGCGGTCAGTACCCGGGTCTTCGGGGTGGTCGGGGATGGGGCGACTTCGGCCGGCGTCGCAGTTCCGGCGAAGGGCATGAGGAAACTCCAAGCTGCGGGGGAGAGGGGGCGAGACCGCCAGGTAACTCCGCGGAAATCCTGACGTAACATGGCACATCTATCTGCCTCTCACCAGCATGTATCTGTTTAAGCGTTAGCACAAGCGCGCATCTCTGTGGCAGACAGTAAGCTCAGCTTATGCTCGATACGCACCGGCTAAGGCTGCTCAGGGAGTTCGCCGAGCGTGGCACGATCGCGGCCACGGCGGCCGCGCTGGGCTACACCCCGTCCGCCGTGTCGCAGCAGCTGGCCGCGCTGGAGCGGGAGGCCGGGGCGGTGCTGCTGGACCGCACCGCCCGCGCCGCCGAGCTGACCGACGCGGGGCGGCGGCTCGCCGAGCACGCGGAACGGATCCTGGCCATGATCGAGGCGGCCGAGTCCGATCTGTCCGAGGCCGGGCCGGTCGGGCGGGTGACGGTCGCCGCGTTCCCCACCGCGGCGGTCGCGTTCGGCCCGGCGCTGGTCCGCCGGGTGCGGGCGCACCCCGGCCTGACCCTGCTGCTGCGGGAGACGCCGCTGGAGGAGGGGCTGCGGCTGGTCAGGACCGGTGAGGTGGACGTGGCCCTGGTGGCCGACTGGTCGGGCCGGCTGGCCAGCGCGGAATCCGGCGGCAACGGGAACGCCGGCAATATCGGGGTGCTGCGGTTCTACCACCTGATCCGCGACCCGCTGGTGCTGGTCGTGCCGCGCGGTCACCCCGCCGCCGACCTGGCCCGGCCGGTCGACCTGACCCAGCTGCGCCACGAGTCGTGGCTGGCCGCACCGACCGATGAGCCGTCCCGGCGGGCCACGGACCGGCTGCTGGCGAGCACCGGCGGGATGCCCCCGGCCCCGTGGGAGTTCGAGGGCCTGTCCACGATCCTCAGCCTCGTCGCGCGCGGCATCGGGATCGCCGCGCTGCCCCGGCTCACGCTGACCGTGGGCGGGCGGGTGGTGGTGCGTGACCTGCCCGGCTCGCCCGAGGCACGCGACGTATACGCCGTGGCCCGGGCGTCCAGCGTGCGCAGGCCGTCGGTGGCGGTGATCCTGGCCGCGCTGGACGCGGCCGCCGAGCGGCTGGGCCGGTAGCCCGGGGAGGCCGTCAGGGCGCGGTCACGGCGGACGATTCGGGCGGCGCTGCCCGGGTAGAAGCTCGCAACAGAGGGCTTGTCCCCGGGCGGCGAGCCCGACCTGATCGAGTCCACCGCGCGGTACTGGTCCCGGTTCGGCGAGGGGCGTTACGCCGAGGCGTTCGAGGTGATCAGGGACGGCGCCGCGGTCTCCTCCGGCCACGGTTCCTGAAGAAGTCAGCCATCAGAAACAACTGCTCCCGTACGCTGCCAGAATCAAGCTAGCGGCGTGTCGCATTAATACAGGCTTAAGCACGCTATCCATGTTAATCACCTGTCAGCAAAGTGAGGCGCTGGGCCTGCGGCCTCCGCCGCCATTCGCTAGTGTCGTGAAAGTGGCCGCTGATCGATCAGAAACAATTCCGGCTGACGTCTACATGGCATCGCTCCCACGGAAGCGGATGGCGGCCGGCGCTTTGTTCCGCGATCAATCCGGAAGAATTCTGCTTGTAGATCCCGTATACCGGGACACCTGGGATTTGCCTGGTGGCGTGGTGGAAGCTGAGGAGTCACCGCACGCCGCGTGCCGTCGTGAAGTAGCCGAAGAAATCGGATTGGCCAGGCCAGTTGGACGAGTGCTCGCCGTCGATTGGGTGCCGTCAGGGCCGAATTGCCCCGAAGAGATGGTTCTCATCTACGACGGTGGCGTTCTCGAGGCGGCCGAGATTGGTCGCATTGTCGTTCCTGAAGGGGAGCTTGACGGCTTCAAGTTTGTCGCGCCGGCTCAGGTCGGTTCTCACGTCAGACCGGTTGTTGCGCGCCGCATACGTGCATGCCTAGATGCTCTTTCGGCGCAAACCGTCGCAGCGTTAGAGAACGGTAGCATTCACGGCTTAGGCTGGCCCGCGACAGCCCAAGGCAGTCCTTGATCACACCCGGGCCCGCGGGAGCAGCGAGCCGTGGATCAGGACCGGCACCCCGGCCAGCGCCAGTTCGGCCACGTCGGCGGGGCTCAGCATCGCGGGTGGCTGATCACCGTCCGGCTGGCGCCGGATAGCGTCCGCAGCCAGGCCGTGCGCTCCCGGGCGCAGGATGACAGCGCGGATCAGCGCGCGCGGGACCCGGCTGCTCGCGTCCTCCGTTCCGGGGAAGCACCAGGACCATGGCGTGCCTCCGGCGTCGAAGCGCAGCTCGCGGAACCCGGCCCGGGCCGGGCACGGGCCAGCGCCGGTGAGGATGGCGCGGCGCAGTTCCGGCGCGGGAAGACCCGCCCCGCCCGGTGCCTGCCGCATGGCCCAGGCCCGGTATTGCTCGTCACACGGCATGGCCCTCCCCTCGCGCGTCGTCCCGCCTACGTTCGGGGATGCGGGCGGCCGCCGGTAGGGGCGAAGGTCCCGACCGGCGTCCCGCGTTGTGGCTGGCCCGCGGGCCTGTCCGCTGGCGATACTTGACGCATGGGGATCTACCAGGACCGGGTCCTGCCCCGGATCACCAACGCGGTCATGAACCGCCGCGATCTCCTGCCGATCCGGGACCGAGTGTGCGCCGGGCTCGACGGCGAGGTCCTCGAGATCGGCTTCGGGTCGGGCCTCAACGTGCCGCACTACCCGCCGGCCGTGACTCGGGTGCGGGCGGTCGACCCGGCCACCCTGGGCCGCCGCCTGGCCGCGGGCCGGGTGGCGGCCGGCGCGGTGCCGGTCGAGTACATCGGGCTCGACGGGCAGGCCCTGCCGCTGGAGCCGGCCAGCGTTGACCACGTGGTGTCGACCTGGACGCTGTGCACGATCCCCGACGTCGAGCGAGCCCTCGGCGAGGTGCGGCGGGTGCTGCGCCCGGGCGGCTCGCTGCATTTCGTGGAGCACGGCCTGTCGCCCGACGCCCGGGTGGCCCGCTGGCAGGATCGGCTGACACCACTGCAGCGCCGCCTGGCCGGAGGCTGCCACCTCAACCGGCCGATTGACCGGCTGCTGGCGGACAGCGGTCTGGAGCTGACCGGGCTTGAGACGTACTACCTAGAGGGCCCGAAGTCGATGGGCTACACGTTCGAGGGCCGGGCGATAGCAGCATCGAGTTGACAGTGCTGTAAAGTCGTTGCAGCCTAGTGGTTGACACCTATGTAAACCACTAGCCCGACTGGAGGGCACGTGTACGAGCCCGAGCACACTGACCTGGCGGAGCATGATCGCTCGCCGCATCCCGCGCCCGCACCGCAGCGCCGGCCGTGGACGCTGCTGATCCTGCTGGGCGTGGCCGAGTTCATGGTGATCCTCGACGCGACCGTGGTGAACGTGGCGCTCCCGTCGATCGGCCGGGCGCTGCACTTCGCCCCGGCCGACCTGCAGTGGGTGGTGACCGCCTATGTGCTGTTCAGTGGGGGGCTGGTGCTGCTCGGCGGACGGGCCGCTGATGTGATCGGCCGCCGGGCCACGTTCCTGACTGGCCTGGTGGTGTTCACGGCCGCGTCGCTGGCCAGCGGCCTGGCCCCGTCCGCGGGCGCGCTGATCGCGGCCCGCGCCGGGCAGGGCCTCGGCGCCGCCCTGCTGACCCCCGCGGCGCTGTCGATCATCGTGACGATGTATTCGGGCGGGCAGCGCGCGGCCGCGCTCAGCGCGTGGGGAGCGCTGGGCGGCGGAGGCGCCGCAGTTGGCGTGCTGGCCGGGGGGATGCTGACCACATGGTTTGGGTGGCGGTCGGTCTTCCTGGTCAACGTGCCGGTCGGGGTGGTGGCCGGCCTGCTCAGCCTGCGGCTGGTGCCGCGATCAGGGCCGCGGGCCTCGGCCTGGCGGCAGCTTGACCTGCCCGGTGCGCTGCTGGTGGTGGCTGGGCTGGTCACCGGGGTGTACGCGGTCGCGGGCACGCCGGAGCATGGCTGGGGGTCGGGCCGGACGCTGCTGCTGCTGGCGGTGTCGGCCGGCCTGCTGGCCGCTTTCGCGGCTGTCGAGCGCGGGTCCCGGCGGCCGCTGCTGCCCCCGCAGACCTGGCGCAGCCCCTCCCTCGTCGCCGGCGGTCTGGTGATGCTCGGCGCCACCGGGATCCTGGTCGGCACGTTCTTCCTCAACTCGCTGTACCTGCAGGATGTGGCCGGCGCGTCCCCGCTGCGGGCGGGCCTGGAGTTCCTGCCGCTGGTGGCGGTGATCGGGCTCGGTGCGCACCTGACCCCGCGGCTCCTGCCGCACACCGGGTCACGCGTGCTGGCCGCGATCGGCCTGGCGCTCATGGCCGGGGGAGCGCTGCTGCTGGCGGGTGCGTCCGCCCGGTCCGGGTACGTCACTGGATTGCTGCCTGGCCTGCTGGTGATCGGCGCCGGCACCGGGCTGGTGTTCCCGGCGGCCTCGGTCACTGCGATGAGTGACATCGCCGCCGACCAGGCCGGGCTAGCATCGGGCCTCATGACCGCGGCACATGAGATCGGCGCGACGCTGGGGGTCGCGGTGTTCGGCGCGGTCGCCGCCGGCGTGGCCGCCGCGGACGGGTTCGCGGTCGGGTACCGGCACGGGTTCTTGGTCGTGGCGAGCGCCGCGGCCGTGCTGGCCTTTGTCGCCGCGCTGGCCATCCCGGCCGTGCGGCCCGCGCCCGGCACCAGGGTGGCGGTGCACTGAGATGACCCAGCGGGCGGCCGACTACCAGCGGGCGATCGCCGAGCGGAATGTGGAGGCCATTCTCGACGCGGTGGAGGAACTGCTGGAACGGCGGATCCCGGCGAGCATTTCGGCGGTCGCCGCCCAGGCCGGGGTGTCCCGGGTGACGGTCTACGCCCACTTTCCCACCGGGGAGGCCATGCTCGAGGCGGCGGTGGAACGGGCCGTCCGCCGCACCATGGCCGCCCTGGGCACCATCGACCTGGACGACGGCCGGCCGGTCCAGGTACTCGAGCGGATGCTCGCCGCGGCCTGGCGGCACCTGGCCCGCTACGGCGCCATGGCCCAGGCCGTCGCCGAGCAGATGAGCCCGGACACGATAGCCCGGACCCACCAGGCCGCGCACCGGACGATCTCCGCCTTGCTGCAGCGCGGCCAGGCGGACGGCTCGTTCCGCACCGACCTGCCGGCCGCCTGGCTGGTGACCAGCGCCATCGCGCTCATCCACGCCTGCGCCGACGAGGTCCGCGTCGGCCGGATCAGCGAAGACGATGCGGCCCGCGTCCTGACCGTCACCGTCCGCGACCTGTTCACCGGGCCCGGGCCCGGTGGCTGAACCCTGTTCCAGCTCAGGCGGGCGGCGTCCGCGGTCTGCGCGGCGAGCCGCGGGCCGGCATGAGCAGGGCCAGCGCGGCGCCGGCGGCGCACAGCGCCGCGGTCCAGGCCAGGGTGGCCCCGGCGCCGTACTGGTCGGCCAGGGCACCGGCCAGGTACGGGCCCGCCGTCTGCCCGGCCGCGAACACGATCGTGAAGGTGGCCAGCGCCCGGGTCCAGTCGGCGGACGGGATGGCCGCCTGGACCGTGTTGGTGACCGCGGCCGGGACGGCGAGGAAGCTGGCGCCGTAGCCAATGGCCGACACCGTAACCGCGACCGGGGTGGCGCTGACCAGGGCAATGACCGACGCCGTGCCGATAATCGCCAGCGCGGTGGCCAGGGCCCGGGCGCCGCGCCAGGTGCCGATCGGGCGGCTCCACAGCGCGGGGGCGGCGACCGCGGTCAGGCCGAGCACGGTCCAGGTGAGCGCCACCTGGACGACGCTGGCGTGGTGGGCGGTCAGGTACGCCGACAGGAACGTGATGTAGGCGATGTAGCCGGCCGCGAACAGCAGGTAGGCGCCGGTGACCGGCCACAGGCGCACGAGGGAGGCCAGGTCGAGGCCGTTCGCTGTGGTGCCGATCTCGCCGCTGCCGCGCGCGGCGGTCCAGCTGATCACTGTGGCCAGGACGGCGCCGGCGCCCAGCGCGGCCCACACCAGCGGCCACCGGCCCGGGTCACCGGACAGCACCGGCGGGATGAACAGGCCGCTGACCGCGATGCCTAGCCCGGCACCGGAGAAGTAGATGGCGAGCGGGGCCGCGGACCGGGCGCGGGCCGCGGCGTGGGACGCGATCACGCCGCCGGTGATGAACACGAGCGCGCCGGACAGCCCGGCCACCGCGCGGGTCAGCAGCAGGACCGGGTAGCTGCTGCTGGCCGCGGTCGCGGCGAGCGCGGCGGCGGTCACGACCATGCCCAGCCGGAACGTGGCCGTCACGCCCAGCCACCGGGCCACCAGGGCCGACGCCATCGCACCCAGCAGGTACCCGAGGCCGTTGGCGGTGGTCAGCGCGCCGGCCTGGGCCAGGCTCCAGTGCAGGTCGGTGCGCATGGCCGGGACCAGCAGGCCGTAGGCGAACCGGGCCAGGCCGAGCGCTGAGGCGGTGCCCAGCGCCAGCCGCGCTGGCTGGCCCCAGCGGTCCTGCCACCGATCGGCCATTGACCGAGATGGTATCTGCCGCTCCGGTGCGGACCGAGATCACCCGGATGACCGGTATGACGGCACGACCGGCTCAGTGACTACGTTCTGCCGGGTGGGGCGCCCTAGCGCATAGAAGATGAATCCGGCCACGATGATCACCGCTAGCGGGACGATCTGGCTGAGCTCATAGGCCGTCCGCTGATGCGAGAAGCTGAGTGCGGCCAGGTCATCGTTGGGGTTGCCGCCGGTGCCGAACCAGCCGACGCCGAACCCAGGCCAGATCAGGGCGACCGTCGCCAGCAGGGCCCAGAAGGTAGGCACCACCGAGCACAGCCAGGCACCCGCGGTTCCCCACGGCACCCGGTAGGGACGCTCGACCTCGGGATAGGCGTACCGCAGCTTGACCAGGGCCGGGAAGATGAACAGGTACGAGATCGTCGTGGTAGAGATCGTCAGGCCCAGCACGGCCTCAAAGTACTTGTTGGCGTTACCGCCGGTGATCTGGAAGGCCGCCACCATGAGCACGGTCGCTACCACGCCCGACAGCAGGTTCATCACGACCGGGGTGCCGAACCGCGCCGAGAACCTCCCGAGCACGGGCGGCCCGCCTCCGTCGAAGGACGCTACCGCCTCGGTCCGGTCAGCCCCCATGATCCACGTTGCCCCCGCGCTGGCCAGCGCGAAGACGAACACCACTGCGGTAATCCGGCCCAGGACCAGCCCCGCTCCGGTGAGCGTCGCCGCGCCACCGGCACTGACGTGGCCGCCGTAGACGGTAAACACCGCCTTCGCCGCATCCAGGAACCCGCTGAGCCCGGTCACCTGGCTGGCCGGAAGCACCAGCAGGATCGCCAAGACCGGGATCCCGTAGGCGAGAACCGTGGCCAAACCCGACCAGCCGATCGAGAATGGCACGTCGCGCCGGGGGTTAGTCATCTCCTCACCCGCGGCCGAGGGCACCTCCATGCCGGCGAAGTTGAAGAACAGCACCGGCACCACGGCGATAAACACCGCCCAGGACGGCAGGAACGCGTGGCCCCCGAAACCGTGCAGGCCGTGCCTGGCCGCGTACAAGGCCACCGAGACCACGAAAAACACCAGCACGGCCCCGCGGGCCCAGGCGCCCGCCGTGGGCACCCACTTGCCGTACTGCAGCGACACGATCGCGGTGCCGATGGTGAACCAGATGAACACCACCGCATACACGTACTGCCAGCCGCCGCTGATCGGCGTGAAGAACTCGCCCAGGGCGGCCAGCGTCACGATCGTCAGCGACCCTCCCACCCAGATCGGGTTGGACACCCAGTAGATGACGGAATTGACGGCCGCCAGGGGCCGGCCGAACGCCAGCCGGGTCCACACGTATGGCCCGCCTTCCTGCGGGAACGCGGAGCCCAGCTCGGCGATGGACAGCGCATAGGGCAAGAAGAAAAGAACGGCCAGGAACAGCAGCCAGGTAAATCCTTGCGCCCCGCTGCTCGCCACCGCGCCAATGGTGTCGAGCGTCACTACCGTACAGATCAGATAGAAGAGCATGTCGAAACGCCGGAAATGCCGGCTCAGCTTGCTCTTCTCCCGTAACGCGCTTGCGGTCGTCTGGACAACCGGCTCAGATGACGATGCCTCAGCCACTTTTCCGCCTCCTTGCCTGCGATCGCATCAAACCAAGACCAGGCAGGGCATGCAACCGCAGAGCGCCCGACCCGTGCCCCGGGCCGGTCACGGACGCAGCTGCTCGCGATCGCGGGCCTGCCGGCGGCCAGGACGCTACGCGGTCCGGGCCCGCCGGATCATCGGCGTGGCGCCGCCCAGCCCGCTGCGGCGTCACGGCGGGAGGCGGGATTATGAAAACCTGGCTGGCCGGCCTGATCCTGAAGCCAGTTGGGCGAGTACTCACGATTGTCCTCGCCGTGGCAGCCCTTATCGTTCTCGTGCCAGCGCTGCATTTACTGCCAAACTTCGCCAACCCGTTCGCCTCATCAACCACCCAGCGCAGCAGTTCTGTGGTGCTGAAGTCGGTTACCCGGCTGAGCCGCTATGAGGCGGCCAGCGGGTCCTTCCAGGTGCTGGTCGACATCAAGAAGGGGAACAAGGACCTGCCATCATTCCTGGCGGGCAGCGACACGCTCTATGTCGGGCAGGGGAGCGACATCGCCTATGTGGACTTCTCCACGCTGTCCGGCGCTAATGTCCAGGTCTCGCCGGACCGGACGGGGGTGACGATCAGCCTGCCGCAGCCACGGCTGGAGCCCGCCCAGCTCAACCTGAAGAACGCGCACGTATTCACCGAGCAGGAGGGGCTGCTCACCCGGCTGGGAGGGCTGCTCGGAAACGATTCTGGCAACCGGCAGAATGCGGTCTATGTCGCGGCTCAGAACCAGCTCCAGGCCGCGGCTGAGCACTCGTCGCTGCTCGCCGACGCCCGGCGCAACACCGGCGCGATGCTGATCAGTCTGCTGCGAGGTCTTGGCTTCAGCCGGGTCACCGTACGGTTCGCGGACGGGCGGCCCGCCGCAGGCTGATCGCCTGGCCGCACGCGACCTTCACGCTGGCTCCACTGCCGCCACATCCGCCATGCGCAGCCGCCCGGTACTGATGGGGTCATGCAGGCAGCCGCGTCCCGCGGCCTGCCGGAAGAAAGGACATGAAGCATGCACCCCGATCCCCTGCCCCGCCTGAACGACCCGGCCTGGGTCGCCTGGAACACGGTGGCGCGGTTCGATGACTACGCATCCGCCCAGCGGGCGGTGGACCAGCTTTCCGACGACGGCTTCCCTGTCGGCACGCTCGACATCGTCGGATCTGACCTGCGGCTGGTCGAACGGGTCACCGGGCGGATGACCCGGGCGCGGGCGGCCGCGTCGGCGCGCTCAGCGGCCTGTGGATGGGCCTGCTGATCGGCGTCCTGCTCGGGCTGTTCACCGGGAACGCGTTTCTCGGCGTGGTTCGGCCGCGCTGGGCTGGGCCTGGCGTGGGGCGCGATCTTCGGGTTCGCCGCCCACGCGGCGACCCGCGGCCAGCGTGACTTCAGCTCGGTGCGCACCCTGGCGGCGGGCCGGTACGACCTCATCGCCAGGGAGGGCGCCGCCGACCGGGCGCGGACCATGCTCGGTCAGGTCGGCCTGCTGCCCGCTGGCCGCGGTTAGTCACCGCGAGGTGCTGCCCGCGGGCGAGCGCTGGAACAGGAGGTAGAGCCAGGCCAGTGAGGGCACGAGCAGAACGGCGCCGACGGCCAGGCTGATCAGGGTGGCGGTGAGGACCGCCGGGTCCGCGGCGGCCCGGCCGATCGTGAGGCCGGGGGTCAGCAGGTCCGGGTACTGGGCGGCCGCCCAGGCCCACAGCACCGCGGTGACCGCCGCGGCGGCGGTGAGCCGCGCGGTGAGGAAGCAGCGGCGGTAGAGCAGCCCGAGCGAGGCGGTTCCGGCGAGGGCCGAGAGGACGACGAGCGGCAGGGCCCGGTGCAGCAGCCCGTGGTAGAGCACCCCGGCGTCCGCGTGCAGGAACACCAGGCCGCCGGCCGCCACGGCGCCCGCGGCCACCCCGGCGGCCAGGGCCCGGCCGCGGAACTGGGCGACGAGGGCCGGGTCGCCCGCCCGGCGGGCGTCGGCGGTGAGGTAGACAGCGGCCAGGTAGGCACAGACCACGACGGCCAAGACGCCGGTCATGACCGGGACCGGGCTCCACCAGCTGGCGACCGCCTGGCCGGCGCCGACGCCGGGAGGCACCCGTCCTGACGCGACTGCGCCGGCCGCGGCACCGAGGAAGAACGGCGTGATCACCGACGAGGCGGCGAACGCCGCCCCGAAGATCCGGCGCTGCCAGGTCTGCGTGACGGTCTTGCGGAACGCGAACGCCGAGCCCCGGATGATCACGCCGAACGCGGCCAGGGTGAGCGGGATCCACAGGGTGGACGACACCGCCCCGAACAGCGGCGGGAAGCACGTCCACATGACCACCAGCACGAAGATGAGCCAGACGTGGTTGGCTTCCCAGACCGGGCCGATCGAGTGCTCGATCAGCTGGCGCGGCCGGGCGCCGCGGCGGGCCCCGCCCGCCACCAGGTCCCAGAACCCGCCGCCGAAGTCCGCGCCGCCGAGCAGGGCGTAGCAGGTGACGCCCAGCCACAGCACCGCGGCCATCGTGTTGGCGAGGTTCATGTGACCGTGTACTCCGCCGCGTCCCGTTCCTGCGGGGCGGCGGGCACCGGGCTGGCCCTGGTCATCCGGCGCAGCACCGCGACGGTGGTGACGGTCAGCACCGCGTAGATGCCGACCACCGCGTAGAAGCTGTACTGGATCCCGGGCTGCGGGTTGACCGCGTCCGCGACCCGCAGCACGCGGTAGACGATCCAGGGCTGGCGCCCGACCTCGGTGGTGATCCACCCGAGCTCCATCGCGGCCACGGCCGCGATCCCGGAGACCGCGGTGGCGCGCAGGAACCAGCGGGTGCGCGGCGGCTGGCGCCGGCGCCACCACGACCAGGCCAGCCAGCCGCCGAGGGCGAGCAGGCCGAAGCCGATCGTGACCATCAGGTCGAAGGACAGGTGCACCACCGTGACCAGCGACGGCCGGTCGGCGGCGGGGACCGCGTCCAGGCCCTGGACGGTGGCGTGCGGGTTGAGCCGGGTCAGCAGCGACAGCCCGTCCGGGATGCGGAGCGCGCCGTGCAGACGGCCGCCGCTGAAGTAGCCGAACAGGGACTCCGGCGCGCCCGTGGTGGTCCGGGACAGGCCCTCCATGGCGGCCAGCTTGGTGGGCTGCTCGGCTGCCACCATGCGGGCCGCCCAGTCCCCGGAGATGATCTGGAACGGGGTCAGGATGGCCGCGGCGGTGAGCGGGATGAGCAGCCCGAGGCGGTGGTAGCGGTCGCGCCGGCCGCGCAGCATCGCCACCGCGTAGACGCTGGCGACCCCGAAGCCGGTCACCATCAGGGCCGCCAGGATCATGTGCGTGGTCTCGGGTCCTGTCGCGGGGTTGAACATCGCGGACCAGGGATCGACGTGGGTGACCCGCCCGTGGCTGACGGTGAACCCGGCCGGGGTGTTCATCCACGCGTTCGCGCAGACGACGAAGAACGCGCTGGCCACACCCGCGGCGACGATCGGGATGCCGGACAGCAGGTGCGCCCTGGGCGGCAGCCGGTCCCAGCCGTACAGGTAGATGCCCAGGAAGATCGCCTCGATGAAGAACGCGATGCCCTCGATCGCGAACGGGAGCCCGATGACCTGGCCGTAGTTAGCCATCAGCCCGGACCACAGCACCCCCATCTCGATGGACAGGATCGTCCCGGAGACCGCGCCCACCGCGAACAGCACCCCGAGGACCTTGGCCCAGCGGCGGGCCAGCAGCCGGTACGCCACGTCGCCGGTGCGCAGCCCCCGCCATTCGGTGAAGACGACCAGCCCGGGGAGCCCGACACCGAAGCACGCCAGGATGATGTGCCAGGCCAGGGAGAAGCCCATCTGCGACCGGGCCGCGACCGGGTCAGCGACCCGGGCCGCCGCCAGCACCAGCACCGGCTCCGGTCCATGCATTACTACGTATTGTAGTACTACAAGGCATCGGCCTCGTCACGGGGCGGCGGGATCAGCGACTAGCTGCCGGTGGCCGTGCCGGCTGGGCCGCCTGCGTGCCAGTGGCGTGGGCTTGGATGAAGGCGGCGATCCGGTCGTTCAGTTCATCGATCCGGTTGAAGCCGCCGTGGCTGCCGGGGACGATGGCGACCTCTGCGTGCGGCATGAGGCTTCCCCGGGCGCGGGCCTGCGCCGGGGTGATGAGGGCGCTGCGCGCGCCGGCGATCAGCAGCACCGGCACGGTGATCGCGCGGAGCTCGTCGTCGGTGAGGATGCGGGGTTTCTTCGGTTCCGCCCGGTAGCCGCGGAGGGCTGCCCACATGAGTGTCATCAGCTCCTGGTCCACCATGCCCGGGGTGTCCAGCCACCGGGCGAGGCGGCGGCGCAGCGGCATCGGGGTCAGGGTGGCCAGGCCAGTGATGGTCAACCACCGGTAGAACCGGGCGTCGGGCCTGGTGAGCCCGGCGGGGTCGAGCAGCGTGACGGAGGCGACCCGCCCGGGCGCGCGGATCGCCTGGTTCATGGCCACCCAACCGCCGTAGGAGAACCCCACCAGGTGTGCCGGGCGGTCGCTGAGCTTGCCCAGGAGCTCGTCCAGCCAGGCGGCGCAGGCGGCCGGGGGAGTCATCAGGGCGCGCGGGACGCTGGGGTTCGCGTCGCCGGGCATGTCGATCCCGTACACCGGGCCGGCCCCGGCCAGCGCGGCGACGTGCGGGTACCAGTGGGCCGCGTTGCCCCCGGCACCGGTCAGCAGCACGACCGGCGCACCGCCGGGATGCGGCCGGTAGGCGTGCACCCGCGTGGTCGCGGTCGCCGTCTCGACATCGAACTCCTCGCAGGGCTGCGGCCACAGTGCGAAGACCCGCTCGTAGGCGGCCATGAACTTCTCCCGCGCCGCATCGCTTACCCACGATCCCGGCTCGCCCTCGGCTGCCAGGTCTGCTGCGCCGGTGATGCGCTTGATCCCGAGCATGTCCCGCCTCCTCGGCTGAGCCCGCCACCTTTATGATACGAGGGTATCATTAACGAGCCTGGCGGATGCCGGGGGTACGGTGAGCGGGTGCCGAAGCGGGTCGACCATGAGGAGCGGCGGCGGCAGATCGCGGACGCGCTGCTGCGGACGGCCGCCACGCGCGGGCTGCACGCCACCGGGATGCGCGAGGTCGCGGCCGAGGCCGGCGTGTCCCTGCGGCTGGTGCAGTACTACTTCGGCACCAAGGAAGAGCTCCTGCTGGCTGGCATGCAGTACCTGGCGGCCCGGTTCAGCGCGCGGGCTGTGGCGCGGTTCAGGGAGGCGGCCAGCGGGTCAGGCGGCCCGGCCAGCCCGCGCGACATCATCGCGGCCATCCTGGCCGAGGCGCTGCCCGCCGACGACGAGAGGCGCACCTTCAACGTCGTTTACACGGCCTACTTCGCGCTCTCCCTGACCAATCCGGCGCTGGCGATCGCGCCCCTCGCGAAGAACTCCAGCGTGGTGATCGACGTGGTTGCCGCCCAGTTGCGGGCCGCCCAGGCCGCCGGCGACACGCCGGTCCACCTGGACCCGGACCTGGAGGCCTTCAGCCTGATCGCCATGTCCGCGGGGCTGGCCACGAGCGTCCTCGGCGGGCAGTCCTCGGTCGAGCAGGCTCAGGCCGTCATCGATTACCACCTGGACCGCCTGTTCTCCGCATCCCGGTCTGGGGCAGGCCGGCGATCCCCGGGCTGATAAGCCTCCAGGTCAGACTGTGATGAAGACCCCGCGGGAGTCACGTCCCTGCGCGGTGTCATCGTCGAACCACACGCCGCCCTCGGCGAGGTAACGGAACCGGAGCGTGCTGCGGGCCGGGACGCTGACCACGGTGCTGCGCCAGCGGACACGGAGTATGTCCGGGCCCGTCGGCGCGATCTTTTCCGCTCCGCTGTGTCTAACCCGTAAAGCCGGGCAGTGCGTCAGCGGCCGGTATCGCCACGTTTCTCCCTCAAATTCAGGCAAGGAGCAGTCTCTATGAGCCAACCAGTCTCCAAGGTCAGCGACACACCGTCGACGAACAGCACCGATGCCTCCCCGGCCACCAGGGACCGCATGGCCACCGGCGACGGGCAGATCTCCGTCGCGGAAGGTGTCGTCCAGAAGATCGCCGGGAAGGCATGCCGGGAAATCTCCGGCGTGCATTCCATGGGCACCGGGTCCACGCGGGCGTTCGGCACCCTGCGGGAGCGCATCCCCGGCAGCTCGGGGCCCAACGTCGCCCAGGGCGTCGGCGTCGAGGTGGGCGAGACCCAGGCCGCGATCGACCTGGACATCGTGGTCGAGTACGGCGTGAGCATCGCCGAGCTGGGCCGCAGCATCCAGCGGAACGTCAAGCAAGCCGTGGAGCGGATGACCGGGCTGCAGGTCGTCGAGGTCAACGTCGCGGTGGATGACGTGTACCTGCCCACGCCTGACGACCAGGATGCAGACGCGCCGTCCCGGGTGTCGTGAGCGGCCGGCGCTCGCCGGGCCCCCGGGGCGCGCCTCCGGCGGCCGTTCTCGTCGACGGGGTCGATGTGGAGGCCGTGGCCATGGCCGTGGCCGAGTGCCCGGGCGTTTCCGGGCTGGACAGCGGCCGCTACGGCGAGGTCGCGTCCTACCTGCCCGGCCGGCAGGTGCCTGGCGTCATCGTCACCAGCGAGGCGGTGCTGGTGCAGGTCCGCTCCCGGTGGGGCGTGGCCGCGGCAGACCTGCTGCGGGAGGTCACCGCGATGGTGACACCGCTCGCCGGGCACCACCGGATTGACCTGGTGATCGGGGACATCGATGACCGCCTGCCCGATCAGCTGCCGACGGCCGTGGCCGCTTCCGGCGTCCTGATTACCGGCCCGGTTCCGGGGCAGCAGGCGCCGGCGTGAGCGATGCCCCGCGGCGCGACCGCGATCCGCCCCTACCACTACCGGATGTGAGAACCAGATGAACCGCACTGCGCTTGCCACTCTCACCGGCCTGATCCTGGGCGTGGCGCTGGTCTTCGGCAATTTCGGGGACATGCTGATCGTGGCGCTGTTCGGCGCGATCGGCTACGGCATCGCCCGGGTCCTCGACGGTGATGTGGATGTGCCCAGCTGGCTGGCGCGCACCCGCAGCGGCCGATGACCATCGCCGAGACTGTCCCGTCGGGAGGCCGCACCGAGCTGGGCACGATCACCATCGCCGATGGCGTGGTGACCAAGCTCGCGGCCCGTGCGGCGGCGGAGAACCCGGACGTGGGCCCGGCCGCACCGCGGGTGCTGGGCCGCACCGTCCCCGGGGCCGGCCATTTCGGTCTGCGCGCTACCGAGCTGAGCGGCCTGCCGAAGACAGCTGTCGACGTCGACGGGTCCAAGGCCTACCTGAACCTCGAGATCAGCGTCCGCTGGCCCGCGCCAGTGCCGCCGGTCGTCGATCAGCTCCGCAGCCATCTGCGCAGCCGTATCGCGGAGCTCACCGGCCTGTCCGTCGAGGAGGTCCACATCGTGGTGGCCGATCTCGTCACCGATATCACTCCTCCACCCCGTGTCCGCTAGGAGGACTCCGTGCGTCTGATCAACCGGCCGCTGGGGCTGATCCTGGCCGCCGCCCTGCTCGCCGCCAGCGTCATCCTGATTGTCGAGGTCATCGCGTTCGCGGCCCATACAGGCCCGGTCCTCGTGCACTGGACAACGTGGTACCAGTGGGCGGCCAGGACCCACTGGAACCGGGCCGTGGTCCGGGTGTGGTCGACCGTCCTGGTCGTCGCCGGGGTGCTCATTCTCGCGCTCGAGCTCAAGCCGGCCCGGGTCACCCGGCTGAGGCTGCACTCCGAAGACAAGGCTACGAACGCGGCCATGACCCGTCGCGGTCTGGCCGGGGCGCTGCGCGCGGGGGCTCTGGACATCGACGGAATCAGCCGCGCCGATGTCAGGGTCCGCCGCCGCCGGGCCCGGGTCACGGCCACGTCGGCGGCGCGCAGCCGGCCTGCCGCCAGCGCACTGAAGGAGCCCGTCACCGAATCAGTCCGGCAGTGTCTCGCCGGTCTTGACCTGCGTCACCCGCCGCGCCTGACCGTGCGCGTCGTTCCGCGGAGCCGCTGATGCATGCCGACCGCATCAATCGCGTGGGCCTGGCCGTGCTCGGCCTGCTGGCCGTACTGACCGGTGCCGCCGGCCTCAGTCTCTCGGCTGGCGTCTTCGGCCCGGCGTACCCGGACCGCACGCTGCTCGCCAACCAGGTGGGCACGTATGCCGGCAGGAACGGGGACTGGCTCTGGCCGGCTGCCGCGGCCGTCTGCCTGCTGATCGCCCTGGCCTCGCTGCGCTGGCTCATCGCGCTGCTGGTGTCCACGGACCGTGCTAGCGACATCACCATCGCCCGCGGCACCCGGGCGGGCACCACGACCATGCACACGGCCGCGCTCACCGGGGCGGTCACCCGTGAGATCGAGACATATCACGGCGTCCACAGCGCCAAGGCCCGCGTCATCGGTGAGCCAGCCGATCCGGAGCTCGTCGTCGCGGTGACCGCTGCGGGCGGCGCTGACCTGGCCGCGCTCCGTCATCGGATCGAGGCAGAAGCCCTCAGCCACGCCCGCCAATCCCTCGGCCAGCCCGGGCTGCCAGTCCAGCTTGACCTCGATGTCAGCAGCCGCGCCCCGCAACGCGTGTCCCCGGTGCAGTCCGCGGCCGGAGAGCCTGTCCTCGGCGGGCGGGTCATGAGCACCATCAGCTGCGCACTGGATCCGGTGCCGCGCCGCCGGCCGGGCGGCGGGGGATAGGCGGTCACCGGTGACCGCAGCACCGTCATCCGGGGAGGAGCGCACCTGATTGGAGGATGTTGACGACGCTTACCTCGTTGCCCGGGCAAAAGAAGGTTATCTCGAGGCCTATGAAATCCTGGTCCGCCGGCACGCCGCGATGGCGTACCGGGTCGCGCTGCGGCTGGTAGGCGACCACCATGACGCTCAGGACATCGTCCAGGAAGCTCTCGTGGCGGCTTGGGAGAAGCTGGCTGGCTTCAACGCGGCCTCCTCGTTCTCGACCTGGCTGTACCAGATCGTGACGCGCCGCGCGATCAACAAGATCACCCGCAGCCGCGTGGCGGGCTCCCTCGACCTGCTCGAGGAGGTCGCTTACCCCGGCAGCGGCCCGGAGACCCAGGCCGAGCGCCAGCAGACCTCCGACGCGGTGACCCGGGCCCTGGCGGTACTGCCGCTGCCCCAGCGCGTGGTGATCGTGCTGCATCACCTTGAGGGCCTGTCCTATGCCGAAGTGGCCAGCGTGACCGGCAGCACGGTCCCGGCAGTGCGCAGCCAGCTGTTCCGGGCCCGGCGCACCCTAGCCGCGGAGTTGGAGGAGTGGAGGTGACCCGACGGTGAACGGCCCGACCGAACCGGACCACGAACGAGGCCACCTGCTAGGCGCTGGCCGCCTCACCTGCGGCGCCGAGGTCGACTTGCTCCTGGAGCAGGTAGCCGACGGCCACGCCGGCCAGCTCACCGAGCACCAGCGAGACTGTGTCCACTGCCGGGCCGCGCTCGGTGAGCTGGCCACGCTGTGGAGCCCGGTGCGCGACCTGGCCGCCGCTCCCGTGCCAGTGCCGCCCGGCTTGACCGCGTCGGTCATCAGCCGTATCCGCAGGCTCGTCCGCGGTGCTGGCTACACGCTGCAGATCAACGAAGGGGGGGTCATCCGCATCGCAGTACGCGTTGTGGCGGCGCTGGCCCGGGTCAGTGCCGGCCGCGTCGCCGGGGTGCGGCTCGCCCTGGGTCGCACGGACGGCAGCGCCGTCACCGCACCGGCCTGCCCGGCACCGCGCGGGCCCGATCCCATCCGCACCGCTGCGGGCGCGCTCGGCCGCACCGCCGTCGTGGACCTGGCCGTGGCCGTGAGCTATGACCGCCCCGTCCGGGATGTGGCCCGGGACATCCAGCGGCATGTCAGCGTCGCTTTGCGCAGAGACCTCGGGCTGCAGAACGTGACCGTCAATGTCACCATCGCCGATATCCTGGACGATGCCGACGAGTAGCAGCGTAATGGCCTAATGCACGCGGGTTGTGCGATGACGGTCACCATGGAAACCCCGCAAGGCCAGCCACAGGCGGGCCGGCCAGGTGCGGTGGGGCACCACCACCACTCGCGGGCGTTCTCCCGGCTCCAGGCCGAAGCTGTGCCACCCGGCGATAAATACAGCGGGATCACCGCCGTGATCGGGGTGGTGCCTGCGCGCGAACTCACGGCGACGCGTGCGCTCGTCGTCACCCATTCGCATCCTTCCGCGGGCGCCAGCGCCCGCGCCCGCCAGGCGGGTCAGCCGGAGCAACGCCGCGTCAGCAGCCTACGCGTGCTCGCTCGCGGGACGCCTGACCGGCTCCGCCGGTCAGGCGTCGCGCTCGACCGGGCAGCTCATGCACCGCGGCCCGCCCCGCCCGCGGCCGAGCTCGCTGCCGCGGATCGTGATCACCTCGATCCCGTTCTCGCGCAGGTAGGAGTTGGTGGTGACGTTCCGCTCGTAGGCGATGACGACGCCGGGGGAGATCGCGAGCACGTTGCAGCCATCGTCCCACTGCTCGCGCTGGGCCGAGTGCACGTCCTGAGTGGCGGTCAGCACCTGGATGCTGCCCCGGCTCAGCGCGCCCGCGATCGCCGCGTGCATGTCCTCCGGCGGGTGGTCGGTGACCTTGAGCTCGCGGTCCCCGCTGCCGGGCTCGATCGTGTAGGACGGCAGCATTCCCAGCCCGGCGTACTTCACGAACACGCCGTAGTCGGCCATGGTCAGCACGGTGTCGAGGTGCATGAACGCCCGCGCCTTCGGCATGTCGATCGCGATCACCCGGTCGGCCGCGGACGCGGAGAACAGCCGGTGCGCGAGCATCTCCACGGCCTGCGGCTGGGTCCGCTCGCTCATGCCGACCAGCACCGCGCCGTCGCCGAGCACCAGGATGTCGCCGCCCTCGATGGTGGCGGGCGAGGCGTCGGACCCGTGATGCCAGATCTCGAACCGGTCCGCGGCGAACATCGGGTGCCACATGTACATGGCCTCGTCGCTGATGGTCTCCCGCATCCGGGCCCGCCGCCGCATGGCGTTGACCGACACCCCGCCGTAGATCCAGCTGGAGGTGTCTCGCTGGTAGAGCAGGTTGGGCAGCGGCGCGAGGACGAACCCGTCCAGGTCGAGGGAGTGGAAGGCGATGCTCTTCGGTGCCGGGCCCAGCTCCAGGATCTCCCGCTTGGTGATGCCGCCGATGAGGAAGCGGGCCAGGTCCCCGGGGCCGAGTCCCTCCATGGCGTCGCGGAGCGCGTCGATGGCCAGCGGCCCGTGCAGCCGCGGGTCGAAGACCCGGTCCAGCACGTACTCCCGGGCCTCGCCGATCTCCAGGGTCTCAGCGAACAGGTCCGCGTAGTAGTGCACGACGACCCCGTGGTCGCGCAGCGTTCCGGCGAAGGCGTCGTGCTCGGCCTGGGCCTCGGACACCCACAGCACGTCATCGAACAGCAGGTCGGCGGCGTTGTCCGGGGTCAGCCGCTTCAGCTCCAGGTCGGGGCGGTGCAAGATGACCTGGCGCAGCGTGCCGACCTCGGAGTCGACGTGGAACATGACTGCCCCTCTCGTCTGCCTACCGGTCAGTTATCTCATGTCCGGCCGTCGCCGGCGGAGTACCGGGCCGGTATCCGGGCAGGAAGCCGCGGTGGCCTCCTACTCGCTGAACCCCGACGGCATCACGTGGGCCGAGCACCTCATCGACAGCGGCCAGTACGTGCTCAGCAGCGACTGGGGCACCGTCCAGCCCCGGGCCAGCGAGCAGAACGCCTACCTGGAGAAGCATTCCTGGGCCGAGTACGCCCGCTGGCATCTCGGGCTCACCGACGGCGCCGCCGACGAGACCAAGGCCCGGTACGCGTTCGTCTTCGGCGACTTCCGCCGCCTGCACCGGATGGGCATCATCGCCTGCCACTACCGGGCCGCCGAGTGGGGGCACAAGGACATCGAGCTCGCCGCCCACGAACTCCTGCAGCGGCTGGACAACCGGCGGTCCTGACCACCCGCCCGGGCGGGTGGCCGGGCGCGCCTTCGCCGGAACTCCGGGCCGCGCTGGCAATGTGAGGCAGACCAGGCGTGTGCGGCTGGTCGCACCGTTGCCGGAGGAGTGAAAGCGCATGCAGCTCTTCAGCGATGCTCGTCTGCGCCGTCGGCCCGCTCATATCCCGGTCGAGCAGGGGACTTCGGATGGGAAGACCAGAATCAGCTGCGCGGGTGCCCAGTGCCTGGCCTGGCAGCCGCAGCCCTGCAAGTCACGGCGCGAGGCGCAGTTCTGGTACGACAGGCACGTGGCCCAGCCCCTTATCCGCCAGCTGTGGTGAGCAGCGCCCCGGGCGCACCGTGACCGGGACGCCGGAGGGGCGCACGTCCTTCGACGTGGCCGGGGAACCGCTGCGGGTGCAGATGGAGACGTTCCTCGACGAGCACCGGGCCGCGCTGCACGGATGTCTCGATGGCCTGACCGAGGAACAGGCCCGGCGCTCCCTCGTCCCGTCCCTGACGACGCTGCTAGGGCTGGTCAAGCACGTCACCTACGCGGAACGGGTGTGGTTCGGCGAGGCCGTCACCGGCCGCCCGCGCCAGGAGATGGGGCTCCCGCCGCGCGCCGCCGACGCGTTCATCCTCGGCGACGACGACACCATCGAATCGGTCCGCCGCGCCCACGACGACGCGTGCGAGGCGTCCCGCCGGGCCGCCGCCGGGCTCGGCCTCGACGATGTGCTCCGGGGGCACCGCTTTGGACCGCTGCCCCTGCGCTGGGTCTACCTGCACACGCTGCGCGAGTACGCGCAGCACTGCGGCCACGCGGACATCCTCAGGGAGCAGATCCTGGACGCCGGGTTCGGTTCGGCGTAGCAGCCACTGCCGGACCCGGTCGGCGTCAACTCCGGCCAGGCCTGCTGACCCGCGCTGAGCTGGTCGCGGATCACGGGACACAGGGACGCGCGGCCCCGCCTCGGACACGATCGTCAATCTCCATGCGATCGCCACATTGGGCGCAGACCGTCAACACGTGTCCTGGTTCCCCTTAATCGGGGCGTCTTTCGTATATCTCACGCGGGGCGCCCGAGCCCAAGGTGGCCGGGCCGGTCCCGATGCTCGGGCATCGTGAGGAAGGGGCATCCGTGACTGCCGACCTCCCCCGCGACGAACATGAGCGGTACGCCGGTCCGCCAGGGCTGGAGTTGCTCAGCGCCGGGACGGGTGAGCCCAACCAGATCGACGCCAGCGCGACGCTCTCCCAAGCTCGCCACCTGCAACGGTCGCGAGCGGCACGGGCTTTTACCGCTATCCGGGTACGGCCTTCGGCCAGCCGGGATCGCCCCGACGAGCTCATCCCTGAGCCACACGACCTCATCCCCCGGAACAGAACCCCGGACACGATCGCAGGGTGGAAGGCCGTGGCCGACGGTCTCTTGAGCGACCAGTGCTGCGCATTCCACCGCAACATGGAAATCTCGTCTCGCTATGCCTGGATCTACAAGCTCCAGCCCGCTTGCTTCAAGTGGGCCGCGATGGCCGCAATCGCGTCGCACCACATCCGGCTCGCCCTCTTCCCGCTCCGGCTGGACACCGATCGCACTGGCTTCGTGGACATCCCGCACAGCCTGAGTCGCCAGAAACTGCTGCTGACGGAGGATGTGAACACGATCCGGGCGACGAACAACGCGATCTTCAACGACATCTTCTGGGTTCACCTCGCGTACGTCACCGCCGAAGACGGGATCGAATGTCTACGCGCTCTCCTGCAAGCGGATCGCCACTATGCACCTGTCCTCGCCGGCTTCGAGGCGATCGACCAAGGACGCCGTGTCCTGGAGGACGGAATGGCGTCCGCGGAGGCTCGTCAGACCGCCGATGATCTCATTTGGGAGGGCAACGTGGAGCTCCTCGAGCACGAGCAGCGCGCCTTGGTGCAACCCAACTTCGACCGCCTCTCGTGCACCTCCGCCAGGCTCGTCTCGATCGGCTCGGCCACGAGCTTCGAGGTACGTGGAGTGCGGCAGGAGGTTGCGTCCTTCACCTCGTTCTACCTCTACTCGCTCACACGAGGAGTTTCGCACGCTCTGCGTGCACAAACGTGGCCCAGGATCACCCGTTTCGACGACCGCTGGTGTTGGCTCGCAACTAGCGTCGTGCCCCACTTCCGGAGATTCGATGCCGACAGCTGCTTGGTCAACGCCAGCCTGCGGCGCATCTTCGACGAAGCGCGCGTCTTCGCGTCGGCCCCTTGCGTCCTACCGCGTTCACTCGCAGACGGGCCTCGGCGAGCTGCGCGACCGAGGCAATGGCACCGCAGTACTAAGCGTGCCCGACAATCTCACAAACATCGACGCTGACGAACGTCGCTGGCGCCTCGGGCATGTCGCGGAGCTGGTTGAAGGTCGCCTCCGCTGCCCGGGCGTTTTCCTCCGTATCGAAGAGCCAGAAGGAATGCTGGATGATGTCACCGCCCCGGCTCCGCGCCCAATAGCCGCCCGCCGAGCCGGCCATGCCCTTCAGCATCGCAACGCCCTTATCACCGACCATCGCAAGCGTCTCGTCTGCCCGGCCCGGCTTGATCTTGACCCGCCCGATGACTGCGTGCATTAGTCTGCCCTCCCGCTGTGGTCATGAGGGCCACGATGGCAGCCCGGGGGACGTAGAGCATCGGTGAACTCACCTATCTCCAGGCTGATTGCCAGGGGTCCCTCGCCGCCGGAGCGTCAGGGCGGTGGGTGAGCCCGGCCTCCGTGGGAGCGGGCCAGGGACTGGGCGACGGCGGTGGCGTCGTGGTCGCGCTGGTCGTCGGGGACGGCGGGCAGCAGGTCGTCCCAGATGGCCAGGCAGGTACCGCGCAGCTGCCTGAACCCGGCTGGGCGGGCGAAAAAGAAGATGTGCAGGTGGACCGCGCCGTCTCCCCAGCGGGAGACATGCGCGCGGGCGACGTGCGGCAGGGCCTCGATGGCCCGGGCGATCCGGACGGTGAGCAGCCCCATCTCGCTGGCCCGCTCATCGGGAAGGTCAGGCAGGTCGTAGTGGGCGTCCGGCTCGAGCATGAGAATCAGCGGGGCGCCGGACGGCCCGAGTACCGACAGCCGCCAGTGCGCGTCCGACCAGACCGGCGTCCGGCCGGCCGTGCAGGCCTGACAGTCGGCGGCGATCTCGCCGGCCGGGCGGCTCGGGCAGGACCGGGGGGTTCAGCGGGACGACCCGCAGGCCCGTCTGCTCGAACGGGAATACATCCCAGGCGGTTATCCGGGACAGGGGCAGCCGCCCTTCGGCGTCGGCGGCGCGCAGGGCGTGGGTGTAGAACTCCTCCGGGTTCATCGGCATCCGGCCAGGATAGGCACGAACCGCGCACTGCCTCAGCTGCGTCCTGTCTCAGCGAAGCGCGCTTGCCCACCGACATGAGGGGCGGCCGCCGCCGATGCCGGGGCGGCCCCGGTATAGCCAGTCCCGAATATGCCCAGGTCAGGGTATTTGGATCTGGACGCGGGCGATGTCCTGGCAGATCTTGGCGAAGATCTCGCGGCGCAGCCGGTTGTGCTCCTCGTCCGCGTCGTAGACCCGGTAAGCGTCGGCGTCCTGCCAGTCGTTGGTAATCGCGAAACTCCAGCCGCCGTCGCGCAGGGCGAGGTCGGATCCGACGTTGTTCGCGAGCATTCCCGGAAAGGTGAGCGCGGCGATGCCCGCCAGGCCCTCCTGAAGCAGCGCGGCGTCGGCCGCCTCCTGGGCGGGATTGCCGGCCGGCCGCAGGCGCCCGACCACGACGTTGCGGATCACCGGCGCTTCCCCGGCCGCGCAGGCGCCGCCTGGCGTATACGGCGTATCACCATGCGGGGAGTCTCCCACAGGCCCCGGGACCGCACAGCGGGGCATGCACCGTGTCTGGGCTTCGGCCCTCTGGTGAAACGTTTCCTGGTCTGGCCCGTTCTGTACTTGGCATTCGTGTTGCGCGCGATGGGCAGGCCTGCGGATGCTCACACATGCATAACAAGGGGGACCCGTGATGCATCGCACCTCACCACGCAGCTTAGGGCTCATCGCCGGGACGCTGACCGCATTCCTCAGCGTCGCCGCGGGTGTGCTGATCTGACTGTGCTGCGCCTCGCTGGCCTGCCCGGCCGTCGATTAGCGTCGTTCGAGTGCAGCCAGCCGGAGTTCGAGCTGGTCGACGCGGTGCCGGAGGATCTCGAGCTGGGCCTGGTCGGCCAGCCGCCGTTCTGCGGTGCGCCGCAGCCGGGGTGAGGCTTCGGCGCGGGCCGCGACCAGGGCGAGGGGCACCAGCCGCTGGGGGCCGTGCGGTCCGTCGACGAGCCGGGACGGGATCTGCCCGGTCCGGTACCAGCTGCGCAGGGCGGCGCGGGATACGCCGGTATCGGCGGCGGCGCGTTCGAGTGTCACCCAGTCGGAGTCCTCGAGCTGAGCGTTCAGCTCCAGTTCGAGTTCCCAGTCGTCGAGCCGGTCTTCCCAGTCCACTGCTGACAAGCCTCCGCGTGAGGGCAACCTTATTAATAGCATGGTATTGACATGCTTAACGGGAAGCCAGACGCTGGTGCTCATGTTTGAGCGATTCACTCCCCGCGCCCGGCACGTCGTCGTCCTGGCCCAGGAAGAGGCCCGGCAGCTGGATCACAACTACATCGGCACCGAGCACATCCTGCTCGGGCTCTTCGGCGAGCCCGATGAAGTCCCCGGCCGCGTCCTGGCCGCCGTCGGGATGTCGCTGGAAAGCACCCGGCAAGAGGTCACGGCCATCGTCGGCACCGGCAAGACAGCGCCCAGCGGGCATATTCCGTTCACCCCGCGGGCGAAGAAGACCCTCGAGCTCAGTCTGCGCGAGGCACTGCAACTGCGCCATAACTACATTGGCACCGAGCACATCCTGCTCGGCCTGATCAGGGAGGGCGACGGCGTCGCTGCCCAGATCCTCAAGCAGCACGCCGACCTCCCCAGGATCCGCAGGCAGGTGCTCGAACTGGTGCCCGCTGGCAGCGCTGAGTCCGCCCGCAAGCGGCACTGGCTGCGGCGCAGCGCCCCTGCCGACCTCGGCGACCCCGGCAGCCCGGCCGAGCAGGCCGCCCTGAACGCCACCCCGGCCGCGGACGTCACGCTCAGCGAGGCCGCCCGCCTGGCCGGCTCCCGGCCGGTCGGCTCACACCACCTGCTGCTCGCCGCTCTGGCCGACCCCGACACCGCCGCCGCCCGGGCCCTGGCCGCCCTCGGCGTCGACCTAGACCAGGCCAAAGAGGCACTCCGCAGCATGGACGTCACCGGCACCAGCGACGAGCCGCCCGAAGAAGCCGGCCGCCGGCAGATGGTCATCCAGGTGACTGGCGAGCGGCTCACCGTCGAGGCGACCGACCCGGTGATCATCGAGGCCGGCCAGGCCGCGCTCCGCGCGCTGGGCGACCAGGCCAGCCCGCCCGGCACCATCCGCGGTGACCTCCCGGCCGCCGCCACTTTCAGCACCGTCTGGCAAGCGCTCCACGACAGCCTCCAGGCCATGGGCCAGGACGAGGCGCCCGCCGAGTCGGCCGACCGCCCGGACAAGCCAGACAGCCCGGGAACCGAGGCTGCTGCTTAGCATCGCCGGGCTAACGGCTTGCCCGGGCCCGGGCCTGGTGCAAGCCTGCCGGTGATGGAGATAACCCTGGTGAAGGGCGCGGGCCCGGGCGACCAGGACCGTGCTTACCTGGAGACTGGCGGGGTTGCCAGGCGCGGCCCGGTCCACGTGGTCCATGACCTCCCGCATCTCGTCGTCGAGTCGGTGTTCGGCATCGAGGACGGGCTGTGGGCTGAGCTGGCCGCCGGCGCTCACGCCGCGGCCGGCCAGGCAGCGACGGCCCGTAACCCCAAACGGCGAAAGCAGGGCCGGATCGTCTCCGGGGCGGCGGCCGGCACTGCCACCGATCAGTGGCTCACCCCGGGCCACCGCCGGGCCAAGGCGATCACGAACTGCGTGGTCAATCGCTGGGGCGACGGCCCGGACACGCCCCGCGGCGTCCGGGACCGCGTGGCCAGCGTGAACAGCCCGCCACTGGACGAGATGCTGGCCCGGGTGGATGACGAGACGATCGCCACGGCCATCCAGGGCGTCAGGGACCTGATGCAGCGGTGGGTGGCGGTGCCGCCCGGCGGGAAGCTCAGGCTGTCCTGGCCGCTCAGCCGGTAAGCCGGTCAAGCAGCGCGGTGCCGTCGGGCGAGCCGAGACCGGTGCAGGCATCCCATCCCGGTCCGGCCGAGTAGCTTCCGTTGTTCCCCGACGTGATGTCGGTGAAGCCGGCCGCGTCGATGCCCGGACCGGTGCCGGCGTAGAGAGCGGGCTGGATCAGTCCGAACGGCTGCCCGGCGGCCTGCGCGAGCCGCGCCACCAGCCCGGCCCACAGCGGCGCCACCGCGCTGGTGCCGCCGACAACCTGCTGCTGCCCGTCGACCAGGATCTGGTATCCGGTCTGCGGGTCGGCGTCGCCGGCCACGTCGGGGACCCCGCGCCCGGAGTTCCCGGCCGACGAAGGAACCCCCGCTGTGGCCTGCCAGGAAGGCTGCGCGAAGACGTCGCTGACCCCGCCGCCGGTGGCCCCGCCCGATGCCCCGTCGTTCCAGACGGTCTCCGAGCTGACCGCGCCGGTCGCGGGGTCCGCGACCAGGCTGGTGCCACCGCAGCCCAGCGCGTTGGGGCTGGAGGCAGGAAAGTCCACATGATTGCCGCTGGCCTGGCCGTCGCTGCTGCCGTTGTCGCCCGCGGCCACGCAGACCGTGACGCCGAGTGCGGCCGCGTCGGCGAGAGCCTGGTCGAGGGCGGTGCGGGCCTGCGCCGTCCAGGTGTCCTCGGACTGGCCCCAGCTGATGCTCACTACGGCCGGGGTCGTCGCGGCGTGCGCCGCGTCGGTGACTGCGTCGATGAAGCCCTGGTCGGTGTTGGGCGCGAAGTAGACCATCTGTGCGGCCCCGGGCGCCACCGACCCCGCCACCTCGATGTCCAGGAGCACCTCCGCGTCGGCGTTCGGGTCGGCGCCCGGCGAGTTGGTGCCCCCGTCCACGTCCACCGCCGTCACCGACGGGA
Source organism: uncultured Actinomycetota bacterium (assembly GCA_963844655.1). Taxonomy (GTDB): domain Bacteria; phylum Actinomycetota; class Actinomycetes; order Streptosporangiales; family Streptosporangiaceae; genus JASHPR01. The sequence continues at coordinate 220,814 of CAWJPA010000004.1, read as the reverse complement.
CGGGGATGCCCAGGCCAGGGAAGTAGCTGTCGAGGTCGCTGGCCGAGAATCCGCCGCCGAGTTCGATGATCGCGATTGTCTGGCCGCTGCCGTCAGTCCCGTCCGGGAACTGGTAGATCGCGGCTACCTGCGGCGGGGTGTAGGCGGTGGCGGCCGCGGGATCCGCGGCGAACCGCAGGTGCGACCTGGCCTGCGGCCGGTCGTCCAGCCCGAGCACGGCCAGGACCACACCGTCGAGCTCGGCCGGCAGCATCAGGCCGCCCTCCCGGTACCGGTGCTCGACCCGGCGTCCGGGCGCGGACGGATCCGGGCTGGTCACCCTGCGCAGCGACGTGCCGAACGCGCGGGACAGGTCGGCCACGCTGCCCGCGACCTTCACCCGCCGGGACGCTGGATCTGTGGCGGTGAGCTCCAGGCCGAACCCGCCGAGCACCTCACGGAGCAGGCCGGCATCGCCGGGGCCGGTTCCGTACCCGCTCGCGAGCTCGTCCCGGGTCAGCGTGCCGGGACCGGTGACAGCCTCCTCGGGCAGGGGGTCCCGGCGGCGGGTCACCAGGGTCACCTCGATGCGCTCGGACTCGTCGAGCGGCCCAGCCGGCGATACGTCCGGCAACCGATCACGTTCGCTGCCAGGCAGCGGGACGAACCGCCCGTCGGGCATAACGTGCCACCTCCATCACGACACGGGAGCCCGTCGGCACGGCCGGTTGGCATGCTGCGACAGATCCAGGAACTCCCCAGCAGATCATCATGCCGGATAGAGCAAGTCCTCAGTTTCCCGGCCATCACGAATGGCCCGGCAGAATGGGGAGATAACGGCGTGCGGGCGCCCGGCGGTTACCGGCCGGTGCGCAGGTCGTCGGAGTGCCCGGCGGCCAGCCGCGGCCACTGGGCGGTGGGGCGCCCGTCGGTGCGGAACTGCTCGCCGCTGGTTCCGAAGGGCTGAGGCCAGCCCGGGGGAGAGTCCTCCCAGGTCTCCTGCCGGCCGTACAGGGTCATGTCGAGCAGCCCGTAGGCCGGGGCCAGCGCCTCCGCGGCGCGGCCGCTGCTCCAGTAGGTCTCGAAGACCTGCTCGCCATGACGCAGGTAGCAGACCTGCATGCCGAACCAGCGTCCGGCGAGCAGGGCGTCGGCGGAGTCCTGCGCCGAGTACCAGGGCATGTCCCACCCCATGAAGTGGTGGTAGGCGATGCTCTCGCCGTACGGGCCCTCGCAGAACGTGGCGTAGGTGACGTCCCTGGAGTGGAGGTAGGACAGCTCACGGACTTGGCCGTTGAAGAAGGTGCATCCCTCGCACTGGGCCTCGGCGGGCTGGCCGTTGTGCCACATGAGGAAGTAGACGATCAGCTGGCGGCGGCCCTCGAACACCTCGAGCAGCGGGACGGGGCCGTGCTCGCCGGTCAGCGGGATGGCGGGATCAACCTCGACCATCGGCAGCCGCCGCCGGGCCGCTGCGATCGCATCGCCTTCCCGGGTGTGGGCCTTCTCCCGGACCAGCAGGTCGTCCAGCTGCGCCTGCCAGGTGGCACGCTCCACGACCGCGGGCAGGTCAGTGCCGTCGGCGGCCGGTCGCCCCGCGCGCCTCGATGCGTCCTCCATGGTTACCTCCGTGTGTCGCGTCCCGCGTGGTCCGTCCAAGGAGTCAGACGACGAACGGGCGGAAGATTCATCGGCGCTACTCTTTCGCAGTCACGCGGCGGGCCTGTGGCCCCGTGATAGCCACCCGGGTTACCAGCGCCCGCGGTGCACCACCTCATCGAACGGCCGCCGCAGGGGTTTCTTGATCGGCACTAGCGGCGGCCGGCCGGGTAGCCGAGCGAGATCAGCAGCACCCAGGTGCGGTCCTCGGGAAAACCGAGCAGCTCACGGGCGAGCTCCAGGTCAGCGACGCCCGCGTGGCAGCTGCCGACGCCCAGATCGGCGGCGGCCAGCGTCATGGCCATCGTCGCCTGGCCCAGGTCGAGCTGGCCTCGGTGGAACTCGTTGTCGGCGGCCGGGCCGATGACCGCGATGGTCGCGGCCGACCCGGCCACGTGACCGGCTCCCCGAAAGACCCTGGCCAGCTCGCGGAGCTGCGCCCGGTCGGTGACCAGGATGAAGTCCCACGGCTGCCAGTTCTGCGAGGACGGGGACCGGCGGCCCGCCTCGAGAATCTGGTCCAGATCGGCCGCCGGTATCGGGCGGTCGGCAAAGGACCGTACGTTGCGGCGTGAGGTGATCGCCTCCCAGGTCTGCATGACGGTCCCAACGCCCGCGCCGCCGTGTTCATTCTCGCCGTGCCGCCCGCCGCGGCGCGGATGGAGACCGGCCCGCCTGTGATCTTGCGCGGGCGGGTGCCCCGGAGAATGATCAGATTTGCCCGCGGAACGACCGGAAGGATGACGGAGATGGCTGCCAGCTGCAAGCTCTCACTGCTCGACCTCGGCCGCTTGGACGTCGACAACGGGTGGTTCATCCGCGCGGCCACCGCCGCCCTTGAGTCCAGCCCGCATCCGGCCTTCGAGCGCCGCCGGGTCGCGGTCGTCTCGGCGGTCATCGAGCACCCGGTGGCCGGGCCGATCCTGTTCGATACCGGCTGCGCCCAGAACGCCAAGGAGGAATGGCCAGAACCCGCCTGGGACGCGTTCCCGCGCAACGTCTACAACGACGAGCACCACCTGGAGAACGCACTGGCCGCGGCCGGCTACGGGCTCGGCGACATCCGCGCGGTGGTCATGGGTCACCTGCACCTCGACCACGCCGGCGGACTGGAGAAGTTCGCGGGCACCGATGTCCCCATCTACGCGCACGAACTGGAGATCAAGCAGCACTACTACGCCGTGGCCACCAAGGAGGACATCGGCGCGTACCTGCCCGGCGACCTGAACTGGCAGCTGAACTGGCAGCCGCTGCACCGCGAGGAGACCGAGCTGTTCGACGGGCTCATGGTGCGGCACATGCCGGGGCACACCCCGGGCCTGCTCACGATGCAGGTCCCGACCCAGAACTCCGGGCACTTCATGCTGAACTCGGACCTGTACCACGTGCGGGACGTGTTTGAGCAGAACCTGACTCAGGGCTGGCTGGGCCGCGACTCCCACGCCTGGCACCGCTCACACCGGTGGATGCAGCAGCTCCAGCACCGCTACAGCGCCACCATGGTCTACGGCCATGACGCGTCGGTCCTGGAGGAACTCACCGCGCAGGCCACGACGTTCGACTGACGCGGCATGCCCACCTCGCAGTGGCACAAGCTCTACACCTCCCTCGTCGCGGCGCCGCCCGGTGTTCTGTTCGGCCTGCTGGCCGACATGCCTGCCTACGGCCGCTGGCTGCCCGGCTCGTCGCAGTACGGCCAGACCACCGACGTCGAGCCTTACCCGGTCCGGCTGGGCAGCCGCTACCACGACGGGAAACCCGGCGAGCCGGGCAAAGACTGGTGGGGCACGGTCACCGGGTTCCAGCCCCCGGGATCGCTGGACTTCCACCACACGATTGCGGTGACCCAGCTCCGGGCCACGGTTGACGTGCACATCCACTACTCGTTCGAGCCGGAGGACGCCGCCACCCGGGTGAGCCGCTGGCTGGTGCTGGACATCTCCATTCCGGTCGTGTTCCGCCCGCTCCGGGGGCTGATCATCCGCAGCTTCGATCAGGAGAACCTGCGGACCATGGCGGCGGTCAAGACGTATGCCGAGGCGCAGCGGGGGTGATCTCAGGGCGTGTCGGCCATGATGCGGCCGAGGGTGCGGTAACCCATCCGGCTCATGGCGGGATTGCTCTGGGTGTAGTACCAGACCGCGCCCATGGCCTGCTCGAACGCCCAGGCCTTGCCGCGCTCCCACTCGACGTCGCCACAGCCGAGGTCGGCGCGCAGTGCCTGCCGCGGACCAGACTCGAGCAGGTGCCAGGCGCCGACCAGGTCCAGTGCCGGGTCAGCCGGCCCCAGGCCGCCGACGTCGATGACCCCCGTCAGGCGCCCCTGCGCGGCCAGCACGTTGCCCGGGATGAGGTCACCGTGGGTCATCACGTCCGGCGCGGTCCGCGGCAGATCCCGGAACTCGCGCCATAGGCGGCGCGCCCGGGCCACATCCAGGAGACCTTCGCTGCGCTGGAAGCAGGTCTCCACCCACGCGTCGTGCCGGCGCAGGTCCCCGCCCCGGCCCGACCCGGCAAATGCCCGGCCGCGAAGGTCGATCCCGCGCACGCCCAGGATGAACTCGGCCAGGTCGTGCGCGAACTCCGGCGAGCCGCCCGGGTCAGTGTCGGTAGCCACGGTTCCTGGGACCCAGGTCTGCACCGACCACGGAAGCGGGTACCCGGCCGCCGGCTCGCCCAGGGCGACCGGCTCGGGGGTCGGGAAGCGGGTCCGGCCTAGCAGCTCGCGGGCCGCCGCCGCCTCGGCCTCCAGCCCCCGCCGGACAGCGCGGGCGTCTCCGGACCGCAGCGGGAACCGGGCCACCAGCCGGTCACCGATGCGGAACAGGGCGTTCACGGTGCCCTGCGAGGCCATCTCCCGCACCGCAAGGCCCCGCCACGCGGGGAACTGCGCGGCCACGAGGTCGCGTGCGGTCTCCAGCGGCACCGTCAGCTGGTCGGGATGCATGGCCACCATCGTCACTCAGCATCCCCGGCCGGGCCGGGCGCCACAAACGTATTTCCCAGCTGACGTCTGGGGTGCATGAAGGTTTTGAGCATGCTGAGGCTCTAGAGAACCAGAGGGCATGGAGAGCCTGGCGCGACGCGCTGCCAGCGAGCGCGAGCGCGCACTATGACCCCATTGCGGGAAAGGTAACTGCACTATGATTCAAATCACATTTCCTGCAGATTCTGCCCTGGCGCCAGGAGATAGCTGAGCGCCGAATTTATTGGCATCCGCCCAGGTGGAAGGGCGTTCCGTGCGTTCTTCACGGCCTGGATAACGACTGTCGGCAATGACCGGCCTCGACTGGGCGAAGTCTCCAGGAACGGCTGCGTAAATTTGGCCTTAACGGCAAGCGTGTGTACGTTCACGCCGAACGACCGAACGGAGATGAGAGCTGGATGGCAGACCCCTAACCCTGGCTGCACCGTGATGGATGCGGATCCTGCTCTCGCCCACGAGAGGATGGTCCATGATCCACCCGGCAGCAGTGCTCACGGCGATGGAAGTTCACCGTGAAGCAGCCGCCAGGCCCCCGGCCGACATCGTCGTTCGCCGGGGAGATTCCCTCAGCGGAATCGCCGCCCGTTACCGCATCGTGTGGCCCGGGCTGTACGAGGCGAACCGGGGCGCCATCGGGGGGAACCCCGATCTGATTTCCCCAGGACAGCACCTGCGCATTCCCACTGCCGCGCAGGCCGAGCGTCTGGCTCTGAAGTACCGGCCCGTGGAGGCCACACCCACCTCGGTGCCCACCATCGGCGCTGCGCCGACGCAGCCGGTGGCGGAGCAGGCCAGCTCGTCCGGGTCGGGTGCGCCCGCTGGATCGTTCCAGCAGTGCGTCATCTCCCGGGAGAGCGGCGGCAACTCCCAGGTCATGAACTCGACCGGCCACTATGGCCTGTACCAGTTCGACTACTCGACCTGGACCGCTAACGGAGGCAGCGGTGCTGACTTCGGGAACGCGTCCGTCGCCGAGCAGAACCAGGTGTTCAGCAACGCCTACGCCGCGAGCGGAACCTCGCCGTGGGCGCCGTACGACGGCTGCTGACCGGCCGCCGCGTCTGGCCGTCCCTGACGGCCAGGCAGGCCGGGCAGCTAGCTGCCCGTGGGCGGCGACCAGGGCCCCTGTGCCCGGTCGCCGCCCGCTGTCGTTCCCGGCGGAATGCGGCGCGCGCCGACGTCGTGCTTCCCGGTAGCTGCCAGTGCAGACTTCTCACGCTGGCGTAACTCATCGGCCCGGGTGCCCAGACGGGCCCGGTAAACGGGTATGCGAGGGTTTACGGTGGCGAGCGCTGCGCAGAGTTATGCCGGCCGGGAGGACCGGCCGGGCGGCGACCGGATGGCCAGTGGTCCGCACACCAAGGAGGCCGGGTGAACCCCAAGCCCGTACTGAATGACACCGTCGCCCTCGTGACCGGGGCGTCCAGCGGGATCGGCGCGGCGGCGGCGACCGCGCTGGCCGCCCAGGGCGCGGCCGTGGCGCTGGCCGCGCGGCGGAAGGACAGGCTGGAAACGCTGGCCGCGAGCATCCGTGAGCAGGGCGGTACCGCGCTGGTGCTGGAGTCCGACATCACTGACGAGCAGCAGGCCACCGCGGCGGTTGAGCAGACCGTGGCCGAACTGGGCCGTCTCGACACGCTCATCAACAACGCCGGGGTGATGCTGCTCGGCCCGGCGGCCGGCGCGCCGCTGCAGGAGTGGCAGCGGATGGTGGAGATCAACGTGCTTGGCCTGCTCTACTGCGCGCACGCGGCCATGCCCTACCTCCTTAACGCTGCTAGTGACGACCCGCGCCACGTCGCCGACATGGTGAACATCAGCTCGGTGGCGGGGCGGGCGGCCCGGAACGGCAACGGCGTCTACTCGCTGACCAAGCATGGAGTGGGCGCGTTCAGTGAGTCGCTGCGCCAGGAACTGGCCAAGCGGTACGTGCGGGTCTCGCTGGTCGAGCCCGGCGCGACCGCGACGGAACTGGCCAGCCACAACCGGCCCGAAGTGCTCGAGGGCCTGCGCGGCCAGTTCGGGCAGCGGATGGAGGCCGAGGACATCGCCGACGCGATCACCTTTATCGTCACCCGGCCGCGGCACGTCGCGGTCAACGAGATGCTGATCCGCCCGACCGAGCAGGAGCGGTAGGCGCGCGGGTGTGCGGCGCGGGCGAGCGAGCGCTGGTCCTCCATGGTGGTGGATCGGCAGGCAATGCCTGGGAGATCGGCGTCATCGCCGGCCTGTTCGATGCCGGTTTGGATGTGACCGAGGCTGATCTGATCATCGGGACGTCGGCTGGAGCGACGGCCGCGGCCCAGATCACTAGCGCGACCCCGACCGAACTGCTGGCCGCCATCCTTACCGCTGCGCCCCGGCAACGGACTGATCCGGTCAGATCCGACGGTGGACGCGTTCCCATTGGGCCGGTGGCCGACCACATGGAGAGAACGAGCCGAATCATTGCCGCCGCTGAGGATGCGGCCGACATGCGCCGCAGAATGGGTGCGGCGGCGCTGGAAATGGATGCGGTGCCGGACGGCTCCGGGCAAACGCGGTGGCGCGCTACCGTCGCCGCCCGGCTGCCCAGTCAGCGCTGGCCGGAACGAACGATGCTCATCACGGCGGTCGATGCCCTTACCGGTGAACCGGTGGTGTTCGACCGCCACAGCGGGGTCGACCTGGTGGACGCCGTCGCCGCCAGCACTGCCAACGGCTTCGGTGTCCCTCCCTACAGCATCGGCGACAACCGGTACATCGACGGCGGCTACCGGCGCAACGAGAATGCCGACCTGGCCGCCGGATACGGGCGGGTGCTGGTGCTGTCGCCTTTCGGCGGCAGATCACGGCATCCGCCGGAGTGGGGCATGCATCTTGCCGCGCAGGTCGACGAGCTGCGCGCCCGCGGCAGCAACGTCGAGACGATCTTTCCGGATGGCAATTCACTCAGCGCATTCGGTGCCAGCATGATGGATCTGTCGACGCGTCCGCCCGCCGCCCGGGCTGGTTACGACCAAGGCAGGGCCCTTGCCGGGCAGCTCACCGAATTCTGGCGCTGACGCGGGGCCTTCAGCCGACGTCGTGGCCGTTGACAGTCAGCGTGACGTCGATGTTGCCCCGGGTGGCATTGGAGTACGGGCACACCTGATGCGCGGCGGCAACGATTCGGATCGCCTGCTCAGGATCCTGAACCTGCGGCAGGGTCAAGTCGAGCTCCACGGCAAGGCTGAACCCACGCTCTTGGGTGGGAACCAGGCTCACACGGCTGTGGGTTGAGACGTCGCCCACCTCGACGCGCTCACGACGGCCGACCACGCCCAGAGCACTCTCGAAGCAGGCCGCATATCCCACCGCGAAGAGCTGCTCAGGATTCGTGCCGCCGCCCTCGCCGCCCATCTCCCTCGGCGAGCGGAGCTGCACATCCAAGGCCCCGTCATTCGTGCGCCCGTGGCCGTTTGCCCGGCCGCCCGTGACCGTCGCGTCCGCCGTGTAAAGAACTCGCGCCATTTCGGCTCCATTCTCGGACTCTCGGTCAGTCAGGGATACGGCAAAGTTGTGACGTGAGGCTGTGACCTGCGGTGTCGTCACAACGGGTAAGGTGTCTGCGGGTGGCGGGTGGGGCCATGGCGGAACGATGGAAGTTCTTACGTTCACCGTTCGTCTGCCCCGGGACGCCCGTCCGCTGATGACATCTTCGTCCATTCCGGCTGCCCGCAGCCAGTACCTTCTCGAACTCCTTGCCCAGGTCCCGGACCCGCGGAAGAAACGGGGCCGCCGTCACCCGCTGGCCGGTTCGGTGGCCGTAGGGCCGCTATCAGGTGGCCGCGCTGTGCATTATGGGTTCTTCTTGTTCGTGTGCGGCGGCTGCGATCGTGCAGGCGGCGCGGACGAAGGCGGCGACGGCCGGCGAGCGCGCGTCCTGGGGCCAGGCCAGGACCAGCGTGGAGTCCGGGAGGTCGCTGACTGGCCGGTAGGCGATCCCGGGTCGCGGGTAGCGCCGGGCTACCGAGGCAGGCGCGAAGAACACGACGCTGCCCGTCTCGACGAGGCTGAAGATCTCGGACAGGTTCGAGGCCGGCGGCGCCTGGCCGACCCGGCGAGGTCCGGCGGGCCGGCCGTGGCTTGCCGCAGATCCGCCGGGGAGCCTGCGGCCGGCCAGGTCGGCCAGGCACAGCCGTGTCCGGGCGGCCAGCGGGTCGGCGGTGGCCAGGGCGGCCAGGAGCGGCTCGGTCAGCAGCGGCTCGCTGTCCAGACCGCGGTCGTCGAAGGGGCACAGCAGGAGTCCCACGTCAGCGCGGCCGTCGCGCAGCGCTTGGGGCTGTTCGCCGAATCGCCCGAGTACCAACTCCGGTGGCAGCGCCGCGTCGTCGGCGCAGTATGCGTCGAGGATCTGCGGCAGCAGGCCGCCGTCGACGTCGGCCTTAAGCGCGACCCGCAGCCGCGGCGACGGACTGCCCGCCTGCCGGGCCCTGCGGGCGGCGGCGGTGACCGCCTCAAGGGCGGTCCGGGCATCGCGCAGCAGGACTTCCCCGGCCGCCAGTGAGCCTGACCTGCCGGGTGGTCCGTTCCAGCAGTGTCACGCCGAGCTGCCGTTCCAGATCCCGGATCGCGCGGGACAGGGGGGGCTGCGCCATGCCCAGCCGGCCGGCAGCGCGCCCGAAGTGCAGTTCCTCGGCGACCGCAACGAAGTACCGGAGCTGCCGCACTTCCAGTTCATTCATACTTCCAGGGTACCAATTGCGACCGGATCGGTCCTTCACCTGGGCCGTCGCGCCCGGTTAGCTGGACACCGTCAGGCAGCGGCCGCGACGTTCCCGTTGCCAGCCGTCTCTCACGGAGGCACTCATGATTGTCATCACCACGCCGACCGGCGAGATCGGCCACCAGGTCCTGGACCGCATCCTGGACAGCGGCCAGGCGGTCCGCGTGATTGCCCGCGATCCCTCCCGGCTGCCTGAGCGCGTGCGCGCCCGCGCTGAGGTGGTGCGGGGCTCCCACGGCGACGTCGGCGTGATCACCAAGGCGCTCGCGGGCGCTGACCGCCTGTTCTGGCTCGTGCCCCCGCCCCCGTTCAGCTACCCCGGCAGCGCCGAGCACTATTACCTGGACTTCACCCGGTCGGCCTGCGAGGCGATCAGGGACCTGGGAGTCGGGGTGGTGGGCGTCACGACCCTCGGTCACGGGTACCAGGGCAAGGCCGGGATGCTGTCGGCCGCGCTGGCCATGGACGAGCTGATTGAGGGCACCGGCGCGGCCTACCGGGCGCTGGCCCTGCCGTTCTTCATGGAAAACCTGCTCCGCCAGGTCCAGGCGATTAAAGAGCAGGGAACGTTCTCCATGGCGAACGCCCCGGACCGGCCACTGCCGGCCGTCGCCACCCGGGACGTCGCCGACGTCGCAGCGGCGCTCCTGCTCGACACCTCCTGGGGCGGTCAGGCCAGCGTTCCCGTGGCCGGCCCCGACGACCTGACCCCCGTCGGCATGGCCGGGGTCATCTCCGGCACCCTGGGCCGCACGGTCCGCTACCGCCAGGTCCCGGTCGCGGACCGCCAGGCCGCGCTGCTGCGCCGCGGCGCGAGCGAGGCGATGGCGCAGGACATGGCGGACATGACCGAGGCGCAGAACAACGGGATCTACGACGCCGAGCCCCGCGACCCGGACTCCGCCACCGCCACCAGTTTCCGCCAGTGGTGCCAGGACACCCTCAAGCCAGCCGTCCAGGCCTGACGCGCCACCCTCTGGGGAAATCAGGCCTACACCCAGCGTGGCCACGGCAGCAGCGGCAAATGCTCAACTTCCCGGACCAGCCAAGCCCCGGCCCTGCTCAGCTGCACCTGACACCCAGCTCGCGCTGCTCACGTAAATTCGTTCCCGACGGGACTGGCCCCGCCTCCCTGACAGCATGGCGGGCAATGGGCAGCGTAGGAACTTCCATCGTTCCGCCCGGCCCCGCCCCCGCTCGCAACCACTGCCAGACGCCCTTCCATCTCCAGGACACCGCAGGTCACAGCATCACCTAACGACTTTGCCGTGTCCCTGCTCGGTCAGTGGCGTGGTCTCTACTCGACAGCGCCTTCCCGGGGGGAGGGGGCAAGGCCCGGGTCATTCGGGTGCGGCGAGCGCGGCGTGACCTCATCGGTGCGGGCACCTCAGGTCGCGGCCTGGCCGGCGGACTGGCGCCCGGCCGTGATTGTGCCGCGGAGCGCCTTCAGCGTGGCGACGTAGATCTCGGAAAAGGTGGGGAAAGGCTGGATGGTGTCGCGCAGCACGTCCAGGGGCACCCGGGCCCGGATGGCCAGCGTGGCCTGCTGCATCCACTCGCCCGCCTCGGGGCCGAGAGCGAACGCACCGGTCAGCCGCTCGCCGTCGGACAGCAGCGTCAGGAAGCCGTGCGATTTGGCGTAGGCGCGGGTGTAGGTCTCGGTCTTGGCCACCTCGGATAGCGGAGTGGTCGCGCTGAACCGGGCCTCGCTGGCGCCGACCGAGGCGGCTTGGGGATCGGTGTAGACGACGTCCGGTATGGCCTCGTAGTGTGCCTCGCGGTCCTCGCCGAGGATGTTCGACGCGACGACCTCGCCCTGGTATTTGCCCACGTGGGTCAGCAGCCGCACGCCGGTTACATCGCCGACGCCCCACAGGCGCTCACCGACGCGCAGGTGCGCGTCGACCGGGATGCCGTGGTTGCCGGCCTCGATCCCGACTGTCTCCAGGCCGATACCGGTCACCCGCGGGCGCCGTCCTGTGGCCAGGAGCAGGTGATCGCCGCGCACCTCCCGGCCGTTGTCGAGGGTCAGCACGTAATCCTCGCCGTCGCGGCTCGCGGCCGTGGCGCGTGTGCCCAGGATGAGCTCGATACCGTCGCCGCGCAGGACCTCGCCGAGAGCCTCGCCCAGCGGTGCGGGCTCGCGGCCGAGCACGTGCGCGGCACCCTCGACGACCGTCACCTCACCGCCCAGGCGGCGCACCGCCTGCGCCATCTCCGCGCCGACGGGACCGCCGCCGAGGATCAGCAGGTGCCGCGGGATGGCCTTCATGCCGGTCACCTCGCGGTTGGACCAGACACCCGGCAGCCCGGCCAGGCCCGGGACCGGGGGCACCACCGGATCCGCGCCGTTGGCCAGCACGACATGCCGGGCGGTGTGCCGCACGCCGTCGACCTCGACCACACCCACACCGTCGAGCCGGCCGTGCCCGCGCAGCAGGTCGATGCCCTTGTCCGCCAGGTAGCGCTCCTGGCCCGCGTCGGAGTAGTCCGAGACCATGTAGTCACGCCAGGCCAGCGCCGCCTTGACGTCGACCTGGGCGGTGGCCGCCGCCTCGTTCGCGGCGTGCGTCGCCTCGCCCGGGCGGAGCAGCGTCTTGGACGGGATGCAGGCCCAGTAGGAACACTCGCCGCCGACGAGCTCACGCTCGACCAGGGCGACGCGCAGTCCGCCGTCGGCCAGCTCGCCGGCGCAGTGCTCACCGGGCGAGCCGCCGCCGATGACGATCACGTCGTAGTCGCTCATGTGCCCGCTTCCTGACTAGCCGGGCCTGGCCGTGGTCAGCGGCCCGGCAGACGAGTGGTGATCTCCTGGACGGACCAGAGGCTGCCGTCCGGTTGGGTGGTTCTCACGTTAGCTCTGGCCCCTGCTGGCGCGGGACCCGGCCTGGCCAGTGTCGGCCCAGGCCAGCGCGGGGCCTCCCCAGGGCGCCCGCTGAAGTAACGTACCCGGGCGCTAGCGGGTGGCGGAGGCCAGCGCGGCGCGGATACTGTCGGCGCCGGCCGGTCTGCCGTCTTCCTCCGAGAACGGCCCGTAGGGCGCGCCGTAGACGGGCGTGCCTGGCTCCTGCCGCCAGCTTTCCGCTAGCGGGCCGGCGTCGACGGTGCCGTAGCCGATCGAGTCAAGGAACGCCCTGACCGCCTGCTTGGCGCTCGGGTCGTCACCGGCGATGGGCAGGAATGTGCGGTCCACGGCACCGGCCGGGCGGGCCAGGGAGCGCAGGTGCTTGTAGTAGATGTTGTTGAACGCCTTCACGACCGCGGACGCGGGCAGGTGGCGCTGCAGCAGCTCACTGCTGGTGACCGATCCGCTGTCCAGCTCGGCGACCTGCCCGTCACGCTGGGGGTAGTAGTTGTTGGTGTCGATGACGGTCTTCCCGGCCAGCGGCCCGGCCGGGACGCTGCGGTAGGCCTTGAACGGGATCGAGACCACGACGATGTCACCGTCGGCCGCGGCCTGCGCGCCGGTCCCGGCCCGGGCCAGCGGCCCGAGCCCGGCCGCCAGATCCTGGAGCGTCTCGGGACCGCGTGAGTTGCTCAGCACCACCTCGTGCCCGGCGGCGACGCTCAGCCTGGCCACCGTGCTGCCGATCATCCCGCTGCCGATGAACCCCACCGTTGTCATGCAGGCCGCAACCGCCGGACACCAGTGGTCATTCCGCGGCGAAACCGGGCCCGCTCATTCCGGCCCTGGAACCGCGTTCTGCGCGCTCACGAACCACTGCGGGAGACCGTCCTGCGCATGCCGTCCCGGCCCGCCGTGGTTATCCCGCTGAACCCGTGCCCGGCGCGCTGCGCCCATTCCGATTCTGTGATCGCGGCCGGGTCCGCCGGCAGGTAGTGGCTGAGAATCAGCTCGCGGACCCCCGAGCGTTCGGCCACGTCCCCGACCTCGGTGACGTCGATGAGCAGCGCGGCCATCCGCTCGGCCTCGGCCGGGCTGGCGCCGTGCCGCTTCAGGTAGCCCAGGTCGGCCACCTGGTGCACGAGGATGTCGGCCCCCTGGGCGAGAGCGATCAGGTTGTCGTTCACGATCGTGTCGCCGGAGAACACCACGGAGCCGTCCGCGGTGTCGAAACGGTACGCCAGCGCCGGGACCGCCCGGCCGTGCATCACCGTGGCGGCGCTGACCCGGACCGCGTCATCGTGGAAGACCACGACCGGACCCTGGCTGCCGCTCCCGGCCCGGGCGGGGATCGCGATGTCGAAGGCCCGGACCAGCACGCCCGCGTCTGGCATGTGCGCGTCGAGCGGCATGACGTTCAGGTGGTAGGCGTAGCCGGCGAGAACGCTCTGGACCAGGTCGGTGGTGCCGGGAGCAGGCAGTTCAGGGTGGATCGTGGTCTCCCGGTGGAAGATCGCATCGCCCTCGGGCAGCGCCTCAGGCCGCGACGGCCCGTAGACGCGGACCGGCGGGAGCGGGCCGTCGCCGCCGCCCCGGACGCCCCATCCGTACAGCAGCATGCCGGGCAGGTCACCGATGTGGTCGGCGTGCAGGTGGGTGAGGAACACCGCCTCCAGCCGGGCGAAGTCGAGCCCCGCGTTGGCGAACGCGGACGGCGACCCGCGCCCGCAGTCGACCACGAAGACCCGCCCGCCGACGATGAGCGCTGACGAGATCCCCCCGCGGCCCGCGACCGGCAGCGGGGCGCCTGCCGTCCCGAGGAGCACCAGTTCTGTTCCCATGCTTACCCTCTTTCCTCCGCCCGGTCCGGCCTAACGTATGGAGCTGATCATCTGAAACTGCGCAGAAAACATACAGATACTCTTCAGTAAGTAGTCAGGGTCGTCGGTGATAGTAGGTCATGGCTCCTCCCGGTATTGGTCGCCAGGTCTGCCGGGAGAGCCGGAGGGCGCCCGGCCGACCCCCGGCCAACCGGCTGGGCGCCCTCGCCAGCTTCCTGCCCCTCGGCGGTGCGCGGCAGAATCAGAAAAGCATCATCGATGTGAGTTTCGTACACCTGACTACAGGAAGGGCGCCACGTTCCTGGCCTTCCAGGACTTGCTGCTCGGCCACAACCCGCCCAGCTCAGCCGCGATGCAGGCCGAGGCGCGGACGGCACTCGGGCGGGTGCCCTGACCGGTCAGCCGGCAGGCAGGGGTCAGCCGCCGGCGGCGGCGAAGGAGAACCGGCCGTCGGGCTCTGGCGCAAAGGGCCGGACCGTCACGACCGCGTCGGTGTTGAGCGGGCCGTAGATGTGCGGGAACGGAGCGTCCCAGCCGGGAACCGGCTCGGGGCGGATCTCCGCCCGGACCCGATCCGGGTCGATGACCAGGAGCAGCAGATCCGGCAGGTCCCGATAGAACAGGTTCGCCACCGGCGCGACCTGCTCGGCGGTCGAGGCGTGAATGAACCCCTGCTCGGCGAGCGTCGTGCCGCGGGTTGACGTCGTGTACTCGCCGTCAGCCAGCGCCTGATCCCAGTCGGCCGCCGTGGCGATGTGATAAATGAAGCGCGTCATGGCTCCATCCTGCCGGCCGGAGCGGGTGCGCGGCCCGCGAGGGCCGGAGGGGCCAGGCCCGGAGGAGTAGGGTTCCGGCGTGGACCTGGACCTATCGCTGCCCGCGCCGGAGCTGACCGCGCGGCTGGTCGACATCGAGTCCGTGAGCGGCGCTGAGGAACCGCTGGCCGACGCGATCGAGGCGGTGCTGCGCGAGCTGCCGCACCTGGCCGTGCACCGCGACGGCAACGCGGTGGTGGCCCGCACCGATCTCGGCTGGCCCCGCCGGGTGGTGCTGGCCGGGCACATCGACACCGTCCCGGTCGCGGGCAACCTCCCGTCCCGGACCGAGCACGACCGGCTCTACGGCTGCGGCACCAGCGACATGAAGTCCGGCGTGGCGGTCCAGCTCCGCCTGGCGGCGCAGGTCGGGGAGCCTAACCAGGACGTGACCTACGTGTTCTACGACTGCGAGGAGGTCGACGCACAGCGCAACGGCCTGCTCCGGCTCAGTGGCAACCGCCCGGACCTGCTGGCCGGCGACCTGGCCGTGCTGATGGAGCCCACCGGCGGCGTGGTGGAGGGCGGCTGCCAGGGCACGCTGCGGGCCGAGATCCGGGCGACGGGGAAACGGGCCCACAGCGGCCGGTCCTGGCTGGGCATCAACGCCATCCACGAGGCGGGCCGGATCCTCGATGTGCTCCGCGCCTACCAGCCCCGCGAGCCCCTGGTGGAGGGGCTGACCTACCACGAGGGCCTGAACGCGGTCAGGATCGGCGGCGGGGTGGCCGGGAACGTGATCCCCGACGAGTGCGTGATCACGGTCAACTACCGGTTCGCGCCCGACCGCAGCGCCGTCGAGGCCGAGGAGCACGTGCGGCAGCTGTTCGCCGGCTGGGAGGTGGCCGTGGCCGACGTCGTCGGCGGGGCCAGGCCCGGTCTGGATGTCCCCGCGGTGGCCTCGTTCGTGATCGCGATGGGCGGCGAGCCGCGGGCCAAGTTCGGCTGGACCGACGTGGCCAGGTTCGGCGCGCTCGGGGTGCCTGCGGTCAACTACGGCCCCGGCGATCCGCAGCTCGCGCACACCGCGGACGAGCACGTTGAGATCGCCGCCATCAGCGCCTGCGAAGCGAGGATGCGGGCCTGGCTCACGGCCTGACCGCCGTGCCATGGTCGCCTTGCTGCTGGTCGCCGCCTCCCTCGGCCTGGATAACTTCGCGGCCTGCATCGGTATCGGGGCCAGCGGGGTGGATGCCGGGACCCGGCTGCGCGTGGGGATCATCTTCGGGGCGTTCGAGGCCGGCATGCCGATCCTCGGCCTGCTCGCGGGCCGCGGCCTGGCCGCCACCCTCGGCCAGGCCGCGCACTGGGTCGCCGCCGGGCTGCTGATCGCCACCGGCGGCTACGCCCTGGTCCAGGCCATCCGGCACCGGGGCGATGCGGAGACCGGGATCCCGGCCGGCCAGCGGACCGGGCGGCTGCTCCTCACCGGGCTCGCGCTGAGCATCGACAATCTCGCGGTCGGCTTCGCTCTCGGCACCCTGCACGTCAGTCTGGCCGTGACCGTCATCGTGATCGGCGCGGTCAGCGTCACCATGTCGCTGGTCGGCCTGGAGCTCGGCCGGCGGATCGGCGCCTGGGCGGGCGACCTGGGCGAGGTGGTTGGCGGCGTGGTTCTCATCGGGGTCGGCATCGCGATCGCCGCGGGCGTCCTCTAGCGATTGCGGCGGGTCGCGCTCTACAGCCAGCCGGTGGCCAGCCAGATCTCGGCGCCGGCCAGGACGAGCAGGACGATGTTCAGCCAGATCAGCTTGGCCTCGCCCCGGCTGAGGTGCAGAGAGATCCCGCCCACCTGGATCAGCACGAGCCCGGCAGCGGCCGCCAGGGCCAGGGCCGGCGCGATGCCGGTCAGCGGGGGCAGGATCAGCCCGAGCGCCCCGAGCACCTCCAGCACCCCGATGGTCCGTACCAGCCTCAGCGGCACAGCGTCGACCCAGCCCATCATCGGCCGCAGCTGATCCGGGGACCGGAGCACCTTGAGCCCGCCCGAGAACAGGTAGAGCAACGCCAGCAGCGCGGCGACGATCCAGTAGGCCACGGTCATGGAGCACCCCTTTAGTTACGATTCGTAAGCAGCAGCATTGTCGATCAGAATCGGAAGGCTTACAAAAGTCACACCCGTGTGCGAGGTGAACGCCTAGGTGCCACCCCGGGTGGAGTACGAACTCAGCGATCTCGCCACCACCTTGATCCCACATGCGGCCGCCCTGGCCAACTGGGCCATCGAGCACAACCCCGACATCGACGCCCACCGTGAGGCATACGACGCGAGCGCCGGCGACAGCTCTGAGGCGAAGCGGCAGCGGCGCTCGTGGCGCAGGATCGGGAGCGCCGCCCCCGCCTCACACCGTCCAGTCCAGCTGCGGCTCCGGGATCGCGAGTTGCCGGCCGTACGCCTGCGCCTCAGCCCGGCCTGCCGCGTCGCCTCTCGGGTAGCGGAAGATCTGGCCAGGGAACACCACGAAGCTGCTGACCGGTGACTGGAAGTTCACGTACCAGCCAGGCCTGTCGATGGCATCGGCAAAGGCCTCCGTGAGCTCCGTTGCTTCGGCCTCGTCGGCCTCGAAGTCCAGGACCGTCCAGATGCCCGGCTGGTCTTCGGTGGTGCCCTGGGCCTGGTACCTGCTGATCCTGCGGACGGTCAGGTTAAGGCCCTCCATGGTCGTTCCGACCCGGAGGCTCTCCGTAATGAGGGTGCCCTCGATCATGCCGATCTCCTCCTGGCAGGAAGTGTGCGCCGATTTCGGCACGCTACTCGCCGGCGGGCATACAAATCAGTCACAGAGAGTGACATATGGCGCAATGAGTGGCAGGATGGACCCCACGACTGGGCCACGGCCGCGCACTCGGGTGGGGCGTTGAGGCGGCAACCTTAGGGGACATGATGACGATCTCGGAGAACGGTGCCATTCCCGGAGGCAATGGATCGACCGGCATCGGGCTGGCTGACACAGGCTCGTTCTACTACCGCGAGATCGATTCCGGCCAGCGCAAGAGAATCCACGCCCTGGGCCGCCGGTTCACCGAACTGACCGACGGCCCTCCGTGCCTGGTGTTAATTGGCAGGCTTATCGGCCCGGGAGATCCGGGGGCCTCAACGGAAGGCCGTGTGCAGCGCGCCTGCCAGGACCGGTTCGGGTTCCCGAAATCGCCGCCCGAGGAAACGATCAACGTCATCCTCGATTCCACCGGCGGTCCGCTTGACAGCGCGTTCCGGACCATCCTGTACCTGCGCCATTACGCCGAGAACGTCAACATCTTTGTGCCGCGCAAGGCGAAGAGCGCCAGCACGCTGATCGCGATCGGCGGCAGCTCGATCATCATGTCGCCGTTCAGCGAGCTGGGGCCGCTCGACACCCAGATACGGGACCCGAGGAACCCCACTGACTACATCTCGGCCCTGGACTGCTACCAGAGCGTTGACTACGTCAGGGAGTTCGGGTTCTCCACGCTCTCGCAGGCGCTGAAGCAGCTGGCCGCGGTGACCCAGGGGAAGCTGCTCCTCACCGACTCGCTCGACGCGGCGGCCAAGTTCGCGATCGGCAGCATCACGCCGATGCTGTCGCAGACCAGGTCCTTGGACTTCGGCGCGTGGGGGCGCAGCCTGAAGATGGGCGAGCGATACGCCCAGATTCTCATCTCCCGCGGCGGCCAGGTGGAGCAGGGGAAATCAGAGAGAATCGCCTCCAGGCTGGTTTACGGTTACACGCATCATCTGTTCCCGATCGACATACTGGAAGCCGAGGACATTGGCCTGAACCCGCAGGAGATGTCCGAGGAGATATACAACAACGCGATTGAGATCGTGCGCACCTGTGATGACAGTCAGGTGTGCGTCGAATTCGCCGACGAGTACGAGAAGATACCGCAGCGGAATGGGGGAGCTGCGGCCGGGGCACATCCGGAAGCTGCCGCGCCTGCGGGGGCCGAGGGAGTGGCCGCTGGGGTAGGCACCGGTAACTCAGGGAAAAAGAATCGAGCTGAGAAGTAATGTCCAGGGTGCTATGCATGGAGCCCGGGTGCAACGAGACCGTGGAACTTCCGGGGGATGTGCCGGTCGCGGTCATTGAGGAATACCTGCCGCCCCGGGAGCGCGAGATCGAGGTTATCTGCCCCAGGGGCCACCGCAAGATCTACGTCCTGAAGTCCTGAGCCGCCGCGCGGCCGCGGCCCTCTAATTACGCTGCAGCACGCGCGCGACCGCCGCGAACACGGTGGCGGTGAGAAGGTAGCCGAAGACAACCAGGCTCGCCGCCGCTACCTCACCCAGTCCGTTAGACGACTGCCACACCTGCCGTTCCTGGAGCGCGCTCGTGGGCAGAATCAGGTCGAGCGTGTAACCGACCGAGTCGCTCAGCGTGAAGGTATGGCGCCCCACATTGGCTATCGGGTACGGCCTGGCGCCGTAGCGGAAGAGGATCACACCGATCGTGAAAAGCACAATCAGCCAGGCCAGAGCGCGCAGGGGAGCGTAGCCGTAGCCGATCAGGCCGTCCTGCAGAAGATTCCACATTTTGCTGTACCACTGGCGGCGCCAGCCTGTCACCCGGTTGCGCTGCCGGTTCTTGGCCAGCTGGATGCGCCGGGCGGCGTGATCGTCGCCCGCCCGGCGGTACGCCTCGGCCAGCTGCTCGTAGGGCTGGGGGAGATACCCGTCCGGGTCACCGCCGGCCTTCCGCTGGCTGGCCGCCATGGCCCGGCGCAGCCACTGCTCCCGCTGCTTGACCGTGACCTGGGTCATGTCGATCGCGCGGTACTCGAACTCGTCCAGGATGATGTCGCCGCTTCGCCATTGCGCCGCACTGTCCCTGAAGAAGTCGGCCTTGGCCTTGGTGAAATCGAGACGGCCGGGCGGCGGCTCGCCGCTGACCGTGACCACGGTGAACCGGCCGTTGGTGAAGTCCGCGGCCGCCGGGTACCCCTTGAGCTCGGTGGCCAGCAGCGTAAGCTCGCCGCCCACCGACGACCGGGACAGGTCGACCGTGCCGTGGGCCACGAAGCCGGCCCAGCAGCCGAGGTCACCGTCGATCCTGGTGCGCACCATGCGCAGCGCCTCGCCCGTCCGGGCCGGCGGTATTGGCCTCGGGGGGACGACCCCCCCAGACCCCCCCGAGGGCCGGCCGCTCGGGCCGACCTCCGGCCGGCCGTCGCGGCTGGCCCGCCCGAGCTCCGCGTGGTTGAGGTAGACGCTGCCCTTCACGTGCGCGCCGATGGCCACGACATCCCCGGCGGCGGTGAAGCCGTTGTCGCAGTAGAGACTGCTGAGGATCTCGGCCCGGTCGAGCCGTAGCGCGGCCCCATCGGCGCTGCTGAGGTGGGCGGCCCGGAGCTCGAGCGTACTGGCGATGGTGACATCCACCAGGCGGACCTCGCCCTCGGCCCGGAGACCCTGCGCGTTGAAGTCGTGCCCGACCGTCATCCCGTCGCCGTAGAACGCGATCCGCTGGTTGCCGCCGACGGTGATCGTCGCGCCATCCAGGCGCACGCTTCCGTGGACCCGGG
Source organism: uncultured Actinomycetota bacterium (assembly GCA_963844655.1). Lineage (GTDB taxonomy): Bacteria > Actinomycetota > Actinomycetes > Streptosporangiales > Streptosporangiaceae > JASHPR01. The sequence continues at coordinate 200,440 of CAWJPA010000004.1, read as the reverse complement.
CGCCGGCCATGGTGACCATCCCGGTCGCCTCGAAGTCACCGTTGCAGGCCACGGAGCCGTCCACCACCAGATGGTCAGCGGCCAGCGCGGGCTCCTCATCCTCGCCGTGGCTCAGGTGCGCGCCGCACAGCCGGATATCGCGGCGGAAGTGCGCGCCGGTGAGCAGCACCGCCCGGGACGAGCGGACCCGGTTGAGCCCGAGATCACCGTCGACCTCCAGGTTGGGCGCCTGGATCCCGGGGAACCGGGAGCCATCCAGGGTCAGCGCACCGAGCCGGGCCTCGGCCAGGACGATCGGCTCGTCAAAGACGCAGTCGCGCAGGGTGATCGGGTGCTCGATCCGCGCGTAGCTCAGGTCCAGCGAGCCGGTGATACGGGCGCCGCGCAGCGTGAGGCGGGCGTGGCTGCCCGGCCCGGGCGGGGCGGTCAGGATCGCGTGGACCACCTCGGCCCGCACCGCCGCCGCGCGTGCGGCGGCCCGGCCGCCCAGGCCAGCCTTCCCGTCGCGGCGCAGGTCAACGTGCTGCCCGGTGCGGAAAGCGCTCCACAGCCTTTTCTCGGTTCGCCGGGACGCGGACTGGCGCCGCAATGACTCGGGCTGGCCGTTGACCCGCAGCGAAGAATCGTGAGTCATTGGGCCGCCAAGGTCCCGCCACCGCACCGGTGGTCATGCTGACCGCCGGGCACCGGCTTCCATGATTCCCCGGCCGGAAGGCCCAGGCAAGTACTCCAGCAGTAGATCGTTATGCGTTCACAGGTCCTGGGAGGGGGGCGAGTGGAGCCAGGTGAGCATGTCGGGCGGCGCCAGCTGGGCTGCGCGGGCGTGGTAGCCGGCGATCTCTTCGTCGCTGAGAATCTCGCGTCCCGCACCCGAGGTGCCACGGCGGAAGAACGCGGCGTTGCTCTTGAAGATCCCGGCGGTGGGAACGAGCGTGTCCGCGCTGCCGGACATGCTCTCGAACGTGGCCGCCCGCACAAGCGGAGGCCAGGACTCTTCCGGAACGGCTATTCCGAGCTGACCGGCGAGCCGGCGCATCTGGCCCTCCAGGTCGGCGAGCAGGTTGTCGTAGTGCACCAGCAGCACGTTTGGCTCGCCGCGGCGGGCCCAGGCATCGGAGAGGTGCCAGATGACGCCGGGTAGCGAGTCCGGGTACTCGCGGGGATCGTCATCATCGGTGATCCACCTGAGCAACCAGTCGTGCAGCGGCTGGCGCGGACGTGGCGGCCCGGCCGGCCCGGGCTGGCCGGTCAGCTGCCGGACCCGCGCCCGGTCAATGTTGTCGCCCTGGTGGTAGAGCGAGACGGCCATGTCGAGTGGATGCCGGGCGGTCACGATGTAGGTGGCGCGGGAGTCCAGGGGGATCCCGTCCAGCGGTGTATGCGTCTTGATGAGCCGCCGGTGCTGCTGCGCGGCAAGCTGGGCATACACCTCTTCGCGCGGCGCGATCAGGTGATCCAGCCACGGCGATAGTTCCGCCAGCGGAGCCGGGAGTTCGGGTGTCTGGAAGATCAGCAGGGCGCAGATCATCTGCACCCATGTCGTCCCCGTCTTGGACCGGGCGCTGATCACGACGTCGCCGTCCCGGAACGGGAACCCGAGCCACCGGGCGCTGTCCTCGTCAGGCGATTGATAACGGAACGGGGTGCTGCCCACCCGGCGAGCGTAATAGAGATCCGGCGGCCAGGCCCTTGCTGGCCTGGAAGTCCTCCTCGACGGTCCACCTGCGGCCGGCGGCCGCGACGAGGGCGGCCCGGTCTTACAGCGGCGGCGCCTGGATCAGGTTCAGGCTGCTGGTGTGCTGCTGGCCGCCGGTGTCCACCCAGGTGACCGAGACCTTGCTGCCCGGCTTGAGGGCCGACAGGACCTGGGTCAGCGTGTCGGGGGAGCTCACCGTGTGGCCGTTGACCGCGGTGATGACGTCACCGGCAGTGATGCCGGCCACGTCGGCCGGCGTGCCGCACAGGTCGCCGAGCACCAGGGTTCCGCTGCTGACCGGAGCGATCGTGTTGGGCACGCCCGCGTTCTGGTCGTTGGCCAGGCACGTCTGGCTCGACGGAGGGCCGGCCCCGGCGTTGCCCTGGCCGAGTTGCTGCTCCTTCTGCTGGGCCGGGCTGGTCACCGAGCTGGCCCGCTCGGAGGGCACGAGCACGCCGATGAACCCGGTAGCGCCGATCTTGATCGTCGAGCTGCCCTGGCCGTTCTCGATCTGCTTGGCGATGGTGAGCGCCCGGCTGATCGGGATCGCGAAGCCGACGTCGGCGCTCTGCTGGTTGCCGAAGCTGCCGGACGAGGCGGCCGTGTCCATGCCGACCACCTTGCCGGACGTGTTGGCCAGCGGGCCGCCGGAGTCACCCTCCACGATCTGCGCGTTCGTCTCGAGCATGCCGTGCAGCGTCTCGGTGCCACCCAGGTCATCGCTGGCGGTGATGGTCTGGTTCAGCTGGGTGATAGACCCGCGGGCCACGGCCGGGCTGCCGCCCGCGCCCTCGGCGTTGCCGATCGCTATGACGTCGTCACCCAGCTTGACCGTGCCGGAGTCGCCGAGCGGGACCGTCCTGAGCCCGGACGCGCCGACCAGCTGGATCAGGGCCACGTCGTCGGACTTGTCGTAGCCGAGCCATTTCGCCTTGTAGCGGTGGCCGGTCGAGACCACCGTGGCGGCCAGCCCGGTGGTGTTCTGGATCACGTGGTTGTTGGTCAGCACCAGGCCCGAGGGGCTGATCACCATGCCGGTGGCCTGGGCCGTCCCCCCGATGTACTGGAGGTTGCTGGAGATGTCCACGACGCCGGGCTCGACCGCGTTGGCCACGCGCTGCATCTGGGCGTTGCTGATGCTGGTCCCGTTGGCGCCCGAGTTGCCCTGCCCGGTGCCGTTGCCCTGGCCGATGCCGTTGCCGAAGTTCGGGTTGAGCCCGGTGTTGGCGCTGGGTGACTGCCTCGATGGGCGGTAGAGGGCCGCGACGGACGCCGCGCCGATCCCGGCGGCCAGCACCGCCACCAGTACGTAGATCAGCAGGCCGCGGGCCCGGCCCCGGTTGTTCTGCGGTCCCTGCTGGATGTAGTCGGCGGGCGGGCCGTACCCGCCGGCCCCGTACCCCCCGGGCTGGCCGTACCCCCCCGGCTGGCCGTAGCCCCCGGGCTGGCTGTACCCACCAGGCCCGTACCCTCCGGGCTGGCCTGATGCTCCGGGCGGGCCGTAACCGCCGGGCTGGTCCGGGCCGCCGGGCTGGCCGGTGCCGCTGGGCTGGCCGTAGCTTCCGGCCTGGCCGTAGCCCCCGTACTGGGGGTAGCCGCCGGGCTGCGCGTACCCGCCCTCGGCCTGCCCGCCCTGGGCCTGCCCGCCCTGGCCGTAGCCGCCGGGCGGGCCGTACTGCCCCGCCGGCCCGTACCCTTCTGGCTGGGTGTAACCCTCCTGCTGGCCTGCGGGACTGGCACCGGGGGGCACGATGAGCGGGGCGGTCTCACCCGGCTGGCCCGGCTCGGCATCAGGCGGCGGCGAGGCCTCGCCGCCGGGCTCGGCCGTGGTGTCGGCCTCGCGCCCGGACGGCGACCAGGGGCCCACGTACTCTGGCCGCTGGCCCTCGCTGCCGCTCTGATCTTCCTGCATCTACCTCACCTCTGCCCCGGAGAACAGCGTACTTTCCGTTTGTAGTTGCCCGTTCGGGCGCAGCCCGACTCCCGCAGGCCGGCATCGCCGCCCATGGGACCGCGCACACCCGTGGCAAGCTTCATCTCCCAGTAAGCACCACTGGTCTGGACATTGGCTGAAGGCCCACTGAGGATTCCCCTCTGTACATGAGCGTTACCCAACGTCAGAGTGTCCTCGCCAACGGTATCCGCGTCCTCAGACAGCCCGCTCCCGGGGCGGTCCTGCCTCCGGGCGGCGGCCCAGGCCGGCCGCACGGGCAGCCCGGGCTCCAGCGCGACCGCGCTCACGACCCGCCGGGCTAGTGAGTAGCGTAACGCCAAGAAGCGATATATCTTGAGTACGCATGCTTGCCCAACCGTGAGGGAGAGACGATGTCGGCACCTACTCGCAGCGACGAGCCGGGACTGACCCGGCGGGATGAGCTCGCGGTCTCCAGTGCGGCGATGTCCGCAGCACCGTGGAAGATGGCCGGCGCCACGGGCGCCGTCGTCGCCGGCGGCGACCTGGCCCTGCACCTCATCGGCGGTCACCTCGCGCTCAGCACCTCGCTGTCCGCTGGCACGGTGGCCCTGTTCGCCGTGGCCGGCGCCGGCGCGGTGCTGCGCCCGCAGGCCGGCCGGGCCATGCGCTGGGCGCGCAGCAACCCGTGGCGGTTCGCGGTGCTGCCCGGCGCGGCCGCGGCCATGGTGGTGTTCGTGCTGTCGGTGATCCTGGGCAGCAGCGGCCTGGTCGGCGGGACGTTCACCTCGCTGTGGCACGGCGCCGTGGCTTTCGGGGTCACCGGCGTGGCCGGCACCGTCGCGGGCAGCCGCCGCAAGCGCGTGGCGTGAAACGTCTCCCGCGGGCCAGGCCCTGGCCCGCATCCCAGCCGTGCTTCCCGGCCCCGGCCGGGCGGACAGCTCCCGTGCCCGCCCGGCCGGCCCCGCAGCCATGCTGGCCAGAGCCTGCGCGGTGGCCGGCCACCGGGTCATGCTGGCCCGGTCCCGGCACCACCCGGGGCTAGCCGATGCCGTGCTGGCCTACCGTGCCCACCCGTAGCCCGCGCCCGGCGCACTCGTCGAGCAGCATCGGCAGCGCGCCCAGCGCGGCCCGGGCCGACCCCGGCGGCGAGGTGCAATCCGAATCGTGCAGCAGCACCGTGCCCCCGCCCGCCAGGTTGGCGGTGAGCACGGCGAAGACCGACTCGGGTGTCGAGCCCGGCGCCCATTCCCGGCCCCAGCAGGTCCACAGCACCGGGGTCAGGCCGAGCGCGCGCGCGGTGACGAGCGCGGAGGTGCTCAGCACCCCGTAGGGAGGCCGGAAGAGCGTGGGGACGCGGCCGGATGCGTTCGCGATGATGTCCCGGGCCCGGGTCAGGTCGTCCCGGGTCGCGCGCGGGCCGCGCAGCACCAGGTACTGGTGATCCCAGCCGTGCACACCCACCTCATGGCCGGCGGCCGCGATGTCGGCCGCGAGCCCGGGCGCCTTCGCCACCATGGAGCCGAGCAGGAAGAACGTCGCGTGCACCCCACGGGAGTCCAGCAGGTCGATGAAGCCAGGCGTGGCCGCCGGGTCCGGGCCGTCGTCGAAGGTCAGGGCCACGTGGTCGGCCGCGCCCTGCCCGGCCAGCCGGGGGAACAGCGCCCGGCGGACCGGCCCGAGGGCGGTGATCCCGGGCCCGGCGTGCGCGACCGCGGCCGCCGCGAGCCCGGCGCCTGTGGCTATGGCGGCACCGGTGGCCAGCCTGGCCCCCGGGACCCGGTTCGGCGGGCGCGAGCCCGGCGGGACGCGCGCGGGGCGGGCCTCGCGGCGGGTGATAGAGTCCACCAGTATCGGTCGCATATTATGGGGTATGTCCGGGTTTCCACGCGGGAGCGCGGTCGCGGGACACGCGGAAATCATCGGGACGCGCAACGTCATTCCTGGGATCATGTCATGTCTGAATCGGGCCCCGGCGCAAGAGGACAGGAGACCAACGGGGTAGGAATGAACAGTGTCCACGATGGGAAGTACGGGGCTCACCACGAGCCGTACGGGGACGCGGCGAGCAGGGCCGCGACAGGTAAGACGCATGCAGAGCAGGACATGGGTCTGACACATAGGGGTGCCGGTTGGGAGTCAAAGCAGCGCGTATCGTCTTTCCGCCTCCGGATCGGGAGGAAATCGCCGCAGCCATAACGGACATACTGGCGACGGGGGCACTGACGCTGGGTCCGTACACGCGGCAGTTTGAGGAAGCATTCGGAGCGGCTCACGGGGCGCAGCATGCGGTGGCGACCTCGTCGGGCACCTCGGCGCTGGAGATCTCGCTCCGGGCCATCGGCGTCGCGGGCCGGGACGTGGTCATCCCGGCGAACACCTTTTACGCCACGGCCGCGGCCGTGCTGCGGGCCGGGGCCCGGCCGGTGTTCGCCGACATCGACGCGGCCACGTTCTCGCTGAGCCCGGACACCGTGACCCCGGTGCTGACACCGGACACCGCCGCCGTGGTGGTCGTGCACGTCGGCGGGCTGATCACACCGGAGATCGGCGGGCTGCTGCAGCTCTGCTCGGCCCGGGGCATCTCGCTGATCGAGGACGCCGCGCACGCGCACGGCTCGACCTGCGACGGCATCTTCGCCGGCTCGTTCGGGGTGGCCTCGGCCTTCTCGTTCTACCCGACCAAGGTCGTGACCTGCGGCGAGGGCGGCATGATCCTCACCGGCTCCCCGGAGATCGCCGACGAGGCCCGCGTCTACCGGGACCAGGGCAAGGGGTCGTTCGGGGCCAACCACCACGTCCGGCACGGCTACGCCTGGCGGATGAGCGAGCAGAACGCGGTGACCGGCCTGGTCCACCTGCGCCGGATGGACGAGTTCATCGCCCGCCGCCGCGAGGTGGCCGCGCGCTACGACAAGGCGCTCGCCGAGCTCGACGGGCTGCGGGCGCTGGCCGAGCCGCCCCGCTGCCGCAGCAACATCTACAAGTACATCGCGGTGCTGCCCGAGGGCATGGACCGCGCCGCGTTCAAGCAGGAGATGGCCGAGCGCCACGACGTCCGGCTGGCCGGCGAGGTGTACGACGTCCCGCTGCACCAGCAGCCGGTCCTGGCCGAGTTCGCCACGGGCGAGCCGCTGCCGGTGGCCGAGGACATGTGCGCCCGGCATGTTTGCCTGCCGGTCCACTCGGACATGACCGACGACGAGGTAGACCAGGTGCTGACCGCGGCCGCGGCCGTGTACGGGAGGCTGTCGGCATCGGGCACGGGGCAAGCGGGGGGATAGCGGCATGCGCGTCGCGGTAACCGGAGGCTGCGGCTTCATCGGTTCACACGTGGTCGATCACCTGGTCCTGGCCGGGCACGACGTGCGCGTGATCGATAAGGCCGGGCAGTGGCGCAACCCGGAGGCCGAGTACGTGGCGGCCGACATCTTCGACGCCGAGGCGCTCGACGCGGCCGTGCAGGGCACCGACGCGGTGTTCCACCTGGCCGGCGCCGCCGACGTCAACGACGTCGCGGCCGACCCGGCGCGGGCGGTGCGGCTGAATGTCGAGGGGGTCGCCCGCATCCTCGACGCCGCGCGTAACCAGGGCACCGCCCGGGTGCTGCTCGCGAGCACCGTGTGGGTGTACGGCGCGACCGTGGGCGACGGCGAGCGGACCGAGGACGCGCTGGTGGACCTGCGCAGCGCGGGCCACGTGTACGTGTCCACCAAGCTCGCCGCCGAGATGCTCATGCACTCCTACCAGGAGATGTTCGGGCAGGAGTTCACGATCCTGCGCTACGGCATCCCGTACGGGCCGCGGATGCGGGACGCGCTCGTGGTGGCCAGGTTCGTCCGGGCGGCCCTGGACGGCCAGCCGATCACGATCTCGGGCACGGGCGACCAGCAGCGCAATTACGTCTACGTCGAGGACCTGGCCGACGCCCACGTCCGGGCCCTGGCCCCGGCCGCCGCCGGCCAGACGCTCGCGCTCGAGGGCGGGACCCCGGTGTCGGTGCGCGAGATCGCCGACACCGTGCGGAGCCTGGTGGCCCCGGTCCCTGTCGAGCACGTGCCCGCGCGCAACGCCGACTACGAGGGCGTCACCATCTCCAACCGCCTGGCCAAGGAGCTGCTCGGCTGGTCGCCGGTCACCTCGTTCGCCGAGGGCGTGCGGCGGTACCTCACCTGGCTGGGCGAAGGAACCTAGGCGAAGGAACTCATGATGCGCAGCGCGGTGCTGCTTTCCGGTTCGCTCGGGATGGGCCATGACGTGATGGCCGAGGCGTGCACTACCTCGCTGGAGGCCTACGGCTGGTCCACGCAGACGCTCGACTCGATGCAGCTGCTCGGGCGGCGCGGCAGCCGCGCGGGCGAGGCGGTGTTCCGGGGCATGCTCGCGGTGCCCGGCCTGTTCGACGCGTTCCACTTCTCCGCGCTGCGCACCGGCAGCCGGCTGGCCCTGCTCACGAACACCGCGGCCCGGCGCCGGATCGTGCCGCGGCTGCGCGCCTACCTGGACGAGAACCCGGCCGACCTGGCCATCTCGGTGTTCGCCACCGGCGCGTCCGCGGTCAGCACGCTCGCCGAGCGGTACCCGGCCATGACCCACGTGGTGTTCTGCACCGACGTGACCCCGCACCGGCTGTGGGTGCACCCGCACGTTGACCTGTACCTGGTCACGTCGGTGGTGGCCGAGGCCGCGGTGCGCCGGTTCGAGCCCGAGGCCCGGGTCCTGGTCATCCCGGCCGCGGTGCGGCCCGCCTTCTACACCGCGCCCGCCCAGTGGCAGGCCCGTGCCCAGCTCGGCGTGCCGCCGGTCGAGCGGTGCGTGCTGCTGATGTCCGGCGCCTGGGGCCTGGGCCCGGTAGCCGAGGCGGCCGAGGCGCTGGGCGACGCGGGCGTGCACGTGCTCGCGGTGGCGGGCCGCAACGAGAAGCTGGAGCGGCGCCTGCGCGCGGTGGCGGACCGACAGCCGCGGGTGCGCGCGTTCGGCTTCACCACTCAGATCCCGGAGCTGATGTCAGCGGCCGACCTGGTCGTGACCAGCTCCGGCGACACCTGCACCGAGGCCAGGACCATCGGCCGGGCGCTGCTGCTGCTCGACGTGGTCCAGGGCCACGGCCGCGACAACCTGCAGCACGAGCTCGAGCTCGGCGACGCCGGGGTGACCTCGCCCAAGGCCGGCTCTGTGGTGCGCACCGCCCTGGCCATGCTGGACCGGATCAAGCCCCCGGAGGCCGGGCCGACCCGGACCATGGCGGCCTGGGAGACCGCGTTCACGTCGGCCCTCGAGGCCATAGGCGCCTAACGCTCCGCCCCGGGTTACTCGGTCAGCGGCCGGCGCGGCTCGCCCACCCGGTCTTGGCTCCGGTACCTGACGTGCCCGCCGCTGGCACGCCCGGCTGGCCTGCGGCACGGCCGCGTCCCAGGATCCGGTCCACCGCCATGCCGACGCTGCCGTCCTGGCTGATGATGCGGCGGACCACCACGATCAGGGTGGGGATGGCCCAGAAGTCACCGCAGACCCACAGGATCCCCGCGCCGATCTGCTGGTCGGGGAACGGCGGCAGGGTGACCCCGGGGATGTGGTCGTAGACCGGGTACCAGGAGCTCGAGGTGAGGATGCCCATGGCCATGGCCAGCAGCCACATGGTGACGTTCGTGGCCACGATCGCCATGGCCTGCGAGACGGGCGGCATCCGCATCCGGAACGGCGGCGACGGGATGAACTGCAGCCAGAACGCCGTCCCCACGATCAGGAAGCTGGAGTGCATCAGCCAGATGTGCACGGACGAGTTGTTCTCGGCCAGGTCGAACAGCGCCGGGATGTGCCAGAACAGCATCACCGCGTTCAGCGCGACCACGCTCACCCAGGGCCGCAGCAGCCAGCCCCCGGCCGCGCGCAGCGGCCGTGCCCAGCCGCCGCGCATCACTCCCGCGGTCGCGCTGCGCCCGGTGCGCCAGGGCAGGCCGTCGATCAGCGGCTGCCACGGCGCCCCGGCCACGATCAGCATCGGGGCCGCGAACATCAGCAGCAGGTGCTGGATCATGTGCACGAAGAAGTAGTCGTCGGCCCAGAAGTCGATCGGCGACTCGACCGCGATGATCAGCACGGCCAGCCCGCTGTAGAACCAGATCGAGCGCAGCCGGCGCTGCCGGGTGCGCTCCGGGCGGGACTTGCGGGCCAGCCGGGCCAGGCCAATCTCGTGCCAGATCACCAGCACGACCGCGACAATACCGAACGGGTCGAACGACCAGTGCCCGGTCAGGTAGCTCATGATCCGCTCACCCCGACGATCCGTAGGGAATGTCGACCTTGATCGTCTGCGCCAGGCTCCAGCCCCCCGTGGCTGAGCTTGCCGTGGCCGGCGTCAGCCGGTAGTCCGAGAACACGCGGAGGTGGGCGGCGATCGCGTCGGCCTGCCCGCCAGGCCCGAGCGCGAGCGTGGCCGTCCACCGCGGCAGGGCGGGCAGCGCCCGCCACGATGCTCCCGGGCCGGCCAGGGTCTCGGCCCTGGTGCCGTCCAGGACCACCCCGATGGACCCGCCCGGGCCGATGGCGGTCGAGGTCAGCCGGCGCGCGCCCACCCGCAGCGGGGCGGACAGCGTCCACGGGCTGTTGATGCCGTGCGACCAGGCCGCGACCAGGCTGGTGTTCCGGCCGGACCCCGCCCGCAGCAGCGCGGTGACGCCGGTGCCCGCCGCGGCCAGCCTGACCACCTCGATGTCCTGGCCGGACAGGCCGGTGCTGGCCAGCACGGTGGCCCGGGCCGGGCCGGCCGGGGACCATCCGCTGCCGGTGTCACCGAAGATGCCCACGGCCCCCGGGCGGCTGCAGCTCGCGGCCAGCATCGGGACCCCGGCGCTGCTGAACGCCGCCGCGGTGAGGCCGGTCGGCCCGCAGGCCCGGCCCGCCGCGGTCCTGGCCACGGTCTTGACGCTGCCCAGATGGGTCCAGGAGGTCCCGGACCGGCTGCCGAACTGCACCCCGCCGCCCTTGGTCAGCGCGATCACCTGGCCGGCCGCCGTGACCGCCAGCGCGTCCGGTGCGGCGGCCAGGCCCGGGGTCAGCGGGCCCGCCGGCGACCAGCTGGCCCCGCTGTCGCTGCTGGCCGCGAGCGGGGAGAAGGTCAGGTCCTGGCTGGGCCGGAACCCGGTCAGCAGCGACCCCCCGGCCGCGGTGACCACGAGGCCGCCGTTGTCGGCCACGCCGCCCGGGGTGGCCAGCCGCCAGCGCGCGGTCCCGGCGGGGCGCACGAACAGCTCCCAGAAGTTCTCGTGCTGCGCGGCCGGGCCGCCCATCTGCACGACCGTCCAGGCCGCGCCCGTGGTTACGGCAGACGAGGTCGCGAGCGGCGGCGGGGCCTGGGCCGGGGCGTGCGTAGTGCTGGCCGCGGGTTTGCTGCCGCAGCCGGCCGCTATCACCCCGGCGCAGACCAGCCCGCTGGCCAGGACAGTAAGCCGTTGCGGAGCGTTCATGACGATTTCAGGGCCTGCCGGGCCGCGGCGGTCAACTCCGCGGCAAACGAGGACTCCGTGCTGGCCGTGCCCGGACCTGGGTCGAAGTTGAGCTCGGTCCTGGTGCGGCCGTGGGCGTCGATGACGTAGGCCACGTCGCTGTGCCCGATCATCCCGCCCGCGGGCAGGATCTGGGCCGCGATCGCGTAGTCCTTCCACGTCTGCCGGAGCTGGGCCAGGGAGCCGGTCAGGAAGAGCCAGTTCGGCAGGCCGGTGAGGCGTTCCTGGCGGTCGAAGGCCCGGGTGTAGGCGACCGAGTGGTACAGCGGGTTGGCCACGATCGCGACCAGCTCCACGTGGCGGGCGCTGGCCCCCAGCACCTGGTCGGCGCCGCGGAACTCCTGCGCGATCACCGGGCAGTCGGAGGTGCACACCGGGTCGAGGAACGTCATCAGCACCACCTTGCCGCGCAGGCTGGCCAGGCTGACCTGCCGGCCGTTCTGGTCGGTCAGCCGGAACGCCGGAGCCCGGAAGTTCAGCGGGGCGCTGTTACCGTCGATCGCCTGCGCGATGATCGGGTCGGCGGTGCGGTTGGTCTGCGCCATGGCCAGCGGCGCGGCGCCGACCACGGTGATCGCCACCGCCCAGGAGGTGATGACCACCCAGGTGCCGGCCGAGCCGAACTGCCGGGCCAGCCGCTGGGGCCGGAGCCGGCGGCGCGGCGGGCCGGGGGCAGGATCGGTCACCGGCTCGGCCGCCGCGGGCTCGGTCACCGGCCCGGCCGCCTCAGGCACGGCGGCGGTGGCCCGGGTGAGGGCCAGGTAGCCGGCCCCGACCAGCAGCGCGATCGGGATCATGCTGTTGGGGTCGGTGCCCAGGCCGCCGAAGAAGCCGATGTCCTCGATCAGCACCCAGTCCGCCAGGCAGAACGCGACCGCGAAGCCGACCGTGACCAGCAGCAGCAGGCGGGCCCGCCGCCCGGTCAGGACCCGGCCCGCGCCGGGCCAGCTCAGACCCGCCCAGCTCAGACCGGCCCGGCTCAGACCCGGCCAGGCCAGGCTCGCGCCGAGCATGACCACCCCGATCGCGGCCAGCGCGATCACCGCGAACAGGTTGACGGCGAACCCGTGCGCCGCGGTGAACGACGCGAAGCCGCGCACCCACCCGGCGATCCACGCGGGCTGCGGCGTGCCCGACATGTCGCGGACCATGCCGGTGAGCGTGCCCGCCCGGCCGTGGCCCGTGCCCTGCCAGAAGCCCCGTCCCGGCCAGGCCTGCAGCACGGCCATGCCGATGAAGAACACGCCGCCGGTGCCGAGGATGGCCCGGCCCAGCCGCGGGGTCCGCCAGGCCCTCTCCGGCAGCGCGATCAGCGCGCCGGCCGCGCAGTAGCAGATCGCCGCGCCTGGCGCGCCGAACAGCCAGGTCAGGCCGGGTGCGAAGATCCCGCCGAAGGCCTCGCCGAACACCCAGACCACCAGGCCCCAGGCCACGCTGGCCAGCCCGCCGAGCCTGGACCACAGCCCGCGCCGCGCGGCGATCAGCCAGACGCCGATCCCGATCTGGATCCAGACCGCCGCCGCGCCGGCCTGGATCGGGTGGTACGACCAGGACGTGCCCGCCCAGTTCACCAGGTGCTGCACCCAGGAGGGCGAGCTGGCCGCGGTCGGCTCGATGGTCTGGGACGGCAGCCCGGCCGCCATGTCGGGCTGGGCCTGCAGCATGCCGTCGAAGATCCAGAGCACGCCGAAGCCGATCCGCAGCAACTCGCGCCAGGCCGGGCTCGGGGGTCGCCTGCGGGCCTGGCGGGGGAGAGCGGAGCCACTCCCGCGCGCTGATCCAGGCCACGGCCAGCACCGCGAAGATGGCCAGGATGAGGATGCCCTGGTGCAGCAGGGCCGTCCGGAACGCCGTCACCAGCGTCGGGTTGCCAATGTTCAGTCCGGAGTTCATCCCAGGCATGGGAGTCAGCTCTCCATCTCAAGCAGGCAGTTTGGGCGGCGCCACATGGGCGGACAGCGACCTGCTGGCCGACTCCACGATCGCGTCAACCTTGGCGCGCTGGGCGTCCAGCTTCCGCTGCGCCTGGCGCAGCGCCGCCGTCGCCTTGCTCTTGGCTTGCGGGGTAGGTGCCGAAAGCACGCGGGCTATGTCAGTCTGTACGACTTCGGCGTCGGGAGCGGCCCAATCGACCAGTCCGGTGACGACCGCGGACAGCCCGAAGCTGGCCAGCGACTCCGTCACCTGGTAGCTCTCCAGGTCATCGAGCAGCTCGTTGTTCGCGGGCGAGCAGTTGGCCGCCCCCGTGTTGGCGATGCTGATCCCGGTCGCCACGTCGTGGCTGGCCCCGGACTGGATCTGCCTCATCGCGGTCAGCGAGTCCGTGACCCCGCCCGCGCAGGACTCGATGTCAGCGTTCATGTCGCTGGTGAACCCGCGCAGGTCGGACGCGCGCTGCGCCTGCGAGGGGCGGTGCACCAGGGCGACCAGCAGCGCACCCGCGACCACCAGTACCGCGGCGAGCAGCAGCCAGCGGGGGGCGTGACGGGTGGGCCAGGACGGGCTGGTGGGCCAGGGCGACCGCCGGATCGGGACATACGGCGGGTCGCCGCCCGGAGGCCCGCTGGCCGGGCCAGGGCGACCGGTAACGGAGCCGGGGGGCTCTGTCATCGGCTAGCCCTGGCCCTGCGCGCCGGCCGCCAGCGTGGAGGTGCGGTGATCGATGAGGGCCACGCCCTTGGTCAGTTCCGTCAAGGTCACACCTCCGAGGATCTTCTTGACGATGCGGTGCCTGGAGTTAAGGAAGAAGGTCTGCGGCAGCGCGAACACGCCGTACGAGGTCGTGGTCTTGGCCGGGAACGGGTCGACGGCCACCGGGTAGGTGACGTCGGCGGCCTGCACGAACTTCTCAGCCGGGTCCGCCTCGTCGTTGGCGTCCACCCCGATGATCACGACCTTGCCGTGCGAGCTCTTGTAGAACCGGGCCAGCAGCGGGGTTTCCTTCTTGCACGGCGCGCACCACGAGGCGAAGAAGTTGATGATGACCGGCTTCCCGGCGTAAGCGGCCAGGGAGATCTGCTGGCCGGGGCGGTCGAGCACCTTGAGCGAGAAGGACTTGGCCGCGGGCAGCGGCTTGGCCGCGGCCTTCTGGCCGGAGCTGCACCCGGCCAGGAGCAAGAACGCCGCGAGCGGCAGCGCCGTGGCGGCCCGGGCCATCCGGCGGCCGGTCATCCCAGCCTCATCCGGGCCCGCGGCTCGCCAGCCGGCGCGGGGCTGGGGAACTCGGCCGGGGCGGCGCTCGGCAGGGTCTTGGCCGGGTCGGCGGGAAACACGAACTCGAATGTAGCCCCCTGGCCCGGCGTGCTGCGCACGCGCACCTCGCCGCCGTGGCCGACCGCGATCGCCCGGGCCAGGGGCAGGCCCAGGCCCGTGCCCCGGGTCTTGCGCGCGGGCCCGTCGGCCGGCGACCCGGTCCAGAACCGGTCGAAGATGAAGCCGATCTCGGCACGCGGGATCCCGCACCCGGCGTCCTCGATGATCACGCGGGGCCTGGCCCGGCGGCCGGCGCCCCGCACCGCCAGCCTGATGAGGTCGCCCGCGCCGGTGTGCTGGACCGCGTTTTCCAGCAGCGCGTCCACGGCGAGCCCCAGACGCTCGCGGTCGGCGCTCACGATGGCCGCGTCAAGCTGCCCGAGCTGCCAGCGTCGCTGGGCGGTGGGCTGCCAGCGCCGCAGGACATCGGCGATGAACTGATCCAGGGCGACCGGCTCCGGCCGGAGAAAGTCCGGGTTCTCCGCGGTGGCGATCAGCAGCAGCCGCTCGCTGATGCTCTTGAGCCGGGTCAGCTCGCCGACCACCACGTGGATGTCACGGGTCTGATCGTGGCCGGAGAGGTCGCGGGCCAGCAGTTCCGCGTGTCCGAGGGCGATTGTGATCGGGGTCTTCAGCTGGTGCGAGGCGTCCTGGAGGAACCTGCGCTGGGCCGCGAGCAGCCGCGCGTTCTCCTCGCTGACCTGGTGGCGCTCGCTGTCAGCGACCTGCCTCCGGTGCATGTGCCAGGTCATCAGCCACAGCGTCAGCAGGACGAAGCCGATCCAGATGAGGTGGAACGGGATGGTCTCCCACCGGACGTAGATCACGACACAGGCGAGGCCGAGCGCCCAGAGCGTGACCCAGGTGAGGTCGGGCGCGGCGGGCCGGGGCAGTGCTGGCCGGGGCAGGCGCCGCAACCCGGCCAGCAGGGCGAAGTCGCCGGCGGCGGGTCGCGGCAGCCGCCGCAGCCCGGCCAGGACGAGGCCGTGCCATCGCTCGCTAGGAGGCAAGCTGATAACCCGCACCACGCACCGTCTTGATCAGGCCAAAGCCAAGCTTCGACCGGAGGCGCCGGACACAGACGTCAACGACGTTGGAGCCGGGGTCGAAGTCGTAGCCCCAGATCGAGGCGAGCAGCTGGTCCTTGCGCACCGACTGGCCCGCGTGCTCCATCAGCTCCTTGAGCAGCAGAAACTCGAGCCGGGTCAGCGCGATGGGGCCCTCGCCGATGTCGGCCTGCAGCCGGCCCACGTCGAGGACCAGGTCGCCCGCCCGGAGCTCCTCGCCGGCCTGGTGCGGCTCGCCGCGCAGCTGCACCCGCACCCGGGCCAGCAGCTCGTCCAGCGAGAACGGCTTCGTCAGGTAGTCGTGCGCGCCGAGGTCCAGGCAGCTGACCTTGGTCGGCACGTCATCCAGGCAGGAGAGCACCAGCACCGGCTGCTCGGGATGGGTACGGATCAGCTCGGTCAGCACCGACCTGCCGTCCATGTCAGGCATGATCAAATCCAGGATGACCAGGCCGTACTCACCCAGGCTGGCCCGCTCGACGGCTTCTTCGCCGCCGGCGCAGCAATCGATCTCATAGCCCGCGGCCGAGAGCGCGCGGCCAATGAACCCACGAATCTTCGCCTCGTCGTCGACGAGCAAGATGCGCGGCCCGCCCGCGGGAGGATGGGCTGACCGGTCAGTGATCATTGCGCACTTCACTTCGCACTGGCCACATCAGCGGGGTGTGGCGACCGACCCGCCCCTCGGCGCGTAACAAAGGCGCTTAGCACAGGATTTACTCCATATGTGTAGCCAGGTCAAGCCAGCCTGGCTGGTCCGCAAACCATTGCACGAACCCCTTGGGGGCGGCCGCGCTTACCCGTAAACGGGTGATTACTGCTTGCAATCTCAGATGCACCGGTAGTCACAAATAGGCACACTACGTGCGGCAACCGGTGTTCTGCCGGGGACCGGCTGATCATGACAATTTCGTCATTCAGGGCAATGTTCCTTGCCGCCTTCGCAGCGGTGGCAGGAAGCTTCAGGCATCGAGACAGCTTCCGGTGCCGGACGCGCAAACGGCCGCGCTCGGCACGCGATGCTCGCCTACAGAAGCGAGGTGGTGGCTGGTGTCATTGCCGGCCCGGGTTACGACCCTCATCGTTGCGTTCATCGCGGTGGTCGCGGGTGTGTGGTTCATGGTGGCCCACTTCCTGCTCGCCGGGCCGCCGACGGAGGACTTCACCGCCGGCGTGACGCCCAACTCCGGGCAGACGATCCACATCATGATGCAGGAGGACGCGCAGAACACGGTCAGCAACCGGCCGGACTGGGTGTCCTACTTCATCAGGAGCCCGAGCGGCGCCTGGGTGCACACGACGCTGTTCAAGGTGCCCGCGGGGACGAAGGTAGATATGACCATCCTCGGGTACGACGGCTGCACGCCGCTGCGTAACCCGTTCTGGGGCAAGGTCACCGGCACCATCGGCGGCATCGCGCTGGTGGACGGCAAGCCGGTCACGCAGCTGAACTCGTGGTCGGGCTGCAACGTCGGGCACACGTTCTCGATCCCCGGCATCAACCTGAACGTGCCGATGGACACCCCGGCGGTGACCGCGGCCCTGTGCAGCACCTCGCCGTGCACCTCGGGCCCGCACAAGGTCATGCAGTTCAGCTTCATCACGCCGCATGTGGACGGCGTCTACTTCTGGCAGTGCCGGGTTCCCTGTGGCGGTGGTTTCGTTACCGGATTTGGTGGTCCCATGCAGACTCTCGGGTACATGACCGGCAACATGACGGTGGTCAGCTGATGGCCGCCGAGGCACCGCCGAGGCCGGAGGCCGAGGCGCCGGAGAACCGCAACCACGCCCTGCGCATCTTCATCCCGTGGCTGATCCTCTCCGTGGTTGCGGACGTGCTCATCTGGTTCGTATGGCGCCCGCACATGCCGCCGGGCACGATGTCCTCGTCCGCGTCCAACCAGCAGTTCGACATCGCGGTGCTGTCCGTGATGGCGGCCCCGGTCATGTTGCTGGTACTGATCTACTTCGGCTACGCGCTGCTCGTCTGGCGGCAGAAGGACGGCGACGACCTCGACGGGCCGCCGATTCACGGCAACACCCGGATCCAGGCCACCTGGATCACCGTCACCTCGGTGATTGTGCTGGCGCTGTTCGTGTTCGGCACGGTCGAGCTGGTCACGTCGAACGGCGCGGGCGCGGGCCAGGGGGCCAGCCCGATCTGGAAGCCGGGCGGGACGCCGCTGCAGGTGCAGGTCATCGGCCAGCAGTGGAAGTTCACCTACCGGTACCCGCAGTACGGCGGGTTCGAGACCACGGACCTGATCCTGCCGGTCAACCAGTGGGTGGAGTTCCACGTGACCTCGCTGGACGTGATCCACAGCTTCTGGGCCTACCAGCTCGGGGTCAAGGCCGACGCCAACCCGGGCGTGGACAACATCGCCTTCACCAAGATCAATAATACCGGCGAGATCGTGGTCCGCTGCGCCGAGCTCTGCGGGCTCTGGCACGGCGCGATGTTCGACTACGGCCGGGCGGTGACGCCGGGCGCCTTCCAGGTCTGGGCGAAAGCCACCGAGGTCAGGCTGGCCTCGCTGACCAGGATTCTCCCGCCGTACGCCACGACCTACGACCCGACGGTGGCCCCGCAGATGGCCAAGATCATGGTCCAGAACGGGCTCGGCGGCGGCGCCGGCCTGTCCTATCCCGACAACTCACCGGTCAACCCATGAGTGGCGCACCGGCTCTTGCAGTCAGCACTACTGACGCTGCGATGAAGAGGTGACTGATGGCCATCGAGATACAGCCTGACAAGAGGCAGGGACCCGGCGGCCGGCGGCCCACGCGCGGCGGTCGCGGTCATGGTTGATGCGCCCCGGGATCCACACCGGGCTCGTCGGAGCGGTGATCGGCTACGTCTTCGGCCACTTCCTCGGCAACGCCATCGGCCACACCTTCGACCCGCTCACGCTGAACGACTCCAACGACATGTCGATCACGTTCGGCTACGTGTTCCTGGTCGTCGGCTGGCTGGCCGGGCTCGGCGTGTTCAACGACCTGCTGCGCCAGATGGCTGGCAGGCCGGTCCCGGTGGAGGACCCGGAAACCGCGGCCGATACCGGGCTGGCCAGGTACTTCCGGTTCACCCTGGACCACAAGGTGGTCGGCATCCAGTACCTGGTCGGCATGATCATCTACTTCTGCACGGCCGGCCTGTTCGCCATGGCGATCCGCACCGAGCTGCTGTCGCCGACGTATCACATCTTCAGCTCCCAGGCCTACGTCGAGATCGTCGGCGAACACGGCACGATGATGATGATGCTGATGTCATCGGTCATCCTCGGGCCGTTCGGCAACTACCTCGTACCGCTGATGATCGGGTCCAAGCGGGTGGCGTTCCCCCGGATCGAGGCGCTGTCATTCTGGATCACCCCGGCGGCCTTCCTGATCCTGCTGTCCAGCCTGCTGATCGGCGGCTTCCCGTTCGGCTGGACCGGGTACGCCCCGCTGTCGATCGAGTCCACGGTCGGCGCGGACTCGTACGCGATGGCGTTCGGGCTGATGGGGATCTCGATGATCCTGGCCGCGTTCAACATCATCGTCACGGTCATCTGCTACCGGGCTCCCGGCATGCGCTGGAGCCGGCTGCCCATGTTCGTCTGGTCGATGGTCGCGACCTCGTTCCTGATGGTGCTGGCCGCGCCGGTGCTGGTCGGCGGCATGTACATGATGCTCACCGACCGGACGGTGAAGACCGCGTTCTTCGTCGACTCGCTCGGCGGCAGCAGCTACCTATACCAGAACCTGTTCTGGTTCTTCGGCCATCCCGAGGTCTACATCCTCGCCCTGCCCGGCTTCGGGATCGTGTCTGAGATCCTGCCGGTGTTCACCCGGAAGCCGCTGTTCGGCTACAAGACCGCTGCGGCCGGGCTGATCGGCGTGACACTGCTGAGCTTCTTCGTCTGGCAGCACCACCTGTTCGTGTCCGGTATCAACCCGGACATGCGCCCGGTGTTCATGCTCACCACCGAGCTGATCTCGATCCCGACCGGGTTCATCTACCTGGTGGCGATGGGTACGCTGTGGAAAGCGAAAATCAGGCTGACCGTGCCGATGCTGTTCACGCTCGGCATGTACTTCAACTTCCTGATCGGCGGGATCTCCGGGGTGTTCCTGTCGGACGTGCCCGTCAACACCACCGCGCACGGGTCCTTCTTCGTGATGGCGCACTTCCACTACACGATCATGGGCGGGCTGATCTTCGCGTTCATGGCCGGCTGCTACTACTGGCTGCCGAAGATGATGGGGATCAAGCTGAACCAGACGCTCGGCAAGTGGCACTTCTGGACCATGTTCATCTTCTTCAACTTCACCTTCCTGCCGCTGTTCGCGGTCGGCATGGCGGGCCAGCCGCGGCGGGTGTTCGAGTACGCCAGGAACCTGGAGACGCTGAACGACTGGGTGTCGATCTCCTCGTTCTTCCTCGGCGGCTCGATCCTGCTCTTCGTGATCAACTTCGTCTGGTCGACGGTGATCGCCCGCGTGCGGGAGGAGGGGAACCCCTGGCAGTCCCGTGGGCTGGAATGGCAGGTCCCCTCGCCGCCGCCGCCGGGTAACTTCGCGCACGTTCCCGTGGTGCTCTCCGGCCCGTACGAATACGGCACGCCCGGCGCGCCGCCGGTGGCCGATCTCGACCCGCCGACCGGAGTGGTCAGCGCCGCCTACTCAGGTGCGGAGGCATAGCCATGGCCGAGACAGCTTCGCAGCCGCCAGCGGGCCTGACCCGCGAGACCGAGGAGGCGGGTTTCTACCACGAGGCGGCGCTGAACTCGTCGTGGACCGGTGCCCGCCTGGCCATGGGCGGCCTGTCGTTCGGGTTCGGTGCGTTCATCTTCGCGTACTTCTATCTGCGGTCGCTGAACTCCCACGGCCTGTGGCACCCGGCGGGGTTCAAGAACCCGCAGATCGGGGTGGGCACGGCGGTCGTGGTGCTGATCGTGGTCTCGGCCCTGCTGCAGACCGGCGTGCTGCAGCGGATCAAGGCCGGGCACAAGGGCGCCTGGGTGAGCGGGGCGGTCGTGTCCCTGGTGCTCGGCCTCGCCGCCATCGGGCTGGAGATCTGGCAGCTGGACAACCTGCCGTTCCTCCCCGGCTTCTCCGGGTACGCCAGCGTCTTCACCGGATTCTGGCCGGTCTTCACGTTCGTCGTGTTCGGCATGATGGTCTGGCTGGAAATCCTGATCATGCGGGCCCGGCCGATCCCGGAGATCTCGTTCGTGGAGCAGGCGCCGACCTACGCGGAGGCCTTCGCCGTGCAGCGGTTCCAGGCCGCGCTGAGCGCGTTCACCGTCGTCTGGAACTACATGGCGGTGGTCGCGATCATCGCGTGGGTGCTCTTCTACCTGGTCCACTGACCCGAGGCAGCCGATGAGCCCGCTTGCGTCGCACTGGTCGGCTATTGACAGCGAACTCGCATCCAGCAGGAGGCGCACGTGCCTGAAATGATTCTTGCGGCATCGGTGTCTGACAACGCGCCGGCCGGGGCCATCTTGACGTTCGCGTTCCCTGTGATTCTGTTCGCCGTGATTGCCGTGGTCTTGTATCTGCTGTTCAGCAGGCCGCACCGCAGGATCCCGAGCCAGCGGGTGGCCCTCGCCTCGTCCGCGAGCGCGGTGCCCGAGCCGGGGGCGGCGCGCGGCGCCGCGGTCGCGGCCGGGATGCCCACCGCCTCGGGAGGCGGGTCCACGGAGTCGGCCACCGAGGCCGCGGGCGCGCAGCGGGAACACGCCGACGCGGCCGAGCGCGGGGAGCCCGGGACGGGCGGCGGACGGCATGCGGCCCAGCCCGGGAACGACGGGCCGGGCGACACCGGTAACGTATCTGGCGAGACGCAGGGGCCAGGCGGTACCGCCGGCGACGAGCAGGGCACACAGGGCACGGAGGGCAGCGAGTGACACAGGCCACGGGCGCACTGCCCGGGCACGGGACCGGGCAGGTGCATCTGCCCGCTGGTCAGCGGCGCACGGCGCGCCTCGTGGCCAAGTCACTGTTCGCGCTGACCAAGCCCCGGATCATCGAACTGCTGCTGATCACCACGCTCCCGACGATGCTGCTGGCCCAGCGCGGCGTGCCGCCGGTGTGGCTGATCGCGGCGACGCTGGCCGGGGGAGCGCTGGCCGCGGGCAGCGCGAACACGCTGAACTGCTTCATCGACCGGGACATCGACGCGGTGATGCGCCGCACCTCGCGGCGGCCGCTGGCCGCCTCCGCGGCGAAGGCCGTGATCAGGCCGGGCGAGGCGCTGGTCTTCGGCATCGTGCTCGGGGCCGCGTCCACGGTGCTGCTGGGCCTGCTGGTGAACTGGCTGGCCGCGGGGCTGGCCGACGCGGCGATCCTGTTCTACGTGTTCATCTACACGATCGGCCTGAAGCGCCGGACCGCGTCCAACATCGTGATCGGGGGAGCGGCCGGATGCTTCCCCGCGCTCGTCGGCTGGGCCGCGGTCACCGGCCGGGTGAGCATCGCCGCGGTGGTCCTGTTCGCGGTCATCTTCTTCTGGACGCCGCCGCACTTCTGGGCCCTGGCCATGAAGTTCCGCGACGACTACGCGGCCGCGGGCGTGCCCATGCTGCCGGTGGTGGCCCCGCCCGCGGTCGTGGTGCGGAAGATCGTGCTCTATTCCTATGCGATGGTCGCGGCCACGCTGGCGCTGGTGCCGTACGCGGGCTGGGTGTACGGCTGCTGCGCGGCCGGGCTCGGCGCCTGGTTCCTGGCCGAGGCGCACCGGCTGCGGTCCCGGGTCGGCCACGGCGACGCCCCGGCCCCGATGCGGCTGTTCCACCAGTCGATCGCGTACCTGACCCTGCTGTTCGCCGCGGTCGCCGTGAGCGTGCTGCTGCCGTTCGGCCGCTGGTAGACGTTCACTCAGAGACGGTTCCCTCCGCCCCGCGACCGCCCCAACCGTCATCCCCTGGCCTGCGCCGCCCGGGCCCCGCCGTCCCCCCTCACACCATTTGACCAGGTCAGACCCATTGCGGTCAGCACGCAGCTGATCGAATCTTTCCGGTCTGTTGACCAGCCAATGGCGACGACTGGGTGATGTAACCCTTATGAGCTGGCGCCGTGCCCTGTCGAGGAGGTCGTTCCTCGGCCGCGCGGCCGCTGCGGCGGCCGTGCCCGGTGCCGTGGTGGCCGCGGTCGGGCTCAGCGGGTCCCGGGCCCCGGACGCGGCCCGGGTCGCCGCGCACCGCCGGCACGTGCCGGAGAACTCCCTGCCGGGCGACCCGCACTGGTGGCTCAGCAAGCGCGGCGCCCCCGACGCCATCATGGGGTACACGGGCCAGGCCAGCGTGCTGCCCGGCCAGCCGGTTCAGCTCTACGTGTCCACCACCTCGCGTGAGTTCACGGTCAAGGCCTTCCGCATGGGCTGGTACGGCGGGGATCTGGCCCGCCTGGTCTGGCAGTCGGGCCCGGTGCGCGGGCACCGGCAGCGGGCGGCGGCCGTGGACGCCGCGACCAGGACCGTGCACACGGACTGGGGTCCTTCGCTGACCGTGCCGACCGCCGGGTGGCCGGCCGGCTCCTACCTGCTGCGGCTGGACGCGCACTCGGGCGCCCAGCGCTACGTGCCGCTGACCGTGCGCTCCGCCGCGACCAAGGGCCAGGTCGTGCTCAAGAACGGGGTCGCGACCTGGCAGGCCTACAACACCTGGGGCGGTTACGACCTGTACCTGGGACCAGGCGGGTACGGGGACCGCTCGCTGGCGGTCAGCCTGGACCGGCCGTACGACCAGGAGGGTGCCTACCTGTTCATGGTCTACGAGCGGAAGCTGATCAACCTGGCCGAGCGGATGGGGCTGCCGCTCGCGTACCTGACCAGCATGGACATCGCCGCCGACCCCCACGCCCTGGACGGGGCGAGCGCGCTGATCTCGCTGGGGCACGACGAGTACTGGTCCCCGCCGGAACGCGCCCACGTCACCGCGGCCAGGGACGCCGGGGTCAACCTGGCCTTCCTCGGTGCCAACGCGATGTTCCGGCGGACCAGGCTGGAGCCGACCAAACTCGGCGCCAACCGCCTGGTGGTCTGCTACAAGACCAGCTACCAGCAGGACCCGATGTACGGCAAGGACAACTCCCTGGTGACCAACGACTGGCGGGAGCCGCCCGCGGCGGACCCCGAGTCGTCGGTGACTGGCACCCTGTACGAGAGCTACCCGACCGTCGCGGACTACGTGGTGACCGCCCCGCACGCCTGGATGTTCGCCGGGACCGGCGCGCACCGGGGCACCAGGTTCCCCGCACTCGTCGGCATCGAGTACGACCGGGTCAATCCCGCCCGCCCGGTGCCGCGGCCGATCCAGGTTCTCGCGCACTCGCCACTGACCTGCAACGGCGTCAACAGCTACGCGGACTCGGCCTACTACACGCACCGCGGCGGCGCCGGGGTGTTCAGCACGGGCACGATGCGGTGGGTCGAGTCGTTCGGCCCGCCGCTCTACGGCTGGGGCATCAGCCGGGCCTGCGGGCGGTTCACCCGCCGGGTGACGGCCAACGTGCTGCGGGCCTTCGCCGACGGGCCCGCCGCGGCCAGGTACCCGGCCCACGACAACCTCGACGCCATGCGCGAGTGGCCGGGCGACCCGATCGCGGCTCAGCACAACCTCTGGCCGCCGGTTCATCCCTGACCCAAGCCGGTTCACCTCTAAGTCAAGGACTCGCACAACCTTTAACGTCCGTTGCAGCTCTAGGTAAGTAAGAGCCGTATGCTCGAATCCAACGGGTCGCGGGTCCCGGTAATCCAGGCATCCGCAGGAGGTGACCGTGAATCCCCCTACAAGACTCTCGCGCCGAGTGCGCTGGCTGGCTCCGGTTGGTGCGGTGGCTGCCGTCGGGCTGGCCATCGCCGGATCTGCCCTCGCAGGCGCGCAGTCATCAGCTCCCTTACTGCCGGCCCGCAGCACCGCCCAGCTCCTCGCGGCGGTCGACGGCCCGGCGGCCCCGCCGCCCCCGATGACGGCAACGGTCCAGGAGATCGCCAACCTCGGGCTGCCCAGCCTGCCCGGTTCGGACAGTCCCCTGTCCGCGATGTCGCTGCTGAGCGGCACGCATACGTTCAACGTCTGGTACGGCGGGCCAACCCGGGTCCGGGTCGCGATGCCGGTGGCCCTGGGCGAGACCGACGTGCGGCGCCTCGGGCGCGATGTGTGGCTCTGGAACAGCAAGACCAGCCAGGCCACCCACTACGTGCTGCCCGCAGCCGCGGCCAACGCGCCTCAGCTGCCCGCGAAGACCCCGAACGTCCCGACGCCACAGCAGCTGGCCAAGCAGATACTGGCCGCGGTCGGCAAGACCACCACGGTCAAGCTGCAGCAGAACGTGACGGTGGCCGGGCAGTCCGCCTACCAGCTCTCGCTGGCGCCCAAGGACAGCAGCTCGCTGATCGGCCAGATTACGATCGCGGTCGACGCGAGCAACTCGATGCCGCTGCAGGTGCAGGTGTTCGCCCGCGGCGCCAGCAGCCCCGCGTTCCAGCTGGGCTTCACCTCGATCTCGTTCGGCATGCCCGCCGCGTCCAACTTCGCCTTCACCCCGCCACCGGGCGCGAAGGTCAGGACGGTCAAGGCCAACGGGCCGCTGCTGCCCGGCCTGTTCGGCCCGTTCGGGCTGCCCGGCCCGCTCGGCGTCGGTGTACAGGCCAGCCTGCCGCGCGGGGCCACGATCGTCTGCCAGGGCCCCAAGGGCCAGAAGGCTGTGGTGCTCAACGGCAAGAACGCCCCGAAGGTTGTGATCATCCGCACCAAGCAGGGCGTGACCGTGCATGCCCAGGCCCGGGTCCCCGCCGGGACCAAGGCCGGCCTGCCACCGAAGGTCACGATCCTCTGCGCCCGGGCGATCCGGGGCCTGCCGGAGCGGCCGACCGGCGTCACCGAGGGGACGCCGCCCCAGGGCGGCTGGACCGGGTTCGCCCCCATGTCGGGCTCGGCATCCTCGGAGCGGATCCAGGCGTCGGCCGGAGCGCCGCCGATGGTGCCGTTCGCCGCGGGCCCGTCTCGGGTCATGGGCCGGGGCTGGACCGCGGTCGCGGTGCTGCCCGCCGGCGGCGCGGGCGGGATGCTCGGCGTGCTGCAGGGCGCAGCCGCGCCGGTGAGCGGATCGTGGGGGAGCGGCCATCTGCTCCGCACCACGCTGTTCTCGGTGCTGATCACTAACAACGGGCATGTCCTGATCGGCGCGGTGCAGCCATCCGTGCTGTACGCGGACGCGGCGCGGCTGAAGTGAGCCCTGCCGCCCGGCAGGACCAGATCAGCTTCGGCCACGATGCCGGCCGGGACGAGCCCGCACCCTCGCTGGGCAGGCCGGCTCCGCCAGCCGACGGGGCCGGCCTGGCCATCGCGACCGCCGGGCTGGCCAAGCGGTTCGGCCACCAGCTCGCGGTCGCCGGCGTCGACCTGGCGGTGCCGCGCGGTTCGGTCTACGGCTTCCTGGGCCCGAACGGGTCAGGCAAGACCACCACCATCCGGATGCTGCTCGGGCTCATCCAGCCGACCAGCGGCAGCCACCAGCTGCTGGGCGTGGTCATGCCCGGGGGCGCCAACACCGTGCTGTCGCGGGTCGGGTCGCTGGTCGAGGGGCCGGCCTTCTACTCACAGCTGTCCGGCCAGGCCAACCTGGCCCGGCTGGACGCCGTGGACCGGACCGCGGACCCGAGGACCGCGCCGGCCCGGATCGAGCAGGCCCTGGACCGCGTCGGCCTGCTCGCCGCGGCGGGCAAGCGGTTCCGCGTCTACTCGCTCGGCATGAAGCAGCGGCTGGCCATCGCGGCGGGCCTGCTGCAGCCGCGCGATCTGATGATCCTGGACGAGCCGACCAACGGGCTCGACCCGCAGGGCACCCGCGAGGTCCGCGCGCTGATCCGGCAGATCGCCGCCGGCGGCACCACGGTGTTCGTGTCCTCGCACCTGCTGGCCGAGGTCGAGCAGATCTGCTCGCACGTGGGCGTGATGCGCGCCGGCGATCTGGTGTTCCAGGGCACGCTGGAGGAGATGCGCGGCCGCGGCTCGGCCCGGATCCTGGTCCGCACCCCCGAGCCCGAGCGGGCCGCTCAGGTGCTGTCCGGGCTGGGCCTGGCCGACGTGATGACGGTCGGCCGGGAGGTGACCGCGCTGCTCGGCGACGAGGCGCCGGAGGCCATCTGCGCCAAGCTCGTGCACGCCGACGTGCCGGTGGCCGGCCTGGAGACCCCGCAGGCCAGCCTGGAGGACCTGTTCGTCGAGCTGACCGGTGAGGGCTTCGATGTCAACGGCTGAGCTGACGCGCCCGCCCCAGGGCGAGGCGGCGGGGCAGGCGAACGCGCCGCGGGGCTACGTGCGGCCCTGGCTGCGGATGCTGCGCTCCGAGCTGCGCCTTGTCTTTCTGCGCAAGCGCAACCTGGCGCTGATGACCGTGCTCGCCGCGATCCCGGTGCTGCTCGGCATCGTGCTCTCGATATCGGCGCCATCGGGCGGGGACGGCGGGGGCGGGCCCGCGTTCATCGGCCAGGTCACCAGCAACGGCGTGTTCCTGGCGCTGCTGTCGCTGGTCGTGGAGCTGACGCTGATCATGCCGCTGGCCGTCTCGGTGGTGGCCGGGGACTCGATCGCGGGCGAGGCCGCGCACGGCACGCTGCGCTACCTGCTCGCCGTGCCGGCCGGCCGGACCCGGCTGCTGGGGATCAAGTACACGTCGATCGTGGTGTTCTGCGTGGCCGCCTGCCTGCTGGTCGCGCTGGTCGCAGTGATCGTCGGCGCGATCCTGTTCCCCATCGGCCCGGTGACGCTGCTGTCGGGCACCACGATCTCGCTGGGCGCCGGGCTGCTCCGGCTGCTGCTCGTGGTCCTCTACCTGGCCGCGGCGATGGCCGCGCTCGGCGCGCTCGGGCTGGCCATCTCGACGTTCACCGAGCACCCCCTGGGTGCGATCGCCGCGCTCCTGGTGATCGCGCTGGCCAGTGAGGTCCTGGACGCGATCACGCAGCTCAGCGCCATTCACCCGTACCTGCCCACACACTGGTGGCTGTCGTTCGACGGGCTGCTCCGCTCGCCCGTGACCTGGTCGCCGCTGGCCCACGGGCTGCTCTCGTTCGCGGTGTACGTGGTCCTGTTCGCCTCGGTCGCCTGGGCCCGGTTCACCACCGCCGACGTCACGAGCTGACCAGCATGACCGCGAGCCGGTGCCACTGCTCGGCGGTGATCTCGGCGACCGGAGCTCCCGGGCTGACCTGGGCCCGGATCAGCAGCCGCCTCCGGCCGGCCGGAGTGGTGCCGGCCAGAACGGTCCTGGCCAGAACCGTGTCGGCGCGGGCCGAAGGATGGCGGTAGGCCGCGCGCAGCAGGGACCGCAGCAGCCGCTGCCCCGCCCGGGACGCCGCGATCTCCCGCGGCCGCACCGACACCCGCGCCGCGTCGGTCCCTGGGGGCGGAACGAAGCTCCCCGCGCTGACCGTCTGCGCGAACCTGATCTGGTAGCGGGCGGCCCACCACGCGGTCTCGGCGTCGCGCGGCCGCGGGCTCGCGAGCCACCGGGCCGCACCCCAGCCGACGATCAGCTCGGCGCCGGCCAGCCGGACCGCCGGGTCGCCGAGCAGGCGGCGGCACAACGCGGTAGTGAGCGAGAACGGGGGACTGGCCACGACCAGGAATTCCCGGCGCGGCAGCGGCACCAGGCGCAGGTCGGCTTCGACGACGCGGACCTGGGGGCTGTCGCAAAAGCGCCGCCGCAGGCGCGCGGCCAGGCGCTGGTCCGCCTCGACGGCGATCACGCGGGCCCCGGTGGCGGCCAGCCCGGCCGTGATCGCGCCGTGGCCGGCCCCGAGGTCGAGGACCAGGCGGCCGTCACCCGCGCCGCTGGCCCGGGCCAGCTGGGCGATCAGCGCACGGTCACGCAGGAAGTGAGCACCGGCAGGGTTCGGCGCCAGCGGCCGCCCTGCCACGGAAGACCATGACCATAGACAAGGTCGTTCTCCAGGGGTGTGTTCTGCGGGGCAATGTTAACCAGGGCAGTGTTAACCAGGGCAGTGTTAACCGGAGGCTCTGTTCTCCGGGTCGCCGACCACGTTAGGCGCTTCCGTCCCCGGGAGCCACCGAATATCCCGCCCCGCGCCCACGCGCCGACGGTCAGCCGCCTTGCGTTCAGACGCTCCCGCGGTCCCGCGCCGGCCCGCGCTGAAATCCCCGCCCCGCGCCCTAACCTCCTGGGGCGTGTGGATGTACCAGAAGGGTCGCGGTAGCGGCCCCATCGGTACATCCATCGCGGCGAGCTTGTGCCGGGGGTGGCCTCCGGTGCCACGGAGGCGGGAGGGGTGCAGGCCGCCCTACTTCTTCGGGACGATCCGGCCGGACAGGATCGGCGCGGTGTCATCGTCGTCAGTTAAGGCCCGGTCGCCGGGATTGCTGTCGTCGGAATCGGTCCTGCCGCGCGCGCCGTCGCGCTCGGGCTCGCCGGCCAGCTCCCGGGCGGCCGCGGCCTCGTCGGCGTCCAGGCCCTCGTAGCCGGTGCGCTCGTGCTGCTCGGCCTGGCCGTCGATCCACCGGCCGTGTGCCTCCCAGGCGGCCTGCTTGCTGGTGCCCAGGGCCGCGCCGATCTGCGACCACGACGCGCCGGCCTGCCGGGCGGACCGCACCGACAGCTGGCGCCCGTAGCCCGCCTTCCGCGCGATCACCTCGCTGAGCGCGATGAGCTCCAGCGCCTCCTCCTGGGTCAGGGGGACGGCCGTGGGATCCGTCGGCGTAGGCCAGGACTCGCCGTCTATTTCCGCTTCGGCCGCATAGTTCGCGGCCGAAGCCAGGGCATCCCGGGCGCGCAGCTCGTCATACCGCGCTGCGGCGGTCTGCAGTGTGTACTCGCGCTCGAGGTTCTCC
Organism: uncultured Actinomycetota bacterium; assembly: GCA_963844655.1. GTDB lineage: Bacteria > Actinomycetota > Actinomycetes > Streptosporangiales > Streptosporangiaceae > JASHPR01. Next base: position 171,170 of record CAWJPA010000004.1, on the reverse strand, counting down.
GGTGTGGCCATGACCCCATCCTTCCGTCAAGTCGGCTTGACGTCAAGCTGGCATGACGCAGATGCCTTCCGGGCCTACTCAATTACATTGAGTTACACTGCTGTCACTCTTCGAGAAACGGCACCCTGAAAAGGCACGATGCACGCTACCAAGACCAATCTGACCAGGACTGGGGCGGGGCGCAGATGAAGTCGGCTCTCGCCGCCCTGGCCGTGCTGGTGGCGCTTCTGGCCGGGTCCGGGCTGATTGCCGCGCGGTCGCGGCCCGTTATCTACGCGGTCCATAAAGGCGGCCAGCACAATAACTTCGTGCAGCCGGCGACCAACCCGCTCGGCCTCATTGACTTCACCGGCGACGGCAGCGTGTACCTCACCGTCACCTCCTGGAAGCACTGGTTCTCCTCCCAGGCGACCGGCCAGGGTCGGCTGCACGTCCGGTCCTGCTGGGGCAAGTGCACCAGGTACAAGACCGAGATGGCGGCGATCCGTCTCTACCGCGTCCGCCAGCACAAGGGGCACAAGTACTTCACCAGGCTCCGGTACCAGGTCGGGCACAAGCTGGCTGGGGTGGGGTCACGGACACTCGAGTTTCACGCGCATGGAGCCCCGGCCTGGCGCCCACCGGGGAGGTCCGCCGTCGTACGGTAGGCGTAGGTGCTTGCTACGGAGAGGGAGAGCAATGACACGTACGCCCGAGGAAGTCTTCCAGCACCACGCCCAGGCCCTGGGAGCAGGTGACCTGGATGAGATCGTGGCCGACTACAGCGACGACGCGGTGTTCATCACGCCATCGGGCGTCAAGACGGGCAAGGACGGCGTCAGGGAGGGGTTCGTGCAGCTGCTCAGCGACGTGCCCAACGCGCGCTGGGAACTGCCTACCCAGATCTACGAGGGCGACATCCTGTTCCTGGAGTGGACCGCTCACGCCGAGAAGACCAAGGTCGAGGACGGCATCGACACCTTTGTCTTCCGCGACGGCCAGATCCGGGCGCAGACGGTCCGCTACACCGTGCAGCACTCCTACTGAGCGAAGCGCGGCGACGGCCGGCCGGTGTCGAGAATCGTGCCGCGGCGGTGACCTCTGGGTGAGCGGCGCCAGCGGGTGTCGCCTGACCGGGAAGGACCAGGCCATGCGATTCATGTTGCTGCAGAACTACGGCGAGACGGAGTCGGGCTGCGCGCCGATGACCGAGTGGAGCCCGGGCGACATCAAGGCCCACATCGAGTTCCAGCAGGCGCTCAACGCCGAGCTGGCCGAGCTCGGTGAGCTGGTCGACGCCCAGGGCCTGGCCGGTCCCGAGCAGGCCAGGTTCGTGGTCTGGGACGGCGCCGCCGCCCCGGTGATCACCGACGGCCCGTATCCCGAGTCCAAGGAGCTGCTGGCCGGCTACCGGCTGATCGATGTCGAGACGACCGGGCGGGCCCTGGAGATCGCGGCCCGCGCGTCCGCGGCGCCCGGCCAGAACGGGGTGCCGATCCAGCAGCCGATCGAGGTCCGTGAGGTGCTGAGCGCCCCCGATCCCGAGGTGTGACCCCGGCGGTGGGCCCGGCCGTGGCTTCCGGGGACCTGCTGCGCGAGCTCGCGCCGCAGGTCCTCGGCGCGGTCATGCGCCGCTACGGCAACTTCGCCGACGCCGAGGACGCCACGCAGGAGGCCCTGATCGCGGCCGCCACCACCTGGCCCGAGGCCGGGCGGCCCGACGACCCGCTGGCCTGGCTGATCCGCGTGGCCTCCCGCCGCATGGCGAACCAGTTCCGGAGCGACGACGCCCGCCGCCGCCGCGAGGCGCTGGCCGCCTCGTGGTCGCTGACGCCGCCGGAACCGGCCCCGGCGCACGACGACACGCTGATCCTCATGTTCATGTGCTGCCACCCCTCGCTCACCCCGGCGTCGGCGATCCCGCTGACGCTGCGCGCGGTCGGCGGCCTGACCACCCGCGAGATCGCCGCCGCGTTCCTCGTCCCCGAGGCGACCATGGCCCAGCGGATCAGCCGGGCCAAGGCGAAGATCAAGGCGTCGAGCGAGCCGTTCGCGCTGCCCGCGCCCGACCAGCGCACGGACCGGCTCCGGTCCGTGCTGCATGTCCTCTACCTGCTCTTCAACGAGGGATACACCACCAGCGGCGGCCCGGATCTGGCGCGCACCGACCTGTCGGGCGAGGCAATACGGCTCACCCGTGGCGTAAGGGCCGCTATGCCAGATGATCCTGAGGTGGCCGGGCTGCTGGCCGTCATGCTGCTCACCGACGCCCGGCGCCCGGCCCGCAGCGGCGCCGGCGGCGAGCTGATCCCGCTCGCGGAGCAGGACCGCGCCCGGTGGGACCGGGATCTGATCGGCGAGGGGACGCGCCTGATCACCGCCGCGCTGCGGCAGGGGCAGGTCGGCGAGTACCAGGTGCAGGCGGCCATCGCGGCCCTGCATGACCAGGCCGGCAGCCACGCCGGCACCGACTGGGCCCGGATCCTGTCCCTGTACGGCCAGCTCGAGGCCATGACCGGCAACCCGATGGTCCGGCTCAACCGCGCGGTGGCCGCGGCCATGGCGCAGGGGCCAGGGGCCGGCCTGGCGCTGCTTGACGACCTCGGCGAGCAGCTCGGCGACCACCACCGCCTGCACGCCGTGCGCGCTCACCTGCTGGAGCAGGCCGGTGACCGCGAGGCCGCGATCACGGAGTTCCGGGCCGCGGCCGCGCGCACCAACAACCTCAGGGAGCAGCAGTACCTGACGACCAAGGCGGCCGGCCTGGCCGCCGGGCCCGGCCCGGGCTGAGCGGTCAGCCGTCGATCGCCGCGTAGGCGGCGGCCCAGAAATCCGTCACGAGCTCGGTGGGCTCCGGTGACGTCACCTGGCGCTGGGCCAGCAGGATCCCGGTCAGGCCGGCCGCGGGGTCGGTGCGCCAGGTGGTGCCGGCGCCGCCGTCCCAGCCGAAGCCGCCGGGCACGCCGGCCTGCCCGTCCGCAGCCGGGACCGACATCATCAGCCCCCAGCCGCTGTGGTCGCCCACGAACAGCCGGTTGCCGGCCCGCTCCTGGGCGGTCATGCGGTCGCGGGTCATCTGCCGCACCGACTCGGCCGAGAGCAGGCCGCCGCCGTCCGCGGCCAGCATCGACGCGAACGCCCACAGGTCATCGACCGTGGACACCAGCCAGCCCGCGGCGTCGGGCAGCTTCGGCGGCGCCGAGTACCAGCCGCCGGGCTCGTCGATCACGCGCAGTTCACCGGTGGCGCCATCCGGGCAGTAGAACGTGGTGAACCGGCCGAGCTGGCCGGCCGGGACGTAGAAGCCGGTGTCGGCCATGCCGAGCGGCCCGAACACCCGCTCCCGCAGCACCTCGGCGATGGGCGCGCCCGCGGCCCGCTCGATGAGCACGCCGGCCACGGTCGCGCCGGTGTTGTAACGCCAGGCGGCACCGGGCTGCTCGAGCAGGGGCAGGCGGCCGAGCCGGGCGATCCACTCGTCGGGCGTGAGGTCGGGTGGCGGCCAGGGCGGCGTCAGCGTCTTCAGGCCCAGCTCGTCCTCGGCCTGCCGGACCGGGGACGTGCCCGGCGTCATGATGGAGCCGAACCCGAGATGGAACGAGAGCACGTCCTCCACCGTGATCGGCCGCTCGGCCGGCACCGTGTCGTCGAGGCCGGAGTCCAGCGTGCGCAGCACCCGGGGCTCCGCGAGCTCGGGCAGCCAGCGCGCGACCGGGTCGTCGAGCGCCATCGCCCCGTCCTCGATGAGCAGCATCGCGGCCGCGCCCGCGATCGGCTTGGTGACCGAGGCGATCCGAAAGATGGCGTCACGCCCGATGGGCTCCGGGTCACCGAAGGCCTTGTGCCCGATCGCCTCGACGTGCACCTCGCCGCCCCGGGCGACCAGCGCGACCAGCCCGGGCACCTCGCCCCGTTCCACGTGGCGCGTGAGCGCGGCGTGCAGCGCCCGCACGCCGTCGGCCGTTAGTCCTCGGGACATGCCTGTGCTCTCCCTTCCCGTCATGACTCCGACGGTAGGCCACGCCGGGATTCATCGGTGCGCGCGGCCTGATCCCGGCCGGGAAACGCTTTGACCCTGGCCCGGCCCAGTGCCATACTCGGTATGCAATACTCGGTATGGAGGTGCAGGTGTCGGTTCGTCACAGCCTTCTGGCGCTGCTGTCCGCCGGAGCGATGCACGGTTACGGGCTGAAGACAGAGTTCGAGGCCGCGACCGTGGATGTGTGGCCGCTGAACGTCGGCCAGGTGTACACCACCCTGGGGCGCCTGGAACGGGACGGGCTGGTGACGGCCGAGGCCGATGCCGAGGGCCAGAAGGTGTACGAGATCACCGAGGCCGGGCGCGATGAGCTGCGCCGCTGGTTCGATACGCCGGTTCAGCGCGAGGTGATACCCCGCCAGGAGCTGGCGATCAAGCTGGTATTCGCGATGCGGTCGGGCCTGGCGGACGTGGCCGCGGTCGTGCAGCGGCAGCGGGTCGCGACGGTGCGGGCGCTGCAGGACGTGACCCGGCTGAAGGCGGAGGCCGAAGCCGCCGGGGACACCGCCTGGCTGCTCATGCTCGACGCACTGGTCTTCCAGGCCGAGGCCGAGGCGCGCTGGCTCGACATGTGCGAGGTGCGGCTCGCGCGCGATGACATGGCCGCGGGCCCGGCCCGCCGGCCACCCGAGACTGCGGCAGAACAACCGGCGAAACGGAGCGGCTAAGTGGTACTCCTCGACATAGATCACGCCGGGCGGGCCTACGGATCCGGGCATCTGCGGGTCGCCGCCCTGGACGATGTGTCACTGCGGGCCGGCCCCGGCGAGTTCGTGGCCGTCATGGGACCCAGCGGGTCGGGCAAGTCAACGCTGCTGCGGCTGGCAGGCGGGCTGGACCGGCCGACCTCCGGCCGGATCCTGCTGGCCGGCCGCGACCTGGCCACGCTGGACGAGGCCGGGCTCGCGGATATGCGCCGGCGGGAGGTCGGCTTCGTGTTCCAGGAGGCCAACCTGCTCGGGTCGCTGACCGCCGCCGAGAACGTGGCGATCGCACTGGAACTGGACGGGGTCAGGCCGAAGGCGGCCATGGCGGGCGCCCGCGGCCTGCTGGACACCCTGGGCCTGGGAGCCGTCGGGGGCCGGTTCCCCGCCCAGCTGTCCGGGGGTGAGCAGCAGCGGGTGACGATCGCCCGCGCGGTCGCTGGAGGGCGGTCGCTGCTGCTGGCGGACGAGCCGACAGGGGCCCTCGACGCGCTCACCGGCGAATCGGTGATGGGCCTGCTCCGCCAGCGGTGCACCACGGGCTGCGCGGTCGTGCTCGTCACCCACAACGTCCGGCACGCCGCCTGGGCCGACCGGGTGGTATTCCTGAACGACGGCAGGCTCGCCGGCGAAACCGGGCCGCCCGCCGGTCCCGAGTGCCTGCTGGGAACGGGACACCTGCAGTGACCGGCCCGGCGCCCGCTTCAGCCATGATCGAGCTGACTGGCGTGGAGAAGATCTACCGCAGTCCAGGGGGCAAGCGGAGGGGGCATGGGGAGGCACGGGGGGTCGAGTTCCGCGCGCTGAACGGCGTAGACCTGGCCATCGCCGCGGGCGAGATGGTGGCGATCACCGGCCCGTCGGGCAGCGGCAAGACAACCATCATCAACCTCATCGCCGGCATCGACCGGCCCACCGCCGGCACGGTGACGGTCGACGGCAGCCGCCTGGACCAGATGAGCGAGGAGCAGCTCGCCGTCTGGCGCGGCCATACCATCGGCATCGTCTTCCAGTTCTTCCAGCTGATGCCCACGCTCACCGCCACGGAGAACGCCACGCTCCCGCTGGACCTGGCCCGGCTCGGCGTGGCCCACGAGCGCAGGGCCGTGGCGAGCCGTCACCTGGCCACGGTCGGGCTCGGCGACCGCGGTGACCGGCTGCCGCTGGAACTCTCCGGCGGGGAGCAGCAGCGCGTGGCGATCGCCCGGGCCATGGCCTGCGAGCCGCCGATCCTGCTCGGCGACGAACCCACAGGCAACCTCGACACGGAGATGGCCCGGCACATGTTCGGACTCCTCGAGGGCCTGAACGAACACGGAACCACGGTGGTGTACGTCACGCACGACCAGGCCCTCGCCCGGCTGGCCTCCCGGATCGTGTCCGTCCGCGATGGCCTGATCACCGGCGATACGGGGCGGCGGCCATGAGCACGCTGAACCGCAAGGCCTGGGGTGACCTGACCCGGCACCGCGCCCGCACGCTGCTGGCCGTGTTCACGCTGTGTATCGCGATCGCCAGCCTGGGCTTCCTCGCCGTGCCGATCCTGCTGAACGCGGCGATGAGCCGCCAGGTCGCAGGAGAGCCACCTGTACGACGTCGGGATATCCACCCGCGTTCTCAACCTGACCCCCGCTCAGCTCCGCGCGCTCGGCCAGCTGCCGGGCGTCGCCGCGGTCAGCCCGGTCCTGGCCTACGCCACCAAGGCGACGTCCGCAGCCGGCACCCAGAACATCGAGATCGCCGGCACCGACCTGGCGTCTGCCCCCGGTCAATACCGTCCCGCTGCTCACCGGCCGGATGCCCGGGCCGGGCGAGGTCCTGGCCGACGCGGCCAACGGCCGGGCCACCGACTACGCCGTGCCCAACGGCGGCACGCTCGACGGTGCGGGCCGCGAGCGGCGCGCCGGTATCGCTGCGCGTCAGCGGCACCGGGATGAACCTGGCCGCGACCCCGGGCGCGAACGGCTCGACCACGCCGATCTTCTACGCCACCCGCGGCCACCGTGGAATCCCTTCGCGGTGTCCGCGGCCTTAACTACCTGGGGCTCCGGCTCACCGATGACAGCCAGGCCGCGCAGTCCCGCGTGATCACCGAGGTGCGCACCTACCTGACCGCGCAGACCGGCACCGACCCGATTACGGCGCTGCCCATAACCCGTACCGCCGGCCAGTGGCCCGGGCAGTCCGGCGTTCAGCCACATCATGGCGCTGCTGTACATCATCACGATCCTCGCGTTCGCCTCCGCCCTGTTCCTCATCGCCGCCACGATGAACACCCTCATCGCCGAACAGGCCAGCGAGATCGCGATCCTGAAAACGCTCGGCGGTCGCCGGCGGCAGATCGCCGGCATCACCCTGCGCACGGCGGCGATGCTCGGCGTGGCAGGCGCGGTCCTGGGCACCATCATCGGCATCGGCATCGCCTACCTGCTGACCAGCTACTTCGCCGAGAAGTTCATCGACGTGTCGTTCGGCTTCGGCGTCTCGCTCCCCGTCGTCGTGGCCAGCCTCGTGCTCGGCCCCGCGCTCGCCGTCGCCGCGTCGCTGCCCGCCCTCCGGCGCGCGCTGCGCAGGCCCGTGGCCGAGACCCTCGCCGGCAGGGGCACCAGCGGATACGGCACGGGCTGGCTCGACCGCCTGGTCGCGCACAGCGGCCTGCTGTCCGGAGCCAGGGTTCCCGGCAGCGTGCGGATGGGAGTCCGCAACGCGCTGCGGCAGAAGCGCCGCAGCGCGGCCGCGATCGCGCAGGTCGCCGTCGCCGCCGGGCTCGCGATCGCCTTCCTCGCTCTCGGCCAGTCGATAACGGCCGTCATCAGCCAGACCATCGGCCACCTCCGCTTCAGCATCAGCGCCGGGATGGCGGCGACCAGCGGCGCGCGGCCGTTCGGCCGCCAGGCGCTCGCCGTCGCCGCAGCTACACCAGGTGTCACGGGCGCCCAGCCCCTCGAGACAAGTTCCGTGCAGTACCACGGGCAGACCTACGTGGCGTGGGGCCTGGGCACGCATCCCCTCTACTCGTACCGGCTGAGTGGCGGCCACTGGTTCACCGCCGCAGATACCGCCGCGGGCGCCCGTCCGGCCGTCCCGCCGGTGGTGCTCGGCCCGGCCGTCGCCCGCACCGCCCGCGCCAGGATCGGGCAGGTCCTTACCCTCACCATGGCCGCCGGACCCACCAGGGTCCGGGTCATCGGAATCGACACTGGCCAGCTCAACGCGGGCGGCACCGTCTACTTCCCACTGTCCACGCTGGAACGCCTGGACGGCGGGCCCGGCACCGCAGACTCGATCTGGCTCACCACCGCCAGTTCCGGCCACGCCGCCATCGACCGGGCGACCGCCGCCGCCGGGGCCCGGCTGGCCGCCGCCGGGTACCAGGTCAGCACACAGGAGATCTACGTCACCGAGGCGCAGCTCACCGCCGCCGATACCTCTATCCTTACCATCGTTGAGATTCTGGGCCTCCTCGTGGTCGCGATCATGCTCATGGGCCTGGTCAGCGCCCTCAGCATGGGCGTCATCGAGCGCACCAGGGAGGTCGGGATCCTGCGCTGCGTGGGGGCCAGGGCCCGCCACATCCGGCGGGTCTTCAGCGCCGAGGCGGTGGTCCTGGCCGTCCTGTCGGCTGGGCGTTCGGAGTCCTGCTCGGCTGGCTGATCTATCAGGGGCTGCTGGCGCTCCTGCTGCACAATGCCGGCATCAGCCTGCCGCAGGAATTCCGGCCGGGCATCCCGCTGATCACGCTGGTCGGCGTTCTCGTGCTCGCGCTTCTCGTCATCCGCGGGCCGCTGCACCGCGCCACCCGGATCCAGCCCGGCGCGGCCCTCAGGTACCAGTGATGATCCACCTGATCAGGTGGATCATCAGGAGGCTGAGGCGCCGCACCGAATTGCCAGCCGAGGCCCCACCCACCTCCCCATCTCCCTTCACTGCGGCAGTCTGGACGGCACTTCGTGAGCTCGGCGAGGACGGCGCCCTCTGACGGGGGGAGGGGCGCTCCGGCGCTGTCAGCCCACGGCCTGAGCAAGCGCTTCGGTGACCGGGTCGCGTTCCAGGACGTCTCCTTTGAAATCGGCTACGGAGAGGTCTTCGGTTTCCTCGGGCCGAACGGCGCCGGGAAGACCACAACCGTGCGCACGCTCGGCACGCTCATCGCACCGACCTCGGGATCGGCAACGGTCGCCGGAATCCCGCTCACGCCGGAGAACGGAGTGGAGATCCGCCGGCAGATCTCGATCATGCCTGAGTCGCCGGGCCTGTATCTGCGGCTGAGCGTGAGCGAGAACCTCGAATGTTTCGCCGACCTGTACGAGGTGCCTGACCCGGCCGATCGCATTGACCGGGCCCTGCGGGCCGTCAGCCTGGCCGACCGGGCCCGCGATGCCTGCGGCACCCTGTCCAAGGGTCTGCGCCAGCGGGTCGCCCTGGCCAGGGCACTGCTTAGCGACCCGCAGGTGCTGTTCCTCGACGAGCCGACCGCCGGCCTGGACCCGGTCGCCGCCCGCGACGTGCACGAGCTGATCGACGAGCTGCGCCGCAGTGGCGTGACGATCTTCCTCACTACGCATCGCCTCGAAGAAGCCGAACGGCTGTGCGACCGGGTAGCGATCCTTAACACGACCCTGCGCACGATCGGACGGCCCGACGAATTGCGCGACCGGCTGTTCGCCAAGACGCTCACGGTCAGGACTCTCATCCCCCTCCCGGAGCCCGGCCGCGTCTTCACCGGCCTGGCCGCCGTCGACCGCTGGCGTCAGGACGGCGCCCGCGACTACGTCCTCACCGTCTCTGACCCGGCCCTTGCCGCACCCGCCGTCACTCGCGCCCTCGTCGGGGCGGGTGCCGACGTGCTGTCGATCGGCGAGTCACGCCACTCGCTCGAGGACGTCTATCTCGAGCTGATCAACGAGGACGAGGAGGCGCGCCGCCGATGAATGTCAGCAGGAGGCGCGTGCGGGCCATCTTCCGCAAGGAGCTCCGCGAGTACCGGCGCAACCGCACCATCGTCACCGGGATGGCGATCCTCCCGCTCATCTTCCTCGTCCAGCCCCTAGTCGCCGTCTTGAACCTGAGCGCCTCGGCATCCGGCGGCCTCGCCCACGAGAATGAGCTGCTGTACCTGCTGGCCATCCCGGCGCTCGTGCCCGCGACGCTGGCCGCGTACTCCGTGGTCGGCGAGCGCCAGCAGGGCACGCTCGAGCCGGTGCTCGGGACACCGATACGCCGCGAGGAGTTCTTGCTGGGCAAGGCCCTAGCGTCCTTCGTCCCGTCGGTTGCGGTCTCGTACGCGGTCTTCGCCTTCTTCGTGGCCCTGGTCGAGATCTTCGCACAGCCCGGCGTCGCGCCGGCACTGCTGCGCGGCTCGGACCTGCTCGCCCAGCTGGTGTTCACCCCGCTACTGGCCGGCTGGTCGATCTGGGTCGGCATCGCGATCTCCACGCGGTCCAGCGAGGTCCGCGTCGCTCAGCAGTTGGGCATACTCGCGAACCTCCCGTCGGTCGTGGTGACATCGCTCATCGCGTTCAACGTGATCCACGCCACCCTCGGCCTGGCCTTGGGCGGCGCGGCCCTGCTGCTGGCCCTCAACGCACTCGGCTGGCGGGTCACCTCAGCCTCGTTCGACCGCGAACGGCTGATTACCGGTACCCGCTGATGTAATGCGGTCACCTCCGTGCCACCAGAGCGACCAGCCCCGGGAAGCTTGCCTCGATCAACGTGGCGCGTCAGCGCGGTGTGCAGCACCGTCACGCCTCCATCGTGAAACTCGGGGCATGTCCGTGCTAGGCGGGGTAGGGCTCAGCCCTCGTGGTGTATCGGCGGCCGCTGGGTGTGGTCCAGATCAGGGTGCCGGGTTCGGGCTGGCTCAGGTGCCAGCCGCGGGCTTGCTTGGTCCGGTGATGCCGCCGGCACAGCGGATACAGGTTGCATTCGCAGGTCCGGCCGCCCTGGTCGTAGGGGATGGTGTGGTCATCGTCGCAGCACACCGCCGGTCTTCGGCAGCCTGGTGCGCCGCACCGGGGACTCCGGATCTTGATGATGTGCCGCAGGGAGTCGGAGGGCTGGTACCCGGCTGATTCGCGCCGGTGGGTGCAGGTCCCGGTTTCGATCGGGGTGACCGTCACGGTCGCGAGCCACGCGGCCCGGTCGGTGCCCGGTGGGCCGGGTCCGGCGCGGGCGCAGCCGTGGGCCACCGGCCTGCCGTCGGCCCCGATGAGGGTGATGCACCAGCGGGCTGCCCGGTTGCGGGCCAGTGCGGCGGCCACGTCGCGGCAGGTCCCGGCGTCGGCCGCGCCCAGGCCGCTGATCTGCCCGGGAGTGTCGCACTGGCCGAGCCAGGCGGCGGCGGGCATGGTCAGGTTCACCGACCCGCCCGGCCCGGGCCGGGTCGGACGTCGCGTGCCGGGGGGACGGGTCCGGGCCACGGCGGGTGTCCGGGCGCGGGGAGCAGGGAGTCCAGCGACTGGCCGGTGAGGCGGGCGGTGAACGCCTTGGCGCGCAACTGATCCATCGTGCCCTCGGCGCCGTGGGCCTTCAGCCAGCGGGCGTCGGCGGCCAGGGTCTGGTCCGCGGCCAGCACATCCGCCGGCGGCAGATCCCGCCCGGCGACCGCCCCGGTCCCGGCCGGCTCGGTCCAGGTCTCCACCCGGGCATCCTTCTCGGCTTGCTTACGGCGGCGGATCAGCGCCTCCGGGTCGTAGGCCATGATCTCGCGCACCAGGTCCGCCCGGATCTGCCCGGTCGTCTTGCCCGGCGCACCCGGCAGCACCACCGCGGCGATCGCGTTGGCCGCGATCACCTCCAGCAGCATCAGCTGGCCGGTGAACACCTCCGCCTTATCGGCGTCGATCCGCCCGGCGCCCAGTGCCCGGCCCACGCCGGGCAGCCGGGCCAGGCCCTCAGCCACCGCCACCCGGCCGCCCGCGGCCCGGCCGGTCAGCGTCAGCGCCGCCGCGACCTCCTCCTCGACGTGCTCGCCGGGACGGCCACCGGGACCGGAACGCCGGACGGACAGCTCGGCGATCGCGGCGAGCTCCAGGGCGGCCTGCCGGGAGGCGCCTCGGCGGGCGGCCGTCATCAGGCCAATCAGCTCATAGTCGGACAGGCGGTCCAGGCCTTCGTCCCAGACCCGGTCGGTGATCGTGGCCAGCCGGCCGCCCGGCTCCATCCGGTCCAGCACCCCGCCCGCGGCGAACCCGCGGCCATCGCCGCCGTCGCGGTGGGTGAACCCGGCATCCAGCACCTCGGGCACCGTGTGGGTCGGAGCGGCCAGCCGTTCCTCGGGGGACATGACCAGCCATTCCGCCGGCGGATCGACATCGAGGTCGTCAGGATCGAGATCGGCCGGGTCAAACCCTCCGTCCATTGCCTCAAGGGCCGCCAGCTGCGCGGGGGTCAGCTCGTCATCGACAGCATCAAGATCGACGGTCATGGCCCTCCTCCCGCGCCGGTCGGCTGAGGTCCTGCCTGGCTAAGGTGCTTATTCGATAATGATAGCGCATAGCTCGGACAGTTCATAACTTATTTCGATATCTACGGCGTGTCGGGAGCCATTCCGTGGGTAGTTTCAGAGCAGGGCACGACGACAGGAAAGGGCCTAGACTATTTGCTTAGTGCAAACTAAGTCATATGATAAGAGTGCTCGTTCGAGCAGAAGCATGACCGCGAGGACAACCTTCCATGGGGCACCCAGGGTCGGGGCCGCGCCCGGATCAGCCTGACCGGGCGGACGGCCACGAAAGAGCTCAGGGCCATGGAATGCCGCGCGCGCCGGATCAGACTGGCCAGGCCGAGCCCGTCCCGCAGACCTCACCCCGGCACGACCCGGACCGCGCCGCCGGCTCGCCCGAACCCGGGCACCCGGTCGTGGTCGGCTACGACGGGTCCCAGTCCAGCCGCAACGCGCTCGCCTACGCCGCCGGCATGGCCCGGCGCCTGGCCCGCCCGCTGCTGGTGGTCTACGTGGTCCCGTTCGGTGTCTACTGCGAGCCGATGACAGGGCAGGTGATCTGCACATCGCGGGAGAAGAGCGAGATGGAGCGCTGGCTCCTCTCCGAGCTGGACGAGGTCTGCGACCGCGAGGGACTCGAGGTCAGCGTGATCGCCAGGCGCGGGAACGCCGCCAAGGAGCTCGCGGCCGCCGCCGACGTCAGCAGCGCCGATGCGCTGGTCGTGGGCGCGCCCGGGCACCGGCTGCACCACGTGGTCGGTTCCATCCCCAGCTGGCTGGCGCGGCACGCCCGCTGCCCCGTCATCGTCGTGCCCTGACCCGCCGCAGCGGGCCCAGGAACATACAGCGGTCCCGACCGCGACCATTGGACGGCGCGGCACCCGTAATTGTCGTGACGGAGCGATAGCTTTCTAATGTGCCGGCCAAGACCAGCGAGCTCCCCGATATCGCCACGCTGCTGGCGGCCGCGGTCGACGGGATCGGGGGAGCCGAGCGGCCCGGACAGGTCAAAATGGCCGAGGCGGTCGGGCATGCCATTGATTCCGGGGAGCATGTCGCGGTGCAGGCCGGCACCGGAACCGGGAAATCGCTGGCCTACCTCGTGCCTGCGGCCCGGCATGCCGCCGCGCAGGGCGGTGCGGTCGTGGTGTCCACGGCCACGATCGCGCTGCAGCGCCAGCTCATCGACCGCGACCTGCCGCGGCTCGCGGCCGCGCTGGAGCCGCTGCTCGGCCGGGCACCCACGTTCGCGATCCTCAAGGGGCGCCGCAACTACCTGTGCGTGAACCGGCTGCGGAACGGCGCGGCCGACGATCCGCAGGAGGAGCTGTTCGACCACCGCTCGGTCACCGAGATCGGCCGCCAGGTGCAGCGGCTGCAGGAGTGGGCGGCCAGGACCGACACCGGCGACCGTGACGAGCTGGTGCCCGGGGTGGACGAGCGGGCCTGGCGGCAGGTCTCGGTCACCGCGCGGGAGTGCATCGGAGCCCAGCGCTGCCCGTTCGCCGCGCAGTGCTTCGCCGAGATGGCCCGGGAGGCGGCCGGCCAGGCCGACATCGTGGTCACTAACCACGCCCTGCTCGCCATCGACGCCCTGGAGGACGGCTTCGTGCTGCCCGAGCACGATGTGGTGATCATCGACGAGGCGCACGACCTGGTCGACCGCGTGACCTCGGTGGCCACCGCTGAGCTGTCGGCCCCGGCCGTGGAGACGGCCGCCCGCCGGGCCGGCCGTCAGGTCGATGAGAGCGCCGCGAGCCGGCTCAAGGACGCCGGCCACGGGCTCGAGCAGATCCTCGCCGAGGCGTACAGCGGGCGGATCGACGTGATGGCCGAGCCCCTGGCGACGTCGCTGGCCGCGGTCAGGGACGCCGCGGGCGGCTGCGCCGCCGACATCAGGACCGGCGCCAAGAAGACCGAGGACGAGCCGGAGCAGCTGGCCGCCCGGCGGGCCGCCCTCGCCTCGCTCGACGAGGTGCATAACGCGGCCGAGCGGATCCTCGACGCGTTCGGCGCGGACGTGGCGGCCCGGCCCGACGTGGTGTGGCTGGACCAGCCCGCCGACCGCGACTCGCGGCGCCCGCCCACGCTAAGGGTTGCTCCGCTGCAGGTGAGCGAGCTGCTGTCGGAGCGCGTGTTCGGCCGCAGGACGGTGGCGCTGACCTCGGCCACGCTGTCGGTCGGCGGCTCGTTCGTGCCGCTGGCGCACCAGTGGGGCCTGCCCCAGGCTCGGCCCGACGGACCTGTGCCCGCCGAGCCCGGGCCCGCCGAGCCCGGGCCCGCCGAGAACGAGACCACGGAGTCCGAGACCAGCGACCACGCGGACACCGGCAAGCGTCACCCGATGACCTGGTCCGGCCTTGACGTCGGCTCGCCATTCGACCACCCGCGCAGCGGGATCCTGTACGTGGCGCGGCACCTCCCGCCGCCGGGACGCGACGGGCTGCCCGAGCAGTACCTCGACGAGATTCAGGAGCTCATCACCGCGGCCGGGGGCCGCACGCTCGGGCTGTTCTCCTCGATGCGGGCGGCCCGGCAGGCCGCGACCGAGCTGCGCGGCCGCATCGACTATCCGGTGCTCTGCCAGGGCGAGGACCCGACCTCGCAGCTGATCAGCCGGTTCGCCGAGGACGAGCCCAGCTGCCTGTTCGGCACCCTGTCGCTGTGGCAGGGCGTGGACGTGCCCGGCCGGGCGCTGCAGCTCGTGATCATCGACCGGATCCCGTTCCCCCGGCCCGACGACCCGCTGGCCTCGGCCCGGCAGCGCGCCGTGGCCGCACGCGGCGGGAACGGGTTCATGGACGTGGCCGCGGCCCAGGCCGCGCTGCTGCTGGCCCAGGGCACCGGGCGGCTGCTGCGCACGGTCAGCGACCGGGGAGTGGTGGCGATACTCGACCCCCGGCTGGTCACGGCGCGGTACGGCGACTTCCTGCGCGCGTCGCTGCCGCCGTTCTGGGCCACGACCAACCCGGAGACCGTCCGCGCCGCACTCCGGCGTCTCGCCGAGTAAGCACCGGGCCGCCTCGCCAGCAGTGCCGATCCCGTGAGCGCCCAGGCTGCGGGCGGTCGCGGCCACGCAGGCGCCTAGGATTCCCGCATGCGCTTCAGTATCTGGCCCACGCCGGCCCAGCCCTGGGATGACATCCTCGAGATCACCACGCACTGCGAGCAGACCGGCTGGGACGGCATGTACTTCGCCGACCACTTCATGCCGAACGGTCCCGGCCCGGCCGCTCTGGACGGGGACACGCTCGAGTGCTGGTCGGTCATGGCGGCCATCGCGGCCACGGTCCCGCGGCTGCGGCTCGCGCCCCTGGTGACCAGCGTGACCTACCGGCACCCCGCGGTCCTGGCCAAGATCGCGGCCGCGGTCGACCACATCAGCCGCGGGCGGCTCACGCTCGGAGTCGGGGCCGGCTGGCAGGAGAACGAGCACGCCGCGTACGGCATCGCGCTCGGCACGGTGCGGGAGCGGCTGGACCGGTTCGAGGAGGCGGTTCAGGTCCTGCGCTCGCTGCTCGACCAGCCGCGCACGACCTTCGCCGGCCAGTACTTCCAGCTGGCGGACGCGCCGGCCCAGCCCGCCCCGGTCCAGGACCGGATGCCGCTGCTGATCGGCGGCAGCGGCGAGCGGCGCACGATGCGCATCGCGGCGAAGTATGCCGACGAGTGGAACGCCTGGACCACGCCGGAGCTGCTCACGCACAAGGTTTCTGTGCTGCGGGCGCACTGCGAGGAGGTCGGCCGCGACCCGGCGGAGATCCACGTGTCCACCCAGGCGCATCTGTTCCTGTCGACCGACCGGGCCTGGCTCGACGAGCACCGGCATGAAGCGCACGGGACCCGGGCGATCATCGGTACCCCGGACGAGGTGACC
This sequence comes from uncultured Actinomycetota bacterium, assembly GCA_963844655.1. GTDB lineage: Bacteria > Actinomycetota > Actinomycetes > Streptosporangiales > Streptosporangiaceae > JASHPR01. Next base: position 155,127 of record CAWJPA010000004.1, on the reverse strand, counting down.
GACATCGTGCGCCGGTACCAGGAGGCCGGCGCCGACGAGCTCATCATCCCGGACTCGAACCTCGGCCCCCTGGCCCGCAAGAAGGACACCTGCGACCTGTTCATGGAGAAGGTCGCAGCTGCCTTCCGCTGATCAGACGCTGACCGGCGCTTCCTGCTCGGCACCGTCTCGGCGTTTCCTCGTTTCCCTGGCCGCCTGGGAAACGTCCTGCAGGAAAGGCACGAAAAGCCCGGCGGCGAGCCCGTAGAACAGGCCGGCCTTGAATCCCGCCTTGCTGGATGTCTCGGCCGATGACAGGCTCGTCGCGCTCAGGCTCGGGCTGAGCCCGGAGGTTCCCTGCCAGATGATCTCATCGTTGCTCGTTATCTGCCCGGGCGGGAACATCGAGTCGATGCGGTCACCGGACAGGCTCACATTGCTCAGGGTCTCCGACGTGGTCACCGATTTGGGGATGGAGTACCGGGTGGCCGCCGTGCCGAGGGAAAGCTTGGTAAAGCAGGATGCGCTGCTTCCGCTGGGCGGCGCATAGCTGCTTCCCGGGGCCGGGGTGGGGCACGACGACTCCGGCGCCTGGAGCACCTCCACGAGCTTCCGGATCCGCTGTGCTCCTGACGTGCTTCGCACCACGTACAGCGGCGTCTTGGCCGTCGCCACCTGCGGGAGCGGGCTCTGCTCAAGGACAGGCAGCGACAGATTGATGTCCTGGCCGGCGGTGACCACCGCCGGCGCATGGCCGTTCTCTCGCGGCCGCGGGAAGCATCCGATGGGAACGGTCTCATGGCTCACGTCGTAGACCGATGCGAGCACCTCGATCGGCTGCTGGCCCACCACGCCCTGCAGCTGCATCGGCACCTGCCCGCGTACTCCCCGCGGGCAGGTGACGACGAGCACCCAGGGAGCGATCGCTCCCTTCGGCTCCTTCACGGTGATATCAAGAGTGTCGTTCTCCGTCGCGTTGGGCTGGATCGTGGACTGCAGCAAGACGCTGGCGTTGCTGTCACTCGTGTAGACAGTCGCCGTTACCTGTGAAAAAGGAGATGGCCCGGACTGCGGGAAAGCCTGGTTCTGCAGGCGCCACCCCAGAAACGCTAAGAGGCTGGCTGCAGCCAGAAAAGACCAGCTCAGCAAGCTAATCGCCCGGCCGACTTCCCGGATCCGCTGCTGTCGCATGACATAAACCCCCCACCACGCGATGACCTCGGCGGGCCCTGGCCAGCCGGCTAGCTCTCGACGACCGAGGCCGTGACGGCCAGCGGCCGCAGGTCGAACAGCTGAAGCGGCCCTGACACCAGGCCGGGGCCCGCGATCGACGTGCGCTCTGTGGTCAGCACCGCGAGGCCCGCGCTGGTCTCGGGGCCGGAGTCGAGGTTGACCTGAGGCACGGTGACCGTGACCACGAGCGTGTGGCTGTCCGGGACCTCCTCGTGAATGGCCCTGATCACGATGCCCTCGCGGGTCGTGTCCAGGCTGGGAGCACGCAGGGCACGGTCGTCGACGGTCAGGGACACGAGGCCGCCCCCGGAGATGCCGTCGAGGTCGACGGTGCCGTCGATGCCGGCGCCGGAGACGACGAAGTGATTGGCCGGGCTGAATGGCATGGGAAACCCCCCAGGTGACCGGATCTGACTGCACGAGCCACATCCGATGGCTGCTGATACTTGTCAGAGCGCGTACCTGCGGGCTTGATACAGCCGCGGCTACCGTCGGCTGGCGTCCGCGGCCAGGAAAGCCCCCACGGCGGAGGTGAACCAGCCGGCGTCATCAAGCCAGGGGTAGTGCCCGGCGCCGGGCTGGATCACGAAGCTGGCGTTGGGGAACAGCGCCGCGAACCCGGCGGCCAGCCGCGGGACGGTGTTGAGGTCCACTTCACCGGCCAGCAGCAGCACGGGCGGGGTGAAGGCGGCCAGCGCCGCGCGGGTGGCCTCGGGATCGAACGCGCCCTCCGCGCCAAAGGCGCTGGCCGCCTCGCCGTTGACCTGCTGATCGCTGGCGGCGTCGTGGGCCTGGGCGGCAGCATCCCAGCGCCCGTACAGGAACGGGGCGATGGCCTGCCAGTCGGCCTCGGTTCCCCCGTCGGCCTGGATCCGCTCAAAGGCGGCGGCCGCCCCGGGGTACCAGGGCTCGTCCTGGCGGAGCTCGGCGATCGCCCGCCGCATGGCCGCGTCGGCCTCCAGGCCCACGGCGCGGGTGCTCGGCGTGATCAGCGCCAGCCTGCCTACCCGCTGCGGGTGCTGAGCCGCGTACTGCACCGCGATATTGGCCCCGGCCGAGTGCCCGAGCAGGTCGATGCGGTCGAGGCCCAGATGATTCCGCAGGACCTCGACGTCCCCGACCAGGCGGTCGCAGCGGTAGCTGGCGTGATCGGCCGGGACGGCCGACCGCCCCGTCCCGCGCAGGTCGAGCAGCACCAGCTGGCACAGCGTGGACAGGCCGCCGAGGTTCCCGAGGTAGGACGAATCCCGCATGGGGCCGCCGGGAACGCAGACGAGCGGGGTACCCGAGCCCTGGACGTGATACGCGAGTTCGGTCCCGTCGGCGGCGTGGAAGGTGCGCATGGCTGCCCGAGCATACGCCCGGCACCCCGCTGCCCGGAGCAGCTGCCGTGAGTTGACGAGGTTATTACGGATATGTAATATCCGTAATATGAGACTGCCCGAGGGCGTGGAATGGTCCCTGCACTGCACCTGGCTGCTGACCTTCACCCGCGACCGTGACCCGCTGCCGGCCCGGCGCCTGGCCGAGTTCTACGGCCTGCCCGAGGCCTACCTGGCCAAGCTGCTCAAGGCGCTGGTGCGGGCGGGCCTGCTCAGCGCGACCAGCGGCCCGCGGGGCGGGTTCCGGCTGGCCCGCCCGCCCGGGGACATCACGGTCGCCGACATCGTCGAGGCCGTGGAGGGGCCGAGCCCGCTGTTCCTCTGCACGGAGATCCGCCAGCGCGGCCCGGTTCCGCTCACCGGCGAGGCCTGCCGCCGGCCCTGCGGCATCGCCCAGGTGATGGACCGGGCCGAGAGCGCCTGGCGGGCGGAGCTGGCGGCGACCACGATCGGCGACCTGGTTGAAACCTCGGGCATAGGTGCCGTTACGCGAGTGAATTCGTGGCTGGCCGCGCTGCCCGGGTGATGGTGACCCCGCTGGCCGGTCACCGGGGCCGCCGCGTGCATGGAGAACGGCACACAAGGAGGACAGGGACATGGAGCTCGATCAGCGCATCAGGGAGGCCGAGACCCGGCTGTTCGCCCGTTACGGCCTCGGGCCCGAGGAGTCGTTCGTCGACACCGGCCCGGCCGGGGTGCGGCTCCGGGTGCTCAGCGTCGGGGACGGCCCGCCGCTGGTGATGCTGCACGGCGTGAGCCTGGCCGCGGCCGTGTGGGCGCCGTGGCTCGCCGACCTGACCGGGTACCGGGCCCATCTGGTGGAGCTGCCTGGCCACGGCCTGTCCGGGCCGGCCGGCGACCGGCGCGGCGCCGTGCGGGGCCACGCCCTGGCCCTGATGGACGGCCTGCTCGACGCGCTCGGCCTGGACACCGCGCCGGTCGTGGCCCACTCGCTGGGCGGGATGTTCGCGCTGTGGTACGCCGCCGCCCGGCCGGAACGCACCGCCTCGCTTGTGGCCATCGGCGAGCCCGCGGCCGCGCTGCCCGGGGTCCGGGTCCGGATGCCGTTGTCGCTGCTCACCGTGCCGGGACTCAGCCAGGCCATACTGCGCAGCCCATCGCCGCGGTCGGTGTACCGGAGGCTGCTCGGCCAGGGGCTCAGCCCGGCCGCCGCGGCGGCCATGCCCGATGACCTGATCGACGTGATCCGCCTCGCGGCCCGCCGGCCGGGCAACGTCAGGACCGTGGCCTCCCTCATGCACGCCATCGACCGCTTTCGCCAGCCGCGGGCCGACGTGGTCATGACCGGTGCCGAGCTCGGCCAGATCACCGCGCCGGTCATGTTCTGCCTGGGCACCGGCGACCCGTTCCTCAGCCCCGCGCAGGCCCGTCCCTCGGTGGCCAAGATCCCCGGCGCGGTCCTGCACGAGGTCCCCGGCGGGCACGGGCCGTGGCTGGACGACCCGGCGGGCTGCGCCAAGCTCGTGACCGGCCACCTCGCGGCGACGGGGTTCGCGCCCGCCGGCTAGAGCCCGTCCGGTGGCCGCAGGGCCCCGGTTAATGGATTGACGTTGGTCGAGCGGGGTCGGCTAGTTTCCTGGCATGGCTGAGATCTCCGGTTCCTGCGATGAGTTGTTCGCCTCGGTGCCCCGCGCGCTGGCCGCATTTCTGGACGCCGGCGACGTGGGTGCCTCGGCGGCGGTCTTCGTGGCCGGCGAGCCAGTGGTCGACATCTGGGGCGGATTCGCCGACGCGGAGCGCACGACCCCGTGGCAGCGCGACACGGTCACCAACGTGTGGTCCGTCACCAAGACGATGACGGCGCTGTGCGCCCTGATCCTGGCCGACCGCGGTGAGCTCGACCTTTCGGCGCCGGTCGCCCGGTACTGGCCGGAGTTCGCCGCGGCGGGCAAGGACGGCGTGCTGGTGCGGCACCTGCTCGCGCACACGGCGGGCCTGCCCGACTGGGACCCGCCGATGACGGTCGAGGAGCTGTGCGACTGGCCGGGGGCCACCGCTCGCCTGGCCGCGCAGGCCACACAGTGGGAGCCGGGCACCGCGGCCGGATATCACTCGATCACCCAGGGATTTCTCGTCGGCGAGGTGGTGCGCCGGATCACCGGCCGCAGCCTGGGCGATTTCTTCGCTTCAGAGGTAGCCGGCCCCCTGGGCGCGGACTTCCATATGGGGCTGGCGGCTGAGCACGACCACCGGGTCGCGCTCTCGGTCCCGCCGCCGTCGCGGACCGAGGACTACGCCTCGAGCGCGCCCGGCAGCAGCCCGGCCCCCGGCGCCGGGACCAGGATTCGGGTGCGTGACGGGAACGCCGTGGGCTGGCGCCGGGCGCAGATCCCCGCCGCGAGCGGATTCGGCAACGCCCGCTCGGTCGCCCTCGTGCAGTCGGCGATGGCGTGCGGGGGAACGGTGCGGGGCGTGCGCCTGCTGTCGCAGGAGGGCTGCGAGCTTGCCGTGGAGGAGCAGTTCAGCGGCGAGGACTCCCTCCTGGGGACGCAGATGCGTTACGGCCTGGGCTACGGGCTGTTCGGCCGCAGCTACGGCTGGGGCGGGTGGGGCGGATCGCTGGTCATGATCGATCCCGACGCCCGCATGGCGGTGGCGTACGTGACGAGCCAGATGCGCGACCCAGAATCAGGGGGCGACAGCCGGGGGCTGGAGATCGTGATGGCGGCCTACGACGGGCTCCCGGGTCTGGCCGCCTGACGGGCCAGCACCTCGTCGGCGGCGCGGGCGCCTGAGCGCAGCGCGCCTTCCATCAGGCCGGCCCAGGCCCCGGCGGTGTGCTCGCCGGCGAAGTGCACCCGGCCCAGGGACGCGGCGATGAGCCGGCCGTCGCCATCGGCCGCGTCGAGGGTGAGCGCGGTGTAGGACTCACCGGCCCAGAGATCGTCGTTCCAGGTGGTGACCAGGGCCCGGCCGGTGTCCAGGGACAGCTCGGTGCGCAGCGCCGCCGCCAGGGACGCCCACCGGGCCGGGCCATCGGCCACGGCCAGGGCGGCCAGCCCGGTCTCGGTGCCGCCGAACGCGTGCAGGACCGGCTGGACCTGGCCGGACCCGTCGGTCGCGGTCCAGGTCCAGTAGCGGTCCGGCACGCTCTGCACCGCGGAAGCCGCGGCCGGGTGCCGCAGCGGCACGTGCAACTTGGCGTTGTGCGCCAGCCCCGCCCTCCGCCAGGCCTGCCGGAGGCGGTCAGGCACCGGCGGCGAGAACGGCAGCTCCCGCAGCACGGCCATCGGCACCGCGACGATCACCGCGTCCCCGGTCACTGCACCCCCGGCCTCCCCATCGCCAGTCACCTCGCCGCCAACCACCTCGCCGCCAACCACGGGGCCGGTGCCGGTGAGCACCCGCACCCCCTCGTGATCGTGCTCGACCGCCCGGGCCGGGCTGCGCAGGCGGACCGAGGGCCCGAGGCGGGCGGCCAGGCCATCGGCCAGCTGCTGGTTGCCCCCGGCCACCCGCCAGGACGGCCGCCGGGTGAAACCGGTGGTGATGGTGCTGACCGCCGCGGCGGCGAGAACATCGGCGGTCACGCCGTCGGTGATTTCCACGCGGGACAGGTACGCGGCCAGCGCCGCCGCGGGCCCGTCCCAGCCCGAGACCACCTCGGCCAGCGAGGCTCCGGGTCCGGCCGAGGCCGAGGCGCTGGCCACGGCGGCCGCGCACCGGGCCACGTCCTGGAGCGTGGTCGCCGCTCCGCCTCGCGGCTCCCGCTCGTAGTAGGACATCCCCGTGTCCGCGAGCTCCAGGCCGAGCTCGGCCAGCACCGACCGCATCACCTCGTAGCCGTCCAGCACGAACTCGCCGCCCCGCTCGACCACGGTGCGCGGGTCGCCGGGCGTCAGCTCCTGGGACCAGACGCGGCCGCCGACCCGGTCCCGCGCCTCGAGCACCACCACCTCGTGCCCGGCCCGGGCCACCCGGTCCGCCGCCATCAGGCCGGCGAACCCGGCCCCCACCACCACAACCCGCACGTCGGCTCCTGCCTCCCGGGCCGCTGGCCTACTCGGCGCTGGATTCGGCCCAGAGGTTGACGCCCGCCTCCACGGCATCGCGGTCGATCGCGGCCAGTTCCTCGTCGCTGAACGTGGTGTTGCCCAGCGCGCCGAGGTTCTCCTCGAGCTGGACCACGCTGCTCGCGCCGATGAGCACCGAAGTGACCCGCTCGTCCCGCAGCGCCCAGGCCAGCGCGAGCTGGGCCAGTGACTGCCCGCGGGCACTGGCGATCTTGTTCAGCGAACGGACGTGGGCCAGGGTCTGCTCGGTGAGCTCATCGCGGTCGAGCGTGCCGCCCGGCTGGGTGGCCCGGGAGCCTTCCGGGATCCCGTTCAGGTACTTCCCGGTGAGCACGCCCTGGGCCAGCGGCGTGAACGCGATGCAGCCGATGCCCTCGCGGCCCAGGACGTCGAGCAGGCCGCCCTCGATCCAGCGGTTCAGCATCGAGTACGACGGCTGGTGGATGAGCAGCGGCGTGCCCATCCGGCGCATGAGCTCCGCCGCCTCGGCGGTCCGCTCCGCGGAGTACGACGAGATGCCGGCATACAGCGCCCGGCCCGACCTGACCGCGGTGTCGAGGGCACCCATGGTCTCCTCGAGCGGGGTGTCCGGGTCGGCCCGGTGGCTGTAGAAGATGTCGACGTAGTCCAGGCCCATCCGGGTCAGCGACTGGTCCAGGCTGGCCAGCAGGTACTTGCGCGAGCCATGGTCGCCGTAGGGCCCGGGCCACATGTCCCAGCCGGCCTTCGTCGAGATGATCAGCTCGTCCCGGTAGGGATGCAGGTCCTCGCGCATGATGCGGCCGAAGTTGATCTCGGCCGAGCCATACGGGGGACCGTAGTTGTTGGCCAGGTCAAAGTGCGTGACGCCCAGATCAAAGGCGCGCCGCAGGATCTCCCGCTGCGTGTCGAGCGGCCGGTCGTGCCCGAAGTTCTGCCAGAGCCCGAGCGACACCCCGGGGAGCAGGATCCCGCTGCGGCCGCAGCGGCGGTACGGAATCGTCTGGTAACGGTCGGCGGCGGCGATATAGGTCATGCCGCGAGTCTCTCATTGCGGCGAACCGCGGCGGCGGCCTACAGGACGTCGTGGCCCGGGTGCGGCTCGGCGGGGATCGTGCCGAGCCTGCCCGCCTGGAAGTCCTCGAACGCCTGGACCAGCTCGTCCCTGGTGTTCATCACGAACGGGCCGTACGCGGCGACCGGCTCCCTGATCGGCTCGCCGCCGAGGACCAGGACGTCCAGGCCGTGGCTGGGGCCGTCGTCGGTGGTGCTCGCCGCGATGGTGATCACGTCACCCGCGCCGAACACCGTGAGCTGGCCGGTGCGCACCGGCCGCCCGGTGGTCCCGACCGTGCCCGATCCGGCCAGCACGTAGCCGAGCGCGTTGAAGTCGCTGCGCCACGGCAGCCGCAGCTGAGCGCCGGGCTCGAGGGTGGCGTGCAGCAGCGTGATCGGTGTGTGGGTGACCCCGGGGCCGTGATGGCCGCCCACCTCGCCCGCGATCACCCGGACCAGGGCGCCGCCGTCTGCCGAGCTGAGCAGCGAAACCTGCCCGGCCCGGATGTCCTGGTAGCGAGGGGGCGTCATCTTGAGGTGCGACGGCAGGTTGACCCAGAGCTGGAAGCCGTGGAACAGCCCGCCGCTCATGACGAGGTCCTCCGGCGGCTCCTCGATATGCAGCAGGCCGCCGCCCGCGGTCATCCACTGCGTGTCCCCGTTGGTGATCAGCCCGCCGCCGCCGGTGGAGTCCTGGTGGCGGAACGTGCCGTCGATCATGTAGGTCACGGTCTCGAAGCCGCGGTGCGGGTGCCAGGCCGTGCCCTTCGGCTCGCCCGGGGCGTAGTCCACCTCGCCCATCTGATCCATGTGGATGAACGGGTCGAGGGCCCGCAGGTCAACGCCGGCGAACGCGCGGCGGACCGGGAACCCCTCACCCTCGTAACCGGACGGCGCGGTGGTCACCGCGAGCACCGGCCGGTCCAGCGCGATCGCCGGATCTGGCTCGGAGATCCTCGGCAGAACCAGAATGTCGTCGACCGTAACCGCTGGCATGGCGTCGTCCTCCTCCGCGAGGTCACGTCCTGTTAGGGGGAAACAACAGTGATTGAACGTGCAACATTCCCGGCCGTGTGCGTTGATCAGGCCGCGAGGCCGGCGAGCCAGTTCTGCCACGCCTCGGTCTCGGCCGACGGGTCGCGGTCGTCGAAGTAGTGCGCGGTCGCGAAGACCATGTCGTTGTAGCCGTGGATCAGCATGTACATCGCGTCGCCGGTGCGCATGCCCACGAAGCTCGGCGAGCCCACGAACTCCACGGTGCCGTCGGCCGGCTCGATCCCGGGCACGCTGAGCCGCGCCGGCTGACCGTCCGCCGTGTCCGCGCTGACGCCGACCGCCGCCGTCATGGCCGCCCACGAGTCCTTGGTGACCGGCCCCGGCAGGAACAGCGAGCCCTTCGCGGTGCGCGGTGCGAAGTGCTTCAGGTAGATGGCGAGTTTCGTCATGTAGGCGTGGTCGCCGGCGGACAGGCCGTTGTATTCGGCCTCCCAGTTCTCGCCGAGCAGGCCACTGTGCACGACGCGCACCACCGCGCCGCCGCCGCCGCGCGACTCGATGAGCCACTCGAAGGCCATGAACGTGCCGTCCGGGTTCTTGTCCTCCTGCGTCGCGTAGCGGTGACCGGGTTCCCAGACCGTGATGCTGGAGCTGGACACCTCGCCGAACATGCTGAACGTGCTGGTCTTGCTGGCGCTGTCGATTTCGGTGCGCCCCATAAGCCAGGAGTCGACTCCCGGCCCCGACGCGATCGCCTCCCACACCTCGTCCGGCGTGGCGTCGACGGTGATCTCGTCGCGTACCTCGAATGGATGCGTCATGACTGCTGCTCCTCCTCTGCTGGCGGGTCGGCGTCTTCGGTGATGCTCGGGTGCACCGCGACGATAAGGCGGTGCGGCCGACCAGTTTCGGTCTGGTATTTGCTGATAATTCCGGTGAGTGCGTCCGCGAGCTCACCCACGAACGCGGCGCGATCAGCGGGCTTGGCGAACCGCACTTCGGCATCGAGCCCGAACGTGGCGAGCGGCTTGTTGGCCCGCGCCGCCCCGTTGATGAGCGCGCCCGTTTCCCGGACCAGCCGCGCGGCGAGCGCGAGCAACCAGCGCGCGGACAGCCGATCGGGCGACCGGGCCGGATCGGGCGCGACCGGGGCGAGCGCGGCCGGCGAGATCACGTAGGCCGCGGCGGAAGCCCGCACGACCCGCTCGGTCATGTTGCCCTTGCGGCGCTCCTCGACCAACTCCACCAGACCGTGCTGCTCAAGGGTCTTGACGTGGTAGTTGACCTTCTGCCGGGCAAGCCCAAGCCGCGCCGCGAGTGTGGTCGCGGTGTGAGGCTCGGCCAGCTCCGCGAGCATCCGGGCCCGGATCGGATCGAGCGAGACCTCCGCGGCTGCGGCATCCTCGATCACTGCGACATCGTGCATGCCGCAACCGTGTCACCGACAATTCTTTTTGTCAAGAGCGTGAGAACTGTCTGGACGACTTTTCTTTCCGGGTGCTCTGAGAACACGGGCTAGAGCGGGAAGCCTGCCTCCAGGTTGGCCAGAGCCGTGTCGATCCGCTCGAACATGTCCGCCGTCGGCATGTCCTCCCACGGCATCGTGGCCGACATGATGACGCCGACCACCGCCCCGGCCAGGTTGCGGACCGCGAAGTCGTCGGGGGAGCGCCCGGTGCGCAGCGCGACCGCCGCCGCGATCTGCTCGATCGTCCTGGCGAACTCGTCCAGCGCCCGGGCCCGCACCTCGGGGACGGTCATGGTCAGCGCGGTCGTCTCCCGGAACCGGTCGACTTCCTCGGGCGTGAGCGTGGACAGCATCTGCGCGGTGGCGGCGCGGAACGCGGCGACCGGGCTCATCTCGGCGGGCTGGGCCTGGAAGGACTCCATGCCGAGGATGTCGAAGTCGTCCTGCAGGACGACGTCCTCCTTGGTGGGGAAGTAGCGGAAGAACGTGCTCGGCGATACCTCGGCCGCCTCGGCGATCTGCTCGACGGTCGTGGCGTGGTAGCCCTGCTCCCGGAAAAGCCGGAGCGCGTGCTCCCGGATGGCAGCACGCGTCCTGGCCTTCTTCCGTTCTCGCAGCCCGGCGGGTCTGTCCGTGGCCGGTGCCTCGCTCATGGAGGTCATTCTGCCCTCGCGGGCTCAGGAACGGCAGTGGGCTCACCGGCCGCGGGGGGCTGCGGCGCCGTCTGGCGGGGCAGGAAGGCCAGCGCCAGCAGGGCGGCGGCCAGCGCGATGCCCGCGCAGCACCACAGCATGACGTCCATGCCGTGCACGAAGGCCACGTCCACCGTGTGCAGGAGGGACGCCGAGCCCAGGCTGTGCGCCACCTCGACGCCGCCGGACACCCCGGAGCGCACCGCATCCGCGGCGGCCGAGGGCAGCCCGGCGAGGCCGAGCCGGGCCTGGTAGGCCGAGCTGAGCACGGTCCCCAGGAGCGCGGCCCCCATCGTGGCCCCGACCTGCCGGAACGCCGTGATCAGGGCCGATCCCGCGCCGCTGCGCTCGGCCGAAAGCGCGCCCAGGGCCGCGTTCATGGCCGCGGGCATGGCCAGGCCGAGCCCGAGCCCGGCCAGGGCGAACCAGGTCGCGCCGTAACCGGTGCCGCTGCTGGTGCTGGTGAAGGCCCCGGCGGCCAGGGCGCCGGCCATCATGATGAACCCGCCGGTCACCAGCGCCCTGGTGCTCACCAGGGGCTGCTTCTTCCCGCCCTGCAGCCTGGTCCCGGCGATCATGCCCACGACCATCCCGCCGATGATCGGCAGCAGCCGGACCCCGGCGCCGAAGGAGTCGAGCCCGCGGACGTCCCGGAAGTAGAGCGGCATCGCGAACAAGATCCCGAACAGGGCGAAGGACACCAGCGTGGACAGGATCGTGCCCCAGGTGAAGCCCGCCGACTGGAACAGGGACAGCTGGACCAGGGGCTGGCCGTCCGGCCGCCGCGACACCCGCCGCTCCCACAGCACGAAGGCCGCCAGGGCCACGGCCCCCGCCGCGATCGTGGCCAGTGCGACCCCATCGCTCCAGCCGTCCTGGCCGGCCTTGATGACGCCGTAGGTGAGGCTGATCAGGCCCAGGCTCGAGATCGCCACGCCCACCAGGTCCAGCCGGGGCCGCTGCTCGCTGCGGGACTCCGGCATCAGCAGGGTCACCGCGATCAGCGCCAGCACGATGACCGGGACGTTGATCAGGAACACCGACCCCCACCAGAAGTTGTCCAGCAGCCAGCCGCCCAGCAGCGGGCCGACCGGGTAGCCAATGAACACAGCGCCCATCACGACCGCGATCGCCTTCTGCCGCTCCTGCGGGGTGAACAGCACCGGGATCACCGCGATCGACAGCGGCAGGATCACCGCGGCGCCCAGGCCGAGGACGGCCCTGGCCGCCACAAGCTGGCCCGACGACTGGGAGTAGGCGCAGGCCAGCGACGCCAGACCGAACACGACCAGCGCCCCGGTCAGCATTTTCTTGCGGCCGAACCGGTCCCCGAGCAGGCCCGCGGGCAGCAGCGCCGCGGCCAGCACCAGGCTGTAGGAGTCGACGAACCACTGCAGGTCGCTGGTTGACGCGTGCAGCTCGACCCCGAGCGTGGGCAGGGCCAGGTTCAGCACGGTGAGGTCGAGGCCCACGACCAGGACGCTCAGCGCGAGGGCACCCAGGGCCCACCACCGGCGCCGCTCGGTATTGCTCCTGGCCCCGCCGCTGGCGGTGCTGCTGCTCACGACCTTGGCGCTCATGACATCCGCCCTCTTTCGGTAGTTCATCTGAAACAGATGCTACAAGTTTTTGAAAGTCACTGTCAACTCGGAGGAGCACGCATGTTTACGGCGGGCGGGCGGCAGGCGGATGACGGCGCATGAGGATCTCGTTATGAAACGGCCCTGGGCACGCTTTCTGGTCGTCACCGCCGGCGTACGGGGGTTTACTGGTGGCGTAAGAATCCCTTTCTGGAAGGAGCCTTACCGTGTCCGCCGTACGTCGGATCCTTGTCGGCGTCAGCGAGTCACCGGGCAGCCTCCAGGCGCTCCGCCATGCAGCCGATCTCGCCCGCGACTATCACGCGGCCCTGATCCCCATACACGCGTGGACGCCCCCAGGCGGTGACCTCGCCGATCGCAGCCACCCATCGCTTTACCTGCGTCAATTCTGGAACGATGCCGCCTGGCAGCGCCTCTGGCGCGCCCTCGACCTCGCGTTCGGCGGCGTTCCCGCTGACGTGGCCGCCCAGTCCCAGGTCCTGCGCGGCGAGCCGGGACGCGTGCTCGTCAACGCGGCGCGCGAGACCGACGACATCCTGGTCATCGGGGCCGGCCGCCGCGGGCCGCTGGCCCGCGCCGTGTCCTGCGGGGTCAGCCGCTACTGCCTGGCGCACGCAAGGTGCCTGGTGCTCGCGGTGCCGCCGCCGGAGCTGGCCCAGGTGGGCCACGGGCTCCGCGGCTGGGCGTTCCGGCATCGCGGGCTCAGCCCGGACAACCTGGGCCTGCCCGCGCGCTGACCTGGCCGCCCCGGACCCGATCGCCCCAGCCCCGGCCGGCCCGGACCCGGCCTGGCAGGCGCAACGCTGGCGTTGAACAATGGACGTGCCGAGCAACGTCAGGGAGGCAGGCCATGCCACAGCCAGAAGGTGCCGAGCTTGAGCGAGTCCGGGCCCGCCGGGAAGAGCTGCGCAAGCGTTACCTGCATCCGGTCGGTGACCGGCCGCCGACGACGGTTCAGGGTGTGCATCACCTCGCCCTGATCTGCAAGGACACCGAGGAGACGATCAAGTTCTACCAGGAGTTCCTCGGCTTCCCGCTGGTCGAGCTCGTGGAGAACCGGGACTACGCGGGCTCGAACCACTTCTTCTTCGACATCGGGAACCGCAACCTGCTCGGGTTCTTCGACTTCCCCGGGCACGATCACCCGGCGTTCATGGAGACCATCGGCGGGGTGCAGCACCTGGCCATCTCGATCTCCTCGGACCAGTTCGAGGCCGCGAAGAAGAAGCTGGACCAGGCGGGGGTGGACTACCTCGGCCCGGACCGGGGCGCGGACGACAGCATGTACTTCCGGGACCCGAACGGGATCGGGCTCGAGCTCTACCGCGAGCAGCTCGGCGTGTTCGAGGGGGAGCACCTGCTGGGCTGACGCGCCCGCGGCCGGCGGGACGGGCGGGAGGCTAGCGAAGCTCCCGCCGGATCACCAGGCGCAGCGCGGTCCAGGTCTGGTCGATGGCGCAGACCTTGTTGTCGACCAGGCCGGTGGGCAGGGCGATCTCGCGTACGACGTCATCGCTCATGTCCGTGGGCACCTTGGCGGCCTTCTTCGGCCACGCGACCCACAGCCCGCACGCCGGGGCCATGCGGTCGCGGAGCCTGCCGAGCTCCGCTTCCAGCTCGGTGCGCCAGGACACGAACACCACGATGACGTCGAACAGTGCGCCGCCGTCCAGGTCCGTGTGCAGCTCGGCCACGCCGGGCGCCTCGGCCAGGGCGTCTTCCAGCCAGCCGGGCGCCCCGATCAGGGCGATGGCGTCCCCAGGCCCGATGCCGAGCTTCTGCGGCAGCGGGGTTCCCGAGTACCCGGCGGGCTGGTTCACCCGGCCGCCTGGTATCTCGCCTGCAGGGTGGCCAGCCCGTCGCCGGAGAGGTCGGCCAGCGCGGCCGACCGCCCGGTCATGGCGAGCGTCAGGGACAGTACGGGCCCGGACACCTCGGGCCCGCTGCCGGTCGACCACTGCGCGTCGGTGGCGCGGAGGGTGAGCCCCGCGATGCGGTTCTTGCTGCCGATCAGCAGATTCGACCCCTTGAAGAAATCCGCCACCCGGGTGACCGCCTCGGTCGGGTAGTCCCGGTAGATGCCGAGCGGCTTGCGGATGTCCTCGCTGTGGACGATGGCCTCACCCAGCATGGCCTCGGTCGGGCCCGGCGGGCTGGTGGTCCTGGACTCCAGGCTGCGGAATTCGGCCAGCCCCTGGGCGGGCGTGCCCGGGGTCTCCCGCCGCACGTTCTTCGCGTTCATCGCGTTAAAGCGGAAACCCGAGCCGGCCAACTCCATGAAGAACCTGGGCGGTGTCATCCTGGCGGTCGCGGTCATGTGGCCGAGTACGTCGCGCACCGTCCAGTCGCCGCACAGCGACCGGACCGACCACTGCGCATCGTCCAGCGACGCAAGGTCCTCTGCTAAGGCCCGGCGCTCGGCGTGGATCAGCGGCCATGGACTGGCTGTGGCCATAACTCCCCCGATCAAAGAGCCCGACCGACAGCTTGTCACTATCTTGTAACCGCCGTCAGGCACAACTGCAGGATGAGCATTCCGTCCGGCCTGCCCGGGCCGCCTGGCGAGAACGCCCTGGCTGGCCTCATGCAGCTGCCGGGGGATGAGGCGATGCTGCCCGCCGGGAGCCGCCTGGCCGATGAGCGGCGGCCAGGCCACCAGTGCTTCGTGATCCTGGACGGCACGGCCACGGTCGAGCGGGACGGGCGCGTGCTGCGCAGCCTCGGCCCGGGTGCGTTCGTGGGGGACTGTTCCCCTGACGGCCGCCCGCTGCCGCTGTCTGGCGTGACCGCCCGGCTCGGATCCCGGTCGCGGGTGCTCGTGCTCGACGCGGTCAGGCTCGCCGCGGCCATCGACGCCGACCCGGCGCTGGCCGCGACCTGGAGGTCGCTGATCTCCCGAAGGTAACACCACAGCCCACGAACCGTCCGGGCGCGCAAATCGTGTCACAA
Source organism: uncultured Actinomycetota bacterium (assembly GCA_963844655.1). GTDB lineage: Bacteria > Actinomycetota > Actinomycetes > Streptosporangiales > Streptosporangiaceae > JASHPR01. Next base: position 139,758 of record CAWJPA010000004.1, on the reverse strand, counting down.
GCACCGGCCCATGCAACGGAGGAACCCCAGTGACCTTCCCCCTGATCGACGCGTCCGGCACCGATGCTGGCCGCGAGCCGGATGACGCCGGAGGGCCGGAGAGCGCGGCCGGGTGGCCGGCCGGCCCAGCCGGATGGCTCGTCGGCCCAGCCGGATGGCTCGCCAGCACGGGCGGGTGGCTCGCCAGCACGGGCGGGTGGCTCGCCAGCACGGGCGGGTGGCCGGTCGGCACGGGCGTGCGGGCCGGCGGTCAGGCCGGGCCGGTGTTCGTGGGCCGCTCGGGCGAGCTGGACCGGATGGCCGTCCTGCTCGCCGACGCCGCCGCGGGCCGGCCGCGCATCGTGCTGGTCGAAGGCAGCGCGGGCCTGGGCAAGTCGTCCCTGGTCACCGAGTTCCTGGGCCGGCATCGCACGGTGCCTGTGCTCGCGGCCAGCGGTGAGGCCTCCGAGCGGGCCCTGCCCTGGGGCCTGGTCCGCCAGCTTGGGCACCGGGCCGACAGCGGCTGGCTGCCTGCGGCCCCGCTGCTGGCCAGCGGCCCGGCCGCGGGCGCCGACCCGCTGGCCGTGGGCGAGGAGCTGCTGGGCCTGTTCGCGGCCCGGTCAGCGGAAGGCCCGCTGGCCGTGGTGATCGAGGACCTGCAGTGGGCCGATCAGCCCTCGGCCCGTGCCCTGCTGTACGCGTGCCGGCGCCTGGTCAGCGACCAGGTCCTGGTGGTCGTGTCCGGCCGGCCGCGGCACCTGGGCCGGCTCGGGGAGGGCTGGGCCAGGTTCCTGACCGGCGACCGCCGGTGCTCGCGGCTGCCGCTCGGCGGGCTGAGCGCGGCCGAGCTGACCGAGCTCGCCGCGGCCCTGGGCTGCGGCGGCCTGTCCGGCCGGGCGCTGCGGCGGGTCGCCGACCACAGCCGGGGCAACCCGATGTTCGCCCGGGCGATGCTCACCGAGCTGCCCGGCTCCGTGCTCGAGGGCCAGGAGGACGGGCTGCACCTGCCCAGGTCGCTGGCGGCGGCGGTCCTGCCCAAGCTGGCCAGCCTGCCGGGCGACGCCAGGAACCTGGTGCTGGCCGCCGCGGTCTTGGGCCAGCACCCGGTCCCTGGCCAGCCGCTCGCCGCGGCCGCCGCGGCCGCCCTGGCGGGCGTGGCGCAGGCCGACAACGCGCTCGACCAGGCCGTGACTGCCGGCTTCCTGGCCGCGCAGCCCGAACAGCGCGGGCTGCGCTTTTCCCACGAGCTGGTCCGCCGCGCGGTCTACGCCGAGATCGGAACGGCCCGGCGGCGCTCGCTGCACCGGTGGGCGGCGGCCATGACCGACGGCCCGGCGGCGCTCAGGCACCGGGTGGCCGCCGCGTCAGGGACCGACCTGCGGCTGGCGGCCGATCTCGACGAGGCCGCGGCCGCGGCGGCCGGGCGCGGGGAGCCCGGCGCGGCCGCGGCCTGCCTGGTCCAGGCCGCCGACCTGGGGGCACGAGGCCCGCAGCGAGCCGGCCGGCTGCTGTCCGCGTTCGAGCTGCTGGTCCGGGCGGCCGACGCCGGCGCGGCCGAGGCGCTGCGGCCCGCGGCCGAGCAGCTGCCGGCGAGCGCGCGCCGGAACGCCGCGCTCGGCCAGCTCGCCCTGCTCCAGGCCCGGCCCGCCGCCGCCGAGGCGCTGCTGTCGGCCGCCTGGAGCGCGTACCGCAGGCCCGCCGGGGCCGAGGAAGAAGGGGTGACCGGGACGGCGGCCGAAACCCGGGCCCGGGCCGAAGCAGGGGCCGGCCTGGCCTGGTACTACGGCACCGTGCTGTCCCTGGATGAGTGCCGGGCGTGGACCCGGCGCTCGATGCGGGCCGCGAGCAGCGGCGGGAACGCGCCGGCGGCGGTGCTGGCCACGCTGGCCATGGCCCGCGCCATGGCGGGCGAGGCCGAGGCCGCGCTGGCCATGTTCTCGGACCTGCCCGCGCCCGCGGCGCTGGTGCCGGACGGGCAGGCGGACGCGCTGGCGGCCCGCGGCCTGCTCCGGCTGTGGACCGGCGACCTGGCCCGGGCCGATGACGACCTGACCGCGGTTGTGGCCCGGATCTCCGGCGGGCTGCGGCTGCGCTACCCGGGGCAGGCCGTCGGGTATCTCGCCGAGACCGCCTTCCGGCTCGGCCGCTGGGACGAGGCCCAGGAGCACGCCGTCCTCGCGGTGAGCCTGGCCGAGGAGGCAGGCCGGACCGGTGACCTGCCGTTCGCGCACAACCTGGCGGCCAGAATCGCTGCGCTGCGCGGGAAGTGGGAGCTAGCCGCGGCGCACGTCAGGTCCGCCGAGCAGGCGGCCCGGGCCGCCGGAACCGGGTCGGCGATGGTGTTCGCCGCGGCGGCCAGGGCCGTGCTCGGCTTCGCCCGCGACGAGCCCGCTGAGGTGCTGGCCGGCACCGTGCCGGCCAGCACGGGGTCGGCTAGCACGGTGTCGGCCAGCGCGGGGTCGGCCAGCACCGTGCCGGCCAGCACGGTGTCGGCCAGCGCGGGGTCGGCCAGCACCGGGACCGTGGCGCAGCCGCCCGCGGCCGAGTCCTGCGACGATCCGACCGCGAGCCTGTGGCGCCCGCTGCGGATCTGGGCGCTGATCCGGGCCGGCCGGCTCGACGACGCGGCCGCCGCGCTGGACCGGTTCGAGGCGGGCCCGGCCCGGAGGGGCGACCGGCCGGCCCAGGTGCACGCGGCCAGGCTGCGGGCCAGCCTGGCGCTCGCCCGCGGCGAACCGGAGCAGGCCGAGCGTGTTCTCGAGGCGGCCCGCGCCGTCGCCGAGGGCCTGCCCGACCCGGCCGCCCGGGCGCTGTACGACACCGAGTACGGGCGCTGCCTGGCCCGGGCGCACCGGCGCCCGGCGGCGCTGGCCCGGCTGCGCTCCGCCCACGAGGCCCTGGCCGGGCTCGGCGCGCGGCCGCTGGCCGACGCGGTCGCCGCCGAACTGGCCGCGCTCGGCGTGCGCGGCGGCCCCGGCGCCGACTGCGGGCTGGCCAGCCTGACCGCGCAGGAGGCGCAGGTGGCCAGGCTCGTCGCGGACGGGCTGTCCAACCGCGAGGTGGCCGCGCAGCTTTACCTGAGCCCGAAGACCATCGAGTACCACCTGGCGCACATCTTCGCCAAGCTCGGCATCAAGACCAGGTACCAGCTGGCCGCGCGGATCCGGCCCGCCGCCGAGTTATGCGGGCCGTTGCGCCACGGCCAGCCGGGCCCGGCGCGGCCGCCCCGGCGCCAGGTGCCCGGACAGCAGCGTCAGGATGACCCCCCACCCGTAAACCACCAGGATTTCCACGGGAACGCGGCCTCGGGGAGCGAATCCCGTTACCGCGAGCTTGGCCAGTGCGATCCCGGCGGCGGCGACGCCGGCCGCCAGCAGGCCGGATGAGATGAGGCCCAGCGCAGCCGGTTTGGGCGGCGCGGCGGGTCCGGGCGCGGGCGGCGCGGATTCGGGTGGCACAGCGGGTTCGGGGGGCACGGCGGATTTGGGCGCAGCCGGCGCGGGGCGGTGCCTCAGCGGCCGCTCGAACCGGGCCAGCCAGATGGCCTCCGGGGCCAGGAGCAGGGCCAGCGCCGCGATCCAGGCTGGCCGCAGCGCCCACCACCCGGCCGACGCGATGACCGGCTGGGCCAGCAGGCCGGCGGGATACAGCGCCACGGCCACCACGACCACGGGCACCATGTGCCAGAGATAGATGGTCAGCGTCCGCTCGTTGAGCCAGCTGACGGCGCGCCACAGCCCGGGCCTGGCCAGCACCCGGGTGACAAACGGCTCGGCGGCGAGCACCAGCCCGCACTGCGCGGCGGCGAAGGCGAGCAGCGCCACGGACGGCGGCACGGTGTTGTCTACGTGTCCGGTCATCCCGACCATGTCTACCGGGAACGGGCTCCAGGCCAGAAGACAGGCGAGGGCGACGGCGCCGCCCGCGGCGAGCGCATAGGGGCGCCACCACGGCCGGGTCAGCGTGCGGTCCTGCCAGGCAAACCCCCACTGGTGCATCGAGCCCCAGACGAGCAGGTAGTTGGCATAACCGATGGCGGACAGCCGTCCGCCGAAGAGCCCGGCGTCCACGCCTGCCGCACCCAGCGCGAGTGCGGCAGGCACCGCGAGTCCCCAGCGCCGGTGCGCCGCGTGCAGCATCGGGGTCAGCGCGATCAGCAGCAGGTACACGGGCAGGAACCAGAGCTGCAGCGCCACCCCCCAGCCTGCCTGCGCGAGCTCAGCCGGGTCGGCGCCCGCCAGCCTGGCCGCCGCGACAGCGATCACGATCACGGCCACATAGACGGTGGTCGGCCGCAGCAACCGGATGGCCCGATGCCGTACCCACCCGGCCCAGGCCTGGCCGCGGGCGTGATGCCGGGTCCAGGAGAGCGCGTTGGCGTAGCCGCCGACGAGGAAGAACACGGGCATGACCTGAAACAGCAGGGTGCCCCAGCCGGACCAGCCGATGTCGGCCAGCGCCGACCCGCCTGACAGCCGCCCGCCGCGGTAGCTGATGCTGGTCAGCAGCCAGTGGCCGAGCACCACGAGGCTGATGGCCAGGACCCGCAGCAGATCCGCGTAGCGATTGCGCGTCCCCGGGGCCGGGGTCTCGGCCGCCGGAGGACCAGCGGCCCCGGAGCCGGGCAGGTCCGCCGCCATCGCCAGCGGCCCGGCGTCAGTGGGACTGGCCGCCCGGGCGCCCGTTGCGGTCGGCGATCAGGCCGGCCAGCGTCGAGATCGCGATCTCGGCCGGCGTCCGGGAGCCGATGTTGAGGCCGATCGGCCGGTGCACGCGGGCGATCTCCTCCTGCGCCACACCCAGCTCGGTCAGGGCGGGGATGTGCGGGCCGGGTACCCGGGGGTTGCCCATGATCCCGACCCACCGCGCGTCGCTGGCCAGCGCGTCCCGCAGCATCGGGCCAAGCTCGGGCCGGTGATGGTCGGTGACCACCACGTCGGCCGGGGCGTCCGGCTGGCTGCGGACGGTGTCGGCCACGTCCACGCCGCTATCGAGCGCGGCCTTGAAGCGCTCCGGATCGGGCTCGACGAGCACCGGCCGGTAGCCGGCGTCGCGGCCGTACTTGAGCAGGAAGCTGGCCACGGGGGAGTCGAAGACCGCGACGAGCACCCGGTCCTCGACCAGGGGAGGCACGATGCCGTGCGCGACGTAACAGGCAGCTTCATGGTCCGAGCTGGTCATGTACCCGAGCTTGTCACGTCGTGCCCGGCTTGGCGACCCGGCGGCCGCGGGGAGCAGAATGGGCAAGTCCCCGACCTTACAGAACGGAACCTGCCATGCGACTCAGTGCCCGTAACAAGATCAGCGGCCGGGTAACCGGCATCACCCGCGGCGAGGCCACGGCCAACGTCGAGGTGGAAGCGAACGGGACCCGCCTGGTGGCGTCGATCACCGTGGAAGCCGCGCAGGAACTCGGCCTGACCGAAGGCAGCGAGGTCGTCGCCATCATCAAGGCCTCCGACGTGATCCTCGCCGTCGCCGACTGAGCCGCAGGTCTCAGCCGGCCAGCAGGCGGGTGACCGCCTCGCGGAGGGGGCCCATGCGGGCGGCCGCGCCGCGGCGGGCCTGGTCCAGGCGGCGGCCGGTCACCGGCTCCACCACCTCGAGGTAGGCCTTGATCTTGGGCTCGGTGCCGCTCGGCCGGATCGTGACCCGGGCGCCGGGCAGCCGGTAGACCAGCACATCGGCCGACGGCAGCTCCTTGGTCCCGCCGGTCAGGTCGGTGGCGGAGAGCACGAAGCTGCCGGCCAGCTCCGCCGGCGAGGCGGCCCGCAGCCGCGCCATCACGTCCACGGGTGCATCGGTGGCCACGGTGACCTGCGCGGTCAGGTGCACGCCGTGCTCGATCTCGAGCGCGTCCCAGGCCTCGAGCAACGTCTCGCCGCGGGACCTGATGCGGGCCGCGAGGCCGAGCATGGCCAGAGCGGCACCGATCCCGTCCTTGTCCCTGACCACGGTGCCGACGGTGTACCCGAGCGCCTCCTCATAGCCGAGGACGAACAGGCTGCCGGGGCGGGACTCGCCCGCCCGCACGATCCACTTGAACCCGGTCAGCGTCTCCGCGTACTGCGCGCCGGCCGCGGCCGCGATGCTGGACAGCATCGTGGAGGACACGATCGTGGTGACCACAAGCCGGTCGTCGGTGCCAGGCTCGGGCGGGATCTCGTCCAGCAGGTAGGCGCCGAGCAGCGCGCCGACCTGGTCGCCGGTGAACACCCGCCAGCCGCCGACGGCCTCAGGGTCGGCGACCGCCACGGCCAGCCGGTCCCCGTCCGGATCGTTGGCCAGCACCAGGTCGGCCCCGGACCGGCGGGCCTGGGCCAGGGCCAGGTCGAGCGCGCCGGGTTCCTCGGGGTTGGGGAACGTGACGGTCGGGAAGTCCGGGTCGGGCGCGGCCTGGGCCGCCACCACGTCCGGGGCCGGGAAGCCGGCCCCCTCGAACGCCCGCAGGGCCAGCCCGCCGCCCACCCCGTGCAGCGGGGTGTAGACGAACCGCAGCCACGCGGCACCGGGCGGCGCGGGGGAGACCGAGCAGACCACGTTCAGGTAGGCCCGGGCCACCTCGTCGCCGTGCCGGGTGATCAGCGGGCTGTCCAGCGGGGCGAGCGGCACCCCGGACAGCGGGCCGAGGTTGCCGATCGCCGACTCGATCTCGGCGTCGGCGGGCGGGATGATCTGCGCGCCGTCGCCCAGGTAGAGCTTGTAGCCGTTGTCGGCCGGGGGGTTGTGACTCGCCGTGATCATGATCCCGGCGGCGGCACGCAGGTGCTTGACCCCGAACGCCAGCAGCGGGGTGGGCTGCTGCCGCGGGAGCAGGTGGACCCGGATCCCGGCGCCGGCCAGCACCCGGGCGGCCTCGTCGGCGAACTCGTCCGAGCGGTGGCGGGCGTCGCAGCCGATGACCACGCCCGCCTCGGCGGCATCGGGTCCCGCCATGCCGCGCCCGGGGCCGAGCAGCCACTGCGCCAGCGCGGCCGTGGTGCCGCGCACGACCGCCCGGTTCATCCGGTTCGGCCCGGCGGCGACCGCGCCGCGCAGCCCGGCGGTGCCGAACTCCAGCCTCCGGGCGAACCTGTCGGCCAGTTCCGCCTCCGCCTGCGGGCTGCCGTCGCCGGCCAGGGCCTCGAGCTCGGCCCGGTCCCGTTCGTCGGGATCCTCGGCGAGCCAGGCGTTCAGCCGCGCGCGAAGATCGTCGGAGATCATGTCAGCCCGCCCCGGGCAGGACACCGGGCAGGATCGCCGCCAGCAGGGCGCCGACCCGGGCGGCCGCAGCCTTCCCGGCGGCGACGACTTCGGCGTGGTCAAGCCCGGCCGGGCTGCCTCCCGCGGGCGCCAGGCCCGCGGCCAGGTTGGTGACCAACGAGATCGCCAGCACCTCGGCCCCGAGGTGGCGCGCGGCGATCGCCTCCAGGACGGTGGACATGCCGACCAGGTCGGCGCCGAGCGTCCGGAGCGCCCGGATCTCGGCCGGGGTCTCATAGTGCGGGCCGGGCAGCGCGGCGTAGACGCCCTCCGGAAGGCCAGGATCCGCGTTGTAGGCCAGCTCGCGCAGGCGCCGGGAGTACAGGTCGGTGAGGTCGGTGAACCGGGGCGGGTAGCCGTCCGGGGGAGGGTCGCCGGCGAGCGGCGAGCGGCCGGTCAGGTTGAGGTGGTCGCTGATCAGCACGGGCTGCCCGACCTCATAGCCCGCCCGGATGCCGCCGGCCGCGTTGGTGAGCACGATCACCTTGCAGCCCGCGGCGACCGCCATCCGCACGCCGTGCACCACGGTCGCGACAGGGTGCCCCTCGTACAGGTGGATCCGGCCCAGGAAGACGAGGACGCGCAGGCCGCCGAGGGCCAGCGAGCGGACGACGGGTGAGTGGCCGGCGACCGTGGGCGGCGGGAACCCGCCGAGGTCGGCCAGCGGCACTTCGATGCCGGCCCGGCCCGGCGCGCCGCCCCCGGCGGGCCCGCCGGTCTCGGCCAGCGCATCCGCAGCGGGCGCCCAGCCGGAGCCGAGGACGATGGCCACATCGTGCTCGGGCCGACCGGTGCGCTGCCCCAGCACGGCCGCGCTGGCCGCCGCTGCCGCGTAGGGGTCGCCTGCCGCGGCGCGGGTATCGTCTGCCGCCGCGCCGTGCGGTGTGCTGGCCGCCCCGGTGGCGGGTGCGTCGCTGGTCAAGCCTTCACGTACGGTTTTCCGTCGGCGGCAGGCGCCCGCACCCGGCCGACGAGGCCTGCCACCGCGATGATGGTGGCGACGTAGGGGGCCATCAGCAGCAGGTAAGACGAGATCGGGACGTTGACCGTGGACAGGGTGGCCTGCAGGGAGTTGGCAAATCCGAAGAGCAGTGCGGCGGCGGTGGCGCCCAGCGGGGTCCACCGGCCGAAGATCATCGCGGCCAGGGCGATGTAGCCCAGACCGGACGACATGTCCTTGCTGAAGGTGCCTACCGAGCCCACGGTCAGGTAAGCCCCGCCGATGCCGGCGATCAGGCCACCGAGAATGACATTGCGGTACCTGGTCGCCAGTACCCGGATGCCGACGGTGTCGGCTGCGGCCGGGTGCTCGCCGACGGCACGGACACGCAGCCCCCACCTGGTGCGGAACAGGCCGACCTGCACCAGGATGATCATGGCGTACATGATGTAGAGGAAGATCGTCGAGTCGAAGAAGATCGGCCCGATGATCGGGATATCGCCGAGCACCGGGATCTTGATGGCGCTGAAGGTGAGACCCGAGTTGAGGTCGGGCCTGGTCACCAGCACGCGGTCGTTAAGGTAGCCGGTGAGCCCGGACGCCAGCACGTTGAGCACCACGCCGAGGATGATCTGGTCGACCAGGAAGTTGATGGCGAAGACGGCCAGCACCAGGCCGAGCAGGCCGCCGGCCATCGATCCGGTGATCAGGCCGAGCCATAGCCCGCCGAAGGCGCTGGCCACGACGGCCGCGGCGAACGCGCCGAGCAGCAGCTGGCCTTCGATCGCGATGTTGATCACGCCGGAGCGTTCGCACATGCAGCCGGCTAGTGCGCCGAGCACCAGCGGGATGGACAGGTTCAGCGTGCTCTGCAGCAGGTTGACCACGTTCAGCGGGATCGCGCTGCCCGCGTAGGCCCAGCAGAGCAGCGAGATCACGAAGAACAGCAGGACGACGGCGATGGACAGCCGCTTCACCAGCTGGCCGGGGTCGGTGACCGCCCGGAACATCCCGATCGCGACCGACAGCGAGCCGAGCACGTACGCGACCGGCGCCGCCGGGACGTGCACGCTGAGCGGTGAGCTGCCGGATACGGCCAGCACGAAGGTGGCGTCGCCGGGGTGCGCGAACAGCCCGAACACGAAGATGTCGATCAGCCCAAACAGGATGAAGGTGCCTGCGGCCACCATGCGCCGGTTGATGCTGATCGGGGCGCCTGTGGCGGCGGCCATTGTGGTCACGGGTTCCACCCCTTCGGGACCGCCTCGAGGCCCGCCGCCCTGGCCCGGCGCAGCCGGAACATCGCCCGGATGAGCGGCGGTGCCGCCACGAACAGCACGATAAGGCCCTGGAGCACCTCAACGATGTCCGACGGCACCTGCGTCGCGGCCTCCATGTTCGTGCCGCCCGCGTGCAGGGCGCCGAACAGCAGCGCCGCCAGCACCACCCCGACCGGGCTCGCCCGCCCGAGCAGCGCGACGGTGATGCCGTCGAAGCCGAACGTGCCGTAGCTGTTGAACGTGAGCTGCTGCAGCGGCCCCAGGATGACCGCGGCGCCTCCCAGCCCGGCCAGCCCGCCGGCGAGCAGCATCACCAGCACCCAGCTCCGCTCGACGTCCATTCCCGCACTGCGCGCCGCGCTCGGGTTGGCGCCCACCGCCCGGAACTGGAACCCGACCGTCGACCGGGACAGCAGCCACCACACGCCCGCAGCCGCGGCGATGCCGACGAGAAAACCGAGATCGACCTGTGGCGGCGGTCCCCCGACATGCGGCAGCCTGGCGTCGGCCGGCAGATTCGGGCTGATCAGGTTGGACTGCCCCGGCTGCTGCAGGGCCCGTGGCGTGCCGAGGAGGAAGGACAGCAGGTTGTACATGATGTAGTTGAGCATGATCGTGACGATCACCTCATGGGCCCCCGTCCGCGCCTTGAGCTCGCCGACCACCCAGCCGATCACTGCGCCGCCGACGAAGCCGCCGAGCAGGCAGACGACAAGGTGCACCACCGGCGGCAGGCTGACGCCAAAGCCGAGATAGGTGGCGACGATAGCGCCGCCGACCCACTGACCGGCCGCGCCGATGTTGAACAAGCCGGCCCGGAAAGCGATGGCCACCGAGAGCCCGGTGAGGATCAGCGGCGTCGTATCGGACAGGGTCTGGGACAGCGGGTAGAAGATGGCGGCGACGGATCCGCCGTGGAAGGCCGCGGTGACCGTTTGCGGGTCGAGGATGGCGCCCTCGAACATCGCCAGGTACGCGGCGGAGGCGGAGTCCCACACCTGCGCGAGCGCGTTGACGGGGTCGGAGAAGAACACGCTCCACGCGCTGAGCACCACCGGGTCACTGAACGCGATGAGCAGGCCGCCGAGCACGACGGCCGCCAGGATGGCCAGGAAAGTGACGACGGCGGGGCTGCCCTCCACCACCGCATTGATGATCGAGTGGCTCAGCGTGGCCACCCGCCGGGCCGGGGGTCCTCCGGCGGCCGGCTGCGGCGTTTCCGGAGGAGCCGACGGCATCGGCTGATCGCTGCTCATGCCTGCCCGCCAGAGGCCGGCGGAGTCGGCTCGTCCGTGGGCCCCGGTGAACTTGGGCCGTCCGCAGGCCCTTCCGGGCCCTGCCCGCCCTCGGGCCCCAGTGAATCCGGCGTGTCTGCGAGCTCCGGTGAGCCTGGCCCGTCCGTGGGCCCCGGTGCCGCGCCGTCCCGGCCAGCGCCGGCCATGAGCAGCCCGAGTTCGTCGGCTGAGACCGTCGGCGGGCGGAAGCCGGTGATCTTGCCCTCGTACATGACCGCGATGCGGTCGGCGAGGGCGTAGATCTCGTCGAGTTCCGAGGACACGATGACCACGGCGTCGCCCTCATCCCGCTGCTCGACGATGCGGCGGTGCACGAACTCGATCGATCCGACGTCGAGGCCGCGGGTCGGCTGGCTGGCCAGCAGCACCTTGATGTCGCGGCTGACCTCGCGGGCGACGATGACCTTCTGCTGGTTCCCGCCGGACAGGGTCCGGGTCGGCGTCGCCACGGACGAGGTCCGCACGTCGAACTCGGCCACCCGGCTGACCGCGTTCTCCTGGATCGCATCAAGGTTCAGCGCGATGCCCGAGGCGAACGGCTTGCGGTCGTAGACGTCCAGGATCAGGTTGTCGGCGACCGAGAAGTCACCGACCAGGCCGTCCTCCTGCCGGTCCTCCGGAATGTAGCCGATGCCCGCGCGCAGCCGCTCACGCGGCGCCATCCTGCTGACGTCGCGGCCCTCGATGAGTACCGACCCGGCCACGGCCGGCCGCAGGCCCATCAGCGCCTCGCAGAGCTCGGTCTGCCCGTTGCCCTGCACGCCCGCCACGCCGAGGATCTCGCCCGCCCGGACTTCGAAGGAGACATCGTCCACGGCCGGTTTCCCGTGCTCGTCGGCCACCGTGAGGCCGCGCACGTCAAGCACGACCTCGCCCGGCTTGGCGGGTGCCTTAGTGACCCTCAGTTGCACGGCCCGGCCCACCATCAGCGCGGCGAGCTCGGCGTCGGTGGCGGTCGGCGGCCGCTCACCGACGACCTTGCCGCGCCGGATGACCGTGATCGTGTCGGCGATCGCCTGCACCTCCCTCAGCTTGTGCGAGATGAACACGATCGACCGGCCGCCGGCCCGGAGCTCGCGCATGATCCGGAACAGGTCCTCGGTCTCGCCCGGAGTCAGCACGGACGTAGGCTCGTCGAGCACGAGCACGCTGGCCTCGCGCAGCAGGGCCTTGATGATCTCAACCCGCTGCTGGACGCCGACCGGCAGGTCCTCCACGTAGGCATCCGGGTCGACGTCCAGGCCGTAGCGCTCGGAGAGCGCCCGGACGTCCCGGCGGGCCCGCCGCCGGTCGAGCAGGCCGAACGCCCTGGTGCGCTCCATGCCCAAGGTGACGTTCTCCGCCACCGTGAAGACCGGCACCAGCATGAAATGCTGGTGCACCATGCCGATCCCGGCGGCAATCGCGTCCTTGGGCGACCTGATGACCACGGCCTTGTCGTCGACCCGTATCTCGCCCTCGTCCGGCTGGATCAGACCGTAGAGGACGTTCATCAGCGTGGTCTTGCCGGCGCCGTTCTCGCCGAGCAGGGCGCGGATCTCACCGGGCTGGACGGTCAGGTCGATGTGGTCATTGGCGACGAGGCTGCCGTACCGCTTGGTGATGCCGATCAGCTCGAGCTTCACTCGCAGCCACCTCCTGCCGCACCTGAGCGCCACGGGCTGGGCCCAACACCGCCGCTAGCACCTGCATGTCCGGGGGTGAGGCTGGCCGCCTCGGCCCCACCCGCAGGTCCGGGTGGGGCCGAGGCGGCCCCACCCGGACCGTCCGGGCCTACTTCGCCGGGCTCGGCGTGGCCGGCTTGATCGTTCCGTTCTCTATATCGGTCTTGATCTGGTCGAGTTCCGTCTTCACCGATGCAGGAATCTTGCTGGCGAAGTCGTGGAAGGGCGCCAGCCCGACACCGCCGTTGGCCAGCGTGCCCACGTAGTCGCCACCCGTGAACGTGCCGGCCTGGGCCGTCGTCACGGCGTGATTGACCGCTGTCGTGATGCCCTTGTTAATGCTGGTGATGAAGTACTTGCAGTACTGGGCGGCAAGCACGCAGCCGTCGACATCCACCCACATCATGTTCACCTTCTGGGTGCCAGCCGCCGCATCGGCGTTCTGGACCGCCTTGGCCGCGCCGAGGCCGACGTTCCCGGCGACCGGGAAGATGACGTCCGCGCCCTCGCTGATGAATGTGTTGGTGAGCCGCTGGCCTGCGGTCAGGTCGGTGAAGTTGCCGGTGAAGCTGCCGTTCTGGGTCTTCTCATTCCAGCCGAGGACCTTGACGTCCTTGTGCTTCTTGGCGTTGTAGTACTGGACGCCATCCCAGAACCCGTCCATGTAAATGGTGACGGTGGGCAGCTTCTGGCCGCCGAATGTGGCGACCTTTCCTGTCTTGCTCATGGCCGCGGCGAGGTATCCGCCCTGGAAACCGTCTTCCACGGTGTTGAACAGCAGCGCGTCAACGTTCTTCAGCGGCTTGGGGTAACTGAAGTCGACGATCGCGAACTTCTGGTTGGGGTTGGCCTTTGCCGCAGCCTGGGTGGCGTCCCCCATCAGGTAGCCGACCGTGACGATGATCCCGCACTTCTGGTTGATGAACGTGGTGATGTTCGACGCGTAGTCGGTTGACGACGACGACGGCAGGAACTGCGCGGTGATCTTGCCTCCCGACGCCGACGCAGCCGTGGTAGCGCCCGCATACGCGGACTGGTTGAAGGATTTGTCGTTGATGGTGCCAGTGTCAGACACCACGCACGCCTTGAATTTGGCCGTCGTGGACCCGCCCGATGAACTGGAACTGCTTGATGAGCTCCCGCCGGACGAACTTGAGCCGCAGGCGGCGGCCAGCAGGGCCACAACGCCGATTACGGCGACGCTGCCGAGTTGCTTCCTCACGTTTACCTCCTCTGCCGGGGGCAGCCAGCGACCGCCCCGAACGACCGCAAACTCTCTAAAGAGGGCCTCAGTCCGGACAGGGCAGGGAAAGTCCCGAACCCCCCGGGATCGGAAGAAGGCTAGCCCGGAGCCGCCTTCCGGGGAAGCGGCAAGCGGCCCGCTGGCTGCGCTGTTGCAGAATCGAGACCGTTAAGATCATAGACCGCGTCAATGCGGGGAAGGTCATGCTTTGACTGCGAATCGGGCTGGTCAGCTGACTTGGTCAGCTGTCATTGTCCCCCAGTCCATTCAGGTGGCACCGTCAACCTCGGAGGGCAGACCCGGTGGCGATCGACTGGCCTGCGCTGCGGGCGGCCGCGCTGGCGGCGGCCGGCCGTGCCTACGCCCCGTACTCGCGGCTGCAGGTGGGAGCCGCGGGCCTGGTGGAGACGAACGGGGAGGCTGGCGGGGGCCGGATCGTGACCGGCTGCAACGTGGAGAACGCCAGCTACGGCCTCACCCTGTGCGCCGAGTGCGGGCTCGTCTCCGCGCTGCACGCGAGCGGCGGCGGGCGCCTGGTCGCGGTCAGCGTGGTGGCCGGGGACGGCGCGCCGCTGGTCCCGTGCGGGCGGTGCCGGCAGCTGCTGCTCGAGGCCGGGGGGCCGGGGCTGCTCCTCGACGCCGAGAGCGGGCCCCGCGAGATGCACGCGCTGCTGCCCTCGGCGTTCACCGGCACCGACCTTGAAACGCGCCGGGACACCAGTGCCTGAGCACGACCCCACGGCTTATGACGCCGTCGAGCTGATCCGGGCCAAGCGGGACGGCCGCGCGCTCACGGGGGACGAGATCAGGTGGCTCATCAGCGCCTACACCGGGGGCGCGGGTGACGGGGGTGGCGGGAGCACGATCGCCGACGAGCAGATGTCGGCGCTGCTCATGGCCGTCTTTTTCCGCGGCCTGGACGCGGCCGAGCTGCACGCCTGGACCGACGCCATGATCAGCTCCGGCGAGCGGCTGGACCTGAGCCCGGTGGGCGCGCCCACGGTCGACAAGCACTCCACCGGCGGGGTCGGCGACAAGGTCTCGCTGATCCTCGCCCCGCTGGTCGCGGCCTGCGGCGCCGCGGTGCCCCAGCTGTCCGGGCGCGGCCTGGGCCATACCGGCGGCACCCTGGACAAGCTGGAGGCCATCCCCGGCTGGCGGGCCGCGCTGCCCACCGCCGAGATGATCAAGGTGCTGCGGGACGTCGGCTGCGTGATCTGCGCGGCAGGCTCCGGCCTGGCCCCGGCCGACCGCAAGCTGTACGCGCTGCGGGACGTCACGGGGACGGTGGAGTCGATCCCGCTGATCGCGAGCTCGATCATGTCCAAGAAGATCGCCGAGGGCACGGCGGCGCTGGTGCTCGACGTCAAGGTGGGCAGCGGAGCGTTCATGACCGAGCTGCCCGCGGCCCGGCTGCTGGCCCAGACCATGGTGGGCCTGGGCACCGACGCGGGGGTGCGCACCACCGCGCTGCTGACCGGCATGGACGTGCCGCTCGGGCGGGCCGTGGGCAACGCCGTGGAGGTCGAGGAGGCGGTCGCGACCCTGCGCGGCGAGGGCCCGCCCGATCTGGTCGAGGTGACCCTGGCCCTGGCCAGGGAGATGCTCGCGCTGGCCGGCCTGGAGGCCGACCCCGCGGCGGCACTCGCCGACGGCCGGGCCCTGGACCGGTACCGCGGCATGATCGCGGCCCAGGGCGGCGACCCGGACGCGGCGCTGCCCCGGGCGGAGCACGTTCAGGTGGTGACGGCGGCCGAGTCCGGCTGGCTGCGGCGCCTGGACGCCCGGGCCGTGGGCGTGGCCGCCTGGCGGCTGGGCGCCGGGCGGGCCCGGAAGGAGGACCCGGTCAGCGCGGCGGCCGGGGTGCTCTGCCGGGCTAAGCCGGGGGAGCGGGTCGAGGCCGGCCAGCCGGTGCTCGAACTGCGCGCGGACGACGAGTCCCGGTTCGCGCGGGCCGTCGGCGCGCTGGACGGCGCGATCGAGATCGGCGACCAGCCGCCCGCGGCGGGGCCGCTGGTGATCGAGCGAATCACGGGCTGACCCCGGACGGCCGTTCCCGGAGGGGGCGGGGGAGTCGCCGGCGGCGGTAGCGTAACGGCACGTCTGGGACAATGGTGGCGTGCCGATTAGCCTCGATCAGATCCGCGCCGTGCCCAAGGTGCTCCTGCATGATCACCTCGACGGCGGGCTGCGCCCGGGGACCATCGTCGAGCTGGCCGCCGAGACCGGGTACGACGGCCTGCCCACCACCGACGTGGCCGAGCTGGAGCGCTGGATGGCGGGCGTGGCCCAGCGGGGCAGGCTCGAGCTGTACCTGGAGGCGTTCCAGCACACGGTCGGCGTGATGCAGACCAGGGACGCGCTGATCCGGGTGGCCGCCGAGTGCGCCGAGGACCTGGCCGCCGACGGCGTCGTGTACGCGGAGGTCAGGTTCGCGCCCGAGCTGCACGTGACCAAGGGCCTGTCCCTGGACCAGGTGGTCGAGGCCGTGCTGGAGGGGTTCCGGCGCGGCAGCCGCGGCCGGAACATCACCGTCTACGCGCTGCTCACCGCCATGCGGACGGCCGCGCGCTCGCTGGAGATCGCCGAGCTCGCGGTGCGGCACAGGGACGCGGGCGTGGTCGGGTTCGACATCGCCGGCGCCGAGGCGGGCAGCCCGCCCAGCAGGCACCTGGACGCGTTCCAGTTCGTGGCCAGGGAGAACTTCCACATCACGATCCACGCGGGCGAGGGGTTCGGGCTCCCGTCGATCTGGGAGGCACTGCAGTGGTGCGGCGCGGAGCGGCTGGGCCACGGCGTGCGCATCATCGACGACATCCGGCCCGCGCCCGGCGGCGGCGCGCCGTCGCTCGGGCGGCTGGCCAGCTACGTCAGAGACCGCCGGATCCCGCTGGAGATGTGCCCGACGTCCAACGTGCAGACCGGCGCGGCCACGTCGATCAAGGACCACCCGATCGGGCTGCTGCGCGAGCTGCTGTTCCGGGTGACGGTCAACACCGACAACCGGCTCATGAGCGGGGTCACCCTTTCCTCGGAGTTCCACGCTCTGACCGAGGCGTTCGGCTACGGCTGGGGCGATATCGAATGGCTGACCACGAACGCGATGAAGAGCGCGTTCGCGCCGTTCGACGACCGGCTGAGGATCATCAACCTGATCATCAAGCCCGGCTTCGCTGTGGTCAGGACGGCGCCGCCGGTGTCGGTGGCGGCGGCCAGAGGGCAGGGGTGACATGGGGATCGAGGCGAGCGCTCAGGCGCAGTTCCTGGACGCACGGGCCGACCGGCGGTGGCTGTCTGAGGTAGCGTCCTCGGACGCTGCGCTGCGGCAGGTGCTGCACGGGCTGCCCGGCGTGGACCAGGTCGGCACTGAGGCGCGGGCCGCCGGGCTGGCCACCCGGTCGATCAAGCGGGAGGCCAAGCTGTGGGCGCTCGACATGGCCGTCCGCATGGTCGACCTGACCACGCTGGAGGGCGCGGACACCCCGGGCAAGGTCCGCGCGATGTGCGCCAAGGCGCTGCGGCCGGATCCCGCCGACCCGGCCGTGCCGCCGGTGGCCGCGGTGTGCATCTACCCGGACCTGGTCGGCGTGGCCCGGGCCGCCTTGTCAGGGAGCACCGGCGCCAGGAGCACAGGCGCCGGGAGCACTGTGGCCGTGGCGTCCGTGGCCACCGCGTTCCCGTCCGGCCGGGCCTCGCTCGCGGTCAAGCTGGCCGACGTGCGGGACGCGACGGCGGCCGGCGCCGACGAGGTGGACATGGTCATCGACCGGGGCGCGTTCCTGGCCGGCCGGTACGGCCAGGTCTACGAGGAGGTGCGGCAGGTGCGCGAGGCCTGCGGCCCCGCCCATCTCAAGGTGATCCTGGAGACCGCCGAGCTGGCCACCCTGGACAACGTGTCCCGGGCCTCCTGGCTGGCCATGCTGGCCGGCGCCGACTTCATCAAGACCTCGACCGGGAAGGTCAGCCCCGCGGCCACGCCGCCGGTGGCCCTGGTCATGCTGGCCGCCGCGCGGGACCACGCCCAGGCCAGCGGGCGCCGGGTCGGGGTGAAGGTGGCCGGCGGCGTGCGGACCGCCAAGGACGCGATCCGCTACCTGGTGCTGGTCAAGGAGACCGCCGGGCCGGAGTGGCTGACCCCCGCGCTGTTCCGGATCGGCGCCTCCAGCCTGCTCAACGACCTGCTCATGCAGCGCAGTAAGCAGCTCACCGGGCGCTACGCCGGGCCGGACTACTTCACGATCGACTGACCCGGCGGTCTTCGTCCATCTGGTCGGGCCCGCCCGGGCCAGGCCGGCGTGAGCCCGGCCAGGCCCGGGGCGGACGGAGCCTAGCTGAGCAGCAGGAACGCCACTCCTCTGGGCACTCCCAGGCCGGTCACGTCGTCGTACCCGGGCGTGGTGTGGATGGCCAGGCCCTGGAAGTCGAACGTGCGCACCGACGTGGTGAGCCCGTCGCCGGCATCGACTCCGTTGTTGAAGTCGACCCGGACCACGCCGCCCGCTGCGTGCCGGACGTCGCTGATCGCTCCTGTGCGCGAGGTGAACCGGTAGAGCAGCGGGTTGATGAAACCGTGGTCGAACCGGTCGAGCTGGTTGGCCACGGCCGTTACCCCGGCGAACAGCGGGCTGGACAGGCTCGTGCCGCCGATCCGGTACTGGTCGTAATAGACGCCGTCGGGGAACGTCTGCGTCTCGCCCACGAGCATTCCGGTGTTCGGGTCGCCGTCCATCGAGATATCGGGGACAACGCGGCCCCGGTTCGCACCCGTCTGGTTCTGCCTGGCGAGCGCGTCGGGGACCACGCCCCGCTGGTAGGCCGGCTCGGCGAACAGCCGGCTGGTGCCGCCGCCCGACCCGTACAGGAAGGCGGCCTGGGGCCAGGCGCCGTTGGTCAGCACGCTCTTGCCCGTCTCCCAGCCGGTCTCGACCACCCGCTGGCCGTTCGCGCCGACGCCGAGGCTGGTGCCGCCGACGGCAGTCAGCCACGGGTCCGAGGCCGGGAAGTCCGGCTCGGGCTGCCCCACGTCGGCTACCTCATCACCAGCGTCGCCGGAGGAGAAGTCGATGCTGATTCCCTCCAGGGCACCCTCGATCGCGATCTGGTTGAAGGCCTGGATCTCATCCGCCGCGATGCCGTCCTCGCCCAGGTCGCCGTACGAGTTCGAGACGACGTCGGCCAGCCGGCCCGCCACCACGTAGTTCAGCGCCTGGTCCAGTGACGTGTCCTGGCAGTCCGAGGCGCCGACGTACAGGATGTGCGCACCGGGGGCCATGGCGTGCACGGCCTGGACGTCGAGAGTCTGCTCGCCATACCAGCCGGCCGCGTCGCACTGGTCGGGCGGCTCGAGCGCCGTGTTGGTCGGGAAGACATGCTCGGAGAACTGGGCCGCAGGCAGCGGATGGCCGGGGTCGTTACGTGCGGCGTACTCGGCGGCGTCGGCATACAGCGTCGGGGCCGCGAACGCGTCCACTATCGCCACGGTCTGCCCCCGGCCGGTGACTCCGCGCTGCACCGTCCCGGCGATGCCGTAGGCCGAGCGGAGCTGGCCGGGCGTGTAACCGCAGGGGGCGTAGGGCAGATGCTGGCCGTTGAAGGGCGGATCGGCGGTGTCAGTCTTCTGGCCGTAGTAGGCACCGCACGGAGGAGCGTTGCGGAAGCCGTCCGGCGGCGGAACGGTCAGCGGTCTCGACACCGACTGGGACAGGCCGCTCACCGACACGACGGAGGCGGCGATCGACGGCGGCAGCTGCAGGTCGGCATCCACGCCGCGGCGGTGGTGCCCCCGGACCGAGTAGGTGTTCACGTGCACCGCGAACGCGCGCTGGATCTGAGTCACGGTCCCGGCGGCCTCGACGTAGGCGTTGTTCGATGCTGTCGCGCCGACCGTGAACCCGGCCGCGCCGAGCCATTCCCTGACGCGCTGAACCGTGGCCTCGGTGGCGGCGTACCGCGCGCGCACCTGCGCCGGGCTCAGGTACTGCCCGTAAGACGGGCTCCCCGGGTCAGACACGGCGGCTGCGGCGGCCTCGGCTCCGGACCGATCGCGGATCCTGAGGTAGACGCTGAACCCGATCCGGGTGCCGGGCGCGGCGGCCGCGACCCTGTTGGCTGGCCTGGCCCAGCTCGGGTGGGAGTCTGGCAGTGAGGTGGCGCTGGCCGCGCTGGCCGCGGCGGGGATGGCCACGCACAGGCCGGCGACTAAGGCGGCGGAACTGAGCAGGACGAGCGTTCGGCGCACGGGGGACCCCCTCAGGTGAAGTGGCAGAGACCGGCTGGTCACTGTCCGCAGCTTCCCTGTCAGGGCGTCTCACCTTGGCCCAAGGCGACCGCCCTGAGTTCGTGAAGCACCTATTTATCGGCCCTTTCGCCGGTTGTGTCAATAGGCCATTCCCGATACCGGGGATCTCGGCCGGGCCTGTCAGGCGGAGCGCCCCGGGCCCTGGCGGGCGCGGGCCGCTACGGCGATGGCGACGTGGTCGCGGACGAGGTCGGGGTCAGGAAGAGCACCATTGCCGCGACGATCACGCCAGAGACGGTGACCAGCCCGCCGACCGCCGCGCCGCGGACCACGACCTGGCGCTGCCGGGGTCCGCCTCCACTCGCTGGTGCGCCGAGCAGCCGCAACGCCACCGCCACGATCGCGGCCAGCACGGCGGTGCCCGCCACCGCAGCGAGCACGATCCGCCTCCCGACATTTCCTGGCAGTTAACCGCAAATGTAGCGATAATCCGCCAGGCCAGGGGCCCCGGTAACCGCGGCTAGCTGGTGCCTGCGCCGCTGCGCCGGACTGTCGCGGACCGGCCGACCTGCCGCCCGCTGGCGTCGTGCGCGGTCACCGCGAAGAACGGGCCCTCGCTGTTCACCGAGATCTTCGTCTCGAACCCGGCCCGCGGCTGTGACCCGGCCGCGGCCAGGGCGGACGCGGTCTTGCCCGCGAGTACGGTCCAGGTCGCCACGTCCGTGGCGCCGTTCCAGCTCACGAACACGGCCGAGCCGCGGGCCGGGTTGGGCTGGGCCACCACGTCCGGCTTCCCGGGGGGCCGCCCGGACCAGGGGAACGTGAACGCGCGGTACGACTGGTCGTTGAGCGGCAGCTCGGCATCCAGGACCAGGCTCCCGTCGGCGGTGAACTCCGACAGGTACGGCTGCGCGCCCCAGCCGACGAGCACCCGGCCGTCGGGCTCCACCTGCACGCTGCCCTGGTTGTCGGCCAGCAGGCCCGCGGGGTGCTTGAACGCCTGCTTGAGCGTGACGTGCATGGCCTTGGTGTCCACGTTCAGCATCAGGCCCCGTGACTGCGGTTCCTCCGGCGGCGACGAGGCGTTGTCGAAGAGCGTGAGCACGTCCGCGCCCGGCATGCGGGCGTCGTGCTGCCAGGCGAACGTCGCGCCCGGCCCCCTGGTGAAGTCGGACTTCTTCCCGCCCAGCCGCCACCGGACCGCGCCGCTGGACCGGGAGACCTTGTAGATGGTCCAGGTGTTGCGGGACGAGATGATCACATCGCCGTCGGGCGCGAGCGCGACCGAGTTGATGTGGAAGTAGTCGTACGGCGTGCTCGACGTGCCGCCCAGCAGCTTCTGGTACGACTCGGTGAGCGGCACGTGGTCGAGGCTGTTCCAGTCGAACAGCACCTTGCCCGAGGCGATGTCGATCTCCTGGGCGTTGCTGGTCATGAGCCAGCCCTTCTTCGGGCCGCCCACCGACGAGAGGTCGGCGGGAATCTTGCGGTGCGCGGTGATCAGCGCCGTGTCCTGCGGGGTGATGTTGAACTCGTGCAGATCCGTGTCGGCCCCGTTGCCCGCCTTGACCCTGGCGATGACCTTGTACGAGCTGTCCGCGATGTAGGACGTCCCGAACGTGATGCCGACCGCGTTCACGATCCCGGCCGACCAGGTGAGCACCGGCTGGCCGCGGTACACCTGCCTGGTGAAGTTCAGCGGGGTGCCGCTGATCGGCGACCCGAACCAGACCAGCTGGCCGGTCCGGTCCACGATCATGAGGCCGGAGTCCCCGACGGACTTGCCCGCGTAGCCGCGGGGCGCGAGGAACAGGTAGGGCCCCTCGCCCGCGCCGGCGCCCTGGGTGACCGAGACCACCGGGGGGTGCAGGTCGTTCCTGGTCACGAACGAGTCGACGGCACCGCTGGGCCGGGCCGTCGGAGTGCTGTCGGCGGCCGGGTGTGAGGTGGGGGGTGTGTCGGCGGGCGGCGCCGCCGCCGAGTCCGGGTGCGGCCAGGCGTACCCCGCGAGCCCGGCCAGCCCGAGCCCGGCGACGCCGGCGGCCGCGATCCCGCCGCGCCGGATGACCTGCCTGCGCGTCCAGCTTTCCTGCATGACACTGCCTCGCCTTCTCAGCCGCGCGGCGCGGCCGGATGGCCGACAGCGCTTACCCGGTGCTCCCCGGTAAGACAAATTCAAGTATGTCTATCTCTTTACCGCTATTAGAGAGATTTCTTACCGTTTCACCTGCACCGTGCGCAACTCCGGTTCAAACCCTGTGCCGTTACGCTCTGCCTCCGGGCTGGTCCCGCCGCGGGCCGCCCAGGTGCCCCGGGGAACTCCGCCCGGGCGGCCGCCGACCGCCCCCGGCCGGCCGCCCCGACCGCCACCCGCTCCGGGCTGCCGCCCGCCCGCATCTCCTGGACGCCACATGGGGCACGTCGGTCACACCAAGCTCTTGCGACACCGTTCCGCCTGGTGGATGTACCTATGGGGTCGTCAGAGCGACCCTTCCGGTACATCCACGCCGTAGCTAGCCGGCCATGACGGACCTCAGTAGTGCACACCAGTCACATAGCTCTGCACTCGTCACCGTTCCGCATGGTGGATGGACATCCAGGCGGCTGGGACGCGCCTGAATGTCCCACGATCACGTGCGAGCCGGCCTGCGCAGCAGGTGCGTGGCCGGTTTGTGACGGAACTTTTCCGGCTTTACCGACATAAGCGCCCGGCGGAAGGGGACGGTAGTACCGGAGCGGTGGCCTGGGTCGGCGGAGGTGCGTCCATGAACCCACCAGATGAGCGCTTACCGCATCGGCCCGCAGGCGCGCTGGGGCGGCGCGACTTCCTGCGCGGGCTGGCGGTCACCGGTGCGGCGGCGGGTGCGGGAGGTGTGCTGGCCGCCTGCGGCGGGAGCACCCAGAGCCCGGCCGCGCAGGCCACCACGGCCACGCCCAGACGGGGCGGCAACCTCAAGGTGGGCATGGCGGGCGGGTCGAGCTCCGACACCCTGGACCCGCACCAGGGGCTGACCTATCTCGACACGGGCCGCTTCGAGGCGCTCTACCAGCCCCTGGTCAAGCTCGACAAGCAGGCGAAGACCGAGTTCGTGCTGGCGGAGTCCATCACCCCGCACCAGGGCTCCCTGTCCGAGTGGATCATCCGGCTCCGGCCCGGCGTGACCTTCCACAGCGGCAAGGACCTGACCGCCGACGACGTCGTGTTCACGATCAAGCGGATCATCTCCGGTCACTTTAGCGGGTCCCTGTTCTTCGGCCCGATCGACCTCAAGGGGGTGCAGGCGCTCGACAAGCTCACCGTCAAGGTCCCCATGACGGCCTCGTTCGGCAGCTTTGTCGATCAGCTCGCCGGGGGCTGGTACTACCTCTACGTGGTGCCCGCGGGCTTCAGCCCGAAGGCTCCGGACGGGACCGGCCCGTTCGCCTACCAGAGCTTCACGCCGGGGCAGCGCAGCCTTTTCGTGCGGAACAAGCACTACTGGAAACCCGGCCTCCCGTACGTGGACGCCCTGACCATCATCGACTTCAGCGACAACGCAGCCGTCCAGGACGCGCTGACCACCGGCGTCATCCAGGCCGCCGGGCAGCTCGACCCGCCCCAGATCCCGGCGCTCGCGCGCGCCACCGGCGTGCGCACGGTCACGTCGCGGACCGGGCAGTTCAAGCCGTTCACCATGCGGGTCGACCAGGCGCCGTTCAGCGACAGCAGCGTCCGCCAGGCGCTGCGGCTGCTGGTCGACCGGCAGCAGCTGATCGACTCGGCCCTGGTCGGCTTCGGGGTAACCGCCAGCGACGTGTTCGCGCCCTACGACCCTGACTTCGACGGGTCGCTGCACCGGCACCAGGACATACCGCAGGCCAGGTTCCTGCTCAGGAAGGCCGGTCAGGAGAAGCTGACCGTGCAGCTCACGACGTCGGCGATCGCCACCGGCACCGTGGCGATGGCCACGGTTCTGGCCGAGCAGGCCACGGCGGCCGGTGTCACGATCCGGCTCAACCAGGTCGACCCGGGCACCTTCTTTGCCCCAGGCAAGTACCTGAACTGGACGTTTTCGCAGGACTACTACAGTTACGCGCCCTACCTCAACCAGGTCGCCCAGTCGTTCCTCGGCTCGTCCTCACCCTTCAACGAGACCCATTCCGACAACGCCCAGTACGCCCGCTGGTACCAGCAGGCCAACGCCACAACCAGCCTGCCGGTCCGCAGGCAGATCGAGCACGAGATGCAGCGGTTCGACTTCACGCAGGGTGCCTACATCATTCCCACCTTCATGGACACGCTGGACGCGTACAGCGACAAGATCACCGGGTACACCACGGCCAAGGTGGGGGAGTCGCTGTCGAACTGGGACTTCGAGCACTTCTCGTTCGTCTGATCAGCGGCGCGTCAGCCCGTCGGCGAGGGCCTGGATGTGGCCGGGCCCGGTGCCGCAGCAGCCACCGATGAGCTGCGCCCCGTGGCCGGCCCAGGTGACCGCCTGGCCGAGGTACTCCTCCGGGGTCAGGCCGTCGAACACCCAGTGCGGCGGCTGCCAGCCGCCGGTCTCCGCATACACCCCGACGGGCCCGGCGAAATGCCCGCGGATGACATCGATCGCGTCCAGGGTGACCTCGGGATCGGCGTGCATCACGGTGACCGCGGCCAGGCCAGGCCCGGCCAGGGCGCTCAGCAGGCCGTCGAGGCTCTCGCCGTCGCCCAGCTCGGGGAAGGTGCCCAGGGTCCCGTCATCGAGCCGGGCTGGGCTGATGCCGAGCCAGACCGGCAGCCCGGTCTCGGCCACGGCCTGCACCGCCGCGCCACCGTAACCCTGCGCCTCGATCATCTCCAGCGCGATCAGGTCGGCGCCCTCCTCGGCCAGCAGCCCCGCCTGCTCCCGGTAGTCGGCCAGGCCGGGGAAGCGCGGGTCCTCGGCGGCCGGGCCACTGAGCCTGGCGCCCAGCGCGTCGGCGTCCATGGCGATCGGGCAGAACGACGACATGGACCCGGCCACCGCGACCGGGCCGGCCGCCGCGGCGTCGCGCGCGGCGTGCGCCGCGCGCATCGCGTTGCGGTTGGCCTCGGCCACCCGGTCGCCGAGCCCGGCGGGCTCCAGCGCCGCGCGGCTGGCCGCGAACGTGTTCGCGATGATCACCTGGGCGCCGGCCCTGATGTAGGCCTCGTGGACCCGCTGCACCACGTCGGGCTGCTCGAGATTGGCCCGGGCACTCCAGGCCAGGTCATCCATGGGCACGCCCTCAGCCTGAAGCTGGCTGCCCATGCCGCCGTCAATGATCACCAGCTCGCCGTCGGCGAGCCGCCCGGCAAGATCCTCGGCCGCGCTCATGCCGGCTCCTCTCGTTGACCGCTCTGTCAACAAGAAACCACACGCCCGGCCCTGGTGTGAACGCCAGGACCGGGCGGGTGAGCCTGCGTCAGGACGAGAATGCCGACGCCGGGACCGGGACCGGGCTGGCCGGGACCAGCGTGGCCACCGAGATGTGCGGCCACAGGAGGCCGTTGAAGTTGAGCACGACGTGCTGGGAGTACTGGATCTGCGTGGCCGTGACCGTGATCTGGCGCGGCGCGGTGATGTCGACCGGCGGGTCCACCAGGAAGGTGGGCACGGGCTGGCCGGCCTCACCGGTGGGGGCGGGGATGGTCAGCGGCGGGCTGCCGTGGAGGTGCACCGGCACCTCGATGACGTACTGGACGGTCTCTATCCA
Source organism: uncultured Actinomycetota bacterium (assembly GCA_963844655.1). Classification (GTDB taxonomy): domain Bacteria; phylum Actinomycetota; class Actinomycetes; order Streptosporangiales; family Streptosporangiaceae; genus JASHPR01. Next base: position 114,174 of record CAWJPA010000004.1, on the reverse strand, counting down.
GAACGACGCGACCATCTGCGTGGTCTGAGCGTTCGGCTCGGACGCGGCCGCGTTGCCCAGCAGGAAGGCGATGTTGTCGGTGCCGCCGCCGAACAGCGGGCTGCCCGGCTTCGTGGAGACATTGATGGTGGTGGTGGAGATGATGTCCTGCGACGCGATGTGGTCGCGCAGGACGGTGTTGGGATCGCTCAGGATGGCCTGCGTGATCGTTCCCGCGGCGATGAAGGACGAGAGGTCCTGCGGGATCCGCTCGGTCTTGGCGTCGGTGGCCGTCTGGCTCGGGAACGGGATCTTCTGCGGCGGGCTGCTGCCCAGCAGGACCGGGGTGATGTCCACCGGATGGATCGTGGGCTTCCCTGGGGCGGTGGACGACCTGCCCTGCGCCTCGATCGTGGTGCCATGCGGGATCGACGCCATGCGGGACACGGTCGCGCCCTCCGCAGGGAAGGTGGTGGCCGGAACCGCCAGCCAGATCCCCGGCTCGAAATGAATGCCGACCGGCTGGCTGGGGACCGTGACGTCGCTGATGCTCTGCAGGTACGGGATCCCGTTGAGGAAGACGTCGCCCTGCTTGAACCCGCGGTTGGGCACGGAGCCGAGCGCCGGGGAGAAGGACAGGGTCTCGGTGGTGAGGTTGATCTCGAGAACGTTGTCGCTGGGCCCGGTCGGCGGGGTCGGCAGCGGCGTCGGGGTCTGGGTGGAGTTGGGACGGAAGATGGTGTTGAGGCCGTGGCCCTTGAACGTGCCGGTGAAGGCGGCCAGCGGGCCCAGGCTGGGTGCCGAAGTCGGCGCGTCCCGGAGGGCCGTGCGGCTCGACACCTCGTCGAACCTGAAGTTGGCCTGGACGGATAGGGCGTTCTCGATATTGTCAGCGCTCATCGCTCGGTGCTCCACGTCTGGACGGGCCCGAGCGGCCGGGAGGTTCCTGCGCCGCGACCTCGGGCTGCCGCATGACCCAGGCTTCAGATTAGAAGAACCGCGACACCGGCCCGCTGATACGCGCCGGCGGAAACCGGCCGGGACGCCGCTGCGTCCCCGCTAGTCGAACTCGCTGGGCAGGGCGGGGTCGCGATGGTGGGCCAGGGCCCGGCCGAGCTGGCGCGGGTTGACGCGGCCCAGGGACAGCGGCGGGAGTGCACCGAGCCCGAACCAGCCGACGTCCAGGGTCTCGAGTGCCGCGGGCGGCTGCACCGCCCCGTCCCGGCGGCACAGGAAGAACAGCTTGTAGACGTGGACCGGCAGCGGCGGCGGATTCTCCTGGACCTCACGGTCCCAGCACGCGATCAGCTTCACCGCCGCGCTCCGGTACCCGGTCTCCTCGAGGATCTCGCGGGTGACCGCGACCGACGGCGCCTCCCCGGGATCGGCCCAGCCGCCCGGCAGCGACCACCGGCCGTCGCTGCGCTCCTGCATGAGCAGCACGTGCTCCTGGTCGTCGAAGATCACCCCCCGGACGTCGATCTTCGGCGTGGCGTAACCGGAATCGCGGCCGAGCTCGACCGCGAGCTCACCGGCCGGCCTGCCGCTGAGCGCCGAGAGCAGCTCGGCCGCCAGCCGGCCCACCTGCCGGTACCGGTCCTGGTCGAACTCGTTGGCCGCGAAGGTCAGGCCGTCCTGCGCCAGCGCGGCAAGCTTGATCCCGATCCGGCGCACCTCGTCTGCAGCTGTCGTCGCCACCCGGGCATTATCGCTAACCCGCGCTCGCGGGCCGGGGCGCGATGACCGAGACGGTCGGGGAAATAGGTGCGGAACCGTGTCACATCCCGGGTCAGGATGCAATCCCGTCGGCCATGCACCTCGCATACCGGTACGCATGGCGCCATACTCGTGGTAGAGCGCTGACTGGCGTCGCAGGAGCGTGAGAAGTGGTGCGGCAGGTGCTTGGGGAGGCAGCGACTCCGCTGACACATCTGGCGGAATTGCCCGGGCGTGGCTCCACACGGGTGTGGGAGTGCGCTGGCCCGCCGGGGGCCGAGACGCTCATGCTCATTCACGGGGTGACGTTCACGGCCGAGCTGAACTGGGGGCAGGTCTTCGCCCCGCTGGCCCGGCACTTCCGGGTCGTGGCGGCCGACCTGCGTGGCCACGGTGACGGGATCGGCGTCGGCTCGCGCTTCCGGCTCGAGGACTGCGCCGATGATGTCGCCGCGCTGGCCGGGGTCCTCGGCATCCGCCGGTTCGTCGCCGTGGGCTACTCCATGGGCGGCATGGTCGCCCAGCTGCTGTACCGGCGGCATGCCCCGCTGCTGTCCGGGCTGGTGCTGTGCTCCACCGCGCGCAACGTCAGGGAGTCACCCGCGGAGAACCTGGCCACCCTGGCCCTGCCCACGGCGCTCGCCGCGCTGCGGTGGAACCCGCTCCTGCACCTGATGAGCGCCGAGCATCTCGGCATGACGCTCCTGGGGCACGTGGACGACCCGGTCACCGACCGGTGGGTCCGCGCCCAGCTGAGCCGGACCTCGCTCGCCTCGGCCGTGTCGGCCATCCAGGCCGTCTGCGAGTTCCGGTCGGACGGGTGGATCGGCCAGGTCGATGTTCCGGCCGCGGTGGTCGTAACGACCAGGGACCGCATCGTGCCGGTGAGCCGCCAGCGCAGGCTCGCGAGCGCGATCCCTGGTGCCTCCGTGCACGAGGTCGACGCCGACCACAGCGTCTGCATCAACGCGCCCCAGGTGTTCGCCCCGGCGCTGCTCGAAGCCTGCTGGTCGGTGGCGCCCGGCCGTGGTGCCGCCGCTAGGCCGGGGCTGGCGACGGTGCCTGGCCGGTCACGATAAACCCGCTGCCGAACGCCATCTCCCTGACCTGGGCGCCCTCGATCAGGCGCTCCAGCCGTTGCCACGGCCGGTCGAACCCGTCAAAGGTCCGCACGTAAGGCGCGTGGAGCATTCTCACCTGCAGGTTCACGGCTACCAGCAGCGGCGGGGCCCATTTGCCGCCGCCCGCGGCCACCCAGGCCCCGGGCCGCAGGCTGCCCATGACGTTCCGCAGCGCGTCGGGGGACTGCAGGATGTCATGCACGGCACAGAAGAGGGCGGCGTCAGCGGTGACCGCGATCTCGGCCTCTTCGGCCGGCGACTCCACCACAGTGACGTTACGCCAGCCCTCCTCGGCGATGTGCTCGCGCGCCACCGCGGCCATCTCGGGTGACTCCTCGATGCCCACGACGCGACCCGCCGTGCCCACCTTGTCCCGCAGTAAGCCGCAGCAAAGCCCGGTACCGCAGCCCACGTCGAGCACGACCTGCCCGGGTTCGACCGGCAGCGCGTCGACGATCGCCTCGCGGTACTGCCGGAACGCGCCCGTATCCCGGTCGTAGGACCGCGCGCCGGAGTCGTAGGCCGGCAGCCGGGCGGTCTGCCGGGGCGGGCGGTGCGCTGGTGATGTGGATGCAGGTGACTTACTCATGACCCTCAACGCCATTCGGGCGGATACGGCACTTCTGCCTTACCCTCCGGGTCTTGCGTAAACCGCGCGGGCTGTTGGAAGATGAATGGCCCCCCAATTGCGCGGAAGCGTGGTGCGCCATGACGGGGACGCTGGTGTTCGTCCACGGCCGGGGGCAGGAGTTCAAGAATCCAGCCGTGCTGGTCAGGGACTGGCGGGCGGGACTGGCCGGGGGCCTTATCAAGGCCAATATGCCGCCGTTACCTGACGTGCCGGTTGTGTTCCCCTTTTACGGCAATCTGCTCTACCAGATCACCGCGCAGGTCGCGCAGGACCCGATCGAGCTGGAGGCGCTGCCGGCCAGCCCCGACGAGGCCGGGCCCCTGCATCCCGCCCTGCCCGAGGACGTCGGCAACCTGGAACGGAGCCTGCTGGCGGACCTGGCCAGCGTGACCGGCGCCCCGGTGGCCGAGGACGAGGTCTTCGGCCTGGACCAGGTGCTGTCCTGGGGCGGCGCCCGCGACGCCCTGACCTGGATCGCCCGGCACACCGGGGTCGATCAGGCCATCATCGTAGATCACCTGCGAGACGTCGCCGTCTACCTGACCCGGGCCCGGGACCAGGTTCTCGACCTGGTCAGGGCGGCGATTCCCGCGGCGGGGCCGATCGTCATCGTCTCGCACAGCCTCGGCACCGTGGTGGCGCGCGATCTGCTTGACGACGGCCAGGTGCGTGAGCGGGCCACGTTCTGGGTTACCGCGGGCTCACCGCTGGGCCTGGACGCCGTGCAGAAAAACCTGCTCACGAAGGGCGCCCACAACCCCGGGGTGGACTGGGTGACCGCCTATGACATCCATGACGTCGTCGCCCTCGGCCACCCGCTGAAGCCCACCTGGGGCGCCCCGCTGCGTGACGTCGCGGTGGGCAACGGGGATTCGCCGCACTCGATCGAGAGGTATCTGGGTCATCCCGAGGTCGCCGGACCTATCGGCACCGCGGTCAAGACGCTTCTTCCCGGACCGTGACCGGCCGGGCATGACGGCATTGGGGAACAAGATGAGCGTTCTGGCGGAAGCTTCCGTGCAGCAGAGCGAGGCAGCGGCGAAGCGGGTCGGGATGAGGACCAGCGAGCGCCGGGACAAGATTGACGCGATCACCAGCGGCAGGCTGGTGGCGGCCGACGAGCCGGTCAGGATCGCGTCGCGGATCGATCGCCTCAGCCGCTACTACTCGGGCGTCCGCCCGGTCAGCCCGGCGGCCCTGGCCGCCAACGACCCTCAGGCCGTCGCGGAAGCCGGGGCGGTCCTCGAGCGCATCATCAATACCCCGGACTTCGTCGATGTCCGCTACCTGGAGGCCGGCACCCGTGCCTCCCATGCGGTCGGCCGCGTCGACATCCGGGATCACGCGGGCCGGGTGGTCGGCTTCGGCACCGGGTCCCTGGTGACCTCCCGCCTGCTGCTGACCAACCATCACGTGCTGCCCGACGCGGACACGGCCGCCGCGAGCGAGATCGAGTTCAACTTCGAGGACGGGATCGACGGCCAGCCGCTTCAGCCGAAGGCCTTCCCGCTCGACCCCACGACCTTCTTCCTGGCCGACGAGAAGCTCGACTTCGCCCTGGTCGCCGTCGGGGGCAACCCGCAGGAGCTGGCCGGGTTCGGGTTCAACCCCACAATCCGCGCTCAGGGCAAGGCCATCGCCGGGGACTTCGTCACGATCGTGCAGCATCCCGAGGGCCAGAAGAAGCAGGTAGCGCTGCGGGACAACCGGGTCGTCGATGTGCTCGACGATTTTCTCCACTACGAAGCCGACACGCAGCCGGGGTCCTCAGGCTCACCGGTCTTCAACGACCAGTGGGAACTGATCGCCCTGCACCACGCGAGCGTCCCGGCACCCGACCACCCCGAGCTCGGCAAGTTCGTGAACGAGGGCATCAGGGTGAGTCAGCTGCTCGCGTTCCTCGGCCAGCAGAACTACACCGATCAGCAGCGCGCGCTGGTCGTCGACCTCGTGGGAGCAGCGCCGGCCCAGGCGCCGGCCGCCTCGCCCTCGGCCGGCACCTCGCCCTCGCTCAGCACCGCGGCCAGCGCTGGGCCCGCCCCTGCTGGTCCCGGCCCGGAGGCCACTGCCGCGTCCCCGGTCAGCGTGACGATCCCGCTGCGGATCACCATCGGGGTCGGGGACCAGGTACCGGCCGTGACGGTGGCCGCGGGGACGGCTGACGAGGCCGTAACCATCGACCCCACCTACGCTGACCGGCAGGGCTATGACCCCCAGTTCCTGGGACCCGGGGCCACCGAGGTGCCGCTTCCCGCGCTCTCGGACGCGATGGTGCCGCTCGCCGCGGTCAACAGCATGGCCACAGGCGACCCGCGCTATGTCCTGCCCTACCACCACTACAGCGTGGTGCTGAACAAAGAGCGCCGGCTGGCCTTCTTTACCGCGGTGAACATCGACGGTGCCTCGGGCGTGCGGCTGCGCCGGGAGCCTGACCGCTGGTTCTTTGACCCGCGGGTGCCCGAGGACCAGCAGACCGGCGAGCCGGTCTACCAGAACAACCCCCTGGACCGGGGCCATCTGGTCCGCCGCCTCGACCCCGCCTGGGGCGCCACCGCGGCGGCCGCCAAGATCGCCAACGATGACACCTTCCACTTCACCAACTGCACCCCCCAGCATCACGACTTCAACGCCGGCCGGACGCTCTGGGCGGGTCTCGAGAACTACGTCCTGGACAACGCCGACAACCTCAAGTTCCGGGTGAACGTGTTCAGCGGCCCCGTGCTCGCCGCAGACGACGAGCAGTACCGCGGGGTGCAGCTCCCGCGTCAGTTCTGGAAGGTGGTCGCGATGGTGAAGCAGGGAGGCGGGCTGTCGGCCACCGCGTACCTGCTGAGCCAGGAGGAGCTGATCAAGGGGCTGGAGGTCGCGCCGGAGGCGTTCTCCTACGGTGCTTACCGCACCTATCAGGTTCAGGTCCAGCAGATCGAGGGCCTGACCGGCCTGTCCTTCGGATCGCTGGCCGAGGCCGACCCGCTGGCCCGGGAGGAGGCGGCGGTCACCGCCCGGGAAGTCACGCGCCCGGAGGAGCTCCGCCTCTGACTCCAGGCCGGTGCGGCCGGCGGGCCGGGGCCCAGGGGCGCGGCCTGCCAGCGTGCGAGAATGAGGCCCGGGCCACGACGCCGAGGGACGGGAACGCCGCTGATGCAGGCCGGTAAGGACGCACCAGGCGCGGGCGGAGGACGGGCCGCGACGAGAACGCCATCGGCGGAGGTGACCGCTGCTGCCGGAGCCGACTGGGACTACGCTCCGGCCCCCGAGTCGCGCGACGTCGTGACGATTGCGCCCGAGTACGGCCTGTTCCTCGACGGGGAGTTCGGCCCCGCCGCGGACGGGCGGGTGCTCGAGACGCTGAACCCGGCGACCGAGGAACCCCTGGCGCGGGTGGCCGAGGCCGGCCCGGCCGATGTGGACCGCGCCGTGGCCGCCGCCCGCGTCGCTTACGAGCGGGTCTGGGGTCCGATGCCGGGGGCCGAGCGGGCCAAGTACCTGTACCGGATCGCGCGGCTGCTGCAGGAGCGGTCCCGCGAGTTCGCGGTCCTGGAGAGCCTGGACAACGGCAAGCCGATCAAGGAGTCCCGCGACGTCGACATCCCGCTGGCCGCGGCCCACTTCTTCTACCACGCGGGCTGGGCGGACAAGCTGGAGCACGCGGGGCTCGGGCCGTCGCCCCGCCCGCTCGGCGTGGCCGGGCAGGTCATCCCGTGGAACTTCCCGCTGCTGATGGCCGCGTGGAAGCTGGCGCCCGCGCTCGCGGCCGGCAACACCTGCGTGCTCAAGCCGGCCGAGACCACCCCGCTGACCGCGCTGCTGCTGGCCGAGGTGTGCCAGCAGGCGGGGCTGCCGCCCGGGGTGGTGAACGTGCTGACCGGCGCGGGGGAGACCGGCGCCGCGGTGGTAGCCCATCCCGGCGTGGACAAGGTCGCGTTCACCGGCTCGACCGAGGTCGGCAAGCAGATCAGGCGCACGGTCGCGGGCACGGGCAAGCGGCTGACCCTGGAGCTCGGCGGCAAGGCGGCGAACGTGGTCTTCGACGACGCTCCCGTCGAGGCGGCGGTCGAGGGGATCGTGAACGGCATCTTCTTCAACCAGGGCCACGTCTGCTGCGCGGGGTCCCGGCTGCTGGTCCAGGAATCGGTGGCGGACGCGGTCGTCGAGCGGCTCCGTACCCGGCTGGCCACGCTCCGGCTCGGCGACCCGCTGGACAAGAACACCGACATCGGCGCGATCAACTCACGCCAGCAGCTGGACAAGATCCGCGACCTGTCCGACGCCGGGGCGGCCGAGGGCGCGGAACGCTGGTCGCCGCCGTGTCGGCTGCCTGACCGGGGCTACTGGTTCCCCCCGACGGTGTTCACCGGGGTCAGCCAGTCGCACCGGATCGCCAGGGAGGAGATCTTCGGGCCGGTGCTCTCCGTGCTCACGTTCCGCACCCCCGAGGAGGCGGTCACGAAGGCCAACAACACGCCGTACGGGCTCTCCGCCGGCGTCTGGACCGACAAGGGCAGCCGGATCCTGTGGATGTCGCAGCGGCTGCGGGCCGGGGTGGTGTGGGCCAACACCTACAACCGGTTCGACCCGGCGAGCCCGTTCGGCGGGTACCGCGAGTCCGGCTTCGGGCGGGAGGGCGGCCGGCACGGCCTCGCCGCGTACCTCGATGCCTGACCGAAAGCCAGCGCCTGCGAAGAAAGCGGCCAGCAAGAAGACGTCCCCCCGAGACCAACACCGGATAAAAATCTCCAAGACGTACAAGCTGTTCATCGGCGGCGCGTTCCCGCGGTCGGAGTCGGGCCGGTCCTACCCGGTGACCGGTGCGGACGGAACGCTGCTGGCCCACGCCGCCCGGGCGTCGCGCAAGGACGCGAGAGACGCGGTGAAGGCCGCGCGGTCCGCGGTGGGCCGCTGGTCCGGCGCGACCGCCTACAACCGCGGCCAGGTCCTGTACCGGGTGGCCGAGATGCTGGAGGGCCGGGCGGCCCAGTTCGCCACCGAGATCGCCGCGGGCGAGGGACTTGGCCTTTCTGATGCGGAGCAGGCCGTGGCGGCCGCGATCGACCGCTGGGTCTGGTACGCGGGCTGGCCGGACAAGGTGGCCCAGGTGGCCGGGGCGGCGAACCCGGTGGCCGGGCCGTTCTTCAACTTCAGCGTGCCGGAGCCGACCGGCGTGGTCGCGGTCGTGGCTCCGGCCGGGTCCAGCCTGCTCGGGCTGGTCAGCGTCGTCGCGCCGGTGATCGCCACCGGGAACGCCGCGGTGGTGATCGCCAGCGAGCCGCGGCCGCTGCCCGCGATCACGCTGGCCGAGGTGCTGGCCACCTCGGACCTGCCCGGCGGGGTGGTGAACGTGCTCACCGGTTTCGTGACCGAGCTGGCGCCGGTGCTGGCCGGGCACATGGACGTCAACGCGATCGACCTGACCGGCGTGGACCCCGCCGCCCGGGCCGGCCTGGAGGAGCTGGCCGCGGAGAACGTCAAGCGGGTGTTCGCGCCCGACGGCAACGGCGCCGGTGCCGACTGGGCGGGCGCGCCGGGAACCCGGCGGATGCTGGCGTTCCTGGAGACCAAGACGGTCTGGCATCCGGTGGGGATCTGAGCCCGGCGCGATCCGAGGGGACGGGCAGATGAGCTTCAACGTCAGCGCCGATTCCTACCTGCGCTTCATGGGGCGGTACTCCGAGCCGCTGGCCTCCCAGCTCGCCGACCTGGCCGGGGTGCGCCCGGGGCAGCACGCGCTGGACGTCGGGTGCGGGCCTGGCGCGCTCACCGCCGAGCTGGTGGGCAGGCTGGGCCCGGATGAGGTGAGCGCGGTCGAGCCGTCGGCGTCGTTCGCCGCCGCGGCGCGGCAGCGGCTGCCCGGGGTGGATATCCGGCAGGCCGCGGCCGAGCGGCTGCCGTTCACCGACGCGGCCTTCGACGCCGCCCTGGCCCAGCTGGTCGTGCACTTCATGGCCGACCCCGTGGCGGGCCTGCGCGAGATGGGCCGGGTGACCCGGCCCGGCGGGGTGGTTGCGGCGTGCGTGTGGGATCACGCGGGGGGCCGCGGCCCGCTGGCCGAGTTCTGGCAGGCGGTACTCGAACTGGACCCGGAGGCCGACGACGAGTCGGGCCTGGCCGGGGTCCGCGAAGGCCACCTGGCCGAGCTGTTCACCCAGGCCGGGCTGGGCGGGATCCAGCCCGGCGCACTGACCGTCAAGGTCCATTACGCAAATTTCGGGGCATGGTGGGACCCGTTCACACTCGGTGTCGGCCCGGCCGGGTCGTATGTGACGTCGCTGCCCCCGGACGGCCGCGAGGCGCTGCGCGGGCGCTGCCGCGAGCTGCTGGGCCCGGGGCCGATCGAGATCAGCGCCACCGCCTGGGCCGTGACCGGGCGCCCCTGAGCGGGACGCTCAGTGCGGCATGGGTGCGCCCCACATGGCGCGCCGTTCGTCCTCGGTGGTACCGCCCCAGATGCCGAACGACAGGCCGTGATCCAGGGCCGAGGTCAGGCACGGCGCCTGCACTGGGCAGGCCTGGCATATCCGCTTGGCCTGGTCAATCTGGCGCAGCGCGGGACCTGTCACGCCAATCGGGAAGAAAAGGTCGGGATCGGCGTGGCGGCAGGCGGCGTGGTCACGCCAGTTCGTTCCGTCCGCCGTGGCCGCAGCCCATAGGTTCCTGTCGTTCAGCATCTCGCCGCCGTTCCCCCGAGCGCTCCCGCGCCGTGTTGGCCCCGTCCTCCTCCTGGCTACGGACAGCTTGGGCAGCATCCAAGATCAATCGCTTCACCTGTTCCGGGTGAGCGTTCCCGCGGCCGGGCCTCAGATCGCGCCGAACAGCCGGTCCCCGGCGTCGCCGAGGCCGGGGACAATGTAGCCGCGGTCGTTGAGCTGCTGGTCCATGGCGGCCGTCACCACCCGCACCGGGGCGGGAACGTCGTCGGGGAACGCCGCGGCCACCCTGGCCACGCCTTCGGGGGCGGCCAGCAGGCAGATGGCCGTGACCGTGGCCGCGCCACGCTCGATCAGCATGGCGATGACGGTCTCCAGGGTGCCGCCGGTGGCCAGCATCGGATCGAGCACGAACGTGTCCCGGCCGGTGAGCTCGGCGGGTAGCCGCGCCGCGTACGTGGAGGCGATCAGTGTCTCCTCGTCCCGGGCCAGTCCGACAAAGCCGACATTGGCGCTGGGCAGCAGCCTGATCATCCCGTCCAGCATCCCGATGCCGGCCCGCAGCACCGGGACCACGAGCGGGCCGGGCCGGGCCAGCCTGACCCCCGTGGCCACGTCGACGGGGGTGGTCACGGACACCGGCTCCACCTTGATGTGACGGGTCGCCTCGTAGGCGAGCAGGGTCACCAGCTCGTCGGTGAGCCTGCGGAAGGTCGGCGTCTCGGTCTGTACATCCCGCAGCGCGGTCAGCTTGTGCGCCACGAGCGGATGATCGGCAACCAGCGTCTGCATGACCGGTAGTTTGACACGGCCGCAGGCGCCATGCCCGGCCCGGCCGCCCTCCGTCACACCTCCCGCGCCGCGACACGTCCCTAACGCCCGCCGGCTCGGCGCGCGCGGCCGTCGATTGGTTGATGCGCGGAGGCAGCCATATCTGCCAGTTCTGGTGTGATGTCGCGCTGCCGTAGCTGGGTGCGGCTGTGGCGGGATTGGGCGCAAATCGGTGGATGGTAACGATCAGGCCGCGCTAGTGAAGAATCTACGCCGGGCGCGAGTGCGGTCAGGAGAATTTCTGTGGAGTCTCTGTTGGGTGCGCAGAGAATGCCGTCTGCTCCCGGAAATGAGACATCGGCTGCGCCGACCGCAGACAGCGGTGGCAGGTGTCAGAAAGGAACTGCGCGAGACATGATCCGTTTCCTTCGCCCACGCCTATTGGCGGGGACGGCGGCAGCGGCGATGGTGATCGCCGCCGTCGCCGCCGGGGCCGGCCCGGCCGCCGCAGCCCCCGCCCCCAATCCGAGCCCTAGTCCCAACGCTCAGGTGCCCGTGCAGCAGGGAACCGACGTCGCCGCGCTGCCGGGAGCGACGGTCTTCGGGGACACCCCGCCGAACACTCCCGAGATCGTGTCGTTCATCCTGCGTGAGCGGAACCTGCCGCAGCTGAAGGCCGCTGTTGAGCACGGCGTCAGGAACTTCCTGTCGGTCAGGCGGTTCGCCGGCACGTACGGCCAGACCCGGGCCAACATCGCCCAGCTCACCGCCTATCTGGCGCGGTTCGGTATCAGCACCCAGGTGTACGCGGACAACGTGGACGTGGTGGCCACCGGCACGGCCGGACAGTTCGACCAGGCGCTGTCGGTTCAGCAGAAGCAGTTCCACGTGCCCGCGATGTCACGGCACGGGTTCGCGCCGGTCCCGGCTCAGACCGTTCACGGCACCTCCCAGTCGCCGATGCTGCCCAGGCGCATCGCGCGCACTGTGCTGGCCATCCTCGGGCTGACCAATTACGGCCCGTTCAGCAGCCAGGCGGTGCACGGTAACAAGAGCGTCGTCAAGCCGAAGGCGGGCAGCTCGAATAGCTGTGTCGCCCTCACCGGCCTGGCCAGCGCCTGTCACCTCCCGTCCGACTTCGCGGCCGAGTACGGGCTGAACCCGCTGTACAAGAAGGGCGCCACCGGGGCCGGGCGGACCGTCGCCATCGTCACGCTGGCCGCCCTCGACCCGGGCGCGCCGCAGTTTTTCTGGAAGCACATCGCGAACGTCCCGGCCACCGGCCGGAGTGTGAATGTGGTCAACATTGACGGCGGGCCGGGTGCGCCCAGCGACGCCTCAGGCAGCGGGGAGACCGACCTTGACGTGGAGCAGTCGGGGGCGCTGGCTCCCGGCGCTAACATGATCGTCTATCAGGCGCCCAACTCCGATCCCGGCTTCGCCGACGCGTTCTTCACCGCGGCCAGCAAGAACATCGCCGACACCGTCTCGACGAGCTGGGGCGAGTCCGAGACCGTCATCCGGGCCGCGGTGGCTTCCGGTACGGAGCCGACCGCCTACGTGGCCGCGTTTGACGAGGCCTACCTGGAGCTGGCCATCCAGGGGCAGTCCGGCTTCGACGCCGCTGGTGACGGCGGGGCCTACGACGACTTCTACGAACTCGGCACCACCAGCCTGTCGGTCGACAACCCGGCCGACAGCCCGTTCATGACCGCGGCGGGCGGCACCACCTTGCCGTGGACCGGGCAGCTGACCGGCCCGGACGGCACCGCGACCGTGACCGTCCCGAACCAGCGCACCTGGGGCTGGGACTACCTGTGGCAGGCGACCGCCGCGGTCTCCGGCACATCGATTCTGGACGCGGTGGAGGCGAACGCCGCCGGCACCGGGGGCGGCTTCAGCGTGCTCGAGCCGACCCCGTCCTATCAGCGGGGCGTGTCGGGCACGCAGGATTTCCACGCCGTCCAGTACCTGACCCCGACCGGTTTCCAGACCATCGCCCCGGGCGTGGTCGAGCCGACCGCGTGGACGTTCAACCCCACCCCCGGCGTCAGCCAGGGCCGGGGGTCCGGGCGCGCCGTCCCCGACCTCGCCACCAATGCGGATCCCGACAGCGGCTATCTGCTGTACGAGCCGTCGTTCGCCGGCATCGGTGAGCCCGTGCTGCAAGGGAACTGGGGCGGTACCAGCTTCAGCGCCCCGCAGCTGAACGGCTCGACGGCGGTCATCGACTCGTTCCTGGGACACCGGGTCGGGTTCTGGAACCCAGCCATCTACGCCTTCGCCGCCGGTTCCCACTCCCCGTTCACCCCGCTCCAGGAAAGCGGTACCGGCAGCGACAACCTGTTCTACACCGGCAACCCCGGTCAGCTGTTCAACGAGGGAAGCGGCCTCGGCCTCCCGAACATGAGCAAGCTCGCGGCGGACTTCGCCGGCAGAGGCTGACACGATCCATGGCCATGGCCGCCGGGCGGCAACCCGGCGGCCATCGCCATGTGCGTGATGGACCGCCGCAGCCCGCCACTGGCCAGGCCCGGCAGCCCATCCGCGACGGACTCGGTCTTCAGGATTGCGGGGATGGCGGCTTCTTGTGCAGTGTCGCGACCGTGACGTGAGGCCAGAGCTGGTCGAGGAAGTCCAGCAGGACGACCTGTGAGTACTGCAGCTGGCGGGGTTCCGGGTCGCCTTGGAGTGTCTCCAGCCAGAACGTGGCGGTGACCTGGGTTACCACCGCGTTCGGCCCGTCGTCGCCGCCTTTCAGGAAGGCGATGTTCGCGGTTCCGCCGCCTGGAAGTGTTCCGCCGCCGGGCATCTGGCCGTCGGTGGAGACCTGCAGCGTGGTTGTTCTGGTGATGCGCGGTGCGGAGGAAAGGGGCGGCAGGGACGCGCGGAGGACGCTGTTGGGGTTATTCACCATTTTCTGGGTGATGCCGTGCAGCCCTGCGCCGCCGGTGCGGTGGTCGCTGTGCTCGCTCAGGTCTTGCTCTGGGAGATTGTCCTCGGATGTGTGGTCTGCGGGACCAGCACCCACAGGCCACGGTTTGCTATCTGACCCTGGAGCACACTGAAATCGAGTTGCTCATTGGTCAGATTGAGTTCGAGGAAGTGGTTGTCGATCGTCACCGGCCCTCGTATCGCCTCTTTTTGAGGGCGGGGCCGCCAGATGACATTGAAGCCCCGCCCGCTCCACTTCCCGGCGAGCCCGGCGAGCGGGCCCAGCGGGCTTCCCCCCGGTGCGGCGAACGTAGCGGCGGGTTCGTCGATTGGCGGCAGCGGCCCGAACGTAAACTCTGCGGCCGGCTCCATGACCCTCCCTGGCTCCCCGCGTGCCCCGCTCAATCCCGGCTCTGATGGTAGGTCGCCTCCAGGTTCATGGGCAATGGCCCGATTGCGTGACCGGCTCGAGCCAGCCGGGCAGTGCTGAGCCGCTGTTGCGGCTTGCGGCCGCTGGTGGCTGGAGGCTGGAGGCTCGGGCTGGGTTCAGCCTCCGGCGAGCCGTTCGGCGGCGGCTTGGCCAGCGCCGGCAGTGCGCTGCAAGAAGCCGATGAGGAGCTCGAGTTCCTCGGTGTCGTACTGGGCGCAGATCTCATCCACTGCGGTGTTCATCCCTGAGTCGATGAGATAGAGACGGAGCACTTCCGCGCCCCGCCCCGGGGCAACCTGAACCGCAACGCCGCGGCGGTCGGCGGTGTCACGGCCGCGCTCGATCCAGCCGCCGCGCTCAAGCCGGTCGAGGACGCCGGTCATCGTTGCGGGATGCAGCCCGGCGCGCTTGGCCAGGGCGCTCGGGCTGATCGGGCCATGCCGGCTGATGAGGTCAAGACACCCCAGGTCTGTGGGCTTGAGGTCAAGGCGCGCGCCAACGCTGTGGTTGAGCTGCGCGAGCTGGGTGCCAAGGTCGCGCAGGGAGTCCTTGATTTGCCGGTTCAGCCGGCCGCGGCGGGCTGGTTCCGCGTGCCTGGCAGATGATATCGATTCCATATGATATTCTTTCCGTATTATACGAGTTACGGAACGATTGTAGCCGAGGGCGGACCGAAGAGACCGCCTTCGCGGCAGATCACCACAGCATCAACCTGAACTCGCGAAAGGCGAACCCAGTGAAACTCACAATCTTTGGCGCGACAGGCGCCACCGGGACAAGCCTCACCGGCCAGGCGCTTGCTGCCGGTCATGAGGTCACCGCGATCGCCCGCGACCCGGCGCGCCTGGCTGTCCCGGCTCATCGGCGGCTGCGGGTCGTTACCACCAGCGTGATGGACCCGGCCTCCATCGCTGCTGCCCTGGAAGGCGCAGACGCCGTCATCTCCTCGATAGGCCCGCGCGGCACCGGACCCACCACGGTCATCAGGGACAGCGTGCGCAGCATCATCCAGGCGATGGACAAGACCGGCACCCGGCGTCTCGTTCAGGTCAGCGGCTCCATCGTCGCCGACGACGGCGAAAGCCCGTACATGCGCTATCTGGTCAAGCCAGTGGCGCGGCGCACGTTCCTGCGCCATGTGTGCGCCGACATGCGCTCCGGCGAGGACGAAATCCGGCACAGCGACCTGGACTGGACGATCCTGCGCCCGCCTGCGCTGACCGGCAAGCCCGCCACGGGCACCTACCGCACTGCGATCGACCGGAACCTGCCGCACGGATTCAACGTCTCCCGCGCCGACCTTGCCGCATGCATTCTCGCGCTGCTCGACGACCCGGCGACCGTGCACAGGCATGTATCCATCGCCAACTGACACGAAGGACGCCGCTCTCCCGGTGATCGAACAATGGGGGAACTCCCGATGTGCGGCTGTGGCATGCGGTCTTACGTTGGCACCTGCGAGATCACCACTCACCATCGAGGGCATCTACCACTAGCCGAGGCATTTGCCGCCTGCCTTCCCGATCGCCACAGAGACGATGGTGCCAGGCTGGGCGACGGTCCCCGCGACCGGGCTCTGGGTCTTCACGACCCCGACGTACTGGCAGGTGATGTCGACGACCGTGCTGACACGGCCGAGCACGTAGCCTGCGGCCTGCAGCACCTGGGCCGCCCCGGCCTGGGTGTCGTCGATCACGCTGGGGATCCGTGGCGCGGGCGAGGCGACCACCATGACGTCGTCCTGGCCGGCGGCCGCCACGCTCCCGCCGGCGAGCGTGCTGACCAGCACAGGGCTGGGATGCGCATTGGAGTCAGTCGTGCCCATGCCGAGCTGGCCCTCGCCGTTGGAACCCCACATCAGGACCGACCCGTTGGACATCACCGCGACCGCGTCGAAGTCGCCCGCGGCGATCTGGCTGACGCCACTCAGGCCGATCTGCACCGGGGTGAGGTGCGGGCCGGTCGTGCCGTCACCGGCGACGCCATCGCCCCAGGTCCAGACCGTGCCCGCCGAAAAGGTGAGCGCGAACGCCTCGAACAAGTCCGCGGAGATCTGCGTGATGCCGGTCAGGCCCGGCACCTGCACGGGAATGGTGGACATCCCGGTGCCGGTCCCGTTGCCGAGCAGCCCATACCGGTTGTTTCCCCAGGCCATGACTGATCCGTCGGCGCGAATCGCATAGGCGACCTCTTGCCCGGCGGCGATCTTCCCGATCCCCGTCAGACCCGGCACCTGCGACGGGTAGAGGCGGTTCAGGGTCGTGTCGTCGCCCAGCTCGCCTTCTCCGTTGTACGCCCAGGCCCAGACGGTGCCATCGGACTTCAGGGCGTAGTCAGACGCGTCGCCGGCCGCGATCTGGACCACGCCGCTTAGCCCGGGGACCCGCTGTGGCGTGAGCATCACCCCGCCATGTGTGCCGTTGCCGGCCTGGCCGGAGTAATTGTTTCCCCAGACCCAGACCGTGCCGCTGGAATCCAGCGCCATCTCGTCTCCGCCGTTACCAGCGATCTGGGTGATGCCGGTCAGGCCGGAAAGGACGATCGGGATGAGACTAATGTTCCTCACTCCGTCGCCGGTCTGGCCATACGAGCCATCTCCCCAGGTCGCGACCGTTCCGTTGGACAGCAGCGCCATGCCGTCGTCGTTGAAGGCGACGAGTTGCCTGACGCTCGCCGGCAGCGGGATGGGGGCCGGCGAGGCTGCGATCATGTCAGGCTTCCCGAAGGAAACCGCGAGTTGGTCTGGGCCGTTCACCCCGTTGCCGAGGTCGCCCAGGGCCTCATCCCCCCAGGTGAACAGGCTGGGCGGCGCGAGCGCCTGCAGCGCTGCGCCATCCGCGGCCTGGCTGGGCGCGGCGGCCGCGGGCCCGGCGGCCGCCGCCGTCACGATGGTGGCGGCGCCGATCAGCGCGGCCAGCGCCCACCACCCCCGGACCCGTGCCGCGATGTGTGTCCTAGGCATCTGTCCGCCTGCCTTCCTGTTGCGATCCGGCCCTCGCGCAGGATGAGACCTGGGTGCGGCCCACGAGGAGTGTGGCAATGACCGCTGAAACGGCGCTGAAATGCGCTGAAACGGGCCGGACGGTTGGCTGCATGTGAGCGGCATCGGTGACCGCGAGCAGAGTGCTGGGCCGGCGCGGCGGCTGGCGGTGCGGCAGACCACGACCGGGGGGAGGGCTCCGTCCCGGACCCAGGACCGGTATGCTCTCGGTCGGCGCCGCGAAGTCGCGTCGTGGCATGACGGATAGAGGACTTGTACAGATGGCAACAGGAACAGTGAAGTGGTTCAACGCCGACAAGGGCTTTGGTTTCATCGCCCCCGATGACGGGACGGCGGACGTGTTCGTCCACTTCTCCGCGATCGCGAGCTCCGGCTACAGGTCGCTGGATGAGAACCAGAAGGTCGAGTTCGACACGACCCAGGGGCAGAAGGGACCGCAGGCGGAGAACGTCCGCCCACTCTGACGCACAACGCCTCCGATCTGCGCGGCGCCGAACGGCGGTTCTAGCCGCGCAGATCGATGGCATTCATCAGGTGGTCAGCGGTCCGGCGCGCCCGGGGCGACCTGAACCTTGATGCCTCCGCCCGCGCGGACCCGGGCCAGGGCCTCGGGGAACTGTCCGAGCGGGAACGGCGGGCCGAGCAGCGGCGCGGTGTCGACCGCGCCCGCGGCCAGCAGCTCCGCTGCGGCGCCGAAGCTGTTCAGCACCGCCATGGACCCGATGACCGTGATCTCGTCGTTGTAGATGCGGAACGGGGACAGCGAGACCATCGCGTCGCCGCTGGTGACACCGAAGATCATCAGGCGGCTGCCCCGGTCCAGCGCGCCGAACGCGGCCTCAATCGCCTGCGGCACGCCGGTCGCGTCCACGGCCGCGGCGAAGACCCGGCCCTCGAGCTCGGACACGTCGGCCGCGGTCCTGGCGGCCCCGACCGCCTCCGCCGCTTTGAGGCGGGACGGCTTGCGGTCGATGACCGTGACCGAGCGCGCGCCGGCCCGGTTCATCAGCTGCAGCAGCAGCAGGCCCATCGTGCCCGCGCCCATCAGCAGCACATCCTGGCCGAGCACGTCGCCGAGCCTGCGCAGGCCGTGCACGGCGCACGACAGCGGCTCGACCAGGGCGCCCTGGGCGTCACCGACGCTGTCCGGGATGCGGTAAGCGTTGGCCGCGGGCACGGCCACGTACTCGGCGAACGCACCATCGACGGTGTCACCGATCGCGTTCCAGTTCGCGCACAGGTTGCCCCGGCCGGCGCGGCAGGCGGGGCAGTGGCCGCAGAACAGCGAGGGGTCGACCGCGACCCGCTCGCCCTCGCGCCAGCCGTCGTCGACCTCGGGGCCGCGGGCCACCACCACCCCGGAGAACTCGTGCCCGGGGACGATCGGGTACGGCGTGGGCGGAAATTCGCCGTCCGCGATGTGCACGTCGGTGCCGCAGATGCCGCAGGCCGCCACCCGCACGATCAGCTGCCCGTGCGCGGGGCTGGGATCTGGCACCTCGGTCACCACGACCTGGCCTGGCTTCTCCCAGACAACGGCGCGCATCATGCCCCCTTCTGAGTACCCATTGTCCGTGCCCTGGGCTCAGTCGCCGACCCGCTCGCCGGTGGCCGCGTCGAACAGGTGCAGCTGGGCTGCGTCCGGCTTGATCTTGATGGCCTCGCCGGGCCGCGGGTGCTCGCGGCCGGCCCGCACGATCACGTTCGTGGCCGCGCCCTCGGCCAGGTGCCCGTAGACGTAGAAGTCGCTGCCCAGGTCCTCCACGAGGTCGACCTGCAGCTTGAGGTCGCCTTCGCCGATCGACATGTGCTCGGGCCTGACGCCGACGATGAGGTTGGCATGGCCCTGGGCCGCGCGCATCTGGGCGTCGGACGGGCGCACGGTGATCCCGCCCATCCTGATCCCGTCGGAGGCCAGCTCGCCGTCGAACCGGTTCATGGCCGGGGAGCCGATGAAGCCGGCCACGAACACGTTCACCGGGTGGTCGTAGAGCTCGGTGGGCGAGGCGAACTGCTGCAGGTGCCCGTCGCGCATCACCGCCACCCGCTCACCCATGGTCATGGCCTCGACCTGGTCGTGGGTGACGTACAGGGTGGTGATCTTCAGCCGCCGCTGCAGCTCCGCGATCTGGGTGCGGGTCTGCACCCGCAGCTGGGCGTCCAGGTTGGACAGCGGCTCGTCCATGCAGAACACCTTGGGCTCGCGGACGATGGCCCGGCCCATGGCCACCCGCTGCCGCTGCCCGCCGGACAGGTGGCGCGGCTTGCGGTCGAGGAAGTCCTCCAGGTTGAGCAGCTTGGCCGCCTCCCGGACCCGGCGCGCGCGCTGGTCCTTGTCCACGCCCTGCATCTTCAGCGCGAACCCCATGTTCTCGCCGACCGTCTTGCTCGGGTACAGGGCGTAGTTCTGGAACACCATCGCGATGTCGCGGTCCCGCGACGGCACGCCCACCATGTCCTTGTCGTCGATCCGGATCGACCCGTCGTCGATCTCCTCCAGGCCGGCCAGCATCCGCAGCGCCGTGGTCTTCCCGCACCCCGACGGGCCCACCATGACCACGAACTCGCCGTCCCCGACCGCCAGGTTGAGCCCGTCCACCGCGGGCCGTTCCGCCCCGGGGTAGATGCAGGTGGCGGCCTCGTAGGTGACCTTAGCCATGATCGTCTCCTGTGATCGGTCCGGTGCTCACTTGCCCGTGGTTCATTTGATGGCGCCGAAGGACAGGCCGCGGACGAGCTGCCGCTGGGCGATCCACCCGGCCAGGACGACCGGCAGTGTGGCGATGGTGGCCGCCGCGCAGAGCTGGGCGAAGTACAGGCCCTCCGACGAGATGAACCCGACCAGGAACACCGGGACGGTGGCGGCCTCGGTCGCGGTGAGGTTCACCGCGAAGAAGAACTCGTTCCAGGCGAAGATGCTGCAGATCAGCGCCGTCGCGGCCAAGCCGGGGGCGACCACAGGCAAGATCACCTCGAGCATGGTCTTGCGCAGGGGCGCCCCGTCCATCTGGGCGGCCTCGAGCAGCTCGCTGGGCACCTCGAGGAAGAACGACCGCATCATCCAGACCGCGATCGGCAGGTTCATCGCCGTGTACAGGATGACCAGGGTGAAGATGTTGTCCAGCATGTGCAGGTTGCGCGCGGCGATGTAGATCGGGATGATCGCCGCCACGACCGGCAGCATCTTCGTGCTGATGAAGAAGAACAGCACGTCGCGGGTCTTCCTGACCGGCCGCAGCGACAGCGCGAACGCGCACGGCGTGGCCAGGGCCAGGACCAGGATCGTGGACACGATCGTGGCGAACGCCGAGTTGGCCACGTACGGCCAGATGCCGCTGGAGAACACGGTGCTGAACTGCGACAGCGTCGGCTTGAAGATCAGCGTCGGGGTGTTGGTGTAGGCCTGGGCCTCGGTCTTGAACCCGGTCAGCACCATCCACAGGACCGGGAAGAAGAACACGATCCCCACGACCCAGCCGACGATGCCCCAGGCCACGTTGCCGCGGCGGCGCCGGCCGCGCACCTTCCTGATCTCGGGCCGACCCGGTGCGGTCGCGGTCTGAGCCTCGGTCACGATCTGATCTGCGCTGGCCATCACGCCGCCTGCTCTGTGCCGGAGAATGAGGTGAAGATCAGCCGGAGGGCGAACGTGGCGATGATGATCGTGGCCACCACGACCACCACGCCCATCGCCGCTGCCTGGCCGACCTGGAAGCCGAGGAAGGCCCGCTGGTAGATGTAGAAGGGCAGGTTGGCGCTGGAGATCCCGGGACCGCCCTGGGTCATCATGTAGACCGCGTCGAACTCGTTGACGACGTAGATGGCCCCGAGCACGACACCCAGCTCGATGTACCGGCGCAGGTGCGGCAGGGTCAGCTCGCGGAAGATCTGCAGCGGCCTGGCCCCGTCGGTGCTGGCCGCCTCCAGGATGTCCTTGGGCTGGCTCTGCAGGCCGGCCAGCACCAGCAGCATCATGAACGGCGTCCACTGCCAGATCATCTCGATCATGACCGAGCCCAGCGGGAAGCTGCCGATCCAGTCGAAGTGGCCGATCCCGAACGGCCGGAGCACGAAGTTCACGATCCCGAACGTGGGGTCCAGCATGACCGTCTTCCACAGCAGGGCGGCGGCCACCGGCATGATCAGGAACGGCGTGATCAGCAGAGTGCGCACGATGCCCCGGCCGGGGAACTTCCGGTCCAGGACCAGGGCCAGGCACACCCCGATGAGCATGGCGATGAGCACCACGCCCACGGTCATCACCACGCTGTTGATCGCGGTCTGGCGGAACTGGCTGTCCGTGAACACGTCGGCGTAGTTGCTCAGCCCGACGAAGTGCTGCGACCCGGGCCGGACCAGGCTCCAGGACTGCAGCGAGTACCAGAGCGTGAACAGGAACGGAAGCTGGGTCACGATGATCGTAAAGATCAGGGCCGGCAGCAGCGGGGCCCGCCGCACCCAGCCCTGCTTGCGCCGGTCGGGCCGGGTGCGGGCCTGAGGGGCGGTGCTCGCCACTGGAGCGATCGCGGTCATGAATGCCTCCGTGTCGCGGCGGGTCTGGTCATCACGCCGTCCGGTAGGTGTCGCCGACGGCCCGGGCGTAGTTCTGCGCCTGGGCGAGCGCGGAGGCCACCGACTGGCTCCCGGCTATGGCCGCGCTGAACTGCTCGCTGACGTTGGTGCCGAGGTCCTGGAACTCGGGGATGTCGAGGAACTGGATGCCGGTGTACGGCACCGGCTTCAGCGTCGGATGCTGGGAGTTGGTGGCGTTGATGGACTGCAGCGTGAGCGGGCCGTAGACCGCGGACAGCTTCTTGTACTGCGGGATCTGGTAGCTGGAGAACCGGCTGCCCGGCGGCACGTGGGACCAGCCCAGCTTTTCGCCCACGGTCTTGATGTACGACTTCGACGTCATCCAGGACACGAAGTCCCAGGCCGCCTGCTTGTGCTCGCAGGTGGACGGGATGGCCAGGGACCATGTGTACAGCCAGCCGGACGGGCGGCCGTCCTGGGTCGGGGCCCAGGCGTAGCCGTTCTTGCCGGCCACGTGGCCGGCGGTCGGGTCCTCGATGACCCCCACTGCGGAAGTGGCGTCGTACCACATGGCCGCGTCGCCCTGGCCGTAGAGCGTGGCGCACTCGGAGAAGCCGGCCGAGGGCGCGCCCGGCTCGCCGTACTTCTGCACCGTCGTCATGTACTTGGTCACCGCGTGCTCGACCTCGGGGCTGGTCAGCTGCGGCTGCCAGGACATGTCGTACCACCGCCCGCCGTAGGCGTTGATGACGGTGTCGATCGGGGCCAGGTTCTCGCCCCAGCCCGGGTCGCCGCGCAGGCAGATGCCGGCCATGCCCTTGGCCGGGTTGTGCATCCGGGCCGCGATATCGGCCACCTGGTCCCAGGTGGGGTGCAGCGGCATCTTGATCCCGGCCCTGGCCATCAGGTCCTTGCGGTACATCAGGAACGACGACTCGCCGTAGAACGGCACCGAGTACAGGTCGCCCTTATGCGAGAGCGTGGCCCGGAGCTGGGGCAGGAAGTCCTGGGCGTCGTAGCCGGGCGTCTTGTCGATATACGGCTGCAGGTTGACCAGCCACCCGTTCGCCGACCACATCGGGGTCTCGTAGTTGCTGATCATCACGACGTCGAACTCGCCGCCCTTGGTGGACACATCGGTGGTGATCTTGGCCCGGGCCTCGTTCTCCGGCAGCGACACGAACTTGAGCCTGACGCCCGGATGCTCCCGCTCGAACAGGTAGGAGAGGCTGATCGCGTCCTGCATCTGCGAGTTGGAGACGATCGCGACGGTGATCGTGTTCGCCGGGGCCCCGCCGGTGAAGAGCTGGTCGGCCCCGGTGGCGCAGCCCGTCAGGGACAGCGCCGCGGCGCCGGTCCCGAGCAGGAAGGACCTCCGGCTGAGCCCGGGAGTTAACCCTTGAGCCATCGTCGCGTCTCCTCTTTCAGGTGACCGCCGAGCGGGCAAACCGCGTCCTGGCTTGTGCTCATCTGAGCGGATAACGCTCATGTATGAACACATTGATCCGGTGGCTAGGCAAAGTCAAGAAAAGCTGAAAATATGAGGGCAGAGCGCTCAAATGAGCGGCTCTTAACCCAGACTCAGCGCGGCTCGACGGGGAGGACCGATGGCCGGGTTGTCGGCCGACCGGCCGGCCGAGGTTGTGCTCGCGGCCCGGGTGGCGCGGCAGTACTACCTCGAGGGCGTGTCCAAGGTCGACATCGCGGACCAGCTCGGCATCAGCCGGTTCCGGGTGGCCCGGCTGCTCGACTCGGCCCGGCAGACCGGGATGGTGCGCATCGAGATCGGGCTGCCCGGGGGCAGCCTGGACGCCGGCCTGTCCGCCGAGCTGTGCTCGGCCTTCGGCCTCAAACAGGCCTTCGTGTTCAACTTCCCCGACCACGACGGGCCGGCGCTGCGCCGCCGTCTCGGCGAGGCCGCGGGCCAGGCCCTGATGGACCTCATCAGCCCGGGTGATGTCGTGGGCATGTCCTGGTCGCGCACGCTGAGCGGGCTGGCCGCGGCGCTGACCCAGATGCCGCCCTGCCCGATCGTGCAGCTCACCGGCGCGGTGCCGCCGCCCGACGGCCGGGACCTGCTGGACCTGGTCCGCAGCGTGGCCCGCATTGGCGGCGGGCCGGCGCACGTCTTCTATGCGCCGATGATCCTGAACGACGCCCGGTCGGCCGCGGCGATCCGCCGCCAGGCCGACATCGCCGGCGCCTTCGCGCTAGTGCCGTCCGTGACCATGGCCGTGGTCGCTATCGGCGCCTGGGCCCCGGGCCTGTCCACTATCTACGACGCCATCACGCCCGCCGAGCGCGCCGCCCTGGCCCGGCTCGGGGTGTGTGCCGAGGTGGCCGGCGTGTTCATCGGCGAGGACGGCAGGCCCATCGCCACCCCGCTGGACAGCCGGATGATCGTGACACCCGGCCCGGCGCTCGAGCGGATCCCTTTTGTGCTCTTGGTCGCCCACGGCGTCGCCAAGGACGCTGCGGTCAGCGCCGCGATCCGAGGAGGAATGGTCCATGGCCTGGTCACCCACGCGAGTCTCGCCCGCTCCCTGCTCAGCCGAGTGGACCAGGAGACCAGCGCGCTCTAGCCCGCAGCTGGGCTCCGACGGGGCACTATCCACCGGCCCGTTAACCGGCGGGACGGCCAACCGCGGCCTGGCCATCCGCGTCGGCGACACCGTGTTCCGCCCGGCCGCGCCCTGCTGGCGGGCCACCCACGCGCTGCTCACCCACCTGTCGGCCGTCGGCTTCGACGGCGCCCCCCGGGTCCTCGGGGTCAACGCGGACACCGAGGTGCTGACTTACATCGAGGGCCAGGCCGCGGTCCCGCCGCTGCCCGAGGACACGCTCACCGACGCCGCCCTGATCAGCGTGGCCGACCTGCTGCGCCGCTACCACCGGGCCGTGGCGTCCTTTGACCCCGCAGGCTACCGGTGGCCCCGGCCGATCCCGGCCCGGTTCCGCACCGGCCTGGTCAGCCACAACGACGTGCACCCCGCCAACCTGGTGTTCCGCGGCGGCCGGGCCATGGCACTGATCGACTTCGACCTGGCCGGGCCGGGCAGCGCGGCCTGGGACATCGCCGCCGCCGCCCGGTCCTGGGCCCCGCTGCAGGACGACAGGGATATCACCGACTGCCGCCAGGGCCGGGCGATCGAGCGGTTCCGGATCTTCCTGCACGCCTGCGGGCTGACCCGGGCCGAGCGGCGGCACGTGGCCGAGGCGGTGGTGGCCAACCACGACTGGACCTACGCCATCGTCACCGAGGCGGCCGCCGCGGGGCACCAGGGCTTCGCCGACCACTGGCACCAGGTCGCCGAGCCGGCCACCCGCGCGCGGCGCTGGTGCCTGCGGCACCGGCGCGACCTGCTCGCGGCCGCGCGCTGACCGCCCGCCCCCGCGGCGCGGCGAAACCCTACGATGGCAGGCGTGCGGGTCCTCGACGATGCGGCCGTCCGGCGGCGCCTGCAGCCGGCCATGGCGATCACCGCGGTGCGGGACTGCCTGGCCGCCGAGCAATCCGGCGGGCTGATCGCCCCCGCCCGGGTCCGCGCGGGCCTGGGCAGCGGCGACATCATCTTCACCGCGGGACGCGTGGCCAGCGCCGGCTATGGATTCCGGGTCTATGACACCCTGCCCACCGAGGGCGACGACCAGCTGACCGTGGTGTACGACGACGGCACCGGCCGGATCGCCGGCGCGGTCACGGGAACCTTCCTCGGTGGCGCCAGGACCGGCGCCATCGGCGCCGTGGCGGTCGACCTGCTGGCCGATCCGGCCGCGGACACGCTCGGCCTGGTCGGCACCGGGCGCCAGGCCTACTTCCAGCTGTGGGCGATTCGTGACGTCCGCACGCTGCGCCAGGTCCGCGTGTACGGCCGGGACCCGGGCCGCCGGGATGCCTTCGCGCAGCAGGCCCGCGCGGAGCTCGGGCTGCCGGTAACCGCCGCCGCGGGACCGCGCGAGGCCGTGGCCGGCGCCGGCATCGTGGTGCTGGCCACCACCAGCCGGCAGCCGGTGATCGAGGGCGGGTGGGTGCGGGAGGGCGCGCACGTGACCACGCTCGGCCCGAAGGAAGCCGGGGCCCACGAGTGCCCGGTGGACCTGGCCGGCCGGGCGGGGATCATCGCGACTGACTCGCTGGCCCAGGTTGACTCCTATCCTCGCCCGTTCTTCCTGGCCGGGACGGACTACCGGGAGCGGATGAGCTCGCTCGCCTCCTGCCTGGCCGGGGCAGGCCCGGCGCGGCCGGCGCCGGGTGAGGTCACCATGTTCTGCTCGGTCGGCCTGGCCGGGACCGAGGTCGCTGTCGCGGCCGCCCTGCTGAACCAGCAGACCTGATGCCGATGCTCGAGCGGCTCACCAGCCAGCCGGACCGGACGACCCGGCCGCCTGCCCCGCCCTGGGCCAATCGGCTGGTATGACAGGTCGAATCGGATACCGCCCGGCTTAAGAAACGAGAATGCTAACAGATTCTCGCGTGATATTTCTGGGCTGTAGCCCGGCTCCTATGCCGGTATGAGACCATGCCGTTCCTGGGATCAGTTCTGACATCCCGGTATGAGCGAGTGGGGGAGCGGAAATGGGCGGGAAAGCCGGCGGCCGCCGCGCCATGCTGACCCGGCCAGGCCGCACGCGAGCCGGGCGCCGGCCCTCCGGACCGGTCCCGGCCAGGAGCGGCCTGGTCCGCAACGCGGCCCTGGTCGCGGCGTCTCTCGTCATCCTTGTGGCCGGGGCCGTGATCGTCGTGATGACCAGCCCCGACCGGCCGGCAGGCGATTTCCCTTCCTTGTTCCGGCCAATTTCCATGTCTTTCCCTTGGCGCCCGGTCGGCGCGAAGGTGGAAATGCCACTTACCGTAACGAACAACCGCCGCTCGCCCATAACGGTGACCGGGCTGCGGATTACCGGCCCGGCCAAGCGTGACTTTTCTGTGCCGGTCCGGTGCATGCGACGCCTTTCGCCCGGGAAGTCCTGCACGCTAACCGTCCGGTACGCCCCGTCGGCCGCGGGGCTGCGGGCCGCCGAGTTGCTGGTCTACCTCTCCGCCTGGTCCCGGCCGCAGGGCATCGGCCTGGCCGCCGTGGCCTACGCCAGGCACTGACCTTGGACGTGAGGCACCTGGTGCCCTTACGGTCGCACTGAGTGCCAACATCCACCGGCAGCGAGCGGAGGCGGTCATGACCCAGCAGACCATGACAGAAGCGACACCGGCCCCCGAGACATCGGCCCCTGAGACCTCGGCTCCTGAAGCACGGGCCCAGCCGCAGCGCGACGAGCACGCCGGCGACGAGGCGCTGGTGGCCGAGGAACTCCTGGTCGAGGAGGTGTCGATCGACGGGATGTGCGGTGTCTACTGACGTGGGCGCCCGCCCCGGGTTCGATCTGGACCGCCCGTGGTGCCTGGACGACCGGGTCGCGGTCCGGCCCGAGCCGTTCGGCGCGCTGCTGTATCACTTCGGCACCCGGCGGCTGTCGTTCCTGAAGAACACCACGGTGCTGGCGGTGCTGCGCGAGCTGGCCGAGCACCCGACCGCGCGCTTGGCCTGCGCGGCTGCGGGCGTCGGCCCGGACGCGCTGCCCGCGTACGAGCGGGCCCTGGCCACCCTGGCCGCCTCGCAGATGATCAGAGAAAGGCGGGCCGCGTCATGACCGTGACCGAGCTGGCGGAGGAGCGCCCGGCCCGCCCGGGGCGGCTGGTCGAGCAGTTCGAGCGCGGCCTGGCCGCGCCGATCTGCCTGACCTGGGAGCTGACCTACGCGTGCAACCTCGCGTGCGTGCACTGCCTGTCGAGCTCCGGCCGGCGGGACCCGCGCGAGCTGACCACCGCGGAGTGCCGGGAGGTCATTGACACGCTGCAGCGGATGCAGGTGTTCTACGTCAACATCGGCGGCGGCGAGCCCACGGTCCGGCCCGACTTCTGGGAGCTTGTCGACTACGCCACCGGGCACCAGGTCGGCGTCAAGTTCTCCACCAACGGCATCAGGATCGATGCCGTTGTGGCCCGGCGCCTGGCCGGGTCGGACTACGTTGACGTGCAGATCTCGGTGGACGGGGCGACCGCCGAGGTCAACGACGCGGTGCGGGGGGCCGGGTCGTACGCCACGGCGGTCCGCGCCATGCAGCACCTCAGCGCGGCCGGTTTCCGCGGCTTCAAGCTGTCGGTCGTGGTCACCCGGCACAACGTGAGCCAGCTCGACGAGCTGAAGGCGCTGGCCGACACCTACGGCGCGCAGCTGCGGCTGACCCGGCTGCGGCCCTCGGGCCGCGGCGCGGACACCTGGCCCGAGCTGCACCCGACCGCGCCGCAGCAGCGCCAGATCTACGACTGGCTGTCGGCGCACGGCGAGCAGGTGCTGACCGGTGACTCGTTCTTCCACCTGGCGCCGTACGGGGGAGCGCTGCCCGGGCTGAACATGTGCGGGGCGGGCCGCGTGGTGTGCCTGATCGACCCGGTCGGCGACGTCTACGCCTGCCCGTTCGCCATCCATGAGGAGTTCCTGGCCGGCAGCGTCCGCCAGCCCGGCGGCTTCCAGGCGGTGTGGCGCGACGCCGAGCTGTTCGCCCGGCTCCGCGAGCCACAGTCCGGGGGCGCCTGCCGCTCGTGCGGCTTCTACGACTCCTGCCGCGGCGGCTGCATGGCGGCCAAGTTCTTCACCGGGCTGCCGCTCGACGGGCCGGATCCCGAGTGCGCCGCCGGCCATGGCGCCGAGGCGCTGCAGGCCGCGGACCGGGCGGCGGCGCCGCGGCCCGCGGCAGATCACTCCCGCCGCGGGCCGGTGCCGGTGACAATCGGCCCTCGGCCGGTGCCCGGGACGATCGGCCCGCGGCCGTGCGACGAGGACCCGCTGGCCGGGTTCCCGGCCGGGAGGGCGATCACGGAAGATTGACCGATGAGCAACCCCTGGTTCGAGACGGTCGCCGAGGCGCAGCGGCGGGCCAAGCGGCGGCTGCCCGCGTCTGTGTACAGCGCGCTGCTGGCGGGTTCGGAGAAGGGCGTCACCGTGGCCGACAACGTCGCGGCCTTCAGCGAGCTTGGCTTCGCCCCGCATGTGGCCGGGCTCTCGGCCAAGCGCGAGCTGAACACCACGGTCATGGGCCAGCCGGTCTCGCTGCCGGTGATCATCTCGCCGACCGGGGTGCAGGCCGTGCACCCCGACGGCGAGGTCGCCGTGGCCCGCGCGGCCGCGGCCCGGGACACGGCCATGGGCCTGAGCTCGTTCGCCAGCAAGCCGGTTGAGGACGTCGTTGCGGCCAACCCCAAGACGTTCTTCCAGACGTACTGGGCCGGCACGCGAGACCAGATGGCCGGTCACACCGACCGGGCCCGCGCCGCCGGGGCGGCGGGGCTGATCCTGACCCTGGACTGGTCGTTCTCCAACGGCCGGGACTGGGGCAGCCCGGCCATCCCGGAACGCGTCGATCTCAAGACCATGGCCCGGTTCGCCCCCGAGGTGCTGATGCGCCCGCGGTGGCTGGCCGGCTACGCCCGGACCGGCCGGCCCCCCGACCTGACCGTCCCGAACATGGCCGGCCCGGGGGAGGCCGCCCCCACGTTCTTCGGCGCGTACGGGCAGTGGCTGGGCGCGCCGCTGCCGACCTGGGACGACGTGCGCTGGCTGCGCGAGCAGTGGGGCGGCCCGTTCATGCTCAAGGGCGTGATCCGGGTGGACGACGCCAGGCGGGCGGCCGACGCCGGGGTCACCGCGATCTCCGTGTCCAACCACGGCGGCAACAACCTGGACGGCACGCCCGCCACGATCCGGGCCCTGCCCGCCATCGCCGCGGCCGTGGGCGACCAGGTCGAGGTGGTGCTCGACGGCGGCGTGCGGCGTGGCAGCGACGTGGTCAAGGCGCTGGCGCTGGGAGCGCGCGCGGTGATGATCGGCCGGGCTTACCTGTGGGGGCTGGCCGCGAACGGCCAGGCCGGCGTGGAGAACGTGCTCGACATCCTGCGCGGCGGCATCGACTCGGCCCTGCTCGGCCTGGGCCATTCCTCGGTCCGCGACCTGAGCCAGGACGATGTCGTGGTCCCGCCCGGCTTCACCCGCACCCTGGGTGGGCCGGATACGCAGGGTGCGGGATGACGCGGGTCGCGCTGGTCACCGGCGGGGCCCGCGGGATCGGCGCGGCCACCGTGCGCGGCCTGGCCGCGCAGGGCTGGTCCGTTCTGGCCGTAGACCGGTGCGCCGACGACGCGGCCCTGCCTTACCCGCTGGCCAGCCGGGACGAGCTGGACCGGGTGGTGGCCGAGGCCACCGCCGCGGCCGGAGGCGCGAGCGCTGCCCTGGCCTTCGCCGCCGACGTGCGCGACGCCAGCCAGATGGCCGCGGCCGTGGCCGAGGCTGAGCGGCACTGGGGCGGCCTGGACGCCGCGGTCGCGGCCGCCGGGGTGATAGCCGGCGGCGTGCCGCTCTGGGAGATGCCCGACGAGCAGCAGCGTGCGGTGCTCGACACCGACCTGGGCGGTGTGATCGGCCTGGCCCGGGCCGCGATCCCGGCGCTGCTGCGCCGCCCGGAGCCGCGCAGCGGGCGGTTCCTCGCGGTCGCGTCCGCGGCGGCCACGCGCGGGCTGCCGATGCTCGCGGCCTACTGCGCGGCCAAGGCCGGCGTGACCGGGCTGATCCGGGCGCTGGCCGCCGAGCTCGGCGGGACCGGCGTCACCGCGAACGCGGTCAGCCCGGGGTCCACGGACACACCGATCCTGGCCGAGAGCGCACGGCTCTACGGATTGCCCGGCGTGACGTCGTTCGCGGCCCAGCAGCCCGTGCAGCGGCTGCTCGACCCCGACGAGGTCGCCGCCGCCCTGGTCTGGCTGGCCGGCGACGGCACCGGCGCCATCACCGGTGCCGTCCTCCCGGTCGACGGCGGCCTGGCTCTGTAGCAACAGGCACAACTTGGTCAGGCCACGCGGGCAAGCCGGTCACCGCACTTGGCACGAACCGCCGCACAGGTCCTCCGGCTGCTGACGGCCGTGGCCATCCCGCGTGGAGCACATTCATTCGTTTTCAGGCGCCCGGACGTATTTATCCTTCAGGTGTGCCGCTGCCGCTGCGGCAATTCCCAGCACCACGCCGAAAGTGTGGGCGTAACGCCACCTACGGTGCCTGACTCCGAGTATCACCGAGAGGCCAGCAATAACGCCGCCAGCTGCACGGACCTTTTTCCAGTCGATATTCCTGCCGCCCGGCTGGATGACCGCCCCCACGACCCTGGCGATCACCGGCTCTGCCGCGTCGTTGTTGGTTGAGGCCTGGTCAGCTGCCATACTGTCGCCTCCCTTGTGACGGCGCGGGCGTGGGCGCACCGGATTGCCCCTCGCAACCTGCCATTGACGTGTACTCCAGCATCCGAGGCGGTTGGGCCGGTGTCATCACCCCCCAAGGGGTGATCTTGCCGCAGCGCGCAGCGGAGGGGCCGGGCGCACCGGGAGAGGCGGGCGGGGCGCGGCGGTGAGTGACCGGCGCCGGGATACTTGCACCGTGACGCGCGAGACGGTGCCGCTGCCCGAGGGGTTCGGCGTTGAGTTCGACGCCGAGACCAAGTTCGTCGGCGACGATGTGCTGTTCGGGGGGTCGCCGCCGCGGCTGCTGCGGCTGAACGCGGCCGGGGTCCGGGCGCTCGGCGAGCTGCGCTCCCGCCCGGTCGGCTCCATCGCCAGCGGCCGGCTGGCGCGGCGGCTCACCGACACCGGGCTGGCGCACCCGCGCCCGCCCGCGCGGGATCATCCCGCCGAGGTCACGGTGGTGATCCCGGTCCGGGACCGGCCCGGCGCACTCGACCGCTGCCTGGCGGCGCTCGGGAACAGCTACCCGGTGATCGTTGTCGATGACGGCTCGGCCGACCAGGAAGCCGTTCGCGTAACGGCACAAAAATACGGTGCCCGGCTGCGGCGCCGGCCGGTCGCTGGCGGTCCCGGCCCGGCCAGGAACGAGGGGCTGGCCCTGGTGACCACGCCACTCGTCGCGTTCCTGGACAGCGACTGCGTGGCCGGGCCGGACTGGATCACGGGCCTGGCCGCGCATTTCGCCGACCCGATGGTCGGCGCGGCCGCGCCCCGGGTGCGTCCCGTGACCGGCGGCGGCACGGTCGGCCGCTACCTCGACGCGCGGGCCCCGATCGACCTGGGCGGGGGCGAGGCCAGGGTCGCGCCGCTGACCCGGGTGTCCTTCGTGCCCACCGCGGCGCTGCTGGTCCGCTGCGCGGCGCTCGGCGGGACGGGGTTCGACCCAGGGCTGCGGTACGGCGAGGACGTCGACCTGATCTGGCGGATGACGGCCGCGGGGTGGCGGGTGCGGTACGACCCGGGCGCGCAGGTCAGCCACGCCGAGCCGGACCGCTGGGGGGCGGTGCTGGCCCGGCGGTTCCGGTACGGGACCTCGGCCGCGCCGCTGGCCCGCAGGCACCCGGGCCAGGTGCCGCCGCTGGTCCTGCAGGCGTGGCCCGCGGCGGCGGTGGCGGCGCTGCTGGCGCGCAGGCCGATCGAGGCGCTGGCCGCCTACGGCGCGGGCACCGGGCAGCTGGTCTGGCTGCTGCGGGGGTGGGGCGTTCCGGCCCGGGGGGTGCTGCGCCCGATGGCCGGGTCGGTGCGGCAGACGTGGCTCGGGACGGGCCAGTGGGCCATCCAGTACGCGCTGCCCGTGGTGGCCGCCGGCCTCGCTGTTCCCGGCGGCCGCACGCGGCGGGTCCGGGCCGGCCGGCGGCTCGCGCTGGCGTCGCTGCTGATCGGGCCGCCGGCCACGGCGTGGCTGCGCGCCCGGCCGGACCTGGACCCGGTCCGGTTCGGGCTCGGCTACCTGGCCGACGAGGCGGCCTACGGGGCCGGCGTCTGCCGGGGCGCGGCGGCCGAGCGGCTGGCCGAGCCGCTGCGGCCCCGGTTGGCCTGGCGGCCGCTGCCGCGGGCCGCGAAACACCGCTAGGCCTGGGGCGCGAACGCCGCCAGGCCCGGGCGCGGAGCTGCGCTAGGCGCGCGGCTGCGGCGTCAGAACTGCTGCCCGCTGGCCAGCGGCAGGCCTAGATCCGTGCGGACCTGCTGCACCAGGGCCTCGACGGCGGCGTTGGCGGCCTGGTCGTCCTTGTCGAACGCCTGCAGCTGCCGGAGCGTCTTCGCCTTCTCCTGCTGCTCGAACAGCTGGTTCCGCTTCCGGTCCGCCTTGACCAGCGCATTGGCCGCGAGGTTAGTCGGCGACGGCCAGCCGATCGCACCGAAGGTGCCGTCGAATGAGCCGTCCGCCTGCACCAGCTTGGCCAGGTCGGCCCGGGCCTTGGTGAGGCTGGTGCGCTGGTTCTTGGTGTACGCGGTCACGTCGGCGGTGACGGCCTTGTTGGCCGGGGTGGCCATCGACGTGTAGAGGGCCGCGATCCGCTTCCCGTGACCCGGGTAATAGACGACGATGACCACGATCAGAATGATCAGAGCTATTAAGGACGGCACCGCGATCATGAAGAAACCGACGATCGGCGGGGTCTCGTTTTCCTTGCGCGCCACAATCCACCTCCCGCGGGTAGGGCCTGGTGGCTCCGCAGGCGCCAAGCGCGCAACTGCGGACAAGTGCCCGCTAAAAGTAAGGCGGCGGCTGGGGGAAGCCGGGTGTATTTTGCCATCGCATTACCCTCACTTGACCACTCAGTGGTCATCGTGCGGGGGAAGCGTGCGCTCCTCGTGGTCGAGCTCGCGTTCCAGCATGCGCAGGCTGGAGTCGGGCAGGTGCCCAGCGTCGCGCCAGCGCAGCAGTTCCTCGCGCTGCGCGTCGATGACCGCGCGGCGGGCCTGCACGGCGGCCTCATAGTCCGGCGAGGCCGGCGGGCCCGTGTCGTCGTCGTCCGTGGCTTCCAGCCGGTCGAGCAACTGCTGGTAACGCCGCGTCTTGCGGTCCAGGCTGGCCCGCAGGGACGCCAGCGCGGGCTCTGGTGCCCTGCCGTCGGACGTGATCTGGTTCAGGCGGGCCCGGCCGGCCTTCACCGAGGCGGCGCGGGCTTCCGCGCGCAGCAGCACCGCGTCGGCCGGGTCGGCGCGCACGCCCAGCGCGCGCGCCAGCGGCGCGAACGTGATCCCCTGGAGGATCAGCGTGACCACCACGACCAGGTAGGTGCAGAACAGCAGCAGGTCCCGCTTGGGGAACGGCGCCCCGCCCGAGACGACCAGCGGGAGCGTGAATATCGCCGCCAGGCTGATCACGCCCCGGGTGCCTGCCCAGCTCAGCACGACCACCTCGCGGCCGGTGAGGTGGTCGTCGTCGCGGGGTGCGGCCCGGCCCCGGCGGGTGTGCATGGTGTGCGGCAGGGACTGAGTGAGGATCAGCCACAGCGGCCGCAGCAACAGCACGACGCCGAGGCTGACGATCACGGCGGTCGTGATCGTGCTGGCTGGGTAGGCCCTCAGGCCGCGGATGACGGCCGCGATCTGCTGGCCGACCAGCAGGAACACAAAGCCCTGGATGAGGAAATCGACCAGGTGCCAGACGGCGGTGGCCTGCAGGCGGCTGGCGCCCGAGGTGAAGCGGGGGGTGTCGTGGCCGATCATCAGCCCGGCCACGGCGACCGCGAGCACGCCCGAGACGTGCAGTTCCTCCCCGAAGAGGTACGCGGCCAGCGGCGTGGCCAGCGAGATGCAGTTGACCAGCAGCGGGTCGCGGACGGCGGAGAGCAGGAGGCGCACGGCGATCGCGGTCAGAACCCCGCATACCAGGCCCCCGGCGGAGGCGACCAGGAAGCGGAGCACGGCGTCGCCCAGGGAGAACCCGCCGGTCGTCACCGCGGTGACCGCCACGGTCAGGGTGGTCAGCGCGGTGGCGTCGTTGAGCAGGCCCTCGCCTTCGATGATGGTGATGAGCCGGGGCGGCAGGCCCACGCGGCCGCCGACGGCCAGCGCGGCCACCGGGTCGGTCGGGGACACGGCGGCGCCGAACGCGATGCCGGCGGCCAGGCTCACGCCCGGCACGAACAGGTCCATGCCGAGGCCGGCCACGACCGCGGTTCCCAGCACCAGCCCGATGGACATGCTGACTACCACCCGCAGGTTCTTCCTGATCGCCAGCAGCGAGGAGTTGAGCGCCGCGCTGTAGATCAGGGGCGGGATGACAAAGGTCAGGATCAGGTGCGGGTCGAGCGTGAGGTTCGGCCCCGGGAGAACGCCGTAGACCAGCCCGGCCACTGTCAGCAGCGCGGCGGTCGGCAGGCCCGTCCGGTCGGCCAGGAATTGGAGCATGACAATGACGGCGACCGCGGCGAGAGCGAACGCCAGTAGCTCCAGCATGGGGAACCTCCTGATCCCCAGATGCCCTCTCTGGGCTCCCAGGATGCCCTCTCGAGCGCGCGACCGGAGGATCTGCGGGCTCCCGGTAGCAAAGAAGAAGGCGGCCGGCCGCCCGGCCAGCTGTCGGCAGGCCGACACAGGCGGTGTCGGCCGACCGACTGACAGCCGTTGGCGCGCGGGGCATCCTGGATCACAGCCGGGCATTCCCGTGGTCCCGGCTGACAGGGGAGGAAAATCACCATGTCCGAGCAGAACCAGGCGCCCGGCAGCACCGATGCCGACGACACCGTGGGCCACGTCAACTACCGCGGGGCTGGCGACCAGCCCAAGGTCGACGACGCTGAGGGCCATCTGTTCCGCAGGGGCGACGACGGGGACGACACCGAGGGCCACGCGCGGGCCCGCGGGGACGATGACAGCGACGACGTCGAGGGCCACGGCCGGCGTCTCTGATTGCCCGTGCTGAGCGGCACCTCACCCCCAGTGCCCAGGTCTCTCACGCGGGCCGCTTCCTTGGCTAGCCGGGACGTTCGCGCCGTGATAGAAGTGGGCACAGCGGCTGGGGGGGATTATGCGGCACCTGCCCATACTCAGGCGCCCGTGGTGGGTATGGCTGTGCGCCGCGGGCGCTATCGCCCTGTTGTGGTACCCGTCGCCACTGTCACCATTCAGGTACACCTCGGACTGGACGTTCGCGCTAGCGGTCCTATCCCTGGTGGTCGCGGGCTGGATCTCCTTCGGGCGTTCATCGCAACGCAGCAACGGAACTCTGATGCTGATCCTTGCGGTGGTGGTGGCTGTGTCGTCGCAGACTGCCACGTGGGGACCATGGGATTTCCTCGGCGCGATGGCGGTTCCGCTGTCTGGGATCCTGCTTGGCTGGTTGCTGCTGCGCTGGCCGGGCAGCCGGGTGCAGACCCGGACGCAGCTCTGGCTGATACGGGCCGGCTTCGTTGTCGCCCCGCTGCTCACCGTGGCCTGGAGCGTCGTATGGGATCCGCGCGTGAGCGGGTACCCCGGCACCATCTGGTGGCCCACCCTGGTGAATGCCGAAACGCTCGAAACCTGGCTTTACAACGTCACCCAGGGCGTCTTCGCGATATTGCTGATCCTGTTCGTGGCGGCGATGGCAGTCCGGATTCTTCGTGCCACTCGTCCAGAACGGCGAGAACTGGTGCCGGTCGCGCTCGCGGCCGTCGCGTTCGCTGTGCTGGCCGGCGCGTCGGCCGTAGACGCCTTGTCGAACACGAATGTCTCCGACGTCGTTAACTGGGCATCGAACCTCTCCTTGATGGCTGTCCCCATCGCGTTCCTGCTAGCGGTGGCCGTGCGACGCGTGCAGCGGGCGCTGGCCGTCGAGGCGCTGCTGGACCCACAGCGGCTCGATTCGGCCGACGCGGTCGCGCGCGCGCTGAGCCGGGCCCTGGGCGACCGGCACCTCACGCTGGCCATGTGGTCAGCCGGGCGGGGACGCTACCTGCTGGGCGACGGCACGGCGGCCCCGGACGATCTCGGCGATGCGCATGTCGTCTACGTCACCAGTCCGGTCGACGGGGCCCCGCTCGCCAGGCTGGGCGTGAATCCGAGGCTGGCCGGGCGGACGGACTTCGTCGAGGCGGTGCTGCGGGCGGCCGGAACGGCACTGGACAACGCCCGGCTTCAGGCTGATCTGCGGGCCGGACAGCGCGAGGCCGAACAGTCCCTGCAGCAGCTGAATCGCGCCGAGGCTACGCAGCAGCGGATGACCCGCCTGCTGCCGGGAGGCCTCGCGGAGCGCATCAGCAGTGATCCCGATGCCTTCACCACGACCGAGTTGCTCACCGTAACCGTGCTGATGTCGGACATCCGCGGCTACACGGGGATCGCCGAGACCACAGAACCTGCCCAGCTCGCGGCGCAGCTGAACGAGCACCGGCAAGCAATGAACGAGGCCATCCTGGACCAGGGCGGCACCGTGATGCAGTACGTCGGTGACGCGGTGATGGCCGTTTTCGGGGCACCAGAACCGCTCGACGGGCACGAGGCGCGGGCGCTGGCCGCCGCAGCCCGCATGCACGCCCGCCAGGAGGCGCTGAACACACCCTGGGCCGCTCAGGGACTGAAGCCGTTCGGGCTCGGCATCGGCCTGAGCACCGGCCAGGTCGCCGCGGCCCTGCTCGGGAGCCGCGAGCGGGTCGAGTACACGGTCGTGGGTGACACCGTGAATCTGGCCGCGCGGCTGTGCGACGCGGCCCGCCCGGCCGGCAGCATCGTGGCCAGCGCGGCCACGATGCGCGGGTGCCCGGCCGCGGAGGGCTACGAACTGCTGCCCGCGCTGCGCGTCAAGGGGAAGGCGGCCACCGTCGCGGCGTACCGGTGGCCGCCATCCTCGCCGTGCGATCAGGTACCCAGCGTGGCCCAGCCGGTCCCGGCCGACGGGCGGTCCCGCGTCTTAGCCGACGGGCCGTCCTGACCTAGGACCCTGCTGAATAACGCAGTGTGTTGCCGGCCAGGTGTTCGACTGGCGTGGGATGATCTTCTCATGCAGGGGAGAGAGCGGGCGGACCGGCAGTTGCTGGATGCGGCGGCGCTGGTGGGGCATCTGGTTCCGGAGGGCAGCGTGTTCGCTTTCCTGGCCCGGCATCGCGGTGAGGTGTTCCCGCCGGAGTTGTTCGCGGACTTGTTCCCGGCGGTGTCGGGGCGGCCGAGCCTGCCAGGGGAGGTCGCGGCGTCGGTGCTGGTGCTGCAGGCGCTGGGGGACCTGTCGGATCGGGACGCGGTGGCGGCGGTGCGCTGCGATATCCGGTGGAAGGTCGCCTGCGGGCTGCCGCTGGGCCATGAGGGGTTCCACCCCACCACGCTGACGTACTGGCGGCGGCGGCTGGCCGCCTCCGGTCGCCCGGACCGGATCTTTGAGGCGGTGCGGTCGGTTGTCGCCCAGACGGGGGTGCTGCACGGGAAGACGATGCGGGCGCTGGACTCGGTGGTGCTGGATGACGCAGTGGCGACGCAGGACACCGTGACTCAGCTGATCGCGGCGATCCGCCGGGTCTGCCGCGAGGTTCCCGGCGCCGCAGCGGTGATCGCCGCGAAGTGCCGCGCCCACGACTACGGTGACCCGGGCAAGCCGCCGATCGCCTGGGATGACAAGGCCGCGCGAGACGCGCTGGTATCGGCGCTGGTGGCCGACGCCACCATGGTCCTGGCCGCGATCCCAGCGGCGGGCCTGGACGGCAAGGCCGCGCAGGCGATGGCGCTGCTGGCCCTGATCGCCGGGCAGGACGTCGAGCCCGCCGAGGGCTCCGATGGCACTGACGGACGGTGGCGGATCGCCCGCAAGGTGACCGCTGACCGGGTGGTGTCCACCGTCGATCCGGACTCCCGGCACGTGCACAAGAGCCGGC
Source organism: uncultured Actinomycetota bacterium (assembly GCA_963844655.1). GTDB lineage: Bacteria > Actinomycetota > Actinomycetes > Streptosporangiales > Streptosporangiaceae > JASHPR01. The sequence goes on along the minus strand of CAWJPA010000004.1, from coordinate 75,782 downwards.
ACCGCCGGCAGGACGGCTATAAGGCCCACGTGGCGATCGAGCCCGGCACTGGGCTGTTCACCGCGGGCAGGCTCACCCAGGCCAGCGGCGAGGCTAACCACGAGGCCGTGGTCGGGCCGGAACTGCTGGCCGGCGAGAACCGCGGGCTCCAGGTGCTCGGCGACACCGCCTACGGCACCGGCCAGGCCCGCGCGGATCTGGCCGCTGCCGGGCACACCGCGATCATCAAGCCAGGTCCGCTCAAGCCGGCGGTCGAAGGTGGGTTCACCATCGACGACTTCACCGTGAACGAGCAGGCGGGAACAGTGACCTGCCCGAACGGCGTGACCCGGTGCATCACCCGCCGCCGCAAGGTCACCTTCGGCGCCGCCTGCCAGGGCTGCCCGCTGCGCGCGCGATGCACGGCCAGGGCCAAGGGCCGCGCCATGAGCCTGCACGATCAGGACGTGATCTTGCGGCAGGCCCGCCGGGACTGGGCAGCGCGGGAGGATCTCCGCGGCGCCTACCGGCAGCACCGGCCCATGGCCGAGCGCTCCATCGCCTGGCTGATCGGCCCCAAGAACCGCTGCCGCCAGCTCCGCTACCGCGGTATCAGCAAGAACGACCAGTGGCTGCACCTGCGGATGGCCGGGCTCAACCTCCGCCGGATGATCAACCTGGGCGTGCGGGCCACCGCCGGCGGCTGGACCATCTCCCGCCCCGCCTGAACCAGACACCGCCGTGACCGGCGGGCCAAGCATCCCCTTGACCGTCAGCACACCACACCTGCAAGCTGACCACACGGGAAGGGCGACCACGTCCCGGCCCACGGGCCTGGCTTACCTGCCGCACAGACGGCCTTGTCGGCGCCCTTCCCGCCCACCCCCCAAGACCCCTTATTCAGCAGGGTCCTAGGCCCCGGGGGCGGCCGACAGCCCGGCCTTGGCCACCTCCATGTCCTGGGTGTAGTGGCCGCCGCTGACGCCGATCCCGCCGACGACCGCGTCGCCGACCTTGATCGGGTAGCCGCCGCCGAACACGACCAGGCGGTCGATGCCGGCCGGCGCGCCCAGGGCCAGCGGCGGGTCGTCCTTGATGAACTCGTGCCATCCGTCGGTGGACAGCCCGAAGCCGACCGCGGTGTAGGCCTTGTCCTGGGCGATCTGCACCGAGACGAGGGCCGCGCCGTCCATCCGGCTGAATGCCTTCAGCACGCCGCTTTCGTCCACGATCGCGATCACGAACGGGTGGCCCATCTCCCCGGCCTTCCGCTCCGCCGCCTCGATCATGGCCTTGGCCAGCTCCGCGGTCACGCTGGGCCGGTCAAACGTCGCTGCCATCCGAACCTCCCGATTCCGGCCCCGGCGCGGGGTCGGCCGCGGTGTACCGCTGCTCGGCCTCACGCACCTGGGGCAACCCGATGAAATCCACGAACTCGCCGAACGTCGGCAACTCCCGCATCGCCGCGGCGGGGGTGCCGGCCGTGGCGATCTCCTGCAGTATCCGGCGCATCGCGGCCGTGGCCGCCAGCAGCGTGCTGATCGGGAAGATGATGATCCGGTACCCAAGCTCGGTCAGGCGGCCGAGGCCGATCGGCGGGGTCTTGCCCCCCTCGGCCCAGTTGAAGAGCAACGGCACGCCCGGGAACGCCCGGACGGCCTCCTCGGCCTCCGCCTCGGTGACTACGGCCTCGATGAACAGCGCGTCGGCCCCGGCCTCGCGGTACATCCGGGCGCGCTCGATGGCCCGCTCCAGCCCCTCCACGGCCCGGGCGTCGGTCCGGGCGATGATCACGAACTCGGGCTGGGTGCGGGCCTCGACCGCGGCCCGGACCTTGGCCGCCATCTCCTCGGCCGGGATGACGAGCTTGCCCTCCATGTGGCCGCACTTCTTCGGGGCCACCTGGTCCTCGATGTGAATCCCGGCCACCCCCGCGGCCTCGTAGGCGCCGACGGTGCGGATCACGTTCAGCGGGTTGCCGTAGCCGGTGTCGGCGTCGGCGATCACGGGGATGTCCACGCAGGCCGCGATCCGGCCCGCGTTGTCCACCATCTCGGTCATGGTGAGCAGGCCGACATCCGGCCGCCCGAGCAGCGCGGCGGAGGTCCCGAACCCGGTCATGTAGACCGCGGGGAACCCGGCCTCTTCCACCAGCCGGGCCGCCAGCGGATCGAAGGCTCCCGGCGCCACGATGGTCTGGCCGGACTCCAGCAGGGCGCGCAGCCGGGCCGGGCCGCCGCCGCCCCGGGTCAGCCGCGCCGTCACCGGCCGCCCCCGGCCGGCCGGGCGCGGGTCACCGTGATCGTGATGCCCATGCGCACCCTCCTTCCCGTGCCGGGCAGAACGGATCCTAGCCTGGGAACCGGCACGCCATAAGGCACGGAATCCATTCACACAGGAGCGCGCATGCAGCACGTCTCGATCGGCGGACTCGACGTTTCCCGGCTCGGCCTGGGCACGATGGGCATGTCCGCCTTCTACACCGGAGCGAACGCCGACGACGCCGAGTCGATCCGTACCATCCAGCGGGCTCTCGACCTGGGTCTCACGCTGATCGACACCGCCGAGGCGTACGGGCCGTACCTCAACGAGGAACTCGTCGGCCGGGCCGTCGCCGGGCGCCGCGACCAGGTGGTGCTGGCCACCAAGTTCGGGCTGATCAACCGGCGAGGGGACAGCGAGCAGCGAGGGCTCGACAGCCGGCCGGAAAATATCCGGTTCGCGGTGGAGGGGTCGCTGCGCCGGCTTGGCACCGATCACATCGACCTGTACTACCAGCACCGGGTGGACCGGGCCACGCCCATCGAGGACACCATCGGCGTCATGGCTGAGCTGATCCGGGAGGGCAAGATCGGCCACATCGGGATGTCCGAGGCCTCGCCGGCCACGATCCGCCGGGCGCACGCGGTGCACCCGATCACCGCGCTGCAGACCGAGTACTCGCTGTGGACGCGGGACCCTGAGGCGGAGATCCTGCCGCTGGTGCGGGAGCTCGGCATCGGCTTTGTGGCGTACTCGCCGCTTGGCCGCGGCTTCCTGACCGGCCAGATCCGCTCGCTCGACCAGCTCGACGCGGACGACTTCCGGCGCAGCAACCCACGGTTCGCCCAGGACAACCTGGACCAGAACCTGCGCATCGTGGCCGAGGTCGAGGCGGTGGCGGCCGAGGTCGGCGCGACCGCCGCGCAGGTGGCGCTGGCCTGGCTGCTGGCCCAGGGCGACGACATCGTGCCGATCCCGGGCACGAGGCGTGTCGCCCGGCTGGAGGAGAACGTCGCGGCCACAGAGCTCACCCTGAGCGCGGATCAGCTGGGCCGCCTGGGCGCGATCCGCCCTCCGGCCGGCGACCGCTACCCGGACATGTCCCCGATCAACGGCTAGCTCAGCCGTTCACCGGTCCCGCCGCGGCAGCCCGAGGCGAACTGGCCGTTTCCGTCGCGGACGGGTTCCCGGTCCCGTTCCGGGGACGGCTCGCCAGCGGCAGCCGCACGACGAACTGGCAGCCCGGGCCCGCGTTGCGCACGGCGATCTGCCCGGAGTGCGCTTCGATGATGCCGCGCGCGATGCTGAGCCCGAGCCCAGCGCCCTCGCCTGGCGCCGGAGTCCGCGCGGTCTCGCCTCGGAAGGCCACATCGAAGACCCGGGGAAGATGCTCGGCGGGTATGCCGCCGCAGGAATCAGACACGCTCACCCTGGCCATGCCGGAATCCTCATCGCCGGCGATCTCGACCATGCCGTCCGACGGGGTCTGCCGGATCGCGTTGACGACGAGGTTGCCCAGGGCCCGGCCCAGCTCGGCTGAGTCCACGAAGACCGGCAGCCTGGAACCAGCCGAGCCGCGCAGCCGCACGCCCTTGGCCCGGGCCAGCGGCTCGGCGCTGGTCAGCACCTCGCTGATCAGGTCGCCGAGCCCGACGGGCCGGCAGGACAGCCGCAGTGCGCCGGCGTGAATGCGGGACAGCTCGAACAGGTCGTCGATCATGAGGGTAAGCCGGTCGGCTTCCCTGCCGATCTGGGCGTGATACCTGCTGATCGTCAGCTGGTCGGTGACGACACCGTCCTCCAGGGCTTCGGCCATAGCCCGCAGACCCGCCAGCGGGGTGCGCAGGTCGTGGCTGACCCAGGCGACGAGTTCCCTGCGGCTTGATTCCAGCGCGCGCTCACGCTCCCAGCTCTCCGCGAGCAGCCGGTGCGCGGTGGCCAGCTCCGCGGACAGGCCGGCCAGCTCCGCCGGGAGAACCGCCTGGGGCGGCCGGTACTCGCCGCCTCTGGCCACCTCCTGGACCGCGCCGAGCATCAGGCGGCTGGCCGCGGATACGCGCCTGCCCAGCAGCAAGGCGACGGCCAGGCCAGCGATCCCGGCGATGACCACCACAGCCAGCACCACGTCGCGATCCTGGCCGGAGATGAACATTTCCATGGAGATGACCACCACGCCGACGAGCGTGGCCGCGACCGTCACCCCGGCGACAACGGTGATGCTCGTGGCGACCGAGCGCGCCGCGAGCAGCCGCAGCACGACCATCCCCGCCGCCGCCGCGACGGCGGCGATCCCCGCGACGGTATAGCCGACCGTCAGCAGATCGGTTATGGAGAGCATGCCGCCGCCTCCAGCTCGTACCTGTAGCCCACGCCCCACACCGTGACGATCCGCTGCGGCAGCGTCGGATCCCGCTCGAGCTTCTCCCGCAGCCTGCGTACGTGCACGGTGACGGTGGAGGTGTCGCCGAACGACCAGTTCCACACCTGTCCCAGCAACTGCTCGCGGGTAAATGCCTGCCGCGGATGACGCATCAGGAAGACGAGCAGGTCATACTCGCGCGAGGTGAGGGCAACCAGCGTGGTGCCGAGCTTGACTTCATGGGCACCAAGATCGACAGTGAGCTCGCCGTCGGCGATAATGCCCAGGGCCGGCGCGCCCTGCAGCCCGCCGCCGCGGGCCCGGCGCAGCACCGACCTGACCCGAAGGGCCAGTTCCCGGGGGCTGAAAGGCTTGCTGACGTAGTCGTCGGCGCCGGTCTCGAAGCCGACCACTTTGTCTGTCTCCTCGCCGAGCGCCGTGAGCATCACCACCGGGATGGGCCAGCGGGACCGCAGCCGCCGGCAAATCTCCAGGCCGTCGATGCCGGGCAGCATGATGTCCAGCACCACCAGGTCGGGTGGCTCTTCCTCCACGCGGCGCAGGGCGGCGTCGCCGTCGTGCAGGCACTCCACCTGGTGGCCGTCATGGATCAGGTAGCGGCTGACGACCTCGGCCAGAGTCTCGTCGTCATCCACGACGATGATCCGGCCGGGCGGGTCCGGGTTGCTCAGCATCCCGGGCTCCGGCTGGCCGGCACCAGGCACCCGAGCCGCGCTGGTTCGCGGGTCACAACGTCCACGGTAGCGGGACGAGCGCCGGTCAGCCGTGGTCAGGAGATCCGTCACCGCTTCGTAAGGACCGGGCCAGTCACCATTCGGTAGTGGCAGCAGCGAGCTGGCTGTAAGGGATCCGTAATGCCGTCTTACAGGCTTGTGACGTCTGCCGGCATTCATATCCAGGCTCATGCGGCGCGGCGTTGACTTTGAGCGGGTTCCCGGATCTCTGCAGATCCGCCCGCACACCACGGAGAGACGACATGCGCAAGAGAGTGTGCCTGGCAGCGGGCGGCAGCCTGCTGGCGGCATCGGTCAGCCTGTTCGGCGCGGTGGCTTCGGCCAGCGCCGGCACGGCGTCACCGGTAGTCGGCTTCACCTACGTCAACGACAACACCGCGGTCACCAACACGGTCGCCGGATTCGACCGGCACGCCGACGGATCGCTCACCCCGATCCCCGGCTCGCCGTTCGCTATCGGCGGCGCGGGCCTGGGTGCGGGCCTGGCGTCGCAGGGCGCGATCCAGGCCACCCCAGACGGCAGGTTCCTGCTGGCTGTCGACGCCGGCAGCAACCAGATATCGGTCCTGCGTGTCACCGCGAATGGCGTGCCCAAGCCTGTCGGCCCGCCGGTTTCCTCCGGGGGTGTGGAGCCGGTGAGCATCGCGATCTCCCGTTCCGGCCTCGTCTACGTCGCGAATGCGGGTAACGGCGGCAGCAACAACTACACCGGGTTCCGCCTCCATTTCAACGGCACGCTGACGCCGATCCCTGATTCGACGATCCCCGTCCCTGACGGCTCCGGCGTGGCTGACGTTTTCTTCGATGCCACCGGTGGCCATCTGGTCGGCACCCGGGTCAACACCTCGCTGATCGATAGCTTCGTGGTGCTGCCCGGCGGCCGGCTCCTGGCCGCCCACGGCTCCCCGTTCACCGCGCAGGGCCTCGGCCAGATCGGCGCGGAGTTCTCGCCCGCCAGGCCCTCGCAGCTGTTCGTCACCAACGCGCACAACGGCGCAGGCCTGGGCACGGTCTCGGCGTTCCGTGACAGCTTCCTCGGCCGGCTCTCCCCGATCGGATCGTCGCCCTATGCCGACGGGCAGACCGCGCCGTGCTGGGTGGAGATCACCCACGACGGAAGGTACCTGTTCGCGGTCAACACCGGGTCGGGCAACATCTCCAGCTACTCCATCAACCCGGACGGCTCGCTCGTACTGCTCGGCACCGCGCCCATCACCAACGGGGCAGGCTCGACCGACGCCCGTCTGTCCCCGGACGGCCGGACGCTGTCGGTGCTCGGCGCCGGCAACGACGTGCTCCATGTGTTCGCCGTCCGCGGCGGAAACCTGACCGAGCTGCCCAGCTCCGGCACGCCGCTGCCCGCCGGGTCCTCCCCGGCCGGGATCGTCGTCCTCTAAGGCGGATCACCAGTCAGGCTCCCCAGTGTTCCCCGGGCCCGCCTCGCGAGGCGGGCCCGGGGAACGTGCGCCGTTCGAGGGGGATAGCCCGGTGCTCCCTTACGATGATCCAGGGACCGCGCGCGAGAGGGCCGCCTGCGGCACCGGATGGGGAGTCGTGCGTGAGCAACGTTAGCCCGGACCGGCAGGACGCGCCGCTGCGCCGGACCATGGCCGCGGTCGTCGCCGACCGGCTGCGCACGATGATCTTGGACGGCGAGCTGCCCCCGGGTGAGCGCGTCAAGGTCCAGCGGCTGGAGGAGACGTTCGGCGTCTCGCAGATCCCGATCCGCGAGGCCCTCCGGCAGCTTGAGGCCGAGGGCCTGGTGACCAACATGCCGCAGCGCGGCGTCACGGTGGCGCCCATGTCCGCGGAGGACCTGCTGGACCTGTATGACTTCCGGCGGCTGATCGAGCCGGAGATCACCGCGCGGGCGCTGCAGGCGGCGCGGCCTGGTTACGCCCGCGACCTGCGCCGGGCGCTGCGGCGGCTGGGCGACACCATCGACGACCCCGGCAGCGACCGGTACATGAGCGAGCACACGGCGTTCCACTGGGCGCTGATCGAGCCCGCGGCCAGCCCGGTCATGCGGCGCGTGGTCGAGCAGTTGTGGCAGATGTCCGAGCGGTACATCCGGCTGACCGTGGCCAGCCCGGAAACCCGGCGCACGTATGCGCAGCACCACGAGCCGCTGGTGGCGGCGATGGAGTCGGGGGACGCGGAGCGGGTGCGGGCCGAGGTGATCAGGCACCTGAGCGAGGCCGAGGAGATCGTGCTGGGCCCCAGGCACGGCGCGGACGGCTAGCGGCGCCAACCCGCGGCCCGATGTGGCGGCTGCGCCCCGTGATCACCGCCGCCGCGCTTATGGGCTGATCTTCATGGCCATCGCCATGGTGCTGGTGCGCACGATCGGGCTGGGCACCCGGGCCTCACGCGTGCCCGGCCCGGCCCTCGCCGGGGCAAAACGCCTAGGTGCCAAGTCCCTCTTGACAGCGACATAGCAGGATTCGATAATTTATCGAATCCTGAGCAGCCCAGGTCACAACGCCAGTGTGGCGCGGCCGGCTGGCCCCGGATGCGACCGAAGCGGGAGGCGAGCATGAGCACAGCGCCAGCGCCGGGCCCTGCGGGCAACGGAACCATTGACACCCAGCTCAGCAGGGGCGCCATCGGCCTGCCGGCCGTGGTGATGCAGGCGCTCACGCATGTGGCGCCCGCCGCGGGCGCGATCGTGACCATTCAGTTCATTGCGCAGCTGGTGGGCCTCACCACGCCGCTGGCGTTCCTGATCGCGTTCCTGATCTGCCTGATGCTGGCCGCGTCCCTGACCCAGCTGGCCAAGCACCTGCCGTCGGCCGGCGGCTACTACACCTACGTCAGCCGGACCGTCGGGCCGCGGGCCGGGTTCATGACCGCGTGGATGTACTTCCTGTACGACCCGATCCAGGGCGGCATGAACCTGGCCTTCGCCGGCTTCTTCATGAACAGCGTCCTGGGCACCCTCTACGGCGTGTCCGCGCCGTGGCTGTGGCCGATCACCCTGCTGGTCGGGACCATCCTCATCACGTTCCTGATGTACCGCGGCATCCAGATCTCCGGCAAGGTGCTGGTCATCCTGGGCATGGTCGAGATCCTGATCTTCGTGGCGCTGGCACTGTCCGGCTTCGTGCACTCGGGATCGGGCGGGGTCAGCCTGTCGGTGTTCAACCCGGCGAACAAGCTCCCGAACGGCGGCAGCATGTTCCTGGCCGTGGTGTTCTCGATCTTCGCGTTCACCGGCTTCGAGGCCTGTGTGCCGCTGGCCGAGGAAGCCCGCCTGCCGACCAGGAACATTCCGCGCGCCATCATGATCTCGGTCATCGTCGGCGGGGTGTTCTACGTGTTCGTCTCGTGGGGCGTCATCTCGGGCTGGGGGAGCGCGGGGCTGTCGAGCTTCGAGTCCAGTTCGGCCAACCCGATCGTGCTGGTCGCCAAGCAGCTCTGGGGCGGGCTGGCGGTCCTGGTGCTGCTCGCCTACCTGAACTCGATCTTCGGCGCGTGCTTCGCCGGCAATAACGCGGCGTCGCGCGTGTTCTTCGGCATGGGCCGCTCCCGGGCCCTGCCCGAGGCGCTGGGGAAGGTCGGCGGCAAGGCGAAGACGCCTACCAACGCGATCACGCTGCAGGCGTTCCTGACCCTGGCCGTCGGGTTCGGGATGAGCCTCCTGCTCGGCCCGGCCAACCAGCTGTACCTGCTGGCGACCGTGATCACGCTGGGCCTGAGCCTGGTCTACATCGCGGGCAACATCGGTGTGATGAGCTACTACCTCAGGGAGCGGCGCTCCGAGCTGAACTGGCTGCTGCACATCATCTTCCCGGTCGCCTCCTCGATCGCGATCATCGTGGTCTGCTACAAGTCCGTCGTCCCGCTGCCCGCCTGGCCGGTGAGCCTGGCCCCGTTCATCACCGCCAGCTGGGTGGTGCTCGGCCTCATCGTGGTGGCGGTGCTCAGCCGGTCCGGCCGCGCTGCGTGGCTCACCCGCGCCGGTGACGTGCTGGCCACCTCGGACGCCGGGCCCGCCGAGGGGGTTGCCCACCAGGGCACGGCCCTCCCGCTCCCAGCCGACCCGGCGGGCGAGGCGCCGTGAGCGCGCTCACGCCCGGGCCCGCCAGCGTGGCCGAACTGGCCGAGCGCGACCTGGACACTGGCGCCGGCCGCCAGGTCTGGTACATCCCCGACGCCGACCTGCCCTGGCCGGACAGCTACGGCCCGTTCCAGGGTCACGAGTCGCTGCTCATCTTCAACGTGTCCGGCCGAGACGCCGACATCCTCGTCGACCTGTACTGGACCGACCGCGAGCCGGTCTTCGGGCTGCAGACCCGCGTGGCGGCCCAGCGGATCGCCTGCCTGCACCCGCCCTACGGCACGGCACCCGACGGCAGCCAGCCCGAGGTCCCTGTGCGCACGCAGTACGCCATCCGGGTGCGCTCCAGCGTCCCGGTCGTCTGCCAGTACGGCCGGATCGAGTGCCGCCCGGCGTTCGGCATGTACACGACCATGGGCTGGGCGCCAGCCTGCTGACATGACCAATCAGCCAACCGCGCCGCCCGCGAACGCGGCAGTTCCCGAGCCCGGCCGCGTCTGCCTGGTTACCGGGGCCGCGTCGGGGGTGGGACTGGCCACCACCCGGCTCCTGCTCGGCCGCGGCGACCGCGTGATCGGGGTCGACCTGGCCGGCCCGCCGGGCTCGCTCGCGCCGGGCGACCGGCTCGCGTGGGTCACCGGCGACGTCAGCGCCGAGCCCACCTGGGCGGAGGCCCTGCGCGTGAGCGGTCAGGCCTTCGGCACCTCACCAGGAGTGCTCGTGCTCAACGCGGCCCGGCTCGCCGTGGGCACGGTGCTGGACACGCCCGTGGCCACGTTCCGCGAGGTGTTCGGCGTCAACGTGTACGGCGCCGTGCTCGGCTTGCAGGCCTGCCTGCCCGGCATGATCGCCCGTGGCGGCGGGGCAGTGGTGGTGATCGTTAGCGTAAATGGCCTATTGGCTGAGCAGGATCTGGCGGCTTACAACTCATCCAAGGGTGCGCTGATCCAGCTGGTCAGGTCCGCCGCGGTCGATCACGCACGCAGCGGCGTCCGGATCAACGCGGTCTGCCCGACGACCATCGACACGCCGTTCATCCAGGGCCAGCTGGACGCGGTGCCCGACCCGGCGGCGTTCCGGCGCGAGATGGAGGCCCGGCACCCGCTGGGCCGGATCCTGCGGCCCGAGGAGGTCGCGTCGGTGGCGGTGTTCCTCACCACGCCGGAGTCGTCTGGCATGACCGGCGCGAGCGTGGTCGTCGACTGCGGGCTGCTGGCCTCGCCCGACTTTGTGACGGCCAGCGATGCCTGAGCTCGTCGACGCGCACCACCACCTGTGGGACACCCGCGTGCTGGATTACCCGGAGTTCGCCGGCGATCCCGACCTGGAACGCCCGTACCTGGCCGGGGACTACGACACGGCCGCGCAGGCCTGCGGCATAACCGGCAGCGTCGTGGTGGAGGCCGCGACGGCGGGGGCGCCCGGTGGCGACGAGACGCGCTGGCTGCGGCGGGAGGCGGCCGGCAGCCAGCTCGTCGCCGGGGTCGTGGTCTGGGCCCCGCTCGGCGAGCCCGGGCTGGCCGGGTACCTGCGCACCCTGCTGGCCTCGCCCGGTTCCCGGGTGGTCGGCGTCAGACGCGGGTTCGCCGACGGGCCTGGCCTGCTCACCGATCCGGACGTGGTGGCCGGCGTACGCGCGGTCGGCGCGGCCGGGCTGCCGTTCGACCTGCTGGTGAACTCGGATGGGCTGGCGGCCGCGGTCGGCCTGGTCCGAAGCTGCCCGGGCACCAGGTTCGTGCTCAACCACCTCGGCAACCGGCCGGGCCCGGGACGGCTGGACGACTGGCGGGCTGACCTGACCCGGCTGGCCGCATGCGACCGGGTGAGCTGCAAGCTGTCCGGCGTGGCGGCCGGGCTCGCCGCCCGGCCCGGCACCGCGGCCAACCTGCGGTTCGCCGTGGAGACGTTCGGCCCGGATCGGCTGATGTTCGGCAGCGACTGGCCGGTCAGCACGCTCGGCGGCTCGCGCGGCCTGGCGGACTGGCTCGAGGCCGTGACCGCGGCGCTGGGCTCGCTGAGCCGCCACGAGACGACCCGGATCTTCGCGGGCACCGCCCGCGCGGTCTACGGCCTCACCGAGCCATCCCCGGCCTGGCCAGCCGGCTCCTCGCAGGGAAAGGTGTGACCGTGCGGATCGACGAGATTGAGGTCGTGAACCTGCGCTTCGAGTACCCACCGGGCCAGGGCTTCACCTACGCGGGCGGGACCGCCACCGGCCGGCTGACCACCCTGGTCCGCGTGCACGCGGACGGCGGCCGGGTCGGCATCGGCTCCGCCTACACCCACCCGGAGCTGGCCCGCCTGATTATCGAGGGCCAGCTGGCCCCGTACCTGCGGGGCACCGAGATCACCGAGCCGCCTGCCGCCTGGCAGGACATGATGCGGCTGGTGCGCTGGTACGGGCGGGCGGGCGTGGCGGTCACCGCGCTCGGCGCGGTCGACACCGCGCTGTGGGACCTGCGGGCCCAGGACGCCGGCCAGCCGCTGTGGCGGTATCTCGGCGGCACCGACGACTCGGTGCCCGCCTACGCCAGCGCGCTGCTGTGGCGCGACGACCTGGACCTGTTGCGCGAGGAGGCGGCCCGGTACCTGGATGAGGGCTTCGTCAGGGTGAAGATGCGCCTCGGCCGGTGCCGCGACTACGACGAGGCCGCGTTCCTGGCCGTGCACGAGACGGTGAGCGGCCGCGGCCAGGTGATCGTGGACGGCTCGCTGCGGTTCAGCGACGACGACGCCGCCTGGCTGGGCGGCATTCTCGCCGGTCACGGCGCGGTGTGGTTCGAGGAGCCGTTTGAGCCGGACAACATCGACGCCTACGTCGCGCTCAAGACCCGGACCGCGGTGCCGCTCGCGGCGGGGGAGAACGAGACCAGCCCTCGGGGCCTGGGCGAGCTGGTGCGCCGGCGCGCGGTGGACATCGTGCAGCCCGACGCCAGCCGCGCGGGCGGGATCAGCAGCGTGCTGCAGGTGGCGGACCTGGCCAGGGACACCGGCGTGAAGCTCGCCACCCACACCTGGAGCGACGCCATCGCGGTGCTGGCCAACGCGCACGTCATCGCGTCGATCCCGCACGGGATGACCGTCGAGATCGACCGCACCGGCAACCCGTTCATCGACGAGCTGCTGACCGAGCCGCTCCGGGTCACCGGCGGGCGGCTGCAGCTGCCCGCGGCACCGGGGCTCGGCGTCCGGCTGGATGAGTCCGTGGTGGACCGGTACCGGCTCGCGCCCGGGCCGGTACCCGACGGCAACTACTCAGACATGCTGCTCGGCCCCGCTCCCGACCCGGCCGCCCCGTACGCGGCCGCCTGGCCGCACGCCCGTCCCGCCGAGGTGGCACCGGGCTGACCGCAACGCCGCGCTTATGTAACGGTTTCGGGTCAGCCCGTTCATGCACCCTTCACTCTCTTGACACAACTGTGCAGGTGGTTACGCTATTGAACAATAGACCAGCAAATGAACAATTGTTCACTCAGAGTGGGAAAAGAGCGTCGGAAGGTGCATTCGTATGGCTGCTGAGCGGTTCCGCGATCCGCCAGCTATCCGCGCGGCCCGCCATCAGCTCGTCTCGTGCGGCCGGACCCTTCTGGCCCGGGGCCTGCTCAACCAGACGTCAGGAAATCTCAGCATCAGGGTCGGCCGCGATGAGGTCTGCATCACGCCGTCCTCGCTGGAATACGACAAGATCGAGCCGGCCGACATCGTCGTGATCGGGCTGGACGGCCAGGTGCGCGACGGTCAGCGCACGCCGTCGTCGGAGACGCCGCTGCACTGCCTCGTTTACCAGAGCCGGCCGGACGTCACCGCCATCGTGCACACCCACTCGCCGCACGCCACGACGCTGGCCATCCTCGGCCTGCCGATCCCGGCCGTGCACTACATGATCGCGAGGACCCGGTCCACGCGCATCGAGGTCGCCAGCTACGCCACCTACGGATCCGAAGCGCTGGCCACGAACGTGCGTGATGCGTTCCCGGCGCCAGCGCTGGCCGTGCTGCTCGCCAACCACGGGCTGATCGCCGCGGGCTCAAGCCTGGATGAGGCCGCCGATGTGGCCGAAGGTGTCGAGATGCTGGCCAGGCTGTACGGCCAGGCGCTGGCCATCGGGACACCGAACGTCCTGTCCCAGCAGCAGATGGCCGACGTGCTGGCCAAGTACGAGGACAAGAGGACACAAGCACTCACGGCGATCACGCCGGCACACACCTGACGGTCAGAAGGGCGCGGATGGCAACCGACGACGCGAGCATCGTCGTGACGCTGGACATTGGCGGCAGCGCCGCCAAGGCGGTGGCGTACGATGTCGCCCGCCAGCGGAGCCTCGCCGCGACCGCCGTGCCCTATCCCGCCCGACGCCACGACGACCCGGAGATGTTCCAGCCGGAGGACTGGTGGCAGGCCGCGGCCGGGGCTCTGGCCGAGCTGCAGCTTGCTCTGGATGAACCGCCCGGGCGTTATCTGGGGATCACGGTGAGCGCCATCCGGATTCCGTTCGTGCTGATCGACCGCGATGGCGACGCCGTGATGCCCGGCCTGCTCAACCGCGACCGGCGGGCGGCAGGCCAGCTGGCCGCTATCGCCGCGGCCCTCGGCACAGCCGAGGTTTACCGGCTGACCGGGCACTGGCTGGCGCCGGAGTTCGGGCTCCCGAAGCTGCTCTGGGCCCGCGAGGCCAGCCCGTCCGCATGGCATGAGACGCGTTTTGTGCTCCAGCTTCACGACTGGTTCATCTACAAGCTGTCTGGCGTGGTCATGTCTGAGCCGTCGTCCGCAGCCATGAGCCAGATGCTCGACGTCATCCACGGCGGGTGGGCGACTGCCCTGCTGGATGAGCTCACTATCGCCGCCAGCCTGATGCCTGAGCTGCGCCCGGCCGGCACCCGGGTCGGCGGGCTGCTGCCCGCCGTGGCCGACGCCACCGGCTTCGCCGCGGGCACGCCGGTACATCTCGGCGGTGGCGATACGCAGCTGTCCGCGGAGTCGGCCGGCGCCAGCGAACAGGCGGCGCCGGTCGTGGTCGCCGGCACCACCGCGCCGGTGCAGGTCGCCGTGCCCGCAGCCGATCTGCCCGGCCCGGCCGCCCGCTACCCGCTTTTGCTCAGCGAGCACGTGACCGCGGGCACGTGGGTGCTTGAGGCGAATGCGGGCCTGACCGGCGGCGTGCTGCAGCGCCTGTCTGACCTCAGCGATCAGTCGGGCGAGCAGCTCGCCGGCGAGCTACGGCGGCGTGGTTTCCTGCTTGATGACGCCAGGCGGGCGGAACTGACCGTTCTCGCGGGCAACCCATTCTTCAGCCCCCGGGGGTGGGCCGCCTCGCCGCAGCCCACGGTTACCGGCCTGCGCCCGTCACACCGGGGTGCTGACGTTTACGGTGCCTGCCTGCGGGCCATCTGTTACGCGGTTCGATCGGTCCTCGGCACCCTGACCGAACATGCGGGGATCCCGGCCCGGCCGGTCATCGCGACCGGCGGGATGAGCCGGAGCGCCGAATGGGCTCAGCTGCTGGCCGACGTCACCGGCCGTGACGTCCGGGTGCGCCCGCTCCAGGCGATCGGCGGGCGGGCCGGCGCGGGTCTGGTGGCCGGGGAGTTGCCCGGCTGGCGGAGCCGCGGGGCACTGGGAGAGCCCGCGCTACCGGCCGAGGAGAGGTGCTTCGAGCCGCGGGCCGCGGCCACGCCTGACCACGAGGCAGGTTTCGCGCACTACCAGCAGCTGTACCAGGCGGCACAGCTCGAACTCAACGCAGTCGGGGAGTAAGCGATGCTCGCCCTCGTCAACGCCGCGCTCACGCCGGATGCGATACGAGCCCTAGTGCGGGAACGGTCGTGGGAGCTGCGGACGGTCGAGCACATCAGCACGGCCGTCAGCCAGATGCCGGAGCATGAGCGGCTCAGCGTGCGGGCGGTGATCGTCGAGGCCGAACCCGTGGACGGCCCGCTCATGGCTCAGCTGGAACGGCTCGAGCTCATCGCGTGCCTGCGATCGGATCCGGTGAACGTCGACGTAGCGGCCGCGACGGCCCGGGGCATCCCGGTCGTGCACACGCCTGGCCGCAACGCCGAGGCGGTCGCGGATTTCACCCTCGGACTCTGCCTGGCCGCGGTGCGCAATATCGCGGCGACCCATCATCTGATCGTCGCCGGTGACCTGACCGGCCTGCCGGCCTCCCGCGGCGCGGGCAGCGTGCCCGGGGACAAGATCTGGCGCCCCGCCGACCCGGACATGCCCATTCCCTATGTCGTCTACCGGGGCAGGCTCCTGTCCAGCCTGATCGTCGGGGTCATCGGCTACGGCGCGGTCGGGCGGGCCGTAGCCCAGCGGTTCGCCGGCCTGGCGCGCGCCGTCCAGGTCACCGACCCGGCGGTATCCCCGGAGGCCATCAAGGCCGACGGGTTCATCTCGGCATCGCTACCTGAGCTGCTGTCAGCGGCTGACGTGGTCACCGTCCACGCCAGGAGCAAGAACGTGATCATGGGACGGGACGAGCTCCGGCAGATGAAGCCAGGCAGCATTCTCATCAACACGGCCAGGGCCACGGTTCTCGACTATGGCGCGCTGGTCGAATCGCTGGAGTCAGGCCAGCTCGGCGGGGCGGCGCTCGATGTGTATCCCGAAGAGCCGCTGCCCGCCTCCAGCCCGCTGCGCCACCAGCGAGGTCTCACCCTGACACCGCACCTGGCCGGGGCGGCCGCGGAAGTCGCCGACCGGCAATCCGAGATCTTCGTTGAGGCGGTGCGCGGTCTGTACGGCGGGTCCGCGTGGGAGGACCTGCCGATCAAGAACCAGGAGCTGCGCTCGAGCTGGGCCGCCCTGCACGCGGCCGGCTCTCAGCGAAGTGGCGACGCAGTGGCCCACCCGGAAGGTGCCTGATGACCGGGCCGCGGCTGCCGACGGAGAGCAGGGGTGCGCCGGCGCCTTCATCCGGGGCGCGGACGCCGGGCGTGTCCAGTCTCATGGCCCGCGCCGCCCGGCTGCACTATGAGTTCTCGCTGACCCATCAGGAGACGGCCGCCGTCCTCGGCGTGTCCCGGGTCAAGGTGACCCGGCTGCTCAAGCAGGCTCGGCAGGCAGGAATCGTCCGGATCACCGTACTGACCGACGTGAGCCCGTTCGCCGAGATCGAGGAGCGGCTGGCCCGCGTCGCTGGCCTGCGGGAGGCGATTGTCGTCCCGGCCGCGTCCGGCCGGGACGGCTCAGCGCGCAGCATGCTGGCCCGTGGCACCGCCTCGTACCTCGAGCGGGTCATGCGCGACGGCCTCGTGGTCGCCGTCGGGCTGAGCCGGACGATCGCCGAGGTGCCGAGCTGGCTGGGCAACCCGCGCCCCGCGCGCGCCAGCTTCGTCTCGCTCGCGGGTGCCCTGCGTGCGGGCGGCCAGGGCAGCGGCAACCCCTATCAGGCGACCGATGCGCTGGCGGCGGCCTTCGGCGGGACCGCCGAGCACCTGCACGCGCCGGTGATCGTGCAGAGCCACGAGGCCGCGCGGGTGCTGCGCGCCGATCCGGCCATCGCGCGGACTCTGGAGCGGGCCGCGGCGGCGGACGTAGCGCTGGTCGGCGTGGGCGGCCGAGATGACCGGATCGACTTCAACGCCGGAGCCCAGCTCCGGCCCGATGAGTGGGAGGGCCTCCTGGCCCAGGGCATGGCCGGCGACATCGGCGGCCGGTTCTTCGACGTCGGCGGCGCCGAGATCGAGCACGACATGAACCGCCGGGTCACCGGCCTGGGCCTGCAGGAGTTCCGGAGAATCCCGGTCCGCCTCGTCGCGGCCAGCGGACCGAGCAAGATCGAGGCGCTGGCGGCAGCGCTGCGAGGCGGCTTGATCACCGTTCTGGTCACCGATGTCATCACCGCCCAGGCCCTTATCGAGGGAACTCAGCCGTCCGACGTTCGGAGGTCCAATGGCCAGCTGGCCTAACCACGAGGACGGAACGGCCGCCCGCAGCCCTCCGGCCGCGGCTCAGCCATGCACCTTCATGCCAGCCGACACCAGCCCTGCAGGTCTTTCGTGAGCGGGGCACTCGCTAAACCCACAATTCAGCACGACGCGTCCCGGGCCATCGCGCGGACGTGAGGATCTCGGAGGAACCTGTGGCAACGACTAGAGCACGCAGGTCGGCCGCCCTGGCCGTGGCAATCGTAGGCGGTCTTCTGGCCGCCGGCTGCAGCGGCGGCGGCGGGGGGACCAACCAGAGCAGTAGCGGTAAGACCGTCACCATGCTGGTGTCGGGGTACATGTTTGACTCGACCCAGTTCATGAACCAGTACAGCGCGCAGATCACCAAGGAATGGGACGCCAAGTACCCCAAGACCAAGCTGCAGGTCATCAAGATCGCAGGCACGGATGTTGATGAGGCTGACGCCTTGGCCCTGCGGTTCAAGCAGGCCTCGACGACACCAGACGTGGTGGTTACGGAAACTCCTTACCTGAGCGAGTATGCCGCCGCAGGCTATCTGCGCCCGGTGGACAAATACCTCTCGTCACCCTCCAGCGCGCCGTTCTGGTCCACGTTCGCGCCGAACATCAAGAACCTGACCAAGTTCAACGGCACTGAGTACGGAGTCAGCGCGGGCAACAACGATCAGGCCCTGCTGTACAACAAGAAGATGCTCCAGCAGGCAGGTGTGCCGGTGCCATGGAACCCCAAGAGCTGGGCCGACATACTCTCTGCCGCGCAGAAGGTGAAAGCCCATGACCCAGGAGTGATCCCGCTCTGGATGGGCGCGGGCGTGCAAGCGGGCCCGTTCAACGTCGGCCAGGGTGTCGCCAATCTCCTCTTCGGCACGTCCACTCCCACGATGTACGACCAGGCATCGAAGAAGTGGGTCGTGAAGAGCTCCGGTCTGACCGGTGCACTGAACTTCTACAAGGAGGTTTACGCGCAGGGCCTGGGCGCTTCGACCTCGCAGCTGTTCACGACCGAGGCGATCGGCACTCCGGTGAACCTCATGAAGCAGCAGAAGCTCGCGATCACGCTGGCCTCGAACTGGATGCCCGAAGCCTGGGTCACGCCCCACACCACGTTCTACTGGCCGCAGTCCAGCAAGACGGTGGGGATTGCTCCCATCCCGACCCAGTTCGGCCAGTCTCCCGGGGTAGCCGGAGAGATCTCGGGCTGGGCCTTCGGTGTCTCCAAGGCATCGGGGAACCCCACCGCCGCGTGGAACCTGGTCAAGATGAACCTGGAGACCAC
The DNA here is from genome assembly GCA_963844655.1 of uncultured Actinomycetota bacterium. GTDB lineage: Bacteria > Actinomycetota > Actinomycetes > Streptosporangiales > Streptosporangiaceae > JASHPR01. The sequence continues at coordinate 57,175 of CAWJPA010000004.1, read as the reverse complement.
CAACCAGCTCGACATGGCGCTGTGGTCCGGGTTCGTGCCGCCGTCGTCGACCGTGGCCAGCATGCCGAAGAACCTCGCGTTCGCGCCGCCGTTCCAGGCTGCTTTCAACAGCTACCTGAAATTCGGCCAGCCTCTGCCGTCCAACGAGAATTTCACTGTGTACGCGCGAGGGCTAAACCAGGCCACCGGCGCCATCGTGCAGGATCCGAAGACGTCGCTGTCTTCCATCCTGTCGTCGTTCAGTTCTTCTGTCTCGCAACAGCTTGGGCCGCAAGCAATCGAGTCAAAGAGCTGAGCTAGCCGGGTGTTCGTCAAGCTGCCCGAGAGAGCGCTGGCCAGATGGTTCAGGCCAGTGCTCTCCGGCCAGCTTGGTCCTGGTCACGCGCTGTCGCCAGAAAAGGAAACGGAAAATGGCCGCTGAGATGCCTCCGCTCATCATCACCGCCACCCCTAACAAGAGCTGGCTGAATCCCGACCTGCCTTACCCAGAGGACATCGGCGCTGTCGCCGCCGAGGCGGGCCGGTGCGCCGCCAACGGTGCCTCGATCATCCACCTGCACTCAATTTCCGAGTGGGTGCCCATGATCGATGCCGTCCGCTCGGCAGTCGGCGATGCCCTCGTCCAGTGCGGCATGTCGAGCCTCTTGCTCGACGAGCGCCTGGACATTTACGAACAGCGGGCCGACATGATCTCGATCATCGCGAGCCATCACGCCGAAGCCTTCCCCGAGGCGGACGTCGACGTGCTGCACCCGGTGGCTGAGCTGCTCAGGTACTGCGAGCTCTGCACGGAATTCGACGTCCGGCCAGAGTTCGAGATCTGGCATAGCGGGAGCATCTGGAACCTTGAGTACCTGCTCGCACACGCCCAGCTCGTCCGGCCGGTCATCAACACGCTGTTCTTCGGCTGGCCCGGCGGAACCTGGAGCCCGCCGACGATTGACGAGTACCTGACCCGGCGGCGGCTCATGCCGGCCGACTGCGCCCTGACGGTGAGCGTGATGGGCCCGGAGCGCTACGGCATACTCGCCGCCGCCATCACCACCGGCGACCATGTCCGCGTGGGCACCGAGGACTACGGCTACAACCGCTGGGGCCAGCCCGCTCAGGCCAGCGAGCTGGTCACCGAGCTGGTGGGGCTCGCGGAGGCACTCGGGCGCCCGGTGGCGACACCCGAGGAAGCCAGGAAGATGCTGGCGTTCGGCCCGGCCCGCTGATGAGCACGCAACAGGCCGCGCCAGCGCCCGCGGACCGGTCCCGGCTGAAGCCGACGACCTTCCTCTGGCTGTCGCCTGCGACCATCCTGCTCGCCGTGCTGTTCCTGTTCCCGGTTGGCTACGCGATCTACCTCGCTTTCACCAACCTCGAGCTGCTCGGGCCGTTCGCACAGAACTATTCGTTCACCGGCCTCGCCAACCTCGAGCGGATGGTGCACGATCCGGTGTTCTGGTCGTCGGTCAAGCTGACGCTGATCTTCGTCATCGGCTCGGGCATCGTGGCCCAGACCCTCGTCGGCCTGGCCCTGGCGCTCCTCGGCCAGCGCGCCCACGTCAGCATCCGGATGGGCGTAGGCGCGATCGTGATCCTGGCCTGGGTCCTCCCGGAGATCGCCGTCGCCTTTATCTGGTACACCTTCGCCCAGGCGGGCGGCACGCTGAGCTACCTGATCCTCGACCCCAAGAACAACCTGCTGTCGACCGCGCCGCTGCTGATCGTCTGTGTGGCCAACGCCTGGCGCGGCACCGCGTTCTCGATGCTCGTGCTGAGCGCCGGCCTGCGGAACGTGCCCGCCGAGGTGGACGAGGCGGCCCAGCTTGAGGGCGCCTCCTACTGGCGGCGGCTGCTGCGGATCACGCTGCCCATCATGCGGCCGACCATCATGACCAACATGCTGCTCATAACTCTGGGCACGATATCTGACTTCACGTTGATATTCGTGATGACGCAGGGAGGCCCGGGAAATGCCACGGCCATCCTGCCCGTCTACATGTATATCGAGGCCTTCCAGTTCAATGCCCTCGGGTACGGCACGGCAATCGCGCTGACCATCGTTCTCATCGGCGCGTTGCTGTCCGTCGTTTATATCCGGCAGCTCCGGCCCGAGCTGGCCAAGGCTAAGGAAGCTTAGAAATGGAACGGAGGCCACGGACATGAGCGTCCTGACGAGCGTTAGGCGCCGTCGGCCGGCGAGCGAGAAGAGCGACGTCGCCCAGGCATCGCCGGCGGGTCAGCCCCGGCGGTCGCGGTGGGTCATCAACCTCGTTCTGGCGCTCATCGGGCTCTGCTTCCTGCTGCCTCTGGTCTGGCTGATTCTCGCGGCATTCAACCCCGAAGCCGGGCCCGGCCTGGCGGCGCCCCGCTTCTCGCTGCTGAACTTCCAAGGCGCGTTCAGCATCGGGGCTGGCCGGGACATCCTTAACAGCCTTTACCTGGCCATCGTGTCCACACTGGTCGCCACCGTCGTGTCGCTGCTCGCCGGGTACTCGCTCTCCCGCAGGCATGTTCCCTTCAAGGGAGCGGTGCTGGTCGGGGTCCTGTTCCTGACCGGGCTGCCGGTGACCATGCTGCTGGTGCCGATCTATGAGATGTATGTCCAGTTCAACTGGCTCAACTCACCGTTCTGGACCTCGCTGGTCCTGGCGTCGACGTCGGTGCCGTTCGCCATCTGGCTGCTGAAGAACTTCATCGACCAGGTGCCGCGGGAGTTCGAGGAGGCGGCGGCGATCGAGGGATCCAGCGAACTGCGGACCCTCATGACGGTCGTGGTCCCGCTGGCCATGCCGGGTGTGCTGGTCTCGGCCATCCTGACCTTCATCAACTCCTGGGGCGCGTTCCTGATCCCGCTGGTGCTTGACGGGAACCCCGGCGACACGCCAGGAGCAGTCGGGATCTATCAGTTCCTTGACGCTAACGCTCAGGTTCAGTTCGGGCCGCTGGCGGCGTACTCGATCCTGTTCTCGATCCCCGTCCTAATTCTTTACCTGATCAGCTCCCGGTGGCTGCAAGGCGGGTTTGCCTTCGCCGGCGGAATCAAGGGATAGCCGCATGTTTGCGATCAGCTTCGAGCTATCCACTGCACTGCGATGGGCCGGAGAGTAGCCATGGCGAAAATCGTTCTCGAGAGCGTGACGAAGAGGTTCAAGGGATCCACGGCCGTAGACGGCCTCGATCTCGAGGTGGAGGACGGCGAATTCCTGGTCATCGTCGGCCCGTCCGGATGCGGGAAAACCACGACCCTCCGGATGCTGGCCGGCTTTGACACCCCGACCAGCGGATCCGTGATCATCGGCGGGAAGCGCATGAACGACATCCCGCCGAAGGACCGGAATCTCGCCATGGTCTTCCAGAACTACGCACTGTTCCCGCATATGACCGTCGCGAAGAACCTGTCGTTCGGGATGAAGGTCCGCCACGAGCCCAGGGCGTCCATCGACTCAGAGGTCGCCAGGATAGCGACCATGCTGGACATCGAGCCGCTGCTGGGCCGGAAGCCGGCCCAGCTCTCCGGCGGTGAGCGGCAGCGCGTAGCCCTGGGACGGGCGCTGCTGCGGAGACCGCAGGCCTTCCTGCTGGATGAGCCGCTGTCGAACCTCGACGCGGCGCTGCGTACGCAGATGCGCACGGAACTGCAGCGGATCCACCGGCAGTTCCCGGTCACGACGATCTACGTGACGCACGACCAGGTGGAGGCGATGACGATGGCCGACCGGGTGGCGCTGATGCACCAGGGCCAGCTCCAGCAGATCGCGGCTCCGCAGATGATGTACGAGGAGCCGGCCAGCGCCTTTGTGGCCGGGTTCATCGGCTCTCCGAAGATCAACCTGATCCCCGCCCGCGTGGCCAGGAACGGCTCGTCCCTGGCGGTCAGCTGCCTGTCCTGCGAGATACCGGTTAACGGATCGGTCGGGGAGGCGCTGCGGAACGGCTCGGCGGACTCCCTGTTGGTCGGCTTCCGGCCAGAGGAGATAAGGCCGACCACCCCGAGCGCCACCGATCTGCCCGTTGTCGCGGGCACGGTCGAGGTCATCGAGCCGCTGGGCCCGGAGACGCATGTCGTGGTGCGGGTGGGCGAGGAGCTGCTGACCTGCAAGTTCCCTGCCCGGTCCGGGCTCAGCGTGGGCGGCTCGATCCACCTGGAGCTGGACGCCACCCAGATGAAGCTCTTCGACGCCGCCACCGGCGACCGGGTGCGCTGAACGGACATGGACGCGGCGGAGACGAGGGGGGAGGGGTCCAGCGCATGAAGGCGGCTGTGCTGCGCGAGCTGCCATCGGGGCGGCTGCAGGTCTGCGATGTCCCTGAGCCGGCCCTGCCGGCCGGCAGCGTGATCGTCGAGGTCAGTGCCTGTGGGATCTGCGGGACCGATCTGCACATCATGGGCGGCACCTCGTATCGTCCTGAGCTGCCATTCGTCCTGGGCCACGAGCCGGTCGGGACCATCGTCGGCGTCTCGCCCGATGTCGATCAACTGCTGCTGGGCCGCCGGATCGCCGCGGCCATCTTCGTCGGTTGCGGGCACTGCCCGCCCTGCCGGGCGGGTGACGAGCGGCTGTGCGTACACGGAGCACGGGTGACGGGCGTGCTTGGGCTGTGGGGCGGGTTCGCTGAGCGCCTCGTCCTGGGCGCGGACCAGGTCGTCGACGTTCCCGCAGACCTTCCCGACGTGGTCGCGGCCAGCCTGGTAGACGCGGGCCCGACCGCGCACAACGCGGCACGCACCGTCCTGGCGGGTGACCGGCCTCCGTCATCGTCTATGGTCGTCGCGGGTGCCGGGCCCGTGGGCGTGGTGCTCGCGGGCTTGCTCATGACCGAGGGCGTGGCTCCCGTCCTCGTCGAGCCGAACCCGCTTCGCCGCAGGGCAGCAGGTGAGCTAGGTCTGCACACGGTCGCATCACTGGAGGAGACCGAGCCCGCGGTCGATGTTGTCATCGACTGCGCGGGTGTTCCTGATGCCATCGTTCCCATGCTGAACCGCGTCGCCGTGCACGGGCTTTACGTCAGCGTCGGCTACGCCGCGGTCCCGGAACTGGACCTGGCCGTGGTCGCCCGGCGCGAGCTGACGATCCGCGGCATCCGGTCGGGAACACGCGCTGACCTGGCGCGCGTGCTGCAGCTTGCCGCCGACGGCGCGCTGCGCCTCCCGCCCTGCCAGGTCTGGACCCTCGATGGCATTAACGATGCGCTCGAGGACCTCCGCGCCGGCCGGCTGGCGGGCAAGGCGGTCATCGACATGACCGCAGTGCAGGCTGCATAGGAGCGGGGGAGGAGCAGGATGCCGTGGCGTTCAGGATCCCAGGTACTGCCGCGCCGCCGCGCAATTGTGCTCCATCGATGCCATCGCACGGTCCGGCCACGCGAAGACGGCCACGGTCGCCAGGTCGCTGAACCCGGCGTGCGCCAGCGCGCCGAAAACCGCCGCCCAGTCGACCTCCCCCTGCCCGATGTCCATGTGCTGGTGGATCCGCGCCCTGGCGTCGGGAGGGTTGAGAATGATCCGGGAAGGCCGGTAGGTATCGGCCAGGTGAACGTGCGCAAGGACCGGCTCGGCGTATTCAATCATCTGCGCCACGTCGTCACCCAGATGGTAGACGTGCGGCACGCAGAAGAGATAGCGAAGCGACGGGGTGTCAACATGCCGGACGAGATCTACGGCTTCCGCATTGGATTCGATGAAGTCATACGGGTGGGGCTCAATAGTGAACTCGACGCCCTGCCGTTCCGCTGCGGGAAGGACCTCTTCGAGCGACCTGAGAAATGCCTCTCGGCACTCGACTGGGCGTTCCGGCACGCCCGTGAACTCGGTGTTGATCCGCGGGCACCCAAGCTCTTCGGCCGTGTCGATGGCCACCTTCAGGGCGCGAACGGCAGCCTCGCGCTCGTCGCTGTCGGTACTGGCCCAGGGCTGAACAATAAACAGGGAGGCGATTTCGATCCCGGTTTGGCTGCTGGCCTGTTTGAGGCCGCGAATAACATCGGGTCGGGGACGGTCACCCCGGCGGTGCTCAAGGAAGCCGTCTCGTGGTGACAGTTCCACCGCCTGGTATCCGGCCTGCGCCACGGATGCGAACATTTCCGGGGCATTCAGGTCCTTCAGCAGGCATGGATCGACAGCTAGTTTCATGATGAGACCGCTTCCGGTAAATCAGGTTGGGTGAACTTCTGCGGACAGGTAAGCCTTACAGATAATAGTAACTCAAGCCAACAGAGAGAGAGACAGGAAAAGCTTGAGCGCCTATGCGCCACGGAATGGGGGGAACGCAGAGCGATGGGATGCCGTCGTGGTGGGCTCCGGGGTCGCTGGCCTGGCCGCGGCGGCCGAGGCAGCGGCGCAGGGCATGCGTGTGGTGGTGCTCGAGGCCGAGCCGGAGCCGGGCGGCGCATCCGTCCTCAGCAGGGCCGGATGCTGCCTGGTCGGGACACCCCTGCAGGCGGCATGCGGGGTGCAGGACAGCCTCGAGCTCGCGCTGCGCGACTGGCTGCGGGCGGGCGGCCCATCGGCCGACCTGACGTGGGCGGCCAGGTATCTGTCCGAAAGCTGCACCGAGGTCTTTGCCTGGTGCGAGGAACTGGGCATCCGGTGGTCGCAGCTCCGGCAGGAGGAAGGTAACTCGGTGCCGCGATGGCACCTGCCCCAGGGCGGCGGGCCTGCCGTCATCGAGGCGCTGCTGGACCGCTGCGGGTCACTCGGGGTGATCGTGCGTACGTCGACACCCGCGACGCAGATCGTGTATGAGGGTGGCCGTGCGCGGGGGGTCGTCGTGTCCGCAGCTCAGCACGCCGGCCGCGTCCTGGCCGATGCCACGATCATCGCGACGGGCGGATTCACCAGCAACCGCGGCATGCTGCAGCGGCACGCCCCGGCCCTGGCCAGGATGGCGCGGTTCCTCTGCGGCGGCTCGCCTGCAGCACGTGGCGCCGGCCACGACATGCTGTCCGATGCAGGCGCCGCCTTTGTCGGCCTGGACAAGCTCTGGGTGTATCCCGTGGGGACACCAGATCCCAGCGATCCTTCCGGAAGCCGTGGCCTCGTGGTGCGCGATGTTCGCAGCGAGATCTGGCTCAACAACAGCGGGCGGCGCTTTCACGATGAGGATCTGCGGGGTGGCCTCACCGGTGCTCCCGCGCTGCTCGCGCAGCCGGGCCAGACCGCCTGGGGCATCTTCGACGCCCCGGAGGCGGCCAGGCTCACGCTGCTGAACGACGCGAGATACGGCTCCCCGTTCCTGACCTCCGCGGAGGGCAGGGCGCGTTTCTGGAGCACATCGCGTCATGCCTGGCAGGCGCGGACCATCGGCGAGCTGGCGGCCGTCACTGGCCTCCCAGGGACATCGGTTGCCTCAAATGTCGGAAAGTTCAACCGGTCAATTCGTTCCGGCTTGCCCTCCGAGCCAGAGTTCGGCCGGTCCCTAGCCGGGCTCGAGCCCATCGAAACGCCGCCTTTCTTTGCTATCCAGTACTTCCCACTGATTCAGAAAAACCTTTCCGGTGTCCGCACAGATTCCATGTGCCGAGTTATGAGTACTGAGGCTGTTAAGATCACAGGACTTTACGCAGCGGGCGAGGTAGCTGGCATGGCAGGCGGGTGCATCAATGGCGCAGGAGCAATTGAGGGAACCATGTTCGGTCCCTGCCTGTATTCCGGACGCATCGCAGGGATATCGGCAGCTCGTGCGAGAGAGGGGTGACCGCTTAATATCCTCATAGCTTCACGCCTGAAGAGGCCCAAGGAACCGTACTAACGCCTGTTTACTGGAGGGCAGATGCGCATCGCAGTGACTGGATCGGCAGGCTTCGTTGGAACTTATGTCATGCGGGAACTCCTGTCGCACGACCACGAGGCGATCGGCGTGGATATCCGGGAACCTGCGCCGGATGCTGCAGGATTCGCAGAATTCAGGCAAGCAGATCTTAACGATTCAGCCAGCCTGATCAGGGCATTTGAAGGCTGCGAGGCGATAATTCATCTCGCTGCGGTCCCTGACCCTGGGATCGTGAGCCCGGAAGAGCTGTTCCGGGTCAACGTGCTCGGTACCTTCAACGCTCTCGAAGCTGCGGTCAGCGTCAAGGCCCAAAGGTTCGTCGCGGCCTCCAGCGAAGGCGCCCTGGGTTTCTCATTCCGGAAGCTGGACATGGCACCGCTCTATGTCCCGATCGATGAGCAACACCCGCTGAGGCCGCAAGACGAGTACAGCCTCGGGAAGGTCCTGACCGAGGAGATGTGCCGCAGCTACACGCGCAGGGGCAGTCTCTCGACCGTCTGCTTGCGGACCTGTTATGTCTGGGACCCGTCGTTGGGTGGTCTGGACCGGATCAACGACCCGGGTGGCGCGTACGGGATGCTTTGGCTGTACGTCCATGCCACGGATGCCGCCCGCGCTTACCGCCTGGCCTGCGAGGCGCCAGACATCGAGAACGAGACGCTGTTCATCGCGGCCAAGGACTGCTTCTCATCGCGGCCGACCGCAGAACTACTCGAACATTTCTATCCGGGCGTGCCAGTGCGGCAGGAACTCGGCACCTACAGTTCCTTGATCAGCGGCGCCCGGGCCAGGGCGGTGCTGGGCTTCGAGGCTACTGCTTCCTGGCGGGATTCCGTGATCGCGGGTGCCTAGAGCGTAGTTGCGACGGTCGCGCCGCTACTAGCTGAATGCTCGATGGCCGGTTTAGAGTGCGCGGTAATGACGTGCGGGAATTGCGGCGCTTCCCTGCGGCCAGACGCCCGGTTCTGCGGTAGTTGCGGGACCAGGCTGGGGGGTTGCCCGTCGTGTGGTGAGCTGACCGAGCCCGGCCAGCGATTCTGCCATGCCTGCGGCTCAGCCTTGGCCGCGCCGGGCACGCCGTCTCCGGCTGCACGGGCCGCTGGGCCGCCCACGGTTGCTCCGGCGGGTGGGCCGGTGGCGGAGCGGCGAGTCTGCTCGGTGTTGTTTTGTGACCTGGTGGGGTTTACGCCCTTGTCGGAGTCCCGGGATCCGGAGGCGGTGCGGGAGCTGCTTTCGGAGTATTTCGCGGTGGCGCGGACGGTGGTCGGCCGGTACGGCGGGGTGGCGGAGAAGTTCATCGGGGATGCGGTGATGGCCGTCTGGGGCACCCCGGCCGCGACCGAAGGAGACGCCGAGCGGGCGGTACGCGCCGCGCTGGATCTGGTCACGGCCGTGGACCAACTGGGGCAGGACAGCAGGGTGGCCGGGCTGGCGGCACGGGCGGGCGTGGTGACCGGTGAGGTGGCGGTCACGCTGGGCGCGGTGGGTGAGGGCATGGTGGCCGGGGATGCGGTGAATACCGCGGCCCGGGTGCAGGCCGCTGCCGGGCCTGGGTCGGTACTGGCGGATGCGACGACGGCGCGGCTGGCCGGGGGCGCGATCGGGTTCGCAGCAGCGGGTGAGCACGGGCTGAAGGGCAAGGCCGAGCCGCAGGCGCTGTTCCGGGCGACCCGGGTGCTGGCCGCGGTCGGCGGGGCACAGCGGATCGACGGGCTGGAGGCGCCGCTGACCGGCCGCGATGCCGAGCTGCGCACGGTGAGGGAGCTTTTTCACGCCGCGGCCGAGCGGCGGGTGCCGCGGCTGGTTCTGGTGTCGGGGCCGGCCGGGGTGGGCAAGTCCCGGCTGGGGTGGGAGTTCGAGAAATACGCCGACGGCCTGGCCGCCGAGATGTGGTGGCACCGGGGCCGGTGCCTGTCCTACGGCGAGGGCGTCGCGTTCTGGGCGCTGGCCGAGATCATCCGCCAGCGGCTGGGCATTGCCGAGGAAGACCCTGGGGAAGTGGCCGCGGGCAAGCTGGCCGGCGGGCTCGCGGAACTGGTCCACGACCCCGCCGAGCGGGCTTACATCGGGGAGCGGCTGGGCCGGCTGCTCGGCGTCAGGACCGAAGCCGACGATCAGACCGCGCTGTCGCGGGCGGAGCTGTTCGCAGGCTGGCGGCTGTTCTTCGAGCGGCTCGCGGCGGCACGGCCGGTGGTGCTGCTGGTCGAGGACGCCCACCACGCGGACGCCGGGCTGCTGGACTTCCTGGACCATCTCATCGACTGGGTCCGGGACCTGCCGGTGTTCGTGCTGGTCTTCGCCCGGCCTGAGCTGGGCCAGGCCCGGCCCGGGTTCGGCACCGGACGCAACCGCACCATGCTCACCCTCGACCCCCTTGACCCGGCATCCATGGATGCCCTCGTCGAGGCGCTGGTCCCGGGCATGCCTGCCCGGGCCCGCGCGGCGGTGACCGGCCACGCCCAGGGACTGCCGCTGTTCGCGGTGGAAATCATCCGGGCGCTGATCGACCGCGACATCGTCCAGCCCTCCGAAGGGGTGTACCGGCTGACCGGCGACATCGGCCAACTCCAGGTCCCCGGTAGCCTGCGCGCGCTGCTGGCCGCCCGCCTCGATGCCCTTGACCCCTACGTGCGCCAGCTGGCTGCCGACGCCGCTGTGCTCGGCACCACCTTCCCTGCCGAGGCGCTGATCGGGGTGTCCGCCCAGGACGAGCCCGCCGTGCGCGCCGGCCTGGCGGAGTTGCTGCGCCGTGAAGTCCTGAGTGTTTCGGCGGACCCGCTGTCCCCCGAGCGCGGCAGCTACCGATTCGCCCAGGACATGCTGCGCCAAGTCGCCTACGACACCCTGTCCCGCCGCGACCGCAAGGCCCGCCACCTCACCGTCGCCGCGCACCTGCGCCAGGCCTTCCCCGGCGACGGGGAGGAAGTCGCCGACGTCATCGCCCGCCACTACCTCGACGCCCTGGAGGCGGTTCCCGGCGACCCCGACGTGCCGCTAATCCGCGGCCAGGCCATCGCCGTCCTGGTTAGGGCGGCCGAGCGTGCGAAGCGGACCGGCGCGCCCGTGCGCGCCGAAGCCTCCTACGCCACCGCCGCCTGCCACGCCGGGCAGGAAACCACCAGCCAGCAGCCGGAGGCCGGCGAGCTCTGGGAACAGGCCTCACGGGCCGCTTTCATGGCCGCCGATTACGTTAAGGCCGCCGAGGACGCGGAGCGCGCGCGCAGCTTCTACCTCCAGGATGGGCAGGTCCGGGCCGCGGCCAGGGCGCAGTCCCGCATCGGGATCGCGCTGCGGGATCAAGGTAAGCATTCTGAAGGGCGCGAGCAGCTCGCCGCGGCCCTGCAGGTCCTTCGGTCAGAACCCGATGCCGACACCGTCCGCGCCATCCTCTGGCTCGGGGAGCTGGAGGTCTTCACGGACATGGGGGAAGCCGACCGGCTTACCACCGAGGCCCTGACCCTGGGGCAGGGCCTCGCCGTCGACGCAGTTCTGCTGCTTGACCTGCTCACCCTCCGCGGCGTGTATCTCAGTGCCGTCGGGCGGCGCACGGAGGCGGTGGCCTACCTCCGTGAGGCTGCCCTGCTGGCCGAGCAGTCCGGCGACGATGTAGCCCTGGGAGGCGTCCTCCTCAACCTCTCCGACAATCTGTCCGCTAGCGATCCCGCCGCCGCGGCGGAGACCGCGCGGACGGCCGCCGGCCACCTGCGCCGGGCCGGCCACCGGCCGGGCCTCATCTTTGCCACCGGGAATCTGGTCGCTGCCCTGCTCCTGCTCGGTGACTGGGATGCCGCCGATGACGTCCTGGCCCAGGCCGCGGACTCTGACGGGCTGGGGGACATCGAGTTCCTGGCCTGCTACCGCGCCTGGCTGGCCGCGCTGCACGGTGACGCTGGCACCGCGCAGACCGTGCTGACGGGCCTGAGCGACCTGCGCGCCAGCGAAGAGGTCCAAGACCAGGCGATGCTCCACGACGTGGAGGCCCTGACCGCCGCTGCCGGCGGCCAGCCCGGCGACGTGCTCACGCACGCGCGCCGCGCGCTCGCGCACGCCGATGCGCTCGGGATGAGCTCCGAGACCATGCGCTGGGCCTGGCCGCTGGCTGCCCGTGCCGCCCATGACCTTGATGACATCGTCACCGCCGAGGAGCTTGCCGTCCAGCTCAGCTCCTCCCCGCCCGGCCATATCCCGCCCATGCTGCGCGCCGAACTCGACCTGGCCCGGGCCCGGCTCGCCGACCGCGGCAGCGATCTGGCGGCCGGTGCCACCCTCGCCGCGGCGGTCACCAGCCTGCGCGAGCACAGCACTCCTTATCATCTGGCGCATGGCCTGCTTGATCACGCCGAGTACCTCGAGCGCGCCGGTGATCCGGCTGCGGCTGCGCTGGCTGTCGGCGAAGCCCGCGACATTGCCCAGAGGCTGCGCTGCCAGCCGTTGCTGGACCGGGCCGAGGCGCTGAGCCCAGCCCGAGCCGACGTCAGGATTTAATCAGCAGGTGCGATTCTTTAGCTGCTAACTGCCCAGGTCTTCCTGCTTGATCACGCCGAGCACCTGGAGCGGCACGGTGATATGGCCGCGGCTGCGCTGACCGTCGGAGAGGCCCGCGCTATCGCCGAGAAGCTGCAATGCTAGCCGCTGCTCGACCGCGCAGAAGCGCTGAGCCCGGCCACGACCAGGACCGGGGGATAAGGAGCGGCGTCGACCATAGATCTGGCCGGTTGCCGCCGGGGGGCCAGGTTGCGAAGATCCTTCCCAAGCCTGGACGTGCGCGTACCATGCCGTGCATGCCGACGTCCCAAGAGGTTCTGGCCAAGGTCCCGCTGTTCTCCATGCTCTCGAAGAAGGACGTGGCCCAACTGGCACGCGAGGCGCGTGAGCGGACGTTCCCCGCGGGCACGGTGCTGACCGAGGAACAGGAGTCCGGCATATCCTTCGGTGTGATTGTGGAGGGTCAGGCATCCGTAGATGTGCACGGACAGCCCGCCCGCACACTCGGTCCTGGAGACTACTTCGGCGAGATGGCGCTCATCGACAGGTCCCTTCGCTCGGCGAGGATTACAGCCAAGACCGACGTGCGCTGTCTGATGTTTATTGAGTGGGTCTTCCGGCCGTTCGCTATGCAGCACCCGGAGACAGCGTGGGCATTGCTTGAGGTTATGGTGCAGCGCGTCCGGGACGCTGAGAGCCGTTAGGCAAAGAGAATCGGCAGCCGACCAGATGCCAGGCAGCTTCTTTCGGCGAGTTAGTTACCAGCGAACCGTCCAAGCGCTTCCGGCTGTTTAACAGTCATGGCGCGGCCGCGCACCTCGATCCATCCTCGTCTCTCAAAACCGCGCAATGCCGCATTGACGCTTTGCCGGGTGCCTCCGACCTGATGAGCTAGTTCCTCTTGCCTGAGACCGGGTCGTATGACGCCATCGGCCGCTCTGGGCTGACTGAGCAGTATCTTCGCGAGGCGGCGCGGCAGGTCCAGGAAAACCAGGTCTGAGGCTGCCTCGGTGAGCCGCCGGAGGGTGGCTGCGATGGAATCCATCAGCGCCTGGCCCGCCGACGGCACACGCTTACAGATCTCCTGGATCGTTTCGCGCGAAATCAGGAGTAGCTGGCATTCCTCCAGGGCCTCCGCATCGGCGGACCTGGGGCCGCCGTCGGCGACGCTGAGCTCTCCGAAGACCCCGCCCGGCGGGATGATCGTCAAGGTCAGCTCGCCGCCATCCGCAGAGCGGACCACGACCTTGATCCGGCCGGAGATGACCACGATCAGGGTGTCACCCGGATCACCTGCGGTGAACACCACCTGTCCGCGTCGGAAGGTCCGCCACCGGGCAGCCGCGGCGACGGCCCGCAGGTCCTCGGCCGGAACCGAGTGGAGCAGATCGGTCTGGCGGAGGACGTCGGTGACTTCAGTCGTCATCAGTGGCTCCCGGGGCCCCGGCGTTGCTGGCCACGGCCCGCAGCACGGTCTTGACCTCATACGGGGTGAGATGGGGATGCTTGCTCAGCAGCCTGGCCACCAGCCCCGCGACATGAGGCGCGGCGAACGAGTTGCCGGTAGAGACGATCGTGGAGCCAGACAGCCACGGTACCCGGAGGTCGATGCCGGGCGCCCCGAAGTCGGTCGGCGGCGCCGGGTTGGCGTCCAGGGAGAACGGGTCCTGGCCGTCATGGGCGGCGACCGAGATGACGGAGGAGAACTGGCCCGGATAGGTCGGCGCCGGAACGTTGTTGGTGGCGCAGACGAGGATGACGCCGGCGAACGCCGCCTCGTCGGCGATCTCGTGAAACAGGCCGAAGTAGTCCTCACGACCCGTGCTCAATGACAGGTTGATCACGCGGGCGCCTTGCGTAATGGCCCAGCGAATCCCGGCGGCGAAGACGACTCCCTTCCCGGTCAGCCGGCTGCCCAGGACGCGTACCGACCAGAGGGTGGCGTCAGGTGCGGCAAGCCGGATGATCCCGGCACACGCCGTGCCGTGGCCGAACAGATCCTCGTGAGGACCCTCGGTGGTCAGGGCCTCTTCTGTGTCGGGATCCCATTGCAGGGCTGCCGCCCGGTCCACAGCGCGGACCGCGGGATGGGAGGCATCGACCCCGCTGTCGACCACAGCCACGGTGATCCCGGCGCCGGAGACCCCGCCCCAGGCCCAGTCCTTGTCGATGGGCAGGTCAATCCGGGGTATCGGGCGCAGCGTCCCAGGGGCGAAGGCGTCACTCCACGCCGGTCTCAGCGAGGACGTGACGACCGCCTCTCGGCGTACTCCCCGACGTCCCGCAGCACCGAGAGCGCCAGCCGGCGTTCCGCGGCACCGCGGCGGCCCAGGGCCGCGAACGTTGCGGCCAGCGCAGCCAGGTCGGCGTCGGCAGCCGGCAGCGCATCAGCGGCCTGGCGTAGCGTCTGGACAAGGTCGCTGTCGGCCGCCGCGTCGGCCAGTGCGGCCAGCAGCACCCGGCCCAGGGCGCTGAATGCGTCCACACTGGCCAGCGCCAGCGCCGCCTGATCGGCGAACAGCGAGAGCAGCGCCATGTCCTGCTCAGCGCCGGGGCGCCGAGCGTCACGGTCGAGCAGGCTGATGACCCCGAGCATCCGCTGGGGTGTCTCGACTGGTACCGCGAGGATGGTCTGCGGGACATACCCGGTCTGCTCGGCCAGTCCCCGGGAGAAACGCGGGTCGCTGGACAGATCGCTGATCGCGATCGCCTGACCGGACTGGACCACCAGGCCGGCGATGCCGTGCGACGACGAAATGCGCATGCCCGTCACGTCGTCGGCGCCCTCGCCCGCCGCGGTGGTGTAGATCAGCTCCGAGTCGTCGTCGCTGAGCAGGGCCAGCGAGCAGGCCGCTGCCCCGAACAGCTGTCGCGCCGTCTCGGTCAGGGAGCGCAGCAGCTCGTCGGTGCCGGCCGGCCGGACCGCCGGCCCTAGAGAGGTGGCCAGCTCGCCGAGCTCGCGCAGCAGGTCGTCGGGTGTGGTCATGACCGCGCCCCTGCGTGCTGCGGCACACGGGTCCGAGTGCGGGCCATGCGCGTCCCGGCCACCGACAGTATCGAGGCGCTTGGCCGGCTGGTCTGCAGCGCGGACAGGAACTCCTGGCCGTCGATCCGCAGCAGCGTGCTTTCCGCGCGGGTACGCACCGTCGCGGTGCGGGGGATGCCGTGCAGGAGCCCGAGCTCCCCGACATACCCGGGTGCGGTCACCGGCGGCAGCTCGCGGGGCTCGCCGCCGTCGCCTACGGCGCTCACCGACAGCTCGCCCCGCTCCAGGATCCACAGCGCGTCGGGCTCGTCGCCCTCGCGGATCACCACGCTGCCTGCGGGCAGGGTGACCTCCTCGCCGGCGGCCGCCAGGCGCTCCAGGGTGTTATGGTCCGCCCCGGCCAGCAGGTCAAGCCGGGAGAGCAACTCGACCCGGGGCCGCAAACGGGCCGCTACGGCGGCCGAGGTGCGGTCGGCCCGGAGCAGAGTGGGCAGCCCGGTCAGCGCGATCACCGGGATCCCGAGGCCCACCGCGATCAGGGCGACGTTGAGATCGGCGTGCGCGAGCAGGATGCCGGTGGCCAGGCTGGCCAGCAGGATGCCACCGAGCACCAGAGTGTCGAAAACACCAAGCACCCGGCTGAGCACGTCCCCGGACAGGTCACGCTGCAGGCT
The DNA here is from genome assembly GCA_963844655.1 of uncultured Actinomycetota bacterium. GTDB lineage: Bacteria > Actinomycetota > Actinomycetes > Streptosporangiales > Streptosporangiaceae > JASHPR01. Next base: position 41,270 of record CAWJPA010000004.1, on the reverse strand, counting down.
GGTCAGCGCGAGTACGTCCACGATGACCATCCCGACTCCAGAAACGACCTGCAGAGCGCAGGCCAGCGCGGGCGATCGGACCGGGATAGTGACGAGGAACGGCAGGGCCTGCAGGCAGATGCTGCCCATGATCACCGGCGCCAGCCGGGAGGCACTGCTCAGCCGGTTCGCCAGACCGGCGCCGAGCACGCCGCCGAGCGCCGCTCCGGCCAGCAAATAGCTGTAGCCGTTGGCGCCGGTACCCAGCCGGATCGACAGCGGGGCGTACAAGACGCTGGTCGCCCCGTACACGGCGGAGTCCAGGGCGCAGAACAGGATGATCGCCAGGGCGACGGGCTGGGCACCCAGCGCCTTGAGCCCTACCGCAAACTGCTGCAGCGCGTTGCCTTCCTCCGCGGCACTACCGGTGGAGCGCACCCGCAGCCGGGCGACCAGGGCGGCCGCGACGAGGAAGCTGGCCGCGTTGATCGCCACGCCGATGGTCGGCTGTCCGGTCAGCAGCAGCAGGCCACCTATTCCGGGCCCGACCACCACCACGAGATTCTCCAGCCCGGAGAAGATGGAGTTGGCCGCGGCGAGGTCCTTCTCGCCGACGATTTCGGGAGTCAGCGCGCCCGCGGCGGGCCGATACGGCGCCAGCGAAGCGGCTGACAGGGCCACCAGGACCAGGATCAGGACGATCGGGGCGTCAGTCGCGACTCCAACCGCTATTCCTGCCATGAGGACCGCGCTGACTAGTGAGGACGTGATGAGGATCGTGACACGCTCGTAGCGGTCCGCGATCACTCCGCCGTAGCTGGCCAGCAGCAGGCCCGGCGCCCAGCGGCAGATGCCCAGTACCGCCAGCCACTGGGTTGAGTGGGTGCGGTCGAAGATGTAGACCGCGATCACGACAACGAATGACCAACTGCCGACCTGGTCGATGAGAAAGGAGGCGATGAGAATCCGCATATCGCGGTAGCGCAGTGCGTCACGATAGCGGCTGCGCCCTGCGGTCTTCCGGTATTACAGCCGACGCTGCTTCGCCGCGCTCGGCACGGCGGGTTCTGGGGGTTCCGGCGACGTCGCCATCTACGCCCTGGCCCGACTCTTGGCGGGCACCAGGGCGTCTGCGCGATCGAGCAGTGGCTGGCAGCCGAGTTGACGAGCGATAGCGCGCGCTTCGTCGATGGCTGCCGCGGCCGCCTCGGCGTCGCCTGCGCGGATGAGATGCTGGGCCTGATCGAGCAGGCCGTGGGCCAGATGGTAGGGGGTGCTGAGCTCGCGCAGGCCGTCGATGGCGGCGGCGAAAGATGCCGCGGCACCCTGCTCGCCATTCTGGTCGGCAATCCGAGCGCGGACGAGGTCGCGTTCTGCCCGCTGCATCGGCGCTAGGTGTCCTGCGGGATAGGAGTCGAGCAGTATGATCAGCTCGCGCGGTGGCCGTGTCCGCCCAGGTCATAGGCGGCGCGGGCCGCCAGCGGCCACGCCCAGATCAGGCTTTCATGGCTTATTCCAAGAGCGTCGGCATGGTCGAGAATGCCGCTGGCCTTGCGCAGCGCGGTCTCCGGTTGGCGGTGAGCCATCGCCGTGAGGGCTTCCACTATGGCGATCATCGTCTTGTCCTGGGGGTCTTCACTGGTCCGCAGGTCGTGCAGACCGGCCAGCACGGCCTCGGCAGGCCAGCGTCGCCGCGCAACGCCACCAGCCAGCCCTGATAGCAGGTGAAGTACTCGATGTCTCCCAGTCCGTCGGAATCCAGCGCCTGAGTGAGTTCCTTCTCGGCGGCATGCCACTCGCCGAGCATCATCAGGGCCCCGACCAAGTTCCCGGTCGCATAGACAAGGAACAGCTTCTCGCCGGCCCGGCGTAGATGGCCGATAGCAGTGCGGGCGGTCTCGGCTCCGGCTGCGGGATCGGTGACCGTCAGGGCGTCCGACAGGTTCAGCAGGTTTGCTCCCACGCGCATGTTGTCGTCGGCCTGCGTAGCGAGCCGAGTAGCTTCGCCCAGGTAGGCGATGCCTTCGGGGCGCCGCCCCATGGTGAGAAGGCAGATTCCGCGGGAGGTGAACAGATCAATGAGCTGGTCGATGCCGACGGCGAGGGCCTGGCCGAGGATGAGTGCCTCGGTGGTAAGCCTGTCGCCATCTGGGGCGCCGCCGAACACCTCCAGCGTGGCCAGTTGCTCCATGGCCAGCACCGTGTCGGCGTCAGGGTCGGTCCGCAGCACTTCCAGGGCGGCGGTGACCTGCTCGCGCGCGTCGGCGTGCCGGCCCCGCATGCGCTGGGCCCGCCCGGCGATGAGCTGCGCCCGGGCTGCCGCGCGGGCCTCTCCTCGCCGCAGGTGATCTTCGCGGGCCCGGTCCGCGTGCTCGATTGCCGCGTCGTGACTGGCGCTGGCGAGGGCGGCTTCCGCAGCGCGCTCCCAGAGCTCGCCAGCAGATCGCTCGCCGTCGTGTCCGCCCGCTGGGCTCAGCTTCGCGGCGGTGGCGTAACTGGTGGCGGCGAGCGCGGAGGCGCCGGTGCGTCCGGCGCGTTCGGCGGCGCGGATCAGTGCGGCGATGGCCTGGTCGCGGATCTGGTCGGTGTCGGGGTCTTCGGGGATGGCGTTGAGGGCGTCGAGGTAGTGGCGGGCGATGACGTCGGCTACTTCTTCCCCGTCGCCGGGAAAGGCGGCGCGCAGGTGGGCGGCCACGGCGAGGTGGCGGGCCTTGCGGTCGCGGCGGGACAGGGTGTCGTAGGCGACTTGCTGGAGCATCTGCTGGGCGAACTGGTAGCTGCCGCGCTCGGGAGACAGCGGATCGGCCGACACGCTGAATACCTCGCGGCGCAGCAACTCCTCCAGGCCGGCTCGTATCGCTTGTTCGTCCAGCCCGGACACTGCGACCAGGGCCTCGGCCGGGAATGTGGTGCCCAGCACCGCGGCGTCGGTGACCAGCCGCCGTACGTCGGGGTCGAGGGCATCGAGCCGGGCGGCCAGCAGCGCGTGCAGGCTGTCCGGGACGGCCAGTTCCCCGATGTCGCCGACCAGCCGGTACACACCTTCGGAGGGCTGCACGATGTCACGGTCGATCAGCGCCCGAACCGTCTCCACCGCGAACAGCGGGATGCCCTGAGCGTGGCTGGTGATTGCGGCGCGGGCAGCCGGCGGCATGCCGGGAACGAGGGCATCCACCAGCTCATCCATAGAAACCGGGTCAAGCGGATCCAGTGTCAACGTGGTGCGGTTGCGGCCGGCGCCGAATCCCGGCCTGGCCTGGCTGAGCTCCGGACGGGCGAACACCAGCAGGTAGATAGGAAGGTCGCGGGCCCAGTCGATGAGGTGATCCAGGAAGTCCAACAGCCCGGTGTCAGCGTGATGTGCGTCCTCAACCAGCAACACCACCGGTTCAGACTCGGCTAGCCGCTCGAAGAACAGCCGCCACCCGGCAAACAGCTCCTCCCGCGCCAGCGAGGTTCCGCCGCCCCCCACGAAGGTGACGCCCAGCAGCCGGCCAAGCCGCAGACCCACATAGGTACGCTCATCAGGATCGGGAACGAATCGCTCCGGCGGCGGCCAGCTTGCCCGCGGCCGTTTCCGTGGGGTCCTCCTCTGCGATGCCCAGCCGCTGCCGGACGATCTCGGCCAGCGCCCAGAACGCCACACCCTCCCCGTAGGCCAGACAGCGTCCGCGGTGCCACCACACCTGCTTGACCAGGCCGTCAACGTACTTCTCGAACTCCCAGCCCAGCCGCGATTTGCCCACTCCGGCAGCGCCGGAAACGAGCACCAGCCGCGGCACCTTCCGTTCGGCGGCGGCGTGAAACAACTCCTTGACCGTGCGCAGCTCGGCGTCGCGGCCGATTAGCGGCGCCTCCAGGCCGTCGATCCGCTGGACACCGCCCACCCCGGCCAGCACCCGGGTCACGCGCCATAGCCGTTGCGGCTCGGCCTTGCCCTTCAGCCGGTGGGATCCATCGTCGGCAAACCCGACAGCGCTGCCCGCCAGCCGCTGCGTCGCCGCGTCTACCAGCACCGATCCTGGCGCCGCAGCCGACTGCACGCGCGCCGCGGTGTTCACCGCGTCACCGGCGACCATCCCCTCGGTGACCGCCCCCAGCGTGACCGCTACCTCGCCGGTCACCACGCCGGCCCGGGCGGCCAGATGGGGCACGCCAACGTCGGTGCCCAGTTGCCCCACCGCACCGACCAGATCCAACGCGGCCCGGACCGCGCGTTCCGCGTCGCCTTCGGTCGCCACCGGGGTCCCCCAGACCGCCATCACTGCGTCCCCGATGAATTTCTCGACCATCCCCCCGTAGCGGCCAATCACCGTCCGCGCTACCTCGAAGTAACGGGATAGCAGCTCCCTGACCGCTTCTGGATCCCGGGACTCCGACAGCGGGGTGAAGCCCACTACGTCGCAGAACAGCACCGAACACACCCGCCGTTCCGCCACGGGCTCCCGGCTCGGCTCGGGAACCGCGGCCGAGGTGGCGGGGGCCGCTGCTGTCTCCGGAAGTGCTGACCCGCAAGCACGGCAGAAGCGTTTGCCTGGAGAAATGGGCTCACCACAGGCCGGACAGCCCACCTGGGCCGCCGCACCGCAATCACCACAAAACCGGTCGTCCCCCCCAGGGGCGCGCCGCACCGCCAGCACGTCACCACGCGATTGTATTACGTTGCACGCATTTGACCTCGCGAACCGGGCATCGCGTCAGGGGCTCCGCACATGAGCCGGGCAAAATTCCCCACGTAATAGGCCGCGGCGAGAAAAGCAAATGCCCCGGGTCATCGAAGGCCCGGGGCATTCCCTGAGCATCAGACTCTGTGGTGGCCCTCGACGTCGTCGCTGTCGTCGTCGCCCTTGCGCCTGCCGTGGCCCTCGACGTCGTCGCTGTCGTCGTCGCCCTTGCGCCTGCCGTGGCCCTCGACGTCGTCGTCGGCCCGGTGATGGGTGTCGTCCCTATGCACGTCTTCGCGGAAGTGGTGGCCCTGGGCGTCGTCAGCGGTGTTCTGGTTCTGCTCGGTCATGGTGTTCCTCCCCTTGGCTCCCGGAACTCCGGGTTATCCATGTAGCGCTAGCTTGCCTAATTGCCGGCAGATTGTCAGTCGCTCGGCCGACACGGCTGCTGTCGGCTGGACGACATCTTGACCTGCGGGGTTCACGGACCCGGGCCCGGCCTGGGCCCCGGACTAGCCAGGCAAATCCGTGCCCGCGCAAACTGCAGCGGTGCATCGCCTTCTCTGAGTGGTTCGGTCGAAGATGTAAACCGCGATCACGATGGCGACGAATGACCAGTGCCGATCTGGTTGAGAGAAAGGAAGCGATGAGAATCCGCATTTCGGGTAGCGCAGCGCGTCACGATGGCGGCTGCGCCCCGCGGCCTTTCCGGTTCGCCGGCAGTTGCAGTCGGGGACCCCACGGCTTGCGGATGCGGAGTCCTGTCGTTCCGGCGACGTAACCACCTACGCCCGGGTCTTGGCGGGCACCATCGCGTCCGCGCGGTCCAGCAGCGGCTGGCAGCCGAGCTCGTGAGCGATGGTGCGAGCCTCGCCGATTGCCCCTGCGGCGTCTTCCGCTTCGCCTGCGCGGATGAGGTGCTGCGCATGGTCGAGCAAACCGTGGGCTAGGTGATAGGGGGTGCTGTACTCGCGCAGGCTGTTGACCGCGGCGGTGAAGCCTGCCGCGGCAGCCTGGTCACCGTTGTTTTCGGCGAGGCGGGTGCGGGCAAGTTCGCGTTCGGCCTTCTGCATGGGGGCCAAGTGGCCGGGCGGGCACGAGTCGAGCAGGGCGAGCAGCTCGCCGCTGGCGTGAGCGTCGCGTAGCTCGTGGGCGGCGCGGGCGGCCAGCGGCCACGCCCAGCGCAGCAACTCGTGGCCAATCCCCAACGCGCCAGCGTGCGCGAGCACGTTCCGGGCGTGCCGCAGAGTGTCCTGGGGCAGGCGGCGGGCGGCGGCGGTGAAGGCCTCGGCGACGCTGACGAGCGCCTTGTCCTGGAGTTCATCGCTAGCCCGCATCCCCGCCCGCATGATCTCGGCGGCATCGGCGTCGCCGCGCAACGCTGCCAGCCAGCCGCGATACGTGACGAGGACAAAGTCGGATAGTCCCTCAGAATCTATGGCCTGAGTGAGCTCATGGTCGGCGCCGTCCCAGTCGCCGAGCAGCAGCAACGCCTGGACCAAGTTTCCGATCGCGCCGGTGAGGGAGTAGGGATCGCCCGTCCGGCGCAGGTGCCCGGCAGCGGTGCGTGCGGCCTCCGCCGCGGCTGCGGGGTCGGTGACCGCGAGCACATCCGACAGATTGAGCAGCACCTCTCCCAGGCGGGAGGTGTCGCTGGCCTCCGTGGCGAGCCGGGCCGCTTCGCGGAGGTAGGCGGCCGCCTCGAGGCGCAGGCCCTGGAAACTGACACAGACCCCGCGATTCAGAAACAGGCGGGCAAGCAGGCCGGTATCGGCATCGAGGTCCTGGCCGAGTCTGAGCGCCTCGGTGGTGAGCCGGTCTGCGGCTGGTGCGCCGGCGAACACTTCCAGCGTCCCGAGCTGTCGCAGGGCCTGGACGGTGTCAATGTCGGGGTCCGCGCGCAGGGCGTCCACGGCTGCGGTGAGCTGATCGCGGGCTTCGCCGAAGCGGCCAGATTGGCGGAGCGCGGATCCGGCGAGGGCCTGCGCACGGGCCGCCGCGCGCGGCTTCACGGCCCGCAGGTACAGCGTGCGGGCCCGGCCGGCGTGCTCGACGGCCGCGTCATAATCGGTGGCGACTTTTGAGGCGAGTTCCCACAGCGCGCCGGCATCTGGTTGAGCGTCTGGAGCATGGGCTTCGGCGAGCTCCGCGGCGGTGGCGTAGCTGGTGGCGGCGAGGGCGGGGGCGCCGGTGCGTTCGGCGCGTTCGGCGGCCCGGATCAGTGCGGCGATGGCCTGGTCGCGGATCTGGTCGGTGTCGGGGTCTTCGGGGATGGCGTTGAGGGCGTCGAGGTAGTGGCGGGCGATGACGTCGGCCACTTCTTCCCCGTCGTTGGGGAAGGCGGCGCGCAAATGCGCGGCCACGGCCAGGTGGCGGGCCTTGCGATCCCGGCGCGAGAGGGTGTCGTAGGCGACTTGCTGGAGCATCTGCTGGGCGAACTGGTAGCTGCCGCGCTCGGGAGACAGCGGATCGGCCGACACGCTGAGCACCTCCCGGCGCAGCAACTCCTCCAGGCCGGCCCGCACCGCTGGCTCGTCGAGCCCGGACACTGCGACCAGGGCCTCGGCGGGGAAAGTGATGCCCAGCACCGCGGCGTCGGTGACCAGCCGCCGCACTTCGGGGTCGAGGGCATCGAGCCGGGCGGCCAGCAGCGCGTGCAGGCTGTCCGGGACCGTCAGTTCTCCGATGTCGCCGACCAGCCGGTACACACCTTCGGAGGGCTGCACGATGTCACGGTCGATCAGTGCCCGCACCGTCTCCACCGCGAACAGCGGGATGCCCTGAGCGTGGCTGGTGATTGCGGCGCGAGCGGCCGGCGGCATGCCGGGAACGAGGGCATCCACCAGTTCATCCATCGAAGCCGGGTCCAGCGGATCGAGAGTCAGCGTGGTCCGGTTGCGGCCAGTCCCGAACCCGAGCCGGGCCTGGCTGAGTTCCGGGCGAGCAAACACCAGAATGTAGACCGGCAGGTCTCGGACCCAGTCAGTCAGGTGATCCAGGAAATCGAGCAGGGCCGCGTCAGCGTAGTGGGCGTCCTCAACCATCAAGACAACCGGCTGCGACTCGGCCAGTCGCTCGAAGAACAGCCGCCACCCGGCGAACAGCTCCTCCCGCGCCAGCGAGGCATCGCCGTCGCCCGAGGAAGCGACACCTAGGAGCCGACCTAGCCGCGCACTCACATAGGCCCGCTCAGCAGGATCGGTGATGAACCGCTCCAGCCCGGCGGCCAGCTTGGCTGCCGACGCTTCTGCGGGGTCTTCCTCTGCGATGCCCAGCCGCTGGCGGACGATCTCGGCCAGTGCCCAGAACGCGACGCCTTCCCCGTAGGACAGGCAGCGGCCCCGGTGCCACCACATCTCGGCTGCGAGGCCATCGGCGTATTTCTCGAACTCCCAGCCCAGCCGGGATTTGCCCACCCCGGCAGGCCCGGAGACCAGCACCATCCGCGGCACCTGGCGTTCTGTGACGGCGTGGAAAAGCTCCTTGACCATACGCAGCTCGGCGTCCCGGCCGATCAGCGGCGCCTCCAGCCCGTCGATCCGCTGGACACCACCCACCCCGGCCAGCACCCGGGTCGCCCGCCACAACCGTTGCGGCTCGGCCTTGCCCTTCAATCGGTGGGACCCAGCCTCGGCAAACCCGATCGCGTCACCAGTCAGCCGCTGCGTCGCGATGTCCACCAGCACCGACCCTGGCTCCGCCGCCGATTGCAGCCGTGCCGCGGTGTTTACCGCGTCACCGGCGACCATCCCTTCGCTGACGGCCCCCAGCGTGACCGCCACCTCACCGGTCACCACCCCCGCCCGGGCCGCCAGATCGGCCACGCCGACCTCGGCGCCCAGCTGACCCACCGCGCTGACCAAGTCCAGCGCGGCCCTGACGGTGCGTTCCGCGTCGCCTTCGGTCGCCACCGGGGTCCCCCAGACCGCCATCACTGCGTCCCCGATGAACTTCTCCACCGTCCCGCCGTAGCGGCCAATCACCGTCCGCGCTACCTCGAAATAGCGGGATAGCAGCTCCCTGACTGCCTCCGGATCCCGGGACTCCGACAGCGGGGTGAAGCCCACCACGTCGCAAAACAGCACCGAGCACACCCGGCGTTCCGCCACTGGCTCACGGACCGGTTCGGGAACCCCGGCCGAGGCGGGGGCCGCTGCCGTCTCAGGAAGTGCCGACCCGCAGGCACGGCAGAAGCGTTTTCCTGGAGACGTGGGCTCACCACAGGACGGGCAGCCCATCTGGGCCATCGCGCCGCAATCACCGCAAAACCGGTCGTCCCCCCAGGGGCGCGCCGCACCGCCAGCACGTCACCACACGATTGTATGACGTTGCATGCATTTGACCCCGCAAACCGGTTGTCCCGCCGTATAGACTACACCTGAGGGCCGGCAAATTGCTCGCCTCAGGTGTATGCCAACGCCGGTCTTTCCTATCGCGGCTGCGAGCTTGTCAGCACCGGTGCATGTGACCCTTGGCATCGTCCTCGTCGTCGGAGTCCCTGCGGAACTGCCTTTTGCCGCCATCCCGGTGCGCGTCGTCCTTATGCACGTCATCCCGGTGGCGCATCATGTGACCCTCGGCGTCGTCCCGGTGCGCGTCGTCACGTCTGGAGTGGCCGTCGACGTCGTCGGACACTGCGGGGGTCTGGTTCTGCTCGGTCATGCTGTTCCTCCCCTTGGCTCCCGGAACTCCGGGTTATCCATGTAGCGCTAGCTTGCCTAATACAAGCGGGTTGTCAGTCGCTCGGCAGACACCGCTAATGTCAGCTTGCTGACACCTGACCTGAGAGGCATTGCGTCGTAGAACCGCCGCGAGAAAAGCGAATGCCCTAGGTCATCGAAACCCGAGCATTCCGCTAGGAATATCAGGTTCTGTGGAGGTGGCCCTCGGCGTCGTCGCTGTTGTCGTCGCCCTTGCGCCTGCCGTGGCCTTCGACGTCGTCGCTGTTGTCGTCGCCCTTGCGCCTGCCGTGGCCTTCGACGTCGTTGTCCCGGCGCGCCATGTTGGCGTCGGCGTCGTCGCGGTGCATGTCGTCGTCCCTGCGGAAGTTTTGCTGCTCGGTCATGGTGTTCCTCCCCTTTTGGACCCCGGAACTCCGGGTTATCCATGTGTAGCGCTAGCTTGCCTAATTGCGGGCGGGTTGTCAGTCGCTCGGCTGACACGGCTGCTGTCGGCTGGCCGACATCCTGATCTGCGGGATTCCCGGCCATAGCTGAGCGAGCAATACCCGGGTGAATCCGCGCAGGCCGACCAGGCGGATCAGGTTCTTCGGTGAATGAATTCGTGCAGCGGCACCGCGCCGAAGAAAGCCCGGTCCCGCTATCCCGACCTGCGGCCAGTCTCCTGGGCGGCTCGCCTCCTCACCACCGCAGCCGGGAGATCACAATGGAGGGATGGACGCTCGAGGTTGGGGGTGGTCATGACTGATCTGCGGACCAGCGGAACGCCGGGCCAGGTGGCCGGCGGCGTGCTAGATCCTGACTTGGGCAGGCTGACCATGGCCGAGCGGGTGTCCCGCGGCAAAGCGGCCCGCACCGCGGCACCGCGGGAAAGCCACGGAGGGTTCGACCCGCCCGCGGACCGGCCGGACCCGGTCGCGCTGCTGGAGCAGCAGGCGGAGTCGCGGGTGCCGGAGCTAGTGCCGATCCGGTACGGCCGGATGCTCGTGTCCCCGTTCGCCTACTTCCGCGGCGCGGCCCTGCCGATGGCCAGTCGACCTGGCCGGGACGCCCTGCACCGGGTTGGTCGTGCAGGCCTGCGGTGACGCCCACCTGTCCAACTTCGGCATCTTCGCCTCCCCGGAGCGGAAGTTCCTCTTCGACATCAACGACTTCGACGAGACCATGCCCGGCCCGTGGGAGTGGGACGTCAAACGGCTGGCCGCCAGCCTCGAGGTGGCGGGACGCAACAACGGCTTCTCCCGCAAGCAGGCGCAGGCGGATCGTGACCGCCAGCGTCAGGCGGTACCGGGAGGCGATGCGGACGTTCGCCGGGATGAGCAACCTGGACGTCTGGTACGCACGGGTGGACCTGGACCTGGTGGAGAAGATGTTCCAGACCCAAGATGGCCGCGCGCGACCGCAAGGTGGTCTACGAAGAACCTGGCCAAGGCCAGGACCCGGGACAGCATGCAGGCGTTCAGCAAGCTGTGCGGCGTGGTGGACGGGCAGACCCGGATCATCGCCGATCCGCCGCTGATCATGCCGGTGTCTCACCTGCTGCCCGGGGAGCGGGACCAGCTGGGCCTGGAGGCGCGGCTGGACGGCCTGCTGGAGGATTACCGGCACACGATGAACGGCGCGCACCGGATCTTGTTCGAGCGCTACAAGCTCGTCGACCTGGCCAGGAAGGTAGTAGGCGTGGGCAGCGTAGGGACCCGCTGCTGGATCTTGCTGTTTACCGCCCGCGACGGCACGGAGCCGCTCCTCCTGCAGGTCAAGGAGGCGCAGCCGTCCGTGCTTTCGCCGTTCGCCGGCCCCAGCAAGTACGCCAACCAGGGCCAGCGGGTGGTCGAGGGGCAGTGGCTGATCCAGCCGGTCAGCGACATCTTCCTGGGCTGGGAGCGAACGGACAAGCTGCTGGACGGGAAGGCGCACGACTTCTACGTCCGCCAGCTGCGCGACTGGAAGTTCTCCCTGGACATCGACGCCATGCAGCCGTCCGGCATGCTGACCTACGGCGAGCTGTGCGCCTGGACGCTGGCCCGGTCCCACGCCAAGTCGGGTGACTCCGTCGCCATCGCCGCCTACCTCGGCAACGCGGATGTCTTCGACCGGGCCATCGCGCAGTTCGCCGGCGCCTACGCCGACCAGACCGAACGTGACCACGAGGCGCTGGACAAGGCCGCGGCGACCGGACGCGTCATCGCCCAGCGGGGGCTGTGATGGACGAGGCTGTGCGGGAGTACATCGAGGCGATCGGCCCCGAGCACCGGGCCCTGTTCGACCGGCTGCACGGCCTGATCCTGGCCGAGTATCCCGAGACCGACGTGGTGCTGTCGTACCAGATGCCCACGTACAAGGTCGGCAAGAACCGGCTGTTCCTGGCGGTGTGGAAGCACGGCGTGTCGATCTACGGCTGGAAGACGGACAGCAACGCCGGTTTCGCTGAGCGGCACCCGGACCTCATGCACAGCAAGACGACCATCCGGCTGCGGCCCGAGGACGCCGACGCCATCCCCGACGCCGAGTTCAGCGACCTGATCCGCGCCGCGCTGGCGCCCTGAGCCCTGGTGCTCAGCTCAGCATGACTTGGGCCCATCCGCTGGCGTGCGGTCCGCGCACGACTGTGGCCGTGATCACGATCGTTCCTGAAGGCGTTGGGACGCTGGCCTGGAAGTGGCCGGTGGCGTCGGCCACCGCGGTCACCACTGCGGTGGTGTCGGCCTTGGATCCCGGCTGGCCGGCCGAGATCACCACCGTGGCGCCGGGCGCCGTGGTGCCGCTGACCACGGTCTGGGCCCCGGCCGCCGCTGCCGGGGACGGCGACGTGATCGACATCGGCAGCGCGGTCGGCGGGCCGTTCCTGACGTAGCGGCCGGCGGTGATGGCCGGCTGGTCGGCCAGGCGAGCCGGCCTGGAGGTCCTTGACCAGCCGGAGGTACTGGGCCTGGGCCCAGATCAGCGGGGACGCCGAGCCCGCGGGCTTGCCGTTGGCGAACCCGATGGACGCGGTCGCTGGGTCCGAGCCGAACGGCGAGGCGGGTGTGCTGGGGTCCTCCCAGGCCTGCTCGGGCTCCATCCCGAGGCCGGAGGTCATGCGCTGCATGGTCTCGAGGAGCCGGACGGCGCCGGCCGGGTCCCGGGTCTGCAGGTCCTGCTCGGCGCGCTCGCCGTCCAGCAGCGGCCACAGGTGGCCGGATCCGGTGGCGGTCGGGAACCAGGGGGCGCCGGTGGGGGAGCAGTCGGTCAGGTCGGGGACGTAGCAGTCGCCGTAGCCGTCCGAGCTGCCGCTGGCCTGGATCCCGTACCGGTGCCACCCCGGCCCGGAAGCGGTCTGGCTCTCGATGACCGAGTCGACGACCTTCAGCGAGGCCTGCACGTCCGGGTCGCTGGCCGGGAGCTCACCCAGCCGGGTCAGCTCCAGGAACCCGGCGTCGATCACCTTGCGCTGGTCGACGCCGGCCTGGCTGCCGTTGCCCAGGTCGTAGGTTTCGGCGGTGTTCGGGTGGCCGGTCGGCGACAGCCGGATGAAGTAACGGCCGTCGCCGTAAGGGCCGGTGCTGGTCACGGTCCAGCGCTTCACGTTGCGCTGGTAGTCGTCGGCGGTGGCCAGGTACAGGGCGGCCCGGGCGTGGTCGCCCGCGGCCTGCGCGAGGTGCGCGGCGGCCACCAGGCCGGCGATCTCGGCGGCGATGGTGGACGGCGAGTAGCCGGGGTGCTCCTCCCAGCGCTCCACCCCGAACGCCGGGCCGTGGTTCACGATGAAGTCGGCGTCGGGACGGATGTGGCTGGTGTAGAACGAGGTGTTCCCGGCGAGGCCGGCCTCCCACGCCATCAGCAGCGGGTAGGCGTCCTGGTCGATCTCCGACAGCCCGAACGTGTCCGGGGCGACATCCCCATTGAGCAGGGAGTTACGGGGGAAGCTGCCGTCCGGCTGCTGGGTGTCGTCGAACAGGAACGTGACCATAGCCCGGGCCGAGGCCATGTCCCCGTCGGCGAGCAGCCCGGTGAATGTCTCGTAGCTGTCCCGGGCGAACACTTCCCGGTACGTCCACCCCGGGTGCGTGGTCGTCGCGGGCACCGACTGTCCCCAGGGATCGGTGGGTGACGCCACGAACGCGCCCGCATGGGTCTTGTCCTCGTCGGCCTTCACCACGTTCGCCGACAGCCAGTACATGTCCCGCATCTGCGCGCTGGCCGCGGGCGACAGCCCGGGCAGCGACGCGGGCGGCGGGCGCAGCGTGCGGTCGTATCCGTGCCAGCCGCTCACGTACCCGGCCAGGGTGCGGCCGAACGGCGCGAGGGCGCTGGCCCGGGCCGTGCTGATCGCCGCCTGGGCGTCCGGGCCGAACCCGAGCGCCAGGGTGAACGGCTGCCCGGGCGTGGTGTCGATCTCGGCGGTCTGCACCACGTTCCCGTCCGCGGCCGACTGATAGTCGCTGACGAGCTGATGGTGGGCGTCGAGCTGCGCGAGCCCGTCGCTGGGTGTGCCGGCGAAGCCGCTCGACTCGGCCAGGAAGGGCCGGCTGGCCAGCAGGGCGCCGGTGACCTGAGCCGCGAACGGGCCCGTCGGCGCGTTGGTGTCGGAGGACACCAGCGCGGTCGTAGCCGGGTCGGTCGTCGCGGTGTTGGCGCCCGCGTTGGTCGCGCCGCCGCCCCCGGTGTTGTCGATGGTCGCGTCCCAGCGGGCATAGACCTTGAGGCCTGCGACCGAGGCGCGGTCACCGGTCAGCGGCAGCAGACGGGTGTGCATGACCACGCTGTCCCGGCTGGGATCGGTGATGTAGTCGGTGACCAGCCGGAAGCCGTGCGCGGTATCGGTGCTGGTCACCTGGCAGACCATGCCGCTGGGGTCGGGGGAGCTCACCGTATAGGGCATGTCCCGCTGCTGCAGGTCGGCAAAGCTGTGCCCGTCGGTGACGATGTACTGCAGCGTGCCGTCGTTCGTGTTCTCGATCGTCGGGCTGTAGACATCCGAGAGCACGCCGTCGGCCACGGTGTACCAGACCTTGGAGGCCGTGGGAGTGGCGGTGCCGAAGCAGTCCTTCCTGGACGTATCCAGGTACGACTGGCTGCCCGGTCCGCCGGGAGCCGCGCCGCTCGGCGGACTCGCCATCCGGCCGGCCACGTGCGGGCTCGCGGCCAGAGCCGACGGCCCCAGCGCCACCAACCCCGAGACCGCCAGGACGGCCGCGCTGACTCTCACTGCACACCCACGCACTGATCCCTGCACGGCCGCCTTCTTTCGCTCCCGGGCTCTGCCTGGCCGCGGGGGCGCAAGCGCCGCCTGCCGGCCGCCCCCGCCTCTACCCGCCGTTCCCGGGCTGATGCCAGACGGCTTGCGAAAGATCAGCTCTTTTCTGCCATTGCGGCCTCGAGCTCGGTGCGCGATGCGATGCCGAGCTTGCGGTAGATGTTGCGCAGGTGGTACTCGATCGTCTTCGGGCTGAGGAACTGCGCGGCGGCGGCCTCCCGGGTGGTCATGCCGCCGGCGATCCGGAGTGCGATCTGCAGTTCCTGGGGGGTCAGCTCAGAGACGGCCGCGGGATCCCGCCGCCGCGCGGTCTCGCCGGTGGCCGCGAGCTCGGCTCGCGCGGTCTCCGACCACGGGTCGGCGGCCAGCCGGTCGAAGATCTCGATGGCGGCCCGCAGCTGCTCGCGGGCCCGGATCCGCTGCCGCTCCCGGCGCAGCCGTGACCCGTAGACCAGCCGGGTCCGCGCGGTCTCGAACGTGTCCGGTGTCTGCTCATGCAGGGCGAGCGCGGCGGTGAACTCGCGGTCGAACTCGTCATCGGCGGCGAGCAGCCCGCGGCAGCGCGCGGCCCGCGCCAGGGCCCAGGGCTGGGCCTTGACCCGGGCGTCGCGCTCGAACGCCTCCGCGGCCTGGGCTGCGTCCTGGCCACGGCCGAGGCGGAGACAAAGCTCGACGAGTTCCGGTGCGGGGGAGAGGTCAACATCCCGAATGTCGCGCGCGGCGAGCACGGCCTGCTGCTCCTCGAAGCAGGCGAGGGCGGGTTCGGAACGGCCGAAGGCCAGCTCGAGGTGGCCACGCGCGGAGATCGCCCAGGCTTCGAACACGCCGAGGCCAAGCTCGCGGGTCAGGGCGAGCGCCTCGGCGGCGTGCGCCCGGCTCGGCTCTTCCCGGCCTTGCCTCGCCTCCAGCCCGGCGAGCCGGGCCAGGCATGTCCCCAGCTCCGCGCGCTGCCCGGTCTCGCGGGCCAGCCCGATCGCTTCGTGGAAACACGCCTCAGCCTCGGCCCAGCGGTCGGCGCCGGCCAGATCGAACGCCACGTACGTCAGCACGGACGGGAGCACCCCGATGGCGGACTGGCGACGTACGGCGGCGAGCACCCGGTCGACCAGTGCCCGGCTGCCGTGCTCCTCCCGCAGCCAGACGGGTCCTATCGCGGCCCAGACCAGAAGACGGGCATCGTGCTGGAGTTCCCCGGAGCGCTCCAGCGCCTCGACCGCCTCGCGGATCGATGCCGCGCCGCGATCGCCCTCACCCGAGATGATCTGGGCCATTCCCTGAGCGATCAGCGCGAAGAAGATGGTGCGATCGCTCGCGCCTGGCGGCACCAGCCCGGCGGCCCGGTCCGCGGCCAGACGCATGGTGGTGGCGTCACCTGCGTAGAACGATGCGCTCACCGCTTCCGCGAGCATTTCCACGGCACGCTCAGGGTCGATCGGCGCGGCCAGGTCGGCGCCGGCCAGCAGGATCTCCTGTGCCTCCGTCATCGGCCCGCGCCGGGCGGCGATATGGCCGCGCAAATGCTCGATGGACACGACGAGGAGAGGCGTCACCGCATGCCGGGCACGCCTCGTCCAGCAGCTCCGCCGCACGGTCGGCCAGACCGCCCAGCCACGCCGCATCGGCCGCCGCGAAGAGCAGCCGGCCCCGGGCGCTCTCCTCGGGGGCCAGCAGCGCGCCCCGCTCGAACGCCCGGGAGGCGACGGCGTAGGCGCTGCGCTGGCGCGCGCGGATGCCGGCCTGCTCCAGCGCCGATGACGCGGTCTCGTCGGGCCCGAACGCGGCCAGCGCCAGATGCCACGCGCGGCGGTCGGCCTCGGCGTCGGGCAGGGCCCGGGCCAGGGCCCGGTGCACATACCGCCGCTCGCCAGGCTGGGCATCGCCGTAGACGGCCGACCGGGCGAGCGGGTGGCGGAATTCGAGACGGGCGTCGCGCACGGCAATGAGCCCCGCCGCCTCGGCCGGGACCAGGTCGTTGACGTTCAGCCCGAGCAGCGAGGCGGCGTGGGCCAGCACCGCCATCTCGCCGCTGTCGCTCGCGGCGGCCAGGACCAGCATGTCGCGGGTGCGCTGGGGCAGCGCGCGAAACCTGGTGAGGTAGACGCCCGAGGCGGTGGTTTCCACGGTGAGCGGCGTATCGAGCGGGGAGTCGCTGAGCCGGTCCCGTTCCTGCCCGAGCTCGAGGAGAGCCAGCGGGTTCCCGCCGGTCCAGCTGTGCAGGCGGTCGGCGAGATCTGGGCTGAGCGGCTCGTCCGCCTGGCCCCGCAGCAGCTCGGCCGCGGCGGCCCGGTCCAGGCCCTCGAGCCGCACGGCGGGCAGATCGGCCCCGTCCAGCAGGGATGACTCGTCCTCACGCACGGTGAGGATCACCGCCACAGAATCGGCGACCAGCCGCCGGAACGCGAAGAGCAGGGCATCGGCGCTCGACCCGTCGAGCCAGTGCGCGTCATCGAGCAGCACCGCCACCGGAGCCTCCTCCGCGTAGCGCGCGAGCAGGCTGAGCGTGGCCGCGCCGACCGTGAAGCGGTCCTGGGCGCTGGCCGATGGCCGCAATGCGAGCGCGCTCTCCAGCGCCATCGCCTGCGGGGCCGGGATCTGGTCGATCGAGCCGAGCGCCGGCCTGAGCAGCTCGAGCAGCCCGGCGAACGGAATGTGCGCCTCGGACTGCACGCCCCGGGCGCGCAGCACGTTCATGCCGCCTGCGTGCTCAGCGGCGTAGTCGAGCAGTGCTGACTTGCCGATCCCGGCCTCGCCCACGATGGCGAGGACCCCGCTGCGGCCGGCACGAGCGTCCTCCAGCAGCCGGGCCAGCGTCAGTTGCTCCTGGCCCCGCCCGAGCAACATGGCTGTGAGTGTACGAGGGGGACCCCTGATGCGACAGGGCGCAGGTGGGGGTACGGACTAGGGACCTTCCCGGAAGCGGCGAATGCCCGGTGCTGAATACGTTCCAGAGCAAGTCAACATCCTGGGAGGGAAAGATCATGACTACGACCGAACAGCCGGCCGCCATCGACACCGACAAGCTGATGGGGTTCGTGTTCAAGGCCGTCGGCGAGGTCGGCGCGACCCTGAACACCGCGCTGGTGGTGATGGGAGACCGGCTCGGCTTGTACCGGGCCATGGCCGGCGCTGGGCCGCTGACGCCCGCCGAGCTGGCCGAGCGCACCGGAACCGCTGAGCGCTACGTGCGCGAGTGGCTGAACGCGCAGGCGGCCGGGGAATACGTCGACTACGACCCGGACAGCAGCCGCTACTCCCTGTCCCCGGAGCACGCGATGGCCCTGACCGACGAGTCGAGCCCGGCGTACCTGCCCGGGTTCTTCCAGATCGCCTTCGGCTCGGTGGTCGACTCGCCGCGGATCACGGAGGCAGCCAGGACCGGCGCAGGTGTCGGCTGGCACGCCCACGGCCAGGACGTCTTCGACGGCTGTGAGCGGTTCTTCCGGCCCGGCTACAACGCCAACCTGCTGTCCGCGTGGCTGCCCGCCCTGGACGGCGTGGTGGCCAAGCTCGAGAGCGGCGCCACCGTGGCGGACGTCGGCTGCGGACACGGCGCGTCGACGATCCTGATGGCCGGGGCGTTCCCGAACTCCACGTTCGTCGGCTCCGACTACCACGACGGGTCGATCGAGACCGCGCGCCAGCGGGCGGCCGAGGCGGGCGTGGCTGACCGGACGCGCTTCGAGGCCGCGCCGGCCGCGTCATACTCGGGCACCGGGTACGACCTGGTGACCATGTTCGACTGCCTGCACGACATGGGTGACCCGGCGGGAGCCGCGCGTCACGTGCGCCAGTCGCTGGCGCCCGACGGCACCTGGCTGATCGTAGAGCCGGCCGCCGGCGACCGCGTCGAGGACAACCTCAACCCGGTGGGGCGGGCCTACTACGGCTTCTCCACGCTCCTGTGCACCCCCGCCTCGCTGTCGCAGGAGGTCGGGCTCGCGCTCGGGGCCCAGGCCGGCGAGTCCCGGATCCGCGACATCGTGACCAGCGCTGGCTTCACCCGGTTCCGGCGGGCCAGCGAGACGCCGTTCAACATCGTCTACGAAGCGCGCCCATGACCGGATAGGCCCGTACCAGCGACACGTCAGGCCTGGGAGGCGTGCTCTAGTTGAGGCTGGAGCGTAACGGGGGAGGGCCAGACCGATGCGAGCTCGCCGGCCTGATGTGCAAGGGGTCGTAGGCGGACGCGACGGGGGGATCGCGTCCGCCTACGACGTGTTTAACCAGGGCGGGTCGCCGACGGTGCGCAGCGTGCGGCGGCCCTCATCGCCGAACTCCTCTGAGGCCCGGCCGGCTGGCGCCGTTTCCGCTCACGGGATGATGGGCTGATGCCGACCACTCCCGATCAGTACCTGCACGGCCATCACGACAGCGTGCTCCGGTCGCACCGGTGGCGGACCGCGGACAACTCGGCCGGGTACCTGCTGGGCCGGCTGCCGCCCGACGCGCGCCTGCTCGACGTCGGCTGCGGGCCCGGCACCATCACCGTGGACCTCGCGGCCCGGGTCCCCGGGGGCCAGGTGATCGGGATCGACCGGGCCGACGATGTCCTGGCCCTGGCCCGGGAGGAAGCGGGCCGCCGGGACCAGCGCAACGTCCGGTTCCAGGCCGCGGACGTGTATCACCTGGGTTTCGACTCCGGCACGTTCGACGTGGTGCACGCCCACCAGGTGCTCCAGCATCTGTCCGACCCGGTCGGCGCCCTGGCCGAGATGCGGCGCGTCTGCCGTCCCGGGGGCCTGGTCGCCGCCCGCGACAGCGACTACGCCGGCATGTTCTGGTTCCCCGAGGAGCCGGAACTGGCCGAGTGGCTGGCCCTGTACCGCCGGGTGGCGCTGGCGCTCGGCGGCGAGCCGGACGCGGGCCGGCGCATGCTGTCCTGGGCCCAGGCGGCCGGCTTCGCGTCGGTCGAGGCGTCGGCGAGCTCGTGGTGCTACACCGGGCCCGACGACCGGTCCTGGTGGGGCGGGCTGTGGGCCGAGCGGCTGACCGATTCGCCGTTCGGCGACCGGGCCGTCGAGCACGGCCTGGCCACCCGGGAGGACCTGACGCGCCTGGCCGCCGCGTGGCTGCGCTGGGCCGACGCCGACGACGCCTGGTTCTTCATCCCGCACGGCGAGATCCTCTGCCACGTCCCAGGGTGATTCCCGGAATCTGTTCGTTCCTGGTGTCGATGGTGCGGTTCCCCATCCGTCTACCAGGTGTCTTAGCCACCCGGTGAAGGGAAGGGCAAACGTGAAGTACATGCTGCTGATCATGGGTTTCCGCGAAGGCCAGGGCATGCCCCGGCCGCCGGCCAGCGGAGCACCCTCGGCGGAGGAGTTCATGGAGTACCAGCAGGAGCTCGTGCAGGCCGGCGTGCTCGTTGACTCCGGGCTGCTCAACTCCTTTGAGGACGCCACCCAGGTGCAGGTCAACGACGCCGGGGAGCGGCTGGTGACCAACGGGCCGTTCGCAGAGTCCCGGGAGTACCTGGGCGGCTACCAGATCATCGACGTGCCCGACCTCGACGCAGCGCTTGACTGGGCGGCCAGGTGCCCGGGCGCGAAGTACGGGCGCGTCGAGGTGCGACCGCTCGCCGAGTTCTAAGGGACCAGGGCGATGGGGCCGGCAGGCGAGCCGATCGAGGCAGTGTTCCGGGAGGAACGCGGCCGTCTGCTGGCCCTGCTCGCGGCCCGGTTCGGCGACCTCGACCTCGCCGAGGAGGTTACCGCCGAGGCCCTTCTCGCCGCGGTAGAGACCTGGCCACGCTCCGGGGTCCCGCGCGAGCCGCTCGCCTGGCTGGCGACCACGGCCCGGCGCAAGGCCCTGGACCGGATCCGGCGGGACGCCACGCTGGCCACGAAGCTCGCCACGCTGCATGCCGACGCCGATCCGGCGCGCCGCACCCAGCCGGTCCCGCAGCACGAGCACATCCCCGACGACCGGTTGCAGCTCATGTTCGCGTGCTGTCACCCCGCTCTCGACCTGGACACGCAGACGGGACTCACCCTGCGCTACATCGCGGGCCTCAGCACCGCTGAGATCGCGCAGGCCTTCCTCGTCCCGCAGGCGACCATGGCCCAGCGCCTCACCCGCGGCAAGCGCAAGATCCAGCAGAGCCGCATCCCCTTCCGCGTGCCCGGCCCTGACGAGCTCGAAAGCCGTCTGGGCCTGGTCCTGCACGTCGTCTACCTCATCTTCACCGAGGGCTACGCGGCCACCGGCCACGACGACCTGGTCCGGTGCGATCTGGTGGACGAGGCCATCCGGCTCGCCCGTATCCTCTACCGGCTGGTGCCCGGCGAGCCCCAGGTCACTGGCCTGCTCGCGCTCATGCTGCTCACGGACGCCAGACGTCAGGCCAGGGTCGACGACGATGGCGTTGCCGTCTCGCTGGAAGACCAGGACCGCAGCCTCTGGGACACCTCGATGATCGACGAGGGCGCCCGGCTGACCGCGCAAGCCCTCAGCCACCACCCGCCCAACAGCTGGTCCGTCCAGGCCGCGATCGCCGCACTGCACGACGAGGCGCCGTCTGCCCAGGAGACCGACTGGCACCAGGTGCGGCTGCTCTACGACGAGCTGTTCGCGCTGACCCCGACCCCCGTCGTCGCCCTCAACCGGGCCATCGCGATCTCCTGGCACGAGGGCCCGCAGGCCGGCCTCGACCGCCTCGAGGCCCTCGCTGGCGAACCCGGCCTGACCCGCCAGCCCCATTGGCACGCCGCCCGCGGCCACACGCTCGCGAAACTCGGACATCACACCGCCGCCGCGGAGGCCTACCGGCGGGCCAGCGAACTCGCCCAGACACCCGCCGAGATCGCCTACCTCTCCTCACGCGCCGAGAAGTACACCACGCCCGGCTGAACAGGCACCCAGGAGCCATGTCGGCGTAAGGCGCCTAACGGAGCCTGCCTTCTTCCGGCGAAGATTGCTATGCGTCGGTGGCGATGATCTGCTCGGCCACGGAGACCAGGTCCGGGCCGACGATGCCGGGCCGCTCGGCGAGCGGGCTGAGCACCATCCCGGGGCGGGCGACGAACGCCGCCTGGGCGCCGGCGCTGAGCGCCCCGGCGATGTCCCAGTGGTGCGCGGCGACCAGCCGGACGTCGCCGATGGCCACCCCGCAGCGGTCCGCGACCGCGTGGTAGGGCTGCGGCGCGGGCTTGAGATGCCCCACGCTGTCGGCGGAGATCACCGCCTCGAAATAGCCGCGCAGGCCCGCGCTGGTGAGCTGGGCCTCCGCGACCGCCAGGACCGAGTTGGTGAGGGCAACCAGCCGCAGGCTGGTGCGGGCCAGGGCGGCCAGCGCGTCCGGTACCTCGGGATGCGGCGGCAGCGAGCTCATCCGCCCGACCAGGCCGTCGATGTCGCCCCTGCTCAGCGGCACGCCCTCCCGCTCGGCGAGCATGGCCAGCGCGCCCCGCTGCGCCGCGGTGAAGTCGGTGTACTGGCCGGTGAGCCCGCCGACGAACGACAGCTGCAGCATCAGCGCGAACCACTGCGGCCGCAGCGCCGCGCTGCCGAGCAGCGCCTGGAACGGCTCGTCGAGGGCCCGGAGGTCCAGCAGCGTCTCGTTGACGTCGAATGCGATCACGGTCGCCACAAGAAAACCGTAACCGACAGCCATTACGCTCCGCCGCAACCCCCGGACAGCGCATCCGGGCCGGTCCGCCCCGGGGGCGGGTCACCGGGTCCTCCCCGGCGGCCAGCCGGCCCCCAGTCCGCCCTGACCAGCGCGGATTCCCGCCCTGGTAGATTCGGACCGATGAAGAAGGTCTTGGAGCTACTGGTCTGCTTCCTCCACCCGATCGCGGTCGTCCTCATATGGATCGACCTGGCGACCCGCTCTGACATGCGCACCGGCGTGAAGTGGGCGTGGGGCATCCTGGCCCTTATCCCGCTGGTGCCGTTCGTCTACGTGCTGACCAGCGGCGACCTGTGGTGAGACCGGCCGTGCGGCCGGGGTCGTCCAGGCGCTAGCGTCTGGGCATGACCTCGCTTCCCGACTCGGCCCGGGCCGTCCTGGAATCCGCCGCTCTGGCCCACCTTGTCACGCTGAACCCGGACGGCAGTCCCCAGGTGACCGTGGTGTGGGTGGGCCTCGACGGCGACGAGATCGTCGCCGCTCACCTGCCCGAGCACCGCAAGATCCGCAACATCCGCAACGACAGCCGGGTCGCGCTGTCGATCGAGACCAGCAACGTCAACGACATCGGCCTGACCGAGTACCTGGTGGTCTACGGCACGGCCCGGGTGACCGAGGGCGGCGCCGCCGCGCTGCTCCAGGAGCTCGCGCACACCTACCTCGGCCCGGACGTGAAGTTCCCGCCCATGGATAACCCGCCGCCGGGGTTCATCACGCGCATCACGGTGGACCGCATCGCAGGCGTCGGCCCCTGGGCGGTTTAACCGCGTTCGCAGCGAGCAGTAGGCAGAACGCCTGATTCGCGCCGACTCGTGCCGAGGTGCCCATGCGTCGCCTGCTCGCCGTTTCTGCCGTCCCCGCGCTCGCCGCCGCCGTGGTGGCCCTGCCGTCCTTAGTCAGCGCCGCCGCCGCCCCGGCCGGTGCCGTCAAGGAGCCGGTCGCGACCGGCACCGGGGGCGCGGTCGCCTCCATGGACACCGATGCCAGCCAGGCCGGCATCACGGTGCTGAAACACGGCGGCAACGCCATCGACGCCGCCGTGGCCACGGCCAGCGCGCTCGGCGTGACGATCCCGTTCGTGGCCGGCCCGGGCGGCGGCGGGTTCATGGTGATCTACCTGGCCAGGACCCACCAGGTCGTGACCATCAACGGCCGCGAGACGTGCCCGGCCGCCTGCACGCCGACGATGTTCACCGACCCGGCGACCGGCCAGCCGCTCGGCTACGACTACGCGTCGGACCAGCCGCTGGCCACCGGGGTGCCCTCGATGGTCGCCACGTGGGCCCAGGCCGTCAGCCGCTACGGCACCAAGAGCCTGGCCGCCGACCTCCAGCCCGCCATCAGCGTCGCGGAGCGGGGGTTCCGCGTGGACGCGGACTTCCAGCAGCTCACCGAGTCAGATCTGCCGGAACTCCAGGCCTACCCGGCCAGCCGCGCGCTGCTGCTCACCAAGGCGGGGGACCCGCTGCCCGTGGGCTACCTGCTCCGCAACCCCGACCTCGCGAAGACCTACCGGCTGCTGGCCCGCTACGGCCCGTCGTACCTCTACGACGGCCCGCTGGGCCGGGCCATCGTCCAGGCCGATGATCATCCTGTGCTGACCCCGGGCCAGACGGTGGTCGCGCTGCCCGGCATCATGACCGCCAGCGACCTGCGCGCCTATCAGGCCCGGGTGCAGGCCCCGACGCACGTGAGCTACCGCGGCCTGGATATCTACAGCATGGCCCCGCCGTCGAGCAGCGGGTCCACGGTCGGCGAGGCCCTGAACATCCTCAGCGGGTACAACCTGTCCGCCGAGCCGCGCGCCACGGCGCTGTTCCACTACCTGGAGGCATCGCGGCTGGCCTACGCCGACCGCAACGCCTTTGTCGGCGACCCCCGGTATGTGTCCGTGCCGCTGCAGGGCCTGCTGAGCCCGGCGTTCGCGGCGACCCGGCGCTGCCTGATCCACAACCAGGCGCTGGTCTCCCCGGTTGCCCCGGGCGATCCGTTCCCGCCCTACCAGGGCTGCTCAGGCCAGAGCTCCTCGGCCCCGGCCACCTCGGCCGAGGGGATGCACACCAACAACATCGTCACGGTCGACAAGTGGGGCGACATCGTCGCCTACACCAACACGATCAACTTCTTCGGCGGCAGCGGCCAGACCGTGCCCGGCTACGGGTTCCTGCTCAACAACGAGATGACCGACTTCGACTTCGCGCCGCCCGCCTCGGGCCACGACCCCAACCTCCCGGCCGGCGGGAAGCAGCCCCGGTCCAGCATGGGCCCGGTGATCGCGTTCCGCCACGGGCAGCCGGTCTTCAGCGTCGGCGCGGCTGGCGGCTCGACCATCATCGAAACAATCCTGCAGATCATCATGAACCACGTGGACTTCGGCATGTCGCTGCCCGCCGCGCTGGCCGCCCCGCGGGTGGCCCAGACCAACTCGGCGACCTCGCTGGCCGAGCCCGACTTCTATACCAGCGCCCTGGCCCAGCAGCTGACCAGCGAGTTCGGTGAGCAGTTCACCGAGGCGACCGGGCCCATCCTGCCGCTCGACAACTACCCGGGCGATGCGACGGCCCTGGCCATCCTCGGCGGCGGGCGCGACCAGGCCATCGCCGAGCCGGTCCGCCTGGGCGGGGGCAGCGCGCTGGTGGTGAACCCGTCGCCGTAACGCCGTGCCTGCGCTGCGGTATCAGCCCTCGGCGCCGGCTGGCCGGTGCGGCACGGCCGCCCCGGCCAGCTGCCGCTGCGGGGCGGCCGTGGACAGTGTCAGGTACAGCAGCAGCGCGGTCACGAAACCGACCACCCAGCTGTAGTCGTAGAGGGGCTTGAGGATCGGGATCAGCCCGTGCGCCGGGAACGGGCCGTTATTCGGCGTGGAGTAGGCCCCGCCCACCGCGAGCAGTGCGCCCACCCCGAACGCGACCACCGCCCGCCAGTTCCAGCCGGCCCGGTACCAGTAGGAGCCGTGCGGCCGGTACAGCTCGGCGAGCCGCAGCTCGGTCCGGCGCATCACCCAGTAGTCGGCGATGAGCACGCCGGCGATGGTGCCCAGCAGGCCGCCGTAAAAGCCAAGCCAGGTGTAGATGTACACGTGCGGGTTGGTCAGCAGTCGCCAGGGCTGGATCAGGATGCCGACCACACCGGTGATCAGGCCGCCGGTGCGGAAGCTGACGAACCGCGGCGCCAGGTTGGAGAAGTCGTAGGAGGGGCTGACGGTGTTGGCCGCCACGTTGACCGACAGCGTCGCGACCACGACCGTGAACAGCGCAAAGCCGATCACCACCGGGTCGTGGAACTTGCTGGACAGCTGGATCGGGTCCCAGATGGGCGCGCCGTAGACCTTCTGCGAGGCGGCGGTGATGAACACCGCGAGCAGCGAGAAGAACGTCATGGTGGTGGGCAGCCCCAGCACCTGGCCCACGGCCTGGTCCCGCTGGCTGCGGCCGAACCTGGTGAAGTCCGGCATGTTCAGCGACAGGGTTGACCAGAACGCGATCATGGCCATCAGCGACGGGAAGAACACCGGCCAGAAGCTGCTGCCCCAGCCAAGCTTGGACGGCTGCGAAAGGGCCGCGCCGAAGCCGTGCGCCTTGATCGCCATGTAGACGAGCAGCACGACCGCGACCACGAGCACGAACGGCGCGGCCCAGTTCTCGAATCGGCGCAGTGTGTCCATGCCGCGCACGATGATGGCCATCTCGATGACCCAGAAGATCGCGAAGGACAGCCACTGCGTCCAGGGGTACCCGCCGATGTGAGCGACGTTGGTCCAGCCGCTGCCGAAGATGGCCCCGGCCAGGGTGTAGATGGCCTCGCCGCCGATCCAGGTCTGGATCCCGAACCAGCCGCACGCGATCAGGGCCCGCAGCACGGCCGCCAGGTTGGCTCCCCGCAGCCCGAAGGAGGCGCGCGCGAACACCGGGAACGGGATGCCGTACTTGGTGCCAGCGTGGCTGTTGAGCAGCATCGGCGCGAGCACGATGAGGTTGCCCAGGGCGATGGTGAGCACGGCCTGGACCCAGTTCATGCCGAGCGCGATCAGGCCCGACGCCAGCAGGTAGCTCGGGATGTTGTGCGACATCCCCACCCACAGCGCGGTGTAGTTATAGGTGTTCCAGGTCCGCCGCTCGATCGGCACCGGCGCGAGGTCACCGTTGGTGTAACGGCTGTCCCCGGCGCGGGCGGGATCGGCCAGCGTGACCCGGCCGTCCGGGAGGTGAACCTCGTCCTGCTGCTGACCCGGCGAGATCGCCATGCGGCCACCTCCGTGACGCAATGAACACGGTTAGTCACACTCGCCGCCAGCGTGAACCGCACGGAGGCGGCAGTCAAGCTCTCTGCCCCCGTGCTGGGCGTTTATGCGGGGCACCCGTTTGACTCCTAGCGACTCTATGCCTAGTGTTGCTTGGTATGAAGGCTGAGCGGCTCAAGGGCAACCTGGACCTCCTGCTGCTATCCGTGCTTGCGGCCGGGCCCGCACACGGGTACGCGGTCATCTCGGCGCTGCGGGAGCGCAGCGAGGGCGCATTCGATCTGCCGGAGGGCACGATCTATCCCGCGCTGCACCGTCTCGAGGACGCCGAGCTGGTGAACAGCTCCTGGGCCGTGGCCCAGGGCCGGAAGCGCCGCGTCTACGCGCTGACCGACCAGGGGGAGGCCGCGCTGGCGGCCGAGCGGACCGAGTGGCGGCAGTTCACCCGCGGCGTCCACGCCGTGCTGGGGTGGTCGGCATGAGCGCGTCCGGCGATCTCATCGAGCAGTACCTCGACCAGCTGTACGTGAGGCTGCGCATCACGCCGCGCCGGGCCCGCCGGATTCTCGCCGAGGCCGAGGACCATCTGCACGAGGCGGTAGCCCAGGGCATGGCGGCCGGGCTGACCGAGCGCGAGGCCCAGGAGGAGGCGATCTCCGCCTTCGGCTCGGTGCGCGCGGTGATCCGCGCCCACGACTCGCGGCTGCAGCGGTTCCCGGCCGTCGCCGTGGTCCGCGACCTCGTCCTGGCGGCCTGGATGCTGGGCACTCTCGGGCTGCTCGCGGTCGGCGCCAGCGGTCTGGTGGCCGCCGGGATGAACATGGTGTTCGGGCCCAGGTTCGTGGGCGGGACCGTGCCCGCCGGCGCCAAGCTGGCCGCGTCCGCCTGCCAGGGCTGGCTGGCCGACAACCCGGGCGCGCACAGCTGCGCCCAGGCCGCGATGCTGGAGACCAGCGTGGACGCGGTCTCGCTGCGGATCGCCGCGGGCGTCCTCGGCCTGCTGCTGCTGGCCGGCTACCGGCTCGTGCGGCGCGACCCGTCGCCCGCCGCGCTGCCCGAGGCCTTCGTGCCCACGGTCGCGGTGAGCCTGTTCGGCGCGGCCACCCTGGGGCTGGTCTGGCTGACCACCACCGGCGCGGTGGTCGGGGCCAGCTCGGGTCCTGGCTTCTACCTGAGCGGCGCGCTCGTGGCGCTGGCCGCGGCGGTCGCGTTTGTCCCGCAGTTGCGGCGTGCGCTGCTCCGGCACGCGCGGGGCTGAGTGCTCAGTCCGCGAGGAGCGTGTCCCGGTAAGCCCACGCGCTGCGCAGCATCGCGGCCCCGGCCGGCTGCATCGGCTCGGCGGTGGTGAACCGCTCGACGGCCGCGGCGGTGAACGGGAGGCCGGCGGTCGTGCCGGCCGGGTCCTCGCTCGCGACCAGGTGGCCCTCGTCGTTGGCCTGCACCAGCCCGGCGAACACCGCATCGAACACGGGCGCGTCGAAGACCGCGACCGACAGCATGTCGACCACGAGCGTCAGCGGGTCCAGCCCCAGCCCGAGCCAGTGCAGCCGCAGCGTCCCGGCCCGCCGCGCCGCGGCCAGCGTGATCTGCAGCGGCCAGCGCTCGTAGTCGATCGGCGCGGCGTCGCTGTGGTAGTCCTCGCCGCCGCCCAGCAATTCCTCGGCCATCTCGCGCACGATCGCCCGCCACAGGCTGAAGTCGTTGGCCAGGTTCCACCCGGCGTCGTGCGAGGGCTGGAACATGCCGACGGGGGCGACCTGGTACAGGCCGCCGCCGGTGGCGACCCGGGCCGGGTCACGCCAGTGCAGGATCATCGCCGCGTCGCCGGCCGCCCGGTCCGCGCGCAGCGTGAGCGTGCCGATGGCGGACATCGCCGGCCGCCGCCGCAGGTCGGTGGGGTCGCCGATCGCCGACCGCAGCGGCAGGTCCGCCAGGGCGGGGTGGTCACCGGCCAGGGTGGCTGCCGCGTACTCATGCGCGGCGGCCTCGCACGTATTGATCATCTGGAAGTAGCGGCCCTCGCCGAACTCCAGGCTGGCGCCGTCCGGTGGCGTGCCCGCGCCGAGGATCCGGTAACAGGTGCGGTCCTCGAACAGCTGCGGCCTGCTCAGCACGCCAAGCGCGTCCGCATAGCAGGCGAACCGGCTGCCGTCGTCGCGCACCGGCCGCACGCCCGCGGTCTCGGAGCCTGTGCCATCCAGCCCAGTCCCGTCCAGCCCGGTGCCGTCCGGCATGGCGCCGTCAGCGCCAGCGCACCAGGACAGCGTGACCTGGTCCAGCGGGACCGGCACGGCCGGCCGCCACTCGGGTGGCGCGAGCATCGGCGTACCCGCCACCCGCCATTCGCCGGGGTACAGGCCCACCACGGACCTGGTCAGCTCGTACCGGTGGGCGTTGAGGTAGCCGCGCGTCCGAAGCCAGTCCTCCTGACTGTCGCGCGCCATGTCACCTCCGCCCCAGTCGCCTCTCCGGTCACGCTAATCCGCCCCGGCGCCCTCGTTCCCGCCCCGGCGCCCTCGGCTCCCGCCTCGACTCATGATCGATGTGACTTTCCTGTAGCTGGGTGTACAGCTAACTCACATCCACGCGGCGGCCGATGGCACCTTACCCGGGCGGGTGGCGGGCCCGCGGGGCGCCTGGTTCAAGCTGTGAGGATGACACCCGCGACGGTCCGCAACGAGCCGGTCTGGGCGGATCAACTGGCGCCGGACGAATTGGCCCAGCTCAGCCCGGGGATCCCCGAGCGGCTCGGCCGAACGCCGGATGTGCTGGTCGTGGGCGGCGGGATCCTCGGCGTGGCCACGGCCGTGGCGTGCCGGGACGCGGGCGCGGGCTCGGTGCTGCTGATCGAGGCCAGCCGTCTCGGGGCCGGTGCCACAGGCGGGGCCGCGGGACTGCTGGTCCCCGAGGCACACCAGGGGGTGGACCCGGCCCCGCTGGTCAGCCTGGGCCGGGCCAGCCTGGCCCGGTGGCGGGAGCTCGGCGCGAGCGTGGGGTTCTACGATCTGGACTGGCTGAGCCTGGCCCCGCACCCGGATAGGTTCCTGGCCGACCCGCCCCCGACGGCGGAATGGCTTCGCGCCGCCGAGGTGGCACAACTGGTGCCCGGTCTGACCCCGGCCGTCCCCGCGGTGCGCATCCGGCACCAGGGCCGGGTCAACCCGCTGCGGGCGCTGAGCCGGCTCGCCGCCTCGATCCCGCAGGTCGCGACCGGCTGCCCGGCCACGGCGGTGAGTGTCCGCGGGGACCGGGTGCTGTCCGTCGCCACTCCGGCCGGGGCCATCGCTCCGGGAGCGGTCGTGTTCGCCACCGGACTGCCGCCCCGGCTGCCCGGCCTGGATCCCGGGCTGCCCGCGGGCACGGTCAAGGGCCACCTGATCGTCACCGAGCCGGTCCCTGTGACCCTGCCCGGCATGGTGATGCCGCTGGCCACGCAGCTCGAGGACGGCGGGCTGCTGACCGGCGGCACGCTCGACCACGGCGACGTCACCAGCCAGGTGCGGACCGAGGTCACCGACCGGATCCGCGCCGGGCTGGCCGTCGCGCTCCCGGCCGCGGCCCGCGCCCGCGTCACCTACCGCTGGTGCTGCCAACGCCCCTGCCATCCGGACCTGCTGCCGGTCATCGACCGCGTGCCCGGCCTGGCCAACGCGTGGCTGACCAGCGGGCACTACCGCACCGGCGTGCTGATGGGCCCGGCCACCGGCTCCGCCCTGGCCCGCTGGATCACCAGCGGGCATCCGCCCGCCCTGGCCGAGCCCCTGACCATCGGCCGCCGGTTCGCGGCCCGGGGATAAGATCGCTCATCGTGGAAACGCGCATACTGGGCAGGACGGGCCGGGCCGTCTCGGTCATCGGCCTCGGTACCTGGCAGCTCGGTGCCGACTGGGGCGAAGTCGACGAGAACGACGCGTTCGCGGTGCTGGACGCGGCCGCCGAGGCGGGCATCACGTTGCTGGACACCGCCGACGTCTACGGCGACGGCCGCAGCGAGCAGCTCATCGGGCGGTACCTGGCCAGCCATCCCGGGCTCGAGGTCACGGTGGCGACCAAGATGGGCCGCCGCGTCCCGCAGGAACCCGAGCAGTACACCCTCGACCACTTCCGGGCCTGGACCGACCGGTCCCGGGCCAACCTCGGCGTGGATACCCTGGATCTGGTTCAGCTGCACTGCCCGCCGACGCCGGTCTTTTCCTCCGACGCGGTCTGGAACGCGCTGGACACCCTGGTCGCCGAGCAGCGCATCGCCGCCTACGGGGTCAGCGTCGAGACCAGCGCCCAGGCCCTGACCGCCATCGCCCGGCCGGGCACGGCCAGCGTGCAGATCATCCTGAACGCGTTCCGGCGCAAGCCGCTCGATGAGGTGCTGCCCGCCGCGCAGGCGGCCGGGGTGGGCATCATCGCCCGGGTCCCGCTCGCCTCCGGGCTGCTGTCCGGCCGGTACACCCACGACACCGTGTTCGGCGCCGACGACCACCGCAACTACAACCGGCACGGCGAGGCGTTCGACGTGGGGGAGACGTTCTCCGGCGTCGACTTCGATACCGGCGTCGACGCGGCCAGGGAGTTCGCCGCGCTGATCCCGGCCGGGGTGAGCCCGGCGCAGGCCGCGCTCCGCTGGGTCATCCAGCAGCCCGGTGTCACGACGGTGATCCCGGGCGCGCGCAACCCGGAGCAGGCCAGGCAGAACGCCGCCGCCGCGGCCCTGCCGCCGCTCACCGGCACCGAGCTGGCGGCGATCAAGGACCTGTACGACAGCCGCATCCGGGCCCAGGTCCACGACCGCTGGTAGGGCCCTCACCGCTCAGGCGTGACAGGACCCTTCGTCGCTCGCGGGCGGGACGTCCAGGGCTGGGTTGCGGTCGAAGAAGCCGACCGGCTTCAGCATGAAGCCGATCTTCTCGGCCGGCATCACCGGCCAGTCCTCCGGCCGCGGGATGTGGTGGCTGCCCATCGTGTACCAGACCACGACGTCGGTGTCCTCGGTCGGGCGGTCGGCCCGGGTCCAGACGGGCAGCCCGTCGGGCCCGGGGTTCTGGTTCGGGTAGTCCCCGGCCGGGTAGCGTTCCGCCGGGTCGAACGGGGTCACCCACAGGTGCCTGGTCATGAACCCGGCCCGCCGCAGGATCTGCGAGTCGGGCTGGGCGAACGGCACCACGTTGGCGCCGGGGACCAGCTTGTAGCCGACCGGCTCGCCGAACCGGTTGCGCGAGCTCGGGTTCTCCACCACCCAGTGCCTGGCCTTGAGCGGGTCTATCATTCGCTGCGCCTGCTGCTCGGAGCCCAGCAGTGTGCGCCGGGTGCGGAACGCATTGCCCGCCTTATTGTCTTCCCCCCACGGCACGGTCTCGGTATCGACCTCGTAGACCGAGTTGCCGGGCCCGTCCACGGTCATGTGCAGCCGGACGGAGAAGAAGTGCTGGTGGTAGGGGGCGAGGACGCCCTCGTCGACCTTCGTCCCGTACCAGGCCTCCTCGCCGTCGGCGATCCCGGAGGTGAGCATGATGCCGGTGAGCCTGACCTCGGCCTCGATCGTGCCGTCCTGGTAGAAGTACCAGTAGAACGCGTACTCGTAGTTGCCGACGGTGACCACCGAGCTCACCACGAACCGCCGGGCCCGGCGCACCTCGGCGCGCCCGGTGTCGACGTCGAAGTGCTTCCAGAGCAGCCCGGCGTCCTCCTCGTGCAGGCAGATCGCGTTCTCGATGGTGTGGGGCTCGCCCGTGATCGGGTGGCAGACGTGCGCGTCCAGGTAGCTGATGTGGCCGAGGCAGTCGCAGCCGAGGGTCAGCGAGTTGGTCAGCGGCCCGATCCCGTACTCACCGACGTCGAACGCGTTGGTCCAGCTGTGCGGCTCACGCGGGTCCCCGTACGGGATTACCAGTTCGGCGAACGAGGCCCGGTAGCAGACCGGCCGCTCGCGTCCGCCGTCGACGTAGCGGATGTTGTGCAGCACCAGGCCTTCCCGGGGCGAGAACCCGACCACGAACCGCCACCGCTGCCAGCAGACCTCGTGCCCGTCGACGGTGAAGCTCACCCCCTCCGGCTGGTGCACCTCGAGCGGCTTCAAGTCGTCCCGCAGCGGCCCGATCCGCTCCGGCAGGTAGTCACCGCCGCCGCGGGCCAGCGGGGTCACGCCGAGGTCGAGCACCTTGACCACCTGCATCGCGCCGAGGTCCACCAGCGCGTACAGCCCTTCCACCGGCCGCGCGTACGGGTTGCTGTCCTTCTCGGGCCGGTAGAACGAGAGCGTCCAGGCGATCCGGCGTCCGGCGAACTCCTCCGGGGTGAACACGCCGATGCCCCACGCCTCGACCAGCATGTCGGCGGGGTCGAGACCGCGGAGGGCCAGCCCGGCTCGGAAGCGATCATCGGCCAGCGCGATTTTCCCGCACTCGTCGAACTCCTCGGCGCTGATGGCCGGCTGCACGCCCTCGACCAGGCGCCTGCTCACCACCTGCTCGCTGGCGAGCGAGACGACCGTCTCGTGGGTCAGGCCCTCGCCGCGCTGGAGGGTGACCGCGAACGCCTCGCGGGGCGGCGCGTCAGCGCCCGGGGTCCAGCCGGTCACCGCGTCCCGGGACGGCTCGTGCAGGCTGAGGTCGATGATGTCGGTTCTCTCGGGCAGGTGGCCGGCGTCGCGCAGGACCTGCACGGCCCTGGCCAGCTCGTCGGAGCGCAGCGGCTCGAGAGGATGGGGTCCGGTCAGCGTCATGAATCGCTCCCGTAGATGTCGCCGCGCCGCCCGGCGCGCAGCTGCTCGGCGAAGGCGCGGGCGTCCTTAGTATCTTCAGTCTCCTCCAGCCGGCCCAGCAGCAACTCCGGCTCGGGGGGGACCGCGGGGGGCGGGGCGGCCCGCCGCGCCTCGGCGAGCACCGCACCAGCCGGCGAGATGATCTTGCTGGCCCCGAGCAGGGTCCCCGACATCGTGGACCCGCACTGGTTGGCCAGCACCCACCACTGCCCGTTGGCCAGCGCGGCCCCCGGGTAGTACCGGTCCCAGTACGCCCGGGCCTCCCACTCGTAGGCGGCGGGCTGGATGACCAGGTCGGCCCCGCGCGCCGCGAGCGCGCTGGCCACCTCGGGGAAGTCCCCGTCGTAGCAGACGGTCACCGCGACGTGCCCGAGCTCGGGATCGGTGAACGTAGTCAGTCCCGGTCCCGCCGCGAACACCGCGTCCTCACCGGTCGGGATGTACAGGTGCGCCTTACGGTGTACGGCGATGAGGTCACCAGCCCGGCTGAACACGGTGGCGGTGTTGAAGATCCGGTCCCCGTCGCGCTCGGGCACGGTCCCGGCGAACACCCACAGACCGTGCTGGCGGGCCAGCGTGCCGAGCGTTTCCGTGAGCGGCCCGGGCACCGGCTGGGCCGCGGCTGCGGCGTCGCTGGCCAGCGACGCCACGTCATACCCGCACGCCCATAGTTCGGGCAGAACGATAAGGTCCGCCCCTGCTGCCGCGGCCCGGTCGATCCAGTGCTGAGCCGCTTCCAGGTTGGCCCGGGGGTCGCCCGGTGTGGCCAGCCACTGCGCGACGGCGACCAGCAGCCCCGTGGGCCGTATTCCTGGGCTCACACATGCCTCCCCGGGCGGGTCGGCCTCGATTCCGCCTGGTCCGAGTCTGCCAGCCCGGTATCGGCCGCTTCGTCCGGGTCCAGCCCCTGGAACCCGCGCAGCCACGACCTGGCGTTCGCGCCAAGATCCGGCACGTAGTACCCGCCCTCCTGGATCACCACGGTCGGCAGCCCGAGACCGGCCACCCGGCGGCCGATTCTTTGGTACCCGTCCGTGGTCAGGCCCAGGTCGCAGATGGGATCGAGTTGGTAGGTGTCGAACCCGAGCGAGACCACCAGGCCCGCGGGCCGGCCGGCGGCGATGAGGTCGAGCGCGGTATCGACCACCGCCAGGTACTCGTCGTCGGTGCACCCTTCGGCCAGCGGGAAGTTGCGGTTGGCCCCGGCGCCTGCGCCCTGGCCGGATTCCGCGGCCCGCCCGGTGTAGTAGGGGAACGCCCGCTCCGGGTCCCCGTGCAGGGATACGTACCGGACCTCGGGGACCTCGTAGAAGATCTGCTGGGTCCCGTTGCCGTGGTGGTAGTCAAGGTCCAGGACGGCCACCGGCGCCTGCGCCTCGTCCAGCATCGCGGCCGCGGCCGCCGCGGCGTTGTTGAAGTAACAGAACCCGCCGATCACCGACGTGCCCGCGTGGTGTCCCGGCGGGCGGCACAGGGCGTAGGCCACCCGGTCCCCGCCCAGCACGGTGTCGAGCGCGGACATCGCGATGTCGACCGCGCTGCGCGCCGCCGCGTAGGTGCCCTCCACCAGCGGGGTCATGGTGTCGAAGCACCAGTACCCGAGGCGGCCGAGTGGCGCCGCGGTCGGCTCGGCCGCCCAGGCACCGAAGCCCGGGTGCGCCGTGGTGTCGGGGATGACCTCGCGCTGCGGGGACAGTGGGCGGCATTCCGCCCACGCTCCCTCGAGCCAGCGCACCAGCGCGGGGTCGTGGATCCGCTCGACCGGGCCGAGGCCGTGCTCGGTCACCTCGGCCCGCTCGAACGCCTCGTCGCCGGTGAGCGCCGCGGCGATCGCCTCAGCCCGGGCGGGGACCTCCGTGGCCGGTCCCGGCAGCCCGGCCCAGATCTCGATCTCCGGGTCGTGCTGCCGGTGCCGGTCGGATCCGAACCACTTCATCAGGTCGTGGCGTTGGCCACGGCGGACGGCTTGGTCAGGCCCCGCGCCACCGCGGAGAAGTAGTACAGCGGCACCGTGACGGCCAGGCCAACCAGCCACGAGATGTCGGCCCCGTTCAGCGACTTGGCGATCGGACCCTCGTAGAACGTGGTGTTGATGAACGGGATCTCCACCGCGAACCCGATCAGGTAGATCAGCACGGTCTGCCACTGGAACCGGCCGTACTCCCCGCCGTCTTGGCGGAA
Source organism: uncultured Actinomycetota bacterium (assembly GCA_963844655.1). Classification (GTDB taxonomy): domain Bacteria; phylum Actinomycetota; class Actinomycetes; order Streptosporangiales; family Streptosporangiaceae; genus JASHPR01. The sequence goes on along the minus strand of CAWJPA010000004.1, from coordinate 5,907 downwards.
GAACGAGGGCACGTCGTAGTGGCCGTGCCGGACCAGGTAGAAGTCGACCAGGTTGATCGCGGTCCACGGGACCAGCAGGTACAGCAGGAACAGGATGAAGTTGTAGTAGCTGGTCAGGAACGTGGACTGGTAGACCAGCGCCAGGAATACGCAGACCGCGACGAAGATCGCCGAGATCACGATGCGGGTCCTGGCCCGGGGCAGCCAGCCCTCATTGAACGTCTGCCCGCAGGTGATCGAGCACAGCATCGCGCCGTAGGCGTTGATCGAGTTGCTGTCCATGATGCCGACGACGAAGACCAGCATGACCACCCAGCCGAACCCGCCGCAGAGCTTGTTGATCTCCGCGACCAGGTCGTCGCTGTTGGCGGCCAGCCCCACCAGGGCCCCGATGACCATCGGGCCCGCGCTGCCCAGCACCACGCCCCAGTACGAGTACCAGAACGTCGGCCGCACGCCCTCGTTCGCGGGCATGTACCTGGAGTAGTCCGAGACGTAGGGCGCGTAGGCGATCTGCCACAGCACGCCGGTGGTGACCGCAGCGCTCACGAACGCGGTCCAGCTGAACTTGCCCAGGCTGAAGAAGTGCGCCGGCAAGCCGTGGGCCACGGTGAGGATGACGATCATCACCATCACCACGCCGAACGCGATGGCCAGCCACCGGTTCAGGCCGTGGATCATGTTGTAGCCGAACACCACGATCACCAGGCTGCCGAGCCCGGAGATCACGATGCCCCAGTCCACGCTGACCCCCGAGATCAGCTGGTTCAGCGCCTGACCGCCGAGGATCATGTTCGAGGCGAAGAACCCCAGGTACATGAACACCACCACGCCCACCACCAGCAGGGCGCCGATGGTGCCGTACTGGGCCCGGCTCTGGATCATCTGCGGCACGCCCAGCCGCGGCCCCTGGGCCGAGTGCAAGGCCATGAACAGGCCGCCGACCAGGTTGCCGAGCAGGATGGACACGACGGCGGGCCAGAACGGCAGCCCGAACGCGACCGTGGCCAGGGCCCCGGTGAGGATCGTCAGCGGGATCAGGTTCGAGGTGAACCAGATCGTGAACAGGTCCCGCGGCCGCCCGTGCCGCTGGTCCTCAGGGATCTGCGCGATCGTGAACTGCTCGATCTCGAGCGCGCTGTCCTCGCCCCGCCGGGCCGTCTTGGTGCTGGATTCTGGGTTTCCGGGCTCAGGGCCCGCGGTCGGAACTGATGGGCTCGTCATCGCTTGCTCCTTCGGGGGGCGGCCAGTCCCGCTGGCCCATTCCGTGGCCCACAGTAGGGGGCCTGCTGCCACGCACGCCAGAATCCGTTCCGCCGTCATCTCACGCCACCGGCGTCCCGGTTGACTTCTCGCTTTACAAGAGGCTCTTTCACCTCACGAAAGCCGATGGTAACGTCCGGTGCGGAGGGGGATCAAGGGCGCGAAAGGCGGAAGAACGTGAGCCTGCCGGCTGCGCCAGACGGGGCCAGGGACACGTCCATATCTCGCGGCTCCTCGTCTCGCGAGCACACGAGCCGCGCGGAGAAGAGCGAGCCGGGCCGGCCTCCGCTGCAGGTGCTCGAGCGGGCCTTCGCCGTCCTCGAGGCGTTCACCGAGTTCCACCCCGAATGGGCCACCAGCGACCTGGCCCGGTACCTCGATCTGCCGATCCCGACCGTGCACCGGCTGCTCGCGGCGCTGACCCGGCTCGGCTACGTGGCCAAGGACCCGCAGACCCGGCGGTTCCGGCTGGGCGGCGCGACCATGCAGCTGGGTGCTCGTGCCCGGGTGGTCAGCGACCTGGGCGTGATCGCCCGGCTGCCGCTGCGCCAGCTGTCCAAGATCTCCGATGAGACCGCGGTGCTCACCGTGCTCAGCCGCGAGCGCAACCGCAGCGTGTGCCTGGAGCGGGTGGAGACCAGCCAGCCGCTGCGCCTGTCCGTGCAGCCGGGCCGGGAACTGCCACTGCACGCGGGCGCCTCGCAGAAGGCGCTGCTGGCGTTCCTGCCGGACCGGGAGATCGACCGGGTGCTCGGCCGGCCGCTGGACCGGCTGTGCACCTCGACGATCACCGAGCCGGGCCGGCTGCGACGCGACCTGGAGCTGATCCGCGAGCGCGGCTGGGCGAGCAGTCACGAGGAGGCCAACGTCGGGGCCTGGGGCATCGCGGTGCCGGTGATCTCCGAGGACGACGTCGTGTGCGCGGTCGGCATCGCCGGCCCGGCCTTCCGCCTCAGCGACGAGGTGCTCCGGCGCGACGTGCCCACGGTGCAGCGGGCCGCGCTGGCCATCGCACGCTCCCTCGGCCTGGTCGTGCCCCCGGTCACGCTGCCCAGTGGGCCTATCAACATGGCCGGGTCGTGAACGCCGGCGGCACATCCGGGCTGGGATGTGTGATCCGGCGGCAATCCGGAAGTAGACGATCATGCGTTCCCGCGAGACCGGCAGGAGGCGGACATGCCGTTTATTGAGATCAAGCTCTTCGAGTTCCGGGCCTGGGCGGTGGCCGGGGGCTTCTCGCCCAAGCGGTGGGACCGCGGCGGAGGGGCCACGTCGTGACCGTGCCTGTCTCAGACCCGGTCGCCCGGCACCTCCCGGTGCTGTCGACCGGCCTCGGGCTGGGGGGAATCGAGATCGCGGGCGCGGCCGGCGTGTGGTTCCGGCTGGCCGACGGCCGGCAGGTGATCGACGCGAGCAACACGGCGGCGCCGCTCGGGCACGGTCATCCCGATCTTGTGGCCGCGGTGCGCGGCGCGTCGGGCAGCCCGGTGGTGAACGAGGGCTGGGCCTGGTCTGGCCGTCAGAAGGCCGCCGACGACCTGCTCGAGTACACGTTCCGTGGCGAGGACAGCTGGGTGGGTGCGGTCCGGTTCTTCAACAGCGCCAGCGAAGCCAACGACCAGGCGCTCTCCCTGGCCCAAGCGCTCACCGGCCGCGGCGCGCTGGTGACCAGGGAGCGGGCCTACCACGGCATGGTGGGCCTGTCCCGCGAGACGACCGTGCAGCCGCAGTGGCACGGCGGGCTCTCCTCGGCCCACGGCGGGTGGCGTCCCGCCCCGCGCCTGGCCGAGGTGCGCCAGCTGCCCCGGCCTCGCTGCGGGGTCGCCTCCCCGCACCCGGGCGGCGGCCCCTGCGACTGCCTGCCCGCCGATCTGGCGGGCACGCTCGCTGACGCGGCCGCCGTGATCATCGACTACAGCCAGGGAGGGATCTACCCGGCGCCCGCGTACCAGGACCAGATCGCCGCGGCGGCGCGCGAGGCCGGAGCTCTCTGGATCGCCGACGAGGTCGTCACCGGGCTCGGGCGGCAGGGCCGGTGGCTGACGTTCCAGCGCGGCCAGGCCCGTCCCGACCTGGTCACCCTGGGCCAAGGCCTGGCCGGCGGCGCGGCGCCCGCCGCCGCGGTCGTGCTGTCCCAGCGGGTCGCCGGGATGCTGGAAGGCCAGCTCTGGCAGTCCTTTAGCACGTTCCGCGGTCACCCGGTGTCGGTCGCGGCGGTCAGCGCCACGCTGCGCCGGATCGAGCGGGACGGCCTGGTGGAGCGCGCCGACTCCCTCGACGCCGAGATGCGGACGCGGCTGAACGAGCTCGCGTCCACCCATCCCAGCGTGCGGTCGGTGGACGGGCTCGGCCTGCACTGGACCGTCGAGCTGCACGGCCGTGACTGGCGGGACTGGCACGCCGACACCAGCGAGATCACCCCGGCCGGCCGCATCGTCGCGGCGGCCTTGGACAGGGGGGTGCTGATCGCCACCAGCACCGAGGAGACCTCGCTGTTCATCGCGCCGCCGCTGGTCGTCAGCGATGCCGAGCTCGACACGATCCTGAACGCGCTCGATCACGCGCTGGCCGCCGCCGACGCGGTGCTGGCCGAGGAGGGCGCATCGTAACGGCGATCCCGCGGGAATTCGACTACGTGGTGGTCGGCGGCGGGACCGCCGGCGCCGTGATCGCGGCGCGGCTCAGCGAGGACCCTGAGGTCACAGTCGGCCTGGTCGAGTGGGGGCCGAGCGACCAGGCCGAGCCCAAGGCGCTCCAGGTCCGCCGCTGGTTCGAGATGCTCGAGGGCCCTTTCGACCTGGACTACCGCAGCGTGCCCCAGCCCCGCGGCAACTCCGAGATCAGGCAGGCCCGCGCCCGGATCCTCGGCGGCTGCTCCTCCCACAACACGATGATCGCCTTGCGCCCGCCCGCCGCCGACTTCGCCGACTGGGTGAGCCGGGGCGCGGCCGGCTGGGACACGCCGACCTTGTTCCCGTACTACGACCGGCTGCTGACCAGCATCGTTCCGGTGGCCGAGGAGCACCGCAACCCATATCTGGCCGACGTGGTGCAGGCTGCTGCGGCCGCGCTGGACATCCCGGTCCGGGAGCGCTGGAACGACGGCCCGTATGTCGACGGCGCCGGGTTCCTCGAGCTCGGCTACTACCCGCAGACCGGCGTGCGCTCCTCGTCGTCCGTGGACTACCTGCACCCGCTCATGGGCACCAGGGCCAACCTCCAGGTGCTGCTGTCGACCCGGGCGCTGCGGGTCGTTCTCGACGGGCAGCGGCACGCCACCGGGGTGCGGGTGCGCCCCGGGGCCGGGCCGGAAACCACGGTCTCGGCCCGCCGCGAGGTGGTGCTGTGCGCCGGGGCGATCGACACCCCGCGGCTGCTCCTGCTGTCCGGGATCGGGCCCGCGGACGAACTGCGCGCGCTCGGCATCGACGTGGCCCGCGACGTGCCCGGCGTCGGCCACAACCTGACCGACCACCCGGAAGGGCTGGTGCTGTGGGAGGCCGCGCAACCGGTCCCGCCCGTTGGCGCCACCGACTGGGACATGACGATCATGGTGCGGACCGATCCCGCCGACGTGGTGCCGCAGGTGCTCATGCACGTGCCGCTCATGACCTACGCCGCGCACCCCGAGCGGCTCGGCTACGAGATCCCCGCCCAGACGATCTCGATGACGCCCAACGTCACCCGCCCGCGCAGCCGGGGCCGCGTCTGGCTCGGCTCCCCGGACCCTGACGTCCCGCCGCTGATCGACTACGGCTCCTTCACCGACCCCGACGGCCACGACGAGCGGACGCTTCTGGCCGGCATGAAGATGGCGCGCCGCATCGCCGCGACCGAGCCCATGGCCCGGTGGGCCGGGCGCGAGATCTTCCCCGGTGTCGGCGTCACCAGCGACGAGGAGATCTCCGCGCTGGCCCGCGCGGCCAGCCACACCGTGTACCACGTGTCCTGCACCGCACGCATGGGCGCCGACTCCGACCCGGGCGCCGTGCTCGACCCGCACCTGCGGGTCCGCGGCGTGAGTGCGCTCCGTGTCGCCGACGCGTCCGCGTTCCCGTCGCTGACCACGGTCAACCCGATGGTGGCCGTGCTGATGCTCGCCGAGCGCGCGGCCGACCTCATCAGAAATTCCTGACGAATCATCCGACACGCTCGAATATATGAGCGATTCTGTCGCTATCACCCGATACTATGGTCTAAAGCATCCGACGGTGAGAGGAGGCGAAGATGACGTCGAGCCCCGCTGACGCTCCCGATCTGAACGCCATCCTCGGCTCCGGCACCGGCGATGAGCTGACCCCCGAGCAACTGGCCGCCCTGGCCCGGCTGGACGACGGCCCGTTCGGCTGCGACGAGGACGACGACCCGAACGGCGCCGGATTCGGCCCCGACACCCGGCCGCCCGACGGCTGGGACCTGATGACGCCGGCCGCCCAGCAGGCCCTGCTGGGCGCCCCGCTCGCCGACGCTGTTCCCGAGACGATCGACGCCGGATTCACCCACCGTGATGGCGGATCGGGGCTGGGGTTCGCCGCGGGCGGGCCCCTGGACCGGATGGCGCCCGGCGGCATGCTGACGATGTTCACCGAGCGCGCCTGGGAAGACGGCCTGGAGCGTCTGTCCGACGATGAGCTGGTGGGTGTG
>CAWJPA010000003.1:0-918881 GCA_963844655.1 uncultured Actinomycetota bacterium | reverse complement strand
GCTACCGCCTTGAGAGAGCGGCGCCGTGCCCACTTTCACCAGCCACCAAGCTGTAGGCCAGCCGGTATCCGTTAATCGGGAGCGAATCTCGGGCGGGATGCCGAGCATGCGCCTCGCGGCAGAACTTGTCGAATGACGGCGAACCGCTGTGTGCCTGTTCCAGGTCGAAAGCAGGAGTCAGGGGGCTTGATCAACTGTCGGCTTGTAAGAGGACCTTCCGTTCCGTGCCAAGTGAGCCATTATTTGGCTCCGCGTATCCCTTCGGAGTCTGCTGGCGCCGACAGGCCAGCAGGAAAGCGATGCATTCGACAACTTCCCGCCGGGGCTGACCGGCAAGACGCTCGTGCTCAGCGGCAAGCTCCCGCCCTGGATGTTCGGGCTGTTCATGCAGCAAATGCGGCTCCGGGCGGTCCGGCGGCTGCCGATCGCGTTCGGGTGGCTGACCCGGCGGGGAGACGCGGCCACCGCCCGGTGGATGCAGCCGGTCATGACGCAGCCGGAAATCCGCCGCGACGCCGTGCGAATGCTGCGAGCCGCAGCGGCAGATACCCGCCTCCTGCTGGCCGCGGCCGAAGGCCTGCCGAGGTTCGACCACCCTGCTCTCGTGGTCTGGGCCAGCGGAGACCGCGTGATGCCGCCCGAGCACGGGCGCCGTCTCGCCGAACTGCTCCCCCAAGGACAGCTGGCCGAAGTGGACGACAGCTACACGCTCATCCCCCTGGACCAGCCAGCGAGGCTCGCTCAGGTCATCCGGGAGTTCACCCACGCATCCGGCACAGCAGGCCTTCAGCAGGCAGCGGTCTGACGAGCGGACCGCTTAAGGGCCGGAGACCCGCCGGGGTGCGGGGGGCGCGGTGGTGGCCCAGCGGATGGCGTGCACCATGGCGTGGCCGGCGGGGCGGACCACTGCGGCCTCGGTTACCGGCAGGCGAGGCAGACGCAGCGGACGGCGGGCCCACCCGGGCAGGAGCGACACCGCCGCCGCGGCCAGCACACCATAGGGCGCCCGGGCGATCACCGGAAGCGGCGGGTTCAGCAGCAGGAACCGGGCAGCTTCCCGGGCCTGGGCGGTGGCGGCCAGCTCGTCCCGGTACTGCGCGATCCTGTCGGCGAGCTCAGCTTCGGTGCGCGGCGGTTCTGGCACGCCGAGGGCAGTTCCGATACGGGCCAGGTCAGCCACGTAACCATCGCGTTCTGGCTGGTTAAGGGGTTTGGCGCCGAAGCGGGAGTGGGCGCGCAGAAAACTGTCCGCCTCAGTGATGTGCACCCAGGCCAGCAGGTGCGGGTCGGAGGCGGCGTACGGCCGCCCGTCGGGCGCGGTCCCGGTGACTCGCTCGTGGATCGCCCGGACTTTGCCGATTGCTTCCTGCGCATCGCTGGCCCGGCCGAACGTCGTGACGGCCAGGAAGTAGCTGGTCCGCTGCAGCCGCCCCCACGGGTCGCCGCGGTAACCCGAATGCCCGGCCACGGCCGCCATGGCCAGCGGGTGCAGCGACTGCAGCAGCAGGGCGCGGATTCCGCCGATGAACATCGACGAATCCCCGTGCACTCGCCGGATCGGCCGGTCTTCAGCGAACATGCGCTCGCCTGACGCCTGGATCAGATGGCGGCGCTCCGGGCCCCGCGGCCCGGCCACCCGCTCGAAGATCGCCGCGCCGATACGACCGCGAACGCGCTCAGCAACGCCCTGGCCAGCCATGTCCTTCATTATCGCCGAGCGTTCGATCGCTCCAGCCCGCCTGGCCCCGGGAGCTCGCCAGGTTAGGCGACCTTCTGAGAGCCGCTCACTAGCTGGGAGACGCGGCCGCGGGAGACGCCCAGAACCGCTGCTGTATCGGAAACCGACAGCCCTGCCGCGCGCAGCTCGCTTACGAGGGCCCGCGATGCCGCGGCGGCCTGGCGGTTCTCCCGCTGAGCGCGCTCGATCTGCTTGCGCACATCTGCGGCCTTAGCCTCCAGGCCGCCCAGGTCGGGCTCGATAACCACAGTCGCGTCGCTTACGTCGCGGTCGGTGAGTGTCTCGACGTAGTCGCGGACCATCTGCTCAGCACCGTCGAGCGTGCGTGACTGGGTAACCCCGACACCGTCGATGTGCAGTTCCCACCCGTGCGCCCAGCGCTTGGCGCGCACGACGTAAGTGGTCATTGCAACCATCCCTTCGGCAGGCAGGCTAGCTTGCTGACAGTCAATGTATAGAGGGGATATACATCCGGGTCCGGCGGTAACCGAGCTTCGCCTGACGGCAGCGGCACGGCCCCGGCACGGGAGCTGTTCAGGCGGCCCGGCGGAGGATCGACGCCGAATCGCTCCTGCAGAGCTCAGCGAGCACAGACAGAATCGTCAGCCCGACCCGAAGGATGTCTCTGGGCGGCACCACCCTGGCGTCAGCGAACTCCAGCAGCGCGCCGCCGACGGCAAACGGCGGGTGCCGCATGCGCTTCAACACATAGTCGGGCAGCTCGCACAGGTAAGGCGTGGCGCGGCCACCGGTAAGTACGTCAGCCACCGCCGGGCCCGCGAGTCCCGGAACGGCGCCGTCCAGGGCAGGCGACAGCACAGCGAGTACCTCACTGAGCGGATCCTCGCCCACCACCGCCAGGGTCGCGTCCCCGAGCGCGCAGCCGATCAGGAACACCGGCCCGTCCAGCTCAGGAAACTCCGGTTTCTCTTCGTCCCATCCGGAGGAGTACCAGTCTTCGAGGGCCTGCTCGTGCGCCAGCTCCGCCTGTGCGATGGGGGCGAGCACGTCCAGCAGCATGCTCACCGCGGGGTGGTCGACCCGCAGGCCGTCGAAAACCACCGCGCGCACGAGAACGCTGGCCGCCACCCACCACTGCGCCGGATCGGCGATGATCACCATGGGGTCCGGAACATTCGCGGTCAGCAGGCACGGCGCGTTCCGTGCCCTGGCCAGGTGCATGCCGGAGAAGAGCCGGTCGCCGAGTGAGCCCGCAGCCCAACGCGGCCCCTCGGCGGGAACGGGCTCCCCGCCACCGCACCACACCCGGTACTCCGGTGTCTGCTGCTCGCCGGGGGCACCAAACACCTGGTCCATCATCTCCCGGGCGGCAGCGAGCGCGAGCACCGCCTGCTGCGGTGCGGCTCCGGCACGGGATCCTTGCCTGGCCGGCCGCGTTCTGTGCGCGGCCTGGCGGAGTGCCTCCTGACGGCGTGCTTTCTTGCGGTTGCTGGCACGGCCCACGGCGCCTCCCACGAGTCGGTTACCGCGACGGTACAAACCCGGACCGACAGAATCAGCGAGCACCACGGCGCCGGCAGCGTTGTGCCCCCGCGTCCTCGACTATCGGGCCCCGCCGCCACCTGGGGTTAGCTAAATATCGGAGAGTTCGCCGTCAGCGTCGCGGTGGGCGGTTCGCCAGGCCTCCCATACCTCGCGGCGGAGCTTGCCGCGATCGGGGACGGCGATGCCGTGGACGCCAGCCCAGGCGCGGACCTCTGCAACTGTCGGCTCCGGCGCGGCGGGCGCCTCGTCGAAGCCGGTTTCTCCGGCGAGGGGTGTGATGCGCCCGGGCACGGCAGCCTCGGTCTCGGCCCAGGCGTGGGCGGCGGCGAGGAACCGATAGGTCCATTCTTCGGCGAGCTGCCGGGTCTCGCAGAAGACGATCGGGACGTTCGGGCAGCGGACCTGCAGTTCGGCGAGGCCGTCCGCGACCATCGCGGGCCGCAGGCGGTCGAGCTTGAAGATGGCAGAGTAGCGGTCCTCGACCACGACGGCGGCCCGGGGAAGGGCCGCAAGCTCAGCCAGGGCATAGCGGAGCTTCCCGCTGGTCAGGCTGGCCACCAGGTCGGTCAGCGATTTGCGTTCCACGGAGGCGACGAGCCGCCCGCCGTGGATCAGACCGTAGTCGCCGCAGGGCAGCGCTCGTTTCACCACGGTGGCCTGCTGACTGGCGAACCGGTAGGGGTACTGCTCGTGGCTGTCAGCCACGATCTCCAGGTCGGCGAGCCCGGCAGCGCGGGCGGTGGGGGTGCGCACGTTCGGGCGGGCTTGCTTGCGGGTCCGGGGCGACTGCCAGAAGACGGCGTCCCGGCCGCGGGCCTTCGTGAAGACGAGCTGGGAACGGTTCTCCCGGCCACGGTCCAGCACCAGGTCGATAGCGGCGCCCCTGCGGACACATGACCGCAGCTGCACCCGCTCGACGATATTAGGGTCCTCTGGCCACTCGTCCGCTGAGACCGGGTGGCAGTAGAGCGCACTGGTACGCGGCCAGGTCCCTGACGTGCGGAATACCATGCCGCCTGCGAGCGGGAGCCGCATCAGGTAAGGCAGCCTGGAGTCCGGGTCCGGGTTGACAGCTATCTGCAACTCCACGCATCTCAGCTTGCCATCTCCGCATCAGTGACACGGGTCACCGGGCGGGACCGGTCCTACCGGCGAGATGGCGCACGCATGGCCGCTGCCATGCCGCGGTTGGCGAGTGCGTCGGCGCGCTCGTTACCTGCGTTCCCGGCGTGACCCTTGACCCAGCGCCAGTCCACGTCGTGACGGTCCACCGCGGCCTCAAGCCGCTGCCAGAGGTCTGCGTTCTTGACCGGCTGCTTGCTGGCCGTCTTCCAGCCATTGCGCTTCCATCCGGGCAGCCATTTGAGGAAGCCGTTCCGGAGGTAGGTGCTGTCGGTGTGCAGGCGGACCGGAACCCCCCGGGTCAGGCTCTCCAGCGCCTTGATCGCGGCCATCAGCTCCATGCGGTTGTTGGTGGTCTTCGTGGGCTCGCCTCCGTAGAGCTCCTTCTCGCGGCCGCGGTGCAGGAGCACGGCGCCCCATCCTCCTGGGCCCGGATTGCCGCTGCACGCGCCATCGGTGTATATGTCCACGACATCGTCTGCCGCCTCACCTGGCATGCAGGCAACTTACCGCCCGCGTAGCTGTCCCCCTGGCTGGTCGAGCCGGCCAGTGCACCGCGCCGCCAGACGAGCAGGTTGAGGCGGCGCGCTGCGGGCGGCTTCGACGTGTCCGGACGGCACCCGCCCCGCGGCGGAAGCGTTCAAGATCGTAAGTCAGGGTCTGTGCGGTACGGGATCTGTCGTCTGCGGGCAGCCGGGCGCGCCACGATGGTGGTTATGCGGTACCGCCGAGCTGTCGAGAAACTTCAGGCCCTGGCTGAGGCGTGTGACTCGGCCAAGGACTGGCCGCCCGAGGACCCGTTCCTGCGGGAGGCATACGTGTTCGGGGACTCCTGCGGGGAGCCGACTCGCTGGAGTGCGTCGAGGTCGTCCTCGCGGTGAACCTGCCTCCGCAGGAGGCTGTCTGGGGGTCCAGCCCGCGGGGCACGCTGTGGCTGGCCGATCAGCTCCGGCTGAGCAAGGGCGGGTTCTGCTACTGGTGGCGGTCTCATCTGGACCCGGCATGGAACCACCATGTCGAAGGGCCGGTGCGGTTCTGGTCCCGCGACGGCACCGACGAAGACGTGCTGCGCGCGCTCGCCGAGCGCCGGTTTGCCGACCTTCCCCGGCAGGCGCCGTCCCCGGCCGCTCGCCGGGAGCAGCTGGCCGCCGAGCTGGAAACGGCGTTCAGCCACTTGCGTGCGGTCCACGCTTCCTACTGGGATCGCGACTGGCGGCGGGAGCATCGCGGGTCCGGCCGGTACCCCGAGAACGAGCTTTGGGAAGCCGTCGATGCCTACCTGGACTTGCGCGGCGCGGCCGAATCCCGGCCAGGCGTGACGGGAGAGTAGCCGACTGCGGGTCTGGCCAGCCCGCCGGCGATCTCCGCATGGCCTCCCACTGGACCGCCTTTGGGCCTGACGCACCGCTGGGCGGATCGGGCCGTCTCAGCCCGGTGCGCAGAGCGCCGCCAACGTGGCGTGCTAATCGGGGAAGGACGAGCAAACGTCAGCCATGCCATCCATTTGCCACTAATCCGCGTCTACAAGGCATGAACCCACACGCGATGCCGTACCGGCCGGTGGGGGCCGGAGGACATGCGGGATGCGTAGCGGGCCGCGCGGATGGACGCTGCGGCTGAGTGTCAGATCCGCCGACTACGGTGGGCTTCACGCCGATTGGGGAGGAACGGTTGTGGCAAGGTATCGGGTGATTTTCGAAGGCAGTGACGAAGACGGCTACTCGGCGAGCTCTCCTGACTTGCCCGGAGTCGTCGCGGCCGGAGCAACGCAGGCCGAGGCCAAGCGGCGGATGCTCGAGGCTATAGCCAAGCGGGCGACCATACGGCGGCATGCTCGTGACCGGGCCCCCGAGCGAACAGACACGGGCAACGCCATGGTCCTGGACCACGACGCAGCGTAAATCTCGGGAAACCAGGTCAGCTTCGACGAGTGCCGCCTGTGCCGAGGCCGGCCGCGGTCAGCACTAGCTCTGCGGGGCGTCGCCTCGTGGCTGGCCGAGCTCAGCGTCGGTGGACTCGCTGAAGGCAGAACGCAGCTGATCCTCCTGCTGTACCGACAGATCGGAGCGGATCAGCTCCATGCCCTGGCCCTCGAACGCCTTGGCAACGGTGTCGATCGTGGCGTCAGAGCTCAGTAGCAGCAGGGCCGAGGTGCCGGGCGTGATGTCACTCTTCACCGACTCGACCATCGCGCTGTCGATGCCCGCCTTGCGGACCTTGTTCACCAGCGCGGACATCTTGGTGCCCTCGTCGGTCACGTGCTCCTGCGCCAGGGGCTCGGCCGAGTACTCCGGCCAGCGGACCACGGCGACATCGAGCACGTCGATCAGCTCCTGGTGGTCCAGCTGCTTGAGCCGCAGCACCGCCGCATCGGCCCCCTCGGTGCCGCCGAACTTCCATGCCGTCAGAGATGACATCGATTCAGCTCCTTCCCCCGTGGCCGGTGAAGGGCCTTGCGAACGGCCCGACTCGATGAGCAGGCCCCGCACCCCGTCCCACGCCCGGCCTGAATCCCCCTTTTCCGTCCTGTTCCCCAGTGGCCGAAGCGCACACTTGCAGCATCAGGGGGATGCCGCTAAGTCTGTCGAGGGACCGGCTGCTCAGGACCGACATTGCCACCCCAGAGCAGGACGGCCAGTTGCCATCACGCCGAGCGGCACTCCTCTGGGTCTAGAGCGACGGTCAGCTGGAGCCCGAGCGCGCTAGCGAGCCGTTCCAGCACGGGGATCGTGGGGGTCGTGCCCCCTGCCTCGAAACGGGCGACCCCGGGTTGGGTCATGCCTGCGCGCTCTGCGAGCTGCCGCTGAGACCAGCCCAGCTCCTCACGCCGACTGCGAACCGCTTCGGCCAGCTCGAAGCGCAGCCTGGCTTGCTCGTACGCCTCCGCTGCCGCTGGGCGTTCCATCCGGGCCGCCCACGTCGGTCGGCCGCAGGTCGGCGCGCACCTGCCCGGCCTCGTTCCGAAGTTGGCGCCACCGTTTCGCGGCCACGCCAAGGCCAGATTGAGGGGTGAGCCAGGCTGCGGCTCGGCCAGTTGATGGCTGGAATCTCGTATCGGATCAGTGGCCGACAGCCGCTTCATCTGCCCGGTAGGCAACCCTGCGCTGACGCAGACCAGAATGCGCCGCCGTCCTCGCGGCGCGGGCCGTGTCGCTAATGTCTTTTCTAGGCAGGCGGCGTAGTCTGGGATAGAACGCATGTTCGATGGGGGTGGCACGATGGGTGAGCCGATGCGCGAGCAGGCGGCCGTGCTCGCCCTGGTCCGAGCCTCGGCCGGAGAGTGGTACCAGACGGCTGACGTGATCTCCGAGGCGGGCAGCGCGCGCCGGCTCCTCGACGGCGAGCCAGCGATCATGTCTGCCGAGCGGGAGCAGCATGCCAGGCAGCTGGTCTCCCGGGTCACGCCTGCCGACCTCGCGCAAGCCCAGGCACTCGTAGATCGCGTGACCTCCCAGGGCGTGCGGCTGATCACGATCGTCGACGAGGACTACCCGGAGAACCTGAAGCTGATCTTCAACCGGCCGCCGTTCATCTGGGTGCGCGGGCGCCTGGAGGCACGCAAGCTGCGCGCTATCGCGGTCGTCGGCACGCGCCAGGCCACCGAGGAAGGACGCGCCGCGGCAGCGGGCCTGGCGCGGGGTCTCGCCCAGGCCAATGTCACTGTCCTGTCCGGCCTGGCGCGCGGGATCGACACCGCGGCGCATGCCGCGGCTCTCGATGCTGGCGGCACCACCGTCGCGGTCATCGGCACCGGAATTCTCGCCCCGGTGTACCCGCCGGAGAACGATGAGCTGGCCCGCCGCATCGTCGATAGCGGCGGGGCCGTCGTCTCGCAGTTCTGGCCGGAAGCGCCGCCGCAGAAGATTAACTTCCCGAGACGCAACGTGGTGATGAGCGGCATGGCGGCCGGCACCGTTGTGGTCGAGGCCGCGGCAACCAGTGGCGCGAAGATGCAGGCCCGGCTCGCCCTGGAGCACGGCAAGCGCCTGTTCCTGCCGGAATCGCTGGTAGCGGATCAGGACTGGGCCCGCCGGTATGCGACCCGGCCTGGTGTCACCGTGGTCAGGGACCTGAATGACATCCTCGACGAGCTCGTCAAGATCGTCGAGATCCCGCACCAGCTGTCGCTGAGCTTCTAGGTATGGCGAGCGCGGCCCAGTACACCGACCCGTTCCTGCAGACGTACACGCCAGTACCCGTGGCGGGGCCCGGTGTCTGCGCCATCTGCCACTCTGGACCCGGCCCTGGGCACGCGGTCTGCTACAGCTGCACCGAGGTCATGCGGCAGGTGAGCCGCCCGACGAGGATCGTCGTCCCGATCTCGTTATACAAGCTGAACAGCCAGTTCTGGCATGTCCTGCGCTCCTACAAGGACGGATCCGGCCGCAGTGCCGACCTCCTCGCCATGCAGGTCGCGGCGATCATCGCGCGCTTCGCTGCGCAGCATCTCCCCTGCGTCGCGAGGGTGCTTGGCGGCGATCCCGCGGTCGTGACCAGCGTGCCGAGCACCCGGGCATCGCCCAGGCCGGGAATCCATCCGCTGGAGGCGGCCGTGACCAGGGTCGGTGTCTTAGCCTCCCGCACCAGAGTCGGTGCCTTAGCGTCCCGTTACGCACCGCTGCTCGTGCGCGGGTCCGCTTACGTGGATCACAACCGGGCGGACGACGAGGCGTTCACCGTGCGGCGCACGCTCAGCGGCGAGCGGGTGCTCGTCGTAGATGACACGCTCACCACCGGCGCCCGCCTGCAGAGCGCCGTCTCGGCACTCCGCCGGAACGGCGCTTCGGCGGTGGCTGGCCTGGTTGTCGGCCGCGTAATCGACCCGGACTGGAACGACAGCTGCCGCCGCATCTGGGATCAGGGCAGGGAAACTCAGTTCAGCTTCGACGAATGCTGCCTATGCCAGGCCACCGCGGTTAGCGCCGCGATATCTGCTCCCATGACCGGCGCCAGACTCCCACCCTGGCGACCCGGGGCTGACCTTCTTAGTCTCGCAAATCCTTATGAATTATCGTTTATCACTAATTGTCGCACAGCAATCTCCACAGAAACTCCACGTATTCACCGGCCCGTGTACATATACCGGAGTTGGGCTAATCCGATGCGGGCGGGGAAATACGGGGTCTCCTTATGCAGACGGCTTTGCCGTACTGCCGCCGCGAGATCGACGGACGCAGATCAGGTAACCGTGGGCGACCACGCGCCAGGGCGGATGCGAGCGGGGCGTATCACCGACGCGCCGCCGGGTCTTCGGCGAAGCCGCGGAAGCGGCGCACAATGGCCGGGACCATGTCGCCGTGCGCACGGATAGGTCCCACTGCACCGGAGTTCGGCCATGAAGTGACACGGGAGGCATCTCTTGCCGTTGACGGACGCCAGGGACCCAGGGCCAACGACCGAGCCGCCCGAGGAGAGGATGGCTGGTCGCGGATGGCGAAGAACGCCGCACCGGCTGCGCCGGCAGTACCCGGTGCTGCGTCGCGACCGAAATCGCGGCACCCGCCGTGAGCCCAGCGCATGCGAGTGGACGCGCATCTACCGCATGGAGGGCGTGCGGCGGCTGTGCTCGCACGGCCAACGAGGAACTGGTGGCCTACCGAGGTCGCGCGGCTGGACGGGGACATCCTGGCCGTCGCGGACCCCGACGGCTGCCGCTTTTCCTACCGGCGCGCCCGGCCGCCCGGCTGAGCGCGAAAACTCCAGGGAGGGGACCCAACATGTCTGGCTGCATGGAGCCATCCGCAAGCGACCCAAGCCAACCATCTGTTACGCAACTTCCGCCAGGAATCACCCGCACGATCCCCCCGGTCTTACGACCCGATGTGCCCCTAGCCGAACCGGTGGCCATCGAGGCATCCACCGAAGGTCAACCGCCGGGGTCGGTCCCCGGACCCCAGCCCGGCGCCGGTCCCGCGCCCGTGCCCATCCCGGTCCCCGGCGGCCTGCCCTTCCCGGGGTGGAAGTTCTGCTTCCCGGGCCTGCGCGCGGCTGTTACGCCCTCACGTTCCAGCCGGGGTTCATTCCCCTGTTCGGGTTCCAGGGCACGCTGCGGGTGGACCGGTCGGCTCCCGACGGAGGGCCCGACAACATCATCGTGAGCGGTGACCTGTATCGGAGGCCGCCGATCATCCTGCCGCCGGTGCCGGTGCCCATCCCGGTCCCGGTGCCCGGGCCCCCCGACCCCGGGCCGCTGCAGCCCGGGCAGGCCCAGCCCGGCCCGGCGGGCTCGCCGTCCGTGGCGGCCAGCGCCAGCGCCCCCGACGCGATCCTGCCCTTCCCGCTGTTCCCGCGAATCCCGATCTACCCGCGGGGCCTCTACCACTCCTACCTCAAGGTGATCAGCGTCCAGGCGCCGTTCATCGTTCCGGCTGGCCACCCCTGCACGGTGACCCTGGTCATCGAGCAGTACGACTACACGCCTCCCGCCGCCGGGACTTTCCAGGGGTCTTTCCCCGCGGCTGCCAGCCGGACGGTGACGGTCACGCTGACGCCCGCCCCGGCGCCGTTCCCGTGGAGCGGCCCCAACTTCACCGGCCGCTGGGTCGAGGGCGGCGTGGACAAGGGCTTCGTCTCGCTGTCGTGGGTGTCGGACTTCTTCCGGCGCGCGTCGGTCGAGATCGACATCAGCGCCGGGATTTGAACCCTCACCTTGACGCGCCCACCGTAATCGACCAACCTCGAGCTAGGCACGGCTTGCGAAGGCAGCGTGCCTGCGAGGGGCTGCGCAGCTATCTCCGACGTACTGGCTACCCGGTGAGCTACTCGGCGAACTGGCGTGGCCTGGCCAGTGGAGGGTTATGGCACTGCCCTCGACCTCGCAGTCGTGGAAGGGCTCGCCCGATGTGGGGCCCATGGCCGACCAGTCCGCATGGATGCTGATCGCCACGTGTGGGCCGCTCCAGGCTCCGAGTCTTATCCTGGCGTGCCAGCACGCGTCACTGGCTCGGAGCGATGTTCTGCAGCTTCTGGTGGGACTGAGGCCTCACCTTGAAGCGAAGACCGAATCGAGCATCCTGAAGCAGGCAGGCTTGCGAAGGGAGCGGCCGTGAGGGGCTACGTAGCCGTCTTCGAGGGCGACGACGAGCTCGGCGGTGCCCGAGCCAGCAGACGCCGACAGCGTCATGATCTTGGAGTCCGGCCCGGTCTCTACCGGGTCTCGGTGGCGGTCACCTGGTCTGCCCAGGGCGTCCCGGTCGGGGTCGAGCAGGGCATCGACGTGTTCATCGAGTTCCCGACGACGGCCTCGGACAACCAGGCGGCCGGGCTGGTGCTGAACACCGAGGTCGGCAAGTGGGTCGCCCTGGGCGGGAACGCCTACCACCTCACCGAGGCCACGCGCAGGCTGACCGCGCTCTCGGGCGGGAACTTCGACAGTGCACCGCGGCTGCTCGCCGGCTACGGCGGCCTCCTGCCCGACCCCGAGCGCATGACCGGAGACGGCGGATCGCCCAGCGACGCTCCGCCCAAAGGCCGGCGCAAGCGTAAGCAGTAACACCTGCTTGCTGACGGGCCTGCCGCCACGCACCAGGCGGCGGGCCTGTCAGCGATGGCCCTCCGGGGCATCGCGGCGCGCCTGGGCCAGCTCACACCCGCTTAAGAGCGGTCCAGGGAGCCAGAACGCATGGCCTGGACCATCTCGTCCGGGCTGAGCGCGGGTTCGGGCAGCGCGGTCGTGCCGGTACGGGCGGGCCGCAGGGCGTCCAGGATCAGGGCCAGGTACCGGCGCCAGAGCTCCGGCCGGACCTGGCCGGCGTACTCGGCGGCCATGCTGAGCATGAACTCGATCAGCGGCACGTCGGTGGGCCGCAGGTCGGCGCGCACCTGCCCGGCCTCCTGGGCCCGCTGCACCAGCTTCAGCACCACCGGCAGCAGGCGCTGGCGCGCCTGGTCCACGCGGTCGCGCCCGTAGGTGGCGAACATGAGGATCTGCCGCAGGCCCCGGTCCCCGGCGATCACCGTGGCGGCGTGCTCGAGGAGGAACACCAGGCCCGTCCACGGGTCCGGCTCGGCCAGGCCCTGCTCGGCGTACCCGACCAGCGTGTCCAGCCGCTCGGTGAACAGCGCCTCGACCAGGGCCTCCTTGTCGGGGAACCGCCGGTACACCGTGCCCACCCCGACCCCGGCCTGGCGTGCGACGTCGTCCAGCGTGGCCTGCAGTCCCCGTTCTGTGAATACCTCGCCCGCCGCCGCCAGTATTTTTTGCCTGTTACGCTCAGCGTCCTTCCTCAGCCGCCGCCCATTCGCGGCCACGTCGGGGCCGGTCGCCGAGCCACCCGTCCGGCCCGCGGCCTGCCCAGGCTCCGCCCCGGCTGCCGCCCGCCCAGAACCCGCGCCAGCGGCAGCCTCCCCAGGACCAGACTCAGCCGCAGTAGTGCTCATGAAGCCCACTCTACCTTAAGTGGAGTTGACTCCTCCGCTTTGAGGAGTACGCTACCACTAGAAGCGGAGATAACCCCTCCAGATAGGAGATGGGCGATGTCGGCGACGAACATCCCCGACGGCGCGGATCACGCCGCGGCCAACCACGCGGCGGGCGCGCCGGACTCACGGCGGTGGCTGATCCTGGGCGTGGTCGGCCTGGCCCAGCTGATGGTGGTCCTCGACGTCACGATCGTGAACATCGCGCTGCCGTCGGCGCAGCGGTCGCTGGGCTTCTCCCCGGTGGACCGGCAGTGGGTGGTCACCGCCTACGCGCTCGCGTTCGGCAGCCTGCTGCTCCTCGGCGGCAGGCTGGCCGACCTGTTCGGCCGCAAGGTCACGTTCCTGACCGGCCTGATCGGCTTCGCCGCGGCGTCGGCGGTCGGCGGCGCCTCGACGAGTTTCGGGATGCTGATCGCCGCCCGGGCCTGTCAGGGGGCGTTCGGCGCGCTGCTGGCGCCGGCGGCGCTGTCGCTGCTGACCACGACGTTCACCGACCCCAAGGAGCGCGGGAAGGCGTTCGGGGTGTTCGGGGCCATCGCCGGAGCGGGCGGCGCGGTCGGGCTGCTGCTCGGAGGGCCTGCTGACCGAGTACCTGACCTGGCGCTGGTGCCTGTACGTAAACCTGTTCTTCGCCGCCATCGCGGCCGTCGGGGCCGTGACCCTGCTGCGCCGCCGGGAGCCATCGGCAGACCGGCCCCGGCTGGATATACCCGGCGTGCTGACCGTGTCCGGCGGGATGTTCTGCATCGTGTACGGCTTCTCCAACGCCGCGACGCACAACTGGCACACGCCGTCCACGTGGGGCTTCCTGGCCGCGGGGGTCGTGCTGCTGGCCATATTCGCCTGGTGGCAGACCCGGGCTCCCGCGCCGCTGCTGCCGCTGCGGGTGGTGCTCGACCGCAACCGCGGCGCCGCCTACCTGTCGATCCTGATCGCTGGCAGCGGGATGTTCGGCATCTTCCTGTTCCTGACCTACTACATGCAGGTCACGCTGCACTACTCCCCCGTGATCACCGGGGTCGCGTTCCTGCCGATGATCGCCCTGGTCATGGTCTCGGCCAACCTGGCCACGATCGTGCTCATGCCCAGGTTCGGGCCCAGGCCGCTGGTCACCCTGGGCATGCTGGTCGCCGCGCTCGGCATGGCCTGGCTGACCCGGATCGGGGTTCACTCCAGCTACGCGGCCGACGTGCTCCCGCCCCTGCTGGTCACCGGGGCCGGGCTCGGCAATGTGATCGCGCCCGCGATCAACACTGGCACGTTCGGCGTGGCCCCGTCGGACGCGGGCGTGGCCTCGGCCACCGTCAACACCGGCCAGCAGCTCGGCGGCTCGGTGGGCGTCGCCCTGCTCAACACGCTCGCAGCGAGCGCCGTCTCCGGCTACGTGGCCAGCCACATCAGCCCGGCGACCCTGGTTCACGGCCGGCCCAGCCCGGCCCTCCTCGGCCAGGCGCTGATCCACGGCTACACCACCGCGTTCTGGTGGGCCGCCGCGATCTTCGCCTGCGGCGCCGTGATCGCCGGAACCTTGTTCCGCTGGGGCCCGCTCACCCGTCCCGGCCCGTCCGTCCAGCCCGGCGACGTTTCCGCGGAAACGTCCCAGCCGGTGGCGCCACCGGTCTAGCCGTTCCGCGCCCCGAGGGGCGCCGCCAGACCAGGGACGCCACTGCCGCGATCAGCCTCAGCGGACGAGGCCGGGCGATATCCGCCGGGCTGATCGGGCAGCAGTCGAGCCGCCAGCCGGGGAAA
Organism: uncultured Actinomycetota bacterium; assembly: GCA_963844655.1. Lineage (GTDB taxonomy): Bacteria > Actinomycetota > Actinomycetes > Streptosporangiales > Streptosporangiaceae > JASHPR01. The sequence goes on along the minus strand of CAWJPA010000003.1, from coordinate 904,345 downwards.
CGGCGCGGGTATCGCCACCCGCGACCGCCTCCCCGGCCAGCTCACCTGGGCCCCGCCTGCCCGGCCACGTTGCCCGCCAGGGCGGGCGAGCATGCCGGTGGCCACACGGCTGGCCGGGCGGTCAGGGGGGAGAGACCGCCCGTCACACAGCGTGCGGGCCGCCTGGCCTGCTCGCGGCCTGGCCGACCGGGAAAGGGAAGCCCAGGCATCTCACTTGCGAAACGCCGGGCCCGCTTATCCCGTTACACCAACCCGGGCCGCCGATTTCTGGGGTTGGGCCGTTGGCTTACGCGGAGCGCTGGCCGGCCGGCCCGTTGGGGTTGGGCCGTTGACGACCCGGTGGACTGGCTGGTCGGCTGGCCTGTGGAACTCGGACTGGGACTGGGCCCGCCGTTCGGAGAGGGAGTCGGCCCGACGGTCGGAGAGGGACTCGGCCCGACGGTCGGGTTCGGGCCCGGGCCGCTGGCCGGAAGCGGACTCGGCCAACTGGCTGGGTTCGGGCTCGGCCTGCCGGAGGGATGGCCCGCCGACCTGGGAGTGGGAGAAGAACCCGGGTCACCCGCTCGATGATGGGCCGGCTGGCCGGGCGTCGCGGTCCCGGGGTGGGCCGCCGCGGCGCAGTATGCCTTCACGTGAGCCGCCCCGCCCGCCGCGGCGGCCAGATGATGGAAGTCCACCGCCTTCTGCCTGGCCCTGCGGTGGGCATTCAGGTGCGTGAATGTGACGCACAGGCGGTGACCGGCCGTCGCGGCCGGCTGCTCCTGACCTACCTGGGTGGAGGGAGCGGTGCGGTGCCCCGAGGGTGCGCCGATGGTGTAGTGCGCGAGGTTCTGGACCGGGGCGGGCAGGGCGCCCGTGTAGGCTGCGGCGGCCGCGGCGCTGAGGGCGACCATGCCGACCGCCGCGGCCGCGCCGAGTCTGGACCCGAGCCGGGATAGGAGCGCGGGGCGGCTCCGGTGGCGTGACCGGGCACGTTCGGCAGAACTGCCGAACGTGCAGTCGGAACACCGACCGGGCGCTCGCCTCGGCGGCCAGTTCGCTTCTCGTCGGCGCCGCGTTGAGCGCGGCGATGGCCTCTGCCACCGGACGCAGCCCGCCGGGGGCGTCCTCGGCCAGGACGCGTCCGGTGAGCAGCGCGTCGAGGGCGGGATCCCCCAGCGGGGGGATACCGCCCTGAGCTGGCCACGGGAAGATCGGCATGTCATCGTCTGAAACGCCGCGGCCGGTCACAGCGTTACTTCCGTCGACGTCAGGGTCTGAGCCAGCCGCCGCAGCCCCCGGTGGGCGGCGACCCGGACCGCGCCCGGGCTGCGGCGAACGATGCGGGCGACGGTCTCGGTGTCCAGGCCGGCCAGCACCCGCAGCACAATCACCTCGGCCTGGAGCGGGGGCAAGGCTGAGACTGCCGCGATCGCGGCCGCGGTGGCCATGTTCTCCATCGCCAGCACGGCGGCGTCCTCGGTCCGGGGCTCCAGATACCCGGCCATCTCAGTGAGCGGCGTGACCGGGTGCCGTGACCGCCGGCGGCGCTCGTCGCTCGCCCGCCGCCGCGCGGTGGTGAACACCCACGCCCGCCACGCCTGTTCGTCCCCGCGGAAGCCGCGCAGCCCCCGGACCACCTGGACCCAGGTCTCGGCCGCGACATCCTCCGCGTCATCGGCTGCGACTACCCGCAGGTAGCGCAGTAAGGCCGGGTTGCCGTCACGCCACAGCGTCGCGAACGCGACCTCGCTGCCGTCTTGCGCGGCGACCAGCACGGCCGGGAACTCATCGCCGATCACGAACCCGAGTATCGGTACTAGCCCGGCGCATCCGCAGCTAATCCAAGATTCCCGTGGATAGCCGGAAACACCGACATCAGGCGCCTCTGGGTGATGCGATACTCAGGCATGCTCAGAGCCGCGATTGCCAATAACCCGGTCGTCAAGGCGGTGTTGCCCGTTGGCAGCCGCAGGCGCGCGGCGGCGGCTAAGCCTTTAAAGCGTCTCTGGCCTGCTCCGCAGGGTCTGCCGGCGGCAGCGCCACCGAGACTGCGCACAGAGGAGGCCAAGCTCCGCGGCGTCTGGGCCGGATACCGGCAGGACATGCTGGAGCGCTACCTGGTCAGCGGCTATCAAGATCCGCGCATCAACGTTCCGAGCATCTTGTCCAGGCACACGTTGGTGCGCGCACTGTTCGGGTCGGAATTCGACTCGCTGATGCGCGAGGAACTGGCCTGGGCCGTCGAACTGAACGAGGCCATCCGGGTCCGGGCCGCCGAACTCGGAGTCGCGATGAAGCCAACGCTGGATCCCGGCCACCATGCGGATGTGCAGCGGGTGAGCGAGGTCATCGCTGATCGTGCACCGGAATTCGGCAGGCGCTGGCGGGACGCACTGGCCGGCCGGCAGGCGCCACCGCTGAGCGTGCTCGAGTACGCCTGCGGATCTGCCAATGACTACGGTGCATTCGCCGACTACGGCATCGCGCGGTTCCTGGACTACACCGGCGTCGACCTGAATGAGACCAACATCGCCAACGCCCGGCGAAGGTTCCCTGACGTGAACTTCCGCCTGGGCAGCGTCCTGGACCTGCCCGAGCAGGACCGCAGCGTGGACTACGTGATCGGGTTCGACATCATGGAGCACCTGTCTCTTCCGGCCATGCAGCACGCTATGGACGCCGCGGTCCGGATCTGCCGCCGGGGCTTGTACTTCGCCTTCTTCCGCATGGACGAGGTGCCCGAGCATGTTGACAACCCTCGGGGCAACTACCATTTCAACCTGCTCAGCGCTCCGCAGGTGCGGCAGGACATGGCGCGCCGGTTCGGCACCGTCCAGCTCATCCACGTCGCGGACATGCTCAAGGGCGACTTCGGCTACGCGCATAGCTATAACCGCAAGGCCTACGCCCTCATCACCGAAGATCCGAAATAGCGGCGGCTTCCCGGAGCACACCGGCGGGAAATCCAGATACGGCCGCTACCGGGTCGTGATCCGCCTGACGCCGCGGCGGACCGCCCGCCCCAAGCGCGATACAGGACGCCTTTCGATGCGGGCCACCCGCTGCTCGGTTGCGGCCAGCCGCTCCTGCATCGCGTCCAGTCGCTGCAGGAGGTCCTTGTTGCTCTGCGTCAGCCCGGCGGTTGTCTTCGCCAGCTCGGCGTGGCGCTGGGCGGCGGCCGAGCGTGCGGCCAGCATCTGCTCCCGCAGCCAGGCGAGCCGGTAGCGCAGCCCGCCATCGTCGGAACCGTCCCAGACCCCGATGCCAGGCGGGAGGTCGAGCTTGGCCACCTGGGCATCGAAAGCTGCGCCTCTGTCGCCATGACTGTAGGAGTTTTCGAGAGAGTTCTTGTCCAGAAAGGCAGTCAGGCGGCTGAAGCGCTCCCGGTGACCGGCAACCATCGATGTGTAATCGGCCGTGTCGGCAAGCTCCTGCGGATCGATGTCCGCGGGCACATCGCGCAGCATCCGGTGCGGAAGCCCGAAGTAGCGGCTCAGCTCCAGGGTGCGCGAGTCGTGCACCAGCACCACGCTTGGGGTGCCTGCCAGCAGCGCCGCGATGTTCCCGTGAATGCGCGTGCCATAGGCGAAGTCGTACGAGCGCAGTTCGCTGATCCAGGTCGCAGGATCTACCGGCACCCTCACCTTGCCCTCATGCAGCAGCGGATGGCTCAGCTGGAGCGGGAACACCGACCGATCGCCGGATTCCTGCGAGGTATCGCCCCAGTAGAGAACCTCAGCGTCAATGAGGTCCTGGGCGTAGTACATGAGGCCGGGAAATCGCTCGTAGGCATGGCGAGCGAGGCCGGCTATATCTCCCGTGCCAATCGCGTCCCGGGACAAGTTGATGGCAATACGGGACTCATCGGTGATCCTGACCGGATGGCGCGGCGCGGGAAGGGTGTCGCCATAAAAGAACATGGACGGGCAGCCGACAACCTCGGTGTCGGTGAACCCCAGGGCCTCCAGGTAGCTCGCCGTCAGCTCGCCGCGCACCCCGATGGAGGCCGACCTATCGAGTACCGCGGCCGCGAATCGCCTGACCGAGGCCTCCATCGACCGCAGCATTCCTGTGTCGTAGTCATCGCCGACCTGGGCACCGACTCCGACCACGACCACCGGGATCGTGAGCTGCTCGATCAGCGTGCTGAGCCGGTCCAGCGAGGCCCGGAAATCAAGCCGGAACGCATTGGCGAGGGGGACTGCGAATACGTCATATTCATCGTTTATTTGCTGGGCCCGACGCGCCGAGCAGTCGGTCTTAATGCCGTTGGAGACTACTTCGGTATGTTCGGTCAGGAGCAGCTTATGCACGGCGTCGCTGAAGAGCAGATTGCCAGAATTCGTCCCTGCGAGGTCCTGCTGGATGAATTCCTCGTGGCTGACGACCCGGAAGGGGCTCTTCGCGGAGCGAAGGAGTATCCGCTTCATCCTGTCCCAATCCCGCACGCCGCTGAACGCGCCGTCCTGTAGCCCGATGCACACTACCGGACATACGCTCGCACACCGGCTCAGGCGGCGAAGTCGATCCGCATCACCACACGCCGCGGGCTGGGGTGGCTCACCTCGGTGAAGCCGGCGTCGGCGAAGACCTGGCGGCTTCCGACGTGCAGCTCGCCCCAGGTGATCTCCTTGCCCGGCTCGGTGATCATCGGATACGCCTCCAGCGCCCGGGCGCCGCTCTCCCGGGCGAAGCCGGCCGCGGCGGCGGCCAGCGCATAGGTGATCCCGCGCTTGCGGTACCCCTTGCGGGTCACGAAGCAGGTGACGGCCCAGACGTTGTCGTCCGCCTTGTCCTCGTCGCGGCCGCTCCACACGGTCCGGACCTTCGGCAGGCGCGGATAGGCCGTGCGCGGCTCGACCGCCACCCAGCCGACCGGCTCCTGGTCCAGGTAGGCCACGAGACCGGTGGTGGTGCGCGCCCCCGCATCATCGCAGTGGGTCTGCTCGCGCAGGCGGCTGCGCCGGTCCTCGTCACTCAGCGAACTCCAGTGGCAGTCCCGGGTCTTGTAGTGCTGGCAGTAGCACCTGCCCGGGTAGTCGGCAGTGCCGAAGATCGCCTGCAGGTCAGCCCAGGAGGCCTGGTTCGCCGGGAAAATAGTCAGCTGCAGTTCACGCAGGATCGCTTCACTGTCTGCGTCCATACCAGGCACGATACCGTCGGTTCCGGACGGTCTAGTTCCGGGATGGGAAGCGCATGGCGCATGAGGTGAGCCCGACCGCGAGGACGCTGCTGGCCCTGGAGGTCATCCAGAACAGCCCCGGAATCACCGCGCACCGGCTGGGAGAAAGGCTCGGCGTCACCGAGCGGGCGGCCCGTCGCTACGTCGCGATCCTGCGCGAGGCGGACCTGCCGATCGAGTCGGTCAGCGGCCCGTACGGGGGATACAGGGTGGGGCGCGGCCTGCGGCTCCCGCCGCTGATGTTCACGGCCGCCGAGGCCATGGGACTGGCCATGGCCGTGCTGGAGGGCCACAGGAACGCGGCGGACCCAGCGGACCTGGTGGGCGGCGCGCTGGCCAAGATCCTCAGGGTGCTGCCGGAGGAGGTAGCGGGCCCGGTCCGGGGCGTCCGCGAGGTAACGAATCCTCCTGCCGACCAGCCCCGGGCGAGTCCCGAGGTGACGGCCCAGCTGATCGAGGCCTGCACCGCGGCGCGGCGGCTGCGCCTGGTCTACCGGATGGGCCGGGGCACGGACCGGGTGATGGAAGTCGACCCGTGGGCCGTGGTGCTGCGGCACGGCCGGTGGTACCTGCTGGGCTGGTCGCACACCGCGGAGGCCCGGCGCGTGCTGCGGGTGGACCGGATCGTCACGTCCGAGCCGCTGGTGGACACATTCACGCCACCGCAGGACCTTGACGCCCTGCGCACCCTGGAGGAGCACCTGTCCGAGGGCTGGGCTCACCCGGTCGACGTGCTCGTCGACGCCACCGTCGAGGAGACATCGAGGTGGCTGCCGCGAAGCCTGGCCCGCCTGGAACCGGACGGTGAGGGCCGGACGCGCCTGCGGGGCACAACCAGCGAGCTGGACTGGTACGCCCGGCGCCTCGCTGCTATCCAGGCACCGTTCCGGGTTGCCGGGTCACCGGAGCTCCAGCGCGCCGTCGCGGCCCTGGGCCAGCAGCTCACCCAGGCCAGCGGAACCGGATCGTGAGCCCGGCGATGCTTTCCCGCAGGTTATTGCTGGTCGGGGCCGATCGGTGAGACAGTTTGCGCAAGATCGCGCAAACGTGGCATCGGAGATACTCATGGGCGGGACGACGCAGGGTCCACTGGTTGCGCTTATGGACGGGGCCGTCCGGGGCAAAACGGAGGACGGAGTTTCGGTCTTCCTCGGCATCCCCTACGCGGCACCCCCGTTCGGCGCGAACCGGATGCTGCCGCCCCGGCCCGTCCAGCCCTGGGAGGGCGAACGCGACGCGACCGCGTTCGGGCCGACCGTGCCCAAGGGCGACTACCCGCCGCAGTACGCCCGGCTGTTCCCGGAGGAAGTGATCCCCGGTGAGGACAGCCTGAACCTGAACGTGTGGACGCCGGATCCCGGCGCCACCGGGCTCCCGGTGCTGATCTGGATCCACGGCGGCTCGTTCATGAACGGGTCCGGGTCGGTCGGCGCGTACGACGGCGCGGCGTTCGCCCGCGACGGTGTCGTGTGCGTGACCATCAACTACCGGCTGGCCGCCGAGGGATTCCTGTTCCTCGACGACGGCGTCGCCAACCTCGGCCTGCTTGACCAGCTCGCGGCCCTGCGGTGGGTGCAGGGCAATATCGAGGCGTTCGGCGGCGATCCGGCCCGCGTCACCGTCGCCGGCGAGTCGGCCGGGGCCATGAGCATCACCACGCTGCTGTCCATGCCGCTGTCCGAGGGCTTGTTCAGCCAGGCCATTGCCCAGAGCGGCGCCGGGGCCCACACGCTGACCCCGGACGAGGGCCTCATGGTCAGCGGCTACCTCGCCGACGCGCTTGGCGTGCCAGCCAAGCGGGACTCGATCAAGGCAGTGCCGCTGGAGAAGCTGGTTCAGGCCGCGTCGGACCTGGTCGTGGAGGTGCAGACCGCCCCCGACCCGGCCAAGTGGGGTCAGCTCGCGCTGAGCCTGCTGCCGTTCGCGCCGTCTGTCGACGGCACGGTCCTGCCCGAGGCCCCGCTGCCCGCCATCGCTGCCGGGCAGGGCGCTGACGTGCGCCTGCTGATCGGGTCGAACCGCGACGAGGCGCGGCTGTTCTTTGTCGCGGCCAGCACCATGGACCTGATCGACGACGCGATGCTGGAGGCCACCGCGGGCGCGTACCAGCTGTCGCCGGAGTCACTCGCCCGCTACCGGGCAAACCGGCCAGGGGCCAGCGCGGGCGACATCCTCGCGGCCGTCATCACCGACTGGTTCTTCGCTATCCCGCCCACCCGGGTTGCCGAAGCGCGCGCCGGACGGGGCACCTCCAACACCTGGACCTACCGGTTCGACTACCCCGAACCCGGGGACAACCATGGGCTCGGCGCTTGCCACGCGGTGGAGGTTCCGTTCGTGTTCGACACCATCGCCCGCGATGACGTCCGGCCCCTGATTGGCGACACGCCCTCGCAGGCCGTCGCCGATCAGGTGCACAAGGTGTGGGTCGACTTCGTCACGCGCGGGGATCCGGGCTGGGCCCCCTACGACACCGACCGCCGCACCACCGGCCTGCTCTCTGACCGCATCGACGCCGTGGACGACCCCGCGGGCGACGAGCGCGCCTCCTGGGACGGAATCCGCTAGCGAGCCTTCCGCCGCACCCCAGCACCACAGCGCCAGCCGCGCGCCACGCGGTATTGACAGCGCGCAACATCCGGCCGACGATCCTAGTGAATCGCGTAGACACTGCCCCGATGTGCTACGCGAACAGCAAGACTAGGAGAGATTGCGGTGCTGACGCTGGATGAGGTGCGGGCCCGGTACGGGCTGCCGGGCGATGTAGAGGTCACGGAGGCGCTCGACCAGGGCGAGACGCTGCCGGCCTTGCTGTATGTCGCCCCGGAGGTCTACCAGCTCGAGCAGCAGAAGATCTTCGCCAGGTCCTGGCAGTACGCCTGTCACGAGTCCCGTGTACGGGAGCCGGGCGACTACGCGGTAGCCCGGGCGGGAGATACCCCGATCGTCGTGACCTGCGGCGACGACGGTGAGCTGCGCGGGTTCGTCAACGTGTGCCGGCACCGGCTGCACGCGGTGGCGACCGAGAACGGCCAGGGGCGGGTCATGCAGTGCCCCTACCACGGGTGGACCTACGGCATGGACGGCCGCCTGGTGTCGGCGCCGCGGTCCCGGCGCGAGCCGGGCTTCGACTGCTCCGCGATAGCGCTGGAGCCGGTGTCCGTGGCCCGGTGGGACCAGTGGGTCTTCGTCAACCCCGACCCCGCGGCACCGAGCCTGGACAGCGTCATCCAGGACATCCAGCCGTTCACCGACGAGCTCAACGCCGACCTGCGCGGCTACGACTTCCAGGTGCGCTACGAGTACACGATGGAGTGCAACTGGAAGATCTGGGCGGAGAACGCGGTGGAGTGCTACCACTGCCCGACGCTGCACAGGTCGAGCTTCGGCCGGACCTACGACACCCGCCCCGACCACTATCTCCTGGGTTCGTGGGAAGACACGATCACCAACCAGGGGCCGATCAAATGGCTGCCCGAGGGCGTGGACCCGGCGAGCCTCAAGGGCTTCCGCTTCGCCTACCTGTGGCCTACGTCGTTCTTTGCCCTCGACGACTACGTCGGCTTCGTGGGCGCGATCATGCCGCTCGCGCCGGAACGCTGTCTGGCGTTTGTCGACATGTACAGCAAGCCGGGGGCCGACCCGTCGATCGTGGCCGACTGGCTGAAGATGTGGGACCAGACCCTGATCGAGGACCAGGCCGCGACCGACAACCAGCAGGTCGGCTACAGGTCCGGCCGCGTGCCGCGCGGGCGGCTGATGCTGGACAGCGAGCATCCGCTGCAGGCGTTCATGCGCCGCACGTGGAAGGCACTGGCGTCATGACCGCCTCCCCGTTCCCGTGGATGTACCGAACGGGTCGCTACAACGACCATTCCGGTACATCCACGGCGTGGGCTGGGAGGACGGTGCGGGATGGCGCTTGACGGAAGGGTCGCGGTGGTCACCGGGGGCGGCCGCGGGATCGGGCAGGGCATCGCCCTGCGGCTTGGCCGGGCGGGCGCACGGGTGGCCGTCCTGGACCGTGACCCGGCCGACGAGACGCTCCGCCTGCTCCGAGCGGACGGTGCCGAGGCCTGGTCCGCGCAGGCCGACGTGAGCGACCCAGAGAGCGTCGCCGCCGCGTTCGGGCAACTGGAGCACGAGGTCGGCCGCCCTTACGCGCTGGTCAACGCGGCCGGGGTGTTCGCCGACGAACCGTTCCTGACCACCTCGCCGGAGACGTGGGACCACGTGATGGCCGTCAACGCCAAGGGCGTCTTCCTCTGCGGCCAGCAGGCGGCACGCCTGATGCGGGACCAGGGGGGCGGCCGCATCGTCAACATCCTGTCCACGGCCTCGGTTCAGGGCTTCGCCCTCGAGAGCGCCTACTGCGCCTCGAAGGGCGCGGTGCTGCTGCTCACGAGGGTCATGGCCGTCGAGTTGGCCCAGTACGGGATCACGGTCAACGGCGTCGGGCCAGGCACCGTGGCGACGGCCATGGGGAGCGCCTATCTGGGCCACGGCCCGATCGCCGATCACGAACTCGGCCGGACTCCGCTGGGGCGCTTCGGCACTCCGGCGGACATTGCCGAGGCGGTGCTGTTCCTGGTGGACCAGGCCTCCTGGCTGACCGGCCAGGCCATCTACGTCGACGGCGGTTTCCTCGCCGCGGGCCTGCCCTTGCTCACCGGCCTGGGAGCGGCCGGCGAGGCGGCGCCATGACGGCGCAGCTGGACAGCCTCGATTCGGAGATCATTAAGTTGCTGCAGCAGGACGGGCGGATGCCGTACCGGGAGATCGCCCGCCAGATAGGAGTCTCCGAGGGAACGGTCCGGTTCCGGGCCAGCCGGCTGTTCCAGTCCGGCGCGATCACCGTCATCGCGATCCCTGACCCGTTTCGCCTGGGCTACCGCATCCTCGCGTTCACGCTGCTGAAGGTCGACCCGGACCGGCAGGAGCACGTGATCAAGGCGCTCACGGCGTGGGACGAGGTGACGTACGTCTCCTCCTGCACCGGCCGCGCGGACATCTACATGCAGATCGTGTGCCGCGACCACGACCATCTATGGGATCTGCTGTACCAGCGGATTCCCGAGATCGGCGGCGTGAAGGAGACCGAGACGTTCATGGAACTGAAGATGCACAAGGTGTCCTACGGCTACCCAGTCCCGTAACTGAGTGCCTGGGTGACTCGGTACTCTGGTACTCCGGTACCTAGGCTAGGAGGTGATTGATGGCGAGCCAGGCGCCGATCAAGGTGAGCGAACAGACCAAGGAGCGCATCCGCTATCTGGCGGCCCTGACAGACGTCACCCAGGCAGAGATCGTCGACCGGGCCGTCGGGGAGTACGCCGCCCGGCACGCAGACACGATCGCAGCCGGGATTGAGCGCGCCCGGATGGTGCTCGCCGGCGGTGATGTCGCTATCGCCTCACACCTCCTCGGTGTCCGGCCGACGATATTCAACGCGTCGCCGGCGGACCTCGCTCGCGCTAGCGCAGGCCCAGCCTGACCGTTTCCCACCACTCGGCGTGGGTCAGCGTACCTAGCCAGTACCCCAGTGATCGCCCTAGCCTTGAGGCAGCGGTCTCAGCTCCGCCAGCAGGGACGACCTGGCGAAGTTATGATGCGCTCACCACGAGCGGCACACCTCACAGCGGGGGGCAAACCGATGGCCATCCTCGGTCGCGAGTTCATCGCAGCGCCAGACAGCTCCAAGCACCAGATTGTCTTTAAGTGGCCCGACCAGAACATCAGGAAGTTCACCCGGTGCATCGTCGAGCCGGACGCCGTGGCGGTGTTCATGAGCCAGGGCCAGCTGATGGGGACGCTGCTCGGCGGCCACCACCAGCTCGACGCCAAGGAGTACCCGTTCCTCGGCATGTTCGTGGACTGGGCCACCGGCGGCAACGCGTTCAAGGCCGAGCTCTACTTCGTCGGCATCAGGGACTTCCCGAGTTTCCGGTTCGGCGGACGGCTGGACGAGGTGCAGGACCCACAGACCGGGCTTATCGTGACGCTCAGGACATTCGGTGAATACGCGCTGCGCGTGGTCGACGCGCCCAAGCTGATCCTCAACCTGGTCGGCACCGTGGACGTGACGAACAACGACGCGATCACGGCCTGGGTCACCCAGCAGCTGCTCAAGGTCACCCGCACCGCGGTCACCACCAAGCTGATGTCGGGCGAATGGCCGATCCTGGGCCTGTCCGTGCACAGCCCGGAAATCGAGGTCATGGCCATGCAGGCCGCGAACCGGGAGCTTGACGACTACGGGCTCTCGATCACCAAGCTAGGCAACCTCGACATCAACCTCGACGACGACGATAACGCCCGGCTGAAGAAGCTGGCGGGCGACACCGCCTACAGCCGGCTGGCCGGCGGCTTCCTGCAGGCGGCCCAGGCCGAGGCGCTGCAGGGCGCGGGCGAGGGCATGTCCAAGGGCGGCGAGGGCGTGACTCCCATGTTCTTCGGCGCCGGCATGGGCATGGCCAACCAGATGATGCAGGCGCCGGCCCAGGCCCCGGCCAACCCCCCGCCGCCCGGACCGGGCTTCGCGGGCGGCGGACCCGGCTACGCGCAGCAGGGCCAGCAGGCGCAGCAAGCCCAGGAGGCCCCGGCCGCTGCCGCGACCGCCGAATGCAGCAACTGCCACAACCAGGTCCCGGTAGGCGGCAAGTTCTGCGCCGAGTGCGGCCAGCCCATGCAGAAGCACTGCACCAACTGCAACGCCAGCGTGAACCCCGGCGCCAAGTTCTGCGCCGAGTGCGGCACACCCACGAGCCCGCCGGCGTCATAACCAGCGAGAACAGCGTGGCGCTCCGCTAACATCACCCTGCAACATTCGCCGCTGTGACCACATCCCCCGCTGTGACCACGAAGGCCCCTAACGAGAAAGGCCTGTCCGGATGGATCGGATTGAGTGCCAGTGGTGCAAGGCCCAGAACGAAACGGACCGCACGAGCTGCTTTACCTGCGGTGCGCCGCTTGACACGAAGAACCTCGTCTCCGACTCCGGCTGGGCCGAGGCGCCCCGGCTGCGGGACATGACGGAGTTCCGGTTTTCCAACTCCACCTGCCAGATCGAGGGCGAGATCGTCCCGGTGGCCGAGCTGGCCCTGGCCCAGGGCGACGCGGTGTTCTTCGAGCACCACGTGATGCTCTGGAAGGAACCCCACGTGCCGATGTCGGCCATGAACACCGGCGGCGGCATGAAGCGCATGATGGGCGGCATGCCGCACGTGCTCAGCCTGGCCCACGGGCCGGGCCGCATCGCGCTGTCCCGCGACGCCACCGGCGAGGTCGTGGTGCTGCCGCTGCACCCGGCCATGGAACTCGACGTGCGCGAGCACGCGTTCCTGGCCGGGACGCACTCGCTGAACTACTCGTTCGTGCGGATCAAGGGCCTGACCAACCTGATGCACGGCGGCGAGGGCATGTACCTGGACCGGTTCGTGACCGCGAACGAGCCCGGGCTTCTGCTCCTGCACGGCTACGGGAACGTGTTCCAGAAGACGCTGGCGCCGGGCGAGCAGATCCTGATCGAGCCGGGCGGGTTCCTGTACAAGGACTCGACGGTGACCATGAACACCGTGAAGCAGAGCATGAAGACGGGGCTCATGGGCGGGCACAGCATGTACCTGGCCGAGATGACCGGCCCCGGCCGGGTCGGCATCCAGTCCATGTACGTCCACCACGGCTCCGAGTAGGCGGCCGACATGTCGACGCCAACCCAGACCAGCACCTACACCTGCCCGTACTGCCGCATGGCCAGCGACGGCGGGGGCGGGACCTGCCCGCACTGCGGCGCGCCGGTGGACGTCCGGCTGCGCGCGACGAACTCGGGATGGGTCGAGCAGCCCCCGATCCGGGACATGGCCCGCATCAGGTTCAACCGGTCCACGTGCCAGATCAGCGGCACCTACGTGCCCATCGCCGAGATGAACCTGGACCAGGAGGACTCGGTCTACTTCTCGCACCACGTGCTGCTGCACACCGAGCCCCGGGTCCAGCTCGACACCATGAAGATGCGGGGCGGCTGGAACCGCAGGATGGCCGGCATGCCGCTGGTCATGATGACCGCCCAGGGGCCCGGCTACATCGCGTTCAGCGCCGACCATCCGGGCGAGACCCTGGCCGTGCCGCTGCAGCACAACCAGGCCGTCGACGTGGTCGAGCACCGCTTCCTGGTCGCGACCGGGAACGTCAACTACGGCTGGGAGAACACCGGGGTCTGGTTCACCACCAGGAACGGCGACGACACCGAGACGCACTACCCGCTCGGCCGGGCCATCGACCGGTTCTGGGCCCAGGGCGGCCCCGGCCTGCTCATGCTGCACGGCCCGGGCAACACGTTCATCCGCGACCTGGCTTCCGGGGAGCGCATCCTCATCCAGCCCGGCGGGCTGATCTGGAAGGACCCGTCGGTCCAGATGTGGCTGCACTTCGAGTACCCGCGGGGACAGTACTGGTTCAGCTCGGCGCGGTACCAGGCGAAGTCGGTGTGGCTGACGCTGCAGGGACCGGGCCGGGTGGCGATCCAGTCGGTGTTCAAGCGCCCCGAGATGGTGGGGTCGGTGACCAACTGCTCGAACGCGACATCCCAGCAGTGGTAGCCGGGCGGTGGCGGCGGTAGCGCCGCGGCACGTCAGGACGTCAGCGCGGCGGATGCCGGGTGCTGCTCGGCGAACTCCCGCGCGATGTCGATCCGCCGCATGAACGCGACGTCGCCAAAACCCTGGGCGTAGTCGATGAACCGGGCCAGGCCGTCCGACCGGGCCGGGTTGCCGCTGACCCGCGGGTGGACGCCGATCGACATCATCCGGCCCAGGTCGTCGCCGTCCGCCCGCAACCGGTCCAGGGTGGCCTTGGCCGTGCGGAAGAAGTCGTCCGGGTTGGCGTAACCGGTCCCGACGATGTACCTGGCGTCGTTGACCACGAGCGTGTACGGCACCACGAGGTGCGGCCGGCCCAGGACCGTCGTCCAGTACGGCAGGTCGTCGCTGTAGCAGTCGGAGTCGTACTCGAACCCGCCGTCGGCGACCACGAGCTCGCGGGTGTTCGTGCTCATCTCGCGGCAGTACCAGCCCACGGGCCGGGTTCCGGTCGTGGCCTCGATCGACGCGACCGCGCGCTTGATCGCCTCCCGCTCCTGCTCGCGGGTCATCTCAAAGTGGTTGCTCCACCGGTAGCCGTGGCCCGCGGGCTCGTCGCCGCGGCTGGCGAGCTTGGCCGCGACCTCGGGGTTGCGCTCCAGCGCGACCGCGGCCGCGAAGAACGTGACCGGGATCCCCGTGTCGCCGAAGATCCGGAACAGCCTCCAGATGCCGGCCCGGGAGCCGTACTCGTACATCGACTCCACGGCCAGGTCACGCTGGCCCTCGAGCGCGAACGGCAGCTCGTAGAGGATGTCGTTGACGCCGTCGCCCATCGGGAATGTCTTCTCCGAGCCCTCTTCGTAGTTGACCACGAGCTGGACCGCGACCTTGACGCGGCCGCCCTGCCAGCGGATGTTCGGCGGGTGCTCGCCGTAGCCCGTGATTTCCCGCCGCGGCCCGGCCACCTCGGAGTCGGTGTTGCGGAAGAACTGGTCATCGGGCATGCAGGTCTCCTCGGGTCGGGTCCTGGGTCGGTTCTGGGCCGAGCCGGCGGCGCACCACCGCGGCCATTACCCCGGGGCCGGGCAGCACGGACATGGCTAGAGACCGGCCAGGTGCCGGGCGCCGTCCGCGACGATGAGCTGACCGCTGACGTAGCCCGCCTGCTCGCTGGCCAGGAACTGGTACAGGTACGCGATGTCCTCGGGGGTCCCGACCCGGCGCACTGGCACCTTGGCCCCGGTCTCCCTGACCCCGTCCGGGCCAAGCGAGTTGACCGGGTCATTGGCCTGCGGGGTGTCGATCACGCCGGGAGCCACCGCGTTGGCGGTGATGCCGTCCGGCCCGTACTCGACGGCCAGGGTGCGGATCATGCCGACCAGCCCGGCCTTGCTCGCGGTGTAGTGCGGGAGCGACGGCCACGACGACACGGTCCCGGCCACCGACGACGTGGCCAGCAGCCTGCCGTACCCCTCCCGGCGCATGTGCGGCAGCGCGGCGCGGAAGCAGCGCCAGGCGCCGTTCAGGTTCACGTCGAGCACGGTGGCCCAGGCGTCGTCGTCCAACTGGTCCAGCGGCACCTTGCGGGCGATGCCAGCGTTGGCCACCACGATGTCGAGGCGCCCGAACTCGGACACGGCCGCCTCAACGATCGCGTCGACGTCCATGGTGTGCCGCACGTCGGTCTCGGCGACGAGGCAGCGCCCGCCGCCCTCGGTAATCGCGTCCCGCACCGGGGCGATGTCGTGCCCGTCCGGCGGGTACCAGGCCAGCGCGACACTGGCCCCGGCCTGGGCGAACACGCGGGCCGTGGCCGCGCCGATGCCGGAGGCGGCGCCGGTGATCAGCGCCGCCCGGCCGTCGAGATCGAACATGCGGGCCCTTTCTGTTAGAGCATCACGTCTCCGCCGTTGGGGCAGAGCGTCTGGCCGACGTAGTAGGAGGAGTCGTCCGAGGCGAGGAACACCGCGGTCGGGGCGACCTCGTGCGCCTCGCCGAACCGGGCCATCGGGAGCTCGGCCAGCTTGCGGGCCGCCCACTCCTCGGATTCCTCGGCCATCATGTCGGTCAGGATCGGGCCCGGCGCGATCGCGTTGACCTGGATGCCCCGGGCGGAGACCTCGCGGGCGAGCGCCTTGGTCAGGCCGATGACGCCGGCCTTGCTGGCGCTGTAGTGCACCATCTCGATGCCGCCAATCTGGCCCAGCTGCGACGCGATGTTGATGACCTTGCCGGACCCTCGCTCGAGCATGCCGGGCAGCACGAACCGGGTGCACAGGAAGACCCCGCGCAGGTTGACCGACATCACGCGGTCCCAGTCGCTCGCCTCGAGCTCGGTGAAGGCCTTCTGGGTCACGATGCCGGCGTCGTTGACCAGGATGTCGACCCGGCCGAACTCGGCCAGCGCGGCGCCGACCATCGCCCGGACCTGCTGCTCGTCGGACACGTCGGTGCGCACGAGCAGGTGACGGCGGCCGGCCTTCTCGATCGACGCCAGCACCGGGGCGGCCACATCCTGGCCCAGCACGTCGGCGATCACCACGTCGGCACCCTCGGCGGCGAACGCGGCCGCGATCCCCCCGCCGATCCCCCGGGCGCCGCCGGTGACGACGGCGATCTTGCCCGCTAGCTTTCCGGCCACGGCGTCTCCTTCTGATGCGGCGGTTGAGCCGGCCCTGGTGTGGCGTACTGGCTCTGAATGGCAGTTCGGCACGGCCACGGTCACGACGGCCAGTGCTTGCGGATGTCCTCGCTGGTGGCCAGGTCGAAGCGGTGCGCCATGAGGAACATCGAGGCGTCGTGCTGGGCCTGGTCGTCGCTGGCCACGGCGTCGGTGGCGATGACCACGTAGTGGTCGCTGAACATCGCGTCCCTGGCGGTGGACTCGACGCACCCCTCGGTGGTGCAGCCAGCGACCACGACCGACCTGATGCCGTTACTGCGCAGCAGCTGGGCCAGGTTGGTGCCCCAGAACGCGCTCGACCGGTACTTCTTGACCACCAGCTCGCCGTCCCGCGGCTCCAGGCCGGGCACCATCTTCTGGCCCTCCGACCCGTCGACCGTGTACGGCAGCGGCTCGGCCTGGCCGTGGTGCCCGTCGTGCAGCCGGAGGTTGAACCTGATCTGCGCGGGCGAGTCGCTGGCCCGGTTGGGCAGCACGGTCATCTGGATGAAGATCGGCAGCACACCCGCCTGGCGCGCTGCGCCGAGCAGGCCGCCGATCCGCTCGATCACCGGCGGGTAGGCCGAGATGTCCACGCCCAGGCGGTCGAAACTGCCGTCCGCGCAGCAGAAGTCCCGCTGCATGTCGACGATCAGCAGCGCGGTGTGCGCAGGATCGACGATCTCGGACAGCTCGGTGAACACCTGCTTGCCAGCCACCTCGATCATGGCCGTAGTAGAGCGCCGCGCCCGTAGCCTGTCAAGATCTTGGTCTGGCCAGCTTGGAGAGGGCCGGAGTGCTTCGTCTGGGCTTGCTGGACGGCATGAGCTGGGAGAGCAGCGCCGGGATCTGGCGAACTTTCCCTTGAAATGTCGTAACATTACGATACTCTGAGCTGGCCAGCTTTGGGATTATCCGCCGACCGGACCGCGGAGGACGCATGCCACTGCGACGGGTCGTCCGGCCGGGTGCGGGCCGCGCGGGTAGGCCGCAGGTCACATGCGCGGCCCGGCGAGCCGGCGGGCACGCACGATGACCGCGGTCGTCAGCGCGCCTCCGCGCCAGGCGGCCCAGCGGGAATCCGGCTACTGGCGCACGGCCTGGAACGAGTTCCGGCACGACCGGGTGGCGATGGCCGGCCTCGGCATCGTCATCCTGCTGATCGTCAGCGCGGTCTTCGCGCCGCTGATCGCGCCGTATCCGCCGAACGAGCAGCTTGCGGCGGGCCTGACCGCCGCGGGCTACCCGCGGCCGCCTAGTGCGCAGTTCCTGCTGGGGACGGACACGCTCGGCCGCGACGAGTTCTCGCGGCTCCTGTTCGGCGCGCGCATCTCGCTCACGGTCGGTCTCGGGTCGGCGCTCATCGGGGGGGTGCTCGGCCTCGGCCTGGGCGGCATCGCCGGGCTCTTCGGCGGGCTCGTGGACAAGCTGCTGATGCGCCTGGCCGACGTGATCCTCAGCTTCCCGATCTTGCTTCTCGCGACCGCCATCCTGACCGTGACCCAGGCCGGCGTGCTCACGATCAGCGTGATCGTCGGCATCGGCTTCGGCGCCTACCTGGCCCGGGTGGTCTACACGCAGGCCGTGACCCTGCGCGAACGGGACTTCGTGCTGGCGGCCCGGACCTCCGCCGTGGGGCGCGGGCGCATCCTGCTGCGCCACATCGTGCCGCACGTCATGCCGAGCGTCATCGTGTTCTGCACCCTGGGCGTGGCGACGGCGATCCAGCTTGAGGCGGCGCTGAGCTATGTGGGCCTGGGCATTCACCCCCCGACCGCGTCCTGGGGGAACATGATCGCCGACGGCCAGAACAACATGACCACCGATCCCTGGCTCGTCCTGTTCCCCGGCTGCGCGATCATGCTGGCGATGCTCGGCTTCTCGCTCGTCGGCGACGGGCTGCGTGACGCGCTCGATCCCACGCTGGAGCGGACGCTGCAGGTGCGCCTGGCGGGCCTCCGGTGATCCGCTACATTCTCGGCCGGCTGGGCTGGGCCCTGGTCGTCATCCTGGCCATCACGATCATCACGTTCGGTGTCACGTACCTGTCGCCCGTGGATCCCGCGCGCCTCTACGCCGGCTTGCGCGCGACGCATGCGCAGTACGAACTGGCCCGCCGGACGCTCGGGCTCAACCTCCCGCTGCCGGTTCAGTACCTCCGCTACCTGGGCCGGCTGCTGCACGGGAACCTGGGCACGTCCTTCTCGACCGGAGAGCCGGTGCTCTCCATGGTCCTGGGCCGCCTTCCGGCCACGCTGGAGCTCGCCGCGGCCGGCCTGATCGTCGAGGTGGCCATCGGGCTCCCGCTGGGCTTCCTGGCCGCCGTCCGCTGGCAGCGGCCGACCGACCGGCTGATCCTCAGCGGATCCCTGTTCGGGGTCGTGGTCCCGCAGTTCGTGCTCGGCTTCCTGCTCCTGTACTTCCTCGCGTTCAAGCTGCCGATCTTCCCGCTCGGCGTCACGACCTCTCTCCCCGCGCTCGTCCTGCCCGCGCTCGCGCTCGGCCTCCCCGGAGGCGCCTGGTACGCCCGGATGGTGCGGTCATCCGTGCTCAACGTCCTCGGCGAGGAGTTCGTCCGCAACTGCCGGGCCAAGGGACTGCGCGAGTGGACCATCCTGATGCGGCACGTGTTCCGGAACGCCGTCGGGCCGGCCATCACCATGATCGGCCTTGACTTCGGCATCTTCCTCGGCGGCGTTCTCGTCGTCGAGCAGGTCTTCGGCTGGCCGGGAATCGGGCAGCAGGCGTGGAACGCCATCAGCGCGAACGACATCCCCGTCGTGCTGGGCACCGTCGTGGTGGCCGCGACCGCCGTCGTCATCTTCAACCTGATCGCGGATATCGCCAATGCGCTCCTCGACCCGCGGATCAGGTACTCGTGAACGACGACGACCTGGTGGTGCGCGACCTGTCGACGGTCTATGCCACGACGCGCGGGCAGATCGTCGCGGTCCGGGACGTGTCCGTCACGGTCGCACCCGGCGAGGCCATCGGCATCGTGGGAGAGTCCGGGTGCGGCAAGACCGCGCTGGCGCTCGCGCTGGTCGGCCTGCTGCCCCGCAACGGCCGGATCGTCGCGGGCCAGGTCCTGCTCGGCGACGTCGACCTGGCCAGCGCGGGCCGCAAGGTCCTGCGGACCATCCGCGGGCGCCGCATCGCCATCGTGTTCCAGGACTCGATGACCTCGCTCGACCCGCTCATGCCGATCGGGCGGCAGATCGCGGAAGGCCTGATCGAGCATCTTGGCCTGTCGCGTTCCCGGGCCCGGGTCAGGGCCGCCGAGCTGCTGACCGAGGTCGGCGTCCCTGACGCGGAACGCCGCCTCCGGCAGTTCCCGCATCAGCTGAGCGGCGGGCTGCGCCAGCGCGCGGCGATCGCGGTCGCGATCGCCGCCAACCCCGATGTGCTGATTGCCGACGAGCCCACCACCGCGCTGGACGTCACCATCCAGGCGCAGCTGCTTGACGTGCTCGAACGCGAATGCAGACAGCGGGGGATGTCGCTCATCCTGATCACCCACGACCTGGGCGTGGTCGCGAGCGTGACCAGCCGGATCCTCGTGATGTACGCCGGGCGCGTGATCGAGTCGGGGACCACCGAAGCGATCTTCGCCGATCCCCGGCACCCCTACACAGCCGGGCTGCTCGCCTCCATGCCCCGGCTCGAGGCGACGCTGCAGCACAGGCTGCGCGCCATTCCCGGCGCGCCGCCCACCGGATACGCCGAGCTGGCCGGCTGCCCGTTCGCGCCGCGCTGCGGGCACGTCATGGACCGGTGCCATGCCGAGGTGCCCGCGCTCGAATCCGTGTCCGGCGGCCCGGGCAGCCACCAGGCCGCGTGCTTCGCCGACCTGACCACGACCACGCCGAGCCCGCCATGACCGAGCCGCTCGTCCGGGTGGAGAACCTGCGGATCGTCTTCGACGTATCGGCACGCAGCTGGGGCGGCCGGGCCCAGCCCCTGCACGCGGTGGATGGCGTCAGCTTCGACATCGCGCGCGGCGAGTCGCTGGCGATCGTCGGGGAGTCCGGCTCGGGCAAGACCACGACCGGCCGGGCGCTGCTGGGGCTGTACCGGCCGGCCACAGGATCGGTGCGGTTCGACGGCGAGGACGTCGCCGGGCTGCGGGGGGCCCGGCTGAAGCAGTTCCGCCGCCGCGTCCAGATGATCTTCCAGGATCCTTACGCGTCCCTGAACCCCCGGATGAAGGTTGGCGCGATCATCGCCGAGCCGCTGCGCGCGCATGGCTACGGGTCGCCCGCACGATGCAAGGAGCGCGTGCGCGAGATGCTCAGCCTGGTCGGGCTCCCGCCCGACGCCGCCAACCGGTTCCCTTACGCCTTCTCCGGGGGCCAGCGCCAGCGCATCGGGATCGCCCGGGCGCTGGCGGTCGGGCCCGAGTTCGTCGTGGCCGACGAGCCGGTCAGCGCCCTGGACGTGTCGATTCAGGCACAGGTCCTGAACCTGCTGGCCGACCTGCGCGACGAGCTGTCGCTCACGATGGTGTTCATCGCGCACAACCTGGCCGTCGTCCGCCAGACCGCGTCCCGGGTGGCCGTCATGTACCTGGGCCAGCTGGTCGAGTCCGGCACGCGGGACGAGATCTTCAGCAGCCCCGCGCACCCCTACACCAGGGTCCTGCTCCGGGCCGTGCCCCCGCCGGATCCGACGGCCGGCTGGAAGGGCTCGGAGGTGGCGCTGCGCGGCGAGATCCCGAGCCCGGTGAACCCGCCGAGCGGCTGCCGCTTCCACACGCGATGCCCGGAGGCGATCGACATCTGCCGGCGCGTCGTGCCGGAGACCCAGACCTGGCCTTCCGGCCGGCAGGTGGCCTGTCACCTGGCGGCGCCGCAGGCCTAACATCTTCCCTCTATCCAGCATTTGTCGTAATATTCCAATGAAGTAACCAAAACTCACGACTGGAGGCCGCGATGAGCAGCGACTCCGGCGCTCTGCAGCGGAGAACCGCGCAGCTGAGAACCGCCGGCCTCGGCCGGCGCGAGTTCCTCGGCACGACCGCGCTGGCCGGCCTCGGCGGCTTGCTGGCCGCCTGCGGCGGGACCTCGTCCGGCTCCACGTCGGCCGGGCAGAATGGCCAACTCGACCGGACGGCCACGCTCAACTTCACGATGAGCACGACCATTCCCGGCCTCGACCCGCAGAAGTGGTGGAACGGCGCGGCCGCCTGCGGTCAGCTGGTCCTGTTCGAGCCGCTGCTTTTCGTCGACCCCTACACGCAGAAACTCGTGCCCCAGCTGGCCAGCGCCCTGCCGGTGGTGTCGAACAACGGCCTGACCTACACGTTCAAGCTCCGGCCGGGAGTCAAGTTCAGCAACGGCCTCCCGCTCACCAGCGCCGACGTGAAGTACTCCTTCGAGCGGCTCGTCATCCCGTCGTTCGGCTCGGAGGCCTCCAGCCTGTACACCACCCTGGCCATCAAGGGCATGTCCGACGTCCTGAACCAGAAGGCGAAGACGCTGAGCGGCATCACGACCCCCGACCCGCATACCGTCGTGTTCGACTTCGACTTCCCGGACAGCGCGTTCATCTACCTGATCGCGCAGAACCTGGCCGGCGTGGTGCCGATGTCGCTGGTCGAGGACGTGGGCTTCAGCAAGTTCAACTGGAGCCCGGTGGGAACCGGCCCGTTCACCGCGGACGTCGTGAACGAGCAGAGCCACATCATGCTCCGGCGGAACACCAAGTACTGGAATCCCTCGGTGCCCAAGTACGGTGCCGTCAACTGGCAGATGGGCATCGATGACAGCCTGTCGATGATCCGCATCGAGTCCGGGCAGCAGGACATGATGTACGACCCCGTGCCGAGCGGGTACGTGCAGAACGTTCTGGGCAATCCGACGTACCAGCGGGACCGCCAGGCCGTGAAGACGCCGCAGGACAACTGCTACTGGCTGTCGCTCAGCCTCAAGGATCCGCTGCTGAAGGACATCAGGGTCCGCCAGGCCATCGCCATGGCGATCGACAAGCCGCGGATTCTGCAGGTGATGAACAACCTCGGGCACGTCGCGAACGGCGGCTTCTTCGCCCCGCTCAGTCCCTACTACCAGGATGGTCTCGCCTACGGCTTTAACGTCGCCAAGGCCAAGGCCCTGATGGCCCAGGCCAAGGTCCCGGCCGGCGCATCCGTGAAAATGTGGAGCTCGAACCGCTTCCCGTACCTGGCCGTCGGCCAGGTGGTCCAGGCCAACCTGGCCGCCATCGGGATCAAGGTCGAGTTCGTGCCGATGGAATACAACGCATTCGTCAGCTTCACCGGCAACAGCCCGCCAGGAATCCTCATCTGGGCCTGGGAGCTCGGCTATCCGAGCGGCTCGTACATCGTGGACTCGGCCTTCACCACGACCGCGCAGAAGGAAGGCTGCTGCAACTATCCCTGGTACTCATCGCACAACGTCGATCAGCTGGCCGTCGATGCGCATCGCTCCACCAATCCCGGCGACATCGTGGGCATCTACAAGCAGATCGACAAGATCATTGTCCAGGAGCAGGTCCTCTGGGTCCCGCTCATCTACCCCACCCGCCTCGATCTCGTCAGCGCACGGGTGCGGGATTTCCAGGCGTCCGTGGGAGGCGGGGAAGACCAGCCCCGGTTCTTCTACAAATACGGCCTGACGTGACCGACGGACCCACACAGACCGGAGGCCTGCCACGATGGCGGTGAATGCTGGGAAGGCGCGGCGGATGCGCCGTCTGCTGGATGAGACGGGGCACACGGTGATCCTCCCGCTGGACATCGTGATGCCCGTCGGGCTGTTCCAGGGCGCCGAGGACACCGCCAAGCTCATCGACATGGGCTGCGCCGCGGGCGTGGACGCCGTCATCCTCCGGTGGGGTGAGGCCAAGCGGTACGCGGAGCTCGTCGCGCCCGGCACCGGCCTCATCGTCCGGATCAGCGGCTCCACCGGGCTGCGGGACGACGCCCCGACCGAGGTGCTGCTCAACGGCGTCGACGCGAGCGTCATGATCGGCGGCGATGCCGTCTGCATCGACGTCTCCATGGGGGGCGACGACGAGCCGGAGTCGCTGCGGGATCTGGCCAGCGTCTGCGAGCGCGCCGAACGGCTCGGCGTGGTGGTGCTCGCCGAGGTGCATGTCCCCGAGCCGGGCGACGGCGCGGGCACCGGGCGAGCCCAGGCGCTCGCGTGGGCCGCGCGGACGGCCCAGGAGATCGGCGCCGACCTGGTCAAGGTGAAGCATCCTGGCTCGGCCGAGGACGTGGAGCTCATCTGCCGGCTGACGCAGATCCCGGTGGTCACCGCCGGCGGCGACCGCCGCGATCCCTACAGCGTGCTGCACGCGGCGGACGAGGCGCTCCGCGGCGGCGCGGCCGGCGTCGCGATCGGCCGTAACGTGATCGGTTACGAGCCCCCGGGCGACATGCAGGCCGCGATCATCGATCTCGTCCGCGGCCGCGCCAGCGTGGCGGAGATCAGCCAGCGGCTGCTGCGGCCGGCCGCCGTCTAGCGCCTGGCTGGGGACGCCATGTCAGATATCTGTGTCGCGGACCTGCCGACCCCCGCGCTGCTGCTCGACCTGGCCGCGCTGGAGGCGAACATCGCCGCGATGGCCGCGTGGACGCAGGCCCACGGGGTGGCCATCCGGCCGCACGCCAAGGTGCACAAGAGCCCGGAGATCGCGCGCCGCCAGCTGGCCGCGGGCGCCACCGGGCTGACCGCCGCCACCGTCTACGAGGCGGAGGCCATGCTCGCGGCCGCGCCACCGGAACTCCTGATCGCGAACGAGATCGTGGACCCCGACCACCTGCGCCGGCTGCCGGGCCTGGCCGCCCGCACGGCGCTGATCGTCGCGGTCGACGACGGCCGGAACGCACGCCAGCTGTCGGCCGCCGCTGCGACCGCCGGGGTCCAGATCGGTGTCCTGGCCGACGTTGACGTCGGCATGGGCCGCTGCGGCACCCGCAGCGTCCAGGCCGCCGTGGCCCTCGCCGATGAGGTCGCCCGGCTGCCCGGCCTGACCCTGCGCGGGGTCATGGGGTACGAGGGGCATGTCGTCCTCGAGCCCGACCCGCAGGTCCGCGCGGCCCGGGCGGCGGCCGCCATGGATCAGCTCGCCAGCGTGGCCGGCGCGATCTCCGATGCCGGGCACGAGGTCGCGATCGTGTCGGCGGGCGGGACGAACACCCACGACATGACCGGGCTGCATCCGGTCGTGACCGAGCTGCAGGCCGGCACCTACGCGGTCATGGATGCCGGGTATGCGCCGCTGGCCACCCGGTTCACGCCGGTCCTGTCGGTCGCCGCCCGGGTCGTGAGCCACCAGGGCGGCACCGTGGTGCTCAACTGCGGCACGAAGTCGATCGCCGTCGAGGTGTCGCCGCCGTCCGTCCCGGCCGCCGCCGGGACGGTCCGCGAGGTGCATGAGGAGCACATGCTGGTCGATGCGGCCGACGGCTGGGTCCCCGAGCCGGGCGAACTGGTCCGGGTCTCGGTCGGCTACGCCGGCGGGACCATCAACCTGCACGACGGCTACTACGTGCTCGACGGGGACCAGGTCGTGGACGTCTGGCCGGTCGTGGCCCGCGGGGCAGGCAGGGCTCCCGCGCTGGCGGCGGGCAGGGCAGCAACATGAACGACAGGGACCTGTGGTCGATCGCCCGCGGCACGCCTGTGCCGTCCCCGCCGGCGGCCGAGCTGACCGCGGGCCCAGCCACCCTGCTGCTCGACGGCGGGGATATCCGGTACTACCGGGTGGCCGGCCGGGAGATTCTCCGCCGGGTCTACGTGGCCGTCCGCAACGAGGAGTGGGAGACACTCCCCGCCGAGGTGTCCCCGGTTCAGGTGCACCGGGGGGCCGACGGATCGGTCCGGGCCAGCTACCAGGCGACGGCCACGGCCGGGGCGATCGAGTTCAGCTGGGCGGGAACCATCGAGCTCGACCCCGCGGGAGCGCTCACCTACCGGATGGACGGATCCGCCGGATCCCGGTTCGACTACGCCCGGATCGGCCTGAACATCCTGCACCCGCCGTCCCTGGCCGGGCGGCCCTACCGGGCCGCGACGGCCGGCGGTGAGCTGGCCGGCGTGTTCCCGGACGGGATCGGCCCCCAGCCGTTCACCGGCGGCGAGTACTACCCGCTGCTGCCGGCGTTCCGGGCGCTGCACGTGGTCCTGGACGAGGCCGAGGAGATCCATGTCGAGCTGGACGGCGACGAGTTCGAAATCGAGGACCAGCGCAACTGGCTCGACAGCTCCTACAAGACCTACAGCACGCCGATGTCGCTTGGGCTCCGCCACGCCGAACGCGGCGACAGGCTGAGCCAGCAGGTGCGGGTCGAGGTGACCGGCCGGCCAGCCGGCGCGCCGGGGCCCGGCGGCGTGGCTGGACGGCCCGGCCGCCCGGCGGCAGGCCACGGCCACCCGGCCGCCGGCGTGCGGCTGACCGTGGACCCGGCCCGCCCCGCGGGCACGTTCCCGCTGGTCGGTCTCGGCGCCGCCGCGGACGGCCGCCCGCTCTCGCCCGCCCAGGCCGGCCTGCTCCGCGCGCTGCGCCTGTCGCACCTGCGGGCCGATGTGCGGCTGCGCGACGGAGAACCGGACCAGGCCGTGGCGGACGCGGCGGCTACCGCCGCGGCCTGCGGCTGCGGCCTGGAGCTGGCCGTCTTCACCGACACCGGATCGCCCGGCGAGCTGGCCGGCCTGCGGCAGGCACTGAGCGGCCGGGCGGGCCAGATCAGCCGGCTGCTGGCCTTCTCCGAGCACGAGCTGGTCACCCCGGCCGGGGTAGTGGCCGCGGTGCGGGAGGCGGCCTGCGGGGCCGGGCCGGTGTTCGGCGGCACCAACCTGAACTTCGCCGAGATCAACCGGGACCGCCCCGACCCCGCCGCGGCCGACGGCTTCGCGTTCAGCGCGAACCCCCAGGTGCACGCGGCCGACGACCGGTCCATGACCGAGGCGCCGGCTAGCTTCGCCGACATGCTGGCCACGGCGCGGTCGTTCCTCGGCGGTGGGCCCCCGCTGGCGGTGACCCCGATCACGCTGCTGGCCCGGTTCAACGCCGACGCGCCGGGCGCGGGCACCGCGGGCGACGGCTCGCTCCCGCCCGCCGACCACCGGCAGGCCTCGCTGCTGTGCGCCGCGTTCACGGCCCTGGCTGCCCGGTACCTCGCGGCCGGGGGCGCCGCGTCGGCCACGTTCTACGAGACCGCCGGCGAGCGCGGCGTGATCGCCGGGGACGGCGGCGAGGCTGGCGGTGCCGCGGCCGCCGCGCCGCCGGGGGCCGCCTACCCCGTCTACGACGTGCTCGCCCTGCTCAGCGCGTGGTCCGGGCGCGCGCTGCTCAGCGTGGACTCGACCGATCCGCTGACGGCGGCCGGCCTTGGCTGCGTGCAGGACGGCCGGGTCCGGCTGCTGCTGGTCAACGCCACCGGGCAGGACATCGCCGTGGAGGTGACCGGGCTGGCGCCCGGGCCCGCCACGGTGCGGATGCTCGACGCGCCCGCGGTCGGCGACTGGTGGGCCAGCGGCCGGACGGCGGGCCCGCTCTTGTCGGCGGGATCGGCCACGGAGCCTGGCGTAATAGATCTTGGTCCTTATGCCCTGGCGCTCATCGATGCGGCCGGGGCGGCGTGACATGCAGCTCCTGGGCATCGACCTCGGCACCACCACCCTGAAGGCGGTCGTGTACTCCGAGACGGGCGACGTCCTGGGCGCGGCGGCCGTGCCGCCTCCGTCGGGCACCCGGGTGGTGGCGGGCACGCAGCTGGATCTGTGGCCGGCCGAGGAGTTCTGGTCGCGGATCTGCCAGGTGGTCCGCGAGGCGGTCAGCCAACTGGCCGATCAGCGAATCGGCGCCCTCGCGATCGCCGAGCTCGGCCTGATCGGGCTGCCGGTCGACCGCGCGGGAACGCCGCTCTACCCGCCGGTCGCGTGGATGAACCCGCCGGACCCGCTCTCCGGGCTCGCGGGCGGCATCGATATCGACGAGCAAGCGATGTTCGCCAGCACCGGCAACCGCATCAACCCGATCTACCCGCCGGTCTGGATCTCCTGGCTCCGCCGGCACGACGAGGATTTCCCGCGCGACCCCTGGAAGTGGCTGAACGTCGGTGAGTTCCTCTCGCACCGGATGACCGGCGAGGCCGCCATCGACTTCTCGATGGCATCCCAGACCTTGCTGCTCGACCAGGAGTCCCTGCGGTACCGGACCGACCTGCTGGAGGCCATGGGGCTGCCGGCCGGCATCTTCCCCGACCCGCGCAACGCCGGCGACCTGCTCGGCCTGGTGCGCCCGGAGGCCGCCGCAGAGCTGGGCATCCCGGCCGGGACGCCGGTCATGGTCGGCGGGGCCGACTTCGTGACCGGCTCGTACGCGTCGGGGATGCTGGACCCGGGCGACTCGGCCATCATCACCGGGACCTGGGAATGCACGGTGCTGTGCAGCGACCGGCCGCAGACCTCGTGGAATGTCGCCGAGGTAGGCGGGATCTGCGACCGGCACGTGGCACCCGGCCGCTGGTCGGTCCGCATCGAGACGCTGTCCGGTGACGTCACCGAATGGTGGCGCCGGGCCCGCAGCGACTCCGGCGGCGACGAGTGGGGCGAGATCATCGACGAGGCGCGGCAGGCCCGGCCCGGCGCCGGGGGCGTTCTGTTCATCCCGCATCTCGCCGGCAGCTACGGCCCGGTCGTCGACGAGCGGGCCCGCGGCGCGTTCGCCGGCGTCACCAGCCGGACCACGCGGGCCGACCTGACCCGGGCCGTTTTCGAGGGCCTGTGCTTCCAGAGCCGTCATGCGGTCGAGGCACTCGAAAGCGGGCTCGGCCAGAAGGTGACCCGCCTGGTCGCGATGGGGGGCGCCACGCGAAATCCGTTCTGGATGCAGACCCGGGCCGACGTACTCGGCCGCGACGTCGAGGTGGTCGCCCTCCCGGACGTCACGCCGCGCGGCGCGGCCATGATCGCCGGGATCGGCGCCGGCGTATTTGCCGACTTCGCGGAGGCGGCCCGGGCCTGGGCGCCGGAGCGGACGACGCTCACCCCGGACCGGGGCCGGGCGGCCCGGTACGAGGAGCTCTACGCTCGCGTCTACCGGCCGCTGAGCGAAGAGCTCTCACCGTTCCATCACGTCCTCGGCGAGCTCGCGGCGGCGGCGGACCCCCGTCACCCCGAAGGCGATTAGCAGATCTGCCCCAGAAAGGTGTCCCCGATGCCGAAGTACGAGATAACCCAGATGGGGATGGTCGTCGCCGATCTCGAGGCGACCATGCGCCGCTATCACGAGACGTTTGGGTGGGGGCCCTGGAATATCTACCAGTACCGCGAGCCGTGGCTGTCGGACCTGAGATGGCGCGGCCAGCCCGCCGACTTCACGTGGCTTGGCGCTGAAGCGCACGCCGGCACGACCTGGATCGAGCTGCTGCAGCCGCTGGAGGGCGACAGCCCGCTCGCGCGCTGGCTCGCCGACAACGGCGACGGGGTGCACCACATCGGCTACGAGGCCGCGACGATCGACCAGGCGCGCGAGCTGCACCGGTCGTTCGAGGACCAGGGCATGACCGAACTGCTCTCCGCTTCCTGCGGCGGCAATTACTTCTTCTACATGGACGCGAAGCCGCTGGTCATTGAGGTGTGGACGGGCAGCGCCGACAGTGCCTTTACCCCCGAACGGACCTACCCGTGACGGGGCTGACCGGCCCGCTCACCGTGCACCCGGGCAACCCGCGCTACTTCGCCGACGCCTCCGGGCGGCCGGTCTACCTCACCGGATCCCACACCTGGGCGGTGGTCCAGGACGCCGGACCGCAGCTGCCGCCCGAGCCGCTCGACTGGGACAGCTTCCTGACCCGGCTGCGCGGCTATGGCCACACGTTCACGCGGCTGTGGACGTGGGAGCATCCGCGGTGGGCTTCGTGGTGGAAGGGCGACTACTACTTCACGCCCGTGCCCTGGCAGCGCACCGGGCCCGGGCTGGCACGCGACGGCGGCCCGCGGTTCGACCTCACCCGGATCGAGCCGCAGTTCACCGACCGGCTCCGGCAGCGGGTCGCGACCGCCTGCGAGGCCGGGATCTACGTCTCGGTCATGCTGTTCCAGGGGTGGAGCGCGGGCCCGAAGCCGGATCCGTGGACCGACTGCGATAACCCCTGGCTGTCCCACCCGTTCCACTCCGGCAACAACATCAACGGCGTCGACGGGGCGGCCGGATGCGCGGAGGGCTACGACCGGGTGCACACGCTCAGTTCCCCGGAGGTGGTGGCGTTCCAGGAACAGTACGTGCGTGCGGTGGTCGATGCCGTCAACGAATTCCCGAATGTCCTGTACGAGATCGGCAATGAGCACGACGGATCGGCGGACAACACCCGCTGGCAGCACCACATGATCGACCTGGTGCACGACTACGAGCGCGCTTCCAAGGCGCTGCGGCACCCGGTCTTCATGTCCGCCCAGTGGCCGGACAGCAGCAACACCGACCTGTTTGCCAGCCCCGCCGACGTGGTCGCGCCGTTCTCCTGGCGGGCCCAGGAAGACGAGCGGTGGGAGTACGACGCCCCGGCGCAGCACACCGGGAAGGTCGTTTTCCTGGACACCGACCACCTGTGGGGAGTGGGCGGCACCGCCGACTGGGTGTGGCGCTCGTTCATGCGCGGCTACCAGCCGCTGTACATGGATCCGTGGGGCTTCGATCACATGGACCCGCTCGCCCCCGCGGGGCGCGAGGACGTGCGGCAGGCGATGGGCGCGGCGGCCCGGCTGGCGGCGGAGATCGACCTCGCGGTGATGACGCCGCGGCCGGAGGTGACCAGCACCGCGTTCGCGCTGTATGACGGCGATCAGACCGCGGTGATCTACCAGCCGTATGAGGACCGCGCGTGTATCAATTTCCGCCGCGACCTGAGCCGGGCCACGGTCGAATGGCGTGACCTGGTCGACCCGGATAAGACTGCCACCGGCGCCGTCACGATCCGGGGGGAATCCGGCCTCATCAAGCCTCCCTGGGCCGGCCCGGCTGTCGCCGTGGTCCGGCTGGACGGCCGGCCCGCGAACGGTGCGGCATGACGGCCAGCGGTGAGCGGGCCGCGGCCTCGCCGCGGCGCGTGGTGGTCACGGGCGCGGGCGGCGGCATCGGCCGTGCGGCGGCGGAGGCGCTAATTCCGATGCACCGTGTGGGTCAGCCTGGCCGAAGTGGCGGGGATAATTGAGTGGCTAACGTCGGATGACGCCAGTTACGCGACGGGAGGCTACTTCACCATCGATGGAGGACAGACATGCCTCTGAGAGGTGAGGACGCGGCACCTGCACCTGTACCGCTGCCCCGCGGCTCTGCGCCGCCGGGGGCTGAGTCTTCTGTGACTGGATCTTCCATGACTGAGCCGTCTCGCTGGACGGACGCCACGCTGAGCGCGGGCACCGGGCTGCCGCTGTACATCCAGATCCGCAATCTCCTCCGCGAGCAGATCAGGCTCGGCGAGTGGTCCGCCTACGAGCCGATGCCCACCGAGGACGACCTCGTCAACCATTTCGGGGTGAGCCGGACCACCGTCCGCCAGGCCATGGCCGATCTGGTCAACGAGGGGCTCGTGGTGCGCAAGGCAGGCCGGGGCACGTTCGCGCGCCAGCCGCTTCTTGTGCTCCGCATGCAGCAGTGGCACAGCCTGGCCCTTGATATCGCCCAGCGCGGGCTGCGGTCATCGAAGCTCACGCTGATCCTGGAGCGTCTCGATGCGCGGACCGAGATCGCGCACCGCGCCTCGGAACTGGCCGAGGGAGATGTGCTGCACCTCAAGCAGGTCCGGTACGCCGACGACATGCCCATCGTGGTGCTGGATCACTACTTCCCGTTCGAGCGCTGCGGGTTCCTCGCCGACATGTCGGTCGATGATCCGACGTTTTCTATCCAGCAGGCACTGGGCCAGCACGGCATCGAGCTGCACTCGGCCAAGGGCGAGGTCAGCGCCACGGCAGCCACGGAGCTCGAGGCCAAGTACCTGCAGGTGCCACCGGGAACGCCGCTGGTCGAGATCGCGTCGAAGACGTACGACCGGGACGGCCGGGTGGTGGAGTACTCCCGTGGCGTGGTCCAGACGGGCCGGTACCCCATAGCCCTGTACAGCGACTGGCGGGTGGAGTCGGAGAGCGACGCCTCCGTCGCCGGCGGCCCGGCCCAGAGCTAGGCCCTGGCTGGCAGCGCCTGTTCAAGTGCTGAGAACCGCACACGTTCCTGTTCCAGGCGCACCGCTGATCCGAGCCCGTCGCCGAGGAGGTCCTGATAGAGCCGGGCCTCCTCCGGGTTGAGCCCGTCGAGCGAGGCAACTGTCGGGGTGGGCTCGGTGACCCATTGACTGCGGTGCGACAGCAACGTCGCGTGATCCATCAGCATGGACCTGGTGTGCGGAAACCTGCCACCGCAGCCGGCTCAGGATGGCCAGGCCGTGGGTGTCGATATCACCCCAGTAGCACAGCTCGGTATCGGCTAGCCAGGTCAAGGACTCGAGCGTCGGTACCGCATAGCCCCGGCCGAAGATCACCATCGCGCCCTCGACCGCGGGGAACGCCAGGTAGGTGATCTCGTTCTCGACCACGTACACGCGGGCGATGCCCGGGGGCGCTGCGGTGAATTCCTCCGTGCGCAGCGAGAACTCGCTGAAGCCGCCGCACCAAGCTCCCGGCTCAGGACTGTGCTCCCCCGCTTCCCCGTGGCCAGAGAGCAGGCGGAAACGCACGTATCCGGGCTTCCTGCGGAATCGGTACCGGCCCGTGAAGTCTGACTGCGGCAGGTCAGCATCAATCCGCTCGCGGTTAAGCTGCAGGTCAAGCAAGCCGGCCAGCACACCCCGGTGCCGCTCGATGAACTTGGTGTCCACGCCCGGCACATCTACCTGCCGCAGGTACATGCCCGGATGCTGGCATTCATCGATCCACCGGACCGTACTGATGATCTCGGGCCAGTGAGTGGCCAGTTCCAGGGCTTTCATCGGGTGTGCGATCAGCCACGGGACAAGGAGCGCGCAGGTACGCCCGGTCACGCTGATCATCTCGGTGAACGCGGTGACGTCCTCGCCAACGCCCAGCAGCCTCCAGAGCTGCTCGTAGTCATCGATCCACACCCGGCACGGGACGGCATTCGAGCCGATCAGCCGACCACCGATCTTCTTGTACTCGACCCGCATCAGCGCCCGGTCGGCGCGCTCCCAGCGGTCCGCCCACGCCTGAACCTCGCCGAAATGCTCGGCGGCCTCCCGGGGAGACGGGCCGCGCACCGGAACGCCAAGGGGCGACCATGACTCGCCGCTGGCGAACGCGGCCAGGAATGCCCCGGTCTGCCATCGTCGCCGGAGCTGCCGCAGCACGTCGTCCGGCAGTGTCCAGGCTGGGCGCCGTCCGGCCAGCGCGGGCATCTCAGCTCCCGGCCACAGCCAGGGCGGCCTGCTTCTGCTGGCCAAGAGCATGCTCGATCCGCCGTGCCCGGTACTCCTCGATGGTGAGGGTCTGCAAGCGGGAGTCCTGCTGCGTGGGGTTGTCGACATACCCGACCGCGGAAACGTACGGCTCAATCACATGGATCTTCTGCAGCGGGGTGACGATCAGCAGTTGCAGGCCGAGCCGACGGAACAGCTCGAGAGCGAACCGGGTGGACTCGTCCGATCCTCGCCCGAACGCCTCGTCGATGACGACGAACCGGAACGTCTTGGAACGTGCCGCGTTCCAGTCCAGCTTGAACTGGTAGGCGAGCGATGCGGCCAAGATCGTGTAGGCCAGCTTCTCCTTCTGTCCCCCGGACTTGCCGCCCGAGTCGGTGTAGTTCTCATACTCCCCGTTGCCTTCGCGGTACCGCTCCGAGGCGGAGAAGATGAACCAGTTCCGCACGTCAGTGACCCGCCTGGTCCACAGCTTGTCCGCCTCGGTTTGCCCTTCGCGACCCTTGAACCGCTCGATGAGGCGGCTGACCTGGAGAAACTTCTGCTCGGAGTACTGGTCGGAGACATCGCCCGACACTGAGTCGTCGGTGCACGCGCGCAGCTCAGTCCGGAAGTCGCGGATGTCAGTATTCGGTGTGGGCTGTGGCTCAAGGCGGATGTAGCGATCGGGACTGTGGTTGTAGTCGACGGCGAACAGCGACTTGTTGATGGTGTCGATGCGGGCCTTGATCAGATCGCTCTGCCGGTTGAGCTGGGAGTGGAAGTTGGCGATGTCGCGAATGGTGTTGGTGTTCAGGTAGGTCTTGAACTGCTCCTGGAACCGGGGCAGGTCATCCTCGACCAGGCGCTTGTGCAGCTCCCGGTAGCTGCCGACGGATAGCAGCGAGTCATCGAACTCCTTGGTCTCCACCTGGTACTGCTTCCGGAACTCGCCCATCTGGGAGACGATCTTGTTCCCGAGCCTGGACTGCCGGGCCGCTCGGACGTCGCTCAGCCGGATGATTTCCTCCCGGGCCGTGGCTTCCGCGCGATCACAGTCGGAGGGCCTGGTCAGCGCGATGTTCCCGAGCGGCGGCGCGGCCATCCGTTCGGTGATGGCCGGGAAGCGCCCGCGGGCCGGTTCGCAATCCGGCTCGGCGAGCGCCTGCCGTGCCTCGCCCAGGTCACGGCGCGCTGTCTCGATCTCGTTGCCGAGGCTCCCGATCCTCTTGTTAACCGTGCCCCGCTCGTCTTCGGCCGTGGTGATCTCCTGCTTGACCGACTCCAGCCTGCGGTTCAGCTGCTCCAACTCGGTGGAGGCCTCCTCGAGCTCGCGTTTCTCCGCCTTGAGGTCCTCTACGCGGTTGACCAGCGACTGCCAGTCGATCTCGGCGAACTCGCGAGTTTCGTCCAGGCCGGCCAGCACCTGACCGCGGTCGATCGCCTGATTCAGCTCGTCCTTGAGCACTTGCTGCGACACCGCGAGTGCGTTCTGCTGGTCCTGTATCTTGGCGGCCCGCCGCAGCAAGGCACTGATCTTCCGTTCGTTGGTCCAGCCCAGTACGTAATGACTTCGGTCGTCGATGCGCCTCCGGTCGTCCTTCTCGTGCCGGCCGCCCGATGCCTTGATCTGGCCGGCCTTGGTGATGGCCCTGGGCGTCCGCCGGAACTCGGTCATGTTCTCGACGCACTGGTAGGCCGCCCGGCTGGACAGCTCACGCTCCAGCCAGGAATAGAACCTGGTGTCCTTGATCTCCAGCTTCGCGAACAGGGAGCCGCTGGCTGGCGGAGAAGCCGGGGCCCGCGCGGAGGCCACATCGGCGAGCACCCGGTAGTACACGACCCGCCCGCTCAGGTGATGGCTGTTGATCCAGTCCGACACGGCCAGGTAATGGCCGTCCGGGACCAGGACAGACAGGGCGAAGCTGTGCAGCAGCCGCTCGGCGGCGCCCTCCCAGTCGGACTCGCCGGGCCGGACCTGGATCAGCTCACCCGCGAACGGCAGCTCCGCTTCGGCGAGGCCGAGCTCCGTGCACAGCAGCTGGCGCAGTTCCAGATTGCGCGTCGGGATGTTGTTCTTGCGCGATTGCAGGCTGCGCAGCTCGGCGTTGACCTCGTCGGCCTGCTCGTTCAGGGTCTTTGCCTCGCCCCCAATCTCCATCAGCCGGTTCTGCGATTCAGCCTGGGCCTGCCGGGCCGCAGCCCGCGCCTCGGTGATCTCCTGCCGGCGTGCGGCGAACTGCTCCGCCGTCTCCACCGGGTCCATCCCGGCCTCGGCCAGCAGGCTGCCGAACCGCTCGAACTTTCCCATCCGTGTCTCGCAGGCGGCGGTGTCGTCGGTGATCTGGCGGTCGATCTCGACGAGCCGGTTTCCGCCGTGACCGGCCAGTTCCACGGTCAGGCCGGTCTCGGCGTCCCGTAGCCGCCGCAACGAGGCCTTAGCCACCGCCAGCTTCGCCTGCTGCCGGGTTCGTTCGGCCTCCAGGTCGCCAATCTGCCGGCAGAGCAGGCCGGCCTTGCGTTCGGCGAAGAAGTACCTGAGCGCCGAGCGCTGCCCGGCCAGCGCCTGGATCTCCGTAGTGAGCTTGTCGTGCGCATCACAGTCGGCCAGCAGCGGCTCGAGCAGGGTGAGCTGAGCCTGGGCGCGCTGAACCGCCTTGTGGGCCTCGGTAAGGTCCTCAAAATGCGTCACGATGCGCTGGGTCCAGGACGCGGCGTCGAAGGGCTCCAGCATGTGGTCGCGGACGAAGTCGGTGAGGTTGCCCACGGACTTCATCGATACGGTCTGGTGGAACAGCTCCATGGCCTGTTCGGACTCGATGCCGAGACGACGCCGGAAGTCCTTACCGTACTCCGGGAAATGGTCATGGACACGGGCTCCTGACGCCCGCAGCCTCTTCTTGAGGGTCATGATGTCGGTGCCGAAGCCGGAGAAATCCTCAACGACCGACATCGCGCGGTCCGCGGTCACGTAGAACCTGTCCGGCTGCCCGGCGCCGACGTCCCGCATCCAGAAAACCTGAGCCAGGGTGACCGTCGTCCCGTAGCCGAGGTTAGCGAAGACGCCCAGGACCACCGAGTAGGAGCTGGTGTCACGGAGCGCCGCCGGGCGCGAGATTCCGGTGATCTCGCTCCGCTCAGACTTGTAGTAGCCCAGGACATAGGAACGGAGGCTGCGCTCCCTGGTTTCTGCGCCGGCGGCCTTGTTGTAGGAAATCCGGTTCGCCGGCAGCAGCAGCGTGGTGACGGCATCAACGATCGTTGATTTTCCTGAGCCGATGTCGCCGGTCAGCAGGCTATTGCTGCAGCCTGTCTCCAGGCTCCATACTCGCTCGTTGAAGGTGCCCCAGTTGCGGAGCTCCAGGCGGCTGAGGCGGAAACCGCTGCGATTGTCCGGCTCGGCGTCAGGTTCAGCCGCGCTAAGCAGGCCACTGGTCACTCGTCTGCCTCCCCGTCTGATGCCGTCACGGTCATGGCCTCGGTGTCGCTGCGGGTGCTGCCGTTGTCCCCGGTGAGGAGAGCCGCGTACTCAGCGAGCCGCCGGTCGAAGTCGGCGAGCCACTGGCCGTCCACGAACGCCTTCAGGATCCGCCGTACCTCGAACACGGACTCCGAGTTCTTCACCTGCCGCAGGAACCCCAGATCGACCACCTTGCCGATGTAGGCATCGATCTGATCGATCAGCCGCGCCTCGTTGCTGCTGGCGGGCAGGAACACCCGGACCATGTCGACGATCTGCTCTCGGGTTACCATCAGCCGGGTATCGCTGTTGCTGGCGTCGAACTCGACGAGTTTCTTCCTCAGCAAGGCCAGGAGCAGGCTCACGTGAAAGGACAGGGCACGGCGCGGAATCAGCCGCGGAAGCGGGGGCCGGTCTGGATCGGCGTCTTCATCATCCGGCCGGGAACGCAGGAACGCGTAGCCTTCGGCCTCGTCGATGATGACCGTGAGGCCTATCACGGCGACATAGTCCCGCACCTGCGCTTGCAGCTGGAGAAGCTGGCGCCACGCCTTCTCGTGGGAATCCCGGTAAACCGCACCCTTCATCAGCTGGGTCGCTACCAGCGAGAGGTCAGGTTCTCCCGTGCCGGTGGCCGTGGCGGCTGGGCTCATGATCGGGCTCCGTTCGGGCGGCTGCTCTCTTGCGCAGCCGCCGGCTGCCCGACAGTCCGCGCGAAGGTAACCCGCGGCAGTGTGGCGGTTCTGATCCGGCCGTCCGGGTCGTGCCAGCTCGCTTGCTCTCTGGATGTCTCGTCGAAGACCACGCAGAACGTGGTGTCGCTCAGCGACATGTAGGTCACCAGCTCTGCGAGGCCCTGCTCCAGCGGCTGCTCGCGAAGCAGCTCAACCAGGCCCACCTGTGAGCGCTGGCGCAGGGATCGCCGCACGCCGTCCGACAGCCGGGCCGCGTCGACATAGACCTGCTCGAAAAGCGTTGCTGCGTCGAACCCGTCCTGCCCCGGCTCGACCGAGTTGCTGTCGATGAGCGCCTTCGTCAGCGGGGCGTACAGCGGGCGTTCCATGGGCAGGCTGATCGAGGGAGAGGCGGCGTCGATCTCGGTGGTGAGGACGACGTGGCGCGTTTCGCGCAACCTAAGAGCGTTGGATTCGATGGACCGGAGGATGTCGATCACGCGGCGATTCTCGAACCACACCTGATCATCGAGAAAACGGCGCAGTTGCTCCGAGAGCAGGCGCACCGTGGCCTGAGTACGTTCTCCGGCATCCAGCCAGTCGTAGTGAATGTGCCGCAGTTGCGGGTCGGCGTCACCAATGGCCTCTAGCGCCTGAACCTGCTCGATGAGGTCGCTCAGCTCCTCCTGCCTCGACTGGGACAGCAGGAAATCGTAGAAAGCCTGGAAGCTCTTGCCTTGATCGGAATCCGCAATGGTTTCCCGGCTGCCGAGGACATCGTCGAGCAGTTCGCCCTTAGACCCCTGCCACCCCGCGATCCGCTCCCGCAGCTTGCGGTCCAGGGTTCTGAAGTTCTCCTCCACCTCGCGGAAATCCGCGAGCAGCTCACGCGCGGTGGCCGAGAACTGCTGGTACCGGTCGCGCTGGGCTGACGCGTCGAGCAGCTCAACGTCGCCGGCCTGCACCCGGGCGATCTCCTCGTCCAGCTCCTGGCGACGCCGGCGCAGCTCAGCCAGCCTTATCTCTGGGTCAGCCTCGGCTCCCAGGACCATCTGACGGAGCAGGATGAAGATCGTGGCCAGGCGTGATTCAGTACCGACGAAAGACCGCGCACGCAAGCTCCTGACCCAGGACAGCGCCCTTTCAACGGCGGGCGTCGCATCGAAATGCGGCTCGTCAGAGTCCTCGGGATAGTACTTGCGGAGCCAGCCGACGTCCGGTCCGGCCCAGTCATCCAGGTATGCGGTCGCCGACCTGGGGAACACCGCCTCGCCGAGCCGTTCACGCAGGGCGTAAAGCTCGTCGTCGAGGTGGCTGGCTAGATCTGTGCGGGATATCGAACGGACGTTCTTCTCGACGAAGATCTTCTCAAGGAAGCCCAGGATCAACGGTGCGTTATCGGCGCACAGCAATCGCCACGCCGGACTGTGCTTCTGCAGCCAGCCAATCTCGTCGAAATTCACAGTCTCCTGCCCGGGTTCTGCCGCACGCCGCGGCAAGAAGAGCTCTCGCCGACATGCTAGAGATCGGGTGTGACATTTCAGGCAGGCTCGCCGCTGCGCCCGGCGAGGCGGTGCAGCAGGAGGGTCTCGGCGACGCAGGCGCGCTCGAACATGGCCAGGTGCAGGCTCTCGTTCGCGCCGTGTGCCCGCGTGTCCGGGTCCTCGACGCCGGTGATGAGGATCTCGGCGTCACCGAAGATCTCGGCGTAGGCGGTGACGAACGGGATCGACCCGCCCACGCCCATGTCCACGGCGGGCGCGCCCCAGGCCTCGGCCAGGGCCGCGTGCATGGCCCGGGAGGCCGGGCCGCCGGGCGGCGCGGTGTACGGGGCGGCCGTGAAGCCCGGCTCGACCGTCACCTGGACGCCCCACGGCGCGTTTGCCTGCAGGTGGG
Organism: uncultured Actinomycetota bacterium; assembly: GCA_963844655.1. Lineage (GTDB taxonomy): Bacteria > Actinomycetota > Actinomycetes > Streptosporangiales > Streptosporangiaceae > JASHPR01. Next base: position 865,535 of record CAWJPA010000003.1, on the reverse strand, counting down.
ACACGAGCGCGGCCTGGGCCTTGGCCGCGTCGTCGCCCGGCGCGATCCGCAGGCTGAGCCGCGCCCGGGCCGAGGGGGTCAGCACGTTGGCCGACTCGGCCACCGACGGAGCGTCGATGCCGGTGATCGTGAGCGACGGACGCACCCAGAGCCGCTCGGTGAGCCCGCCGGTGCCGATCAGCTTGACCCCGTCGACCACGCCAGCGTCGGCCCTGAGCTGCTCCTCGGTCAGGTCGAGCGGGTCCGCGGTGCCGCGGACCAGGCCGGGCACGGCCACGTCGCCGCGCTCGTCGTGCAGGGTGGCCAGCAGCCGGCACAGCGCGGTCAGCGCGTCCGGGATCGGGCCGCCGTACAGGCCGCTGTGAATGCCGTGGTGCAGCGTCCTGACCTCCACGGTGACGCTGGCGCCGCCGCGCAGCGAGGTGGTCAGCGACGGGGTGTCCAGGGTCCAGTTCACCCCGTCGGCGAACACCACGACGTCGGCCCTGAGCTTGTCGGTGTACGTGGCCAGGAACGGCGCCAGCGTGGGCGAGCCGATCTCCTCCTCGCCCTCGACCAGCACCGTCACCCCCACCGGCAGCTCGTCGCCGTGCGCCCGCAGCGCGGCCAGGTGCACCCCGATCCCCGCCTTGTCGTCGGCCACGCCCCGCCCGAACACGCGCCCGTCCCGCTCGGTGGGCACGAACGGGTCGCTGTCCCAGTCCGCGCGGCTGCCGGTGGGCTGCACGTCGTGGTGCGCGTACAGCAGCACGGTCGGGGCGCCGGGCGGCCCGGGCCGGTGACCGACCACGGCCGGCTGGCCGCCGTCGGCGCTGAGGATCTCGACCGAGGCCAGCCCGGCCTGGCGCAGCAGCGCGGCGGACTCCTCGGCGCTGGCCCGCACCTGCGGCGCGGCCGCCGGGTCCGCCGACACCGAGGGGATCCGCACCAGCCGCTCAAGATCGGCGCGGACGGAGGGCAGGGCCTGGCGGACGGCAGAGGCGAGCTGGTCGGCGTTCATGCCTCCGGACAGTACCTGGCCGGTAGGGTCGGCTTGCCGCCAGGCTGACCCTGAATCCTGGGCTGGCCCTGCCGGCCGGGCATCCGTTCCGCCGAATATGCAGACCGACCGGCAGGCCGGTTATCTAGCCGCGTGGTGAAGGCCATCGAACAGCAGGATCACCCCACTGGTCAGCAGGATAACGAGCAGCACCGCCACAATCATCAGCACGAGTTTGAGCAACACGCGCCAGAAGACAACGGCAATAACTGCGAACACCACTATGGCTGTTCGAATCGATTCGACACTCTGAGGGGCTGTTTTCGGCATGAGCATGGCTGTTCCTGATGGATCGTCGCGCTTTCCCGGCGCGCGGCGGCCCGGGTAGACCTGGCCGCTGCAGCAGGTGCGATGACCGACGCCCCACCGGGGAATGCTGCCCGCCGGTTGCGGCGGGCAGCCCGCGGCAGGCCTGAGGGCCGCCGGGGCACGCAAAACGAGCGCCAAGCTGCCGAAAGACGGCAACGGCGGCTCGTGACGCGTGCCGATCAGGTTGTTAGCATCGAGTCATCACGATCATCGGCAGATGGGTGATCGCTGGGACTGGGCCGATACCTCACATCGGCCCAGTCTCGTCTCGTCTCCGGATCCACGTGGATCCGGAGCGCGTCCGCCTGCGGAGGGGCCCGCGGGCCGCCGTCAGCCAACCCCTGACGGAGCGCCAGTGCACGGCCGAGGTTTGCGCCGGCGGACCAGGTCCGGCTCAGCCAGGCAACGCCGCCAAGATAGGCCTTGCCATGGCTCGCAAGGGTGATACGGTTGTGCATGTCTACCAAATCCCTACTCTCATCCAGGGCTGGGAAGGTGGCATAGGCTGGGCCGATGGGCAAACATCGGCCCAGTTTGCTGTAGTTCATCTACAAAGGCTGCTGACGGCGGGCCTCCTTCCCGAGGTATTGGGCACCACTCTGCGGCGAAGCTTGCGGCCGACCATTCAGCCAAACGCCGCGATCTTCCACTTGATTATTGGCGCCGCCTCTGCTTCGATAGTGAGCCGCGCAAGCAAAAATCGCAAGTGCGGTTTTGTAGTCAGAAACGGTCGTTCGGTGCCGGTAGGACACGGCCGGGACACCAAGCGTTCTGTGGGAGATACGAGGCGAAAGTGATACGCGGAGGTAGCCCTACCATCCGCCGCCGAGAGCTGGGCGCACTGCTGCGCACGCTCCGCACAGATCGTGGGCTGACCGCCGAAGAGGTCACGGAGCGGCTCCTGTTTTCTCCGACCAAGCTGAGCCGGATCGAAACCGGGCAAAGCGGTGCCAGCGCACGGGACATACGCGATCTGTGCAACCTCTACGAAGTCACGGATCCCACCGAGCGCGAGAACCTCATGACTCTTGCCAGGGAAGGCAAGCAGCGCGGTTGGTGGCAGCACTACGCTCTGCCCTACGGGTCCTACGTAGGTCTAGAGGCCGAAGCGGAGTCGATCAAAATCTACATGTCCGGGGTGGTTCCGGGCCTGCTCCAGACAGAGGAGTATGCCGGTGCCATGCTGCGGGCAGGGGAACCGCCACAGCTCAGCCCGCAGGAACGCCGACAGCGCATTCAGGCCCGGCTCGACCGGCAAGCCCACTTCGCTGAAGGCGAGGGCGGGCGGCAGCAGCAGTGCCACGCGGTGTTGGATGAGGCGGTTCTGCGCCGGCTAGTGGGCGGGCGGCAGGTGATGGCTGCCCAGTTGCAGCGGCTTGCCGAATCGGCTGGGCAGGAGAATGTCACCGTCCAGGTCATTCCGTTCGACGTCGGCGCGCATCCCGCCATGGACAGCAACTTCTGCATCCTGAACTTCGAGCAGTCCCTCGTGTCAGACATTGTCTATGTCGAGGGACTGGTCGGGAACATCTACCTAGAGCGGCCAGCCGACATAGAAAGATACCGGCAAATTTTTTCCCGGCTCCGCACTATTGCCCTCAATCCTACCGACTCGATCTCTTTCATAACAGAGTATTTCGGCAAGCTATACCTAACGGAGGGCGTGACCAGATGTCACGCCCTCCGTTATTGTTTTCCGGATCAGCATCACTGCGGGCACGGATGGCCCGTGACCGCCGTACAATATAGAGGAAGGTAACGATGCGAAGAAAGATGACATTAACTACTTCGGAGCGCATGGCTCTCGTTTGGCGCAAAGCACAGCGCAGCACAACCAACGGATCCTGCGTCGAGATAGCCTCCGTTGCTGGCAAAATCGCCGTGAGAGACTCAAAAGATCCCGGCGGCCCAGTACTTGTCTATACGCCAAACGAATTCAGTGCATTTCTCGATGGGGCGAAGAAGGGCGAGTTCGACGATCTATTGTTCTGAGCGCCCGGATCGTGCCACTGATTGCGGCGTCGAATCGGAGGGGGTCGACCCGTCGGTTGACCCCCTCCGATTCTGTAGTGATCGTTTATAGGTGGTAAGTGAACCTTCGAATAACACCGTGCCTACGGATAATGTTATCCTTGAGGTGGGGTGTTTCTTGGTTCTTTGAGCCCCCGGCGAGTCCTTATTATTCATCCGCGTGATAAAGAGCTAAGCCTTCCTAGCAACCTTGCTGGTGTAACATGCCTGACTTACCGAAGTAGGAGGCAAGATAAGAACCTACAAGCCACAATTGGGCCGGCGGCAACCGCGATAAGGAATAGAATAGGGACGACGGGCTCCGTCCTGACCCGGGATGATCTTCTTCACCCTCGGCACCGGCTGACGGCCACTCACCATGAGTACTCGGCCCCGGAGCGCTGGGGGAACTGCCGCGTTCGGGGGGCGTCTCAAAGATCGCTCCCGGATAGCATGCCTGGCATGAATGTCGTGTTCGTCGAGCCGTTCTTCCCGGCCAACCAGCGCCAGTTCGCCCGGGCGCTGGCCGAGTCCGGTGCGACGGTGATCGGCGTCGGCGAGTACCCGGCCGACGCGCTGGACGACCAGCTCAAGGGCTGGCTGGACCACTACCAGCAGATCTCGTCGGTCACCGACACCGACGCGCTGACCTGGGCCGTGCGGGCGGCGCAGGACAAGATGTGGGTGGACAGGCTCGAGGCCACGGTCGAGGCCCACACGCTGCCGGTGGCGCAGGTCAGGGAGGCGTGCTCGATCCCCGGCACGTCGTACCGGACGGCCTGGCTGTGCCGCGACAAGCCGTCGATGAAGCAGGCGCTGCGCGAGGCGGGCGTGCCGACCGCCGCGTCGGCCGCGGCGAACAGCGCCGACGAGGTGCGCGCGTTCGCCGAGCAGACCGGGTACCCGGTGATCCTCAAGCCGCGCAGCGGCGCTGGCGCGCTGGACACGATGCGCGCCGACGATGCGGCCGGCCTCGACCACGCGCTCGGCGTGTTCGGCGGCCAGGGCGCGGAGTCGATCGCGGTGGAGGAGTTCATCGAGGGGCACGAGGGGTTCTACGACACCATCACGATCAACGGCGCGGTCGCGGCCGACTTCGCGTCGCACTACTACCCGAACGTGCTCGACGCGATGCGGGCGCGGTGGATCTCGCCGCAGTTCGTCTCGACCAACCGGATCGATACCGCGCCGGAGTACGGCGAGCTGCGCGAGATGGGGCAGCGCGTGATCACCGCGCTCGGGATCGAGACGTCGGCCACGCATATGGAGTGGTTCTTCGGGCCGAAGGGACTGAAGTTCTCCGAGATCGGGTGCCGCCCGCCCGGGGTCGGGGCCTGGGATCTGTACTCCGCGGGTAATGACATGGACGTCTACCGGGCGTGGGCCAGCGCGATCACCCGCGGCGAGACCGGCTCATCGCCTTCGCGCCATTACGCCAGTGGCATCGTGGCACTCCGCCCCGATCAGGACGGCGCCATCACCGGGTACTCGGGCGTGGACGAGCTGCGGGAACAGTTCGACGAATGGGTGATCGACGCGTCTCTGCCAGAACCTGGCACGCCGACCCAGCCCGTCGAGGCCGGGTACATGGCCAACGCCTACGTGCGGATGCGCCACCCCGACTACGACACGCTGCGCGGGATGCTCGACGCCGTGGGGCGGACCCTGCACGTGTACGCGTCGTGACGGTGGACGCCGCCCCACGGCCGGACGTCGCGGCACCGGCCGTCGCCGACACGGCCAGCCGCAGGCTCGCCATCAACCGGCTCATCGCGCGCACGCCGCTCAACAGCGCCGCCGTGAGCCGGTTCCTGGCCCGGCGCACCGCGCCCATCGTCGAGGGAACCCGCTGCACGTTCCTGTACCGGGGCGAGGCCGACGAGGTCGTGCTCCATCACGGGATCTTCCGGTTCCACGGGCCGGTCCCGTTGCGGCGGGTGGACGGCACCGACCTGTGGTACGTGATCATCGACCTGCCGGAAGGCTCCCGGGTCGAGTATCAGCTCGAGACCAGCCGCGGCGGGCAGCGCGAGCGGTTCAACGACCCGCTGAACCCGCATCTCGCGCACAACCCGTTCGGCAGCACCTCGGTGTGCTTTGCCCACGGGTACGAGACCCCGGAGTGGACACAGCCGGGGGCGCAGGAGCGTAACGGCACATTGGACGAGGTGCTGGTGGCGAGCCGCGCCCTGCAGCGGGACTGCGCGGTCACCGTCTACCTGCCCGCGGGCTTCCGGCGCGGCGCCAGGTACCCGCTGCTGATCGTCCACGACGGCGGCGACTACCTCAAGTACGCGGCCGCGCAGACGGTGCTGGACAACCTCATCGGCCGGGGCGACATGGCCGGGGTCGTCGCGGCGTTCGTGTCCCCCGGCGACCGCCTGGCCGAGTACGCGGACTCGGCCGCGCACGCCCGGTTCCTGACCACCGAGCTCGTGCCGCGCCTGGAGGCGAGGTACCCGCTGGCCGGGCCGCCCGCGCGGTGCCTGATGGGCGCGAGCCTCGGCGGGGTCGCCGCGCTGTCCACCGCGTGCCGGTACCCGGGCCGCTACGGCTCGCTGCTGCTGCAGTCCGGGTCGTTCGTGTTCACCGACAACGGCACCGAGAACACCGGCCGGCCGGAGCTGGCGCCGGTGGTGCGGCTGGTCAACGGGTTCCGCGCCGACCCGCGCCGGGTCGCCGGGCGGGCGTTCGTGAGCTGCGGCGTGTACGAGCCGCTGATCGTGCCGAACCGGGCCATGGTGCCGGTTTTCGAGGCCGCGGGGATCACCGTCCGCTACACCGAGGCCCGCGACGGGCACAGCTGGGAGAATTGGCGCGACCGCCTGCGGGAGGGGTTCTCATGGATTTTCCCAGGTCAGCATGAGTGACGCGGCCAAGGTTCGGGAGCGCTGGTACTCCGCGCGACTGCAGCGCGAGATCACGGTCGTGCGGTGGGGGTCGTGGGGCAGCCCGGTGCTCGTGTTCCCGACCGCGGGCGGCGACGCCGAGGAAGTCGAGCGCAACGGCCTCGTCGACGCGTGCGGCGACCTGCTGGTCGGCGGCAAGGTGAAGCTGTACTCGGTGGACAGCGTGGCCGGGCAGGCGATGGTGACCAAGACGGACCCGGTGGGGCACCGCCTGTGGCTGCTCAGCCAGTTCCAGGAGTGCATCCGGTGGGAGGTTCTGCCCGCGATCTACGCGGACCTCGGCGGCGAGGCGCTGGATGTGATCGTCGGCGGCGCGTCGATCGGGGCGTTCAACGCCGTGGCCATGCTGTGCCGGTTCCCTGACGCGTTCTCCGCGGCCGTCGGCATGAGCGGGACCTACCGGATCGAGCGGTTCTACGACGAGGCCTGGAGCCAGGACCTGTACTACTCGGCGCCGCTGCAGTTCCTGCCCGGGCTGGACGGGACGCACCTGGAGCAGCTCAGGCAGCGGCGGGTGGTGCTCGCGGCCGGGGCGGGCGCGTGGGAGGACATCGGGGAGTCCTGGCGGATGGCGTCGGCGCTCGGTGCGAAGGGGATACCCAACCGGGTGGACGACTGGGGCCCGCAGTGGGCGCACGACTGGCCCACCTGGCGCCGGATGTTGCCGCATTACCTCGAGGAGCTCACCTGACCCCGCCCGGCGCCCCGGTCAGGCCCGGCACCCCACCGGGCGCACCCGCCCATCTCGACACGGCGGGCATGTCCGGCCTAACGTCCGATGGGTAACTGTCCTGCCTGCGCGTTATGACCGGGAGATCCCGTGGATGGTGAAGTCCGGCATCTGGTTGGCCTGCTGCTCGGCACCGAGGAGGACTGGCCGCGCGCGTTCGAGCACCTGATGGCCGGCCTCGGCCCGGTGGGCGACGACGCCGGGCGGCAGCACAGCTTCGCCACCGAGCGGCTGACCATCGAGCCGTTCTTCCTCCGCGCCAGGCCGCGGACCGGGCTGGTCATCGACCGGCTGTCGTACTGGTACTACCACCCGCGGGAGTGGCTCAAGAAGGCCGCGCTCATGGACGACGTGTACCTGCTGAACTCGCCGTTCACGTTCCAGGCCATGGAGAAGCACGCCGCCTACTGCGCCATGATCCGGCTGGGCCTGAAGATCCCGGAGACGGTGCTGGTCCCGTACAAGAACCCGGTCGACCACGACAAGTACGCGTTCACGTCACAGCGCTACAACCAGGCGTTCGACCTGGACGCGGTGGCCGAGCAGATCGGCTACCCGCTGTACATGAAGCCGTACGACGGCGGCGGGTGGCGCGGGGTATCGCGGATCGACACTCCTGCCGACCTGCACCGCGCCTATGACGAGTCCGGCGGCATGCTGATGCACCTGCAGGCGTCGGTTCAGGGCTTCGACGCGTTCGCGCGGGCGCTGTCGATCGGCGCCGAGACCATGGTGGTCCGGTTCGACCCGGACGCGCCGATGCACGAGCGGTACCGCGTCGATTACGAGTTCCTCGAGCCGGACGCCGGGACCGAGGTCGTGACGATCTCCCGGGTGGTGAACAGCTTCTTCCGCTGGGAGTTCAACTCCTGCGAGATGCTGGTCAAGGGCGGCGACGTCTACCCCATCGACTACGCCAACGCCTGCCCCGACGTGTCGCTCACCTCGCTGCACTACTACTTCCCCTGGGCCATGCGGACCCTGGTGAAGTGGACCGTGTTCTGCCTGGCCACCGGCAGGCGGCCGCGCATCGACCAGGACACCCGGTGCTACTTCGACATCAGCGACCGGGCCGATCTCGACTACGGGCAGAAGCTGGCGGAGTACCGGCGGCTGGCCGACGCCTACTTCGACGTCGACGCCTACCGGGACTTCTGCGACAAGCACCTGCCGGACATCGACCGCCGGGTGCTCGACTGGGTCAGCGGCCCCGCGTTCGACCGGCTGCTCGTCGACACCGTGCGGTCGACCTACCCCGCAAACGAGCAGGAGCAGTTCGTCGAGCACTTCCGCGGGCTGGTCGGCCTGTGGCTGAACGACGAGACGGCCCGCCTGTCACCCGCCTGATCGCGACCAGATCACTTCGTCGCCGGCCTTGACCGAGGCGGGCACGAAAGGCTCGGCGGCACGGACGTTCAGGTGCCAGCCGTTGTCGAGCACGACGCGCAGCGCGCCGTTCTTGAACGCGACCGCGGACAGGATCTGGGCGCCGCGAGAGTGCTCGACCTCGTCATGACCGAGCTGGCCGAGCGTTTTCGCCTCGGTCCCCGGAGCAGCCGTCGGGCCCTCGGTGAACAAGGCGCCGGGGCCGACGGTTACCTCGCCGGGCGGCTCCAGCTGGAACCGGACGCTGTCCCCCCAGCCGATCCCCGTTACCCGGCTTCCCCGTAGCGGGAGAATCCAGCGGTCCGAGAGCTCCGTTGCCTCATTCGCCATTGCTGGTCAACCCTCTGGCTCATCCGGCAGGTAATCGTCAACGTTACCGACGCTGCCGCCGGCGAAACCCGTTTGAGCCTGCGCTGCGCCGGCGTGTCGGCCGCTCACGCAGCTTCTCCGCCTCCCAGGCAGGCCTTCGCTGCCCCGGCGGCTGGCCGTTCGCTGGACACTTCCTGACCGTTAGCTGAAGGCCGCCGGTGTCTCTGGATCCTTGAGGCTAACTCAGCGGATCGTCAGGGTTGGCTCGCAGCCAGGGCCCCCACTATCGAAGTAACGCATCAGCACAAAGGGGAGCCTTTCCATGAGCACGAACCAGGACCAGCCGGCCCCGGCCGGACGCCCGGAGATACAGCCGGTTTCTCCGCCTCAGCCGCCTCCTCCCGCGTATGCCCCGCGCCACGCGGAGGGTTCCGGCGGGTGGAGCAGCAGCGGGGGCTGGACCGGTCCCGGCGGCCCGACCGGCCCAGGCGGCTGGCAGGGCTACCGCGGGTGGGACGACGAGCCGGCCCGCCCGTCCAAGCGCCGGCGTTATAGCCGGGTCGCGGTGGCCGCCGCCGCCGCGTTCGTCGTGGCCGGCGCCGGAACGGCCTGGGGCCTGAGTGCCTCCGGGGCGCTGGCCTCGGCGGGCACGCCGCTCACCACGTCCCAGATCGCGGCCAAAACCGACCCCGGACTCGTTGACGTCGTGTCCTCGCTCGGCTACCAGGGCGCCGAAGCCGCGGGCACCGGCCTGGTGCTGAACTCGACGGGTGAGATCCTGACGAACGACCACGTGATCGACGGCGCCACGTCGATCAAGGTCACCGACATCGGCAACGGCCACACCTACACGGCGTCGGTCGTCGGCTACGACAAGACCCGCGACGTCGCGGTGATACAGCTCAAGAACGCTTCGGGTCTGACCACGGTGACCCTGGGCGATTCGTCGCAGGTCAAGTCCGGCGACAAGGTTGTCGCCCTGGGCAACGCGGGCGGCAAGGGCGGGACCCCGTCGGTCGCGCCCGGCCACGTCACCGCCCTGGGTCAGGCCATCACCGCCAGCGACGAGGGCGGCGGCTCGTCCGAGCACCTCACCGGGATGATCGAGACCAACGCGCCCATCCAGCCCGGTGACTCGGGCGGCGCGCTCGTGAACACCGCCGGGCAGGTGGTCGGCATCAACACCGCGGCCTCGTCCGCCTCCGAGACCGCAGCCGGGAGCCAGTCTCCGTCCAGCCAGGACCCGTACGGACAGTGGCCGGGCGACCAGTGGGGGTCAGGCCAGTGGGGCTCCGGGCAGGGAGGGTCCGGCCAGTCGCCGTTCGGGCAGTCCCCCGACGGGGGATCGTCGTCGGGCCAGCCCTCGTCCGGGCAGACCGCGACGCAGGCCTTCGCGATCCCGATCAACCGGGCGCTGTCGCTCGCCAGCCAGATCGAGGCGGGCCACGCCTCGGCCACGGTGCACATCGGCGCCACCGGCTTCCTCGGCGTGGAGGTCGCGTCCCAGGACACCGCGCAGAGCGGCTTCGGCGGCGACAGCGGCCAGACCAGCAGCGGCGCGGCCATCTCGGGCGCGCTCTCCGGCTCGCCCGCCGCTAAGGCCGGGCTGGGCGCAGGCGATGTGATCGAGTCGGTTGGCGGCCACACGGTGTCGTCGCCCGACGATCTCAGCTCGCTGCTCCAGCAGTACCACCCCGGTGACAAGGTCAGCGTCACCTGGACAGACGGGTCAGGCCAGACCAGTTCATCCACGGTGGTGCTGGCCAACGGCCCCGCCGACTAAGGTCTGGGCGGGATCTGGGCTGGCCTCGGCAATGGCGCCGGGGCCAGCCCGTTTCTGCTGCGCACAGCGGAACACCCGTACGTCTCCCCGCCCAGAGTCGAACTGGGGCAACCGAGCTTCGGACGCTCGGAGGCAGGATCCGCTGCCAGGGAGGGAATGCCGCCGCCCGGGGCGTGGTGGGCGAGGCAGGAGTCGAACCTGCACAGCCGAAGCGACCGGTTTACTGCCGGGTGTTCTCACCACATAATCAGCTCGCCCTCAGGGTGCCTGACGGGTACTGCCCCCGCTCATGCCCGGGTCACAGCCGGGCCCCTCGCTTTCTGGGTCCAGGCACCGGTCGGCCCGGCAGGTGTCGAACCTGCTGCCTCCGCCGTGTGAAAGCGGCGCTCTATCCAGATGAGCTACAGGCCGTGAGCGCTCCCGGAAGGACTCGAACCTTCACCACCGGATCCGTAATCCGGCATGATCTCCGTTTCACCACAGGAGCTCGATACCGCTGGAGATTCCGAACCGCTCCGGTGGCTGGCATCGAACCAGCATCGGCGGGTTAACGGCCCGCTGTTCTGCCGTTGAACTACACCGGATCGCATTTCTGCTTGCCTCACCGGGCCGGCGGGAGTTCCCCTCACAGCACCAAGAGGTTGAGCACGTGCTCGCCCCGGCCGATCCTGGTTACCGGCTCCCGCCGGCCCGGAAATCGTGCTACTCAAGCAGCTCGGTCGCCCAGCCGGCCTGCTGGATCCGGACGTCTAGGTTCCGGCGCGCCTCGGCGATCTGATCCGCCTGCGCGCCAGCTCCCGCAGCTCGCCGATCAGCGCGCGTCCCCTGGCCAGCAGCTCGTCCGCGCTCTCCGCCGGCTGCTCGCCTTCCTGGTAGCGGGCCACCGCGGCGGCCCGCGCCGCGGTCTGCTCGAGCTGCTTCTTCTTGCTAGCCCGCTCGGCTAGCGCCTCACCCAGCATCATTGGCCAACCTCCATCCGCTGCTGTGGCCACTGAGCCAATGCTTCATTGCGTAGCGCTCCTCGGATTCGAACCGAGATCACCCAGGGTCTGGGCCTGGTGGCTCTGCCAGTTGGCCTAGAGCGCCGTGGGAGCGAGGGAATCGTGTCCTCGGTGCGACTCGAACGCACACTGCCCAGCGCCTCGGGCTGGTGCCTCCTACCGAATTGGGCTACGAGGACATTGGAGCCGCCGTCCGGTGCCGATCCGGATCGTCCGCCTTACGAGGGCGGGGCCGCAGCCGTGCGCGGCGGCGTCGCTGCCCGCCGTGGATTCGAACCACGACCATCCGCGCCCAGAACGCGGCGTCCTGCCAGTTGGACCAGCGGGCATCGGTACGGGAGGCGCGAGTCGAACGCGCATGCCGCGGGGTTTGGGCCCGCGAGGTCTGCCAGTTGCCTCACTCCCGCCTGGTGCGCCGCCAGGGGCTCGAACCCCGTCTCCCTGGATTAAGAGTCCAGTGCTTCACCCGTATAGCTCGCGGCGCGCAGAGCGGCATGCGGGAGTCGAACCCGCATTCTCGGCTTGGAAGGCCGGCACACTAGCCGTTGTGTTAATGCCGCACGTCTGGCCAGGAGGGATCGAACCTCCGATTTCGTGCTCCCAAAGCACGCGCCTTGCCACTCGGCTATGGCCAGTCCGTGGACCGCCCCGGACTCGAACCGGGAACCTTCTCCTTGCAGGGGAGTTGCTCTTGCCAATTGGAGCTAGCAGCCCACGCGGCTGCCCTTTTCTGGGTGACGGGCAGCCGGAACAGGCCGTTACGCCGGCGCACACTTCCGCCCGCGGATCGACCTGCCTCGTTCCATTGTGTTCCGCTGTGCAGTTGTCAACTCGCAGGCACGTACACCCATCGGTGGTGCTTCGCATGGACGGCAGGAATCGAACCTGCAACCGCTGGATTTGGAGGCCAGCGCTCTTCCTGGTTGAGCTACGTCCATATGTCCATGAACATGAAAACCGCCCGCCGGGCTTATCCCTGCGAGCGGCTTCCGGTCGGTGTCTACACCTCTATCCAGAAGCCTCCCCGGCGACCAGGGTCAGGCACGGCTGCAAGAACGCGGGCATGCCGAGATGCCTCACGTGTCGCTCGCGCGGGTAACCAGACCACGTATTCACTGGGATTCCTTTCCTTCTGTTACTGAGGGTAGGGGCCCACCGTACGGCCTGCAACAGAATTAATCGCGAGAATGTTCCGCCTGGCCCGTCCAAGCTGATCTCCAGGGTGACCTGCTCGCCACAGCCGGCCGGCCGGCTGATGGCCTCACCCGCTGGCAGCGCGCCCATGCCCTCGCAGCCGGTCACCATCCCCGGACCATCGCCACGTCTCAACTGGCCGGCCTGACGGTAAGTATGGTAGGCGTCTGGCCCAGCAGGCCAATTCTTCGCTCATCAATGATCAGGCCGGCTTCCCGTCGAAAACGCTGCATGATGAGTTTCGGCTCAGTTGTGAGCAGTACTCCCGTGCCTCCACGCCGTCCGAGGTCCGCCACACCTGCGCCGACGCTGTCGTAGAGTGCCTTCTTGCTCTTGATAGCCACCTGCTTGCCCCACGGAAGATTCGAGATCACTGCAGTTGCCGTATGGTGCTTCTTCCAGGTCTTGGGGGAGGTCGAGTCGGCGTTCTCGATCCGGCCCCAGTACTCGCGCGCCACGGCGGAGATATTCTCCCGGGAGGCGTTCACCGCCTCGGAGTCGATGTCGGTTCCCCAGACCTCATGGCCCAGTTCTGCCGCCTCGCAAATAATGGTCCCGGAGCCGCAGAACGGGTCCCAAATGCGCTGCTTTTTCTTGTCGGACGTTGCGATCCGAACAAGTGCGGCAGCGACGGTGGGCCGCAACGAGCCGCGTACATTGACCACGCGGTATGACCGGCGCGAGAGCGGTTCATCGAAGAGCCTGACGCCGACCAGTGCCCACGCACCGTCGATGAACACGCGGACATCGATAGGTGCGCGCTGCAGCTGAACGTGCCGCCATCCGTGGCGAGCCGAAATCACGCGCGCAACCGCGTCCTCAATGGCGCTGGCTGGCCCGTACGCGGTATGTGCGGCGGAAACCGTGATGGAGAACGTGCCGTCCAGGCGGTCAGCACGTTGCGTGATCTCGATCGACTTCTCCAGGTCCACGCCATCCGCCGTCAGGGAGATCAGATCCTGCAGGTCGTCGACCGAAGACGACTGTGCGCTCACGATGGCGACATCATCGACCGTTCGAAGGTGCCGAAAGGATTGCGAGTCCGCGGCCTGCACCATGACCACTTTGGGTCTCGTCTCCAGCGGGCGCATGGCATTCGGGCTCGCAGTGATCTCCGCCACGGCGATGTCTTCGAGACCACGCGTCACGAATGCGGCGTAGGCCGATGGTCCCATGCCTGCACGATAACCACCCCCAGCTGCGCCACATCAGCGCAGCCTGGCCAGTTCCGGTTCGGCAATAGCGGGCCGCAGGGTCGGCGGTCGCCTCCGGGGAGGCCGACTGGGCGCTCGTGGCACCAGATCACAGGGGCGTATCGTGGAGGTGTTGCTCTGGACCCCGGCAGCCGCATCCGCGGACTTCGCGATGTGCCGCAGGGTCTGGAGTCTCGTTGCTTCCTCCCGTATCGCATTCCGGTAGGCGAGTCGGAGCGCGGCCAGGCCCGGACGTGCGTGGGGTGCCATGGCTGTCACCGCAGCCTCCAGCGACGGGTTCCGTCATATGGCGTTGTTCTACCGCGGTCGCGGCGAGTACATGGCAGCGCTGCGCAGCTTCATCCGGGCCAGCCGGGCGCGCGACGACGCCGTTCTAGTTGCGATTCCCAATGGCCATGCGCGGCTGCAGCAGGTGCACCGGGAGCTGGCTGACGACTCGGCGCGGGTGACCCTGATAGACATGGCGAAGCTGGGCCGTAACCCGGCGCGGATCATGCCGGCCTTCCTCACGTTTGCCGACAAGCATCGTGGTCAGCGCGTCTGCTGCATCGGCGAGCCGATCTGGCCCGGCCGTACGGCCGCAGAGGTGCAGGAGGCGACCAGGCATGAGGCGCTCATGAACCTGGCGTTCCGCGACAGCCCGGTTACGGTTCTCTGCCCTTACGACAGCACCAGGCTTCCTGGCTCAGTCATGGCCGATGCGGCAAGTACGCACCCGGCCGTGATCGAGGACGGGCAGGAGACAGCCAGCCCCAGGTACCTGGGGCCGCCGGAGCTTCCGCCGCGCTGCAAGCGGGCGCTGCCCAGCCCGCCCGCTCACGCTGAGGCGCTGGGCTACTCGGACGACCTGGCCCCAGTGCGCAGCTTCGTAGCCAGCAAGGCCAGGTGTGCCGGGCTCACGCCGCCGCGCAGCACTGATCTCGTGCTCGCCGCCAGCGAACTCGCCGCCAACACGCTGCACCACACAGACGGCGGCGGGACTGTGCAGTTCTGGCGAGTCAGGGAAGAGATCGTCTGCCAGGTAGCTGACACCGGCCAGATCACCGATCCGCTCGCCATGCACCGGGCTCCGTCCGATGACCTGGCAGGCGGTAAGGGCCTGTGGCTGGTCAATCAGGTCTGTGATCTCGTCCAGACGAGAACGGGCCGGGCGGGCACTACCACCCGCCTGCACATGCGCCTGGACCCGTCTTAGCGTCATCAGCGGCAGGTGCTCGGTCGCCTGGGCTGCGGGCGGCTAGCCCGCGACTCTCCAGCCATGCACGACGTCTACCCGGGATCGCCCACGCATGGCATTGCCGCAACAGCAGCAGGCGGCGATTATTGCTCCGGCCTGCCGTGTCAGCGTGAGCCTGTACGCTGACGGACACGGTTGGGACAACGGCCGTGCTGATCCGAGCAGGCCAGGTCGTACTGACCTGGGGGTGCCGCGCACCAGATTGGTGGACGCCCGGTGACCGCCGAAGTAGCTGGCGTGTCCGCGGAGGGCAGACTCCGGGACATTCAGACGATCACGGACGCGGCGCTGTCGCGGCTTGATGACCAGGAATTTCTCGACGAGTTGCTCCGCCGTGCAAAAGACGTTCTTCAAGCGGATACCGCTGCGGTGCTGCTGCTGGACAACACCTCGAGCACCCTGATTGCAACCGCAGCCGCCGGCCTGGAAGAAGAGGTCAGCCAAGGGGTCCGGATTCCGGTCGGCCGGGGATTCGCCGGGCGCGTGGCGGCCGAGCGCCGGCCGGTCATCATCGGCCATGTCGACCGCACCACTGTGATCAACCCGATCCTGCTGGACAAGGGCATCCAGTCCCTGATGGGGGTGCCGCTGATCGCCGGCGGCCAGGTGCTCGGTGTCTTGCACCTGGGGTCACTGACCGTGCGCAACTTCACCAGCCAGGACGCC
Organism: uncultured Actinomycetota bacterium; assembly: GCA_963844655.1. Classification (GTDB taxonomy): domain Bacteria; phylum Actinomycetota; class Actinomycetes; order Streptosporangiales; family Streptosporangiaceae; genus JASHPR01. The sequence goes on along the minus strand of CAWJPA010000003.1, from coordinate 849,748 downwards.
GAACTGCTGCAGCTGGCCGCCGACCGCGCGGCCGTGGCCGTGCAGTCGATGCTGACCCGCGATGACCGGATCGCCGCGACAGCGCTGCAGCGCAGCCTGGTCCCCTCAGCGCTGCCCGCCGTCGCGGGCACCGAAATGGCCGCCCGCTACATCCCTGGCACCGGCACGGTCGGAGGCGACTGGTATGACGTGTTCACGCTGCCCACTGGCGAACTGTGCCTGGTAATCGGCGATGTCGCCGGTTCTGGGCTGCAGGCTGCGGTGATTATGGGACGGATCCGCAGTTCGCTGCGCTCCTACGCCCTGCAAAGCCGCGACCCGGCCCAGGTCCTGACTCTGCTGGACCGCAAGATGCAACACTTCGAGCCCGGAGCCATCGCCACCGTCTTGTACGCGGTCATAGAGCCTGCGCTCGATCAGGCTCACATCTCCTCCGCGGGGCATCTGCCGCCGGTCATCTCTTCCCCTGGGCGGCCCGCGCAGATTGCTGATATACCGGCCGACCTGATGATCGGTGTGAGCGCCGACGTGCCGCGGCGCTCGGTCACCATTCCCTTGCCAGCAGGCGCCCTGCTCTGCCTCTACACCGACGGGCTGGTCGAACGCCGCGGCGAGTTCCTCGACGACGGCCTGGACCGGCTTCGCCAGGCAGTAACAGCTAGCCCGCCTGACGCTTGCTGCATCTCGGTTATGGGAGCCATGGTGGGCAGCGAGCCCGCCCGCGACGACATCGCCCTGCTCGTATTTCAGCGCCAGCAGGCCGTCACAGCTGCCCCGGGCACATCAGGAAAGAGCCACCGCCAGCAAGCCGCATGAGACCTCCGGTAGAGCAAGTGCCCATCTGGGAGGTGGGCGCCCTGACTGGACAGAGTGCCGAGATGACGACAACGTTTGGTGTGCCGACGGCGGGTAGATCGCCAACCTGCGCCGTAAAGGGTTCCAGCCACGATGGCCGGAACCAGTCGTGGAGGAGCGGTGGTTCTTGAGCGAAAGTGCAACTGCACTGGGGTTCTCGGTCGGGTCAGTGGGTGGCCTGGCTGTGGTCACCCCGCCGGCTGAGACTGACCTGGCCAATGCCGAGCGGTTGCGGGAGGCGCTTGAGTTGGCAGGCCCAGAGGACGCCACCGTTGTGGTGGACATGACGGCCAACAGGTTCTGCGATTCCAGCGGTCTCAGTGTCCTGATCAGGGCACATAAGCGGGCTCAGGCAGGCGGGGGTGAAATCCGTCTGGTGATGGACGGCGCTACCATGCAGCGGGTGTTCAAGGTCACCGGCCTGGACCGGGTGTTCCGGATCTTTGGCAACCTGGGCGAGGCCATCGCTGCCGGGGCGCCAGGGTCTGGGTCTGCCCCCGCAGACCAGGCGACGCCGGGTAAATCCTCAGGCATGTCAGCCGGCCGGCCAACTGGGCAGAACCGCCGCTGACCAGTCGGCTCGACCAGCACGTCCGCCAGGTGAGGCAGCAGCAACATCAGCAACATCAAGATCGCACGGCCAGCCTGATCACAAAAGCCGCGATCAGGACTCCGCCTGACACGCCGGGCAGCTCACGGAAACTGTGCCAGAACCCGAATTTTGACCCCTGGCGGCACGGCGGGTTCTAGTCAACGTCGCAACACCGGCGGATTCTGGGAGGCTAGCAGCCAGGACACCCACTGCGCGGCCTGGCCGCGACCCGCCACGGGTCCGGTCTGCCTAGTGCTGGTGCTGCGCCTGATTCACCGGCCCGGATTGCCACGGGTGCGCCGCCCGGCCGCGGTCGCGGCCGGGTGCTCGCGGGCGCGGGCGGCGATGATCGTGACTGCGCTGAGCACGCAGGCCATTCCGGCCAGCATTTCGGGGGTGAGGCGCTGGCCGAGCACGACGTAGCCGACCAGCGCGGCCACCGCCGGCTCCAGGCTGAGCAGGACGCTGACCGTCTTGGCTGAGGTCAGCCGGAGCGCCTGCCGCTCCAGCGCGTAGACGACCGCGATCCCCAGCCAGCCAGACAGCATCCCGCGGGCGGCCGGTCCCGGCCCCAGCTGCGTGACCGCGGGCCTGAGCAGCGGCAACGTCACCGCCGCTGCGACGGCGGTGGCCAGGGCCAGGGAATCAGGGCGGCCCGAGGCCTGCGCGAGCCAGCCGCCCAGCAGCACATACCCCGCCAGGCACGCTGCGGCCACCAGCGCGAAGCCCAGCCCAGACGGCGAAACGTGCAAGGATGCGGCCGACACGGCACCGACGCCCGCAGCGGCACCCGCCGCGCACAGCAGCTCGGTGCCACTGCGGCTGGTCCAGGCGCCCACCACGGTGATCGCGAACGGGCCGAGGAACTCGATCGTGGCCGCGGTGCCCAACGGCAGCCTGGCGGCCGCCTCGTAGTAGCTCAAGTTCATCCCTGCCGCCACGCAGCCCAGACCGATGATGGCCAGCCATTCCCGGCGTGCCCGCCCCCGCAGCGAGGGCTTTACGACCGCGAGCAGGAGTGCCGCTGCCGCGATGAACCGCAGGCTGCCGATGGCCAGCGGGCCGGCTCCGCTGAACAGCGGAACCGCCAGGCCATCGCCGAACTGGGCCGCAACCGCCGCGGACACGACGACGGCCGGCCCGGCCGCCCGCCTGGCAGCCGAGCGCGCAGGCGCGGCGGTGGCTGGCTTCCGCCACCGGCCCGCCATGACAGCGCGGGGGCCCTGTCCGGTACCCGCTATCGCCATCTCATAAGTGTGTGTACGAGCAGCGCGAATCACAGGCCGGGCAAGGTCGATAACTCGCAAGCGCAACCGGGCCCTGGTGACGATCCTCTGCGGCGGCGGCCTGCGCATCGCCGAGGCACTCGCGCTCAAACCTCAGACCTCGATCCGGACCGCGGGACCGTCCGGATCCTGCGGCGTTTGGCTGTCGGCATGCTGGGCAGCCGCAGGACCCGGGCGGGACGTATGTGCGCCAGGCAATGCCAAGCCGCCGGGCATGTGCGGCTGGATGAAGGGATCTGACATGGCCGACACCCAGGAGCCGGAGACCGCCACACCGACGGCCAAGACGCCGCCGGATCACCGTACATAATCAGCCGAAGGGACCAAGGTGCACGATGAATGACTCCGAAAGCACGCAAGGCATAGCGCAGAGCACCGAACAGATCGCCACCGCCGGCAGCGCGAGCCGCACAAGCTCGGACCAGCCCCCGCTGCAAGACGCCCAGACGGAGCAACCGGCCGCAGCCCGCAGCGACCTCGGCGTCGGAGATCAGCCGCATGCGCCGTTGCTAGAAGACCATGAGCTGCAGAGCATCCACGTGCGGTGGAAGGACATCCAGGCAGAGTTCGTGGACGAGCCAAGGAAGGCGGTCCAGGACGCTGATGCCCTCGTCGCCGAGCTCATGCAACGCCTAGCCCAGATGTTCGCCAGCGAACGCGAGCAGCTCGAATCACGGTGGGCCGGTGGTGACGACGTGTCCACCGAGGACCTACGGCACGGCCTGCGCCGATACCGCTCCTTCTTCGAGCGGCTGCTCGCCGCGTAGCCGAACGGCTGTTCCGCAAGGGCGCCGCTACAGCCACAGGGCTGTGCGGCGTTTTTGCACGCCCGCTCGGGCGGGCCGGCGCTTTTCGGGCCTCTAGAACTGACGGACATCGTTGACATCTGGGGTCTCTGATCGCTAAAGGAGACCCTTGTGACAGACAAGGAACTCGACAAGAACGCCGCCCGCCGCCTGGCGATCATCCGCCACGCTCAGAAAGTGCCCGTCTCGTCGAGCATGGCAGCGGTGCGTTTACCGTCTGGTACGGACGGGGCGGGATCACGGTCGGCGTGCTGACCCACGGCGCCGACGACGACTACGACCGGGGACGCCGCCTCACCGAGCAACGCCAGCCGTTGCCTGCCGCGGCGCACTGAGCATCACGCCCGGCTCCCCGTCTCCGCATACGCCAGATCACCGGGTAGCACATGAGCCAGCAGCTACCCCATGAGCGCAGGTGAGGCGTCGGCACGGCTGGCCCTCGAGTGAGGTCTCGAGCAGGGCTGCTGCGGGTGATAGCCGACGAGGAACGCCGCTTGGTCGTAACTCTCGCCCGTGTGACGCGACTAGCGTGACGAGGCAGCACCGTACGCGTGGCCCGGACCGCGGATCAGTGACTCAGGCGTAAGCGACACCAGCCGGGGTAGCGCGGCGCTATGCCCACGACACCGGACCCCGCTCCGCCGCAGCCTTCTCCGCTTCCGCTTGAGCCGGGCCAGCTAGCACCGGACGCGCCGGAGCCCGTGCTCCCACCTCCGGCTCCCCCTCAGCCACCAGCGCCGGGTCCGGCTCCAACGCCAGACCCGGGGCCTACACCACCGGACCCGGGCCCTCCGCCGCTGGATCCTCCAGAAACGGGCCCCGAGGCGCACGGCGCCGGCTGACCTGCCTTATTGGTGAACCCCAGGAGCGCCGCCTCAGCGGGTAACGACCGCATCCGCACATCGCATGCGGAAATGCTCACACTCATCGCCGGGTTATAGGAGGTCAGAGGCAGCCGGGCCTTTGATTGCTTGCTTCGCGGGTCGGTTCCGGTCCCGCCTGTGTGCCCGGCGGCCAGTTCACGCATCTCCGCTCGGGGCCTGACCGCCCTGCAGATCACTGACTGGCTACCAGGGCTTGATCGCAGATTCCTGCCAGCCATCACAGCCGAGATCAGCGATCCGCGGCCCTGTGCGACGGGACGATCTTCAAGGCCGCCCGATCTGGGCAGTATGCGCGGTAGCTGTGCGCCCAGCAGTGGCCTTGCTCACTGGGCAGGCGGGGGCCAGACCATTGACCAGGCGAGGCCACCCACGGACAGCTAGCCTCACCAAGGTGGCCCGCTCTCTGCGGTGCACTGCGCACTCGAACGGCTGGCCCGCGCCCGGCCCAGCCGGGGCTTAAAGCACCCGGGCCCGGCTGCGCACCGCGCTCGCACGCGCCTGCCACACCAGTTTGGGGAGCGCTCCGTTAACGGTTCCGCGCGGTATTTTCACTGGTCCTGCCCGCAGGGGCAGCTTTCTGGGCAACCGGTGTTTGCATGAGCTGCGCTGGTAGAGGCAGTAGGGAGATACGACCAGGTGGGAGGCATCATGGCAGGGAAAGATACCCGGCAGACCGGGCACAGCCTTCTTGGGATCTATCTCAATGATCATCTTGCTGGGGCGACCGCAGGCACAGAGCTGGCACGCCGGATGGCAGCATCGCCTCAGCTCGCGGCGGCAGGCGGCGTCCTGCAGAGGCTGGCTGATGAGCTCGCGGAAGACCGGGCGGCGCTGCTGAAGATGATGGCCGCGCTTGGCATCCCGGTCCGGGGCTACAAGGTTTACGCCGCGTGGATTGGCGAGAAAGCCGCCGGCTGAAGCCCAACGGTTACCTGCTGGCCCGGTCTCCTCTCAGCAGCCTTGAGGAACTGGAAATGCTCCGGCTGGGAGTCGAGGGCAAGGCCGCCGGATGGCGAACCCTCCGGGTCCTGGCCGACCGGGAGCCGCGCCTCGATCCCGGCCAGCTCGATGGGCTCATCTCCACCGCCCGCCGTCAGGCCGACCTGCTCGAAGATCTCCGAGTGCAAGCAGCGGATCAGATCATCAGAACAAGCCGGACTGCTGGCGGCTCATAGCAGCGCGGCCTTTACCGTAGCCGTCTGCGCCGGGGGAACCGACGAGTCCGCTGCACGCAAGCCAGCCGCGCCGGGCCACAGGCTACCTTGCAGTCGGCGTCAGGAGCGGGCGGCTTGGCGGCTGCGGTGCAGTTCGGCGGCGACGGTGGCGCTGAGCTCGCTCCAGCTTTTCCCGAACTTGGCAACGCCGTCACGTTCCAGCTGGCTGGTGACATCATCGATGTCGATGCCAGCGCCGCCGAGCTCGTCAAGTACGCGCCGCGCCTCGGCGTAGCGGTCGCTGATGGTGTCTCCGCTGACCTGGCCGTGGTCGGCGAAGGCCTCGAGGGTGGCACCCGGCATGGTGTTGACGGTGCCGGCCGCGACCAGCTCGGTTACGTACATGGTGTCGGGATAGGCGGGATTCTTGACGCCGGTAGATGCCCACAGTGGGCGTTGCGGCTGAGCTCCCAGGCGCGCCAGCTGCTGCCACCGCTGGCTGGCGATCAGTTCCTGGTATGCCTGGTAGGCGAGCCGGGCGTTGGCGATTGCAGCCTGGCCCTTGAGCCTCGCGGCCCGGCTGTCCGCCAGCTGGTCGAGCCGGGAATCGACTTCGGTGTCCACCCGGGAGACGAAGAAGGAGGCGACCGACCGGATCGCGGCGATGTCCCGCCCTGCGGCTACGGCTTGCTCCAGGCCGCTGAGGTAGGCATCCATGACCTCGCGGTACCGGGCGAGGGCGAAGATCAGGGTCACGTTCACGCTGATTCCCTCGCTGGTCACCTGGCTGATCGCCGCGAGACCTTCCGGTGTTGCGGGGATCTTGACGAACAGGTTGTCCCGGTCCACCGCAGTGTGCAGCGCGCGAGCTGCCTGCACCGTCGCGGCGGTATCGGCTGCCAGCCGGGGATCCACCTCGATCGAGACCCGCCCGTCCCGGCCCGCTGTCCGCTGGTAAACCGGGGCGAGGACGTCGCAGCCGGCGCGGACGTCGTCGGTGGTGATGGCAAAGACCGCGGCATCCACGTCGGCCCCCTGCCCGGCAAGATCACGCATCTGGTTGTCGTAACGATCGCCCTTGGCCAGGGCTGAGGCGAAGATCGTGGGGTTGGTTGTCACGCCGACGACGTGCCGGCCGGTGATGAGCGACTGCAGCTGACCGCTAGCGAGCAGTTCGCGGGACAGGTCGTCCAGCCACACCGCCACACCCTGGGCGGACAGGTCGGCTAGCGGGTCGCGGCTGGTGTCGTCAGTCATGTACTGGCCTTTCTGGCAGGTAGCGTCCAGGTGCTGCACGAGTCGTCCCGGCTGGGCACGACGGTCCGGCGGTGCCGCCGGTGGCCGGCGCGAAGGTGGCGAGATGGCCACCAGACGAGCCGCCGGGCTCGGCGTGGTGAATAACTTTCTGTGCATGCCGGGCCAGACAGGTAATGACCTCTACCCCGGCAACGCCGCCCAACCCTCCGCCGCTCGCACCCCCGCTGCGTCGACAGGCACCCGGTTCTGCGTCCGGCCCCGGCATCCGCACCCAGCGTCGGCCGGGCGGCGTCTGGATCCGGCGATCGTTTCAGCGGTTGTGATCGAGCGGGTCGGTGGGCTCGACCGGGGCGTCTCTGCGCGGTGACACAGAGCGGCCGCCTTCGGCTTTGAAGGCACCACCGCGGACATCGCCCGGCCGGGCGTCCCGCGGCCCCCGCTTCCAGCGCGGATGCCGGCGGGCCCAGAAGACCATGCCCAGCCATACAGCCAGCGCGGCCACAATGACGACGCAGACGATGACGATCCCGGCCAAAGACGTTCCTGTCATCGCTATCCAGCCCTCTCCTTAAGGCTCTGCCCCTGCATGCCCCGCCAGCGGCGAATAAGCATCATCCAGACCGCCGCGTTAACTGCAGCCGGAGTGCGGTCACCGGCTGCCGTGCTGGTCACTCGCCAGGCCCTGACGTCTGGAACGACCCGATCTCCCGCCACCGCCGGTCCGGATCCATGCTGATAGTCGCAATCGCCACGACATGTACTGTGCTGCTCTGCTCTGCTAATCCGCGTCGCTGAGGGCCTGGCCGGAGGCCCGGCCTGCTAGCCGCTGCCCATGGGGGTTTCAACCAGGAAAAGGTGACCGGTCCTGGGACTGGCCCACTAGCGGGAGCGTAAGCAGCGGTTGACCGGCCGCTGGATGAGGCCGCGGACACCCGGCCTGCCGCGGATGGTCCCGCGTCTGGTCATGGAAGCGGAGGGCTCAGCTAGCGCCTTTGCGCCGGCTTCGGCTGTCCTCGGCAGGCGGCGTGCCCTCGCAGCTGCTCAAGTGGCCGGCGCAGCTGCGTGACCGCCGGCCCGGTGGTCGCATAACAACTGCCCGGGTGGGTAGGCGGCTGCATCTGCGGTCTTCGCCGCAGCGCACAGGTCCTCACGGAAGGCAACACCATGGCAGACGCCAACGGCTCGGGGTCGCTGAAGTACGGCGTGCCCGGCATGGGCAAGAAGGACGCGTCGATGGTCATCGATCTCCTGCAAGACCGGCTGAACTCGCTTAACGACCTCGCTCTCACGCTCAAGCACATTCACTGGAATGTGGTGGGCCCGCATTTCATCGCGGTGCACACCATGCTGGACCCGCAGGTTGACGCGGTACGGCTGATGGTGGATGCCACCGCCGAGCGGATCGCCACCCTCGGCGGGTCGCCGTGCGGCACGCCAGGCTCGCTGGTCGCCGCGCGCTCGTGGGACGACTATTCCCTCGGCCGCGATGACGCACTGGCCCACATGGGGGCGCTGGACGTCGTGTACGCGGGTGTGATCGAAGCCCACCGCGAGGCCATCGAGGCCACCGAGGAACCCGATCCGGTCACCCAGGACATGCTCATCGGCCAGGCGGCTTTGCTCGAGCAGTTCCACTGGTTTGTCCGGGCGCACCTGGAAAGCCCCAGCGGCTCGCTGGCCACGGCAGGAGCAAAGACTGAGCGTGGCGCAGCATCGCGCGCCAGAACCTGACAGGCTCACCGGCTGCTGGACGGGGGAAGGCAGTGCCGGCGGCAAGCAGAACGAGGGGGCCCGATGGCCAACAATGAGGTGCCGCGTCCGGCGGCCGGGGTACCTGGCTGGGCAGAGCCGCTTGTGGAGGCCAGCCGCAGCTGCGGGGAGGATGCCGCGGCCGCCGTCAAGCTCGCCGAATGCTACGGCCGGCTGCTTCCGCAGCCTGGCCGTGGGCTGACAGCGCAGCGCTGGGCGGTTCTGGCCGCGGCTGGCGAGCATAATCTGACCGTTGCCCGGGTGCTGGAAGCGCACAGCGATGCTTTGGCGATCTTGGCTGAGGCCGGCGAACCGGTGCCCGGCGGTACCTGGGGGGTGTTCGCGGCTGAAGCGGCACCGCACCGCCTCCAGGCGAGCGGCCAGAATGGCCGTACGGTCCTGACCGGCGTCAAGCCGTGGTGTTCGCTGGCAGGGCTGCTGGACGCAGCGCTGGTCACCGCTCACGCCGGCAACGCCCGCCAGCTGTTCCGGGTCAGCCTGCGTGATCCGTCGGTAACGGCCGACCCGCCGCAAACGTGGGTCGCGCGCGGACTGCGGAATGTCACCAGCTCGGCCGTGCGGTTCGACAGAACCCCGGCCGAGCCGGTCGGAGCGCCCGGCTGGTATCTGGAGCGGCCTGGATTCGCGTGGGGCGGGATGGGTGTGGCGGCATGCTGGCACGGGGGTGCCCGCGGGCTGCGGGCAACGCTGGTCCGCAAGTCAGCCACGCGGACCGGGGAGCTTTCTGCGCTGCACGTCGGCGTCGTCGACTGCGAACTGCACGCCTCGGAGGCTGTCCTGACCGCTGCTGCGGCACTGGTCGATGCCGGGAAGGCCGAGGGCATGGCTGGGGAGGTGCTGGCGCTGAGGGTACGGGCAGTGGTCGCTAACGCGGTAGAGCGGACTATCCGGCAGGTCGGCCACGCGCTTGGCCCGGCACCGCTCGCGTTCGATGAGGACCATGCCCGGCGGGTGGCCGATCTGGAGCTTTACGTGCGCCAGCACCATGCCGAGCGCGACCTGGTCCAGCTCGGCAGCGCCGTGCTGGCGGGGGCGCCGGACGGGAACCAGGTTTGATCCGGCGCGTCACGGTCATCGTGCCGGCTGCCAATGAAGAACAACATATCGGTCGCTGCCTGTCCCGCATCCGCACAGCACGGGACCATCTGTACCGCGCCGATGCGAGCATTCAAGCTCGGATCGTGGTGGTCTTGGACAACTGCCGCGACGCGACAGCGCTGGTCACGGCGGCCAGCGGTGATGTGCAGTCTGTCACCATCACCGCCGCGAATGTCGGTCTGGCCCGCCGCGCCGGTGCCTGTGTCGCTCTCGGCGGTGCTGGCCCGGTCGGGGAACTGTGGCTGGCCAACACCGACGCCGACTCAGAAGTCCCGGTGAACTGGCTGACCTCGATGATGGCCGAGGCACGGCTCGGCGCGCATGTGGTCCTGGGGACAGTCATACCGGGCCCGGGTCTTCGCCCGGCGGCTCGGGCGCAGTGGGCCAGCCTGCATCACCTGCGTGACGGCCACCCGCACGTACACGGAGCCAACCTCGGGATCCGCGGTGATGCGTACCTGGCGCTCGGCGGCTGGCGACCGCTATCGACCGGCGAGGATGCTGACCTGGCCAGGCGCGCGGCGCTCACCGGACATCTGCGGATCTCCCGCATCGCTTCGGCGCCCGTGGTCACAAGCGTGCGCCGCGAAGGCCGGGCACCCCGGGGCTTCTCCAGCTACCTGCGCGCCCAAAGTACCGTCGGCACCTGCGATGGACTTGCCTAGTGTCTGCCCGAAGTTGGTGACGCGGCTGGCGGGCGGGAGGCCTTTGAGTGCGGTGTGTCCCCGGTGATGGTTGTACGTGTGGAGCCAGGGGTCAAGGGCGGCGCGGCGCTCGGTTTCGGTGGCGTAGGGGCGGGCGTAGGCCCATTCGTCGGCCAGGGTGCGGTGGAAGCGCTCGACTTTCCCGTTGGTCTGCGGCCGGTAGGGGCGGGTGCGCTTGTGGGTGATGCCGCAGGTCGGCGCAGGTCGTCGGCCCAGGGCCGGGACCGGTAGCAGGCGCCGTTGTCGGATGATCACGCGCTCGATGGTGATGCCGGCGGCGGCGTACCAGGCGTGCGCGCGGGCCAGGAACGCGGCGGCGGTCTCCTGCGCTCATCGGCGCAGGATCTCGGTGTAGGCCAGCCGGGAGTGGTCGTCGAGGGCGGTGTGCAGGTAGCCGTAGCCGAGGTTCGTCTGGCCCGCGATCTTGCGGCGGCGGCCCGGTCGCGGTGGGCCTGCCGGTTGCGCTTGCCGGCGGCGCGGTCCAGGACGCGGTGGCCGCCGCCGTCGGGATGTTGCCGAGCTTCTTGATGTCGACGTGGACCAGCTCGCCGGGCCGGTCCCGCTCGTAGCGGCGGACCGGGACGCCGGTGCCGCGGTCCAGGTGCGCCAGCGCGCGGGCAGCCGTACGCGGGCCAGGACCCCGTGCACGGTCGAGGGCGTGCAGGCCCAGCCGCCACGCGATCCGGGCCGGGCCCAGCCGCCGCGAGACCCGCAGGCCCGACGATCCGCCGCTCGGTCCGCCGCGGGCGTGCGGGCCGGGCTGGCGTGCGGCCGCGACGACCGGTCGGCCATCCCGGCAGCGCCGTCCTGCCGGTACCGGGCAGCCCACCGGGCCGCGGTCGTGTGCGAGACCTGGAACCGCTCCGCGGCCCGGCGCAGCGGCCAGCCGTCCTCGACGACGCACCGGGCCAGGCGCAGCCGCCCGGTCTCAGTCAGCGGGGCATTACGGTGGACCACGAGGGCCTCCCGGGCGCTCGGTGCAGATTGTGGTGATCCACACCGAACCCGGAGGCCCTCATCTATTCAAGATCATCCGCCCGTGTCGCCGTCACCAACGTCCATGGTCAGTACACCTAGCCGGGTGACCTGAGCGAGTGCATGGCAAGCGCAGGCGCCTGAGAACGGACGCGGCCTGGAATTCCAGAGGTTACGTCCAGCCGCGGCGAACCTCAACGAACCAGAACCCCCAAGGGGTTTCCGTCCCCTAGAAGCGTATCCGTCTCTGTCCGGAACCGGCCCGCCGCGTCTACTGTGGCGGGAGAACTGTGCACACAGGGTCAGGCCGGGGCTCGCGTACCCCGGTGCGCTAGGCCCGGGACGTGACGGACTCGGCCCCAGACGGAGGGGGAGTCCCATGAACGGCTATCCGGCGCCCCGCTACCCCGAAGACGGATACCCAGAAAGCGGATTGCCGGCGAACGGTCCTGTGTTTGCCCGCGTGAGGTGCCCGTCCTGTGGCAAGCGCGGGCCTGATCTGAAGCGCTATGGGTACTGTGCCCGCTGCGATGCCTTCACCGGGCTCTGTGACGCGGGCCGTTCGATCACCGCGGCGTCCATGCTCAAGGCCGAGGACTGGGCTCACACCTGTACTGGTCTTGCCCCCGGCCGGTACCGGCTGCTGACCTTCGCCGGGGGGCTGGTGGAAGCCCAGCTATGCCCTGCCCATGTCGCTGCCGCAACCCGCGCGGGCCTGGAACTGGTACCCGTTCGTCCCGGGCGGGCGGCACGCCGCGTCTTACCGCTGCACTTTCGGCCATCAGCTTGGGGGGAACTTCGGCCAAGCGGCCACTGACACGTAAATGCCAAACGCGTGGCAGTCCGCAGCACGAAAGTGCAGCAGCCGCACCGACGCCTACCACGTTCGATCGAGCCTTAGCAGCCTCCAGACCTGCGTAGTGACCTCTGCTGACCGCACTGCCGATGGTTCGCATCGAGGCGATCACATGTGGAAGTTATCAGGCCGGTGCCGCTTTCCGTCTTTGACGATTAAGGGTCAAGGGTGCAGCAGCAAAGTGCAGCAACTGCGCCGACGCGCATCGATCCGGACTGACACCACGACAGGCCGCTGACATGCGTCAATGACCTCGGCCGGCTCCATGCGTCTAGATGGCATAGAAGTGGCAGCCGCCATCCGTCGGCTCTGACAGCGGCAGCTTAGGACTATCACGGCATGTCTGAGTCTGCTGACTGGGACGGTGGCCGCCCACTAACGTGCATGACGATCTCGATGGCCAGGTCGTGGAGCTTCATGTTGCGATTGTTCGACGCCCGGCTGAGCGTCGCGAATGCCTGGTCGGCGTCGCAGCGTGACTCGGCCATGATAATGCCGATCGCGTGGTCGATCGCCGCCCGCGACTGCAGGGCCTGTTTGAACTGCGCGGCCAGGTCGCGGGCCTGCTCGTAGCGGCCTACGACGACGATGGAGGCTGCCGCAGGCGTGGTGAACAAGGAGATGAGGTCTTCGTCCAGCTGGGTAAAGCCGTCAGTGTCATGGCTGGAAAGGTTCAGGGCTCCCAGCCGACGGCCCGCTAGGCCAAGCCCGGCGGCAAGATAGCTCCGCAGGCCCATGCTCTCGGCCAGGCGGGTGAATTCCGGCCATCGCTGTTGAGCGGCGTGCAGGCTCCATCGATTGACCTGCTGGCGGCGGGCGGCATCCATACATGGCCCGTCATGCAGGAGGTACTGGCGTCGATCCAGCTCATATGTTTCATTGTCGGTGGCCGCAATGGTGCTTGGCTGATCCTTGTCGTCCAGCACCGTGATACTCGCTGCGTGGCATCCCGGAATGAAACGGAGCGCGAGCGCAAGGATGCTCTGCAGCGTGTCGCGGACCGACTCGCTTTCAGCCAGCGCCCGGGCCAAGTCGGTGAGCGACTCGGCAAGGTCCCCATACCGTTCGCCGGGCTGCGGAGCCGACGGTTCGTCGTGTGCCACTATCGCCATCCCGTCTGATCTGGCCCCAGACGTTCCCGGCCGTCACCTCGAGCTGGACTGTATGCCGGAGCAGGGCACCGCAGGCAGCGCCAGGGTTTGGGGCAATGGCGCTGCCGGGCACGGTGAAAAGGCACGAGGCCACGGGAATTTGAGCGCCGTCGGTTTGATCTCCGGGCATCGCGGACTCCTACTGTCACACGTGAAGTAGGTAGCCACGCTGCTGGACCACGTGCCACGGCGCCTGCCGGGCGATGACATTATGGTCGAGCCGACGGGCGTCGTCAACGGATGATGCGCCAGGGGATGGTGAGACGCCAGCGAGCCTAGACCACTCCGCTGGCGGCGATTTGTGCCGCGCGCTTCTTGCCGGTTACTGACCTGCTCCAACGACCGCCATAGACGGCAGTGATCGGCGCCTATCGGGTGAAGCCCACCAGGTGGGAGGCCACTCGGACAGGAGCGATCATGGACCGCAGCGATCACTGCCCGGGCATACAGCGGCGGCGGGCTGGTCCCTGCACCGGGATGCACCTGCTACGGGACTGCGCACACCTGCACACCCACGACCTGCGCTGTGTGCCACGGATCGGGATCAAGAAGTGCCACCAGGCCGCCGACCCCCAGCAGCGAGCGGGCAGCTTAGAGCAGCAACGCCGCTGCACTGGACCAGACTGGTGCTGATCACCTTGAACACGTCGGCGGTGATCACCCGAACCGCTAGACGGCCTCGGATAGTTTCGACGTTGCCCGCGCCGTCTGTTAATCCGCCGGTTCGGGGTTCGAGTCGCGGGCGGCGGTGCTGCTGGGCTACCTTCCCGGCTCGCTGCGCTAGCCCAGCTACCCGCGCCGTTATTATGATACTTGTATGTATAGACACCATATGTTGCACCCAGGCGCATGGCTGCTAATAATTATTGTAATTGCTATATGATTTTCGCTTTGAAATATGGATGATTGTTGGTGCGGCCATTAATAAAGAGATTGCCGATAAAGCAAAAACGCGGTGGATAATCGGCATGCTTATCATCTATCCATTTGTCGCAATTGCTTACTTTATTACTGACATCGTAAACGCTAAGCTCTGAGCTACTGGGCCGGCTTAGCGAAGTCGTCCAGGCAGACCACGTGCGCTCTGGCGATCTTGGAGGCGATAGCGCCGACTCCCTGTAAACCACTCCATGACACTCGACAGCTCAGCGGACCAAGACCAGTTGATCCCAGGCCGGGCCACGCCTGGGCCACGAGCCACGAGCGCTCACGGCTACCAGCGGTCACTGATGGGCACTCAACCTGAGTGGGCCAGCACGAATATCGGCCCTGGTGGACCGGTTTCCGTACCACCGACCTTCCAAGCTGGTGCTGTCCATGTTGTGCAGTCAAGTCGTACGGTCGCTACGCGGCCCGGTTCGGGAAAGCGCGGGTGACGGCGGCGGTGCACCTGCCGCCTGGGCTTGGGGGCCGGCCCCGAGGGAAGGTCCGCGGGCGGCGACGCTGGGAGGGCGGTGGGTTGAGGGTGGCCCGGCGCAGTTAGTGGCATCGCCGCCCGGCCAGGCTCGCCTGAGACGGGCAGGATCGCCGCGGCGGCATCCCGTTCCGCGGCGGCGCGGATCGCGGCGATCTAGCTGCTCGCCTTCTGCCGGACCGCTGCGGCCTCGCGTTCGGCCGCCTCGTGTATGGCGTTGACCCGGGCCCACGCCCACTGCGTTATGGCGGCCTCCTGGCCGTCAGCCAGGTTAAGGATCCGCCACGCCCGCCAGAGCGAGTCCGTGTCCCCGGAATCGCCCGGGCTGTGGTGGGTATCCGGCCTCTCGCGGATAACGGTCATCGTTTGCTGCGTAACCACTGTCTGGGTAGCCGTTCGCCGGGTACCTATCTTCAGGGTAGCGCTCCGCTGGATAGCGATCCGCTGGGTAGCCGTCCGTGGGATATCCCTCCGTTAGCTAGAGTCGGGACCGTCACCGTCCAGGGTCTTACCGCACCGAAGTACGCGCTCCCTGGGCTAGTGGGGATTCGGTAGCGCCTGGTGAGCCTGCGCGCCCGGGCAGGCCCCGCCGAAGGCGATCAGCGCCGCGCCCGTCACGATCTCCCGTCCCGTGTCCCTCGGCGGTGCCGCTGTCGAGGGGCCAAAGGCACAAAGCCGCCGCCGGCCGAAGCTGGCCAGCACCTTGCTGCTAAAGCTCGCGGTTGTCTCGACACACTAGGCCGCCGCGTCAGCCCCTGAACAGGGACGGATACCACCTGGGGGGACGGGGAACCCCTAAGGACCAGCGTGATCAGGGCACGGGGTCGGGGTAAAGCCCTACCCCGGGGTAGCTCGAAGAGTGCCCGACCGAGGAGATGACCTGACGCGCGGCGGGTCGCGGACGTATCGGGCTTGTTCGTGTCCGGTGCTGTGTCATAGGCCGCCAGCAGCCTGCCGTTGGGTTCGGGGAGACGATTCTGGGCCCGGACAGCGGGGGCGGGCTGAGATGCTGGCCTTGTGAGTACCCGGCCAGTTGGCATCGAGGAAGAGTTCCTGCTGGTGAACGGCCACCGGCAGGCCGCAGGCCACGGCCGGAGCTGTCATGCGGGCGGCCGGGGCGGACAGCACCAGCGCGGAGCCCGGCTACCTTGAGTTCGAGCTGCATAAACAGCAAGTGGAGATCAACACCAGCCCCTGTGTGTCGCTGGACGATCTCGCGCGTGAGGTAACGCGGTGCCGGGCCCGCCTGGCGGCCCTGGGCACCTCACCGGTGCCTGCCGCCGGCGATCACCAGCAAAGGGCGGTACCGCCGGATGGCCGAGCACTTCGGCCTGACCGCGCATGAAGAGCTCACCTGCGGCTGCCATGTGCATGTCGACAATCAGCCTTACCCCGTGTTCTCACGCCTGGCACGCGATATCCTCGCTGGTATGACCTGGGGCGAGGTAGAACTCGAGCCCGAGGTCCGGGACTGGCTGGAGGGGCTGGATGACCAGCGGTGGGCGCAGGCGATGTTCCACCTGGATCTGCTGGAAGAACGCGGTGTGCTGCTGGGCGAGCCGTACACCCGGCAGTTGTCGGGGAAGCTGCGGGAGCTTCGGTTCTACTGCGGTGGCGAGCGCATCCGGATCAGCTACTGGATCGCTTCGGGGCGGCGGATCATCGCCTTGACCGTGTTCGCCAAGACCAGGATGCGCGAGACCGCGGAGATTGCCAGGGCCGCGGCGGCGATGGCCCGCTGCCAGGCCGAGGGCCACACTGCCGATGAGGAGGACCGGTGACGATGAGCCAGGACGCAACGCGGCGTACCCGCCTCGCCGACGCCCGCCAGGCCCGCATGGACCGCCCGGAAGTCGCAGCCGCCTATGAGCAGACCCGGCTGCGCTACGAGCTGGCCGAAACGGTCAGGCTGCGGCGCGAGGAACTGGGCTGGTCCCAGCGCCAGCTGGCCGAGCGGGCCGGGATGAGCCAGCCCGGCGTCGCCCGGTTCGAGGCTGGCGGCACCACCCCCACCTTGCCGCTGCTGGAACGGCTCGCCGAGGCGCTGGGCCTGACGCTCACCGTCAGCCTCGGCTCAGGACAGCGCCGCTCGGCGTGACCTCCAACACATAATGTGATCTAGGTCACATTTGTAAAGGACTGGCGGACTCCAGCGGACGACAACGGCCTCCAGCGGCCATTCCCGGACAGTACCCGGCAGCTATCGACGGTCAGGCGGCGTTTGTGGCCGGGCGGTATTGGCCGCACAGTGGAAGTACAGGCGTCACGAAAACCGCTGCCGGGAGTGCGGGCAAGCGCCCAAGGCACGGGCAGCATCACTCATATCGCTCCGGCGCGGAAGCACTGACAGGGCATCCATTTCGGGCTCAGCCCGCCAGCAACTTGTCCGTCCCAGTCTCTGCACTGGGCATACGCGCGCCATCGGCATAAACGCCTTCTCCGAGCCGCAGAGTCGGCCGCATTGAGCTCCTGTTGCTCTGGCACATCAGGCACGAGGAAATCCGGAAGGATGTGAGTTCATGAACAATTTGCTGTACCGGCCCAAGGTGGCGGCCCAGATGCTCGGCATCGGGCGGGACAAGCTCTATGACCTGATGCGCTCCGGGCGGCTGCACTCGGTGAAGGACGGCAGGGCACGGTTCATCACCGCGACTGCGCTGGTTGAGTACGTCGCGATGCTGGAGGCGGAGGCGCGCAAGGTGGCGTGATCAACCCGGACGGCTCATCATCCGGTCGAGCATTCTGTCCATCGCGTCGGCGCCCGTAGTGATCACCGGGCGCAGCTCGTGCCGGTAGACGACCTCCGTCGTCCTGGAACTGGAATGCCCGGCCAGACGGGCGATCTCCTCCACCGCCATCCCGGACTCGGACATCAGGCTGACGAAAGTGTGCCTCAGCTCCCTGGGCGACCAGTTTCCGCCAACACCGGCCTTCTCGCAGAGAGCGCGGAAGCCGCGGCCGACATTCGCAACGTCCAGCGGCCTGCCCGTGCTGCTGGTGAAGACCAGCCCATGATCCTGCCATAGCTCGCCAGCGGCTAGCTGAGTCGCCGCCTGCCGCTTCCGCTGTTCCCGCAGAGCCGCGACCGCGCTCTGCGGCAACCCCAGGGTCCGCCGGGATCGCTCGGTCTTGGTGTCGCTCCCGGCCCGGACCGACCGCCAGACGGCGATGTGCGGTGGGACCCTGGCGCCAGGGTCGCCATCCAGGTCGACGTGATCCCAGCGCAGCGCCCGTGCCTCCTCGGTCCGGATGCCCGTGGTTAGAGACAGGATGACGTAGGCACCGAGGTAGACATCCTGCGTCGCCGCGTGCAGCAGCGCCGCGGTCTGGTCAGCAGTCATGGCCCTGGATGGGCGCCCGCCGCCCTTACCCGGCGGAGGCTTGACCAGCGCGGCCACGTTGCGCCGGACACGGTCCCCGGACTCCGCATGGCGGATGGCCCGGACCAGGCAGTTATGCGTGAGCGCCACTGTGGCGCTCGATCTAGACGCGGCCAGCTCCGACAGCACGCGGCGGACGTCGTGGGTGCGCAGGGCATGCAACGGGATGCCGCCGATGCTGGCCAGTACCGGCCGCAGGATCAACTCATCTCGCCGCAGCGTGCGAGCTGACCGGCCCTCCCTGCCCTCCCTCATCCAGTCGGCCACAGCCTGATTGACCGTATAGCTGGCAGAGGTCTGCACGCCCGCGTCCAGGTCGGAGTGCAGTTCCCTGAGTTTGTCTTTGACCTCAGTCTTGGTCTTGCCAGAGACCTTGCGCCGCAGCCGCTTGCCGCCAGAGTCGAAGCCAAGACTGACCGAACCGTACCAGCGGCCCTTGCTCTCATCCCAGTAGATCGCGTCTTCGCCGTGTGCCCGGCGCTTTGTCGACTGCGCCATGAACAGGGAGCCTACAACTAGCTGGCTCCCCGTTTGGCTCCCCTGAGGGCCACAAGCACCTAGCTTGATTACCGATCATAAGGGTTGAGCTGGTCTTTCGTGGAGCCGCCTGTCGGAATCGAACCGACGACCTATTCATTACGAGTGAATCGCTCTGCCGACTGAGCTAAGGCGGCGCGCCTCCGGGAACCGGCGGCCCAAGGAGTCTACCGGTCCGCGGCCGGTGCCTGCCCGTGGCCGAGGCCGTTACTGCTCGGAGCCGTATTTCGCCTCGTAGGCCTGGCGCGAACCGCACACGCTGGCCTTCGGGCAGGCACAACGCCTGCCGTCCTCCGCGAGTTTCACCACCACCCGGTCACCAGGCACGTTGTGGCCGACCACGACCCCGGGACCTTCCGGCGACTCCACCGTCGACCCGATCCGCGGCGCCTCCTCGCGGAACTTCTGGTACAGCGGATGCTCGTACTTCAGGCAGCACATCAGCCGCCCGCACGCCCCCGCAATCCGCAGCGGGTTCACCGGCAGGTCCTGGTCCTTGGCCATCCGGACCGACACCGGCTCGAAGTCCTTGAGGAACGTGGCGCAGCACAGGTCGCGCCCGCACGGCCCGATCCCGCCCTGCAGCCGGGCCTCATCCCGCGGCCCGATCTGCCGCAGCTCCACGCGCGCGTGCAGCCGCCCGGCCAGATCCCGCACCAGCGCCCGGAAGTCGACTCGTTTCGGCGCGCTGAAGTAGATCGTGAACACGTCCGGCGAGTTGAGGTAGTCCACCGCGACGACCTTCATCGGCAGGTCGTGCTCGCGCACCAGGCGCCGCGCGGCCACCCGCCCCTCGGCCCGCCGGGTCCGGTTCACCTCGTCCCGGCTGAGGTGCTCATCGGTGGCCAGCCCCGCGCACACCGGCAGCCCGCCGATCTCATCGTCCACATACTGCGGCGCCCAGATGCACTCGGCCACCTCGGGGCCCGCGTCGGTGGGCACCAGCACCTTGTCCCCCACGGCCGGCGAGTACGGCCCCGGATCCAGGTAGTAAAGCCGCCCGCTCCGCTCGAAGCTGACCGCCATCATCATGCCCATCGCCCCAGGCTACGGGACGATCACAAGCCTGGCTCCCCCCGGCCCGTCCCCTTTCATCCGTTACGCAACATCTTCCCCCACTCGCCGCTCCCTCCCGAACTGCCCCGCCGGGCCCAAACGCCTACCAGGCCTCATCGGCCATCCGCCCGTCCGCGGGCTGCAGCGGAACCAGCCGCCCGTGGTCGATCCACCCGTTGAACCCGCCGGTGCAGTGCCCACTGCAGATGCCCGCGTTCAGCATCCAGTGCTCGCCGCTGGCGTCGGGGTAAAGGGCGAGGAAGTCGGGCACGCCGTTGATCTCGTCGGTCGGGCCCAGGTGCCGTCGGAACAGCACCCTGAGCACCTGCCTGGAGGTGACCGAGATCTGCTCCACGAACAGGTTGTCGGGGACCGAGCCGTTGATCTGGCTGGTGCCGACGACCGGGCCGGTCAGCATGACGGCGGTGATCACGGAGCCGTCGGGG
Organism: uncultured Actinomycetota bacterium; assembly: GCA_963844655.1. GTDB lineage: Bacteria > Actinomycetota > Actinomycetes > Streptosporangiales > Streptosporangiaceae > JASHPR01. The sequence goes on along the minus strand of CAWJPA010000003.1, from coordinate 829,527 downwards.
CTGATCACGGCCTGCTCGATGAGCGGATACCGGCCCTGCTCACGCAACAGCAGATGCCCCTGGTCCAGGTGGCCCCCGTGCGTTCCCGGGTGCACTGCCCAGACCTCGGCCGTCCGCTGCTTGGGGCCGCCGCACGTCTCCCCGTCCCCCCCGGTCCGGCACCAGGTGCCCAGCACCACGAGCCGCCCGTCGCTGGTCCAGGACAGGTTCCCGACGCTGAACGAGGCGCGGAGCTTGCTCATCCCGCCTTGCCACACGCTCTTGGCCCCGGTGGCCGTGTTCACAACGTCGATGTAATCTCGGTACGCGGTGACCGGCGGGCACTTCGGCAGCTTGGCCTGCCCGCAGCCCTTGGGCGGTCCCATGAAACTGAACGAGACCGCGACCCGCGACCCGTCGGGCGAGGCGGCGATCGCGTCGGCCTCCCAGTTGGGCCGGCCCAACAGCCCACCCGGCACCGCAGAGAACCCGCTGACCAGGCCGGAGCTCGTGACCTGGAACCGGTACAGCCGCTGCCCCTTCAGTCCGGGGACGAAGGCGATCACGAAGAACGTCCCGTTGTCGGCGGAAGCCATCAGGTTGTACCCGGGAGCGTGCGGGGCGCGCGGCACCGGGACGCTGGCGGTGACCGCTCCCGTGGCGGTGGACCGCACCACGGGGCGGTCCTGGTTGAGGTCATCCTGCACGTAGTAGCCGTGTGGAGCGGTGGGCACGCCGGGCAGCTGCCCGCCGCGGCCGGACCCGGGCAGCTGCCGGGCCACGGCCACCCCAAGCCCGACCACCACGAGCAGGGCCGCGGCGGCGGCCACGGGCGCGAGCCACGCCGGGCGATGCGGCCGGGGCTCCGGCATGACGAGCGGGCGCAGCGTGTCCTCGCGCAAGCCGCGCGCGGCCGCGTCGAGCGCGTCCGTCAGCCTCTCCTCGGTCCTGGTCACAGCTCCTCCTCGGTTCCGGGCCCGGACATCCCCACAGCCACCAGCCCAAACCCGGTCACGACGTCTCCCCGATCTTGCGGGCCAGCGCGGCCAGCCCCCGCGCGGCGTTGGACTTGACGGTGCCCGGGCTGATCCCGAGCACCGACGCGATCTCGGCTTCGGACAGGCCGAGCCAGTAGCGGAGCACGAGCACCTCGCGGCGCCTGACCGGCAGCGCAGTCAGCGCCACTAGCACCTGCCTGCGATCCTCGGCGAGGATCACCTCACTCTCGGCCGAGTCCTGCAGCGTGTCCGCGCCCAGGGCATCACGCGCACTCCCGAACCGGCGCGCCAGCGCCCGGCGACGCAGCACGCTCCGGCAGCCATTGAGCACCGCCGCCCTGACGTACGCGAGCGAGCCGTCCCGGTCGGGCAGCAGGTCCTTGGCGCACAGCCGCGCGAACACGTCCTGCACCACGTCCTCGGCCGTCGGGCGGTCCCCGACCACCAGCGCGGCCAGCCGCACCAACTCCGCGTGCCGCTCCCGGAACAGCCCAGCCACCCCGTGCACGGCAGCATCCGGCGCCGCGCCCGGCACGCCCTCACCCGCCGACGCCGCCGCCTGACCGGCGTGCCGGGTCCTCGGATACAGGTTGCTCACACCTGTTGCACGCACGAACCCCAGTTTGGTTGCTCGTCCGCGACTGTCACACCAGCCAGGCAAACTGCCCACATGGCTCAGGACCTGCCAGATCGCTGCCAGCGCCTGTTACGCCAGCAACGCGGCGTCATCGCCACCTGGCAAGCCCAACCCGCCGGCCTCACCCCGCGCCACGCCGAGTCCCTGGTCCGTGCCGGGCGCTGGCAGCGGCTGCACCGTGGCGTCTACGCGACCTTCACCGGCGACCCCCCGCGCGACGCCGTGTTATGGGCGGCCGTGCTACGAGCCGGGCGGCATTCGATCCTCAGCCACCAGACCGCCGCCGAGCTGGACGGCCTGGCCGACAAGCGCAGCAAGCTGCTGCACGTAACAGTCCCTGTATCTGAGCGTCCGCGGCCGATCCCTGGCCTCGTCCTGCACAGCTCGAGACGGATCCTTGACATCCGCCACCCCGGACTGCTGCCACCCCGCACGATGATCGAGGAGACGGTGCTCGACCTGGCCGAGGAGGCGGACAGTTTCGATGACGTCATTGCCCTCCTGGCCCGGGCCTGCCAGCGCCGGCTTACCTTTCCCTGGGTGCTGCGTGGGCGGGCGCAGATGCGCGCCAAGCTCCGCTGGCGAGCAGAGATCATGCAGTCACTCGACGATGTCGAAGCAGGTGTGCACTCCCCGCTCGAGTACAGATACCTGCGCGACGTTGAGCGCGCCCATGGCTTGCCAACCGCGGAGCGCCAGGCCCGGGCCATACAGGGTGGCCGGACCATCCACCGCGATGTCTTCTACCAGCGGTACGGCGTGGTCGTGGAGCTAGACGGCCGAGCCAGCCACGCGGACCGTCGTTTGCAGGACGGCAGACGCGATAACGCCGCAGCCGCGCAGGGCGTCATCACGCTCCGATACGGCTGGGCCGACGTCGCCGAGCACCCCTGCGAGACGGCCTCTGAGGTAGGCCAAGCCCTGGCCATGCGAGGCTGGCCCGCACCGCTAAAGCGATGCCACCGCTGCCGCCAGCCACCGGTTTCATGATCGTGCGACGAAACCCGCAGATACGACGGGTTTCGTCGCACGATCATGAAACGCAGCCCGGACCAGGGTAGGTGTGAGGCGGGCGTGGTCAGTGGGGCGCAAAGTGCGTAGGCGCGGCTCTGGCGCCCTCGACGGGGTTAACGGGGCACCGCAGCGGCGCTTCAGCGGCACGTGATGCTGCACCTGCTGCCCACCCTCTCGCGCCTCGGCGCGGGGTTAACGGGGCACCGCAGCGGCGATTCAGCGGCGCGTGATGCTGTACCTGCTGGCGCCTCGGCGCAAGGGTTAGCGGGCAGCCGCGTGGGCGCTGTACCCTCTCGCGCCTCGGCGCGGGGTTAGCGGGCGGTTAGGGCTAGGGTCATCTCTTCGACGGCTAGGAGGGGGGCGACGTTGAGGGTGAGGCGCTCGCGGCACTTCATGATCGCCTCCATCCGGCGCACCGTGGCTTCGGGGGGCGCGGCGGCCGCGAGCTGTTCCAGCTCATAGCGCTGCCCCTCGTTGGCCAGCTCCACGTCGGCGCCGAGCTGGACCGCGAGCACGTCGCGGTAGAAGCCGACCAGGTCCAGCAGGGCGCGGTCCAGGGAGTCCCGCTTCAGCCGCGTCGCGCGCGACTTCTGCCGGTCCTCGAGTTCCTTCAGTGCTCCGGCCCCGCCCCGGATGGCACTCGCTACCCCCTTGCCGGTCGACCCTTCGCCGAACGCCTTGCGGAGGGCATCGCGTTCAGGCATATCAAGCTCTTCCGTGACGGCGGCGGCTTCCGCCTCTGCCGCCTGTACCAGCGCCGCGGCGGCGGCGAAGGCCTGGCCCAGCCCGCCGCCGGGCCTGGGCACGCCGATCTGCAGCGGGATCTTGAGCACCTCGGCCCGCCGCCCGGCCGCCTCGGAGTCGGTCGCCAGCCTGCGGGCCCGGCCGATGTGCCCCTGCGCGGCCCGGGCGGCGGCCAGGGCCTGGTCCTCGCCGACCCCGTCGCGGACCAGCACCTCGGCCACCGCGGCGGTCGCCGGGGTGCGCAGCGTGACCAGGCGGCAGCGGGACCTGATCGTCGTGGGCAGATCGTCAGCGGACGGCGCGCAGAGCAGCCAGACCGTGCGCGGCGCGGGCTCCTCGATGGCCTTGAGCAGCGCGTTCGCCGCCTGCTCGGTGGCGCGGTCGGCGTCCTCGAACAGGACCACGCGCCACCGGCCGCTGACCGGCGCCGTGGCGGCCCGCAGCACCAGTTCCCTGGTCTGCTTCACGCCGTACGAGAGCCCGTCCGGGCGGACCAGCAGCAGGTCGGCGTGGGTGCCCACGGTCACCTGGCGGCAGGCCGGGCACTCACCGCAGCCCTGGTTGGGGCAGAGCAGCGCGGCCGCGAAGGCCCGCGCCGCCACCGACCGGCCCGAGCCGGGCGGGCCGGTGAACAGCCAGGCGTGCGTCATCGCGAGCGTGGTCGCACCGGGGCCGGCGGATGGCGCTGCGCCGGCCGCGGCGGCGCGCAGCTGCTCGACGACGGCTTCCTGCCCGGGCAGCGCCCCGAACACCGCCCCGGGGGTCACTCCCGCACCACGGGGATGCCGCCCGTGTTCGCCTCGGCCGTGAACGGCACCGGGTCGGGCAGCAGGTCCCTGATCCGGTCCTGGATCTCCCGGCTGATCTGGTTCGGCGGCCGGGTGGCGTCCAGCACCAGGTAGCGCTCGGGCTCGGCCTGGGCCAGGGTCAGGAACCCGGCCCGCACCCGCTGGTGGAACTCGGCCGGCTCGGCCTCGAGCCGGTCCGCCGACCGCGCCCGCCGCCCCAGGCCGGACGCGGGTGACAGGTCGAGCAGGATCGTGAGATCGGGCTTCAGCCCGCCGGTCGCCCACTCGTTCACGCTGGCCACCTCGCCGACGGCCAGCTGCCGCCCGGCGCCCTGGTAGGCGAGGGTGGAGTCGACGTACCGGTCGGTGACCACGATCGCGCCGCGCTCGAGCGCCGGCCGGATCACGGTCGAGACATGCTCGGCCCGGTCCGCGGCGTACATCAGGGTCTCCGCCCGCGCGGACAGCCCGGTGTGCGCGGTGTCGAGCAGCAGCGCCCGCAGCCGCATCCCCACCTTGGTCGCGCCGGGCTCGTGGGTGGCCACCACGTCGTAGCCCTGGTCGCGCAGCCAGATGGCGAGCAGCCGCGCCTGGGTCGACTTGCCCGCGCCCTCGCCGCCCTCCAGCGCGAGCAGCAGCCCGCGGTGCGTCCCCCAGCTGCCGAAGTCGGGTTCGTTACCGTTGGAGTGCGACGGCACCGGGGAAAACGGCTCGCTGCGGAACACCGACGACAGGTCGTCGAGCAGCGGCACGCCGGCCCGGTCGTCCATCTGCCGGTAGGAGACCAGGCCGAGCAGCAGCGCCACCGCGGCGGCCAGCAGCAGCACGATGTTACCGCCGACCCCGCCGTAGACAATGTTGCCGATCTGTACCCTGCTGGAGCCGCTCACGCCGCGCACTGCGGCGGTGCACGCGGCCGCGATGAACGGCGCCACCGCGATCACCGCGAACAGGATGACCCGCATGGCCGACTGCAGGAACGCGAACGTCCGCCCCCTGATCTGATCGTCCACCTCGCTGCCGACAATCGTGTACCCGGTGACGTACGCCACGCCCGCGCACGCGCCGAGCACGACCACCAGGCCCGTGACCACGACCAGGTTCGGGATCAGGGAGATCAGCGCCAGCGGGATCGCCGCGAACGCGATCGACAGGCCGAACAGCCGGCGCCTGCTGAACCCGCGCAGGATCCGCAGGCCGAGGAACATGCCCGCGGCCAGCCCCACGAAGATCGCGGCGAAGACGATGCCCCAGCCTGCCTGGCCGCCACCCAGCGTCTCGGTGATGTAGACCGGCCCGAGGCCGACGACCACGCCCGCGGCCGCGAACGCGCCCACCATCCCGATCACGATCCCGCGCACCACCCGCGTCTGGCCGATGAACCGCCAGCCCTCCACGATGGTCTTGGCCACCGACGGCGCGGAGATCTCGCCGCTGCGCCTTCGCCGCGGGATCTCCTTGAGCGCCATGACCGTCAGCGCGGACACCACGAACGTGGCCACGTTGAAGTACAGCGCGAGGTTGACCTGGTTGAAGTCCGTGGTGAAGTAGCCAGAGACGGAGCCGAGCCCCCGGCTGATCAGCTCGAGCAGGCCGAACACCAGCCCGGCGATGGGCGCGGTGCCGTAGGTGGTGAACAGGCTCAGCTGGTTGGCCTGCTCGAGCTTCTCCGGCGGCACCAGGTTCGGCACCGTCGCGTCCTTGGCCGGCGTCCAGAACAGCGAGGCGCAGGACGCGAGGAACTGCACCGTGTACATCCAGGTCAGCTCGTTGACCACGTGCAGCTGCAGGTTCAGCGGGATGGACAGGTACAGCACGGCCCGCAGCACGTCGCCGAAGATCATGTTCAGCCGCCGGTCGAACCGGTCGGCAACCGCCCCGGCCAGCGGCCCGAGGATCAGCGCGGGCAGCAGCGAGGCGAGCCAGACGCCGCCGACGGCCGCGTTCTGCGCGGCTTGCCCGCCGCCGGCCAGCTTGTAGGCCAGGGCGGTAAGCGCCAGCAGGCTCAGCCAGTCCCCCAGGCTGGACAGCGACAGCGCGATCCATAGCCGCCGGAAGGGGCGTATGGACAGCACGCCTTGCCGGCCGCCGCGCAAAGGGGATGTAACGTTCACGGCGCAAGGGTATCGGCAGTTAGGTCTGCGGTCCCGTCACCGGCCCAGATGTCCCCGGGCTGTCACGGGAATGACTCTAGATTACCGATGCGATCACGACTTCTTTGCACTGGCTCCGGTCGATTTCGTGCCATTACGCGATTTCTTCGCCGCCCCGGCCTTGCCCGCGGACCCGCCCGACGTGCCGGTCTTGGCCCGTGGCCGGGACGTCTGCCGTCGCGGCGACGGTGCTGCCGCCCGGCGCTCGGCCAGCAGTTCGACCGCGCGCTGCGGTGTGATCGACTCGGGTGCGTCGCCCTTGCGCAGCGAGGCGTTCGTCTCGCCGTCGGTCACGTACGGGCCGAACCTGCCCTCGCGGAGCACGATCGGCTTGCCGCTGGCCGGGTCGTCGCCGAGCTCGCGCAGCGGCGGGGCGGCGGCCGCGCGTGCTGCCCGGCCACGGGGCTTGGGCTGCGCGAACAGCTCCCTCGCCTCGTCCAGGGTGACCGTGAACATCTGCTCTTCGGTGTCTAGCGAACGGCTGTCCGTGCCCTTCTTCACATAAGGGCCATAACGTCCGTTCTGGGCGGTGACGGTCTCGCCGTCGATCTCGCCCAGGGCCCGCGGCAGCGTCAGCAGCCGCAGCGCATCGTCCAGGGTCACGCTGTCCAGCTCCATGGACTTCAGCAGCGACGCGGTGCGCGGCTTCGCCGAGGCGGGCGCGTCCTCGCCGAGCTGCTCGGTGACGTACGGGCCGAACCGGCCCTCCTTGGCCACGATCGTGCGCCCGGTGGCCGGGTCGGTGCCGAGGATCTTGTCGCCGCTGGGCCGCGACAGCAGCTCGGTGGCGTACTCCGGGGTCAGCTCGTCTGGTGCGGTGCCCTCGGGGACGTTGGCCCGCTGCCCGTCCTGCTCCAGGTAGGGGCCGTACCGGCCGACCCGGACCACGATGTCGGTGCCGGCCAGCGGGAACGAGCTGACCGCGCGGGCGTCGATGTCGCTCAGGTCGCTGACCAGCTCCTTGAGCCCCTCCTCGCCGTCGGCGCCGAAGTAGAACCGGCGCAGCCACGGGACCCGCGCCGCCTCGCCCCGGGCGATCTCGTCGAGCGCCTCCTCCATCTGCGCGGTGAAGTCGTAGTCGATCAGGTGCGTGAAGTGCTGCTCGAGCAGCGTGACCACGGCGAAGGCCAGGAACGACGGCACCAGGGCCGTGCCCTTCTTGAACACGTAGCCGCGATCCAGAATCGTCCCCATGATCGAGGCGTACGTGGACGGCCGGCCGATCGCCCGGTCCTCGAGCTCTTTGATCAGCGACGCCTCGGTGTAGCGGGCCGGCGGCCGGGTGGCGTGCTCCGCCGGGGCCAGGCTCTCCGCGACCAGCGCCTCGGCCTCGGCGAGCGGCGGCAGCCGGCGCTGGTTGTCGTCCAGCTCGGCGTTGGGGTCGTCCGAGCCTTCCACGTAGGCCTTGAGGAACCCGTAGAAGTTGATGATCTTGCCGGACGCGCCGAACTCGACGTCCTCGCCTGAGCTTGAGCGCCCCGCCACCCGGACCGAGACCGACTCGCCGGTGGCGTCCTTCATCTGCGAGGCCACGGTGCGCTTCCACACCAGTTCATAGAGGCGGAACTCGTCGCCGGACAGGCCGGTCCGAGCCGGGGTGCGGAAGCTGTCCCCGGCCGGGCGGATCGCCTCGTGCGCCTCCTGCGCACTCTTTACCTTGCTGGTGTAAACGCGAGGCGAGTCAGGAACGTACTCGGCGCCGTAGAGCTCACGCGCCTGGGTGCGGGCCGCGGTGATCGCGGTCTGCGACAGCGTGATCGAGTCGGTCCGCATATAGGTGATATAGCCGTTCTCGTACAGCCGCTGCGCGACGCTCATCGCGTACTTGGCCGAGAAGCCGAGCTTGCGCGACGCCTCCTGCTGCAGCGTCGTGGTACGGAACGGCGCGTACGGGGACCGCCGGTACGGCTTGCGCTCGACCGACCGCACCGAGAAGTCCGCGTCCGAGAGCCGGTCTGCCAGCGCCGCGGCCGCCTCGCCGTCCAGGTGCAGCAGCGCCGCACTGTCTTCTTCAGTACGGGCCTGGCTGGTGCGCAGTTCCCCGGTGGAACTGAAGTCACGGCCCTGCGCCACCCGGCGCCCGTCCACCGACACCAGCGCGGCCGGGAACGAGGAGACATCGGGATCGCCGGTCTGGACCTTGGCGAACACCGCTTCCAGGTCCCAGTACCTGGCGGCCCGGAACGCGATCCGCTCCCGCTCCTTGTCCACCACGAGCCGGACCGCGACCGACTGTACGCGGCCGGCGGACAGCTGCGGCATGACCTTCTTCCACAGCACCGGCGAGACCTCATAGCCGTAGAGCCGGTCCAGCACCCGCCGGGTCTGGTAGGCCTCGACCAGGCCGTCGTCCATCTCCCGCGGGTGCGCCACCGCCTGGGCGATCGCCTCAGGCGTGATCTCGTGGAAGACCATGCGCCGGGCCGGGACCTTCGGCTTCAGCTCTTCGAGCAGGTGCCAGGCGATGGCCTCGCCCTCGCGGTCTTCATCGGTGGCGAGCAGGAGTTCGTCGGCGTCCTTGAGCAGGTTCTTCAGCTTGGAGACCTGCTGCCTCTTGTCGGAGTTGACGACGTAGAGCGGCTCGAAGTCGGCGTCCACGTTCACGCCCAGCCGGGCCCAGGCCTCGTTGCGGTACTTGGCCGGGATCTCCGCGGCCTTGTCGGGCATGTCGCGGATGTGGCCGATGCTGGATTCGACCACGTAGTCCTTGCCGAGGTAGCCCGCGATCGTGCGCGCCTTGGCCGGCGACTCGACAATCACGAGGTGCTTGCCGCCCCGGGCTGGCGCGCCGCTGCGCGCCGCCCCGTTCTTGGCCGTACCCCGGCTGGCCTTGGTACCGCTGCCCTTGGCGCCGCTGGTCGCGTCGCCGCTGGCGGTCGTGTCCGTCCTAGCTGTCACTCTCTTCACCCTCACCTGCCGCGGACCGCTGGAAGCTACCGCGGACGCCCTGGAGGCTACCGCAGTCGGCCCGCAGGCGGCCGAATGTACGGCCACTCTGTTGCCCCGTCCACTCCTCCAACCTGTCTTCGGGGCCGGGCTGTTCCCGGAGCCGCGCGATCCGTTTCCTCAAGCCTGATTGAACCATCGCAACGATCGAGCACAATAAGAAGCGATGACGGAGTACTCATACATGGTCCTCTACCTGCCCCGCGACATCCCGCGGGACGCCGCCCGGCGCATACTTACCGACCATGCGGAGTACGGGAACTGGGAACTCGCCCGGATGCTGCTGAACGCCGATGGCAGCCGGAAGGCCACCCTGCGGCGCCAGATCATCCGCCAGGTCCGCACCCCGCTGCGGGATCTCTGGTCGTGACCGCGCTTCCTGCCGGCCCCAGGCCGCGCGCCCGAGGCCGGCAGAAAGCAGCTTCCGTGCGTTCAGCAGCGGGCGTCGCCGGCGAGGGCGCGCGTGGCGAGCAGCCCGGTCATCCTGGCGGCGAAACTCGCCGCCGGCGCCGCATGCCGCGGCATCCGGCGGATCTCCGGGCGCCCGAAACTGCCATCGGGAAACGCCACATCGGACGGCGCGCCATTCCGGGAGGTCAGGCCGGGAAAGGCGCTCTCAGGGAACGCCGGGCGCGCGCCCTTCCTGGGAGCGCCGTCACCGGACCCGCGGTCGGGGGCCATGTCCTGGGGGGTGCCGCCGGGGACCGCGTGGTCGCGGGGTTCCCCTGGTGACGGACTGTGCGGAACAGGGTCCCCGAGCCGGTGCCGGCTCCGGTAGCCCAGCGCCCGGCTGCCCCGGCCGTCCGCCAGCAGGCCAGCCCCATCGGCACCGAGCTCGTCCGGCCGCGCCAGCCGCTCGTCGGCGGCTCCGCCCGCCATACGGTGCGAGCCCGTCATCCGCTGCCCGGTCAGCCTGCGCTCGCTGAGGGCAACACGCTCGCCCGTGGCACGGGGTTTCCCGCTCCGGGTCTCTGAGGCCATGACGCGCTCGCACAGCCAATTGCTCCGTATGGCGGCCACCGGCAGCCCGGACGCGACGACCCGCCGCCTCCGCGAACGCCGGGGTGAGGTGATCGCCAGAGCGCACGCCCCGGACACCAGGGCACCGATCGCGAACCCGTCGAGGGAACCGAATCCGATCACGGGGGCCGCGCCGACCAATGTAATCATCGCTCGCGCCTCTCTGTTACTAATCGCCACATATCAATAACGGAGAGTTACTACTGAGTGCATCAGGTAGTCCCTCCGTTATTTCGGGGGGGTTTGGCTGCCGACAGGCCGACGGCAGGGTCGGTTATCGGCGTAACGAGGAACGGGCGGCCACGGCCGGGGTCCCTGCCTTCTGGGCAGCGGCTCCGGCCGTGACCACCGGAGCGGGATGTGACCCGCGGCCGGCGGCGAGGATCAAGCAACCCAGGTGCCAGTCCCGGGCACCAGCGACGTCGCTACGCCTGGGGGTGCAGGCATAGCGGCCAGCCAGCGGCTCGGGGCGCTGACCCTGTTCCGGCGACACAGGCGACCCTCCTCGTCGGTACCGGCAAGGTGCGCGGCTGCTGACCGGGGAGCGAGGTGGAAGGGGTGCCCCCCGGGGATAGCACCCTCACACAATCCGTAACCATAGCACTACCGAACGTGCGCAAGGGGTAATTGCTGAAACGCCGTACGCGTCCGGACACCCCGCAGGCTGCTTTGGCCTTCTGACCTGGGGAAAAAGGCCTAACAAAGATCAAGAAATCGGTCCAGGACCCGAACCCCGAACCGAAGCGCGTCGACCGGAACCCGCTCGTCCACGCCGTGGAACATGCCGGAGAAGTCGAGCTCGCTCGGCAGCCGGAGCGGGGCGAAGCCGAAGCACCGGATGCCCAGGCGGCTGAACGACTTCGCGTCGGTGCCGCCGGACAGGCAGTACGGCACGGCCCGTCCCGCGGGATCCTCGTCGTGCAGCGCGGCCGTCATGGCCGCAGCCAGGTCACCGTCGAGCGTGGTCTCCACGGCGATGTCCTGGTGCAGCCGCTCGACCTGCACCTCGGGGCCGAGCAGGTTCTCCAGCTCGCCGAAGAACTCTTCCTCGTAGCCCGGCAGGAACCGGCAGTCCAGCTGGGCCGTGGCCACTTGCGGGACCACGTTCACCTTGTAACCAGCGTTCAGCAGGGTGGGATTGGCCGTGTTGGACAGGGTGGCGCCGACCATGCGGGAGATAGGCCCGAGCTTGGCGGCGAGCTCGCGGTAGCCGTTCTCGCCGAGCTCGATGCCGAGCGCCGCGGCGGCCTCCTCGAAGAACGCCTGCGCCGCCGCGGTCAGCCGCACCGGCCACTCGTGCCGCCCCACCCTGGCGACGGCCTCCGCGAGGGTGGTGATCGCGTTGTCGGGCTGCAGCATCGAGCCGTGCCCAGCGGTACCCCGCGCTGTGAGGCGCAGCCAGCTGATCCCCTTCTCCGCCGCCTGGATCAGGTAGAGGCGGCGGTCACCGATCGTCACGCTGAACCCGCCGACCTCGCCGATCCCCTCGGTGACGCCTTCGAACAGCTCCGGGTGGTTGTCCACCAGCCAGCGGGCGCCCCAGGTGCCGCCCGCCTCCTCGTCGGCCACAAACGCCAGCACCACATCACGTGGCGGGCGGCGGCCCTCCCGCAGGCGCTGCCGGACCACCGCGAGCGTCATCGCGTCCATGTCCTTCATGTCCACGGCACCCCGGCCCCAGACGCAGCCGTCCCGCATCTCCCCGGAGAACGGGTGCACCTGCCAGTCAGCCGGGTCCGCAGGGACCACATCGAGATGGCCATGGATGAGCAAACCCGGCCGGGACGAGTCCTGGCCTTCGATCCTGGCCACCACGCTGGTGCGCTTCGGATGCGACTCGAGCACGGTGGGCTCCACGCCGACCTCGCTGAGCAGCTCAGCGACGCGCTCTGCCGCGACGCGCTCCCCCGGGCCCGAGTGGTCGCCGGGATTGGTGGTATCGATCTTGATAAGGTCGCTGGCCAGGGCCGCGACCTCATCCTGCGCGGTCAGGTCACCTGCTGAGTTCTGCGTCATCCGGACATCGTCGCACTTGAGCGCCTGGCGCCCGTGTCCCAGGTCGCCCACCTTCAGCGCCGTCGCCGTAACCGCCTGGGTTTGCTATCGTGATGCGGCCAGCCAGGCATCAACCCTGGCAAGCGCTCGTCCGGGTGGCGGAATAGGCAGACGCGCTAGCTTGAGGTGCTAGTGCCCCAAAAGGGCATGGGGGTTCAAGTCCCCCCTCGGACACGGATGATCATGGTACGACGCGCAACTCGAACCGGTTGGCCAGGTCGTCAGGCGTGGGGTAGACCCGGGCCGCTCCCCGGAACGGTCGGCTCGCGGCTGGGCGACGGCACCGTCGGCGCCCGGTGGACCAACGCTGCGACGCCGACGGCGATGAATGCGATGAACTGCGGGAACGGCAACGCACCACGGAATGCGGCGTACTGGCCCAACAGCAGGATCGTAGCGACCAGGAAAACGTACCCCGTCCACCTGGACAGCGCGCGGGTGCGCAGGATCGCCACCGCGATGCAGCCCAGTGCAGCTGGCGCTAGCAGGGCGAAGTACGCCGTGCCGAGGCCATCGGCCCAGTGCTGGATGCCGATGTGCCAGGCGGGCAGGCTGCGGGCGCCGAGCAGTGTGCTTGTCACGGATAGGTCGTACGTTATCGACGCGAGGCCGAGCGCGCTGCCGACCAGATACAGCGACCGGCCTACCCGGGCCAGATCCGTGTCGAGGGTGCGGACGAGGAGCTCGACCGCGGCCAGCCCGGCCACGATGGACAGCGTGATCAGCCAGGTAGAGGCGAACCACGCCGCCCGGTGCGCTGACGCCGTGGCCATGACGGCGTTGACTGAACCGCCCCAGGTCGGCAGCAGCGGCGGGTCGAGAACGGCGGCGACGAAGAACACGCCGGACAGGACGAACAGGATGCCCATGGCGCGATAACGCATTCAGGCCACCTCCGATGGTCGTCGGGGGGACGATTCCCCCGGGTAGTCAGCGCTGTCAGCCAGGTGGCCGGGCAGTCGGCCGGACAGCACGATCAGCCAGATCGGGTAGAGAGCCACCGGGATGCCTGTCATCAACCCGGCATCGAAGGTGACGACCTGGATCAGTGAGTGGGCCGGCATCGGCGCTGATGCCGTGAGAAACGCCGCCCCGGCAAGGCCACTCGCGCCTATCACCATGCCCCAGATGGCGACCTGGCGGGGCAGCCGGCCGGACGCCCGCCCCGCCCGGCTGGCGGCGAAGACCCAGCCGAAGATGAAAATCATGCCGATGTAGGCGCTGTCGGTGTCGGCGGCGAACGGTACCAGGCCGAGGATGAACAGCATCGAAACGGCCGCCATCATCACCATCGCGACGATGGCGAGAGAGGTGATCGCGCCCAGCCCGGGACCGTTGTCATCGCACACGGTGAGCAGGCCCGCCGCGACCGGGATCATCGCCAGCGTCGACAAGACGCCGATGGTGTCGTTGGCTGGCCCGGTCCACGCGTAGGGTCCGTCGGCTGGTGTGGTGAACAGGACCACGAGTAGGACGTTGGCCAGGAATCCTGTCACGCCGGCGAGAAGGCCCCACCGGTCGACGGTGCGAGCCGCCCGGGCCAGCGGCGCGGGCGCCGCGCGCGGCGGCCAGCTCGCGGCCGTCGTGCGGCGCGGGGTTGCCGTCCTCATGCGAGCCGCCGGTTCTGCTGGTGCACCAGAACCAGGGCGGTGATCATGGTGGCGGCGTTGCTGAGAGACGCGGGCCTGGCGAGTGTCTGGTGGGCCGCGGTCATGGCATTCTCCCAGTTCAGCTTGGGTACATGCCCTCGACGCTAGGGGCCTGACAGCCAGGGCAGAACGAGGTAAGCCGCCGAATTGGTTGCGGCTGCCTGCAGGGCCGGTTCCGGCTGGCTTCTAGGGATTCGGCCGCGCAAGCCCGCGCCGCCAGCGCAGCAATTGCAGCCCGCATGCGCTCCAGCGTGGAGCCCCGGCGGGAAACGCCACGTGGCCAGCCACAACCCCCGTGTGGAGGTTTACCGCACCCGATTCTGCGGTCTGCACGATTCAGCCCGGTGGCGCCGCGACCTAGCGTCGCCAGCATGACCGAACCCCAGGCACGCAGCTGGGCCGGCGCCGCCGCGGCTGCCGGTATGGTCACCAACGCCCTGTTCGTCGCGTTCTACGCTAGCTTCGCTGTTCAGCACTTCACTGAGCCGCGGGGCGTCACGGCGTGCGGCGTGCTGACGGTGACCGGCTTGCTACCCGCCGTCAGTGCCGTGGCGGCCGGAGCCGTACTCGCCTCCATCGCGTGGCTACTGGCCATCGGCATCCGCGGCGCAGATCTTCCCGGCCCGCAGCTCGCCCGCGTGGCCCGCACCGCCCGGCTAATCGCGGCCACGATGCTGTGCTCAGGCGTGGGCCCATGGCTGATGCCGTAATCGCGGGGCCGCCCGGGCGGCCACACCCCACCGCGGGCACCACGGGCACGCCGACGGGCCCGGCCACCTACGACGGCCGCTCCGTGCCCATTCTCTGCGCGCTGGTCGCGGCGCTGTCCGTGGCCGCTACGGTTTTGACGGTTGTGGCGTGGAACGACCTGCTGATCAGGGACGCGGTCTTCAGCCTGGTAACGGGGCCGGCAGCCGCGGTGTACGCAGGTCTCGGTGGGCTGGTCGTCCGCCGCGCCCGCAACCTGATCGGCTGGTTCTTGCTTGGTGACGGGGCCTTCCTGGCGATCATGGCGCTCAGCTCCGCTTATGCGGTACTGGGGGTCAGCCATCCTGGGACTCTGCCCGCGGCCGCGCCGGCCGGGCTGCTCGCCCAGTGGAGCTTCGTCCCGGTGGTAACCGGGGTGGCGTTCATGCTGCTGCTGTTCCCGGCCGGGACACTGCCCTCCCGACGCTGGCGCCCGGTCGCGGCCCTCGAACTGCTGGCGACGGCGGTCACCATGGCCGGCGTGGCCGTCCAGCCCGGGCCCGTGGGGCTGCCCGCACCAGGCGGCACGTCGCTGACCATCGCGAACCCGTTCGGTATCACATCGATTGGGCCCCTGCCCACGTCCGTCCTGAACGGGACGCTCAACGGCGTAGGAGCGCTGGCGGGCCTGATGCAGATCGCGGCCTGCGCTGCGCTGGTCGTCCGCTACCGGTCCGGCGATCCCGAGCAGCGCCAGCAGATCAAGTGGATCACGCTGCTCGCGGTGGTCTTCGCTATATGCCAGGGGACGGCGGTGCTGGCCATCGCGGTCACCGGCGATCCATCGAATCTAGTGACGATCGTCGCCTATCTCGCGGTGCCGGTGCTGGCGCTGTTCGGGCTGCCTGCCGTCCTCACGCTCGCGATCCTCAAACACGGCCTTTACCAGATCGACGTCATTCTCAACCGTGCGGTCAAGTACGGCCTGCTCTCGGCCAGCCTGACCGCTGTCTACGCCGGCATCGTCCTCGGCATCGGCACGCTCGCCGGATACGCCGGCGGCCCGGTCCTGACGGTTGCGGCGGCCGTGGTGATCGCGGTGCTGTTCCAGTCGGCACGGGCGCGGGCTCAGCTCGTGGCCAACCGCCTTGTCTACGGGCCGCGCGCCACTCCCTATCAAGTGCTGTCCGATTTCGCCGAGGACATGGCGGGCCAACTGGATGTGGATGTCACCCTGGACCGGATGGCGTCGCTACTGGCCGCCGCCATCGGGGCGGACCGGGTGGACGTCTGGGTCCGGGTAGGCGAGTACCTGACTCTCGGGGCGAGTTGGCCTCGGGGCTCGGCCCCCCGTCCGCGCGTCGCGTTCACCGGTAGCGCCCCGATCGCAGCGCTCGAGGCCACGCGCGCGATCGCGGTCAGGCACGGGGATGAGGTGCTCGGCGCGATCGCGATCACCATGCCACGGGGCGAGTTCGTTTCCGCGGCCGAGGACAAGCTGCTCGTGCACCTGGCGTCACAGGCGGGCCTGATGCTCCGCAATATCCGGCTGGCCGCCGAACTGCAGGCAACCATTGACGATCTGAAGGCATCGCGGCGGCGCCTGGTCAGGGCCCAGGACACGGAACGGCAGCGAATCGAGCGCAACCTCCATGACGGCGCACAGCAACAGCTCATCGCGCTCACGGTGGGACTGACTCTGCTGGACGACGTCGCCGCAGACCCTGGCGAGGTCAGACAGATGGCGGCTGGGCTCCGTGATGCGCTGCGCCTGGCACTGGATGACCTGCGCGCCCTGGCGCGCGGGATCTACCCGCCGCTGCTCGCAGACCAAGGCCTTGCGGTGGCGGTGCGAGGCCAGGCCGACAGGGCGCCGCTACCGGTTCGGGTCGAGGCCGAAGGCATCGGGCGCCACCCGCAGGACGTCGAAGCGGCCACGTACTTCTGCGTCCTGGAAGCCCTGCAGAACGTGGCGAAATATGCCCATGCCTCGCAGGCAACCATCGCCCTGTCCGATCAGGATGGCCACCTGCGATTCAGCGTGACCGACGACGGGTCCGGCTTCGACACCACCACAACGACTCACGGCACCGGCTTGCAGGGCATGGCCGACCGGCTCGCCGTGATCGGCGGCACCCTGCGCATCCGTTCCGCGCCCGGGCTCGGCACCACGATCAGTGGCACACTGCCCGCCGGCCACCAGGATTCCCGGCAGCAAACTCTCACCAGGAGTAGCCATGCATGAGGCCAAGCCGGCTCCGCAGACCGGGCCCGACGCACGCGAGGTGCCGAACACACACGAGATGGTCGTCATCCACCGGATCTTCCGCCGGGAATTCCCGCTAGTCGCCGACATCATCCAGCGCAGCCCCCGCAGCGATGCGAGCCGAACCGAGCCGGTCGCGAGGCACATCGCCTTCATGCTGTTCGGGCTGCATAATCACCACGACGCCGAGGACACATACCTCTGGCCCAAGCTGATCGATCGAGCCCGCCCGCACGCTGACCTCGTGCGGAAGATGGAGGCCCAGCACCGGGCCGCCGCCGGGTGCAGCCAGCAGGTACAGCGGCTAGCCGAGCAGTGGCGAGTATCACCCTCCGCATCAGCCACCACCGAACTCGCGGCGGCGCTCGTGCGACTCACCGCAGTTCTCGCAGAGCATCTCAACGACGAGGAGGCAATGGTCCTGCCGCTGGTGCGTGAACACGTCACCGTCGCGGAGTGGGAAGAACTCGGCCGTGAGTCCTTCGCCAAGTTCCCGCGCAGTGCGCGGCCGGTCATGATGGGGCTGCTCCTGGAGGACGCGACGCCCAGCGACTGTGCCCTGTTCCTGGGCAAGGCCCCGCTGCCTGTACGGCTCAGCTGGCCGGTCATTGGCGAGCGGAGCTACGACCGCTACATACGCCGCGTCCGAGGCTGAGCACTCAACTCGCTGGAATCCGTACTGGTACGGATGTAGTGGCTCAGGAGTGTTCCTACCGTGAACGTGAACAAGCCGGCTGACGAGGGCAGGCGCGGACCGGCGTAACGCAGAACAATACGGAAGGGGGCATACGGGAATGCCGCTTATCAATGTCAAGGTGATTGAGGGCGTTTTCTCCAGCTCGCAGCGCAGGGAGATCGTGCAGAAACTCACCGACGCGATGGTATCGATCGAGGGCGAGAACATGCGCGGGGTGACCTGGTGCGTGCTGGAAGAGGTGCACAGCGGCGATTGGGCGATCGGCGGGAACGCGTTGAGCACCCAGGACGTGCAGGCCCTCGCCGCCGGTACCGGGGCTGAGGCCGGCGTCGCGGTCGGTTGAACCGGCTGCCGGGAGATGGGCGGCCGCGGCTCCGATCGGAGCCCGCGGCCGCCGTCAGCTGGCATTTGAGTTGTTAGCCTGTTGAGGTGGGTCCGGCCACGAGGTACGCGCGCAGTGGGCAGGTGCACGTTGCCCACCAGGTTCTTGGTTCGGGGCCGCCGGATCTGGTGCTGGTACCGGGGTTCGTCTCACATGTCGAGGCGGCCTGGGACTGGCCGTATCTGGCCAGGTTCCTGCACCGGCTGGCATCGTTCAGCCGGCTTATCTTGTTCGATAAACGCGGCACCGGGCTCTCGGATCCGATGAAACGGCCGCCCACCCTAGCCGAGCGAGTCGACGACATCCGGGCGGTCATGGACGCGGTCGGCGTCGAGCGGGCGCACCTGTTCGGGGTATCCGAGGGCGGAGCGTTGAGCATAGCGTTCACCGCACAGCACCCCCAGCGGGTCGAGTCGCTGATTCTCTACGGGTCCTACCCGCGCAAGGTCTCGACCGCCGACTACCCGTGGGGGGTGTCACGTCAGACCGTCGCCCGGTTTCTCAAGCGCTTCGATGAGGCGTGGGCCAGCGGGGCATGGTGGGACATCGTCAACCCGGACCTGGACCTCGATCCGGATACCCAGCGCTGGTGGGCACGCTACCTACGCGTCGGAGCCAGCCCAAGTATGGCCCGCGACCTGATGCTGATGAACGCGCAGATCGATGTCCGGAGTCTGTTGCCCAACATCCATTCCCCGACACTGGTGCTGCACCGCACCGATGACCGTTGGGTTGAGGTCGGCAACGGCCGTTATCTCGCGAGCCACATCGCCGGCGCGAGGCTGGTCGAGCTGCCTGGTGCCGATCACCGTCCGTGGGTCGAAGGCGCCGACGCCGTGCTCGATCAAGTGCAGGCCGCTGTTCGCGGTACGCTCAGCCGGCCCCGCCACGCCAATTCTTCGCTCGGAGTGCATGCGCTCAGCCGCCGCGAGCACGAGATCGTCCGGCTCGCCGTCGCTGGCCAGTCAACGCCGGACATCGCCCGGCACCTGTTCCTCAGCGAACGCACCATCGAAACGCACCTGCGCAACGCTTACACGAAACTCGACGTGAACTCCAAGCTTGAGCTCACCCGGCGAGCAGCCCAACTCGGCATCTGAGCCGATCGGCCGCAGCAATCCGCACCCACCGATACGGGCCGCCGTCGACCACCTTCTGCCCGGTGTCTACCAAGCGCGAAGATCCTTCGGGTGCTGGTTCTCGTGCTCCCAGCGTCGCGCTGACCAGCGACCAGGACATCAGCCCGCGGTTTGATTTCAGGTATGAGCCGGTTCTAGTTCTGGGCTCGCCACCGCTGCGTTTACTTCACCGATCTCCCACGACGGCGACTCCGGCGAGTCCCCGTGAGCAACTCGGCCCCAGATTGGCCGCGTTACGCCGGGCCGTTGTTGGCTGGCGGGGAGCCATCCGGCCCCGTCCGCGAGGTGAAACGCCACGCGAGCGGCGGGGATGCGTTCCTGCTCGTGAGCCAGCAGGGCCAGGGCGCGCGCATCAGCCGCGGTGGGGCGCTTCAGGTCCACAGCACGTGGCCACAGCCGGGCATAGCGGACCGCTGCGACCTCGGCCGCATATACCAGCGCCTGGCCGACCAGATAGAGCAGCGCGAACATGCCCGCCACGGTGGCGAAGCTGCCATAGACGGGGCCGGCCTTGGTCACCAGCCGGGCCAGCAACGGTGCCGCGATGTTGAGCACCACCGTCACCACCACCGCGCCCAGAACGGCCCCCGGCCACAGCGCCCGGACCGGCGCAGGCCGCACGAGCAGCAGCCTGGCGGCAAGCAACAACACCGCGAAGATGACCAGCGCCGACCCAAGCGCCGCCGCCGCCCGCTGTACCCCGGGCTGGTCGGGCACCGCGGTGGCCACCACGGTGAGCGCACCGACCATCAGACCCCCCAGCAGCAGCGTCGCCAGCATCGCGAACACCCGGACGTAGCGTGCGAAGAAACCAGCCCGAAGGCGGTGCGGGACCGCGGCGACATGGTTCAGGGTCTGGTACACGGAGAACACGACACCGGTCCCGGAGAACAGCAAACCGATTAGGCCGGCAACGAACGGAATTGTCGACGTCGGCAGGGTGGCCAGCGAATGCTCAACCGTGGATTGCAGCGCGTCCGGCACGACCGCAGCGACGAGCCGCTCCCGGAGGTCCGGATGACTGTCCAGCACCCGTGACAGCACGGCTACCCCAAGAAGCAGCAGCGGGAAGATGCTCAGGAACCCGTAGTAGGTGATGAGCGCGGCTTCCCGCCCGCCCCCATCGTCGCCGTACTTCTTAACTACCGCGTAAGGGAACCCCAGCACGGCGTATCTTCGCTGCAGGCGGTCCGCCCAAGCGATGACCCGGTTCACCCGAGCACTCAAGCCCGTCAAGCTCATTGACCTAGCCTGCCCGGTACCGTCACATCAGGTCATGAATCCCCGCGACCTTTAGGACGGCCCGTTAGCCTCGCTACCGTGACCGGTCACAACACTCGCCCGTCGTGGTGGTGGCCGAACGGTCCGGTCCGGATTCCAAGAGCCTGGGCCGCCGGGCTCTTGGCGAGCCTGGGAGCAGCGCTGTTCGGCGTGTCAGCCGTCTTGCTCAAGGCAGGAGCGGTCAGCTGGGATGTGAGCCTGTTCCGGATTCTCAACCAGGTCCCGTCGACCTTAGCGTCGGTGCTCACGCCGCTGTCACGGCTTTTCCTGCCGGCAGGCATCGTCGCCGTCGTCGTGCTCACCGTCGGTTACGTGGTGGCCAGGAACCGGAGTGTCCTGCCGCTGGCCACCGGAGCCATCGCCGCTGCCGCCGCATGGGCGCTGGCACACGTGGCGAAGGCTCTAGCCGAGCGCCCTCGGCCCTACGAGGTGATAGCCGGTGCGGTGCTGCGCCAGCAGCCTGCTCACGGGACGAGTTTCCCCTCCGCTCACACGGCGGTCACGATGGCGGTCGTGATCGCGCTCGTGCCGTTCCTGCCCCGGGCGCTGGCCGCCGTGGCACTCACATACGCCGTCCTGGTGGGCTGGTCCCGGGTGTATTTAGGCGTGCACTACCCACTTGACGTCCTGGCCGGAGCAGGAATCAGCATGGCGGTGGGTGGTGCGGTCTTGCTGGCGCTCAGGATCCTGTTCGACCGCGCCGGGCGGGCAGCTAACGGCCAGGACGCCGCTTAGGCCCAGAACCGGAGTGTGTGGTCACGCCGCCGGTAATGGCACGCGCGTCTTCTACGATGGCCATGCCGGTGAACGACTTGGCGTATGAGACCTAACCAGTGGAGGTACTAGATGGGCGAGCTCCCGCCGCCCCCAGAGGGAATTGTGCTGGCCCACTTCATCGTCTCGGACGATGTCGAGCGCTCCCGGCGTTTCTACACCGAAGTACTCGGCGGCAGGGTGGTCTTCTCCGGAGACGTGACCTATGTTGCACTAGCCAACACCTGGATCATCATCAATGTCGGCGGAGGCCCGACCGACGACAAGCCCGCGGTCACCCTGGAGACGCCGCGTGATCCCGACCGGGTCAGCAGCTTCCTCAATATCCGGGTCAAGGACATCCACGCCGTGTATGCGGAGTGGAGCGCCCGGGGTGCTCAGTTCCTGACGCCGCCGAAGCAGCACGCGTATGAGATCCGCTGCTACATCCGCGATCCCGACGGTCATCTGATCGAGGTGGGGCAAACCACCGACCCAGACGGTGACTGGTCGCCCGCTCACTGGCCATCGAGTACGCCCGCTGGCGATTCCGAGTGAATGCCGAGGTCACCGGTGCGCCCCCCGCAAATCGACGGTGGCCGGTCCCCCGGGCTCTGAGCCTCGATCCACTGCATGACGCTGAGGAGATTCGGTCATGACCACCGCGATCATCGGTACTGGAGTGATCGGATCGGTCATCGCCCGGCAGCTCGCCTCAGGCGGCGAGACCCTGCGGCTCTCGAGCGCTGACCATGAGTCAGCACGAAAGCTGGCGGCAGAGATCGGCCGGGCTGCGGTCGCCGCCGTCGACAACCGCGACGCGTTGCAGGACGCCGGTGCTGTCGTCCTCGCGCTGCGGTTTACCGTGCTGAAGAGCGTTATAGACGACATCGCCGGACGCGCTTACCGGCAAGGTCGTGGTCGTTCCGAGCAACCCGCTCAGCACCGACGCGAAAGGTAACGTCTCCCGTCTCCTGCCGAAAGGGCAATCCTCGGGCGAGGTTGTAGCCGGGTGGTTGCCAGCAGGGGCGCGCTTGGCCATGGCGTTTGGAACCATGTCGGCCGATCTCTTCGCGTCCTCTAGCAACCGGTCACCGGAGCCGGCGGTCCTCTTCTACGCGACCGACGACGACCGTGCCGGCGAGGAAGTCGGGCGGTTGATCCGGACGGCCGGCTTCGAGCCGGTGAAGGCCGGCGGGATCGAGCAGTCGGGTCGACTCGAGGTGGGCGGCGACCTTCACGATCTCGTAATCGGGCCCGCAGAGGCGCGGTCATTGATCGGTGGGGCCTGACGCGCGGAGGTCATCGCGGCCAGGCCACGCACCACCGGGTTCTCCAGCGTGCCGACTTCGCCGACCGATATCCGCACCACGTGGCCCTCGTCCAGGGTGAAGGGCATCGGCGGCACCAGGCAGGTGCCGGTCGACAGCACCGCCCCCTCCGGGTGGACGTCGGCGAACATCAGGTAGCGGACGAGCTCGTCGTAGCGCCGGCGCAGCTGGGCCGTGCTCGCCGTCCCCGTCCACTCCACCGTGCCCGCGCGCGAGATCGTCAGCTCGATGGACAGCGCATACGGATCACCGATCTCCCACGAGGGCCGGATCATCGGCCCGACCGCGCACGCGCCAAGGTAGCTCTTGGCCTGCGGCAGGTACAGCGGGTTCTCGCCCTCGATCGACCGCGAGGACACGTCGTTGCACACCGTGTACCCGGCGATCTCGCCCGCGCTGGTCACCACCAG
Source organism: uncultured Actinomycetota bacterium (assembly GCA_963844655.1). Classification (GTDB taxonomy): domain Bacteria; phylum Actinomycetota; class Actinomycetes; order Streptosporangiales; family Streptosporangiaceae; genus JASHPR01. Next base: position 806,598 of record CAWJPA010000003.1, on the reverse strand, counting down.
CGCGACCTCGGGTTCGGGCACGTTGACGGCGGAGTCCTCGCGGACCGCTACCGGCTGGCCGTCGCCGGCCACGCGCCAGGCGGCGGACTTGAAGAAGATCTCCGGCCGCTGCGCGTCGTAGACCCGCTCGTAGACATCGGCCGACCTCTCGCTCTCCTCGCGGCGGGCCTCCCGGGAGATCTCATACGTCACACCGCAGGCCCAGACCTCGGTCCGGCCGTCCACCGGGGCCAGCACGGCGACGTCGGCGAGCGGGGACTCCTCACCGCCCGGGTTCTCGGCCTTCTCCCGGATCGCATCGACGGGAAGCGACCACAGCGAGCCCAGGGCCGGCACACCCGCCAGCTCGGTAACCCGGTCACCGGTCAGCACGCCCACCCGCGCGTCCGGCGAGCCAGCGCGGCGGTACCTGAGGATATGCACCACGATCCCCTTTCCTGTGCGGCCGACGATCGAGGTTACTGGTCCGCGCGTGGCGCCGCGGCTGGGCCCGTCCTGGGCTCGGCACCTAGCTTGCCCGTTCGTCCGGGAGGAGCGGTCCAGCGCGACGTCAGCGCCTGCTGGGCGGGAGCAGTGTTCACAGCCGCGTTCACAGGCTGCCTGGCAGCGTCGTCTTGCGCGCCTGTAGCGATCTGCCGGGGCGGCAGGGAGCGCCGTCGCAGTTGTGAACTCTGAGAGAAAGGAACGCAGATGAGGGCCGATCTGATCATCGCCCCGCCGCGTAGCCCGGAGGCCCAGGCCCGGCACCTGCACCCGGCGGCGCTGCCCCCGTGGCGTGCCCTGCTCACCGACCGGTGGCAGGAACAGCTGGAAGAGGTCAGCGAGCTGGCCCGGGCCTGCCAGGCCGCCGAGCAAGCCGCCGCGCACGCCGATCAGCACACACGCCAGGCGGCATGGCAGCAGGCGAGCACGGCTCTGCAGCGCGCGGCCGCCGGATGGCTCGCGCTCGCCGAGATCGAGGCCGCCCTGGCCCGGCTGGCGGCCGGGCGCTTCGGCTGGTGCCAGTACTGCAGCGCCGCCATCACGGTCGCGACCCTGGGCCAGACACCAGAGGCCCGGTACTGCCCCGCGTGCGAACGCTAGGCCCAGCCGGTCAGGGTGGCGGCGCTGGTCACGCAGAACTCGTTGCCTTCTGGGTCACACATCACGGTCCACGTGTCGGGGTTGTCGAGGGAAGCCGGGTCTTGCCGCACCTCGACCACCTCGGCCCCGGCATCGGCCAGCCGTGCTACCTCATCCTCCATCGGCCCCGGGGTCACGATGTCCAGGTGCAGCCGGTTCTTGCCCGACTTGGGCTCGGGCACCTTCATGAAGTACAGCGATACGCCAGGACTAACCGGGTCACTGACCTGGATCTCGCCGGGGTTTCGCTGGTTGACCTCATACGCCAGCGCCTGCGCCCAGAACTCGGCCTGGCGCAGCGGGTCATGGCAGTCAACGATGACCGCCAGCAGCGACGCTGAAATCTCGGCCACCTCCTTCGAATCGGTCCCGCCCGATGATTGGCGGGTGAGGTGCGGGTGGTGGATGCGGTTCATGATGATCCTCCTTCGGAGAGCGCGACGTGGAGCGCTGACAACCAGAGAGGCGTGACTCGGCGCGTCACGGTGTGACGTGCCGTGTCACCGTTGGGGCGTGGGTCCTTGCTACAGCGCTTGACCAGGAGCGACGGCCCTATCATCAGGTGATGGGGAGGCTTGGCCCGGGAGGCGGGGATGGCGGATGACACCGCGCCCGCTGCCCGCGCCGGCTATATGCGTGCCTACGACAAAGCCCGGGCGGCCGGCGATATCGAGGCGATGGCCGAGGCCGCGCTCGGACTGGCGGCCACGCAGACGTTCGGCACGGTCCGTGGCCCGGTGCCGGCGTTCCTGCACGAGGCGTACTCGCTGACGCGGGGTGAGCAACGGGTGCGGCTGGCCGTCGCGCTGGCCCGAGCCTGGGCCTACGGCTACGATCCGGCGCGGGCCGCCGATTTCGCGGCGGAGGCCTTGGCCTACGCGCAGGCGCATGACGATCCGTCGCTGCTGGCGGCCGCCCTTGATGCGCAACTGCTTGTCCACTGGGGGCCAGATGACCTGGATGAGCGGTTGTCCATCACCGCCCGCCTGGAGGACACGGTCGCGCACGTCGCCGACGTCGAGTCGCGGATGTCGGCGCATCTGTGGCGGCTGACGGGCGCCCTGGAGTGCCTGGACCTGCCAGCGGTGCGCCGCCAGTTGCGCGCGCTGGACCTGCTCGCAGCCGAGTCCGGTACCGCCCGTATCCGGTTCTTCGCGGCCTCGCGCCGCGGTATGTACGCACTGCTCACCGGTGATCTTGATGCGGCGGGGCGGGCGCTGCGGGAGGTGGCGGCCGCGGGGGCGGAGGCAGGCGAGGCGGACACGCTGCTGATTGAGCACATGCTCGCCGCGGGCATCGCCCGGCAGGCCGGGGACGTCGCTGCCCTGGCCCGCGAGGCGGCCACGTACGAGGAGTTCGGCGTGCACGAGGCGGTCACCTGGGTCGCGGCCGAGGCCGCGCTCCTGTGGGTCGCCGCCGGTGAGCCAGGCCGGGCCCGCGCGCTGCTTCATCAGCTGGCGGGACCCGACTTCGGCGGGATCGCGCGGGACCTTGACTGGCTGCTGACGGTGGCGACGCTGACCGAGGTGGCGGTCGCCACTGGCACCGGAGCGCTGGCGGAGACGGCGCTGAGCCTGCTGGTGCCCTATGCCGGGCGCGGTGTGGTCAACGGCGGCGGGGCGGCGTTCGCGGGCGTAGTCAGCGACTACCTGTACCAGGCCAGCGCGTTGCTCGGCACCGGCGACGCCCGGCAGTGGGCGGCCCGCGCCGCCGGCGAGTACGAGCGGCTGGGTGCCTCGTGGTGGCTGCGCCGTCTCCCGGCAGCGGTCCCGGGACAGCGGGCCACGGTGGTGCGCGGCGGCGGCCGACCGGAGGAGGCGCATCCCACGGTGGCGCGGCCGGGGGTTGTGCAGCCTGGGGTTGTGCACCTGCGGCCGGGCGGGGGCGGCATCTGGTGGGCGGGCCGGGAGGGAGCGGTCATCGCCATCCGTGACGTGAAGGGCCTGCATTACCTGCGCATCATGCTGCAGCGCCCGGGCGCAGACATCCCGGCGATGGTTCTGTCGGACACCGTCGCCGGCCATCCGGGAGCGGGGGCGGCCGGCGGGGACCTGGGCGAGGTGCTCGACAAGCAGGCGCTGTCGGCCTACCGGCGCAGGCTCGCGGAGATCGACGCCGACCTCGACGAAGCCCAGTCATGGGCGGACACCGGCCGGGCCGCGAAACTGGCCGCAGAACGCGACGCGTTGCTGGACCAGTTGCGGGCGGCGACGGGTCTCGGCGGCCGCCCGCGCGCGCCGGGCTCGGCCCACGAGCGGGCGCGCGTTGCCGTCAGGAAGGCGATTGTTAACGCGATTGACCGTGTGGGCACCGCTGACCCGTCGCTGGGAAGACTGCTGTCTGACACCGTGACCACCGGCACGATCTGCCGTTACGACCCCGACCCTGACCGCCCGGTCCAGTGGGTTCTGTCCGCAGGGTAATGCCATGCGCTGCGCGCCCGGCCGCGAACCGGTCTGCTCAGTCGGATCTCATGGAGGCGGAGCCGGTCGCGCCGAACGCCTCGCCCAGGCTGGTCAGGTCCAGGGGGAGCCGGTCATGCCCGGGCACACGGTCCAGGAACGGGCGCATCGCTTCGAGAGCGACCAGGATCTCGCGTCCGACCTCGGCCGCGGAACGCATGGCATCCACGGAGACCAGGATCCCCCGGTCGCGGTACCACGCGAGGATGGGAGCCGTCACCTCGTGGTAGAGAGCCAGGCGCTGGGCGATGACCTCCAGCGTGTCGTCGGAGCGATGCTCGAGCGCGGCCCGCGCGATCAGCCGGCGCGTGACCTCCGCGTCGTCCGCCTGCAGGTGCAGCGCCACATCCGCGGTCATCCCGAGCTCGCGGCCGATCTCATAGGCGGCGCGGGCTTGCTCCATGTTCCTGGGGATTCCGTCGAGGACATAACCGCCCCCCGCCGCCCTGGCGGCGGCCATAGCCTCCCGCAGCATGTCGAGCACGATCTGGTCGGGCACCAGTTCGCCACGGTCGAGACGCTTCTGAACCGCCTGGCCCAGCGGGGTCTGCCGCGCCACGTGATCGCGCAGCAGCTCACCGGTCGCGATGTGGGGGATGCTGAAATGCGCGGCGACCAGCGCGCCCTGAGTCCCCTTGCCCGCGCCGGGCGGCGCGATCATCAGTACCCGCATGCTTGTCTCCCTGGGCCATCATCCCGCGCGCCGCCCGGGCCGGTCGAGTATGTCTTGTCTGGGCGCAGCCGATCGTGGGTCCACCGCAGCCACCAGTCACTCGCCGAGCAGTTCGATGACATCCAGCCAGTTCAGGGAGGGCCGCCAGTCTCCAGCGCCGAGAGCCTGCCGGGTCACCTCCTCGACGGCTGGCCACACCAGCTTCTCGGCCTCATTCGGCGTCGGCGCGGTCTCGCGCGGCACGTCGATGGAGGCCGAGGAACCGAACCGCTCATCGTGCTCGGCGAAGCCTGCGGTCAGCCGGTAGACCCGGCGTGGCGCGGCTGCGGCGGGGGTCGCCGTCGGGCCGGTGCGCTCGCGGTACTCCTCGGGAGTCTCGCGACGGCTGATGAACTTGTACCCAAGGAAGTCATCGAGGGTCTGGACCTGACCGGATGACAGGTGCCAGGGCGACGGGCCGGAGGCGGCGAGCGTCAGGTCCAGCAGGCCTATGAAGGCCGTCTCGCCGTAGGCGGTGCTGTCCACCTGGGCAGGGTCGGCGAAGCGCCGGCGGCCGGTGAACTCGAACCGCAGGCGGAGTCGCGGAGGCTCCGCGCCGACGTCGAGAGCCCCGAGCTCAATCTGGGTCACTCTCGGGCCAGGAGCCACCTGCCACGGTTTCCTGACCGGATGCAGCAGCAGGTCCGCGACGTCCGGCCCGGCCATCGCGGCCAGCGCCGAGCCATCGCCGTCCACCGCCATCGCCCACGCGGCGACGGCCAGCCGCGCCGTCCTGCTGACCTGATCGGCGCCGAGCCTGCTGTCGCGCGCTCCCGCGTGCCGCATCGCCTCGGTGATGGCCGGGGGGACCTGCAGCCGGGCGGTCAGCAGCAGGCTGACTGATTCGGACTCGGTCATCGTTATCCCCCTTGGCACGGCCAGGATCACAGCATGGCATGGAGATCAGGGGCATCAGCAGACGCAGTGGTACGATCCGGCGCGTGAACGGGGTCGGCCCGGGGAACGCCCCGGATCCGGGGTCGACAGTTGTCGCCGAGAGCCGGTCACAGATCGGCGTGCTGTTCGGCTTCCTGATTCTGGCCTTCGCCGTCGCGCTGGCCAGAGGTGTGGCTGGCGCGCAGACAACGGCAGGACGAACGGTCGTCGCGGTTCTGTGTGCCGGGCTTATCGCGGTCTTTATCAGGGGCTGGATTGTGATCATCAGGCGTCCAGCGCGCCTGGAGGTCAGCGCGGACGCCGTCCGGTTCGTGCGGCGCAACGGCCACGTGGCCACGTTGTCGCGGCAGTCGGGGGATGAGCTTCGCTTCGTCAAGCGGCATCGCGGGGCGCTGAGCCGGATCTGGACGCTCGGGCTGACCATCACGGGCACCGGCACCGTCATCGATCTGCCGGGCTTTTTCTCACGCCAGGCGGTCAGGGAGGCCTGCCGCGACCGCGGCTGGCGCTTCGCTGATTAGGCCGTGACCTGGGGTGCAAGGCAGGCGTCAAGGCGAGTGCAAGCAGAGCATCCAGGCTGGTAGCAGACGATCGTGCTGCAGTCTCCGGTAGCGGAACGTTGCCGCCCGTCCCGCTGCCGGGGACGCGGTACGTGCTCAGGGCTACCCGGGAGGTCTCGGTGGATGCGAACCGTAGTCAGGACCTGTGGATGCGCAGCCGGACGCTCGTGGCCCTGGGCAGGACAGAGCCATGAAAGTGCTCAGCTTTACCCCGAGGGGACGGCCGCGGAGCGGCAGGCGTCACGGCGGCCCGCGGCAGCCCGGATCACGGGGCGAGCGCATCCTGCAGGACCGGTACGGCACGAAGGAACGGGCCGGCCAGTTCTACGCCAGGCAGTTCAGCGACCAGCTGACGCCGAAGATGATGGAGTTCATCGGGCGCATGGAGATGGCGTTCATCGCCACGAGTGACGTGGACGGCGACTGCGACTGCAGCTTCCGCGCAGGCAGCGCCGGCTTCCTGCGGGTACTCGACGACCGCACGATCGCCTACCCCGAGTACCGGGGCAACGGCGTGATGGCGAGCCTGGGCAACATCCTGGAGAACCCGCACATCGGCATCTTCATGGTCGACTTCACGCACGACCTCATCGGGCTCCATGTCAACGGCACGGCGGAGATCGTCACGCCGGCGCGCATGCAGGAGCTGGACCGTGACGTGCCCGAACCGGCCAGCGGCGCGGGCCGGCGGCCGGTCCAGTGGGTGCTCGTGAATGTGACCGAGGCGTATATCCATTGCTCCAAGCACATTCCCAAGCTGATTCCCCAGTCCCGGGTCCGGCACTGGGGCACCGATAACCCGCGGCACAAGGGCGGCGACTACTTCGGTGCCGTCGCCCAGAAGCAGGCCGAACCGGACGCCGGCCCGGTGCCGACCGGGACCGCGGCGGCCAGCACCCTGGGGCCGGGCCGCCTGGCCCCCGGCTACAGCCAGTCCAGCTAGTGACCGGGTCAGGCTCGCTCCTTGCGCTTCCAGGCGCCGATCAGCAGGGGCCACAGGACCGGGCGGTCGGGATAGCGGTCGGCGTCGCGGCCCATCGAGGCCAGGATCGCGGCGCCCTCCTCCTCGGTGGTCACGCCGTGCGCCAGGGCCGTCGGCAGCACGCTGCGGACGGTGTGTTCGAACAGGGCGCGGCCCGAGGCGAGCGGCTCGATGCGGCCGGAGACGTCGGTGCCATCGGGGTCCCCGACGCCGGCCTGCGCGAACAGCTGGGGCAGCCGGGCCCCGGCGGTCACGTCGCAGCCCACCGCGGTGAACGCGCCCACCACCACCCGGTACCCCTCACTGACGCTGTCGAGCGCCGGGAGCACACCGGTGCTGCGCAGGTCGTAATCCTGCACCACGAGATGGCCGCCCGGGGCCACGGCGTCCCACAGCCGGGCCAGCACGGCGACCCGCTCGGGGACGTGGAACAGCAGCAGCCGCGCGTACACGATGTCGAATGGTGCGCCAGGAACCGGCTCGCCGTCGGTGAGGTCCTGGGCGTGGAAGGCGCAGTGACGGTGGCCGCCGCTCCGCAGCATGTCCAGGGCCTGCGCGCCGAGCGGGGCATCCGTGTCGACGCCCAGCACGCGGCCCGCGGGCCCGACCCGCTGGGCCATCAGGCGCATCGTCTCGCCCGGCCCGCACCCAGCGTCCAGGCAGCTCGCGCCCGGCGTGAGGCCGACCTGGTCCAGCAGGCGCCCGGTCGCCGCTTCCCACACGCGGGCCTGGGCGCGCAGCCGCTCGTACTCCTCTGGGGTGCGCCCCAGCGCGTAGCTGTCGGGCCGGGGCTGAACTTCGGTGGTGCTCATCGGGGTTCCTTTCGCGTCGGTCGATGCCACCGATGCTCGCCCTGGCCCGGGTGCCACCACATCGTGGTGGTTCCCACGAGCTTTCCCTGGCCTCGGTCCGGTAAGCCCTTGCCCTGCCGGCCGGGCGGAGTTATGTTCACAGCGATGTACGCGCTGCTTGACCGCGACGTCGAGCTCGCAGAACTTGGCCGTCGGCTTGCCGAGGCGCGTAAGGGATCTGGCCGCGTGATCGTGGTCGAGGGCCCAGCCGGCATCGGCAAGTCGACACTGCTCGCGGCGGCAGACCGAACTGCGCGTATGGACGGCGTGACCGTGTTGCGGGCTCGCTGCAGCCCGCTCGAACAGCATGCTGCCTGGGGTATGGCGCACCAGCTCTTTGAGCCGCTGCGGACCCGCCCGGACTGGGCCGAACTGACTGTCGGCGCCGCGGGACTGGCCGAGCGGGTCCTCGTGCCCGGGCCGGAGGAGCAGGAGAACGCGGGCGACGCGATGCACGCCGCCGTGCGCGGGCTCGTCTGGCTGGCCAGCAACCTCGGCGAGCGCGGCCCGGCCGTGCTCATCGTCGACGACGTCCATTGGGCCGATGCGCCGTCCCTGCGCTGGCTGGCGCTGCTGGCCCGCTCGGTGGGTGAGCTGCGGATCGGCGTGGTCTGCGCGGTGCGCTCGGGCGAGCCGCCCGCGGCCCCCGAGCTGCTGGCCGAGCTCCTGGCCAGCGCGCCTGAGCCGCCGGTGCACCCGCGGGCGCTCGGGCCGGTGGCGACCCAGACCCTGGTCCGCCAGCGCCTGCCCGCGGCCAGCTCCGGGTTCGCCCACGCGTGCCACGCCGTCACCGGCGGCAACCCGTTCCTGCTCGGTGCCCTGCTCACCCAGCTCGTCGCCGACGCGGTCGCGCCGGACGACGAGGCCGCGGCGCGGCTGGGGACGTTCGGGTCCGAGCAGGTCGCACGCGTGGTTGAGCTCCAGCTCGCACGGCTGCCCGACGGCGCCGCCCCGCTGGCCCGCGCCGTCGCCGTGCTCGGTCCCGGCGCGGCGCTGCGCCATGCCGCGAGGCTGGCCCCGCTCGAGCTGGCCGCGGCGGCCCGGGCCGCGGACGCGCTGCGGGCCGCCGGGCTGCTCGAGCACGGCCCGGGCCTGACGCTCGCCCACCCGCTGATCGCGGGCACGCTGTACACGAGCATGCCAGCGGGTGAGCGGGCGCTCCGGCACGCCGAGGCCGCCGCGCTGCTGGCGAGCGAGCGGGCCGACCCGGAGCGCATCGGGCTGCACCTGCTGCGCACCGAGCCGGCACGCGAGGCCGCGACCGTCGCCACGCTGCGTGAGGCCGCGCGGCGGGCCACGGCCCGCGGGGCGCCGCAGAGCGCGGCCGCGTACCTGCGCCGCGCGGTCGCCGAGCCGCCGCCCGGCGCCGCGGACGAGGCAGACGCCCGGCTCGAGCTTGGCCTCGCGCTCGCCGCGTTTATGCAGCCCGACGCGTACGACCTGCTGCACGAGGCGGCGGCTGCCGCGGTCACCCCGGTCCAGCGGGGCACGATCGCGCTGAACGGCGCGCGGGCCCTCGGCCTGATCGGCCGTTTCCCCGAGGGCTTCGCGCTCTGCCGCCAGGCGCTCGAGCAGGCCGGGGCCTACCCGGCGGAACTGCGCGAGCGGCTCGAAGCGGAACTCATGGCCAACGGCATGGTGCAGGTGTCGACGGTCGGCGAGGCGCGGCGTTATGCGCGCGAGCGGCCGCCAGGACCCTCGGCGCTCGAGCTGTGGCGGGTCACGGCGGCCTCCCTGGCGATGCTCGAGAACCACTCGGCGGCCCAGAACAGGGCGCTGATAGGCCCGGCACTCGAGCCGGGCGTGCTGGCCGCCGAGCCAGGTTCGCTGGTGAGCTCGGTCGCGATGGTGAGCCTTATCGCCGATGACGAGATGGAGACCGGGCTGGCGCTGTGCGACGCGCTCATCGGCGTCGCGCGCCCGCGGGGCTGGCTGATCGCGCTCGCGCACGGGTGCATGTTCCGGGCCATGGCGCTCATCCGCATGGGCGAGATACGCGAGGCCGAGCCGGACGCCCGGCTGGCCTTCGACTACAAGCTGCCCGTGGCCCCGGCGCCGGCCATGCTCTGGACTCTGTCCTTCCTGGTCGACGTGCTCGTGGAGGCCGACGATCTGGCGGGGGCCGACGCGGCGCTGACCGCGGCGGGCCAGCAGGGCGCGTCCCCCGCGGGCGCGCTCGCCGCGCCGCTGCTGCTGACCAGCCGCGCGCGGCTGCGCCTCGCCCAGCACCGGCCCGAGGACGCGCTGGCCGACGCCCGCCTGGCCGCCGCCACCGCAGACGAGCTCGGTGTCTGCCATCCGGTGATGGCGGGCTGGCGGGTCGAGGCGGTGGAGGCGCTCCTGGCGCTGGGCGAGTTCGCTGAGGCTCAGCGTCTCGCCGGCGAGCAGGCCGGCCTGGCCGAGCAGCTCGGTATCCCTGGCGCCCGCGGCACCGGCCTGCGCGTGCTGGCCAAGACCGTGACCGAGCCGATCCCGCTGCTGGAGCAGGCGGTCGAGACCCTGGCCGGATCACCAGCGCGGCTCGAGCACACCCGCGCCCTGGTCGCGCTCGGCGCGGCCCTGCGGCGGGCGAACCGGCGGGCGGACGCCCGGGTCCCGCTCCGGCAGGCGCTGGCGCAGGCCGACCAGGGCGGCATGCTGCTGCTCGCGGCGCGGGCCCGCAGCGAGCTCAACGCGGTAGGGGCCCGGCCCAGGCGCAGCGCGCTCAGCGGGCCGGGATCGCTCACGCCGTCCGAGTACCGGGTGGCCGAGCTGGCCGCTCTTGGACACAGCAACCGGGCCATCGCCGAGCGGCTGTACGTGACCCAGCGCACCGTGGAGACCCACCTCACGCACGCGTTCCAGAAGCTCGACATCCGCTCGCGGGCCGAGCTCGGCTCCGCGCTCGAGCCGCAGGGCAGCCGGCAGCCGGCGCTGGCTGACTGAGCACGGGCGGCTCCATCCGCCGGTGCGGCGGCCCGCCCGGTGGCGGAGCGTAACGGCACAGCAGACCGAATTCTCAGGGTGGGCCGGCCAAAATCTCACGGCCGGACCCCCGATGCGGCTCCTCTCGTGACCAGGCAGCGTGGCAGTTGCTGACGAAAGGACCGCGAGATGATGGCAGGCAACGGGGGCAGTGTCGCTGCGCTCATCCCCGGTACCGTTTCCGACCTGAGGCCGGCCGGCCCGGCCCATGACCGCGGCGTGCCCGCTGCGCCGCCGCTCGACGTACGGGCCGTGCGCCGGCATTTCACGTTCCCCGGGGTGGGCCGGATCGTGACGAACAACGCGGCGAGCACGCAGCCGCCGCATGAGCTGCTCGGGCTCTACCGGACGCTGGCCCGCGGGTACGAGAACGTGCACCGGGGCCAGTCCAGTGCCTCGCAGGCGATGACCGCGCAGTTCGAGGGCTCCTACGACACGATCGCTCGGTTCATCGGCGCGCCGGGCCGGGCCAGCATCGCGCTGTACCGCAACACCACCGAGGCGATCAACGCGGTCATGTACTCGCTGCTGACCGAGTTCCGCGACGGCGACAACGTGGTGACCACGATGCTCGAGCACAACTCCAACTACGTGCCCTGGTACGGGATGTGCCGGGAGATCCTGCCCCGGCTGGGTCGGCGGGTGGAGTACCGGCTGGCACGGTTCGACCCGGTCACCGGCGAACTCGACCTTGATCATCTGGCGTCGCTGGTCGACGCGCGGACCAAGCTCGTGTGCTGCACCGGCGCGTCGAACTTCACGGGCGCCAAGACGCCGCTCGGGCTCATCCGCGGGATCGCCGACGCCAGCGGGTACCGGCAGCCGGGCGGGGAGCGGCGGTCGTACCTGCTGGTCGACGGCGCGCAGCTGGTGCCGGGCTCGTTCGTGGACGTGCGGGCCCTGGACGTGGACTTCCTGGCGTTCTCGTTCCACAAGATGCTGGCGCCGTTCGGGGTCGGCGTGCTGTACGCGCGGGAGAACCTGCTGCGGTCCGCGCTGCCGTTCCTGTACGGCGGGGACATGATCGCCGAAGGGCGGGTGCTGCCCGACCTGGTCGACTACAACGCGCTGCCGTGGAAGTACGCCGCTGGCACGCCCAACATCCTGGGCACGGTGGTCTCGGCGCAGGCGCTGCGGCTGCTGCTGGACCTGGCGCTGACGCCCAGGCACCCGGTGTATTTCGGCACGGCCAGGCCCATCGACCGCGGCGCGGTCCAGGGCGCCATGCGGCGGGTTACGGCGTGGAACCAGATGCTGACCGCCCGGGCGCTCGACGGGCTGGCCGCCATCCCGGGGATCACAATCTACGGGCCGCGGGACGCGGCGCGGCGCACCTCGCTGGTCGCGTTCAACCTCTCCGGGCGCGACCCGGTGAGCGTGGCCGAGAACCTGGACCGGGCCGGGGTGGAAGCACGGGCGGGCTGCCACTGCGCCACGCTCGCGCATCATTGGCTGGGGCTGACGCCACCCGCCAGCTGCAGGCTGAGCTTCTACCTCTACAACACCCCGGGTGAGATCGACCAGGCCGTGGCCGCGGTGGCTGACAGCGCCGCCGGCCCCCGCCGGCCCGCGGCGCCCTGGTACCGCCCGCGGTCACGACAGCCCGGGCGGCGCCCAGCTACTTAGGAGGTAAGACCCGTGATTGCCCTCACCTCGTGCCCGGATTGCCGGGCCCCGGCGGAGATCACCGAACGTTTCTCTCTGCCCAGCACGGACGGGCCCATTAAGCACGTCGCGGTGTCCTGTGTCGCCGGGCACCACTACCGGATGCCGGCGGACAGGCTGCCGGACCGGGCGCGAGCCGCGCTGGCCCTCACGATGCCGGGTTCGCGCACCGGCCCGGCGCGGTCGCTGCGCTGGCCGTCACGCGGACCGGACCGGGCGGCGGCGGCCACCCGGCGCCTGAGCTAGCCCGCGTCATGGTCACCCGCGAGCGGCTTGGCGGCCGGCGGCAAGCTCCGCTTCAGATCTGGCGCGCCATCGCCGCGCCCGGGCTGCTGCCGCGCACCGTCCAGCTGTGCGTCCACTGCCGGGAGAACCCGGCCGGGTTCTGGGTCAGCCTCAAGAATGCCGCCGTCACACGCCGCCCGTGGTGCCTGTCCTGCTGCCACGGACTAGACCGGAGACGCTGCGTCATCACCCCGTTCGGGGGCTAGCAGCCCGCCGCGGATCGGCCGCAGCCATGCTGCGCAGGGCGTTGACCAGGGCACCTTGGCTCGGGGTGGCCTGCCCCGGCCACGAGCGGCCCGAGCGGTGCGGGGTGGTTCACCATGGTTTGCGGCTTTCAAAGATCCGTCACCTGACCGATGTCTCCGCCTGCAACTTGCAGAAGTATTTGCGGTGAAACCCGCTGAGCAAGGAAACCCAGATGGACACGATGGCGCCCCTCCGCCCGACCGTGCTACGCCCGCGCCGAATCGCACTGCCTGCAGGACCGGCCGCAGCGGCCGAGGCCCGCAGTCAGGTCCGGGAGGCCATCTGCGCCTGGAATGTCCCCGTCGATAGTGGCGTCGCGGTTCTGCTCACCAGTGAGCTGGTGACCAACGCCATTGCGCATGAGGCAGGCGAGACGGTCGTGCTCACCATCACCTGTGTCTGCGGTCAGCTACGGGTCGATGTTAACGACACGTCATGCGCCATGCCGGTGCTGATGGACGCGCCGGTCGACGCGGAGGCAGGCCGGGGCCTGATGCTGGTGGCGAGCCTGGCGGCGGACTGGGGATTCCACATGACCCGTGCGGGCAAGGCCGTGTACTTCACCCTCGCGTTCGAGGACGACCCTTGATGGGGTCGGCGGCCGCAGCCCGCACGCAATAAACGTGGGTCCGGTGAATCACAAGCCGCCCCCTCGGATTCACCGGACCCGCGCCCTGCGCGCCAGTCATTCCCGCGGCGAGATCACCTCGCCGTGACGGTGCGCAGGGCGGCCTCGCGAGCGATGTCGGTGCGCGAGTGCACGTCGAGCTTCTTGAGAATGTGGGAGACGTGGGTCGCGACCGTGCGGCGGGAGAGCAGCAACCTGGCGGCGATCTCCGGATTGGACAAGCCCTCCTGCACGAAAGCGGCGATCTTGGTCTCGGTGGGGGTGAGGCTGTCCCAGCCGCTCTGCGCCTGCCGGTGTTTCGAGCGTGGTCCACGGCGGATGCCATGGGCCCGGAACCTGGCCTGCAGCCGGGCGACGTCCGCGGCCGCGCCCAGTGAGGTATAGATCTCCACGGCCCGGGTGAACGCGGGCCGGGCCTGGCCTCGGTCGCCGATCCTGACGAGATCCTCGGCCGCCGCCTCTAGAGCCTTGGCCCTGAGCAGCGGCCGCCCGGCGTCGCCATATCGCTCGGCGGCCGCGAGCAGCCGCGGAGCGTCTTGATCGAGCAGGCCGCGGCAGTAGAGCGCATTGGCCTGCCGGTGCGGGATCTCCGATGCCGCGGCGAGGGCGGTGGCGTGGTCGGCCAGGGCCTGGGCGGTGCGCAGATCGCTGAGGCCAGTGGCGAGACGGACAGCGTCGGCCAGCAGGCTCTCGATCTCGTCAACTTCTTCGGTATGGCCGGCGAATCCGGCGGTCAGCAGGGCCAGGGCCTCGGGCAGCGCGCCATCCTGCTCGCGGTCCAGGCTGCGGGCCAGGGCCAGCGGGCCGATGATCCGGTTTCCGGTCTGCTCGGCGTGCGGGATGGCGGCGGTGAGGTAGCGGCGCGCCGCGGCGAGCTCGCCGCGATGGAAGCAGATCGCAGCCGCGATGCCCAGGTCGCAGCAGGCGGAGATGGACTCCTTGAGGTCTTCGTGCAGAACCTGCACCTCGGCCAGCGCCTCGGCCCACTGCCCGGTATCGAACAGCAGCTGGCCGAGAGCGCTGTGCGCCTGAACCAGCCGGATCACGGTGCCGACCTGGTCCGCGAGGTGCTGGGCCTGCCGGGCGGCGGCGAAGGCCTCTTCGTACCGGTCGAGGTCGCCGAGCGTGACCGCCTTGTTGATCTGCAGCAGCAGCCGCAGGTCGGTCAGGGCCGGGTCGCCCTGGGTCACGGCCAGCGCCCGGTCGAAGAGCGGCAGCGCGTCGGCCACCTGTTCCCGGACCGAGGTCACGATCGTCAGCACGTGCAGGGCCCAGCCCATCGCCCAGCTGTCGCCCGCTTCCGTGGCCACGGTGAGCGCTGTGGCGGCGACCTGGCCCGCCTTCTCGACCTCGCCGCGCCTGCTGTACGTCCGGGCCGCGAGCACGAGCAGGCGGGCGCGGCGCCGGGCCGAGATCCCGGGGGAAGCCAGAGCCTCATCCAGCGTGGCCAGAGACTCCGCGAAACGGCCGACCCGCAGGCGGCACTGGGCCAGCGTCCAGTGCAGGTCCACGATCAGGTCAGGGTCCACCGCGGTGGCCAGGGCATGGCTGGCCACCTGCTCGGCCTCGGCCGTGTTGCCGACCCGGTACAGCGCATCGGCGAGCCGGCCCATCAGATAGTCATGCTGAGCCGAGCCGGCCGGGGAACTCGCGACGGCCTGGCGCAGCAGTTTGGCGGCGACCTGGGGGGCCTGCCCGATGAGCAGCTCGGCGGTGCGGGCCAGCCAGCCGAGTATCCACTCGTCCATCGGCTCGGCCGTGCCGTCGTCCAGCTCGGCCGCGCCGCCGGGTCCGCCTACTGACTGCAGCAGCTGCCGTGCGACCCGGTCCGCGGGCGCACCGACCTCCGCCAGGGCCCGCGCGGCATCGCGGTGCCAGGCGGCACGCACGGGTACCGGTATCTCCTCATACAGCGCCGCGCGGATGAGCGGATGCCGGAACCCCAGGCCATTGCCGGATTCGGTGAGTATGCCGGCGGCCCGGGCCTCATCAATGGCCGGGATCAGGCTCGCCACACCGCGCCCCAGCACGATCGCGAGGTCCGGCACCGCGAAGTCCACTCCGAGCAGGGCTGCCGCCCGCAGCACCTCATGCACCGGCCCGGGAACAAAGCCCAGGCGGTCCGCGATGGCCGCCGACAGGGAGCTAGGCGCAGTGGCGTTCGTCAGCTCGGCGGCTCCCGCGCCGTTAACGGTCACGCTCGAGCTCCGGGCCAGCGCGCCGACCAGCTCGGTGACATACAGCGGGTTGCCGGCCGCCCCTTCGGCCAGCTGCAGCAGCTTCTCATCGGGCCTGCCGCCGGCCAGGGCCGCGACCAGGTCCGTTACCGCGGCCTCGGACAGCCCGGTGAGCTGCAGCCGTGCGTCGTCGTCCACCGCCCGCTTCAGGGCCAGCAGATCATCCCGTTGCGGCACCGGGCGCATCATCCCGACCAGCAACAGCGGCATCTGCCGCACCGTCCGGGCCAGCCGCCCCCACAGCGCGATGCTGGCCGGATCCGCCCACTGGAGGTCGTCCACAACCAGGATCGTCGGCCGCGTGGCGCACTGCTCAGCGACCAGCGCCAGCAGTTGCTCCGCCAGCGCCGCGGCCACGTCCGTGCCACGATCAGCGACACCTTCGCCGCGCAAGAACCGGACGATTGTGTTCCGCCGCGGGTTAGGCGAAGGGTCGTGGACGCGTAACCCCTCTAGTAAAGGCAGCAGGGGCAACGCCTGCCCAAGTTCGTCACCAGCGCCCCAGAAAACCTCACAGCTAACACTGGACGCCCCGTCAACAGCCGCTCTGACCAGGGCGGATTTGCCTATCCCCGGCTCGCCTTCGATCAGCAGCGCGCTGCCCCGGCCCCCTGCCACCTTGGACATGAGCTTGACCAGCATTGTTAGCTCGCTGTCGCGGCCGATCAGCGCACCGGCCAGGGTCGCGGTGGGCACGGACCAAACCCTACTACCAGAACAATTCGGGAACAAGCAGTGTTTTTCGAATATAAGTTCACTACCTGGCCGCATCTGCCGGCCATAATGCGGCGGCGACGCTCCCGCAGTATGCAATGAAAGTTGCACGGATGCTTGCACCGTACCTGTGCAATGTCATTTCAGTGCATGAGGGATTAAATATTTCCGCGACCGTGGACTGGCAATTTAGAATGCAGGTTTCGGCCATTAACAATAAAGGGAAGGCAATTGCTACCTCCGGGGTACCTAAATGCGATGGACTTGCGAACTAGACTCAAATTACTAAAAAATACCGCAAGGTTGGGCACCTGGACGAACCTGGCCGCTGACCTGCGGGGGATCGCCTGGAGGAGTCATGCGCGTCGGGCGAGCAACCATTCTTCCCGCTATCCTAACGCTCGGCCTGGCCGGGTCGGTCCTGACGGGCTCGGCAATGTCCGTGATAGCCGGCCTGGCACCCGCCGCACAGGTTCAGGTAATTGTCGCTGCCGCGAGCCCGGCCGTTCACTATCACGACTGAGATTAGCCGCGCACGAGCTAACGTCAGCGCGGATAAATCCCAGCCACGACTGGTCGGCCTTGCGGCTTATCAACACGCAACGACTGGTCCGCTGCGCCTGGCACGTCCGAAAGTGAATCGTGGGCTCGGGCCCAGACCGGCAGGTAACGGATCTTCCCTCGCCCGCGCCCGTTGGCCCCGAGAGGCACTAGACGCCTGAAGGACGCGCCCAGCACCGGGAGGCCGAGCCCGGAGGCCTCCCCGGGCAGCCAGCGTGATCTTGCGATGCGGGCCACGGGCCCCTCACCCTCGGTTCCGGCAGGCCGTAATCCCGGCCCGCCCTCGCGCCACCCGAACATTGGCGGGCGCCAATCTCTGGTTGCGCCGCAGCTCAGCGTGATGTGTAGTGAAAGTTGCATTGTCGCTTCTATGCGAAACCTAGTTAAATGTCGTATCGGTTCCAGCCGCATCGCGCCGAGGAGAAGGGACGCCAATGGCCGCGCCAGGAAGCCCCACGGTACGGCGCCTCCGGTTGGCCGCCGAGCTGCGCGGGATCAGGGAGCGCAAGGGCAAGAGCGGTGACGCCGTCGCCGCCGCGCTGAAATGGTCGCCTTCCAAGATCAGCCGATACGAGCGCGCCCGCACCGGCCTGCAGCCACGCGAGGTCGAGAAGCTGCTCGACTACTACGAGGTGACCGGGCAGCAGCGCTCGGATCTTCTCAAGCTCGCCAGCGACGCCGCCCAGAAGGGCTGGTGGGAAGAGTCCGCGGACAGCATCTCGGTCGACTATCAGCAGTTCATCGGACTGGAGCATGAGGCAACGTCGATTGCTGTCTGGCATTTAAATGTTGTAAGTGGCCTTTTGCAGACCGAAGCTTATGCCAGGCACATAATCAGCAGCTACAGCACGATCGAGCCGAACGCCCCGAGCGCGATAGAGCGGCAAGTCAAGATCCGGATGCAGCGGCAGCGGGTGCTGGACCGGGAAGCAGAGGTTCAGGTGTCGGTTGTCCTCGATGAGTCGGTCCTGAAGCGCTGTGTCCGCGATGCGTCGGTGATGTACGAGCAACTCCAGCGGCTCGCGAGAGACGCGGAGCGGCCGAACCTGACGCTGCAAATCCTCCCGCTTGATTCACAGCACCCAATCTTTGTCGAGTCATTCGTTATCTTCCGCTTTGGATCAGATAGCGAGGCTCTGCTGCACGACGTGGTGAGCACCGAGCACCTGAGAAGCGGCGTCGCCGTGGAAGACGAGATGGAGACCTACCTGCACAGGCTCGCCTTCGAGAGGCTGGCCGCGGCCGCGCTGGACCCGGCGCCATCCCGAGCGCTGATCTTGGAGACGGCCGAAACGCACTGGTCAGCAGGCCAGTCACGGTGATCTGCCGCAGCCCGCTGTCCGGTCCCGTCGCGGGACCCTACGGAACACAACGCCCCACACAGGGCCGAAGCATGCGCTGCGCTACGATGAGGCGCAATCAGTCCCTTTCTTCTCGATAGGTCACCTCAGGTGATCAACAGATCAAACGGTTTTAACGACGCACCGATACCATTTCCTCCTGGCCGGTCACGACACGTGACTAAGAGGCCAAAGAGCTTTAACGAGCTCAATCCTCCTTTCGCCTGCTAGCACGTTTGACAGCCCTTAGAGTCGGCCTCGGCGGAGCCGTGATTCTTAGGCTAAATAACCCCCAACATTCAGCGAGGTACAGACGTGGGAACGACTGCGAACGGGACCCGCCAGGGAAGGCCGGGTTCACCGACCCACTGGGTCAAGAGCTCTCTGAGCCTCTCCAACGGCAACTGCGTCGAAGTAGCGGACCTGCCCAGCGGCGGGATCGGCGTCCGCGACAGCAAGGACTCCGAAGGCCCGGTCCTCCGGTTTACGCCAGACGAGTGGATTGCATTTCTAGGAGGCGTCCGTAACGGGGAGTTCGACCGTTTCGGCGCACTGTGAACACTACCGGCTAATCCCGGCCGCATCCGGCTGAGACCAGGCCGCGGCCAGAACTCAAGGCGAAGACCCCTCTGCGCGAACCAGAGGGGTCTTCGCCTGCGCGGCCGTCCTGCTGGGTCTCGGCGCCATCCGGATGCGCCGCGGCGACGCTTAGGCCAGAAGCCCCAGCCGTGGCCATGGGAGGTCCCATGGCCACGGCTGCAGTCTGAGCCAGGTGCCCGCAGGAGCTGAGATCCGCCGCACGTGATTGGACGTTTTGACACGTTGCCGTGTGCCAAAATGCCCATCCACCATACGGAACGGCGACGTAAGAGTGATGTGACGGCCTTGCACCATGTTGCTGGCGGAGGGAGACGCGCAGCTGGAGAGTGAGTCGGGCGGCTGGCGGAGGGCTGGGCAGGGCGGTCGTTGACGCGGTTCGGCTGCGCTCGTACTGTTGGACCGCTCCAACAATGCGGAGGAGACACGGTGTCATCCCCGAGCCCGGGGCAGACCGGGCGCAGGCCGACGCTGCAGACCGTCGCGGCCCGGGCCGGCGTATCGAAGTCGCTGGTGTCGCTGGTGCTCCGCAACTCGCCGAAGGTGAGCGCGGCCAAGCGGGAAGCCGTCATGCGCGCGGTTGGCGAGCTCGGCTACCGGCCCAACGAGGCCGCCCGGCTGCTGGCCGAGCGGCGGTCGCGCACGGTCGGCGTGCTCCTGCACGACCTGCGCCAGCCCTGGTTCGCTGACCTGCTCGACGGCCTGACGCCGGCGCTGCACGCTGCCGGCAAGCACATCCTGCTGGGCGACGGCCGGATTGACCGGCTGATGGACGAGACGCTCACCTGGTCGTTCCTCGACCTGGGCGTCGACGGGCTGGTGCTGGCCGGGTCGGTCCCTGTCTCGCCGGCCATCACCGATGTGGCCAGCAAGATCCCGACGGTTGCCGTGGGCGGCATGGATCCCGGCCTGCCGCGCGTCGACGTTCTCGCCAACGACAACCACCTGGGCGCGGCGCTGGCGGTCCGGCATCTGCTCGATCTCGGCCACCGCAGGATCGCCCACATCTCCGGCCTGCCCAGCTCGGCGGGCAGCCTCCGGCTGCTGGGCTACGAGGACACGATGCGCCTGGCCGGCCACGGGGCCCGCATCCTGGCTGAGACCGGCGACATGACCGAGGAGGGCGGTTACCGCGCGGCGGTCCGGCTGCTGAGCCGCGCCGACCGGCCGACCGCGATCTTCGCCGCGAACGACCTGTCCTGCGTCGGTGCGCTCTCCGCCGCCACCGCGCTCGGCATCCGGGTTCCCGGCGAGCTGTCGCTGGTGGGCTTCGACAACTCCGCGCTGGCCCGGCTGCGCGCGCTGTGGCTCACCAGCGTCGACGGCACCGCGTACGCCATGGGGCAGCAGGCCGGCCGCATGCTGGTGGCGCGCATCGAGCACCCGGACGCGCCGGGTGAGCGGCAGCTGATGCCGCCGCGGCTGGAGGTCCGGGGTTCGAGTGGCCCGGCACCCGCCTAGCGGCGGCCTCAGCCGACCTCGATATACACGGTGCCGTCCATGACCTTGACCGCGTACGTGCGGATGTCGACCAGCACCGGGGCGCCGAGGGCCTTGCCGCTGGTGTAGTCGAAGCGCCCATTGTGCTTCGGGCACTCGATGACGCCGCCCATGACCAGGCCGTCGCACAGCAGCGTCCTCTCGTGGGTGCAGTGGCCGTCGGTGGCGTAGTAGCTGTCGTCCGGCGAACGGTAGATCGCGTAGTCGGTGCCGTCGTGCTCGAACGGGATGACGTCCTCGGGGTCGACGTCGCCGGCCGCGCAGGCGGCGATCCACTGGGCCATCGGGGGGCTCCTCGGGCCGGCCGGGGTCAGGCCGCGGGCGCGGTGGCCAGCGGCAGCGCGCGGCCGTCGGTCAGGGGCGTGGGCATGTTGAAGGGCGCGGCGCCGGGCAGCAGCCCGCGGCGCACGTAGTACTCCTCGTCCCTGAGCTGGCGCAGGATCGCCGGGATGATCTCCTTGTAGGCCGCCCATATCGACGGGTAGACGGGTGCGCAGTCGTGCTTGATCTCCTCGTGCAGCTCCGCGAGCCGGTAGTACGGGACCATCGGGAACATGTGGTGCTCGACGTGGTAGTTCATGTTCCAGTAGAGGAACCGGTTGACCACGCACATCTTCACGGTGCGGGTGTTGAGCCGGTGGTCGAGCACGTTCTCGCCCATGCCGGCGTGCTGGGTCAGGGCGTAGATATTGAGCAGCCACGCGCCGTAGAGGCGCGGCCCGCCGATCAGCACGATCGGCAGCCAGGACCGCAGGGCGATCGCAGAGGCGATGGTGACGGCGTAGATAGCCAGATGGATCCGGGCGGTCCGGTAGACCTTGTGCCGCTCCGACTCCGGTACGAAGTCCGCCTCGTCGGCGGAGAGCCGCCCGGAGGCGTGCACGAACATCAGCCGGAACGCCATCGTCACGTCGACGAGACCCACAAAGTTAGCCAGCAGCCTCGCCAGCCGCGCCGGGCGCATCGCGGCGATCTCCGGGTCCCGGCCGAGGATCAGGGTGTCGGTGTGGTGCCGGGCGTGGCTCCATCGCCAGACGGTCGGGTCACGCATGATCATGAAGGAGGCGATCTGGTACAGGCCCTCGTCGATCCACCGGGTCTTGAACGCGGTGCCGTGCCCCGTCTCATGCCAGCGAGAGTCGGACGTAGAGCCGTAGAGAGTGCCGTAAGCGAGGAAGAACGGCAGCGCCCACCAGGTACCCCAGAACGCGATGCCCAGGCCGCCGAACAGGCCGATCAGGCCGAACCAGATCACGGTGTCCCTGATGGCCGGGTAGTCGGAACGCCGCATCAGCTCCTTCATCCGCTTGCGCGGCACCGCGCTGCGGAACCAGTCCCCGCCCGCCAGGCCAGCGTCCACCGCGGCCTGGTTCTCCGGGCCCGCGAGGCTGTAGCGCGCCAGCCGTTCCCTGCCCATATCCCGCGCACCTCTCCGCGCTGACCCCCCAGACCGCGACCCGGTCCGTATTGGAGCGCTCCAAACCCATTGGAGCTCACGCCGGGTACCCCGTCAAGGGCTCGCGCCAGTGCCGGGAAGCCGCGACCCGGCCCCGGAGCTGACGGCCCGGCCACGGCACTATGGAACGGGCCCAGCGAGAGAAGGTGACCGTGCCCGCGCCCGACCTGACGTTCCGGCTGCTCGACGGGAGGCAGGCCGCCGAGCACACGGACGAGCTGGAGGACCTGCACGCCGAGGTCTACGCCGGCCCGCCGGCCCGGGACGACGGTGCCGCGGAGTTCGCAGGCCGGTTCCTGGTCCAGCGCCGCCAGCCGGGTTTCGTGCTGGCCGAGGCGCGCAGCGGGGACTACCTGATCGGTTACGCGTCCGGGATGCCGCTCCGGCCGTCCACGTCGTGGTGGCGGGACCTGACCACCCCGCTGCCGGACGAGATCACCGCCGAGCACCCCGGGCGCACCTTCGCGCTGACCGACCTGCTGGTGCGGCCGTCATGGCGGCGGCAGGGCATCGCCGAGACCCTGCACGACCTGATCCTGGCGGACCGGACCGAGGAACGGGCCACGGCGACCGTGCCGCCCGCGGCCACGCCGGCGCAGGGCGCCTTCCAGAAGTGGGGCTGGCGCAAAATGGCGCGGACGCGCGATCCCCTCCTCGGGTCACGCGCGTCCGATGTGCTCGTCATCCCGCTTCCCGCGAGCCGCTAGGCCACGGGAAGCGGGTATCCCTATGCCGTTACCTGGCGACCTGGTCCGCGCGGTGCGGCAGCTTCCAGCCCGGCCGGACGTAGTGGCAGGTGTACCCGGCGGGGTACTTCTCCAGGTAGTCCTGGTGCTCGGGCTCGGCCTCCCAGAACGGCCCGGCCGGCGTCACCTCGGTGACCACCTTGCCTGGCCACAGGCCCGAGGCTTCCACGTCAGCGATCGTGTCCTCAGCGACCCGCTTCTGCTCATCGCTGGTGTAGAAGATCGCCGACCGGTAGCTGGACCCGACGTCGTTGCCCTGCCGGTTGAGGGTCGTCGGGTCGTGGATCTGGAAGAAGAACTCGAGCAGGTCCCGGTACGAGATCTGGTCCGGGTCGAAGGTGATCTCGATCGCCTCGGCGTGACCGGCGTGGTTCCTGTAGGTCGCGTTCGGCACGTCGCCGCCCGTGTAGCCGACCCGCGTCGAGATTACGCCGGGGCGCTTGCGGATCAGGTCCTGCACACCCCAGAAGCAGCCGCCCGCCAGGATCGCCGTTTCCACCTTGTCGCTCATCGTCATGCACTCCTCGTGTCGTCGGCCTGCTCGAACAGCTTGCGGTAGTCCCCGTAGCCCTCGCTCTCCAGCTTGTCGAGCGGGATGAAGCGCAGGGCCGCGGAGTTGATGCAGTAGCGCAGCCCTCCCTCGTCGGCAGGCCCGTCGGGGAACACGTGGCCGAGGTGGCTGTCCCCGTGGGTGGACCGGACCTCGGTCCGGGTCACGCCGTAGCTGACGTCCTGGTGCTCCTTGACGTTGCCCTTCTCGATGGGCACGGTGAAGCTCGGCCAGCCCGACTGACTGTCGTACTTGTTGACCGAGGCGAACAGCGGCTCACCCGAGACGATGTCTACGTAGATGCCGGGTTCCTTGTTGTCCCAGAACTCGTTCCTGAACGCTGGCTCGGTCGCGGCTTCCTGGGTGACCTGGTACTGACTGGGCGTCAGCCGGGCCACGGCCTCAGGATCCTTGTGGTAGTTGTCCGACATCTCAGCTCCTCCGCTGATTCTGTCCCCGGCTAGCCGGCGCTGGCTGCGCTGTCCTCGGCCGGGTACCTGCACATAGGACAGCAATCGCGAGGGCCTGCCTATTTCGTGCCCGGGGATGCCGCGGACGACACGGGGATGCCGCGGTCTACCCGGAGTTTCCGCCGCTGTGCTGGGTCCGCGGCCGGGCGGTGAGCCTGACCTTCTGCAGGTCTCCCGTGCGGGGGCTGAACGTCACCTGGACCAGGTCGCCGACGGCAAACTGCTGGTAGACAAAGGGCAGTGAGCATGCCCATGCGCGCCGCCCGTCGTCGATGGCCGTCCGCTGGGCGGTCGAGCTGCCGTTGTCGTTCTCGACCCGCTCCTGCCAGCGGGCGATGACCTGGCCGTCGAACGTGGCGGTCTTCGGCAGCACGGCCCGGCGGCTGACCGTGCCCAGGCCCAGGACCACCAGGACGGCCGCGGTGGCCAGCATGCCCAGCGCCAGCGGGGCGGTGAGCCAGCGGAAGGTGACCGAGTCCATGGTCATCAGCACGGGCACGACGGTCAGCGCCAGCGTGATGCCCGCCAGGCTGAACATCATGCCGGGCTCGGCGCCGCCGCTGCCCAGCCCCGAGGTCGGCTCCGGGACGACCCGCCGCCAGGCGCCGGAGAAGGACGACCAGATTTCCCTGGGCGCTTGTTCGTGTGTCTCCGGCGGCGGCCCGGCCGCCACGCTGGCCGCCCGGCGCGGCAGGCCGGCAGCAGCACCTGGTGTGCCCGGCACCGCCTGGGCGCGGGCCGCGACCGCGAAAGCGAACCGCTCCAGCGACGCCGGGTCCAGAGAGAGGGAACAGGCCGCCAGGACAGCCCGCTCCCGCTTCCACCCGGCGGCGAGGGTCTCGCCCGCAACGGTCAGCGTGTGCGTGCCGCCCACGTTCTCCAGCAGCCACCAGAAGACGAACACCGACACCACACTGATCACCACGGCGGCGGCGATGCTGACGTGCCAGGCCCGGATCGGGACCAGCGCGGCCAGGATCGCGACCGGGATGGTCATGAGGAAGAGCAGGCCCATCGACCGGGCCCAGGGCCGCTTGCGGCAGATCCCGAGGCGCCTGCCCTCGTCGAGCAGCTTCTCCAGGAACGGCTCCCAGATGTGCTTCACGTCGTCGCTGCAAGCCGCGGCCAGCGCCGCGAACGGCGCGGCGCCGGCGCCCGCGAGCCGGGTTCGCACGTCGTCGAGTACCCGTTCCTCGAAGCCGGCCAGGCCGCCCGCGGCCGCGGGCGGTTGCGCCAGCGTCACACGCAGGTCGTCGGGCTCGCCGCTGACGCCGAGGAAGCCCCGGGCCGCCAGGTCGAGGATCGTCGCGTGATAGGCCGCGACCCCCGGGTCGCATTTGGTCAGGGCCAGGTCAACCAGGGCTGGCCGCACGTGTGACATCCCACGCCTCCCCGTGAACCGCAAGCTAGACGGCCGCCGTCCGGCAGATGCGCGTCCCTGCCCGATTCGTCGGCTGAAAGCTAAACGGACGGAGCCCGGAGGAAGGATCAAAAATCAACGAAAGTGGGACTCAGAATGAATTGTGATCGTGGCGACCGGGTGGCGGCGAGCGACCGGCCGGAGCGGCGGCTGGCACTCAACCGGGCGTGCCGTCCAAACGAGTGGCGGCAGCGGCTGCGCCGCCGTCCCCGCTTGGGGCGTCGGGCAGGATGGGCCCTATGGGAGGTTCGGACGGTTCAGCCGCGCCGCCGGTCATCGACGTCGCCCCGCTGGTCGGTGGCGTGCCCGACGGGCCGGGCACCGCGGAGGTGGCGGAGCAGATCCAGGCGGCCTGCCGCGAGCGCGGCTTCTTCTATGTGACCGGCCACGGTGTGCCCGCGGACCTGCTGGACCGGCTGGCCGCCGCGAGCGCCGAGTTCTTCGCCCTGCCCCTGGCGGACAAGATGGAGATCGCCATGGAACACGGCGGCCGGGCCTGGCGGGGCTTTTTCCCGGTGGGCGCCGAGCTCACCTCCGGGCGTCCTGACCTCAAGGAGGGGCTGTACTTCGGTACCGAACTGCCCGGCGACGATCCGCGGGTGCGCGCCGGGCTGCCACTGCACGGCCGCAACCTGTTCCCGCGTCAGGTCCCCCGGCTGAGCCCGCTGGTACTCGCCTACCTTGACGCGCTGACCGGCCTCGGCCAGGCGGTGCTGGCCGGCGTGGCGCTGAGTCTCGGCCTGGACGCCAGGTACTTCGCCACCGGGTACACGGCGGACCCGACCATTCTGTTCCGGATCTTCCATTACCCGCCGTCGCCCCCCCAGGACGACGGCTGGGGGGTGGGTGAGCACACCGACTACGGGCTGCTGACCCTGCTGGCCCAGGACGACAGCGGCGGCCTGCAGATCGCCGCGCCCGAAGGCTGGATCGACGCCCCGCCCATCCCGGGCACGTTCGTCTGCAACATCGGTGACATGCTCGACCGCCTGACCGGGGGCTGGTACCGGTCCACGCCGCACCGGGTCCGCAACAGCAGCGGCCACGGCCGGCTGTCGTTCCCGTTCTTCCTGGACCCGGGATTCACCGCCGAGGTGCCGCCGCTTCCTGACCGCGCCGCCGCCGGAGATGACGGCAGGCGGCGGTGGGACGGCCAGGACCTGCGCGCGTTCACCGGCACCTATGGCGACTATCTCCTCGGCAAGGTCTCCAGGGTCTTCCCGCAGCTCCAGCGCGACGTTTTGTGAGGTTTATGGCGTCCAGCACCGCCGCTCGGTGGTGCTAGCTTCCCGGGAGCACTCGTCTTCGCACCGTTGCCAGGGGCGCGCGGCAGCCTGTCTACTGGAGCCGCGGCATGACAGGCTACGGGATTCGACCTCGTGAGCGGGTGGGGCAGTCGTGCGGATCACCATGACCTGGCTGCGCTTGGAGCTGCCCAGGCGGTGGCGCTCGCTGGGCGCCCTGGCCCTGCTGGTGGCCGTGGCCACCGCGACGGTCCTGACCGCCGTCGCGGGCGCGCGGCGCGGCCAGACCGCGTTCGACCGGCTCTGGGCGCGCACGCTGCCGGCCACGGCGACGGTCCTGCCCAACCAGCCCGGGTTCGACTGGGCCCGCATCCGGGCACTGCCCGAGGTCACGGCGATGAGCAGGTTCCCGGTCTCGTTCGGGTTCGGGATCAGCGGCTTCCCGTTCGTCAACGCGCAGTTCCCGGTCATCGACGCCTCGCTGACGCGGAGCATCGAGCGGCCCGTAGTGCTGGCGGGCCGGCTCTACAACCCGCGCCGCGCCGATGAGGTGCTGGTCACGCCCCAGTTCGCGGCGGCCTTCGGCAAGAAGCCAGGGGACATCCTGACCCTCGAGCTGGCCAGCGTGCGGCAGGCCAACTCGGGCTATGACGGGACCTCGGGCAAACCGCCCCGCGGCCCCCGGATCCAGGCCCGCATCGTGGGTGTGGTGCGCTCGCCCTGGTTCTCGGACATCCCGGGCGGGTCGGGCGGCGTGATCCCCTCGCCCGCCCTTTTCGCGCAGCACCGGGCCAACATGCTGGGTACCGCCAACCAGGTCTTCGTCAACGCACTGGTGCGGCTGGCCGGCGGCCAGGCGGCGATCCCGCGATTCCGCGCCGACCTGGCCCGGGTCACCGGCCGGCACGATATCGACGTATGGAACAACGCCGTCTCCTTTGGTGAGCCGGTTCGCCGGGTCACCGGGTACGAGGCCGCCTGCCTGCTGGCCTTCGCGGTCGCGGCCCTGGTATCCGCCCTGTTCCTGATCGGCCAGGCGGTCGCCCGGTATGTGTCCGCGACCGTCGCGGACCTGCAGATCCTCCAGGCGGTCGGCATGACCCGCCGGCAGGGCGTGGCGGCCGCAGCCGCGGCGCCGTTCCTGGCCGCCGTCCTCGGCACCAGCGCGGGGGTGGCGGGTGCGATCGTGGCCTCGCGGTGGATGCCGATCGGTGCGGCGGCCCTGTTCGAACCCCGTCCGGGCCTGGACGCGGACTGGGCGGTGCTGGGCCCCGGCTGGGCCCTGGCCCCGCTGCTGGTGCTCGCCGGCGGGGTGACCGCGGCCGCGCTGGCGTTCCGGGCCAGCCGACGCGACGTCGCGCCCCGCCGGTCTCTCGTCGTGACCTCGGCGACCAGAACCGGCCTGCCTGTGCCGCTGGTCATCGGCACGCGGTTCGCGCTCGAGCCTGGCCGCGGCCGCGTGGCCGTACCGGTGCGCCCGGCCCTGGTGGGCGCCGTCACCGGTGTGCTCGGGGTGCTCGCCGCCTTTACCTTCGCCGCCGGGGTAAGCGACGCCGCCGCCCATCCGGCCCGCTTCGGGCAGACCTTCCAGCTGGGTACCTTCTTCGGCTTCAACGGGCAGGACGGCGGCCCGGTCGTGGGGCGGGCGCTGCGGGCCGTCGCGGCCGACCGCGATGTGACCGGCGTCGACGATGCGCGGATCGCCGGGGCACAGGCCGGCCGGTATTCCGTGGAGAGCTTCACCTACGCACCGGTCGGCGGCAAGAAGATCCCCGTGGTCATGCTGGACGGGCGGATGCCCCGGGCGCCGGGCGAGATCGTGCTGGCGCCGATCAGCGCCCAGGAACTGCACGCGCACACCGGGTCCGTCATCCGGCTCGCTGGCGGCGGGTCCCCGCTCCCGGAACGGGTCACCGGCATTGGCTTCCTCCCCGTGGGACCGCACAACGACTACTCGGACGGAGCCTGGCTGACCCCGGCCGGGTACGACCAGCTGTTCGCCGGGGCGCACTTCAGCTTCAAGTACCACGTCGCCGCCGTGACATTGCGGCCCGGCGCCGACATCGCCGTGGTCGCGCGCAGGCTAACCGCGACCGCGCGCCACGCGGGCGACCCGGCCATGACGTTCGCGCCAGCGGACCCGGTTGACGAAATCCAGGTCATCCGCGACCTGCAGGTGCTGCCGCTGGCCCTGGGGGCGTTCCTGGCCTTGCTGGCCATCGGCGCCGTCGGCCACGCCCTGTCGGTGGCGGTGCGCCGCCGGCGTCATGAGCTCGCGGTGCTGCGGGCGCTGGGGATGACCCGGCGCCAGACGCGGCTGGCGGTGGCCGCCCAGGGGACCGTGCTGGCCCTGGCCGGGCTGGCGTTCGGGATACCGCTCGGGCTCGTTCTCGGCCGGTCCGTCTGGCGCGTCGTGGCCGGCTTCGCGCCGCTGGCCTACCACCCGCCCCTGGCGGTCTGGGCCCTGCTGCTGATCGGCCCGGCCGCCCTGGTGGTCGTCAATGTGCTGGCCGCCTGGCCCCAGCGGCAGGCCACCCGGCAGCGCATCAGCCAGGTCCTCCGCACGGAGTAGCCCGCGGTCACGCCCCGGCAGGGGCCAACCGCGTTCCGGCAAGCACCCGGCCGATCTGCCCTGTCTCGCTATATGATGCAGCAGGCTGTGCGGTTTTGCCCTAACTGACCCCGGCGGCGGGAGGAGTTGTGGATACTGCACGCCTGAAGAAGAGCTTTGGCCAGGTCACCATGCACGGTGATGAGGTGGCCTTGTTTTTCTACTCCAGCCTCTTCCTCAGGCACCCGGAGCTCAGAGACCTGTTCCCGGTGTCGATGGCCACGCAGCGTGACCGGCTCGTGCGAGCCCTGGGCCGGATAGTCTCCGATGCCGGGAACCTGGACCAGCTGCGGCCCTTCGTGGCGAGCTTAGGCCGGGACCACCGCAAGTTCGGCACACTCGCCCACCACTTCCAGCCGCTCGGTGACACCCTGCTGGCCACCCTGGCCCACTTCAGCGGGCCGGACTGGACGCCAGATCTCGAAGCGGACTGGCAGACCGCCTACGGCCTCGTGGCGCAGATCATGATCGACGCTGCGGCGGAGGACGAGAGGGTGCACCCGGCGTACTGGGACGCCACCGTCCTGTATCACGAGCTGCGGGGCTTCGACACGGCGGTGTTCCGGGTGGCCACGGTGGCGGAGCTCAGCTACCTGCCGGGCCAGTCGGTCGCGATCCAGTGTGACAGGCGGCCCAGGGTCTGGCGGTTCTACTCGATCGCCAACGCGCCGCGCGCGGACGGGACGCTGGACTTCCACGTCCGGACGGTCCACGGCGGCGAGCTGAGCATGGCGCTGGTCAGCGGGCTGCCGGCGGGTTCGCGGCTGCGCCTGGGCGCGCCGGTGGGCACGCTGACGCTGGACACCCGGTCCCACCGGGACGTGCTGCTGGTGGCCGGCAGCACCGGCCTGGCCCCGGTGAAGGCCATCGCGGAGCAGATCGCCGAGCTTCCGCACCCGCCTCAGGTGCACCTGTTCTTCGGGGCCCGGCACGCCGAGGGCCTGTATGACGTGGCGGACCTGGAGAAGTTCGCCGCGTCGGCGCCGTGGCTGACCGTCACGGCGTGCGTGTCCGACGACCCGGATTACCAGGGCGAGCGCGGGCTGCTGCCCGACGTGGTGGCCCGTTCCGGATCCTGGGCGTCCCGGGACGCGTACCTGGCCGGGCCCACGCCCATGGTGGAGGGGACGGCCGCCCGGCTGGCCGCGCTGGGCGTCCCGCCCGAGCAGATTCACGTTGAAGACTTCGGTTGGAGCGAGCCATGACGACCGCGTTCCTAGGATTCAGCGGCAGGCTGACCCCGCAGGCCGTCCAGGAGGTCGCGTTCCCGCCCGCCCGGCTCGGCCGGCGCGGGCTGGACGAGAGGCACGTCCGCGCGTTCTGCGGGCAGGTCGAGCGGGAGCTGGTCCGGCTGTTCAACGAGCGGACCGCGCTGAGCAACGAGGTGCAGCGGCTGCGGGACCGGCTGCTCAGCGGCGAAGGCGCGGAGGCCAGAATCCTGCAGGACGACGCGCACGCCCAGGCGGTGCGCATCCTGTCCACGGCCCAGCAGACCGCGGACCGCTACGTGGCCGACGCCCAGGAGTACAGCAGGCTGCTGGCCGACGACGCCCAGCAGCGGCGAGACGAGATCCTGGCCGAGGCCAGGAGGCGTGCGGCCACGGTTCTGGACGAGGCGCACGGCAAGGCCAGCCTCGCGGCCGAGGCCTCGCTGGCCGCGCCCGGCGTGGAGCAGGACGCCGGCCGCCGGGAGCTTGAGGCCGAGCTGGCGTACCTGCGCACGTACAGCGACGTGTACCGGACACATCTGCACGCCTACCTGGACACACTGCTGCGCAACGTCGAGGAGTGGGAGCGCTCAGAGAAGGGCTCTCTCGCCGCGGTCCGCTCCGATTTGCCCGCTCCCCCCGAGCTGCCCGCGCTGCCCGGCGTGCCGGCGCTGCCCGGCGTGCCCCCTCCGCCCCCGCTGCCGCGCGTCTAGGCCTGCCCGGCCAGCCCGAGTTCGGTCGCGCGTGACGCGGCCGCGTTCCTGGTCGGAGCGTGGAGCTTGGCCAGCACGGCGGAGACGTGGTGATCGACGGTCTTCGTCGAGAGGAAGAGCTGGCCGGCGATCTCGGCGTTGGTGAGCCCGGCACAGATCAGCGCGAGAACCTCGCGCTCCCGCCGGGTCAGCCCCAGGGGATGCGCACGGGTCGCGGTCCGCGGCCCGGCCGGGATCGACCGGAGGCCGAGCTGGCGCATCCGCTGCCGGGTGATCCGCGCGGTGGCCGACGCGCCGAGATCGGTGAAGGTCCTGAGAGCCTCGCGCAGCCCGGCTTCATCCGCGGTGTCGAGCCGGGCCAGGGCGGCCCCGTACGAGCACCCGAGATCGGTCCACAGCTGCGCGGCCTTCTCGCCGTGGCCCTCGAGCTGCAGCCGGTAGGGCTCGGCCAGATCCTCAGGCGACGGGCGGCACGACGTTAGGCGCTGCCGCCAGACCGCGACCTCGCCGCGCTGCCAGGCGTCGCACGCGGCCGCCTGGCCTTCGGCCCGCCCGAGCTCGGACTCGGCCGCCGGCAGGTTGCCCTCAAGCCAGTACGCCTCGGTGCGGGCCAGGCGGACGCTCACGTTCCACTCCGCCTCGCCGGATCCCTCCGCCGCGGCCGCCGCCTCGTCCAGGCACTCCCAGGCGCTGGCGTCACCCCGGCGCGCCCGGATCTTGCCCAGGCTCAGCAGCGGGTTGAGCCGGTTGATCGTCGACACCACGATCCGCCGGAGCAGCTGCTCGCTCAGCGAAACGGACTGGTCCCAGTGGCCGGTCGCCTCCAGCGTGCAGGTCCGCTCCCCGCGCAGGCAGAGCGCGAACGTGCTGATGTCGTGGTCGTCGCAGTAGACGACCCCCCGGGCGAAGCACCGGTCGGCCTCGGCGTACCGCCGCTCGGAGCAGTAGACCGCGTGCAGGTTCGCGAAGGCCCGGCCCGCCTGCTCGTCCAGGCTGGCCGAGACCGCGATCTGCAGCGCCCGGTTCAGCGGGACGGTCCAGTCCCCGCCGGTCGCCGCGAGCGAGCAGCCCTCGGTGTTGAGCGCGTCGCTGAGCACCTCGGGCACGCCGGCCTGCTCGGCGATCACCTGTGCCCGGCGGGCCTGCTCCAGCGCCGGGCCGTGCTGGCCGTCCAGCATCCGCTGGTTGGCGAGGTTGGCGTAGGCCCAGGCCAGCTCCGGGCTCGGCCCGAGCGGCTCGAGGGTGGCCAGCGCGGTCTCGGCCCAGGCGGACGCCTCCCGGCCGCGGCACATGCGCCACATCGTGCGGGAGAGCCTGCGCATCATGTCGCCCTCGCGCAGCCGGTCCCCCACCTCCCGCCACAGCCCGAGCGCCCGCTCGCCGGCGTCGGCGGCGTCCTGCCAGCGGTCGACCAGGGACGCCTCGTAGGCGAGCCCGTCGTACAGCAAGGCCCGCATCGCGGGATCTGCCCCGTCCGCGAAGCGCAGCGCCCGCTCGAACTGCGCGGCGGCCTCCCGGTGGGACGCGAGGTCCGCGGCCCGGAGCGCGGCGGCGGGCGCGTAGTACAGGACGGCCGGGCCATCTCCCGCGGCCTCGGCGTGAAACGCCAGCCGGGCGTCGTCGTCGCACCCGCCGGAGCGCAGGGCCGCGAGGATGCGGGCGTGGATGACACCCCGCCGGTGCACGGGCAGGCCCTGCTCCACCGCCAGCCGCGCGATCTCGTGCCGGAACCGCAGCCTGGGGCCGTCGCCGGTGAGCAGCCCGGATGCGAGCAGCTCATCCATGGCGGCCGGCGGGCACGCCGTGACCGACTCCACCAGCCGCGGGTCGACCCTGGTGCCGATCAGCGCGGCGGCGTCCAGCACGTCCCGGGCCGCGCCGCTCAGCCGCCCGGCCCGGGACAGGACCGCGTCGCGCGCCGACGGCGGAAGCTCGCCCGGGCCGGCCTGAACCACCTCGGTGACATAGAACGGGTTTCCGCCGGTCAGCCGGTACAGCTCGGCGGACTCAAGCCCGCTGCCGCCGGCCAGCACACCGACCGCCTCGGCGGACAGGGGCGCGAGCGTGATGCGCCGGGTTGACCGCTGTGTGGCCAGGTCACCTAGGGCGAGGCGCAGCGGGTCGCCGGCCCCGAGGCCCTCGTCCCTGTAGGTCACCAGGAGCAGCGTCCTGGCGTGGCGGAGCCGCCGGCCGAGGAACCGCAGCAGGTCGACGGTGGCCTCGTCGGCCCAGTGGACGTCCTCCACGACCACGGCATTCAGCGTCCCCGGCTCGCCGACCTGCCGCAGCAGCGCGCTGAACAGCTCCTCGCGCGGGGCCTGGGCCCGGCACAGGTCCTGCAGTTCGCCGCCGAGCTGGCCCGCGAGATCGAACAGCGGGCCGAGCGGCCGGGGAGTGAACAGGCCGTCGCAGGCTCCCCACGACCAGCGGGCCTCCGGCAGGTCCTGCTGCAGCTGTTCTACCAGCGCCGACTTGCCCACCCCCGCCTCGC
Organism: uncultured Actinomycetota bacterium; assembly: GCA_963844655.1. Taxonomy (GTDB): domain Bacteria; phylum Actinomycetota; class Actinomycetes; order Streptosporangiales; family Streptosporangiaceae; genus JASHPR01. The sequence continues at coordinate 773,366 of CAWJPA010000003.1, read as the reverse complement.
CCGCGATGAGCACCAGCCGCCCGTTCCCGTGCCGGGCCTCCTGCGCGTACTCGGCCAGCGTCGCCAGCTGCGTTTGGCGTTCCAGCAGCAACACACCCACCCCCACCGTTCCAGTGTCCATCACCCCCAAGCCGAGTGCTACCAGCTAAAACGCACCGCAGGCCGGGCGCGGCGGCGTCAGGGAACGCCGCAAACCCCCCGTGCGCCTGGAAAAACGCGTCACCGGCCGGCCCCGCGGGCGGCTGCGATCCGGTCCGGCGCCGCGGAAATATAGGGAACGGCGCACCCAAAACTGGGGAGCCGCTCCCGATCCGGCAGCCAGAGCCGCAGCCATACGTTCGCCTTGACTCACTCATCGAGCACAAGGAGGAACGATGCCGCTCTACCTGGATGTCCACACGATCGCCGGGGGCGTCAGCGCCGACGACGTGGCCAAGGCGCACACGGCTGACCTGAACGTTCAGGGCAAGTACGAGGTGCGGTACCTGCGGTACTGGGTCGACGAGCAGCAGGGCAAGGTGTTCTGCCTGGCCGAGGCGCCGTCGGCGGACGCGGCGGCCACCGTGCACCGCGAGGCCCACGGCCTGGTGCCCGACGAGGTCTACCAGGTGCAGGAGGGTTCCTGACCCGGAACCCGGATCCGCACATCACGAGGGGGAGAATCACCATGAAGACCATCCGCCGTATGTTCCGCCCCGCGGCGTTCCTGACCGCGGTGACCGCCGTGCTGGTGACCTGCACCGCGAGGCGGACCCAGGTCGCCGAGGGCGCTCACTGAATGTGCCGTTACGCATCCCTTTGTGGCGCCTGCCGTCGCAAAGGGATGCGGCCTTACGTGCGGACCAGCCAGAATCGCTGCCGTGCTGTCGATACTGGCGTTCCTGGGCGGGGCGGTGGTGAGCCTGGCCACGAGCTGGCTCCTGGTGTCCCGGCTGGAGCGGGTCGGGGAGCGGCTTGACCTGTCCGAGGCGCTGCTGGGCATGGTGGCGGCGCTGGCCGCGGACGCGCCGGAGATCACCTCCGCGGTCAGCGCGCTGGCCAGTCACCAGCAGCGCGTGGGCGCCGGGGTGATCCTCGGGTCGAACGTGTTCAACCTCGCTGCACTGCTGGGCCTCGGCGCGGTGGTGGCCGGGCGGATCGCCCTGCACCGGCGGGTGGTGATCCTGGGCGGAGCGGTCGCCATGTGGGTCGCGCTCGTGTGCCTGGCCGTGGTCAGCGGCGTGCTGCCGGTCGCCGGCGGCCTGGTGCTGACCGCAGCGGTGCTGGCGCTGTACCTGCTCCTGCTCGGCACCGAGGCGCGGGCCACCGGCCCGCTCCCGCCGCGGTGGGCCGCCTGGCTGCGCTCGGCCGTCACCGAGGAGGAGGTGGAGCTCGAGGACGCCATCCGGCCGAGCCGGGGCCGCTGGACGGACGCGGTCACCGCCGCCGGTGCGCTGGCCGTCGTCGTCGTGGCCAGCGTGATCATGGAAAGGGCGGCGGCGGATCTGGGCCAGCGGTACGCCATCCCTGAGATCGTGGTCGGCGGCCTGGTGCTCGCCGCGGTGACCAGCCTGCCCAACGCGGTCGCCGCGGTGTACCTGGCCGGCCGCGGCCGCGGCGCCGCGACCCTGAGCACCGCGCTCAACAGCAACACGCTCAACGTGGTCGCCGGCCTGCTGCTGCCCGGCGTGCTGATCGGGCTGGGCCCGCCCTCCGGCCAGGCCACGCTGGTCACCGTCTGGTACGCCGCCTTCACCCTGGCCGTGCTGGCGCTCGCCTACCGGCACCGCGGCTTCAGCCGGCGCTCGGGCCTGCTCATCATCGCGGCCTACGCGGTGTTCACGGTCTCCGTCCTCGCGAGCGGGTAACACCCGCGGGTGACGGCGCCCGCCCGGCGTGGTCCCCGCGTCTTCGTCCGGCTAGTTCCCCCCGCGCGCCAGCGGCCGCAGCCGCTCCAGCTCCCGCTCGTAGCGTTCCACGGCGGCCAGCTTGATCTGCTCGTAGCCCCGGATATCCAGCGGCAGCCGGGCCAGCTCGACCGCGGCGGGCAGGGTCGCGGCGGAGAGGCCGGCCAGCACGTCGCGCAGCTCGGCCTCGTACCCGGCCGCGAGCTGCCGCTCGGTGCGGCGCACCTGCGTGTAGCCGAACGGGTCGGCCGCGGTCCCGCGCAGGTGCCGCATCGAGCGCAGCACGCGGAACGCCGGGCGGATGACCGGGGCCGGGAAGGCAATCTTCTTCTGCATGCCCAGCGCGCGCAGCACCGGGGGATGCAGCAGATATTTAACGCTCCGGCCGCCGCTGACGGCCTGCGCCAGCGCCTGGTCGAACTCGGGGAGCAGGTGCAGCCGGGCTACCTCGTACTCGTCCTTGTACGCGAGCAGCTTGAAGAACGCCTCGGTCACCGCGCCGGTCAGCTCCCCTGGGTTCCCGGCCAGCCCGGCCTCGGCCCGGGCGGTGGCGCCCACCAGGCCCAGGTAGCGGGCCGCGAGGCGGTCGTTCTGGTAGGCCATCAGCTCGGCCGCGCGCCGGGCGGGCCGCTCGGCCGCGGGGCCGTCGAGGCCGCGCGCCCCGGCGAGCTCGCGGGCGGCGGCGAGCCGCTGGGCGCCGGGTTCCCGGCGCAGCTCACCCGCGCGCCGGGACTCGGGCAGGCGGCCGGGATCGTGCACGGCCAGCCGCCCGGCCTGGAACGCGGCCCGGTTCCTCTCGACCGCCACGCCGTTCAGTTCGATGGCCCGGGCGATCGACGCGGCCTGCAGCGGCACCGCTCCCGCCTGGTAGGCCGCGCCGAGCGCGATCATGTTGGCCGAGATGCTGTCGCCGAACAGCGCCGTGGCCAGCGCCACGGTGTCGAGCGAGGTGAACTCCCCGGGCCGGGTGCGTTCGGCCACGGCGGCGGCCAGCCCGGCGACGTCGGGGGCTCCGGCGTCGCCGCGGACCATCTCGGCCGTGGGCACCAGCGAGGTCGAGGCCACCGTGACCGTGCGGTCCGCGCTGGCCCGGACCAGGTGCTTGGGGTCGGCCGCCACCAGCAGGTCGAGGGCGAGCAGCAGGTCGGCCGAGTCCTCGCCCACGGCACTGGACACCGGCGGGTCCGACGGCTCTCCGCTGGCCGATGATCCCTGGGCCTCCGGGTCCGCGGCCGAGGTGGCGGGCCACAGCTTCAGGTGGGACACGACCGGCCCGGCCTTCTGGCTCAGCCCGGTCTGGTCCAGGCCCGTGACCTGCAGTCCGTCGATGAACGCGGCCGTGGCCAGGATCTGGTTGAGGCTCACCACGCCGGTGCCGCCGATCCCGGTGGCGACGATCCCGTACCCAGCCTCGGAGATCCCGGCCTTGGCCCCGGGCTCGGGGATGGCGGACGGCAGTGTCGGCGCCTCGCGCCGGTCGCGGGTCCCTCCCGGCGGGGCCAGCACCGTGACGAACGAGGGGCAGTCGCCGTCCAGGCAGCTGTAGTCGGTGTTGCACGAGGCCTGGTCGATCTGGGTCTTGCGGCCCAGGTCGGTGTCGACCGGGTGGACAGACAGGCAGTTCGACTTCACGCCGCAGTCACCGCAGCCCTCGCACACCGCCTCGTTGATCACGACGCGCTGGGCGCGGACCGGCGCCTTGCCGCGCTTGCGCAGCCGCCGCAATTCGGCCGCGCACGCCTGGTCGTACACCAGGACCGTAACGCCCGGAGAGCCGGCCAGGACTCGCTCGGCCTCGGCGAGACGGTTCCGGCCCCACACGTGCGTAATAGAAGGAAGTTTGGGTCGGCGGCCGTAACGGGACGGGTCCTCGCTCACGACGATGATGCGGGTCACGCCCTCGGCGGCCATGGCCTGGCACAGGTGCGGCACATCGAGCTGGCCGGCGGGGTCCTGGCCTCCGGTCATCGCGACCACGCCGTTGTAGAGGATCTTGAAGGTCATGGTCACCCCGGCGGAGACCGCCGCGCGCACGGCCAGGCTGCCGGAGTGGAAGAACGTGCCGTCGCCCACGTTCTGCACGAAGTGCGGCACGTCGGTGAACGGCGCGCGGCCGATCCACTGGGCGCCCTCGCCGCCCATCTGGCTGTAGGTGACCGCGCCGCGGTCCAGCCACATGACCATGGCGTGGCAGCCCACGCCGCCGCCGACGGGGGAACCCGCGCCAGGGACGGTGGACCGGTTGTGCGGGCAGCCGCTGCAGAACGCGGCGGTGCGGGGCGTGCTGGCGGGGACGATGGTGAGCTGGGTGCGCGGCGGTGCGGGGCTGGCCGCGGCCGTGATCCGCGGGGTGCCCAGCCGTGGCTGGAGGCGCCGGGCCAGGATGGGCCGCAGCCGGTCGGCGCTCAGCTCGCCGCCGACCGGGATCAGCGGCGCGTCCCGCTCGTCGCGCTTGCCGGTCACCCGCGGCCGCTCGCTGAGGTTGTAGAGCTGCTCGCGGAGGAAGCGCTCGATGAACGGGCGCTTCTCCTCGACCACGAGGATCTCGCCGACGCCCTGGGCCGCGGCGCGGACGATGCCCGGTTCCAGCGGGTAGACCATCCCCAGCCGGACCAGCCGGATCCCGGCGTCGCGGACCTCCTGGTCGCTGGCCAGTCCCAGGTCGGCGAGGGCCTGCCGTACCTCGCGGTAGGTGCGGCCCGCGCTGACGATGGTCAGCCACGCGTCCGGCGGGTCGGTCTCCACGGCGTTGAGCCCGTTCTCGGCCGCGTACGCGCGGGCGGCGGGGTGGCGGCGCTCGTAGAGTTCGGCCTCGAGCTCGACCGTGTCCGGCAGGAAGAACGTGGGCCGCTGCACATGCGCCCACGGCTGGCCGTCGAAGGCCAGGACGGGCCGCACCGGGGAGATCCGGCCCACCGCGACGTCGGCCGAGCCGAACCCGTCCGCGACCGCGGTGACGATCTTGAAGCCGGTCCAGCAGCCGGTGAAACGGGACATCTCGTAGCCGTGGCGGCCGAGGTCGAGCACCTCCTGGGGGGTGCCGGGGACCAGGATCGGCATGCCGGCGTCGTACAGCGCGGCCTCGCTCGCGCTGGGCAGCGTGGACGACTTCGACTGCGGGTCGTCGCCGACCGCGCAGATCACGCCGCCGTTGCGGCCGACCCCGTGCATGTTGGCGTGCCGGAACACGTCACCGCAGCGGTCCGCGCCCGGCGCCTTGCCGTACCACATGCCGATGATGCCGTCGTGCCGGCTCAGCGGCGCGAGGTTGTCCTGCTGGCTGCCCCACACCGAGGTGGCCGCGAGGTCCTCGTTCACCCCCGGCACCAGGTGCACGTCATGCTCGGCGAGCAGCGCCCCGGCGCGCTGCAGGGTCTGGTCGAAGCCGCCCAGGGGGGATCCGGGATAGCCGCTGACCAGTGCCGCGGTGCTGAGGTTGCGGCGGCGGTCGGCGCGGATCTGGTCGAAGATCACCCGGACGAGCGCCTGGACCCCGGTGATGAGCACACCGCCGTCGGTCACGCGGTACTTCGCGTCGAGGCCGAAGTCCTCGATGCTGGCGGCGGTGAGCGTCATGATGACTCCCTGCTGTTGGCGCGCCTCCGGCACGACGGACGGGCGTTGACCCTTCCCAGGATGCTTTGTACCAAGTTCCGCCGCTGGTGGCGATCGGGGCTCAGAGGGTGAGCCCGGTCAGGCGCGCGACGTTGCCGCGGAAGATGGCTTCTTGGTCGGCCTCGCTGAGCCCGATCTCCTCGAGATTCCTGATCGAGGCGCGGATGTAGCCGGGCCCGCGCTCGGGGTCGAACGGGCTGTCGGAGCCGAACAGGATGTGGTCGGCGCCGTAGAATTCGATCGAGCAGCGCATCGCGTGCGCCGCCCCGAACATCGCGGTGTCCCCGTACATCATCCGGAAATACTCGATGGGCCTCTTGGTCAGCGGGTAGCCCTGGATGTCTTCCTGCTGGTCGGCCGGGGTGCGGGCGCCGAGCTGGTCCCAGCCGGGCCCGACCCGGCCGGAGAAATGGGGCACCATGCTCCCGCCGTGGTGGATCAGGAGCTTGAGGTCCGGGTAGCGCTCCAGCACCCCGGAGAACACGATCCGCGCCATGAAGGCCGACAGGTCGTACTCCCAGCCGAACGTCCACCAGATCTCGTAGCGCGACCGCTTCTCTGCGGGGTAGTCGGCCCACCCCGAGTTGCGGCACGGGTGGACCTGGAGCAGGCCGCCGGACGCGGCCACCGCGGCGTAGAACGGGTCGAACCGCGCGTCGTCCATGGCCTCGCCGTGCACGTGCGTGTAGATCTGCGCGCCCAGCGCGCCGAGCTGGCCCCGCGCGTACCCGTACTCGGCCACCGCGGCCTCGGGATCGTCCATCGGCACGCAGGCGCAGAACCCGGCGAAGCGGTCCGGGTGGGAGCGGACGAGCTCGGCCATGGCCTCGTTGCCGATCCTGGCCATCTCCTTGGAGATCTCCGGGGAGCCGAGGTACTCCACCGGCGGCGCGCAGATGTTGATGATCTGACGGTAGTCGCCGAACTCATCCATCTGCGCGAAGCGGATATCCATGTCGACCAGGCACGGGATGTTCGACACCCGCTTGCGCAGGTTCGCGGCGTGCACGGTCTCGGGGAGCGTGAAGAAGCGGTCGTAGTAGGGGCGCGGCATGATGTGACAGAAGGCGTCTATCTTCACTCGTCTGCTCGCTATCTGTGGTGATACCCGAATTATCGCTATACGGGAGCGGTTCCCGGGACCGGTTTGCCCGGGACGGGCGTGCGGCCGCATCCCTTCCGTTGCCGGGCCGGCGACGGCATGCTGGAGGTGGCGCCGCTCTAGGGAAGGCGACGGCGCCGGGGCGTGGCTAGGGACGATATTGAAGCGCACGGTGCGAGCGGCCGACGGCCGGCGACTTTCTACCCAGGTATACGGCGACCCCGAAGGAAAACCGGTCTTCCTGCTGCACGGGACACCGGGAAGCCGGCTTGGCCCGCACCCGAGATCCGCGGTTCTGCACCGGCTGGGCGTCCGGCTGATCTCCTTTGACCGGCCGGGTTACGGGGGATCCGACCGCCTGGAGGGCCGGCAGGTCGCGGACGCAGCGGCCGACGTGCTGGCCATCGCGGATGCCTATGAGCTGGAGAAATTCGCCGTCGTCGGGCGCTCGGGCGGCGGCCCGCACGCACTGGCGTGTGCGGCGCTGCTGCCCGAGCGCACGACCAAGACGGCCGTGCTCGTGGGCCTGGCCCCGCACGGGGCCGACGGGCTCGACTGGTTCGACGGAATGTCGGAGTCCAACGTCGTGGAGTTCACGGCGGCTGCGAACGGCTACGAGGGCATCGCGGCGCACACGAGGGCGACCGCCGACGCGATCCGGGCCAATCCCGCGAGCCTGATCGCAACCCTGCAGGCCGAGCTGCCGGACCCGGACCGGCGGGTGGTCGCCGACCGGGGGATCCGGTCCAAGCTGATCGAGAGCTACGCCGAGGCCATGCGGACGTCGGACTTCGGCTGGATCGACGACGTGCTGGCGTTCTGCTCGCCGTGGGGCTTCGAGCCGGCCGCCGTCAGTATCCCCGTCCTGCTCTGGCACGGCGCCCGTGATGTCTTCTCCCCGGCCAGCCACGCCATCTGGCTCGCCGACAAGATCCCCGGTGCCGCCGTGGTCGTTCAGGCCGGCGCGGCCCATTTCGGAGCGCTCGACGTGCTTCCTGACATACTCCGGTGGCTGTCCGCCAGGTGATCAGGGACCCGCGGCCTGGTTCGCGGTACCGCGGCCTGGTCAGATCACCTGCGGCTCGAGGTCCCGGTTGATCCGCTGCCCCTTCTGCAGCTGGGCGATGTCCGGATGACCAGGCCCGAGGACCCGGCTGACGTCATCGAGGAGCCTGGCCCTCAGCTGCTCGGCCTCCTTCTCCTGGCCCGATGCCCGCAGCGTGACGGTGAGGTTGGCCTGGCAGATGAGCGTGTCCGGATGGTTCCCGCCGAGCCGGTCCCTGAGCCGGGAGATGGTCTCGCGCTCGACGGCCATGGCTCTGGTCAGGTCCCCGGAGTCGCCCAGGCAGTTGGCCAGGTTGACCGAGCAGGAGAGGGTCAGCGGATGCGTGTCGCCCAGCCTGGTGCGCATGATGTCCAGCGTGTCCTCGGCCAGCGCGAGCGCCTCGGGCAGCCGGCCCAGGCAGCGGAGGTAGCAGGCCAGGTTGTTGGCGGCGACCAGGGTGTTCGGGTGGTCCTTGCCCAGGGCAGCCTGGTGCACGGCCTTGACCTCGGTGACCAGTTCCACCGCCCGGGGCATGTCGTCCACCGCGGCGAAGTCGCAGGCGAGGTTCAGCGCGCACGACTGCGCATCGGGCGTGTCGCTGCCGTAGCGGCGCTTGTAGCGCTCGTAGGTGTCATAGGCCAGGTTCATGGCCTCGGTCTGATCCCCGGCCTTGCGCAGGGAGACGGCCAGGCTGGTGGCGGTGCGCATCGTCTCCAGCATCTCGTCGCCGAGCACCGCACGGTAGGTCTCCAGGCTGACCCGCAGCTGGCTCACCGAGTCCCGGAACGCGCCCGCCGCGCGCATGTCGTGGGCCAGGCTGGCCTCGGACAGGAGGGTGAACGGGTGCTTGTCGCCGAGCGCGCTCCGCTGACGGGCCAGCGTCTCCTCGTCGACCGCGCGCGCCGTGAAGCAGTCACCGACCAGCCGCAGCGAGCTCGCCAGGTTGTGCGCCGCCTGCAGGGTGCGCAGGTAGTCCTCGCCGAACTGCTCCTTGAAGCTCTCGAAGGTCTGCCGGTCCGAGGCCAGGGCCTCCTGGTAATCGCCGAGCGCACGGTGATCGGCCCCCAGGCCGCCCGCGGTCATCAGCGCGTGCGGATGCTCGGGCCCGAGCACCGCCCGCTGCCGGCCGAGTACGTAGGTGTCGAGCTCGCGGGCCTCGCCGAACCGGCCCTCGGACCTCAGCGCGTTGGCGATGTGGAACTGCAGGTGCAGGGTCTGCTGGTGGTCGGGCCCGAGCTGGTGGGTCCAGAGGTTCTCCAGGCGCCGGCCCAGGGTCAGGCAGGACTCGAACTCGCAGAGCTTCCACTGGTACCTGACCCAGTCGATGAGCAGCTGCCGCGTCCGCGGGTCGTCGCACTCCTCGGCCTGGGAGGGGCCGAGATGCGGCCAGATGATGTCGTACCGCGACCAGTTCGCCGGGTCGTCCGTCTCCCCCTGCCGCGGCCGGGCGCCCACGAGGATCTTGTGCACCTCATGCCGGGCCTCGACCTGCTCGTCGTCGGTCATCTGGGACCGGATCACGGCCTGGACCAGGCGGTGAATCGACAGGGAGTTAGAGCCCTGGTCGACCTTGATCAGCGCGAACCGGCTGATGTCGCGGATGACCCGGCCGAGCATGAGCTTCTCGGTCAGCGTCTCGTCGAAGGGCAGCAGGGACGCGTTCATCTCGTCGCTGTAGAGCAGGTCCATCGAGATCGGGCCGGGCGAGCAGAACGCCAGGATCTGCAGCAGGCGCACGGAGGCCGGCGACCGCAGCTGGTCGAACGAGAGGTTCCACGTGGCGACCACGGGCATCGGGTAGTCCGGCGGCTGGTTCAGCGCCAGGATCCGCGTGGACTCCGTCACGAGCTGGTCGATGTATCTACGCGCGGGCATCCCGGTCTGCTCCAGCCAGGCGCTGGCCTGCTCGACCGCCAGCGGCAGGTGACCCAGGGCCTCGGCGACCCGGTGAGCGTCGTCCAGGTCCAGCTTGGGCACGTGCCGCAGGAGATGCGCGACGCTTTCCTCCTTCGTGAAGACGTCCACCTCCAGGGGCTCGGCGGCATGGCCCCAGGCCTGATTCCGCGAGGTGATCAGGACGTGACCGCTCCCGGTCGGCAGGTAGGGCTCGAGCTGCTTGGGGTCGTCGGCGTTGTCGAAGACGAGCAGCCAGTGCGGGGTCGTGTCGCGGCGCAGCTCCTCCAGCGCCGCCTCGGCGGCCTCGGCCACGTTGTCGCCGACCTGGAGGCCCATCTTCCTGGCCAGATCCGCCAGGGAGACGCTGATCTCCTCGGCCCGCTCGGACGGCACCCACCAGACCAGGTCGTAGTCGGCCATGAACCGGTGGGCGTACTCCAGGGCGAGCTGGGTCTTGCCCACGCCGCCCAGCCCGTACAGGGCCTGCGCGACCACCACGGCCACGCCGCCCCCGGCCAGCTTGTCGCGCAGCAGTTCCAGCGTCGCGCCGCGGCCGGTGAAGTCAGCGTTCCTGGCCGGCACATTCCAGATCGGCGGGACCGTGCCGGGGAACCGGGGCTGCTCGGCCTGCGCCGCCATGCCGCCGGCGGGCTGCGCCGGGCGGTCCAGGGCCCACAGCAGCCGGGCCGTGGCTTGGTCGGCGTCCATGCGCGCCAGCTCCACAACTGGGTGCGCGGTGAACGGCTCGGTGAGCCTGACGTCGCTCACCCGGATCGGCACCAGCTGCCCGTGGGTGCCCGCCGCCTCCACGGCCGACAGCGCCTTCCAGACGGATCTGGCGTCGGCCGAATGCATGTAGGCGGACGACAGCACCGCGATCGCCCGGGGAGAGTTCTGGAGATCGCGTTCGGCCAGGAGATCGCTGCGGAGGTCACTGCCGTCCGCGCCGGGCCGGGCCACCGTGCACCGCGGCGTGACCCGGAATCCGGCCCGCGTGAGCACGGCCTCGATCCAGTCGGCCCACATGCGGTCCTCCGGCGCGTAGCTCAGGTAGACCTGCGTCAGGGCGGCCGGCTGGCGCCGGGTGAAGGCCTCCTTGTACTGGAGCCTGAGGTCCTCGGGGATCGGCCGCATGGACGTCACCTGTCCGCCGGTGACCGAGTCGGTGATCCGCTCGAACGAAGCCAGCAGCGAAGCCGGGGAGGCCGGGTCGTCGCCGAACGTCGCCAGGGTCTCCTCGAAGGCGTAGAACGGCTTGTACGGCACCTCGACCGAGGCCCAGTACAGCGCCGACCCTTCCTGGGTCAGCCCGCCAGGGAAGCCCTCGAACCGCGCCCGGGCCTGGGCCCGGCCGATGTCGAGCTTCTCCTTCTCGCCATCCTCGATGCGCATCGGCACCGGCAGGACCGTGATGTTGCGGTCGCGGTACCGGCCGCTGATCTGGCGGGCGACGTTGGCGGCTCCCTCTATGCTCTGATCGCTGAGCGTAAAGCAGACCACCAGGACGTCGGGCAGCTCGATCGTGCAGATATCCGCGACGTCGGAGAGCCCGGTACGGCTGTCTATCAGCACATAGTCGTACTGCTGTTTCATATCCTCGCGCATCGCGCGGAAAAACCGGCCGCCGCCGAGCCGCTCGTAGAAGTTATCCCAGTCAAGCGAGCAGACTGCGGCGGAATAATCGCGGTTCTGGCGCCCGGCGGACAGGAAGTCCAGCTTGCCGTCATGGGGGAACTTCCATTCCAGGGAAACGGCATGCCGCTCAACACTGGCATACTCTAGATGCCATTCATCGTCACGGGGCCGCGGGTTGAGCGCAGCCATCGCGTAGTCATTGATGATCTCAATCACGCCGGGCGTGGCACTAACCGTCGACTCGTCCAGGAACGGATGAAAGAACTTATGCAATCCGGGTGATTCCAGATCCCAGTCCACGGCCAGGACCCGCTTTCCGTTGCTGGCCAGGATCCAGGCCACATTGGCGAGTGCCATCGTGCGGCCCGTGCCACCCTTGTACGAGTAGAACGTAACGATCTGGCCTGGGCTGGACTCGCTCATCTGTCAGTCTCCGAACTCACTGGGTCGGCTCTGCGCAGCCGCGGCCGCTCGAGCACAGGTCCTGCGGGCGGGTGCGCAGGTGCGTCTCTCAGGAATCTCTTCAGCATGATCATCGTCATCTCGGGCAGAAGCTGGCCGAAGTCCTGCAGGGTGGGAATCCCGCTGGCCGCCATCTGGCACCGTCGCGGCACGCCGGCGAGTTTGCGGCCGAGGTGCTGCTGCAGGTGCTCGCGGAGGTCAGGCTCGGCCGTGTGCATCTGCGGGTCCTGCGCATTCCACGGCACGAGCACGCTGACCCAGGACTCCTGGACGTCGTTCAGCCGTTCCAGCCGCTCGCGGTGGGTCTCGGACAGGCTCACCCAGGCGTCCACGAGGCACAGGCTCGGCGGTATCGGCTCCCCGCCGCTGGCCCAGGCCAGGAGGGCATCCTCGGCCGATCCGATCAGCGGCTTGCAGTCCAGGCACTTCTTGGCTAGCTCCAGCGCATAGTCGGCGACCGGCTGCGGATAGTCGGGGTGGTACGGGCTCCAGGTGTGGGGTGTCGCACCGTAGTAGTCAGAGGCCCGGCCCGGCGGCAGCGTGGTCACGTCGTGGGCCAGCACCGAGATGTGCAGCTGGCCGTTGGTTGTCCGCCTCGCGCTGGCCGGGCCGAACGCGCTCTGAAGCGATTCAAAATCTTTCTGCTGCATCTCCAGGACGAACTGGTCATCGGCCTGGGCCAGGCTCGCGTCACCGATCGCGACAATGCGCTCGGCGAGTCGCAGCACCGCCTGGTGGTAAGCCTTGCGGTAGTTCTGCAACTTCATGATTCCGTAGAACCCCTCGGTGCAGTACCGCTCGCCAAGATCGGAGTGGTCGTACTGAAGGGACTGGGCGACCTCCGGTATCCTCTCCCGCTCGAGCCTGGTCCACAGGGCGGGGACAATCGCGCTGACCACCGGCCGCCCCCGGGCCCGGTGATTAACCTCACGGCGCGCAAAGGCGAACCATTCCTTGCCGCAGTTGTCACTTTCAAAGTAGCGCCGGGAGTAGAGCGGGACGAAAACACGGCACGTCGCAAGTGCGTTCGTGAGCTCGGGCGACCACTCGGCGCCGAGCCTGTTTTCGCGATCCATGTAGCCTGCCTCGTCAGGCAGGGCGTCGGTTAGTTGTAATATTGCGTCGCACAAATCCTTGTACAGCTTATGAACCCAGCGATCCGGGTCTTCCTTGTCGGACGGATCGCGTTTGGGAGTCCGCGCGTAGCTCAGAAAGAAATACGGCCTGACGTCGCGCCCCAAACTCATTGGCGCCTTCCCCTAGCAAGCGGCACCGAAGCCCAGCCCTTCCCGCAGCCGACCGGGCGCCATTCAGCCCCCCGGAGCGCCCCCTGATTAGGTATAATAAAGTACCTTAGAGCGGGTGACCAGAGGGTATGGCCTGCCTCGTCCCTTGTCTGCTCGCTCCCGTGGGCCAGGCCTCGTCCGCGCCGGGCGGCAGGTCTGCGGAGAATCGTGGCCAGGGCGGGCCAGCGCTAGGGCCGTGACCCGGCCGAGCGGCGCATCTCATCAACGAACCGGGTGCCGAGAGGCGTGAGCGAGCCGGAGTTCGCCAGGGTCTCGATGGCGTCACAGGTATGCCCGCGCCAGTAAGCGAACCGCTGGCCGGCGGCCTCGGCGTCCGCGCCGGCCGACACCTCCTGACGTACCCGCCAGAAGTCGGTGACCGCCAGGTGCGCGTACGTGCCCTGCAGCAGCCCTTCGAGCGGCCGCAGGTCCTCCCGCCACGGGGCGCGGAAGAGCCGGCTGTCGGCCGGGTCGTAGAGATCATAGAGATCGAGCACCGCGCCCATCTTGACGTGCTGGAACTCATGGATGAGCAGCAAGGCAAGTCGTCGCAGGGTCGGCCGGCAGCGCCGCGGCGACGGCACCGAACGCGTGCCGGGCGGTGGCGCTGACGTCGCGGCCGCCCGTGGCCGCCGACAGGGGCACGACCGTGGTGAGCCCCGCCGCCAGCGCGGGGGCATAGGCTCCGTGCTCGCGCTCGATGTCCTGCCACGCGGCCAGGAAGAGCCGCTGCCACCGGCCGAACTCGGAGTCGGCAAGCCGCGGCGCGGCCTGCCACTGATGGCAGTCGCGGTAAGGATCGGTGTCGTCGAGCGCGACGCAGAGGCCGGGCGCGCGCAGCAGGCGGACGGGCTGCCACTCGCCGGCCCCGCCGTCGCCTGTGCTCGCCGCGGTCCCGGCTTCGTGGGCGAGAAGGTCAGCGATAGAGATCGTCCAGCAGCGGTCGCGGGCCCCGGCGACGAGGACGCTGTCGGTCACCTCAACGGCCGCCATCTCGGGCTGGTCCTGGGCGGCCCGACCCGCGGGGCCGGCCCTACTGACGAGCCGGCCGAGGGTCGGCAGGTGCACGGCGCCATCCACGACCGGGACGGTGACCGCCGTCCCGGTCCCGGCCCTGACCGCGGCGGCGGACGCGATCGCGCCGAGGTGGCCGAGGTCGCCGGCCAGGCCGTGTCCAGGAAGCGGGCCGGCCGACGGCACCTCGCGGGCCGGCGAGGGCGTTCTCAGCTGCTCGAGGCACCGGGCTGCCCAGACCCGGACATAAGGATGGCCGAGCACGGCATCCAGGGCCTCGGGCTGCTTACGGTCGATCGTGGTCAGCGCGGCCCAAGCGCCCCGCAGCCCGGCCTTCGCCGGATCTGGCACCGCGGAAGCCGCGATCCCTTCCTGGTAAACGGCGCTGAGGAGGGCACGGCGCAGTGTCCGCTGGGCCTCGGTGAGCTGCGCGATCGCCGTGGCGTCACCGAACCCGGCCGCCAGGTCCTGGAAGGCGCCGCCGCTCACGTCGTGGGTCGGGGCTCCCGGCACTTTCGCCGTCTCCTTCGGTAGCTGGCTGCTGATGTGGGTGATCAGCTTGAGCAGGTCGGCGCAGTAGACCGACGGGTTGGCGAAGCCCGTTCCCGTTCGGTACCTGTGGGTAAACAAACCGCCGCCGCAGCTCGAAACCACCGGGCATTCCTGGCACGTCTGGCTCAGGCCGGCCAGGCCCTGCTGGCGGGCGACGATACCGGGGTGCTGGCCGACGACGTCCAGGGAGTGATGGAAGACATCGAACCCGGTGGCGGGCGCACCGTGATAGGCGGCCTTCAGGGAGTCCACCTGTTCATACGTGCCGTCGGTCTCGATGACCGCGAGGCCGATCGGCGTCAGCCCGAGCGCCTCGGTGGGGCTGCTCCCGCCGTTCAGCGTGGACATGACCGAGTCGAACGTCCGGACCTGGACCGGGCGTCCCGACGCGAGCCAGCGGTCAAAGATGGCGATCAGCCAGTCTGCGTACTGCGCATCCGCGCCCGCCGTCCGCACCGGCGGGTGATCCCAGGTGGCATGCGGCAGCAGGAAATCGATCCGGGGCGGGTCCAGGCCCAGCAGCGACTCGTAGACCAGCAGCGGATCGTTGGCGACGTCGATCGTGCAGAGCAATCCCGCGTACAGGTCCCGGAACCGGCCGGTGCGCAGCAGCCCGATGGCGCGGACTACCTTGTCGTAGCTGCTGCGCCCGTCCGCGTACCTGCGATGCCGGTCATTGGCGGTCCGGTCGCCGTCGATGGAGATGCCGACCTTCACGCCATTCTCGGCGAAGGACTCGCAGTATTCCTCGTCTAGTAAAACGCCATTCGTATGAATTCTCAGATCGAGACGGGAGATACCGGACAGCGCCGCTTGCAGCTCCGCGGCGATCCGGCGCAGTTTAGCCCGGCCGGCGAGCAATGGCTCACCGCCGTGCAATATCACCTGCACACTGCCGAGCCTGTGCGCGTTCGCATGCTCGGCAATCCGCCCAGCCGTCCGCGAGATCACCTCGTCGGACATGACCATGGGACGGCCACGCCAGCTCTGGTCAGCGCTTTCGTAGACGTAGCAATGGTCACAGGCCAGGTCGCACCGGCTGTGTACCTTCAGCACAAACTGGCTCAGCGGAACAGGCAGCCTGCTCATGCCGAGCCTTCAAGCACTAGATGGAGGAGCTGAATGCCGCCACGGGTACTGAACTCGTGGAAGATCCGGGAAGCACGCGCTGCAGTGCCTGGTCGAGAGCCGCCGCCGTCAGGCTCGGCATATCCGCGAGTGGCACTTCGCGGAGATCTTGCAGCGTGGACGAAACGGTAAGGGCCTCGTCAGTAGACCTCATAGCTCTACCACTCAATCTAGCCGCGGCACCGGCCGCCAGTTGGTGAGACGGTTTGTCCTATTTTACAAGCCTTGCTCAATGCTTCGGCCACAATAAGTAACCGGACGTAGCAATAAGTTAGCACCCCGTGTTACCGGGGTGTGGGGTGGGCGGTGTGGCCGGGGCGTCGCTGCGCTTCGTCCCCCGGTCATTGGAGTGGTACTCCCATGGCCTGGGTGCCACGGAGAAAGGGTACGGCATGCCCTTCTAATCGCGCTCCCCAACCACCGATCAAGGTCACAACCGTAATAATGGCCGGTCACCCGCCATGGCTCCGGGCAGAAGGGGAACGGGCCTCTGCCCGCGCGCACTGGCGCTTCCACGCTGGCAAGAGAACCAGCGCGTCTAGGCGGACGTGCCGCTCTGTGGCACTGTGGATATTGATCGGCCTGCTTGGCTGTTTCGCCCCGTAGAGGCGGCTTTGCTGCCTGGCGTCACGGGCGCGGGATGGGGACAGCGTGATATCGGCTCGGCTCTCAGCGGTCCGCGTGACCCAGCGGGCCGCCTGGGCACTGCCCGCGGTGCTCGGCGCGGCCGTTACCGCCTTTCTGGCCTGGGGGGCGTGGGTCTCCGCGCACGACCCGCACTGGCTCCACGTCAATCAGGCCTGGTGGCGGGTCTGCCTCCGGCCGGGCAGTAACTGGACGCTGCTGATCGCGGTGGCGGTGTGGTTCGTGGCCTGGCTGTGTTACTGGCGGCCGCGACGTCTGCAGACGCAGCTGGTCGGGATCACCACCATCGTGGCGATGGTGGTGATCGGGGCGGTGCTCAGCGTCGCCGCGCTCGCTCCCTGCCGAGGCGGGCAGAGCGGGACCGCCGTGGCCGACTGGGTGCTTCAGCTCTATGTGGGCCAGCCCACGCAGGTCTACCAGACGCCCGTGTGCCCGGGACAAGCGCCGCTGGCGCTGCAGCTCGGGCAGGTCGTATGCCTGGGAGCGACCTTGGTGGGCGCTCTCGCGGCCGCGGCGGTGCTCTGGCGGCAGCCCCTGGGCCGCATGCGCGCGCGGGTGGCGCGCGACGCGACGGTCTTCACCGGGCTCGACGCGATGAGCATGCCCCTGCTGTGGCAGCTGGCGGCTGCCGGGCGCCCGGGGCGGATCGTCGTCATCGAGCCGGACAGCAGCCATCCCCTGCTCGAAGAGGCGCGAGCCACGGGAGCCCGTGTGATGATCGGCGACCCGACCAGCCGCCGGGTGCTGCTTCCGGTGCTGGCCGGCTGGCGCGGATGCGCGCTGAGTTATCTCTATGCGCTCGGGCGTGACGTGCCGGAGAATGAAGCGGTTCTCGCCGCCGCCCGCACGATCCTGCTCCGCTACCGGCCCGATCCTGAAAGGCAGCCGCACCTTGTCGCGCGTATCGACGACCCCCGGCACGCCGACCACTGGCGCGGGTGGCACAGCGGTACCTCGAGCCGGTGGTTCGAGGACGCCTTGAGCTCGCAGGAATCGACCGCGTGCGCCCTGCTGAATAGGGTCTTCCGCACCGGGGCACGGCAGCTGCTCCTGTGCGGCGACAGCACGTTAGCGCTGGCCATTCTGCTCGAGCTGGCCCGCAGAACCTGGGAACGTCGCGGGCTCATCGACGCCGCGGACGAAGGCCGGGCCGCGCACCCTGATGCCATTCCCGATGAGACCGACGGGCAGGTGCTGGCGCCGCTCCCGCTGGAGCGCGTGCTGCTCCTGGACCGGCGGGCCGAGGATCTGCGCCGCGAGTACCTGGCGACCTGCCCGCCGTCCATCGTCGGGGCGCTGCCGGTGGTGACCGCGCATCCAGAACCTTGGAATGATCAGCTGCTGGCCCTGCTGGACCCCATGCCGCCGGCCGAGGCCACCAGCAGCGCCGTCGTGGTCGCCGGCAGCTTCTCCGAGGGCGGCATGCATGAGGCCGGGCGGGTGGCCCGGCTGCACCCGGAGATCCCGGTGTTCGTGCTCACCTCCGACCGGGTCAGCACGGACGGCGCCATCTTTGACCAGCTCCAGCCCTTTCAGCGGACCCTGCTGGTCGATGGCGGGGTGCCCGAGGACACCTGGACGAGGGTGGCCAGGCACTGGCACGAGCGCTACCGCCTCAGTCACCCGCCCGTGCCGGGGGATCCGAGGACGTTCACCAGCCGGTCGTGGTCAGACCTGGATGAGTTCATCCGCCACGACAACATCCTGCAGCTCCGCTCCATCATGACCGCGACGGTGGCACTCGGGCGGCGCTGGGTCCCGAGCCGCGGGGTCGCACCGGGCAGCTTCATCGAGCTGAGCGGACATGACATCGAGCAGATCGCACGCGCCGAGCACACCCGCTGGTACCGGCGGCGGCTGGCCGCCGGGTGGACGGCTGACCGGAAGCGCGGCACCGGGCCGGGCGCCCGGGTCAACCGCATTGTCGTGCCGTGGACGGCTCTTCCCGCCGGCGATCGCGCGGCCAGCATCCAGTACCTGCGGTCTCAGCTGAGGCAGCTGGAGGAAGTGGGCTTCGTGCCGATCGTGCCGGAAGGCGGGCCTCCGGAGGCCGCCGAGTTCCTGCGCATCGGCACCGTCCAGGCCAGGCGGCTGCACTCCAGCCGCCCGTGGACCCGCCTGTCTGGTGACAATCTCATCGGCGACGCCGGAGACTGGCGGGTCACCGACGATCACGGCAGCGAGCGCACGGTGCGCGATGCTGAGTTCCGCGCCAGCCACACGCCGCTCGATGGCACGCGCTGGCGCCGCGTCGGCACCTATCACGCCTGGCAGGTCAGTGAGGACCTGGTGCTGCGGACGATGGAGGGCCGGGCCACCGCGCGGCCCGGAGACTGGGTGGTGGAAGGCCACCGCGGACAGCGGTGGCCGGTCACCGACGAGCAGTTCCGGCGCACCTACGAGGTGAAGCCGGAGTAACAGGTGCTGCTCGCCTAGCCGTCATCTCCGCCAGGGCGCAGTGAGCTCAGCGCATCGTCCAGCATCGCCGGGAACGTATCCGGGTACCGGGCCAGCAGGTACGTCACCAGAGCCACGTGGTCGCCGTCACTGAGCGCCTTGACGCGGGACAGGCGCAGCTCGGCAGCCGTTTCAGACGAATCAGCCATGATCCATCGTAAGCACCGGCCGGCAGCCGGGCATCACGAGGGATGCTCAGCCCGCGTGAGGCCAAGTATCGTCGTGGTCAGAGATCAACGTGCTCTGGGTGGTGCGGTCATGCCTGACATCCTCAGCCAGGGCGGCGGGGACCGCGACCACAGTCCGTGGCCGCGCCGCCTGGCCGCGCTCGCTGTGCTCGCGGTGGTCGCCGCGGTGATCGTCACCCATTTCCCGCGCCACCGGCCCGCGCCGGCGCACCCCGCCCAGGCGGCCGGCACCGGGAACCCCGTTTCCAGCTCCGGGCCGTCCTGGACCGGCCTGGCTGACGGGCCCAACGGGATCACCGGGCAGACCTTGCCCTGGGACGGCAGCATCCGGCTGCCGGTGACCGGAGAGCAGCCGGTCTGGTTCTCGCCGGGCACGGGCCGGCTGACGCCGATCGGCGGCCTGCCGCGGTCCATGCTGGGTTACCAGTTCACCCGCATCGCTGATGGCTGGGTGGTCCAGGCCAATCCCGCGGCCACGCTCGGCTGCGGCACCTGCGCCGGGAATCCGCTGCCGGTCTACTACCTCAGGGACAGCGCGCAGTCCGCGATCCCGGTCGGGGCGGCCGATGGCGTCGCGCCCGGCAGCACTGCGGGCACGATGTGGCTCACCAGCTACCCGCCGGGCACGAACATGGCCACCACGGCGGGCACGGCGCGCGAGGTCAGCGTCACCGGTGCGGCGCTCGGGTCGCAGGTCAGGCTTCCGGAAGGATTCGTCCTCGACCGGGCGACCAGCCGCGGCCTGCTCCTCGCGCCGGTGGCACATCAGATCGGGCCGACGGTATTCAAACTGTGGGATCCGGCTGCCCCGCAAACCAGCCGCACCTTCAGCGGAGTGATCGCGGCCAGCGCAAGCGAAATCGCCTGGACGGCGCGGTGCGCCCCGCGCTGCCAGATCCAGATCCTGAACCTGGAGACCGGCCGGCGCACAGTGGCCGAGCTGGCCGGGGCGAGTTCGGCGGCCAGCGCCGCGTTCAGCCCGGACGGGAGTTTCCTCGCCCTCGAGGTGAGCTCCACCAACGGCGGCGATGGCGGCGCGATGGCCACGGAGTTTGTCGTGGCCTCGGTGGCCAGCGGGCACCTGACGGTGGTGCCAGGCACCTGGGCCAGCAGCGACGCCCTGGTTGGCTTCGGATGGCCGGCGTCCAGCGACAGCCTGATCGCCGAGCTGAGCTTCACGACCAAGGTGCAGCTGGCGCTGTGGCGCCCAGGGACGACCCGGCTGACGGTCGCGGTCATCGAGCCGGGGCGGAACTCGGCTTCCCTGGTCGTCGGGTAGCGATCACCTGGCGTTTATCCCGGCGTGGGATAGTTCGAGCCCACACGCCGGCTCGGTTAAGGGGCATCTGATGGCCGATGCGAAAGTCCCCAGGATGGCTCTGCGGCACGAATTCCTCCTCCTCGCCAAGCAGCGGCATCGGCGCGAAGACCGCGTCGCCGACAAGATCACTGCCTTCTCGGGGTCGATGCAGTTCGTTTACGTCCACATCGTGTGGTTTACGGCATGGATCGTGCTCAACGTCACCATCGTGCGGTTCGATCCCTATCCGTTCGGCCTGCTGACACTGATCGTGTCGCTGGAAGCGATCTTCCTGTCGACGTTCGTCTTGCTCAGCCAGAACCGCGAGGCCACCCGCTCCGATCTGCGGTCTGAGATCGACTTCGAGACGAACGTGCTGTCCGAGGTCTGGCTGGAGGCGGTCGCCGACAACCTCGGCATCGACGTGGGCCGGGTCTATGCGACCGCCCAGGAGCGCATGGAGGAGGCCAAGGCCCGGCAGCACGAGAACGGCGTCACGGCCGATAGCCCTGTTTAGTCACAGCGCCTGGATGCCGGGACAGGTCCCGGACGCACGTGCTCCGGGCCGCCTGCGCTGGCGGCCCGGAGCACGTCCCACTCGGTGATGTGCCCGCTGCAGGTCAGCAGCCGTCGTAGGGCGACCAGTTGAACTCGCCGCCGCGGGCCAGGGCGTTGGCGAACACCTGATTCTGCTCGGCCACGCTGGCGTGGCCGAAATCGGCCGGGTTTCCGCCGTACTCAGCCCATGTCGACGCGCTGAACTGGTACAGGCCGTAGTGGCCGCTGGAGTTCATGACCTGGGGGTTGCCGCCGGATTCACGGGCGACGACGCACTGTCCGAACGCTCCGCCCGGGATGCCGCTCGTGACCGTCCCGGTCGAGGGCGCAGCGGCCTGGACCGGAGCCTGCGAGGGCTCCGACGCGGAACTCGAATGCCGCGGCGTGAAGTCCGCCGTGGTGTGGGCGGGCGGTGGCGGGGCAGGCGCCTCGAGCTGCGCCGGGGCATGCGGGATCCGGGCCGGCTCGTGCGGAATGCGCAGCGTCTGCCCGACCTCGATGTCGTTGGCCCAGTGGATCTTGCTGTGGTTCCGCCAGTACAGCACCGGCCAGGCGGCCGAGTTGCCGTAGAAACGCCCGGCGATGGAGGACAGCGTGTCACCCGCCTGGACCGTGTACCAGGTGGGGAGGTCGGAGGTGCTGGAGGTTGTGGCCTGCTCCGCCTTGGCCTGTCGGGCCGCGGTGGCCAGCTGGGCCCAGGTGAGGCTCGGCTGGCTGGCGGCGTCCAGGTTCGCCGGCCGGGGGGCGGCGGTCTGGGCGGCTAAGGCCGGGGACGCTTGCTGGGACAAGAAAAAGGCCGTCGCCACGCTGGCCAGCGTGGGGGCGGCAGCCATGGATGCGCCGTGCGGAAGCCGGACGCGTGACGGCTTGCTATGGCGGCCCAAAGGACTCCTTTCCGAGCGGGGCGCGCTCACCGGAAGAGCCGCACGGGGGTGACAGCCCTGGGAGCGCCTGACATTGGAGGGGAGCCTAGCGACGGCGGATAGGCCCCGAAGGTAAACGCATCACCCAAGGTCAGGGCCGTCATCAGCCTGCTAGGCTCCGCCTCGCCCCGCCTGGCGCGCCGGGGTTAGGTGGGTTGATTCCGATTTGCTGGGCGGCGGCGGCCGGTCCCGGGCGATAGCGGTCAGGGCACGTGCCGGGGCCGTGGCGACCTGGCCCCGCCGTCCGGGCAGTCGTAGAGGATCACCGTGACCGCCCGTGCGGTCTCGTCCCAGGGATTGGCGTACCGGTGGGGCATCGAGGACGGGAAGTCAATGCTGTCGCCCGGCTGCAGCCGGTACCGCTCGAACCCAACCGAGATCTCCAGGCACCCGCTCATCACCAGCACCATCTCGGTGCCGGGGTGGGTGTACTGGCGGTGATGGGACTGCGCCCCGGGCGGGTAGACGAGTTCGATGAAGTCGAGGTGATCGAGGGTGGCGCGGGTCAGCCGTTCCCAGCGCACGCCGCCCTCGATGTCGATCACGGCGCGCCCGGCGGGATGTACCACGCCGCGGCCTGCGGCGTCCCGCGCCGGGCCGCCCGGCGGCCGGTGCGGCGCGGTCCCTGGCGCTGCCGCGGCTCGCGCCCCGGGAAACTCCGCCTCCGGCGGCGCCGCGCCCGGGGCCCCGGGCTCCCCTCCAGACAGCCCGGCGCGCGGCGATCCGGCCCGGGCACGCGGGGGCTCGGCCCGGCCATCCGGGGGTTCGCGGAAGAACGCGTCCACGGGCACGTCCAGCGCCTGGGCCAGGGCGAACAGCGTGGATACCGAAGGCCGCGACTGGCCGTGCTCGATCTGGCTGATCAGGCTGGGGGTCACGCCCACCTCACGGGCCAGTTCGGCGACCCGCATCCCGCGATCGGCCCGGTGCGCGGCCACGCGGCGGCCGATACCGCCAGCGGGATCGGCATCCTCGTGGGGGGCGCTTGCCTTAGTGGTGCTTATGTCGACCATGACGAATCAGATGTTATCGCGGTGTGATTCTCAGATTCGTTAAGCGCTGCTATCGTCCGAAGTGTCCCGAGACTCCACGATATTTACCACTACTGAACGAGCGTCACCGCAGGCCGGCGGCAGGCACGGCGGACCGCGGGCGAATGATCCCCCGCGGCGGCCTGGACCGCATCCGGTCGTGCTGACCTGCGGCCTCCGTGCCCAGCCCTGGCGTTCAGGGCGGGCATCCCACCCAGTGGCGGCCGAGTGGAGGAGTATCCAGCGTGGCGCCCGCGGCAGCATCGTGCGCACCTTCCGGGCCGCCCTCCCGGACGACACCGACCCGTGAAGGACGGCACAGATGAAGGAAGCGTTCGGCGGCTTAAGCACGGACTGGAAGGAAGGCATCAACTGGGCCGCGGTGCGGCAGTGGCGGCTGACCCGGGCCCGGGAGGCAATGGCCAGGCACGGCCTCGGTGCGCTGCTGCTGTTCTACGACGAGAACATGCGCTACGTTTCCTCGACCTACACGCCCGGGTGGAACCGGCTCAAGCCCGGATTACGGTACGTGGTGCTCTGCGAGGGCCGGGAGCCGATCGTCTACGAGCAGGGCGACATCGGGATCCACCTCAAGGCGCACAACCCGTGGATCCCGCCGCAGAACGTGCGGCACTCCTACACCTGGATCAAGGGCGCGGCCGGCCCGGCCGCCACCAGCCAGGTCGCCAAGTTCACCGCGTCGCTGGTGAACGACCTGGAGGAGGCCGGCGTGCTGGACGAGCCGCTGGGCGTCGACTTCATCGACATCAACATGATTCAGGCCTTCCAGCAGACGGGGATCACCTGGGCCGACGGCATGACCCCGATGATGGAGGCGCGCTCGATCAAGAGCCCCGACGAGCAGAAGGCCGCCCGCATCGTGGGCGCGATCTGCGACTCGCTGCACTACGAGTTCACCCAGTTCCTCAGGCCGGGCCAGACCGAGAACGAGGTCGCGGCCTTCGGGTTCGAGTACCTCTACAACATTCCCGGCACGGAGGATGTCGAGGACATCATCGTGTCCTCTGGGCCGAACGCGTGGCCGAACTGGCGCAACTTCTCCGACCGGATCATCCGGCCGGGCGAACTCGTGATCATCGACCTGGCCGCGCTGACCTGGAACGGGTTCAAGTCCTGCGTCTACAGGACCTACTGCGTGGGGGGCACGCCGACCGACGAGATGAAGCGGTACTACGACACCGCGCACCAGTGGCTCTGGGACGCGATCGAGGTGGTGCGCCCGGGCGTAACCACCCGGGACATCGCCAGCAAGTGGCCGTCGGCCAAGGAGGCCTGGGGCTACGAGGAGGAGGACCAGGCCGCGGCCAACCTGTGGGGGCACGGGCTCGGGCTGGCGCAGTACGACCGCCCGGTGATCTCCCGGATCTGGTCGCTGGACTACCCGGAGGAAATCAGGCCGGGCATGGTCTTCGCGCTGGAGACCCAGCACGGGAAGGTGCACGAATTCGGCGTGCGGCTGGAGGAGATGCTGCTGGTCACCGACGACGGGCACGAGCTGCTGTCCTCGTTTAAGTCCGACGAGATCATCGCGGTCGGGTGACCATGCCGCCGCAGCGGTTGCTGCCGTTAGGCGCGGCGCCGGGCCCGGCCGTGACACCCGGCCTCTGTCGCCGGGCCGACGACGGCGCCGCGGCCGCTCGGGTAACGGAGTGGAGCCCGGCGGCCGGGGCCAAGGCGGCGCGGCTGTCGGCCGCGCTCCGGGCCGGCTTCCCGGTGCTGCCGGGCTGGGTGGTGCCGTCCGCCGAGAGCAGGCCCGCGGTCCGGGCCGCAGCCGCGGAGCTGCGGAGCGGCCGGCGGGCCGCAGGCCGCCGCGCCGCGCTGTCCCGCCCGCCCGGCCCCGAGCTTGCCCGCGAGCTGCGCGAGGCGGTCGCCCGTCTCGGCGGGCGGGTGATCGTCCGCTCGTCGAGCCCGCTGGAGGCTGACCCGCGATGGTCGGGCGCGTTCTCCTCGGTGGCCGAGGTGGGCCAGGACGAGGTGGCGACGGCGGTCCGCAGCTGCTGGGCGTCGGCGTTCGCCGTGGATCCGCTGGCCCGGCTGGACGCCTGCGGCCTGCGGTGGGAGGCGCTGGAGATCGGGGTTCTCCTCCAGCCGGAGATCCGCCCGGATTTCGGCGGCGTGGCGAGGGTGCAGCCGGCGGCGGGAAACGGCCCCGGCCCGGGTGCCATGCTGGTGAGCGGGAGCGGCGTGGAGGTGGTGGTGGAAGGGGTCGCGGGCCACCCCGGCGCCTTACTGGCCGGCTGGGCCGACGGCGCAGCCGCCCGCGTCAGCCTGCCGGCCGCGCCGCCCGCGGGCCGCGGGCCGGGCGAGCCCACGGCCGGCGGGCCGCTGCTGGATCTGGCCGGCGCCGGCCTCGTCCTGGCCGTGGCCCGGCTGGCCGGCGGCATCCACCGGGTGCTGGGCGACGCCGCGATCGAGTGGGCGGCCTGCGGCGGGGAGCTGTGGCTGCTGCAGTCCGGGCCCGGCTGCGGCCCCGATCCGTCCGCCACCGCGTTCGCCGCCACCGCGTGTCCCGCCACCGCGTCTCTCACCACGGCGTGTCCCACCATGGCGCCTGCCCCGGCGGCGTCCCCTGTCGCGGCCCCGCCCGGACGGCACCTGGCCGCGCGGGAGTGGATGCCGGCGCTGAGCGCGTCCGTGCGGGCGCACGGCCGCCACCTCCGCGGCCGGCCGGCCGTGGCGGGCCAGGCCGCGGGACGGCTGGTCGCGTGCCGGCCACACGAACCGCCCCCGGCCGACTGCCGGGACGCTGTCCTGCTGGTAGACCGCCCGCTGCCCGGGCTGGCACCGCTGCTGTTCACCGCCCGCGGCGTCATCGCGCGTTCCGGCGGGGCGGGCTCGCACCTGGCCGGTGTCGCCCGCAGCCTGGCCGTGCCGATGGTGACGGGCTGCGATCCCGAGACCGTGACCGGCGGGCACCCGCCGGGCACACCCTGGCTCGCCGCGATCGACGGCGGCCACGGCGACGTGGCCCTGTTCCCTGGATAGGGAGGACCGGTATGCCCAAGCCCACCCAGACCCGGCCGGCCGGGCCGCGGGCCAGCACAGCGAGCCACAAGGTGAAGCTGGTCCTGCATCACGGCATCGTGACCGGAACCATCCCCGGCGGGACCCGGCTGGTGCAGGCGAGCATTGCCGAGGAGATGGCGGTCAGCACCCGGCCGGTGCGCGATGCGCTCAGGGAACTGGCCGCGGAGGGCTTCGTCCGCCTGGACGACCGCGGCGGGGCCGTGGTCCACGAGCTCTGCCAGAGCGAGCTGCGCGACATCTATGAGATCCGCATGATGCTCGAGCCGATCGCCACGGCGCGGACGGCCAAGCTGGCCAGCAGGGAGAACGTGCTCCGGGCGGCCAAGCTGCTGGCCGTCATGGAGTCCGACACCGACGGCCTGCGGTGGGCCGAGCACAACTCCGCCTTCCACAACGTGATCGCCGAAGCCGGGAACAGCACCAAGATGGTCGCGATCCTGAACAACCTCAGGGAGCTCTCGGCCCGCTACATCACGCACTCGATCGCCGCCGTGCCCGACCGGGCCGGGCGGGCGAACGCCGAGCACGCGGAGATCCTGCGCGCCATCATCGCGGGTGACTCCGAGGCCGCCGCCGACGCCGCGCTCCGGCACCTCGACGGCACGCTCCGCGCGCTGTACTTCCGCCCGGTCGGGGCGCAGGCGCGTTAATCATGTCAGATCAGCCGCGCAATCATCGAGCAGCCACCGTCCAGAACCGGCGATCCCGCTGATCGGCCGCGTCTATGGAGTGATTGAGTCGGGACAGCCAATCACGTTACGCTAGATTTTAGTCATTAGCTGGTGTCCGGGCCCGGAAGCGTGGTGGTCATGGAAAGCTCATTAGCAGTCCTCATGACCGGCCGGCGGCGGCGATGGCGGGTGGCGCTCGCGCTGACCGCGTGCGCCACCCTGGCCGCCTGCGGCAGCAGCGGCTCGTCGGCCAGCACGGCCTCCTCGCACACCCCGGTGAAGGTGGGCTACCTGCTGCCGCTGACCGGCGTGTTCACCAAGAACGGCACCAGCGAGCAGAACGGCTTCAAGCTGGGGCTCGCGCACTTCGGGAGCTCGGTGGACGGGCACCCCATCCAGGTGACCTACGCCAACGACCAGGGCGAGCCCGCGGTGAGCCTGTCGGACGCCCGGCAGCTCATCACCTCCGACCACGTCCAGGTGGTCGAGGGGCCGCTGGTGTCCAGCGCGATCGCGGCGGTCGCGCCGTACGTGCTCGGCCACGGCATACCCGAGGATGACCTGTACCTGGCCAGCCCGCAGCAGGCCGCGGCCTACACCAGGTACGGCACCGGGTTCACCTCGGACTGGGACGGCTTCGCCGGGACCACGGTGGGCGGACGCTGGGCGTACCAGACCATGCACTGGCGGCACGTGACCACGGTCGGGCTCGACATCTCCTACGGCTGGCAGGGCGTGGGCGGGTTCGCAGCCGAGTTCACCAAGCTGGGCGGCACGATCGACAAGATGATCTGGGTGCCGAGCGACAGCGTGGACATGTCGTCGTTCGTGTCCTCGATCCCGCGCAGCACGCAGGCGGTGTTCGTCGTCCTGTCCGGGACGCAGGCGGCCAACTTCGTGAACGCGTACCAGTCGTTCGGGCTGAAGAAGAAAATCCCGCTGATGGGCATCACCACCCTGACCGACCAGGCCGCGCTGCCCGCCGAGAACCCCTCCGCCGCGCAGGGCGTGTTTACCGACTCGCAGTACTGCGACGGCAACGCCAGCGCGGTCAACCAGGCGTTCGCGAACGCCTACCACTCGGCCTACGGGGTGTATCCCTCGTATTACTCCGAGGCGGGATACACCAAGGCGGAGATCCTGGTCGACGCGCTCAAGAAGCTGCACGGCCAGGTCACCAGCGAGAAGGCGCTCTCGGCCGCGATGCGGGCCGTCACGTTCACGGCGCCGCGCGGGCCGGTGGTGCTGAGCCATGTGACCTGGTCGCCGATCGAGAATCAGTACATCTGCAAGGTCGAGAACGTGGCCGGAACCATGCGGAACGTGCCGATCCTGACGTTCACGGCCGTGCCGCCGTGGGGCACACTCTCTCGTGCGGAGTGGGAGCCGATTTTCGCCAAGACCGCCGTCAGCCCGCCCAGCTACTGAGAGGCCCCCCGAGTGCTCATCGACGTCCACAACCACGTGATGCCGGCCCAGGCCCTCGACGTGCTGCGGTATGACCCGGAGTTCGGGGTCAGGATCGACGGTGACCGGTGGAGCGGGGTCCACCACGTGCCGTTCACGATCGCGGCCTCGTTCCACGACCCGGCGGCCAAGATCGCCGAGTTGGATGCGCGGCAGATCGGCTCGGCCGTGGTGTCGTGCCCGCCGCCGCTGTACTTCTACGAGGTCAGCAGCGACCGGGGAGCCCGGTTGTGCGAGGCCGCGAACGACGGGATGGCGAAGATCTGCGGCGGGCACCCGGACCGGCTGCGCTGGCTGGCCAACCTGCCGATGCAGGATCCGCCGCGGGCGGTGGAGCTGTACCGGGCCGCGCTGGCGCAGGGGTGTGTGGGCGCGGCGATCGGCACCTCGATCGATGGGTGGCGCCTGGATGAGCCGATGTTCGAGGAGTTCTGGGCCGCCGCCGAGCAGGCCGGGCGGCCGGTGCTGGTGCACCCGGCGTTCAACGAGCCGCACGTCGGTCTTGACGCGTACTACCTGCAGAACGTGATCGGCAACCCGCTGGAGACCACGGTCATGGTCGAGCGGCTGATCTGCGCCGGCACCCTCGCCCGCCACCCGGGCCTGCGCCTGGTGCTCATGCACGGCGGCGGCTACCTGCCCTACCAGGCGGGCCGGCTGGCGCACGCCAGCGGGGTGCGGCCGGAGATCACGATCGAGGCCGCCGACGTCTGGCGGGCGTTCGGGCAGCTGTACTTCGACACGATCACCCACGACGCGGCCGCGCTGCGGTTCCTCGCCGAGCGCGTGGGTGTCGATCACGTCGTGCTCGGCACCGACCTGCCGTTCGACATGGCCCTGGCTGACCCGGCCGCGGCGCTAGCCGACGCGTTTGAGGAGCCACTACGCCATGCCATCGGCTCGGTCAACGCCGCCCGGCTGTTCGCCCTCGGCGGGATGCGCGGAGCGCCGCCCGCGGCTGATCCCGCGCCGCCAGGTTGATCGCTCGGCCGGCAGCTCGATACCCCTTCCCCGGGCCGATCGGCGCCCGGCCGGTCCACCGCCCGCGCGCCCTCGGCCCCCATCGCATGATCCATGTGAGTTGGCTGTAGTCAGGTGTGCTGGAAACTCACATGGATCATGCTTCCCGGGCCTGGCTGCCTAGATCTCGCCGGCCGGGGAGCCGTGGTAGCGGTGCCGGGAGGAGATGCCGCGGAACGAGGCGAACACCACGCAGCCCTCCGGGTACTCGTACGGGCCGTGCGGCTCCGGGCCGGATGCCCAGACGTAGTCGCCGGGGTGCAGGTGCACCCCCCTCACGATCTGGACACCCTCCAGGACCACGATCGAGTGGCTACTGGCGTGGGCGTGCTCGGGCTCGACGTAGCCGGGCGGGAACTTGATCAGCATGTCGGCTACGCCAACCTGCGGGTCCGAGTGGAAGACCTTGACCTGGACGCCGTCCCGCAGCGACAGCACATCGACGTCGTCTTCCCAGTCGAGCTCCCAGCGATGAGCCGTGTGGAATGGCTTGCCCATGCGCACGCCCTTTCCGTTGTCGCGGTTGGTCACACGCCCAGGTGCATCTCCCGCACCCGCGCCGCGCTCGCGAGCTCGCTGGCCGAGCCCTGCCAGACCACCTGGCCGTTGGCCAGGATGTAGATGGTGTCGGCCAGGCCGATAGCCAGGCCGTAGTTCTGCTCCACTAGGAAGATCGACAGCCCGTCCCGGCGCAGGCCGGCCAGGATCCCGCCGATCCGCTCGATGATCACCGGCGCCAGGCCCTCGGAGGGCTCGTCCATCAGCAGCAAGCGCGGATTGGTCAGCAGGGCCCGGCCGACCGCCAGCATCTGCTGTTCGCCGCCCGATAGCTGGCCGCCCCGGTTGCGCCGGCGCTCCTTGAGGTTGCCGAACAGGTCGTAAACCCGCTCGAGCGTCCAGGGCTCGCTGATCGCCGGGCCGCCGTTCGCCGGGCTGCTGGCTGCTGCCCGGCCGTCCGCTCCGCCACGACCCGCGCCCGCACCGCTCGCGCCCGCCCCGCCAGGACCCGGGCCCGCATCGCTCGCCTCCATATCGCCCGTCCCGGGACCGCCGGCCCGGCGGCCGCCAGCGCCGCGGGCGGCGAGGGTGAGGTTCTCCTCCACGCTGAGTGAGGGGAAGATGCGGCGCCCTTGCGGGATCAGGGCGATGCCCCGCTGCGCGATCTGGAACGACGGCTTGCCGGTCAACTCCTCGTGGTCGAGCGTGATCCGGCCCGAGCGCGGCCTGATCATGCCCATGATCGTGTGGACCAGCGTGGTCTTGCCCATGCCGTTGCGGCCAAGCAGGACGGTGCAGGCCCCGTCCTCGATCCGCAGGTTCACGCCCTGCAGGACGTAGTTGGTGCCCCGGTAGGTGTGCAGGTCGGCTATTTCGATCATGAACCCGCACCGTCCTGTCCTGGCCCGCGCCACGCGCCCGGGGAGGCCTGGCCCAGGTAGATCTCGCGGACCCGCTCGTCCTGCTGGATGTCCCGCATGCTGCCCTGGGTCACCAGCGCGCCCAGGTGCAGCACCGCCGCGGAGTCCACCACGCCGCGCAAAACGTCGACGTCGTGCTCGATCATGACCAGGGTCAGCTCGTCCGGCAGGGACCGCAGCAGTGCCATGATCCCGACGCGCTCGGCCGGCGACAGGCCGGCGGCGGGTTCGTCGAGCAGCAGCACGCGCGGTTTGAGCGCCAGGGCGAGCAGCACCTCCAGTTCGCGTACTTCGCCGTGGGAGAGCTCGGACGCGGGCGTGCCCAGCCGCCCGGCCAGGCCGAAGCTGCCGGCGAGCTCCGCGGCCTCGGCGGTCATGGCCCGGTAGCTCCGCCACGGGCGCAGCGGCGTCAGCTTGGTCCGGCTCAGCCCATGCTGGGCCAGGGTGAGGTTCTCCAGCACGGTGAGGTCGCCGAAGACCCGGGTGATCTGGAAGGTGCGCCCCAGCCCCAGCGCCACCCGCCGGTATGTCCGCAGCCCGGTGATGTCCCGCCCGAACAGGGTCACGCTGCCTGTGGTGGGCTGCAGCTCGCCGGACAGCAGGTTGAACAGGGTGGTCTTGCCCGCGCCGTTCGGGCCGATGATGCCGAACCGGGTCCCGGCGGGGACCCGCAGCGAGACGTCGGCCACGGCGGTGACGCCGCGGAAGCGGCGGCTCAGGTGCTCCGCGGTCAGCGCGGCCGGCGCGGCCGAGGCCCCGGCGCCCGGGGACAGCGCCTGGGCGGCGGTCATCGCGTCTCGCCTTGCTGGGCGCCCGGGTGAGCCGCCCCGGAGGCGAGCGGTCCGGCCACCGCGGAGGGCGAGGCCGGGGGCGCGGCCGCGTGCGGGGGCCCGCTGGCCTGCCGTGCCCGTAGCCTGGCGATGAGCGCGTCCCGCCGCCGGCCCGCGGCCCGGACCAGGCCCCAGAATCCGCCCGGGCTGAACAGCACGACCGCGATCAGGGTCAGGCCCATCAGCGTCTGCCACCGGGACACGTAGATGCTCAGCTCCTGCTGGAAGAGAACGATCACCGCGGCGCCCAGGGCGGGCCCCCATATGCTGCGCAGCCCGCCGAGCACCACCATGACCACGAACAGGCCGTTCGCGCTGAAGTCCATCGTCGACGGACTGATCAGCTGATTGACGAACACGTAGAGCACTCCGGCCACCCCGGTGAAGAACACCGTGATGACCCAGGCCAGGTACCGGTGCAGGCCGGTCCGGTAGCCCAGCGCGGCGAGCCGCGCCTCGTTGGAGCGGACGCCCCGCAGCGACAGCCCGAACGGCGAGTGCACCAGCAGCACCAGCAGCAGCGCGACGACCGCGAACACGAGCAGCACGGTCATCCGGAGGGTGAGCGGATCATTGAGGTCGAAGGGCCCGAGGGTCGGCAGCGTCGCCACCGAGATCCCGTTGTCGCCCTCGCTCAGCCCCACCCACTCGAAGGCGAGCCCCCACAGCACCTGGCCCAGGGCCAGTGTGATGATCACGAAGCTGACCCCCTTGACCCGGACCGCCACGACGCCGAGCGCCAGACCGAGCGCCAGCGTGACCGCGAGGGAGATCCCGACCGAGGCCCAGGGGGAGAAGAAGTGCGCCTCCGCGATGGCCACGCCGTACGCGCCGACGCCGAGGAACCCGGCCTGCCCGAGCGAGATGAGGCCGGTGTAACCGCCGAGGAAATCAAGCGCCATGGCGGCGATCGCGTACACGAGCATGTCCACGACCAGCGTGGACGTGAAGCCGTTGCCCTGCAGCAGCAGGAACAGGATCACCGCGGCGGCCACGCCCGCCACCGGGCCGGTGAGGCGGCGCGATCGTTCCAGGCTCACCAGCGCCAGGCCGCTGAGCCTGGAGGCGGGCCGGCCGGGGCCGGCCGGGGAGACCACTCGGGCCGCGGGCCCGTCCCCTGCGGCGGTCACGTGCTCGGCTTCCCGAGCAGGCCCTGCGGCTTGATCAGCAGTACCAGGATGACCGGGATGAACAGCACCGAGTACGCGATGGACTGGAAGTACGCCGTGCCGTAGTTGTCCACCAGGCCGATGACAATGCTGCCCAGGATCGCGCCCTCGTAGCTCCCGAGGCCGCCCACGATCACCACCGCGAGGGCGAACAGCAGGATGTCGCTGTCGGCGCCGGTGTACAGGCCCAGCACGGTCCCACCCAGCACGCCCGCGAACCCGGCCAGCAGCGTGCCGAGCGTGAACACGAGGGCGAAGACCAGGCGCACGTTGATGCCGAGCGCGCCCACCATCTCGCGGTCGTCCACCCCGGCCCTGATGATGGCGCCCACCCGGGTCCGGCGGAGCAGGTAGTACAGGCCGATCGCGATGATGACCGAGACGCCGAGGATGAACAGCCGCCCGTTCGGGTAGACGATGTGCTCCGGCGGCAGGGTGGATGACTGGCCCAGCACCCCGGGCAGGTTGATGGTCAGCGGGGTGCCGCCCCAGATGGCCAGCGCGACGTCATCGAGGACGTAGATGAGCCCCAGGGTGGCCAGCAGTTCGGACATCTCCGACCGGCCCAGCCACGTGATCAGGGTGCGCTCGAGCAGCAGCCCGAACGCGGCCATCGACAGCGCGCCGGCGACCAGCCCGTAGAAGAAGTTGTGCGTGACGCCGATGACCGAGTAGCCGATGTAGCCGCCGAGCAGGTATACCGCCCCGTGCGAGAGGTTGGTGACCCGCATGATCCCGAAGATGAGGGTGAAGCCGCTCGACACCAGGAAGATCACTCCGGCGAGCGTCAGGCCGTTCAGGGTCTGGGCTAAGAACTCTGCCACTCCCGCGGGCTCCCCTCATCACCGGGCCGCGAGCGGAACGACCCGGCCCTGGCGGACCGAGTCCGCGATCGCCGCGGTGAGTTCCACGCTGCGCAGGCCGTCCTCGCCGGACGGGCTCGGGTCACGGCCGTCGGCCACGGCGTCGGCGAACCTCTCGATCGTGCGCTGGTAGGCGCGGCGGGAGGCCGCCGCGGTCTCCCGCTCGCCGTCGCGGCTGATGAAGGTCAGCGTCCCGTCCCGCCCGGGCCGGGACAGGTTGCGCCACAGCACCCGGCCTTCTGTGCCGTACAGCACGATGTCGTCCCGGGGGTTGCGCGCCGCCTGGTTCACGTTGACCTGCGCCAGGGTTCCGCTGCGGAACCGGAGCAGGACCAGGGCGGTGGTGTCAACCAGGTACCCGGGCTCGGAGTCCACCAGCGCCGCCACCTCCGCCACCTCGGAACCCAGCAGGTAGCGGAGGATATCGAAGGCGTGGACCCCGATGTTGTTGAGCGTGCCCAGGCCGGCCAGGGCAGGGTCGGTGCGCCAGCCCTGGGGCAGCCTCCCGCCGGTGCCCATCTGCGCCTCCGCCGCAACCACCCGGCCGATGGCGCCGTCGCGGACTAGGGCGGCCGCCTCGGCCATGCCGTCGTGATTGCGGGTCTGGAAGGTGAGGCCCAGGCGCACGCCCGAGGACCGGCACTCGTTGACACAGCGCTCCGCGTCGGCCACGGTGACGGCCAGGGGCTTGTCGCACAGCACGTGCTTGCCGGCCCGGGCCGCGGCGATTACCTGCTCGGCGTGCAGGGCGTTCGGGGTGGCGATGTACACGGCCTGCACCGCGGGATCCGCGAGCATCTTGGCGTAGTCGTCGAGGGCGGTCACCGCACCGTGATCGCGGGCAAAAGCCTCGGCCCGGCCCTGGTCACGGCTCACCACGCTGACGAGCGTGCTGCTGGCGCTCGCCGCGATGGCGGGGGCGATCTCCGTTCCCGCGATCCGGCCGAGCCCGGCGATTCCCCACCCGAGCGTCCGCGCGTCCACCCAACCTCCCTGGCCCCGAGCAGGCGCCCGCCCGCACACCGAATGACCCGGGGAGGCGGACCTGTGCCGGACGGCCGGACCGCCGGACGGCACCTCGCCTGCTGGCCGGCCGCCGCCGCCCCGCTACATGATTGGACGTTATCATTACGCCCGGGCGGCTACCAGTGAGCTGATTGCGATGGCAGCGCACACGAGGTGATTGTCAGCCGGCTCCGGCCTCTTCCTGCTGCCCTGCCTGCTCTCGGGACGCGGACAGCAGGCGCTCGAGCAGCAGGACCTCGGCGCTGCCGAGTTGTCCCGCGATCCCGCGCTCCTCGGCCTGGGCCAGGCTCTGCTGGGCCGCCTGCAGCTGCTCGCGCAGCCGGGCATTCTCCGCGGTCAGCTTGCGCTGCCTGGACTGGACGCTGGCCAGCCTCTGCTCCAGGCTGGCCACGGTCTGCCGCAGCGCGGCATCGTGCATCCCAGGGTCTGCGGGCGCGAGGTCCGCAGGTCCGCGGGCGCGGGGTCCGCAGGCACCGGGCTTGCGGGCTCGGGGCTTGCCGACCCCGGGTCAGCGTCGGCGGGGCCCCCGTATACGGGGTTCGCTTGCCCGGCGTTCACTTGCCCGGGGTTCGCAGGCACGGTGTTCAAAGGCACGGTATTCGCAGGCCCGGGGGCCTCCCCCGGCAGCGGGCTCTCGGGGGAGACAGTGAGCCGCCGCACCAGCTGGACCAGCAGGCGCCGGGCCAGCTCGTCGTAGTCAAAGCCGGTCCCCCCGCCCGCGGCCGCCGCGAGATCCCGGCCGAGATCGTGGCCGGCGGCGTCGCCGTCGGGGGCGGGCTGTCCGCGGCGGCTGGCCGCCGCGGCCGGGCCGACCGGCCCTGGGCGGCGGGATCCGCTCGGGCGGCCCCGGAGCGCGGGCGCGGTCGCGGCGATGCGGTAGGTGCGCTTGCCGCGGATCTCCCGCTCGATCAGGCCGGACCGTTCCATGCCCGAGAGCAGCTGCGCGAACGCGGCACTGGAGCCCGGATAGCCGACGGCCTCAGCCAGCGCGGTGCTGGCCATGCCCTTGGGATCGGTGATGTCGCCGTTGGCGGCCAGGTAGGACACGACGCTGCCGCGTGTGCCGAGCGCCCGCGTCCTGCGGCCAGAGTTCGGCTCCCCCATGTCAGGCACCCCTCCTCGCGGCCGTCGCACGCGTGAGCCAACACGGCGGCAATCACGCCTGGCCGATGCTAGTCATCATAGTGGCGGGCCTCGTACGGTGATCAAGACGGCCTGGCTGCGCATCCTAATCATCAACGGCCCTGGCCGGGCTCCGGCGGCAGGCCGGGCCCAGTCCAGGCGGCCCAGCATGCGGCCGACCCTGGCAGCCCGGGCAAGAGTCCGGCCCCGGCGGCCCAGCCGAGGCGGCCCGGCCGAGGCGGCCCGGCACGAGCTCAAGCCCTGGCGGCCCGGCACGGACCCGGCCCGTCGGAGGCCGGGCCCGTGACCCGGGTTACGCGGCCGGGCGGCCGACCGAGTCGGTGGTGAACTCCTGCACCCAGACCTTGTAGGGCAGCGTGCCCCACGGCTGGACCGACGGGTAGGTCTTGATCGGCACGTCCTCCAGCGTCCCGTGCACGTTCTCGACCTTGCAGATGTAGTCGTTCTGGATCGGGCCGTCCACCACCGGGCTGAGCCGTACCGGCCCGCGGGGCGCGGTGATCGGTGTGGTCTTGAGCGCGTGCGCCACGGCCTCCGCGTTCGTGGCCACCCCGTGCAGTCGCTTCAGCGCGGCGACGGCCAGCTCGGCATGCACGTAAGCCGCCTCGGCGTAGTAGCCGGGGTAGGTGTGGTAGGTCTTGTAAAACAGCGTCGTGAACTTGTTGTTGACCGCGTTGTTGATGCCGTCGCAGTACTGGGCGGACATCTCATCGCCCATCACGTCCGCGGGCACCTCCCCGGGCAGCACCGAGTAGTCGAAGACGTTCGTCATGGCAAACAGCGGGATACTGCCCCGCAGGCCGAACTGCGCGTACGCCTTGGTGAACAGCGGGCCGCCGGCGCCGACGGTCTCGGCGAATACCGCCTGGGTCGTCTTGGGAATCGCGGAGACGTAGGGGCCGTAGTCGGTCGCGGTCAGCGGCGGCCAGATGACCTTGTCGATCTTCCCTCCGAGCATGGTGAACTGCTTGATGAACCCGCCCGCGGACAGCCAGCCGAACGCGTAATCGGTGGCCAGCACCGTCACGTGCCGGAGGCCGAGGTCCTTGTAGAGATAGTCGGCCGCCATGATGTCCGGGGTATTGCAGATCCACCCCGAGCTGAGCGCGTTGCCGTACTTGGCGTCGTCGGTGACCTGGATCTGGCCGCAGATGCTGAGGTTGTCCAGTGGGATCCGCTGAGCGCCGAGATAGGGAGCCACCGCCGCGTCCTCGCTCGCCAGCAGCGGACCCTCCATAATCTGGACGTGCTTCTGCTGGACCAGGGCGTGGGCGTCAGACAGCGCGGTGGCCGGGTTGCCGCCGGTGTCATCGAAATAAGTGACGATCTTGTGACCGTCGACGGTGCTGCCGAAGACCTTGAGCCCCAGGTTCCAGCCCTGCTGCTCCGCCTTGCCGGCGAGTGCGGCGGTGCCGGTGAGGGGGACCTCATATCCGATGGCAATCGGACCGCTGCCCGAACTCGAGCCCGAGGAGCCGCTCGAGCCGCAGGCCGCCAGCACCGCGGACGAGGCGGCCAGCGCGAGGGCTAATGCCCCCCACCGGCGCGACCGACGTGCTGCGCTCATGACCATCTCCCTTCCCGGGCGGCCAGGGCCGCGCCAGCCTGGGACCGTGCTCCCCGCCCGGAGCAGGCCGCATCCGGGGAGCGCCGGCGGCCAGGCGTTCCGTGTAAGTGATTAGCCTAATCATCACCGGGCACTCCCAATAAGGGAAGCGTTCCGTGATTTGCTGTCCCTGGGCCGGGCCCGGCGACCGAGTGCCGGGGGATGACCCGCCCGGCACAGAGCCCCGATCAGCCGGAAGGACGGCCATGGCTGCGGTGGAAAGCAAAGGGATGCGGCTGCTCGGCCGGAACGACCTGGGTGGCCACGGCAACTGCGGCGAGGGCACCGCACTGCTGGAGCACGGCGGCCGGAGGTACCTGTACCTGGCCCACGAACAGGGCCCGGCGAACTTCAGTGTGCTCGACGTCACCGACCCGAGAGAGCCGGAGCTGCTGACCCAGACCACGCTGCCGCACGGTGATGTCCGGTCAAACTCGCTGGCCATCGGGGACGGGCTGCTGGTGGTGGCCTACCAGGTGGCCAGGCCCGGCCTGAAGCCCGCTGGCATCGAGATATTCGACCTCAGCCAGCCGGCCCAGCCCCGGCCGGTCGGCTTCCTTGACCTGTCGGGTCCCCGCTCGCGCGGGACGCACTGGGTGGGGTACACGGGCGGCCGGTACGCCTTCCTCAGCACCGGCACGGCCGACTCCCGCCCGACCAGCCTGCTCGACGACCAGTTCCCGGTGATCGTCGACCTCAGCGAGCCTGGCCGGCCGGCCGAGGCCGGCCGGTGGTGGCTGCCCGGCACCCAGGAACAGGACGGCCACGCCCCGCCGGTGCGGCACCAGATGTTCGACTCGGGTTTCCGCGCGCACAACATCAACACCTGCCCCGAGCGCCCGGACCGGGCCTACGTCGGCTACCTGGACGCCGGCGCGATCATCCTGGACATCACCGACGTCGCCGCGCCGCGGCTGGTGTCCCGGCTGGACTACCACCCGCCGATGCCGGGCTTCACGCACACCGTCCTGCCCCTGCCGGGGCGGAACCTGCTGGCGATCAGCGACGAGACCACCCGCGACCACGCGGCCGATTACCCGAAGCTGGTCTGGGTCGCGGACGCCAGCCACGAGGAGGCCCCACTGATCATCAGCAGCGCGCCGCTGCCGCCGGTGTCCGAGTTCGCGGGCCGGGGCGGCCGGTTCGGCGCGCACAACCTGCACGAGAACGAGCCCTTCGCGTGGTCCTGGCGCAGCGAGGACATCGTGTTCGGCTCGTTCTTCAACGGCGGCGTGCGTGCCTATGACATCCGGGACCCGTTCCGGCCCCGGGAGGTCGGTGCGTTCGTGCCTCCGGCCCCGCCCGGCTCCCGGGCTGGCGCGGTCCAGATCAACGACGTCTACGTGGCCGCGGACGGCATCGTCTACGCCGTGGACCGCGGCGGCGGCGGGCTGTTTATCCTCCAGTTCGACGGCAGCTGACCGTCAGTCAGGCCGGGCCGGGTCGAGGCCGTCGCGGTCGGCCCACTCCACCAGCGTGTCCAGCGAGTACGCGGTGTCGTCGATGCCCCGGTGCAGGTCGCCGAGCCGGGCGAAACGCCCGGGCACGGTGGCGATGGTGCAGTCCCGCGGCTCGACGTCGTCCACCTCATCCCAGGTGATCGGCGTGGACACGGTTGCCTCCGGCACGCCGCGCACGGAGTAGGCGCTGGCGATCGTGTGGTCCCTGGCGTTCTGGTTGTAGTCGACGAACAGCATGGTGGGATCTCGGTCCTTGCGCCACCAGGTGGTGGTCACCTCGCCCGGGGCACGGCGTTCGACCTCCCGGGCGAACGCAAGCGCGGCCCGCCGCACCTCGCCAAAACCCCAGCGCGGCTCGATCCGCACGTAGACGTGCAGCCCGTGGCCGCCTGAGGTCTTCGGCCACCCGGTGATGCCCAGCTCATCGAGGACCTCGCGCACGACATGCGCAACCCGGCGCACCACGCCGAACGGGCAGCGCGGCATCGGGTCCAGGTCGATGCGCCACTCGTCCGGCCGCTCGGTGTCGGCGCGGCGTGAGTTCCACGGGTGGAACTCCACGGTGGACATCTGGACCGCCCACACCACGCTGGCCAGCTCGGTCACGCACAGCTCGTCGGCGTGCCGGCCGTAGCGCGGGAAGTAGAGCCGCACGGTCTCCAGCCACTCCGGGGCGCCGTGCGGAACCCGCTTCTGGTGGACTTTTCCCCCGCCCTCCACACCCTCCGCCACCCCGGACGGGAACCGGTGCAGCATGCACGGCCGCTCGCGCAGCGCGCGCACGATGCCGTCGCCGACCGACAGGTAGTACCTGGCGAGGTCGAGCTTGGTCTCGCCCCGGGCCGGGAAATAGACCCGGTCCGGATTGGAGATACGCACCGTCCGCGTCCCGACCTGCAGTTCCGCAGCTGTGGCCATACCCCAGAAGCTAGCTGGGACGACACGCCCAGGTGACGAGCGGGCTGGCCCGAGGACCCCCGGCCGTCGTTTAGCGTCGGGGAAGTAATGGAATGGATGACGGCATGCTGCTGACGGGTCGGTTGGCCCGGCTGGCGCGGCGGTGGCTGGCTGGGCTGGTGCTGCTCATCCTGTTGGCAGGCGCTTCGATCGCGATCGCCCTGAAGGTGACGCCGCAGCAGACGATCACGGTGGCGGGCCAGGTGATCCAGGTCGGGGCGAGCGCGCCGAACCTCAGCTGGTCCGGCCCTGGCGAGGTCGATCTGTTCGGTCAGAGCCTGCCCACCGACCTGCAGTTCACCGGCCCGGTGCGGCCCCGGCTGCAGCTCTCCCAGATCACCATCAACAGCGAGCTGACCACGTTCATCCAGGGCGACCACCCGGGCGGCGCGGAGCGCATCCTCGGCGCCCAGCTCGCCGACGGGTGGAAGCGCTACTTCGTCTGGGAGACGGTGGTGGCCGGCGCGACCGCGCTGATCCTGGTGGGAGCGTTCGCGGGCTGGCGCCGCACCCCGGCCCGCACCACCCTCAGGCTGCTCGCCGCCGGGCTGCTCGTGGCCGAGGCCTTCAACCTGGGCGCCATCATGATCACCGCGTACTCGGCGCCGACCCGGCTGCGCCAGGTGCACTCGCTCAACGAGCTCGTCGGCACCGAGACCCACCTGCCCAGCATCCGTCCGGCCGGACGCCAGCTGCCCGGGGTCAAGGTGGTGGTCATGGGGGACTCCACCGCGGCGGGTGCTGGGCTCGCGCCGCTGCCCCGCGCGTCGGAGACCTCCAAGGCCTGCGGGCGCAGCTCCGACTCCTATGCGGCCGATCTGTCCGTCGCCAACGACTGGAGGGTGCTCAACCTGGCCTGCAACGGGGCCACGATCAGCCGCGGGCTGCTCGGCTCGCAGACGCACGGCGGCCATGTGCTCCAGCCGCAGCTTGCCGAGGCAGAACGCGCGGGCAGCGCGTCGGTCATCATCGTCAGCGTCGGCGCCGACGACCTGGGCTGGTCGGCGATGGTGCGGTATTGCTCGGTCACACCGCGCTGCGACGACCGGGCCACCACGGCCTACTTCCAGCAGCAGCTCGCATCGTTCAGCAAGAACTACCTCGACCTGCTGAGCCGGCTGGCGGACCTGCCCGCGCACCCGCAGGTGATCATCAACCGCTACTACAACCCGTTCGGCCCCGAGCCCGGGTGCCTCAGCCAGGCCGGGCTCAGCGCTACGAACCTGCAGACCCTGACTTCCCGGCTGGCCACGCTGAACAATGTGCTGGCCAAGGGCGCGGCCCAGTTCAGCTTCTCCTCGCCGCAGCCCGACTTCTCCGGTCACCAGCTGTGCACGCAGCAGCCGTACGTGCAGGGCCTGGACGCGGCGGCCCCGTTCCATCCCACCGTGCTCGGCCAGCTCGAGATCGCCCTGGCCGACCAGGCCGTCCTGCACCAGCCGGCCGCCTAGCACGGCGCGGCAGCTCAGAAGCCGATGGCCGTGTGCGGTGCCTCGCCCCACGCGAGCATCGTCGTGGCCCGGCTCAGCGCCCCGGGAACCAGCTCGTGCACCAGGCCGGCCCGGGCCAGGGGGCCGAGCGCGACCCCGCCCAGGTAGACCGACCCGAGCGTGGCGGCGCTGAGGAAAAGCTCGGGCTGAACCCCGGCCGGGGCCCGGGTGCAGGCAGCACCTTCCTGTCCTGTCTCCAGCCGCCAGCGCCCATCGTTCCAGGGACAGAACGCATCCGTCACCTCCAGCACGAGCGACCCGGGCCTGGCGTAG
Source organism: uncultured Actinomycetota bacterium (assembly GCA_963844655.1). GTDB lineage: Bacteria > Actinomycetota > Actinomycetes > Streptosporangiales > Streptosporangiaceae > JASHPR01. The sequence goes on along the minus strand of CAWJPA010000003.1, from coordinate 732,202 downwards.
GAGCGGGCGGCGAGCGCGCCGGGGACATCGACCAGCCGGACCCAGAGGTTGTCGGCCTGCCTGGTCACCTGCAGCGCCCGCGAGTCGGCGAGCTGCCACCGGAGGGGCTCGTCCACCGGCCGCTTGCCCGCCACGACGCGCTTGGTCAGGTCGAGGTCGGCCAGGAAGGCCCAGAGGTCGGTGTAGGCCGCCGGCGACGAGGCCTCCAGCCAGTCGACCTGGACGATCCCGCTGGTGGCCGGGTCGGGCGACCACGGAAGCCGGAAGACGGCGGCACCGTCGGCCTCGCCTGCCGGGCCGGAATGCAGGACGAACAGCTTGGACCCGGAGCCATCGTGGCCCTGGTTCTCCGCCCCGGCCAGGTGATCCCAGAAGCGGGGATAGGCGCTGACCTCGCCCGCGCGGCCCTGCCGGACCCGGTCGTGCAGTCGGGGCCAGGCCGCCGTGGCGTCCGCCGCCCCGACCAGCTCGACCTGGCCCGGGTTCTCCGGCCGCTGGGCCAGCGCGGCCCGGGTCCGGTCCAGTTCCCAGCGGACCTGGAACGTCGCAGGCCCGAATCCGAACCTCCCGTAGATCCCGCCCTCGCTCGCGTTCAGCGCGGCCAGCATCTCCCCCCGGTCGCGGCAGTTGTCGAGCACGGCCCGCATCATGCCCCGCAGCAGGCCCTGGCGGCGGTGCGTGGGCAGCACGCCGACCGCGGTCACGCCGCCCATCGGGACCGGCCCCCGGCCCGGGATCGTGAGCTCGAGCGACAGCACCAGCGAGGTACCTGCCAGCTTCCCGGCCACGAACGCCGCCTGGGTCCGATCCCGCTCGGTCAAGTCGGACCGGTAGCTCCTGAGGTCCGCAGGGCTCGGAGTGCCGCCGAAGACCGGCCCGACTCCCGGGCCCGACCACCAGGCGACCGGATCCGGCTCCCACATCGGCAGGCCGGCCACCGACGGGATCACACGGAGGAAGGCGTCCACCTCGTCATCGGATATGGGGCGGATCTCGGCGTCCATGATGCTGGTCTACCTCACCCACCGGGATGAACGCACCGGGGGCGGGCGGAGCTAGGCCTGCACGGCATCCAGCCGGTTGCCGCCGCCCGTCACATACACCGCGTCGCCCACGGCTACGGGAACGGCCATGGCCCCACCGCTGATCGCCGTCTTCCAGGCCTGGGCGCCGTTGGCCGCGTGGACCGCGTACAGGTTCCCGTCGTTGCCGGCCAGGTAGACAACGTCACCCATCGCAACCGGGCCCTGGGATACACCGCCGCCGAGACTGGTGTGCCACAGAAGCGCGCCGTTCCTGGCGTTCAGGGCGGCCAGGTTGCCGTTGCCGTCCACGACGTAAACGGCGTTGCCCTGAGCCGATGGCATCTGCATCGGCCCGATGTCGCCGGTGCTCCACAGCGTGATGCCGTCTGCAGCCCGGATCGCGTAGAAGCGGTTGTTCTGCCCGGTTACGTATACGACTCCGCCAGCGGCGACGGGATTGGACGGCGTGTCGCCGCCGGGTTTGATGTTCCATATCTCGGTTCCGTCGCTGGTGCGCAGGGCGCTCAGCGACCCGACTCCGCCGGTGACGAAGACAAACCCGCCGGCCGCGCAGGCATAGACAACTCCGCCGTTGATGGCGTCGGCGCTCCAGCGCCGCGTCCCGTTGGCAGCACTCAGGGCGTAGAGCGGGGCGCTGCCGGAGCTGGCCGCGCCCGCGATATAGATGACACCGTTGGCCAGAACCGGGCCCCCGAACACCCCGCCTACCTTCCAGCGCTGCCTGCCGGTGAGCGCGTGCAGCGCGTAGAGGAAGCCGTTGTTGCCGACGATGTAGACCGTGCCGTCGGCGGCCACGAGCGACCAGGTGATGGAGCCGCCCGGGATGGTCTGGCGCCATAGCGTCTTGCCGTTTGCGGCGTCTAAACCGCACAGGGCGAAGTTGCTCGCCACGATGCAGGCCACGCCGCTGGTGACGGCCGGGCCGAAGCGGACCCCGCCCCCCGCGCTGGTGGTCCACAGCTTGGAGCCCGGCCGGGCCACGGTCTTCGCTATGCGATCCGGGCTCGGCCCGGGCGCGGTCGAACCCTTGGCATCCGGGGATGCGGCCGGATGGATGGTCACTGTCCGGCTGCTGAGCTGCTCGCGCACCAGCACGGCCAGTCCCGCGGCGGCGGCCCCGCTGAGACCGAGCAGAACCCGACGCCTGGTGAGGCGGAGTGCGGGACGGCCCGCGGGCTGCGCGTCCGGCGGCGCGTCGTCAGGCGCCACCTGCGGTACGTCCGGGGAGGATGGCTGCTCGGCCAGGTCAGGGCCTGGCTCGGCCGCGGAGTCCCAGTCCGAAGCCTCGCGAAGCCGCTCGGCCTCGCGGCTCCACTCCGCCGCAGCAGGATGCCGGGCAGCGGGCCCGCTTGCCGCGGGCCGCCGCGGGCCGAGAGCGGCGAGGCCGGGGCGGCCGGCACCGGTCACCGTGTTGGGCGCGGCCGCCGCCTCCGGGCCGATCTGGCTGTCGACGGGCCGCTGGCGGTCCCGGATCAGCGAGGCCACCTCCGCAGGCCACGATGGCTCGGCCAGTGCGGCCATGGCCGCGCTGACCGCGGCGGGCGCGGGCGCGGGGGCGTCCTGGCCCGCACCCGCGGTGCCGACGGTGATATCGCGGGCCAGCGCGCTCAGCGAGGGCCGCTCAGCGGGCGGCTTGGCCAGGCACGCCTCGATCATGTCGCGCAGCACACCATCCAGGCCGCCGAGCGCGGGCGCGGCGTGCACGATCCGGTACAGCACGGCAGCGGGCTGGCCGCTGCCGTACGGCGGCAGCCCCGTGGCGGCGAACGCCAGGACGCAGCCCAGGGAGAACACGTCGCTCGCCGCGCCGGCCCGCTTGCCCTTGGCCTGCTCGGGCGACATGTACGGCGGGGTACCGACGATCAGCCCGGTCGCCGTGACCGCGCTGTCGCCGAGCGCCTGGCAGACCCCGAAGTCGATCAGCCGCGGCCCGTCCTCGGCCAGCAGCACGTTCTGCGGCTTCAGGTCCCGGTGCACCAGCCCGCAGGAGTGCACCGCCTGCAGCGCCTCCACCAGTCCGGCTGCGAGCCGCCAGACCGAATCGGCCGGCAGCGGCCCGGTCGTGGTGACCGCCTCCCACAGCGACGGGCCAGGCACGAACTCCGTCGCCATCCAGGGCGGGTCATCATCCGGGCCTGCGGCCACGACCGGCGCCGTGTATGCGCCGCTGACCGCCTGTGCGGCTGCCACTTCCCGGCGGAACCGGACGCGGAACGCCTGATCGGCAGCTAGCGCCCCATGCACCACCTTGACGGCCACCGCTCGCCCCTCCAGCGATGACCCCAGGAACACCTGCCCCATCCCGCCGGAGCCCAGCCGGGCTTCCAGCCGGTATCCCGCCACCCGGACGGGATCCTCCGCAGTCAGCGGCTCCACAGTTCCTCCCGACAAACCAGTGCCGCCCGCGCGGCAGCGCTCAGCCCATGAGCCCCGCCGCTGAAATCCCAGTATCAGGCCAAGCCTCTCGAATGCTCCCCGTCCACCACAAGTGTGCCGCCTGAAATGGTTCAGCCGGGCCTGTTCCGGATCATCGGCGGCCAGATCGGCTGCGCCATCGCCGGGCCCTGATAGCCGCTCTGGCCAGCCTCGCGACCGGTAGGCCATGCTCGAGGCCAAGCCGGAATAAGACCCCGCCAGAAAACTTCTCGGTGACTGTCCACCGCCAGCTGGCGCCTTCCGCCGGGCCGCGCGAGCGCCCGCGGGCGGTGCACACCAAGAGACGCCAGGCCCGCGCGGTCCGGAATACGGGCAGGCGAGTCATCGAAGGCCGGAAGAAACGGCGGGGCGGAACTGAGCAAGAGAGAAAACCCGGCCCCGTGCGACGGCGAACCCGACCCCGGGATCGGTGCCGCCGGCTCCGTTGGTGAGCAGCGAGGATCCCGCACAACGACGGCGGCTGAGAACGCATGTTACTGACGGGTCGAATGAGTTCGGGCGCGACGGTGGCGCAAACCAAGACGACGATCGGCGGATGTCGCCGTCGCCTCAGCTTCAGGTGACATGCGCCCGGGCTGCTGACGGTTTCGGTATACCCGGCTGTGGCGCGCCGGCCGGCTATCGCAGAAGCATTTCCCCGCCGATTTCCCTATTCGGCTGGTTCGCATCTTTGGGCGGATCACCGCCAAACCGCGAAACCAGGAAGAAGAGGCCGAGCATGGGCCGGAAGGCAATGACGAAACCGGGCTTAACCCGGAACGTTCCTAACGCATCCATCCGGCGCGGCCCATGCTCATCACCCGGCCCGCCTGTAGCCAATCGTCCAGCCCGCAGCGGGTCCGGCCCAGGTTCGTCATCCGGCCCCGCTCCAGCCCATCGTCTGCCCCGCCCTCCGATCCCCGTCCGGCCCTACCCTGGCCGCAGTCCGGCCCCCGCCTGCCCCACGATCCCGCCTCGCGGCGATGTCGCGGGAGAGTTCGGAAGACGCAGGACCGGGATCGCCGGGGCGGGTGGCGGGGGCGGGCGCTCAGGCCCTGGCGGTGGGTCAGGCAGGCCGAATCCGGACGTTGTCGTGTCATCAATTGATTACTGCGAGTACTGAATTCCAGCACGTGCGTTTTCGTCAATCCGGATTGACATCCAGACCGTCACGGACGCTGCACCGAACGGCGTCCGGCCAGGTAAAGCGGGGTTCATGCCGGACTAGCCCGCGACGCCCAGATCGCGGTCCAGGCATCGGCCGCAGCCCTGACGTAAAGACCCCCCCAAGGGTTATCCGTCCCCTCAGGGCTATTCGTCCCTGTCAGGTATAGCGGGGCTGGCCTAGTGTTCCGCGCGGGAAAGGAAGTAGTTCCTCCTGCCCCGCCCCGGACCAAGGCCTGGTCAGGGCGTTCCATCACTGGTGGAGGTGGGTGTGCTCCCTAAAGCACCGGAGCCTGGTTCAGCCATCCTCTTGGTGCGTTTGAGTACAGCCGAACTCGGGCCGGGCCTTGACCTGTGGCCCGGTGCTTGAATCCAGAGCAGGAGCTCCGAATCCATTGCGTTCTTGCCATAGGGACACAGTGAGCACAGTACGCTCTGAATTGCCCGGCCGACACACGGTCGGGTAGGCAGCTCCGGACACGCCGAATTACGTACCATCGTTCTCCAATGACCGCTAACGAGACGGCAGAGATGATGACCCTCAGCAAGGGGTTGCGTAGTTGCGTAGGAGGCCCAGCGCGGACGGCCGCCGCCGTCCGCACCGCAGTGCCCGCCGCTCCCTGGGCGGGTCTCGTTGTGCCTGCGGATGACTCCTGCGCTCGCTCTCTGTCCCCCGCACTGGTCAAGTTCTGCATCGACGCGGGGCGGATGCCCGCGGACGCGGCCGGACCTGGGCCCTCATCTCCGCCTGACCGGCGGATGGGCTCGGCCGACGCCGCCAGGCCGGTGACACCGACAGGCGGAGGCCGCGCATCAGGGCGCCGGAACCTCAGGCCAGCGACAGAAATGGCTTCTCAATGACAGAACTCAACAGTCGTTCCACCCAGCAGGGGTACCGGCCGGTCGCAGGCGACCCGAGCTGGCCGGGCGTGGACCACCCCAGCTGGCCCGCGGGGAGCGACCCGAACTGGCCCGCACCCTCGGACTACCCGAGCTGGCCGGGGAACGGCGGCCCGAACTGGGCGGAGCCGACGGGCCAGACCACCGGACAGCACGCAGTGCCTCCGGCGCAGAACGGGCAGTCCAGGCCGATGCCGTCGCCGCAGGGAGCAGCGCCGCAAGGGCCGATGCCCCAGGCGCGGGCCCAGCAAGGCCCGATGCCCCAGGCGCGGGCCCAGCAAGGCCCGATGCCCCAGGCGCGGGCCCAGCAAGGCCCGATGCCCCAGGCGCGGGCCCAGCAAGGCCGCCCAGGCCCGGCCCCGGGCCGGTCAGGTCCGCCGACGGGTCGGCCAGGCCCGGCGGCAGGCAGGCAGGGACCGACCGCGCCCCCAGCGGGCCGGCCGGGACCGCAGGGCGGGCCGAACAGCGGCGCGTACGCGATGCCGCAGGCGCCCGCGCAGCACCCGAGGCCCGCAGCCGGGCCAGGCCAGGCACCGGCTGGCCCCCAGGCCCAGGCTTACTACAATGCCCCGGCAGCGCAGGCGTACTACAACGCGCCGGGCCAGCCCTACCCGGCGCCGGGTTACGGCAATGGCTATCAGGCCCAGGGCGGCCAGGCCCAGGGCGTCGCCCTGGCCGAAGCTCCCGGCGCCCGGCAGCAGACGGCAGTCCTTGATCCCCGCGCCCAGCAGCTCCTCCAGCGCGCCGGGGCGCAGGCCGGCCTGACCGGAGCGGGCTGGGCGGAGACGTCGGGAGTTCAGAGCGGTGACTCGCTCTGGCTGGCCGGGCGGATCCTCTCTGTGGCTGACGACCAGGCCGCCGAGATCACGCAGCAGGCGTCCTACCAGGCCGCGCAGATCACGCAGCAGGCGTCCTACCAGGCCGCCGCGATGCGAGAGCACGCCGAGCGGGAAGTCGCCCAGATGCGTCAGCAGGCGTCCTACCAGGCCGCGGCGATCCGCGAGGCTGCCGAGCGGGAAGCTGCCGAGATGCGCGCCGCCGTCTGGGCCATGTCCGCGGAACTCGGCCAGGTGGCCGCCTACGTCACCGAGCACCTCAGCAGCCCGGCCTGGCCCGCGACCATGCCAGCCGACCGCCCCGCCGCACGGCCCGCCGACCGGCGGCCCCCGGCCAGGCCCGTCGACCGGCCCGCGGTGCGACCGCAGGCGGACACGGCTGCTCTGCCGGCCGCACCAGCCAGGCCCGCGCGGCCGGCCACCAGGCCGGGCGGACCAACCAGGCCAGGCGGACCGGGCGGCAGGCCCGGCGCCCCGGCCAGGCCCGCCCGGCCAGGCACCAGGCCCACGCGGTCCACCACCACCACGAAGCCCAGGCCTGGCACCAGGCCCGGCGCCAAGCCGCCAGCCAGGAAGAGCGGCGGGCGCCAGGCCAAGGCCGGGCGCAAGATGTTCGCCGCGCTAGTGGTACTGGTCTTTATCGGCCTCGTGCTCGCAATCGGGGATATCGCGGCAAACGGAGGCGGACTCAAGTTCTTCCTCTTCCGTAACGACGGAGCCGGCGCTGGAAACGCCGGAGGCCTTCTCGAGAATCAGGGCCCGGGCCAGCCAGACGCGCCGGGTGCGCACAAGGCGGCTGTTCAGAAGGCCGCAACGAAGGCAGCTGCCGGCAAGGCAGCCGCGAGCAAGAAATAATACTAAATAGCCTGCATTAATAGGCGCCTGGACTGTAGCGGCATACCGCCAGGCCGGAAGCTACAGTACGGCCAAAGGAGGCAGGAAAGTGGGCCGACCGGAGACCATAGATCGTTATCCGTACGCGGATGACGAGCAATATCAGGAAGATTATTATCCGGAATACGCGGATGAGGATGAGGATTGGCGGAAGCCAAAGCGGAGAAGTCTAGATGCCTGGATGGAACAGGAAGTCTCGTTCCTTCCCGGTATCAAGAGGAAGAGCGTCGCGCTGTTCTTCATGCGTCTTCCCGCGTTCGTGCCGTGGATCTTCATCATGCGCGGGTGGCTGTCACTGAACGAGAAGCTCTCCCTGACCAACATGGAAGCCGACGTCCTGGGCACCGGCGGCGAGTTCTGTCTGCTCATTGCGCTGTCGATTACCCCAGCGATCACGCTCACGGGAGTACGGTTCTTCGCCCCGCTGCGCCGGTGGTACGGGATCTTCTTCGCGCTCATCGGCATCACGGACGGAACCACCGCCGCCATCACCACGGACTTCAAGGGCGGCCCGTTCGGCCGGCTGGCCGGGCACACCTTCCTGCTGACCGGGCTCATCATCGTCCTCATCGCCGTCCCGCTCCTGCTGACCGCCAACACCCCGGCGCAGCGGAAACTCGGCAGGTACTGGAAGCGGCTGCAGCGGTTCACGTATGTGATCTGGGGCTTCTTCCTGCTGCACCTGCTGCTGCTCGACGGTTTCGGGACCTTCGGCGCTGCGGACGGCGACGGTACCCCCCTGTTCCACCAGCGCTTCTATCAGGCCGCTGTGATCAGCATTCCGCTGCTCTTGCTGCGGTTGCCGCCGGTCAAGCGCTGGATCATCGAGACGCGGAACGAGGGCAAGCAGTGGCTGGTGTGGCTCACCACGGCGCCGCTGCTCGCGCTGTATGTCCTGGCGTTCGCTTTCATCATCAACGAGGAAATCTTCACCGGGACGCTGACCATCACCATGCATCCCTTCTCGAACTGACGGGATACGTTCCGGGATGCCCCGGGGCCAGGATCACCTGGTCCCGGGGCATCTTTTTGCGCTCCGCAGTACGTGCTGACCGGGCTACAGGCGCATGGCGTCCGGCAGCAGGAAGTAGAACAGGCAGCCGATGAGGACCAGGTAGGCCAGCATCACCAGGGTCCAGCCCATGTTGTAGCGGATAACCTCACCCTCGTTGCGCACGTACTTGGTCGTCGACACCCCGACGCTCGCCGTCTGCGGCGCCACAGGCTTGCCGACCTCGGCGCCTACGGAGTTCAGCGACGGGAACAGCAGCAGGGGGGCGCCCAGCAGCTTGGCCACCGACAGCTGGAACGCCCCGAACAGGGCGTTCGACGAGGTATTGCTGCCCGAGAGGGCAACGGCGATCCAGCCGAGCACGGCGGCGAGGAGCACATAGCTGGTGCCCACCTTGGCGAAGCCGCTGGCCATCGAGTTCGCCATCCCGGAGTAGCTGAACACGTACGCGAGACCGAAGATGAACGGACCCACCAGGAGCGCGCCCCACATCTGGTGGAGCGTGGTGCGGAAGATGGTGCGGAACTGGCTGGCGGCAGGGCGCAGGTAGGCGATGATGAGCAGCCAGGACACCAGGATCGCCGTACCGGCGACGAACGGCGCGAACTTCCAGGCCGACTCGACCGTGCCGCCGAGCGAGCCGACCGCGGTCACCTTGGGCTCAAACGGAATGTAGCCCGGCAGTGACGACCACGGTCCGGTCCAGAGCACGACCACCGCGATCAGGATGCCGAACGGCACCAGCGAGCGGATCACCCGGCCGGTCTGGCTGTCCGGTGACCAGCCTGCCGCCGGCGTTCCCGGCCCGTCCGCCGGGCCGGCCCCGGCCAGGCCTGGTTCGTGCTCGGCCTCCCGGCCGAAGGCGGAGATCTCCTCAGCGGTCAGCTCCCGGCCGCCGAAGCCGAGCACGGTCCTCGGCCGCCACACCCGCAGCAGGCCGAGCAGGGCGGCGAAACAAACCAGCGAGCCGACGACGTCAGGCAGGTACGGGCCGACGAACTCGGCGATCGGGAACTGCCCGGCGATATAGCCCAGCGAGCCGACAATGGCCAGCGGCCAGCCGTCGCGCAATCCCCGCCTGCCGCTGACGAGGTAGATCAGGACCCACGGGGGCAGCAGCGCGAGGATCGCGACAATCTTGCCGATCGAGGCCGAGAGCGACAGCAGAGGCAGGCTGGTCACCGCAGCCAGGCCGATGACGGGGGCGCCCAGGGCGCCGTACGAGACGGGCGCGTTGTTCGCCAGCGCGGCGACCCGGATCGCCGCGAGGTCGGCCACCCCGAGCCCGATGAGGATCGGGGCCACGACGGCCCAGGGGTACCCGAACCCGACGAGCCCTTCCAGCAGGGCGCCGAGCGCCCAGGCCATGAGCATCGTCTGGACCCGGATATCCGCGGTCGCCTGGCGGATCAGCCACCGCTTGAAGTCATCGAAGGTCCCGGTCACCACCATCGTGTTGTAGATGATGACGCCCCAGAACACGATCCAGTCGACCGACCAGATGCCGGTCGCTGCGCCGACGCCGTAAGCGGCCAGCGTGTTGCTGACCGGGGCGTTCCATACGGTGACCGCCAGGACGAAGGTCACGACCGAGCCGATGATGACGGCCCGCCACGCACTCATCCGGAAGACGGCGAGTAACAGCAGCAGGGTGGCGACGGGCACCAGGGCGAGCAGCGTCGAACCGGCTAACCAGTGCAACGGGTCAAGGACCTGCGAGAAGGGCACCATGGGGCTCTCCTTGTCGTCGGGTAGCGGGGAGGCCGACGGCATGCGTGGCGCGGACGTGGCGTGCCGTCCGGCTTGTCAGGAATGCTCCCTCATCGGGGCATTCCTGACAAGAGCCCCAGTGCGGACATCTGACGACCGCGGCAGAAGGGAGGGCGGAGTTCGCCGGCCAGCGGCGGAGTGCGGTGTTTTTCTAACGCTCGGCCGTATTCGGCCACAATCAGAGCTTGCATGGCGGAGGATGGTGCCGTGACGATACCGTCCGGTTCTGGCGAGCAGTGACGGTCCCGTGCACGGGTCGATCCAGGAGTGAGCAGATGGCCGCATTCAGCTCGGTCCCAGGACGGCCGTTAGCTGACCCGGGTTGGCTCCGAAGCGGAGCGCAGGCCGCCCGGAGGCGCGGAGGCGCTGTGCTGTGCCATGCGAATCCAGCTGTGATCCCCCAGACCCGGGTCAGAGCCGAGGCCAGGGCAGGGCCGGGCTGGCGGGCTGGCTGCGGACCGCCGCCGTCCAGCCGGGCCGTCGCCTCGTTACCCGGCAGCCGCAGCTAGCCGTCAGTCGACGGGCCTAGCGTTCCGCTTCAGCATCAGCGGGCGGATTCACGGGTTTAGCCAATTAGCGGGCATTGTCCAGATCTAGAAATTTTATGGGGAAATGACATGGTGGGCTTCCCTTGACTCGCGGGGTAATCTCGCGGCACGTAGTCGGCAACCCGGGCCGCATAGATCCGGATCGCCGATCACCGGCCGACCGTTCCCCTCAACTTCTGGCAGGTAGATCTGACCGAACGTCAAGGAGCCCCACGCTCCCGGGGCTGCAGACCGGCGTGATGGGCTAGCCATCATAGTTACGGAAGGTGATACGCACTATGGCCGTGGACAGCCGGGTGCCGGCCGAGGGGCCGGGGGGGACGGCAGGTGAAGGGGTGCTGTGGCCAGTCCGGTCGGGCTCGGTACCCTCGCTCGCCGACGGGTTCATCTCTAGGCCTGAGACGGCGCCCGGCATTGCGGCGGCTCTGGCGCCCGGGGCCACGGTTGTCCTCGCTCCCGCACGGGAGGCCACCGACGGAGCGCTGAACTGGCCGGGATCATGCGGCAAGACTCAGCTCGCGGTGGGCCTGGCTGAGTCGCTGTGGCAGTCACGCGAAGTCGAGTTGCTCGTCTGGGTCGCGGCCACGAACCGGGCGTCGGTGCTGTCCGGGTATGTGGAGGCGACGGTAGCGGCCATGGGTACCGTCCCCGAGGGCGACGCCGAGGCGGTCGCGGCCCGGTTCGTGGGCTGGCTGAGCGAGACCACGCGGCACTGGCTGCTGGTCCTCGACGATCTTTCCGACGCGGCGGACATAGCGGATCTCTGGCCGACGGGGCCGACCGGCCGGGTCCTGGTCACGACCACGAACTCGGCCGCGCTGCCGGGCGACTACCGGCAGGCGGTCCGCCAGGTCGGGTCCTTCAGCCGCCGCGAGGCCCTGAGCTACCTCATGGGCCGCCTCATCGCCGATACCGACCAGCGCCTCGGAGCGATCGACCTGGTCGAGGAACTGGCCTGTGAGCCGCTGGCCCTCTCGCAGGCCATCGCGGTGATCACGAGCTCGAACATGTCCTGCCGTGACTACCTTGGCTACTTTGTGCGCCGGCGGGAGCAGCTGACCGACGGCGCCGACGCCGGGCCGCCTGCGCCGGCGGTCACCTGGACGTTCTCGTTCGAGCACGCCGACCGGCAGTCACCGGACGGGGCGGCCCAGTCCCTGCTGGCGCTGGCCGCGGTCAACGATGGCCACGGAATCCCCGGCTCGTTCTTCATGACCTCAGCCGTGCTGCGCTACGTGGCCGACGAAAACACCGGCGGGCCCGCGGGCCCCGACCGGGCCCAGGCCGTGCTCCGCATCCTGGAGCAGGCGGGCCTGGTGACCATCGACATGGCGACCTCGCCGCCGATGATCCGGATGAACCCGGTCCTGCAGGAGGCGGTCCGCGGGGTGATGCCCGATGACCTGCTCGAGTGGTCGGCCAAGACCGCGGCCGACGCCCTGCTGGAGACCTGGCCCGCCGAAGAGACGCAGGCCTGGCACGCCTCAGTGCTGCGGTCGTGCGCGGCCAGCCTGCAGCAGGCCGCCGGAGACCTGCTATGGGCGGGTGGCTGTCATCCGGTTCTGCTTCGTGCGGGGCGCAGCCTGGACGACGCCCATCTGACCGGTCCGGCCGTCGAGTACTGGAAAGAGCTGGCCACGGTCAGTGACCGGATCCTGGGCTCGGGGCACCCGGACACCCTGGTGATCTGCAACCGGCTGGCCGGCGCGCTCCTGGCGGCCGGCCGGGCCGAGGACGCCATCCCCTGGGTTCAGTGGGTGCTCGCCGACCGTGCGCGCGCGCTCGGGCCGGCGCATCCCGACACCATTGCCGCGCGCCTTAACCTCGGACGGGCCCTGGTCGCCGCGAACAAGCTCGACGACGCCATCACGGTGCTGCGCGGGACGGTCGGCGATTACGAACGCGCCCGCGGCAATGATCACCTCGACACGGTCGGCGCCCGTGATGAGCTCGCCGCCGCGTACCGTGCCTCGGGGCAGTTCGCGGACGCCACCCGCCTCTACCGGCGCTCGCTGGCCGACCGCGAGCGCATCCAGGGCGCCCGGCACGCCGACACCATCCACGTCCGCGAGCAGCTGGCTGAGGCATTCATAGCCGACGACCGGGTCAAGGACGCCATCAACCAGTACAAGCGGGCTCTCGGGGACCGGGAGCGCGTCTTCGGCCCCGACCATCTGGACACCATGCGGGCCCGCGGCAACCTGGCCGCCGCCTACCACACGGCGGGCCGGATGGCCTCGGCGATGCAGCTCTACGAGCAGACCTGCGCCGACTACGAGCGGGTTCTCGGTGCCGATCACCCGGATACCCTGGCCCGCCGCGCGAACCTGGCCCACGCCTACTACTCGGCGGGCCGGCTCAGCGACGCGACAACGCTGCTGCGGGACACAGTCGCGCGCTGCGAGCGGACGCTGCCGCCGGGAGACCCGTTCACCGAGACCGTGCGGGAGAGCCTGACCAACATCGCGGGATCCTGACCAACCCGGGACACAGGCCGCCGCTTTAGCTAGCCGCAACAGCATCAGGCCCCGGCCGCATGGCCAGGGCCTGATGGCGCACAGAGCCGGTCAGCGCGTGCGATACGGCTGCGACCTGGCGTCCTGGCGAGCGGCCTGCCGGGCTGCCGCCGCGCGCTGCCTCTGGACATCGCGCGGGGCGCGACGGCGGCCGGGGGTGTGGATCGCGCCGTCGCTCTCCCGGGGGATCCGGAAGAACGGCGAGCGCTGGATGAAGCGTGCGGACAGCAGCAGCAGCAAACCGACGGCGACGACGGCCACCAATGACCACTGCTGAGAGCGGGGCGCGACCATCAGCGACTTGGTCAGGACCCAGATGAGCCATCCGGCCGCGGCGAGGGGCAGGATCCCGAGGATCACCATGTCGAAGAGGCTGCTGACTACCCGCCGCCGGTAGTAGGTGATGGCCGACAGCGCGGTGAGGACGTAGAACATGGCGTACAGCAGGCCGGTCAGCGCGATCAGGTCGTTGAACGCGGTCGCCAGCGAGGTGAAGAACAGGTACCCCCAGGTGCTCACCAGAAGCACGATGCCGACGATGATGCTGGCCGCGACCGGGGTGGCGAACCGGCGGTTCACGTTGGCCAGGAACTCCGGCAGCACCCGGTGGCTCGCCATCCCGTAGATGATCCGGGCGGTGAGCACGATGCCGGTTCCTGTCGTCGCGATCACGCAGAGGGCGAGCGCGAACGCCATCACCTTGGACCAGGTGCTGCCGCCGATCACCCCGGCCACGTACACGAGCGCGTCGGGCGCGTTGGCCTGGAGCTTCTTCGGTGAGACCACTCCCTGCAGGCCGACCACGGAAACCGTGTAGATGATGCCGAGGAAGATGACCGCCATGATGGCCGCCCGGCCCGGGTTGGTGCGCCGGTGCTTGGTCTCTTCGTTGACGTAAATCGTGCCGTCCCAGCCGGTGTACATGAACATTGCGATGAGGAAGCCGGCCGCGAGGCTGCCGTGCCCGCCGACTCCGCTGATCGTGAACCAGCCCTTGCTGATCGGGTAGGTGCCGTGGTGGTGGGAGATCACCAGGAAGAGGCCGACCACGGCTACGCCGAGGAGGATCGCGTACTCGATCAGCCCGATGCCGACCTGGCTCCGTGCGGTGATGCGGATGCCGACGATGGAGATCACCAGCATGACCAGGATGACGACGGTGTCGATGGTGATGTTGGGCAGGATGCCGGAGGACGTGGAGCCGAACACCGCGAGCACCGACGGCCCGAGGACCACCGCCGTGCTGACGCACCCGATGATGCTGCCCATAATCATCAGCCATCCGGTGATGAAGCCAAGCGACGGGCTGATGGAACGGCCGACCCACTCGAATGCAGCACCGCAGTTAGCGTTCCACATGTTAAGTCTGCGGTACGCGTTAGCGATGATAAGCATGGGAATAGCGGTAAGGATGATAACGGGCCCAGACGCGTAAGCGGCCACCCCGGCGATCGCCGCCAGCGTCAGGCCGACCGACGCTGTTGGGGCGGCCGTGGCCATCCCGATAACGGTGTCTTGCGCAACTCCGATCGCATCGGGCTCGAGCCGGGCAGCCGTGGGTGCGGTTCCTGCTACGGCTGCTGCGGATTGACGCGTCGTCATCTGTTCTCCCATCGTGCCGACCCGCGTGCATCCGCTGCTCGCCCTGACAGCGGATAGGCATCGCCCGACGCCCGGAGGGAATGCACGCGTGCTGTGAGCATGAGGTGGTCCGGTCCCCGTCGGCTTGCGACAACCGGCCGAGGGCCGCCTCCGCCGCGGCGTCGCCGCCGCGCACGCAGGCCTGACAGGCTCGAGACAGCGGTCATACCGCTGCGCCCCCTGAGCTCACGCAGGCCACCCTCAGGTTGGTCACTTCCGAGATAGTAGCGGTCATTTCCGGTACGGGAGACAAGTGTCCGGAATTTTAATTTTCAGTTCGTGACCGGCAGATCGGAGCGCCCTTAACGGGCAATCGGGCCTCGCGCAAACCGGGACAAGATGGGTGCAGATAGGTGCAGCCGAGCGAGCCCCATCATCCCCTCACGGAACCGGTCACTAGCCCATGAAAGCCCGCATAGCTAACATAGCCGACATATGTTGACGAGACCCCCCCCGGCTATCTCTGCATCAGCTCTCGCGCAGGATCGTGCTGATCGCTTTCACGCTGCTCGACGTGGGCAGGGCCTCCACGCACAGGCTCTCCATCACGGCCAGGTAGAGGTCGACGGTCTCCCGTTTGTCCAGATACAGGGCGCTGGTGAGCTGCTCGAGATACACCACATCGGGCAGGTCGGGCTCGCCGAAGCGCAGGATGCTGAACGGCCCTCCCGCGGCCGCGTGCCCGCCGGTCTTGAGCGGGATGAGCTGGACGGTGACGTTCGGCCGCTCGCTGATCTCGACCAGGTGCTTGAGCTGGCCGCGCATGACGTCGGGCCGCCCGATGGGGCGCAGCAGCGCCGCTTCGTCCAGCACGACCCACAGATGCGTGGGGTTCGCCCGTACGAGCACCGACTGGCGGGCCATCCGCAGGCTGACCCGCCGGTTGATCTCCTCGGCCGGGCCGGCCGGGTGGCCGAGCATGGCGACCGCGCGGGCGTAATCAGCGGTCTGCAGCAGCCCGGGAACGAACTGGATCTCATAGCAGCGGATCGAGACCGCGGCTTCCTCGAGGCCCACGTACGGCTCGAACCAGTGCGGCATCACGTCGGCGTAGTCATGCCACCAGCCCAGGGCACTCGCCTGCCGGCCCAGCTCCAGCAGGGATGTGCGCTCCTGCTCGTCGGTCACGCCGTAGAGGGTGAGCAGGTCCGCGATGTCCCGGCTCTTGAACCCGACCCGTCCGGTTTCCAGGCGGCTCATCTTGGAGCCGGACGCCCGGATCGCGTATCCGGCGTCCTCCAGAGTGATCCGCCTGGCCTCACGCAAGCGGCGCAGCTGCGCACCGAGCATGATCCGGAGCGCGGTCGGGCCACCGCTGCCCGACGTAGCGATCATGCTGCGAACACCCGGGCTACCCTCGGGCTGTGCTGTGGCCACGGCCGCCCTTCGCCGAACTCAGTCCTCCTTGGTAGTCTCCCACCCGCCCGTATCCGCGCGCCAGCGCTCCGCCTGCCACCGGCGCGGTCGCGGTGGGGCAGCCCAGGTTGACGGCCCGTATCCGCGGACGGCCAGGCGCCGGCCCTCCCCACGCAGGCCTGGCCAGTCCGCGGAGCGAGACGGCGCCAGACGGCGCCGTCTCGGCAGGCCGATCCCACCGCCCTCCCCAGCGGCGATCCCGGCCATGTGCGGACAGTTTGCCCGAAACGGGCATGCAATCCCAGTAGGGATATCCCTAGACCTGCCTTCCGCTCGTAACCTAGTGACGTGGCAGATTCGGATCCCGGCATCGGCCAGGCTGGCCCGGACTGGGCGCAGGATGACCTGGCCGTGAAGGGCGCTGGCCCCGTCGCAGAGCGGCTCATCCGGGCCCGGTTGCACGCCGCCGCGGGCACGGTCCCTGGCCCGGAACCCTGGCTCTCCACCCTGGCCGACAGCGCCGAGCAGCGCCTGTCGCGGGTGGCCGCCCTCGGCCAGGCCGCACAGGCCGCGCTGCGCCGCGGCCAGGCGGGCGAGTGCCTCGCCGCGCTCACCCAGCAGCGAGCCGCCGCGGGGAGCGATCAGGCCGCTCGGGTCTGGGCGCTGACCTCGTCGGCCGCGTGCCGGGCCGTCTTCGGCCAGTTAGGGCTGGCCCGCGCGGACCTGGCCCAGGCCAGGCAGGCCTGCCAGCACGCCGCGCCGCTGCTCGCCGAGCCGTTCTGGCGGTTCGCCGAGATCGTGTGCCACTGGCTGGGGGGGAACTGGGCCGCGGCACTCGCCGGCGCCACCTCCCTGGACACGAGCCAGGTGAGCCCGATCACGCCCGTGCTGGCCGGGACCGTGGTCGCGCTGCGCATCGAGCTGCTGCGGGGCCTCGGTCAGTCCGGCGACTGCCAGCCGCTCGCCGCCCGGCTCGCGGGCACGCCAGCGGCCGAGCTGAGCGCGTGGGCGCTGGCCGGCCTGGACATCGACGCGGGCCGCCCCGCCGATGCCATCCGGCGCCTCGCCCAGGCCAGTGTGTCCGGGCCGCACAGCGCCTACCGGGTGGCCCTGCCCCTGGTCCTGTACCGGATGGCGAAGACCGCGTTCGGCCTCGGCGATCACCGGGTAACCTCGTCCGCCGCGGCCGCCCTGGCCGATCTGGACCAGGCCGCACCGTCGACCGAGATCCTGGCCGGGCTCGCCCAGGCGTACGCCGCCGGTGACCGGACCCCTGCCCTGCGCGCCCAGCAGCAGGCCGAGGCCGAGGGTGCCATTACGCTGGCCGCCGAGGCACTCACCGTGCGGGGGCAGATCGGCGACGAGCCAGCCACAAACCTGGCCGCCGCGTACGTGCTCTGGCTGCGGATCGGCGCGCCCGCCCGGGCCCGCGCGGTGGCGGCGGTCATGCGGGCCGCCGGCCTGCCCGAGCCGGCGGCGGAACGGCCGTCCCCAGGCCCGGCCGACGGGATCATGCGGGCCGACTCGCCCCGGGTGAGCGTTCCTGGCCAGCTGACCGCGCGGGAACGCAGCCTGGCCCGGCTGGTGCACGAGGGGTACACGAACCAGCAGATCGCCCGGTCCCTGCACATCAGCGTCAAGACCGTCGAGGCGTACCTGACCCGGCTCTACCGGAAGACCTCGTGCTCCTCCCGGGTGGAGCTGGCGGTCGCCGTCACCGAACGGCGCATCGAGGCGGACGAGTAGCCGCGGTCCCGGCCGTCCGCCTCCCGGGCCGTCCCTGACGGCATGTTAGGTTTTCCACAGGATCGGGCTGGGCGTGATCGTCCGGTCCGGCCGACCCCCCGCGGAGCTTCGGGCGCGGGCGGCGCCTGGGGCGCCGCATCAGACGGGCATCGACGGGGGGATGACGGCATGATCGACGCGTCGGGGACGGATATCGGCACCAAGGCCGCATATGCCATCGGCCTTGACGTGGGCGGCACGAAGATCGCAGCCGGGGTGGTGTCCGCCCGCGGGGAGCTGATCGACCGTGTCGCGCGCCCGACACCGCCGCCCGGTTCCGGGGACTCCACCCTGAGTCTCACGCTGCAGCTGGTGGACGAGCTCAGGCGCCGGCATCCGGGCGTACAGGTCATCGGGGCCGGCGCCGCCGGAATGATCGACTGGCCGGACGGCCACATCCGCTGGGCGCCCAACAACAGCTACCGCGACCTCCCGCTGCGGGCGATCCTCTCGGCCGAGACCGGGCTTCCTGCGGTGGTCGACAACGACGCCAACGCGGCGGCCTGGGCCGAGGCTTGCCTGGGCGCCGGCGTGGGCCACCGCGACCTGCTCGTGCTCACCGTCGGCACCGGGATCGGCGCCGGGCTGATCCTGGGCGGGCGGCTCTACCGGGGCGCAACCGGGATCGGCGGCGAGGCCGGCCACATCATCGTCGACCCCGGCGGCACGCGGTGCGGCTGCGGCTCCACCGGCTGCCTGGAGGCCATGGGTTCCGGCAGCGCCCTGAGCCGGGCGGGCCGGGAGGCCGCGGGCCAGGACCCGGAAGGGACCCTGGCCCGGCTCGCGGGCGGCGCCGATCACGTGACCGGCGAGACCGTGTCCGAGGCCGCGCGCGGCGGCGACGCCACCGCCGTCGCCATCTTCGCGAGGACCGGCTACTGGCTCGGCATCGGGATCGCGTCCCTGGTCAGCCTGCTTGATGTCGAGCTCGTGGCCATCGGCGGCGGGCTGAGCTCCACCGGGGAACTCCTGCTCGGGCCGGCCCGGTCGGCCTTCGAGCGTTTCGTGTTCGCCCGCGGCCACCGCACGCTGCCGCCCATCGTGCCCGCCCGGCTCGGCGCGGAGGCCGGGATCGTGGGTGCCGCACTCCTGGCCCTGGACAGCACGCCAGGCGGGAATGCCGACGCCAGGATCGCCGCGGCCGCCGGTCTGGCCGCGGCTGAATAGTGCGGGCGCCCGGGGCTCCCCGTCAGCGGGCTGACCGCTGCCGGGCCCGCCTGACCTGCGGGCCCGACTCCGCCGGCGTGGCCAGGTATCCCTGCGTGAGCTCGGTGAGCGCGTGAACCAGGACGTCGCGCTGGTCTTCCGGCAGCGCGTCGAGCACGCCGCGGTGCACCCGGTCGGCGATCCGCGATCCTTCGGCCACGGCCCGCTCGCCCTGCTCGGTCACGGCGATGATCCGGGCCCGGCGGTCGGTGCCTGACGGCCGGCGCTCCGCCAGCCCGGCCCGTTCCAGCTCGTCGACCGTGACCACCATCGTGGTCTTGTCGAGATCGGAGATCTCGGCCAGCTCGATCTGGGTCCGCTCCGCCTCCAGCGCGTGGAACAGCACGCAGTACGCGCGCGGTGTGATCCCGATCTCGGTGAAGGCCGCCGCCATCTGCGTCGACAGCACGTGCCCCGCGTGCGTGAGCAGGAAGGACATATCCGCGACGGTCCGCGTGGGCGCGCTGGTGGTCATGCCCCCAGGGTACCAAATAGGTCCACTACCGGATTATCTGCAAGCGGACCTATCCGCCGGGAGCGGCGACGGACACGGTGAGCACCGCGGTGATCGAGGGGGGCTGGCCGCCGTGGCCGCGGCCGGCGCTGGTGAGTGTGATGGGGACGGCGTAGGTTCCCGGGGCGGTGCGCGGCGCCACGGTGATCTTCAGCTTCAGCTGCGCGGTTCCTCCGGCGGGCACCTCCATGGCCCCGGCGCCGGAGACGGACAGGCCGGGCGGTGGCGCGGCGCTGGCCGTGACCACGGCGGCCGCGCCGGTCACGTTGCGGGAGTTGAGGGTGACCGTTGCGTAATGGCCGGGCGACAGCGTCAGGTGGGTGACCGCGAGATACGGGAGAACCGACGCCTCGCCGGTGCCGTCGGAGGGCGGGGCGCCGCCGGGGCCGGCGCCCCAGGCCGGGTCGGGCGTGGTGCCGAGGTCGAAGGACAGGTGCCCGCCGTGCAGGTACTGGCCGCCGGTCAGGTAGGACCGGTCCCAGTCCTGGCCGTCTACCCACAGCTCGTGCACGTACGGGGCGTCGGCGGCCGTGTTCCTGGCGTCGATCGTGAGCCGCCTGCCGCCGGCCAGGCGCGCCGTCGCGTGCGGGAACACCGGGCTGCCGATGACCAGCGTGTCCGTGCCGGGCGTCTCCGGGTACAGGCCCAGGCTGGACCACACGAACCAGGAGCTCATCGCGCCCAGGTCGTCGTTGCCCGGCTCGCCGGACGGGGCGTCGGCGAACAGCGCGGCCTGCACCCGGCGCACCGCCTGCTGGGTCTTCCACGGCGCGCCGGCGTAGTCGTACTCCCACGGGATCGCCAGGCTCGGCTCGTTGGACAGCCGGGCGTTGGCCGGGCCGGGCGCGGTGAGGCTGTCCAGCAGGCTGTCCAGGAAGCCCTGCCAGGCCTGGCGGCCGCCGCGGGCCGCGATAAGGCCGCTCAGGTTGAACGGCGCCATCGGCGTGTACTGGGCGGCGGTGCCCTCCACCATCCCGGCCTCGGTGCCCGGCGTGAAGCCCGGGGCCCACTCGCCGCTGGCCAGCCTGGCCTGCACGTAACCGGTGCCCGCGTTGAACACGTTCTGCCAGTTCTGGGCCCGGGCCGCGAACTTCAGGTACGCCGGCCTGTCGCCCAGGGCCCGGGCCAGCGCCGCGATCGCGTAGTCGTCGGTGTCGTACTCGAGCTGGGTCGAGACCGGCGCGTGGAAGTTGCAGCAGGGGTAACTCAGGTCGGCGGGGAGGTACCCGTAACGGTCGAGCACGGACTGGCCGGGGCGGATGCTGCTGGGCTGGGTGGCCTGGGCCACCATGTCCCGCAGGGCCTGGCGGGAGTCGAAGTCGCGGGCGCCGAACGCGTAGGCATCAGCGATGATCGGGTCCGCGGGATCGCCCACCATCTCGAAGCTCTCGCCGTTCGCCTGCGCCCACTTCGGCAGCATGCCGTCCTGGTCGTAGTCGCTGAGCATGGACCGGATCACGTCGCTGGTCTGGCGCGGCGCGACCAGGGCGGCCAGCTGCACCTGATCACGGTAGATGTCCCAGCCGGAGTAGTCGGCGTACTGGGCGTGGCCGGCCGTGGCCGTGTGCACCCGGCCGTCCATGCCCCGGTACTGGCCGTTGACGTCGCTGAACACGTGCGGGTCCAGCAGCGAGTGGTACAGCGCGGTGTAGAACTCGGTCCGCTGGCCGACGGTGCCGCCGGAGACGCCGATGCGGCCCAGCAGCGCGTTCCAGGCGCTGACGTTGGCGCGCCGCACGGCGCCGAAGTCCCAGCCCGGTATCTCCGCGGCGAGGTTCAGCGCGGCGTTGGCGGCGCTGGTGTAGGAGATGCCCACCTTGGCGGTCACCGTGCGGCTCCCGGTCGTGTCAAAGGTCAGGTAGACCCCGCCGGGGCCGCCCCTGGGCCCGCCCGCCCAGGTGCCGCTCGCGGTGAACGGCTCGGCGAACACGATGTCGAAGTGCAGCGTGTAGTCATCCTGATAGGGCAGGCCGCAGAAGTGGCCGGCCGTGACCGACCCGGTGACCTCGCGGTTGCCGATGACGCGGGCGGTGGTGCCGTCCACCTTCTGGTACGCGGGCACGGTCTTGCCGCCGACCGTGGTCAGCCGCTGCTCGCTGTCGGCCACCTTCAGCAGCAGGTCTGACCGGGTGGTGGGCGGGAACGTGAACTGGGCGATGCCGGAGCGCGTGGCCGTGGTCAGCCGGGTGGTCACCGGGCTGCCCGGTGCGGCCGGCGAGCTCGTGGTGACCTGGTAGTAGCCCACCTGAGCGGTCTCGGCGGCGTGCGAGAAGCGCGCCGTCGCCTGCTCAGGATCTGCGGGGATCGGGCCGACCAGCGGCAGGATCGGGACGTCGCCGTCCGAGGCGCAGCCCGCCCCGCTGAGGTGGTTGAGGCTGAAGCCGAGGATCTGGCTCGCGTCGTAGTCGTAGCCGCCGCCGTAGGCGCGCGCCGGGAACGCGTCCGGGCTCCACTGGATCATCCCGAACGGCATGTCGGGCCCAGGAAAGGTGTCGCCGCTGTCCGCGCTCTTGTGCGAGTAAGACGACGTGCCGATCATCGGGTTGACCAGGGCGGCCGGGCCACCCGGGCCCCCGGGCGTCCCCGCGGCGACCCGGCCGACCGCGAGCGTGGCGGCCGCACCGACCCCCAGCAGCAGCACGCTGCCGAGGGACCGGCGCCCGATCACCGACCGGCCCGGCTAATTGCCCGCATCATGCCCGCATCATGGTCATTGTCCGGATCATGACTGTACCGGACATACACCGTGGAGCTTCATTATCTGATCAAATAACCGCTTATCCAGCGGCCGGCCCGATACGCTACCGCGATCACGTCCGCCCGCCCCGGCGCTGGCCGCAGTCGTCGCCGTTTCTCCGGCCGTGACCTCTTTCCGCCCGTGCTCTCCCCGCGCTCGGGAGTTGGACCATGCTTGATCTGAGTGCGCGCGCGGCGCGGCTGGGCCTGATCGCCGCCACCGCCGTGGCCGTGCTGGGCCTGGGTTCCCAGGCTGCGCTGGCGGCGGCACCGGCGAGCGCGCTGAAAACCGTGACCTACCTGGGCTATGACTTCTCGGTCCCGGCCGGCTGGCCGGTCATCAGCACGTCACCCACGTCAGCCACCTGCGTGCGGTTCGACCGGCATGCGATCTACCTGGGCGACCCCGGGCAGAACCAGGACTGCCCCAGCGGGCTGCTCGGGACCACGGAGGCGATCCTGGTCCAGCCGTCGGCCGCACCGGTGTCCGCCGCCTCGGCGGCCGAGGATCAGGCCAGCCGGCGGATCACGGTGGTCAGCCCGGGAATCGACGTCACCGCGACCTACGACACGGATCCGGCGCTGGTGCGGCAGATCCTGGCCAGCGCCTCGCTGCCCAGCGCGGCCCCGGGAGGCACGCCGGCGGCCAGCAGCGGCGGGCCGCCCCGGCTGAACGCGGCGCAGCGGGCGGCGGCTCCGGCGGCGGCGGGCACGGTCCTGCCGGCGCGGGCGACCAGCTTTACCGGCCGGGGCTTCGACGCGTGCGCGGCGCCCAGCCCGGCGGTCATGAGCGCGTGGAAGGCCTCGTCGCCGTACGGCGCGGTGGGCATCTACATCGGCGGGGCGGAGCGGGCCTGCGCCCAGCCGAACCTGACCGCCGGCTGGGTGGCGCAGCAGGCCGCGGCCGGGTGGCACTTCCTGCCCACCTACGTCGGGGTCCAGGCCGAATTCAGCCAGATCACCTCGCCGGCCAGCCAGGCGGACGCCGCCGCGCAGGACGCGGTCACCCAGGCCGCCGCGCTCGGCTTCGGGCCTGGCACGCCGGTCTACTACGACATGGAGGCCTACCCGGCCAGCCAGAAGAGCAAGGCCCTGGCCTTCCTGTCCGCCTGGACCACCGCGCTGCACGCCGCCGGTTTTAAGTCCGGTGTGTACAGCAGCTCCTCATCCGGGATCACCGATCTGGTGGCCAGCTTCACCAAGGAGGCCATGCCGGACGTGATCTGGGATGCCCTGTGGAACGGTGACGCCAACACGGCCGACCCCGCGATCCCGGCCGCGGACTGGGCCAGCCAGCAGCGGGCCCACCAGTTCCACGGCGGGGCGGACGCGACCTACGGTGGCGACACCGTCGAAATCGACCAGGACTACCTGGACGTGAACGTGCTGCCGCCGGCCCCGGTCAGCCCCGGGCAGGCCGCGCTCGTCACCCACAGTGGCGCGGTCGCCGACTATGTGATCCGCAGCCGGAACCTGTTCACCTACTACCAGACCAGCCCGGGCGGCAGCTTCAGCGGCCCGAAGAAGCTCACCAGCACCGGCAACCTGACCGGCATCCCGTCGGCCGTCCAGGCCTCCAACGGCACGATCTCGGTCTACGCCCGCACGACCGGCGGGGCCGTGAAGACCGTCTGGCAGGCCGCGCCCGGCGGCGCGGTCACCAGGACCGCCAACCTCGGCGGGCACACCACCGCGAGCCCGGTCGCGATCGCCACCCACAAGGGCACGGTCGCGGTGTACGCGGTCGGCACCGACCGGGACCTCTTTACCTACTACCAGACCAGCCCGGGCGGCGGCTTCAAGGGCCCGAAGAAGCTGACCGGCGGGGCCAGCCTGACCGGCACCCCGTCGGCCGTCCAGGTGGCCAACGGGACGATCTCGGTCTACGCCCGGACCACTGGCGGCGCGGTGCAGGCTGTCTGGCAGACCGCGGTGGGCGAAGCGATCACCAAGAGCCGCACCCTGGGCGGCCACATCATCGCCAGCCCGGCCGCGATCGCCACCGCCGGCGACACCATCGCGGTGTACGCGATCGGCACCAACCGGCAGCTGTACGGCTACGACCAGCCGGTCCCCGGCGCCGCGTTCACCGCCCCGGCCAAGCTGACCAGCAACGGCGGGCTGACCGGAACCCCCATACCCATCCCGAACGCTGCCGGCACGGTGTCGGTCTTCGCCCGCACGGTGAGCGGGACGCTGCGAGCCAAGTGGCAGTCGGTCGCGGGCGGCCCGTTTGCCGGCGGTTCCTCGCTCGGCGGCCATATCGCCGGCGACCTGGCCGGTGTCGCGGGCAGCGACGGCTCGGCTGCGCTCTACGGCACAGGCACCGACGGCCGTCAGTACGCCGACCGGGAGCCGGCCGGGCCGGCACGTTCAGCGGGTGGGTTGTTCTCTAGCCCGGCGGCACCCGGCCCTCCGTAGAATGTCCCGGTGGCCGCCCGAAGCCAGCGATGACGTGAGCGAGGCACTGCAGGTCCTGCGCCGTGTCTTCGGCTACGACTCGTTCCGCGGCGACCAGCAGGAGATCATCGACCACGTCACCGGCGGCGGTGACGCGCTGGTGCTGATGCCGACCGGTGGCGGCAAGTCCCTGTGTTACCAGGTGCCCGCGCTGCTGCGCGAGGGCACCGGCGTGGTCGTCTCCCCGCTCATCGCGCTGATGCAGGACCAGGTGGACGCGCTGCGGGCGCTCGGGGTGCGGGCCGGGTTCCTGAACTCGTCGCAGGACCCGGGCGAGCGCCGCCTGGTCGAGACCGCGTTCGGCGCCGGCGAGCTTGACCTGCTCTACCTGGCCCCGGAACGGCTGCGCACCGAATCGACGCTGCGGCTGCTCGACCGGGGCACGATCTGCCTGTTCGCCATCGACGAGGCGCACTGCGTGGCCCAGTGGGGGCATGACTTCAGGCCCGACTATCTCGCCCTGTCCGCGCTGCACGAGCGCTGGCCGGACGTGCCCCGCATCGCGCTGACCGCGACCGCCACCGAGGCCACGCACGCGGAGATCGCGGCCAGGCTGAACCTGGAGGGCGCCAGGCACTTCGTGGCGAGCTTCGACCGCCCGAATATCCAGTACCGCATCGTGCCGAAGAACGAGCCCCGGCGGCAGCTGCTCGAGCTGCTGCGCACGGAGCACGCGGGCGACGCGGGCATCGTCTACTGCCTGTCCCGGGCGTCGACCGAGGCCATCGCCGAGTTCCTGGCCGGCAACGGGATCCCGGCGCTGCCGTACCACGCGGGGCTCGACGCGCGCACCCGGGCCGCGAACCAGGCCCGCTTTCTGCGCGAGGACGGCCTGGTCATGGTGGCGACGATCGCGTTCGGGATGGGCATCGACAAGCCCGACGTGCGGTTCATCGCCCATCTCGACCTGCCCCGGTCGGTGGAAGGCTACTACCAGGAGACCGGCCGGGCCGGGCGCGACGGGCTGCCGTCCACCGCCTGGATGGCCTACGGCCTGGCGGACGTCGTGCTGCTGCGCAAGCTGATCGACACCTCCGAGGGCGACGACGCGCACCGCCGCCGCCAGGCCGGGCACCTCGACGCCATGCTGGCCCTCTGCGAGACCATCGAGTGCCGCCGCGGGCAGCTGCTGGCCTACTTCGGCGAGAAGCCCGGCGGCCCGTGCGGCAACTGCGACACGTGCCTGTCGCCACCCGAGTCGTGGGACGGCACCATGGCCGCGCAGAAGCTGCTGTCCGCGGTGTACCGGCTGGCGCGAGAGCGGCACCAGAAGTTCGGCGCGGGGCAGGTCATCGACATCCTGACCGGCAAGCAGACACCGAAGGTCAGCCAGCACGGGCACGACTCGCTGAGCGTGTTCGGCGTGGGCAAGGAGCTGAGCGAGACGCAGTGGCGCGCCGTGGTGCGGCAGCTGCTGGCGCAGGGTGTGCTGGCCGTCGAGGGCGACTACGGCACGCTGGTGCTCACCGGGGCCAGTACCGAGGTACTCAGGAAACAGCGCCAGATCTGGTTGCGGAATGACCCGGCCCCTGCGGCCAGGGCCAGGCCCGCGAGGTCCCGCGGCACCGGGCCTGCCGCGGACGCCGAGCTGCCCGAGGCGGACGCGGCCGTGTTCGAACAGCTGCGCGCCTGGCGCGCGGCCGCCGCCAAGGAGCAGGGCGTGCCTGCCTACGTGATCTTCCATGACGCGACGCTGCGCCAGATCGCGGCCCAGGCTCCCGCGTCGCTGGCCGACCTCGCCCGGGTGAACGGTGTGGGCGAGGCCAAGCTGGCCAGGTACGGGCAGCAGGTCCTGGACCTGCTGCGGACGCCGAGCGACGCCGCGCCCGCGCCGTGACCCACCCGCGCAGCTGCCGTTGAGGCGGGGTGCGCGAGCGCCGTCGCCAAAAGATGTCCAGAAAGTGAATGCCATATGACCTGTGCATGACATCTCCTTTTAATGTCGAGGCAAAATCTCGACAAAGGAAAGGCCTGCGGAGAACCTGGGCGCGTGAGCAATGATGCGCTGCTTGTCCTGGTCGTCATAGTCGCCCTCGGATTCGACTTCACCAACGGATTCCATGACACAGGCAACGCCATGGCGACCTCGATCGCCACGGGCGCGCTAGGCCCCCGGACCGCGGTCGCCCTGTCGGGCGTGCTGAACCTGGTCGGCGCCTTCCTGTCGCTGGCGGTGGCCGCGACGATCGCCAGCGGCCTGGTGGACACGGACTTCGTGACCCTGACCGTGGTGCTCGCCGGCCTGGCCGGCGGGATCATCTGGAACCTGCTGACCTGGTACTTCGGCATTCCGTCCAGTTCGTCGCACGCGCTCATCGGCGGGGTGATCGGCGCGACCATCGCCGCGGCGGGCGGTCATGCGATCGAGTGGCAGGGGCTGGTCTCCAAGGTCATCATCCCGGCCGGCCTGTCTCCGATCATCGCGGGCGGCGTCGCGGCCCTCGGCACCTGGCTGCTCTACCGGATCAGCCGCAATATGCGGCAACGGGCCCGCGGCCACGGGTTCCGGCTCGGGCAGATCGGCTCGGCCTCCATGGTGTCGCTCGCACACGGCACGAACGACGCCCAGAAGACCATGGGCGTGATCACGCTGGCCCTGATCGTGAACGGGTCGGTGCCCAAGGACGCCCAGGCCCCGTTCTGGGTGATCCTGTCCTGTGGCCTGGCCATCAGCCTCGGCACCTACCTGGGCGGCTGGCGCGTCATCAGGACCCTGGGCAAGGGGCTGGTCGAGATCGAGTCGCCCCAGGGCATGGCCGCCGAGTCCGCGTCGGCCGCGGTCATCCTGCTCTCCGCCAGCTTCGGCTACTCGCTGTCCACCACGCACGTGGCCACCGGTTCGATCATCGGGACCGGGGTCGGCAAGAAGGGTGCCGAGGTCCGGTGGAACGTGGCCGGGCGGATGGCCAGCGCGTGGCTGCTGACCCTGCCCTGTGCCGGCCTGGTCGGGGCCGGCGCCTATTACTTCGCGCAAATATTCGGCGGCACCTTCGGAGGGGTCGGCGACCTCGTTGTCCTCATCGCGCTGGCCGGGCTGATCTACTGGCGGTCGCGCAAGAACAAGGTGGACCACAATAACGTGAACCAGGAATGGCAGGGGTCGGTCGTTCCGGCCGAGGAGCCCGAGCCCGCGGCAGCGGCCTGAGCGACGGAGAAGCAGACAATGGACGACTGGATCAATCTCTCCGCGATCTGGAAGATCGTGGTCTTCGGCCTCATCGCCGGCGCGGGACTGCCGACACTGTTCGCCATCGGCATGCTGGCCCTGTCCCAGGGCCCGAAGGCCCGCACCGCCGACGCCGACTCCGACGTGATCGTCGGGGGCAGCGTGGTGGGCATCGCCACCGCCGCGGTCTGTTTCCTGATCGTGCTGGCCGCCATAGCCTGGGGCATCTACAAGGTCTACCAACTCGGCCACCCGGCCCACTAGCAAATCTCAGCCCAGAGGCACTACCTGAGCGTGCGTCTACTTATCGAGAGGGTCTGAAGGCATGGCTCTGCCACCTTTCCTCAGTTCGATCATTGGATGGCTGCGCGCTGGCTATCCCGAAGGAGTGCCGAGCGTTGACTACATCCCGCTGTTTGCCCTGCTGGGCAGCCAGCTGACCAACGACGAGGTCGCGGAGATCGCGGAGGAGCTCGCGAAGGAGAGCGGCCCGGACTCGGCCCGCGCCATCCGGGATGCGATCGAGATGGTGACCCACGAACACCCGAACGATTCGGACGTCGCCCGGGTCAGGGCCAGGCTGGCCGCCGGAGGCTGGCCGCTGGCCAAGCCCGAGCGGTCACCCACGGCCGGCTGAGCTGTCAGGGGCCGCCGCGGCCCCAAGGCTCATCGCTCAGCCCGGATGCCATCTGCGTCCGGGCCGAGTTCTGGTTAGCGGGTCACCGCCTGCTTGACCAGCGTGCGGCCGAAGTCCCACATGAGGCCGCTGCCCCGGTGCGCGTCGGTCATGACCTCGGCGAACGCCTCGCAGAACAGCGCCACGTCGGCGTCGTCGATGGTCAGCGGCGGCAGCAGCTTGATCACTTCCATGTAGTCGCCCGCCACCTGGGTCAGGATGCGGTGCCGCTGGAACAGCGCGACGACCACCATCTGCGCGAACAGCCCGACCCGGGCCGCCTGCAGCATGCCCCAGCCGGTGCGCAGCTTCAGCGAGCGGGGCTTGCTGAACTCCAGGCCGATCATCAGCCCGCGGCCGCGCACCTCGGCGAGGAGCTCGTACTCGTCGACCATGCCCTGCAGCGCGCCGCGCAGCGCGGTCCCGGTGCGCTCGGCGTTGGTGACGAGCCTCTCCTCCTCGATGACGGCGAGCGAGGCCAGGCCGGCCGCCATGGCCGCCGCGTTGGAGCCGAAGGTCGAGTCGTGCACGAGCACCCGGTCCATCGAGGAGTAGACCTTCTCGAAGATCCATCCCTTGGCCAGTGTGGCGCCGACCGGCACGAAGCCGCCGGACAGCGCCTTGGCCACGGTGACGATGTCCGGCTCGACGTCGTCGTGCTGGTAGGCGAACCACCGCCCGGTCCGGCCGAGGCCGGTCTGCACCTCATCGCAGATCAGCAGCGCGCCATGATCATGGAGCAGCTTGCGCGCGCCGGCCAGGAACCCCGGCGGCGCGATGTGAACGCCCTTGCCCTGGATGGGCTCGACAATGAGCGCTGCGACCCCGCCCTTGCGCAGCTCGGCCTCCAGCGCCTCCAGGCTGCCGAGCGGGATGCTCACGTCCGGCAGCAGGGGGTCGAAGCCGCGCCGGAACTCCGCCGAGCCGTTCACCGACAGCGAGCCCACGGTGAGGCCGTGATAGCCGTGTCCGCAGTAGACGATCCGCGGCCGGCCCGTGGCATACCTGGCGAACTTCAGCGCCGCCTCGACCGCCTCGGTGCCGCTGTTGCTGAAGTACACCCGGTCCAGCCCGGGTGCCTTGGCGAGCAGCCGCTCGGCCAGGAGGCCGGGCAGCAGCGCGCAGTCGAACTGGACCAGGTCGGCCAGCTCGCCGTCCAGCACGTCCCGCAGCGCCTTGCGGATCACCGGGTGGTTGCGCCCGACGCCGAAGACGCCGAAGCCGGCCAGGAAGTCGGCGTAGCGCTGGCCGTCCCGGTCGTACAGCGAGGCGCCCTCCGCCCGCTCGTACACCTGGTCGAAGCCGATGGCGTGCAGCATGCGGGGCAGTTGCGGGTTGAGCAGGCGGGCGTGCAGGTCGTAGCCTTCCCCGCGCCGCGCGGCCAGGAGGGACGGAAGGTCGAATTCCATGACAGCCATCTTCCGGTCCCGGCACCCCTCTGGGCTGGCGATTCCGGCAATAGTGGCGGATTTGGTCGCCTGTCGGGTGGTCAGACCAGTGGCTGCAGCTCGTCAGCGAGCGGGCCGAGTATGTCCGGGTGCGCCCGGTGCGGCAGGTTCATGATCGCCAGGTCGGCGCCGGCGTCACGGTAGGCAGCGGCTGTTTCCGCCGCGGCGCCGGCGCCGGCATCCGGGTCAACCCGCACGTTGACCGAGCAGGTGATCTCGGCGGGGTCACGCCCGATGCGCTGGCAGTGCTCGACCAGAGTCTCCTTCAGGCTGCGCCAGTCTTCGGGCGACTCGGTGATCGCGTTCCAGTGCTGAGCCCAGCGCGCCGCCGTGCGGAGCGTCCTGGTCCGGCCGCGCCCGCCGATGACGATCGGGGGATGCGGCCGCTGCACCGGCTTGGGCTCGCAGCGCGCCTCGGTCAGGTGCAGGTACCGGCCGCCGAACGTCGTGGTGGTGTCGCTGAGCAGGCGGACGATCACTTCCACGCCCTCGTCGAAGCGGTCGAACCGCTCCCGCAGCGACGGCAGGTCGATGCCGTAGGCGTCGCATTCCTGCTGGTTCCAGCCTGCGCCGAGCCCTATCTCGAGCCGTCCGTCCGAGATGATGTCGACCGTCGCGGCCATGTTGGCCAGCACCGCCGGATGACGGTAGACCATGCCCGTGACCTGGCAGCCGAGCCGGATCCGCGTGGTGGCCTGGGCCATCCCGGCCAGCATGGTCCAGCCTTCGAGGTTCGGCCCGGCGAGGTCGCCGGTCAGCGGGTAGAAGTGATCCCAGTTCCAGGCTGACTCGAACAGGCCGATCCAGTCGGCCGCCTGCCAGACGTCGCGCATCTGCGCCCATGTCGTGTGCTCAGGTCTCGTCTTGATCGCGAATCGCACCCGTCCTCCTCCTCGGTCCCACCCCGAAACTTAACAAGGCCGGCCCCGGAGCGCGGGCCGCGGCGGGCGCGGGCCAAGGGGAGCCGCGCGCCGGCGAGCCGGCCGGCCGCAGACAGACGTCCCGGCCGCAACTCAGACGCCCGTCGCTGCCGGGTACTGGCCGCTGCCGTCGCTACGCTGGCGTGATGGGCAGGGACGCCGACCGCCAGAACGTGCCGGCGCCGATGCGCCGGGACGTCCGCCTGCTCGGTGATCTGCTTGGCGAGGTGCTCCGCGAGTCCGGCGGCCAGGACCTGCTGGACGACGTGGAGCGGCTGCGGCATGCGGTCATCGACGCCCGGCTGGCCGCATCCGCCGTCCCCGCCGGTGCTGCCGTTCCCGGTTCGGCGAGGCCAGGCGGCGCGGGTCCGGGGGACGGCGACGCTCTCGACGAGATCTCCGAGATGGTGGCCGCCTGGCCGCTGGACCGGGCCGAGGCCGTCGCGCACGCGTTCACCGTCTACTTCCACCTGGCCAACCTGGCCGAAGAGCACCAGCGGATCCGCACGCTGCGGGAGCGGGACGCGGGGGGCGAGCCGGTCAGGGAGTCCCTGGCCGCGGCGGTGCAGGCTATCCGGGACGCCCGCGGGACCGGGCGCGTCACCGCGCTGGTGGCGGACCTGCGGGTGCATTCGGTCCTGACCGCTCATCCCACAGAAGCCCGGCGCCGCGCGATCACCGAGTCACTGCGCCGCATCAGCGCGCTGCTGGCCCGGCTGGACGACCAGCGGCTGGGCGCCAGCGAGCGGGCCGAGGCCAGGCGCAGGCTCAAGGAGGAGATCGACCTGCTGTGGCGCACCTCGGCGCTGCGGGTGCAGGCCATGCAGCCGCTCGACGAGGTGCGCGCCGCCATGACCGCGTTCGACGAGACGCTGTTCCGCGTGGTCCCGGCCCTGTACCGGTCGCTGGACCGCGCGCTCAACGGCCCGGAGTCAGGCCGGGCCGCCGCGGCGGCCGCCCCGTTCCTGCGGTTCGGCAGCTGGATCGGCGCGGACCGGGACGGCAACCCGTTCGTGACCGCCGACGTGACGAAGCAGACCGCGGTGATCCAGGCCGAGCATGTGCTGCGGGCGCTGGAGAACGCCACGGCCAGGATCGGCCGCGCCCTGACCGTGCACGCCGGCGGGGCCCAGGTCGCGGGGTCCGAGCTCGGCGGCGCGCTCGAGCGCGCCGCACAGGCGTACCCGGATCTGCTCGCCGAGATCACGGCCCGCTCGCCGCAGGAGCCGTTCCGCGCGTACCTCCTCTTCGCCGCGCAGCGGCTGCACGCCACCCGCGTCGCCCAGACCGGCCTGCCCGGCCGGCGGAGCCAGGACCGGCTCGCCTACTCGGGCCCGGCGGAGTTCGCCGCTGACCTGCGCCTGGTGCAGCGGGCCCTGGCCCAGGCGGGCGCGCCCGGCCAGGCGTTCGGCGAGCTGCAGCACCTGCTCTGGCAGGCGGAGACGTTCGGCTTCCACCTGGCCGAGCTCGAGATCCGCCAGCACAGCGCGGTGCACGCCAGCGCCCTGCGCGAGCTCGAATCCGGCGGCCCGCGGTCGGCGCAGACCCGCGAGGTGCTCGCGACCCTCCAGGCCATGGCCTGGATCCAGGACCGGTTCGGCGCCGAGGCCTGCCGCCGTTACGTGGTCAGCTTCACCAGGTCCGCGGCTGACATCGCGGCCGTGCACGAGCTCGCGCGCCGCGCCTTCCCGGACGGGCGGGTCCCGCAGCTTGATGTCGTCCCGCTGTTCGAGAGCGGGGCCGACCTGGAGAACGCGACCCGGGTGCTGGACGAGATGCTGCGCCTGGAGCCGGTGGCGACCAGGCTCGCGGCCACCGGGCGGCGGCTTGAGGTCATGCTCGGCTACTCGGACTCGGCCAAGGAACTCGGCCCGGCCAGCGCCACCCTGCGGCTGTTCGGCGCGCAGCAGCGGCTCAGCCGGTGGGCGGCGGCGAACGGCATTCAGCTGGTCCTGTTCCACGGCCGCGGCGGGGCGCAGGGCCGCGGCGGCGGGCCCGCCGGGCGGGCGGTGCTCGCCCAGCCGGGCGGCTCGGTGAGCGGCCGGTTCAAGGTCACCGAGCAGGGCGAGGTGATCTTCGCGAGATACGGCCACCCCGTGATCGCGCAGCGGCACCTGGAGCAGGTCGCCTCGGCCGTCCTGCTCGCGTCCGCCGATCCCGCCCCTGCGGCTGACCCGGATCCGGCCGCCGAACGGTTCCGCCAGGTCGCGGACGGGATCGACGCCGGAGCGCTGGGGGCCTACCGCGCCCTCGTCGAAGCCGACGGGTTCGCCGAGTGGTTCGCCAGGATCAGCCCCCTGGCGGAGATAAGCGCGATGCGGATCGGGTCGCGGCCCGCACGCCGGGGTGTGGACGCTCCCGGCGGTCTCGAGGACCTGCGCGCGATCCCGTGGGTCTTCGCCTGGGCCCAGACGAGGGTCAACCTGCCCGGCTGGTTCGGCCTGGGCAGCGGCCTGGCCGCCGCCGCGGGCGGCGTGGGCCGCCGCGGCCAGCTGGTCCAGGGGAACGGCCAGGCCGGGGAGGCCGGGCTGCGCGCGGTGCGCGACGCCTACCGCGAATGGCCGCTGCTCGCCGTCCTGCTGGACAACGCCGAGATGAGCCTGGCCAAGACCGACCGCCGGATCGCCCAGCGCTACCTCGCGCTTGGCGGCCGGGATGACCTGACCGCGGCGGTCCTCACCGAGTACGACCTGACCAGGCGCCTGGTTCTGGCGGTGACCGGGCACGACCGGCTGCTCGCCAGCCTGCCGGTGCTGTCCAGGGCCGTCGCCCTGCGCGACCCGTACGTGGACGCGCTCTCCCATCTCCAGTTGCGCGCGCTCACCACGCTTCGCAGCGGGGACGCCGACCGCGAGCGTCTTCAGCGGCTGCTGCTGCTGACCGTCAACGGCGTCGCCGCCGGGCTGCAGAACACCGGCTGATTCAGCGGCTGGCCCGCAGCCGCCTAGCCCACCTCGGCTGGGTCAGGGGCATCGACGAGGAGTAATCCCTGTATGGTCGGTCCGTGGCAGACGACTGGCGAGTGACGGTCACGTTTCACGAGGAAGCCCACGCCGGGCGGGCGCAGAGCTCCCTGCACGATCACGAGGCCGAGGACGATGTGCGCCGCCGCCTGGCCCACCGTGTCGCGGTGAGCGCGGACGGCCCCCGCGTCTTCCTCTACGCAGGCACGGAGAACGCCGCCCGGGAGGCCGACCGGGTGGTGCGCGAGGTGCTGGCCCAGCACGACCTGGAGGCCGACTTCGCGCTCGACCGGTGGCACCCGATCGAGGAGAAGTGGGAGAGCGCGGACGTCGCGATGCCGCAGACCGGCGACGAGCGCGAGGCTGAGCATCAGCGCCTGGAGCAGGAGGAAACGCGGGAGTCCGTGACCACCGGGCACGCCCAGTTCGAGGTCCGCGTGGAGCTGCCCTCGCATCACGACGCGGTGCATCTGGCCGACCGGCTGCAGGCCGAGGGCCGACCCGTCATCCGGCGCTGGAAGTACCTGGTGCTGGGGGCCAACGATTCCGACGACGCCGAGGCGCTGGCCCGGCTCATCAGGCAGGAAGCGCCCGAGGCCGAGGTGCACAGCGAGGAGCTCGGCCCGCTGCTGCCGTTCACCCAGTTCGGCCCCATCGCGATCTGGTAGCCCGCCGCGTGACCCGAGAGAGTCGTGACGGATGCGGGTTACCGGCACAGCGCAGCAGGAGGCCTGGCGGCGGCGGGAGTTCCCGCCGGTCGAGGAAGTGGCCAGCGGGGTGTGGTCGGTGCCCGTGCCGATGCCCGACAGCCCGCTGCGGTACGTGCTGAGCTATCTGCTCGAGCACCGGTCCGGCGTGGCCATGGTGGACCCCGGCTGGAACCATCCGGAGAGCTGGCAGGCTCTCACCGCGGGCCTCGACGCGTGCGGCGTCCCGATGTCCGCCGTCACCGCTGTGATCATCACGCACGTGCACCCCGACCACCACGGCCTGTCCGGCCGGGTGCGCGAGCAGTCCGGGGCGTGGATCGGCATGCACGAGCGCGAGGACAGCCTGCTGGCCAGGCTGGCCGAGGACGGCGGCTCGAGGTACGGCAACTGGGCCGCGTTCCTGCGCTGGTGCGGCGCGCCGCCGGCGCACGCCGAGGAAATGGCCGCCACCGCGCCCCCGGCCGGGGCCCGGCGCTCGCTGGTGCGCGCCGACCGGACCATCGGGCACGGCGACCTGGTCGACGTGCCGGGGCTGCGGCTCCGGGCCCTGTGGACCCCGGGGCACTCGCCCGGGCACCTGTGCTTCCACGACGAGGCACGCGACCTGATGCTCACCGGCGACCATGTGCTGCCCCGGATCACGCCGAACATCTCCGCGTATGACTCCGAGTCCCGGCCGCTCGCCGAGTACCTGCGTTCCCTCGAGGTGCTGCGCGGGATGCAGCCCCGCGAGGTGCTCCCGGCCCACGAGTACCGGTTCGCCGATCTTGATGCGCGGCTGGACAGCCTGGCCGAGCATCACGCGCAGCGGCTCGATGAGGTCGCCCAGGTGCTCGCCGAGTTCCCTGATGGCCTGTCCACCTGGCAGGTGGCCGAGCGGGTCACCTGGTCGCGGGGCTGGGATCAGCTGTCCGGCTTCCCGCGCCAGGCGGCGCTCGGCGAGGTCATCGCGCACCTGCGCCACCTCGAGTCCCGCGGCGAAGCGGAATGCGCCGACGCTGACGGCACCGCCCGGTGGCGCCCGGCGCGGGTGGAGGGTCAGCGGTAGGCGGTGAGGCCGAGGCGGACGGCGAGGACGACGCCACCGACTCCGATGACGATACGCAGCGCCTGCGCGGGAATCCGCCGGACCAGTGCGGGCCCGATCCAGCCGCCCGCCAGGAACCCCGCCGCGAGCGGCGCTACCGCGGCCCACCGCACGGGCCCGAACAGCGCGAACGCCACGGCGGCTACGGCGTTCGCGAACCCGTTGAGCACGTTCTTCACTGCGTTGACCCTGGCCAGCGGCTGGTCCAGCATCGCCGTGAGCACCGCGAGCAGGAGGATCCCCGCGGCCGCGCCGAAATACCCGACGTAGACCGCGACGGCGGCCAGGGCGCCGCGCAGCGGCCAGCTGTGCTCGCCGCCCGGGCGGGCCGTCATGCCCTTGATCTTCGGCTGCGCGATCAGCAGCAGCGAGGCGGCGCCGATGAGAACCGGCGCCACCGCCTCGAACGCGGACGCGGGGGTGAGCAGCAGCAGCGCCGCGCCGACCGCGCCGCCGAGCACCGCCAGCGGGCTCAGGCGGCGGATCAGCCTCCCCTGCCCAGCCAGCTCCTGGCGTGACCCGGCCGCCGCCCCCGCCCCGGTGAACACCAGCGCGATCGTGTTCGTCACGTTCGCGGTGACGGGCGGCAGGCCGAGCGCGAGCAGCACCGGGTAGGAGACGACGGACGCGAGGCTCGCGACGGTGCTGGCCACGCCCGCCAGCGTGCCCGCCCCGAACAGCACGAGGATTGCGGCCAGGCTCACGACCCGACCCAAGCACATGGCGCCGTACCGGATAGCACACGGTCCTGAGATGGTGTGTGACCTCGGCCATATGCCGGGCTTCGCCCGGCCCCGACGGCATCGATCACGTTCCTGAACGATTTGTCGCGGGGTGAGTCTCTCGCCGCAGGCGCGCCGCGAATAGATTGCACTCAGCGCGTCATCTCGCGCCGGTCGAGTCGCCCCCCCGTGGCTCCGGCGTCCCGGCCCCGATAGGAGGTCAGCAGTGGCCGCACAGATGGTCACTCCACCCACTGGCTCGAGCCTGCAGCGGCTCGCCGAACGGTCATGGGACCGGCTCGGCGCCAGATCCGTGCTGCACTACGAAGGCGGGCGCTGGACCGGCGACCAGCTCGCGGAGCGGGTGCGCCGGGTAGCAGGCGGCCTGATGGAGGCGGGCCTGCTGCCGGGCGAGCGGGTGGTGGTCTGCATGGCCAACTGCCCCGAGGTCAGCATCACGTACGGCGCCGTGTGGCGCGCTGGCGCGGTGGCCACGCCGGTGCTGTTCCTGCTGAGCGAGGACGAGCTGCGCCACGTGCTGGCCGACGCCGGTGCGGCCCTGGCGGTCACGACGCCGGAATTCCTGCCCAAGGTGCGCGCCGCAGCGACCGACCTGCCCAGCGTGCGGGCGATCGTGGTCGTGGGCGAGCCGCCGGCCCCGCCGCGGGCGGCGCAAATCGCCGGCCCGCCGCTGCTGCCGTTCGCGGAGCTGGAATCGGCGCCGGTGGGCAAGCTGATCGACTCGGATCCCTCCGGGCTGGCCGCCCTTCTCTACACCGGCGGCACGACCGGGCGGTCGAAGGGCGTGATGATCAGCCACGACGCGCTGTCCGCCGCGGCCTGGGCGGCGACGGCCACGTCCTACGACGAGGCGCTGAGCTCGGCCCTGCTCCCGCTGCCGCTCTCCCACGTCTACGGGCTGATGGTGAGCGTGATGACCCTGCACGCACCGGGCCCGGGAACCTCGGTGCTGATGCGCTGGTTCGACCCGGCCGCCTGGCTGCAGCTCGCGCAGGACCACCAGGTCAACGTAAGCCCGCTGGTGCCCTCGATGCTGCAGATGCTCCTCGAGCAGCCGCTCGAGGACTGTGACCTGTCCGCGCTCGGCCGCCTCACCAGCGGCAGCGCGCCGCTGCCGTCACAGGTCGTCGAGGACTTCAAGAAGCGGCTCCCGCACGTCGAGATCTGCGAGGGCTACGGCTGCACCGAGACCGCCGCCATCATCTCGACCTCCCCGATCGGCCAGGCGCGGGCCGGCAGCGTGGGACGGCCAGCGCCGGGCATCGAGGTCCGCATCGAGCTGCCGGACGCCTCGGCGGCCGGCCCCAGCGAGGACGGCGAGATCTGCGTGCGCGGCTCCATGCTGATGAGCGGGTACTGGCACGCTGAGCAGGAAACCGCCGAGGTGGTGCGCGGCGGCTGGTTCCACACCGGCGACGTGGGCCGGCTCGACGCGGACGGCTACCTCTACATCGTGGACCGGATCAAGGACGTGATCATCCGCGGCGGGTTCAACGTGTACCCCCGTGACGTCGAGGATGTCCTGCTCCGGCACCCCGACGTGGCGGCGGCAGCCGTCGTCGGCCGCCCCGACGAGAAGTACGGTGAGGAGGTCGTCGCGTTCGTGCAGCTCCGCGACGGCGCCGCGGCCATCCCGGCGGACCTGATCGAGTTCGGCCGGCGTCACCTGTCCGCGGTGAAGTACCCGCGTGAGGTCCGCCTCGTCGACGCGATCCCGCTGACCAGCGTCATGAAGACGGACCGTCGGCTGCTCCGGGCGATGCTCGCCGCCGATCCAGCCGACGGCTGACCGCGGGACCGACCCACAGGTGCACCACCGTCCCAGTGCCGGCGCCGATCGCGAAGCCCGCGAGCACGTCGGACGGGTAGTGCACCCCGGTGACCACGCGGGACAGCCCGACGGCCCCGGCCAGCACGATGACGGGCGCGGCCAGGACCGGGGCTTCCAGTGCCACCGCGGCCGCGAACGCCGCCGCCGAGGCCGAGTGCCCGGACGGGAACGACGCGGATGTGGGCGGGTGCCGCAGGCGCCGCACCAGGGGAATGTCAGCTTGCGGACGGCGCCTGGAGTTCAGGCCCTTGCCGAGGATATTGGCCGTCGCACTGGCCAGGGCGACGCCGCCGAGACCCTGCCCGGCCGCCCGGCGGGCCCGTGGGCTGCCGGTGGCCCACAGCCCGGCGGCCGCTGCCATCCAGAGCACGCTGTGGTCGGCCAGCCGGCTCAGCCCGGGCAGGATCTGGTCCAGCACCGGCGATTCCGTTCGCGCGAGCCGCTGCACGGCCGCACGGTCCAGCGCGGCCCGGCAGGCGCTCAGGCTCTGCCAGACCGAGGGTTTGTCCCGCATACCGGATGACGTTAGCCGACAGCCGGGCGCCCGCCCGCACACCAGTCCATGATCATGGTGGGTTTTCGCCTCCTGGCGCGGGTCATCCACCACGATCACGAGTTGCAGGCGGGCGCGCAGGAGCCCGGACGGCGCGCGGCCGTCCGGGTCCTGCGGCAGTCCAGCAGTGGAGCTAGCGGTAGCCGGCCTGGCCCGCGCCCGCGTACTCCTGCTGCGCCGGGATCGGCTGCACCCGGTCCCTGACCACCATGGTCTTGGCCAGATGGTCGCCAACCCGCTGCCGGTACCGCGAGCACCACATCGTGATGATGCCCACCAGCAGGGAGATCGGGCTGAACAGCACCAGCAGGATGGACCGGCCGATCAGCTGCCCGAGGCTGGCCGGGCCGCCGTTGGCGCTGATGACCCGCACGCCCATGATCTGCATGCCGAACGTCTGCCCGTTCCGCGTCTTCGGGCGCCAGGCCCAATAGAGCACGTACCAGGCGATGACGGCCACGATCCACACGATGGCCAGAAGCGCGTGCAGCCCGCCGTGTCCACGGTTCAGCGCCCAGCCCAGGATGGACACGACGATGCCGTAGATGATGGCGTCGATGATGTACTGCACGGTCCTGCGGCCGGTCACCCGGGTCTCGATCTCGTTGACCGGAGAGATGGGCTGACCCTGCATGGGACCCCCCCGCTGGTCGCCGGGCATGCCCCCCTGCGGGGGGGCACCGTTCTGCTGGTTCTGCGGGCCGCCCGCCCACTGCTGACCGGGCGCACCTTCCGCACCAGGAGTTCCGCCCTGGCCCGGGACGTTGCCCTGCCATTGCTGTGCGGACGCCTCGGTCTGGCCACTGGTCTCCTGCGGCAGACGCGATTCGCCCCCCTGAGGCATGCTCATGTGATCCCCCGATCCACCTAAGGCCGCGCTGCGGCATGGCGGCTGTGCCCGCCTTTAGGCGGGCGTACTTGGGGGTAAATACCCACAGTGACGGATCAGACACACTCTTTTGCCACACCCGTCACTTGCATTTTCATGACCCGAGCCCGACCCGCGGCCCGGCCGGGCCGCAGCCGGCCCAGGATGGGGTCAAGGACCGCCCAGGGCGGCGTGGGCCACGGCCACCTCGGCGGCCAGGGCCGCGTTGTCGGCGATGAGCTCCTGGTTGACCGCGACGTTCTGGCCGTCGCTCAGCTCCTCGACCAGCGCCAGCACGGCGGGCGTCACGGCCTGCCCGGTCACGCCGTCCCGCTGCACCCGCCGTACGGCCTCATCGACGATGGGCCCGAGATCCAGCCCGGATACCGGAGGCCGGGCCAGCAGCAGGCCCGACGACGGGTTCAGCTGCCAGTGGGTGAGCGCGATGCGGGCGGCCTCCCCGCTCGTGGCGACCACCGCGGGCACCGGCGGCCCGCCCTCGGCACTGTAGAACACCGGCAGCGTGGGCGTACGCCAGCCGAGGACCGGCACCCCGAGGGTCTCGAGCAGCTCGGCGGTCGCGTTCACGTCCAGGATGGACTTGGCGCCCGAGGAGACCACGACCGCGGGGGTACGGGCGATCTGCACAAGGTCGCCGGATATGTCCAGGCTGTCGGCAAAGCCGCGGTGCACGCCGCCGATGCCGCCGGTGCCGAGGAACCGGATGCCGAGCGCCCGGCACACCGCCAGCGTCCCGCCGACCGTGGTGGCCCCGAGCGCTCCCTGCACGACGCAGGCCGCGATGTCACGCGCGCCGACCTTCCGCGCGTCCTGGCCCGCCGCGGCGAAGCGCTCAAGCTCGGCACCGTTCAGCCCGGCCCGCACGGTGCCGTCGATGATGCCGACCGTCGCGGGGATCGCCCCCGCCGCACGCGCGCGGGCCTCGGCCGCCTGCGCGGCGGCCAGGCCGCGGCCGCCGGAAAACCCGTGCGAGACCAGCGTCGTCTCCAGGGCCACCACCGCACGGCCGGCTCGGAGGGCCTCGGCCACCTCGTCGCTGAGCCGGGGCGAGAACGTCACGGCATCGCCCCCATCGTTGCCACCGCCCGGGCCGCTGCCTCCAGGCCGAGCGCTATCCCGCCGACGAGGTAGCCCGCGGCGAACGCGTCGCCGGCGCCGGTCGCGTCCACCGGCTGCGTGGGCAGCGCGGGGAACAGCGTGCCGGACGCACGGACGCCACGTGCGCCCAGCTTAACCACCAGCTCGGTGGCGGCCAGCTCCCCGGCCAGGGCCACCTCCGCTTCGGTGCCGAAGATCACATCGGGGCGCAGCCGGGCAATCAGCTCCCGGAACCGGGCGACGCCGTAGGCCTGCAGCGCCGCGGTGGAGGAGAGATCGATGCTCAGGTGCGGCGCCCACCCCGCGGCGGCGACCGCCGCGCCGTGCACCGGCTCCGCCACCAGGCTGTAGGCGGGCAGGTGCAGCCAGTCGCACCCGTCGAGCCAGTCCCGTTGCACCAGGTGTGCGGCCAGCTGTGTCCCCACGCCGCGGTCGGTGAGCATCGACCTGGTGCGGCCGTCGGCCAGCGACACGACGACCCCGGTGGGGCCGTCGATGGCCGGCCCGGCCAGCTCCACCCCGCGGCGGGCCAGCTCGCCGGCGACCAGCTGGCCGGCCAGATCGGTCCCGCGCGCGGCGATCAGCCGGGCGGTGCCGCCGAGGGCCACCACCCAGGCGGCCACGTTGGCCGCCTGCCCGCCGACCCCGACCGACGTGCGCGCGGGCGTATCGGTCTCCTCGGCCACGGGCTCGCCGGCCGAGACCACGACGTCCAGGTGGGCGTCGCCGAGCACGCAGATCACGGCGGCCCGCGGTCAGCGGCTGCCCGGCAGGGCGCCCCGGAACCTGGTCGGCATCCGCGGGGCCAGCGCGGCAGCGCGGCGGTCGGGGCGGTGACCTGCAGCCGCCGCCGCCAGCTCCGGGACGAAGAGCAGCGCGTTGACGGTGCCGGTCCCCGACGCGAGGTCATAGCCCGGCCGGGCCTTGAACCCGGGCACGATGTGCAGCGTGCCGCCCTGCCGGAAGGACACCGTGTTGCCGCCGGTGATCACGTCGACCAGGCCGCGCGCGTGCTGGGCCGAGAGCTGGTACAGGTACGGGTTGATCGCGCCCAGCGGATGCCCGGCGACCTGGTCGGCCAGGGCCACGATCCCCGCGAATTCGGGCGTGGCCTCGCTGGTGCCGCAGGTCGGGTACCAGCGGCCGGCTGTCCGTCAAAGCTCTGGTACATGTCCGCCGCGCCGTTGCAGGCGGCGCTCATGGCGATGTCGGGCACCCCGCGGCGGCCGCCCACGACCTTCTGCACCCTGTTCTGGTACCCGGGCCGGGGGAATATGACCGACTTTCCGCCCCCGCTGGCCAGCGGGTGCGGCCCGGGGCCGCCGTCGATGAACTCGTTCGCCGGCACGTTGCCCGTGTCGTTCCACACGGTGGCCCGCGCGAGGTTGCCGCCCGCCGCGCTGAGGTGCAGCTGGGTCCCGCCGACCCCGGTGACCAGCGGGTCACTGTCCGGCCAGGACGTCACCTGGCGCAGGTAGTACGTGGACTGGTTGAACCTGACGTCCGCCGCGCCGCTGTCGCCGGAGGCCGACAGGACGGTCACGCCCTGGCCCGGGGCCTCGAGGTAGGCGCTGCGCAGCCTGAGCAGGGCCTGCCGGGACGGGAAGGTCTGCTCGGTGGCGCTGAAGCTCTGGCTGATCACATCGCCGAGGTGGCGGCTGATCACGTACTTCTCGGCCCTGACGATCTGCGGGAACCCGGTCGTGCCCTCGTTCTCCGATGTAGGGGTCTCGACCAGCAGGATGCTCGCGCCCGGGGCGATCGTGTGGGCGTACTCCACGTCGAGGTCGGTCTCGCCGGCCCAGCCCTGCCGGTTCGAGGTGGGCCGGTACGGCGGGACCCTCCCGGCGGGCTGGATGATCTTCAGTGAAGGGGGCGCGGGCAGTTTCTCGGCCTGGTCAAACCGCTGCAGGTCGCGCCGGACGGTCGGGGAGCCGAACGAGTCCACGATGACGATCGTCTGGCCGCGGCCGGTGATCCCCCGCCGGTACAGCGCCGGCAGGTTGTACGCCTCCCGGATCTGCCGGGGCTGGTAACAGGCGATGTGGTAGTGCTGCTGGCAGAACTGGGTGGTCGGCGGCGTGGCCCGCGCGCTGGCCACGGCGTGCTCCGCGTCAGGC
This sequence comes from uncultured Actinomycetota bacterium, assembly GCA_963844655.1. Taxonomy (GTDB): domain Bacteria; phylum Actinomycetota; class Actinomycetes; order Streptosporangiales; family Streptosporangiaceae; genus JASHPR01. The sequence goes on along the minus strand of CAWJPA010000003.1, from coordinate 689,199 downwards.
CGGATGGTCACGATGCCCTCGGCCGTGGGCCCGCGTGCCGACCGGCCAGCGCCGGCGCAGGTGATGACCCCGGCCGCGGCGAGCAGGGCCGCTGCCGCGGCGGCCGCCGCGGGCCGGCTGGGGCGCATCTGGTCTCCCTCCGGGCCCGCAGGACACTCCGCCCACTCAGAAGCCAGCGTACCGTGGGGGGATCGGTCCGATCGGAGATAGCCGGATGAAGCTCAAGCTTGACCTGCACGATATCTATAACCGCGGCCAGGACATCGACCGCGCGCTCAGGGACATAATCGACGAGGCGGTCAGGAAGAAAGCGCCGGTTGTCGAGATCATCCCCGGCAAGGGTTCAGGCCAGCTCAAGAAGCACGTTCTCAGGTTCCTGCAGCAAAAGGAGATCAAGGCGCTCTATCATCGCGTCGAGAAGGACTCCAAGAATTTCGGGCGCCTCTTTGTTCATTTCCGCTGGTAGCCGCCGAGCCTAAAAGGCGCGCCGGTGGTCTGCGAGGGCAGGCCTCGCGTTGATGAGGGCTTTCGCCCGGCGCGGCATCCCGGCGACGGCGGCCGCCGCGGCGTAAGCGAATCGCACGGCCCCCCGTATTGGCCGGCGCGGCGGCTTGCGATGGCGCGGTGAAGGCGGCGGATAGTCCCATACTTCGGGCATTCCGAAATTCTTAACATTGGCCAACGCCCATGCAAATCCCATGCCAGTCCCCCGTAGCCGCGCCCGCACTGACAACACCGCGCTGACCGCGTGGGCGCAGGCGTTCGCTTCCCCCGATTAATGGTTTCACGCGCCTATGCGGCTGTCCAGGAACGTGGCCGCTGGCGAATTAGATGCGATTAACATTTCCCCGTCCGGGCGGGAGAGTTCGGGTGCGCGGTTAGCGTAACGGCCCTCTGAAGAGTGCGGTGCGGGTGCTTAGCGCCGGTATGTGCTGCTGGCAGGGGTCATGGCAGGATGTCCGCATGAGGCTGATCATCCGGGTGCTGGTGACGGCGGCATCCATGCTCGTGGCGACCTTGCTGTTGCCCGGTATCGAACTGACTGCGGGCTCCACGGTGTCCAAGGTCCTCACCCTGGTCGCGGTGGCGCTGATCTTCGGCATCATCAACGCCGTGCTCAAGCCGATCGTCAAGGTGGTCGGCTGCCTGTTCTACATTCTGACGCTCGGGCTGATCGGGCTGGTGGTCAACGCGCTGCTGCTGCTGCTCACCAGCTGGGTGGCGGACAAGCTGAACCTGCCGTTCCACGTCACCGGGTTCTGGCCCGCGTTCTGGGGTGCGATCATCATCGGTGTGGTGGGCTGGCTGCTGAACATCACCCTGGGCCGCGAGAGGCAGCACGAGGAGTAGCCCCGGGAACCGGGGCCGGGGGCCGGTCACGGTGGCCGCCGCGCAGCAGCGACGCGACCGCAGCGATCGCCGACAGGACGGCGGCCACGCTGAACACCACCAGCAGGCCCTGGTGGAACGGTCCCGAGATCAGGGTGGGGAAGAACTCCCGGCCGGTGAGGACCTGCTGGCTCGCGGCCGGGAGCGAGGACAGCGCGCCGGCCGCCGCCAGCACGTGCTGCACCGGGTTCGCGCCGAGCACGGCGGCGAACAGCGACGCCACCGGCGGCAGGGCACCGATCTGATGCGCGACGGAGTGCGGCACGCCCTGATGCTGGAGGCCGGCGGTCAGCGCCGACGGCAGGCTGCTGGCCAGCCCGGCGATCATGAGCGAGAAGAACACCCCGATCGACAGCGCCGTGCCGGAGTTCTGGAACGTCGCGCGCATGCCCGAAGCCGCGCCGCGGTGCCGGGCCGGAACGCTGCCCATGATCGATGAGGAGTTGGGCGAGGCGAACATCCCGCTCCCGATCCCGTTCACGGCGATGAGCACGGCAAAGGCCCAGTAGGAGAAGTTCACGGGCAGCAGCATCAGGCCGATGAAACTGGCGCCGAACACGGCCATCCCGGCGCTGGCGATGCCCCGGGACCCGAACCGGTCGGACAGGATCCCCGAGGTCGGGCCGGAAATGAGGAAACCGAAGGTCAGCGGGAGCAGGAAGATGCCGGCCCACAGCGGCGTCTGGTGGTAGTCGAAGCCGTGCAGCGGCAGCCAGATGCCCTGCAGCCAGATGATGAGCATGAACTGCAGGCCGCCGCGGGCGATGGCGACACACGAACCCGGCGATGCTGCCCGCGGTGAAGGCCCTGATCCGGAACAGGCTGAGCTGGAACATCGGCTCGGCGATCCGGCTCTCGATGACCGCGAACGCCGCGAGCAGCGCGGCCCCGCCGGTCAGCAGGCCGATCACGTCGGGGTTGGTCCAGCCCATGCTGTGATGCCCGTAGGGCTGGATGCCCACGGTGATGCCGATCAGGACCGCGCTCAGGCCGACGGCGAAGGTGATGTTGCCCCACCAGTCGACGGGGGCGCGGTGCCGCTCACCGTTGTCGCGGAGCTTGCGGTAGGCCCAGACCGTGCCGTAGATCCCGACGGGCACGTTGATCCAGAACACCGCGCGCCAGTCCCAGGCCGCCAGCAGCCCCCCGGCGACCAGGCCGATGAACTGGCCGGCCAGGCCGGCGATCTGGTTGGTTCCCAGCGCGAACCCGCGCTGGTCGGCGGGGAAGGCGTCGGTCAGGATCGCCGCCGAGTTGGCCATCAGCATGGCTCCGCCGATGGCCTGGGGCACCCGCCAGCCGATGAGCCACAGCGCGCCGCGGCCGCCGACGAACGGGTCGAACGACAGCAGGACCGAGGCCGCGGTGAACACCACGAATCCTGCGTTGTAGATCTTGACGCGGCCGAACATGTCGCCCAGACGGCCGAGGCTGACCACGAGCACCGCCTGGACCAGCCGGTATCCCATGATCATCCACAGCAGGTAGGCGATGTTTCCCGGGGCCAGCGGATCGAGATGGATGCCGCGGAAGATCGCGGGCAGGGCGATGATGACGATCGACCCGTCGAGCGCGGCCATGAACATGCCCGCGGACGTGTTGGCCAGGGCCACCCACTTGTAGCGGTCGTCCGCGGGGCGGCTGCGGTCCTGGGCCGGGCGGCCGGGGTCTTCGGCCGGGCGTCCGGGGTCGGCAGGAGGCGACCCGCTGGCCCGCTGGCCGCCGTCCTCAGGCCCGGCCCGCCCGTGCTCCCGCCCGGCCCCCGGCATCAGATGCTCTGCGCCAGCCGCTCGAGCAGCGGCGCGGCCGTCATCAGCTGCTGGAGCTCCTCGCCCGTGAAGTGCGCCGCGAGGGCCTGCGCCATCCGCTCGGTCCGCTCGCTGCGCCGGGTGCGCAGCACCTGCTGCCCGGCCCCGGTCAGCGACATGACCGCGCGCCTGCCGTCGCCGGGGTCGGCATGCCGCTGGATGAGGCCGCGCGCCTCGAGCGCGCCGAGCGTCGCGCCCATCGACTGCGGGCTGATCTGCTCCTGCTTGGCCAGCGCACCGGGCGTGGCCGGGCCACCGCGGTCCAGACGGGCCAGGGCCGAGGTCTCCGGCAGGGTGAGGTCGCCCTTGATCTGCACCTGGCGCAGCCGCCGGATCAGCACGCCCATGCTCACCCGGAGCGCCCCGGCAACGTCACCCGGCTCCAGATCCTCGGTCATTTCTTAAGTCTAAACTGATAAGGCTAGGCTTAGCAAACGACCAGGGCGGCGGAATCATGGGCTGGGTCGCCATAGTCGGAGTTGGCAGCGGCCCGGGCCTGCTCGGGGGCGTTCCCCGGGCTAGGCGGGCTCTACGACGGTGGCCATGGCGCCGATCAGCCGCCGGAATCGTTGGACTGCCGCGGTTTCGCCGGTGATGTCGATGTCGGCGTCTGAACCGGCGAAGATGAGGGCGGTCAGGGCCTGGGTGGTCGCGGTGATCGTGACGTCGGCCGGTGCGGACGGGGCTTCCGCGGCGAGTGACCATTGGTCGCCGTCGCTTTCGGCCAGGTAGTCCGCGCCGTCGAGGCGAAAGTGCCAGCGGGCTGGCTCATGGTCGTCGGTGGCGCGGTCGATGGCCCGGATGGCATTGCGGAGCAGGTGCTCGCCGTGCAGCGGCTCGCCGGGGTGGGGCCAGCGCCAGGCGTGCTGTAGCCCCCACCAGCCGAGCGTGTCGATGACGGGCCCGAGCTCCGCTCCGGCCGGGGTCAGCCGGTACCAGACCTCCCGCCGGCCCGGCTGGCGGTCGGCGGTGACGATTCCCGCGTCATCAAGCTCGCGCAGGCGCTGGCTAAGCGTCTTGGGGGTGATCCCGCCGAGGCGGTCCATCAGGTCGGTGAACCTTTTGGCGCCGGTGAGTAGGTCGCGGATCACCAGCAGGCTCCACCGGTCGCCGACCCGCTCCAGGGCGCGGGCGACCGCGCAGAAGTGGTCGTAGGTGCGGACGTTCCTGGTCATGTCCTCCACAATAGTAGTTGACAGATACTAGTTGCAAGATAGTAGCTTGTAACTACTGTCTAGTGATGGAGGATGTCATGTACGACCCGCCTGCCTACATATGGGTGATCACCATCGCCGCGACCGCCGCGATCGCGGCTGCGACCTGCGTTGTGCTGTACAGCGGAGGGGTGCGCGCCGGCCTGGGCCGACGGCGCGCGGCGCTGCTGGCCGGGGCCGCGGCCGTCGTGCTCGGCGGCTGGTTCACCGGCACCGCGGTGATCGCGGGTCATGGCTGGTACCACACGCGGCTCGGCGATGGGGTGCCGTGGCTACCGATTGCGGTGGCCGGCTTCTTCGGCCTGCTGCTGGCCCTGCGCCGGATTCCGGTGGTCGCGCGCGCCCTGGCGGCACCGGGCGTGGCGAGCCGCCTGGAGTACCCGCACTTGTTCCGGGTGGAAGGGGTGGTCTTCCTAATCATGATGGGCCTCGGTTATCTGCCCGCGCTGTTCGCCTTGCCCGCGGGCCTGGGCGACATCGCCGCCGGCGTCGCCGCGCCGCTGGTCGCGTACCGGCTCGCGCGGGGCACGGGCCGAGGCGCCGCCCTGTGGCACAACGTGTTCGGTATGACCGATCTGGTGGTGGCCCTGACCCTCGGTGCCCTCACCGGATTCCAGCTACTCAACGTCACGCCGTCCGCCGCGCCGATCTTCGAGCTCCCGCTCGCGCTGATCGTGACGGCCGGCGTGCCGCTGCTGCTCGTCCTGCACATCACGTCCATGTCCGCGCTGGCCAGGGCCCCGCGGACACCGCTGCCAGCCACCGGCCCGCTCATCGCCGCTGCGGCGCCGGGTCCTGCCGTGGCGGAAACCCCGGCCGCCGGTGCCCGGTGAAGCATTCAGCGCATAGGGAGAAGGCAGTGCAGTTCAAGATCAATGCGCTCAACGAGGCGTCGGCCCGGCCCGACGCCGGCCGGCGCACCACCGTCGTGCCCGCCAGCCAGCTCATGGCCGCCTGGCTCTACCAGGAGGGCCATCCGCCCGCAGAACTGGACGCCGGGCGTGGGCACGCGGACCGGGGGGACCGGGCGAACCGGGCGCCGTCCGGCCATCGAACGGCATCCCTGTGATCCGCAAGTAGTTCGGCCAGAAAGGCGCTGAGATGACAGGCATCCAGATCGAGACCCAGTACTCGACCGGCGCGATCCGGCAGGCCATCGAGCAGGCGCTCGTCGCCGCCGGGAAACACCTCGGCCACCTTCGGCCCGAGGACCTCGCTTTGCTTGAGGACTTCCACACGATGGGCCGCATCGCCACCACCCAACTGGCCGACCTGGCCGAGATCACCCCCGACGACGATGTCCTCGACGCGGGCAGCGGAATCGGCGGAACCGCCCGCTACATCGCCGAACGCAGCCGCTGCCACGTGGTCGCGGTGGATCTCACCGAGGAATACTGTCAGACCGCACGGTGGCTCAACCAGCTTGCCGGGCTTGACCAGCGGATCACGGTGCGCCAAGCAGACGTCACGGACCTGCCGTTCGAGGACGCGACCTTCACCTTGATGTTCAGCCAGCACGTGCAGATGAACGTGGCCGACAAGGCCTTGCTCTACGCGGAGGCACGCCGGGTCCTAGCCGACGGCGGCAGGCTGGCCGTGTGGGACATCGTCGCCGGCGAGAACGGCGAACCCGGCTTCCCGGTGCCCTGGGCCGACCGGCCCGAATACAGTCACCTGACCACATCCGATCGACTGCGCACGGTCATCGCAACCTCGGGCTTCGAGATCGAGCAGTGGAACGACCTCACCGGCCAAGCGGTCCCGATAATGCAGACGCTGCTCACGTTGCCCCCCAGCCCGATCGGACTGCAGGCCTTTGTCCCCAACTTCGAGTCGAAAGCCAAGAACCTCACCGCCGCACTGGCCGACGGCCGGCTGCGCGCCATCCAGGGCCTCGCACGAGCGATCTGAGACGCCCACGACTGCCGGATATGTCCTAATGGGGACCGGGACCGAAGCGGCTGCGCTCGAGGAAGCGACCGGCGCCCGGCTTTCCGTGGAACTTCCCGTCCTGGACCAGCACGTTGCCGCGCTGCATCACGACTTCGGGCCGGCCGCGCACCTTCCGGCCCTCGTAGGCGCTGTAGTCGACCCGCATGTGGTGCGTGCCCGCCGATATGGTGCGCTCGGCGTCCGGGTTGAAGATCACGACGTCGGCGTCCGCGCCCGGGGCGAGCGTGCCCTTGCGCGGGTACAGCCCGAACATCCGGGCCGGGGCGGTCGCGATCAGCTCGACGAAACGCGTCGGGCTGATGTGGCCGGCCGCCACGCCCCCGTCCCATAGCAGCGTGTAGCGGTCCTCGACGCCCGGCAGGCCGTTGGGTATCGCGGAGAAGTCGTCCTTGCCCAGGATCTTCTGGTCCTTGTAGTCGAACGGGCAGTGGTCGGTGGAGACCACCTGCAGGTCGTCGGTGACCAGGCCGCGCCACAGGTCAGCCTGGTGGTCGGCGGTGCGCAGCGGGGGCGAGCAGACGTACTTGGCCCCCTCGAACCCGGGCCTGGCCAGGTCGTCGAGGGACAGGTAGAGGTACTGCGGGCAGGTCTCCGCGTAGGCGGGCACGCCGCGGCTGCGGCCCTCGCGCACGGCGGTGAGCGCCTCCCGCGCGCTGAGGTGGACGATGTAGACCGGCACGCCGGCCAGCTCGGCCAGCGCGATCGCGCGGTGGGTGGCCTCGCCCTCCATCGACGACGGCCGGGTCAGGCCGTGGTTGACCGGCGCCGTCTTGCCCTCGGCCAGGTAGCGCTGGACCAGGACGTCGATCGCGCCGCCGTTCTCCGCGTGCAGCATGATCAGGCCACCGTTGTCCGCGGTCCGGCTCATCGCCCGGAAGATCGACGCGTCGTCGACCATGAACACGCCCGGGTAGGCCATGAACAGCTTGAACGAGGTCACCCCGCGGTCGATCATCGTGTCCATCTCGCGCAGGATCGAGTCGTTGATCTCACGCACGATCAGGTGCAGCCCGTAGTCGATGTGGGACTTCGGGTCCGCCTTCTCCAGCCAGGAGTCCAGGCCCTGGGCCAGGCTCTGACCGTAGCTCTGCACCGCGAAGTCCACGATCGTGGTGGTGCCCCCCCAGGCCGCGGCCGCCGTGCCGGTGGCGAAGTCGTCGGAGGCGAAGGTGCCGCCGAACGGGAGCTCCATGTGGGTGTGCACGTCGATCCCGCCCGGCATCACGTACCGGCCGGTGGCGTCGATGACCGTGTCGGCCGCCACCGCCTCACCCAGGCCCACGCCGATCGCCTGGATCCGCTCCCCGTCGATCAGCACGTCGGCCGGGGTCATATCGGTGGCCGTGACCACCGTCCCGTTCTTGATCAGTGTGGTCATGGCAGCTGCTCCGCAAGTTCGCTGTAGGTCTCCGGCCGCCGGTCACGGAAGAACTGCCAGGTGTTGCGCACCTCGCGGATCTCGTCGAGGTCCAGGTCGGCCACCAGCACCTCGTCCTCGCTGTCCGAGGCCTGGGCGATGATCTTCCCACGCGGGCTGCAGAAGTAGGAGGAGCCGTAGAACTTGCTGTTGTTCAGCGGCGCCTCGACGCCGACCCGGTTGCTCGCCGCGATCCAGTACCCGTTGGCCACCGCGTGCGCGGGCTGCTCGAGCTCCCACAGGTACTTGGACAGCGACTCGACGGTCGCCGACGGGTTGAATACGAGCTCGGCGCCCTTGAGGCCCAGCTCGCGGGCGACCTCGGGGAAGTGCCGGTCGTAGCAGATGATCAGCCCGATCCGGCCCACCGACGTGTCCCAGACCGGATAGCCGAGGTTGCCGGGCTTGAAGTAGAACTTCTCCCAGAAGCAGGGCCCCACGTGCGGGATATGAGTCTTGCGGTACTTGCCCAGGATCGTGCCGTCGCGCTCGATCACGCACGCGGTGTTGTAGTAGACGCCGGGCTGCTCCTCCTCGTACCACGGCACGATCAGCACGATCCCGTGGTCCCTGGCCACCTCGCGCATCCGGCTCACGGTGGGGCCGTCCTCGGGCTCGGCCGTGTCATACCACTTCGGATCCTGCTCCGCGCAGAAGTAGGGGCCGTGGAAGATCTCCTGGAGGCCCACCACCTGGGCTCCGGCGCCAGCAGCGTCCGCGATCATCTTGATGTGCTTGTCGATGGCCTCCTGCTTGGACATGTTGGCTTGCGCCTGGATCAGCGCTGCGCGGACCGTTCGCATCGTGCTCCTCCTCGGCTGCGTGTCCTGCTGGCGGCCGGCCCCCCGGCCACGGCTCTAGCCTGCGCCCGGCGTCCCGCTAGCGGAAGGCCGGGATGATCTCCTGGCCGAATCCGCTGATCAGCGTCCTCGGGTCGTCCACCATCGAGTAGATGTTGAACTGGTTCACACCCAGGTCCTGCAGCTCGCCGAGCTTCGCCCGGACCTGGTCGGCGGTGCCCAGCACGCAGAACCTGTCGACCACGTCATCGGTGACGAACTCGGCGTTTTCCGATCCGGTCCGGCCGTGATGGGCGTAGTCGTAGCGCTCGCGGGCCGCGATGTAGTCGGTGAGCTCGGCCGGGAGCTCGGCGTCGTGGTAGCGCTTGACCAGGTCCACCACGTGGTTGGAGACCAGGGCCGGGAACCAGCGCACCTGGTCGCGGGCGTGCGCGAGATCGTCGGAGATGTAGGCGGGCGCGGCGGCCATCACCTGGATGCCGGAAAAGTCCCGGCCGGCCTGCTCCGCACCCTCGCGCAGATAGCGCAGCGCCCACTCGATGATGAACGGGTCGGCGAGCTGCAGGATGACCCCGTCGGCCACGCGGCCGGCGCAGCGCAGCGCCAGCGGCCCGTACGCGGCGACCCAGACCGGCAGCCGGTGGCCCTCCGACCACTTGAGCTGCGCGGGGGTGCCGTCTATGTCGACCTCGCGGCCTTCGGCCAGGTTACGGATGATCTGGCAGGCCTGCTCCAGCTCGGCGACCGTCACCGGCTTGCGGCCGAGCACCCGCTGCGCCGAGTCACCACGGCCGATCCCCATCTCCATCCGGCCGCCTGAGATCTCGTTGAGCGTGGCCATGGCCGCCGCTGTCACCGTGGGATCCCTGGTCACCGGGTTGGTGACGCACGGGCCGATGTGGATCCTGCTGGTCCCCGCGGCCATCAGGGTGAAGATCGGATAGACCTCCTGCCACAGGACATGGCTGTCCCAGAGCCAGACATTGCTGAAGCCGTTCTCCTCGGCGAGCACGGTCCGGCCGACGATGTCCGATACTGGCGGATCAGCCATAAAGGTCACACCGAAACTGAGCATTGTCATCCCTTATGAGTTACTTGACGTAATCATGCGATCACTCAATATCGCCAATTCTCTCTTATCCGCGACCAGGTCGTCGTAACCTGCTGGCGCGACGTCAAGGAAGGTCCCCATGGTCAGTCTCGCCACGAACAGTGAGATCGGTACCGAAAGGTTAACTGAGAGGCTGTCGCCGCCCGCCGGCTGGCCGGTCAGGTCGGGGACAGTGCCGCCCCTGGCCGACTGCTTCAGCCCCAGGCCGGAGACGGGCTTCAACGCGGCGGGCGTGCTCGCGCCCGGGGTGACCGCGGTGCTGACCCAGCCTGCTCACGCCGACGAGACGGGGCGCTACCCCCTGGCCGGGCTGGGCGGCACCGGGAAGACACAGCTCGCCGCGGCGCTCGCGCACTCGGTCTGGGGCTCCGGCGAGGTGGACCTGCTCGCCTGGGTGCCGGCCTGCAGCAGGGACGCGGTGGTCACTGGTTACGCCCAGGCCCTGGCCGACGCCGGGGCCCCCAACCCCGGCGCGGACCTTGACTCGGCCGCGGCCAGCTTCCTGGGCTGGCTGGCCGAGACCAGCCGGCCGTGGCTGGTGGTGCTCGACGACGTGGCTGACGTGGCCGACCTGGAGGGGCTCTGGCCGAGCGGCCGGGCCGGGCTGGTCGTGGTCACCACCCGGCTGCCCGCCATCGCCGTAGGCGGAGACGGCCGCAAGATTCTCCAGGTCGGGGCGTTCAGCCAGCGCGAGGCGCTGAGCTACCTGACCGCCAGGCTCTACGAGGAGCCGGGCATGCGGGCCGGGGCGCTTGACCTCGCCATGGATCTTGGCTGCCTGCCGCTCTGCCTGGCGCAGGCCTCGGCCGTGGTGGCCGACAGCGATACCGACTGCCGCGAGTACCGCGCCCGGCTCGCCGACCGCACCCGGCAGATGTCGGTCACCGAGGCCGGCCGGTACACGGCGGCCGTCACTGCCACCTGGTCGCTGTCGCTGGACCGGGCCGACTTCGGGGCCCCGCCCGGCATGGCCAGGAACGCCCTGGCCTTTGTGGCGCTGCTCGACCCGGGCGGTATCCCGGCCGCGGTGCTGACCAGCCCGGCGGCGTGCGACTTTATCTGCGGCCGTCACGCCACGGGCACGCCGGAGGACGAGAGCCACGTCCGCGGCGTCCTCGACAACCTGGCCCGGGTCGGCCTGGTGACGATCGACCCGGGGTCCGCGTCCCGCACCGTGCGCATGCATGGCCTGGTCCAGGCCACGATCCAGCAGGTCATGCCGCCTTCGATCATGGAACAGACCACGGCCGCAGCGGCCAGCGCTCTGCTGCAGGCCTGGCCGGACCATGATCTGGATCAGCTTGACGCGCAGGCCCTGCGCGGCTGCGCGGCCAGCCTGCACCGGGCCGCCGGGGATCTGCTCTGGGCGCCCGAGGCCCACCCGGTGCTGCTGCGCGCCGGCCAGAGCCTGGGCGACTCCCGGCTGACCGGCCCGGCCATTGCCTACTGGCAGGCCATGATCACCACGAGCAGCAGGCTCCTGGGCCCGGCGCACGCCAGCACGCGCACGGCACGCGACAACCTGGCCGCCGCCTATGTGGCCGCGGGCCGCCCGGCCGACGCCATCGGCATTCAGGAGCAGGTGCTGGCCGAACGGGAGCGGGCCCTGGGCCGGGATCATCCTGAGACGCTGACCGCGCTCAGCGGCCTGGCCCGCGCCTGCCTGGCCGGGGGCCGCCAGGAAGACGCGATCCTGCTGCACGAGCGCACCCTGGCCGACCGGGAACGGGTGCTCGGGCCTGACCATCCGGCCACGCTCGCCACCCGCGGCGATCTCGCGGCCGCCTACCTGGCCGCGGGGCGGGTGCCGGAAGCGACCGCGATCCTGCAGCGGGCGCTCAGCGACCGGTCGACGGTACTGGGCCCGGACCACCCGGACACCCTCAGCGCGTGCTCCGACCTCGCCGCCGCCCTGCACAAGGCGGGGCGGCTGAAGGAGGCCCTCCCGCTGTACAAGCGCGCCCTGGCCGACCGGGAGCGGCTCCAGGGCGCCGCGCACCCGGACACGATGACCGCGCGGGCCAACCTGGCCTACGCCTACCGCTCGGCGGACAAGCTGAAGGACGCCCTGCCGGTCTACGCGCGCACGCTGGCCGACCGGCAGCAGGTCCTCGGCCCGGACCACCCGGACACCCTGACCTCGCTGTCCAACCTGGCCTCGGCGTACCACACCGCGCGCAAGCTCAAGCAGGCCCTGCCGCTGTACGAGGAGGCTCTGTCCAGCCTCGAGCGGCTGCACGGCCCCGACCATCCCGAGACGCTGGCCGCGCGCGGGAACCTCGCATCCGCGTACCACTCGGGAGGGCGGATCGCGCTGGCGATCCCGCTCTACGAGCAGACGCTTCACGACTACGAGCGGGTCATGGGCCCGGATCACGCGAACACGCTGACCGCGCGGGCCAACCTCGCGTCCGCCTACCACGCGGTCGGCCGCCACACCGACGCGATCGCCGTGTTCGAGCGCACTCTGGCCGACTGCGAGCGGTTCCTGCCGCCCGATCACGCGCTGACCCAGGCGATCCGGGAGAACCTGGCGGCCGCCACGTAGCCGGGCCTGGACCCCGCCTCAGGCGGTGCGGCGCCGGAACAGCAGGCCCGAGGCCGCTGCCGCCGCGGCCAGCAGCCCGCCGCACCAGATCAGCGCCGTCCACGGGGCTGAGCCGGCCGGCGTCCCCAGAAGCAGCCCGCGCAGGCTGTCCACGACCGGGGTGATCGGCTGGTCGCGCGCGAAGCCCTGGATCCACCACGGCATGGTGGCGACCGGCACGAAGGCGGCGCTGGCATAGGGCACGAACGCCATGATGAACGTGAAGCTGTTGGCGGCCTCGACGGTCCTGACCAGCAGCCCGAACGCGGCCGCGAGCCAGGAGATGGCCAGGACGAACGCCAGCAGGATGCCCGCCGCGGCGAGCCAGCCCCCCACTCCCGCGTGCGGCCGGAAGCCGACCAGGTAGGCCACGCTGAAGACCAGCGTGGTCGAGACAACGTTGCGTGCGGCACTGGCCACGACGTGGCCGGTGAGGAACGCCGCGCCGCGGACGTCCAGGGACCGGAACCTGTCGATCACGCCGCCGGCCATGTCCTGGGTGACGTTCACCGCTGTGGTCGCGGCGCCGAAACCCGCACACACCACCAGCACCCCGGGGACCACATACGTCACGTAGCTGGTGCCGGTGTGGATCGCCCCCCCGAAGAGATAGACGAACATCAGCATCAGCATGACCGGGAGCAGCAGCGAGGTCAGCAGGGCGTCGAGCTGGCGGCTGGTCAGGCGCAGGCAGCGCGCGGTCATGGTCAGCGCGTCAGACATGTGAGGTCTCCTTGGCGGGTCGGGTGGCGGCGCGCCCGGTCAGGGCGAGGAACACGTCGTCGAGCGTGGCGGTGTGCACCGAGAAGCGCCGCACCGCTGAGCCGAGCGGGTCAAGCTCGTCGAGCAGGGCCCGGACCTGCCCGGCGGTCCCGTCGGTGGGGACGCCGACGGTCAGGCGGGGCGCGTCACAGACGATCGCGCGGCCGCCCGCGGCGCGGGCGAGGCCGGCGAACGCGGCGCCGTCGGCCGCCACCAGGTCCAGGCGCTGCTCGGTGACCCGCCGCTTCAGCTGGGCCGGGGTGCCCTCGGCCACCACGCGCCCGCCGTCGATCACGGCCACGCGGTCGGCCAGCCGGTCGGCCTCCTCCAGGTACTGGGTGGTGAGGAACACCGTGCTCCCGGATCCGGCCAGGCCGCTGATGACCTGCCACATGAGCTGGCGGCTAGGCAGGTCGAGGCCGGTGGTGGGCTCGTCGAGGAAGATCACCGAAGGGTGGCCGACGAGACTGGCCGCGAGGTCGAGCCGCCGCCGCATGCCGCCGGAGTAGGTGCCCGCCCTTCGCCCGGCCGCGTCGGCCAGCCCGAACTGGTCGAGCAGCTCGGCCGCGCGGCGGCCGGCCCGGGCGCCGCGCAGACCGGACAGCCGCGCCATCATGCGCAGGTTCTCCGCCCCGGTCTGCAGGTCGTCCACGGCGGCGTACTGGCCGGCCAGGCTGATATGGCGCCGGACCTGACGCCGGCCGCGGCCGACGTCGTAGCCGGCGACCCGGGCCGTGCCGCCATCGGCGCGCGTGAGCGTCGCGAGGATGCGCACGGTGGTGGTCTTGCCGGCCCCGTTGGGACCGAGCAGCGAGAACACGCTGCCGCACGGGACGTTCAGGTCGACGCCGGCCAGGACGGCCACCGTACCGAAGGACTTCTCCAGGCCGCTGGCCTCGACCGCCAGGTCACCGGACATGCGCGCCACTCCCTACCCGCCGACATCGGCGCTCGCTTCTGCGTATGTCATACGCTTTACTGCGTAAGGTATACACAGTAGTGACGGCGGGTGTCAACCTGAAAGAGTGAGCCATGGCCGATGACCGCAGCGCCGATCCCGGGCGGGCCGATGCCGGGGGCGCGGGGCTGCCCGATAGCATCGCGGCCGCCTGGGGCGTGCGGCCACGCCGGGGCAAGGGGCCCAAGCCGGGGCTGAGCCTGGACCGCATCGTCGCCGCCGCGATCCGGGTCGCCGCCGCCGACGGGCTGGCCGCGGTCTCCATGAGCCGGGTCGCCGCCGAGCTCGGCGCCGCCACGATGTCGCTGTACCGGTACGTGAACGCCAAAGACGAGCTGGTCAGCCTCATGGTCGACACCGCGTACGGGCCGCCGCCTGCCGCGGTGACGCCGGAGCTGGGCTGGCGGGATGCGCTGTCGCGGTGGGCCTGGGCGATGCGGGCCAGCTACCGGCGGCACCCGTGGCTCGTGCGCGTCCCCCTCCGCGGGCTGCCGATCATGCCCAATGAGGTCGCCTGGTTCGAGCAGGGTCTGGCCGGCCTGCACCGCAGCAATCTGGCCGAGGCGGAGAAGGCGTCCGTGATCATGCTGGTCTCCGGCTACGTCCGGAACCTGGCCACCACGGAAGCCGACATCGAGTCGGCCATCCGGGTGTCCGGCGTCACCCCGGACGAGTGGATGGCTGCCTACCCCCGGATGCTGGCCGTGCTCACCGACCCGGAGCGGTTCCCGGCCCTCGCGAAGTTCATCGCCGCGGGCGTCTTCGACGTCCACGACGACCCGGACGACGAGTTCACGTTCGGCCTCGAGCGCATCCTGGACGGCGTCGGCGCCCTGGTGCGCAGGAGATCATGAACCTGTAGCGGCCGGGCCGCGGGCACGGCTCAGCCGCCGGTGAACCGGGGCGGGCGCTTCTCGGTGAAGGCCGTGACCCCCTCGACGAAGTCGCCCGAGCCGGCCCGCTCCCGCTGGATCTGGGCCTCGAACTCGAGCTGGGAGTCCATCCGCTCGTACAGCCACCGGTTGAGCTGGCGCTTGATGCCCGCGTACGACCCGGTCGGGCCCTCAGCCAGCTGACTCACCAGCTCGTCGGCGCGCGCCGCGAACTCGTCGTCCGGCCAGACCCGGTTGATCAGCCCCCACTCCAGCGCCACGCCGGCCGCGAGCCGCTCGCCCAGCATCGCCATTTCTGCGGCGCGGGTGAAGCCCACCCGCGAGGGCACGAGCAGCGACGACCCGCCGTCGGGAACCAGGCCGATGTTCACGAACGCGAGCAGGAAGAACGCGGACTCGGCGGCGACGACCAGGTCGCACACGAGGGCCAGCGACAGGCCGATCCCGGCGGCGGCGCCGGTGACCGCGCTCACGACCGGCTTGGGCATCTGGCGGATGCTCACCATGATCGGGTGGTAGCGCTCGGTCAGCCTGGCGTAGATGCCGTCGGCTGTGGCGTGCTCCCCGCCCGCGCGGAGGTCCGCACCGCTGGAGAACGCCCGTCCGGCCCCGGTGATCAGCACCGCGCGGACGCCAGGGTCCTCGGCAGCCGCGGCCAGCGCGGCCAGCAGGTCGAGGCTGAGCTGCTCGTTCCAGGCGTTCAGCCGCTCAGGCCGGTTGAGCTCGATCTTCGCTGCGCCACCCCGGCGGTAGTAGTTGACCGCCTCGTACTCATGGGCCATCTCGTAGTCGCTCACGGCAGCATGCTAGGCGCGCCCGGGCCGGACAGCGCCAGCCGGGACGCCGCTACCCGGCGAGCGCTCCCCCGGCATGGCCGCGGTCTAGGCCGGCGCGGCCTTTTCCGGCAGCCGCTTCACGTCGGCGGCGGTCAGCTGGCCGGTCGAGATGAGCAGCCGCGCCAGCTCGTCCAGGGCCCGCGCCCCGCGCAGGCCGGGGGCGCCGAGGCGAACGTAGCGGTCCCTGATGTTCTCGCAGCGCTTGGCCACCGTGTGGGCCTGCCAGCCGATCCGCTCCGCGGTCTGCTTGGCGCTGCGCGGGGTCGGGTCACCGGTGTGCCGCCAGTCCAGGTAGTCCTCGAACCGCGCCGCGAGCACGAGCCGGTCGCTGTCGCTCAGCCGGGCCCGGTAGCGGGTGGCGGTCACCGCCCGCTCCCCGGTCACGTACGCGGACGACGGGTCGGGCACGTCATCGAGATCGGGCAGCCGCAGCCGCAGCGTGTAGTTGTCCAGCGCCCCGTTCAGGGTCACCTTGGCGTGCCACTGCTGCAGCGGTATCTGCAGCCCGGGCGGGAGGTCGACCCGGAACCCGCGGTCACCCACCACGCTCACCACGCTGGAACTGCTGTCGTTATGCAGCCACCACGACGCGTCGTGGAAGCGGAGACTCCCCGCGTTCCGCGACACGCCGCGGTCGTTCGCGGGCAGCACGACAGAACATGTCGGCGACCGGCCGAATGTGAATGGCTCACCCGGCTGGACGCGCCACGTCTGTGACTCGTACATAACAATCAGCAACAACGCACGGCCCGTCTTCCTGAGGTCGCAACGCTATGTTCACGGGTTCATCGCGCCTACAAGCCTAAGCCGTGACATTGCGGCCGGGGAAAAACCTGAATAGCACCGGTACGGATGGTGCACGGGGCCGGCGGTTCATATCACTCCGGAGCTATGACGGGATTACCGCGGGTGGTTATTTCCGCAGCCGGTCGAGTTCCCGGCGGGCGCTGCGCTGCGCGTTTCTGGCCCGCCGCGCCATCAGCCTGGTATCGGTCAGCCGGCTGCGCGTATCGGCGAGATTTTCCTCCAGCTGCTGGACGGCGTCCTCGAGCTCCTGCTCGGCGGTCCCCGCCGCCGCGGCGGCCCGGTCGGCCTCGGCCACGGCCTGCTCGGCCCCGGCCAGCGCCTCCTGCCGGCGGCGCTCCCGCTCGGCCGCGGCCTCCTCCGCCGCCCTGGCCTTGGCCTCGGCTCTCGCCCTGGCCCGCTCCTCGGCGGTCATCTTCGCCGGCCTGGCCCCGGGCGAGGCGCCCGCGGCCGGCCCGGCCGCGGGCTTGGCGCGGCCCCTGGAGGGCGGCGTAACCAGGGCGAGCTCCGGCCCGTCCGGAGGGCCGAGGCCGTCCCGGTGCGCAACGCGTGCCATGGACCCGGCCGCCAGCTGCCCGGCGACCTCCGGGTCGGCCAGGGCCGCGCCGAGGGTGGCGGTCACCTCATCCCTGAGCGCGGCCGGCGGCGCGTCCAGGCCCGCGGCCGCGAACGCCTGGCGGGTCAGCGTCTCAATCAGCTGGCGACGCCGCTTGGACAGCTCCCTGATCGCCGCGCCGTCCAGCGATCCCTGCGCGGCCCGCAGCTCGTCGCCGAGGCTGGTCAGCTCGGCGGGCACGCCGGGCGCCGAGCGCACCAGGTGGTTGATGACCCAGGCCGACCGGGTGGGCTTGCGCAGCCCGCCGATCTCCCTGGCGGCCGCGGTCTCGCCCGCCGCCCGGGCCCGGGCCACCAGATCCTTGCGGCGCGCGACGAACTCGTCCGGGTCGGCGGAGTACAGCTCGGCGGCCGCCTCGTGCAGAAGATCAGCACCGGTCACGTCTTCATCCTGCCCGCTCGCGCGCCCCGGGATGCCGGGTGCGGCCGGTCAGGCGCCGTCGCTGTGCTCGAGGATCTCGGCCGCACCCCGGACCACGCACCGCAGCGGGTCGTCCACGACCATGGCCGGGATGCCCGCGGCCGCCTCGATCCGGCTGGCCAGGCCCGGCAGCAGGGCTCCGCCGCCGGCCAGGCGGATCTTGCCCCGCACGATGTCCTCGGCCAGGTTGGGCGGGATGTCGGACAGCATCTCCTCCACCGAGTCGGCGATCGCGGTGATGGGATGCTCGAGCGCCTCGGCCACCAGCCGCCCGGGGATGTGCTCGACGCGCGGTATCCGGCGCGCGGAGTCGACCCCCACGGTCTCCATCCATTCGGCCGCCCCGTCGGACAGCCCGAGGACGGTCTTCAGGCTCCGCGCCGCGTTGCGGCCGATGAGCAGGCCGAACTCGGCCTTGACCGCGTGCACGATCGCCTCGTCCATCGCATTGCCCGCGACGCGCAACGACTGGGCCCGCACCACGTGACCGCCGGCCAGCACCGCGGCTTCCGTGGTGCCGCCGCCGATGTCCACCAGGAACGCGCCAGCACCCTCGGCCAGGTCGAAGCCCGCGCCCGCCGCCGCGGCCACCGGCTCGTCCACGAGCTGCACGGAGCAGCGCGGCCGGGACGCCTCCACCGCGGCGGCCAGCGACCGCCGCTCCACCCAGGTGGCGTCGGCCGGGACGCAGACCACCGCCGCTGGCCGCAGCAGGCTGCGCCGCAGCCGGGCCCGGCGCAGGAAGGCCTGCAGCATGGCCGTGGCCGCGTCCAGGTCGGCGATGACCCCGTCCCTGAGGGGATGGATGACCTCGATGTCCTGAGGTTCCTTCCCGGCCAGCGCGTCCGCGATCTGGCCCACGGCGGTCACCCGGCCGGTCGACCGGTCGATGGCGATCGCCGAGGGTTCCTCGATGACGAGCCCGCGGCCGGTGATGTGAACGAGCGTGTTGACCGTGCCAAGGTCGATCGCTACGCCTCCCCGCAACCGCATGGCTCCTGCTCTCTGTCAACCGGTGCGGCAGGCTTCTAGCGTAGTGACCCCGACTAGACCGGCGCCTTACTGGCCTCGGCCTCCCGCTCGAACACCTGGACCGCCTGTTCCACCGACAGGCCCTTGGTCTCCGGCAGGAACTTGTACACGAACCCGATCGCCACCACACACAGCACGGCGAACGACACCATGACCCAGGCCAGTCCCCACGCATTCTGCCAGGCCGGGAACGCCTCGATGAGCGCGAAGTTGGCTACCCAGTCCACGGCCGCGGCGATCGCCGCCGCACGGCCGCGGACCGCGGTCGGGAACACCTCGCCCTGGATCAGCCAGCCCGTCCCGCCCACGCCGATCGCGAACGAGGAGATGAAGAACGAGAACCCGACCATGACCACCACGGTCTTCGGGATGTCGGTGAGCCAGGCCACGCCGGCGGCCGCGACCAGCATGAACACCGCCATGCCCATATAGCCCCCGATGGCCAGCGGGCGCCGACCGCGCTTGTCGATCCAGCGGAAGGCGAAGTAGGTCGCGACCACGTTGACCGCGCCCAGGATCGCGGTGACCTCGACCCCGGCCACCGCGGCCTCGACCGCGCTGTTCCCGCCCTGGAAGAACGTGGCCAGGATCTTCGGGCCGTAGTAGAAGGGGATGTTGATCCCGGTGATCTGCTGAAAGATGAAGAACACGCAGACCACGAGCAGCGCCCGGATGACGCCCTTGGTCCACTGCGTCTTCCGCCGCCGCTCCTGCTCAGTGCCCCGGAGCTGATCGGCGGCCGCCCGCACCTCGTCCTCCGTGGTCTCCATCCCCAGCAGGCCGAACGCCTTCCTGGTGTCCGCATAGCGGCCGTGCAGCATGAGCCACCGCGGGGACTCGGGCATTCTCGACCGCAGCGCCACCGCGATGAGCGCCGGCAGCGCGCCGATGCCGAGGATCAGCCGCCAGTCCCAGGTGCCGGCGCTGTTCGGCCACAACTTGAGAATGACCACGGCCACCAGATAGGACACGAGAATCCCCACGGTGATCATCCACTGCTGGATGATGCTCAGCTGGCCCCGGCGGTCCCGGGGCGCGAACTCCGCGATGTACGCCGTGGCGATCGCCGAGTCGGCGCCGATCGCGAGCCCGATAAGCGTGCGGGACGACAGCAGCATGAAGGCGTTCACGGTGAAGGCTGACAGCAGCGCGCCTACGGCGTAGATCGCGGCGTCGGTGATGAGCAGGACCTTGCGCCCGAACTTGTCGGTCAGCGGCCCGGCGATGAGCGCGCCCGCGCCCGCGCCCAGTGACGCCCCGGCCACCAGGTAGCCGGTCCAGAAGCTCGACAGGTGATAGGGAATGAAGTCCAGGGCCGAGCCGATGTTCGAGGTGTCGTACCCGAACAGGAAACCGCCGACGCAGGCCAGCACGGCCAGGTACCAGTAGAAACTCGTCGGGATGCGTGAGTCCAGATCCGCGAGCACGTTGCGCCCCGGCGGCTGCGTGGCCCTCGTCTCCGACACCATGTGCCGACCTCCTCCTCCTCCGCCCGGCCGCATCGCCAGGCCAACTGCTGCGCGGGTCTACCCGCGAGGCGAGTCAGCAAACTCCGGGGCAGTTGGGCCGGAGGCGCCCAAACCGGGCGCAGGGAAAGGCACCGGTGACAGGGTTCTGGCCGGCCTTTCCGGGCATCGGGAAAATCCCGCGAAGAATTTTCCTGAGGATGTCGATCTGGGCCCGCGGCGTTCGACGCGTGGGCAAAGAAAGGCCGGCGGCGGTGCGACCGCCAGCCCGGCCGGCCCGCCGCCACCAGGGCGGCTGGCTGACCAGAAGGGAGCACGACATGCGATTCCTGGGCTACACCATGGGCGACCCGTCAGCGCCGATCGCGCCGCCGAGCCAGGAGCTGATGGAGGAGATGGGCAAGTTCATCGAGGAGGCGACCAAGGCCGGGGTCCTGGTCGCGACCGGCGGGGTCGCCCCGTATTCGGAGGCCACGAAGGTCACCAGGTCCAACGGGAAGATCACCGTGACCGACGGGCCCTACACCGAGGCCAAGGAGCTCATCGGCGGCTGGGCGCTGATGGAAGTGCGGGATAAGGACGAGGCGATCGAGTGGACCAAGCGGTTCCTCGACATCGCCGGCGACGGCGAGAGCACGCTCCGGCAGGTCTACTGACCATGCCCTTGCGGCCCGGCCGGTGTGATGGGGCCTCCGCTGTGCCTAGAGCACCAGCGTGGGCCCCGCCACCCTGCTGGCCGCCAGGTTTGCCCGGGCCCTCGGCGGGTGGTGTGATCGGATGTCGTGACGGCAGAGACTCACGCCGCGGTCGAGGCCGTGATCCGGATGGAGTCAGCGCGGCTCATCGCCGGTCTCGCCCGGTACACCGGCGACGTCGGCCTGGCCGAGGAGCTGGCCCAGGATGCCGTGGTGGCCGCCCTGGAGCAGTGGCCAGATTCCGGGGTGCCCCGCAACGCGGGTGCCTGGCTGATGACCGTGGCCAAGCGCCGGGCCATCGACCTGTTCCGGCGCAACCGCGAGCTGCAGCACAAGTACGCCCAGATCGCCCGCACGCTGGAGGCCGAGGGCGACAGTCGCACGCCTGATTTCGACGCCGCGTTCTCCGACGACATCGACGACGACCTGCTCCGGCTCATCTTCGTCGCGTGCCACCCGGTCCTGGCCGTGCAGGCGAGGGTCGCGCTCACCCTGCGGCTGCTCGGCGGGCTGACGACCGCGGAGATAGCGCGGGCCTACCTGGTACCGGAACCGACGATCGCGCAGCGGATCGTCCGGGCCAAGAAGACGCTGGCCACGGCGCAGGTGCCGTTCGAGGTCCCGAGTCCGGGGGAGCGGCCAGCCCGGCTGGATTCCGTTCTGGAAGTTGTTTACCTGATCTTCAACGAGGGCTACTCGGCCACGGCCGGGGACGACTGGATGCGCCCGGCCCTGTGCGAGGATGCGGTGCGCCTGGGCCGGATCCTGGCCCAGCTCGCGCCGGAGGAGCCCGAGGTGCACGGGCTGGTGGCGCTCATGGAGATCCAGGCGTCCAGGGTCCGGGCCCGCAGCGGCCCGGACGGGGAGCCGATCCTGCTGCTGGACCAGGACCGGCGCCGCTGGGACCGGCTGCTGATCAACCGCGGGCTGGCCGCCCTGGACCGGGCGGAGCAGCTCGGCGGCGCGCACGGCCCGTACGCGCTGCAGGCGGCGATCGCGGCCTGCCATGCGCGTGCGTTCCGGCCGGAGGACACCGACTGGGATGCAATCGCGGGCCTTTACGCCATACTCGCCGGGCTGATGCCGTCGCCCGTGATCGAGCTGAACCGGGCGGTGGCGGTAGGGATGGCGTTCGGGCCCCAGGCCGGCCTTGAGCTGGTGGACGCGCTCGCGGGCGAGCCCACGCTGCAGGGGTATCACCTGCTGCCGAGCGTGCGCGGGGACTTCCTGATGAAGCTGGGGCGCCCGGACGAGGCCCGGGCCGAGTTCGAGCGCGCCGCGGCGCTGGCCAGCAACGCCAGGGAACGGGATCTGTCCGCCGGGCGGGCCGCCGCGGCCGCGGCCCAGGCCGCCGGATCCTGACCCCGGGACCCGGCCCCGTCCCTGACCACGGGGTTCTGGCCCAGGGCGCCCGATTCCCCGGCCCTTCGGCCGGCCGGTTCCCGCATCCTTGCCGGATATGTGAAGATGAGGGCAGGCAGCTCCAGCCCGGGGAGTGGCCCCGCCGATTGCCGCCAGTCAGGATTTGGCGGATTCGCGGCCACCGGGTGTGGCGCTCGATAGCGCGGAGAGGGACTCTTAGGAGGAGGCGGCTGCAGCGCTGCGGCCGGCTCGCCGGTGGGGTGAAGGGTTATGAAGGCGCCCACGAAGATGTGGACGAGGGTGGCCCGCAGGCTGGGGTTGGACCGCAATCCGCTGCGGCGGCGCTCGGACCTGATCGAGGCGTGGCTGCTGCCCGCGACCATCATCATGTTCCTGGTCCTCGCCCCGCTCCTGGCCGGTGCCGCCGGCAACTGGGTCCGGGCCGGCAACGCCGCCGTGCGGCACGAGCAGCAATCGTGGCATCTGGTTCACGCGACACTGCTCCAGCCCGTGCCCGGGCCGATGATGAGCAACGACGGACTGAACTCGTGGCTGGTCTGGGCACAGGCCCGGTGGACCGCGGACGGGAAGACGATGACCGGCAAGGTCCCCGCCCCCTCCGGATCCGACGCCGGGCGCGTCGTGCCCGTCTGGCTCAGCCATGCCGGGCGCGTGCAGGTTCCCCCCGCCACAGCGGCCCAGGTCGGCGAGCGCGCCAGCGTCGCGGCCCTGACCGCGATCACCGTTCTCGCCATCGTGCTCGCGGGCCTGGCCCTGCTCGCCCGGCGGTTGCTTGACCGGCGGAGGCTGGCGGGCTGGGCGACGGCCTGGCTGTCGGTCGGCCCGCAGTGGACGCGCCAGCGCTAGCCCGGGACCGGGCCGGATCGGGCGGCACGCTTACGATTGCCTCTGGGTCTGCGCCGCACCAGACTAAAGGTGCGCTCCAGACATGGGGGGATAATGTCAGCCAGCAGCGGTACTGGTAGTCGGCCCAAAGGCCTGATTCTGGCGGCGATGATCTTCGCTGTCGCGATGACGTTCATCGACCAGACCATCGTCTCGATCGCGGTGCCCGAGATCCAGAAGGAACTGGGGCTGTCCAGCACCGGCGTGCAGTGGGCGGTCAACGCGTACCTGCTCACGCTGGCCGCGTTCTTCGCCTTCGGCGGCCGCCTGGCCGACACGGTCGGGCACAGGAAGATGGTCATCCTGGGCGTCATCGTGTTCGCGGGCGCGTCGGCGCTGTGCGGGCTGACCCCGACGGGCAGCCTGGCCGAGGCCTGGATCGTGCTGTTCCGGGCCATTCAGGGCATTGGCGGCGCCATCATGTTCCCCGCGGCGCTGGCCATTGTGGTGCAGACGTTCCCGCTGCGCGAGCGCGGGAAGGCGCTGGCGCTGTTCTTCGGCATCGCCGGCGGCCTCACCGCGATCGGCCCGGTGCTGGGCGGCTACCTCACGCAGTGGACCTGGCGGGCGATCTTCTGGGTGAACATCCCGGTCGCGCTCATCGCGCTGACGCTGATCCTCATCTCCCGGCCGACCACCGAGCACCGGCCCGCCCGGATGGACTACCGGGGCCTGGCCCTGATCGCGGTCGGCGTGGCCCTGAGCGTGTTCGGCTTCCAGCAGTCGAACGTCTGGGGCTGGCACAACCCCCTCATCGAGATCACCATCGTCGCCGGGCTGGCGCTGCTGGTCGTGTTCTACTTCGTCGAGCGGCGCACGGAATCACCGCTGATGCAGGTGAGCATCTTCCGCATCCGGCCGTTCCTGGTCGAGAACATGGTGCTGTTCACCACCAACCTGGTGTTCATCCCGGTGTTCTTCTTCGGCAGCGAGTACGCCCAGCTCTCGCTGGGGAAGTCGGCCTCACAGGCCGGCATCATCCTGCTGTATTTCTTCATCGGCTTCGTGATCGCCGCCCAGATCGGCGGCCGGATGCTGGACCGCGGCGGGGCCAAGCGGCCCGTGGTCGTCGGCTGCGTGCTGGGGGCCGTCGGGTTCTGGCTCTGGGCCGGGCAGGTCACCAACCTCAACTTCAGCGCCCAGCAGTGGTACATCATTCTGGCCGGAGCCGGCATGGGCTTCATGCTGGGCCCGGCCAGCACGGACGCGGTCAACCGGGCCTCCACGCTCTCCTACGGCGAGGCCACCGGCATCACCCAGACGGTCAGGAACTACGCCGCCAGCATGGGCATCGCCATCCTCGGCACCATCCTGGTCACCGACATGCGGCACCAGGTCACGAACTCGCTGATCGCCCAGGGCGTGCCCAGCGCGCGGGCCAGCGCCGCGGCCTCGCAGCTGTCTCAGACCCGGAGCGGCGGCGGCAGCGCCGGCGCGATCCCGCACTTCATCCGGGCCGACTTCGCGCACGCCACGCAGACCGTGCTCTACATCATGGCCGCGGTGATGGCCGTGGCCGCGGTCGTGGCCTTCGTGGGCCTGCGCGCCGGGCGGCAGGAGGAGCCTGCCGGGGCGGAGACCAACGGCGCGCAGGCCGACGTGGCGGACGCCGAGACGCGGGTGCCGGGAGCCGAGAGCTCAGGCCCGCCGCCTCAGCCCGAAGCCTGATCGGTCAGCGGGCCTCGGCGCGCTGCTTGAGGGCCTCGTTGAGCGACCGGAAGCCCGGCCTCGGCGCGGGCCAGGACCCGGCCGGAGAACGGGACGAGCAGGCCGCGGAAGCTCTCGCTCTGCACTAGCCGGGTGCCGTCGCCGGCCGGGCTCAGCGCGAATGCGTGCTCACCGCTCATGATGCCCGGCAGGCTCGCCGCCCAGCGCAGTTCCACGCCGGGCTCGGCGGCGACGATCTTCGGGCGCACGGTCATCGGGCGGCCCCCAGGCGGGAAGCTCTTCAGCGTGATCCGGTTCCCGACCGCGACCTGGCCGGACGCCTCCCGGAACAGCGGGTTCCACTCCGCGTAGCGGTCCAGGTCGACCAGCACCGCCCACACGTCCACGGGCGGGGCGTCGATCTCGATCGACGCCGACATGACCTTCATCGTCGTTCTGCCTCCTCCCGGGCCGGGGCGGCGGCACGGCACCCGCCGGGGCCGAGGTCTGCTGATCAGATCTACGTATGATGTACGTTGTTTGTCGCCAGGGTACTACGTGACGGAGCGTAAGAGCCGGGGAGGGCCGGGAATGGCGCCGATCACCGAGGGACCTGGCCCGCCCGCGTCAATCTGGGATCTTCCCGAACGGGGCGAGCGCGGCCCCAAGCCGAGGCATGACCGCGCGGCCATCGCGGCCGCCGCCGTCCGGCTGGCCGACGCCGAGGGCCTGGACGCGCTGACCATGCGGCGGGTGGCGGGGGCGCTGGGCCTGGCCACGATGTCGCTGTACAACTACGTCCCGGCCAAGGATCACCTGGTGCAGCTGATGATCGACCACGTGAACGGCGAGTACGACTACCCGCCGGGGCCGCGGGCCGGTCACCGCCGGGCCGTCGCCGATCTGGCCCGGCAGGCCCGGGACATCACGCGCCGCCACCCCTGGCTCCCGCAGTTGCTGCACCGCCCGCCGCCGCCCGGCCCCAACGGGCTGCGGTACCTGGACTTCTTTCTCGGGCTGCTCGAGGACTCCCCGCTCGACACCGGCGCCAGGCTGGAGGTCATCGCGCTGATCAGCGGCTTCGCCACCATGTACGGCGGGATGCAGGCCGTGCTGGAGCAGGAGCGGGCGGGCAGCGGGCCGACCGCGCAGCAGCAGGCCGAGGCGCAGGTCCGCGCGCTGGCCACCGCGGCGGCCAGCGGCCGGTACCCGCACCTGGCCGCCGCGCTCACCGGGGCCGGGCCGCCCCGGCACGAGGACGACATCTTCGAGTCCACGGTCCTGCGGCTGATCGATATCGCGCTGCCTGGCTAGGCAGGTTTGGCGCGGGAGAGGAGGGTAGGCGGATATCAGCCGCCATTCGTCCGCTGGCGGCGGTTGAGGGAAGTGATGGACATGCGGCGGTACCTGCTGGTTGTGGATATGGACTTTCTCGCCGTGGACGAGCAGCTCGATCTGCAGCCGATCTCTTATCTCGTCACCCGCCAGGAGCAGGAGCCCTGCGAGGTGGTGGTGCTGTCACTGGCCGGCACCGGCCAGATCAAGCTGCCCGCGATGGAATTGCTGCTCGGCGCCAGGATCGGCAAATTCCCGGTCGCGCCCCGCCCGGACCACAGCCTCGCCGAGGCCGCGGAGCATCGCATGGACCTGACCGCGCGTCACCTGACCACGATCGGCTGCGAGGCGAGCGGCATCATCAGCGATGAGGACCTGGTGCCGGCGGTGCGCGCCGAGACCGGCCATCACCACTATGACGAGGTGATCCTGGCCGTCGGCCAGCAGCCCAGCTCCTGGCTGGCCCGGATGCTGCACCTGGACCCGGTGCATCAGCTGCGGCGGCGCCTCGGGAAGCGGCTGGTCACCTTCGCCGTGGATGCCGGCGCGACGGGGCCAGGTCAGCTGCCCGGGTAGGTGCCGAAGGTCCAGCAGACCGACCACGGGTCGACGGTGGTGAACGTGCGGCTGCCGTAGTCGGTGTCCTCGATCTCCCGGGTGATCTCCAGGCCGGCCGCCTTGGCCCGCTCGTAGAGACGATCGGGATCCGGGGTGACGACATAGAGCCAGTTCGGCGCCGGCCGGTCCCAGGAGCGGATGATGATGCCGCCGCTCCCGTGCGGCCAGCGCAGCTCGATCTCGGCGTAGCTGCCCGGCTGGTCGCCGGGGATCAGCGCGGTCGGCTCGAAGCCGAAGGTCGCGACCAGGAAGTCGATCGCCGCCTGCGGATCGGGGTAGGGCACGCTGGGCCAGATGGTCGGCGGCCGGTCGGGTGAGCTCGGCGTGACCGTGGTGGTGACGGAAGCTGCTGAGTGAGTCATGACCCCAGCCTCCGCCTCCGCCCGGGCCGGGGTCTTGGAGAAATCGGAACTCCTGGTGACTTCGCGCTCACACCGTCGTCCGGGGTAACTCGCCGCGTCGTGGGGGGCAATGAGATGCTTCCAGGCAGAGGGAGGGACATGCCCCCGGGAGAGAGCGCGCCGATCGGCATGCCCGGGCTGACGGACGGGATCGCCGCTGTGGTCTTCGACTTCTACGGCACCCTGACCCCGGTCAGCCCGGCCGACCTATGGACGGAGCACATCTCGCGGCTGGCGGCCGCGTTCGGCGTCGCCCCGCAGGACCTGGCCCGGGTCCTGGACGAGACGTATCCCGAGCGGTTCATCGGCGCGCTGGGGGATGCGCGGCAGACCCTCCGGGCGCTCGCTGGACGGCTGGGCGTGCAGGTCAGTGACCAGCGGCTGGACGAGGCGGCCCGGCTGCGGCAGGAGATCCAGGAGTCAGGGTTCCGGCTCAGGCCCGAGACGCTGCCGGTCATCGGGCAGTTGCGCGAGCGCGGCCTGCGGACCGGCCTGGTGTCCGACTGCACCTCCGAGCTGCCGGACGCCTGGCCGCGGCTGCCGGTGTCCGCGCTGATCGACGCGCCCGTGTTCTCCTGCGTCGAGGGGATGCGCAAGCCCGACCCCCGCCTGTTCCGCACGGTCGCCGCCCGCCTCGGCGCCGATCCCGCTGCCTGCCTGTACGTGGGTGACGGCGGCGGGCGGGAGCTCACCGGGTCGGCCGCGGTCGGCATGCGCGCGGTGCTGCTGGCGGGACCGGACTGGCACAGCAACCGGGTCTACGACCGGGAGAAGGGCTGGGACGGGCTGCGGATCGGCTCGCTCACGGAGCTGGCCGGCTAGCGGGGCCCGGCCGCTTCCGGGCCTGCGGGACCGCCGGTGCGCGCATCCGGCGCCGGCTCAGGTGCGGCCGGGGATCGCCCTGACCGACATGGCGTTATAGATCGACCGCACCTGTTGCGCGGACATCGCGTAGTCGAACACCGCGACCTTGCCGATGGCGCCCTTGAAGAAAGACCTGCCCTGGCGGGTCGCGACACAGAACGGAGCGTCCGCGGCCTGCGGGGTCACGTGGTACTGGCTCATGCTGACCTGGCCGCGCAGCTGGCTGCCCCGGTAGATCGCGATGTAGCCGTCCGGCCAGCCGGGAGACGGCTGGTTGTCGATCACAAAGGTGACCATCATCCAGACGTGGGGCTGAACCTTGTCCTGGAAATAGGCCCCGGAGCCCTTGCCCCCGATGAGGTTGAACGCATACGCGGAGATGCGGTTGGGCCGTTCCGGGTTTTCCCGGTTCGTCTGCGAGTACATCCGCAGCGCGTATTCCTGCTTGCCGCTTGCGCCTTTGCCGAGGATGTACACGTACCCGGATCCCTCTTCCTCGGGGAACTGGAGCACATCCGGGCGGACCCAGGCCTGGACGGTGAGACAGCCGGTGTGCGGCACGGACAGGCTGCTGGCCGACGGGACCTGCAGGTACTGCCCGCGCCCGTTGAAGAGCGCGGCCTGGTCGCCGTTGGGCAGCGGTGTGCCCGTCGGGAGCGGGCCGGCAGGTAGGTACCCGTGTGCCCGTTGCCGGTCAGGTCGGCCTCGCTGCCTTTCCCGGGGTGTCCCATGGTCAGGTACATGACCGGCGCCAGGGACAGCACCTCCCGGTCATAGGAGTCCGTGACCGTGGCCGAAGGGGTGGCCGACTGCGGCTGGCAGGTGGAGCTCACCGTCGCGGCCCTGACCTTGCCGCCGGCCTGATGGCCCGCGGCCCCGACGCAGCCGGTGACCATTCCCATTGCGGCGAGCGCGGCCACGCCAAACTGGCGGGACTTCGAGACCACCCGGGCGGCGCCAGCGAATTTCTGTTCTCCCACGTCCCCCGCGCCCTCTCGGATTCCGGCGTGCGTACGTTGACTGTGCCAACGCGTAAGGTACCTCTGCGGCCGCTCCCGTCAGATGACCAAACTCCGGCCTTGGTCAATCTTTTATTCTCTCAGTCACTGATGCTTACCGTTATCTGGGACCTTTTGCCTGTACTGGCATGTATCTGATTCTTCACCGGCACGCCGTTGCTCCGGTCGAGCTGGCTTAGCGTCATGACCTGGACGCCTGACTTCTGCACCCGATTGACGACCTCCTTGAACAGCTGCATGGGGTACCCGGGCAGGTCACTGGCCTGGGAATGGATGCGGTGGAACGTCAGAAGAAGGGTCATGTGGTTTTTCTGGGCGGACTTGACCGCCGTCATGATTTCCCGTGGGGATGTGTACCCTACGTCGCTGTTTTCACCGTCGCCTGGGTACTCGATCTCGAGATTGTTGACATCATGCGGGTCGCCGAAGGGATAGGAATCCGGGTTGTCGGTCACCCCGCGGCCGAACATGTAGTAGCGGCTCACCACCTTCTCGAGCGCGCTGTTGGTGGCGCCGTGGGGGTAGATGATCCAGTTGGGCGCGGAGTTCAGGTGGTTGGCTTCCAGCCAGGTGGCCTGCGTGAGGATGTCATTCGCGTAGCCGGTCAGGTTGTTCTGGTCGTAGTAGTGCTGGACCGCGTCGACGTGTGCCTGCGTGTGGTTGACCATGTTCCAGCCCCAGTCGTTCTGGAGTGACTTCAGCTGGTACATGTTCAGGTAGTCCTGCGTCGGGTAGTCGACGTACTTGCCGATGACCGCCACGTCTCCCGGCATCCCGTGCTGGTGCATGTACGCGGCCGCGGGCAGGATCGACTGGTAGCCGTCGTCGAAGATGAACACCACCTTCCCGTTGCGCTGCACGGGGAGGAGAACCATCCGGCCGATGCGGACCGTGGGCGGGCGGGCGCCCGCCGTCCGTGCCTCCAGCTCGATCTTTATCCCGTCCACGGCCGCCCAGTTGAAGCCGGGAGAGGTGTTCCAGCCGCCCTCCTTGCTCATCTGGCCACTCGGGCCGACAAAGATGCTCCGCCACTGGCCTCCCGCGTCGTTGGTGAGGCTGTTGAGCAGGTTGGTGCGGGCGGACCTGGCCCAGTGGTCATTGGACAGGGTCAGCTCCAGCTTGCTCACCCGGGCCAGCCCGGTCACTTTCAGCTTTAGCCGGCCGTTGTGCCGCTTCAGGTTGAGCCGGACCGCGTTGTTGACCACCGTCGACAGGCTCGTGCCGTTCGCGCGCAGGCCGCTGACCTTGCCGCCGTGCTGATGGCCGTGCGCGCGGCCGGGCGTGAGCAGGCCGCCGCCCTGAGCGGTCCAGTTGACCGGGTTGGCCTCGGCCTTCACCATCTTGGTCTTGGCCGGCGGCGGGGTGGGGTCGGTGGCCCAGGCCTTCGGGGCGACCGCCGCGCTGTGGCTCAGCGCGATGTTCAGGTGCCGGCCCTCCGACGTCACTGCGAGCCGGCTGCCGTGCGGGCTCGCGCTGATGCTGAAGCCAGGCTGCCTGGGCTGGCCGATGGTCAGCAGCGTCACGAACGAGGCGTCACGCCCTCGGGCCTGGTAGTCGATCTGGTGACACGGGGTCAGCCGGCCGTACATGGCCGAGCAGAGCCCCGCGGGCTGTGTGCCCCGCAGCCCGTTGACGTCGCTCTCCGAGATCTCCTGGGGCTGCAGCTGCTGGATGGTGATCTCCCGCCGCGGGGTGCCGCCCACGCCCGACACGGTCAGCCCCGACTTGTGCAGCTGCGCGGACGGGAACAGGTGAAACATCTGCCGGTAGGTGTGCACCGACTGCGAATGGAGCTGATCGATCACCAGCACGTGAGTGGCGTCGATGAGCATGACCAGCCGGCGGTGCTGCACGCCTTCGTAGAGCGAGCTCTCGGCGGACTGGTACGTGATGCCGTCCCTGGTCACGAGCGGGCCGGGCTCGCCGTCGCCCTGGAACTGCGACTCGCCGTCCACGGTCACGTCGTTGTGCGACCTGGTGCCGTGGAAGTAATTCCGGTAGGGACCCGGGGCGTAGGTGTAAAGACCCGGGTCGGTCAGGAGGTCTCCGCCCTCCCCGTACAGGGTGAGGCCGTTGGCGTCGAGGTCGCTGTGCGCCGTCCGGTACCGGCCGATGTTGAAGGTCAAATAGGTGCTGTCCGGGTAGCCGGCGCCCGCCTGCCACCCGGAGCGCATGACGGTAAGCGCCGAGGCCGGGAAGAACTTGCTGTCGGCCGGCGGCGCAGAGCCCAGCCGCCCGTGGGTCAGGACATACAGCAGGCTCGGGTCGGCTTTGGCCATACTCTCGTAGATACCGTGATAGTTGATCGTCGCTTCCAGGGACGCCCCCAGCAGCGGGACCTGTGAATTGGGCTGCAGGATATAGGTCGCGAAGTTGAGCATCGACTTCAGCTTCGCCGCGAAGTCCGCCGGTGTCGCCTGCCGCTGGGCCTTCATGTACTGGTAGATCTCCCAGTACTTCTCGAGCGTGTAGAAGTCGTAGTACGGCGAGTTCTCGATGAGCTGGCCATCGTTATCGATGATGCCTTTGATCTGCCACTCGAACCGCTGCCTGGCCAGCTGCAGCCACTGGTGTGCGTGCGGCAGGGTGGGAAAGGCCACGGCCAGGTTGTAGAGGGCGGCCGCCTCGTTGGTCCCGTGATTCTCGCCAATCTGGTAGTGGTTGGCGTCGGCCAGGAACGCGCCGGTCTTCTCGAGTTCGCGCAGGATCGCGGTGCTGGCCTGTTCAGTGAGCGCGTGACCCTGCCGCAGCTTCCACCACGTGTCCGCCAGGGACATGGCACGGAACGCGACGGCGTGCGGGTCCGACCAGGCCCACTTGGACCGCGGCTCGGCGGCGATGAAGCTCAGGTCCAGGCTGACCAGGCGCCGCGCGTAGGCCGCCTTATGGGTGGTGCGGAACGCATACAGCAGGTTGAGCGTGGGCCGGAGGGAGTAGAACTCGAAGCGCCAGTACTTGGCCGAGAACGGGTTTTCTGACCAGGTCGGGGTGCGCGTCAGCGTCACCGGGCGGTAGCGCGGCACGTCATAGACGTTCTTCATGAGGTCGTTGGCCTCGGCCACACTGCCCTCATCCGTGCTGGCGTAGATGGTCTCCCGGCCCTTGCCCACCAGCGGGTAGGAGCGGTAGATGCCCGCGTAGGTGCCGGTCGCGGATCTTTCGGCGCAGACGTAGCCCCCGGTCACGTCCACCATCTGGAGAACGCGTGGGCAGTTGTTGAGAAACGGCAGGTTGCTGATGGCGCTGACGATGTTGTTGGTAGTGACCGAGACCGTCTGCGCCACCACAGAAGGCCGCAGGGCGTTCGGGTCTGCGTAGTTGGTGATCTTGAGGCAGAAGAGCGTGAAGACGCTGAGCGCGATCACGGCTTCGACCATCCGGTGGCGCTTGGGCTTGCGGGCCGGCCCGACCTGGGGCTGGACGTGCGTCTGGACGTGGTCCTGGGTCGCCGTCATCCGCGGGACCAGGTCATCTTCTTGATCGTGGCTGCGGAGTAGAAGATCAGCCACGAGAACATCAGTGTCGACATGAGGCTCATCGCCGGGCGGTACAGCCATCTCCTGCTGCCCGGATTCTCGTAACGGAAGGCCAGGCCAAAGGACAGGCCGATGAAGGCGATACCGGCAAGGTAGAAGACGACCGACATGGGATCTCCTCGGAGCGGCAGGTAGATCAGGTGGCGCGCGGCCACGAACGGGCCAAGGAAGACGAAGATCACATGTATGTAGTAGAAGAGCGCCGGGAAGAGCGGGCGGCGCCAGTAGAAGCGCCCCGTCACAAACGTGTTGCGGATAAAACTCTTCTTCCAGCGGACCTGCTGCTTGATCATGCTGCGGAATGTGGCGGGCACATTCGTCCAGGCCCGCGCGGACTTCGAGTAGACGATCTTCCAGTCCTGCAGCGGGTACTCCGGCACCGAGAACGCCGAACCGGCATGCCGCGGGAGCACTCTGGGCCCGAGGTACGTCCCGCCCAGGACAAACGCGGTCAGGGTCCGGTCGGTGGCGAACCTGAACTCCTGGCCGAGAAACTCATCCTCCTGCCAGGCCTGCATGAAGTTGTAAATGGCTGACCGCCTGAAGAACGCCAGCGGCCCGGACACGCACGTGACGGCACCGAAGACGCTCTCAAATGCCTTCCGAACCGAGAACTGCCCCTCGTACCAGGTGTCCTGGACCTTGGTGAGGAAGTTGGCGTTCCCGTTAAGCGCCCGGCAGTGGCCGCTGACGGCACCTACGTCGGGATAGGCCTCGAAGATAGGCACCGCCTGCTCGAGCGCATCGGGTTCCCAGACGGTGTCGCTGTCGGCGAAGGCGATGACCGTGCCCTCGGACTCCAGCAGCCCCGCGGCCAGCGCTCCCTTCTTGCCGAGGTTCTCGGTCAGCTCGATGAGCCTGATCGGGTACTTCTGGCTCAGCTGCCGCAGCACGCTCGCCGTGCTGTCTGTCGACGCATCGTCCACGACGATGATCTCGGTGTTCCGGTACGTCTGATTGGCCATGGATGCGATGCACTGACCCACCAGCTTCTCCTCGTTGTGGACCGCAACGATGCAGCTGACAAGCGGCTCCGCCGCCCCGTACGTCAGGTCCACGGCCGCGGCCGCGAGCCGCTGGCGGGCGACTGCGGCCGGGTCCCTGTAGCGTGCGAAGGACACGATCATCGTGATGAAGATGACGGCAGTCACCGAGATGCCGTAGGCGTAAAAGGCGTCGTTGGAGTTCGGGTTCTTGAACTCGATCTTCACCGCCAGCAGGAGACCCAGCGCAAGCACGGCGAACAGCGCCGCGCCCCGAAGGCGGGTGCCTGCACTGACCCGTGGGACTCGATGAGCCTGCCGCAGCGCCTGCGCGCCGACGAAGTCAGCCATGGGTGCCTGACTCACAGCCGCTCGACGTTGGGTCCGGCGAGGCGCCCACGCGTGTCGAGAATCCGGCAGGCCCGCTGTGAAATGCGCTCCAGGTCGTAGGCGCTGTGATCCTGGAGCAGTATCACCAGGTCCGCGGAGCCGACTTCGGCATCAATATCCGTGGCCCGGCGCACCGGGGTCCCGCCCGGAGACCAGGTGTCCACGTACGGGTCGTGATAGGCCAGGTCCGCGCCGCGCCAGCCCAGCTTTCGGCCGATGACCGCGACCGGCGATTCCCGCTGGTCGGCGACGTCCCTCTTGTAGGTAACCCCCAGGAGCAGCACGCGCGCTCCGCGGAGGGCCTTGGAGTCGAGGTTGAGCAACTCCGCCGCCCGGTCGATGACGTGAGCAGGCATGCGCCCGTTGATTTCCTGGGCCAGTTCAACGAACCGGAACGGGTAGCCGAGGGTGCGGACCTTGTATCCCAGGTAGTTCGGGTCGATGGGGATGCAGTGACCGCCGACACCGGGCCCGGGGTAGAAGGGCTGGAAGCCGAACGGCTTCGTGGCCGCGCACCTGATCGAGTCCCACAGGTCGATGCCAAGCTCGTGGCAGAACGCCGTCATCTCGTTGACCAGCGCGATGTTGACGTGCCGGTAGGTGTTCTCCAGAAGCTTGGCCATCTCCGCTTCGCGTGCCGATCGGGCGTGCACCACCTCGTCGCAGAGCTTGCCGTAGAAGTTCGCGGCGTTCTCGGCGCAGGAGGTGGTAAATCCCCCCACGACCTTTGGCGTGTTGCGGATCGAGTAGTGCTCGTTGCCCGGGTCGATCCGCTCCGGTGAGAAGGCCAGAGCGAAGTCCAGACCCGCCGTCAGCCCGGACTCCTTCTCCAGGATCGGACGCACGACCTCGTCGGTTGTGCCCGGATAGGTGGTGGACTCCAGCACGACGAGCATGCCCGGCCTGAGAATGCGCCCGATCATTTCTGAAGCGGCCCGCACAGCGGTCAGGTCAGGTCCGTTGTCGGCCGTCAGGGGCGTGGGCACGCAGACGACTGCGGTCTGCACCTCATCGACCTCATCCTCATGTGCCGTCGCATGAAAGCCGCAGTCCAGCATCTTTACGATATCTGCGTCAGCCAGGTCGCCCACGTGCGAGGTTCCCGAATTCAGTCCATTCACGATGTCCTGATTCAGATCGAAACCAACGACCTTTAGGCCAGATCGGGCTGCTTCTCGGGCGAGCGGCAAGCCGACATATCCCAGGCCGACGACGAGCAGGTCACTAGGCACAGATGTACCACCATTCGGGTAAGAGGGCATGATTGTGCCGCGCAAGCGGCCGAGCAATGATCAGCGCCAAAGGCGCACCCCGTGGCCCCGCCTCACGTATGTGGGGGGACGCTGATGAGCATAAGAGACCGCATCCTTGTTCGCGATCCTTTAACAAAAATCTAGCTGCTATTTTTTGAAGCCTCGCAGTGTATATCGTTTTCAGCCGTGACTTGCATATGTCAAGCGGTAATGATCGATATGACTCTGCTCCTTGCTTAAAACTGATCTTAAGCATGGATATGTTCGGGCAAAGAGGTACGGCAGACCTGATAGCCGCAGGTCAGCTGGCTGCGAAGGGGGCGCGGAAACGGGGGATAGAGCCGGATTTGCCATCAGCTCATTAAGGCAGCGCCATAATTGCCGGTTGCGTTAGCCCTGTCGGCACTATTGGCGTCATAGGCCAATTAGTAGCGGCAGCCAAGCGCTCCGGGCGACCGGGCTGTCATTAACCTCGATGTTTCGTGACCTTGGGTTGATGGCCTGGACTTTCGGCCTGATCGCTGTTTTGAGCGGGTGTCCGCGGCTGACGGCCCGGCTGTCGCGCCGCGTGGGCGGGCAGCGGCGGCTCAGCTCGCTGGCGCCAGGGTGGCGGCGGCGGCTTCGGGATCTGCGCAGCCGACGATCCACTCATCCCAGGGGGCACCCTCCAAGCGCACCCGCACACCGCGGGGCGTGTCGCCGTGGACTGCGACGAACACCTTCTCGCCATGGCCGCGGACAGTGGCCACAGTGGCGACGCCGGGGACGCGCATCCCGACCTTGAAGCTCGTCGCCCTCCAGCTGCAGCTCTGCCACGCCAGACTCCTCGCCGCCGAGTTACTACCTCGTTTCTAGTCCCGGGAGGTTACATACGTTTGGGCACGCTGATGACCACGTTGTTCGCGGTGGCGGAGATCAGCGTGGCCCCGGAGGCGACGAGGACGGACGACGCAGCGGTGTCGGTGTGCCCGTTGCCGACCTGGCCGACATGGCTGACGCCCCATGCGTAGACCTTGCCGGACGTCGAGACGGCATAGGACGTGGCGGACCCGGTGGCCAGGCTCCGGTAGGTGATGTCAGGAGGAGGATAGAACCGCACCGGCACTGGCTCCACCCCCGTGAGCCCGTCGCCCAGCTGGAAGGCCCGGTCATTCCCCCAGGCCCACGTCGAGCCGTCCGACAGCATGACGAGCGTCTGTCCGTTGTTCCAGATGGACCCGCCCTGGGCGACCTGCCGCACCGGGTGCGGGAGGTGCACCCGGACAGGAACCCCGGAGGAATGGCCGGCGCGGCCGGCGCCGAGCTGGCCGCCGGCGTTGTAGCCCCAGTCGAAGTACTCGCCGTTGGCCAGTAGCGCCCCGGAGTTCGCGAACGAGGCCACCAGCTGGGTGACGGGCAGGCCGTCGAGCCCGATCACCCTAACCGGCCGGGTGCTGCTGCGCCTGCGGCCGTCGCCCAGGTCGCCTCTGAGGTTCTGCCCGCACGCGTAGACCGTGCCGGCGGCGTCGTACAGCGCGTGGTTGCTGGCGCCGGCCAGGGTGGTGACCTGGTGCAGCGGGAGCTCGACGGGCGTGCGGTACAGCTTCGTATTTCCCAGGCACAGCTCGCCCCCGCCGTTCTGGCCCCAGCCCCAGGCGTTGCCGTTTGTATCAACGGCCAGCCCGGTGTTGTAGGGCATGACGTCGGTAGGTATTGACGCGATCTTCACTCCCGCGGGGAACCGCACCCGCACGGGCTTGGTGAACGAGCTCTTCCTGCCGCCGTCCCCCAGCTGGCCGTGCGTGCCGAGGCCCCAGGCGTACAGGGCGCCGTCGGTCAGGAGTGCGTACTCGGTCGAGTTAGAGGTGCCCACCTCGGCCACGGTTCCGGGCACAGTCACCGCGAC
Organism: uncultured Actinomycetota bacterium; assembly: GCA_963844655.1. Classification (GTDB taxonomy): domain Bacteria; phylum Actinomycetota; class Actinomycetes; order Streptosporangiales; family Streptosporangiaceae; genus JASHPR01. Next base: position 652,239 of record CAWJPA010000003.1, on the reverse strand, counting down.
CGGTGAGGTCTGGATGTCGAAGATCCTCCCCTTCCGGCCGCCGAAGTAGGACCCCCAGTGCATGAGTGTCGAAGGTGACTGCTGGGCTGCGGCAGTCGATCGCTGGTCCGGCGAGTGGCCTGCCGCGCAGCCGGCCACGAAAAGCACGGCCGCGGTTGCCGCGCCCAGACCGGCCCGTACGAGCGGCAATTTGCGTGTGACAACCTGCAGCAGTCGTTTCATGAGCCCTCATACAGCGGCAGCCGGGGTTCCGGGCAGCACGCAGAGTCTCGTTCACGACCGAGAACGACCCTGACGTGCAGTTCGGGAGTTCTTACGTTCGGGTATGACCCGGCCGCTGCGGGATTGGGCCGAAGGTCACCCATAGCTTAAGACGCCCAGCCCACCGCTCGCACCGGCGGATGGTGTTGGCATGCTTGTCACATGAACGTTCTCTTCGTCGCGAGCGTGGCGGTTGTCGCCGCCGACCCGCCGCAGAGCCGCAAGCTGTTCATCGATGCCCTCGGTCTCCCGCTGGAGGGCGAAGGCGATGGCTACTACTCCAGCGGCAGCATCCCCGGCAGCAAGCACTTCGGTGTGTGGCCGCTCTCGGAGGCAGCAGAGGCGTGCTTTGGCACACCGCAGTGGCCGGCCGACCGGGTGGTCCCCCAGGCATCAATCGAGTTCGAGGTGGAGGACGCGGGCGCCGTCGCAGCGGCAGGCGACGAGCTTCAGCGCGCGGGCTTTGAGCTCTTGCACCCGGCCCGCACAGAGCCGTGGGGCCAGACTGTGGCCAGGCTTCTCACCGAGGATGGCCTGATCGTCGGCATCTCCTACGCTCCCCCGTTCCACGACGAAGCGCCTGCCTGAGCGCCAAGACGCCGCGCCGCCCGCAGGCTGTGCGGCCGGCGCTGCCAGGCCACGGCTCGGCCACCAGTCTCGGCCGTGATCAGTCCTCGCCCGAGAACCGCTCCCATGCCGACTGGCGCGTCATGCCCAGCGCCTCGCCAATCCTGGTCCAGGTCAGGCCCCGGTCGCGGGCTTGTCGGACCCAGCCGCTTAGCTGCCGTTCCACCTGGGCGCTGAGCGCAGCGACCTTGGGTAGGTGCGCGAGCAGTTCGTCGTCGGACAGTTGCTGTTCCCAGGCCTCGACTCCGGGCCCGGACTCGCCCGCCAGGCTGGTCGCGATGATGTCGGTGCAGAGGCCGACGCACTCATTGCAGATGAAAACGCCAGGGCCGGCGATCATCTTCAGCACCGCGGTAGGCGGCTTCATGCAGAACGAGCACGCGACAGTTGATCGCATCTCAGACGCGCCGGCCGGGACTGTGCTGTTCTGCTGCACGTTCGCTGGATTGGCCATTCCGGGCTCCTGACTGCCGAGGATTTGTAAGGTGATGCCTGACGACTGTCAGGCATCACCTTACGGCGTCAGGATCTCCCTGACCATCCTCCTGCCAGCGCACGGCTGCGCTGCTACCGCGGACTGCTCCCGGACAGCAGTGCGTCCAGCGGATGCGGCAGCCGGTCAAGGTCCACCGCCCCGGCAAGCAGCCGGGCGTACCGGAGCTTGCGCCGGGCACCGCTGCCCAGGAACCGCCGCAGCTGTGCCGCCGCGGGCTGACCGCGCCATTGAGGCTGTCGTTGCAGGCTGCGGAACGAACCGACATCTCCCTGCGAGTCAATGAGCGCCTCGACCAGGCCAGTGCCGATCGCGCGGATCAGCTCGTCCTCCAGATCGTCGACACAGACATAAAACCCGAGCCGCTCCATGTCGTCCCGCGTACGCGGGACGCCGATGCCGGCCCGGGCTAGACCACGCCGGACCACGCCCTCCTCGCCCAGATCGCATAGGCCCGCCAGCCTCAGCCCGGCTCCGGCAGGACCGAACTGCATCAGGTAGCGCGTCACCGCATGAGCGCCGCCAACCGGCACGACGACCACGCCTTCCGCGCCGAGGTTCCGGCCGCGGCGGACGGCCAGCGTCTCGACCGCGGCCTGGTCACTGATGCCCTCGACCAGCACCACGGCGTCCGCGGCCGCCGATTTCACCAGCGCCCGGGCCGTCGCCTCGGTAGCAGCCGCCGCGCCGTGCACGTAGCCATCGAGCAGCCGGCCGGCAAGCTCGCGGCGTCTGGTGATGTCCATCGAATTCATCCGCCCCTGGCGGCCAGCGATACTGGGCGGCCCACTAGCGCGACACCGCCTCATGCCCACGACGAGGCTAATCCAACGCATACTGCCGATCAATCCACCCGATACGCTCAGCACCGTCGGCCCTCGGTGGCTAGCTCGATCCGCAATTACCCAGAGACTGTTCCCTTTGGCTCGAGCAGTGACCTCAAGAGATCTTCCATTTTGTTGAAGCTGTCTTCAGTGCCATCGGACTTGGTCATGTGGTCACGGCCAGCCTTGTCGCGGAACGCCAGCTTGTTCGTCAGCTTCGTCACTCCGTCAGCCTCGTGCAGTTCCACGGTCTCGACGGCCTCCGCATCTGGCCACCCTTCGAACAGCCACGTCTCGATGGTCCGGGTCGGCGGCACGACCTCCAGGTAGGTTCCCCGAAACGAGCACTCGGTTCCGTCGTCGGCCACGAAGACGATGTGGTAGTTCCCTCCGACGCGCAGGTCGATCGAGCACACCGTTACCTCACAAGCGAATGGAGCGAACCATTTGCACACATGCTCGGGCTTCGTCAGGACGTCGAAGACGAGTTGCGATCGGAGCGTCGAAGTCACGGGTGATGACAATCTCGAGATCGTTCGGGAATTCAACGACTGCTGACCCATGCCGATTAGGTGTCACTTCCGCTCTCCTTGTTGTAGTTCTTTGAGGTAGTCATCCACCCGGTCCAGCCGGTCGTTCCACGCCTGCTCGTACCGGGCCAGCCACTCGTGCATCGGCCGGAGGCGCCCGGGTTCCAGGCGGTACAGCCGGCGGCGCCCCTCTGCCCGGCACCTGACGAGCCCCACCTCGCTGAGGACCCGCAGGTGTTTCGAAACCTGGGGCTGGGACATCGAGAGGTCGTTCACGATCTCCCCGACCGCCTTCTCGCCCGTCATCAGCGCATCCAGGACTTCGCGACGGTGCGCCTCGGCAATCGCGTTGAAGACATCCGACGTCGTGGAGGAGCGGGCCACAGCTCTAACATATTCCGTTATCGACATGTGTCAAGCTCGACCAGTTCTACCTCAGCCCCGACTACCTGGGCCAGGAGGCGGCGGCCATCCTGGAGCCCGAGGTTCCCGCCGGCGGCAGTAACTGAGCCGGAATGCCTGGCTGGTATTGGATGGAGGCCATGACTATCGACCGCTCCTTGCCACCCTCCGCTGCTGACGAACGGGCGATGCTGACAGCATTCCTAGATTTTCATCGGGCCACGCTGCCCACCAAATGCGAGGGGCTGACCGATACGCAGCTCCAGCAGCAGGCGGTGCCCCCGTCGGCGCTGTCACTGCTGGGTCTGGTGCGGCATATGGCCGAGATGGAGTGCCAGTTTCGCATGCTGCTCGCTGGCGAGCCGATGAGAGGGATCTGGGCTCCCGGACCGGACCTGGATCTCGACGCGGCCTTCCGGGAAGTCGAGACCGCCTCGACGGCGGATGCCTTCGCCGCATGGCATGCCGCATGTGAGAACTCGCGCAAGCTGACGGATGCAGCGGTATCTCTCGATGTTGGTGCGGAGTTTGAGGGTGAGACGTACACCTTGCGTTGGTTGCTGCTTCACATGATCGAGGAGTATGCCCGGCACAACGGGCATGCGGACCTGTTGCGAGAGCGCATCGACGGCCGAACCGGGCAGTAAGCAAGCGCGCTTCCCGTAGTGCCCGCCGCGCCGCGCGGGTTGCACCGCCTACATGCCTGAACTGAAGCGCCGCTACTGCTGCCATCCGACCCGGCAACCGTGATCCCGCGCTTATCCCGCGATCTTGTGCGGGACGGTGAACAAGGCTCCGGCACGGCTCGATCGCCGCGCACGTTCCACGAGATGTTCCTTCGCCTATCTCGCTCGATCCCGTAGTGGATTTCTGAACCCGCGGAGCGTGGTCATGGACGAGCCAGTGGCCTTGACATATGTCGATATCGGAATACGATGGGCCCGTGGCCCGCGCTTCTACGACGTCGGATGTCTTCAATGCCATTGCTGAGGCTGACCGACGCGAAATCCTGGACGCCCTGATCGCAGGCGAGAAGGCGGTCGGGGCGATCGTCAACGACCTCTCGATGTCTCAGCCGCAGGTTTCAAAACACCTGCGGGTCCTCAGCGAGGTGGGGCTCGTCAGGTGCCGGGCAGAGGGGCGCCGCCGGCTGTACCGCCTGGAACCCGCGCGCCTCCGGCCGATGCACGAGTGGCTGGCCCGGTACGAGCAGGCGTGGAACGACCGGCTGGACCGGGTGGATGACTACCTCAAGGAGCTACAACAACAAGGAGGAGAGAGCAGAAGTGACACCTAATCGGCATGGGTCAGCAGTCATCGAGTTCCCGAATGATCTCGAGATTGTCCTTACTCGAGAGTTCGACGCTCCGATCCAACTCGTCTTCGACGTCTTGACGAAGCCGGAGCACGTGCGCAAGACCATCGCCCCATATGGGGAGGAGGTGAAGGTCTGCTCGATCGACCTGCGCGTCGGAGGGAACTACCACTTCGTCTTCGTGGCCGACGACGGGCGCGAGATGTCGTTTCGGGGGACCTTCTTGGAGGTCGTGCCGCCGACCCGGACCGTCGAGACGTGGCTGTTCGAAGGGTGGCCAGATGCGGAGGCCGTCGAGACCGTGGAACTGCACGAGGCTGACGGAGTGACGAAGCTGACGCATAGGCTGGCGTTCCGCGACAAGGCTGGCCGTGACCACATGACTAAGACCGATGGCCTCAAAGCGAACTACGACAACGTGGAAGATCTCTTGAGGTCACTGGTCGATCAAAAGGGAACAGTCGCTGGGTAGTCGAGGTTCGAGCCAGGCTTCAATGCTTGTCGGGGGACTGGCCGCCGTCGACGTGAGGGATTCGCCGGTGACCTCGGCATTCACTCGGAGTCGCCAGCGGGCGTACTCGATGGCCAGTGAGCGGGCGACCAGTCACCGTCTGGGTCGGTGGTTTGCCCCACCTCGATCAGATGACCGTCGGGATCGCGGATGTAGCAGCGGATCTCATACGCGTGCTGCTTCGGCGGCGTCAGGAACTGAGCACCCCGGGCGCTCCACTCCGCATACACGGCGTGGATGTCCTTGACCCGGATATTGAGGAAGCTGCTGACCCGGTCAGGATCGCGTGGCGTCTCCAGAGTGACCGACGGCTTGTCGTCGGTCGGGCCTCCGCCGCTATTGATGACGATCCAGCTGTTGGCTAGTGCAACATTGACCGGCTCTCCGGGAAAGGCCAGCCTGCCGCCGAGTACTTCGGTGTAGAAACGCCGGGAGCGCTCGACATCGTCCGAGACGATGAAGTGGGTCAGCACGATTCCCTCTGGGGGCGGCGGGAGCTCGGCCATCCGGCACCTCCACTGGTTGGTCTGCACACCCCGCTAAGACGGGGTGTGCAGCCAACGTTACGCGCCCTCCCGGAGCTACCAGGAAGGACGGTGACGTCAGTGCCTGGCTCAGGTCAGCAGGGTCACCCTGCGTCTGATTACCTCATACTCGGAGCTAAGCAGGGCGCTCACCCGCGAGGTGCCGATGGATGACCCGAACGACCCGTATAGCCGGAATAACTTGTCATGGAACTGGTCATTTGGCGGCCCGAAGTGGCGGCCGTTCAGAGGTCGGCGCGGGCCGCGCGTTCCGCCGCCACCAGGGCCGCCGCCGAAGCCGGGTAAGGCCGAGCGTGAACAGGAAAAGCGCGCCGAAGCGCGAGCAGAGCGGCTGCACCTGGTTGGCCTGACCGACGCCGGGGTGGTCATCATGGGCGTGGCCCTCGGCGTGGCGGTGGTCGTGCTCGTAGTTCTGCTGGTCAGCCATCATTAACAGCATCCGGACGTTCTCGGCGCAACTTCACCTAGGGCGTGCAAGGGATCCCGTACGGGCCAGCTGCGTCCAAATGGCCGCTTCTTCCGGCAGAGGCTTTCGGAGCCTGGCATGAGGCTGAGACGCTTCTCGCGTGGACGCGGTGGGCAGAGCCGCCCGGCTCCGGGCGCTGGCGCATCCGGGCGATCCTTATCGAGGGACGTCATTGCGCCGTCTGATCCGCGATACCCGCCGGGTGCGGCCTGGCAGGCCGGGCAAGGCTGCGTACAGCAACCTGGGTGCGGCACTCCTCGGGCATGCGCTGGCGACCGCGGCGGCGCTCCCGTACTGGGAACTGGCCCGGATCCGGGTGCTCACGCCCCTGGGCATGACCAGCAGCGGGGATCTGCCCACGTCTGCGCTTGCCGTCCCTGGTAAGGCCTGGGACCTGGGAGCATTCGCCCCCGCCGGAGGCTTGCGGGCAACGGTCGATGATCTGCTTCGATTGGCGTGGGTCGCTGCCCGGCCGGGCGACTCACCGTTTCCCGCCGCTGCCGCTGATGCCCTGACCCCGCGGGCCGCCATGAGCAACGGATATGTCGGCTGGTGCTGGATGCTCAGACCCGCGGGCCACCGGCCTGGCGCATGGCACAACGGCGCCACGGGAGCCGGGTGGGCCTTCATCGGTGCTAGCAGCTCATGTGCCATCGCGAGCTGCATACCAGCGCCCCGCCAGCCCCCTTGGGATAACGCAGCCCTGCAGGCGCTGGATCCTTCCGCCGACATCGGCGATGGCATCTGATCGGCAGAAATCACCTACGTGCAAAACGTGTTGTTCACCCGGGTGCGTGCCTAGCAGAGCGCTCAGTCTGTGAGAAAGCTGTGAGAGATCGGTCGGTCTTGCTGCCGCCGATGCAGCGAGCCGAAGGGCAGCTGCGCGTGTCCAGCCGGGGTTGCTTCGCGTTTCACCCTCCGCGGGCGATCCGGGTCTGGGCCGTGCCACAGAGCATGGGGTCGTGACTGGGGTGAAGGTTAGCGGCGATAACTTTGCCCGGGCTGAGTCTGACCGTATGTTCGCTGCAGTCGCGGCGGACGTGGCTCGGTAAAATCAATGGCTGCACTACCGGGCGCCGACACCGCTTGACCGCCAGACCGTCATCCGGATGAACCGCGACACCTTGTACAGCGCGGCGGTGGTGGACATCGCCGCCGGAGCGGCGCTGTCGATCCCTGACGCGGGCAGCCGGTATATGTCGGTGATGGTGGTGAACCAAGACCACTACGTCAACAAGATCTTCCACGAGCCCGGCGAGCACGACCTGACGGTGGAAGAGTTCGGCACGCCCTACGTCGTGGCCGCAGCGCAGGTGCTGGTAGACCCGGGCGATCCTGGCGACGTCGCCTCGGTCAACGCGGTACAGGACCAGTTCGGCCTGCGCGCCGGGTCGGCCCGCCCGTTCGTGCCGCCGGACTATGACCAGCCCAGCCTCGACGCCACCCGGGCGGCGCTGCTGGAGCTGGCCAAGGGCCTCGGCGGGTTTGACCGGGCCTTCGGCGCCCGGCAGCACGTCGATCCGGTGCGCCACCTGATCGCGGCGGCGGCCGGGTGGGGCGGGCTGCCCGAACAGGAGGCCTACTACATCAATGTCAACCCGGGCCTGCCGGTCGGCGAGTACCAGCTCACCGTCCGCAACGTGCCCGTCGACGGCTTCTGGTCGATCTCGCTGTACAACGCCAAGGGGTTCTTCGAACCCACCGACCACGGCGCAGTCAGCGTGAACAGCATCACCGCCATCCACGAGCACGACGGATCGGTCATTGTCCACTTCGGCGGCTGCTCGGGCGACCGGCCCAACTGCCTGCCGATCATGGACGGCTGGAACTACCTGGTCCGCCTCTACCGGCCCCGGCCCGAGATCCTGAACAGCACCTGGACCTTCCCCACCATCACACCAGGGCGGTGAGATAGGTAATTACCGATGAGGCTGGCACTCCCGTTCATCCCGAGTTCATGCCAGCGGTGACGTGCAGCGGCGCCAGGCAGCGCTCGCCAGGCATAGTCAGCGGCGGCGCGAGGATCGCCGGTGCTTGACCGCACCGAAAACATAAACCGCCGCTATCAAAGCCCAGATAATCAGGAGTTCCGTAGGCCACATGCGAATGCCAGGCGAATGGGTCGCGTTATATTCCTTGCTGACGACAATAAACAGAGCGCTAAGCGGCACACCTGCAATCCCTATGCCAATCTTCACTCCGGTCAGTACACTGCTCCGCTCGACCGTAGCGGGCAGCGCCTCGCGTCTACGGTCCGCTGGTGAGCTAGCTAGGCGCGCGTCGATACGTGCATCTAGCTCTCTGTCGATCTTCTCGAAGAACGACTCGGCCACCGCGTCACTGTAGTCAGGGCCAAGTTCGCGGTGCACGGCCGCCGCAGCGGCGATGTCCTCGGGCGAAAGCTCGCTCATGTCGACAAGATACATCGCGACAGGCGCAGGGGTCCACGGTCCGGTCGACCAACTTCGCGGCGCGCGCCATCGCTTTGCCCGTCCTCCAGATAGGCGCCGGGTCTCGCCGCACAAGCTCACAGTTCAATGGCGCCCGCGATGGACTCGGTGCGTGGATGGCGTTCTGGAGATTACCGTGGGCCTCTGAACCGGCCCGCCGCAGTCGTCCTGGAGGTCGCATGCGCATCAGCCTCGGTGATGTGTCCCTCTGGTTCGACGCATCCGGCCCGTCAGTCATCCCGGAAGGAGACACGACGGTGGAGCGCCCGGTCCTCGTGGCCGTCCACGGCGGCCCCGGCCTAGACCACATGACGGTGAAGTCCGCGCTAGAGCCGCTGGCCGACGACTTCCAGGTCCTGTACTTCGACCTGCGCGGCCACGGCCGCAGCGACCGCAGCAGCGCCGAGTCCTGGAACATGCGGACCTGGGCTGACGACCTGCGACGGCTGTGCGACGCGCTCGGACTGCACAAGCCGGTCATCCTCGGCAGCAGCTTCGGCGGGGACGTCGCTCTCACCTATGCAGCGCTGTTTCCAGATCATCCCAGCGCCGTCATCCTGGCCAATACGACCGGGGGCCACTGGGGCGGACCGCAGGTCATCGAGGCGTTCGGCCGCCTCGGCGGCCCCGAGGCAGCCGCCATCGTCCAGCGCATCTACGCCAAGGACCCCGAGGACCTGCAGGCTGAGTTCAGCCGTGTCTGCTACCCGCTCTACAGTGCCACGCCGGGCTGGGCCGAGGAATCCCGGCAGTTTCTGGCCCGGATGATCAGGAACCCGGACGTCGCCTCGCACTACGCCAGTCACGAGGTCTCAAGCTTCGATCCCTGGAGCCTGCTCGGTGCCGTCCGGTGCCCCATCCTGGTCCTCGCCGGCGAGGACGACCCGGTCTGCCCGCTGCCTGTGGTCGAGGAGCTAGCCAGCCAGCTGCCAGCCGAAACCACTCGTCTCGTCCGTCTTCCTGGAGCGCGTCACACGATCTTCCGCGACCGCCCGGACCTCGCCTTCCCCGCCGTCAAGACCTTTGTCGCCCAGATCAGGGAAAGCCACCCCGCTAGCTGAGCCGCGCTGCCCGGCCAGGAAGACTGGACCACAGCTTCGCGCCTTCCTCGATACTGCCAAAAAGCACCGGCTTTTCGCCTTCTACCACCTGGCCGCCTACACCGGAGCCCGCCGCGGCGAGCTGCTCAACCTGCGCTGGAGTGACGTCGATCTCGTCGCCGCTGAGGTCCACATCACCGGCTACCAGCTCGTATGCCGTTGACCTGCTGGAACGTTGCGCAGCGACGCGCTCTGACTCGCGGCGTTCAGCGCTGCTGTGAGGCCATGATGAGGCCACTGGGGCCGGGCGGCCACCGGCAGTCTGGCTGTGAATTGACCGTCAACTCACGCTTGACAACCGACGCGAACTACGGAGTTCTTCCTTATCAGGGTGTCGATGCGCTGGCAGCATCCAACCGGAACCCCAGGCGCTGGCCTTGTCAGACGTTCATGTGCTCGTCACTTGCTCTTCGCTGAAACCCCAGGCGTCCCGGCTTAATGTATGGACATAATGTCCGCTGCTACACCTTAGCGGGCTTCCCGCCCGTCCCCGTGAGTTGCTTGCTGCGATCACAGTGCAGGCAGCCGGACCTGGCCGTGATCACTAAGGGCCCGCGCCGCGGGCCGCGGCGGGGGCTGGCACGTGGGGCCCTGCGAGGTGCCTCACCGGTCACGAGAGGGTCCGTCATGACGGTCAGCACAGCACTCGGGCAAGACTGGAGAGCGACGCTGCGGCGGCAGGAAGCCCACGCCGCCGACGGCCAGCCGGAAGGCGGCTATACCAGCGCGTTTGAGATCATCTGCCGTGATTGCGGCGACGATTCCTGGCGGGAATACCAGGATGTCCCGCCCCGGCTGCAGCGCATCCGCGGTCCGTACTCGCTCAAGACGGGTGTCACGGAATATGAGGCGCACCTCACGTGGCACGAGGACCGCGCCCGGTGACCAGGCCACCTGACGGTAGCCTTCGTGTCCCGCTGGCCCCGTGATCTCTTCCTTATCAGATTACGCCGGACAGCGCGTTACCCTCCGCGTCGACGCCAAGCTCATCCACCGCCGACGGCACCCTGGCCCGCACCTTGCCCAGCCCGCTCACCCCCGCCGCCCGCGGCCGCCTGCACGGAGCACGCCTCGCCGGGCACGCTCCCGAACCAGCCACCCAGGCCCTGCAAGTGACCCGTGTGGTCTCCAGCCAAGGCGCCATGATGGTCGCCGGGGTAAAGATCCACCTCGGGCACGTTTCACCGCGGGAAGGTCGTCACCGTCGTCATCGAAGACAGCCAGTTCCGCATTCTCCACGAGGGGATCCAGCTGGTCGCCCACCCCCGCACCGTCATCGACTACAACATCTAGGGTCCGCGTCAAGCATCACCCAACGACAATCCGGAAAGCATCAGCCCAGGTCTCACACCGGGGGTCACCCGGGGGGCGCACTGGGGTCACCGAGATCTGGATGGTTGTCCGGCTCCACCTGATACGCAACGCTTCGGCACCACTTGAAGTGTTACAGAACTTGATGAACTGGGTCTACGCTCTGTGATCGGGTCTATCGAGGTTCGGTGTCCAGACTGCCAGCCAACGCTTCTGCCCCGCCGACGAGCACCTCGTAAGCCGTGAAGTTGGCTTAGTTACCGTATCTGGCGCTTGGTGCATTGGGCGGAGGGCACTGAGAATGACGGAAATCGCAACACAGGTGGTCACTGCGGTTGCCACATCAGCATCGACTCTTGCCGCCGTCGGACTGACGCTATACGCATCCGCTCGCGGTGAACGGCGACGTGAGAAGGATGCTGCGCAGCACCGCAACCACCAGGAGCGTCAAGAGGCGGCGGTTACTTTCCTTGCGACGTATGACGCGTTTTACTTCGCCTGCCTCAACTTCCAAGCGGGACAAATTGACAGGCTGCCAGCCGAAATCCGCCCAGCTCAACTGACTGCAGGAGCAAGGGTTGAACTGTTCTTCCCGAGCGAAGTTCGAGCAGCAGCCCGAAACGCCATGAGCGGACTGAATCGGCTGTGGGAGGCGGTACAGGGAGAGAGGTCTGGGGGGGCATCGCCGGAGGGTGCATCGGTGGTCGAGCTGCTAACAGAGGCTGCCGCCGCGCGGACGGCCTTCCTTCAGCGCGCCCGGATCAGGGTCGGAGAATCATGAAATCGTCAACATGTCCAAGTGGGTCAACACCGCCACAGGGTCACGACGACTCGCAGTGCTCGATGCAGAATGCTAGCCCGGCGGCAGCGTACTGCGGCTATCCAACTGGCGGCGTGCGGTCTTCCGGTCAGCTCGCGCTCATGCGGGGCTGAGCGTCCGGTTCCGCATTCACGACCTGCGGCACACGGCCGCCTCGCTGATGATCCAGGCTGGAGACCCGCCGAAGATGCTCCAGGAGATCATGGGTCATGCCATGAGAATGAGGACGAGCAGGTCAGCGAGTGATCAAGATGTCTGCCTGCGGATTCGTTGGCGCGCTCGGAGGGACTCGAACCCCCAACCTTCTGATCCGTAGCAAGATCAGAGGTGTCCAGGGTCGTCCTCGATCGTCGGCCTGCCCTGCTCTTGGCGCACATGGAAGGTGATCGCTTCCAGTCGCATCCACGGTCGTCCAGGTCCATCGTTAGCAAATCCGTTAGCAAGATCGGCTCGCTCCGGGTCTAGGATTCTAGGGCTGCCGGGCCACAAACCCAACCGCATTAGCAGCTCGGATCGTGGGCGTTCAGATCGGTTCAAGCTGGACCAACGTCCTTGAGCGGTCCCGGTTGAATGCGGTGGTATAACGGTGAACTGCAACCCATGCGCGAGCCTCGCCAGCTGCGGGCGCGTTGGTAGCAGCGGAATCGGAGAACCTATGACGTCGCAACTCAGGCTCGCCGTCCACAGCTTCCCGGGCGAGCGTCCGGTGCTGCTCGTCCATGGATTCACCAGTAGTGCCCAGATCGACTGGATCGAGCCGGGCTGGCCGCAGGCGTTGGCTGCCCAAGGGCGTGGGACGGTCGCTGTCGACCTGCCCGGTCATGGCTCGTGCCCGGCGGCCGATCGCGACGCGATCTCGGTTAGCGCGATCATTGCGGGCCTGGTCGCGGCGATCGACAGCACCGGCCAAGACGAGGCCGACGTGGTCGGTTATTCGCTCGGCGCCCGGCTGGCCTGGCCCTTGGCTGCCACTGGCCGGGTAGGGCGCCTGGTCCTCGAGGGGCTGGGCACGACCGACCCGCTGGCCGGTATGGACATCGAGTTGCTCCGCACGGTGGCCAAAGGCGAAGCCGAGGCGCCCGACCCCGACCTCGCCGAATTCGCAGCCTGGATCTCTCAGCCCCACCTCGACCGGGATCAGATGCTGCTGCTCATGGAAGCGCTGGCCGCCGAACCGTTCGATGCAGGCGCCGACCTGCCCACGGTCCCGACGCTGTTCGTCGCGGGAACCGAGGACGATCCTGTCGACCAGCTGGCAGCGACCCTTCCGAACGCGAAATACCTCCCGGTGCCCGGTGATCATCGCGGCGCGCTGATGTCGGCTGAGTTCCGCGCCGCGGCGCTCGACTTTCTCCACTAAGTTGGGCGGTCCGTCCTGCGCCGTGGCATCACAGCGCAGGTCACGGGGTCGCGTCTTGGTCCCCTCCGTCATCCTCGACAGGCGCCGGAACCCTGGCGAGCGGGTGCCGGGTCGAGGTTCGGCGTAGCCGATCGCATGCGACGCGACCGCAGGGAGCGACCTCGACGCGGTGGCCGGGAGCGGGACACTGGAAGCGCCGAGGAAGACGGCAATGTCCAGCACCGGATGCCCTGCCGGATGGCCTGCCATGATCAGCGGCACGATGGCGTGAGGGCCGGCGCGTGCCCGCCGGGGCCCCCCAAGGCCGGAGGCCGGCGCAAGGGTCGGCCCACGGCGCGCGCAGCGCGCCGTCTTGATGCGATCTTGCGGAAGGCCTTCCGTGATGCTGTGGTCGTGGACCAGGTGCTCGCATCTAACCCGGCTGAGCGGGCGAAGCGGCCCCGGGGTGCCCGCCATGAACTCGGGGAGGTGTGGTCGCCACGCCAGCTCCAAGACTTTCTGCAACTGGCCGCGGATCATCGTCTGTTCGCCTTCTACCACCTTGCCGCGTACACAGGTGCGCGTCGCGGCGAGCTGCTCAACCTCCGCTGGGAGCACATTGACCTAGACCGCGCCGAGGTCAGAATCGTCGGCTCAGCGGCTGTGATCGGCGGCCAGCGTATCGAGGGCACTACCAAGGGCGGCCGGTCTCGGACGGTGAGCATTGACCCAGGCACCGTCCAGGTGCTCAAGGATCATCGCCACCGCCAGGTCACTGAGCGGCTGACCGTCGGACCACAGTGGCGCGGTGGGTCCAACGACTATGTGTTCACGTCGGCCTGGGGAGAGCCCATCCATCCGGACACCGTGTCTTCGCTGATGCCTGGGCTGATCACCAGGTACAACAAACAGCACGCGGACGAGAAGGCGGCCAAGCGGCTACCGGCTGCCCGGCTTCATGATTTGCGTCATGTCCACGCCACGACACTGTTGCGGGCTGGTGTGCCCGTGCATGTGGTGGCGGCCCGCCTGGGGCATGCCGATCCGTCGATCACGCTGCGGGTCTATGCCCATGTGATCAGCGAGCAGCTCGCCGAGGCGGCGGTCATCTTCGCCCGTTCAATCGAGGCCGGATGATGGCGGTGTTAGCAAATCCGTTAGCAAAAGGCCCCTCCCGAACCGGGCAGAGGCCTTTGACCTGGCGCGCTCGGAGGGACTCGAACCCCCAACCTTCTGATCCGTAGTTCTGGGCAAGCCGTCCAGGATCGTCCAGGCGTGTCGGCGCTCTGGGCCGATGTTCCAGGGTTGTCGGCGCGTGACAAACGTTGTCTAGCGGCTTGGCAACAGTGTTGGCTACAGTCGAACACCTGCTTGCAAATCGCCTTCTCGACCTGCTTAGTCAGTGCGGACCTGGGCGTCTGGGCCTCGGACAGTGTCCGCGAGTGACCGCAGTTGACTGAGCCTAATGGCACGCTAATGGCACGCGGGGGCGGCGGCCCCGGATCGCTTGCCCCGCGGAAATGGTGCCGTGTCCGGTCCACCCCGGCCGGCGAAGCGTCGGCCAAGCCTGGAAACCGCAAGACCAGCAGCTCGCATACGCTGACCGGCCGGATTTGGGAGGACAGCATGAACCAGGGCACCCATCCCGAAAGGCTGCCGGCCGAGGTCCTGGACGACGTGGCCAGCGTGGTCGGGGCAGAGGTCACTCTTCTCAGTCGCCTACCCGGAGGCGTCAATGCGGGTGCCATCCGCGTCCAGTTGGCCGGAAGGGCAGATGCAGTGCTCAAAGCAGAGCCCCGGGCACACCCCAACCACCTGGACGAGACGTTGCGAGCCCAGAGAGTGGTCGAGCACATGCGCAGGCGCGGCTATCCCACCCCGGCCTGGCTCGGAGTGGGGGCCACAGCCACTCATGTATGGCATCTGATGGACTTCGTTGACGCGGCTCCCGTGCCAGAGCTGACCCCGTCCATCATTGAGCAGCTGATGGAGATCATCGAACTCCAGGCTGGCCAAGCCTCCGAGCCCTATGACCACTGGTCGTACGCCTGGCGGGTCGCCACCGGTCAGGAATCGGCTGTCGCCGGGTTGGATTTTAACGAGACGCCGGAGCAGTCGCGTCTCCGCCAGTCCGTGGCCAGGCTCTCGGGGTATTCCTCCGTGGTGTCGGCCTTAGTCGAGCGCCTGCGGCTTGTGTGTGCCGACGTCCCACCACCACGAGAGGCACCGGACATGGTCCATGCCGATCTCTCGACCCCCAGCAATGTCCTGGTCCGCGACGGAGCGGTGGTGGCGGTCGTGGATATCGGGAACGCAGGTAGCGGCACGCGGGCGACTGATCTCACCACCCTCGTGTGGTACACCTTCCAGGATCCGCTGCTGGACGGTGTCCGAAGGCGGCTGTGGACGAGAATCCTCGTCGTGGTCGGCTGGGAGGGGGCGGCGGTGCTCGCAGCGACACAGATCCTCCTGCAGCTCGAGTTGGCCATCCGTCTCGGGCGCCACGATGTCGTTGCAGGGGTGGTCAAGCGCGGCCATCGCGCCCTCGACGAGCTGAACGCGCTTCGCTAACTGTCGCCGGTCTGCTGCGGCTGCGAGGGCGTCGCACGCGACACCGTGATCCGGCGGTTGGCTCGGACGGACCCTGACCAAGCGTGCAGTCGACGTGCTGGCCTACTTCGACCGGTCCGGCACCAGCAACGGACCCACCGAAGCGATCAACGGCCGCCTCGGGCACCTCTGCGGATCCGCCCTCGGCTTCCGCAACCTCACCAACTACATCGCCCGATCCCTACTCGGAACCGGCAGCTTCCGACCTCAGCTACACCCTGGAATGCGATGAGCCGGCAAAGCTTGGACCCCGCCGACGATTCTCACCCCTTCTTCCTCGTAGTTGCCGAATCCGGGTGAGTGGATGCCGGGTCTAGGGGGCGGCAAAGCCGATCGCGTGCGACGGCCCGCAGGGCCGCCCTAGACGCGGTGGCCGCGAGCCGGACAATCGAAAGCGAGGAAGACGGTCGCCCCTGCTCGCTGGCTAGAGCCACTGATCAGTGCTGTTATCGGTTCGGGACGGCGCGGGCGTGCCGGGCGGGCCTCCCAAGGCAGAGCCCGGCGCGGGGAGCGCCGGACGCGGCGCCGCAGGCGCCGCCTTGATCACCTCGCCCAGCACAGGGCACGGCAAGACGCCCAGCGTCTCGCGCTCGGGCGGGCGTGGAGGGATCACGACCTGGTGTTCGCCTCGTCCCGAGGCACGCCGCTTGAACCGCGCAACGTCAACCGACGCTGGGACGAACTGCGCGAGCGAGCGGACCTGGACTGGCTCAGGCTGCATGATCTTCGGCATGGCTGCGCCACGTTCATGATGGCGGCAGGAGTGCCGGCCAGGACGATCATGGAAGTGCTCGGGCACTCGGAGATCGGTGTGACGATGAACACCTACACGCATGTGCTGGCGCAACTCCGCGAGGACGCCGCCGACGCGATCGACAGGGTTCTCGGAGCCTGAAAATGCTGCCATTGGCAACAGTTTTGGCTACAGCGAAGGTACTTCGCAGGAGCGGAGAGGCCGTTGACCTGGGCGCGCTCGGAGGGACTCGAACCCCCAACCTTCTGATCCGTAGTCAGATGCTCTATCCGTTGAGCTACGAGCGCCGGGTGTTGGTCAGTCTATGGCACCCCGAGACTGGCCAGGTGCCGGGAAACCCCAGATTGTTGGGGTACCCCAGGCTGGCGACTGGCCGAAGACTGCAGGCATGCGCACTACCGAGCAGAACAAGAACACCGTAACCGCGTTCATCGATGCCGTGTTCACCAAGGGTGACCTGGACGCCGTCGAGGAGTACCTCGCCGAGGACTTCATCAACCATGACCCGCCGCTCCGCGCGCCGACCGGCCGAGAGGGGATACGGCAGGCCGCGGCCATGTTCCGCGCCGCGTTCCCGGACTGGCACAGTGACACGGGGATCCTCGTCGCCGAGGACGACCTGGTGGTCGAGGCCTTCACGGCCAGCGGCACGCACCAGGGCGAGCTTTTCGGCGTGCCGCCTTCGGGCCGCGCGGCCAGCATGCCGGGCATCAACATCTGGCGCCTCCGGGACGGCCGCATCGTGGAACGCTGGGGCCGCCTGGATGAACTCGGCCTCTTCCGCCAGCTTGGCCTGGTCAGCCTGCCTTGATCCGCGGTATCTCTGGCCGTTCCTGCCCGGGCAGCTCTGAGGCTGCTGCGCCGGGCGGGAACGGCACAGGCGCGGTTGAACGCTGCCGATGCGGCGGCCATGTCGCTCGCCCGGCCCGGCGTATCGTCGGACCCATGGGGGAAACGGCCAGGGATCGCCAGGTCACCGCCCTCATCGCCCGCTGCTATGCCGGGCTGGACGTCACCGCGCTGCGCGAGGAAGTACTGCGCCGACTGCGCCGGATCATGCCGGTGGATGCAGCGTTCTTCGCGACCGTCGACCCGTTGACCGTGCTGTTCACCTCGGCGGCTGCTGACGGCCCGCTCGCCGCGGCCCGGCCACTCTTCATGGACAACGAGTTCGGCCGCGATGACGTCAACAAGTTCGCCGCGCTGGCAGAGTCTGCCGACCCGGTCAGCTCGCTAGACCGGGCCACCCGCGGAGACAGGCGCACGAGTCCCCGCTACCGGGAGATCATGAACCCGCTCGGCCTGGGCGACGAGCTGCGCGCCGCTCTCATCGCCAAGAAGCGGTGCTGGGGCGTGATGTGCCTGCATCGCGAGGACGCGTCGCATGGCTTCGACGCCTGGGAGGTCGATCTGGTCCGGCGCGTCTCCCCGCATGTGGCCGAGGGCCTGCGGCGCGCCGTGAGCATCGGCCCGGCCGTGGCGGTCTCCTCAGAGCCCGCGGCTCCCGGCATCATCCTGCTCGACGCCGACCTGGCCGTCGTGTCCATGAACCCGCAGGCTCAGCAGTGGCTGGCAGAGATCGACGACGTCCACTGGTCTGGCCCGGCTGAGCTCCCCATGGCCATTTACGCTACGGCCGCCGGGCTGGTCCGGGTCCAGCAGGATGCGGCCGCGCCGCCGCCGGCCACCGTCCGGCTCCGCAGCCGCGGCGGACGGTGGCTGTCCCTGCACGCGTCCGTCCTGCACGGTACGGCCGCACCGCAGATCGGCGTCGTGATCGAACCCACCCCGGCGTCGCAGATCAGCTCGGTGCTGCTCAGTGCGCACGGCCTCACCGAGGCGCAGTCCCGGGTCGCCGCCCTAGTCCTCAGGGGGCACTCCACACGGCAGATCGTCCGGGAGCTGCACATCTCCGCCAACACCGTCCAGGAACACCTGACCGCCGCGTTCGACAAGTTCGGTGTCCGCAGCCGCCGGGAACTTGTCGCTGCCGTGCTCTCCGGGCACCGCTAACGGCCTGCGTAGCGACTGACCAAGCCCGGCATAAACATCGCCGCACCTACAAGGGAAGGCCCGCACCCAGGGCCGGTCCCGCGCCGCGAGGGATGCGGTCAGGCGGCGGCGCGCTGGCTGGCGGCCGGCGGCGCAGGTCCGCGCGCTGGAGGGCCGGGGGCACGTAGGCGGACTGGTCGGGTGCGCCGACATCGGTGCCAGGCGGGACTATCTCATCGATCCGGTCGAGAATGTCGTCGGTGAGCACGACGTCGACACTGGCGAGAAGGTCGTCGAGCTGCTCCATCGTGCGCGGCCCGATGATCGCGCTGGTCACCCCGGGATGAGCGATCGCGAACGCCATCGCCAGGTGCGTCACCGGCAGGCCCACCTGCTTGGCAAGCGGGATGACCTGCTCGACGGCATCGAGCCGACGCTCGTCGCTGAAGCTGGTGAGGATGGTGGCCCGGCGCAGGTCGGTCGGCTGGCCCTTGCGGATGCGCCCGGTGAGCATCCCCTTCGCGAGCGGGCTCCACACAAGCGTGCCCATGCCGTAGCGCTGGACGACGGGCAGTACCTCACGTTCGATGCCGCGGTTGAGGATGGAGTAGGTCGGCTGCTCGCTGCGGAACCGTTCCAGGCCGCGCCGCTCTGCCACCCACTGGGCCTCGACGATGTCGGAGGCGGGCATAGCGGACGACCCGATCGCGCGGACCTTGCCCGCGTGGACCAGGTCCGAGAGCGCGGAGAGCGTCTCCTCGATGTCGGTGTCGGGGTCCGGCCGGTGGATCTGGTACAGGTCGATATGGTCCGTCTGCAGGCGACGCAGCGAGTTCTCGACCTCGATCATGATCCAGCGCCTGGAACTGCCCCGCTGGTTGGGGTCATCGCCCATCGGCAGGTGCAGCTTGGTCGCGAGGACGATGTCGTCGCGGCGGCCCTTGAGGGCCTTGCCGACGATTTCCTCTGACTCACCGCGGGAGTACGCGTCGGCGGTGTCAACGAAGTTGATCCCCGCATCCAGCGCCTTGTGGATGATGCGGACTGAGTCGTCGTGGTCGGGGTTGCCGCCGACCCCGAACATCATCGCGCCGAGCGCGAATGGGCTTACCTTGATCCCGGTCCGGCCGAGAGTGCGGTACTGCACGCGTTCCTCCTGAGGTTGCGGGCGGGTGCGGTGGACGTTCCCTGGTGCCGTACCCTGAACCTAAGTGGAACGCCCTTCCGGAACTATACGGAAAGGTTTTCCGTATATCAAGCGGAGGGACGCGTGACGGAGAACACGGCCCCGGCCGGGGCCGGCCTGGCGGGTCCGGGTGCAGGGGAGCGCCCGCCGCGCCGAGTGCGCGCCGACGCGCAGCGCAACATCGGCTCCCTGCTTGAGGCAGCCAAGACCGTCTTCGCCACCTCAGGCGTGGACGCGCCCGCCAAGGAGATCGCCGACCTGGCCGGGGTCGGGGTCGGAACGCTGTACCGGCACTTCCCGCAGCGCTCGGACCTGGTCAAGGCCGTGTTCCAGCGCGGGGTGGATGCCTGCGCCGACGCGGCCCCAGCGCTGGCCGCAGCGCACGAGCCAGGAGCGGCACTGGCGATGTGGCTCCACCGGTACACCGAGTTCGTCGCGACCAAACGAGGACTCGCCGCGGCCCTTCACTCCGGCGACCCGGCGTTCGACGCCCTGCCTGGCTACTTCATGCAGCGACTCGGGCCCGCCCTCGGGTCACTGCTCGATGCCGCGGCAGCCAGCGGCGAGATCCGTGCCGACATCAGCGCCAAGGACCTCCTCTACGCCGTCGCCAACCTGTGCCTGCCCGTGGCGGACGAGGGAGTCCTCTACAGTCAGCGGATGGTCGCGCTCATCATCGACGGGCTGCGCTACGGCGCCAGTACGGGCCAGTCCCGCTCCTGAAGTCGTGCGTGGTCGCGGTTCCCTAGAGCCTTGATCAAATCCGGGCCATGTCTACAAACCGGCTGTAATGTCCCTGGAATGCGACGGTGACCGTGGCGGTCGGGCCGTTGCGGTGCTTAGCCACGATGAAGTCAGCCTCCCCGGCCCGCGGGGACTCCCGCTCGTACGCATCCTCCCTGTGTAGGAGAAGCACCACGTCCGCATCCTGCTCAATACTGTTGTGAAGGCTGATTCCGTTGGCGATGAAGTTGCTGGTTCCGGGCACCGTGGCGTCGTAGACCGCCTGCTCCCCAAGGCTGGTAACCGACGCGATCTCATCCCAGAACACGTCATTGGTCGCCACCATCTGCAGGTCTGAGTCTTCAAGGATGGCCGCTACCCGGGCCAGGCGTTCCCGGCTCGGCGCGTGCTTCCACTGCGTGCTGCCGCAGAACTGCGTGCCGAGCGCCGTTGCGAACGCCCGGTGGGACATCTCCTGCTCTTGCAGAACCTTGCGGACTCGGGTCCATACCTCCCGAGGCACGGTGTCGAGGTTGGTGTTGGTCTGCAGCGGCCGCAGCATCTGCGTGCAGATGCTGGCCATGGCCGCGCGCTCTCCATGCACACCGATCGCATCCAGGAACCGGAGCTGATTCTCAGCGCCATAGATGTACAGGTCATAGCACAGCCGGTGGTCCGCCTTCCGGACCTCCTTCACCCGGCTCATGACGTTGAAGCGAAGCAGGAGCTGCGCGACGTCATCAACAAGGCGACGGCTGGTTGACGCGTAGTAGATGCGCGCCTGACCTGCGTGGGCGTCCCACCATACGCACCCATCTGTGGCCCACAGGTGGCGCAGGAACAGCGCTAGCTGAGGCCGGGGAACTGAGAAGATCTCGGCTGGGACGAACTTCTCGTGGCTCCGGAGGCCGAAGAGCCCGAGAGAGTCGAGCCACGCGGCGACGGGGTTCCGCTTCCCGTGTGTCAGGTGGTACGGCGACGGAAGCCGGAGCGAGGTGCACCGAGCCGCTTCGTGGTCGTCACGGACGGCGGTGATCCCGAAGTGCTTCGCGGCAGCCGCCACGGCAGCAAGATTGGCTTCGTCCTTGCTCGCGTACCTGATCGGCTGGTTCCTGACGAACGAACCATCCCCGATGAGATGGGCCAGCATGATGATCTCGGGCTCAGGCAACTCGTGGGGTGTCACCGGCGACGGTATGCCCCGGGGTACCGCGACTCGCGAGCCCGCCGTCAGCTCGCCCAGCGGCCGCCAGCCGTCATAGGTGAGGAACGGATGGTTCGCCGTAGCCTCGACCTCACGGCCTGACCGCAGCCGGACCCGGAACACCTCCTTGACCCCGCTCGGGAACGCGTGCGTCAGAGTCCGGGGCACCAGGCGCAGCCGCTCGTCAAGCGACCAGACCGGAACATCGCGGGCACCGGATGAGATCAGCTCCCCGAGCGTGACCTCGCTGCCGGTATCGGCTCGCAGGATGCGGGTGCCCAGGGTCAGGCATCCTGACTCCCGCAAATCGGCCAGAAGGGGACGCTTGTCGGTGCGCTGCTCGGGGCCGCGGTTGAGCTGGGCGACGGCGATGACAGGTACCTCGAGCTCCTTGGCCAGGAGCTTCAGCGAGCGGGACATGTCCGAGACTTCCTGCTGCCGGTTCTCCACCCGCTTGGAGCCGCTCATCAGCTGCAGGTAGTCGATGATCACCAGGCGCAGGTCGTGCCGCTGCTTGAGCCGCCGGCACTTGGCCCGGATCTCCATCATGGACATGTTCGGCGAGTCGTCGATGAACAGCGGGGCGTCAACGACCTCGCTCATGCGCCGGGCCAGCCGGGTCCAGTCGTCCTCGCTCATCTGGCCGGTCCGCATCGAGTGCAGCGGAACCCGCGCCTCGGCCGAGAGCAGCCGCATGGTGATCTCGTTGCGGCTCATTTCCAGGCTGAAGATCACCGAGGTGAGGCCGCCCTTGACCGAGGCCGCGCGGGCCAGGTCGAGGGCCAGGGTGGAGTTGTGGGTCGGGATCATCCCGGTGCCCGCGAGATAGATATGGTCCGTGCTGTCCACCTGAACGCAGCGCACGGGCCGGGAGGACACCCGGCGGACGTCCACGATGTGGCGCCACCGCGCCGGCTGCAGGCCTGCCCGGGTCCGCTCCTTGTGCAGGAGTTGCTTACGGCTCAGCAGGAACACCTCGTCGTCGGTGGCGAACGTCACCAGGAAGCCGGCTGGGGCCGGCCGGATCGTCGGGCACCGGTACCCGAGGCTGAGGATCAGTTCCCGGACGTCACCCGCCAGCCGGGCGCTCGTCACCCGCACCCGGATCGCCCCGGTCGGGGTCACGGTCCCGGCGGCGTCGAGGATCCCGGCCAGCAGCGTCCGCCGCTGCGGCTGAGCCGCGCGCAGATAAGGTCCGGGAATGTGCTTCTCGCCAGCCAATCCGTGCGGGATGACGGCCATTCCGCTCGCCTCTACTCGCATGGCGATTTCCGGATCCGCCGGGGTAAAGCGGCCCGCGGCCGAATTTCCCGCACCTAGCCAGGCGCCAAGCGCATACGGCGGAATTGGCAGGGCAATCTCGGGCAGATCCAGTGACCCGCTGACCGGCACCGCATGTTTTTGCTGTCCTCCGGCCGACGGGCATTGAATCGTCGCGGCGATCTGCTCGGTGGTGACCACCTTTCCCGGTCCGTGGCCCCGGCCCTCGCCCATCCGGGCGGCGCGGCTCCAGGTCAGCCACTGGTGCCGGCCGTCGGCCACGAGAACCTCGCCGGTGGAGAACTCGACCTCGTAGCACGGGCGCCCGTGCATGACCTCGGTGGCTGCTACGACGGTCACCGGCCTGCCGTCCGCGCCGATGAGCCGATCCCCGACGGCCACCTCGCCCATGCTCGTCCACCCGGTCGGCGTGGGCAGCGGGGTGTCCAGCGCCAGCGCCTTCCCGAGCGCGGGGCGGGCCGCGATCACGATCATCTGGCCCGAGTGGAGGCCGTTGGTGAGCGCGTCGAGATCGGCGAACCCGGTCGGTACCCCGGTCAGGGCCCCGCCACGGCTGCCGATCGCCTCGATCTCGTCCAGCGCGCCGGGCATGATCTCGGACAGCGGCCGGTAGTCGTCGCTGACCCGGCGGTCGGTGACCCCGTATACCTCTGCCTCGGCCCGGTCGACCATCTCGTCGGCTTCCCCGTCACCGGAGTATCCGAGCTGGACGATGCGGGTGCCGGCCTCCACCAGGCGGCGCAGGATCGCCCGTTCCCGCACGATGCGCGCGTAGTAGCCGGCGTTCGCCGCGGTGGGCACGCTGGCGATGAGCGTGTGCAGGTAGGGCGCACCGCCTACGCGGGCGATCTCGCCCCGCTTGGTCAGCTCGTTCGCCACGGTGACGGCATCGGCTGGCTCGCCGCGGCCATAGAGGTCGATGATGACCTCGTGCACGAGCTGGTGGGCGGGCCGGTAGTGATCGGCGGGCCTGATCACCTCGAGCACGTCAGAGATCGCGTCCTTCGACATCAGCATCCCGCCGAGGACGCACTGCTCGGCAGCGAGGTCGTGCGGAGGCGTCCGCTCGAATTCCTCGCCCCGTGGCGCGATCTCTGCCAGGCTCACCCGCTGCCACCTCCCCCATTGCCACGCATTCCCGCGGCTGCCCCCGCGGCCATTGAATCCGTTCTATCGGATGGCTCGGACAGTCTTGCGGGAGCGGCCGCCGACGTCCAGCCGTGCTGTGCACAGGCCTGTGGATAGCCTGTGCAGACACGCCGCCATCTCTGTGCGCAGCATGGGGATGGCACTGTGGATATTACAGCTCGGCTCGCCGTTAAACGGTCTCTGCCTGGGACTTTACCGTCCACTGGTTGTGCGCAGGAAAAAGTCTGGCTCCAGAAGCCCGTCCACAATGGCCGGAAGTTATCCACATTAGGAATTTCACGTCCGACGTTACATGCGAAGTATCAGGCGGGCCTTTGCCGCAGCCCTCGGGATCCGGCCGTTTGGCGGACGACCGTCAGGCGCACCCTCTATGGTTCGAGCATGTGTTCGACTACGGGGGGGCGTCTCGCCCGGATCTACCGAGCCATCGAGGAGCTCGAGAACCGTACGGGCCACGGGGCGGGAGCGAGCGGGGGGACGGCCGGGGCCGCTCTTGCCACGCCGGCGGAGGATCCGGAAGGGGCCGCCGGTGACCGTCCGACAGGGTTGGAAGGCCCGGATGGGGCCGGCCGCGGGGCGGGCGCTGGCGACAGCGTGGGCGAGCCCGGCGGGCGGGTCGACGTACCTGCGGGAACTTTGGTGGCCGGAGCCAACGCAGCTGGCGACCAGGGCACAAGCGTGGCTGCCGGTGACGTGGCGCGCCGCCTGGCCGAGATCTGGGCGATGATCGCGGATGCCGATCCCGAGCTGGCCAAGCGCCTACCGCGCTACCTCGGGCCGAATCAATGATCCGGTAGCGAAACCCGCAGTTGCGGCGGGGTTCGCTACCGGATCATGAAACCGAGCCGACGGGCTGCGGCCGAGCCGGAGGTGGCGGAGCGTCAGGAGCCGGTGACCACGACGTCCAGGGTCGCGTTGACCTCGGGGTGCAGCCGGACCGACACCTGGTGGGCGCCGACGGTCTTGATCGGGTTCTTGATCTCGATCCTGCGCCGGTCGAGCTCGGGCCCGCCCGCCGCCCTGACGGCCGCAGCAATGTCCGCGGGCGATATCGAGCCGAACAGCCGCCCGCCGCCGCCCGCGCGGGTCTCTAGCCGCACCTGGAGTGACGCGAGCTTCTCCGCGGCGTCCTTGGCGTCGTCGAGTCCCCTGATCTCGCGGGCCGCCCTGGCCCGCGTGATCAGGTCGATCTGCTTCTCTGCGCCACGGGTCCAGCGCATGGCGAGCCCTCTCGGCACGAGGTAGTTGCGGCCGTAACCGCCGGCCACCTCGACCACGTCGCCGGGGGCGCCCAGGCCGGTGACCTCCTGGGTCAGGATGAGCTTCATCGGTGTACCGCTCATCGGTGCCTAGCCTCCCTCGGCCTATCGTGCCGTGCTCGTGTACGGCAGCAGCGCCATCTCACGCGCGTTCTTGATCGCGGTGGCGACGTCGCGCTGGTGCTGCGTGCAGTTACCGGAAACCCGCCGTGCCCGGATCTTGCCACGGTCGGAGATGAACTTCCGCAGCAACCCGGTGTCCTTGTAGTCCACACGGGCGATCTTCTCCTGGCAGAACAGGCAGACCTTCTTCTTCGGCTTGCGAATCGGTGGTTTGGCCATCGTGGTGCTCCTTAGCAGAGCCCCGCCTGCGGCGGGGATGGTCGATGTGACGTGGTGGGCGGGATTAGAAGGGCGGCTCGTCCGAGAACCCGTCGCCGGCATCGGATGCCCAGGGGTCCTCGGCGGGACGGCCGCCGCCTCCACCATACCCGGACTGGCCGCCGCCCCCGGACGAGCCGGACTGGCCGGACTGGCCGGACTGGCCGGACTGGCCGCCGCCGAAGCCGCTGCCGCCGGTGGACCGGCTGGACCTGGTGACCTTGGCCGAGGCGTTGCGCAGCGACGGGCCGACCTCGTCGACCTCGATCTCGTAGACCGTGCGCTTCTCGCCTTCCTTGGTCTCGTAGGACCGCTGGCGGAGCCTGCCCTGGACGATGACCCGCATCCCGCGCTGCAGCGACTCGGCGACGTTCTCGGCCGCCTGGCGCCACACGTTGCAGGACAGGAACAGCGAGTCGCCGTCCTTCCATTCGCCCGAGGCGTTGTCGCGGAACCGCGGGGTGGAGGCCACACGGAAGTTGGCCACCGCCTGGCCGGTGGGGGTGTAACGGAGCTGCGGGTCGTCGACGAGGTTGCCGGCGATAGTTATCTGAGTGTCGCCTGCCATCGGGGTCCTCCCGGTCGTTCGGGCGTCGGGTCGGGCTCGGACCCGGCCTGCGCGGTCATGTCTGGTCGGGCCGGACGATCTTGGTTCGCAGGACCGCCTCGTTCAGGTTGAGCTGGCGGTCCAGCTCCTTAACAGTGTCCGGCTCTGCCGTCATGTCAACGACGGTATAGATGCCCTCTGACTTTTTGTCGATCTCGTAGGAGAGCCGGCGCCGTCCCCAGACGTCAACCTTGTCCACGGAGCCGCCCCCCGTCGTGATGACGTTCAGGAACTGCTCGAGCGACGGCTGGACGGTGCGCTCCTCAAGCGAGGGGTCGAGAATGATCATCATCTCGTAGTGGCGCATGAGATTACCCTGCCTCCTTTGGACTGATGCGGTCACGGTCTCTCCGTGACAGGAGGAGCCGCGCTGCCGTACCGTGGCGGCCCTGCGCAGCCGAGCCAGCCTACCAGCAGGCCAGGACAGATTTGCCCGAGGTTCACCACGATGCATTCAGAACGCAAAGCGCCCGTCGGCTCCCGGCCGCTAGGCTGATCAACATCGGGCGGGCGGGGCGATTCCGGTCCGCCCGTCGCGGGAACACATTCTGTTGACAAGAGCATCCGAAGGCAGTCAAGAGGGTTTTTGCCATGCCCCAGGCCACGAAGGCCCAGCCCCGCTCTCGCCTCACGCTGAACAGCGACGGGGAGCGGCATCCACTAGAGAACATCCTCACCGCCTTCACCTTCGCCGCCGGCATCGTGGCGTTCGCGACCGGCCTGATCGTGCGGGCTCATCTGGCCGCCACGGTCATCGGCATGGTGGCGTTCGTGGTCGGCCTGTATGCGCAGATGGTGTCCAACACCAGGGAACAGCGGGTGTTGATCATGGCCGGCGTCATCGCCGCGTTCGTCGGGCTGGGCCTGGGCATCGCGCACGGCGGCTTCGGCTAGGTTGCCTCGGGAGGACGACCCCCTCAGACCCCCCGCCGCGGGCCATCCGCTCGGGCTGACCCTCCGGGCCGGCCGTCGCGGCTGGCCCGGCTTCGCCGGACTTCTCCCCGTACCCCGGCTGACGGAGGAGGCTACTAGGCTCGGTGGCATGGTTCGCATCGGAGCCCATATCCACGACAGTGACCCGCTGGCCGCCGCGCAGGCGGACGGGGCCGAGGTCGCCCAGTTCTTCCTCGGCGACCCGCAGGGCTGGAAGGCCCCGACGTTCCCCCTCGGCGCCGAGCCCGCAGAGGTTCGCGCGGCGTTCGACGCCGCGGGCATCGACATCTACATCCACGCGCCTTACGTGATCAACGTGGCCTCACCCAATAACCGGATCCGGATCCCCAGCCGCAAGCTGCTCGAGCAGCAACTGAACGCGGCCGCCTCGGTCGGCGCCAAGGGGCTGATCGTGCACGGCGGACACGTGACCGCCGGGGTGGACCCCGAGGAGGGATACGACAGCTGGCGCAAGGCCGTGGAGCGAATCGAGCGGCCGCTGCCGATGCTGATCGAGAACACCGCCGGCGGTGACGGCGCGATGGCCCGAAGCTTCGACGCGATAGCCCGGCTCTGGGAGGTTGTCGCTGATGCCGCCGAGGGCGGCGGTGAGGTCGGGTTCTGCCTGGATACCTGCCACGCCTTTTCTGCTGGCGAGGAACTTGACACGGTCGTAGACCGCCTCAAGGCGATCACCGGGCGGATCGACCTCGTGCACGGCAACAACTCGCGAGACGATTTCGGGTCGGGCCGGGACCGGCACGCGCCGCTCGAGTCGGGAACGATCGACCCGGCGCTCATCGTCGATGTCGTCCGCGCCGCCGGGGCCCCGGTCATCTGCGAGACGCCGGACCCCGCCGTCGACATCCGGTGGCTGCGCGGCCAGCTAGACGGATAGCCGCCCGGGCGACGTTCTCACCGGACGGCTATCGGTTGAACAGGGCAGGGGTAACCGGCTATCGCCCGGCTGCGGTGGCGGTGGGATCCTCCCCCAGCGGCACCGCGTTCACGGTCAGCCCGCCGAACGGCGAGGTCGGTGACACGTTGGGCGACGGCGTCCCGAACGGGTTCGGTGGCGTCTGGACCGGAATCGGGATCGTGCCGTCTGGCTGGCACGGCTGCCCGAACCGGCGCCGCTGGCCCGGACGGCACCGCATCGGGTTCGGCTTGGGCTTCGGCTGCGGCAGAACCTGGACCCACTTGTTGAAGCCCACGTAGTCCGGCGTCGCGAACTGCTCGATCGGCAGGTTACCGAACTGGTTCTGCATGAACGTGTGCCAGATCGTCGTAGGCCAGGCGCCGCCGAAACCGCCGCCCTGCCCGTTGACCGAGGGCAGGATGTTCAGCGTCTGCCCGCCCAGTTTCCCGTTCTGGCTGTTGGTGAACATTCCCACCGCGAGCGTGTACTGCGGGACCGCCCCGATGAAAAATGCCGACTGGGCCACGTCGGTGGTGCCCGTCTTGCCGATGGTTGGCCGCTCCGGGCTCAGCACACCGTTGGGGAAGCCCGTGCCTCCGGGGGAGGTGTCGGCCGAGAGCGCGGCGTCCACATCGGCGGCCTGGGCGGGGGTGAGCACCTGGCGGCGGGTGAGCTTCAGCGGAACCATGGCGCCGTTGGACTCGGTGATCTTCGCGACCACGTGCGGCGTGACGTACTCTCCGCCCGCGGCGAGTGTGGCGAACGTCGTCGCCTGCTCCTCCACGGTGAGCGAGGCGATGCCCAGCGCCAGACCGACCTCGCCGACCTTGGCCTGCAGATCGGACTTGACCGTGTTGACCCCGAACGCCTTGGCCATGTTGATCGTGGCCTGGGTCCCGGCCCGGTGGATGAGATCCTCGAACGCCGGGTCGGACGACTCCGCGGCCGCCTTGGTCACGCTGAGCGGGCCCGAGTTCTCGCCCGGGATGTTGACGCCGAACCAGCCCGCCGGGCAGGTGGTGGTCTTCGTCGACAGCTGGTTCGGCATGGTGTCGGGAGGCACGCACATCGGCTCAATGCCGTTCAGCACGCTGTCCTGGACGTTCATGCCCTCCTTCACGGCGGTGGCGAGCACGTACGGCTTGAACGAGGACCCGACCTGGTCCCGGCTCTGCATGGCCATGTTGTACTGACAGTTGATCCTGACGCAGTGCGCCGCGTCGAAGCTCGGGCCGCCGTACATGGCCAGGATCTTGCCGGTACCCGGCTGCTCGAGCAGGGCGCCTACGTGGGCGTAGGCCGGCAGGGTCACTCCCTCTGCCTTCATCGTGGCCAGATTCTGGTCAACCGCCCGGTAGAGCTGGTTCATCATCGGCATGTTGAACGTGGTCACGATCTTCAGCCCACGGCTGTCGATCTCCTGCTGGGTAAAGCCGTAGGTGTTCTCGAGCTCGTTCTCCACGGCCTGCATGATGTAGCCCTTGTAGCCGGTCCAGCCGGTCAGCAGCGGGTTCGCCGCCTTCACCTTCGGGAACACCTGCGCGTCCGCCTGCGCCTGGGTCAGGTCGCCGTCCCTGACCATGTTGTTCAGCACGTAGT
Source organism: uncultured Actinomycetota bacterium (assembly GCA_963844655.1). Taxonomy (GTDB): domain Bacteria; phylum Actinomycetota; class Actinomycetes; order Streptosporangiales; family Streptosporangiaceae; genus JASHPR01. The sequence goes on along the minus strand of CAWJPA010000003.1, from coordinate 622,648 downwards.
GCCAGCGCGCCACCAGGGCCGTGTAGCCCTCCCCGGAGCTCGGGTTCGGGCTGAAGAACCCGGGCTGGTTGACCATGGCCGCGAGCATGGCGGCCTGCGCGACGTTGATCTTCAGCGCGGGTTTGCCGAAGTAGGTCTGCGCTGCGGCGGCCACCCCGTAGGCGTTGTTGCCGAACGGCACCGTGTTCAAGTACTGGGTCATGATCCAGGCCTTGGACTTCTCGTGCGAGAGCTTGATCGAGACGAAGATCTCCTTGATCTTGGTGCTGACCGTCCGCGAGGTGCCGATAGTCGCGTAGTAGTTCTTGGCGAATTGCTCGGTGAGCGTGGATCCACCCTGCAGCGCGCTGCCGCCCTTGAGGTCCGTGTACGCGGAGCGCATGATGCCGGGCAGTGAGATGCCGCCCTCGTGGTAGAAGTTCCTGTCTTCCGCCGCGACCATCGCGTTCTTCATCACGGCGGGGATCTGCGAATCGGTCAGCATCTGCCGGTCGATGCCATTGGCGCTGAACGTTCCCACCTGGTTCTTGCCGTTGGCGAAGTAGACGATTGACGACTGCTGCAGGGCCGCCTCGGAGACATCGGTGGGAATGGGGGTGGTCTCGTAGGCGTAGATGACGCCCGCCACCACGATGAGCATCAGCAAAGCGGCGGTGCCGAGGGCGACCATCGCGGCCTTCTTCAGAGTCCAGTGCCGCCACCAGTCGCCCTTGCGGCGGGTGCGCGGGCCGCCGTCCCAGCCGTCACCGGATCCTCCGCCGTGGTCCCCGCCCCGGCGCCCACGCGTCCGGGTGCGGGTGCCCTCGGTCAGGCGGGCGCTGCGCTCACGCAGCCCCGTTCCCCCGTGCCGGCCGCCGCCGTTGGAGTAGCCGAGGACGTCCTCGTCCCCGCCGAAACCGTTGCTGTATCCGTTGCCGTTGTACCCGTTGCCGTTGTACCCGTTGCCGCCGTACCCGTTGCCGCCGTGAGCGCCGTCGGCGTACCCGGCCCCCGCGTCCGGCCCGCTTTGCATGCCCAGGCGTGACCTCAGGTCGTTGCCGAGCTGGGAACTACGGGCCCGCGTGCCAGGGCCTGACCCGCGGCGTCCGCGGGACCCCCCGTCCTCGGGGCCCCGGCCGTTGCCGTTGCCCTGGCCAAAGTCCGGGCTGTCGTCCCACTCGTAACTCGCGTGGCGGGCGTGACTGTGGCGGCCGCCCCCCTCGTGGCCATACCCGTCGGAGCGGGAGTAATCGCCAGACGCGCCATTACCGACCGGGCGGCCGTAGCCGTCCCCGCGGTCGTATGAATCCTCGCGCCTGCGGCCGCTGCCCGAGCCACGCCGTCCCGCGCCGGCCGGCTCCTGCCAGTACGACCCGGCAGAATCTGGATTACTCACGCGTCCTCGCTGGTCGGGGAATAGGGGTCACGAGCGCAGCGGTCCCGCCTCGCCTCAAGTTACCCGGTGGCACGCACCGTCCCGGCACATATCTCGAGTCACACCCGGATCGCCCTGCGGGCCTGAAGCAACTGGCCTGCTCGTTCAGTCTCCAGCACGGGCGCGCCGACTGCGCCGGGTTTGCGGTTCGCCCGTGCCGAGAACGTAGGACGACGCTAGGTGATTCCAGGCACAACTCTGACAGACCTCGACGACATAAACCTGGAACTCCGCGTATTCCGCGGCCATTTCGGCCAACTCCGGGCTCTGCTTCACTCGGCCTTCATAGCGGCCAAGTTCGTCACCGTAGACGTACGTAACGTGAGTGAGCTTGGCCTTCCTGCAGATCGGGCACGTCCGATCGGTTGGCTCCCCGTGGAACTTCGCGGCCCGCAGCAGGTACGGATGGGCGTCGCAGACGTCGGTGACCGTGGTGCGCCCGGAGAACACGGACGCGAGCGTGGCCCGCCTCGCGAGCCCGTAGTCCACGACCGATCGCCTCATGCCCGACAGGTTACGTCGGAACCGCGCTCCCGCCGAGCCCGGCTGGGCGGCGGCCGATTCGGGCAGGACCGGGGCAAAGGCAGACTTGCGCCCCGACCATGCAGCGCATATCTTGGCGATGTATCGGGCCGATACATCGGACCGAGACACTGCGCTCGCTGAGGCGACGTGGTGTGGATCTTAACCCGGCGCGCGGCAAGGAGGTACGGGCCCGCAATGAGCGGCCAGCGGTCAGGCGTGCTCGAGCTTGCCGTGCTCGGGTTGCTGAACGAGACCCCAATGCATGGCTACGAGCTGCGCAAGCGGCTCAACTCGGTACTCGGCGCATTCCGCGCTTTCGGGTACGGGTCTCTGTACCCGTGCCTGAAGGAGCTGCTGCGGCAGGGCCTGATCGCCGAGGACGAGCCCGTCGGGCCGACCGCCAAGCCGCTGGCCGGGCGGAGGTCGAAGATCGTGTACCGGCTCACGGCAGAGGGCAAGGAGCGCCTTGAGGAACTGCTGTCCCAGGCCGGCCCGGCGTCCTGGGAGGACGACGGGTTCGGAGTCCACTTCGCGTTCTTCGGCCTGACCCGGGCGGATGTCAGGATGCGGATCCTCGAGGGCAGGCGCAGCAGGCTCGAGGAACGGCTCGACGGCTTCCGCGCCGCCATGTCCCGGACCCGGGAGCGGCTGGACAGCTACACGCTCGAACTGCAGCGGCACGGACTGGAGTCGGTCGAGCGGGAAGTCCGCTGGCTCAATGAACTGATCGCCTCGGAACGGCAGTCGGGTCCGCAGCCCGGACGGCGGCCCGGGGATCACACCGAAAGCGGCTCAGGTGGCTCCGCCGACTGACGGCGGACAGAGCTAACCCCCGCATAGCAGGAGATAAGGAGCAATCCGAATGGGCTCGGTACGGGTAGCCATCGTCGGCGTCGGGAACTGCGCCAGTTCCCTCGTCCAGGGCGTGGAGTACTACAAGGATGCCGACCCGGACAGCCGGGTGCCGGGCCTGATGCACGTCCAGTTCGGTCCCTATCACGTGCGGGACGTTGAATTCGTCGCTGCGTTTGACGTGGACGCCAAGAAGGTCGGCCGCGACATCGCCGAAGCCATCGTCGCGAGCGAGAACAACACCATCAAGATCTGCGACGTGCCGCCCACCGGGGTCATGGTCCAGCGCGGCCCCACCATGGACGGGCTGGGCGAGTACTACCACCAGGTCATCACCGAGTCGGACGAGCGGCCGGCCGATGTGACGCAGGCGCTCAGGGATTCCGGTGCCGATGTGCTCGTGTCCTACCTGCCCGTGGGCTCGGAGCAGGCCGACCGCTACTACGCGCAGTGCGCGCTGGACGCGGGCGTGGGCTTCGTCAACGCCCTCCCGGTGTTCATCGCGTCCGACCCCGAGTGGGCGCGCAGGTTCACCGAGGCCGGCGTGCCGATCATCGGCGACGACATCAAGTCGCAGGTGGGGGCGACCATCACGCACCGGGTGCTGGCGAAGCTGTTCGAGGACCGGGGCGTTGAGCTGCTCCGCACCTACCAGCTCAACGTCGGCGGCAACATGGACTTCATGAACATGCTGGAGCGGACCAGGCTCCAGTCGAAGAAGATCTCCAAGACTCAGTCGGTCACCTCGCAGATCCCGCACGAGATGGAGCGGGCCGCGGTGCACATCGGGCCGTCCGACCACGTGCCGTGGCTCGACGACAGGAAGCTGGCGTTCGTCCGGCTGGAGGGCAAGGCGTTCGGTGACGTCCCGCTGAACCTGGAGTACCGGCTTGAGGTCTGGGACTCGCCGAACTCGGCGGGCGTGATCATCGACGCCATCCGCGCGGCCAAGATCGCCCGCGACCGCGGGATCGGCGGGCCGATCCTGTCCGCCGCGTCCTACTTCATGAAGTCGCCGCCGGAGCAGTATGGCGACGACGTCGCCCGCGACCTGGTGGACAAGTTCATCAGCGGCGAGGTCGAGCGATAAGAGTGTTAGCCCGGGGGGGACGACCCCCCCAGCGTGCCATGCGGGCTGGGGAACCACCCCACCCCGCCAGTGCTGCGGGCATCGTAGGCTGAGCAGGTGCCTCGCCAGGCAGACCGCAGCACCGGGCCGGGTCCCAGCCGGAGAAAGCCGCTCAGTTGGATCACCCGGTCGGCTTTCGCCTCCGATCTGCGCACGGTGCTGGCCGAGCGGAACTTCCGCCGCCTGTTCGCGACCCGGCTGATCTCGCAGACCGGTGACGGCGTGTTCACCGCGGGCGTCGGCACCTACGTGTTCTTCAACGCGACCACGTACACGAGCCCGGCGAAGGGCGCGGCCGCGTTCGCCGTCCTCTACCTGCCGTACTCGCTGATCGGCCCGTTCGCCGGCGTGTTCATCGACCGCTGGTCCCGGCGCCAGATCCTGGCCCTGTCCGCGCTGCTCCGCTCCGCCTTCGTGGCGCTGACCGCGGCGCTCATGGCCGTGGGCAACTCCGGGGTGCCGCTCTACATCGCGGTCCTGCTGGTGCTGGGCGTGAACCGGTTCTTCCTCTCGTCGCTGTCCGCCGCGCTGCCGCATGTGGTGGCCGAGAACAAGCTGGTCATGGCCAACTCGGTGTCCCCGACCGCGGGCGGCATCATGGGCGCGATCGGGGGCATCGTGGCGCTCGGCCTGAACGCGGGCACCGGCAACACCGAGCGCGGCGCCGCGATCACCCTGCTCGTCGCCGGCGCCTGCTACGTGGCCGCCAGCCTGGTCGCCACTACCATGCGCCGGGACCTGCTCGGCCCGGAGCGCGAGCCGGGCGGGCCGCCGCAGCGACGGCTGCTGAGCGAGCTCTCCTCGGTGGCGGGTGACCTGGCCGCGGCCGCGCGCTACGTGCTGCGACGTCGCGGCCCGGCGAGTGTGCTCGGTGCCACCGGCGGCAGCAAGTTCCTGTTCGGGATCTTGTCGCTGATGTCGATCCTGCTCTACCGGAACTACTTCTACCCGTCCAGCGCGCCGGTGGCCGAGGGCCATTACGCCGTGCTGGCCACGCTCTCGGCCGTTGGCTACGGCTGCGCCGCGCTGGTGGTCCCGCCGGTCACCCGGCGGCTGTCCAAGCCGGCCTGCATCACGCTGCTGCTGGCCATCGGCGCGGTGGCGATCGGCGTCCTGGGCGAGACCTTCAACCAGCTCGCCTTCCTGGCCATCGGGTTCTTCCTGTACCTGACCGGGCAGGGGGTGGCGATCTGCGCGGTCACGATCCTCCAGGAGGAGGTGGACGACGCCTACCGGGGGCGGCTGTTCGCCTTCTACGACGTGATGTTCAACGTCATGCTCGCGGCCGGGGCGCTGGTCAGCGCGGCGTTCATGCCGACCAGCGGCAAGTCTCCGCTGATCATCGGCTTGGTGGCGATCGGCTACGCGGTCACCGCGGCCGGGTACTGGATGTTCAGCCGTCAGCCGCAGGCCGGCGGGGTCCCGGCCGAGCCCGGGCCCCCGAGCCCCTCGTCCGCCGCCCAGGCCAGCAGCTCCTGAGTCGCGCGCTCCTGGCCCAGCGGGCCATGCTCCAGGCGCAGTTCGAGCAGATAGTCGTGCGCCCGGCCGACCTGCGGGCCCTGCCCGATGCCCAGAATCCGCATGATGTCGTGGCCGTCCAGGTCCGGCCGGATGCTCGCGAGCTCCTCCTCCTCAGCCAGCACCGCGATCCGCTCCTCCAGGCTGTCGTAGGCCCGGGCCAGCCGCTGCGCCTTGGCCTGGTTCCTGGTCGTGCAGTCGGCCCTGGTGAGCGCGTGCAGCCGGGTCAGCAGCGGGCCGGCGTCCCGGGCGTAACGGCGGACCGCCGAGTCCGTCCACTCACCTGAGCCGTATCCGTGGAACCGCAGATGCAGCTCGACCAGCCGGGACACGTCGGCCACCACGCTGGCCGGGAAGCGGAGCGCGGTCAGCCGGGTCCGGGTCATCTTCGCGCCCTTCACCTCGTGGTGATGGAAGGCCACCCGCCCGCCCGGCAGCCTGCTGCGGGTCTTGGGCTTGCCGATGTCATGCAGCAGCGCGGCCAGGCGGAGCCTCAGGTCGCGCTCCAGGCCGTACCTCCCCTCCAGCGCGATGGCCTGGTCGAGCACGGTCAGCGAATGCTGGTAGACATCCTTGTGCCGGAAGTGCTCGTCCTGCTCGAGGCGCAGCGCCGGCACCTCCGGTAGCACCTGGTCGGCCACGCCCGTGTCGACCAGGAGCGCGATGCCCTGGGATGGCCCGCCGTCCAGGGGCGCCTCCATGAGCTTGGTCAGCTCGGCCGTTACCCGCTCCACGGAGACCTTCGGCGGCCGCACCAGCGGCGCCAGCTGGGTCATGGCCTGGCGCAGCTCCGGGGCGACCGCGAAACCGAGCTGGGCGACAAACCGGGCCGCGCGCAGCATCCGCAGCGGATCATCACGGAGTGAGTCCTGCGGCTTGGCCGGCGTTCGCAGCAGGCGGCCCTGCAGGTCATGCAGGCCCCCGTACGGGTCGACGAGCTCATGCCCGGGCAGCCGGGCGGCCATCGCGTTGACGGTGAAATCCCGGCGGGACAGATCGTCGGTGAGCGATGTGCCGTACGCGACCTCTGGCTTGCGTGACTCGCGCCCGTACTGCTCGCTCCGGTAGGTCGTGATCTCGAAGACCCGGCCGGCCTTGAGCATCCCCACGGTGCCGAACTCGATCCCGATCGTCCAATGCTGGTCCGCCCAGCCCCTGATGATCTCCAGAACGCGCTCCGGGACCGCGTCGGTGGTCAGGTCCAGGTCACCGGACGGCTCGCGGCCCAGGAAGGCATCCCTGACCGAGCCGCCGACCAGCGCGAGTTCGTGACCCTCGCGGGCGAACAGGGCGCCGAGCTCGTCGGCGGCAGGCGAAATAGCGGCAAGCAGGCTGGCCGCTGCTTTGCGCTGCTGCGGGGTCAGTGAAGTGGAGTCCGGCACGGGCATTGAGGGTAAGTGCTGCGCGTAAGCTTTGGGAAACCCGGGGAGCGCGGAGGGAGACGATGCTGGACACTCCGCACCTCGCCTACCTCACCGGGCCGGCCGCCGTACCATTTCCGCCATGCCTTGCCCGCTGCTGACCAGGTGCGCCGCCGCGGCCATGGCCGCGGCCGCTCTGGGCATGTCCGGCCTGGCCCTGGCCGGCCCCGCGGCCGCGAGCCAGGGCACGGCGCGGGAGGCCGACGGAGCGCCACCGGTGTCCCTGGCGATCACCTCGGTAAGCCCCGCGTTCGCTCAGCCCGGCCGGCCCGTGACCGTCTCCGGGACCCTGACCAACAGCTCCTCACGGCCGATGACGGGGCTGTCGGTCCAGCTTCGCTCGTCAAGCACCCCGCTCGGCAGCCGGGGCGAGCTGCAGGCCTACGCCGACGGCAACGACCTGGCTGATTCGGTCGTGCCCGGTGCGGTCAAGACCCTGCCAGGGACGCTCCGACCCGGCACCACGGTCAACTGGTCAGTGGTGCTGCCGGTCAGCCAGGTGCCGATGACCACATTCGGCGTGTACCCGCTCGCCGCCCAGGCGGAGAACGCAAGCCTCGCCCCGCTCACGGTGAACCGGACCTTCCTGCCGTTCTGGCCCGGGAAGAAGGCCCCGGACCCCAAGCCGCAGCAGATCGCCTGGATCTGGCCGCTGATTGATCAGCCCCGCCAGGCCCTGTGCGCCGGGCTGACAGACAACGGCCTGGCTAGCAGCATCGCCAGCGGCGGGCGGCTGGCCGGATTGCTGGACGTGGGCAGCTCTTACGCCACAAGCGCCCAGCTCACCTGGGCCATCGACCCGGCCCTGCTGGCCAATGTGCACACGATGACCAAGCCGTACCGGGTCGGCGGAACCGCCGGGTGCCATGGCGTGCTGCAGCCAGCGAGCAAGACGGCCACCGCCTGGCTCACGAAGCTCAAGTCCGCCACCGCCGGGCAGCCGGCCTTCGTCACGCCGTACGCGGATGTGGACGTCGCGGCCCTGATCCGGCACAACATGAACGCCGATCTCACTCGCGCCTACGCCCAGGGCCGCTCGCTGGCCAGCACCATACTGGGCCGGGACTTCAGCACCCCGCCCCAGGGCGACGGCACAGGCATCGCGGGCGCGAGCTCCGGGGACACCGGCGAGACGAGCACGGGCCTGAACGGAATGGCCTGGCCGGCTGATGGCATCGCGAACTACGCGGTGCTGGAGAACCTGGCCGCCCGCGACGGAATCGACACCGTGATACTCGACAGCTCCACCATGCCGCCGTCGCCGCAGCAGACGTTCACCCCGAGTGCGCAGACGACCACCCCGGACGGCGAGGGCCCGGACATGAGGGTCCTGCTGTCGGACGGCACGATCACCCAGGTGCTCGGCACGGCCAACTCGGCGACCGACTCCAAGGCGGCCGCGTTCTCCGTGGCGCAGCGGTACCTGGCCGAGACCGCGATGATCGCAGCAGAACGGCCCGAGCTAGCCCGGTCCATCGTCGTGGCTCCGCCGCGGCACTGGGATCCGCCCGCGGGCCTGGCCGGCGCGGTACTCTCCGACACGATCACGGCGCCGTGGCTGCGGCCGGTCAGCCTGAGCCAGCTGGCCGACACGCCGAACCCGCCCGGGCAGGTGCACCGCCAGGCCCCGGACGCGGTCAGCCGCGCCGCGCTGCGGCGGCCGCTGCTGACACAGGCCCGCCACCTGGATCAGCAGGCCAGCCTGCTGCGCAGCATCCAGCTTGGCCGGCAGATCGGCCTCGGGTACGGTGCGGCAGCCGTGGAGTCCTCGGCGTGGCGCGGCCACGGCACGGCCGCACAGCAGGGGTCGGCCCTGGCCCAGGAGATGACCACGTACCTCAGGGACCAGTACGCGAAGCTGACGATCATCGACTCCGGCCGTCTCACGCTGGGCGGCATGTCCGGCACGGTCCCGGTGTCCATCTCCAACCGCCTGCCCTACAACGTCAAGGTCAGGCTCCACGTCAGCACCGGCCCCGCGGTCGCGGTCGGCCGGCAGCCCGCTGTGGTCATCCCGGCGGGCCAGGAGGAGATCGTCAAGCTGGCGGTCAAGGCCACAGCCGTGGGCTCGACCACGCTCCGGCTCAGCCTGCTCAGCTCGGACGGCACGCCGGTTCCCGGCGCCCAGGCGACCATGACCGTTCAGGCCACGCACTACGGCACCCTCGCGTTGGTGATCATCACCTCCGCGCTGGTGGTGTTCCTGCTCACCGTGGCCACGCGGGCTGTCCGGCGGGGCCGCCGGGCCCGGCGGGAGGGAAGTGCGGGACAGGACGGGCACGAGGAGCATGACGGGCCCGGGCCATCGCCGGGCCCTGGCGCGGGGGACACAGCCGCGGGGCCGCAGAGCCCGCCTCCGGCACCGCCGGAGGCGGATCCGGTACTGGACCCTGAGGCCGCGGCCGACCCCGATCGGCCCGGGGAACCTGCCGTAAGCGATAGCGTCGTTCCCGGTCATCCCGACCCCGGCCACGCCGGCCGTCACGATCCAGCGGAGGAGACAGATGACTACGCCTGGGCGCCAGGCCGGACCGACCGCCGCTGACGGCGGCCTCGATCCGACCGACGGCTTCCCTCCAGGCGACGGCCTTCCCGCGGAGGATGCCGGCTACCTGGCCCGCGGTGACGCGCGGCCGGACACAGGTGCGTGGGCAGCGGACCAGCCAGCCACACCCCCGGCCCACGGCGGACCGCGCCACGCCACCGGGGGGCACAGGGCCGAACCGGCCGCGGTGACCGGGCAGGCGGCCGGGACTGAGCCTTCGGGGGCGGGCCAGGGCGACGGGAACGCGTCCGTCGACCAGTACGCCCGCCCCGGTGCCGCAGGCCCGACCGACGCCAGCCTGGTGCGCTCCAGCGGTGTCATGGCGGTGGGCACCATCGCGTCCAGACTCACCGGCTTCCTGCGGAACGCCATCCTGATCTACGCGATCGGCACCCACTACCTGGGCGACGCCTACAACATCGCCAACACGCTCCCGAACGCGGTGTACAACCTGGCTCTCGGCGGCATACTCACCAGCGTCGTGGTCCCGCTGCTGATCAACGCGGCCAAACGGGACCGCGACCGCGGCGAAGCTTATGACCAGCGGATCTTCACCCTCGGCGTGCTCGCGCTGGCCGGCATCACGATCGTCGCGACCGCGCTGGCGGCACCGATCACCAACCTGTACGCGGGCAACATCGGCAACGCCGACGCACAGCACCTGACGGTGATCTTCGCCTACTTCTTCATCCCGCAGATCTTCTTCTACGGAGTCAGCTCGCTGGCCGGGGCAATCCTGAACGCGCGCGGGAAGTTCGCCGCGCCGATGTGGACCCCTGTGATCAACAACGTGGTCGTGATCGTGGTCGGCGTGGCGTTCATGGTGACCGCGGGGCTGAACCGCACCCCATCAGACATCTCCGCGCGTGAGATCCAGCTGCTGGGCGTCGGCACCACACTCGGCATCGTGCTGCAGACCGCCGGGCTCATTCCCTCGCTGCGCCGCGTCGGGTTCCGCTGGCGGCCCCGCTACGACTTCAGGCGGGCCGAGGTGGCCGAGATCCGCCGGATGAGCGGCTGGATGTTCGGGTACGTGCTCACCACCCAGATCGCGTTCCTGGTGACGACCCGGGTCGCGAACCTGGCCGGCTCCCGGGTGTCGCAGCAGGCGGCGGGCGCCGGGTTCGCCGCCTACAGCAACGCGTACCTGCTCTTCCAGCTGCCCTACGCCATCGTCGGCATCTCAGTGATCACAGCGCTGCTGCCGCGGATGAGCGCCCACGCCGCGGAGCGCGAGTACCGGCTCGTAGCCATGGATTTCTCCACCGCGACCCGGCTGGCCTCAGTCATTGTCGTGCCTGCCGCGCTGGTCCTGGCCGTGCTCGGGCCACCGTTGGCGGAAGGCGTGTTCGGGTACGGCAGCACGTCGGCGGCCAGTGCCCGCTACCTGGGCGAGATCTTCGCCGTGTTCTCGCTCGGCCTCCTCCCCTACATGCTGTTCCAGCTGCTGCTGCGGGTTTTCTACGCGATGCACGACAGCCGGACACCCGCCCTCATCGGCGTCGTCACCATGATGATCAACATCACGGCCAACCTCATCGCGCTGGCCGTGCTGCCGCCAAAGCATGTCGTCGCTGGGCTGGGCGCCGGGTTCGGCATCGCGAACCTGGTCGGGACCGTGGTTGCCTGGCGGGTGCTCAGCCACCGCATCGGCGGCCTGGGCGGCCGGCAGATCGGCTCCAGCCTGCTGTGGATGCACGCGGCCGCCATTCCCGGCGTGATCTTCGCCATCGCCGTGTCCGTCATGATCGGCGCGGTATCACCCGGCGGTAAGATCGCCGCCCTTTTCACCGTCGCGCTCGGCGGCAGCGGCGCCATGCTGCTCTACGTCATGTTCGCCAAAGCCTTCGGGGTCAGGGAGCTCACCAACCTGACCGACACCGTTCGCGCGAGGCTCCGCTGACCGTCAGCGCGGCGTTCACGGACACTGCCAGAATGGTCCTGGCCGGGTGCACCAGCAGGGATCAATCGGTGAGGCGGACATCTCTTGGTGGTAACGGTTTGCGATGGTAGGTTGCCCGGGGACTCCCAGGGGGCGGTCTGCGGCCTAGCATGTTGTGCAGCATGATGGTCTTGTCTCGTCCGGTTAGTCACCTACGGGGCCAGGAGGGAGGCTCGGGAGCCGCTCCGCTCGTCACAGGTATATGAGTACGTTCACCTCTGAGCCGGGAACGCGGCTCGGTGGCCGGTACCGCCTGGAGGACCGGGTCGCCGCGGCTGCAGGCTGGGCTGCCTGGAAGGCCATAGACGAAACGCTGGCCCGAGCGGTCACCGTGCTTACCTTCGCGCCCGGGTTCCCGCACCTGCGAGAGGTAGTGACGGCTGCGCGCGCGGCCAGCCGGCTCAACGATTCACGGTTTGCACAGGTGTTCGACGTTGAGGACGACTGGGACCACGCCTACATCGTGACGGAGTGGGCGGCCGGGGACTCGCTCGACGACCTGCTGGCCGCCGGCCCTCTCGACGCGGCGCGCGGCGCGCGGATCATCGCCGAAGCCGCCGAGGCGGTCTCGGTGGCCCACGCGGCCGGCCTGGCCCACCTCTGCCTGGGACCGGAATCGCTGCGCTGGACTCCCGGCGGCGGTGTCAAGATCACAGGCCTCGGCATCGACGCGGCGCTGGCCGGCGCCAACGCGGAAGACCCGGTGTTCGCCGACACGCGCCGGCTTGGCATGCTGCTCTACGCGGCGCTGACCGGTCACTGGCCCGGACCGGACTGCCCCACTCTCCCGCCCGCGCCGTTCGCGGACGGGGTCCCGTGCAGCCCCCGCCAGGTCAGGGCGGGTGTGCCCGCCGCACTTGACGAGATCACCGGCCAGGTCCTGATGCTGCGGGACCGGGACGAGAACTCCCAGCTGACCACGCCGGCGCAGCTTTCCGCTGCGCTGTTCGCGGCTATCCCCCCGGTGCCGATACCGCAGCTGCCGCCGTCGCCGCGCACGCGAGCCGAAGGGCACCGGCAGAACCAGCGGCCCACCCGGGACCACGAGCACAGGTCCCGGGATGGCCGCGAGACCGACTACCGGTCCCAGGATGAGCAGGAGCCCCAGTACTGGGCGCCGGACGGGGCGGCGGCGGCCGGGCGTCCCCGGACCCGCGGTCCTGCTCCCGGGCGACGGCCGGGCACGTCACGGGGCAAGCTCCTGCTCGCGCTGGCCGCGGTCATCGTGCTGGTGCTAATCGTGGCGTTCGTCGTCTACCCGGCCCTGCGCGGTGGCTCGGCCCCGCAGAACTCGTCCACGCACCACCCGCCCGCGGCCACGCATTCCAGCTCGGCTCCGGCTGCGCTCAGGCCGGTCAGCGCGCAGGGCTTCGGGGAGAACGCCGCCGGCACGAACCTGGCCATCGACAGCAGCACGGCCACCGACTGGCAGACCCACTGGTACCTGGGCAACCCGGCTTTCGGCGGGCTGCAGAAGGGATCCGGCCTGATCCTCGATATGGGCCGGACGGTGAGCCTGAGTTCCGTGCAGGTCTTGTTCGGGCCGCTGCCCGGCGCGGATGTGCAGATTAAGATCGGTAACCCGTCCCCGCCGCTGCCCGGGCCGGATAACGCCTCCGCCGCGGAGGCGGACGCCAGCAGCATGACCACGGTGGCCCAGAAGACAGACGTCGCCGGATCGGTCACATTCACGGTCAGCAGCAAGGCCAGCGGGCGGTATGTCCTGATCTGGTTCACCAAGCTGCCCCCCATGACCGGCCACAACCCCAACAAGTTCCAGGCCGATATCTTCAATGTCGTCGTGAAGGGGTCAAGCTGAACCCTGCAAGCTGAACCCTGGCGCCGGGGCACGACGGGAGGACGGCCACGGAACACCACGAGGCAGGCGGCCACGCCGGGGGCGCGCCGCCGGAGCCGCGCACGTCCGCGGACTCCGAACCCGCGGACGCGGAGCTGCTCTGCAGGCACGTAGCCGGCGACCCGAATGCGTTCGCCGAGCTGTTCCTGCGCCACCGCGACCGGCTGTGGGCCGTGGCCGTCCGCACGCTCTCTGACCCGGAGGAGGCGGCCGACGCGCTGCAGGACGCGATGATCTCTGCGTTCCGCCGGGCCGAGAGCTTCCGCGGCGACTCCGCGGTCACGACCTGGCTGCACCGGATCGTCGTGAATGCCTGCCTGGACCGGCTCCGGCGCAAGGCGGCCCGGCCGGCCACCAGCGGGACGGATGAGCGGACGCTGGACAGCCTCGCGGTCCAGCACGCCGCCCCGGACCCGTCGTCGGCCAGCGACCTCTCGCTGGACGTGATGTCGGCGCTGCGCACCCTGGCCCCCGACCAGCAGGCAGCGCTGGTCCTGGTGGACATGCTCGGCTACTCGGTAGCCGACGCGGCCGAGATCCTCGCCGTGTCGGAGGGCACCGTGAAAAGCCGCTGTTCCCGCGGACGCGCCCGGCTGCTGCCGCGGCTGGCCCACCTGCGGCAGCGGGCCGCCCCCGGGATCCGCGGCGAGGCCTCCCGTCCTGTGCCAAGGAACCGATCGGCCACGCCAGACGTCCAACCTGCGCGGGAAGGGGGTGACGACCCGTCATGACGCGTCACGTTGACGCTGAGACGCTAGCTAGGTTCCGCCAGGGCGAGCTGAGTCCGCGCCGGAACTCCCGGATCGGGTCTCACCTGGCCGGATGTCCCCGCTGCAGTGCTCTGAACGAGGATCTTGCCGGCGTCACGACGCTGCTCGCAAGTGTCCCGCCCCCGCCGATCCCCGAGCATCTCACGGCCAGGATCCACAGCGCGCTCGCGGCCGAGGCGGCCCGGCGGGCCACGGTGGCCGCTGGCTCCGCACCGGCCGCGCTGGCCGGGGCCGCGGCTGCTGTGGGCACTCCGGGCCCGGCGGCGTCCACAGCAGCCGGGCCCCCCGCGCCGCAAGACCCCAGTCGGCGGCCGCGGCACGAGCGCGCCGGGGGCGGCTGGGGGCGGACGCGCCTGCCCCGGCTCTCCTCCCCTGCCGCGCTCCGGGTCGCGGCCGCGGCCGCGGCGATAGTGATCATCGCTGGCGGCGGCTACGAGATCATCGCTCATGTCGGCGGCTCGTCGACCGGTTCCGGCGCCGCGGCTTCCCGGAGCTCAGCGGCCAGCGGGTCCCCCAGTTCGGGCGTCGCTCCTAACGCGCGCGCCCTCGGGCCCGCCTTGCCGTACCAGCACGGGGGGCGGCAGGACAGCGTCACCCCGGTCACAACCGCCACCGACTTCACCCCCGGGAAGCTCAAGCGCGAGGTAAGCACCGAGCTCACCCGGTACAGCCCGGCCAAGGCCAAGGCGGCCGCGCCCAACTCCATGGCCCCGAACGCCGCGCGCAGCTCGGCCTCGACGCACGCCAAGCCCTCGACGGCCTTCGGCATCCCCGTCGCGGCCCTGGACGGATGCGTCAACCGGATGGCGGCAGGAGAGCTGGTCCTGCTCGTTGAAGTGGCCCACTACCAGGGCGTACGGGCTACGGTTATCGTCACGGAGGTGTCCACCGTGAGCCCCGAGCAGATATGGGTAGTCGGGATGGGCTGCTCGGGATCGCGCGGCGATGTGCTGGCCCATACCGTGCTGGCCAACGGCGGCTGAGCCCAGCACACGGCACCCGGCCGCCCGCTGCCGTCCGCGGGAATCTCCGAGACCGCGAAACTGTTGACGTCGCTGCATGTTTCATAGAAGGGCAGCCAAGTGACCGACGTTCGGGATGTCATCATCATCGGCTCCGGGCCGGCCGGCTACACGGCGGCACTCTACGCCGCCCGGGCGCGGCTGAACCCGCTGGTCTTCGAGGGCTCAGTGACCTCAGGCGGCGCGCTGATGAAGACCACGGATGTCGAGAACTTCCCTGGTTTCCCCGATGGTGTGCTCGGTCCCGACTTGATGGACGCGATCCGCAAGCAGGCGGAGCGTTTCGGCGCCGAGCTGGTCCCCGATGACGTGACCGAGGTGGACCTGGCCGCGAACCCCAAGGTCGTGAAGGTGGGCCTCAACGAGCACCTGGCCCGGACCGTGATCATCGCCACCGGGTCCGGCTACCGCGAGCTCGATGTTCCCGGGGAGAACATGCTGTCTGGCCACGGTGTCTCCTGGTGCGCAACCTGTGATGGCTTCTTCTTCCGGGAGCAGGACATCGCGGTCGTGGGCGGCGGCGACTCCGCGATGGAAGAGGCCACCTTCCTGACCCGGTTCGCGCGGTCGGTCACGGTGATTCACCGGCGGGACGCACTGCGCGCGTCCAAGATCATGCAGGACCGCGCGTTCAACAACCCGAAGATCAAGTTCGCCTGGGACAGCGAGGTGGCCGAGATCCTCGGCGCGGATCGGGTCAGCGGCGTGCGGATCCGCAACGTGAAGACCGGTGAGGACAGCACGCTGGCGGTCACCGGGGTGTTCGTGGCCATCGGACACGACCCGCGCAGCGAGCTGTTCACCGGCCAGCTCCCCACTGACGCGGAGGGGTACCTCCTCGTTGAGCAGCCGTCCACCCGCACCAGCATCGACGGCGTGTTCGCCGCCGGTGACGTCGTGGACCACACCTACCGTCAGGCCGTGACCGCCGCCGGCACCGGCTGCGCGGCGGCCCTGGATGCCGAGAAGTGGCTGGCGGATCACGAGTCCTGACCCGGACCCGGGTCCGCAGCATGACGCGGGCCTGCGGCACGCACCTCACCCACTGATAACCCAAAGAGAAACCGGAAGGAAATCCGCACCGTGGGCGCAACCAAGAACGTAACCGACGCGACCTTCGAGGCCGACGTGCTCAAGAACGACAAGCCTGTCGTCGTGGATTACTGGGCCGAGTGGTGCGGTCCGTGCCGCCAGGTCTCCCCGGTCCTCGAGGAGATCGCGACCGAGCACGCTGACAAGATCGACGTGGTCAAGCTGAACGTGGACGACAACCCGGTCACCTCTCAGCGGTACGGGATCCTGAACATCCCGACGCTGAGCGTGTTCAAGGGCGGCGAGGTCGTCAAGGAGATCGTTGGCGCCAGGCCGAAGTCGGCGCTGCTCCGTGAGCTGGCCGATTTCATCTGATCAGGCTGACCGCCGGCTGCGGGGCCGTGACGCCCCGCAGCCGTCATCAGGTAACATTTCTGTCGAGCGAAATAGGTTTCGATAACTAGGCGTTGACCAGCGCTCTCCCTCAGCACCGGAAGAGTTCTGCAGTGCTAGGCCAGCCGCAGCGCACGCTCCGGGGTCATCGACCCGAGCAAGCGCTCCAGCGCCACCTCGACATCTTCCCGCCAGGACAGCGCCGTCTTGAGCTCCAGCCGCAGCCGCGGGTAGCGGGCGTGCTGGCGGACCGTCTTGAACCCGACCGCGAGCAGGTAGTCGGCGGGCACCATGCAGGATGGCCCGTTCCACTTGAGGTCGCCGAACGCCTCGATGGCCTTCACGCCCCGCCGGGTCATGTCCTTGGCCACACCCTGCACGAGCATCCGGCCCAGGCCGCCGCCCGCAAACTCCCCGAGGACGTGCGCGGCCATGAGCAGGACGGCGTCGGCACTGACCGGGCTGGTCGGGAACGCCACGGACCGGGGCACGTACTGCGGGGGCGCATACAGCACGTAGCCCGCCGGGACGCCGTCGACATAGCTGATCTTCCCGCAGCTGCCCCACTCCAGCAGGACCGAGGAGACCCAGGCCTCTTTCTCCAGCCCGGGATCGCCTTCCTCGTGGGCCCGGGCGTAGTTCACCGGGTCCAGCTCCCAGAACACGCAGCGGCGGCATCGGGGCGGCAGGTCACCAATGTTGTCCAGCGTGATACTGGCGAGGCGGCGCGACACGAATCACCCCTGGGATCGGTGACCACTGTCTGATGCCGGGCAGCAGAGGCAGAGCGCCTTAGATCCCGCTCGCCCTCGTGGCCCGTGCCCTCTCATGGTACCCACTGCGGGCTCGCTAGGCTCAGCTGGTGACTCCCGAACTGACACCCTCACCGGCATCCCAGCGCAAGAGCTTCGGCAGCGACAATCACGCGGGCACCCACCCGGCGGTTCTGCGGGCCATCGGCGAAGCCAACGCGGGTGACACCACCGCGTACGGCGATGACCCGTGGACGGCACACGCCGTCAGGCAGCTCTCCGAGGCGTTCGGTGCCAGCGACGTCTCCTTCGTCTTCAACGGCACCGGAGCCAACGTCCTCGGGCTCAGCCTGATGCTGCGCCCGTACCAGGCCGTGATCTGCGCCGAGAGCGCTCACCTCAACGTGGATGAGTGCGGGGCCCCGGAGCGGATTCTCGGCTGCAAGCTGCTGACCGTGCCGACGCCGGACGGCAAGCTGACCTCCGAGCTGATCGCCACCCGGCTCGGCGGGCGCGGAGACGAGCACCGCGCGCAGCCACGGGCGGTCGCCATCACCCAGGTCACCGAGCTCGGCACCTGCTACACGCTGGAGGAGCTGCGGCGGCTCGGGGAGTTCTGCCGGGCCAGCGGACTGCTCCTGTACATGGACGGCGCCCGCCTGGCCAACGCGGCCGCCTTCCTGGGCTGCTCGCTCGCCGAGCTGGCTGCCGGAGTCGACGTGCTGAGCTTCGGCGGCACCAAGAACGGGGCCCTGGGCGCCGAGGCGCTGATCGTGATGAATGCCTCCCTCACCGCCGAGGCCCCGTTCCTGCGCAAACAGCAGATGCAGCTGGCCTCGAAGATGCGCTATCTGGCCGCGCAGTTCAGTGCGTTGCTCGAGGACGAGCTGTGGTTGCGTAATGCCACAAAATCCAATGCCATGGCCCGGCGCCTCGCGGACGCGCTCAGCGGTGTTCCTGGGGTGCGGCTGGACCAGCCGGTCGAGTCGAACGGGATCTTCGCGGCCCTGGACCCGGCGCTCATCGAGCCGCTGCAGCGCG
The DNA here is from genome assembly GCA_963844655.1 of uncultured Actinomycetota bacterium. Taxonomy (GTDB): domain Bacteria; phylum Actinomycetota; class Actinomycetes; order Streptosporangiales; family Streptosporangiaceae; genus JASHPR01. The sequence goes on along the minus strand of CAWJPA010000003.1, from coordinate 604,434 downwards.
AATGGAACTTCCACGTCTGGGACGCCGGTGACCACGTGGTCCGGTGGATGACGGCCTTCGACACTACCGAGGACGACGTCGATGCGTTCGCGGCCGGGATCAGGGCGGCGGCGGGCGCCCTCAGCGTGTGAGGCCGCCAGGCGGCGAGGGCGGGCGGTGAGCTGGCCCGGTGAGGGCCGGAGCCGGGTCCTGATTCACGTGAAACAGGACCCGGCCTGATTCACGTGAAACATCGGCGGGTGCCGGGGCCGGGCTCAGGCGGTGCGGGCCTGCGTCCAGCCGGGAGTCATGGTCTTGACGATCCGCTCCAGGTCCTCCAGCGTCGCGAACTCGACCACGATCTTCCCCTTGCGCTGGCCGAGCTCGACCTTCACCCGGGTGTCGAAGGCGTCCGAGAGCCGGTCCGCGAGGTCCCGCAGCGCCGGGGCGACCGGCTTTGGCCTGGCCTCCTGCTTGCGCGGGGTCTTGGTTTCGTGCGCGCCGAGGGCGACGAGCTCCTCCACGGCCCGGACGGAGAGCCCTTCAGCCACGATGCGGTGCGCCAGTTGCTCCTGGGCCTGCAGGTCGTCCACGGTCAGCAGCGCCCGGGCGTGCCCCGCGCTCAGCACTCCGGCGGCCACCCGCTTCTGCACCCCGGCCGGCAGGTTGAGCAGCCGGATGGTGTTCGAGATGTGCGGCCGGGACCGGCCCACCCTCCGGGCCAGCTCTTCATGCGTGGCCGAGAAGTCATCGAGCAGCTGCTGGTACGCGGCGGCCTCTTCCAGCGGGTTCAGCTGCTGCCGGTGCAGGTTCTCGATCAGGGCGTCCCTGAGCATGTCGTCGTCTGACGTCTCCCGCACGATGGCGGGAATCTGGGCCAGCCCGGCCAGCTGGCAGGCCCGCCACCGGCGCTCACCCATGACGATCTCATAGTGGCCCGGCATGATCCTGCGGACGACCACAGGCTGAAGCAGGCCCACGACCCCGATCGAGGCGGCGAGTTCCTCCAGGGTCTCCTCGTCGAAGACCTGGCGCGGCTGGCGCGGGTTGGGTGTGATCGAGCCCACCGGTATCTCGTCAAAGTACGCGCCGGCATCAGCGGGCTGGCCTTCCGGCGGAACGGATGGCGGCTGACCGGGATCCGCCGCCTGGCCCGCGGCTGCGGTCGGAATGAGGGCCCCGAGTCCCTTGCCCAGTCCGCGCTTCTGCTGAGGCATTGCCTTTCCTCACTATCCGTTCGGCATGGCTTCACGCCAGGCCATTCCGCTGCCGCAGGCGATCGCAAGTTGCCCAGGGCCATCCTGCCAGGCCAGCATCAGGAAGCAGAGCCCGTCGGCGAAAGGCCACGGTGCCGCACCGGCACGCTGGGTGACAATAAGCAAATAGAGGTACATTTTCAAACTGGTATTTGACACAAACAGCCACACCCCCCGCCTTCCGGGTGGCGGCGAGCCCACGGACCTCGGTGCGCTGCGAGACCTCAGGACCGGGATCGGCTGCGGTGGGCCATCTCCTTTGCGGCCTCGAGATAGGCCTGCGCTCCGCTCGACCCGGGATCGTAGGTCATGACCGACTGCCCGTAGCTCGGGGCCTCGGACACCCGCACGCTGCGCGGGATGATCGCACCGAGCACGGTCTCCCCGAAATGCTCCCTGACCTCATCGGCCACCTGCGAGGCCAGCCGGGTGCGGCCGTCGAACATGGTGAGCAGGATGGTCGAGATCGTCAGGCCGGGATTGAGGTGGCTCCTGACCAGATCCACGGTGCGCAGCAGCTGCTCGAGCCCTTCCAGTGCGTAGTACTCGCACTGGATCGGGATCAGCACCTCCGGCGCGGCCACCAGGGCGTTCACGGTCAGCAGGCCGAGCGACGGGGGGCAGTCGATGAAGATAAAGTCCAGGCCGGAGGAGTCGAACCCGGAAAGGGCCCGGACCAGGCGTGACTCCCGCGCCACCAGCGGGACCAGCTCGATCTCTGCCCCGGCCAGGTCGATGGTCGCGGGCACGCAGTACAGGTTGGGGATTCCCGCGGCCGGCTTGATGACCCCGGCCAGCGGCTGGTCGTCCACCAGCACGTTGTAGACGGACGCCACGCCGGAGTGATGATCGACGTCGAGAGCGGTTGACGCGTTGCCCTGGGGATCGAGATCGATGACGAGCACGCGTTCGCCATGTAGCGCGAGGCTGGCGGCCAGGTTGACCGCCGTGGTGGTCTTCCCGACGCCACCCTTCTGGTTGGCAACCGTGATGGTCCGGCATGCCCCGGGACGGGGCCAGGGGGCACCACCCGCCCGGGCGGCGAGCGCGGCCCGGGCCGCGCGGGCGATTGGCGTGTCAGATCCGGCGTCGGTCACCACCGGCCTCATTATCTCCCGGTCGCCCTGGCCCGTGGGCACGTCCGGCGCGCTGAAATCCGCCGCATCCGGTGCCTGGGCGCCAGTCAGGCGGGCCGTGGGCACGGCTGGCCGCGGTACCCGGGCGTGATGGCGGCCCATCGCTTTCACACTCACGGCCAGGTCCATCGCGATGTTCCCGGAGGCCACGTCCCTGGCATCGGCTCGGTAGGAGGCTGTTCCACGTGAAACGGGCCCCGGCACGCCCGGTGCGGCACCGGCCACGGGATCTGGCGCTGGCGCGTCAGGGACGCCCTGTGCACCACCCTGAGCCCCGCCAGAGCCCGGCGACGGCCAGCCGAGCGCGTCAGGGACGGGAATCTCTTCACCGGCTCCCGCGGCCGGCACAGCGCGTTCCTGGTCCGGCTGGCCCGGCCATCCCAGGCCATCAGCGGCGGCCGTCATCAAGGTCTCTCTCTCCTCCCGGGGCCCGGTGCCCCGCTACCGGCGGCGTGCTCCACCGGGCCGGCGGCCCGCACCGGAGGCGGTGGCGGCACCGGCGGTGAACCGGACGATTGTCGGCGGCGGACTGACCCTACCGCTCCCAGCGTGCACGACAGCCACGTCCCGCGCACCCAGCCTGTCCAGCACGGAACGGGCCTGGGCGACCTCCTGCTCCGCGCTGGCTCCTTTCAGGGCCAGAACGAGACCTCCGGGCCGGGTCAGGCCCAGGGCCAGCACGGCCAGCCGCTCCAGCGGCGCCACCGCGCGGGCGGTCACCACGTCGCCGGCCAGCCGCCCCGCTGCGTCCTCGGCCCGCCGCCGGCAGACCCTGGCGTTGCCGAGGCCGAGCTCCTGAACGCAGTCATCCAGGAAGCTGGCCCGGCGCGCCATCGGCTCCAGCAGCACGATCTCGGCCTCGGGGAGCAGCATCGCGAGCACGATCCCGGGAAGCCCCGCACCGGAGCCCAGGTCGATGACCAAGCCCGGGTGCGGGATCAGCTCGGCGACGGCCGCACAGTTCAGCAGGTGCCTGTCCCACAGCCGTGCCGTCTCCCGGGGACCGATCAGGCCGCGCTCCACGGCCGGGCCTGCCAGCAGCGCGGCATAGCGCTCGGCGAGCCCGAGCGCGGGGCCGAAGATGCTCCGGGCTTCCGGCGGAGGCGGAGGCGGAGGCGGCTGAGGTTGGGGCGCGGCCGCGGGGGGCCGGCCAGGAGACACCCCGGCTCAGCTCCCGGGCAGGACTACCACCCGACGGTCCGGCTCCTCGCCCTCGGACTCGCTCTGCAGCCCGGCGGCGGCCACGGCGTCGTGCACAATCTTGCGCTCGAACGGGTTCATCGCCCAGAGCTTCTTGGGCACGCCCGTGCGCTTCACCTCATCGGCCGCCTCACGGCCGGTCTCGGCCAGCTCGGTGCGGCGCTGCAGGCGGTACCCGCCGACGTCGATCATGATTCTGGTGCGGCTGCCTGTCTGCCGGTGCACGGCAAGCCGCGTCAGCTCCTGCAGCGCCTCGAGGACCTCTCCTCGCGTCCCGACCAGCTCATCCAGGGTCGCGCCGACCACGGAAACCAGCGCCCTGTCGCCTTCGACATCCATGTCGATGTCTCCGTCAAGGTCGGCCACATCGAGCAGTCCCTCGATGTAGTCGGCCGCTATCTCACCTTCAAGCTCCAGGTCCGCCAGATCGGTCGTGCCCTCGCCGTCCTGGTCAGAAGCCTGCCCCAGCGCCTCGGGGAAGCCTGCGGCCGCTTCCGGCCCGCCGTCCGCGCTGGCCTCGCCGTCTACCTCATCAGCATCAGAGGGGCCGGCACCAGGCGCGTCAACGTCGTCGCCCGGGGCAATCGCAGCGGATGCGTCAGCCCCAGCGGCCGCCTCCGGCCCCTGCCCTGCTTGGGACTGATCTGGCGCGGACGGGTCGGTGACCGCGCTCTCCCCTTGGCTCACGATCGGGCCTCCTACGTTCCAGGGTTGGACCTCTAGACCTCTGCTGACCTCAGGCGGGCCATGCTCGGCAGCGACGGCTTACCGCTTCCCCGAGCGTTTGCTGCGGGACTGCCGCTGCCGTTGCTGCCTGACGAGCTTAACGTCGGGCTCGGGCGGAGGAGGCTCGGGCTCGGCCCGCTTGCCGAACCTGCGCAGCATCCCGCCGCCGTTCGCCGACGGCTGGGCACCCGGCGCCGATCCGGAGGCCTGGGCACCAGCGGCCTTGCGGCCGGCATTCTTGGCCTGGCCACCGTTGGAGTTCCGCTGGCCAGAGCCGTTCGACCCGCTCTGGTCCGGCTGGCCCGAGGCGGAGCCCGATCCAGCCGCGCCGGATGTCACGCCCTTCGGCGGCTTGGTGGTGCCGCGGCCGGTCGCGGCGGGAGCGATCACCGGGCTGGGACCAGCCGCCCCGGCCGCCCCGGCCACGACGGGCTGCGGGTATCGCCGGAACAGCACCCACTGCTGCGCGAGCGTCCACACGTTGGTCGTCACCCAGTACAGGACCAGCCCGAACGGCCAGTACAGGCCGGACAGGGCGAAGAACGGCATGATGTACATCATGTATTTCTGCGACTGGCCCATCGGGTTGTCGGGCGTCGCCGCGGGCATCATCCCGCGCTTCATGCTCTGCCGCACGGTCAGGTAGGTCGTCGCCATGCTGATCAGGACGAAGAACAGGATCACGACCTTGGCGTGCAAGGGGACGCCGTGCGAGAACAGGAACTTGTCCGCGATCGTGACGCCGAGGATCTTGGCCTGCCGCGCGCTCTCCACCATCTCCTGGGTCAGCCCGTACTTGGGCGGCTCGCCAGGAACCCACTCGGCAATCGCCCGCAAGACGCTGAACAGCGCGAAGAACATCGGCAGCTGCAGCACGACCGGCAGGCACCCCATCAGCGGATTGACGCCCGCCTGCTGATAGAGCTTCATCGTTTCCTGCTGCATCGTCTGCTTGTCGTTCTTGTACTTCTTGCGCAGCGCCTGCATCTGCGGCGCCAGCGCCGACATCGCCCGCGTCGTGTGCATCTGCTTGATGAACAGCGGCACCATGATCAGCCGCATCAGGACCACGAGGATCACGATGGAGAGCGCCCAGGTCCACCCGCTGGTGGCACCGAAGATCGGACTCAGGAAGCCGTATATCTCCTTGAGCACCCACGCGACGGCCTCGTAGATCGGGTTGAGCGGATTCCCCACCGGCTAGCTCCCTTGAGATCTGATCGGGGCCGTCTGCCCCGCAGTCCGGCGCGGCGCTCCGGGCTGGAACCCCGCCTCGGCCCGGTCGGGCTCGGTCTCCGCCGTCCGCCGCGGCGCCGGAACCGGGTCCAGCCCTCCCGCGTGGAACGGATGACAGCGGCTCAGCCTCCGGGCAGCCAGCCAGCTGCCGCGCAGCGCGCCGTGCACCTGCACCGCCTCGAGCGCGTAGGCGCTGCAGGACGGGTAGAACCGGCAGCGCTCAGCGAGCAGCGGGCTGATGAAGCGCCGGTATCCATTCAGGAGCAGCACCAGAACCCGGGCGGCGGCCGACGGCCGCTCCCTGGTCTCGCTCTGCCCTGTGCTCGTCATGGACGCTGCGTTCCACCCTGCCGCCGAAGCAATGCTCCGAGTACCAGGTCGAGGTCGGCGGCGAGATCCGCCTGGCATGCGGTAGCGGCCGGGGGATTGGCACGCACCACCAACAGGCTACCTTCAGCAAGCGACCCGAGATACCCGCGGGCCAGATGACGCAGCCTGCGCCGTACCTTGTTCCGCACGACCGCACCTCCTACCGCGCGGCTCACCACGAACCCGACCCGGGCCGGCTCATCGTTCCCCGCCCGGCTGAGCAGATGCGCCGAGACCAGCTTCCTGCTCGCCCGGCGGCCGTTGCGCACCGCGCGTGAGAAATCGATGCGCCGCCGCATGCGCGCGGCTGCGGGAAGCATCGGCGGTCACCACCGGGCTGTGCTGGCCTCGGGGGGGGACCCCCCCAGACCCCGCGGATCATCCCCTCGGGCCAGCCTCCGGCCGGCCGTCGTGGCTGGCCCGGCTGACGCCGACGGGCCCGCGCCGCCGGACCTCCTCAGGTCAGGCACTGACCCGCGCGCGCCCCTTGCGGCGCCGCGCGGACAGGATCGCGCGCCCCGCGCGGGTCCGCATGCGCAGCCGGAACCCGTGCGTCTTCGCGCGGTGACGGTTGTTCGGCTGGAACGTACGCTTGCTCACCGGGACTCCAGGAACGCAGGACAGGATCAAGAATGGGTTACCCGTGCCAGGCGGGCAGCGGGCCGGTTTCGGCCCACGCTGACGCTAGCCCGGCGGGCAGCCGGGACCTATGCACGGTACGCGCAGGCGCGGCCACTGGTCAAACCGGCGCCCGGCGGCCGTCCGTGCACGGTCGTCACTGCTCAGGATCCCACTTGCACCCTCCGCAACACTTGCCGTTTGCCAAACGTGCGCCGAAGCCGACCCCTAGGCTGTGGATAGAGATCCTGGCCACGGGGATCGGGGAGGCAGAGGGTCGCCGTGGTCCTCGCTCCGGGCGACGAATGGGGCTGCTGCTGCACCAGGTGCAACGTGCACAACCTGTGGATAAACCTGTTGATCATATGTGGGGGCGCGAGGTGAACGGCCAATGAGTGAAGCAGACCTCGCGGAAGTTTGGGCCAGGTCTCTCGACGAGCTGGCCGGGATGCAGATCGAGCCCGCGCACCGGGCCTGGCTGCAGCTCACGCGGCCGCTGGGCCTGGTAGAGAACACCGCGCTGATCGCCACTCCCAACGAGTTCGTCAAGGAACAGCTGGAGACCAGGCTGCGCGCGCTGATCACCAACACGCTGTCCCGCGAGCTCGGCCGCAACATCCAGCTGGCGGTCACCGTCGACCCGACCGCGGTCACGGCCACCCCGCCGCCCGGCTTCAGTGTCCCCACCGGGCTCGAACCCGGAGCCGACCTGCATTCCGGCCCGCCCCGACATGTCATCCCGCCCCAGTCCCCTGGCCAGGAAGGCGACCCGGGCCACCACCCGGCAGGCCGTCATGCCCTGACCGGCCGGCGCGACGACGCGGCCGCCGACTCCCTGGCCGAGGCCACCACCGGCCCGCTGCAGCGGATCGTCGACGACGGCCCCTCGCGCACCGGCGCCTACCCCGACGACGGCGTCGGCCTCCTCGGCCGCCCGCGGGGCGGCATCGGGTCCGGCGCGGACATTCCCGCGGCCCGCACCCCGGCCCAGGACATCCCCGGCCGCCCCGGGCCCGCGGGTTTCTCGCCGGGCGTGCTGCCCGGCACGCCCCGCCCCGCGCAGGCCAGGCTGAACCCCAAGTACACGTTCGAGACGTTCGTCATCGGCTCGAGCAACAGGTTCGCCCACGCCGCGGCCGTGGCCGTGGCCGAGGCGCCCGCCAAGGCGTACAACCCGCTGTTCATCTACGGCGACTCCGGCCTCGGCAAGACCCACCTGCTGCACGCCATCGGCCACTACGCGCAGAGCCTGTACCAGGGCGTCAAGGTGCGCTACGTGAGCTCGGAGGAGTTCACCAACGACTTCATCAACATGATCAGGGACGGCAAGCAGGACGGCTTCCGCCGCCGCTACCGCGACGTCGACGTGCTGCTGGTGGACGACATCCAGTTCCTGGAGAACAAGGAAGGAACCCAGGAGGAGTTCTTCCACACGTTCAACACGCTGCACAACGCCAGCAAGCAGATCGTCATCTCCAGCGACCGCGCGCCCAAGCGGCTGGTCACGCTCGAGGACCGGCTCCGGAGCAGGTTCGAGTGGGGGCTGCTCACCGACGTCCAGCCGCCTGAGCTCGAGACCCGGATCGCCATCCTGCGCAAGAAGGCCGTCCAGGACCGGCTCAACGCTCCGCCCGACGCGCTCGAGTACATCGCGAGCCGGATCTCCACCAACATCCGGGAGCTCGAGGGCGCGCTGATCCGGGTCACCGCGTTCGCCAGCCTGAACCGGCAGTCGGTCGACCTTCAGCTCGCCGAGTTCGTGCTCAAGGACCTGATCCCCGAGGCGCAGGGACCCGAGATCACGGCCTCGACGATCATGGGCCAGACCGCTTCCTACTTCGGGCTGTCCATCGATGACCTGTGCGGCACGTCCAGGTCCCGGGTTCTGGTGACCGCCAGGCAGATCGCCATGTACCTGTGCCGGGAGCTGACCGACCTCTCCCTGCCGAAGATCGGCCAGCAGTTCGGCGGCCGCGACCACACCACGGTCATGCACGCGGACAAGAAAATCCGGTCGCTGATGGCCGAACGCCGCTCGATATACAACCAGGTCACCGAGCTCACGAACCGAATCAAGCAGCAGGCGCTGTCCGGGTGAACGTCCGGTGAAGATACGCATACCAGCGCCGGGCTGCACAATCAACGCACACAGGTTGTGGATAAGTGTGTGGACAGACCTGGGACATCCAGAGGAAAACTCCCCTCGACCGGGGGGTAACCAGGTTGCGTCCGGCCGGAGGCGCCACGATGTTCACACGGCCGCCGCAGCCGGGCCCCGCCAAATCACAGCCGCTGTGGACACCGCCCACCCCGGTGACCTGCGACAGCGCCGGCTGTCCCCAGAATCCACCGACCCTATGACTACTACTGCTCTGTATTTAGTTAGAGACCAAGACCCAAGTAGGCACGGGCCGGACTGTCATCTCGCTTAACCCAGGAATCAGGAGGCAGCTTCCTGTGAAGATCCAAGTCGACCGCGACATTCTGGCCGATGCCGTGGCCTGGACCGCCCGCGCCCTGCCTACCCGCCCGACCGTCCCGGTGCTCGCCGGCATGCGGCTGCACGCGGGGGACGAGCTGACGCTCTCCAGCTTCGACTACGACGTGTCCGCTCAGGCCACCGTCGTGGTGACCACCGAGGAGGAGGGCAGCGCGCTGGTCTCAGGGCGGCTGCTCGCCGAGATCAGCCGCAGCCTCCCGGCCAAGCCGGTGCAGATCGCGTCCGAGGGCGGCAAGGCGGTACTGACCTGCGGCAGCGCAACGTTCACCCTGCTGACCATGCCGGAGGATGAGTACCCGGCCCTGCCGGAGATGCCGCCGTCCGCCGGGTCGGTAGGCAGCGACGCGTTCGCGTCAGCGGTCAGCCAGTCGGCCACCGCGGCCGGGCGCGACGACACGCTGCCGGCCCTGACCGGCGTCAGGATCGAGATCGAGGGCGACACCCTGACCCTCATCTCGACCGACCGCTACCGGCTCGCCGTGCGGGAGCTGCGCTGGACCCCGGCCCGCCCGGACCTGTCCGCCGCCGTGCTCGTCCCGGCCCGGGCCCTGGCCGAGACCGCGCGCTCGCTGACGTCAGGCGCCGAGGTGTCGATCGCGCTGGCCCTGCCCGGCGAAGGCGGCACGGACGGCGCCGGCGACGGGATGATCGGGTTCGAAGGCGGCGGCCGGCGCACCACCACCAGGCTGCTCGGCGGCGAGTTCCCGCGCTACCAGGCACTCCTGCCCAGCCACGTGAACTCCACCGCCGAGCTGTCCACCGGCCTGCTGGGCGAGGCCGTGAAGCGGGTCGCCCTGGTGGCCGAGCGCAACACCGCGGTCCGGCTGGCGTTCACCCCGGGCCAGCTGGTGCTCGAGGCGGGCAGCGGCGAGGAGGCCCAGGCGGTCGAGGTGATCGAGGCCAGCTACGACGGCGACGAGTTCTCGATCGCGTTCAACCCGCAGTACCTGCTCGACGGGCTGGCGGCGATCGACTCGGACACGGCCCGGCTGGCGTTCACCGAGCCGGGCAAGCCCGCGCTGATCACCGGCAAGCCCGCGGAGAACGGCCAGCCCGACTACCGGTACCTGCTCATGCCGATCCGCCTGGCCGGGTAGCTGGCACTAATCTCGCAGGCGTGCACCTGAGCAGGCTGGCGCTGACCGACTTCCGCAGCTACGCGGCGGCCGACCTGGAGCTGTCGCCCGGCGTGACCACCTTCACCGGCGAGAACGGTCAGGGCAAGACCAACCTGGTGGAGGCGGCGGCCTACGCCGCGACCTTCGGCAGCCACCGGGTCGCCACCGACGCGCCCCTGATCAGGCACGGCGCGGAGCGCGCCATCATCAGGGCCAGGGTCGCCTCGGCGGTCAGGGACAGCCTGATCGAGATCGAGGTCAACGCGGGCAAGGCGAACCGGGTCCGGCTGAACCGGGTCCCGCTGCCGCGGCCGCGGGAGGCGCTGGGCACGCTGCGCTGCGTGCTGTTCGCGCCCGAGGACCTGGCTGTGGTCAAGGGCGACCCGGACCAGCGGCGGCGTTACCTGGACGACCTGCTGGTGGCCACCAGGCCGCGGTTCGCCGGGGTCAGGACCGACTACGAGCGGGTACTGCGGCAGCGGACTGCGCTGCTGAAGTCGGCGCGCGCCCCGGCCGCCAGGGCCGCGATGCCGAGCGCCCTGGAGGTATGGGACGAGCACCTGGTCGAGAAGGGCGCGGAGCTGACCGCGGGCCGGCTGGAACTCGTCGCGGCCCTGCGGCCGCTGGTGGCCAAGGCCTACGCGGCCGTGTCCGGCGAGGATATGGGCCCGGGTATGAGCTACCGCCAGGCTGGGCCCGGCACGGCCCGGGGCGCTTCCCCGGCGCGCGAGGACGCCGATCCGCCGGCGGACCGGGCGGCTCTGGCCGACGCGCTGCGCCAGGCGCTGGAGCGGTCCCGCCCGGCCGAGCTCGAGCGCGGCGTCTGCCTCGTCGGCCCGCACCGGGACGAGCTCGAGCTGCGCATCGGCGAGCTGCCCGCGCGCGGCTACGCTAGCCATGGCGAGTCCTGGTCGCTCGCGCTCGCGCTCCGGCTGGCCGCCTATGACCTGTTGCGATCCGGTGGTGAGGACCCGGTGCTGATCCTGGACGACGTGTTCGCCGAGCTCGACGACGGACGGCGGGAGCGGCTGGCCCGGCTGGTCTCCGATGCCGAGCAGGTCCTCGTCACCGCGGCCGTGCCCGCCGACGTGCCCGCGCATCTGTCCGGGGTGAGGTTCGAGGTGGCCGGCGGGACGGTGAGCCGTGCCTGACGGCGACCGGGCGCGGCTCGCGCGCGAGGCCCTGGCCCGGGCCAAGGCTGACGCGCTGGCCAGGGGGAATCGCCCCGCACGCCCCTCAAATACTGAGCCAGTACGCTCCGCCACCCCCGACTCGCCGACGCCCGGCCGGTCTGGCCGCCGGCCGCGGCAGGACGACCCGCAGCCGCTGACGGCCGCGATTGACGGGCTGATCAGCGCCCAGGGCTGGCGTGAGGCCGCCGCCGCTGGCTCGGTGTTCGGGCGGTGGGCCCAGATCGTCGGGCCTGACCTGGCCGCGCATACCCGGCCGGACAGCCTGGAGGCCGGCGAGCTGACCGTGATCGCGGACTCCACCGCCTGGGCCACCCAGGTGCGGCTGCTCGCGCCGCAGCTCGTCCGCAGGCTCAACGCCGAGCTCACCGACGGCTCGATTCAGCGGGTGAAGGTGCGCGGCCCGGCCACGGCCGCGGGTCCGGCCCGCCGGCCCGGCGAGTGGCGGGTCCGCGGCGGCCGCGGGCCCAGGGACACCTACGGATGACGTGCCAGCCGCGACGGCTGCCGATCGCGACGGCCGGCCGGAGGCTGGTCCGAGCGATCGGCATCTTAGGAGGATGCCATGGGTCCGCCCCGTGCCACCTCAGCCACATGCCGGGGGTTCCAGGGGGTCGTCCCCCTGGGCTAGCACCGCCGGGGGGTTCCGGGGGGTCGTCCCCCCGGGTTAACACAGCGTTGTCCCCTGGAATAGCACAGGAGTTCCAGAGGTTATAACTCTGGGTAGTTTTAGCCGGGCTTGTCCCCCCGGACTGGCTCAGTCGGCTGAGCGTGACGGTACTCCCAGGTAGAATAAAAGTCGCAGCCGGAGGGGGGATTCGGGGGACGTCTCCCGCGAGGCAGTGCCCGCCTGGCTGTCCTGTTTCAGGAGGAGTATTCCGCTTTGTCGTACGACGCACGCTCGATCACGGTCCTCGAGGGGCTGGAAGCTGTCCGCAAGCGCCCCGGTATGTACATCGGCTCCACCGGCGAGCGTGGCCTGCACCACCTGGTCCAGGAGGTCGTGGACAACGCGGTAGACGAGGCCCTGGCGGGCTTCGCCAGCTTGATCGACGTCACGCTGCTCGCCGACGGCGGGGTCCGGGTCGTCGACGACGGCCGGGGCATCCCGGTGGACGACCACCCGGTGGAGAACCGCCCCGCGGTCGAGGTCGTGCTGACCACCCTCCACGCCGGGGGCAAGTTCGGCGGCGACTCCTACGCGGTGTCCGGCGGCCTGCACGGCGTGGGCGTCTCGGTCGTCAACGCGCTGTCGGCCCGGCTCGATGTCGAGGTCCGCAGGGACGGGCACGTCTGGCGGCAGTCGTATGCGGTCAGCGAGCCGACCGGCCCGCTGCAGAAGGGCGAGGCGACCGCCGACACCGGCACGATCATCACGTTCTGGCCGGACGGCGACATCTTCGAGAGCACGGTCTGGTCGTTCGAGACGCTGTCCCGGCGGCTGCAGGAGATGGCGTTCCTGAACCAGGGGCTGTCGATCACCCTGACCGACGAGCGGCCGGACCACATCAACGGCGAGCCGAACGTCGTCAACTACCGCTACGAGGGCGGCATCGCCGACTTCGTCCGGTACCTCAACGCGTCCAAGGAATCGGTGCACGGCTCGGTCATCGAGTTCGGTGAGGAGGCGCCGGGCATCGCGGCCGAGGTGGCCATGCAGTGGAGCGGCTCCTACGCGGAGTCCGTGCACACCTTCGCCAACACGATCAACACGGCCGAGGGCGGCACCCACGAGGAGGGGTTCCGCTCCGCGCTGACCACGATCGTGAACCGGTACGCCCGGGAGCAGAACCTGCTGCGGGAGAAGGACGAGAACCTGACCGGCGACGACGTCCGCGAGGGCCTCACCGCGATCATCCACGTGAAGCTCGCCGAGCCGCAGTTCGAGGGCCAGACCAAGACCAAGCTGGGCAACACCGAGGCCAAGTCGTTCGTGCAGAAGGTGTGCAACGACCACCTCCGCGACTGGTTCGAGCGCAACCCGGGCGAGGCCAAGGCGATCGTGATCAAGGCCACCCAGGCGGCCAGGGCCCGGATCGCCGCCCGCCAGGCCAGGGACCTGACCCGCAAGAACCTCATGGGCGGCTCGGGACTGCCGGGCAAGCTGGCTGACTGCCAGTCCGGCGACCCGGAGATCTGCGAGGTCTACGTGGTCGAGGGTGACTCGGCCGGCGGCTCGGCCAAGGGCGGCCGGGACCCGCACTTCCAGGCCATCCTGCCGATCCGCGGCAAGATCCTGAACGTGGAGAAGGCCAGGATCGACAGGGTCCTGAAGAACACCGAGGTCCAGGCCATGATCACGGCGCTGGGGACCGGGATCCACGACGAGTTCGACATCGCGAAGCTGCGGTACTTCAAGATTATCTTGATGGCAGACGCGGACGTCGACGGCCAGCACATCACCACGCTGCTGCTCACGCTGCTGTTCCGGTTCATGAAGCCGCTGATCGAGGCCGGGCACGTCTACCTGGCCCAGCCCCCGCTGTACAAGATCAAGTGGGACGGCAAGGTCGGCCCCGGTTACGCCTACTCGGACAAGGAGCGGGACGCGGTGATCGAGGCCGGGATGGCCGAGGGCCGCAGGGACCCGCGGCCGCGCGATGCCGTGCAGCGGTTCAAGGGCCTCGGCGAGATGAACGCGAGAGAGCTGTGGGAGACCACGATGGACCCGGCGCGCCGGGTGCTGCGCCAGATCACGGTGGACGACGCGGCCCAGGCGGACGAGCTGTTCACAGTGCTGATGGGTGAGGACGTCGAGGCGCGGCGCTCGTTCATCCAGCGGAACGCCAAGGACGTCAGGTTCCTCGACATCTAAGGCGGCATCACCGGACTCGCTGATCACGGGGGTTCCGGGGGCCTCAGGCATGTCAGATTCCCGTGATCACGGAAGCGAGATGCAGCAGTGACCGACGTGAATGCTCCGGCCCCGCCGAGCGAAGGGGACCGGACCGAGCCCGTCGACATCCAGGTCGAGATGCAGCGCAGCTACATCGACTATGCGATGTCGGTCATCGTGGGCCGCGCCCTGCCCGATGTGCGGGACGGCCTGAAGCCGGTGCACACCCGCATCCTTTACGCGATGTACGACGGCGGGTACCGGCCGGACCGCGGCTTTTCCAAGTGTGCCCGGGTGGTCGGCGACGTGATGGGCACCTATCACCCACACGGTGACAGCGCGATCTACGACGCGCTGGTCCGGCTGGCCCAGCCGTGGGCCATGCGCTACCCGCTGGTGGACAGCCAGGGCAACTTCGGCTCGCCGGGCAACGACCCGGCCGCGGCGATGCGGTACACCGAGTGCCGGCTCGAGCCGCTGGCCATGGAGATGCTGCGGGACATCGACAAGGAGACCGTCGATTTCCGGCCCAACTATGACGGCCGGTCCGCCGAGCCGGTCGTGCTACCCAGCCGGTTCCCGAACCTGCTGGTCAACGGCTCGGAGGGGATCGCGGTCGGCATGGCCACCAAGATCCCGCCGCACAACCTGCGTGAGGTGGCCGACGGTGCCCAGTGGTACCTGAGCAACTTCGAGGCCTCCGACGAGGAGCTGCTCGAGGCGCTGATCGAGCGGATCAAGGGCCCGGACTTCCCCGGCGGCCCGGACGGCAGCACGGGTGCCCTGATCGTCGGCCGCCGGGGCATCCAGGAGGCCTACCGCACCGGCCGCGGCTCGATCACGATGCGCGCGGTCGTGGAGGTGGAGGAGGACCGCAAGGGCCGCTCCACGCTGGTGGTCACCGAGCTGCCCTATCAGGTCAACCCGGACAACCTGGCGGCGAAGATCGCCGAGCTGGCCCGGGACGGCCGGGTGAGCGGCATCGCCGACGTGCGGGACGAGACCAGTGACCGGGCCGGCCAGCGCCTGGTGATCGTGCTGAAGCGGGACGCGGTCGCCAAGGTGGTGCTGAACAACCTGTACAAGCACACTCAGCTGCAGGACACGTTCGGCGCGAACATGCTGGCCCTGGTCGACGGGGTGCCGCGGACGCTGCGGCTGGACCAGATGATCCGGCACTGGGTCACCCACCAGATCGAGGTCATCGTCCGGCGTACCCGCTACCTGCTGCGCAAGGCCGAGGAGCGGGCCCACATCCTGCGCGCGCTGCTCAAGGCCATCGACCGGATCGACGAGGTCATCGCCCTGATCCGGGCCAGCGACTCGGCCGCGGCCGCGCAGCAGGGCCTGATGGACCTGCTGGAGATCGACGAGATTCAGGCCCGGGCCATCCTCGACATGCAGCTGCGCAAGCTGGCCGCCCTGGAGCGGCAGCAGCTGACCGACGAGTACGACGAGCTGATGACCCAGATCGCCGGCTACGAGGCGATCCTGGCCTCGCCCGAGCGGCAGCGGGAGATCGTCGGCACGGAGCTCGGCGAGATCGTGGAAAAGTACGGCGACGACCGGCGCACCCAGATCATCGCCTACGAAGGCGACGTGTCCGAGGCCGACCTGATCGCCGAGGAGGACGTGGTCGTCACGATCACCCGTGGCGGCTACGCCAAGCGGACCAAGACCGATCTGTACCGCGCCCAGCGCCGCGGCGGCAAGGGCGTGCGCGGCGCGCAGCTGCGCACCGACGACATCGTCGAGCACTTTTTTGTGACAACGACCCACAACTGGATACTGTTCTTCACTAACAAGGGTCGGGTATACCGGGCAAAGGCCTACGAGTTGCCCGAAGCGGCGCGGGACGCCCGTGGTCAGCACGTGGCCAACCTGCTCGCGTTCCAGCCTGACGAAAGGATCGCCGAGGTGCTGGCGCTGACTGATTACTCGGTCGCTCCATACCTGGTGCTCGCCACCGCGTCTGGGCTGGTCAAGAAGTCGCACCTGACCGACTTTGACTCGCCCAGGTCGGGCGGCATCATCGCGATCAACCTGCGCGAGGACGATGAGGTCATCGCGGCCCGGCTGGTCTCAGCCGAGGAGGACCTCCTGCTGGTCAGCAAGGACGCCAAGGCGATCAGGTTCCGCGCCACCGACGAGGCGCTGCGGCCGATGGGCCGGGCCACGTCCGGCGTGATCGGCATGCGGTTCGGCGACGGCGACCGCCTGCTCGGCATGCACGTGCTGCGGGACGGCGCCGACGTGCTCGTCGCCACCGGCGGCGGGTACGCCAAGCGGACGCCGACCGATCAGTACCCGGTGCAGGGCCGTGGTGGCCAGGGCGTGATGACGGCCAGGATCGTGGAGGCCCGGGGCGAGCTGGTCGGTGCGCTGATGGTGCGGCCTGAGGACGAGGTCTTCGCGATTACCTCGGCCGGGGGCGTAATCAGGACGGCTGCGGGCGAGATTAAGCAGTCAGGCAGGCAGACCATGGGTGTCCGGCTGGTGAATCTCGCCTCTGGCCAGAGCCTGGTGGCCATCGCGCGCAACGAGGAGTCACTTGACGGGAGCAATGGCGACCCGGCTGACGACGACGACGACGGCGGCGACGGGGCGGCTGCCGAGACCGATGAGGCCGGCGGCGATGCTCCGGACCGCCCGGCGACGGTTGACGGGGACCGCCTGGAGGAATAGCCAGTGGTAACGGATCGCATTGGGGATGACGAGCCGCTTCGGGATTCAGCAGCATCCGAGAGCCGCCCGGTGCAACGCGGCGGCCAGCTGCAGCGTCATATAAGTGTTGCCGCGGAAGACCGCCAGATCCCAGGGGACCCGGACTCACATTCTGGGGATAACCTCGTGACAGGCAACTTTCCCGAGGAGGACGGGGTGGAACACCGCGCGGACCCAAGTACGGTAGAGCCGGCTGTATGGCTCACCGACGGATCGCCCGAGGATCGTTCCGGGACACCCGATTCGGAAAGGCTGACCATTCCTGGCGACTCGGCGCCCGAAGCCGACCCGCTGCTGGCAGGCGACCAGATCGACGATCAGGTGACGCCGCCCGTTGAGATGCCGCTGCCCGCGGCGCCCTACACCAGCGACAATACGGACACCCCGCCGCCCGGCGACGGCCTCAGGATCCCGCCGTACCAGCGCCAGGTGCCGCCCTACCCGGCCCAGGTCGCGCCGTACTCGGCGCAGCAGGCGCCACCGGTCGCGCCGGGCGTCGCGGCCCGGGTGACGGCGCCGTTCGCGGCCCTGACCAAGCAGAAGTCCCGCAAGCCCGTTCAGCCGGCCAAGCCCGCGCCGCCACCGCCGCCCGGTCCCGGCCCGGCGACCGCGGCCGGGGTCAGGCCCGCGGCCCCGGAACGGCCCTCCCCGGCCGCCCGGCCCACTGCGGCCACCGTCCGGCCCGCGGCCCCGAGGCAGGCGCCATCGACGCGCCGGGCCCAACTCGTGCTGGCCAGGATCGAGCCCTGGTCGGTGATGAAGTTCAGTTTCATGATCTCCCTGGTGGGATGGGTCGTCCTGTTCGTCGCGGTCGCCGCGCTCTATTACGTCCTGAGCAAGCTTGGCGTCTTCCACTCGATCCAGACCACGATCACGAGCGTGACCTCCAGCAAGGGAGCGTCCGGCGCTGATTCCAGCGGTCAGTGGTTCTCCGCTTCGAGGGTTCTCGGCTACACGATGCTGGTTGGCGCCGTGAACGTGATCCTGATCACCGCCCTGTCCACAGTCGGGGCGGTCATCTACAACCTGGTCACCCACCTGGCCGGCGGCGTCGAAGTCACGCTCAAGGAGACCGACTGACGCACGCGCCCGCGGGTTGCGGTAACCTAGCTCGGCGTGCCCGGCGATTAGCGGTCGTTCCGGGCGCACCGGGGCCTGTAGCTCAGCCGGTTAGAGCGCTTCCCTGATAAGGAAGAGGTCCGTGGTTCAAGTCCACGCAGGCCCACTCCCCGACGACGTCAGCCCGGCTTTGGCCGGGCCCTACTCCGGTGTATCCGCCTGGTCTTGCTCGAGGCTCACCCGATCAGGCCGAGGTTCTGCATGAGCCCTCTGCCAGCCAGGATGGCCGATCGCTGGCAGACGCGCGCTGAGCCAGGACCGGGCGAGGCCCAGCTCTACTGGCAGATCCTGATGCGAGACCAGCCCCAGGTTGGCGCCCTCGCCGCCGTCGCTCGCGAGCGCCTGACCAGGTTCAGTGGCCTGCATTTCACCCCCGAGCAATGGCTGCACTTGAGCGTCCTACGCATCGGCCTCATGACCGAGATTTCACCTGGCGATATAGGCGCAATGGTCGATCAGGCCAGACACCTGCTGAAGCCGATACCGCCGGTCACCTTCACGCTCGGCCAAGTGTTTTACCACCCCGAGGCCATCACCCTGGGCGTCAGACCAGGGGACGCTCTCGACGGCGTATCGTTGGCCCTCCGGATGGCCACCGCCAGCACGCTAGCCGTGCCTGCGGATGTCACGACCGCTCCGTGGGTCCCACATGTCACGCTGGCCTACAGCACCCGGGACCAAGCCGCCGGTCCGATCATCGTCGCCCTGGGGCGCGAGCTGCCGGAGTGCCTGATCACGATCGACACGATCCATCTCATCGCTCAGCACGGCGCCGAACGGGCCTGGAACTGGCAGCCGGTTGCCGCCATCCCGATCGGGTCCTAGGCATGGCTCCGATTAGGTAATCAAGGCCGCGGGCCGGCGCCAGCGCTCGGCCAACCGACTCAGCTCGTCCCACTCAGAAGGGCGGTCCGTCCGAAGAGCTATGCGAGTGGCCGACTTCAACACCGATGCCATCCCCGGCATCGCCGCCCAGCTCGCCGCCCTCGCCAGCGGCGCGTGGATCGACGCCGGGCAGCCGGTCGTGCTGCTCGGTGACTCCGGCACCGGCAAGACCCACCTGCTCATCGGCCTCGGCCTGGCCGCCTGCGAGCAAGGACGCCGCGTCCGCTACGCCACCACCGCCCAGCTCCCGGCTTGTCGCCGCGATAGTCGACCGCGTCACCTACAACGCCCACATCCTCGAGACCGGCACCCAGTCCTACAGGCTCGCCACCAGCAAGACCACACGACCTGCCAGCCAGCGAACCCGGGGCCAGAATTCATGACCTGCGATTTCGCCGTTCGCGAAGGTCGAAATTGTGCACTGAGCCTCGTCCCTAGAGTGAGCCTTGTCCCAGTGGTGATGCTGAAGGCAGGTCAGGCATGGCGAACCCGCATTTCGCGAATCTTGGCGATGTCTGGAAGCACCTGTTGCTCACCGAGGTCATCAGCTGGCTGCAGCCAGGGCACTACGTCGAGACCCACGCCGGGTCGGCCCTCTATGCGCTCGCCGACGACCTAGAGCGCGGCCTTGGGGCAGAGCTGTTCCTCACCGCGTCCTCGGAAATCGAGCCCTTGCGCAGCAGCCCCTACCGGCGGAACATCCTGGGGCTCGCCCGCGGCGCGGCGCCGTCATATCCAGGTTCGCCGCTGCTGGCAATGATGCTGCTTGGCCGCGCGTGCCGATATGTCTTTTGCGACACCGACCCGTCAAGCGCCGCAGACCTGCGAGCCGCCCGCGAACGGCTCGGCCTGCAGAAGGAGGTCCAGGTGATCCACGGCGATGGCCTTGCTGAAACAACAGCACTGCTGCAAGCCCATGCCATCGGCGCGGCCAGTCTGGTGCACGTCGACCCTTTTGACTTCCGTGCCGCTGAGCCGACCGCCACCAGCGCGCTCCAGCTAGTCACGCGCCTGGCTGCCGCCGGCATCCCGACCTTCGCCTGGTACGGACTGACATCACGATCAGCCCCGCACGACCTGTTCCATGAAGTAACCGCCGCGGCGCCCACCGCCCGGGCCTGGTACGCCGAACTGCGTGTCGGCGGACAGCGAGCGAACGCGGCCGGCATCGGCTCGGGCTGTGGCGTCCTGTTCACAGCCGGCGACCTGGCTCCGGTCGAGTCGATGCGCCGAGCCGCCGACGCCTACGTTCGCGCATTCAACGAGCACCCTAACGCCGCCGACGCCGGCGTCCACGTCACAGCCAGCTACGCCCTGACCGCATCCGACACCAGGTAAGGACGCCGTGCCACGGCCATATCGGCAGGCCAGCATCAACACCGAACCGCCAACCTGGGGCCAGAATTCATGACGGCCACTGGGGCCAATTCACTTGACGACACTCATGGATTGCGGGCTTCGCGCTCATTTATCAGGGTGGGGTCTGGGGAAACTACCCAGCGAATTGCCCTTTGATTGGCGGCCCAGGGAACTGCCCTGCGATTGGCAGCCCGGCCGTCGTGAGCTGGGGAGAGCTGGGAATCTGTGCCGCGCAGCTGGTGCTCGGAGCCGTGATGACCTCGATACTGGCCGGGCCAGCCCACCCTGGGATGCACCCGACACTCACCACGGCGCCCGCTAGTTGTGGACCCCGGGCCTCATCACCCATGCCTGGCCAGAGCTGATAGGGAAGAGGTCCGTGGTTCAAGTCCACGCAGGCCCACCCAGGTCACACAGGGTTTACCCCTAGAACCGCCGTCAAGGGGGATCATCATCACGGCAGTATGTCCCACGATGCCTGCCACTGGCCCGCATCCGGGTGGACCTGATTGCCGAGCACGTCAGCGAGCTGCTCATCCGAAAGGGCGAACGCGTCCCACAGGCGGCGGAGCATGTTCGGACCTGCTGCATCGATGACGCTCTTGGCCATCATCGTGAAGCGGAACTGGTACCAGACGTAGGTGAGCGGCTCAATGTAGGGATAGAACGCCTCGAAGTAGCGGAGGTCACGCGCGACTGGCTGGAGCAGGCGGTGCTCCAGCGCAACCCGCGGAAGCGTCTCGAAATGCAGGCGCCGATTGGGTTCCTCGGCGGCCACGAACGCGTAGAGCGCCATGTCGGCGAACAATTCCATCAGCCACGACCGCGGGAAGACAAAGGGAACACCGTCGTGGAAGGCGTGCGCCAGCTCGTGGACGACAAGCATGTCGGCGAAAGGCATCAGGCGATCGGCACCCGTCCCGTAGACCTGATCGAGTTCCCGGGCCGCCGCCGCAGGAGCAGAGCTAACCACTGCTTCAAGCCGGGCGGTGAGGTCAGAGGGCTCGCCTTGGAGGAAAAGATTGCCAGCGTCGTAGTACGGCATGACATACGCAGGGTTCGAGGCCCGTTCGGACCAGTCGGCCCGGCTGAGTACCAGGAGCGCGCACCGGGGATGAAACGCCAGCAGGTCGCCTAGGTAGGAGTAGGCCCTGGCGCAACGATCGGCCAGCCGCCCGGCTTGCTCGCGCGTCGAGGCACTAGTCCGTACCTCAAACGGAAAGCCCGACAGCGAGGCAAGCCCCTGGTGCTTCGTTACGTCGACCACCGCTCGATCCATCACGGCATGGTGTCACAGCACCGGAGCGGTAGCCCGCGGGATATTCGCGGGACGATGGTTGGCCACGCCAGCCACGACGGACGTTTGCGCAGCTAGGTTCAAGCCCACGCAGGTTCCTTTCGACGGGGAGATCCCGACATGACCAGTAAGTTCACCGAGCTTGCGATCGACTGTGCCGATCCCAGCGGTCTCGCCCGGTTCTGGTGCTCGGTTCTTGCCTACGAGGTGCAAGACGAGGACGACGGAATTGTCACAATTGGCTCCCCTATGGTGCCTGAAGGCAAGAACCACCTTGGCCCAGTGCCACCGACGCTGACATTCGCGCACGTGCCCGAGGGCAAGACCGTCAAGAACAGGCTCCACCTCGACGTCAACCCAACCGACAGGGAGCAGGACGAAGAGGTTCGCCGCCTGCTCGACCTGGGTGCCCGATACGCCGACGTCGGCCAAGGCGATGAGAGCTGGGTCGTACTTGCCGACCCAGAGGGGAACGAGTTCTGCGTCCTTGCGGGCCGCTGCCCCTGACCGGAGGCCGCAACACCCCCGACGCGCGAAAGCGCCGTCCGGCGCTCAGGAGGCTTCTGCCGCTACGAGCTGGGGTGCCCAGTCAGGAACGATTCGACGAGGGAAGCGAACCGCGTCCAATCCTGGAACAAGAACGCATGCCCGGCATCGGGGTAGAGCACCAGCCTGGCGCTGGGGATGATGCGGGTGAGGATGCGGTCATTGGTGACCGGAACCCGCTGGTCGTCGGTGCCGTCGGCGACCAGCGTCGGCACCGGGATCCTGGCGAGCTCGTGTCCGGCTGCGTCGTTGCCGGCCCACCAATCGGCTACAGCGGCCGCCTGATCCCCTTTCGTGCCGAGCGACACAGCGGGAGCGGGCGGGTACTCCGCGATTGCTGCCTTGAACGCGTTGAAAGCGCTGGCCTGGTTGGCAGGAAAATCGCTGGCCTGGTTAGGAGGAACATCGCTGCTGGCCTGGCGCGCCGTCGCCGGGGGCACGACCGCCTGGCCGTTCCCGGGGTTGGTGGCGCACAGTATCAGGCGGCGGACCTGGGCGGGGTGCAGGACCGCCAGGGCCTGGGCGATCATGCCGCCCATCGACCAGCCCAGCACGTCGGGCCTGCCCAGGCCGAGGGTGTCGATGAGCGCGCTGGTCTGGTCGGCCATGGCGTCGATGCTGTAGGGCGGGGGCAGTTGCTGAGTACGGCCAACTCCGGAGTTGTCGAACATCACCACCCGGTTGTGCCGGGCCAGGGCGTGCACCAGCACCGGATCCCAGTCCTCCATGGGCTCGCCGTAGCCCATGATCAGCACCAGCGGGGGGCCGCTCCCGACGACCCGGTACCCGACGACACCGAGGCTGGTGTGGGCGGTTCGTACCGGCGCCGACACCACCGAGGCCGTTCCCGGCGGCTTCCCTGGTGAGGAGCTGCACGCGCTCAGCGCGAAGGACGCTAACACCGCGGCCAGGCCCACGGCGGTTCCTCGCCGTAACGCCCGCCAGCTCGCCTGCAGGTCCATGTCCAGGGCGAGCAGATACCGGCGCATGTCCCGTCACTTCCTTCACCTTCAACCGCAGTGACGGGCTACCCGCAGTCCCGGCTCTAAACCTGACCAGGTTGGTGCCTGGTGGCGCCGGGCTTGCGCTCACCGCCATCCTGGTAGGAACGCGCCAGTGCTGAGACGATCGTGGATGCCGTCAGATCAGCACATCAGGGGCAGGAGGTATGAGAGTGCCGGTCACCGTTTCCCAGCTAGCAATCGCGCCGGTCAAGGGCATGCGGCTGCAGGGCACCAGCGAGATCCGGCTTGGGCGCTACGGGGTAATAGGCGATCGTGAGTTCTTGGTCATCGGGGATGACGGCGAGCTACTGCTGACCGGCCGGAGCCCAGCGCTGGTGCAAGTCGAGCCGGCTTGGGACCGAGCGCGAGACGTCCTGGCGTTGCGATTCCCTGACGGCGATGTCGTCCAGGACACACCCAAGCTCGGGGCTCCCGCGGCCACCAGGATGTATGACGGGCGGGAGATACCCGGGTGGATCATCCCTGGGCCGCTCAGCGCCGCGCTGTCCGGCTACCTCGGCCGGGATGTGCACCTGTTCAAACGGGAGCCAGAGCACCTCGGTCACGATGACCAGCCCGTTACGCTGATGTCCGAAGCATCGCTAAAGGCACTTGCCCCGGAGTTCAACGGCACTGCTCCCGACCCTCGCCGGTTCCGCATGACCATCACGATGACCGGTACTGACGCATGGGCCGAACACGGCTGGGGCGGGCAGAAGGTCTCCATCGGCGAGACCATCCTGCGCGTCGTAGCCCCCGTGCCGCGCTGTGTCGTCACGACACGTAACCCGGAGTCAGGCGCCACTGATGCGCGGGTGCTGCACGCGCTGGCCCGGCTGCGCGGCAAGAATGACATCACCTTCGGCGTCTGGTCTGACATCATCCGCCCCGGATGTATTCACATCGGTGACGTTGTAACAGGGGTCACTTGAGCTAGATGATCGGGGTCGTGACCTGCTCGTCCGCGGCCGTCAGGGAGATCGCCATAATGTGGGTGCATGCGGCTGGAACCGGTAACGCAAGAGAATGTCAGAGTTGCGTGCAAGCTTAAGCTGCGGGCTGATCAAGACGATCTCGTTGCTCCGGTCGCCTGGTCACTCGCCGACGCTTACACGGTGCCTGATATCGCCTGGCCGCGGGTGATCTGCGACGGCGATCAGCTGGTGGGTTTCATCATGGCCGCGTTCGCCCCAGAGCACGAGAACCCGCTGTTCCACAGCTACCTGTGGCGGCTCAATATCGGCGCCGAGCACCAGGGCAAGGGCTACGGACGGTTCGCAGTCGAAGAGCTGTGCCAGGAAACTGTGAGGCGCGGACACCACCGGCTGGCGGTGTCTTACCACGCGGGCCAGCATGGCCCGGAAGTCTTCTACGTGCGCTTGGGCTTCCACCCCACCGGTGAGTACAACGAGGGTGAGACAGTCGCCGAGCGGCTCCTCGCCTAGGTCAGATAGCCGCGCCCGGTATGCAGTAGCACGGGTCTTGCCCGCTCCCCAGGCCTACTGGCGGGTGTCATTGGCCTCGGCTATGAGTTGGCGGGCCGAGGCTTCATCGGAGGGGGCAACCAGCACCCGGACGCCCTGAACCTGCAGCTGCGGGTCCAGGCCTCCAGCGTCGTCGGCCAATACGGCCGCTCTCAGGCCGTTACTGCGCAGCATGCCGACGATCAGTTCCGCCTCTATGCGGCTGGCCACGACCGCCACAGGCACAGTAGCGCCGTCCACGATCTCAACTCCTCTGCTCCCGTTACCGCCTCCAGGCCGCTACTGGCATCATCGTCGCACTTCGGGCGGTGAGATCTACGAGCGGTCCGGAGGACCGGCCGTACTGCCGAAGTCGACATCCTTGGTCTCGACCGTCCCGGCCGTCCGTCCCGGCGCCGTCTGGTAGGTCCAGTACAGGTTCGTGTGCGCGATGACCTGGTCCGGCGGCGGCGCGCCCCATTCCGTCTGGTCTCCCGTGGTGTGGGCGTCGCTGACCAGGGCCGCGTCGTAGCCCCGGACGAATGCGCCGTGCAGCGTCGAGCGGATGCACGCATCGGTCTCGGCGCCGACCACGAAAAGCCGCCCGACTCCGAGGCCCGACAGCACGCTCTCGAGCGTGGTGTCCTCGAAGGAGTCGCCGTAGCTCTTCTCGACCAGCGGCTCGGCCTCGCCCGGATCCAGCTCGGGGACGATCCGCCAGTCGTCACTTCCCCTGGTCAGCCCCTCGTCGGAGTGCTGGACCCAGACCACGGGGACCCGTTCCTGGCGCGCCTTCGCGACCAGGCCGCCGACGTTCGCGACCACGGCGTCCCGCTCATGAGCTCCCCCGACGACACCGTTCTGCACGTCGACCACCAGAAGTGCGGTGTTCGGCCGGTTCTTGAGTGTGGTCATGGTTACCCCTTACTCGCGCCGGTTCCTGTGTTCACCCACGGTAGACCGGCCCACTGACGGCGCCCGGACCAGGCAGGGCGTCCAATTCTGGTACGTTTGCCCCGATGGGGCACAAGTAGCCTTCTGCCTGACAGAGGTGCAGAAAACATGTGCTGAGGCACTACTCGGGGGAGGACAGACGTGGTCCGGAAGTTCGCGGTCGAGTTCCTGGGCACGGCGATCCTGGTGTTCTTCGCGGTCGGGGTGGCCACGTTGATGTTCGGCTTCAAGTTCGCCGGGAGCAGCGTCGCGGCCGGGGTGGTGGCCACCGCGCTGGCGTTCGGCCTCACGCTGCTGGCGCTGGTGTACCTGATCGGGCCCATCTCCGGCTGCCATGTCAACCCGGCCGTGACCATCGGGGCGCTGCTCGCCCGCCGCATCCCGGTGGCCGAGGCCATCGGCTACTGGATCGCTCAGTTCGCCGGCGGGATCGTCGGCGCGCTCGCGCTCTGGGGGACGTTCAGCAGCTCGCCCCTGTACAGCAGGACTACCACGGGCCTGGGAGCCGACGGCTGGGGCAGCAATTCGCTGATCCATATCGGGGTCGGCGGGGCGTTCGTCTTCGAGACCGTGCTGACCGCCATCTTCGTGTTCGTCGTGCTGCGGGTGACCTCGGTGACGGCCAACGCGGCGACGGCGGCGATAGCCATCGGGCTGACCCTGACGGTGGTCCATCTCGTCGGCATACCGGTCACGGGCACATCGGTGAACCCGGCCCGGAGCCTGGGCCCGGCCCTGGTCGTCGGCGGGACCGCGCTGAGCCAGGTGTGGCTGTTCATCGTGGCGCCGCTCGTGGGGGGCGTGCTGGCGGCTGGGCTGCACCAGTTCCTCTACCGCGGGGAGGAGGCCGCGCTGGCCCGCGAGGCACAGCCAGCCGGATCCATGGAACCGGGCCGCGAGGGCTCAGGCTAGGCGTTCACGCCCCATCGTGCATGGCGCCTGGCCGATATTCGCGATGTGAAGCGAGGCCGGAATGCCGCGCGGCTGCCCAACTGTTAGCAAGGGAACGGTCACGGCAAGCCACCATCATCGGTCCTCTGGCATTATCGAGTTATGACCGGTATTGGACTCGAACAGCTCGCACGAACGGCCTACGAAGCCCATCGTGGTGCCCAGTCCGGATCTCTTCCGCCGTGGGAAGACACCCCTGACCAGGAGCAGCAGGCCTGGAGAGCAGCGGTGTCCGCGGTCGCTGGCCAGACTGGCGTCACCCTGAACGACGTCGGTGCCGTCCCCGCCCAGTCGATTCTCGTGCAGACCGGTGATGAGCGGCACACCTTCAGCACCGACTTCATCGCGGGCCGCCAGGGCTCACTGACCGTCAGCGACGACTTTGCCTCAAATCACCATGCCCGTTTCCAGGCCGCGCACGGCAACTGGTACGTCAAAGACCTCGGCTCAACGAATGGCACCTGGCTGAACGGCCGCCGCATCCACGCTCCTCAGCGGCTGAAGAAGGGCGACAAGATCAAGATCGGGCGCACGGTCGTGACGGTGGTCTCCGCCTGACGGGGTCTCCCCGACCGCACCCGGGCGACGAGCAACCCGGCGTGCTTGTTATATATCGTCCAACTACTTATCATCTTCATATGAATACATCGCTGCCCGAGATGCGGGAGCCGACCTACTTCGTGCTGGCGTGCCTCCTGGACGGGCCCCTGCACGGCTACGCGATCATCAAGCGCGCCGCGGAACTGTCGGGCAGCCGGGTCCGCATGGCGACCGGGACGCTGTACACGGCGCTGGACCGTCTCGCCGCGGAGGGGTACATAGAGCCGGTTCGCGAGGAGATCGTGAACGGGAGGGCGCGACGCTACTACGGGCTGACCGATCCTGGTGCGGCCGCGCTGCGCGCCGAGGCGGCGCGGATGGCCGAGGCGGCCAAGCTGGTGACCCGCCGATCCCGGCCGGCCGGCGTCACCAGTGCGGGGAAGATGAAGCCGGCATGACCTCGCTGGAGCGGCGCTACCGCTGGCTGCTGCGGGCCTATCCGGCCTGGTACCGCCAGGATCGGGGCACGGAGATGCTCGGCACCCTCCTGGAGGACAGCCCGGAGGACCGGAAATGGCCTTCGCTGCGCGACGCGCGTGCGCTGATCATGGGCGGGCTCCGGGTCCGCGCCGGGCAGAGCCGGCGGCTGAGCACGGCAGCCAACCTGCGCCTGGCCGTCATGCTCGGGGCCGTGCTCGGGCTCCTCTGGCTCACCGCCAGCAACCTGACCAGTGTCGTCCTGCACTGGACCCATACCTACTCGCCAAGTCCGGGCATCGGCCACAGCGCGGTCTACGGGGTGCTCACCCTGGCCGCGGTGCTGGCCGCCTGGTTCGCGCCCCGGGCCGTGGTGGCCGCCCTCGCGGCGGCCGCCGCCGTGCTGTATGTCGCCTGGGGCGACCGGGTAATGGCGATTCAGCCCGCGGGCCTGCTCCTGGCCATCGCGATTCTGGTCTTCGCCAGGGAGCGCCTGCCCCGTTCCTGGCTCTGGCTGGCCGGGGTCATCTTCGCCGTCAGCGTGCTGCAGGGATTGACCCCTGTGCCGTCGCTGTACTTTCTCTACACGCCGCTGGTCTTCGTGCCCTGGATCATCCTCGGCGTGGTGGTGCTGTGGGTCGGCGTGGACGCACGGCCGGCAGTGGCCATGGCCATCTACATAGCGTCCAACTATCTGCTGGTCGGGCTGCTCAGCTACGTCGGGTACGGAGTCGTGCCACTGACGGCGTGGCTGCAGGTGTACCTGCCGGCCGCTGGCGCGGCTGTGCTGGCGGCGGCCGCCCTCTGGCGGATACGAAGGCACGCCGTGCTCTGAGCGCGGCCGTGCTGGCTGCGGCGCGTGACCGCGCCTGCCGCCGCGCTGCGGTCGACCGATGATTCTGGATACGCCCGCCGGTCTCAACCACGACAGACGACCGGAAAGAGGCACTCCGATGACGACCCCAGTCACCACCCTGGACCAGCGCTACAGCGACCCGAAGGCGGCCGCGACCGGATGGGATGAGACCCGCGGCGCGCTTGAATCCGCCGAGCTGTCCTGGATCACTACCGTCCGGGCCGACGGCCGGCCCCACGTCACGCCCCTGGTGGCCGTCTGGGCCGACGGCGCACTCCACTTCTGCACCGGCGCCAGCGAGCAGAAGGCCATCAACCTGCGGACCAGCCCGCACGTCATCCTCACGACCGGATGCAGCGACTGGGACCGGGGACTGGACATCGTGGTCGAGGGAGACGCCGTCCAGGTCACCGACCCTGACGCGCTCAAGCGCCTGGCCGAGGCGTGGACCACGAAATGGGACGGACGGTGGCAGTACGGGGTGCGTGACGGCAGTTTCCGTCACGCCGGAGGGGAGGAACCCGTCCTGGTGTTCGCGGTGGCACCCACTCAGGTCCTCGCGTTCGCCAAGGGGACCTTCAGCCACACGAAGCACGCGTTCTAGTCCGTGCGCACGGTGGCCAGGCCCGCCGGGTGGTGGCGGCAAAATTCCCTGACTATTGTCAGAGAATGGACGCAGGCATGGTCGACCAGGTCCGGCGGTTCAACCGGACCGTCACACAGCAGATCGGTGCGCTCAACGACAGCTTCCTGTCGCGCGACCGCCCGCTCGGGCAAGCGCGGCTGCTGTGGGAGATCGGGGCGGACGGCAGCGATGTCCGCGTGCTGCGGTCGCGCCTCGACCTCGACTCGGGCTACCTGAGCCGGCTGCTGCGGTCACTGGAGGATGACGGGCTCGTGGTCGTCGAGCGGAGCCGGGCCGACGGGAGAGTGCGTACGGCGAGGCTCACCGACCGCGGGCTGGCCGAGCGCGCCGTGCTTGACCAGCGATCCGATGACGCCGCCGGGTCCCTGCTCGCGCCGCTCAGCCCGCGGCAGCGGACCCGGATGGTCGCGGCGATGGCCGAGGTCGAGCGGCTCCTGGCGGCGTCCGCCATCCAGGTCGCCGTGCGTGATCCCCGGGAGCCGGATGCCCGTTCCTGCCTGCGGGCCTACTTCAGCGAGCTGGCCCGCCGCTTTGACAGCGGCTTCGACCCGGCCCTGAGCATCTCCGCCGCCGACCGGGAGCTGATGAGTCCCGCGGGTCTCCTCCTGGTCGCCACCCTCCATGCCGAGCCGGTCGGGTGCGGTGCGCTCAAGTTCCACGACGGCGGGCCTGCCGAGATCAAGCGGATGTGGGTGGCGCCCGCCGTCCGCGGTCTCGGCCTCGGGCGCCGGCTCCTCACCGAGCTGGAAGCGCAGGCGGCAGCGAACCAGGTCAGTGTCCTGAGGCTGGAAACCAACCGGACGCTTGACGAAGCGATTGGCCTGTACCGGTCGGCCGGCTACCGCGAGGTGCCCGCGTTCAACGACGAGCCCTACGCCCACCACTGGTTCGAGAAGAGACTGGTGTTGCTCTAGGTATGCAACTGGTGGCATTTAGCAACCACCAACTCCCTGACCTCGGCTTATGCTTAACATTGGCCGGAGCGTAATGGCTCCGGCACCCTAATCGGGCGTCTGGCGGGAGTGAGCATCGCGGCATGACCCATACCGTCCGGCAGGGCAGCGAAACGCCGCTCGGCATTCCTGTTTACGCGCTGGGAACCAATCCGGCCGAGCGTGACCGGCTGCGGCGCCAGGCCGAGGAGCTTCGCGACCACAGTGCCGAGCTCCTGGACCGCGTGGGCGTCGAGCGGGGCTGGAGCGCGATCGACCTGGGCTGCGGCCCCCGCGGGATCGTTGACCTGCTGGCCGACCGCGTCGGCCCAGGCGGACGCGTGACCGGGCTTGAGTACAACCCGGACAGCGTGGCCCTCGCCCGCGAGTTCGCCAGGTCCAGCGGGCTCGCCAATGTAGCGGTCGTTGAGGGGGACGCCCGGCACACCCGCCTGCCGGGCATCCTCGTTCGATGTCGTTCACACGCGCACCCTGCTGATCAACATTCCCGAGCCAGCCGAGGTGGTCGCGGAGATGGTGCGGCTGGCTAAGCCCGGGGGCTGGGTGGCCGCCATGGAACCCGATGTGGTCCTGAGCCTGTGCTACCCGCCGCACCCCGCGTGGGACCGGCTCGCCGAGATCTTCCTGCAGGTTCAGGACGGCGACGCCGCTGATCCGCACGTCGGCAGGCGCCTGCCCGAGCTCTTCCGCGAGGCGGCCCTGGTGGATGTCGGTGTCGAGGCCAAAGCGGACATCTACCCGGTCGGGCACTCCCGCCGGACCGTCCGCCTTGACCTCATGCGGAGCATGCGCCCCAAGATCCTCGAACGGGGTATCGCCACCGAGCAGGAGCTGGACGACCTGGACCGGGCCGCCCGGGAGCATCTCGGTCACCCGGACACGCTGGTCATGCCCCATCTGCTGTTCCTGACCTGGGGCCGCAAGCCCGGTTGACGTTACCCGGGATGCTGGTGCGCAGCCGGCGGTGACCCATCCCCGTCGATGCGCTCGAGCAGGCTGACCAGCTGATCGCGCTCGGCCGGCGACAGCGGCCCGAGCAACGCGGCGTCGGCCTGCGCGACGAGACGGTCAAACCGGCCGAGCGCCGACTGCCCGTCCGCGGTCAGCGAGACCCGGTTGCGGCGCCGGTCGGACGGATCCGGGACCCGGCTGACGTACCCGGCGCGTTCCAGGTCGTTCAGGACGGCCACCATGTCGCTGCGGTCGACACCGAGCCGCCGGCCGATGTCGGCCTGGGCGGCCGGGCCGAACTCGGCGAGGGCGGCCAGCACCGCATAATGCCACTTGCGCACGCCAGTGCTGTCGAGCAGCTCGTACGTCAGCTGATGCCCGCGTACCGACGCGCGCCCGAGCAGCCACACCACCGTGCCCCGGAGCCGGCGCGGTGTCGCGCCCTCGGGCTGGTGTCGTTTTGCTCCGGGCACGGGCACACCGTACCGCTGTTGGTCTTACCAACAAACCGTTAAGCAGAACCGGGTTTCACTATTAACGGGGTGATTGTGCTGAGAAAGGGCTCGGGACCCCGCGAGAACGCCGAGGGCGGGCGGCTTACGGCCCCCACCACCAGAAATGATGTGAATGATGATCGAAGGCGGGCGGGCGCCGCCGCGGGGGCGGCGACCTGGGCGGCGCGGGTGACCACGTCGGGTCCGGGGCCGTCGGAGGCGGCGGGGCCGGCGCGGGCGTCGTCGGCGCGGGCGTCGTGGTGGGTGCGGACGGGGGCCCGGGCGCTGGCTGGGGTGCCGGGGCGACGGCCGGGGCGCGGGACGAGGCGGGGGGTGAGGCGGCCGTGGACGGCGAGGGGGCTGGCCTGGGTGCCGGGCTCACGGTCGGCAGGCTGGTCGTTTCCGCGTCGGAGTGCAGGACCGCGCAGGCGACCAAGCCGCAGAAGGAGGTCGGCGCCGGCGGCCGCGCACCGGCCCGGTGTGACATCAGGAACGCCCCGGCTCCACCGAGCACGATCAGCCCGGCGGCGGCGCTCACGGCGACCGGCAGCACCCGACGGCGGAGCCCGGCTGCGCCGCGGCGGGATCCTGGGCAGCGGCGCGGTCGCAGGCGGCGGCTCGGGACCGCTGCCGAATGCCCCCGTTGACATGTGCCCCCTCCCCGAACCGCCAAAGATTACCAAATCCGCGCGACCCTGACAGTCGTTATCTTGTCCATAAAGCACGCAAATTGGGCGGGCCGCGCCGTCATTGCGGCGGCTCCGGCCGAGGAGGGTTCCCGCACCCCGTCGATGTGAGTTTGCTGTAGCCCTGAGTACACCAAAGTCACATCGATCATGAGTCCGCGCCGAGCGGGCTGGAACCCGCGGCGCGGGCGGGCGCTTTCGCGTGGTCAGGGGTGCAGCCGGGGCTCGCGGTGCGGGCGGGTGCTATCACGAGCCAGGGGTGGAGCGGGCTCGCGGGGCGGGCCAGCGGCGCAGCATGTCGCGCTCTGGCCGGGAGCGGTCCGGCTAGTTCTGGGTGCAGGCGGCGCCGTTGAACGTGCAGCTCGTGGGCGAGGTGGTGGCACCCTGCGCGGAAAAGTTCACCGACACCGACTGCCCGGGCTCGATCACGTCACCGCCGGACCCGGGGGTCAGGGTCAGCGTGTCGCCGTCGAACTGCCACTGCGCGTTCCAGACCCAGTTCACGGCGTCGCCGGGCAGCGTGAGATCGAGCTCCCAGCCGTTGACCGCCGCGGTTCCCTCGTTATCGATCGTGAGGTGGCCGAAGAAGCCGTCCCGGTGCTGCGGGCTCGTGGTGTACGTGACCGTCACCTCCGGGGCCGCGAGCGAGGGCGAGGGCGGCGGAGGCGTGGGTGTGGTCGTCGGGCTGGGATCGGGCGCGGGGGTCGGCGCCGGCGTGGGTGTGGGGGTCACCGTGGGCGCCGGCGGGCGGGCTGGGGCGGTCGGCGCGGCCCCCGAGGATGTGGGGGCGTCCGCCGGCGTCGTCCCGGCGCCCGCGGGCTGAGATGAATTCGGGTCGCGATGTGTGGTGGTCGCGCTGCCCAGGTGGGTGGAGCTGACCGGGGTGCTGGCCGGGGTCGCCCCGGACGTGTCCGACCCCAGCGCGGCACAGTTGACCAGCCCACACGAGGACAAGGTCGACTTGGCGTCGACGTGCGCCGTGCCGCTGCCCGACTGCTGCACGATGAACCCCGCGCCGGCGCCGCTGAGCACGAGCACTGCGGCTGCCGTGCCCGCCGCATACCGGCCGGGCCCGGTGATCCAGGCGCCCAGGCCCGGGCGCGGCGGCCGGTCGTCGTAGTCGTAACGCGAGTGCTGACCCATCAGGTGTGGTCCTCCGATGCCGTTTGGCCGGGCGGGTGGAGCCGAATTATGCCGGACGGGCCGGCAAATGGACAGGCTCCCCGGTCGCCGGGTGACCGCTGCAGTGCGGAAAGTGACAAGGCCGCCTGCCTCGCCGGCATATTCCCCTCCCCAGACCGATAAAGGCTCTGAAAGATAACGTAGCAATAACGACCACGGCGATGTCGGCCAAACCGGGGAAGTGCAGTGAAGGGGGAATGGGGAGGTGGATGGGGGGTTCTGGCCCGGGCCGCCGTGAATGTGCGTTTTCCGCCGGCCGCCGGTGCCTCGCTGCGCACGGGCAGCTACCAGCCGCGACGCGCTCTGTGACCGCCGTCACAGGCTTGGCTATAAGAGAACTCTTAATCCGCTGTCGCCCGAACTTGCTACCCAGAATTAGAGTGAAGGTAAGAGAGCAGCACCGGCCGGAGGTACCTGAGCA
Organism: uncultured Actinomycetota bacterium; assembly: GCA_963844655.1. Taxonomy (GTDB): domain Bacteria; phylum Actinomycetota; class Actinomycetes; order Streptosporangiales; family Streptosporangiaceae; genus JASHPR01. Next base: position 570,762 of record CAWJPA010000003.1, on the reverse strand, counting down.
TGAGTCATCAGCCGGATGAGGCCCTCGAGGTGCTTCGCGGGATATGGAGCGCTCAGGGGCAGACCAGCGCCAACCTCGACGAGGCGGGCGAGGTGAAAGCCTGCAAGAGGATGGCGGACGTCGGGTTCGGCGACCTGGCCGAGGACGGCGACGTACGCAGCGCGTGGCGGGACAGGCTGGAGCGCGAGGGCAAGCTGAACCCTGAGGCGGGCAGCGTGCGGGACCTCGTCCTCGGCCAGTCCCAGGCCCGCGACTAGCGCTGGCCTGCCGACTCTTGCGGACACCGACGGCGAGGAGAGCGCTGCATGGAGCGTCCTGAGTCCGTCGGTGACCTCACCGAGATCCTGCGCCAGGGCGGCTACCTGGCCGACCGCGGCCTGGCCACGGCGCTGTTCGTCGCCCTGAACCTGCAGCGCCCGGTCCTGCTCGAGGGCGAGGTCGGGGTGGGCAAGACCGAGGTGGCCAAGGTCCTGGCCGCGGTCTTCGGCCGCAAGCTGATTCGCCTCCAGTGCTACGAGGGCATCGACACCAACCAGGCGCTCTACGAGTGGGACTACGCGCGGCAGATGCTGCAGATCCGGGCGCTGTCGGAGCACCAGGTCGCCGACGAGGCGGCGGTGGACAAGCTGTTCGGCCCGAAGTTCCTGCTGGAACGCCCGCTGCTGGAGGCGGTCCGCGCCGGGGACCAGGCGGTGCTGCTGATCGACGAGGTGGACCGCGCCGACGACGAGTTCGAGGCGTTCCTGCTCGAGCTGCTCTCCGACTTCCAGATCAGCATCCCGGAGATCGGCACGGTCAAGGCAGAGAGCCCGCCGCTGGTCGTGCTCACCTCGAACCGCACCCGCGAGCTGCACGACGCGCTGAAGCGGCGCTGTCTGTACCACTGGATCGGCTACCCGGCGGCCGAGCGCGAGGTGGAGATCGTCCTGATCAGGGAGCCGGGGATATCCGCCGCGCTGGCCCGCAAGGTGGTCGCGGCCGTGCACCGGCTGCGCGAGCTCGACCTGGCCAAGCCGCCGGGCGTGGCCGAGACCATCGACTGGGCCAAGACCCTGGACTTCCTGGGCGAGAGCGACCTCGGCCCCGAGGCCGCCGACCAGACCCTCGGCGCCGTGGTGAAGGACCGGGACGATCTTGACCTGGTGCGGGAGAACCTGCAGGAGATCACGTCAGGTGCCTGACGTGGCGCAGCGCTCCCCGATCGTCGGGCTGCTGGCGGCCTTCGCCGCGGAGCTGCGCGCGGCCGGGCTCGCGGTCGGCTCCGGCGACGTCCTGACCTACTGCTCGGCCCTGGCCGGCCTCGACCCGTCCGACCTGACCGACCTGTACTGGGCCGGGCGGACCACGCTGGTCAACCGCCGGGACGACCTGGCCACGTACGACGAGGTGTTCCGCCGGTTCTTCCTGGGCACCGGCGGCCAGGCCGAGGAACTGACGCTGATGCTGCGCGCCTCGGCCGAGGCCATGGGCGAGCTCGCGATGCCGTCGACCGATCCGCCCGGCACCGACCAGGAGAACGAGGACGAGGCGCTGCTCGGCTGGACGGCGTCCGACGTGGACGCGCTCAAGCACAAGTCGTTCGCGGCCTGCACCCCCGAGGAGCTGGCCGCGCTCCGCCGGATCATGGCGCGGATCCGGCTCACCCCGCCGCGGCGGCGCACCCGCCGCACGGCACCGGCCAGGTCCGGGCGCCGGCCCGACCCGCGCCGGACGGTCCGCGAGACCATGCGGATGCACGGCGAGCCGGCCCAGCTGTACTGGCGCCGGCGCCGGGTCCGGCTGCGGCCGCTGATCCTCATCCTCGACATCTCCGGCTCGATGGCCGACTACTCGCGCAACCTGCTGCAGTTCGCGCACTGCGCCAGGCGGGCCGCGGCCCGGGTCGAGGTGTTCTGCTTCGGCACCCGGCTGACCCATGTCACCGGCGCGCTGGAGAGCCGGAACCCCGACGAGGCGCTGGCCCGCGCCGCGCGTGCGGCGTTCGACTGGGACGGCGGGACCAGGATCGGCGAGTCGCTGGACACCTTCGTCAGGGACTGGGCCCGCCGCGGCCTGTGCCGGGGCGGCGTGGTGGTGATCTGCTCGGACGGCCTGGACCGCGGCGACCCGGAGGTGCTGGCCGCGGCCATGGAGCGGCTGGCCAGGCTCAGCTACCGGGTGGTCTGGCTGAACCCGCACAAGGGTGACAACCGCCACTTCCGGCCGAGCACGCTGGGAATGATGGTGGCCGCGCCGCACATCGACGAGCTGCTCTCCGGCCACGACCTGGACAGCCTGGAGGAATTCGCCGCCCTGCTGCCTAAGCTGAACTGAGAAGAGTACCGGTCGGCGGGGCGAGGGCGCCTCGTCCTGGGGAGGGAGGGAGCGCCCGGTGCGGTGGAGCGTGGGAATCGAGGCCGAGGGTGACCGGGTGCTGTCCCGCGAGGAGGTCGTCGAGCTGGCCGACGCGGTCGCGGCGGACTCCGGCATCGCCACCGGGATCGGCACCAAGCGCTACGGCGCCCAGCTCGTGGTGCAGGCCGGCAGCCGCGACGACGCGATCGAGCAGGCCACCGCGCAGTTCACCGCGGCGGCGGCCCGGGCCGGCCTCCCGCAGGCCCCCATCGTCCGGGTCGAGGCCATCAGCGAGGACGAGGACGCCGCAGAGTGATCAGGCTGGGCTCGCTGGCTGGCTACCCGTTCGAGGGTCCACGGTTGCTGGGCGGCTGGACGCCTCCGGGCGTGGCAGCGGTCTGGGCCATTGCGTACAAGCCAGATCCGGAGACCAAGCCGGGACGGTACGCCGTTATCTACGTTGATCACTCGGAGGACCTGTCCGCCGAGCGCTTCCCGTTCCAGCACCCTCGCGCCGCGTGCTGGATCCGGCGCGCCGGGTCGAAGTGGAAGGTCTATATCTGCACCTACGAGGTGCCCGGAGGCGGGCGCGCGCACCGGGAGCAGATCGCCCGCGAGCTCATCGCGGTCTACCGGCCGAGCTGCAACACCCAGAAGTACGACCAGGCCTGGAAGGATCACTGGATCGGCGAGTACTCCGCCCCTACCACGGGACCCGTGGCCCGGCGGGATCCGGACCAACGGCCATTACGCTAACGCCCCGGGACGAAGCCCACCGCATCATGGAGCCGGGAGCGGCGGGTCCCTGACGCCGGCCTGGCGGGCTCGGGCACCGCGGGCTCCTCGGGCCGCGGGGTGACGTCGGTGACGATCTCCTCGGCCATCCCGTAGAGGAGCGGGAGCGCCCCGGCCACCACGCCGCCGGTCTGGTTGATGTGCCCCACGGCCGGGCCGATCAGCTTGGCGTGGTCCCTGATCTGCCCGACCAGCTCGGCGCACTCCTCGAGGTTCCCGGCGATCCTGGTCAGCAGGGTGCCCACCCAGAACAGGTAGAACGCCAGCCCGGCGATCAGCAGCACGACGTCGATGACCGTGAAGACGACCAGTCCTGTCATGACTTGACCTTTCCGAGCACGCGGCCGAGAAACAGGTGGTGCTGCAGGCCTTCGGCCAGGACCAGTTCGACGCCGTCGGCGACCTGCGGGATCAGCACGGTGTCCGCGGTGTTCGCCTCCGCGGCCTTGAGTGTGTCCCGGACCTGGACCACGCGGCGGTCGATGGTCTTCACGAACACGATGAGGATGGTGAGCAGGGCGGCCACGGCGACCACTACGACCAGGCCGAGGATATTGGCCACCAGCCAGGCGGTGTGGTCAGACGAGGACAGGGCCACGGTGTGCATGGCTTAACCCCCCAGCCTGGCGCGGCCGCGCTGCAGCCCGCCGATGATGGTCACGGCGTAGTCGATCGTGGTGCGCAGCGCCGCCAGCGGGGCGGTGTTGGTGACCGCCTTCTCCAGCTCGCCGTTGATCTTCGGTGCCTCGTTGCCGATCTGGCGGGCCAGCACCAGGATCGGCAGCACCAGGGCCACCACGACCAGCACGATCACGATGCCGATCACGTAGCCGACGACCCAGCCGGTGCTCATCGGCTCACCTCCGGCAAGACGCTCATGTCAGACCCCTTCGCAGAAGTCGCGTACCGGCTTGAGGCTCGCGTTGACCGAGGTCAGCCGGTCGGGCACGGTGCTGGTCAGCTGCGCCACGGCCGTCACGCCGCCGGTGGTGGCGACCAGGGTCTTGCGGATCGCGCGCAGATGGAAGATGACCCGGAGCAGGCCCACCGCCGTAATGGCGATGATCAGCGCCGCGATGATCAGCGTGGCCCAGGCTGCTGCTGGCATGTCGTTCTCCTTTCCTGGTTCATCCCCGTGCGTTCAACCCAGAAGCTTGGCGACGGAGCCCGCGTAGCGGACCGCGCCGACCGAGACTTCCTTGACGGTGGTGTCGGTCGTGGCCAGCCCGTCGGGCACGCCGGTCAGCTCGCCGACCAGCTCGACCCCGCCGGCCAGGATCTGGTCGGTAGCGCCCCGGATCCGCTCCAGCGCCGCGAGCACGCGGTTCAGCAGGAAGATGACGACAGGCAGCACCACCAGCAGCAGCACCGCGTTGCCAATCCACCACAAGACCATGGTTCGCCCTCCTCAGCTGGCGGCGTGGTAGGGAACAAAGAAGCGCCGGAACACCCGGGTCAGCGCCATCACCGCGGCGCGCATACCGAGGGCCAGGCCGCTGGCCGACGTGGCCCCGGCCGCCGCGATCTGCTCCGGCGTCTCGCCGCGGTCGATCCGCTCGATCTTGTCCTGCATGTTCGCGGAGAAGTCGCGCATGAGCACGGACGTGACATCGGAGATCATGCCCCGGCCGTACTGCGCGGCCGCACCGGAGAGCTGCAGGTCCTGGGCGACGGCGACCTTGGTGCCGCGGCCGGACTTGGTCAGCGTCGCGGTCACCACCATGCTGGCCTGGCCGCGGCCCTTTTCCTCGGCGCCGGCCGCGTTCACCACGACGCGCTTGGCCGCCTCGTCGCGCTCGGTGATGTCGGCCGTGCCGGCGAACTGCAGCCGCACCGGCCCCATCCGCACCGCGACCCGGCCCTTGTACTGCTCGTTGCCGAGGTCCTCGGTCAGCTCGGTGCCGGGCAGGCAGGTGGCCACCTGCGGGATGTTCTCGAAGAACTCCCATACCTTCTCGACCGGCTGGGCGACCTCGAAGTCGTTCTTGATCAGCATCGGGTCTCTCTCTTCACGTAGGCAGCGGGATCCTGCTCGAACGCCCGGCGGCAGCCAGCGCTGCAGAAGTAGTAGGTGACGCCGTCGTGCTCCAGGGGCCGGCCGGAGGCGTCCGCGGTCACGGTCATCCCGCAGACCGGGTCGGTAGCCTGCGGGGTGAGCTGGCGGGAGCCCGCGGCCTTGGGCCGGTCCGCCGACCCGCTCCCCAGGGCACCGGAGGCGCGCAGCTGGACCAGCTCGGCCAGGATGGCCACCGCGATCTCCTCGTGCATGGTCTTGCCTAGGTCGAGCCCGGCGGGCACGTGCACCTGGTCCAGCTGGTCCTTGGGCACGCCTCGCTCGGCCAGGTAGCCGAGCACCGCCGAGCCGCGGCGGCGGGAGCCGACCAGGCCGAGGTAGGCGGGCTTAGCCGCGACCGCCCGCTCCACAGCCTCCTCGTCGTAATGGCCCTGTGTGGCCACGATGACCATCGAGCGCTCGGTGGCATGGTCGGCGGTGAAGTCCGGGCCGTCCACGACCTCGGTGCGCCAGCCGAGCGCCCGGGCCAGGTCGGCCAGGGTGTGCGCCATCGGCGAGCGGCCGACGACGACCAGGTGCGGCGCGGGCAGCACTGGCTCGATGTAGACCTCGAGCGCGCCCTCGCTCTGGCACGAGATCGGCACGACGGTCATCCCCTCCGGGACCGCCGCGCCAAACTGTTCAGGGCTCCCGAGCAGCAGCAGCTGCGGCGCGCCCTGGGCGATCACCCGCTGGGCCTCGCGGATCACCGTAGGCTCGGCGCACGCCCCGCCGATCCAGCCACGCAGCTCCCCGGACTCGGTGATGATCGCGCGGGACCCCTGCTGGCCGGAGGAGGGGCCCTGGCGCCAGACCACGGTCGCGAGCGCGAACGCCTCACCGCGCCGCGTCAGCTCGCCGGCTTGCTCCAGGACACCCCATCCATCCATGGCCTGTGTCGCCCTCCTAGTCGTCATCCGAGCGCACCGGGGGTGCGCCGGACACGTCGCGGCCGTAGGTGATGGCCTCCCACACCCGGTCCGGCAGCAGCGGCATGTCGATGTTGCGGACCCCGGTGCCGGACAGCGCGTCGATCACCGCGTTGACGAACGCCGCCGGGCCGCCGACCGCCGCGCACTCGCCGATGCCCTTGGCACCGATCGGGTGGTGCGGGCACGGGGTGACGACCTCGCTGTGCAGCTCGAAGCCGGGCGTCTCCCAGGAGGTGGGCAGCATGTAGTCCATGTAGTTGGAGCCCACGCAGTTGCCCTCGGCATCGAACGTGATGAACTGCATGTTCGCCATCGCGTAGGCCTCGGTCAGGCCGCCCATGATCTGTCCTTCGACGATCATCGGGTTGATCCGGACCCCGCAGTCGTCGACCGCCACCGTGTTCAGCACATCCCAGACACCGGTCTCGGGATCTACTTCGACGGTGACGATGTAGCACGCGAACGGCCAGGTCAGGTTCGGCGGGTCGTAGTAGGCCGTGTTCTCCAGGCCCGGCTCCATGCCGTCTGGCATGTTGCTGTACGCGGCCATCGCGCACTCCTGGATGGTCACCCCGCGGTCGGGAGCGCTGCGGATGTAGAACCGGCCGAGCTCCCACTCCACGTCCTCCTCGGACACCTCCAACAGGTGCGCGGCCAGCCGGCGGGCCTTGGCCCGGATCTTGCGGGACACCATCGCGACCGCGGCCCCGGCCACCGGCGTGCTGCGGGACGCGTACGTGCCCATGCCGAACGGCGCGGTGTCGGTGTCGCCCTCCTCGACGGTGATGTCCTCGGCCGGGATGCCGAGCTCGTGGCTGACGATCTGGGCCCAGGTCGTCTCGTGCCCCTGGCCCTGCGTCTTCGCACCGGTGCGGACGATGGCCTTGCCGGTCATGTGCACCTTGAGGTCGGCCGAGTCGAACATCTTGATGCCGAGGATGTCGTACTCCCGGCTGTTGCCCGCGCCCAGCGGCTCGGTCATGGTGGAGATCCCGATGCCGAGCAGCCTGCCCCGCTTGCGCGCCTCCTCCTGCTGCCTGCGGAAGTCGTCGTAGCCGACGGCCTGCAGGCCGACGTCGAGGCACTTGCGGTACTGGCCGGAGTCGAGCAGGAAGCCCAGCGGGGTGCGGTGCGGGAAGTCCTCGTCCCTGACGAAGTTCATCCGGCGGAACGCGGCCTGGTCCATGCCCAGGTCGTCGGCGGCCGCCTGCATCATCCGTTCCTGGAAGAACATCGCCTCGGTAACCCGGAACGAGCACCGGTAGGCGACGCCGCCGGGTGCCTTGTTGCTGTAGGTGCCGCGGGCGATCAGGTGCGCGGCCGGTATGTCGTACGCGGCGAAGGCCGAGTGCAGCAGCCCGATCTTGAACTTGCTGGGCTGGGCGTCGGAGAAGAATGCGCCGTGGTCGGCGGCGCAGCGCATCCGGACCCCGAGGATCTTGCCGTCCTGGCGCAGCGCCATCTCGCCGTCGAGGTAAATGTCTCGCGCGAACCCGGTCGAGATCAGGTTGCCGGACTTGTCCTCGATCCACTTCACCGGGCGTTCCAGCAGAATCGAAGCGAGGATCGAGCAGACGTAGCCGGGGTACACAGGGACCTTGTTGCCGAAGCCGCCGCCGATGTCCGGGGAAACGATCCGGATCATGTGCTCGGGCAGCTCGGCCACCAGCGCGACCGCGGCCCGGATGATGTGCGGCGCCTGGGTGGTCATGTACACGGTGAGCTTCGAGGTAGCCCGGTTGAAGTCCGCGATCGACCCGCAGCACTCGATCGGGCTCGGGTGCGAGCGCGGGTAGTGCAGCTGGAGCCGCGAGATCGTGTCCGCCTGCTCGAACGCGCGGTCGGTGCCGGCCGCGTCGCCGACCTCCCAGTCATAGATGACGTTGCCCAGCTGGTTTTCCTTGTCATCGCGGATCACCGGCGCGCCCTCGGCCTGGGCCTGCGTCGGGTTGACGATGACCGGCAGCGGCTCGTACTCGACGTCGATCGCCTCGCACGCGTCCTTGGCGACGTACGGGTCGTCCGCGATCACGCAGGCCACTTCCTGGCCCTGGAACCGCACCTTGTCGGTGGCCAGCACCGCCTGCGTGTCGTAGGACAGCGTCGGCATCCAGGCCAGGTTGCGGGTGGCCATCATGTCGCCGGTGAGCACTAGGTGCACGCCGGGTATCTCCCACGCCTTGCTGGCGTCGATCGACTTGATCCGCGCGTGCGCCAGCGGGCTGCGCAGGATCTCCATGTGCAGCATGCCGGGCAGCGTGATGTCGTCGGTGTAGTTGCCCTTGCCCCGGATGAAGCGCTGGTCTTCCACGCGCTTGCGCCGGGCGCCGAGGCCGCCGATCTTGATCTCGTCTAGTGCCTGCGTCATGACCGTCTCCGTCTTGGTCAGCTGCCCGGGTTAGCCAGCGGATTGGGATCTGAGCTTGTCGGCGGCCCACAGCACCGACTTGACGATGTTCTGGTAGCCGGTGCAGCGGCAGAGGTTGCCGGACAGGGCCCAGCGCACGTCTTCCTCGGTCGGGTCGGGGTTGGTGTCGAGCAGGGCCTTGGCGGCCATCATCATGCCCGGGGTGCAGAACCCGCACTGCAGCCCGTGCTCGTCGCTGAAGCCCTCCTGCAGCGGGTGCAGTTCGCTGGCGGTGGCCAGGCCCTCGACGGTGGTGATCTCCCGCCCGTTGACCTGGACGGCCAGCATGGTGCAGGACTTCACCGCCGCGCCGTCGACCAGCACGGTGCATGCGCCGCAGTTCGTGGTGTCGCAGCCCATGTGCGTGCCGGTGAGCCCTACCCCCCGGCGGATGAGGTGCGACAGCAGCAGCCGGGGCTCCACCTCGGCCACCTTCTTCGCGCCGTTGATGGTGAATTTGATCCGGCGTACCGGGACGTCGCTAGCGTCGTCTTCGACGTCGTCGTAAACGATGGTCATGTCAGGCCGCCCTTTCCGCCGCCGCGTCTGGCCCCGCCGCGCGGGTCAGGATCCGTACGACAAAGGTCCGCACGATGTGCCGCTTGAATTCGGCGCTGCCGCGGTGGTCGGTCCTCGGCCTGGCCACGGCGGCCGCGAGGTCGGCGGCCTGCGCGATCCGGTCGGCGGTCAGCGGGCCCCCGGTCAGCGCGTCGGCGGCCTCGGTGGCGGCGATCGTGGACCCGCCCACCCCGGTCAGGGCGATCCCGGCCCGGGTCACGGTCTCGCCGGAGGTCTCAAGGGCCACCGCCACGCCGGCCGTCGCGAAGTCGCCCACCCGCCGCTCGAGCTTGAGGTAGCCGCCCACCCGGGTGCCTGCCGCCGCCGGGATCACCGCCTCGACCGCGATCTCGTCCGGCTCGAGCACGTTCTGGAACGGCCCGGTGACGAAGTCGGCGATCGGGATGGTGCGGCTGCCCCCAGGCCCCTGGGCCACGACCGAGCCGCCGAGCGCCGTGACCACGGATGCCCAGTCGCCCTGCGGGTCGGCGTGGCAGAGCGACCCCACCAGGGTGCCGCGGTTGCGGACGATGGGGTCGGCGATCAGGGGCGCGGCGGCGGCCATGGTCGGCTGGGTGCTCTTGAGCAGGTCCGAGTGCTCGAGAGTGACGTGGCGGCACAGGGCGCCGATGCGCAGCGTGCCGTCCGAGTCGGCCCGGTGGTAGTCCAGGCCGGGCAGGTCGTTGATGTCGACGATCAGGTCCGGCGAGGCGAAGCGCAGCTTCATCAGCGGGACCAGGCTCTGGCCCCCCGCCAGCACCTTGGCGTAGTCGCCGCCGTCGTGCAGCAGGGCAATCGCCGACTCGAGCGAACGCGGTGCCTCATATTGGAACCGAGACGGATACATCCGCCCCTCCCTCCACATGTCCCCTATGAACGGGTAAGCCCGGCGTCAGCCCTCGTCGCGCGGCCCGGATTCGGGCTGCTGCCGCGGCTCAGCAGGCTCGGGGTCGGGGACCGCCACCGGGAGGAAGTCCTCCTCGGGATCCGGCCGCGGCTCCTGGTGCGGCGGCCAGGGCCCCGCCACAGGCTGGCCGGCGATCTTGAGATAGTCCATCAGCTCCGGCCAGGCCCAGACGGTCGGGCTCTTGCCGGCCTTCGGCGCGTGCTCGACGAGTTCGTACAGCCGGGGGTTCCCCTGGCTATGCCCGTTGGATTCGATCCGCATGCGCACGCTCCTGCTCCGTGACGAAGACATACATGTCCTGCCACCCTCTGACTGTCACATGATCTATCGGCCCGATGGCCTCCGCAAGGCGCGAATAAGCTCTTGCTTAAGACGGCCTGGCGCACAGTAATACCGCAGGTCAGCTCCAGATCGTGACGTAGACGGGGGGCCGGAAGCGGGACGGCGGGACCCCGGCGGCCGGGGCGCGCATCAGGTGCATGGCCTCGGGCGTGCCGAGGAAGCGCCGCAGCGCGCTGGCGGCCGTGCTCCGGTGCTCGCGGTCCAGCAGTGTCGCGTGCCAGCAGCCGGCCGCGGGCACGCCGGGCAGGTCGACCAGCGACAGCTCGCCCCGGCGCAGCTGCTGGGTGACCAGATGCTCGGCCGCGGGCGCCACGCCCGCGCCGTCGGCCGCCGCGGCCCAGGCCGCGGTCTGGTTGGGGAACACCCCGATCTGGTCGTCGGGGACGCGCAGCGCGGTCAGCAGCTGGCCGATGTCGCTGCCCGGATCGGTGCCGGACGGGCCCACCAGCCACCGCCAATGCCGGGCGCCGCCCTTCAGCTTGGATTCCCCGGCCGTGACCACGGCGAGGCGGTACCGGAAGATGGGCTCGCTGACGACAGGCAGGGCCGGATCGTGGTTCACGGCCGGGCCGATGGCGATGTCGGCCAGCCGGTTGGCCACCAGCACGCCCATCTCGTTGGTGGCCGCGACCCCGGCGGACACCTCGACCGAGCCGGCGAAGCGCCGGGTGAACGCCTCCATCAGCGGGCTGACCACGAACTCGGCGATCGTCGAGGTCGCCACCACCCGCAGCTGCTGGGGGGCGCCCTGGGCGGCGCGGACCGCGGCGTGGGCCTCCGCGCCGAGCACCACGATCTGCGAGGCGGTGGCCAGCAGCTTGGACCCGCCGGTGGTCAGCGTCATTCCGTTCGGCCCGCGGCTGACCAGCGGGTCGCCCAGGTGCAGCCGCAGGGCCGACAGCGCCTGCGACACGGCAGGCTCGCTGACGCCGAGCGCGTTCGCGGCGGCCGTCACCGATCCCAGGCGCGCTACCAGGACGAACGCATTGAGCTGCGTGAGAGTCATCACGCTAAGTATCACCCAGGCTGATGCCTGCCGAGCCGTCGCGAACCGGGATGTCGCGGGCCCGGGCTGGCCGGGGATAACCGGACGGAAGGTTCCGGTAATCGCCGGGGAAGCAATCGGATCGTAAACTCAACACGCGCGCCACGGCACGAGGGAGGGGCGCATGCAGGTTCCGGCCTACGTCGAGTACGAGAAGGCGACGAGCGTTGAGCACGCGCTTGCCCTGCTCGAGCGGTTCGGCCCCGAGGCCCGAATCCTGGCCGGGGGGCACAGTCTGATCCCGATGATGAAGCTCCGGCTGGCGCAGCCCGAGACCCTGATCGACATCAACGGGCTCAGCGAGCTGGCCTTTGTCCGGGTCGACGGCGGCGAGCTCCGGATCGGCGCGATGACCAGGCACGCGGAGCTCCTCGACGCGCCGGAAGCCGGCGCGCACTTCGCGATCCTGCACGACGCCGAGCGGGTGATCGCCGACCCTATCGTGCGCAACTGGGGCACGATCGGCGGCTCGCTCTGCCAGGCCGACCCTTCCGAGGACCTGTCCGCGACGTTCGCGGCGCTGAAAGCGACCATGGTCATTCAGGGTCCGGACGGCCAGCGGGAGGTACCCGCCCGCGGGTTCCACACCGGGCCCTACGAGACCGTGGTGGCCCCGGGCGAGCTACTGACCGAGATCAGGATCGCGATCAGGCCAGGCGGCGGGAGCGCCTACGAGAAGGTGGGCCGCCGGGCCGGTGACTGGCCGGTCGGCGCGGCCGCCGCCGCGGTCTGGCTGGACGGCGAGACGATCGCCGAGGCCGGGGTCGGCCTCACCGCGGTGGGCGCGCGGAACTTCGCTGCCGCCGAGGCCGAGGAGTTCCTGCGCGGCGCGCCGGCCACCGAGGAAAGCTTCGCCAGGGCTGGCGAGATCGCGGCCGAGCACTGCCGGCCGGTCTCGGACCAGCGCGGCCCGGCGGACTATAAGCGGCACCTCGCCCAGGAGCTGACCAAGCGGGCCCTGCGCCAAGCCACCCACCGCGCGGAAAGCGCCGCAAATCCCGGCACCGGCGAAGCCGGGCCAGCCGCGACGGCCGGCCGGAGGTCGGCCATGAAGGGGGAAGGGGAGGCGGGCGGGGGCGCTCGGGGGGGTCCTGGGGGGTCGTCCCCCCCGGGCAAGCACGGCGAGCACTGATGCAGATCACCGTCAACGTCAACGGCACCGTATTCGCCCGCGAGGTCGAGCCGCGGCTGCTGCTGATCCACTTCCTGCGGGATGACCTGGGCCTCACCGGGTCACACTGGGGATGCGACACGTCGAACTGCGGGGCGTGCGTGGTCTGGCTGGACGAGACCCCGGTGAAGTCCTGCACCGTGCTCGCGGCCATGGCCGACGGGCACCGGGTGCTCACCGTGGAGGGGCTGGAGCACGACGGTGAGCTCGACCCGGTCCAGCAGGGCTTCGTCGAGTGCCACGGGCTGCAGTGCGGGTTCTGCACGCCCGGCATGATGCTGACCGCCCGGTGGCTGCTCGACCGCTACCCGGACCCGTCGCCGGAGCAGATCCGCGAGGCCATATCCGGGCAGGTCTGCCGGTGCACCGGGTACGAGAACATCGTCCGGTCCGTCCTGTGGGCCAGCAAGCACGAAAGGGACCGTCGATGACGGGAGGCAGCGCCTACGGCCCGCTCCGGCGCAAGGAGGACGCGCGCTTCATCCGCGGCCAGGGCACGTTCGTGGACGACATCCAGCTGCCTGGCATGCTCCACGGCGCGATCCTGCGCAGCCCGCTCGCGCACGCCAGGATCCTCTCGGTCGACGCCTCGGCCGCCGAGGCCCATCCCAGGGTCAGGGCCGTGATCACCGGCCAGACGCTGGCCGACCGCGGGCTGGCCTGGATGCCCACCCTGTCCCAGGACGTCCAGGCGGTGCTGGCCACCGACAAGGTGCGGTTCCAGGGGCAGGAGGTCGCCTTCGTCGTGGCCGAGGACCGGTACTCGGCCCGGGACGCGCTGGAGCTGATCATCGTGGAGTACGAGCCGCTGCCCGCGCTGATCGACGCCAAGACGGCGCTGGATCCGGGGGCCCCGGTGATCCGGGACGACCTGGACGGCCAGCCCGGCAACCACATCTTCGACTGGCAGGCCGGGGACAAGGCCGCGACCGAAGCCGTGTTCGCCGGTGCCGACGTGGTCGTCGGCCAGGACATGCTCTACCCGCGGTCGCACCCGGCGCCGCTGGAGACCTGCGGCACGGTGGTGGACTTCAACAAGGTGTCAGGGCAGCTCACCCTCTGGGCGACATCGCAGGCCCCGCACGCGCACCGCACCCTGTACTCGCTGGTGACCGGTATCCCGGAGCACAAGATCCGGATCATCTCACCGGACATCGGCGGTGGCTTCGGGAACAAGGTCCCGATTTACCCGGGTTACGTGTGCGCGGTCGTCGGCGCCATGGTGACCGGCAAGCCGGTCAAGTGGGTCGAGGACCGGTCCGAGAACCTGATGTCCACCACGTTCGCCCGCGACTACCACATGCACGGCGAGATCGCGGCGACCAGGGACGGCCGGATCCTGGGCCTGCGGGCCACGGTGCTGGCCGACCACGGCGCGTTCAACGGCAGCGCGCAGCCGTCCAAGTTCCCGGCCGGGTTCTTCCACATCTTCACCGGCTCCTATGACCTGCAGGCCGCTTACTGCGAGGTCACCGGCGTGTACACGAACAAGGCACCGGGCGGTGTGGCCTACTCGTGCTCGTTCCGGATTACCGAGGCGGTGTACCTGGTCGAGCGGCTGGTCGACATCCTGGCCCGGGAGCTGGGGATGGACGCCGCCGAGCTGCGGATGAAGAACCTGCTGCGTCCCGAGCAGTTCCCCTACACCTGCCCGACCGGCTGGGAGTACGACTCCGGCAACTACCCCCGGGCGCTGCAGGTCGCGATGGACATCGCCGACTACCCGGAGCTGCGCCGGGAACAGGCGGAGAAGCGGGAACGCGGCGAGTACATGGGCATCGGGATCAGCTTCTTCACCGAGGGAGTCGGCGCCGGGCCGCGCAAGCACATGGACATCCTCGGCCTGGGCATGGCCGACGGCGCCGCCCTGCGGGTGCACCCGACCGGCAAGGCGGTGCTCAGCGTCTCCTGCCAGACCCAGGGCCAGGGCCACGAGACGACCTTCGCCCAGATCGTGGCCCAGGAGCTGGGGATCTCGCCGGACGACGTGGAGGTGGTGCACGGCGACACCGACCGCACCCCGTTCGGTCTGGGCACCTACGGTTCCCGCTCCACTCCGGTCTCCGGCGCGGCCGCCGCGGTCGTGGCCCGCAAGGTGCGCGAGCGCGCCAGGATCGTGGCCTCGGCCATGCTCGAGGTGTCCCCGGACGACCTGGACTGGGCCGACGGCAAGTGGCAGGTGCGCGGTGACCCGGAGCAGGCCAAGGACCTGGCCGAGATCGCGATGGCCGCGCACGGGGCGATCGAGCTGCCCGACGGCGTGGACGGCCACCTCGACGCGGAGACCGTGTACAACCCGCCGAACCTCACCCACCCGTTCGGCGCGTACATCTGCGTGACCGACGTGGACCCGGGCACCGGCGCGGTGCAGGTACGCCGGTTCATCGCGGTGGACGACTGCGGGATCCGGATCAACCCGATGATCGTCGAAGGGCAGGTGCACGGCGGGCTCGCGGACGGGGTCGGCATGGCCCTGATGCAGGTCATCGCGTTCGACCCGGACGGCAACTGCCTGGGCGGCTCGTTCATGGACTACCTGCTGCCCACGTCGATGGAGTGCCCGTCCTGGGAGCTCGGCGAGACCGTCACCCCGTCCCCGCACCATCCCCTCGGGGCCAAGGGCGTGGGTGAATCGGCCACCGTGGGCTCGCCGCCCGCGATCGTCAACTCCGTGCTCGACGCGCTCGTGCCGTTCGGGGTGCGGCACGGTGACATGCCGCTGACCCCGGCGAACGTGTGGAGCATGATCCAGGGCCGCCCGCTCCGCACCGACCTGGCGATCTTGTAAGGGGATAACGGGACCAATGGACCAACCAACGCCGCTACTGCAGCATGATGGAGACATGTGCGACTTCTGCGGCCCAGGAAGCAAACAAATGTTCGCTAACCACCACCGCGTGCCCTGCCCCCCGCACCGGGCCATCCCGGGCCGACCCCGCACCGCACCGGACCACGGCGCATGAGCGGCCTGGCCGAGCACCTGCCGGACGTTTCCGCGCTGCTGGAATCCCTGGACGCCGAGGACTACCTGGCCGACCCGCCGCTCGGCACCGCGCTGTTCCTCGCGGCCCGGATGGGCCAGCCGCTGCTGCTCGAGGGTGAGCCGGGCGTGGGCAAGACCGAGGCCGCGAAGGCGCTGGCCGGCGCGATCGACACGCCCCTGATCAGGCTGCAGTGCTACGAGGGGCTGACCTCCGCAGAAGCGCTCTACGAGTGGAACTACCCCCGGCAGCTGCTGGCCATCCGGCTGGCCGAGGTCCGGGGTGAGACGCCACGCGAGGCGGACCTGTTCGGCCCGGACTACCTGCTGGCCCGGCCGCTGCTGGCCGCGATCGAGCATCCCGGGCCGCGCCCGGCCGTGCTGCTGGTCGACGAGGTCGACCGCGGCGACGACGAGTTCGAGGCGTTCCTGTTCGAGCTGCTGGCCGAGGCCGCGGTGACCATCCCCGAGCTCGGCACCCGGCGGGCGGCGTTCCCGCCGGTGGTCGTGCTGACCTCGAACCGCACCCGCGACCTGCACGACGCGCTGAAGCGGCGCTGCCTGTACCACTGGATCGACTACCCGAGCATCGAGCGGGTGGCCGCGATCATCCGGCGCCGGGTGCCCGGCGCGGCGGCCCCGCTGGCCGATCAGGTCGCGAACGGCGTGGCCCGGCTGCGCGGCATGGACCTGGCCAAGCCGCCCGGTGTGGCCGAGGCCATCAGCTGGACCGGGGCGCTGAGCCTGCTGGGCGCGGAGAAACTCGACGAGCAGGTGGCGGAGCAGACGGCAGGCGCCGTGCTCAAGTACGCCGAGGACCTGCGGGCGGCCCGGGAGAACGGGTTCGGTGCCCTGGTCACGGGCGATGGCTGAGCCGAAGCCGGCCTTCGCTCCCGGCGGCGACCTGGCCGACGTGGTGGCGCGGTTCGGTGCCGCGCTGCGCCGCGCCGGGCTGCCGGCCGGGCCAGACCGGTGTGAGCGGTTCGCGACCGCGATCACCGTCGCGCAGCCGCGGACGCCCCGGGCGCTCTACCTGTGCGCGCTCGCGACACTTGTGTCCGGTCGGGACCAGATCGAGATCCTGCAGGCCGTGTTCAGCCAGGTCTTCGGCGGCCTGGCTGGCCCGCTAGGCGGGCGAGGCGGCCAGGACGCGGTCGGCCCCGGCCTGAAATCATCGCAGGACCTGCTGGCCATGGCCGCCCAGGCGGCGAAGGTCCACGTCATCGACACCCGGCCGGCCGGGACCCCGGGCGCGGGCGAGGGCGACGCGGACCCGTCCGAGCTGGACCGGGAGATCGAGAACCGGTACCTGGGCAGCAGCGTGGAACGGCTGGCCGAGCAGGACTTCGCCGAGCTGTCCGAGGCCGAACTGCTGCTGCTCGCCGGGCTGATGCGTGATATCAGCCTGGCCGTCCCGCTGCGCCGGTCGCGCCGCCAGCACCGCAGGCCCGGCGGACCGCGCATCGATATGAGATCAACCCTGCGGCAGGCTCGGCGGACCGGTGGGGATGCGTACCGGCTCTTCTCACGCGCGCCGTCGCAGCGGCCGCGCCGCCTGGTGGTGCTCTGCGACATCTCCGGGTCCATGGAGCCGTACGCGCGGGCCATGATCCAGCTGCTGTACTGCGCCGCGGGCGGCGCCCGGGCCGAGGTGTTCAGCTTCGCCACCCGGCTGACCCGGCTCACGCCCGCGCTGGCCCGGCAGCAGCCCGGCCGGGCGCTGGAGCGGGCGGGCCAGGCCGCGCCCGACTGGCTGGGCGGGACCATGATCGGCGCCTCGCTGAAGGAGTTCAACGACGTCTACGGCCGTCGCGGCATGGCGCGGGGCGCGGTCATCGTGATCATTTCGGATGGCTGGGACACCGGAGATCCTGAGGTCCTGCGCCGGGAAATGGAGCGGTTGTCCCTGGTGGCGTTCAGGATCGTGTGGGTGAACCCGCGGACCAAGAGCGCCAGGTTCCAGCCGCTGGCCGGGGGCATGGCCGCCGCCTGGCCGCACTGCGACGCCATAGTGAGCGCGCACTCGCTGGCCGCCCTGGACGATCTGGCCGACGCGGTGGCCGACCCCGTCCGGCGCCGTTCCCCGGTCCGCGCCGGCTTCACCGCACCATCCGCGGAGCCAGCCGAACCCGACCCGACCCCTGCACCCGCCTGACCCGGTCCCTGCCGCGCCCCGCTCCGCCCGGCTCAGGCAACCCCGTGCCGCCTGCCCGGGCGCTCCTGCCGCGCCCCCGCTCGCCCGGCTCAGGCAACCCCGTGCCGCCCTGACCAGACTCCTGCCGCGCCCATGCCCCCGCGTGCCCGCTCAGTCCCGCGCGCCTGCCAGACCCAAGATCGATGTGAGTTTGCTGCACACCTGGCTACAGCAAACTCACACCGACGCGCTGGCTGGCGGCCAGGTTACGAAATTTGCCCAATATGAGAGGTTCAGGGAACCTTCTTCTTGCGTTCTTTGTGCTTGACGGATACGCCACCGAACACGCATGCGCCCGTGACCCGGAGCAGCGGGGCCTCGGAACCCATGGACTCGGCGGTCTCGCTGTCAATGTCGCGGCCGCCGAACACCGCGGCGCCGGAGTCGATCACGCGCATCTCCGGTGGCACGGTGATAGACATCCCGCCGAAGACCGTCACCGCCCGCATGGTGATCTCGCGCCCGGGCAGGATCGCGTCCCGCAGGTCGATGTCGGCCCCACCGAAGACGGTCACCACCGTGGTGGTCCCGGGAACCCGCCAGGTGCCCTTCCGCGTGGCGCCGCCGAACACCGCGACGATCGCGCCGCTACTGGTCTGCCCGCCCTCGCCCGGGACGGCCACCTGAGCGGGGGCGTCGGTCCGGGCGGGGAGGTCCTCGATCAGCGGCACAATGTCGGCGTGGGTCTTGGCCGCGTAGATCGAGTCGAGGCGCTCCGAGTGCTCCTGCGCGGTGAGCCGGCCCTCGGCCAGGGCCTCGTTGAGCACCGACGCGGCTCGGTCCCGGTCCGCGTCGGACGCGCGGAGCCGCGAATTTGTGTTGAAAGGCTGGGGGTCCATCCGGCTATTGTCGGCCGGACAAGCCCGGCGCGGAAAGGGGGGGCAGGTGGGCCACGTCGAGGCGGCACACGTCAGCCATACCCTTGCCGACGGCCGGGTGCTGCTGGACGACGTGTCCTTCCGGGTCGGCGACGGCACAGTCGCCGCGCTGGTCGGGCCCAATGGCGCCGGGAAGACCACGCTGATGCGGCTGGCCGCCGGGGACCTGGTGCCGCAGTCCGGGTCGGTCAGCTCGAGCGGCGGGCTGGGCGTCATGCGGCAGTTCGTGGGCGGGATCCGGGACGACTCCACCGTTCGCTACCTGCTGTTGTCGATCTCCCCGGTCCGCGTGCGGGAGGCCGCGGCCCGGCTGGACACGGCCGAGCTGGCCATGATGGAGCGCGACGACGAGCCCACCCAGCTGCGTTACGCCGCGGCCCTGGCCGAGTGGGGTGACGCCGGCGGCTACGACGCGGAGGTGCACTGGGACTCCTGCTGCACCGCCGCGCTCGGCGTGCCGTACGAGCGCTGCCGGTGGCGCGAAGTGCGGACCCTGTCCGGCGGTGAGCAGAAGCGGCTTGTGCTGGAGTCGCTGCTCCGGGACAAGACCGAGGTGCTGCTGCTGGACGAGCCGGACAACTACCTGGACGTGCCGGGCAAGATCTGGCTCGAGCAGCAGCTGGCCGCGACCCCCAAGACGGTGCTGCTGGTCAGCCACGACCGGGAGCTGCTGGCGAACTGCGCCGAGCGGATCATCACCGTCGAAGACGGGAACGTCTGGGTGCACGGCGGCGGGTTCGCGACCTACGCGCAGGCCCGGCTTGAGCGGAACGAGCGGCTCGACGAGCTCCGCCGCCGCTGGGACGAGGAGCACGAGAAGATCAAGCAGCTGGTGCGGATGTACCGGCAGAAGGCGTCCTACAACTCGGATATGGCCTCGCGGCTGCAGGCCGCGGTGACCCGGCTGCGCAGGTTCGAGGAGGCGGGCCCGCCGGAGCTCGCCCCGCGGGACCAGAACGTGCGGATGCGGCTGCGCGGCGGGCGCACCGGCAAGCGGGCCGTGATCTGCGAGAACCTCGAGCTCACCGGGCTTATGCACGCCTTTGATCTCGAGGTCTGGTACGGCGAGCGGGTGGCCGTGCTCGGCTCGAACGGGTCCGGTAAGTCCCATTTCCTGCGGCTGCTCGCCGGGGAGGGCGTGCGGCATTCCGGTGTGGCCCGGCTCGGGGCGCGGGTGGTGCCGGGGCTTTTCGCCCAGACGCATGCGCGGCCCGACCTGGACGGGCGGACTCCGCGCGAGATCCTCATGACCACCCACGCACTGCTGCCCAACGAGGCCATGGCGGCGCTGGCCCGCTATGAGCTGCAGGTCTGCGCCATGCAGCCGTTCGGGACCCTCTCCGGAGGGCAGCAGGCCAGGCTGCAGATCCTGTTGCTGGAACTGGCCGGGTCGACGCTGCTGCTCCTCGACGAGCCGACCGACAACCTCGACCTGGCCAGCGCCGAGGCCCTGCAGGAGGGCCTGGAGTCTTACTCCGGCACGGTGGTGGCGGCCAGCCACGACCGCTGGTTCGCGCGCTCGTTCGACCGGTTTCTGGTGTTCGGCGCGAATGGTGATGTGTATGAGGCTTCGGAGCCGGTCTGGGACGAGGCCCGAGTGGACCGGCCTCGCTAAGCGCCCGGCTTGCTAGGCTTCATGAATCCCAGGGATCCTGGTCGCTTATCGGCCGGGTCCGCGTCGGCCACTGGTGGAAGGGTGCGCGCCCGTGAAGAAGCTGCTCCTGATTGCTCTCGTCGGAGTCGGTGTTCTCGCCGTATGGCGGAAGGTCCAGGCCGACCGCGCCGAGCTTGACCTGTGGACTGAAGCAACGACAGACGACGACTAATCCTCTAGTCGGCCGGCCGTGCGGCACACGGACACCACCCATGCGAGCGGCCCGAAGCCGATCTCGCTGGTGTGCTGCGGCCTGATCGGCACCGTGGTCAGCGACGGCGGCATGGTAGACCGCGCGTTCGCGGAGGCCATCGGCACCCAGGGGGTCGTGACCGGCACCACCGCGTACGCCCGGTGCATGGCCAAGGTGCACCAGGCCCGGGGGATGTCCACGGCCGAAATCCTGGCCGACCTGTTCCCAGACAGCGACGCCCGGGCGCAGGCCGCCCACCTCGCGTTCGACCGCTCCTATGGCGACGCCATTGGGCGGATGGGTGTTACGCCGGTGCCGGAAGCCGCGGAAGCCATCGAAAAGCTGACCGGGGCCGGCATCCGGGTCTGCCTGATCACCGGCTTCTCCCGCAAGGTGCTCACCATAGTGCTGGACACGCTCGGCTGGTGGGACCGCGTTGACCTGGTACTTTGCCCCGAGGACGTGCCGCGGGGGGCTCCTTGGCCCGACCTCGTGCTGGCGGCGATGCTCCGGCTGGGGGTCGAGGATGTGCGCGAGACGGCGGTCGCTCACGACACGGCCAACGGCGTGCTGTGCGGGCGGCGGGCCGGCGCCAGCATCGTGGCGGGGGATCTCACCGGACGGCACACCGAGGAGCGGCTCCGGCAGGCCGGCGCCACCCATCTGATCTCCAGCATCGCGTACCTGCCCGAACTCGTCAGCTCTCACGGTGACGCGGCCCAGGCTCCTGATGCCGCCGCCACAGGCGATGCGCCCCTGCCGCGGGTGCCAGAACCTCGCCGAACGGGAACCGCCGAGGTCTGAGCACCGGCCTCGTGCACCCGGCGGCACCGCCTGACCACAGGTAACCTAGGATCGCTGCGGCGACGTTGGGGCTATAGCTCAGTTGGAAGAGCACTTGCTTTGCAAGCAAGGGGTCACGAGTTCGAGTCTCGTTAGCTCCACCAGGCAAAACACCCATCTCTAGATCACCGATCAGGGCCCACGTGCCTTTGGCGTGCCATTCCGGCTACCGCCACGCACGGTCAGCTTGGGCGGCAGCCTCCTCCGGAGAGCGGGCAGTGCCGACCCTCGTGTTGCTCGAGAGCCGAATTTTGGTCATACTTTTGACTATGACAACCCTGCCTCTAGGAGAGGTCAAGACCCACCTTTCGGAGCTCGTTGTTCGCGTGCACGACCACCACGAGCGGGTAACCGTAACCGTGCACGGGCGTCCGTCAGCCGTGCTCGTCGCGGTCGAGGATCTCGAACGGCTCGAGGAGACACTCGCCATCCTGCGAGACGGCGACACGATGACCCGGCTTTCGGAATCCGATGCGGAGCTTGCCAGGGGTGAGTCTGTGTCGGCCGCCGAACTTGCCGAAACAATGCGACGGCGCTCACCGGGCGAGTGAGCCAACATCCGCAGGAGCCCTACACGCTGAGGACTACACCCACAGTCCGCCGGGCACTTGCTGAAACATTGCCAGAAGCTGTTGCGGCAGCCGCATATGACTTCATCACCGGTCCGCTGCTGGAACAGCCACACCGGGTCGGCAAGCGGCTGCTTCCACCGCTGAGCGATCGGTTCAGCGCAAGGCGCGGCACCTACCGAGTCATCTACCGGATCGACGACGAGGCTCGAGTCGTCACGGTGGTTGACATCGGTCACCGTCGTGACGTCTACAGGACCTGAGGGCGCTGACTGAGGTTTTCTCAGCGACTTTCAGCTGATCATCTTGTGCTCGAATTGCGTGAGGACGAGGACTGACTTGGCGATGTCGCCGATCTGTGATGGATCGGCGGAGACGTGGCGGATGGCGCGCCATCGCTGGGACATGAGGGCGAAGGCGCGTTCTCCCTGGTAGCGGGCTCCGCGGAGCAGCATGTTGCGGGATTTCGTGTTGATGTCGAGTTCGCCGTTGCGGGGTTTTTTCACGGGCACGAGGACTCCGGCGCCAGCGCCTTCGTAGCCGGAGTCGGCGAGGATCGGGACCTTTTTCAGGTAGGGGCGGGCCTCGGGGAGGACGAGCTGGCGGGCGGCGGTGATGTCGTGGGTGCTGCCGGGCAGCGCGGCGGAGACCCACAGCGGGATGCCGGAGGGACCGGTGAGGGCCTGGACGAGGCCGGCGTGGTGGTGCGCCTTCCCCGAGTACCATTTGTCTATTTCTATGCCCTTCTTGCTGGTTTTCTTGTCGGAGCAGCGGTCGGAGGCGATGAGGGTGCCGTCGAGGATCAGGTAGGGAAGTCCCAGCTCAGCGACTTTCTCCAGGGTGTCGTGCAGGGTGGGGGCCAGTGCGCTGAGGACTTCGACGCCCTCGTCCTTGTACCGGTAGGCGGTGGCCTGCGAGATCCCGAAGCCCTGGCCGAGGCGGGAGAGGCCCGGCCTGTCGCGGAACCAGGCGAGGATGAAGACGGCCTGCTGGTAGCAGGTCAGGGCGCGGGTTCTGTTCCTGGTGCCGAGTTCCTTCCGGCGTTTCCTCAGGAGGTTCGAAACCTTGATCACGAGTTGGAGCGGGACGTCAAGAGTGACACGATAGGTGATCACGCGGAGCCTTCGCAGGGCGGGAGCGTTGCCTGCGGCTTATGCATCTCGCCAGGCGAGGATCAGCGCGCCCAGGACCATGGCGATGGCTGCGTAGATGGCGAGCATTCCGAGTCCGCTCCAGGCTGACAGCCAGCATGACGCCGCGCCGGGGCGGCATAGCGGCGTCGTAGCGCTGAGCGAGTGGCTGACTATGTAAATCGGCAGGTAGGGCCTGATAGCGAGGTTCAGTGGCCCGCCGGCGCAGACGATTCCGACTACCACGGTGATCGCCGCGGCGGTGTGCCGGATGATCGCTCCGAGGCCGAGTCCGAACAGGCCGATCAGGCTGAGGCTGGCTCCGGTGAGTACGATCGCCCGCAGGACACCGGGCTGGCTGAGGGCTGGCGCGGTGATGCCGTGGCGCAGAGTCATGCAGCCTGCGAAGAAGGACAGAAATGCTGCCGCCTCGCCGGTGATCAGCGCCACCGCACCAACGACCGCGGCTTTGGCCGCCAGGACCTTGAGCCGGCGTGGCGCGGCGGCGAATGTGGCGCGGATGGTCCCGGAGGTGTACTCGCTGGTCATGGCCAGTACGCCGACTACCCCGATGAGCAGCACGCCGATGAGCATGCCGACCAGCGTGTTGCCGACGAACATGCCGCCGCTTGTCGTGCTGCTGCTGCCTATTGCGAGGGCGATGCCCGCTGACGCGGCGACGGCAATGGCCAGGGTGAGCCAGGTGGAGCGCAGGCTGCGCAGCTTGATCCATTCCATCCGGGCCAGCTGCCGGAATCGGTATCTGCCGGGTGGCTGGTGGCTGGTGTGGGCGGTCATGACATGTTCCTTGCCTGGTACTGGGCACTATCGCCGGTGAGTTGCAGGAAGGCCTCTTCGAGGCTGGGGGCCCGGCTGGACAGCTCAGCCGCCGTGGTGTCGGCCAGGAGCCGTCCCTGGCCGATCACGACCAGCCGGTCGGCCATCAGGGCCATTTCGCTGATCAGGTGGCTGGAGACCAGGACTGCCCGGCCTTCGGCGGCCAGTGACCGGAGCAGGCCGCGTATCCAGCGGATTCCCTCCGGGTCCAGGCCGTTCACCGGCTCGTCGAGCAGCAGCACGGCCGGGTCTCCCAGCAGCGCCGCGGCGATGCCGAGACGCTGCGCCATGCCGAGCGAGAACTTCCCGGCCCGTTTGCGCGCCACGGATCCCAGTCCGACTATCTCCAGGACCTCGGCGACCCTGGACTGGCTGATGGAGTTGCTGGCCGCCAGTGCGGCCAGGTGCGCGCGGGCAGACCGGCCCGGGTGGAAGGCCCTGGATTCCAGCAGTCCTCCGGCCTCGCGCAGCGGCCAGCGAAGTTGACGGTAGGCCTGGCCGCCGATGCGGGCGTGCCCGGCGTCCGGGGCGTCCAGGCCGAGGATCACGCGCATGGTGGTGGACTTGCCTGATCCGTTCAGGCCCAGGAAACCGGTCACGGCACCCGGTGGCACGTCGAAGCTGAGCCGGTCGACAGCGACCGTTGAGCCGTAGCGCTTGGTCAGCCCGCGGACCTCGATCACCGGCCTGCCTCCCAATGGCCCTGGCTCGCGCGCAGCGCGGCGGCCAGCCATTCAAGGGCGCGCTGCACCGACGGGAACGGGCCACGGCCGCTGATGACGGCCGTCAGCTCCCAGTAACGTTCGATCCGGGGATCAGTGGCGGCTTCCAGCTGAGCCAGCAACTCAGCACGGCGCTGGCCGCCGGGGGTGCCCGCCAGGATCTGCGCCACGATCCGGGCCGCTTCGGCAGACTCAGGCGGCACTCCCCGCTGACAGGCCGCTTCGGCCTCGTCCTGCGCCCGCTCGACGTCGACCAGCCAGCGGCCGGACTGGATCTGGACGCCGATGCCAGCGACCTGCCGGACCTGCTCGCGGAAACCCCTGTCTGCTACCAGCTCAGCGAGATCGACCCAGGCCTCGACCTGCTCGGCCGAAGGATCGTCCGGCAGATCCGGCGCCGCGGCCCAGCGCGCAAACCTCGCCGGGCTGGGATCCAGCCCGCGGAAAACCTCCGCCGTGAAGTCATCGATGATCCGGCGCCGCTCGGCCGCGGACAGGCGCGCCAGTTTGTTGATCATGCCCATCTCCTCGCCGTCGGCAGAGCGCTTCACCACGGCGGCCACGACTGCCCGGCGCAGCCGCAGGGTCCGGATCTCGGTGTCCAGCGCCTCCAGGTGGATAGCGGCCACCTCCGCGGCGGTGACCTGGCCGCCCAGTACGCGCCGGACATTGGCCAGGCTCACGCCCAGCTCTCGCAAGGTCGTCACCAGTTCCAGCCGGGCCACGCACGCCGCGTCGTACAGCCTGCGATCGCCGTCAGTCCGCGAGGCCGGCGGCACCAGCCCGCTATCCGACCAGAACCGGATAGTGCGCACCGGCACTCCGACACGTCTGGCCAGCTCACCGATTGTCAGAAGAGGTCCGTCGTTCTCCATGGCGTCAGTCTGGCTCCTCCAGTAACTGGAGAAGCAAATCCCCCAGCACCCGGTAGCCGCGGTCCAGGGAATCCAGCAGGCAGCCCATCCGCGAGGACGTAATCGGCAGCACCCGGACCTGCCAGCCGGCGACAGCGCGCCTCCGCCCTAGTCCACTACCCGTACAAGATGATCACGTAAAGTCGCTGAGAAAACCTCACTGTTCTGTTCTGAGTGACTGACGTGAGTTGCCGAATAAAGCCTTAGTAAGTATCAAGGCGGCGCCTCCGGCGCCGCTGGCGCTCCCGCCCCGGGCTCTGCGCTGCCGCGCCCGCCCGGCCCGGGCCGCCAGACGCCGACGACAGCCACAGATCAAGCACACCGTTCGGCCATCTTCCTCGGCTTACGTGGTCGTCGACCTAGAGTGGCCTGGTGAAGTTTCTCCTCACCGACTCTGGTGTCAGCAACGCCAGCATCCTGGCGGCGCTGGTCGATCTCGTGGGCAAACCGATCGCCGAGGCCCGTGCTCTCTGCATCCCCACCGCAGGATACGGGGGCCCTTACGGGGATCCGGACGGGCCATGGCGTTTTATCAGCGGCCAATCCCCCGGTCCCATGACCGAGTTGGGGTGGAAGTCGGTGGGGGTGCTGGAACTGACCGCGCTGCCCAGCATCGACAAAGAGCGCTGGGTTTCCTGGGTCCGGGAGTCAGACGTCCTGCTCGTGAACGGCGGCGACACGTTGTACCTGTGCCACTGGATGCGGGAGTCTGGGCTGGCCGACCTCGTCCCCTCGCTCCGCGACACGGTCTATGTCGGGCTCAGTGCCGGCAGCATGGTGCTCACTCCTCGCATCGGGGAGCACTTCGCGCACCGGAATCCGCGCACCGGCGGTGATGACAGCACGCTGGGACTCGTCGATTTCTCCATCTTCCCGCACCTAGACAGCCCGGACAGGACCATGGCCGAGGCGGAACAGTGGGCCGCCGGGATAAAGGGCCCGGCATACGCCATCGACTCTCAGACCGCCATCAAGGTGACCGACGGTAGCATAGAGGTCATTTCGGAAGGGTACTGGAAACTGTTTAACGTCGACGACGTGACGGTCCCGAGCTAAGAGTCTTCCGTCCTTTCCTTCAATACGGACCCCTCGGAGATGCCTCCGCCGGGGACCTCGGGCTCCAGGATGACCGCCCGCCCGGCACGCCCGCGCCGTCCCTGCTGCACAGTACCGAGTGATCTCATTGGCTCTCGGCTGGCATGAGCAGCGACCGCAGCTGATCTGACGATCACCCAGCCACGCGACGGGGAATGGCACGCGCTCGACGGGACCTGGACGTCGGAGTCGCTTACGCCATGCACCGACCTGACCAGCGGTGGTTCGTTACCTTGAACAGGCCAGGTTCCCGGCCGGGCTGCATGCCATCTCCGCTGCTGATGCGGATGTGGATGCGCTGCGGCTGCTGGATGATCTCCTGCGCGAGGACATCCCGGGGGCAGACGGGTGGGTGAATGAACCGCGGGAATTCCAGGAGTACACCTTCGACCCGCGGCACTTCGACGCGAAGAGCTACCTTGTAGCCGTCGATGACACCACGGGCACCTATGCGGGACTGGTCCGTGTGTGGAATGATCCCGGCCAGCGCCTGCTCGGCTTGATCGCCATCGTGAGGGCTTACCGGCGCCGCGGAGTAGCACGAGCACTCCTCGCAGCAGCGTTCCGTCCTTTGCACGACCAGGGAGTCGGCCGGGTCGCGGCCGAGGTAGACGTGAACAATGACGCCACGGCCCGCAAG
This sequence comes from uncultured Actinomycetota bacterium, assembly GCA_963844655.1. Lineage (GTDB taxonomy): Bacteria > Actinomycetota > Actinomycetes > Streptosporangiales > Streptosporangiaceae > JASHPR01. The sequence goes on along the minus strand of CAWJPA010000003.1, from coordinate 543,569 downwards.
AGCATCAGCTCTCGACCCGCAGGGCTTGGCCGATTCTTGTGAGCGATTCGTGCTGTGCCTCGCCGTCCTCGTACATATTGATCTCCTGAGTGACGGCCAGGCGGGAATGACCCAGGATGAGCTGAGCGTCACGCGCCGGAACGGCGAGGTTCAGCAGATGTACGAATGGACCAAAGTGACGGCTACCCCTATCGGCCCAAGTGAAGATACGTAGACATGAGTCCTCAAATCGAAGCCGCGCTCATCGCTGCCATCGTTAGCCTCGTTAGCCTCGGCGGCACGATTGTCGTAGCACTCAGAGGCTTTCAGGCCACCAGGCAGGCCACGGCTGACTCCCTAGAAGCACAGCGAGAGCAGCTCGAGAGGACGCTCGCGGAGCAGCGTGCCCGGACATTGAACGATAGGTTCGCGTCCGCGGCGGAACAGCTCGGGTTTGACAAGCCAGCGGCGGTCCGGCTGGCCGGGGTATACGCGATGGCGGGGTTGGCTGATGACTGGGAAGACAATCGTCAAACGTGCATTGACGTGCTATGCGGCTACTTGCGGATGCCCTACGCACCCGATCCTGGTGACGGGGCAGCACGGCTGGGATTTCTGGCCGACAGAGAGGTCCGCCACACCGTCATACGCGTGATAGCGGCGCACCTGCGCGATGACGCCAGGGTCTCCTGGTGTGGGAAGGATTTCGACTTTACTGGCGTGATCTTCGACGGCGGGAATTTCCTGCAAGCCCGGTTCTCGGGCGGCCAGGTCGACTTCAGCGAGGCCAAGTTCTCGGGCGCCACGGTCAGTTTCGGTGGCGTTGAGTTCTCGGGCGCCACGGTCAGCTTCCGCGATGCCGAGTTCTCGGGCAGCAGGGTGGACTTCAGCGCCGCCGAGTTCTCGGGCGGCACGGTTAGCTTCGGTGGCGCCGAGTTCTCGGGCGGCAGGGTGGACTTCGGTGGCGCCGAGTTCTCGGGCGGCCAGGTCGACTTCAGCGATGCCAAGTTCTCGGGCGCCACGGTCAGTTTCGGGAGCGTCGAGTTCTCGGGCGCCACGGTCAGTTTCGGTGGCGCCGAGTTCTCGGGCAGCACGGTGGGCTTCGGCAGCGCCGAGTTCTCCGGCGGCCAGGTGAACTTCAGATTCGCCGAGTTCTCGGGCGGCCAGGTGAACTTCGGCTTCGCCGAGTTCTCTAGCGCCACGGTCAGTTTCGGGAGCGCCGAGTTCTCGGGCGGCACGGTCAACTTTGAGCGCACCAAGGTATGGCTTCATCCGCCACAGTTCGATTGGGCCGTGGGGGCAGTGCCCCCACCCGGCGTCAAGCTACCCAGCAAAGCTGAATCTTCAGCGGGCGGAGACAACGTGTAAGGCATCTTCCGTGCCCCTGGATCAACGTCAAGCCAAAGGCGCGCTGAGCGCGCCGGAGCCCGGCCTGCAGCTGAGGTTAGGGCGGCGCAACGCGCGCGACGGCAACGTCGGCCGCGGCGCGGGCATGGGCCGGATCCGGGTCGGGGCAGCCCAGGGAACCTGTCATGCGCCGGGCGCCTCCCGCCGCTCTTAGGGCCCTCCGGCCACGGCGGCGTCGGCGCGCACCAGGCCCAGCTGAGCGATCGCGCCGGCTAAGCGCGGCAGGACGTCACCGGTCACGTGCGTGCCGTACTTCGCTGCCGGAGGATGGGTGACCTTTGGTGCCCTGGGTGCTGGGTGGTAGGGGGGGCGGGTCGCCTTCGATCGGACGTCGTCGGGAGGTCACTGTCGGCTATTTGCCTGGCGGAGCATCGCGTCGATTTCAGGGTCGAACCCGAACTCCCAGAGCTGTACCGCGGAGCGGCAGGCGCCGGCGGTCTTGGCAGCCCATTTCAGCGCTTCCTCGCGTGAGGGCACCTCGACGATCGTGACTCCGCCGATGGCCTCCGGGTACGGGCCGTCGGTGACCGTCCCGTCGGTGGCCACGATGGTCGGCTGGTCTTCCAGTCCGCTGGTGCGCACAAACACGCCGGCGTTGATGGCCTCCTGGCAGACCGCGCGCGCGGCGTTGGCCACGCCGGGCATCTCCTCGTCGGGGATGTGGTCCATCGCATGGGCACCGAACAGGATCAGGTACTGCGTCATCCCGTGACTCCCTTGTCCCGGCGGCCCCCATCGGCCGCTTATTGGCTCATGTACGCAACGCCTTGCTCCGGATCCGGCACCAGAGTCACGGCGGAAGTTCCCCGGCGCAGCGATTAAGAGCGTGCCGCCAGCGTGAACGCTCCCTTGATCGCCGAGAGCACGGCCGGTATCGCTGCGGTTTGGTCGATGGGGGCGGACGGGTTCGAGGCGAGGACGGCGACGACGTAGCTGTGCCCGGTCTTGGTGGTCGCCAGATAGGTGGAGGTCAGGACTCCCGGCAGGGTTCCGCCGCTGAACCAGGTCGTCTGCCACTGGGCCGGGTCAAGTCCGAGCCCTCCGTCGTTGATTTCCAGGGCGCTGGTAACCGGGGACAACCCGGGCTTGCGGGCCAGCGCGGCGAGGGACGCGTAGACGCGGCAGACGTCGCTGGCCGATGCGAAATGCCCGATGCGGTTGACGTCTCGTGGTGCTGTCCAGGCGGCCAGGGCGGCCGCGGAAGGCAGGGGGGCCCGGGCGACCACGCTGGCCAGCAGCGCGCGCCGGCCGGCCTGGCTTGCGGCGACGTAGCGCTGCGCCAGGGCGGGCCACTGGTCCAGACTGAGCGCGGTCTGTTCCCGGGCGGTCAGGAAGGGGATATCCCGCGACGGGTCAGCCATGCCCGCCGTGCTGAGCGCAGCCTCGACGGCGGTCCGGCCCAGCAGGTTGACCAGCATGTTGTCGGCGGTGTTGTCCCCGACGGAGATCATCTGGTCGGCCGCGTCCTGCACGGAGATCTTGGTGCCGTCGGGATCGTTCTGCAGGTCACCGGATCCTGGGCTCTTGAGCTGTGCCGTGACGGTCAGCGGCTGGTTCCAGCTGACCCTGCCCGAGGCGACGGCCTGCGCCAGTGCGTCGAGCACGTAGAGCCGGGACGCCCAGGCGAGTGGTGCCACGGTGCCGGGGCCGATGCTGTTCACCGGCTGGCATGAGTCCTTGGTCACCTTGGCGACGAGCAGATGTACGTCGGGTGCGACCGGCCGGATGGCGGCGTCGACCCCCTGCCAGGTCGTGGGGGCCGGCGGGATGACCAGGCTCAAGCGCAGGCCGCCGATCCGACCAGCGGGGTCGACCGTGAGGGTGAGCTGACGCGGTCCGCGGGCCGTGGACACGGTGACGGCGAGGCATCGGTTAGCAGGAACCGGAACTGAGGAGGCGCCCTGGGCGTGGCTGCCGGTCCCCGGAGGGCCAGGGCTAGCCGGAGTGCCGGAGCGAGCTGGTGAAACTGGCGCTGCCACCGGTGTTGGCTCGGCGCAGGGTGTGCCCTGGGTTACCCGGCTGGAGACCAGCGTCAGCTTCCCGGCCTTCTCCAGCGACTGGTTGATCGCGGCCGGGCCGAGGGCCATGAAGCCGGCGGCGAAGTGCTGGCGAAGCTCGGCGGCGCCGAGGGGGAGATCAGCCGTCGCGGCGATGAACCACCGGGCCTCGTTGCCGGCGGGAGTATCGGGCAGGGCGGCGGCCGCGCTGGTCGCAGGGGAGGCCTTCGGGGATGTCGCAGCGCCAGCACTACAGGCCGCCAGAGTCGATCCCGCCAGGAGGCATGTGATCACGACTACCGCGAGGTGGCGAGACCCCTGCCAGGAGGTCTTACGAATGCGCCGGTCACCGGCAGGTCCTGGCATCCAGTCCGTCGTCATCGCTACACGGCAGCCCTTCGGGTCCGGACCGATGCTAGCTCAAGGTGTGTCCTCTCCGGACCATGTTGATCCCTGGTAGTCCATAGTGCACGCTGGCCTGTATTCCCGCGTTTCCATTGACCTGCAGGAGAGGGGTTGCATGCTCGGCGATGACGGCAGGATCGAAACGCTCCGGCAAGTGCTCAGCAGATTGAACAAGCACGATGTCGACGCGATTATGTCGCACTTCGCGGAGGACTGTGTGTTCGAAACTCCCCGCGGACCCGACCGCTGCGGGCAGCGATTTGCGGGAAAGGACCAAGTCCGCCGTGGGCTTACCGCACGCCTGCAAGGCATCCCAGACGTCCAGTACGACGACGACGATCACTTCGCTTGCGGCACCCGTGGCGTGTCCGAGTGGACGCTCAGCGGCACCACCGTCGATGGAGAGCGCGTCGATGTGCGCGGCTGCGACCTGTGGACATTCGGGGACGACGGCAAGATTGTCCGCAAGGACAGCTTCTTGAAGATCCGCGAGATGTGATCTCCCGCGATCGACTGCGTAACCGATCTGTGCCATCAGGCCCGGCGTAACGCGCCTGCCAGCGCTCGGACGGTAGTTGCCGCACTCGCCCGAATCGGGCGGTCACAGTAACGAGCATGAACGGAGGCCCATGGATGACACGGCTGCCAGAATCTACGGCACGTCGTTACGGCAGGGTTTTTGATGAGATTGCGGCTGACTACGATCGCCATCGTCCGGCCTATCCTGACGAACTCGTCGACCAAGCTTGTCAGGTCGCAGGGATCGGGAGTGGCGATCAGGTGCTTGAGGTCGGGTGTGGGAGCGGGCAACTGACGCGCGGCCTTCTCGCTCGGGGCCTGCACGTCACAGCACTTGAACCCGGTAAGAGCCTCATAACACTAGCCAGGCAGAACCTGGAAGGTGCTGGAGCGGTGGAATTTGTGAACGCTCAGTTTGAGGATGCGTTGCTTCCCCGCGAGCAGTTTCAGGCCGTGTTCTCTGCGTCCGCGTTTCACTGGGTTGATCCTAAGATTAGTTGGCAGAAAACCGCTGACGTACTTGTTCCCGGTGGAACGCTCGCCCTCGTGCAGTACTGCGGACTTGAGGAGCCGCGTAGCAAGCGAGATCAGGAAGCGGTACTCGCTGCCATGAGAAAGGTCGTCCCGGATATTGCCGCTAATTGGCCGGCCTACAGGGATCTCGACGTCACGCTCGCTGGGGTGGAGCAACGCCGTGATAACGTCTCAGAGGCATGGGGCTGGCTTGGCAGCTACGACCTAGGGCAAGATTATGCCGGCCGTTTGTTCGGTGATGTTCAGGTGGCAGTTACGCCAAAGCTGATCGAGCACACTCCCGACGAGCTCAATGCTGTCGTTCGTACAATGTCTTTTTACGCTCGGATTTCACCGGACCAGCGTCAAGCCCTTGAGCGTGAATACGAGGCCATTTATGAACGACTCGGGCGGCCGATTCGCACCGGCACGGTCGCGGCTCTCGTCACGGCACAGCGCAGGACTAGCTGGTCACCCTGACTAGGAACAGCCACGCATTGACCACGCCTCCGAGGAGGCTCGTCATGGCGGCGGGGATCAGCCAGTACAAGCCACCACCGGCTTTCAGCAGGAAGGTGAGCCCGGCGACGCCGACGAGCACCGCGGTGATCGTATTGGGCGAGAACCTTTCGATGTAGCGGGCCACACCCTGATCGAGACTATGACCGGCTCGCCGGTCCAAGATGAACAGAGTCACGCCCGAGACCACGGCTACAGCCAGCAGCTCCGAGCCCAGGGCTGCCGGTGGCTGGGGAGCCACCAGCAGGACCGCGATGAGCACCGAGGTCATGAACAGCACCAGAGTCTGAGCCGCGCGGGAGCTGAGGCTGCGCGATGTGGCCAGCACGTCACTCTTGACCGAGACCGCGACGAACAGCAGGCCGGTCAGCGCACCGGCCACGGCAGCGAGGGCCTCACCGAAGCTGAGCCACATTGCGGTCGTGTATCCCACGGACGGCCTCCCAGATCTTCGGCTGGACAGACGAGCTGATTCAATCAGTGACTTGTGAGCAGACGTGGGAGCCATGTCGTGCGTACCCATTGCCACCGCGAGGCTTCATGACTCAGGTGATCGTGCTGAACGGCGGATCTAGCTCGGGGAAGTCCTCGATTGCGCGGGCCCTGCAAGAGGTCCTTCCGGGGCAGTGGCTCACGTTCGGCACAGACGTCCTGGCCGAGGCTCTCCCCGGCCGGGGAGAGGACCCGCGGTCCGGGCTCGTGCTGGAGCCAGACGGCACCGTGACAGTGAAGCCGGAATTCCGGGCTGTCGAGGAGATCTGGTACCAGGGCCTCGCGGTCATGGCCAGTCGTGGAGCATTCCTGATCCTTGACGAGGTATTCCTGGCCGGCGGCGCGGGACAGCAGCGGTTGCGGGCCCTGCTGGTCGGCCTCGACGTGCTGTGGGCGGGGGTGCACTGCGATCCGCTAGAGGCTGCCAGCCGCGAAGCGGCCCGCCCCGAGCGGGTCCGGGGCATGGCGATGACCCAGGCCGTCACTGTGCATTCGGGTGTCGTCTACGACGTGGAGGTCGACACCACCGACTGCTCGGCTGTCGCCTGTGCCCGCCGGATAGCCGACGCTGTGGCGTGCCATTAATCCTGGTGCGCAGCGTGCGGGCACTGCGGCGATGGTCTCGCCGTCGGCATGGCTTTCGAACCCGGCCGCGCCCACCAGGCGATCCGGGACGGGCTGGTGCCGACTCGGTAACCTGAAAATCATGGCACGTGACGAGCGCAGCGTTACCCCGCAGAGCGAGGACTTCTCGGCCTGGTACAACGACGTGGTCTTCCGCGCCGAATTGGTGGACCGGGGACCGGCCCGCGGCAGCATGGTGATCAGGCCGTACGGGTACCGGATGTGGGAGTTGCTGCAGGCCGACCTGGACGGGCGGATCAAGGCCACCGGGCACCAGAACGCATACTTTCCGCTACTCATCCCGCTGAGCTATATGCAGCGCGAGGCCGAGCACGTCGAGGGGTTCGCGCCCGAGCTGTTCACGGTCACCCACGCGGGCGGCAAGGAACTGGAGGAGCCACTGGTCATCCGGCCGACGTCGGAAACGATCATCGGGGAGATGATGGCCAAGTGGATTAGCTCGCACCGGGACCTGCCGCTGCTGCTGAACCAGTGGGCCAACGTGCTCCGGTGGGAGATGCGACCTCGGATGTTTCTGCGCACCAGCGAATTCCTCTGGCAGGAAGGCCACACCGCGCACGCCGCCGCGGCTGACGCGATCGCCGAGACCATGCTGGCGCTGGGCTTTTACCAGGACCTGGCCGTGGAGACCGCGGCCATGGCCACCGTGCCGGGCGAGAAGACGCCGGGAGAGCGATTCGCCGGGGCCGAGCGCACGTTCACCATCGAGGCCATGATGCGGGACGGGCGCGCCCTGCAGGCGGGCACCTCGCACTTCATGGGGACGAACTTCGCGGCCGCCTTCGGGATCACCTTTACCGGCGAGAGCGGCACGGCCGAGCTGTGCCACACCACCTCCTGGGGCATGAGCACCAGGATGGTCGGTGGCCTGGTTATGACCCACGGTGACGACAAGGGCCTTGTGCTGCCGCCGGCCTTGGCTCCCTACCAGGTGGTGATCGTCCCGATCGGGCGCGGGGAGCAGGCCGAGGCAACGTTGTCGGCAGCTACCGACCTGGCCGCCGCCCTGCAGCGCGCGGGCATCCGGACACACGTGGACGACCGGCCGCAGGTGTCGCCCGGCTTCAAGTTCAACGACTGGGAGATGCGCGGCGTGCCGCTCCGCCTCGAGCTTGGCCCGCGGGACCTGGCGGCCGGTACCGCGCTGATGTCCCGCCGCCTGAGTCCCCGGCCACCGGACGCCGCCAAGGTGGCCATCCCGCTCGCCGCGGCGCCAGAACTGCTGGCTGCCGAGCTGGCCGCGTTCCAGGCGATGCTGGTGCAGCGGGCCGCCGACTTCCGCGACGACCACACAGCCGTTGCCGATTCCTGGCCTGAGTTCGCCGCCGCCGTGGCGGTCGGCTGGGCGCTGGCGCTGCACTGCGGCGATCAGGCTTGTGAGGACGAGATCAAGGCAGAAACCACGGCCACGCCCCGCTGCATCCCGCTGGCAGGCGAACCCGAGCAGGGCACGTGCATCCGCTGCGGCAAGGCATCCGCCTACGGCAAGCGGGTGATCTTCGCCCGCGCCTACTGAACAGGCGACCAGACCGATCAGGAATCGAGAAGCGCCGGTCAGCGAGCCGCAACTAGCCTGACCGTCATGGACATCACGCTTCATGCGGCCGTCCTGCCGGGACGATCGGGCTGTTCCTTTGCGGGTTTCCCGTTCGTCTTCTGAGTTAGACAGTCCGACCAAGCCCACGACGTCAGGAGTGACCATGACCGACTCTTCTTTTGAGGGAATCAAGACCGTGCTGCATCCCGTGTCCGACCTCGCGGCGGCCAAGCCGGTATACGCCGCGCTGCTCGGCGTGGAGCCGATGGCCGACTCGCCCTACTACGTCGGCTTCGAGGCCGCGGGCCAGCAGATTGGGCTGCTGCCCCCCGATTCACATCAGGGGATGACCTCGCCGGTGGCGTTCTGGCATGTGCCGGACATCGAGGCGAAGCTGGCCCAGGTGACCGCCGCCGGCGCCAAGGTAAAGCAGGCCCCGCACGAGGTCGGCGCCGGCCGCGTGGTGGCCACCTTCACCGACCCCGACGGCAACGAGCTCGGGCTGATTCAGGACAAGTGACCGCGAGCTGACGCGCGACGGCCGCTGGCTGGCATGACGCCCCGGCCGCTCGCGCGGCCCGCGGCCCGCAGGGCCGGCTGCGCGCAGCGCGCCTGTCCCCGCCGATCAGGTAGACAGGGGACTGTTGCCCAGGTCTCGCCGGCGAAGGCAACCAGCACAGATGGAGGCGTGAAGAGCATGGCCACGAAGACGGACACGCGGTCGCATCCGCTGCACGCGGCCGTCGGCCACGAGCTGATCCGCGTGCACGGCGCGCGTCAGAACAACCTGAAGGACGTCAGCGTCGAAATCCCCAAGCGCCGGCTGACGGTGTTCACCGGCGTCTCGGGTTCCGGCAAGAGCTCACTGGTGTTCGACACGATCGCCGCGGAGTCGCAGCGGCTGATCAACGAGACCTACAGCGCCTTCGTGCAGGGCTTCATGCCGACGCTGGCGCGGCCCGACGTCGACGTGCTCGAAGGGCTGACGACCGCAATCATCGTTGACCAGCAGCGGATGGGGTCCGACCCCCGCTCCACGGTCGGCACCGCGACCGACGCCAACGCGATGCTGCGCATCCTCTTCAGCCGGCTCGGAAAGCCGTACATCGGGTCGCCCAAGGCGTTCTCCTTCAACATCGCCTCGATCAGTGGAGCGGGTGCGGTCAAGTTCGTGCGCGGCGGGAAGACCGTGAAGGAGCGGCGCAGCTTCAGCATCACCGGCGGAATGTGCCCGCGCTGCGAAGGCCGGGGCACCGTCTCGGATCTCGACCTCAGCCAGCTCTTCGACGACACGAAGTCGCTCAGGGAGGGCGCGATCACCGTCCCCGGCTACAAGGGAGGCGGCTGGAACTCCCGGCTTTACATCGAGTCGGGTTTCGTCGACCCGGACAAGCCGATCCGCAGGTACACCAAGAAGGAGTTGCACGACTTCCTGTACCGCGAGCCGACCAGGATGAAGATCGCTGGCATCAACATGACCTACGAAGGGCTGATCCCGCGGATTCAGAGGTCGATGCTGTCCAAGGACAAGGACGGGATGCAGCCGCACGTCCGCGAGTTCGTGGACCGCGCGGTCACGTTCAGCACCTGCCCAGAGTGCGGCGGCACCAGGCTCAGCGAGGCGGCCCGGTCATCGCGGATCAAGGGCATCAATATCGCCGAGGCGTGCGGCATGCAGATCAGCGACCTGGCCGGATGGGTCGACGGCCTCGGCGAGCCGTCGGTGGCACCGCTGCTCGCCGCGCTCAAGCACACCCTTGACTCGTTCGTGGAAATTGGCCTGGGATATCTCAGCCTCGACCGCTCGTCAGCAACGCTCTCCGGCGGTGAGGCGCAGCGCACCAAGATGATCCGGCAGCTCGGTTCGTCGCTGACCGACATCACCTATGTCTTCGACGAGCCGACCATCGGGATGCACCCGCGCGACGTCCAGCGAATGAACGGGCTGCTGCTGCGGCTGCGCGACAAGGGAAACACGGTGCTCGTCGTGGAGCACAAGCCGGAGGCGATCGCGATCGCCGACCACGTCGTCGACCTTGGCCCGGGCGCCGGCTCACTGGGTGGCGAGGTCGTGTTCGAGGGCACCGTCGAGGGGCTGCGGGGCAGCGGCTCGCTCACCGGCCGGCACATCGACGACCGGGCCCGGCTCAAGGAGACCGTCCGGACCTCCGTTGGCGCGCTGGAGGTTCGCGGCGCGGCAGAGCACAACCTGCAGAATGTCGACGTCGACGTGCCGCTCGGGTTGCTTGTCGTCATCACCGGCGTCGCCGGCTCGGGCAAGAGCTCGCTCGTGCAGGGCTCCATCTCCGGCCGCGAGGGCGTCGTGTCCATCGACCAGGCCGCGATCCGCGGCTCGCGGCGGAGTAACCCGGCGACGTACACCGGACTGCTCGACCCGATCCGCAGCGCGTTCGCGAAGGCCAACGGCGTGAAGCCCGCGTTGTTCAGTGCCAACTCCGAGGGCGCCTGCCCCAGCTGCAACGGTGCCGGCGTCATCTACACCGACCTGGCGATGATGGCCGGCGTCGCCACCACCTGCGAGGAGTGCGACGGGAAACGCTTCGACGCGTCGGTGCTGGACTACCACTTCGGCGGCCGGGACATCAGCGAGGTGCTCGCGATGTCCGTGACCGAGGCCGGGGAGTTCTTCGGCGCCGGCGAGGCGCACACACCGGCCGCGCACAAAATCCTCGGCCGGCTCGCCGACGTCGGGCTCGGCTACCTCAGTCTCGGCCAGCCGCTCACCACGCTGTCCGGCGGCGAGCGGCAGCGGCTCAAGCTGGCCACCCACATGGGGGAGAAGGGCAGCGTCTACGTCCTCGACGAACCGACCGCCGGCCTGCACCTCGCCGACGTCGAGCAGCTGCTCGGCCTGCTCGACCGGCTCGTCGAGGACGGCAAATCAGTCATCGTCATCGAGCACCACCAGGCGGTCATGGCGCACGCCGACTGGATCATCGACCTCGGCCCCGGCGCCGGCCACGACGGCGGCCGGATCGTCTTCGAGGGCACACCCGCCGACCTGGTCGCCGCCCGCTCCACCCTCACCGGCGAGCACCTCGCGGCCTACGTCCGCACCTGACCGAGCATGGGGCCGCAAACAGGGGCCGCTCGGCGTCGGAGTCCGTGAGGTTCGCCCGCAGGGCGGCCTCGACGGCCTGGGTTGGTGCCCAGGGGTGCATTCGCCCGAGTTACCACACGGACCCGGGCCGCCAGTCGCAGACGAGCTCCCCCGACAGGTCGACAGGCTCGGATACCGGCAGAACGTAGATCCAGCCATCCTCGCCAGCGGTGCGGCGGGTCCCGGCCGGAGTCATCACCGACGTGGCCCCCCGCCACAGCTGCCAACCGCGCGAGGTATAGAGGCGGCTGCCGTCGACGCTGGCACCGAGCGCTCCGAGCTGGTAGCCGCCCCGCACGATCCGCTCAAGCTCGGCCATCATCGCGGCGCCGTATCCCCGGCGGCGCCGGTCTTCGCGCACGGCGACGCCCTCGATGTATCCGGTGCGCAGCGCCCGGCCGCCGTGCAGCATCCGCCGCTGAACGACGCTGGCGTGACCGACGAGTTCCCCATCCTCGGTGAGCAGCGTGTGCATGCCGCCAAGCACGTTCTCGTACGTGTCGTCGGAAACGCCGTCGAACGCCGCGTCCATCAGGGCGCGAATAGCCGACTTCGCGGCGGCGTCGAGGTCGGCGGTATGGACAGTTCTCAGCTCGGACACGTTCGCCCCGTTCGCGTCGGCGTTGCTTCACAACACCGCCGCTGTCCGCCAGGGCCAGGCGGGAGGCGGTGGTGTCTAGGGGTGGTCGGGAATCCAGCTGCCATGGAAGCCCAGTGGGATGTGGGCGGGCAGGTGGACGCGGGCAACCGGGTCGGCGGTGAAGTCCTGCGCGGCGAGGACGACCAGGTCAGAGGCGCTTCGCTCGGGGTTGTGCACGAAGGCCATGACGTAGCCGTCGTCCTCGGCGGCGTCCGGGCCGGCGGGGGCGAACACACCCTCGCCGACGGTGGCATCCCGGCCGAACTCGTGGGCCTCGACTGTGCCGTGGGCCAGGTCGTGGCGCAGCAGCGCGTTGGTGAACGCGTCGTCGGTGAAGTCACCGGTGGCCGTGATGGCCTGGTTGACCTCGCCGATCACCGCGCTGTAGCCGTAGCGGTGCGGCCGGGAGATGATGCGGTCGTCGACCCGCGGGAACTCCTGCCCGCGGTCATCCAGCCGGTGCTGGGTGACCGTGCCCGCCGCCGGGTCGATGGTCCACCGGTCCAGCGTCACCGGCCCGTGCGCGGCCCACAGCGTGGACACGTCGAAGGCCTCGTTGTACTGGCACAGGTCCACCACGACCTTGCCGCTGTCGTCGTCGTAGGCGTTGAGGCAGTGGAACACCCAGCACGGGTCGATCTCAATCCAGCGAACATTGGCGCTGCCGTCCCGGGGCAGCAGGCCGACGCGGGCCTGGTGCTCCTCGTTCCACACGTACGGCAGTTCCTTGCCCTGGGTGACCGCGTTCAGGCTGAACGTCACCGGCAGGTCCAGCAGGACCACATAGCGGGCGGTGAGCGCGAAGTCGTGCATCATCGGGCCGTCGGTCACGGGGATGTCGGTGGTGCGGGTGACCTTGCCCGCCGGGTCGATGATGACGTGCTGGACGTGATCCCAGGCCCAGTAGTACGCGATCGCGTGCAGTTCCCCGGTCTGGTGGTCCAGCTTGGTGTGCGCGGCGAAGCCGCCGGGCAGGGTGCCGCCGAAGTCGCACGGTCCGATGGTGTCCAGCTCATCGGACAGCTCATACGGCAGCGGGCCAGCCTCCACGGTGGCCAGGGTGCGCCCGCCGTGGGAGATGATGTGCGTGTTCGCGGCGAAGTCCATCTTCTCGTGCACCGGCCCGCCCGGCCATTGCTCGTGGTGCGCGGCGGCGACGGCCTGGGACCGGACCCAGCGGTTGCGGTACCACTCGGCCTTGCCGTCCCGCAGCCGCACGCCGTGCACCATGCCCGCACCCAGGAACCAGTGGTAGTTCGGGTCGTCCAGGCCCAGCGGGTTCGGCCCGTTGCGCAGGTAACGGCCGTTCAGCTCGGCGGGCAGCTGCCCGGTGACCGGCAGGTCAAACGCGGTGACCTCCTCGGTCACGGGCGCAAATGACCCCTGGAGAAAGCGGTTCGGCTCGGGCATGTGATTCCCCGTTCCCTTCGGCAGCACTGAGCCCGATTCTGGACCACCCAGGTGAACAGTTCTACCGGGGGAATGGCGGGTCAGTAGTCGTCCTCCGGGACGTCCTCGGTCGTAAGGCAGAACGGGTGACCGGCCGGGTCGGCGTACACGCGCCAGTGGTCGCCGGGCGGGACGTCGTACCTCGTCGCGCCCGCGGCCAGCACCCGCGCCTCGGTGGCGTCCAGGTCATCGACGTCGAAGTCCAGGTGCATCTGCATCGGCGTGGCCGGGTCCGGCCAGCTCGGCGGGGTGTAGTCGGCAGCGGTCTGGAAGTCGATCCGCCCGCCCGGGCACCGCAGCGTGGCCCAGGACTCGTGCCGGAACGTCACCTTCCCGCCGGTGATCTCGGCGTAGAAATCAGCCAGCTTCCCGGCATCCGGGCAGTCGAGCGCGACAGAGCCGAACGAGATCGCGTCAGACATCACGTCCTCCTCTCAGACGCAACGGTACGGCGGTCTACGCCCGGCGCGGCTAGCAGGGCTATCCGGTTCCTCATCGCCACCAGCCCACCGGTTTACCGCTGGCCCGGCACCGGCGAGCTGGCGACCGTCTCTACGGCATCAGCGGACCCGGTAGTAAGCGGTCGGATGCCACCACGGGCCGAACTGGATCCAGCCGATGATCGTCCCCGACGAGTGCGCGCCGTAGGTCCAGCTGCCGTGCGCATACATCTCCACATGCCCGCTGCCGTAGAACGCCAGATCGCCCTTGAGCGGGTGGGCGACCCGCACTAGGTGCTTGCTGGCCAGCATCTGGTAGGTGGTGCGCGGCAGGGAGATCCCGGCGTGCCGGTAGGCCATCATGACCAGGCCGGAGCAGTCATAGCCGCGGGGCCCGGTGCCGCCGAAGATGTAGGGCTTGCCGTACTGGGTCTTGGCCCAGTTGAGGGCGCGAATCCGGGTCGGCAGCACGACTTTCGATGCTGCGGCCTTCTGAACGGAATGAGCCGGCGCGGCGAGGGCCGGGCCGGCGGCGGTGAAACTCAGGGCGGCCACGATGGCCACCACGGCGGGCAGGGTCAGCAGAGTGCGGCGGATGCCAGACAATGGCACCTTCCCCGGGCAGAGAAACGCGCTCACTGATACGGAGCAAGGTGTCAGCCGGGGGCAGGGGCGGAAACGAGACCGCAGAGCGCCTGACCTAGGCGACGCTAGCCGCCGGTGACCGCATCTGTCCGGCGAACTCCTGATCTGTGCGGGCTTGGACGCCCTCATGAGCCATTACGCATCCCCTCGTGGTCACTGCCCCACCATCCAGCCAATGACCTGAACGCGTATTCGAAGAACCGAATCTGATCTGGCTCTATCGCCGAATACGCTAGTCGGCCGCCAAGGCGCCGGCGGCCGGGGGCTCGTCCGTGAGGGAGTAGTCGCCCCTTGGAATGTTCGGATTCGGCTCGCACGCAGGTTCAAGCGCACCTCAGCGCCCGGGTTGACCGCGATGGTGCTAACACGACGATCCGGTGGTGGCTGACTACCTGGCGATCCGCGTGGCGGTGCGTGATGCTGGGACGGCGGCAGAGGGGAGACTGCTGTGCGCGCTGTCGCGATGCTGCTCCGGGGCCGGTCCCGGCAGTACTGGAAGTCGTGGCTGGCGCTCAGCGTGCTCACGGCCGTGGCGGGTGGGTTCGTCCTGGCCACAGCCGTGGCCGCACGCCGGACGGCGGCCGCATTCCCCCAGTTCGTGGCCAGTCACGGGTACGACGTCATCGTGTACAGCGGCCAGCCGCTGCCGCAGCTGGCCCGGCTGCACCACGTCGCCGCGGCGGTCCCGGTGCCCGCCGCCTTCCCCGGCAAGCTCCAGTGCGCGTCCTGCCGCACGCCGATCGATACCGACCTCCTGCTGATCAACGAGGTGCCGCCGCGGGAGCTGCCCCGGATGGTGGCCCTCCTGTCCGGGCGGATGCCCGACCAGTCCAACCCCGATGAGGTCCTGGCGTCGTTCACGCTGGCCAAGGACAACGGCGTGCGCGTCGGCTCGGTGATCCGCACCCAGGTGGCCAGCCTGGCGCAGCTGAGCGGGGGAGCCCCGGACCTGTCGCCCGCCATGAACCCGGCGCTGCGGGTGGTGGGCATCGTGGCCTCCGAGAGCGAGTTCCCGTCCGGGGCCAGCCCGCACTACGACCTCTACGCCACCACGGCGTTCGCCGCGGCGGTCCGCCACCGGGCGGCGCTGCAATCCACCTATTACGTGCGGCTCGCCCGCGGGGGTGCCGACATCGCCGGCCTGGACAGCCGGTCCCGGTCCCTGCACGTGTACGGGACCTACGACCTGGATGCCGCCGCAGGCGCGGTGGAGGGGTCGATCCGGCCGCAGGTCATCGGCTGGTACGTGCTGGCGGGCCTGGCCGCCCTGGCCGCCCTGGCGGTGATCGCGCAGGCGACGGCCCGGCAGGCGGGTACCGAGCGGGCCGATCACCCGGCCCTGTCGGCGCTTGGCGTGCGGCCCCGCGAGCTCACGGCGGCCGCCCTGGCCCGGGCGCTGCTCATCGGCGTAACGGGCGCCGCCGGGGCGGTGCTGCTGGCGGTGCTGATGTCTCCGCTGACACCGGTGGGCGAGGCCCGGGTCGCGGTCCGGTCGCCGGGCGCGATGTCCGCCGACCCCGTCGCCCTGTCACTGGGAGCGCTGGCCGTGGTGGCCGCCGTGATCACAGTGTCGGCCTGGCCAGCGGTGCGCCAGGCCCGGATGCTGCGCGGTCACCCCGGGCCGTCGACGCCACTGGTGGTCGCGGTGGGCCGCGCCGCCGCCGTGGCCCGGCTGCCGGCCACCGCGCTGGTGGGGATCCGGCATGCGCTCGAACGGGGCCGGGATGGGCAGCCGGTGGGTACGGCGCTGCTCGGCACGGTGATGGCGGTGGCGGCGCTGTGCGCGACCGCCGTGTTCGGCGCCAGCCTGACGCACCTGGTGTCCTCGCCCGCGCTGTACGGTGCACCTTTCCAGGCCTACTTCGCCAGCAACGGGCTGCCCGGATCCCAGGCGCGGGTCACCGGGCCGCTGCTGGCCAGCCTGCGCAGGGACCCTGCGATCAGGCAGATAACGCTGGGCGCGTTCGTCGAGGTCAACGTCAACGGCAGGCATGTCCGCACGGTGGTGATGACCCCGGTCCGGGGTCCGGCCCTGCTGTCGGCCGTGGACGGCCGCCTGCCCCGCGGCGACCGGGACATCATGCTCGGCGTGGCCACGATGCGGGCCACCGGAGCCTCGCTGGGCGGAACGGTCCGGGTCACGGTCGCCGATCCCGCGGGGGCGCCGCATGTGACCAGGTTCCACGTGATCGGCCGGGCGTCCCTGAACGCCGGCACCGGCGGCCTGGGCAACGGGGCCGTGATGACCACCAGCGCGTTCATCCATGCCCAGTGCCCGCCAGGACCCGGCCAGCCCGCGTGCCAGCGCTCGGTCCGGCGCGGCATAGCGACCGTCGTGCTGGTCCGCGCCGCGCCGGGGCCGGCCGGGCGGGCGGCGCTGGCCCGGCATATCCGCCAGTACCCTGACCTCACCACCCGGCCCGCCAAGCCGACCGTGCTGGTCAACTTCGGGGAGTCGGTCAACTTCCCGCTGCTGTTCGGGGTGGCCCTGTCGCTGTTCGGCGCCGCAACCATGGTGCACCTGCTGCTGGTCAGCGTGGCCAGGCGGCGCCGGGAGACCGGGCTGCTGAAGTCGCTCGGGTTCGTCCGCCGCCAGGTCGGCGCGGCGGTCTGCTGGCAGGCCACGACCGTCGCGCTGGTCGGGATCGTGGTCGGGATGCCGATCGGCATCGCGGTCGGCCGGGTGCTCTGGCGGGTGTTCGCCACGAACTTCGGCGTGGTGCCGGTGCCGGTGGTGCAGCCCGGGCTGCTGGCCGTGCTCGCCGCGGGCGTGCTCGCCGCGGCCAACCTGCTCGCCGCCGGGCCGGCCCTGTTCGCCGCGCGGTCCAACCCCGGCCGTCTGCTCCGCACCGAGTGACCGGGAGGCCCGTTCTTGACCCTCCGGTAGCGGGAGGGTGCAGGATCCCGGGCATGACCGATATGCCCGCCCGGCGGCCCGACGCGGCTGCGGTGCCGCACCCGGGCGGGCGCGGGCGCGTGGCGAGCCGTCTCGGCCTCGGCCTGTCCCGTGAGCTGTGGATTGTCGAGGCCGGGATCTTCCTGAACATGCTCGGCTACGGGGCCGTGCTGCCGTTCGAGGTCATCTACCTGCACAACGGCCGG
Organism: uncultured Actinomycetota bacterium; assembly: GCA_963844655.1. Lineage (GTDB taxonomy): Bacteria > Actinomycetota > Actinomycetes > Streptosporangiales > Streptosporangiaceae > JASHPR01. Next base: position 526,159 of record CAWJPA010000003.1, on the reverse strand, counting down.
GGGTTTCAGCCTGGGCGTGGCGGGCCTGGTGGTGGGCGCGATCACCGGCGTCGCGGTCGTCACCGCGCCCCTGGCCGGACCGGTCATCGACCGGTTCGGGGCCCGCGCCATCACGGCCGCCGCAGGAGGCACGCTCGCCGCCGGGTACGCGGGCCTGGCCTTCGCCCGCTCGCCGGCCCAGGCGCTGGCGGCCGCGGCCTGCGCGGGAGCCGGGAACGGCGCGCTGAACTCGGGCCAGTCGACGCTGCTGGCCACGCTCGCCCCGGCCAGCCTGCGGCATCGTGCCACCGGGGTCTCGCGCGCGGCCGGGAACGCCGGGATCGGGATCGGCGGTGCCCTCGGCGGCCTGGTCGCGGTGTACGGCCTGACCGGCTTCGTGGCCCTGTTCCTGGCCAACGCCATTACCTACCTGGTGTACGTGGGAGTCCTGATCGCCGTCGTGCGCGACGGCGCGCGCCCGCAACCGGCCGCCGGCGGGTACCGGCTCGTTCTCAGGGACCGGGCCTTCGTCCACCTCGCGGTCACGAACGTGGCGATGATCGCGGTGGGCTGGGGTGTGTTCACCTGGCTGCTGCCGCCGTACGCCAGGAACGAGATCGGCATCAGCACGCCGCTGATCGGGTTGCTGCTGCTGGCCAACGCCGCGACGGTCACCGTGGCCCAGTTGCCGATCGCCCGGCTTGCCGAGGGGCGCCGCCGGGCCGTGCTGATCGCGCTCGCCGCGGCGATCTTCGTCGGCGCCTGCCTGCTCGTGCTCGCCGCGGGTCCCCGGGCCGGCGTGGCGTATCCGGCGATGACCGTGGCGGTGATCGCCGTCGCGATCAGCGAATGCTGCTACACCACGGCCCTGATGCCGCTCGTGGCCGATCTCGCCCCCGCGGGCCTGCGCGGCCGGTACATGGGGGCGATGGGGCTGTCCTGGTGGATCGGCCTGGCGGCCGCGCCGACGCTGGGCATTCAGCTGCTCAGCCTCTCGCCGGCGGCCGCGTTCCTCACCGCCGCCGCGGTCGCCGTGGCGGCCGGGGTGTCGGCGCTGGCGCTGGAGCGGAGGCTGCCGGACGCCGCCCGGCTGACCCCCCGCCCGGGTGCCGCGCCGCGCTAGCGAACGGTGCGGTGATGGCGACACGCCAGCGGCCGCCGGCCAGCAGGTTTGACGCAGCCGCCGGCCTGGGGTCGAGAATCTCTGCCATGCGGGTGCGACTGCCCATTGGTGACTTCTCCCGGATGACCCACCTGAGCGTGAAGGCGCTCCGGCACTACCACGACGTGGGGCTGCTCGAGCCGGCCGAGATCGACCCGGCGTCCGGCTACCGGTTCTACGAGCCGTCCCAGGTGCCGGTCGCCCAGGTGATCCGCAGGTTCCGGGACCTCGGCATGCCGATCGACGAGATTAAGGAGGTGCTGCGGGCTCCGGACGTCGAAGCCCGCAACCAGGTGATCGTCGCGCACCTGAAGCGGATGGAGTCGGACCTGGCCGCGACCCAGTCCGTCGTCGCCTCGCTGCGGTTACTGCTGGACCGGCCGCCCGCGCCGGTCGCGGTTGAGCAGCGGTCGGTGGCCCCGGTGCGGGCCCTCACGATCTCCGGTGAGGTGGCCATGGCCGACCTGGATATGTGGTGGCACGTGGCGTTCCGCGAGCTCGACGCGGCGCTGGCCGAGGCGGGCGTGCTCGCAGCCGGGCCCCGGGCCGTGCTGTTCCCCGCCGAGTTCTTCCAGCTCGAGGTCGGTGAGGTCGTCGGCTTCATCCCGGTCGTCGGCGAGATTGCCTTCCGCGGCCGGGCCAGGATGCTGGACATCCCCTCGGCCGAGCTGGCCGTGGCCGTGCACCAGGGCTCCGTCGCCGACCTGGACCAGACCTACGGGTCGCTGGGCACCTACGTGGCGGAGCGCGAAATCGGGGTGGACGGCCCGATTCGCGAGCAGTACCTGGTCTCGGCGTTCGACACCGACGACGAGTCCCGCCACCGCACCGAGATCTGCTGGCCGGTGTTCCAGACCACGCCCTCGTTTTGACCGGACCCCCACAGTGAGGACAGCCAGAATGTTCGATATCCGCAGCGTCACCGTTGACTGCGCCGACCCGTACACCCAGGCCCTGTTCTGGAGCAAGGTCACCGGCTGGCTGGAGGATCCGGACGACCCGAACAACCCCGGCGACCCGGAAGGCCGGATCATCTCCACCAGCGGGATCAGCCTGCTGTTCATCCCCGTTCCCGAGGGCAAGTCGGTCAAGAACCGGATGCACCTCGACCTCACGCCGACCGCCCGCACCCGGGATGAGGAAGTCGTGCGGCTGCTGAGCATCGGCGCGGCCGTGGTCGACGACCAGCGCCGGCCGGACGGCAGCGGCTGGGTGACCATGGCCGATCCCGAGGGCAACGAGTTCTGCGTCGAGCGCAGCGCCAAGGAGCGCGACGGGGCCTGACCTCCCGGCCCCTCGGCAGGCCAGACCACGAAGCGGACGTTGCGGGCGTCCGCGGTGCGGGCGCGCAGGAACTCGGGGTCGCCGACGGCGTGATTCTCGTCCTGGTCAGGGGTGCTAGCTACAGCAAACGAGATGTATCGTGTTGTCACGACCGGCTGGCAGCCGGACCGGGCTGAGAGAGGCGACGGGGACATGTTCGAGAGGTTCACCGACCAGGCGCGGCGGGTCCTGATCCTGGCTCAGGAGGAGGCGAGGATGCTCGACCACAACTACATCGGTCCCGAGCACATCCTGCTCGGCCTGACGCTGGAGGACACCGGGCCAGCGGCGCAGGCGCTGCAGTCGCTGAGCATCAGCCTGGACGTGGTGCGCCAGCAGGTCAAGGAGATCATCGGCCGGGGGCAGCAGCCGCCGCGCTCCGGGCACGTCCCGTTCACGCCGCGGGCCAAGAAGACGCTGGAACTGACCATGCGCGAGGCCATGCAGCTCGGCAGCAATAACGTCGCACCCGAGCACATCCTGCTGGGCCTGATCCGCACCGGCGAGGGGCCCGCCGCCGAGGTGCTCATCGGCCTGGGCGCCACCCTGGACGCGGTCCGCCAGCAGCTGACCGGGCAGCACGAGACGGAGCAGCCCGCGAAGCAGCACGGCCCGGCCGGCGGGCCGAAGCGCAAGCAGCTGGCCCAGGTCATCGAGCGCCTCGACGCGATGGAGTCGCGCCTGTCCGCGCTGGAGCAGCGCGTGGGCACCGGGCCGGACGTCCGCGACCTGGACCGGCAGATCAGGCAGGTCCGCCGGGACAAGGAGCACGCCATCAGCGCCCAGGAGTTCGAGGCCGCCGCGACCCTCCGGGACCGGGAAAGGGATCTGCTCGCCGAGATGGACTCCCGCCAGGAGGAGTGGGCCAGCACGCACCAGGACCTGCCGTCGCTGAGTGACGAGCTCGAGGTCCTGCGCGATCTGCTGCGCCAGCACGGCATCGAGCCGCACGGCGGCGCGGCGTAGCGGGCAGGCGGTCAGCGGGTCAGGGCGCTGTCCGCGCTGCCCCCGTACAGCTCGGCCGCGCGCCAGCAGTACCAGGCCACCACGGACCGGTACGGCCGGTACGGATCGCCCAGCGGCTCGAGCTGTTTCGCGGTCGGCGTGGGGATGCCCCAGGCCAGCCCGTATCCCTTGCGGACCCCGAGGTCGCCGGTCGGCCACACGTCCAGGCGCTGGAGCTGGAAGATGAGGAACATCTCCGACGTCCAGCGCCCGATGCCCCGCACCGTGGAGAGCCGCGCCACCACGTCGTCGTCGCTCTCGTCCCACAGCCGGCCCGGGTCGAGCACGACCGTCCCGTCTGCCACCTTGGCCGCCAGGTCCCGCAGGGACGCGACCTTGGCCCGGGACAGGCCTACCGACCTGAGCGTCTCGTCGGACAGCGCCAGCAGCCGCTCTGGGGTGATCTCACCGCCCAGCGCGGCGATCAGGCGCCCGTGGATGGCCGCGGCCGCGGCGCCGGCCAGCTGCTGGTAGACGATCGCGCGGACCAGGGCCGCGAGGTGGGACTCGGTCGGCCCGCTGACGTCGGGCGGGCCTGTCTCGCTGATCAGGCGGCGCAGTACCGGATCGCGTTCGGCCAGGGCGGCGGTGGCCTGGCGGTAGCTGGTCGCGGCGTCATATGCGGGTCGGCCTGGCATGGGCTAAGTATGAACCTGATGAATCTCGTGGGCCGGGGAGCGCCCCGGGCGATCGCGCGGCTGCCGGGCACGCCCGGGGTCTACCGGTTTCGCGATGCCCGGGGCCGGGTGCTGTACATCGGCCGGGCCAGCGCGCTGCGCAGCCGGGTGGCGTCGTACTGGTCGGACCTGGGCGACCGCGCTCATCTGGCCCCCATGGTGACCCGGGCCGCCCGGATCGAGGCGGTCAGCTGCGCGTCGGCGCACGAAGCCGCGTGGCTGGAGCGCAACCTGCTCGAGCACTCCATGCCGCCGTGGAACCGGACGGCGGGCGGGCAGGAGAGCGTCGTGCACATCCGGATGGACCAGCGGCCGGCCGCGCCCGGGCTGAGCGTGGTGTACCGCACGCCCCCGGCCGCCCAGGTGCGGTACTTCGGTCCGTACCTGGGCGGCCTGCGGGTCCGCCAGGCGGTGACCGGGCTGCACCGGATCCTGCCCCTGGCCTACGCGGGCACCGGGCTGCGCGGCGCACAGCGTGACATGGCCCGGGCCCGCGGCGTCAGCGGCGCCGACCACGGCGAGCTCATCCGGGCCCTGACCGCGGTCCTGGAGCGCGAGCCGGGGGCGGTGGCCGGGGCTCGTGCCGACCTTGGGCTGGTACGCGACCGCGCCGCCGGCTCCCTCGCCTTCGAGTTCGCCGCCCAGGTGCAGAGCGAGATCCAGGCGCTGGACTGGCTGACCAGCCCGCAGCGGGTCACCGCCCCTGAGGCCGGGGACGCCGACGTGTACGGATGGTCCGGCGACGTTCTGGTCCGGTTCGGGGTCCGCGGCGGGCGGCTCTGCGAGTGGTCCCAGCGCCGGTGCTCGCGCTCGCGCGCGGCACCGCGGCTGGCCGCCACCCCGGCGGCCTGGGCCGACTTCGCGCGGCGCAACGCCGAGCTCGCCGCCGCCCTGGTGTAGCGGCTGCGCCGGGCGCTCGGCCGTTCTGGCCGTCGCCGCCGGCGGCCTGTGCCGGGAGACAGGACGGCCATCAGAGCCTGGCAGACTGGGCTGGTGAGTGCACCCGAGCCTGATTTCGAGCTGGGCTCTGACGGCCCGTCGCTCATCCTCGTGGGCGTGGACGGCTCGCGGACGTCGCTGCGGGCCGCCGCCTACGCCGCCGGTCTCGCCCGCCGGCAGCGGTGCAGGCTGCTCGCCGTGTACGTGGCGCGGCTGTCGGCGAACATCGGCCTCGCGCCCGGGGCGGCGGCCGCACTGAACGAGACGTCGCTGGAGATCGCGGACGACCTGGAGCGGCAGGCCCGCGACCGGGCCGCCGAGATCGGGCTGGACCTGGAGTTCCGGTCCGTGGTCGGGGACCCGCTGACCGAGCTGACCCGGGTGGCGGCCGAGACGAAGGCGGACGCGGTGGTGGTCGGCGCGTCCGAGCACGCCGGGCACCGGATCGTCGGTTCCCTGGCCACCCGGCTGGTCCGGGCCGGGAAGTGGCCGGTGACGGTCGTCCCGTAGGCCGCCAGGCGGGCTAGTGGGTCATGTGGCCGGCCGGTCCTGGCGCGGCGTGCGGGGAGCGCTTCTCCGGGCTGCCGCCCATCATCCGGAGCATCGGCCCGCCGCCCGACCGGAAGAACCGCACCAGCAGCGCGGCGGCCAGCAGCAGGAAGATGATGTTGAAGATCGTCGTGTAGTTCCACTCGATGCCGTGCTCACCCACCTGGGCGGCCCGCTCGGCGGGGATCAGCCCGAGGCCGCCGAACAGGAACTCCACGATGTACCCGGCGATGACCATCGTCGCGTAGAACGTCCCGAGCAGCACCAGCATCATCCGGGTGCCGTAGTACTTCCGGTAGATGATCAGGATCGGGATGATGATCAGGTCGGCGAAAATGAACGCCACCACGCCGCCGAAGCTGATCCCGCCGTTCCACAGCACCCCGGCCAGCGGCACGTTGCCGATCGAGCAGACGAAGCTGAGCATTGAGATGACCGGGCCGATGATGGGACCCCACAGCTTCGCGCCCAGGGGATGGCTGGTCAGGAACAGGTGCCGCCAGAAGGTGTCGGGTACCCAGGCGCCGATCGCGCCGGCGATCAGCAAGCCGGCCACGATGTCGCGGATGACCGCGGCCCACTCCATCACGAAGATATGGCTGACCGCCGTGTACCCGTCCCGGCTGAGCAGCCGCTGCCGGAAGGTCCCGCTGGAGCGGATGCTCATGTCCATGGCGGCGTGACCCTCCATGGAGCCGGCCACTCCGAGCTCGGCCTGCTGCCGGGCGGCCTCGATCACGCGGGTCCGGACAAACAGCCGGAACGCCACGGCCAGCAGGACAATCATGATCGGCCCGCCGACGAACTCGGCCAGGGTGAACTGCCACGAGATCAGCAGGGCCAGGATGATGCCGAGCTCGATCACCAGGTTGGTGCTGGCGATCTCGAAGACCATGGCCGAGATGAAGCTGGCCCCCTTGCGGAACAGCGACCGGGCCAGAGCGACGGCAGCGTAGGAGCACGAGGACGAGGCCGCGCCGAGACCGGTGGCCACCGCCAGCGTGGCCGGCGAGTCGCCGCCCAGCCGCCGGGTGATCGTCTCGCGGCGGATCACCGCCTGGACGACGGCCGACAGCGTGAACCCGAGGATCAGCGACCAGGTGATCTGCCAGGTCATCGATCCGGCCACGGCCAGGGCATGGCCGATGGCGTCAAGGGCGTGCACCGGGGGCCTCCTGGGATGCGATGGCCAGCAGCTGGCGCAGGCAGTGCTCGAGTAGCTGGTGCGGGAACCCGTCGCTGAGCCGGTAGCAGATCATGCGCCCGTCCCGGCGGAAGCTGACCAGCCCGGCCAGGCGGAGCATCTTCAGCCCGTACGACACCTGGTCCTCGGTAACGTCGAGTGCGAGCGCGAGGTCGCCGACGCACAGCTCCTCGGCCGTGACCAGCGCGAACAGGATCCGGGAGCGCACCGGGTCGGCCAGCATGCCGAGCAGGCCCGCCAGCCGGCCCGCGTCGGCGACCGACAGCACCTCGGCCCGCGCGATCGCGACAGCCTCGGCGTTGACCGGGTGCAGGTGGGCGGGCGGCATCGAGATCCTCCGTTCATCCGTATGATTACACGGATATACGGATAGAGCAAGGAGCTGAGCGGATCTGACGGGCCGCGGCCGACGAGCCAATCTCACGCGGTCCGGTCTTTACGGGCCAGCATTCCAAAGTCTCAGAAATCTCTTTTCTGCAGACGCCTTCCAGTGGCCGGTCCTATGCTCGCAGCGCATCAACGGGGACGGGGAATTCTCGGTGTAGCGCGCAGGTCAGGGGGCGCGCTGCACTCGCTTATTTCATTTCATCAAGCCCGAGTGCTGCCTTTTATACGCGCACGGGCGATTGGGCATTTCAGGGGGAATTCATGCCCACGGCAGACCGGGGGCGGCGGCCTCCCGCACACGCGGGCAAGCTGCGCCCATGGGAACGGTTTACGATCACGCTGGTGTTCTCGGTCGTGGCCGCGGCGGTCGTCGCGGTCAGCGTGTACGGCGCGCGGTCGGGGCATCCAGCGGAGGCTAACGGCGCCGCCCGGCCAGGAAGTACCGGGCACGCCGCGCCCGCGGTCCAGCGGTCAGGGAGCGGTGCGCCGCCGCCCGCCTCCGGCAGCCCGGGTCACATCAACCCCGCGTCCGACTCCGGGGCGAACCAGGTGCTCACGGCCGCGCTCGCCCCCGTGCTGCGGAGTCACAGCGGCAACTTCGCGGTCGCGGTCACCGACCGCAGGACCGGGGCCACGGCCGTTTACGGCGGCACCCGGACGTTCGACGCCGCGAGCATCGTCAAGGCCGACATTCTCGCCGCCCTGCTGCTGCAGCACCAGCAGGCCGGCACGAAGCTCAGCGACCAGGAGCGGACCGAGGCCACGGCGATGATTGACGACAACGACGTGACCGCGGCCGACACGCTCTGGACCGCGATCGGCGCGGAGCTCGGGCTCAGGGACGCGAACCGGGAGCTGCACCTGAGCCACACCACGCCCGGCGCCAATGGCCATTGGGGGCACACCAGCACGACGGTCGGCGATCAGCTGGAGCTGCTCACCGACCTCACGTCGAGCCGGTCGCCGCTGTCGCAGGCGGCGCGCTCCTACGAGCTCGGCCTGATGCGGAACGTCTCGGCGGATCAGGTGTGGGGGATCACGGCCGCGGCCAGCAAGGGAAGCTCGCCCGCGGTGAAGAACGGCTGGATGGCCGACGGCGGCTCGTGGGTGGTGAACAGCATCGGCGTGATAACTCACGCTGGGCACACGCTGCTGGTCGCGGTCCTGGCCGATCAGCAGCCCAGCGAGTCGTCCGGCATCAGCGCGGATAATGCGGTGGCCAGGAAGGCGGTCTCCACGGTCGTCCGGGGCTGACCGGGCCCGGCGGCCCGGTAGCCTCGTGGTGCCGCGCCGGCCGCGCTCCCCGCAGTGACGGGGGAAGGGGAGATGGGCGGGGGCAGCCGCGACGCAAGGAGGCCGGCCGTTGACCGATCGCCCAGGCTGGCGGGCCCGCCCGGCCCGGCTGCTGGCGATGATCGCCGTCGGCCTGGCCGCGTCGGCCTGCGGCAGCGGGCTGCCCGCCCCGGCCGCGTCATCCGCCCCGCTGACCGCCCAGCCGCCGGCCAGCCCGGCTCCCGCGGCCCAGGCCTCGGCTCCGTCCCCATCTCCGTCCCCCCCACCCACCTCCCCTTCCCCCTTCACTGCGGAGCCGCTCGCCGGGAAGATCGTTGGCATCGACCCGGGTCACAACGGCGGGAACTTCGCCGACCCGAGCGCGATCAACCAGCAGATCTGGAACGGCCGGGAATGGGAGTCCTGCGACACCACGGGCACGGACACCGACGGCGGGTACACCGAGGCGCAGTTCAACTTCAACGTCGCCCGCTATCTGCGCGCCGACCTTCGCCGCGACGGCGCGCGCGTGGTGATGACGCGCACCACCAACGACGGCGTGGGGCCGTGCGTCAACCGCCGGGCCCAGATCATCAACCAGGCGGGCGCGAACGTCGCCATCGACATCCACGCCGACGGCGGGCCTCCCTCCGGCCGCGGGTTCACGGTGCTTGAGCCGATCGCCGACGGGCCGAACGACAGCGTGATCGCGTCGTCGCAGCGGTTCGGCAGCGACGTGCGCCAGGCATTCCTGGCCGGCACCACCATGCCCGTGAGCACCTACGAGGGTGCGAACGGCATCATGCCCCGCAACGACCTCGCCGGCCTCAACCTGACCCGAGTGCCCAAGGTCCTGATCGAGTGCGGGAACATGCGTAACGCCACCGATGCCAGCCTGCTGACCTCCGCCCGCTTCCAGCGCCTGGTGGCCAGCGCGCTCACCGCGGCGATCATCCGTTTCCTGGGACCGGGCTAGTCTCGCTCAGGCGGGCCGGACCGGCCGGTACACGGCCTCCCACATCAGCGCGCGGACCTGCCCGCGCACGTCCCCGCCCAGCCGGGCGCCCGCCACGCCGTCCGCGACGGCGGCCTCGGCCACGGCGGCGGCCACCGCGACCGACGTCTCCCGCAGCGCCTCCACCCGGGGCAGCAGCGGGGCTCCCGGCGCCGAGGTGCCGACCAGCTCCGACACCGCGTGGGCCGCGGCGGCCAGCATGCCGTCGGTCACCCGGGCCGCCCGGGCCGCGATCACGCCAAGCCCGAGCCCGGGGAAGATCAGCGCGTTGTTGGCCTGCCCGATCACGTACCTGGTCCCGTGGTAATCCACGGGCGGGAACGGGCTGCCGGTGGCCACCAGGACCCGCCCTTCTGTCCACCGGATCAGGTCGGCGGGCACCGCCTCGGACAGCGAAGTCGGGTTGGACATGGGCAGGATCACCGGCCGGGCGCAGTGCGCGGCCATGTCCCTGACGATCGGCTCGGTGAACGCGCCCGTCCTCCCTGACGTGCCGATCAGGATCGTCGGGTGCACCCGGTGGATGACCTCGGCCAGCGCGATCCCGCTCAGGGCGGCGTCCTGCGGCCACCCCGCGACCTCATCGGCGGGACGCGCGTACCGGGCCTGCGCGTCGCTCAGGCCCGGGGTCGCCGTGGTCACCAGGCCAGCCTTGTCCACCGCCCAGAACCGGGCCCTGGCCGCATCCGGGGGCAGGCCGCCGGCCCGCATCGCGGCGGACAGCTGGTCGGCGATGCCGATGCCCGCGGTGCCCGCCCCGAAGATCACCACCCGATGGTCGGGCAGCCCGGTCCCGGCCGCCCTGGCCGCGGCGAGCACGGCGGCCAGGTTGACCGCCCCGGTGCCCTGGATGTCGTCGTTGAACGTCAGGCAGCGGTCCCGGTAGCGCTCCAGCACCCGCCCGGCGTTGCCGACCCCGAGGTCCTCCCAGTGCAGGAGGGCCGCGGGGAACAGCCGCCCCACCGCGGTGACGAACGCGTCGAGGAACCGGTCGTAGTCGGCGGCCGGCACCCGGGGATGCCGGTTGCCGATGTAGAGCGGATCGTCCAGCAGGCTCTGCCGGTCGGTGCCGACGTCGAGCATGACCGGCAGGGCCCGGTTGGGGTCGATGCCGCCCGCCGCGGTGTACACGGCGAGCTTGCCCGCCGCGATGAAGATCCCGCCCACGCCCCAGTCCCCGATGCCGAGGATGGCCCCGGCGTCGGTGGCCACCACCAGGTCCACGTCCTCCGGCCCCAGTTCGGCCGCGCACAGCGAGGTCTCGATCAGCTCGGGATGGTCGACGGACAGGTACACGCCGCGCGGGCGGCGGTACTCGTGGCTGTAGGCCTCGATGGCCTGGCCGACCGTCGGGGTGTAGACGATCGGCAGCATCTCCGTCAGGTGCCGGCTCAGCAGCCGGTAGAACAGCACCTCGTTGCGGTCGTGCACCTCGGTCAGCAGCACGTTCCTGGCCAGGTCGGTGGCCTGCCTGAGGTACTGCGCGTACACGCGGGCCACCTGATCGTCCAGGGTCACGTGGCCCGACGGGATCAGCCCGGTGACGCCCAGCTCGCGGCGCTCGTTCTCGCTGAACGCCGTCCCCTTGTTGATTCTCGGTTCGCCGAGCACCTGCCGCCCGCGCAGTGTGGTGCGCCAGGCGCCGTCCTCATCCAGCCAGACCGTCCGCATGAAGGCCCTCCGGGTCCCGGTGTGCGGTCCCATGATGCCCGTGTTGGCCTCGGGGGGGCGACCCCCCCAGCGGGGGCCGCCAGGCCCAGCCCGCGGTCACGCAGAGGGTGACCGCCGCGATGACCGTGCACAGCCTGATGCACGGCGACATCGAGTACCCAATGTAGATCTCGATGTCGGACATCCACTGGGGCGGCGGCCTGACCACGATCCCGGTCGCCACCGCCATCGCGGCCGGGACGGCACGAATCAGCATCAGCCCGTCCAGCCGGGAGGCGGGGAACACGGCCAGCAGGCAGAACGCGATCGCGTCGTACCAGGGCCGCTGCAGCGGCCACACCAGCAGCCAGGCCAGCGCCAGGGCCAGGGCGGGCCGGACGGCCGGGAATAGCTCCGGACCCGGCGGCAGCCGCCAGGCCAGCAGCCCGGCCATGGCCAGGCACGCCACCACCGCGATCACTTCCAGCCCGGCGGGCATGGAGCCGAAACCGAATGGGGGGTAGAACAGCCGCCAGAAGCTGTCGAACGTCACCAGGTTGCTGCTGCGCCGCACCAGGTCGGCGACGGCCGCGTGCCCGGCGATCAGGTACCCGGGCACCAGCACCAGGCCGGCCCCGCAGGCGGCGGCCGCCAGCGCCCGTGCTGACCGCCGCAGCGGCCAGGCCAGCGCGATCCCGAGCACCGCCAGCGGGGCCTTGACCCCGGCGGCCGCACCCACCAGCAGCCCCGCGGCCAGGGCCCGGCCCGGCCCGGTCCTGGTGTCCAGCGGCCCCGCCGGACGGACCATCAGCAGCCCGAGAAACCCAAGGCCAGCGGCCAGCCCGTCCACGTGAGCGCCGGCCATCACCGCCCACAGCATCAGCGGGTTCGCCGTCCACAGCAGGTGCGCCCGGGTCCGGGCCGCCTGGTCACCGCGCAGCAGCCGGTCGAGCGCCAGCGCGATCGCGCCGAACGCCACCGCGTACAGCAGCTTGAGCCAGAACACGATGGAGGCGATCGAGGTGCCGCCCGCCTTCGCGGCAGCCCACTCCGTCGCGGTCGCTACCGGGCCGTACAGCGACGGATCGTTCTGCCAGTTGTGCGGCGCCTGCCTGCCGACGGGATCGCCGCTCGCGCGGAGCTGGTGCGGCGTCATCACGTAGGGGTTGTGACCGGTTGCCGCGATCCGGCCGTAGGCCGCATAGGTGAGGCTGTCCGTGGACCCGGCGGGCGGCAGCACGGTCAGCACCGCCACGGCGCCGGCCGCGGCCGCCAGCAGCAGCCTGCGGCTAGGCCGGGCGCCGCGCCGGACCGCGGACAGCCCGCAGCCCACCCCGGCCCCGCCGAGGATCAGGGCGATGTAGATCGTCACGGTCACGGTGACGTCGGAGAGGTGCGCCGGGTACCAGAGCGGCGGCGCCGGCCAGGTCGGCCGCAGCCCGGGCACCACCGCGCTCGGGCCCGCGGCCGAAACCGCGGCCATCAGTAGCAGCGAGCCGGCCATCGCGGCGGCCGCGGCCCAGCCCAGGTGGCGGGCCAGCCGCCGCTCCCGCACGGCCGGCGAGACCGGCCGCGCGATGCGCGGCGCGGGCGGCGCGCCAGCGGTCAGCCCATTCAAGCCGGTCAACCCACCTTGCCCCGCGCTCGTCTGGTAATTCGGAATTGACGCATGCCAAAATAAGGCGCGGTCCTCGGAGATTCCGTGCGCATTCAAATTACCCGGGCCACTGAATTGCTTCCGGCCAGGGAGTGATGTGTTGACCGTATCTTTACTCGAGAACCAGGAATGCTATAAGATTCTTCGCGATGGATGCCAATGACGTTTTTGAGTCTTTACTAACAACAGAGGGACGATCGGATCCATATCCGCTGTACGCGGCGCTGCACCGGATGGGCGGGGCCGCGGTCCCTATCGCCGATGCGGTCATCGCGCACGGCTACGACGCCATCGACGCTGTGCTGCGTGATCCCGCGTTCCGGGTCACGGACGCGGCCCGGCTCGACGAGGTCGACCCGGGCTGGCGGGACCATCCCGCGCTGGGCATGGACGCGGTCCTGAACCTGAATCCGCCGGATCATTCCAGGATCCGCGCTCCCATGGCGCGCGCGTTCACAAAGCGCCGGGTATCCGGTCTTGGCCCGTCTATCACGCGAATGACCGATGAACTGCTTGACGATATGGCCGAAAGGGGGGCCGGCGGTTCTCCGGTAGAGTTCATGCATAATTTCGCGTTCCTGCTCCCTGTCACCGTAATTTGTGAGCTGCTGGGAATCCCCGAGGCGGACAGGGCCGGTTTCCGGCCGCTGGCCAGGGACCTGGCCGCGACGGTTGAGGTCGGCGTGGACATGCCGGTGCTCCAGGCGGCAGACGCGGCTGCCGTCCGGCTGCACGAGTACCTCACCGCGCTGGCCGCCGAGCGGCGCGGCGACCCGCGTGACGACCTCGTCAGCGTGCTGGTCGCGATCAGCGAGCCGGACCGCGCGGGGCTGGAAACCACTGGTCCTGGAACCACGGGTCCTGGAACCACGGGCCCTGGAACCACGGGCCCTGGAACCACGGAGCCCGGCGGCGCCGGGGCGGCCGTGCTCAGCGCGGCCGAACTGCTCGACAACCTGACCCTGCTGCTGGTGGCCGGCTTCGAAACGACCACGAACCTGCTTGGCAACGGGCTGCGGGTGATCCTGCAGCAGCCCGCCGTGGGCGACGCGGTCAGGGACGGGTCGGTCCCGGTGCCCGCGTTCGTGGAGGAGGTGCTGCGCTACGACTCCCCGGTGCAGCTCACCAGCCGCAGGCGCGCCGACGCCACCGAGGTGGGCGGTCTGCTCGTGCCCGGCGGCACCGAGGTGATCACCCTGCTGGGCGCGGGCAACCGGGACCCGCGCCGGTTCCCGGCGCCGGACCGCTTCGATCCGCGGCGGCCGGACAGCGCGCCGCTCAGCTTCGGCGCTGGCGCCCACTTCTGCCTGGGCGCGGCCCTGGCCCGGCTGGAGGGCGCGATCGCCTTCCCCCGGCTGCTGCACCGCTTCCCGCGGCTGGCCGCGGCGGGTGAGCCGACGCGCCGCACCGGGCTGGTGCTGCGCGGCTTCGAGACGCTGCCGGTCACCGTCGCCTGAGCCCGGCGGGCCCCGTCCGCGCTACGGCGCGTCCTCCCCGCCGTGGGCCCAGATCTCGCGGACCGAGCCGATGGTGTCGGCCTCGTCCGGCTTCTTGTCCGGCCGGAACCTGATCACGCGGGCGAACCGCAAGGCCAGGCCGCCCGGATAGCGCCGGCTCGCCTGCACCCCGTCGAACGCGATCTCCACGACCAGCTCGGGGCGGACCCGCACGGTCCCGTGCGCCTCGCGCCGGTCGGCGTCCGCGGGCAGCGCCAGCGAAGGCTCGGCCAGTTCCAGCAGCCGCGTGGTCTGCCAGGCCAGCATCTCGTCGGTGAGGCCCTTGAACGTCTTGCCCAGCATGACCAGGCCACCGGTGTCCGGGTCGCGCGCCCCGAGGTGCAGGTTGGAGAGCACGCCGCGGCGCCGGCCGTGGCCCCACTCGGCCGCGAGGATCACCAGGTCCAGCGTGTGCCGGGGCTTGACCTTGATCCACTCGGCGCCGCGGCGGCCGGCCCGGTAGGGCGAGTCCAGGGACTTCAGCACCACCCCTTCGTGCCCGCGGGCGACCGCAGCGGCGAAAAAGGCCCCGGCCTCGTCCGGGTCGGCGGTGACGATGCGGGGGGTGAGCCAGCCGGCCGGCACGATCGCCGCCAGCTCGCGCTGCCGCTCGCTGGCCGGGGCGTCGATCAGGTCGGTGCCGTTCAGGTGCAGCAGGTCGAAAAGGAACGGTGTAAGCGGGGTCTCGGCCCGCTGCCGGCCGACGTCGATCTGGCTCGCGGTGCGGGCGGCGGTGACCTGGAACGGCCGCGGCCGCCCGTCCGGGGCGAGCGCCGCCGCCTCGCCGTCCAGGACCACGGAGTCGACCGGCAGGGACAGGGCAGCCTCGGCGATCTCAGGCACCCGCGCCGTGATGTCGTCCAGTGTGCGGGTGAACACGGCGACCTGCTGGCCGGCCCGGTGTACCTGGACCCGGATGCCGTCGATCTTCCACTCCGCCGCGGCCGGGCTGATCCGGTCCAGCCCGGCGGCGATGTCCGGTGCCGACGCCGCGAGCATGGGCCGGACCGGCCTGCCCACGACCAGCGTGAAGGCGCGCAGCGCGGTCAGCGGCTCGGTGCCGCCCAGCGCCGCCTGCGCCACCGCGGGCAGCGACCCACCCAGCTGGTGCGCGCGCCTGACCTCCTCCGCGGGCACCGCCGCGGCCTTGGCCACCGCGTCGGTCATCACGCCCTCGAGCGCGCCCTGGCGGAGGTCGCCGGCCAGCAGCCGGACCAGGAATTCGCGTTCGCCCATCGTGGCCCGGCCGAAGAACCCGGCCAGCAGCCTGCGCCGCTCCGCCTGGGAACCCGGCCCGGTGACCCGGCCGATCGCCTCGAACGCCGCGTCGGTCTCGGACAGGGTGAGCGAAGGCCCGGCGCCCGGGGCGTCAGGCAGCCCGGGGTCGGCCTGGGCGGCGGCGTCGCGCCGGAGCAGCCCGCTCAGCGCGGCGTACCCGACGCCGATCTGGCCCTGCAGCAGCTCGCCGGACAGGAACGCCACCGCGGCCGGCACCTCGCCCGGCGGCACCCGGCCGAGCAGCGCCGCGATCAGCTCGATCTTGGCGCTGCGGGCGGACGTCCGGGCCACGGCGGCCGAGGCCTCGGCGAGCTCGGTCAGCAGCACACAGCAAATTGTGCCTGACCAGGGCCTCGGCCGCGATGACCGGTTTCGCGTTATCGTCCAGCGATGGAACTGCTGCGCACCCCGCGCCTGCTGCTCAGGCACTGGGAGGAGCCGGACCTCCCGGCGTTCTTCGACCTCTACTCCCGTGACGCCGTGACGCGCTGGCTCGGCCCGCAACCCCGCCGCGCGCTGGCCACGCCCGATGAGGCGCGCGAACGCCTGGGCCGCTGGCGCGCTCACGGCGAAGGGCTCCTGCCCCCGCTCGGACTGTGGGCCATGGTGCCGCTGAGCCCCGGCCCGCCACCGCAGCCGCCGGTGGGGACCGCGCTGCTGTTGCCGCTTGAGAACGGCCAGGCGGGTCCGGCCGGCCCGATCGAGGTCGGCTGGCACCTGCACCCGGATCACCAGGGCCAGGGACTGGCCACCGAGGCGGCGCAGGCCGTGCTCGCCGCCGCCGCGCGGGCCGGGATCGATAAGGTCCTGGCCCTCACCGACCTGGACAACCTGGCCTCGCGGGCGGTCGCGGAGCGCCTGGGCATGCACGACGACGGGGTGACCGGGCGCTGGTTCGGCCTGACCATGCGGCAGTACAGCAAGGTCATCGGTCCCGGGCCGGACAGCTAGGCCGCGCCGGCCGCCGCGTTACAGCCAGCCCTTCTCCTGCGCGATCCGCGCCGCGTCGGCGCGGTTGCGGGCGCCCAGCTTCTGGATCGCGGCCGACAGGTGGTTGCGCACGGTTCCGGCGGACAGATGCAGCCGGTCGGCGACCACCGCGATGCTCTCGTGGCTGGCCGCGGCGGCCAGCACGTCGGTCTCCCGCTGGCTCAGCGGGCTCTCGCCCTCGGCCAGCGCGGCCGCGGCCAGCGCGGTGTCGACCACACGCTCCCCGGCCGCCACCCGGCGGATCGCCTCGGCCAGCTCGGCCGCGGGCGAGTCCTTGAGCAGGAAGCCGGTGGCTCCCGCGGCCATCGCGGCACGCAGGTACCCGGGCCGGCCGAAGGTGGTCACGATGACGATCTTGCCGGGGAACGCCGACGTCCTGAGCTTCCTGGCCACCTCGATGCCGCCGGGACCTGGCATCTCGATGTCGAGCACGGCCACGTCCGGCTGGTGCTTGCGCGCCATGGCGAGCGCCTCGTCGCCGCTGGCCGCCTGGGCCACCACCTCGATGTCGGGCTCAAGCTCCAGCAGCGCCACCAGGGCCTGCCGCACCATGGTCTGGTCTTCGGCGAGCATGATGCGCAAGTTCATGGCTCCATGATGACGAAGTCACGCCACGCTGGCCCGGTCGGCCGGCACCCGGACCAGGAGACGGAACCCCTTGCCCCCGGGGCCTTCCCCCGCGCTGATCTCCGCGCCCACGCTGCGAGCCCGCTCGGCCAGCCCGGCCAGCCCCGAGCCGGGCGTAACAGAACCGGTCTGACCGGGGGCGGGGCCGGGACTGACCTCCAGGCCCGGGCCGACCCCGTCGTCGGCCACCTCGGCGGTCACCGCGCCGGCTGCCACCGTGACCGTGATCGTTACCATGCGCGCGCCGGAGTGCCGTACGACGTTCGTCGCGCCTTCCCGCACCGTCCAGGCCAGCAGCCCCTCGGCTTCCGGGGCCAGGTCGATGGAGGCGGGCGCGTGCACCTGGCAGTCCATCCCCGCGGCGGTGAGCATCTGGCGCGCCGCGGCCAGCTCCCCGGCCAGGCTCGGCTGCCGGTAACTGGTCACCGCGGCCCGGACCTCACCGAGCGACCGCCGCGCCACGGCCTCCAGGTCGGCAATCTCCCTGGCTGCGCGGTCCGGGTCGGCGTCGATCACGCGCCCGGCCAGCTCGGCCTTGATGGTGATCAGCGACAGGCTGTGCCCGAGCAGGTCGTGCAGGTCCCGTGCGATCCTGAGCCGTTCGTTGGCCACGGCCATCCGGGCCAGCTCAGCCCGGGTCTCGCGGAGGTTCTCGACCAGTTCGATGCGGCGCGACGCCGTGTAGGCGAAGAACGCGGCCAGCACCGGCCCGAGGGTCAGCTCCAGGGCGGTTCCGTAGTTGACGCCATTGGCCAGGCCGACGCCTATGGCGGCCGCGGCGCCGGCCATGGCCGAGACCGCGGCCCGGCGGCCTGACCCCGCGAGCCGGCCGGCGCCGGCGCCCCCGATGAAGATCGCGCCGATCCAGTTGAGCCCGCCCACGGCCAGGATGGCGATGGCGAGCACCATGATGACGACCGTGAGGACCAGGGCCCGGTAGCCGCGCATCGGCCGCGCTTTGCCCACGATAAAGATGCAGACGAGCAAGATGAGGGCGGCCGTCGCGGGCGCGAGAAACGCGATCTGCGCCAGGCTGGGCCGCGGCTTGGAGAAGAACGGGGCCACCAGGAAGAACGAGATGATGAGCCGCAGGACCTGGCGGCGGCCCCTGACGAACGCGTCGGTCTGCGTTTCCACGTCGTCGGTGAGCGGCGTGGCCGGTGCCACCGCGGTGACCCCCGGCGGCACGGCGCCGGCCGTGCCGTCCGGGGGTAGCCCGCTGGCGCTACGCATAAGCCCCATCATGCCGTGATCGCCCGGATCAGGCCGCGGAGCTCTCGCTGCGCCAGAGCCTGGCCGCGATCAGGCCGAGCCCGACGGTCCACGCGGCGAGCACCGCCACGTGCCCGAGGCCCAGAGCGCGCCCGGCCGCGGCGTTCCAGCCCAGCTGCGCGAGGTGGTAGCTGGGCAGCGTCTTCCCGATCAGCTGCATGGCGTGCGGCAGGCTGTTCCACTGGATGAAGATCCCGCCCAGGAACGCCAGCACCAGCAAGGTGATCATCTGGGCCACCTGCGCGGTCTGGCCGTCGAACATCAGCCCGATGACCAGGCCCGCCGCGCAGAACGGGATCGCGCCGAGCACCAGGACCAGAACCAGCAGCCCGAGCCGTCCCCCGGCCATGTGCACGTGGCCGTAGGTCAGGGCCAGGGCCATGAGCACCACCAGGCCCGGAATGATCAGCAGGATCGCCTGCACCAGCTTGGCCGCAAACCAGGCCCGGGTGCCGATCGGTGACACCCGCAGCTGGCGCATCCAGCCGCTCTGCCGCTCCCGCGCCAGCTGCGGGCCG
The DNA here is from genome assembly GCA_963844655.1 of uncultured Actinomycetota bacterium. GTDB lineage: Bacteria > Actinomycetota > Actinomycetes > Streptosporangiales > Streptosporangiaceae > JASHPR01. The sequence continues at coordinate 507,159 of CAWJPA010000003.1, read as the reverse complement.
CTGGCGAACATCGCCGAGCCCATCCCCGACCACACGGCCATCGAGACCAGCAGCAGCGAGGCGACCGTCAGCCCCTGCGAGGTCCCGTGCTGCTTGCCGTAGATCAGGTACAGCAGCACGGGAAACGCGACCAGCATCACGATGAACCGGACATTGCGCAACGTCCGCATGATCTCGAATCGCAGAAAAGCAATCATCGGGTCAGCCTGCCTTTATGGTCGCGGAGGGGTGGTTGCTGTCGTCGTCGCTGGTGAGGGCCAGCAGGGCTTCCTCGAGACCGCCGCCGCCGACCTCGAGGCCGCGAACCGGCCGGCCGAGCGCGTACAGGGCGGGCAGGGCGGCGTCGGCGTCGGCGGCCCGGACGGCCACCGCGTCGCCGCTGGCCGAGACGTCCATCACGCCCGGCAGCTTCAGCAGCACCGCTGGGTCGGGTTCCCGCATCGTGAACCTGATGGTCCGGATCGACGTGTACGCCTTGATCTCGGCCGGGGTGCCGTCGGCCAGCACCCGGCCGTGGCTGACCACGATGATCCGGGTCGCGTTGGCGTCGGCCTCTTCGAGGTAGTGCGTGGCGAACAGGACCGTCGTGCCCTGCTCGGCGATGGTCCGCACCGACTGCCAGAAGCCGCGCCGCGCCTCCACGTCCAGGGCCGCCGTGGGCTCGTCGAGGAAGAGCAGCTCGGGCCGCCCGGCCAGGGCGAGCGCGAAGCGCACCCGCTGGGTCTGGCCGCCGGAGAGCTGCTCCACCCGCCGGTCGGCGATCTCGGTCAGCCCGGCCAGCCTGAGCAGATCGGCGTCGCTGCGCTGGCCGTGGTAGAGCCGGCGGAACAGGCTGATGAGCTCGGAGACCTTCGCGCCCTCGGGCAGGCCGCCGGTCTGCACCATGCCGCCGATCTTCCCGGCGGACGCGGCCTCGGCCGGGGTCAGGCCGAGCACCCGGACCTCGCCCGAGGTCGGCCTGCGCAGGCCGAGCATGGTGTCGATCGCGGTGGACTTGCCCGCCCCGTTCGGGCCGAGCAGCGCGACGGTGTCGCCGCGGGCGATCTCGAAACTCGCGTGATCGAGCGCGGTGACCCGGCCGTTGTACACCTTCACCACGTCGCGGAACACGACGGCCGGGCTCATGCTGGGGGATTGCGTCTTCATGACAGCAACGCTAGGCGCGCTCCGAGCCGTGGCCCTGTGCCGCCGATCACGATCCCGGCATGACAGATGTCACGGCCAGGCCCGCACGGATGTCACGGCCGGCCCGCTGGGCCCGGTCCCCGGTGAGGGCCCCGGAAATAGTGTGAACGGCACGTAGCTGCGGATACAGCCGCAGCTACGTGCCGTTCACCCTGCTGGGCACGTCCCCGTGGGGACGTGGTGGTTCAGGACTTGTGCGCCCGCGCGTTGGCCTCGGCCTCGTCGCCGGACCCGTTGGCCTGGGCCTGGTCCGACGACCGGGTGCCGTTGGTCTCGCTGGACGGCGCCGGGCTGTCCTGCGCGGGGTAGCCGTCGGCGCCGAAGTCCATGACGTCGGACCGGCGCCGGAGCACGACCGCGCCGATCGCGGTGCCCACCGCGGCGACCAGGACGACCCCGGCCAGAACCCGCGGCCAGCGCCGCCGCTTGGGTGCGACGTCGAGCCGGCGCGCGGCCTCGACGAGCGCGGCAGAGACGGCCGGCGCGATCTTGTCGCGCACGGCGACGCCGGCCTGCTCGACGTGCGGCGCGGCCCAGACCCGGGCGTCCTGCACGCGCGGAGCCACCCGGTCACGGGCGTCCTGCACGCGTGGCGTGGCCCAGGCGACGGCGTCCTCCGCGCTGCTCTTGGCGGCCAGGCCCGCGATCTTGGCCTTGGGCACCACCTGGGCGGCAGCGTCGATGGCACGCTGTTTCGCTGAATCGGGCACCCCAACCGGGCGATTTGTGGATATAAGGGACACTTCAACCTCCAGAGAGTTCTCTCGTCAACCACACTTCCCCTGGCGCGCTATGTCAACCCGTTACGTTCGAAGCGGACACCGGGGGCCAGATACCCCATCACCGGGGCGGCGGTCCGCGCTGCCGCGCCGCCGCCTCCTCCCCGGGACCGGCTCCGCCCGCCTCCCCGGGACCGGCTCCGCCCGGCTCCACGCGGGCTCCGTCCCGTCTCCACCCCGGCTTCGTTCTGGCTGGCCATCATGGCCGGAGCAATGCTCAGCCCGTGCGAGGATTCTGTTCATGGCAAATACTCTGACCGCAACGCTGCGGACCAATCGCGGGACGGTTGTCATCCGGCTCTTCCCCGATCAGGCGCCGAAGACCGTGCAGAACTTCGTGGATCTGGCGGAGGGGAACCGCGAGTGGACAGACCCGAGGACCAGGACGACAGGGAAGAACCGGCTCTATGACGGCACGATCTTCCACCGGGTGATCCCCAAGTTCATGATCCAGGGCGGTGACCCGCTCGGCACCGGCACCGGTGGTCCCGGCTACCAGTTCGCCGACGAGTTCCACACGGACCTGCAGTTCGACCGGCCGTACCTGCTGGCCATGGCCAACGCGGGTCCCGGCACCAACGGCTCGCAGTTCTTCATCACTGTGGGGCCGACGCCGCACCTCAACCGCAAGCACACCATCTTCGGCGAGGTCATCGACGGCCGCGAAGTGATCGACGAGATCAGCCAGGTCCAGACCGGGCGGAACGACCGGCCGGTGCAGGATGTCGTCCTCGAGTCGGTGGAGATCGAGCGCCAGGGCGGCTCCGGGGAATCCGCGGGGTAGGGCCGCCGTGGCCGTTCCCCCAGGCCCCGACGCGGGCCCCGGCGCCAGCCAGGGCACGGGCATCCCGACCTGCTTCCGGCATCCGGGCCGCGAGACATACGTGTCCTGCGTCCGGTGCGGCCGGCCCGCGTGCCCGGATTGCCTGCGGTCCGCGGCTGTCGGCCAGCAGTGCGTCGACTGCGTGCGCGAGGGGAATCGCGGCACCCGGCGCCCGGCGGCCGTGTTCGGAGGCCGGCCCGCCGCGGGTGCGGTGATCACCTGGACCCTGGTCGGCCTCAACATCGCGCTCTACATCGTGGAGCTGGCCAGGCCGGGCCTCGCGAACGACTGGGCGATGCTCGGCCAGGCCAGGATCACGGCGGGCGGCCCCCTCGAGGGGGTCGCCCAGGGCCAGTGGTACCGGCTGATCACTTCGGCGTTCCTGCCGCCGCCGGGCCTGAGCGGCCTCGGGCCGCTGGACATCGTGTTCAACATGTGGGCGCTGATCCTCGTGGGCCCGGCGCTGGAACGGCTGCTGGGCCGCGTGCGGTTCCTCGCCGTGTACCTGGTGAGCGCGCTCGGCGGCTCGGTGATGTTCTACTTCATCGGACCGCCGAACGTCGAGGCGCTGGGCGCCTCCGGCGCGATCTTCGGTCTGTTCGGGGCGTGGTTCGTGGTGGCCAGGAGGCTGCGGCTGGACAGCCGGTGGATCGTGGCTGTCGTGGTGCTGAACCTGGTCATCGGGTTCGTGGTGCCCAACATCGCCTGGCAGGCGCATCTGGGCGGGATCCTGGCCGGCGGTCTGCTTACCGCCGCGTACGCCTACGCGCCGCGGGAGAACCGGGTGCTGATCCAGGCCGCGGCCACCGTGGGCATGGTGGTCATCATGATCGTCGCTGTGGCGGTGCGTGACCACCAGCTGGCTGCCGCCGCAGCTGCGGCCGGCTTCGGCTGAGGCGGCGTTCCCGCACTGTTATCCACAGGTTGTGGATAACAGTGTTCTCAGCGCCACTTGGTGGAGAGCGCCACGCCCGCGATGATGAATCCGAAGCCGAGCACCAGGTTCCAGTCGCCCAGCACGCTCTGCAGGGGCGTGGTCCCCCCGGTGACGTAGAACAGCGCGATCCACGCCAGCCCGAATATGAGGCATCCCAGCATGGTGGGGACCAGCCAGCGCGGGCTGACCTTCGCCTTGGTTGACCTCGGCGGCGGCGTGTAGACCGCCTTGCTTCTGACGCGGGACTTGGGCATGGTCGTCTCCTGACCAGAACTCTACGCGCTCGGTGATACGGACGGACTGGGCGATGGGCTCGGGCTGGGCGATGGGCTCGGCGGCGTGGTCTGCTGCTGGGCAACGAAGATCGTCACCGAGGAACCCGGCGCCAGCACCGTGCCCGCGCTCGGGCTCGTCTTGAACACCGTGCCCGGCGAGAAGCCGTCCGCGGCCTCCGTCTGGGTGTTCACGGTGAACCCGTCGTTCTCCAGCTGCGAGGTCGCCTCGGCCTGGGACTCGCCGACCACCCCCGGCACCTTGGTGCCGCCGCCGGAGACGAAGATCGTGATCACGCTGCCCTTGGCGACCTTCGAGCTCGCCGCCGGATCCTGCCGCACCACCTGGTTTGCTGGCGCGGTGGAGTTGGGCGCCGCTTTCTGGCTGACCTGGAAGCCCTTGGCCTGAAGCGCGCTCGTCGCCGAGGCCGCGCTCTGTCCCACCACGTTCGGCACCGCGACCGTGGCGGCGCCGGTGGAGACGAACAGCTTGACTGGGGCGTTCTTGGCCAGCTTGGTGCCGAACGGAGGGCTGGTGCTGATCACGTCGCCCTTGGGCACGCTGCTCGAGGCCTGGTTCACCGCCACCGGCTGCAGGTTGGCCTTGACGATCTCGTTCTCCGCGGCCTGCTTGCTCAGGCCGACGACGTTCGGGACCGCGATGTTGCTCCCGTTCCCTGAGACGTACGAGAACGCGTACACCAGGCCCGCGATGAGGGCCACGGCCGCGATGGCGGCCACGATCCACGGCCACTTCTTGCGGCCCTGGGGCTCTTCTTCTTCTTCCTCGCCGTCGGGCCCGTACCGGTAGGGCGGGATCGCGCTGGTGGAGCCCGGCCATCTGGGTGGCCGCTCCCATCCGGCGGGTGCCCTGGTAGTTCTCCGCGCGCATCGGCGCGGCCACCGGCATGCCCTGCAGCGCGCGCTGGATGTCGTTGCGCATCTCCCCGGCCGACTGGTAGCGATCCCCAGGGTCCTTGGCCATGGCCTTGAGCACGATGGAGTCCGCCCAGGCCGGGATCTCCGGATCTACCCGCGACGGCGGGATCGGGTTCTCCCGCACGTGCTGGTAGGCGATCGCGACCGGCGAGTCGCCGGTGAACGGCGGGCGCCCGGTGAGGAGCTCATAGAGCAGGCATCCCGCCGAGTACAGGTCGCTGCGGGCATCCACCCGCTCACCCCTGGCCTGCTCCGGCGACAGGTACTGCGCCGTGCCGATGACCTGGGCGGTCTGTGTCATGGTGGCCTGCGCGTCGCTGACCGCCCGGGCGATGCCGAAGTCCATCACCTTGACCTCGCCGGTCCGGGTCAGCATCACGTTGCCGGGCTTGATGTCGCGGTGCACGATGCCGTTGCGGTGGCTGTAGTCCAGCGCCCGCAGCACCCCGTCGGTGATCTCCAGCGCCCGCTCCGGCAGCAGCCTGCGGTCGTCCCTGAGCAGGTCGCGCAGAGTCCGGCCGTCGACGTACTCCATCACGATGTAGGGGACCGGGGTGGGCCCCATCATGTCTTCGCCGGTGTCGTAGACCGCCACGATGCTGGGATGGTTGAGCGACGCGGCGGACTGGGCCTCGCGGCGGAACCTGGCCTGGAACGTCTGGTCCCTGGCCAGGTCCTCGCGCAGGGTCTTCACGGCGACGATGCGGTCGAGACGGATATCGCGAGCCCGGTACACCTCGGCCATCCCGCCGCGCCCGACGACCCCGTCGAGCTCGTAGCGGCCGCCGAGCAGCCGGGGCTGAGTCATATCACGCACTTGCGTTACCGTCCTGCGTCTCGGGTTCTCTGGTCGGCCTGCGCAGCGGGAGCGCGGTCGTCGGGCCGTTGCGAATTCCGTTCTGAGCGCTACGGCGTGATGCAGTCACGATACCCCCAGGTACGCCTGAATGATCTTGACCGCAATCGGTGCTGCGGCGTCGGCGCCGAAACCACCGCCCTTAACGATGACGCCGACGGCTATCTTCGGGTTGGAAGCGGGCGCGAAACAGGTGAAGACCGCGTCATCCAGGTTGGTCGCACTGACGCCGTTCTCCGCGGTACCGGTCTTGCCGGCGATCTCCACGCCGGCGACCTGCGAGTTGGCCGTGGCGAACGCCGTGCCCGCCGAGTTCTGCGTCACCTGGATCATCATCTGCGTGATGTTGTCCGCCACCTGCGGGGTGACCGCCTGCGACAGCACCGACGGGTTCGCGTTCTGGATGGTGGTCAGGTCGGGCGCCTGCACCTGCTGGACCAGGTAGGGCCGCATCAGCGTGCCGTGGTTGGCGATCGCCGCGGCGTCCATGGCCGTCTGCAGCGGGGTCACGGCGTCGTCCAGCTGGCCGATCGCGGCCAGCGCGGTCAGCGACTTGTCGATGTTCAGCGGGATGACGCTGGGCGAGACCTGGAGCGGGATGGTCAGGTTCTTGTCGTTCCAGCCGAACCTGTTCGCGTAGTTCTGCAGCGCGGCGCCGCCCATCTGAATGCCCAGGTTGCCGAATGCGGTGTTGCAGGAGAGGTAGAACGCCTCGATGATCGGCGGGTGGCCGTCGCCGCACAGCTCGCCGCTGTCGTTGTTGAGCTGATTGCCGTTAGGCAGCGTCAGCGGCTGCGGCGCGTTGACCGTGCTCTGCGTGTTCGCGACCTTGCCGGTCCCGAACGCGGCCGCGCTGGTCACGACCTTGAACGAGGAGCCCGGCGGGTAGGTCTCGTTGATGGCCCGGTTGAGCAGCGGCTGCGCCGGGTCTCTGAGCAGCTCGTTGTCGATCTTCACGAACTTCGGGCCGTTGAGCGTGGTGAGCCGGTTCGGATTGAACGTCGGGTACGACGCCAGGGCCAGGATCGCGCCGGTGCTGGGGTCGATGGCCACCGCCGCCGCCTGGTGCCCGCCGTCGGCCAGCAGCGCCCTGTACGCGGCCTTCTGTGCCTTCGGGCTGATCGTGAGGTAAACCGTTGCCCCCTGCTTGGGCTTGCCGGTCACCAGGTCGATCAGGTTGTGCACGGCTAGGCTGGGCGCGGTCCCGGCCAGGTACTTCTGCTCGGTCTGCTCGATCCCGGTGGCGCCGTAGATCGACGAGAACCCGGTGACCGGGGCGTACGTCGCGCCGCCCGGGTACACACGCTGGAAGGTGTTGCTGTCCTTGACGGGGACCGACTCGGCGATCTTGTAGTTCTGGCCGCTGCCGGCCGCGATGATCGAGCCGCGCTGGTACTGGAACTGCTGGTTGAACACCCGGACGTTGCCCGGCTTGCCGGCCAGGCTGCCGGCCTCGAACGCCTGCACATAGTTCACGTTGACCAGCAGCAGCACGAACATGGCCAGGCAGGCCAGGGACAGGCGGAGCAGCGCACGGTTCATCCGGCCCGCACCACCTGGGTCATGCCCTCGTCCTGGATCGGCTGCGGGGCCGGACGCCGCGCGGTGTCGCTGATCCGCATCAGCAGCCCGATCAGCGCCCAGCTGGCCACCAGTGAGGACCCGCCCTGGGACAGGAACGGGGTGGTGATGCCGGTCAGCGGGATCAGGTTGGTCACCCCGCCCACGATGATGAACACCTGGAGCGCGACCACGAACGACAGGCCGCCGCTCAGCAGCTTCGCGAACGGGTCGCGGACCTGGATGGCGGTACTCAGGCCGCGCTGCACGAGCAGCCCGAAGATCAGCAGGATCGCCATCAGGCCGGTCAGGCCGAGCTCCTCGCCGAACGCGGTGATGATGAAGTCGCTCTGCACCAGCGGCGTGAAGAACGGCTGGCCGTGACCCAGTCCGGTGCCGAAGAGCCCGCCGAAGCCCATGCCCTCCAGGCCCTGCACCGTCTGATAGGAGATGGTGGTCGGATTGTGGCCGGCCCACGGGTGCAGCCAGACCGTGAACCGCTCGCCGACGTGCCCGAACAGCTTGCTGGCCGCGCCCGCGCCGAAGACGAACAGCAGGATGCCGATCAGCAGCCAGGAGGTGCGCTGGGTGGCGATGTAGATCATCGCCACGAACATGCCGAAGAACAGCGCAGAGGTGCCGATGTCGGTCTCGAAGACCAGGATGAGCAGGCTCGCACCCCAGGCGATCAGCACCGGGCCCAGGTCGCGGGCCCGCGGCAGGTCGATGCCCAGGAACCGGCGCCCGGCCAGGGCCAGCACGTCCCGCTTGGCTACCAGGTACCCGGCGAAGAACACCGCCAGCGCGAGCTTGGCGAACTCGCCGGGCTCGATCGTGATCCCGCCGAGGATGATCCACACCTTGGCCCCGTTGACCTCGCTCATGCTGGCCGGGAGCAGGGCCGGGATCGCGAGCAGGACCAGGCCCAGGGCGCCGAGCGTGTAGGTGTAGCGCTGCAGCACCCGCACTTCCCTGATGAACGCGAGCACGGCGACGAAGGCGGCAACCCCGAGCGCGCTCCACAGCACCTGGTAGGTGGTGGTCATCGAGTTCATGGTGCTGACCGGGACGCCAGGATTGCCGCCGCGGCCCGCCTGCTGCAGGCGCCAGATCATGACCACACCCAGGCCGTTCAGCATCGCGGCGAGCGGCAGCATCAGCGGGTCGGCCCACGGGGCCAGCCAGCGCACGGCCAGGTGCGCGATGAACACGATGACCGCGAACGCCAGGCCGTACTCGAGCAGCCCCGCGGGCAGGTTGCCGTTCAGCCCCAGGCCCGCGCACGCGTATGCGAACAGCACCACCCCGACCGAGAAGACCAGCATCAGCAGCTCAGTCCGGCGCCGGCCACGCGGCAGCGGAACGGCAGAGTCGGCAGCGGGCCGAGCGGAGGGCTGGCTGGAGATCGTGGTCACCCGGGCGCCCCCTGCGGGGTACAGCCCTTGGGTGTAGCCGGCGCCGCGCGGTAGGCGGGCGTGGTGGTGGTCTTGACGGTCTTGCGGCCCACCTTGCGGGTCTTGGTGACCGGCTTGGGCTTGTGCGCGAGCCAGTTGGCGTAGGCGGTGTCGTACTGCTGGCAGGTGTACTGCTGGCGGATGTTGCTCACGGTCTTCTGCGCGTCAGCCAGGCTCGCGGCGGTGATCGTGCTCCGGACCTGCGTCACGTCGTTGGCCGGCACGTGTGACATCGGGATGCCGGTCCGCCGGTAGACGTGGGACAGGCTCATCCCGAGCACGCGCTGGTTGACGCCGCGGTAGATGATCACTTCATTGCCGTCGGTGCCCACGTAGTACTGGCCCTGCGAATAGTGCCAGGCGGCGTAGCCCCCGCCGGCGACCACGAGCAGCAGGACGACCAGGATCGAGGTCACCACGGGCCAGCGGCGCCTGGGCCTGACGGCCGCGTGCCCGGCCGGGCCTCGGTCGTCGTCCTCGTCGGGTTCCCGCTCCTCTTCCGCCGTGGCCGTCGCGGCGCCCGCGGTGAGCGGGCGGGCGGACGCACCGACCTGGGTCAGCAGGTGCGCGCGCCCGGCCGGGGAGTCGGAGCGCAGCCGGGGCCGGCCGTCGCCGTTCGATGCCGCGCCGACCACCACGGAGACCTGGCCGGTCGGCGGCTCGGCGTCTCCGGTCACCACGTCAGCGACGATGCAGGTGATGTTGTCAGGCCCGCCGCCGCGGATCGCGAGCTCGATGAGCTGGGTGACCGCCTGGTCGCGATCGGTGCACCGCGTCAGCGTCTGCTGCAGGGTGTCCTCGCTGACCACGTCGGACAGGCCGTCGGAGCAGAGCAGGTACCGGTCCTGGGCCTTGGCCTCGATCAGGGACAGGTCGGGCTCGGCCTCGGTGCCGCTCTGCAGGGCACGCATCACCAGCGAGCGCTGCGGGTGCGAGGCCGCCTGCGCCGGGCTGAGCCTGCCGTCGTCCACCAGCGACTGGACCAGCGTGTGATCCCTGGTGATCTGCTGGAACTCACCGTCGCGGAGCAGGTAAGCCCGGGAGTCACCGATGTGGCAGATGGCCAGCGTGGACCCGGACCAGAGCAGCGCGGTAAGCGTGGTGCCCATGCCCTCGACCGACGGGTCCTCGATGCTCATCTCGTGCAGCGTGTTGTTCGCCGCGGCGACCGCGGCGGCGAGCGAGTCGAGCATGTGGTCGACGGGGACCTCGTTGTCCAGGTCGGCGATCGCGGAGATAGCCACGGAGCTGGCGACCTCGCCCGCGGCATGCCCTCCCATGCCGTCGGCGATCGCGAGTAGATGCGGGCCCGCGTAAGCCGAGTCCTCGTTTCCTTCACGGAGGAGGCCGACGTCTGAGCGGACCGCGTAGCGGAGTGCAAGTGTCATCTGCGGAGTTCCAGAACGGTCTTACCGATACGGATCGGCACGCCGACTGGTACCGGGGTCGGCTGGGTTACCTTCTGACGGTCGAGGTAGGTGCCGTTGGTTGAGCCGAGATCCTCGACGATCCACTGACCATCCTGAGGGAAGAGCCGGGCATGCCGGGTCGAAGCGTAGTCATCGTTCAGGACGAGCGTGGCATCATTTGCGCGGCCGATGGTTATCTGCTGCTCGTCGAGGCCGAGGCTGGTTCCCGCCAGCGTGCCCGCCGTTACCAGCAGCTGATGTGGAGCTGAGCGCCCGCTCCGCCCGCCGCGCGGGGGCTTAGCAGGCTTCGCGGGCTGGGACGGCCGGGCTCGGGGCTGCCTCTGCTTGCGGGCCTGCCTGCGCGACGGGACCGAGGAGGTCCCGAAGAGATCGGTGCGCACCACACCCACCGCCGCGATCACGAACAGCCACAGGACAGCCAGGAACGCGATCCTGATGAGCGTGAGCGTGAGCGCGTTCATCGGGTCATGCCTTTGCTGCCCTCTGCTGGTCAGTGGCTGCCGGAGCCGTCCCTGCCGGGCGGCGCCCGCAGCCAGATGCGGTGGTGCTTGCGCTGGTGCGTCTGTGGAGTTGTCCGGTGTCAGTAGATACCGTCCCTGCGGAAGACGAGGGTCGTTCGGCCCAGGGTGACGCGCGTGCCGTCGGTCAGCCCAACTCGCCGCACCGGCTGGCCGTTGACGAACGTGCCGTTGGTGGAGCCGAGGTCGACGAGGACGACCTCTCCGTCCTCGACCCGCAGCTCGGCGTGGTGGCGGGACACGCCAGGATCGACCAGGCGCAGATCGCAGTCGGTGCCACGGCCGAGTATGGTCAGCGGCGCGCTCAGCTCATAGGTGCGCTGTGTGCTGCCGTCCGCGCCTGGTTCCGGCCCGGACACCAGCAGGCGCGGCGTTCCGGCGAAGCCACCAGCCGGGTGCGGCAGATCGCTGACCGGCCTGCGGATCTCACCGTCCTCGACCGTGGTGCCGCGGATGACGCCGGACCGGATCCTGAACGTGCCCGTGGTGAGTTCGGGCACCCCCTCGAACCGCATTCGCACCGGTCCCACGAACGAATAGCCCTGCTCTCGGGCGTGCTCCCGCGCCAGGGTGGCCAGCTCGATGCCCAGACTGTCCGCGTAGACCTCCAGGCGCTCGTGGTCTGACTCGGCCAGCTCCACGACAAAGTCGTTGGGAACCAGTGTCCTGCCCTGCGCCACGATAGCGGCGCGGTCGTCCATTTCGCGCTGCACCGCACTGGCAATCTCCACCGGCTGAAGCTCCGATTTGAACGCCCGCGCGAAGGCACCCTCGACCATCCCCTCGAGTCTGTGCTCAAAGCGCTGCAGAACTCCCACCGGGTACCCCCTCTCGAATCCTCATGCCTGCTCGCATCCGATCGTATCGGCGACGTAGGGTTGCTTGCGGACGTGCTAACCTGACTCACTGCCCAGGGCGGGTGGCGGAACGGCAGACGCGCACGGTTCAGGTCCGTGTGTCCGAGAGGACGTGAGGGTTCAAATCCCTCCTCGCCCACATTTGTTTACCGCTCCTCCGCAACCCTGTGACGTCGCTGGCGGCAGCTTAGGCGGCCGGCGAGTTTCTTGCCAGCGGACGGGGAACCCTCCCCAAAGTCGGCCGGCGTCCGCGCGTCAGTTCGCAGGCTCGGCGCACCGCAACTCCCACAGCTACCAGGGCAATCCCGGCGATTCCGCACCGCCAGGCAGCTGATGCAAGACGATCACGCCGATGACGGCCGCGCTGGCGGGCAGCAAGGACATCAGCAACGCGACGGCCGAGCGCGGCAGTACCTCCCTGGCCGCCGGAGCGATGCGCATTTTCTGCGCTGACCAGGCAGAATCGAAACCGTGCCAGAACTACCCGAGGTGGAAGCCTTGGCTGCGGACCTGCGGGAGCGGGCCGTGAGCCGGGTCATCGACCGCGCGGACATCGCCGAGTTCTCCGTGCTCAAGACCTACGATCCGCCGCTGACCGCCCTGCACGGCCGCAGCTTCACCGGCACCCAGCGCCACGGCAAGTTCCTTGACCTGGAGACGGACGCGCCGCCGGACGGCCTCCCGCTGCACCTGATCGTGCACCTGGCCCGGGCGGGCTGGCTGCGCTGGCGGGACAGCCTGCCCGAACCGCCGCCGCGGCCGGGCAAGGGCCCGCTGGCGTTCCGGCTCCGGTTCGCTGACGGCGCCGGGTTCGATCTCACCGAGGCCGGCACCCGCAAGCGGCTCGCGGTCTACCTGGTGACCGATCCGGCCGCCGTGCCCGGGATCGCGTCGCTCGGGCCTGATCCGCTGGCCCCGGCCTTCACCCCCGAGGTCCTGGGCGCGATCCTGGCCGGGCGCCGGACCCAGATCAAGGGCCTGCTGCGCGACCAGAAGGTGATCGCGGGCATCGGCAACGCCTACTCGGACGAGGTGCTGCACGCGGCCAGGATGTCGCCGTTCCGGCTGGCGTCCAGCCTGACCCCCGACGACGTGACCGAGCTCCACGGCGTGATCGTGGGCACGCTGCGCGAGGCTATCGCCAGGTCGGAAGGACTGGCCGCGGGCGATCTGAAGAAGGAGAAGAAGGCGGGCCTGAGGGTGCACGGCCGGGCGGGCGAGCCGTGCCCGGTGTGCGGCGACACCGTCCGCGAGGTGTCCTTCGCCGACTCGTCGCTGCAGTACTGCCCGACCTGCCAGACCGGCGGCAAGCCGCTGGCGGACCGCCGGATGTCCCGCCTGCTCAAGTAGCGGCCAGGCCGGGGCCTCCCGGGCGCGCCGCCGCCCGGCGCGCCGCTCGCGCCGCGCGCCGGGACGGGCCCTGCGCTCAGTTGAAGATCTGCCCGATCCTGGTCCAGCGGGCCAGCTGGCACCCGCCCTGGGTGAAGGTGGTGTCGACGTGCTTGCCGAAGTAGGTGCCCTTGACGACGGCCCGCTTCGCGCCCGCGATGATCATCGGGCACATGATGCCCTTGGGCACCGGGGCAAACGGGTTCTTGGCCTTGAGCAGCACCTGGCAGGCGGCCGCGGGGTCGGGGTGGGTGCCGCCGGCCGGGTCGCAGCGCAGCGTCCAGTGCTTGGCCGTGCTCGCGGTGCCGGTCACCTTGATGTCGAGTGACACCTTCGGCGCTGGTTTGGGGCTCGCCGAGCCTCCGGGGGCGGCCGTGCTGCCGCACGCCGCGACCAGGCCGGTGCAGGCCGCAGCGATCATGAGGTTCCGGGCGCCAGCGCGCGCCCGAAGCAGGTCTGGTCTCATGCCCATTGGACGTGCGCTCCGCGTGCTGGGTTCCTGGCCGGCCGTGATTGTGCGCGCCGCGGCCGCACGACGTCCCGGCATCATGTGCGATGGCCGGTTTGCCCGGTGCCCGGCTGGCGCCGTGGCCGTGAGCTGGCGGGTCACGTCCGGCCGCTCGGCGCGGGCCTCGCGACCGGACGTGACCCTTGACCCGGCTCCTAGGGGGGAGAGAGCCGGGGGCCACCGACGGCCCACATGGCCGTCACGCCCGGGTTCCAGCTGAATTTCGGCGATCCTGGGCCGGCCAAGATGACCGGTCAGATCCGAGTCTAGCCAGACGGCCGTACTTTGATGGTTTCGTCTGCAATCGTTCTCGGAGTTTTTATACTTCCCGAAGCTGCGCTTGGCAACGATTAGGCAAAGCCCGCTTAGATGGCTGACCGTATGGTGTGAGAAACTGCCCGAATTTATATGAGTTTATTCCCCTTTGCGTGACTTGACGACTAACGCAGGCAGTGGTCACCTCGGATTTTGTTGACCATGCGCCGCCAAGCAGTGGGATCATGAATCGTGGCCCTGAAGCTGGCGGTGGCAACCGGGCGTGATCGGGAGCGGATTGACGCTACTGCGCGTGCGGTCATCGACTGTGCCGCCGACGCAATCATCGCGTTCGCGATCGACCGAACCGTCATGTTGTGGAACCCGGCCGCTGAGCGCCTGTTTGGCTGGACCGCGTCCGAGGTCGTCGGCCTTGAGCTCGCGTTTATCCCGGCTGAGCTGCAGGCCGAGCACAATGCGGTGCTCGAGCACGTGGCCTCAGGTGGCCAGGTCTCGTTCGCCACCCGCCGGATCCGCAAGGACGGGACCCTGCTCGACCTGCGAATCGACACCAGCGCCCTGGTCAACAGCGCGGGGAAGACGACCGGCTGGGTCAGCGTCTGCCACCAGACCGCGGGCGACGAGGCGGTCAAGCACTACATGGCCGAGCGGGCCCGGGTCGTGCGGCGGCTTGGCGACGTAGTCGCGGACATGAACGCGCAGCTGGAGCTGTCGGCTGTGCTCGACCGGATCGCGGCCGCGCTGCGGGAGCTGACCAGGGCGGACGCCGGCGGGTTCGTGCTCATCGAGAGAGACCGGCTGCGCCTGGTCAGCATGGACGGGCTGCCGTCGGGCCTGCGCGGGCGCACCGCGGACCTGGCCACGAGCACGGTCGGCGAGCTGATGCGGTCCGGCAAGACGGTGATGATGGCCACCAGCGAGGCGGGCAGCTTCGACGACACGATCTGGGCGGCCCTGCCCGGGCTGCACACGGTCACGCTGAGCCTGTCGCACGTGGGAGGCCGGCCCTACGGCGCCCTGTACGCCCTGTACAGCAGGCGCAAGGTCGGCCACATGGAGCTGGAGCTGCTGGAGCTGCTGGCCGGGCACGCGAGCGTCGCCCTGTCCAACGTCACCGCGTACGAGGAAGTGGTGCGGCAACGGGCGCACGCGCGCGCTGTGATCGACGCCAGCGCCGACGGCATCGCGGTGCTCGACGCCGACGGCCTGGTCCGGCAGTGGAACCCGTCGGCGCACCGCCTCACCGGGGTTTCGGTCACCGACGCCGTGGGCAAGCCGCCGCCGTTCCCGGTCCCCCAGCCCGGCGCCAAGCTGACCCACAGGCTCGACAGCGGCCGCTGGCTGGACGTGCTGTGTGCCGGCCTGGAGGACCGCGATGAGCAGGTGGTCGACTTCCGTGACGTGACCGCGGCCAAAGAGCTTGAGGAGGCCAAGGACCTGTTCCTGGCCACCACCAGCCACGAGTTGCGCACCCCGATCACCGTGGTGCAGGGGTTCGCGAGCACGCTGGCGAGCCGCTGGGAAAAGCTGAATGACGCCGAGCGGCGCAGCGCGGTGCAGACGATTGCGGACCGGGCGGGCGGCCTGGCCAAGCTGGTCGAGCAGCTGCTGCTCGGCTCCCGGGCCGGCGCGGACCAGCTGGCGGTGACCAACGCGCCGTTCGATCTGGCCAAGCTGCTGCGCGGGGCCACGGTTGCGTTCCGCCCGCTGTCCGAGAAGCACACGCTCACGGCCGACGTCCCTGACGGTCTGCCGCTGGCTTACGGCGACCCAACGGCGACCGACATCATCGTCGGCCAGCTCATCGAGAACGCGTTCAAGTACTCACCCGACGGCGGGGCAGTGACCGTGCGGGCCAGGGAGGCCGGCGACCAGATCGAGATCACGGTCGAGGACGAGGGGATCGGCATCCCGCCCGCGGACCGGGAGCGGGTCTTCGAGCGGTTCGTGCAGGGCGAGACCGGCGACCGCCGCCGGTTCGGCGGCATCGGCCTGGGGCTCTACATCGTGCGCCAGCTGGCCCTGGCCCAGGGCGGCGAGGTCGCGGTCGGCGACCATGACGGCAGCGGCACGCTCATGCGGCTGGTGCTGCGCCGCGCGAGCCAGCAGGAAGCGATCACGGCGCATCCGCCTACCGCCCCGGCGGCGGTCCTGCCTGGCTGAGTTGCCTCGGGGGACGACCCCCCAGACCCCCCGCGTCCTATCCGCTCGGGCCAGCCTCCGGCCGGCCGTCGCGGCTAGCACATCAGGTCTTGGCGGGCACGCGGGCATGGATCCGGGCGCCGGTGACCGGGTCACGCTCGACCGGCCGCCCGCCCGAGGCGTCGATGTAGCGGTCGATGATCCCGATGACGTCCTCGCCCTGCTCGACGATCGTGCCGCGCTCCATCCAGATCACCCGGTTGCAGGTCAGCTCGACCTCCTCCAGGTTGTGCGCGACCAGGAACACCGTGCCCGCCTCTTGGCGCAGCTCCTCGATCCTGGCGTGGCTCTTGACCCGGAACTCCGCGTCGCCGGTGGCCAGCGCCTCGTCCACGAGCAGGATGTCATGGCTCTTGGAGGCCGCGATTGCGAACCTCAGCCGGGAGCCCATACCGGTGGAGTAGGTCTTCATCGGCAGGTCGATGAACTCGCCGACGCCGGAAAAGTCCACAATGCTCGGGTACTTCTCCTTGGCCTCCTGCTTGGTCATGCCCATGGCCAGGCAGCCCAGGATCACGTTGCGCTCGCCGGTCAGGTCGTCGAGCAGCGCGGCGTTCACGCCGAGCAGAGACGCCTCGCCGGTGGTGTAGAGGTTGCCCTGCTCGGCGGGCAGCAGGCCGGCGATCGCGCGCAGCAGCGTGGACTTGCCGGAGCCGTTGCGGCCGATCACGCCGACGGCGTCGCCCTTGTACGCGACGAACGTGATGCCGCGGATCGCGTGCACCTCGCGGATGGACCCGCGGGTCTTGCGCCCGAGTATCCGCAGCAGCGCGGCCGCCGCGGTGCCGTGGTCGCCTCCCGCGCCGTACACGCGGTAGACGATGTGCAGGTCGTCGACGACCACCATTGGCTCAGCCACGGCCGTACTTCGCCTCCGATCGCCAGAAGAAGAAGAACCCGACCACGATGGCGACTGCCGCCCAGCCTATGGCGAAGTACCAGAAGTGGTCCGGGTTGGCGTAGTAGTGGCAGTACGCGCTGTCCATCTGATACTTCGCCGGGGCGCCCACCTTGTGCCCGAGCGTGACCCACTGCGCGCACAGCCGGGCGTTGTATGGCTTCGAGCCGGGAGTGCTCTCCCGCTGGGTCAGCAGCAGTGCGTTCCTGACCAGCGTGATGTACAGCGCGGCCGGGTTCAGCTGCAGCGCTATCACGATCCAGCGGTGCGAGCGCAGGCTCAGCGTGCCGATGTTGAACAGCACTCCGGACACGTACATCCAGGTGCGCAGCAGGAACGGCAGCAGCTGGCTGAAGTCGTCGACCTGGGAGCCGAGCCGCGCGACGAACAGCCCGACGCCGACGTTGAAGATCGTCTGCAGCAGCAGCGCCGGGATGGCCAGCACCCAGTACCAGGTGATCGGCTCCCCGGTGGCCACCACGATGACGGCGAGCACGACCATCGACAGCAGCATCTGCTGCAGCTCGACGATGACGTAGGCCAGCGGCAGCGCGGCCCGGGGGAACTGCAGGGCCCGGATCAGCGACAGGTTGTTGGTGACCACGGTCGAAGCCTGGATGAAGGCCCGCTGCGTGAAGTTGAACACGAACACGCCGGTGACCAGGAACGCCAGATAGTTCGGGACGCCCCGGTTGACGTGCAGCAGCAGGCCGAAGACCAGGAAGTACACTCCTGCGTTCAGCAGTGGGGTCAGGATTTGCCACAGCTGGCCGAGCCTGGCCTCGGTGTACATCGCGATGTTGCGCGCGGTGGCGAAGGCCAGGATGAAGCTGCGCCGCCGCCAGAGCTGGCGCAGGTAGGCCGGCACGGCCCGCCGGGCGGCGCTCGGCCGCAGGCCGTACCTGGCGGCGTAGTCGGGCAGCGGCTCGTCGGGCAGTTCGGCGGTCGCGACCCCGCCGGGCACGAGGTTCTCACCAGCGGCCAGGCGGCCGGGGGCGCTCAGGCGCCGTTCGTTGCTCGGGCGGCGTTCGTTGCTCACGTCGCCGGGCCCATGGCCAGACACCCGGTCCTGCGTTCCGGGCACAGTGAGTTGTACGGGGCAACTGTCACGCCGCGACTGTACCACCCCCACGGTTGTGCGGTACAACTGTTGTTGTGAGCAACGCACCGGACGACGCCGAACTCGAGCGGCTTCTTACCCAGCTGCTGCGGGTGGTGACTCCTGCGCCCGGTGATGGTGCCGCCGCCGGTGAGGCCAGCGGCCCCGGCGGCGGCTCGAACGGATCCGACCCGGGCCCGGCCGGCCTCCCGCAGCTGTCCGGTTCCGAGGCGCGGGCGCTGATCGAGCTGGTCACGGCGCGCGGCATCGCCCAGGGCGAGCTGGCCGGCCTGCTCGGCCTGGAAAAGAGCACGGTGAGCCGCCTGGCCGCGGGCCTGGAGCGCAAGGGCTGGATCCGGCGCGGCCGGGACGAGGGCAACCAGCGCTACGTGCGGCTGTACCTGACGCCGGCGGGCGGCGAGGTGGCGGCCCGGGTGTGGACCGCCTGGCACTCCCGGCAGGCCAGGATCGTGGCCGCCCTGTCCACCGAGGAGCGGGCCGGGCTGTCCGCCGGCCTGCGGGGCCTGGTGCGCGGCCTGGCGGCCGAGGGCCTGCTGGGCGACGCGACCGCGGCGGGCACGGGGCCGCAGGCCACGGCCGGGACCCCGCCGCCCGGAGACGACGCCGGCTGAGGCGCCCGCCCGGGACCGGGCAGGCACCTGACCGCGGCGGTCGGTGGCGGGCAACCGGCCGCTACCGGGCCGCGGGCCGGTACACGGTGGCGCCGTCCGCCCGGTAGGCGAGACGGAAGCCGGTCGCGGCCAGGTAGCGGGTGACCACCGGGTTCCCCTTCCACACCAGCACCCAGCCGATGTTCAGGCTGTGCACGTCCCGCCTGGCCGCGGCCAGCTGCGCCGGGGTGATTTGGTTGCGGCCCAGCTTGGAGGTGAGCGGGGCCGAGAAGTCCGGCAGCATCGGGCAGCCGGCCCAGCAGGGCACGTTGGGCGCGATCGGGATCGCGTGCTGGGCCTGGACCAGCACGGTGTAGAACGCGTGGCTGGTGATGCCCTTGATGGTGCGGGCCGGCACCCAGGACGTGTAGGAGATCGACCGGGGGTGGCCGTCCTCGGTGGCCAGCAGCAGGGCCCGGGCCGGGAACTGGAGCCCGTACTCGGGGATCCCGCCGCGCAGGCCGAACGGGACGTCCAGGACGACGGACCCAGAGTGGTCGGCGATGATCGGGCGGTCCAGGGCCGCGAGCGTGGTGGGCATGGTCCGCAGGCCGCTGCCCGACCAGCCGGCCTCCAGCACGGCGAGCGCGGCCACCACGGCGATCACCGGCCAGGCGTGGCGGCGGAGCCAGTCCACCGCGCTGCCGGCCAGCAAAGCCGCTCCCACCAGCCCGAGCAGGGCGAACCGGTCGGCCTCCCGGAACGCGGACAGCCCGGGGATCCGCATCAGCCAGGTGTACGGCATGACCGGCGACACCACCACGCCGTGCCAGGTCTGTGAGAACGCCACGTGCTGGAACCGGTTGATGTACAGCGTGGCGCCGAGCGTCAGCCACGCGCAGCCGAGCCAGAGCGCGGCCAGCAGCCAGGCGCTGCGCCGGCGCCAGCGCACGGCCAGGCCGGCCACGGCCAGCGCGCTCAGCAGCAGGCCGAACATGGGCATCTGCTCGCCGATGTGGTTCACCGTGGACGATGCGGCCGCGAACTGGTCCAGGCCGAAGTGGGTAACCCGCTGCGCCGGCGCGAACAGGTCGGTGATGGCCACGCCGTAGCGCTTGCCGGTCAGGGCCAGCAGGCCGGCATCCGCGCTGGCGCCGCCGGCCCGCGCCTGCTGCACCATCGCGATCAGCTGCGGGCTGGCGACCACGAAGGCGACCCCGGCGGCGAGGGCGAGCCCCCGCAGCCTGGCGACAGAAGGATGCCGCACCAGCCAGGGCAGCAGGCCCAGGGCGGTCAGGATCAGGGCCAGCACGGTCGATTCCTGGTTGACCAGGACGCTGGCGCCGAGCACGATCCCGAGGATCACGCCCTGCCGCAGCCCCGGGCGCCGCCGCAGCCGGACCACAGCCTCCAGCGTCATCGGCAGGAACAGGCTGCCGACCGCGATGTTGAGGTGGTACCAGTCCTGCCAGGCCAGCATCGAGGACAGGCCGAAGAACGCCCCGGCGGCGATCGCGCCGGTCTCGTTCAGCCACAGCCGGGCGGCCCGGTACATCACGTAGCACAGCAGCCCGGGGGTGACGATGCTGAGCAGGCTGTACGCGGCCGACGGGCCGAACGCCAGCGTCACCGGGGCCATCACCAGGCCGGCCAGCGGCATGGTGGTGTTGAAGGCGAGCTGGATGCCCACCGGGGCGGCCATGTGGTCGGTGAACCACGGGTTGGCGAGGTGCACGACCTGGTGCGCGGTCCACCACAGGTCCCAGACGTAGCTGGCCACGTCCCGGGTGCGGGGCAGCTGGGACTGGACCAGGTACGCCGTGAGCGGCCAGGTCGCCGCGATCCCGGCGCCCAGGTACACGGCGAGCAGGACCAGGTGCCGCAGCGCCGGGTGCGAGACAGCGGTCCGCAGGCGGCCCCCCTGAGCGTCGGCGCCGGGAGGGCCGGTCGGCTGACTCTCGGCCCGGGTCTGGCCCGGGTCGGCGGGATTCAGCTGGCCGCTGCCGGCACGGCCTGCTCCGTTCAGCGGCCTGCTCCGTTCATAGGGGCTCACCTGTCCAGCGTCTGCCCAGCGCCGACCGGGTCGCCGTACATGACGAGCAGGGCCCACCCGCGCTGCGGAGTCGCCCATGATATCGGCTGCCCAGGCGCGACGCGGCCAGCTCGCTGTCTGCCGGCGCCGCCTGGGCCGGGTCACCGGGTCGCCCCAGGCCGGTTTCCGAGGCTGCTGAGCTGGGCATTTCGCTCGAAGCGGTCTCTCACGCCGGGCATCGGGGCAGACCTGAAGGAGGTGAGTCGGTCGAGCATCGTGCTCCTGCCCGCCGCGCCTGCCAGCGTCGCGGTGGCGCGGCGCCGCCTCACCGAGGAGCTGCTCGCGGCCGGCGTTTTCGACGCCGCGGTCAGTGACGCGGCCCTCGTGATCAGCGAGCTGCTCAGCAACGCCATCCGCCACGCCAGCCCGCTGCCCGGCTCGTGGCTTCAGGCGAGCTGGGTCGTCGCCGGAGACTGTGTCGAAGTCGCGGTGAGCGACGGCGGCAGCCCGACCCGCCCGCGCCAGCCGCAGGTGCCTGTCTCCTCGCTGGGCGGTCGCGGCCTCAGCATCATTGACCAGCTGTCGCGCCGCTGGGGGGTGCGGACAGGCGACTGCGGGCTGACCGTCTGGGCGGTCGTCCCGGCCCCGGTGGCCAGCGGCGCCGTTGCTTACCCACAGTGAGCACTTGATAACGCTAAGACCTTCCGGCATGCGTAATCAGTCCGGGAACTGGTGATAATCCCTTCCAGGGGTCGATCGCGCGGGGGCGCGGGACTGCGGGGGAATCGCGCGGGGGCGCGGGACTCGGGGGGATACGTGAGCCACACGCACGGCGTGGACAGCGAGATCGGCAGGCTCAGGACGGTGCTGGTCCACCGTCCGGGCCTGGAACTGCGGAGGATCACCCCGCGCACGGTCGACCGGCTGCTGTTCGACGGGCTGCCCTGGGTCGGCCGGGCCCAGCAGGAACACGACACCCTGGCGCGCGTGCTCCGCGACCACGATGTCGAAGTCCTCTACGTGACAGAACTGCTCCAGGACGCCCTCGAGTACGCCCCGGCCCGGGAAGAGGCGATCGCCTCGGTGCTGGCCAGCGCCGCGCTCGGCGACGAGCTCTCCGAGCAGGTCCGCAGCCATCTCGACGGGCTGGATCCCGAGGCGCTCGGCCAGGTCCTGATCGCGGGCCTGACCCCCGACGAGCTGCGGATTGGCCGGGGGGTGGTCTTCGAGCTGCTCGACCGGCATGACTTCGTGGTCGACCCGCTGCCGAACCTGATGTTCACCAGGGACTCCAGCGTCTGGATCAGCGACCGGGTCGCGGTGACCAGCCCCGCCGCGCCGGGACGGCGCCGGGAGTCCGAGCTGCTCGGGGTGATCTACGGGTACCATCCCAGGTTCGCGGGCACCAAGTGCCTCTACGGCCCGGGGCTCGAGCACGTCGAGGGCGGGGACGTGCTGCTGCTGGCGCCGAGCGTGATCGCCGTGGGCGTGGGCGGGCGGACCACCTCGGCCGGGGTGGAGCGGCTCGCCCGCCGGGTGTTCGACGCCGGGCTGGCGCACACGGTGCTGGCCGTGCCGCTCGAGCAGCACGGCACCGCCCCGCACCTGGACACGGTCTGCACTCTGGTCGACGTGGACACCGTGGTCATGAACCCCCGGCTCGCGTTCACCCTCAACGCGCACACCATCACGCCGCTCGCCGACGGCATGCGGGTATCCCGCCCGCAGCCGTTCCTTGAGGCGGCCGCGCAGGCCATGGGCATCGACCGGCTGAAGGTCATCGAGACCGGCCTTGACCCGCGCGCCGCGCCGAGGCGGCAGTGGGACGACGGCAGCAACGCGCTGGCCATCGACCGCGGCCTGGCCGTCTGCCAGGAACGGAACATCGAGACCAACGCCAGGCTCGAGGCGGCCGGGATTCAGGTCATCCGGGTCCCCGCCAGCGAGCTGGGCAGCCACCGGGGCGGTCCCCGGTGCATGGCCTGCCCGGTGGCCAGGGATCCTGCGGCGTCACCGGACGCGGGGGTGACGGCGAACGAGCTGGTCGGGCCGGACACCACCGGCCCGGCTGAGGCCGTGACGCAGCCGCACTGGCCGGTCGCCCGGCCGCTCAAGCAGCTGACGCCAGCTGGCTAGTACTCCCGGCTGCCCCGCCGGCCAGACCACTGGGCGACCTTGAAGACGCCGAAGGCCACCACCGCGATGATCGCGATGAAGAAGGCGAACGACAAGATCGTAGAGATGATGTGGAAAATCGCCAGCGCCAGCATGACCACGACAAACGCGGCGATGAGGCCGAGGATGAGTTTGCCCATGACCCCAGGGTACGGCCAGTCCGGAGCGGCCACATACCCCGGCATGACCCGGTGTGCCTTCAGGCCGGCTCCGGGTCGCGGGCCAGCACCTCGTCCAGGATGCGGAACGTCGGGCACGGCCAGCGCCACATGCAGCTCCGGCACCTGCGGTCCTGGTCGGCCGGGCCGCTAGGAACCGGCCCGTCGTCCAGCGGCTGATGCAGGTCGGCCAGGCGCAGCCCGAGCTCGGTGAACTCCAGCAGATCCTCGCGGGCCTTGGCCAGGAACGTCAGGTCCCCGACGCTGAACCGGGCGGTCACCGGGATCACACCGTCCCGGTTGACCAGATGGGCGTAATGGCTGCTGCTCTCGAGCCAGGAGGCGGCGCGCCGGGCCCGCAGCCGCACCATCTCCAGGTACTGCCGCAGCATCTCGGGGGGCCGGTCCAGGGCAGGCCCCGCGGGCGATGGAGCCGGCCAGGCGGGAACCTTCCGCCTTCCCCCGACCCGGCGCGGCCGATCGGGCTGAGAGTGCATCCAGCTACCCTCCCCTGCGCAGGATGTACTTTGACCAGCTTGGCGTACAACCGCAGGTACGAACAGTGGGTTCGGCATGTGCACTTCGTTCCCATCTGGCCGCCGGCGTCCGGGACCGGTAAGGTGCGGCACGTGGAACTAAAGGTCTCGGTTCGGTCTGAGGGCGACCGCACCGTTATGGCGGTAGTCGGCGAGATCGACCTCTACACCGCGCCGCGGCTGCACGGCGAGCTGGTCACCGCCCTGTCCGGAGGCGGACCGGTGCAGATCGTGGTGGACATGTCCGGGGTGGAGTTCTGTGACTCGACCGGAATGAACGTGCTGCTCGCCGCGCACCGGCGGGCCCGCGAGCAGGGCGGCGACCTGGAGCTGGCCTCGCCGCGCCCCGCGATCAGGAAGATCCTGCAGGTGACCGGGCTGGAAAGCGTGTTCACCGTGCTCGAGGACCCGGCGGCGGTCGGCGGACAGTAACCCCGCTGCCGGGCCATATTCGCTCCGGCGCCGAACTAAGATCGCACCCATGCTGCCGCCCAGCGGCGATGTCGCCGTGGTCATCCCCGCCAGAAACGAGTCCGACCGGATCGGCGCGACCGTGAAAGCCGCGGCCAGCCTCCCGGGAGTGGATCTGGTCATCGTCGTCGACGACGGGTCGGCCGACGGCACGGCCGCGGCGGCGCGGGACGCGGGCGCCGCGGTGATGCGGCACCCGCGCAACCGGGGCAAGGCCGCGGCGATGGAGACCGGCGCCGAGACCGTCCGGATGCTCGAGGCCGGCCAGGGCTGTGCCGGCCCTCCCGGTGCTGGCCAGCACGGGGACGTCCCGCATCACCTGCTGTTCCTGGACGGCGACCTGGCCGAGTCCGCGGCCGCGGCGGCGCCGCTGGTCACACCGGTGCGCGACGGCCAGGCGGACATGACGATCGCGGTGTTCAGCAGCCGGGTGAAGCAGGGCGGGCACGGTTTCGTGATGGGCCTGTCCGGCTCCGGCATCGAGCGCGCGACCGGGTGGCGCCCCGCCCAGCCGCTGAACGGCCAGCGCTGTCTGACCCGCGCCGCGTTCGACGCGGCGATCCCGCTCGCCCCCGGCTGGGGTGTGGAGACCGGGCTCACCATCGACCTGCTTCGCCGGGGGATGCGGGTCGTCGAGGTCGAGGTGCCGCTCGCGCACCGGGCCACCGGCGGGGACTGGCGCTCCCAGCTGCACCGCGCCCACCAGTTCGCGGACGTCGCCCGGGCGCTGGCCGTGCGGCAGCCGGGGCTGCCCGCCACCCGGGCCAAGCGGGCGGCGCGGCCCGCCCGCGGATGAGCACCGGGCCCGCCGCTTCCCCCGGACCCCGGGCGGACCCGGCGGGACGGGCGGGGCTCGCGGCCATCGCGGTCAGCGTGGTGCTGACCTTCACCGTCGCGATCCTGGGCCCGTCGCTGATGGAGCCCGCGCTGCCGGGCCGGCCCGGCCAGCCGCCGTGGGCCTTCGCGGCCCACCCCTCGCCGTATCTCGTCGTGGCCCTGACCGCCGCCGCCATCCTGGCCGGGACCGCCGGGCTGGCCCTGACCCTGCGGGCCAGCCGCCGGGGCTGGCCGGTGTCCCCCCGCGCCCTGCTCGTGGCCGGCGTCATCGCCGCGGCCGCCCTGGCCCTGGTGCCCCCGTTCGGCTCATCGGATCATCTCAGCTACGCGTCCTACGGACGGATGGTGGTCACCGGCCACAACCCGTTCACCACCACCCCGGCCGCGCTGGCCGGGCTCGGCGACCCGGTGGCCCGCGCGGTCCAGGACTGGCGGACCAGCCCCTCGGTCTACGGCAGCGTCGCTACCGGGCTGCAGGCGCTGGCCTCGCTGATCGGCGGCACCTCGGCCCGGCTCACCGTGTTCGTGCTGTCGCTGCTCGGCGCGGCGGCGTTCGCCGTGACCGGCCTGCTGCTGCACCGGATGACCCGCGGCGACGCCCGCCGTCAGCAGCGCGCCGCGCTGATGTGGACCTGCAACCCGCTGATGCTCCAGGTGCTGGTGGCCGGCGCGCACGTAGACACCCAGGCGATCGTGTTCGGCGTGGCCGCACTCGCCATCTTTTGCCATTACGCAACGCAGCCCGCCCGTCCCGCCCGCCAGGGGCTGGCCGCCGCGGTGGCCGGTGTGCTGATCGGCCTCGGGTTCGCGGTCAAGGCGACGATGGCGCTCGTCGGGGCGGGCCTGGTTATCGCCTGCGTGCTGGCCTGGCGCAGGACCAAGCGTGAGCCAGGCGAGAGAGCCGGGGAGGCGCGCGGGTTCCGGGAGCTGATGGTGCTGCTGGGCGGCCTGGCGGTGGGGTTCGGCCTGGCCGCGGGGGCCTCGCTCGTGTACTGGGGGCCGAGCTCACTGACGCCGGCCCTGCGTGAGGGCAGCTTTGTGTCGATCGGCACGCCCTGGCGTTTTGTACGGTATCTGGTGCACCTTGCGACCGGTGAGGCCACCGCCGAGGAGCTGGTGAAGATCGGCGCGGTCCTGCTCGCGCTGGCGCTGCTCGCGCTGCTGCTGCGGTCGGTCAGCGCGGCCGACCCGCGTGCCTGGCCCCAGGTGCCGGGGCTGGCCGGCCCCGGCGGCCGGCCGGACAGAACCGTGGCTGCGGCGCGGTCCCTCCTGGGCGCGTTCGCGGTGTGCGCCGCGTTCGCGGTGGCCTTCGCCTGGCTGGTGGCCTGGCCCTACGTGCTGCCGTGGTACGACGGCCTCGGCTGGGCGCTGCTCGCGCTGCTGCCGTGGTCGCGGCTGGACTGGCTGCTGCTCGCGCGGACCACGGCGCTCGCCCTCGGCTACCTCCCGGCCCGGGTGGCCGGGATCGTGATGCCCGCCGACCTGGGCTGGCTGCAGTCCGTGGTCAGGACCGCGCTCACGCCCGCCGTCTTGCTCGCGGTGATGGTGGTGCTGGTGGTCCTGCTGTGGCCGCGGCGCAGCGAATCGGCGCCCGGCCCGGCCGCGGCGGGCTCCCGGGCCCAGGCTCGGCTGTAGGCGTTACAGGTACGGCCCCGAGACGCGCTGCTGGTCGTCGGTTCCCGGGCCCTGCGCCCCCGGCATCTGGACGCCGGGCATCTGGCCCGGTGGCACCATCCCGGGCGGCAGCGCCCGCCGCATCTGCTCCAGTTGCGCCCGCGCCGCCATCTGCTGCGCGAAGAGGGTGGTCTGGATGCCGTGGAACAGGCCCTCCAGCCAGCCGACCAGCTGGGCCTGCGCGACCCGGAGCTCCGCTTCGCTCGGCACCTCGTCCTCGGCGAACGGCAGCGAGAGCCGCTCGAGCTCATCGACCAGCTCGGGCGCCAGTCCGTCCTCGAGCTCCTTGATCGAGCTCTTGTGAATCTCTTTCAGCCTGGCCCGGCTCTTCTCATCCAGCGGCGCGGCCCTGACCTCCTCCAGCAGCTGCCGGATCATGCTGCCGACCCGCATCACCTTGGCGGGCTGCTCGACCATCTCGGTCACGGGACGCTCGCCGGACGCCTCCGCGGCGTCGGCCTCCATGGCCACGCCATCGGGGCCGACCACGACCACCCTGGTGTGCTGCTCTGGTTCGGGGTTCGTCTGGTCGCTCATGCCCCTAGTCTCTCCAAGGCGCCGCGGCCGCCCGACGTCAGGGGGCCGGCCCGCGCCAGGCCGGCGGCGGATTCGCGGCGGGGCCGGGTCCCCGGCTCGCCCGGAGCGCCTCCGGCCGGGCCGGCCGGGAAGGGACATCCGCGCGCCCGGCGGTTGGCTCGCTCCGCGATATTCCTGTGCTATCCCAATGGCCGTTACCCCGGCGCCGCCTCGGCATTTACCCGGTTTAAGCCGCTCGCTGGAGCACGTTTTTCGCTGGCGGCACGACCAGCTCCTGACGTGGAAAATCCCCTAGGGGGGTGAGAAAGGCGTCCGGGCAAAGTCCCGCTGACCGTTCTGGGTGTCTTCGGCGCGCTGAACGGTCATCCCGCGGGCGGGCGCCCGGCCCGGCGACTAGCCCGGCGCGCACTCCAGCCGGGCCTGCCGCGCAGGCATCCTGACGCGGTGCCGCCCGTGACACCCGGGCCGGGCCGAGGTGTGGATCTGGCGAACATCGGGGAACTTGCTGCCCCGAAGATCATTACTGCCCGATTTACCGACGGCTCTTGCCGGCGATATCGCGCAGTCCCTGTTGACCGGCGTTCGTTGGGAGGCACACTTTGTTTTATGAGCGACAACTGGGACGCGGACGCCCGGGTCGGCGTGCCGATGATGCAGATGATCGCGAAGCAAGTTAGCCAGCACAAGCACTCCCCGCGGGAGGTCCGCCGGATCATTGACGCGCAGTGGCTGGATGAGGAGTCGAAGGAGCAGCTGCGGGAGACGTTCCGGGTCACGGACGCGGACCTGGCCGCGGCGGAGCGCGAGGCCGCCGATCAGGCGCGGCGCCTGACCCGGGAGCGTTACGGCGCCCCGATGCCGGCCGGCCCGTGCGACTGTGACGCGGAGTTCCTCGTGCACCCGTCCGGACGGATCGAGTGCCAGAGCTGCGGTGCCGAGTGGGCCGCTGAAGAGGTACGCAAGGTCATCGACGCGCAGTGGCTGGATGAGGAGCTGAAGCAGCAGCTGCGGGAGACGTTCCGGGTCACGGACGCGGACCTGGCCGCGGCGGAGCGCGAGGCGGCCCAGGAGCGTGAGGCCGCGGACGGGGGCGACGGGGCGGCCCAGGGCGCCGCGGCCGACGAGCATGAGCCAGCCGACGGCAGCGAGCCGGCCAACGGGGCCGAGCCAGCGAGCGACCGCGAGGCAGCCAAGCCACCGGAAGGAGCGGCCGGGGCCCAGGCCAGGAACGGCCGCGAGGCCGCGCGTTCGCCCTCCGCGGCTAACGGCCGCGGGGCCGCGCGGAAACGCGGGAAGGCCGGCAAGCGCGAACCGGGCCAGCGCGAAGCAGCGGCCCAGCGGGAACCGGCCAAGCCGCGCGAGGTCGCGGGCACGGCCGAGGCCGCGGAGTAGGCCTGCGCAGCGGAATGGCCGTTCGGCCAGCTCATCGGCCCGCTGGTGCACTCTTAGCGTCCGAAAGCTCACCTTGCGTCGCTATTCCGTATGGTGGTCTTTAGCACCTATGCCTGAAGCGGCCAGGCAGTTACCGTGTTGCCTCTCGGCGACCTGCTTGCGAGTTTTCTTTCGAAGGGGACGACCGTGGCCAACGACGATCAAGACAGCGTGACGAGGACCGGGCAGGAGCGGTCCTCCGGCGAGCGGGCCGACGTGCCGAACGGGCCGTCGGCGCCGGGCCGGCGCCCCGGTCCGCCGCAGAGTGCGGACGATGCCTGGGCAGCGTCAGGAGCGTCCGGCCGCGATGAGGATACGGCCCGGCCCGGCCCGCGGGACTCCTCCGGCCCGCCGAACCCCTACGGGCCTCCGGATGATCTTGGCTCCGCCAATCCGTACGGCTCGATCCGCTACGACCCGCTCGGCCGCTACGGCGCCACCGGCGAATTCCCCGCGGTCGATCCGTATGGCCTTTATGGCTCATTCCCCGCCTATGGCGGAGGCGGGGAGAACGCGCCGGCCGGCCCGCCGGGAGCAGAGCGCCCGCCTGAGCCGTCCGCCGCCGCCGGCCCGCCGGGCCCGGGCGGATCAGCCGACCGGGCTGAGCCGTCGCGACCGGGCGGATCACCGGAGGCGGCGGACTCTTGGACCTCGGCTGAGCCGTCGCGACCGGGCGGATCACCCGAGCGGGCGGACTCCTGGACTCCGGCTGAGCCGTCGCGACCGGGCGGATCACCGGAGCCGGCGGAACCACGGGACCCGGCAGGCTCGCCAGAGCCAGCCTCGCGAGAAGCGGCCGGCCCGGCCGGATCGTCCGAGCCGGCGGTTTCCCGGGCTCAGGGCGGGACGCCGGCCCCGGCCGGACCGGTGAACACGGGTTCTCCTGACCAGAGTTCGCCGGGCAACGCCGGGTCATCGGGCCAGGCCGGCTGGGCGGACACCGCCGGGGCGCGGGAGTCCTCAGGGCCGGGCCGGACCGGTTTCGCCGATCATGGGGGCTTTCCCGATCCGGCCGGATCGCTGGGCTGGCCTGATCCGCCTTCGGCGGCCGGGCCGGGAGCGGCCGGCGGCGCGGGCCCGGCCGGATCCGCCGGGTCGGTGGGGTTCCCCGGTGCGGACGAGCCGGAAGACCAGGGCGCGCAGGCCGGCACCGGCGCGGCCGATCCGTTCCAGCGCGCCACGAGCGAGCCGGCCGAGGGCCGCCCGGCCGCGGATCCGTACCGCCGGGCGGCGGAGGAGTTCGCCCCGGCCGATCCCTACTGGCAGGCGGACCCCTACGGGCCAGAGACCTACGGCCCGAACGACTCCTACAGCACCCCGGATCCGTATGGGTCGGGAGAGTACGACCCGGCCGACCCGTTCGGTCCCGCGGACCCGTACGGCCAGGCCGATCCCTTCGAGGCCGATCCCTACGGCGCGCCAGGCCCCGACCCGTTCAGCGACCAGGGCGCCTACCGGCCCGCCGAGGCCTATGGCGCGGTCCCGGCGCCGCCGCGCGCCCCGGGCGCGGCCCCCCAGCGCGAGGCGGAGCCGGCTGAAGCCGCGTCCCCCGGGTTTACCTCCCCGCCGCCGTCAGCGCCGCCCGAGGGAGCGCGCGCTCCCGCCCGCGGGCCGGGTTCCGGTCCGGCGGACGCGCCTGCCGCAGCGGCGACCCGGCCGGCCGCCCCTGCCGCGGCGCCGCCCGGCCAGGCTGCGGAATCGGCAGGCGGCCTGACCCCGGAAATCCTGCTTCCCGGTCGCCGGCGGGCGCCCGCCAAGGGCTGGCGCCGCGTGGTCTACCAGGCCACGGGCGGCCTCATGAAGGTCCCGTCCTCGGCCGCGGAACTGCGCCGCAGGGACATGATCAACCGCGTCCGCACGCCGGTCGCCGGCGGCCATCACCGGGTCGCGGTCCTCAGCCTGAAGGGCGGGGTGGGCAAGACCACGACCACCGTGGGGCTCGGGTCCACGCTGGCGTCCCTCCGGGGAGACCGGGTCATCGCGATTGACGCAAATCCCGACCGCGGCACCCTGTCGGACAAGGTCAGGCTGGAGACCGCGGCCACCGTCCGTGATCTGCTCAACGAGCGGGGTCACATCAGGCGCTACGCGGACGTGCGGACCTTCACCTCGCAGGCGCCGAGCAGGCTGGAGGTGCTCGCCTCCGACCGTGACCCGACGGTGTCCGTCGCGTTCAGCGATCAGGACTACACGATGGTGGCCCGAGTGCTCGAGCACTACTACTCGATCTGCCTGACTGACTGCGGGACCGGGCTGCTGCACTCCGCCATGGCCGGGGTGCTGCGCATGGCGGACCAGATCATCCTGGTCAGCTCGCCCTCGGTGGACGGCGCGCGCAGCGCGAGCGCGACGCTGGACTGGATGGCGGCACACTCCTACGGCGACCTGGTGAACAACGCGGTCGTGGTGCTGTCCAACGTGCGCCCGCGCAGCAAGAGCACGGTTGACCTGAACCGCCTGGAAGAGCACTTCGCGGCCCGCTGCCGCGCGGTGGTCAAGATCCCGTACGACCCGCACCTCGAGGAGGGCGCCGAGGTCGAGCTGGACCTGCTGAGCCGGGCCACGACGGACGCGTACCTGGCTCTGGCGGCCGAGGTCGGCGACGGGCTGGCCATGCCCGCCCGGGCCAGGCGGGCCCACTAAGCCCCGGCCGGCGCGGACAGCCAGCACGATCTGCCAGGTCATGACCGGTGCGCCCGATTATCCCAGGGGGGATGCCGGTCACGATCAGCTGTGCATAACCTGTCGGTAACCGATGAGAGCAGGGCAAAGGTGAGGCAGGGAACTTTGGAAGACACGTGGGGAGCACGGGATGTGCGGGTGCTCAGCGCGGTCGTGGCCTTGCTGGGGCAGAGCTACATGGTCACGGTGAGCGACATCGCCGGGCGGACCGGGCTCGAGATGACGGAGGTCGCCCAGGCGCTGGACGCCTTGAATCCCACCTACGTCGACTTCCGCAAGACCGAGACCGGCGGCGATCCCACGTTCTGGTACGTGCTCAAGGTGACCCCGGAGGCGCGCCGGGCGGTGGGCCAGTGGCCGACCGCCGAGGGCCTCATCGACCGGCTGGTCCAGGCCTTCACCGAAGCCGCCGAGCACGAGGACGACGCGGAGAAGCACTACCAGCTCCGGCAGGCCGCGGGGCTGCTCAAGAACGGTGTCCGGGATGTCGCGGTGCAGGCGGCGGCGGCCATCGTCGGCCCGGCGGCCGAGTCCGGCTGACCGGCCGCCGGGGTCAGAGCAGACGCGTGCCGTCATGCTGGCGGACGGCGGGCGGCCCGGCGACGTGCAGCGCGTCCAGCACCCGGGCGGCGTGAGCCTCAACGACCATTTCCCTAGTGTCGGCCTCGCTGGCCCAGCGGAACGCGATGACCTCGTCGTTCTCGGTCAGCTCCCCGCCGAGGAGCGTGCAGCGGAACACCAGGTTGACCACGCCGAGGTTCATGTTCTTGTAGACGCCGGTCAGGGCGGCGGGCTCGACGTCCAGCCCGGTCTCCTCACGGACCTCGCGCCGCAACCCGTCGTGGATGGACTCGGCGAGCCCCAGCACCCCGCCCGGGGCCTCCCAGTGCTGGTTGTCGCGCCGCTGGATCAGCAGCGCGCGCCCCTGGTCATCGGTGATGACCGCGGCCACGCTGACCGAGTGGCGGCTCAGCTCCTCGGTCATCGGCCGCTGCCGCGCCCGGGCGGCCTGTGCCCGCCCGCGTGTCCTGCAGCCGGCTCTTTGGGCCGGTAGCGCAGCCGCTGCCGCGCCATCTCGCAGACCCCGCTGCGCTCGTTGTCGGCCGCGGTCTGCCGGGCCTGATCGAGGTCGACCGGGGTCAGCAGGCCGTTGGAGAGCAGGAAGTCGGCGAGGTCACGGGCGTGGCCCCGTTCCTTCCAGATGAAGCCCTGAAGCAGCTTCTTGTAGTCGGACACCGCGCCTTCCCCGCTCAGGTTCAGCGCGATGACCACATCCATCATCGCGGTCGTGTGCGGGGCAGGCAGGCCGAGGATGTACTCCTGGTAGTAGTAGGCCATCGCCATCCGCGCGGTCGCGTTGCGCTCGAAGTAGCTGCGCACGTGGGCCACGGCGCTCTCGCCGGGCGCGTCGCCCGCCCGGGCAGCCGAGGCGCGGGCCAGCACCCGGCCGTCCTGCGTGGGCGGCTGCCTGTCGCTGTGCGGCTCGGCCGGCCTGGCGCGCGGGCGGGCGGCCACCTCGAGCCGCAGCGGCAGCACCCAGGTGGCGACGCTGACCAGCCAGCTTCCCTCCTCGAGCACCACCGGCAGCGCCTCGTAGTGCGCCGGCGCCACGGGCAGGACGTGGCGGGCCGCCCGCTGCACCGCCTCGGCCGGCGGCGCGTCCCCGCCCGTGTGCGGGGCCAGGAACACCCGGTAGGTCGTGTCGCGGCTGAACAGCTCCCACCGGTGGTGGACGTGGCGGAGACCGGCGCAGCGCGGCGCCCGGTGCAGCGTGAGATCCTGGTTGCCGCTGAGCAGATCCCGGTCTAGCCACGTGATCTCATCGGGCGCGCAGTTCACCCACTCGCTGCGGACCGATGACCAGATGGAAAGCTGGCCCTTCGCCACTCAGCAGCCACCCCAAACCACGGCGCGCCATCGGCGCGGCCGTCGAGTCTCGCCTTGCCTGAGATGCCAATTGTGGCACCAGAAGCTGGGTGCTCGCTGAGCGCGCCGGCGCCAGCGCCGCGGCACGGGCCGGGGTCACGGGCCCGTGCCGCGCGGTCTTAGCCGATCTCGACCTTGGTCAGCAGGGCATCAGCTCGCATGCCCCAGCGGATCGAGTCGCCGGTGCTGAGCGGCTGCTCACCCACCAGCGCGGTGCCGTTGAGGGTGAGCCCGTTGCGGCCCAGGTTGGCGATCCACCACTGCCCGTCGGAGAACGTGAACCTGGCGTGCTCCCGGGACACGGTCGGCACCTGGGGCAGCCCCAGCTCCACCTCCCCGCGCCCGGCCCGGGCCCCGGACTCCCGGGTCTCCGTGGCCAGGCCGCCGGTGACCAGCCGCAGCGCCGGGACCGGGCTGCGGCTGAGCTCCGTGACCGTCGGCATGTCCGTGACCGGAGGCAGGTTCCTGGCCGGCGGCCGGTCAGGCTCGGGTGAACTGGACTCCGCGTGCGACCGGGTGCTCCCGTCGTGTCCCACGAACCCCCGGTAGGGCCCCTCCGGTACCGCCCGCGGGGCGGCGTAGATGGCGTGCGCGCCCGCCTGGGCCGGCTGCTCCGGGGCGGGAGCCGCCCGCGGGGTGGCGTAGGCCAGCTCGGGACCCGGCGCCATCATGTCCGGGGCGGGCCGCGCGAACTGAGGGCCCGCCTGGTAGCCGGCGTCGACCGGCTGCCCCTGCCGCAGCTGGTAGCGACCTGCCGGGACCGAGGGGTCGGCGATGACCCGCACGTCGGCCGGGCCGTGACCGGCGAAGCTGGCGCCGTGCGCGGCGACCTGGTCCTCGTAGACCTGAGCCGCACTCAGGCTGATCAGCTCGGGCTCCATCAGCTCGCTGAGCGAGCGGAGGTTCTCCGGGTTCATCCGCAGCTCGATGACGTTCGGCGCGATCAGTGCCCCGCTCGGCGTGATCACGAACACCTCGTGCAGGTGCCGCAGGGCGAGCTTCAGCACGTCCTGTCCGTCGCGCCAGGGCCGGGACGCCAGCTGCCGCACCCACGGGTGATCCCTGGTGACGCCCAGGGCCCGCAGGGCCAGCACGGTTACCAGGCCGAGCACCGCGAAGAGGGCCAGCAGCAGGGTCGCCCCCATGAAGGACCCCGTCATATCGAGCAGCGCGAGCCAGCACGCCGTGACCCCGGCCGCGATCAGCCAGCGCCTCCGGTTTCGCCGTGGCAGCAGAGCACGCGGCGGCCGACCCGCTGCTTCCCTGCGCTCAGTCATTAGCACCGTCCCTTGACCGGACGGCCGCATCCGCGGCCGCGTGGTTCGTCAATCGACGATGCTGCATACACAAGCGCAGGTCAACGAATTGCGGGTAGCTCCCAGATATCTGGAAGTTCCCCGCCCACGTGCTCCGGCCCGGTCCCGTCACGCCGCGCCATCCCGGCCAGGGCCCGCCGCCGGTCACGCCGCGCCATCCCGGCCAGAGCCCGCCGCCGGTCACGCCGCGTGATTCCGCGCCCCTTAGCCGGTCACGCGGCGTGCTTCCCGAGCCCCTGGCCGGTCACGCGGCGTGCTTCCGAGCCCTGGCCGGTCACGCGGCGTGCTTCCAAGCCCCTGGCCGGTCACGCCGCGCCGGCCCGGCCGCGGCCTGGGGCCCTCCATCCCGCGTCGATGTGAGTTTGCTGTAGTCAGATGTACAGCAAACTCACATCGATCAAGCGCGGAGGCGGTCAGTCGGCGACGCCGCCCGGTCCCAGCATCGCGAACGGGGGCTGGGCCGCCTCCTGGTCGGTGAGCTTGAGCGGGAACTCCACCCTCCCCGTCCGGGCGGCCAGGTAGGCGGCGTAGATGATCTCGAGCACCGCGCGGCCGTCGGCGCCCGTCTCCATCGGTTCCGCGTCTCCCGTCACACAGCGGGCAAAGTGGTCCATCTCCTGCGGGAAGCCGTAATTCCACAGCTCGTCGAACATCGTGTAGGTCCAGCCGCGGGTATCCGGGGCCTTCTCGACGGCGTAGCCGTACCCGACGTCGCTGTAGGTGACCAGGGACGAGCCGCGCAGCAGGTCGGCGTAGGTGATGCCCTTCGAGCCGACGATCTCCGCCCGGTCGTCCATACCGCCCGGCTTGGCCCAGCTCGTCTCGATCAGGCCGACCCGCCGGTCATCGAAGCGGACGGTGACGATCGCGTGATCCTCGGCCGTGCTCCGCTCGCGGTGCACGAACCGGCCGACCTCGGCGGTGACCGAGCGGACGCCGGGCTTCCCGTACACCCAGCGGGCGAACTCGATGCCGTGACAACCCATGTCCATCAGCACGCCGCCGCCCGCCAGCTGCGGATCCCAGAACCAGTCGGAATGCGGCCCGAAGTGCTGCTCTCCCTGCCGCACCAGGTAGACATCGCCCAGCGCGCCCTCGTCGGCGAGCTGCTTGGCCCGCACGTACTTCGGGGCGAAGCAGATCTCCTCGGCGTACATGAGCTGCACCCCGGCCCGCTGGCACGCCGCGATCATCTCGTCGGCCTCGGCCAGCGTCCGGGCGAGCGGCTTCTCGCAGATCACGTGCTTCCCGGCCCCGGCCGCCGCGACCGCGATGTCGCGATGCAGGTGATTCGGGGCCGCGATGCAGACCAGGTCGACGTCGGGGCGCTCGACGAGCTCGCGGAAGTCGGTGTGCCACGCCGGGATGTCGTGCTGCCGCGCGAACTCCGCCACCCGGTCCGCCGACCGAGACGCGACGGCCCGGACCGACGCGATCCTTGACTGGGCGAAGCCCTCGGCGTGCATCTGGGCGATGAACCCGCTTCCGACCAGCCCCACCCCGACCTGCGATGCCATGCCGTCTCCCTCTGCCGTGACTTCCGCGCCTGGGCGGCCTGCCGCCGGGCGTACCGCCTGTGCAGTGATTTCAGTCCATTGCGTGGTGCCCTGTCCAGCCTGAGCACCGCCCGGTCGCACCGGGGCTGAATCCGGTTCGCGGGCGGAGTGAACCTTTGGCCGCACTCAGGTAGTCCCAGTAGCCAGCGCATCGAGCGTGCCGGTGCGCGGTGATCGCTGAGGGCGATGGGTTCGCGTAGTTCGTCGAGGCACGTGAGCCGCACTGGGAGCGGATCAGGGTGAAAGATCACAAAAGCGGAGCGGGAGGGATTCGAACCCCCGGGTCGCGTGAGCAACCGGCTGCTTTCAAGGCAGCTACAATCAACCAGACTCTGCCACCGCTCCAAGTCGGTATGCCGTCAGCAGGTTAACTGAACGGCCTCCGTGAAGGCACTCCTTCACGAGGTACTCCGATCCATCGTCCTGCAGGACGTAGAGCCAATCGTACGCGTCATGCGGTACCCGCCTGATGACGTAACCGGTGGAGTTGGAGCGGATCTGACACAGCCGGCAGGCGTGCCTGGTTAGCGGCGTGTTCGCGGCTTATGGTCGAGAAATGGCGCCGGCCGGGGATCGCGAGCGTGCGTGGCGCGCTGCGCCAGGGCCGGCCGGATCGCGGGACGCTCCTGATCGGGGCGATGTCATCGAGGTGGGCGGCCGCGGGCCGCGCTGGCCGTGGCGGCGCTGGCCCGGGCCGACGCTGGGTGTGGGTGCCGCCGCGCTCGTCGTGGGCTTGCTGCTCGGGTACGCGGGCGGGCACCTTCAGGCGACGGGCCAGGCCAAGGCCAGGCCGGCCCCTTCGCCCAGCCGGACCGTGACCACGCCCGCGCTGACCGGCGTGCTGGCGCTCACCGTGACCGGGGACCGGTGCGCGGTGCAGCTGGGCCGCACGCTCCAGCTGGGCATCGAGATCGTGAACCAGTCCGGCCGGGCGCTGGCACTGCAGCGGGTGGCGCCGGTGGTGCCGCTGAGCGGGCTGCGGGCGGTGGCGGCCCGCTGGGGTCCCTGCGGGTCGCTGCCGCAGCCGGTCCCGGAGCCCAGCCTGTCGCTTGCCCCCGGGGGCACGAGGTGGCTGACGGTCACGTTCCGCGTGCTGGCCCGCTGCCCCGAGCCGTTCCCGGTCCTGTTCAAGGTCAGCTTCGTCCAGTCGGGCCGGACGATGACCACCGAGTTCGACAGCTTCCCTGACCTCGGCCAGGTCAGGTACGGCAACTGCCCGACCAGCCCCGGCTCCTGACCGGGCGCGCCGGAGCCGCGATCGCGGCCGGTGAGTAGGCTCGCGATCGAAGGAGGTTCCATGCTGCGCCCGTTCGGCTGGCAGGCCATCGCCACCGTCTGGCAGTTCGCGCCGGTGGTCACCGTGGCCGTGATCCTGGCCGCCGGGCTGTACCTGTGGGGCGTGGTCCGGGTCGCGCGCCGGCATCCCGCCCGGCCCTGGCCGGCCTGGCGGACCGGGATGTTCCTGGGCGGGCTCGCGGTCGTGGTGCTGGCCACGGAGAGCGGCATCGGGTCCTACGACGACCTGCTGTTCTGGGACCACATGATCCAGCACCTGATGCTGATCATGGTCGCCCCGCCGCTGCTCATCTTCGGCCAGCCGATCACGCTGCTGCTGCACGCGAGCCGGAACCCGCTGCACACCTGGGCCAAGCGGGTCGTGCGCTCCCGGGTGGCCAGCTTCCTCACCTGGCCGGTGTTCGGGTTCGCCGCCTACGCGGCCGCGATCCTGGCGGCGCACCTGACCAGCATCGCCACCCTGGTTGAGACCGACGAGACGCTGCACAACGCGGAGCACGTCCTGTTCCTGATCGTCGGCTACCTCTTCTTCCTGCCCATCCTCGGCAGCGAGCCGATCCGCTGGCGGCTGAGCTACCCGGTCCGGTTCGTCATCCTGGTCCTGGTCATGCCGGTGGACACGTTCACCGGGGTGCTGCTCGGCTTCGGCACGGCCACCTCGCCGGGCGTGCCCGACGGGCCACGGCCCGCGTGGGCGCCGACGCCCGTCTCGGACCTGCACACCGGCGGCGCGGTGATGTGGGTGGCCGGCGACGCCATCATGTTCGGGCTGATGATGGTGGTGTTCCTGATGTGGAGCCTGGACGACAAGCCGGCCGCGAGCGGCCGCGGCTGGCTGGAGTCGGCCCGCCGGGCCAGCCTGGCCCGCCTGGTCGCCAGTCACCCGGCACCGGCCGGGGCGGCACCATCGGCCCGGGGCGCGGCAGCGGTCGCAGAACCGCCCGGCCGGGAAACCGGCGGCGCGGGTGCCGCGGCCGCCACGCCCGGCATCGCGGCACCGGCCGTGAACTGGGACCAGCACGGCGGGATCGATGACGACGAGCACCTGGCCGCCTACAACGCCTTCCTGGCCCGGCTGAACGAGGCCGAGCCCGGCCGCAAGAAGTAGCCGCCGGCACCCCGCGGCCGGCGGGGCGGAGTGCCGGGGCGTGCGCGGGGTTGTGACCAGCCCGGTGCGCGATCCGCCCTCAGGGTGACGGCAGTGCTCGCGCGCATTGCGTAATGGCCGGTGTTCTTGGTCTGGCTGAACCCGGTGAGTAGTGCGCGCGTTACAGGTGCAGCGGCACGGGTGGGGCCTCTCGTATCGCTACAGCGTCTGCCACGGCGTGGCAGGGGCTGGACCTCTTGGGGAGCGTGAGGCAATGTCAGTAATCCATCGAGTAGTGACATCTGCATCGGCAGTGGTCGCTGCCGTCGTCGTGGGGGCAGGGCTAGCCGCCACGGCACCGGCGTTAGCGGCCTCGCACCCGAATTCATTCATCGGGAACCTGCACCACAACTCCGGTATCGCGTCGACCGTTCCGGCGAACGGCGACGTGAACCCGTACGGGGTGGCCGTCGTCCGGCAAAGCCGGGGCCTGCTGCAGCAGGGCGACGTTCTGGTCAGCAACTTCAACAACAGCGCCAACCTGCAGGGCACGGGGACCACGATCGTGGAGGTCTCCCCGGCTGGGCGGGTGACCCAGTTCGCGCAGATCAGCGCCGCGACCCTGCCGGGCAGTTGCCCGGGTGGCGTGGGCCTGACCACCGCGCTGTCCATACTGCCCGGTGGCTGGGTGGTCGTGGGCAGCACCCCGTCGTCGGACGGGACGGCCGCGACGGCGCAGGCCGGCTGCCTGATCGTGCTCGACAGCCACGGCACGGTGCGGGAGACCATCTCCGGCCACGGCATCAACGGCCCGTGGGACATGACCGCGCTCAGCGTCGGCCCGCTGTCCGAGCTGTTCGTCACCAACGTCCTCAACGGGACCGTGGCGGCGGCCGGGGGCGTGGTCAACCGGGGCACGGTGCTCCGGCTGCTGGTGCAGACGTCCCTGAGCAGCCCGCCGAGGCTGCTCGCGGTGACGACCATCGGCTCCGGCTTCGCC
This sequence comes from uncultured Actinomycetota bacterium, assembly GCA_963844655.1. Lineage (GTDB taxonomy): Bacteria > Actinomycetota > Actinomycetes > Streptosporangiales > Streptosporangiaceae > JASHPR01. The sequence continues at coordinate 467,852 of CAWJPA010000003.1, read as the reverse complement.
GAGCGGACCGACCCGGCGGCGTTCGTCGTCGGGCCCACCGGCGTCGGGCTGGGCTTCAACGGAACGCTCTACGTGGCGGACACCGGCCGGAACCGGATCACCGCGATCCCGCGCGCGGTCACACGCGTGACCAGCGCGGGCACCGGCTCGGTGCTGACCTCAGGCGGCAGCCTCAACGCCCCGCTTGGCCTGGCCATCGCGCCCAACGGTGACGTGCTCACCGTCAACGGCGGCGACGGCCAGATCGTGGAGACGTCACCGGCTGGAGTGCAGGTGGCACACCAGTTCCTTGACACCTCGGGCAGCCCACCCGGTTCGGGTGCGCTGTTCGGCCTGGCCGTGACGCCAGGCGGCCGCGGCGTCTACTTCGTGGACGACGCGACCAACTTCCTGCGGCTGCTGCACTGAGTTCGGTGACAGTGATTCAGCTCCGCTGAGTCGCTGCACTGGGCCCGGCAGCCTGAATCGTCCGTCCGGGCCGCGCTGGGGGCGAGTGGCCCCGCCCCTGGTGCGGCCCGGCGGGCCCGTCTTTCGGCCCCACCCGCTGTCCGCCGCGACACGCCGGCAGTGCTTTCTATGCGAATCTAAGGAACTTGCTAGACCGGGCCATAAACTCCGATTCTGTGGACCCCGTTCGCAATCCGTACGCGCCCGGAGCGGGCCAGCGCCCGCCGGAGCTGGCCGGCCGCGACCGTGAGATCGGCCAGTTCGAGGTCGTGCTCGAGCGGGTGGCCCGCGGCCGGCCCGAGCGCAGCATGGTGCTCACCGGCCTGCGCGGTGTGGGCAAGACCGTGCTGCTCAATGCGTTCCGGTCGATGGCCATGCAGCGGCTCTGGGGCACGGGCAAGATCGAGGCCCGGCCCGAGCAGTCGATCAGGAGGCCGGTGGCCGCGGCGCTGCACATGGCCGTCCGGGAGCTCGCGCCCCGGCACCGGGCGCCGGACCGGATCGACCAGTTTCTCGGCGTGCTCAAGGCGTTCTCGATGCGCGACCCGGCCGCGCCCAAGGGGTCGTTCTCGGCGCAGCTGGGCATCGACGTCCCGATGGCGCGCGGGCGGGCCGACTCCGGCGACCTGGAGATCGACCTCACCGAGCTGCTGACCGACGCGGCGTCGGTGGCCGCCGACCTGTCGGTGGGCATCGCGCTGTTCGTGGACGAGATGCAGGACGTGCCCGCGCCCGACATCTCCGCGCTGTGCGCCGCGTGCCACGAGCTGTCGCAGACCGGCGGCCCGCTGATCGTGGTCGGGGCCGGCCTGCCGCACCTGCCGTCCGTTCTGTCGGCGAGCAAGAGCTACTCGGAGCGGCTGTTCCGCTACGTGCCGATCGACCGGCTGGACCGGGACGCCGCCGACCACGCGCTGCTGGCCCCGGCCCGGCGCGAGGGTGCCGACTTCGAGCGCGCCGCGCTGGACGCGCTGTACGCCGCGGCCGACGGCTACCCCTATTTCGTGCAGGCCTACGGCAAGGTGACCTGGGACGTGGCCACGGCGAGCCCGGTCACGGTCGGCGACGTCGGCATGGCCGGCCCGGTGGCCGAGGGGGAGCTCGCGGTCGGCTTCTTCGGCAGCCGGTACGAGCGCGCGACCCCGGCGGAACGCGAGTACATGCGGGCCATGGCGCAGCTCGGGGATGAGCCGGTGCAGACGGCTCAGGTCGCCGAGGAGCTGGGGCGCAAGCCGTCCAGCGTGTCCCCGGCCCGGGACAGCCTGATCAAGAAGGGCCTGATCTACAGCTCGGAGCGCGGGCTGATCGCGTTTACCGTGCCGCACTTCGGCCGGTTCCTGCGGGCCCAGCCCGCCTGACGGCCGCGGCGCTGGAAGGAGCGCCGTCCCGGGCGGCGGACTCGTCTGCCGAACTCTTGATCTGTCTACTGCATTAACTAGAGATCTCTAGAAAATGGCAGATCATCCAGCGCGGAGTGGGGGGCGGAGGGCACGGTCGGCTCATCCAGCCGGGTGCGCGGGAAAGGCACGGCCGCCGTGGCGCCGGCCTGGCCGGCGCTCTGCGGGCCGGCGCCGTTCTGCGGGCCGGTGGTGTGGCCGGGCCCGGTCAGGGCGGCCAGGACCCAGGCCGGGGGCCCGGCCCGGCCTGGGGCGGACTCGCGGCGGCTCGCGTCCGCCGCGGGCTCGGCGGGCCAGGCCCCCGGCCGGGCGGGCCGCGCCGGGAACCAGATCCGCCGCAGCAGGCCCGGCCGTCCCGGGGCGGCGGGCCAGGGCAGCGCCCCGCCGGTGGCGGCGTCCACCACGGCGGCGTGAATCGGCGGGCGGTGCGGGCGCATGTGGACCGCGAACACGATCTCGGCGTCGATGCCGCCGACCTGGGCCGGGAACACGACGTACCGCCAGCACAGCTCCCGCCACATGTCGACGGGCACGTCCGCGGTGATCTGGCCCGCGCGCCTGCGCCACTGTGAGCTCCGGCGCAGGGCGGTCAGCGTGCGGACCGCGGGCAGCCGGCGCAGCTCGCACGGCTCGGAGTAGCCCAGCCGCACCAGGGCCTCGCCCAGTTCCGGGGAGAGCGCGGCGATCACGATGAGCTCGGCGGCGAGGATCCCGGCCAGCCGGGCGGCCTCCATCCCCGGGCGCGGCAGGTGCAGCGGGGGCAGCCCGATCGTCGCCAGCGCGGCGACCGCCAGCAGGGCCGAGCGGGCGAGTGTGCGCCCGCTGACCGGGGCCCGGCTGAAATCGCCGAAGCACCCGCATCCGGTGTCCGGGTGGCTGGTTCGCAGCTCGATCAGGGCACAGGTGGCCACGATGAACAGCAACGCGGTCAGGAACCGCACCGCGTTCGCGGGCCCGCCGCGGCCGAACGTGCCCGCCGTGACGATGAGCCCGACACCGCAGCCGAGTTCCGCGGCGCAGGTCACCATCGCGATCGGGCGCCGCAGGCGCAGCGGGAACAGCGCCGTCGGGCCGAGCCCGGCGTCCACCGAGCCGACCCGCAGGACCCGGGCGAACTTGGCGGCGCAGCCGCCGAGGAGCATGGCGGCCAGCAGCGGTATCTGAACCGCCTGGATCTCGGGCACGACACCGGACAGCATGGTCAGCGGCCAATCCTGATCGTCGCGTTGAAGCACCCGCGCTCCAGCTCGCCACCGAGCGTGACGAAGCTGGCCAGGGTCAGGTCGGCCACGCGCCCGCGGGGCGAGGTGCCGCAGGTGACGCACCGGTCGTTGAACAGCCGGGCGATGGCGGCACAGCCGGTGACGGGCAGCGCGCACGCGCTGCCTGTGCAGTCGTTCCTGACCCTGAGCACGCTGCCGGCCGCCAGGTAGGGCATGCGCACGTAGCGGGGCGCGGCCCGGCCGACCGGATCCTCGGCGCACCCGGCCTCCGGGTCGAGGGCGGGGTAGGCCACGCCCAGCAGACCGTGCGGCTCGTCGGACGGCTCGTGCCAGGTGGCGGAGCCGCTGATCGTGTCCGGCACGTGGCCGGAGAGGATCGGGGCCGTGGGCACCTGGTCGACCGGGTAGGCCGGCTGGGAGGTGCCCGGGATCCGGGCCTCGAGCGCGCCGGGCTGCCGCAGCCCGATGACATCGATGAGGAACCCGGGCTCAAGGTTCGGGAAGCGGACCTGGATCCGGCCGGCCGAGCGCCACGGGATCGTCACGACCTGGCGCGGCCTGGTCCGGCCCTCGTCCACGAGCAGGCTGTCGGCGTCGCGGTCGATGATGATGCCGGTCACGCGGCCGATGTTGGCCCAGATCCGGTCGGCCACGTCGCGCCGGGAGCGGTGCAGCCGGACCACCACGTGATCTCCTGGCTGAAGTCCGGACGGGTCTAACGCCCCGCCGCGCCAGGCTGTCGCGTCCGCGGTCAGCGTGAGCCGCGTCTCGCTCGCGCCGTTCCCGATTAACAGCACATGCGGGCTCACGTCCCGCACGGTGCCGGTGATGGAGCGGGGCAGCTGGCCGGACACGGGGAACCCGGGGGTCTCCGGGGCCGCGGGGTCATCCTGGGGCCCGAACACCGCGGCCTGAAGCCGCCGGCGCCGTGATGTCCGCACGGCGGTGGTCGTTTCCACGAATCGGTCGCAGCACCGGTGGTCCCGGCGAACGTCAAGCATCGGCCCTCCCCGGCCGGGCAGCCTGCCCGGCCCCATGCCCTCTCCGCCCGGCCTGGCGGCCCGGCTCGTGCCCTCCCGGCTGAACCCGTCAGGCCCAGCCGTTGCCCGCCGCGCCCACATCCCCGTCCCCCTCCTGGGTGGGCCGGCCGCTCAGCCCCATATGCCTACCTGGGACAGCCCGCGTCAAGCGGTTCGCGCCTTTTCCAGCCCGAGGTCATACATATACGTCCCGGGAGCGAGGCCGTTACGCTGCCTGCGGTTATAGCCGGCGCCGCGACGCGCCGTTACAGCGGGTAGTCACCCGGAAACTGCCCCGGCCGGTACCGTTAGCGTGTGAGCGTCGGGGGCGGTCACTTCGTCGCGGGGGCGCGCCCGGATTCGGCCGGGCAAACGGGGCAGGACGCCGCGGCAGGTGACGAGGGAGCAAGCGCTGCAGGCGGTGGCGGGACGACGGGCCCGGCCGGGCACGTGCCCCGGGCCCGCGAGCCGGGGACGAGCTTTGACGATCCCGGCTTCCGTGAGTACGTGACTGCGCGTAGCCGGTCGCTGCTGCGGACCGCGTACCTGCTGACCGGGAACCGGGCCGACGCCGAGGACCTGGTGCAGGCCGCCCTGGCCAAGACGTACCTGGCCTGGGACCGGATCGAGGACCGGGCGGCGCTGGACGGCTACGTCCGGCGGGCGATGGTCAACACCCACATCTCCTGGTGGCGCCGGCGCAAGGTGGAGGAGTACCCGACCGACGAGGTCCCCGACCAGGCGGTCGCCGACCACTCCGGCGCCAGCGACCTGCAGGAGACGCTGCGCCGCGCGGTGGACCGGCTGCCGCAGCGGATGCGGGCCGCCGTGGTGCTCCGCTACTTCGAGGACATGACCGAGGCCGAGGTCGCCGCCGCGCTCGGGGTGAGCCTCGGGACGGTCAAGAGCACGGTCTCCCGGGCGGTGGCCAAGCTGCGCATCGACACCGAACTCCAGGCTGATTAGCCGGGCCGCGGCGGCGGGTACAGGCGGCTCAAGGCGGGGAGTGACGTTTTTCCGCTTGTCTGGCACTATCCACCCCAGAGACAGTTCCGGCGCGTCCGCGGCTGAGACGGCCGCCGGGACGGGGGAACGGGCACGCAGGAGGTAGCCAGTGCAGAGCACGATGATGGAGGGCCCGCTGACGATCGCCGGGCTGATGCGCTTCGGCACCTCGGCCTACGCCGACCGCGAGGTGGTGACCTGCACGCCGGACGGGACCCGGCGGCAGACCTACGGCGTGACCGGCACCCGGGCGGCCCGGCTGGCGAACGCGCTGCGCGCCCTGGGCGTGGACGGTGACCAGCGCGTGGCCACGCTGATGTGGAACAACGCCGAGCACCTCGAGGCCTACCTGGCCATCCCGTCCATGGGCGCGGTACTGCACACGCTGAACCTGCGGCTCGACCCGGAGACGATCGGCTACATCGCCACGCACGCGGGCGACGACGCGGTCATCGTCGACGCCACCCTGGTGCCGCTGCTGGCCCAGGTGCTGCCGCACGCGCCAGGGATCCGGCACGTAGTGGTAACTGGCTCCGATGCCGTTACGCTCTCCGACGCCAACTCTGCCCTCGCCGCCGGCGGCCGTCCTGTGCACTCCTACGAGGACCTGCTCGCGGCCCAGCCCGACTCGTTTGACTGGCCGGACCTGGACGAGCGGGTCGCGGCGGCCATGTGTTACACCAGCGGCACCACCGGCCGCCCGAAGGGCGTGGTCTACAGCCACCGGTCGGCGTACCTGCACTCGATGGCCGTGTGCACGGGCAGCGTCTTCGGGCTGTCCGAGCAGGACCGGGTGCTGCCGGTGGTCCCGATGTTCCACGCGAACGCCTGGGGGCTCCCGTACGCGGCGATGTACGCGGGCGCCGACCTCGTCATGCCGGACCGGTTCCTGCAGCCCGAGCCGCTGGTCCGGCTGATCGAGGCGGAACGCCCCACGATCGCCGGCGCGGTGCCCACGATCTGGAACGGCCTGCTGGCGCACGTCCGCGCCCACGGCGGTGACCTGTCATCGCTGCGGCTCGTGCCGTGCGGCGGCTCCGCGGTGCCGCACTCGCTGCAGGAGGCCTACGAGAAGGAGCTCGGGGTCCGGATCGTGCAGGCCTGGGGTATGACCGAGACCTCCCCCGTGGGCAGCATCGCGCACCCGCCCGCCGGGACACCCGAGGCCGACGCGTGGCGCTACCGCGATTCGGCCAGGCCGGCTGGTCTGCGGCGTGGAGGCCCGGCTGGTCGGCGCGGACGGCACGGTGCTGCCGCACGACGGCGAGGCGGTCGGCGAGATCGAGGCCCGGGGCCCGTGGGTGACCGGTGCCTACTACAAGGATGACGACCCGGAGAAGTTCCGGGACGGCTGGCTGCGCACCGGCGACGTCGGGACCATCGACCGGCTCGGCTTCGTGACGCTCACCGACCGGGCCAAGGACGTGATCAAGTCCGGCGGCGAGTGGATCTCCTCGATGGAGCTGGAGAACGCGCTGATGGCCCACCCGGCGGTGGCCGAAGCCGCGGTGATCGGGGTCCCGGACGAGAAGTGGGGCGAGCGGCCGCTGGCCACCGTGGTGCTCGCCGCGGACGGCTCGGTGAGCGCGGCGGAGCTGCGGGCCTTCCTGGGTGAGCGGGTGCCGCGCTGGCAGCTGCCCGAGCGCTGGTGTTTCATCACCGAGGTGCCCAAAACCAGTGTGGGCAAGTTCGCCAAGACCAGAATCCGCGAGGCGTACGCCAGGGGCGACTACGAGGTGGTCGACGCCCGCTGAGCGACCCGGGCCAACTGCTTTGCTGCCGCTCGGACGGTACCGGTAGCCTAGGGCGCACCCCACGGGGTCATTGGGAGGCTTCGCCTAGTCCGGTCTATGGCGCCGCACTGCTAATGCGGTTTGGGTTCGCGCCCATCCGGGGTTCAAATCCCCGAGCCTCCGCTCCTGACCAGGGACTTTGCCGCAGCGGCGGAGTCTCTGGCCGAGTTTGTTGATCATCTGTGCCTCCGGATGGCACAGAAAATGGCACAGGGAACGATCTTGTCGCGCCCAGCTAGGGCCGTCCAGGCCGCCGTCGCAACTTCGCGGGGGGCGGCCTGGACGCAGGTTTCGGAGACCGCGCCCGAAGCAGCGCAGCTTCCACCGCGACACCTGGGAAGTCGGCAAACGCTTCTGCGGCCCGTCTTGCAGCGCCTTGGAGCAAGCCCGCTGTCTGCCAGAACTCGGGCAACCTCACCGTGCCATCGGTGTCCCAGCGGGACATATCGCTGTAAGCAGACGCTCCGCGATCGCAATCCGCGATGCGGTCCCCTGTAGTCGTCGGCGGGACTGTCCTGACAACGGCTCTGTCGCACTTTCGGCTCTGTCGCACTTTCGGTGGTGACGGTCGGTGGCGCATGCCCGGCCGCCGGCGTGCCCGGTCAGTGTTCGCCGGGTTCTCCGTCGTGGGCCTTCCCGGTATCTCGTCGCGGGTCTGCCGGAACGGCCAGCCCGACACCTTCGCCGGCTTCCCGTACCGTGTTCTCGGTGCGGGAAGCTTCAGGGTTCGCTGGCGCCTGGTCACCTACCGGAACTCCGGACAGGTCAGCGCCTTTCACTACGTCGAAGGCCAGTCCTTCGGGTCTTTCTGTCTCGTCGGACGGTGTGACTGGCATAGGCGCGGCGCCCTTGCCGTGACCCGGTTCGCTGCTTGCCTGGTTTTGCCCGGCCATGTGCCTCAGCTCCTTCGCTAGGCCGCCGGGCTACCCGCTGACGACGCAGCCAACCTCTTCGGATCAGCCTGCCGGCATTCGGCTTGCGGCCCAGCCGCGCCAGAGCCCGGGAAGGTGCCTGCTGAGAGATTAATCCTGGCGCGGGGGGCAGAAGGCGGTGATGGCGTCCTGAGAGCAGGAGGCTGTGGTGTTCTTGCTGCGGTCTTGGCGGGCCGGGGCGCGGGAGGCGGCTGGCATGGATGTGGGTTTCATTGGCTTGGGCCGGATGGGCTTGCCGATGTGCGCGAATCTGGTCCGGGCCGGTTACGACGTCACGGCCGGGGACCTGCGCCCCGGGCGTCAGGCCGCGGCAGCCGCATGCGGCGCGCGCAGGGGCGGCACAGCTGCTGAGGTGGCCGTTACGGCCGAAGTCCTGATCACCATGCTTCCCGGCACCCGGGAACTTCACGACATGATGCTCATGCCAGGCGGAGTTCTCGCGGCGTTGTCCAGGGGGGCCACCTGGATCGATATGACCAGCACCGCCCCGGCCACCGGGCGGGTCCTTGCCCACGCTGCCCTGGCCAGCGGGGTCGGCATGCTCGACGCACCGGCCGGCGGCGGAGTCCGGGCAGCTGCCTCCGGGACGCTGCAGCTGTTCGTCGGAGGAGACGCAGAACTTCTTGACCACCACCGTGGCCTGCTCCAGGCGCTGGCCGACCCGCACCGGATCGATCACATGGGTGGCCACGGCGCGGGATATACGACCAAGCTGCTGGTGAACCTCCTGTGGTTCGGCCAGGCAGTCGCCACGGCTGAAGCTCTGCTCCTGGCCCACCGTGAAGGAATCGACCTGGAGGTCCTGCACCAGACCCTCGCCGACAGCGCCGCAGCAAGCAGCTTCATCCACCACGACCTCGGCGCGCTGCTGGGCGGCGACTACCTGGCCTCGTTCGGCCTGGACCGCTGCGCCGAGGAACTCGCGGCCATCACCGACCTGGCACGCGAGAACGGTGTGCCGTTCGAGCTATCGGAGCACGTCGAGCGGACCTACAGCCGCGCGCTGGCTCGCTACGGGCCAGCGGACGGAGAACTCCTGGCCGTCGCGATGATGGAAGACCAAGCCGGCGCCCAGCTGCGCCGGCGCCCAGCCTGAGGCCGGCCCACCGGGGCGACTGCGGAACGAACCTGCGCGAACCCGAGCCTGCGAACGGACCGTATCTCCGGCAACGACGGCTCACGCCCGGTCGGTGCTTGACTCACGCCGAGCCCTTCCAGGATGCCCGGATCGGGCTTGGCTCGCTCGGTTGTCCGGACGCCTTCATCAAGCGGTGGCGTGCAGGCAGTTAGTGCCGGACAGCCGTGCCGTCCACCTCGAGGATGACGCCGCTGCAGCGGGGATGTCAGGACTCACCGGCCATCTGTCCCATGCCGGTAATCTGGCTCGCGGCGCGCACACGGAACTCCTCGAGAAGATCCGCCTGACGCTGGGCCCTGGAGATGAGTTCGTCCAGCCGGCCGGGGTCGAGCCGCTTGTCCACCTCCGCCAGAACCCGCAGCGTGCGCCAGCCCGCAGCCTTGCCCTCCACGCCCAGCCGTAGCATTTCCAGCTCTTCAAGGCTGCTGAGGGGCGACCGGGCCAGCAGGTAGCCGTTGAGCTTGAGCCGGGCGGCCTTCTCGCCGATCCATGCGGCACAGACCTTGTAGCTGCGGACCGGGATGCCGAGTGCGGTCATGATGTCCTCCAGCGCGGCACGATCCTGCGCCACTTCAGCAGCCAGACGCTGCAAGGCGCCGCCAGCGCCTGGGTCCCGGCGTGATCCCGCCACCCGGCGTGCCAGCTCAAGACCCCCTGTCGCACCCGCCAGATGATCATTGAGATAGATGCCGAGCAGGTCGTGCCCGGATCGCCCGGTTCTTGCCCCTGCCATGATCCCTCCACGCCGGACATCGCTACGGAGTGCGACTGGCCTGCTAACCCATCGATGTGATGCTTGGGTCCAAGCCGCTGTATGAGTCGCCGCACCTGGTTCCAGAGGCGCCAGAAGCCTTGCTGGGGCTCGCAGACGCCTGACAATCATCAGGAGATGACGGCGGCTGCTATCCGAGCAAAAAGTACAACCGGGACAGTCCGGTCAATGCTTCGCGGCGTTCTTGGCTTTCTTGCCTTTGTGCTTGACCTTGCCTGCGTCTTTTTTAGCCTTGCCCTTTACTGACTTTGCCCCGTGCTTGGCTTTCTTAGCCACACCCATGACTGACTCCTCTTCGCCCTAGCGCAACAGCCTGCGCGACCCGCCATAGGCGGGCCAGGTTCAGGATGAACGGCGTCCTGACACGACGATCCGGTGACCGCCATCTTCCACGCTGGATACCGCTCAAACCTTGCATGCGCCAGCCTCCTCGGCCTCCCGGATCGGCAGCACATGGAAGAACGAGACCCCGGCTCGAGCTTGGACCAAGCCACGCCGAACGCGGCTCCGCCCCTGCATCCCACCGCTGCGCATCCAATAAATCCCACGGTACGCCGCACATCCGATAGTCAGTGTCCGACGTCCTGGTGCACGAGATGATGCACGCTGCGCTGATGTTCAGCTGTGTCCAGCAGAGAGGCGTACCGACCGGCCGGTGATGGGCGTGACGTGAGGATGTAGGGCGGCCGCCCCCGTGATCCTTCGAGAGAACTGCCAGGTGAACTCGATGGATAACTACGCGATAGCCGTTAAGCCCAGTATCGATCCTGCCCGCCTTCTGCACGACCAGCTAGAGTCCGCGTCGCCGGAGCGGCTGCGGTCACGCTGACCACGTTCCTGGATGCGCTAATGCCGGCGGAGGCCGACACGGTTGGCGGTGCCCGTAGGGGATGCCGTCACCGGAGCGGGTGGAGTACTTGGAACGCGAACCATGTTGCCCGATGGCCGTGGTGCCGATCCGGCGTACCGTGTTCATGGGAAATCCCGACCGGAGGAATCACGGACTCATGACTGCCGACTACGCCGCTCTTGAAGCCCGTGTGGCCGAACTGGAGCAGCAGATACGACAAATCCTGCCCGCCAAGATCGACGCCGTCAGTTACGGGCTCAGCCTGGTGCACGAAGACACACGGGCGATCCGCGAGACACTGGACCGGCACGGGGCGATCCTGGAACAGATGGGCAACATCCTGGCGCAGCATGAGACCTCGCAGGTCCGGCAGCGCGAACTGCTCGAGGAGATCCTGCTCCGCCTGCCCACCTAGCTGGTGACCTGAATGAGCAGGAGACCGGGGGCATGATGCCGCTGTACGGGTCGTCACCGCCCGGCCGCACCTGTGCGCCGCGTCGCCGAGGCGTTCTGCGCCGGCGTCACCGGCCAGCGGCTGACATGGGCCGGTGGCTGATACCCGGTACTGCGAGCAGTTCAGCGACATCCGCCGGGCCGCCGGGCACCGTCATCGCGGAGCACGCTGGCCGGGGTTGCGCCGGTCTGGGCCTGGTAATTGGATGGGAGTCATGTCGCACGGCGCCTATGTCGCCCAGTCTGCTACCAGTGACCTGGGTGAGTGGGGCAGCTGGTGCGGCGCCGGCGAGCTGCTGCCGGGGCAGGTTCCTGCTGTGGTCCGCACATCCGGACACTCCGGTCCGCCTAGCTGGAACACCAGTCACCGGCCCGACATGACCTTCCGGGCATTTCAGGCGGCCCGCTTGTATCTGGTGCCGCTCTGGCCGCTCTGTCATGGTGGCAGTGCTTGGCTGGGGCGGGAGATAGCACGGGTTCTGCGCTGATACCCGGTCAGAGCGGGGAGGACAGCTATGAGAGATTTTCCGCACTCGTTCCAGCATGCGTCTGGGGTCGCCGTTGACCTTGATCAGTCGCGTGCTCTTAACTTCAAGGTGAACGGCCGGGACGCGAGATACGAAGTCCGGGAGCGGCTTTAGCCAGATGGAGCCCGTCGTGATCAGCGAGAGCACGGAAATCCCGGTAGTTGAATGGCAAGCCGAGGTGGCCGTCCGGAACATATTTGGTAATCTCGCATTTACCCTCGGCCTAGTCCTTTTGCTCGGGCGGCCACGAGAATAGGCAGGCGCAAATGGGCACAGCAGCTGGGTCGTCTGGTACCGCCGCCGGGGTGCGGTTTGAGGCCACTATCCGTCCGAGAACATCGCCGGATCCGGATGCGCTTAAAGGACTGGATGTCCTTCCTCCCCTGGAGGGGGAGCTTCACGTTCTCATGAGCCCGAGCCAGGTAGTGGAAGTGGTCACGGCTGGCTACGAGGTCCGGGTGTTCGCAGCCCACCCGATCGGACCGCTCGACCCCGCCCTGGTCATGGACGATGCCACCGCCCAGGCATGGCTCGACGAGCGGGTAGCCCAGATCCGAAGCGGACGGAGAGCCTGACGTGTCTGCCTATCGCACTTTCGCTCAGCTCACCCAGTTCCTGGAGGGCCTGGCCTTCGTGGCCCACGCACGGTGCGAGACCTTCACGCTGCCCGAGCCTTCCGTCGAAGGCACGGCGGTCACCGGACTCCACATTCACGTGGGTGAGGCCGACAGCAGCCGCCACGGCGTCCTGCTGCTCGGCGGCGTGCACGCCCGCGAGCTGATGAATCCCGAGGCCATCGTGGAGCTGGCGGCGGACCTGCTCACCAGCTATGCCAACGACACCGACATCACCTATGCCGTGCCCGGCAGCGGCGCTCCCGGGGCGACCTGGACGGCGGGCGCGATCGCGCTGATGCTCGAGTCGCTGGACATCTGGATGGTGCCCTGCAGCAACCCCGACGGCCACGACTACGTCCTGTCCGCCGATAACCTGTGGCGCAAGAACCGCAAGCCGGAACCGGGCTCGTGCAGTGACGGCACGCAGCCAGTGGGCGTGGACCTCAACCGGAACTGCGCCATCGTGTGGGGAGTCATCCCTCCCGGTGGCGAGACCTCCTGCGACCCCTGCGACCCGATGGTGTACTGCGGCCCGGCGGCGTTCAGCGAGCCCGAGAGCGCAAATATCGAGCAGTTCCTGTCGGACCATCCCATCGACACCTTTGCCGACGTCCACAGCTACGAGCAGATGATCCTCTACCCATGGGGTCATGCTCCCGAGCAGACGACGGATCCAGCGGAGAACTTCATGACGCTGCAGACCGGAACGTGCAAGCCGATCCCCGGCAGCTCCTACCGCGAGTACATCGACCCGGTCGACCTGCTCAAGTTCCAGTCCATCGGGAACCAGATCGCCTCCGATGTGGCCATGGTCCGGGGCAGCGTCTACACCGTCGGGCCGGCCATCGGCCTTTACCCCACGACGGGAACCAACCCCGACTACGCGTACAGCCGTCACATCGCCGACCAGGGCGCGCACAAGACCTACGGATGGACGATCAAGACGGGCCCATTCACCGGCAACGTCCTCGAAAGCTTCCAGCCCAGTGATCCGACCAAGATTATCCTCGACATCAAGGCGGCCATGCTGTCGCTGCTCATGCAGTCGGTCTGCGCGATTGAGCTCATCGGGGAAGGTTTTGTTCGGAGCGGACGCGGAAACGGCCGAGGATCAGCTAGTGGGCATCAGGGCCTGGCGCGACGCGCTCTGGCAGACCGATACGGGGCGGGCCTGGCTGGAGCTGTACCGTCAGCTTCACCCGACGCTGCTGGAGCGCATCGCCGGGGACGAGGCGTTCCGTTCCCGGGTCGGCGAGCTCGTGAAATGGCAGTCGCCCTGGCCGATGACCCCGACAGCGTGCTCAGCGATGATCACATCAGGAGCGGGCTGGCGGTCATCGACGACCTGGCCGCGACATCGCCGGAGCACCTGCGGATCCAGCTGCAGACGGCGCGTGCGCTGTTCCAGACCATGAGTGGTTTCAGCGCGCAAGCCGCCCTCGCCGTCGTCTATGAACGGTCACCCAGCTAGAGCCCTGTCAGCCTTGGCTTGCACTGTCGATCCGGGCGGAGGCAGTCGCGTGGACGGCGAGGGCAGTGACCTAAGGCGTTGGTCGCCCGGCCGAGTGCCGAGCCAGTGACAAAGGTCCTTCTGAGGCGTTGGCGGCAATGTCGGCAAGGGCTTTGTGATGGCACAGCTTTGGCACACCGCAGCTTGCGCCAGGCTGTACTAGGTTCCGGCGGCTTGTATACCGTGACCCTGCTGACCTGCGCCGATTGCGTCAGACGCGGGCCGGTCGTTACCGCTTTCGCGGTGCCGAAGGGACTGCTAATGCGGTTTGGGTTCGCGCCCATCCGGGGTTCAAATCCCCGAGCCTCCGCTCCTGAGCAGGCACTTTGCCAGATGGGCAAGGTGCCTGCTCCTGTTTCAGTGATCATTGCCGCCTCCAGATGGCCCATTGATGGCCCCTCCGCTCGCTGCAGCCGCCAGTGTCCGGTCGATCGTCGATCGGTCGGTGTGGTGATCAGTTGCTCGCGTGCTTGGCCGCGAGGGAGGCCGACATGCATATGTCAGGTAGCGGGTGACGATGCCCACTCGCTGAGCAACTGTTCCGTAGAGTGTGTTACCGGTGCATGCGACCTGCTACATGCCGCCTGACCAGGCAAAACGGGTGTCATCAGTTGGCGTTGTTTTCGCTGTTGACCGATGCCGTCCGGCCAACATGCGGCCAGGGCACGTCCTTGACCACTTAATCCGGCTCGGGAGCTGTAGTGGTGTTGTCGCGGCTCGCGGCCAGCAGGGCCAGGAACGGGCCGACGCGGTGTCCTTCCTGGGCGGGGTGGCGGAACAGGCTGTCACGGTTCACGGTGTAGCGGACTCGCCGCCCGGTCCGGGTGCGGGTGATGTAACCGGCGGCTTCCAGGTCGGCCACGATGGCCTGGGCGGTGCGCTCGGTGATGTCGGCGGCGGCGGCGATGTCCCGGATCCGGGCCGCGGGGTCGCGGGCGATCTCCACGAGCACGTGCCCGTGCCCGGTCAGCAGCGTCCAGGTGCCGCCGTGCTCGTCGGGAGGACTCATGCCTAGCGAGTATATCTCCGCGAGAGAATCTTCGCGAGAGAAATCACATGAGAAATTTCTCGTGGTTATGTTGACAGGTCTTGGTTGGCTGCCTGATCCTGATGGTGGCCCGATCGGGTCCTAGCCCGCCTTGAGGTCACGGGAGGTGGCGCAGATGTCTGAGGCCGGTTTCGTGGTTGAGCTGGTCGGCGGTGTGCCCGTGGTGACCACGCCTGAGGAGATCGACATCACCAACGCCCCCAGGCTCCGGGCAGCTCTGCTGGAGGAGCGAGGCACGGGCGCGGCACGGCTGTGGTGGACATGTCCCGGACCCAGTTTTGTGATTCGGCCGGGTTGCACGCCCTGATACGCGCGCACCAGCGGGCCCAGGATGAGGGTGGTCACGTGCTGGTCGTCATTACCGCCGTTGGCGTCCTGCGGATTTTCGCGATCAGCGGCCTTGACCGCATCATCCCCCACTTCGCAACCCTGGAAGAAGCCCTCGCCCTAGCGGCTCCCGCGCGGCCCACCGGCAACAGCAGCTCCGTACTGACTGGCGCAGAGCCAGATCCGCTCCCGTCCGCCTTACAGGCGCCGGATCTTGCCCAGCACCGTGTCTGACTGCACCTGGCAGTGCTTCACTGTTCCCATTCCGCTCCCGCGGCCGGAACGCCGTGGGAGGGTCGGCGGGTGATGGTGAGGTTATGGGCAGCGGGCGCTGTCGGGCGGCGATAGCCGGCAGGCTGGCCTGGTGCAGAACTCGCTGATCCCGGTCACCCTCCCGGGTATGCCCGCGTGCCGTAGGCGCACACCAACCTGGTCGTCCTCCCGCTTGGTGTCACCGACGACTAGGCGGTCATGGTGGGCAACATCCCGGCGGCGTCGGACGCCGAGGCAACCGAGGCCAGTTGCCAGGCGATCTCGCGGCAGCTGGAGTCTGCAGTATCCGGCTGCGTGGAAAGTGCTGGCAGGCGACGTGCCCGCCTCGCTACCCGGGAGGCAAGAATGCGATGGAAGCTCGTTGACCAGGCCGATGGCGGAGTTTACGTGGTCGTGCTTGATCCCGGCGATGAGGCGGTGACGATCCTGTCGGCTTTCGCGCGTGATCAGGAACTGACTGCCGCGCAGATCACTGCGGTGGGCGCGTTCGAGAGCGCGACCGTCGGCTGGTTTGACCGTATGGCCGCCGAATACCGCCCGATCAGCGTGGATGAGCAGTGCGAGGTGCTGTCCCTGATCGGCGACGTCGCTGCCGGCGCCGATGGGCCGCAACTGCACGCGCATGCGGTCCTCGGCCTTTCCGACGGCACCACCCGCGGCGGGCACCTGCTCACGGCCAGGTATGGCCGACGCTCGAGGTGATCATTCGCGAAGCACCCGCGGAACTGCGCAAGACAGACCGCCCCGAGCTGGGTCTCGCGCTCATTGACCTCGATCACTGAGCCGTCTGATCGTGTGACCCGTCGTCACTGGCAAGGGTCAGGCAGTGAGGGGCGGCGGTAGCACTGGCCCGGTGATGCCAGGCACCGGTGATCTCGGGTAGCTGCTATCACCGGGCCAGTGTCCCAGGACGCGGCGAAAGGGCAACGCCTGGTGGATAGGGTCGCGCGCCCGGGGTAGACGCGCCGTACGCCGAGGAAGAGCTGGCAAGTACAAGGGGAGATCTTTGTGAAGGCAGTGGTGTTCAAGGGGGCGTTCGATGTGGCTGTGGAAACGGTGGCCGATCCGGGGATTGAGCAGCCGCTGGACGCGGTGGTCCGTATCACCACGGCGAACATCTGCGGGTCGGACCTGCACCCCTACGAGGGACGGGCGCCGCTGGATGCGGGCATGGTTCTGGGGCACGAGAACATGGGTGTGGTCGAGGAGACCGGGCCTGGGGTGGACCGGGTCTCGGTGGGGGACCGGGTGTCGGTGCCGTTCAATATCGCCTGTGGCACCTGCCGTAACTGTGTCGCGGGCTGGACGTGCGCGTGCCTGCGGGCCAATCCGTCCGGCCGGCCGACGGCGGGCTACGGCTACCCGATGATGGGGCCGTACTGGGGCGGCCAAGCCGAGTACCTACGGGTGCCGTGGGCCGATTTCAACCTGCTCAAGCTGCCCGCCGGGACCGGCCATGAGAGTGACTTCGCCATGCTGTCGGACATCTTCCCCACCGGCTACCACGGCGCCGAGCTGGCCCGGGTCTCTCCGGGGAATACCGTGGCGATCTTCGGGGCCGGGCCGGTCGGGCTGATGGCCGCGCACAGCGCCGCGTTGCGCGGTGCCGCGCAGGTCTTCGTGGTGGACAAAGAAGCCGACCGGCTGGCGCTGGCCGAGAAATACGGCGCGACCGCAGTCAACTTCGCCGACGCCGACCCAGCCGAGGTGATCACCGACGCGACCGACGGCGCTGGGGTGGACTGCGGCATCGAGGCCGTCGGGTACCAGGCCCACGACCCCGCCGGCCAGGAGCATCCCGAGATGGTGATGGACAAGCTGATCGAGGTGGTCCGGGCCACCGGCCGGATCGGCGTGGTCGGCGTGTACAACCCCGAAGATCCCGGCGCGGCCACCGAAGGGGCCAAGCAGGGCCGGTACGGGTTCAACTACGGGCTGGTGTTCGACAAGGCCATCAGCATGGGCCACGGCCAGTGCCCGGTCAAGCGCTACAACCATCAGCTGCGCGACCTGATCATCCGCGGCAAGGCCCGCCCCTCGCTGATCGTGTCCCACGAACTGCCGCTCGATCAGGCCCCCGACGCTTACACCCGGTTCGACCGGCGCGAGGACGGCTGGACCAAAGTCCTGCTCCACCCAGCCGCCTGAGCTAGCCGGCCCCACGCCGTGGGGGCCGGACTGCCCCAGGCGGCTCGGGGCAGGCCACACGGGATGTCGTGAACGGACGCGGTGAGCGCGCGCCGGAGGCGATGAGGCGGATCGTGTTGCGGCCGGTGGCCAGCAGCCTGCCTCTGGGGTTTCTCGCCACTGGTACCGGCGCCATCCTGCTCGCCGCGCTGGCCTGCAGTGGGTGCCAGCCGCCCAGACCAAAATGGCGTGGGGGGAGTGCCGCCGAGGTAGCTCTTCCGTGCTGCGCGGCAAGGTCGGGGTCGCCGAGGTTGCGGTCACGTATGAACTGCTGGACGGTCGGTCAGTGCCCCATCACCGGTGCAGGCAAGGGTGGTGGTCTGCCCGAACCTGGGGCAGACAACCGCGATGACCTCTCATGGGGATGCGCTCGTCGTGCCCTCGTTCAGGTGACGCGGCCGGACTAGTTCATCGCAGACGCTGACGGTACTTTGGGCGCGCAGGTAGCTGGAGAAGCCGCGGGGTGCCCGGCCTTCGCGGCGCACGCTTGTGACCACGGGCGCCGACGCGATGCGGGAGACCCGCAGATGTTCGGTGAGCGCCGCGCGCCTGGCCAGGTCGGCGTCCTCGCCGGTCGATAGCGGTCGCCAGCCGCCGAGCGCCAGGTACGCATCGCCGCGGATCCCGAGGTTGGCTCCGTGTACGTGCGGGTGGCCGTCGCGCAGGTGATGCTGGCTGGCCCACTGCGCCCGAGCCGCCGGGCGGAGACCCGGGCCCGGTATGACTGTGCCCAGCACCACATGCGCGCCGCGCCGTGCCTCGGCCATCATCGAGGTCAGCCAGTTCACCGGGACCTCGGAGTCGGCGTCGGTGCTGGCCAGCCACAGTTCGCCGGCCGGGCCAGCGCCGCCGAGAGCGGCACAGGCCCCGGCGCGGCGGGCCAGGCCCACATTCCCGGCAGTGATGGTGACGGACTGCACATCACCGCGGGCCGCGGTGACCAGCGCTGTCGTGTCGCGGCAGCTGTCCAGGACGACCACGATCCGGGCCTGGATGCTCGCATCGGCGCGGTACAGATGGTCGCGTGCTGTGCGGATGCGGGACAGGCAGCGACCGATATGTTGTTCCTCATTGGCAGCCGGCACGATGACCGTGACGCGCCGGATCAAACCTGGTACCCCGCCGTCCCGGCCAGCACGGCACTGCCGAGCTGGGCCAGGTCGCGCTCGGCATGGTGCTGGCGCACGTAAAGCTCCAGATCAGCCACCCGCCGGGCATGATCCTCGTCGAACGCGAGCGGTGCCGGGCCAAGCGCGTGGCCGACCTGCCGGATAGTCCGCTCGACCGCGTTAGCGACCACTGCCCGGACCCTCAGCGCCAGGATCTCCCCAGCCATGCCATCGGCCTTCCCGGCATCGACCAGGGCCGCAGCACCGGCCAGGACAGCCTCCGAGGCGTGCAGTTCGGAGTCGACGACGCCGACGTGCAGCGCAGCTAGCTCCCCGGTCCGCTGGGCTGACTTGCGGGCCAGCGTGGCCCGCAGCCCGCGGGCACCGCCGTCCCAGCATGCCGCCACACCCATCCCGCCCCACGCGAATCCCGGCCGCTCCAGATACCAGCCGGGCGCTCCGACCGGCTCGGCCGGGGTCCCGTCGAACCGCACGGCCGAGCTGGTGACATTCCGCAGCCCGCGCGCGACCCACGTCTGCGGCGGGCCGGCCGTCACCGACGGATCACGCAGGCTGACCCGGAACAGCTGGCGGGCGTTGCCGGCGTGAGCGGTGACCAGCGCTGCGTCCAGCAGCCCTGCCAGCGAGCACCATGGCTTGACACCGGTCAGGACCGTACGGCCATTCTGGCTACCCGCCTGGAGGCGGTGCGGTGCCGCTTCGGCAGCGAACACTCCCCAGGTACCGCCGGGCACTGGTTCGCCGGCCTCAGCCAAGATCGCCAGCGCATCGCTGTGCGCTTCCAGCACCCGGGCAACGGTCAGATTGTGCTCGCCAGCAGCGGCCAGAACCGCCCAGCGCTGCGCTGTCAGCCCACGGCCAGGCTGCGGAAGCAGCCGGCCGTAGCATTCGGCGAGCTTGACGGCGGCCGCGGCATCCTCCCCGCAGCTGCGGCTGGCCTCCACAAGCGGCTCTGCCCAGCCAGGTACCCCGGCCGCCGGACGCGGCACCTCATTGTTGGCCATCGGGCCCCCTCGTTCTGCTTGCCGCCGGCACTGCCTTCCCCCGTCCAGCAGCCGGTGAGCCTGTCAGGTTCTGGCGCGCGAGGCTGCGCCACGCTCCGTTTTTGCTCCTGCCGTGGCCAGCGAGCCGCTGGGGCTTTCCAGGTGCGCCCGGACGAACCAGTGGAACTGCTCGAGCAAAGCCGCCTGGCCGATGAGCATGTCCTGGGTGACCGGATCGGGTTCCTCGGTGGCCTCGATGGCCTCGCGGTGGGCTTCGATCACACCCGCGTAAACGACATCAAGCGCCCCCATGTGGGCCAGTGCGTCATCGCGGCCCAGGGAATAGTCGTCCCACGAGCGCGCGGCGACCAGCGCGCCTGGCGTGCCGCACGGTGACCCGCCGAGGGTGGCGATCCGCTCGGCGGTGGCATCCACCATCAGCCGTACCGCGTCAACCTGCGGGTCCAGCATGGTGTGCACGGCGATGAAATGGGGACCCACCACATTCCAGTGAATGTGCTTGAGCGTGAGAGCGAGGTCGTTCAGCGAGTTCAGCCGGTCTTGCAGGAGGCCGATGACCATCGATGCGTCCTTCTTGCCCATGCCGGGCACGCCGTACTTCAGCGACCCCGAGCCGTTGGCGTCTGCCATGGTGCTGCCTTCCGTGAATACCTGCGCGGCTGCGGCGAAGACCGCAGATGCAGCCGCCTACCCGCCCGGGCAGTTGTTATGCGAACACCGGCGCCGCGGTCACGCTTCTGCGCCGATTACTTTGAGTGGCTGCTGCGGCGCGAGCCTGCCCGGGCGGCGGCCGAAGCCGACACAGACGTGCTAGCTGAGCCCGCTGCTATCGGAACATGTGCCGTGACCTGGGTAATTTCCCCGCAGGCAGCTGCCGTTAGCCCGGAACAGCGGCCTGGCCGTTCAGAATTCTAAGCCAGCGATGCATACCCAGCGCATGCGCGGGCAGCAGCCGCGGCGGGGGTCAAGCAGCGGCCTCGCGAGTACCGCCCGCAGCCCCGGGGTGTCCCGGTGTGTGACTGCGGGCTCCAGTAGGAAAGTGAGAAGCCGCTGATGTTCCGGCATACCTCTCGTCTGCAGTTCAAATCCAAGCCCGACAAGCCCGATCCGGTGTACGCGCACAAGCTCCAGGAGCTGATCGGCGGCGCGTACGGCGAGATGACCGTCACGATGCAGTACCTGTTCCAGGGCTGGAATTGCCGGATGCCCGGCAAGTACAAGGACCTGATCATGGACATCGCGACCGAGGAAATCGGGCACGTGGAGATGATCGCCACCATGGTGGCGCGTCTGCTGGAAGGCGCCCCGGCCACTGCGACCACTAAGGCCGCCGGGGCCGACCCGGTGGTCGGCGCCGTGCTGGGCGGGATGGACCCGCAGCAGGCCATCGTGTCCGGCGGCGGTGCGTTGCTGGCTGACTCCAACGGTTACCCGTGGAACGGCCGGTACATCGTCGCGAGCGGTAACCTGCTCGCCGACTTCCGGGCCAACGCGGCCGCCGAAGCGCAAGGACGGCTGCAGACGGCCCGGCTGTACAACATGACCGACGACAACGGCGTCAAGGACATGCTCAAGTTCAATCTGGCCCGCGACACCGTGCACCAGAACCTGTGGCTGAAGGCGATCGAGGAACTGCAAGCCGACGGGCTGGAGACCACCGTGGCGCCCAACGCCCTGTTCGACGAGGAATATGCCGAGCACGCCACGTCGGTGTGGCACCTGTCCGACGGTACGCATAGCCAAGACGGCGGCTGGGCCTCCGGGCCGCAGCCCGACGGCCAGCATGAGTTCGGCTATCTGGCCGATCCCAAGCCGCTGGGTGACGTGGCGTCGGTCCCGGCGCCGGACCCGCTGCTGTATGCCACCTATGACGGGTCCATGGGCAAGCCCAGCGGCCCGGCCCTGGGCACCGAAACCGGTCTCACCGGGAAGATCAAGGACGCGCTTAGCTGACCTGCGGCCGGGGGCCGTCACCCGCAGACGTGGCGGCCCCCGGCCTTCCCTCCTTATCCCGCCGCGGCGGTCACTGCGCAGTTGCCCTCTTCCCCTTGTAGTCGTTAGTGGCCTGAATGTTCGTTATCTCCGGTCCGCTGCTGACGGCGGGCTATTTCGGCCACATCTGGCGAGGACGACCCGCAGCCCGCGTGACCGAGCAGCAGTTCCAGGAAATTCAGATCCTTTCCGGCCTCGAGCCTGAAACAACAAACTTCAACCGGGCTGAGGTATGCCCAGCCCCGCCATAACCAGAAAGTGACTAACGATGCGTCACCCACCACAAATCGGAACAACACCTAACACAGAACTGCTCGGCACGACGGCAGGAATAATCTTGACCGCGGTTGTCGCGGTCGCGGGCCTTGCGGTGCTGATCGGCGCCACGTTCTCGGCGGATCTGCACCCCGCCACCGGGCGCCTGAGAGTACCGAGGCGAAGCGAGGTCAGCGGCAGCGGGACCAGCGCGGAGATTTCCCCCGGCCAGGGAGACAACCCCCGGGAATCGCTTGAGCACCGGCACGTCCCCGAAGGAGGGCACCCGCACGGCAAGCCCGCATCCTGGGTCCTGGTAGCGGTGGTGGTGGCCGCGTTCACCACCGGCGGGCTGGCGATCATCGCGCACGCCTGGTGGCTGATGTGGACCTGTGCCGGGATCTGCCTGCTCGCCATCCCGGCCGGGAAAATCATCGGCATCATGAACGAGACCGTCGCCTGGGGCAGCACCCCAGCGGCCACCCACGACTCAGCTCACGACCAGGAAGCTGATCCCGGGGGCGACCAGCCAGAGCCCGCCCGCAGATGAGTCCGCCCGCAACTACGGACAGCTCCCCAGAACCAACGTCCCGCCGGGCTGCTCGCGTCCTTGTGCGATTGGCCTGGCCGAATGTGTCGCCGCTCCGGGTGCTCCCGCAGTGGCTTTGGCATTGTGCATGGGTTCCTGCGGGTAAGCGCTGCCTCCACTCCGTGCCACATTCAACAGGCCTGTAAGGAATGCAGCGCTAGAGTCCCATGTTCTTCTTGACCGTGTGGAGCAGCTCGTTCCACGATGTCTCGAATTTCGCCACGCCCTCATCCTCGGTGGCCTGCACCACGTCGTCGTAGCTGATGCCGAGGTTCTCCAGGTCGGTGAAGACCTGCCGGGCCGCGTCGTAGGTGCCGTGCACGGTGTCGCCGCGCAACTGGCCGTGGTCGGCCGTGGCCTTGATGGTGGCCTCGGGCATGGTGTTCACCGTGTCGGCGACGACGAGTTCGGTGACGTACATAGTGTCGGGGAACGCCGGATCCTTCGTGGACGTCGAGGCCCACAGCGGCCGCTGGATCTGCGCCCCGCTGGCCTGCAGCGACTGCCAGCGATCCCCGGTGAACCGCTGCTCGAACAGCTCATAGGCCAGCCGGGCGTTGGCGATGGCTGCCTTGCCGCCCAGCGCCGCCGCCTCCGGGGTGCCCAGCTTGTCCAGCCTGGAATCGACCTCGGCATCTATCCGGCTGACGAAGAAGGACGCCACCGAGTGGATCTGGGACAGGTCGCACCCGACCGTCCTGGCTTGCTCCAGGCCCGCCAGATAGGCGTCAATGACCTCGCCATACCGCTGCAGCGAGAAGATCAGCGTGACGTTGACGCTGATCCCCTCCGCGATGGCCTGCGTGATAGCGGGCAGCCCTTCGGGCGTAGCCGGAATCTTGATGAACAGGTTCGGCCGGTCCACCATCCACCACAGGTTGCGCGCCTCGGCAATGGTCTTGTGCGTGTCTTTGGCCACCCGTGGATCCACCTCAATGGACACCCGGCCATCCAGCCCGGCTGTCTCGTCGTGCACCGAGCGGAGCACGTCACAAGCCCAGCGGATGTCATAAGTGGTGATGGCACGCGACGCTTCTTCCGCCGATACGCCGCGGGTCTTCAGGTCGGTGAGCTGGCCGTCGTAGGCGTCCCCGTGGTCCACCGCGTGCGCGAAGATCGTCGGGTTGGACGTCACGCCAACCACGTGGTACTCGTCAACCAGCTCTTGCAGGTTGCCGGTACGCAGCCGGTCGCGGCTGATGTCATCCAGCCACACCGAAACCCCAGCCTCAGAGAGCTGTCCGAGAACGTCAACTGACACAGCCATGTTTCCCTTCTTGCGTGCCGCGGGCCGGGTTCTCCTGATCCTGGCCGGACCGTCGCGTGCGGCTACCCGCTCCGCGGTAGTGCCAAACACTGGTAGCCCTGGTCCTCGTCACTGCCAGCGACGAGGACAGCGAGTGTGCGGCGCACTGGAGCATTCGCCGGCCGAGAGCGATCTTCGTGGCGAAGCCGACCTCGTCGGGGACCCCGGCCGCGGCGCAGCGGTCCGGGTCGTTGGTCCAGGCCTACAGAAGTAGACGGCGCGGTCGCTCAACATCCGACCGGCCGGTCTACAGAAGGTTTGGCGATCGCACACGGATGGCACAGCGGAGCTTGCGTTCGGCCGCGCCGGCGGTGACTGCCTACAGGTGGTCACGGCGGCCGATGCGGCGCACGAGGTGTACTACCGCACCAGCATGCCGCCGATCTAGCTCGACTGCGTCGGCAGCTGAATGCAGTAGGCGAAAGGCCAATCTGACCGAGCAGTCTGCCGGTCAGTCGCCCCGCGGCCAAGGGTTGCCAGGATGCGCCCGTGCGCATGCGGTTGCCCGGTTTGCAACTGGGTACGTGCTGGCCCCTTGCAGGCCCCAGATGGCTTGCACGGGACTAGGCTGGGTTTCGCTGCCTTACGTGGCACAACCCCGCTGACCTGCGCGGATTGTCGTGGGGACCGTCGGCTTACAGTGTCTTTCGCGGCGGCGAAGGGACTGCTAATGCGGTTTGGGTTCGCGCCCATCCGGGGTTCAAATCCCCGAGCCTCCGCTGCTGACCAGCCACCACGCCGACGGGGCGCGGTGGCTGGCCGCGTCTCAGCGATCATTGCGGTCCCCAGCTGTGCCAATGCTGGGCCTTCCGGGGGCGCCGGACTGGTCAGGATGCGGAGCTGATCCACGCGGTGCTTCGTGATTCCGGCGGCGAACAGCAGCCCGGACTCGGGCGCCACGATCGCGGTGACGATGACCCACTCGTTCGCCATCTGCTCGGCCCCTCGGTCATCATGTAGCGGGCGGTATCGCGTGGGGCAGTCAATCGGCGGGGGGGCGACTACGGCGCGGGATGTAGGCGGCGATCGCCGCGGCCGCGGCGTCGGCGACCTCGGTATAGACGTCGGCCGTAAACGCCGACGTGGCGTGCCCGAGGATCTCCGAGATCACCTTCATCGGCTGACCTGCCGCCAGCAGCATCGTCGCCGTGCCGTGGCGCAGATCGTGGAAACGGATCGGTGGCAGCCCTGCCCGATCGATGAGAGCGCCGAATCGCTGGCTGATCCAGCCGGGCCGTAGCGACGTCCCGTCCTCGCGGGTGAACACACGGCCGGAGTCGGTCCAGGCAGATCCCCACGCGAGCCGCTCAGCGAGCTGGTCCTTGCGCCAGACCCTGAGGACACTGACGGTGCCGGGGTCAATCGGCACCTGGCGGTCCGATTCCGCTTTTGGTGGAGTCGAGCTGGTCGTCGACCTGGGCCTGGCGGACATCGATGCGGCCGCGGTCGAGGTCAAGGTCGGCCCATCCGAGCCCGGCAAGCTCTGAGCGTCGCATACCGGCGTAGGCGGCCAGATGGAACAGTCCGTACAGCCGCTCGGGCTGATCGCTGGTTCAAGCGAGTCCAGGAACGCACCGCACTGCGCAGCGGTCCAGACCATCACCGGAGCCGGGATCTCGCCGGTCTCGCGCCAGCGGTCGACCCGCGGCTCGGTCCACAGCAACGGCCGCACCTTCCGCGCGCCGCGCCTGCCGCCGAGCTTCACTGCGGCGGCCGGGTTCACCGGCAGCGTATGCGTACGGCATCGCTGAGCGCGCTGCGCGCGACGGCATGCACGCGCTTTATCCGCGCCTCGCTGAGCGGCCTGGTCGACACGCGCTGGCCAGGCAGGTGTGCCACCGTGACGCGCGCCTCGGTCAGCCTGCGCAGCAGCTCGTTATGCCCGGCGCCTAGCTCGGGACGGTTGATCAGCCGCATGGCCGCATACAGGTCGCGGAAATGGTGATCGCGGAGGTCGACCATCCGGACGTGCCCGAGGCCTGGCCGGAAGTAGAGCTCGATCGCCTCGTGGTAACTGGCCAGCGTGCTCGGCTTCAGCTCAGCCTCCGATCCCCACCAGCGCAACCGCCGGGTGAGGTACTCGCCGAACGTCGTACGGCGGTCCTCGATATGGCCACCCTGGCGGACCCGGCCAATCGCGTCCGCGAGCGCGTCGGTGGCAGCCTTCTTGGTCGGAAACGGACCGATCCGCGGGCGGCGGCGACGGCCGTCAGCGCCGCGCGGTGCCGAATACTGCGCGTACCAGGCCCCGTGGCCCTTCTGGCCTAGCTTGGGGCATCCTCGGCCCAGCAGTCGGCCGGTGTGCGGATCGCGGCACCAGCACTCGCGGTACGGCTCCGGGGGTTTCATTGGGTGCTCCTGCGCCATCGCGCCACACCGTCATTCGCCCATGCCTGCGCAGCGAGAATGCCGGCTAAATCCACTGATGGCTCCTGGAGCGACACGACGGCCAACGTGGTCCCAGCTAGGAAGCTGAGCCCGTCCACAAAGGTCGTAGCATGCCCTGCTGACAAAATCCCTTCAAGGCGGGGGAACAACCTTGCTGGGCGGCTCGGCGGCCGTAGGTTGCCGGGGAGGGACCAAGGTTCAGTATCTGGCTGGTAGTCCTCCGGACTCGTTTAGAACAGCATGCACTAGCGTTGGCGGCTTGGGCGCCCTGGGCTTGCCGGATCGCGCCGCGAGTTGGCCTGGATGATCTAGTTGCTTCCAGGCAGGGAAGATCGCCGGGTAGAGCGTGACTAGCAGATAGACGCCGCCGACGGCGAGCAACGCGTCGGTCAGGCCGACTGTGCCCGCCAGGAAGCCTGCCGCTAGACCGCCCAGCGGGGCGATCATTAGGGCCGAGGCGGTCGTCGCGCTCAGTACGCGGCTGCGCAGCTCCTCGGGCGCCGTCTGGTAGATGGCCGTGGCCAGGATCGGGTTGATGACCCCGCAGGCCAGGCCCTCGATGGTCATCATCACGGCTAGAGGTGCCACCGTGCCGGTCACGGCAGCGACGATGAAGCGGGGTGTCCCCACGATCAGGAACGCGACCACGTACACAGGCCAGCGCCGGAAGCGGTGCCCCACCGCCCCGTAGAGCAACGCCCCGGTCAGGGCTCCGCCGCAGAACAGGGCCTCCACCAGGCCCAGGGCAGACGGGCCGCCGAGGCTGTCCCGGACGTGCAGCGGAAGGAGGACCGCGCTCCAGCCCTGGTCTAGGCCCTGGGCAAGCATGGTGACCAGGCAGATGCCTAGCAGCAACGGAGACGCCAGTACGTACCGGTAGCCCTCGCCGAGCGCCCGGCGGTAGGCCCGCAGACCTGCCTGCCCTGCCTCCGGCCGGGAACGGGTTTCAGGCGGGCCGCGTAGGCCCGGCGCGATAAGAACGGCGGATACCCCGAAGGTCGCGGCGTCCACGATCAGCACGTGACTTGCACCCAGGACGGTGATCAGGACGCCGCCGACGGCCGAGCCGATCATGCCCGCGCAGCGTGACGCGCCATCGTAAAAGCCCGCAGCCCGGCTCAAGGGAACCGCGGCCTGCTGAGCGAGAACAGGCAGCATAACCCCGCGCGCGGTGTCGCCCGGGGCATGAAACAGGCCGGTCACTGCCATCAGGGCGCACAGCATCCAGAACCGCAGCATCCCGGCGGACTGAAGCACCGGGACTGCGCCGACCGCAGCGCCGCAGACCAGGTCCGACGCGATACTGACCCGCCGTCGCCCCACCCGGTCCACGACCGGGCCACCCATCAGCGCGGCAAGCGCGACCGGCAGCATCGCACAGAACGCGACCACTCCCGCATCAGCCGCGCTCCCGGTGCTTTCCAACACGAACCACGGCACGCCCATCAGCGTGAGCGAACTCCCGGTGATCGAGATGACATTGGCGGTCAGCAACACCGCCAGTGGGCGCCGCTCCGCGCCCGTCAATCCGGGAGCCCGGCGCGGGGAGCGCCGGACCCGCCGCTGCGCAGCGGCGCCGCTTGATCTAATACGGCTTGAAGAAGGTGTTGTGTTCATGGGAGTCGCCTTTCGCGAGTTGCCTGGCGGGCGCTCCCGGTAGCGACTACCTCAGTCGTGGGATCGTGGACTGCAGGGGAGCACCCACTGCGGATACTGCGTTCATGGGCCTCACATCCTGCCGATGGATCACGATCACCAGGACGCTAGCACGCTGGCGACGCGTTGCGCAGCCGGCATCATGCCTGTTGCCGCGAGACCAAGCGCATTCCAATTTGGGCGCCGGCCGCGATTGGTCCCCTGGCGTCTGGCGGCCTCGCCGTGGCGGAGCCAGTGTTGCGATGCCGCCCCATACTGCACTTGTGGGGTGAACGGCTGTGGGACAAGCTGAGAAAGCCGGAAGCAGTGGGGGGCCCATGCCATTGATGCAGTTGCCGTCGCCGTCCGCCGTCGGCGCGTTGGGCATGTCCGGGGGGGAGGGGATTTTCGGTTTCAACTTGAGCGACTCGGAGTACCAGGACGCTTTCGTCCTGTATTCGGGTCAACTTGGATACCGGCTCGCCGATCTGTGGGGCTATGTGTCAGGCAATGCGGCGAGCTACGCCGCTATCTGGGAGGAGTGTCCCGAGCATCCCGCGCAGATCGTCTGGCATGCGATCGCGGCTGCGGACTACCAGTCGGTATTCAACGACCAGCAGTCCCAGGGAAACACCCCGGTGCGGGTCTGCGGGTACACCGTGGACTCAGCGACGATGTACGCGGCGATCTGGGAGAAGACAGCCGGGCCTGCGTGGGCCGCCCGGCACGACTTCAACATCCTGAACCTCTCCAGCCACCAGCGCGAAGTCCGGCAGATGGGTTACCGGATAGCTGATCTCGACGGTTACACGAGCTGGGAGCCCAGCCCGGATTCTCCGGGGTCGCCCCCAACGTGGGTATCCCGCTTTTCCTCGATCTGGGTCGAGTCCGACGGACGGGAGTGGACGGTCAGCGGTCCGGCCCATCTCAGCTCCTTTCAGGACCAGTTCAACCAGCTGACGGGCGAGGGCTGGTGGCCGGTGCAGCTCAGCGCGTTCGGCAGTCCTCCCTTCATCATCGGACGCTGGGAAAAGCCCCGCGGGCTGACGGGCACCTCGCGGCACGGTATCGACTCGGGCACGCTCTCGAGCGAGCTGACAGCGCAGGACGGGGCCGGGCAGCGGCCGGCGTCGGCCGGTGCTTACAACCAGGTCAACGGCGGGGTGGCCCCGCCGCGGTTCTGCGCGCTGTGGCAGCGGCGTGACGCCGACCAGGTCATACCCGGTCTGGCCGAAGAGTTCATGCGGTACTACGAGATCCCGGGCTTGTCCCTGGCCGTGGCCCGGGAGGGCCGGCTGGCATACGCCAGCGGATTCGGCGTCGCGGACAAGACGACTGGCGAGAGCGTGGAGGTCTCGACCCGGTTCAGGATCGCAAGCCTCACCAAACCGGTCACCTCGCTTGCGGTCTTCGGGCTCGAAGCGAGCTCGGCGCTCAGCCTGGGCGACCTGGTCTTCGGGCCCAACGGTCACCTGGCCGCGCTGGGCACGCCGGTCGACCCGCGGGTCACCCAGATCACCGTTCGGCACCTGCTGCAGCACGGCGGCGGCGGCTGGGCCAACGACGCTAACGACCCCATGTTCACCAATCCCACGCTCAGCGGGCGGGACCTCATCACGAAGGTGCTCGCCACCCGGGCCCTGGACAATGCGCCGGGCACCGCGTTCGCCTACTCGAACTTCGGGTACTGCGTGCTCGGCCGGGTGATCGAGGCGGTAACCGGGGAAACCTATGAAGATCACGTCCGGAACAGCATCCTGGACCGCTGCGGAAGCGCGATGGCGATCGCGGGCAACACGCTCGCGGACCGGCAGCCCAGTGAGGCGGTCTACTACGGGCTGGACGGTGCCGACCCCTACAACATGCAGGTGTCGCGGATGGACTCGCACGGCGGCTGGATCTCCACGGCCGTGGACCTGCTGCGCATCCTGATCCGGACAGACGGACTGTCGCCGCCACCGGATCTGCTCCGCCTGGACACCATCACCATGATGACCATGCCATCAGGCCTGCCCGGCTCCAATGGGTATGCCTGCGGATGGCAGACCAACAGCGCCGGAACTTGGTGGCACACCGGCAGCCTGCCCGGGACACGGTCGATCATGGTCCGCACCGCGGACGGCTTCTGCTGGACGGTACTGGCAAACAGCGGACGGGACGCCGAAGGCGACAGTACGCGCGACACGCTGCTGGGGCTCGACGCCCTGATGTGGGCAATCCGTGAGAAGGTCGACTTCTGGCCGTCCAGCGGCACTATCTGACCGTTATGGCTCACCAGCAACAGGAGCGGGAAGAAGAGCGGGCGCGGACGGCGAGGGCAGTGACCTAAGGCTGCTCGCCAGGCGGCCTGGCGAGTGGGTGACCAAGAGCCGTCGGATGCGTTCGCCCGCATGCAGCGCCCCGCGTTGTAAGTGGGTCCGTGATGGCACAGTTTTGGCACACCGCAGCTTGCGCAGTCCTGTGCCGGATTCCGGCGCCTTGTATGGCATGCCCCCGCTGACCTGCGCAGATTGCGTTAGACGCGGGTCGGTTTTCACCGCTTCTGCAGTGCCGAAGGGACTGCTAATGCCGACTGCGGCCGGGTCGTGGTCGGCCGCGTGTGACTCGACGTCCCGTACTCCCGATGAGGACCAGGTCAATAGGCGCTGCGTGGGATCTGGCGGCCGACTGGGCGTGCGTGACTGGCGTTGCGACTTGGACCCCTGATAGCGCCGAGCTCGGGGACATTTCAAGCTTCTCGACCAGTGGGTTGCTCACACGGTGGTGTGTTGTAAATAAGCCTTAGGAACGAAGCGCGACAGCCTCCGGTTACGCGCCGCTGGTCAGCGGGCCGAACGGCATCAGCCAGGGCCTGTGAACATGCGGAAGCTACTTCACTCTTGGCCCGAGACGACCTTTCTGGTCCAGCGGGCGAGGTTGGCGCGGGTGGTCAGGGTGTCCGGGTGCTCGGGGCCCAGGACCCGCTCATAGACGGGCAGCAGCGCGGCGTACTGGTCGCGGGCACCGGCCGCATCCCCCGCGTCCCCGGTCCAGCGGGCGAGGTTGCCGCGGGTGGTCAGGGTGTAGGGGTGCTCGGCGCCCAGGACCCGCTCGCGGACGGGCAGCAGCGCGGCGAACTGATCGCGGGCCCCGGCCGCATCCCCCGCCTCCCCGGTCCAGCGGGCGAGGTTGGCGCGGGCGGTCAGGGTGTCGGGGTGCTCGGGCCCGTAGGCGTCATCCTCGCTGTGGGCGTCGGTGATCAGCCCGAACAGGTCCCGGGCCGCCGGGTAGCTGCCGCTATAGCCGAGTACTGCGCGATCCGCCAGATGCCGCCGCTGGTCAGGTCCAGGACCGCCCGGGCGTGCGGCAGCAGCACCGCGCACACCGGCCACGCCGCGGGCAGTTGCGGTGTCGGCGGGGACCGCCGCCTCGACCAGGGCCGCGGCGGCCTGCTCCCACTGGCCGGCCTCTCCGCGGGTAGCTGGGCGCGGGTGATGGCCTGGACCAGGCGGTGCACCAGCACCAGGCCGTCCCCGGCCAGGGTGACCAGCGAATAGCGGCGCAGCGCGGCGACCGCATCCCCCGCCGCCACCGGATCACCCAGCAGCGGCCCGACCGCGGCCGCGACCTCCGGGGCCAGCTCGCTAGCGACCTGCGTGACGGCGAGCAGCAGGGCCAGCGGGACCGGTTCGGGTGCCAGGAACGCCAGCAGCCGCAGCAGCCCCGCCGCGGCCGGGGCATGGTCCGCCAGCCGGGACAGCGCCAGGCCCAGCGTGGCCGCCACGTCCGCCGGGTGCCCGGCGGCCTCGCCGCGGGCCAGCAGGTCCGCCTGCCGGTCCCGGAACAACGGCAGGTACCCGGCCAGCGGCGTCCCGGTGGCCTGCATGTAGGCGGCGGCCTGCTCCAGCGCCAGCGGCAGCCCGCCCAGCTCCGCGGCCAGCTCCCGGGCCGCCGCCCGGTCCGTGTCGCCGGTCCGGCTCACCAGGAACCCCGCCGCCACCTCCGGGTCCAGGACCGGGACCTCCACGCCTGGCCGGGCGGCCAGTGCTGGTTCTGGGTCGTGACCAGCACCCGGCCCGTGCCCGGCAGGCGGCAAGAACCGCTCCACCGCCGCCCGGTCCGGCACGTTGTCGAACACCACCAGCCACCCGGCCGGCGCCGCGGCCAGCACCGCCGTGCACCGACGCCACCGGATCCCGCGCATCCACCACCTCCCGCGCCCCGAGCTGCGCGGCCAGCACCGCGAACTCCGCCGCCAGCACGCCGGGTCCTCGGCCGCGAACTGCCAGCACACCCCCACCTCGGCCAGATGCCGGTGCGCGTACTCCACCGCCACGCTCGTCTTGCCCGCACCCCCCAGCCCGCACAACGCCACCACCCGCGGCCCCGGCTCCCCGGCGCCGCCGCCAGCCGGGCATCCAGCTCCGCCAGCAGCCCCTCCCGGCCCGCCAGCACCACCGGCCGCGGCGCCAGCCGCACCGGCAGCCCGCCGCCTCCGGCCGCCGCTGGTACTCCAGCGTGCCGACAGCCGCACCGCGCCCGCGGTCAGCGCACCACCGACCCGGGGCCCTGAGTCCAGTCCCGGGTGCGGCTACCCCTCGCCGGACCCGGCGCGGTAGGGCCCGGCGGCTCACGTTCCCGTGGATCACCCCGGCCGCGGTCCCCCCGCCCGACGCGGTGATGTTCACATCCCGCCCGGCCGCCACCGAATGATCCGACGCCGACACCTGGTACTTCCCGGCCGCGGACCCGGCCGCGTCCACCAGCTCCATCAGCGCCTGCGCCGCCGACACCAGACCCGGGTCATCACCCGCCCCGGCCGCGGTCAGCTCCTGCGCCAGCGGCTTGTCCCACACCTGCGGATCCTGCTCATGACGGGCCAGCACCAGCTCATCATCCGGGCGCGCCCGCCAGCTTCTGCCGCACCTGCGCCTTCAGGCTCGTCGTAAGCATCCGTAACCGCCGACGAAGCGGCATCTTTCGGCCCGCCGCCCACGCATCGGTCACCGCAGCGGCTCACCACCGATGTCACCGGTCCACTGCGCCAGCGGCAGCGCCACTTCGCCGGCACCAGACTTCTACGCCCCCAGTGTCCGCCTACACACCGCGCAACCAGCACAGCCAGCACACCACCGCGCACACAGTGGCAGCAGCTACCTGACTGAACCGCGCAACCATCCACGTCATCGGCGAGGCATACAGCTCGACCAGCGCTTCCGGTATCAAGCCCTGCGCCACGCACGCATCAGCGCGGCAGCGTGCATATGCAGTACCTACTTCACCCTGCGTCCGGGCCGCCTGCCCGGTCCAGTGGGCGAGGTTGTTCCGGGTGGTCAGGGTGTGCGGGTGCTCGGCGCCCAGGACCCGCTCGCGGATGGGCAGCAGCGCGGCGTACTGGTCGCGGGCCCCGGCCGCATCCCCCGCCTCCCCGGTCCAGTGGGCGAGGTTGTGCCGGGTGGTCAGGGTGTCCGGGTGCTCGGGGCCCAGGACCCGCTCGCGGACGGGCAGCAGCGCGGCGTACTGGTCGCGGGCCCCGGCCGCATCCCCCGCCTCCCCGGTCCAGCAAGCGAGGTTGCCGCGGGTGGTCAGGGTGTCCGGGTGCTCGGGGCCGAGGACCCGCTCGCGGACAGGCAGCAGCGCGGCGTACTGGTCGCGGGCCCCGGCCGCGTCCCCCGCCTCCCCGGTCCAGCGGGCGAGGTTGGCGCGGGCGGTCAGGGTGTCCGGGTGCTCGGGGCCCAGGACCCGCTCGCGGACGGGCAGCAGCGCGGCGTACTGGTCGCGGGCCCCGGCCGCGTCCCCCGCCTCCCCGGTCCAGCAGGCGAGGTTGGCGCGGGCGGTCAGGGTGTCGGGGTGCTCGGGGCCCAGGACCCGCTCGAGCGACGGGCAGCAGCGCGGCGAACTGGTCGCGGGCCCCGGCCGCGTCCCCCGCCTCCCCGGTCCAGCGGGCGAGGTTGGTGCGGGTGATCAGGGTGTCCGGGTGCTCGGGGCCCAGGACCCGCTCGACGACGGGCAGCAGCGCGGCGTACTGGTCGCGGGCCCCGGCCGCATCCCCCGCCTCCCCGGTCCAGCAGGCGAGGTTGGTCCGGGCGGTCAGGGTGTCCGGGTGCTCGGGGCCGCAGTGACCTGCTCGCGGGCCGTCCAGCATCCGCTGCCGGAGCATCCCGGCGCCGCGGCGTAGCTGCCGCTGCAGCGCCGAGGTAATTGCGCGATGCCGGTCCAGTGCCGCTGGCTGTCACCGGTCCAGGACCGCCCGGGCGTGCGGCAGCAGCGCAGCGCACGCCGGCCACGCCTGCCGGGCAGTTGCGGGTCGGCCGGGAATCGCGGCCTCGATCAGGGCGGCGGCGGCCTGCCGCCACTGCCGGCCAGCTCGGCGGGCATCTGGTCAGCGGTGACGGCCTGCACCAGCCGGTGCACCGACACCGACCCATCCCCGGCCGGGGTGACCAGGGAGTACCGGCGCAGCGCGGCGATCGCATCACCAGCGGCCAGCGGATCGTCCAGCAGCGGTATCAGCACCGGCGCCACCTCGGCCCCGAGCTTGTCGGCCAGCCCGGGCCGCGGCGGCAGCAGCAGGCTCAGCGGGACGGCTTCGGGCGCGCAGCAGGCCAGCAGCCGCAGCAGCCCCGACCGCCCCCGGGCGCCCCCTTCCAGCCGCCCGAACGCCAGCGCCCAGGTCGTGGCGACCGTCTCGCCATACCCGGTCGGCTCGCCCCGGGCCAGCAGGTCCATCCGCCGCTGCCGGAACGACGCCAGGTACCCGGCCAGGGTGCCCCCGGTGGCCTGGATGTAGGCGGCGGCCTGCTCCAGCGCCAGCGGCAGCCCGCCCAGCTCGTCGGCCAGCTCCGCGGCGGCCTGCCGGTCCGGGTCGCCGGTGCGGTTGACCAGGAAACCCGCCGCCACCTCCGGGTCTAGCACCGGCACCTCCACGCCTGGCCGGGCGGCCACAGCGCGCTCTGGCTGGTGATCAGCACCCGCCCGGCCCGGCCGGCGGCAAGAACGCGCTCCACCGAAGCCCGGTCCGGCGCATTGTCGAACACCAGCAGCCACGCCGCCGGATAGGCGGCCAGCACCGCGTGCACCGACGCCACCGGATCCCGCTGCATCGAACCAGCGTCCCGGGCGCCGAGCTGGGCCGCCAGCTCACCGAACTCGCCGCCAGCACACGCCGGGTCCTCGGCCGGGAACTGCCACGCCAGCCCGGCCTCGGCCAGGTGCCGGTGTGCGTACTCCACCGCCACGCTGGTCTTGCCCGCACCCCCCAGCCCGCACAAGCGTGATGATCCGCGGACCCTGGTCACCGCCAGCCGATAGCCGCGTGCCCAGTTCGCGCGAGCAGCTCCTCCCGCCCCGCGAGCGGCGGCGGCCGCGGCGCCAGCGACACCGGCTGGCCTGGCGACCTGCGGGCGCTGATAGTTCATCCGGCCGATAGCGATTCCGCCCAGGCCGGCGATGGCCGCCGCGTGCATCACCCCTGCGGCCACCCCGCCGCCGGACTCCTCGGATGTCAGATCCCGGCCCGCCGCGGCCGCGTGATCAGCCGCGGACACCGCCCCCGGCAGCTGCGCCTGGACCTCCTGCACCAGGGCCCGCAGCTCCGCCTCGACGCCCGGGTCCTCCTCCAGCAGGTCCGCCAGCCGCCCCGCCCACCGCTGCGCCAGAGCCGCCCGCGCCCGCTCCAGCTCCACCGCTGGCCACCGCTGCCAGCTGCTCGACGGTCTCCGTCCAGCCGCCGCCTCCGCCAGCTCTCCTTCTTCGGGTCACCGCGGCCCAGCAGCCGCGCGAACCTGCGCCGGACCGTCTCCCACGCATCAGTGGCCGCAGCGGCCACCACCGTCTTGCCCGGCCAGCGCCGCCAGCGCGCACAAGGTCGTCCGCTACACGGCATTCCCTGCTCCCCTCGCACGCGTTCGCGACCCAACTATCGCACGCCACAAGCACTCGACCGCCACCACACAGATCGCCCAGTTGAATATGGCGTAGCTACTTCGCTCCGAGCCCAGCTAACTCCCTGCCAGCCTGGTCCAGTAGGCGAAGTTGTCCCGCGTGATCAGAGTGTCTGAGTGCTCGGCGCCCAGGATCCGCTCAACCACAGGCAGCAGCGCGGCGAACTGGTCGCGGGCCCTGGCCGCATCCCCGGCCTCCCCAGTCCAGTAGGCGAGGTTATGCCGGGTGGCCAGGGTGTCCGGGTGCTCAGGGCCCAGGACCCGCTGCTGGATGGACAGCAGCGCGGCATGCTGGTCGCGGGCCCCGGCCGCATCCCCCGCCTGCCCGGTCCAGGTGGCCAGGTTGCCCCGGGCGGCCAGGATGTCCGGTGCTCGGCGCCCAGAACCCGCTCAACCTCAGGCAGCAGCGCGGCGAACTGGTCGCGGGCCCCGGCCGCATCCCCTGCCTGCCCGGTCCAGCGGGCGAGGTTGTTCCGGTTGCTCAGGGTGTCCGGGTGCTCGGGGCCCAGGACCCGCTCACGGACGGGCAGCAGCGCGGCGTACTGGTCGCGGGCCCCGGCCGCATCCCCCGCCTGCCCGGTCCAGGTGGCCAGGTTGCCCCGGACGGTCAAGGTGTCCGGGTGCTCGGCGCCCAGAACCCGCTCAACCTCAGGCAGCAGCGCGGCGAACTGGTCGCGGGCCCCGGCCGCTTCCCCCGCCCGGCCGGTAAAGCGGGCAAGGTTGTTCCTGGTGGTCAGGGTGTCCGGGTGCTCGGGGCCCAAGACACGCTCAACGACGGGCACCAGCGCGGCGTACTGGTCGCGGGCCCCGGTCGCATCCCCCGCTTCCCCGGTCCAGGTGGCCAGGTTGCCCCGGGCGTCCAGGGTGTCCGGGTGCTCGGCGCCCAGTGACCGCTCCCGGGCATCCAGCACCCGCTGCAGGAGTTCTGCTGCGGCGGCGTAACTGCCCTGCGCGCCGAGGTAATTCGCGAGCCGGTCCATGCCAGGGCTGTCACCGGCCAGAGCTGCCTGGGCGTGCGGCAGCAGTGCCGCGCACACCGGCCACGCCTGCGGCAGATCAGTATCGCCGGGAATCGCGGCCTCGACGAGGGCGGCAGCGGCCTCGCGCCACTGACTAGCCACGTCCGCCGACATCTGATCAGCTGTTACGGCTTGCACCAGCCGGTGCACCGACACCAATCCATCCCCAGCCGGGGTGACCAGGGAGTACCGGCGCAGCGCGGCGATCGCATCACCCACAGCCAGCGGATCGTCAAGCAGCGGCACCAGCACCGGCGCGACCTCGGCCCCGAATTTCCTGGCCAGCCCGGGCCGGGGCTGCAGCAGCAGGGTCAGCGGGACGGCTTCGGATGCGCAGCAGGCCAGCAGCCGCAGCAGCCCCACCGCCGCGGGTGCCGAGTCCTCCAGCTGGCCGAATGCCAGCGACCAGGTCGTGGCCACGGTCTTGCGGTATCCGGTCGGCTCGCCCCGGGCCAGCAGGCCGTCGCGGCGCTGCCGGAACGACGCCAGGTACCTGGCCAGGCTGCCCCCGGTCGCCTGGATGTAGGCGGCCGCCTGCTCCAGCGCCAGCGGCAGTCCGCCCAGCTCGGTGGCCAACTCGGGCGCAGCCGGTCCGTCCGGGTCGCCAGTGCGGCTGACCAGGAACCCCACCGCGACCTCGGCGTCCAGCACCGGCACGTCCAGGACTTGACCGGGCGGCCACAGGACGCTCTGGCTGGTGATCAGCACCCGCCCGGGCCCGGCCGGCGGCAAGAACCGCTCCACCGAAGCCCGGTCTGGGGCGCTGTCGAACACCAGCAGCCACTCCGGGGAATAGGCGGCCAGCACCGCGTGCACAGACGCAACCGGATCCCCCGGCGCCACCGGGTCCTGCGCCCCGAGCAGGCCGGCCAGCCTGGCGAACTCCGCCACAATGACGGTCGGATCCTCGGCCGGGACCTGCCACACCAGCCCGGTCTCGGCCAGGTGCCGGTACGCGTACTCAACCGCGACGCTGGTCTTGCCCGCACCCCCCAGCCCGCACAGCGCGATGATCCGCGGTCCCCCGTCGCCTCCACCCGACAGCCTCATGTCCAGCTCGCCGAGGAGTTCTTCGCGGCCCGTCAGGAACACCGGCCGCGGCGCCAGCGACACCGGCTGGCTGGCGATCTGCGGCCGCTGGTAGTTCATCCGGCCGATAGCGGTCCCGCCCATGCCGGCGATGGCCGACGCGTGCATCACCCCTGCGGCCACCCCGCCGCCGGACGCCTCAATGCTCAGATCCCGCCCGGCCGCCACTGAATGGTCGGCCGCCAACACCACGCCCGCAGGCAGCTGCGCCTGAATCTCCTGCATCAGGGTACGCAGGTCAGCTTCGATGCCCGGGTCCTCCTCCAGCAGGTCAGCCAGCCGGGTCGTCCACTGCGCCTCCAGCGCCGCCCGGGCCTGTGTCAGCTCCGCCCCGGTCACCGCCGCGAGCTGACGGCGGGTCTCCTCCAGCCGCCGCCCGGCCAGCTCAGCCTGTTCCGGGCCACCACGCCCGAACAACCGCCCCACCCCGTCGCGTACGGTCTCCCAGACATCAGTCGCAGCAGCAGCAACCACCGAATTGCCGGCTAGAGCCGCCAGCGCCACCAGGTCGTCCGCTAACGGCATCAGTGCCCCCTCCAGCACGACCCAACGATCGCACGCCAAAGCACCCGATGCCAGGCAGACCGCCAGCGTGAATATGACGTGGCTAATTCCTGGTCGCCCCTGGCGCACCAGCGCGGCGGCTCACACATCAAGCCCGCCTCGAGCTCGATCAATCGCATCCACCGCTCATCGAAGGCGCGGCAATGACCCACCCGAGGCGCCCGCATGATCCGCTATCCCCACGCGCGCAACTCCGCGTCATACGGGGACAGGCGCTGACCGGTCTCGTGACGGGGGGCGCGCGATGGCACAGAGATGGCACAGCAGGACTTGCGGCGGGCTGTATTGGGTTCCGGCGCCTTGTATGGTTCAACGCCGCTGACCTGCGCGGATTACGTCAGAAGGGGCCGGGTCGCCAGCGCTTTCGCGGTAGCGAAGGGACTGCTAATGCGGTTTGGGTTCGCGCCCATCCGGGGTTCAAATCCCCGAGCCTCCGCTCCTGACCAGGCACTTTGCCGAACAGGCAAGGTGCCTGCTCCTTTTCTCCAAGATCATCAAGGCCTGTGCTGTCCCCATGCTGTCCCCAGCGGGCACTCAGCCGGAATCGTCGGCAGTTGCGGGCGGCTGCGGACCTGTGCTTCCGGAAGTGACGCCGTTAGGCGTGGTCCGTCGCGCCCGGCGGGGCGAGCCCGCCAGCTTGACACGATGCAGCCTCCATCTGTGCCGTGCCGACAACCGGTACAGACCGGTAATTCTTACGGGCGCGACGCGGCTGCCCGATGGGCGATGGTGAGGACGTACCCCTTGTGAAGCGGATCCTCGGGATCTCAGCTTCCACCCGCCCGCCCCGGAAGGCCGCGGCTCCGTCTAGGGCGGTCGGCTCCGCATCGACCACCAAAGCACAAGCCAAGGAGACCCACATGTCCGCTCCGCGGCCGCGCGGCACCGGCGGGACCGGGTGCAGGCGCCGGGCGTCGAGGCTTAGCAGCGAGACGATGACGAAGCTGAAGCTGGCGGCCTTGACCACGAAGCACCAGCCGATGCCGGCGGTGCTGACTAGAACCGCCGCGATGGTCGGGCCGATGACCGGGGCAACGTTCACCAAGGTGCTGTTCAGCGTCACCGCGTTGCGGAGGTCGCCTCCTTAGAGGCCTGCGGCCGCCGGCTGAGATAGCCCGGATGGCGGCAGCTAGCGTCGTTGGGGGGCCGGTGGCGGAAAGCGCGGCCTGGCCTGTCAATGTGCGACGGTTCGAGAAGATGATCACCGCGCAACAGCGATGAAGGAGGTTCAAGGTGACTGATGTGCAAGGCCCGGCCGCGGGCCCGGTGGCGGTCGTTGGCACTGGCATCATGGGCTCGGCGATGGCCCGCAACCTGGCCGGGGCCGGGTTACGCACGACGGTGTGGGACCGGTCGCCATCGGCGACCGCGGCACTGTCCGGCGCCGGCGCCCTGGTGGCGGACTCCCCGCAAGAGGCGATCCGCGGTGCGCAACTGGTGATCACGATGCTGCCCACCGCCGCCGTCGTGGAATCGGTGATCTTCGCCGACGGGGTGGCGGAGACGTTCCCCCGCGGCGGCGTGTGGGCGCAGATGGGCACCATCGGTGTCGCCGCGACCACCGAGATCGCCGACCGGCTCGGCCAGCTCCGGCCGGACGTGATGTTCGTGGACGCGCCGGTATCGGGCAGCAAAGGCCCCGCCGAGGCCGGCCAGCTGCTCATCCTGGCCTCCGGCCCGCGCGACGCGCAGCTCATCGCAGGCCCGGCGTTTTCGGCGATCGGCCGCAAGACCGTGTGGCTGGGTGGAGCTGGCCAGGGCAGCCGGATGAAGCTGGTCGTCAACGCCTACATGTCCATCCTGATCGAGGGCGTGGCCGAAGCTCTCGAACTGGCCGACCAGCTGGGCATCGACGACGCCAAGCTGGCCGAGGCGATCGAGGGCGGACCACTCGATGCGCCGATTGCAGACGCCAAGCTGCACAAGATGCAGCGTGGCGACTTTGCTCCTGAGTTCCCGCTGGAATGGGCGCTCAAGGACGTGGACCTGGCCATCGAGGCCGCAGGCGGTGACACGCTGCCCGTGCTGGCCGCGCTGTCCCGCCAATGGCGCGCAGCCGTTGACGGCGGCCACGGCCGCGAAGACGTCAGCGCCGCACGCCTGGCACTGGGCCACCACACGCGCCGCAGCCGGCCGTAGGCCTGGTAGGAAGAACCGGCGATAAAAGAGGCTGACATGACGGGAACCAGCAGGCGAGCACAGTTCTGACGTAAAGGGCGGACCTGAGCCCGATGAGCAGGGACTGACCTGATGGGCCATCAGCCAGAGCGGTAAAGCCCTCCTGCAGCGTCACGACGTCCGGCTGCGGCCCGCTGCGAAGGACCGGATCATCTGCGCGCAGCAGAACCCCGCCGCTCCGGGGAGATGGGCACTCCAATAAGACCAACCACCAGGTCACGACTCCGACCGGTCCAGATCGATGAGGACGATTCCAACATCTGGGCGCATCACCTTGCGCAACTCCGCCGGCGTTTCAGTCACCACGACCTCCAGCGTGGGGAACACCACTCCCTCGAGGAGGTGACCTCCGCGCGTGGTCCCATCCGACAGCCCCAAAACGACGTGCGCATGCAAGATCGGGCCGTCCTGGCCCTCAGCAACGTCACCGATCAGCGACAGCACCTCGCACTGCTCGTCGACCGGGATGCGGCGGTACTGCCTGGCGGCCCGGTCGAACCAGCCGACGGTGGCGCGCTCGAACGCGCCGATAGCGGTGACCTGAGCAGCTTCCAGCCCCTCCGCACGCGCGAACTGCGCCAGCACGGCGACCGCGTGACCCGGCGGCAGCTGGCTTAGCTGAGCCTTGCGCAAAGGCGGCAGGAAGCTGATCGCGCTCGTGGGGCACACCGCCGCCGCTGTCAGCGAGGCAGCCGGTCCGGATCCGAAGGCAGTCATCATCCCCAACGGCAGTCATAGGGCCACAGCTTCCACGATGATCACGTCAATCCCGCGCACGCCGCCTGCCTGCAGGGTTGCTTCGCTGCCGCGAGGCTTAACCCGTCTGGCTCGAGGTCGGCCAGCGGGAACCACTGCTCCAGCTCGGCGACGGTGCAGACGTCGGCGACGTAGAACCCGTGATACCGGACCCGCAGTTGCTGGCCGTCGCTGTTGTCAGGTGTTCCGGACCGCTGGACGACTTCCACGCTCCAGCCGCTCGCGGTGCGGTAGCGGTCGGCCATAACGTCATATTGCCGCAGGTCAGCGGGCAGCGCAGCGAGATCGTTACTGTAGCCGCACGGCCACAGCGTCTCTCCATTCCTGTTCGTCGAGCGGTCCCATGCTGGCGCTGAGCCCCAACGGCGGCCGCGGCCGTGAGCAGGGCGTGGGCCTGCCCCAAGGTGGCCACGGCGATCTGGCGCTGGACGAGCTCGGCGGCGTGCCGACTCGGTACCGCTTGCAGGTGGTGGTCGGATGGCGGTTGAGCGGCACAGAACAACCGGTTACGCGCCGGGCGGCGCACCCCTGGGCCGACTGGCTCGGGTCCGGTGACGTAACGTCGTTCGGGCCACCTCTCCGACCCCGAGGAGAACCCCATGCCTGGTCCCACCGTCGTCCTCGTCCACGGCGCCTTCGCCGACGCATCCGGGTTCGCGGGAGTGATCCGCGAGCTCGAGAGCGCCGGCCATACGGCGCTCGCCCCGCCGAACCCGTTGCGAGGCGTCGCCTTCGACGCCAGCGTCGTCAGCGACGTGGTCAAGGCCATCGACGGCCCGGTCGTGCTGGTCGGGCATTCCTATGGAGGCGCCGTGATCACCCAGGCGTCCGCCGGCCTGGAGAACGTGACCGGCCTGGTCTTTCTCGCGGCGTTCGGGCTGGAGGTGGGCGAGAGCTGCGCGACTGTGCAGCAGCCGTTCCCGCCACCCCTACTCGCCAAGACGGTCGCCCCGACCCCCTACGACGCGCCCGGCGCCGCGGGCGGTCCCGACCTGTACGTCCAGAAGGACCAGTTCCGGGAGACGTTCTGCGCCGACGTGCCGGTGGACATGGCCGATGTCATGTTCGCGACCCAGCGCCCGCTCGCGGTCGCGGCGCTCAACGAGAACGCCACCGCGGCGGGCTGGAAGAACAAGCCGTCCTGGTTCCTGGTCTCCGGGCACGACAACGCGATCTCGCCGGACGCGGAACGGTTCATGGCGCAGCGGATGGGCGCCACGACCGACACCATTGACGGCTCGCACACCGCGTTCATCGCGAAGCCGGTCGCCGTGGCCACGTTCATCCGGCAGGCGCTGCGGTGACCTCGCAGACCGAGATGTGGTCCTGGCTCTCCCCGGTGAACGGGCCGCGCCCCCAGTCCTGGTAGCGCTCCCGCAGCCGCAGGCCGGCCAGCCGGGCCATCAGGTCCAGCTCACTCGCCCAGCTGTAGCGCAGCCGTAGCGGCCGCACGCCCGCGCTGACCGGTGGCTAGCAGGTAGTGACCGGTGATCTGCTGGCCGCAGCTTGGACAGCTGCCGACCGTCTGGGCGGCTCGCTGCGCGAGCGCATTCAGGGCAGCCAGTTGTGTTGTCTCGGCCTAGAGGCCTGCTTCGGCCGCAGCCTTCTCGGCGCTGACACGGGTCAGATTGGCCTCCTGTTGCCTAAAGGCGGCAGGCACATGGGCCAGGACGCCGGTGAGCGTGTTTACCGGCCGGGGCTGTGGATGATCCAGTTCACGGCCTTGGACAGCCAGGGGGCGACGCAGTACGCACGGCAGGGCTCAGCAGCAGACGGGGTGCTGGAGGCCGCAGCGGCCGGGCGGTACGGGTTCGCGGCCGTGGGGGGACACCGGCAGGTGATCGCGCTGAGGGACGTGGTGATGGCCGACGGTGAGTCGTTCGCGATCACGCGTGCGATCATGGCCGAGCTGTACCCGGACGGGCAGTTGCTGTTCTGAAGGGCGGCGACCCGGGCG
This sequence comes from uncultured Actinomycetota bacterium, assembly GCA_963844655.1. Lineage (GTDB taxonomy): Bacteria > Actinomycetota > Actinomycetes > Streptosporangiales > Streptosporangiaceae > JASHPR01. The sequence goes on along the minus strand of CAWJPA010000003.1, from coordinate 424,550 downwards.
CCTTCCGCCAGGAGGTTAAGGAGCGACTTGGACTCGACCCCGCTGACGATGACCGGTGGGAGCTGACACGACAGTTCTGGTGCCCAGCCAGGATGCTGGACGTCGTCTTGACCGACTACAGTCAGTGGCGGCTGCGCCAGGAAGACGATCATTGAGCGCACACCCGCCGCAACCAATCGTTCCCGGCCGCTGCAACGAACGCCTCGGGACCTGCCAGGTGCGCTTCCACACTCATTCGCTGGCCGAGCTCACCCGCATCAAGGCGCACTGGCAGCCGAACGCACCTCGGCCAACCTGGTCTTTGCCCACGTGCCGCTGCCCTAGTGCTGGCACGATGAAGCCCCGCGGCGTCGAGTTCCTTTCGCTTGACCTACCAGGGAACAAAGCCGTGCCGGTCCTGGAAGGTGCCGGTCGGCCCGTCTGGCGGCAGGGTGGCCAGGTAGACGATGACGTCGGTGCCTTCGGTGACGGTTTGGGTGCCGCGGTGGTTGTTGAAGTCGGTGCCGGTGAAGCCGGGGTCGGCCGCGTTCACCAGGATGCCGTCCAGCGATCGGGCGTACTGCACCGTCAGCATGGTCAGCGCCGCTTTGGTGGCCGGGTAGACCGGCAACATCACCGCGTTCTCCACCGTGCCGGGTTCGAGGATCCGCTGAAACGACCCGACCCCGCTGGAGACGTTGACGATTCGCGGATGTTCGGCTGCGCGCAGTAGCGGCAGGAACGCGTGCGTCACTCTGATGGGGCCGAAGACGTTGATCGCGAATCCCTGCATCGCTGCGTCCGCGGTCAGCTCCTCAGCGCCCAGCCGTGGTGCCGCGGTGCCCGCGTTGTTGATCAGGACGTCCAGGTGTCCGTAGTTGCTGCGTACCCGGGCGGCGGCCGCCGCAACGCTGGCGTCGTCGGTCGGGTCGATGTGGATGAAGGTCGCGCCGAGCTCGCGCGCCGCTTGGACACCACGCTGCCGATCGCGGGCACCGGCCAGCACGGTATGACCCAGATCGATGAGCCGTCTGGCTGTCTCGTAGCCGAGGCCCTTGTTGGCTCCGGTGATCAGTGTGATGGTCATCGTGCCAGTCTCCAGCGGGGCAGCGACAGTGGAAAGTGTTGTCATCCAGCAACGATCACAAGAAGGCCGCCCTGAACCGCATCCGACCCATCCACCCCATCCGCCGCGTCGCCGGCATCGTGGCCGGGCTCGCCGGCGCCCTGCTGGCCTGCGCCGCCGCCCTCGCCGCCCAGACCGGCATCAGGTCCGTAACCGCCGGCCCGCCGTTCTTGGGCCCCCGCCACGCCGGGAACCGGCCAGCCACAGTCCAGATCCACACCATCATCACCGGCGGCATGCCCGGCTGGCAGATCACCGTCATCGCCGCCACAGCCGCGATCCTCACCGCCGCCACAGCAGTGATCCTCGACCGGGCCCGGACAGCTCGCCGAAACCTCACCGCACCCACCGCCTGACTCATGCAGCAGGCATCTGGCGCCAGGCGCCGGGCGCGCCCACTGGACCGAAACGAGGTGTGAACCCTGGCAGGCCCGCGCGGCCATGGGCTGTCAGGATGCGTCCGCGCGCGTGCGGCTGCCTGGTTCGTAACTGGGTAGGTGCTGGCCCCTTGCAGGCCCCAGATGGCTTGCACGGGACTTGGCTGGGTTTCGCTGCCTTACGTGGCACAACCGCCTGACCTGCGCGGACTCCGCTAGGTGCTGTCCACTTAGAGTCGCTTTCGCGCCAGCGAAGGGATTGCTAATGCGGTTTGGGTTCGCGCCCATCCGGGGCTCAAATCCCCGAGCCTCCGCTCCTGACCAGGCACTCTGCTGCTCTAGCAGGGTGTCTGGCTGGCCATCACTGATCATCCCGGCCTCAGGATGGAACAGAAGATGGCACGTCCTCGCGCGTGAAGCATCGCTCGCTGTCGGTCCAGACTCCTGCCCAGGCAAGCCGCTCAGCCAGCTGGGTTTTGCGCCACGCCTTCAGATCGTCGGCGGTGCCTTGGTCCAGGCAGGCGGCCGCCACATCGTTCCGGCCTAGGTGCCTGTTGGCCAGCGACGGCGGGTGTGGTGGCAAGGGCAAGCACCCGAACGGATTTGCCGAACCGGGCGCAGACGGCCCGCGCCCCGCTACCAACAGACAGCCATCAACACCTGGCGCAATAACTCACTTCGACTTCGAGGCACTTCATGCCACGTTACCGTTCGAAGTGGAAGATCTGCGGCAGCCGAAGGCTGCCGCCAACAAGGGAGAAACATGTCTGAACTGATTGTGATTGGCTACGACAACCAGGCCAGTGCCACCCAGGCTTACAACCAGGTGCTGACGCTCGCCAAGGACTTCATCGTCAAGCTCACCGGCCTGGCCATCGTCACCGTCGACGCAGAGGGCAAGAGCCACGTCGAGACCCCGCAGAAGATCGTCGGAGTTTCGGCGGCAGGCGGGGCTATGTGGGGGATGCTGATCGGCTTGCTGTTCTTCGTCCCAGGCGTGGGGCTGCTGCTGGGCGGCGCGATGGGCGCTCTGTTCGGCAAGCTGGGCAAGAGCGGCGTCAACGACCAGTTCAGGTCGCAGGTGCAGGACATGCTCAAGCCGGGCACCGCCGCAGTAGTGATCATGGCTGAGAAGATCACGGAGGACAAGTTCGCCGATGCGATGGGGCCATTCGGCGGGCAGGTACTCAAGACCTCGCTGTCCGAAGAGGATGAGAAGGAACTAGCCACTGAGCTTGCCGACGGCAACTGACCTCTCGGGTCCACAGCCCGAACGGCTGGGCCGCTAGCACCCGCGTCCGCGGGGCCATCACAGCTTTCGCCCACAACGCCCGGATGCAATCACCCTGGGCGGCCAGGAGCTTCGAATCTGCGCACACGGCGCTGGAGTGCAATGCCCAGAACGCCCTGACCAGCATCGACGTTTGCACCTTTGTAGGTGTGCGGGCGGTCTGCGGAGGAGACTTGGCGGCGCCGCCGCCTCTGGCGCGCGGTTGCCTGGCTCAGGGGAGGCGGGGTCTGCCGATCAGCTCGATCAGAGCCAGGACCACCAGCAGCAGGACGGCGATCACAATGACGATAAGGGTGGTCGGCTTGGCCCAGAACACGAAGACCAGTGCGGCCAGCGCCACGGCGGAGATGCGCAACGCTCCGCGGTGCGCATAAGTCCACGTCCCCACCGGGCCGGTACGCACGCCCCCATGCTCGCTGCGTTGCCGGATCCAGCCAGACGAGCGTATCGAACAAGGCGGCAGCGGCGTCGGCAGGCAGCTTGCTGCTCGGCACGCTGTTCAGATAGATCCCGCGGAAGGCCGGAACCGTGCGCGCCGCCCGGCTGCTGGCCGAGACCGGCGACTGCCGCGTCCGCTACCCCCACCCCCCAGGCCCTGATCTGCCTGGCCGGCGTCGCCCTCTCCACCCAGCTGGCCGGTTTCTGAGCAGAGCGACCGACGACTCGGCTGCGCCGCGGAAGTGCTCTACTCTGAATCCGGTGTCTGGGCGGGCGTGCGTTGCGTTTTGTCCTTGGCGGGATCGGGGGGTGCTGGCCTGACCAGGATGGCCATGGCTGCCAGCGCGATCGCGGCGAGAACGCTGACGGCCAGGAAAGCGGCGGCGTACCCGTGGTCTGATGCGGTGCGCGCCACGATGAGGTACTTGCGCACGTCGGGGGGAAAGCTGCGGGCGCGTAGCCCGGTTTGCTCGGCCGCCAGCAAGGCGTTCTTGAGCTGCTGCAACTGGCGCGGTGTGGCATCGGGCAGTGGTCCCCGGGAGATGGCGTTGTTGAGAGTCTTGACGTAGGTCGCATGGAAGAGCAGGTAGAGCGCAGCGATCCCGATGGCTCCGCCGAACTGCTCGGCGGTCGCCGAGACACCGGAGGCCTGGCCGTTGTCCGCTGCGGGAATCGTGTCCAGCGTCACCGGGTCGTTGACCGTCAGGATCACGGCCAGGCCGAGCCCGAACACCAGCAGGCCCGGCAGGATCGCGTAGTAGGAGTTGGCCTGGACGCCGAGGGCGAGCAGCAGGCCAGCGGACAGCAAGATGGCAAACCCGGCCACCAGCGGCCAGCGGCCCCCCGCCCGGTCATACCAGCGCCCCGCCAGCGGCGCCACGATGATCATGGGAAGCGTCGTGGGGATCAGGGCCACGCCGGCCAGCCCGGGCGGCATCTGCAGATTGAGGATCAGCAGCAGGGGGAAGATCAGGGCCAGTCCCATCTCGGCCATGCCGCCGATGGTCTGGCTGATGGTGGCCGCGAGATAGTTACGGTGACTCCGCAGCAGGCTGAAGCTCATCAGCGGGCTGGATGACCTTCCCTCAATCCAGGCGAACATCACAGCCGACGCGATGCTCACAATGAGGGATCCGAGCACCAGCGGTGATCCCCAGCCCCAGGTCTGGGCCTGAGCCAGCCCGAAGACCAGGCCGAAAAGCGCCATCCCGAGCGCCGCCGCCCCGGGCAGATCGACGTGGGCCGCCTGTTCGCGCGGCGGATCACGCGGCACTACCCGCAAGGTCACGATGACCGTGGCCGTGGCGAGGGGGACGTTGACGAGCAGCACAGCACGCCAGCTGAGGGCGGCGGTCAGGCCACCGCCGATCGTGGGCCCTAGCGCCCCGGCAACCGCGGCCGCGCCGCCCATGGTGCCCAGGGCCCGGCCCCGCTCGCTGCTGGCAAAGGCGGAACTCACGATAGCCACCGTGTTGGGCAGCATCAGCGCCCCGCCTGCCCCCTGAAGAAACCGGCACACCAGCAAAGTCAGGAAAGTGGGAGCAAGACCACCCAGAGCGGAAGCCCCCGCGAACAAGATCGTGCCCGCCAGGAACACGCGGCGGCGGCCCATCAGGTCACCCAGACGGCCGCCCAGCACCAGCAACGCGGCCAGGGGCAGCAGGCTGGCGTTGAGCACCCATTGCAGCTGCCCGGAACTGACCGCCAACTGCCGCATGATGGCCGGAAGGGTCAGCGGGACCGCAGTCTGGTCAACCAGAACCATGGCATTGGCTAGCGTCATGCCCACGACCAGCAGCTGACGCCGCCTACGGCTCATCCCAGCGCCCGTTCCGCCAGCAGGCCCTAGCCGCTCGCTCAGACTCCCACCCCCACCCCGCCCCCGCATCCGTGCCGAAGGGGAGGTCGCAGCGAATCACCGTAACTGCCGCGGACCTGGGTGACCGAAGGAAATTACCGGGCCGCGCGCCTCCCAGGTCGCCGCCGCATCCGCAGGGCACCCAGGACAAGGGCGCCGAGGAACACGACAATGCCGATAAACAGCAAGAACAGCAGGCCCTTCGCGACGACGCCCACGATACCCAGCACCATTGCCACTATCACCAGCAGCAGAAACAGGGCAAGCATCGATCCTCCGTTCAAGCGGGCGGCTCAGCGGCGCGCCAGCCGCCGCTCACCCCCGGTGCCAGGCTCGTAGGTCAGACCGTAGTGTGTGAAGACCGCCTCTTCGTCGCCTGCGGGCAGCTCGCCGTCGGTGCCGATCGAGGGGGCATCCTTTACCTGCTTCTTGTCGTAGCAGACCTTGAGGTAGCCCGGGCCCACGGTCGCCTGGTCAAGGGGCACGAACACGAGCCGGTGCCTGCCCGGCATCCCGACCTTGACCGTGCCGAACGACGGCAAGTCGGTGCCGGTGTCGACGTAGACGGCTTCCAGCTCACCGATCTTGTGACCGTCGGCGTCAACCACGTCGTGGCCGCGCCATTCCCGGATGTTGGCAGCTTCGAACACGCCAGCCTTCCTCCTGCGCGCCGTTTGTTTATGCTCCTACCCGAATGGGAGCCGCAGACACGGCCTGGCGCGCCCGGGGTACTGAGCTGGCGTGCGGCGCATCGACGGCGCGTCTGCGCCGTCGCGGTCAATGATTTCCAGCGCCCCCGACGGTTCGCGCTGAGACGAGCGGCGGGGCAGATCAGCAGGTCGGAACGGATCGGCTTGCCCTCTAATTCCCAGGACCACGGGGCGAACGTGGCGCAGGTCAGAGCGCGCCATGTCACGGTGGCTGGTCGGTGTGCCGGGTGGCGTCGGATGCGGCCTGGGTGGTGGCGTGGTCGCCAAAGCCGACTCCGATCGCCTGGTCGTCGCGGCGCCGTTCAGCGTGGACCAGGTCGGCCAGCACCTTCCGGTCGGCGGCGGTGGGCTCGCCGCCCAGCGGCAGTGCCCGCGGGTAGAGCGAGCGGGCCAGCACCGGGTTCAGTTCCGCGGCGTACATGGTGAGCTCGGCCAGCAGCAGCAAGAACGCGACGATGCCGATGACCGTGCCGAACGCTCCGTAGGTCGCCGAGGCGTTCTTGAGCTGGTGGGTCATCAGCCCGGTGCCGACGGTAATCAGCGCGGTGAACCCGACCGCGGCCAGGATCGCCCCGGGCAGCAGGCCGCGCGGGCCCACCGCCTTGGCGGTCAGCAGGGCGAAGCTGGCAAAGTACAGCCCGGCGTTGATCACTAGCAGGCCGGCCAGGACCGGCACCCGGATGGCGTAGCTGGTGGTGCCGCCGGTGGCGTAGGCGGTGACGAAGGCGTTGATGACGAACGCGCCGCCGATGGTGAACAGGGCGGCCAGGCTGCGGCCGAGCCGGGGCAGGAAGCCGGTGCGCTGGGTCTGCGGGATGTTCCATACCGTGGCCATCGCCTGCTGCGCAGTCTGGGTCACGCCCTGCGCGCCGTACAGCAGGCCGATCAGGCCGATCACCAGGCCCAGCCCGCTGCCGTGCAGCGCGTGGTGGCTGGCCGGGTTGAAGCTGGAGCCCACCACCGGAAACTGGTGCAGCGTGCCGACGATGCCCGAGCCGATTGACTGCGCGCCGATGAAGCCGAACACGGTGACCACGACCAGCAGCAGCGGGAAGATGGCGGTGAACCCGTACCAGGCCAGGGCCACAACCAGCAGGCTGGCGTTGTCGTCGCCGAACTTCTTCACCACCGCGTAGGGCACGCCGGCCCACCGGGCCCGCCGCTGCCAGCCATCCAGCGCCGCCATCACCTTCCGCACGGGCCCGAGCGGGCTCACCTGACAGCCCCGGCCGCGCTAACAGCCGCGGGATTGGTGATGGCGGTCATGGTCTCACCTGGCCGGGCGGCGTCCGCGTCCGCGCAGGCGGGCGCTGCGGAAGCTGACGTCGGCCAAGAGCACCGCCGGCCGCGCACCTGGCTAGCCTGACGCTGGCCCGCCGCGCCGGGCCGAGTCGAAATCACCGGTCCCGTCTTTGGCGCCGCGGCCAGGGGTCTGGGGGTAGGCGGTGCTGCCTTCGGCGGGCACGTTCTCCGGATGGCCCATGCCGGCCGACATTTGCCTGATCTTGATATAGCGGATGATGTCCTGCCACTGAGTCGCGGCCAGTGCTCCCAGCGTCACGGCAACCAGCCACACCGCTCTGCGGATCATCACAGCCCCCTCACGATCTGTGACCCTTGTCCTGCCGGACAGGGTCTCTGCCCACAGCACGGAGCGCTAATCCCTGGCCACGACGCCTCCAACATCAAGACCTTCCTCATCGGTCCCGACGAAGAGCCCGCAGGGACACAGGACTTGCCGAGCAGGAGGCTGGTCCCCAGAGCGCGGCTACCCGCGGTAGGGTCTCGCGAGCTTCATGCCGGCGGCCGGCCGGACGCACCCTCGGGCAGCACTTCGGGCACGGCTGCTTGTGCAGGCCCGCCCCGCAGGCCGCCGGGTCGTCGCAGACGTGCTGCCACGTCATCCGCCGGAGCTGACCAAGACCCGCAGCTGGCCCGCGTCCAGGTCTGGCCACCTTCGCCGAGACGGGAAACCAGCGCGACAGATCCTTCCGCCTACCCCAGGTTGCGGGCCGCAGCCTGGGTGATGAGGGTGGGTCGCCGCCGCCTATTGACGGCGCCGTCGTCTTCCAGTGACAGGGTCGGTTCTGCACGATGGCGACGCGGTAGCGCACTGCGGTCATGCCGGTCGAGTGGCCCAGCACGGCGACGTGCCCGACGTCGAGGTGATCCAGCAACGCCGCGGTGCTCGCGGCCAGCAGCAAGAAACCGCAAGGCCGACGTTCTTTCACTCATATGCATGCGCCGCCCTCGTGGCCACGCAGGCTGGTCAGCCGTAGTTCGGCCAGCCGGGCCAGGATGTCTGCGGTGACGGAATCGGGTGGCTGGTCGGCGTCCACCGCGAGCAGGATGCCCCGCTCGGTGTAGTAGGGGACGAGCGGGCCCGTCGTCTCGGCGAACACTCGGAGCCGGTGCCGGATAACGTCAGCCACGTCGTCGGCGCGTCCTTCCCGGCTTGCACGGTCCAGCAGCCGCCGCGTGAGCACCTCCTCTGGCGCATGCAGGTAGACCACTGCGTCCAGCGTCACGTCGAGCCGGGCCGCGAGGTCAGCCGCGGCGGCGGCCTGCGGCAGGGTTCGCGGGAAGCCATCGAGGATGTACCCGCCGGCAGCGGCTGCCTCGACGACGGCAGGGGTCAGCGCGTGGAGCACGATCTTGTCGGGGACGAGATCACCGCGGGCCTGATGGGCCGCGATCTCGCGGCCGAGCTGACCCCCAGCCTGAGATTCGGTTCGCAGCAGGTCACCGGCGGCGATGTGCCATACTCCGTACCTGGCTGCCAGCCGCTCGCCTTGCGTGCCCTTGCCGGCGCCCGGGGGAGCGAGCAGCAGCAGCCTCACGGGACGGCCAGGTCGGCCGGGATGACGATATCCCGCTTCTGGATTTTGCCGGTCGGGCCCTTGGGCAGCACGTCGACGATCCACACGTGGCGCGGGTACTTGTAGGCCGCCACCTGGCCCTTGACGTAGTCACGCAGTTCCTCGGCGCTGATGACGGCGCCCGGCTTGAGGGCCACCGCGGCGCCGACCTCCTCGCCCAGGGCCGGGTGCGGTAGGCCGATCACGGCAGCCTCGGCAACTGCGGGATGCTCGTAGAGCACTTCCTCGATCTCCCGCGGGTAGACGTTGTAGCCGCCGCGGATGATCAGGTCCTTCTTTCTGTCCACGATGTAGAAGTAGCCCTCTTCATCGACCCGGGCCAGGTCACCGCTGTGGAACCAGCCGTCGCGGATCGCCTCGGCGGTGGCCTCGGGACGATGCCAGTAGCCCTTCATCACGTTCGGCCCGCGGATGACGATCTCGCCCACCTCACCTTGCGGGACCTCGTGGTCGTCGCCGTCCACGGCGCGCATCTGGACGTCCCGGATGGGGGTGCCGATCGAGCCGGGCTTGCGCTCGCGGCCGGGATGGTTGAACGACGCGACCGGCGAGGTCTCCGACAGGCCGTATCCCTCCAGCACCGGGACGCCGAACGCCTCCTCGAACCCGCGCAGCACCTCGACCGGCAGCGCGGCGCCGCCGGAGATGCACATCCGCAGCGCGGAGGTGTCGTAGTCCGCGCGGTCGGGCTGGTGCAGCAGCGCCACGTACATGGTCGGCACACCTTCGAAGACGGTGACGCGGTGACCGGCGATGATCCGCAGGGCGTGCTCGGCGTCGAACCGCGGCAGCAGGGTCAGGCATGCCCCGGACGCCACGGCCACGTTGAGCGCGACGGTCTGCCCGAACACATGGAACAGCGGTAGCCCGCCGAAGATGACGTCGTCCGGGCCGGCGCGGACGATGTCGGTGCACGCCACCTCGGTGTTGCTGAGCAGGTTGCCGTGGGTCAGCTCGGCACCCTTCGGGTGGCCGGTCGTGCCGGACGTGTAGAGGATCACCGCGGTGTCCTCGTTGTCGGCGTCCGCGACCTGGTCATCCGCGCCGGCGGAGGCCAGCAGATCGGGGAAGCTGACCCCATCCACGACGATGGATTCCGCCTCGGCCTGCTCCGCACCGGCGCGTGCCTGGTCCGCGAACGCGTGCCAGGCGAATATCAGCCCGGCCCCAGAGTCGCCGAGGTAGTAGGCGACCTCCCGGGCCTTGAGCAGCGGGTTCATCGGGACGACGACGCCGCCGGCCCGCAGCACGCCGTAGTACACCACGGGGACCTCGGCGACGTTAGGCATCATGATGCCGACCCGGTCGCCGGGTTCGAGCCCGCGCTCGTGCAGCAGCCCGGCGACCTGGGCGCTCGCCTCGTCCAGAGCCCGGTAGGTCATCGCCGCGTTGTCCACCCGCACCGCCACCCGTCCGGCGTGGGAACGGGTGGTGTCCGTCAGGTTCTTGGCCAGGTTCGTCACGCTCTCATTGTCCGGCTGGCGACCCAGGCGGTCGTCGGTCCCGGGTATCAAGCCTGTCCCCAGGCGTTGGTACGGCGGCACAACCGTTGTGCCCGTGGCCCGAGGAAGGGACCCATCCTCGTGTTGCCAGGACGTTAACGCCGGGTTCGCCCCGGCTTAGCGTCGTGGACCAGACTGCGAAAGGGGGCGGTATGGACACTATCCGCCGCTACTCGATGTTCATCGGCGGGGACTGGGTCGACGCGGATGAGCGGTTCGAGATCCGCAGCCCGGCTACCGAAGAGCTGGTGGCTAGCGTGGCCAAGGGCGGCCGCGAGCACGCCGACCGGGCCATCGCGGCGGCCACGGCCGCACACGCCGACGGCCGGTGGCGCCAGATGCCGTCAGCGGAGCGGGCCGCCGTGCTCGACGCGATAGCGGATCGGCTCGGCGAGCGGCTCGACCAACTTGCCGTTCTCGAGGCGCTGGAGAACGGTGCCCCGGTCCGCCAGGCCGGGGCCTTCCAGATCGGGTTCTCCATCGCCCACCTGCGCTACTTCGCCGGCCAGGCCCGCACCTACGCCTTCGAGCAGTCCGGGCCACTGCTGAAGGTGCCCACGCTGGCCACCGGCCTTGTCCGCCGCGAGCCGGTCGGCGTCTGCGCGGCCATCGTGCCGTGGAACTTCCCGCTGCTGCTGGCCATGTGGAAGATCGGCCCGGCGCTGGCCGCGGGCAACACCATCGTGGTCAAGCCCGACGAGCACACCCCGCTGACGCTGCTGGAGTTCGCCAAGATCGCGCAGGAATGCGGGCTGCCGCCGGGGGTCCTGAACGTCGTGCCCGGCGAGGGCACCGTGGTCGGAGCCAGGCTGGCCAGCCACCCGGACGTGCGGAAGATCGCCTTCACCGGTTCCACGGCCGTCGGGCGGGAGATCATGCGGATGGCCGCGGGCAACGTCAAACGGCTGACGCTGGAGCTCGGCGGCAAGGGGCCGAACATCGTCCTGGACGACGCCGACCTGGACCTGGCCGCCGACGGCACCCTGTTCGGCTGCCTGATGAACCAGGGCCAGGCGTGTGAGTCGGGCACCAGGATCATCGTGGCCGACGCCGTGCACGACAAATTCGTCGAGCGGCTGATCAAGCGGACGAAGACGATCTCGATCGGGGACCCGCTCGACCCGGCCACGGATTTCGGCCCCGTCATCTCGGCCGAAGCGCGGATGAGGATCCTGCGGTACATCGACTCCGGCCGCGCCGAAGGTGCCACGCTGGCCTACGGTGGAGGCCTGCCCGCCGGTCCGCGGTTCGAGCGCGGTTTCTGGGTCGAGCCGACGATCTTCACCGACGTCCGCAACGACATGACGATCGCTCGCGAGGAGATCTTCGGCCCGGTCCTGGCGGTGATCCGCTCCGACAGCGCCGACCAGGCGATCCGGATCGCCAACGACACCGAATACGGCCTGTCCGCGGGGGTCTGGAGCACCGACAGCCAGCGGGCCCTCGACGTGGCCCGGCAGCTCGAGGCCGGCACGGTCTGGATCAACGACTGGCACATGGTCAACGCCGCCTACCCGTTCGGCGGCTACAAGCAGAGCGGGCTGGGCCGTGAACTCGGCCCGAACGCCCTCGATGAGTACACCGAGGAGAAGTTCGTCCACCTCGACCTGTCCGGCCGGCTGGACCGCCGGGCCTACCAGCTGCTGCTCGGCACGCCGGGGGATTGAGCACCATGGAGTTCGACGTCCTGATCGAGATCCCGCGGGGCAGCCGGAACAAGTACGAGGTCGACCACGAAAGCGGCCTGATCCGCCTGGACCGGACGCTGTTCACCGCGACGCAGTACCCGGCCGACTACGGTTTCGTGCCGGACACCCTGGGCGAGGACGGCGATCCGCTCGACGCGCTGGTGCTCGTGCTGGAACCCACATTTCCCGGCTGCCTGATCCGCAGCCGCCCGATCGGCATGTTCCGGATGTCCGACGAAAAGGGTCCTGACGACAAGGTCCTCTGCGTGCCCGCGGGCGACCCACGTCAGGAACACCTGCGCGAGCTCCACGACCTGCCGAGTTTCGACCGGCTCGAGATCGAGCACTTCTTCCTGATCTACAAGCAGCTAGAGCCGGGCAAGAGCGTCGAGGGGCGGTCCTGGGCCGACCGCACCGCCGCCGAGGCCGAGGTGGAAGCTTCCCGGCGCCGCGTGCAGGAGACCCAGGAGCCAGAGTCAGGCTGAGGCGGAACTGATACCACGGTCAGTCCGTTCCGGAAATGAATTAGATCACCGGAACGGGCCGTGGTGCTCGGTGCGCGGGATCGCCAGGAAGGAAGCCATCGATGTCGCTCGAGGGCAAGACCTTGTTCATCTCAGGCGGCAGCCGCGGCATCGGCCTGGCGATCGCGATCCGGGCGGCGCCGAGTCACAGGCCGACCTGTTCGTCGACCACGCCTGACCGGGGCGGCGCTTACAGCATCGCCTTCTGGGGCTGCGTGGACACCACGATGACCGTCACGGTGCCGGCGCTCAGGGCCGTTTTGAACTCGTGCTCCAGCTCCTCGGCCGTCCCGACGTCCACCGCGCGGCAGCCGAATCCGCGAGCCACGGTGGCAATGCCGAGCCCCGGCAGATCCAGGCCCGGAACCCCCGGCGTGTCCTCCAGCACCGCGAACGACTTGAGTATCGAGTACTCGTTGTTGCGCATGACCACGTACACGATCGGCAGCTGGTGCTGAGCCGCGGTCCAGAGGGCCTGCACGGAGTACTGGAACGAGCCATCGCCGATCAAGCCGACGACCGGCCGGCTGACGCCCCGGTCGCGGTCACCCAGCGCGACCCCGACCGCGGCCGGCACGCCCCAGCCGATGCCCCCGCTGGCCGTGGCGAAGAACGATCCGGTCCTGACCGTCGGAAGCCACTCGATCTGCTGGGCCATGGTGGAGGTCGATTCGTTGACGATGACCGCGTCGGGCGGCCTGACCCTGCTCAGCACGGCGTAGACCTCGGGCGGAGTAAGCGGGCTGTTCGGCACCTGGGGAAGCAGACGCGGCCGCGCCATCGGCTCCGGGGCGGTCTGCGCGGAGCCCTCCGCGACCCATTCCAGGAGCAGGTCGATCGCCATCGTGGGGTTGCCCAGCAGGCTGTCACCCACCCGCGCGGCCCCGGCGGCGTCGGGGTCGGCGGTGATCTGCAGCAGCTTTGTACCGGCCGGGAGGTAATCCCCGGGAACGTAGGGGTAGTACCGGAACACCTCCGCGCCGATCACGACGGCCAGGTCATGCCCGGCCAGCCGATCGCTGATCGTCTTCACCGACATCCCGAGCGGCCCGCAGAAGAGAGGGTGGTCCTCCGGGAAGGAAGCACGGTCCAGCAGCGGGGCCCCGTAGACCGACGCGCGAAGCTTCTCGGCCAGGGCGATGGCCGCATCCCATCCGCCGCTGCGATCCACCTCCGGCCCGAACACGAGCGCGGGACGGCGGCTGGCGGAAATACGGTCGGCGAACAGGCGCAGACGCTCCGGGTCGGGGGCCACCCGGTCACTCACGGTCCGCACCCGGGCCGGGCCGGGCAGCGGCTGCTTCCAGTCGTCCAGGGATACAGAAAGGAACACCGGCCCGGCCGGCGGCTGCAGCGCCATTGCGTAGGCCCGCATGAACGCCTCCGGAACGTCCTGCGCCCGGGCGGGCTCATACGACCACTTCACCCACGGCTTCGGCATCGTGGTGGCGTCACGGTTGCCCAGGTACGGCTCCCCGATCATCAGCTCCCGGTGCTGCTGTCCCGAGGTGACGATCAGCGGAGTGTTTCCGTGGTAGGCCGCGACCAGGTTCCCCAGCGCGTTTCCCAGACCCGCCGATGAGTGCAGGTTGACCAGCGCCGGGCGCCGGGTGACCTGAGCGAAGGCGTCGGCCATCGCGAGGACGGAGGCCTCCTGCAGGGCCAGTACGTAGGTGAAATCGTCGGGAAATTCCTGGAGGAAGGTCTGCTCGGTCGAACCGGGATTACCGAAGACGGTCGTCAGCCCGAGGGATCGCAGCAGATCGTAGGTCACGCTCCGGACGGTGGATTTCTCGGTCATGTGAAGGCTCCGATGCCGGTGATGGCGCGGCCGACGATGAGCGTCTGCATGGTCTCGGTGCCCTCAAAGGTGTGGATGGCCTCGAGGTCGGCCATGTGCCGGGCGACCTGGTAGTCGAGCAGGATGCCGTTGCCGCCGAGCATGTCGCGGGCGTCGGCGGCTATTGCGCGGGCCTTGCGGGTGTTGTGCATCTTGGCCAGGCCGGCCACGGTCGGGGTCAGCCTGGCCTCTGCCAGCTGGCCGATCTGCAGGCAGTACAGCTGCATCGCGGTCAGGTCCGCGAGCATCGACACCAGCCGCTGCTGAATGATCTGGAAGCTGGCCAGCGGCTCGCCGAACTGCCGCCGTTCCAGCGCATACCGCAAGGCGGTGTCGTAGACGGAGGTGGCGTGGCCCAGCGCCCCCCAGGCGCAGGTGCTACGGGTGGTGGCCAGGACCCGGGTGGTGTCCTTGAACGAGCGCGCCCCGGGCAGCCGGTTCTCGGCCGGAACCCGCACCTCGTCCAGCGTGATGTCGGCCTGCCACACCGACCGCAGCGACACCTTTCCCTCGATCACCTGCGCCTGATAGCCCGGTGATCCTTTCTCCACCACGAACGCGTTGACCTGGCCGTCGTCGGTGTTGCGGGCCCAGACGACGATCAGGTCGGCGACGGTGCCCAGGCCGATCCACCGTTTGCGGCCGTTCAGCACCCAGCCTCCCCCACCCACCTCCCCATCCCCCTTCACGGGGCGGGCCGAGGTTTCCAGCGCGACCGAGTCCGAACCGTGCTCCGGTTCGGTCAGCGCGAAAGCCCCCAGCTTGTTCATCCGGGCCAGGTCAGGCAGCCAGCGCGCCTTCTGCTCCTCCGAGCCGCACATCGCGATCGACAGCATGGCCAGGCCCGCGTGCACGCCCAGGAACACGCCGAGGCTGCCGTCGCCGCGGTGCAGCTCCATCGTGACCAGCCCGCACGCCATCGGGCTCATCCCGGCGCAGCCGTATCCCTTGATGTCCTCGCCGACGATGCCGAGCTCGGGCAGCCGCTTGACCAGCGGCCAGCAGATCTCGGCCCGTTCCCAGTACGGGCCGACGACCGGCACGACCTCCTCGTCGACGAACCGCCGCACGGTGATGAAGTGCGACCATTGCTCGTCGGTGAACTGCTCGCGCACGGAGAAGAAGTCGGTCCCGAGGGATTCCCCGAGATGCGCGCTTGTCACCTGCGTCATCGCTGGCCCCCTTTCCCGGCCCGGCTCTCTGGTGGGGCGGGGTCGGCATCGAGAAACGCCTCCACGACCGGGGCGATGTGTTCGGCGTCGGCGGCCAGCTCGAGGTGGCCGCCGTGATAGACGTGCAGCTGGCTGTGCGGTATCAGCCGGTGCATGATCCGCGCGTTGACCAGCGGGATGATCGGGTCGTCGTCACCGGCCAGGATCAGGGTGGGCGGTCGCAGCCGCGGCAGCCGCAGCAGGCTGGTCCAGCCGGCGCTGGCGATCAGCTGGTAGAAGTAGCCCCGGGCCGGTCCCAGGCGGGTCGTCGCGTGCAGCAGGTCACGCGCCACGGCCGGGTTCTCCCGCGCGCTGCCGCCGTACAGATCGCCGGCGATGCGGGCGGCGTACCCCGGGTCGCGATGTCGGCGAGGCGTGAGCATGCGCAGCAGGACGCGCGGATGCCCGGGGACCATCAGGGCGCCTGGCCCGGTCGCCACCAGCACCAGATGGCGTACCCGGTCCGGACGGCTCAGCGCGAACTGCTGCGCCAGCCCGCCTCCCCAGGAGATGCCCAGGACGTCAGCCTGCCGGTAGCCGAGCTGGTCGAGCAGGCCGGCCAGCAGCGGCGCCGACGTGGCGAGGTGATAGGGGAGGACCGGGGCGGGTGAGCTGCCGACGCCCGGCATGTCGAACCGGATGACTCTTCGCTGCGGGTCGAGCGCGTCGACGAACGGCTGGAGCAACTCCAGGCTCGCGCCGATGCCGTTGCACAGCAGCAGCGGCGGCCAGTCCGAGGTCCCCTCCCTCACCGCGACCCGCAGGCCACGGCCGCCGACCCTCAGGATCCTCATCCGCTCGGAGGGTCCGGGACGGCGCAGCCGGCTTCGTATGACCCGGCCAAGACCAGATCCCGGGCGGTCTTCTCCGGCTGGCCCGGGACGGGCCGTGTCAGTGGTCATAGACGTAGGTTCCCGGCGCGTCGCAGATCGGCAGCAGCCCGCCACCGCCGGGCTCGGCCGGGGCGGCCTTCTCCTCCCCGCAGCGCTCGGCCAGCCAGGCCGTGTAGTCCGGCCACCAGGAGCCGTGACAGGTCTCCGCGTGCCGCAGCCACTCCTGCGGGTCCTCCGGGCATTCCTTGGCTACCTGGTATCTCGCCTTGTCGTTTCCTGGCGGGTTCACCATCGCGGCCACGTGCCCGCTGGTGGACAGCACGAACCGGTTGCGGCCAGCGAGCAGCCGGGTGGACCGGTAGCAGCTCTCCCAGGGGCAGATGTGGTCGGTAATCCCGGCAACCAGGTAGCTGTCGCGGTCGATCAGGCTCAGATCCACCGGTGAGCCGAGCATGGTCACCCCACCGGGCCGGGTCAGCGCGTTCGTGAGGCCCAGCTCGAGGAAGTCCCGGTGCAGGCCCGGGGTCATCCGGGTGGTGTCCGCGTTCCAGAACAAGATGTCGAACGGTGGCGGCTTGCGCCCGAGCAGGTAGTTGTTGACCCAGTAGTTCCAGATCAGGTCGTTCGGGCGCAGCCAGGCGAACACCTCGGCCAGCGATCGGCCGTCCAGGTAGCCGCGCGCCCGGGACGCAGCCGCGGCCAGCCGCACAGTCCGCTCGTCGATCACGGCACCGGCCAGGCCCGCCCGCGCCTCGTCCAGCACGGTGACCATGAGGGTGAAGGCGGCGAGCCGGTCCTGCTGGCCGGTGTGCGCCAGGTGCGCGGCCACCATCGCCGCGATGATGCCGCCGGAGCACGCTCCCATCAGCGCGGTCTGCTCGCTCCCGGTGATCCGTGCCGCCGCGTCCATGGCGTCCAGGACAGCCTGACCGTAGGTGTTGAAGTCCCAGGCCGCATGCCGGGCGTCCGGGTTGCGCCAGGAGATCATGAACACCTGCAGGCCGCATCCGGTCAGGTACTCCGCCAGGCTCCGCCCGGGGGCCAGGTCCATCACGTAGAACTTGTTGATCGTCGGCGGCACGATCAGCAACGGGACCTGCCGCACCGCGGCCGTGGCCGGGCGGTACTGGATCAGTTCGAACACCGGGGTCCGCAAGATCACCGACCCGGGCGTGACGGCGAGGTCCACCCCAACCTCGAACGCGTCCGGCTCGACCATCGACGGCACCCGCGGCGCGGCGGCCATGTCGGCAGCGAAATGCCGCAGGCCTGCCACGGCGCTGCCGCCGCCAGTGTCAATGGCGGCCTTCAGCGCCGCCGGGTTGAGCAGCGGGCTGTTGCTCGGGGCTAGCGCGTCGATCAGGTTGGTCAGCGCGAAGCCAACGCGCTCAGAGTCCGCCCAGTCCAGCCCGGCGTCGGCCACCACACCTTCCGCGGACCCCGCAGCCGCGAGGTACGCCTGCATCGCCCGGCGCAGCAGCGGGTTGCTCGTCCACCCCGGATCGGCGAACCGGCGGTCGCGCCGGGATGGCTGCACCTGCGACGTGCCCACTGCGATGCGGGCCAGCTCACCCAGCAACTGACGGCCCCGCCCGGCGACAAGCCGAGGCCGGCCAGCCAGCGCCGCAGCCAGGCGCAGGCCGGACCCGCCCGGGTTGACCCGGCGCAGCGCGCCCATGGCTGCATCAGTAAGCAGCAGGTCCAGGGGCGCCGCCGCGGCATCTGCCGCGGCCGATCTGGTCGACTCGCTGTCGGGACTCATGATCACTCCTCCTTCAGGAGCCTAGGCAGCGGGGGCCGTTCTTCCATTGGTCGCTCGTTACGAACCCGGGGCCAGACATGGTTCTGCGGGCACAGGCGTGGCCGTGAAACCCCAGCGGCGTAGCCCGTGCTGATCGGCGGGTGAAACAGAGCTCGCCGCAATGTGTGTAAGAATCCGCTCGTGGACATGGGCCGTCCCGCAATCGCCGAGCTGATGGCGGGCGTCGCGGCGGCGGTGACCCGCCAGGCCGCGGCGGTGTACGAGGATGTCTACCAGGTGATACTGCGGGAAATCCCGCAGCTCCGCGACGACAAGCCGGTGCTGGCCCTGCTCGCCTCGAGCGTCCAGAGCAACGTAGACACCTGCCTTCAGGCCATGCAGCACCAGATCGACCTGGCTGACGTGCAGGCCCCGGCCACGGCCGTGGAATACGCGCGCCGGCAGGCACAGCGCGGCACGCCGCTGGCCGTGCTGCTGCGCTCCTACCGGCTTGGGCACACGTGCTTCTCCGACTGGCTGCTCAGGGAACTGGCCCGGCAGGCCGACGACGCCCAGACGATCACCGCCGCCACCCTGGGTATGTCCGAGATCGTGGCCGGTTACGTCGACCAGACCTCCGAGGAGATCGTCGCGGCCTACACGCGGGAAAGGGAGAACTGGCTGCGGAACCGGAGCGCGGCGCGGTCGGCCCGGATCCGCGACCTGCTGTCCGGAGCGCGGATCAATGCGCGGGCGGCGGAAACCACCTTGGGCTACCGGCTGCGGCAGTACCACGTCGGCGTGGTGTGCTGGACGGGCGACGCTGCGGCCTCGGTCGACAACATCAACAGGCTTGACCGTGCGGTCAGGGAGGTGGCCGGGAAGGCGGGCTGCTCCGGTGATCCGCTGTTCCTGCCCCGCGACGAATGGAGCGCGTGGGCGTGGCTGCCGCTGGGGATCCGGGACACATTCACGTGCGCAGCGGCCAGCACGACCGCCGTGGACGGTGACATCCATTTCGCGTTCGGCGACGCGGCAAAAGGCACGGCCGGTTTCCGCGTCACTCACCAGCAAGCCGTCGCGGCCCAGGCGGTGGCGCTGGCCGCGGGCTCTCCCGCGCCGCGGGTGGTGGCGTTCGGCGAGGTGGCGCCCGTGGCGATGATGCTCGGATCCGCCGACCTGCTTCGGGCCTGGGTGCTCAGCACGCTGGCCGGGCTCGCGACCGATGACGAGCACCACGCTCGCCTGCGCGACACCCTGCTGGTCTTCCTGCAAGCTGGGGGCAGCTACAAGGCGACCGCCGAACAGCTGACGCTGCACAAGAACACCGTCCAGTACCGGATCCGCAAGGCGCAGGAGAGTCTCGGGCGGCCGGTGGTCCATAACCGACACGACGTGGAACTCGCGCTGCAGGCCAGCCAGTGGCTCGGCTCGTCCGTGCTCCAGCCGCCCGCTGCGGCCCGTGACCGGCAGCGTGCACCCTGACCGAACCTGCTTATGCCACCGAGGCCAGCAGCTCGCGTGCCTCCTGGTCCAGGACGAGATCTGCGACGGCCAGGTTCTCTTCGAGGTGGCGCATGGAGGCGGTGCCGGGGATCAGGAGCACCTCCGGCCGCAGGTCAAGCAGCCAGGCCAGGGCCACCTGAGCTGGCGTAAAGCCCAGACGGGCCGCGGTATCCGATACCTGCGGGCTGGCCAGGACCGGGTTACCTGCGGCGAATCCCGAGCCCAGCGGGAAGAACGGCACGAACGCGATGCCGCGGGCGTGGCATTCCTCGAGCACCGGCATGGAGCGGCGGTCCGCCAGGTTCATCAGGTTCTGCACGCAGGCGATGTCGGTGACGGCGAGCGCATGCCGGAGGTGGTCCCGGGAGACGTTGCTCAGGCCGACGCCGCCGATCAGCCCGTCGTCGCGTGCCTTCACCATGGCGGCGAGCTGGTCATCGAACCGCTGGTCCGGCCGGGCGTCGTCCATCAGGCGCAGGTTGACCGCGGCCAGGTGGCCAACGCCCAGGCTGCGCAGGTTGTCCTCGATTCCCTGCCTGAGCTGGCCCGGCAGGTCGTACCGCAGCACTGCGCCCGACGCGTCCCGGCGCGCGCCGACCTTGCTGACCAGGGCCAGGCCCTCCGGGTAGGGATACAGCGCGGCCCGGATGAGCTCATTAGCGACATCGGGACCGTAGTACTGCGCGGTGTCAATGTGATCGACGCCGAGCTCGGCCGCGCGGCGCAGGACCGCGATGGCCGCATCACGGTCTCGCGGCGGGCCGAACACTCCCGGGCCGGGCAGCTGCATCGCCCCGAAGCCGATGCGGGACACCGTGGCCGACCCGAGAGCGTGACGAGGCCGGCTGTGCTGCGCGGATGATCGGTCCATGCCACCATGGTGAAGCCAGGGCAGGTGAGCCCGCATCACCGGGATCTGGTGACCCAGGGTTAACGAGTGCTGCCCCGTGACAGCAGCCGCAGCTCGCGGGCACGCTGCACCGCCGAGGAGCGATCCTGGGCCTGGAGCTTCGTGTAAATGCTGCGGATGTGGGTGTTCACGGTGTTCACCGAGAGCGACAGCTCGCCGGCAATCTCCGGCCGGGACAGGTTCGTCGGCAGGTAGCCCAGCACCTTGAGTTCGCTCGGGCTGAGCTGCTCCGCCGGCGGCACCGGGGACTGCCCGCTGGGCGGCACGGACGAGCCATGCAGGACGTCAAGGATGTCGGCCAGCAGCGCGGCGTGAGCTGTCTGGTAGGGCGGTATCGCCTCGAGCAGTTCCCGTGACCCCGTGATCGCGAAGGGCAGGACCAGCCGGTCAGGTTCCGCGAGGGCCAGGGCGTGCTCGGCCGCCTGGCCCGCGGCGCGGTGGTCCCCGAGGTCACGGTGGGCGAGGCCGGCCAGCAGGTGCGCCTCAATGACCGTGACGAAACCGATGACCGGCGCTGTGCCGTCGAGAACACGCTGGGCCTCGGCGAGGGCCCGGGCCGGAGCGCCGTCGGCCAGGTCAATCGCCGCGCAGGCGTTACGGATTTCGCCTGAGCGGCTCCGCTGCTCGGTGAGCTCCGCCAGCGAGGCCCGGGCCTCGGCGGCCCTCCCGGCGCGAGCCTGGGTGGCCAGCCTCCACCCGGTCAGCTGGTTGGCCAGAACGTGTGAGCCGGTCAGCTCCGCTTGCAGCCGCTCGGCCGCGCTGAACTCGGCCAGCGCCTCGTGGTATCGGCTGCGCACGGCGTGCAGCAGCCCAGTGGCCAGGTGCAGCAGCAGCCTGATGCCGGGCCCGCTGTCGGTCTCCAGGGCCCGCGCGGCGCGCTGCAGCAGCCCGTCAACCTCGTCGAGCTCACCCGTCCAGATCAGCGTGCCGGCCAGGTTCACGAGCGCGGGCACGACGATCGGCTCGGTGCCCCAGCCGTGCTGCTCGGCGAGCGCTATCGCCTCCTGGGACAGACGCCGGGTCCTGGCGAACGGCCCGATCTTCGACGCGAACGCAAGCTGCGCGAGGCACGCGACTTCGAGGTAGGGCCGGCCGATCTGCCGGGCCAGATCGGCGCCCTCCCTGAGGTGGCGCTCGCTGTCCTCATTTCCCAGTGCCCACGCCTCGACGATCCCGAGATTCATCAGCGCCACCGCCCGCAGGTCGTTGTCGAGCGCGATGTCCTCGTCGGACTGCCCGCTGACCGGCGAGGTCAGGAAGCTGACCTGATCCATGACGCCGGCGAGGTGACCACGCCGCCGGGCCAGAGACAGCGTCAGCGACGCGAGCGCAACCTGGAGGCGGTGCTGGCGGCCGGGGGATGCCGATCCGGCGCAGGTCTCGGCGACGGCCAGGTGGGCGGCGGCCTCGTCCAGGCGCCCCCGGGCCAGGTCCGTGGTCGCACGGGCCAGGGCGAGATCCAGGCCATCGGCGGCGGCGCCAGGCGGGAAGACCTGCAGCAGCGCCTCGATGGTCTGGGCCTGCCCGTCGAGGGTGAGGCTGAACGAGTGATCGGCCAGCAGCCGCGCCGCGTCCGCCCAGTCACCCGCCGCCTGCGTATGCCGGACGGCCTCGGCAACCTGGCCGTGCTGGGTGAGCCATTGGGCCGCCAGCCGGTGCAGCGCGGGCACGTCCTCGGGCAGTCTCCGGCGGAGTTCCAGCCGGAGCAGGTCAGCAAACAGGTGGTGGTACCGGAACCACGTGCGTTCCGGGTCGAGCGACACGACAAACGCGTTGGCGTCCTCGAGGCCGAGCAGGATCCGTTCCGAGCCGGGGCGGCCGGTCAGCAGATCAGCGAGCTCGCCGCTGACCCGGTCGAGCAGCGAGGTGCGCAGCAGAAGCTGCTGCACCTCCGCGGGCTGGCCTTCCAGCATTTCCGCGATCAGGTACTCAGCCACCGTGCGGCTGCTGCCGGAGAATTCCGTAACGAAATGGTCGGGGTCAGTGTGACCAGCCAGCGAGATCGCCGCCAGCCGCAAGCCCGCGGCCCACCCCTCGGTCCGCTCATGCAGCAGGCGCACCCCGGCCTCGGACAGCGTGACACCGGAGACCGCCAGCAGCTCGCGTGCCTCGCCCAGGCTGAAGCGCAGGTCCGCGGCGCGCAACTCGGCCAGCTCGCCGGCCAGGCGCAGCTGGTGCAGCCGCAACGGCAGGTCACGCCGCGTCGCGAGAATCGCGTGCAGGTCCGGCGGAAGGCTGGTCAGCAGGCGGGTGAGCTGGGTGAGCGCTTCCGGCGACCTCAGCTCGTGAAGGTCATCAATGACCAGGAAGGTTCGGCCCTGATGCCCGGCCAGCTCGGCAAACACCCGGTCGACCATCGCCTGACCGTCGAAGTCGGGCGTCCCGGCTGGCGTTTCCGCGCCGCCCGCCGTACCCGACGCCCGCCGGGCCTGGTCGAGCAGCGCGAGCCAGAACTGCTGCGCGTCCCGCTGATCGCGCTGCACCTGCAGGTTCGCGAGCCGGTCGGGTGGCCGCAGGCCCGCGGCCCAGGCGCGCAGCAGCGAAGTCTTGCCGCTGCCGGCCGGAGCCGAGATCAGCGTCACCTTCCGCGCCGCGGCGCGATCAAGGCCAGCAACCAGTTCGGCCCGGCCGATCAGCTGAGGGGCCGGGCCGGCCACCGTGAGAGGCTCCGGTTTAGCAGCCACGCCTGAACCCCGCGACCGGTGACGTCGACTTGCCCCCCGGCTCTCTCAGCACCTGGTCAGCGTAATCACCGGATCCGGGTGACACCACCTCACCGTGGCGGGCCCTAGTGTCGAGGGCGTTCGCCCCAGGTAACTCGGCGCCATACCCACGGCACGCGGGAGGTAGAGGCCGGCCATGTCAACGTTCCCGCTCGGTCGGTGGCGCGTCCGGCGATCGGGCTACGGCGCCATGCAACTCGATGGCCCATTCGCCGCGGGCCGGCCGCCCGACCGGGCCGCAGCGGTCGGTGTCCTGCGGGCTGCGGTCGCAGCCGGTGTCGATCACATCGACACGGCCCAGTACTACGGGGCGGTCAATGACCTGATCCGTGAGGCTCTCTACCCCTATCCGGACCAGCTGGCGATCGTCAGCAAGGTCGCGGTCGGCGGCGCCGCCGACCGCCCGTCCGGCGAGCCGGGCCAGCTGCGCGCGGACATCGTGGACAACCTCAGCAGTCTGGGGGTGAGCCAGCTCGCGGCGGTCAACCTCCGCCTGCCCGGTGACGGCCGCGTCGACGCACGCTTCGATGACCAGCTGGCCGCCCTGGTGGCGGCGCGCGACGAGGGCCTGATCGCCGGGGTCGGGCTGAGCAACGTCAGCCTCGGGCAGCTGCGGCATGCCGCGGCGGGCACCGACATCGCCTGCGTGCAGAACCTGTTCCACCTCGCCGAACGCAGCGCGGCCCCGGTCTTGCAGGAGTGCCTGAGCCGTGGAATCGCGTTCGTGCCCTTTTGCCCGCTTGGCTGGCCGCGCGGCGACGCCAACCCGGTGCTCCGCAACCCCGTGGTCAACCGGGCCGCCGCCCGTCTCGGCGCCACCCCCGCGCAGGTCGCGCTGCAGTGGCTGCTGCAGCTCGCCCCCAACGTGCTGCTGATTCCCGGCACCGCATCCCTGGCGCACCTGCGCGACAACCTCGCCGCCGAGAACGTGACGCTCGACGACGAGGCCCGCGCCACCCTAGACCGCGTCACATCGCCTTCAGCGCCTCCGATTTGGTGACGACCCGACCGAGGGCGCCGTATTCGTGCAGGTCTCCGAACATCTCGATGCGGATGGACTGATCCAGGCCGCCCACACGGACCGGTTCGTAACCGCCGACGCGGATCAGGTCAGCGATCAGGTCACCCGCGCCGTCGTTGTCGGCAGCGTAGAACTGAACCGCACGCTCCGGCTCCCGCCGCGCGGCCGAGGACAGGGTGGGGGCGGACAGCGTGCCGAAGGCCTTGACCAGCCAGGCTCCAGGTGGCAGCAGCTTGGCCAGGATCTGGCCCGAGGACTCCTGCTCGCCGATGACCTTGCGGTAGCCGCCGGTGCCGTCCGGTCCGACCGGGTTGGTCGGGTCGACGATCACCTTGCCGTCGAGCCGCTCACCGTACCGCGCGATGAGCTCCCTGAAGGGGTCTAGCCAGACGGCGAACACGAGCACGTCGGCTCGGTCGACGGCCTCGTCGATGGTGACTGCCTCCGCGTGGCCGCCGAGGCCGGAGGCAAGCTTCCCGGCGGCCTCCTGGTTACGGCCGGCCAGGAGGAAGTACTGACCGCCGGCGGCGAAGTTGGCCGCCAGCGTGCTGCCGATGTTGCCGGTGCCGATGATGGCCACCGTCGGGTCAGGGCTGGTCATCGTGGTCCACCTTTCGTGACGTGGTTTTGGTCAGGGCGGCGGTCGGTGGTGCCTCGGCCGCCCCGGTCATCGAGCCCGCTCCTCGCTCGGCCCCGTTTGTACCGTTGCTATCGCGCCGGGTGACGAAGACGGGGCGCGCTTCTGGGCCAGCGGCCCGCGGCGGAGCAGGACGCCGCCGACGAGCGCGCCACTGGCGAAGATGCCGGCGATCCACCAGAACCCGGTGTCGTAGCCGTGCGCCAGCGCCAGCCTTATCAGGGCCTGGCGGCCGACGAGCGGGGCCGTGGCGAGATGCGCGGTGATGTAGGAGGCGACGGCGCTGGCGAAGATGCTGTTCAGCAGCGAGGTGCCGATCGACCCGCCGAGCATCTGGCCGACGGTGACGGTCGCGGATGCGACTCCCGCGTCCTGCGGGGCGACGCCGAAGGTGCCAGTGCTGATCATCGGCGCGATGACCAGGCCCAGGCCGATTCCAGCCAGGATGAGCGGGCCGAGTATCCCCGTGGCATAGCCGGCGTGCGGGCCCAGCTGGGCCAGCCACGCCGTCCCGGCCGATGCGGCCAGCATCCCGCACGCGACCAGCGGCTTGGGCCCGAACCTGGGCATCAGCACGATCGTGGACAAATTGGCCAGCACGATGAGACAGCCGCTCCACGGCAGAAACGCAAAACCGGTGACAAGCGGCGAGTAGCCCAGCGTCTGCTGCAAGTAGTAGGTCAGGAACAAGAAGATTCCGAACATCCCGGCCGCGGCGATGAAGAACGACAGGTAGGCGCCGCCCCGGTTGCGGTCGAGCACCACCCGGGGCGGCAGCAGCGGGTGGGCCGCCCGGCCCTGCCACAGCGCGAACGTCGCCAGCAGCGCCGCGCCAGCAGCCAGGAACCCGTAGGTGGACGGCGTATGCCAGTGGTGCGTGGCCGCGTTCGAGAACCCATAGACCAGGCAGAACACCCCGCTAGAAACCAGCAGCCCGCCCGGGATGTCCAGCCTCGGCCGGGCCGGAGACGGCTGACGGGCCAGCAGCAGTACCCCGCCGGTGAACGCCACCCCCGCGAAGATCAGGTTCACATACAGGCACCAGCGCCAGGACAGGTACTCGGTCAGCGCGCCGCCGAGCAGCAGGCCCAACCCGCCGCCGGCCGCCGCGATCGCCCCGTAGATGCCGAACGCCTTGCCGCGGTCCTTCGGCTCGGTGAACGTGGTGGTCAGCAGCGACAGCGCCGACGGCACCAGCAGGGCGGCGAACGCGCCCTGGCAGGCCCGCGCGGTTATCAGCATGGCGAAGTTGACCGAGGCGCCGCCGATGGCCGAGACCCCGGCGAAGCCGACCAGCCCGGTCAGGAACGTGACCTTCCGGCCCAGCAGGTCAGCCAGCCTGCCGCCGAGCAGCAGCAGGCTGCCGAAGGCCAGGGTGTAGGCGGTGACCACCCACTGCCGGTCCGCCGTGGTGAACTGCAGCGCGCGCTGGGCCGAGGGCAGCGCGATGTTCATCACCGTGAGGTCGAGGATCACCATGAGCTGGGCCACGCCGATCACGCCCAGAATGAGCCAGCGCCGGTCCTTGATGCTGCTGACGGAGGTGGCATCAGCCATGCGACTCACGCCCTCCTACTCTGTCGTTGCCGCTACTGGTCTTTCCGCAGGCGTTCGGTCAGGACGATCTCGATGAAGGTCTTGATGGTCTTGACCGTGGAGACGGCGTTCTTGAGCAGGAGGCCGTTGTCCATCGAGCGGACCGACGCTATCTGCGCGGGCTGGTAGTCGATCAGCAGGAACGCTGCGTTCTGCGGAGTGATGAGATGGTCTGCGAGCGGATCGCGCACGGGAGCACTGGTCATGACGGCGGCACCTTCGCCTAGCAGGTTCGAGTGATCCCGAAACTAGGCACCGTCACGGTGAAAGGCTCTCACCAGATCCTGGTGATTTACGGTGCCGGGTGAGCTGCCGGACCTCGACCAGGTCCAGGCCGAGCGCCTCCACCTCGGCCAGCACGCCGAACAGGGCCGACTGATCCAGGAGCCCGGTCAGCACGGTGTCAGCGCCATGCCGCCGCGCCACCATCGCCGGGAACGCAGAAAGCACTGTCGCCCCGAGCTGACCCTTGATCCGGATCGCGTACAGGGCAGGGGCCGGATCCATAAGGCCATGCTCGGGGGCGGCCAGGTGAACGCTCATCACCAGGATCAGGTGACCGGCCTAACGCGCGGGGCCTGCCGACAGTAGCCGCAGGGCTCGCGCGCGCTGCACCGCCGAAGAGCGATCCCGGGCCTGGAGCTTGGCGTAGATGTTGCGGACGTGCGTGTTGACCGTGTTCACCGAGACGGACAGTTCGCTGGCGATCTCGGGCCTGGACAGGTTGGTCGGCAGATATCGCAGCACCCTGAGCTCGCTGGGGCTGAGTTCCTCCGTTTGCGGAGCGGGGGATGGGCCTTTGGCCGCCGGGGACGAGCCATGCAGGACGTCGAGGATGTCGGTGAGCAGTGCGGCGTGAGCTGTCTCAGACCGCGGCAGTGCCTCCAGCAGCCCGGCTGAGCCCGTGATCGCGAACGGCAGGACCAGCCGGTCCGGCTCGGCCAGGGCGAGGGCGCGTTCGGCAGCCTGGTTTGCCGCGCGCTGGTCACCGAGCTGACGGTGGGCGAGCCCGGCCAGCAGGTGCGCCTCGACGACCGTTATGTAACCGATGACCGGGGCGCTGCCGTCCAGGACACTGGCCAGCGCGCTGAGGGCCGCGGCCGGTTCGCCTTCCGCCAGGCAGATCACCGCGTCGGCATTACGCACTTCGGCTGATCTGGACTCTTGCTCATCGAGTGCCGCGAGACCTGCGCGGGCCTCGCCGGGCAGCCCGGCGCGGGCCTGGGTGGCCAGCATCCAGCCGGTCACCTGGCTCGCCAGCGCGTGCGATCCTTCCATCTGCGATTGCAGGCGCTCGGCCGCGCTGAGTTCCTCCAGTGCCTCCCCGTGCCGGCCGCGGCCGGCATAAAGCCTCCCGGTCACTAGGTGCAGCAGCTGCCTGATGTCCGGCCCGGTGTCTGTCTGCAGGGCCTGTCTGGTCCGTTGCTGCCATCGCTCGCTTTTATCGAACTCACCCGTCCAGACCAGGTTGCCGGCCAGCGTTACCAGCGCAGGCGCAATCACCGGCTCCGCGCCCCACCCGTATCGCTCGGCGAGCGCGATCGCCTCGCGGCAGCGCTGCCGGGTGGTGGCGAACGAGCGGAGCCTCGACGCGAAGGCGACCTGGGCCAGGCAGCCGACCTCCAGGTAGGGTCGGCCGATCTGACGGGCCAGGTCGGCGCCCTCCCGGAGGTGGCGTTCGGCGTCCGGCAGCCCGAGTGTCCACGCCTCGGCGGTCCCCAGGTTCATCAGCGCAAACGCGCGCAGGTCGCTGTCGAGTGCGATGTCCTCGTCGGACGGCCCGGTTACCGGGGAGGCCAGGAATCTAACCTGCTCGACGACGCCGGCCAGGTAACCGCGCCGCCTGGCCAGCGACAGCTTCAGCGACGCGACCGCCAGCCGGAGGCGGCGCTGACGATCTGGCGGCGCCGTCTCCACGTACGTCACGGCGACCGCCACGTGCGCGGCCGCCTCGTCCAGGCGTCCCTGGACAAGATCAACCCCCGCACGCACCAGGGCGAGCTCGGGGTATTCCACGCCCGGCGGGAAGGCGCGCAGCAGCACCTGGATGGTCTGCGTCTGCCCGTCGAGCGTCAGGCTGAACGAATGGTCGGCGAGCAGCCGGGCCGCGCCGGGCCACTCGCCCGCCGCCTGGGTGTGCCGGATGGCCTCGACCACCTGGCCATGCTGGATAAGCCATTCCGCGGCGCGCCGGTGCAGCGCAGGCACCTCTTCGGGCAGCGTCCGGCGCAGCTCCAGCCGCAGCAGATCCCCGAACAGGTGGTGGTAGCGGAACCACGTGCGCTCGGGGTCGAGCGACACGACAAGCGCGTTCGCGTCTTCCAGCTCCAGCAGGATCCGTTCCGAGCCGGAGCGGCCGGTCAGCACGTCGGCCAGCTCGCCGTTGACGCGGTCGAGCAGGGAGGTGCGCAGCAGCAGATCCTTGGCGTCGTCAGGCTGGCGGTCCAGCATCTCGGCGATCAGGTACTCGGCGACCGTGCGGTCGCTGCCGGAGAACTGGGCGACGAACCGCTCCGGGTCGGGGTGACCAGCCAGTGAGATCGCCGCGAGCCGCAGGCCCACGGCCCACCCTTCCGTCCGCTGGTACAGCAGCGCCGTCCCGGCCTCCGACAGCGCGATGCCCGAGGTTTCGAGGAGCTCGCGGGTTTCGCGCTCGGAGAAGCGCAAATCCGCTGCGCGGATCTCGGCCAGCTCGCCTGCCAGGCGCAGCTGATGCAGGCGCAGCGGGAGATCGCGGCGAGTGGCTAGCACGGCATGTACGTCGCCGGGAAGGTTCGTCAGCAGCCGGGTGAGCTGGGCGAGCGCCTCCGGCGAGGTCAGCTCGTGGAGATCATCGATGACCAGGATGAAGCGGCCGCGCTGGTCGGCGAGCTCCGATAGCACCCGGTCAACCATCGCCCGCCCGTCGAAGTCGGGTGTTGCTGCTACCGGTTCCGCACGGCCAGTTGTGGCCGAGGCCTGACGGACCGCGCTGAGCAGGGCCAGCCAGAACTGCTGGGCATCGTGCTGGTCACGTGGCACCTGCATCACGGCAAGCCGGCGCGGCGGACCCGGGCGGCCGGCCCAGGTGCGCAGCAGTGACGTCTTGCCGCTGCCGGCCGGAGCCGAGATGATCGTCACCTTCCCCGCCGCCGCGCGATCCAGAGCGGTCAGAAGATCACCCCGGCTGATCAGCCTGGCTGTGCTCGATCCACCGTTCAAAGGCCTGCCTTGGTGCCCGCGCCGGACGCCCAGCCGCCGGCGACCCAGTCCTCTCGCTATCAGGCCAGCGAACGCAGTGTCAACGGCACGCGAATCACCACGATCCGGTGACGACCTCTCACCTGCCTGGCGGCGAGCCTGAGATCGTCGCGAACTCGCACGGCCGCCAGGGCACGTGCCCAAGATTCAAGGGAGATACCGTGACATCACCAGACTCCGGCGCCAGCGACTACGCGCCAATCCCGCGCTCGGCGCTTGGCCCGGCTCTGAACGACCAGCGGTACTACGTCGGGCGGGTCGAGCGGAACCTGTACTGGGTTACCGACGGGGTCTACCAGTCGGCGTTCCTGACCACCCGGGACGGCGTCGTGCTGTTCGACGCGCCCCCCTCCATCGGCGCCAACCTGCGGCGGGCCGTGGACGAGATCACCGCGGCCGAGGGCGTGACCAACACGGTGACGCACCTGGTCTACTCGCATCATCACGCCGACCACGCCGGCGCGGCCTCGCTGTTCGACGGGGACGTGGTCCGCATCGGGCACGAGGACACCCGCAGGCTGCTGCTGCGCGACGACGACCCGGCCCGGCCCGCGCCCGAGGTGACCTTCGCCGACCGTTACACCCTGGAGGTGGCGGGTGAGCGCGCCGAGCTGGCCTGGCACGGGCCGAACCACACGCCGGACAACATCTACATCCACTTTCCTGACCACGACACCCTGATGT
The DNA here is from genome assembly GCA_963844655.1 of uncultured Actinomycetota bacterium. Taxonomy (GTDB): domain Bacteria; phylum Actinomycetota; class Actinomycetes; order Streptosporangiales; family Streptosporangiaceae; genus JASHPR01. The sequence continues at coordinate 394,236 of CAWJPA010000003.1, read as the reverse complement.
TCATCGACGTCGTCAACGCCGGCTGGGTACCGATCTACAACGTCAACCTCAGCGAGGACGTCATCGGGTACATCGGTGCCCCGGACATCGCGCTGTCCTACCCGTGGACGCACTTCATCTCCGGGCACCTCGGCAGGCTGGCCACCCGCGAGGACGTCGCGGTGCACCAGCAGTACATTGCCGACATCCAAGCCAGCGCGAGGGAGGCGCTGACCTCGGTCGACCCGGTGCCCTTCTACATGGCGGCCGGGGAGAACGTGTGGGCCGGGGTGAAAGCGCACCTGGACACCGTCACGGAACGCGCCGCGACGCCCATCATCGCCAAGTACACCGGCGTGCTGGCCGCCGCCGACATCGAGGCGTTCACCACCACCACCACGTTCCAGATCATGCAGTCGCTGCGCCTCGACCATGGGGTCGGCGTCAGCGTTCCGGTTCAGCCCTGACCACAGCGCACCGGTGGCCGGGCCCAGTCCCGGCCACCGGTGCGGGCCTGGAGTGCCGCCATGGCAGCTAACGCACGTGATGCGCAGCCGACCGCTGGGCGCGCTGGTTATCTGCCGGTGTCCGAGCATGGGCTGATCGGTGACCTGCACTGCGTGGCCCTGGTCGGAACAAACGGCACCATCGACTGGCATTGCCGCCCGTCGTTCGACGCTCCCAGCGTGTTCGGCTCGCTCCTGGACGCAAGCCGCGGCGGCAGCTTTGAGCTGGCCGCAGCGGTGCCGGCGAAGACCCGCCAGATCTACCACCCCGACACCAACGTGCTGATCACCCGGTTCTTCGCCGAGGACGGGGTGGGAGAGATCCAGGATTTTATGCCGGTCGGCGGGGAAGAGGCACAGCGGCACCGGCTGATCCGGCGGGTGCTGTGCGTGCGGGGAAGCATGCCGTTCCTGGCGCAGGTCTCGCCGCGGTTTGACTACGGGATGCAACCGCACACCATCACCGACGTCGAGGCCGGGGTGGTCTTCAACGCGTCCACCTCGGCCGTCGGCCTGACCGCGACGGTGCCGTTCGAGCACGACGGCCGGGACGTGACGGCCGGGTTCAAGCTGGCCGAGGGTGAGTCGGCGGTGTTCGCGCTGGACGAGGCGGGCAGCGATATCGTGCCGCGCCCGTGTTCGGGTGCGGAAGCCGTGGAGCTGATGGCCGCCACCGTCGCGTTCTGGCGGAACTGGCTCTCGGCGTCGCGGTACCGGGGCCGGTGGCGGGAGGTGGTACACCGCTCGGCGCTGACGCTGAAGCTGCTGACCTACGCTCCGACCGGCGCGATCGTGGCCGCGCCCACGACCAGCCTGCCCGAGCAGATCGGCGGGGACCGCAACTGGGACTACCGGTACGTGTGGGTCCGCGACGCGGCCTTCTGCGTGTACGCGCTGCTGCGGCTCGGGTTCACCAGCGAGGCCGACGCTTTCATGGACTTCATGTACACGCACGTCACCTCGCGCGAACCCAGCGCCTATGGCCCGCTGCAGGTGATGTACGGCATCGACGGGCGCACCGAGCTGCCCGAGCGGGAGCTGGGTCACCTGGCCGGCTACCTGGGCTCGGCGCCGGTGCGGATCGGCAACGGCGCGGCCCAGCAGCTTCAGCTCGACATCTACGGCGAGCTCATGGACTCGGTCTACCTCTACGACCGCTGGCACCGGCCCATCTCCAGCGCCCACTGGGACACGATCACCACCCGCGCCGACTGGCTCTGCGACCACTGGGACCAGCCCGACGAGGGCATCTGGGAGACCCGCGGCGGCCCGAGGAGGTTCCTGTACTCCCAGCTGATGTGCTGGGTGGCGCTCGAACGGGCGATCCGGCTGGCCCTCCGCCGGGGCCTGCCCGCCGACCTGGAGCGCTGGCGCAAGGCGCGCGACGCGATCTACCGGCGGATCATGGACCGTGGCTGGTCACCACGGCTGAAGGCGTTCGCCCAGTACGAAGGCGGCGACGTCCTCGACGCGTCCGTCTTGCTGATGCCGCTGGTCAAGTTCATCTCGCCCACCGACCCGAAGTGGCTGTCCACCCTTGACGCGCTGACCGCCAGCCTGGTGTCCGATTCCCTCGTCTACCGCTACGACCCTCAGGCCAGCCCGGACGGTGTGCGCGGCGGGGAAGGCACGTTCTCGGCGTGCTCGTTCTGGTACGTGGAGGCGCTCGCCCGGGCCGGGCGGCTCGAGGAGGCGCGGCTGGCGTTCGAGAAAATGCTCACTTACGCCAACCATCTGGGCCTGTACGCCGAGCAGATCAGCCGCACCGGGGAACAGCAGGGGAACTTCCCGCAGGCCCTGACCCACCTGGCGCTGATCAGCGCCGCGTTCAACCTAGACCGCGCCCTGGACGGACCAACGGCAGCCGCAGATGGACGGCGCTAAGTTGCCTGCTATGGCAGCCGTTGATATCCCCGTGCCCGACACCCTGCCCACGGTCATCGGCGTGCGCGGGGCCCGGCACAACAACCTGCGGGACATCGACGTGGACGTGCCGCTGTGGCGGACGGTCGCCGTGGTCGGCGTGTCCGGCTCGGGCAAGACCTCACTGGCCATGGGCACGCTGTACGCCGAGGGCCTGCAGCGGTTCCTGGAGGGCCTGAGCACCTACAGCCGCCGGCGGCTGGCCCAGGCCCAGCGGCCAGACGTGGACCGGATCGACCACCTGCCTCCCGCGCTGGCGCTGCGGCAGCGGCCGCCGATACCGGGGCCGCGCAGCACGGTGGGCACGATGTCGGAAGTGCTCAACGTGCTGCGGCTGATGACGTCGCGGCTGGGCTCGCACCTGTGCCCGAACGGCCACCGCGTCGGGCCGTCGGTCGCCACGCTCAGCGAGGAGGTCGTGTGCCCGGTGTGCGGCGCACATTTCGAGCATCCGAGTGCCGAATCCTTTGCGTTCAATTCCTACGGCGCGTGCCCGGCCTGCCACGGCCTGGGCGTGCGGTCCGAGGTCGACGTCGCCACCCTGGTTCCCGACCCGGGCAAGACCATTGAGGAAGGCGCCGTGCTGCCGTGGAACTCCGGCGGGCGGCGGCTGTCGATGTACGCCGCGGGCGAGCAAGGGGTCCGGCTCGACGTGCCCTACCGGTCGCTAACCGACCGGGAGCGCGAGATCGTGCTGCACGGCGAGCCGGTCCGGCGGCAGGTGACGCTCTCGGGCCGCGGCGACCGCACTGTGCAGCTGTCGGTCAACTACGACAACGCGGTCGCCGCGGTCGAGCGGTCGCTGCGCAGCGACAACGAGCGCACCCGCCGCCTGGTGCAGCGGTTCCTCGTCACCCGCGTCTGCTCGGTGTGCCACGGCACCAGGCTCCGGCCCGAGGCGCTGACCTCACAGCTCGGCGGGCGCAACATCGCGGAGATCAGCGCGCTGCGCCTGGGCGAGCTGCACGAGTTCACGGCCGGCCTGCCCGCCGGGTTGCCCGCCGAGATCAGCCGGATGACCACCGGCCTGCTCGCCGAGCTGAACGGCACACTCACGCCGCTGCTCGACGTCGGGCTCAGCTACCTGACCCTCGACCGGGCGGGTGCCTCGCTGTCGACCGGCGAGCGGCAGCGGATCGAGCTCACCTCGACCCTGCGGGCCAGCACCACGGGCATGCTCTACGTGCTCGACGAGCCGTCGGTCGGGCTGCACCCGGTCAACGTCGCCGGGCTGCGCAAGACGATCACCGCCCTGGCCGCGAACGGGAACTCGGTGGTCGTGGTGGAACACGAGCGGGAGCTCATCCGCTCCGCGGACTGGGTGATCGAGCTCGGCCCCGGGGCTGGCGCCAGCGGCGGCACGGTGATCGCCCAGGGCACCCCCGGCCAGCTGGAAACTGACCCGCACTCGATCATGGGCCCGTTCCTGGCCGGCGCCCCCGCGGTGCCACCTGACCGCCCGGACCGGGCCGGCCCCAGCGGCCAGATCGTGGTAGAGATCAGCGATCTGTATAACCTGCATGGCGTCACCGCGGCCTTCCCGGCGCACCGCCTGACCGCGGTCGCCGGGCCGTCGGGGGCGGGGAAGACCGCCCTCGTCCTGGATAGCCTCATCCCCGCCGCCCGGGCCCGGCTGACCGGGTCGGCGCTGCCCGCGCACGTCCGCCGCCTCGACTTCGGCGGCATCCGCCAGGTCGTCCAGATCGACGCCTCACCCATCGGCCAGAACGCGCGGTCGACCCCCGCCACCTACTGCGGTGCGTTCGACCAGATCCGCCGCGTGTTCGCCGACACCGGGTACGCCCGGCGGCGCTGGAAGCCCGGCCACTTCTCGTTCAACACCCGCGAGGGCCAGTGCCCGACCTGCCGCGGGCTCGGCCACATCGACCTTGACGTCCAGTACCTGCCCGATATCGCCGTCCAGTGCCCGACCTGCCACGGCGCGCGGTTCAACGACGCCACCCTGGCCGTCCGGGTCGACGGCCTGACCATAGCCGACGTGCTCGGCCTGAGCGTGACCGATGCCCTGGAGCGGTTTGCTGACCGGGCCCCGGTCGCCGCGGCGCTGCGACCGGTCCGCGACGTCGGCCTGGGTTACCTGCGGCTCGGCGAGCCCACACCATCCCTGTCCGGCGGTGAGTCGCAGCGGCTGCGCATCGCCACCCGGCTGCGCAGCAGCCAGCGCGGCGCGCTCTACGTCTTCGACGAGCCGTCCACCGGCCTGCACCCGCTCGACGTGGCCACCCTGGCCGGTGTGTTCGGCCGCCTGCTGGACGCCGGGGCCACGATCATCGTCATCGATCACGACCTGGACCTGCTCACCGCCGCCGACTACCTCATCGACATGGGGCCCGGCGGTGGCCCAGACGGCGGGCACATCCTCGCCGCCGGGACACCCGAGGACGTCGCGCGGGCCCCGGACAGCTCGACAGGACCGTGGCTAGCCGAGCACCTCGGTCTGGCCGCGCCTGCCCTGGCGACCGGAGCTTGCGCGACATGACCGCCACAGCGGGTGCTCCCGCCGTGGCGTTGTCCTCAGCGCCAGGACGCTGGGTGCTGGCGATCACCGTGCTCGGCTCGGGGCTCGCGGCGCTGGACGCCACCGTCGTCACCATCGCCCTGCCGGCCATCGGGCGCGATTTTCACACCGGTGTCGCTGCCCTGCAGTGGGTGATGAACGGCTACGCGCTGGCCCTGGCCGCGTTGCTGCTGATCGGCGGCTCGCTGGGCGACCGTTTCGGCAGGCGGAAGGTGTACCTGATCGGCATCGTGTGGTTCGCCCTGGCCTCGGCCGCGTGCGGCCTCGCCACCAGCGCGGTGGTCCTCATCGTCACCCGGGTGCTGCAGGGTGCCGGCGCAGCGCTGCTCACGCCGGGAAGCCTCGCGATCATGGAAGCCTCGTTCCGGCCCGCCGACCGGGTCCGGGCGATCGGCGCCTGGTCAGGGCTGAGCGCCATTGCCATCGCCGCCGGGCCACCGGTCGGCGGCTACCTGGTCTCGGCCGCGTCCTGGCGCTGGATTTTCTTCCTGAACGTACCTCTCGCGGCCACTGTGGTCGCGCTGGGCGCGCGCCATCTCCCCGAGTCGCGTGACCCGGACGCGACTGGCGCGATCGACTACGCGGGTGCACTGGCCGCCGTGGTGTTCCTCACCGGCATCACCTTCGCGCTCATCGAGGCACCCGTGCTCGGCTGGTCGTCGCCCGCCGTGCTCACGATGATCGTGGCGGGTATCGCTGGACTGGCCGCGTTCCTGGCCCGGGAGCGCCACGCGGCGGCGCCGATGCTGCCGCTGCCGATCTTCGGCGCGCGCCAGTTCGCCGCGGCCAACGCCGTGACGTTCCTCGTCTACGGGGCGCTCACGGGCGCGGTCTTCCTGCTGCCGGTGATGCTCCAGGTCGTGTCGGGCTACTCGCCGCTCGCCTCCGGGCTCGCGCTGCTGCCGCTGACCGTCATCCTGATGGCCCTGTCGGCCCGGTCGGGGAGGCTCGCGGCCCGGATCGGGCCCCGCCTGCCGCTGAGCGTAGGGCCGACGGTGACCGCGGTGGGCCTGGCCATGCTCACCCTCGCCACGTCCGGGTCCAGCTACTTCATCTATGTGCTGCCGGCGATGGTCGTCCTGGGGCTCGGGCTCGCGATCACGACCGCGCCGCTGACCGCGACCGCGATGAACTCCGCACCCCCACAGCACTCGGGGATCGCATCGGCGATCAACAACGACATGTCCCGGTTCGGCGGCCTGCTGGCGGTCGCCGTGCTGCCCGCGCTGGCGGGCATCACCGGCGCGGCCTACCTGCAGCCCAGCACTCTCGCCACCGGATTCCGCACCGCCGTTCTCATATCGGCCGGGTTGTGCGCTGTGGGCGGCCTGCTCGCCGCGGCCACGATCACCAACCCGCCGCGCGCACCCCGCCCAGCCGGGGCAGCCGCGCCCGAGGAATGCTTCCATTGCGCCCTCGACGCGCCACCACTGATAACCAGCGTGAGCCAGACAACTGGCACGAACTAGCCGACGACGTCACCGCCGGACGCCGTCCCGCACCGGAGGAGCAACCATGACAGAATCTCAGCCCCGCAACGACTTCGCCAGCTTTCCTGCGCCTGCCGAGGGCATTCTCGTGGCGTTGTTCATCACCGTCCGCAAGGTCGCGCGATCGCGGGATTTCTACTCCCGAGTCCTGGGCGGCACCGTCATCCTGGAGGAGAACCCATGCACCGTCAGGCTGTCTAACTCGTGGATCATCATGAACCCCGGCGGGCCGCCCACCCCTGACAAGCCGGGCATCTCGGTGGTCGACTACCAGCCCGGCGACACCACCTCGATTTTCATGAACCTGCGGGTCGCCGACATCCAGGCCTGCTACGAGGAGTGGAAGGCGAAGGGGGCAGAGTTCGTTACCCCGCCGATCGACCGCGGAGCGGAGATCCGCTGCTACCTGCGGGACCCGGACGGCTACCTCATCGAGGTCGGCCAGTCCACCGGCCTGCTGCACGGCCAGCTAGCCGCCAAGCGCCCGGAGGACCTCCCGGGCTGAGCTCTGTCACCGGCCGGGAATCCGGCCAGCAAGCCACCATCAGCTAACCTCAGTTGGCGCAAAGGCTCTAGGGCGTTCAAGGATCCACCGAGGCCGGACGCCGCACTGCTCGTGCTCCCCCTGGGCAGCCGGGTGTAGTCCCGCAGGATGCGGATCCCGGCGGGTGGGACGAACGAGGGGCGCAGCGCGCCCCGCTCGGTGCATGTGGCCAGCCAGACACTGTCGAGCTTGCCCGTCTTCGGCCTGCCCGGCATGTTCCTGGCCTGCCCGGGCATTGAGCAGCTGCTTGCAAGATCCTCGGAAGAGTCAACAGGATCGGCCGCGCGCCTACGATCAGCCCTTGAGGAGGTCGTGATGCCAATTATCGTTGTGACCCGGCTCCGGCTGAAGGACCCGGCGTTGCTGGATGAGTTCTTCACCGCCGCCGTCGCCGCGATCGAGCAGGCACAAAAGTCAGACGGCAACCTCGGCGCGGACGCGCTCGCCGACGCGAACAACGCCTGGTGGAGCGTCAGCGCCTGGCAAGAACGCCGCCCGATGCAAGCCTTTGTGGACAGCGAACCGCACCTGGGCATCAGCAAACGCCTGGACCATTTCTGCGACGAGGCAACCTTCGTCGACTGGGAGCAGGCCAGCCCGGACCTGCCGGACTGGCAGACCAGCTGGCGCCACCTCACCGCGGACGGGAAGGTGGCAGAACTCACGCACCCGTCAAACGCAAATCAGACTCGTGCCTTCCCGCCACCAATCGACGCTGCTAAGACTGGGAGCTGAACCGGGCGCGCCAGCCAAGTGGGCACGGCGGCCGCGCAACCCTGAGGACCCAGTTGCGACGGTTCCAACGCCGGAACGCTTAACCCATCTGGCTCGAGGTCGGCTAGCGGGAACCACTTGCCGACATCATTAGGTTAGGCAGACGCCCTGAGAGGCGGCCTCGGTGGTGCATCGCCCCGAAGGTAGATCGCTCGTGCACGGATGGGACCGTAATGGCTGACAAATCGCTTGGTCGGGGCGTGGCCTTCGATCCTCTCGACTGGGAAATGCGCCGAAACGCGCCTATGACCTATGCGGCGATGCGGGAACATTGTCCTGTAGCCCGCTCGACGTCCTGGGGCGGCTTCTGGACGGTTGCCCGTTACGAGGATGTCTTCGCCGCAGCCCGCGATCCGGCGACGTTCTCGTCGGCTTCGGGCGTCCTGATCCCGCCGCTTGAGTCCGACGCTCAGCTATTGCCGATGGAGTCCGATCCACCGTTCCACTCCGATCTCCGTCGGGCATTGATCGGCTTCTTCTCGCCGAGGCAGATCGAGCCGCTCGAACCGCTTGTCCGTCGTCTCGCGGACGATCTGCTCGACCCGGTGCTGACTGAGGGGATTCACGATCTCTCACGCGACTACGCCTGGCGGGTTCCCACTGCAATGACCTGTCACCTGCTTGGTCTCACTGAGCTTGACCAGTTCCACGAGTGGGCTGAACAGATTGTCTACGGTCGCGGCGAGGACTCTGCTTCGTCCGCCGCGGCCAGCCGGGCTGCGTGGTCGTACATCGACCGGGTCGTCGAGGCGCGTGAATCTCGACCGGGGACCGACCTCATCAGCACTGTGCTCGGCGTTCACGTTCAGGGCCGCCGCTTGTCCCGGAAGGAAGCCGTGGACACGGTGTTTTTCCTATTCCTGGCTGGACTCGACAACACTGCGTTCGCGATACGAGCGAGCCTTCTCTCACTGGCCGAAGAGCGATCTCTGCGAGAACGACTCCGGGAGGAGCCTGCGCTCCTCCCGTCACTCGTTGAGGAGTGGCTTCGCCTTTCGTCCCCAGTGCCCGGGCTGTGTCGCCGGACGACCCGCGACGTGGATTTCGGCGGCGTGGTCGTCCCGGCCGGTGAGCGCGTCTACCTGCTGTGGGGATCCGCGAATCGCGATCCCCAGGAGTTCGTCGATCCTGACGCCCTTATTCCCAATCGGCTTCCCAACCGGCACATGGCCTTCGGGGTCGGGATCCACCGGTGTCTCGGTGCTCCCCTCGCCCGCCTCGAGATTCGCGTCGCGGTAGAGCAGGTCCTGACGCGCGCCCGCGACCTCGACTTCGACTTCGAACTCACAGCTTCAGAGCAAGTCGAGCCGATCGGCCTAGGTCCCCTGCCGATCCGGTTTGTCCGGAGAAACGCCACGTAGTTGTCGTCTGCCATGACGATCCGCAGCGGCTCAGGCATCTGCGCGCCCTCGGCTGGCTACCTGTTCGAGTCCGGATTTCTGGTCGTGGCCGACCGGGATGTGCACGCATACCGACGTACCGAGTCCCGCGCCGCTGTCGATGGTCAGCGAGCCGCCGACCGTGCCCAGGCGGTCGGACAGGCCGGTCAGCCCAAGCCCACGTGGCCGGTCAAGATCGAAACCAAGTCCGTCGTCGCGGATCACCAGCCCGAGCCTGCCGTCCTCCTGGCTCAGCGACACCTGGACCTCGCTGGCCTCGGCGTGTTTGACCACGTTCGACAGCGCCTCGGCCAGCACATACCACGCGGTCGCCTCGATCTGCTCGCCGAATCGCACGCCGCGCAGCCGAGGATCGGCGCGGACCGCCATCGGCAATGCCAGCCTGCTGGACTGAGCCTCGATCGCCTCAAGCAGCCCGCGGTCGGCCAGCACCGGCGGATGAATCGCGTAGGCGACCTCCCGGACATCCCGCAGGGTGGTAGCCAGATCGCGTTGCATGTCGGCCAGCCTGTCGGCCGCGGCCGGGTCACCCCGCAGCAGTTGCTCGCGCACCAGCCCGGCTCTGGCTGACAGCGCCACGATCTCCTGCTGGACTCCGTCGTGCAGGACCCGCTGAATTCGCCGGCGCTCGGCGTCCTGGCCCGCCACCACGCGATCGCGGGACGCCGCCAGTTCGGCCGCCTGGTCCCGGATCTCCTCGATGCGCCGGGAGAGTTCCGCGTCGAGGTGAAGGTTGTGCACGCCCACCGCGGCCTGGGCGGCGAAATACTCCAGCAGCCTGCAGTCCTCGGCCAGCAACGGGCCGTCGTTACGCGGGCCGCACTCGATGCGCCCCAGGGTGGTGTCGCGATATTCAATGGGCACCGTCACGGCCGTCTCACCGCCCGGCGTGCCGTCCGTGACCACCCGCAGCGGCCCGTCCGCCGCGTCCAGCGAGACCCGGGCCCACGTCAGGTCGAGCCCACGGCGGACCTCCCCAGCCAGGCCGCTGAGCAGCTCATCAGAGCCGGGCACCTGGATCAGGCTCCGTCCGAACCGGTTGAGGTTCGCGTAGCCGACCAGCCGCGAGCCAAGCACCCACCGGTCGGCGGCATGCTCGAGGCGCCCCCGGATCGCCTGGCCGCCGACGGCGGCCGTCACGCCGACCAATACGGCCACGGCGGCCGGAGCGGCCAGGCTGATGAGCAGGCCAGCGATGACCGCGGCGATGACGACAGCGGTGGCGATCGACACCCGCAGGACCCGGCGCCCCAGCGCGCGCCGGACGGTCTCGTACGTGCATGTGCGCTTGCTATTGGGGTTGTGGGCAGCCCGGCTGGGTTGCCGCGCTGCTGGCCGACTCGCGCAGTGAATGTCGCCGGGATCGTCGTCGACGGGATCACGGAACACTGGACATCCACCGGGGCAGGCTTCGGCCACTGATCGAGATGGCGATGGCCGCCACGCACACCGCGAGGACGGTCCACCACACGGGGTCTGAGGACGGCCCGCCGGCGCCGGGCACCGGGAACGTGCGGACCCAGCGCGCGACCTGCGGCACGAGGATGGGCGCCATCAGCACCAGCACGACGGCGGCGCCGGCCGCCGCGCCCGGTTCTCCGGTCCGCGTCCGGGCCACGCAGGCCGCAGCGAATCCGAGCAGCACGTTGCCGGCCAGCGCCAGACCGGCCGCAGACCAGGGCAGCGTCAGCCCGCGCATTGCCGCCGTCAGCATGACCAGCGCGCCGGCGGTGAGCGGTGCCAGCAACGCCACGGCGCGGATCCTGGTGCGCCGGACGGGCCCGGTCGGCGTCACGTCGACCACCATGCTGGCCGGCTCGTCGAGGGTGAATGCCGCGGCGGCGGCGAGCAGCGCGAAGCAGATCGGGAACAACACGGCGGCCGCCGGCGGGAATGCGGCACCGCAGCCGCCCACCACGACCGCCACGCCGCTGAGACCCACGACCGCCTGCCACGCCCCGGCCCGCAATGCTGGCCTGACCATCACGTGGTGACGGGGTGGGTGAACCCGCCGGTGCCGGCTAGTACGAGCATGATCAGGGCCGCCACTCCCGCGATCGTGAGGGCACGGATGACCCGGACGCGCGCCTGTCCTTCGGTCCCGCGCAAGAGCGCCACCAGGACCGCGATCGCGCACAGGGCGAGCTGCCAGCCGAGGAAGAACCATGGCGACCCGCGCCAGGCCGTGACGTGGCCGGCGTTGCGGTGCAACGTGAAGAAGGCGAACGGCGCGAACAGCCGCAGCACCGCGACGGGCGTCGAGTCCGGATGCGATAGGGACGGGACCGTGGCCAGGTTCCCCCAGCCGAAGAGGATCAGGAACAGCACGAACGCGGCGCCCGGGAACCGCACCCAGCGGCCCAGTGCCACCCCAAGCAGCGGGCCGCCGAGCGATGGGATGGCGATCTGCCCGACGAGCACGGCGGTCCGCGCTGACGGGCTGAACGCCCCGTACAGCGGGTCACCCACCGGGAAGGCCTTCAGGAACCCGAGCAGGGCCAGACAGCCGCAGATGAACGGCACGATCGCGACCGCGCACAGGGCGGCGGTGCGGGCAGGCAGCGTGACCGGGGTGACGCCGGCGACCGGTTCACTGGCGTGCGTCGACCGGGTCAGCCAGAACGTGGCCATCATGCCGAGGCCGCCGAGCAAGACCGCCGGAACCCAGTTCACGCCGTCGATGTCGGTGACCGACGCGCTCTGCAAGGTCCACGTCGACCACGCGGTCAGCACCACGGCGAACAGGAAGATCGGGTTGACGATGAACCGGCGCATCTCGCGAGCGGCGAGCGCAACGAACGTGGCCCGGCTGGCGGCGGTTCCGGACCGGGCGGGCGCGAGTGTGGTGGTCACGACGCCACCTCCCCGGCGTGCTCGTGCTCCGGTGATCCGCCGCGCAGCAGCAGGTAGGCGTCTTCGAGGGATGGTTCGACGTGTTCGACGCCGTCTCGCACGTGGGTGCCGACGTTGCGGTACCGGCCGGTGCCGGTCCGCCAGGAGACGCTCGCCGCCGGGTCCGGCTCGTCGGCCAGCCAGACCCGCCCGGCCGCCTGGGCGACCAGGTCAGTGACCGGGCCGTCGTAGCGGATCCGGCCGCGGTTCAGCACGATCACGCGCTCGCACAAGGCCGCGACGTCCTCGGTCTGGTGGGTGGACAGCACCACGATCGAGGTTCGCGCGATCTCCGCGAGTACGGTCCGCAGCGTCACCCGCTGCTCCGGGTCGACACCGGTGGTCGGCTCGTCCAGGATCAGCACCGGCGGCGAGCCGAGCAGCGCCTGAGCCAGCGCGACCCGCCGCCGCTGGCCGCCGGACATGGCCCGGAGCCGCTTCGCGCCGAGGCCGGACAGGCCTACCAGGTCGAGCGCGTGGCGCACTTCTGCGTGTCGCGCCGCCGGCTGGGTCCACTCCTTGAGCAGCGCGATGTAGTCCACGAACGCGAAGGCGGTGAAGCCGCGCGGGAAGCCGATCTCTTGTGGCTGGTAGCCAAGCTGGCGGCGGATGCCGGTGCGTTCGGCCGGCACTTCCGGGTCTAGGCCCAGCACGCTCAACCGTCCCTGGGTGGGGGGCAGCGCGGTGGCCAGCAGGCGCAGCAGCGTGGTCTTGCCGGCGCCGTTGGGGCCGAGCAGTCCGGTCACACCGGGTTCCAGGTCCAGGTCGACGTCGGCCAGCGCCCGGGTGGCACCGAACGTGCGCCCGACCCCGCGCAGGCTGATCGAAGCGGTCACCATTGCTACCTCCACACTGGAAGCTGGCGCAGCCGGCGCCGGCGCATCAGGAAAATCACGAACGAAGCCGCCGCCAGCGCCAGGAAGCCCGCTTGGGCCCGCGCCTGGAGCACCACGCCTGGCGACCCGAGCCGCGCCGCCAGCAGCCAGACCACCGCGAGCCAGATGGAGCTGACCGTGATGGCCGCGCGCAGCGGGCTGACCCAGGTCGACGCGGCCAGGACCACCGCGACGAAGCCGACTGCCGGCAGAAGCCAGGCGAACGGCGCCTCCCCGGGTATGACCAGCCCGAAGAGCAGCACCGTCGGCAACGCGAGCGCGAGCACCGCGATCGTGCGCAGCAGGATCAGCCGCAGCGCCGGGTAGGGCGTGACGAGTTCCGGTTCGAGCGCCTGATCCAGCCACGGGTCATAGCTGGACGCGACCACCAGGCAGGGCACGACCGGAGCCACGGCCAGGAACAGCCACAGCCCGCGGGCGTGCCCGGCCGCCGCCGCGAACGCGGCGAACGCGAGGACCGCGGCCACGCCGGTCAGCCACACGCCGCGGAAGGCGCTGGCCACCGCGACCAGCCGCGCCTCGTGGGCGGGCAGGCCAGCGACGCGCAGCAGCCGCTCGAACACCGACGGCCGCGGCACTTCTATGCTGTTCCGCGTGCGGTCCCACACCGCGGCCAAGTCGATCACGTCGACCGCGGTGTTGACCCTCGCCCGGCACTGCCCACAGGCCAGCAGGTGCTGCTCGGCCGAGGCCCCTTCGGCCAGCGAATCGGTCCGTTCGACGTAGCGCCGCAGCATGGCGTCCTCGAGGTGCCAGCCGGTCATGACGATCCCTCCGCTAGGGCGGCTCGCAGGTGCGCCTTGGCCCGGTAGAGCCTGGTCTTCACGCTGCTCACCGGTACGTGCAACAGCTGCGCCGCTTCCCTGGCAGACAGGCCGTCCAGCACGACGGCCTGGATGACGGCGCGCATCTCCGGCGACAGCCGGGCCAGGGCCTGGCCGATGTCGCCGTACTCGACCGACAGCAGCACCTGGTCTTCCGCCGCCGGCGCGGCCCCGGCGTTCCCGAACACGGCGGCGACGCTGCCGCGGGTCCGCATCCGGCTCACCAGCCGGCGGATCGCGATCCCCCACAGCCACGCCGCGACATCCCCGTCGCCCCGGAAGCCCCGCGGTCTCTGCCAGACAGCGACGAAAGTGTCCTGAACCGCGTCCGCCACGAGGTCGCGATCGTTGCACCGCCGGGCAAGCCGGATCGCGAGCCAGCCGGCGTGGCGCTCATACAGCGTGCGGAAGGCGCCCATATCGCGTTCGGCGACGGCCAGAAGCAGCGTCTCGTCGCCCGGGCGGCTGTCCATGTCCTAACTGTCGCGTCCCCGGGCCGGAAAAGTTTCACCCCGCGGCGGGAATTTTCCCGGGCCTTCCGCGGCGCGTGACCGAACCCAACCCGGCCAAGACCGCGGCCGGCGAACGGATGCACACCCTCGAACCCGCCCCCGAGACTGCCCCAGTCGTCCGGCGTCGCCTGACAGTCAGCGATCCTTGCGTCGGGATGGAAGCCCGGTCGTTACCCCTCCAGCAGTCCCAGCTCGCGCGACCGGATGATCGCCTGGCTCCGGGTAGAGGCGCCCAGCTTGCGGTAGATCGAGTACGCCTGCGACTTGATGGTGTTGCGGGACAGGAACAGCTCCTCGCCGATCTCGGGGAACGTCAGGTGGGTGGGCAGCAGCGGCAGCAGCCGCAGTTCGGCAGCGGTCAGCGACGACGCCCCGGGGGCGCTGGAACCGCGCTTCTTCGCAATCTGGGCCCGGAGTTCCTCGGCTTCCCTGACCAGGGTGCCGAGTTCAGGCCGCCGCCCGAGCAGCTCATCGATTTCCCGCATGAGTGTCCTGGCCCCGGCCATGTCGGCGATCGCGAGGTGGACGCGAATCAGCTCGATCCGGGCCTGGACGGCGATGTGGGGAATGGCGTAGGTCAGCTCGGGCCGCAGCCGTTGAGCGTTGACGAGCTGCTGGCGGACCGCCGGGATGTCTCCCCGGTGCAGAGCCGCGCGGGCTTGCACCACGCAAGCGAGGGTGCCCTCGAACCCCGCCTGGCGCAACACGGTGCCTGCCTGGTCGGCCAGAACCTCCGCCTGGCCCCAGTGGTTGCGTGCCATCGCCAGCAGCGATCGCTGGCCCAGCGCGACCGCGAGAGTCTCGGGCGTGCTGTCTTGCTCCCTGACGCTGAGCGCCGTCTCGAAGAACGCGTTACTGCCGTCGGGGTCACCGCAAAGGACACGTGCGAGTCCCTGGTAGAGCGCCGGTGCCGACTCCACGATGTTCTCCGCCGCGAACCTTCGCGCGGCCTCGTCTGCGTCGGCGCGCATCTGCTCGACCCCATGCCGGCACAAGATGGCCCGGAGCAGGGCCGCCCACGCCTCGGCGGACGGGTCATCGGGCCGGGCCGCGTCGCCGTACTGCCAGCGATCGACCGCATCGGCCCACCGCTCGGCCTCGGCCGGCCGCCCCATCATCGCGGAGAGGAACGAGGCCATCACCGCGACCATCGGATGGCCCACCACTGCGCCCCGGTCTTCCAGCCACCGGAACCACCGCTCGACGGTGGTGATCCGGGCTTGCCGGTAGGCCGTCAGCCAGAGTTGTTCCACCAGGCGAACGGCCGTGTCGACGTCCTCGCCCGCGATGGAGTACTCCAGCGCCTCCTCCGGCAAGCCGTTGTGCAGGTACCAGCCGGCGGCACGGCGCCGCAGGACAGGCATCAGGCCCGGCTCCAGGCGCTGCAGCTCCGTCAGGAGCATGCCGCGGAACAGGTGATGGTAGCGGTACCACTGTCCCCGCCGGTCCAGCGGCACCAGCAGCATGTTCGACCGGGCCAGATCCGCCAGCGTCGCAGCCGATCCGCTCAGGTCCATAACTGCATCGCACAGCGGCCCGCACATGCGCTCGAGCACCGCGGTCCGGGTCAAGAACACTCGCTGCCGCCGGGAGATCCGCTCCAGGAACTCCGACTCCATGTAGTCACTGACGAACCGGTCATCGCCGCCGAACGAGACCGCCGCGCTCGCGAAGGGGCCACCCTCCCTCAGGTACAGCGCCGCGAGGTACAGCCCCGTCGCCCATCCCTCGGTCCGCCGGTGTAGTTCTGCTGCGTCGTCATCCCCGACCGTGACCCCCGCATTGCGCAACAGCGCTGACGCCTCCTCGCAGCTGAGCGACAGATCGCGGGGACCAATCTCCAGAATCTTGCCCTGGGCACGCAGCCGCGCGATCCGCAGTGGCGGCTCGGCCCGCCCGGCCAGCACCAGCCTTGAGCCGCTTGGCACATGATCGGCCAGCACCGACAGCGCAGCCCGGCACTCGGAGTTGCGCAGCACGTGCACGTCATCCAGCACCAATACGACCGGCGAGGACATCGACCTGAACGCCGACCCCAGGCGGGGGACGACCGAACCGGGCACCGAACTACCTGGCGAGGCGAGCGCGTCGAATACCCGCTCATCGATCCGCTCGACCGCATCGAGCGCTTCGGCGATATAGGTGAGCAGAACCTTCGGGTCGTTATCCGGTTCCTCGACCGACACCCACGCGAAGGCCTGGCCGTAGCGCTCGGCCCACTGCGACAGCAGTGTCGTCTTCCCATACCCTGCCGGCGCGACCACCGAGACGATCGGGCGCGGGTCGCTTTTCGCCAGCCGTTCAATCAGCGACGAACGGCGCACTGTCCCCGGCCGCATCGAGGGCCGGTGAAGCTTGGCAGCAAAGAGGTCAAATGCCCGCGCACGGGCCGGTTCGCGCGGAGCGGGGACGACAGCTGAAACACCGGTGACGGTATTCGTGTCTCCTGGACTCCTCATCCCACCCACTCCTAGGCAGGCAGTCCATGCCACTGCCAGGGTCCGGAGCATCACTACCGTCGGCAAGCCACAATACCTAAACCACGGCACAGCAGAATGAGCGCGCCCGCGCAGCCGCAGGTCCTTGACGCGTCCGGCCGGGTCGTTCAGCGTGTCGCCACTGCGGTCGAGCTGATCTGCATCCTCCTCGCAAGTTGGGCATGGTGGACTGGGCGGATGCGTTCTGGTTGTCTCGCGCTGGTGCTGTGTGCCGGCTTGATGGCGGCGGCTTGCGAGGGGCCGGCGCACCCGGCGGCAGTCCCGGCCACGCCGGGCACGGCGGCTGTGCCGGCTTCGCCGGGCACGGGGCCTGCTGCTGCGGTGGCGGCTCACTCGTGGGTGGACCTGGTTGTCCCGCCTGGACAGGGCGGCGGGGCGTTCTCTACGCCGCGGCGGCTGAGAGTGCCGGACGGGTGGACGGCGCGGGTGTGGGCGCGGGTGCGGGGCGCGCGCATGGAAGCCTGGACCCCTGAGGGCGATCTGCTCGTCAGTGAGCCTGGCAGTGGGCGTGTCGTAGAACTGACGCCCCGGTCTGGGGGGGCGGCCGCGTCGGGCATCGTATTGTCCGGGCTGACCTCGCCGCAGGGACTGGCCTTCGCCCGCCTCGGCGGCCGGTGGGTCTTGTACGTCGGTGAGTCGGACCAGATCGACCGCTACCCCTGGGGCGCGCGGGGGATCAGCGGGACCCGCACGGTTATCGCCGCCCACCTGCCCGATCTTGACCCGGCAGGCGACGACGTCCACCGGGAGAAAGACATCGCAGTCGCCCCGGACGGGACGGTGTACTTCGACGTGGGCAGTTCGTCGAACGCCAGTCCCGGCGACCGGACCTCCTCGCCGCCCCGTGCAGTGATCATGGCCGTGAACTCTGACGGCGGTGGCCTGCGCGTGGTCGAGCGGGGGGTGCGCAACGGCGAGGGCCTGGCGGTGGCTCCCGACGGGTCGGTGTGGACCGCGGTGAACGAGCGTGACAACATCACCTACCCCTTCCACTCGTCCTACGCCGGGCACAGCGACGCCTTCGGGCTGGTCATCCAGGCATACGTCAACAACCATCCGTCTGACGAGGTCGTCCGGGTCACCGCCGGGCGGGACCTGGGATGGCCGTACTGCAACCCCGACCAGGACCAGAGCCACCCAGCTGGGTCGCTGGCCGATGTCCCGTTCGTGGCCGACGCGGTCACCAACCCGGGCGGCATCCACCTGAACTGCGCAGCCCTGGCGCCTGTCGAGGTGGGACTCCCCGCCCACAGCGCCCCGCTCGGCATGTCCTTCCTGGAGGCCAGTGCCCTCCCGGCACCATGGTCAGGCGGCGCCGTCGTCGCGGTGCATGGCTCGTGGGACCGCCAGCCGCCCCGCGCCCCGGCCGTGCTGTGGATGGCGTGGGACGCCGCGAAGCACACGCTGGAGCCCGCGGTCACCCTGGTCACCGGATTCCAGAACGCCGACGGCAGCCGCTGGGGCCGCCCCGCCGACGCCGTGCCCGGACCCGACGGCGCCCTGTACGTCAGCGACGACACCGCCGGCGCCATCTACCGACTGATGCCTCCCAGATAACTCGACATGCCGGCCGTCCCCACCTGAACAACCCAGCGCACGACGCGACTCGGGCGGCTTCTGAACCCGGGCCTGGCCGGACGGGTGCTTGACGGCGCCTGGCTGAGGCCTCTACGGTGTCGCTGCTGCGCTCGACGAGCGCGGTGGTGCAGTTTCTAGCGAAGTCCGGTGAGATCCCGGCGCTGTCCCGCAACGGTGGTCCCCTTCGGGGGCGAGCCCGGTCGCCTGTTCTGTGCCGACGACATGGCCCTCGACGGAAGGGCGGTGCGTAGGATGCCCTCTCTCGCCCAGCTATCTGCGGCGGCTCGCCCGCCTTGTCGGCGATGACCGTGGCCGGCGGCGACCCCGATCCTGCGCTCGCCGCTCCCACCGGCGGTGGGTCATCGGCGGCGGGCCGGGTCTCTCCTGACGCGAAACGAGCGCGCGGTCCGGCCAAGCGGGGTCCGCAGAACGCACTGCTGCGCGGGCTCCCGCTGCCGGTGATTTTGCTGGCGGGCACCGTGCTCCTCCTGCTGACCATGGTCTTGGGAGTGGCGATCGGGTCGGTGCCGGTCAGCCCGGCGGCCGTGCTGCAGGTGATCTGGGCTCACCTGGCCGGTCATCCGCATTACAGCGTGGCCGATGCGATCGTGTGGGACATTCGGCTGCCGCGGGTGCTGCTGGCTGCTCTGGTGGGGGCGACGCTGGCCACGGCCGGGACCGTGGTCCAGGTCTTGGTCCGTAATGCGCTGGCTGACCCATTCCTGCTCGGGGTGTCGTCCGGGGCCAGCGTGGGCGCGACGGCGGTGCTGCTGTTCGGCGTGTTCGCGTCGCTGGGGGTGTGGGCGATCTCGGCCGGCAGCGTCCTGGGCGCGCTGGCCGCGATGGGTGCGGTGTTCCTGGTCTCGCGCCAGGGGCGGGCGCTGTCGCCGACTCAGCTGATCTTGTGCGGGGTAGTGCTGTCGGCGCTGTTCGAGTCGGTGACCAGTTTCCTGATTTTCCGCGGCAACCCGCAGGCCACGCAGGCTGTGCTGTTCTGGCTGCTTGGCTCGTTCGGCCTGGCCACCTGGCCGCAGCTGCCGATACCCGCTGTGGTGCTTGCCGGGGCGATGGCTTACCTGCTGGCCCAGGCCCGGTCCCTGAACGCGCTGGCTCTCGGAGCAGGGGCAGCGTCCGCTCTCGGGGTGGATCTGCACCGGCTGCGCCGCAGCCTGTTCATCGTGACCTCGGTGATGGCGGGGGTGGCGGTCGCGGTCAGTGGCGTGATCGGGTTCGTGGGCCTGGTGGTCCCGCACATCGTCCGTCTGATGGTCGGATCTGAGCACCGGCGGGTGCTGCCGGCCGGGATGCTGTTCGGCGCGTCGTTCATGGTGCTCGGCGACCTGCTGGCCCGGGTGATCGTCGCGCCGCAGGAGATGCCGATCGGCGTGATCACCGCGTTCATCGGCGCGCCGGTCCTGATCGTGCTCATCCGCCGCCGCCCCTACCTGTACGGAGCAGCCGGATGAGCCTGGAGTTGCGCGACCTGGCCGTGGATATCTCCGGCCGGCGGATCGTCACCGGCATCGGCTTCACCGTCCCCGACGGCAGCTTTGCCGGGCTGCTGGGCCCGAACGGCAGCGGGAAGTCCACCATCCTCAAGGCCATTTACCGGGTGCACCGGCCCTCGGCTGGCCAGGTCCTCGTGGACGGGCAGGACCTGCTGGCGCTGCGGCCGCAGGACGCGGCCCGGCGGATCGCGGTGGTCGCCCAGGAATTCACCCTCGAATTCGACTTCACCGTGGCCGAGCTGGTCATGATCGGCAGAACCCCGCACAAACGGGCGTTTGACCGCGACGACGACACCGACCGGGCCATGACCGGCGAGGCCATCGAACGGACCGGCTGCCAGGACCTGGCCTATCGCGGGTTCAACACCTTGTCCGGCGGCGAGAAGCAGCGGGTGCTGATCGCCCTGGCCCTGGCCCAGGGCGCGGATCACCTGATCCTCGACGAGCCCACCAGCCACCTCGACATCCGCTATCAGGTCGAGATCCTCGAGCTCATCGCCGGTCTCGGCGTTACCGTCCTGGCCGCCATCCATGACATCAGCCTGGCCGCGCTGTTCTGCGACACCGTGCACCTGATCGCCGACGGCCAGCTCATCGCCGGCGGGCCACCAGAAGATGTCCTCACCGCCGCCACGGTGAGCGCCGCCTACGGCACCGATGTCCTGGTCATCGCCCATCCCGAGACCGGGACCCCGCACCTGATCCCCCGCCGCGCGACCCCGCTAGACCACCCTGGCCCGCCCACCCCGCCCAACCCCGAACCGCCGGACACCGCCAGCCGCTGATTGGGAGACACCGTTGCAGCCCTCACCGCCTCACCGGATTCGCAGCCGCATCGCCCGCAGGCACGCACTCGCCCTGGCGCTGGCCGCCGCCTGCATGACGCTCGCCGCCTGCGGATCTTCTGGCACACCCGCCGCCAGCTCCTCGGCTAAGGCGCACGCCGCCTATCCGGTCACGGTGACCAGCTGCGGGACGCCGGTCACCTACCACGGGACCCCGGACCGGGCGGTGTCCAACGACATCAACACCACCGAGGACATGCTCGCGCTCGGCCTGGAGTCCCGCATGGTCGGGACCTTCGGCGTCATTGGCGACGGCCCGGAAGGACACCCGGTGCCCGCCCCGTACCTGGCCGGGTTCCGCAAGGTACGCGACGTCTCCTCCGACTACTTCACCCGCGAGGAACTCATCGGGCTGCACCCCGATTTCCTGTTCGCGGGCTGGAACTACGGCCTCGAGGCGGGCACCCCCCTCACCCCGCCGGGCCTGGCCCAGTTCGGCATCAAGACCCTGGTCCTGACCGAGTCCTGCATCCACGTCCAGAAGAACATCAGCTCGGTCAGCATCAACGACACCTACCAGGACCTGAGCAACCTCGGCGAGATCTTCAACGTCCGCGCCAAAGCCCAGCAGGTGATCAGCAGTATGCAGAATCAGGTCGCCGCCGCCCGTGCCAAGGTCGCCGGGCTCAAACCAGTCACCGTCTTCGACTACGACAGCGGCCAGGCCGCCCCGTTCACCGGCGCGGGCCTGGCCACGCCCACCGCCCTGATCACCCTCGGCGGCGGCACCAATATCTTCGCCGGCCTCAAGCAGAGCTTTACCTCGGTGTCCTGGGAACAAGTCATCAACAAGGACCCGCAGTGCATCATCATCAACGACTACGGCACCCCCACCGCCGCCCAGAAAGAAAAATTCCTGGAGACCAGCCCGATCACCCGCAACCTCACCGCCGTCAAGAATCGCTGCTTCCTGGCACTCAGCTACGACGAGGTCACCCCCGGGCCCCGCAACGCCCAGGCCGTCACCGCCATCGCCCGCTGGCTCCACCCATCCGCCTACGGACTGCCCGCCGACGGCTCCTGAACCAGGCCGGCACCGTCAGCCACCCGATCGCTGTCCAGATAAAACGGCCAGCATCTGGCACTAGGTGCTGCAGTCTCCCCGGCATCTTGACAGGGACCCGTTGGTTAGCAGATTCTAACGGTTAGTGAATGCTAACCGAGATGCCGACCGGTGGGGGGCGCTGGGTGACGGCACGCGCCTGTCTATCGTGTCGCGGCTGGCTGAGGGGCCTATGCCTGTCGGCCAGCTGGCGGCCGGGCTGCCGGTCAGCCGGTCAGCGGTGTCTCAGCACTTGAAGATCCTCAAGGACGCCGGGCTGGTGGAAGACGTCGCCGAGGGGACTCGCCGGATTTACCGGCTCAACCCGGTCGCCCTGGCGGCGCTGCGGGATCAGCTCGACACCTACTGGCGGCGGGCGCTGACCGGGTACGCAGATGTCGTGGAAGCACCGGACAGGGAGGACTAGATGGCCCAGACCGAAGCACCGACGGTCCGCAAGCGCATTGTGGTTGACGCGCCGATCGAGCGTGCTTTCACGGTGTTCACCGACCGGTTCGGGGACTTCAAGCCGCCCGAGCACAACCTGCTCGGCGCGCCGATCGCCGAGACGGTGTTTGAGCCCAGGGTCGGCGGCGGCATTGTGGACCGGGCAACGGACGGCAGTGAGTGCCGGTGGGCGCGGATCCTGGCCTTCGACCCGCCCGACCGGGTGGTGTTCAGCTGGGATATCAGCCCCCGGTGGAGCATCGAGACCGACCCGGGCCAGACCAGCGAGGTTGAGGTGCGGTTCTACGCCGAGTCACCGGACCGCACGCGGGTGGAACTGGAGCACCGCCACATCGACCGGCATGGTCCGGGATGGGAAGCGGTCGCTGACGGCGTGGACGGGGCCCAGGGCTGGCCGCTGTACCTGGACCGCTACGCGGCTCTGCTCAAGGAAAGCAGCTGAGATGCAGAGGATGGAAGCGACCTGAGGTGCCAAGATGGGCAGCGTTTGTGGGCGCGGATAGTGTGGCAGATGGATACGCCTGCGAGTGTCGACCGCAGCGCGCCGGTTCTGGCGCATCATGACATTGACATCAGCGCTCCGGTGAGCCGGGTCTGGGCGCTGCCCGCTACGGGACAACACTGCCGATGAGGGCAGTCTGAGAGGGTAGCCGCTATGGGAGTAGCTGAGGAAGAGCTGCGCGTCCTCGCGGTTATCTACGAGATGCTCGATGCCCAGGAAGTGGGCAACGTGGGGCGGGTGCTCGACACGCTCGCCGACCGTCCTGACGCTGCTCATTTGGCCACCGACGGCATTAAGTGGGAGACCAGCAGGGAGGCCGCCCAGGCCGTCACGGCAGTACCCGGTGACGGTCTTCGGCTGGTAGCCGACCACTTCGACGTTCACCTTCAGGGCGGCGTTGCGTGGGCAGAGGGGCTTGGGCGCCTCATCAATCAGAGCGGTGCTGAGCGCCCGGTACGGATGTCCGGTGTCCTCGTCCGCGAACATGGGCAGTGGGTGATCGTGCAGTCGCACGCTTCGCTTCCGGTCCAGGACGCGGAGATCTTCAACCTAGCGACCGGCTGAGCGCGCTCGGAGGGACTCGAAACCCTGACCCTTGCTGGCAAAGTCCATCGGCGTTGCTGCTTCACGCCTGTCGTGACCCCTCGCATGTAAGGAGCCGTCGGCTTCGCGCTCTGACCCTTTGGCCTGTCTGACTGACCGTGAGTTACCGGCGCGGGGGATCCGACTCGCACCTCGTTCCCGTCGGGGTCGGTCAGTCTTGCCTCGCGCATGCCCCATGGGCAGTCCTCGGCTGCCGTCCCAGCAGGGATGATGCTGTCGACATCCCCGACGTAGAGGTACACATGGGTGACCGGGCCACCGTCGAGGCGGTGCTCGGACAGGTGCAACTGCGCTGAGCCGCGCCGCAGGCGCACATACCGCGGCCAGCCTTCCCCGAAGGCGTGCTGGCACACAGCTCCTGACGGACGAGGGTGTCGGGTCAACGTAGCTTGACCGCACGGCTCTGGTCAAGGTAGGTTGACCGGGTGAGGGATGTTCAGCTTGATGAGGTGGTCGAGTTGGCGGCCGCGACGACTAGCCGCGATCCAGAGGTTGGCCTGGCTGGGGTGGCGGCCCTGCGGTCCCTGGTGGATGTGCTGGAGGCGCTGCAGGTCGAAAACGCCCGGGCACAGGGATGGACGTGGAAGGCGATCGCTGAGCGGCTTGCGGTGAGCAAGCAGGCGGTGCACCAGAAGTACGCAACGGGCAGGCTGTTTCGGCCTGGGAGGTAGGCGAGGTGTTCGAGCGGTTCACCGAGCGCGCCAGCGAGGTGATGTGCCTGGCGCATGCGGAGTCGGAGCGTCTTCGCCATGATTACCTCGGCCCGGAGCACGTCCTGGTCGGCCTCGCCAGCCAGGAGAATAGCCATGCGGGCATGATCCTGCGGGATGCGGGCCTGGAACCCGGTGCCGTTCGTGCCGGGCTTGATCACCTGGTGGCCCAGGGCACCCTGCCTGGCCCGTGGCGGAACAAGGCTGACCTGCTGGCGGGCCTGGGCATTGATCTTGCCGCCGTGCGGCGTGCGGCTGAAGAAACGTTCGGTCAGGAAGCACTGTGCGCGGCGAGCCTCCGCGCTAGGTCCCGGTCACGGCTGAGGCGTGTACCGGTTGTCAGCACTGGCCCGGTGAACCCGCTGGCGGGCAAGCCGCTGGTGGCTAAGCGCGCGTTTGAGTTGGCCCGCAGGGAAGCCGGCCGGCAGGGTGGCCACGAGATCGGCCCAGATCATCTGCTGCTCGGCGTGCTGCGCGATGCGCAAGATCCACTGGGCACCGGGTTCAGCCGACGGGGCAAGTGGGTGGGTGGCCTTGGTCTTCGGGTTGGCGGCCCGGCCCCGGTGCGGCTAGTGGTCGAAGGTGCGGGGCTGACGCTGGAGTCCCTGCGTGCCCATGTCCTGACCGGTCAACGTGGCGCCGCGTGATGTAGGAACGCGCGCTTTGGCCGGCTGCCTCTGCCCGCCGAGGCTGGTGCGGGAGCCGGGCAAGCCAATCGCCTGCAAGCGGCCCGGGACCTGATGCCGTTGACCTACGGTGCGACCGCGATTGACCTGCGGCTAGCCGTCTGGCTACCCTCCCTTCTATATGAGGGCGGCCCGACTTCGATATTCCGGACTCGGCATACTCCTGTTCGGCGTCACAGCGGCCCTGTTGGTGGCCTGGCTGCGGTTGAGTCATGTGGAGTTCGGAGCCGTCGCCGGCTCCGCTGTCTTCGTCGTGGCGGTAATCCTGATGGCTCGGGACGGGTGGCGCCAGACCAGCACGGAAGGCCTCGCCGCACGCGGTATCAGGCTGGAAGCTGTGCGGGGTTCCCACGTGATGGATCCAGGCCTGCGCCGGGACATGGCGCCCATACTTCCTGGTGCTGTGTCCCGGTGGATGTCGGGTACCCATACCCAGCAGCCGGCAGCCCCTCGGGCCGAGATGGCGAAGCCCGCCCGAAGCGGGCGGACTCGCCGGGGGGACGAAACGCTCCAGCCGGATGCCACCATCACCCTCGTCGGTGAACGGCGGGCCGCAGGCATCGATGACCTGTTCGCCACACTGGACACCGAACTGATCGGGCTCGTCCCGGTGAAGAAAAAGGTGGAGGAAATCGGTTCTCTGCTGCTGGTCGACCGGGCGCGGCAGCGGTTCGGGCTGTCGGCGTCCCGGCCGAACCTGCATATGTGCTTCACCGGGGCGCCGGGAACCGGGAAGACCACAGTTGCGCTGATGATGGCCGACCTGCTCCACCGGCTTGGCTACCTGGAGAAAGGTCATCTCGTGCATGCCATGCGCGATGACCTTGTGGGTGAGTACATCGGACACACCGCGCCGAAGACCAAGCAGGTTCTCGAGCGCGCGATGGGCGGAGTGCTGTTCATCGACGAGGCCTACACCCTGTACCGCACAGAAGACTCCAAGGACTACGGCCAGGAGTGCATCGACATCCTGATGCAGGTGATGGAGAACGAGCGGGACAAGCTCGTGGTGATCCTTGCTGGATACAAGGACCGCATGGATCACTTCTTCGAGTCCAACCCAGGCATGAGCTCGCGCATCGCGCATCACCTGGACTTCGCCGAATACGAGGTCGACGAACTGCTCGCCATCGCGCAGTCGATGCTAGACCGGTCGTCCTACTACTTGTCGCACGAGGCAGCGGCGGCATTTCGTGAGTACCTGTTGCTGCGGAGGAGACAGCCTCGGTTCGCCAACGCCCGCAGCGTCAGGAACGAGTTGGAAAGTGCCCGGCTTCGGCACGCGTATCGTCTTGCCGCCAATCCGGAACGGCACCGCAGTAAGGACGACCTGATGCGCCTCGAGCCACCGGACATCCCGTCTAGCCGGGATCTGGTAGCCGGCGATCCGCCATAGCCGCTCGTAGCGCGCTGACGGAGCCAGCCGGGCGCCAGGGCCGCCGGTGGTCGCCGAAGGGAGTGGGCCACCAGCACGTCACCGCCTGCGTGAAGACGCGGTCAGGCGGGCTGCCACAGCTCGACCCGATTGCCCTCAGGATCGGTGACCCAGCCGAACCGGCCGACACCCTCCATGTCCTGCGTTTCTTTGGTCACGTCCGCCCCCTGGGCACGCAATTGCGCGAGCATCGCATCCAGGTCGCGGACCCGGAAGTTGAGCATGGTTTGCTGGGCGCGGGACCCGAAGTAGTCGGTCTCGGACTCGAACGTCGCGAACACCGTCGGCCCGGCTCCCTGGCGCCACAGGCCGTTCTCATCGGCGTCCAGGCCCAGGCAATCGCGATACCACGCGCTCAGGGCCGCCGGGTCGGCGGCCCGCATGAAGTATCCACCGATTCCAAGCACACGTTCCATGCCGCCATCTTGCCAGGACGGCGATCGGGCGGCGTCCGTCGGCGCCCTTGGACATGGTCGACTGTCTGGCGGGCTACGTGCGCGAACACGGGACGAGTACGGTCCCGACAAGCGGTTGCAAATCACAAGCGGAAGGAGCCACCCCGTGCTGAGGCAGGTCGCGGAGGGTGTGCTGATCCACGAGAGCGAGTTCTGCCAGAGCAACGCCGTTGTCGTGCACGGCCGCGCTGGCGTGTTGCTCATCGACCCCGGGGTGCAGGGCCACGAAATGGCCTGCCTCGCGAACGACCTTCGCGAGTTGGGCCAGCCCGTTGTGGCAGGGTTTTCTACGCATCCGCACTGGGATCACCTGCTCTGGCACGCGAGGCTCGGTGCGGCGCCTCGTTACGGCACAGCCCGCTGCGCGGCCACTGCCCGGGACCGGCTGTCGGACGCGAGTGCGAAGGCGCGCATCGCCGAGCAGTTGATACCGCCGGACATCGCCGAGCAGGTACCGCTGGACCTGCTCGGCCTCATTGCCGGGCTGCCCGCCGAGACGGCGCAGATTCCCTGGGATGGCCCTCAAGTCCGGATTGTCGAGCATCAAGCGCATGCCCCGGGCCATGCGGCGCTGTTGATTGAGGAACGCGGGGTTCTCGTCGCGGGCGACATGCTTTCTGATGTCTTGATTCCGTTGCTCGACTTGAACGACACCGCTGACCCGATTGAGGACTACCTCGCCGCGCTGCGGCTGCTCAAGGGCGTGGCGGGCGACGTCGATGTCCTCGTCCCCGGCCACGGGTCCATCGGCGGAGCTGATCAGGTGCACGCACGGATCGACCAGGATCGGGCGTACGTGCACGCCTTGCGTGACGCCCAGGTTCCCAGCGACCCGCGGGTCGGCCCATCGGCCAAGTCCGGCTGGGAATGGGTGAGCGGCGTGCACGCAGGGCAACTCCAGCGCCTCGCCCGAAGAAGCGAGCCCGACGGGACACCCGGCTAGACGTCACCGAGGTGCGGCTGTCGCACGGAGCCTGGCGCCTCGCGGAGCTGCGGCGCCCCTGCCCATCGTCGATGGCGGCTGCCGTTACTAGGGCTCTGGTGTTCCTGACTCTTGCGCTTGTGCTATCAGAGGGCCGTACATCTCCGGGTAATTCTCGTAGTTAAAGGGCGCCTCAGGGTTCGCGCGCACCTGCTCATCGAGCATCTTGGCCTCCTCGCCGACGAGGATCCGCCAGGCTCCGGATCGCACCCCGTCCAGGATGATGGTCGCCGCCTGTGCCGCGGTGAACCCCTGGTCCCGGAACTCCTCCTTGATCCGCGGGATCGCCCGGCGCAGGTCGTCGGCGGAGAAGTCCTCGGCCAGCACGCCCATCCCGATGAAGATGGCCCGCGCCTCCTCGGGGATCATCTCCATCAGCTCGGCGTCGCTCAACTGCTCGACATCTGGCAGGCCGAGGGCGCGGCGGGAGTTCTCGCCGATGTCGGTGTTCACCTGACCCGGCATGACCAGGGCTACTCGGACCTGCGGCGCATTGGCGCGCAGGTCCGGGACGAGTGCCTCGGAGAAGCCCTTGATGGCAAACTCCGACGTGCAGTACGCGGTGAGCGGCACGCCATGGCCTGCCGTGGCCCAGAACCCGGCCACGCTGCTCATGTTGACCAGGACGCCGTCGCCGCTGGCGATCAGCAGCGGCAGGAATGTGCGAGCGCAGTAATACACGCCCCACCAGTTGATGGCGAAGGTGCGCTCCCACTCCTCACGGGTGCCCTTGACGAAGCTGCTGCCGCCGGCGACGCCCGCGTTGGCGAAGACCAAGTCGACGTGATCGCTGGCGTGCTGCTCGAGGAGCTCGTCGCGGAAGCGCAGGACCTGTGCCTCGTCGGAGACGTCACAGGCATGGCCGGTGACCGTGACCCCGGGCGGGGCGGCCGCCCACGCCGTGGCCGCGGTCACCGTGACAGTGTCCAGATTCAGGTCGCACGCCGCGACCGAGCACTCCGCCGCGGCTAGCTGGCGGACCAGCTCACGGCCCATGCCCGAGCCCCCGCCGGTTACCACCGCCAGCTTTCCCGCGAACGAATCCATGCCCGTGATCGTCACCTGCTGTGCCACTGCTCGTCAACGGTCCACGGCGCCTGGACCTCGACCGCCCGCCGCGCCCCGTAGCTCATGTCCTGAAGAGCGAGGTGGATCCGGTGGCACGCCTCCCGGAGCCGCCCGCGGCCGGCCGGGGTGGTCGGCTCTGCCGTGCTGGCCTGAGTTGCCTCGTGGGTAAGTTGTGCGGTCATCGCCTTGTCCTATCTGCTAGGAACTGGCCGGTTTTCCGGCTCTCAGCCATAGGTTCGCCCGCGCGCCAGGTCTGCGGCAGGGGTCGTTTCGCCCCTTCTTGCCGCGCGGTCGTGGCCGGGGTGGAATCACCCACACCGCGGCGTGGCGAGCGGCTGCCCGGCCAGGCAGGCTGCGCAAGAGCAGGGCCGGGTTAGACCAGGCCGGCGCTGAGGGCCAGGCGGGTGAGGTCGGCACGGCGCCGGCATCCGGTCTTATCGCGGATGCGGTCCAGGTGCGAGCTGACCGTGCGCACGCTGATAAACAGCTGGCCGGCGATCTGCGCATCGGTGTGCCCCCGGGCGACCAGGGTGACCAGCTCCCGTTCCCGGGGGCTGAGCGCTTCCAGGCCCGGTGCCGCGGCCCGCGGCTCTGGGCCTGGAGCGGTGAGCATGAGAACGTACTCGGCCGCGGTGGCCAGGCTCATCGCCCTGCCGCGTTCCTCGGCCGCCTGCGTCTGAGCCGGCCCGAGCGCCTGCCGGGCTTCGCGCAGAGGTTCCTGCCTCTGGAACCAGCCCTCGGGCAGATCCGGATGCAACGGGGCCGAGAACCCATCGCGCTCTGGCGCGACCACCGCGGCCCAGACCGTGACGGCCTCGGCGGAGCGCCCGGTCCAGGCGCACAGGTATCCACAGCAGTCCAGGTCCTCGATCAGCTTCCCGCGCACGCCGGTCCGCAGAGCGGTCTGGAGGGCCTCGCGCAAGTGCGAGGCGGCGTCCGCGTAACGGCCCGAGGCCAGGTCGAGAACTACCATCTTTTCCAGCAGGTTCCCCAGACTCCACAGGTCGCCCGCGTCCCGGGCGCCGGCCAGCCCAGCGGCGCACGTCCGCTCGGCAGCGGCCACGTCGCCGACCGCTATCAGCACGGTCGTCAGGGTGTGGCCGCACACCCGGGCCGCCGGGCCGTGCAGGCCCGCCGAGATGCGCTCCGCCTGTCTGGCCAGCTGCACGGCACCGACGCGGTCGCCGCTGACACAGGCGACCAGGCTGAGGACCGCCAGGGCCAGCGCCTCAGAAACCGGGTGATCACCATCCCGGGCCAGGGCCAGGGCTCGGCGGGCATCGTTGACCGCCTCGGCGATCCGTCCCATGCCGAGCAACGTCGCCGCCCGGCCGCTCAGGCACGTGGCCAGCAGCGGGAACGACCTGCGGTCCCCGATGGCGTCGCGGACCGCGGTGAAGTGGCGCAGTGCACCGGCCGGATCGGCCGAGTCCAGCGACGCCTGACCGAGCCAGGTGTGACAGGCGCACCACGCGTCGCTGCCCGCGGCGGCGCGGTCGACGGCCGCGCGCAGCATCGGCGCCTGACCCACCAGCCGGCCACGGACTTGCCACCACCACGCCAGCGCGGCCGCCAGCCTCGGCGCCACGGCGGCATCATCCACCAAGGCCCCATCCTGCTCCAAGGCCCAGTCCAGCACCCGGCGCATGGTGGCGTCCTCGGCATCCAGCCACCGGGCAGCGGACACCTCTCCGGCGTCAGCCGCCAGGCCCGATATGGCGTCCTCGGCCACGCGCAACGCGTACCCGGCCAGCGCGGCCGCAACGGCGTCACCCTCTCCAGCCTCGGCCAGCAGCCCCGCCCCGTAAGCCCGCAGCGTCTCCAGCATCACATACCGGGACCGGCCATCCGGGCCGGGCCGCGGCGGGACCAGCAGTGAGCAGTCCACAAGATGCAGCACAGCCGGCCTGGCGCCAGCCCCCGCGACCGCATCGGCCCCCTCCAGCGTGAACGGCCCCGGGAACACGGACACCGCGCGGAACACCCGCTGCTCCCGTTCATCCAGCAGCCGGTAACTCCACTCCACTGCGGCCGCCAGCGACCGCTGCCGGGCCGCCGCGAGCCGGTCGCCTGTCTCGAGCAGGGTGAACCGGTCATCGATCCGGTCCAGCAGCTGCGCCACACCCAGCGCCTCGATCCGCGCCGCCGCCAGCTCAATCGCCAGTGGCATCCCGTCCAGCCGAGCCACCAGCCGTGCTACCACCGGCGCGGTCTCCCCATCCAGCGCGAAGCTCGCGTCAGCCCGGCGGGCCCGGTCCGCGAATAGCGCCACCGCTTCCGACCCGTCCGGATCCGCCGGATTATCTGGGTCGGGCAGGGTCAGCGGCGCCAGCCGGTACCGCGCCTCCCCGGCTATCTGCAGCGGCTCCCGGCTGGTCGCCAGTACCCGGACATCGTCGGCGCCGAGCAGCAGCCTGCTGCACAACTCCGCCGCCGCGCCGATCACGTGCTCGCAGTTATCCAGCACCAGCAGCAGCTGCCGCCGGGCCAGCGCGTGCGCCAGCGCATCGGCCGCCGCCACCGAGGGCAGTTCCCGGATCCCCAGCGCCGCCGCCACCGCAGCCGCGACCTGCGCCGGGTCCCGCACCGCCGCCAGCTCCGCCAGCCACACGCCGTCAGCGAACTGGCCGGCCACCTGCCTGGCTACCTCGCCGGCCAGCCGCGTCTTCCCGGCACCCCCAGGCCCGGTCACCGTCACCAGCCGGTACTGACCCAGATGCTCGGCGATCTCGGCTACCACCCCGGCCCGGCCCACGAAACTGGTCAGTGCGGCCGGAAAGCCGTGCATGGTTCCCGCCGCGTCGGTCACCGCAGACCGCTCCACAGCGGTCACCATAACCGTGCGCTGCCGCTGAGGTACAGCCAGGGCCTGAGGTTCTGTGTGGTCAAACAGTCGGCGTCTTAGCATCGGAATGTGGAGGGATATCAGGCGCTTGGGGCCCGGCAGCGGGTGCGCGGCAGGGCGTTCACCGACCCCGAGCGCACGCTGGCTGATGTTGCCGTTATGGACCGGATGCTTACCCGGCTGCGGCTGCAGGCGCGGTCTTGGCCCGGCTGCCCGGGCTCGGTGGAATTGCTCGAGCAGCCGGCTGGGGGTTTGCGGCACTGGCTGGTCGTGCCGCGCACCTCGGCCCTGCTGGCGGCGCATCAGGTCACGGCTGTGGGGTTCTTCGGGGACCTGCGCCCGGGGGTGGACCACGCCGCGATCTACCAGCTTGAGGCCGAAGTAGTCGGGCAACTGCCGCGCTACGCAGCGGCTGGGCTGCTGGCGTATTACGATGCCGAGCTGGACCGAGGCACGCACGGCAACCTGGTGCTATTCGCCGCACCCGGGGTGCCGTCTCAGTGGCATCGTGATGTTGTTCATGCCCGCGCGGTCGCGCTGGCGCCGCATCACTACCGCTGCATCCGGCTGCACGAGAGCCTGATTGGTGGCCCGTTTCTGGGCACCGGCGGCCTCGCCGTCGCCCGCACCCGATACTTCGACTTCAGGGCAAAGTCCGCCTGGCGAGGGCTGCGTGTCATGGCCTAGCCCTCAAGACCGACCGAGATCGGTGATTGCCTGGCAGGCGTTCTGCCAGCGCCCCTGTACTCTGGTCGGCCGGCGTGTCAATCTGGGCGACGTGCTGGTCGATGTGGTGTCTGCTTCCGGACAGGCCATGGCCGGGGCACGCGCCGCTGGGGGGTTGTGCTGATGGTGGTGCTTGACGGCGAGTCACTCACGATCGATTCCCTGGCCGCCGTCGCTGAGGGGCGCGATGAGGTTGCCCTCGCCCCGGCGGCGCGCAACCGGATGGCGGCCGCCCGGGAGGTCGTCGATGAGGCACTGCGATCGGAGGCCGTCGTCTATGGCCTGACGACTGCTCTGGCGGAGCGGAAGAGCGTCGCGCTTGATGTCGGGGCACGCCAGGGCTTCAGCCGGTTCCTGATCAAGGGTCACCTCATCGCCCAGGGACCGCCCGCACCGCCTCCCATCGTGAGGGCTGCGATGGTCTGCCTGGTGAACGGGTTCGCGAAGGGCGTGGCCGGTGTCCGCCCTGAGCTCGCCGAGATGCTGGTGCACGCCCTCAACCGTGGTCTTGTGCCGGCCGTTCGCAGTCTCGGTTCGGTGGGCCAGGCTGATCTCGGTCCACTGGCCGACCTCGCGGAGGGCCTGGTTCGCGAGACCGGCTTCGTGCTCGCGGACAACGAGGGGCTGGCGCTCATCAACAACAACGCCTTCTCCGTCGGCTGGGCCGCGCTCGCGGAGCTCGGCGCCGAACAGCTGCTCGGGGAAGCCGACGTCGCGGCTGCCCTCGACCTTGAGGCGTTCGCAGGCAACCTCAGCATTCTCCACCCTGTGGTCACCGAGGCCCGGCCGCACCCGGGCACTGTCGCGACGATCCGCCGCCTCCGTGCGCTGCTCGCCGGGAGCTCGCTCTTCGAGCCGGGCAACGCCCGGAACCTGCAAGACCCGCTCACCTTCCGCAGCATCCCCCAGATCCTCGGAGCCGCCAGGGACGCTCTCGGATACGTCCGGGCCACGATCGAGACCGAGCTCAACTCCGCGCCGGCCAATCCCGCCGTCGTGCTCGCCGAACGGCGCATCGTGTCGGTCGGCAACCTCGACATCGTGCCGGTCGCCGCCGCGCTTGACTTTGCCCGCATCGCCCTGGCCACGGTGGTGACCTGTGCCGCCGAGCGGACCGTGAAGCTGCTCCAAAGCCCTCTCTCGGGTCTTCCGGCCGGCCTGGCGGCCGGGACGGACACGGGCGAGGAGGCCCTCGCCGAGTTCGCCGGCGCCTCGCAGGCGATCGCGGCAGAGGCACGCACGCTCGCCCACCCGGTCTCCTTCGAGGTCGTGAGTTCGAGCAAGGCTGAAGGGATCGAGGACCGAACGACCATGGCTCCGCTCTCGGCCAGACGTCTCACCGAGATGACCGACCTCGCCGCACGGGTCGTGTCCCTCGAGCTCCTGGTCGCAGCCCAGGCCATCGATCTGCGCCGATCCTCCCGCCTGGGCGAGGGAACCGAGCGAGCGCGTCGTCTCATGCGCGAGCTCGTCGGCTTCACGGCCCAGGGACAGGCCCCGCCCGCAGAGCTAGAGCCACTCGTCGATGCGGTCCGGATGGGCCGCTTCGCCCGAGCTGCCCGGCCCAGCCAATGACGAGCTAACGGGCCACGTTCCAGGCGTCAAGAGCATCGGGATTCCGGTGCTGGGCCGCGGTGCCCAGGATCGGATGCAGGTCCATGGACGGTGAGTATTTGCTGGCCGGTACCGCGCGGCCGAGCGACTCGGCCATGGCCCGGACGTGGTGTGGACCCGCGCCGCAGCAGATGCCCACGTAGTTCACCCCCAGGTCACGCGCGGCCACCGCGAAATCTGCCATCTCGAACCTTGTACAGCTGAACGGCTCGAGGGCCAGCGGAAAGGCCCGGGCCTCACCTTCCGTCCGCAGCGACTCCATTGTGGGTGACGCCTCGGTGGTCCGGTACGGAACCGGCTGCGAAGCCACGGCGCAGTCGACCTGTTCTCTGATCCTGGCCATCAGCGGCAGCATGGTGGCAGGGCCGCGGTCGCAGTTCAGCCCCACGATGGTGGCGCCGTGGTCGGCCAGGATTTTGCACGCCTCGACGTAGTCGTAACCGTCCCAGGTCTTGGCCGGTCCGGTGGTGGCCAGGGTCACCATCGCCGGCAGGCCAAGCTCCTGGCTGACCTCCAGAGCGATCAGGGCCTCGCCGAGGTAGTCGTTGGTCTCGGCGATGACGAAGTCGATCCCCTCGTCGGCGGCCCAGCCCAGTTGCTCGGCGTACATGGCGCGTACCACGTCTGCGGTAGCCGCGTCCTGCGGGTCGTAAGCCCAGGTATTGCACACGTTGCCGGCCACCAGAGCACCGCCTTCGGCCGCCACCTTCTGGGCGAGCCGCACGGCCTGCCTGTTTATCGCCTCCAGGTCGGACTCGCGGCCCAACTGGCGCAGCTTGTCGCGATGGGCATAGTAGGTCAGCGCCACCATGACATCAGCACCCGCGCGCAGGAACTCCCTGTGCAGCTCGGTCACTGCCTCAGGAAAATCCAGCACTGCCTCGGGCACATAAGCACCTGCCTTGATGTAGCCCCTGCGCTCCAGCTCGAACACATATCCCTCGGCACCCAGCACGGTGCCCTGGGCAAGCCGACTGGCCAGAGCCGAACCCGTTCCTGTCATAATTGCTCCCTCGCCGACAGGTCCCGGCACCATGCCTGGACGCCTGCCGCGATCCACGCTTCGACTGTGACCAGCGCATACTCGGTGTTCGACATGCGCCTGGCCCCACACAATGACGTTGTGCGCCAATCTTGGCGGAGCTGCCGTCCATCCTCAAGACCACGAGGGCGCTGTAACTCGGCGCTCACGGTGACGAATCTCCCTCTGCCCGACGGGCCCCAGACCCTGGCGCCCGACCGTCGTGGATCATCCGCAGTGCCGTGTTGAGCACGGATGCGCCGAGCATGACGATGATCAGAAGCCAGAACAGCCAGCCCGGCCAGTGGTGGCGTTCGATGACCTGCCAGGTCTGCTCGGCGGCCAGGAGGGCGGCGCCGAGGGCCACGGTGAACCATCCGGTGGCCTTGTTAATGAAGCTGGTGAACTGATCCCGCTGGTCCTGCGTGAGCTGGGCCACGGCAGCCTGGCGGAACACCCTGCCCCGGTGGCGGCGGATCAGGTACATGACCGGCGGCAGCAGCCACCACCACGGGGACGGCGGGTCTGGTCGTGGGACGAGGGCGGTGGATGCCTCGATCCCTTCCCGGTCAACGTCTTCCTCGCGCAACTCGAGCGCGCCCTGATACAGCGGCCCGGCCACCAGCAGCCAGGCTCCGAGAAAGCCCGTCCAGGCGATCACCTGATTCATACCGGCCAGCCTGTCACCGGGCCCTCCCCGGCCGCGGCCTGAGCGCGGTGACTGGTACATCCGGCGCTGGGCCACAGGGTGGTACTGCGTCACCGTGCCCGGGCGAGATCCTGGCCGGTGGCCGCACCCCGGTACGGAGCCGCACCGAGATCAATTTTGAGCGGCTGCGGACCGAGCGTCGTGTAAGCCGAGAGCCCGCCCGCGTACGGGCTGCCGAACGTGGGCCCGGCCGCCGATCCCACCCTGGCTCCGGCCGGGACCGTGACCGGCACCGTGGTGCCGGGCGGGCCAGAGATGGTGAGCGTGTGGCCCTGTACCCAGGCGGTTACGGAGCCGGCCCGTAGCGCCTGGGCCCACAGCTGCTGATGACGCAGGACTGCCCCGTCCCCGGACATCGGCAGGTTGATGATCGGGGCGCTGGGTCCGTAAACGGCCCGGTACGCGGCCAGGACGCGGTTCATCACCACGTAGCCGAGCCGGTCACCGGTCAGGTTGGACTGATGCATGAAGAACGGCCGCGGGTCATTGTTCAGCAGGTCCCGGTAGATGATCTGGACCTGTCCCGGCACGATGACCGAGGTCCAGCCGGTCCTCGGGTTCAGCGGCTTGAGGCATCTCGTCACGTTGCTGGCCTGGCAGATCCCGCTGCCCCCGTCGGCCCTGGAGTCCTTAAACCAGTTGAACTCGTTGACCTCGGCGGCTGCGGTGTCGACGTCGTAGCCAACATCGATGGGGTGCCGGGGCACGCCGAAGGCCGCGCCGACGGGGCGCATGTTCGGCTCGCGTGAGGCGTCCATCGCCACCCACTTGATCTTGTTGGGGCTCATGGCCTGGTCCAGGTAGGGGTTGTTCACCGGCTGCTGGGGCAGCAGCTTGAGTCCCGAGTACTCCCCGGTGGCCAGGACTCCCGACTCCGCGGGGATCCCGTTCTGCCTGGCCCAGGCGAGGTTCTTCACGATCTGGCTGTCAATGAGGCTCCGGCCAGCTGCCCACACGAGATGCCCGCCGGAGGTCACGCACTTCCAGGGCGTCACCCTGAAGTCCTGCCGGCACCCGAGGTACGCGTGGGACCAGGTGTGGTTGACCCAGTAGAAGTCCTTGGCCACCGGCCGCGTCGCCACCAGCAGCGAGTCGACCCCGTGCGCGGCGAACCGGGAGGAAGCCCC
This sequence comes from uncultured Actinomycetota bacterium, assembly GCA_963844655.1. Classification (GTDB taxonomy): domain Bacteria; phylum Actinomycetota; class Actinomycetes; order Streptosporangiales; family Streptosporangiaceae; genus JASHPR01. Next base: position 357,535 of record CAWJPA010000003.1, on the reverse strand, counting down.
ACCGTTGTACAGGTACTCGATCGTGAAGTGATGGTGCTTTTCCCACTGCACGGCGTACGTCACGTCGGCCGGGACCATCCGGATCGTGGGGGTCATCGGCGTGCCGTGCGGGCAGGCGGTGGCCCCGGGCGTGCAGTGACCCTTCGTGCTCCACTGAGCGTCCCCGAGGAACATGTCGTCGTAGCCGATGTCGAGGTAGTTGCGCCAGCTGCCGAGGTTCACCCCGCGCGTGACCCAGGACACGATGCCGTGCGCCAGGTAGTGGAACTGCGCCTGGAAGTAGCCGTAGCCGAAGCCGAGCCCGAGCTGCTCTCGCCCCCCCTGGTCGTACTGCCATACGAGCGTGGCGCGGCCAGATGAATGCGGGATCGCGGAGGTGATCAGCGGTGCGGCTCCTCCGCCCGGCACGGGCTGGGCGAGGTAGCCGAACGGAGCTACGCCTGCGGCGCCCCCGCTGAACGGGAACGAGCCGTTGAGGTAGCCGAACCCGGCGCTGGCCCCGGCCGGCGTTACGCCCATGGTGCCGGTGAGCCGCCCGCTGTAGACCGGGGGCGTGCTCATCCCCATGTCGGGATCCGGGGGTGCGTACGCGTCCACCTCGCGCACCTTGAACCTGCGCTCATACCAGGCCAGCGCGGATTTCTCGGCCCCCGACAGGCCTGCGGGGCTGGGGCCCGGCAGCACTACCGCGTCGAAGTTCCCAGCCTTCGCGCCACGGCGCAGGGTACGGGCCAGAAACGCCCTGGTGATGGCCGGCCGGGAGGAGTCATGGAGCTTGACGACCCTGTCCGGCAGCCCCTCGGCCGTCAGCTGCTGGCGGATGGCCTCGACTGACGGCGTCCCGTCGGTCACCACGAGCACGTTGAGGTGCACGCCGCCATGCGGGGCGGCCGGCGGCGCAGCCGGGGCCGTACTGAACGGCGCGGCCACATGATCGGCCGTGGGCTTGGCGCCTGCCGATGAGCAGGCCGCGGCCAGCGCGGTCAGGGCCACGACGAGCATTGTTACTGTCCTGCCCACACTCATCAGCGCTTTCCCCCGGCGGCAATTCTATGACGCTATGTAGTCGAAGGACTACAGTGGGTCCGCCTTTCCGGGTAGCCGCGCCACTGCGGCGAGGGCGGCCAGGACGCCGGGGATGTCGTTGACCGACAGCGCGTCCACCCCGGCGGCGGCGAGTTCCACCGCGTTCTGCGGGTTGGGTGACCAGGCCAGGACCTCAAGCCCGGCGCGGTGGGCAGCCTCGATGATCGTCGCCGCGGGGTACTCGACGGACGGGGGCTGCGCGAGGCCCAGTCCGAGAGTGCCGGTATGCAGGCAGATCGCGTCCAGTCCCAGGTTCACCGCGGCCGGGATGGCATGCCAGGCGGGGAATCTGAGCCAGGTGATCAGGCCAAGCGGAATGCCGGGCAGCGTGTCCTTGCATTCCTGCAGGTACTTCAGCAGGCTGGGATCAAACGACGAGACAAACAGCCTGCGCTGTCCCGCATGGGCGCGCAGGCCCGCGGCTACCAGCGCGGCGGTCCGGCGGTGCGGCGGGTCGGTTGCGTCCTCGATGATCGTCTTCACGTCGATGTTGACCGCCACCTCGGGTGGCAGCGCCGCCATGACCTCGCCGAAGCGCGGGATCCCGGCCGCCACGAGTTCCTCCGCCGTCTTGCTGACCAGGAAATCCCCGTCCGCGGTGACCGGGTCATGCCGGATGACAAGCTGATCATCAAGCGTGCGCTGGACATCGAGCTCGATCCAGGAAAGCCCGTGCTCCACGGCGGCGAGATACGACGCGAGGGTGTTCTCCTGGTAGCCGCCACGGGTCCCGGCCCCGAATCCGCGATGCCCGACGACGGTGGGCTTCGTCTCAAAGATCACCTGCGCCACTCCCAGCGCAGTCAGGCCTCGGGGGTGGCGCCGACCGCCTGAGCGAGCGGGGCGGAGCCAGTGGCCGGGTCGGGATCCGCGGGGCGTGCTACCCGGCTGGCCAGGGACTCGATGGCGTCGGCGAACCGGGTCTGCGCGTCGGGACGGCCTGGGCCCAGGAGGTACCTCCTCAGCTCCTGCCGCTCCTCCGCGAGCCGGTCATCACCGGGTGCGGCCGCCTCGGCCAGGACACCGGAGAGCCCGGCGCAGTCCGGGCCGAGCAGGTACGCGGCGCCGGCCGTCGGGTACTTCGCGCGGAACTCGCCCTCATCGAGGCCCTCGGGATTGGTCACGACGTAAGGCTTCCCGGAGGCGATGAAGTCGCTGACGACGCTCGAGATGTCGCTGATCAGCAGGTCCGCACGGTTGAAGCAGTCGTAGAGGACCGGCAGCGGCCCGGTTATCACCCGGTGCTCCCACCAGCCCTGCGATCTCCAGTACGCCGCATGCCAGGCGTCGTTCAGCTGTTCCCATTCCGCGTCGTCATCGGCGGCGGGCTGGCTCTCGCGCGACAGCGTCGCCTCGTCCTTCCCGGGGCGTGTCCACGAGGCCCAGCCATCCGGGCCTGCGTGATCCCCGTCGGTCAGCTCGGCCATGCGCGTGCCGGCCCGGGTCAGCTCGGCTGCGGCGTTCCGTCGGTCCGCCTCGCTCGCCGCGGCTTCCGCGGACCAGGTGCCCGCGCGCCCCTGCTTCTCGTTGGCGCGCTCGATGAGGGTGGCAATCGCGTTGTGGACGGCCAGCATGCTGCGGTCGCGGTTGCCGGTGAGCGGGTGCGGCTTGTAGAGCACCCGGATCTGCGGGGAGTACTCCAACAGCTCCTGGACGATCTGCAGCCCCATGGCCTTCAGTGCGACCTGGGTGTCGGTCCACCCCTCCCAGGTCGGTGCGTACAGCACCGTGAACATCCGGTCTGCGGGGCGTTCGCCGCCTCTCCGGATGCCCGAGAGCTGCGGCCGGCCGACCTCGACGATGTCCTCGTCGCGCACCCCGACCTGGGCGCGCAGGTACCGGTCACGCCCGGCCTTCCCGGCCACCCAGACCTCGTCGTAGGCCTTGCTGAACGGGTTGATGCTGGCCGCCTTGTCGCTGTCGCCGTGGCCGATGAAGACGTGGCCCACCCTGGGTATACGGAGCTGGAGGATGTTCTGGGCGGTGTTGGCCGGGAACAGCACGACCCGCACGCTAGGCAGCGAAAAGCTCATCAGGTCGACCATCCCGGACACGCATATCACCGGCAGGCTGGTCCGGCCGAGCAGCGGCACCAGGTACCGGTCGCGCAAGATGATCATCGTTGGGCGGTCCAGCCGCGCCAGGGTGGAGAGCCACATGTTGATCTGGTAGATGGAGTCCCGGGAGCCGCTCAGGTACGCGACGACCTCCGGCTGGTACCCCAGGACTTGGTCATGCACGGTGGACAGAACCCGCCGGGTATCGCCAAGGTGCCGGTTGCGGCGGGCGTGAATGAGCATGATCGCACCCGGGATCGCGGTCACCGCGAATCCCAGCCCGAGGCCGGCAAAACCCCACGCGTAGTCGGCAGTCAGGGCCGTGAGCAGGCCGCCGGCCACCGGGATCGTGTCCAGGAACAGCAGCTTCTGCCCGTCGGTCTGGACCAGCCAGGGTGGCGGCGCGTCCGGGATCCGGAGCGCAGACACATCCACGTTGCGGGTCACCATCGGCAGCGTCCGGCGCCGCGTGACAAAGATGGCCAGTGCCGAGTAGGCGGCGCGCACCGCGTGCAGCGCCATCAGCCCGATGGCGAAGGCCACCAGCGCGGCACCCGGCGACAGCACACGGGCCAGCAGCACGATCAGGGCGAGTTCGCGGAACATCCAGCGCAGCTGCGTCCCGACCTGCACCCAGTTGAGCGTGTTCACCAGGTAGGGGACGACGCGGCGCGCCCACACCTCGGCCAGGTAGCTGACCACGGTGAAGGCGAGAAACAGCCAGCACCCGGGCAGCCGGCCCGCGGTGCCGTCCGGCACGAAGGCCGCGGCGAACAGCAGCGGATAGGACGCCAGCAGAACGCCCGCGCTGGCCAGGCGCACACCCCGGCTGGCTCCGGAAGCCTGGTCGCTCCGCTGCATCTGCCGCTCTGTCATGGTCCGCCGCCCTGGTGAAGAAGTCAGCCCTGCTGGCGAGCCGCCGGGGCCGGGGACACCGCGGAAACCGCGGCTGGCGGCGGGCCCGCGGCCGGCGCGGCGCTCTCCCGGTCGTGCCTCCCGTTGCCGGTAAGCGGGTCGATCAGCCGCACGTCGATCACGTGCCCGGTCAGTTCCGACACCAGAACGTCGACCGAGGTGAGAGCAACCGCCATGGACGACAGGAGCGTGCCGGGCTCCTCGGCGCCGAAGGCGCGCAGGCGCATCGGTGTCTGGGTCCGCTCTGGGTTCACGCAGTTGACCTTGACGCCGATCTCCGACCATTCGTCGGCGAGCGCCTGGGTCAGGTTCACGACCGCGGCCTTGGTGGACGAGTACAGGCTGTACCCGGCCCGGCCGCGGGTGTAGGAGCTGGAGGTGTACAGCAGCAGGTGCCCCCCGGTCGCCGCCAGGTAGCCGACCGCCGCCTGGGCGATCGTGACCGGGGCCAGGTAGTTCACCCGGATGGTCTCCTCGATGACCGCCTGATCGGTGTCCGCGAGCTTGCCCATCGCCAGCACGCCCGCGGTGTTCACGACGAAGTCAATCCGCCCGGTGGCGTCATGCGCATGCCGCAGGGCGGCCTCGACATCGGCGGGGCACTCGACGTTAGTGCCGGTCTGGGTCCGGCTGAACGAGAACACCCGCGCGCCGAACCTCGTGGCCACCTGGCAGATGTCGGCACCGATCCCGGAACTTCCGCCGAAGACGACCACGGTCTTGCCGGCCAGCCTGCACCGGTACACATCGGGGGGGACCTGGGGTGGCGCCTCATGCGAGGCGAGCTGGAAGAGCTTGTCGGCGATGTGCAGGTCGACGGGGTGCGTGACCTTGATGTTGTGCTCACTGCCGGTCACGACGTAGATCGGGGTGCCGGGCAGGTACCTGAGCACCACCCCGCAGTCGTCGGTCGGCGGCCTGGCCGCGAAGTCCGGGTCGCTGCGGGCGAGCTCGTAGGCACGTCTGATGACCGACAGCCGGAATCCCTGTGGTGTCTGGCCCCGGCGGAGCCGCCCCCGCGGCGGAATGTCGGTGATGACGTTGGCCTCGTCGACCACGATCACGGTGTCCGCTGACGGGATGGCGACGTCGACAGCAGTGTAGGCGCCCAGGGCCGCGACGCATTCGGAGATGATCCCCGGCTCGATGAGCGGGCGCACGGCGTCATGGAACAGCACGTTGCAGTCGGCCGCGGACCCCCAGCGCTCAGTCAGGGCCTGGATGGCCCCGGCCGTCGAGTCGATGCGCTCGCTACCGCCGTCGAGCACACGCACCACCTTGCGGTAGCCGCCTCGGTCGACGATCCGCTGCGCCTGCGCGGTGTGGCCAACGGCCATCATGACCAGGATTTCGTCGATGTCCGGATGCGCCTCAAAGGCGTCGAGCGTGTGCTCGATGATGGTCTTCCCGGCGATCTTGAGCAACTGCTTCGGAATGGCCAGGCCCAGCCGTGAGCCGGTACCGCCCGCTAGCACCACAGCGACGGTACGCAGCCGCGTCTGAGCTTCGGTCATGGGCGGTGCCCCCGGGCCTGGAGGCCCTCCTGAGGCGGGTTGCGGACGCTCCCAGGATCAGACATGTTGTGACTTTAGCCTTCCATTACCTTGTGTTTACCTGATTTTCTCCTATTGCTCAGTAAAAGTTCGAGTTCGACAGCGGCCCCGCAGAGGAGTCAGCCGGGGACCGCGGTCCGCCGCCATGGGACAGAACCGCCCACATCGGTCAGTCGGCTGCTCAGGATGAGCGGCCACAGCCGGGATGGAGATGCAGAGATGGCCAATGACCTGCTACTGGAGCCTGGGGCCAGGCTGGTTCACGTCGGCGCGCACAAGACCGGCACGACCGCCGTCCAGGGCGCCTTCAGCCTGGCCCGGGGCGGCCTGGCCGACCACGGCGTGAGCTACTTCGGCCCGACACCGGGCCAGACCTACCTGAAGGGCGCTCTCGCGGTCTCCGGGGCCAAGCCGCAGCAGGGCCAGCCCGTGCCGGACATGCGGCACTGGACCGGCCTGGCGGCCGAGGTCGCTGCCCAGGGCGATCAGCGCGTGCTGGTGAGCAGCGCGTTCTTCGGAGACGGGGACGCCGCCGCCGCGGCCCGCGTGGTCGAGGACCTGGGCGGGTCCAGGGTGCACGTGGTGGTGACCCTCCGGCCGCTCACGAAGATCCTGCCGTCGCAATGGCAGCAGTACGTGCAGAACGGGCTCCGCCTGACCTACGAGGACTGGCTGGACGGAACCCTCAACCAGCCGCCGGACCAGGCCCCCACGCGCACGTTCTGGAGGCGGCACCAGCACGACGAGCTTGTCGCCCGGTGGGCCGAGGCGGCCGGCCCGGGCCACGTGACCGCCGTGGTCGTGGACGAAGCCGACCGGTTCATGCTGCTGCGCACCTTCGAGCAGATGCTGGGCCTGCCCGGCGGCTTCCTGGCGCTCGACGACTCGGCGGAGAATCGGTCCCTGACGCTCGGCGAAGCTGAGCTGGTGCGCCTGGTCAACGAGGAGATCAAGCAGCGCGAGTGGCCGGAGAAGGTCTACGCCATGTTCATGAAGGCCGGGGTGCTCCGGCAGCTGAAGGCGGGCTACCAGCCCGGGCCGGGTGAACCGCGCGTGACCACCCCGGCCTGGGCGCTGAAGCGGGCGGCCGAGATAGACAACGAGATGGCCGGCCGCATCTCGGCGCTCGGTGTCCGCGTCGTGGGCGACATCTCCTCCCTCTGCGGGTCGCCGGACGATGTCGCGCCGACGGCAGCCGGCACGCCGGCCGCCGTGCCCATGGTGCCCGCCAGCGCGGCGGCGCAGGCCATCGTCGGGGCCATCACCGGCAGCAAGGTGCCCGGTCAGCTGGCCGCCGAGACGCAGCAGGTGCGCCTGGAGGACCGGCCGGTCCGTGACGTGGACGCCAGGAGCCTGACCCGCGTGCTGGTTCAGCGCGGCAAGCGGCGCACGGCCAGAACGCTGCGCAGGCGCTGAGCCCTCAGACCCGGCGCCACCGCTCCTGGCGGACGAATTGGCCATTGGAGGATCATCAAGACACCGTCCGCCCCGAAACGAGGAGTGCTGATGCTGCGATTCGGTCTGTTCGGGGCGGGGAGAATCGGCCGTGTCCACGCCAGCACCCTGGCCGCGCACCCGCGAATCAAGCTGGCCGTCGTGCACGACCCGGTCGAGGCCGCGGCGCGCGAGGTCGCCGAGCAGTACGGCGTCACCCCCACCGGGGACGCTGAGGTCATCCTCGGCGATCCGGCCATCGACGCGGTCGTCATCGCCGCGCCCACGCCCACGCACGTCGGCCTGCTGACCGCGGCCGTGCAGGCGGGCAAGGCGGTGCTGTGCGAGAAGCCGATCGACCTGGACCTGGCCAGGGTCGACGCGTGCTGGGCCGACATCAAGGACCTGGACCCCCGGGTCATGGTCGGGTTCAACCGCCGGTTCGACCCGACCTTCACCGAGATCCGCAGCCGGGTCGCCGCTGGCGAGATCGGCCGCCTGGAGCAGCTCATCATCACCAGCCGGGATCCCGCCCCGGCGCCGCCCGCCTACATCGCGACGTCCGGCGGGCTGCTGCGGGACATGATGATCCACGACTTCGACCTGGCCCGGTTCTTCCTCGGCGAGGTCACGGAGGTCCAGGCCGCCGGCGCGAACCTGATCGAGCCGTACATCGCCGAGGCCGGCGACATCGACTCCGCCATGGTGCTGCTGCGCGGGCCCGGCGGTGAGCTGGGCCAGATCGTCAACAGCCGCCGCTGCGCCTTCGGCTACGACCAGCGCCTGGAGGCCTTCGGCGCGCAGGGAATGCTGAGCGCCGGCAACCAGACCCCGGTCAGCGTGCGCCACTACGGCGCGTCCGGCACGGGAACCGCCCCGCCGTACCTGAACTTCTTCCTGGACCGGTACCTGCCCTCCTACCAGGCCGAGCTCGACCACCTGGTCATGTGCATCGAGCAGGGCACGGCCCCGAGCCCCGGCTTCGCCGACGGCCGCGCGGCCCTGGCCCTCGCTGACGCCGCGAACGAGAGCATGCGGACCGGCCGGGCCGTGCGGATCGAAACCGGCGATGCTGAGAGGGCGGAGGGAACCGAGAAAGGCGGAACGGAATGAGCGACCAGGCGGCCGACCGGCAGGCGATCCGTGACCTGATCGAGAACTGGGTGGTGTGGCGCGACGCGGGCGACTGGGAGCGCTTCCGTACCGTCTGGCACGCCGACGGCCGGATGATGGCCACCTGGTTCCAGGGCCCGGCCGAGGAGTTCATCAAGGTCAGCCAGGAGGGAGCGGCGCGGGGGGTGAGCATCCTGCACTTCCTGGGCGGGACGTCGGTCGACGTGTCCGGCGACCGGGCCATCGGCCAGACGAAGATGACGATCTCCCAGCGGGCGGAGATCCACGGTGTCCGGTGCGACGTGGTGTGCACGGGGCGGTTCTACGACTTCATCGAGCGCCGCGGCGGGCGCTGGGGCATCGTGCTGCGCCAGCCCATCTACGAGAAGGACCGGATGGACCCGGTCGACCCGGCCGCGCGCGTCGAGCTCGACCGGCAGCAGCTGGACCGGTTCCCTGCGGGCTACCAGCACCTGGCCTACCTGCAGTCGGGCCTGGGCTACCAGGTCAAGCCCGACATGCCCGGCCTGACCGGCCCCGAGGTCGAGGCGCTCTACCAGCGAGGAGCCGGCTGGCTGTCCGGCGGACCCTGCGATTGATCCATTACGCATCCGCACCCCATGGCGCCGCGCCGCCCCCGATGGAGTGCGTCGCGGGTGATCCGGATGGCCCGATCCCCGCCTGGCGTGATCTCATGGCGGGGTGAATCGACCGCTGCTGAACAGCCGTATGACCGGAATGGTGACGACGATCTTCGCGGAGATGTCGGCGCTCGCGGCCGCCACCGGATCGGTCAATCTGGGCCAGGGTTTCCCCGACACCGACGGGCCGCATGAGATCGCGCAGGCGGCCGCCGACGCCATCCTGCGCGGGCGCGGGAACCAGTACCCGCCCCTCCCCGGCATTCCGGAGCTGCGCCAGGCCGTGGCCGGTCACCAGCGCCGGTGGTACGGCCTGGACTTCGACCCGGACACCGAGGTGCTGGTGACCGCCGGCGCGACCGAGGCGATCGCGGCCGCGCTGCTGGCCCTGATCGAGCCGGGGGACGAGGTCATCGCGTTCGAGCCGTACTACGACTCGTACGCCGCGTGCATCGCGCTGGCCGGCGGCCAGCGGGTCCCGGTGACGCTGCGGGCCCCGGACTTCCGCCCCGACCTGGACGCGCTGCGGGCCGCGGTGACCCCGCGCACCCGGCTGATCCTGGTGAACTCGCCGCACAACCCGACCGGGTCGGTGTTCACCCGGGCCGAGCTCACCGCGATCGCGGAGCTGGCCTGCGAGCGGGACCTGCTGGTGATCCAGGACGAGGTCTACGAGCACATGGTGTACACCGGCGAGCACGTGCCGGTCATATCGCTGCCGGGCATGCGGGACCGCACGGTGTCGATCAGCTCGGCGGGCAAGACGTTCTCGTTCACCGGCTGGAAGGTCGGCTGGGTGACGGCGTCGGCCGAGCTGGTCGCGGCCGTGCGCGCGGTCAAGCAGTTCCTCACCTTCGTCAGCGCCGGCCCGTTCCAGTACGCGGTCGCCGAGGCGCTGCAGATGCCCGACGCCTACTTCACCGGGATCAGCGCGGACCTGCGCGGCCAGCGCGATCTGCTGTGCGGCGGCCTGTCGCAGACCGGGTTCACGGTGTACCCGCCGGACGGCACCTACTTCGTCACGACCGACATCAGCCCGTTCGGCGACGCCGATGGCGTGGAGTTCTGCCGGAACCTGCCGCACCAGGTCGGCGTCGTCGCGATCCCCAACGCGGTGTTCTACGACGATCCCGACGCGGGCCGGATGCAGGTCAGGTTCGCGTTCTGCAAGCGCCCCGAGGTGCTCCAGGACGCGCTGACCCGGATGGAGAAGCTCGCCAGGACCTGACGCCGACGCTCTTCAGGACTGGGCCGGGGGGACTACGCAGATCATCGTCATCTGCGCCGGGTCGGCGCCGTCGTTCGCGTAGGAGTGCGGCAGGCCGGAAGGGAACCGGGCGCACTGGCCCGCGCCCACCTGGTAGCCGCGGCCCGCCACGGTCAGCGTCATCGTCCCCGACTCGACCCAGATCATCTCCTTGCTGGCCGGGGCGTGTGCGTCACCGCCGAACCGCTCCCCGGGCTGCACCGTCCAGCGCCACAGCTCCACCGCCCACGGGGGCTCGGTCGCCGCGATGATTGTCCCGCTCCCGTCGTCCGGCCCGTGCCAGAGCTCCCGGGCCCGGTCCGGGCCGGTGATCCGCACGACCGGCTCGTCCGGCACGTCGAGCAGGCGGGTGACCGGGACGCCGAATGCGTCGGCGATCCGGGCCAGGGTGGCCAGGTTCGGGTTGGACCGCTGCTGTTCCAGCGCCACCAGCACGCCCTTGCTGACGCCCGACCGGTGCGCGAGCTGATCCAGGGACCAGCCGCGCTCGGTGCGCAGCGACTGCAGGATCATGGCTAGCGCACCGGCGAGATCGGTGCGGCGCTCAGTCATGATCGGCCTCCGGCGGGTGGCGTTCCGGTCGGTATAATGAACTACAAGTGATGATATTCCGACCGATGGTACCTACGGACGACTCATGGTGACAGTCTTCGCGCTGACCGCGGCGCTGCTTTACGGCAGCGCCGACTTCCTCGGCGGCGCCGCGACCCGGCGGTCCCATCATGTGCTGTCCGTGCTGCTGGTGTCCGCGTCGGCGGGAATGGTGGTCGTGCTGGCGGCCGCGCTGCTGGCCGGGGGCCCGCCGCAGGCGGCGGGTGTGGCCTGGGGGATCGCCGCGGGCGCGGCCGGCGGCGTGGGGTTCATGTTCTTCTACGCCGGCCTGGCGGCGGGGCCGATGACCGTCGTGGCCCCGATCTCCGCGCTGGTCTCCACCGTGCTCCCTGTCGCGGCGGCGCTGGCCGTGGGCGAGCGTCCTGGTCTGGGCGTATACGTGGGCGCGCTGGTCTGCGTCGTGGCGATCGTGCTGGTCAGCTCCGGCGGCCCGGGCGCTGCGCCGGAGTCTCCGGGGGCGGCGGCAGGAGCGGCCCGGCCTGACAGCGGGCTGGCCAGGATCGGGGCCCGGCCGGCCCGCCACAGGGGCCCGGCCCGAGGGGTTGTGTACGCGATCGCATCAGGGGTTGCGTTCGGGATGTTTCTGCTGTTCATCCGCAACGGGGGGGAGTCCGGCGCGCTCTGGCCGGTGGCCATGGCCCGGGTCGCGGGGACGCTGATCATCGTGATGGCCGCGGCCGCGGCCCGGATCCGGCCTGCGGGCTGGCGGCCAGACGGCGGGCTGTTCCTGGCGGCGCTCGGCGCAGGCGTGTTCGATGCCACCGCGAACGTGTTCTATGTGCTCGCCACCCGGGCCGGGCTGTTCGGTCTCGCGGTGGTGCTCACCGCGCTCTATCCCGGCGTGACCGTGCTGCTCGCGCGCGTGGTGCTCGGCGAGCGACTGGGCTGGCTGCAGCGGGCCGGGCTGGCGCTCGCCGCGGCCGGCATCCTGCTGGTCACCGCCACCGGGGCGGCGGGGGGATAGGCTCCTGCGGCCGGACGTCTCGCCTGGGTCGTCCGGCCGCACGAACCCCGGGGAAGGGGACGCTCGGCGGGCTCAGTCGTCGGCTGCTTCCGTCTCTTCTGCGCTCGCCTGGTCGCCGCTCCCGAAGAGCATCCCACAGACCTCCAGATAAAGCTGCTCTGGGTAAGGAATATGGTCAATATTCCTCAGCGCCTGGTCCTGACCTGCCGACTCCACGATGAACTCGCCGAAGCCGAGCAGGCGGCCTGCGAAGGTGCGCTGGAAGCTCATGTCGGTCACCTTCGTGAGCGGCATCATCGCGACTTTCCTCGTCAGCAGCCCGGACGTGAGCAGGATCCGGTGCGAGGTCACGACGAAGAAGTCGACCGCCCAGTTGACCGCTTTCCAGATCATCCGCACGAATAGCACAAGCCACGCGAGCCACACCACCGTGACAAGCGCGCCATTGCCCTGCAAGACGGTCGCCGTGAGCACGCCCGCCACGATCAGCCCGCCAAGGGTCAGCAGGCTGGGGCCGATCAGCACGGCCGGATGCCGCCGCACGGTGATGACCTGCTGCTCGTTCGGTAGCAGATACCGGTTAACTGCAGCGCGGTCGGTGGCGCCCGTGGGCAGTCTCATCGGCTACAGCGAGTTCACGAACTCAGCCATGCTGGTGGCGGCGGAGTGCAGACCGTTGTAGATCGAGTGGACTATTCCAGCGGCTCCCGAGGGCTCGGTGGCGATGTAGAAAATAATGAAGATGACTATCGCCCACGTAATGATCTTCTTCAGCAACCGAATCACCTCCCAGCGCTCTCGGTGCAGGCGATGCGCAGTGCAGCGGTTACGGGCCGTTGTTCCCAGCATAGCTCAGGGCAATCAACCGACCAATGGCCCCAGCCCGGACGACTCACCATAGTTGATCAGTGGACGGGCTTGCGTGATCTGCGCCGATGACACGCCAAGTTCTGCGGGGCTGCCATGCTGGGGGCCGCTCTGGCCCGCCTCGACTACATTCGGTGCCGATACGGCATCCTTCCGTTACGGGCCATAAACTAGATCACAGGCCGGCATCGTGAGATGGCGATCAAGCAACGCAGCCCACAGGAATCTGACACCATTCCCTCCTGGAAGCCGCGCCGTTGGGGTGGACGATGACCGATGTAACCAGTGCCGATTTCTCCGTGGTCGTCTACCGGGAAGACGATGCCTGGGAGGTCGAGCTGCTGCCCCCCGCCCTGGGGGAGAACCTCGACGGCTTCGTCCACGCCCTGCGCCAGCAGCCGAGCATCGGCGGCACCATCGGCCTGACCGCTGTGGGCGACGATTTCTTTGTGGCGCTGCGCGTGATCGGCAGCCAGGTCTCGGTGTTCCTTTCCGACCTCACCGCCTCTGTGGACTGGCCCCTGGCCCGTCAGGTGCTTGACGACCTGGATATACCCGTTCCGGACGAGGACGACGACCTTGACCAGGTCCTCCCGGCCGGGGACCTGTCGATCTTCGCCGACCTGGGCATCGACGAGATGGATCTCGGTGCGCTGTCCGGCAACCTGGACCTGTTTCCGTACGAGGCCCTGCTGATCATCGCGAGGAAACTGGGGTTCGGCCACGCGCTGGAGCGTGCGCTGGACGGCGCGCTTGGCCCATGAGCTCCGGGTACCTGTCCTCGTTCGAGCCGGCCATGCGGCTGGCGCTCGACCAGGCCGCGTGCCGGCCCGCCACCGGTGACGGCGCCGACGTGCCCGTGGGGGCGGTCGTGCTCGACGGCGAGGGCGAGGTGATCGCCTCGGGGCGCAACCAGCGGGAGGCAGACGGCGACCCCACGGCACACGCCGAGATTGTGGCCCTCCGCCGGGCCGCGGCGTCCCGGAACGGGTGGCGGCTGGACGGGTGCACGCTGGTGGTCACGCTGGAGCCCTGCACCATGTGCGCGGGCGCGGCGGCCGCGGCCCGACTGGAGCGCCTGGTGTATGGCGCCGCCGATCCCCGGGAAGGGGCCGCGGGCTCGCTGTGGGACGTGCTGCGCGATCGCCGGCTGCCGCACCGCGTCGAGGTGATTGGCGGCGTGCTCGAGTCCGACTGCGCCACCCTCCTGCGCCAGTTCTTCGCCCACCGGAGGTAGTGCCAGCGTCAGCCACACGCCGGGGGGCTCCGGGGGGGTCGTCCCCCCGGGCTAACACGGTAGGCTCGGGCACGGTGGAGTCGCCTAGTGGCCGAGGGCGCACGCCTCGAAAGCGTGTGAAGGGGCAACCCTTCCGTGGGTTCAAATCCCACCTCCACCGCCATGTGATGTCTCAAGACATCGAGGACACCCCGAACCCACGTCAGGGCTCGGGGTGTTTGCGTCGGCGTGGTGTGCCGGGTGTGGGTCCGTGCGGCTGGCCGGTGGGCTGGTAGTTGCGGGCGGGGTCGAGGGTGAGCTGGCGGAGGAGCTCGCCGGTGGCGGCGTCGATGATCCGGATGTCGAGGTCGCGGATGAGCAGCAGGATGCGGGTTCGGGCGTGGGTCCGGCCGACGCCGATGTGGTAGAGGCGGCCGGCGTGGCGGAGGGTGACCACGGCGTTGGTGTCGATGATGTCGGTGCGGACGCGGTCGTGGGTGTCGCTGGCGCGGTCGCCGGGGGCGGCCTTGGGCCGGGCGGCGTAGGCGGTGGCCGGGGTGGCCCGGCAGGGCAGCGACCGGTGCGGCCGACGGATGTTGCAGGAGGCGGTGAAGGCGTCCAGGAGGGACTGGAGCTGGGCGAGGTCAGCGGGCTGTTCGGGCTGGGCGGCCAGCCATTTCTTCAGGGTCTGCCAGAGCCGCTCTGCCTTGGCCTGGGTCTGCGGGTGGTTCGGGCGGCCGTTCTTCTGCTTGACTCCCAGCCGCCGCAGCTCGTGCTCGAAGCCGTTTCGGCCGCCCCGGCCGCCTGAGAACCGGGTGGTATAGACCATTCCGTTATCGGTCAGCGTGGAGGCGGGGGCTCCGTGCTCGGCGCAGGCGGCACGGAAGGCGTGCAGAACCACCGGCCCGGTCACCGGCTGGTGGGCGGTCAGGCTGAGCACTAACCGGGAGTGGTCATCGAGCCAGGCCAGAATCTCGGCATCGGTCCCGTCGGCCAGCGGGTAGTGGGTGAAGTCGGACTGCCAGCACTCGCTGGGCAGCTCGGCGGCGAACCGTAGGCAGGAGGACTTCGGCCGCTTCTTCGGCTCGGGCGTGACCAGCCCGTGCCGAGTCAGGCACCGGCTGATTGCCGCCGCCGACACCCGGACGCTGTGCTGGTGTTCCAGGTGCCAGGCGATGGTCCGCGGGCCGGCGTCCAGGCCCTGCCCGGACAGCTCCTTACGCAGGCGGACGATCAGGTCAACGGTGTCGTCGCTGATCGCCGATGGCGAGGTCCTGGGCCGCCGGGACTGCGGCTCGAACGCCGCCTCGCCCTCGGCGCGGTAGCGCGCTAACAGGGTGCAGATCCAGGACCGGGCGACTCCATAGCTTCGTGCAACCTCGCTGACCTGGCGCTTCTCAACAGTGACAGCAGTGATCACCAGTCGGGCTTTTGACATCCCCGAAGGGTCTGGCGCGGCTGTCCTCGATGCCTTGAGACACGCCGTCCCGATAGGAGGCCCAGCACGAGCGCCTGGGCGCGCCTACCCTGTCCTCGATGTCTTGAGACACCTGTCCTGGATGTCTTGAGGCTGGGCACCACCTCCACCGCCAACGCGCCGACGACGGGGGAATCGGCGCACCCGGGAGGTGCGCGGCGCGGTATTCGCATACGGAATCAGCCGGGCTTCCGGAGTGTCCTTGTGGAACCGCAGAGCACAGCGTTCTTTCTGCTGCTGATCGTGGTCTTTGGCGCCCTCATGTGGTGGCTCGTGGCCGCGAAGCAGGTGGTCTTCCGCGTGCTCGCCGCGTGTCTCGCGTTTGTCCCCGCGATGCTGTTCGGCGTGGCCGCGGTCAACAAGTACTACGACTACTACCAGAACTGGGATTCCGCGATCTCGGACATGACCAACTCGAACGCGGGAACCGGGGTGCCGGCGGCCGCCGGCGGCGCGGGGGTCCGGCTCAGCACCTTCCACGGTGCCGCGATCGACCGGGCGCTGGCTGCCCAGGACGGGTACACGCTGCACCTGACCGTACGCGGCAGGCTCAGCCACATAAAGCGCTCCGTCTACGTCTACCTGCCGCCCCAGTACTTCCAGCCGTCGTACCGCAGCTACCGGTTCCCGGCCATCGAGCTGCTGCACGGCTTCCCGGGCCAGCCTCAGGACTGGATCACCGTCGTGGGCGTCACCACCACCCTGCAGGACCTGATCGCCGGCAACCAGGCCCGGCCGGCCGTGCTGGTCATGCCGGACGCGAACGGCGGGCGGGCGATCTCGCTGCAGTGCCTCAACCAGGCCCACGGCCCCCAGGACGCGACCTACCCTGGCCGAGGACCTGCCCGGTTTCAACCCGTTCGGGACGAGCACCAAGCTCAGGAGCGAGAACACCCCCACCGACCTGGTGACCTCACTGCGGGCGGGCACGCCGATCCCGCAGTTCTGGCTGGGGGTTGGCAGCGGTGACTGCTCTGACCTGAAGAACGCCGAGGTCTTCGAGCAGCTGCTGCAGGTTCGTCAGCCGGAGGTGACGCTGAAGATGGTGCGGGGCGGCGGGCACACGATGTTCACCTGGCGAGCGCTGATGCCGTCGCTGCTGGAGTGGATGACCCCGCGGCTGGCCCAGGAGGCCGCCGCCCAGCAGGTCCGGCAGGTGCGCGCGGAGCAGCAGGCGGCCCAGGCTAAGCAAGCCAAGCAGGCCAGAACAGCCGCCCGGCATCGGCGGACACCGTCGGCCGCACCATCCCCCTGACCGGTGCGGCTCAGTTCAGTTCGAGGATGCGCACGTGCAGCACGGATCGCTGGTGCAGCGCCGCCCGCAGCGCCCGGTGCAGGCCATCCTCGAGATACAGGTCACCTTTCCAGCGCACCACATGCGGGAACAGGTCGCCGTAGAACGTCGAGTCCGCGTCCAGAACAGTGTGCAGATCGAGCACGTTTTTCGTGGTGATGAGCTGATCAAGCCGGACGGGCCGCGGCGGTATTCCGGCCCATTCACGCGCGGTCCGCGCATGATCGGGATAGGGCCGTCCCTCCCCGACCTGCTTAAAGATCACCTTACGGAGTCTAGATGAGCCGCCGTGGCCACGCCGGCCGGAATCCGGGCCGCCGGACACTCAAGCCGGCTGATTGACGCTGTACCGGATACATCGGCACATCGCGGCCGTCAGGTTTCGTTGTGCCTTATATCTCTGGCACCAATGACGCCATTAGCCGCGTGCGAAACATGCGAATCCGGGGATGTGGTGAGACACATCCGCCCGGTACGCCTCGCTCTCCGGCGCCACGGGCGCGTTCGCGGCCGCGCAGGGTGATTGCGCCGATGCGGAGTGCTTGCACCAGCACGGAACGATTGCAACCGCCGGCGCGATTGCGCCCACAGAGAGTGAGCATCACAGGTAGCCTGGCTCAGATGTTGACGTTTGCCCGCGTTCTGTAGTTTGCCGCCGTGTGGCTGAGTGCCACATGGTGGAACTCGAGACCGTGGCAAAATACCAGAAAATTGGCACAAATAACACATGAATGTGGCAGTCTGGCCGCGTAGTGCCCTGGCTCCGCGTTCAAACCCTGCGTGACTCATGGGGGACTTGCCATGATTAAGCGGCTTATGCGCGTACCCATAGCCGCCCTGACCGTCGGCGTGCTCGCCGCGGGCTGCGCCAGCGCGAATGCGACGAGCGGCTCAGCCTCGGCTGGCCCGTTGGAGCTGCATAACCTGACCGTCGCGGCCGTGCCCGCCGGTGACGCGGCCGGCCTGTACATCGCGGAGCAGCGCGGGCTGTTCGCCGCCCAGGGCCTGCACGTGAAGATCGTTTCGGCCATCAGCGGCGCCACCACGATCAGCGGCCAGCTCAAGGGCCAGATTGACGTGAGTATGGGGAACTACGTCTCCTATCTCCTCGCCGACTCACCGGTGCAGGATGGCGGTAACCCCGGCGCGCAGCAAGATCCCCTGGAGATACTCACTGCGGGATCGGTCATGCTGGCGAACAACCAGGTCATGCTGGTCCGGGCCGGGTCACCGATCCACAACGTCGCCGATCTCAAGGGCAAGAAGATCGGGGTCAACGTCCCGGACAACATCGGCTTCCTGCTGATCAGCGCGCTGCTCAAGGCCAACGGGCTGTCCCCGTCCCAGGTGCACTTCGTCCCTGTCCCGTTCCCGAAGATGGGCGCCGCGATCCAGAATCACACCGTGGACGCGGCCTGGATGCCGGACCCGATAGTCACAGCCAACGAGCAGCAGTACGGCGAGCAGCCGCTCGCCGACCTCAACCAGGGCGCCGTCGCGGGCCTCCCGATCGCCGGGTACATCGTGACCAGGAAATGGGTCCATAGGTACCCGAAGACGGCCGCGGCCTTCCGCCGCGCGATCATCGAGGGTCAGCGGATCGCCGACACCAACTCCACCGCGGTTCAGAATGGCGTGATGGCCTACGCCGGCGTGACCAAGCAGGTGGCGGCGCTGATGGCACTCGCCGACTACCCGGTGGACACCGATCCGGTGCCGATCCAGCGGGTCGCCGACCTGATGCAACAGTTCAAGGTGACCACGTCGAGACTTAACGTCATGCCGTACATCGTCGGCCACTGATTGTGCTGGTCTGGGGGGCGACCCCAGATCCGGCCAGTCAGAGACGGGAGGCCAGGGTCTGCTGCCAGACCGGGCTCTCGTCGAAGTGGTTGTCGTAGAGGTCCTGGGTCTCGAGGATGCTCTCCAGCGGGGCCGCCCCGGTCGCGATCCGCTGTAGCTGGCGGAAGTACTCGAAACGTTCCACTCCCGGCGTGATGATGATCAGCAGGTCCGTGTCGCTGGCCGGCGCCGCGGCGAACGCGTGCGTGGTGCCGGGTGGCACCACGATCAGGTCACCCTGGCCCGCGGTGAGCACGCGCTCGCCGGCCAGCACCTCCACCGCGCCGGCCAGGACGTAGAACAGCTCGCTGGCCCCGGTGTGATGGTGCGGGGTGGCGCCCGCTGCGCCCTGGAGCAGGGTGATCCGCTGGCTGCTCAGCGCGCCGCCGGTGGCGCTGCTGTCCGCGTAAAGCCGGCCGGTCACCGGTCCGCCGCCCAGCACCTCGGCCTCGGCTTCGCGCACGACCACCAGGTCGTGGGATGGGACGATCTTGGTCATCTCGGTCACCTCGCTCGGTAGCGCGGCCTGCGCGGCACCGCCCGCCCGGCGGGCCCGGGCCGCTACCTCGGCGCGGTGAGGTCCGCGGGACGCAGCCGGTACTGCTGCAGCCGCAGGTTGTGGTACTTCTCGGTCTCGCCGACCCACTCCATCCCGATCCGGAGCACGGTCGCCTCGGCGCGCGAGTTCGCTGGCCGCACCAGGGCGATGACCTGCTCGAGGCCCTGATCGAAGGCCCACCGGGCCAGGGCCTGGCCGGTCTCGGTTGCGTACCCGTGTCCCCACGCATCCGGGTGCAGCTGCCAGCCGATCTCGTATTCGTCGTCGGGCGGCAGCGGCAGCAGGGTCGCACCCCCGATCAGCCGCCCGCCGTCGCGCAGCTCAATCGCCCACCGGCCTGCAGGCGTGATCATGCGGCCGTTCTCTGCCGCCCACTGCTGCAGGACCAGGCGCATGGCCGCCTCGTCGTTCACCCGGTCCATCGCCGG
This sequence comes from uncultured Actinomycetota bacterium, assembly GCA_963844655.1. GTDB lineage: Bacteria > Actinomycetota > Actinomycetes > Streptosporangiales > Streptosporangiaceae > JASHPR01. The sequence goes on along the minus strand of CAWJPA010000003.1, from coordinate 338,210 downwards.
GGTCAGCCACCGTGAGACCTCGGCGCTGCCGTAGGCGCCCAGAGCGGCCCCGGCGTCGTCTGCAGTCCACGCCCTCAGCACAAGACGGTCGGTGATCAGCCGTTCAGCCACTGCTTCACGCTACCCGGATGGCGGGCCCGGCATGACCGCCACCGGGCGATCCGCGGTCCTCAGTCCGCCGGGATGACCGGCAGCACCACGTAGGCCTCCCGGTTCCCGCCGGTCCACAGCGTCTGCGTGCTGGCAGTGATCGCCGAGGGGCGGTCCCGCGGATCGCTGTGCAGGAACGGGCCGCAGCCGGTCATCTCGTTGCCGAACGAGGCCAGCCGCGGGCCGCCCGCATGGTGCCGCTCGTAGTCCCGGCCGCGGACGGTGAGGGCGATCCGGTACCCGGCCGGGATGATGAGGCTGGTGGGCCAGATCTCGACGTCGGCCTGGCAGATCTCGCCGGGCACGACCGGCTGGATCTCGTCGTGCGTGTGGTACGGGCGATACTCCGTGCTGAGGTCACGGTCGAGCTTGCGGTGGGACAGGCGCAGCCACCCCTGGGCGAGCGGGGCGTGCGGGTCGATGGCGCCGCGGAAGTCGCGTTCCGTGCCGTCCGGCGAGAACACGCGCAGGACCAGGAAAAGGTCGGCGTCCGGCCCGCTGGAGGACACCGACAGCCGCGCCGCCGCCGGGCCGGTGATCTCCGTCGGGCGCGTCAGCGCGGGCGCGGTGAAGGTCACGCCCTCGCCGTCGGCCCGGTAGGACAGGGACTGCTCGGAGCCGGCCCGGTCCTGGCTCAGCGTGCGGTGGCCGGTGTCGAGGTAGAGCCGCTGCCACCGGGTGCGGGCCAGCGGCCACTCCTGCTCGGCCCGCTCGGCGAAGCCGTCGATGGTCCGGACCTGGAGCTGCACCGGAGGCTGGGCCCGCCAGGCGGCCTCGTCGCCGTGCAGGAAGCAGGCGAAGAACCGTTTCTGCAGGGCGACCCCGTAGCTGGTGTAGAAGTGGGTCCAGTGCTCAAGCCCGTGCACCTCGAGCCACTTGCGCGGCGACGCGGCCCGGGTGAAGCCCTCGAAGTTGCCCCGTGAGTGCAGGCCCTGGCCGCCCCAGTTGGCCGCGGAGAGCAGGGGAACGCTGATCCGGGGCCAGTCCGCCGAGCGCGAGCGGTAAAAGTCATCATCCAGCGGATGGTCGCGTATCTGGGTGCCGAAATCGGTCCGGCCCAGCTCCAGCTCGTCGTCGCTGAATGTGTCCGGGCCCGCGGCCAGCTCGCCGGTGACCCGGCTACGCCAGCCCCGTTCGCCGGCGCCGTGCTGGACCGTGGTGACCTGCCGCGGGTACCAGTTCTCCCAGAACGTGGACAGGATGCCGCCGTGATGGGTGGCGTCGCGGTAGAAGTCCGCGGCGCCCTCCCACGCGCACATCGCGGCCAGGTGCGGCGGCTGCAGGACCGCGACGTGCCACTGGTTCATCGCGTAATAGGAGATGCCCGCCAGACCGACCCTGCCGCTGCTCCACGGCTGCCGCGCCGCCCACTCGATGCCGTCGTACAGGTCGCGGGTCTCCCGCGGGGAGAACGGGTCCAGCAGCCCGGGCGACCGCCCGGCGCCGCGCGAGTCGATCCGGACGCAGGCGTAGCCGTCCGGCACCCACTTCTCCGGGTCGGCGACCTCCCAGTTCTGGTACCGGCCGCTCGATCCGGCCGTCACGTCGGGATGCTCGCGGGTCATGATCCGCCACTGGTCCGGGTAACCGTCCTGGAACGCGAGCCCCTTCGCGTACGGCCCGCAGCTGAGGATCACCGGGTGGCGGCCCGCTCCCTCGGGCCGGAACACGTCCGCGCGGAGCAGCACGCCGTCGTCCATGGGCACCGGCACGTCCCACTCGGCAATCACCGGGTGCTCCTCAGCCCGGCGCCATCTGCTTGAGGACCTCGTGCACGCAGGCCGTGTCCTCCTCTCCCCGGCCCTGGGCCAGCGCTGCGCGGTAGAAGACCGACGCCAGCGAGAACAGCGGGGTCGGCGCCCGCAGCCGTTCCGCGAACGCGGTGATGATCTCGATGTCCTTCTCGAACACCTCGGTGCGCACCGAGGGCTGGTAGTTCTCCGCCACCATGAGCGGCCCGCGGACCTCGAACATCCGCGAGGTGCCCGCGCCGTCGCCCACCGCCTCCAGCACGGTGGCCAGGTCCAGCCCGGCCCGGCTGGCCAGCAGCAGCGCCTCGGCCGCGGCGAGGTTGTGCACCGCGACCAGCAGGTTCGCGATGAACTTCATCTTCGACCCGTTGCCGAACGGGCCGAGGTCGTGGACCGCGCGGGTCATGGCCGCCGCTACCGGCGCGGCCCGCGCCTTGGCGGCCTCGTCACCGCTGAGGTAGGCCACCACATCCCCGCGCCTGGCCTGCTCGCCGGTGCCGCTCAGCGGGCAGTCGAGGAGGCTGATGCCGTGCGCCGCGAGAACCTGCCGCGTGCCCGCCTTGACCTCGACGGGCAGGGTGCTCGTCTCCAGGACGACCAGCCCGGCCCGGGGCGTGGCGATGAGGCCGTCATCGCCACGCACCACCTCGCCGAGGGCCCGGGCGCTGGGCAGCGAGGTGACCACGACCGGCGCCTGCGCGGCCACATCCGCCGGGCCGTCCGCTGGTGTGCCGCCGGCCGCGGCGTGCTCGGCGAGCCGGGAAGGGGCGATGTCGTAGCCCACGACCTCATATCCCGCGCGCATCAGGTGGCGGCTCAGCGCGGAGCCCATCACTCCGAGCCCCACGAAGCCGACGGTGCCTAATCGCGACATCTCATAGCTCCTGTCAGGAAGTGCCCGCTTTTGAGAACATTGCACCATAGGCGGCCGAGCAGGGAAAGGCCGCGACCGGAGGGGCAGATGCGTGCAGCCGTGCTCGACGAACCGGGCCGCGTAGCGGTCAGGGATGTGCCGCCGCCCGCGGCGGACGGGCTCGCGCTGGTGCGGGTCGCCCAGGCGGGCCTGTGCGCTACCGACCTCAAGATTGCCAGCGGCCAGACCCCGGTACGGCGGCCGCGGATCCTCGGCCACGAGATGGTCGGCTGGGTCGAGTCGCCGGGTCCGTCCGGGGCGGTTCCCGCCGGAACGCGCGTCCTGGTCAACCCGGCCCTGTTCTGCGGCCGGTGCGATCTGTGCTCCCGCGACCTGCCGCACCTGTGCCGGAACGGCGGCCTGGCGGGCCGTGACACCGACGGCGGCTTCGCCGAGTTCGTGGCCGCGGATGAGGCGCGGCTGCACCCGGTTCCGCCCACCATGCCCGCCACGGCGGCGGCACTGCTGCAGGTACTCTCGACATGCGTGCACGCGCAGTCCGGCCTGGCCGGCCAGCTGGGCAGCAGCGCGGCCGTGATCGGCCTGGGGGTAACGGGGCTGCTGCATGTCCAGCTGCTGCGGGCCCGGGGAGCCGCGACGATCATCGGAGTCACGCGCTCCCGGCCGAACCAGGATCTGGCCCGGCAGCTCGGCGCCAGCCAGGCGGTGTCTCCGGCGGCTGCGGAGCGCGCGGTCCTCGACGCCACCGACGGGCGCGGCGTCGACCTGGCCGTCGAGTGTGTGGGGACCCCGGAGACGCTGGCCCAGGCGATGCGGTTGGCGGGCGCGGGCGGCACCGTGCTGGCGTTCGGCATCACCGCCCCCGCGGCGGACGCGATGCCCACCTACGAGTGGTACCTCAAGGAGCTCACGATCCTGAACCCGCGGGCCGCCCGCCCCCGTGACTGCGACCTGGCCATCAGCCTGGCCGCGGGCGGCACGCTCGATCTCGCGTCCCTGGTCACGGCGCGGTTCCCGCTGGCCAGGCTCACCGACGCGCTGCGCGCCTGCGGCGAGCCCGGCCAGCTCAAAGTGGTCATCGACATGCCCGGGCGGTGACGCTCACGATGGCGCTGCCGGCCCCAGTGGCTCGCCACCCATCCGGTGATGAGCCCGAGAACCTCGGGGCTCACGGGCTGCCGCACCGCACGGCGGTAGCCGCGCGGGCCTACCGAGTCAGGATCGGGCCGGAGCAGGTGACTGAGATCACCGGCGACGTGACCCTCAAAGGGTCCTTTGACCAGGCGGCCGATGGCGTCGACGTCTTCGGGCTGGACCTGGAGGTCGTGCCCGCCGGTGATCGCGAGAACCGGCACCGTGATGCGGGCCAGCGCCCGGGACGGGTCACAGGCCATGAAGTCCTTGAACCAGCGGGCATTGACCCGCACGCCGTGGATGCGCATCATGTCCGCGGGTGCGGCCTTGATCTGTGCCACCCGCTTGCGCTGGATCCTGATGATGTCGGTCCGGCTGAGCCAGAGGATGACCCGGGCCGCCCGCGGCAGCCTGGAGGCCAGCATCGCCGTCTGCCAGGCGAGCACCTGCTCACCCGGCTGCGCCGGCATGGACAGCAGCACGACAGCGGCGACATCCGGGTCCGCGGCCATTTCCGCGGCGTGAATGGCCCCTTCACTGTGCCCCACGACCAGCAGGGGGAGTCCGGGGGCCCGGCCGGCCAGCCAGCCGAACGCGGCGTGCGCGTCGGTGAGCACGTCGGCCATGCCCGCGCGGTAGTAGTCGCCCTCGCTGGCCCCGATCCCGCGTTTGTCGTAGCGCAGCGACGAGACATGAGCCGCGGCCAGGGCCTCGGCGACCGCCCTGGTCACCCCGGTCCGCATCAGCCGGGCATCCGAATCCCGGTTGACCCGGCCCGACCCGGCCAGGACCAGCGCGGCGGCGATGGGCGCCGCCGCCTCGGTATAGGTCCCCGCGAGCGTGCACCCGTCGCTGCTGAACCTAACGTCGACGGAACCGGCCACGCGCCCGACCTTACGCCACCAATCTCACTTCTAGCAACATTCTCATTCTCAAGATAGAAATTGGTCAGCGGCCGGTCGGCGACCAGGGAGAGGGATGCGCGGGAGGTCGGTGGTGGGGCCCGCGCTGGGAAACAGCCCTGGCGGGGTGCCCGCGACCAGGTTGGCGGTATTGCGGTGCCTAGGGTTGCGGTGCCTAGGAGGGACTGCGGGACTGCAGCTTGGCCTTGGACAGCTCGCCCAGCTTCCGCAGCGCGGGCGAGGAGCTGGCGACGTAAGAGTCGATCAGCGCGGCCACCAACGGCATGTCGCTGATCGCCTGCCCGTCCGGGGGCGCCACGGTCTCCCGATCGCGGCGAGCAGCCCAGTCCGCCATGGCTCCGGCGATCTTCTCGAGCCGCGGATCGTCGGGATCCCAGGAGAGGGCCTGATCGCCGGCGAGGTACAGGCGCCGGAACTCCGGGTCGCCCAGGGCCGCCTTCTTCTCCTCGACCCACCCCTGGGCCAGTTCCGGTGTCAGCGCCATGGCCAGGATCCAGCCGTCGCGCTCGAGCTGCACCGCCCGCTCGCTGACCCCCATCCCGCGCAGATCATCGAGGAGCTCGACGACCTCGTCCGGCAGGAACAGCCGCTCACCCCCGGCGAGCTCGGCGATCCGGCGGCGGTGCTGCGTGAGCTCGTGGATCTTCTGCTTCAGCGCCTTATCGATCTCGCCGATCGCGCCGGTGAACTCGGCAGGATCGGCCCCGAGCAGGTCCTGGATCCGGGCCAGGGGAACCCCGGCGTCGGCCAGTGTCTTGATCCGGATCAGGTCGATCACGGCCTGCGCGCCGTAACGGCGGTACCCCGAGGCATCCCGCTCGGGCTCGGCGAGCAGGCCCCGCTGGTGATAGTGCCGGACGGCGCGCACCGTGACCCCGGCATGGGCCGCGAGCTGGCCTATGGTGAGGTCAGGCACGGCGGCTTCCCCGTCTCCGGGCGATTGAGTGTGGTGTGCATTTAGCGTAAAGGCCCTTCGGTTGATTTAGCGGGCCGGGGGACGGTTGTACAGCCTGCGGGCCCACAGGTACCCGGCCAGGGTCAGCACGGCGCACCAGAGGACCGCGAGCACGGCCTCGTGGCCGATGGCGGTGCCGGTCAGCAGGCCGCGCAGCGTGTTGATGACCGGGGTGAACGGCTCGTTCTCGGCGAACCACCGCACGCCCGCGGGCATGGAGCCGGTGGGGATGAAGGCGCTGCTGACGAACGGCAGGAAGGCGGGCAGCAGCGCGAGGCTGTTCGCGCCCCCGGGGGTCTTGGCCAGCAGGCCGAACGACACCGTCAGCCAGGTGAGCGCGACCGTGAGCATCGCGAAGATCCCGGCCGCCGCGACCCATTCCACGGGACTGGCGGTGGGCCGGAAGCCCAGCAGCAGCGCGATCCCGACGACCAGCACGGCGCTGATCACAGTGCGGATCGTGCTCCCGGCGACCTGGCCGGTCAGCACCGACGCGCGGGAGATCGCCATCGTGCGGAAGCGGGCGATGATGCCCTCGCCGGCGTCGGTGTTGACGCTCACCGCGGTCGCCTCGGCCGCGAACCCGGCGGTCATCACCAGGATGCCGGGGGCGAGATAGTCGATGTAGCTGGTTCCGCCGGGTGCGGCGCCCAGGCTGGCGGCCAGGGCGTGGCCGAAGACGCCGGCGAACAGCAGCAGCAGGAGGACCGGCAGCAGCATGCCGCTGATCGTCATCATCGGGAAGCGCAGCGCGTGCAGGACGTCGCGGCGCAGCATGGTGGCCGAGTCGCGGGCGGCCAGGGAAACGGTGCTCATCGTTGGGCCTCCTGCTGCGTGCGGGCCGGGTCGGTATCGGGGCGAGCGGGGCGTGGGTGGCCGGTGAGGGCGAAGAACACGTCGTCGAGATCGGGGGTGTGCACCGTCAGCCCGCCGGCCGGGACGGACTGCCCGTCCAGCCGGTCGAGCAGGGCCTTGAGCGAGCGGACGCTGCCGTCGTAGGGGACCTGGAGCGTGAGCGCGTCCTCATCGGGCGCGGCCCCGGCGAGGTCACGGGCGGCGGCGGCCAGCCCGCTCGCGTCGGTGAACTGCAGCTGGATGTGGCCGCCCGGGATCCGGCGCTTGAGCTCGCCCGGAGTGCCCTCGGCGACCAGCTGGCCGTGATCGAGGACCGCAATCCGGCCGGCGAGCTGGTCGGCCTCCTCCAGGTACTGCGTGGTGAGGAAGATGGTCACGCCGCGGGCGACCAGGCCGCGGATGATCTCCCACATGGTGCGGCGGCTGCGCGGGTCGAGGCCGGAGGTCGGCTCGTCGAGGAAGATGATGCGGGGCCGGCCGACCAGCGTCATCGCGAGGTCGAGCCGGCGCCGCATGCCGCCGGAGTAGGTCGCGGCCATCTTCCCGGCCGCCTCGGCCAGCTCGAACCTGTCGAGCAGCTCGGTAGCGCGGCGGCGGCCCTCGGCCCGGCCCAGGTGGTGCAGGTCGGCCATGAGGATCAGGTTCTCCTGGCCGGTGAGCAGGTTGTCCACGGCGGAGAACTGGCCGGTGACGCCGATCGCGGAGCGGATCAGGCCGGGTTCGGTGGTCAGGTCATGCCCGGCCACACGGACCGTGCCGCCGTCGGGAGGCAGCAGGGTGGACAGGATCTGGACGGTCGTGGTCTTGCCGGACCCGTTGGGGCCCAGCAGGGCGTAGACAGTGCCTTCGGTCACGTCGAGGTCGATGCCGTCGAGCACAAGATGATCACCGAAGGACTTGCGCAGCCCGGTGACGGCGATCGCCGACTGGGCCCGTGCGGTGGCGATGTTCCCCTCGGACGGGGATTCCAGCTTCATCATGGGCCCATGCTGCAACCCTGACGCAGGGTCAAGGTCAACCCGGGTTTGGGCCCTGGCTACCCGGCGCTGACCAGGACTCCCACCATGACGGCGCGGTCGGCGGAGCGGTTCTGCCAGTCGTGCGGCACGCCCGGCTGCTGCACGACCGAGTCCCCGGGGCCGAGGGTGAGCTCGGTGCCGCCGACGATGAGCGTCACCTGCCCGCTCAGGATCGTGACGTAGTCGAGCGTGTCGGTGGCGTGAGCGTCCTGGAAGCCCTCGTGCCCGGCGCTGAGCTCTTCGCCACCCGCGCCGCCGCCCTCCGCGGCGTCGTCCGTACCCGGGGCGATCTCGACGATCCGGAAGCAGGCGCCACCCAGCGGCGGCTCAAGCGCCCACTCGCGGGTCGAGGTATCGGCGTCCGTGGCCTTGATCGGGCCGCGGTCCGATACCCAGAGCTCGGTCGTGGTGTAACGGCCCGCATGGATGACGGTGGGCGGGTCACCCTGCCGGATGACCGCGGGGTTGCCGTTCTCGTCGTACCCGGTGACCACTCTGTTCACGGGCGATCCCTCCCCAGCGGGCGTTATGGGCCAGTTGCGGGACCGTACCACGGAGGACTTGCCCGGTCACGGCCGGAATGCGATCCTCAGCCATGACCTCAATTCGCGCGCATCGGAGGCAAGCCCCATGATGTACCAGGTAGTCAACCCGGCCACCGGCAAGGTCGAGAGCGAGTTCCCGACGGCGACCGACGCCGAGATCAGCGACGTGCTGGCCCGGGCCGAGCGAGGCTACGCGTCGTGGCGGCGCACCTCCAAGGCCGAGCGCTCGGACATGCTGCACCGGGTCGCGCAGATCTACCACGACCGGTCCGCCGAGCTGGCCACGATCATCACCCGTGAGATGGGCAAGACCACGGCCGAGGCCATGGGCGAGCTGGAAATTACCGTCGGCATCTACCAGTACTACGCCGACCACGGGGAGGAACTGCTCAAGGACGAGCCGCTGCAGTCCAACACGCCGGGGTCGGCCTGGGTCCGGAAGTCCTCGATCGGGCCGCTGCTCGGCATCATGCCGTGGAACTACCCCTACTACCAGGTGGCCAGGTTCGCCGCCCCGAACCTGATGATCGGCAACGTGATCGTGCTCAAGCACGCACCGCAGTGCCCCGAGTCGGCCCTGGCCATGCAGCAGATCTTCCGCGACGCGGGGCTGCCTGAGGATGCGTACATCAACGTGTTCGCCAGCAACGAGCAGGTCGCCACCATGATCGCCGACCCGCGTATCAGCGGGGTGTCGGTGACCGGCAGCGAGCGGGCCGGGTCGGCCGTGGCCGCCACGGCCGGGCAGAACCTGAAGAAGGTCGTGCTCGAGCTCGGCGGCTCGGACCCGTTCATCGTGCTCGACGGCGCCGACATCGCCAACGTGGCCCAGGCCGCGGTCGCCGCCCGGATGGAGAACGGCGGGCAGGCCTGCAACGCCTCCAAGCGCATGATCGTGGTCGACAGCGCCTACGACGAGTTCACCAGGGAGTTCACCGCGGCGATGGCGACCCAGGTCACCGGGGACCCGACCGATCCGGCCACGACCTACGGGCCGCTGTCCTCGGAGCTGGCCGCCCAGCGGCTGATGGAGCAGATCGACGACGCGATCAGCAAGGGCGCGACCGTGCACCTCGGCGGGCACCGCGTGGACCGGCCCGGCGCCTTCGTAGAGGCGACCGTGCTGTCCGGGGTGACCCCGGAGATGCGGGCCTTCAGCGAGGAGCTGTTCGGGCCCGCGGCGGTGATCTACAAGGTGGCCAGCGCCGATGAGGCCGTCGAGCTGGCCAACAGCAGCGCCTACGGTCTGGGCGGCGCGGTGTTCAGCAGCGACGAGACGGTCGCCATGGACGTGGCCGACCGCCTGGACGTCGGGATGGTATGGGTCAATCAGGCCGAGGGCGGCGGGCCGGAGCTGCCATTTGGCGGCACCAAGCGGTCCGGTGTGGGCCGCGAGCTCGGGCCCCTCGGCATCGACGAGTTCGTGAATAAGAAGCTCATCCACACCACGCCCGAGTAACGGCCGCCGGTGGCCTTATGCGAGGTCACCGCCCTGATCCGAGGACAGCCAGGGGCCCGGCCGGGTCCCTGGCTGTCGGCTTCTGGAGGCTGGCCGGGAATCCGGCCGGCGCACCGGAAGAAGCGCGTTTGTGAAAGTTACCGGAATAAAGCGGCCAAGGGCGGGCAGCGGGTGCCGATTATCTTAAATCGGTAAGGAGCTGGCAATGTCCTCGCCTGCTGCGGGTAACCCAGGTATCCGCGCCCACCGGGTCCGCGCCATCGCGGCCAGCACCGTCGGCACCACCATCGAGTGGTACGACTTCTTCCTCTACGGCACCTCCGCGGCTCTGGTCTTCCCGAAGGTGTTCTTTCCTGGCAGCTCGCCGTTCACCGGCATCATGCTGTCGTTCGGCACCCAGTTCGTCGGGTTCGCGGCGCGGCCGATCGGGGCCGCTATCTTCGGGCACTACGGTGACCGGATCGGCCGCAAGGGGACGCTGATCGCCACGCTGCTGCTGATGGGGACGGCCACGGCGCTCATGGGCGTGCTGCCCACCTACGCGGCGATCGGCCTGGCCGCCCCGATCTTGCTCACCCTGCTGCGCGTGGTGCAGGGCATCGGCGTCGGCGGCGAGTGGGGTGGCTCGGTGGTGCTGTCCATGGAATGGGGCTCGCAGCGGCGCCGCGGCTTCGCGGCCAGCTGGCCGCAGGTCGGCGTGCCCATCGGGCTGCTGCTGTCCACCGGCATGGTCAAGTGGATGAGCAGCCTGGCCGGCAACAGCTTCGACACCTGGGGCTGGCGAGTGCCGTTCCTGGCCAGCGCCGTCCTCGTCGGAGTCGGCCTGTACGTGCGGCTGCGGGTGATGGAGAGCCCGGCGTTCAGCCAGATGAAGCGCGAGAACGCGGTCGTGCGCATGCCGGTCTGGCAGGTCCTGAAGGAGCAGCCCCGCGAGGTCATCACGTCGGCGTTCGTCCGCATGTCCGAGCAGGCGCCGTTCTACCTGTTCGTCACGTTCGTGCTCACCTACGGCACCGACCACCTCGGGCTGTCCAAGGACTCGCTGCTCAACGACACCCTGGTCGCGGCCGCGGTGGGCCTGGTCAGCGTGCCGTTCTTCGGCTTCCTCTCCGACCTGATCGGCCGGCGGCTGATGTACGGGATCGGCATCGTCTGCGTCGCGCTGTTCGCGTTTCCGTACTTCGGCCTGCTCAACACCAAGACCGCCGGTCTCGTGCTGCTGGCCATCGTGGTGTCGCTGATCTTCCACGACATGCAGTACGGGCCGCAGGCCGCACTGATCGCCGAGAGCTTCGGCACCGAGCTGCGCTACAGCGGAGCGGGCATCGGCTACCAGCTAGCGTCGGTCATCGCGGGCGGACCGGCCCCGCTCATCGCCACCGCGATCCTGAGCGCCACCAACTCCAGCACCCTTATCAGTGTTTACATCATCGGCTGCTGCGTGGTCTCGATGATCGCCCTGCTGTTCATGCCGCGCCGGTCCATAGCCACGGCCGCGTTCCGGTTCGACGAGGCCGTCGACAGCGGCATGATCACCGAGACGGCCCACGAGACCTCGCGGGCCTGACGGCCTCAGGTGTGGCGGGCAGCTAGCGGCTGGCCTGGGCCAGCTCGGATACGGGGAGCGCAGCGCTGATCGTGGTGCCGGTCCCGGGCACGGAGTCGATGCGGAGGGTGCCGCCCACCGCGGCCAGCCGGTCGGCCATGCCCAGCAGGCCGGTGCCACGGGTGGCCTTGGTGGTATCGAAGCCGTCGCCGTCGTCGGTCACTCTGAACTCCAGGTGGCCGTCCGGGCAGGACAGGGCGACGGTGGCCTGGGAGGCGCGGGCGTACTTGGCCACGTTCTGCAGTGCTTCCAGGATGCAGAAGTACGCGGTGGCCTCGGCGTCGCGCCGGTAGCGCCCGATCCCGTCCGCGTCGACCCGGACCGGGAGCGGGGCCCGGCGGGCCTGGGACTGCACGGCGGCCGCGAGCCCCTGGTCGGCCAGCAGTGGCGGGTAGATGCCGCGGGCCAGAGCGCGCAGGTCGTCGAGGGCCGCGTGCAGCCCGGCCCGGAGCTGGCCGGCTATCTCCCTGACCTCACCAGGGTCATCGGCGGCGTCGTCGAGCAGCCCGAGCTGGATGTTGAGCGCGACCAGCTGCTGCTGGGCGCCGTCGTGCAGGTTCCGCTCGATCCGCTGGCGCTCGTCATCCTGGGCCCGGACCAGCCGTCGCCGCGACGCCCGCAGGTCGCCGATGGTGGCCTGCAGCTCGGCGGTCAGCGCCGCGTTGCGCAGGACGAGACCCGCCTGGGAGGCCAGGTGCCGCAAAAGCTCATCCTCGGTGCTGGTTAGCGGTTCATTTCTGGGCTTTTGCAGGGACAGCGCGCCAAGCAGCTCGCCGCCGTGCTTGACGGCTACTGCGTGTGATGCCTCCTCGAAGGGAGGAAGCCCGCCGTCTGCGCCGAGCGCGACGGCAGTGGAGGAGGGTGACCCGTGCGGCCAGATCGCGGCGGGACGCAGTTCCGCGCCGACCCGGATCCACGCCTCGGCCCGGTCGGCTCCCGTCGCACCGGCCAGGACCGACACCATCCGGTTGACGGCCTCGGTGAGGTCCAGCTGTCCCGCCATGTCCCCGGTGAAGTCGGACAGCGCCTGGTAGGGCGTGGCCCGTGTGCCGTACACGAGACGGTTCGCGAACAGCTGCGCGCGTCGGCGCAGCGGCTGGAACAGCAGCGCGATCGTGACCGCCGCGGCGATCGTCAGCACCGGGCCGCCCCGGTGCCCCACGAACGTCCCGATGCCGAGCACGATGCCGGCGTACACGCCGGTGAAAGCGGCCGAGAGCAGGGCGTAGACCACAGCGCGGCTGATGATGACGTCGATGTCGTACAGCCGGTGCCTGAGGATGGCGACCGTCATCGCGGCCGGGATGCCGAACAGCGAGACGACCGCCGTGATGGCGTTCGCGGCGCTATTCAGCCACACCTCGCCGGCCGCGATGCCCAGGAGGGCGATGAACAGCAAGACGGCGAATACCACCGCCGTCAGCGCCAGCCATTTGATCTGCTGCCGCATCAGCCGGCCGCCGGCCCGGTACCGGACGGCGAGCGACACCAGCACCGCCGCCATGAACGCGACGAAGACCACCGCCAGCCCATTGAGGGTCCCGACGGGGACCGCTCGCAGCACAGGTTTCAGATTCTCGACGCCCAGCGGATTTGGGTAGATCAGCGATATACCGCCCGGCGCGGGCAGTTGCAGCAGCCGTGGCGTCACGGCCAGCCCGGTCAGGGTCAGGCCAGCCAGCAGGAGGCCGGCCACGGCGACCGGGCGCCAGCGTGGCGATGGCAGCTTCCCGGTCGGGAAGAGCAGGAACATAAAGGCGATGAGGAAGGTCACCGGGGAGAAGATGCACTCGGACAGCGTGCCGGCCAGCTTCGCCGCCGGGAGTGTCCCAGGATGTGCCGCGACCCCGGTCACCGCGTAGATGGAGGACAGCCCGAGAAACGCGATCGCGATACCCTCGGCGAGCATGATCCAGCCGATCAGGTTGGCCGCGCGGCGGATGATCAGCACACCGAGCGTGGCGTAAGCGATCGCCGCCACCGGGACATACAGGCTCGAGATCCCGTCACTGAGCTTCAGGTCGTCCCATGTGACAACGGTCAGGGCCAGCCCGGCGAGCGCCGCCAGCAGCGTCACGGCCCACAATGCCGCGGTGATGCGTCCCACCAGCCGGGTCCGGACGGTGTCCTGGTCCTCCGTGCCCGCCGGCGCAGTGGTGAGCCTCATGCTCGCCGCCGTGATGTCGCGTACAGGAACCCGGCGACCCCCAGGATAAGAAGCCCGTCCAGGGCGTGCAGGCCGCCGTAGAGCGCGGCGTTATCGGCCAGGCTCGCGAGCAGGCTCTGCAGCAGGGTCGTCTGCACGACCAGCACGCCGGACAAGGCAAGCGGCAGTACACCAGGCCGGGCTATCACAGCGAGGACGAAGATGATGACCGCGACCCCGGCCAAGGTGAAGCCGAGGGTCTTGTGCGCGTCGAACGCGCTGGTCCCGCCGGCCACGTCATGGTCGCCGAAGCTGAACACGCCGAAGGCCGGCCAGGAAGATCTGGGCACATCCGGCCAGCAGGAACGCCAGCAGCACCCAGTGGTAGAGACGGAAGGCGGCGCTGCGGGACGTGGCCGCTACCTGCGGCGTTCCCGGAGTGCCGGCCGTGCCGGCCCCTGTCATCGTGCGTTCTTCGGGGATGGAACGCTGGGAGCGCTGACTGACGGGTTGTCCTGGCGTGCTTGGTGTCTCGGTCACGGGTCCCCCTCCTGGCACCGCGGCAGGCCTACGCTGCGAACGTAAATCCGCAGTGTCCGCACCTGACACCGTGCTGACCGCAGAGGTGGGGTGAGGCTGGCCGCACCCCGGGTTGCGGTGCTCCACCTTCCCCAGCGCATCTAGCCAGGTCACACTGAGGGCTATGCGTGCTGTCAGCGCGGTGCTCGCGGTCATCGGCGGCTGCGCGCTCGTCGCTGCGGTCGCGATCCAGCTGGCTCCCGACCCGGCAGGCGGCGGCTGGGTGCTGGTGGGGCCGGGGCCCTTCTACGTGGTCGGGCTGATCTGGGTGCTCCGCAGGCCGGGCCAGCGCGTTGCAGTCTGGCTGCTCGCCTGCGGGACCACGTTCCTGGTGGATGTGTGCCTCGGCGACGCCGTACTGCCGCTGGTGCATGGCTGGTCGTACGCCTGGGTGGTCTCGCTGGTCCGGGCGTGGGCCAGCGACGGAACCACGGTGGCGGGGATTGGCCTGATCGGGCTGTTCCCGACGGGTATGCCGCAGCGGTTGGCCGAACGGTGGGTGCTGCGGATCGTGGCCGCCACGGCAGCGCTGCTGCCGGTGCTGTTCCTGCTGAGCAATCCCACGGCGCCCGGGGAGACGTTTCCCAGCGGCACGGAACCGACCATCGCCAGCCCGCTGTTCGTCTCGGCCCTCCGCCCGGTGGGGCCGGCCGTGGCTGGGCTGTTTTACACGTTCGCCGCCTGGACGGTCATCGGTGTGATCATGCTCTATCTGCGGTACCGGCGATCGTCAGCGGATGACCGCCGCCGCATCCGGTGGCTGCTGGCCGGCGCGATGGGCGCGCTCGTCTCCGCCGCCGCGATCTTCGCGGTGGCCTTGTCGCTCAGCGCAGGCTTCTTCGCTCTCGCCGTCATCCAGGTTCTCTGGGTGCTGCTGCTGGTCTTCGTCCTTGGCTCGCTGATCGCCGCCACGTCCCAGGACGGTCTCCTGGGCATTGACCGGTCGGCCCGGAGGTCCCTGGTCTACCGGACGCTGTGGGTGATGATCGCGGTGGCCTGTGTGGCCGCGGCCGCCACCCTGGGCCTGCTGGCCAGCCACTACCTGCCAGTCGGCCCGGCGGTGCTGCTGGCGGTGGGCGCGACGCTGCTGTTCCAGCCGGCGCAGCGCAGGCTGGAGCGGCTGGCCGACCGGTGGGTCTTCGGGGCGCGGCTCGACGGCTACGAGGTGCTCACCCGCTTCGGATCGATGCTGGAAACCTCGCCTGGCCCGTCCGACCTGCTGCCCAGGCTCGCGGTTGCGGTCCGCGACGGGCTCGGCCTGGAGTGGGCCCGGGTGCGCCTCGACCTCGTGTCCGCCGACACTTCGCTGCCGGCGGTTGGCGCGGCCGGCATCGAGCCAGGTGACCAGGCCGAGCCGGCGTTTGCCGTCCCGCTGACGCACGCTGGGTCGGTGCTCGGGCGGATCGAGTGCGGCGAGCGGCGCGACGGGCCGCTGCTGGACGAGGACCGCCGTCTGCTGGCCCACCTGGCTGGCCAGGCCGCCACGGCCGCGCGCAACCTGCACCTGACCACCGAGCTGAGCGACCGCCTGGATGTGATCCGGCGGCAGGCCACGGAGCTGACCGCGTCGCGCGCCCGGGTGGCGCAGACCCAGGACGCGGAGCGCCAGCGTATCCAGCGGGACCTGCACGACGGCATCCAACAGGACGTTGTCGTCCTGACGGCCAAGCTGGCCCTGGCCCGCGAGCAGCTTCGGCGCGGCGATCAGCGGGCCGATGAGCCACTGGCCGAGCTCCAGCGTGACCTGGGCGATCTTCTGGTTCATCTGCGTGAGTTCGCCCATGCGATCCACCCGCCGGTCCTGGCCGATCAGGGCCTGCTGGAGGCGATCGAGGCCCAGGCCTCCCGCCTGCCTCTCGAGGTCGTGATCGAGGCCGACCCGGCCTTGCGCGGCGTCCGCTATCCCCATCACATCGAGACCGCGACCTGGTTCGTCGTGTCCGAGGCGCTGACCAACGCGGTCAAGCACGCCCGCGCGGCCCGGGTCCTGGTCGCCCTGGCCCAGCCGGACGGGCACCTGGCCGTCGAGGTTCGCGATGACGGCTGCGGCTTCGACTCGTCCGCCGTTCGCGGCCTGGGCCTGGCCAGCCTGGCCGACCGGATATCGATCGTGCACGGCGACCTGCGCATCGACAGCAGGCGGGGGCAGGGCACCACGCTGCGTGCTGAGATCCCCCTGACCGCGCCGGGCGGCGTCGATGGCTGAGCCGCTCCGCATCGTCATCGCCGACGACAACTACCTGGTCAGGGAGGGGACGCGGCGGCTCCTGGAGGATTCCGGTCAGGTGTCGGTGCAGGCCGCGGTGGGCTCGGCGCCCGAGCTGCTCGACGCGGTCCAGCGCTCCCGGGCCGACGCGGTGCTGACCGACATCCGGATGCCGCCGGCTGGCTCGGCGGGCGGCCGCGATGGGAAGGCCGGCCATGGAGGGCATCGACGCCGCCCACAGCATCAAGGCGGCCGACCCCGCGGTCGGCGTGGTCATCCTCTCCCAGTACGCCGACGAGTCCTACGCGTTCGAGCTGTTCCGGAACGGCACCGCAGGGTTGGCGTATCTGCTCAAAGACCGGGTGGGGGACCTGCAGCAGCTGCTGTCGGCGCTGCGCGAGGTGGTCAACGGCGGATCGGTCATCGACCCGCAGGTGGTCGACGCGCTGGTCACCCGGCGTGCCCGGCTGCGGGAGTCACCGCTGGCCCGGCTCACCCCGCGTGAGCTAGAGGTACTGCGCGAGATGGCTCAGGGCCGGGGGAACGCCGGCATCGCCCAGAACCTGTCGCTGTCCGAGTCGTCCGTGGAGAAGCACGTCAACGCGATCTTCACCAAGCTCGACCTGTCCGGGGAGCAGCTCGTCAACCGGCGGGTGGCAGCGGTCCTGACGTTCCTGCGCGACGCGGGCCTGCGCCCGCCCGGCTGACCAACCCTGCGTGGCGGCCAGGCGGCCGGCCGCCTGGCCGCCATGAGCGACCCGGCGGTCCGGCGCCGGTACGGCATCCTCGTGGGTCTCGAATTCGGGCTGGCCACCCTGTCCGCCGGCGATCAGGGGCGCTCCCATCTGGCGTGAGGTCACGCGGGGGCGTCGCCAGAGGGCAGCGAGGCCGTCAGTCCCGGCCCCGGTGACGAGGCTGACGGCTCACTGCAGGCCGTCGGCTGGACGGCCGGGCCGGAATCCGGGGCCGCTGTGTCACCGGGCTCGTCTTCGTGGCCAGACCGTGGCCGCCAACATTAATAACTGATATCAGATTATCGGCAGCGCGGTCAACCGGGTTCCTTCGGGCGGGCTAGCCGACGGGAAAGCCCTCGCCGGTCTCGAGGAGAGACTTGAGGCTGGACATCAGCAGCGGCCAGCCGGAGCTGATGCCGTCCAGCACCGCGCTGCCAGGTTCGAAGCCGTCGTGCACGACCGTCAGGCGGACGTAGTCGCCGTGCGGCTCGATGTCGAAGGTCACCTTGGAGCGCGGCTCGGCGGCGATCTTGGCCAGGTGCTCGTCACTGATGTTGTAGGCCGCCGCCCACTCCGGCGTGAAGGTGTGCCAGGTGTAGGACAGCCGCCGGTACGGGTCCGACTCCAGGACGACCTGGGCCGGATCGGCGATCGTCACCTCGCTGGCGTCCAGCCTCAGGGTGATCGGCGCCCCGGTCGTCCAGTCGGACTCCCAGGCGAGTCCCCAGTAGCGCCGGGTGAAGGCCGGGTCGGTCAGCCCACACCAGAGCTGGTCCGGCGTGGTGCGGATGTAAGTCGTGTACACGAACTCGGGCTTGTCCATCGCGGTGCCCTCCAGGGCCTTCTTGAGGTCGGCCAGCGCATCGACACGCGGCTGGTCGTAGCGGTTGATCCAGCGCTCGGCGATGTCGCTGATCGGCGCGGCGTTGAGGTAGTGCAGCTTCTCCCGGCCCTGGCGGACCGTGGTCACCAGGTTGGCGTTCTCCAGGATGGCCAGGTGCTTGCTCACTGACTGCCGGGCCATGCCCAGCCCCGCGCACAGGTCACGCAGGGTCTGCCCGTTCCGGTCGTTCAGGCGGTCGAGGAGACGCCGCCGGCTCGGGTCCGACAGCGCCTTGAACACCTCATCCATCCGGCGGTCAGCCCCAGCTAGCGCCGGCGAGGGATCCTGGCCCGGATCAGTGATAGGCAGCCTCATGGCTGCCTATATTAGGCAGCCAAATGGATGCATGTCAACTAGAGCTGCGGCGGCAGTGCGAGGTCCAGCTCGAGCCAGTGAGCCAGGTTCCTGATCTCGGCCGAGACGGCGGCGGTCATGGTCTTGCTGAACGGCACGTCCTGGTGGATGGCGTCGACCCTGAGCATGCCGTCCTTGCGGGCGGCGGTGGCGTCGAGCTTCCCCACCAGCCGGTCCGCGTAGAGGATCGGCAGCGCGAAGTAGCCCCAGCGGCGCTTGGCGGCTGGCTTGTAGATCTCGAGCTGGTAGTCGAACTCGAAGAGGTCGATGGTGCGCTTGCGGTCATGGAGGAGCCGGTCGAAGGGCGACAGCAGAGCCGCGCGCCCTGAGAACGGCTGACCTAGACAGGAAGGATCGACTCGCCACCGGCCCTTGATGCCTTCGATGACGGCTGGCTCGCCTGCCTCGCTCACGTCCATCGGCTCGACCGGGCACTCTGGCCTCTGCGCGCGGGCGATGCCCAGGGCGCGCAGCCGCCGCTCGTCGCGGATGTGCAGTGCCTTGTCCGCCGGGACGGCCGGATCGTCAGGGTAGACCCGGGCGGCCAGGTCCCACAGCCGGTCGCGGCCTTTCCGTCCGGCTACCGCGACCTCGCCGCGGCGCACCATCATTTCCAGCATCTGCGTGACGTTGCGGTTGTTCGTCCACCCCGTCGACGACCAGGGCACCTGGCACGTGTCGGGAAGGTCGCGTGAGCGCAGCGGCCCCGCGGAGCCGAGCCTCCCGAGGATGTCCTGGCGGCACACATCGTTGGCCCGCACCCAGTCGCGGTTTGACTCCTGCCAGTCGCGCAGGCGGCCGCGCCCGGGCCAGTCGGCCATCTCGGCGCGGTAGAGCGCCAGGTCCTCGCAGGGGCGGATCATCGCCTGGAGCTCGATCAGCGTCCGGTCCTCGAGGGCCGTGACCAGCGCGGCGGGTGAGTACGACGACCCGAGACGGCTCCAGGCCACGAGGTCGGCGTTCGGTGCGATGGCCGCGGTCGGGTCGATCTGGAGCATGGTCAGGTGGCGCACCACGCCGTGCAGCCCGGTCGGCCGCGTGCTGTCCAGGAGCTGAGCGCGGACGGCGATGCGGCGCGCGTCGGTCCGCGAGAGCTTGTGAACAGCCATGACTCCAGGCTAGGCGGCAGGTCTCCCCGCCCGTCGCCAGCCCTTACTGGTGGTGTGCGGCCAGGTGCGCGCCGAGTACGTCGTAGCCGAAGTCGTCCGCGGGATCACGCCACACCGAATGGGCGTGGTTCGCGTGGCGCTGAGTGTTGTCGTATTCGATGACCAGATGCGGGCCCTGCAGGCGGTAGTACACCGGCTGCCCGGGTTCGGTGGGCCCGGCCCAGGCCACGTGGACGTGGTCAAGCACCGCCTCGTCTTTGTAGTCCGCCAGCGGAGAGAGGCTGTCGGGGATCCGTCCCAAATAGGTGGCCAGCAGCGCGAGCAGCAGGTCTCGCTGCTCAGAGTCGAGATCACTGGCGGGCAGGCCCTTGGGCGCCGTGGTCAGCGCGACCTTCCGGAAGTCGTCGGCGTCGTAGCCCGTGGCCCGCTCGCCGTCGGCGTCGATCTGAGCTATCCGCTCGGCGAGGACCGGGTCGGTGAACGGCCGGCGCCACAGATCTCGCAGGTACATCATCTGGTCGCCGTCGGCCAGGCGTGGCCGGTTGCCGCCGACGATGTCCGCTGGTGCCCGGTCGAGCAGGACCGCGCGGCCGGCCCGCCCGGGATCGAGTGAACGGACGAGCTCACGGGCCAGATCCTCGGCGCCGCCCAGCGGGCGCAGTGGCGCGGGTCCCAGCAGGGGTGAGGTCGCCGGGTCCGCGCCGAGGAAGCACGGGGTTGTCGCGCGGACCACGCCGTTGACGACGAGGTTGTTCAGCGAGACATGATGGCCGCCGAAGCGCCAGCCCCACGGCGCCGAACTTCCCGGCTCCCCGAACACCCGCAGGTAGTAGAGGCCAGGATCGCGCCCTCGCTCGCGGCCCCAGTCCATCGACCAGCCCTCGACGTGATCGAGCACGTTGTCCAGCCCGATGATGGTGGCAACCGTGACATAGCCAGCGTTGGACAGGCCGGTGGCGACAAGCTGGAGGGCACGGCGCTGCTGAGCCGGCCGCTGATCGCCCAGGGGCAGGCCGCCGTGATCGGTGGGGGTGTAGAACCAGCGTCTCCGCTCGGTGTCGGACTCGGCGTCCGCGCTCGGCGCGTTTCCGGTGGCCGCCGCACGCTGGGCAGGGTCGAGTGTGTCGAGCCAGCCGGCGGCCGCGGCAGCCATGCGCGCCGCTACCTCCCGGGCTGCGGCGTCCCGGCCTGCGGCCACTCCGGTCGTGTTCACACGGCCTCCTCCCGGTAGTTTCTCCTGGCGGCGTCAGCTAGCTCCGCTTCTCCCTTTCAGTGTCCCCGTCCGGGCCGGCGTCCCGCCAGCCTGGCGCATCGAAGACAAACCGCTCACCCAGGGTCGGCCAGCGAGGGAACTCATGGCCAGGAGCCCCTCGCGAGTCGGTAGGCTTGCCGACGGAGGATTCGCCTAGTGGCCTAGGGCGCACGCTTGGAAAGCGTGTTGGGGGCAACCCCTCAGGAGTTCGAATCTCCTATCCTCCGCTCCTCTGGCCAGGCACGACCTGGGCAAGATCCGTCACCCGGGCTAGGTGGCCGCAGGTTTCAGCCCGAGGCTTACGAACGCGGCAGGCTGTGTGACGCGTCCCGTTCCCCATGATCCGCGGCGCCCTGCGCTGCGACGAGGGGGAGGAAGAGGTCGTCTACTATCGCGAGGACCCGCTCTTCGGGGATCGGCTTGTAGGTCATCAGCATGTCGTGGCGCATCAGGTCGAATGGCATGGCCAGGACGACCGGGGAAATGCGGTCGAGGTCGATCTCGCCGCGCTCGTGCGCCCGGGTGAAGATCTGCTCTGACTGCAGCGGGCGGTCGGCGATGACCTTCTCGCGCACCTCGGCAGGGGTGAGGCCGGTGCTGGCCAGCAGGCCGGAGAACACGGCGCTGATGACCGCGGCGAAGCTGATCCGCGCACTGCTGAAGCCGCCGAGCAGCGCGATCATGTCGCCGCGCAGGCTCCCGGTGTCGGGGACGTCCACCGGATGCGTCGTGCCGTGGTGCTGGATGGCGGCGAGGACGAGGTCGTCCTTGTTGGGCCAGCGCCGGTAGAGCACGGCGACTCCCGTCTTCGCGCGGGCCGCGACCGACTCCATCGTCAGCCTGGCGAAGCCGGCCTCGACGAGTTCCTCCCACGCGGCCTCCAGCAGCGCTGCCTCAAGCTCCTCCCCGCGCCGCCGCTGCCGCGTCCGCTGTGCCTGCTCCGTCATGTCAGCCAGGATAACGCTGGCGGGAAGATAAGAGAGGCTTGCATTCCTTAATGCCAAGCCCTACTCTCCTTAAGAGAATGATCCATCTCTTATCGAAGAAGAGGCGCCATGGCAGCGGCACCAGCGAAGCCCCCGGTCGAGAAACTCGACCCGAAGGTGGTCAGGACCGCCCTGATCCTCATCGTCGGCGGCATGGCCGTCATCTTCGACACCACCATCGTCAGCGTCGCCCTGCACACGCTCGCGCTCAGGATGCACACCTCGGTGTCGACGATCCAGTGGGTGACCACCGGCTACCTGCTGGCGCTCGGCATCGCGGTGCCACTCAGCATCTGGGGCCTGCAGCGGTTCGGCGGCAAGCGGCTGTGGATGTTCTCCCTTGCCGTCTTCCTCGTTGGCTCGATCGGGTCCAGCCTGGCGTGGAACACCGGCTCGCTCATCGGCTGGCGCGTCGTCCAGGGCATCGGCGGCGGCCTCATGCTCCCGCTGCTGACGACGCTGATCTTCCAGGCGGCGGGCGGCAAGTCGCTCGGTCGGCTCGTCACCTACGTCGCGCTGCCCGCGCTGCTTGGCCCGGTCCTCGGCCCGCTGATCGGCGGTGCCATCTTGACGCACCTGAGCTGGCGGTTCATGTTCTGGGTGAACGTGCCGTTCTGCGCCGCGGGGCTGCTGCTCGCCTGGCGGTACCTAGCCAGCGACGCGCCCGCCAAGGCTGTGCCTGGTGAGACCGGGGCCGCCGCCGTTCCCCGGCCGCGGCTTGACATCCCTGGCCTTATCCTCATGGCCTCGGGCACCTCGGTGGTGCTGTTCGGCCTGGCCAATGCGGGCAAAGCCGCTGGGTTCGGCCACCCCGACGTCATCATCCCGCTCGTCGCCGGCGTCGTGTTGCTCGCCGCCTTCTCTGGCTACGCGCTGCGCCGCGCCCGTCCCCTGGTCGAGATCCGGCTGCTCGCTAAGCGGTCCGTCGCGTCATCCAGCGCGGTGCTGTTCTTCTCCGGGTTCTCCCTCTATGGGGCGCTGCTCCTGATGCCGCTGTACTACCAGGACGTGCGCGGCACCACCGCCCTCGCCGCCGGGGTCATGCTCGTCCCGCAGGGCGTCGGCTCTCTCTTGTCCCGTACCGTCGCCGGGAGCAACATCGACAGGTTCGGCCCGCGCCTCTTCGCCCTGGCCGGCTTCGCCATCGTGGCCGCCGCGACCGTGCCGTTCGCGCTCGCCGGGCCGCACACCAGTGCGTGGCTGCTCGCCCTGTGGATGGTCATCCGCGGGTTCGGCCTCGGCGCCGTCACCATGCCCGTGATAGTCGCCGGCTACATCGGCCTGGACAAGCAGCAGATACCGCACTCCAGCGTGCTGACCCGGACATCGCAGCAGATCGGCGGCTCGTTCGGTACCGCGGTCCTCGCGGTGATCCTCCAGGGCGCCATCGCCGAGCATTCGGCCACGCTGGCTGACGCGTTCCACGTGGCGTTCTGGTGGTCGGCCGGCTTCTCCGCCGTCGCCGTGCTGCTGTCCCTGTGGCTGCCGGGCGCCCAGCGCTCGCAGGGACCAGGCGGCAGCGCTGCCCCGGACGAGCACTTGGATGCCGTCAAGGCCTAGCGCCACCCCCGCATGGGCGAAGGCAAGAGCAGTCACCACCTGAACGGCGCTTTCCCGAGTGATTTGGTTAGATTTCTGTGGGCTTTGGCAATGAGTGGCGTGAGGGTGGAGATGACATCAGTGGGAGAGGGGCCGACATCGTGGATATGAAGTTCGAGGTCGCAGTGCTGCCGGTCGCCGACGTCGGTCGGGCCAAGGCTTTCTACCAGGGCCTGGGGTGGCGTCTGGATGCCGACTTCCCGTTCGACAACGGCTTCCGGGTCGTCCAGTTCACGCCGCCCGGCTCGGGCTGCTCGATCCAGTTCGGGGCGAAGATTACTTCGGCCGTGCCGGGGTCGGCCCGGGGTCTGTACCTGATCGTCTCCGATCTCGAGGCGGCGCGCGCTGACCTCGCCGCGCACGGTGCCGAGGTCAGCGAGGTGTTCCACGCCGGGACGCCGGGCGCTCAGTTCCAGCCCGATGGCACGGACGGCCGGGTGAGCGGCCCGGATCCCGAGAACGGCAGCTACCGCTCCTTCGCCACGTTCAACGACCCGGACGGCAACGGCTGGCTGTTGCAGGAGATCACGGAGCGGCTCCCGGGGCGGGTGTGGCAGACGGGCACCGCGGCTCTGGCCGACCTGCTGCATGAGACGGCCGAACATCACGGCGCGTTTGAGGCAGTGGCCCCACCGCATGACTGGTGGGACTGGTATGCGGCGTACATGGAGGCTCGCCAGGGCGGAAATACCCCGGAGGCGGCTTCGGCGGCCGCTGGACACTACATGGCGGAGGTCAAGCACATCGTCGTTTGACTGACGTCACCGCCCGTCGAAGTGAGGAGGCACCAATGACCAGCGCAACCACTCCAGTTCCCGCCCAGCGCGAACCGGAACTGGCCGGACAGACAGTCATCCTCATCGGTGGCAGCGCGGGCATGGGGCTCGAAACAGCCCGGCGCGCCCGGGCGGAGGGCGCCGATGTCATCCTCACCGGGCGCAATCCCGACCGGCTCAGGCAAGCGGCGCTAGACGTCGGCGCGCGGCGCAC
This sequence comes from uncultured Actinomycetota bacterium, assembly GCA_963844655.1. GTDB lineage: Bacteria > Actinomycetota > Actinomycetes > Streptosporangiales > Streptosporangiaceae > JASHPR01. The sequence goes on along the minus strand of CAWJPA010000003.1, from coordinate 314,101 downwards.
CGCGGCCTTCGACGCTAACGACACGGGTGCCCTGCAGCGGTTCTTCCAGGACCTGGCCGCACCGATCGACCACGTGATGGTCACGGCCGGCGGGCCGACCTACGGGCCACTGCTCAAGATGGACGCAGCCCAGGTGCGCGAGGGGCTCAGCGGTCACGCTGTGCTGGGGCTCGAGGTCGCCCGCAACGCTGTGGGCAAGATGAGGCCCGGAGGCACGCTGCTTCTCGTGGGCGGCACCGGCGGCCGACGGGTCGGTCCTGGCCGCGGGATCATCTCCGCCGCCACCGCCGCGCTGCCTCCGTTCATCGCTGTCCTCGCGCTTGAGATGGCGCCGGTTCGGGTCAACCTCATCGCCCCCGGCTTCGTCGACACCCCGCTGTCGGCATCGCTGCTCGGAGACCAGCTCGAGGAGCGCAGGAACGAGCTGCGGGCGACGCTCCCCATCGGCCGGGTCGTCGGCCCCACCGATGTCGCCGCGCTCGCCGTCCACATCATGAGCAACACGGCGCTCACCGGCGCGACGTATGACATCGACGGTGGACAGCAGTTCGTTTCCTGATGACCAGCCCCCGGGGGGACATAGTGGAAAGCCTGCCGATCAGCGATTATGCGCTGCTGTCGGACTGCCGCTCTGCGGCGCTGGTCAGCCGGGACGGCTCGGTCGACTGGCTGTGCTTCCCGCGCTTCGACGGGCCGTCTGTGTTTTGCCGCCTGCTTGACCCCGCCGGCGGGCGTTTCGCGATCCGGCAGGCTGGCGCGTTCCAGGCCAGCCGCCGGTATGTCGACCAGACGATGGTGCTGGAGACCACGTTCACCACCGCGGGCGGCACCGCCGTGCTTACCGATGCGCTCGCGGTCGGCCGCAACGAGCGAGGTCACGGTCTGGGTAAACATTCCCCCGGCGTGCTGCTGCGCCGGCTGGCCTGCACCGACGGCGAGGTCGAAGCGGAGGTCAGCTACGCGCCGCGGCCGGAGTACGGGCTGGTCCACCCGATCCTGATCCCGGTCACCGGCGGGCTCGACGCCCGGGGCGGTTCCGACCGGCTGCTCCTGTCCACCCCGGTCAGCTTCGGCGTGGATGCTGCCACCGCGACCGCCCGGATCCGGCTGGCCGCCGGGCAGGACGCCGTCTTCGCGCTCGGCCACGGGCAGAGGGCAGGCCCGCCGCTGGCCCCGTGGGCCCCGGCGGAGATCACCGCCCGGCTCGACGACACCGTGGAGGGCTGGCAGTCGTGGTCGGCCCTCCACCAGACCTACGAGGGCCCGTGGCGCGAGCTTGTCCTTCACTCCGGGCGGGTGCTCCAGGCGCTGACGTTCGCGTCGACCGGCGCCATCGTGGCCGCACCCACCACCTCCCTGCCGGAGACCGTCGGCGGCGAACGGAACTGGGACTACCGCTACACCTGGGTGCGCGACGCGAGCCTGACCATGGAGGCCCTGTGGGTGGCGGCCTGCCCGGACGAGGCAGGCAAGTTCTTCACCTTCCTGGCCGATGCCGCTGCCTCGCAGCTGGAGGACGCGAAGGACCTGCAGATCATGTTCGGAGTCGGTGGCGAGCGCGATCTGTCCGAGCGGGAACTGCCGCAGCTAGCCGGATGGCGGGACAGCCGCCCGGTCCGGGTCGGCAACGGCGCATGGCTGCAGCGCCAGCTCGACGTCTACGGTGAGCTGCTGCTCGCCGCCCAGCGGCTGGTCGATCAGCTCGGTGAACTCGACCCCGTCACCCGGCGGTTTCTGACCGCGGCCGCAGACACCGCGGCCGCCCGCTGGCGGGAGAAGGACCAGGGGATCTGGGAGATCCGCGGCGAGCCCCGCGACTTCCTGTACTCCAAGCTGATGTGCTGGGTGGCGCTGGACCGGGCGATCGCCCTCGCCGGCCACCTGGGCGCCGAAGACCGCGTGACCGACTGGACGGCCGCCCGGGACGAGATCCGGGCCGCCATTCTGGAGCGGGGCTGGAACGAGCGGGCCGGGGCCTTCACGCAGGCGTTCGGCAGCGAGGACCTCGACGCATCGAACCTGATGCTGGCCATCAGCGGGTTCTTGCCCGGGGATGACCAGCGGATGAAGGCGACGATCGACGCCACCGCGCAGCGGCTGACCGACAAGCGCGGGCTGGTGTACCGCTACCTGAGCCACGACGGCCTGTCCGGTGAGGAAGGCACCTTCCTGCTGTGCACGTTCTGGCTGGCGCAGGCACAGGCCATGGCGGGCGAGGTCGAGGTAGCCACCGCGACCTTCGAACGTGCTCTGGCCGCCATCAACGACGTCGGCCTGCTGGCCGAGGAGGTCGACCCCCGCACCGGCGAGATGATCGGCAACTTCCCGCAGGCGTTCAGCCACATCGGGCTGGTCAATGCCGCATGGGCCATCACCGAGGCCCGGGCCAGCCCCCGCTCCTGACCAGCCGTCGCTCCTTGGGCGGCGGGCCGGCGTGGGCGGCGTTCCTGGCCTCCTCGCCAACGAGGTCAAGATTGATCGCGGCGCCGGCGGTGAGGCCGGCGGCCGCAGCCGTGACGACGTGCGCCTGAACGTCGGCGGTGTTACCCGCGACCCATACCCCGGGCACGCCGGTCGCGCCGGTCGGATCCGTCTCTATCCGGGTTCCCATCACATGCCCGCCGAGCCGCACCTCGACTGGTTTCAGGCCGAACGAAGCGAGCAGTTCGGCGCGGGCCGTCATGCGCGGCGCGACGGCGACGGCGTCGAGTGCGACGCGGCGGCCGTCGGCCAGCCGGACACCGGTCAGGCCACCGGCATCGGACTCGATCTCCTCGACCTGGCCTTCGGTGACGGCGATCCCGCGGGCGTCAAGCTGCTCGCGCTGCTCGCCGTCCGGCGCGGGGCCGGTGTGCTGCAGCAGCGTCACATGCGGGCTGAGCTGCCGGAACAGCAGGGCCTGATGGGTGGCCGCGGGTCCGGTGGCGAGGACACCGATGCGCTTGTCCCTGACTTCCCAGCCGTGGCAGTAGGGGCAGTGCAGGACGTCGATGCCCCACCGGGCGGCGAGTCCTGGTACATCGGGAAGCTCGTCGCGCAGGCCAGTGGCCACCAGCAGCCGACGGGCGCCCACGGTGCGGTTGTTGCCGATCTGCACCTCAAACCGCCCGCCGTCCCGGCGCAGGGCGGTGACCCGCCCGGTTTCCACCCGGCCGCCGTAGCGGGTCACCTCGCTGCGGCCGGTCGCGTAGATCTCCGCTGGCGGGGTCCCGTCGCGGGTGAGGAAGCTGTGCACGTGGGCAGCCGGGGCATTGCGCGGGTCGCCCGCGTCGACCACCAGGATCGATCGCCGGGACCTGGCCAGTGCGACCGCCCCGCTCAGCCCCGCCGCACCGCCGCCGACTACCACAGCGTCATAAATTTCATCCATAAAGCTCACCATGGGTCTCGAGTTCATAATTTGACAAATCTGTTTGCTGAAGCAGCAATAGATGCATGCCCCACGATCCGGTGCTCGACGCGGTCGGCCCCCGCTTGCGAGCCCTACGACGGCAGCGAGATGCCACGCTCGCCGAGATCTCCGAACTGACCGGAATCTCGGTGAGCACTCTGTCCCGGCTGGAATCGGGCGGCCGCAAGCCCACGCTGGAGTTGCTCCTGGCCCTGGCCCGCGCTTATCAGGTGCCGCTCGACGAACTCGCCGGGGCACCCACGCCCGACCCGCGCGTCCGGGCCCAGCCGGTATACCGCAACGGCCGCACCCTCCTCCCGTTGACCCGCCAACCTGGGGGAATACGCGCCTACAAGATCATCGTCCCCAGATGGGAGCCTGTCGGCGAGCAGAAAAGCCACGAGGGCTACGAGTGGATGTACGTGCTCTCCGGCCGGCTGCGGCTCCTGCTCGGCGAACACGACGTGATCATGAAGCCCGGCGAGGCCGCCGAATTCGACACGAGGACCCCGCACTGGTTCGGCAGTCCTGGCTCCGAGCCCGCTGAGCTGCTGATCCTGTTCGGGCCCCAAGGCGAGCGCATGCACGTCCGGGCCCGGCCCCGTGACCAGCGCTGACAACGGTCCGCGCCAGCACTCAGGCCCGACACCACCGCGCATTCCACTCCGCCGTGGCCAAACACATCGTGACCTGCGGTGCCGCAGTGGCGGTCGGCTCAGCCCGCGGCTTGGGACGCCAACCGAACCGCATTCCTCACGATGAATTAACTGAAATCGGTTGCACGCTCGGGTTTAGAGCTGCTTACCCTGGGAAGTCCAGATTCGCCGCCTCTCCCGACCGAGCGGGAGCTCTTGTGTCCCAGCCGCTGTTGCGACACATCGCTCGCCGTGCTGTGCAAGTAACGATCTTGACGATTGGTGTCGTGGCCGTCTTGCTCGGACTGTCACGGCAGGCACACGCGGCGGATTCGCCGACGTCTGCGCTGGCACCAGCCACGTCGGCCGTTTCGGCATCGGCTACTTCGGCGGTCACCTCGGTCACCTCGGCTGCGGCACCCGTCACTTCGGCGGCCACGGCACCAGCTGCCCCCGCCGCGGGACCCGTCGCCCCGCCGGCCACGGGCACGAGCGGGTCGGCCGCAGAAGCGCCGCCCGCCGCCGCGAGCAGCGGTTCCGGCACCTCCTCGACGGCCACGCCGGCCGCCGGGTCTGACCCGACCAGCGCCGTCACCCCATCGGCCGACCCGGCCAGCAACTCGGGCTCGGGCAGCGCGGCCTCCTCGGGGGCCACATCGATTGCGGGATCGGTCGCATCGGCCGTCACCGGCACCGTCTCGAACGCCGCTGGCGCGGCTGGGTCGACCGCTCCCGTGCAGTCGGCCACAAGCGCTGGCTCGGGCATCATCCCGGCCGCCACGCCGGCTGCGGTGCCGGCCGCCCGGACCGCAACGCCAGCTGCGACGTCCGCCACCCCGCCGTCGGCCGCCCAGACCGCGACCTCGGGTCCGAGCAGCGCCGCCATCGCGGGAGCCACGTCGGCTGCGGGCTCGGCTGTCTCGGCGGCCACCGACACGACGGGTTCGGCTGCCGCCGGCCAGCCGGCGGCAGCGAGCACCGGCTCTGGGGGCAGCCCAGCCGCCCCGTCCGCGGTTGCCGCCGCGATCCCGCCGGCCAACCCGGCCGCGGATTCGGGGATCGGCAGCGCGATCTCGACGGCCACGTCGGCTGCCGGGTCGGTCGTCTCGGCCGCAACTGGCACGACCGCTTCGGCTGCCGCGGCCGCGCAGCCGGCCGCCGCGAGCACCGGCTCCGCCCAGGCTCAGGTGCCGGCCGCCGCGTCGGCTGTGGCGCCCGTCGTTTCGGCAGCCGTCGGATCGGCTGCCCCCGCCGTTAGCGCGCCCACCTCAGCGCTGAACCCGCCCGCCACCCCGAGCACGCCAATGCTGGCTCCGGTTACTGCCGCCGTCACCGGCGCGGCCGGCCCGACCGCCGCTGCGATTCCGGTGGTGTCGGCGGCCACGAGTGCAGCGGCTCCGGCCGTGTCGACCGTGACCGGTGCGGCGGCCCCCGTGGTCTCAACGGCTACCGGTGCGGTGGCTCCGGTGGTGTCGACGGCGACCGGCACTGTCGCCCCGGCCGTGTCTACGGTCACCGCTGCGGTGGCCCCGGCGGTGTCGACGGCCACGGGTGCAGCGGCTCCGGTCGTGTCTACCGCCACGGGTGCGGTGGCCCCGGTCGTGTCAACCGCGACGGCTGCGCTCGCTCCGGTCGTGTCAACCGCGACGGCTGCGCTCGCTCCGGTCGTGTCAACCGTGACCGGTGCGGTGGCCCCGGTGGTGTCGACTGCGACGGGTGCGCTCGCTCCGGTCGTTTCTACCGCGACCGGGACGCTGGCCCCGGTGGTGTCCACCGCGACCGGTGCGCTCGCCCCGGTGGTGTCCACGGCTACGGGTGCGCTGGCCCCGGTGGTGACCACGGTGACCGGTGCGCTGGCCCCGGTGGTGTCCACCGCTACGGGTGCGCTCGCCCCGGTGGTGTCCACGGCTACGGGTGCGCTCGCCCCGGTGGTGTCCACGGCGACTGGTGTGCTGGTCCCGGTGGTGACCACGGTGACCGGGACGCTGGCTCCGGTGGTGACCACGGTGACCGGGACGCTGGTCCCGGTGGTGACCACGGTGACCGGGACGCTGGCCCCGGTGGTGACCACGGTGACCGGGACGCTGGCTCCGGTGGTGACCACGGTGACCGGGACGCTGGTCCCGGTGGTGACCACGGTGACCGGGACGCTGGCCCCGGTGGTGACCACGGTGACCGGGACGCTGGCTCCGGTCGTGACCACGGTGACCGGGACGCTGGTCCCGGTCGTGACCACGGTGACCGGGACGCTGGCTCCGGTCGTGACCAAAGTGACCGAGACGCTCGCCCCAGTGGTCTCGACGGTGACCGGTGCGGTGGCTCCGGTCGTGTCTACTGTCACCGGCGTGACCGGGGCGGCTGTCGGTGTGCCGGCCTTGCCGGGCTCTGATGTGCCGGGCGCGGCGTCGCTGGCTCCCGCCGCCGGATCAGCCGTTGCGGTCGCGGCCGCGGGGCTGGGCGCCGGCCTGCTGTCGGGGCTGGCGGCCTCGGTGCCTGACGGGAGTGGGTCGGTGCCGGTGTCGGTGCTGCCGCTGTTGCCGTCGGGGCAGGGTGGTGGCTCTGGTGGTTCTGAGGGTGGTTCTGGTCCTGGTGGTGGTTCTGAGGGTGGCGCTGCTGCTCATGGTGGTGGCGGTGTGCAGGGCGGTGTAGGTGCTGGGCTGAGCACGCATCGCAGTGGGGTGTTGTTGCGGCTGGCGCGCCGGGCTGTGGTCAGGCCGGTGTGGCGTGCGCCGCTGCCGGAGGTCCCGCCGGCGTAAGTCCTTTCCTTCCGACTGGTTCGAGCCGTTGGCGGCTGGGCCTGCGGGTCTGGCGCTGATCCCCTTTGGAAGGAAAGTGAGTGCACTATGCGTGCGTGGACGAAGTCTGCGTGCGTGGTGTTCGCCTGGAGCATCGTCTCGGTTCTCCTGGTGGCGGCCGTGGTGGCTTTCGGCCGGCCGGCCCCTGAGGTTCAGGCGGGCACTCGCACCCCCCACAGCAGTACGCAGCTATCTGGCAGTAGTGCGCAGGTATCTGCGGGCAGTGCGCAGGTATCTGCGGGCAGGGCCCGGGTATCTGCGGGTAGCAGTAGTGATCAGGTTGTTCTACTCAGCGCGCTGAGTGTCGCCGCAGCCCCGGTGGCCTTGGTGTCGCATCCGGTCCGGTATGTCGTGCAGGCCGGTGATTCGCTGGCGGGTATCGCCGCACGGTTGGGTGTGGCTGGTGGCTGGCCGGTGCTGTATGCGGCCAACCGCCGGGCTGTGGGCGGCGATCCGGATGTGATCCGTCCCGGGTTGGTGCTGGTGGTGCCCGGTGCGGTCGTGCCGGCCCGGTATGTGGTGGCGGCGGGTGATTCGCTGGCTGGTATCGCGGCCCGGTTGGGTGTGGCTGGTGGCTGGCGGGCGCTGTATGCGGCCAACCGGCACCGCATCGGCGGTGATCCCAACGTCATCTCCGCTGGGCTGGTGCTGGCCATCCCCCGGCCGGCTACGGCCGTCTCGCCGGGGCGGACCCGGCCACCGCACCGGCCGGCGCCGCGTGCGGTGCCGCCGGTGCGGCCGGGCCCGGCGCAGCATCCGGTGCCGGCGGTGAGCCCGCGTGGTTCGCGGCCGCGCGGCACGGCGGGGATGCCGGGGTGGCTGAAGACCACGCTGCTGGCCGCGGGCCTGCTGATCTTGGTGGCGTTCGTGACCGAGCCGCTGCTGCTGGCCCGCCGCCGGCGCCAGCACCAGGTCCCGGCCGCCGCCGCCGCGCAGCCCGGCACCTCCGGCTCGCCAGGCGGGCCGTCCGGGGCCGCGGCAGCCCGGCGCATCGGGGCCTGCCAGCCAGCCAGGCACCCAGCCGGGCCGGTCACAGCCGAGTTCCCCGCAGCCGGGTCCCGTACAGCCGGGTCCCCGGCAGCCGGGTCCCGCACAGCGGGGCCCGCAGCTGGGTTCGCCGGCACCGATGCCGGTGCCGGTGCCGGTCGGGACGGTGCCCATGCCAGCCGGCGGTCCGCGGCGGGCGGCGGTCCGGACCGGGCCGATCGTGCTAGCCGATCATGACCGGCTGGTGGTGACCCGCTGCCAGAGCGACGACACGGTGTACGTGCTGCGGCCGCCGGGCGCGGACCCGCAGGCCATCTTGCGGGTGGCCAGCCTGGTGCTGCCCGAACGCCGCTACGGCGAGCTCGCCGAGCAGCTCGGCGTGCCCGCCAGCTGGCCGATGGAGTAAACCGTGCTCCTCGCACACCGGGTGGGCCAGGGGACACACCCCGCCAAGCCCCTGGCCCGCCTGCCGCGGCCCCGCGATGGGCCTGAGCGCCGGGACCGGGCCGGTCCACGGTTCCGGCGGCTACTCGCCGCCTGGCTCCGGAGACGTCCGGCGGCGCAGGGACTCGACCAGCGCGGCCACGTGACGCCGTTCCTCGGGACCCAGCTCGTCGATGCTGGCGATCAGGAGCTCCCGTTCCGGGTCGCCCGGGCTTTCCTCCCCGGCCGGGACGTCGTCGTAGTAGTGCAGGCCGGTGGACTCGGCGGCGGCCGCGCGGACCACGGAGACCGGCACGTCCAGGCCCTTGGCCAGCGCATCCAGCGTGGCGGGGCGGGGCGGTCGGCCCAGGTTCGGTGTTGTAGCCAGCGTGTAGACGGTGGAACGGGGCAAACCGCCGCGCCGGGCGACCTCGCCGTACGACCAGCTCCGCTCGCGCATCCGCCGGTGAATCAGCCGCCGGAGCGGGTTGATCGGCTGGGTCGGCAGCGCTGCGGCGGCGGGGCGTGGCGGCTCCGTGAGCGGCTCTCGCTCATCCCCCGTGGCATGCGCCGTCATGGTCACCAACCTAACCCGTCCTCGTCCGCTGAGCTCAGTCGCGAACCCTCACCTTTGACTGTTCAGAACCATTGCTGTACGGTGGTGACCGTACAGTACGTACGCCGAAAAGCGTACACCGAGCCCGTGGCCCGGCGCCACAGCGGAGCTGGGCGGCCTCGGAGGCCTCTGTGCGGCCGAGAACGCGGGCAAACCCCGGGACCCGCCCGGTCTCGGGGGGATCAGCCCCAAAGGAGGCATCATGTCCACCGCTGTGACGATGCAGGACCTCGACCTCGAGACCGCCGAGCTGCTCCCGGCCCGGGAAACGCTCTGCTCCAGCTGGAGTCGCGGAACGAGCAACAACTTCAGCCAGGTGGGCCTGCTTAACGGCCCGATTCTGAGCGGCAACGCTCTCGCCGTGTCCGTCTTCGGCAGCAGCACCGCAGTCGGCGGCGGCAACAACGGCATCGGCAACTTCTAGTCCCATTCCTTGGCTCGCTCCGCAATCTTGCTGCGCATTACTTAGAGGCGGATGCGCAGCAAAAGGGAGGGCCGTCTCGATCCCGTCGGGGCGGCCCTTCCGCCTAGCGGGCCGATCTGGCCGGGCCGCGCGCCCAGCCGTCCTGACGTCCCAGCCGAGCACGCGAGGGAGGCGCGGACCCGTGACCGTGACCGCAGCGCACATGACCAACGGCCACAAGGCTCCCGCGCCGCCCCCGGCGGGGACAGCCGGGCCCACAGGGGCGCCCCGGCTGGCCGCCGGCGTCGAGTTGCTTGGCACGTACCAGAACTCCGGCTACAGTCAGCCGCCGTCGCTGGTGCGGCGGCCCGACGGCCAGGTCATCCAGATGTCGTCGCTGCTGTACCAGGTCACCTCCCGGATCGATGGCTCCCGTGACCCCGCCGCCATCGCCGACCTGGTCAGCGCCGATATCGGCCGGTCACTGACTGCCGACCAGGTTCGCTATCTCATCACCGCCAAGCTGATGCCCCTGGGCATCGTCGGCGGCCAGGACGCCCCCACCATCCTGCCTAAGGCCAGCCCGCTACTTGCGCTCAGGGCCCGGTGCACGCTGCTGCCCGAACTGGCCGCGAACGCGGCCGCAGCACTGCTGCGGCCGCTGTTCAGATTGCCGGTCGTCGCGGCCGTGGTCGCCAGCGTCGCGGCCGTGGATTACTGGCTGTTCACCACCCACGGTCTGGGTGGAGGAATTCAGCAGGTCTTGCGCGATCCCGTTGACCTTCTCCTCGTGTTCGGCCTCTCCGTGGTGTCCGCCTTGTTTCATGAGTGCGGTCACGCCACCGGATGCCGTTACGGCGGCGCGCGGCCCGGCGTGGTCGGTGTCGGGATCTATCTGGTGTGGCCCTCGTTCTTCACCAACGTCACCGACTCCTACCGGCTGAGCCGGGCCGGGCGGCTGCGCACGGACCTCGGCGGCCTGTACTTCAACCTGATCTTCATCCTGGCTCTGGCCGCCATCTACTCGGCCACTTCGGCCGGGATCCTGCTCGTGGTCATCGCGGTCACGCACCTGGAAATGCTCGAGCAGCTGATGCCGTTCGTCCGGTTCGACGGCTACTTCGTCCTCAGCGACCTCACCGGAGTGCCTGACCTGTTCGCCCGCGTCGTCCCCATCATCCGCGGCATCGGGCCCAAGGGCCGCCGAGACCCGCGGGTGGCCGGCCTGCGGCCCCGGGCCCGGATCGTGGTCACCAGCTGGGTGCTGTGCGTCATCCCGCTGCTCACCTTCATGCTCGGGTACCTGCTGCTGCACCTGCCCCGTATCAACCTGGCATTGCTGCGTGCCGCCAGCCTGCAGGCTCACCTCATGTCTACCGCGGCCGGCAGCCATCGTTACGCGATGGCTGCGGTCGACGCAATCGGCGTCGCCTTGCTGGCCCTGTCGCTAGCCGGGCTCACTGTACGTCGTGACCGGTATGGCCCGGCGCCTGGCCGCCTTGGGTCTGCGCTGGTCCGCCGGGCGTGCCGCCCGCCGCCTCATGGTCGCCTCGGCCGGCCTGGCCAGCCTGACCGCGCTGGCCGCCCTCTGGGACCTGCAGGGCCAGTTCCACGGCTGGTAGCCGGGGTGGCCGCCACGCTCACGCCGGCGAGGGGGCGGCGTGGCCAGAGCGCCGGCACGGGCCCGCGGGAAGGTACAGGCCCGTGCCGGCCTGCAGGTCCTGGCCCGGGCACGACGCGGGCTGGCTAAACTGGCCAGCAGACCCCTCGCACGGCGTTATCCCGCCAACCCCCCCAGGGCCGGAAGGCAGCAAGGGTACGCGGGCTCTGACGGGTGTGCGAGGGGTCCCTTCCCGTCCTCGTGAGGATGAGGCAATGGCAGGCGACGACCCCACTCCGGCCCCGGCGGATCAGGCCCAGGCTCGCGCCGCCAGCGCGCCCACGGCTCTGTACCGGAGGTACCGCCCGGCTACGTTCGCGGAGCTCAAGGGTCAGGATCACGTCACCGAGCCGCTGCGCCAGGCGCTGCGCAGCGGCCGGGTGCACCACGCGTACCTGTTCAGCGGCCCGCGCGGCTGCGGCAAGACCTCGAGCGCCAGGATCCTGGCCCGCTCGCTCAACTGCGAGCAGGGGCCGACCCCCGACCCGTGCGGCAAGTGCGCCTCGTGCGTCGCCCTGGCCCCGGCCGGGCCGGGCAGCATCGACGTGATCGAGATCGACGCCGCGTCGCATGGCGGGGTCGATGACGCCAGGGACCTTCGAGAGAGGGCCTTTTACGCTCCCGTCTCGGGGCGATTCAAGATCTATATCGTCGACGAGGCGCACATGGTGACCCGGGAGGGTTTCAACGCGCTGCTCAAGCTCGTGGAGGAACCGCCGCCGCACCTGAAGTTCGTGTTCGCCACGACGGAGCCGGAGAAGGTCATCCCGACGATCCGGTCCCGCACCCACCACTACCCGTTCCGGCTGATGCCGCCCGCGGTCCTGCGCGGGCTGCTCGAGGAGATCCTGGCCAGCGAGGGCGTCACGTACGAGCCCGGCGTGCTGCCGGTCGTGATCCGGGCCGGCGCGGGCTCGGCCCGCGACGCCCTGTCCGTGCTCGACCAGCTGCTGGCCGGCTCCGACGAATCCGGGCTGACCTATGAGCGGGCCGTGGCGCTGCTCGGGTACACCGACGACAGCCTGCTGGACGACGTCGTCGGCGCGTTCGCGGCCGGCGACGGGGCGGCGGTGTTCCGGGCCGTGGACCGGGTCGTCGAAGCCGGGCACGATCCCCGGCGGTTCGCCGCCGACCTGCTGGACCGGCTGCGCGACCTGATCGTGCTCGATGCCGTGCCCGACGCCGCGGACACCGGGCTGCTCGACATCCCGGCCGACCGGCTGGAGCGGATGCGGGACCAGGCGGCCAGTTTCGGCCAGGCGCAGCTGGCCCGGGCGGCCGAGACCATCAATGCCGGGCTGGTGGAGATGCGCGGGGCCACGTCGCCGCGGCTGCAGCTCGAGCTGATCTGCGCCCAGGTGCTGCTGCCCGGCGAGAGCGATCTGCTGGCCAGGCTGGAACGGCTGGAACGCGCGCTGGCGTCTGGTGCCCCGGTGAGTCAGGCGGGTCCCGCCCGCCCGGCCGCCCGCCCGGAGGATGCGCCGGCGGCCAGCGCGGCCGCGGCCCGCCCGGCCGCTCCCTCTCGCCCGGCTGCTCCGCCACGCCCGGCCGCTCCTCCTCGCCCGGCGGCCAGCCCGGAGCCGTCCGCGAGGCCCGAGCCGTCCGCGAGGCCTGAGCCTGCCACGCCCGCTGATCAGCCCAGGCCCGCTGCGGCTGCGCCGGTGGCGCCTGGGGCGCTGGACGCGGGCGCGCTCCGTGAGCGCTGGCCGGCGATCCTGGACGCCGTCAAGCATGAGAAGCGGGTGGCCTGGCTGCTGCTCAGCAACGCCAGCGTGGACTCGCTGTCGGAGGGCGTGCTCACGCTGCGGTTCACCAGGGAAGGCGAGGCCAAGGGGTTCTCGGGCAGCGGCTACGACCAGGAACTCGGCAAGGTCCTGCAGAACATGGTCGGCATCAGCCCCCGGGTCCGCGCGGTCGCCTCGCCGGGCGGCGCCGGGTCATCCTGGGCGTCCGGGCCGGACATCGCCCCGGACGAGGATGAACCCGAGGCCGCATCCGGCGGGACCGGCGGCTACGGGGACAGCGGGGCCACGGCGGCGGCCAGCACGGGCGCGGCGGGCCCCGGCCGGGCGGGCGGCGCGCCGGCCCGTTCCGGTTCCGGCCGCGGCGGCGCGCCCGGCGGTTCCGGTTCCGGCGGCGGCACTCCCGCCCGGGGCGGGGCCCCCCGCCCGGGCGCGGGCGGCGATTCCGGGGCGCTGGCCGGGATGGACCTGATCCAGCACACCCTGGGCGGCGAAGTCATCGAGGAGTCCGGCGGCGCCTGAGCGGTTGATCACAACCGGACGTTGCGTAATGGACGCTGGGCCTGAGCCGTGTGCTGCGGCAACCGCGCCGGGCCGCCGGGGGCGGCGTGCGGTGGTACCGGGTGACCGTGGCAGGCCGTAGGCTCGGAACGACACGCACGGCAGGCCGAGACAAGTGATTGGGGGCATCGTGGACCCTGGCGGCCAGCTGGATATGCAGCAACTGCTTGCGGCAGCCCAGGAGATGCAGAGCCAGCTCATGTCCGCGCAGCAGGAGCTGGCCGACGCCGAGGTGGAGGGGACCGCGGGCGGCGGGCTAGTGACGGCCGTGGTTAACGGCCAGGGCGAGCTGGTGGACATCACCATCGCCGCGGCCGCGATCGACCCGGCGGAGCCCGAGGAATCGGCGCAGACCATCGCCGACCTGGTGCTGGCCGCGGTCCGCGACGCCTACCGCGGCGTCGGCGACCTGCAGCAGGAGAAGATGGGGCCGTTCGCCGGCGGTGCCGGAGGCGCGGGCCTGCCGGGGCTGCCCGGTCTCGGCGGGGCGCCGGGTGACCTGCCTGGCGGGCCTGGGACCTGAGGTGTACGAAGGCGTCGTCCAGAATCTGATCGACGAGCTCGGGCTGCTGCCGGGGGTCGGGCCGAAAGGCGCCCAGCGCATCGCGTTTCACCTGCTGACCGCCGATCCGGTGGACCTGCGCCGACTGGCCGGCGTGCTGCTCGAGGTGGTCGAGCGGGTGAAGTTCTGCCGCACCTGCGGCAACGTTGCCGAGGCCGACGAGTGCCGCATCTGCGCCGACCCGCGCCGCGACCCGGCGCTGATCTGCGTGGTGGAAGAACCCAAGGACGTCGCGGCGATTGAGAAGATCCGTGAGTTCCGGGGCCGCTACCATGTCCTCGGCGGCGCGATCAGCCCGATCGACGGAGTCGGGCCTGATGACCTGCGCATATCCCAGCTGATGACCCGACTGTCGGACGGAACCGTCACCGAGCTGATCCTGGCCACCGACCCCAACCTCGAGGGCGAGGCGACCGCCGCCTACCTGGCCCGGCTGGTCAAGCCCATGGGGCTCATGGTGACCAGGCCCGCCAGCGGGCTGCCCGTGGGCGGTGAGCTCGAGTACGCCGACGAGGTGACCCTCGGCCGGGCGTTCGAAGGACGGAGGCTGCTCGATGTCTAGTGCGCCGGCCGACGACTGGCGGCCGACTGCCGACCGGATCGCACAGCATGCCCGGAACTTCCTGGACGGCGTGACCGCGCTGGCCGCGGGGGAGGGCAAGGACGAGACCGTCCCGCTGCTGCTGCTCGAGGTCGCTCAGATCCTGCTGGCCGGGGCACAGCTGGGCGCGAGCAAGGACATCATCCTGCCCGGCAACTGGGAACCTGACGTGGGTGCCGACCCCGATCTCGACGAGCTGCGGACGGGGCTCGCGGGGCAACTGCGGGACTGCGACGAGTACGCCGAGCTCTTCGACCCGTACGAGGACACGCAGGCCTCGCAGTTCCGGCTCTCCGACGACCTCGCGACCGTGGCCGCCGACCTGATCCACGGGCTCAAGCACTACCAGGCGGGCAGCACCGACGAGGCGCTGTGGTGGTGGCAGTACTCCTACGTGAACCACTGGGGCACGCACGGCGGCGCGGCCATGCGGGCACTGCACTCGGTGGTCGCGCACGCCAGGCTGGACGTGGCCGAGGAGCCGGCGACCGGCTGACGGCCCGGCCTGGCACCCGGTGAGCGGCAGAAAATGAGCAGCGGGCGTCCCCGGCGGGCTGGATACACTCGTGAGCGCCGGACCAGCCGAGCGGGAGGAGCGGCGCGACTTTGGCACTCATAGTGCAGAAGTACGGCGGATCCTCGGTCGCTGACGCCGACGGCATCAAGCGCGTGGCGCAGCGCATCGTGGCGACCCGCAAGGCGGGCCATTCGGTGGTCGTGGTGGTCTCCGCCATGGGGGACACCACCGACGAGCTGCGTGACCTGGCTAACCAGGTGAGCCCGCTGCCGCCGGGGCGCGAGCTCGACATGCTGCTCACCGCCGGCGAGCGGATCTCGATGGCGCTGCTGGCCATGGCGATCGCGAACCTCGGCCTGGAGGGCCGCTCGTTCACCGGGTCGCAGGCTGGCGTGATCACCAACTCGGCGCACGGCAAGGCCCGTATCATCGACGTGACACCCGGCCGGATCCAGCTCGCCCTCGGCGATGGCGCGATCCCGATCGTGGCCGGCTTCCAGGGCGTGTCCCAGGACACCAAGGACATCACCACGCTCGGGCGGGGCGCCTCGGACACCACCGCGGTGGCGCTGGCCGCCGCGCTCGGCGCCGACGTGTGCGAGATCTACACCGACGTTGACGGCATCTTCACCGCCGACCCGAGGATCGTGCGCGGCGCGCGGCGCATCCCGCGGATCAGCTACGAGGAAATGCTGGAGATGGCGGCGTGCGGGGCCAAGGTCCTGATGCTGCGGTGCGTGGAGTACGCCCGGCGGTACTCGATCCCGATTCACGTCCGTTCCTCATTCAGCAACCGGGCCGGGACGTGGGTCACCGAGGCGGGCCGGGCCGTGGCCGCTCAGGCGGCCGACGGGGAGACGGAGGACGAGGCGATGGAACAGGCGATCATCTCCGGGGTGGCGCACGACCGGGGTGAGGCGAAGATCACTGTCGTGGGCGTGCCGGACAAGGTCGGCGAGGCGGCCCGGATCTTCCGGGTTATCGCCGCGGCGGAGATCAACATCGACATGATCGTGCAGAACATCTCCGCCGCCGCGACCGGCCGCACCGACATCTCGTTCACGCTGCCGCGCGAGGACGGGCCCGCGGCCATGTCGTCTCTGGGGCAGCTGCAGAACGAGGTGGGCTTCGAGTCGCTGCTCTACAACGACCGGATCGGCAAGATCTCGCTCGTCGGCGCCGGGATGCGCTCGCACCCGGGGGTGAGCGCCACGTTCTTCGGCGCGCTGGCCGAGGCGGGGGTGAACATCGAGATGATCTCGACGTCCGAGATCAGGATCTCGGTCGTGATCGACGAGAACGACGTGGCTGCGGCGGTTGACGCCGCGCACCGGGCGTTCGACCTGGGATCGGACCAGGACGAGGCCGTGGTGTACGGCGGGACGGGCCGGTGACGGCCAGGCGCGGCCCGGCCGGGCCGCGCAAGCCGGTCCTGGCGATCGTCGGCGCGACCGGCGCGGTGGGCACCGTGATGCTGGACGTGGTGTCCACCCGCGACGACGTGTGGGGCGAGATCCGGCTCATCGCCTCGGCCCGCTCGGCGGGCAAGCGGCTGCGGGTCCGCGGCCAGGAGGTCGAGGTCGCCGCGCTGGCCCCGGAGGTCTTCGACGGCGTGGACCTGGCCATGTTCGATGTCCCCGACGAGGTGTCGGCGCAGTGGGCCCCGGTGGCCGCGGCCCGCGGAGTCGTGGTCATCGACAAGTCCGGCGCGTTCCGGATGGACCCTGAGGTGCCCCTGGTGGTGCCGGAGGTCAACCCGGAGCAGGCCGCGGCCCGGCCCAAGGGGATCATCTCCGTGCCGAACTGCACCACGCTCGCGCTGATCGTCGCGCTCGCCGCGCTGCACCGGGCGTTCGGCCTGCGCGAGATGACCGCGGCGTCCTACCAGGCCGCGTCCGGGTCCGGCCAGGCCGGCACCGACACGCTCTACGCGCAGATCGAGAAGGTTTCGGGCAACCGGGCGCTGGGCCAGCGGGCCGGTGACCTGCGCGGCGTGGTCGGCGACTTCGGCCCGTTCCCCGCGCCGCTGGCGCTGAACGTGGTGCCCTGGGCCGGCTCGCTCAAGGAGGCGGGCTGGTCATCGGAGGAACTGAAGATCCGCAACGAGACGCGCAAGATCCTCGGGATGCCCGAGCTCAGGGTGTCGGCCACGTGTGTGCGGGTGCCGGTCGTCACCGGGCACTCGATCGCGGTGCACGCGGCCTTCGGCCGCACGGTGACCCGGAGCGCCGCGCAGCGGGCGCTGAGTGAGGCGCCGGGCGTGGTGCTCGTCGACGACCCGGAACGCGGCGAGTTCCCGACCCCGGCCGACGCCGTCGGCACCGACCCGACCTGGGTGGGCCGGGTGCGGCAGAGCCTGGACGACCCCAGGGCCGTCGACTTCTTCGTCTGCGGCGACAACCTGCGCAAGGGCGCCGCCCTGAACGCCGCCCAGATCGCGGAGATGCTGATTCCGGAGTTCGCCGCCCGCTGACGCCTGGTCACCCCGGCGCCGGGTGGCCGGCGGTTGCCGCGGGCGGCCCGGGAAACCGGACCTCCACCTCCAGCCCGCCCCCGGTGCGCGGCCGGGCCCGCAGGTCCGCGTCGTGCGCGGCGGCGATGGCCGTGACGATGGACAGCCCGAGACCCAGCCCGTCGCTGCTGACCCTGGTGGCCTCGAGCCGGCCGAACGGCTGGAACAGCAGGTCCACCCGGTCGGGCGGGATCACGGGCCCGGTGTTCGTAACCGCCAGGACGGCCCGGCCGTGGCTGGTCCCCGTGGTCACCTCGACCCAGCCGCCCGCGGTGTTGTGCCGCACGGCGTTGTCGACGAGGTTCGCGGCCAGGCGCTCGGTGAGCCGCGAGTCGCCCAGGGCCGGGGCCTGGCCGAGCGATGTCCGCAGGCTCAGACCGCGGTCCTGCGCACCGGGCTCGCTGGCCTGGACGGCGCCCCCGGTCACCGCGGCCAGATCCAGCGGCTCGCGCCGGTCGAGCCCCCGCTGACTGCGGGCCAGGGTCAGCAGCGCCTCGATCAGCCGCTCCTGCTCCTCACCTGTGGCCAGCACGCGCTCGCAGGCGGCCCGCAGCGAGCCGACCGTGGGTTCTGGGTCTCGCAGCGCGACCTCGACCAGGGTCCGCTGCCTGGCCAGCGGGGTGCGCAGCTCGTGTGAGGCGTTGGCCACGAACTGGCGCTGGGCCACGAACGACCCCTCCAACCGGGCGAGCAGGCCGTTGAACGTCTTGCCAAGCTCGGTGAGCTCATCGTCGGGGCCGTCCAGCGCGAGCCGCTGGTGCAGGTTGCTGGCTGAGATGCGGCGGGCCGCGGTCGTGATCGTCCGCAGCGGCTGCAGCACCCGCCCGGCCACCAGCCAGCCGAGCGCGACCGAGACGACCGCCATGATGCCCAGCGCGATGCCGGACGCGATCAGCAGCTGATTCAGTTCGTCGTTGCGCTGCTGGTTCATGGTCCGCAGCAGCGACGAGCAGCCGTTCAGCGGCGCGGGTGCCACGCCGTTCGGGTTCGCGGCGCAGATGCTGCCGAACCCGCCGCCCGGGCCCACCTCGGCCCGGGCGGCCACCACCGGCAGCCGCTGCGCGACGAACACGTAGGTGACCGCGAGCAGCACAGCGCTGGAAATCAGGAACAGGGCCCCGTACAGCGCGGTGAGCTTGAGCCGCACCGACCGCCGGGGCAGGTGCCAGCGGGCGGCGAGCGGGGGCACGCGCATGCTCAGATCCGGTAGCCGGCCTGGGCCACGGTCTCGATGACCGGCGGGCTGCCGAGCTTGCGCCGCAGCCTGCTCATGGTCACCTTGACCGTGCTGGTGAACGGGTCGGCCATCTCGTCCCAGACCCGCTCCAGGAGTTCCTCGGCCGACACGACCCGGCCCTGGGCGGACAGCAGCAACTCCAGCACGCCGAACTCCTTGGGGCCGAGGTCGAGGGGTCGGCCGCCCCGGCTGGCGTGCCGCCGGGACGGGTCGAGCGCCAGGTCACCGCTGACCAGCACCGGGGGAAGCCCGGGCTGGGCCCGGCGCAGCAGCGCCCGGATCCTGGCCACGAGCTCGGCGAACGCGAACGGCTTGGGCAGGTAGTCGTCGGCGCCGAGGCCCAGGCCGTCCACCCGGTCCTCGATCGTGGCGGCCGCGGTCAGCATGAGCACCCGGCTGCGGCAGCCGGCCCCGACGAGCTCGGCGCATACGTCGTCGCCGTGCCGGCCGGGCAGGTCGCGGTCGAGCACGATCACGTCGTAGCCCGTGACCAGGGCCCGCTCCAGCCCGGCCCGGCCGTCGAACGACACGTCCACGGCCAGGTGCTCGCGGCGGAGGCCGACGCCGATGGCCTCGGCCAGCTCGCGGTCGTCCTCGATCACGAGCACCCGCATCGCGGCTCCTCTCCGGCTCTGGCCCGGTTTCCATCATGCCCCAGCTGCGGTTTCACCGCGGTTACCCAGCGGTGGCCGGGACCGGCATGCCTCAGCGGCAGTGATCACGGCCTCCCGCCCGGGTCCTGGATCTCGGTCGCGGTGGCCTTCCCGCCGCTTTCCGTGATCCGGGCCGAGACATGGTCACCGACCTTGACGGACCTAATGCTGGTGGCCGTGCCGGTGACCCGGGTGGCGGCCGTGACCGCGGCGGTCACCCGGTGGCCGGGCCCGCCGATCGTGATCGAGGTGGGGGTGACCCCGAGCACCCGGCCGGCCGTGAACAGCTCCGCGGTCCCGCTGCTGCCGGCACTCGGGCCTGAGCCGGAGACTGGGCCGCCAGACGGCTGGGAAGCCGGCGGCGTGGCGGGCGGCGAGGTTGTGGCCAGCTCGCGGCTGACGGCCAGCGCGCCGCCCGCACCGGCGGCGAGTGCCACCACCGCGACCGCGGCCAGGGCCAGCGTGCGCAGGTGGCCGTGGCGGGGCGGCCCGTGCCGGCCGGCCGGGGGCGGGGGCGGCCACGACGGGTCGGTACGGTCGTCGGCCTCGTCGTCGGGCCAGCCGTCGGGGCGGCGGGCATCGCCCGGCCCGGTGGAACCCGAAGCTTCCGGCGGCATCGGGCGCTCACCTCCTCGTCGTGATCCTGCGGGTTGGCGGCCGTGGGTCTTGGCCTGGGCCCAGTGAATCCCAGCGTGCGCCGGTCCCGGTTGCGCGGCGGTTACAGCCGCCGCCCGCGCTGGGCCCGGCGGCGCGGCCCGGGCCGGCCGCGCGCCGTGTTACCGCCGCGCAACCGCTGCTGCGCCAACCTGGCCGCAGCGCCGCCGGCATCGCCGGCCAGCGGGGGCGGCCGGTGATGCCGGCCGGCCGCACCCGGTCCCGGGGCCCGGCGCCGATGCCTCAATCGCAGATGGGAGAACCCATGTTCTTCGTGACCTACCTGCGGCGCGAACTGCGCCGCAGGATGCGGCAGGCCGTGTTCATCGCGCTGGGCCTGGCCGTAGGGATCGGCCTGGTCGTGGTCGTGACCGCGGCCTCGTCCGGGGTGAAGAAGGCCCAGGCCGACGTGCTGAGCTCGCTGTACGGGGTGGGTACCGACGTGACGGTAACCGGCGCAGCGCCGGGGCCGCCCAAGGCGGGCACCACACCGCCCAAGGGCGCGCAGACGTTCCAGGTCGGCCCGGGCGGGGCGCAGATCTGCAGCAGCGGCAAGTGCCACAACGCGGCGGGCCAGACGGTCGACCACCTGGTCTCGCCGTACTCGGCGCTCGCCTCGTCGAAGGTGGCGGAGGTGGCCAGGCTGCACGACGTGACCGCGGCCGCGGGCGGGCTCGTGCTCAACGACACGCAGATCACGCTGCCGAAGAACTTCGGCCAGCCGGGAAGCTCCCTGCCCCAGCCGAAGAGCGTCAGCGTCGACGGCGTGGACGTCGGGCATTCCTCGCTCGGCCCGATCAGCAACACCGCGCTCGGCTCCGGCCGCACCTTCACCGCGGCCGACATCGACTCCAACGTCGCGATGGTGGACTCCGGCTACGCCGAGGGCAACAAGCTGACGGTCGGCTCGACGGTCACCGTGGACAAGGCCAAGTTCACGGTCATCGGCATCGTCACCCAGCCGCAGGCCAGCAGCCCGCCGGACATCTATATCCCGCTGGCTCGGGCCCAGGCGATCGGGACCGGCCCCGGCGGGAGCCTGAAGAACAAGGTGAACACCATCTACGTCACCGCGGCCAGCGCCGCCGACATTCCGGCGGTCCAGAAGGAGATCTCCAAGCTGCTCCCCGGCGCCACCGTGACCACGGCCTCGAGCCTGGCCAGCCAGGTGACCGGGTCGGTGTCCAGCTCGGCCAGGCTGGCCAACGTCCTGGGCAAGTGGCTGTCGGTCCTGGTGCTGATCGCCGCGTTCGCCGTGGCCAGCCTGCTGACGATGGCGGCCGTGTCGCGGCGGGCACGTGAGTTCGGCACGCTCAAGGCGCTCGGCTGGCGGAGCCGGCGGATCGTCGCCCAGGTGCTGGGCGAGTCGGTGACCATGAGCATCATCGGCGGCGTCGCCGGGGTCGGCCTCGGCCTCGCCGGTGCGGCGCTGATCACCAGGATCGCGCCGAAGCTGTCCGCCAACGTCCCCGCGCCCGGAGGCGGCCCGCGCCTGATCACGAACGGCCCCGGCGGCTCCCAGAGCTTCGGCCCGAACACCACCCACACCGTGCTCGTGCCCATGCACGCGTCGGTCACCGCGGAGGTGATCGTGCTGGCCGTGCTGCTCGCGGTGGCCGGGGGACTGCTGGCCGGCGCCTTCGGAAGCTGGCGCATCGGCCGCCTGCGCCCGGCGGCGGCCCTGGCCCGCGTGGAGTGAACGGCGACCTACCGACCCGGAGGAGAAGCACGCATGTACCAGCTGACCGGCGTTAGCAAGATCTACCAGAAGGGCCGCAGCACGGTCCCCGCCGTGCGGGACCTGGACCTGGTGATCGAGGACGGGGAATGGCTCGCGGTGCAGGGGCGCACCGGGCACGGCAAGACCACCCTGCTGCAGATCCTGGGCGGCCTGGACCGCCCCACATCCGGGACCGTCGAGTTCGACGGCCGGGACCTGGCCCAGCTGCGGGAGGCTCAGGTCACCCGGGTCCGGGCGGCGTCGATCGGATTTGTCTTCCAGACGTTCAACCTGATCCCGACGTTGTCGGCCGCCGAGAACGTGGAGGCGGCGCTGATCCCGCTGGGCACGGGGACGGCGCGGCGGCACCACCGGGTGACCGCCGCGCTGGAGTCGGTCGGCCTGGGCGACCGGGCCAGGCACCTGCCCTCGGAGCTGTCCGGCGGTCAGCAGCAGCGGGTGGCCATCGCCCGGGCGCTGGTCAAGGAGCCAAAGGTGCTGCTGGCCGACGAGCCCACCGGCAACCTCGACGAAGGCACCCGCGACGAGATCATCGGGCTGCTGGAGAAGCTGTGGCGCGACCTCGGGCTGACCCTGGTGCTGGTCACCCACGACAGCTCGCTGGCCAGGCGGGCGCAGCGGGTGGGCGTCATGAGCAAGGGCCGCCTCACGATCGGCGCGGACACCAGGTCATGACCGCCTGCGGCATCACCCGTGCTCGCGCCCGGCTGAGTCCAGCAGGGCGCGGAGCGCGTCCTTGAGCTGCTGGGCGCCGGTCTCGCCCAGCGGCTCGAGGAAGCGGCGCTCGGCGTCGCCGGCGGCCCGGGCCGCGCCGGCCATGGTCTCGCGGCCCGCAGCGGTCAGGGCCACGATGTTCTTGCGCCGGTCATCGGGATGCGGGTGGCGCTCCACGAGACCACTGTGTTCGAGCCCGTCAATGAGGGCGACCATCGTGGTGCGGTCGACGCCGAGCCGGTGGGCGACCTCCTGCTGGGACAGCAGGCTCTGCTGCGCCAGGAAGGAGAGCACGGCCAGCTCCCGGCCGTCGATCCCGTAGGGCGCCAGCGCGGTACCGGCGACGGC
Organism: uncultured Actinomycetota bacterium; assembly: GCA_963844655.1. Classification (GTDB taxonomy): domain Bacteria; phylum Actinomycetota; class Actinomycetes; order Streptosporangiales; family Streptosporangiaceae; genus JASHPR01. Next base: position 291,349 of record CAWJPA010000003.1, on the reverse strand, counting down.
GGCATAGCCCAGCTGCACGTGCTTGAGCAGGAAGCCGAGCCGCGCCCGGGCGAGAGCGTCGGCCGGCGGCGGTTCCGGCAGGCCGCCTGCCGCTGTCGTTGACATCCGCCGATCCTATCGTTAGCCTGATCGTCAGTAATACTGATGATCAGGCTAACTGACAGATATGCGATCGTTCTCTGGAGGAGCCATGCCCGGGTCAGGACCGACGTTCGGATTGAAGGCATCCCAGCAGCACATGACGATCGATCAGGCCAGGCAGATATGGGCGATCGCCGATGAAGGCGGCTTCGACAGCTGCTGGGCGTTCGACCACTTCGTCCCGATGGGCCGGGTCCGGAGCGGCGACATCTTCGAGGCCTGGACGCTGCTGGCGGCCATGGCCCAGGGGACCACGCGCGTGCGCATCGGCACCCTGGTCACCGGCAACATCTACCGCCATCCCGGCGTCCTGGCGAAGATGGCCGCCACCGTCGACCACGTGAGCGGCGGCCGGCTGATCATGGGGCTCGGCGCGGGCGGTGACGCCTACGCGGACGCGATGCTCGGCCTCCCTGACTACCCGGTCCGGGAGCGCATCGAGCGGCTGGGCGAAGCCTGCCAGGTGCTCAACCTGCTGTGGACGGCCGAGACCGCGACCTTCACCGGGAAGTACTACCACCTGGACCAGGCGCTGTCCGACCCCAAGCCGGTGCAGCGCCCCCGCCCGCCGCTGTGGATCGGCAGCAGCGGCGAGCGGTACGGCCTCCGGGTCGTCGCTGAGCACGCGGACGTCTGGATGAACGCCAGCCTGCGGCCGGACGACCTGGACGAGCTCACCCGGCTGTCCCGGGTCCTCGATCGGCATTGCGACGACATCGGCCGGGATCCGGCCACGATCCGCCGCGCGGTTCAGTTCCGGCTGCCGGACGACGATGACGCGACCGTGCGGGCGGCCGAGCGTTACCTGCAGGCCGGATTCTCCGACATCCTGTTCATGCCCTATGCGGGCGGTCTGCCGCGGATCCGCGATCTCGCGGCGCTCCTGCCCAAGCTGCGCTCGCTCGGCTGAGCCGCGGCGGCCGGGCCTCACGACCCGCCGGAAACCCCGGCCGAATCCGCGCCTCCGGGGGCGGAATCGGCATGCTCAGCAGCCGAATCGGGCTCAATCCCGCACACCGTGAGGGCTGGATCGGCACCGCCCATACGGTCACAGGCTCAAACTCAGAATCCCACCCCCAGTGGAATTCAGCCCCCCAGTGGAATTCCGCTGAGCCTGCTGGAGGTGGCGTTCACCCAGCGGGCGTGGCAGATGAACGCGCTGATCAGGCCCGGACGGCCGAGATCATGCAGGAGACCGCGGACCGTCGCCGGTACCGGTACCAAGTCTGCTGCTGGTGAAAGACCGGCGTTAAGGAGGACATTAAGCGGTGCGTTTGTGAGCAATTTAGGTGCGGCTATTAACGGGTGCCCCGAGCGCATTTGCGGGTGGTTCGCTCCCGGCTGGATGCCCGTTTTCTGCGACGATGCGGGTGGATGCCTGCTGAAAGATTTAGGAAACGGGACCGGGGTGGGGTGGTGGGCGCTTCGCCAGCGGAAAGGTGCTGCGACGGAGGCCGGCCCCGTCGTTGCCGGGTGTGACGGGAAGGGGGGCGGGCCGGCGAATCCGGATAACAATCTGGCGACGCACAGGACTGGTGTCCACTGATGTCCGGATTCGCTTCGATGTCGTGCAACTCCGACTAACTCCGACGTAAACGGCGGACCTACATCGAGCGTCCTATGGCTAGAGAAATGCGGTTCTTGGGGGCATGCACCCGTTAGCCGCCGCTCGCTTGATGGTCCATCAGCGCGTTACCAGGAGGAAACTGCATGAAACTGAAGCGGCACCCCATGGTGGCCGCGGGTCCCGCCCCGACGGCGGGGGCCGCCTCTCGCAGCCATCACATTGTTCCTCGCGTCGTCAAGCTGCTGTCGGTCACGGCAGTGGCCGCGACGACCTGCGCCATGTGGGCGCTTCCGGCCAGCGCGGCGACCAAGCACGCGTCCACGACCACCGTGTCGGTGGCCAAGTCGGCCTTTGTCGGCGCGAGCGTGAAGCTGTCGGCCACCGTCAAGTCCTCGGGGACCCCCACGGGAGTCGTGACCTTCTGGCTGGGCACCAGGAAGCTGTGCCACGGCACGCTGTCCAAGGGCGCCACGAGCTGCAGCGCCAGGTTCTACTCCATCAACACCAAGACCATCACGGGCAAGTACTCGGGCGACGGCTCGCATGCGGCGTCCTCCGGCACGGCCAAGCTGAAGGTCGTGCGCTCCGGCACCGTCACGAAGATCACCAACGCCAACCCGAGCAACGTTGACTCCGGGGCGGCCTTCACCTTCCACGTGCAGGTGGTTGTGGCCGCGGGCACGCCGCCCGCGACCGGGTTCGTGACCGTGGCGCCTACTGACCCTGCCGGTCTTAGCGCCGCGTTTAGGTGCACCGCAACACTGGCCGGTGGCAAGGGTTCCTGCACGATCCATCCGCCGGGGTTCGGGATCATCCACTACCAGGCTTCGTATTCGGGCAGCCCGGTGCACATCAGCTCGAAGACTGCTGCCGGCGTGTTCGCCCTGGCCGTGCAGAACACCACCACTACCACCGTTGCCCCGGCAACGGCCGCACCTGGTGACGTGACGCTGGTTGCCACCGTGGTGAATCAGGCAGCGAGTGACATCGCTCCGCCAGACGGCAACGGCACGGTTGCGTTCTATGTCGATGGCGCCGTTGTGTGCCCCGCCCAGCCGCTGGCCGACGCCAGCGCCGGGGCTGACAACCTGGCCACGTGCGACGACACCCTGGCCGCAGGGACGTACACGGTAGATGCTGTGTACTCCGGTGACGACACCAACGTGACGTCCACGGGCACAGTGACCCTCGTGGTTAGTTAGTTAATAGCCAGATCTCAGCTGCTGGGCCGTCCCGTGCGGGACGGCCCAGCAGTGCATTTCAGCCACGTTAATCCGCAGGAATCCCGCGACAGCGTGACCTGGCTCGGGCTATGGTGCGGTGATTCGCCCAGCCGGGGCGTTCGCTCCGGGCTCGCCCCCCCGAGTCCGCCCTGCGCAGGCTGCGGCGAAGGCTGTCCCCCTCGGCCCCGCCATTACTCCCATGCTGGCGGGGTCAGCCATGAGCCTCGCCGGGTACGGCTGCCCGGTTAACCGCCCTTTCTCCTCGGGCTGGATCTCGGCCGACGCGGCGGCCAGATCCCAGGCCGTCAGGTCGTCGCCGGCCGCCTCGCGGAACACCCGCCACGCGGTCACGGCCGCCTGGCCGAGGTCGGCCGCGCCGACCGTGACCGACACCCGGATGCGGACGTAGTCGCGGCCGCGGCGCGTTTCTGACTCGATGTGCGGCCCGGTCACCGACGGACCTTCCTGCTCCGCGAGACGGCGCTCGAAGCCGCCCGCCGCGCTACCCCATTCCCGCCGTCCGTCCGTGCGGGGCACGTCGATGCGGACCAGGAACCTGGGACGCACCGCTCGCGCGATCATGCAGGTCAGTATCCCCGGCCGGAGCCAGGCGACACGCGCCTGCTGGACGCCTCGTCGCAGCCGGACTAGATCTGCTTCACCCAGCCGTAATAATTGCCCGGTGAGGCATGTCAAGCTCCCGACTCCTGTGCTGCATGTCGCGGGCAAGTGCCTGCGTACGTGGTGGAAGATCCGCAAGCCCACCACGTTCGGTGTGAAGGTCCTGCTCATCCATCCCGACGATCCGGCACAGTGCCTGATCGTCAGGCATTCCTATTCGGACAGCGCCTGGTGGGGGATGGCTGGCGGCGGGTACCGTCCTGGCCGTGAGACTCCCGAACATGCTGGCGTGCGGGAGGTCTCTGTTCGCAACGCGCCCGCTCCTGCCCCTCGGTCGTCGTTGGCCCAAAGAGGGGTGACAAGCGCGTGCGGCCAGTCGAAGGGACCGGGTCGGTGAACCCTGTTCGGTGGGGAGTGCTGTCCACCGCAAGCATTGCCCGGCTCGTAGTGGAGGCGACCAGACGGTCGGAGGCGGCCCGGTTCGTCGCGGTGGCGCGGCGGCGGATGCCGCGCATGAACTCGGCGAGGAGGCACACGAACTCGGCGTCTCCCAGCGGCCCACCCCCGATGAGTGACACCGCGCGCCTGGCGCTGGGCACCTGCCCCGACTCCTGGGGCGTGTGGTTCGCCGACGACCCGCTGCAGACGCCGTGGGAGCGGTTCCTGGACGAGGTCGCCGAGGTGGGCTACGAGTGGCTGGAGCTCGGGCCGTACGGCTACCTGCCCACCGACCCGGGCTCGCCCGCGCGCGTGCACCAGCACCTCGACATCGGCCAGGGCGACGTGGACTGGGACGTGTTCTTCCGCACGGTGGCCGAGGTGGAGTTCGACGGCATCGCGGCCGTGTGCGTGTTCGCCTGGGAGGAGCGCGCGCGCGAGTCGTCGGTCTTCAACCTGGAGCAGATCCGGCAGTACCTGGCCAAGCACCCAGGGCCCGCCGCGTGACCCGCCGGGTCCGGATCGGGCTGGCGGGCCTGGGCCGCATGGGGCGGATCCACGCCGCCAACCTGGCCGGCCGGTGCCCGTCGGCGGAGCTGGCCTGCGTGTTCGACGCCGACGCGGACACCACGCGACAGGTGGCGGACCAGTTCGGGGTGCCGCCGGCGGAGTCGTTCGACGAGATCCTGGCCGACGGCACGGTCGACGCCGTGGCCATCGCGACCCCGACTCAGGCGCACGCCGGCCTCAGCGTGCGGGCCAGCCAGGCGGGCAAGCACGTGTTCTGCGAGAAGCCGATCTCGCTGGACCGGCGGACCACCGTCGAGGCCATCGAGACCGTGCTGGCCACGGGGGTGGCGTTCCAGGTGGGCTTCCACCGCCGGTTCGACCCGGACTGGGCCGCGGCGGTGGACCGGATGCGCGCGGGCGACCTGGGCGACGTGTACCTGTTCCGCACGTCGCTGCGGGACATGACCCCGCCCCACCCGGAGTTCCTGGCCCACTCCGGCGGTTTCTTTGTGGACGTGACGATCCACGACCTGGATCTCGCCCGCTGGATGGTGGGTGAGGTCGTGGAGGTGAGCGCGCACGGCACCGCGGTGTCCGACCCCGCGTTCGCGGAGATCGGCGACATCGACACCGCGGTCGTCGTGCTCCGGTTCGCCAGCGGCGCGCTGGGTGTGATCGACAACAGCCGCGCCGCTGGCTACGGCTACGAGTGCTCGACCGAGGTGATGGGGCGGAAGGCCACGGTCCGCATCGACCACCCGCAGCACCGGCACTACGAATGGCGCACCCCGGGCTGGGCCGGGCACGACCTGGCCCGCGACTTCGAGCAGCGCTACCCGGAGGCGTACGCCGCCGAGCTCGAGGCGTTCGCCCGCTGCGTCGCCGGCGGCCTGCCGCCCCCGGTCACCGCGTATGACGCCCTGGCCGCGTTCGACCTGGCCCAGGCGGCCGACCGGTCCTGGCGGTGCGGCCGCCCGGTCGCGGTCGAGCCGCAGCGAACCCCGGCCGGCGTGATCTACAAGGTCGGGGACGGGTCCTGATCCTGGCGCTGGCCCGCGGCGGCCGGCGCGGCGTCCCTGGATGTGCTGCCGAGGACCGCGGTGGCGCGGCTGAGGAACAGCGCGGCCACCAGCAGCACCCCGGCCAGCGTCATCGCGTGCAAGACCCCGACCCGGTCGGCGAGGACCCCGATCACCGGCGGTCCGGCGAGCAGCGCCGCGTATCCCAGTGAGGAGGCCACGCTGACGCGTCCCGCCGCCCGCCGGGGATCGTCGGCGGCCGCGCTCATCCCCACCGGGTAGCCCAGGGAGATGCCGAGCCCGGTCAGCGCGGCGCCGGCCAGGGCCGAAGGGACGTAGCGGCCGAAGCCCAGCAGGAGCAGCCCGCCGCACGCCACGGCCACGCCGGCCCGCAGGACGGGGACCCGCCCGAACCGGTCGATGACGGGCGGGCCGAACCACCGGCCCGCGGTCATGGCCGCGAGGAAGACGGCCAGCACCGCGCTGCCCAGTACCGCGGACGCGTGGTACCCGTCGATGACGCCCAGGCCGAGCCAGCTGTTGCCCGCTCCCTCAATGACGGTCACGCACAGCACGAACAAGCCGATCATCAGGGTCCGCGTCTCGCCCCACGCCGCGAGCGGGCTGCCGAGGTCGGCGGTGCGGCCGGCCGGCGGCGGAGCGCTCCTGGGCAGGAAGCGGCGGGCCGCGGCGGGCAACACGACCCCGACGGCCAGCGCGACCGCGAGCAGGTGCACGGAGACGGGCACCCGGCACGCGACCATGAGGGTCCCGAGGCCCGCGCCGGCCACGGTGCCCAGGCTCCAGCCCGCGTGGAACCGCGGCATGATCGCGCGGCCGAGGCTGCGCTCGACCGCCGCGCCGTGCACGTTGATCGCGACATCACCGGCGGCGGTGCCAAAACCCAGGCCGAACAGCCCGGCCGCCACCGGCGCCACGCCAAGCTCGTAGCCGACCGCGGCCACCCCGAGCCCGATCGCGGCCAGGAGCGCCGAGGCGACTGTCACGCGTGCCTCCCCCAGCCGGGCGATGGCGATTCCGGCCAGCGGTATGGCGAGCGCCGAGCCGGCCGCGCCGGAGAGCAGGATCAGGCCGAGCATGCCGGGGGTCACCCGCAGGGCGGCCTGGACCTGCGGGATGCGGGAAGCCCAGCTCGCCGTCGCGAAGCCCAGGCCGATGAACGCCACGGACACGGCGTTCCTGGCCGACCTGGCCCGCGCGTCGTCCCCGGCGCCGGGCGGGCGGGCGGTCTCCTGGCCTGCGCAACTCACGACCGTGGCAACCTGGCGCCCGGCTGCGTTAGTCCATGCCGCCCAGCACGTTCTGGTCCCAGTCGATCACCGAGCCGGTGACCACGCCGGAGCGGTCGGAGAGCAGGAAGACCACGAAGTCCGCGATCTCGTCCACCTGGCCGAGCTTGCCCATCGGCAGCGCCGCGCCGGCCTTCTCCCGCCGGTCGTCGCCCGCGCCGTGGAACCGGCGCTGGGTGGTGTCCTCGCCCTCGGTGTCGGTCCACCCGATGTCCAGCCCGTTGATCCGGATCCGGTCCCAGCGGTGCGCGTGCGCCGCGTTGCGGGTGAGCCCGGCCAGGCCGGCCTTGGCCGCGACGTACGGGGCGAGAAACGGCTGGCCGCCATGCTCGGACGTGCTGAGCATGTTGACGATCGTGCCGGGCGCCCGGCGGGACGTCAGGTGGGCGACCACGGCCTGCATGAGGAAGAACGGGCCCTTCAGGTTCACCGCGACGTGCTCGTCGAACAGCTCGGGTGGGCGTGCCAGGTCATCATGTCCGCGCAGCACGCCCTGCCGGATTTTGCCGTTACGCCATCCACCGTGCAGGTCGTGACGCCCTATAACCTGCCGTAGCGCGGGGCGGGTCTCTAGACGGTCTGGATCGTCCAGCCGCCGTCCACGATCAGGTCGATGCCGGTGATGAACGAGGCGTCCTCGGACAGCAGGAACGTGACCGCGCACGCGATGTCGTGCGGGGTGCCGAGCCGGCGCAGCGGGGTCCGCTCCTCCATCCGGGTCCGCCGCTCGGGAGACTCTATATATAGGTGCTCAATCATCGGGGTGAGGATGGCGCCCGGGCACACGGTGTTGCACCGGATGCCCTCGGGGCCGAGCTGCTCGGCCAGGGAGCGGGTGAACGAGACCACCGCCGCCTTGCTGACCTGGTAGGCGTCGAACGGGGCGTCCATGTTGCGCAGCCCGCCGATGCTCGCGATGTTGACCACCGACCGGCCGGTGCCGCGGCGCAGCAGCGGGACGCTCTTGACGGTCAGCATCCTGGTCGCGTCGAAGTTCACGGCCAGCACATCCCGCCAGGCGTCCTCGGTCATGTCCAGCGCGGACCCGTCACGTCCCCACAGCGCCACCCCGGCCGCATTGACCAGGTAGTCGAGCGAGCCGTTCAGCACGGGACTGGCCAGCAGGCCCTCGATCACGCCCGGCTCGGTGAGGTCGCCGGCGACGTAGGTGATCGCCGGGTCGAGGTCGTCCGGCCGGGGCTTGAGATCCGCGGCGAGGACGCGGGACCCGCCCGCGGAGAGGCGTTCCGCGATCGCCCGGCCCATCCCGCCGCCGGCCCCGGTCACCAGCGCGGCCGGAGATGAGTCGGTCATCGCCGGCCGCCGGGCCTGGGCGCGGGCCCGAGGATGGCGGAGTCAGCGTAATGGATCATGGTCAGATCCTCCCGAAGTAGCGGCTGACCTCCCAGTCGGTCACGCATCCATGCTCGAACTGGGCCAGTTCCGCCGCGGAGAACGCGGCCAGGTGGCTGTGCGCCTCGTCCCCGAACGCCTTGCGGGCCAGGCTGCTGTCCCGGAACCGGCGGAGCGACTCGTGCATGGTCGTAGTCATGCACTCCAGGGACGGATCGGAGTACGCGTCACCGCGGTAGATGTCCGGGGCGGGCAGCCGCTGGTCGATGCCGGCCAGGCCGGCCGCGATCGTGGCCGCGTAGGCGTGGTAGGGGCTGACGTCGGCGCCGGGGATCCGGTTCTCCACCCGGAACGACGGGCCCTCGCCGACCAGCCGGAACCCGCAGGACCGGTTGTCCAGGCCGACCACGAGCGACGTGCCCGCGAACGCGTTAGGGATAAAGCGCTTGTAGGAGTTCACGGTCGGGGCCCAGAGCAGGCCCAGCTCGCGGGCGCAGGCGATCTGCCCGGCCACGAACTGGCCGAACCGCTCGGACAGGTGCTCGGGCGCGGCCTGGTCCCAGTCCAGCGGGTCGCCGCTGCTGGCCGACCACAGGCTGGCGTGGATGTGGCAGGACGAGCCGACCTCGTCCATGCCGGGCTTGGCCATGAACGACGCGGTCATGCCCGCGGCGGCGGCGAGCTGCTTCACCCAGTGCTTGAACAGCGTGTGGTAGTCGGCCATCTGCAGCGCCGGGGCGTGGTCGATGGTGATCTCCTGCTGCCCCAGGCCCCACTCGGTCTTCGACGACTCCACCGGGATGCCGAACCGGTCCAGGCCGTTGCGCAGCAGCCGGATGAACCACTCGTCGGCGGCGCTCTGCAGGATGCTGTAGTCCATGCGGTGCCGTGAGGTGCGGGCGATGTCCTCGACCGGCGCGCCGTCTGCCCCGGCGTTCAGCGTCGTGGCCAGGTAGAACTCGAGCTCGGACGCGAAGCGGAACTCCAGGTCGTAGCCGGCGGCCCGGTCCAGCTGGGCCCGGAGGATGGAGCGCGGGGCGACCGCCAGCAGCCGGTCGGACTTCTCCTCGTAGGCGTCGCACAGGACCATCACCGCGTTCGGCTCCCACGGGACCCGGCGCATGGTGGGCAGGTCGGGCACCATCCGGAAGTCCGCCCACCCGTTCGCGGCGCTCGCGATGGGCAGCTCCATCGGCTGCATCTCGACGTCCGTCGCGAACAGGTAGGCCGAGGCGCGGACGCCGTTGCCGTCCAGGGCCAGGGCCCGGAACGAGCGCGGGGTGAGGCGCTTGCCCATCAGCCGCCCGTACGGGTCGGGCACCGCGCAGATCACCGTGTCGATGGCCCCGTCGTCGGCGAGCTCGGTGTACTCGTCGACGGTCAGCAGCCCGCCGGGGCCGAGCGTCAGCGGGGTCATGGCGCCGTTCCTTCCTGATCGGTGTTCCGGCGGCGGCCGACCCGCTCGTAGACCTCGTCCGGGATGCGGGCGGGGTCCTTGTAGACCCACCAGGTGCAGGGCGCGCCGGACCGGGCGGCGGGCCAGGTCGGCGGGTCGATCACGCGGGTGGGATAGCCGAGCCGGTCGATCGGCATCACCATGTTCAGCAGGCAGCAGTGCACGCAGTAGGCCTGCACGCCGGACTGGCCGAACGACCAGTCGTGCGGGCGGGTCGTCACCGCGAGCGAGAGCGGCTCGGCCGGGCGGGGGCGGCCGCCGGTGGTGTCGTCGCGGATCACCCGGCCGCCGGACCCGCACGGGTCGAACCGGAACCCCCAGCGGTCGTCCTCCTCGATGAACGTCATCCCGCCCAGGCGGTCGGTGCCGCTCAGGTGGCCGTGGAAGCCGTGCACGATCGCGGTCATGAGCTGGCGGGCCGACTCGGACCAGGGCTGGCTGCGGACGTCGAGCCGGGTGGCGTGGTCGTCGTACCAGTCCCGCATCAGGTGGTCCCATATGCCGGGCAGCGCGTCCTCGCCGCACAGCCGGACCACGGCGTCGAGCAGGCCGTAGATCTCGTCGACGCAGTAGTCGTGGACCAGCCGCCACACCTCGTGGGCGTCCCCGGTCAGGGCCCGGGCGGCGGCCGCGTCCTGTGCGCGGGCGGCCGCGGCCGCTTCGCCGGTCAGCGCGACGAACTGGTCCCACTCGGCGGTCAGGTCGTAGGCGCGGCCGTGCTCGGCGGTCAGCATGGTGGCGACCCGCTGGCGTTCCGCGTCGATCGCGGCGGGCGCGGTGCCCTGGGCCGCGAGCCAGCCGGTGATCTCGTCCGGCCAGTCGCCGTAGATCTGCCGGAACTCGGCGGCCTCCTCGACGGTGACCGTGATCAGGTCGGCCGCGGCCGCGCCGTCACCGGCGTCGAGGGTGTCGTAGATGACCTGGTAGGTGCCGACGGCCAGCTGCTCCCAGCTGCCGGAACGGGTGTTCTGGCCCAGCGACTCGTCGTAATGCAGGACAGGCTCGGTCACAGCGCAGTGTAGCCCCCGTCGACATTGAGGGTGGTGGCGGTGATGTACGAGGCCGAGTCGCTGAGCAGGAAGCAGATCGCCGCGGCCAGCTCGGCCGGCTGCGCGTAGCGCTTGATCATGAGGTGCGCCGCGAACGCGGGCGGCAGGCCGGTGGCGCCGCTGTGGGCGCCGTGCACCATGGGGGTCTCCACCGGGCCAGGGGCGATCGCGTTGACCCGGATCCCGGCGGGCGCGAACTCGTGGGCCAGGCTCTTGGTCAGCATCTCCAGGCCGGCCTTGGCCGCCGCGTAGTGCGGCGTGGAGTGCGGGTTGACCAGGGCCACGACCCGGGTCGACTCGACCGAGGTGATGTTGACGATGGCCGGGGCCTGTGCCGAGCGCAGGTGCCGGGCGGCGGCCCGGGAGACGTTGAACGCGCCGACCAGGTTGACGCTGAGCATGCGGGTCCAGTCGTCGGCGCTGAGCTCCTCAACGCCCGCGGGCTGATGGATCCCGGCGCAGTTGACCACGTACGAGAGCGTGCCGTCGCCGACCAGCGCCGTCACCGCGTCCTCGGTCTGGGCCGGGTCGGCGATGTCGGCCTCGCGGTATCTGGCCCGGTCGCCCAGTTCGGCGCAGGCGGCCGCGGCCGCGGCCCCGTCCCGGTCCAGGATGAGCACCTGCAGCCCGGCGTCGTACAGCGCGGCCGCGGTGGCCTTGCCGATGCCCGAGGCGGCCCCGGTCACCAGCGCGGCGTCGCCCGCGAACGCCCAGGCCGTGCTCACGGCGCCGCCGCCGGGTGGACCTCGTTCCATCGCTCCGCGGCGTGCTCGAAGCACTCGCGCGGGGCGCGGATGACCCCCGCGCCGATCTGGCCGCCGTCGCGGCCCGCCAGGCCGACGTCCATGACCGGCAGCACCCCCTCGTCCAGCACCCTGAAGATGTCGACCCCGGTCGGGGTGCCGCGGAAGCCGAACAGCGGGATCTTGAAGACCGTATTCTCGCCGGCCGTGATCCGGTACATCTCCTCGTTGCGGCTGATCATGGTGTCCGTGGAGCCGCCCTGGTACTCCTGCAGGGACAGGGCGCAGGCCTGCGCGAACCCGCCCAGGCCGACGGTCTCGGTGATCGTGCTCTCCCCGCCCATCCAGCTGATCTCGGATTCGTCGTGCCCGGGGAACAGCTTGCCCTCGGGGATCGGGGTCGGGCCCCGGAACCACTCCTGGCCCAGGCCGGCCACCCGGATCGCGAACTCCTTGCAGCTGAACGCCATGGCCGACACCACGCTCGAGCCCGCCAGCCCGGCGATAGCGTCCGCGGTCGCCTTGGCCGCCGCCATGGACAGCCGCAGGAAGAAGTAGTCGTTCTCGGCGATGTGCAGGAACGTCTCGCGGACCCGGCCGCGGCCTGGTCCTGTCATGTCCAGGGCGGCGCCGAAGAGTTCGCGGGCGAAGAGCAGGGATGAGGCGGCGTTGCGGCTGTGGCACTCGTCGCCCATGCGCAGGCCCCGCGCCATCAGCGGCTTGAGCGGCACGCCGCCGGTGCGGCGGATGGCCTCGCCGACCACGGGCGCGTAGACGGTGTTGACGTGCAGCAGCCGCTCGCGTACGCCCTCGTCGTAGCAGCCGTAGTTGAGCCGCCGCGGGTCCTTGCCCTCGTAGAAGTTGCAGAACGCGACGTTGCCGTGGGCGTCGTCGCGGACCACGAACACCGGCATTGACGCGGTGTAGATGCCGGCCAGCGACCCGACCGCGCCGTAGTCGTGGCAGCCGCCGACGGTGATCTCGCCCCGGCCGAGGGCGGCGATCGCGTCCTCGCGGGTGGCCGCGAGCCCCTCGAACAGGGCGCCGCCGATGATCGCCTCGCGCTGCCCGCCGGTGTACTCCGGCCAGGGCAGCGGGGCGCCTGAGGTCAGGATGAGGTTCTTCGTGTACCCGGGCAGCACGTCGATCGCCGGGGCGACGTCGGTCACAACCGGGCTGGCTTCGCACAGCCGCCGGACGGCCTCGGCGTTCGCCTCGTCGCGGGCCTGGCTCGGAGGTGTCATCGCGTTCCTCGCCCTCCCGGGTCGCTCACTGGGCCACGAACCCCCCGTCGACCAGGATGGTCTGCGCGGTGATGTAGGAGGCACGCGCGGACAGCAGGAACTCGGTCACCTCCGCGACCTCCTCGGGCTCGCCGATCCGGCCCAGGATCGTGTGCGCCGCCGACGCCTCCTCGCCGCCGGATATCGCGGCCATCGACGGGCTCATCGGGGCCCGGATCACGCCGGGCGCGATGCAGTTGACCCGGATCTTCCGCGGCGCGAGCTCCACGGCCAGGTAGGTGGTGTAGGCCGACACCCCGGCCTTGGTCGCCCCGTACACCGACGCGCCCACGAACCGGCCGATCTGGCCGGTCAGCGAGCCGATGTTGACGATCGCCGACCCGTCGGCCAGCAGCGGCGCGAAGACGTCGGTGACCCGGGCCGTGCCCGCGACGTTCACGCTGAACATCAGGTTCATCGCGTCGTCGGACATCCGGCCGAGGTAGGTGTCCTTGAGCACGCCGGCGCAGTTCACCAGCCCGGTGACCGGCTCGGCCTGATCCAGCGACCGGGCCGCAGCCTCGATGCTGGCCCGGTCCGTGACGTCACCGGTGACCGGCACGATCCCCTGGTCCGGCGGGCTGTCCCAGTCCACCGCGGCGATCGCCGCGGCGAGGTCCATGGCCACGGGGGTCAGCCCGGCGGCCCGGATCCGGCGGCAGATCGCCAGGCCGATGCAGCCCGCGCCGCCGGTCACCACCACCTGGCCAGCCATGCGCCGCCTCCTGGGTCGGGTGCCGGGATGCAGGAACGCTACTTCAGTTCGCGCTATTAGGTCAATAATCTAGACCTGAATACCTTTTAAGGGAACGCCAGGCGCGCCACGGGTGGAGCTCAGGCGCGGGGGGCGGCTCACGGCGGCGCCGGTGCGCCTCAGGAGCGCCGGGTGCGGGCCCTGGGCTGCAGCCACGACTCGATGCTGGCGCGGGTCTCCTCGATGTGCTCGGCCATCCACCGCCCGGCGCTCTCGGCGTCCTTGTCCGCGATCGCGGTGAAGATCTGCTCGTGCAGGTGGTTGGCCTGCGGCTCCAGCCGCTCGAAGATCGCGCCGATGGGCCGGAACATCTCGATCCGGGCCGAGAGCGTGGCCTTTTCCAGCCAGTCGTTCCTGGAGGCGCGGGCGATGCCGGTGTGGTAGTCGTTGTCCACGGCGAAGAACTCGCCGAGCAGCTTCCCGTCGAGCTGCTCGCGGAGCCTGTCGCTCAGCCGCTGCATCTCCGCCACCAGGCCGCGCAGGTCGGCCAGTTCGGCCCGGGTGCGCCGCTCCGCCGCGTACCGTGCCGCCGCCGACTCCACGATGACCCGGTACTCGAACGTCTCGCGGAGCCGCTCGCGGTTCTCGCGCAGCAGCTTGAGCTTCTCCGCCTCGTCGGCCGGGCGCCCGGTGACGAACAGGCCGCCGTTGCGGCCGCGGCGGATCTCGATGACGCCCTCGGCGGCCAGCACGGCCAGCGCCTCCCGCACCGGCGGCCGTGAGACACCGAGCATCTCGGCCAGGTCGCGCTCGCGCGGCAGGGTGTCGCCGACCCGGAACCGGCCCAGCGCCAGCGCGGTCCTGATCTGCTCCAGCACCAGCTCGTGCGCGAGCACCAGCTGCACCGGCTCGATCCGCGGCGCGCTCGCGGCACTTGAGGCCATGACCAGCTCCAGGAGAGGCCTGAGGGTTCGGGTGCGCTAAAGCTTAGCTGCGCTCGCCTGGGTCAGCGCCGTCTTGTGCCGGTGGCTCTTGCCCCGGCCGCATGGTCGATTGTAATATTGTCGACCTTATGAGAATCACCGAGCTGGCGTGCTTCGCCGTCGACATCCCGGCCAAGGACGGCTCGTACGTGATGTCGCACGGCCGGGTGGCACACACGTTCCCCAGCACCGTGGTCAAGGTGACCGCGTCGGACGGAACCGTCGGTTACGGCGAGGCGTGCACGCTCGGCGGCAACTACCTGGACGGGTTCCCTGAGAGCGCGCGGGCCACGATCCGCGAGCTCGCCGACCTGGTCCTGGCGTGCAACCCGTTCGAGGCCGACGTGCTGGTCGCGGCCATGGACGACCGGCTGATCGGGCACCTGCCCGGCAAGGCGGCCATCGACCACGCCATGTGGGACCTGCGCGGGAAGCTGCTGGGCCAGCCCGTCGCGCGGCTGCTCGGCGGGGTCAGGCAGCACTCGTTTCCCGCCTTCCAGGCCATCAGCCTGAGCACGCCCGCGGACATGGCCGGCGAGCTGCGCCGCATGGCCGACCTCGGGTTCCGGCACTGGCAGCTGAAGCTCGGCGGCGACCCGCTCGAGGACGCCGGGCGGGTGCACGCCACGGCCGCCGCCATGCCGTCCGACTCGCGCTTCCTGACCAGTGACGCGAACCGGGGCTGGACGGTCGCGCAGACGCTGCGGTTCCTGTCCGCCGTGACCGGGGTCGACACCTACCTCGAGCAGCCGTGCCGGACCATCGCCGAACTGGCCCGGGTCCGGCCGCACTCCGCGCTCCCGATGATGGTCGACGAGAACGCCCGCGAGGCGGCCGACCTGCTGCAGGTGATCGCGCTGGGCTGCGCCGACGCGCTCAACCTCAAGCCTGTCCGGGTCGGCGGGCTGACCAAGGCGGCGCGGATCCGCGACCTGGCCCTCGCCGCCGGGCTGATGATCCTCGTCGACGAGCCGCAGGGCTCCGACCTGTCGACCTGCGGCATGGTCCAGCTCGCCGCGACCATCGACCCGGACAGCTTCCTGGCCACCTCGTATTTCATGGGCGACCACATGCCGATGTCGTACCGGCCCCGCGGGCGCGAGGCCGCGGCCCCCACCTTGGATGGTGGCACCGTCACCTGGAACGACGCCCCGGGCCTGGGCCTCGACGTCGACGAGAGCGTGTTCGGCGCCCCGTTCGCGGCCTTCTCGGCCTGAGGGACCCGTGCCCGGCGACATGCCCCCGGGGGCCTGGACGAACTGGCCCGGCAACGTCAGCGCCGACCCCGCCGAGATCATCCACCCGCGGGACGAGGCCGGGGTCAGCGAGATCGTCGCGGGCGCGGCCGCCCGGGGGCTGGGCGTGCGGGTGGTCGGGGCCGGGCACTCGTTCATGCCGCTGTGCGCCACCGGCGGGATCCTGCTCTGCCTCGACCGGATGGCCGGCCTGGTCCGGTCCGACCGCGAACGGTGCCGCGCCGTGGTCCGGCCGGGCTCATCGATCGGCAGCCTGGGCGACCCGCTGTGGAACGAGGGCCTGTGCCTGCACAACCAGGGCGACATCGACACCCAGCACATCACCGGCGCGATCTCGACCTCGACCCACGGCTCAGGCCTGGCGCTGCAGTCCTTCTCGGGCACGGCGCGGGGATTCCGGGTGGTGCAGCCGGACGGCAGCGTCGCCGTGGTCGGCGAGGACCAGCCCGGCCTGCTCGCCGCCCTGCAGACGTCGCTCGGGATGCTCGGTGTGATCACCCAGGTCGAGCTCGACGTGCGGCCCGCGTTCACGCTCCGCGAGCAGATCGATTTCTGGCCGCTGGCCGAGATCCTCGAGCGCTGGGACGACGAGATGGCCGCCCGCCGCCACTTCTCGTTCTTCTACATGCCGTACTCCGACTCGGCCGAGATGCTCTTCCTCGAGTCGCCCGGCGGCATGGACCTGGCCGACCACGGTTTCATCAAGCGGTACGACGAGCGGGACGCGGACGCCGCGCCGGGCGTCGGCACGGATCTGCCGCCGGGGGCGTTCCGCCGGAGGACCGACCGGCCGTACCGGATCTACCCGGACCCGCCGTTCGAGGGCGAGGTCGTGCACCGCGAACTCGAGTACATGGTCCCGGTCACCCGCGGCAAGGACGCGTTCATGGCGCTCAGGTCACTGATCCGCAGCCGCAGGCCCCGCAACAGGTTCCCGGTCGAGATCCGATCCATCGCGGCCGACCAGGCCATGCTCTCGCCGTTCTACGAGCGGGACTCGATCTCGATCTCGATCTGCGGCCACCGCGACGACGACTACCACGGGTTCCTGACCGCGGTCCACGACGTGCTTGAGCCGTTCGAGCCGAGGCCGCACTGGGGGAAGCTGCACTACTTCGACCGGGCGTCGCTGAGCCGGCGGCTGCCCAGGTTCGGTGACTTCGTGGCCCTGCGCGACCGGCTCGACCCCGGCGGGACGTTTCTGAACGAGAGCCTGGCCGGGCTGTTCGGCTGACCGCCGCGGGTCAGACCCCGGCCTTGGCGCGGCTGAACGCGTCCATGATCTCCGTGAGCTCGGCCGCCCGGTCGCTGCTGAGCCGCCCGATCGGGGCCCGCGGGTCGCCGCCCGGCAGCCCCAGATGCTGCAGGGCCGCCTTGACACCCGTCACGTAGCCGCCCGACACCAGGAAGCGCATGATCGGGAAGACCCGGTCCCACTCGCGGCGGGCCGCATCCACGTCTCCGGCCCGCACGGACTCGTAGACCGAGACCAGCTCGGCCGGGATGAAGTTGCCTGCGCCGTTGACCGAGCCTGCCGCCCCGTCGACGAGCGCGGCGAAGTAGAACGTGTCCTCGCCGACGAAGGTGGACAGCAGGTCGCCGTAGTCGTGGACCAGGCGCGTGCCCTGGCTGAAGCTGCCGCTGGTGTCCTTCACGTACCGGATGTTCTCGTGCTTGCTGGCCAGGTCCGCGATGTCCTCCGGCCGGAGGTTCACGCCCGTGGCCACCGGCAGGTTGTAGACCATGATGTCGATCGACACGGCCGCGGCGATGTCGCGGTAGTAGGCCTTGATCTCCTCCACGGACAGCGGCTCGTAGTAAGGAGCCACCACCATCAGCCCCGAGGCCCCGGCCTGTTCCGCGTGCCGGGACAGCGCGACCGCCTCCCGGGTGGTCATCGCGCCGGTGTGCGCGAGCACGGGCGCGCGGCCGGCGGTCTGGTCCAGCACGCTCTCCAGGACCTGCCGCCGCTCGGCGCTGGTCTGCGCGGCGAACTCGCCGGTCGAGCCGCACGCCACCAGCCCGTGCGCACCGGAGGTCACGACGTGCTCGACGAGGTTGCGGAGGGCGCCGTCGTCCACGGATTCACCGTCCGCGGAGAACGGCGTGACGAGCGCCACCAGGAGTCCGTGCCAACCGCTCATTCGTTGCCCTCCTTGACGAATGTCTACAATGTATAACCGACTGCCGGCATCCTCAAGAGCTAAAGCTCCAGGTTGATCACGACCTGCTTCATGCGGGTGAACGCCTCGATCCCGGCGAAACCGCCCTCCTTGCCGTAGCCGGAGCCGCGGAACCCGCCTATCGGTATCTCCGGCCCGACGACCAGGTGGTTGTTCACCCAGACGTTGCCGAACTCAAGGGCGTTGACGCAGCGCAGGGCCCGGGCGATGTCGCGGGTCCAGACCGAGGCCGCGAGACCGTACTGCACGTCGTTCGCCAGCCTGATCGCGTCCGCCTCACCGGCGAACTCCTGGACGGTCGCCACCGGCCCGAAGATCTCTTCCTGGACGAGCTCGTCGTGCTGCCCGAGGCCGCCGACCAGCGTGGGCTCGTAGTAGAAGCCCTTGCGGCTGGGCGCCTTCCCGCCCAGCAGCACCTCGGCCTGCGCGGGCCTGCCGTTGACGAGCCGCTGGACCCGGTCCCGCTGCACCGGCGAGATCAGCGGGCCCAGCGTGGTACCCGGGTCGGTCGTGTCCCCGATGACGGCGTTGCGGGCCACCCGCTCGGCGAGGGCCCGGGCGAACTCGGCCCGCACGCCGGACTGAACCAGGAGCCGGGTCGCGGCCATGCATTCCTGGCCGGCGTTGTACATGACGCCGTTGGCCAGGATGTCGAGGGCCGCGTCGATGTCGACGTCGTCGAACACGATCACCGGGGCATTGCCGCCGAGCTCGAGGATGACCGGCTTGGGGCCGGCGCTCGCAGCCTGGGCGATCTGCCGCCCGGCCCGGGTCGAGCCGGTGAACGAGACCAGTGCGACGTCGGGGTGGCTGACCAGGGCGCTGCCCGCGACCGGGCCGCGTCCCTGCACGACGTTCACCACCCCGGCCGGCAGTACCTCGTTCGCGAGCTGGGCGAATTTCATCGTGGAGATCGGGGTGTTCTCCGCGGGCTTGACCACGATCGTGTTGCCGGTGGCGACGGCCGGGGCGATCTTCCAGACCGCCTGCCAGAGCGGGAAGTTCCACGGCGTGATGCCCGCGACCACGCCCAGCGGCTCGCGCCGCACATACGTGGTGTTCCCCTTCGCGTACTCGCCCGCGGCCTGGGCGGCCGACATCCGGCCTGCCGCGGCGAAGTGCCTGAGCGCGTCGAGCACGCCGGGCAGCTCCTCGTCGCGGGCGGCCGTGAGCGGCTTGCCCGCATCGGCCACCTCGCTCCTGATGAGGTCGTCGAGGTTGTCCTCGAGAAGGTCGGCCAGCTCGCGCAGCAGGTTGGCCCGCTCGCCCGGCGTGCGGCCGGCCCAGCCGGGGAACGCGGCCTTCGCCACCGCCACGGCCTCGGCCACGTCCGACTCGGTCGACGCGGTGAAGGACCCGAGCACGTCCTCGCTCGACGGGTTCACGACCTCGATCACGTCGTCGGCGGAGCCGGCCACGACCTCACCGCCGACGACATTGCCAATCGCCCCGACCGCCACCTCTGTCACCGGCCGCACTCCTCCCTTGGTCCCAGGGACCCGCCGCCGCGCACCCCTCCGGCGGGTCCGCGCGCGGCCGCTGAAGATTGTCGATTGTCTGCAATCATTGTCGGCCCGTCAGAGCGTGTCAAGGCAGCGGACCGCCCGCCCGGGCCCGGCCGGTCAGGCCTCACTGGCGTCCCAGGCCCCGATGGAGTCGATCAGGCTGGGGGCCGAGTGCAGGAGCTGCTTGGTGTAGTCGTTGCGCGGGCTGGCCAGCAGCGCCTTGGTCTTCCCCGACTCGCAGATGACACCCTGGTCCAGCACCAGAACCTCGTCCGCGATCGTGGCCACGATGCCCAGGTCGTGGGTGATGAACAGCAGCGACAGGCCACGTTCCTGGCGCAGGTCACGGAGCAGCTCGAGGATCCTGGCCTGCACCGACACGTCCAGCGAGGACGTGATCTCGTCGCAGATGATCACATCGGGCTCGGCGGCCAGGGCGCGGGCGATCGCGACCCGCTGGCGCTGGCCTCCGGAGAGCTCGCGGGGATACCGGTCCGCGTATCGCGACGGCAGCCGGACGGCCTCGAGCAGCGTCTCCACCTCGGCGGCCGCCGCCGCGCGGCTGAGGCCGCGGAGCACGCGGGTGGGCCGGGACAGGATCTCACCCACGCTGTGCCGGGGGTTCAGCGCGTCGCTGGGGCTCTGGAAGACCATCTGGACCCGGCGCCGCTGGTCACGGGTCCGGCTCCGGGCCCTGGCCGCGAGCGGCTCGCCCTCGAGCAGCACCCGCCCCGTCCAGGTGGGGTGCAGGCCGGCCATCACCCGGGCGATGGTGGTCTTGCCGCTGCCCGACTCGCCCACCAGGGCCAGGCATTCGCCGCTGCGGATGGCGAAGGAGATCCCGTTCGCGGCGACGACGTTCCCGCTGCGCGTGCGGTGCTCGGCACAGAGGTCGGTGACCTCCAGGATCACAGGCTTGCTGAGGTCGGCCGCCTCCCGCTCCGCCGCTGCCGCCTGCGCGGCCCAGTCGACGGCGGCGGTCCGCGTCCACTCGGGGCACCGGACGAAGTGGTTCGTCCCGTGCCGCTCGAGCTCGGGCAGCCCGGCGTCGCAGGCCTCTACCTTCTGCGGGCAGCGGGGCGCGAACGGGCAGCCCGGCGGCCGGTCGGCGATGTCGACCGGCGCGCCTGGCATCACCTCGAGCACCCGGGCCACGACGTGATCGGGGGTCGCCGCCATCAGGCCGCGGGTGTAGGGATGCCGGGGCCGGCGCAGCACCTCCTCGGCCGGGCCCTCCTCCACGATGTGGCCCCCGTACATCACCACGATGCGGTCGGCGATGTGCGCGGCCACCGCCAGGTCGTGGGTGACGTAGAGCATGGCCACGTGCTCTTCCTCGCGGAGCCTGAGCAGCTCGTTGAGTATGCGGGCCTGGGTCACCACGTCGAGCCCGGTGGTGGGCTCGTCGAGGACGACCACCTTCGGGTTCGAGGCCAGGGCGGCGGCGATGCACACGCGCTGCTGCTGGCCACCCGAGAGCTGGTGCGGGAACCGCCGGCCGAACTCCGGCGTGTCGGGCAGGCCGACCCGGCCGAGCATCTCCAGCGCGGCCGTGTGCCGGCCGGCCTCCTCCTTGCTGTGGCCGCGCATGGTGTCGGCGATCGCATCGGCCACGCGCATGGAGGGATTCAGCGCGGTGGACGGGTTCTGGGGGACGTAGGACACCTCGCTGCCGCGGATCGCGGCGAACTGCGCGGCGCCCCGGATGACCTCGCCGTCGACGGCGACGTCACCGGCGCTGATGTTCAGGCCCGGCGCGCAGTAGCCGAACACGCTGAGCGCGGTCGTCGTCTTGCCCGAGCCCGACTCGCCGACCAGGCAGACGATCTCTCCGCGCAGCAGGTTCAGCGTGATGCCGTCGATGACCGTGGCGCCCTGGCGCAGGCTGACGCGCACGCCGTCCAGGCGCAGGACCGGTTCTCCGGCGCTGGCCACGTCAGCTTCCCGACCGGTCGAGCTGCCGCACGTAGGCGTCGCCCACGAGGTTCACGCCGATGATGAGCATGCCCAGCAGGATCGAGGGGCCCAGGATGGCCCACGGGTTGCTCGCGATCACTACCCGGTTCTCTGAGACCATCAGCCCCAGGTCGGGGGTGGGCGGCTGGATGCCGACGCCCAGGAAGTTGACGCTGGCGATCAGGATGATCCCCCAGCTGAACCGCAGCCCGAGGTCCGCGGTGATGACGCCGCTGATGTTGGGGAGCACCTCACGCCCCAGCACGGAGCGGGTGGGCTCGCCGCGCGCGATCGCGGCCTCGACGTAGGCCCGGGTGAACACCTCGAGGGTGGCCGACCGGACGATCCGCGCCACCCCCGGCAGCAGGACCAGGGACGTGGCCAGGACCAGGACCAGCGACCCGCTGCCGAAGCCGGTCACCAGCAGCAGGATGACCAGCAGCGCGGGCACCGACAGCAGGACGTCGACGGTGCGCATCAGGACGGGGTCGGCCAGGGACTTGGTGGAGCCCGCGACGAGGCCGATCACGCCGCCGACCACGTAGGTCAGGACCGTGGCCAGCCCGGCCAGGATGAGGGTCGAGCGCCCGCCGTACAGCACCCGGCTGAACACGTCGCGGCCGATGAAGTCCAGGCCGAGCACGTGGCCGGGCCCGGGCGCCGCCCCGGGGATGCCCAGCGTCTCGGTCGGGCTGTACGGCGCGAAGTAGCGGCCGAACACACAGATCAGCACGGCGATCAGGAGCAGCACCAGGCCCACGCGCCCGGTGTTGGCGCGCAGGATCCCGGACAGGAAGTGCCGGGGCCCGCGGGTCACGGAGGTGAGCGCGCTCACATCAGCTCCGTTCGCAGCTTGGGCACCATGAAGACCACCAGCAGGTCAGCCAGGATGTTGATGGCCGTGTACAGGGCGGCCAGGATGATGGACGCGGCCAGGATCTTGTTGGTGTCGCGGGCTAGGACCGCGTTGACCAGGTACACCCCGATGCCGGGGTACGCGAACACCGACTCGACCACGATGATGCCCCCGACGAGGTACTGCAGGTTCTGGGCGATGGTCTGGATGCTGTTGGCCACGGCATTGCGCATCCCGTAGCGCAGGAGCACCCGCCGCTCGCTGATCCCGTTCAGCCGGGCGAACTGCACGAAGTCGGTCTGGAGCACCTCGATCATGCCCAGCCGGGTCTGCCGCACCCCCGAGCCGACCGCGACGACCAGGAGCGTGAGCACCGGCAGCACCAGGATGTTGGGTGTGCTCAGCGGGGACGCGCCGGGCGCGACCAGGGATACCGGCGGCAGGATATGCAGCAGGGTGAAGAAGATGTAGATCAGCAGCGCCCCGGTCACGAACTCTGGCAGCCCGGCCAGGACCAGCGACGGAGCGGAGATCGTGTGGTCGAGCAGCTTGTCGGCCTTGATGCCGGCCGCGGCGCCGAGCAGCAGCGTGAGCGGGATCAGCAGGATCGCGGTGATCCCGCCCAGCAGCAGGCTGTTCGTCAGCGGGTCGACGAGCGTGCTGGCGATCGACGGGTTGGGCTGATGCTGCGCGAGCGCCACCGCCGAGTTGCCCAGGTTGCCGTGCAGCATCCCGCCCAGCCAGCCGAGGTACTGCTCGATGAGCGGCCGGCTGAGTCCGAGCTGGGCCTCCAGGGCCGCCACGGTCTTCGGGGTGCCGTTCTTGCCCAGGATCACGGTGACCGCGTTGCCCGGGATGACACTCACGCAGATGAAGATCAGCACGGACACGACCAGGAGCGTGATCAGCGCTGCGCCCACGCGCTTCAGCACGAAGAACAGCACCGGGTGGGACCGGGACCGCGGCCCGGCCAGCACCGGAGGGGACTCAGGCGCCGGGCCGGACACCGCGACCGGAGCGACCACTCCTCCTCCTGTCTACTGAGCTGGACCGGGGCCTGAGCCCACCGACCTCGCGCGGGCGGTCAGGACTTCGCGATCCACCCGTCCTGGAAGCGCCAGTTGTTGAAGTTAAAGGCCGACGAGGCCTTGAGCCCGTGGACGTTGCTGGCCGCGAAGTCGATGTACGGCAGCCAGCCCCAGACCACGTAGCCGCCCTCGTTGTGCTGCGCCGACTGGACCTGATGCCAGAGGTCTGCCGCCTTTGACTCGTCGGTGGCCGCCTCGGCCGACAGGATGAGATCGGTGGCCGCCTTGCCGTCCGGCTTCTGCTGGCCCCAGTGGGTGTCCCAGTAAGGCGCGTTGAACTGGATGAGCGAGCGGTACTGGCCGGTCAGCGACGGCAGCGCCTGGGCGATCTGCAGGCAGAACGGCCGGGTGTAGGCCCCGCCCGCTGTGGTCCAGTAGTTGCCGGGCTGCAGGACCTTCAGCGAGATGTTGATGCCCGCGGCCTTGGCCTGCTGGGCCCAGATCGTGGACGACTCGATCATCCCGGGCAGGACGTTCGCGGTGGGCAGCGTGTAGGTCGTGCCGGCCACCCCGGCCTGCTTGAACAGGGCCTTGGCCTTGTCCGGGTCGTACTCGGACTTCAGGCTGGTGTCGAAGAACTGGGTGTTCGGCCCCTGCAGGTCATTGCCCACCGTGCCGAAGCCGGCCAGCGCGCCGTCGATGAGCTCCTGCCGGTTGGTCATGAGCTTGAACGCCTGGCGGATCCGGTTGTCGGCGAACGGGCCCTCGTCCACCCGCATGCCGAACGCGTAGGTGTTGGAGGCGCTGGGCGACTGCAGGATCTGCACCTGCTTGCTCGACAGCTGCTGCCGCACCTGCTGCAGGGCGGGGCTCGCGAGCAGGTTGATCTGCTTACTGAGCAGCGCGTTCAGCATGGCGTTATTGTCCGTGAAGGAGGAGTCGATGACGAGGGTGTCAACGTACGGCTTTCCCTCCTGCCAGTAGTTCTCGTTCCGCACGAACACGCTCTTCTGCCCGGGCGTGAACGACTGGAACTTGAACGGACCGGTGCCGACCGGGTTCTTGGCGGTGCTGGCCGGGGTCGCGCCCTCCTGGAGCACGCCGAAGTTGAACCACGCGAAGATCGTGGGGAACTGGGCCGACGGGATCTGGAGCGGGACCTCGACCGTCAGCTTGTCGACCGCCTTGACGCCCTTGAAGTCGACCAGGCCGGTCAGGAACGAGGACGAGTAGTTCTTGGCCGAGTCGCTCCACAGCGTCTTGATGTTGTAGACGACGTCGTTGGCCGTGAAGTCCTTGCCGTCGTGCCACGTCACGCCGTCGCGGAGCTTGAACGTCCACATCGTGGCGTCGGCGTTGGGCTCGGCGGACAGCGCGAGACCCGGCACCAGCGGGTACAGGCTGTGCCCCGCGCTCGGGTAGAAGAGCAGGTCGTAGAGGGCGTAGTCGCGGGCGCAGTCCGGGTTGGGGATTGCGGTCCCCGGGAAGAGATTCTCCTCGCTGCCCTGGGTCAGCACGCCCAGTGTGAACGTGCCGCCGCGCACCGGCGTCCCGCCGGGAAGCGCCGCGGTCGCGCCGGCCGTGCCGCCGCCGGAGGACGACGACCCGCCCGAGCTGCTTCCGCCGCACGCGGCCAGCAGGCCGGAGCCGCCGAGTGCGGTGATGCTGGCGGCGCCGACCAGGAACCCGCGGCGGGAGAGACTCTTGCGTTCGGCCTCGGCCGCACGAGCCAGCCGGTCCAGGTTCGTCAGTTGCTCATCACGGCGAGTCATGGCACTCCCCTGAAGGCCTCGTCGGAGACTGATCGGACAATCGTCGATTGTCCACAATGCGTTGCATGCTAGCCAGACGGCCCAGAGGGCGCAAGGCCAGTAACGATTCCGTTACCTTGCGCCCGAGTGATGCCGGACCGGGGTGAGTCCGGCATCAGCCGTGATGGCCGGGCCTGCCGGGCGGTCAGTCCGGCGCCGGCCGCAGCAGCGGCCGGCCGATCCCGAGCACCGGGTCGAGGATCCCGGAGGACAGCTCCTCAGCGGACTGGTCGAACGGCACCGGGGCACGCCGCGGCTCCGGGTAGCCGACCGCGGCCATCACGTCGGGGTGCATGGTGTAGGCACCCGCGGCGATGGAGGCGAGCAGCTCGAAATCCGCCGGAGCCGACGACTCGAGCCGGCGCAGGCTGCCCTCGACGTCGCCGGGGTCGATGGCGGCGAGCGCCGCGACGACCGGGTCCATGGTCCTGCTGCGGGCCCGGGCCGCCCGCCGCGTCCACTCGGCGAAGTCGCCGAGCCCGGTCGGCACGAGGGCTCCCCGGGTGCTCGTCATCAGGACGTCGGCGATGCGGCCCAGCAGGCCGGCGTGCGCCGGGGTCAGCTCGCTCATGATCGCGCTTCCCGTGAGTTGGCCGCGATGTGCTGGGCGGTGCGCAGGGCGAGGGCCGTGATGGTCGCGGTCGGGTTGACCGCGCCCGCGGTCACGAACAGGCTCCCGTCGACGATGAACACGTTGTCCACGTCGTGCAGCCGGCCGAACCGGTTCGTGACGGAGGTGCGGGGGTCGTCGCCCATCCGGGCGGTACCCATCAGGTGCCCGGGCTGATCCAGCCACAGCCGCTTCGTGAACAGGCGCTCGGCGCCCGCGGCCTGGTGGGCCTCGGCCGCCCGCTGCAGGTTGAAGTCGAGCATGCGGTTGGTGTTGTCGCTGATCGTGTAGTCGATCTTCGGCACCGGGATGCCGTCGCTGTCCACCGTCGTCGTGCTGAGCGTGACCCGGTTGGACTCGTCCGGGAGATCCTCGGTGTTGACGGCCCACAGCATCTGGCGGCCCGAGAACGCCAGAGCGTCGTGGGCGCGGTCACCCCACCGCGTGTCGAAGGGCTCCCCGGAGTTGAGCTCCAGCGTCGAGTACACCCCGGGCAGCGGCATGAGGTTCCACTTCGAGCCGCGCACGAAGTCGAGCTCCGGCCTGGTGTTGTAGAACTCCAGCGAGTACATGAGCTCCCCGGCCGGGCCTCGGTAAGTCTCGATGGAATTGGCGTAATAGCCCGTGACCGTCCCGTTCGGGTGCAGCATCAGGTGCCGGCCCACCAGGCCGGACGAGTTGCCCAGGCCCGCCGGGTGCCTGGGGCTCGCGGAGAGCAGCAGCAGCCGGGCCGTGCCGATGGCGTTGGCCGCGAGCACCACGACGTCGGCGGACTGCCGGTGCACCCCGCCGTCGCGGTCGATGTACTCCGCCCCGGTGGCCCGCCCCTGCTGGTCGGTCAGGACCTGCCGGACCCGGGCCCCGGTGACCAGCCGGGCCCCGCTGGCCAGGGCGGCGGGCCAGAAGGTCAGGTCAAACGAGGACTTGGCCCCCTCCGGGCAGCCCCACTCGCAGGTACCCCAGCGCGCGCACCCCGGCCGCTCGCCGAACCGCTGCGGCGGGATCGTCTGCGAGCCCGGCCACCAGTGCCACCCGAGGCTGTTCATGCCGGCCGCCGCCTGAAGCCCCGCCTTGCCCACCGGAAGCGGGGCGAACTGGAACGAGACGCCGGCGGGGCGCGCCGGGTCGCCCTCGAGCCCGGACACCCCGATGAACGCGTCGACCTGGTCGTAGTAGGGCGCGAGCTCGGCGTAGCTGATCGGCCAGTCGCTGGCCACCCCGTCAAGCGTGCGCACCCGGAAGTCGCTGGGCAGCAGGCGGTGCCACTGCGCGCCGTAGTAGATGCTCGTGCCGCCCACCGCGGCGAGCATGACCGGGTGCAGGTCCGCGGCCTCGTCATCCACCGGGTAGTCGGCCGGGCGCTGCCGGATGTTGGGATCGTGGTGCCACCGGTCCTGCACCAGCAGCTCCCACTCAGGGAAGTTGGCGGGCAGGTCACCGGTGTTGATCCAGTCGCCCTGCTCGAGGCAGACCACCCGGAACCCGCGCGCGGACAGGGTGTGCGCCACGACGGAACCCGAGGGCCCGGCGCCGATGATGAGAACGTCGGCGTGGCCGTTTCCCGCCGCGGTCATGACCCGCTCACGCGCCGACCGAGAACAGCGGCTCCCCGAGCCGGGACGCATCGACCTCGATGCCGAGCCCGGGCCCGGCGGGGGCGGATCCCCGGCCGCCGGCCGAGCAGGGCTGGTGCCCGGCGATGTGCCCGTCGGTCCAGTCGTTCATGAACGAGACCATGAGCAGGCTCTCCGGGCGGGTGCTGGCGGCGAGATGGCTGACCGCCGCCGTGATCACGTCGCCACCCCACATGTCCTCGACCGACACCCTGAGGTTGAGCTCCTGCATCACGTCGCGCATCCGGGCGGCGCCGGTGAGGCCGCCCACCCGGCTGATCTTGATGTTGATCGACGAGACGCCGGCCGCGTGCTTGGCCTCGTACACGTCGGACAGGGTGACGATCGACTCGTCGAGGATGAGGGGGAGCCTGCTGCCACGCGCGGCCAGCACGCTGTCCTCGGTCGTGCGGCACGGCTGCTCGATGAACACCGGCAGGTCGGCCATGGTGTTCATGGCGATGCGCGCGTCGAGCAGGTTCCAGCCGCCGTTGGAGTCGGCGATCACGATGGTGTCGTCGGCCGCCTTCTCGACGACGGCCCGGGTCCTGGCGTCGTCATCGTGCGGGTCGTTGCCCACCTTGAGCTGGAACCGGTTGATCCCCGCCTCCCGGCCGCGCTCGACGAACGACGCCATCGACTCGGGCGTGCCCAGCGGCACGGCCTCGTAGACGGGAAAGTCCTCCTGGAGCACGCCGCCGAACAGGGCGGCGATCGGCAGCCCCACGGCCTGCCCGCGGAGATCCCAGCATGCGATGTCGACGGGGCTCTTGGCGTACTGGTGGCCCATGAGCACCGCGTCCATCACCCGCGTGACGGCGGAGATGTTCGTGGGGTCGAGGCCCAGCAGGTGCGGCGCCAGGAACCGCAGGGCGGTGCGGATCCCGTCGGAGTACGTGGGCAGGTAGGTCGCGCCGAGGGGCGTGATCTCACCCCAGCCGGCCAGCCCCTCGTCGGTCCGCAGCCGCACCAGCGTGCCGGTCTGGGTCACGGCCGCGCGCCCGCCGGACATCACGTACTCGCCGTGGGCGTACCTGACCGCGTACCCGAAAGCATCCACCCCGACGATCTTCACGCGCTGCCCTCGTTTCCTGGCCGGCCTCCTGGGCTGGCCAAGCTACCCGTAACAGGCCACAACCGGAAAGGCCTGGGCCGGGGAGCGGCCGGCGCCGGGCCGGTCAGGCGCGCGCCGCCCGCCACCCGCCGCCGGCCTGTGCGGCGGCGGGGCTGGCGCCGTGAATGTGGTGGCTCAGGGCGGCCGTGATCGCGTTCATGTCGCCGGTCTGGATGACCTTGTACAGGGTCGCGTGGTCGCGCGCGACCTCCATCGGGTTCTCGAACTGCCGCAGGTCAACGGCGAGGAACAGGCGCAGCTGGGCCTCCCAGCTGTTCCACAGGTCAAGCAGCAGCTTGTGGTCGGCCGCCTCGTAGAAGAGCTTGTGCAGGGCCAGGTGCGCGTCGATGCAGCCGGTCACGTCGCCCGCGGACGACGCGGCCTTCATCTCGGCGACCACGGCCTTGAACTGGGCGCGGCCGGCGCGTCGCAGCCACGGGAGCGAGCGTTCGACGGCGAACGGCTCGAGGCGGAGCCTGAGGGTGGCGATCTCCTCGACGACCTTCGGGCCGACCTCGGCGACAAAGGCGCCCCGGAACGGGACCTTGACGACGAGCCCCTCTTCCTCGAGCTTGCTCAGCGCCTCACGCAGCGGCGCCCGGCTGACGCCCAGTTCGGCCGCCACGTGCGCCTCGCGAAGCTGGGCCCCCGGAGCCAGCGAGCCGTCCAGGATCGCCTTGCGGATGACGGCGACGACGGTGTCCGGGGTCGTCCTCTGCTGGAGTCGCTCGAAGGCCACGGATCACCCTTCCCGGCATCCCGCCCGCCGACACTGAACAGTAACGTCGCGAGACAGCGCTAAAGCTTAGGTCATCCCGGCCCGGCGAAAGGGCCCGGCGGCCGCCTGGAGCGCGTCTTGACCCAAAGGGTCATTAGGTCTACATTTCTTACCTAATGACCTTCAACTGAGCCGGCGGCCCGCACCGCCCCCGGAGCACAGCGCGGAGCGGCCCCTCGCGCCCAGGGTAAGGAACTGCGCCCATGAAGTCCGTACCGCGCCCGGCGGGTTCCGCGCCCCGGCCGGCCCGGGTGGCCATCATCGGGTCCGGCTTCAGCGGCATCGCCGCTGCCGTGGCCCTGAAGCGGCAGGGGATCTCCGACTTCACGATCTTCGAGCTCTCCGCCGGCATCGGCGGGACCTGGTGGAACAACCGGTATCCCGGCGCCGAGGTCGACCTGGAATCGCACATCTACTCGTTCTCCTTCGCCCGCTCCGACTGGACCCGCACCCACGCCCGCTGGGATGAGCTGCAGCGCTACCTCGAGTCCGTCGTCGCCAGGTTCGGCCTCCGGCCGCACCTGGCTCTCGGCGAGAAGGTGGAGAGCGTCACCTGGGACGAGGAGCGGGGCGTCTACGACATCGTCACCTCGTCGGGGGGTTCGCCCCGTGCCTTCCAGGCGGTCATCAGCGCCGTGGGCTTCCTCAACGTCCCGCTCATCCCGCCGTTCGCCCGGGGCGACACCGGCTTCGGCGGCGTGATCTGCCACACCTCCGCCTGGCCCGCGGGCCTGGACCTGACCGGGAAGAAGGTGGCCGTGCTGGGCACCGGCTCCTCCGCGGTCCAGGTCGTGGCCGAGGCGGCCACGTGTGCCGCCGAGCTGAAGATCTTCCAGATCGAGCCCAACTGGCTGCTGCCCAAGGGCAACCGCGACTTCACCGCCCGGGAGCGCAGGCTAAACCGCAACCCGCTCGTGTACGAGTGGCGCCGCCGAGCGCTCTACCTGCAATATGACCTGCGGCAGATCCGGGCCAGCCACGCCCGCAGCGGCGGCCGGGCCAACCGGCGGCGCCAGCGCTCCGCCTGGGAGTTCCTCAATTCCTCCCTGGCCGGGCGGCCCGACCTGCGCGAGCTCCTGATCCCCGACTTCCCCGTGGAGGCCAGGCGGACGGTCATCAGCGACACCTATTACGCTGCCCTCCGCCAGCCGAACGTGCGGCTGATACCTCATGCCGTCAAGGGGCTGACCTCGTCGGGGGCCATCGACGCCAACGGTGACCAGCACGACTTCGACGTGATCGTGCTCGCGACCGGGTTCGACGCCGCGAACTACCTGGCCAACTACCGGGTCTTCGGGGTCAACGGCGTCGAGCTGCACGAGCAGTGGGCGGGTGAGCCGCAGGCCTTCCTGGGCCTCATGGTCCCTGGCTTCCCGAACTTCTTCATGATGTACGGCCCCAACACCAACGCGGCGCCGCTCGTCTCGTTCTACGAGGCCCAGGCGCGTTTCGCGGCTAAGACCATCCGCCACCTCAGGACGCACCACCGGCGGGCGGCCGAGGTCCCGCGGCTGGCCAGCACCCTGTACAACGACTGGCTGCAGTCGCGTCTCGCCCGGACCGTGTTCGCGTCGACGACCAGCTATTTCCGGGCCGGCACCGGGCGCATCGTCTCGCAGTGGCCATTCAGCGCCAGCTTCTACATCACCGCGACCCGGGTGCTCCGGCGAATAGCGCTCAGATACCGGTAGCGGCCTTTTCGATATCGCGGCGCCTGGCCACATGAAGGACCGCGCCCCAATGCCGCCGGAGCCGTCCGCCGGGGCGCTCGGCCAGCCGCCGCCGGATCTCGCCGTAAAGCCGGTCGCGCTGCCACTGAGCCATATCGATATGGCCCGAGAACGTGTCGAGCAGGCGTATGTACTCCTCGGCGGTGTAAACGATCTCCCAGTCGAAGCGGCGGACCGCGACGCCCGTGAACAGGCCGCTTTCTTCTATCTCCGCCCGCTCGTCGGGCAGGTCGGCAGGCTCAAGGAAAGTCCACTCCCCGGGCAGGCCCTCGCCAATCTCGTCGTACACATCCTGGATCTCGCGGAAGAACGGGTCGCCGCTCGCAGGCACGACGTGCGTAGCGGACCAGAAGGCGAGATGGCCACCGGGCCTGAGCAGTTCCCACGCCTTCCTGTACCGGACAGCCGGGTCAATCCAATGCCAGGCCGTGGCCGCGAATACCAGGGCGAAATCGCTCTGGCCCGGCGTGGGTGCCCAGGACTCGAACCCGCCGTTGACGATGGATACACCGGGAAAGCCGGCGAGATTGTGCCGCGCCTCCGCGGCCAGGTCGTCTCCGATCTCAATACAGGTGACCGGGAATCCGCGGCGGGCGAGCGGAATGGTCGCCTTGCCGGTCGCGCAGCCCACCTCAAGCAGCCGGTCGCCGGGACCGAGGCCGGCCAGCCGCACGAGCTCGTCGTACAGCGCGGCGGGATACTCGGGGCGCGCCTGGTGATAGAGCCGGGCCGCGGAGTTGAAGGTGGTCCTGAGCCGTTCCCGGTCGCTCGACACGGATCCCATCATCCGGATATTTCTGCATCCAATCCAGCACGGCGCCCGAAGGAGGTGATGGAGAGCCGCGCGCGGGCGCGGCCGGAAAGGATCAGAAATGCGAACGTTCCAGCGGCTGGCCGTTGCGCTCACGGCGGCCGGGCTCCTGACGGTCTCCGCCGCGGCCGCGGCGTCGGCGTCCCCGGTGACAGGCAGGCAGGCGGCCGCCGCGGTGCACCTGCGCGGCGGGCAGACGGCTGTGACCACCGCGCCAGGTATCGCCGCTGCGTTGCTGGGCAACGGTATCGTCCCCATCGCGACGCTCCCGGGAACCGAGGGCGCACGCACTTCTCCCGGTGTCTCGGTCAGGTTCGTGTTCCCGGTCACAGGGGGCAACGTCAGCCTGAAGCCGCTCGGGGGCCGTGTCCTGCACCGCGGCGGGATCCTCTTCCTTGACGTCAAGAACGGCAAGAAGATCGCCCTCAGCGACTTCACCATCAACCTGTCGACCCGCGTGCTGACCGGGATCGTGAACGGCAACGCGAACGCCAGGGTGCCGGTGTTCACCCTCGGCCTCGCGCACGCGACGCTGAAGGCCCATAAGCATGTCGTGGCCGCCAGGGGGATTGTCCTGCGGCTCACCAAGGCCGCGGCGGGAGCGCTGGACGCCACGTTCGGCACGACCCTGTTCAAGGCCGGGATGGTGATCGGCACCGCCGCTACCGACCTGGATATCTAGACAGCCGGGCCAGCGGCCGCCCGGCCGCTGGCCTGCACAGGCCCTCGGCAGCCTGATGCACAGGCACATCGGCGACGCGAGCGATTACCGCCAGGATGTGTCTTCGCGCCCGCTCGTGAGCAGTTGCCGGAAATCACCGGGAATGTCGCTGACTGCTATAGCGTTCTCTTGGTAACGAGCGGATGAGAGGGGCGCGCTGTGAGCAGCGAGGCAACCGAAGACCGAGCGGTAACGGAGTTAACCCGTGGCCGGGGCCGCGGACCAGGCGGCCAGCCGGGCGCCTGGCCGGACCATGCCAGCCGTTGCCCGGTCCGGGGCTGCGGAGAGCAGATTGACCCGTCCCGCCTGATGTGCCGTCGCCACTGGTACGGGATCCCGAAGCAGCTGCGGGACCGGGTGTGGGCCACCTGGCGCTCTGGCCATGGGGCCCTCAGCAGCGAGCATCAGGACGCGGTCCGCACAGCCATCGCCGCCTGTCAGGAACAGCCCTACCCGGCGCGCCGGTCGTCGGCCGCGTAGCGCTCACCCCCGGCGCTGCCGGGCGGCGAGGGCGGCGGTGTTCACCAGGATCGAGAAGTCGTTGAACCGGGCCTCCTTCGAGGGGGTGCCGAAGCAGTCCTGGGTGTCGAACAGCTCGACGTCGCCGGTCTGCACCAGGGCAAATGCGTCCGCCACCCGGGGAATCAGCTCGGGGTAGGACTGATAGCGGGCGCCGTGCGCGCTGAACAGCACGTCCACCCGGTCCGCGCAGGCCAGCAGCTTCTTCGTCGAGGCGGCGAACGAGTCGAGGCTCGACTCCTCGAACTGCGCGTAGATCGGCCCGGTGTCGATGGTGTCGCCGGTGAACAGGATCCGGTCTTCATCGTCCAGCAGGCAGATGCAGTCCGGGGTGTGCCCGGGGGTGTGCAGGACCTGCAGCGTCCGCCCGCCCAGGTCCAGCGTGTCGCCATCCCTCAGCAGCCGGGTAGGCACGGTGCTGACGGTGCGCCAGGCGCCGTGGTCGAACGTGGCCGGCAGCGGGCGCATCTGCATCTCCGGTGCCAGCACCTGGAACCACGCCTGGTCGATCTCGCGGAACACGGCATACTGCGCGAGCACCTCCTCGACGGCGGCGAGGTAGCGGGGAAACCAGTGCGGCGGCGGCCCCGCCTGAAGCGGCCCGGCGCCCAGCTCGTGGATGGCGATGTCGTCGAACAGGTGATTGCCGCCCACGTGATCGAAGTGGTAATGGCTGTTGACCACGAGTACCGGCAGGTCAGTGATCTTCTCGACCGCGGCCCGGATGTTGCTGATTCCCATCCCCGTGTCCAGGAGGACGGCCCGCTCGGAGCCCAGGATGAGGTAGCTGTTGACATGCATCGGCTCGCCGACAAGGTAAATGCCCTCGCGCAGCCGCTGCACCGCGAACCACTCAGCCGCCGTCATCGTGCGTCTCCCGTCTTGACCCTGGCGATCTCAGCTGACTCCCGCGCGGTCTCATCGCGCACAGGCCAGACGCACAGCGCCCAGTAGATCGCGGCCGCCACCACGAAGCCGCCGATGGCGCTGATGTCGCCGCCGTTGAGCACATGAGTCGAGATCGCGCCCTTCAGGTACGGCGTGTTTGAGCACAGGGCGCTGAATACGATCCCGATGACCAGGGCGGCGATACCGCGCCAGCGGTAGCCGCGGTCGAACCAGTACCGGCCGCCGACGCGGTGCAGGTCGTGGCCGTCGTACCAGCCCTTGGTCAGCGCGAGTTCGGTGACGTAGACGCCGAAGAACGGTGCGTACCAGTACACCGACCAGAGCAGGAAGTTCTGCAGCACGGTGAGGAAGTTCGTCGCGATCAGCACGCCGTAGACGGCGAGTGAGGTGCCGAACACGACGTCGATCCACACGGTCCGCGACCTGGCCAGTGGCACGCCGAGCGCCTGAAGGGCCAGGCCGGACGAGTACACCGACAGGATGCTGTTGCAGACGACGCCGGCGACGACGATGAGCAGGAAGATCGGGTAGAACCAGCCGGGGACGATGCCGCCGATCGAGGTGGTGAAGTCGGTCGGGTCGACGGCCGTGGCGGCCAGGATGCCGATGATCGTGAGCACGAGGGTCGGGATGTAGCCGCCGATGAACGTGTACCAGACCACCTTCTTGGCCGACGCGTTCGCGGGCAGGTAGCGGGAGTAGTCCGACCCGATCGGGTACGACAGCGGGCCGCTGAGCACCACGCTGATGGCGATCAGGATCGACGCCACCAGCACGCTGCCGTGCGGCGCGGGAGACGGGTGATAGCCGAACTTGACGTGCCCGATCATGAAGATGGCGAAGAAGATCGACGCCACGCCCAGCGCCCACGCGAATATCTTCTGGAACAGGAAGATCGTCGCGTGCCCGTAGAGGCCGACGGCGAACGCCACGATGATGATGACCCCGAGGATGACGGCCTTCCAGAATGTGTTGAGGTGCCATCCCCAGAATTCGAACAGCGAGTAGGCCGCCAGGGCCGCGATCGCGAAGTCGACGCCCTCGTAGCCGACGTTGACGATCCAGCTGAACAGGCAGGACAGCTTGTTGCCCTGGAAGCCGTACTGGGCCCGGCTGACCACCATGTTCGCGGTTCCTGTGCGCGGCCCTGGCACGGTCAGCACCCCGACCAGGCCCCAGGCCAGGTTGCACACGATCGCGATCGCGACGGCGACCCACAGCGACAGGCCCAGCTCGATCAGGATCCCGCCGAGCAGCAGGTAGGTGAAGATGACGTTCGAGCCGAGCCAGAACGAGAACAGGTCCGACGGCTTGCCGTGGCGTTCCTGGTCGGGGATGACGTCGATGCCGTGCCCCTCGACGGTCCCGACCGTGTCGGTGCCGACCGCGTGGCTCGAGCGGAACGCTGCTTCCGGATCGGCGCCGGCCGCCGCCTGCCGGCTGTCATGTGCGGGCTGCGGAGTGGTCATGGTCGACTCCTGAGGTGAGCTAGGTACGTGATGCGATGTAGTCGTCGATCAACTCGTGCATGCGGGCCTGGCCGAAGTCGTGCTCGTGGCCGGCGTGGACGACCCGGACCGGCAGTTCTCTCAGCCGGCGCATCGTCGCGACGTACTGGGTGATGTCGCAGCCGATGATGTCGTCGATGAGCGGGCCGTCGCAGATGACATCACCCGAGAACAGCGTGCCGTCGTGCTCGTCGTAGAGTCCGATGCTGCCCGGGCTGTGGCCGGGCAGGTGCAGCACCGTGAAGGCGCGGTCGCCCAGATCGACACGGTCGCCGTCGGCGAGCGCACGCGTCACCCGCGCCGGGTGCACCCGGTAGCCAAACGGGTCGTACGACCCGGAGGGACGGGCGCTGATCAGCAACGGTGGCAGCGTCTCGTGCGTGGCCGCCGGGTACATGTCCGATGCGGCCAGCGCGGTGCCGTCGAGCGAACCGAACATCGGCTCCGCCACCGGCTCCAGCGCATGCGCCCAGCAGTCGGCGAACTCGTGCGCTGATCCCATGTGATCGAAGTGCCCGTGCGTCAGCACGAGCACCGGGTCGCGGGCCACGAGCTCGGGCAGCGCGCCGTGGAACGAGGCGACCCCGAGGCCGCAGTCGACCATCAGGTCGCGGTCGCGACCGCGCACGTGCCAGAGGTTCGCGCGCACCAGCGGATCCACATGGGGCTCGCGGACGAGCGTGATCGTGTCGCCGACCGCTGCGGCGGTGAACCACGGACTAACCACGGGCAGCGCGTCACTCATCGGCCCCTCGACCTAGCCGACGGCTATTGGTCAGACGACCAATAGCCAGTTGGTCGCACAGTCAATACCATGGACCGCGTGCCGTCAAGGCCCCGACCGCGTCAGCCCGCCCGCCGCAAGCCGACCGAGCAGCGCCGCGCCGAGATCGTCGCCGCTGCCTGCGAGATCGCCCTGGCCGACGGGCTGGACAGCGTGACCCTGCGCCGGGTCGCGGACGCGCTCGGGGTGTTCCCCGGGCTGGTCAGCCACTACTTCCCGTCGGTCGCTGATCTCGTCGCCGAGGTCTTCGCCGATGTCATGACGCACGACCGCGACGAGACCTTCGCGATGGTCGAGGCGGCCGCGCCGGCCCACCTGCTCCGCATGCGCGCACTGCTGCACTACATGCTCAGCGACGAACGCGATCGCATCAGCCTGCTGTGGCTCGACGCCTGGCACGGCGCGCGTCACCGCCCGGCCCTGCAGGCCGAGCTGGTCGCCCAGATGCATGCCTGGGACAGCCGGCTTGCGGTCCTGATCCAGGACGGCGTCGGCACGGGAGAGTTCCGCACCGCCGACGCGCTGGTCGCGGCCGCCCGCATCCTGGCCACCATCGACGGGCTGACGGTGGTGGCGGCGATCAAGTCCGCGCTCGACAACAGCATGGTGGGCGGCCTCGTCATTGCGAACGCCGAGCGTGAACTGGGGCTGCCGCCGGGCGAGCTCGAAACCGCACCCTAGGAAGCGGCTGCCGGCCTGGTTGACTCGATCTGTGATCACTGAGCCGGTGCTGCGGTCGTGCCTGGCGCGGCACTGGGGCCTGGCAGGTGCGCGAGTCAGCGTGCATAACGGCGGCATGGGTTCCCAGACTTGGTTCGTCGACGTTGGTGAGCAGCGGTGGGTGGCCAAGGCGGTGGCGCCCGATGGCGGCAGCCAGTTCGCGGAGGCCATGGCCCTGGCGCGGTGGCTGGAGCAGCAGGGCATCCCCGCCGGGGCGCCTGTGCCCGCGGCAGGCGGGCAGCTCGCCGTCGACCTCGGCGACGGCTGGCTGGCCCTGCTGACCTGGGTACCCGGCCGCGCGCTCACCGGCGAGACCGACACCGAGCAGGCTCTTATCGGCACGACGCTGGCCCGGGTGCACCAGGTCCTGGCGGGTTATGAGCTCGCGGCCGCCCAGCAGTTTCACTGGGTCGACCCGAGTGCAAACTACCTGTCCCTGCGGCCCTGGCTGCGCCCCGCGGTTGCCGCGGCCGTCACCACGCTGGACGCCGCTCGCCCGGACACGATGACCTCTGGGCTGCTGCACACCGACCCGGCGCCGGATGCGTTCAGGCTAAATCCGGTGACCGGCCGGTGCGGCGTCATCGACTGGAGCTACGCCCAGCACGGGCCGCTGCTCTACGACCTGGCCTCGGCCGTCATGTACGTGGGCGGGCCGGATCGCGCCGCGGTGCTGATCAGCGCGTATCTCGACGCGGGCCGCCTCGGCGCCGCCGAGGTGGAGCGCGGCCTGGCGCCGATGCTGCGGTTCCGGTGGGCCGTCCAGGCCAACTACTTCGCCTGGCGGATCGCCACCGGCAACCTGACCGGCATCAGCGGCCCGCGCGAGAACGAGAAGGGCCTGGAGGATGCCCGCCGGGCCCTGATGTCCTGACCCGGCGGGTTCCTACGCGACCTCATGGCTGGCCCGCAGCGGGCGCAGTGCCGTCTCCGTGCGCAGGAGCTCGTCGAGCATGGCGCCGGCCGCCTGCTCCATGATCTCGTTGGCCTGGAGCACGCCGTCCTCATCGAGGAACTGGCTGTGAAACGGGATGTTCACGCTCTCGAACACCGGCAGCATCCGCAGCGTGGTCACCACCTGCTTGAGCTGCTGAACCGCGCGGGTGCCCGCCGCGATGCCGCCGTAAGAGACGAAGCCGATGGACTTGTACTGCCACTCCTGGTGCAGGTAGTCGATCGCGTTCTTCACCGATGCGGGGTAGCCATAGTTGTACTCGGGGGTGACGATCACGAAGGCGTCGGACGCGTCGACGATCGCGCTCCAGTCCTTGGTGTGCTGGTGGGTGTACTGGCGCAGCCGCGGGTGGTTCGGCTCATCCAGCAGCGGCAGGCGAAGCTCGGCGAGGTCGACGACGGTGACGTCGAACCCGCCATGATCCTTGGCGCGTGCGGTGAACCACTGGGCGATCGGGGCACCGGCCCGTCCGGGACGGGTTGAGCCGACGATGATGGTCAGGTTCGGCATGGTCTGCCTTCCGTGGTCGGGGTCACGCGCGACTGAAGGTCCTGCCGGCCCCGGGTTGCCGCGATAGTTGAACGCTCAATGAGCCTAACTTAGCACGGGCCGTGGGCCAGAGGGCCAGCGGGATCCGGCTGCGAGAACGCCACCGCGACCCAGGGGCTGACCGGAAGCCCGCAGTGAACATCGATGGCGGGCTATATACGCCTGGCCGGCTCAGGTCGCCTCACGGCCTCTTGTCGCGCGTGTAGAGATTGACCAGCGCCGCAGCGAACATGCTCAACAGCGTAGGGGGAATGGGCCGTGATGACGTCAGGCCCGGTTGCTGCCCGGCCGCCCCCACGTCGCGGACGTCGCGCCTGCCACGGCGCACAGGAAAGCGCCGAGAAGCAGCACGCTCGTGACCCCGAAAAGGACGTTATACGTGGCAGGCGTCTGCCCGCCGCCGCGTGAGATGACGCCGAGCGTCAGCCCGGCGCCCGCCAGGGGGATGCTCCCGTGCAGGTGCCAGCGATTGACACCGCGGGATCCGGGGCTGGTGCGGTGGCGAGTCAGGACCAGCGTGGCCGAAACGCCCGCGATCATGACAATGCCGAGAGCGACGGCACCGATGGCAATCGGCTGCATATGCCACTCCATCCAGCGTCGGGGGCCCAGCCACTCAATTTTAGCGCCCGCTGCCCGTCGCGGCGTGGCTCGAGACTGGCCCGCACTTGCGGCGGCCCGGACGCCACCTGGTCCGATCACTTGCCTGCCAGGCCCGGCTCAGCCAACCTGGCGATGGACCGGATTCTGTGAGGTGCCCATGGCAGATGCGAGCGCTTGGTTCGCTCTGGCCGGGGCCCTAGGTGGCGTGGCGCTGGCTGGGGCAATAGGGCTGGTGACTGCCGTGCTCAACCACAGGTGGGGGGAGCGGGCCCGCGTCGAGGCCTCCCGCGAGGTGGAGATCCGCACGGTCAGGGATCAGCGCCGCGAGGCATGTCATAGGTATCTGGTGGCGGCAAATACGTACTGGCTGACCGCCGAGCAGTTGTATTTCACGGTCCGCCGGGCCGAGGAATCTGCTCCGGCTGAGCTCATGCGACCCGCGATTACCGCCCTGCAGGACGCATACGTCTACCTGACTATCAGTTGCGGCGCCGACGTAAGAACGCTAGCGCGTTCTTACAATCACGCCCTTTACGACGTTCATCGCGCGGCCGAGGAGGCGCAAGAGAGTAAGTGGGAGGCGCTCGCTCCGAAGACGCGCGAGGCGCGCAGTGCTCTGCGTGAAGCGATGCGGACCGAACTTTGGGTGCAAGACTTATCTTGCTGACGGTGCGGTCGCCATCAGCTCGGCTAAATGATCTAGCCAGGCCGACGGACGGTGACAATGCCAAAGCATGAGACCTGCCCGGTTCTATCTTGGTCACAACGGCGCTACGGTGAATTACGGGCCCGCGCAACCGCAGCGAGGCACTGGCCTGACGTACCGCCTGGCCTGGATGGGATCGGCGAATGCTTTCCATGAGGGCACTGGAGTGCCTGGTCACCATCGTCGAGCAAGGCTCGCTGACGAAGGCCGCGGCGGCGCTGCACATGTCGCAGCCGGCGTTGTCGCACCAGATCGCGGCCATCGAGCGGGAGCTGGGTACCCCGGTCCTCGAGCGCTTGCCGCGGGGTATCAGGCCGACCACGGCCGGGCTGGCCGCCGTGGCCGAGGCGCGGATCGCCCTGGCCGCAGCCGACAGGGCCGTGATGGCCGGGAGGAGGGTGGCGGCCGGCGCTGGCGGCCGCATCCGTATCGCGTGCGCGGAGACGATGACAGCGTGGGTTCTGGTGCCGGTGCTGCGCGCCTGGCGGCGGCGGTTCCCTGATGTCGGGCTCGACCTCAAGGAGTACACCAGCGCGGACCAGATGCTGGACGTGCTCGTAGCCGGAGGCACGGACATCATCGTCGGGCCTGCGCCCACGCGAACCGATGAGCACACCGAAGTGCTCGGCCGCGAGGAGATCGTGGTTGTCGCCTCCGCCGAGCACCGGTTTTCCGGTATGGGCGCGGTGCCGCTGGCCGAACTGGCCACAGAACCGCTGGTTCACTACAACCCCGGCAATGGGTTTGGGGTCTGGGTCGACCAGTTCGCCGCGCAGCGCGGTGTCGTGCTGCCGCAGCCGGCATTGCGCACAGGCAGCCCGCGTACGGCCGCGCAGCTGGCCGCGGCCGGCATGGGGGTGACAATCGTGCCGTTTTCGGCTCTCACCCCGGGGCCGGGCGGGACGATCAGGTCGGTGGAGCCGGCTGAGCTGCGTGACGTGGTCGTCATCGTCGCCGCGCCGCACGATGACCTGCTCCGGCGCTTTGTCGGTGACCTGAAGCGGCGCGGTCTTCCCGACGCCCGCGTGTGCCACGCCACCCGGCCAGGGCCGGCGTCAGCCACGCCCGGCGCGACGGTAATGCCGGGCGACGCGGGCCCGGTTGCCGCACACGCCGGGCGCGCACCATGACCGCCGCGGGTTGACCGCAATGAAGATCATCGAACAGGCCGGGTTCGCGCACCGGCGCAGCCGGGCTCACCTTCGGCGGGTCGGACAGGAACTGGGCGGCCTGGGTGGCGATGAACGCGAGCCGCGGGTTACCGCCGTATTCCCTGTGCCACTGGGTCTGCGCGCGCAGCCTCGTCCCGGTCAGCAGCAGCCGGGTGCTCGCCGGCGCCGACTGCATGAAGAAGTTGAGTTCGGACACCGCGGCCTGCGGGACCTGGCGGCCGTCCACCAGTGCCTCCATCATCTCGCGCAACGCCGAGCGCAGCCGCCGCAACGCCCGCAGATCGGGAACCTCGCCGCCCGGCACCCGGGCTGCCTGGATCCGCCACCACGTCTCCGCGTCACCATCCGCCGCAAGCAGGTCACCCGCGGCCGACCCCGGCGGCGCCACCGTATCGATGAGATCCACCGCGACAATCGGCTCGCCCACCACAGCGAAACGCCTGGGACCGGCAGTGCTAATGGCCATACAGAAAGTATAGGTATTAGGAATTTCGATTAACGCTATTAATTCTTCGAAACCCTTCGCTCCTTGCTTTAGGCCTAAGTAATGTGTCAGGCTCGGTCTATCCATTAGTGCGGATAGCTCAATCGGTGCCGTCAAGGGAGAGAACAGGTGCCTTCCCTGAAGGCCCCGGCCGGTCCGGAACCCTCATCAACCAGCCGAATGCGGCCCCACCGCGGTGGGGGCGGAAATGCAGGTCATAACGATGCTGGGAGGACCTGATGACAGATGTGCTCGCCAGACTGCGGGCAGACGTGACCCGTGATGACGTGCTGCGCGCGATACAGGAATACGACCGGCTGGGGCCGGAGCAGTTCTTCGCCGAGCATGGGTTCGGCCGCAGCCGGAGTTATGAGCTGGTCTGGGAACAATCCCGTTACCCGCACAAGGCGATCTTGGGCACAGCTTATGAGTTCGCCACGGGTCAGCGCCTTGACCCCGGTGATTTTGAGGGCGGAAAGAGCGGTGCCGTCGCGGTGCTCAGAAAGCTGGGATTCACCATCGAGGACAAGCGATGACAAGCTAGCTAACGCCGACCGCGCATCATGATCCGCCGAGGCCTCAGCTTGCGCGCCGCCACCGTACTTAGCGGCCCGGGCCTGGAAAGGCCGCGGAAGATCCCACCTGAGGATCCACCTTCGGATGACGTCCGCCGGCGGGACCACTCATACCGTCCTGGGCAGAACCAGCCGTGCTACGCGCGGCCGTCCTCTCACAGAAAGGCCCCTCCATGTCCGAGCGACCGATCGTCGTCTTCGACGTCAACGAGACCCTGCTCAACCTGGACGCGCTCCGACCCACCTTTGACCGGATTTTCAACGACCCCGCCGCCATGCGCCTGTGGTTCGCCGGGCTGATCACCTACTCCGAGGCGCTCACCCTCGCCGGCGTCTACGTGCCGTTCACCGACATCGGCGGTGCCGTGCTCCGGATGCTCGCCGCCACGCGCGACATCACGATCAGCGGCTCAGACAGTGCCGAGCTCACCGACCGGTTCGCCACCATGCCGCCTCATCCCGAGGTTCCTGCGGCCCTGCGCCGGCTCCGCGACCATGGTTTCCGGCTGTTCACGCTCACCGACAACACGCTGGAGATCTCCGGGCGGCAGTTGGAGCAGGCGGGCGTGATCGACGTGTTCGAGCGCCGGTTCAGCGTCGACGAGACCGTACGACGCCACAAGCCGGCGCAGGAGGCCTACCACTCGGTGGCCGCCGCACTTGAGGTCGACCCCGGTGGCATCTGCCTCATCGCGTCCCACGTCTGGGACACGATCGGTGCGCTCGCGGCCGGCTGGCAGGCCGCGCTCATCCTTCGCGAGGGCAACGCCCCACTCGACGTCGGCCCGCAGCCGGACTACATCGGGAAGGATCTCGACGCGATCGCCGACCAGCTCATTGTGCGATACGCCGTAGCGGCGAACGCCAGCTGACCAGGTTTTCGACCCTGGGCGTGGCCGACGCGAGACCGTAGTTACTCGCACCGCGGGCCGGTCCGGCGGCGCTACCGCCCGGCCCAGGAGCTGATCTCCATGCCGTCCTCGACCGGGAACTCCACGCTCACGAAGCCGTTACCTGGATCCCGGACATAGGCCAGGTAGCTGGCCACGCTGGGGAAGCTGCTGTCGTCCGCGACGACCACGGCCCCGGGTGTGAGCCTGGGCTGCAGCAGCCGGAGCACCGGCAGGTACAGGTCCTTCCAGCCGTCCAGCAGCACCAGCCCGATGGGTCCGGGCACGCTGGCCAGCGTGTGCAGCCCGTCGCCTTCCAGGATGGTCACCACCCCGCCCAGGCCCGCCTGCTCCAGGTTCTCCCGGGCTGCCTTGACCTTCCGGCTGCTCAGTTCGGTGCTGACGACGCGCCCGCTGCCGTTGTCGGTGACCGCGGCGGCCAGATGAATGGTGGAGATGCCGAACGAGGTGCCGAATTCCACCACCGTCTCCGGCCTGCAGGCCCGGACCAGCGCGTA
The DNA here is from genome assembly GCA_963844655.1 of uncultured Actinomycetota bacterium. Lineage (GTDB taxonomy): Bacteria > Actinomycetota > Actinomycetes > Streptosporangiales > Streptosporangiaceae > JASHPR01. The sequence goes on along the minus strand of CAWJPA010000003.1, from coordinate 248,095 downwards.
CAGGAGCCTGCCGCCCTCGGCCGAGACCGGCATGTAAATGTCCTGGAGCGCGTCGGCACGCTCAAGGGCGGTCAGGCGCAGCCGGGCTGTGCGGTCCGGCAGCGTGCGGTCCTCCGGCAGCGACGACGCCACCTCGTCGTCACGGGCAGCCTGCGCGAAGAGCCGGCTGAGCACCGCGTCCACCCGGGGGTCTGCAAGGGTGCTTGGCATAGGGCCAGAGTAACTGCGGGACGCGCGGCGCACTGGAGCGAGCTGCGGCGCTGGCAGGCGCGGACGCGGACCGCCCCGGCCGTCGGAGAACAGTTGACGCAACCAGTCAGTTGCAATAAAGTAGCAACCAGTCAGTTGCTACTTCGCAGAGGCTGTCAGGGCGTTTCCTGATCGCATCGAGCCGACCGCAGGGATCGCCCACCGGCGCCCATGGCGACCGACGGAAAGAGAGGGGCTGGCCTTGTCCGACAACATCGAGATCATCACGCGCTTCGAGCACGCGTTTCGCGCGGCCGAGGAGGCGACGATCGACGAGCTCTGCGACCCGGGCCTGGTCGACCACAATCCAGCGCCCGACCATGAGCCGACACTGGCTGGCTTCAAGCAGAAGGTCGCGGGCTTCAAGGCGATCTTCCCCGACTTGGAGGAGGACCTGCAGGACATCATCGTCAGCGGCGAAACCGCCGCCACCCGGTGGGTCGTGACCGGTTCTCTGCAGCAGGAGTTCATGGGGATCCCCGCCTCCGGCCAGACGATCAGGGTCGAGGGCATGAACTTCTACCGCCTCAAGGACGGTCGCGTGACGGACATCTGGACGCAGTTCGACGGCGTCGTCCTGATGCAGCAACTCGGTGCCATCCCGGCCTGACGCTCGGGTCACGCGCAGTTGGCCACGGACCTCACCTCGGCGGCTGCGCCGTGTCGTGTCCTGCGGCTTGCTGGGATGGCTCAGTGCTTTCTGTCGCATAGGCGACCATCCGGTCGCGTACCGCGCTGACTGGGCGGGAGGGGCCTAGGTCACCGAGGTCGCGGCGCCGCAGTCCGACCAGGCCGACCGTGCTGATCGTCAGTGCGACGGCGCAGAGCCAGAGCAGCGGTTCCGCCGATACCGTTCCACCGGGCAGCTTAGGGATCTGGGCGAACGGCGAGATGTCCATAATCCAGGTGGCCCACTGCAGTGGCGGGCCGAACACCGCGATGACCCCTGCCAGCGCCACGGCGGTCCACGCCAGTGCGGTGGACTCCCACGGCAGCAGTCCGAACAGCAAGACGGCCACCGCCGGCAGCACAATTGCCGCGGGCAGCCGGGCTACAGCGGCGCCGAGCAGTGTCGGCAGCTGGGTGCTTACGGACCCGGTGAGGATGCCGTAGCTCAGGCCGGCGGACAGCCCGGCCGCGGTGAGTAGCAGGCATGCACCGCCTACCGCGACGGAAACATGGCTGAGCGCCCACCGGACCCGTCCTGTTGCCGCACTCAGGACGGGCTCGGCTAGGTTCCCCGTCTCCTCGGTCCGCAGTCGGAGCACTGCAGATGTCGAGTACACGGCCGCGCCAAGACCTGCGATCAGCATGAGGGCGGACAGGTAGGCGTCGATGATGGTGGCCTGATACCCGACCCTGAGGAGGTAACGTCTCAGCACGACGCTGCCGCTCATAATCGAGCCGACCCCATTCGCGCCCGCGCCCAATGCGGCAAAGGCCAGGACGATCGCGGCAAGCCAGGCAGCTAGCACAGGCCACTGCAGCCGCCACGCCAGGCCGAACGGACCGCGCAGCAGACCAGAGGCGGCCGCCCGTCCCGGTCGGTCTGGCAGCAGCCCCGCGCTGTGGTCACGCCAGGCCGCGAGCAGGAACGCCGCTGCCACCAAGACGGCGGATGCCGCCACCGGCAGGGTGAGCACCCACCACCCCTCGCCGGCTGAACCGAACGCACGGGTGAGTTCCACCCAGCCCAGCGGCGAAACCCAGGACAGCCAGGACAGACCGGCAGAACCGGAATCGCCGACCGCGCGCATTACGAAGGCGGCACCAAGCGCGGCGATCGCGATGCCCCGCGCGCCCCGCGCGGTGACCGCCAGTTGCGCGGCGACGGCGGCCACCCCGCCGAACACCAGCCCGCACCCGCTGATGGACAGCGCAAGCGCGGCTGAGCCCGCCACCGGCAGCCTCAGCCCAACCAGCCAGAGAAACGTCAGCAGGGCTATCGCCGCGTTACCCGTCGCGGCAGCCAGGAGCGCCGCGGTGAGCGGTGCCTGCCGCCCCACCGCGGTCGAGCCAACCAGCTCAAGCCGCCCGGCCTCCTCATCGGCCCGGGTGTGCCTGACCACGATGAAGATCGTCAGCAGGACCGCGAAAGCCGCGCCCCACACGCCCCACCGCGCGGCGAGGAAGGCGCCGACCGAGGTGCCGTCCAGCCGGCCCAGGAGAAATCGAAGTGCCGGATTCGCACCGGCCCTTGCTGCTACCGCAAGCCGGCTGGCGGCGCTCGGGTACAGCACCTTGAGATCGCGGGCGGTGATGGCCAGCAGCGCAGCGATGCCAAAAACACACGCGGGCAGCACCAGGGCATCGCGGCGGAACGCGAGCTTGCTGAGCTGCCCGGTGCCGGCGAAGCCGGTCATCACTGACTCCCGGCTGCGGGCCGCTCCGGTGAATAGTGACGGAGGAAGAGTTCCTCAAGGGTCGGTGGCCGGCAGGTCAAAGACCGGATGCCGGCCTGGTGCAGGTGGCCGACCACCTCATCCAGGGCGGCGCGATCCACCCGGCAGCGCACCACGGTCCCGGTGACAGTCAGATCGTGCACGCCAGGCATCCCGTCGAGCGCGACCGGCGCAGCGAGCTCGGCCTCGACCGAGATTCTGGTCAGATGCCGCATGTCGGCGAGGGTGCCGGTCTCAACCGTCTTGCCATGGCGGATGATCGTCACCCGGTCCGACAGCGCCTCGGCCTCGGACAGGAAGTGACTCGAGAGCAAGATAGTACGACCGTCTTGCTGGTCTTCGATCACGCAATCGCGGAAGGTGGCCTCCATCAGCGGATCCAGGCCCGCCGTCGGCTCGTCGAACAGCAGCAGTTCGGCCTCGCTGGCTAGGGCTGCGATCAGCGCGACCTTCTGCCGGTTGCCTCGGGAGTAGGCACGAGCCCGCTTGGAGGTGTCGAGGTCGAACCGCTCGGTCAGCGCCTTCCGGCGGCTGGCGTTAATGCCGCCGCGCAGCCGGCCGAGCAGATCGATGATCTCCCCACCAGTCAGGCTCGGCCACAACGTCACATCGCCCGGAACATAGGCGAGCCGCCGGTGCAGTTCGACCGCGTCGCGCCACGGATCGGCGCCGAGCAGACTGACCTCGCCGCCATCCTTACGCAGCAGGCCGAGCAGGATGCGGATGGTGGTCGTCTTGCCAGCGCCATTCGGTCCAAGGAAGGCGTGCACCTCGCCAACGCCAACCTCAAGATCGAGCCCGTCGAGTGCGCGCACGTTGCCATATCGCTTGGTCAGCCCCGCCGCGCGCAACGCCACGTCGCCCACACCGTCGTTATATCGCGCTGGTGGGCCGGGCGGCTAGCGCTGATCACTGACATTTAGTGCTGGTCATCCACAAGCCTCGACCCGGGGCCGGAGCACGAGAAAGTGGCCGGTAATGGTCCGGTCTCGCGGGCTTGCCTGTCGCTATTCAGCTGGCTTCGGGCGCCGTGCTCGGGACAAAGGGACTCGATGCTCGACTAGCAGCCGAGCGCTCAGCTCAACAGCCCCACGGCGGCACGAACGAAACCGTCGCAAATATCCAATTCAGAATGACATCACGCGATATCGCGCACCCCCTGGCCAGGTGGCATCCATCTGCATCTTATGAAATCGTCGCCGGACGCCGCCTGGCGGTCCAAATGATCGACGGCCCAGCCGCCACGTGGGCAGCTAGGCCGTCTACCTGGTACTTCTAGTCGGGGTGGCCGGATTTGAACCGGCGGCCTCTTCGTCCCGAAGCCAGGTTGACGGGTCTGCGGGCTCCGCTTCGGTGTTCCTGACGTGCAGCGCACCGTCCATCAGCGTCCCTCGATGTCCACTTCTGACGACACCGGTTGTTACTCACTTGGTACTCAGCCTGCTGAGACGCTCTGCTTGCAAAGTACGCCCCAGTCGTCGAGGACAGTCGTTCACCTGGGGCTGGTCTTCACACGCATCCGCCTGGATCGGTCCCGTTGTGGTCAGCATTTGGTGGTGGTCAGAGCAGACGCAAGGAATCACTGGCTGCGGCCTCGAACACCCCGCCTGCCCGCTGTACGATCAAGCCACTTGACGCAGGGAGCAGACAATGTTCTTGGGTAGCGAACCTGCTGACAAGGCGCCCGGCAAGGCGCGGCTCGACCAGCTCACGGCACAAGCTGACGCCGACCGGGCAGCACGCTTGGTGGGCCACAAGTCACTCTTATGGCGCATGCTCGAACGCCTGCGGCCACACCGCCAGGAACCTGGCGGCGACCCGCACAGCAACTACGGCACCAGCGACGATCCTGGTCGCTGACGCGCACCCATGCGTTGTAGCACCGCCCGCCCGCCGGAGATGCCCTGGTCGCAGCTGCTGGAGAGGATTAGCCGGTGATCTCCGCGCGCCGGCGCAGCCACCGGGGTGCCGCCCAGGTCCGGTCGCCGAGCAGGGCGAGGGCCGCGGGGAGCAGGATGCCGCGGACTATGGTGGCGTCGATCAGCACGGCAGCGGCCATGCCGATGCCGAGGATCTTCAGGTCGATCAGCGACAGCGTCGCGAACACCGAGAACACCGCCACCATGATGAATGCGGCGCTGGTCACCACCCCGGCGCTGGACGCGATACCGCCAACCACGGCCTCCTTCGTCGACGACCCTCGCAACCGCAGCTCACGGATCCGGCTGAGCAGGAATACGTGGTAATCCATGCTGATCCCGAACAGGAACACGAACATGAACAGCGGTTCCCAGGCGATGATCCCGCCGAACGAGGTGTAGCCGAGCGGACCCTGCAGCCGGCCGTCCTGAAAGATCAGCGTGATCAGCCCGTACGCGGCGCCAACCGACAGCAGGTTCAGCAGGATCGAGACCAGCGGGATCGCGATCGACCCAAACGCAACCGCCAGCAGAACGAACGCGACACCCGCGACCATGGCGAACACAAACGGCACCCGAGAGTGCAGCTGCTGGGTGAAGTCGTGGTTGCTTGCCGTATCGCCGGTCACCGCGTAGCTGAGCCCAGGAACCCTGCCGAGTGTCGAGGGCAGGATCTGTTTCCGCAACGTCACGAGCGCGGAATCAGACGCGGACCCTGACCCGTTCCCGGCCAGCGGCACCGACACCACCAGCCCGCGGCCGCCCGCCACCGACGCCACGGTGACCGGCGCGCGAACCGGCCCGGAAGCCGAGGCGCGCCCCTGCAGCGCCGCGACCGCCCGGGCCACCGCCGGACCGCCCAGGTCCTGACCGGTGACCACCACCTGGGCCGGCGACGGCCCCTGCGGGAAGGCCCGCTCGATGCTGTCCATCGTCTGGACCACGGCCAGGCCCTTCGGCGCGTCGATCGCCGGGTACCCGATCCGCATGCCGAGCGCGGGCGCGGCAAGGGCGAGCATCGCCACCGCCGCCACGCCGCCCCAGGCAAGGGGATGCCGCACCACGCGCCGGACCAGGACCGCCCAAAGCCGGGAAGGACGGGCGCCAGCCCGCCGCCGCAGAACCGGGATCCTGCCCCGATCGGCGCGCGGCCCCAGCCAGGACAGCAGCGCGGGCAGCACGGTCAGCGAGCCGGCCACCGCGATCCCGACGACCGCGATCGAGCCGAACGCCACGCCGTCGAAGACGCTCAGCCCGGTGAGGAGCAGCCCCGCGAGCGCGACCATGACAGTAAGGCCGGAGATCACGATGGCCTTTCCCGAGGTGCCCGCCGCGATCCGGAGCGCCTCCGCGAACGACCTTCCGCGGGCGCGTTCCTCGCGCTCACGGCGCAGGTAGAACAGCGAGTAGTCGATGCCGACCGCCATGCCGATGATCAGCACGACCTCCGATGTGCTCGATCCCACCGGCAGCCACTGGCCGACGACCGACAGCAGGGATATCGCGGCGATGACCGCGGTCAATGCGAGCAGCAGCGGGATGCCGGCCGCGATCAGCGAGCCGAAGACGACGAGCAGCAGGATCAGCGTGATCGGGACGGAGGTTTCCTCCGCCTTGCGGAAGTCGCTGCCCAGCGCCTTGCTAACCGCGCCGGAGATGCTCGCGTCGCCGGATTCCGCGACAATCAGGCCCGGATAACGGACCTGGACGGCGGCAACGGCGCGCTGTGCGGGCTCAACCCCAGAAGTGACGTCGCTCGACGTGCCAGGCACGGTGAACGTGACCAGGGCGCTGCGCCCGTTGGCCGAGACCTGCGGGCCCCGGATGTCCATGGCGGATCTGGGCAATGCGGCGAGCGCTGCGGTCACCGAACGCACCGCGTGGCGCATTGAGCCCAGCTGGGATGATGCTGTCGCCGCGAACGCGTGCCCCGGCGCCCGTATCTGGATCAGCACGCTCTCCTGGGCCGGCGCGGCGGCGCCGGTGAGCTGATGCAGGGTGCGCTCGGCCTGCCCGGCCTGGCCGGCGTCGTAGCTTGGCACGCTCTTGCTGCCGAGCGCCTGGCCGGCCACGAAGATCACGACGACAAGCAATAGCCAGCCGAATACGGCCGTCTTCCGGTGCCCGGCGCTCCACCCGGCGATGCGCTCCACGAAGGGCCGTCGCGAAGCCGACGGGGGGCGTTCAGGGGTGTAATAGGCCGTTTCCGGCAATACTGAACTCTGCGCATGGCGCATGACTGAGACTCTTTTCGTGTGGGGGTAAAGGGAACGTGCGGGGTTTCAGGGACCGTGCGGTGGGTTTCAGGGAAGGAGCGCGAGCAGCACGGGAACGCCGGCGATGCAGCGGGGCTTCCGGCGCCCCTCGTTGACCGCCGGGTTTGTGGAGGCGGGCTCGATCGCGTGCTCCATGCAGGCGGGATAGGTCAGGGTCTCTTTGCGGGCCGGGGAACGGAACTGGCTGCGGACGAACGCGCCGGCCGTGGAAGGGGTGGCCAGCCGCTAGCAGGCACAGGCACCGGCCACGACCTTCACAGATCCCCGAGCATCCGCCCTCCCGTCTCGGTGCGGGGCCGGTGCCGGCTTCCCGGCGCGAACACCACTTACGTGCCAGGCCCGTAGCGTTCCTCCCCCTCGATCACCTCCCCACTCACGACGTAGTAGCGCTCCTCAGTGGCGTGCACATCGACCTCCGGCCACTCGGTCCCAGGCGCGAAGTCGATCAGCCAGGCACCGGCGTGCTCGGTTTGCGACAGCCTGCGGCGCATGATCCCGGCGATGCCTTCGAGGCGGATCTCGTAGTGGGCAGGGCCGCCGGAGGTGCTCACTTCCGCTTCAGCCGTTGCCGGGGCTGACCGGCTGCCGCTGCCGCTGCCGGCGGTCTGGGGCGGGGTGTGCCGGTCATGGCCTGCGCGGGGCCTGGGGTTCGCCGGGCTGGGCAGGTGGCGGCCGGTCAGCCGGGGCCCGTCCAGGCTTGGGGTCCAGGCCAGCGGCCCGGCCCGGTCCACGGGCACCGGGCTGGACTGCCAGACACGTTCCCACATCAGGACCTGCTCGTCGTGGATGGCCGGCAGGGCCGCCGCGGCGCGGCAAGCGGCCCTCCACAAGGTCGCGCCGTGGCGCTGGGTGGACTGGGTAGCTGTCATCAAGATCACCTCGTTCGTCTGAGAGGCCTGCCCGGCCCTGGCCGGCAGGGGTGGGGGCGCGGGCCGGCGTGACCGGTCGCGCACCGAGGGCCCTGAGGGCAGCGGTTCCTGTCCTGCCTCCGGATGTGTATTTCCTTCTCCCAGGCACGCTAGGAGCGGACGCGGGTCCTGGGCGTCACCCGAAGGTGGCATGGGGGTGGAATCTTGCGGTGATGTGGCCGTCCATTCGGGCCGCGCCCGTTTGGGGGAGTCAGACCGTAGAATGGCCCCGTCCAGCGGCCGGACCGAGGCTCGCTGGCCGGCTGAGCGGTAGGTCCCCGATGGCTGACCCGTCTGCGGCAGCCCCGGCGGGGGCTGCGATGTCCGGGCCGGGTGTCCTGCTGGCGACCAAGCTGTACGTGCCCCGGCCGCCGCCGGGTTTTGTGCCACGCCGGCGTCTGGTGGAGGCGCTGGGTGAGGGGCTCGCCAGGGGCCGGGTGCTTATCAGTGCTCCGGCAGGATTCGGCAAGACAGCGCTGCTGGCCGACTGGGCCCGCGGTGACGGGCGGCCGGTGGCGTGGCTGGGCCTGGACGGCGGCGACAGCGACCCGACCCGGTTCTGGCGCTACGCGGTGGCCACGCTGGACCGGGCCCGGCCGGGGCTGGCCGGGCGGGTGGGCCAGCTGCTCTCACGTTCGTTTGAGGGGCCGGTGACCGCCCTGATCAACGAGCTGGCCGCCGATCCCGGCCCGGATGAGGTGCTGCTAATCCTAGACGATTATCACCTGATCGATTCCGAGCCGGTGCACGAGTCGGTGGCATTCTTGCTGGAGAATCTGCCGCCGGGCCTGCGGGTAGTGATCTCCGGCCGGGCTGACCCGCCGCTGCCGCTGGCGCGGCTGCGGGCCCGCGGCCAGCTGGCTGAGTTGCGCATCGCCGACCTGCGGTTCACCACCGAGGAGGCGGCGGGCCTACTGCGCGAAGCCATCGGTGCTGAGCTGCCCGGCGCGGCGGTGGCCGCGCTCGTGACCCGCACCGAGGGGTGGGCGGCGGGGCTGCAGCTGGCCGGACTGTCGCTGCGGGGACACGCAGATCCGGCCGGGTTTGCGGCGGCGTTCAGCGGCAGCCACCGCTTTGTGCTGGACTACCTGGCCGATGAGGTCCTGGACGGCCAGTCCGGGGAGGTACGCGCGTTCTTGCTGGAGACCTCGGTGCTGGAGCGGCTGTCCGGGGAGCTGTGTGATGCGGTCACCGGCCGGGCCGGGAGCCAGGCGCTGCTGCAGGACATCGAGCGCGCGGGCCTGTTCCTGGTGCCGCTGGATGAGGTACGTGGCTGGTGGCGCTACCACCACCTGTTTGCCGACCTGCTCCGCGCGCGGCTGCAGGCTGAGCAGCCCGGCCGGGTGCCGGCCCTGCACCGCGCCGCGGCCACCTGGTGCGAGGAGCATGACCTGGCCGATGACGCGGTGCGGCACGCGCTGGCGGCCGGGGACGCCGCCTGGGATGCGCGGCTGGTCGAGCGGCACGCCGAGACGCTGCTCGGCCGCAGCGAGGGCGCGACCCTGCGCGGCTGGCTTTCGGCGCTGCCGGCGGAGTCGGTACGCGACCGTCCGCGGCTGTGCCTGGCCCAGGCGTACAGTGCCGCCCGGGGCTTCCAGGTGGAAGCGCTCGAGGCTCTGCTCGATGACACCGAGCGCGCCTTTGCGGCCGGCGGCGACGAACCGTACGAGGACCCCGCCGCGCGGCCGACGAGCGTGCTGGCCAATGTCCCCGCGGGGATCGCGTTCCTGCGCGCCGTCCTTGCGAAGCTGCGCGGTAAAGCCGCCCTCGCGGCCGGCTACAACCAGCAGGCCCTGGCCCACCTGGGCGAGGACGAGCGGCTGATGCGCTCCTTCGTGCGCTGGAACCAGGCGGGGGTGCACTGGCTGGACGGACGGCTCGGGCCAGCCGAGCGAGGCCTGGCCGAGGTGCTCGCCGAACTGCGGGCTGCCGGCGAAGCGGGCCGCCGTCTAGGCGGCGAGCCCACGCAAGTCTTCCGCGCTGGCGAAGGCGGCGCCGAGTTCTTCGCTGGCTTTCTGGCCATGCGCGTCTGCTACGAACTGGGCCAGGTGCAGCGCGCCCAGGGCAACCTGGATGCTGCGCTGGCCACCTACCGGCAAGCGCTGGAGGGGGCTGGCGAAAGCAGCCAGCCACCCTATCTGGGCCTGGCGCACGTGGGCCTAGCCCAGATCCTGTACGAGCGGAACGAGCTCACCGCCGCGCTTGACCACGCCACCCGGGGGGTCACGCTGTCCCGGCAGCTTGCCTACCCCCCGCCGCAGGCCACCGGCCTGGCTATCGTGGCCCGGATCCGGCACGCGCACAGTGACCCGGCCGGGGCCCTGCAGGCGATGGGCGAGGCCGGGCGGACCGGGCTGAGCCCGCAGGTGATCCCCCTGCTCAACCCGGTGCCATCGCAGCGGGTGGGGCTGCTGCTGGCCCAGGGCGACGTCCACGCGGCCGCCCAGTGGACAACGACGGCTGGTCTCAGCCCAGACGACAAGCCAGACTACCCCCGCGAGCCGGCATATCTGATGCTGGCCCGGGTGCTGCTCGCCCAAGACGACCCCGGCCCGGCACTCACGCTGCTGCAGCGGCTGCTCGGCGCCGCGGCCAGCCAGGGCCGGCCCGGCAGCGTCATCGAGATCCAGGCGCTGCGGGCGCTGGCGCTGGCCGCCCGCGGTGATCACGCCAGCGCCCTCGGCGCTCTGACCGAGGCGCTCACGCTCGCCCGCCGACCAGGCTATGTCCGGGTCTTCGCCGATGAGGGCGCGCCGATGCGCGCCCTGCTCGCCCAGCTGTCCGTCGCCCGGCCGGGTCAGCAGCACACGGCTCGCCGCACCGAGCCCGGCTACCTGGCCGCGCTCCTGCGCGCCTGCGGCCGGGCAGACGCCGCGCCGCCGCCGAGGCGAGCGGCCGCCGCGCTACCAGGCATGGCCGAGCCGCTGACCGACCGCGAGATGGAGGTGCTGCGGCTGCTCGCTGCGGGCAGGTCTAATCAGCGCATTGCCCGCGAACTTTTCGTGGCGCTCGACACGGTCAAAAAGCACGTGACCCACGTCCTGGGCAAGCTCGGGGCCACCAACCGCACCGAGGCCGTCGCACGGGCCCGGCAGCTCGGCCTGATCCCCTGACACTGCACCCAGGCAGTCCCATAGCACCTTCGTGTGAGGGCTCGCCGCGCAGCGATATTCCACCCGGCATGCACCTTTGGGTGACGCGCTGCGCGGGCGGGAATTCGTAGCGTTCCTCGCAGAACAGTCCCCGAAGAAGGCCGGGCTCGTAAACGGACCCGGACACGGCGACTGGCCGAGGAGCTGACAGTGAAACGCATCCGTATCCACCAGCCGAGAGTCCGGAACGAGCCTCCCTGGCATGAAGTCCTTCCGCCTGACCCGCGAGATCCCGATGTGGTCCGGGCCAAGGCACTCGCCCGTGCCGGTGATCGCGCCGGCCGGAGAACAGCGAGCCGGGCACATTCCCCAAGACTTGCCGAGACTGCAGGCTGAAGGCGAAACCATGCGATCCAAGCCCATGATTCTCGTCGCGCTGCTGCTGGCAGCGTTCCTCGTCAACCTGGACACGACCCTGGTGAACGTGGCGCTTCCCGCCATGGTGCGCCAGCTGCATGCCACCACCACCCAGCTGCAGTGGGTCGTCGACTCTTTCAACCTCGTCTTCGCCGCGCTGCTACTCACCTTCGGCAGCCTGTCCGACCGGTTCGGCCGCAAGGGCATGCTGCTGACCGGACTGACCGTGTTCGCCGCCGCCAGCCTGGCTGGCGGATTCACCACGAGCCCGGCGCAGCTCATCGCGGCCAGGGCGGTGATGGGGCTGGGCGCCGCCATGACATTCCCGGCGACGCTCTCGCTGATCTCCAACGTCTTCACCGAGCGAACCGAACGGGCTCGCGCCATCGGGTTGTGGGGCGCGAGCGCGGGCGTGGCCATCGCGATGGGGCCGATCGTGGGCGGCTGGCTGCTAGAACACTTCAGCTGGGCCAGCATCTTCACCGCCATGGCGCCGGTCGCGGCGGCCGCCGCAGTCGTGGTGGCGCTGGTCGTTCCCACGTCGAAGGACCCGGACGCGGCGGCTCTGGACATCCCTGGCCTGGTGCTGTCGTCGGCAACTATGGCGCTGCTGGTCTTCACCATCATCGAGGCGCCGGCCTACGGGTGGGCAGCGGCGCGCAGCGTGGCCGGCTTTGCCGCCTCGGCGGTCCTGCTCGCCGCGTTCATCGTGCGTGAGCGGCGTGCCGCGCACCCGATGCTCGATGTGCGTTTGTTCCGCAACCTGCGGTTCAGCGCAGCCAGCGGCGCGGTCGCCGTGTCATTCTTCAGCCTGTTCGGCTTCATCTTCCTGATCACCCAGTACTTCCAGTTCGTCAGGGGCTACGGCCCGCTGTCGACCGGGGTGCGCCTGCTCCCGGTGGCGCTGTCGGTCGGCGCCGGGTCGGTCGCCGGGACCCAGCTCGCCGTGCGGGCCGGGACTAAGCTCATCGTCACTACCGGGCTGGTCGCGATGGCCGTGTTCTACGGCTGGGTGGCGGTGACCACCAGCACGACGCTCAGTTACGGCGTCATCGCGGCCCAGATGGTGCTGTGCGGGCTCGGCCTGGGCCTGAGCTCGGCGCCCGCCACCGAGTCGATCATGGGCGCCATCTCGCGGCACAAGGCTGGCGTCGGCTCGGCCGTCAACGACACCACCAGGCTGGTCGGCGGCACGCTCGGCGTGGCCGTGATCGGCAGCGTCTACGCATCGGTCTACGCGTCACGGCTGACCGCCACCCTGCCAGCCCGCGTGCCCGGCCGGGTCGCAGCGATCGCACACCAGTCCGTCGGCGCGGCGTACGTGGCCGCCGGCCAGATCGCGGCCCTTGGCCATCCGGTGCTCGGACAGGCGCTGCAGCACACCGCCGCTAACGCGTTCCTGCGCGGCCTGACCATCAGCTGCCTCGTCGCCGCAGGTGTAGCCGCGGCGGGTGCCCTCCTGGCTGTCTTGTTCCTGCCCGCCCAGCCCGCCCAGCCAATCCAGCCCGCCCAGCCAGCAGCCCCGGCGGCCGGCCAAGCCGAAACAGCCGGCGGCGCACACGAAACCGGGCCCCAGGCCCGTCCCGCCCCAGCAGCCCGGTAACCCCGCCGGGCGCGCCCGCCTCGTCCGCGCTCGCGCAACCGCGGCCCGCCCGGCCACGCAGCGGCTCGCTGCCCCACCCGATCAGCACCGAAGGGAACCAATCGTCATGACCGGACCAATCGACCGCAGCATCGAATCACTTAAGACAGCGCCTCCACCAGCCGCGGGCGGGGCACGAACCCCGGCCGCGGGCGCGGTACGTGCAGCTTGGTCGCCAGCAAGGCATCCGGCCCGGAATCGGCAACCCAGCAGGAGCTGCCGCAGAGGGCTCAGCCATCGGCGACCCACCCCCCTCAGCACAACCAGCGACAGCCAGCCTTCGCCGACAGGTGAACCCGGTGTAAGACCGGCCCGGCTGGCTGACCGGGGCCGATCTTCCACCTTCCCCCGGCATTTTCGCGTAACCGCACAGAAGCTCGCACGCCGGACGTCACTTCCGTGCCCCATACCGCCACGGAAGATTCCACCCCAAGGGGCACTTTCGGGTGACGCCTCGCCAACCCGGCCTTCATGGCGTGCAGGTCACAGACTCACACCCCACAGGACGGAACACATGGCTGCTCTGAACCTCTGCCAGTTCAAGAACGGCACCGCCAACGCCACGAGCAGCCCGTCGGCGACACAGCAGAATGTCCGGCCATCGGGCGGGGGGCGGGCGTGAGCGGCTCGCAGTCGCCAGCGCGCTACGAGATCCGCGTCGAGGGAGTCCTCGACCAGCGCTGGACAGCCTCCTTCGAGGGCCTCCAGGTCACCAGCGAGGGCAGCCAGACCGTCATCTCCGGGCCGCTGCCCGATCAGCCAGCGCTGCACGGGGTGCTGATCAAGGTACGCGACCTCGGGATGTGCCTGATCTCGGTGCGCCGGCTGGACCCAGACCAAGCCGGGCAGGCGAGCCCGCCATGAGACCCCGCCTCGGCACGGACATCATCAGCGCCACCTGCACGTCCCGACCAGAAAGGAAGCCCCAGATGAGGCAGATCCGCCACACCAGGCGCCGCCCCGGGCCGGCCAGCGAGCAGCAATCGCCGCTGCCAGCCGACCCGCGAGACCCCGACATCGTGCACGCCCATCAGGTCGCCCGCCGCCCCAGCCGCTCCCGCGCCCGCGGTACGCAGCCGGACCGGCGCACCCAGCCCACGCCGATCCCCGGAAGCCGGTGACGCGTCATGCCCGGCAACTCCCTGGCCCTACTGACCAGGCAGGCGCAGGCAACCGGCGCACCGCCGCCCTGCCAGTGACAGAGCCCGCAGCTATGGTTCTCCGACCTGCCGGACGACCTAGAGCTGGCCAAGGCGCACTGCGCGCCCTGCCCGATACGCGGCTCCTGCCTGGCCAGCGCGCTTGAACGCCACGAGCCACACGGCGTCTGGGGCGGCGAGATCTTCACCCGCGGCGCGATCACCGCCCGGAAGCGGCCACGCGGCCGCCCGCCTAACACGCCCAGGAGGACACCATGAATCCGCTGATCATGCAACAGCTCGCCGCCGACCACATCAACGAAATGATCACAAAAGCCGACGACAGGCGGCAGGCACGTCAGGCGCGCCGCGCCCGGTTGTGATCGCCGCCCTGGTCGCGGGGCTCCTGGCTGGCTATGGCATCGCCATGCCAGTCGGAGCGGTCGCGGCATATCTGGTGGCCTTGACGGCGCAGACGTCGTTGCGGACTGGCGTGTTCGCCGCGCTCGGTGTCGCGACCGCTGATGGTGTGTACGCGCTGATCGCCGTATGCTGCGGCGCGGCGCTGGCTGCCGTGCTCCGCCCGGTCACACTGCCGTTGCGGCTGGGGTCGGCGGTGGTGCTGATCGTGCTGGCGGTCCATGGGACGGTGGCGGCGGTCCGCCGTCATCGCGAACGCCGGGATGGCACCGGGGCCGGCCGGACGGCGTCCGGCGCGGCCCGGGCCTACCTGGCGATGTGGGGGATGACGACGATGAACCCGCTCACCGTGGTCTACTTCACGGCGCTGGTGCTCGGCAGGCAGGCGGCAGCCGCTCCGGGGCGTGTGGGTCAGGCCGTGTTCGTCGTGGCTGTCTTCGTCGCCTCCGCCAGCTGGCAGCTGGTCCTCGCCGGCGGCGGGGCGTTTCTCGGCCGGGTGCTGACAGGCAGCCGCGGGCGGCTCATCACCTCGATAGCCTCCAGCATCCTGATCGGCGGCCTGGCTCTGCACCTGCTTATAGCAGCATCGTGAGGGATGCCGCTATCTGCGGGTCCACCGGGACAGGTCAAAGTCGTTCCCCGGCGACTCGCCGTTCCCCGCGTCACAGGAATCGCGCATGACTCGCTGCCGGCAGACTATACAAGAATTGGCAACGGAACGCCTGAGGACTCCCCGCCTGGTTGCAAGCGGCGCGATCCGCTGGTGCCAGCAGCCTGATCCGGGGAAACCAGCAGGGCTGGGCGCAATGGCTTCCTGGTGCCAGCTAACGCGACCAGGCTCACCCATTCACGCATGGTGATGGGTAGCGCGGGTTTCGGCCGGGGTTACGGGGAGAGTGCCAGAGGTCGCCAGGGCGTGCCGAGCATGAGGTCGTGCAGGACGCCCATGGCGTTCTTGCCGTGCTTGCGGGCGGTGTCGGCGCAATTCGCGTCAATGCGGTTACCGTGCGGCGTGCCCGCGCCGGGCCGGGCGCCGCCTCGCCGGGGCGCCTTTCCGCCGGCCAGCCTCGCCCGGCGCCACGTCCGCCCTGACCAGCCTCACCTGACCTCGGTGCGGCCGGCCTCGCCGGGCCAGGGCCCCGGGCGCGCACCTCGCGGGCAGGCGTGCCGGTCTCCGGGAAGTCACGGCGGTTACCGGGGGTGGGCAAGGGTGTCGAAGGCCTGGTCGATCAGGTCGGGTAGTTCGGGGGTTCCGTTGTTCTCGACCCAGGTGAGGATGGCGGTGGTAGCGGCGGCCAGGCAGGCCGCGACGGTGACCCTGTCCTGGAAGCTGGGGTGCGGGTTGTCCTGGCTGGTGTCGAGAGCCTGGAGGATGAGCTGCTGGGTGTCCATCTGGCTTGCCCACAGCCGCTCGCGCAGCGCGGGGGTGGAGACGATGAGATTGTTCTGCGCGAGCAGGATGTCGCGGTCGGTGTCGTAGAGCTGCCTGAGGCCCTGGAGCAGTGCCGCGCGGATCCGTTCGGTGAGGGGCCATCCGGCCGGGGTCTGCCCGAGCAGGCCGGCGATCAGGGGGTCGTAGCTGTCGGACAGGGCCACGTCTTCCTTCGCCGGGAAGTAGCGGAAGAATGTCATGTGCGAGACGCCGGCCGCGGCGGCGATCTGCTCGACGGTGGTGGCGTCGTATCCCTGCTCGCCAAACAGCCGCAGCGCGCTCGCGCGGATGCGGTCGCGGGTGGCGTTCTTCTTGCGCTGCCGCCAGTCCGGCTCGGGTTCGGTCACGAAAGTCATGGTCGCGCACTGCTAGGCGCCTGGGGCGACCGGGTGCGGCCGACGGTGGCGTTTCTCCGCGAACCGCTTCCTGACCGGCCCTGACAGGAGCCAGCCAAGGACGATCGCATCAACAGCGATGACCCACGAGCCTGCGAGATCTCCGGCCGCGGCCACCTGCGCCAGGTCGGCTAGCAAATTGGCCCCGATGATGACGATGCTGAGGACCCATCCCCACCGCCTGCCAGCGATCCAGCCGGCCGCGGCGAAGGACAACGCGGCCGCGAGCAGGATGAATCCGGCCCCGAAGACGAGGCGGTACCGGAGGAGCTCATGGTAGGAGGACTCCTTCGAATCCCACATGCCGCTGAGCGGGGTCCCGCGAGCGAACAGCGAGACGGGGGCTGCTGCCGCGGTGAAGGCAGCGACGATGAGGAAACCCGCGAAGATGGCGGTAAGGATCCCGTGCAGGCTCACGTGAGAGGGCCTCGTCATGGCGTGCCTCCGCTCCGCAGGGCCGCCGTGGCCGGAGACTGCGGGGACGGGGCGTCGCCGGGGGCGGCGCGGCCGGGCAGGTACCGCAGGCCGGCGGGGATGGCGGCGACGGCGACAGCGGCGCAGATAAGCATGACGTTGCTCATGCCGTGCAGGAACGCGGCTCCCGCAGCGGCCCGCAAGGCCGGGCCGCCTGATGGCAGGCGGCCGGCGATCTGCGCGGCCTGGTTGACGGAAGCCCGCGCGATGGCGGCATCGCGGGCGGGCAGGGCGGCGAGAGCGGGGCCGAGGGCGCGGACGTCGCCGGCCGACAGCACGCTGCCGGCTACGGCGACGGTGATCGCCCCGCCGGTATTGCGCAGTGCGCTGTTCACCGAGGCGCCAGTCCCCGCCTCGCCGCCGCCTGCAGCGGCCATCACCGCGTCCATCGCGGCACCGATAGACGCTCCCGTGCCGAGCCCGCACAATGCCAGCCCTGCCGCTGCGACGGCATAGCCCGTGGTCAGGTGGACCTGGCTCAGCACGACGAGTCCCCCGGCCAGGACAGCGAGGCCGGCGGCCACAGTGAGCCTGGTGCCCGCCGCGCGCACGGCAGTGCCGGCCGCCCCGCCCGCGACGAGCAGCCCGCCCATCATCGGCAGCAGCCGCAGCCCGGCGCTGGCCGGGCCGTCGCCTAGCACGCTTTGCAGGTACTGGGGGAATACGAACAAGATCGCGTACAGCGCGACTGAGACGGCGATGGTGGCGGCCGTGCCCCAGGTGAACCGCCGGTCACGGAACAGCGCGGGATCGATGACGGGGTTCGCCGAGCGGTGCTCGCGGGCAAGGAAGGCAGCCAGAAGCACTGCCGCCCCGGCCAGCAGCCCCCAGGTCGGCGCCGCGGTCCAGCCGTGCTCCTGGCCGTTGATGACGCCCCACACCAGGCAGGTGACCACTGCAGGGGACAGCAGCGCGCCCGGGACGTCCAGCGGCGGCGCGGCCGGGTTGCGGGACTCGGGCATCAGCACGGCGCCCGCGGCCAGGGCCAGGCAGGCGGCGGGCACGTTGATCCAGAACACCGAGTGCCATGAGAAGTGCTGCAGCAGCAGGCCGCCGAGCACCGGCCCGAGCGGCAGGGCGAGGGCGACCCCCGCGGTGAGGATGCCGATCGCCGTGGGCCGGTCATCGTCCCCGAACGCGGCCGAGACGACCGCCAGCGACAGCGGGAACACGATCCCAGCGCCCAGCCCCATCAGCGCCCGCGCCGCGATCAGCTCTCCCGCCGAGACCGACAGCGCGCACCACAACGACGCCGCCAGGAACACCGCCAGGCCGGCCAGCAGCAGCCGCTTGCGGCCGAGCCGGTCGCCGGCCATCCCGGCCGGCAGCATCACCCCGGCGAAGACGAGCGAATAGGCGTCCACGAGCCACTGCAGGTCGCCAGTGCCCGCATGAAGGGCTCCCGAGATGTCCGGCAGCGCGACGTTCAAGATCGTCAGGTCGAGGTTCACGACGACCACCGACAGGCACGTCACGCCCAGCATCCACCATCGTCCCGTCCGCACGCCAGCCTCCATATGTTAGTTAGTAACATGTTATTCACTAACATACTGGCTGCGCGGCAGAACCGCAACACGGTCGGCAGCCGCCCCGCCGGACGCCCCCGTGGCGAGTCGCGGCATGGCCGGCTCCCTGCAAGCCATCGGGGCGGCCCCTCCGCCCGCGCGCTGGGGCTGTCTGTGTCGTGGTCCTGCCGGATCAGGTCCTGGTCCTCGTGGCCCCGGTTACGGAAGAGGGCACGATCCTCAAAGAGCAGGGATGGGGGTTCGCGCTCTGGGACGGCGACGCCGGAGACGGCCGTGACCTGCCGGACATCGAGAAGCTCCTCCTGGACCGGATAAAGGGCATCCGGCCCGCTGGCGCTGAGGCGATCCCGGTGACCGACTGGCGGAGCGACAAGCAGTGCGGTAGCGGTCGGCCATTGCGCCATATTGCCCCAGGTCAGCGAGACAGCGCGGCGAGATGCTCACTCTGGCCGCATGGCCGCAGCATCCCGCCATTCCTGCGCGTCGAGCGGTCCCATACTGGCGCTGAGCCCGACCGCGGCCGCGGCCGCCAGCAGGGCGTGGGCCTAGCCCAAGGCGGCCACGGCAATCTGCCGCTGGACGAGCTCGTCGGCTCGCTCGGGGTCGACGTCGGCGTCCAGCATGGTGGCGGCGTGCTCGAGCAGCTGCTCGGCGGCTATGTGCCGGTCGGGGTACCAAGCCAGCAAGGTGCGGGCCCCGGCCGCGTAGTCGAACGCAATCTCTGCCAGAGTGCCCGGCCTCTCGACCGCGACCGGGCCTATGCCCAGCAGCGCACCGACCGCAGCCCACGACTCCCCGGCCTCGCGGGCGCGTACCTCGGCGTGCACAGCGAGCTCCAGTTCGCGGGCGATCCGGACCGCCTCGGCTGACGAGGCCTCCGGCGCGGTGCGCAGGATGGTGTGCGCGATGGCGGTCCTGGCGGCGCGCTGCACGTGGCCGACTAAGCGGGCGGCGGCGGGGCTGCCGGGCGGCGCGGAGTTGGTCATGGTGTCCTCCTTGCTGCGCCTCCCCTGAAGTGTCTCCCACGGGACCGACAGACGGGGCCAAGTCGAGGCAAGGCGGTCGCCGAAGCATTCTGCCGGCCGGCTATTCCAGTGACCTGAGTTCCTGAGTGACTGAGTTATTCTGTGCCTCTGTTCCTGAGTGTTTCTGTGCCTGCGTTACTGAGTGCCTCCGTGCCATTACTAAGTGTTTGCGTTTTTCTGTCGTTGCGTCTTATCCTGACCCTGAAATTCAAGCCCATCGCACCAATGCACTAGACAAGTGATCTTGGTGATTTCAGTGGGTTGAATTCGGGAGCAGGTGGCCGTTCCCGGCATTACGAAACTGTGCGACGACGGCGCTGGGCATCGCGATCATCATTACGTGGGCGGGGTGAACGAGACAGGCCGCCCGGTGCAGGCGCGCAGGGTACCTCCGTGCAGGTGCCGTCGCTAAAGAGGCAGTATGAACATTGAGGATACGCCGAGCCGGAATGCGTAGGTGGCTGCTGAGCTGCCGTCGATGGTTGCGCTGGTGTGGTTGTGGCGCTGGTCTTGGGCGGCCCAGATTAGGCCGCGTATCTCGTCCCTGCTCAGGCCAGCGAATATGCCGGTGATCGTGCCGAACTGGTCCGCGGCGGGTGCTACAGATGTGACGGACACCAGCATGGGTTTAAGGGCCAGTGCCCGCATCTGGTCTATGGTCTGGCCGAAGACATTTGCGAATGTGTCGCTGGGCCGGGTGTAGTGGCCGTCGATGGTGATCCAGGTGACGTAGGCCGCGCCTGGCCACCAGGAGGCTGCTGGACTGGTGCCGGGCCGGTCGGCGCTGATGGCCCACATCCAGATGACGTTGTGGGCGCCCTGCTTGCGGAACAGGGTTACGATGTGCCGCCACGCCGCGATGAAGACGAAATGCCGCCAGGCTGCGGCGAAGGTGCGCGCCGGTGCGTGGCCGTAGTCCCATGAGTGCCCGGGCGTGTTCATGTCTTGCCCAAAGCTGATGACGATGGGGTGGCCGAGTTTCCGCACGCTGATGGCGTATGCGCGCAGATAGGCGTCATCGTCGCCGTTTGCGATAGCAGGCAGAGAGACACCTGCCGGATCGATCTGAACGAGTGGGGTCATCCCGTGCGTGACGAGTGTTCTGGCGAACGATGCGCTGAAGGGCTTGCCCCAGACGGTGGCGTACCCGGCGAGGTCCGGTGAGGCACCCGCGGCTTCCCTGAAAGCCGCGACCGGCCGGTAAGCCGGCCCTCCGGCCACATCAACGCCCAGCCAGGAAACCTGACTTGCCGGGAGCAAGGTGTGCGGTGGGGACGAGGCGCGCGGTGGAGGCAAGTGCTGCGCCATGGCGCGGGAAACCGGGCCGCTGACCGTCAGGCCGACCGAGACAGCCGCCATCAGCATGGCTGCGGCCGTCACCAGGCGGGACCTCTTGTTGTTGTGCGGCAGCGTAGTTGGGGCATGACGGGCCTTGAGCAGCGCCGCCGGGCGGGACGGTATGGTCTCCTGCCCGCTAGCGGCCGCATGTTCCTGACGTGTTCCGCGGCCGTCGGCAATGCCAGCGGAAGCCGCCATGACGGGGGTGCCTTCAGCCTCTTCGGCGCCCGGGGAGGGCCGCCGATGGTCAGCCTGTCGGCTGATCACCGTTTCGTTGTCATCTTGTGCCAGGTTCAGCGTCCCGCGCAGGGCATGAGCGAAGTCCTGGCAGCTGGCATAACGTTCTTCCGGTGCCTTCGCCAGCGCCTTCGTCAGGACACCATCGACCGCCGCTGGCAGATCTGGCCGCCGGGACGCCAGTGACGGCGGCGGCTCCGACAGATGGGCCCAGATCACCGCCTCCACATCGTCGCGGGGGAACGGCGGCAAGCCACACAGCAACTCGAACGCCGCACAGGCCAGGGAATACTGGTCGGCCCGCCCGCCGACCGCCCTGCCCCCGATCTGCTCAGGCGCCGCGTAGCTCACGGTCCCCAGGAACTGCCCCGGCCTAGTCGGCCCGCTAGAAGACAGCGCCCCCTTACTGATGCCGAAATCCGCCAGATACACATGATCGGCCCGGCCCGGCCGCACATCCACCAGCATGTTCGCCGGCTTGACATCCCGGTGCACCACCCCCGCCGCGTGCGCGGCGTCCAGCGCCGACGCCACCGAGCAGACGATCCCAGCCGCGCGGCCCGGCGGAAGCGGGCCCGCGCGGCGGATCAGCGACCGCGCGTCCCCGCCGGGCACATAACGCATCGCGATGAACAGCGCCCCGGCCACCTCACCGGTCTCGAACACCGGGATGATGTGCGGATCATCGACCGCCGCCGCCGCTTTCGCCTCACGGATGAACCGGCGCCGGAAGCCCTCATCCGCCGCCAGCCCCGGGGCCAGGATCTTCAGCGCCACCTGCCGGTCAAGCCGCTCATCGCGCGCCCGGAACACCACGGCCGTCCCGCCCGCGCCGATCTGCTCCTCCAGCCAGTACCCGGCCACCCGCGAGCCCGCGACGAAGCCGGACAGCGAGCCGTCGGCATCGTCGCGGAACTCCACGCCCACCGCGCCTCCAGCGTCATACCTCGCCCGCTAGCATTCTCCGTCAGACCGGGGAGCAAGACCGGCATACAGCAAACAGAGACCGCATTACGGTTGCAGCACTTATCGGTCATAAACATACTTTTATGGCGCTTATGACCGCCTTTCGTCAGTGTCGTCGGTTCGTCGACTGGGCACTCCGGCATGGAGGTTGAGGCCTCGGTGTCTCGCGCTCCGCCGTCCTGACGTACCTGATTGCGGCTATGAGAGCGCTCCGTAGCTGGTAGATACTCCAACGTCCTAATGCCGGGGCAGGTGAGCGCTTGTCAACGGCGCTTGGTTTGGACTTTGCCTGACAACGTCTTTGAGGGCTCACGCGTCTGCCTAACCGAGTAGTGCAGCAGTTTGGCCGTGATCTTTAGAAGGAGGCTGGAGGGGTGGGATTTTGTCCAGGTTGCTTGTGCCCCGCGGTGTCCGCCGAGCCGTGCACCCGGTGCGCGCGGTGAAGCGGGCCGCGACGCCGAAGGTCGTGAAGAAGGCGACGCGGGCCATGCACCCAATCGACAATGCGGTCTATGGCGTGGAACGGTCGGTGGCTACTTCGCTGCGGTCGGGCCGGAAGCGCAGCGTTAAGGCCCAGGGCAAGGGACGGGCTCCGGTATACCGGCACGGAGGCTGCCCGGTAGGGCATCGCACTGCCGAAGCAGCCGCAAAGTGCCGGAATCGGTAGAGAAATTTAGGGTCGCTAAGGCTCGTCATATACCGATGCGGACGCGTGGGCGGTTACAAGTTCGAAAAGGTTCTCCGTAACGGCTTTGAGCTCGAGAGCCCTCATCCACGTCTTGCATCTGTCGCACACTTCGTGGAACACGATCTGCCAGGGTCTCCGCCTTCCCGACGTACGTGGCTCCCCTAATCTCCCGCACTGGCTCGCGGATCTTCAGAGCCTTGCGCAGCCACCTCGGCAGCACGTGCTCCCTGCTGAGGGATCCGTCGTGCAGCAGAAGACGCAGGGCGTCTCCGACTTAGTCACGCCGCGCAGCCTAGGGCTCTGGGCCAGCATCCCTCAAGACGCCCAATTCATTGCCCCCTGAATCCGAGGCTGCCTGCTGGCTAAATAAGCCGGAAAGGAAGATTCTCAGGGAGGCGCTCGCCTCGGCCGTTCCGGGCCGGCCACGGTCGCGGGGGCATCTCAGCGGGCTCGGACACATCTACCACATACCAAGATCGGCTCCCAATTCGCTCCCAGGCTCAGGCGTCAAGCGATGGCAGCAAAGCAGTCTGATCAGCACATGAGCCGATGACCTGCATCTTGCTTGGTCGGGGTGGCCGGATTTGAACCGGCGGCCTCTTCGTCCCGAACGAAGCGCGCTGCCAAGCTGCGCTACACCCCGGCGACCGCTGACGCAGTCTATAGGACAGTGCCCACCGTCCGCGTGCTCAGGTGGCACGCGGCACGAGCGTCAGCAGCGCGGCCTCCGGCCGGCAGCAGAGCCGGAACGGCGCCCACGGCGAGGTGCCCAGCCCGGCGGACACGTGCAGCCACGGCCGGTTGGCCTCGCCGGGGCGCCACAGGTAGCCATCGGCGGGATGGCGGTGCAGCCCGCGGGCCCGGGCCCGGTCAACGCCGCAGTTGGTCACCAGCGTGCCGAACCACGGCACGCACACCTGGCCGCCGTGGGTGTGGCCGGCCAGCAGAAGGTCGTAGCCGTCGGCCGCGAACCTGTCCATGATCTCGGGCTCCGGCGAGTGCAGCACGCCGAGCCTCAGGTCGGCCGCGGGATCGGCCTGCCTGGCGATCTCGTCGTACCGGTCGTAGCCGATGTGCGAGTCATGCACGCCGGCCACCTCGACATCCAGCTCACCGGCCTTGAGCCGCCCGCGCCGGTTGTTCGCGTTCAGCCACCCGGCCGCCTCCATGCCCGCGCCGAGCTCGGCCCAGGGCAGGTCGGGCAGGCCACGTTCTGGATGCAGTTTGCTACGGCCCCATAGGTAGCGCGCCGGGTTCTTGGGCACGGGCGCATATAGGTCGTTCGAGCCATAGACAAAAACGCCCGGCCGGTCTAGGAGCGGCCCGAGTGCCTCGAGGAAGGGCTGAACGGCCTCCGGATGGGCGATGGAATCGCCCGTATTCACCACCATGTCGGGCTGCAGAGCGTCCAGCGACCTGATCCACGACAGCAGCCGGTGACGGCCCGGCGTCAGGTGCACGTCGGAGATGTGCAGGATCCGTACCGGCCGCGCCCCCGGGCGGAGCACCGGGACGTCGTAGCGGCGCAGCGTGAACCAGTTGCGCTCGACGACCGCGGCGTAGCCGATGACGGCGGCGCCCGCCGCCGCTGTGGACCCGAGGAGGGCTTTGGCTCTCATCCATTTATGGTGCCATGCCTTACGGGCCATTACGCCACCGCGACCGGCGCCTGCCTCGCCGCGGACGCGATGATGTCCTCATGGCTGAACTCAAGGACCGGCTCCGCAGCGATCTCACCGCCGCGATGAAGGCGCGTGACGAGGTGCGGACCAGAACGCTGCGGATGGTCCTCACCTCGATCACCAACGAGGAGGTGGCGGGGAAGGCGCCCCGCAACCTCAGCGACGACGAGGTGCTCAAGGTGCTGGCGCGGGAGGCCAGGCGGCGCCGCGAGGCGGCGGATGCGTTCGAGGCGGCCGGGCGGGCCGGCCAGGCGGCCGCGGAGCGGGCCGAGGACGAGGTGCTGGCCGGTTACCTGCCTGCTCAGCTGGGCGACGATGAGCTGGCGGCGATCGTCGCCGAGGTGATCGCCGAGACCGGGGCGTCGGGCATGTCCGCGATGGGGCAGGTCATGAAGGCGGTCACGCCGCGGGTGGCCGGGCGCGCCGAGGGCGGCCGGGTAGCGGGCGAAGTCCGCCGCGCGCTCACCAGTTGACGACCTGCAGGGCCCGGAACGCTAAGCCCGCCGCACCAAGTGACGCACTCGCCCCAGCAATCCCGCTTACCGCATGAGCGTCGACGGCGAGCATCATCGACCATGATCGAAGCGAGTTTGCTGCACACCTGACTGCAGCAAACTCACATCGACGGCCCTGGTGCTGACCAGCCGACCGCCTGGTGTCGCGTTAGGTGGGCGGGCCGCCGCCGTTCCCGTTCCCGTTCCCGCCTCCGCCGCCTCCGCCGTTACCGCCGCCACCCCCGCCCCCGCCCCCGCCTGGCTTCTTGGGTGGCTTCGGTGGCTTCGGGGGCTTGGGCGAGTTGAACCCGTTACCCAGGGAGAAGAACGGGCTGTCGCCGGGCACCCCGATGAACTGCGCGGGCGGGAGGCCCAGCGACGCGTGCAGGAAGGTCATCTGCCACGTGGCGGCCGGCGCGTTGTCGCCGAACATCTGCCCGGGGCAGTCCTCACCGCCGGATACCTCGCGGTAGCAGGCGCGGAACCCGACCATCGCGCCGAAGCCGGTGGGGTTGATCGGGTTGAACACCGACGCGTACCCGACCAGGCGGGGGGTGTAGCCGCCGAACGCGGCGTAGAACCCGCCGTTGGCGGTGCCGGTCTTGCCCGCGACCGGAATGCCGATGCCCCGGTTGGACGCCGTGCCCGATGTGATGACGCCCTGCAGGATGAAGTTCGCCGCGTCAGCCACCTCAGGCGGCATCACCCGGTGGCAGTTCGCCGACTTCACCGGCAGTGCCGTGTTGTTCCTGGTCAGGATGTGGCTGATCGCGATCGGCGCGCAGTAAACCCCACGGGCGGCCACGGTGGCGTAGGCCGCGGCCATGCTCATCGGCGCGACCGGCTCCGAGCCGAGAGTGAACGACGGGTTGTTGTCCGCGGAGTCCAGCTGGTTGAGCGCCTTGTCCGGCTGGAGCAGCGACTTGCCGTTGGCGAAGGTCAGCCCCATGCTGGCCGCGGTCCGCACCACGTTGCAGAGCCCGACCTTCTGCTCCAGGTGGGCGTAGAACACGTTGATGGACTGCGTGGTCCCGTTGTAGAGCGTGAAGATCTCGGGCTTGGTGGTGTTCCCCTCAGCGTTGACCACGTTGAACAAGCCCGTGGGCTGGTTCTGGCAGTTGAAGTACGGGCCGATCGAGCTCGGGGAGACGACATTCTGGGTGAAGCCGAAAGGCACCCCTTGCTTCAGGGCCGTGACCAGGGTGAACAGCTTGCTCGAGGATCCCGTCTGGACCCCCTGCCCGCCGTTGTACTGGGTCTCCACCGCATAATCGACCGTGGTGTGGCCCGGCCCGTTGCCGTAGGGCCGGTCCACCGCGATCGCGCGGACGTAACCGGTGCCCGGCTGCATCAGCACCTCGGTATCCACGTTGTTGCCGGGGTTGAACCCGGGCGAGCGTGGCGGGACCACGAAGTTCACCGCGTTCGTCGCGGCGGCCTGGTCCTTCGGGTTCAGGGTGGTGTAGATCTTCAGGCCGCCGACAGTGTTCAGGGCCTTGTAAGCCTTGGCGTACGCAGGGTCGACCTTCATCGAGGCGAGCACGAAGTCGCAGAAGAACGCGGCGCTGGCCGCGGACTGGCTGGTGCACCCGCTCTGCAGCGGGGTGGTCGTGGGATGCAGGCCGAGCCCCTGCTTCCCGACGGCGTTGGCCTGCGCCTGCGTGATGTAACCGGTCTGCACCATCCGCTGGAGCACCACATTGCGCCGGGCCAGGGCGGCCTTGGCGTTGGTGAGCGGGTCGTAGGCCGTCGGGTTCCGCACGATGCCGGCTAGCAGGGCCGACTCCGGCAGCGTCAGGTGCAGCGCGTCGGTCCCGAAATAGCGCTGCGCCGCCACCTGGACGCCGTAGGCGTTGTTGTTGAAGTACGCGGCGCTGAGGTAGGCGGCGAGCAGCTGGTTCTTGGTCATCTCGTGCTCGACGATGGCGGCTATCCGCAGCTCGCGGATCTTCCGCTCGACCGTCTCCTCGGACGCGGCGAGCTGCTCCTGCCTGGTCGTCGCGGTCAGGATGAGGGCGTTCTTGACGTACTCCTGCGCGAGCGTGGAGCCGCCCTGGGTGGACGAGCCGCTCAGGTCGTTGACCAGCGCGCGCGCGGTGCCCCGCAGGTCGAATGCCCCGTGCAGGTAGAACCTATTGTCCTCAATCGCGAGGATTGCCTCCCGCATCACCGGCGCGATCTGGTTGTAGCTGACCGGCACGCGGTTGATGTTGTTCGGGTAGTAGTACGCGATCAGGTGACCCTTAGTGTTCAGCAGCTCAGAGCGGGCGGGCAGCTGTCCCAATGAGGGTACTTTGAGGGTATTGAAGGTATTTGCCGCGTTGCGGGTGACGACCCCGATGGCGCCGACGACCGGCACAGCCACGGCCGCGGCCAGCAGCCCCGCGCCCACGGATATGGCCAGGAGCCTGCCGACAGTACTGAGGTCACCGAGGCGGGCGTGGCGTTCCGATTTCCGCACGGAATCAGGTTACGCTGGCAATCCTAATGGGCGTACCGGGATAACCGGAACCTGCGGTCTACCCGGCAGTCCTTACAGAGCGTGACCTCCGCGCGGGGCCTGCTGCCAGGCCGGATTGGATGGCACCGGGGAGTGGAGTGAGCAAGGCCGTGACTAGTCAGTTCTGTCCACATAGTCCAGGAGAGCTATTTGAGAAATGGGCCCCCAGGGGTCTAGCGCTGGCCGCTGGACTTCCGTAAGTTCGTCTTCCGCGACCATCGCTACCGAGGCCCGGCGTGCCGCCGTGTGCCCGGACCGTACCGAGACGCCATCCGGCGTGACGACCCTTCGCGGGCGTGACGATCAGGAGGAGTGGGCTAACATGTGGATCACGGACTGGACCGCGCGTGCTGCGTGCAAGGGAACTGATCCTGACGAGCTTTTCGTTCAGGGTGCGGCGCAGAACCGGGCCAAGCTGATCTGCCGGGGGTGCCCTGTCCGGACCGAGTGCCTCGCCGACGCGCTCGACAACCGGATTGAGTTCGGAGTGTGGGGCGGCATGACCGAGCGTGAGCGGCGCGCGCTGCTCCGCCGCCGCCCGGATGTGATCTCATGGCGCGAGCTGCTCGAGAGCGCGCGCAACCAGTACGAGCGTGCCGGGGACGAACTCGTCGCAAGCTGATCTCTGCCTCGTCGCCTGCTGATCGCAGCGTCGCGACGGCCAGGCCGCCCTTGAGGGCAGGCCAGGCGGCGAGGCGCCGCACCGGGGCTCACCCGGCTACCGCGGCCCGTTATCCAGCAAAGAAGCTTTCACCGACTGCCCGCAGCCCGGCCAGATCATGCACGTCATCGGGCTGAGCGGGTACCTCGGCGACGGGCACGTGCGGGTGCGCGGCCACGAAGTGCTCCGACACCCGGTGCTCGGCTGCCGACAGCCGCATTCGCTCGGCGTGCAGCCGCAGGGCGGCAATGGTCAGCGCGTGCGGCGCCCCGTTCTGTGCCGCGCTGGTCTCGCCGTCCGCCTGCTCGTCCACGGCCTGCAAGGTCTCGGCCGCGGCCAGGCTGCGTGCGGCCGAGAGCCGTGCGGCGGGCGAGCGGTGCACCCGGTTCAGGATCAGGCCGGCCAGCGGCATGCCCTCCTGGCCGAGGCGCTCGACGAAGTACGATGCCTCACGCAGCGCGTCCGGCTCGGGCGCCGCGATGACCAGGAACGCCGTGCCGGGGGCACGCAGCAGCTGGTAGGTGTAGTCGGCCCGCTCCCGGAACCCGCCGAACATCGTGTCCAGGGCGGAGACGAACGTCTGCACGTCGGTGAGCACCTGGGTGCCGAGCACGCGGGTCAGGACCCCGGTCACCACCCCGAATCCGGCGTTCAGGATTTTCAGGTAGGCCCGCCCGCCCACCTTGGCCGGAACCACGAGGAGCTTGATCAGGCGGCCGTCGAGGAACCGGCCCAGCCGCTGCGGAGCGTCCAGGAAATCGAGCGCGGACCGGCTCGGCGGGGTGTCCACCACGATCAGGTCCCACTCGTCGGCCCGGCGCAGCTGGCCGAGCTTCTCCATGGCCATGTACTCCTGCGTGCCGGAGAAGCCGGACGACAGCGACTGGTAGAAGGGGTTGGCCAGGATCTGGGCCGCACGGTCCGGGTCGGCGTGAGCCTCGACGATCTCGTCGAAGGTCCGCTTCATGTCGAGCATCATGGCGTGCAGGCTGCCCTGCGGGCCCGGGGGGGACGACCCCCCAGGACCCCCCCGCGTGACATCCGCTCGGGCCAGCCTTCGGCCGGCCGTCGCGGCTGTCCCGGCTTCGCCGTGCTCGCCCGGGGGGACGATCTCCTCAGGCTCCTGCTCCTGGAACGGGACCGGGCGCGGGGTGTTGTCCAGCCGGGACAGGCCCATCGACTGGGCCAGCCTGCGGGCCGGGTCCACGGTGAGCACCACCACGTGCCGGCCGCGTTCCGCGGCGCGCAGGCCGATCGCGGCCGCCGTGGTGGTCTTGCCCACGCCGCCGGATCCGCAGCAGACGATGACCCGGGTCCGGCGGTCGTCGATCAGCCGGTCGACATCGAGATCGGGCGGCGAGACAACCTGGCTCATCACGCGGCTCCCTGGTCCCGGAGCGCACCCGCCAGCCGGTACAGGCCCCCGAGGTCCATGCCATCGGTGATCATCGGCAGGTCGTAGCGGGGCTGGCCCGGCTCGGCGAGCCGCTGGCGCTGCGTCTCCTGGCCGGCGGCGGCCACCGCATGCTGGGTGAGCTCGGCGGCCAGGTCGGACGCCAGGCGCAGGCTGTCGTCGATCCCCGCGGCCTTGAGGCCGATGGCGAGCTCATGCTCATCGACCGCGCCGGCCTCCGCCGCGCGGAGCTGGCTGGGGGACAGCTCCGCGGACCGGACCATGTTGATCATGATCCCGCCGACCTGTATCCCGCCGCCGTCCAGATCGCGCAGCTCGGCCACGCCGTCCAGGACCTCCTGGACGGGCATCTCCTCGAGAAACGTGACGAAATGCACGGCGGTCTCCGGGGACCGCATCACCTTCCGCACGGTGTCGGCATGATTCCGGATGGGCCCGACCCGCGCAAGCCCGGACACTTCGGAGGAGACGTTGAGGAACCGGCCGATCCGGCCGGTGGGCGGCGCGTCCATGACCACGGCGTCGTAGACCAGCTTGCCGTGCCGCTTTCTGCGGACCGCCTCGGCCGCCTTCCCGGTCAGCAGCACGTCGCGCAACCCCGGTGCGATCGTGGTCGCGAAGTCCATCACGCCGAACCGGTTCAGCGCCTTGCCCGCGTGACGCAGGTTGTAGAACATCTCGAGATACTCGATCAGCGCCGATTCCGGGTCGGCGACGAGTGCGTACACGTCCCCCCCGGGCTGCGTGGCGCTGGCCGGGGCCACCGCGATCTTGCGCTCCTCGTAAGGGAGCGGCGGGCGGTCGAAGACCTGGGCGATCCCCTGCCGCCCTTCGACCTCCATCAGCAGCACCCGCTTCCCGCCGGACGCGAGCGCGAGCGCCAGGGCGCCGGCCACGGTGGTCTTGCCGGTGCCGCCCTTTCCGGTGACGACGTGCAGCCGCACTCCGTCCCAGTCGGTGTCGCGTGTGCTCACGCCTTGGAGGCTATCCGCGTTGACGCACCGGTAACCACCGAGGTCAGGCCGGGCCTCCAACGGGCGACGGCCGGGTACCCGGTGAACCACGGCCGGGGCCGATGCGTGTCAGCTACCAGGTCGCGAACCCGTGGCGCCGACGCCCCACCCGCGTGCCGTAACGCCACGAGGGAATGCCACTAGGCTGGGACGGAAGAAGCAATAACTGGCGTAACCGTGACCGGGGAAGAGGTGAAGGTGATGGTTGCCCTAGTGGTCATTTTGTTGATTCTCATCGTCGGCGGGCTCATTACGGCCGGCCGCTCGCTGAAGGTCGTACAACAGTACGAGCAGGGCATCATTTTCAGGTTCGGGCGGGTCCTACCTGGCACGCGCGGTCCCGGGCTGACGGTCATCCGGCCGTTCGGCGACAAGATGCAGAAGGTCAACATGCAGATCGTCGCCATGGCAGTCCCGGCCCAGGATGGCATCACCAGGGACAACGTGACCGTGCGCGTCGATGCCGTGGTCTATTTCCGGGTCGTCGACCCGATCAAGGCCACCATCAACGTGCAGAACTACATGTTCGCGGTCTCCCAGCAGGCGCAGACCTCGCTGCGCTCGATTATCGGCCAGTCCGAGATGGACCAGCTGCTCTCCGAGCGGGACAGCGTGAACCAGAAGCTCCGGCAGATCATCGACGAGCCGACTGAGGGCCCCTGGGGTGTCCGGGTCGAGCGAGTGGAGATCAAGGACGTCTCGCTGCCCGAGAGCATGAAGCGGTCGATGTCACGACAGGCGGAGGCGGAGCGGGAGCGGCGCGCGCGGATCATCACCGCCGACGGCGAGTACCAGGCCTCCAAGCGCCTGGCCGCGGCAGCCAACGTCATGGCCCGCGATCCCGCTGCACTGCAGCTGCGGCTGCTGCAGACGGTGGTCGAGGTCGCCGCGGAGAAGAACAGCACGCTGGTCATGCCGGTGCCGGTCGAGCTGCTCAGGTTCTTCGACAAGTTCACTCCTCCGGAGGATGGAGGAGAACGGAAGGCAGGCGCGGACTCCGCCTCGATGGCCGACTTCAGCAACGAGGATGTGGAGAAGGAAGAGGCGGCGATCGAGAGCGGGGCGCCGCTCGAGATACCCGATGTCCCCGCGATCCCGGAGATCCCGGCTGGCCTGGGCGACGGCAAATCGGTCGTATCCGATGTGTCGACCGACGAGATCGACCCGGTGCCTGCCCAGGACACAGCGCCCGAGGTCGCAGCGCCCCGGAGAACCGCGGCCGGGAGAGCGTCGGGCCGCGCCAAGTCCGCGGACGATTCTGGGGCATAACCGGGGGCGCAGGCACACCCGCGGACGGGCGAATCGGGCGCACATGCGCCCCTGAGCCAGAGTGGTGTCCGCGGGCCTGCGCGTCCCCGCTAGTGTTCGGCGTATGGCGAAGTGGGAGTACGCGACCGTGCCGCTGCTAGTGCACGCGACCAAGCAGATCCTGGACAACTGGGGCGACGACGGCTGGGAGCTCGTGGCGGTCATTCCGGGACCGAACACCGAGCAGCTCGTCGCCTATATGAAGCGAGAGAAAGCATGAGCGCCGACGCGGAGCCGCTCGAGGGCTCACCCGAGGCCAGGCTCGCCGCGCTCGGGCTCACGCTGCCCAAGGTGACACCCCCGCTGGCCGCCTACCTGCCCGCGGTACGGACCGGGCCGTACGTGTACACGGCCGGGCAGCTGCCGATCGTCGACGGCCAGTTGCTGGCCACCGGCAAGGTCGGGGCTGGCGTCAGCGTGGGGGAGGCCAGCGCGCTGGCCCGGACCTGCGCGCTGAACGCGCTGGCCGCCGTGGCGTCGGTGACCGGCGGGCTGTCCGCGGTCCGGCGGATCGTCAAGGTGGTCGGCTTCGTGGCCAGCGCGCCCGACTTCACCGAGCAGGCTCAGGTGATCAACGGCGCGAGCGAGCTGCTGATCGAGGTGTTCGGCGAAGCTGGCAGGCACGCGCGCAGTGCTGTGGGCATGGCCGTGCTGCCGCGGGACACCCCGGTCGAGGTCGAGCTGATCGCAGAGGTCGCAGACTGAGTGGACGCCGGCGCGATCCGGATCGGGGACAAGCTGGGCGAGCGGGCCCGTGAGGTCCTCGCCGGGCGGCAGCCTCCGGCCACGCCGCGCGACGCGGCCACGGTCATGCTGCTGCGCCCGGCCCGCCCCGGCCTCGAGGTCTACATGCTGCGCCGCCAGTCCTCGATGGCGTTCGCGCCCGGCGCGTTCGTCTTCCCCGGCGGTTCGGTCGACGCCAGGGACGCCGACGAGCAGGTCGCCTGGGCCGGCCCGGAGCCGGCCGAGTGGGGCCGGATCTTCGAGGTGGGCCCGGAGCTGGCGTGCGCGCTGGTCTGCGCCGCGGTCCGGGAGACCTTCGAGGAGTCCGGCGTGCTACTGGCCGGCCCGTCCGCCGATTCGGTGGTGGCCGACACGACCGGCGCGGACTGGGAAGAAGACCGGCACGCGCTGATCAGCCGGTCGCTGTCGCTGGCCGAGATGCTCGCCCGGCGCGGGCTCGTGCTCCGGTCCGACCTGCTGCGGCCCTGGTCGCGGTGGATCACCCCGGTGGTCGAGGAACGGCGCTTCGACGCCAGGTTCTTCGCGGCCGCGCTGCCGCACCAGCAGCGCACCAGGGACGTCGGGGGCGAGGCGGCCGAGGTGGCCTGGGTCCGTCCGGAGGACGCGATCGCGGCCGGGCGCCGGAAGGAGATCGTGCTCTGGCCGCCGACCGCGGTGACCCTGGCCGAGCTCGCCGCGTGCGCGGACGTGGCGGTCGCGCTCAAGCCGCGCACGGTCAGGCCGCTGCTGCCGGAGGCGAGCGTGGCCGAGGGCGCGGTCTGGCTGACCCTCCCGGCCGATCTCGATTACCCGCTGTGACTGAGAGCGACCATGAGTGAGACCGCCCGCGGTGAGATCGACGGCTCGGGCACGGCCCGGGTCCGCTGTGTGCTGGCGCCCAACCCGTCGCTGATGACGCTGGACGGGACCAACACCTGGCTGGTCGCCGAGCCAGGCGCAGAGCCCGCCATCGCGGTGGACCCCGGGCCTGGCGACGAGGGGCACCTGCAGCGGGTGCACGCGACCGCCCTGGCGGCGGGCCAGCGCATCGAGAAGATCGTGCTCACCCACGGCCATCCGGACCACTCGGACGGCGCCAGGCGGCTGGCCGAGCTCACCGGCGCCCCGGTGCTCGCGGTCGACCCGGCGCACCGGCTGGGTCCCGAAGGCCTCGGACCGGGCGACACGGTCCGGGCGGGCGGCTGCGAGCTGCGGGTGATCGAGACGCCCGGGCACTCGGCCGACTCGGTGTGCCTGCTGCTGGAGGCGGACGGCGCGATGCTGACCGGCGACACCGTGCTCGGCCGGGGCACCACCGTGATCGGAAGCGACGGGAGCCTGAGCGCCTACCTCCGCTCGCTGGACCGGCTGCGGACGCTGACCGACACCCATGGGCTGGCCGCGCTGCTGCCCGGGCACGGCCCCATGCTCGCGGACCCGGCCGGAACGCTCGATTACTACATCGCGCACCGCGCGGAACGGCTCGCCGAGGTGACGGCCGCGGTCGCCGCCGGGGAGACCACGCTGGCCGGCATCGTGGCCCGGGTCTACGTGGACGTGGACCGGGCGCTGTGGCCGTTCGCCGAGTGGTCGGTGCGGGCGCAGCTCGACTACCTGGCCGAGCGGGGCGAACTCCCGCCCGGCGTGACGTACTGAGCCCAGCCGGACCGCCGCGCTGCGTGCGCTACCTGGCCCGCTTGCGCATTCGCTCCTGGTCGATCAGGAGCACCGACTTGGGGTGCAGCTGAATCCAGCCGCGCGCCACGAAGTCGGCGAGGGCCTTGTTCACCGTCTCCCGTGAGGCGCCCACCAGCTGGGCCAGCTCCTCCTGGGTCAGGTCGTGATTTACCTGCAGGCCGCCCTCTTCCTGAGTGCCGAACCGCTGGGCCAGGTCCAGCAGGGCCTTCGCCACCCGGCCCGGCACATCGGTGAAGACCAGATCGGACAGGACGTCGTTGGTGCGGCGCAGCCGCTGCACCAAGGCCCGCAAAAGGTTCATAGCGACGTCGGGCCGCCCGGCCAGCCAGCTCCGCAGTTCGTCGTGAGCCAGGGCCGCGAGGCGGGCGTCCGTGACCGCGACCGCGCCCATCGTGCGGGGCCGGGGGTCGAACAGCGACAGCTCACCGAACATCTCGCCCGGACCGAGCACGCTGGTCAGGTTCTCCCGGCCGTCCGCGGCCGCCCGGGTCAGCTTGATCTTGCCGTCGAGCACCACGTACAGCCGGTCGCCGTTGTCGCCCTCATGGAACAACCGCTCACCGCGGGCCAGTTCGACCTCGACCACGCCCGCACGCAGCGCCTTCGTGCCCTCCTCGTCCAACGCCTCGAACAGCGGCGCCCGGCTGAGCACGTCCTCAGCTTGTTCCATGGCACCTCCTCGCTCTCGTTCAGGCGTTCACTACTCAGTGTCGCTTATGCGCTATCAGATAGCGACTTGCTCCTTCCGTATATGCCCACCTCACGCGGGCCTGCCCATCAGGCGCTGTCCTGGCACTCGCGAGGCCGGGCCGGGCCCGCTCGGCTGGGGCCGGAGGCCGCCGGCCGCGTCCCCCCGCCCCGGTCCGGATGAGAAGCGTGATCGATGTGAGTTTGCTGTACACCCAACTACAGCAAAGCCACATGGATCAGGCCCGTGACGGCGGGCAGGGGACCCGGGCGGGGCGGGCGCGACCCGGGAGGCGGGCGAGACGCCTGGGGTTGGGGACGCCTTGCGGGCCAGGGCCCGGCCGGGGCAGGCGCCTTGCAGGCCAGGGCCCGGCCGGGGCGGGCGCCTTGCAGGCCGGGAGCCTGGCCGGGGCGGGTCTGGTGTCACGGTCGCCGTCCTCCCCGGGGCTGGTCCGGTGTCAGCGCCGCCGTCCTCCTCCGGGCCGGTCCCTGGGTCAGTGGCCGCCGGCCTCCTCCGCTCCGGCCAGCCGGTCCCGGGAGGTCTCGATCTCGGCATAGGCCTCGTCCCGGCCTACCCACTTGGCCGTCTCCACCTCCTTGCCGGGCTCGAGCGCCTTGTAGACCTCGAAGAAGTGCTGGATCTCCAGGCGGTCGAACTCCGAGACGTCTGTGATCTCGCGCAGGTGAGCCATGCGCGGATCTGTCGCCGCTACGCACAGCACCTTGTCGTCGGAGCCTTTCTCGTCCCGCATCCGGAACATTCCGATTGCCCGGCAGCGGATCAGGCACCCGGGAAACGTAGGCTCCTCAAGCAGCACAAGCGCGTCGAGCGGGTCGCCGTCGTCGGCTAGCGTGCCCTCGATGAAACCGTAATCAGCCGGGTACCGAGTGGAGGTGAACAGCATCCGGTCGAGGCGGATTCTGCCTGTTTCATGATCCATTTCGTATTTGTTGCGCTGACCCTTGGGGATCTCGATGATCACATCGAACTCCACGACTCCGCCCTCTCGGCCCGTAGATGATGGACTCCGTCGCGTTGAATGAATTCCGCTGTCCGGGAACTCCGCTGCTGGTTGTCTACCCGGTCCTGGCGCCCCGGTGTCCAGCGGGCCCAGCATTTCGTGAGAGGTGGTGAACGGGTGCGTCGGCTCCACCGCCTGGCGTGGGTGTCGCTCGCCCTGCTCAGCCTGTTCACCATGGCCGCGGGCACGGCCGTGGCGCACCTGCTCCCGGCGCGGCTCGCGCTGTGGCGGCTGCCCACGGTAGCCAGTCACAGCCTGGCCCAGGCCGGGCCGGTGCTCGGCCCGGCAGGTGACCCGCCCGCCGGCGCGTCGCAGCCCTCACATTACGGCCAAACCGGGTATTCCGGGCCGGTGGCCACGGCCGCGGGCGTGACCTCCGCGCTGTCCGGCCTGCTCGGATCCCCCCAGCTCGGCGCCCACGTCGGCGCGGTGGTCACCGACCTGACCACCGGCCGGGTGCTGCTCTCCCGCGACGGGAGCTCGGGCTTTGCCCCCGCCTCCACCGCGAAGCTGGCCGTCGCAGTCGCCGCGCTGCACGTGCTCGGCCCGGGCGCGCGGCTGCACACCACGGTCATGGCCGGGCCCCGGCCGTCGTCCATCGTCCTGGTCGGCGGCGGCGACCCCACGCTGGCCGCAGGAACCCCGCCCGCCTCCGACTACCCGCAGCCGGCCACGCTGAGGTCGCTCGCCGCGGCAACGGCCCGGGCCCTGCGCGCCAAGGGCGTGCACGCGGTGCGGCTCGGCTACGACGCGGCGCTGTACAGCGGGCCGACGATGGCCCCCGGCTGGTCGCCGGACTACGTCACCACGGGCAACGTCAGCCCGATCGAGGCGCTCGAGGTGGATCAGGGCAGGCTCACCGCCAGCGGCGCACCCCAGGACGCGGACGTCCCTGGCAACTTCCTGCCCCGCTCATCAGCCCCGGCGGCCAGCGCCGCGACGGCCTTCGCCTCGTTCCTGGCCGCTCACGGGATCAGGGTTCGCGGCAGGCGGCCGAGACCAGTCCGTCGCGCCGTGCCGCCACGATCGCGTCCGTGTCGTCACCGCCGCTGGCCGAGATCGTGGCCCAGATGCTCACCGAGAGCAACAACGTGATCGCGGAGAACCTGGCCCGGCAGGTCGCGATCGCTACCGGGCGCCCGGCCTCGTTCAGCGGCGGGGCCGCCGCGGAAACGGCCGTCCTGCGCAAGCTCGGCGTCCGCAGCGGGGTCAGCCTGGTCGACGGGAGCGGCCTGTCGCCCCGGGACCGGATCACGCCCGCCACGCTGGTCCAGCTGATCCGGCTGGCCGCGGCCCCCGGCCAGCCGGGGCTCCGGCCGGTCCTCACCGGCATGCCGGTGGCCGGGTTCTCCGGCACCCTGGCCCGGGGCGGAAGCGTGTTCAACGACCTGGGGCCGCCCGCGCTCGGGGTCGTCCGGGCCAAGACCGGCAACCTGCTGACCGTGGCCTCGCTGGCCGGGGTCGCCTATGCGAGGAACGGCCAGCTGCTCGCGTTCGCGTTCATGGCCGACCGGCTGCCCAAGGCGGGCCTGGATCCGGCCGCAGACGACCTGGACCGGCTGGCTACCTCACTGGCGGGCTGCGGGTGCCACTGAGCCGCCCGCGGGGCCCGGAACCACCCGCGCAGGTGGCATTCATCGGTCGCCGGGTATGTGGGTACCCGACCGGTCCACGTACGGTGGGGGGGTGAGTAGCTCGCAGATGATCGACTGGGATGTCGCCACGTCAACCGGAGTGCGGTGGGCACGGCCTGGGCCTCAGGTCAGCATGGGTGAGGCCAGGAAGGTGGTGGCGGAGCTGCGCGCGCTCGCCGGCGCCGTCCAGGAGCCTGTCCGCGAGGTCACCGGGCTGGCCGGCTCGGGCGACGGCGGCCGGATCGCCGTGGTGGACCGTCCCGGGTGGATTCGCGCCAATGTGGACGGGTTCCGGGTGGTGCTCGACCCGCTGGTCGAGCACATGCAGGAGCGGGGCACGGCGCCGCCGGCCGGATCGGTGATCACCGCGGTCGGGTCGCGGGTCACCGGCATGCAGGCGGGCCTGATCCTTGCCTACCTGGCCGGCCGGGTGCTCGGCCAGTACGAGCTGTTCCTGCCGCCGGACCCGGACACGCCCGACGCCGGCGCCTCGGACGCTCCTGCGGGCCGGCTGACCCTGGTCGCGCCGAACATCCTGATGGTGGAGCGCGAGCTCGGGGTGGATCCGCATGACTTCAGGCGCTGGGTGTGCCTGCACGAAGAGACCCACAGGACCCAGTTCACGTCGGTGACCTGGCTCCGGCCCTACGTGCAGCAGCAGATGACCGAGTTCCTGCTGGCCTCCGACCTGGACCCGGCCTCGATCCTGGACCGCCTGCGGTCCGCGGCGGACGCGGTGGCCGGCGCGGTCCGCGGCGGCGGCGAGAGCCTGATCGAGGCGATCCAGAGCCCGCGCCAGCGCGAGATCCTGGACCGGCTGACCGCGGTGATGACGCTGGTCGAGGGCCACGGCGACTACGTGATGGACGCGGTCGGCCCGCAGGTGGTGCCGTCGGTGGCGGAGATCCGGGCCAAGTTCTCGGCCCGGCGGGTCAGCGCGGGCCGGATCGAGCAGGCCATCCGGCGGATTCTCGGCATCGACCTCAAGATGAAGCAGTACGAGCAGGGGTCGAAGTTCGTCAAGACGGTCGTGGAAGAGGCCGGCATGGACGTGTTCAACAAGGTCTGGACCTCCCCGGAGACGCTCCCGACGCGGGACGAGATCACCCACCCGCAGGCCTGGCTGGAGCGTGTCGACGGCGCGGCCGGCGGGCTGAACGGCAGCGGCGCCGCCGCGAGCTGAAACCCGGCTGACCGGGTATGGGCCCGCACCCTGCTGTCGCGGAGATCCGCCTGGCGCTGCGCCGGGCCCTGGGCGAGGCCGGCCTGGCCGACGGTGACCTGGTCCTGGTCGCCTGCTCCGGCGGCGCGGACTCGCTGTCCCTGGCCGCCGCGCTCGCGTTCGAGGCGCCCAGGCTCGGGCTGCGCGGCGGCGGCGTCACCGTTGATCACGGGCTGCAGGACGGATCGGCCGAGCAGGCCCAGGCCGTGACCAAGGCGCTGAGCGGCCTGGGGCTCGACCCGGTGCCGTGCATCACCGTGACCGTGCCCAGGCCCGCCGGGCCGGCGGCGGGCGGCACGGGCTACCCGGGCCCGGAGGCGGCCGCCCGCGCCGCCCGGTACCAGGCGCTGGACCGGGCGGCCAGTTCCTACGGCGCCGCGGTCGTCCTGCTTGGCCACACCCGGGACGATCAGGCCGAGACCGTGCTGCTCGGCCTGGCCCGCGGCTCCGGGGCCCGCTCGCTGGCGGGCATGGCCGAGCGCAACGGCCGTTACCTGCGCCCGCTGCTCGGGATCGGCCGCGCCCAGACCCAGGCCGCCTGCGCCGCCCTGAACCTCGACGCCTGGCACGACCCGCAGAACACCGACCCGGCCTTCGCCCGCGCCCGGGTGCGCCACCGGGTGCTCCCGGTGCTCGAGGCTGAGCTCGGGCCCGGCGTGGCCGAGGCCCTCGCCCGCACGGCTCAGCAGGCGCGGGCCGATGCCGACGTTCTCGACGATCTGGCCAAAACCGCGGCAGAACGCATCGCCCCGGGGGGCTCTGAGCTTCCGCTTGACGCGCTCGCGGAGCTGCCGGGGGCGATCAGGTCCCGGGTGCTCAGGAACGCGGCCATCGCGGCCGGCTGCCCGGCGGGCTCGCTCACCGCCCGCCACGTGGCCGGCCTCGACGCGCTGGTCACCGGGTGGCACGGGCAGCGCTGGATTGACCTGCCCGGGGGGATCCGCGGCCAGCGCGGGTATGGCAAGCTGCTGCTGGTCGGGAGCAACCGGGAGGGCGCGGGTGGACGCGAATGACATGGGCACCGACCTGGAAGAGGTCCTGATCACCGCGGAGCGCCTGCAGCAGCGCATAGCCGAGATGGCCGGCCAGATTGACGCGGATTACGCCGATCGCGAACTGCTGCTGGTCGGGGTGCTCAAGGGCGCGGTCATGGTCATGGCCGACCTGGCCCGCGCCATGCGGCTGCCGGTCGAGATGGACTGGATGGCGG
Organism: uncultured Actinomycetota bacterium; assembly: GCA_963844655.1. Classification (GTDB taxonomy): domain Bacteria; phylum Actinomycetota; class Actinomycetes; order Streptosporangiales; family Streptosporangiaceae; genus JASHPR01. The sequence goes on along the minus strand of CAWJPA010000003.1, from coordinate 208,282 downwards.
TCTCGTCCTACGGGTCCGGCACAAAGTCCTCAGGGGTAGTGCGCATTCTCAAGGACCTCGACTGCGACATCACGGACCGTCATGTACTCGTGGTCGAGGACATCATCGACTCCGGCCTGACCCTGTCCTGGCTGGTCCGGAACCTGCAGTCGCGTGGCCCGGCCTCGCTGCGGGTATGCACTCTGCTGCGCAAGCCAGGCGCCGCGCGGGTGGACGTCGACGTGTCCTACACGGGGTTCGACATCCCCAACGCGTTCGTGATCGGCTACGGCCTCGACTACGCGGAGCGGTACCGGAACCTGCCGTTCATCGGAACCCTGGCCGCGCACGTCTACAGCGACCCGGAGGCGACGGCGCCTGAGGCCAGCGCCGGCGGGGAACACAACTCAAGATGAAATGCGTTCACCGGGTAGGAACTGCCGGGGGCCGCGGCGACAAACGCGCCTCCTGCGTGTCAGCAGTAGCCGGCGCGGTGTACCGTCGATTATTCCCGTGATACTGGCGGGGGGAGAGGAAAGCTGCGCGTGGGCGCTAGGACGTTTGGCAGTCCCGCCGGGGGTCGGCGGGACCTGAGGCTCGTCAGGAGGGTTCGGCCCGCTACCAGCGCGGTCGTTCGTCTATGGATCTGAAGCGCTACTTCCGCGGGCCATTCATTGCTGTCCTCGTCGTTCTGATGCTGTTCTTCTTCCTTTACCGGTACGCCAGCTCGGGCACGTCGTACAAGCAGGCCGACACCTCACAGGTCATCAGCCTCATCCAGCGCGGCGAGGTCAAGTCGGCGCTGCTGATCGACTCCGAACAGACCATCCAGATCACGCCCAAGAGTGGCCAGCCGCTGCAGGCCTCCTGGGTCGGCAACCAGGGCCAGCAGCTCGCCACCACGCTGCAGCAGGAGTACGCCAAGGGCAACCTGCCGCAGGGCTACAACGTCGAAGTGCCCAAGGGCAGCTCGATCTTCGGCCTTATCGAGACCTGGCTGCCGCTGCTGCTGATCATCCTGATCTTCCTGTTCATGCTGAACCAGATGCAGGGCGGCGGCTCCCGGGTGATGAACTTCGGGAAGTCCAAGGCCAAGCTCATCACCAAGGACACGCCGAAGACCACGTTCGCCGACGTGGCAGGCGCGGACGAGGCGATCGAGGAACTCCAGGAGATCAAGGAGTTCCTGCAGGCCCCTGGCAAGTTCCAGGCCATCGGGGCGAAGATCCCCAAGGGCGTGCTGCTGTACGGCCCGCCGGGCACAGGCAAGACCCTGCTGGCGCGCGCCGTGGCCGGAGAGGCCGGGGTGCCGTTCTACTCGATCTCAGGTTCTGACTTCGTCGAGATGTTCGTCGGTGTCGGCGCCTCCCGGGTGCGGGACCTGTTCGAGCAGGCCAAGGCCAACGCCCCGGCGATCGTCTTCGTGGACGAGATCGACGCGGTGGGCCGGCACCGCGGGGCCGGCTTCGGCGGCGGCCACGACGAGCGGGAGCAGACGCTCAACCAGCTGCTGGTCGAGCTCGACGGCTTCGACACCAAGGGCGGGGTCATCGTGATCGCGGCCACCAACCGGCCCGACATCCTGGACCCGGCACTGCTGCGCCCGGGCCGGTTCGACCGCCAGATCGTTGTGGCCCAGCCGGACCTGACGGGCCGCAAGGGCATCCTCCGGGTGCACGCGCGCGGCAAGCCGTTCGCGCCGGACGTGGAGCTTGACATGATCGCGCGCCGGACCCCTGGGTTCACCGGCGCCGACCTGGCCAACGTGATCAACGAAGGCGCGCTGCTCACCGCCCGGTGGAACCAGACCCAGATCAGCATGGCCTCGCTCGAGGAGGCGATCGACCGGGTCACGGCCGGCCCCAAGCGCAAGAGCGTGCTTCTCTCCGAGAAGGAGCGGAAGATCATCGCCTATCACGAGGGCGGGCACGCCCTGGTCGGGCACGCGCTGCCCAATGCGGACCCGGTGCACAAGATCACGATCATCCCGCGCGGGCGGGCGCTCGGCTACACGGCGTCGGCCCCAGCCGAGGACAAGTTCCTGGTCAGCCGGGCCGAGATGATGGACCAGCTGGCCATGCTGCTGGGCGGCCGGACCGCCGAGGAGCTGGTCTTCCACGAGCCCACCACCGGTGCGGCCAACGACATCGACAAGGCCAGCCAGATCGCCCGCGGCATGATCACCGAGTACGGGATGAGCGAGCGCCTGGGTGCCCGCAAGTTCGGCAGCGGGGACGGCGAGCCGTTCCTCGGCCGCGAGATGTCGCACAGCCGGGACTACTCCGAGGAGATCGCGTCCGCGATCGACGACGAGGTGCGCCGCCTGATCGAGTCGGCGCACGACGAGGCCTGGGAGATCCTGGTCCAGTACCGCGACGTGCTCGACAACCTGGTGCTGCAGCTGATGGAGCACGAGACCCTAACCCGTGACCAGGTCCTGAGCATCTTCAGCCCGATCCACGTGCGCTCGACCCGCGGCTCCTACACCGGCTACGGCAAGCGGCTCCCGTCCGACCGGCCGCCGGTGCTCACGCCCAAGGAGATGGCCCTCACGGCCGCGCCGGACGGCGAGCAGCCTGCTGCGGGCAACGGGCAGGCCCTGGGCGGCAACCCGGCACCGGGAGGCCAGGTCCTGGGTGGCCGTCCCGACGGCTCTGCGCAGCAGATCGGCCCGGGCGGCCACGCGGGTCCCGGCGGGCTGGACGGCCACGACGGCCCGGCCACGGGCGGCCCGGCCCCCGGAGGGCCTCCGGCGGGCGGGGTTCTTTGACCCAGGACGACACCGGCTCTTCAGGTGTCGATCTGGCCCGTATCGAGCGGGCCGTGAGTGAGATCCTGCTCGCGATCGGCGAGGACCCGCAGCGGGACGGCCTGCGGGAAACCCCGGCCCGCGTGGCACGGGCCTACGCCGAGCAGTTCGCCGGGCTGCGGGGCAAGCCCGAGGACGTGCTCAGCATGGTCTTCGACGCCGGGCACGACGAGATGGTCCTGGTGCGCGAGATCGAGCTCTACAGCACCTGTGAACATCACCTCACACCATTTTTTGGGTTTGCCCATGTGGGCTATATACCAAATGAAAAGGGCCAGATTACCGGGTTGTCCAAACTGGCCAGGCTCGTGGACCTTTATGCCCGTCGGCCGCAAGTCCAGGAGCGTATGACCAGCCAGATTGCCGACGCCCTGATGACCGTGCTGGAGCCCAGAGGCGTTATTGTAGTTATCGAGGCCGAGCACCTGTGCATGTCAATGCGCGGCGTGCGCAAGCCCGGCGCTAAGACCGTGACTTCCGCGGTACGTGGGATGTTTCTCGACTCTGACAGGACCCGCGCCGAGGCGATGAGCCTGCTGCTCGGCCGTCGCTGAGAGTTCCCGAGCAGAACCCCGAACCGGATCGGCGCCGGGAGCGTCTGACAGATGGCTGAATATATCCTCCAGACCAATGACGTGGCTGCCTTATCGCCGCTGGCGGGCGTCCCGGCAGCCGCCCTGGGAGAAGGCTGGCCGCCGTGTACTGCAGAGTGGGCCCACCGGGCGTCGGCGAACACTACGCTGATGCCGCGTGATCCGGGGCGTGACCAACTCGTCCGACATGACCGATCGCACTGAGCCAGAGCAGGCCGAGCCAACCGCGCGGGGCGTGACGCGGTCCGCTCGGGTGCGCACCGGTAACCCGGCCGGCGGCGAAACCGCGCCCTCAGGACGGCAGGCACAGACCCAGCCGCGGCCGCCGGACCGGCGGCATCAGCGGCGCTGGGTGCCGGTCACCGCGGCGCTGCTCGCGCTGCTGATCGGCCTGAGCTACGTCCTCGAGGGCTTCCGCACCCACATCCTGTACAACCACCTCAAGCACCCGCTGCACAAGCTCACCGAGATCGCGCCCGGCCTGCTCGCCATCGTGCCCCGAGTCGCTGACGTGATCATCGGCCTGCTGCTGCTCATGCTCTCGCACGGGCTGCGCAGGCGGAAGCGGCGCGCCTGGGAGGCCGTGACGCTGCTGCTGGCGGCCAGCGCGGTGTTCCACGTACTACTGCCCGGCCGGCACCTGATCCCGGCGATCACGGCGATCGTGCTGCTGGTCATGCTGCTGGTGTACCGCAAGGAGTTCTACGCGGTCGGCGACCCCAGGACCCGGTGGCGGGCGCTGTGGGCCCTGATCGGACTCGCGATCGCCGACGTGGCCATCGGCCTCACCTACATCGCGCTCACCCGTGGCCTGGACGGGCGCTACACGTTCCCCGAGCGGCTGCAGTCCGTGATCTACAACATCCTCGGCTTCAGCGGGCCGGTGGGTTTCACCTCGGAGACCCGCGGCGACCTGTTCGCGTTCCTCATGGGCGGCCTCGGGATATTCACGCTGGTCGCGGTCGGCTACCTGTTCCTGCGCCCGGCCCAGCGCAAGGACAAGCTCAGCGACCTGGATGCGAGCCGGATCCGGGAGCTGCTGGCCAGGCAGGGAGAGCGGGATTCGCTCGGCTACTTCACGCTGCGCAACGACAAGAGCATCATCTGGTCGCCCACCGGCAAGTCCTGCATCGGCTACCGGGTGCTGTCCGGGGTCATGCTGGCCAGCGGCGACCCCATCGGCGACCCCGAGGCCTGGCCCGGGGCGATACACGCGTTCCTCGACGAGGCGGACCGGCACGCCTGGGTGCCCGCTGTGATCGGGTGCAGCGAGCTGGGCGCCGAGACGTGGTGCCGGGAGGGCGAGCTGACCGCGCTGGAGCTCGGCGACGAGGCCATCATCAACGTGGCCGACTTCACGCTGGAGGGCCGGTCCATGCGCAACGTCCGGCAGATGGTGACCCGGGTCTGCAGGCACGGCTACGTGGCCGAGATCCGCCGGATGGGCGACATACCCCGGGGGGAGATCGACTGGCTGATCACGCAGGCCGACTCCTGGCGCGGGAGCCCGACCGAGCGGGGCTTCTCCATGGCGCTCGGCCGGGTCGGGGCCGCCGGCGACGAGGACTGCGTGATCGCGACGGCCACCGAGGACGGCGTGCTCCGCGCGATCCTGAACTTCGTGCCCTGGGGTACCGACGGGCTGTCCCTGGACCTGATGCGCCGCGACCGGGCTGCCCAGCCGGGCCTGAACGACTTCCTCATCGTCGAGACCATCAAGCGGGCCCCCGACCTCGGGGTGAAACGCATCTCGCTGAACTTCGCCGTGTTCCGGGCCGCGCTGGAGCGGGGCGAGCGGATCGGGGCCGGGCCGGTGATGCGCGCCTGGCGCGGCATCCTGCTGTTCATGTCCCGGTGGTTCCAGATCGAGTCGCTGTACAAGTTCAATGCGAAGTTCTGCCCGGAATGGGTGCCGAGGTTCTTCGTCTTCACCGGTACCAGGGACACGCCCAGGATCGGCCTGGCCGCCCTGGAGGCCGAGGCGTTCCTGGTCTGGCCCACCCTGGGGGTGCGCAGGTTCGCGCGCAGGCTCGGGCTGGGCAAGGTCAGGCGCCGTCTCCGCGCCGCGGCCCAAGCGCTGGAACCGAGACCGTAGATTTCTCCGTATGACAGAAGAGGCGCACGCGGCGACGGCGCGGCGGGCGTACCCGGCCGGCCTGCCTGAGCCAGGCCGCTGCCTGGTCATGGGCGTGGTCAACGTGACCCCGGACTCGTTCTCCGACGGCGGCCTGTGGCTCGAGCCCGGAGCCGCGGTAGCTCACGGCCTGCAACTGGCCGCCGAGGGCGCGGACCTCGTCGACGTGGGCGGCGAATCCACCCGCCCGGGCGCGCAGCGCATCGATGCGCAGGAGGAACTGCGCCGGATCGGCCCGGTCATCACCGAGCTGGCCGGGGCCGGGATCCTGGTCAGCGTGGACACCACGCGGGCGGCCGTGGCCGAGTTCGCGCTCGGGGCCGGGGCGCGGATGGTCAACGACGTCAGCGGCGGGCGCGCCGACCCGGGGATGCCCCGGCTGATGGCCGACGCTGGCGTGCCGTTCGCAGTCATGCACTCGCGCGGGCCCAGCCGGGATATGCAGGACCGGGCCACCTACGATGACGTGGTGCGCGAGGTCCGCGATGAACTCAGGCAGCGGGTCGACGCCCTCGTCGCGGCCGGGGTCAGCCCCTCGGCCATCATCGTGGACCCGGGGCTCGGCTTCGCCAAGCTGCCGCGGCACAACTGGGCTCTGCTGGCCCGGCTCGGCGAGATCTCCCGCCTCGGTTCTGGCCTCGCGTTGCCGGTGCTCGTGGGCGCGTCGCGCAAGAGCTTCCTGGGCAGCCTGCTGCCCGACGCCGACGGCCAGCCCCGCCCGGCCGCCGGGCGCGACGACGCCACGATTGCCGTGTCGGCGCTGGCCGCGGCGGCCGGGGCGTGGTGCGTGCGGGTGCATTCCGTGGCCGGGAACGCCGACGCGGTGCGGGTCGCCGCGCGCTGGCGTGAGCCCTGCGGGGCTGGCGGGGCGGGACGGGCGACGTGACCGGCGACCGGATCAGCCTGCTCGGGCTGCGCGCGTACGGGCATCATGGCGTTCTCGATCACGAGCGCCGCGACGGTCAGGAATTCGTGGTCGACGCGGTGCTCTGGGTGGATACGTCGTCGGCGGCCGCCGCCGACGACCTGACCCTGACCGCCGACTACTCGGCGGTCGCGGCCAGGATCACGGCCGTGATCTCGGGCGAGCCCGTCGCGCTGATCGAGACCCTGGCCGGCCGCCTGGCCGCGGCGTGCCTGGCCGACCAGGCCGTCACCGAGGTGGAGATCACCGTGCACAAGCCGCACGCGCCCCTGTCCCAGCCGTTCGGGGACGTGACCGTCACCATCCGCCGGAGCCGCGGATGACACCGGCGGTGGTGGTGCTGGCCCTGGGCAGCAACCTCGGCGACCGGCTGGCCAACCTGCAGGCCGCCGTGGACGCCCTGTGTGCCGAGCCCGGCATCGACGGCACCGCGGTCTCGCCCGTCTACGAAACCGCGGCTGTCGGCGGCCCGGACCAGCCCGACTATCTGAACGCCGTGCTCGTGGCCGTGACATGGCTGTCGGCCCGCGGGGTCCTGGACCGCGGCCAGGCCGCGGAGGCCGCCCGGCACCGGGTCCGCCAGGAGCGGTGGGGTCCCCGCACCCTGGATGTGGATGTGATCGTGTACGGCGACGAGATCAGCAGCGACCCCGATCTCACGCTGCCGCATCCGCGCGCGCACGAGCGGGCCTTCGTGCTGGCGCCGTGGCACGATGCCGACCCGGACGCGGTGATTCCCGGGCGAGGCCGGGTCTCGGACCTGCTCGCCGCCGCGGACACCACCGGCATCAGGCGCCGTGATGACACCAAGCTGGAGCTGCCGGCGTGAGCGCGGGAATCCGATGACCCCGACCCGGCCGTGGACCCTGGTCGCGGTGTTCGCCGTGTGCGCGCTCGCGGTGTGGCTGACCGTCCGGATGACGTTCGCCTCGCTGCCGCCGCTGCCCTGGACCGCCGTGCCCTGGATGCTCGTGCTCGCGATCACCGAGGGCTTCATCGGCCGCAACCTGCGAGCCAAGATCCGGGGCACCCGCGGCGGGAAGCCGCTCGCCCCGATTGCGGTCGCGCGGATGGCCGCCCTGGCCAAGGCCAGTTCGCTGGGCGGCGCCGCGTTCGGCGGGTTCGCCGCCGGTTTCCTGGCCTATACCGCGGGCTCCCTGGAGAAGATCGTGCCCAGGGGCGACGCGATCAACGCGGCCCTCACGCTGGGCGCGGCGGCCGTGCTGGTCGGCGCCGCCCTCTATCTTGAGCATTGCTGCCGCGCGCCCGAGCCGCCCGACGAGGAGCAGCGAGGCGGCCTGCCAGGACTGGAACGAGATGAACGCTGACCACGAGAACCGGCCGGATAGGCCGGGCCAGCCCCGACGGCCGGCCGGAGGTCGGCCCGAGGGGATGGCCCGCGAGGGGGTCCGGGGGGGTGTCCCCCCCGGAGGGAGCACAGCGCACCCGGCCAAGCTCCGGGTGGGTGTCGTGGGCGCGGGCAAGGCCGGGACCGCGCTCGCCGTCGCGCTCGGCCGCGCGGGCCACGAGGTCGTCGCGGCCTCCGCCGTGTCCGACTCCTCGGTCCGGCGGCTGCGGCAGCGCCTGCCCGGCACCCCGGTGCGCCAGCCCGCCGAGGTGGTCGCCGCGGCCGACCTGGTGCTGCTGACCGTTCCCGACGACGTGCTGCCCGGCCTGGTGGCCGGGCTGGCCGCGACCGGGGCCGAGCTCGAAGGCCGGCTGGTCGCGCACGCCAGCGGCCGCCACGGCCTGGCCGTGCTCGACCCGGCGGTCCGGGCCGGGGCCCTGCCGCTGGCCCTGCACCCGGTGATGACGTTCACCGGGCGGCCGGACGACATCGACAAGATGGCCGGGATCAGCTTCGGGATCACCTCGCCCGACTCCCTCCGGCCGGTGGCCGAGGTGCTGGTGCTGGAGATGGGCGGCGAGCCGGTGTTCATCGCCGAGGAGGACCGTGACCTTTACCACGCGGCACTCGCGACCGCGTCCAACTACCTGATCACCCTCGTCGCGGTGGCCACCGACCTGCTCCGCGACGCGGGCGTCGCGAACCCGGCCCGGATGCTCGGCCCGCTGCTCGGCGCCGCCCTGGACAACGCGCTCCGCCTGGGTGACCCGGCCCTGACCGGCCCGGTCGCGCGCGGTGACGCCGACACGGTGGCCAGCCACATCGCCGCGCTGCGGGCCGCGTCGCCCGAGTCGCTGCCCGCCTACCTGGCCCTGGCCCGGCTGACCGCGGACCGGGCGCTCTCCGCGGGCATCCTCACCACGCCCGACGCGCAGCGCCTGCTCGGCGTGCTTGGCGGGGCCCCGCGGTGAGTGCCGCGGCATCCGCCCCGACGGGCCGCAGCGCGGCCGCGGCCGGGTCCCCGCCGGCATCCGGCCCAGGAGGCCCCATCGCGCCCGCGGCCCGGCCGGCCCCGGGGCATGGCGTAATGGCCCGGACTAAGGCGGAGCTGGCGGCCGCCCGCAGCGGGCTGCCCGGGCCTGTGGTGCTGGTCCCGACCATGGGTGCCCTGCACCAGGGCCACCGGGCCCTGCTCCGGCTGGCCAGGAAGATCTCCGGCCGTAACGGAAGCGTCGTGGTGTCCGTGTTCGTGAACCCGCTCCAGTTCGGGGCGGGTGAGGACTTCGGCCGCTACCCGCGGACCCTGGAGCATGACCTGGCCGTGTGCGGAGAGGAGGGCGCCGCCGTGGTGTTCGCGCCGCCCGGCGGCGAGATGTACCCCGCGCCGCCCCTGGTCACGGTCGACCCGGGACCGGTGGGGCAGCTGCTCGAAGGCAGCTCGCGGCCCGGGTTCTTCGGCGGCGTGCTGACCGTGGTGCTGAAGCTGTTCCAGCTCGCCGCGCCGGACGTGGCGGTGTTCGGCCAGAAGGACGCGCAGCAGCTGGCGCTGATCCGGCAGATGTCCGCCGACCTCGACCTCGGCGTGGAGATCGTCGCGGCGCCGACCGTGCGCGACCCCGACGGGCTGGCCGTCTCCAGCCGGAACGCCTACCTGTCGCCGGCCGAGCGGGCCACGGCGCTGGCGCTGCCCCGCGCGCTCGAGGCCGGGGCCGGGGCCGCGCCGGGCGGGTCCGCCGCGGTGCTCGCGGCGGCTGGGGCCGTGCTCGGCCGGGCCGCGTCCGCCGACCCGCCGCTCGGGCTCGACTACCTCGCCCTGGCCGACCCGGTCACGTTCCGCCCGGTTGGCGACGGCTATACCGGCCCCGCGCTGCTCCTCGTCGCGGGCCGGGCCGGGGCCACCAGGCTGATCGACAACGCACCGGTAGTGTTGGGCGGCCAGGCGGCCGGGGCGGGCCCGGGTGCGCGGGCGGGCCGGTGAAGGGAGCGCCATGCTGCTGACGATCGACGTGGGCAACACCAATACCGTGCTCGGCCTGTTCGAGGGCGAGGAGGTCGTCGAGCACTGGCGCATCGCGACCGACCCGGTCCGCACCGCCGACGAGCTCGCGGTCATCCTGCAGGGCCTGCTGGCCCAGAGCGCGCTGGTCGCCGAGCCCGACATCAGCGGCATCGCGCTCTGCTCGACCGTGCCCTCGGTGCTGCATGAGATGCGGGAGATGTTCCGCCGGTACTACGGCGACGTGACCGCGATCGTCGTGGAGCCCGGCATCAAGACCGGGGTTCCGGTGCGGATGGACAACCCCAAGGAGGTCGGCAGCGACCGGATCATGAACGCCCTGGCCGCGGTTCACCTCTACGGCGGCCCGGCGCTCGTGGTCGACTTCGGCACCTCCACGAACTTCGACGCGGTCAGCGAGAAGGGCGAGTTCGTCGGCGGCGCGCTCGCCCCCGGCATCGAGATATCGGTGGACGCGCTGTCCCGCCGGGCGGCGCAGCTGCTCAAGGTGGAGCTGACCCGGCCCAGCCGGGTCATCGGCAAGAACACCGTCGAGGCGCTGCAGTCCGGGATCATCTTCGGCTTCGCCGGCCAGATCGAGGGCATCGCCAGGCGGATCACGGACGAGCTCGCGCCCGGTGACCCGGACTCGGTCACGGTCATCGCCACCGGGGGGCTCGCGCCGCTGGTCATCGAGGAGGTCAGCATGATCGACGCGTACGAGCCGTGGCTGACGCTGATCGGCCTGCGCCTGGTCTACGAGCGCAACACCGACGCCAGCTAGCGGTCGCCGCCCCCGTGCGCATGGATGTACCGATGGGGCTGCTCTAACGACCCGATCGGTACATCCACGGAGCCGCCGGGGAAGGAAACCGCTTCGCTGTGGCCGGGGCGGGACCGGTACCCTCGGGCAGATGACCGACGATGAGGAGCGCGGGCCCGCGGAGCCGCCGGCAGCCGGCGGCTCCGATGATGAGCCCGGCCTGCCCGAGCAGGTGCGGGTGCGCCTCGACAAGCTGAACCGGCTCCGGGCCTCGGGCGTGGACCCGTACCCTGTCGGCTTCCCGCGCACCGCGACGATCGCCGAGGTCCGCGCGGCCCACCCGGACCTGCCGCCCGACACCGCGACCGGCCAGCGGGTCGGCGTCGCCGGGCGGGTCATGCTGTCGCGCATCGGCGGGAAGCTCTGCTTCGCCACGATCAGGGACGGCACCGGTGACCTCCAGGTGATGATCTCACTGGACCGGGTGGGCGCCGACGCGCTCGCCGCCTGGAAGCGCGACGTCGATCTCGGTGACCACGTCGGGGTCGAGGGCGAGGTGATCACCTCGCGCAGCGGTGAGCTCTCGGTGCTGGCCGACTCCTTCGCGATCACCGCCAAGTCGCTGCGCCCGCTGCCGGAAAAGCACGCCGGGCTGAGCGACCCGGAGGCGCGGGTCAGGCAGCGCTACGTCGACCTGATCATCAACCCGGAAGCGCGCCGGATGGCGGAGATGCGCGCCGCGGTCACCCGGTCGCTGCGGGAGGAACTGCACGCCCGCGGCTTCCTCGAGGCCGAGACGCCCGTGCTGCAGGTCCTGCACGGCGGCGCGAACGCCCGGCCGTTCGTCACCCGCAGCAACGCCTACGACCTCGAGCTTTATCTCCGGATCGCGCTGGAGCTCTACCTGAAGCGGCTGGTGGTCGGCGGTATCGAGAAGGTCTACGAGATCGGCCGGATCTTCCGCAACGAGGGCGCCGACGCGACGCACAACCCCGAGTTCACCATGCTGGAGGCCTACGAGGCCTACGGCAACTACACCACGATCGGGACGCTGACCCGGGAGCTGATCCAGGCCGCGGCGCAGGCGGCGCTGGGCGGGACCGTCGTGCGCCGGCCGGACGGCAGCGAGCACGACATCGGCGGCGAGTGGCCCTGCAAATCCGTCCACGGCTCGGTCGCCGAGGCGCTCGGCGAGGAGGTCACCCCGGACACCAGCGAGGAGACGCTGCGCAAGCTGTCCGCGAGCACGGGCATCGCCCTGGACCCGAAGTGGGACCGCGGCCAGGTGCTGCTGGAGATGTACGAGCACCTCGTCGAGGCGCGCACGGTCGAGCCGACGTTCTACTGCGACTTCCCGGTCGAGGTCGCGCCGCTCACCCGGGAGCACCGGTCCGATCCCCGGCTGGCCGAGAAGTGGGACCTGGTCGCGTTCGGGGCCGAGATCGGCACCGGCTACTCCGAGCTCGTAGACCCGGTGGCCGAACGCGCGAGGCTCACCGCCCAGTCCCTGCTGGCCGCGGGCGGCGACCCGGAGGCCATGCAGCTCGACGAGGATTTCCTCCGGGCCCTCGAGTACGGCATGCCGCCGAGCGGCGGCATGGGCATGGGCACCGACCGGCTGCTGATCATGTTCACCGGCGCGAGCATCAGGGAGACGATCCTGTTCCCGCTCGTCCGGCCGGAATGAAACGGGCCGCGGCGTGGTCGCCGCGGCCCGGAACTTGCTAACTGGAGTCAGGCGACGATGCGGACCGCCCCGACGTACTCGTCCCAGAAAATGGGCTGGATCTGAACGTCCTGGCCGGCGCTGGGCGCGTCGACCATCAGCCCGTTGCCGAGATACATCCCGACGTGGCTGATGTCCGGGAAGAAGAACACCAGGTCGCCAGGCTCAAGCTGGCTGCGCGAGATGTGCTGGCCCTCTAGCCACTGGTCACCGGTGAAGTGCTCGAGGCTGATTCCGACCCTTGCGTAAGACCACATCACGAGGCCCGAGCAATCGTACGAATTCGGCCCCGCCGCGCCCCATACGTAGGGCTTGCCGATCTGGGACAGTGCGAATTTAAGAGCCTGCGCACCAATTGAGTCGCTCGTGATCCCGATGTTCGGGTAAGTGCCCGTCTGTCGGAATACCGTCAGCGCCTGGGTGAACGCGGCGCTGTTGAGCACGTTTTCCTTGGCCTGGATCTGCGCGACCTTCTTGCTCATCTCGGCGGTGAGCTTTTTGGCCTTGGTCGCCTGCTGGGTCGCGGTCATCGTGGCCCGGCTGGCCGCGGCCGTGGCCGCCGCCAGCAGGCTCACCGTGCTGCCCTGCTGGTGCTGAAGCTGCAGCATGATCGACGCGCGGTCCAGGAAGCTCTGCGGGTCCGGGCTCTGCAGCAGCTGGATCGTCGGGTTGAAGCCGCCCACCATGAACCCCTCGGCCGCGAGCTGGGCCACCGAGGTCTGGCCCAGGCCCAGCGCCTTCTGCTCGCGCTGCGCGGTCAGGCCGGCGATCCTGGCTTCTGCGAGCGCCTGGGTCAGCTGAATCCGCAGGTTGTCGTACTGCTGGCCCAGGCTGTCGATCTCGTTGGAGAGCTTGTTCGCCTGGGCCACGGTGGCCTTCAGGCTCGCCGGAGGGTCGCTCGCCGGCGCGGCGCTGCCGATCCCGCTGGGCAGCAGAATGCTGAGCAGCGTCGCCGAGCTGGCCAGGACGGCCGCCCGGCTCCAGGCACGCCGTGAGCCCGTGCGGGCACGAGCTCCCCGTGAATCTGTCTTGCCGTACCTGCCGTGAGGCAAGAACTCCACGTTGGAGTCTCCTTCTCTCCTAGGCCGCCTACCGGGTTAGCTGACGGGTTCGGGCCGGAGCAGCCCTACGGCGGGCCACGGCTTCGCTTCGAAGACCGTGACCTGCCGATTCACCCCGGGGAGAATGGGTCCCCGGCTCCCAGGAACACGTTTCCGTGCACCTAGAACTCGGCGGGTCGCGCGCGTGCCCGGGCAGGGCACGCTACAAACTGGTGACAGCGTTGCAGGTTAATCTAAGTGGGCCATGGGCCACACGTGAAACGACAAAATTCTTACGCCTCCGCCGGGCGACAAAGCACCCCCCCAAGGGCTATCAGGGGGACGGATCGGGCCCTATAGACGGCGGGAGGCCGTTGCCCACACGATATGCAGACGGCCGTGATCGGCGCGTGATCGGCGCCAATAATGACCCTGGCCCGAGTGGCAACGCAATGTGTACTTGTTCGGTAACGTTCTGTGGCAGATGAATTGGCAGGCCTGAGTGGCGTTTACGATGGCGCCCGGGGCCGCGGCGTTGATGACGGCAGTGGTGATGACGGCAGTGGTGATGACCACGGGCGAGCGAGGGTGCGGGGGATGGACTACACGGTCAGGGCGGCTCGTACCAGCGATGTCCGCGCGATCCGCCGCCTGGTGGACGCCAACGTCGCGTCCGGGCGGCTGCTGGACAAGGCGACCGTCACCCTGTACGAGGACATCCAGGAGTTCCTGGTCGCCGACCGCGCCAGCGACGGGCAGGTGATCGGCTGCGGCGCGCTGCACGTGATGTGGGAGGACCTGGCGGAGATCCGGACCATCGCGGTCGACGAGAGCTGCCAGCGGGAGGGTATCGGGGACCTGCTGGTGGAGGCGCTGCTCGGCCGGGGCCGCGAGCTCGGTGTGGGCCGGGTCTTCGTGCTCACCTTCGCCGTGAAGTTCTTCGCCAGGCACGGCTTCGAGGAGATCAGCGGTGACGCCGCATCGGCTGAGGTCTACGCCGAGTTGCTCCGCTCCTACGACGAGGGCGTGGCCGAGTTCCTCGACCTCGACCGGGTGAAGCCCAACACGCTCGGCAACACCCGCATGCTGCTCCGCTTCTGATCCCTGCCCGGCGATGTAAAGGAAATCGGGCCGCCGGTGCGTATCTGGGGTGTGGAACAGGACCGGACCGACTTCGCTGCGTTCTACGCGGCCACCCGAGATGACTGCCTGCGGATCGTCCTGGTGAACGTGGGCGACCAGGACCTGGCCGAGGACCTCGTCGCCGAGGGATTCACCCGGGCGTGGATGTCATGGCGGAAGGTGCGCAAGCACCCGGTGCCGCACGCGTGGGTGATACGGACCGCGCTGAACGCGAACGTCTCCTGGTGGCGCCGCCGCCGCAGGGAGGTCGCGCTGGAGGACCAGGACTCGGCCGCTGCCGCGACCGAGGATCCCGGCCTGGACGGCGCGCTGGTGGTCGCGTTGCGGCGGCTGTCGGTCAGGCAGCGCCAGGTGATCACGCTGCGGCTGCTGCTCGACCTGGACACCGAGACCACCGCCCGGGTGCTCGGCATTTCCGGCGGCACGGTCAGCGCACACCTGAAACGGGCGCTCGACGCGCTGCGGGGTGAGCTCGGTCCGCCCTCGCCGAACCAGACATCACTACGAGTATCGGGGGTCAGCCGATGAACACGAGGTCACCCATGAACGACGACGACGTGCTCGCCGCGGTGCGCGGATCGCTCACCGCGGTCAGGGACTCACTGGACGGGGTGCACATGGAGCGCCCGGTCGAGGCGCTCGTGTCCCGGGGCCGGGCCCGCCGGGCCCGGCGCACCCTGGCCATACGCGCGGCGGTCGCCTGCGGGACCGCCGCCGCCACGGTCGCGGCCGTGATCGCCGTCGCCGGCGGGACCAGCGGGAAGCCGGCCCGGCCGGCGGCAACGGGGCCCAGGCGGTCGCGTACGTGACCAGCCGGGTCGAGCAGGCGCTCGGCCACGAGAACCAGGTCTTTGTCGGGCGCGGGGTGAGCAACACCTGGGGTCCCAGCCTCACCTGGTCATACGGCTCGCATAACCGGTTCGAGGAGTTCACAGGGAACGCCTGCGGCCACGCCCTGCCCAACGGAGACTGCACCCACCGCGGCGGATCCGAGCGCTACCTGGCGGACGGAACCGCCCTGGTAGGCGGGAAGCTCGTGGGCGCGTACGTCACGTACTTCGACCACAAGTTCAGCCTCGATGGCGCTCCGTGGTCCCCGCCGAGCAGCGCGTGCTCGGCGAAGGCCGCGCTCGAGATTAGCGGCCCCCCGTCTGCCACTATCCACTGGTCAGCCTTTATCAAGGCGACGCTCGCCTGCGGGGCGGCCTCCGTGACGAGGCATGTCCGGATCGACGGCCGGGAAACCACGAAGATCACCGGGAAGCCGGTCACCCTCAGGCTGCCGGCGGGTGAGGCCAGGGCCGTCGGCGAAAAGTGGGTGACGGCCCGGTGGGCCCTCTACGTGGACCCCACGACGTATCTTCCGGTGCGGATGTTCGGCTCGAACGAGACATTTGGCGGCCGGTGGCCCAGGTCGGTCTCCTCGGGCATGACCGACGTCCAGTGGCTGCCGCCGACCGCGGCCAATGTCGCCAAGACACTCGTCACGATCCCGCCCGGATTCCGCCAGGTGGCCTCGGCCGCCGACCAGTGACGCCCCGGCCAGCGACCGCCACGGCCAAGTGAGGGTGCGGGGCCCGCTCCGAGGAGCGGGCCCGCACTTCTGCGCTCAGAGCAGCCTGAGCTGCCGGCTGGCCGGGCGCGCGGGCCGGGCGGGTGTACTGGCCCGGTCGAGCAGCGCGGCGTCGATCGCGCCCACCAATGGCGACGGGCCGGTGTCGCGGGTGCTGCCGTGCCTGGTCCGCCGGCAGGCGCAGGTGAGGAACAGCCGGGCCCGGGCCCGGGAGATCCCCACGAACAGCAGCCGCCGCTCCTCGGCGAGTTCCTCCTCGCTGGCTGGTCCCTGGCCGGGGATCCACAGCGGCAGCAGGCCCTTCTCGCAGCCGGCCAGGAACACCACCTCGAACTCCAGGCCCTTGGCCGCGTGCAGGGTCAGCAGCGTGACCGCGTCGGCCCGGGGATCAAGCGCGTCGGTCTCGGCGCCCAGCGCGATCTCGGTCAGGAACCGGTCCAGGTCGGTGCCGCACCGCCGGGCCAGCGGGGCGAGAACCTCGCCCGCCGCGCGCACGTCCAGGGCCGCCGCCTGGCCGCCCGCCCGCGCGGCCAGCGCCCGCACCGCGGCCCGCAGCCTGCCGGCCACCGCGGTCCCGGGGTCGGCCGGCGGAGAGGCTTTCCCATCCGGGGCGAGCCGCATCTCCCTGACGATCTCGGGCACCCCGGTCCGGCGCTCCAGCAGGTCGTGTGAGCTCTTCTGGAACGGAAGACCAGCCCGCGTTAATGCCTGGCCCAGCGCCTCGGCCTGCGCGTCGGTCCGGTACAGCACCGCGATGTCGGACAGGCCGAGCCCGTCATGGCCATGTCCCGCGGCGCGGCCGGTGTCCAGCGAATGGAATGACGCGCCGCCGAGCAGCCGCTCGATCTCACGGGCGATCCAGGCGGCCTCGGCGCGCTCGTCTGCGGCCTCGTGCCAGCCGATCGGTGCATCGGCGGCCATCTGTACACCCCCCGGTGTAACGCGCTTCCTGGAGGCGCCTGCCGCTGATCGCTGCGGTGGTACCGGCGGCGCGGCGCTCGCTGCGGGCCGGGCGGCCCGCAGCGTGCGGCCGGGCACGAGCGAGGACGGCGCGACGGCCTGCAGCGCCCCGGCCACGATCGGCCCGCTTGACCGGTAGTTCTGGGTCAGCTGCCGCGTGGAGGCGCCGGGGAAGTCCTCACCGAAGCGCAGGAACAAAGCCACGTCAGCCCCGCGGAAGCCATAGATCGCCTGATCGGGATCGCCGATCACGGTCAGCCCGCGGCCGTCGCCGGCCAGCAGCCGCAGCAGCTGATACTGGATGGCGTCGATGTCCTGGTACTCGTCCACGCTGATCCGCGGCCAGCGTTCGCGCAGCGACGCTGCGACCGCGGGCTCGGCGGCGAGCAGCGCCGCAGGCAGCTCGATGAGTCCGTCGAAGTCCACCAGGTTCCGGGTGGCCAGCGCCTTGACGAGCAGCTCCCGGGAGGCCGGCTCGGCCAGCAGCCGCCGGCCGTCCCGCGCCGATCCGGTGAGCTCGGCCGCGATCTCCAGCCGGGCGGCGTCGTCGGCCACGCCGAAGCCGGGCGCCAGGCCGGCCTCCTCGGCATGCTCCCGCAGGATCATCAGGCCCAGCCCGTGAAACGTGGTGACCGTGACGCCCGGCCCGGGGCCGGGGAGCAGCGCGGCGAGCCGGGCGCGCAGCTCCTCGGCGGCCCGCCGGGTAAACGTGATCGCCAGGCTCGCCTGCGCCTGATCCCCGGAGATCTCAACGGCGATCCGGTGGGTCAGGGTACGGGTCTTGCCCGTCCCCGGCCCGGCGATGATCATCAGCGGGCTGGCGGCCGTCGCCGCCGCGAGCTGCTCGGGGTCGAGCCCGTCGAGCAGAGGACGCGGCCCCGCCGAGCGCGCCGCCGCGGCGGCGCCGTCGCTTCCGCCGGCCTCAGGCCGTCGCTTCGCCGCTCCCTCCGCGGCCGGACGCGCCGCGCGCCCGGCCGGCCGGACCTGGGGCGCGGCCGGCTCCGGGATGGCCAGGTCGAACAGCGCGTCAGTCCGGTCCAGCTCGCCGGGGCCGAACAGGCCGACCACCCCGTACTCGCCGTCGTAGCCGGCCTCGCGCCGCACCTCACCCCGGCGCAGGCGGCCCACCGCATCGGCCAGCAGGACGCCGCCCGCCCGGCGCAGATCATCGGTGTCGATCTCCGTCAGGATGCTGAGCTCGGGTCCGAGCGCGGCCACCAGCCGGCTCACCTCGGCGCCGACCTTCTTGCTCTTCGGGCCGGTGCCAACAATTTCGCCGACTACCTGCGGCAGCTGCACCAGATTGGTGAATCCGGGCGCGCCGGGCGGCCGATAACCGGCGGGCCGGTCGGCCAGCTCCGCGACCCGGTGCAGCACGCCGATGGTTAGCGGCTTTCCGCACTCCGGGCAGGTTCCTTCGTGCTCCTTGCTCTGCTCGGGCTCAAGACGCACCCCGCATTTCCTGTGGCCGTCGAGATGGTACTTGCCCTCTTCGGGAAAGAACTCGATCGTCCCAAGGAGCCCCTCGCCCGTGCGCAGGGCGTCGGCCATCGCGAAGTAATCCAGCGTTGTGCCGAAGGTCGTCGCCTCGCGGCCCAGCATCGGCGGGGAATGCGCGTCCGAGTTGCTCACCA
Organism: uncultured Actinomycetota bacterium; assembly: GCA_963844655.1. Taxonomy (GTDB): domain Bacteria; phylum Actinomycetota; class Actinomycetes; order Streptosporangiales; family Streptosporangiaceae; genus JASHPR01. Next base: position 189,659 of record CAWJPA010000003.1, on the reverse strand, counting down.
GGCGATAGCCGTCAAGCGATGAGCAGCGCCAGTTCATCGGCGGATCCGAGGACAGCCCGGTCTCGATCGCGAATATGTGGCTGGCCAGATCGCCGTAGCAGTCCGCCACCACGTCGAAACCGGATTTGGATCCGAGCACGGCAAACCAGGGCGTCCATGCGTGCGCCGGAACCAGGTAACAGCCCGGCCCGCCCTCAAGCGTGATCTCGAGCAGATGGCGGGAGTCCAGGCCCAGAATCGGCCGGCCGTCCGAGGCCAGGTTGCCGATCTTCGATAGTGCATCGGTGATGCGGTCGGCCGCCTCGAATGTCGGTGCGTAGAGAAGGTGGTGAACTTTCCTGGTCCGCTCGCCGCCCCGGTAGATCGTGGATATCTCGGCGGAAAGCATGAACCGGACCTCACCGCCGCAGTTGGGCGGGGAGGTGCGCCGCAGCCGCCGTTCGGCGTCCGGCCCAAGCCGGAACAGGCCGGGCTCAGCCGGGATCAAGGACTCCTTCAGCTCATCCGCCCACCCCGGATGGGTGAAATCACCGGTGCCTACGACGGTGATCCCCTTACGCAGCGCCCACCAGGCTAGATGCTCGATGTCGCAGTCCCTGCTACAGGCGCGCGAGAATCTAGAGTGGATGTGCAGGTCGGCGTGAAACATTGCCGTCGTTGCCCGTTCTCCCGTAATTGTCTGCCCAACCGATCCGATACTGCCATGCGGGGCTGACAAGGTGGCGCAGTTGCGCCGGATGACGCGTATCTCTTCGGAATCATTGAGTCAAGTGCCGCGCCGTTGCTGTGCGCGGGCCGGTGTCGGCGCGGGCGCAGCGATCGGCCAGAATGAAATGAGACGGCAGCGTTACCTGGCGGCAGTCTGGCCCGGGCCCGCCGGCCAATGTGCGCCGGGCACGGCCCGGGATGGCCGCCGCGGCCGCGGGCCTAACGGTTCACGAAGTTGGTGACGCGGACTTCCTGCAGCTAGTAGGCGTCTGGAACAGGGCGGAGATCGCGCGGACTGAAGGGATCCAGGCCCATGCTCAAGGACCTGTCAGTGCTGACGCCCCCGCTTCTCGTGTGCGTGGCATTCCTCATCGGCGTCGTCGCCTTCCTCCGTCATGAGATGGGCAGATCCCGCGGGCGTCACGATCAGGATGCGTCTGACGATATTTCGGATGACCACACGATTGCAGATACCCCGAGCCGCCAAGCGCCTGTGCAGTCTGATGATGAGGACGCATCCTGAGTCGATTGACAGGCGCGATCCGATGCTGATTACGGAGAGTTACTGCCGTCTTCCAGATTGCCATCAAACGCTGCCGATGTGGAACTCACGAGCATGAATCTGTGTGACGTGAATTGGCAAACGCAAGGTTCTGGTATATGTTTTAGCAACTCCCTAAATACTTGCTCAGCAGAAAGGCTGGCTCCCATGGCACAGAAGGTCCAGGTGCTGCTCGTCGACGATCTCGATGGGGGCGAGGCGTCCGAGACAGTGTCGTTCAGCCTCGACGGCACTTCATACGAGATCGACTTGAGTTCAGGAAACGCAGGCAAACTTCGCAAGGATTTCGCCCAGTACATCGACCACGCGCGCAAGGGTGGGGGCGGCGGCCGGCGCCGTCGCGCGAGGACTGGTCCGGGCCGGGAGCGGAGTGCTGAGATCCGCGCGTGGGCCAGGCAGCGCGGTCACAAGGTAAGCGAGCGCGGCCGCATTCCGGCCACGATCATCCAGGAGTACGAGGCCTCGCATTAAAAGGCGAGGCGCAGCCAGAGATGCCAGGCAGATAGGGCGCGCACGGCGCATCCGCCGGCTTGGCCGTAGTCTCCTGGCGGGCCAGTCTTCAGCGGTATAGCTCGACCCGGGTCGGCTGGCGCCGGTACCGGCGCCCGGTCTCGGGCTAGCACAACCTGAAAACCAGCGGCGCACCACGTCACGTTGTGACGGGTGCGCCGCTGGTTTATGCGCTCTCGCCATTCCGGCCCGCGCGGGCATCGGCGGCCGCGGTGAGCATGAGACTGTCCAGAGCCTGAGGGGCGAGGGCCGGTGACCGGCCGCGCCCGGCGGGTCCCTCTTCGGCCACGTCATGATCTCTCGCGCTGGTGTTGCCGTGAGGGCCGCCCGGTGCTGCCGGTGCGGCTGTGGTCTGAGGCGGGGCAGGCGGCCCGCCGCCAGCGGACAGCGGACGGTCTCAGCCGCCGAGCGGGACGGGCGTTCGCTCGCGGCGTAGAAGGGAACACTGCCTGTCTGGCATAGGTTTTATGGGGTGAACGGCCGGCGCCCGGGGAACGTTTTACATGAGTGACACATTGCACTCGAGTCGTTGCCTGGAGCACCGGCTACCATGCGGAAGAAGGGGCACCAACCTCAGTGCCTCCCCCGACCGCCCTGTGAGGGAGCGACGAGATGTTCGAGAGGTTTACCGACCGGGCGCGGCGGGTCGTCGTCCTGGCCCAAGAAGAGGCCAGGATGCTCAACCACAACTACATCGGCACGGAGCATATCCTGCTCGGCCTGATCCACGAGGGTGAGGGCGTCGCGGCCAAGGCTCTGGAGTCGCTCGGGATCAGCCTGGAGGCCGTGCGCCAGCAGGTCGAGGAGATCATCGGCCAGGGTCAGCAGGCGCCGTCGGGTCACATCCCGTTCACCCCCCGGGCCAAGAAGGTCCTGGAGCTGTCGCTGCGCGAGGCGCTGCAGCTCGGCCACAACTACATCGGCACCGAGCACATCCTGCTCGGCCTGATCCGTGAGGGCGAGGGCGTCGCCGCCCAGGTGCTTGTCCGGCTGGGCGCGGACCTGAACCGGGTCCGCCAGCAGGTGATCCAGCTGCTGCACGGCTACCAGGGCAAGGAGCCCGCCGCCGCGGGCGCGCCGTCGGAAACCGCACCCTCCACCTCCCTGGTGCTGGACCAGTTCGGCCGGAACCTGACCGCGGCCGCGCGCGAGGGCAAGCTCGACCCGGTGATCGGCCGGGAGAAGGAAATCGAGCGCGTGATGCAGGTGCTGTCCCGGCGCACCAAGAACAACCCGGTCCTGGTCGGTGAGCCCGGCGTGGGCAAGACCGCGGTCGTCGAGGGACTCGCTCAGAAGATCGTCAAGAGCGAGGTGCCGGAGACCATCAAGGACAAGCAGCTGTACACCCTCGACCTGGGCGCGCTGGTGGCCGGGTCGAGGTACCGGGGTGACTTCGAGGAGCGGCTGAAGAAGGTCCTGAAGGAGATCCGCACCCGGGGCGACATCATCCTGTTCATCGACGAGATCCACACCCTCGTCGGTGCGGGCGCCGCGGAGGGCGCGATCGACGCCGCCTCGATCCTGAAGCCGATGCTGGCCCGGGGCGAGCTGCAGACCATCGGCGCGACCACGCTGGACGAGTACCGCAAGCACCTGGAGAAGGACGCCGCGCTCGAGCGCAGGTTCCAGCCGATCCAGGTGGCCGAGCCCACGATCTCGCACACCATCGAGATCCTCAAGGGCCTGCGGGACCGCTACGAGGCGCACCACCGCGTGTCGATCACCGATGACGCGCTGGTCGCGGCCGCGCAGCTGGCCGACCGCTACATCAGCGACAGGTTCCTGCCGGACAAGGCGATCGACCTGATCGACGAGGCCGGCTCGCGGATGCGGATCCGCCGCATGACCGCACCGCCGGACCTGCGCGAGTTCGACGAGAAGATCGCCGACGTGCGCCGGGAGAAGGAATCGGCCATCGACTCCCAGGACTTCGAGAAGGCTGCCGCGCTCCGCGACAAGGAGAAGCAGCTGATCGACCGCAAGGACACCAGGGAGAAGGAGTGGAAGGCCGGCGACATGGACGCCGTCGCCGAGGTGAACGAAGAGCTGATCGCCGAGGTGCTGGCGACCGCTACCGGCATCCCCGTGTTCAAGCTCACCGAGGAGGAGTCCCAGCGGCTGCTGCGCATGGAGGATGAGCTGCACCGGCGGGTGATCGGCCAGAACGAGGCGATCAAGTCGCTGTCGCAGGCGATCCGGCGGACCCGGGCCGGCCTGAAGGACCCGAAGCGGCCCGGCGGCTCGTTCATCTTCGCCGGGCCCTCCGGCGTCGGCAAGACCGAGCTCTCCAAGACGCTCGCCGAGTTCCTGTTCGGCGACGAGGACTCGCTGATCCAGCTGGACATGAGCGAGTACATGGAGAAGCACACGGTGTCGCGGCTGTTCGGCTCCCCGCCCGGCTACGTCGGGTACGAGGAGGGCGGCCAGCTGACCGAGAAGGTGCGCCGCAAGCCGTTCTCGGTGGTGCTCTTCGACGAGATCGAGAAGGCCCACCCGGACATCTTCAACTCGCTGCTGCAGATCCTGGAGGACGGGCGCCTCACCGATGCCCAGGGCCGGGTGATCGACTTCAAGAACACCGTCATCATCATGACCACCAACCTGGGCACCAGGGACATCTCCAAGGGCGTCTCGGTCGGCTTCGGTACCTCAAGCCAGTCGCGCGGCTCGTACGACCGGATGAAGTCCAAGGTCCAGGACGAGCTGAAGGGGCACTTCCGGCCGGAGTTCCTGAACCGGGTGGACGACACCATCGTGTTCCACCAGCTCAGCCAGGAGGAGATCTTCAGCATCGTGGACCTGATGATCGCCAAGGTGGACGACAGGCTGAAGGACCGCGACATGGGGATCGAGATGCGGCCGGCGGCCAAGGCGCTGCTGGCCGAGCGGGGCTACGACCCGGTTCTCGGCGCCAGGCCGCTGCGCCGGACGATCCAGCGGGAGATCGAGGACAACCTGTCGGAGAAGATCCTGTTCAGCGAGCTGAAGGCCGGCCAGATTGTCGTGGTCGACGCGGAAGGCACCGGGCCGGAGGCGCAGTTCACCTTCAAGGGCGAGCCCAAGCCCGATGCGGTTCCGGACGCGCCCCCGGCCGAGATCGAGACCAGGGCGGCCACGACCGGCATCAGCCGCGGGCCGGGCACCGGCGCCGAGGGGCGGCTGACCGCCGAATAACCGCCCGGGCTCAGCAGTCAGTCCCGCGGCCGGTCACCATCCCAGGTGACCGGCCGCGGGATTTTCTGCCTCAGCAGGGGATTCAGGCCGGGTGGCCTGGCAGGGCGTACATCTCGTGTTCCAGCGCCGTGGCCAGTCCGTCGGCGACCAGGGCGTGCAGCGCCCGGGCCCGCTGCGCGGGGTCGGGCCAGACCGCGTCCAGGCGGGCCGCCGGCACCGGATCCGCCGACTCCCTCAGCACCGCGAGCAGGCGGCCGCGGCACTGCCGGTCGGTGCCCGCGTAGCGCTGCGCCGCCGGGCGCACGGTGGCGGGCGGGCGGCCCGCGCGGCGCCACGCGCACTGCCGCGCCACCGGGCAGCGGTCACAGTCGGGCCGGGCCGCGGTGCAGACCAGCGCGCCGAGCTCCATGACCGCGACCGACCACCGCGCCGCCCGCTGCGGCGCTTCGGGGAGCAGCGACTCGGCCAGCCGTACCTCCGCGACGGATGTGCTGCGGGGCGGCAGGTCCTCGCCGCCCAGCAGGCGGGCCAGGACCCGGCGCACATTGGTGTCCAGCACCGCGTGGCGCTGCCCGAACGCGAAGCTGGCCACGGCGGCCGCGGTGTAGCTGCCCACTCCCGGCAGTGCGCGCAGCGCCTCGACCGAGTCCGGGACCTGCCCGTCGTGGTCTTCGGTCAGGACCTTGGCGGTGGCGTGCAGCCGCACCGCGCGGCGCGGGTAGCCCAGCCGGCCCCACTGCCTGACCGCATCGCCCGGCGCGGCGGCCGCCAGCGACGGCGGGGTTGGCCACCGCTCCAGCCACGCCGCATGCGCGGGCAGCACCCGTGCCACCGGGGTCTGCTGCAGCATGATCTCGCTCACCAGCACCGACCACGCCGAGGCGTCAGGGTGCCGCCACGGCAGATCGCGGGCGTGAGCCGCGTACCAGCGCAGCACCGGCTCGGCGTACCCGTTTGTCATGACGGACACGATCCTGGCATGGTCTCCCGAGACCCAGAAATCAGAACGTGGGAGTTTTCGGCTTCTAGCCGGCGAGGTCGGCGGGTCGGCTGCGGGCCCGCCGGGCCCGCTTGCATACTCATCGCATGGGCACGAACACGTTCCGTTACGAGTCACAGGAACGCCCACTGTCGCCCGCGACGTACTGGAGGAGGCGGTTCCTGGCGCTCGTGGTCGGGCTGGCCATCCTGGCCGCGATCGCCTGGGCCATCTCCGGCGTTCTGCCCTCGAGCCCGGGTGGCGCCGCCGGCCGATCGCAGGGGCAGGAAACGAGCGCCGGCGGCGGGACAGGCGGGACCGGGTCCGGCGGCCCGGGTGGGAGCGGGTCCTCGCCCGGGGCCACCCCGAGCGGCACCGCGTCGAGCCCGGCGCAGACCGGCGCCGCCGCCTCGGGCCTGCCACGGCACTGCCAGGCCAGCGACATCGTTATCAGCGTGTCCTCCGACCGCAGCAGCTACCGCCAGGCCCAGTCGCCCGAGTTCGACGTGGACGTGGTGTCCACCGCGAATCGGACCTGCGCCTTCAACGTCGGCCCCAAGTTCCTGTCCCTGGTCGTCATGGCGGGCCGGAAGCGGGTCTGGAGTTCGGCCGACTGCGTCCAGGGGCGGGGCTCGCTGATGACCAACCTGGCCCGCGGGGTACCGACGGTGCTGCCGATCACCTGGAACCGCCGGCGATCGGCGCCGGGGTGCACGGCGACCTCAGGCCAGGTGCGGAGCGGGAGCTTCGCGGCGTCCGCGTCGGACGGAAGCGTCGCCAGCAACTCGGTCACGTTCCGGCTGCGCTGACATCGGCGCGTCTGGCGGACCAGCCATGCGGCAGGATCGCGCTAGACGTAGCGCTCCATGATCGACGACTCGGCGAGCCTGGACAGGCCCTCGCGCACGCTGCGGGCGTGTGACGGCCCGATGCCCGGCACCTGGTTCAGGTCGTCCACGCTGGCGGCCAGCAGCTTCTGCAGCCCGCCGAAGTGCTCGATCAGGCTGTCCACGGCAGGCCTGCTGATCCGCGGTACCCGGGCGAGCAGGCGGTACCCGTGCGGGCTCACCAGGTCGTCCAGGGCCCTGCGGCAGTCGAACCCGAGCACGGCCGCCACGGCCGCCATGTCCAGGAGCTCACCGGGCGAGAGGCTCTCCAGCCGGGCCAGCACGGCCGCGACGGCCGCCGCCCGGCCGTCGGGCGGGGCGTCCACGTAGTCCTGCACCAGCAGCACCCGCTCCTGGGCGGTGCCGGCCATGAGCTCGTCGAGGTGCAGGGCGAGGAGCCGGCCGCCGGTGCCGAGCTCCACCATGTGGCCCTCGATCTCGGCCGCGACCCGGCGCACCATCTCCAGCCGCTTGGCCACGGCGGAGACGTCCCTGACGGTGGCCAGGTCCTCGATCTCCAGCGCCGACAGCGCGCCGGAGACCTCGTCGAGCCGGCGCTTATACCGCTCCAGGGTGGCCAGGGCCTGATTCGCGTGCGACAGCAGGGCGGCGGAGTCTTCGAGCACGAACCTGGTCCCGTCGATGAACAGCGCGATGATCCGCATCGACTTGCTGACCGCGATCACGGGGTACCCGGTCTGCCTGGCCACCCGCTCCGCGGTCCGGTGCCGGGTGCCGGACTCGTCCGTCGGCACACCAGGGTCGGGGACGAGCTGGACGGCGGCGCGCACGATCGTGCGGGCGGCCGCGTCGAGCACGATCGCGCCGTCCATCTTGGCCAGCTCACGCAGGCGGGTCGGCGAGAACTCGACGTTCAGCTCGAACCCGCCGGAGCACATGCCCGCGACGGCCGGGTCGTAGCCGAGCACGATCAGGGCGCCGGTGCTGCCGCGCAGGATCCGCTCCAGCCCGTCCCGCAGCTCCGTGCCGGGTGCCAGCGCCGCGAGCGCGGCCCGCCGACGCTCTTCTTGGCCTTTGCCCGCCGCAGGCGCAAGACCCCCGAAAGATCCCGTCATTACTGTCAGTGTATCGGCGTGCGGCAGGCTGTGCGCACGGTTAAAAGCCGTCTGCGGTCCCGCCGGTTCCGTCCTGATGGCCCGGCCCGCCGAGGGCCGCGGCGATCGCCTGCGCGATGTGCGCGGCCTCGGTGACGGCGATCCCCGGGCTCTCGCCGGGCGGCAGGCGCGGCGAGCCCGGCGGTACGACCGCGTGCTTGAACCCCATCCGCGCGGCCTCGGCCAGCCGCCGCTGCACCCCGGTGACCCGGCGTATCTCGCCGGCCAGCCCGACCTCGCCGATGGCGACGATGCCCGCGGGCAGGCTCAGGTCGGCGGTCGCGCTGGCCAGCGCGAGCGCGACGGCCAGGTCTACGGACGGCTCGGTGAGCCGGACTCCGCCCACGGTGGCCGCGTAGATGTCCTTCTTGCCGATCGTCACCCCGGCCCGGCGCTGCAGGACCGCCACCACCATGCCGACCCGGGAGTAGTCGAGGCCAGACGTCACCCGGTGCGGCCTGCGTTCGCCCCCACGTCGCAGATCAGCGTCTGCACCTCAGCCAGCAGCGGGCGGCGCCCCTCCAGCGTGACCGTCACGCAGGTCCCGGGCACCGGCTCGCTCAGCCGGGACAGGAACAGCCCGCTCGGGTCGGGCAGCTCGGTCAGGCCGAACTCGCCGAGCTCGAAGCAGCCGATCTCGTCGGTCGGCCCGAACCGGTTCTTCAGCGCCCGGACCATGCGCAGCTGCGCATGGCGGTCGCCCTCGAAATGCAGCACCACGTCGACCAGGTGCTCCAGCGTGCGCGGCCCCGCGATCGAGCCGTCCTTGGTGACGTGACCCACGAGCACCGTGGTCAGGGTGTGCCGCTTGGCCAGCGCGGTCAGCGCCGACGTGACCTCCCGGACCTGCGAGACCCCGCCGGGCACGCCGTCGATGCCCTGCGCCGAGATGGTCTGCACCGAGTCGACGATGAGCAGGGCCGGGTTCACCGCCTCGATGTGCCCGAGCAGCGCGGCGAAGTCGGTCTCCGCGGCGAGGTAGAGATTCTCGCTGATCGCGCCGACCCGGTCGGCCCTCAGGCGTACCTGCGCGGCGGATTCCTCCCCGGTCACGTACAGGACCGGGCCCCGCGCCGCGGCCAGGGCGCCCGCCTCGAGCAGCAGCGTGGACTTGCCCACGCCCGGCTCCCCGGCCAGCAGGACCACCGCACCGGGCACCAGCCCGCCGCCGAGCACCCGGTCAAGCTCGCCGAGCCCGGTCGGCCTGGCCCGGGCCACCGCCGGATCCACCGCCCCGATCGGCACCGCCGCCGTGGCCGGCCTGGCCGCCGCCGCCCGCCCGTTCCTGGCCGGCCCGCGCATCGGCACAGGGACCTTGGCCTCGACGACCGTGCCCCACTGCTGGCACTCCCCGCACCGGCCCGCCCAGCGCAGGCTCTGCCAGCCGCACTCCGAGCACTGGTAGAGCGCGGCGCCCACAGACTTCCCCATGTTGTGCACGGTAGCGCCCGGCACCGACAGCGGCCGGCAGGCCGGGCGTAGCGGCTGGCATAAGCTGGCCACGCGAGGTACAGAGGCGGGCCGGGAAGCGGAGGAGAAGCCTTGGGCGACGTGACTCCGGCCGCCGGTGTGCAGGTGGCGCTGTCCACCGCGTCGGTCTTGCCGGAACGGGCGCCGGATGCCTTCGAGACGGCGGCACGCCTCGGATATGACGGGATCGAGGTCATGGTGGCCTTGGACCCCGTCAGCCAGGACCTTGATGTGCTGCGCCGGCTGTCTCGACTACCACGGCGTGCCGGTCCTGGCCGTGCACGCGCCCTGCCTGCTGATCACTCAGCGGGTCTGGGGACGCGAGCCTTGGGGGAAGCTGAACCGGGCCAGGGAGGTGGCGGAGAAGCTCGGCGCGAAGGTCGTCGTGCTGCACCCGCCGTTCCGGTGGCAGCGCGACTACGCCAGGGACTTCGAGGCGGGCCTGACCCGGATGGGCGGGGAGACCGACGTCATGTTCGCGGTCGAGAACCTGTACCCGCTGCGGGCGCGCGGAGCCGAGCTGACCGCGTACGCACCGCACTGGAATCCGGTTGATCTCGACGTTCCGCACGCCACGCTGGATCTCTCGCACACCGCGGTGTCCGGTTCCGACGCGCTGGACATGGCCGACGAGCTGGGCAGCAGGCTGGCCCACGTGCACATGGCCGACGGCACGGCCACCGGCCTGCCCGACGAGCACCTGATCCCTGGCCGCGGCACCCAGCCCTGTGCGGAACTGCTCACCAGGCTGGGAGCCCGCGGGTACACCGGGATTGTGGTGCTCGAGGTGAAGACCGTCAGGGCGCAAAGCAGCGAGGAACGCAGCGCTGACCTGGCGGAGTCGCTCGAGTTCACCCGTCAGCACCTGGCGGGCGCGGCCCGGGCTACGCCTCCAGGATCAGCGTGACCGGGCCGTCGTTAACGAGCATGACCTGCATGTCCGCGCCGAATATGCCCGTCTCCACGCCTGCGCCGAGTTCCTTGAGCGCGTCGGCGAACGCGGTGACCAGCGGCTCGGCGACCGGCCCCGGCGCGGCTGCCTGCCAGGTCGGACGGCGGCCCTTCCTGGTATCGGCGTAAAGGGTGAACTGGCTGATCACCAGCAGCGGGGCACCGGTGTCCGCACAGGACATCTCGCCCCGAAGTATCCGCAGGTGGTAAACCTTGCGGGCGAGGGCGGCCGCGACCTGGGCCGTGTCTGAGTGGGTCACCCCGACCAGCACCACCAGGCCCGCGCTTGAGAGGCGGCCCACCACCGCCCCGGCTACCTCGACGCGCGCCTCACTGGCACGCTGGATCACAGCTCGCACGAGAAGGAATTCTGCCTCTGATGGAACGCCAGAGCACGCTGGGACTCGCAGCCAGCGGAAGCGACGCCGAAAATCCGGTCCTGGCCGAGGTGGTCAGGTCCGGCCGCACCGAGTCCGTCCACCGCGGCGCGATCGTCGCCGTCGGCCCGGACGGGCGCCCGCTGAGCACCAGCCAGGGGCCGGTACGCGCCGGCGGGGTGGACACACCCATGTTCCCCCGGTCATCGAACAAGCCGATGCAGGCGGCCACGATGCTCCGCTGCGGCCTGGACATGAACGGGAAGCTGCTCGCGCTGGCCGCGGCCAGCCACTCGGGCGAGGACTTCCACGTGGCCGGGGTCCGGGAGATCCTGGCCGGCGCCGGGCTGACCGAGGACGCACTGCGGTGCCCGCCGGACCTGCCGCTCGACGAGCAGGTGCAGCGCCGGGTGCTGCGCGCCGGGGGCGGCCCGGACCGGGTGCACATGAACTGCTCGGGCAAGCACGCAGCCATGCTCGCCACGTGTGTGGCGGCGGGCTGGCCCACCGTCACCTACACCGATCCCGATCACCCGCTGCAGGCGGAGATCCGGCAGGCCGTCGAGCGGCTCGCCGGCGAGCCCGTGGCGGCGGTCGGCGTGGACGGCTGCGGAGCGCCGCTGTTCGCCATTTCCCTGACCGGCCTGGCCCGGGCCTTCAGCGCCCTGGTCCGCGCGGATCCCGGTACCCCGGAACGCCGGGTCGCCGACGCCATGCGCGCGCACCCGGAATGGACCTCGGGCACCGCCCGCCCGGAACGCGCGCTGATGGAGGCCGTTCCCGGCCTGCTGCTGAAGTCGGGTGCGGAGGGCGTGGAGGCGCTGGCGCTCGCCGACGGCCGGGCGGCGGCCTTCAAGATCGACGACGGCGCGGCCCGGGCCCGGCCCGCGGTGACGGCCGCGCTGCTGCGCGCGCTCGGGGCCGGCCTCGATCCCGCGGCTGAGGCCGGCGCGCTCGACGAACTGGCCCGGCCGCCCGTGCTCGGCGGCGGGCGGGTGGTCGGCGAGGTCCGCGCCCGGCTTCCGTTCTGAGGCCGGCATCAGCTGTAAACCAGGTCTTAACCGGTCGCTAGCTGGTCGTTTTGCAAATGCAAGCACCAGCGGCGAGACTGGTGCCATGAGTCCGGTGAACGTTCCAGCGATCGGCGCCTACATCAAGGAGCAGCGGGAGCAGGCCAAGATTTCGCTCCGCCAGCTCGCCCAGGCGGCCGGCGTTTCCAACCCATATCTGAGCCAGATCGAGCGTGGCCTGCGCAGGCCCAGCGCCGACATCCTGCAGCAGATCGCCCGGGGGCTGCGGATCTCAGCCGAGGCCCTGTACGTGCAGGCCGGCTTCCTCGAAGACCGGCCGCCGGGACCGGGTGTGCGCGACGCGGTGCTGGCCGACCCCGAACTCACCGAGCGGCAGAAGCAGATGCTGATCGAGGTCTACGACTCGTTCCGCAGGGAGACGGGGGCGGCGCTCCGGGAGCGGGCCGTCCTGCTCGGCGACCTTGAGCTCGGGGATGAGGGATCCGGGACGGCCGCGGCGCAGGACGGCGGGCCCGGAGACAGCCAGCCCGCCGACGAGCCCGGGGAGCCCGAGCTGGCCGAGGACCCGTCGGGGTGGTTCCCGTCGGAGGACGCGTCGCGAGAGCCTGATAGTGCGCCGGATATGGGCCGGAACCGGGTAGCGTGACATCGTGCTGTACAGTCACCCGGCTGCGCTCTCGGTCCTCGACTGGCTCTTCGAGGTGCTCGCTATCGGCGCGTTCATCTTCGAGGGCTTCGCGTTCATCGATGCGCTGCGCCGCCCCAAGCAGGCCTTCGTCGCGGTCAGCAAGCAGACCAAGCCGCTGTGGCTGGTCATCACTGGCGTGGCCACGGCCATCGGCCTCGGCACCGCCGCCAGCGGCTCCTTCGCCGTGATCGGCATCCTGTCCGTGATCGCGTTCGTGGCCGCGGCCATCTACCTCACCGACGTCCGGCCCAAGGTCAAGGACTTCCACGGCGGCGGGTCCGGCTCGCACATGGGGCCGTACGGCCCCTGGTGAGCGCCGGGGCGGCGGGCTGACCGGCGAGAACCGGTCGGCCAGGGCTGCACTAGGCTGCACGGCGTGAGCGAAACCCAGAACGGCGGGACGGGCTGGCGCACGCACCGGCTCGACCTTGACGACCAGACCCTGCGCGAGTGGGATGCCACCGTGCTCGAGGCGCAGCCGGACGGGATCGTCCTCGACCGCTCGGCGTTCTACCCCGGCGGCGGCGGGCAGCCCCCCGACCACGGTGTGCTGCTCTGGGGCGGGGTGCAGACGCGCATCGTCGGGGTCAGGAAGGGCGACGAGGAGTACCTGATCCCGGACGAGTCCGACCCCATCCCGCCGCCGGGCACCGCGGTGCGGGGCGCGGTGGAAGACGAGCGGCGCACCGCGCTGATGCGCACTCACTCCGGGCTGCACGTGCTGTGCGGGGTGGTATTCCGCGACTACGGCTCGCTGGTCACCGGCGGGAACATGGAGCCGTTCACCGCGCGGATGGACTTCGACCTGCCCGAGGTGCCGGCCGGGTTCAAGGAGGCGGTCGAGGCGGCGTGCAACGCCGAGATCGCGGCCGGGCGGCGGATCGACGTGCGGGTGCTGCCCCGCGCCGAGGCGCTGGCCATCCCCGACATCATCCGCACCGCCACGAACCTCATTCCGGCCGAGGCCCAGGAGGTCCGCATCGTGGACATCGTCGGCCTGGACCAGCAGGCGGACGGCGGCACCCACGTGGCCTCGACCAGCCAGATCGGCCGGATCGAGGTGGCGAAGATCGAGAACAAGGGCCGGGGCTTCCGCCGGCTGCGGATCCGGATCTCCGGCTAGCTCAGAACGGGAACGCGAGGAACGCCGCGGGGATGGCCACGGTCGCCGCCGCGATGATGCCCACCGCCGCCACGGCCACGACCGGGAGCCTCGGGGCGGGCCGCAGCAGCCGGGAGACCCGCGCCGCCACCTGGCCGTCGGTGCCGGGGTCGGCGGCTGCCAGCGCGCCCGCCGGGGCGTGCGCTCCGCCTGCCGCGCCCACCCGGAGCAGGGCGGTGGCGAGTTCCCTGGCGGGACGGTGCCGCAGCGCCCGGTCGTCGGCCAGCATCTCGACCAGCAGCGCGACCGCTGCGTGCGCCTCGCGAGCCACCGCGCACCAGCGGAACGCCCGCAGCAGCGCGATGAACGGCAGCAGCACGAGGTCGTGGCGTTCCCGCAGGTGGGCCCGCTCGTGCGCGAGCACGGCCGCGAGCTCGGCCTGGTCCAGCAGGTCCAGCGCGCCCGCGCTGATTACGATCCGGGACCTGATCCCCGGGACGCAGTAGGCGGTCGCCGCCGGGTGATCAACCACCAGCGCGCCAGGGACCTTGGGGTCGCCGTGCGCCAGCAGGCTGAGCAGCATCCGCTGCCGGCGGCGCGCGCGGACCACGCCGGCGAAGGCCGCGACCAGGATCCAGCAGAGCAGGAGGAACAGGACAAGCCCGGCCATCAGGGCCAGCAGGCGCAGGCCAAGGATTCCGGCCAGCAGGCCCCTGGTCCGCGCCGCGGCCGCGGTGTTCCTGTCCAGCACCCGGGAGGCCAGCGCGAGCACCCCGCGCGCCACGCCGAAGCGGGCGTCCGCCGCGCCCAGCCCGGCCAGCGCCCCGACCGCGGCCACGCCCCAGCCGAGCCCCAGCGCCTGCCAGAGCACGATGGCCACCGCCGGGGACCGGCGCGGCCAGCGCGCAGCCGCCAGCGCCGACGCGGCCGGGAGGCAGGCCGCAGCGAAGACGGCCAGGATGAGGGGGGCGGCGGGCACGGGCGTTCAGTCCCCGGCGCCCTCACGGGCAGCGCTCGGGCCGACCTCACGGGCGATATCCGGGGCACCATCCCGGTAGGCGCGGTGGCCGTCCCTGGCCGGGTCCTGGCCGCCGTCCCGCGGCGTGCCCTGCCCCAGCGCCTCAAGGGCGCGGCGCAGCGCCGCCGCCTCGGTCTCGGACACGCTGCGCGCGAACCTGGCCAGCGCCGCCTGCCGGTCGCCGGTCTGCTCGAGCGCGTTCAGCATAAGCTCGGTCACGTAGGCTTCCCTGGTCTCCGCCGCGCGGTAGCGCCAGGCCCGGCCGTCGCGCTGCCGTCGCGCGAATCCCTTTTTGGCCAGCCGGTCCAGGACGGTCATCACCGTAGTATGCGCGAGATCCCGCTCGGTGAGCTTCCCGCTGACCTGCCGCACCGTGAGCGGGTCCCGGCTTTCCCAGAGTACGTCCATGATTGCGCGTTCTAGCTCGCCGAGACGGTTCACGGCGTTACTGTACCCCGGCAAATGCCGCACAACTCAGGCGGACCGGGCCAGCTTGGGCCTGCCGGCCCCAGGAAGCGGGCCGGACGCGGCCGGCCCGCCCCATGGGCCTGCCCGCGGACCGGGGCGCATGCGGGATACGCCATTTCCGCCAGGACCCTATTCGCCGAGCCGGCGGGCTTAAGCGGGGCGGGAAGCACGCGGGCCGCGGATAAATGTCACCGGACTGTCAATGGACTCCACGGGCGTCAGCGAGGACACGTTCTGGCGCTATCCGGGCCAGCCGCGGAAGTGCGCCTGCGCCGGCCGGCAGGCGCCAGCGAAATTTGGGCGGTACTATCGAGCCGTCGGGGACGGGCATCTCCCCCCTCACCGCGAATCCCCCCCTCGCGGTTGCAGGGATTACCGGAGATACCCGCCCTCGGCTTGTGGTTAAGGCAAACATTCGCCCGCCACAACGACGACTAACCCGAATCGGTCGTGCCTGCCAGCTCCGTTAGCCGGCGTTCGGGGAAGCGATCGCGGCCTGCAGCACATACGGTCCGCGGCCACCCAGCGCGCGGTCGACCTCGGCGCGGCCATCGGCGAGTCGTATCCGCCTGCCAAGCCGGGCTCGCGCCAGGGAACGGGCGTTCTGGGCCGCGCGTCCGGCCACTGATATGCAGACCCGGACCAGCCGACAGGGCAGCCAGTAGCCTGACATGGCCAGCCCTACTACTGCGGGCCAGACTCGCTGCAAAGGGGCCAACTAAGTGAAAAGTCGCATGGGGTGAGGATCACGCTGGCGCGCGGTGACATCACCGAGCAGCAGGTTGACACCGTGGTCAACGCGGCCAGCCGGCCCCTGCTCGGCGGCGGGGGCGTGGACGGGGCTCGGTTCGTCCTGTTTTCCGGCGGCGCACTGGCCGCGTTCCTGGTGGCGATCGGGTAGCGCCGGATGCGTCTGCGCACCCAGGTCAGGTTTCCGCGCACGGCTCGGGCGCGCGCCGTCGCGGCCGTGGCGGGGCTCGCCGTGGCCGGGGGCGCGGTCGTGGCGGCCATCCCCCGGCCGCCGCCGGTTCCGGCCCCGCTGACCGAAGGGCTGGCCCAGGACCCGTGCCATCCTCAGGACGTGCTGGCCGTGCCGCCCGGGGCCGGTGGCCGCTACCAGCCAGACAGCAGCGTGCTGCGTTCTGGCGGCCGGGTCTACCTGGCGCCGGGCCGGTTCGTGCCGGTCACGGCGGCGGTAACCGCGTGCGGGCGGGCCAGCGCCCGCGCCAGCCAGCGGTGGCTGGCCGCGGGAACCATCCCGGGAACAGGGCCGCAGCAGCGGGCGATGGCCACCCGGGCGCTGCTGGACCTGCGGCTGTCCGCCCGGCCGGACGGGGCGGTGGTGGCCGGCTGGCACCAGGGGTGGCGCTACTCGTGGCCGCGCGATTCCAGCTGGGTCGCCGTGGCGCTCGCCGACACCGACCATGACGGGGACTCGCTGCAGATACTCCGGTTCCTGCAGCGCACCCAGCTCCCCGACGGCCGGTGGGCGGCCCGGTACTGGCCGGATGGTTCGGGCGCCGTGCGCGACGGGCGGCCGGCCGAGCTCGACGCCGACGGCTGGGTGCCGTGGGCGGTCTGGTCCTGGGCCACGGCGGCAGGCGCCATGCCGGCCGGCCCGGGGCCGCCCGGGGCCGGAACCGCCAGCCAGGCCGGGTCCGCCGCGGTGCGCGAGGAGCTCACCGAGCTGTGGCCCATGGTCAGCGCGGCCGCAGGCGCCGCGGCGCGCTCGCTCGCACCCGGCGGGCTGCCCACCCCCGCCATGGACTACTGGGAGGACTCGGTCGAGGTCACGCTCGGCACGGCCGCCCCCCTGCTGACCGGCCTGCGCGCCGCGGCGGACATCGCCACGGCCCTCGGCCACCCCGGGTCCGCCCGCCGCTGGGCGGCAGCGGCGGGCCGGCTCTCCCGCGCGATCCAGGCCGAGTTCGGCCGCTACGGCTACCACCGCCTGCCCAGGGACCGCTCCGGGGCCGACGCGGCGGTCACCTTCCTCGGCCCGCCGTTCGCCGCGCCCGCGCCCGCGGTCACGCAGGCCGTCCTCCGGGCCGAGCGCGCGCTCACGCTCCCCGGCGGCGGAGTGCTGCCTGGCTCGGATTTCCCAGGCAACCGCACGGTCGCCTGGACGGCCGAGACCGCGTTCTTCGCGCTCTACCTGGCCGGGGCCGGGGACCGCGCCCAGAGCACCGCGATCCTGTCCTGGCTCGCCGCGCACCGCACCAGCCTCGGCGCGCTGCCCGAGCAGGTGAACGCTCGCGGCCTGCCGGTCTCCGTGGCCCCGCTGGCCTGGACCGACGCCGTGGTCCTGCTCGCCCTGATCGCCGAGCGGCAGCCGCTGCGCATCCCCCCGGCACCCGCGCCCTGAGCCCGCAGCGGCCGCGGCAGGCGGCGCCGCCGCGCGCGCCGGCCCGGAAGATCGATTGGGTTTTGCCTCCCGGCCTGGGTAGGTTCCGGATCAGAGGCTCCGGCCGCCGCCCAGGCCGGGGCCCGCGCACACGGCGTTCCAAGCCGAGAGGACAACGATGTCCGCACAGTATCCGCGCTTCCGGTCCATCCTGGACGAGTTCGCCCCCTACCGACCCGGGAAGACCCCGCTGGCCCCGGACGGGCGCTCGTACAAGCTGTCGTCGAACGAGTCACCGTTCGGCCCGCTGCCCTCGGTGGTCAAGGTCATCGCCGAGGCCGCCGGCCACATCAACAGGTACCCCGACAACGGCTCGGCCGCGCTGACCGAAGCCATCGCCGCCCGTTTCGCGGTTCCCGCCTCCCACGTGGCGGTCGGCTGCGGGTCCGTGGGCGTCGCCCAGCAACTGCTGGAGGCCGTCGGCGAGCCCGGGGCTGAGGTGCTCTACGCCTGGCGGTCCTTTGAGGCGTACCCGTACCTGTCCGACCTGGCCGGCGTGACGTCGGTGCGGGTGCCGCTGGACGGCGAGACCCACGACCTGGCCGCGATGGCGGACGCGGTCACCGGCCGGACCCGGCTGGTCTTCGTCTGCAACCCCAACAACCCCACCGGCACCGTGGTGCACCGGGCCGGGCTCGAGGAGTTCCTGGCCCGGGTGCCAGAAGACTGCCTGGTCGTGCTCGACGAGGCGTACGCCGAGTACGTCCGCGACCCCGGCGCGCCGGACGGGATCAGCCTGTACCGCGACCGGCCCAACCTGGCCGTGCTGCGCACCTTCTCCAAGGCCTACGGCCTGGCCGGGCTGCGGGTCGGCTTCATGATCGCGCACGAGCCCGTGGCCGCCGCGGTCCGCAAGACCATGCTGACCTTCAGCGTGAACGCCCTGGCCCAGGCGGCCGCGGTCGCGTCGCTCCAGGCCGAGGCCGAGCTGCTGGAGCGGGTCGACGCCGTGGTCAAGGAGCGGGAGCGGGTCCGCCACGAGCTGCTCGTCCAGGGCTGGACCGTGCCGCCCACCGAGGCCAACTTCGTCTGGCTGCGCCTCGGCGCCGACACCGCGGACTTCGCGGTGGCCTGCGACCGTGAGGGGGTGGCCGTGCGGCCGTTCGCCGGCGAGGGCGCCCGGGTGTCCATCGGTGATGCCGAGGCCAACGACGCGTTCCTCGCGGTCACGCAGGCGTACCCGCGCCGCCACTGACTCTCGCATCTTCCGTTACGCAAAAGCCGCCCTGACTGCCGTCTGCTATCGGGCGGGCCGGGCCGGGGGTGGCACGCCGTCCCGGTCCCCGGACGCCCGGATGAGCACCGAGGCCCACATGCGGAACGGCCGCCACGGCTCGGCGATCCGCCGTACGGTCTGGTCGTCGGGGACCTCGGCCAGCCCGTAGTAATGCCGCAGGCACTGCAGCAGCCGCGGCTCGCCGAGGGGCAGCGCGTCGCTCACGCCGGTGGACCGGAACTGGACCAGCCCGGCGTAGAACGGCCCCAGGCCGGGGATGGTCCGCAGCCCGGCCAGGGCCTCGTCGGTGTCCATCGCGGCCAGGCGCTCCGCGTCGAGGTCCCCGGCCAGCGCCCGCTCCGCGACCCCGCGCAGGCGCCCGGCGCGCTGGGGCTCAAGGCCGGGGAAGGAGTCCAGGCCGAGCAGCCGGTCCGGCAGCGGGAACGCGTGCTCGGTCCGGCCGGCGAGCTGGAACGGCTGGCCCAGGGCCTCGGCCAGGCGGCGCCGCAGCGCGGTCGCCTGGCTCCTGTGCCGGCGCTGGGCCAGCATGGCCCAGGCCGCGGCCTCGTAGGGAGAGTGGAACAGCACAGGCCGCAGGCCGGGATGGCCGGCCTGGAGCCGGCCGAGGACCGGGTCCCTGCGGCCCGCCTCGACCCAGCCGCCGGCCGGGCGGTCGACGGACAGGATGCGCCGCACCTGCCGCCCAGCCGCGGTGAGATCGGTCACCCCGCTGATCTCGGCCGTGAGGTCGCCTCCGGGATCCTGCCGGACCACGGCGCCCGCCTGATGCCGCAGGTCGTCGGTGACGAACGCGAGCCGCATCAGCACTCCGTCGGCCGGGTCGGGCCGGCCGGTGTTCGGGCCGAAACCGAACTCCGCGGCCGCGGCCAGCGAGAACGGCCCGTCGACCGGCAGGTGAACCAGCTCAGTCATCGCTGCCCCCAGTCCCGTGCTTTCCCAAGGACCCTGGCGCCCCGGCCCGGCTCCGGCCTTGCTCCCGCCCCCATACCCGAGTTGTACCAGCAGGTCACGACATTCCCGGGAGTGGCGCCCGGCGCCCGGTGTCCATAGCCTGTGCGTGGCGGCAGTGACCCCGGTGGAGGCCAGGCAGCGGTGAAGGTTCATGTGCTTCATGAGAACCCGGACTGGTATGCGCCACTGGACGCGGCGCTCGGCGCGGCCGGGGTGCCGCACCGGCAGTGGCTGCTCGGGGACGGCCAGCTCGACCTGGACAACGAGCCGCCGGCTGGCGTGTTCTGGTCGCGGATGAGCGCCTCGTCGCACACGCGGCAGCACCCTCACGCCAAGGACCACGCCCGGGCGGTGCTGTGCTGGCTGGAGGCGCATGGCCGGCGGGTGGTCAACGGGCGGCGGGTGCTCGAGCTCGAGGTCAGCAAGGCGGATCAGATGACCGCGCTGCGGGCCGCCGGGTTCGACGTGCCGCGCACGCTGGCCGTGGCCGGGACCGGTGAGCTGCCCGCCGCGGCGCGGAAGCTTCCCGTCCCGTTCATCAGCAAGCACAACCAGGGCGGCAAGGGGCTGGGCGTCCGCCTGTTCACCAGCCACGACGAGTTCGACGCCCACCTGGCCGGGCCGGACTATGAGGTGCCGGTCGACGGGATCACGCTGCTGCAGGAGTACCTGCAGGCGGCGGAGCCGTTCATCACCCGGGCCGAGATCGTGGGCGGGGAGTTCATGTACGCGATCACCGCGGACACCGCCCGCGGCTTCGAGCTCTGCCCGGCCGACGCGTGCGCGGTCGACCAGTCCTCCGGGGCGGTTGACCCGCCGGCGCTCTTTGCGTTCAGGAAGAATTTTGACCATCCGGTCATCGGCCGGTACCTGGATTTCGCGCGCCGGCACGGCATCGAGATCGCCGGGTTCGAGTTCATCGAGACCGTTGACGGGCGCCTGGTGACCTACGACGTGAACACCACCACCAACTACAACGCGCAGATCGAGGCCGTGGTCCCGCGGCCCGCGCTGCCGCAGGTGGCCGCCTTCCTCGGGCGGCTGCTGGACGAGGAAACACCGAAGCGGCGCGCGGAGCCCGGGATCCCCGGCGCCGAGGCGATGGCGGGGAGACGATTCAGCTGATGCGGTTCGGTTACTGGATGCCTGTGTTTGGCGGCTGGCTGCGCAATGTCAGGGACGAGGGCATGAGCATCGAGTGGCCCTACGTGCGCTCCCTGGCCGTGGAGAGCGAGCAGCACGGCTTCGAGCTCTCCCTGATCGCCGAGCTGAACCTGAACGACATCAAGGGGCACCGCGCGCCGTCGCTGGACTGCTGGACGCTGGCCCCGGCCGTGGCCGCCGTGACCCAGACGCTCGAGCTGATGCTCGCGGTGCGGCCTAACTACCACTCGCCCGCGCTGACCGCCAAGGCCCTGTCCACGCTGGACACGGTCGCGCCCGGCCGGGTGTCGCTCAACGTCGTGTCGTCCTGGTGGAAGGACGAGGCGGCGCAGTACGGCGCCCCGTTCGACGTGCACGACGCCAGGTACGCGCGGACCCAGGAGTGGCTGGACATCGTCTCCCGGCTGCTGCGTGAGGACACCGTCACGCACGCCGGGCCGCTCTACCAGCTCGACGGCGCCGTGCTCGAGCCCAAGCCGAGCCGGGTCCCCCCGGTCTACATGGGCGGGGAGTCGCCCAAGGCCAAGGACGTCATCTCGGCCCAGGCCGACGCCTATGTGATGCACGGCGACGCCCCCGAGGTCATCGCGCATAAGGTCGCGGAGCTGAACGGGCTGCGGCGCGAGGCCGGCCTGCCGCCGCTGACCTTCGGCGTGTCCGGGTACGTGATCTGCCGCGACACCGAGGCGGAGGCCAGCGCCGAGCTCGAGCGCATCCTGGACGTGCGCTCGTCACCCGAGGCCTACGCCTCCTACCAGGACTTCATCGAGGGCTCGCAGCTCGAGTCGCGGGTGTCCCTGGAGGAGTACAGCGTCTCCAACCGGGGCCTGCGCAGCGGCCTGGTCGGCACCCCCGACCAGATCATCGACCGGCTCCGCGCCTACGAGCAGGCCGGCGTCGGCCTCATGCTGCTGCAGTTCTCGCCGCAGCGCGAGGAGATGGCCCGCTTCGGCGAGCAGGTGATCAGCCGCTACCCGCGCACGGGGTGACGTGACCCGCGGTCAGTGCGCGGCGCGCTGCCCCGGCTCATCGCGGCGCCGGTTCTCGAGCTGTTCCACGACGAGCCGGTAGAACTGGCGCGGCCGGCCGGGCTGCGGTGTCCTGGTCGGCGGGAGCGGCCAGGCGAGCCCCTCCTCGACCAGGATGTGCAGCAGCCGCCGGGCCGTGCGCGGCGTGACCGTGAGCAGCTTGCCCGCGGTCTCGGCGTCCACGACGAGGTTGGCGTCGGTGCTGGAGAGCTTCTCGGCGAGCTTGGCCAGGGTATCCAGGCTCCGGGACCGGCGCGCTCCGGGTTCGGGCAGCCGGGGGGCGGGGACCGGGATATGCCCCTGACCGCCTGGTGCCCCGCGCATCCCGCTCAGGGTCTGCCCGCGGCCCAGGCCCGCGCGTGCGTGCGCTTCGGCCTCCACCGCCGTGCGGCCCATGCCGATACCGACCTCGATGGTGAGGCCGAGGTCGCTGCGGGCACGCTCGGCAAAGGGCTGGACCCGGAAGCCGTCGGTCGCCCGGGCCAGGGAGCCGCGGGTGGCGACGACCAGGAACCCGTGGTCGCCGGTGGGGCTGACCGCGGCGTGAATGCGCTGTGCCTCCTGGACCAGGAACCTGTGCACGGTGAGCCGCAGCTCGTCCCGTGACTGCCGGGGGGTGGTGCGCCGCCCGCCGTCCCGCAGGGCGGGCACCTCCACGAGGGCCAGCGCCAGCTGCGCGTCCTCCAGCCTGCGGTAGCCGCCGAGCAGCGCCGCGGTGCGCAGCGCCGCCCGGATATCGCTGCCGGTGGGCCGCAGCGTGAACACCGGGACGCCCGCGGCGGACAGCTTGGCCGCCACCGACTGCAGGCAGGTGAGCGCGACCGATGTCTCATTCCGGCGGAACAGGCGCTCGTGAAACGAGGCCACCACCGACGGGCTGCCGGGATCCTCGCGCACGTGCACGCCCCCGGAGGGAAGGCCGAGTTCGGCGAAGGCCTCCTCGACGTCCGCGCGGCTCAGCACGTCGATGCTGGACCGGGTGGGATCCTTGGCCGGGTCCCGGGTGGCCTTCAGCAGCGTGGCGTACAGCGCGCTGCCGCCGAGCGGCACGTATGTCGCCGGCCCGCTCAGCACGCCCGCCATGCGCGCGTACTCGTACGGGGCCCGGCTGGCGAAGAGGCAGACATCGATCCCCGTGCCCAGCCTGACGACCTGGTCGGCCGCCTCCTGCTCGTCCCGGTACGCGGCCGCGACCAGCCGCCTGGCCGGCCCGGCCTCCGCGGCGGCGAGCGGCCCGGCCAGGCCGGCCTTCGCCGTGGCCGACGTGCCGGAAAGCATGATCCTTTCGACTAGGTCGTGTGGCCCCACGATTCCGATTGTGAGCTCGCCCTGTGCTCGCCTGGGCCCGTTCATGACACGCCGTTTCTGCTCGTCATGCACCTGCGCGCGGTGCCCGGGCAGATGCCCCCGTGTGGTGCGATGCATAAGCCCACGTCATATCCCCATCTCTGATCGGGTTCCCGCTCCCCATCTTCGATCGACTTCCCGTGGTGGTAAGAATTCCGTTCCTACATTTCGTAACTCACAAAGAGGATCGTTGGAAGAGCCAATTATCGGCTCTGTGGCGGCAAGAACGCGGGACCCATGCCGGAACATGGCGAAATTGGCTTGTGCCGCCCCCACCGCGGGTCCAGTTTGGGCGGTGGCATGGGTCCGGTGGGGCGGTGACCGCGGGACCGCGGTGGGGCGCGTGCAGATTAACACGCGGCCGTAACATCCGGGCGGAGGCCTCAGGTTACGGCCCGTACGCTAACAGCGGCTGAAGGCCTGGTTACCTGGCCGTTTCCACGGTGACGTCAGCGCCCAGCGTGTTCAGGCGCGCGGCGACCGAGGCGTGCCCGCGGTCGATCAGGTAGCCGGGCGACACCACGGTCTCGCCCTCGGCGGCGAGGCCGGCCAGGATGAGCGCGATTCCGGTGCGCAGATCGTGCGCGACGACCTCCGCCCCCTTCAGCACGGCGGGCCCGTGCACGATGGCCGCGTTGTTGGCCACCTCCACCTTCGCGCCCAGCTTGTTCAGCTCGCCGGCCAGCGTGTACCGGCCGTCGAAGATGGTTTCCCTGATGTAGCTGGTGCCGTCGGCCAGGGTGCTGAGCGCCATGATCGGCGACTGCAGGTCGGTCGCGAACCCGGGGAACGGGCTGGTGATCACGTTGATCGGGCGCATGGTCCGCTCCCGGCGGACCTGCAGGATCGCGCCGTGGGTGGAGAACTCGACGCCCATCTGCTCCAGCTTCCAGCGCACCACGCCGAAATGGTCGAGCGAGGCGCCGACCAGGCTCAGCTCACCGCCGGTAATGGCCGCTGCCATGGCGAAGACCGCGGCGTCGATACGGTCCGGCATCACGGTGTGCTCGACCGCGGTCAGCTCATCGACGCCCTCGACGGTCACGAAGCCGGTGCCGCCCCCGCTGATCTGCGCGCCCATCTTGGTGAGGAAATCGATGACATCGAGGACCTCGGGCTCCATGGCCGTGTTGTCGATAATGGTCGTCCCCGGGGCCCGCGAGGCGG
The DNA here is from genome assembly GCA_963844655.1 of uncultured Actinomycetota bacterium. Taxonomy (GTDB): domain Bacteria; phylum Actinomycetota; class Actinomycetes; order Streptosporangiales; family Streptosporangiaceae; genus JASHPR01. The sequence continues at coordinate 165,321 of CAWJPA010000003.1, read as the reverse complement.
CCATGATCAGGTTCTCGGTGCCGGTATGTGACGGCGTGTCCAGGTACAGGTGGGCGCCGCGGATACGGTCGGCCTTGATGTGAATGGTGGAGTCGCCCTCGTCCACCGTGCAGCCGAGCCGGGCAAAGCCGCGGTAGTGGAAGTCGAGGTTGCGGCTGCCGAGGTTGCATCCGCCGATGCCCTCGATGGTCGCCTCGCCGAGGCGGTGCAGCAGCGCGGGCACGAACACCACCGCGGCCCGGAACCGGCGGGCGATCTCGGCGGGCAGCACCGAGCTGGTCAGCTCGGAGGCGTCGACCACCAGGGTCCGCTCGGCCTCGTGGAACTTGACGACCGCCCCCACCGCCTGGGCCAGTTCCACGGCCCGGCGCACGTCCTCGATCACCGGCACGTTCCTGAGCACGGTGCGGCCCTTCTCGGCCAGCAGCGACGCCGCGATCATCTTCAGGGCCGCGTTCTTGGCGCCCTGCACGAAGACCGTTCCCTGAAGCGGTTGCCCGCCTCGCACGACGTAACTGGTCACGGGGCCATTGCTCATAGAGGCGGAGCTCCTGTCCGTCGAGTGAGCGGCGTCACTATCCCGGCCCGCCGGAGTGGCCTCCGGCCACCCAGACGACATGCCGCCCGACAGCAGGCGGCCTGATTCAGATGGCGTCCAGTATTCCACCGCTCCCATGCCCCCCAGACCATGACGATGATGTTACGTAGCGTACTTGAGCAGCAACGGTATGTATCAGGGGGCTCCGGATTTAGGGTCCGGTGCCGCCCTGCCCCAGCGCCGTCCTGTGATGCTCTCGTAGGCCCGCACGTACGTATCACGGGTGCGCTCGACCACGGGTTCGGGCAGCGGGGGCGGCGGTAGTGAACCGTGCCGGTCCCAGCCGGATTCGGGCGAGGTAAGCCAGTTCCGCACGTACTGCTTGTCCAGCGGCGTCTGGGTGCGGCCGGGCACCCACTGGTCGGCGCGCCAGAACCGGGACGAGTCCGGCGTGAGCACCTCGTCGGCCAGCACCAGCCCGCCGTTCGCGGCAAAGCCGAGCTCGATCTTGGTGTCGGCCACGATGATGCCGCGCCGCTCGCAGAGCTCGGCGCCCCGGCGGTACACCTCGAGCGTGATGCGCTCGAGTTCGGCCGCCACGCCGGCGCCCACCAGATCGGTCACCGCGGACACCGGGATGTTCTGGTCGTGCTCGCCCCGGGGTGCCTTGGAGGCGGGGGTGAAGACCGGCCGCGGCAGGCGTGAGCCGTCGGTCAGGCCGGGCGGCAGCTCGATCCCGCACACCGCCCCGGTGGCGGCGTAGTCGGCCAGGGCCGAGCCGGTCAGGTAACCGCGGGCCACGCACTCCACCGGGATCATGTCCAGCCGCCGGCACGCCATCGCGCGCCCCGCGAACCGGGCCGGGACCGGCGCGTCCACCAGGTGGTTCGGCGCGATGTCGGCCAGCTGCGCGAACCACCACAGCGACAGCTGGGTCAGGATCTTCCCCTTGTCCGGGATCTCCGGCTCCAGCACGTAGTCGAAGGCGGAGATCCGGTCCGTGGCCACGAGCAGCAGCACGCCGTCGGCGGTCTCGTAGAGCTCCCGCACCTTCCCCGAGTAGACGTGCGTCAGGGCCGGCTCGGCCCGCGCTGGATCATGGGGGCTCACGCCAGCCGCTCCAGCCGCTCGAACACCCCGCCGAGCCGCGCCACGTAGCGTTCCGGGCGGCACGCCTCGTCCAGCCGGGCCTCATCCAGCGGCTGGCCGCGCTCGGCAGCGTGCTTGCGGAGCGTCTCCCGGAACGGCGCCCCGGTCTGGTGCGTGTCCATGGCCGCCGCCTGGACCAGCGCGTACGCATCCTCGCGGGACAGGCCCGCCGCGACCAGCTCGAGCAGCACCGCCGAGCTGAAGATCAGGCCGTGCGTCGCGTCCAGGTTCGCCCGCATCCGTCCCTCGTCGACCTGAAGGCCCGTGATCAGCGCCGTGGTCTCGTCGAGCAGGAAGTCGGTGCCGATGGCCGCGTCGGGCAGCGCCACCCGCTCGGTGGACGAGTGCGAGATGTCCCGCTCGTGCCACAGCGGGATGCCCTCCATCACCGGGACGATCTGCGCGCGGACCACCCGGGCCAGGCCGCAGATCCGCTCGGACCGCACCGGGTTCTTCTTGTGCGGCATAGCCGACGAGCCCTTCTGGCCCCGGCCGAACGGCTCGGCGAGCTCGGCGAGTTCCGTCTGCTGCCCGAGCCTGACCTCTAGGGCAACCGCCTCGCACACGGTCGAGATCAGTGCCATTACGCTGACCCACTCGCTGATCCCGTCCCGCATCACCACCTGTGTCGACACGTCGGCGGGCCGGAGCCCGAGCTCGGCCATGACCTCGGCCTCGATCGCCGGGTCGATGTTGGAGTAGGTCCCGACCGGGCCGGACAGCTTCCCGACCGCCACGGCCTCGCGGGCCCGCAGCAGCCGGTCGCGGCACCGGGCCATCGCGAACGCGAAGTCGGCCACCCGGTGCCCCCACACGTCGGGCTCGGCGTGGATGCCGTGGGTCCGGCCCACCCGCAGGGTGCCCCGGTGGGCCAGCGCGTGGTCCCGCAGCGCGGCGGTCAGCGCGGTGCACCGGGCCAACAGCAGGTCGGTGGCCTCGGTGAGCTGCAGGGCCAGCGCGGTGTCCAGCAGGTCGGACGAGGTCATCCCGAAGTGGACATACGCGGCAGCCTCGCGCGGCACCGTGTTATCCGCCCATGCGGACAGGAACGCGATGACGTCGTGGCCGGTCACGGCCTCGATCGCGGCGACCGCCTCCGGGGTCGGCGGCGCCGCGGCCCGGACCGGCCCCACGCTGCCGGCCGGGACCGTGCCCGCGCGCGCGTGTGCCTCCAGCACCAGGGTCTCGACCCGGCACCAGAGCTCGTACTTGTGCGCCTCGCTCCAGACGCGGCCCATCTCGGGCCGGGTGTACCGCTCGATCACCCTTCTATCCTGCCGCAACTCCCCGGCTCGCCACGCCCGCGCGCGGCCAGTACCGCTCCAGCAACAGCATCAGCACCAGCAGCAGGGTCACCGCGCCCAGCTGCACCTCGAGCGAGACCGTGGCGCCGATGGGCGCCGTGGCCAGCGCGAGCACCGCGGTCCCGGCCCGCAGCCGCACCGGCCCAAGCCCCAGCAGCCGCCTGCTCATCACGTCGCCCGCCAGGAACAGGGCCGCGCCGGCGGCCAGGATCACAGCGGCCCGGGCCGGGCCCGCCTCGAACGTGGCTGCGTGCCCGATCGCCACCCGCACGCCCGCGGAAATCGCGATGACGCCGAGCAGCAGCGGGATGTTCGCGTAGAACAGCGCGGACAGGGCCAGCGAGGTGCGCCGTTCGCTGGTGGCGGCGGTGAGGACCTGCTCGGCCCGCTCCTGGTCGCCTCCGGCGAAGATGATCCACCAGAGCGCGGCGGCCAGCGCGAGCCCGAGCACGGCCGCGGCCACCACCCGCGCGTCCTCCTGCCGGGTGTGCCCGACCAGCTCCTCGGCGCCGACGCCGATCGAGACCACGGACTCGCCGAGAGCGACCAGCAGCAGCGCGCCGTGCCGTTCGGCGAGGTGCGCGGCCCGCAGCTCGAACAGGTTCCTGGGCCGCACGATCAGCGGCGAGCCGAGCTGCACGGCCAGGGCGGCGACCCACAGCACGTAGACACCCGGGCGCTGCCCGTGGCCGGGCAGCAGGCCCGCGGTGATCACCAGCAGGGCCGAGAGGATGTTGAACGGGATAACCCTACGGATATTCCGGTTGACCCGGTAATAGAGCCACCCGTGCACCAGGACCACGAGCAGGTACCCGAGGCCCAGGGCCAGGCCGCTGCCGGCGAACCCGTGGTTCGGGATGGCCAGCCCGATGGCCAGGAACCCGGCCATGCTGACCAGGAGCAGCAGTCGCTCGGTGGTGTGCACCGGGGGCCTGGCGTTGGTCAGCCAGGCGTAGCCCTCGTACATCCACCACAGCAGCCCGAAGATCAGCAGTACCTGGGCGGCCCCGCTCAGGGTCAGGTTGTCGGCCAGCAGCGCGGCGAGCTGGGTCAGGGTGAACGCGAAGACCAGGTCGAAGAACAGCTCGAGGGTGGTCACCCGCAGCGGCTCGTCATCGGGCCCGGACCCGGCGGGCGTGGAGTCGGGCTCTGCGGTCACGAGTCAGGCGACGGTGGGGCAGCCGGGAGGTCGGCGATGTCCCGGCGGAACCAGCCGCCCCGCATCCTGATCTGCTCCGCGGCCAGGTACGCCGCGGTGCGGGCCTGCGCCAGGTCGGCACCGGTGCCCACCGCGTTGAGGACCCGCCCGCCGCTGGACGTCAGGTGACCGGCCCCGGACACCGCGGTCCCGGCCTGCAGGATATAGGCGTTGGGGACTCGTTCGGCTTCTTCAATGCCTTCGATCTGGTCGCCCATGGCCGGCCCGTCCGGGTAACCCTCCGCGGCGATCACGACGGCCACCGCCGCGCCCGCGGTCCAGCGGAGCGGGCCGGCGCCGGCCAGGTCGCCGGTGGCGGCGGCCAGCAGCAGCCCGCTGAGCGGGGTCGCCAGCCGGTCCAGGATGGGCTGGGTCTCCGGGTCGCCGAACCGCGCGTTGAACTCGATGACCTTCGGCCCGGACGCGGTGAGGCACAGGCCGGCATACAGCAGCCCGGCGTAGGGCGTGCCCCGGGCGTGGAGCTCGTCTAGGGCCGGCCTGACCACCTGGTCCATGACGTCGCCGGCCAGCCCGGCGGGCGCCCAGGGCAGGGGCGCGTAGGCGCCCATCCCGCCGGTGTTCGGGCCCGCGTCCGCGTCGTACGCGCGCTTGTAGTCCTGCGCGGGCAGCAGCGGCACCGCGGCCCGGCCGTCGGCCAGCGCGAACAGCGACACCTCGGGCCCGGCCAGGAACTCCTCGATCACGACCCGGCCGCAGGCCTGCGCGTGCTCGGCGGCCTGCTCACGGTCGCCGGTCACCACCACGCCCTTGCCCGCGGCCAGCCCGTCCGCCTTGACCACGTACGGCGGGCCGAACTCGTCCAGGGCCGCGCCGACCTCCGCCCCGGTCGTGCAGGTCCTGGCCGCCGCGGTGGGGATCTTGGCCGCGGTCATGATCTGCTTGGCGAACGACTTCGAGCCCTCGATCATCGCGGCCGCCTGGCCCGGCCCGAAACAGGCGCGCCCGGCGGCCCGGACCGCGTCCGCCACGCCAGCCACCAGCGGGGCCTCGGGCCCCACGACCACGAGGTCGGCCCCGGTCCGGCCGGCCAGCGTGACGACCTGGCCCGGGTCGGTGGCGGTCACGGCGTGGGTCTCGGCGATCCCGGCGATGCCGGGGTTGCCCGGCGCGGCGTGCAGCGCGGTCACGCCGGAGTCCCGGGCCAGGGCCCGGGCCAGGGCGTGCTCGCGGCCGCCGGAGCCGAGGATGAGGACGCGCATCAGGGGCCTGTCATATCAGGGGGCGGAGCTGGAGGGTCTGGTCGCGCCGCGGGCCCACGCCGATCCCGCACAGCGGCGCGCCGATCATGTCCTCGACCGCGCGCACGTAGGCCTGCGCGTTGCCGGGGAGATCCGCGAACTCCTTGGCCGACGAGATGTCCTCCCACCAGCCGTCCAGGTATTCGTAGACCGGGACCGCGTGGTGGAACTCGGTCTGCGTCATGGGGATCTCGTCGTGCCTGGTCCCGCCCACGTCGTAGGCCACGCAGACCGGTACCTGCTCCAGCCCGGACAGCACGTCGAGCTTGGTCAGGAAGTAGTCGGTGATCCCGTTGACCCGGGTCGCGTACCGGGCGATGACCGCGTCGAACCAGCCGCAGCGGCGCGGCCGGCCGGTGGTGACGCCGTACTCCTGGCCGGTCTTGCGCAGCCACTCGCCGCTGGCGTCGGTCAGCTCGGTGGGGAACGGGCCCGCGCCAACCCGCGTGGTGTAGGCCTTGACGATCCCGATCACCTTGGTGATCCGGGTCGGCCCCACGCCCGAGCCGGCACAGGCACCGCCCGCGGTGGGCGAGGACGAGGTCACGAACGGGTAAGTGCCGTGGTCCACATCCAGCTGGGTGGCCTGGGCGCCTTCGAGCAGCACCACCTTCTGCTCGTCCAGGGCCTGGTTGAGGACCAGGCCGGTGTCGGCCACGTACCCCCGCAGCCGCCGGAAGTGGCTCAGGTACTCGGCCGCCGTGGCCTTGGCGTCGATCCCGCGGCGGTTGTAGACCTTGGTGAGCACCTGGTTCTTCTCGCGCAGCACGAGCTCCAGCTTCTGGGCCAGGATGCCCGGGTCCATCAGGTCCTGCACCCGGATGCCCATCCGGGCCGCCTTGTCGCTGTAGGTCGGCCCGATGCCGCGGCCCGTGGTGCCGATCCGCGCGTTGCCCAGGTGCCGTTCTGTCACCTTGTCCAGGGCGATGTGGTGCGGCATGATCAGGTGCGCGTTCGCGGAGATCAGCAGCCGGTCGCAGGACACGCCGCGGGCCTGCAGCCCGTCGATCTCGTCGATCAGCACGGCCGGGTCGATCACCACGCCGTTGCCGATGACCGGCGTGGCGCTGCGCGACAGCACGCCCGCGGGCAGCAGATGCAGGGCGTAGCTCTCCTCGCCGATGACCACGGTATGCCCGGCGTTGTTGCCGCCCTGGTACCTGACCACGTAGTCGACGTCGTCACCGACCAGGTCGGTCGCCTTGCCCTTGCCCTCGTCGCCCCACTGCGCGCCCACGATCACAATGGCGGGCATCTCACCGGCCCCTTCCGGAACACGCTGCGCCCCCGTGCTTTGCCGCTGCGATGCTACCTGGAGTCAGGCGGATTCGAGCGCCTCGGCGGCCGTGGCGCTGCTGTCGGCGAGGAAGTCGCGGCAGCGGGTGGCCTCGTCGTCTTCGCCGAGAGCGGCGGCCGCCACGGCGAGCATGTGCAGCGCGCGCAGGAAACCGCGGTTCGGCTCGTGCTCCCAGGGGATCGGGCCGTAGCCCTTCCAGCCCGCCCGGCGGAGCTGGTCCAGGCCGCGGTGATAGCCGGTCCTGGCGTACGCGTACGCGGCGACCGGGTCGCCGTTGCCCATCGCCCGCTCGGCCAGCGCCCCCCAGGCCGCGCAGTAGGCCGGGTGCGCGGCGGCCACGCTGGCCGGGTCGGCGCCGCTGCGCAGCGCCTCGGCCGCCTCGGCGTCATCAAGCAGGAAGGTGGCGGGCGGGCCGCCAAGCAGGTTTTCATTAGTCATGCCAGTCATCTTGCCGGATAGGTTAGCTGCATGATGGAGGGCGAGCTCACGGCGTTGGCCAGCGGCGTGTTCGCGATCGGCGGCAACGTCGCGGTCACCCGCCTCGGCTACGGCGCCATGCGGATTACCGGTCCCGGCATCTGGGGGGAGCCCGCGGACCGGGCCGAGGCGGTCCGGGTGCTGCGGCAGGCGGTCGATCTCGGCGTCGACTTCATCGACACGGCCGACTCCTACGGGCCCTACGTCAGCGAGGAGCTGATCCGCGAGGCCCTGTACCCCTACGACGGCGTCACGATCGCCACCAAGGGCGGGCTGACCCGCAGCGGCCCCGACCGGTGGGGCCAGCTCGGCCTGCCCGAGTACCTCAGGCAGTGCGTGGACGGCAGCCTGCGCCGCCTCGGCCTGGACAGCATCGACCTGTACCAGCTGCACCGGATCGATCCCATGGTCCCGGCCGCTGACCAGGTGGGCGCCCTGCATGAGCTGCGCAAGGAGGGCAAGATCCGGCACATCGGCCTGTCCGAGGTGAGCGTGGCCGATATCGGGGAGGCCCGGCTGACCGCGCCGATCGCCACCGTGCAGAACGTGTACAACCTGCTCGATCGCAGGCACGAGCCGGTCCTGGACTACTGCGAGCGGGAGGGGCTTGGCTTCATGCCCTACTGCCCGATCGCGACCGGGCAGCTCGCCAGCCCGGGCGGGCCGCTGGCCCTGCTGGCCAGGCAGTCCGGCTTCAGCCCGGTCCAGCTGGCGCTGGCCTGGCTGCTGCGCCGGTCCCCGGTCATGCTGCCGATCCCGGGTACCGGGTCGGCCACGCACCTGGAGGAGAATGTGGGCGCCGCGCAGGTCGAGCTGACCGACGAGCAGTTCACCGCCATGTCCGGCCTGGCCCGTAACTTAAGCGGCGCACCCGCGATGCCATGATGCCGCGGCGAAGCGCGCGGCAGGCGCGGGTGAGGGTCAACCGATCATGGGCGGCGAGGTCAGCTGAGCTTCTTGCCCGCTGACATCAGGTCCTGGCAGGCTTCGACGACCCGGGCGGTCATCGAGTCCTCGGCCACCTTGCCCCAGGACCGCGGGTCATAGGCCTTCTTGCGGCCGACGTCGCCGTCGACCTTGAGCACGCCGTCGTAGTTGAGGAACATGTGCCCGGCGACCGGCCTGGTGAACGCGTACTGGGTGTCGGTGTCCACGTTCATCTTGACCACGCCGTAGGAGATCGCCTCGCGAATGTCCTCGAGCGCGGACCCGGAACCGCCGTGGAATACCAGGTCAAATGGCTTGTCCTGGCCGTACTTGGACCCGGCCGCGTCCTGGATCTCCTTCAGCACCGAGGGCCGCAGCCTGACGTGGCCCGGCTTGTAGACACCGTGCACGTTGCCGAACGTGGCGGCCAGGATGTACCGGCCGTGCTCGCCGAGCCCGAGCGCCTCGGCGGTGGCCAGGGCGTCGTCCGGGGTGCTGTACAGCTTCTCGTTGATCTCGCCGACGACCCCGTCCTCCTCGCCGCCGACCACCCCGATCTCCATCTCCATGATCACGTGCGCGTCCGCGCACCGCTTGAGCAGATCCTGGGCGATCTCCAGGTTCTCGGCCAGGGGCACCGCGGAGCCGTCCCACATGTGCGACTGGAACAGCGGCTCCTCGCCGCGGGCCACCCGCTCGGCGGAGATCTGGAGCAGCGGCCGCATGTACGTGTCCAGCTTGTCCTTGGGGCAGTGGTCGGTGTGCAGCGCGACCTGCACCGGGTACTTGACCGCCACCGACCGGGCGAAGTGCGCCAGCGCCTCCGCCCCGGTGACCATGTCCTTCACCGCCTGGCCCGACAGGTACTCGGCCCCGCCCGTGGAGACCTGGACGATCCCGTCGCTGTCAGCCTCGGCGAACCCGCGGAGCGCGGCGTTCAGGGTCTGGCTGGAGGTCACGTTGATCGCCGGATAAGCGAAACCGTGCTCCTTCGCACGGTCGAGCATCTGCGCGTAAACCTCTGGGGTCGCGATGGGCATGACGGAAGCTCCCTCTCACTCGGTACTTCCCCAGTATCCCCGTCCGGGCGCCGATAACCCCGCGACCCCCGGGCGGAGGAGCGGAGGTGCCGCCGGGCGCCCGTTAAACCCCCCCGCCCCCGGCCGAGGGGCGGCGGCGCCGCGGGCCACGCCGCCGGACCGAATTGGCTCAGGTTAACGGACGGTGACGAGGTGTGGGTCTAGTGTCACTCCCATGGGACGTCATGATCCCGATCCGGGGGAACGCTTCAGGTACCTGCTGACCACAGTTGTGGTATTAGTCCTGGTCGCGATGGTTGTGGTCGGAATCACCACGCTGCACGCCCTGGCGTAGGCCAACGGCTCAGCCGAGGCCGAGGTCGGCCAGCTCATAGGCAGCGCGGTAAGGCAAGCCACGCTCCGTGACGCGCGGCCGTGCGCCGCGCTCCACGATGACGGCCACGCCGACCACCTCGGCGCCGGCCTCGGCTAGCGCGTCCACGGCGGTGAGCACGGAGTTCCCGGTCGTCGACGTGTCCTCCACGGCCAGGACCCTCCGCCCGGCGACGTCGGGTCCTTCGATCCGGCGCTGCAGGCCATGCGCCTTTTCTGTTTTGCGCACCACGAACGCGTCCAGGTTCCGGCCGCCGTCGGCGGCGTGCATCATGGCGGTCGCGACCGGGTCGGCGCCGAGGGTCAGCCCGCCGACGGCGTCATAGGCCAGGTCGGCGGTCAGCTCGAGCATCACCCGCCCGACGAGCGGCGCGGCGTGGCCGTCCAGGGTCACCCGGCGCAGGTCGATGTACCAGTCGGCGCGCTGCCCCGACGACAGGATCACCTCGCCGTGCACCACGGCCTTGGCCTTGATCACGCTCAGCAACTCCGCACGGTCGGTCACGGCGCCGAGCCTATCCCGCCGCCCGTGGCCGGCCGGGCCCCGGCGTGGCCGTCGCGCGGGGGCGGAGGGCGTCCGGACACCCCCGGTTCCCCGGCCGGCCATTGCCGGGTCATGCCGGCGCAAAAATGCCCTCGGCGAACCGCTCTACCCCCCTCCGGGCCTGCATATCTGTGATCTATGCGTTATGTCACGACGGTGGCGATGCGCTGGTAACGTCTCGCGTCGAGGGGAAGAAGGGGTATCGCGTGGATAGGTGTGCGCTGTTCGTGGATGCGGGCTATGTGCTCGCTGACGGCGCCATGTCTGTTCACGGGACCCGCCAGCGCGGCTCCGTTTCCTGGGATTACGCGGGCCTGATCAAGCTTCTCACCGGGCTCTGCCGGGACCGCACCGGCCTGCCCGTGCTGCGGTGTTACTGGTATGAGGCGATCGTCGAGGGACAGCGCAATTCCGAACATGAGGCGCTGGCCGATCTCCCCGGGCTCAAGCTGCGGCTCGGCCGGATGCGCCCGGGACGGCGCGAGGGCGTGGAAGCCGAGATGCAGCGCGACCTGACCACGCTGGCCAGGAACCATGCGGTCAGCGACGCGGTCATCGTCAGCGCCGAGGAGGACCTCGCCGAGGTCGTCGCCGAGGTGCAGGATTTCGGGATGCGGGTGACCATCATCCACATCATGGCGGCCGGCGACTGGACAATCTCCAAGCCGTTGCGCCAGGAGTGCGATGACATCGTGGAGATCTCCGCGGCTCACCTGCGGCCATTCGTGGATCTCATTCCCGGGGCCGAGCCGGCCGCGTCTGACGGGCAGTTTCAGAATGGCAGCTACCCGCGCCAGAACGGGGCCAATGGCAACGGGTCGGGTCTCGGGGCCATGACCCATCAGGGCCTGCCGGCGGCCGCGCTTCCCCCGGGATCAACGATCTACCCGGCCCCGGTGGTCGAGGATTACCAGCGTACGGCGGGGCCAGGACCGATGCCCCCCGCGCCGGCGGCGCCCCCCGCCATGCCCGCCATGCCCGCCGCTGGCCAGGACACCGGTCCGCAGCCCGGCGGGCGGCGCGGCGGGCGCGGGACTCGGGGCGTCGGCCCGGCGACCGGTCCGCAGCCCGGCGGGCGGCGCGGCGCAGGAGCGCGTGCCGGAGGTGCGCGCGGGGCTGGGGCTCGAAGTGGCGGCCCGGCGACCGGTCCGCAGCCGGCTGGCATGCCCTCCGATCCGATGACCGGCCCGCAGGCCGTCGGTCTCTCGGGAGCGCCCACCGACCCACACATCATGGCCATGCCGGGTCCGCCGACCGGCCCGCAGTCCGTGATGCCGGGCCCGCCGACCGGCCCGCAGTCCGTGATGCCGGGCCCGCCGACCGGCCCGCACGCGGTGATGCCCGGCCCGCCGACCGGCCCGCACGCGGTGATGCCCGGGTACCCGGCCGGCCCGCCCTCGGGTCCGCACATGGTTCGCCCGCCCGGGCCGCAGGCCGCCGGCCCGCCCGCCCCCGGCGGCTTCCCCGGTCCCTACCCCCAGGGCCCCCTTCCCCCCGGCCCCGCGGCCGCGGGGTTCCCGGCGCTCCCGGCCGGCCCCTCGTCATACCAGAGCCAGGGCCCGCTGCCCGGCGAGCAGGGCGCCGCGGGCGGACCCGGGTTCGGGCCAGGCGCGCCCCCGCCGGACGGCCGGAACCCGCGCCGGTCACCGCGCGCTCTCAACGCCGGGCGCCAGGGCCCGCCCGCTCCGCAGCCACCCAACCAGGCAACCGGCTCGCAGCCCTACCCCCAGCAGTCCATGCCGCAGGCGGCCATGCCGCAGATGCCGCAGGCCCCCATGCCGCAGGCGCCCCCCCAGGGCCCGATGCCGCAGGCGGCCATGGGCCCGCCCGTCATGCCGCAGCAGCCGGGCCCCCCGGGCCCGATGCCGCCCGGCCCCATGCCCCAGCCGGGCATGCCGCAGCCGCCGATGCCGCAGCCGGGCGGACCCGGGGATGCGCAGTTCGGGCAGCGCCAGGCCCTGCCGGGCCGGGACCGGATGGGCATGACCGGGCCGCACGCCGTGCGGCCGCCGGGGCCCGCGGCCCGGTTCGCGGACAGCTCGGCCCCGTATCCGCCCGCCCCGCCGGGCCAGTTCGGCTCGGCCGGGCCGGCCCAGGTGCCGCCGCAGCAGTTCCACGACCCTCAGGCCGGCCAGCTCCCGGGGTATCCGCCCCAGCACGAGCAGGGGCCCTACGGCAGGCCGCAGGGCGCGCTCGTGCCCATGTCCCAGGCGGCGCCCCAGCAGCCCATGGCCGTCTCCCTGGCCGATGCGGTCCAGGCCGCGCACGCCGAGGGCTTCGGTTTCGGCGACGCGGTAGCCAGAGACGCGCCGGCGCTGTGGCTGGAGGCGGTTCTCGCCCGCAAGCCGCGGATGCCTTCGGATCTCGAGGCCAGGCTGCTGCAGGGTTCCGCGCTGCCGATCGACTCGCTGCTGCACGACGAGGTGCGACACTCGCTTCGCCGTGGTTTCTGGGACGCGCTCGAGCGCTCGCGCAGGTAGCGGCCCGATCTAATGACAGTTGTGAATCCGCCCGCTGCTGGGTACGTAACGTAACGTGGTTGTGCTCAGCCGGGAGGAATTCGACGCGATCGAATTCGATGCCGCATGCAGCGGTGATCATCAAGCCGCGGCGAGGCGTATGAGCAAGCTCGCCGTGACCGGTACCCAGAGCGACTCGATGCCGCGCTCGGAAGCGTTCCTCCGGGCCGGAGAGCAGTGGCTGCTTGCCGATGACCCCGCCGCCGCGGCCAGCGGCTTCCGGCTGGCCATGGCGGACGGCGGCCCGGTCTTCGTCGACCCCAGGGTCCCGCTGGCCCGGGCGCTGTTCCTGCTCGGCAAGCCCGTCGAGGCGCAGGCCCTGCTGGAGAAGCTGAAGGCCGAGGGCCGGCGTGACCCGCGAATGTGCGATCTCGTGGCCGAGCTGCTGGTCGAGCGCGCCGACCTCGCTGGCGCCCTGGACTGGGCGACGGCCGGGGTCGAGCTGTTCCTGGCGGGCCAGCGCAGCGCGACGCCCGGGCCGGGCCAGGTTCCCCCCGGCGGTGACGCTGACGCCGAGCTGCGCCTGCTGCTGAGCCTGCGGTACCGGATCCGCAACGACCTCGGGCTGCCCGAGGACCGTTACGACGAGCTGCTCGACGACGCCTGATCCGGCTCGGCGGGTCCCGAGGCCGCGCTCACCAGCGTGCGCTCAGGGCGCACGCTGAGGGCGTCGGCCGTCTCGTCCACGTCGACGACCACGGTGTCGCCGTCGATGACGTCCCCGGCCAGGAGCGCCCGGGCGAGCTGGTCGCCGATCGCGGACTGGATCAGCCTGCGCAGCGGCCTGGCCCCGTAGACCGGGTCGAACCCGGTGACGGCCAGCCACTCCCTGGCGGCCGGCGTGACGGCCAGGGTCAGCCGCCGGTCCGAGAGCCGCCTGGCCAGCCGGGCCACCTGAAGCTCGACAATCTCGGTGAGCTCCTCGGTGCTCAGCGCGTCGAACAGGATCACATCATCGAGCCGGTTCAGGAACTCCGGCTTGAAGGTCGACCGCACCACGGTCATGACCGCGTCGCGCTTGGCTTGCTCGTCCAGCGCGGGATCGGCGATGTACTGCGAGCCCAGGTTGGACGTGAGGATCAGGATCGTGTTGCGGAAGTCGACCGTGCGGCCCTGCCCGTCGGTCAGCCGGCCGTCGTCGAGCACCTGCAGCAGGATGTCGAAGACCTCCTGGTGCGCCTTTTCCACCTCGTCCAGCAGGACGACGGTGTAGGGGCGCCGCCGGACCGCCTCGGTGAGCTGGCCGCCCTCCTCGTAGCCGACGTAGCCGGGCGGGGCGCCGACCAGCCGGGCCACCGAGTGCCGCTCCGAGTACTCGCTCATGTCGATGCGGATCATCGCCCGCTCGTCGTCGAACAGGAACTCGGCCAGCGCCTTGGCCAGCTCGGTCTTGCCGACCCCGGTGGGGCCGAGGAACAGGAACGAGCCGGACGGGCGGTCCGGGTCCGAGATGCCCGCGCGTGACCTGCGTACGGCGTCCGACACCGCCTGAACGGCCCTGGCCTGGCCGATCAGCCGCTGGCCGAGCTCGGACTCCATCCGGAGCAGCTTGCCCGTCTCGCCCTCGAGCAGTCGGCCCGCCGGTATGCCGGTCCACGCGGACACGACGTCGGCGACGTCGTCGGGACCCACCTCTTCCTTGACCATCGGCCGGGACTCGGGCAGGGCCTGCGCGTCCGCGGCCGCGGCACTGTCGCTGGCGGCCGCCGCCTCGATCTCGCGCTCGAGCTCGGGGATCTCCCCGTACATCAGGCGCGAGGCAGTCGCGAAGTCGGCGTCCCGCTGGGCACGCTCGGCCTCGCCCCGCTTGTCGTCGAGGAGCTTCTTCAGCTCACCGACCTTGTTCAGGCCGGCCTTCTCCCGGTCCCAGCGGGCCCGCAGCGCGGTCAGCTGCTCCTGCTTGTCGGCGAGTTCCTGGCGCAGCCGCTCCAGCCGCTCCTTGCTCGCCGGGTCGGCCTCCTTCTCCAGGGCCATCTCTTCCATCTTCATCCGGTCCACGGAGCGCTGCAGCTCGTCGATCTCGACCGGCTGCGAGTCGATCTCCATGCGCAGCCGCGACGCGGCCTCGTCGACCAGGTCGATGGCCTTGTCAGGAAGGAACCTGGCCGTGATGTAGCGATCGGACAGCGTGGCCGCGGCGACCAGCGCCGCATCGGAGATCTGCACCTGGTGGTGCGCCTCGTACCGGCCCTTGAGCCCGCGCAGAATCGCGATCGTGTCCTCCGCCGACGGCTCGCCGACAAAGACCTGCTGGAACCGCCGCTCCAGGGCGGGGTCCTTCTCGATCCGCTCGCGGTACTCATCCAGCGTGGTGGCGCCGACCATCCGCAGCTCGCCGCGTGCCAGCATGGGCTTGAGCATGTTGCCCGCGTCCATCGCGCCCTCGGCCGCGCCCGCGCCGACCACGGTGTGCAGCTCGTCGATGAACGTGATGACCTGGCCTTCGCTCTGCTTGATCTCGCCGAGCACGGCCTTCAGCCGCTCCTCGAACTCGCCGCGGTACTTGGCGCCGGCCACCATCGCGCCCAGGTCGAGCGCGATCACGCGCTTGTTCCTGAGCGACTCGGGCACATCGCCTTTGTCGATGCGCTGGGCGAGGCCCTCGACGACGGCGGTCTTGCCGACCCCCGGCTCACCGATCAGCACCGGGTTGTTCTTGGTGCGGCGGGAGAGCACCTGGATGACCCGGCGGATCTCGGCGTCGCGGCCGATGACCGGATCGAGCTTGCCTTCGCGGGCGCTGCGGGTCAGGTCGATCCCGTACTTCTCCAGGGCCTGGTAGGTGCTCTCGGGATCCTGGCTGGTGACCCGGGCGGAGCCGCGGACCTTCTCGAACGCGGCCAGCAGCGCGTCCGGCGTCGCGCCGGCCTGCCGCAGCACGGTCGCGGCCGGCCCGCCGTCGGCGGCGAGCCCGACGAGCAGGTGCTCGGTGGAGACGTACTCGTCGCCCATCTCCTTGGCCCGCTTCTCCGCGGTGCTGAGCGCGGTGCGCAGCGGCCGCGACATCTCCGGGCCGCTCAGCGTGTCGCCGGACGCCCGGGGCAGCCTGGCCAGCTGATCGCTGGTGGCCTTCATCACGGTCGCCGGGTCGGCGCCCACGGCCTGCAGCAGCGGGACCGCCGTTCCCCCGTCCTGCCCGATCAGCGCGGCGAGCAGGTGCAGCCCGTCGACGTTGGGGTTCCCGGCCGCGTCGGCCTGCCGGACGGCGTCGGACAGAGCCTCCTGGCTCTTATGCGTCAGTTTCTCAAATGCCA
Organism: uncultured Actinomycetota bacterium; assembly: GCA_963844655.1. Taxonomy (GTDB): domain Bacteria; phylum Actinomycetota; class Actinomycetes; order Streptosporangiales; family Streptosporangiaceae; genus JASHPR01. Next base: position 149,443 of record CAWJPA010000003.1, on the reverse strand, counting down.
TCGTTAGTCTCCCGCAGCTGTGCCGTGCGCCCCAGTGCCTCGGCCCGGCTCCCGTCGGGACCTGCTCCGCGTCCCGGCTGGGCCGTCACGGGCGCGTCGGAGCGGCGGACGGGCACCAGCGTGGCGCTCTGGTTCCGGCTCCTCAGCAGCCCCGCGAGCCTGGCCGCGACCGCGCGAGTGGACTCGAGCTCCGCCCGGAGCTGAGCGACCTCGGCGTGCATCTCGGCGAGCAGGGTACGGCTGCGCTGCTCTTCATGTTCAAGTTCCAGGATCCGCTTGATCCCGGACAGGTTCACGCCCTCCTCCTGGGACAGCCGCTGGACCTCGCGCAGGACCAGGATGTCGCGCAGCGAGTAGCGGCGCCCCCGGCCCGCGGCCCGGCCTGGTGACACCAGGCCGAGCCGGTCGTACGTGCGCAGGGTCTGCGGGTGCAGCCCGGACAGCTGGGCGGCGACGGAGATGACGTACACGGGCGTGTCATCGGTCAGCTCGAACTGGATCACGTCATCTCCCTTCATCGTCTCGTCCCCCTGGCCTGCTGGTCATGCTGCCGTCACCTCATCCGGCCTTGGCCTGGCGCAGCAGCTCGTCCCTCGGGTCATCACCCGCCGTGACCTTGCGGAAGGTCTCAAGCGCCTCGCGGGCCTCGCCGTTGACGTTCTTGGGCACCTGCACGTTCACGGTCACCAGGAGGTCGCCCGTGGTCCCGTCAGGGCGCCTGACCCCCTTGCCGCGGACCCGGAACGTCCGGCCGTTCGGCGTGCCCGCCGGGACGCGGAGGTTCACCGGCATCCCGTTGTGGGACGGCACCTTGATCTCCGCGCCGAGCGCGGCCTCGGGGAACGTGACCGGCACGGTGACGGTCAGGTTCTGCCCGGACCGGCCGAACACCGGGTGCGGGGTGACGTGCACGCGCACGTACAGGTCCCCGGGGGGACCGCCCCGCTCGCCGGCCACGCCCTTGCCCTTGAGCTTGATCCGCTGGCCGTCGCCGACCCCGGCGGGGATGCGGGCCTGGATGGTCCGCGTGCTCATGGCGCGGCCGCTGCCCGAGCACACCGGGCACGGGTCGTCGACCACCAGGCCGCGGCCCCGGCAGGTCTTGCAGGGCTCCGAGAACGCGAAGTTGCCCAGGTTCCTGCTGCCCTGGCCGGTGCCCTCACAGGTGGGGCAGACCCGCGGCACCGTGCCGGCCTTGGCGCCGGTGCCCTTGCAGGTCTGGCACGGCCCTTCACCGGCTAGCTGCAGCGAGACCGTGACGCCGTTGACCGCGTCGCTGAAGCTCAGCGACGTCTCGGTCTCGACGTCCGCGCCGCGCCGCGGCCGCTGCTGGGTGGTGGTCCGGCCGCCGCCGCCGAACACGCCGCCGAGCAGGTCGCCGAGCCGTCCCCCGGTGGTGCTGCCGCCGCCGGCCGTCTGGCCGCCGAACAGGTCGCCGAGATCGAAGCCGTAGCCACCGCCGCCGCCGCCCGCGCCGGGCATCCGGACACCGCCCGCGCCGAACAGCGACCGGGCATCGTCGTACTCCTTGCGCCGCTTGTCATCGGACAGGACGTTGTAGGCCTCCGAGATCTCCTTGAAGCGCTCCTCGGCTTTCGCGTCGCCCTTGTTGGCGTCCGGGTGATACTTGCGGGCCAGCTTGCGGTATGACTTCTTGATCTCGTCGGCATTCGCACCCTTGGCGACGCCCAGGACCTTGTAGTAGTCCTTCTCGAGGAAGTCCTTAGTGCTCAACGGGCTCCTCCCTCGTGGGTCTCAGCCGCCGCCGCCCGCAGGTGGCGCGTGGTTGTTACTCGCGTCGTCTCCGCCGCCTTCATCGCTCTGTTCGCCCCTGGGGGCGTCGTCGTCGGACTCATCTGCCTCGCCGGGCTCCGCGACCGCGACCCGGGCCGGGCGCACGATCCTGTCGCCGACCTTGTAGCCGGGCTGCAGGATGCGCACGCAGGTCGGCTCCGTCACGTCCGCGGAGTACGAGTGCATCAGCGCCTCGTGCAGGTTCGGGTCGAACGGGTCGCCGTCCTCGCCGTAGCTGGTGAGGCCGAGCTTGACCGCCGCGGCCTCCAGCGACTCGGCGACCGACTTGAACCCGCCGGCCAGCTCGCCGTGCTCCCGGGCCCGGCCGATGTCGTCGAGCACCGGCAGCAGTTCGGTGAGCACGTTGGCCAGCGCCTGCTCCCGGACCGCTATCCGATCCCGCTCGACCCGCTTGCGGTAGTTGGCGTACTCCGCCTGGAGCCGCTGCAGGTCCGCGGTGCGCTCGGCCAGCCTGGTGGCCAGGTCCGCGTCGGCCGGGCGCACCTGGTTCTGGGCGCCCGCCTCGGGCCCGTTGTCTGGCGAGCCGTTGCCCGGGCCGTCGCCCTGCGGCGCGCCTCCGGAGCTTCCCCCGGAGGCGCCGCCGCCAGGCTTCGACACCGCGTGCCTGCCCGGCCTGGGCTGGGCTCCGCGCTGTGGTGGACCAGCCTGGGCCTGGCCGCCCTGCCGCCCGGCGTCGCGGACCTGGCCGGTGACCGGGTCCACACGCCGGCGGTCACGGATGACCGGGCCGCGGCTGTCATCGTCGGGTGACCTCATCAGGCGGCGCCACCCTCGCGGTCGCCCGGACGGTCGTCATCGACGATCTCGGCCTCGACCACATCATCGTCGGATCCGGCATCCGCCGTACCCTCCGCGCCGGGCTGGGCGCCCTCCGCGCTCGCCGCCTGCTGCGACTGCGCGTAGATGGCGGTACCCATCTTCTGGCTGACCTGCGCCGCGTTCTCGCTGGCCGTCCTGATCGCCTCGGTGTCGGTGCCGTCCAGGGCCTTCTTCAGCTCGGCGACCGCGGACTCGACCTCGGACTTGATGTCGTCCGGGACCTTGTCGGCGTTCTCGGCCATGAACTTCTCCGTGGTGTAGGCCAGGCTCTCCGCGCGGTTGCGGACCTCGGCCTCCTCACGGTGCTGACGGTCCTCTTCGGCGTACTTCTCCGCGTCGGCCATCATCCGCTCGATGTCGTCCTTCGGCAGGGCCGAGCCGCCCGAGATGGTCACGGACTGCTGCTTGCCGGTGCCGAGGTCCTTGGCGGAGACGTTCACGATGCCGTTCGCGTCGATGTCGAAGGTGACCTCGATCTGCGGGATGCCGCGCGGCGCGGGAGCCAGGCCCGCGAGCTCGAACATGCCGAGCTTCTTGTTGTACGCGGCGATCTCGCGCTCGCCCTGGAACACCTGAATCTGCACGGACGGCTGGTTGTCGTCGGCCGTGGTGAAGATCTCCGAGCGCTTGGTGGGGATCGTGGTGTTCCGCTCGATCAGCTTGGTGAAGATGCCGCCCTTGGTCTCGATGCCCAGCGACAGCGGGGTCACATCGAGCAGCAGGACGTCCTTGACCTCACCCTTGAGCACGCCGGCCTGCAGCGCCGCGCCAACCGCGACGACCTCGTCCGGGTTTACGCCCTTGTTCGGCTCCTTGCCACCGGTCAGCTCCTTGACCAGGTCGACCACGGCGGGCATCCGGGTGGATCCGCCGACGAGCACCACGTGCTGGATGTCGCTGAGCTTGACGCCCGCGTCCTTGATCACCTGCTGGAACGGCGACTTGCACCGGTCGAGCAGGTCAGAGGTCATCTTCTGGAACTCGGCCCGGGACAGCTTGGTGTCCAGGTGCAGGGGGCCCTGCTCGGAGTGGGTGATGTAGGGCAGGTTGATCTGCGACTCGGTCGAGCTGGACAGCTCGATCTTGGCCTTCTCCGCGGTCTCCCGCAGCCGCTGCAGCGCCATCTTGTCCTTGGACAGGTCGGTGCCGTAGCTGTTCTTGAAGTCCTTGACCAGCCAGTCCACGATCCGCTGGTCCCAGTCGTCGCCGCCCAGGTGGTTGTCACCGCTGGTGGCCTTGACCTCCACCACGCCCTCGCCGACCTCGAGCAGCGAGACGTCGAAGGTGCCGCCGCCCAGGTCGAAGACCAGGATGGTGGCCTCGTTGTCCTTGTCCAGGTGATAAGCCAGGGCCGCGGACGTCGGCTCGTTGATGATGCGGAGCACGTTCATGCCCGCGATCTGGCCAGCCTCCTTGGTGGCCTGCCGCTGTGCGTCGCTGAAGTACGCGGGCACCGTGATCACCGCGTCGTTGATCGTCTCGCCCAGGTACGCCTCGGCGTCCCTCTTCAGCTTCTGCAGGATGAAGGCGCTGATCTGCTGCGGCGTGAACTTCTTGCCGTCGATGGAGACAGACCAGTCGGTGCCCATCTGGCGCTTGACCGAGCGGATCGTACGGTCCACGTTGGTCACGGCCTGCCGCTTGGCGACCTCGCCGACGAGCACTTCTCCGTTCTTCGCGAAAGCGACGACGGACGGGGTCGTCCGTGAGCCTTCCGCGTTGGCGATGACCGTGGGCTCGCCGCCCTCGAGAACCGCGACCACGGAGTTGGTTGTCCCCAGGTCGATGCCTACCGCTCGTGCCATGAGTTCTTCCTCGTGTCTTATCGTTTGCCTAAGTTGAGTCTTCCGGGCGCAAGCTTGCCACGCTGCTACCTGTCTGGCAAATGACTTGCGTCTACCTGACTCAACTTTGCGGATCCCTCTAGCATTCCCCGAGGCCAGAGAGAATTTTCGGCCAGCGTCCGAACCGGCCTACCGGGGCGCTTGGCGCGCGGGAGGCGGGCTCAGCAGGCCCTGCACAGGTAAGAGCGAGCCCCGCCGGAACATTCCCGGGCGCCAGAGCTTGATCGATGTGAGTTTGCTGTAGCCAGATGTGCAGGAAACTCACATCGACGAGCCGCTGGGGGGAATCTGGACTGTCCCGGTGTGACGGGTGCGGCCCAGGGGGCAAACGGTGACAATTAGGCCGGTCACGGCCCATGACCGGCGCGCTGACGCTTCCGGCCGGCGCTGGACGGTACCGCGCGGCGGCTCGCTCTCTCTGGGTAGCGGGCCCGGGCTTGCCTACCATGTAGTCCGTGGTGACACGCCGCTACGGCAAGCTACTCGGCACCGGTGACGAGCCGGGGGGCTCCGATGCTGCCGGGCGCCCGCGGTCCGCCGGGACCGAGCCGGATTCCGGGACCGGCCCGGCGGATGGGAGCGGCCCGGCGGACGGGACCGGGCTGGCGGACCGGACCGAGTTGGCGGACGCGAGCGCGCCGACGGACGGGAGCGGGCTGGCGGACGGGACCGGGCTGGCGGACCGGACCGAGTTGGCGGACGCGAGCGCGCCGGCGGACGGGAGCGGGCTGGCGGACGGGACCGGGTTGGCGGACGCGAGCGGGCTGGCGGACCGGACCGAGTTGGCGGACGGGAGCGGCCCGGCGGACGGGACCGCGCCCGATTCCCGGACCAGGACGGCGGACGGAAGCGGGTCGGCCGACGAGACCCAGCTGGCGGACGGGACCGGGTTGGCGGACGCGAGCGGGCCGGCGGACGGGAGCGGGGCGGCCGGGCGCCTCGACCGGGTGCCGTGGCTGATCGCCCTGGCGGTCTTCGCCGCGTACCTGCCGATCTCGGTGTTCCGGTACCTGCGGCTCGACCCGACCTCCTGGGACCTGGGAATCTTCACCGAATACGTGAAGCAGTACGCCCACCTCCACGCGCCGATCGTGGACGTCAGGGGGGCGGGCTTCAACCTGCTCGGGGACCACTTCCACCCGATCGTCGCCCTCATCGCGCCGTTCTTCCGGGTGTTCCCTTCCCCGGTCACCCTGCTCGTGGCGCAGGCGCTGCTGGCCGCGGTGTCCGTGGTCCCGGTCAGCCGGGCCGCGGCGGACCGGCTCGGGACCGGCGCGGGCCGGGCGATCGGCGCGGCCTACGGGTTCTCCTGGGGCCTGCAGCAGATGATCAACTACGACTTCCACGAGATCGCCTTCGCCGTGCCGCTGCTCGCCTGCTCCCTGTCCGCGCTGGTCCGCGGGAGAACGCGGGCGGCGGTGATCTGGGCGCTCCCGCTGGTGCTCGTGAAGGAGGATCAGGGCTTCACGGTCGCGGCCATCGGGCTCATCATCGCGCTGGTCTACAAGCGGCAGGCGGCCGGGCTGTTTCTCGCCGCCTGGGGGCTGGTGTGGTCCTTCCTCGCCATCACCGTGATCATCCCGGCGTTCAGCCCGACCCATCAGTACCTGTACTGGAGCGACGGCGGCGCCCTCAGCCCGGTCGGCGGCCATCTCTCGGCCGCCGGGCTGGCCAGCCAGCTCACCACCGGAGGGTGGACCAAGCTGCCGACCCTGGTCATGATCCTGCTGCCCACCGCCTTCGTCGCGCTGCGGTCACCGCTCGTGCTGGCCGTGCTGCCGAGCCTGGTGCTGCGCTTTGTCGGGACCAACAGCTCCTACTGGGGCACGAACTGGCACTACAACGCGACCGTGATGCCGATCGTCTTCATCGCCGCGATCGACGCGCTGGCCAGGATCCGGGCCGAGGAGGCCGACGGCGGACCGCGGAGGCCGGGCTGGGTGGCCGTCGCTCTGGAACGGCACGGCCCGGCGATGATGCTGGCCATCGCCGCGGCCCTGGCCTTCCAGTTCCCGCTGAGCAGCCTGTGGAGCCCGCAGACCTACAGCCTCGGCCGGCACGTGGCCGCGGCCAGGGCCGCCATGGCGCGGGTGCCGGACGGGGCCCAGGTCGCCACCGACCTCGACCTGCTGGCCCCGCTCGCGGCCAGAACCGACACGTTCTGGCTCGGGAACAGCGCCACCAACCCCGCCACCAGGTACGTGGTGTTCGACACCGCGAGCACGGACTGGCAGCCGCCGCCGCGCAACGTCCTCGCCTTTGTCGAGAGCCTGAATCACGGGGCGCGCTACCGCCAGATCTACGTCAACGATGGCGTGTACGTATTCATCAGGGCCGGTGCGGCGGGCCGGGCTCCCGCAGGCTAGCCTGCACCATCCGCGCGTCCGGCAGGCCGGGACCGGGGGCGGGGGAAGACGCGGGATCGGCGGGTCAGGAAGGAGGCCGCGTGGCGCGAGTCCTGCCGGCGCTCGCCGCGCCGGCCGCCGTCACACGGGGGCCGCTGCGCAGCCGGCGCGTGCTGACCGGCCTGATCCTGGCCTGCTACCTGCTGGCCGCGGTCGCGGTGACGTGGCGGCTGTGGGCCGACCCCGCGTCCAGCACGGTCGCAGGCAACGCGAACGACGCCGACCTGTTCGCCTGGTTCCTCCGTTACGACGCCACCGCGGTCGCGCACCTGCGCCTGCCCGCGCTGGTCACCGCGGCCATGAACGCCCCGCAGGGCGTCAACGTGATGTGGAACACCTTCCTGCTGCTGCCCGGGGTGCTGCTCGCGCCGGTGACGCTGGCGCTCGGGCCGCAAGCCAGCCTGACCGTGCTGACCACCGTGGGCTTCGCCGGGTCCGCGGCCAGCCTGTTCTACGTGCTCCGGCGCTGGGACGTGAGCCTCGGCGCCGCTGCCCTGGCCGGTGCGGTCTACGGCTTCTCCCCGGCCCTGCTGCACGCGTCGATCGGCCACTACAACCTCCAGCTGGCCATCCTGCCGCCGCTGATCATCGATGCGCTGCTCCGCCTGTGCCTGCGCCCGCAGACTCCAGCGTCAGCTGGGCCAGACGCGACGGTCGGCCGAAGGCTGGCCCGAGCGGATGAGCCCGCGGGGGGTCCGGGGGGTCGTCCCCCCGGTCTAGCGACGCTGCGCACCGGCCTCTGGCTCGGCTTGCTGGCCACGGCGCAGCTGTTCACTGCGGAGGAACTGCTGCTGCTCACCGGGATCGCCGGGGCGCTGCTGGTCGCTGTGCTCGCCGCCGGGCAGCCGCGCACCGCGGTCAGCCGGGCCGGGCCCGTGGCCGCCGGGCTCGGGGTCGCGGCCGGGGTCACGCTGCTGCTGTGCGGCTACGCGCTGTGGGTGCAGTTCGCCGGGCCGCTGGCCCAGAGCGGCAGCGCGTTCCTGCCTGACTTCTTCAAGAACGACGTCACCTCGTTCGTGACCCCATCGCGCTACCTGCTGCTCCACACCTCGGGCAGCGCCGCGACGGCGGCCAGGTACCAGGGCGGTGCGCCGGAATACCTGGCCTATCTCGGCTGGCCGCTGATCGTGGCCCTGGCCGCCATCACGATCGCGTTCTGGCGGCGGCCGGCCGTCCGGGCCACCGCGGTGACCCTGGTCGTGCTCGAACTGCTGTCGCTCGGCGGGCATCCCCTGGTGGGCGGGACTCTCCACGCGGGCGTGACGCTGCCCTGGCACTGGCTTGAGTCGGTCCCGGTGGTTGGCGCGGCCCTGCCGGACAGGTTCTCCATTGTCGCGGACGGCATGGCGGCCGCACTCCTGGCGTACGGGCTGGATATGACCCGAGCGCGGGCCTCCTCCATCCGCTACGGCGGGACGCTGGTGACCGCCGCGGCGGTCCTGGTGTGCCTGCCGCTGATCCCGCGGCCGCTGCCGGCTGCCACCGCCGAGCCGCTCCCGGCCGGCTGGTCCGCGGCCTTCGCCGCGCTGCACCTGTCCCCGGACGCCCGGGTGCTGGTCGTCCCGGTGCCGACCGCCACCCTGACCGCCGCGCTGCGCTGGCAGGCCGATACCGGTGAGCCGGACTCGCTGATCGGCGGCTACTTCACCGGGCCGGCCTGGAACGGGCGGGCCTACGTGGAGGGGAACGGGGTGGCCGCCACCGCCCAGTACCTCGACGGGCTCTGGTCCGGGGGACGGCCCGCCGCCGCGCCGTCGCCGGAGCAGCTGAAGACCGACCTCGATACCTGGCACCCCGCGGCCGTGGTGGCGGTCACCAGCCCGGACTCGGCGCTCGGGCGGTACCTGGTGCGGCTGTTCGGCCGGCCGCCCGTGCACGCGGGCCGGGTGCTGGCCTGGCGGCTGTAGCCAAGTTACCGAACAGTAGGATTGTGCCCCCGGCGTACGCTGTCACCCTGTGGTCGCTAAGCGATCATCAGGTGGGGATTACACCCTGCATCCGGAGGTCACCTTGGCAGTGCGCATCATCATCGGGCTCGCCCTGACCGTCGTCGCGTTCGCGGTCGCCGGGCGGAGGCTGTGGTGGCTCTACCGCATCGGCCAGGCCGGCCAGCTGGCCCCGGAGCGGATCCAGTCCGTGCGCGAGCACCCGGGCCGGGACGCCGAGACCCAGCTAACCGAGGTGTTCGGGCAGCGCAAGCTCCTCAAGTGGTCGGTGCCGGGGGTGGCCCACTTCCTGACGTTCTGGGGCTTCATCATCCTGGCCCTGACCATCATCGAGGCCTACGGCGACCTGTTCAACCGGACGTTCGCGATTCCCGGGATCGGGCACTGGCCGGTGATCGGCTTCCTTGAGGACCTGTTCGCGGTCGGGGTGCTCGTCGGCATCGGCACCTTCGCGATCATCAGGCTCCGGAACAGCCCGAAGGAGGAAGGCCGGAAGTCACGGTTCTTCGGGTCGCATACCGGCGCGGCGTGGCTGGTGCTGCTCGGCATCTTCCTCGTGGTCGCGACGCTGCTGGTGTACCGCGGCGCGCAGATCAACACCGGGGTGTTCCCTTACGCCCACGGCGCGTTCGCGTCGCAGATCGTCGGGCACTGGCTGGCCCCGCTCGGGCTGAGCGCGAACCAGGCGATCGAGACCACCTTCATCCTGCTGCAGCTCGCGGTCATCCTCGGCTTCCTGGTCTTCGTCACCTACTCCAAGCACCTGCACATCGGGATCGCCCCGCTGAACGTGCTGTTCTCCCGGCGCCCGAACGGGCTGCGGGCCCTGCAGCCGATGCGCTCGGGGGGCAAGGTGCTCGACTTCGAGGAGGCGGACCCGGACACCGACATCTTCGGCCGCGGCAAGATCGAGGACTTCACCTGGAAGGGCATGCTGGACATGGCCACCTGCACCGAGTGCGGGCGGTGCCAGTCGCAGTGCCCGGCCTGGGCCACGGGCAAGCCGCTGTCCCCGAAGATGCTGATCCTGGACCTGCGTGACCACGCGTTCGCCAAGGCCCCGTACCTGCTGGCCGGGTCGGATGAGGCCAGGGACAAGCTGCCGGACGCGGTGAAGGCCGAGGCCGAGCGGCCGCTGGTCGGGGACGAGGCCGCGAACGGGGTGATCGATCCCGACGTGATCTGGTCCTGCACCAACTGCGGCGCCTGCGTGGAGGAATGCCCGGTCGACATCGAGCACATCGACCACATCACCGACCTGCGCCGGCACCAGGTGCTGATCGAGTCCGCCTTCCCCACCGAGGCGGCCACGATGCTGAAGAACCTGGAGAACAAGGGCGACCCGTGGGGCATGGGCGCAGCCCGGCGGCTTGACTGGGCCGAGGGGCTCGGCTTCGAGGTTCCGGTGGTGGACGGCCCGATCGGCGAGGACGTGGAGTACCTGTTCTGGGTGGGCTGCGCCGGGGCGCTGGAGGACCGGGCCCGCAAGACCACGCGGGCGATCGCGGAGCTGCTGCACACCGCGGGCGTGTCGTTCGCGGTGCTGGGCCCCGCCGAGACCTGCACCGGGGACCCCGCGCGCCGGATGGGCAACGAGTTCGTGTTCTCGATGCTGGCCCAGCAGAACATCGAGACGCTCAACGAGGCCAAGGCCCGCAAGATCGTGGCCAGCTGCCCGCACTGCTTCAACGCGATCGCCAACGAGTACCCGCAGCTCGGCGGCGACTACGAGGTGATCCATCACACCCAGCTGCTGGCCCGGCTGGTGGCCGACGGCAAGCTCACGCCGGTGACCCCGGTCGAGGAGAAGATCACCTATCACGACCCGTGCTTCCTGGGCCGGCACAACCGGGTGTTCACCGCGCCGCGAGAGATCATGGAGCAGGTGCCTGGCGTCCAGGCCCAGGAGATGCCCCGCTGCAAGGAGCGCGGCTTCTGCTGCGGCGCGGGCGGGGCGCGGATGTGGATGGAGGAGCGGATCGGCAAGCGGATCAACACCGAGCGGATCGACGAGGCGCTGGGCACCGGTCCGGACACGATCTCCACCGGGTGCCCGTACTGCCTGGTCATGCTCGGCGACGCGGTCAGCGCGAAGAAGAGCTCGGGCGAGGCCAGGGAGTCGCTGGAGGTCGTGGACGTGGCGCAGGTGCTCGCCCGGTCGGTGCGGCCGGCCGACGGCGCGGGCCCGGGCGCCGCCGGCTGACCGGACGGCATGGACTCCCGGCGCGCCGAGTCGTTCAGCGACGGCGTCTTCGCGGTGGCGATCACGGTGCTGGTGTTCGACCTGCTGCCGATCGGCCACGCGGCGCTTGACTACCGGGTGCTCGCCCTGGCCTGGCCGCAGTACGCCGCCTACGTGGTCAGCTTCATGACCATCGGCATCATGTGGATCAACCACCACACGCTGTTCGGGCACGTGCGGGTCATTGACCGGCCGCTGCTGGTGCTGAACCTGCTGCTGCTCATGGGGATCGTGGCCATCCCGTTCCCCACCGCGCTGGTGGCCGAGCACCTGACCGGGCCGACCAGCGCCAGCGGCCGGCCCGCGGCCGTGGTCTACGGCGCGGTCATGCTCGTGATCTCGGTCTGCTACAACGCGATCTGGGTGCACCTGATCCGGAACGCCGACAGGCTGGGCACCGGCAGCGCGCGGCGGCTGCGCGAAGCGCTCCCGCGGGTTGGCCGGGGCGTGCGGATCCCGCGGTGGAGCATCGGCCTGGTGGGCTACCTGGCTGGGACGCTCATCGCCGCGTTCTGGTCGGCGGTCGCCGCGCTGGCGGTGTACGGCCTGCTCGCCCTGTTCTACCTGTTCAACCACTTGCCCGACCCGCTACCCGAGGAGGGGTACGGACCGGTGGCGTGAGCCGCCCGCCGCGACGGCCGGATCCGCCGCGCGGTTTGGCCTGGCTGCCGCCGGGCAGCCCAAGGGCGAGCGGAGTAGGCAGGCGCGCGATGAATCCGATCGAACGGGCCGTCCGGCGGGTCGACCAGGTGCAGCAACGGCACACGCCGCTGGGGTTCGTGTTCGGCGTGGTGAAGAAGTACGGCGACGACAACGGGGGCGTGCTGGTCGCGAACCTGTGCTACTCCGCGTTCATCTCGCTGTTCCCGCTGCTGCTGATCATGGTGACGATCCTGGGCCTGATCGCCTCGAGCAACGAGGCGTTCCGCCAGGAGGCACTCGACGCGGTGGCCAAGCAGGTCCCCATCATCGGCCATCAGCTCACCGGCAGCGTGACCGAGCTCCGGCGGTCCAGCGTGATCGGGCTGATCGTCGGCCTGGTCACCCTGATCTGGGGCGCCACCGGGCTGGCGCAGGCGGGTTTGTTCACCATGGCGCAGGTGTGGAACCTGCCCGGGCCCGCCCGGCCCGGTTTTGTGCCGCGGTTCGGCCGCGCCGTCGCGTTCCTGACCCTGCTCGGGGCGGGGATCGTGGTGACCACGCTGCTGGCCAGCCTCAACACCTACGGCGGCACGGTGCTCTCCGGCCAGGGCAGCTTTGGCCGGTTCATCCTGGTGGTCCTCGCGCAGGTGGGCGCCGCGGCCGTCAACGTGGGCATGTACCTGGGCGCGTTCCGGGTGCTGACCCCCGGGGGAGTGCCGACCCGCAGGCTGCTGCCCGGGGCGATCGTGGGCGGCATCTCCTGGACCGTGCTGCAGGTACTCGGCACCTACCTGGTGCATCACTTCCTGCACAGCGCCTCTGCCTACGGCGTCTTCGCCACCGTGCTTGGCCTGCTGGCCTGGATCAACCTGGGCGTCCAGATGACCGTGTACGCCGCCGAGATCAACGTGGTCCTGACCCGGCGGATGTGGCCGCGGTCCATAGTCCAGCCGCCGCTCACCGAGGCCGACCGGGCCAGCATGGCCCTGCAGGCGCTGCAGAACCAGCGGCGCGAGGAGCAGCACATCGAGGTGACCTTCGACGATCGCGGGCCCGGCGTCACCGCGCCGGACCGGACGCCGCAGACCCCGGGCGAGGTCGCGCCGCCCGCCCCGGCCCAGGTTCCTGAGCAGCGGGGCAGCCCGGAGACCGCCGGCCCGGAAGCGGACGGCGTGGCCCGGGCGGCCGGGCCGGGCGACTGACGGCTGGCCGTGGCCGGAAGGGCCCACGCTGCCGCGGTCGGCTGCCGTTACGGCCGAGGAGGATCGGGAACGCCCGCAGCTGGCCAACCTCCCGGGCCCGGGTCGTCGGGCCGGGTGCGGGCGGGCAGCCAGATGCGGACCCTGGTACCGCGGCCGGGCCAGGATTCGAGGGTGGCCTGCCCGCCGTGGGCGTGGGCGATCGCCTGCACGATCGACAGCCCCAGCCCGCTGCCGGCGCCGTGGCCTGCCCCGGGCTCACCCGGCCGGCCGGCCTGGCCGCCGCCGTTGCTTCCCGCGTTTCCTTCGGCCTGATCCACGCCGCGGTGGAACCGGTCGAAGGCCCTCGCGGCGTCCTCGGCTGACATGCCGGGCCCGGCGTCGGCCACCTCGAGCAGCACCCCGCCGGTCAGCTCGCCGAGCCGCACCGCCACCGGGGTGGTCACCGGCGTGTGCCCGCGCACGTTGGCGAGCAGGTTGGCCAGCACCTGCCGGATCCGGGGCTCGTCCACCACGGCGACCAGCCGGGGCGGCGCTTCGGCCCGCACCGGCCGTTCCGGCTCGACCGCCACCGCGTCGGCCACGGCGTCGCGCACCACACCGGCCAGGTCCGTCTCGGCCAGGTCGAGCGAGGAGGTGCGGTCCAGCCTGGCCAGCTCGAGCAGTTCGGCCACGAGCGTGCTCATCCGCTGAGCCTCCTGCTCGATCCGGCGCATGGCGTTCGGCAGCTGATCGGGCCCGAGCGCGCCCTGCCGGTACAGCTCGGCGTAGCCGCGGATGGTGGTTAGCGGGGTGCGAAGCTCGTGCGAGGCGTCGGCGGCGAACTGGCGCACCTTCTGCTCCGAGCGCAGCCGCGCGCCAAACGCCTGCTGGATCCGGTCGAGCATGGTGTTGATGGCCGACCCGAGCCTGCCCACCTCGGTCCGGTCGTCCGCGTCGGCGACCCGCGCGGTGAGATCGCCCCGGGAGGTGATCTCGTCGGCCGTGCTGGCCATCTGGTCCAGCGGTTCCAGGCCGCGGCTGATCAGCCAGCCGCCGCCGATCGCGAGCAGCGCGAGCAGCGCCCCTCCCGTGATCAGCTCGGCCACAATGATCCCGCGCACCTGTGCGGTCACGGTGTCGACCGGATGCGCCACGACCAGGACGTAGCGGCCCGCGGCCGGGGTGGCGAACCCGGCGCTGGCCAGCTGAGCCGCCAGGATCACCCGGGCCACGGCCCGGAGCCGCTGGTCACCGGGAAGGCTGATGGTGGCCGTTCCGCGGCCGAACTGGCTGCGGAAGCCGGCCAGGCTCATCTGGCCCAGGACGCCGGCGAGCGCGCTGGCCTCCGCGCCCGGCGTCAGCACCACGACCTGCCCGGTGCGTGCGGACACGGCCTCCGCGATAAAGCCGCCGGGGTTGTCCGCGAGCTGCCGCGGGTTGCGCGCGGCCGCAGCGACCAGATCGGCGTTGAACTCGCCGCTCAGGCGGTTGCTGAGCACGATCGCGGTGACCCCGCCCATGATCAGCAGGAAGGTGGCGGTGACCGCGATCAGCACGATCAGCATGCGCGCGCGCAGCGACAGCCTGCGGCGGCTGGTCACCGGCCCCGTGCTCCCGCCCGCGCGGCCGTCCCCCGTGATCGCGGCCATCACCCCGCCCCGGCCTGCCCCCGCTCCGGCGGCCGCAGGCTGTAGCCCACCCCGCGCTGGGTGTGGATCATGGGCGGGCCGAGCGGATCGAGCTTGCGGCGCAGGTAGCTGACGTAGGTCTCCACGATCTGGGACTCGCCCGCATAGTCCCACCCCCACACGTTCTCGAGCAGCTGCGCCCGGGTGAGCACCCGTCCCTGGTGCCGCATCAGGTACGCGAGCAGCCGGAACTCGGTAGGGGACAGCTCGACCTGGACCCCGGCCCGGTGCACGGTCCAGCGCGCCTCGTCGAGCTCCACGTCGCCCGCGCGCAGGATGGCCCCGTCGCTGCCCGGCTGGTCGTCATGGGCGCCCCGGGAGGCGCGGCGCAGCACCGCGCGAACCCTGGCCACCAGAGCCTCGACCGAGAACGGCTTGGTAACGTAGTCATCCCCGCCGATGGCCAGGCCGGTGACGGTGTCCGAGGAGGTATCCCGGGCGGTAAGGAAGATCACCGGCACCTCGTTGCCCAGCGCGCGGAGCCTGCGGCAGACCTCGAAGCCGTCCATGTCCGGCAGCATGACGTCGAGAACGATCAGGTCGGGCCCGCTGGCGTCCGCCTGCCGCAGGGCTTCCCGCCCGGTGGCCGCGGTGGTCACCGAGCATCCGTGGAACTTCAGCGCGACCTCGACGAGCTCGCGGATGTTCGGCTCGTCGTCGACGACGAGCACCTGGGGAATCTGGTCGTGGTCAGTCATGAGGTATCGGGATCATTCTCGCGCGCCGGGTGCGGCCGTGGTGCACACAGCGTCATCCGGGGCTGGAATTGCCCCGGATGACGCTGGGCAGTACCCGAGACCGGCTGGGGCCGGCTATGAGCCGGATGCGGAGCTGCCGGACCCGGAACTGCTGCTGGAGGGCCGGATCACGATCACCCTGGCGTCGTTGCTCCCGCTGACCACAGGCCCGGCCACGAAGACGCGCTCACCGTCGGACAGCGCGCTGGTGCTGGCTTTGCTGCCGTGCTGGCGCACGACCGTGTCACTCTTCAGGTCCCAGGTCACGGTGGTGTTGTCCTGGGCCTGGACGACGACGCCGGTGCTGGTGACCGACTCGACCACGCCGCGCTCGTAGGCGATGGTGCGCGGCCCGTTCTTGGTCTCGAACGTGAACTGGCCGTGAATCCCGCCGAGCGCGCGGATCCGCCGCAGCGGGTGGCAGCGCCGCAGCGCGGCCCGGGCCGCAAGGGGGTGCCCGGACGCCCTGAGCTTGGCCGCCCGGCTCAGGCACGGATGGGCCGTCGCGGCCGTGGTCCCGGCCGCGATGCTGTCGGTGGTCGCTGCTGACGCGGGCGACGAGGCCGAGCTGAGCATGGTGTTGAGCACCGCGGCCTGCCCGGTGGGCCCGGCGGCCGGCGTGGACGTGCTGCTGGTAAGCGCGGCGACCGCGACCGCGCCGCCGCCGGCCAGCAGCGCGACCAGCGCGAGACCGGTGCCCCACCAGAGCCCCCGGCGGCGTGTTTGCCCGGGGGGGACGACCCCCCAGGACCCCCCCGGGGGCCATCCGCTCGGGCCGACCTCCGGCCGGCCGTCGCGGCTGGTCCGGCTTCGCCAGGCTCGCCCAAGGTCATCGCGCCCCTGCCCGTCGGAACCGTGCCCGGGCTGACCGTAGCCCCCTGGGCCGGCGCCGCCGCCCGGTCCGGGCAGGCCCCCGCCCTGTCCGGGCCGGGCCGATGCCGGGCCCAGTTCCTGGGTCGGCAGGAAGTCCTGCGGATCGCCGCCTCGCGGCTGATTCATGTTGTCCATGCCGCCGAGCGTGCCGGGGCGGCCTGGGATGTCAGCCTGCGGATCCTGGGAGGAGCCTGGGAACGCCCAGGAAAATGCCGAAGAGCCGCTACATGCGCTCCGGCACCGGGATGCCGAGCAGGCCCAGACCGGTGAGCAGGACCCGCAGGGTCAGCGCGGATAGCGCCAGCCTGCTGCGGCGGGTGGACTCGTCCTCCGCCTGCAGCACCGGGCATTGCTCGTAGAAGGTGGTGAAGGCGCTGGCCGTCTCGAACAGGAAGGCAGCGAGCTTGTGCGGCTCGGCCCCGTCCGCCTCCTGGTGCACCGCGGCGCCGAACCCGAGCAGGCGCAGCGCGAGGGCCCGCTCGGCGTCCTCGGCGACCTGGATGGGCCCGGCCGCGGCGTCCGGCTCGATCCCGGCCCGGCGGAAGATCGAGCGGATCCGCGCGGTGGCGTACTGCAGGTACGGCCCGGTGTTACCGGTCAGCGCGAGCATCCGGTCGAAGTCGAGCATGTAGCTGGATTCGCGGTCGACCGAAAGGTCGGCGTACTTCAGCGCGCCGATGCCCACCGCCTCGGCGATCTGGGCCCGCAGCTCGGGATCGTCGTACCGGTCCTTGATGACTTCCTCGGCCCGGTCCACTGCCTCGTCCATCAGGCCGGTGAGCTTCACGGCACCGCCTGACCTGGTCCGGAACCGCTTCCGGTCGGTGCCGGTGACCATGCCGATCGCGGCATGGTCGGCGCGGACATCGTCGGTCAGCCAGCCGGCCTGGCGCGCGACGGCCAGCACCATCGCGAAGTGCTGGGCCTGCTCCGACCCGACCACGTAGATGATGCGGTTCGCGTGCAGGTCACGGATCCGGTACCGGATCGCGGCCATGTCCGTGGTCGCGTACCCGTACCCGCCATCGGACTTGCGCAGGATCAGCGGCAGCGGCGAGCCGTCCCGGCTGGTGAACCCGGGCGGGAACGCGCAGAGCGCGCCGTCGCTGATCACCGCCACGCCCTTGGCCTGGAGCTCATCGCAGACGCTGGCCAGCACCGGGTTGTAGAAGCTCTCCGGGTCCAGGTCAGCGTCGGTGAGTGTCACGCCGAGCTTGGCGTAGATCGCGTTGTAGTACTGCTTGGTGTCGTTGACCAGCATCTGCCACAGGCGCATCGTCTCGGCGTCGCCGGCCTGCAGCGCGACCACCCGGCGGCGCGACCGGTCGGCGAAGGCCGGGTCGGTGTCGAACTTGACCTTAGCTGCCTGGTAGAAGGCGTTGATGTCGCCCGCGGCGAGCTGCTCGTAGGTGGCCTTCTCACCGACGTCGAGGAGGTGCTCGAGCAGCATGCCGAACTGGGTGCCCCAGTCACCGATGTGGTTGGCCCGTATCACGTTGTGGCCGAGGTATTCGAGGACCCGCACGATGGAATCCCCCACGACCGTGGTGCGCAAGTGCCCGACGTGCATTTCCTTGGCCACGTTCGGCGCCGAGTAGTCGACCACGACGACCTGGGCCACCTCCGCCGCAAGCACACCGAGGCGCGGGTCACCGAGCTGGCCGGCGGCCTCGGCCGCGATCCAGCCGTCCCGCAGCGTGAGGTTGATGAAGCCGGGCCCGCTCACGTCGGGCGGCTCGATGATCTCGCTGCCGCCGAGGTGGCCGGCCAGCTCCGCGGCGACGTCGCGCGGTGGCCGGCTCAGGCGCTTGGCTAGCGGCAGCGCCACGTTCGACTGGTAGTCGGCGAACTGGGAGGGCCGGATCACAGGGTCGGCGTCAGCGAACTCCGGGCCAAATGCGGCGGCGAGCGCGCCGCTCACCAGCCGGGCCAGCGCCTCCTGCGGATCGGTCATGAGGTCAAGCCTATCGGCCCGCCATCGGGCCCCCGTCCGTATTATTCGCCGGCGCGGGAGAAAGCGCCGGCCGCCAGGGGGCAGCCGTCAGGGCCCCAGCGAAGATGACCGCATGGCCGCGGCGGAGGTGGCCGCAGAGCCGGGCCGCGCCGCCGGCCGTCAGGGCCGCCGCAGGAAGTGGCCGCCGCGGGGGGAGCCGAGCCTTTCCTTGATCTTCTCCGTGATCTGGCCGCTGGTCAGGTCCGCGGCCAGCACGCAGGCTGCGGCGGCGCCGCGGGCCGTGGCCGCGCCGTGTGCGATCACCACGGTGCCCTCCAGCCCGAGCAGGGCCGCCCCGCCGTAGGTCTCAGAGTCCATGCGCTCGGCGAGCGCCTTGATCTCGCGCCGCTGCAGCATGGCCCCGATCCGGGCGGTCCGGGATCCGGTCAGGGCCTCCCGCACCAGCCGGCCGGTGAATCCGGCCGTGCCCTCGAGCGTCTTCAGCGCCACGTTTCCCGTGAATCCGTCGGTCACGATCACGTCGACCTTGCCGGTCAGCAGGTCGGTGCCCTCGACATTGCCGGAGAAACTGATCGGCATTCCGCCGTGCGGGGGGTCGGACTCGAGCAGCTCGTAGGCCCGTTTGGTCAGCTTGTTGCCCTTGCCCGGCTCGGCACCGATCGTGAGCAGGCCGACGCGCGGCTCAATGATGCCGAAGGCCGTCTGCGCATAGGCCACCCCGAGCTGGGCGAACTGGACCAGCATCTCGGGTTTGGGGTCGGCGATCGCCCCGGCGTCAAGGAGCAGGGTCGGCCCGGGGCGGGTGGGAAGCACCACGGCCAGCGCCGGCCGCTGCACCGCGGGCAGCGGCCGAAGCCGGAGCCTGGCCGTGGAGACCACGCCGCCGGTGGAGCCGGCCGACACGACCGCCTCGGCCTGGCCCCGCCGGACCAGCTGGCAGGCCACGGCGATGCTGGACCGGGGGCGGCGCCAGCTGGCGAGCGCGCCCTCGTCCATGGCGATCGAGTCCTCGGCCGGCACGATCCGGATGTCGGCCATCGCGCCGTACTTGGCCAGCAGCGGCCGCAGCTGCCCCGGCCGGCCCGTCAGCAGCACCGGTATGCCGCTGCGGGCCGCGGTGACCGCGCCCGCGACGATTTCGGCGGGCGCGTGATCACCTCCCATGGCGTCCACGGCGATGGGCCCCCGCGGCCGGCCGGGCTGAGGCTGCGGCTCACCACCCGGGGTGCCGTCGGCCTCGGCGGGGCGCGCCCCGTCGGCGCTCAGCGTGCCGCCGATCGCGCTGGGAGCGGAGATCGCGACGAGGGCCGCGGCTCCAGGACGGTGTCCCGCATGCGGCCAAGCTTCTCACCGCCGGACATCCCGGCTGTCGCCGGCACTGCCGGTTGCCGGCACTGGTCAGGGGCAAACAAGTCGGGAATGCCGGCTGCAAGGTTGCTTGGCCCCCGCATGAGGGGGAATCATGTCAGCAGATCGTCACCACGGGGCCCTCGGTCATCCCCGGCGGTGGGTACGGCCCCCCCGCCGGCACAGACGTACCAGCCGAGAGGACGGCATAGGCCGCAAAGGGAACCCTCTACGTTCCTTGGATGTTTTCTAAGTGTGACCTATTTGTCGGTCGGGGCCGGCAAGATACCCGCTTCTCTGGGTAGCCGGTTATTACGCGGCGATCACGCCGCACACGAGGGACTCGCGCGCTCGGGCAATCTTGCTGCACGGGTGGCGACCAACCGGAGGGAGATGCGTGACTGGACTTCAGCAGATGGCGCCCGGCCTCACATCGCCTGGCCGCCGTTTCCGCGCTTACACAGCCAAGCACCTGGACGGCCTGACCGCTCGCGCGGGACTGGACGACAGCGAGCGGCTGGCGGTCAGGGCAGTGGCCACGGTGCTTCCTTTCCGCACCAACGACTACGTCGTCGAGCACCTCATCGACTGGGATGCGGCACCGGACGACCCGATCTACCGGCTTGTCTTCCCGCAGGCCGACATGCTGCCGGCGGAGGATGTCGGCGAGATCGCCGGGCTGCTGGCCCGGGATGCCCCGGAGGCCGAGGTTCGCGCCGCCGCGCACGCCGTGCGGACCCGGCTCAACCCGCATCCCGCGGGACAGCTCGCCCTCAACATTCCCGATCTGGCCGATGAGCCGCTGCCCGGGGTTCAGCATAAATATGCGGAAACCGTGCTGGTGTTCCCCAAACAGGGGCAGACCTGCCACGCCTACTGCACCTACTGCTTCCGGTGGGCCCAGTTCGTGGATGAGCCAGATCTCAAGATGGCCACCGACGACATGACCAGGGTCACCGCCTATCTCCGGCAGCATCCCGAGGTCACCAGCGTCCTGATCACCGGCGGTGATCCGATGATCATGGGCGCGGCGGTCCTGCGGCGCTACATTGAGCCGCTGCTCGACCCCGAGCTCGGGCACATCGAGTCGATACGGATCGGGACCAAGGCGCTGGGGTACTGGCCGCAGCGCTTCGTCAGCGACCCGGACGCCGACGACACCATGCGGCTGTTCGAGGAGGTCGTAGCCTCGGGCAAGAGCCTGGCCATCATGGCTCACTTCTCCCATCCCCGGGAGCTCGAGTCGTCGCTGGTGGCCGACGCGGTGCGCCGGATCAGGTCGGCGGGCGCGGTGATCAGGACCCAGGCGCCGCTGATCAGGTCCATCAACGACGATCCCGAGCTCTGGGCCCGCATGTGGCGCACCCAGATGCGGATGGGCATGGTCCCCTACTACATGTTCGTGGAACGCGACACCGGCCCGCAGGGGTACTTCGCGGTGCCACTGGCCAGGGGGCATGAGATCTTCCGCGACGCCTACTCGAGCGTCTCCGGGCTGTGCCGCACCGTGCGCGGGCCGTCCATGTCGGCGACCCCGGGCAAGGTGTGCATCGACGGGGTGGTCGAGGTGGCGGGTGAGATGGTGTTCGCCCTGCACATGATCCAGGCCCGCGACCCGGACCTGGTCGGCAAGCCGTTCTTCGCGCGGTACGACCCGACCGCGATCTGGCTGACCGACCTGGAGCCCGCGTTCGCCGAGAGGTTCCCTTTCGAGTCCGAGCCCGCCAGGGTTCCCGGTCAGTGGGCCCCGGAGATGCTCGCGATGAGCTGAAACCCTGTTTCACCCTCCCGCTACGGGCACGGCCCGCCAGGTTCTCCCTGGCGGGCCGCTCCCGTTATGGCGCGGGCTGGCTGCGCGCCGCGGCGGCCGAGTCCTCAGCCGCCGGGCTGGCGACCGGCGCGCCGTTATCAGTCGCAGCACCGTTGGCCGCAGCACCGTTGCCGTTGGCCGCAGCGCCAGCACTCACGGCACCGTCGGTCGCTGCGCCAGCACCCGCTGGGCCAGCAACCACGGGAGCCGGCTGCTTGCGCTGCTGCTGGATGGCGAGGCAGCTCAGCGCCGCGACGGTCAGCAGCACCACGGGCAGCACCATGGTCGACTTCATCGCGTCCACGTACCCGAACGTGAAGACGTCGCGGCCGATCCTCGCGACCTCCGCGACCAGGTTGGCGGGCAGGCCGGACTGCTTGCTCAGGCCGCCGTTCTGGCCGGCCCCGACCTGGATGCCGTTCTGCGCCGTCTTCTGGATCTCGGTGATGAACCGGCCGCGCACCTGCGCGGGCAGCGCGGCCGAGCGGGCCGCGGCCTGGCTGGTCATATCCGCCACCAGGCGGTTCTGCAGCAGAGCGCCGACCGTGGCCGTGCCGATCACGAGGCCGACCTGCCTGATCGTGTTCAGCACGCCCGACGCCGCCCCCGCCATCTGCGGCTGGATGTTGCGCATGGCGGTGGTGACCAGCGGCGCGAACGTGCAGCCCATGCCGACCCCGGCCACGAGCAGCGGGGCCAGGAAGTCCTGCCACGACGAAGCCGGGGTCGCGATCAGGGCCAGCCAGCCCATGCCGAAGCCGAAGAGCAGCAGGCCGGACATCAGGATGTACTTGCCGCCGATCTTGTCGGTCAGCCGGCCCGCGACCGGGGCGATGAACATGGAGATCACCGAGGCGGGCGCAATCGCGAGGCCGGCCTTCAGCGCCGAGAAGCCGAGCACCGACTGCAGGTAGATCGTGAACGGCAGGAAGATGCCCATCATGCCGACCGCCAGCACGCCGGACACCCAGTTCACCACCGTGAAGTTCCGGTCCCTGAACACGGCGAACGGGACCAGCGGCTCCTGGCCCTGGGTCATCTTCTGGTAGATGAGGAAGGCCACGAGCAGCACCACCCCGACGCCCAGGATGAGCGGGATGCTGATGAACGACGTGATCGTGCCCCAGTCGTACTTCTGCCCCTCGACCAGCCCGTAGCAGATGGCCAGCAGCGCCGCGCTGGCCAGCAGCACGCCAGGGATATCGATCCTGTGCTTGCGGCCGAGCCGCAGGTTGGGGATGAGGACCGGGGTGATCAGCAGCACGATCACGCCGATCGGGACGTTCACGAAGAAGATGTACCGCCAGTCGAACGCGCTGACCAGCAGCCCGCCCAGCGTCGGCCCGGCGATGGTGGCCACGCCGGCGACCGCGCCCCAGATGCCGAACGCGGCGCCGCGGCGTTCCGGCGGGAAGGTGTTCGTGATGATCGTCAGGGTCTGCGGCATCAGCATGGCCGCACCCAGGCCCTGGACGGCGCGGAACGCGATCAGCCAGCCGGGGCTCGGGGCCAGGCCGCAGGCGGCCGATGCCGCCGTGAACACCGCGACGCCGTTCATGAACAGGATGCGCGGGCCGAACAGGTCACCCAGCCTGCCGGTCGTGATGACCAGCACGGCCAGGACCAGGGCGTAGGCGTTGATCACCCACAGGACGTCGTCCAGGGAAGCATGCAGCTTCGTGATCATGTTGGGGATCGCGATGTTCACGATCGTCAGGTCCAGCAGGGTCATGAAGAACCCGAGTGAGACCACCAGCAGCACCAGCCACGGGTTCCCTGCGTACTTCCGCACCTGTCCTCCTCGACTTCCGCCCCTAGCCGGCCATCCGCAGGTCCGCCCAGGTTCTGGGCTGGCCCAGTCCTTCCGGGCCACCCATTGCCTCTCAGCCAGCTCAGGGCCACACGATAACCCGGAAACGAGATATATCTCAAACACTCAATCCCGGGTCACCAGGTCGCTGAGGCCCCTGCTGCCTAGGCGTAGCGCAGCGCGGGGCGCTGGCATTCCGCGACCGCGCCATTTATCTACTTCGCATGCTAGGCGGGGGTACCGACATTAAGCCCGGTGAACGGCGTGCGCCCGGAGCAAACCGAACCCCGTTCGGGACGCAGGCCGGTCGGCCAGTAAGCTCCCGGCATGGAACTGAACGCAGTCGGGGCAATTGTGTCCGGGGGCGCGAGCGGCCTGGGCGAGGCCACCGCGCGCGAGCTCGCCGCCGCGGGTGCCACGGTGGCCGTCGCTGACCTCAACGAGGCGCAGGGCAAGGCGGTGGCCGACGCCATCGGCGGCATCTTCGTCAGGACCGACGTGGCCGACGAGCAGTCGGTCCAGGCAGCGGTCGACGCGGCCGCCTCGGCCGGGCCGCCGCTGCGGGTGGTCGTGAGCTGCGCGGGAATCGGCTGGGCCGCCCGCACCGTGGCCCGCGACGGGACCCCGCATGACCTCGCCGCGTACCGGAAGGTTATCGACATCAACCTGATCGGCACGTTCAACCTGATGCGGATCGGCGCCGCGGCGGTCGCCAGGACCGAGCCCGCCGACGCCGACGGGCAGCGCGGTGTCGTCATCAACACCGCCTCGGTCGCCGGCCTCGAGGGGCAGACCGGCCAGGTGGCCTACTCGGCGTCCAAGGGCGGGATCATCGGCATGACCGTCCCCGCGGCCCGCGACCTGGCCGCGATCGGGGTGCGGGTGAACACCATCTGCCCCGGGATCATCGACACGCCCATCTACGGCACCGGGCCGGGCGCCGACGAGTTCAAGGCCAAGCTGAGCGCCCCGATCGTGTTCCCGAAGCGGATGGGCACCGCGGCCGAGTTCGCGCACCTGGTCCGCGCGCTGATCGAGAACGACTACATGAACGCCGACGTGATCCGGTTTGACGGCGGGGTCAGGTTCCAGCCCAAGTGAGGGCGCCGCGGTAACGCAGGCCAGCCCGACCCGACCAGGCAGAGGGGCAGCGATGCCGGACCCGGTTCTCACCGAGGTGGACGACGGAATCGCCGTTATCACCATCAACCGCCCGGAGGTCCGCAACGCGGTCAACGGCGAGGTCGCCCGGGCCATGGCCGCGGCCATCGATGAGTTCGAAGCGGCCAAGGACGTCCGGGTGCTGATCGTCACCGGGGCCGGGGGAACGTTCAGCGCGGGCATGGACCTGAAGGCCTTCCTGGCCGGCGACCACCCCGTCGTGGAGGGCCGCGGGCTGGCCGGGATCACCGAGCGGCCGCCGGTCAAGCCGGTGATCGCGGCGGTGGAGGGCTACGCGCTGGCCGGCGGCTTCGAGATCGCCCTGAGCTGCGACCTGATCGTCGCGAGCGAGACGGCCACGTTCGGCCTGCCCGAGGTGCGGCGGGGCCTGGCGGCCAGCGCCGGCGGCCTGCTCCGGCTGCCCCGCCGGATCCCTTACCACCTGGCCATGGAGATCGTTCTGACCGGCGAGCACTTCCCCGCCGATCGCCTGCACCAGGCGGGCCTGGTCAGTAGGCTGGTCGGCGCCGGCCAGGCAGTGGCCGGCGCCAGGGAACTGGCGGCGCGGGTTGCTCTGGGAGCCCCGCTTGCGCTCGCCGCCAGCAAGCGAGTCATTGTCGAGTCCGCCGACTGGTCCCGCGATGAGGCGTTCGCCCGGCAGGGCGAGGTGATCGGTCCGGTGTTCGTATCTGCGGACGCGATGGAGGGTGCGGTCGCCTTCGCGGAGAAGCGGCCCCCCGTCTGGCGCGGCGAGTAACCAAGCGACCGCGTATAGTGACCGTACTGCGCCTGACCTCTTAGGCTTCCCGGCATTTAGATGCAGGCGTGCCCGCACGCCGCCCCCCGGGAAGAGAGCGACGCCATGACCGGTCCGCAGATCAGCGTTGTCGTGCCGTTTCACAACAACGAGGACCTGCTCGCCGACTGCCTGCGGTCCATCGCCGCCCAGACCGTGACCAGCCTCGAGGTGGTCATGGTGGACGACGGCTCGACCGACGGCAGCGCGAAGGTCGCCCAGCGCCAGGCCAACGACGACCCGAGGTTCCTCCTGGTGAGCGTGACCAACGGGGGCCCCGGATACGCCCGCAACCGGGGCATCGAGCGGGCCACAGGCGAGTTCCTGGCCTTTGTCGACGCGGACGACATGCTGCCCGCCCACGCCCTGGAGATCATGCTGCATACCCTGCAGACGTCGGGGTCTGACTTCGTGTCGGGCGGCGTCGAGCGGATCGGCCCGGCCGGCGTCACGACGTCGGGCATGCACTCCCGCGCGATCAAGACCAGGCGTATCGGCACGCACATCAGCGCCTCGCCCGAGCTGTTCTGGGACGTCTCGGTGTGGAACAAGCTCTTCCGCCGGTCGTTCTGGGACTCCGCCGGGATGTCCTTCCCCGAGGTCATGGCCTGGGAGGACCTCCAGGCCATGACCCGCGCTCACGTGCTGGCCCGGGCCGTGGACGTGATCCCGGACCCGATCTACTACTGGCGGGAGCGAGGCAAGGGCGAGCTGTCGATCACCCAGTCGCGGACCAGCATCAGCAACTTCAGGGACCGGATCGCCGCGCTGCTCGCCATCGACGCGTTCCTGCGCGAGCAGGGCTCGGCCAGGCTGCTGCGCGACCATCAGCGCAAGGCGCTGGTGAACGACCTGTGGCTCTACGTCGGCGACCTGTCCCGGACCAGTGACGAGTACCAGGCCGAGTTCATCGTGCTCGGCGGCAAGTACCTGAACCAGGTCGACCGGCGGGCGATCGCAAAGCTCCCGTCCACGCACAAGCTCGCCTACCACCTGATCCAGACGGGCCAGCTTGAGCAGCTCAATGAGTTCAACGCCTGGCGCGCCCAGCAGCCGATCAAGACCACGCCGATGGTCCGCAGATCCGGCCGGATCTGGGCCGACCTCCCGTTCCGCGGCGACCGCGGCCTGAAGATACCGCGCCGCGTCTACCGGCCCTACTGGCGGGAACTCGACCCGTTCGTCCGCGTCGAGGGCCTCGGCTGGCACGGGAGCCGGCTGGTCATCACCGGGGCCGCGTTCGTGCCCTCCGTCGACATCACCAAGCGCAGGCACGCCTCCAAGATCGTCATCCTGCGCCCGGCCGGCCGGCGGCGGCTGCCGATCGTGATCCCGGCCCGCTCGCTCCGCCACCCCGACGCCACGAAATGGTCGGGCCAGGACAGGTACTCCTACGACTGGGCCGGGTTCCGCTGCGAGATCAGCTCCCGCTGGTTCCGGGTCGGCCGCCGCTGGCTCACCGGCCAGTGGGATTGCTACATGCTGGTCAGGGGGCGCGGGGTGTGGCGTCCCGCCCGGCTGCACACGCCGGTCCGCGGCCCCGCCGAGCGTCCCGAGTTCCACGAGGTGGCCCCCAGGATCAGGTTCGGGGCCCGGTGGGCCGGGAAGCGGCTGCAGGTGGCGGTGACCAGGACGCCCGCCGTCCTGCACGGGTGCGAGCACGCGGCCAGCGAGCTGCGCATCGACGTGGACGTCGACCGGCTTGCCGCGGGCGCCCAGGCCGAGCTGGTCCTGGCCCGGCCGAAGGGCGCCGCCACCGAGCACCTCCCGGCCACCGTGCACAGGACGGACGGCGCGAGGGCGCGGGTGCACGGCGCGATACCGCTGCGCCTGCTCGGCGCGCTGCCGGGCGAGCAGGCCGGCGACACCAGCTCGGAATGGGACCTGTACGTCGCGGCCGGCGGGCCGGGGCGGATGCGGGTGGCGTTCCCGGCCGGGCACGAGGAGTACCAGTACCCGGCCGGCCACCAGGAGATCGCGGTGGAGCGGACCAGGGACGGCGACACGGTGATCGCGCGCCGCGCGGTGTGTCCGGTGATCCAGGAGCACTCGTGGAGCGATGATGGGCGGCTGACGTTGCGCGGCAGGTACCCGGCGTCCGTCGATGGCTCCTTCGAGACCGTGCTGCGCCGGCGCTCGTCGACCCAGCAGCACGTGGTCGCGTTCGACCGGGAAGGCGACACATTCACCATCGTCATCGACGCGACCCGCATGCCGTCGTTCGGGCGGCTGCTGCCGCTGCGCGACGGTTCCTGGGACATCCTCGTGCGCCGGGCCGGAACCGGGGACGCCGGCCTGATCGTGCCGCGTTACGACCACGCCAAGCTGGCCGGCCTCGACGGCGCCAAGCTCACGTTCGGCCTGAAGGTCTTCAAGTTCACCACGGCCGGCTACGACACGCCGCTGCTCGGCGTCGGGCCCGCGCTCAAGCTCACCGAGCACGGCCGGGTCCAGCGGCGGATGCTGCGCGGCGTCTACTACCCGCTGCAGCAGAAGCTCCCGTTCCGTGACGCGGTCGTGTTCATCAGCTGGAAGGGCAAGCAGTGCGGGGACAACCCGCTGGGGATCGCGGACGAACTGCGCCGCCGCGGCGACACCCGCGAGCACATCTGGGCGGTCAACGACTACTCGGTGCCCGCCCCCGAGGGCGCGCGGGTCGTGCTCTCCGGGACCGAGGACTACTTCGAGGCGCTGGCCCGGTCCCGGTACGTGATCGCCAACGACGACATGGGCACGAATTACCACAAGCGGGACGGCCAGATCTACGTGCAGACCTGGCACGGCACGCCGCTGAAGCGGATCGGGTTTGACATCACCCAGGCCCACTTCATCAGCGGCGTGAAGTACTTCGACGTGCTGGCCCAGGACGTGGCCAAGTGGGACGTGCTGCTGTCGCCCAACCCGTTCAGCACCTCGATCATGCGCCGCGCGTTCCGGTACGACGGCCAGATCCTGGAGAGCGGCTACCCCCGCAACGACATCCTGCGCAGTCCCGACGCCGGCCAGGTCGCCGCCGAGGTCCGGCGGCGGCTGGGTCTGCCGGACGGGAAGCGCACGGTGCTGTACGCGCCGACCTGGCGGGACAACCAGTACTACGCGTCGGGCCGGTACCGCTTCGACTTCCGGCTGGACCTCGAGCGCGCGTGGCAGGCGCTCGGCGACGACTGCGTGTTCCTGATCCGCGGGCACCACCACATGGCCGAGGACGTGCCGCCGGGCCCGCGGCCCGACTTCGCGATCAACGTGACCGCCTACCCGGACATCTCCGAGCTGTTCCTGGTCAGCGACGTGCTGGTGACCGACTACTCGTCGGTGATGTTCGACTTCGCCCCGACCGGCCTGCCCATGGTCTTCTTCACCTACGACCTTGAGCAGTACCGTGACAACTTGCGCGGTTTCTATTTCGACTTCGAGGCGGAGGCGCCCGGCCCGCTGCTGGCCACCTCCGACGAGGTGGTGGCGGCGATCGGCGGCATCGAGTCCGTGGCGGCCAGGCACCAGGTCGCCTACGCCGCGTTCGCGGCCAAGTTCTGCCCGCTGGATGACGGCAAGGCCGCGGCCAGGGCCTGCGACAGCGTGTTCGGCGGCTGACCCCGCCTGCCTATGGCCAGCCCCCGCCCCCCGCCCGCCGCCCGCCTCCCCATCCCCCGTTCATCGTCCCCTTCATGGCCCGCTAGCCACCCGGCCGCCGCGGGAGCGGCGCCGCCGCGCGCGACCCCGCGGCGGCTGCCCGGCTGGCTGGCGGTGGCCATCCCCGCGCTCGCCGCCCTGGCGGTCGGCGGTTACCGGCTCGGCGGCCCGTCGCTGTGGCGGGACGAGGCGTACACGCTCACCACGGCGCAGCGCCCGGCCGGCCAGATCGTTGACCTGCTGCTGCACGTGGACGCCGTGCACGGGCCTTACTACCTGGGCATGCACCTGGTCGCCGGCCTGCTGGGCACGTCCGAGACGGCCCTGCGGCTGCCCTCGCTGCTGGCCACCAGCCTCGCGGCCGGCATCACCGCTGCCCTGGGCCTGCGGCTGGGCCGGATGACCGGCCTGCCCGGGCCCGGGCTCACCGGCCTGCTGGCCGGCCTGCTGTACGTGGCCACTCCTCAGACGACCTTTTACGCCCAGGACGCGAGGCCCTACGGGCTGGTCACCGCGTGCGCGGCCGCCGCCACCTATCTTCTGCTCGTGGCCCTGGCCGACGGCCGCAAGCGCTGGTGGGCGTGGTACGGCGTGGCCATCGCGCTGACCGGGATGGCCAGCCTGTTCGCGCTGCTGCTGGTGGCGGCGCACGCCGTCACGCTGCTGGTGACCCGCAACCGGGACCGCCTGGTGCCGTGCCTGGCCGCCGCGGCCGCCGCCGCCGTGGTGCTCGCCCCGCTGATCGTCCTCGGCTACCGGCAGGACCAGTCCCTGAGCTGGGTATCCCGGCCCGGCCTGCGGGCCCTGGGCAGCCTGTTCGAGCATGACGCCGGCTCCCGGCAGCTGATCCCGCTGGTCGCCGTGCTCGCGGTGTGCGGCGTCGTGGCCGGCCTGCGGCCCGGCCGGCGGCGCGAGCTCAGCGCGGCCACCGTGGCCCTGCCCTGGCTCGTGCTGCCGCCGGCCGTCCTGCTCGGCGTCTCCCTCATCCGGCCCGTGTACGTCGAGAGGTACGTCGTCTTCGGCCAGCCCGCGCTGGCCCTGCTCGGCGCGGCCGGGCTGGTCTGGCTGGCCCGCCTGATCGCCGGGTCGCCGGCGGGGATCAGGATCCCGGCCCTGGCCTGGATCGTGCCGGTGCTGATCGTCGCGGTGCTGACGGCCGGGCTGATCGGGCCGCAGCAGGCGGTCAGGCGCAGCTCGGCCAGGATCGACAACCTGCGGGCGGTCTCGGCGGTGATCGCGGCGAACGAGCGGCCCGGTGACGCGGTCTTCTTCGTGCCGTCGGAAACCCGGGTCGTGAGCCTGGGCTACCCGGCGCCGTTCCGCAGGCTCCGCGACCTGGCCCTGGGCGAGTCACCGGTGGCGTCGGGCACCCTGACCGGGGTCCCGGTGCCGGCGGAGGTACTGGCCACGCGGTTCTCGGCGTGGCACAGCGGGGCGGGCCTCGCGGGCGGCTCGCGCCGGGTGTGGGTCGTGCGGTGGCGTGACACGCGGCCGGGCGCGCCGGTCACCAGCCTGGACCGCGAGGAGCTCGCGCTGGCCGGCGGCATGCACCTGATCCGGCGCTGGACGGTCCAGTCGGTGGTGCTCAGCCTGTACGCGGCGTGACCGCGCGGCGCCCGCCGCCCGGCGGCCGCGTCGCCGGGGGATGCCGGCAGTGGCTGGCGAGTTGCGTAACGGCAATAGGTCGATCAGCCGGACAGGGCAGGCAGGCTGCGCGTGGGTGCGTAGCTGGCGAGCTTCTCCCTGAGCTTGCTCCGGCCGCGGTGCAGGCGCGACATCACGGTGCCGATCGGCGTGCCCATCATCTCCGCGACTTCCTTGTACGGGTAGCCCTCGATGTCGGCCAGGTAGATGGCCACCCTGAAGTCCTCAGGCAGGTCGCGCAGGGCCCGCAGGATGTCGGAGTCGGCCAGCCGGTCCAGCGCCTCGGCCTCGGCCGAGCGCGCGGGCGGGGCGAGCGGGTCGTGGCCGGTGTGCCAGTCCCCCTGCAGGTCGGCGGTGAGCGTGGCCGTGGGCTCGCGCCGCCGCTTCCTGTACCCGTTGATGAAGGTGTTGGCCAGGATCCGGTGCAGCCAGGCCCGGAGGTTGGTGCCCGGCCGGAACTGGTGGAACGCGGCATACGCCTTGGCGATGGTCTCCTGCACCAGATCCTCGGCGTCGCTGGCGTTCTTGGTCATGCGGAGCGCAGCCGGGTAGAGCTGGCCCATGAACGGCACGACGTCCTGCTCGAATCGCGCCTTACGGTCCGGAGTCAGGTCTTGCGACCGCATCGTTGCTCCGCTCGTTGATTGCCCGTCACCTTATAGACGCATGCGATTGCCATTACGATGCGTGATCTGCACAACATTGCGGTTACGCATCGGGAACTCTCAGCCAACACTCAGGCTTCCGGCCGGGCCCGGCCCGCCCCGGGCGCGCGTCAAATCCAGCCGTGGTACCACATACGGGAGAACCAGGTGGTATACGGGACGATCTTGGCGGCCATCACCGGATACATAAAGTAGAAGTTCCACAGGACCGCGAGCAGGTAGGCGCCGGTGAGGGCGGCGCCTGTGGCCCGCCGCGCGGGCGAGGCCCGGGCCGGGCCGATGATCAAGCCGATGCACAGCGTGATGGCGATGACGACGAACGGGTCGAACACCACAGCGTAGAACAAGAACTCGGTCCGGTTGTCGTGCGCCGCGAACCAGAACCACGGCAGCCACCCGGCGGCGACGCCCGCGAGCACCGCGCCGGCCCGCCAGTCGCGGCGGGCCAGCCACCACACCAGGCAGACGAGCAGCGCCGGCACGAACGCCCACCAGATCAGCGGGGTGCCGATGGCCAGGACCTCCTGCGAGCAGTTCTTGACCCCGCAGCCCGGCGGGGTGGCGTAGAAGAACGAGACCGGCCTGCTCAGGAACGGCCAGGTCCACGGCGCCGACCGGTACGGGTGCTGCTCGGTCAGGCCCACGGAGAACTGCAGGTCGTACCGCTCGTACTGGTACAGCGAGTCCAGCGCCGACCAGATCGGCACGTGGTTGCCGTGCTGCGCCGCCCAGTTGCGGTCGAAGCCGTACGGCGAGGCGAACCAGCCGCTCCAGGAGGCGATGTAGGCCGCGAGGGGCACCAGCCCGAACGACACCGGCAGCCACTTCACGCCGGACAGCGCGCCCTGCCGGGCGGCGGTGAACCCCGCGGCCCGCCGCGCCCCCAGGTCCCATGCCGCGGTCATGACCGCGAACACCGGCAGGTACCAGATCCCGTTCCACTTCGACGCGCAGGCCAGGCCGATGCAGAGCCCGGCCGCCACGCGCCACCAGCGGATGCCGAGCTTCGGGCCCGCGTTGTCCGTGAGCCCGCTGGCGGCCGCGTCCGCGATCCGGGCCCGGGACCGGTCCCTGTCGATCACCAGGCAGCCGAACGCGGCCAGGATCCAGAACATGACGAAGATGTCGAGGATCGCGGTGCGGCTCAGCACGAACTCCAGCCCGTCCAGAGCCAGCAGCAGCCCGGCCACGCAGCCGAGCATGGTGGACCTGGTCATCCGGCGGGTGATCCTGGCCGTCATCAGGATCGCCAGCGAGCCGACCACGGCTACCGCGAACCGCCAGCCGAACGGGGTCAGGCCGAACAGCCACTCCCCGGCGGCGATGAAGACCTTGCCCAGCGGCGGGTGCACGGCGAGCTCACCGCCGGTGGACAGGATGTTGGTCTTGCCCGCGGCGAGCAGTGCGTTGGCGTTCTTGACGTGGTTGATCTCCGCGCCGTGGCGCAGGATCCCGTACGCGTCGCCGACGTAGTAGGTCTCGTCGAAGACCACGGCGTGCGGCACGCTCAGCCGGTCGAAGCGCAGGAACGCGCCGAACGCGGTGACCAGGAGCGGCCCGGCCCACCCCCAGATCGGACTGCCGGTAAACGGGGGGACCAGACGGTCACGGAGACCAGCGGCGCGGCCGGGCGGCTCCGCCGTCACAGACTCGGTCTGGTATGCCGTCATCGACTGCAATCGTATGGGTGCCGGGCACTAGCGTGGGCGGCGACATGGTTGGCTCCAGCAAACCCGAAGGTGAGGAAGGGCGCGGGACGCTCATGCTCGCGGCCGCGCCGATCGGCAGGCCGCAGGACGCCTCACCGCGGCTCGCCGCCGCGCTCGGCGAGGCGCCGGTCGTGGCGGCCGAGGACACCCGCAGGCTGCGCCGGCTGGCCTCGGATCTCGGCGTGCGGGTGACCGGCCGCGTGGTCTCGTACTACGAGAGCGTGGAGGCGGCCCGGGCCCCCGGGCTGCTGGATGAGCTCCGGGCCGGACACGACGTTCTGCTGATCACCGACGCGGGCACGCCCGCCATCAGCGACCCCGGCTACCGGCTGGTCGCCGCGGCGGCGGAGGCCGGGATCCGGGTCACCGTGCTGCCGGGCCCGTCCGCCGTGACTGCGGCCCTGGCCGTCTCCGGCCTGCCCAGCGACCGGTTCTGCTTCGAGGGGTTCCCGCCGCGCCGGGCGGCGCTGCGGGCGCGCCGGTTCGCCGAGCTGGCCGCCGAGCCGCGGACACTGATCTTCTTCGAATCGCCGCGCAGGCTCGCCGCCACGGTGGCCGACCTGGCCGGGGCGCTGGGCGGTGCCCGGTCCGCGGTGGTGTGCCGCGAGCTGACCAAGACACACGAGGAGGTCAGGCGCGGGACCCTGGCCGAGCTGGCCGACTGGGCCGCGGCCGGGCCGCTGGGCGAGATCACCATCGTGGTCGCGGGCGCCCGGGCCCGCCGGGG
This sequence comes from uncultured Actinomycetota bacterium, assembly GCA_963844655.1. Classification (GTDB taxonomy): domain Bacteria; phylum Actinomycetota; class Actinomycetes; order Streptosporangiales; family Streptosporangiaceae; genus JASHPR01. The sequence continues at coordinate 115,998 of CAWJPA010000003.1, read as the reverse complement.
CAGGGTGAGCCGGGGCGAGAGCACGGCCGGCGCCGGCGGCGGAGGGGCGGATGACGCCGGGCGGGGCGCGGCCGTGACCGACGCTCAGGCCGCCGCCGAGGTGGCCGCGCGGGAGCGGGCCGGCCTGTCCCGCAAGGACGCGATCGCCGCCGTGGCCCGGGATTTCGGCCTGCGCAAGCGGGACGTGTACGACTCGGTGGTCCTGCACAGGCCCCCCGCTCGGTAGCCCTAGGCTGTGGGGATGTCCGCAACGAGCCGTCACATCCTGACCGCCCCCGCCTGGCCGTACGCCAACGGGCCCCGCCACATCGGGCATGTATCCGGGTTCGGGCTGCCCGCCGACATGTTCAGCCGGTACCAGCGGATGGCGGGCAACCAGGTACTGATGGTCAGCGGCACGGACGAGCACGGCACGCCGATCCAGGTCCAGGCGGACGCGGCCGGCGTCACCGCCCGGGAGCTGGCCGACCGCTTTAACCGCGTGATCGCCGAGGACCTGCTCGGCCTGAACATGTCCTACGACCTGTTCACCAGGACCAGCACCAGGAACCACTACGCGATCACCCAGGAGATCTTCAAGGGTCTCTACGACAACGGGTACATCTTCCAGCGCACGACCATGGGCGCGATCTCGCCGTCGACGGGCCGGACGCTCCCGGACCGGTACATCGAGGGAACGTGCCCGATCTGCGGGTTCCCGAGCGCCCGCGGGGACCAGTGCGACAACTGCGGCAATCAGCTCGACCCGGCCGACCTGATCGACCCCCGGTCGAAGATCAACGGGGAGAAGCCGGTCTTCGTGGAGACCGAGCACTTCTTCCTCGACCTGCCCGCGTTCGCCGACGCGCTGGGCACCTGGCTGCAGAGCAAGAGCGGCCAGTGGCGGCCCAACGTGCTCAAGTTCTCGCTGAACCTGCTCGGCGACCTCAAGCCGCGCGCGGTGACGCGGGACCTCGACTGGGGCGTCCCTGTTCCGCTGGACGGCTGGCGGGACCGCCCGGACAAGCGGATCTACGTCTGGTTCGACGCGGTGATCGGGTACCTGTCCGCGTCCATCGAGTGGGCGCGGCGGTCGGGCGACCCGGACGCCTGGCGGGCCTGGTGGCAGTCGCCGGACGCCGAGTCCTACTACTTCATGGGCAAGGACAACATCGTCTTCCACGCCGAGATCTGGCCGGCCATGCTGCTCGGCTACGGCGGCCAGGGCACCAAGGGCGGCACGCAGGGCTCGCTCGGCGCGCTCAACCTGCCCACCGACGTGGTGGCGAGCGAGTACCTCACGATGGAGGGCCGCAAGTTCTCCTCGTCTCGCTCGGTGGTCATCTACGTGCGCGACTTCCTGGAGCGCTACGACGTGGACGCGCTCAGGTACTACCTGGCCGTGGCCGGGCCGGAGAACCAGGACACCGACTTCACCTGGACCGAGTTCATCCGGCGCACCAACGACGAGCTGCTGGCCAACTGGGGCAACCTGGTGAACCGCAGCGTGTCGTTCGCGGCCCGCAACATCGGCACGGTCCCGGAGCCCGGCGCGCTGACCGACGCCGACCGGCAGATTCTCCAGCGCTCGCAGGATGCGTTCGCCGCCGTGGGCGACTCGCTCTCCCGGTCGCGGTTCAAGAACGCGGTCACCGAGACCATGCGCACGCTCGCCGAGGCCAACAAGTACTTCTCCGAGCAGGCGCCGTGGAAGCTGCGCGAGTCTGACCCGGAGCGGATGAAGACCGTCTGCCATGTGACGCTCCAGCTCGTGAACGACGGCAAGACGCTGCTGACGCCGTTCCTGCCCGGGTCGTCACAGCTGGTCTACGAGATGCTCGGCGGGTCCGGCAGCTGGTCGGGGACGCCTCGGATCGAGGAGGTCAGCGAGGATGACGGCCCCGAGTACCCGGTGATCACCGGCAGCTACGACGGCGCGGCGCGGTGGGAGTCCACGCCGGTCCGCCCCGGCACGCCGCTGGCGCCGCCCGTGCCGCTGTTCACCAAGCTCGACCCCGGCGTGGCCGACGAGGAGCTGGCCCGGCTGGAGCAGGGGTGACCGCGGGGTCATCCCCGCGGGCCGGCGCCGCTCTGCCGCCGCCACCCGAGCCGCTGCCGGCGGAGTGCTTCGACAGCCACACCCACCTCGACCTGATCGAGCGGCCGGTGCCCGAGATCCTGGCCGAGGCCCGCGCGGCCGGGATCATGCGGGTGGTGACCATCGGCGTGGACCTGCCCACCTCGCGCTGGGCGGCCGGCTGCGCGCAGGAGCACCGCGACGTGTACGCGGCGGTGGCGATCCACCCCAACGACACCGCGAAGGCGGCCGGGTCCGCCGCGGAACGCGACGCGGTGCTGGCCGAGATCGCCGCCCTGGCCGAGCTGCCGCAGGTCCGTGCGGTTGGCGAGACCGGGCTCGACTACTACAGGGACTGGGCGCCGGCCGAGACGCAGCGGGAGTGGTTCCGGGCGCACATCGAGATCGCCAAGCGGTCCGGCAAGCCGCTGATGATCCACGACCGCGAGGCCCATGAGGACGTGCTGCGGATCCTGGAGGCCGACGGCCCGCCGGAGCAGGTGATCTTCCACTGTTTCTCTGGCGACGCGGCCATGGCCAAGCGGTGCGCGGAAGCCGGGTACCTGATGAGCTTCGCGGGCAACGTCACGTTCGGCAACGCCCAGCCGCTCAGGGACGCGGCCGCGGCCGCCCCGCTCGGGCTGATCCTGGCCGAGACCGACGCCCCGTTCCTCACCCCGGTGCCGCAGCGGGGCAAGCCCAACTCGCCCGCGATGGTGGCGCACACACTGCGCGCGCTGGCCGCGGTGAAGCACGTGGACGTGGCCGAGCTGTGCTCAGCGGTCACCGCCACCGGCGAGCGAGTGTTCGGCCCGTGGGACCGCTGAGGTAACCCCTGGGACCACTGAGGTGAGCTTATGTTTTCTAGGCTTCGGCGGCTGGCTGCGCGATGCAGCCCTGCGCACCTCGGTGCTGGTCCGTCGCGGACCAGCCAGGTGGTGGCGGTGACCCGGGCCGGGCTGGAGCGGCCGCATACACCGGGAGGCGATCCCCGGGCCCAGCGCCGGCTCTGCCGGGGGATGCGGCCCGCCCCGGACTCCGGGTTCGGGCCCAGCCTGGCCGCACGGACCCTGTTCTTTGACGAGCGCGTGCTCGAGGCGGTCTCGGCCGGGATCGGCCAGGTCGTGATCCTCGGCGCCGGCTACGACGACCGCGCGCTGCGGTTCCGCTCCCCAGGTGTCCGGTTCTTCGAGCTCGACCATCCCGCCACGCAGGCGGACAAGGCGCGCCGGCTGCGGGCGATCAGGGCGGGCGCCGGTGCGCCGGTCCTGGCCCCGGCGGACTTCCGGCACGACGACGTCGCCGCGATCCTGCGGGACTGCGGGCACGACCCCGCCCAGCCCACCGTGTTCCTGTGTGAGGGGCTCCTCGTCTACCTGGATCAGCCCACCTGCGTCCGCCTGCTCACCGCCCTGCGAGCCCGGGCCGCCGCCGGGAGCGTCCTGGCCGCGAGCCTCGCCACCCACCGCGAGAACCTGGACTCCGGCCAGGTCGCCGCCGTGGCCAACGCCCGTCGCCGGACCGGCGCGACCGAGCCGTGGCTCACGATCCTGCCGCCCGCCGTGCACCTGCGGCTGTTGCGCGAGTCCGGCTGGCAGGAGGACCATGCCGTCGACGCCGCGCAGCTCGGCACCGGCGCCGAGCCCGGCCGCTCCCTGCTCGTCACCGCCCGTCCCGTTCAGCCGTCTTAGCCGTCCGCCCCATGTGACGGTGCCCGCGCGGCTCGCCCGCCTACCCCACGCCGCCGGTCCCGGTTACCTGCCTGCGCGGGCTCGTCACACCTGCCCCCTCATGCCGTCCAGTCCCATCACCCGCCCGGCGTCGCTGACCCGGGCCCACTGACGCCGCGTGGATGTACCGATGGGGTCGCTGGAACGACCCCATCGGTACATCCACGGCGCCGCCGCTTAGGCTCGCGGGCGCTAGCGTTGCCGGGGTGGAGGACGTGGCGGGTGGGGCCGGGCCGAGAGCGGTGCCCCGGCTGCTCGGGCCCGCGGACATCCGGCGGCTCGCGGACCGGCTGGGGATACGGCCGGCCAAACGGCTCGGCCAGAACTTCGTGACCGACGCGGGCACCGTGCGCCGGATCGTGGCCCTGGCCGACCTGAGGGCGGACGACGTCGTCCTGGAGGTCGGCCCGGGCTTCGGCTCGCTCACGCTGCCACTGCTGGCCGCGGCCGCCCGGGTGATCGCCGTAGAGGTCGATGCCGCGCTCGCGGCCGAGCTGCCGCGTACGGTGGCGGAACGCGCCCCCGGCCTGGCCGGGCGGCTCGAGGTGGTCACCGCCGACGCGGTCCGGGTGCGGGATCTGCCCGGGGACCAACCGACCGCGCTGGTGGCCAACCTGCCGTACAACGTGGCGGTCCCGGTCGTGCTGCACCTGCTGGCCACGCTGCCGTCGCTGCGCCGAGGCCTGGTCATGGTGCAGGCCGAGGTGGCCGACCGGATGAGCGCCCCGCCCGGCAGCCGCACCTACGGCGTGCCGTCGGTCAAGCTCGCCTGGTTCGCCGACGTGCGGCGGGCGGGATCCGTTCCGCGGACGGTGTTCTGGCCGGTGCCGCGGGTGGATTCCGGGCTGGTGGCGTTCACCCGGCGGGATCCGCCGGACAGCGGCCGCGGAAGGGACCGCGGCCCCAGCCGCGAGGAGGTCTTCGCCGTGGTGGACGCCGCGTTCGCACAGCGGCGCAAGACCCTCAGGGCCGCGCTCGCGCCCTGGGCGGGCTCCCCGGCCGCGGCCGAGCAGGTGCTGCGCGAGGCCGGCGTCGATCCGGTGCTGCGCGGCGAGTCCCTGGGTGTGGCCGAGTTCGCCCGGATCGCCGCGGCCGCCCGGGAACGCGGCTAGTCACCCCATCAGGCCCGGCGGGACCGCGTACGATCAACAGATCGTGACACCAGTGACCGTCCGGGTTCCCGCGAAGGTGAACCTGCAGCTGTCCGTGGGCCCGCCGCGCGCGGACGGCTACCACGATCTGGTGACCGTGTTCCATGCCGTGTCGCTGTACGACGAGGTGACCGTGCGGCCCGCCGACCGGACCAAGGTCCTGGTGACCGGGGACGACGTGGCGGGCGTTCCGGCCGGCCGGGCGAATCTCGCGGTCCGCGCGGCCCGGGCCCTGGCCACGGTCGGGCTGCGCCGCCGGGGCAGGCCCGCGGTGCAGATCGAGATCCGCAAGCGGATCCCGGTCGCGGCCGGCCTGGCTGGCGGCAGCGCGGACGCCGCCGCCACGCTGGTCGCGTGCAACGAGCTCTGGCGGGCAGGCCTCACCCCTGCCGAGCTGCGCGAGGTGGCGGCCAAGGTGGGCAGCGACGTGCCGTTCGCGCTGCTCGGCGGGACCGCCATCGGCCAGGGCCGGGGGGAGCAGCTCACCGCGGCGCTGGCGGCCGGGACCTATCACTGGGTGCTGGCCTTCGCCTCGGGCGGATTGTCCACCCCCGAGGTCTACGCCGCCTGCGACCGGCTGCGCGCGGCGCGTGCGGCCGCCGACGGCGAGGGCCCGGGGCTGAGCGTGGAGCTGATGGCCGCACTTCGGTCTGGCGACCCGGCCGAGGTCGGCCCGCTGCTCAGCAACGACCTGCAGCCGGCGGCCGTGTCGCTGCGCCCGGACCTGCGCCGCACCCTGAAGGCGGGCGCCGAGCACGGGGCGCTCGGCGGCATCGTCTCCGGGTCCGGCCCCACCTGTGTCTTCCTCGCCGCGAACGCGGCGCAGGCGCGGGAGCTGGCGGTGGCACTGACCGGCACCGGGGTCTGCCGGTCCGTGATGCGGGTCAAGGGCCCGGCCTCGGGTGCCTCGGTGGTCGCCGCGGAGCCCCGGTGAAGGCCGCTGGGCTCCGATGAACCTGGTCAATGTGGAGCTGGGCACGAAAGCCTATGGTCCGCGCGTGCTGCTGGACCGGGTGTCGCTCGGGGTGGCGGCCGGGGACCGGATCGGGGTGGTTGGCCGCAACGGCGCGGGAAAGACCACGCTGCTCGAGGTGCTGGCCGGCATGGCCGAGCTGGACTCGGGCCGGGTCAGCCGGGCCCGGGACCTGCGGCTCGGGTACCTGCCGCAGGCCGAGGACCTGGCCGGCGTGGTGCGTGACCTGGTGTTCGGTGCCCGGCCGGAGCACGAGTGGGCGGCCGACCAGCGCGGACGCTCGGTCGTGGCCGCGCTGCTGCCCGGCATCGACCCCGGCGGCAGGGCCGAACGGATGTCCGGGGGCGAGCGCCGCCGAATCGCGCTGGCCGCGCTGCTGCTCGGATCCCATGACCTGCTGCTGCTCGACGAGCCCACCAACCATCTCGACATCGAGGCAATCCGCTGGCTGGCCGGGTACCTGCGCGAGCACGGGCGGGCGTTCGTCGTGGTGACCCACGACCGGTGGTTCCTCGACGCGGTCACCGAGCAGACCTGGGAGGTCGCCGACGGCCGCGTGCACTCTTACGACGGCGGCTACTCGGCCTACGTGCTGGCCCGGGCCGAGCGGGAACGGATCGCCGAGGCCACCGACCAGCGCCGCCGCAACCTGCTGCGCAAGGAGCTGGCCTGGCTGCGCCGCGGGCCGCCGGCCCGGACCAGCAAGCCGAAGTTCCGGGTCGAGGCGGCCACCGCGCTGATCGCGGGCGAGCCCGCGCCCAGGGACGGCGTGGAACTAACCAGGCTGGCCACCGCCCGGCTCGGCAAGACCGTGGTCGAGGCCGAGGATCTGTCGGTGCGGGCCGGAGACCGGGCCCTGCTCGACGACGTGACCTGGCGGCTCGGGCCCGGAGAGCGGGTCGGCGTGGTCGGTGTGAACGGCAGCGGCAAGACCACGCTGCTGCGCCTGCTCGCCGGCGCAGACCTCGGTTCCGGCGGCGCAGCGGACGGCTCCCTCGCGATCAGCGGCCGCGTGCTGCGCGGCAAGACCGTGCGGATCGGGTACCTGCCCCAGGAGCCGGCCCCCGTGGACCCCCGGTTGCGCGCGCTCGAGGCCGCCGAGCAGGTGCGCAGCTTGGTCCGGGTCGGCGGCGGCGAGACGTCCGCCAGCCAGATGCTCGACCGTCTCGGCCTGCGCGGCGACCGGCAGTGGGTGCCCGTGGCCGAGCTGTCCGGCGGTGAGCGCAGGCGGCTGCAGCTGATGATGGTGCTGCTGGACGAGCCGAACGTGCTGCTGCTCGACGAGCCCACCAACGACCTGGACATCGACACGCTGACCGAGCTCGAGGACATGCTCGACGGCTGGCCGGGGTCGCTGGTTGTGGTCAGCCACGACCGGTATTTCCTGGAGCGGGTGACCGACCACGTGGTGGCGCTGCTCGGCGGCCAGCTGGCCTACCTGCCCGGCGGGGTGGCGGAATACCTCGAGCGCCTGGACCGGCAGCATGCCGCCGCAGCCCCGGCGTCCGCCGGCCCACCGTCGGCTGGCCCGCGGGCCTCGTCCGCGGCCCGGCAGCGGGCGGCGCAGAAGGAGCTCGTCCGGCTGGAACGCCAGCTCGACCGGGTGTCCGGCCGGGAGGCCGAGCTGACCGTGGCACTGACCGAGCACGCCGCCGACTACACCCGGCTGATCGACCTGGGCGCGCAGCTGCGGGCCGTGCAGCAGGAGAAGGCCGGGCTCGAGGACCGCTGGCTCACCCTGGCCGAAGAGCTGTCCGGCTGAACCGGGTCAGCGGTCGGCGAGCAGGAAGGTCCGGGCGATCACGCCGTAGCCAGCCGGGTTGGCGTGGATGTTCGGCCCGCGGGGGGAGGGCGCGCATTCCCAGGTCCAGGTGCATATCGCGGCCACGTTGCGGGGAACCTTGCCGATCCGGGGCAGCGTCACGCGGCCGCCGAAGTCCTCGCTGTGGAACGCGGTGAACACGTCGGCGACCCGGGCGCCGTACGCCTTGTAGATGCCGGTGAGCACCTTGTTGTAGCCGGTGACGAGCTCATCGCTGAACCGGGCCAGCGCCTGGCCCATCAGGCCGTCGCGCCACTGCGCGAGCGAAGGCACGTAGTAGGTCATCCCGATGATGCGCACGCCGGGCCCGGCGGCCGCACGGAGCCGCGACATGATCTTGGTCAGGTTGCGGACCGTGCCTGGGATGCTCTTCGCGACGCAGGAGGCGACTGCGTTGACTGAAGGGCGGGACAGGCAGGAGCCGGAGTCGTTCGCGCCGATGTCGATCGTGACCAGCGAGATCCGGCCCTGGTGGCTGCGCAGGAAGCCGATGGCCGTGGCCAGCTGCGAGCCGGCCGGGTAGGAGCAGATCCCGCCGTTGATCATCGTCGTGGTGGTCTCACCGCCGCAGCCGAGCTTGACCAGCCGGAGGCCGGGGTGGGTACGGCGCAGCGCGGCAAAGAGCTGGTTGGGGTAGCCCTGCTGGGTGGGGAGGCTGGTTCCGGCCGCGTCGGGCTGGACCCCCTGGGAGAGTGAGTCGCCGAGCGAGACGTAGTAGGTGGTTCTGGGGCTGGCGGTGACCCTGGGACTGGGCTGCGGCGCCGGGGTACTGCTGCCGCAGGCCGACGCCATGACCAGGACCGCGGTGGCGAAGGCGACGAGGGTGGCGGCGCGCCGCACCTGGCCTCCAAGGACGCCTCAGGCAGCGCGTCCAGCCAGCGCTGCCAACGGGGATGCACAGTATATGAACCGGCCCGGGGCGGTTCCGCCGCTCGGCGGCCCGCGTGCCTGCGTTGCCCCCGTCCGGCCCCGGGCGAGAGAATGCGCGGCATGAGAGAGCGTCCTGGCCCGCTGTCCTCGGCCGCCGGTGAGAAATCGATCCTGAGCATCGGGTCCAAGGGATCGATCCTGTCGATCGGCTCGGTCGGCTCCATCCTGTCGATCGGCTCGGCCGGGTCGATCCTGTCGGTGGGGTCGGCGGGCTCGATCCTGTCCATCGGGTCGGCCGCCTCGGCGCTCTCCGCGTACTCGGTGGCCTCGGTGGCCAGCGTGGGGTCGGTCCTCTCGGGGATGTCCCGCCGGTCGGTCCTGTCCTGGCGGTCGGCCAACGCGGTGCGGGGGCGGCGTGCTGCGCTCGACCCGTGACCGGGTGAGACCGGCCTCAGCGAGGCCCGTCCGCGGCCGGGCCGGCGTCGAAGGGCGCGAGCAGGATCCGCAGCAGCGCCGCCAGCTCGCGCTGCTGTGCGCCATCGAGCCCGTTCAGCAGCTCCCGCTCACTGCGCAGCAGGTCGGTGAGGGCCGCGTCGGCCGCGGCCTGACCCCGCGGGGTCAGCGCGACCAGGACGCCGCGCTTGTCGGCCGGATCGGGGTGCCTGCTGACCAGGCCCGCGTCGGCCAGCCGGTCGATCCGGTTCGTCATCGTGCCCGACGTCACCAGCGTGGCCCGCAGCAGCCCTCCCGGGCTGAGCTGGTACGGCGGGCCCTGCCTGCGCAGCGCGGACAGCACGTCGAACTCCCAGGCCTGCAGGTCGTGCGCGGCGAACGCCGCGGTGCGCGCCCGGTCCAGGTGCCGGGCCAGCCGGGACACCCGGCTGAGCACCTGGAGCGGCTCCACGTCCAGATCGGGACGCTCGGCCCGCCATCCCGCCACCAGATCGTCAACCTCGTCCCGTAGCTGCTGGCGCTCGCTGACCTGGTCCATGACACGCCAGCATATCTCTTGACATCAAGATTTTTCCACGGCTACGGTACGGGGAGGCGAATATGTCTCGACGTCGAGATATCTCGGCACCCCGGGAGGCGGCATGTGGGATCCGGATCAGTACCTGCGGTTCGGCGGCGAGCGGTCCCGGCCGTTCTTCGATCTGGTAGGCCGGGTGGCGGCCGAGGATCCCGCGGTGGTCGTCGATCTCGGCTGCGGGCCCGGCCCGCTGACCGCGGCGCTGGCCGAGCGGTGGCCGCACGCCCGGGTGCGCGGGATCGACAGCTCGGCCGAGATGATCGAGGCCGCGCAGGCGCTGCGGACCGGCGCTGGCAACCGGCTCAGTTTCGCCCTCGGTGACGTCAGGGACTGGGCACCCGACGGGGCTGTGGATGTGATCGTCTCTAACGCTGTGCTGCAGTGGGTGCCCGACCACCTCGACGTGCTGACCCGGTGGGCGGGCTTCCTCCAGCCGGGCGGGTGGATGGCGTTCCAGGTTCCAGGGAACTTCGACCAGCCGAGCCACCGGGCGCTGCGGGAACTCGCGGCCTCGGACCGCTGGCGCCCCCTGCTGGCCGGGATCCAGCTGAACCGGCAGGCGGCGGATCCGGCCGAGTACCTAGACCTTCTCGCCCGGGCCGGCTTCACGGTAGACGCCTGGGAGACGACCTACCTGCACGTGCTGCAGGGCGATGATGCGGTTGTCGACTGGTACAAGGGCACGGGCCTGCGCCCCGTGCTCGCGGCGCTGCCGCCGGGGGAGACCGCCGCGTTCCTGGCCGACTACCGGGCCCGGATGCGCGAGGCGTACCCGGCGGCGCCGTACGGCACGCCGTTCCCGTTCCGGCGGGTGTTCGTGGTGGCCGTCAAGAGGTAGAGGTAGCGCCGGTGCCGGGCTACCTCTTGAGCCGCTTCATGGTCTCCGGAGAGATCTCCGGCTTCGGGTCGAGCTTGGACAGTCCGTTCCAGGCCAGGTTCATGAGGTGCGCGGCCACGACTTCCAGCTTCGGCTTCCGCGCGTCGAGCCACCACTGGCCGGTGAACGCGACCATCCCGACGAGCATCTGGGCGTACATGGGGGCCAGCTTCGGGTCGTAGCCCCTCTCCTTGAGCACGTCGCCGAGTATGTACTCGACCTGCCCGGCGATGTCGCTGATCAGGCTGGCGAAGGTCCCGGAACCTGAGGATGGGTTCGAGTCACGCACCAGGATCCGGAAGCCATCGGAGTTGTCCTCGATGTACCTGAGCAGCTCGATGGCAGCCACCTCGAATTTCTCCATGGTGTCTTCGCCCTGGAGCAACCGGGTCGCCAGCGCGAGGAAGCGGTCGACCTCGCGGTCTACGACGACCGCGTAGAGCCCTTCCTTGCCGCCGAAGTGCTCGTAGACCACGGGCTTCGACACGTCAGCCTGGGCCGCGATCTCCTCGATCGACGTGCCTTCCAGGCCGCGCTCGGCGAACAGGTGGCGGCCGATGACGAGTAGCTGCTCCCTGCGCTCTTTGCCGGTCATCCTCTTGCGACCCGATCCCGAGGCCTGGCTAGTCACTGACCCATCATGTCAACCGGCCGGCAAGTCAGCGAATCGCGTTGGTTACGGTCCGCTTTGTCATGGAGCCCAGTTGCCGGGACCCGCCGGTCTGCTTGCTGGTCAGCCGGGTCTCGTCGGGCCAGCGGACGTCGTAGGCCCAGCCGAGCTTCTCCGCCACCCAGATGAGCCGGGCCGCGATGTCGATCTGGCCCTTGAGCACTCCGTGCCTGGCGCAAGTCGGGTCGGCGTGATGCAGGTTGTGCCAGGACTCGCCGAACGACAGGATCGCCAGCCAGTTAACGTTCCGCGACTTGTCCCGCACCTCGAACTCTTCCTTGCCGAAGGTGTGGCAGATGGAGTTGATGGACCAGGTCACATGGTGCAGGAACGCGACCCGCACCAGGCTGGCCCAGAAGAAGGCGGTGACCGCCCCGACCCAGGACCACGACCAGAGCCCGCCGATCAGCGCCGGCGCCAGCAGCGACACGGCGGTCAGCCAGGTGAACGAGCGGGACACCTTGCTGATGTCGTCGTCAGCGAGCCAGTCCGGGCAGAACTTCTCCTGTGAGGTGCGGTTGCTGTCGAACATCCAGCCGATGTGGGCGAAACACAGCCCCTTGGTCAGTGCCTTCCAGTCGTTGCCGAACCGCCAGGGCGAGTGGGGGTCACCCTCCCGGTCGCTGTACTTGTGATGCCTGCGATGATCGGCGACCCAGGTCAGCACTGGTCCCTCGATGGCCAGGGTCCCGGCGACCCCAAGCGCGATCTTGAACGGGCGGACCGCCTTGAACGAGCCGTGGGTGAAGTAGCGGTGGTAACCCATGCTGATGCCGAGGCCGGAGATCGCATAGAACACCACGGCGATCACAATGTCGTGCCAGCCCAGGCCCCAGCCCCAGGCCAGCGGGACGGCGGCGAGGAGCGCCAGCATCGGAATCGCGACGAACAGGCCGACCAGGACCCGCTCGAAGGTGCCGCTCGGTTCTGGATCAAGGTCCGGCCGGGGCCGGGCTCGCAGTGGGCTCTGGCGGTGCGAGTACGGCAGCACCTGCCGTGGCGTCCGCGGAAGTGGTCATGGCTGTCCTCACTTGCCTGGAGGGTCGGCCAGATGCCGGGGCGCTCCACACCCACCGGGTCTGGGGCAGTGCGAATACGCTTACGTAACCGTAGGCTACGCTACCGTAGGTTGCCTGGACAAACATTTCTGGAACTTGTGGCGAAGATCACGATCTCGGGGCGAATCGGCTGCTAACGATCACGCCGCTGCCCGGAGTGTCAGTATTCATGCAACGCTTCGGATGTCGATCCAACCGCCGTCTCGGTTCAGTCGACCTCGGTAGGCTAGGACCCGAACCTTCCCGGGTCGTCTAACTGGCAGGACCAGGATCTTTGGAGTCCTTGACCGAGGTTCGAATCCTCGCCCGGGAGCAGGTTGTCCGGTGCGGGACCTGGCCGGATCCAGGAGGTGTCGTCTGTGGCAGCCATGGCGGCTGCAGCCCAGCCTTCGATCTTCTGGTAAAGGCTGGCGCTCTGACGGACGTCGATGCGCAGGCAGCCGTGATAGTCGTCACCGACGTTCTTGCGTACGGTCGCGGCATTGTGCCGCTTGAGGGTTGGGCGCCGGAACTGGCCTGGCTGAGCCTGGGTGACGTCCAGCCAGAAGCGCTGAGCGGATTCGGTGTCGGCGCTCTCGTGAACGTAGATGCGGAAGATCAGATGTTCTCGCGCGATCCCAGCCACCTCCAGGAAACGCAGGAAGAACTTGATCAGGGCGGGATCACTGTTGATAAAGCTGACCCGGTCGTCACGCCGGTGCGGCTTGCTCTTCGCGCCCTCGCACCAGTAGGTGATGGCTCCGGCGATGATGACTTCCCGCTCGGTCAGCTGACCGACCTCGGCGGCAGCCGCTGTCCGGGCCGCCATCCGCGCGGCCTCACGGATTGGCCGCTCGGCCGCCCAGTACCTGCGGACCCCCTCGGCGGCTCGCTTGCGGCAGTCCTCGTAGCTCAGGCCGGCTGGCCGGGGGATGTCCCTGACCCATAATGAGACCGAGCTCTTGGAGACGCCGAGTTCGGCTGCGATCTGGTTGTAGTTAAGGCCCTGTTCGCGCAGGTCCCTGGCCTTGTCCCGGAGCGGATCCTTGGCGTTCGGGCGCCAGGTCCATGGCTGCGGCGGCTCACCCTTGAGCGCCTCGTTCAGGGTCCGGTTGCTCGTGATGGCGAGCAGTTCGGAGATCTCGCGACGGGACTTGCCCGCGCGGCGGAGGGCGATCGCCTGCCCCTTAACTCGGGAAATGCTAATTTCTGCCTCATATTCGAATGTTAGTGCGATCTACCGACAAAACAGGCGGCGCGGGAGAGCCGCTTCTGATCGACGTGGCCGCAGTCCGTCCAGGGGCCGTCGCGAGCCGGGGCAAGCCCGGGGCGGATGGTGACCGAGGTCACAGATGCGCGCATGCGGGACCTGCCCCGGCAGCCTGGCGGTATCCTGCGAGGGTCGGGAGCGTGAATGGCCGGGGGCAGGCACCGGCGGCGCGCAACAGGCCCTGGGCCTGCAGCGATATCGAGGAGCCGAGCCGAGTGAGCCTAACCGGTCCGGCCGCCGTGATCATTCTTGCGGCGGGTGAAGGCACCCGGATGAAGAACCGCACCCCGAAGGTGCTCAACGAAGTATGCGGCCGGACCATGCTCGGCCACGTGGTCGCGGTGTCGCGCGAGCTCAATCCGGCCCGCCTCATCGTGGTGACGGGGCACGGCCGCGACCTGGTGACGGCGCACCTGGCCGAGCACGCGCCCGAGGCCGAGATCGTCGTCCAGGACCGGCGGGGCGGAACCGGCCACGCCGTGCGCACGGTGATCGAGGCCCTCGGCCTGATCCACGGCACCGTGGTCGTGACCTACGCGGACACCCCGCTGCTGCGCGGGGAGACGCTCGCCGAGCTTGTGGCCGAGCATCAGTCGCGCGGCGCGGCGGTGACCGTCCTGACGGCCAGGCTGGACGACCCCACAGGCTACGGCCGGATCATCCGGGATGCCGACGGGTCGTTCACCGGAATCGTGGAGCAGTCGGACGCCAGCCCGGAGCAGCGGGCCATCACCGAGATCAACTCGGGCATGTACGCCTTTGACGGCGATCTGCTGGCCGACACGGTCAAGCGGGTTCCGACCGACAACGCCAAGGGCGAGGAGTACCTCACCGACGTCGTGTCCATCCTGCGCGGCGATGGCTACCAGGTGGCGACCGTGGCCTGCGAGGACCCCGAGGAGGTCCTGGGCGTGAACGACCAGGCGCAGCTGGCCTGGGCGCGCCGGGTGCTCAACGAGCGGCTGCTCGGGAGCTGGATGCGCGCCGGGGTGACGATCGTCGACCCCGCGAGCACCTGGATCGATGTCGGCGTCACGCTGCAGCCGGGCGCGAAGATCGGCCCGGGCACCCAGCTTGAAGGCAGCACCACGATCGCGGCCGGGGCGCAGATCGGGCCCGGCTGCCTGCTGCGGGACACCACGGTCGAGGACGGCGCCACGGTGGTCAACTCGGTCTGCGAATCCGCGGTGATCGCCCCCGGCGTCACCGTGGGCCCGTTCGCGCACCTGAGCGGGGGGCGCAGTCAGTGACGGGCATGACGATCGCCAACAGCAAACGGATGCTGCTGCTGTCCGGCCGCGCCTACCCAGAGCTGACCGAGGAAGTAGCCACCCACCTGGGCATCGAGCCCGCCCCCACCACGCTCTACGACTTCGCCAACGGCGAGATCTTCGTCCGGTTCCTCGAGTCCGTCCGCGGCTGCGACGCGTTCGTGCTGCAGAGCCACACCGCGCCGATCAACCAGTGGATCATGGAACACCTGATCATGGTGGACGCCCTCAAGCGGGCGTCGGCGAAGCGGATCACCGTGGTGGCCCCGTTCTTCGGCTATGCCCGCCAGGACAAGAAGAGCCGCGGCCGGGAGCCGATCTCGGCCCGGCTCATGGCCGACCTGTTCCTCACCGCGGGCGCGGACCGGATCATGGCGGTCGACCTGCACACGGCCCAGATCCAGGGCTTCTTCGACGGCCCGGTCGACCACCTGTTCGCGCTGCCGATCCTGGCCAGCTACATCGAGAACCAGCTCGACCTGTCCCAGGTCACGGTCGTCGCACCGGACGCCGGGCGGGTCCGGGTCTGTGAGCGGTGGACCGACCGGCTCCGCTGCCCGCTGGCGATCATTCACAAGCGCCGCGACACGGATGTCGCCAACCGGGTGAAGATTCTCGAGGTCGTCGGCCAGGTGGCCGGGCGGACCTGCATCATCGTGGACGACATGATCGACACCGGGGCCACGATCGTGAACGCGGCCGACGCACTGTTCGATCAGGGCGCCTCGCAGGTGATCGTCACCGCCACGCACGGCGTGCTCTCCGGCCCGGCGGTGGACCTGCTGAAGAACTCCAGGATCAGCGAGGTGATCGTCAGCAACACGCTGCCGATCAAGAACGAGAAGCGGTTCGACAAGCTCACCGTGCTCTCAATCGCGCCGCTGCTCGCCAGGGCGATCAGCGAGGTATTCAGCGACGGCTCGGTCACCAGCCTGTTCGACGGCCAGAGCTGACCCGCCCGCCGGGCCGCGATTGACCGCGGGCTGACGGGCGCAGGCCCGGTGCAGGCCGTTTCTCGGCTACACTTCCCCCGAGAATCACCCCGGTAGTCGTTGAGGAGTTCCACCGTGCCCGAGGTACGCATCGCCGCCGAGCCGCGGACAGAGTTCGGCAAGGGCCCGGCCCGCAGGGAGCGGCGCGCGGGCAGAGTTCCCGCCGTTCTGTACGGTCACGGGACCGATCCCAGGCACGTCAGCCTGCCTGGCCACGACGTGCTGCTCGCGCTGCGGACAGCGAACGTGCTGATCCGGCTCGAGGGCCTGCCCGGCGGCAGCCAGCTTGCTCTGCCCAAGGCCGTCCAGCGGGACGCGATCAAGGGATCCGTGGAGCATGTCGACCTGATCATGGTCCGGCACGGCGAGAAGGTTACCGTCGATATCCCGGTCACGATCACCGGCGAGGTTGCCCCCGACGGGCTGCTCGACCAGCAGCTGGTGCAGATAGCCGTGGATGCCGAGGCCACCAACATCCCGCCGGGCATCGAGGTGGACATCGAGGGCATGCAGATCGGCGCGTCGGTGCACGCCGGCGACCTCAAGCTGCCCACAGGCGTGTCGCTCGCGGTAGAGCCCGACATCCTGGTCCTGCACGTGATCGCCGCGCCCACGGCCGAGCAGCTCGAGGCCGAGCTCGGCCTGCCCGAGGTCGCCGAGGGCGAGGCCGCGCCTGGTGCCGTGCCCGAGGCTCCGGCGCCTGGCGCCGGGGAGGGCGGCGAGCAGTCCGAGGCCGCCGAGGCGTCGTCGGACTGACCTGCTGTCCCGGCCCCGGGCCCGCCACGTGCCCGGGGCAGTGGCGCATGTCTC
Source organism: uncultured Actinomycetota bacterium (assembly GCA_963844655.1). Lineage (GTDB taxonomy): Bacteria > Actinomycetota > Actinomycetes > Streptosporangiales > Streptosporangiaceae > JASHPR01. Next base: position 99,439 of record CAWJPA010000003.1, on the reverse strand, counting down.
CCGGAGCACACCATGGCCGATGAACGCTGGCTGATTGCCGGGCTCGGCAACCCGGGCCCGGGCTACGCGGGCAACCGGCACAACGCCGGGTTCATGGTGGCTGACCTGCTCGCCAGCCGGATCGGGACCAGTTTCAAACGCGATCGCTCACGGGCTGTGGTCGCCACCGGCCGGCTGGCCGGATTCCCCGTCACGCTGGCCAAGCCGCAGTCGTTCATGAACCTGTCCGGAGGCCCGGTGGCGTCGCTGCGGAGCTTCTACAAGCTCCCGCCCGACCAGATCGTGGTCGTCCATGATGAGCTGGACATCCCGTTCGGCGCGGTCCGGCTCAAGCTGGGCGGCGGGGACAACGGCCACAACGGCCTGCGGTCGGTGACGGCCGCGCTCGGCACGCGCGACTACTACCGGGTGCGGGTCGGGATCGGCCGGCCGCCCGGCCGGATGGACCCGGCGGACTTCGTCCTGCATGATTTCTCCGCTGCGGAGAAGAAGCTAGTACCTGAGCTGCTCGAGCGGTCCGCCGATGCGGTCGAGACCCTGCTGCAGCACGGCCTGGCCGCCGCGCAGAACGAGTTCCATGCCGCACCCGGAGAGGTTGTGGGGTGACCGGGACGAGTCGTGGGTGGCAGGCCGGTTGTCCGGTGACAGACGAGATTGTGGGTGACAGCTGATGTCCGATGACGACGGCCTGGCCGCCGAGCTGGCCGAGGAGGCCGGACGGCGGCTGCTAGAGCTGCGGGCCGGCGGCGGCGACCCAACCGAGCTGCGCCGCGCGGGCGACCGCCAGTCGCACGAGTTCCTCACGGCCGAGCTGGCCCGGCGGCGCCCCGGCGACGCGATCCTTTCCGAGGAGGGCGCCGACGACCTGGCCCGGCTGTCGGCCAGCCGGGTGTGGATCGTGGACCCGCTGGACGGGACGAGGGAGTTCGGCGAGCCCGGCCGCACGGACTGGGCGGTGCACGTGGCGCTGTGGGAGGACGGTGAGCTGACCGCGGGCGCGGTCGGGCTCCCGGCCCAGGACAGGACGCTCAGTACCGCCGAGCCGCCCGCTGACCCGGGTTCCGGCTCCTCTTCTTCATCTGGAACGCTCCGCCTCCTGGTCAGCCGCACCCGCCCCCCAGAGTTCACCAGGCGGCTGGCCGACGAGATCGGCGCCGAGCTGGTGCCGATGGGGTCGGCCGGGGCCAAGGCCGCCGCGGTGATCTGCGGCGCCGCCGACGCCTACGTGCACAGCGGCGGCCAGTACGAGTGGGACTCGGCCGCGCCGGTCGCCGTGGCCTGGGCGGCTGGGCTGCATGCCTCCCGGATTGACGGCTCGAAGCTGTCGTATAACCAGGCTCCGCCCTCCGTGCCGGATATCCTGATCTGCCGGGCCGAGCTCGCAGACATGCTTCTCGGGGCGATCAGCTCCGCGGAGCAGCACAGACAGTGAGCCCTCTCCGCCGCCCGGCCACAACTGACTAGCCCCGCCCACCCGGACACCCAACCTTCTAGCCCCGCCCGCCCACCCACCCTCGGAGCTTCCCAGATGTCCACGCCGCGTTCCGACTACCTGCTCTCGCAGCTCGACGTCCTCGAGTCGGAGTCGATCCACATGATGCGCGAGGTCGCCGCCGAGTTCGAGCGGCCGGTCCTGCTGTTTTCCGGCGGCAAGGACTCGATCGTGATGCTCGCGCTGGCCGAGCGGGCGTTCTGGCCCGCGCGGGTGCCGTTCCCGGTCATGCACGTGGACACCGGCCACAACTTCGCCGAGGTGCTGGAGTTCCGCGACCGGCGGGTGGAGGAGGCCGGCGCCCGGCTGATCGTGGCCTCGGTGCAGGAGTCGATCGACTCCGGCCGGGTCGCCGAGGAGACCGGCCGCTGGGCCAGCCGCAACCGGCTGCAGACGACCACGCTGCTGGACGCGATCGAGGGGAACCGGTTCGACGCGGTGTTCGGCGGCGCCCGCCGGGACGAGGAGAAGGCCAGGGCCAAGGAGCGGATTTTCTCGTTCCGCGACGAGTTCGGCCAGTGGGATCCGAAGAACCAGCGGCCGGAGCTGTGGAACCTCTACAACACCCGGATCCGCCGGGGTGAGCACATCCGGGTGTTCCCGCTGTCGAACTGGACCGAGCTGGACGTGTGGCATTACATCGAGCGGGAGCAGCTGGAAATCCCGTCCATCTACTTCGCGCACCCGCGCCGGGTGTTCGAGCGCGACGGCATCCTGCTGGCCGACAGCGAGTACGTGACCAGGGGGGACGACGAGCCGCTGTTCGAGACGACCGTCAGGTACCGGACGGTCGGGGACATGTCGTGTACCGGGGCGGTGGAGTCGGCCGCGGCGACGATCCCCGAGGTGATCATCGAGATCGGGGCGACCCGGATCACCGAGCGGGGCCAGACCCGCGCGGACGACCGCACCAGCGAGGCCGCGATGGAGGATCGCAAGCGAGAGGGCTACTTCTGATGACGGGCAGCCAGAACACGGGCAGCCAAACCACGGGCAGCCAAACCACGGGCAGCCAGACCGGGTCCGACGCCGTCCAGCCGGCCGACCGGCACATGGACATGCTGCGGCTGGCCACCGCGGGGTCGGTGGACGACGGCAAGAGCACGCTCATCGGGCGGCTGCTGTTCGACTCGAAGGCCATCTTCGAGGACCAGCTGGCCGCGGTCGAGCGCACCAGCAAGGAGCGCGGCGAGGACTACACAAACCTGGCCCTGCTGACCGACGGGCTGCGGGCCGAGCGGGAGCAGGGCATCACGATCGACGTGGCCTACCGCTACTTCGCGACGCCGCGCCGGAAGTTCATCATCGCCGACACCCCGGGGCACATCCAGTACACGCGGAACATGGTGACCGGCGCGTCCACCGCCGACCTCGCGATCGTGCTGGTCGACGCGCGCAACGGGCTGACCGAGCAGAGCCGGCGGCACGCGTTCCTGACCACGCTGCTGCGGGTGCCGCACCTGGTGCTCGCGGTCAACAAGATGGACCTGGTGGACTACGACGCCGCGGTGTTCGAGCGGATCGCCGAGGAGTTCTCCTCGTTCGCGACCAAGCTGGAGATCGGCGACCTGACGTTCATCCCGATCTCCGCGCTGCACGGTGACAACGTGGTGCAGCGGTCCGCCAGCATGCCCTGGTACGACGGGCCTTCGCTGCTGCATCACCTGGAGCACCTGCACATCGCCTCGGACCGGAACCTGATCGACGTGAGGTTCCCCGTGCAGTACGTGATCCGGCCGCACCAGGCCACCGACCCGGCCCTGCACGACTACCGGGGCTACGCGGGCCAGGTCGCGGGCGGGGTGCTCAAGCCCGGCGACGAGATCATGCACCTGCCGTCCGGGCTGACCACCACCATCGCCCGCATCGACACGGCGAGGGGCCCCGTGTCCGAGGCGTTCCCGCCGATGTCGGTCACCCTGCTGCTCGCCGACGACCTGGACGTGTCCCGGGGCGACATGCTCTGCCGGCCGCACAACCAGCCGCCAGGTGCCCAGGACGTCGATGCGATGGTGTGCTGGATGGCGGACGCCAGCGCGCTGACCCAGGGCCGCAGGCTGATCGTGAAGCACACGACCAGGACCGTGAAGGCGATCGTCCGCGACCTGCACTACCGGCTCGACGTGAACACCCTGCACCGGGACGAGGCCGCCACCCAGCTGGGCCTGAACGAGATCGGGAGGGTGAGCCTGCGGCTGACCCAGCCGGTGTTCGCCGACCCGTACACCCGCAACCGCGCCACCGGCGGCCTGATCCTGATCGATGAGGCGACCAACGCCACGGTCGGGGCGGCCGTGCTCACCGACGCCAGGTAACGGCGCCCGGTCACATCTTCGCGGCGGCCGCGCTTGTATTGACCCAGATGTACTGGGTCACGGTGTGGTTGCCGTTCGGGATCACGGCGGCCAGGCGGTAGTGCGGGCTGGTCCGCACGGCGTGCGCGATCACCTGGCTCACCGCCGGCGTGGTCTGGAAGTTGTAGGCGATCACCCGGAAGTACCCGGCCTTGATCGCGGCCACGTAGCCCGCGTTCCCGGTGAGGAACTTCCCCTGCGCGTCGGTGTAGCCGATGTAGTACGTGGACGTGAACTGGCGGGGCTGGGCGTCGGGGTGATTCCGCAGGTAGTAGATGGGCACCTCGTCCACCTCGACCAGGTATCTCGCGTGCGGCTGCAGGTACCTGGCCATGTCCCTGGTGAACACGGCGGAGTTCGGCCAGGCCTGGAACAGGTTGTTGGCCTGCACCATGCCGAGCACCAGGGCCCCGCCCCAGATCGCGATCCCGACCTGCGCGCGGCGGAAGTGGTCGCCGATGATCCGCGCGAGCCCGACCCCGGCCATGGGGGCCGCGAAGAACAGGCCGAACCCGACGTGCTTCTGCAGCGCGGTCAGCGTGTGCAGGTGGATCTGGTCGGCCGGAGCCAGCAGCGCGGTGCCGGTCAGCACCACGCCGAGCGCGATCCTGCGGAACCTCCCGCCGGGCAGCGCGATCCGCTCGCCGGTCTCGGTCTGCGGTTTCCACGCGTAGGCCACGGCGCCGATCACGGCCAGCACGAACGCGAGCGCGCCCCACTCCACGCTGTCCTTGAGCAGCAGGCTGGTGGGCGTGTTGCCGAGGAACCGGTTCGTGGTGGTGAAATCGATCCCGCGCAGGTACGAGGGACCCCCCTTGTAGACCGCGCCGGCCAGCAGCCCGCCGAGGGTCACCGTGAACGCGAACGGCGGTATCAGGGCCAGCCGTCCCCGGTACGGCCACGCGGCCAGGGCGGTGAGCGCCACGATCGCGGGCACGAACAGCAGCGATGCGTACTTGCTGGCCACCGCGAGCGCCACGACCGGCGTGGCCAGCAGGTACAGCGGCCACCGGAACGCCGCGGTGCGCACCACGATCCAGGTGCCCAGCGCGAGCAGGCAGAGCGCCGGGGCATCGTAGGTGGCCAGGTGCCCGAGGTAGATGGCGGACTCGGTCACGGAAAAGATGGCGGCCGCGCACAGCCCGACCCGCTCGTTGAACAGCCGCCGGGTCAGCGAGTACAGCAGCCCCGTGGTGGCCAGCATCGCGAGCAGGCTGACCGCCCGCGCGGCGGCCAGCCCGCCCACGCTGTCCGCCGCGGCGCCGAGCACCGGATAGAGGACGGGCGCGCCGGAGAAGTAAGTCGCGTAATTGCCCTGCAAGGCCGCGCCGTGCAGCCAGTGCGCGATCTCCAGGTGCCCGGAGTACAGGTAGAGCGCCTCGTCCTCGAACGCGGTGTTGCGCATCCGCAGCGACAGGGCCGCCTGCACGCACAGGATCGCGGCGAGCACCGCGCGGCTGACCCACTTGCGGCGGCTGCTGGACTCGCTGACCCGGGCCGGGCCGTGCTTGCCGCGCGGCATCACGAGCACCCGGGTGCTCAGGGCCGGCTCCTCCTCAGTCAGGACCGGCGCGTCGGCGACAGGAGGGCTGGGCTGGTCGGCGGCGTGGTCCCCGGCCTTCTTGTAGGAGGGCAGCATGACGGTCTCGGCGTCGGGGGACTGAACCGGGCGCTTGTAGGCCGAGGACGAGCCGCCGCGCGAGGGAGCCGAACCGCTGCGCGCTGGGGACGAGCCGCTGCGCCCGGCCGGGGAGCCGCTGCGCGCTGGGGAGCCGCTGCCCCCGGCCGGGGGGCTGGGCGCTGCGGACGAGCCGCTCCCGCGCGGTGCAGGCGAGCCGTTGCGCCCCGGGGGCGAGCCGCTGCCACGGGCCTGCGGCGAGCTGCTACGGGCCGGTGACGGGTCGGTGCTGCGCGGCGGAGCCGACCCGGTGCGGGCCGGGGGCGGGCTCGTGTCCGCCGCCGGGGGCGAGTCGTTGCCGCGCGGCGGCGAGGAGCTGCTGTGGCGTGGCGGGGACGCACCGCCGCGCCGCGCTGGACCTCGCTTGTCGGCCGGCGCCGAGTGCTGGGGCCTCTTGCTCATTTCTTCGGGTTGACGAGAGGGAGGTTCGCGATCTCACTGGCCATCGCGGCCCGCAGCGGCGGTCGCGACTCGATGTTCCAGTTGATGCCGTTCTTGTCGTAGTCGAAGTACATGAAGCCCAGCAGATGAGGATGGCTGGTGACCGCCGCCACCAGGTTCTCCGCCGACTCCACCTCGTCCGGGCCGGTCTCGATCGCGGTCTCGGCGATGATGAGCGGCTTGCCGGTGAACTGCCTGATCTGCGTGACCGTGGGCAGGAACAGGTCAGCGTAGGTATGCGGCCCGGTGGTGGAGAAGTAACCGGTGACCCCGACCCAGTTGACGAACGCATTGCCCGGCCAGTACGGCTGCAGCGGCACGTCCGGCACGGGGTTGATGACGTTGGGGTTCCAGACCCAGATCACGTTGAGGGCGTCGGCCTGCGCAAATAGGCCGTGGATGTGCCGCCACGCGGCCACGAACTCGGCCGCGGTGGTCTGCGAGGTGCCCCACGGGTACCAGTTGCCGTTCATCTCGTGGCCGAAGCTGAGCGCGATTGGCACGTTGAGCGTGCGCACGGCCTTGGCGAACGTGGTGATGTACGCGTCGCTCTGGCCGGCCGCGATGGACTGCACGGTGACGCCGAACGGCTCCCAGGCCATGTAGTACAGGGCCCCGTACGACCAGGCGTTGCTGGCCGCCATGGCGTCGAAGGGCTTGCCCCAGGCGACGTACTGGCCGACCAGGTTGGGCTTGCGGCCGGTGTTGCTGGCGAACGAGGTGAGCGGGGCGACCGAGTCGGGGGCGCCGTTCGCCTCGATCCCCAGGAACTTTCCTGAAGTGGGATCGAGCAGCCCGGACACGTTGTACGGCTTGGCGGGTGTGGGTGATGGCGTGGGGCTGGCCGTCGCGGCGCCGCCGCCCGAGCTGGACGACGCGCGCGGCGGGGACAGCGTCCCGCAGCCGGCCACCGCCGCGATCATCACGATTCCGGCGAGGACCCGGGCGGCCGACGTTGCGGTCACGTGGTTCCGGCTCTCGGCTGGATGAGAATGCGGGCGACGACCACCAGCTGGAACAGGCCGAGCACGAAGATCAGGAAGAAGTTGTACGGGTCCATGGTCATCATGCGCCACAGGGCCAGGCCGACCCACAGCACCGCCGAGCCCGCGCTCCAGCCGATGAGCCCGATCCAGAGCCGCCGCCGGCCGTCCTGTTTCCTGCTGCCGCTGCCCGACGGCTGCCACCCGCGCAGCCTGCCGCGCAGCATGTCCGTGAACGCGAACAGGTGCGCCCAGCCGGATATGACCCGCACCGACCAGGCCTCCATACGGTACGGCGCGCGGTGCCACATGGGGTAGATCACGCCCGCGTAGAACAGCACCGGGGCGATGAAGATCAGGTTCCGCATCAGCAGCTGGCCAGGGACGAACGTCAGCATCGTGATGGCCAGGGCCGGGGCCACGAACGTGAACACCGCCGTGTACACGTAGCCGACCAGCCCGGTGAGGTAGCACAGCCGCATGTACAGCGGCAGCTTGGTGCGCCAGAACTTCTTGTCGCGCATCAGGCTCATCGTCCCCGAGCACCAGCGGTACTGCTGGTTGAGGAACGCGATGACATTGTCCGGGCAGTTGCCGGTCGACAGCGCGATCGGCAGGTAGCGCAGCTTGTAGCCGAGCTTGTACAGGTCGAAGCCGGTGTGCAGGTCCTCGGAGTGCTCGGCGAGCGACATCCCCTTGTTCTTCTCCAGGGCGGACCGGCGGTAGACGGCGCAACTGCCCACGCAGATCGCCCCGCCCTTCTTCGCCCTGGCCGTCTGGATGGACCGGTAGAACAGCTCCTGGATGGCACCGGCGCCGCGCTCGACCCAGGTCTGCTCGTCGAGCACCCGGAAGAACTGCGGAGTCTGCACGATCCCGATGTCGGGGAACATGTCGAGGTAGGGGATCGTCTCGTCGAGCAGGTCGGCGCGGGGTGCGAAGTCGGCGTCGAGCAGCAGGATGTAGTCGCCGTTCGAGATCGTGAACCCGTACCTCAGGTTGCCCGACTTCTTGAACCAGCCGCGGTCCGGGCGGGTGGCGTAGGCGAAGCCGAACCTGCGGGCCATGGCCTTCAGCTCGGGATTGGCCGAGTCATCGAGGACGTACGGGGTGACCTGCCCCGGATACCGGTTCCTGAGCACCGCGACGTGGTTCCAGGCGTTGCGGAGCACCTCGACGGGCTCACCGCATACCGGCAGGAACACGTCCACCGACGGGTACCACAGCGGCAGCCAGCCGGCCACGATCCGCTTGTGCTCGGCCAGGTCGAAACTGCGGCTCATCCCGTCCACGACCATGGAGAGCAGGAAGGTCATGATGCCGAACAGCGCGAACGGGGCGTAGAGCAGGAACCAGGGTGAGTTCTCGACCATCCGGTACTGGCTGTACACCAGCGGCGGGAAGCTGAGCGCCGAGCAGATCGTGAGCACCCACATGTGCCGCCGGACGTAGGTGTACTTCTCGTGGTCCTTGGGCGGGATCGGGAGCACCGGGTTCGGGGCTTCCTGCACCTCACGGGCGGCGGCCCGCCGGTGCGCGCGGGTTCGCGGCGCCCGGCGGCCGCGCGGCCCGGGGTGTATCCGGGGCCGCCGACCTGTCCGGGGTGGCCGGCCGGCCGGGGGTGTCGAGCTGGCCCGCGGCGGCGCCCTGGTCCAGGGGGATGGGCGTGGTCCGGTCCGGGGCGGCGTCGGGCTTGACTGGGGCCGTGGGCTGGTCAGCGCGCGTGGGCTCGGGTCGGCGTGGGTCGGCGGGTTCCGGCGTGGCTCGGTCGGGGGCGGCGTCGGGCTTGACTGGCGCGGTCAGCTCGTCGAGGCGGCCCGGCTTGGCCCGGGTGGGGGCATCCGGCGTGACCCGGTCGGGGGCGTCGGGCTTGGCTGGCGAGGGGGCCGGGTCAAGGCGAGCCGGGTCAGGCCGGCTGGGTGAGTCCAGCGTGGGCCGGTCGAGAGTGCCCGGCTTGGCCGCGGGGGCGAACCAGTCGCGGGCACCGGGCTGGCTCGGGGTGCTGCGCAGGTCGGGCTTGGCCGGTGCGGTGATGCGGTCTTGAAGGTCACGCTCGGCGGGGGCGAGGGGCTTGGCCCTGGGGATGAACCAGTCGTAGGCGTCGGGCTGGCCCGCAGCGGTGGGCCGGTCCAGGGGGTCAGGCTTGGCTGGGACGGTGGTGCGGTCCAGCGGGTCGGGTTTGGCTGGGACGGTGGTGCGGTCCAGCGGGTCGGGTTTGGCTGGGCTGGTGCGCCGGTCCAGTAGATCCCGGCTGGCGGGGGCGGTGCGCCTGTCGGGGGTGTCGGGCTGGCGCGGAGCCCTCCGCCCGCCCGAGCCGTCTGGCTTGTCCACGGCGGGTAGCTCGAGCGTGGCGTCGGGCGGGGCCGGAGCGGCCGGCTGGCTTCTGGTAGCTGGCTGGTCCAGGGCGGTCGGCCTGCGCCTGGGGTCAGGCTTGCTCAAGGCCTTCAGCTGGGTCAGCGCGTCCTGCTGACTCGCAGCGGCTGGCTGGCGCGTGGCGTCGGTCTCGGCTGCGGTGTCCTGCTGGCCGGGGGAGTCGGGCGTGTCCGGTACATCAGGCTTGCCAGGCGCACTCGTCTTGCGGTGCTTGGGTGCAGTCGCCGGGCGCGCCGAACGCGCACCCCTGGCGACAACAGCCATTCCAGCTCCCCTTTGATCCCCAAGAAGCCGGCCAGGACAGGGCCATCGTTACGGCACGCCACGTACCGGCAGGTGTTACACCAGAGCGTAGAGAGGTGTAGGCGGGCGCGGGTGCGAAACGACCGTATTGCGCCCGATGACCGCACGGCGGCGTTCTGGTATTCCGGCCGTAAACTATGATCTTGGACGGCAGCGTCTCGAGCGGCGGTACGGTCGCCGGTATCACCGTTAGACGACAGCCTGGCCGACCGCGTCGCAATGAGCTTCAGCTGCGATTAGTCCTCGGCAGCGAGATGGCCGAAGCCGCAGATCCGCAAGCGGATCTTGGCGATCATCCAGTCCTCTCGTGGCTCTCCAGATGGATTCCGCCCTTTCCCTGCCCAACTCTCTGAGGGTCAGAGTTCATGACAGGGCGTTCAACGTTCATGGCAGGGCGTTCAAACGTCCGGCCTGGGACCGAACATGTATGTGGTGCATTGACACCTGTGTCCTATTGCTGTTCGAATATCCGGATGCCGTCCCTGCGAAACGACTCCCAGGTAGGGGTACATGTCCTTCACGGATGTTGATCTTGCACGGCTGCTGATCGCCTTGGCGGTCCTGCTGCTTGCCGCGCATGGCATGGGGGCCTTGTTCGCCCGGTTCCGGCAGCCGCCCGCAATCGGAGAGATTGTCGGCGGCATACTGCTGGGCCCCTCGGCCCTGGGCGCAGCCTTCCCGGCCGTTCAGCACTGGATCTTCCCGGCGACCGGCTCGACGGCGGCCGCGCTTGGCGCGGTGTACCAGCTGGGCTTGCTTCTGCTTATGTTCGCCGCGGGCGCGGAAATGCGGCGGCTGATCCAGCGCAATGCGGTGCGCACGGTTGGACTGATTGCGTCGTTCGGCCTTGTCCTGCCGTTCGCGGCGGGGCTCGGCCTAGTTGCTGTGCTAGGCACCGGCAACTTCATCGGCACTGCCGCGAACCAGACGGCGCTGATCTTGGTGTTCGGGATGGCGGTGGCGGTCACGAGCATCCCGGTGATTTCGCGGATCATGCATGATACCGGGCTGCTGGGCACGCGCTTTTCCCGCATTGTGCTGTCTGTCGCGGTGATCGAGGACATCGTGCTGTACGTCATTCTCGCTGTCGCGATCGGTCTCGTACAGGCCAGCGGCAGCAAGGCGTTCGGGGTTCCGGCAGCGCTGAATATCCACACTGTCGCGCAGAGCAGCGTCTACCACACGGTGGCGGCTGTGCTGTTCCTCAGCGTGGCGCTCTCCGTCGGCGGGCGTGTCTATAAGGCGCTGATTGGGCTGCGGGCCAATCCGCTGGGTCGCCGCAGCCCCGTCGCGTTCCAGCTGCTGTGGATGCTCGCGCTGTCGGCAGGCGCGCTGGCCCTCGGGCTCGTGCCGCTGTACGGCGCTTTCGTTGCCGGGATAACCGTCGCCGTGGCCAATGATGGCGAGATCGTGCGGGAACGGAACGCGCTGGCGGGCGTGTCGTTCGGCTTCTTCATCCCCGTCTACTTCGCGATCATCGGCCTCCAGCTCGACCTGATCCACCACTTCGACGTGCTCTTCTTCCTCGGCTTCCTCGCCTTCGCGTGCGTCGCGAAAGCAGCCAGCGTGTATCTCGGAGCGCGTCTCTCGCGCGAGAACAAGTTCATGTCGGCCAGCCTGGCGATCGCGATGAACGCCCGCGGCGGCCCAGGAATCGTGCTGGCCTCGACCGCCTACGCGGCAGGCATCATCAACCAGACCTTCTTCGTCAGTCTCGTAATGCTCTCGATCGTGACCTCGCTTGCCGCCGGGTCCTGGCTCGAACGTGTCGCCGACAGGCTGACCGGGGCCGGAGAGCAGGCCCAGCAAGACACGGCCCAAGTCCCGGGTGAACTCAGCGCCACCTAACCAGATCACAAAGAGTGCTACCAGAGCGGCTGTGGCCCGAGACTCAATCCACTGCCAGCGACCAACCCGGCAGCTGCGAAGATCATGATCTTCGGCGCACTACCAGTCACGCCTCACTGAGGCAGTAGTAAAAAAAAGGTGTTATGCCTGCATAACAACACCATGTCTGGCACTCTGTGGCAGTCGCAGGTCGGCTGACCACCCCGCAAGTCCCGACTTGTCAATCTCAATTCTGGACAATACGGATAAGCGAGGAGGGCGCACGTCTGCTGTGGCGACCGTTTCGGAGATCATCTCGGCCATGCGTGCGGCGGCCCCGCCGGGGCAGCGCAACCTTGATGGCGAGACGCTCGGGGAGCTGCGCAGCCTGACCCAGGCGCTGCTTGCGGCCAGGCCCGACGCGGGTGAAGAACGCGCGAGGTTCCTCGGGCTGCGGCAGCGGGGCATCGCCGTGCCCGAGCCCGAACTCAACGACTGGCTCGGCGGGACGACGGTGCTCGTCACCGGCGGAACCGGATGCATCGGCTCGGCGCTGATAGCGCAGGTCGCCGGCTGCCGCCCGCGCAGGCTGGTTAGCGTGAGCCGGGGGGTGACCGCCGGATGGCCTCGCCTGGCCGGGGCTGAGTACATCCACGGCGACATCAGGGACCGGTGCCGCCTCGCGGCCATCTTCGACGAGGTCCGGCCGGATGTGGTATTCCACCTGGCCGCGCAGCGTGATCCGGGCCTGGCCGAGCGCGAGGTGCACCGAACGGTAAGCACCAACGTGCTGGGCACCGGCCACGTGATCTCCGCGGCCGAGGAGTTCGGCGTCCCGCAGGTGGTATCCGCTTCGACCGGCAAGGCCCTGCGCCCCTACTCGCGCGAGGTGTACACGGCCTCTAAGCGGGCGGCCGAATGGCTGATGGCCAGCGCGGCCGCCCAGGGGACGGCCCGCTACTCGGCCGCCAGATTCACGCACGTGGTCGACAACTCGATCATCTATGCCAAGTTGGCCGACTGGTGCGAGGACGGCGTGATCCGGCTGCACGCCGCGGACATCATGTTCTACGCGCAGTCGGCCCTGGAGTCCGCGCAGCTGCTGCTGCGCACCGGGCTCGGCGCCTCCCGCGGCAGGCTCTGGGTGCACGCGATCACGGACCTGGGCTGGCCGATCGGGCTCCTCGACCTGGCCCTTGGCATGCTGGCCGAGACCGGGTCGCAGGCGCCGGTGTACTTCAGCGGCTACGACCCCGGCTACGAGAGCGCGCCGTTCCCCGGCCTCTACGACCCCAGGACGGCCGGGGAGGTGAGCCCGCTGCTGAACAGCTTCGAGGCCGCCTGCGCGGATCAGGTGCCGGGCCGGGTGACCGACGCGTTCGCCGCGGCGTTCGCGCCCGGGCCGGAACCCGACGCCGCGCTGCTGGACCTGCAGGACGCCTGCGCGGCCACCGAGGATCCCGCGACCGTGCGCGCGGCCCTTGACTCGCTGTCGTGGTGCCTGTTCGACGCCATGCTGCGGGCGGCGCCGCGCGAATCGCTGGCCCGCGTGGCCGAGCTGACCGCCCCGTTCGAGGACGAGCTGAGCTCCGCGTACCGGCGGATCCTCGCCGCCGTCCGCCAGTACGCCGGGGTCGGCTGAAGCTCATCCCGCACCGTGCCGAGGGTGGCCGGGAGTTCACGCTGCGCGGGAGGTATGGTCCGGTTGACATGCCTGCACGAGGAGAGCCCGTGACGACCTTCCAGAACCTTGCCGACTACGTGGCCCTGCCCCGCGTGACCGCACTCCGGCTGTCGCCGGACGGGTCCTGGCTGGCGGCTGCGGTGCAGAACCTCAGCGGCGAGCCAGCGAAGTACGTCACCAGCATCTGGCGCATCCCCGCGTCCGGCGGCGGACAGCCCGCCCGGCTGACCCGGAGCGCTGAGGGTGAGGGCGGCCCCGAATTCCTGCCGGACGGCTCGCTGCTGTTCGTCTCCAAGCGGCCGGGACCGCCACCGGGGCCAGACGACGGGGATTCCGGTCAGGACGGGGCCGCCCAGGATCAGGACCAGCCGGCGCTGTGGCTGCTGCCCGCCGGAGGCGGCGAAGCCCGCAGGATCGCCGCCCCGCCCGGCGGCGTCACCGGCATCGCCGCCGCCGACGGCACCGGCGCGATCGTCCTGGCCGCACCCGCGCTGCCCGGTACCAGCGGGGCCGACGAAGACGCCAAGCGCAGGAAGGCGCGCAAGGACGCGGGCGTGACGGCCATCCTGTTTGAGTCGGGCGCGCTCCGGTACTGGGACCACGACCTCGGCCCCGCCGCGCCGCGCCTGTTCGCCGCCGAGATCACCGCGTCGGATGAGGCCGTGCCGCAGCTCCGCGACCTCACGCCCGATCCGGGCCGGGCGCTGGACGAGTGCTCGTTCGAGGTCGCCCCGGACGGCGCGCTCGCCGTCACGAGCTGGACGGTGAGGGACGAGACCGGCAACCCGGCCAGCGAGATCCACGTCATCGACATGGCGAGCGGGGACCGGCGGGTCCTGCTCTCGGCGCCAGGCACAGACTTCGAGGGTCCGGTCATCTCGCCCGACGGCCGCCTGGTCGCCTGCACGCAGGCGACCCACAACAGCTACGACGTGCCCGGTGCCGTCACCTTGGTGGTCACCGGGCTTGACGGCGGCGGCCCCGACGACACCAGCGGCCCCCGCGACCTGCTCGGGGACCTGGACCGCCGCCCGGGCGAGGCGGCCTGGGCCCCTGATTCCGGCTCGATCTACTTCACCGCCGACGAACAGGGCCGGTGCCCGGTGTTCCGCGCCGACCTGGCCACCGGCGAGGTGGCCCGGGTGACCACCGACGACGGTGCGTACAGCTACCTGTGTCCGGCGCCCGACGGCCAGGCGCTCTACGCGCTGCGCTCGGCCATCGGCGAGCCGCCCACCCCGGTCCGGCTGGATGTTACCGTCGCGGGCAGCCCGCCGCAGCGGCTGGCCAGCCCGGGATCGCCGATGGAGCTGCCGGGTCGGCTGGAGGAGATCGAGGCCACCGCCGACGACGGGGCCAGGATCCGGGCCTGGCTGGTGCTGCCGGAAACCGCCAGCGAGGCCGAGCCCGCGCCGCTGCTGCTCTGGGCCCACGGTGGCCCGATGATGAGCTGGAACGCATGGTCGTGGCGGTGGAACCCGTGGCTGATGGCGGCCAGGGGCTATGCGGTGCTGCTGCCCGACCCGGCCCTGTCCACGGGGTACGGCGAGGACTTCGTCGCGCGTGGTCACAGCCAGTGGGGCGGCCGTCCCTACACCGACCTGATGGCCATCACCGACGCGGCGGTGGCCCGGGCCGACATCGATCAGGCGCGGACCGCGATGATGGGCGGTTCCTTCGGCGGCTACATGGCCAACTGGATGGCCGGGCACACCGATCGGTTCCTGGCGATCGTCAGCCACGCCGGGCTCTGGGACCTGAGCCAGTTTTCCGGCACCACCGACGCGCCGTCCTACTGGCGGAAGATCTTCGGCCATCCCATCGGCCAGCCCGAGCGCTACCTGGCCAACTCGCCGAGCCGCCACGCCGAGCAGATCAGCACGCCGATGCTGGTCATTCACGGCGACAAGGATTACCGGGTGCCGGTGGGCGAGGCGCTGCGCCTGTGGTGGGACCTTCAGGGCCAGGCCAAGGACGTCAAGTACCTGTATTTCCCTGACGAGAACCACTGGATCATGAAGCCCGGCCACGTGATCGTCTGGTACGAGACCGTGCTCGCCTTCCTCGCCCAGCACGTGCTCGGCGAGCCGTGGCAGCGGCCCGAGCTGGTGTGACCCCCGCGTCATGATTACCGCCAGGATGGGCAGATGACCCGGGCCGGGCTGGACAAGAGCCCCGGCGACGTCGCCGCGATGTTCGACGGCCTCGCCGAGCGCTATGACCTGCTCAACGACGTGCTGTCGCTGGGCCAGGACCGGCGCTGGCGGCGCATCGTGGCCCGGGCCGTCGGGGCCGCCCCGGGCGACCGGGTCCTCGATCTGGCCGCGGGCACCGGCACGTCGTCGCGGGCCTTCGCCCAGGCCGGGGCCCAGGTGGTCGCGTGTGACTTCTCGCTGGGCATGCTCCGGGAGGGCAAGCAGCGGGCGGACCGGCAGCAGGGGCCCTCGGGCCGCAGCCCCGCGGGGCCCGTCAGCTTCGTGGCCGGGGATGCCCTGGCCATCCCGTTCCGCGACCGGTCCTTCGATGCGGTGACGATCTCGTTCGGCCTCCGCAACGTGGCCGACACCGATGCCTGCCTGGCCGAGATGCTGCGGGTGACCAAACCCGGCGGCAGGCTGGTGATCTGCGAGTTCAGCCATCTGCGGGACCGGCGCCTGGACGTGGTCTACTCCAGGTACCTGGCGGCCATGCTGCCCACGGTGGCGGCGCGGCTGTCGCGTAATGCCGGGGCGTACAGCTACCTGGCCGAATCGATCGCGGACTGGCCCGCCCAGGCGGAACTCGCGCGGCGGATCGCCGCCGCCGGATGGCGCTCGGTGCGCTGGCGGGACCTGATGCTCGGCGCAGTCGCCCTGCATGTCGCCTGGCGACCCGGCAGTTAGTCACGGCACCGGCGCGGCTAGGTGGGTCTGGGCAATAGGTGTCGGGTCGCGCTGGGATTAATCGATAATTCCAGTAGAAATACTTGGTAATAGCTTGACTTCCTAAAGCGGAAAATTCAAAATTTTCTGTGAACTATCCAGTTAAATTCGTGTACGTCGGCAGTCTGTGAAGCCGGTCAAGGAACTCGAGGCTGGGCGACTGCGCCGGGAAGACGCACGGCTTGACCCCTTTTGTCATTCGTGATTCGCGATGCCTGCCCGACATGAATATGACCTCCTCTATATCCCAGAGACCAGGGCGCAGTTTCGGCCATCACAGTCGGAAAACCCGCAGGTCAGCGAGCCATGGTAAAACTTGCCATCTGGCGTCCACCTTTGGGCAACAAGTTACGATATCGCCGTCGGCCAGACAGGTTGATGGGCAATCGGCAGAAGTTGCACCGGATGTAAGCCGATTATTCCAATAGGAATATCTAACAATATCTTAATGCATAAAAATGCACGAAATCCTAGATTTTCTGTGGAGCATCAAGATTAACTGGACGTCTTGCGTATGTTAGCGGCAGATGGACCCAGCGTGTCCCCCGGATGAACATGCGGCGAAGGGGGTGAGGAGCTTGTCCGTTCGGGCAGCGGACAGCGCTCACCGCCGGGCCGCTGAAGCGTCGGCGCGGCTGTTGTCGCAGGGCTCGACGTCCTGGACCGCGACTTATGTGCTTCGGGAAAGGATCATCGACAGCGCATGTGCGCTGACCGCAGGGTTGCTTGCCTTCAATGTTCGCTTCGACGGCCGCAGTCATGGTCCGTATCTTGCGCTGAGCCTGAGCCTTGCACTGCTCTGGCCGCTTTGTGTGGCGCTGGCCGGAGGCTACGACACTCGCTTCATAGGGGTGGGCTCTGACGAGTTCCGCCGCTTGCTGAACGCTGGCGTCTGCCTGACCGCTGCCGTCGCCGTTGTCTCTTACGCCACCAAGGCTGAGATCGCGCGCGGCTACGTCCTTATTGCCCTGCCCTGCGTCACGCTGTTCGACCTGCTGGCCAGGTACGCGCTGCGCAAGCGGCTGCACAGGCGCCGCAATCAGGGCGCCTTCATGCGCAAGACCGTGGTGGTGGGCCATCCCCAGGTTGCTGCGGAACTAGCCGCCGAACTGAGGCGGGAGAGTTACCACGGCTTTCAGGTCGTGGCCGCCTGCGTCACCGGCACGGACAGCCACGCCGAGGTGGCGGGAGTACCTGCGATCGCAGACCTCAGTGCCATCCCCGACGTCGTAGCCAGATTCAAGGCCGACGCCGTGGCTGTGCTCGCTTGCCCGGAAATGAGCGGATTCCGGCTCCGGGAACTTGCCTGGGCCCTGGAGAAGCGCGGGACAGATCTGTGCGTCGCGCCGGCACTGCTGGACGTGGCCGGGCCGCGTACCACCATCCGGCCGGTGGCCGGCCTGCCCTTGTTGCACATGGACCATCCGGAATTCACCGGAGCTCGCCGGGTGATCAAGACTGTCTTTGACAGGGTCATCGCCACGTCGGTGCTAGTGCTGGCCCTCCCGGCCTTCGCCGCGATCTGCACCGCCATCTGGCTCGGGGACCGCGATGCGCCGTTCTTCAGGCAGACCAGGGTGGGACTAGACGGCCGGCCGTTCACCGTCTACAAGTTCCGCACCATGGTGCGTGACGCTGAGTTGATCAAAGCTAGGCTCGTGGCGAGTAATGAGCACGACGGCGTGCTGTTCAAGATCCGCCGCGATCCTCGTGTTACCCCGGTTGGCTCCTGGCTGCGCCGCTGGTCGCTGGATGAACTGCCGCAGCTACTCAACGTGGTGCTGGGTGACATGTCCCTGGTCGGTCCCAGGCCTGCGCTGCCGGAGGAGGCGGCCGAATACGGCGTTCATGTACGGCGCAGGCTGATGGTCAAGCCCGGCATCACCGGCCTGTGGCAGGTCAACGGCAGGTCAGATCTGTCCTGGGACGAATCAGTCCGGCTCGACCTCCGTTACGTTGAGAACTGGTCTCTGGTACTCGACCTGCAGATACTGTGGAAGACCGTGTCGGCTGTCCTGGGCAGATCCGGAGCGTACTAGTGATCTTCGACCCCAAAGATGGCCCGCCGCGTATTCTTGACGATCGCTTGAAGCACCAGATACTTTGCGCCCTATGTCATCGGTAGAAACTGGCCTGCCACCAGCGCAGCCCACGCTGAATTTCGACTCCAAGCTATTCGAGCGCTACATCCGGGAGTATGCGGCAACTCATCCAGGCACAATACGGATCCTGGAGGCTGGGTGCGGCCGTCGCTGGAGTCTCGACCTCGCTGGTGTCAATTTCCATCTCGTCGGAGTCGACCTTAACGCTGACGCGATGCGGTTGCGGACCGAGGTGGGGGATCTCCACGAGGCGATCACCGGTGACCTGCGTACAATCAACCTTCCAGCCGAGTCCTACGACGTAGCGTTCTCGTCGTTCGTACTTGAACACGTCGAGGGCGCGCAGCAGGTACTCGACCGGATGGTTGCCGCTGTTCGGCCCGGGGGGCTGCTGCTGGTGCGCATCCCTGACCGGGACTCAGTTTATGGCTTCATAACCCGGCATAGCCCGCATTGGCTGCATGTCCAGTACAAGCGCCACATCCGGCGCATAAAGCAGGCAGGCACGCCTGGCTGGGGGCCGTTTCCCACCGTTTACGACAAGGTCGTCTCGTGGCAGGGGATGACGGCTTATTGTGCGTCGCACGGCCTGGAAATCGTCGACGCTTGTGCGTCTAACTACTTCCTGAGAGTCTTTGGCCCGTTCGCCGGAGTCGTGGATCGCGCGCTGCGGTTGGTGGCCATGCTTTCGTTCGGCCGACTCACCGCCCGTCATAGCAACCTTGCGCTCGTGATGCGAAAGATCAGCCAGAATTAATCTGCGACCATGCATCTGCGGGCGGTCGTGGTGATCACCGAAGCACGCTGGCCCGCTCAGAAAGGGCCCCGCTGCGGGCGGGGCCGACACCGCCCGCAGCACGTATGACCCGATCAGGACCGGGTAACGGCGAACGCCCGTTCGGCGACCGCGCTGCCGTGTGCGTTGCTGGCTACTATCAGGATCTTGTATTTCCCGGCGCGGCGGGCCGCGTCGGGGAAGGGAATGACCACTTGGCCGGCCGGTTCCCCGGGCGTGGCCAGCTTGTCTACCACCCTGCCGCCTCGAGCGATCACGAGAATCGTGACGTCAGCGGCCTGGCCGAGCCCGAAGCTGATGTCGGTGGGCCCCGTCCCGGACACGGAGACTCCTGATGGGTACAGCGCCAGCCCGGTGATCGCTGGGAATGACGAGGAGGGACGGGACGCGGGTGCCGGGGACGACGTTGACGGACGGGACGCGGGTGCCGGAGACGACGTTGACGGACGGGACGCGGGTGCCGGAGACGACGTTGACGGACGGGACGCGGGCACCGGAGCCGAAGATGCGGGCACCGGTGCCGGGGCGGTACCACCGTCGTTGCTGGCGAGGGCGGTCGCCGAAGCCTGGACAAATCCCCGCCATACCGAGATCGAGGCAGGGTCGGTCACCTTGAACGACGGCTGCACATTGGCCGAGTCAAACAGCGAGCCGAACAGCGCGCCGCTGTTCATCAAATAGCTGCCCACCTGCGACAGCCAGGCCGCGCGCCCAGCCGGCTGGGGGAGACCGAACTCGGCGAAACCGAAGGGCAGGCCCGCGCTCTTGGACGCGGCCACCGCCGGAGCCATGAAGGTCGAGGGCGGCTGTGGGGTGCGGTGCGTGCGGGTAGCAGGGTAGGCATCCCAGCCAAGGGTGCTGATGATGCCGCCGCCGGGCATGTAGCTTCTCCAGTCGCGGTGTGCGCCCGGCTTCAGGTCGTACTCCTCCAAGATTAGGATGGAGTGCAGGTCGGGGTTGTGCGCCTGGTTGGCCAGTGCCACGATATGCGGCCAGGCCGCCTTATACTCGGCCGCGGTGAAGTCGCCGTGGACGATCTCGTGCTCGGGCTCGTGCACGTAGCTGTAGTAAATCGGATGGCCGCGGGGCGCGGTGTCGAAGAAATGCGACAGTGCCGCGTCGTCAGCTCCCGACAAGATGGCGCTGGGTTGTGCGTTGAAGCTCACGATCACAGCTGACTTGCTGGCCGCAGGCAGGCCGGTCGTCCACGCGTTGGCCGCGG
Organism: uncultured Actinomycetota bacterium; assembly: GCA_963844655.1. Classification (GTDB taxonomy): domain Bacteria; phylum Actinomycetota; class Actinomycetes; order Streptosporangiales; family Streptosporangiaceae; genus JASHPR01. The sequence goes on along the minus strand of CAWJPA010000003.1, from coordinate 79,263 downwards.
GCAGCCCTTTGTAGTACACCCGAACGATCGGCATGTGACCGAACTCGGCGGTGTTCTGCGTCAGCTGGGTGGTGCTGCTCACCGATGCCCCGAGCATGGGCGCACTAGCGCTGGACAGCGACACGGCGAGATTCTTCCGGCTGTTAAGCAGATTCTTCCCGCTGTAATACGCGAGAGCGGCTGCAGCCAATGCGACTGCTACGCCGAACGCTATTATCCCGCTCATCAGGGTCACTCCCCTGGGACGTGGCCGGGCGGGGCGGCGAGCTTGCCGATGGGCCGGTGCAGCATGCCGGTTGCGGGGCCGCTTCATGCCAGCAACTCCTCTCCTCAGGCGCCTGCCGGGTTAGCTGACGGGTTCGGGCCGGAGTCGCCCTACGGTGGCCATCGCACTGCTGTAGCCAAGGCCAACCGATTCACCCCAGGGATGGCGGGTCCCCGGCTCCCTGTCCGCTGCAGGGATTAGGCGGATTGCTGTCTGGCCGTATGGGCCGGCAGCGGCGGTCTGACAGAGATGGACCCTAACGGAACCAGAGCATGACCACTTCAGGATCGCCAAACAATTACGTCCAGCTACTATAAATACCCATTAAAACGATTATGCTCTTATTCAGTATAAATAGTATATAGACTCATAATTGTGTGGTGCGTGTGGTGCTGCTGAATCACTGGCGGGCCAGTGATGCTATCTCCGCAGCGCCGAAGACGGCCTGGTTTACGACTAGTTTTCTGGACTTCCTCGGCTGCTCCCCTGGGCCGATCCGCATAGAGCGGGCCGCGCGTAGCTCGCGGGCAGCGTGGGCAGCCGTAGCTCAGGCGTACGGCTCGTCCGGGTACAGACGCCCGGCCACGTCGGATGTGAGCGCCCGCACCCGGGAGATTTCCGCCGGGGTCAGCCTCTCCTCGTACGATCGCAACGCCGCCTGGCTGTCCATCGGGCGGAATGCGGTGCGGGACAGCCCATAGCGCAGCGTCCAGGTGTGCGACCGGTCAGTTCGTCCTTGTCCTGAGGTTGCGGCCGCCACCCGCTCGGCAATCCTGGGGGTCCACGTCAGGCCGAAGGCATCGTAGAGCAGCCGGAACCGCTCCATCGGCTCGCGGGAGAGGTCTTCGTAGCGGATCACCTGCAGTCCGGGAACTTCGTCCCGCATACGGTGTACCGCGTCGTAGGTCGCCCGCCAGAGCAGAGCAATCTGGGCCAGCCGGTCCGGCGAGCCGATCAGGTCCTGCATTTCGGGCTCGTACTGGGTGGCAAGGAGGTCACGCCTCAGCAGCGCCTGGCCGAGCAGGTCCTGAAAATCGAACTTCCAGCCGAGGCGCCACCAGCTGCCCACCAGGGACACCGGTTCGCGCACGAGGACCACGACGTCAGCCTGGAGACGCTCCGCAAACCAGCGCGCAGAAAACACAGCGAAGGGATCGTCGATCAGTGCCCGCCGACCGTGCAGGCGCCCGTACGTAAACGTGCTGAAGTACTTAGCCATCCGCGCCAGGTCATAAGGACTGTGGTTGCGCCGCAACTCGGCGACCATGTGGTAGCGCAGCCGGATGGTGTCAGCAAATGCCCGGGTCCACTGCTGATCATTGTCCGGGCAGATGTACTGGAACCGGTGGGTGACCTCGGCGTTGAGCACCCCGGGCGAGCGGCCGGGGGGATGCTGTGGGTTCAGCGGCTCGTTGACGTAAACTACCTGGCCGCTGGCCTCCAGCATTTTTCCTACCCAGCTGGTGCCCGAGCGAGGCAGGCCGGTGACCAGCAGGGGCCGCGCACCAGACCTCACGGCGCTCCCCCCGGAACAGTTCGGCACATGGTGATTAAACCGCAGAGACCGCAAAGCCACGCCGGTTCACTTCGCTTCCACGAACGCGAGACCAGAAGACAGCTGCATCGCGGTTGCGGTGGCAGCCTAGTGCATCGGCCGGCGGCAAAACCAGCGTCGGATCGTCACAGGTTCGTCGCGCTCGACGATGTACCGACGGGCCCTGCTGGTGCGGCTTGCTAGCCGGGCGCGAGGCGGCCCTGAAGCGCAGGTGAACGGCCCATCGCTGCCATGGCAGTGAGGGATCCTGGCTGGCCGTCGATACTGAAATTGCAGTAGGAGTCCCCACCCACGCCATTCCAGTAGAGAACGGCAGCGATCTCGTGATTAGCGGCGACAAAGGCCTGCATCTGATCAATAAACGTGGCCTGCCGCTGGCGTGACAAGTAACTTGTGATGCCCCACTCCGCAATGAACACCGGCAGTTCGCCCTTCTTCCTGGCAAAGCTGATGACTCCGTCGAACAACGATCCCGGGGTCCTCCCGTTGCCATCACCCGCCGCACCGCAGCCAACGTTGTTGTAGCCATCGGCCGCAACGATGTCAACCTCGTTGCTCCCAGGCCAGTATTCGCTGGCAGAGCCGATACCTAGCGCTGCTTGCGACCCAACGACAGGCGAGGCGAAGGCCTTGTACGTCAAGATCCAGACCCAGTGGATTCGGCCGCCTTGGGACCAGTCCAGGCGCGCCGACTCGGCGAGTTGGTGGATGTGATCCCAGGCCTGGATGAACTGAGCGGGGGAGCCGAGCCCTCTGTGATGTCCCGGCGCGTTCGCCTCGTGCTCGAAGCAGAAATAGATCGCAGGAGGCGATACTGGACGGCGGCCTGATTTACTGCTTTGAGGAATGCAGCGATGGCGGCATCCTGATGACTGGCCGCGATAGACGCGTAGCCAGGATCGCCGGGTACGGTATCGAGACTGACGAGCAAGGTGGTGCCCTCAGCCATCAGGCGCCTGTCCGCGGGCCTTGGGAAACTTTCTCCCAGCCGATAGTAGACACGCACGATGGCCAGGCTGCGCCCCAGCCTCGCCTCCTCTGGTACTAGTTTCGTGTTGCCCCCGAACAGGGCGCCACCATCAACGCCTGACCGGCTGTATGTGCCGCTGGCCCCAGGCCGGACAGCGGGGGCCGCGAGACGCGGCGTAGCAGTGGTCCCGGGCCGGGCCGCCTGACCCGTAGAGCTACCGCAGCCGGCCACGGTCAAAGCGGTCACTGCCGCCAGTGCCGTCAGTACCGCTCGCCAGCCGCGTAGGCGGGTGCCGTATCCGCGGATGCCCGCAGGCCGAAAGCGGATGCCCGCGTGGCGGCGCCCGGTTCTGGCGCAAGGCTCCATGGTGTCGAGAGTCACGCTCGTCACTGGTAGATCACTGGGTTCTGGCTGGGAATACTGGCAGGTTTTGTCTGAATCTTTCCTGAACGGGTCTGGTGTCGCGTATCGTAATACCTGCTGCATCTGCGGCTGGCTGGGCTGCGGACACGCGGCCCCAGCCAAGAGCCGGATCTGGGTCGCACGGCGGTGGCTAGCGAACTGCGCCGCAAGGGAATAGGGAGCTCTCCGTGACGACCGTGCTACGTCGCGTCGGCGATGGCCATGTTGGCCACAGGGCCACGCACCTGGCCGCCGATGACCGTCCGCGGCCGGGAGGGACCTGGTTCGCGCGTGATCCCGCGTGGCCGCTAGTAGTGGCGTTGGTGGGCTGGCCGGTCTGGTGGGCGCTGGGGATCGAGGATCAGATCTTCATCCTGGCGGCCATCCCGATGGCCAGGCGACTGTACCGGTCGCGATTTAGGAAAGGTGTCAGCTTCCCTCCGGGGATCGGGATATGGCTGCTCTTTTTGATCGTAATGCTGGCCGGAATCGCGACGATCTCTCTGCAGGCCCCTGACACGATCGCCAGTCCGGTGTCCAGCCGTCTGATCGCCTTCGCGTACCGGGCTGCGGACTTCAGCGCGGCCACCATCATCCTGTTGTACGCGGGTAACCTCACCGAGCGCGAGCTCCCCCGGCGGCGTCTAGCTTGGCTGCTCGGCCTGGTGGGGATATATGCGATCGTGGGCGGCTTGGCCGGCGTGGCCGATCCTAGCTTTAGCTTTACCTCACCTCTGGCGAAAATTCTGCCGGCCAGCCTGCAGTCCGCGCTGGCCGTATCGCTGAATCCCGGTACGTCCCAGGTCCAGGGCTTCCTCGGCTTTGCCGAAGGCCGCGTGAAGGCTCCCTTCACCTACACCAACCAGTGGGGCAACTGTCTGGCCATCCTGCTTCCATGGCTGTTCGTGGCCTGGTGGTGTTATGGCAAGCGTATTCAGAAGCGAGCTGTCGTCGTCCTCTTCGCTGTCACGCTCGTGCCGGTGATACTCTCGCTCGACCGTGGGCTGTGGGTCGGGCTCCTGATTTCAGTTGTCTATTTCGCGGTGCGCTTCGCGGGTCAGGGAAAGCTCGCCCTGCTCGGCGTATTCTGCGGCACCCTCGTTGTCGCTGCGGTCGTGATAGTCGCCAGCCCGCTGGGAAGCTTGGTGAGCCAGCGGCTGGCGCACGGCCAGAGCAACAGGGTCCGCACGTCGCTGACTGCCATCGCCGTGGAGGACGCACTGTCCTCCCCGCTGATTGGCTACGGTGATACGAGGCACATGCAGGGGAGCACCCAGTCCATTGCGGTGGGAGCGAGTTCCAACTGCAAAAAATGCGGCAACATCAGCGTGGGCGGAAACGGTGAGCTACCACTGCTCCTGATCAGCACTGGATTGCTTGGCACCGCCCTGTATATCTCCTTCTTCGGTTACAGCATGTGGCGTTACCGGCGAGATAAAACCCCTTACGGGATGGCCGGATCGCTGGTCTTGCTGCTCGGGTTCGTCTTCCTGCCTTTCTACGAGGTGGCCGGCCCGCCTCTTGCCTTTACCATGCTCGCCATAGCTCTCCTGTGGCGCAACAGCCGGGAATCTCGGATACAGGCCGCGGCGGATGCCGAGCGGGCCCCGTCCAACCTCAACGTCGGCACAGCCAGGGCTAACGGCACGGAGCAGGCTGGCTTCGGATAAGTGCCCTACCGAACGAGGGGCGGGAATGACATCACCGAGAGTGGCCAGCTCGGCACGGCCCAGGATACAGGTAGCCGGCCTTTGGCTCGATGCGCTGACCGAACGCGAAGTGGTCGAAACTGTCCGTGATGGGTGGGCAGCGGGAAGCGGCGGGTCGATCATTACCGTCAACGTGGACGTGGCGCGTATGGCTACCCAGCAGCCGGGCTTGGCTGAACTCGTGGCCACCGGGTCGCTCGTCATGGCGGACGGAATGCCTATTGTCTGGGCTGCGCGGGCAGGCGGACAAGTGCTGCCAGAGCGCGTCACCGGCTCGTCTCTAGTATTGTCGCTGACTGCGGCGGCTGCCGCTGACGGGCGGTCGGTGTTCTTTCTTGGTGGCGCCGACGGCGTACCGGACAGAGCCGCTGAGACGCTGCGCTCGCAATACCCGGGTCTGCGTCTCGCCGGCACAGACTCACCGCCGTTCGGCTTCGATAAGACAAGAGAAGGTATACGGCGGACGGTCGCTGTCATCACCGCTGCTGCTCCCGACCTGGTCCTGGTCGGGTTGGGCTTTCCCCGGCAGGAGAGACTCATACGGCAGCTTCAGCAGGACTGGCCCAGCGCCTGGTACCTCGCCTGTGGCGGTGGCATTACGATGGCGGCCGGAGTCACCCCTCGCGCATCTCGGCTAGCGCAGCGCTTCGGCCTGGAATGGATGCACAGGCTGTTCCTTGAGCCCCGCCGCCTGGCGCGGAGGTACCTCCGCGACGATCTTCCTTTCGCGATCAGGTTGCTGGCCGGGGCGGCTATGCGGCGTTTCGGTCGGCAGCGTCCTGACCGTTCGGGCTGATCTATAGAACTGCGGCCAGGCGCCGCCGCTGTTCAGGCCGCTAACGTCGCGTATCCGTACCTGGCCAGAAGCGGGAGCGTCAGCGCGGTCACGGTGCGGCGCTGGGAGGCCGGCATCGCGGTCCGCCACCGGTCATCGGCACGGATGGTGGTCCTACCGGTGGCGAACCGCATCGGGTTGCCCGACGCGGTATGGGAGACACCTAGTTCAGCCCAGCATGTGCTGGCATCGCCGCCCAGGAATCCAAGCGCAGTACCGCTGGCGGGCATTCCAGCGAAGTCGGCGACCCTGGCCAGGGTCGCCGACGGCGCGGTCACCAGATCCTCGTATCGGACGCGCAGGGTCGGCAGGCCCTCCTTAGCCAGCAGCTCCAGGGCACCGTTTTCGCAATCCCAGAGCCGGGCCGCTTTGGTGGGGGAGTAGATCGCCATGTAGGGGCGAGCAACCGATTCGGGACGGTTGACCGTTCTGGCCCAGGAAAACGCCACGGCCCGGCTGTCCCGCACCACGTGAATCACTCTGAGGTCTAGCTCTGCCCTCCAGCGGAGGCAGAAGGCCAGCGACGCCTGCTTGCTGGAGTCCACCACCACCGGACAGCCGCTGACGTTGCCGATGGCCTCGTAGACACGCCGGTAATAGTCCGTGTACTCCGTGAGGGCACGGCGGAAGGACGGACGCAGCGTCGGTGCGGCCAACTGCGGGATGTGACGGATCCTGTCCACGGCGCGCCGCAGATCGGTGATGCGACGCGTATCCACCGCTGTCCATCCACCGAAGGCAGCCTCTCCCACCTTGCGCCAGAACGCACAGTCGGGGAGAGGCTCGCCACAGCCGCAGAGCTCAGCTTCGGCCACTCCGCGCTGCCACAGGTGGACAACCTCCCCGACCGAGCAGACGCCGGGCAACTCGCCTAGCAGTCGCTCCAGCAGGGTAGTGCCGCTGCGGCCCAGGCCGCCGAGGTAGACGACTCGCGGCAGGTCAGTCCCGGCCACTACGGTGCTTGTCCGGCGGCGGCTATGAGTAGGGCAGGAAGCAGATGCCGGCGTGGCCCGACTTCCCAGCGCACTGGTTGGTGTTGGCCTGGTTATCGCTGGCGATCCACAGCCCGGCGCTGGTGACCAGCATGTCGTCGGCACCCAGACCGCGGCCCCGCGTCGGATTGAAGGTCAGGGCGCCAGTGGTGGGCGACAAGCCCTCGAAACCGGGTGCCGCGACCGCGCCCGGGCCCATCGCGTCACAGTCGTTCGGGTTCATTGACCAGCGCTCATGGCCACCGAAATATGCGGTGCTGGCGTCGGCCGCCGCCGAGTACAGCGAGTCACATCCGGTGTAGTTCACCCACTCGTGCAGCACCGAAGCTTGCGTGGCCGGGAACGCCGCCGCTGCGTCACACAGCCCGTTCCGCGGTGTGGCACCGACCGGCCAGCCGTTCGGGTGGTAGCCAGTCGTACCAATGTAGACCGTCGAGTCGTCCGGTGACCACGCCGCCGCCTGGATGTAGAACGGCTCCACCGTGGCACACTCGTAGGGATACCCGTTAGTCGGATTGGACGGCGTTGCCTCGCCCTGGCTGCCATCCCACTCCGGCGACGTCCAGCCGGTCACGCTCGCCGGGTTCGTGGCCAGGTTCAGCATGAAGATCTGCTGCCGGCCCACACCGCCCACCGAGGTGAAGTCACCCATCACCAGGTCCAGGGTGCCGCCGTGGCTAAGCGCCTGATTGAACACCCGGGTCCCGTTGCTGGCCACGCCGGGGAACTGGTAGTTCCCTGAGATGTTCAGTTTCAAGAACCCGTCGTCTTTGCCGGTGGTCGGGTTGAGGCTGGTCATGTACTTGTCAGCACTGCTGCCGTTGATCGTGGTGTAGTACCCGCCCACCAGGATGTGCCCAGCTGTCCCGAGCAGCGTCTCGACCTGGCCGTTAGCTGAGTGGCCAAACCCGGCCACCACGTTTCCTGTGGTGGTGTCGATCTCGGCGATGTTCGTGACGCTGGTGCCGTTGACCGAGGTGAACTTCCCGCCGATGTAGGCGTCGGCGCAGTTGCTCCCGTTGAAAGCGATCGAGCTGACGGTCCCGCTGATGGCCGGGGCCCAGGAGGTCACGTTGTACGGCGCGGTCGCCGAGAAGCTGAACGCGTTGCTGCGGGTATAAGTGGTGCTGTTGTGCTTGATCTCGCTGAACGAACCCACGGCGTACATCGTCCCGCCGCACTGCACCAGCTGCCTGACCTGCTGGACCGGGCTGTCACTGCCGTACACCTGGGGAGTATCCGCCGGCGACGCGGAGACCGGGCCGGTCTGCGCCGCAGCGGCGCCGGCCGACGCCATGCCTAGCAGGGCAAGCGCGGCGGAGATGACTGAGGCGGACAGCAAGCGGGAGACTGGTCTGCGCATGGTGATCCTTAAGCGTTGGTGCGGGGCAAATTCACCTCTATGGAAGTAGACGGCTATAGGGGGTGCACGGTTTACCCCGTTAGCGCCATGAGTACACGGATGATTACCCTAGCCGCCGCGGACTGATCCGGTGAGATCCGCTAAGGTCACAATTAAGCTACTTTTTCATGATCAGAACGTTTGCCGGCACACGGTGATAGGCCGGGGCAGGGGCGCTCGGACTAGGCGCAGAGGATCCGGTGGCCGGCTACGCGCGAGGCATGTCAGCCGGTTTGCCAGGTAGGCTCGGCCGGGGCGCTGTCATTTCGATGTCTGAGCTATCAGGCTATATCCCGATTAAGTAGCGCTCGCGGAAGTTCGCAGCAAATGAGCCGCGGAGGAGATATGACCCGCAGCCGGGCGGAGCGGAAGTCGGGGTGAGCGACTGGCCCTCGGTGGGAGTGGTCCTGCCTACTCATAACCGGCCACAGACCTTGCGTACCGCGCTTTCATCGGTGCTCAGCCAGGATTACCCCGGAGATATCCAGGCGATCGTGGTACACGACCGCAGCGAGATCGACTCGAGCCTGGAGGATGACGGCCCGGTGCGGGTTATGGACAACACCCGAACGCCGGGCCTGGCCGGAGCCCGCAATACCGGAGTGATGGCGCTCAGTACTGATCTTGTCGCTTTCTGTGATGATGACGACGAATGGCTGCCTGGCAAGCTGCGCGCCCAGGTCGCAGCGCTGCGGGAAGAGTCGGCCGCCGAGTTCGCCAGTTGCGGCATTGTGGTGGACTTTGAAGGTCAGCCCAGCGTGCGCCTGGTCGGTGGCGACCGGGTGACGTACCAGGAACTGCTGCGCTCGCGCATGGTCATGGTGCACTCCTCGACATACCTGGCGTGGCGCACGAAGCTGCTTTCGGGCATCGGACTGGTGGACGAGTCAATCCCGGGGGGCCAGAACGAAGACTGGGACCTGGCGCTGCGCTCTGCCCGCCGGCATCCGATCGTCTATGTAGACCAGCCCCTGGTCCGCGTGTCCTGGGGACAAACGTCATATTTCGCCCAGAAGTGGCAGACCAAGATCGACGGATTGCGCTGGATGCTTGACCACCACCCAGACATCCACCGCACGCGGGCTGGTGCGGCGCGTGTTTACGCCCAGCTCGCCTTCTTCTATGCGTGCCTCGGGAGCCGAGCGGAGTCATGGCGCTGGATGCGGCGGGCGCTGCGAAGTAACTGGCACGAGCGCCGCGTCCCGTTCGCGGCAGCGGTGGCCGCCGGGTTTGTCTCCGGGGAAACCGTGCTGAGGCACCTTAACGCTCGAGGCCATGGAATCTGAGCAGGCCAGGCCGATGAGTCCCTAGCGGACGACACTACAGAGCGGAGGCAGGCAATGGCACCGACACGACGAGCGACGCGGGCTGCGGCAGTCCTCGCGGTAGCGGCCGTCATGTATGCGCTGAGTGGCTGCTCGTCCGGCCCGGCCAGTGGCCCGGCCACGCCACAGAAGACGCCGGAGTTCCCGGCCGCGCGCCAGGCGCCGCCCACCCCCGGTCACGGCGCGTATTTCGGCGCCTGGGTGCGTCAGGGACTCTTTACGCAAGCTGCCCAGATTGCCGCACTGGATACGCTTCAGGGTGCGCTAGGCCGACGTCTGGACATCGTCCACACCTACCTCAAATGGCAGGCAACCTTCCCCACGGAAAGCGTGCAGATGGCCCTCGGCCAGGGCAGCATGCTGCTGCTGTCCTGGGCGGGCACCAACAGTGAGGCCGTCGCGTCCGGCCGGTATGACAGCGTTATCCGCAAGCGCGCGCTAGAAATCAAGGCTACCGGCAAGCCGATTTTCCTGGAGTGGCGCTGGGAAATGGACCGCCCTAATTTGACCAGTCTAGTAGGCACGCCCGCAGAGTTCATCGCGGCATGGAGACATGTCCGGGCAATTTTTGCGCAAGAACGCGTTAACAATGTCGCGTGGGTATGGTGCCCGACGGCTAAGGGCTTCCAAGCCGGGGGAAACGCCGCCGCGTATTATCCGGGCGATTCTGAAGTCGACTGGACCTGTGCTGACGTCTATCCGGGGCCTGGGCCATACCGTTCGTTCTCCGACGTGGCCGGGCCGTTCCTCAGCTGGGCTTCCCACCACCGCAAGCCGGTGATGATAGGTGAGTATGGCGTCCCGGAGAGATACGGGCCGATGCTGCGCGCGCAATGGCTGCGTGCGGCAGCGCATTCGGCCCAGGCTGACCCGCAGATCAAGGCCATGGTCTACTTTGACTCTGACCCAGTCGGCGCGCTTCCTGGCAACTCCTTCGCCCTGCCTTACGGGACGGCGCTGATGCAGGCGTTCCAGGAGATCGCTGATCGCCCGTACTTCAATCCGCGTGGCCTGCCGGTAACCACTCGGTCATCGTCCCAGGGTTAAGCCGGTCACGGCATCTTCGCGGCGGCGAGCGCGAGCTTTCCCTGGTCGGCCAGCACACGGGGCGGCCCGGCGATCATCCGCACACCTGCGATGAACGGCCCGAGCAGAATTGCGCCGTACAGAAGGCCGGTGACGATGTCGGTGAACCAGTGCTTGCTCAGGTACTGCCGACTGCAGGCTTCGTTGAAGGACAGGGCAGTCACCGCGCCGAAGGCCCAGACCTTCCCGGTGGCGCTGCCGCTGAACTCCCGCCAGAGCATGTACGCGATGAGCCCGTAGAACAGCACTACACGGTCGCAGCCACCCGAGGGATAGGTCCCGCGGGGACTGCCAGGCGGGCCCGGCCGCCTGAACTTATGCCGGATGGCGAGCGTCACGTAGTGATCGACCAGAAGCGCGGCCCCGAGCGCGGCCGGAGGCAGCCACTTGTGCGTGCGCCAGCCCACCGCGAGACATACCGCAGCTGTTCCGGCCGCGCCCCAGGTGGTCCACGTATTGCCGACCTTGCCGAGCCGCTCCTGAACAAAGGCCCACCGTTTCACCTGATGGCTGGCGGTCCAGCGGACGATCGGCTCGTCGATCTTCGGGCCGTGATTCACCACTGTCGGCCCTAGTAGCCTCATCACGCCATACGACAAGGCCGCGTCAGCACAGCTGATAATGCCGAGTCGGATGAGATCCGACACCCAGGCGCCGCACGCGGCCGGTTGGGTGATCGGCGATTCGCGGCTGGCCCGAGCGCGGCCGCCCGCCGCGCGGACCAGTGCGGGACCCAACCCGCTGGCACCGTCGATCAGGGCGAGGGGGACAGAGTCCAGCCGGGCAGCGCGCACGCCGCCGGCCGTCCTGCCCGCGCTGTCGCGCGATGCCCGGCACGCCGCCCTTACCGTGGCGGCCCCGATCACGGCTACCCCAGCGGGCCACAGCGCCACGAGCAGGTAACGACGCATTCCTTCCTGCCTCTCTACATCGGCCAGTCTTCCGCCGGCCGGGTGTCATCGGTGCCGATAGGCTCAGGCGTATCCGAGCCGCGAGAGCAAGGGCCCGATCTCGGACTGGACCTCTGCGACCTCATGATCATCCAGGACGCTGCGCCATCGTCCGACGGAAGTGGTCCTGGCCTCGGCCAGGCCGCCTCGCAGCGCGCGCAATCCGGTCGGTGAAGTGGCCAAGAAGTCGGCCAGGAGTTCTGCTGCGCCGTCCGGATCGGCGACGACGGCCTCGTATCGCAATTCGAGTGCCCGGCCGCTCGGCATTGCAGCCGTCCCGTCCAGGGCGGCCGTGGTGAACCGGCGCCAGCACCAAGCGGATCGCACCACGTCAGAGACCTGGGTGAATTCCTCGCGCCGGCCTGATTCCACCCACCACCGCGGGTAGGGCCCCCAGAGCTGCCCGGCACGGCCGCGCCTGGCTGATCCCGCCGACGCAGCCGCGAGCCATGGCTGTTCGGCGTGCGAGACAGTCGCATCCCGGCCGTCGCGGATGATGTGCACGAACCGGGCCTCGGGCAGCGCCGCGGCCAGAAACGGGATAATGAAGCTGTTCTCGGGATTCTTCTCGGCAAAGCGCCGGCCTCCGTCCAGCGTCGCGAGCAGCATCGCCGAATAGGACAGCCGGAACACCGCTGCGCAGCGGCGCGCGCTCCATGACCCGTCATATACACAGCGCGCTGCGGCCTTGGTCAGCCTGGGCTCCAGATGGTACGAGACCTCGGGGATGCGGCCTATGCAGCTCCCCAGGAATGTCGTTCCGGACCGGGGCGCACCGATAATGAAGATCGGCTGGTGCAGCCGCGGATCGAGCGCGTGCGCCGACGGCCGCTTGCGCAAGGCCGGCTCCCGCCTGCGGTCTCGCAGGTCAGAGGCAATGCCCAGCGCGCCAAGCTGAAGCGTCCGCCGCCAGGTGAGCGAGGGACTCTGAGCCGGCCCGGCCCCGGCCGAAGGTATCGGGAGGGGGGTCATGTCTGCCAGCTCAGTTCCCGGCCGTGCCATCTGGCCAGGCGCTGGTCGAAGGGTTGAAAGTGCTCGCGCAATTCGCTCCTGACCGTTTCCGGCATGGGTGCGCGAGGACGGGCGTTGTGCCGGTCGAAAGCGACTGTCGCGCAGGGCGGCAGCCCGAGAAAGTCCAGCACGGCATTGAAGGACGGTTCAGGATCCGCCCAGAACTCACTCGAGTCGACGACGTGGATTCGGTCGCGGCCGAAGAGCCCTTCCAGCCGTTCCAGTTGCTCGATGTACTGGCCGCGGGTCCGGTAGGCATGATGCTGATGGCTGTGGCTGAAGTAGCTGGGATCGGTCGCGAGGCGCTGTGCCTCTCCCTCCAGGCGGGGCGCTTCAAGCTCCAAAGCTCGCTCGAACGGCTCGGTCTCGTAGCCGCGGGCCAACTCGTGTGCGTGCGCGGAGTAGGCGCGCTCCACGGGGTCACGCACCAGGACGAGCAGCTTGACATCGGGCAGGTCACGGGCGATGCGCTGGCCGGCGAGCGGGTGGAACATGTAGTAGGGACTTGACTCGAAGGTCAACGGGGCCAGGCCGACCGACCGCTGCACCAGGCGGGCCCGCACCTTGAGGGGAAAGTGGCCCTGGTACCACCCGATCCCGCGGTCGTAGTCAGTGTCGAAGTAGTGCACGCCCTTGTGCCACACGGCCTTGAGCACGGCCGGGTGCTGGCTGAGAGCGCGGTACATCGACGTCGTACCGCACCGCTGTGCGCCCACGATGAGGAAGCCGGGCAGCATCCGGGCTGGATACGTGAGCTGGCCGGCCGTCACCGACACAGAGTGGGCGGCACGCCAGACGGGGGGAGGTACCGATACCGAGCTAAGCATGTCTCTGCTGCCTTTCTCGCGAAGCAGCCGCAGTCTTCCCGCGCTGGCCCGCCGGAGCGCTGCTTGCTGTCGCGGCAGCCGGGCACATCGCGAACAGCGCGGCCCATGCCGTCCCGGTTCCGGTGCGCTAGCAGCCCCGGCATAGCCGCCCCATTTCGTCGGTTATTGCCGGGATTAGCCACATTCCGGCTGCGCCGAGGCGCGCGCCCGCATCGGACTGCCGGTCGGCCAGGTACCGGGTGGCAAGATCGGCCAGGTAAAGAATACCAGTGAGACGCGCTTGACCCCGGTCCACCTGGAACGGGGCCAGCAACTCGGGCGCATTCTCGATGCAGCGGACGGCAGCGGCCCGTGGGTTCTGGCGCCCGGGAACCACATCCCTCTGCAGGCTGTAGTGCAGGGCGTCAAAGCCGAGCGGCACGCCGTCGGTGAAGCGCTCCCAGTCCCATACCAGCAGCCCGCCGCGCGTGCTCGCCATGTTCCACGGAGTCCAGTCGCCGTGCCAGCTGCCCATGACCAGGGCGGCGTGCCCGGCCCGCTCGTTCAGGGCATTCAGCGCGTCCAGCAGCGTATCGCGGGCGCTGCTCTGATCCGCGGCAGCGAGGCGGCCGGTGAGCCGTCGCCAATACGAACTGGCCGCGAGAGGCTCGCGGCGCAGACCGCCGATGCTGGCGACCGAGTTCATGGCCGCGGCGAGCCGCGTTTCGGTGATCCGTTGATGGCGCTGCCATACCGGCAGAGTGCTGAGCACCAGGATGTTCATCTCGCGCCATGGGCCGTAGTGCAAGACCCGGGGCACCACAACCTCCCGCAGCTCGGCGTGGCCCAGCGCGGCTAGCGCCTCGTACTCAGCCGTAACCAGTTCCCTGGTGAGTTGGTTAGTCCCGATCTTGGCGAATCCGGCGGCCTGACCCTGAGGGGTCAGCAGCTGCAAAACGGGCTTGCGGTTCGCCCTGGCGGGGCTGAGGTAGAGGCTCACCAGGACCTCGCGGCCGAGAGCGGCCGACAGATACGACTCGATCGTGTCGGTCCCCGGCGGGGCATGCACCTGGATCCGGTGACGGAAAGCCGCGGCGCCGGTCCTGCTGCTGAGGGCGAGTGACAGCATTCGTGCGCTCAGCCTGTCTGTCGCAGACCCCAGCGCGCTGTACCCGCGTACCGCAGCCGCGCATGTGGGGCGCGCTGCCGGCACCAGGAGCCGCGGCCGGCGAACACCAAGCAGCAGGATGAATTCGCGGGCCGCCCCGTGGGCCGGGGCGGGCGCTGGACCTGGTGCCCGGGTTCGACCCGGAGCGACCCGGCCGAGCGCGACCGTAGCCGGATGCGGCCACAGCAGGTCGCAGGTGTCGGCCAGGTACTGTCGGCGGTCGCCGCCTGCGGGCATGTTTGACGAGGATCCGCCCCGGCCCCGGGCGGAATCTGCCTGAACGCGCCGCGTGGTCAAGCCGCTGCCCGCCGCGAAGACGGCCGTACCGCCAGATTTATGCCCATTTGCCCCTCACATCCTCCACCCAGTTGCACCAAGCTGCAGCCGCCTTCTCGCGAGACGCGAAAGGCCCGGCATTACTGAGAGGCGCAGCGGACGGCGGAAGCGCCATAGCCCGGCCGCCATCACCGCTGTGCCCAGCGCCGCGCCGCAAAGGATGCCAACCGGGCCTGCTCCCAGCAGAAAGCGGATGGCCAGGGGGATGGCGCCGAAACTGATCAGGCACAGACCGCACGCGACGGCCGTGCCGCGCCCGAAAGGGGAGAGCCGCGCGGTGATCGCAATCTGAGCGAGCGGAATCAAGTTGGCGACGGTGATCGCCGCGGCCCACCCAATGGCTGCGCCAGCGATTCCAAGACGCGGGATCAGGATCAGATCCAGGCCGACGTTGACCACCATCGCGAGAAGCCCGTTAACCAGGCTCCAGCTGCTCCGGCCCGCGGTGATCAGCACCACGTCGACCTGGCCACACGCGGTCGACAGCAGCATGCTCAGGCTCAGGATGATCAATACGGTATTCCCGGCCCGGTAAGAGTGGCCGAAGATGCCGAGGAACTGCTGTCCGTTGATCAAGATGAGCAGGTACAGGGGCCAGAGCAGCAGGATGACCCACGCGGTGGTTGCCTGGTACATCACGTTGACCCGATCCCGTGCGCTCATGGCGAACAGCTCGGTGAGCTGCGGCTGGGCCGCCATGCTGATGGCGACGTTACCCATTTGGCCCACCACGAGGAAGCGGGTAGCCGCGGTATAGATCGCGGCCTCGGTCGGACCGCGCAAGATGGCCACGAGCACGATGTCGATTCGCTGGACAATGATCTGCGCGGTCACCGCCAGGGCGCGCGGCGTAGTGAAACGCCAAAAGCTACGGGCGTTGACGTTCCGCAGGCGTTCGTCGCTGTAAGCATGGCCCGATGTCAGCCTGGTGCTGGCCGCCGTGACGCTGGCGGCCAGGGCCGGCAGCGGAGCGAGTTCCGGCGGGATGGCCGGGCGCGACGCCCGCTCGGCAGCGTGCCGGCGAATCCGGAGGAGCCATATCCAGGCCGCAGCGGCCGCGGGGAGGTAGCCTACCGCCCACAGCGGCGCGAGCAGGGCAGCCTGGGCGGTCGTGGCGGCAATCGCCACCCCCGCTAGCTGCACGAGGGAGCGGGAAATCTGGTTGATGGCGACGCTCGGCCGCATGTCCCTGTAGCCGCGGGTGGCCCCGAGCAGGGTATCCATGATCGCGGCGAAGGGGAGCGTGACCGCCAGCGCGCGTAGCGCGGTGGCCAGCGAGGAGACGCTCGTCTCGCTGTGCCCGAGATGATTGCTGAGCAGCAGACGAGCCAGCGGCGTGCCGAACACTATCAGCGTGACCGCGCCCGTCACCGACGCGACCGTCACCGGGATGATCGCCGCCCTGAGGACGACCGCGATGCGCCGTTCCTCGCCGAGTACGCGGAGCCTGGCGATGAAGTAGACCGCGCCTGCGTAGGCGCCCAGGGTGGCCACCGACTCGACGATCAGGAACAGCGACGTCGCGGAGAAAAACGCGCCGGCGACAGGAGGGCTGAACAGCCGGGTCACGAGCACCGTGATGGCAATGGTGGTGAGCGCTGAGATCACCGCGCCCACGAGATTCATGGTGCTGCCCCGGGCGACCTCGGCCAACTTCCCGCCTGCGCTGCGTCTGGTGGTGTCGGCGGTCCGCGTTCGGTCGGCCGGTCTGATGGGCGGCAAAGGATTGGCGCCGGGCGCTGGCCGGAACAAGGCGGTGCGCTCGAGCCAATGGCCGCGCCGCGTGCTAAGCGGCCAGCCGGCTACCGGCGGGTCCAGGAATTCAGGGGCCGGAGAGCACTGTCCGGTCCTGCGGCGCAGCGACGCCGTCGGCTGCCATCGCATGCTCACGCACGCGCCTGCGGCCTGGCCGCAGCGGCATATCGAGGAAGAGCCGTTGGTGAGGGCCGCCCTGTGAGGCGGCGGCCAGGAGGCGAACTGCCGAAGTGGTTGCGGTCACGCTGCTGCCGGGCCGACTGAAGGCTGCTGCTCATGGTGTCGCCCCGGCCGTGTGGATTCGCGTGCCGTCCGGAGCCAGGATAACCAACGTGGTCCCGGGCTGGAAATGCATGGGGAAGCCCTGCGCGTCGAAATAATCGGTGACGTAACGGAGGCCTGGCTTCGACCACTGACCGCTTGCGGCGAGGCCACCGGGGCCCCGTGCCGCTGAATCCGCGATCCCGGAGAACGCCTCTACTGATCCTTTCCCGATAACGCGGGCACTTGGCTCGGTGAGACCGTATCGCCTGCTGAGGAATACATCCTTGTAGCTGACCATCTGAACGATCAGGTTGGCGACCGCTATCGGCGTCCCGCCGCTGACCTGTCGCCATTGATCCCCGTGGGAGTCGAAGATCCACTTCTGGGTGCCGTGGCCGGGGAGCTGGATGGTGAGGGACGAGGGTCGGGACTGTCCGGTCGTGGCCAGGGCCTGGTTGCCTGTCTGCGGCCCCCGATAGGCCAGCAGTGGCGGCGGAGCGGATGACCGCCCGGCCCTCCAGAGATCCTGCGGGGAGGTTGTCGGACCGTTGGGCCCATGTTGGTACAGCGAGCCATGCGTCCCTGAGCCAAGGTCGACGACGTCCGTATGGTCCAGGACGTGGATGAATGAAGCGGTGCCGCCGTCGTAGCCGATCAGTGGCCGGAGCACGGAGAGCTCCTGGCCGTCGCCAGGCAGAGTACCGGTGATGGGCCCAACCGCACTGGCCTGCCTGGACTGGAACACCGCGACGTAGCGCAGCGTCGACGTGATCTCCTCGTAAATGACATCCGCGTCCGACAGGCCGCGCGGCTGAGCGCCGGCGAGCACTAGGGCCACGGCCGGTCGAGCGGCGATGGAAGGCTGGGTGGGCAGTCCGGTGAGCGGTGCCAGGGGCTGATCAGCGGGGCTCGGTGCCGGGCTCGGCGACGAGCTCGCCGAGGGAGCCGGTGCCGGAACCTGCACGCTGGCCGAAGGGGAAGTACCGCAGGCGGCAGTGACGAGACCGGCGCAGACCGCCGCGCAAGCCGCGCCCCAGGCGCGCGCGGCCCGCACGTCAGCTCTCAGCATTCTTTCCTGTGGGCTCTGCCCGCTCCGAGTCGGGGAACGGGGCAGGCTCGTCGGCCACAACCTGCTGGACAGGCAGCGGGATTGGCCGGGTGTTGCTCAAGTCCTGATCTTGACTGGACAGGGTGGAGATACGAATTTGCTCCACGCTGGGATCCGGCTGCTGCTGGGGCGCAGCGTGGCCGTCGGCATGCTCTAGGGTCTTAGGCTCACGGCTTGGTGGGGCCGTAGCGAGCACCCCGAATCGCGGAAGGAGCACCGCCCCCAGCACTGGCGTCCGCAGGCGGCTAAGCCGCAGCAGGGTCTCCGCGACTTCCGGCCGCGTCGTGCTGCCGATTTCCGCGACGACCAATGCCGTGTCGGCAAACTCCGCCAGCGGGAACGTGTCTGCATCTCCTCCGGCTGCTTGCGCCTCGATGACCACGACGGAAGCGCTTTTGCGCAGTTCGGCGATCGTCTGGCGGTTCACGTCGTGCTGGAAGTTGTAGATCACGACGGAGGGGTCCAGTCCCGGAGGAATCACTTGCAGCCGCGCGAACTCGGCTGGCCGCTGCGTGACCTCCCAGACCTCAGCCTGGCCCGCCAGCACCTCGGCCAACCCGCGGTCGCGGTCGAGATCGAACAGCTCGGGAGTCGCGCTTTGATCCAGGTCGGCGCAGACGAGAACTACGTCGGAGTGCGTTCTGGCCAGCGCGACAGCCAGGTTGGCAGCCGTGACGCTGGCGCCGGCCCCGGCGAGGTTCCCGCGACGAACAGGACGTGGTTACCTTCGCCGAGAGCGGCTGTCGTCGAATCAGCCAGTTGGGCGAACATCCGGCCGGCTTGTGACCGGGGAGTCGCAAGTGTCGGCTGAGGATTACGCTGCTTGGTCTGGATGGCGGCCAGCACCGGCAGGTCCTGGCCGCGCTGCAGGTCCGCGGCGCCGTGAATGCGCTTGTCGCGGCGATCCACCCAGAAGGCAAGGAGCAGGCCCAGGAGCAGGCCGGCGACCAGGCCGCTCGGCAGGATCAGGAGACGCTTCGGGCTGGTCGGCGCCGTCGGTAGCGCCGCGCTGGTGATGATCGAGCCTCCTGAGGAATCGGCCTGCTGGCCAGATAGCACGCCTATCTGGTGGGTGAGCGCGCTCAGCTGACTCTGATCCGTGCTGAGCTGTGCCTGCGCAGTGGCCCGGTCCGGGGCGTTCGCGGGCAGAGAGGCGATCTTGCTCTGCAGGTTGGCCACGTCACGCTGCAGCGGGGCAACCTGCGCTCGCAACGATTTAAGCTGCGCGTTCAGCTCGTTGGTTGAGGTTGCGCTCCGGTTCTGCAGATACGCGTTGGCGAACGCCTGCGCGCAAGCCGCGGCCAGCTTCGCGGTGTGCTGGGTACAGGAGATCTGCAGCACCTCGGAGTTGGCCGGGACCGTGACGGTGACGTGATGCGTCAGTCCAGCAGGGGGAGCCGTCGTGTGCAGTGTGTGCGCGGCGATCGTCGCGACGGTGATCGACTGCACAAGCTGAGCCTCGCTGTCCATGTCTATGGTGCCGCTGGTGCGACCGCCCGAGACCTGGCTGGTGTCTGCTCCGGTGGCGGTGACGTACACCGAAGCGGTCGACGTGTACTCCTTGTGCGCGACCTTGAGATACGCCGCCGCCGCCGCCCCGCCGACGATCAGCATCACGATGACTATCCACCAGCGGCGCCGCAGCACAGGCAGGAACTCGGCCGGTTCCATCGAGTCTGCTTGCTGGGAGTAGGTCATGCCGCAGTACTCCTCGCTCCGCGATCAATTGCTGAGCTAGACGGCAGCCAGAACTGCCTCCATGTTTGCGAAAGCCACCCTGGCTGCCCCCATAGTTCACATTAGCGATGATTATCCGTAATAACTCGTGCAGTGGTCGCACGGCACAGTCAAGATCAGCCTGATCCAGGGCCCGTCTCGCGGCCCCCGGCCCCGGACTGGCCAGCCCGCTCTACCAAACCTAGACGTCGTGGGAGTATACGGCAGTTTACATCTATCCGACGTTAGACCGAAGATCATCAGGCGCCGCAGATGAGCATTAGCGGTGATATACGGCTAATGCGTCGGTAAGACTAGTCATCGGGTAGATTTAATAGCTATTGACCGGCAGGCGGGCCAGTTCTGGGTGGCGGAGCAAGACGGCGAGGCGCGCCGTTCGGCCGAGTTGCGGTGGGCCGCCAGTGGCGCGGCGGAGTGGGCCTGACGGTCGTCCCGGGGCGGGTGATTCCGGCCCGCAGCCGGGCAGGTCTAGACTGAACCGCAAGCACTTGTGAAGCGCTTCACAAGACAGGAATGCAGGTCGTGACTCAGCAAGATCCCCCCGCTGCCACCCAGGACACAGACTCGCGGACGGCGGATGTCATTGTCGTCGGCGCCGGCCCGGCCGGATCGTCGACCGCTTACTACCTGGCTAGTGCCGGGCTTGACGTGCTGCTGCTCGAGAAGAGCCGGTTCCCCCGAGAAAAGGTCTGCGGCGACGGTCTCACCCCGCGCGCGGTTAAGGCCCTGACGGCGATGGGCGTGCCGATCTCGGAAAGCGACGGCTGGGTCCGCAACAAGGGCCTGCGGATCATCGGCGGTGGCGGCCGGATCGAGGTGGACTGGCCTGACCTGTCCAGCTATCCGGGATACGGCCTGGTCCGTACCCGGCTCGACTTCGACGAGACCCTGGCCAGGCACGCGCAGAAGGCGGGGGCCCGGCTGCTCGAGGGGGTCAATGTCACTGGCCCGCTGCTCGACGACCGCACCGGCCGCCTCACGGGCGTTACCGCCAAGGAGTCAGCCAACGGGGAATCGGCGCCGCGGGAGTTCCGGGGCCGGGTCGTGGTGGCCGCGGACGGCAACTCCTCCCGGCTGTCGGTCGCGGTGGGCCTGCAGAAGCGGGACGACCGGCCGCTCGGCGTCGCGGTGCGTACCTATTACACCTCGCCGCGCCACGACGACGACTACCTGGAGGCATGGCTGGACCTCTGGGACGGCGAGAAGCTGCTGCCCGGGTACGGCTGGATCTTCGGCATGGGCGATGGGACGAGCAACGTCGGGCTCGGGCTGCTGAACACCTCGGACGCGTTCGGGAACATCGACTACCGGGTGCTGCTGCGCCGCTGGCTAGCCGCGATGCCGACCGAGTGGGGCCTGACCGAGGAGAACCGGACCCAGCCGGTGCGTGGCTCCGCGCTGCCGATGGGGTTCAACCGCACCCCGCACTACACCAGGGGCCTGCTGCTGGCCGGGGACTCTGGCGGCATGGTCAACCCGTTCAACGGCGAGGGCATCGGCTACGCGCTCGAGTCCGGCGAGATCGCCGCCCGGGTCATCATCCAGGCCCTGGCCCGGCCGACCGCCACGAGCACCGAGACCGTGCTGCGCTCCTACCCCAGGGAGCTGAAGGACGCCTACGGCGGGTACTACACGCTCGGGAACACCTTCGTGCACGCGATCGGCCATCCCGCGTTCATGAGGTTCGCTACCAGGCACGGGGTCAAGCGGCCCTACATCATGCGCTTCACCATGAAACTGCTCGGTAACCTGACCGAGGCCAGGGGGGGCGACGCGGTCGACCGCGTTCTCAACGTGCTGTCTAAGATGACCCCGGCGGCTTAACGGTGACCTGCTTTGGCAAGGGGGTGACAAGAGGATGAACCTGTACGTCCCGATCGTGGTGCTCGCGGGCCTGTCCACAGTCTTTGCCATTTTCTCGTTGGTCGCGGGCTCGATAGCCGGCCCCAAGCGGTGGAACCGGGCCAAGCTCGAGACTTATGAGTGCGGCATCGAGCCGACGCCGGGAAATACCAACACCAGGTTCCCGGTGAAGTACTACCTGACCGCGATGCTGTTCATCGTGTTCGACATCGAGATCATCTTCCTGTACCCGTGGGCGGTCGCGTTCGACCGGCTCGGGGTGTTCGGGCTGGTCGAGATGGTCACGTTCGTCGCCACGGTTCTTGTCGCGTACGCCTATGTGTGGCGCCGCGGCGGTCTGGAATGGGATTAGCCCATGGGTCTCGAAGAGAAGCTGCCCGCCGGCATCATGCTGACCACCGTGGAGAAGGTGATCGGCTATGCGCGCAAGTACTCGGTCTGGCCTGCCACGTTCGGGCTGGCCTGCTGCGCGATTGAGCTGATGGCCACCGGCGGCCCCCGGCATGACCTGGCCAGGTTCGGGATGGAACGGGCCTCGAGCACGCCGCGGCAGGCCGACCTGATGATCGTGGCCGGGCGGGTAAGCCAGAAAATGGCCCCCGTGCTGCGGCAGATCTACGACCAGATGGCCGAGCCCAAATGGGTGATCTCGATGGGGGTCTGTGCCTCCAGCGGCGGCATGTTCAACAATTACGCGATTGTTCAGGGCGTGGATCATATCGTGCCGGTGGACATTTACCTGCCGGGCTGCCCGCCCCGGCCGGAGATGCTGCTCGACGCCATTCTCAAGCTGCACGACAAGATCCAGAACATGAAGCTCGGCGTGAACCGGGAGAACCAGATCACCGAGCTTGAGCAGGCCAGGCTGCGGCGGCTCCCGCTGGTGCCGAGCCTGAATGCCGCGGTGCCTGGCACCGCGGCGCGGGTGCCGGGCGGCGCCGCGGCGGACGACGCGGGCCCAGCCAGCGACACGGGCACCTCAAGCACGGGCCCAGCAAGCACGGAGACGGGCCGGTGACCGAGACGAACCAGCCGGGGCAGCCCGGTGAGGAGGCCAACGGCGCGCAGGCCCCCGACCCCGCGGGGGTCGCGGGCCGGGAGCGCCTGTCCGAGCAGGTGGTCAGGACCGGCATGTTCGGTGTCCAGGGCACGTCCGACACGTCGGGGTACGGAGGGCTCCAGGTCCGCCGCCCGCCGCCGCTGTCCAGCCCGCGGCCCTACGGCGGGTACTTCGACGACATCGCCGACGCGCTCGGCAGCTCGCTGGAGCAGGCCGGATCGGGTTTCGGTGACGCGATCGAGCGGGTGGTCGCCGACCGAGGCGAGCTCACCTTCCATGTCCGCCGTGAGCACCTGCCCCGGGTGGCGCGGCAGCTCAGGGACGACCCGACACTCGCGTTCCAGCTGTTCTCCGGGGTCTCCGGCGTGCACTACCCCCGAGACGAGGGCCGCGAGCTGCACGCCGTCTACCACCTGCTGTCGATCACCCACAACCGGCGGCTTCGGCTCGAGGTGTCGGCGCCCGACAGCGACCCGCACATCCCCTCGGTGGTCGACGTGTACCCGAGCGCCGACTGGCACGAGCGGGAGACCTGGGATTTCTTCGGGATCGTCTTCGACGGGCACCCGGCCCTGACCAGGATCGAGATGCCGGATGACTGGAAGGGCCACCCGCAGCGCAAGGACTACCCGCTGGGCGGCATCCCGGTCGAGTACCGCGGCGCGACGATCCCGCCGCCAGAAGAGCGGAGAGCGTACGAATGACCACCAACGCCGCTGACGCCGAAACCGCCGAGGGACGCGTCTACAACGTCGGCGGGGCGGACTGGGACGAGGTCGTCGCGGGCGCCGCCGACCCGTCCGAGCGCTCGGGCGAGGAGCACATTGTCGTCAACATGGGCCCGCAGCATCCGTCCACCCACGGGGTGCTCCGGCTGATTCTCACGCTGGACGGCGAGACCGTGACCGAGCTCCGCCCGGTCATCGGCTACCTGCACACCGGCATCGAGAAGAATATGGAGTTCCGCACCTGGACCCAGGGCGTCACGTTCATCACCCGGGCCGACTACCTGATGCCGCTGTTCAACGAGGCCGCGTACTGCCTGGCGGTGGAGCGGCTGCTCGGCATCGAGGACCGGATCCCGGACCGGGCGAACGTGATCAGGGTCCTGATGATGGAGCTGAACCGGATCTCCTCGCACCTGACCGGCATCGGGCCGTTCGGCCTGGAGCTCGGCGCCACCACCGTGTTCCTGTACGGGATCCGGGAGCGGGAGAAGGTGCTCGACCTGTTCGAGCTGATCACCGGCCTGCGGATGAACCACGCTTACATCCGGCCCGGCGGGGTGATCCAGGACCTGCCGTCCGGCGCCATCGAGAAGATCCGTGAGTTCCTCGCGATCATGCCCCGGCAGCTCAGCGAGATACACAAGCTCTTCGACAACAGCCCGGCCTTCATCGCCCGGACCAAGAACATCGCGCACCTGGACCTGACCGGCTGCATGGCGCTGGGCGTCACCGGCCCGATGCTGCGCAGCACCGGCCTGCCCTGGGACCTGCGCAAGAGCCAGCCCTACTGCGGCTACGAGACGTACGAGTTCGACGTGGTGACCAACCAGACCTGCGACGCCTACGGCCGGTACCTGCTCCGGATGGACGAGATGGACCAGTCGATGCGGATCATCGGGCAGTGCCTGGACCGGCTCTCCGGCCAGCGGCCCGCCAAGGACCCGGTGATGATCGACGACGCTAAGATCGGCTGGCCCGCCCGGCTGGCGCTCGGCCCGGATGGCCTGGGTCCCGCACCCGATCACATCGCCCACATCATGGGCCAGTCCATGGAGGCGCTCATCCACCACTTCAAGCTGGTGACCGAGGGTTTCCGGGTCCCGGCCGGCCAGGCGTACGCGGCGATCGAATCGCCCCGCGGCGAGCTCGCCTGCCACGTGGTCAGCGACGGCGGCACCCGGCCGTACCGGGTCCACGTGCGTGATCCTTCGTTCAACAACCTGCAGTCCCTGCCCGCGCTGGCCGAAGGCGGGATGCTCGCCGACGTGATCTCGTCCGTGGCCAGTATCGACCCGGTGATCGGGGGGGTGGACAGGTAGATGGCGCAGCTCGACGATTTCCGTTCCCGGCTGGCCGCGGACGCCGCGCAGATCATCGGCCGGTACCCGAAGGCGCGCTCGGCGCTGCTACCGCTGCTGCACCTGGTGCAGGCCGACGAGGGCTTTGTCTCCGCCGATGGCATTGCGTTCTGTGCTGAGCAGCTCGGGCTGACCGAGGCCGAGGTCACCGCCGTCGCCTCCTTCTACACGATGTTCAAGCGCGAGCCGGTGGGCGATTACCACGTCGGCGTGTGCACCAACTCGCTGTGCGCGGTGATGGGCGGCGACGCTATCTTCGCCGACCTGCAGGAGCACCTCGGGCTCTCCGGCGACGAGACCACGCCGGACGGCAAGGTCAGCCTGGAGCACGTGGAGTGCAACGCGGCCTGCGACTACGCCCCTGTAGTGATGGTGAACTGGGAGTTCTTCGACGACATGACCCCGCGGTCGGCGCGGGACCTGGTCGACGGGCTGCGCACGGGGGCCGATGTGGCGCCCACCCGCGGCGCCCCGCGGCTGTGCACCTGGAAGCAGGCGTCCCGGATCCTGGCCGGCTTTCCCGACGGCCAGGCGGCCGACGGCCACACCGCGGGCGACCCCAGCCTGGCCGGCCTGCGCAAGGCCAAGGAGCAAGGCTGGTCTCCGGAGCCGGCCGCGACGGCCGGCTCGCCGGCCCGAGCGGACGGCTCGCCGGGGGGTTCCGGGGGGTCGTCCCCCCGGGCTAACAGTGGAGGCAGGCCGTGACGACACTCCTGACCCCGGAGCTCACCGCGCACTGGGACGAGCCCGACTCGTTCACGCTGGAGGCGTACCGGCGCGACGGCGGCTACCAGGCGCTGCCCAAGGCCCTGGCCATGGAGCCAGACCAGGTCATCCAGACCCTCAAGGACTCGGTGCTGCGCGGCCGCGGCGGTGCCGGCTTCCCCACCGGCGTGAAATGGGGCTTCATCCCGCAGGGCGACGGCAAGCCGCACTACCTGGTGGTGAACGCCGACGAGTCGGAGCCGGGCGCGTGCAAGGACATGCCGACGCTGCTGGCCAACCCGCAGGCGCTGATCGAGGGCATCGTGATCGCCGCCTACGCGATCCGGGCCGACCGGGCCTTCATTTACGTCCGCGGCGAGGTCCTGCATGTGGTCCGCAGGCTGCACCACGCCGTCGCCGAGGCCCGCGCGGCCGGCTTCCTCGGCGAGAACATCCTGGGCTCCGGCTACGACCTGGAGGTCGTGGTGCACGCGGGCGCGGGCGCCTACATCTGCGGCGAGGAAACCGCGCTGCTCGACTCGCTGGAAGGAAAGCGCGGCCAGCCCCGGCTGAAGCCGCCCTTCCCCGCGATCGCGGGCCTGTACGCCTGCCCCACGGTGGTCAACAACGTCGAGTCGATCGCCACCGTGCCGTACATCCTGCTCAACGGCGCCGAGGAGTTCGCGTCGTACGGGACCGAGAGGTCCAAGGGGTTCGGGATCTTCTCGCTGTCCGGCCACGTCACCACGCCCGGCCAGTACGAGGCGCCGCTCGGCACCACCCTGCGCGAGCTGCTGGGCCTGGCGGGCGGCATCAGGGCCGGGCACCGGCTCAAGTTCTGGACGCCGGGCGGGTCATCCACCCCGCTGTTCACCGACGAGCACCTGGACGTGCCGCTGGACTACGAGTCGGTGGCCGCCGCCGGGTCGATGCTCGGCACCCGGTCGGTCCAGCTCTTCGACGAGACGACCTGCGTGGTCCGGGTCGTGCTGCGGTGGATCGAGTTCTACCAGCACGAGTCCTGCGGCAAGTGCACGCCCTGCCGGGAGGGCAGCTACTGGGTCGTGCAGCTGCTGCACCAGCTGGAGAACGGCCAGGGCAGCGAGGCCGACCTGGACAAGCTGCTGGACATCTGCACGAACATCACCGGCCGGGCGTTCTGCGCCCTGGGCGACTCCATCGAGGCGCCGGTCAAGTCGTCGGTCAAGTACTTCCGGGATGAGTACATCGAGCACCAGCGGCAGGGCGGCTGCCCGTTCGACCCGGCAGCCTCTACGTTGTTTGCGATGGAGTCAGCCTGATGACAGTGTCAACCACTGGGTCTGCACCCACGGGGTCCGCACCCGCAGTCGATGGCGTGACCGTCACCATCGACGGATTCGAGATCACCGTGCCCAAGGGCACGCTGGTGATCCGCGCGGCCGAGCAGCTCGGCATCCAGATCCCCCGGTTCTGCGAGCATCCGCTGCTGTCCCCGGTGGGGGCCTGCAGGCAGTGCCTGGTGCAGATCGAGGGCCAGCCCAAGCCGCCCGCGTCGTGCACCACGGTCTGCACCGACGGCATGGTGGTGCACACCCAGCTGACCTCCCCGGTGGCCGAGAAGGCACAGCACGGCGTGATGGAGCAACTGCTGGTCAACCACCCGCTCGACTGCCCCATGTGCGACAAGGGCGGCGAGTGCCCGCTGCAGAACCAGGCCATGTCCAACGGGCAGGGCGAGACCAGGTTCGACGGCGTCAAGCGCACCTTTGCCAAGCCGGTCCCGCTGTCCGCGCAGGTGCTGCTGGACCGGGAGCGGTGCATCCAGTGCACGCGGTGCACCCGGTTCGCCGACGAGATCGCCGGGGAACCGCTGATCGAGCTGTTCGAGCGCGGGCCGCAGGAGCAGATAGCGATCGCGGACGGCGTTCCGTTCGACTCCTATTTCTCCGGCAACACCGTGCAGATCTGCCCGGTCGGGGCGCTCACTGGCGCGTCGTACCGGTTCCGGGCCCGCCCGTTCGACCTGGTGTCCACGCCCAGCGTGTGCGAGCACTGCGCCGCCGGCTGCAGGCAGCGCACCGACCACAGGCGCGGAGCGGTCACCAGGCGGCTGGCGGGCAACGACCCGCAGGTCAACGAGGAATGGAACTGTGACAAGGGCCGGTGGGCGTTCACCTACGCCACGCAGCCCAACCGGCTGGTCACACCGCTGGTCCGGGACGGTGACGGGGTGCTCCAGCCCGCCTCGTGGCCGGAGGCGATCGCCGCGGCCGCGGCCGGCCTGCTCGCCGAGCGGGGCCGCGCGGCCGTGCTCACCGGCGGCCGCCTGACCCTGGAGGACTCCTACGCGTACGCGAAGTTCGCCAGGGTCGCGCTGGCCAGCAACGACATCGACATGCGAGCCCGCCCGCATTCGGCCGAGGAAACACAGTTCCTGGCCGACCGGGTGGCCGGCCGCTCGTCCGGGGTGACCTACGCGGGCCTGCAGGGAGCCACCACCGTGCTGCTGGCCGGTTTCGAGCCGCAGGACGAGTCGCCGATCGTGTTCCTCCGGCTGCGCAAGGCGGCCAGGACCGGCCGCCTGGCCGTGTACTCGCTCGCCGCGCTGGCCGGCCCCGGGCTGAGCCTGATGTCTGGCACGCTGCTGCCGACCGTGCCCGGCGAAGAAACCGCAATGCTGAAAGCCCTCGCCGACGAAGCCAGTGTCGGCCGCGACGGCGTGGTTCAGCCAGACGCCGGACGACATGGCAGGGCGGCTCCGAGCGGGCAGCAGGCGCCTCCGGGCAAGCGAAGCCTCCCGGTCTGGGGGTCCGGGGGTTATCCCCCGGGTCAGCACAGCTTTGCGCCAGCCTGGCGCGGTCATCCTGGCCGGTGAGCGGCTGGCCGAGGTGCCCGGCGCGCTCACCGCGGCGGCGGCCCTGGCCGATGCGACCGGGGCCCGGCTGGCCTGGATACCGCGCCGCGCGGGCGAGCGCGGCGCCATCGAGGCTGGCGCGCTGCCCATCGTGCTGCCCGGCGGCCGCCGGGTCACCGACCAGGCCGCGCGGGCCGACGTGGCCCGGGCCTGGGGGGTGGCGGCGCTGCCCGCCGACCCCGGCCGGGACACCGCGCACATCTTGGCCGACGCGGCCGCGGGCGAGATTGGCGCCATGGTCATCGCGGGCGTGGACCCGGCCGACCTGCCCGACCCCGCGGCGGCGCTCGAGGCGCTGGAGGCCACGCCGTTCCTGGTCAGCCTGGAGCTGCGGGCCAGCGCGGTGACCGACCGCGCGGACGTGGTGCTGCCGGTCGCCGCCGTGGCCGAGAAGGCGGGCACGTTCGTGAACTGGGAGGGCCGGCCGGGCTCGTTCGGCCCGGCGCTGGCCGTCCCCGCGGTCCAGGCCGACCTGCAGGTGCTCGCCGCGATCGCGGATCAGATGGACGTGCACCTCGGCCTGCCCGATGCCGTGGCCGCCCGGCGGGAGCTCAACGAGCTGGTGCCGTCCCTGACCGACCACGAGCCGAGCCAGGCGGGTAGCTCGGGGCATCAGTCCGGCACCATCGGTCAGCTCGGCCGCGCTCACCCAGCCGCTGGCCAGGCGGTTCTGGCCACCTGGCATAATCTCCTCGACGCGGGCCGGATGCAGGACGGCGAGCCGAATCTGGCGGGCACCGCGCGAGTCGCGGTCGCGAAGATGTCCGCGGCCACCGCTGCGGAGGCTGGCGTGAGCGACGGCGGTAAGGTCACTGTGGCCACTGAGCACGGCACCATCACCGTGCCGGCCGAGATCGCGGACATGCCGGAGCGGGTCGTCTGGCTGCCAGCCAACTCGGCAGGCTGCGCGGTCCGCAGCGAGCTCGGCGCTGGCCACGGAAGCGTCGTCACCGTGAGGAGTGCGCCATGACCGGCCTGGCCATCCAGGCACAGGATCCGACGCTGGCCGATTTCGGGCACGACACCTGGTGGCTGATCATCATCAAGGTGCTCGCCATCTTCCTGTTCCTCCTGCTCGGCACGCTGTTCATGATCTGGGCCGAGCGCCGGGTGATCGGGCGGATGCAGCAGCGCCCCGGGCCGAACCGGGCCGGGCCGTTCGGGCTGCTGCAGCCGCTGCTGGACGGCCTCAAGCTGCCGCTCAAGGAGAACATCACCCCTCTCGGCGTGGACAAGATCCTGTTCGTGATCGCGCCCGCGCTGTCGGTGATCCCCGCGTTCATCAGCTTCGCGATCATCCCGTTCGGGCCCATCGTGTCGATCGCGGGGGTGAAGACCCCGTTGCAGCTCGCCGACCTGCCGGTGGGCGTGCTCCTGGTCCTCGCGATGAGTTCCCTGGGCGTGTACGGGATCGTGCTGGCCGGGTGGTCCTCGTCCTCGCCGTACGCGCTGCTGGGCGGCCTGAGGTCGTCGGCCCAGGTGATCAGCTACGAGATCGCCATGGGACTGGCATTCGTCCCGGTCTTCCTCTACTCCGGGTCGCTGTCCACCACCGCGATCGTGCAGGCGCAGGCGCACGGCACCGAGTTCCACTGGTTCGGTGTCGGGCTGCACTACCCGTCCTGGTTCGCGGTGCTGCTGCTGCCGTCGTTCCTGATCTACCTGGTCACGATGGTCGGCGAGACCAACCGGCTGCCCTTCGACTTGCCGGAAGGCGAGGGTGAGCTGGTCGCGGGCTACCACACCGAGTACTCCTCGCTGAGATTCGCGCTGACCCAGCTGGCCGAGTACGTCAACATGATCACGGTGGCCGGCCTGGCCACCACGCTGTTCCTGGGCGGCTGGCGCGCGCCGTGGCCGATCACGGTGTGGCCGGACGCCAACACGGGCTGGTGGCCGCTGCTCTGGTTCATCGGCAAAGTGGCGATCTTCATGTTCGCGTTCATCTGGCTCCGCGGCACGCTGCCCAGGATCCGCTACGACCAGCTGATGCGGCTGGGCTGGAAGGTGCTCATCCCTGGTGCACTCGCGTGGACCCTGATGATCGCGACCATCCGGGTGTGGCGCCGCCAGGGCGGCAGCATCGGCGTGTACATCGTGGGCGGTGCCATCATCGTGGTGCTCATGCTGCTGGCCTGGGGCTGGGACACGACCGCGGCCAAGCGCGCCAAGGAGGAATCCGAGCTGGACGCCGCCGAGGCCGAAGCGGAGGCGGAGCCCGGGGCGTTCCCGGTCCCGCCCATGGACCTGCCGCACTATCACGGGATCGGTGTCTACGTGGAGCGATCCATCGGGGCGTCGCCCGAGTCGTCTGCGGCCGAAGCCAAGGAGGTCACCGGTGCTTGACTTCCTCAACCCCATCAAGGGGTTCGGCGTCACCTTCCGGCAGATGTTCCGGAAGGTCGACACAGTGCAGTACCCAGAGGAGAAGAAGCCGACCGCTCCCCGGTACCACGGCCGGCACCAGCTGAACCGCTGGCCGGACGGGCTGGAGAAATGCATCGGCTGCGAGCTGTGCGCCTGGGCCTGCCCGGCCGACGCCATCTACGTGGAAGGCGGCGACAACACCGAGGAGGAGCGGTACTCCCCCGGAGAACGGTACGGGCGCGTCTACCAGATCAACTACCTGCGCTGCATTCTGTGCGGGCTCTGCGTGGAGGCCTGCCCCACCCGCGCGCTGACCATGACCAACGAATACGAGCTCGCCGACGACAGCCGCGAGGCTCTGATCTGGACCAAAGAGCAGCTCGTCGCGCCGCTGCAGCCGGGCATGGAGGCCCCGCCGCACCCCATGCTCCTCGGCGATACCGAGCAGGACTACTACCTGCTCGGCTCCTCTGGCATCGCCGGCACCAGCCAGGCGCCCGACCAGGACCAGGACGAGGCGAGCGAATGAACACCGGCCACCTCGTGCTGGCCACGGGCGCCGCCGCCACGACTGGGAGCATCGCGTTCTGGGCGCTGGCCATTATCGCGGTCGGGGCGGCCCTGGGCATGGTCCTGGCCCGGCGGGCGGTGCACTGCGCGGTGCTGCTCGCGATCGTGATGCTGTCGCTGGCAGTGCTCTACGCGCTGCTCGGTGCGCCATTCCTGGCCTTCGTGCAGGTCATCGTCTACACCGGCGCGGTGCTGATGCTGTTCCTGTTCGTGCTCATGATCGTCGGCGTCCACTCCGCGGACTCGCTCGTGGAAACGATCAGGGGCCAGCGGCTCGCCGCCGCCGTCGTCGGGATCGCGCTGCTCGTTCTGCTCAGCCTGATCATCGGGCACGCGGCGATCGGCCCGGCCGCGGCCCCGGGACCGCCCTACTCCACCTCAAACCTGCAGGGCATCGCCACGCTCATCTTCACCACGTACGTGTTCCCGTTTGAAGTGACGAGCGCCCTGCTGATCACCGCGGCGCTGGGTGCCATGGTGCTCGCGCACCGCGAGCGCACCAGCCCCAAGCCGACCCAGCGGACGCTGGCCAAGCAGCGGGTTTCCGGCGGGCGGCCGGCACCGCTGCCCGGCCCGGGAAGCTACGCCCGGCACAACGCCGTGGACATGCCCGCGCTCCTGCCCGACGGCACGCCGGCCGAGCTGTCGGTCAGCCCGGTGATCATCAGCCGGGGCGAGTTCAACCCGAGCCTGCCCGGGCCTGACGAGTTCACCGCCACCGACCTGGGGGCGGCCGAGCCGCATGCCGGGGAACTCGGTGCCCCGGAGCCCGGGTCCGGTGCCACCGAGAGCGAGGCCACCGAGCCCGAGGGGGCACGATGATAAGCCCGGCGCACTACGTGGCCCTGGCCGTGATCCTGTTCGTGATCGGCGGCGTGGGCGTGCTGGTCCGGCGGAACGCGATCGTCATCTTCATGTGCGTGGAACTGATGCTGAACGCGGTCAACCTGGCCTTTGTCGCCTTCTCCCGGATGCACGGCAACCTGGACGGCCAGGTCATCGCGTTCTTTGTGATGGTGGTCGCCGCGGCTGAGGTCGTCGTCGGCCTGGCCATCCTGACCACGATCTACCGGTCCCGCAGGTCCGCGTCGGTGGATGACGCGAACCTGCTGAAGTACTAGACGCGGAGGCACCGGGCCGCGGCCCGGGCGCCTTCCCCGGGGAGCATGCGCCCCCCGGGCCAACGCAGTAGAGAGGTAGCCAGTGACGGGCTCTGTTGCGGGCGCGCCGTCGGCTGCGGTCATGACCACGATGACTGCCGTCGGCGTCCAGCGCGCCGCGTGGCTGCTGCTGGTCTTCCCCCTGGCCGGCGCCGTGATCCTGCTGCTCGGCGGGAAACGCAGCAACTCGTGGGGGCACCTGGTCGGCGTGGCCATGCCGGTCGCGGCCTTCGTGTACGGCCTGATCGCCTTCATCGCCATGCTCAGCTACCCGGCCGGCCAGCGCAGCCGGGACCTGCACCTGTTCTCCTGGATCCCGGTGGGCGGCTTCAGGGTGAACATCGGCCTGCTGCTCGATCCGTTGTCGATCTGCTTCGTGCTGCTGATCACCGGGGTCGGCTCGCTGATCCACATCTTCGCCGTCGGGTACATGTCGCACGATCCCGAGCGGCGACGGTTCTTCGGCTACATGAACCTGTTCCTGGCCGCGATGCTGCTGCTGGTGCTGGCCGACAACTACCTCGGCCTGTACGCGGGCTGGGAGGGCGTGGGCCTGGCCTCCTACCTGCTGATCGGGTTCTGGCAGTTCAAGCCTGAGGCGGCGACCGCGGCCAAGAAGGCCTTCATCGCCAACCGGGTCGGCGACGCCGGGCTGTCCCTGGCCATCATGCTGATGTTCGCGACGTTCGGCACGGTGACGTTCACCGGCGTGTTCGGCGCCGTGCACGGCGCGAGCCGCGGCGTGGTCACCGCGCTCGGGCTGCTGCTGCTGCTCGGCGCGTGCGGCAAGTCCGCGCAGCTTCCGCTGCAGTCCTGGCTGCTCGACGCGATGGAAGGCCCGACCCCGGTGTCGGCCCTGATCCACGCGGCGACCATGGTGACCGCGGGCGTCTACCTGATTGTCCGGTCCAACCCGATCTTCAATCTGTCGTCGGACGCGCGGCTGGCGGTCGCGATCGTCGGCGCCGCCACGCTGCTGTTCGGCGCGATCATCGGCTGTGCCAAGGACGACATCAAGAAGGCGCTGGCCGGATCCACCATGAGCCAGATCGGCTACATGATGCTCGCGGCCGGGCTCGGGCCCGCCGGGTACGCGTTCGCGATCGCGCACCTGTTGGCGCACGGCTTCTTCAAGGCCGGGCTGTTCCTCGGCGCGGGCTCGGTGAAACACGAGATGGACGACGAGGTGGACATGCGCCGCTTCGGCGGCCTGGCCAAGGTCATGCCGATCACGACCGTGACATTCCTCTTCGGCTATCTCGCGATCATCGGCATACCGCCGTTCTCGGGTTTCTTCACCAAGGACCCGATCATCGAGGCGGCCTTCGACAAGGGCGGGACCTCCGGCGCGATCCTCGGCACCTGCGCCCTGCTCGGCGCCGGCATCACCGCGTTCTACATGACCCGGGTGGTGTTCATGACCTTCACCGGCGAACGCCGCTGGGACGACAAGGTGCACCCGCACGAGGCCCCGCCGATCATGACCTCGCCGATGATCGTGCTCGCGATCGGCTCGCTCTGCGCCGGCGGTTTCCTGATCCTCGGCAACCGGCTGGTGAATTTCCTGTCCCCAGTGGTCGGCTCACCGCCGACGTCACACGGGATCTTCACCGTGGTCAGCGGGGCCGCGCTGGTGCTGGTGGTGATCGGGGCCGGGATCGCGTGGGTGATGTACGGGCGGCGCGAGGTACCGGTCACCGCGCCGGCCGGGGGCATCCTCACGGTCGCGGCGCGCAAGGAGCTATACGGCAACGCGATCAACGAGTCCGTGCTGATGCGGCCCGGCCAGTGGCTCACCAGGCTGTCGGTGTACTTCGACAACCGGGGTGTGGACGGCCTGGTGAACACCATCGCCGCGGCCATGGGCGGCACGTCCGGGCGGGTGCGCAGGGTCGAGAACGGTTTCGTCCGCTCCTACGCGCTGCTGATGTTCCTCGGTGCGGCGCTGCTCGTCGGCGCGCTGCTTCTGGTGAGGATTTAGATGAGCTCATTTCCCTGGCTGACCGTTATCGGCGCGATCCCGCTGGTCGGGGCCGTCGCGGTGGCGCTGACCCCGGGCCAGTCCGCGCCCGGCGGGTCTGAGGACCGCACCGCCCGCGCCAGGCTCGTGAAGCAAATGACGCTGGGCTTCACGCTCACCACGCTCGTGGTGACGATCGCGATGGCGCTGCGCTTCAAGCCGAACGGCCCCACCTTCCAGTTCACCGAGACCTACCAGTGGATCCCGCAGTTCGGGGTGCACTACGCGGTCGGCGCGGACGGGATAGCGCTGGTCCTGATCGTGATGACCGCGATCCTGATGCCGGTCGTGGTGCTCGCGTCCTGGAACGACGCCGAGGGCGAGTCCGGTCCCGAGGGTGAGAGTGCCCCGCGCCGGAGCGTTAAGACATTTTTCGTCCTGATGCTGGTGCTCGAGACCATGATGATCGGGGTCTTCGCGGCCACCGACGTGTTCCTGTTCTACGTGTTCTTCGAGGCGATGCTGATCCCGATGTACTTCATGATCGGGAGCTACGGCGTCGGGCAGCGGCAGTACGCCGCGGTCAAGTTCCTGCTGTACAGCCTGCTCGGCGGGCTGCTCATGCTGGTGGCCGTGATCGCGCTCTACGTGTACTCGGCCCACAACGGGCACCAGGGCACGTTCCTGTTCAGCCAGCTGGTGCACGTGTCGCTGAGCCCGACCACGCAGAAGTGGCTGTTCCTCGGGTTCTTCGTGGCCTTCGCGATCAAGGCGCCGCTGTGGCCGTTCCACACCTGGCTCCCCGACGCGGCCGCGGCCGCGCAGCCCGGGGCCGCGGTGCTGCTCGTCGGCGTGCTGGACAAGGTCGGCACGTTCGGCCTGATCCGCTACTGCCTGGAGCTGTTCCCGTCCGCGGCGCACTACTTCACGCCCCTGGTTATCGTGCTCGCGGTGGTCGGGATCCTGTACGCCGCGATCGTGGCCATCGGGCAGCGGGACCTCAAGCGCCTGATCGCCTACACCTCCGTGTCCCACATGGGCCTGATCACGCTGGGCATCTTCGCGATGACCAGCGAGGGCCAGGCGGGCGGCGTGCTGTACATGGTTAACCACGGGTTCGCCACCGGCGCCCTGTTCCTGATCGCCGGGTTCCTGATCGCGCGGCGGCGGTCGCAGCTGATCGCCGACTACGGCGGCGTGCAGTCGGTTGCGCCGGTGCTCGCCGGGCTGTTCCTCATCGCGAGCTTGGCCGGCCTGGCTCTCCCCGGCCTGTCCACGTTCGTCAGCGAGTTCCTGGTCCTGATCGGGACCTTCACGCGGTACGAGGTGCCGGCGATCCTCGCCACCGTCGGCATCATCCTGGCCGCGATCTACATGCTGTGGATGTACCAGCGCACGATGACCGGGCCGGTGCGCGAGGAGGTCGCCGGGATGCCGGACCTCAAGGCCCGCGAGCTGTGGGCGGTGGGCCCGCTGATCGTCCTGGTCATAGCGCTCGGTGTGTACCCCAAGCCGGTCCTGGACGTCATCAACCCCGCGGTCCACCAGACGCTGGTGCAGGTGCACTCCACCGACCCTGTGCCGCCCCATCCCGGTACGTCTAGCGCGCTTACCCAGAGGAGCTCCCCGTGACCGGGACCCTAGCCGCGGCGGCCCCGACGATCAGCGCGCCGCACATTAACTACGGCCAGATCTCGCCCATGCTGATCGTGTTCGGCGCCGCGGTGATCGGGGTGCTGGTCGAGGCGTTCGTGTCCAGGCCGCTGCGGCGGCCGATCCAGCTCGCGGTGGCGCTGGTCGGCCTCGTGGCCGCGTTCGTCGCCACCATCCTGGTCGCCTCGAGCTCCATCTTCGCCCACGGCAGTGCGGGCCGCCTCACCGCGGTCACCGCGGTCGCCGTGGACCGGCCCACCCTGTTCATCCAGGGCACGATCCTGGTGCTGGGCTTCATCAGCGTGCTGCTGATCGCCGAGTCCTCACATGAGGTGAGCGCGTTCACCGCGCAGGCGGCCGCGGTGCCGGGCAGCGTCGAGGAGCGTGAGGGCCTGGAGGCCGGCATCACGCACACCGAGGTGTACCCGCTCGCCCTGTTCGCCCTCGGCGGCATGCTGCTGTTCCCCGCCGCGAACGACCTGCTCACCATGTTCGTGGCCCTCGAGATCCTGTCGCTGCCGCTGTACCTGCTCTGCGGCCTGGCCCGGCGGCGTCGGCTGCTGTCGCAGGAAGCGGCCATGAAGTACTTCCTGCTCGGCTCGTTCTCCTCGGCGTTCTTCCTGTTCGGCGTCGCGATGCTGTACGGCTTCTCCGGCTCGGTGCGGCTGTCGGCCATCGCCGCGGCCGCCTCGTCCAACACCGCCAGCGCCACGCTGCTGTACGCCGGCATCGCGCTGCTCGGCATCGGCCTGTTCTTCAAGATCGGCGCCGTGCCGTTCCAGAGCTGGAAGCCGGACGTGTACCAGGGCGCGCCCACCCCGGTGACCGCGCTGATGGCCTCGTGCACCCTGGTGTCGGCGTTCGGCGCCCTGCTCCGGATCTTCTACGTGGCATTCGGCCAACTGGCCTGGAGCTGGCGGCCCGCGATGTGGGCCGTGGCCATCCTCACCATGCTGGGCGGCTCGATTGTCGCGATCACCCAAACCGACGTGAAGCGGCTGCTGGCCTACTCCTCGATCGCCCAGGCCGGGTACGTCCTGACCGGGGTGGTCGCCGTGAGTACGGCCGGGCTGTCCAGCAGCCTGTTCTACCTGGCCGCGTACGGGATCGCGGTCATCGGCGCGTTCGCGGTGGTGACCCTGGTCCGCGATCAGGCCGGCGAGGCCGCGCACCTGTCCCGCTGGGCCGGGCTCGGCAAGCGGTCCCCGCTGGTCGCCGGGTGCTTCGCGTTCTTCCTGATCGCCTTCGCAGGCATCCCCCTGACCAGCGGCTTCACCGGCAAGTTCGCGGTGTTCCAGGCGGCGATCAGCGGCGGTGCCACGCCGCTGGTCATCGTGGGCGCGGTGAGCAGCGCGATCCTGGCGTTCCCCTACGTGCGCGTGATCGTGCTCATGTTCTTCAGCGACCCGGCTCCCGAGGGGCCGTCGGTGGTCAGGCCGAGCGTGTACACCGGCGCGGCCGTGGCCGTCGGGGTCCTGGGCACGCTGGTGCTCGGTATCGTGCCCGGCCCGCTGCTCAACCTGGCCCACCAGGCGGCGGCCCAGCTGTTTGTGCACTGACGGCCGGTGTTCGCCCGATGCGCCGGGGGCATGACTCGGATTACGCTGCCTTGCACATATCGTGGGGGTGGCGTGGCAAATGTCCCATGACAGTATCTGGTTAGCGGGCAGTGCGGGATACCGCTGAGGGAGTCCGAGTGAGCGTCGTGCCGGAGGCGCGCCAATGAGCGCCGTAGTAACCATCGAGCTGCCGGACGACGCGCTGGCTGCCGACGTCACGGCGGGCTTGGCCCAGGTCGAGGAGGGTCTGCAGGAGGCGGCCCAGGCCCAGCACGAGCTGCTGGCCAAGATGTCGCGTTACCTCATCGGCGCGGGCGGGAAGAGGTTCCGTGCCACGCTGGTGCTGCTGGCGGCCCAGTTTGGGGACTCCAGGGACGAGCGGATCATTCCGGCGGCGGTGGCGATCGAGCTCACCCACCTGGCCACGCTCTACCACGACGACGTGATGGACGAGGCGGCGGTCCGCCGCGGCCTGCCCAGCGCGAACTCCCGCTGGGACAACACGGTCGCGATCCTCACCGGAGATTTCCTGTTCGCGCGGGCCTCGCAGATCCTGGCCGATCTCGGGCCCGAGGCGGTCAGGATCCAGGCTGAGACGTTCTCCCGCCTGGTAAGCGGCCAGATCGCGGAGACCGTCGGGCCGCGGCCGGGCCAGGATCCGCTCGACCACTACCTGAGCGTGGTCACGGACAAGACGGCGTCGCTGATCGCCACCTCGGGCCGGTTCGGAGCGATGTTCTCCGGTGCGCCGGCCAGCGTGGCTGCCCGTATCACCCCCGCCTGCCAGGCCATCGGCGTCGCCTGGCAGCTTTCCGACGACATCCTGGACGTGGCCAGCGACTCCGCGCAGTCGGGCAAGACCCCCGGCACGGACCTGCGGGAGGGTGTGCTGACGCTGCCGATGCTGCACGCGCTGCGCTCGGCGGGCCCCGGTGACGCCCGGCTGGTGGAACTGCTCGGCTGCGGCGAGCTGACCGACCCGGACCTGCACGCGGAGGCGCTCGCCCTGCTGCGCGCGCACCCGGCGCTGGATATGGCCCGCGCGGACGCGCGGCGGTGGGCCGGCCGGGCCAGAGACGAGATTCTCGCCTTGCCCGAGGTGCCCGCCCGTGCCGCGTTCGAGGCGCTCTGCGAGTTTGTGGTCGAGCGCACCGGCTGACCGGCGCGCTAGCATGCAGGTCAATGAGAACCTCTGGGAGCACACCGGGTCGCACAGCGAACGCGGCGAGAGCGTCTGAACCGTTCCCGGAGGCGGCCATGCCCGAGGCGGAGGTGCCGATCCAGGCCACGGAGGACGGCCTGGCCGCGAGAAACAGCGATTTCGTGCAGTCGCTGGACCGCGGGCTGGCGGTGATCAGGGCCTTCGGCCCAGAGCGGGAGCGGCTAAGCCTCAGTGAGGTGGCCCGGGCGACGGGACTAACCCGGGCGGCGGCACGCCGGTTCCTGCTGACCCTGGTCAAGCTCGGTTACGTCCGCAACGACGGCCGGGAGTTCTCGCTGCGGCCGAAAGTGCTCGAGCTCGGCTACGCGTACCTGTCCGGGCTGGCGCTGCCCGAGGTGGCCGCGCCGCACATGGAGGAGCTCGTGGCGAAGCTGCACGAGTCCTCATCCATCTCGGTCCTGGACGCGCACCACATCGTCTATGTCGTGCGCATGCCCACCAAGAGGATCATGACGGTCGCGATCTCCGTCGGGACCCGGTTTCCCGCCTTCGCCACGTCGATGGGAAGGGTGCTCCTCGCGGACCTGCCGGACGACGATCTCGACCGCTATCTTGCCGAGGCGCAGTTCGAGCGGTTCACCGCGCGGACCGTTACCGACCCGGCCCGGCTGCGGGTGATCGTGCAGGAAGTGGCCAGGCAGGGGTACTCGATCGTCGACCAGGAGCTCGAGGAGGGCCTGCGCGCGGTGGCCGCCCCGATCCGTGGTGCCGCCGACGTCGGGACTGCGTCCATCAACGTGTCCGCTCACGCCAGCCGGGTCAGCATGGCCGCGATGCGGTCGGAGATCCTGCCGGTGCTGCTGGAGACGGCCGGGCAGATCGAAGCCGACCTGCAGGCCCAGTCGTCGCCGTAAATCGGTACGGCTAGCCCGACTGCGCCGCTCTGGCCCGCCTGCCGCCGCGGCGGCGCGGTGTGTCCGTGGTCCGCAGCCAGAATCCGACGGGGAACAGCCTGACATTCAGGTGCTCGTCCACCAGCCCCCACAGCCCGCGCCGGGCGAACAGGGCCACGGCGATCGCCACCAGGCCCAGGATGATCAGGTACCACGCGTTGTATGAGGCCAGCGTCTGCTGGAGCACCATGTACACGATGGTGCCGATGATCGGGCCCTCGATCGTGCCCAGCCCGCCGATGATGGTCGCGAAGGCCATCTCCGCGGTCCACTGGATGCTGAACACCGCACTCGGCTGCACCTGCAGCTGGCTGATCGCCAGCACCCCGCCCGCGGCCCCGCAGCCGGCGCCGGCCACCACGAACACCAGCATCCTGGCCAGGCCGACCCGCGCCCCGGAGCTGCGCGCGGCCACTTCATCGTCGCGGATGGCGGTGAGCACCAGGCCGAGCCTCCCGCGCAGCAGCAGGTAGATCACGGCCAGTGCCACCACCGTGACGGCCAGCCCGGCCCAGTAGGTGTACGCGGTGAGCAGCGTCGGGTCCATCCCGGCGAAGCCGGGCAGCGGCATACCAG
The DNA here is from genome assembly GCA_963844655.1 of uncultured Actinomycetota bacterium. Classification (GTDB taxonomy): domain Bacteria; phylum Actinomycetota; class Actinomycetes; order Streptosporangiales; family Streptosporangiaceae; genus JASHPR01. The sequence continues at coordinate 39,017 of CAWJPA010000003.1, read as the reverse complement.
TCCCGCCGCCGATCGAGGAGAACTTCTCGATGATGAGCATGACGGTCGCGGCGAGCACCCAGGTCGCGATCGCGAAGTACCCGCTGCGCAGCCGGGAGACCAGCCACCACAGGGGCAGCGCCGCGACGCCGCAGCCGATCGCGGCCACGGGCAGGGCGGCGAACGGCGAGGGCCCGTGGAGGGCCACGATCAGCACGAAGTACGCGCCGAGCCCCACAAACGCCTGCTGCCCCACCGACACCAGGCCCGCGTATCCCGCGAGCAGATTCCACATGCTGGCCAGCGTGAGCACGATGAAGGCCTGCACCAGGATGGCGGTGGTGCCCGCGTACACGAGGTAGGGGAGCATCGCGAACACGATCACGACGATCAGTGCGCCAACGCCCGTCCAGGCCATGTTCCTGCGCGACCGGGTGACCCGGAACCCCTCTCCGGAACGAGCGGTGGTTTTCGTGGCCAGGCTCACGACGGTGCCCCCCGGGAGATCAGCCCCTGCGGGCGCAGCACGAGCACGGCCAGGAACACGATGAACCCGGCGAGTACCTCGTCGGAGATGTTGATCTGGGCGCCGATCTGCTGGGCCACGCCGAGCACCACGCCGCCGAGCAGGGTGCCCCACAGGGAGCCGAGCCCGCCGATGACCACGGCCGCGAACGCGAACAGCAGGATCGTGTCGGTGCCCGTGGTCGGGGAGAGCTGGGAGTACATGCCGTAGGCGATGCCGGCCAGCGCCACGGTGCCGAACGCGATGGCCGCGGCGATGCCGAACACGTGCCGGTAGTCGGCCCCGGCGAGCTGCGCTGCCTCCTTGTCGTCGGCCACGGCCCGGATCAGGCGGCCGTACTTGGACGCGGACAGGAAGTACTGCAGCCCGAGCAGCACCGCCACGGCGACCGCGAAGATGACCACGGGCAGGTAGCCGATCTGGATCTGCGAGCCGATGGTGAACGAGCCGGTCACCAGGGCCAGCCCGGTGCCGATCCCGCGGCTGTTGGCGGTGAAGAACTGGAGCAGGCCGTTCTCGATCACCACCGACAGGCCGAAGGTGACCATCAGCGTGGTGAGCACGCTGCGGTCGAGCGCGCCCTGGAGGATTGTGCGCTGGAGCACGTAGCCGAGCACCGCCATCAGCGGAACCACGACGACGAAGGACAAGAGCACGGGGATGTGGGTGACGGTGATGACGCCGATCGCGACGTATCCCGCGACGACTGCGAGGTCGCCGTGCGCGAGGTTCACGACCTTCATGACCCCGAACATCAGTGACAGCCCGCAGGCGAACAGCGCGTATAGGCCGCCGATGAGCACCCCCTGGATGATGGCGTTGACCCACGCCATTACGGCTCAACCCCTTCCCCAGGCGAGCTGGTGGATGCGGCGCCCGCCAGCCCGAAGTAGGCCGCCTCGACCTGGTCCGCGGTGACGTCGGCGGGCCTGCTTTCCAGAGTGGTCCGGCCCTCCAGCAGGCAGTGGATGCGGGACGCCACCCGGAGGGCCTGGCTCACGTCCTGCTCGACGAGCAGCACGGTGAGGCCGGCGCTCAGGATCTGGGGCAGCATGCCGTAGATGCGCTGGACGACCACGGGCGCCAGGCCGAGCGACAGCTCGTCGAGCAGCAGCACGCGGGGGTTGGCGACCAGGGCCCGGCCGATCGCGACCGCCTGCTGCTCACCGCCGGACAGCTGGGCGGTGAGCTGGTTGCGGCGCTCGCGCATCCAGCCGAACAGCTCGTAGACCCGCTCGATCGTCCACGGTCCCGGCCGCGCGTACGTGGCGCCGACCTTCAGGTTCTCCTCGACGGACAGCGACCCGAACAGCCGCCTGCCCTCCGGCACCATGACGATCCCCTGGATGGCCCGGCGCTCGGGCCGCAGCCTGGTCACGTCCTTGCCGTCGAGGTTGACCGCGCCCGTCGTCGGATGGTGCAGGCCGGCGATCGTCCGCAGCAGCGTCGACTTGCCCGCGCCGTTCGCCCCGATGATCGCGTAGACCTCACCGGGGAACACGCGTAGCGAGATGGCGTCGAGGGCCCGGAGCTGCCCGTGGTGCACGACGAGGTCGTTTACCTCAAGCAGCGGCGTGCCGCTCTCCGCCCGTGTGCCGTTTCCCGATGCGGTCACGGCTCGCTCCGTTCCCCACCGACCGACCCATCTTCCTGCACTTCCGGGGATGCGTCCAGGGAGCCGCCGGCCAGCGCGGCGGTGACCTCGGTGCCGAGGAAGACCTCGCGGACTGCGGGCTCGGCCAGCACGATGGCAGGCTCGCCGTCACCGACGAACTTGCCGCCGGCCAGGCAGATCAGCCTGGTCACCACGGCGGTGAGCGCGCGCACCACATGCTCGATCCAGATGACTGTGATGCCCTCGGCGTTGACGCCGCGGACGATCTCGACCAGCTGGGCGACCTCGGGGTCGGTTAGGCCGCCCGCCACCTCGTCGAGCAGCAGCAGGGAGGGCTGCGTGGCCAGCGCGCGGGCGAGTTCCAGCCGCTTGCGCTGCAGCAGGCCGAGGCGCTCTGCGGGCGCATTCGCCTGGGCGGATATGCCCGTCCGCTCCAGCGCCTCGACCGCTGCCGCGTAGCTGGCCCGCCGCCGCAGCCCGCCGCCCTGCTGGGCGGCGACCAGGAGGTTCTCGAACACGGTCATGTCCCCGAACGGGCGCGGCACCTGGTAGGTGCGGCCGACGCCGAGCCGACACCGAGCGGCCGCGTCCAGCTTGGTGACCGTGCGCCCGCCGAAGCGGATCTCACCCGCTCCGGGGGCCAGGTCCCCGGAGATGAGGCCGAACAGGCTCGTCTTGCCCGCACCGTTCGGCCCCACGATCCCAACCACATCCCCGGGGCCTACGGCCAGCGACAGGTCCTCCGCTATGACGACCTGGCCGAACCGTTTCGTCACATGGTCGAGCTCGAGCAGCGAGCCTGTCATCCGGTCACTTGTTGGTCGGCAACAGGTCGGCGGTGATCTTTGCCCGGGGCTGCAGCGTGTTGTCCACGACCTGGGCCTCCACCGGGAACTTGGTGCCCTTCTGCCACTGGATGCCGACCGGCGGGGTGATCGCCACGCCGGGCGCGGGACCGCCGGAGGCGAAGTTCAGCGGCCCGGCCACCGCGTCCGGGAGGTTCACCTGGTGGATAGCGTTGGCGACCTCGGCCTTGTCGTGTGGGTCGCTCGCCGAGGTGAGAGCGGCGTGGGCGGCCTCGAACAGGCTGTAGTTGCTGATGTTGGAGTTCCACTGCCCCTTGGTGGCGGCCTCGAACTCGTTGGCCAGCGTCTGGCAGCTCTCCCCGGTGAACGAGGACTTCCACGGCAGCGACGGCGCCCACCAGGCGTCGGTGGCTACGTTGTACGCCAGCGGCCCCAGCGCGTAGGCGTCGGGCGGGAACAGCAGCACCTTGGCCACGGTGGCCAGGTTCGGCTTGAAACCCTGCTGAGCCGACTGCTTCCACATGGTGGCGAAGTCGGGCGGCAGCGGCACGTTGGTGAAGAAGTCGGCCTTGGCCGCCTTGAACTGGGAGATCATCGAGGAGTAGTTCGTGGTCCCGTCGGGGTAGGCCGAAGACAGGACCATCTTGTAGCCGGCTGCCTCGGCGATCGGCGGGAACACCGCGCGGAACGCGTTGCCGTCCGAGTCGTTGGGGAACGCGGCGGCGACCACCTTGTTGGTGTGCAGCTGGGCATGGATCCGATCCCACATCGGGATGAAGGCCTTGACCAGGTGCTCGGCGCCGAGGAAGTACATCACCACGTACTTCGCCTTCTCCGTCGCGTGCTGCGGGTTGCCCTTCGGGAACAGGTTGAGGTACCAGGATTCCCACGGGATGTTCGAGCAGATCAGCGGCGTGCCGAGCGATTCGGCCTGGCTGGAGACCGCGTTGACGGTCTCGGGCGTGGACGACGCAAGGAGGAGGTCCACGTTGTCGTTCAGGATGGCCGTCTTGGCCAGATCCCCGGCCCGGGTGGGGCTGGACTGGCTGTCGTAGGACTTGATGGTGACCGAGTAGGTCTTCCCGCCGATCTTGAACCCGTTCTTGTACGGGGTGGTCTGCTTGATCTTGGAGATCACCCAGTTGTCTGGCGCACCGAACCCGGCCAGAGCCCCGGTCAGCGGGTGGATCCAGCCGATCGTGATGGCCTTGGTGCTGCTCGACCCCGAGCTAGCGCCCTTAATGCCAGAGCTGCACGCTTGGAGCAGCCCGCCCGCCCCCACGACGGCTGCGCCGGCGCCGGCCGCGCGCAGCAGGCCCCGTCTGCTGATGCTGCCGACCGTGTCATTGATGTTGGACTGCGCAGTCTTGTCACTCATCCGTAATCGATCTCCTTATGAGGTCGCGTCGCAGAGCGCGGGACCGCCTGTGAGGGACTCCTTGGTCTCCTTTGCCGGGGCATGGCTGCTCGGCGTCGAGAGAGGCTAACATCACCTGAATTCCGGCGCAGCAGGACTTCTCGCATCATATGAGAATCACTCTCGTCTATTGAGTCTCATGGGCAACTGCAGCGAGCGTGCGACCTGGTGGCTGCGCGGATCTCGGTGCGGAACGCCTGGTGTGCGGGCTCTCATTGCTTTGCTTCGTGTGCTGCTGCTCGCGGGGGAGGGTGCCGTGCGGTGCTGCCGTACGGTGACCGCCCGGCCACGGCGCCGACCGACCGATGTCACGTTCGCCTTGCGAACGAGCGTACATACCTTGAACAGATGCCACCATGCCTGCCGGCGGATAGTCAACGGGTGTTACGTAACTGTTGTCACCAGGATTGTCAACAGTAGCCGCACGAGTCGCAGGCTGAGGTGCGGTTGGGGACAGGCGATCTCGGCGGAGGCGGCGCTGCCGGGACCTCGCGCACAGGGCTCGCCCGGCTGGTGCCCTTACTTGGTGCGCGGCCCACCGCCGCCGTGGCGATGTACGAGCCGCGAGCTCGCTCACTTACTCCTCCTTTCGCTGACCGGTCCTGGACTGCGCCAGGCCGGGTCCTGTATCATATCTGATACAGAACGGCCCATCAAGCAAAGGCTCGCCGGACAATGACCACGCCAGACTCCGACCCACCGGGCCTGGCGCGCGCTGACCTGGTCCGTGTTCTTGAATCCGCGGCGCGGCTGCAAGAGATTGTTCCTGACGCTGTCCTGGTCGGCGGGTCTGCTGCGGCGCTGTGGGCGAATCACCGCTCCTCATATGACCACGACCACGTGCTGGGGGATCTGGGTACGCGCTTCGATGTCGTGCTTGACGCGATCGAGGCAACCGATGGGTGGGTAACCAACCGGGTCACTCCCGGAAAGATCATCCTGGGGGAGCTTGGCGATATCGAGTCCGGTGTCCGTCAGCTGATCCGGAACCGGCCGCTGGAGGTCGCGGACGTGACTCTTCCATCGGGGCACATGCTCCGGGTGCCAACCGCGGATGAGGTTCTCCGGATCAAGGGCTACCTGATTGTCCGGCGCAACCAGGTGCGAGACTACATCGACGTCGCTGCCCTCGCGGATCGGTACGGGATCTCGCATGCCGCTTCGGTGCTCGGGCACATCGACGATTACTACTCTGACCAGCGGGACGCTGACGCCGAAGGAGTTGCCACCCAGCTTGCCCGCCAATTGGCCAGCCCTCGGCCAGCGGATGCGCGGACGATCAGGCAGCTGCACGAGTACAAAGACCTGGATGCCCGCTGGACTGACTGGAAGAACGTGACCGACGTGTGCCGCTCCGTCGCCGTGGAGATGGTGCGATGACGACCACGCTGAAGTTCCGCAACATCACAGCCTCCCCTGAAGACCCCGTGGAGACCTGGCCGTTCGAAGGCGTCCTCGCCGCGGTCGAGCGGGGAACTCTTCCTGACTGGCGCCGCCTGGCGCAGGCGATCCAAGCCGATCCCTGGGGCCCGGTGGCCCAGCAGGTCCTTGAGGCCGTCCGGCTTTCTCGCCCTTATGGGACTACCGAGCTCCTAGAGGGAGTCGTCGCTCGTGCGCGCGAGCTAGCTGCCGGCTGAGAGCGCGCCGAGGTGGCCGCCGAAGTCCGGGGCCTGCTTAGCGCATCCGGCCTGTCCCAGCAGGATTTCGCCGAGCGGGTAGGAACGTCACGTTCGCGCCTGTCCACCTACCTGTCGGGGAAGGTCGTCCCTTCGGCGGCCCTGATCGTGCGCATGCGCCGGGCAGCCCGCCATTGTGCAGCCCGCCGAGGCGACGCAATTAGCGTCAGCAACGGCAGGTGAGCCTAATTTGAATGTAGCCAGCGAGGCAAAGGGGCTGGGGGCCATGGGTACTGAGATTTCGCGGGTGTTCGAGGCGGCTATTAATGCCGGCTCTCTGGACGACCATAGAACTTTGGCCCTCGAGATAAGCGCTGATTACGACGCATCCGAGCCCGGCCAGCTAGCGTTCGAGTAGTTTGCGGACGACCACGACGTACACTCCCAGCCGGATGTGTGTTTACGGCGAGCCGAGCGATGAACTTAAGACGGCGCTGACCGCTTTCAATCCCCGTTATTACGGAACCCTCGCCGTTACGCCCGGCATTAGCTCCCGCGGCTGGCCGAGGTTATACCCTGGCCGGACGGTCTTGAGGCGGCGGCCGCGATCCCGCGGGACAGCGATGAGTTCCACGGCATTAGGCAGTCTCCTGTGGCAGGTTCGGAATCGCTGAGGGGAGAAACCATGGGGGTCTCATTTCCGGGTGAATCGGCGCAGTACCGGCAGGCGCGCGATCTGCTGCTCGGGCAGGAGGAGGAGCTGCGCCGCGCCACCGAAGCGGTGGCCGCTGCGCGGCGCGCGCTTCCCCCCGGCGGGGCGGTCCCCGAGGACTACGTGTTCCAGGGACGCGGAGCGGACGGCAGGCCCGCCGACGTGAGGATGTCGGAGTTGTTCGCGCCCGGCCAGGACTCACTCGTGATCTACAACATGATGTTCCCGCGTGCTCCGGATGAGGATCTGCCCTGCCCGTCGTGCACCGCCTTCCTCGACTCGTTTGACGGCGCCGCCGGGCACGCAGGCCAGCGGGTCAGCCTGGCCGTGGTCGTCAAGGCCGAGCTGCCGCGCCTGGTCGCTCACGCCGAGCAGCGGGGCTGGCGCCAGCTGCGGCTGCTCTCCTCGGCCGCCAGCACCTATAACCGCGACTACCTCGGGGAGGCGGACGGCTCGCAGATGCCGATGCTGAACGTGTTCCGCCGCGACGGCGAGGTGATCCGCCACTTCTGGGGCTCGGAGCTTCTCTACGCGCCCAGCGAGCCCGGCCAGGACCCCCGCCATACCGACTCCATCGACGCGCTCTGGAACCTGTTGGACCTGGCGCCTGAGGGACGCGGGACCGACTGGTATCCCGAGTTCAGCTACGGCTGAGGTGACCCAGGGCCCGCCGCCGGGCGATCACCGCTGAGGTGGGCGTGGTGACCTGGGTGTTCGGACTGTCAGCGTTCCGGCGCTTACGTCCTTGATCTGAGGCTGATGATCGATATTCGCGTTTTTGCTGTTCCGGCCCTATGAACGCTGATCTTGGTGCAGGGTAGGGAGGCAGACAGCACCTGGTGTGCGTGACGGCCACCCCCTGGCGATCCCGCTGCCCTGAACCGCACGGCGCTCGCACCGCCGCTGGACCGATGGACTCGTGCCCGGCCAGCAAACAGGTGACAGCTGAGCGCAACGACTGCGCCCTACTAAGGTCCGCTGTGTCTCGCACCTCTGCCCGGCATAGGAAGCCGTCCCGGTCCTCCGCTGCGCCCCAGCCTGCACCGCAGCCTGCGCCCTACCCCGCGGCCGACCCCGGTGTGACGGCCGGGCCCACCACCCCTTCCTCGCGCAGTGGCGGCCCGCCCTCCTCTCACCGGCGGCACCGTAAGCCATCACGAGCCTCGAGTCCGCTGAAGCCCACGCCCACGAAGATTGTCGCCCTGGCAGGAGCCGCCGTCATCGGCGGCGCTGCCGCGATATCGCTGGTGCCGAAGCTGGCCGCGCAGGTGACCCCGTCCGGCACGAGCCACGAGGATGTCGGCAGCGGCCCGAAGCTGCACGCCCAGGACAACGCCCCGTCCAGCGCGCTGGCGGACGGCACCGCCATGGACGCACGCAGCCTCCTGGCGGAGGACGTTTCCCGTGCCGCGACCGCCGCCCAGGCACACCCCAAGCCGACGGCCAGGCCCGCTCCCCGGCCGTCCAAGTCCCAGCCGCCACCACCGCCACCGCAGCCGGAGGCCACCTACCTCAACCCGCTACGAGCCGTAAGCGGGCTGATACTCGAGCGCATCGACATGGGCGTCGACTTCGGCGGGGCGGGCCCGGTCTACGCGCTCGGCGACGCGGTCATCACCAACGCGACCGGTGACTCGTCGGGCTGGCCGGGAGGCGGCTGGATCACCTACCGGCTGACCAACGGCCCGGCCGCCGGGCTGCAGGTCTACCTGGCCGAGGACGTGACACCGACCGTTCAGGTCGGCGAGCAGGTCACGGCCAGCACCGTCATCGCGAACATGTTCAACGGCGGTGCGGGGATCGAGACCGGATGGGCGATGCCGGACGGAGCCTCAGCGGAGTCCCAGCTGCCGGAGGCCGGGGGCGTCGGCGGCGGTGGTCCCTTCCCGACCAGGGTCGGGGTCAGCTTCGACAACCTGCTTGTGGCCGTCGGCGTGGCCCCTGCGCCCAATGCCGGCGAGGCCCCGTTCGGGGTTCTCCCGTCGAACATCCCCAACGGATGGGCGGGCGTCGGCTAGCCCTGACCGGGCAGCCGGCGCTGATCCCGGCATCACCTGGCCGTCCCGCCCTGCCGGAAGTAGGCGGCCGGGGTCAGGCCGGTCTCCCGGCGGAACGCGGCCACGAACGCGCTGGCTGACTCATAGCCCACATGCCGCGCCACGCTGGCCACAGGCTCGCCACCGGCCAGCGCGGGCATGGCCGCCTGCAGCCGGAGCAGCGCCCGCCAGCGGCCGAACGGAAGCCCGGTCCCGGCGGCGAAGCCGCGGGCCAGGGTGCGCCCGCTGGCGCCGACCTGACGGCCCCACTGCTCCAGCGTCCGGTTGTCGGCCGGGTCGTCGGTGAGCCCCTGCGCCACCTCCCTGGCCCGCTCCTCCGCGGGCAGGCGCACCTCGATGGCCGTCATCGCCACCGGCTGCAGCAGGTCAACCAGCACGGCCTCGGCGTGGGCCCGCTGGTCCGCGGCGAGGCCAGAATCCCCCAGGTAGCCGATGAGCTCCGCCAGCAGCGGCCCGGCCGCCACCGGCGTGCACTCGGGCCAGCTGATCGGGCACAGATCCGGCCTGACGTACAGCGTCCGCATGGTGGCTGTGCCCGCCGACAGGGTCTCGTGCCGCACCCCGGCCGGGATCCACAGCGCCCGGGTCGGCGGCAGCACCCAGGCGGACTCGGCGGTGCGGACGGTCAGCACGCCGCTGGCGGCCCAGGCCAGCTGATGATCCTCGTGGGTGTGCCAGTCGAACACCCGGCCCGCGGGCATGGGGAAGGTCACAACCGCGACGGCCGCCGCGGGGTCGGCCGCGGCCCCCGCACAATGTCCGTCCTGCGACACAGGATGGCAGCTTACGCCGTTGGGCTGAGAGCGATAGTTCCATACCGTCGGGACTATGAACGAGGAACACGCCAGGCTGTGCTCCAGCCCCGAATGGGCGGCCAGCATCCAGGACGAGGTGCTGCCCGCCCTCACGGCCCACGCCGACCTCGGCGCGGACATGCTCGAGATCGGCCCGGGACCCGGCGCGGCCACCGACTGGCTGCGGAACCGGGTCAAGCGGCTGACCGCGGTGGAGACCGACGCCGAGGCCGCAGCCACGCTGGCCGACCGCTACCGCGGCGGCAACGTCGACGTGGCCGTCGGCAGCGCAACCGAACTCGGCTACCCGGACGGCTCCTTCGACTCGGTGGGCTCGTTCACCATGCTGCACCACGTGCCCACGCAGGCGCTCCAGGTCAGGCTCCTGGCCGAAGCCTTCCGCGTGCTCCGGCCGGGCGGCGTGCTCGTCGGCTCGGACAGCCTGGGAAGCAACGACCTGCACCACTTCCACGCCGACGACACTTACAACCCGGTCGACCCGTCCCGCCTGCTGGTCTGGCTGCCGACCCTGGGCTTCGGCCAGATCACCATCATGGTGGACTGGGACCTGAGGTTCGTCGCGCACAAGCCCGACGGGCAGGACGCCTGCGGCGACGGGCCCGGGCCGGAGGAAGCGGCAGCATGACCGGCGCCCGCGGCCTGAGAGCCGCGATCGTCGGCCTGGTCGGTTTCGCCGCGGCCGAGGAGCAGATGATGCTGGCCACCGCTCCCGCCGGTGAGGAGGGCAGCCCGCGGTGCTGGGCCGCGGGGCCGCTGGTGGCGCACAACACCGAGTTCAAGCGCCAGCAGGTGCAGCGGCTGCAGGCGATCCAGGCCGGCCTGACCCCGCCCGACTTCCCTGACGTGGATCACTCATCAGCCGATCTCTACCAGAGGCTCCTTACGCCAACTGAACGTGGCACCGCCGCGGACAGCAGCCGGGTCGCCGCGGAACTGGTCGGCGGCCTGGGCTCGGTCAGCGACGACGACCTTCGCGACCCGTCACGGAACCCCTGGCTCCGGGGGCGCCAGCTCTGGCTGCAGATCATCGTCCGGGGCTTCTGGCACCCGGCCGGCCACCTCGGCGAGTACTACCTCGCGCACGCCCAGCCGGACCGCGCGGTCGCGCTGGCCGAACACGGCGTGACCACGGCTCGCTATCTCGACGCGCCGGACCCGGCCCGGGGCATGGCCAGCTACAACCTGGCCTGTGCCCAGGCCCGGGCAGGCCGGCCCGGGGAGGCGGCCACGGCCCTCCGCGAGGCGGTCACACTCAATCCCGACGTGCGCGCGAACGCCGCCCGCGACCCGGACCTCGCGGTCCTCCGTGAGGGCGGGCGGCTCGAGTCCGTGCTCGGCCGTTAGCCCGCGGGGGTCTGGGGGGTCGCCCCCGGGGCCAGCACGGCCTCAGGGCAGCGCGATGATCTCGCGGCGGAACGGGACCGGGCCCTCCGGGCGCGGCCCGTCAAGCTCCTCGGCGTAGCGGCGGCCCGACCAGACCGCGGCCGCGATGGTCCCCGGCGCCCAGGCGTCGCCGATCACGGTGACCGCGGCGCCGCCCTCCCGCCCGGCCCGGATCTCGCTGGCCAGCGCGTCATCCGGCAGCCGGGCGGTGACCAGTACCACCGCGTCCGCGCCGACGGTCTCCTCGGCCTCGGTGAACACGCAGCCGGTGACCACACTGTCGCCGGCCAGCCGGAGCACGGTGCGGTTGGTGTCCACGGCCACCCCCGCGCTCATCACCCGCCGCCTGATCCGGGTCAGCTCCAGGGTGTTCACGGTCCAGGCCGAGACCTGGGCCGCGGGGGTGACCAGGCGCACCTGGTGCCCATCGGCCGCCAGCAGCTCGGCGAGCACGCCGCCCAGGTAGTAGTGGTCGTCGTCGAAGATCACCACCCGCGGCCCGCTCGGGCGCTCACCGGCCATGATGTCGTCGGGGGTGAGGAGCTGCGGCGCACCGTCCACCGGAATCGCCGCGGTGTGCCAGCGGCCCACCCCGTCGCGGCGCCAGCGCGAGCCGGTGGCCAGCACGACGTGGCTGAAATCGTTTGTGTCATCGGCGTCGATCGGGCTCTGCCGGTAGATCTGCACGTTCGGCAGCCCGCGGAGCTGCTGCTCGCGGTGTTCCACGACCCGCTGCCAGGCGTGCAGACCAGGGAGCCGGGACTCTCTGGTCACCCGGCCGCCGATCTCCCGCCCGGCCTCGGCCAGCACGACCTCGTAGCCGCGCTGCCCCAGGGCCCGGGCGGCCTCCAGGCCGGCCGGGCCTGCGCCCACCACGATGACCCGGGCGTCAGACTCCTTCGGCCGGATCCGCTCCGGGTGCCAGCCCCGGCGGAACTCCTCGCCCATCGACGGGTTCTGGGTGCACCGGATCGGCGTAATCGTCATGTCGCCGGACACGCAGATGTTGCAGCCGATGCACTCCCTGATGTCCTCGAGCCGGCCCTCCTCGATCTTGCGGGGCAGGAACGGGTCGGCGATCGACGGCCTGGCCGCGCCGATGAGGTCGAGGATGCCGCCCCTGATCTGGTCGACCATGGTGTCCGGTGAGGTGAACCGGCCGACGCCGACCACGGGCTTGGTGGTGAGCTGCTTGAGCCCGCGAACGAACTCCTGCTGCGCGGCCTCGGGCTCGAACCGGGACGTGCCCGAGTCGTCCTCCCAGCTGCCGCGGCAGAAGTCCCACAGGTCGGGGAGCTCGGCGAGCATGCCGATGACATCCTCGATCTCCGCGCGGGTGATCCCGTCTTCCTCGTCGGTGCTGAGGCGGCAGGCCACCGCGGCCCGGCCCGCGGCCGCCTCGATGGTGTCCTCGAGGACCTCGCGCAGCAGCCGGGCCCGGTTCTCCAGGCTCCCGCCGTACTCGTCGGTGCGGTCGTTGAGCCGGCGGGACAGGAAGTGCTGCAGCCCGCTGAGGCCGTGCCCGGCGTACACGTACACCAGGTCGTAGCCGGCCGCGATCGAACGGCGGACCGCGTCGGCGTGCCACCGTCGCAGGTCGGCAATATCGGACCTGGTCATCGCCCGGGCCTGGACCGGGTCGTAGGCCAGCGAGGCCACCGGCAGGTGGGCCGGGCCGATCGGGGCCTCCCGGCTGTACAGGTTCGGGCTGTGCATGCCGTTGTGCGCGAGCTCGATCCCGGCCAGCGCGCCGCCCTCGTGGATCTTGCCCGCGATCAGCGCGAGCGCCGGGATGTCCTGGTCGTCCCAGAGCCGCCCCTCGACGTACGGGGAGATGTCCCCGGTGGGGTGGATCTCCACCTCCTCGGTGCAGACCACGGCCCAGCCGCCCTCGGCCTTGACCTTCCGCATGGCCGCCGCGGCGGCCGGGTCCCGGTAGCCCATGCCGTTGCAGTGCGGCACCTGGAAGAACCGGTTCCGCGCCGTGACCGGGCCGATCCGCACCGGCTCAAACAGGATGTCGTATCTCGGGTCGCGCACTAGGTCTCCCCGTTCTGCCGTGTTCCGACCTCCGCACCCGGAATATACGCCGGCCCCGCCTGAGCCCGGTCTGGGCTCAGGCGGGGCCGGCTACAGCAGGATCCGGTCAGGACTCCGTGCCGTCGGCGCTGGCCGGGGCGGCGCCCTCTGCCTCCGCCGGGCTGGCCGGGGCGGCGTCCTCTGCCTCCGCCGGGCTGGCCGGGGCGGCGTCCTCTGCCTCCGCCGGGCTGGCCGGCGCGGCACCGTCCGCGTCTGCGGCTGGGGCAGGATCTCCTGCATCTGCGGCTGGAGCGGCAGACACTTCGCCCGCGCCCGCGAGGGCAGCTACCGTCTGGCGCCGGGTACGGGCCCCGAGCGCGTAGAACAGCAGCCCGATCGCGATCATCACCGCGAGCGGGATGACCTGTGACAGGGTGTACTGCAGCCGCTGCCCGCCGAAGCCCTCAGGCAGCGAGGCGTCCGGGTGCGACGTGCCGATGCCCGGGTAGATGATGGCGATCGTGGTCAGCAAGCACCATGCCGCCGCGACGATGCCGCAGATCCACACCACAGCCATCCCGCCGGGTATCCGGTACGGGCGCTGCACGTTCGGGTGGCTGTACCTCAGCTTGATCACCGCCGGGAAGATCAGCACGTAGGTGAACGTGACCATGGAAATCACCAGGCCGAGGGTCGCGCTGAAGTACTTGGCGGTGTTGCCGCTGGTCAGCTCCAGTGAGAGGACCAGGACGATCGTGGCCACCACGCCCGAGGTCAGGTTCACCGCGATCGGCGTGCCGAGCCGCTGGGAGAAGTAGCCCATCCACCGGGGTGCGGCCCCGTCGAACCCGGCCACCGCCTGGGTGCGGTCGGAGCCGATGAGCCAGATCACGCCCGAGGACAGCAGGCCGAAGATCACCCCGACCGCGACGATGTCGGCCAGGACCGTGCCCGCTCCGGTCAGCACCACCCCGGTCTTGGTGAGGTGGCCGCCGTAGACCACGAAGACCTGCTGTATCGCGTCCACGAAGCCGCCGACGCTGGACAGCCGCGTGACCGGGAGGACCAGCAGGATCAGCAGGATCGGCACGCCGTAGAAGATCACGGTGGCGATACCCGAGCGCAGGATGGCGAACGGCACGTCCTTCTGCGGGTTCTTCAGCTCCTCCGACGCGTTGCTCGGCAGCTCGAAGCCCTCCACGTTGAAGATCAGGATGGGTGCCGCGGCCAGGAACACGGTCCAGGTGGGCGAGAACGACCCGGCGCCGAAGCCGTGCAAGCCGTGCTGGATGGCGTAGACGGCAACGGTGATCGTGAAGAAAGCGATCAGCACGATGCGGACCGCCGCGCCGACGGTGGCCACCCACTTGCCGAATTTGAGCGCCATGACGACCGACGCGATGGCCGCCCAGATGAACAGCAGCCCGAAGATATATTCCCAGGTCAGGGAGAGGGCGACGAAAAACGTGCTGAATGTGGCCATGGCGGTGATCGCCAGCGTCCCGGCGATCCAGATGGGGTTGTCCACCCAGTACATGACCGCAACCACGGCGGCGGCGGCCCGGCCGAAGGCCAGCTTGACCCAGACGTAGGGCCCGCCTTCCTCCGGGAACGCGGTGCCGAGTTCCGCCGTGATCAGGCCGTACGGGACCAGGAAGAACACCAACAAGACAATGAGCCAGGTGAACGACTGGGCACCGTAACTCGACACCGCGCCGAGCGTATCCAGGACGATGATGGCCGCGAGCATGAGGAACGCGGTGTCGAGCCGCCCCACACTGCGGCGGAACTTCTTTCGTTCCTCGCTTGCGGCTACCGTGTCCAAAACCTGGTCCGGAGCCAGCGGTACACCGGTGGCTGGCTGCTGGGTCATGGCAATCCTCCGTCAGCGTGATTACCGATGAATAAGTGGATGCGATACAACGCTGCCCGGCCCGCCCGAGACCCGACGCTGGCGCCGGGACCCATAAGACCGTGCCGCCGCCCTCGTGCCGGGCACGCGCATGAGTGTAGCGTAAGGGGGTAAATATAGACCGTTTATCGCACGAGTCAACAGTTTCGTACTCTGTCGCCGGATGAACTGGCAGCTCACAGCGCCAAGACCGGCCGCTTCCGCTAAGCCGAGAATGGCTTGCACTGGGCGAGATCCACCGGCTAGCGTCGCAAAATAAGCTGACCGAATTCCAGGATGGAGCCATGCGCCGATGACGCTGGCACCGACGGTGGCCACCGAGATCATTCACGATGTCTCGCTTGAGGTTCTAGAGGACGACCCGTACCCGGTCTACGCGTGGATGCGGCGTCACCGGCCGATCGCTTACGTGCCCGAGACCGGCCGCGTCTGGATCACCACCTGGGACCTGTGCGCCGAAGCGGGCAACAACGACGAGGTCTTCGGCCCGACCCGGGACGTCTTCCACGCCGTCTACGGGGACCCGAACGTGATGAGCCTGTCCGGGCCCGACCACCTGGCCCACCGGGCGGCCCTGAACCCCCGCTACCGGCCCCGCGCGGTGGGCCAGATCCGCGACAGCATCCTGCGCGCCACCGCGGCCCGGTATATCGACCAGGTGCGCGACAAGGGCGCGGCCGACGCCAACGCCAGCATCCTGGAGCGCATCAGCCTGCGGGCCATAGGCGACGTGTTCGGGTTCCGCGACGTGGACGACGCCACCCTGGCCCGCTGGTTTCACACCTATTCCGCGTACCTGGGTGATTTCGGCCGCAGCAGCGAGGTCGCCGAGGCCGGCCGGGCGGTCAAGGCCGAGGTCGCGGCCTACCTGGAGAGCCGGGTCGGGGAGCTCACCGCGCACCCCGACGACAGCACGCTGGCGCACCTGCTGCACGAGGGGATGCACGACGGCGAGGTCCGCAGCATCGACGAGATCATCGGCGACGTCGGCGTCATGATCGTCGGCGGATTCCAGGAACCCGCGCACGGCGCGGCCAACAGCCTGCACGGGCTGTTCACCCGGCCCGACCAGGCCGCGCGGTTCGCGGCGGACCCGGCCGCGTGGTCAGGCGCCGCCGTGGACGAGGGGCTGCGGTGGCTGGCGCCGTTCAGCCAGACCGAGAAGCTGACCACCGCGGACGTGACCGTCGGCGGCGTGCTGTTCCCCGAGGGCACCGAGGTGTCCCTGGTGCTCGGCTCGGCCAACCGCGACGAGACCCGGTACGACGACCCCGACGTCTTCGACCTGGACCGGCCCCGGCTGAGCCACGCGGCCTTCGGTTACGGCCTGCACTTCTGCCTGGGGCACTTCGTGGCCCGGCAGCTGGAGCAGGTCATGCTGGAGGAGATGTTCGGCCGCCTGCCCAATCTCCGGCCCGACCCGGATAACCCGCCGCTCGTGCACGGCTGGGCGGTCCGGGCGGCCAAGCGGCTGCCCGTGCTCTGGGACCCGTAAAGCACAGCCTGAACGCTCCGCCGCCCCCTCGCGCCGCGGCCCAGGCGCGCGGCCGCACCCGCCGGCCTCACGGCGGTATGCCTGGCCGGCGTTACGATGTGGGGCGATGGGAACAGCAGGGGCGCAGGCCAACGCGGCGGGCCAGCTCAACGGTGAGCTGGGCGCTGTTATCCATACCGAGGACCTGACCAAGGTCTATCCGGGGACCGACTTCGCCGCGGTAGACAAGCTCAACCTGGACATCCGGGCGGGCGAGATCTTCGGCCTGCTGGGCCCCAACGGCGCGGGCAAGACCACGACCGCGGGCATGCTCACCACGCGGGTGGTGCCGACCTCCGGACGGGCGCTGCTCGCCGGGGTGGACGTCGCCAAGCACCCGGCGCTGGCCAAGCAGCTGAGCGGGATCGTCTCCCAGCAGAACACCCTGGACCGCCAGCTCACGGTCTGGGAGAACCTCTACTTCCACGGCCGCCTGTTCGGGATCGGAGCCAAGGACTCCCGGCGGATCGCCGACGGGCTGCTCGAGCAGTTCCAGCTGTCCAAGTGGGCCAAGGCCTCGGTGTACGCCCTGTCCGGCGGGATGGCCCAGCGGCTCATGGTGGCGCGGGCCATCTTCCACCGCCCCTCGGTGCTGTTCCTCGACGAGCCCACGGCCGGGCTTGACCCGCAGAGCCGCCTGGCCCTGTGGGACCTGCTCGGCGAGCTCCACGACGAGGGGCAGACCATCTTGCTCACGACCCACTACATGGAAGAGGCGGACCGGCTCTGCGAGCGGGTCGCGATCATGGATCACGGCAGGATCCTCGCCCTGGACACCCCGGCGGCGCTCAAGCAGAGCATCGGCGCCGACACCGTGGTCACGGTGAGAGCCGCCGGGGACACCGGCCGGCTGGCCGAGCTGCTCACCCGCGATGTGACGGGCGTCACCCGCACCCGCCAGGTGGACGGCGGGCTCGAGCTGCACGTCCAGGGCAGCGACCGGCTCGTCCCCCGCATCGTCACCGCGGCCGAGCGCGGCGGCTTCGACCTGGTCGACCTGTCGGTCTCCGAGCCCAGCCTGGAGACGGTGTTCATCAACCTCACGGGCAAGGAGCTGCGGGACTGATGGCCACGTCACTGACCACCCCGCAGGCACCGTCCCGGCGGATCGGCGGCGGCCCCACCCGGTCGGTGGCCGCGGCCAGCTGGACCGCGCTGGGCGCGCTCATGCTCCGCGACCTGGTGGTGCTGCGCAAGCACATCTGGGAGTTCGTGCTGCGCACGATCATTCAGCCGTTCCTGCTCTGCTTCGTGTTCCTGTTCGTGTTCCCCAAGATCGGGCAGGGCATCGGCGGGCATGGCACCGTGGCTCAGTCCGCGTTCGCCACGATCCTGGTGCCCGGGGTGGTCGGGATCTCGGTCATGTTCCAGGGCGTGCAATCGATCGCGCTGGCCATGGCCCAGGAGTTCGGCTTCACCCGCGAGATCGAGGACCGGGTCCAGGCGCCCTGCCCGATCTGGCTGGTCGCCGTGGCCAAGGTGCTGTCGGGCGCGGCCCAGGGCGTGCTGTCGGCGATCATCGTGCTGCCGATGGCCTCGGTCGTGCACGCGCCCGGCGTGCACGCGCACCTGTCGCTGCACTGGTGGATCATCGTGACGTTCGTGCCGCTCGCGTGCGTGGCCATGGCCGGCCTGGGCCTGGTCCTCGGCACCAGCTTCGAGCCGCGCAACATCGGGCTGATGTTCGGCTTCATCATCCTGCCGATCACGTTCCTGGGCGGAACCTATTACTCCTGGACGAGGCTCGCGCCGGTCACGGTCGGCGGGTGGCACTGGCTGCAGACGATTGTGCTGATCAACCCGCTGATCTACGTGAACGAGGGGATGCGGGCCGCGTTCACCGAGGCACCCCATATGCATCTGTACGTGATCTACCCGGTGGTGTTCGCGTTCGGGGCCATATTCCTGGCCATCGGGCTGCGCAACTTCCGCCGCCGCGTGCTTTCCTAACGCCGCTTGCGCACGGCCCCGGCCAGATCGGTGAGCACCTCGGCCGTGACGTCCCAGCCCAGGCACGCGTCGGTGATGCTCTGCCCGTAGGTCAGCGCGCCGGGCTCGCCCAGCTCCTGGCGGCCGGGAACGAGGAAGCTCTCCAGCATCACCCCGGCGATGCCCTGCTGCCCGTCGCTGACCTGGGCCGCGATCTCCCGCGCCACCACGGCCTGCCGGACGTGGTCCTTGCGGCTGTTGCCGTGGCTGGCGTCGATCATCACGGTCCGCGGCATGCCGGCCTGCTGCACCGCGTCCAGCGCGCTGGCCACGTGCTCGGGCTGGTAGTTCGGGCCGCCGGTGCCGCCGCGCAGGATCACGTGCACGTCGGGGTTGCCGGTGGTGGTGACCACCGACGCGCGCCCCGAGGCGTCCAGCCCGAAGAACACGTGGGCTCCGTGAGCCGCCCGGCACGCCTCCACAGCGACCTTGACGCTCCCGTCCGTGCCGTTCTTGAAGCCGACGGGCATGGACAATCCTGAGGCGAGCTGCCGGTGCACCTGGCTCTCCGTGGTGCGGGCGCCGATCGCGCCCCAGCTGACGGTGTCGGCAATGTACTGCGGGGAGTTCGGGTCCAGGAACTCGCAGCCCACGGGCAGGCCGAGGTCAACCACGTCCAGCAGCAGGCGCCGCGCGGCGCGCAGCCCGCGGTGCACGTCGTAGCTGCCGTCCAGGCCCGGGTCGTTGATCAGGCCCTTCCAGCCGACCGTGGTCCGCGGCTTCTCGAAGTACACCCGCATCACCACGCACAGCTCGCCGGCGAGGTCGGCGGCGGTCCCGGCCAGGCGGACCGCGTAGTCGACCGCGGCCCGCACGTCGTGGACCGAGCACGGGCCGACCACGACCAGCAGCCGGTCGTCCTCCCCGGCCAGGACGCGGCGGACCGCCTCGCGGGAACGTTGCACGACGGCGGCCTGGGCTGCGCCCAGCGGCAGCTCAGCCAGCAGCTCTTCCGGCGCGATCAACGGCTGAAAGCCTGCAACGTGCAGGTTACTGGTGCCGGACGGAACGTCCACGGCTGTCCCTTCCGGCGGCCAGCCGCTAGGACCCAGGCCAGCCGCCTTAACGACGAAAGGCAGAGACGTGAGTCTCTGCCTTGCTGGCTCTGGGTGGTCCGTCAGTCAGCGTGCTTCGCCGCCGGCTCCACCCAGAGCCAGCCCAAAGCGCCAATACCAACGGGTCATGGCATCGGATCATACATGCTCGGGCCGGGTGACCGCGAAGAGAACGTAGCCGCAGGACAGGCCCGTGGCCGCGGGGTGCCGGGCCAGCCAGGCGCGCGCGACCGCCGCCGGCACCTCTATATTCAGCACCGCCGCGAGATCGGCCCGCCGGGCGAAGCTCCACTGCGACCTGACCTCGAGCCGGGTGGCGCCGCGCTCCCGCCACCAGGCGTCGATGCCGGCCGCGAGCCGCTGCGGCGGGATCTTCGACCCGGCCGCGAGCAGCCCGGCGAACTCGCCCCAGCGGTAGTCGTTGTCGACCACGACCAGCGTGCCGCCCGGGACCAGCACCCGCATGACCTCGGCCAGCCCCGCATCCCCCGGCGCACCGTCAGCCCCGGCGACGATGCCGGGGCTGAGGAAGTAGGCGAACCTGGCGTGCACCACGTCCACGGACCGGTCGGGCAGCGGCAGGCGTTCCCCCGACCCGGGGATCACCTCGGCACGGGGCAGATCGCGGATCCGGCCCGCCGTCCGGGCCCGCAGCGCGGGGTCCGGCTCGACGCCGGTGACCCGGGCGGCGTCGATGGCGTAGCCGGGCAGCCAGAAGCCGGTGCCGCAGCCCAGGTCGACGAGCCTGCGGCCGTCCCAGGGCGCCAGCCGGCGCATGGCGGCCAGCACGTGGCCGCCCGGGTCAAGCCCGCGGTTCTCGATCTCGTAGACGTCGGGGTGCCCGCCGATGTTGGGCGCGAAGCGCCAGTCAGGGAACGCGGCCCGGGCCGCACCGTCGTCGGCCGTGTGAGTCCGCCGCCCGGCGCCGTCTTCCGCCGCGGCCGGCCGCACGCCCGCCGCCTGCGCCCCGGCGGCCGGGCTCAACGGCGCGGCAGCGGCTCGTCGGGCGTGCCCCACGACGGGGCCGGGACCGCGGGCGGGACGATGTCCGCCGCGCCCGGGTTCAGCTCGCGGTTGATCACCTCGGCGGCGCCCTGGATGGTGTCGATCCCGTAGGCCATGGTCGGGTTGTCCATCGTGAGCATCACTATCATGTAGTCCCGCCCGTGGCCAGAAAAGCTGCCGATGCTGTTGATCCGCCAGCCGTGCGTCTCCAGCGGCAGCCAGCCGTTCTTCACGTGCCCGGTCACGTCGGCCGGGGCTCCGGCCGTCACCCCCCAGCGCTCGGAACTGACCACGTGCGCCATCAGCGACAGGACATAGCCGCGCGACTTGCTGCTGAGCACGGAGTTCCTGGCCGTCAGCAGCTTGAGCAGGAGCATCTCGTCGTGCGCGGTGATCTCGGTCAGGCCCCAGTAGCCGCCGGGACCCAGCTCGGTCTGCCCCATCTGGGCTAGGTCGAGGAAGTGCTGCAGGCTCGGCCGCCCGGTCTGCGCCCACAGGAGCGACGCGGCCTGGTTGTCGGACTCGGTGATCATCTCCGTGGCCAGCGCCCGCTGCTGGGACGTGAGTGCCTTGTGCTCCTGCTGCAGCTTGCGCAGCAGCGCGGCCAGGATCGTCACCTTCACCACGCTGGCCGAGGCGAAGTGCCAGTGCGGATGCAGGCTGCAGGTTACGCCCGTGCGCCGGTCTACCACCCGCAGGCCGACCGCGGAGGACCGGCCGCGCAGCGCCGCGAGAATGCCGGCCGACAGCCGCGCGGCCAGCGCCGGGTGAGCGGACGACTCGCAGATTCCCGTCCCGGCCGCCTGGGCACCCGCGGGACCGGCCAGGCCGAGGGCCAGCACCAGCCCGGCCACCGTGACCATCCCGAACCCCCGCCGACTCGCCCGCGCCACGCGCCCGCTGTTGTACTTCACCGTTGCCCCCCGTTGCTCGGCGTCGCGCACCATTCATAGAGACGGCATTGCAGGTCAAAGGGTTGGCTGCGGGTTGCAGATGTACCGTAAGCCGGGTCTCCAGCGCGCCGGACGGTTCATCCACGGGGCGGACCAGGCTTGGCGGGCGCGGGATCAGCGGGGGGCTGTTGCGTAACGGCACATGGTCACGAGCGGTAAACGGACTCGGGCCTGGCCCGCACGGGTGCGCCGCCGCGGCCCGCACCGCCGCGGAATCTAGATACGCCCTCCAGCACGCCCGGCCCGGCGAGCACAGCCAGGCCGTGGCGGAACTCGGCCGCCATCGCCTCGTCGTGGGGGAGCGACAGCCCCCCGAGCGCCGACTGCCGGTCACTGCGCAGGCAGGCCTGGGGGAGCGCGGCGATGTCCCTGGCCAGCTGCTCGGCGGCGGCCCGGGCGGTACCGTTCGGCACCACCTGGGTGACCAGCCCCATCCGGAGCGCCTCCGCGGCGGGCACGGCCCGCCCGGTCAGGATCATGTCGAGGGCCCGGCCCTGCCCGACCACGCGGGGCAGCCGGACCGTGCCGCCGTCGATCAGCGGGACGCCCCAGCGGCGGCAGAACACCCCGAACACCGCGTCTTCCTGCGCCACCCGCAGGTCGCACCAGAGCGCGAGCTCTAGGCCGCCCGCCACGGCGTGGCCGCAGACCGCCGCGATGACCGGCTTGGAGAGCTGCATCCGGGTTGGCCCCATCGGCGCGAGGCCGTCGGGCTCGGTCCGGTTGCCGTCCGGCCCGCCCATGGCCTTGAGATCGGCGCCGGCGCAGAACGTGCCGCCCTCGCCGAACAGCACGGCCACGGCGCTGTCGGGATCCGCGTCGAAGTCGCTGAACGCCTCGGCCAGCGCGGCCGCGGTCGGGCCGTCCACGGCGTTGCGCACGGCGGGGCGGTTCAGGATGACGGTGGTGACCGGCCCGCTGCGCTCGACCTGCACGGCGTTCGCCCGGGGGGTCGGCCCCCCGGAACCCCCTGGTGTGCCGACGCCCGCCTCCGCGGCCCCCTTCACGGCCGGTAAGCCGGCCGCCGCGTCTGGCACTAGCTGACCTGCCAGGTGTCGCCGCCCGCCAGCAGGTCGGCCAGGTTGCCGTAGCCCTGCTGCTCGCGGGAGGCCTCGATCTGCCCGTACATCAGGTCGTCGTAGCTGGGCCGCGGCGCCTGCCGGAACACGCCGATCGGGGTGTGCCCGACGCCGGAGCCGTTGTCCAGCCGGGACAGCGCGAACGCGTAGGACGGGTCGGCCGTGTGTGCGTCGTGCACCAGCAGCGCGCTGGGATCGGCGGTCGTGGCGTCGACCGTTTCCAGGGACCCGTAGCGGGAGAACCTGAGCCCGTTCTGCTGGTCCGGGCCGAACCTGATCGGCATGCCGTGCTCGAGCCGGATCAGCTTCTGGGCCTGCGCCTCGGGTTCGGTGATCGCGGCGAACGCGTCGTCGTTGAAGATCGGGCAGTTCTGGTAGATCTCGACGAGCGCCGAGCCGCGGTGGTCGGCCGCGGCGCGCAGCACGCTGGTCAGGTGCTTGCGGTCGGAGTCGATGGTGCGGGCCACGAAGCTGGCCTCGGCGCCCAGCGCCAGCGACACCGGGTTGAACGGGGTGTCCAGGGAGCCGAACGGGGTCGACTTGGTGACCTTGCCCTGCTCCGAGGTGGGCGAGTACTGGCCCTTGGTCAGCCCGTAGATGCGGTTGTTGAACAGCATGATCTTGATGTTCACGTTGCGGCGCAGCGCGTGGATCAGGTGGTTCCCGCCGATGGACAGCGCGTCGCCGTCGCCGGTGATCACCCAGACGGACAGGTCGGGGCGGGAGGACGCCAGGCCGGTGGCGATCGCGGGCGCGCGCCCGTGGATCGAGTGCATGCCGTAGCTGTTCACGTAGTAGGGCAGCCGCGACGAGCAGCCGATCCCGGAGATGATCACGAGGTTCTCGCGCGGGACGTCAAGCTCGGGCAGGAACGCCTGGAACGCGGCCAGGATCGCGTAGTCGCCGCAGCCCGGGCACCAGCGGACCTCCTGGTCGGACTTGAAGTCCTTGGTGCCGAGCTTCTCGTCGGAGGTGGGCACCAGGGTCAGCGAGACGGGCCTGCGGTGCACGCCGTCGGCCACGCCGCCGCGCGCGTGCCGGCCCTGCGGCGCGCCTCCGGCGACGGTGCCGTTCGCCGCATCGCTGTCTGGCGCACCGCCGTCCGCTGCACCGCCGTTCGCTGCGGCGCCGTTGGCGGCCGTGCTGCTGGCGGCGCCCCCGTTCGCCGCGCCGCTCGACGCCCGGCGGTTGCCTGTCCGGCTGCCGGGGCCCGCGCCGTTGGCCACCTGGCCGTTGGCCGACTTCCCGTTCGCGCCGTGGGCCGCGCTGGCTTCAGACATTTGCGATCACATCCTGGATGACGCCGGCTAGCTCCGCGGCCTGGAACGGCAGCCCGCGGACCCTGTTGTAGGAGATCACGTCGGCGAGGAAGCGCCCGCGGAGCAGCAGCGCAAGCTGGCCGAGGTTGATCTCCGGAACAAGCACCTTGTCGTAGGTGAACAGCACGTCACGGAGGTTGGCCGGGAACGGGGACAGATGCCGCAGGTGCGCCTGGGCCACGGAGCCGCCGGCCACCCGGACCCGGCGGACCGCGGCGCCGATCGAGCCGAACGTCGAGCCCCAGCCGAGCACGAGGACCTTGGCGTTTCCGTCGGGATCGTCGACCTCGAGCAGCGGGATGTCCGCGGCGATGCCGTCGATCTTCGCCTGGCGCAGCCGGACCATCCGGTCGTGGTTGTCCGGGTCGTAGGAGATCGTGCCGGCCCCGTCGGCCTTCTCGATGCCGCCGATCCGGTGCTCGAGGCCGGGGGTCCCCGGGATGGCCCAGGGCCGGGCCAGGGTCTGCGGGTCGCGCCGGAACGGCTCGAACTGGGGCTGCTCGTCGAGCTTGCGCCATTCGTTTGGATTGGAGAACGAGAAGTCGTCCCGGAGCCTGGGCAGGGTCGACACCTCGGGAATGCGCCACGGCTCCGAGCCATTCGCCAGGTAGCCGTCGGACAGGATGATGACTGGCGTGCGGTACTTCACCGCGAGCCTGACCGCCTCGAGCGCAGTGTCAAAGCAGTCAGACGGCGTCGCGGGCGCCACCACGGCGACCGGTGATTCGCCGTTCCGGCCGAACAGGGCCATCAGCAGGTCAGCCTGCTCGGTCTTGGTCGGCATGCCGGTGGACGGGCCGGCCCGCTGGATGTCGCAGACGATCAGCGGCAGCTCGAGCGAGACGGCCAGGCCGATCGTCTCCGCCTTGAGCACCATCCCCGGGCCCGAGGTCGACGTGACGCCGAGCGCGCCGCCGAAGGCAGCGCCGAGCGCCGCACCGACGCCGCCGATCTCGTCTTCGGCCTGGAACGTGCGGACGCCGAACCGCTTGTGCTTGGCCAGCTCGTGCAGGATGTCCGACGCCGGGGTGATCGGGTAGGAGCCGAGGAACAGCGGCAGGCCGGACCGCCGCGAGGCAGCGATGAGCCCGTAGGACAGTGCGGTGTTGCCGGTGATGTTGCGGTAGGTGCCCGGCGCCAGCGTCGCCGGCTTGACCTCGTACTGGACCGAGAACGCCTCGGTGGTCTCGCCGTAGTTCCAGCCGGCCTTGAACGCCGCCTTGTTCGCCGCCATGATCTCGGGCTTCTTGGCGAACTTGGACTCGAGGAACGTCATCGTTCCCTCGGCGGGCCGGTTGTACAGCCAGGACAGCAGGCCGAGCGCGAACATGTTCTTGGCCCGCTCGGCATCCTTCCGGCTGATGTCGTAGCCCTCCAGCGCCTTGACGGTCACCGAGGTGATCGGCAGCGCGTGCAGCTGGTAGGCGGACAGCGACCCGTCCTCGAGCGGGTTCTGCGCGTAGCCGACCTTGCTCAGGTTGCGCTTGGTGAACTCGTCGGTGTTCGCGATAATGTCCGCGCTCCGCGGCAGATCGCCGATATTGGCCTTGAGCGCCGCCGGGTTCATGGCCACCAGCACGTCGGGAGCGTCGCCCGGCGTGAGGATGTCATGGTCGGCGAAGTGCAGCTGGAAACTGGACACCCCGGGCAGGGTGCCGGCCGGGGCCCTGATCTCGGCGGGGAAGTTGGGCAGCGTCGACAGGTCGTTGCCGAAGGTGGCCGTCTCCTGCGTGAACCTGTCGCCGGCGAGTTGCATGCCGTCGCCCGAGTCGCCCGCGAATCTGATAATGACACGATCGAGTTGCTGGACCTGCTTGGTCACAGTCGAAGGCCTCCTCCACGCGCCGAGGCCGGGCAGTGCGGGCACTGTGGACACGGAGACGGCGTGCATCCGTATGGGCGCCGCCCTGTCCCTGGCCTGGGCCGGGGCGTTGAGGTTAGTTGAGGTTAGGAATACCTTACATCTTACCGACGGCGGGAAGTCGCCGGGCGGATGTGTGTGTCTAATGTGCATCTGCTCTTGTGACCTGCTGCGATGGCTCCATCTATCGCCCGAATTCGGGAGATAGAAGACGTGCCCGGCCCACCTCAGGCGGTCGTCTGTGACGCTAACTGCATCAAGATGATGCCTGAGTGTAATGCCGCAGATCGACGGACCGGCTGATTCGGGGATCCTACGCGCATCCTCCGGCCGGCACGGACGGCTCGTGATTTCTCTGGGCTTCCGCATGGTTACCCCGCTGATTCCTGAATGGCTCCGTAAGGGCTTCCCGCTGCGCCGTCGCGGCGCGGCCGGCGGCGGTGCGCCTGGTCGCACTGAGTGAGCTCGGCCCGGCCGCCCGGCCCGCCTTGTCATGGCCGCCTGCGACCCCCGTAATGCGGCTGATCTGCACGGATCTGCTGATCGGGGCGCGCCACGACGGCCCGGCGTGTTGACTTTCGCCGGTTCAAATCAGTTACTAAGAGTGTCAACCTAACTGCAGTCCGATGCGTCATACTCGCGTAGTCCTGCTGTAGTCGCTCACTGTGTACACCAACCGGGTGGCAGGCCAGCGAAAGCTGCAGGCAATTGAGCCGGGGGGCTAGCTGACCTCCCGTGTGTCGAGGATCTGAAGTAGGTGCGCTCGACTAGGAGGCCGCAGGGCATGAGCGATCGTGTGCCAGGGCGTCAGGTCGGCAAGGTTGCGGCCGTGCCCAAGCCGCCAGGGTTCCGCCCCAGACCGGCTGTCGTTCCGGCGCAGCGCGCCGCGGTTCAGCGTGATGCCAAGATCCAGCCGGAACCCGCGCCCATCAAGCCGGGCAGCGGCCCGGTTCCGCTGCAGCGGCCCGCTGCCTGCCGGGCCACGGTGCGCGAGGCGCTCGACGTGGCCCTGCGCGGGATCAGGCTGAGCGGCCGGGACCGGCAGTTCCTCAGCAGGCTGGTCCACTGGGACAAGCGGAACGCCACCGCCGTGGCCTCGCTGCTGACCCGGGCGCGGCTGGCCGGCCGCGAGGAGGCCACGCTCTCACCCCGGCAGATGGAGATCGTGCTGACCGCCCTGGAGGATGCGGCGGTCTACCGGGCCTCGGGAGCCGATGTCATAGGCTGCTGGGACTGCGAGAACATCCCGGGCGGCCGTTGCGCCGACCATGCCAGGGACGCCGAGCGGGCCCGCGCCTGCGCCGAGCTCGCGGCCCAGCTGGCCGCGGGCAACTCGGCGGCCGCGACCGCGGGCGCGCTGAAGTGGCCGACAAGCATCGCGGGTTTCCGCCGCCGGACCTCGGTCGCCTCGTAAGGGCGCCGGACAACCGGTCTGCACGTCCCGGTCGGGCCCGCCAAGCGAGGCTGCTGCGCCACTGTTCCGCCCGCCCAGCCTGCGCTGCCGTCGCTCCCCGGTTCGGCCGCCCGTCGCCGCCTACCTGTAGTTGATGAACTGCAGCGCGAGGTCGAATTCCTTGCCCTTGAGGAGGTTGATCACCTGCTGGAGGTCGTCCTTCTTCTTGGATGACACGCGCAGCTCGTCGCCCTGGACCTGAGCCCGCACCCCCTTCGGGCCCTCATCCCGGATGATCTTGGAGATCTTCCTGGAGTCGTCCTGGGAGATGCCTTCCTTCAGGCCAACCCCGAGGCGGTACTCCCTGCCCGAGGCCTTGGGCTCGCCCGCGTCCAGAACCTTGAGCGACACCGAACGCCGGACCAGCTTCTCCTTGAACACGTCGAGCACGGCGTTGGCGCGCTCCTCGCTGTTCGCCTTGATCTCCACGGCTTGATCACCGGACCAGGCGATGGTCGCGCCCACGCCGCGGAAATCGAAGCGCGTGCTGATCTCCTTCGCCGCCTGGTTCAGGGCGTTGTCGACTTCCTGACGGTTGATCTTGGACACGATGTCGAAAGAGGATTCGGATGCCACGGGTCCCAGGTTAGACGTGCCCGGGCCTCGTCGGCACGCTGGTCGGCCCGGAGAGCGGGTCGTGTCGGCTCCGAACCTGGACTCCAGGTGCTGACCAGGGGCATGAGTTCCGCTATCCTTCACTGTGCCGCCGTGCAGGCGGCATCAGGCAGGTTGCCCGAGTGGCCAAAGGGAGCGGTCTGTAAAACCGTCGGCTCAGCCTACGTTGGTTCGAACCCAACACCTGCCACCAGCTACAACACCAGGTCAGAGACGCTTTGACGTCGCTGACTCGCTTCGGGCCATGCAGCCAGATGCCAGCAGATGCCGCCAAATGCCGCTGGTCGTGGGATATACGTGGGATGGCTAACTGTCCATCTGGGGCTGTGCCGCTCGAAAATAGGATTCTGTATTTGACCTGGGCCTTCTCGGTTTCAGGCGGCTCGCTCGTATTCGTTGATCAGGCCGCTGAGGACCGGTTTTCGGCGGATCTGGCACGCGCCGGGGTCAGCTGCGGTGACGCGGGGAGCGGGGCCAGGGTCCGGGACGCGCTGGTTGATGCCCTGATGGGGCCGGGCGGTGTTGTAATGCTCCTGGTACTCGGCCAAGACGGCGCGCAGGTGCGCCTGGTTCAGGATCAGGGTCCGGTCGAGGAGCTCACGGCGCAGGGTGCCAATAAGACGCTCGCAGGTCGCGTTCATCCGCGGTGCCTGCACGGCCGTGCGCACGATGGTAGTGCCGGTGGCCTGGAAGACGGCATCGAAGGACGCGGTGTAATTCGAGCCGCGGTCACGGATCAGGAAACGGAAGTCCCCGAACCGCTCGCCGAGGTTGAGGGCCAGGTTGCGGGCCTGCTGCACCGTCCAGTCGCCCGTAGGGTGGGCAGTGACGCCGCCGAGGTGCATCCGGCGGGTGCCGTGCTCGGCGAACACCAGCACGTACAGTCTGGTCAGCGTCACTGTGTCAACATGCAGGAAGTCAGCCGCCAGGATCCCGGCGGCCTGTGCGTGCAGGAACCGCCGCCAGGCCCGGGCGTCCCGGCGCGGCGCCGGGTCAATGCCCGCGGCGCGCAGGATTTCATAGACAGTGGACGGCGCGACCGCCACGCCCAGCTTGGTCAGCTCGCCGTGAATACGGCGGTAACCCCACAGCGGGTTCTCTTGCGCCAAGCGGACGGCCAGCCGGACGATGCTCCGGACCGTCGCCGGGCGGCCGGGCCGGCGCCTCTTGCTGGTGTCGTATTTCCTGGCTGCGAGCCTGCGGTGCCAGGCCAGCAGCGTCGCAGGCGTCACGGGGAAGACCTCCGCCCAGCGCCGCCGCGGGATGAACCGGGTAAGCACAGCGAACCAGACCCGGTCGGCGGGTTCGTACCGTACCCGCCCGGCGTTCCGGCGCAGCACCGCGTTCTCGTGCCGGAGCACCAGCAACTCGGCGTTCTTCGCCCGGTCCCCGTGGAACAGCAGCACAGTCAGGCCGAATAGCCAGCGCATCAGCAGACAGACGATCTTGAGCAGCACCCGGTCAGCCAACCATCACCGCACCAGCCTCGCAGGCAAAACGGGCAGGTCAACAACACGATCGAGTTTCCGAGCGGCACAAGTTCGGGAGCGCCTACCGGGAGCACCGATTGCACGGGTTGTCGTCTTGCAATATGGCAATGGTCCCCGCTAGCTAGCGCTCCTTGACAGCATGCAGCAGCATGACACCGAGCCACGGACCGCCGTACCAGTACCCGGGTCCGAGCCCGCGCAGAGTGCCCTGGCCGATGTGCGCGGCATACTTCCTGGCCATGAGCCAGGGGTCGGCGATGAGCAGCTGCCCGCCCGGGCGCAGGACCCGCATGGCCTCGTCCAGGGCACGGTACCGGCCTTCGGGCGAATGGATGTTATGGATCGCCATCGCGCTCGTCACGACGTCGAAAGAGTCGTCCGCGAACGGCAGCGCGGTCATGTCGGCCGTGTGCACTTCCACCCGGTCAGCCACCCCGGCCGCGGCGGCATTGGCGAGCGTGGCCTCGGGATTGTTGCCGCTCTGGTCCCTGGACCACAAGTCCGCGCCGACGGCGCGTCCCTCTGGCAGCCTCCTAGCCGCCTCGATCAGCACCGCGCCGCGACCGCAGCCCAGGTCCAGCAGCTGCTCGTTACCCGCGAGTCCGGCCCGGTCCAGTTCGCGCTCCCAGATGCGAAGCTTGCCGCGCAGCGTGGTATGCAGGAAAAATCCGGCGTGGGCGAGCAGCACCGTCCCAGCAGTCACCGTCGCAATCCGGCCCGCCCGACACCGGGCAGCGGCCAGGCAGCAGCCCACCCCCGCAGTGGCGAGAACCGCCGGGAGCGCTGGTGCGTCAACGCCGTAACGCGGCCAGGGAAGGTGCGGCAGTGGGGAGCCATTCCGATCCTTGGACATAGGGCATAGCCTCGCAAGCGCACGGCCCGGTGTCTTGGACAAATGTTCCGCTGTCGTAGTCAGCGCCGCGAGCACAGCCTTAGCTGACTTGCGTTACGTTCATGCTGCGTGCTTCGAGCCAGCCCACGCGACGCTGTCCACCGCGAGCCAAGGCGCGATGGCCACGGCCGCGGGCGTCACCCCGGCGAAGGCCATGACGTCGCGGTGGAGGTGCGACTGGTCGACGTAGCCGCTCTCTACCGCTACCAGGGCGGCGCGGTCGCCCTCGGCAAGGCGGTGTGCCGCGTGGTCGAAACGGACCAGCTGGGCGGCCCGCTTGGGGGTGAGGCCGACCTGGGACCCGAACCGGGACCACAGACGTTTGCGGCTCCATCCGACCTCGGCGGACAGCTGCTCGACCCGAACCCGCCCGCGGTTCGTTACCATCTGCCCCCAGGCGAAGGCGACCTCCGGGTCGACCGCCCATCTCGCCTCGTACCGTCGAGCGAGCGCGGCCTCGACGATCGCGAACCGGTCCGGCCATGAGCCGGCGGCGCGCAGTTGCTCCTGGAGTCGAGTGGCGTCACGGCCCCAGAGGTCCTCGAGAGCAACCACCGTCCCGCCCAGCGCCGAAGAGGCGCCCAGCACCGCGTGCGCGACCAGCGGAGACAGTCGTACCTGCAGGCACTCGATGTCCCTGCCTTGACCTCGAACCCTGCCGGGCGTGAATCCAGCGACGACGCTCCCTCGCTGCTGGTGACCACTGACATCCTCGACGAGCAGCCCGTGGCCGAAGTCGAAGAACAGCGTGACAGCCGGGTAGGGGACAACCTGAATGTCGACGAGGTCGTCAGCTCGATTGCGGAACCCAGCCATGCTGACCCCCGCCAGCAGACCCGGCCATGACGGGACCGCGATCTCCTGTGGAGCCGGAGACACCAGAACCGGCTCGGCGGGACGCATGTCGCCAGCTTACGAGCCACCACGATTGATGGGCCACCGGCGCGATATTCCGACACGTCGCCCAGCCCATGAGCACACGCACACCCGGTCCTCGGCCAAGATTCGCCAGACGCCGACCTGCGGGGGCTCTGTCAGTTGTGGTGCTCGACGGTTGCGGCAAAGTCCAGCAGCAGTTTGCCGGTCGTTTGCGGGTCTTCCATCATCGGGGTGTGTCCCACGCCGGCCAGCAACTCGACCCGGGCCCCGGGCACGACCCTGTATGCGGCAGCCGACGAGGAGCGCCACCGCTGGTCGTCGGCACCGAAGACCATCAACACCGGTAGGCCCAGGTCGGTCAGCCGGTCGGGAAGGCTCCGCTGCCCGAGATAGTCCAGCGGCGCCTGCATTGCCCCCACGAAGGATCGGTGCGTCATTCCCAGCACATGCTTGATGAAGGCGTCGGGGATGTCTATGGGGCGGGCGAAGCCGGTACGGGCGGCCTTCCGGATGGCGGCCTCAGTTTTCAGGTGCCACAGCACTGGCCCTATCAGCGGGGCCAGTATGAGGCGGAAGATCCGGTTCTCAGGGATCTTGGCGTCCGGATCGGGGCCCATATCGATGAGCGCAAGGGCCGCCACCGCGTCGGGCCGTTGCTCGGCCAGGGAAGTGGCCACCGTACAGCCGGAGGAATGCCCGATGACCGTCACCCGGTTCACGCCGAGTTCGTCCAGTGCGGCACCGACCCGTCGAGCCTGAGTAGGGATGTCGTACTCGCCGGCGGCGCTTGCCGACTTCCCGGGGCCGAGCAGGTCGACACGGATGACACGGAAGCCGTCGGCGAGCAACGGGACTACCGGGTCCCATAGGGCCAACGGGACCGCAGCGTTGCTGAGCAGCACCAAGGCGGGCGCGCTCGGCTTGCCGTCCTCCACAACGCGCGTATCACCATCGTCAAGCCGAACGAACCGGTGACCAGCATTCGGGTCACCCCATGTGTCCTTTGCTGTGTGCGCGCTTCCAGCCATGACTGCCAGCATCGCAAGCGCACTGCCGGGGTGTCTTGGACAAATGTTCCCCTACTGGCCGCCCTTACTGTCCACGGTCTACTCCCGGTGTCCGGCCGAAGCTGGAGCCTCAGCTGTCGACGAATTACTGCCAGTCTCCATTGGGTGGCCCGGGTCGCCGAGCGGGAGAACCTTCGGCGGAGCCTGCATTCCGGCGGCTGGGCCGAAGTGCTCCCAGTCGACGCGCTCGATCGGCAGCCCGGCGTAGCTGATCGTGCCGCTGTAGACCGGGCGCACTGAAGCTGCGGTGTCGGCGAAGAACGCGCGCAGGGTCTTCTGGTCGGACAGCACGATCTCGCGGAGGTTCGGAGCCCGAGTGCGCTGCGTGAGACTGCGGCCGGGAAGGATGTCGCGCATGAAGAAGGTGAGTTCGTTGCCGACGCAGAAGGTCAGCTGATCTCCGAAGCGACGGAAGAGCGGCTCGGACGGAGCCGCAGACTCCGTGACGTGGCGCAGCGTCTGCCGCGGCCTGGCATTCCACAACTCGGGTCCAATCCACAGATCGAGCCCGATGGACGCCGCGTACTCGGCGGCCTCGAGCAAGCGGCGGGGATCGCGGCCGCCCAAGTGGACGGCGTTGGCGTGCCGGTCGACCCGGATGATGTCCAACGCACGGTGCATGAGAGTGGCCGAGTAGTCGGGTCGCCAGTTGACGGACCGCGCGCCCATGGCACGCCCGACGTCGTAGACGACACCCTTAAGCTTCACCGCCGCGGCCCTCCCGACCCACGCGATCATCTTCTGGATCGCTTGGCGGGTCACCCCGGTCACCCCCACCTCCCTAGCGAGATCAGCTTGGGAGAAGCCCTCGGCGAGGAATCACCGGTACCGACACGATACGGTGGCTGGCTCGTGAGGCGGCGCCGGTGATCTACGACACCGGGACCGTCTGTTCGAGCCGGGGGGTGGACGTTCCGGCCCACCCGAAGCTCGACCTCGCCACCGCTGAGCGTGAGTTGAGCGTCCCGAAACGTCGCTGGGCGCGCAGCGTTCCCGCCGTTGCA
The DNA here is from genome assembly GCA_963844655.1 of uncultured Actinomycetota bacterium. GTDB lineage: Bacteria > Actinomycetota > Actinomycetes > Streptosporangiales > Streptosporangiaceae > JASHPR01. Next base: position 5,965 of record CAWJPA010000003.1, on the reverse strand, counting down.
AAACCCCTTCCGCTACTGGGAGATGGCTGGCGGCCGACAGCCTTGACTCTCACCTTGGTGGAGCCCGCAAACTCATCCTGTCGGGTCGATCGGCCCGACAACGAGGGAGTCAGCGTGGAAGAAATCAGCGTCGGCCGCTGAGGTCATCGATGGAATAAATCGGATCAATGAGGAGGAAGGAGTCCGCTGGCTGTACTCGTTCCTTTCGTCCGACCGGCGTAAGACTTATTGCCTGTACGAGGCGCCGTCGCCGGACGCGATCCGCCGGGCGGCTGTCGGGTCAGCATGAACACCCGAATCTGTCGCGTGGTCTTGGACTGGGCATCGTCGAGTTGGGGATACTGCGCGACCAGCCTCGGCCACAGCTCGGCGCGGGCGGTGTCGTCGAGTTCCTCCGCCAGTACCGTGAGCGTCTGGGTGCCCACCTCGGCCTTTATCCTGGGGTAGGCCTTGAGGTTGAAGTACCAGTTCGGGTGGGCTGGCGATCCGCCGTTGGCGGCCCAGATCGCATAGCGGCCGTCTCCCTGATGGGAGTAGGCCAGCGGCGAGACGCGCTCGACCCCGGATCTTGCGCCGATGTGGTGGACGAGGATCAGCGTGATGCCCGCCCCATGGCCCGCCAACGCGTCCCGTATTTGCCCGGAACTCCTCGATGGTCTTGGTGTTGTAGCGGTTGCGGCCGCTCGGAGCCGTGTTCGCCATGATGTCCTCCAAGCCGCAGAATCGATGTAAGCCTGATCTAGCACTATCGGGCTGTCCCTAGTCTCTGCGCCTGTCCCGGTTATTGTCTGCTGGCCGTTGCCATGCAGGGTGCTGGGATCGGCCGGGCGGATAGTCCGCTTCCTGCCGGCCGTACACGGTCTCGTCTCAGATGCTGCTGACGAGGTCGGTCTGGTCATCGGGCAGGTGACAGCATCAGCCATTCCGCCATTGGCTTCCGGGCGGATAGGTGCGAGTGTCAGGACCGTTCGTCTGCGGTCTCGCGGTACTCGTCGTGCCGATGGAACCATGACATGTCGCCTTCGTTGCGGCCCAGCGGCGCACGGTCCAGCCACTGCCACATCGTCCACAGCCCGTCGAAGCCGCGGGAATACGCGGAGTATGTGTGGAACACGTCGTCGCCGTCCCGCGCGAACGCGCTCATGCCGGGTTGCTCGCCCGACCAGTCGCGCCAGGCGACGTCCTCCGCCTCGAGCTGCGCCTGGTCCTTGTAGTTGTACTCAACCGGTGCCACTGCGGGATCGATCGTCACGTGGAAGTCGTGACAGATGACGGGTACGACTGAACCAGGCCAAGCCCAGCCGGCCATCGCGCTGATCCCGGTCCGTGGGTAGTGGGCGGTGCGGTGGGCAGGTTCGGGCCGGCGAGGATTGACGGCGATAGAAACCACGATCATCCAGAACGGAGGCGTGTGCCAAAGGTTCCGTTGCGCTTCTCTAGTCGGGTCGCCGCCCGGCAGGGTAGCGGTTTGTCGGCAGCCGGGCGTATCAGTGGCGGGAATCCCACACAGCCTCCTGGCCGGCGATGTCGTGGAGCAGGTTGCCCAGGGCGAGGGCGTACTCGTAGCCGTGGTAGCCCCACGCGGGGCCGATACCCCCGCCGTAACGGGCCACCGGGTTGTCGTTCACGACGGGCCGGGTGCGGCTGGTCCCGGCGAGGCTGGTGACCTGGAGCCAGGTGGCCCCGCCGCCTTGTTCGCAGGCCGCTGAGTAGAGGGCGGGGTAGGTGACCCAGGGCGTGGAGACGGGCTCGGTCAGCTGCCGCGTTTGACCCGGGAGCTGGATGGTCTGGGTGGCCGTGAGGAGGTAGGGGTCGAGGTTGCCGGTGCCGCCGCTGAGGGCGGCCGGGTTGACGCAGGCGACCTGCTGGCCGGCCTTGGCGGTCTGCCCGGACTGCAGGCTCACGCCCTGGCCCGGCCGGCCGAACACCGAGTCCGGCGGCGGCTGCGAGGGGTAGGACGAGAAGGCGATCGCGCAGCCCGTCTGGGTGGCGGAGGTGCATAGCGGGACGCTGGTGAAGGTGGCGCCGACCGTCTTGCCCTCCGGGACCTGGAGGTTGCCGCCGACGACGACCGCGACGAGGAGGCGGCGCAGCACCGACGGCTGGTGGTCGAGCTGGGCGGCGATGAGGTGGATGAGGACCGCCGAGCCTTGCGAGTCCCCGACCAGGATGATGGGCTTGCCGCCGGTGTGGGCGAGGAACCACTGCCAGGCGGGGAGCACGCTGTCGTAGGCGGTGGTGAAGGTTGAGTTCATGACCGCCTCGTCGCCGGCGAGCCCCTTCTCCACGCTTGGCCAGGTCTGGGAGCGGTAGGAGGGCGCCCACACGTTACAGACCTGCGACAGCGGGGCAGCCTGCTCGGTCGCGGCGATTTTTTCGTTCGTGGTCACCGCCAGGGCGGTGTTGGGGGTGTCGGCGAGGCTCTCCGTCGGGTAGACGTAGAAGCAGTCGAACTTCGCCGCCGCCGCCGCCGAGCGCGGCCAGGTGGCCGGCATCAAGGTGCCGCCCGCCCGGACCGTCGTGGCAGCGAGGCTGGAGGCGCACGGGTCGGCGGCCTGGCCGGGTCGGCACAGCCAGACGGGGCTCGCCTGTTCCGGCGCCTTGCTCGGCGCGCCCGCGGACGGGCTCGCCGGGGAACAGCCCGCCGCCACGAGCGCCAGGGCAAGGGCGCTGCCGAGAACTCCCCCGAGAAGCCGGCGATGTCGCCGGGCCCCGCTCGGAACGCTGCCGTATTCCGTTGAGCCAGGCCTCTGTTCGCCCATGACGATCATGTCCCGTTAGTTAAGTTAGCGCGACTTACCTGTTTGACCACCGTGGCCGTTTCATGACCTGTGGCGGGGCGTCCGGGGCCGGGGCTGCGAGCAGCGCCCGGCGGACCTCGCGGGCGGTCCCGAGCATGTTGATGAGCCGGATCGTGGCCATCGCGATCATCGCCGAGATCGGCCGGAACAAGGCGCTGCTCCCACCGCCGTGACCGGGAATTCCGTCACCGCACCGGGTGGCTGGGTGGCGGCTCCGCATTGCAGGTGACCACTTTCGTGTCCATTTCATCCAGAAACTCGCCCTCGTTGTCGAGCGCGGGCGGGCACCACTTGCCGTACCGTGCGATGGCGAGCAACGAGATGCGGTCTGGCGTGAGCGCGACCGCGGTGTTGCGCATTGCTACGGCGATCGGGTTGTGTAGTTGCTGGCCGAATCGCAGCTGCCGGGTCGCTGCCAGGGACATTGCCTGGGTGCGGGCCCGGCGTTCGTGGTCGTAGCGGGCTAGCGCGGTGGCCACGTCGCGGGTGCGGCTGACCGCTGCGGCGAGCACGATTGCGTCTTCGAGGGCCTGCCCGCCGCCTTGCCCGAGGTTGGGCGTCATCGCGTGCGCGGCGTCGCCGAGCAGGACGACGCTGCCTCGGTGGTAGCTGTCAAGCTTCGGTAGCCGGTAAATGTCGTGGCGCAGCACGGCCTGGGGCTGGGTGTGCGCGAGGACTGCCGGGATCGGCTCGTGCCAGGTCCCGAATCGTCGGCGCAGCTCCTCGAGCTCGTCGGGGTTGCGCTGGGCCTCGCCGGCGTTTGCAGCGGCATACCAGTATGTGCGTCCGTCGACGAGAGGCATCACACCGAATTCGGTGCCCTGGCCCCAGCTCAGGCTCATCTCGGTGACCGCAGCCGACGATGGCGTCGTGACCGCGCGCCAGGTGGTAGATCCGGAGTAGACCGGAGCGGGCGCATCGGGCCAGCGCTGGGCACGAACCCAGCTGTGCACCCCGTCGGCACCGACGACTAGCTCCGCGCGCAGCAGCGCATCGTGGTCCCGGTGCCGGAAGCGAACCTCCGCCGGTCCGCCGTCCGCGCCGCCGTGGATGCCGGTGGTCGCCACGCCGGCAACAAGGGCCGCGGCCGGCAGCGCGTCGCGCAGGATTTTGTGCAGGTCAGCGCGATGAATGACAAGCGCAGTGGTGCCCATCCGCGCCTCGAGGTCGGCGCCGTCACCATCGATCCGCGACAGCCACCGGCCCGCCGCGGTACGCATGCCGATGGCGAGCATTGGCAGACCGCTACCGCGCACGGCGTCACCGAGGCCGATCGCGTCGAGGCAGCGGAGCCCGTTGGACATCAGCGTGATACCGGCGCCGATCTCGCCGAACCTCGCGGCCCGCTCGAGGACCGTGACCCGCCAGCCGACCCGGCGCAGTGCCACGGCAGCGGTTAGCCCGCCTATCCCGCCACCCACCACGACCGCCGACTTACCGTCCATCTTTGAGTTCTTGCTAACCATGAGCTCGGCACCTCGCTTTCGGAAGCAGGAGGGGTGGTGACACTACCGCCGGGTGCAGGCGATCACCGCCAGTGACCTCGCTGCATGTCGGTGAGCGGCACCTGCCCCTCCGTCGACCAGGATCGGAGCTTCTCGGGGTTGCGTACCGCCCAGATGTGGGTGATCCGGTTGGCGGTCACGGTGAACGCCAGCACCGTGACGGTCGTGCCGCCTTGCTGAACCACCAGGCCGGGCTGACCGTTGACGTTGCGTTCCAGGATCGTCACGCCGGGTACCTTGCCGGCGATGCCGAAGGCGTACCGCGCGAGTTTGTCGCGGCCTTCGACCGGGCGGAGCGCAGCGGCGACCAGACCACCGCCGTCGGCGGTCATCACGGCGTCCGGGTCAAGCAGCCGGATGAGGGCGTTGATGTCTTTGGCCTCCCATGCGTGCTTGAAATCCCGGACGATGCCGGCCTGGTGTGCCCTCGGACCTGCAGGAGTCCGAGCTGCGTGAATGCGCTGGCGGGCCGAGGAGGCCAGCTTGCGGCATGCCGCAGGGGTCCGGCCGACAATGTCGGCCACGTCGGCGAACGGGTAGCCGAAGACGTCGTGCAGGACGAATGCGACGCGCTCGGCCGGGGTCATCGAGTCGAGCACGACCAGGAACGCCATGCTGACCGACTCATCGAGGGTGACCCGGTCGGCCGGGTCGCCCTCGATGGCCCCGGCGGCTTAGAGATCCACTCGGCGTGGTCCGGCAACGGCTCGGGCAGCCACTCCCCCACGTAGCGCTCCCGCCGGACCCGGGCCGAGCCGAGCAGGTCCAGGCAGACACGGCCGGTGACCTTCGTCAGCCAGGCGCCGGGCGATTCGATGGCCTGCTGCTGTTGCCGGGTCATGGCGTACCAGCGGGCGTAGGCCTCCTGCACGGCATCCTCGGCCTCGGCCAGGGAGCCCAGCATCCGGTAGGCGAGATTGGTCAGCGCATGCCGTTCGCTCGTGAACGCGTTCAGGCTCGGGTCGGACCGGCCGTGTCCCGGCCCTGATCGGGTGCTCATGGGCCGCCTCCGTTGGTCGCATCTGCCCTCAACCAGTCCGACGAGACACCGCACCGGAATGTGAGGCTGGCACGTCGCCTCACATTCCCAGCGGTTGTGTCGTCGTACTACTCAGACACCATCCAGTACCACTGAGCTTCGGGAGGAAAGGCCTCGCCATGTCCGCACCCACGACGACCGAGCGGTACGATCTCCGCTCGCGTCTGCCCGACCCGAGCCGATTCTTCCCTGGGCTGGGCACACTGCCGGCGCCATGTCCAAGTCGACCCGGAACGGTGCGATCCCGCAGACCACCGTCAGCCTGGTGCAGCTGCGCGCCGGCCAGATCGTTGGCAGCACGTACCACACCGTCCGGCAAACCGGCCTCCTCCGCAAGGCCGGGGAAACAGAGGAGCGCATCACCGCCGTGGCGTCATGGCGCGACGCCGCCTGCTTCACCGACGCCGAGCGAGTCACTCTGGAACTCGCGGGGGCCGTCCTCACCCCGAACCCGTTCGGGAAGCGCGTCCCCGACGAGCTGTACGCCAAGGCAGCCGCCCACTACGACGACAAGGCGCTCTGGACACTTACCCTCGCGACCGGCCAGATCTGCTTCTTCGTCCCCGTCGCGCTCATCGCCAAGCCGATCCCCGGTACAGTAAGTGACGGGCCAGCAGCCC
>CAWJPA010000002.1:0-930079 GCA_963844655.1 uncultured Actinomycetota bacterium | reverse complement strand
AAACCGACCCGGGTGCCGAGGCACTGCTCAGCCAGCTGGGCGTGGCGCCTGCGGACACGCCCATCGCGATCGTGCACGGAAGGCTGCTTCGCAATCCCAGCAATGCCCAGCTGGCCGCCGCGGTCGGGCTCCCGGCACCGAGTGTGCCGTCCACCAGCCTGGACCTGCTCGTGGTGGGGTCAGGCCCGGCCGGCCTCTCGACCGCCGTGTACGGGGCCTCGGAGGGCATGCAGACTCTGGTGCTGGACGCAACGGCCACCGGGGGCCACGCAGGCACCTCCTCGCGGATCGAGAACTACCTCGGTTTTCCCTCGGGTATCTCCGGCGCCGAGCTCGCGGACCGGGCAGTGCTCCAGGCCCGGAAGTTCGGTGCCCGGTTCGCCGTACCGGCCACGGCGGCGTCCATCGGACGGGACAACGATCACTACACGGTGCGGCTGGACGACGGCACCCCGGTCACCGCCAGATCGGTAGTCATCGCCACCGGCGCCATATACCGCCGGCTCGACCTGCCGCGCCTGGAGCATTTCGAGCAGGTGAGCATCTACTACGCCGCGTCCCAGGCGGAGGCACTGCTCTGCCGCGATGATCCGGTCGCGATCGTCGGCGGCGGCAACTGGCCGGCCAGGCAGCAGTCTTCCTGTCCCGGCACGCGGCCCGGGTGACCCTCATCGCCCGGGAGCCGGACCTGAGCGAATCCATGTCGCGGTACCTCATCGACCAGATCCAGCGGGTCGCCAACGTGCACGTCATGCTGGGCACCGAAGTCCGGGAGCTGCTTGGCGACCAGGCCCTGGAAGCGGTGGCCGTGACCGACCAGACCGGGGCGCGCCACACCATCCGGGCCCGAGCGCTGTTCGTCTTCATCGGGGTGACACCCTGCACCGGCTGGCTTGACGGCCTGGTTGACACCGACGAGCACGGCTTCGTGCGGACCGGGCCGCACGCGCGGCCGGCGACCGGCGGCGCGGCCGAGGCTGAGACCGGCTGGCAGCGCTCGGTTCTGGAGACCAGCCAGCCGGGTATGTTCGCGGTCGGCGACGTCCGCAGCGGCTCGGTCAAGCGGGTGGCCGCGGCCGTCGGCGAGGGCGCGATGTCGATCCGGCTCGCGCTGGAACGGATGCAGTCATACGAGTGACGCTGACCAGGAGGCGGCCATGCCAGTGATGGGCTTCACGAAATTCGAACACTTCTTCCGCACCGCAGGCAGCGTTGATGTTGACCGGGACGACGTCAAGCGTTACCTCGACTTCGTCAACGACGCGATCTACGACCTGCTCATCAGAGGCCAGGCCACGGCCAAGGCGAACGCCCGCGACATCATCGAGCCCTGGGACCTGCCGATCACGAAAGGCCTGCAGGAGAGCATGCACAGCTTCCGCGGCATCGACAAGGAGCTCGAGCTTCAGCCCATCCTCGATCAGCTGGCGGCCCGCCCGCCGCTCGGCACGGAACTGAGTGAGGACACCCAGGCCCGCCTGCCGCTGGTCTTCGGCGGAATCAGCGTCGCGCTGGCCAGGACCTTCAAAATCATCGATGCAGAGCTGACGGCCGTACACAGCCTGGAGTGGGAACGCGCGTTCAGCCTCTTCCGGATGTTATCGAGGAGCTGCCGCCCGCACCCTCACCCGGCGACCAGGCGAGAGGCCGCACCTAATCGTGAGCACCTCGCGCAAGCACGCGCGGAGATCTGCCTCGGCCGCACCTGAGCCCGGAGAGTTAAGACCCACGATCGAGGGTAAGCCCTTCGATGGCGAGCCCGATGTCTGGGAGGACGGTTGCGGGCAGAGCCCTGCCGCGCAGCCAGTTCAGGTGCCTGATGATGTCCGTAGCACATGGGCCGGCCCGGGCTGGTACGGGCAGAGGCCGCGATGACGAATCTGCCTTGGCGGCGAGGCAGGACAGGCCGCACCGGCGTCTGGCCCGGGCACGGGACGATGCGTGGCCGCGAGGACGAGCTGCGCGCGGTTCTTAAGCTGGCGCGGGGCGCCGCCAAGGCTCGCGGTGGCGTGTTGCTCATCGAGGGAGAGCTGGGAGCGGGAAAATCGATGCTCCTTTCGCGGGCCGCCAGCGCCGCGGAGAACGTCGGCGTGGCGGTGGCCGCCGCCGCCGCCGAGAGCTCAGCCGGTTCATGCCCCTAGCGCCGCTGCTCATGGCCCTGGGTGAATCGTCGTCCTCCATAGCCGATGACGCTGGCCAGGCCAACTCGCCGATCTGGCTCATCGAGGCAGCGCGGACCCACCTCGAGAAGCGAGCAGCGGTAGGCCCGCTCCTGGTCAGCCTCGACGATCTGCACTGGGCCGACCCCGCCACCTTGCATGCTCTCCGCACCCTGCCGTGGCAGCTCGCCTCGTATCCGCTGGCCTGGATCCTGGCCCGGCACTCCCCGGACCGGGACAACGACGCCGGGCTGCTCTTTGACCTGCTGGAGACGGAGGGTGCTGGCCGCATCAGCCTGCAGCCGCTCAGCGACGGTGCGGTAGCCGAGGTGCTCACCGATGGGCTTAGCGCGGCGCCTGATCCGGGCCTGCTGGCGCTGGCCGCCGGTGCCGCCGGCAACCCGTTGCTGCTCGCCGAACTCGTTGCAGGCCTGCTGGAGGAGAACGCCGTCGTCGTCACCGCCGGCCAGGCCTGCCTGACGTCCGCGCATGTGCCGAGGAGGGTCCAGGCGGCGGTACAGGACACGCTGGGCGGGCTCGGCGCCCAGACCAGGCAGCTTCTGGAGACCGCCGCGGTGCTCGGCCGGTCGTTCCGGCTGGAGGACACGGCTGCGATGATGGGCACCTCTCCGGCCGCCTTGCTGCCCGCCGTCGATGAGGCGCTCGCCGCCGGGGTGCTTGTCACGACCCAGGACGCGCTGACCTTCCGGCATGAGCTGGCCCGGCAGGCAGTCTTGGAGACCCTGCCGCCGCCGGTAGTGCAGGCCCTGCACCGTCAGATCGGGGAGATCCTGCTCGCGCGCGGCTGGGGGGCGTCGGCTGCCGCCCATCTGCTCGGCTGCGCGCAGCGGCGACCGGGAAGCGCTCGCTGGGCTGGACCGGGCCGCCGCGGAGGTGCTTCCTTCATCGCCGGCCATTGCCGCCGATCTGGCCACCCGCGCTCTTGACCTGACCGCGCCGGGAGATCCGGAAGTGATCCACCGTTCAGTGGCCGCCGCGGAGGCGCTGACGGCCTCCGGACGGTTCGCGGCAGCGACCGAGCTGACCTCCTCCGCGCTGGCGCTGCCGCTGCCGGCCATCACCAGCGCGCGGCTGCGGTGCGCGCTGTCCTCCTCGCTGTGGCTGAGCGGCCAGGCCGCCGACGCACTGATCGAGGCTGAGCGGGTGCTGGCCGAGCCGCGGCTGCCGGGTGAACTCCGGGCGGAGGCCAGGATCGCCCTGCTGCAGGGCCTGACCAGCCTGCGGGACAACCGAAGGGCCAGCCAGCAAGCGGAATCCGTCCTGGCAGCTCGCGAGCAGGAACGCAGCGACGTAGTGATCGCGGCGCTGATCGTCCGGGCCGTCATCATGTGGGACGGCGGCCTGCTGGCCGCGTCCATGGATCTATCGGCCGAGGCCGCCCGCCTGGCGGCCAGCCAGCAGCCCGGCGCACGGCAGTGGCACCCGCATCTCTTCCTGGCCTCCCGGCTCGTGGACCTGCGGCGATTCGACGAAGCGCGCAGCGTCATGCGGGCCGCGTCCGAACACGCAACTCCGCAGGGCCTGCCGGGGTGGTCGGCCACCCCGGCTACGCTGCGCGCGCGCATGTCCCTGGCCGCGGGCCGGCTCGATGATGCCAACGCCGAAGCCCAGTCCGACCTCAGCGTCGCCAGCACCTTCGGGACCGCCTGCACGGTTCGGGGGCGCCCGGCCATTCTGGCCGCCATTGCCCTGCGCCGTGGCGACCTGAAGGCTGCCGCGCCGCACATCAGGCTCCGCAGGCGCGACCCTCTCTTGCCGGGGCCGCCTGCGCTGCCACCTGGGACACGATCGTGGCGGCCCAGATCGAAGAGGCTCGTCACGGTTCCCGGGCCGGACTGAGGATGCTAGAGGACGTCTATGCCGACCTCGGCACGCACCGGTTCCTGCTCATGTGCGACCCGACCTGCGCAGCCTGGCTGGTCCGCACCGCCCCGGGCGGCGGGTGACCAGCAGCGGGCCCGGGCCGCCGCCGCGGCCGCGGGCGAGATCTCGTACGAGAGCCCGGAACTCGCGGTGGCCGCGACCTCGGCTGTGCACCACGGCGGCATTGTCAACCGGGATCCGGCCCGCCTGGAGCAGGCGGCCACAGATCACGCTGACCCGTGGGCACGCGCCTCCGCTGCAGAGGATCTCGGGGAACTGCTGGCCGCGGCAGGCAGCCACCGCGACGCCATCGCCCGCCTCGATGAGGCCATCGAGGACTACGACAACACCGGGGCGGCGCGGGACTGGCCCGGGTGCGCAGGCGGCTCCGCAGGCTTAGGCGTCCGGAAACGGCACTGGGCTGTGGGAGCCCGGCCGACGACCGGCTGGCCCAGCCTCACCGGCACCGAACATCGAGTGTCTGACCTAGTCTCACAGGGGCTGACCAACCAGCAAGTGGCTGACCAGATGTTCATCAGTGTGCACACGGTTGCCTTCCACCTGCGCCAGGTCTTCCGCAAGCTCGGAATCTCCTCGCGGGTCGAGCTGGCCCGCATCGCCGCGGGGCAGGGGACGCCGCCGCGGTGAGAACCCGAGCCTGCGCGCCCGGTCTCCGGAGTCGCGTCGCGCCAGCGGCGCGGGCGCCAGCAGGACCGTGACCTTGACGCCCGCCAGCCAGGCCTGGTGTACCGCAGCACGCTCGGTTTCAACGAGCCCGCCCCAGATGCCGTACCTACCTATGGTGCACCAGTGCCGCAAGGACAGCTCCAGGCACTCGGCACGCACCGGGCACACCGCACACAGGGCAAGGGCGCACGCTGCCTCGGCCCGGGCCGCCTTCGCCACCGTGGCCACGGGGAACCACTCGTCGGGGCCGATATCGGTCACCGCGCACCTCGCCAGCGGGCTCATCACGAAGCCCGCCAGCTGCTCGTCGCTGAGTTCGGCCGGCTCGGCCCGCTCCAGGCGGCTCGCTGGCTGCCCGGGGCAACGACGTGATGATGCCGGAATGGCCATGGCTGGCCCCTCTTCCTGCCGCGCTGCGGCACTCCGCCTCGCGTCGGCCTGACGCCTGTACCGAGCCTGGCGTCATGACCTTTTCCGCACTTCACCTAGGTGTGTAGTCCTCATGCCCCCGGCAGCGCGGAATTCCTCAAGCGCCTGGCCCGGCGTGTCGTAATACGCACCGGGGCCGATGGCGGCGCTGATTCCATAGCGGTCAAGCTGGCCGCGGACGGCGGGCAGCAGGCTGGCGAGAATCAAGCGGATGCCTTGCTGGTTCAGTTGTGTGGCGACCCGGCCGAGAACCGCCGCCGCGGTGTAGTCGACATCGCCGATGGCCGCGCCGTCGAGAACCATCCACCGCAGCGGGCTTCCCAGGCCGGTGAGGGCCGAGACATCCTCCTGCAGCCGGGAGGCGTTGGCATAGTAGAGGCTGGCGCCGAACCGGTAGACCACCAGGCCCTGCTCCGTTCGGGCGCCGGGCTGGACCGGGACGGCCTGCCAGTGTCCGGCTGACGACTTCACCAGCACGCTGTTCCGGGGATGATAGGTGTAGCGCAGGTGGCCGATGATCGAGGCGATCACGGCCAGGACGATGCCGTCCTGCACGCCCAGGGCGACGACCGCGGCCGCGGCCAGCAGGGCGATGGCGAACTCATCGCGGCGGACGGACAGGATACGCCGCATCTCGGTGATGTTGACAAGCTCGACACCGATCACGAAGACCACGGCCGCCAAGGCAGCCGTCGGCAGGTAGGCGAGCGGCCCGGTGACGAAGAGCAGGACCAAGAGCACTATCACGCCGGTGGTGAGCTGGGCCAGCTGGCTGCGGCCGCCCGCGCTATCGACCATCTGGGTCTGGGTGGGACTGCCATTGACGACAAAGGCACCGGAGAACGCCGCCGCGACGTTGGCGGCGCCCAGGCCGACCAGGTCGGTGTCCGTGCTGACGGTTTCGTCATGCCTGGCGGCATACAGGTGAGCGGTCGCCGCGCTCTGGCCCAGGATGACGACGAACAGCCACGCGGCGGGGCCGAGTAGCCCGGTGGCTTCGGGCCAGCCGAGCGCGGGCAGGCCCAGTGGCGGCAGCCCGCGGTGGACCGGGCCGATGACGGCTACACCGTGCCGGGCGAGATCGGCCGCGTGGCTCACGATGATCGCGCCAATGACGGCGATCAGTGCCCCGGGAATCCGCCGCGTGATCTTGCGGGCGGTCAGCATGACCAGGATTACCGCGACCGACACGGCCGCGGTTCCCAGATGAGCCCGCGGCAGCGCCCCCACAGTGCCCGCGAGCCCACTCAGAGTGCGGGTACCCGCGGTCGTGACCCCGAGCATCGCAGGCAGTTGCCCGGCAGCCACCTGAATGCCAACCCCGGTAAGGAACCCGGCCAGGACGGTGCGGGACAGGAAGTTGGCGAGGAAGCCGAGCCGGGCCAGCCGCGCCAGCAGCAGCAATCCGCCCGTAAGCAGCGCGGCCAGCGCGGCGAGCTGCACGTACCTGGCGGAGCCAGGGGCGGCCAGGCTGACGAGTGCCCCGGCCAGTATCGCCGCGGCAGCGGAGTCCGCAGCAACAACAAGATGACGTGAAGATCCGAGAACGGCGAACATCGCCATCGGGATGAGCAGCGTGTACAAGCCGGTCACTGCCGGCATGCCGGCGATCCTGGCGTACCCGAGCGCCTGAGGGATGGCCAGGGCGGCCAGCGTCACGCCGGCCAGCACGTCCCCCGCCACCTCACCGCGCCGGACCGGCAGCAACCCCCGCAGCAGGGGCAAGCCCGACGGCAGGGCGCGCCGGGGAACCAGCACCGTCTGACCTCCGCTCCCGACCCCGGCAGCTGATCCGCCCGAAGGACCGCCAGCTCGGGCCCTTCGGCCGGCCGCGGCGGGGTCATCGTTCAGCAGGCGATCACGCTGCTGCCAGCTTCGCCACCGCGCGGGGGCGCCGCATCCTCATACCGGCTAGTCCGGGCCAGCCGGCCGACAGCGCGTTGCTGCCCTGAGGCGCAGGCGGCCAGCGGAAGCGCATAGCTACCCAAACATGTGATGTGCCTGGGCGGCTGCGTTTCTAACGTCGGGTTGTTGAGCCAGCACGCTAGTTACGTTGTTGAGCCAGCACGCTAGTTATAGGGGGTAAGCCGATGAAATCCGACAGCGAGATCAGGGAAGACGTCCTTCGTGAGCTGCGGTGGGACCCGCAGGTATCCGATCCTGACGAGATCGGCGTGGCGGTCAAGGACGGGGCCGTAACGCTGACGGGACGCGTACCGACCTATGGCGAGAAGCTGGGGGCCGCCCGGGCCGCATCACGGGTATACGGCGTCAAGGCCGTTGCCGATGAGCTCCAGGTCCGGCTGGCCGGGGAGCCACGGGACGACTCGGACGTGGCCCGGGCCATCGCGCATGTCCTGGAATGGAACACGAACATTCCCGAGGGCCAGGTGCAGGCCCGGGTGCAGGCCGGCTGGGTGACGCTCGACGGCGAGGTCGACTGGGACTACCAGCGCCACGAAGTCGAGCGGATGGTCCGGCATGTGCGCGGCGTCGTGGGAATCACGAACAACATCGTGGTCACGCCGCCGGTACGGCCGGACCGGGTCCAAGCTGAGATTGAGGAAGCATTCAAGCGCGAGGCCGAGATAGACGCGCGCCACATCAACGTCGAGGTGTCCGATCACACCGCCAAGCTCTACGGGCACGTGCACTCGCTGAACGAGGCGACCGCCGCGACCGCCGCGGCCGCGGCAGCTCCAGGGGTGGCCAAGGTGGAGAGTCATCTCGTTGTGTCCCCCTAGCACCTCAGTGGCTGCGACGTGGGCTCAGTCCCGTGAGCAGCCGCGCCAGCCGGTCCTGGGATACAGCTGCGGCATGGCCGCGGCCGGGGTCCTCAGGCCTTTCGTGCGGAACTGAAGACGAGCCCGTATTCCTCGACCGCCAGTATCACCCCGTCTGTCGACGCGACCGTATCGACCCGGACCACCGCGGCCGTGCTGCGGCTCCCCGGCCAGCGTCTCGGTGCTCCGCCATATGGTCTCGGCTTGAGATCGAATGCCCCGTGCTCCGGTCGACCAGCAGCAGGGCCCCGCAGGAACCCCTCGGTCTCCGCCAGCCGCGGGACCGCGATATCCCCATAGGATTCCACCGCGTCCTCGACCCTGGACGGCTCGACGTCCATCCGGGTGAGCCGGAGCCCTGCCCCGGCTCGCAGCGGCGCCTCCCGTTCGAAAACGGGTACCCGGTAGCGCTCAACGGCGACCGTTCCACCGCACGCCGCACCGCCTCGCGGCGAGCTGGCCAGCCCATCTCCCCGCTTTGCACCAGCGCCGCCCGCGACGTCCAGAATGACTCGAGTCCGCCACACCGAGTTCCGGGTTCGTGTACAGCGACATTCCCAGGCTGCCGGGCAGACTTCGACTACCGGGCGGACCTGGGCCTCGATAAAATGACCGAGTCACCCAGCCGCAGCGGATCTGCGGTGATCAGGTTGAACCTGGCCTGCAACACGACTGCTCCCCGCGCTGATCTGCGGCTTGACTGCCGACGCTGATCAGGCGACCGCCATGGCCAGCGCCGGCACAACCGCACTCCGCCGGCCGCGGCGGGGAGGTCCAACCCGCATGATCGGGTAGCTTTCGTCTGGCCTGCGTATCCGCAACCACACGCCTTGAGGATGTGCGGCGAGGGCAAACGCGCCAGCCTGAGGCAAGAAATGTCGGTGTGCCAGGCAAGCCAGTTCCGTCCAGGTCTGCGAAACGCGGTGTCGGCCCTGGACCGCACTGCCCTGCGCCGCGTCGCGGAGAACCATTCCCGCCTGCTGCACCGGGTGATGCCGTGGCTGAGGCTGGCCAACCATGGCCTGCTGTGGACCGGGCTGGCGATCGGACTGTGGGTGACCGGGGACAGGCGAGCGCGCCGGGCTGCCTGGCGCGGCATCGGCGGCATGGCCGCCGCAGAGCGCAGCGGCCACTATCACCGCCAGGGGCCTGGCCGCCCGAGACCCGGCGGGAGCCGACGTTCCTGGCCCCCGGCAGCTCCAGCGGGCTCTCGGTGATCACGCCCCTTCCCGTCCGCTCACGCGGCGTCCGCGGCTGCCTTCGCGACCGGGGTGGCGCTTGAGAAGCCCGGGCCTCGCCGCGCCCGTCACCCTTGCTGGCCGCGGCTGTGGGAGCGTCCCAGCTGGTCACGGGGGGCCAGTACCCGTCCGATGTGCTCTGCGGGTTCGTGGTCGGCGCGGCCGCAGGCGCGGCGACGCTGCGCTGGTGGCCGCGTCGCCCCCCTGTCCGGCAGCCGCGCTCAGGCCGCCGCGCGCGGCACCCGCGGCCGCCCACGGGCGAAGGCCTCGTCCTGGCGGTCAACAGATCAGCCGGGACGGCGTCGCCCGGGTTGGCCAACCAGCTGCGTGCCGAGCTGCCGCAAGCCGAGATCATCGAGACGGACGCTGGCCAGGACCTCGCCGGCCAGCTCCGCCAGGCAGCAGACAGGGCGCGGATCCTCGGGATCGCCGGCGGCGATGGCACGGCCTGCGCGGCCTGCGCTGTCGCCCTGGACGCGGGCTTGCCGCTGCTGGTGATCCCGGCCGGCACGTTCAACCATTTCGCCGCCGACCTGGGCGTGTGGTCCGTCGATGACGCGCTGGCGGCGCTGCGGGCCGGCGAGGCCGTTCTGGTCGATGTCGGCGTGGTCGGCCGCCGGCCGTTCATCAACACCTCGAGCACGGGCGTCTACGTTGACCTGGTGCGGGCCAGGGAGGACCTGGAGCAGGCGCTGGGCCGACGGGCCGCGGTGATCGTTGCCCTGATCCAGGTGCTGCGGCGCGGCCGGCCGCACGAACTCATCCTGAATGGCCGCCGACGTCGGCTGTGGCTGTACTTCGCGGGCAACTGCCAGTATGAGCCGCAGGGGACGGCGCCCGCGTACCGTCCCAACCTTTCCGACGGGTATCTCGACATCCGCGTGGTCGACGCCGGGCCGCTGGCCAGGTCGCGCCTGGTCGCCGCCGTCCTTACCGGCACGCTCGGCCGGTGCCGGGTCTACCACGCGTGGCGGGCCACGGCAGTGGACATCTCGTCCACGGACGGCGCGCCGATCTGGCTTTCCGTGGACGGCGAGGTCGTGACCGCCGAGCCTGGCTTCAGGCAGGGCAAGCGCCCGCACGGCCTGCTCGTCTACCGCAGCGCCGGCAGCGTGTCCCGGGGCATGCCACCGGGAGCGCCGCACTGGCTGCGGCGGAGGGACGCGGGACGAAACCGGCCCTCGCCGGGACGGGCCGGATGAGATGACCCGGGGACAGACCTAGAACCAGCGCATACGCCGGGAGGGGCGCTCCGCCAGCAGGTGCCGCGTTCCTCGCATTTCGACGAAGCGGTCTCCGCGTTCGGCGCCTGTTACGCCGATCAAGCCACCGCGATCACAAGGCACTGCTCACCGCCGCCAGTACCAGACGCGTCACAGCGACGCCGGGCGGGTAAGGACGGTTTCCGTCACGCCGCTCCGGGCCACGCGGCCCACCGCGGCCGGTGCGAACTAACGACATGGGGGATGCGGAATGCCATCCTGCTGGCACACCCAAGCGGATGGCCGCTTGGCTAGTCGTTCGCCCGGTCCGTTCACTGGGGCGCAACCACATAGGGGTGCCGAACGATCATTCCTTTTCGCTGCGGCGCCAGCGTGGTGGTCCAGGGCCAGATCCGCTGCCGTACCGGCCAGTCATCAAGGTAGGCGACATAGAGAGCCAGCTCACCGACAGCCAAGAACACGTCGACCTCCGCGGGCCAGGACTTGGCCTGCCAGCCAGTGAGCCGGTGATGAACCGCCCACTGGTACAGGCCCGCGTAGCTGTGCGCCAGCGCGTTGGCGCTAGCCAGGATCGCGATCGCGCCGATCGCGTACAGCGCCGCGCGGCGTGTCCGGGGATTCACGCAGACCTTCTCGGCGTTCGGCTGGCGGGCTTCGTGCTGCGGCTGCGGATGCGGGTGAATGCCTCGACGGCGGTCTCGTCCGCGTCGGGCAGGGTGTGCAGGTACCGCTGGGTGGTCATGATCGAGGCGTGGCCGAGGCGTTCCTTCACGACTTGCAGGTCGGCTCCTCCGGCGAGCAGCCAGGACGCGTGTGAATGGCGAAGATCATGAAAGCGTGGCAGGTCGGTCAGGCCTGCGGCCTCGCAGGCCGGGTGCCAGACCATGCGCCGGACCAGTTACGGCTCATGTGCTCGTCTGCATCGGCTACACGTACCGGGCGCGGAGACCTGCCCCGGGCCGCGCGGCGTCCGGCGCGGTAGTCGGCGAAGGCGCGTCGGCAGTGCGGGCACCGGCAAGGCCCGCTGTTGTAGGCGCTGAGTGTCCCGTGTCGGTACCGGTGGCCTGTGGCGTTTGGTTCGGTGAACCCTAGGGAGCCGGGGTCAATGACCATGAGCAGGGGTGCGGGTGCCGTTGGCAGCCGGGCAAACAGCAGGCCATCGGGGCCGAGGTTGCGGGCCTTGACGTGGGCGTTGAGCTTCGCGGTGATCTGCGGGCTGAGCTTGAGCCGCCGGTACTCCTTGTCCTTGGGGTAGGGATTGACGAGGAACCGCCTGCCGTCGGGGTGGAACTCCCGGTTGACCTCGGTCACCTTGCGGCTCACCGTCAGCATCCGGGTGGGCAGGTCGAGATCCTTAACACGCAATTCGGTCAGCTCGCCCCAGCGCAGCCCGCTCTCGATCGCGGTCTCGACCAGAAGCTGGGCGTCGGCATCCGCCATAGCACCGTAGACCACGTCGAACTGCTCCGGAGTGACGATCGTCCGTACCGTGGCGGGCACGGTGGGAATCTTTACTCCCCGGCACGGGTGAATATAAGTCACCTGGTGGTTGAGCGCGGTCGTGAAGATGGAGCTCAGGATCGAGCTTTTGCAGTACTGGATCGTCCACGCGGATTGGCCCTCGCGCTGCATCCGGGTGATCCATTCCCTGATGTGCTCAGGAATATATCGGTCATGCGCATCGGGCCGAGCGCCGGAAGGACATAGGCACCCAGGTAATAAGTGTACTTCTCCCGGGTCGTCGGCTCCAGCACGTGATTGGGCAGCCACTGCTCCTCGACATACCTCTGGAACGTCTGGCGTCCGCGTGCAGGGTCCCCGATGCGCCCTTGCCGCAGCTCTACCTCGGCGTTCTGCCAGGCTTTGTTCGCGGCCCTCTCACTACTGAAGGTCCCCGCCGACCGCTCCGAGCCACGCAGATCGAGGTAGACAGCCGTGTATCGCGGCTTGCCGTCCCGGCCGATCCGCTTCTTCGCGTACCCCATCGGCTCCGCGGACCTCCTAGATCATTCGTCCGTCATTTGTCCGTGAACCCTGCGTCACTACAAGACACGAATAAACATTGGCCGATACTCAAATTACCGCTCTGATCAGGAGCTTAGCGAAGAATCACCTGGATGGCTAAAAAGAAATGTGAACGAAAACCCGCCCTCTCAAGGCGGTAGCGCCGGTTCATCCGGTCGGGGCTACAGAGGAAGTCGCAGGTCAAGGGTCTGATCGCCGGGAGAGGTGTGAACCGCCCCGGTGAGTCCGGAGACTCTGGGAAAGGCAGCGCAGATGCAGCGAACAGGCAGCGGGGGAGCCCGCCGTTCGCGACGCGGCCGGTACTGGCAGGCAGACGCCGGCATCGCGGGCCCGGCGGTGAACGGGGGCCGCCACCGGGCACGATCATCATCGTTACGGAAGCCGGCCGGGTCCCGGGCTTAATCACGGTGCCGGAGCCCCCACTGGCGTGTCTCAGCGGTGCGCGAACCAGCCAGACCGGCTGGAGGATCGCCCGGTGATCAGATGGAAGGCGAGCAGCAGGATCGCTGCGCCGACGATCGCGGTGAGCCAGGTGGAAAGGTTGAAGAACCCTTGGAGGCTGTGGATGTGGAACAGCTTGGTGGCGGCCCAGCCGCCGAGTAGTGCCCCTACGATGCCGATTACGCAGGTGAGGATAAGTCCTTGTGATCTCCTGCCGGGGATCAGCATATTGGCGAGCAACCCTGCGGCCAGGCCGAGAACAATCCAGGCGATGATGCCCATAACCGACTCTTTTAGCCAGTGACGAGGTGACGCACGCGGTATTCGGTCATGCTTGGGCAGATCGCGGTGGGGAGAATTCCCCAGTAGGTTCTCACCGTCCCTCTGTCCGTGGCGTCTTGCCAACACCGGTCCGTGCGCGAAAAAATCCGGGCCCTGCCAAGCACCCGCGGATATTTGCGGGTGCAACTGCCTGGGTCCGGAGCGGTAAACATTATTTTACCCTTCCCGGGCTTCCGCTCATAGAGCATTCCGCAGCCAATAACAGGCTTTCCGCTATCGGGCACAAGTACATCGCAACCATGGTTAGGATGTGCTGGAAATCCCGAACTGGGCGTGGGTGACTACCTGCGAATTGGCAGCTGGTTGCATCAAGCTGGACGGGCCTACCGGTGCGCGCACTGGCCTCTGATCAGGTCGGGTTGGCCGCCGGCCCCGCGTCTCCCTCGTTGTTGCTCTCGCACTTGCAGCTCGCGCAGTAGACCCACCGCAACCTGGTGTGCTCGAGCGTGCAGCGGTACAGGCGCGGCCCTGAGCCAACCGAGGACCTGATGCAGGTGGGTATGTCAGCCCGATGAAGGGCGATCAGCCAGGTTGCCCCTCCGTCGGCGCAACCTGGCCGCCTACGCGCACATGCGCATCAGCGGCAGGATCAAGCGGCACTTGCGGACAAGTGCGGGCCGGTCCACCTCACGCCCAGTGCAACAGCTCGTCCCGGCTGCTGAGCATCGGTCCGGCGATTCCGAGCCGGGACGACATCCGGGACCGGCGGCTCGCCCTGGCCGAGCCGCGGGGGCCTTCCGCATCGTCGGAGAGGCAGCGGCCGCTGGAGGAATGTCTGCGACGGGGCAGGGCGGCGCATACTGGTCAGCGGCGCATACTGGTCAGCGGAGGCGAACGGTCCGGTGGAAGATCCCCAGAGGCTGGGCGGGACAGCCGGAACGTCCCTGGATGCGGCGGCAGCTTCTATGGCGCGGGGCGCGTCGGGGATTTGGCTGCGGGCGGGATCGCGGCTTGGCCTGGCCTGCCGCGGCACCGTGTACCTCCTGGTCGGCTACCTCGCTTTGCGCCTGGCGCTCGCCACGCACGGGCGGGCGGGCGCGCCGGTGAGCAGCGCCGGAGCCGTGCAGGAAGCTGTCGCCCCTGCGTGGGGGCGTGTCCCGCTGGTGCTGCTGGTGGCCGGACTCGCCGCGTACGCGCTCACCCAGCTGGTTGAGGCCGTGTTCCGGTCTGCCCGCGCCACCGGCGCGATAGGCAGGTGGCGGCAGCGTGCGATGTCGTCGTGGGGATTCTTGGTGTATTCGGTCTTTTGCCTGAGCACCGCCCGGCTTCTGGCGGGGACCCCTGCGAAGCAGACGGCCCAGTCGGAGCAGCGCCAAGACACGGGCATGACCGCCGATTTGCTGCGAACGGGATGGGGCCGGCTGCTGGTTGTCCTGGCCGGGATCCTTTTCGTGGCGGGCGGCCTGGAGGCAGGTCGGCGCGCGGTCAGGCTCAACTTCCGGGAGCGGTTCACCGCCGAGCACATGTCCCGGGCGCTGGCCCTACTCACGCGGGCTGTCGGCGCATTCGGGTCCGCGGCGCGCGCTGTCGTTTTCGTCCTGGTCGGCGTCTTCCTGGTCAAGGCCGCGGTGCTGTCCAGCGCGAAGCAGACGAAGGGGCTGGACGCGATCTTCCGTTCGGTGGGCAGCATCGCATATGGTTCGTGGCTGCTGGGCCTGCTCGCGTCCGGCATACTCTGCTACGGCCTTTACTGCCTGGTCGAGGCCAAGTACCGCGACCTGACACCTGGGCGATAGGCACCGCTGCGGAGGCTTGGCCGGCCGAGATTCTCTAGGGCTACGCGGCTGCCTGTCAGCCTGGTGCTCGCCTTTCCCGGGCATGCATGGCTTCCGTCCCTGGGCCAGCCGCGGCCCGCGCAGTTCACCGGCTGCCGAGGTTGCCAGTGGATGCGGGCGCAGGATCTGGCGATCACCAGCGGTCGGCCGAGGTGGCCTGGCCGCCGGCTGTTGGCTGGTAGTGGTCAGGATGCTGGCTGACTGCCCTTCCGGGATTGCGCGGCCTGGATCCCGCCGATGAGGGTGTCGAGGCTGGCGGTGAATCGCTGGTCGCGGTTGCCCGCCCAGATGTGCTCGCCGAGGGCGGCGAGGGAGGGGAAACGGTCGGCTGGCAGTGACCGGAGGAAATGCGTACAGCTGGCGGCGGGTCGCGGAGTTACCGCCCGATTTACCCGGGCAGCCAGCGGCTAACGCGCCGGGCACGTAGTCAGACAGCTAGTCCGTGCCCGCCGGTCGTGGCCTGGTGAGCGATGACCACGGCGATGCGGCGCAGGTCGAACAGGTTCTTGCGGGTGCCACGGTAGCGGGCGCGGCAGTGCCCGATGTCAGCACGGTCTTTCCGGTGGTGCCGTTGCGGCTGTTGCCGCTGCCCCGCCCGGCGGGGTCGTGTTTCTCATAACCCAGATGACCAGTCATCTCCTCAGCCAGCGCCCGTTCCAGCACCGACTTGGTCACCTGAGACAACAAGCCGTCCGAGCCGAGCAGCTCCACCCCGCCGGCCTCGGCCCGGGCCAGCAGCTCGTCCGCCAGCTCCGGATCGACCACCGGCCGCCGGGCCGGTTCCTGATCGCCGGATTTGCGGGACACCATCGCAGTGTCTGACATCACGTGTCCTTTCCGCGAGCCGCCTTTCCTGCGGCTCATCGTCAGGCCACGTCACTTACACAGCCGGTAGGACACGCCCAATCAGTGAGCAACTCTGGCCAAGATCATTAAGCGCCATCAATGAGGGCTGGCTGGGCTCATACATGCCTGAGGTTGGGCTTCGGCGGGCACCGGTCTAACTGCAGCCTGAGTTGGCGGCCGCGTTGCAGGTGGCTCCGTTGAGTACTGACATGGTGCCGTCGTCTCCGTTCGGCACGTAGATGGTGTCGGTGGCCTGGTCCACGGTGATCCACCGGGGTGAATGACCAGTGCGCAGGGACCGGGCGGGCCGCGTGTCACAGCCGGAGTTGACGCTCGCGTTGCATCTGGCGGCATCGAGTACTGAGACGGTGTCGCTGGTGACGTTCGATACATAAACAGTGTGAGTGGCCAGGTTAAGCGTGACTCCATCTGGACCGCTTCCAACCTGCACCGCGCGCGGGGTCTTGGCGCAGCCTGAGGTGACGGCGGCGTCGCAGGTGGCCGTGTCGATCATCGACAGCGTGTTGTCCTTCCAGTTCGCGACGTAGAGCGTGCTGGCGGCCTGGTCGATCGCGAACGCCACGTTGTAGTTAACTGATCCGGTGCCGACGGTCACCGACGGCGGCGTCCTGCGGCAGCCGGATGTGGTCGTGGCGTTGCAGGTCGCCCCGTTGATCACTGAGACCACCTCGGCTCCATTCGGCGCGACCGTGGCCGCGTAGACGGTGTCTGTGGCCTGGTCGACGATCACGCCGGCTGGGCTGGTGCCGATCTTCACGGTCGCGGGGGGGTGCCCGCAGCCCGAGGTGACCTGCCCGTTGCAGGTCCGCCCGTCGATGACCGACAGGGTGGTTCCGGCTCCGTTTCCCCAGTTCGCCACGTACACGGTGCCGGTCGCCTGGTCTACGTTCAGGTCGACGGGGCCATTTGCGACTGTCACGGCTGGCGGCGTGCGGCGGCAACCCGAGGTGTTGCCGGCGTTGCAGGTCGCGCCGTTGATAACCGACACCGTGTTGTCGTTGGAGTTGACGACATAAATCGTGTCGGTGGCCTGGTCCACGGCGATAGCGACAGGGCCGTTGCCGACCTGCACAGATGGCGTGGTGCTGACGCAGCCGGAGACCCGGAGCGCATTGCACGTCGATGCGTTCAGGACAGACACGCTGCCGTCAGTGTTGTGCTCCGGGTCGCTCAGCGCGTAAAGCGTATGGGTGGCCTGATCCAGCACCGTATTCTGCGGATTGACGCCAACGTTCACCGTCCTGCTCTGAGATGCGGACGGTGAACTCGATGCTGTGGCGCTGCCGCCCGGGGCGCTGCTGCCGCCGGAGCTGCACGCGCCGAGTATCAGCACAAGGGAACCAAGGAACGCACCCCGCGATGCGCGACGAGCGATTTTGAGCGAGAGGCTCATGTCGAGAGTCCCCCTCTTGTCGATCATCTTGCTGGCGGCGAACCCGGGCGGCATTGCGGATGGGGAGCAGGGTAGGTTCCCTGGGCTCGACGGCAAGTCGCAGAACGCTCGAATCGCAGGCAGGCGTGCTGTGGCATTGCTGCCTGGGCCATCAGTATGCTGCGATGACGCGGGCGTTTCCTCGAGAGGTAATGCCGATGGATTTCAGGCTGCTCGGGGCGATCGAGTTTTGTGCGGACCAGGTTCCGCTTCCGATCGGAGGTCCCCGGCAGCGGGCGGTACTGGCTGACCTTGCTCTCCACGCCGGGCAGGCAGTCCCGACTGTTCAGCTGATCGACGACCTGTGGGGTGAATGGCCGCCCGCGTCGGCGGCCCACACCCTGGAGACCTACATCTCCAGGCTCCGCCGCGCCATGAGCACCTCCGGCGCGTCGCTGCTGACCAGGCCGGCTGGCTACCTGCTCGATGTCCGGCCCGGCTGTGTCGACGTAGGGCGGTTCCGGGATCTCGCCGCCAGCGGCAGCGCCGCTCTGGAGCAAGGTAAGGCGGCTACGGCGGTGACCCTGGTCAGCTCGGCGCTTGCGATGTGGCGAGGGTCGGCTCTGGCCGACGTCCAGGGGGCACCATTCGCTGTCCTGGCCGCGCAGCGGCTGGAGGATGAGCGGCTCACCTCTGTCGAAAAGCTTGCCGAGGCGCGGCTGCGCCTGGGGCAGCACCGGGAGCTCGTCCCAGAGCTTGAGGCGCTCATCGCTGGATCCCCGTACCGAGAGGCCTTCCACGCCCAGCTCATGCTGGCGCTGTACCGCTCGGGGCGGCAGGCCGAAGCGCTGGCCGTCTTCCGCCGCGCCCGCGAGCTACTGATCGGCGAGCTTGGCATTGAGCCCGGCCCGGAGTTGCGCGAACTGGAACGCGCGATCCTGCTCCAGGCTCCTGAGCTTGAGCCGGCCGGAGGCGGCGCGGCGCGGCGGGCCCTGTTCTCGGTGGCTGGCGGGGCCCCGAACCAGCCATCTGATCAGCACCCGGGCGGACCGGTTGATCCGCCGGTCCGCGTACGGGCCCATGCACAACGGGGGCGGGCCCTGCAGTGGACGGCGATAGCCGCAGTGCTCGGCCTGGCAGCAGTCTTCCTGCCGATCCTGCTTACCGCAGGGCCGGCGGGCGGCAAGGTGCTCGCCGACGGCGTCGTTGAGGTGAGTGCGGCCGGTAATGGCATCGCCCGCAGCGTGACTCTGCCAGGGCCGCCGGGCGCCGCGGTCTCGGCTGATGGCTCGGTATGGGTGACGAGCCCGGAAGCTGACGTGGTCTACCGCATCAACCCGGTCACCAACTGGATCGAGCAGGCCATACCGGTGGGTGCTGACCCCAGCGCGATCACGGCCGCCGGGCCGGACATCTGGGTGGCCAGCACCCTGGACGGCACGGTCTCGCGGATCAACGCGGCCGTCGGCCAGGTCGTCCAGACCATCGCCGTCGGAACCGAACCGACCGGAGTCGCTGCTGGCGGCGGCTCGATCTGGGTGGCCGACGCCGCAGCGGACAGAATATCTGCTCTCAATCCCGTCTCGGGGCTGCCAACCTTCGAGATCCCGCTGGCCTCGGCGCCGTTCGGCATCGCCTTCGGCGCTGGCTCGGTGTGGGTAACCAGCCCGGCCGGCGACAGCGTTACCCGGGTCGATCCGCGCACCCGCCGCCCGGGCCAGCAGATCCCTGTCGGTTCGGGGCCTACTGCCATCGTTTTCGGCCTTGGCTCGGTGTGGGTAGCTAACGGGCTCGATAGCACGGTCACGCGGGTGGATCCAGGCACGGACGCTGTCGCGGCCACGATCCCCGTCGGGGACGGCCCGGACGCGCTGGCAGTCGCGGGGGGCTCGGTGTGGGCCGCGGCCCGGCTGTCGTCAGCGCTGACAAAGATCAACGCCGGCACCGACACTCCCCAGTCGCCGATCCCGGTGGGCGGTGCTCCTGTGGGCCTCGCCGCCACTAGCGGCGGCGTCTGGGCCGCCGTCGGCGCCGCGAGCGGCGCACGGTCGCCCGGCGGCACGCTGCGAGTGGTCAGCGTCGTCCCGCCGACGTCGATCGACCCCGCCCTGATCTACCCCCTGACGCAGGCGCAGTTCTCCGACGCCACTTACGACACGCTGGTGACCTTCCAGAAAACGGGCGGCAGCAGCGGACTGCAGCTGGTGCCTGACCTGGCGCTGGCCATGCCGACGGTGAGCGCTGGCGGGACGGTGTACACCTTCACGCTGCGGCCCGGGTTGCGCTACTCGACCGGCCGTCCAGTGCGCGCGCAGGACTTCCGCTATGCACTCGAGCGGGTACTGGAGCTCAACCAGACAGCTGCATCGTTCCTCGACGGGATTGCGGGCGCCGCGGCGTGCACGCCCGGAAAGCTCTGCGACCTTAATCGCGGCGTCATAGCCGACGACTCCGGCGGCACGGTGACCTTCCGGCTCACCGCACCGGACCCCGACTTTCTTGACAAGCTCGCCTTCGAGTTCACCGCGCCCGTGCCGCCATACATCCCAGCCCGCGACGCAGGCCGGGATCCGGTTCCGGGTACAGGCCCGTACATGATCATCCGCTACATCCCGGGCCGGGAGGCTGCCTTCGCGCGAAACCCGTATTTCCGGGAATGGTCGGCGGCCGCCCAGCCGGCGGGTTCCCCGGATCACATCGTGTGGACCTTTGGCACCTCGGTCACCGGTGAAACCGCCGAGATTGAGGACGGGCAGGCCGACTGGACTAACGATCCGCTGCCTGATACCGCCGGGCTCAGCGCCCGGTTCCCCGGCCAGGTGCATATCAGCCCACTGCCGGAAATCGTATACACCGCGTTCAACACCCGCGTGGCGCCGTTCAGCGACCCCCGTGTCCGCCGGGCGTTCAGCCTCGCCGCTGACCGCAGCCGATTCGTCACATTGCTCGGCGGCGCGGACCTGGCCGAACCAACCTGCCAGATCCTGCCGCCAGGCATCCCCGGCTACCAGCGCTACTGTCCGTTCAGTGCTGATGCCAGCGCCTCCGGCACCTGGGTAGGTCCCGACCTGGCCGCAGCCCGCCTGCTCGTGGCCGCGTCCGGGACGAAAGGAATGCGGGTCACGGTATGGTCCGACGACTACGACCCGGACCCGGCGACGGGCGCCTTCACCGTCTCCGTCCTACGCGAACTCGGCTACCGGGCAATCTTGCACATCGCACCCAACCTGGCCGTGCAGCAGGCTACCAACGACTCGCGCCGGCGGATTCAGGCCACAGACGGCCTCTGGTTCGCCGACTACCCGTCGGCGGCAGACTTCTTCGACCTTTTCTTCCGCTGCTCGGACTTCCGCGTCGACGACCCAGCCGCCACCAGGAACGGCTCCTTCTTCTGCGACCCTGCGGCCGACCGGCTGATGAACCTGGCAGACAGCCAGCAAGCGATTGACCCAGCCCAGGCTGCGGAAACCTGGGCCGCCGTCGACCGGGCCGTCACCTTCGCGGCCCCCTGGGTGACACTGGCCACCCTCAATAATGTCGACTTCCTGTCCGCCCGAGTCACCAACTACCAGTACAACCCGTTCCTCGGCGTCCTGCTGGATCAGCTGCAAATCCGCCTGCGACCCTCCTCCCCACGCGCCCAGACCACCCCGCCCTGACAGTGAACCGTCCCGCTTTGATGTCGCTTCCTTCTTTGAGAAGGATGCAGATCATGCCGAACAGGTATCCCGCCGAGCAGCGGGAGCGCGCGACCCGGATGGCCCTTGAGCGACTCGATGAGTACGGCTCTGCGTGGGCGGTGGCCCGGGCGCTGGGCCCGAAGCTCGGGGTTGGTGCGGAGACGCTGCGCAAGTGGGTGCCGCAGGCCCGGGTGGGTACCGGGCAGCGCAGCGGCCCGGCGAGTGACGAGCTGGCCGAGATCAGGCGGCTGAAGAAGGAGAACGCCGAGCTGCGCGAGGCCAACGAGATCTTGAAGGCGGCTTCGGTTTTCTTCGCGAGGGAACTCGACCCTCGCCACCGCTGATCTGCGCGTTCATCGACGAGCAGCGCGGCGAAGGCCGCGGGGTCGAGTCGGTCTGCGCGGTCCTGCGCGAGCAGGGCCTGCAGGCCGCCCGGCGCACCTACCGGGCGTGGAAGGCCAGGCCGCCGGCCCCGCGGACGTGCTCCGACGCAGCGATCGTCGGCAAGCTGCGTTACCTGCGCGCCGGCGGCCCTGGCGGCCGGCCGTTGCCGGAGGTGCTCTACGGTCGCCGCAAGATGACGGCCTGGCTTCAGCGCAACGGCTTCCCTGCCGCGTCGAAGCACACCGTGGACCGGCTGATGCGCCAGGAGGGCATGCGGCGTCTGGTCCGCGGCCGCAAGGTCCGCACCACAATCCCGGCCCGGAACGGTCAGCGTGCCCGTGATCTGCTGAACCAGCAGTTCCGCGCCAGTGCACCGAACCGGGCCTGGGTCACCGACTTCACCTACTGCCCGACATCAGCACGCCGCCAGCCACCAGCAGGTCACCGGCCGCAGTGCTGCGGCCCGTAGGCAACCAGTACACAGGGCGCCCGCCACCATGGTCACCGGGCCGCGTCCAGCCTCGCGCGCTGTTCGATGGTCAGCTCCAGGTCCACCGCGGCCAGGCTCTCATCGAGTTGGGCCACCGACGAGGCGCCGATCAGCGGGATTACCGGGATCTCCGCGCCGATCAGCCAGGCCAGGACCACCTTGTTGACGGTCGCGCCAGCGTCCTTGGCCACCTCCCGCAGCGCCGCCAGCCGGACGGGCGTGCCCGGGTGGTCGTACTCGGCGAACTCGGGGCTATCCAGCTTGTCCGGGCGGACGTAGCCGCCCTTCAGCAGGGGTGAGTAGGCGACCATCGCCAGCTGCGGTTCGGCGCGCAGGTAGCTGAGCAGGTCGCCGCCCACCATTCCCGGCATGCCGTCCGGACTGCGCGAGCCCGGCAGGTCGGCGCGCGGCCGCAGGTAGCTGTGCTGGTACTGCAGCACCTCATAGCCCGGCAGCCCGGCAGCGGCAGCCAGGCTGCGGGCCCGTTCCACCTGCCACGCCCAGTGGTTGCTCACTCCCAGCAGGCCCACGGTGCCCTCGGCCACCAGCGCGGCGAAGGCCTCCACGGTCTCGGCCAGCGGCACCGCCGGATCGTCAATATGCGCGTACAGCAAGTCCAGCCGGGCCATGCCGAGCCGGTCCCGGCTGCGTTCGGAGGACTCGCGGATCACGCGGGCCGACAGTCCTTCGGCGTTGTCGGTGAAGCTGGTGCCCGGGGTAAGCGGCCGGGCACCCAGCTTTGTCGCGATCACGATCTCGTCGCCGGCGCCGCGGCTGCGCCGCCAGCGGCCGAGCAGTTCCTCGCTCTCCCCGCCTTGGGTGCCGGTCCAGAACGCGTAGTTGTCAGAGGTGTCGATGAAGGTGCCGCCGGCTTCCACGTACCGGTCCAGGATCGCGAACGAGGTCGCCTCGTCGGTCGCCGTGCCGAAGTGCATCGTGCCCAGGCTGAGCACGCTCACCTCACGGCGGGTCTTCTGGTCCGTGCCAATCGTGCGGTATTTCATGCCGCGTTCCTCTCCAGCCACCCGGTACCGTCCGGGCGCTGAGCATGAGTCTGGATGCTAGAGCGCGCTCTAGGTCAAACCCGCCGGGCCGGGCAGCCGTTGTGGACGGCACGCCTCTGCGCGGCCGGCGTGATGATGGCATGCTCGCGACCAAGGGCTGCACGCGTGCGGGTCGAGATCGTGGCTCAGGCGGTGTTGAGCTCGAGCAGTTCGATGATGATTCGTTGTTCGGCCTTGGCCGGTGCGGAGCCTGTGCCACCGCGTCCGGTTGTCCGGTGAGCGAGGTCGGACGCGGTCGATCCGCGGTCGTTTTGGAGGCGAGGATCGGCACCGGCCCGCAGGAGCGCCTCAACAGCAGCCGAACATCGGTTTCGGACAGCTCGATGCAGTGGTGTCACACCGCCGGCGGCGGCCGCGTTGGGATCAGCGCCCGCGCCGATGAGATAGAGAATGACATCCTGCTGGCGTGTCGGGTTCCAGCTTGCCGAGCCGGGGATGCCGATCACCGCCGCGTGGAGGGGTTCGGCGCCCCGCCGGTTTCTGGCCCGAATGTTGGCGCCGCGTGTGATCAGGTCTCGCGCCATCTGAGGGTCGTAACTGAACCCAGCAGCATGCAACGCGGTGTCGTCTTCGTAGACCTGCGCGAGACGCTCGGCGAGGAAGAACTCGTCGCGTCGCGCCAGCCCGGCCGTCGCTAGCGACGGTGTCGCGTCGAGAAGATCCACAGCGGTCTTGTGATCAAGGTTCGCGATCGCTACCAGCAATCTCGTGAGGTCCGTTGTGCCAGCCACGGCCAATGCTTGCTCCCTTGCGGCCGGATGACGCTATACGTACGAACTGCAGCAGGCCAGGGAAGACCCGGGCGCCTACGGCGGCCTTCCCACCCGCACAGACTGCCCGATGGGGACGCAGACGTCGACTGGACCGGCCGCCCGGCGACGACTGCCGGGGCGGTGTGCCACGATCAGCATCATGCGCAGTCAGCGGTTTGGTACCCACATCGCCGCTGGTCCTGGCGGCCGCGGGGTGATCGAGGTCCCGTTTGAACCCCGACAAGGCCTGGGGTGCCAAAGCCAGGCACCCGGTTAATGGCACGATCAACGGCCGGGTAGACAGCGGCCCCGCGGTATCCGGGCCTGCCGCGTCACTGGCGCGGCGCAAGCCACCGGGTGTCGATCCGGCCGTGCCGCATCCGGCCTACCAGGCGGACGTGCAGCGTCTCCGGCGTGTTCTCGCCCGCGTCCCTGGTGATAGCCAGCTTGCTGTGCCGCACCGCCAGCTCGTTGGCGTCAACTACCATGCCCGGCACGAGGACCAGCTCCACGCTGCCGCCGCGCACCCGCAGTTCGATGACCAGCTCGGGCCCGGTGCGCACCGCGCTGGTCAGGTCCAGCATCACGTCGCTCCACGCGGTGTGCAGCGCCAGCCGGTGCGGCAGCGTCCACCGGCCGTCGCGGCGCACCGTGCCGTGCTTCTCGCTGATGGTGAGCAGTTCGGCGGCCGGCTCGGCCGGCGTCCCAGCGAGCGGCAGCGTTAGTGCGCTGCCGCTGCCTGGCACCGCGATCAGATCGGCGGTGAGCGGGGCCAGCGCGTCGATGGTGCGGGCGGCCAGCGCCGCGTCCAGCCGCTCGTCGAACTCGACCGGGTCGAGCCGGCCGTCGGCGACGGCGGCGCGCAGCAGTTCGATGACTCGGTCGCGGTCCGCGTCGGACGCGCGCAGCGCGGGTGAGCTGGGCGGATCTGCCGGCATCCGGCCTCCTCGCGGTGGCACCGCGCCACCGACATTCCACGTTATAGCGCACGTCGGCGCCCATCAACGAGGGGTACGCCCACGCGGTGCCGATCAATGGCGCGCCCGGATCAGGCGGTCGGGCCGTATTACCCGGCGACATTGAATCCGCGGCGCAACCTCGCCGGCGCACACCGCGCAGACAGAAATGGGCCGTGTGACGATCGCATTCGTAAAGAACCCGAGCCGATAGCGCCGGCGGTGGCGATGCGAGCGCATCCGGCCCGGGTTACAGGTGGGAAGTGAGCTCGGTCACGATTTCCGCCGCTGACTGTGGCTGTCTCGCGAGCGCGACGCTTTGTCCGGCCCACATCGAGAGCGCTTCGATGTCACCGGTCGTCCCGGCCATCGGTGGCGCTCCCTCGTATCGAACGATTGCCTCGCCGGAGGCGAGGTGGGCGATCACGTCGCCTTCTCCTGGCCGCTGGTCGTCCGGGGGGCGGCCCGCGGCCTCCCATGCCCTGGCCGTTGAGTTGCGGAGGGCGCGGTGGGGAGAGTCGGGCCACCCGACGTCGTACAGGTTGGGGTACCACTGGGCGTCGGTCTCGGCCGCCGCGATTAGCCGGCGCCGGTAGTCCTCGTGGATCGGCATCTCCCGGGCCAGCAGGAACCGCGTTCCTAGCCATGCGGCCTGGGCGCCCAGGGCGAGCACCGCGGCGACTCCTCGGGCGTCACCGATCCCGCCAGCCGCGATCACTGGCACCGGCGCCACCGCGTCCACCACAGCGGGCACCAATGGCAGTGTCGCGACGGTACTTCCCACGTGCCCCCCGGCCTCCCAGCCCTGGGCGACGATCACGTCCACGCCGGACGCGACTGCCCGCCGTGCCTCCTCGGCACTGCCGACCGTGTGCATAACGATTCCCCCGGCGTCGTGCACAGGCTTGATGTAGCCGCTGGGATCCCCCAAGAAAAACGAGACGATCCGCAAGCCGGCCTCAAGGGCCTGGTCAAGGGGACGGTGACGATCCTCGGTGAGAACGAAGTTGCCCCCGAACGGCCGCGCCGTCAGCGCCGCCGTCTCCCGGACGATGGCTCCGGTGTCAGCGGACCAGGTCAGCGTCACCATGCCGAGTGCGCCGGCGTTGGACACCGCGGCCGCCAGAGGGGGAATGTCGACCATGGGTGCCAGAACGATCGGCTGTTCGATCCCGAGCATCTCGCATACCGGTGTGCTCACTGCCATCGCCCCTTCCGTGATCTTTGGCTGGCCACCAGGTGACGGCCTCGCATATCTCGCCGCGGCTCAGCCAAGCGCCGCACGGCAAGCCCGGTGAGCGAGCGTTACCTGGCCCGCCCCGGTCCTTCGCCGCGGCCACCGCGCGGCGGGCAGTACAAAAGCGGGACGGTGCTTCTCTTGGTCTCCGGCTGGCCCGACGAGTCACCTGGGCCGGGTAGGGCAGCGGCAACCGTTGCCCTATGACACATACGACGTGGGCGTCGACTGCGGGGAACGCCGGTCCCATCCGTGAAACTTCGAGTAGTCGCCGGCGTCCCAGGCCTCGTGCAGTCCCGGGGTGCTGAGATCCCAGTCCGGGCGGATCTCGGCAGTGGCCGCGCGCAGGTCGCGCCACAGGTCGTAGAACGACGGGCGGCCCCAGAACCAGTAGCCGTTATAGACACTGTGAACGACCAATCCCGGCTTGAGCACCAGCGTGTGCGGGATCATGGGGTTGTGCTCGGGGTCGGTGTACTCCTGGATGTCGAGGTCCTGCTGGACGGTCCGGCCGGGATCGGACAGGAAGGTCCACTGGGCGCCCACCGACGCGCGGAATTCTTGCAGGGTGTGATGGTCGTCGGTGGCGATAGTGGCGACCTGGGTGTAGGCCACCGCGATCTTCGGGTAGTTGGCCGCCAGCTCGAGGTGCTGCTGGTGCTCTTTGGGGCAGTAGTTGCCGCGCGCCAGCGTGAGGATCAGCGGATCGCGGCCCTGAAGGTCGCTGAGCTTACGCTCCGTGCCGATGTGGTCCGGGAGAGCATAATCAGGGAAAATGCCGCCGGGCCTGATGTCAGGACGCATCGGATGACTGCCTCTCATGGCCTCGAATGCGAAACTCACTTGGTGCCAGTGTCGCATCCGTCACAACATCCCCGTTGCAGCCACCCTCCGCAGGCGCCAGTGACACGGTCAGGCGAGATCTGAGCCGCACGGCAGTGAGATTCCTGCCGCTAATGTGTCCTAGGTGGACAGCACAGTGGATCGTGACGCCAGGACCCGGGCCCGGATGGAGCAGCACTGGAAGGCCTCCGACCGCGGAGACATCGACACTGAGCACGCGATCTACGCCGCGGACGCGATTTTGGACTACCCGCAGTCCGGGGAGCGCTTCCGGGGCCGGTCAAAGATCCAGGCGCAGCGTGGCGGGCACCCGGCCGAACGCCACTTCACGATCGTGCGGATCCTGGGCGGGGGCGACATTTGGGTGAGCGAATGTGTCATCACCTATGACGGGGTGCCCACCAACTCGGTGAGCGTCATGGAGTTCACCGACGATCTGGTAACGCACGAGACCCAGTACTTCGCCGACCCCTTCCAGGCGCCTGCCTGGCGGGCGGCGCTATCTGAGCCGATCCATGATCGCGACCGATGAACCCCCTGCGGCTGCAGGCCACGGGTGACCTCCCGCCACACTCAACGTAATGCTGAAATGGTGGCGTGGACGTTCTGAGCAGCCGGATCCTCCTGCGGCCCGGCGACCTGGACCGTAGCCGCCGCTTCTACCGCGACACGCTGGGCCTGGCCATCTACCGGGAGTTCGGTCCTCCTGACGATCCCGGGGTGGTGTTCTTCCTCGGCCAGGGGTTGCTCGAGGTCTCCGGGCACGCGGACGGCCCTCCCGGGCGCTCGGTGATGATCTGGATTCAGGTAAGGGATGTCCGCGCCGAGCACGCCCGGCTGGCCGCGGCCGGAGTCCAGGTCATCCGGGAGCCGGCAGCCGAGCCCTGGGGCCTGACCGAAATGTGGATCCAGGATCCCGACGGCATCCCGATTGTCCTGGTCGAGATTCCCGCCGATCACCCTCTCCGCCGTGACGCCCGATCTGCGTCACCGCCAAGGTGAAAACCTATGCGGCTATGTGTGGCTAGCCTCCGGGCTGGATGCGACGCATACCGCCACCCGGATCGTGGAGGTACAAGATGCCTGACGGCAGCCAGCCCGCCTACGAGATCGCGCTGACCCACTTCATCGTTGCTGGCGACGTGGAAGCGCTCCCGTCGCTTCTATACGGAGGTGCTCGGCGGCAAGACCATCCGCTCGGGTGAGCCGACGTACGTGGCGCTAGCCAACAGCTGGATCATCATCAACGTCGGTGGCGGCCCGACCGACGACAAGCCGCGGGCGCTTCGCTGCGGTCGGCGCTCCGGTCAGGAGATCGCGGCCTTCACCAGCTCGGCGACCTTTTTCTCCACCGTGGGGCTCCACTTGGTGAGTGCGTACGCCACCGGCCACATGTCGCCGTCGTCGAGATTTGCCGCATCCTGGAAGCCCAGGGTCGAGTAGCGGTAGCTGAACTTCCCGGCGTTCTGGAAGAAGACGACTACCTTGCCGTCCACGTTCGCGTAGGCAGGCATCCCATACCAGGTCTTCGGCGACAACTCCGGGGCGGCGGCGGTCACCGTCACATGCACGCGCTCGGCTAGCGCACGATCCTGCGGTGCCATCCCCGCGATGCTGTCGAGGACTGCCTGCAGGCCGTCAGCCTTCTTGGCGCCCTTGTTGCCCTCGGCGCGCAACTCAGCGGCGCGTTCCTTCATCGCGGCGCGCTCCTCGGCGCTGAACCCGCCGGACTCGGTCTTGGCACTCTTCGCGGGCATTTTGAGTTTCCTTTCCTTGACGCTCAGGGGCTCGGTGTCACGCCCCCGCTTCCACCGAAGGCTAGGCCCGGCCGCACCGTGGCGCTTCTCGATTCCTGATCGGATCGGGGCCCAGCCGGGGCGCTCGGGTAGCGGCCTCCTTTCACTCACGGAACGTCGCGATCCGCCGCATCCGGATGCGTTTCGCCCAGTTCGAGGACCTAGGTGGCCCAGTGGCTTTCAGCACAATGAAGGCCGGTGGCGCGCCTGATGCCGGGCCGCCAGGGCCCGCAGCCGCAGTGAGCCCCAGTTCGGCGTGGGCGTACGTTGGGTTGAGGGTCTTTGAGCTGGTTAGGCTCTGGATCGGCGTCGGCCTTGCGGCGGCAGGCAGTTCGCGGACAGGCCAGCGTGAGTCGGCGGGGCTTGAGCCGATCCGATGGTGACCTCTGGCGTGGAGCACACCGCATGGGCCGCGTGATGTGGCCTAGTGCTCCCGCGCGGCGGCGAAGGACGGAGGGGGACCGGCCGTGGAGACGTTGGATACAACGGTGCCGAACATCGCCCGGGTATGGGATTACTGGCTCGGCGGGAAGGACAACTTCGCCGCGGACCGGGAGCTGGCGCAAAAGATGCTGGAGGTCTATCCACTCTCAGCCCAGATGGCCAGGGAGAACAGGCAGTTCCTGGGTAAGGCCGTCACCTACGTGGCCGGCCAGGGCATCGGCCAGTTCATCGACGTGGGCGCGGGGCTGCCGACCGCGGTGAACACCCATGACGTCGCCGGCCAGGCTGCCCCTGGCGCGAAGGTGGCCTACGTGGACAATGACCCGGTTGTGCTGGCCCACGCCCAGGCGTTGCTGGCCAAAGCTCCCGGTGTGGTCGCGCTGCCAGGTGACCTGCGCGACCCGCAGGTCATCTTGACCGACCCGGGCCTGATCAGGCTGATCAACTGGGCCGAGCCGGTATGCGTGCTGCTGTGCGGGGTGCTGCATTTCCTGGATGCTCGCCACGCGCGGCGGGTAGCCGCCGCATTCACGCTCGCGATCCCGCCGGGCAGCTATCTCATCATCTCGGTGGGAACCGGAGAAGACAACGCGCTGTCGGACGACTTCAAAGCGGCCTACACGGCCGCGCCACTGCACTTCCACAGCCCCGGCCAGATCATCACCTTCTTCGACGGCCTCGAACTGGTGCCCCCCGGCGTGGTGCCCGCCCGCGGCTGGGAAGCACATGCCCAGCCGCCGCAGCTGGAACCGAGGCAGGGAACCTTCTACGCAGGTGTAGGGCACAAGACGCCCTAGCGCGGGGACCTTGGGCTAGGCCGGGGACTTGCCGGCCGCGCCGGTGTAGGCCATCTCGCGTGTCCATTGCCCTGGAGGCTCGCGGTACAGCTGCCAGTAAGTTTCGGCTATCTCGTCCGGGTCGAACGCCGTGCCGGCCGCGACGGCGTCGTACACGGTGACTGTCGCGACGTGGACGCCGGCTGGACCGAGCTCCTGGTCGAGCAGCTCGACGAGCGTCCGAACCCCGGCCTTGCCGAGGGAGAGGCTGAAGAATTCCGGCGCTGGCTCAGGCATGCCGCCCGTGATGATCAAGGTGCCATGCCCGGCCCTCGCCATCTTCCTGCCCGTGTGTGCCGCCGCCGTGATGGCCCCGCCGACGTTCACCGCCCAGGTGCCGAGCAGCTGCACGGCGGGGAGCTCGCCCAGCCGGTCACGACGAACCAGCGCCGCATTGTAGACGAGCACATCGGGTACGCCGTATCGGTCTTCGGCCGTATCGAGGGCCGAGCGCAGTGCGTCCTCGTCAGTGGTGTCGGCGAGCAGCCCGGTGACCTGCGCGCTGTCGCGCCGCAGCGTTTCGGCCGCCGCGTCGATGGCGCCGCGCGTGCGGGCTATCACCGAAACCGGCATCCCGCTCCGTGCGAAACGCCGGGCGACTGAGAGCCCGATCCCGGGGCCTACGCCGATGATGACGGCTCCTGGCATGACCGTGTCCTCTCCCCGTTGTCGCCGCGACCGATGAAACCACACGGCTGCAGGGGACGGACAACATCGGCGCGATGACTAGCTGTCATGGACGGGCCGGGCCGCGGGATGCGGAGCGTTCCGGCATATAGCAAACGTTCAGCGATTCTTCAGGAACGAAAGCTACTTTCCTGGCATGGACGAATTTCGGGCCCGTCGGGTGGTCGACTCCCTTCGCGACCGTGGCGTCAACGCTCACCTGCTCCGCGGCGGCGTCGGCCAGTTCGGCGTCCGGGTGTCGCTGCCCGGCGGCCGCGAAGCCGAGTGGGACACCGACGGCACAGCCGGCCTTGAAGCCCAAGTGATGCGTGACGGCATGCTTGTCGGCTACGTGCCCCGGATCGAAGGCTCCGAGGACTTTGACGAATCCCGGGTCGTCAACGCCATCGCCCGCACCGACTACGACCAGCCCGTCGCTCGCCAGCACACCGCCGCGCCCGCGCCTGCCCCCGCCCTTACTCGCGAAGGCGGCGTCTTCCGCCGTTTCCTCGACGGCTTCCGCTACCGGTGACCAGGTACGGTCCTGCTGGACCGCGGCGGTTCAGGGCTCAAGTGGCGCCTGTTTGCGGTAGGTGAGATAGAAGTCGATGGTGAATTCGGGACCGTTCTCGGCTTTCTCCCAGCGGCCCGAGATGGTACGGGCGTCATCGCTGATCGTCGCGATGAAGCGCTGTGCGAATGGCTCACCATCGCGCTGAAGAATCCACTGCTTGCCGTCGATGTGCATGGTGTAGATACGGCACACCCCGCGCTCGTCGCTATAGAGCTGGACATAGGCGCCCTGGGCAGCGTCGCAGCCGATGATCGAGGTGCTATCGGGGGCGCCGGGCATATCGACGGCGATGCGCTGGACGAGATGCGCGTGCGAGGGATGCCACTGGAAACTTGCCCGGCCCACGCCGGGCCACGCCTGCCCGTCCGGGCCCTTCGCCTCCACCGCCCACTCGCCTACGAGCAGATCTAGCGCGCGCAGTGCCTGCTGAGCGTTCGGTTGCCCCATCGTGTGGTGCCTCCTGTCGGTCTCCGGGCGGCGGTCAGAGGGTATCTCCCGCTGAGTGGGGCACTGAGCCTGTCAGGGGAGTGGTGTCGAGGTACCTGATCTCGTAGACGCGCTCGGTGAACTTCCAGCCGTCCCGGGTGCGCTGGTAGCGGTCGTGGTAGATGGCGTAGTTCAGGTGCGAGCTGCCGTCGTGCAGGTGGATGAGCTCGCAGAGGTACGCACGGCCGGACGCGGTGTCGCCGTCAAGCCGGATCGTGCCCGGGTGCGTGGTCTGCACGAGGTAGTCCACGACATCCGGTACCCGCTCGCCCCAGACGCGGATCTCCTCGCGGCCGGCGAGCTCGACGTTGGCGTAGGGGATCCGCATCGCGCCGTCGGGTGTGAACAGCGACGCGAGGCGGTCGTAGTCGCGCATCATCGCCGCGTCGGTGTACTCGCCGCGCAGCGCCTCTATCTCGACGCGGTCAACGATGGCCTCAAGGTCGCTCATCCGAACTGGCCAGGCTGGTAGTCGCCGGCGGGCTGCCGGATGATGACGTTCATGCGGTTGTAGGCGTTGATGAGGGCGATGGCCGTCACCAGCGCGATGAGCTGGTCATCGTCGTAGTGCTTGGCTGCGTTCGCCCAGGCCTCATCGGTGACACCGCCTGCGGCGTCGGCGATGCGGGTGCCCTGCTCGGCGAGTTCCAGCGCGGCCCGCTCGGCCTCGGTGAAGACCGTGGCTTCCCGCCACGCGGCGACCAGATTCAGCCGCTGCTGGCTTTCCCCCCCGTGCAGGGCGTCCTTGGTGTGCATGTCGGTGCAGAAGCCGCAGCCGTTGATCTGGCTGGCCCGGAGCTTCACCAGCTCCTGCGTCGCGGCCGGCAGCGCCGAGTCATGCACAACGGCCCCTGCCGAGTTGATGTGCTTGACGACCTTCAGCGCCTGGGGGCTGCCGAGGTAATCGAGACGGGCGTCCATCGTCATCTCCTTGCCGTTTGCGGGTCACAGCCTGAGCCTGCGGTCCGCTAGATGGTGGGTTCTTCTCACCCCTACGACGACGCAGCCCGCCGGAATGTCAGGCAGCGGCGCCGGCCTGACAGTTCGGTGTGCTGTTTCGTCGAACTGGTGAGGGCAGCTGCGACCGAGGGAAGGGCATCATCATGAGCACCCGATCCGGGCCAGAAGGCGGCCGACCCGATGGGGGCCTGAGCGCGGTCATGAGCGAGCGGCGTCAGCTGATCAATCTGGCCTACCGGCTGCTTGGCTCGCTGGCCGAGGCCGAAGACGCCGTGCAGGAGACCTACGCCCGCTGGTATGCCATGACCCGGCCCCAGCGGGATGCCATCGCATCCCCCGGCGCCTGGCTGACCACGGTCGCCAGCCGCATCTGCCTGGACCTGCTCGGCTCGGCCCGGGCCCGCCGCGAGCGCTACGTGGGCGAATGGATCCCCGAGCCGCTGCCCGACCACACCGAGTGGATCAGCGGCCGGCCAGCCAGCGCCACCGCCGACCCCGCCGACCGGGTCACCCTGGATGAGTCGGTCAGCATGGCCTTTCTGGTCGTGCTGGAAGCGCTGACCCCAGCCGAGCGGGTCGCGTTCATCCTGCACGACGTCTTCGGCTACTCCTTCGCCGACGTAGCCGGCATCGTCGGCCGCACCCCGGCCGCCTGCCGCCAGCTGGCCTCCTCAGCCCGCCACCGCATCCACACTGCCCAAGCCCCGCCGGCTCCCACCGCCCGCCAGGCCGCCCTCATCAGGGACTTCAGGCACGCCTGGGACGCCAAGGACATCGATGCCCTCATCAGCCTGCTCGACCCCGACGCCACGGTGATCGCCGACGGCGGTGGCCAGGCCAGTGCCGCGCTGCACCCCATCGAAGGTGGCCAGCAGGTCGCCCGCTATCTGGTCGATCTCGCCAGCCGGGCATCCACTACCGTGACGATCCTGGAACGCACGGTCAACGGCCAGCCCGGCCTGATCGCCCAGCAAGACGGCCTCACCGTCACGGTGTTCGCGTTCGAGGTCGCAGACAACCAGATCAAGCACATTTGGGCCGTACGCAACCCCGACAAACTCGGGCCTTGGACGGCGCGCTGACTCGCATCACCTACTATCGGGCCTGCCGCCAGCTGCCGTTTCCCGCAGGCAGCATGTCCGGCACCAGCGCTGGATGGCCCCGGCTGATAATGGCGTGACCGGCCATGAGCTGGGAATCATCTTCTTCACGTTCCAGGCTTCGACACGAAGCGTGCATAAATGGGAGGAAAGCATGCCCGCAAGCCGCCAAGGCAGCATGGCCTTCTCCGCAGGCAGGGATGAAGTCTTTCAAGCCAGCATGAAAGCGCTGTCACAATGCGGGTTTCACGTCGCCGAATCAAACCCGGAAGCTGGGCAGATTAAGGCTACGACAGGGATGGGCCTGCGCTCGTGGGGCGAGAAAATCACAATCTCTGTCAGTGCTGACGGCAGAGCCGATATCACGAGCTCATGCCGTGGGATTCAGCTTATAGACTATGGTAAGAATAAGGCCAACGTTAACGCATTCTTGTCCGCGCTCGGGCCTCTCCTGCCTCGTCAGGCTATGTAGTAAGAAGACTGGCGCAGGCCGTCCTGGTGCGTGATCCGGGCGAGGGAGTCGCGGCCGACGGGACGATCACCACGGGGGTGGCTCGCTCCCGGGTGCCGCAGTCTTTTGAGCCGGTCCTGAGTGCGGCCGTCGAGGCGATCGCCGAAGCGGACCGCGATGCCTCGGCCTACCTGTACGGATCGGTGGCCACCGGCCAGGCACGGGACCCGCAGTCGGATGTCGACCTGCTGACCGTCGGGCTGGGCCCTGGACTGGCCGCAGGACTCGGCCGCGAGCTGTCCAGCCAGTTCAGCGGGCTGTGCCGGGGTGTCGAGATCGCCGCCGCGTCGCCGGCTGACCTGGCCGGCGAGTCCGACGAGGCGTACGGGTTCCGGGTCTTCCTGCGCCACTACTGCATTCATCTCGCTGGCCCCGGCCATGGTCACGGCCTGCCCCGGTTCCCCGCCGACGCCCGGGCGGCACGCGGCTTCAACGGTGATATCGCCCAGCACGCTGCCCGCTGGCGGGACGCGCTGGCCGCCGGGAATGAGCCGCGGCTGGGACGCCTGCTGGCCCGCAAGTCGCTGCTGGCCGTAGCGGGGCTGGTCAGCATCCACGACGCGACCTGGACGACCGACCGGGCGCTCGCCGCGCACCGCTGGGCCGAGATCGAGCCCGAGCTCGGGCCCGCCCTGCATGCCCTCCTGGCCTGGAGCGACGGCCTGGTGCTGCCCGGCTGTCAGGCCGTGCGGCACATGCTGGACACCACGACCCCGCGCATCACTGCGGCCTTCGCCGGGACCATCGGCCTGTGGTCCTGACGGCCAAGGTTTGGTGCCGCCCGGGCGATGACTTCGGTCCGTGCCGGGTGTCTGCTGATAGATGCCGCCGCGGCGGCGGCCTGACTGACGGAGGTGATTGGCGATGGGCAAGCTGATCTACTCGGCGATCGCCTCGGCCGACGGTTACGTCGAGGACGACGCAGGCAGGTTCGACTGGGCGGCACCCGACGACGAGGTGCTCTCCTTCGTCAGCGACCTCGAGCGCCCGGTCGGCACCTACCTTTACGGGCGCCGTATGTACGAGACGATGCTCTACTGGGAGACCGCCGACACGGTGGCCGGCCCGCCGCCGTCCTTCCGGGAGTTCACCGGCATCTGGCAGGCAGCCGAGAAGATTGTGTTCTCGACCACACTCGCGTCGGTAGCAAGCGCCAGGACACGGATCGAACGGACCTTCGACCCCGCCGTGGTCCGGCAGCTGAAGTCGGTCACCGAGCACGACATGACAGTGGGCGGCGCGAACCTGGCCGGGCAGGCCATCAAGGCTGGGCTGGTCGACGAGTTGCAGCTGTTCCTGGTGCCCGTCGTGGTCGGAGGGGGCAAGCGAGCGCTCTCCGACGGTGTCCGTGCGGAGCTGGAGCTGCTGGACACGCAACGGTTCGCAGGTGGTGCTGTCTACCTCAGGTACCGCATCACGTCAGCGTGACCGCTCGCCGGGTGGCGCAGCGATCGGTACGCGGCAGGAATATGGTCGGGGTCGGCGGGCCCGGGGCTCTTGGCGGCGCACGGACTCGCGAGCAGGGATCTGGCGAGCGAACCAGATCTGGCGAGTAGTGAGCAGGAGAGGCGGATCCCGCGCGGTGCAGAGCAGCCAGCCCGACCCTTTCGGCACCGCGGAGCTGCGCCGCCGGGTGCTCGACGCCTGGACGGCATCACCCGCCCGGTTCCGTGAGGACGCCAACGCCGAAGAGGACTACGCGCTCGGCGGCTACCGGGACCGCGTCGTGGTGGAGCTAGCGCAGAACGCGGCCGATGCGGCGGCGCGCGAGGGAGTGGGGGGCCGACTGCGGCTGACGTTGCGCGCCGGAACGCTTGTGGCAGCGAACACAGGAGCGCCGCTCGACGCCGCGGGCGTCGCGGCGCTGTCCACGCTGCGCGCCTCCAGCAAGCGGGGACCGGATGTGCACGAGACCGAGGTCGGCAGGTTCGGTGTCGGTTTCGCCGCCGCCGTCGCGGTCAGCGACGAGCCGCGCATCTCCTCGCTCACCGGCGCGGTGGCCTGGTCGCGCAGCGCCGCACATGATCTCGTCTCGCGGATTCCCGCGGTGGCCGCCGAGCTCGCCGGGCGATCGGGTCACCTCCCGGTGCTGCGGCTGCCGTTCGCCGCGGACGGCGCGCCCCCCGAGGGCTTCGCGACAGCCGTCACGCTGCCCTTGCGAGACGAGGCCGCCGACCGGCTTATCCAGCGGCTTCTGGCCGAGACAGGGCCCGCGCTCCTCCTCGCGCTGCCCGCCCTGGCCAGCATAGAGATCGAGGTCGACGGCACGACTCGCGCGCTCACCGCGGCGCACGACGGCGACGGCGTCACGATCACCGTCGACGGCGCAGCCGGCAGGTGGCGCACGGCGGCCGCGGGCGGCCAGGCTGATCCGGGGCTGCTGGCCGACCGCCCTGCCGAGGAGCGCGCCCGCCGGTCTTGGTCGGTGCGCTGGGCGGTGCCGGTCACGCTGGGTGGCGAGAACGGCGATGAGCTGCCTGGCCGCCTGCCCGGGGGGATCGGCGGTGTCGTGCACGCGCCTACGCCGACGGACGAACCGCTTGGCCTTCCTGCGCTGCTGCTCGCCTCGTTCCCGCTCAGTCCCGACCGCCGCCACGTCGCGCCTGGCCCGCTCACTGACTTCCTCGTCGATCGGGCCGCCGAGGTCTACGCCGGCTTGCTGCCCAGGCTGGCGCCCGGACCCCGCCTGCTCGATCTGGTCCCGAGTCCGGTCGCGCGGGGCGAGCTGGACGCCCAGCTGGGCCGCGCGATCCTGGCGCGGCTGCCGGAGGCCGCATTCCTGCCCGCCGCCGAGGGGCCTGGCCCGCGGGTCCGGCCGCACGACGCGGTCATACTCGACGCGGCTCTCCCTGATCTCGCCGCCAGCCTCGCGCGGGTGCTGCCCGGCCTGATCGCGGGGCCGGCGCGGCATCCCGCCTATGCGGTACTCGGCGTGCGGCGGCTCGGGCTGGCCGATCTTGCCGACATGCTCGCGTCGCTCGACCGCGACCCGGCCTGGTGGCGCCAGCTGTACGAAGCGCTGGCCGCCGCGGAGGCGGGCGAGCTTGGCGAACTGGGCGCGCTGCCGGTGCCGCTCGCCGACGGGCGGCTAGTGCGGGGACCGCGCGGGCTGCTGCTGCCCGGGCCGGGCCTTGAGGACGCCGGCCGGCTGGCGCTGCTCGGCCTCCGCGTGGTGCATCCCGGCGCGGTGCACCGGCTGCTGGCCCGGTTGGGCGCGGTCGAGGCGACACCGCGAGGCGTCCTCGCCGACCCGATCGTGCGCGCGGCGGTCACGGAGTCCTACGACGAGGACGATCCCGGCCCGGTCGCCGACACGGTGCTCGGCCTCGTCGCGGCCGCGCACCTGCGGCCGGGGGAGCAGCCATGGCTCGCTGACCTGGCCCTGCCAGGTACCGACGGCGAGTGGCACCCGGCGGGCGAGATGCTGCTCCCCGGCAGCCCGCTGGCCGAGGTGGTCGCGGCGGATACGCCGTTCGGCACCGCGGGCCCGGACCTACTCACGCGCTACGGCGCCGCGACCCTTGAGGCAGTCGGCGTGCTGTCGTCATTCGGCCAGCTGGTCGCGGAGGACGTTGCTCTCGATGCCCCCGACCTCGACCTGGACGGCGCAGAGGAGTGGGCGGCCGACACGTGTGCGCAGCTGCCCGGCAGCAGCGTGCCGCCGGTGGCGGCGGAAGTGCGGGCCGTCCGCGACCTTGAGCTCGTCGACCCGGCCCGCTGGCCGCAGGCGCTGGACCTGCTCGCCGCTCCGCCGTTGCGGGCGGCGCTCGTCGAGCCGACCCGGGTGCTGCTCGCCGACGGCCGCCACGCCGACGTGCCGTCCTACACCGCCTGGTGGCTCCGCCACCATCCGGTCCTCGGCGGCCATCGGCCCGCCGACGTGCGCGCCGCCGATGCGGACCCGCTGCTCGCGGGCCTTTACGACGAGACCGACCTGCCAGCGGACCCGGCTGTCGCCCGCGCGCTTGGCGTGCGCACCTCGGTCGCCGAGTTGCTCGCCGAGCCAGGGGGCGCCGACGAGCTGCTGGACCGGCTGGCCGACCCCGGGCGGCCGGTGACGCGGGCCCAGTTGCGGGCCCTGTGGGCCGCGCTCGCGGCCGTCGCCGACGCCGCACCGCCAAACCGGGTGCGTACGGTGCGCGGGGACGAGGTTGTCGTGGCCGGCGCCATGGACGCGCTGGTACTCGACACCCCGGATCTGTGGCCGCTTGTGGCCACCCAGCCGCTGG
The DNA here is from genome assembly GCA_963844655.1 of uncultured Actinomycetota bacterium. Classification (GTDB taxonomy): domain Bacteria; phylum Actinomycetota; class Actinomycetes; order Streptosporangiales; family Streptosporangiaceae; genus JASHPR01. The sequence continues at coordinate 891,846 of CAWJPA010000002.1, read as the reverse complement.
TGCTGGCGCCGTACGACCGGGTCCTGCGGCTCGCTGACCTGCTGGACCTGCCGCTGGTCTCGGAGAAGGTCGCCGGTCTGGTCGAGTCGGCGCCGGAGCGCCGCCCGGTTCCCGCGATCCTGCGCGCGGCGCTGCCTGAGGCTCCCGCGACCTACAACGCCCACGACCGGCTCGTCGTGGACGGCGTCCCCGTGCCGTGGCGCTACACCCACGGCGCCGTGCATGCCTCCGGGCCCGAAGGCCTCGTCTGCGGGCTGGCCTGGGCGGCAGGCAAGTGGTCGGCACGGCACCTGCTCGCTGACCTGCTGCGTGACCCCAGCGCGGCCGCGCGCCTGCTGGCCGAGGCCGACCTGGACGCCGATCTGCCGTCCGAGCACTAGATCGCTGGCCGGCAGAGCCGCGCTGGGTTTGTGGTTGGCGCCCCGCTCCGAGCAGGCGGCCGGCCGGGAAGTGGGCCTGGCGCGGTTCCGGCGCGGGCCGTAACGTCCCATATGGGCGCGAAGTGCGGCGCCGCCGTCCGGACCGAGGAGCCGATACGCGTGAAGCGCACCTTCCCAGGCGTGCGAGCGGCATTAGCGCTCGCTCTGGCTGTTCCGCTGGCCGTGGCCATGACCACTGCGCCCGCCGCCGCCTCCGGAACCAGGCTGGCCGCGGCCACCTGGGCGCAGGGCGGGTTCGCCCGCCAGGTGTACGCGCCCTACTTCGAGACCTGGACCAAGGCCAGGCTCCCTGCGGTGGCCCGCGCCTCGGGGGCCCGCGACCTGGTTCTGGCCTTCCTGCAGACACCCAAGCGGGGGTCGTGCTCGGTGGCGTGGAACGGGAACCCGAAGCAGGTCGTGCACCCGGGCGGGCGCTATGTGAGCCAGATCGCCAGGCTGCGCGCCATGGGCGGCGACGCGGTTCCTTCCTTCGGCGGGTACAGCGCCGACCAGGGCGGCACCGAGATCGCCGATTCGTGCTCCAGCGTCAAGAAGATTGCCAAGGCCTATGAGTCGGTGGTCACCACCTACGGTGTGACCTGGCTGGACATGGACGTTGAGGCCAACTCGCTCAGCAACAAGGCTGGGATCGAGCGGCGCAGTGAGGCGCTGCGGCTGCTCCAGGGCTGGGCGGCCCGGACCCACCGCCGGCTGCGGATCACCTTCACGATCGGCGTCGAGCCCTGGGGGCTGCCCGCCGACTGCCTGGCCGTGCTGCGGAGCGCGGTGGCGCACGGGGTGCGGTTCACCGTGAACATCATGGCCTTCGACTACTACATCAAGGCCAGCCTGACCGGCATCGACATGGGCACCGCGGCGCTCAGCGCGCTGACCGGCACCCACCGCCAGCTCGCCCGGCTCTACCCCGGGCTGGGCCAGCGGCAGCTCTGGGCCATGGAGGGCATCACGCTGCTGCCCGGCATCGACGACTACCCGAAGAAGACGGAGGTGACCTACCTCAGCGACGCCCGCCAGGTCATGCGGTTCGCGATGGCCCGCCGGCTGCCCATGATCTCGATCTGGGCGATCCAGCGGGACAACGGCGGCTGCCCGGGCACGATCGACAGCAACTCCTGCTCCGGCATCAGCCAGCCCCGGTGGGCGTTCAGCCGCCTCTTTGAGCGCTACGCGGGCGCGTAACCACCGGGGCAGGGCCCGGCGCCGCCGCAGGTCAGCGCATGTTCTTCCAGACCATCGAGGACAGGCCGCTGATCGTGTCGATGCCGTACTGCTCCGTCGGATTGCCCGTGCTGAGCACCGCGATCAGGTAGTTCCGCCCGTGGCCGGAGATCCACCCGACGCTGTTGATCTGCCAGTCCGTCCTGGCGCCGTCGAGCGGAAGCCAGCCGTCTTTCAGCGCGATCGTGGCCTTGGGCGAGACGCCGCTGGAGACCCCCCACCGCTGGTCGGCCGACACGTCCTCCATGAGTCGCAGGGCATAGCTGCGCTGGGCGTTGGACAGCAGCGCGCCCTGCTGCACGATCTGCCGTAGCAGCGAGATCTGGTCGGCCGGCGTGGTGGTGGTGAGCCCCCAGCCGGGCAGCGGGAAGCCGGTGCACACGACGCAGGACGAGGGCGCGGTGTGCGTCAGCCCGGCGGCGGTGTTGAACGAGCGGATTCCGCCGGGCCCGCCCACGGCCCGCCACAGGTCCGTGGCGGCGTTGTCGTCGCTCTGCTCGATCATGAGCTTGGCCAGCGACTGCTCGTGGCCGGAGAGCCCGCGGCCGTTCTGCCCGCGCCGCGCGAGCAGGGTTTCCAGGATGTCGAGCTTGACCACGCTGGCCTCGGCCTGCGGCGGCCCGTGCCCGATGGTCCAGGTCTGCCGCGTGTCGAGGTCATAGACGGCGGCCAGCACCGTGCCGTCGCGTGCGGCCAGGAACGATCCGGCCTGACCGCCCAGCGGGTCCGCGTGCCGGCGCCCGGGCGGCACCGGCCCGGGGGGCTGGGCCTGCCCTACAGGGTCACCCGGGTTGCTGGCGGGGTCCGACGCCAGCGTGGCGCCGGAACCGTGCGGCCGGTACAGCATGAACGAGCCGACCGCAGCGATGATCGCGAGGACGACGCTCACGGCGATCCCCAGCGACGACCTGTCGCGGCGGGGTTGCGCGTGGGTCACGGCAGTCCTCTCCTGACCGGGCGGGCTGGGCGGCTAGATGCTGGTGGGCGTCATCCGGGGTACGCCGTACTGGGAAGCGACCGGATTCCAGACCCGGACAAACGCCCGCTTGGCCGCGTCGGCCTCCGCGCCCGCGCTGGTCGCGGCGCTGTAGGCACTCGACTGAGAGGTCGGTACGCAGCCGTTGGCCAGCTGCTGCTTGGCCCAGGACAGGTAGGCCCGGTCGGCGTTCAGCGAGCCGCGCAGCGCCGCGGTCAGGTCGGACTTCACCGTCGCACCGCCCGGGAGGGCGGCCGTGGTCAGGGCCAGCGCCTGGTGATACTCGGTGCTGCGCTGGTTCACGACGCTCTGGATCCGGCTGACCGCGGAGGGCAGGTTCGTGCAGTGCCCGGCGTCGCTGACCGCGCCCTGCAGCGCCTTCCTGCTGGCCCCGCTCGACCCCAGCAGCCTGTTCACGGCGACGGCCTGCCGGGAGGCGAGGGTTGCCGCTGACGGCGACGGCGGCGCCGAGGACGCGGGCGGGGCGGACGCCGAGGGCTTGCCGGCCGGTGCGGATCCGCCTGACAGGGCAACGCCCACGGCGACCACGGCGCCCACCACGACCAGCGCGGCCGCCGCGAGAACGAGCCGCAGGCCGCCCGACATCCGCCGGGGCTGCTCGGGGTAGTGACCGCTCAGCCCGTGCAGCGGCGCCGCAGCGCCCGCCGGGTCCTGGCCGGGCGGGGGCACGCTGTCCTGGGTGCCGGGCCAGCCGGCCCCGGGCGGCGCGGGTGCAGGAGCCGCCATCCGCACGGTCTGAGGCTCGGGTGAGCGCGGCCCGCCCGGCCGCGGGGCGCCCCGCCGCGGCGGGTCAGCAGGCCGCATCACGGCCGCGGCCGGGACCGCATGCGCGGCAGGCTCGCCCTGACCCGGTGGGCGCGCTGGCGTGGGATGACCCGGCTCGCCGGACCGGAGCCCCAGCGCCGCGTGCAGGTCGTCGGCGAACTGGGCGCAGCTCGCGTAGCGGTCAGCCGGGTTCTTCGCCAGCGCCGTGGCCAGAACCTGGTCCACGGCCGCGGGCAGGTCGCCGCGCCGCGCGGTGGCCGCGGGCGGCGGCGCGTACAGCTGCGCGTACATCACGGTCAGGCCGGGGTCCTGCCCGAATGGCGGCGAGCCGCACAGCAGCTCGAACCCGGCGCAGGCCAGCGCGTACAGGTCCGCGCGCCCGTCGAGCGCCCGCCCCTCGATCTGCTCGGGCGCGACGTAGTCCAGGTTGCCCACGAACTTGCCCATGGCGATGATCCCGCCCGGCGGCGGGTCCTTGCTGATCCCGAAGTCGGACAGGTACACGTGGTCGGTCTCGCCGTCCTCGGGCCCGGTGCCCGGCGCGCTCCCGTTACCCGCGCCCGCGTCGAGCAGCAGGTTGGCGGGCTTCACGTCGCGATGAACCAGGCCGTGGGCGTGCGCGGCGTCCAGCGCCGACGCGACCTGGGCAATGGTGTTCCAGGCCCGGGCGACGGGAAGCGGCCCGAGCCGGTTGAGCAGCGACCTGACGTCGCCGCCCTGAACGTAGCGCATGGCCAGGTAGAGGCTGCCGCCCGCCTCGCCGACGTCATAGACCGGGATGATGTTCGGGTGCCCCACCGCGGCGGCCGCCCGGGTCTCGCGCAGGAACCGGGCCCGGAACGCGTCATCGCGGGCCAGTTCCGGCGCCAGGACCTTGAGCGCCACCGTCCGGCCCGAGCGTTCGTCCTGGGCCACGTACACAGCGGCCAGGCCGCCCCGGCCGATCATCTGGTCCAGGCGGTAGTCAGCGATCCGGCCCGACGTCGCCATCTGCGGCCGGGCCGATTCCGTCTCGCGGTTCACGGGCACACCATCCGGTCAGCGCTCGCCGGCCCGCTGGGCTGGAGCGGAACTGGTGGTGGTAGTGACGTCGCCGTACAGCTCGCTAACCTCCTCCGTCCAGCAGCGGTTGGCGAGCAACAGCATGAAAACCGGCTCGTGACCTGTTGCCCGGCCGACCTCCCGAGCGTCCATCGGGCCGGTGCCCGCAGCCCTGTCCCCACGATAATGACATTTCGCCAGGTCTGTACGGCCAACAGGAATCAGGCCCGCCTGCGGTTGGCGTGGCGGTCCGTGCGGGTTCCGCGACGCGTGGTAAACGTTGGGCATGCGGTCGCAGCCGGGCTCGCCGCCGACGGTGACTGCCAGTCGCGCGGAGAGCCTGACCATCAACGCGGCGGGTCTGGTCCAGGGCATCGCACTGGTCACCTTCCCCGCGGTCAGCACGATCTTCACCGCCCGGGGCTCCTACGACCTGTCCAGTACCCAGTACGGGCTGATGTTCGTCCCGCAGGTCATCACCGCGGTCACCACATCGCTGGCTGGCGCCGGGCTGTTAGCGCCCGGCCTGGCCCGGCGCCTCGGGGAGCGCACGATCTACCTGGCCGGCCTGGTGGCCGACCTGGCCTCGATGCTGCTGCTGATCGCGAGCTGGCTGGTGGTGCACAACCATCCGCTGGCCTACGCGCTGCTGCTGGCCGCGACCGCCTGCCTCGGCGCGGGGTTCGGCCTGGCCGTGCCGTCGCTCAACACGCTGACGGCGGCGTTCCACCCCGCGGCGGTGGACCGGGCCGTGCTCGTGCTCAACGCCCTGCTGGGACTGGGCACCGCGCTCGCCCCGGTGTTCGTCGCGGTGTTTGTGGGCCTGGGGTTCTGGACCGGCCTGCCGGTGCTCGCGGCCATCATGCTCGCGGTCCTGTTCGCGGTCAGCGTGCGGCTGCCGCTCCGGCCCGGGGCGCCGTCGGACCGGTCGCGGCCGGGGGAGCGGCCGGATCCCGTGCCGGGCCGCCGGATCCCGGCCGGCCTCTGGCTCTTCGGGCTCTTCGCCGTGCTCTACGGCTTCTGCGAGACGATGAACGGCAACTGGTCGCAGCTGGATCTCACCTCGCTCGGGGTCAAGGGCACGACCGCCGCGCTGGCGCTCACCGCGTTCTGGGCCGTAGTGACGCTGGGGCGGGTGCTGATCGCCGCGCTCGGCCGTTGGCTGCCGAGCCGGGCAGCGTTCCACATCCTGCCGTTCCTGCTCGCGGGCGCGTTCCTGCTGATCTCGGCCCTGCCCGCCCACCGCCCGGCCGCGGGGATCGCGGCCTTCGCCCTGGCCGGACTCGGCTGTTCGGCCCTGCTCCCGCTCACGATCAGCATCGGGCAGGAGAAGCTGGCCAGGTACCAGGCGGTGGTGGCGGGCGTGGTGATCGCCTGCTATCAGGCCGGCTACGGCATCGCCGCGTTCGGGGTGGGCCCGGTGACCGACGCGGGCGTGCGGCTGCCGACGATCTTCGCGGTGAGCGCGGGCGTGGCCGCGGCCATGGGTGCGCTGTCCCTGGTGGTGGCGCACGGCCGTCCGTCGCCGGCGTCGGTGCATCCCCGGCCCGCACCGCCGTCGTCGGCCCGGCCGCCGCGGGCCCCGAGCCGTCAGCCGCAGCACCGCGGCTAGGCCAGGTGGTACAACTGCCCGAGCGGCACCCGCTCGGCCGGGTCCACGTGCACGGCGGCACCATCCACCCGGACCGCGTCGCCGTCGGCCGGCACCTCGACCCGGGGGACCAGGGTGTTGTGCCACATGTCGGCCCGCCGCACGCTCCCGGCGCCGCGCACGGGCGCCAGCCGTCGGCCCGGGAACTTCGCGGCCAGGCCGCCGTCCAGCGCGCGGGCCGCGGCGAAGACGACCCCGAGGCGCGCGGGCGCGCCACCGAGGCCGCCGAAGTAGGAGCGGTACGTGCGGGGCTGCCCGAGCCGCGTTGCGCCGGCCCCGTCGCCGCTTACCCCCCAGGCCACGAACCCCGCCTTGAGCACGAGCTCGGGCTTGGCGCCGAAGTAGGCCGGGTGCCACAGCACGATGTCGGCCAGCTTCCCCGGCTCCAGCGAGCCGACATGGTCCGCCAGGCCGTGCGTCAGCGCGGGGTTGATGGTCAGCTTGGCCAGGAACCTGAGCACGCGCTCGTTGTCCGCCGGCTGCGCACTGGCGGCGTCGGCCAGGCGGCGGCTGGCCAGCTGCCAGGTGCGGCGCACCAGTTCGCCGATGCGGCCCATGCCCATGGAGTCGGAGTTCATGATGGGGATCGCCCCCAGGTCATGCAGGAGGTTCTCGGCCTCGATCGTGGCCCGGCGGACGCGGCTCCTGGTTACGGCCAGGTCCGAATCGACCCCGCTGCTCTGGCGGTGCACGGTCATCGCCATCGGCACCAGCTCGGCGAGCGTGTTGACGCCGAACGGGATCGTGGGCGTGGTCGAGGAGCCGATGACATGGGGCTCGCCGACGAACTCGAGCAGCCTCGGGTGCCCGCCACCGCTTCCCTCGATGTGATACGCGTGCACGGTGCGGCCGCCGATGGCGGCCAGGGTGTCGGCCAGCAGGCCCGCCTCGTTCAGCGTGTCCGTGTGCAGCGCGACAGGAACGTCGGCGCCGGCGGCGACCGAGAGGCAGTTGTCGATGATCGCGGGGTAGGCGCCGAAGTCCTCGTGCACCTTGAGCCCGGCGGCTCCGTAGTCGAGCGCGCGTTCCAGCAGCGCTGGATGGCTGGCGCTGCCGCGCGCGAGAAAGGCCACGTTGAGCGGCACGTCGCGCCAGGCGTCGACCATGCGGTCGAAGTTGTGCCCGGGGTTGACGCCAACATCCCACACGCCGCCCAGGCCCATCCCGACCAGCGTGGTCACGCCTGCGGACAGCGCAACGTCGATGAGCGCCGGCGAGGACAGGTGGACGTGGGAGTCGACGGTGCCCGGGGTGGCGATCAGGCCCTCGCCTGGCACCAGGGCGGTGTGGGTGTCGAGCACCAGCTCCACGTCGTCGACGACGTCGGGATTGCCGGCCCGGCCCACCCCGACGATGATCCCGTCCTTGATCCCGATGTTGGTCTTCCTGATGCCCAGCACCGGGTCGATGACCAGCACGTTGCTGACGAGCATGTCCAGGCGGCTGTCCGGGCCGGCCTGCTGGTGGCCAGCATCCCGTCGCGCATGGTCTTCCCGCAGCCGCCGAGGATCTCGTCCCCGTAGGATGCGTCGTCGCTGACCACCTCGACCTCCAGGCCGGTGTCGCCGAGGCGCACCCGGTCGCCCGCGGTCGGGCCGTACAGGTCCGCGTACGCGCGGCGCGTCAGCTCAGCCACGGCCGGCCTCCTGACCGGTGGGCCCCTGGACGAGCCCGCGGAACCCGTATGCCACCGCGGTCCCGGCCAGGCCGACCAGCCGGACCCGGCGGCGCTCGCCAGGACGCCAGCTGACCGCCGTGCCCGCGGCGATGTCCAGCCGCATGCCGAGTGCGGGGCGGCGGTCAAACTCCAGCGCCGGGTTGCACTCGAAGAAGTGATAGTGCGAAGAGACGAACACGGTTTCCTCGCCGGTGTTGGTGACCTCGAGCTCCGCGGTTTCCCGGCCGGCGTTCACGGTCAGCGAGCCCGCCGGCGTGCGGACGGCGCCCGGCGCCCCGGCGGCCAGCGGGCCGGTGCCGATGGGGTCGTCGACGGCGACCAGCGCGGTGCCGCCGGGGAACAGCGCCTCGACCTCCAGGTGCCGCAGGATCTCGCCGACGCCGTCCATCACGTCGTCCGGGCCGAGCACCGATCTGGCGTGGGCGATCACCTCGTCCAGGCTCGCGCCGTCCCAGGCGCACTCAAGCACCTCGTCCGAGATGAGGGCGGTCGCCTCGGGCACGTTCAGCCGGCGCCCGCGTGACCGGCGGCGCCGGGCCAGCTCGGCGGCGGTGAAAATCTCGAGGCGGTTTCGCTCTCGCGGGGTCAGGTGCACGGCCGGCCTCCCCGGTTCTGGGCTGGTGGGACGATGGCAGCAGGATGGTCGTGTCCACGGCTCACGGCAAGGAGGCGCAGCATGGAACAAGCCGAGGCGTCCGTTATCGTCGACTCCGAGCGGGTCCGGGTGACCTCCTGGACGTTCCAGCCGGGCCAGGCCACCGGCCGGCACCGGCATGAGCTCGACTATGTCGTGGTGCCGGTCAGCGGCGGCTCGTTCACCGTCACCGGGCCCGACGGGGCCCGAAGCGAGCTGCGCCAGGAGGCGGGCCAGGCCTATGCGCGGCAGGCCGGCGTGGAGCACGACGTGGCCAACACCGGCCCGGCGCCGGCGGTGTTCGTCGAGGTCGAGCTCAAGGACTAGGCCTGACCGCGGGCACGCCGGCCACGCGGCGCGGTGGGACCCGTGGGCTCAGCTACCGCAGCGGCGCATCGATGGTCTGGAACCCGTAGTCGAGCTGATGGTCCAGGTTGATCGCCGCGTTGATCAGCGACAGGTGGCTGAATGCCTGCGGGAAGTTGCCGAGCTGCTCCCCGGTGCTGCCGATCTCCTCGGAGTACAGCCCCAGGTGGTTGGCGTAGGTGTGCATCTTCTCGAACACCAGCCGGGCCTCGTCGAGCCGTCCGGCCCGGGCCAGCGCGTCCACGTACAAGAACGTGCACAGGGAGAACGTGCCCTCGTCACCGGCTAGCCCGTCGGGCGACGCGCTGGGGTTGTACCGGTAGACCAGGCTGTCGGAGACCAGCTCGCGGTCCATGGCCGACAGCGTCGACAGCCACATCGGGTCACGCGGGGCCACGAAGCCCATCAGCGGCATCAGCAGCAGCGAGGAGTCCAGCACGTCGGTGTCGTAGTGCTGGGTGAACGCGCCGATCTTGGGCTTGAAGCCGCGCTCCATGACCTGGTTGTAGACCCGGTCGCGTTCCGCGATCCACTGGGTGAGGTTGGCCGGCTTGCCCCGGTGCTGGGCCAGCCGGATGCCCCGGTCCAGGGCCACCCAGGCCTGGACCCGCCCGTAGACGAAGTTCTGCCGGCCGCCCCGGGTCTCCCAGACTCCCTCGTCCGGCTGGTCCCAGTGCTCGCACAACCAGTCGATGATCTTGCTGATCTCCAGCCAGCCCTGATGCGCCATCTGCAGGCCGTGGGCGTCGGCGGTGGCCATCGCATCCAGGGCCTCGCCGTAGATGTCGAGCTGGAGCTGGTCGGCGGCGCCGTTGCCGATCCGCACCGGCCGTGAGCCGCGCCAGCCCTCGAAGTGATCCAGCGTCTCCTCGGTGAGGTCGGACGAACCGTCGACCCGGTACATGATCCTCAGCGGGCCGGAATCGCCTACGTCGGACAGGTCGCTGACCCGGTCCCGCATCCACATGCCGAACCTGGCCGCCTCCTCCAGGTAGCCCAGGCCGAGCAGCGCGTAGATGGAGAACGAGCCGTCCCTGATCCAGGTGTAGCGGTAGTCCCAGTTGCGCTCGCCGCCTTCCTGCTCGGGCAGCCCGGCGGTGGGCGCGGCGACCGGCGCGCCGGTCGGCGCGTAGGTCATGAGCTTGAGCGTCATGGCCGACCTGGTGACCATCTCGCGCCAGCGGCCCCGGTAGGTGGACTGGCTCAGCCAGTTCTTCCAGAAGCGTGTGGTGTCGTCGGCGAGCTGCTGCGCCTCCTCCGGCGGTATCAGCCGGCTGGGCAGCCCCGCGTTCGACTCGAGCACGACGCCGCCGATCTCGCCCTCGTGCAGCGTCCGGGTCCACTTCAGCCCGTCGCCGTTGTTCTCGACCGTGAGCCCGAGGTCACGCAGCTGCGTTCCCAGCGGGGCGATGCCCTGCACCGTCAGCTCCATGTTCTCGCTGCGGAACACCGCGCCGTGCTCGGAGAAGTCCAGCTTGTGCGGGGTGCGGCCGTAGTTGAAGCGCGGCTGGATGTCGATGACGAACTTCATGGTGCCGCGCACCACGCGGATGTTGCGGACCAGCTTGTGCCGGTCCGTGGCCGTCGTGCCGGCCACCGGCATGAAGTCGTGCACCTCACCGACCCCGTCGGGGGTCATGAACCGGGTCACCAGGATCGCGGTATCCGGCAGGTACAGCTGCCTGGTGACGAAGTCGTCCCGTTCTGGCCTGATCTGGAAGTGGCCGCCGTGGTCGGCGTCGAGCAGCGAAGCGAACACGCTGGGTGAGTCGAACCTGGGGCAGCAGAACCAGTCGACGCAGCCGTCGGTCGACACCAGCGCAGCCGTCTGCAGGTCGCCGATCAGCCCGTGGTCACTGATGTTGGGATAGCGCGCCAAGGGTTTCTCCTCGCCGTCGTCATAGTGCCTGGTCAGAGGCTCACCATCCCGGGCGCGGCCCAGCGGCGCATCGTTCTTTCTGGATGAGAAGGACGCGGGGTGGCCCTCACCCTGAGGGGATGACGCCCGAGGGCCGGCCCGGCCTCCGGGCGCGCCAGATGATCCGCTGGAGGCGCAAGCCCAGCGCGCCCATCGCCACCAGCACCGTCACGTTCAGGAGCAACTGAAATGCCGAGCCCTCGGCCTCGGTCCAGCTGGCGTACGCGATCGACAAGCCTACGTTGGCGGCCGCCGGAATAGTCGTGACCGAGATGAAGACGCCGATAAGGGCGTTTGCCCGGGATTCCGTCAGCGATACCACGCCGACGATGCCGGCCAGGACGGCGACCACCAGGGAAAACAAGTTCGGGTTGTTGATCAAATCCGAGACTGGGCGCACGCCAAGCTCGAATCCCTGAGGGGTGTGACCGGACCAGCGGATCGCGAGGCTGAAGGCCAGGGTTATGATGATCGCTGCTGAAAACCCGGCGATCAGGGCAGCGCTGCCTCGCATTACGGGGCGCTTGTCCCGCTTATCGATGCCCAGCGCAATGCCCATGATGGCGTTGTACTCGGGCCCGACGACCATGGCGCCGACGATGAGTATCTGCGAATTGGTCAGAATGCCGACGGCACCAATCAGCCCGGCAATGGCCAGGAGGGCGTAGAAACTGGGGGGGTAGACCGCATTTGCGCGGATCCCGGCTTCGACAACATCCCAGGCGGGAGACGTATCCCGCTGGACGATGCCGAACTTCGCGGCCCGATCCGGTTCTTCCCCTATGACCGCGTCCACGCTCGTGATCGCAATCGTGCCGCTCCGGTCGTCCCTGAGGGCCCTGAGTTGCCCGAGCACGGAGTTGGCGGAGCGGGCCAGCACGTCAAACTGCACAGCGTCGCCGTCCGGTCGTGCGGATCCCTCGAGTACGACCAGGTTGACGACGCCGGAGTCTGCGGCGAGTACGTCAATGATCTGCTCAGTGCGGTCGGGCGGGCTGACCACGCGTACGTGAAAGGTCATCGTCGCTCCACTCCGGGTTTAAGCCGACGCCAGTCAGGATCTAGTTTGGTGTCACGCCGACCCTCTGTCACGTCATGTCTATCGTCAGTTCGCCAGCTGTTTGCAGACGGAGGCTGACGTCCACTGTGAATCCAGCCGCTCGATTCAGCGACGATGTTTCTCACACCAATACGTGATGTGTGAGACGGGACTCATCACCCTTCTAGGGTGATGAGCCGATCCGGTTCAGACGTATAAAGAGAAAGGGCGCGCCGACCGTGAATTTCTGGGCCAGGACGGTCGGAGCCCGATCATCATATCGGCACTATGTGCGGATATGACCGTGTGCACCGAGGCTGAGGAGCTGCCGTGGGCGCCGAACGCGAGCGAGTGGCGGGAGGGCCGGCCGTGGTTGCGCTCCCCGGAAGCCAGTTCCCGCTGGGCGCCACGGTCCGGGACGGCGGAACGAACTTCGCCGTGGCCTCCAGCGTCGCCGACGCCATGACGCTGTGCCTATTCGACGGCGCAGGCCGGGAAACCCAGGTGCCGCTGACTGATTACGACGCCGGCGTCTGGCACGGCTTCGTCCCCGGGGTCGGGCCCGGGCAGGCCTACGGGTACCGCGTGGCGGCCCCTTACGATCCGGCGCGGGGCCTGCGCTGCAACCCGGCGAAGCTGCTGCTAGATCCCTACGCCCGGGCGATCAGCGGCGAGGTCGTGTTCGGGCCGGAGTTGCTCGGTTACGCGGTGGACGATCCGGGCACGCCGGGCGCCCTGGACTCCGCCGGGCACGTGCCGCGCAGCCTGGTCACCGGCGAGCCGTTCGCCTGGACCGACAGCCGCCCGGTGCGGCGGCGCTACTCCGACACGGTCATCTACGAAGTGCACGTCAAGGGGTTCACCATGCGCCATCCGGGCGTGCCCGCCGAGCTGCGGGGTACGTACGCCGGGCTCGGGCACGAGGCGGCCGTGGCCCACCTGGTGGACCTCGGCGTGACCGCCGTGGAACTGCTGCCGGTGCACCAGAACGTGCCGGAGTCCTTCCTGCCGCAGCACGGCCTGACGAACTACTGGGGCTACAACACGATCGGGTACTTCGCGCCGCACGCCGGCTATTCCGCCGCGGCGCGGGCCGGGAAGCCCGGCGGCCAGGTCGCCGAGTTCAAAACCATGGTGAACGCCCTGCACGCGGCGGGCCTCGAGGTGATCCTCGACGTGGTGTTCAACCACACGTGCGAGGCCGGCCCCGACGGCCCTACGCTGTGCTTCCGCGGCCTGGACAACCCCGCGTACTACCGGCTCGAACCCGGCGACCCGAGCCGGTACGTCGACACCACCGGCTGCGGCAACTCGCTCAACGCCGGGGACCCGCTGACCCTACAGCTGATCATGGACTCGCTGCGGTACTGGATCACCGAGATGCACGTCGACGGCTACCGCTTCGACCTCGCGCCCACGCTGGCCCGCCAGGACGGCGGGTTCGACCAGGTCTCGGCGTTCTTCGATCTCGTGGCGCAGGATCCGGTGGTGGCCCAGTCGAAGCTCATCGCCGAGCCGTGGGACGTGGGCCAGCTGGACTCCTACGACCTTGGGCGGTTCCCGCCGCTGTGGCGCGAGTGGAACGGGAAATACCGCGACAGCATGCGCGACTTCTGGCGCAGCCACCCGATCGGGATCGGCGAGTTCGCCACCCGGTTCGCCGGCTCGTCCGACCTGTACAGCGGCGCGGGCCGGCGCCGGCCGACCGCGTCGGTGAACCTGTTCACCGTGCACGACGGGTTCACGCTGCAGGATCTGGTCTCCTACAACGACAAGCACAACGAGGCCAACGGCGAGAACAACCGCGACGGCACCGACGACAACCGCTCCTGGAACTGCGGCGCGGAAGGCCCCACCACCGACCCGGGCATCCTCGCCCTGCGCCAGCGGCAGGCCCGGGCCATGCTCACCACCCTGCTGTTGTCGTTCGGCGTGCCGCTGCTGCTCGGCGGGGACGAGTTCGGCCGCACCCAGCAGGGCAACAACAACGCCTACTGCCAGGACAACGAGATCACCTGGTTTGACTGGTCCAACACCGACGATGACCTGCTGGCGTTTACCCGGCGCCTGATCGCGTTCCGCAAGCAGCACCCGGTGTTCCGGCGCCGCCGGTTCCTGGCCGGGGTGGAGGCAGCCGAGCTCGGCTGGTTCACGCCCGCGGGCACGCCGATGACCGGGCCGGACTGGGCTGACCCCGACGCGCGGTCCCTGGCCATCTACCTCAACGGGTGGGACGACCCGGACCCTGCGGAAGACGGCACCCCGCTACTCGACGACGACTTCCTGGTCCTGGTCAATGCCTGGTGGGAGCCGCTAGCGTTCGTGCTCCCGGTCACCAGGCAGAGTGCTGCCTGGCACACCGCCATAGATACCTGCGCGCCGGCGGCGGCCGCAGGCTCTGCAGCCGGGCCGCGAGCCCCCGGCGACCAGATCACCGTTGGTCCCCGGTCCGTCGTGGTGCTCGCCGATCCGCACCGGGAGTGAGCGCGCCTTCACTTTCGCGGCTTACCCGAAAGTGGCAGCACGGTTGGTTTCCGGCTCGGACTCGATGAGCCGGGACACCGCCTCGATCAGGGCCAGGTGGGTGAAGGCCTGCGGGAAGTTGCCCATGTGCTCGCCGGTGGTGGCGTCGATTTCCTCCCCATACAGCTGCAGCGGTCCGGCGAACGACAGCAGCTTCTGGCACAGGGCGTGGGCGCGTTCGGTCTCGCCGATCATGGACAGGGTGGTGACCAGCCAGAAAGAACAGATCGTGAACGTTCCTTCCTTGCCCTCGAACCCGGTGTCGGTTCCGTCGACCTTGTAGCGCAGGACCAGGCCGTCCTGGGTCAGTTCGTCGGCGATGGCCAGCACGGTCGCTTTGATGCGCTTGTCGTCGGGAGGGAGGAATCCCATGATGGGCAGGAGGAGCAGCGACGCGTCGAGGTCGTCGGTCTCGTAGTGCTGCCGGAACACGCCCCGCTTGGACACACCCTTGTCCAGCACCTCGGCCTTGATCTCATCCGCGCCCGCTCGCCAGCGCTTGGCGCGTTCTTCATCGCCGCGCTCCTGAGCCAGATCGGCGGCGCGCGAGGCCGCAACCCAGCACATCACCTTGGACGCGGTGAAATCCTTGGGGTCGCCGCGGACTTCCCAGATCCCCTGATCGGGCTCACGCCAGTGCGTCAGGGCGTCCTCCACGAACGTGCTCAGCCCTTCCCATACCGCCGACACGATCTGGCCGGCCCCGGAGTGGAACTGGACATCGAGGGCGTCGAGGATCATCCCCCAGACGTCGTGCTGTTGCTGGTTCCAGGCCCCGTTGCCGACCCGGACCGGGCGTGCCCCGCGGTAACCCGACAGGTGCTCGAGGGTGTGCTCGGTCAGGTCGCGTTCCCCGGCGATGCCGTACATGATCTGGAGCTCGGGCTTGCGGTTGAGGTCACCCCCGGTGACCGCCTCGAGGACGAAGCCCCAGTACTCGATCGCCTCCCAGTCGAAGCCCAGCTGGTACAGCGAGCGGAGCATGAACGCCGAGTCCCTGATCCAGGTGAACCGGTAGTCCCAGTTGCGGGCCCCGCCCCAGGTTTCCGGCAGCGAGGTGGTCGACGCGGCCATAATCGCGCCCGTCGGGGCGTAGCTGAGCCCCTTCAGGGTCAGCGCGCTGCGGTCGAGGTAGGTCTTCCACGGATGGTCCGGGATTTTGGCGGAACTCAGCCAGTCACGCCAGTACTCGACCGTGCAGTTCAGCGCGCCCAGCGCCGCGTCCAGATCAGCCGGGACCTCGCCGCCGCCGCCCCAGGACAGCGCGACGAACGCCGACTCGCCCGCCGCCAGCGACGTGCGGCCGTAGCAGCGGGCGCCGAGCACCCCGAGCGGGATGCTGCCTGCCAGCGTGAGCTGCGTGCTTCCCTCTGCGGGGGCGACGGTCATCGAGTCATAGGTGTCGCCCTGATAGCTCCATGTGCCGCTGGTCCGCCCGTAATCGAAGAGCGGCGCGCAGTTCACCATGGCCTCGACCCGGCCGCTGATGCAGGTGGCGATCCGCACGAGCGCGCCGACGGCGCCGAAATCGGTGGGCGCCCTGTGGTAGTCCGGCCGCCGGCCCTCGTGCGACACCGGGCCCATGGCCAGGAAGTCCTGCACGACCATCCAGCCCGACGGGGTCTGCCAGGTCGTTTCCAGCACCATCGTGCCCGGCACGTAGCGCCGATGCTGCGGCACATGTGTATTGCCGGGACCGAACCTGAACAGGCCGGCCGACCGGTCCAGGAGCGCCCCGAAGACACTGGGGGAGTCGGGGCGGGGCAGGCATAGCCACTCAACTGAGCCGTTCGGCGCGACCAGGCAGCTCTGCTCGCAATTGGACAGGAACCCGTAGTCGGCGATGGGGGGGAAGGTGCTCATGTGTCTGGCCTTTCCTAGTCAGGAGTGAACGCTCCGACTCTGATTGCGGGGCCGAACCTGGTCACGCCATCCGGCTGAGCAGGTGCTCGCCGACGCGGATGGCGTTGGCCATCGCGGTGAGCGCCGGGTTCACCGCCCCGATGCTGGGGAAGAAGCTCGTGTCGACGACGTACAGGTTGTCGAGCTCGTGCGCCTTGCAGTTGACGTCCAGCACCGAGCTGGCCGGGTCGGTGCCGAACCGGCAGGTGCCCGCCTGGTGGGCGCACCCGGCGATCGGGACGTTCATGCTCATGTAGAAGTTCTTGTCGAGGATGTGGTGGTCGGCCAGCCCGACGTGGTTCAGGATCTTCCTGAGCTCGCGGTACAGGCCCTTGGCTTCCTCGTCGTTGGTCGCGGTGTAAGCGACGCGGACGTGCCCGTCACCGTCGACGGTGACGCGGTTGTCCGGCTTGGGCACGTCCTCGGTGGTCAGCCAGATGTCGACGGCGTGCCTGGCCACCTCCTCCAGGCTCAACCGCGGCGCGAGCTTGGTGAGCTTGGGCTCCTCGCCCTTCATCGCCATCGCGTTCGACTTGCCGAGCATCTGGATGTTGCCCAGCGGCCACTCGCGGCCATCCCCGGCGAAGTAGAAGTCGTTCAGGGCCAGCGTCTTCTGGAAGACCGTGTCGTTGCGGTCCTTGTCCAGCGCGACCACGGCCTTGCTGTTGTGGAACATGTAGTTGCGGCCCACCTGGTCGGAACCGTTGGCCAGGCCGGCCGGGTGCTGATCCGAGGCTGACCGCAGCAGGATCCTGGCGCTGTTGGCCGCGCCCGCCGAGATCACCACGATGTCGCCCGAGTAGACCTCGCGCTGGCCGTTGCGGGTCACCACGACGCCGGTCACCGACCTGCCGCCCGGGTCGGTCTCCAGCCGCTCCACCTCGGCGTTCACCAGCAGGGTGACGTTCGGCCGGTCCAGCA
This sequence comes from uncultured Actinomycetota bacterium, assembly GCA_963844655.1. Classification (GTDB taxonomy): domain Bacteria; phylum Actinomycetota; class Actinomycetes; order Streptosporangiales; family Streptosporangiaceae; genus JASHPR01. The sequence continues at coordinate 874,753 of CAWJPA010000002.1, read as the reverse complement.
GCGGCCGGACCGCGATGGTCTCGGCGTCCGACTTGGCGTGCACCAGGCACGGGTAGCCGTCGCAGGTGGCGCACCGGATGCAGAGGCTGGCCGGGCGGTTGGCCTCGTCCAGCAGGATCCCGCACGGCGCATGGAACGGGTGGTAGCCGCCGCTGGCCAGGGCATCGGAGATCTGCTGGACCCGCGGCTCGTGCGACACCGCGGGCCACGGGTACTGCCGGGACCAGTGCCCCTCGGTCGGGTCCTCGCCGTGCGCTCCGTGCACCTGGTACAGCCATTCGGCCCTCGTGTACCAGGGCTCGAAGTCGTCATAGCTCAGCGGCCAGGGCGGCGATATGCCGTCGGCGTGCTTCAGCTCGCCGAAGTCCTCGGCCCGCAGCCGGTACAGCGCGGCACCGTACATCTTGGTGGCCCCGCCGACGAAGTAGTGCACCTGCGGCTGGAATGGCTTGCCGTCGGCGTCGTACCACGTATCCGGCGATATGTACTTTCCGTCGACGAAGACCGGGCCCGGGTCCCAGTTGTCCAGTTCCCTGGGCAGGAAGTCGCCCCGTTCGAGCAGCAGGATCCTCTTGCCGGAGGGCGCCAGTGTATGTGCCAGCGTGCCGCCGCCGGCGCCGGTGCCCACGATGATGGCGTCATAGTGCTCCACACGATCACCATCGCCGCGGCGGCAGCCCGGCGCATCATTCCTTAGGGGTGAGCCCGCCAGAGGCGGCAATCACCCCGGGCGGATGATGCCCGATGGTAACCGCGCGGCCACAGTACCGGTCATGAGCATGTCTGATGGAGGAAGCACCGGGCCGCAGCTCAGATCCGGCCCGCTGATCACCGGGGCGGCGCTCGTCGGAGCCGGCGCCCTGCTCGCCATGGCGGGCCTCGTCGTCGGCGGCTCGCACGTGGTCCGGGCGATCAGGCGGCAGGTCGCCGGGATGGACGTGCCGCCGAGCGAACTCGCGAGGCAGAAGCTGACCCAGGCCAAGGCTGCGGCCGCAGCCGGTGTCGGCGCCTGGCAGAACGGGCCCGTGGACAGCCGCGCCAGCGTTTCGTGACCCGCCGCGCGGCCTGCGCATCGCACTCGGCCGGCCGCTGGCGGAGCGCCGTGGACCGGAGAAAGTAGATGACGAACGTCGATCTCGCACGCTGGCAGTTCGCGTTTGTGACGATCAACCATTTCTTTTTTGTCCCGGTAACGATCGGCCTGGCCTTCCTGACCGCGCTGCTGCAGACCACGTGGTATCGCAGCGGGCGTGAGGAATACCTGCGGCTGACCAGGTTCTTCGGCACGCTGCTGGTCATCAACGTCGCGATTGGCGTGGTGACAGGCCTGGTACAGGAATTCCAGTTCGGGATGAACTGGTCGGCCTACTCCCGGCTGGTCGGCAACATCTTCGGCGCCCCGCTGGCGGTGGAAGGGCTCGGGGCTTTCTTCCTGGAATCGACGTTCCTCGGGCTGTGGCTGTTCGGCTGGGACAAGCTGCCGCGCCTGATACACCTGCTGACGATCTGGGCGGTCTCGCTCGGCACCGTGCTGTCGGCGGCGTTCATCATGGCGGCCAACTCGTGGATGCAGCATCCCGTCGGCTACGCGATGGTCAACGGGAAGCCCCAGCTGAACGACATCTGGGCGCTGCTGACCAACCCGGTGTTCGTGTGGGGATACTCGAAGGTCCTGCTGGCGTCGCTGGTCACCGGCGCGGCCGTGATGCTGGCGGTGTCCGCATGGCAACTGCGGCACGGCGGGGACCAGGGGGTGTTCACCCGGGCGGCCCGGCTCGCGCTCATCGTGCTCGTCCCGGCCATGCTGTTCACCATGCTGGTCGGCGATGAGCTCGGGGTGATCGAGGCCAGATACCAGCCGATGAAGATCGCGGCGGCGGAGGCCCAGTGGACCACCTGCCAGCCGTGCTCGTTCTCGCTGATCCAGATCGGCGGCGGAAACAACGACCACACACCGACTCAGATCCTGGCGATTCCGCACCTGCTGTCCCTGCTGGCCACCAACCACTGGAACGGCAAGGTGATCGGCCTGGGCCCGCTGCAGTCCCAGTACAGCCAGAGATACGGGCGAGGCAACTACGTGCCGAACGTCTTCATCCAGTACTGGTCCATGCGGGTCATGGCCTACGTGGCGGTCCTGGTCATCCTTATTGCCCTGTGGGGGCTGTGGCTGATCCGGCGCAAGAAACTCGCGACGTCCCGGCGGTTCCTCTGGGTGGCGATCTGGGCGGCCGTGCTGCCGTTCCTGATGAACACGGCCGGCTGGCTGCTCACCGAGAGCGGCAGGCAGCCGTGGATCGTGCAGGGCATCATGCTGACCAAAAACGGGATATCACCGTCGGTCGGCACCACGTCCATAGTGATCAGCCTGGTGGCGTTCGTGCTGATCTACGCAGTGCTGGCCACGGTGGACCTGCTGCTCATGCTCAAGTACTCGCGCGAGCAGCTTCCGCCCGCGCGAGCCGAGACCGACCTGGACGCGCCCGTGCCGGCCGTCCAGTACTGAGGTCACGATGAGACTCGTCCCGTTCTGGTTCATCATCATCACGGTCCTGTGGACCGGCTTCTTCGTCCTGGAGGGCTTCGACTTCGGCGTCGGCATGCTGCACAACGAGGTCGGCCGGGACGAGGCGGGCCGGCGGGCGGCCATCAACACGATCGGGCCGCTGTGGGACGGCAACGAGGTCTGGCTGGTCGTGGCCGGAGCCGCTATGTTCGCCGCGTTCCCCGGCTGGTACGCGACGATGTTCTCCGGCCTGTATCTCGCGCTGGTCCTGCTGCTCGCGTCGCTCATGGTCCGGGGCGTGGCCTTCGAGTACCGCGGCAAGCGCGCCGGCGCGCGCTGGCGCCGCACCTGGGACGTGCTGCTGGTCGTGGGCAGCCTGCTGGCCCCGCTGCTGATCGGCGTCGGCCTCGGCGATCTGCTGCACGGGCTGCCCATCAACGCCAAGCAGGAGTTCACCGGTTCGTTCTTCAACCTGCTGCAGCCGTACGCGCTGTTCACCGGCGTGACCCTGGTGCTGATCTGCCTGCTGTACGGCGCGGCGTTCCTGACCCTGAAGACCACCGACGAGATGCACGAGCGGTCCCGGCGGGTGGCCAGGCGCGTGGCCCCGGTGACCGCCGCGGCCGTCGTGGCCTTCGTGATCTGGACGCACGTGACGGCGAGCAGCACGTTCTTCCTCAGTCCGGTCGAGTTGCTCGCGGTGCTGGCCGTGCTGGCCGCCGTCTGGCTGGTCTACGAGCAGCGGGACGGGTTCGCGTTCGCCGCGACCGCCGTCACGATGGCGGCGAGCATCGTGTCGATCTTCGCTGACCTGTATCCCAACGTGATGGTCTCGAGCACCAACCCGGCCTTTAACCTGACCGTGCGCAACACCGCGTCCGGTGCCTACTCGCTCAAGGTGATGACGGTCGTTGTCATCCTGTTCCTCCCGTTCGTGCTCGCGTACCAGACCTGGACCTACTACGTCTTCCGGCGGCGGGTCCGCCGGCAGGACTTTGTGCCCTCATCCCCGCAGGGTGAGGAGATCAGGCCGGCCAAGGGCGCGCCGCCGGGCGGGGAGGTCACAAGATCGCAATCGGGTTGACCGGGGAACCGGTGCCCCGGTCCAGCCGCAGCGGCGCGATCACGCAGAAGAATGACCACCGCCCGGCCTCGTCGCAGAGCCGGACGAGATCCTCAAACTGCAGGTAATCAAGCAGATGCAAGCCCATCGCGTTGATCGCGAGCACGTGCACGGGGAAGTCCACGCCCTCGGCGGCGCTGGGCGCGGTGTCGTTGTTGCTGTCGCTGCCCAGCACCGCGACCCGGCGCTCGGCCACGAACTCCAGCGCGGTGGGATGCAGCCCGGCGCGGGCGCTGGCCGCGTCCCACGGGCCGAGCTCGGCCCGGCGCTGGCTGTGCCCCACCCGCACGAACAGCAGGTCGCCCTGGCCGACCCGGACCTGCTGAGCCTCCTCGGCCCGGGTGAGGTCATCGGCGGTCACGTGGTCACCGGGCTCCAGCCAGCGCACGCCGCGCAGCCGCGGGATGTCGAGCAGCACGCCGCGGCCGGTGATCCCGTCCTTGGCGACCTCGATGGACAGCTCGGACGCCCCGGCCGGCGTTACGGTGTCGGCTGGCACCCCGTTGTAGAGCTTGGCGCGGTAGATGACATGGCACAGGGCGTCGATATGGCTGTCGGCGTTGCCGTGGATGTTGATGGCCAGCCGGTCCAGGGCGAACGCCAGCCCTCCCGGGTCCGCCTGATCCCCGGTCCCGGTCATCTGATGAACGCTGGGATGAGGGTTGTCGGCCGTCGCCCTGCTCTTTATCGGAGTCTCGAGCGTGGTCGTGCGGCCGAGCCTGATCTCGCTGGCCGCGGCCAGCACCAGTTCCGGCGTGAGGTTGTTCAGCGCGCCGCGCCGGTCCGCCGGTCCCCAGGCCGCCGCGCGGCTCAGCCGCTGGTAGAGAACACTGAATTCGGCCGCGCTGAGGAGGGGTGGGCTCATCCGGCCAGTCTTCCCCAGCCAGGCGGCACGGGGCTACCGCCCGCGCCGCACGCGCCCGTCACCCCCGTCCGGGCCGTGTACCGCCATCACCCGCTTGGAATGATGGCAGCGGCGGTCTGCCGCGATCAAATAGGTAATGCGGCAATTACCTAGAGGGAGCTGACAAATGGCCACAGATAGTGTTGACGCGCTGGTGATCTTCGGCGCCACCGGGGACCTGGCCAAGATAGAGACGTTCCCCGCGCTGGTGGGCCTGGTTCAGCGCGGCGTGCTGAACGTGCCCGTGGTCGGGGTGGCCAAGAGCGGGTGGGGACTGGAGCAGTTCCGCGACTACGCGGCCGCCTCGCTGCGGCTCAACCACATGGACCCGGACACCCCGGCCGCGCGGAAGATGCTCGGGCTGCTGCGCTACGTGGACGGGGACCTGGGCGACGACGCCACCTACAAGGCGATGTCGGACGCGATCGGCGGCAACGGCGCGAGCGAACGGGTGCTGTTCTACCTGGAAGTACCGCCGGTGCTGTTCGGGCGCATCGCCGAGGGGATCGCCTCGGCGGGGCGCTCGAAGAACGCCCGGGTCATGGTGGAGAAGCCGTTCGGCACCGATCTGGCCAGCTCGCGGCAGCTCAACGCCACCATGCACAAGTTCTTCCCGGAGGAGGCGATCTTCCGGGTCGATGACTGGCTCGCGTTCGATCCCGTCGAGAACGTGCTGTTTGTCCGGTTCGCTAACTCGACGATCGAGCCGCTGCTCAACCGGAACTACGTCGAGCGCATCCAGATCACGATGGCCGAGGCGTTCGACGTCGCCGACCGGGGCCGGTTCTATGACCGGACCGGGGCCATCAGGGACGTGGTCCAGAACCACATGCTGCAGGTGCTGGCCACGGTGCTGGCCGAGCCGCCGGACGGGCAGGGCCTGTCGTCTTGGCCGGACGCCAAGTCACGGGTGATATCGGCGCTGCGCCCGCTGACCCCGGCGGACACCGTCCGCGGCCAGTACGACGGCTATCACGAGGTGGACGGCGTCGACCCGAAGTCGACGACGGAGAGCTACGTCGCCATCCGGCTCGCCGCCGACACCTGGCGCTGGGCGGACGTGCCGATCCTGATCAGGGCCGGGAAGTGCATGCCGGTCACCGCTACCGAGATCGACATCAAGTTCAGGCAGCCACCGCACGACGTGTTCGGGATCGAGCCGTTCGCGGTGGCCAACTCGCTGCGGTTCCGGATCTGGCCGGAGACCGCGGTCACCCTGGAACTGGCCGGCAAGAAGCCGGGGGGTGGCATGGAGCCGCAGCCGGAGGAGCTGGCGTTCGCCGGGGAAGCGGGCGCGGACATGCGCCCCTACGACCGGCTCATCGGCGCCGCGCTGGACGGGGACCGCTGGCTGTTCGCCCGGCAGGACACGGTCGAGGCGGCCTGGGAGGTCGTCGACCCGGTGCTCGGCGACGTCACGCCCGTGCACCCGTACGCCAGGGGCACCTGGGGCCCGAAGGAAGCCGACCGGCTGCTGCGGGGCCGGGACACCTGGTACGACCCGTCAGGGTGAGTGAGGATTTCCGATGACAGACGATTCAGGCCGCCGCCGCGTCGTGATCGTGGGCGGCGGCTTCGCGGGGTTGTTCGCGGCGCGGGCGCTGGGGCGTGACGTCTCGGTCACGCTGATCGACCGCTCCCAGCACCACCTGTTCCAGCCGCTGCTCTACCAGTGCGCCATGGGCATCCTGTCCGAGGGGAAGATCGCCGCCCCGCTGCGCGACGTGCTCAAGAAGCATGAGAACGTCACCTGCGAGATGGCCGAGGTGGTCGACTTCAATCCCGAGGCCCACACGGTGATCTGCCAGCGGGTCGGCGGGGAGCGGATCGAGTTCGGCTACGACGACCTGATCGTCGCGGCCGGGGTCAGGCAGTCCTACTTCGGCCACGACGAGTACGCGCTCTGGGCGCCGGGCATGAAGACGATCTCCGACGCGCTGGCCATCCGGCGCCGGGTCTACGGCGCGTTCGAGATGGCGGAGACGGCGACCAGCCCCGAGGAGCGCCGCAGTTGGCTGACGTTCGCCCTGGTCGGCGCAGGCCCGACCGGGGTGGAGCTGGCCGGGCAGATCCGCGAGGTGGCCACCAAGACCCTGCGCAACGAGTTCCGGCACATCAAGCCAGAGGAGGCCCGGGTCCTGCTGTTCGACGGCGGGAAGGCGCCGCTGGCCTCGTTCGGGCCGAAGCTGTCGCAGAAGGCCGACCAGTCGCTGCGGCAGCTCGGCGTCGAGCAGCACATGGGCTGCATCGTCTCCCACGTGGACCGGGGCTGGATCGAGGTCAAGAACCACGAGGGCCAGCAGACCCGCCACGAGGTGGGCACGGTGCTGTGGACGGCGGGCGTGGAGGCCCCTCCCGTGGCCGAGGCGCTGGCCAAGGCGACCGGGGCCGAGCGCGACAAGGCCGGGCGGATCCTGGTGGAGAAGGACCTCACCATTCCCGGGCACCCGGAGATCTCCGTCCTCGGCGACATGATGAGCCTGGACAAGCTGCCCGGAGTGGCCGAGGTGGCCATGCAGTCCGGGCTCTACGCCGGGCGCCGCGTCCGGCGTAGAGCGGAGGGGCGCGCTACGGAAGGGGCGGCCAAGCCGTTCCGCTACCGCGACCTCGGCTCGGCGGCTTACATCTCGCGGGGCAAGGCCGTGGTCTCGGCCGGCCCGCTGCAGATCGGCGGGTTCATCGGCTGGTGGTTCTGGCTGTTCATCCACATCGCGTTCCTGACCGGGTACCGGAACCGGCTCGGGGCGGTGCTCACCTGGTGGCTGGCGTTCACCCGCGACATCCGCCGCGAGCGGACGTTCACCACCCAGGAAGTCAAGAACATGACCGACGTCTACACCGTCCCGCTGGGCGCGGGTCCGGCCGCGACTAGGACCGAGACGAAGACCGGGTTAACGCCGCGGGCCGGCCCGCCACCACCCGGCCGAGCTCGGTGAACGTCGAGCCCTCCAGCAGCTGCACGGTCCGTGCCGCCGGCGAGGGCCGCACCGCGTGGCGGGGCAGGCGGACCCGCAGCGCGCGGGGCATCGACTCGAAGACCAGCGGGGGGTCCATCATCAGGGCCTCCCCGTCAATCCCGATCTCCACCGGGGCGCCGGAGCCGACCTCGAACCTCGGCGTGTTCCATTCCTGCCACCCGGGGAAGCGGCTGACCTGGCCGGCCGCCTCGAGCGCCACGAACCGCCGGGCGTCGGCCGCGTCGGCGATCCTGGCGGCCAGGATCCCGAGCACGCCCGCGTCGAGCCGCTCCCGCGTCCCCCGGCCGCCGATGTGAGCCAGCTGATAGGGATCGTTGGACACCAGGATCAGATGCGCGGTCGGGAACTCGGTGCCGTCGGGCCCCCGGTACCGCAGGTCCAGGGGGGTCGCGTCCGGCCCGAGCATCGCGGGCAGCATGGTCGTGGCGGTCTTGAGCTTGGCGTCGCGGTACTCAGGTGACTGCACCACCTTGGCGTACAGCCCGAGCGACGCGTTGTTCACGAACACCCGGCCGTTGACCTTGGCCAGGTCGATCGCGCGCTCGACGCCGTCAGAGAACGCGTCAAGCGCGCCGACCACGTTGTCGCGGTCCAGGCCGAGGTCGAGCGCGAAATGGTTCCTGGTCCCGGCCGGAATGCACACGTGCGGGACGTGGCGGCGGGCGGCCACGGTCGCGACCAGCGCCTGGGAGCCGTCGCCGCCGGCCATGCCGATCACGTCGGCGCCCCTGCTGACGGCGTCGTCGGCCAGCTCCAGCAGGTCATCGCCGGGCTGCAGGATGATGGGCTCGATGCCCCGCTTCCGGCACTCGTCGGCCAGCCGGAACTTCTCCGCCTTCCCGCCCCCGGACTTCAGGTTCATGATCAGAACGGGGTGCTTGGCGGGCGCGACCGGGGTCAGGTGCTCGGTGAACGCGCGCAGCCGGCCCCGGCTGGTCCGCAGCGCGTAGCGGGCCAGCAGCACCGACACCGCGGCCACGGCGACGACCAGGAGCAGGCGGAGCAGGCTGAAGTCGTCCAGCACCAGGCCGGTGATCGTGGCGGCCAGTGCCACCACGACGACGACCAGCCCGATCATGCGGATGGCACCGCGCCGCGACACCGCGTACCAGCCGGCCGTGACGCACACCAGCAGGCCGACGATCGCGATCAGCAGCGCGATGAAGTTGAGCACCGCCCCGATCAGCGCGAGCGCCACGGCCACGACGACGGTGACCAGGGACCCGGCGGCCGCCACCCGTTCGCCAGCCGTCGGGCGGTACGTTTCGTGCTGCGGCACGACCGCCTCCTTTACCTTCTGTTTGCCTTCTGTTTGATCCGCCGCTGCACCTAATCGTGCGCTGCCACCGGGTCCGCACCATCCTCCCGGCCGGGTGAGCGGCCCTACAGGCCCGGGCCAGAACGCGGCCCCGGCCGGGCGGCCAGGCCCTTGCTGATCAACGCGGTATCACCCGCCGAGGGTGGGGCGCGGCCTGGTCCCGGTTGATGGACTGAGCGGACCTTGTTACCCGCAGGAAGGAAGAGACCGCACATGGCTGACCTGATCGCCATTGGCTATCCGGACCAGACCACCGCCGAGGCGGCCGCGGACGAGGCGCGCAGGCTGGCCCGGGATCTGATCATCGAGCCCGACGCGATCGCGGTGATCGAGCGGGACACGGACGGCAAGTATCACGTGCATACCAGTCATCACCCGGTGGGTGCGGGGGCGACGTGGGGCATGTTCTGGGGATTCCTGTTCGGGCTGCTGTTCTTCATCCCCGTGTTCGGCCTGGCCATCGGCGCCGGGCTGGGCGCCCTGATGGGCAAGGTCGCCAAGACGAGCATCGACAAGCAGTTCCAGGAGCAGGTCCGCGACATGGTGCAGCCGGGGACCTCGGCGCTGTTCCTCATGGTCGAGAAGGTGACCCCGGACAAGGCTGTCGAGGCGATGAGCAAGTACGGCGGGACCGTGCTGAAGACCTCGCTGTCCAAGCAGGACGAAGCCGATCTCCAGGAGGCTCTGCACGGCGGCGCCACGGCCTGAAACCCGGCCCGACTGACGTCGGCCAGGAGCGACCATACGGAGTGACATGAGGCAGGCACCGCTGGTCCGGCTGCGGGCCGGCCAGCGGTCCGGCTCGCCCGGCCCGTCCGGAGCGCCAGGCAGTTCCGGCCGTACCGGGGCCTCGCCACCCGAGGCCCGGTACGGTCTGCTGCTGGCGCTGCTGATCGTTACCTACCTGCTGTCGGCGTCGGGCTTCGGCACGGTGGTCGCGGACCTCCAGGCCGTGCTCTTCTTCGGTGCGGTCCTGCTGGCGCTGCGCACCGGGCCGATGAGGCGGCGGACCGCGAACATCATCAGCATCGTCGCCCTGATCGGCACCGCAGCGGCCACGCTGGCGAACCTGAGCCACACATCCGCCGGCGAGGGCGCTTCGGATCTCTGGAAGGCCCTGATGCTGCTGCTGACCGCGGGCATCATCGTGCGCCGCGTGCTGGCCAAGCCCTCGGTGACCATCCAGAGCATCTACGGCGCGCTGAGCGCGTACCTGATCCTCGGGTTCATGTTTGCGGCCTTCTACGCCGCGTTCGAGCATCTGGGCCCGCAGCCCTTCTTCGCCAACCACGAGAAGGTCACCACCCAGACCCTCCAGTACTTCAGCTTCACCACGCTGACCACCCTCGGGTACGGGGATTACACCGCCGCCACCAACGGGGGCCAGGCTCTGGCCGTGATCGAGGCCCTGACCGGCCAGGTGTTCCTGGCCACCCTGGTCGCCCGGCTGGTCGCCGCCTACCGGTCGCCGGCCGCTCAAGCCCCGCCGCCCAGCCAGGCCCCGCCGCCCAGCCGGCGGCGCTGGCCGCCGGCCAGCGTCCGGCGCCGGGACCCGGGCATCTACCGCCGCAAGCCGCCGCGGGGCGCCAGCCGGTCCGGCACCCGCCCGCCCGGAGGCTAGCCGCTAACCGGCGGAGCCGGGTCAGCCGCGACGGCGGCCGGAGGCCGTGCCGGGGAACGGTGAAGGGGGAATGGGGAGGCGGGTGGGCGCCGCCGGCGGTGCTCCCCGTGCACCCGGCCGGCGTCCCGGCCCGCCGTGGTCTTCCAGAGTGCGGCGAGCTCGGCGGTCTTCTCCGGATGTTCGGCGGCGACGTCGCGGATCTCCGCCCGGTCGGCGCTCACGTGGTAGAGCTCCCAGGCGCCGGCCACCTCGTGGCCGCCGCCCGTGGTCACCCGGCGCCCGGCCACCGCCTTCCAGCCGTCACGGTAGATCGCGTGCGCGCCGGGCATCTCGTAGAGCTGGGTGTGCCTGGCACTCGGCGCTCCGGGCCCGGTGAACGTGTACCGCATGCTCACGCCGTGCATGGATGATCTCCTGACGAGCCGCGGCGGGGCGAAGCCAGCGCAGTCGAGGATCGTGGGCACGATATCGACCGCGTGGTGGTACTGATCGCGCAGGCCGCCCCCCACGTCCGCCATCTCCCGCGGCCAGCTGATAATCAGCGGGCTGGGGGCGCTGCCGCCCAGCGCGGACTGCCGGGCCATGTTGTACGGCGTCCGGAAGGCCCAGGCCCACCCGGACGGATGCTGGCCGGTGTCGGCCAGCGGGTCACTCACGCCCGGCGGCCCGCCCCGGCTCGCCATCGGGCTCTTCGCGTTGGCCGAGCAGACCACCACGATCGTGTCGTCGAGCTGCCCGGATTCCCGCAGGTAGCCGACGATCCGGCCGATCTGGTGATCGGTGTAGCTGCCCAGCGCCGCCGACGACTCGGCGAACTGCCTGCTGAGCAAGCGCTGTTCCTCGGTCAGCGCGGGCCACGGCCGGGCCAGCAGGCCATCGGCGGCGGCGCCTCGCACGGGGCGCCGGCGGGCCGGGGCCAGCCCGGTGTCTTCCGGCACCACTCCGAGCCGCTTCATGTTGGCCAGCACGAGCTCGCGGTAGCGGTCGTAGCCCAAGTCGAACCGGCCGCGGCAGGCGTCGGCCCACCCCGCCGGCACCAGCTCCGGGATGCTGCTCGGGCCGAGCGACAGGTAACACAGCCATGGCTCGCCCGGGGCGGTGCGCGCGCCGTCCCTGATGAACTCGATGGCCATGTCGGTGAGGTCCCCGTTCAGGTGGTAACCGTCCTCGGGCGGGTACGGCGGGTCAATGTGCCGGTTGTCGTAGACCAGGTCGGGATGCCACGGGCTGGTCTGGCTGCCGAGGAACCCGTAGTAGCGGTCGAAGCCGCGCCCCAGCGGCCAGGTCCCGCGCGAGCTCGTGATCGTGCCCGCGTGCCACGGGCTGAGGTGCCATTTGCCGGCGCAGTAGGTGCGGTAGCCGTGGCCGTGCAGGATTTCCGCCAGGGTCGCGGAGTCCGGCGGGATGATCACGCTCTGCTCCTGCCATCCGCGTGTGCCCCCCGAGGACCAGCCCAGGCTCCCCTCGTGGTACTCGCGACCGGTCAGCAGGCAGCACCGGGTGGGCGAGGACAGCGCCGGCGTGTGCCACTGGGTGAACCGCAGGCCCCGCCCGGCCAGCCGCTTCAGGTGCGGCGTGTCGATCAGCCCGCCGAACGCGCTCCACATCGCGATGCTCGCGTCGTCCCAGACGATGAACAGCACGTTGGGCCGCTGACGGCCCGTCATCGCCGCACCCCTGGCTCGGTGTTCACCGGCGCGCCTCCTGAACGCTGGCTGGCGGGCGAGCTCTGGCCGTTGGCCGGGGCCGGTCCGGCCTCCCCGCCGCCCCCGGCAGGCCGGGACTTGGCCCGGGCCGGAGCCGGCAGCAGCCGGGCCGAGAGCACGTACGCCACCACGACCGCGACGATGACGAGCGGCATGACCGCGACGCCGTCAGCCGAGAAAATCAGCGTGGCCAGCAGGACCGAGGTCAGTGGGAGCCGCAGCATCACCGCGCACATCGCGCCGATGCCCATGGCCGCGCCGGCCACCGCCGCCAGCCCCGGCAGGTGCGCCAGTGCGATGCCGCCCGCGGCCCCGAGGAACATCGAGGGGAACACCGGCCCGCCGCGGAAGGCGCTCAGCGACGTCGCGTAGGCCAGCCCCTTGCAGGCCAGCAGCAGCACCAGCGCGGCCACGGAGTACGAGGCGCTGTGTGCGATCAGCGGTCCCAGGGCGTTCTGGCCGGAGAACAGCACCTCGGCGGACGGCCTCCCGGTGCCCGCCGCGAACGCGACCGCCAGCCCGCCCACGGCCAGGCCGGCCACGGGCGTGGCCAGCAGGATCCGGCGCTCGACCCGCGGCCGCAACCGCAGCGCGAGCCTGCGGATCCCCGACCCGGCCACCGCGGCCGCCGCCCCGATCACCAGTGCCCACCCGAACTCCCCGAGGTGCGGCGGGCCGAGGTGCGGCACGTGCCCGATCGCCAGCGAGAACGTGCCCAGACCGGTCCAGGCACCGAGGCCGATGAAGATCAGCGAGCCGACGCCCGCGGCCAGCAGCCCGGGCAGCAGCAGCAGCTCCAGCATGTCGCCGCCCACCCCGGCGGCCTCCATCAGCAGGAAGGCGCCAAGCAGGGGCGAGCCGAACAGTGCGCTGATCGCGGCGAAGCTCCCGGCCCCGGCCACCACGACGCGGGCCTGGTCGGGAGCGCCCCGCTTGACCAGCCGGACCGCGCAGACCCCGAGACCCCCGCCGAGGGCGATCAGCGGCGCCTCAGGCCCCAGCACCACGCCCAGGCTGAGCGCGGCGAGCGCGGCCAGCAGGATGCCGGGCAGCTGGACCGGCGCGGCCGGCCCGCCGCCGGCCGTGAACCCGTCGGCGGGGGAGTGCCCCCCTGTGCCCGGCAGGTACCGGATCGCGAGTGCCACCAGCACCCCGGACAGCACCAGCAGCGGGACCGGCCACCACAGTGGCTCCCCGCCGAAGCCCAGCTCGCGGGGCAGCGTGGTGAAGATCCACTCCTGGGCCCGGCTGACCAGCGCGAGGAAGCCGTAAGCGGCCGCCGAGACCGGCACACCGATGATCGCGGCCAGTACGAGCAGCCCCAGGTAGCCCCGGGACCGCAGGACCGACAGGAGATCGAGCGGGGTGGTCACCTCTGGGCCAAGGTTCTCCTTGCCCCGCCCTACAGATCGTGTTCTGCGGTGATCCGTCCCGAGGAGGCCGCGGCGACCAGCGCGGCATGATCCCGCTCGTTCTGGTCGGCATAAGCCGCGGAGAATTGCGTAATGGCACGGTCGAACTTATCCGAGCCGCCCAGGTAGGACGCGATAGCGATCCGGTCGCCGGACCTGGCGTGCGCCCGGGCCAGCGTCCAGCCGCACAGCTCGCCGTACAGCCGCAGCCCGCGCGCGGGCATGCTGTCGATGTCCAGGGAGAACTTCCAGTCGCGCAGCTGGCGGACGTAGAAGTCGCGCGTCTTGCCGTCCGGGCCTGTGCCGCGCTGCCAGCCCAGGAAGATGTCGCTGGACGCCTGCATCAGCCGCTGCCCGGCGACCACCCGCTGGCCCTGGTTGTTGTACTTGCTGGCCCCAAGGAAATGGCTGAGTACCGACGCTTCAGCCTCCTTGACCTGCAGGAACAGCGGGTCGGAACCGTCGCGGCCGAGCAGCAGGATGATCCAGCAGCGGGTGCCGACGCTGCCTACCCCGACCACCTTGCGGGCCATGTCGCAGAACTCGAACTGCTCCAGCAGGTACCGGCGGTCGGTCTGCAGGGAGCGCCGGTAGCCGCCGATCAGGCCGGTGAGCTGGGCGACGAACTCGGCCCGGTCCACCCGCTCGGCGATCAGCTCGTCGATCGGGATCAGCAGCGGCGGGTCGGAGATGATCCGGGGCTGGCCGTCGACCAGGCGGGTCAGCTTGGCCACCTCCTGCATGCTGTCCCTGGTGCGCGCCTTGGCCATGCCCTTGTCGAGCTGCTTGTGCTGCTTGGCGTCCAGCTGCCCCCGGAACTGGTCGCGCACCTCCTCGATGTCGGCCCGCGCGTACCACACGGCCAGGTCGGTCTGGCCGGCGAACATGCGCATCGCCTGCCGGTACCGCGAGACCGTGGCGGCCACGATCGCGGCCCGCTTCTTGGCCGGGACCCCGTTGCCGCGCGCGGCGACCTCGAGGCTGGCGGCCAGCCGCTTGACGTCCCATTCCCAGGGCCCGGGCAGCGTCTCGTCGAAGTCGTTGACGTCGAACACCAGGCGGCGTTCCGGGGATCCGAACACCCCGAAGTTGGACAGGTGCGCGTCGCCGCAGGCCTGCACGGCCAGGCCGGACACCGGGGTGAGGGCCAGGTCGGCGGCCATGGGCAGGGCCGCGCCGCGGTAATAGGTGAACGGCGAGACCATCATCCGGCCGTAGCGGACCGGGACCAGGTCGGGCAGCCGGGTCTTGGCCTGCGCCTCGAGCAGGCTGATCGGGTCGGGCCGGTTCGGCGGGGGATCGAAGGCTGCGTGGCTCTCGAGCGGCACCTCGGCCCGCGCCGCCTTGCCCCGCACCGCCCGCTCGGCCGGGGTCAGCTGCCCCGGAGCCGAATCCAGCTGGTACCGCTGTGCCGTCAGGACCGGCCTGGTGGCCGTGGTAACGCTCATCGTCGGCTCCCCTCTGCCTGGTGTGCCAGTACCATGCCCGGCGGCCCGGTCCGCTGAGTCACCCTGGCCGGGTGAACGGCAGCTATCCGCCGGTGCCCGTGTCCCCGGCGCCCGCGTCCGCGTCCCCGGAGGCCCGCCGGCCGGCCAGGAGGATGTCCAGGCTCAGCGCCAGGATCCACGCCGGGAACAGGAGCTCCACCCAGACCGAGATGTTCACGCCTACGAGCAGCACCACCGCGGTCGCGATCCCGGCCAGGCTGAGCCATCTGGGGACGATCTTGGTGTGCCGCGCGATGGTGACCGTGGTAAGCGCGAACACCGCCTCCATGCGTACCGAGTACACGCTCAGCAGGGCCTCGGTCACGTTGCGGCCCAGGGCCAGGATGCCCGTGTCCGGCGAGCCCGCATGCCGGGACCCGGCGGTGGCGATCAGCCCGCCGGCCACCGCTGCGGCCACGAACATCATGCCGACGAACAGGATGCCGCTGCCCATGAAGATCGTGGCGAAGAAGCGGTCCTCACGCCGGCCGATCCGGTCCCTGATCACGCCGATGAACCACAGGAAGGCGATCCCGGCGAACGGGATCAGGTTCAGTGCGATCGACACGACCTTCCGCCGCCCCGCATCGGTCAGCCACGCCCCGGGGTCAGCCGGGTCGGCCGGGGTGGCCACCTCGAGCAGCACCAGCGCGGCGATGAGGAGTACCGAGAACACGATCCCGGCCACGGCCGCCGCACGGGGCGTCCGCAGTGGGCTCGTGGCCTGGAGCAGGTCCTGGTCCACCGGTGGCGCGGTCATGGCCGTCCCCCTTCCCGCGCCGCCGGGGCGGCAGACCACCCCCATCGTGTGATGCGCGGTGCGGCCGCCCGGCCGGATCCTGGCGGGGTAGAGGTCGCAGGAGGGGGACCGGGCCCGGGGGGAGTGGCCGGACCGGTGCCTGCAGGCAGTGCCGGAGAATCCGCCGATCACACGAAAGAGGTAACAACATGGCAATTGGCCCTGTGCAGCTCCTCGTGTTGGGGTTCAACCAGCCCGACTTCCACGGTGAGATCATCGCCGAGCTCGAGCGCCTGCGCGCCACGGACACGGTGCGGGTGATCGACTCGCTGGCCGTCTACAAGGACGCCGACGGCGAGGTCGAGGTGGAGCACCTCAGCAACCTGACCGAGGACGAGGCCGTCGAGCTGGGCAGCACGATCGGTGCCCTGGTCGGTCTCGGCGTCGACGGCGAGGAAGGCGCGGCGGTGGGCGCGGTGGTCGGTGCCGAGACCGCGGAGGAGAACGGCGTGCGCGCCTTCACCGACGAGGACGGCTGGGATGTGCTCGAGGACATCCCGAACAACTCGGCAGCCGCGCTCATCCTGCTCGAGCACCACTGGGCGGTACCGCTGCGCGACGCGGTCGCGCGGGCCGGGGGCTTCCGGGTCAGCGACGGGTTCATCAGCCCGCTCGACCTCATCGACGTCGGGCTGATGTCGGCCGAGGAGGCCAAGGAGCTGCACGACATCGAGACGGCGGGCGCGGCCACCTGACCAGGCCGTTCGGTCACCGCGCTCCGCCGGTCGCCCGGTACCGGTCCATCCGCGTCATAACCCGGGAGGATGACATGTTCGGATCACGCAGAGTCTCGCGGCACACCGCGCGCCGCACCGCACGGCGCGTGTCCCGCCGCCGCAGGTAGCGGCAGCCGACCGGGGTGACGCCCGCGGGCGTCACCCCGGCGGCACGGGCCGGCCATCCCCGGCTGTGGTCGGCCCGGCCCGATCGGCCGCGCGGTCAGCCGCCGAGCAGCTTCGCCTTGGCCGCCGTGAACTCGGAATCGGATAGCGCACCCTGCTGATGCAGGCTGGTCAGCTGGTTCAGCTGGTCCAGCATGGTCGGCGCGGCCGCCGCGGCGGGTGCCGCCGGGGCGGGTGCCGCCGGGGCGGGCGCCTGCTGGGCGGGTGCCTGCTGCTGCTCGAGGTCCGCGATGCGCTGGTTCTGCTCATCCTCCGCAGAGGATTGCTCCGCTGATCGCTGAGCTCGCCTCTTCCCCGCTACATACGCACCGCCGCCAACCGCGGCCGCGCGCAGCAACGGACGTCGCCGTCTGAACATGACTGCCTCCTCAGGCTGACCCAGGGGTCATTCGAATCGGTCGGGCAGCTCGAGCCCGAGAGCAACCATGATTTCCGGTGCTGCGGCCATCACCCTGGGCCCGCCCACCTGGGGTGCGACCGCGCGCAGCACGCCCAGCAGGTCCTGGGGCGTGGCGCCGGCCGCCAGCGCGTTGGCCACCTGCCAGAGGTAGGAGGCGGGCGGCGCGTCCAGCGCGATGAGGGAAGCGATCTTCACCAGCGAGAAGGTGCGGGCGTCCAGGCCGCTGCGCTCCTGCTCGATCTCGCGGAGCTCAAGAATTTCTTCCAGAACGCTCTGGTCGCCCATGGACAAGCCGGCCAGCGCCTCGCTCGTCGCGTCGTCAATATCGGCCTTGGCGGGCACGGTCATGAGCACAGTCCTTTCGGATCCTCGGGGTGAGGGGGACACTCCGCCTGCCGCTAACACTCGCGCGTTCCCGGCCGAGCGGGGTCACCCGTAGCGGATGGTAGCGCGGGTCAGGTGAGTCACGTTTTGTCACTCTTTGAAGGTATCTGGGCAGGTTGGCGGGTGAGGAACCCGAGCCGCGCGGACCGGGCGTCCCACGAGTACACGACCGCGGTGCCCGCGATCACGTCGTGCAGGGCCCGGTGCTCGCGCCCGACCAGGATGCCGAGGAAGCCCAGGCCGAACAGCAGGAAGCTGAGCGGGAACACCAGCGCGCGCACGACCCCACGCCAGGGATCCAAGATCTGACCGTCGGCACAGACCACGCGCACGCCGAGGATCGACATGCCGAAGGTCTTGCCGCCCGCGGCCCATGAGTAACCGAAGTAAAGGAACTCCCAGAGGACGTAGATGATGACGACGATGATGTTTTGCCGGTTCCAGTGGACCGCATGCCCGGTCACGACCTGTGCCACGTAGGAAACGGCGGCCAGGCCCAGCGCGAACAGGCCCGAGCTGACTGCGAAGTCGATGGCGTACGCGGCGAACCTGGACACCGAGCCCGCGTAGTTGCCCTGCAGCGTGCCCCAGCCGGGGTCATGCGCGGGGGCGGTCACTGTGACGCCTCGGCGTCGGGCGCGGCGCCGCTGTGCAGCGCCTGCGGGGCCGCTGGCCTAGGGTGCTTGCGCCAGAGCACAAGCCCCACCCAGTGGTCGATGAGCCGGTCCAGCCCCACGGCCCCGCTGCGCGCCGCGTCCAGCGCTTCGGTTGTCACCCCGGCCGACGACCTGGCGATGACCGCGCCCAGGTTGGTCTGCTCGATGAGCTGGTCCATGTCGATCCGGCTGACGAGCTCATTGAGGTCGACGCGGTCGAGCAGGCTGCTCACGTCGACATGTTGCAGGATCTCGTTGATGTCGACGCGGTCGACCAGCGCGGACACGTCCACCTTGGCCAGGATCTTGTTGATGTCGACCTGGTCGATTACCTCATTCAGGTCGACCCGCCGCACCAGTGCGTTCACATCCAGGGCCTGGACGACGAGATCGACCACGCGCTCGGCGACCCGCTGGGAGAGCGTCTCCAGCGGATCGGTCACACGCTTGCGCAGCCGGTCTATGGGGTCCACGGGACCAAGTATGACCGTTGGGGAAGTTCGGGAATCATCCGGCAAGGGTGAGGTACCTCTCCGATAGACGCGGCCGGCGCCTGGCGTCGGCCGCCGGAATCAGCCGTGGGCGGCCAGCCCGTAGATTCCGTTAAGAACCATGATGGCACCGGCCACGATGAGAACCCCGACCACAATGGCGGTTCCGTGCGCGCGCAGCCAGCCGTTGAAGCCGGCCAGGCGCCGTTGAGTCAGCCCCGGAGCGACCAGGAAGAGCACCAGGGGCAGCCACACAAACAGAACATTGAGGACCACGACCACGGCCACGGCCACCGCCGTCAGCTCGATGTCGGCCCGCGCGGTCGCGATCACCTGGAGCGCGGCGATGAACGTGACCCCGGGGGCAAACACCAGGATCCCCACGAGGAACGCGCTCGCCGGCGAGGGGTTGGCGATCATTCGGGAGACCAGCCCGGGGTGCTGGCCGGCGGGCTTGGGCTTGCGCCGGCGCCGGCGGGCCCGGACCACCAGGCCGGCCGCGAGCAGCACAAGGCCAAGCCCGAGCCGCAGGCCGTACCGGGTGGTGTGCTGGTCGGGACGCTGCAGGCCGGTCGTGCGCAGCACGATCAGGACGATCACGGCCATGACCACGCTCATGATCACCGCGCCGGCCAGGTAGACGACGGCGGTCAGCCGGGGCCGCGCCGAGCCCAGGTAGACGGCGGCGACCAGCAGTGCCGTCGGGGAGAGCGCGGCCAGCAGGGCCAGGGCGGCCGCCTGCTCGATCACCAGCGGCCTACCGGCGGGGCGCGCCCGGGGTCACGGGTGACCCGCCTCCGTGGGCCTGCCGATCAGCTCGATCAGCCCGAGGACCACCAGCAGCAGGATCGCGATCAGGATCACGACCGCCTCCGTCGGCTGGCCCCAGAACACGAACACCAGCGCGGCCAGCGCCACCGCGCCCACGCGCAGCCCGGTGCGGTGCGCGTAGGTCCACGTGCCCACCGGCCCCGTGCTCAGGCCCGCGTGCTCGCCACTGCGCCGGAGCCAGCCCAGGCCGGAGGCGATGGCCGACCGGGTGCGGACCGCGGTCACCGATGGACCGGTGAAGAAGGCGCCGGCCGCGATGACGAGGCCCACCAGGAGCAGGGTGCGCAGCGCGGTCCTGATGAAGCGGACCAGCGTGTCGAACAGGGCGGCCGCGGCGTCGGCCGGGACGGCGGCCGGGACGCTGTTCAGGTACATGCTGCGGAAGATGGTCAACCCGGCGCCGAGGATCAGCATCGAGGCGGCGAAGCCGATGCCGGCCCCGATCAGCGCCCGCCGGTGACTTCGCGCGATGTACACCCCCGCGCCGAGCAGCAGCAGCGTCAGGATCGGCAGCACGATCTTGAGATCGTTGATGAGCCGGTAGCCGGTCTGCGCCTTGACCAGGTACTTGGCCGAGAACAGGGTCAGCGTGGGGTGAATGTCCGGCAGGCTGTTCACCAGCGTGAACCCGTGAGCGGCCAGGTCCTTCTTGACGATGTCGATGAACGGCGCGAGATCGAGCACGACCTGTCCGTTGCTGACGCTGAGGGCGCCGCCGCCGCGCCCGGACAGGGCCGTGACCAGTTCCTGATGCACCGCGGTGTTGGCCTGGACCCAGGCCCGGGCGAATCGCGGGCCGGTCACGATCTTGTGGATCTGCCCGTGTATGAAACCAGCCACCGAACTGGCGATCGACGGGCCGAACGTCTTGAGCAGGCCGCCGACCCGGGTCAGGCCCCGGCCGGACAGCGCGGAGGCGGCCTGGTCGGTAAGCCCGGTCACGTCGAGGCGGCTGGTGATCGCGTTCGTGAGCTTGTCGGTGAGAGCGTTCTGGATCGCCGGGTCGTGCACCAGTGGCTCCACGTTCGCCACGTAACGGCTGGTGTCGGAGACCTGGTTGGCGGTCCACACGCCCAGCACCGACACCGGGGCCAGCACGCAGCCGATCACGATCAGCACCGATGCGACCGGAGCCCGCCAGCCCACCCGGCGGCGCGCCTGATGGGCGCGCTCCACGCGCAGCTCGGTCACCTCGGTGCGAAGACGTTCCAGTTCAGCTCGCTCGTCCTGGTTGAGGTCCGCTTTTTGCATCCGGTCACAGTCCCTGACCTGCATCTTCTGCACGTCACCCGGCTGGGGTGAACCGCAGCAAGCGGTCGCTGCGTCATGCTGCGCCGGTGAGGTTGTGCCCGTGAGGAGCTGCCGTGCGGCCGGTTGATCCGCGTCTGCTCCGCTATGCGCGGGCCGCCCGCCGCTACCTGGCGGCCGCCGTGGTCCTGGGGCTCGCGGGGACGCTGCTGATCCTGGCCCAGGCCGGCCTGCTCGCGCACGCGCTTGCCGCCGCGGCCCGCGGGGGCGCGGCCGTGACCGCGCTGTGGGGCACGCTGCTGGCGCTGCTCGTCGTCGTCGCCGCGCGGGCGGCGGTGACCTACGGCGGCGAGGTGGCGGCGCTGCGTGCGGCCGCCGACGTCAAATCCCAGCTCCGGCGCGCGCTGGCCGCGCGCTCGCTGCGGCTCGGCCCAGCCTGGCTGGGTGAGCAGCGGGCCGGGGAGATCACCACGCTGGCGACCAGGGGACTTGACGGCCTAGACACCTATTTCGCCCGCTATCTGCCTCAGCTGGTGCTGGCCGTGGCGGTTCCGGTCGCGGTGCTGGTGCGGGTGGCGTTCGCGGACTGGATCTCCGCCGTCGTCATCGCCGTGACCCTGCCGCTGATCCCGGTGTTCGCGGTGCTGGTGGGCTGGCACACCAAGGCCAGAACCCAGCGGCAATGGCGGCTGCTCGCCGCCCTGGCGGGGCACTTCCTCGACGTGGTCGAGGGGCTGCCCACCCTGAAGGTGTTCGGCCGCGCGAAGGCCCAGGAACAGGTGATCGGGAAGGTAACCGGCGAGCACCGGGCGGCCACCATGTCCGCGCTGCGGGTGGCGTTCCTGTCCGCCCTGGTGCTCGAGCTGTCCGCGGCGATCGCCACCGCCCTGGTCGCGGTCGAGGTCGGGCTCAGGCTCCTCTACGGCCACCTGGACTACCAGACCGCGCTGCTGGTGCTGCTGCTGACCCCCGAGGCCTACCTGCCGCTGCGCGCGGTCGGCGCCCAGTTCCACGCGAGTATGGAGGGCGCCGCAGCCGCCGGTCAGGTCCTTGAGATACTGGAGACACCGCACCCGGTCGGACCGCAGGCGCAGGCCTCGGCCCCAGGCCGGGAGGGCACCCCCAGCCCCCGCCCAGTCGGCCCCGGCCGGCCGGTCGCCGACCCCGGCTGGCCGGTCGCGGGCCCCCCTCCCACTGGCGTCGATCTGCGGTCCGACGAGATCAGGCTGAGCGGCGTGACCGTGGCCTACCCCGGGCGCCCGCATCCCGCGCTGGACGACGTGTGCCTGACCATCAGGCCGGGGGAGCGCCTCGTCGTCACCGGGCCGAGCGGCGCGGGCAAGAGCTCACTGCTCGCGCTGCTGCTCAGGTTCATCCAGCCCGCCGCGGGCACGATCCAGGCCGGCGGCACCGACCTGGCCACGCTCGGCGCCGATCCGTGGCGGGCCCAGATCGCCTGGGTGCCGCAGCAGCCGCACCTGTTCGCGGGCAGCGCCGCGGACAACATTGCCCTGGGGCAGCCCGGCGCGAGCCGCGACGACATCGAGCGGGCGGCCAGGCTCGCAGGCGCGGCGGAGTTCATCGAGGCCCTGCCCGGCGGGTACCGGGCGGAGCTGGGGGAGCGCGCGCTGCGGCTGTCCGCGGGCCAGCGGCAGCGGATCGCGCTGGCCCGCGCGTTCCTGCGGGACGCGCCGCTGCTGCTGCTGGACGAGCCCACGGCGCACCTGGACCCGGTCAGCGCACGCCAGGTCGCGGATGTCCTGGACACCGTCCTGGCCGGCCGTACGGTCGTGCTGGTCACGCATCAGCTGGCCGACGGCCCGGGGTGGGCCGCCGGGACCGGCCGCGTGATCAGGCTCGAGCGCGGCCGGCTGCTGGCCGAGCAGCCCGCCAGGCCCGCCGCCGTGCCGGCGGTGACCCGGTGAGCCTGGCCGCGCCCCGCTCAGCGGCCGCCGACCCCGCGGCGCCCGCCCCGCCTGCCGCCTGGCCCGGTGCCACCTCCGATCGCCGGCCGCTGCTGCGGCTGCTGTGGCTGGCCCGGCCGCTGCGTGTCCAGCTGCTGGTGTCGGTGCTGGCGGGCGCGGCCGCTACCGGATGCGCCGTGGCGCTGCTGGCGGTGTCCGGTTTCCTGCTCGCCCGCGCCTCCTTGCACCCGAGCATCCTGGCCATCTCCGTGGCCGTGGTCGCGGTCCGAGGCCTGTCCGTGGGGCGCGGGGTGTTCCGCTACGCCGAGCGGCTCGCCTCGCACGACGTCGCGTTCCGGATCCTGGCCGACATCCGGGTCACGATCTACCGGCGGCTGGAACGCCTGGCCCCGGCCGGGCTGGCCACGTTCCGCTCCGGCGACCTGCTGGCCCGCCTGATCAGCGACGTGGACGCCACCCAGGACCTGTTCATCCGCGGCGTCGGCCCGCCGCTGGCCGCCGCCCTGGTCGGCGCGGGCGCGGTGACCGCGTGCCTGTTCATTCTGGTGCCGGCCGGCGGCGTGCTGGCCCTCGGCCTGCTGCTGGCCGGCGTCGCGGTGCCCGCCCTGGCCGTGGCCGCCTCCCGCCACGCGGCCCGGGTTACCGCCCCGGCCCGGGGCGAGCTGTCCGCGACCATGACCGACCTGCTGTCCGGCGCGGCCGAACTGCACGCGTTCGGCGCGCAGGACGCCGCGCTCGCCGCCGCCGGCGCCGCGGACCGCAGGCTCACGGCGCTGGCCCGGCGCTCGGCCGTAGCGGCCGGGCTGGGCAGCGGGCTCACGGTCGCGGTCGCCGGGCTGACCCTGTGGGGGGTTCTGGTCCTCGGGGTCGCGGCCGTGGGCGACGGCACGCTGACCCGGGTGCCGCTGGCCGTGGTGACTCTCACGGCGCTGGCGGCCTTCGAGGCGGTCAGCCCCCTGCCCGCCGCGGCCCTCCAGCTCGGGGCCTCCCGCGCCTCGGCCGTCCGGGTCGGTGCGGTTCTCGACGCGCCCGACCCGGTCGCCGACCCCGTGGCACCGCTCCCGCTGCCCGCCGGGCCGCTGCCCCTGCGGCTGCGCGGGGTGCAGGTCAGATACCAGCCCGGCGGGCCGCTCGCGCTGGCCGGCGTCGACCTCGACCTGCTGCCCGGGCAGCGGGTCGCGCTCATCGGCCCGAGCGGCGCCGGAAAGTCCACGGTGGCCGCCGTCCTGCTCCGCTTCTGCGACCCCTGCGGCGGGACCGTCACCCTGGGCGACGCCGACCTGGCCCGCTACGCGGCCGACGACGTCCGGACGATGATCGGCGGCTGCCCGCAGGACCCGCACATCTTCGACACCACCCTCCGCGACAACGTGCGCCTCGCCCGGCCTGGCGCGTCCGACGCCGAGCTGGACGCCGCCGCGGCGCGCGCCCGGCTGCTGCCCTTTATCCAGTCCCTGCCGCGAGGGTGGGACACCCGCGTGGGCGCCCGCGGAGCGGCCCTGTCCGGCGGCGAGCGGCAGCGGCTGGCCCTGGCCCGGGCGCTGCTCGCCGACCCGGCGATCCTGGTCCTGGACGAGCCCACCGCGCACCTCGACCCCGAGGCCAGGGCCGCGCTCACCGCCGACCTGCTGGCCGCGACCGCGGGCCGGGCCACCCTGCTCATCACCCACGCGCCCGACGGGCTCGATCAGGTCGACGAGATCATGGTCCTCGACCAGGGCCGCGTCGTGCAGCGCGGCACGCATAGCGAGCTCATCCGCGCCGACGGCCCCTACCGCCGCCAGTACGGCGCCTGAGCTCCTCACCTGGTGGGGATGACGACAGCCCACCTGCGGTGCAGCAGGCTGAGGCGAATGCTGCAGTAGCCACGGGGGGTGCCGATGTCGCTGCCGATCGAGGACTACGCGCTGATCGGCGACCTGCACTCGGCGGCGCTCGTCGGCCTGGACGGGTCCATCGACTGGCTCTGCCTGCCCCGGTTCGACTCCGAGGCCTGCTTCGGCGCCCTGCTCGGTGAGGACCGGCACGGGCGCTGGCAGATCGCGCCCGCGGCGGGAAGCCGCCGGGTGCAGCGCCGCTACCGCCCCGGCACCCTGGTGCTGGAGACCGAGTTCAGCGTCGACTCGGGCCGCGTCCGGCTGACCGACTGCATGCCGCCCAGGGACACCGACCCGGTGCTGGTCCGGATGGTCGAGGGCATCAGCGGCCGGGTGGATCTGCGGATGACGCTCGGCGCGTCCTTCGAGTACGGGTGCGCCGAGCCCCGGGTGCAGCGGCGCGGCGACGGCTACCGCATCTCCGCGGGAGCCCAGACGCTGTGGCTGTTCGGTCCCGTGCACGTGCGCCGGACGCGGGGCGTCGCGACCGCCAGGCTCTCGGTCGGCGAGGGCGACAAGGTGCCGTTCGCGATGGTCTGGCGGGACGCCCGCGAGGACAAACCAGAGCCGCCGCTGGTCCCGGCCGTCATCGATCAGACCGCGCGGTGGTGGCAGGACTGGGTCGCGGGCCTGACGTATACGGGTGAATGGCGCGAGGCGGTCATCCGGTCCCTGATCACCATCAAAGCCCTGAGCTACGCGCCGACCGGGGGAATCGTGGCGGCACCGACCACGTCGCTGCCGCAGCAGCCGTCGGGCTCGGCGAACTGGGACTACCGGTTTTGCTGGCTGCGCGACGCCGCGGCCGCGATCGGCGTCCTGCTGCACTGCGGGGCCCGCGACGAAGCCGCCCAGCTACTCGACTGGATGACCTCCGCGGTCGCGGGCGCGCCGTCCCGGGTGCAGGACCTGTACGGGGTGACAGGACAGCGGTGGCTGCCGGAGATCGAGCTCGGCTGGCTGCCCGGCTACGACGGCGCCCAGCCGGTCCGGATCGGCAACGCCGCGGCCGGCCAGCCGCCGCTGGGCGCCTTCGGCGAGGTGCTGACGGCCCGGCTGGCCGCGCGGATGGCCGGGCTGGCCGGGTCCCGCGACCCGTGGGACCCCGATGAGGTGCTCGATCTGCTGGAGTCGGCCTGGCGCGAGCCGGACACGGGGATCTGGGAGGTGCGCGGCCCGCCGCGCCAGTTCGTGCACTCCAAGGTCATGGTCTGGGCCGCGGCCGACGCGGCGGTCAAGATGATCGAGCGCTTCGGTGATCCCGGGCCTGCCGAGCGGTGGCGCAGGCTCCGCTCGGACATCAAGGCGGACGTCCTTGGCCGTGGTTACGACACCGGCGCGTCGACCTTCGTTCAGGCCTATGAAAGAGCGGGTACGGACGCCAGCCTGCTCCGCCTGGCCCAGCGGGGATTCCTGCCGCCCGGGGACGAGCGGATGCGGGGCACCGCCGCGTTCATCGCCAAGGAGCTGGACGTCGGCGGGGTGCTGCTGCGCCGCGACCGGGACCTGGAGGACGGCCCGGGCGGGAGGCCGCCGGGGGATATCGGCTACCTGCCCGCCACGTTCTGGCTGGCGCAGGCCCTGGCCGCGATGGGGCGCGGGGCAGAGGCACGCCAGGTGTTCGGGCGGCTGCTCGAGCTGCGCAACGATGTGGGCCTGCTGTCCGAGGCGTACGACCCGCTGCGCGGGTGCCTGGCGGGCAACTTTCCGCTGACCGCGAGCCACGTGGCGCTGGCCCAGACCGCCGCGGCGCTTGACGCGCTCGGAGACCGGGCCGGGCTGAACGCGGCCACCTGAGGCGGGCACGGCAAAGGCCCGGCCTGGCGGGCCGGGCCTTTGCGTGTGGCGCCGGATCTCGGGCCTGGTCCTGCTCTCTGGCCCTGGGCGGCGTCCGGGTCAGCTGACCGGGCGCCTGGCCCCGCTGGCGAGGGCCCAGATGATGAACACGTCGAGCGCGATCACCACGATCGCCCAGAGCGGGTAGTACGGCAGGAACAGGAAGTTCGCGATGCCGCTGATCACGGCGAGCACGATGCCCACCACCCTGGCCCACATCATGCCGAGGAGCAGGCAGACGCCTGCCGCGAACACGACCGCGCCGAGGATCAGGTGGGTCCAGCCCCAGTTGTGAATGTTGTAGGTGAAGGTGTAGTTCGTCACGGAGACGAAGAACGAGCCCTTGAGGATCCCGGTAAGCCCGACGAAGAAGCTCCACAGGCCCGAGAGGATCATCAGGACCGCGGCCAGGGCGGTGAACCCCATGGCCGCCACGGTCCTGCCTTCACCCGGCTCGGCGTACCCGGTGTTCCGGTGCGCGCCGCGCTGGTAGCCAGCCGTGCTGGCCGCCGTGGTGGCGCCGTCGGTGCCGGCGGGCGCGGTGCCGGCCGTCCCGGCGGTCTCGGTGGTCCCGGTCGGTCGCTCCTGTGCACTGCTCATAACGCAGCCCCCCTTTCTGCGGGCCGCGAGCCAGACGCTCGCGGGTTCCGGCCCCCGTCGGCCCCGATTCCCCCTGGCGGCCAGCGGGTTGCCTGGCGTCCGGTGTGCCTGACCGGATCTGCCCGGCGCCGTACTCTTGCGACGCTACGGACGGGGCAGGGCGAACGGCATCATCCGGGCGGGGTGATCGCGCCCTGGAGCTATTTCTGCAGGTGGCGGCCGGGAGGAGGGCAGACGGCAGGGATATCGCGGGTGACGGCCCGCGATCAGCGGTGAGGGCCGGGGCTCAGCGCGGGGGCTCGGTGTACCGGCGCTCCTCGTAGACCTGCTCACCGGCGCGCCGCCGGTTCTTGCTGATCGTCAGGGCGAGCGAGATGATCAGGCCGACGATGCCCGCGATCAGCAGGATCAGGCCGACCAGGGGAAGGTTGATCCCGTTCGGCTCCCACGATATGGCGAATCTGAGTATCGCGCCGATGATGATGAGCGCGATGCTTCCTCCGATGGTCACCGGGTGCCTCCTCCCGTTACTCGACAGAGCCTACTGCCCGTCCAGGCTGGGTGTACTCGCCCTGGCGCGGCAATAGCCCGCCGGTGAGGCAAGGGTCGCCCGGATCGTCTGCCTGGCCATGAGGTTACTGGGCGGGATGCGCCGGCCAGGTGCCGTCTGCCATTTCACCCTGACCGGGTGAGGGCGTTGGCGTTATGCCAGGCCTGACGGCGATTGGCCGCCGCGGACCGGGGGTACCGAGGCTGAAGAGGGGCAGCGCGCCGCATCTCACCCTGCAGGGTGAGGATCAGACCTTCTTATCGGTCCGGCCGGCCGCCGCCGTCATCGGGGGATGAGAATGTCGAGCACGATCAGCGGGTCCACTGCGGCGCGCCGGGCCAGGACGGCCGCTGCCGAGGGGACGGACCTTCTCGGGGACAAGCTGCGGATACCGCGGCTCAGCCTGGCCATCCTGCGGCGCCGCCGCGTGATCGACCTGATCGAGCAGGCCGCGCAGCACCGGGTGACCGTGGTGTCCGGCCCGGCCGGGGCCGGGAAGACCGTCGCGTGCGGGTCCTGGGCCTCGGCCGCGCCCGCGTCCTGCCGGATCGCCTGGCTCACCCTGGGCGCCGAGGACCGCGACCCGGCCCGGTTCTGGCCGTACGTCCAGGCCGCGCTGACCCGCACCGGCACCATGGCCGCCGACGTGGCGCAGGTGCTGCAGAACACGGCGCCGGATGCGGTCCCGCTGCGCCTGGTTGAGGCCGCGCAGCTGCTCACCGAGCCGGTCACCCTGGTGCTCGACGATGTGCACGAACTCGGGGATGACGGCCCGGTCCTGGCCGGCCTGGACCTGATGATCCGACACGCGCCGCCCACCCTGCGGCTGATCCTCAGCGGCCGCTGCCCGCCGCGGCTGCAGCTGGCGCGGCTGCGGGTGGCGGGCGAGCTGGCCGACGTGACCTCGGCGGACCTGGCCTGCACGGCCGAGGAGGCCGAGGCGTACTTCGCCATGCTCGGCCTGGACGTGGATGGCTACGCCCGGGACGAGCTGCTCCGGCGCACCGAGGGGTGGATGGCCGGGCTCCGGCTCGCGGCCATGGGCGTCAGGGCCAGGGAGGAGGACGGCCGGATCACCGACATCGCCGGGGACGAGCCGCTGGTCACCGACTACCTCTGGGATGAGGTGCTCGGCCGGCAGCCCCCGGAGACCCGGCTGTTCATGCTGCGCACCAGCGTCACCGAGGAGATGTCGGGCGACCTGGCCGACACGCTGACCGGGGAGCCCGGCGGCGCCCGCACGCTGCAGCGGCTCAGCAGGGAAAACAACTTCGTCGAGGCGGTGAGCCACGACCACGCGGCCTACCGCTACCACCCGCTGCTCCGCGACGTGCTGGTGGCCGAGCGGAGCCGGGAGATCCCGCACGAGGTCCCGATCCTGCTGCGCCGCGCGGCCCGCTGGCACGCGGCCCACGACCGGGCCATCGACGCGCTGCGCAGCGCGGCCCAGGCCGGGGACTGGGACTACGCCGCACACATGCTGGCCGAGGCCGGGACCGCCGCGCTGGTACGCAGCGGCGCCACCACGCTGGAGCAGGTGCTGGCCCAGTTCCCGGCCGAGCGTCGGGCCGACGACCCCGCCGTGGCCGCGGCGCTGGCCGCGGCCAGGCTGTGGAATGGCGACCCGGACGGGGCCGCGCACCACCTGGACGGCGCCCAGCGGTCGCTCGAACGCTGCGCCCCGGCCGAGCGCCGGGTTCTCGAGCCCTGGCTGGCGGCCCTGCGGGTGATGCAGGCCGCGAGCCGGGCGGCGGCCGACCCCGGCCTGCTGGCCCAGGCCTGGAGCCTGGCCGAGCAGGCCCAGGCCATCGCGGGCACCCAGCCGGAGCACCGGGCGCTCGGGCTGCTCTGGTTCGCGCTCGGGACGGCGCGGCTGCGCCGCTGGGAGCTCAACGAGGCCCGGTACGCGCTGAACCACGCGACCCGCCAGCTCACGGCGGGAGGGCTGAGCGAGCTGTGTGCCCGGGCCCGCGGGTGGCAGGCGCTGGCCGAGGCCTGGTACGGCGACCTGACCGCGGCGGAGAAGGCCCTCGGCGAGCCGCGGGAAGGCGCCTGGAGCCGCGACCCCGGGGTCTCGTGCCTGACCGCGCTCGCGTCGGCCCAGCTCAGCCTCGCGCGCGACGACCTGGGCGGGGCCAGGAAGCTGCTCGACGACGCGGACGAGTACGTGGCGGGCCGGCACCAGGTGCCTGGTGAGCCGCACCTCAGCGTGGTGGCCGCGCTGATCCGGGCCCGGACCGTGCTGGCCGACGGGGACACCACCGGGGCCCGGGGCCTGGTGCTGCGGCTGCGCGACATCAGCGCGCCCGACGACCCGCAGCTGGACTGGGTGCTGACCATGCTGGACTGCGAGATCGCCCTGCGCACGGGCGACACCGGGCGGGCCAGGGCCGCCCTGGACGGCGAGGCCGACGGGCCGCACGCCGACCGGGCCGACAGCCTGATCATGCGCGGCAGGCTGCTGCTGACCGAGGGGGAGTTCGCCCCCGCGCTCGAGGTGGCCGGCCCGGTCCTGGGCGCGACGGCCGATGAGATGACGCTCCAGGCCAAGATGGCCGGCCTGCTGGTGGCCGCGGTGGCGAGCCGGCGGCTCGGGCGTACCGAGACCGCCGCCGAGTTGCTCGAGCAGGCGCTCGCGCTGGCCGAGCCCGATGACGCCTGCCGGATGTTCCTCGACGCCGGGCAGCCGGTCCGGTCTGCGATCACCGTGCTGGTGCCGCCGACGAGCCGGAGCGCCGGGTTCGCCGGCCGGATCCTGGAACGATTCGATACCCAGCTGCACCACGTCCCGCGCACCTCGCACGCGGATGGCGGCGCGGGGGAGCAGGCCGAGGTGCTGCTGACCGACAGCGAGCTCGCGGTGCTGCGGTTCCTGCCGTCCCACCTGACCAACCAGGAGATCGCCGAGGCGCTGTTCCTGTCGATCAACACGGTGAAGACGCACCTGCGCTCGGCCTATCGCAAGCTGGGCGTGGCCTCGCGCCGCGCCGCGATCGCCCGGGCCCGCCGCCTCGACCTGCTCTGAGCCCGCCGCTGCGGCTAGGCCGGGACCGCGCGGCGGCCGGCCCGGCGGAGCTGGAAGGCCAAGAACGCCAGCACCACGCCGTAGAGGATGAGCCACGCGCCCAGGATCGTGAACAGCAGGACCAGCGAGATCCCGGGCCAGAACAGCACGACACACCCGGCGGCCACGCTGAGCACCCCGGCGATCGCCTTGAGCCCGCGCCCGGGCACCGGCCCGGACATCGCGGCCACGGCCAGGTCCGCGATGCCATGAATGATCCAGAACGCGCCGACGATGAACGCCACCAAGAACAGGCTCAGGTCGTGGTGGCGCAGGCAGAACAGCCCGACCACGGCCGCGACCAGCCCGATCACCACGTAGGCGGCCCGCGCGGCGCCGCTCTCCGCTGTGGCGGTGAACCCCTCGAACAGGCGGAACAGCCCGGCGATGAGCAGCCCGGCCCCGAGCAGTATGGCCACGACGGTCAGCGTTTCACGTGGCCAGACGAGCAGCAGGACGCCGACCGCCGCGACGCCGACGGCGGCGGCGAGCACGGCCGGCCAGGCGTGGCGGCTCAGGGACGCGAGCCGGGCCGTGGCGTAGCGTTCCTCGGCGGTCCCGGCCTGGCCGTCAGGATCGCCGTACGACCCCGGCTGGCGCGGAATGGCGTTGTCCGGCGGGCTGGCCTGAGACTGGTCCGGCCGGCCGGAAGGCGCAGAGCGCGGTGCGGTCATGTGAGCCCCCCTCAGATTTACCCCGGTCCCCTGGCGGCCCGGTGACCCCGGCCGCCACGTGCACGTCCGCACGATGCTGCGCCAGGAGGCGCTTTCGATCACCACCCGAGCCGGGTGAACACCCCGGGACTGCCCTAGACTTGGCGGCCGTAGCCGTGCGTGACCACCTGTGCCCGGGCCGCGGCCTATGCCCGCCCGGGAGGGGAGCCAAGGAGTGACCCCGTCGTGAAGACCGACGTCGAAGAGCTGAGCCCAACCCGAGTCCGGCTCACCATCGAGGTCCCGTTCGAAGAGCTGAAGCCGAGCCTCGACCGGGCCTACCGTGAGGTTGCCAGGCAGGTCCGGATCCCGGGCTTCCGCCCGGGCCGGGTCCCGCCGAGTGTCATCGATATGCGGATAGGGCGCGAGGCCGTGCTCGAGCAGGCGGTGAACGACGCGGTCCCGCAGCTCTACGGCAAGGCGCTCGAGGAGCACGACGTGTTCGCGCTCGGCCAGCCGGAGGTGGAGGTCACCAAGCTCGACGACGGGCATGAACTCGCGTTCACCGCCGAGGTGGATGTCCGGCCGAAGTTCGACATACCCGATATCGACGGGATGCCGGTTACCGTCGAGAACGCCGACGTCACCCCGGACCAGGTCGAGGAGTACATCGGCTCGCTGCGGGAGAGGTTCGCCTCGCTCAAGGGCACGGACAAGCCGGCCGGCGAGGGCGACTTTGTGTCCATCGACCTGTCCGCCGAGGCCGACGGGAAGCCGGTGGAGGACGCGCAGGCCAACGGCGTCTCCTACGAGGTCGGCAGCGGCCAGATGCTGGACGGGCTCGACGAGGCGCTGACCGGGATGTCCGCGGGCGAGTCCAAGACGTTCTCCGCGGAGCTGGCCGGCGGCACGCTGGCGGGCACCTCGGCCGACGTGACCGTGAAGGTCGAGAGCGTCAAGGTCAAGGAGCTGCCCGAGCTTGACGATGAGTTCGCGCAGTCCGCCAGCGAGTTCGACACCCTGGGCGAGCTGCGGGCCGGGACCCGGGCGCAGCTGGAGAACATGCGCCGGGCGGGGCAGGCCGGGCAGGCCAGGGAGCGGGCCATGGACGCCCTGCTGTCCCGGATCGACATCCCGCTGCCCGAGGACCTGGTCAGCCGCGAGATCGAGAGCCGCAAGCAGTCGCTGGCCGAGCGCCTGGCCCGGTCCGGCAACACCATCGACGAGTACCTGGAAGCCACCAGCCAGACCGCCGAGGACCTCGACAAGCAGTTCGCCGAGGACGCGCGCCGCTCGGTCAAGGCCGGGTTCGTCCTGGACAAGCTCGCCGCCGACGAGGAGCTCGGCGTGGACCAGAACGAGCTCGCCTCGTACCTGACCGAGCAGGCCTACCGGATGGGTGTCTCGCCGGACCGCCTGGCCAAGGAGCTGTCCGACCGGGGCCAGCTCGGCTCCGCCGCCGCCGATGTGCTGCGGTCCAAGGCCCTGACGCTGATCGCGGAGCGGGCCAAGGTCACCGACGAGGCCGGGCACGACGTCGACATCAAGGCCGCGGCCGAGGAGGCCGAGGCGGCCGCCGATGCGGACGACGGTGACGCGGACGAGCCCGCGGCCGGCGACGTATCCGAGGCGGGTCAGGACCCGGAATCAGCCTCGTGACCTGGTGACGCCGCCGGAGCCTGCGCCCACAGCGAACAGGCGCCAGCGAGGGACTTCCCGGCCCTGGACACGAGTTATGGTCACTGTCAACGACAGAGAGCAAGGAGGGCACGCGTGACCACGCCTGCCGAAGATCAGGAGCTGTCGCGCCTGGTGGCGCGCGTCGCAGAGGCTCCGGTACTACCCCTGGGCGACCAGCTGTTCCAGCGCCTGCTGCGGCACCGGATCGTGTTCCTCGGCCAGCAGGTCGACGACGACCTGGCCAACCGCATCTGCGCCGAGCTGATCCTGCTCGCGGCGGAGGACGACAAGCGCGACATCAGCCTTTACATCAATTCCCCGGGTGGCTCGGTCACCGCGGGAATGGCCATTTATGACGTCATGCAGTACGTGCCGAATGACGTTTCCACGTACGCGATGGGCATGGCCGCGTCCATGGGCCAGTTCCTGCTCTGCGCGGGGGCCGCGGGCAAGCGCTACGCGATGCCGCACGCGTCGATCCTGATGCACCAGCCGCACGGCGGCATCGGCGGCACCGCCACCGACATCAGGATCCAGGCCGAGCAGATCCTTTACCTGAAGCGCACGCTGGCCGAGCGCATCGCGATGCATACGGGCCAGACCGTGGAGCAGATCGAGGCCGATTCCGACCGTGACCGTTGGTTCACTGCGGATGAGGCCAAGGATTACGGGCTCGTGGACCGGGTCATCCGCAGCGCGAGGGAAGTCCCGACGGAAGGCCCGGTCTCGTGACGCTGCGACCGGGAGCGGAGGAGTTGACAGTGAACGCAGGCAACCGGCCGGTGGCGCGCGCCGCAGAAGGGCTGTGGCAGCCAGCGGAGTCGAGGTACGTGCTGCCGTCCTTCGTGGAGCGCACGTCGTACGGGATCAAGGAGATGAACCCGTACAACAAGCTCTTCGAGGAGCGCATCATCTTCCTCGGCGTGCAGATCGACGACGCGTCGGCCAACGACGTGATGGCCCAGCTCATCACCCTGGAGTCCATCGACCCCGACCGGGACATCCTCATGTACATCAACTCGCCCGGCGGGTCGATGACCTCGATGATGGCGATCTACGACACCATGCAGTACATCCAGCCGGAGATCCAGACTTTCTGCCTGGGCCAGGCGGCGTCGGCGGCCGCGGTGCTGCTCGCCGCGGGCACCAAGGGCAAGCGGATGGCGCTGCCCAACTCGCGGATCCTGATCCACCAGCCCGCGGTCGAGAGCGGCTACGGCCAGTCCAGTGACCTGGAGATTCAGGCCCGCGAGATCCTGCGGATGCGTACGGCCATGGAACGGGTTATTGCCATGCACACCGGCAAGGACGAGGATCAGGTACGACGCGACGTAGAGCGGGACAAGTTCTTCACTGCCGAAGAGGCCAAGCAGTACGGGCTGGTAGATGAGGTTCTGACGACCCTGAAGCGCAAGACCGAGGTAGGGTCGTCCTAACCAGGAGGACTCAGCTGCCCACGGCGCGCCGGCGGTGGCGGTCCGAAAGCCACAACAAGAGGCGCCGAGGCGGTACCGTCTAGGTCTACGGCAAGAAGACGGGGCAGGAGACGCCCGCTGCGGATCGGCTCACCGGTCGGGCTGCGGCGGCCGCAGGGCAAAGGAGTATCTGGGTGGCACGCATGGGCGACGGCGGTGACCTGCTGAAGTGCTCGTTCTGCGGTAAGAGCCAGAAGCAGGTCAAGAAGCTCATAGCCGGCCCCGGCGTGTACATATGCGATGAATGCATCGATCTGTGCAACGAGATCATCGAAGAGGAACTCGCCGAGCCGGCCGAGCTCAAGTGGGACAGCCTGCCCAAGCCCCGCGAGATCTACGAGTTCCTCGACTCCTACGTAATCGGCCAGGAGAAGGCCAAAAAAGGCCTCTCTGTGGCGGTCTATAACCATTACAAGCGGATCCAGTCGGGCGGCGAGCGGGCCAGCGAGGACGGCGTCGAGCTGGCCAAGTCCAACATCCTGCTGCTCGGCCCGACCGGATCGGGCAAGACCCTGCTCGCGCAGACCCTGGCCCGGCTGCTCAACGTCCCGTTCGCGATCGCCGACGCCACCGCGCTGACCGAGGCCGGGTACGTCGGCGAGGACGTCGAGAACATCCTGCTCAAGCTCATCCAGGCGGCCGACTACGACGTGAAGAAGGCCGAGACCGGGATCATCTACATCGACGAGATCGACAAGATCGCCCGTAAGAGCGAGAACCCGTCGATCACCCGCGATGTGTCCGGCGAGGGCGTCCAGCAGGCGCTGCTGAAGATCCTGGAGGGCACGACCGCCTCGGTGCCGCCGCAGGGCGGCCGCAAGCACCCGCACCAGGAGTTCATCCAGATCGACACCACCAACGTGCTGTTCATCTGCGGCGGTGCGTTCGCCGGCCTGGAGAAGATCATCGAGCACCGGATCGGCCGCAGCGGCATGGGCTTCGGCGCCGTGCTCCGGGTGAAGACCGACCGCACCACGTCCGACCCGTTCGCCGAGGTCATGCCCGAGGACCTGCTCAAGTTCGGCATGATCCCCGAGTTCGTGGGACGGCTGCCGGTCATCACCAGCGTGCACAACCTCGACCGCGAGGCGCTGATCCAGATCCTGACCGAGCCGCGCAACGCGCTGGTCCGCCAGTACCGGCGGCTGTTCGAGCTGGACGGGGTCGACCTGGAGTTCACCGACGACGCGCTTGAGGCCGTCGCTGACCAGGCCATCCTGCGCGGGACCGGGGCCAGGGGGCTGCGGGCCATCCTGGAAGAGGTCCTGCTGTCGGTCATGTACGAGGTGCCCAGCCGCAAGGACGTGGAGCGCGTGGTCATCACCGCCGAGTCGGTGCTGGAGAACGTGAACCCCACGATCGTGGGCCGCGGCGAGCCACAGCGGCGCACCCCGCGCGAGAAGTCCGCCTGATCCGATCTTCGGATAGCTCGCTGCAGCGCGGCATTAGACTTCCCTGTCGTGACCGAGCACGCTGAACTTTCCCCGCAGTACGCGCCCGCCGAGGTGGAAGGCCGCCGTTACGAGTTCTGGGAGGACCGCGGCCTGTTTGGGGCCGATGCGTCGTCGGCCGCGCCGCCGTTCGCGAACGTCATACCGCCGCCGAACGTCACGGGGTCGCTGCATATCGGCCACGCGCTCGACCACACGCTCATCGACGCGCTGGTCCGGCGGCGGCGGATGCAGGGCTATAACGCGCTGTGGCTGCCGGGCATGGACCATGCGGGCATCGCCACCCAGAACGTCGTGGAGCGCGAGCTGGCCAAGGAGGGCCTGAGCCGGCACGACCTGGGCCGGGAGGCCTTTGTCGAGCGGGTCTGGCAGTGGAAGGCGGAGTCCGGGGGCACGATCCTCGGCCAGATGCGCCGGCTCGGCGACAGCGTGGACTGGTCCAGGGAACGGTTCACGATGGACGCGGGCCTGTCCCGCGCCGTGCAGACGATCTTCAAGCGGCTCTTCGACGACGGGCTGATCTACCGCGCGGAACGGATCATCAACTGGTGCCCGCGCTGCCTGACCGCGCTGTCCGACATCGAGGTGGATCACACCGACGACGACGGCGAGCTGGTCACCATCCGGTACGGCGACGGGGCGAACTCGGTCCAGGTCGCGACCACGCGGGTGGAGACCATGCTCGGCGACACCGCCGTGGCCGTGCATCCCGACGACCCCCGCTACAGCGGCCTGGTCGGCCAGGAGGTCGAGCTCCCGCTGTCCGGCCGGCGCATCCCGGTGGTGGCCGACCCGCACGTCGACCCGGCGTTCGGCACTGGCGCGGTCAAGGTGACGCCCGCGCACGACCCGGACGACTTCGAGATCGGCCGCCGGCACGACCTGCCCAGCCTCACGATCATGGACGAGCGCGCCGTGATCACCGCGCACGGCCCATTCCAGGGCCTGGACCGGTTCGAGGCGCGCCCCGCGGTGCTCCGCGCACTGCGCGAGCAGGGCCGGGTGGTCTCCGAGCGGCGGCCGTACGTGCACGCGGTGGGCCACTGCCAACGGTGCAGCACCACCGTCGAGCCGCGGCTGTCGCTGCAGTGGTTCGTCAAGGTCGGCCCGCTGGCCAAGGCGGCGGGGGACGCGGTCCGCGACGGCCGGGTCCGGATCCACCCGCAGCAGATGGCGGCGCGCTACTTCGACTGGGTCGACGACATGCATGACTGGTGCATCAGCCGCCAGCTGTGGTGGGGGCACCGGATCCCGGTCTGGTACTCGGCCGACGGCGACGTGGTCTGTGTCGGCCCCGGCGAGGACCCGCCGTCCGGCGAGGGCTGGCACCAGGATCCCGACGTGCTGGACACCTGGTTCTCCTCCGCTCTGTGGCCGTTCTCCACCCTCGGCTGGCCGGACGACACACCCGACCTGCGCACGTTCTATCCGACCAGCGTCCTGGTGACCGGTTACGACATCCTGTTTTTCTGGGTGGCCCGGATGATGATGTTCGGCCTTTACGCCATGTCGGACGCTGATCCCGATCGCTCCGTGCCGTTCCGCGTCGTGGCGCTGCACGGCCTGGTGCGTGATCAGTACGGCAAGAAGATGTCGAAGTCGCGGGGCAACACGGTCGACCCGCTGGACTGGATCGACAGGTTCGGCGCCGACGCCACCCGGTTTACCCTGGCCCGCGGATCCAGCCCCGGCGGCGACGTGGCCATCAGCGAGGAGTGGGTGGCCGGGGCCAGGAACTTCTGCAACAAGCTGTGGAACGCGGCCAGGTTCGCGCTGCTGAATGGGGCCGACGCCGCCGTGGCGCTGCCCGCGCCCGGGGCGCTGTCCGTACCCGACCGCTGGATCCTGTCCCGGCTCGCCGCAGTGACGGCCGAGACCGACCAGCTGTTCGAGCAGTTCGAGTTCGGCAAGGCCTGCGACGCGCTGTACCACTTCGCCTGGGACGAATTCTGCGACTGGTACCTGGAGCTGGCCAAGTCGGCCCTCTCCGGCGATGACGCCGCCGCGGCCGCGGCGGCCCGGGCCGTGCTTGGCCACGTGCTCGACCGGCTGCTGCGGCTGATCCACCCGGTGATGCCGTTCGTCACCGACGAGCTGTGGACCCACCTGACCGGCGGGGACTCGGTGATGACCGCCGCCTGGCCGGGCCAGCCCGCTCCGGGCGCGTCCGGCCTGGAGCCGCTGCCGCGCGACCCCGCCGCCGAGGCTGAGATCGGGGCCCTAATGCGGCTGGTCACCCAGGTGCGCCGGTTCCGCTCCGACCAGGGCCTGCGCCCGGCGCAGCCCGTGCCCGCGGTCCTGGCCGGGATCGGGGACACCGCGCTGGCCGCCCACGAGGCGGCGATCCGGGCCCTGCTGCGCCTCGCCGCCCCTGGCGACGGGTTCGCGCCCACGGCATCGGTGGCGGCCGAGGGGGTCACCGTGCGGCTGGACACCGCGGCCGCGATCGACGTGGGCGCCGAGCGGCGGCGGCTGGAGAAGGATCTCTCCGCAGCCCAGGCCGACGTCGCGCAGGCCGAACGCAAGCTCTCCAACCAGTCCTTCGTCGAGCGGGCCCCCGCCGCCGTGGTGGAGAAGAACCGGGAGCGGCTGCGCGCCGCACAGGAGGAGATCGCCCGCCTGGAGGGCCGGCTCGCCGCCCTGCCCCGCTGACCGCCTGGGGCCCGGCTCGCCTTACTGCCCCGGCTGCCCCCTGCCCCGGCTGCCCTCGGCCCGGCCGTCCCGACGGGCGCAGCCCACCATGGGGCCGCTTTCTGCGCCGTTGCGGTGGTTCATTCCTGCATCACTCGGATTCGGATGCGAAATTAGGGCTTTCTGGCATGCTGCCGTTATGTGATAGCGCGGTCGGTAACTGGACTGTCACGATTCCGGAAAGCTTGCCGCGGTAGCCTTTATCGCCGTGGCAGGAATTCATAGGTTGAGTTG
This sequence comes from uncultured Actinomycetota bacterium, assembly GCA_963844655.1. GTDB lineage: Bacteria > Actinomycetota > Actinomycetes > Streptosporangiales > Streptosporangiaceae > JASHPR01. The sequence continues at coordinate 835,951 of CAWJPA010000002.1, read as the reverse complement.
AGCAAACATCCAGTGGCCGGCCGCGGGGGCCGGATTCGCAATCCGCGAGCAGCCGAGCCACTGGTGAGCGGGTGCCGCGCCGCGCTTGCGGTGCATGAGCGCTAGCAAACGGCATTTTTTGTTGTCGGAGCACGCCAGGGCGGCGAATCCGCCCTGGCGGGTTCCCTGTGCCCAAGGAGCGGGAAGAATGGGGCGATCCCCACAACGGCAGGGCAGGATCAGGTCCGCGCTGCGCGGCAGGGCACTGGCGGCCGGAGTCGGCGCAGCGGTGCTGTCGCTCGCCGCCGCGGCGTGCTCGAGCAGTGCAGGAACCGGACCGACGGGCGGCACCCCGGTCAAGGGCGGGACTGCGGTCTATGCGCTGCAGCCGTCGAGCACGCCGAACTACATCTTCCCGTACGCGAACAGCGCCTACTTCACGGTGCCTAATATCGACTATCTCCAGTTGATGCTGTACCGGCCGCTGTACTGGTTCGGCCAGGACGCGCAGCCGGCGGTGAACTACTCGCTGAGCCTGGCCAAGCCGCCCGTCTTCAACGGCAACAAAGTCACGATCAACCTGAAGCACTATTTGTGGTCCAATGGCACCAAGGTGACCGCGCAGGACGTGATGTTCTGGCTGAATATGGAGAAGGCGCAGCCGACCAATTACGGCGCATACACCGTATTCCCGGCGGATGTGGAGAACATCAAGGTGGTCAGCCCCACCAGGCTGACCATGACGATGAAAAAGGCTTACTCGCCGACCTGGTTCCTGTACAACGACCTGAGCCAGATCACGCCGATGCCGGCCAAGTGGGACCGCACGGCCAGCGGGCCGAGCAGCTGCCGGACCAACGTCAAGGACTGCACGGCCGTGTACAACTACCTGGACTCGCAGGCCAAGGACACGAGCCGGTATGTGTCCTCGCCGCTGTGGTCGGTGGTGGACGGGCCGTGGAAGCTCAGCGCGTTCAACGCCGACGGCCACGTCACGTTCGTGCCGAACAAGTCCTACTCGGGCCCGGTGAAGCCGAAGCTGGCGAAGTTCCAGGAGGTGCCGTACGCCACCGACACGGCCGAGTACGACGCGCTGCAGTCGCCGAGCGCTGCCAAGATCAACGTGGGTTACCTGCCCGCGCAGGACGCCCCGGTCAAGCCGGCCGGCGAGACGGTGGGCGCCAACCCGATGTCGTCCAAGGGGTACACGCTGTCGCCGCTATACAACTGGGGCATCAACTACTACACGATGAACTTCCAGTCCACGGTGTCCGACCACGCCGCGATCATCAAGCGGCTGTACTTCCGGCAGGCGCTGGAGTACATGATGAACCAGGCCGCGGTGATCAGCGGCCCGCTGCGCGGTTACGGCGCCCTCACCGTCGGCCCGGTGGCGGCGACCCCGCAGACCACGTTCCTGTCGGGCACGGGCAAGGCGGGTGACCCGTTCCCCTACAACCCGGGCAAGGCCAAGAGCCTGCTCACCAGCCACGGCTGGAAGGTGGTTCCTGGCGGGGTCAGCACCTGCGTCAGCCCGGCCAAATGCGGCGCGGGGATCAAGAAGGGCACCGGGCTCAGCTTCAACTTCCCGTATGCGAGCGGGGTGTCCTGGCTGACCTCGGAGATGGCCCAGCTGCAGTCCAACGCCGCGGCGATCGGGATCAAGCTGAACCTGCAGCCCAGGCCGCTCAACCAGGTGGCCGCGCTGGCGGCGGGCAACTGCGTGGTGGCCAAGCTCTCGTGCCAGTGGGACATGGCCAACTACGGCGTCGGCTGGTCGTTCACCCCCGACTACCTGCCCACGGGCGACGAGCTGTTCCTGAGCGGTGCCGTGGCCAACGCCGGGGGCTACAGCAGCAAGACCAATGACGCGCTCATCGAGAAGACCCTGACCAGCGGCGAAAGCCAGGCCATGTACAGCTGGCAGGACTACCTGGCGAGCCAGCTGCCGATGATGTGGCAGCCCAACGGGGCCTACTCGCTGACCGAGGTCTCCAACAACCTCCGGGGTGTCATCCCGCAGAACCCGACGCTCAGCATCAACCCGGAGAACTGGTACTTCGTTAAGTAGCGCCAGCCGCGACGGCCGGCCGGAGGTCGGCCCGAGCGGATGGCGTGCGGGGGTTCCAGGGGGCGGAGCCCCCTGGGCTAGCACAGTAGGCTGCGTAGGTGACTGTCACCAGCCTGGATAAGCCGTGACGGACCAGCAGGCCCGGCTGCAGCAGGCCGAGCGGGAGATCCTGTCCCGCCGGCCCGAGCACTCCATCGAGCCTTCCCTGGACCGGATCAAGGCCCTGACCGCGCTGCTGGGCGACCCGCAGCGGGCCTATCCCGTCATTCACATCACCGGGACCAACGGCAAGACCTCGACCGCCCGGATGATCGATACTCTGCTGCGCGGCCGCGGGCTGCGGACGGGGCTGTTCACCAGCCCGCACCTGTCGTCGATCCGGGAGCGGATCAGCGTGGACGGCGAGCCGCTCAGCGCCGAGCGCTTCGCCGACGCCTACGACGAGGTGCTGCCGTACCTGGCCCTGGTTGACGAGAGCCAGCCCGCCGCGCTGTCGTTCTTCGAGGTGCTCACCGCGATGGCGTTCGCCGTCTTCGCCGACGCGCCGGTCGATGTGGCCGTGATCGAGGTCGGCGTCGGCGGGACCTGGGACTGCACCAACGTCGCCGACGGCGCGGTGGCCGTGATAACCCCGATCTCGATCGACCACGAGCGATACCTAGGCAACAGCGTGACGTCCATCGCCGGCGAGAAGGCCGGCATCATCAAGCCCGGCGCAGTCGCAGTGGTGGCCCAGCAGCCCGTCGACGCCGCGGAGGTGCTGCTGCGGCGGGTGGCCGAGGTCGGCGCCACCGTGGCCAGGGAGGGCCTGGAGTTCGGGGTGACCAGCCGGGAGCTCGCGGTCGGCGGGCAGCTGCTCGGGATCCGCAGCCTGCTGGGCGACTATCACGAGCTGTTCCTGCCGCTGTTCGGCGCCCATCAGGCCTCTAACGCCGCTTGCGCCCTCGCCGCGGTCGAGGCGTTCGCCGGGGCGTCGGCTAGCGGCGAGGCCGGCACCGGAGACGAGCCGGTGGCGCTGGATAGCGACCTGGTGCGCTCCGCGTTCGCCGCGATGACCTCTCCGGGCCGGCTGGAGATAGTCCGCCGCAGCCCGGTAGTGATCGTGGACGCGGCGCACAATCCGGCCGGGATGGCGGCGACCGTCGCCGCTCTCGGGGAGGCCTTCGCGTTTACCGAGCTCATCGCCATCCTCGCGGTCAGCGAGGACAAGGACGTGCCAGCGATCCTGGACGAGCTCGAGCCAGTCGCGAGTGAACTCGTGGTGACCGCCAACTCCTCGCCCCGGTCCGCCGATCCCGACAAGCTGGCCGAGATGGCCAGCGCGGTGTTCGGCCCGGACCGGGTCCGGGCGGTGCCGCGGCTGGACGACGCCATCGAGATCGGGGTCGCGCTGGCGGATGAGGCCGACGCGCGGGGCGCCGCGAGCGGCGGGCTGCCCGGCACGGCCCTGGTGCTGATCGCCGGATCGGTGATCACCGCCGGGGAGGCCCGGCTGCTGCTCACCCGGATGGACCCGGGGGAGCCGGCCCTGGGCCGGCCGGAACCGACAGCTACGACCACGACTCCCGTGGATGAAGCGACCCGGATGAAACGGCTCCCATGAAACGGCTCTGCACCACGGTGCTGATCATGGAGACGGTCGTGATCTGGCTGGCCATCCCGGTGGCGCTGGCCGTGGATCACGCGCCGCCGCGGGCGGCGGCCGTCGCGGGCGTGGTGCTGGCCGTGTCCGCGGTCGTGCTGGCCGCGGCGGCGCGGCGGTGGCTGGGGCTGACGGTCGTCGGCGGCAGCGTGCTGCAGGCACTGGTGATCGCGGCCGGCCTCATTGTCCCGGTCATGTACTTTCTTGGCGCCATTTTCGCGGGATTGTGGATTATTGGCATCTGGCTCGGGCACCGCGTGGATGTGGCCTCCTAGCTCAGGCTTTGCGGCATTGCCCGCCCGCGCGCGGCATTAGCGCAGACCGGCGTGCCACCGGCAGGCCGGCCCCGATGGCCTGTAGTCTTTCGGGTGACAGGATCAGCGTTCTCGCGGTTCGTGACAGCGGGCTAGCGAGCGGTCGCAGTAGGTCAGGACCGAGCCGTTACCTGAACGCGTGACGGGGACCCGCGGGCACCATCCGCAGGAATCATGCGTTGCACGTTTAGGCAGCCCCGCCCTGGTGGATGAAGGAAACAGGGCCGCGCGCAACGTCGTGACTCGCGGGCCTTGAGAAGTAATACAGAGCATCCGGTAGGACCCTTTTTGGAAGGTTCTTGTTCCACATGAGCAACGCGCTGGCGTTCCTGGGCCGTGATATGGCGGTCGATCTTGGCACGGCCAACACCCTGGTCTACGTGCGAGGTCGCGGGATTGTGCTCAACGAGCCGTCCGTGGTCGCGCTGAACACGAACACCGGGCATATTGTTGCCGTCGGGGTCGAGGCCAAACGCATGATCGGCAGGACGCCCGGCAACATCGTGGCGGTCCGGCCACTCAAAGACGGAGTGATCGCGGACTTCGATGTGACCGAGCGAATGCTCCGGTATTTCATCCAGAAGGTCCACAAACGCAGTCACCTGGCCAAGCCGCGGATCGTCGTCGCGGTGCCGAGCGGCATCACGGGCGTGGAGCAGAGCGCGGTCAAGGAGGCAGGTCACCAGGCCGGCGCGCGGCGCGTCTACATCATCGAGGAGCCGATGGCCGCGGCCATCGGCGCGGGCCTCCCGGTGAACGAGCCGACCGGCAACATGGTCGTCGACATCGGCGGCGGCACCACCGAGGTGGCGGTTATCTCCCTCGGCGGCATCGTGACCTCGCAGTCGATCCGGGTCGGCGGCGACGAGCTGGACCAGGCGATCATCACGTTCGGCAAGAAGGAGTACTCGCTCATGCTGGGCGAGCGCACCGCCGAGGAGATCAAGATGGCCCTCGGCTCGGCGTTCCCGGCGGCGGATGAGCCGAACGCCGAGATCCGGGGCCGCGATCTGGTGAGCGGGCTGCCGAAGACTATCGTGATCTCGGCCGAGGAGATCCGGCGCGCGATCGAGGAGCCGCTGGCCGTGATCATCGACGCGGTGAAGACCACGCTGGACAAGTGCCCGCCCGAGCTGGCCGGCGACGTCATGGACCGCGGCATCGCGCTGACCGGCGGCGGGGCCCTGCTCCGCGGGCTGGACGAGAGGCTCAGGGAGGAGACGGGCATGCCGATCCACATGGCCGACAATCCCCTCGACTCGGTGGCGCTCGGCACCGGCAAGTGTGTCGAGGACTTTGACACCCTGCGCCAGGTCCTCGTGCCGGAATCCAGACGTTAAGAACAGCGCACCACCAGCACAGCGCAATCAAGAGAGCAACTGAGCCGGCTGGCAGCCAGGCCGTGCGGCCACGCTGACCGCCTGACCAGCAGCCGCACGGCGGCGCGGACGAGGTGATCGGAGTGCACGACACCCGACGGACCCGGGTGATCCTCGCCGTGCTGCTGGTGGCCGGGCTGGTCCTGATCACCTTCGACTACCGCGACGGGTCCTCGGGGCCGCTGCGCAGCCTGCGGCAGGGCGGCGGGTCGGTGTTCGGGGGTGTGGAGCGGGCGGTCAGCGTCGTCACCGGACCGGTGATCGGGTTGTTCTACCGGGGCAGCGGGGCGAGCGGGGCCAGCCCGCAGGTGGCGTCGCTGCAGAAGCAGGTCATCCAGCTGCGCGCCGAGCTCAGCAAGGAACAGCTGAGCAAGGCCGAATACCGGCAGCTAAGCCAGTTGCTGCAGCTGTCCGGCCGGGGCGGGTACCGGATCGTCGCCGCCACCGTGATCGCGATCGGGCAGGGGTACGGGCAGACGGTCACGCTCGACGCGGGCAGCAAGGACGGCATCAGGCCCGAGGAGACTGTGATCGACGGCCAGGGCCTGGTCGGGACCGTCACCGACGTGAGCGCGCAGACCTGCACCGTGCTGCTGGCCACCGACGCCACCTCCGTGGTCGGCGTGACGCTGGCCGGCAGCGGCCAGATCGGCTGGGTGACGGGGCCAGGCATCAGCCGGTCCGGATCCGGGCTGCTGAAGCTTCAGGTGCTGGACGAGAATGCCCAGCTCAGCCCCGGGGATCAGCTGGTGACCTCGGCCTCGGTGCACGACCGGCCCTACGTACCTGGCGTCCCCGTCGGAGTGATCAGCAAGGTCCAGAACCGGTCCGGCTCGCTGACTGCCCTGGCCCTGGTCCGCCCCTACGTCAACTTCACCTCGCTGGGCGTGGTCGGCATCGTGGTGGCGCCGCCGAGTCACAATCCCCGGTTCTCCGTGCTGCCGCCGATGCCGAAACCCCGGCCGACCCCAAAACGCAGCCCTACCCCGACCCCCACTCCGACGCCGTCCGCCAGCCTGACCGCCGGGCCGAACCAGGCCGCGGGCGGCTGAGGTGAAGCGCGCCCTCCTGGCCGCGGTCTTGCTGGTCGCTGCTCTGGTGCTTCAGCTGACGGTGGTGAACAGGCTGCCGCTGCCCGGCGCGGGCACACCCGATCTGGTGCTCCTGGTGGTGGTGACGCTCGGGCTGTGCGGCAGCCCCGCGGCCGGGGCGGTGACCGGCTTCTGGGCCGGGCTCGGTGTCGACCTCGCACCCCCGGGCAGCTATCTGATCGGCGAGTACGCGCTGGCGTTCTGCGTGGTCGGGTACTTGTGCGGGCGGCTGCGCAGCGTGGTGGACCGCTCCGCACTGCTGACCGTCGTGCTCGCCATGGTGTGCGCAGCGGTCGGCGAAGCCCTGGTGGCACTGCTCGGGCTCATGCTCAGCGATCCGCAGGTGACCTGGCCGGCGGTGCGGCAGGTGCTGCCGTCGGCCGTCGCCTACGACATTGTGCTCATCCCGTTCCTGCTCTACGCCGTCATGCGGGCGGTGCGCTGGGCCGACAGCCTCGGCGGGTACCGCGGCGTGGCCGAGCAGCCGGCCGACGGGGCCGCGCTCCTCGCCCGCGCCCAGGGGGGCGGTGCGCTGCCCCGTGGCTCGTTGCCTGGCGGGGCCGGGCTGGGCGCGATCGGGCTCGGGGGCGCCGTGCTAGGCGGGGCCGGCCTGCTGGGCGGGGCCGGCTGGCTCGCGGGCCCGCAGGGCTCCCGCGCCCCAAAGGGCGGGGGCCGCAAGGGCGTACGCACACCCCGGCTGCGGGAGGCCGCGTCCCGGCCCGGCGACGGCTGGGTGGGCGGCGGGCCGCGCTCCGGGCTGCTGGCGTCACAGCGCCCCGTCCCGGCTCGGCCCGCCCGTCCTGGCCGGCCGCCCCGGCTGCGGCCAGGCTCCGGGTCGCCGGGCTCCGCGGTGGCCCGGCCGCCACGCACGCTGCCGCAGTCGCCGGTGAACCTGCGGATGGGGGCCGGGCGCCGCAAGGACGGAAGCATCGGCCGCGGGCTCGGCTCCCCGGCCGGAGCCGGCTGCAGCGCTGCGGGGACGCGGCAAGTCAGGGCCCCCGGGCTCGGCGTTCCGCAGCCGCCGCCCGGATGCGGCCCGGCCGGGCGGCCTGACCCGGCCCGCCGCGGCATCGGCCGGGCTCCCGGTTCAAGCCTGACCCGCGGATGCGCGGCGGCTCGTCCAGCGTCGGGGCTATCCAGCGGGCGCCGCTGCGGCTCGGATCGGCGCGGCGACACGGCGGTGTGCTGGGCGGGAGCGTGCTGGGGAGCCGCGGAACGGGCGGGCGGATGGGCGGCGGCACCATGGGTCTCGGCGCGCGCCGGGGCCTGGCGGCGCGGCCCGTCAGCATGCGGCTGAGCTCGCCCCGGCGCGGTGACGGCACCGTGGCCGGGCTGGCCGTGGGGAGGCGCAGATTCACGGTGGGAGCGCGGCAGGCCGCCCCGCGGTTCCGTTCCGGCTCTCTGGGCAGCAGGCGCTCTGTGCTCGGCAGGCGGGCCAGCCTCGGGGGGAAACCGGTCAGGCTGGGTGCGGGTAGGAGATCGTTCCTGGCCGGCCTGACCCGCGGCCGGGCGGGCAGCCGGTCCACGGTGTGGCGGATTGGCAGCCGGCGGACCGGAGGGCTGAGATGATCCCGGCGTCGCGGCGCCGTCTGGCCGTGCTGCACGTGGTGGTGGCCTCGCTGCTGATCGGGCTCGGCGCGCGGGTCTGGTTCGTGCAGGTGATGTCCGGCACCGCCTACGCCAGCCAGGCCAAGCAGGAGCAGACCGAGCACGTGATCGTGCCCTCGGTGCGCGGGGAGATCCTGGACGACACCGGCAGCCCGATCGTGGACAACCGCAGCGCGCTCGTGGTCTCCGTCAACATGGCGACGCTGGCCCAGCAGCGGGATGGCGGCACCGCGGAGCTGCACCGGCTGGCCACGCTGCTCGGCGTGAAGTACCAGCTGCTGCGTGACGAGGTGCGGATCTGCACGGCCACGGTGCACCAGCCGTGCTGGCAGGGATCGCCGTACCAGCCGATCCCCGTGGCGCAGAATGTGTCCGACCAGGTGGCCCTGCAGGTCCTGGAGAGCCAGCGCGAGTTTCCCGGGGTCACCGCGCAGGTTCAGCCCGTCACCGAGTACGTCCAGCCGGTCGCCAGCGCCATGTCCCAGGTGCTCGGGTACCTGCAGCCGATCACCGCGGAGGAGATGAAGAAGCGGGGCCTGCCGGAGACCGGGTTCTCCGGCGTGGACCTGGTGGGTCAGGCCGGTCTCGAAGCGCAGTACGACCAGCAGCTGCGCGGCACCATCGGCGACAAGGTGGTGTCGGTCAACGCCGCGGGCCAGGTCACCGGCACGGTCAAACAGACCAACGCGATGGCCGGCGACGACCTGGTGACCAGCATCAACGCGCAGGTTCAGCAGGACGCGGAGAACGCGCTCGCGAACGCGATCCATAAGACCCAGTCCGAGGGCAACGCCGACGCCAAGACCGGCGCGGCCGTCGTCATGACCACCACCGGCCGAATCGTCGCGATGGCGAGCTACCCGACCTACAACCCGAACATCTGGACCGGCGGGATCTCCGAGAGGGAGTTCAAGGCCCTGTTCGGGAGCGGTAACTCCGAGCCGATCCTGAACCGCGCGACCCAGGGCCAGTACGCCCCAGGATCGACCTGGAAGGTGACGTCCACCGCTGCCGCGATCGCGGCCGGCTTCTCGCTGAACGGCCAGTACTCCTGCCCGGCCTCGGTGTCGATCGACGGCCGCTCGTACTCTAACGACGGCAACCCGAACGAGGGCCTGATGAGCCTGAACCAGGCACTCGTGCAGTCCTGCGACACGGTGTTCTACCAGCTGGCCTACGACATCTGGCTGCGTGACCACCGTGCGGCCGACGACGTGACCAGCCCGGACGCCCCGATTCAGCAGATGCAGAAGATGGAGCTGGCCTGGGGATTCGGCAAGAACACCGGCATCGACCTGCCGGAGGAGAGCATCGGCACGGTGCCGACCCGGGAGTGGCTGTACTACTTCTGGAAGGACAACGCGCACACCGGGCAGAACTGGTGCAAGTACGGCAAGGCCAACGGCACCTACATCCAGCGGATCGAGTACGACGACTGCAAGTCGGGAAACATCTGGACGCCGGGCCAGTCGGTGATCGCCTCTATCGGGCAGGGCTACGTGACCGTCACCCCGCTGCAGCTGGCCCGGGCCTACGCTGCGCTCGCCAACGGCGGCACGCTGTACAGCCCGCGGATCGGTGAGGAGCTGCTGAGCCCGGACGGCAAGGTGGCTCAGAAGATCAACCCGCCAGTGACGGGCCACCTGCCGGCGGCCAAGTCCACGCTGGCGTACATCAGGAACGCGCTGGCGGGCGTGGTGACCTCCGGCACCGCGGCGGGCGCGTTCGGCGGCTTCCCGCTGAACAAGGTGTGCGTGGCGGGCAAGACCGGTACCGCCCAGGCCTACGGCAAGCTGGCCACCTCGGTGTTCGCCTCCTTCGCCCCGTGCGATCACCCCAAGTACGTGGTCGTCATGATGATCCCCGATTCCGGGTTCGGCGCCGACGTCTCCGCGCCGGCGGTCCGCCAGATCTGGGCGGGCATCTACGGCCTGAGCGGCCAGAAGGCGGCACTGCCCGGCGGCAAGCTGCCCGCGCCGCCGCACATCAACCAGGCAGGCCAGATCGTGAAGACGGTGGTGGCCACGGGGGGCAAGAAGGGATCAGGAGGGAAGCACGGATGAGTGCCGCTCGTGGCTGGGCCGGCCAGCGGTCATCCTCTGGCGCGCCGTCGCTGCCGAGAACGCTGCTGCGGCGCGCGGTCGCCAGGGAGTCGAAGCTCCGTCATCTCGACTGGGTGCTGCTGGCGACGGTCCTGACCCTGAGCCTGCTGGGCACGCTGCTGGTCTGGTCAGCGACGCAGCCCGCGCTGATCGCGTCGGGCGCGGATCCGCGCACCTACCTGCTGAAGCAGCTGCTGAACATCGCCATCGGGCTCGTGCTCATGACCGTTGTGAGCCTGCTGGACTACCGGCAGCTCCGGCTGTATGCGCCGGTGCTCTACGCCGTGTCGCTCCTCGGGCTGGTCGCGGTGCTCAGCCCGCTGGGTGCCTCGGTCAACGGGTCCAAGTCCTGGATCGCGGTGCCCGGGGGCTTCCAGATCGAGCCGTCCGAGTTCGGCAAGATCTCCATCATCCTGATATCCGCCATCTTCCTGGGCCAGCTGCGCCAGGCCGAGACGCGGCCGCGGATCCGGTCGGTCGGCTCGGCCATCGGGATCGCGACGGTGCCCATCGTGCTCGTGATGCTCGAGCCGGATCTCGGGGTAGCGATCATCATGCTGCTGGTGCTGATCGGGCTGATCGCGCTGTCCGGGATCCGGCTGCGCTGGCTGGTGGGTATGGGCGTGACCGGGTTGCTGGCGGTGCTCGCGGTGCTGAACCTGCACCTGCTGCACGCCTACCAGCTGAGCCGGCTCACCTCGTTCCTCAACCCCACCGCCGACCCGCAGGGGAGCGGCTACAACGCCGCGCAGGCCAAGATCGCGGTCGGCTCCGGCGGAGTCTTCGGGCAGGGGCTGTTCCATGGCCAGCTGATCTCCGGGAACTTCGTCCCTGAGCAGCACACCGACTTCATCTTCGCGGTCGCCGGGGAGGAGCTCGGCTTCATCGGCGCCGCCGGGATCATCGCGCTGCTGGCCGTGCTGCTGCTGCGGGCGCTGCGGATCGCGGCCCGGGCCGACGACCAGTTCGGGATGCTGGTGGCCTCCGGCATCGTGATCTGGTTCTCGGTCCAGGCGTTCATCAACATCGGCATGGCGGTGGGCATCATGCCGGTGACCGGGCTCCCGCTCCCGTTCGTGTCCTACGGGGGGTCGGCCATGTTCGCCGACATGATCGCCATGGGCATGCTCCAGGCCGTGCACCGGCATCGGTCGATGTTCAACTGACCGGGCCCGCCGCGGCCAGGATCTCGGCCGCGCTCCCTCTCTCCCTCACGCTCCCCTCCCGCACCCGAACGCGTCTCCATTCCACGCGCCGCGCCGCGGGCACGGTGCGGCTGCCGCGGCTGGCCGATGGCCCGATGAACCGCAGGAATGAGTCGTCATGCCCTGAGTAGCGGGTGAGCGGGAGCGCAGCTGCCGCCATCGGGCCGGGACAGCAAACGGCGCGGGGTCGGGAAGGTCCCGTCAACGCGCCGTGCTGGCGGTCAGGAGACTGCGTGATCAGCGCCGACATGATCGGCGTGCCGATCCCGGTGGCCTCGTCATAGCCGGGCCTGGTCGGGAACAGGCCGTTGTTGGTCGCGGCCCGCTGCTCCGCGCCGATCCCGGTGATGTCGTGGAAATAGTGACCCGGGGCCACGTTGTAGAGCAGGTACAGCAGCGGGTTGAAGTTGCCGCTGCGGTGGCCCTGGAAGCTGTCGCGGTCGGCCGCGATCCCGGACCACAGCGGCACGACAGGCTGGTCCCGCCGATCCCGAACCACCCTGGCACCGGCTGGCTGTCGGAGAAGGTCCCGCACGTGCTTTCCGGCGTGTTCGCGTTGCCGGTGCAGAACTCGGCGTACGGGGTCCACTCGTCGGCGTCCGCCGAGATGTCCGGGCACCTCACGGCACGGCGTGCCCTTGGCCGCCAGCGAGCAGTGCGTCGTGCCGTTGCCGACGGTCGTGAACGGGTTGTTCACCCCAGGGCCGCGCTGGTAGATCGGCGGCCCCAGAACTGGCTGGACCCGCCGCCGTCCGCGCCGGTCCGTCGCGCGCACCAGAACAGGCCGGGGCTCGCCGCCCTCGTTGGCGCTGGTGTTGCACAGGTTGCCGGTGTTCCAGACCGTCTCGACTCTTGGCCGGGTAGGCCGGGTGCGGCTTGGTGCCTGGGTTGTCGCTCTCCTGCGACGTGCCGCCGACACTGGTTACCCAGGGCTGTGCCTTCTGGGTCGTCGACGTTGACGAGGCTTGGTGCCGTCGATGTCGAGGCAGTCGAAGGCGCCGTCGTCGCCCGACGAGGCGAACATGCTCTGCCCCTGCGCCGCCATCTGCTCGAAGAGCACGTTCTCGGCCTGCGCGAAGGCCGCGCCCGCTGTCGTTCTCGCACTCTACCCCAGCTTGAGCTCACCGCGTCCGCCGCGTCGGCGTTGGCGATCTTGCGTGTACTCGTCGAGTGAGGTCTGCCCGGTCTCGTCGTTGGGTGCGTTGTACACGATGATGCGGCTGACGTCGGGTGAGATCGTCGAGCTGCGTCTCGATGTCCGCGTCGACCTCGATGTCCCCGGCAGTAGCCGTTGAAGTCAGCCGGGCAGGTGTCGCCGGCGGGGCACACCGCGTCGCAGCGGTCCGCCGTCCACGTTGACGTTCTTCAGCGACGGTGTGAAGCCCGGGCCGAAGAACGTGTGCGCGTACGTGGTGATGTCGGACTTCAGGTAGGCCGAGAGCTCGAACAGGCCGAGGGTCTACGCCCTTGCCCTTGCCGTGCGGGCCGGCGTGCGGGCGCTGTAGATCGAGTTGGTCTGTGACGGCGTCAGGCCGCTGCAGCCCGGCCCCCCGCCGAAGCCGCTGGGGAAGTTGACCCCGTTGACGTACAGGCCGATGAGCTGTGCGCGGGTGGGGTAGCCGGTCTCGCAGCTGGCCGAGGACGACGCGGCCGACGGCTGTGTCGCGGGGCGCTTGTTGGGCAGCACCATGTCGTGCTCCCGGACGGTGTTGGCCAGCCCGACCACGCCGAGCACGCTGCCGGCCAGCGCGGCGGGCATCATCGCCGCGGTGGAGTTGGCGAAGAACTGGGTGCCGCCCGAGGCCCGGTACCTGCTGAGCGTGGTGCGGAACGCGTTGGAGACCTGCCGGCTGGTGCCCGACGCGCGCACCAGGAACGGTGACGCCGTGCTCTGGACGGCCAGCCCGCTCTGCGTGAGGTAGCGATCCACCGCGGCCCGCGTCGAGGCGGCCGGTGCGAAGCGAGCGTCGAACTCTCCCTTGGCCAGCCAGCGCTGGTAGCTCGCGCTGCCCCGGGTGTACAGGGCCTGCAGCGTCGCGTTCAGGCCGGCCTCATCCCGGGGCGCCAGGGCCACTTCGACCGACATCTGCCCGTTGCTGTAGCTGCCCATCTTCGCCGCGTGGTTGGGGGTCAGGCTCCCGTGGATCGCGACGAACCGTGGCGTGGCGGCGGGTGGCGACGCGAGCGCCGAAGTCGCAAACGTGCTGGTCAATGCCGTCATGGCCAATCCAAGAACGGCGATGGCACCGGCGCGCAACGGACGGTGGATCAGACTCATGCAAGCCCTCCTTGGCCTTCATGACAGTCCCTGCCGAGGGTCCGCCCGGCCGTCGGCGCCCACGGCCGGTGCTGGGCCAGGGGCGCCAGCATCCGTCCAGGTGGTCGGCCCGCGACAACGGTCCGGAGGGTATTCCGCGATAAGCCTTATTCAGATGGATGTACCTGTCAAGAAGGGAGAATCTATTGTCAAGGTTAGATAAATCCTCAATCCTTCCTGATCCTTACCTGAGCGGACAGGGCCCCGTGCGGCGTCAGCCCGGCGGTTCGGTGGTGTCGTGCCCGGGCACGAGATGGGCCGCCTGCGCCAGCCGGAGCGGGCGGAACGGTCCCTCGGTGTGCGCGGCCACTGGCTCGGAGACCACGCACACGTGATCACCGCCCTCATCGAGCAGTCCGGTCCGGCTGCCCACGAGCCAGTGCGGGCACTGCCCGAGCACCGGCACACCGCCCGGACCCTGACGCACCGACAGGCCAGCGAACTTGTCGGTGCTGTCACCGGTCAGGGTCCCGAACCGCTCGGCCAGCGCGAGGTCGGAGGAGGTGAGGAAGTGAATAGCCAGATGCGCTGACCGCAGCGCCACCCCATAGGTGTGGTTCGCCTTCGACAGCCAGACGCAGTACCGCCTGGGCTCGATGCTCGACTGGGAATGGAAGCCCACGAGACAGCCCGCCCGTTCCTGGCCCGCGGCCGTAGTGACCACGACCAGCGGCGCATCCAGCGACGACATGATGCCGTCGAACGCGTCACCCGGCGCAGCAGCCTCGTCCATGGCCCCTCCGGCCGGGGAAGGTCTCATAGCCCTGCACAATGAAGATAGACGCCAGCAACGGGCGTGCGACAGCTCTCAGCAATGGCATGAGCGGTCCCTGCCCAGCAGCGCGGGCATGTAACGCGCCTCGCCGGTGCACACGGAGCGCGCCATTCTCGCGCGCGCCAATCGCACCACAACGTGCCAGGTCACACCGGAGCATCGCACATGCGAACCCGGAGGCTGACCGCGACGCTCCCTGCGCTATCGTGACCGATCTCCCCAAGCACGCGAACAGAAGATCTTGGGGCTCAGAGCTTGACGTAAAGCACTGGTAATAGGGCTATAGAAATGAGGGGTAAACGGGCCAGACCGCGCCGCGGCCTGACCTGATGGCACCCGTCACTGTCCACCCGCCAGTCCCCGAGCTTGCCACCTGAAGGGCGGCACCCCGAGAAAGAGGCATCACGCCGTGAGTAACCGTATCGACGCTGCCACCGAAGCGGTCAGCGAGCACATCGGCGCCTGGGAGCCGGAGAACGCCCTGGACCTGGACTCGTTCCTGTCCGGCCTCCCGCACCTGTTCGAGGCGCTGGCCGCGGCGGTCGCCCGTGTCGCCGAGCGGCTTGGCTCGGAGTTCCCCGTTCACCCCTCCGTCCCCGAGCACCTGCAGGAGATCGCCGCGACCACGGCCGGGATGGGCGAGTTCGCCGGGGAGGCACACGCCATCCACCGGACCGCGCACGCCAGCGAGATGGAACGGATCGAGAACCCGCGCCCGAACGAGGAGCTTTGGGATGTCGGCGAGAATCAGTGACCGCCCGGCCGACACGGCCGCGGCCCCGCCGGTCCGCACGCTCGCGGCGCGGCGGCAGGCGCTCGCGTTTGGCCCGCTGATCGCCGGTGCGCTGTACCTGGCCGGGTCGCTGGCCGCCGTGGCCAGGCTGCCCCATCTCGCGGTCACGGTCATCTGCGTCATCCTCGGCGGCGGGGTGGTCATCGCCGCCCTGATCACGGTCGGGACCGGGCTGTCCGCGATGTTCATCTCGGCCTGCGGGATCGCGGGCGCGGCCTGGCTGGCCTACGCCTGCGCGTCCACCCCGTGGTCCTGGATCATGGCCGTGGCGCTCGCGGTGCCCGCCATCGCGGCGATCATGCTGTATCCCGTGCTGCGGGAGCGAGAGCACCGCGCGGCCGAGAAAGCACGCCTGGCCGCCGAGGCCGCCGCGCTCGCGCAGCAGCAGCGCAAGTGGCCGGACCTGCTCGCCCGGATCGGGCACAAGGGCGTGATGTTCGCCGGCCAGGAGAAGACCCGTGCCGGGTACCTGGTGCACCTGCGGCTGCCCGGATCTGGCCGTGTCACCTACTCCGCTCTGGCCCCGGCCACCGAGCAGTTGGAGGTGGCCGCCCGGCTGCGGCACGGCTCGCTGCGGTTCGAGCGCGGCGTCCAGGCGCACAAGGTGATCCTGCACGTCGCCGAGCGCGATGTCCTCGCCGAGACCGTGCCGTTCCCTGACGACCAGGGCCCGCTGAGCATTCTCCGCCCGCTGCCGCTGGGCCTGTTCGAGGACGGCCACGTCTGCGCCGTCACCCTGCGCGAGGTCGCTACCTTGATCGTAGGTCTGAGGGGCAGCGGCAAGTCATACCCTTCACCCGTACCCACACCACCGGCTACCACCATGGGCGAGATTCATGCGGGCGATGTCGTCTTTGACGAGGCTGGTGAGCCCTGCCGGGCACCAACGCGTGGAATGTTCGGTACGGCCGTCCTTGCTACGAGATCGAATTCAGCGATGGCTCCACGATCGTGGCTGACGGCGATCATCAGTGGCTCGTGGATACCGACGCATCCCGGCGGTCGGCGCGCTCGAAGGCTAATCCGTCGAACCGAATGCGGAAGACAACGGGCATCGAGTGGAATCACAGCCAGGACCATCTGCGGAAGCTTCCCGAGGTTGTCACGACTGAGGCGATGATCGGCTCGATGCGCATGCCTCGTCGAAGCAGCAGCACCGCAGATGGCGCAGTGAACAACTACAGCATCAGAGTGGCCGCACCGCTTCAGATGGCTCACGCGGAACTGCCTGTGCCGCCCTACACACTCGGCGTGGCTCGGCGATGGTTGGTCCGCTACCGGCGCTATCACGACCGCCGATGCAGAGGTTCTCACCGAGATCGAAAGCGAGGTGAACCGTCTGGATCATGCCATCAACGATCAAGGCGCACCACCACAGCAGCGGATCGAACGCGTATGCCTCCTCGCGAACCTCCTCATGCTCCCCTACGGAAAGTGTCGCTAGAGGTTGTGTGCCACGCACTTGCTGCCAACGCAGCATGGACGGCTTGAGCTGTGGCCAACTCTGGCACGAGACACCGTCACCAGAGCCCGAGTGGCTGGTTACCGGATTAGCGCCTTAAGGTACGGCTACGGCAGACCGGAGTACTGGCAACAAGCACATCCCAACGGCCTATCTGCGCGCGTCCGAGAGCAGCGGCGTGCTCTGCTCTGGCCTGCTCGACACCGACGGCTACTGCGCAAGCAGGAAGATCGAGTTCTACTCAACGTCGGAGCGACTCCCGGATGTACGCACCTCCGCCACACTATACAAGCCGTCGCTCCAGCAAAGCCAGATTAACCAAACTGCGTACAGCCTACGTACGTTTACGCCAAGAAGTATTCAGCTCCGCGCAAGTCGGCCCCAGTCACCAGCGAGCGCTCTACCCGCCACCACTACATCACTTATCCCATCCCCTCGTTCCCGTGCGTTGTATCGCGGTGGACAGCCCGAGCCACCTCTACCTCGTCGGAGAATCGTGCATCCCGACGCCACGAACTTGTTGAATGTTCTACTAGCTCAGCTGGCCCGGTGCCCGGACGTGCTGATATTCGCGATCGACCTCAAGGGCGGGCGGATGGCCGCGCCCTGGATGGAGCCGTGGCTGGCCGGCCGCACCCCCAAGCCCGTGGTCGACTGGCTGGCCACCGACCGGGAAGAGGCCGAGCGGATGCTGCGGGCGCTGCTGCGGGCCGTGGACGCGAGATCCCGGTCCGGCAGCGGCGGCGAGAAGATCATCCCGTCTCCCCGCCAGCCCGCGATCCTGCTCGTGTGCGACGAGATCGCCGTCATCCTCGGCGTCGGCATGGGCGGGCCGCGCTACTCGGCGGAAGGCGTCACCAACGCCACCCTGGCCGGCCTGGCCACGCAGCTGGTGATGACCGGCCGGTCAGAGGCCATCGACCCGATCATGGCCACCCAGCGCGGCACGGTCACGATGACCGGGTCGGCCGACCTGAAGTCGCAGTGCGCGCTGCGGATCGGGCTGGGCGTGGCCTCCGAGGCCGACGCCCGGCTCATCATCCCCGACGACGTGCGGATCGCCGCCGACCTCGCGCGGCTGCGCTACCCCGGCACCGGGATCGTGCAGATGGGCAAGCAGGGCCGGGTGCTGCCGGTCAAGTTCTACCGGATCGAGTACGACGAGATCGGCCAGATCGCGGAGCGGTACGGGATGATCCGGCCGGGCCCGGACACGCTCCTCGCCGACGCGCTGGGCGAGGACTACGCCACCCGTTGGTCACCGGAGCGCGCAGCCAGGATCCCCGGCGTCCGCGGCCGCCCGATGGTCCCCGCGAGCGTGCCGGCGGACATCCCCGCCCCGCGTGTGCCCGCGGACGACGGGCAGCCCGCCCGCCGCCGGATCGTCGGCATGCTCCGGTCGGCCGGGGTCAAGGGCATGACCGTACGCGCGATCGCCGAGCAACTCGCCGCGGACGGCCGGGAGGTGGCCCACCAGACCATCCACCGCTGGCTCACCGAGGAGGCCGCCGCGGGCCGGGTCGAGAACGCCTCCTACGGCCGGTGGAAATGGCGGGGCGACCGGCCCGCGTGAGCCAGCCCGGCCCGGGCCCGGGACGGCTGCGGCGTCTTCTGGTCCGCGCTGGCTTGCGCCCGGCGGTCAGCGTTCGGCTTGATCAGCACGGACGTCGCGGTCAGCCACAGCGCGGCGAACACGAGGCTGCCCAGAATGTCGGTCGGGTGGTGCTCGCCCCGGTACATGCGTGACAGCGCGACCAGGACCGGCATGGCGACCGCGGGCACGAGGAACAGCCAGCGCCACCAGCCGCGGGCGTGGCCGATGACCAGGATCGCGATCGCGATATAGAGGCAGCAGGTCGCGGCCTCGTGCCCGGACGGGTACGCCGATGTCGGCAGGTGCTGGTCGAGATGCGAGACGTCCGGCCGGGGCCGCTTGACCACGGCCGCGGCCGTGAGGAACGCGCCGAGTTCCCCGAGCATCACCACGGCGATGAAGACGACCGGCCGCCAGTGCCGGGTGACGGCCAGGAACACCACACAGGTGGCGAGGGCCACGATGAGGATAGCCGTGGTGGCGCCCAGGGTGGTGAAGACCAGGCTCCAGCGGGTCAGGCCGGGCGTGCGGTGGGCGGCGAGCCAGTGCGGGATCGTCCGGTCACCCAGCACGTTGCCGTTCCCGTAGTGGGTGACCAGCTCGCCGAGGCCGATGACCACACCGACGATCAGCACCCAGGCCACGACGACCCCGGCGGCGACGCGGCCGCGATGGTAGCCGCCCGGGTGGCTCGCGGCGGGCTCCGGCTCGGCCGGCCTGAGGTCGGCACGGGCCTCGGGCTCCAGGCCCTCGGTCACCGGGTCGGTCACCGGCTGGCCCGCGGCCTGCCGGCTCAGCTCGAACGCGAACGCCGTGATCCCGAGCCAGGTGATGCCGAGCGCCCACGCGCCCAGCACGTCGGACAGGTAATGCACGCCCAGCAGCACCCGGCTGATTCCGATCAGGGCCACCAGCGTCACGGTCCCGCCGATGAACACGCGCCGCCACCGGCCCCGGGCGGCGGGCAGAAACACGAGCAGCACCGCGCCGTAGCAGACGATGGAGCCGAGCGAATGCCCGCTGGGGAAGCTGCTCCCGTTGCCGTGCGCGATCGGGTGCGCCACCACCGGGCGCACCCGGCCGACCAGCGACTTCAGGACCGGGTCAAGTACCAGCGCGCCCGCGCCGGTGACCAGCAGATAGACCGCCAGCCGCCACCGCTTGCGCAGCGCGAGGACGACAGCCGCAACCCCGATGACCGTCCACAGGACACCATCGCTGCCCAGCCAGGTGACCGCCTTGATTGCCGTTACGAAAATTCCGTGGCTGGCGATCGCGCTGTTGAGGTCCGCGGCCGCGCCGTGGTCAACGGACTCTAACGGGAGAAACTGCAGGCGCACCAGGACCAGCAGAACCGTGAATATCAGCGCCGCGCCGGTGACCGCGAACAGCGGCACCAGGCTGCGTTGCTGGCGGCCGAGAGTGTTGGTCGGCATGGACCCACACTGCCCGCGGCGCGGCCGTTCACACTCGTCAAGGTCAGCCGGGCGGCGCTGGCACACAAATCCTGACCGAGTGCTTATGGACCTTGATCCGCATCTTTTTGACCGCCGGGCGCGCGCCGCCGTCGAGCTGATACGGGATCTTCCTGTCGAACCGGATCAGAAACTCTTCTCCGCGTGTGACCTCGACAAACGGGGACTGCTCGGCCCGGCCAAGCGCGATCCGGCCGAACGTGCGGAGCCACTCGAGCGCGTTCTGGGCGGTGACCACGCCGAGTTCCAGGCGCCCGTCGTCCGGCTCCGCCCCGGCGAACGCCTCGATCCCGCCCAGGATCCGGCCGACGTTGCCCGCCAGTACGCAGGAGACCCGGCCCGCGAAGAACGGCTCGCCGTCCGCCTCGACGGTCGTCCCCACCCGGCGCGCGCCGAGATTCCTGGCTCCGGTGTAGAGGTACGCCGCCCGGCCCAGCCGGTCCTTCATGCCCCGGTCGGCGTCGGCGATCATGCGGGCGTCGAATCCGGCGCCCGCCATCACCGCGAAGTGCTCGCCGTTCACCGACCCGGTGTCCAGAGGCCGGCGGTCCCCGTGCAGCCCGACCCGCACCGCCCCTTCGATGTCGGCGGGAATATGCAGGTTCGACGCGAGGAGGTTGGCCGTGCCCGCGGGCAGGATCGCGACTAGGGCGCCGGTCCCGGCCACGGCGTCGATGCAGCGCTGGACCGTGCCGTCGCCGCCCCAGACGAACAGCACGTCGGCGCCTTCGGCCATCGCCTCTTGTGCGCGCTTAGGGGCTTTACGGCTCTTTTTCACCTCATACCAGAGCGGATCGGTCACGCCCTCGTGGGCGAGCACCTTCCGGAGCTCGGGCAGGCCACCGCCGAAGCTCTTGCGGGCGTGCGCCACCACAGCGACGTTGGGCATGCCGGCCCTCCCGTTCCCGGTCGTGGTCAATCCCCCAGGTATGCCGCTCTAGGGCCGGCGCTCAAACCTTCCGCCAGCGGGCCTCGCACAGCCCGTAGACGCCGAAGATGGCCAGGCCGAGCGCGGCGAGCACCAGCAGGATCTCGCCGAACGGCTGGTTGCGCAGGGTGAGGAGCGCCTTGTCGAGGCCACCCGCCTTCGAGGGATCGAACGTGACCGCGGCGTCGATGACGAGGATTCCGACCAGCGCGAAGATGACGCCCCGGGCGGTCGTTCCGACCACCCCAAGCAACTCGACGACCCCGCGTGTCCTCGGGCTCATCTGCGATGTCCGCAGGTTCTTCATGAACTTGTGGCGTACCCCCTCCACGGCCAGGGCGGCGCCGATGATGATGATGATCAGGCCGGCGATGCCGACCAGCCACTGACCGCCGGGATGCTGCATGGCCTGGGCCGTGGTGTCCTGCTGCTGGCGCGACTCGCTGCCCTGCACGCCAGCGATCACCTTGAACGTGAGGTAGGCCAGCCCGGCGTAGACCACGGCCCGGCCCAGCGACTTCAGCCGGGGCCCGGCGCCGTTCCCCTCACCGGTGACACCGAACGCGGCCTCGCTCAGCCGCCACAGCGCATAGGCGGCGAAGCCGATGCCAAGCAGCCACAGCGAGACCTCGCCGAAGGGCTTACCCGCGAGCAGCTGCAGCGCGCCCACCTGGTCAGCCTCGTGCGAGGTGTTGCCGAGCGCAACCAAGATCGCGACCCAGCCCATAAGGATGTAGATGACGCCTCGCGCCGCGAGCCCGGCCCGAGCTAGGAGCTGCGCGGGGCGGCTGTCCGACGCCCGCCTGGCCTGGCCCTTCGCATGCCCGACAGATACCGATCGCATGCCCGTGCTCTCTACCGTGATACGGCGGGCGGAAACCTCGGCGGAGGTAGCCTGGCGGCCAGCGTCCTATTACCAGGTGCCCCACGTGAGGCTGGGTTTGGGCAGCGGTGGCGGCTCAAGGAACGCCGGGGCGGCGGTGAGGTCCAGCGCGTCCAGCGGTGCCTTGGCCGCGGCGTCCCGCGCGGTCAGCGGGGGCAGGTTCCACTTCTCCTCGACGAGCTTCAGCACCGAGGTGTGGTCGAAGACCTCGGAGCACACATAGCCGGGCCGCGAGTACGGGGACACGATCACCGCCGGGACCCTGAACCCGTACCTGTCGTACCGGCGCGGCCCGGAATCCAGGTTCTTCTTGGCCTTGACCAGGCGGGGGAGCAGCGGCCGCAGGATCTTCTCCAGCCCGGTCTCTGTGCCGATCACGCTGCGTCCCTCGATGTCATCGGGCGGCACCGCGGCCGGCGGCGGTACGTGGTCGTAGTACCCGCCGTGCTCGTCGTAGAGCCAGATCAGCAGCGTGTCCGGCCAGCCCTTGCCGTGCAGCACCGCGTTGATCACCTCGGCCGCGAAGCTCTCGCCCTTCCTGATGTCCTGCGGGTTCTCCTCCGAGTAGGTGCCGAAGTCCGGGTCCACGAGGCTGAACGCCGGCAGCGTCCCGTTGGCCGCGTCCTCAAAGAACTGGTCGTTGCTGCGGATCCGCTGCATGCACCGGCCGATCCCGAGCGGGAACACGTCGGCCGTGAACTTGATGTCCTTTTCCACGTTCTCGGCCACGCCGGGCAGGAACCGGCCCAGAGAATGCAGGCGCCGCCGGGCTACCTTGCGCCGGTGCCTGGTGTAGCGCCGCCAGCGGGACCTGGGCTTGTCGTCGCCCACCGGGTGGTAGTCGGCCCAGGAGATCCCGTGCCTGGTCAGCATGTCGAAGATGGTGCCGGCGGCGGGATAGTCGAGCAGGTTGTACGGGGAGTCGTCGATCAGGCCGTTCGCCGTGCCCGCGATCAGGAAGCGCCGGTTGGGGAACGTGGGGCCCAGGCACGAGCAGAACCACCGATCGGCCAGCGGGAACGTCCGGGCCAGCCCGTAGTAGAACGGCAGGTCATGCTCGGTCCAGTAGCCCATGCCGGCCGTGGCTGCCTCCGGCGAGGTGTCGGCGTCTTCCCCGCTGCCGTCGCGGGCCTCCGCCTGCACCTGCTGCGCGCTGGTCACGAAGCCGTCGCACTTGCCCTCACCCCACTGCAGGTGGGTGCCGTGCCAGCTCTGCTTCGGCACCCCCTTGCGCTGGACCGGGGTGGACTGGTGAAAGGCGCGGACGACCTTGCCGTCGGTCCCCGGGTTGGAGACGTCGGGCTCGCCATCGGCCCCCAGCGGGAATCCGTCACCCCGGCCCTGGAGCATGCCGAGGTAGTTGTCGTAGGAATGGTTCTCCATCATCAGCACCACGATGTGCTTGATCTGCGGCAGGAGGTCGGTGCCAGGGGGCAGGGAAGGCCGGGGAAGCTGGCCCGCTTTCTCCTCGGCCTGCTCTGCCGGGCTGCGGCGCGTGAGGCGCCTCACCTCATGCCGTTCAATCACATGCCACACGTCGATGCCACCTTGGGACTCAGGCCGCGTTCAGGGGTCAGATGCCCGGCATCGTCTCACAAGGGCCAGATGAGTGCTCTGCCGCGAAGCATGTGTTTTTCATGATCCGCTACCGGATCATGAAACGTGGCTGGGCGTGCCGGACGGCCGCCGCTCGCTGCCTGTCGTGGCCGCTAGCGGGCCGCCTCGTCGGCCGTTTCATCGGCCAGGGGCATCGCCGCATCCGTAGCGGCCCGGGGCTTGACCACGCTCTGGCCCAGACCGGGGCTCTGGGCCTGCTCTGTCTCCGGCCCGGGGTACCCCCAGGCCGCGCAGATGTCCTTGAAGGCCGCTGGCGTCTCCGCCGGGCTGGGCGGCGGCGTGCCGGGCTGGATGCGGCCGGAGCGGATCTTGACCGACGCGTCGCCGAGGCCGGCCGCGAACCGGCCGTGCGGGAACTTCCCGTAGTCGAGCATGGCGGGCTCAAAGGGCACGCCAAGGAACTCGCAGATCCGGGGAACCTCAGCCTCCGGGCTGGCGGTCAGGTCCTCGTAGCGAACGGTGAGCCCGGTCAGGGCCTGCCGGGCCTCCTCGACCTTGTTCATGTACCGCAGGGTCTTGCGGACCGCCTCGTCCAGGGTTCCGAACCCGCGCTGCTGATGCCATTCCGGGTTCCAGCCCTTGTTCAGCGACGCGACGGCCGCGCCTGGATGGCGGATCAGGAAGATGAAGCGCGCATCCGGCCAGCAGTTGGCGATCTCCTTCCAGGCCAGCACGTTGGCTGGCGTCTTGACCACGATCGTGGGCTTGCCGCTGCGGGCGAGCACGTCGGCCAGGACGTGGTCCCACAGCATCTTGTCCAGATCGTCCTGGGTTAGCCGGAGTTCCTCCATGGAGGCCTGTATCCACTTCGAATCCGCCCGGGCCCCCAGGTGCTTCAGCGGCAGCTCGGGCGGACCGTAGAGTTCGGAATGGCTGTCCAGGATGGACCGGAGCAGCGTCGACCCCGACCTGGCCGGCGACAGGATGAAGATCGGCTCGGCCAGGAGCCGGCCTTGGCGCGGCGGCGGAATCCGCCACGTCCGGTGACCGGGGGCGTGGTTGATCTCAAGCCCAACGGTATGCCGAAGGGCCGAGTTAAGACCTCCCGCGGTATGCCGAAGGGCCGCCTTAGGTATGCGTCTCCAGCTCATGACGGCCGAGTATACAATTGGCAAAGAGCCTCTATCTGGAAACTAAAAATAGTTCATTCGGCGTGTCTGATCAGACGGCTAATCCCGCCCCCTTATGCGGTGATTGGTCTGGCCTGTCGGCCAAACCCATTCCCGGTTCAATAAGGCGCCGTTGATATGACATTTTCGGCATCAAATTCCGATAAGGGGCCGCGCGCCGCTGACCTCGGGGCCCGCGCCGCCGGTCCTGGCCGTGCCGCCGGTCCGAGCCGGGCCGGCGTTCCTGGGCCCGCGCGACGGCCGCGACGCAGGCCGTGTGGGCGCGGGCGGTGGCGGCGTATGCGAAGTCTTGACCCGGCCCGGCGCTGAGGTTACGGTTTCGCCAGGTCTGCTGCCGGGTCGTCCGAGACGCCGGACCGCTAGTCATCTCAGGCATTTGTGACGCGCTGTTGCCGTCTCGCTGAGCTGGAGGCGACCTTGATCGGACTGGCGGAATGACCACCCCCGTGCAGCGGCCTGCCGTCTCCGGGGTTGACGAGTCGTCGATCGCCGCTGATTACACAGAAGCCGTGGTGCCGGCGTCTGCGCGCCGCTCCAACGTCCGCATGCTGCTGACCTTCTCCTCGATGCAGCTGGTCTTCGGCGCGGTCCTGGTCGGCTACGACGCACGGTTCCAGGGCCTGTCCCTGGGCAGCCTGGTCATCGCGATGGCGATCGCGGCGGTGACGATGACCGTCTACTGCATCGGCTCGGCCAACCTGGGCGCGGTCGTGGGCCAGACGCATGCGGTCACTACCCGCGGCATCTTCGGGACCATCGGCAGCGCGGTCGTCTCGCTGCTGCTGGTGGTGGACGGCATGGGCTTCTACCTGTTCACCGTGCTGTTCATCGTCACGCTGGGCCAGGCGCTGATCGGCACCATCCCGGCGGTGTCGCTCGTCACCGCGCTGCTGGCGTTCGTGATGATCATCAACAATTATTTCGGCTTTACCGGCCTGCAGCGCTTTGCCCAATTCGTAGCGGTACCCGTGGTGCTCCTCTGGGGTATCTACGCCACCATCAAGGCCTTTACGACGGTGTCAGGAACCAGCCTCTCCCATGTTCCGCACACGTCATCGCCCGCTTCACTTCTGGTCGTCACCGGCGCGATGGTCGGGCTGTCCACATGGGGCAATGAGCCGGATATCTTCCGGTACGCGAAACCCGGCCGGAAATCGTGGTGGAATATCCCCACCCTCACGATCTCATACTTTCTCGGCGCGTTCATCTTCCCGATCATGGGCTACATGATCGCGACCCTGTCGGACCAGTCCGACTTCGCGGCGAGCATCAAGTACTTCGCCAACTTCACACTGTTCGGCCTGGCCGGTCTCATGATGGTGGTGCTCCTGGTCAACCAGTGGGCCGTCCAGGACGGGAACCTCTACATCGCGATCAACGGCGCGCAGAATCTGCTGTCCCGGATCCCGCGCTGGCGACGCCAGTACACCGTGCTGGGACTCGGCCTGGCGGCCGCGCTGCTGACCTACATCCTGCCCAGCCTGACCCAGACCTTCACCTACGTCACCGGCATCGGCGCGGTGACCGTGCCGGTGGCCAGCACGATCATGGCGATGGATGTGTTCGTGGTGCCGCGGCTGTTCGGGCTGCGCAGGCCGCTGTACCGGGTCGCCACCTGGGCCGAGCTGGCCGCGGCGAACTGGCCGGCGATCGTCGCGCTGATCGCGGGGACCGCGGTCGGCGCGTTCACCGCGGGCCTGGTCCCCGGCACACCCGGATTCGGCACGACCTATATCGGCTTCCCGGCCCTGCAAGCCTGGGTCACCGGAGCCGTCGTGTACCTGATCGGCGTGGCGCTCGTGGCGAGAAGCAGCCAGGCCAAGACGCTGCTCGGCTACTCGCGCCTCGAGGAAGCCCCCGACGGCGCCGCGACCGGTGGCGGCTGAGTGGCCGAAGGATACGACCTGGTCATCCGCGCCGCCCGCGCCATCGTCGGCGGGGAAGAGACCGCCTGCAGCATTGGCGTAACGGCCGGTCGCATAGCCGGGGTGGGAGCCTACGGTGCCCCTGCCGCGGCGGCGTCAGCCCTCGACCTGGCTGACGATGTGGTGCTGCTGCCCGGGCTGGTCGACTCGCACGTGCACATCTGCGAGCCGGGCCACACCGACTGGGAGGGTTTCGCGGCCGCCACCCGGGCCGCCGCGGCCGGCGGGATCACCACCCTGGTCGACATGCCGCTGGACAGCGTCCCGGTTACCGTCGACCCGGCGGCCGTCGAGGTCAAACGGCGGGCCGCGGACGGGCAGTGCCTGGTGGACGTCGGCTTCTGGGGTGGCGTGGTTCCCGGCAACCTAGGCGGCCTCCCGGCCCTGCGCCAGGCCGGGGTGCTCGGCTTCAAGTGCTTCCTCGCGGACTCGGGCTCGCCGGACTTCCCGCCGCTGGACGCCAGCGGGATGACGGCCGCGCTCCGGGTGGTGCGCGACCTGGGCGTGCCGCTGCTGGTGCACGCGGAAAGCGCTCAGGCCGCGGCGGCCATCCCGGAGGCCACCGGCCGGAGGTACGCCGACTACCTGGCGTCGCGTCCGCGGGGGCTGGAGAACCTCGCGATCGCCGAGGTCATCGAGGCCGCGCGGGTCACCGGCGGGCACGCGCACGTGGTCCACCTGTCCAGCTCGGACGCGCTGCCCATGATCACCTCGGCGCAGCACGAGGGCGTCCGGGTGAGCGCCGAGACCTGCCCGCACTACCTGACGCTGGCCGCCGAGGAGATCGCGGACGGGGCGACGCCAGCCAAGTGCTCGCCGCCGGTGCGCGAGGCGGCCAACCGCGAGCTGCTCTGGACCGGGCTGCGGGACAACATCGTGGATCTCGTCGTCTCCGACCACTCCCCGTGCACGGCCGACATGAAGGAGCTGGCCAGCGGCGACTTCGGCCGCGCCTGGGGCGGGATCTCCTCGCTGCAGCTCGGTCTGCCGCTGGTGTGGACCGAGGCCACGCAGCGGGGGTTCTCGCTGGCCCAGGTGGCCACCTGGATGGCAGCCCGCCCGGCCGAGCTGGCCGGGCTGCACCGCAAGGGCCAGATCAAGGCCGGCTTCGACGCGGACTTCTGCGTGTTCGCCCCGGACGCCGTCTTCACCGTAGACCCAGCCCGCCTGCACCACAGGAACCCGGTGACCCCGTACGCGGGCTGGCCGCTGCGGGGCGAGGTACGCAGCACGCTGCTGCGCGGCGAGGCTGTCGACCCGGCCCGGCCCCGCGGGCAGTTTCTGGCCAGGAAGGACGGCTGATGAGGATACTCGCGGTCAACGTCAACACCAGCGAGTCCATGACCGAGGTCATCACCGCGTCCGCGCGCCGCTACGCCTCACCCGGCACCGAGATCGTCGGCCTGCAGCCCTTTTTCGGTGCGGCGGCGGTCGACTGCAACTTCGAGAGCTACCTGTCGGCGGTCGCCGTGATGGACCGCGTGCTCGCCTACCCGGGCGGCTACGACGCTGTCGTGCTCGCCGGCTTCGGCGAGCACGGCCGTGACGGCCTGCAGGAGCTCATCGAGCAGCCGGTGATCGAGATCTGCGAGGCGTCCGCGCACGTGGCCATGATGATCGGCCGGGCCTTCTCGGTCGTGACCACGCTGCAGCGGTCGGTGCCGGCCATCGAGGACCGGCTGCGGCTGGCGGGCCTGTCCGACCGGTGCGCGTCGGTGCGGGCCAGCGGGATGAGCACGCTCGAGGTGGACAGCGACCCGGCCGGCGCGGTCCTGGCGGTCGTGGCCGAGGCCCGGGCGGCCGTGCACGACGACCACGCCGAGGTGATCTGCCTGGGCTGCGCGGGCATGGCTGGCCTGGAGGAGGCGATCATGACCGAGCTGCACGTGCCGGTGATCGACGGGGTGGGCGCCGCCGTGCGGCTCGCCGAGGCGGTCGCCGGGCTTGGCCTGACGACCAGCAAGGTCTCGACCTACGCCCAGCCCGAGCCCAAGCAGATCATCGCCTGGCCGCTGTCCGCCGCGCTCGGGCTGGCCCCCCGTCCCGGCGCCGGCGCGGGGGAGAGCCGGTGACCGGCCCCGTGGACCTGGCGTCGCGCTGGCTCGGCAGCAGCGTGCTGGCGGCCAGCGACGAGTCGTTCGGCGAGAAGGAGCACCTCCTGGCCCCCGGCCCCGCCGCGTTCGAGCCCGGGCACTTCGGCCCGAGGGGCGAGGTGGTCGACGGCTGGGAGACCAGGCGCCGGCGGGAGCCCGGCCACGACTGGGCCCTGATTCGCCTGGGCGCGCCAGGTGTCATCAGCGAGGTGGACGTCGACACGAGCTTCTTCACCGGCAACCACCCGGAGTCCTGCCTGGTCGAGGCGTGCGGAGCCGAGGGCTATCCCAGCCCGGCCGAGCTGGCCGGCCCCGCCGTGACCTGGGCCGAGATCGTGCCGCGCAGCCCGCTGCGGGGCGACGCGCACAACACGTTCGGCGTGACGGACCCGCAGCGCTTCACCCATGTCCGGCTGTCGGTCTTCCCCGACGGGGGCGTGGCCAGGCTCCGGGTCCGCGGCCACGCCGTGCCCGACCCGCGTGAGCTGGACGGCCTCACCATCGACCTGGCCAGCCAGCGGTACGGCGGCGCGGTCGTGGCCAGCAGCGACGACTTCTACACCTCGGCAGGCTTGCTGAACCGGCCCGACCAGGCCAGGACCATGGGCGAGGGCTGGGAGACGCGGCGACGGCGGGACCGCGGGCACGACTACGCCGTGTTCCGGCTGGCCCTGGCCGGGCAGGTACGGCAGCTGATCGTGGACACCGCGCACTTCAAGTACAACGCCTCGGCCGCGGTCGAGGCGTGGGCCTGCACCGACGATGCGGTGCCGGCCGCCGACTCCGCCGCCTGGCAGCCGCTGCTCGCGCGCAGCCGCCTGCAGCCCGACACCCGGCACGTGCTCCCGGTGGCGTCGCCCGCGGTGGTCAGCTGCGTCCGCCTGGATGCCTTTCCCGACGGCGGCCTGTCCCGGGTCCGGATGATCGGCACCATCGCGCCTGCCGCCCGGGCCCTGGCCGGGTACCGGTGGTTCAACGCGCTGCCCGCGGCCCAGGCCGTGGGGGCGCTGGAGAACGCGGGCGTGCCCGCGGACGCCGCGGCCGCGATCGCCGGCCAGCGCCCGCTGCGTCAGGACCGGGCGGGCGCGCTGCCGGGCGTGGCCGAGAGCCACCTCCGGCGCCTGGCCACGTTCCTGGACGGCCGGCCGGAGGGATAGAGAGGCTGCAACCCGGCCCGGCCGCTATCGCTTGGCGCCGACGCCACCCCACATGGCTGACCTGGTCTTGGCCTCGATCTCGGACTCGGGCCGCCACATCTGGACCGGCACCAGCCCCGGGTCGAGCAGTTCCAGGCCGTCGAAGAAACCCGTGACCTCGGCGTGCGTGCGGTGCCGCTGCGTCTCGTGCGCGAGCCGGTTGTACCGCTTCGCCGCCTCGGCCATCTGCTCCGCCTCGATGTCCGAGGCGACCTGCGACAGCGCCAGGTAGCTCCCGGCCGGCACCGCCGCCATCAGCCGGGCGACGATCCCGTACGGGTCGTCCTGGTCGACGATCAGATGCATGATCGCGATCAGCATGACGGCCACCGGGCGGGAGAAGTCGAGGGTCTGGGCCGCGCGCTGCAGGATTTTCTCCGGGTCGCGCAGGTCGGCGTCGATGTAGTCGGTGGCGCCCTGGTCCGCGCTGGTGAGCAGCGCCCGGGCGTGCGCGAGCACCACCGGGTCGTAGTCCACGTAGACCACGCGGCAATCCGGCGCCACCGACTGCGCCACCTCGTGGGTGTTGTTCGCCGCCGGGATGCCGGTGCCGATGTCGAGGAACTGCCGGATCCCGGCCTCGCCGGCCAGGAACCGCACCACGCGGGCGAGGAACGCCCGATTGGCGCGCACCGACTTCACGATGCCCGGATACGCGGCGATCACCGCGTCGCCGGCCGCGCGGTCGGCGACGTAGTTGTCCTTGCCGCCCAGCCAGTAGTCATGCACCCGGGCGCTATGGGCCACGCTGGTGTCAAAGACCTGCCGGTCTCCCTGGGCCTCGCCAGCCTGATGCGGGCCCTCCGGTACGTTCTCGCGAGACATCGGTGCGCCTTTCGGGCAGATGGCCGTTTCCGCGAATATTAGCGAGCGGCAGGCCGGCCTAAGCCACGGAGCCCGCGCCAGGGATTTCACTCGGTGGTGCCGCCCGGCCGGTGGCCGGCCGGTTCCGTTACGCGCCCCGTTCGGTGACTTAGCCTGGCCGGCCGGCGCAGCGGCCGCGCCGGCCAGCCATCATGAATACGGAGGCTCTGGCCGGTGGCCTGATACGCCCATGGCCGGTCCTCCACACGGCCACCACGGCATCGGCACGGCGCCTGCACCGCGGTCGGCTTCCGTGACGGGGGCGACTGGTGCCCAGGGGGCTGGCTGGGCCGCGAGGCATCAGGGACCGATGGACGGAAGGGAGCTGGCGAGGTGGATCGCCACGGCAAGCGCCGCCTGACCGGCGGGTGGCTGCTGGCGCTCGGGCTGGCCGCGGTGGCGGCGCTGTTCCTGTCCGCCGCCCCGGCCAGCGCCAGCACGCTCAAGGACTGTCTGGCCCAGCAGCACGTCTGCGTGGCCGGCGACGGCCGCAGCCTGGTCTCCCAGAGCCAGGAGGCCCAGCTTGAGAAGCAGATCGGCGATGACGACATCTACCTGGTGGTCGCGGCGTCGGGCTCGACCGGCTACACCAGCTCGATGGACCAGATCATCAGCGACCTGAACGGGCACTCCCAGTTCACGGTCGGTTTCCTGGACACCAGGCAGAAGCACTTCGGTGCATACAACAAAGGCATGCTCCCGGCCCAGGGCGCCGCCGATATCGCCACCAAGGTCGTGGAACAGCATCAGGGGGACCAGAACATCTTCGCGGCGCTGACGGATTTCGTGAACGATGTGCAGCACGAGGCCGGCTCCGCCGGAAACGGATCCGCCGCGAGCGCGCCGTCGCACGTGCTGCGCAACGTCCTGATCACGCTCGCGGTCATCGTCGTGGTGGCCGGCCTGGGCTTCTTTTTTATCGCGCGCCCGATCAGGAAGCGCAGGCAGCAGGAGCTCAAGGAGGCCAAGTCGGCGGCCCAGGACGACCTGATCGCGCTCAGCACCGGGCTCACCGACCACCAGGCCGACGTCTCGATCCAGAGCAACCCCGAGGCGGCGGGGGAACAGGCGGCCGCCCTCAGCGCCTACGAGCAGGGCACCGCCGCCCTCGACGGTGCCAAGCGGGTCAAGGACATGGGCGCGGTCAGCCGGGCCATCGCCGAAGGCCAGTATCACCTGGCGTGCGCCGACGCGCTCGCGGCCGGGCAGCCCAGGCCCGACCGGCGCCCTCTGTGCTTCTTCGACCCGCGGCACGGGCTGTCGGTGAGCGATGTGTTCTGGACGCCCGCCGCCGGCGGGCCCGGCCGCTTCGTCCCGGCCTGTTCCTCCTGCGCGCACAAGGTCGAGCAGGGTATCGAGCCCGAGATGCGCCAGGTCGAGGTCAACGGCGCCCCGGTCAGCTACGTCGATGCGGGCTTCGCCCCGGCGTACTGGGGCGGGTTCGGCTTCGGCCCCGGCCTGTTCACCGGGTTCCTGCTGGGTGAGGCACTCGGTGGATTTGGCGGGTTCGGCGGCTTCGGGGAGCCCTACTACGGTGGCGGGGACGGCGGCGGCGATTTCGGCGGTGGTGACTTCGGGGGCGGTGATTTCGGGGGCGGTGACTTCGGCGGGGGTGACTTCGGCGGGGGTGATTTCGGGGGCGGCGACTTCGGCGGCGGGGGAGACTTCGGCTAGCTACTTCGACCTGAAGAACTCGGGCGGTGGCTGTTGACTGTTGTGTGCCAGGCGGGAGGATGGCCTCGACCCCTTGGGCTAGAAGGGATCGAGGCCATCATGTTCCGCACGATAGGCGATCGGCGGTCTGAGTGGGAGCTGCGGTTACCGGCGGAGGTGCTGCGGCTGCCGGAGGATCTGGCGCGGGTGGATGCGCTGCTGGATGATCGGGTGTTCCTCGCGCCGTTCGCTTCGTACTTCCATCCGGTGCTGGGGCGGCCATCGACCCCTTTGGAGTGCTATCTGCGGCTGATGTTCCTGAAGTTCCGGCACCGGCTGGGCTATGAGAGCCTGTGCGCTGAGGTCAGCGACTCGATCTCCTGGCGGCGGTTTTGCCGGATCCCGCTCGATGGGAAGGTGCCGCATCCGGCGACGCTGATGAAGCTGACCACCCGGTGCGGCGAGGATGCGGTGGCGGGGCTGAATGAGGCGCTGTGGGCAAAGGCATCCGGGCAGAAGCTGCTGCGTACTGCCCGGGTGCGGGCGGACACGACGGTGATCTGCGCGAACGTGGCTTACCCGACGGACTCGGGGCTGCTGGCCAGGGCGGTCGGCAAGCTGGTGCGCACGGCCCGGCGGGTCCGGGCGGCTGGCGGGGCCACGGGCACTGCGATGGCTGACCGGCGGCGCGCTGCCGCGGCGCAGGCCGCCGCGGTGCTGCGCGACGGGCGCCGCGCGTCCCCAGAGCGCTCAGCGGCCGGGTCCGCGGACGGCTGCGCCGGGCGCTGAGCGAGCTGGCCGTCACCATCCAGCGCACCGCCACGATCATCGTCCAGGCCCGGACCCGGCTAGCCGGGCAGGTCCCGGACGGCGCGACCCGCCTGGTCAGCCTGCATGACCCCGAGGCCCGGCCGATCCGCAAGGGCCGCATCGGCCGCCCGGTCGAGTTCGGTTACAAAGCCCAGGTCACCGACAACGACGACGGCATCATCCTGGACTGCACCGCCGGGTACGGCGCCGTCCCTGACGGTCCGCAGCTCGCGCCCGCCATCAAGCGGGTCCGCCGCCGCGCCGGCCGCGTGCCCCGCGCGGTCACCGCTGACCGCGGCTACGGCCAGCCCGCATTCGAACGCGACCTGCACGAGCTGGGCGTCCGCATCGTGGCGATCCCCCGCCAGGGCAAGATCTCCGCCACCCGCCACAAGATCGAGCACCACCCCGGCTTTCACCGCCTGGTCAAGTGGCGCACCGGCTGCGAAGGACGGATCAGCTACCTCAAGCGCGGCTACGGCTGGGACCGCACCCGCCTGGACACCCGGCAGGGCGCCGCGATCTGGTGCGGCCACGGAGTCTTCGCCCACAACCTGCTCAAGATCGGGGCCCTGGCCAGATAAGCCACACACTCCCACGGCCGCTGCCCGGGCAGCCGCCACAGCCCGGCCTCAGCCCGAGGACTTTTTCAGGTCGAAGTAGCTAGCCGTCAGTGGCCGCGGTCGAGCATCAGCTGGGCCAGTTGCAGGCGAGACCGGATGCCCAGCTTGCGGTAGGCCCGGGTGAGGTGGGCTTCAACGGTCTTCCGGGAGACGAACAGCGCAGCCGCGGCTTCAGCATTGTTCAGCCCCCGCCCAATCGCGCGGGCGACCTGCAGCTCCTGCGGGCTGAGGGAGTCCAGGGCCGAGGCGGCCGTGCCGTTCCGCGCCCCGGCCCCGGCGCCGGCGGCGGCTAGTTCGGTCACCGCCCTGGCTGCCCACGGCCGCGCGCCCAGGCCGCTGAATAAGGCCAGGGCGTGCCGGAGGGGCCGGCGGGAAGCGGTGCGACGGCGGGCCCGCCGCAGCGCCTCACCCTCGCAGAGCAGGGTGCGCGCCTGCTCGAACGGCGCCGAGTGCCGCTGGTGCGCGGCGCGAGCCCGGGCGAACCAGCCCGCCGCCTCGGCCGGGTCCTGAGCCAGGATCCCGCGGGCCCGCGCGGCCGCTGCCAGCGGGTACACCAGGCGGGTGGCGTCGGCGCGCTCCTGGAGCCAGGCCAGGACCTCATCGGCCCGCTCCCGGGCACCGGCCCGCGCCAGCGCCTCGGCGAGGTCACCGGCGAACGGGACCACATTAGGATTGGCGAGCCCGCCGGCCTGCGCTTCGGCCCAGGCGCGCTCCAGGTGGTCGATCGCCGTCGCCAGGTCGCCGCCGCTGAGCGCGCACAGCCCCAGCGCCGCCGCGTTGTACACGGCCAGAGAGCCCACCCCCCGAGGCTCGACGTCCTGACTGGCCCGCAGTACGTGCTGCTCGCACCGCTCACGGTCGCCGCGGGCGGCCTCGATGCGGGACAGCTGCGCCAGGCCGTACCCAATCAGGCCTGCCTGGTCCATCTCCTGCGCCCACTGCACCGCCTCGGCGGCGTCCGCGTAGGCGGACGCCCACTGCCCTGTCCACCAGCTCAGCTCGCTCGACAGCCCCAGGGCCAGGGACAAGGTCGCTGGCGCGCCCGTGCGCCGCCCGCGGTCCACGACCGCGCTGAGGCGCAGACGGCCCTGCTCGTAGCGCTCGGTCCAGATGTCGGCCTGTGCCATCACCGCGGCGCCCGCCTGCTGCTCCGCGGCGAGGTCGGGCGGCAGCATGGCCTCGGCCCGCAGCCGGCAGCTCGCGGCGCGGTCGAGTTCGCCGGTCATCACGAACGCCCCGGCCAGCATGGCCAGGACCGTCGGCGGGGCTCCCGAGCCGGAGTTCTCGCAGAGCTCACCGGCCTCCTGCGCCACCTGCCGCGCGAGATGGAACCGCCCGGCCATCGCCGCGGGCATTGTGGCTTCGGCCAGCAGCGCGGCGGCATGAGCCCGGCTCACCGGCCGGACCGCCGCTGACGCCCGCACCAGGCCGCAGAAGGCCGGCAGCGGGTCGCCGCCCCAGGTCCGGGCCCGCCCGAGAATCAGTTCGGCGTCGGCCACGAAGACCGGGCCGTGGCCCAGGGCCAGCGCTTCCTCGCACCACGCCACCGCGGCGCCGGAGTCGCCCGCGAGGTGCGCGTCGGTGGCGGCACGCAGCAGGCGCCTGGCCCGGAGGTCCTGATCAGCGGTCAGCGCCGCGGCCCGCTGCCAGGTCCGCGCGGACACGCCGTACTCGTTGCGCTGCCGCGCGTCCGCCGCTGCCGCCGCCAGGGCTTCGGCTGCGGCGTCATCGGGCCCGGTGGCCGCCGCCCCGAGGTACCAGGCCCGCAGATGCCCCCGGGCGGCTCCGGCCAGCGCGCGGCATGCGGCAGCTCTCGCCCACAGCGGGGTCCGGCCGACAATGACGGGGCGCATCAGCGGATGCCCAAGCTCGATCTCGCCGTCCGCCGTGCGCACCAGCCCACGCCGTTCCGCGGGGGCGAGGGACCCCAGCGACAGCTGGAGCTCGTTAAGCGCGGCCGCTACGTGCCGCCCGCCGCTGACGCCGTCAACGGCGACCACGAACAGCGAATGCCGGGTGTCTTCCGGCAGGTCCTCAAACACCCGGCCCCACGTGCATTCCAGCGCCGCCCCCAGCTCAAGGTGCTCTGGCCCGAAGCTGACCAGGCAGGCGGCAGCCCCGGCCAGGTTCTCCCGCACCGCGAGCGGGTTACCGCCGGTCAGCTCGACCAGGGACCGCAGCGCCGACCCGCTGACGCCGGCACCTAAGCCACGGGCGAGCTCGGCACACTCGGCGACCGATAGGCCACCGATCCGCAGCACGGGCAGGTCGGGCTCCAATGGCTGTGTGCCGGGTTCCTCGCGGGCGGCGAGAATCATCACGATGCGCTCGGCCGCCAGGCGCCGCGCGGCAAACAGCAGGATCTGCCGCGACTGCGGGTCGACCCACTGAAAGTCATCGACCAGCACCACCAGGGGCTGCTCGGCGGCGGCGCTCGCCAGGACGCCAAGCGCCCCGGCACACCCGGCCAGCGGGCTGGCCGCCGGCCCGCTGGAGAGGGCCAGGCACACTTCGAGGGCCTCGCGCTGGGTCTGCGGCAGGCCCGCGAATCTATCCCGCAGGGGAGTCAGCAGGTCCGCGAGCGCGGCGTAGCCGAGCGCAGCTTCCGACTCCTCTCCGCGGGCCCGGAGAATCCGCAGACCCGCATGCTTTGACGCCACGTCAGCGACGTGGGTAAGCAGGGCCGTCTTCCCGATCCCTGGCTCGCCCGCGATGAGGATGGCGGCGCCGCCGTCACCCGCCGACCCAATCAGCTCATCCAGGCGGCGCCGCTCCGGCGCCCGGCCCACCAGCCGCTGCGGCGGGAACCCCGCCTCTGCCCACGTAGTCACCGAGCTCATGTTCCGTCCCCCGATGCCCAGCCCATCGTCTCGAGCCGGTGGGCCGGGCCTCACCATGCATGTCGTAATCACCCAATCCCGTCACGCTAGGCCGTCATCGGTGAAGGCGCAGTGGCATGCATGTGGAGGAGGGATGGAACGGCCCACTAGCCGAGCGGTGCCAGCAGCTCCTTCTTGCCCTCGAAGGCGAAGAGCAGCAAGTCGACCATGCGGAAGGTGCTGTCATCCGGGCCGAGGTCGGGCCGCCAGAGCGGATCGCGCACGATGGACGCCCGGCTCCCCTCCATCGCGCGATGGAACACCTCGGCCACCACCCGGCCGCCCACCCCGTTGAGCCGGCCGCCGTTGACCTCGGCCTCCCGGAGCACGTAGAACCACAGCGGCGTGTTCTGCGCGAGCGAGTTCTTCTGGTCGTCGGTGAGCCCGTCCAGGGAAGCACCCCCGTTGCCGGTGATGATCTGGTCGGCCTCAAGGGCCTTGACTCCCAGCCGGTCGGCCAGGTCCTGGCCGCTGCACAGCCGGACCATGCCGCCGCGGGTCAGGTTGCGGAAGGCCAGGTTGAGCTCGCGCCCGATGGCGCGGACCGCGGCGTTCTGCCCGCCGAAGGCGCCGAGCGGCAGCTCATGGAGGGGGTTGACCAGCAGGGTATCGATGCGCTTGGTGACGTTGAAGTCGGCTGGATCAACGCTCAGATCGTCCCGGCCCGCCTCCTGGAAGTCGTACAGCCGGCGGAAGTCGGCGACCCAGCTCCCTGGCAGCTTCTCGGTGCCCGCGTTGGGATCGCTGAGGTCGCCTGGCGCGCCCGCCGGGGCGAGGATCCCGCTGGTTCCGGAGAAGGCGAACAGCAGCAGCAGCGTGGCCCGTATCTTGCGGTCATTGAAGATCGCGTTCCAGTTGTAGGTTCCCCGGATCATGCTGTGGCCGAGCCGGTAGGCCGCCACCGAGAATTCGATCGGCATCGTGGGCAGGTCGCGTGGCTCGGTGCGGCTGTCGCCGTAGGTCGGGTACCAGTCGGGGTCGTCGTACGCGGCCGGCACCTCGAAGAACTTGCGCCCGTTGGCAAAGACATCCGTGACAATGTCCGGGTCGACGATCCGCGGCAGGAAATCCGTCCGCAGCATCCACTGGTAGTGCTTGACGACGGCGTCCCTGGCGGCGGTGAACAGCAGCGCGCTCGGCGTCCCTTCGGCCAGCTTGCCGACGACCCGGTTGTGGAACCTGATGAAGGCCAGATGCGTCTGCGCCACCGCGAGGTTCTCGTCGTTGCGCTGGTCAGGGATGTTCGCCAGCCTCCGCTCGGCCGGCGTCGAGCCGGTGCCGACCCGGGGCAGGTCGAAGCCCTCACGCGGTATCTTCGCGAAGGGGTTGTCACCGCCCGGGGCGCCGGCGTTGACCCCGCTCGTCGCTCCGGTCTTAATGTGCAGGCCGTCGGCGGCGTAGAACTGCGGGTCCTTCGCGGGCCCGCGGCCGTAGAGCGAGTCGAGATCAAGCGCCGGCGACCGGCCCTGGATCAGCTCATCGACCGTGACGTCCTGGCCGAGCTGGTCCGCGGTGATGTCCTTGGTCAGGTCGTGGTCGACGAACTGGCCCAGGTAGGTGAAACCAGCCGGAAGGCCCGAGCCGAACGGCTGGCCGGAGTCGGGGTCACCGGCATCGGGATCCGTGGTCATGGCGTTCGCAACGGCCTCAAAGATCAGCCGCCGGGCATCGTCGATCGGCTCGCCGCGCGGTCCGAGCCGGGAAAACCGGAACTTGCGCACGTCGGCTACGGCCGAGGGGCGGACGCGAGCGGCGCCCCCGTGGCGGTCGAAGGTCAGGATGCCCTCGCCCACGACGTAGTAGTCGTCCCTTTTGTGGCGCTTCATGTGCGGTCCTTTCACGAGGAACGAGGGGCATCGGCGGTGGGCGCGGCCGGTTGCGGCCGCAGCTCAAGCACACCGCACCGAGCGCTTGGCGCGCTTCGGGGAAATCCCTACTTGTGACTGGGCCTCGCCCGCTCAAGCGGGGCAGCCCTCAGCCAGTGCGCTCCTAGCAGACCGCGGTGCCGATGAGGCCGTTCCTGGTGACGAGCGACACCAGCGCCTCCTCGTCCTTGTCGCCCGCGCCGTCCGGGCGCAGCGGCAGCACCAGGTACCTGGTCTCTGAGTTCGCGTCCCAGACCCGGATCTCGGTGTCCTCCGGCAGCTCAAGCCCGAACTCGGCCAGCACCGCGCGCGGCTCGCGGACGACCCGGGACCGGTAGGCGAAACTCTTGTACCAGGACGGCGACGGGCCCAGCAGCGACGTCGGATAGCACGAGCACAGCGTGCAGACGATCACGTTGTGCACGCCGGGGGTGTTCTCGACCACCTTGAGCAGGTAGCCCCGGCTGCCCGGGCCGAAGCCGAGTTCGGCGGCCGCGGCGTTCCCGTCGGCCAGCAGGCGATCATGGTAAGCCGGGTCGGTCCAGGCCCGGACAACCATCCGGGCTCCGTTGACCGGCGAGGCGGAGTCGAACACCTGGGTCAGGACCTCGTCGAGCTCGGCGTCGGTGATCAGCCCGGCGCTGATCAGCCGCTCTTCGAGCTGGCGCACCCGCGCCGCCACCGGAAGCTCGGCGTGCCCGCCGCTCATGTGACCTCCTCCAGATAGGACTCCCACATGTCCAGAAGCACCGTGTGCGAACCCGCGCCCCAGAGCTCGGCTGCGCTGAAGCGCACGGTGTACACCGGCTCGGCGCGGGTGATCCCGCGCACCATCGTGTCCGGCAGCGACCAGATCGCGAGGACCTCCAGCACCTCGCCGACGTGGCCCCGGGCGTAACGCGGCAGCCGGGTGTGACCGTCGGGATCGGCCGCACGGGCCCGCACCCGGTCACCCGGCCCGAACCTAGGCATCGGGCAGCAGGCCCTTCTCCGCGAGCAGCATCTCGGCGGCCCGCAGCCAGCGTTCGTAGTACGACATGGCCAGGTACTCAGCGGGCGGGATGCGCTCGATGGCGTCACGCAGCTCGTCGAACTGCGGGTTGATCACCCGGTGCCGCTGCAGCACCCGGATCAGGGCGTACACCCGGGCCTCCCAGTCGGCGTGGAAGAACTGCCCGTCATCGTCCTCGGCTGGCACCGGCCCGAACCCGGTCTGCCCGCCCATGTCATGAACCCGGCTCACCAGACCCACGCTACGGTCAGCTCATGCGGCTCGGCCAGACCCAAGGACCGCTGAATGGCTACGGCAGCAGAGACGCCGGGTCGCCGAGATACCCCGCCAGGGTGGCCAGGAACCGCGCCGCCGGGGCCCCATCGATGGCGCGGTGATCAGCGGTGAGGCTGAGCGTAAGGGCCCTATGCCACACGAGGCCGGGGCCGTCGGGCACCGGCTGGTCCACGATCCGCCCGGTGCCGAGGATCGCGACCTCGGGCGGGTTGATGATCGGCGTGAACGCGTCGATGCCGGCGGCGCCCAGGTTGGTGATCGTGAACGTGCTGCCCTGGAGCTCGGCCACGTCGGCCCGGCCGCCCGACACCCGCTCGGCCAGGGCCCGGCGCCGGCCCGACAGCTCGGCCAGGCCGAGCCCGCCGGCGTCGTGCAGCACGCCGACCAGCAGCGATTCGCCGGTGTCGATGCCGATGCCGAGGTGCACGTCGCGGGCCAGCCGGATCTGATCGCCGACGATGTGCGCGTTCAGCGCGGGGTGGCCGGCCAGGCTCCTGACCGCGGCGTAGGCCAGTACGTCGGTGTAGGTCACGCCGGCGGGCAGCTCCCCGCGGTCATGGCGGCGGACCAGGTCGGTCACGTCGGCGGTGCGGGTGAGCGTGAACTGCGCGGAGTCCCGGAGGCTGGCCACCATCCTGCGGGCGATCACGCCCCGGGTGCCGGCCAGCGGGATCGACTGGCCGGCGTCCTGAGCGTCAAGGCGGGCGAGGACGTCGGCTTCGGTGATCCGGCCGCCCGGGCCCGAGCCTGTCACCTCGGCCAGGTCGACGCCGCGCTCGCGGGCCAGGCGCCGGGCCGCGGGCACGACCTGAACGGCGGACGGCGGGGGAGCGGCGGGCGCGGAGGGTGGCGGCGCAGCCGGGGAGGACGCTGGCGGCGGCCCGGTCTCCGCGCGGTCCGCCTCGCCCGGGGCCGCGATCACCGCCATGACCTCCCGCACCGGGACCAGCGTGCCGACGGGGGTCAGGATCCGGCTCAGGACCCCGTCGCAGGGCGCCTCGATCTCCAGGGTCGTCTTGGCCGCCTCGACCTCGGCGATGCACTCGCCCTGGCGCACCTCGTCACCGACATCCTTCAGCCAGTCCAGCACGGTGCCGTCGGTCATGCCCATGCCGGCCTGCGGCAGGCGGACCTCGGTGGCCACGCCCCTGCTACTTCAGCGTCTGCCGGACCGCCTCGGCGATCCGGTCGGCGGTCGGGTAGAGCTGCCGCTCAAGCGGCGGGCTGAACGGGATGTGCGTGTCCGGCACGGTGACCCGGACGATCGGCGCCTGCAGCGACCAGAACCCGTCCTCGGCCACGGTCGCCGCGATCTCCGCCGCCGGGCTGCAGGTGCGGTGCGAGGGGTCGACGACCACCAGGTGACCGGTCTTCTCGACCGAGGCCAGGATCGTGGGGAAGTCCATCGGCACCAGCGAGCGCGGGTCGACCACCTCGACCGACACGCCCTCGCCGGCCAGCTGGTCCGCGGCGGCCAGGGCGGCCTGCACGGTGCCGGAGATCGCCACGACCGTGACCTGCGAGCCCTCGCGCTTCACATCGGCCTGGCCGAGCGGGACCACATAGTCGCCGTCAGGGACCTCACCGGTCATGGTCCACAGCGTGCCGTCCTCGAACGAGATCACCGGGTCGTCCTCGCGGATGGCCGCCTTGATCAGGCCCTTGGCGTCGTACGGGCTGGCCGGCGCGATGACCTTCAGGCCGGGGCAGGCCATGAACAGGGCCAGCGGCCGGTCGCTGTGCTGGGCCGCGTTTGAGCCGCCGTAGAACATCGACGCGCGGATCATCAGCGGCAGGCTGGCCTGGCCGCCATACAGGTAGGTGGACTTGGAGATGATGCTGACGATCTGGTCCATCGCGCAGTACATGAACGAGCTGAGCATCAGGTCGACGACCGGCCGCATTCCCACCATCGCCGCGCCCGCGGCGGCCCCGGTGAAGCCGGCCTCGGTGATCGGGGTGTTACGCACCCGCTCGGGGCCGAACTCGTCCAGGAACCCGCCGGTCGCGCCCAGCATGTTCCAGCCGACGTCCTCGCCCATGATGAACACGCGCTCGTCGCGGCGCATCTCCTCCTGCAGCGCGTCGTGGACCGCCTGCAGGTAACTGACTGCTGGCATGGGGGCCTGCCCTCGTCTAGCGGCGGATCGGGATCGGGTTCGTGTACACGTGCTCGAACGCGGCGTCCAGGCCGGGGTAGGGGCTGGACTCGGCGAACGCCACGGCGGCCTGGATCTCCGCGGCGACCTCGTCCTCGATATCCTTGATCCCCCCGTCGTCCAGGACACCGTCGGCGAGCAGCCGGGCCCGGAACAGGTCGACCGGGTCCCGCTTGCGCCACTCGTCGATCTCGGCCTGCTCGCGGTAGTTCTCCACCGGCAGCCCGAACGCGTGGTTGTGGAACCGGTAGGTCTTGGTCTCGACCAGCGACGGGCCGTCACCCCGGCGGGCCCGCGCCACGGCCTCGGCGACGGTCTCGTAGACCGCGACGACGTCCTGCCCGTCCACGGTCACGCCGGGGATGCCGTAGCCGGCCGCGCGCATCGACACGTCGGGCACGGACACCATCACGCTGGCCGCGCTCAGCTCGCCGTAGCCGTTGTTCTCGCACAGGAACACGACAGGCAGCGTCCAGATCGCGGCCAGGTTGAGGCTCTCGTGGAACGTGCCCTCGTTGGACGCGCCGTCGCCGAAGAAGCACAGCGTCACCCGGTCGTTGCCCTGCAGCTTCGAGCCGAGCGCGGCGCCGGCCGCGACCGGCAGGCCCGAGCCCACGATGCTGGTCTCGCCGAGGCTGCCGACGCTGAAGTCGGACAGGTGCATGGAGCCGCCCAGCCCCGCGTTGATGCCGGTGGCCTTGCCCATGAGCTCGGCGAACAGCCGGTCCGTACGCGCGCCCTTGCCGATCGGGTGGCCGTGCGACCTGTGGTTGCCCACCATGTAGTCGTCCTCGCGCAGCGCCATGCACGACCCGACGATCGACGCTTCCTGGCCCACCGATGTG
Organism: uncultured Actinomycetota bacterium; assembly: GCA_963844655.1. GTDB lineage: Bacteria > Actinomycetota > Actinomycetes > Streptosporangiales > Streptosporangiaceae > JASHPR01. The sequence goes on along the minus strand of CAWJPA010000002.1, from coordinate 793,386 downwards.
TGCAGGGCGCCGGGGATCTCGCCGGACTTCATCTTCTCGATCGCGGCCATCTCGAACGACCGGCTCCGGAACATGCGACGGTACATCTCGGCCGACACGCCCTGGGCCAGATCCATGGCAACTCCTCCGCTGCGGCTCACCACCGCGCCGGGGCCGTGAGCCTTTGGCACGGGATGCGCACCTTCGACCGCATTACCGATGCTATTGCTGACGATAGGCGTCTGCAATAGGCCAGCGAGGTGCGGCGGCGCCGCGCTAGCTCGTGGTCACCGAGGGCGCTAGGAGGCTGCGGTCATCGCGCCGAGGACGAAGTGCACGATGGGCTCGGCGTACCCCTTCGGGCGGCTGGCCAGCCGGGCCCGCTCGTCCGGCGAGCTCAGCAGGATCTTGATGAGCACCGCCCCGTAGAGGCTGTCCAGCAGCAGGTCGGTCGGGGCTCCGGGCGGGAGATCGCCGCGCTTCAGCGCGCCACTCAGCAGGGCCCGGGCGCCCTCGACGTGCGGGCTGAGGATCTGGCGGGAGAACGTCGCGTGCAGGGCCGGGATGACGCTGGCCTCCAGGTGCAGCCGCAGCCAGGCCTGGCCGTCCGGCCTGGTCTCGCTGCCGAGCAGCCGGCAGGTGTAGTCGACCAGGTCATCGCGCAGGTTCCCGGTGTCGCGGATCGTGATGGCCTCGGTGTGCGCGTTGAACGCGGCCAGCAGCAGGTCCTCCTTAGACGACCAGCGCAGGTAGAGCGGGGCCTTGCCGACCCCGGCCCGCCGGGCCACGGCCTCGAAGTTGAACCCCGACCAGCCGTTCTCGGCGTAGACGGCCAGGGCCGCCGCCACGACCCGCGGTTCCAGGCTCGGATCCCGCGGCCGCCCGGGTCGCCCGGGCTGGTCGGACTGGGCCACCTCGCCCACCCTCGCACCTCCTCCACGTTGCCCGGCCCGGTACATCGTATTTCCTGGTGTCCACGCTATTGAAGACGATAGCCGTCGCTAATAGGGTGAGGCCGAGCACGCCGATCAACAGCGGTGTCGGCCATCGTAGAAGGGCTGGACGAACTATGGACCTGCTGCAGCGCCTTGACCCGGAGATCGCGGCGGTGCTGCCGCAGCTGCCCGCCATGGACCTCACCGACATTCAGGCCGCCCGCGCCACCCTGATGGACATGCTGGCCGCCGCCAACGCGGGGGTCGAGCCCAGCCCGGCCGTCACCCGCGAAGACCACATGGTCCCCGGGCTGAACGGGGGGCCGGAGGTGCGGGTCCGCCACTACCGGCCCGCGAACCAGTCCGGCGTGGTGCCGTGCCTGTACTGGATCCACGGCGGCGGCCACGTGCTGGGCCAGATTGAGCAGGACGACCCGATGATGGACCACATCGTCGACGCCGTGGGCTGCGCCGCGGTTTCGGTGGAGTGGCGGCGCCCGCCCGAGCACCCGTTCCCCGCTCCGATGGACGACTGCTACGCCGGGCTGATGTGGACCTACAAGAACGCTGCCGAGCTCGACGTGGACCCGCGGCGCATCGCCATCGGCGGCGCCAGTTCCGGCGGCGGTTCCGCCGCGGGCCTGGCCCTGCTGGCCCGCGACCGCGGCGAGGTGCCGGTCTGCTTCCAGCTCCTGGTGTACCCGATGCTCGACGACCGCAATGTCACCCCGGCTAGCGTGGCCGTGACCGAGCCGCGGGTGTGGAACCGGGACTGCAACCTGATCGGGTGGCGCGCCTACGTCGGCGACGCGGTCGGCACCGAGGCGTGCTCGCCCTATGCCGCGCCGACCCGCGCCACCGACCTGCGCGGCCTGCCCCCCGCGTACCTGCCGGTCGGCGACCTCGACTTGTTCATCGACGAGGACATCGAGTACGCGCAGCGGCTGCAGCAGGCCGACGTGCCCACCGAGCTGCACGTCTACCCGGGCGGCATCCACGGCTTCGACCTGCTCGCGTCCGGCTCCGGCCTCGCGCAGCGGTTCATCCGCGACCGCGACGAAGCCCTGCGCCGGGCATTCAGCGGGTAACCCGGCCCTGCGGTCCCGCCCGGCCGCCCGGCGCGGGCGCGGTAGGGCATCCGGCCGCGCCGCCTGGCATGGCTGTTGGCATGATGACCGGATGACCGTGTCAGCGGACTTCTCGGCCGTCCCGGACCGCGAGCGCGAAGCGGAGATCGGGCGGCTGTGCGACGCCATGGAGGAGGCCGCCAAGGCAGGGCGCTACCCGCTGCTGACGGTCGAGCGGCCCTGGTCGGTGCCCAACCCCGTGCTCGACGGCGAGTTCGCCTCGCCCCAGGCGATCCGCTGGTACCTGGAACGGGAACTGAGCCGGCTGGCCGCCTGGGGCGCCCGGATCTCGGTCAGCCCCGGGCGCGAGGCGCTTGACCTCCGCGACCCCAGACTCGGGCCCGCGGTGGACGAGAGCCAGCGGGACCTGCGGCGCAAGAAGCTTTTCCTGTTCGGGCCGGAGCGCATGGCCCTGTCCATCGACCGGCTGGAGCACTACACGGGGACGCCCGCCGAGTCGTTCCAGCGGTACGTGCTGCTCACCAACTACTCCTGGCACCTGGAGGAGTTCCGTGCGGCCCTGCCGGACTGCACCGGCCCCGATTCCGACGGACGCCAGATGCCCGCCTGCCACCACATGCTGCCCGGCCGGGCCGGCCTGAGCATGGTGAACATCGGTGTCGGCCCGTCGAACGCCAAGACGATCACTGACCACCTCGCCGTGCTCCGGCCAGACCTGGTGCTGATGATCGGGCACTGCGCCGGCCTGCGCAATCACCAGGAAGTCGGCGACCTGGTGCTGGCCAACGCCTACATGCGCGATGACCACGTCCTGGACGACATGCTGCCGCTGAGCGTCCCGGTCGTCTCGAACCACACGCTGAACACGCTGCTGCTCGGCGAGGTGAACGCCCGCGGCCTGCGCAGCCGGATGGGCATCGTGTTCACCACCGCGAACCGGAACTGGGAGCTGAACCTCGGCCCGGTCACGGACCAGCTGCGGCTGTCCCGTGCGCTCGCCGTGGACATGGAGTCCGCCACCGTGGCCGCGAACGGGTTCCGCTACCGGATCCCCACCGCCACCCTGCTCGCGGTGAGCGACAAGCCCCTGCACGCGCAGCCCAAGCTCAGCGCGGACGCCCAGACGTTCTACAACGCCACCCGCCGCCAGCACGTCGAGATCGCCATCTCGGTGGCCGGGAAGGTCCGGCAGCTGTACCCCGGCGGCCTGCCCTCGGCCGACCTCCGCTCGGCCGACGAGCCGCTGCTCGGGACCGATACCGAGCCCGGCCTGCCCGTGCCACGGTGACCGCAGGAGCGTCACCGGCCGGGCTACCCGCCGCCCGGCCGGCCCGGGCGGAGATACTTGTCCGGTGACTAACGCCGAAGGGCCTGAGCCATCTCAGGCCACCGGCGCGGCGGCGCTGCGCGAGGGCTGGTCGCACGGGCACCGCGACGTGTCAGGCGGCTGGCTGCGGCCGACCGTGTTCGGCGCGGTCGACGGGCTGGTCACCAACGCCTCGCTGATCGCCGGGGTCGGCGGGGGTGGCGTCTCGCCGCACGCGGTGGTGCTGACCGGTGTGGCCGCGCTGGTCGCCGGCGCGTTCTCGATGGGCACCGGCGAGTACGTCTCGGTGACCAACCAGAACGAGCTGGTCCACTCCGAGGTCGCGCTCGAGCGCAAGATGCTGGCCAGGTTCCCGGCCGCGGAGGAGGACGAGCTCGCCGGCTACTTCCGCAGCTACGGCGCTGACCCGGAGACCGCGGCCCGGATGGCCAAGGCGGTGTCCGCGGACGAGGGCAACGCGCTGCGGCTGCACACCCGCGAAGAGCTCGGTATCGACCCCAACGAGCTGCCGTCGCCGCTGCTGGCCGGCGTGGCGTCGCTGCTCGCGTTCTCGCTGGGCGCGCTGATACCGCTGCTGCCCTACCTGCTCGGCTATCCCGTGCTCGCCGCGTCTATCGGGATCACCGCCGTGGCTCTGGTCACCGGCGGCGCCGCGGTCGGCAAGCTGACCGGCCGGTCCATGCTGCGCTCGGGCCTGCGCCAGCTCGGCCTCGGCGCCCTGGCCATCGCCGTGACCTTCGCCGTGGGCAGCCTCATCGGCGCCGCGGCCTGACCTCCCCGTCGGCATACCCGGGGCTGTTGCCCCCGGAGGTGAGCGGTCATGCTCTCTTATATGGACCCGTGCGTGCCAGGAGCGCCAACGTGACCCAGGCCGATGCGTCGCCGCAGCCGCTGGCGGCCGACCCTGGCGCCCTGGCGGAGATCGAGCGCCAGGTGCTCTGGCTGTCCACAGCGATCATCCATTACGCGAACCGGGTCCGGGCCAACCCGGACGGCCTGAAGGTGGGTGGCCACCAGGCGTCATCGTCGTCGATCGTCTCGATCATGGTGTCGCTGTGGTTCGGGCACCTGCGCCCCGAGGACCGGGTCTCGGTCAAGCCACACGCCTCGCCGGTCCTGCACGCGATCAACTACCTGCTGGGTGAGCTGGACCAGTCATACCTGCCGACTCTGCGGGCGCTCGCCGGACTGCAGAGCTATCCCAGCCGGGTCAAGGACCCGGATCCCGTGGACTACTCGACGGGGTCGGTCGGCATCGGCGCGACCGCCCCGGTCTGGGGCGCGGTCGCCCGCCGGTACCTCAACAGCGGCATCGCGGCCGTGGGCCTTGGCCGCCAGTACTCGCTGCTGGGTGACGCCGAGCTCGACGAAGGGGCAGTGTGGGAGGCGATCGCCGATCCCGGCGTCGCCGAGCTGGGCGAGATCGTCTGGGTGGTCGACATGAACCGGCAGTCGCTGGACCGCGTCGTGCCCGGGATCGCGGCCGACCGGCTGCGCGGGATGTTCGCCGCCGCAGGCTGGCAGGTGATCAACCTGAAGTACGGGCACCTGCTGGAGGAGCTGTTCGCCCGGCCCGGCGGGGAGGCGCTGCGCCAGCGGATCGACGCCATGCCCAACCCCGAGTACCAGCGGCTGCTGCGCTGCCGCCCGGACGAGCTGCGCACCAGGCTGCCCGGCGGAGACGAGTCGATCGCCCGGCTCATCGCCGGACTCGACGACGCGGCCCTGGCCCGTGGCGTCCGCAACCTGGGCGGGCATGACCTGGGCGCGCTGGACGCCGCGTTTCGGGCCATCGCCGATGACCGGCCCACGGTGATCATGGCCTACACCATCAAGGGCTACGGCCTGCCCGTCGAGGGCCATCCGCAGAACCATTCCGCCCTGCTCACCGAGGAGCAGATTGCTGAGCTCGCGGGCTCCCTGGGCACCGATCCCGGGCAGCCGTGGCGGGGCCTCGCCGAGCACAGCGCGGCTGCGCAGCTGTGCGAGCAGACCGCCAGGCGGCTGCGGCGGCCCGGCATCCCTGGTCACGCTCCGCCCGAGGTGCCCACGGATTTCGGGCGCACACCGACCGGGACGGCAACGACCCAGGCGGCGCTGGGCCGCACGCTGCTTGACCTGACCCGGGCCGCGCCCGACGTGGCCCGCCGCGTGATCACGGTCAGCCCGGACGTCAGCTCCAGCACCAACCTCGGCGGGTGGGTGAACAAGGTCGGGGTCTGGGCCGCGCACGAGCGGACCGACTGGTTCGCGGACGACGCCGAGACGATCCTGCACTGGCGGGAGCGGCCGACCGGGCAGCACATCGAGCTGGGAATCGCGGAAACCAACCTGGTGGGGCTGCTGGGCGAGCTGGGCGCGACCTGGAGCCGGTGGGGCCAGCCCCTGTTCCCGATCGGGGTGCTCTACGACCCGTTCGTCGAGCGGGCCCTGGAGCCGTGGTCGTTCGGCATCTACGCGGGCGGCCAGTCCATCCTGGTCGGCACGCCCTCGGGGGTGAGCCTGGCCCCCGAAGGAGGCGCGCACCAGTCCATCACCACCCCGTCGATAGGGATCGAGCAGCCGGGCTGCATCACGTACGAGCCTGCGTTCGCCATCGACACCGAGTGGTGCCTGCTGGCCAGCCTGGCCCGGCTCGGCAAGCCCGGCGGCAGCTCGGCCTACCTGCGCCTGTCGACCCGGCCGGTCAGCCAGAAGCTGGCCGACGTGCCGGCCGACCCGGCCGTGCGCGAATGGCGCCGCCGGCACGTGGTCTCCGGCGCCTACCGGCTCCGGCGGGCGGAGGGCCCGAAGGTCACGATCGCCGCGATGGGCGCGGTGGTGCCCGAGGCGCTGGCCGCCGCAGCCCGGCTGGAGGAGACCGGAGTCCCTGCGGACGTGGTGTGCGTCACCAGCCCGGGCCTGCTGTTCCGGGCCCTGCGCGCCCGCCAGGGGCAGGAGGAGGGGCAGCCCTGGATTCTCGACCAGGCGTTCCCCGCGGCCCGCGCCGCGCCCCTGGTGACCGTCCTCGACGGGCACCCGCACACACTGGCGTTCCTCGCCACCATCAACCAGGTGCCGCACACCGCACTGGGCGTCTCCCAGTTCGGGCAGTCGGGGACGATCGAGGATCTGTACCGCCATCACGGCATTCACGCGGACAGCATCATGGAGGCCGCGCTGGATCTCGCCGGCTAGGCCAGGCGACCGCACACATCCCGCTAGGTGAGCAGGAGGCAACAGTGGACCGTCCGGGCGGACTCTCGGCCATCGGCAGCACACCCGTGGTCCGGCTGGCGCGGCTGCCGGATGATGGCTGCGCCGAGGTCTGGGTGAAGATGGAGGCGGCCAACCCGACCGGATCGTACAAGGACCGCATGGCCCTGGCCATGATCGAGGCCGCCGAGGCCGACGGCCGCCTGCGGCCGGGTCAGCTCGTCGTTGAGTACACCGGCGGCAGCACCGGCTCGTCCCTGGCGCTCGTGTGCGCGGTCAAGGGCTACCCGCTGCGCATCGTGTCGTCCGACGCGTTCTCGGAAGAAAAGATCCGCACGATGCGCGCGTTCGGCGCCGAGGTCGAGCTGATACCGAGCCCCGAGGGCATCACCCCTGGCCTGATCCCGTCGATGAGGCGCCGGGCGGCCGAGATCGCCGCGGAGACCGGCGCGTTCGCCACCGACCAGTTCAGCAACACGGACATGGTGGACGGCTACCGCCGCCTCGGCGAGGAACTGCTCGGCCAGCTCCCCGGCCCGCCCCCGGTCAGCGCGTTCTGCGCATACGTCGGCACCGCCGGGTGCTTCCTGGGCGTCAGCCGCGCCCTGACCGCGGCACTGCCCGCACTCCACCGGGCCGTCGTCGAGCCGGCTGAATCGGCCGTGCTGTCGGGCGGGCCGCCAGGGACCCACCACATCGAGGGCGGCGGCATCGGCTCCCGCCCGCCGCAGCTCACGCCCGAAGACTACGACGAGGTCATCGACGTCCCGGAAGCTGAGGCGTTCGCCATGGCCCGGCGGGCCGCCCGCGCCGAGGGCATCTTTTCCGGGCCCTCCACCGGCGCCAACCTCACCGCCGCGCTGACGATCGCCCGCAGGCTCGGCCCCGGCCACCGTGTGGTCACCGTCCAGGTCGACAGCGGGCTGAAGTACCTCTCCGGCCCGCTCTACTCCTGATCTGGGCGGCCACACCGCCGGGTCGGCCACACCGCCGGGTCGGTCAGGTAGCCGGGGCGTCGCGGAGCACCAGCGCGTCGCGCGGGGCGAGCACGGCGCGCGGGCCCACCATCACCTCAGTCAGCAGGTCGAGCCGCTTGGCGCCGAGGTCGAGCTCGACCGGCCGGTCCAGGTGGCTGATCAGGAACTGGTACTCGCCGCGGGACACGGACTCCACGCCGCGGGGCAGATCGGCCCGCAGCTCCAGGCCGGCGAGCCGGCAGGCCCGCCCGGCCAGCCGGCGCAGCGTGCCGCGGTCCGGGAGCGTGCCCAGGTAGAGGGCCTCGCCGCGGCCGTGCTCGTAGGCGGTCGCCGCCGGCTCGCCCGCGAGGTGACCGTCGCCGAACGACAGCACGGGGGCGGCCCCGCGCAGGTCGATCACGTCCTGCCAGAGCCGTCCCGTCGCGTCGTCGTCCGCGTCGAGGCCCTCGAGCCGGACGGCCACGCCCTCGGGCAGCGGGGCCAGTTCCTCCACCCGGAGCCCGAGCAGGTCGCACCAGGGGGCCGGGTAGCCGCCCGGCCGTACCCGGTCGCTGGGGTCGGCGATCCCGGAGAAGAACGTGATCAGCGCCGTGCCGCCGTCCTCCACGAAGCGGCGCACGTTGCCCGCCCCGGCGTCGCTCACCAGGTACAGCGCGGGCACCACCACGAGCCGGTACGCGGACAGGTCGCTCTCGGGATGGGCGAAGTCGGTGTTCACGCCCGCCTCGAACAGCGGGCGGTAGAACTCGCCAAGCAGTTCGGCCAGGCGCAGCCGGCTGGTCGGGTGCGAGTCGAGCTCCAGCGCCCACCAGCTCTCCCAGTCGAGCAGCAGCGCGGCCTCGGCCCGCACCAGCCGGCCCGCGACCGGGGCCAGCCGGCGCAGGTCCGCGCCGAGGCTCACCACGTCGCGCCACACCCGGCTGTCGGTCCCGGCGTGCGGGACCATCCCGCTGTGGAACTTCTCGGCCCCGGTGACCGCGGCGCGCCACTGGAACGACAGCACCGCGTCGCTGCCGCGCGCCACGGCCTGCAGGCTGAGGCCGCGGTACTGGCCCGGCGCCTTCGGTACGTTGACCGCCCGCCAGTTCACCGCGTTGGGCGCCTGCTCCATCAGGATCCACGGCCTGCCGCCGCCCACCGACCGGGTCAGGTCGTAGGCCATGGCCGAGGTCACGTGCGCCTCGGTGTCGGCCGGGTCGGGGTAGCTGTCCACGGACACCACGTCGAGCTCGGCCGACCACCGGAACTGGTCCACCGGCCGGAACAGCCCCATGAAGTTCGTGGTGACCGGCGTGCCTGGGCTGCGGGCGCCGAGCACCGCCCGCTCGGCGGTGTAGCAGGCCAGCAGCTCGCCGGAGCTGAACCGGGCGAAGTCGAGCTGCTGGGCCGGGTTGGCGAACGTGGGCGCGACCCGCGGCGGCTCGATCTGGTCCCAGGCCGTGTAGACCTGGCTCCAGACCGCGCCGCCCCAGGCCTGGTTCAGCCGGCCGATCTCGCCGTACCGCGCCTCGAGCCAGTCCCGGAACGCCCGCGCCGACCGGTCGCAGTAGCAGGCCGGGACGTGGCAGCCGTACTCGTTGCCGATGTGCCACATGGCCACGGCCGGGTGCTGGCCGTAACGCTCCGCCATGCGCCCGGCCAGATCGACGGCCGCCTCCCGGTACGCCGGGGCGCTCGGGCAGTAGCTCTGCCGCGCGCCGAACGCGAGGCGCCGGCCGTCCGCGGTGACCGGCAGGATCTCGGGGTGGGCCGTGACCAGCCACGGCGGGGGAGAGGCCGTGGCCGTGGCCAGGTCGACCCAGATGCCCTCCTCGGCCAGCAGGTCAAGCACCCGGTCCAGCCAGCCTGCGGACAGCCCGCCCGGCGCGGGCTGCAGCTTGGACCAGGAGAACACCCCGACCGTGACCAGGTTCACGCCCGCCTCCGCCATCAGCCTGACGTCCTCGGCCCAGGTGGACTCCGGCCACTGCTCGGGGTTGTAGTCGCTGCCGTACGCGATGCCGTCGAGTTCGCGCAGGATCCCGCCGCCGCCCGCCGCGCTCACAGCTGGACGCTCCCCGCGGCCAGGCCGGAACGCCAGAACCGCTGCAGCGACAGGAACGCGATGACCAGCGGGATCACGGAGATCAGCGAGCCGATGACCACGTAGCTGACCAGCTGCGGGGCCTGCCCGTACTGGTTGTTCCAGGTGTAGAGCCCCAGCGTGACCGGGTACAGCCGGGTGTTCGACAGCATCACCAGCGGCAGGAAGAAGTTGTTCCAGATCGCGACGAACTGGAACAGGAACATGGTGACCAGCGCGGGCGACATCAGCCGCAGCGAGACGGTCCAGTAGATCTTGCCCTCGCTGGCGCCGTCGATCCGCCCGGCCTCGAGCAGCTCGTCCGGGATCGCGGCCGCCGCGTAGACCCGGGCCAGGTACACCCCGAACGGGCTGACGATGCTGGGCAGGAACACAGCCCAGTATGTGTTGGTCAGCCCGACCTTGCTCATCAGCAGGTAAAGCGGCAGGGCCAGCGCGGTGCCGGGGACCAGCACGCCGCCGAGAATCACCGAGAACACGAGCTGCCTGCCCCGGAACTCGTATTTGGCGAGTGCGTAGCCGGCGGCACTGGCCAAGAGGGTGGCACACGAGGCCCCGACCCCGGCGTAAAGGAACGTGTTTATCAGCCAGTGCCAGTAGATCCCGCCGTCGTAACTGAACAGCCCGGTCAGGTTGGAGACGAGGTGCATCTGGCTGAACCAGAACCCCTCCGACGCGTACAGGGTGCTCGGCCCCTTGGTCGAGGACACGACCAGCCACCAGGCGGGGAGCAGGAAGTAGACCGTGCATACGAACAGGAACGCGGTGGCCAGGATGCCGGACCTGCCGACCCGGGCGGTGCCGGGCGGGCGCGAGCGCGCGGCCGTTATCCGCGGGGCTTCGGCATGAACCGCCATTACGCATCCGCCTCCCGCCGCTGTACCAGCTTCAGGAACCCGAACGACAAGATGAATGTGCCGATCGCCAGCACCACGGCGATCGTCGCCGCGTAATTCGGGTTGTTGGAGGTGAACGCCTGGGTGTAGGCGTACAGGTTCGGCGTGTACGAACTGCTGATGTCGTCGGTGATCGCGCGCAGCACCTGGGGCTCGCTGAACAGCTGCAGGGTGCCGATGATGCTGAAGATGGCCGTCAGCACCAGCGCGCCGCGGACCAGGGGGAGCTTGATCCGGGTCGAGATCTTCCACTCGGACGCGCCGTCCAGGCGCCCGGCCTCGTACAGGTCGGCCGGGATGGCCTGCAGGGCCGCGTACACGATGAGCATGTTGTAGCCGGTGTACTCCCAGGTCACGATGTTGGCGATGGACCACAGGGTCGAATTGGCGCCGAGGAAGGTCACGGTGCCGAACCCGGTGCTGTGCAGCGCGGCCACGATGGGGCTGAGGCCGGGCAGGTAGAGGAACGACCAGAGAATCGCGGCGATCACCCCGGGGATGCCGTAGGGCAGGAAGAACGCCAGCCGGAAGAGCCGCCGGAACCTGATGGTCACCGAGTCCAGCAGCAGCGCGAGGACCGTGGCGAACACCAGCATCACCGGGATCTGGACCACGCCGAACAGCAGCACCCGGCCCAGGCCCTCCAGGAACTGGGCGTCGGAGAAGACCTGGGTGTAGTTGGACAGGCCGGCGAACTCCGTGGTGGCCGAGTTGGGCCCGAGGCCGAGGCCGGAGATGTGCACCTTCAGGAAGCTCTCGTAGACCGCGTACCCGATCGGCAGCAGGAAGAACAGCGTGAACAGCACGAGAAACGGGGTCAGGAACGCCCAGGGCGCCCAGCCGGCCCGGCGCCCACCGGCAGCACGGCGCCGCGGCCGGGCGGGCGCCGCGCTGCGGGACCCGGCGACGGTGTCGGCGGCGGGTTTGTGGTCGACGGCCATGGCGGCTCCTCTCGCGGTCATGCCCTCCGGACGGGGCGGGGACGCCCGGTCTGCCATCCCGGGCGCCCCGAGCGTGCTCAGCCCGACTTGACCGAGAAGCCCTGCTTCTTCATCACGCTGATGGTCTGGGACTGCGTCGACGTGAGCACCTGGGCCAGCGAGCCGGAGCTGCTGGTGGCCTTGCCGAAGCCGTCCTGCATCTGGGTGAACGTGGTGTTCATGATCGGTCCCCACTGGAAGCTGGTGTTGACCAGCTTGCCGTTGGCCTGGAAGACCTTCCAGATGTTCTGGCCGCCGTAGAACGCGACGGGGGAGTTGGCCGCCGGCTGCTGCTGGCCGGCGACGTCGGCCGGGTAGAGACCGCCCTTGGTGATCAGGCCGGTGATGCTCTGCTGGCTGGTGTTCAGCCACTCGGCGAACTGCGCCGCCTGGGCCGGGTGCTTGCTGTCTTTGAACACCACGGTGGTCGACCCGCCCCAGTTGCCGTTGCTCGGGGTGGAGCCCCAGTTGGGCATCGGGGCCACCCGCCAGTTGCCCTTGGTCGGGGCCGCGTTGGTGACCAGGGTGTTCTCGCCCCAGACCGCCGTCGGCCAGGTGAGCAGCGTGCCGTCGGAGAGGTCCTTGTACCACTCCGAGGCGAAGTCAGGCTCGACCTTGACCAGGTGGTCACTGATCAGCTGCTGCCAGAAGTTGGCCACCTGGGTCGAGGCCGGGTCGTTGATGCCGGTGACCCACGTGTCGCCCGAGGTGCTGAACCACCTCGCGCCGGCCTGCCAGGCGAGCCCGGCGAACCACTGCGCATCGTTGGCCGGGAACGCGGCGATGTACGCGTTCGGGTTGGCGGCGTGCAGCTTCTTGGCGTCGCTCAGGTACTGCGACCAGGTGGTCGGCACGGTGAGCCCGTACTTCTTGAACAGGTCGGTGCGGTAGAACAGGCCCATCGGCCCGGTGTCCTGGGGGATGGCCTCGACCGCGCTGCCCAGGGTCACCTGCTTCCAGGTCCACGGGACGAAGTCCTGCTTGACGGAGCTCGCGCCATACTTGGACAGGTCGACCACGCCGTTGACATGCTCGAAGTTCGGCAGCGTGGCGTACTCGACCTGGCCCAGGTCGGGAGCGTTCCCGGCCTGCAGCGCGCTGAACATCTTGGCGTAGGTCCCGGCGTTGCCGGAGGTGACCTCGCTCAGGTTCACGTGAATGTTCGGATGGGACTTGTTCCACAGGTTGACCGACTGGGCGATGCCGGGCACCCACGACCAGAAGCTCAGGGTTATCTTGCCGCCGCCGGCGGGCGCCGTGGCGCTGCTGGATGAGGATGAGCTGCTGCAGGCCGCGAGCGCGAGGGCCGCCGCCGCGGTGGCGGCCGCCAGCTGGAGTCTTCGCCGGGACCGGGCCGTGCGGATCAGGGACGTCATGTGCTGCCACCTCCTGGGGCCGGCCGCGCGCCGTACGCAGGCCGGAGGGGACGTACGCCCGCTCGCGAGGCCTGCCCGCAGCGGTCCTGGTCGCAGCGAAAGCGCGTGGCGGGTGCCGGGTTCCCGGCTACGGCGAGCCGGGACCGGCTCCCCCTCGTCACCACCCGTCCGCCTGAGGACTGTAGTTTGGGAGCGTTCCCAATTTATTGTGGTGGCGACTGTAGCAGGCTCACAGGGACGTGGCAACGGTGTCTTGGGAGCGAGCACAATCAGTTCTTCATGCCCTAAGATGCACGAGTGGCCACCACCTCAGACCGCCGCAGCGCGGCCCCGGCGCGGCGGCGCCCGACGATCGAGGACGTGGCCCGTTTGGCCGGCGTGTCCCGGGGCACCGTCTCCCGCGTGATCAACGGGGGCCGCAACGTGCGGCCGGTGGTGGCCGACACCGTGAACGCGGCCATCGACGCGCTCGGCTACTCGGTCAACCAGGCGGCGCGGAACCTGGCCCGCGGCCGCACCGGGTCGATCGCGTTCGTCATCTCCGAGCGCGAGGAGCGCCTGTTCGAGGACCCCAACTTCGGGCTGTTCGTGCGCGTGTTCTCCCGCCAGTTGCGCCAGAACGGCCGCCACCTGCTGATGACCACCGCGCAGGACGAGGAAGAGGAGAACTTCCTCGGCGACTACCTGACGCTGGGCCACGTGGACGGGGCCCTGCTGGCGCTGACCCACGAGCGGGAACCGCTGCTGGCCCGGCTGCTGTCGAACCGGCTGCCGCTGGTGGTGCTGGGCAAGCCGCTCGGATTCGAGGACGCGTTCTCCTGGGTCGCGATCGACGACGAGAACGCGGCGTTCACGGTCGTGAGCTACCTGGCCGGCCGGGTCGGGGGCCCGATCGGCACGGTGACCGGGCCCAGGCACACCAGCAGCGGCCGCGACCGGCTCGACGGCTACCGGCGCGCGATCGGGGATCAGTTCCGCCCCGACCTGGTGGCCGCCGGCGACTGGTCGCTGCGCAGCGGCCGTGAGGGTGCCGAGCAGCTGCTGGCCCGCCAGCCCGGGCTGCGCGGCCTGTTCGTGGCCTCGGACCTGATGGCGGTCGGCGCGATCGGGGCGCTGCGCGACGCCGGGCGGCGGATTCCCGAGGACGTGGCCGTGGTCGGCTTCGACAACTCGGCCGCGGCCACGATGGTCGAGCCGGCCCTGACCACCATGCGCAACCCGATCGAGCAGACCGCCCTGGAGGCCCTGCAGATCCTGGACGACCAGATCGTCGGCCGGGTGCACAAGCCCGTCCACGTCCTGCTGAGCAGCGAGCTCGTCGAGCGCGGCTCCGCCTGAGCCGCCGGTGTCGCGACGGGATAATGCGCGTACGCGCGCGTCGCGGCTAGGGGCCGGACGCGGGGGAGGAGGCGGACGGATGGATCAGCGCGTCAGCCTGATCACGCTGGGCGTGGCCGATCTGGCCCGGGCCCGGGCCTTCTACCTGGCCATGGGCTGGCAGCCGACCGCGGAGATCGCCGACGATGTCGTGTTTTTCCAGGCGGGCGGCATGGTGGTCGCGCTGTGGGGCCGGGCTAAGCTCGCCGAGGACAGCACCGTCCAGGACAACGGCGGCTGGGGCGGCGTGACGCTGGCCTACAACGTAGGTTCCGCCGGGGAGGTCGACGCCGTGATCGGTGAGGCCAGGGCGGCGGGCGCGGTGATCGGCCGCGAGCCGGCCCAGACCTTCTGGGGCGGGTACTCCGGTGTGTTCATCGACCCGGACGGGCACCCGTGGGAGGTGGCGCACAACCCGGGCTGGACCGTGAACGCCGACGGCTCCATCAGCATCGGCTCATAGCCCTCAGCCGCCGCGAGCTCTCGATGACGATGAGGTGGCCTGGCCAGTTCCCTTCCAGCACCTCGATCTCACCGCCGTGGACGATGAAATGGCCGCCGAACGGGGCCAGCGTGGCGTCGATCTTCTCCAGGTACTCCACGATCGGCGGCCCCATGGCGACGTGGCGCATGTGGGCCACGGCGTAGGCAGACATGAGTCTCTCCAGGTTGTGTGCGGTCGTTAGCTTCCGCTACCACGATGGACAGACTGGCACCACACCCGCAATTACCCCACAGGTAAAGGCGGTCATGAGGCGCCGCGCGTGCGGCACAGCGTCTTGTCGCTGACGGCGTGCCGCGGTCAGCGCGTTCTGCAACCCGTTGGGCTTACTTTCCATGCGCCTGGTTCCGCTCATGCGGGTGCCCGGGCCATACCGGGCGGGCGGCATGGCCCAGCGGCATTCTGCAATACACGTCCACACCGCATGAGCGGAGCCAAAGCGCATGGATCGTTAGCGTGATACTGGCTTAATACATCCAGGGTGAATTGGAAGTGGATGTTTTCGCCGCGAGGCGAATGGTGGTACCTGCCGAATGATGGCCACTCGCATGGTCGACGGTAGCGGTGCCCGACGCTGCCACGGCTTCGGTGCCGAGGCTGCCGAGAACGACTGCCATAATGAGAATTCCGCGCGCCACCCGGACCAGCGGATCAGTTCGTAGCACTCCCGTGGGGCTATGGACAGGAACGGTTCGGGCGTGCTTGGCGACGTGCAGTGTCTGCCTTTGAGTCTTCATTGGGAAGATCCCCTCATCGGTGACTTCGATAGCAGAGTTCTGCAGAGTCTCTTAATCAAGAAGCTACACCCAAATCTGATACAGCATGTGCCATTTGCATGAATCCGTAAGGCATTTTCATGACGTCATCTTGAATGCCGTTCGCATTGCGCACATGAACCGAACTTGATTCGGCTCAGAAAGCTTACGGAAGAAGCGCTGAAATAACACAGGGCTCACCGGGCACAGGGCCACATTAGGGCCGTGCGGCACCGTCTGTCACGCAGCCTGGCCAGGCCGTCCATGCCGACGAACGGCGGCCATGACAGTTTCACGGAACGTTCTGCGGCACCTTGCGGCGCATGTTGATAAAGGGGCTGGATATTGTCCTGTTCCGCAATTCTGCTTAGGCTACAGAAGAGACCACCCACAAAGGGTACTAATCGAACATGGCGATCACGGAGTTCCGGGCGCTCGGACCGATTGAGCTCTGGTCGGCTGGACAGCAACAAGATCTTGGGCCAGCCAGGGTGCGGTGCATCCTGGCCATGCTCCTGCTGACGCCACGCACGGTAGTTCCGGTTGAGACCCTCATCGACAGGCTTTGGGGTGAGGATCCTCCCCCCAAAGCCCGGGAAAGCCTCTCGGTCTATATCGCCCGGCTTCGCGCGTCACTCCGCCAAGCCGTGGGAGACGACGTGCAGCTGACCGGGCGCGCGCGGGGCTACGTGCTCGAGGTCGATTCCGAGGCGGTCGATATCCATCAGTTCCGCCGGCTGCGCCGGCAGGCGGATGCCCTGGCCGCGAGCGGCGATTACGATCACGCAGCCGCGCTGCTCCGCGAGGCAGACGGGCTCTGGCGAGGTCAGGCGCTGGCCGGGATCGGCGGCGACTGGATAGCCCGGATGCGGGACAGCCTCGAAGAGGAGCGACGCGCCGCGATTCTCGAGCGTGTCGGCTGCGAGCTGGAGATCGGCCGGCACGCCGACCTGGTTGGCGAGCTTCCTCATCTGCTGGCGCAGTACCCGCTGGATGAAACCCTCGTCGCGCACCAGATGACCGCCCTGTACTGGAGCGGCCAGGCCGACGCACTGAGTCTCTACCGGGATACCCGCGACCTGCTGATCGACGAGCAAGGCACGGAACCCGGGCCGGCGCTGTCCGAACTCCATCAACGGATCCTGAGCCGCGACGCCGATCTGGCCGTGCGGCCGTCCGGCCAGCGGCCGGGCCGGGGGGCACCGCCCGACACGCTCCCGCCGGAATCCGCGGAGTTCGTCGGCCGCGACAAGGAACTCGGCGAGATCACTGGGGCGCACGGCACCGCCCCGAGCATCGCCATCATCGAGGGCATGCCGGGCGTGGGCAAGACCGCGCTGGCGATCCGCGCCGCCCGCCTGGTCTCCGGGCAGTACCCAGACGGCACGCTCTACCTCGACCTTTGTTCCCATGATCCCGATGGCTCTCCGCTCAACCCGGCCGAGGCGCTGTACCGGCTGCTGCAGATGCTGTCCGTGCCCGCCGCGCAGATCCCGGACTCGATCGGCGAGCGGGTCGCGCTGTGGCGGGCCCATCTGAGCCGCCGCCGGGCCGTCGTTATCCTCGACGACGCTGCCGACAATGATCAGATCAGCCCGCTCCTGCCGGTGACGGGCGGCGATTTCCTGATCATGATCACCACCCGGCGGAAGCTGCCCGACTCCTGGGGCGCCGACCGGCTGACCCTCGATCTGCTGGCCGTCGACGAGGCCGTCACGCTGTTCCGGCAGGTCGCGGGCGGGCGCAGGACGGGGGACCCGGATCAGGTGGCGCGCGTCGTTGAACTGTGCGGACGGCTGCCGCTCGCGATCCAGCTCACCGCCAGCCGGGTCGCGCACGACCCCAGAGTTTGCCTCGAAGGCCTGATCGAGGAGATGTCGCAGCCGCCTGCGCTGCTCGGCGGCACCGGCGCGGCCAGTCCTGAACTGATCCCCGCCTTCGACCTGTCCTACCGGGCGCTGGAACCCGATCATCAGTTGTTCTTCCGGCGGCTGGGCGTCGGCCCGTGCGCTAGCTTCAGCCCGCCGGCCGCGGCGGCGCTGGCCGGCTGCACCCTGGCCGAGGCGGAGAAGACCCTCGTCACCCTCGTCGATTGCCACCTGCTGGACCTGGCTTCCGACGGTCAGTTCCGCTTCCACGAACTCATCCGTGATTATGCCGCCGTGCGCGCCGCGCGAGATGATCCCCGCGCCGAGCAACGGCAGGCCGTGGCCAGGCTGCTCGACTACTACCTGCACACCGCCGACCGGGCCGACCAGGTTCTGCATACGTTCAGGCGGCGGACGTCGGTGCAGGTCAACTACGTTCCAGCAGGCCGCCCCGACCTGGACACGAAGGAAGCCGCCGCCCGCTGGCTGGCCTTGGAGTGGCGCAACATCCTGCAGGCCGCACGCCACGCGGGCCGCCACGAGTGGAAGCAGAAGTGCGCTGATCTCAGCCACGTCATGACCGATTTCCTGGAGATCAAGGCGTACTGGGCCGAGGCGATCAAGGCGCACACCCTGGCCCTGCAATCCTCCCGTGAGCTCGCTGATCAGGCCGGGGTGGCGCGGGCGTCGCTGGCGCTTGGCGCGGTGCTCCAGCAGACCGGGCGGCACGAGGCGGCGCTGCCCCTGGCCGAGGAGGCCGCCGCGATCTACCGGTCGCTGACCGACCGGAGAGGCGAGGCCGAGTCCCTCGACCAGATGGGCCTGGTCCACCAGCGCACGGCCCGATCTCGTGAAGCGCTCGCGTATTTCCGTGAAGCCGGAATTCTTTATGGCGCCGCCGAGGACCCGCGCGGCGCGGCCGACACCCTTAGTCATTCCGGGATCGCCTGCTGGCATCTGGGCCGCTACCCCGAGGCGGACGCTCTCCTTAACGAGGCACTGGAGATTTACCGTCACGTCGGCGACCGGCGCGGAGAGGCCAAAGCGCTTAACAATCTGGGGCGAATGCACCTGTATAACGGCCTCCACAAAGAGGCGCTCGACGCCTATCAGGAATCGCTTGACATATTCCATGAGATAGGCGGAACTCAGAACGAGGCGATTCTCCACCAGAACATCGGCACGGTCCATCATTACAAGGGCAGCCACCAGGAAGCGCTTGTGGCGTGCCGGCGTGCGCTGGCGATTTACCGCGACATCGGTGACCTTCCCGATGAAGCCGATGTGCTCAATGAGATCGGCGCCATTTACCAGAGCGCGGGCTGCTACGACGAAGCGCTTGTGCACCACCAGAAGGCCCTGGAGATCGCCGAGGATATCGGAAACCTTTCCCAGCAGCTGATAGCGGTGCGCAGGATTGCCGATATCCACCGCGGCTCGGGCCGTTACGGCGAGGCGCTTGATCACTACCAGACCGCCCTGCGGCAGGCCAGGGAGATCGGCGAGCCATATGAGGAAGGCAAGATCCTCGAAGGGATCGCCGAATCGACCCTCATCACGCAGCGGCGGCCCGAGGCGGCGCGGATTGTGTTCCGGCAGGCGCTAGACATCTTCGAACGGCTCGGCGTGCCCGAGGCAGAGTCGGCCCGGCTGCGCATACAGACCATCGATCCGGCCTTCAGCCTCCGCATTTCCTAGTCCTGCGTTCCAGCCGCTGGCACCCCATGTCCGCGTGCTGACCTGGGATGCAAGGGAAGCGTAAAGGCACATGCAAGATCAGCGGCAAGGCTGGAAGCACACGATAGTGCTGCAGTCCCCGTCAGTGGGTATCGCTGGCGGCCCGCTGCCGGGGACTTCAGCACAGGCCGCGAGCTACCAGGGAGGTCCCCGTGGGTCTGAACCGAGGCCGGATCCGCAGGGATTCGCACTGGCGCATTCTGGGCGGCCGCCGGCCGCAGAACCGCGGTTACGGCCTGGAGCCGGCCGGGCTCCCGGCCTTCCAGGCCTGCCCGGTGGGGCCGAACGGTGATGACCCCAGCCTCGCCGCCGACCTGGACATCCTTCCCGTCATCCGGTCGCTGCCCGGCGATGACTCGTTCGCGCTTGAGTGCCTGTTCGTGAGCGCCGAGCGGTTCATCACGCTGTTCCACAGCGAGAACCGGGCGGGGCCGCCCGAGCGGCGGCTCCGGCACATCCGGTACGAGATCGAGGCCACGGGCACCTACCGGCATACCCCGGCTGAGCTGGAGTTCGGCGCGCGCGTCGCCTGGCGGAACAGTTCCAAGTGCATCGGCCGGCTGTACTGGCGCAGCCTGCGGGTGCGCGACCGGCGTGAGGTCACCGCGGCCGCGGACGTCGCGGCCGAGGCGGTCATCCACCTGCGCGAGGCCACGAACGGCGGCCGGATCCGGCCGATGATCACCGTGCTGGCGCCGGACGCCCCGGGCCGGCCGGGCCCGCGGATCCATAACCCGCAGCTGGTTCAGTACGCGGGCTACGAGACCGCCGACGGCAAGGTCCTGGGGGATCCGCAGAACGTGGACGTCACCCGCCTGGCCGGCGGCCTCGGCTGGCTGGGCGGCGCAGGCCGGTTCGACACGCTCCCGCTGATCGTGCAGGAGGCCGGCGCCGGCCTCACGCTGCACCCGCTGCCCGCCGACGCGGTACTCGAGGTGCCGATCCGGCACCCGGAGTTCGGCTGGTTCGCGCGCCTCGGGCTGCGCTGGTACGCCGTGCCGGTGATCAGTGACATGTACCTGGACATCGGCGGCGTCTGCTACCCGGCCGCACCGTTCAACGGCTGGTACATGTGCACGGAGATCGGGTCGCGCGACCTCGGCGACACCGACCGCTACGACCAGCTCCCGGTGATCGCCCGGCGTATGGGCCTGTCCACGGACAGCGACCGGACGCTGTGGAAGGACAAGGCGATAACCGAGCTCAACCTCGCGGTGCTGCACTCGTATGCCGTGGCCGGGGTGACGATCTCCGATCACCACACCGAGTCCGTGCGCTTTCTCCAGCATCTGCAGCGCGAGGAGCGGCAGGGCCGCGTGTGCCCGGCGGACTGGACCTGGATCGTGCCGCCGGCGGCGTCGTCCTCGACCCCGGTCTTTCACCGGTACTACCAGGACTTTGACCAGGCGCCGAACTTCTACCGCCATCCGGCGTCGGAGCGCCTGAGGCAGGCCCGCCTGCACCATCGGCAGGCAGGCCCGGAGGGCTGAGCCGGAGCGTCGCATCAGCGGCCGATGCTCCGGTGGCCGTTTTGCTGCTCCTGCGCTGTCTCCTGGAACGACGTTGCTTCCTTGCGCTCCCACTCCTCGATGCCGCGCAGCACGCCCTCGGTGTAAGCGCGCAGGTGGGCCCGGTAGACATCACTGTAGGTCCGCAGGTACGCGAGCTCGGCCTGGGCGGCCTGCCGCTCCTGGTCGGTCTGCACCGGGGCCGGGAGGTTCAGCGCGGTCACGGCCGCGTCGCGGGCCCTGGAGTGAGCCTCTTCCATGATCATGTCCGAGTGCTGCTGAGCTTCGCGCATGATGTGATCGCGGCGCAGCCTGGCTTCTTCGGTGATCCGGCTGCTGTACGCCTGCGCGTCGGCCACATACCGGTCCGCGGTCGCCTGCGCGGTGGACAGGATCTGCACCGCGTGGACGTGCGCGTCGGCCTCACCGAACAGCACGGACTGCGGATCGCCGTCGGCGCCCCCGGCGAGGATCCGCCGGCGCAGCCGCTGCACCTCCTGCCACAGGGACGCCCGCTCGTTCACGAGCCGAACGAACTCGGCGTGCATCGTCCGGATGAACTGCCTGACCGGTTCCTCGTCAAAGCCCCGGCGTCCCAGCCGGGACAGCGGGAACGTCACGGTCTGCAGATCCTCGGGGGTCAGCCGGTCTTGCTCGTCGAACCATGCTGTGGTCGTCAAGGCTCGCTCCACCCAAAATCCTCGATGTGTATGTGATCCCGCGGCACACCCGCCGACGCCAGCCGGGTGACGGTTTCCTTGACCATCTCGGTCGGGCCGGCCAGGTAAGCGTCGTGCCCTGGCCAGTTGCCGTGCCGGGCCACCACCTCCGGGAGGCTGCCGGTCTCGCCCTCGAACTTGGGGCCGTCCGATACGGCCGGGGTGACGGTCAGCCACGGGTGCTGGGCGGCCATCTTCTCCAGGCTGTCCAGGTCGTACAGGCCCTCGGCGTTCCGCGCGCCGAAGAACAGGTGCACCCTGGGCGGCTGCGGCAGCGCCGTCACCTGATCGAGGATGGCTTTGAGCGGGGCCAGCCCGGTGCTTCCGGCCACGAGCAGCAGGTCCCGTCCTGAGTGGGGCTGGCTCAGCGTCAGGGCACCGATGGGTGATCCCAGCCTGAGCTGGGTGTCCACGATGGCGCTGCTGGTCAGCGCCATGCTCACCGCGCCGCCGTCGATCAGCCGGACATGGAACTCGAGGAGGCCGTCCGGGCGCGGCGCGTTCGCCATCGAGTAGTAGCGCCACAGCCGGGCGCGGCTCGGGCACTCGATGGCCACGGACTGCCCCGGCAGGTAGTCCAGGCGCGGTTCCGGCCGGACGAGCAGCACGGCGATGTCGAATGCCCGCTGCTCATGGGAGACCACCGTGCCCTTCCACCAGGCCGGCCGCAGCTTCTCCTCCGCGGCCGCCGCCGAGGTCATGACCGAGCCGATGAGCTCGTAGGCCTGTTTCCAGTCGGCGGCCAGTTCCGGCGTCCAGGCCGGCCCGGAGAAGTGCTCCATGGTCGCGATCAGGCTGGAGCCCACGGCCGCGTAGTGCTCGGTGACAGCGCCGAACCTGCGGTGGTCACGGCCCAGGCCCTGGAGGAAGGCCGTCAGTTCATCAACCCGGTCCACCTCGGAAACGATCTTCATCAGCGCCTCGACGAAGCGCCCGCGCTGGGTCGTCATCGAGACCGGGAACATGTCCCGCGTCTCGGGATGCTTGATGAACAGGTCGGAGTAGAAGAACAGCGGTAGCTCGTCACCGTGCATCGTGACGCGAGTGAAGCTCTCCCGCAGCCGGGCAACGTCCAACACTCTTGCCTTTCTCCACGCCCCCACCGCCTGGTTGACGGCCCCTGGCCCGCTGACCTGCGGTGCGAGAGATCCGATCAAGCTGTGGCGCTGGTCCGTGCCAGCAATTGCAGGAAAAATACTGCTGCAAGTTGCAGAGAGAGACATCGGTCAGCTGACGGATATTTGTAGCCGGGACAGCAGACCGCCGACGGCATGCGCGGGGCGCGGCCAGCAGGGCCGGGTCGTGTGCTGGCATCACCACGGATCTTCGTGGTTGCGCCCTCGCGGGGGCGCGACAGACGTGAGGTAAATGCCTGATGACGGGGCTGGCCTGGGAAGACCGGTGATCTGGTCGGCGTCGCGGGTAGCCAGGTACCGGCTGCGCGCCACGGCCCGCCGGGAGTGGGCGTGAGCTCGCGCTGCTGAAGGCCCTCGGGTTCGTCCGCCGGCAGCTGATCGCGGCCGTGGTATGGCAGGCGCTGGCGACCGTCATGCTCGGCACGGCCGTGGGCGTCCCCCTCGGAGTCGCGGTGGGCCGGTTCCTGTGGGCCAGGTTCGCCGGTGAGCTCTACGTCGTGCCGCAGCCGGCTATCTCCCCGGTCACGGTGCTGGCCGTCACCGTCTCCGCGCTGGCCGTGGCCGCAGTGATCGCCATCCTGCCCGGCTGGCGGGCCGCGCGGACACCGGTGGCCACCGTGCTCCGCGCTGAATGACGCGGTGACGTCCCGCGCCAGTGCGGTAGGCCTAGGCCCACCATGGATGTGGGTGCCGGGCCCATGGCGCATTGTCCCGGCGCGGGTCAGGATTGTGATCAGGTGGACACGAGCCTCCGAGGAGCTCGGCGCCTACTGCCTTGATGTTGGCGCGCGCTGGCTGTGATGCTAGGACCAGCGGCCCGCACGGGGGGTCGCCTCCTGAACCCTCAGGGGAGAGGAAATAGCAAGTGGAGAACACGAACGACTTCTGGGCGAATGTCAGCATGGTTGCTGTATCTCCAGTGGCGATTGCTGCCGGATTTGCCAAAGGTGCCTATGACGCCTCGACTGATAGCGGGGCTTTCAGCGAAGGGTTCAACGCGGCAGCGGGCCCCATTATGAGAGCGGCCAAAGAGTTCGGCGGCGAGCATGGGACGACTATTACGAAAGGGGTGGTCACCGGCGCTGCTGGCGCGCTCGGCGCCCGCATTGTGAGAGAGGGGCTCAGGCACCTGAGAATCTGACCGGTTCATGATGATCGCCACCTCCTGCGGGGAGCCGGGACAGGTGGTGCATCAGCGTGACCACGGCCGCCACCACTCAGCAACGCTCGGTGGGGCCAGGGAGACCTAGCTGCGCGATTGCGGGTGCGGGGGCTGGTCTGGCGGGTGCGACCCGGGAGTTATCAGGGTGGATTCGTAGGCGAGTACGACGGCCTGGATGCGATCGCGCAGGCCGAGCTTGGCGAGTATCCGGCCGACGTGAATCTTCACGGTGCCCGCGGACAGGTGCAGGCTGGCGGCGATTTCGCTGTTCGACTTGCCCGCCGCGATGAGGGAGAAAACGTCCTGCTCGCGGCTGGTGAGGGTGCGGCGTATCTCCTCGGCGCGGCGGCCGCTGGCTTGCTCGGGCTGCGCGACGGCGAACTGGCGGATGAGACGCTTCGTGGCGCCGGGCGCGAGGACGGCGTCACCGGAAGCGACCGTGCGGATGGCGGCGACCAGGTCGTCTGGCTGGGTGTCCTTGAGCAGGAAGCCGCTGGCCCCGGCGCGCAGCCCGGCGTAGACATAGTCGTCCAGATCGAACGTCGTCAGGATCAGTACCTTCGACGGCAGGCCGGCGGCGGCGATGTCCCGGGTGGCCTGGATGCCGTCGCGGCCGGGCATCCGGACGTCCATGAGCACGACATCGGGGCGGAGCGCTGACGTCATCGACACCGCGGTGGTCCCGTCGCCGGCCTCGCCGGCCACCTCGATGTCGGGCTCGGCGTCGAGGATCAGGCGGAAGCCCTTCCTGATCAGGGCGTGGTCGTCGGCCAGCAGCACGGTGATCATGATGCTGCCGCCGGATCGAGTTCGAACCGGGCGATGACCTGCCAGCCGCGGGAATGACGGGGGCCGAAGTCGAGTTCGCCGCCGAAGGCACTGACGCGCTCGCGCATCCCGGTCAGGCCGCCACCCGCGCGGCCTGATCCTGCGCCGAGGCCGGCGCCGTCGTCCTGGACTTCGACGCGGACGTCGGCGGGAGTGAGTTCCAGCCGGACCGCTGCGCTCGCACCCGGTCCGGCGTGTTTCATCGTGTTCGTCAGGGCTTCCTGGACGAGGCGGAAGACCGCGAGCTGGATCTCGGGCGGCAGGTCCGCGGAGGCTCCGGTGAGCTCATACCGCACCGGCAGGCCGGCCGCCCGGACGTGGCCGAGGAGATCGTCCAGGTCGGCGAGGCCCGGCAGCGGCTGACGCGGTTCCGGTTCGGAGTCGGCTCGCAGCACACCGAGCAGGCGGCGGGTCTCGGCGAGCGCCTGCCGCGCAGTGCCCGACACGTCCCTGATCGCGTCGGCGGCCTCGGCGGGAGCCCGGGTGACCGCGCGGAGCGCGCCGTCCGAGAGCGCCACGATGACGGTCAGGTGGTGGGCCACGCTGTCGTGCATCTCGCGGGCGATGCGGGCTCGTTCCTCCGCGGCGGCCAGCGCGCTGCTCTGGTCGCGCTCGATCTCAAGCCGCTGGGCCCGGTCGCGCAGCGCGGCCAGGTAGGCCCGGCGGGTTCCGACATACAAGCCCACGATCAGGACGGCCGCCGCGATCCCGGCGGCATCGGAGATCGCCAGTTCCCAGTGCTGCGTGCCGTCCTGCGCGACTACCAGCAGCAGCACGCCCGCCGTGAGGACCGCGGCCGCTACCGCCACGGCTCGCCGCATCATGGCGGCCACGGTGTACAGGCTGATCGCCAGCGCGACCGGGAACAGCGCGCCCCGGTCCGGCCACTGCGCCAGGACGGCGGAGGCCAGGAGCGTCCACAGGAACACCGGGCCCGGCCACACCCGGCGCACCGGCAGCGCCGCGGCCATCACCACCGCGACGACCACGCCGGCGGCAAGCGACAGGTGAACGGGATGCGCCGCCTGGCCGAACGAGAAGCGCGCCAGCGCCGCCGCGCCCGCGACGACGGCGCATCCGGTGTCGAAGGCCCACGAACGTAGCGGCCGCGTTCTCGGGTTCTCGGCCGCCCTCCAGAAGGACACGCCGATATCATCGCAGTTCACGCACTGTGACGCCGCGTCCGTGCCGGAGGCCGGCTTCCCCGGGAGAGGGAAAGCCGGCCTGCCGGGAGAGGGCCATCTACCGGCCATAAGGCGCTGTTTCCCTGCGCGCGGGTTCCGGCACCGTCACCGCACCTGCGGACACCATGCCGCTGTTAGCGGGCCTCGCGGCGGCCTGCCAGAGCCTGGCCGCCAGCAGGATCATCGCCACCGCGAACGGCAGCATGTACAGGATGACGACGGGCCCGGCCGATGACGCCTGCTCGGCGACTTCCAGGCCGATGAAAAACAGGACCGCCAGCCAGCGCGGCACGCTGCGGCTGCGCCACAGGGCCACCCCCATGAGGACCGGCGCCACGAACTCGCCGGCAAAATAGGTGTACTCGAGCACGTGGGCGAACCCGGAGCTGAAGGAGGTCACCAGGAACTGCGCGGCGGCGACCCGGCTCATGTGCGCCGTCGCGGCGGCGGCCAGGTTGGGGAAGCCCAGGAAGTTGTAGAGGGCCCCGCAGAAGGCAGCCACGCCACCGACCAGCGCGGCGACGGTGGCCAGCGCCGAGCCGCGGCCTCGGACCAGCGCCGCGATCGCCGCGTACGAGACGGCCACGGCCCCGAGCCCGAACAGCGCCAGCGAACCCGCGACGTACAGCTGCACCGGGTGCCTTCCGGCGATGGCCAGCAGCCGGAACGCGGTGGCCTTGGTCGTGATCACCTGGTCGGCGCCCCGGGGGGTGAGTGCCTCGGCCCCTATGTACAGCACGGCGGCGACAGGCAGGAAGAGGGCCAGCACCCGCTGGCGTATCCGGGCAGCGTGATCCATTGACTCATCCGATCTCCTAGAGGCCGACGTCAGGTGTCGCGCTTCCGCCGGTAGTTCCTGATGGGCACAACGCTAGGAGCCCGGCTACCAGCAGGCATCTGGCCCAAGGCCACACTTTCCCGGCGGCCTATGCCTTCCGGCATAGGCCCACCGGTTCGCCGGCATCAGCCAGCGTCATCTCGCGGACGCCGCGGCACATTCGCCCTTCGGAGGCTGGCTAGCGGCGGGGGAGTGATCGCGGTAGCCCGAACCAGGGCAGCACGCTGTTATCGAAGCGGGTCAGGGCGCAGATCCGGTCGCCGGTGAGGGTGAGGACGTACAGGCCGGTCCCGTGGCGGATGCCGCCAGGGGTGCGCAGGTAGGCCCCGAACGCTGGCTGGCCGTTGGCTCGCGCCGGGACGAGGTCGAACCTGCGATCCGCACCGAAGAGGCCGGCGCAGAAGCGGGCCACGACGTCCCGGCCCTCGTATTCGAAGGGCATCGGCGGCATCGACATGAACACGTCGTCGGTCAGCAGGGCCACGAGCGCTTCCACATCGGCTGATTCCCACGCACGGACGAACGCCGCGACGAGTGCTTCCTCGGCTGGTGAGCCGGAGGCGGGGGCCGGCTGTCGGCCGGCCGACGGCCGCAGGCGCTGCAGGCTAGCGCGCGCCCGCTTGAGGGCGCTGTTGGCCGAATCGACGGTTGTGTCCAGCATGCCGGCCACCTCGCTGGCGTGGAAGCCGAGGACATCGCGCAGGATGAGGACGGCGAGCTGGCGTGGCGGCAGGGCCTGCAGGGCGGTCACAAAGGCCAGGGAGATGGCCTCGTTCTGTTCGTACCGAGCCTCAGGGCCCGGCGGCCCGCCGAGAGCGCCCTGCAGGAGGGTGTCGGGATACGGTTCGAGCCAGACGGCTTCGCCGAGGCGGGTCGGCTCGGGCGGTTCAACCTTGGGCACGTCCCACTCCTTGGCGGGTCGCCGGCTGGCCGAGCGAAGCGCGTTGAGGCACCGGTTGGTGGCGATCCGGTAGAGCCAGGTGCGGAGCGAGGCACGTCCCTCGTCGAACCCGCCGATGCCTTGCCAGGCCGCCAGCAGGGTGTCCTGGAGGGCGTCCTCGGCGTCCTGGAAGGACCCGAGCATCCGGTAGCAGTGCACCTGCAGCTCGCGCCGGTGCGGCTCGGCCAGTTCCCGGAACGCATCACCGTCCCCGGCCTGCGCCCTCGAGATCACGTCGGATTTCACCGGGCTCACAACGTCACCTTCTTCCGCACCGTGCCGCGCTTCTGTCCCGTACATACACCGCCCGGGGGGCGGACTGGGCGGTTCCCGGGTGCCCAGTCTCCCGGCGCCGAGGTGTATCCATCACCGACCGCTGCGACAACCAATGAAAGGGAACCGACATGGGAAAGATCGTGATCACCACGAACGTCACGCTCGATGGCGTGGTCCAGGATCCGGACGGTAAGGAGGGCTCGGGGCTGGGCGGCTGGTTCGGCCAGTTCGGGGGCAAGGACCTCGAAGAGTGGACCAAGGTCGAGACCGCGGAGGCGGTCGGCGCCGACGCCCTGCTGCTGGGTCGGCGGAGCGACGAGTGGTTCGCCTCGCGGTGGCTCTCCCGGAGCGGCGAGTGGGCGGACAGGCTGAACAGCATGCCCAAGTACGTCGTGTCCTCGACCCTCGACCATCCCCGCTGGAGCAATGCGACGGTACTCAAGGGCGACGTGGTGAACGAGATCTCGACGCTGAAGCAGATGGTGGATGGGGAAATTCTCGTCTACGCCAGCTATCAGCTCGGGCGCACACTGCTTGAGCACGACTTGGTCGACGAGTTTCGGCTGGTGGTGTTCCCGGTCGCCCTCGGGGCCGGCGAGCGCCTGTTCGGCGAGACCAGCGACAAGAAGCCGCTGCGCCTCGTCGATGCCAAAACCATCGGTGACGGCCTGGCCTTCCTCACCTACGAGCTCGTCCGGAACGACCAGCGCAGGCGAGTTTCCCGCAGTGCTCAGGCGCCGGCCCCGGCCCGCAGGGCAGAATTGTTTGATGGCTGAGAGAACTGGCGGGGGCGCGATCGTGATCGTGGGCGGCGGCATCGCCGGGGGTAATGCCGCCGTAACCCTCCGGGAGGAGGGTTACCGAGGCCGGGTCGTACTCATCAGCCAAGAACCGGGCATCCCCTTTGGCCGGCCTCCGCTCTCCAAGACGTACCTGCGGTCAGAGGAGGATCTCGAAGGCTGGTACGTCAGGCCGGGCAGCTGGTATGGAGAGCACGATGTAGACCTCCTCGGCGGGGTCAGTGCCGTGAGCATTGATGCCGACGCGCACCGGGTGCTCCTGAGCTCGGGCCAAGAGGTCGAGTATCAGAAGATCCTGATCGCCACGGGAGGACGGAAACGGAGGCTCGAGATTCCGGGGGCCGACCTACCCGGCCTCCACTACCTGCGTACCGTCGCCGACTGCGACGCAATCAAGGGTGAAGCCCGGGCGGGCCGGCACGCGGTGGTCGTGGGCATGGGGTTCATCGGCTGCGAGGTGACGGCCTCCCTGACCCAGCTCGGGGTTCACGTGACCTCTATCTTCCCTGGGCGGTTCCCCCTTGAGCGGGTCCTGGGCGAGGAGGTTGGCACGGTGATTGGCGCCATTCATCACGCGAACGGCGTCGAGCTGATGGCCGGAGATCAGATCGCCGCGCTCGAGGGCACCGAGCGGCTGGAGGCTGTCGTGACCGCCAAGGGCGTTCGGGTGCCCTGCGACTTCGCCGTCGCGGGCGTCGGGATAGATCCCGATGTGCCAGCGATAGCGGGGGCATCGATAGTGCAGGCCAACGGCCTCCTGGTGGACGGATCATGCCGAACCAGCGCGCCTGATGTCTATGCGGCAGGGGATGTCGCGAACCAGCTCCACCCGCTATTCGGCCGGGTCAGAGTCGAGCACTATAACAACGCCGAGAAACAGGGCAGCGCGGCGGCGAGATCGATGCTCGGCTCGACGGCTCCATATGACTACATTCATACGTTCTGGTCCGATCAGTACGACCACAAGCTGGAGTACGTCGGCCACACCACGAAGTGGGACGACTTCGTTGTCCGCGGGAGCCTGGAGGAGGGCAAGCTGGTCGGGTTCTACCTGGCCGGCGGCGTCGTACAAGCCGCCGTGGGACTGGACCGTGGAGGCGACCCAGAGCTGGACCATGACTCGGAGATGGCCGCGTGCTCACGCCTGGTGGCCACGCGAGCCCAGCCTGCTCGTGACCTGCTCACCGACGAGCGGGCGGACTTGTGGTCGCTGGGGCATGACGCCTAATTGCGGCTTCGGCCGAGGATTAGCCGGCTAGGCGTTCGAGAAGAGGGGGATGTTCGCCCCGCTGGCCGGAGCGAGTGGGCTGTCCAGCAGCGCGAGGATCAGTTTCGCGACGTCATGGGGGGTCAGGCCGGGACGAAGCTCGGGATTGGCCTGGCGCAGCATCTGGGTGTCGACGGCTCCCGGGCTCACGCAGATGGCGCTGATGCCGTGCGGCCGGCCTTCGACGGCGATTGCCTCGGTGAGCCCGATGACGCCGTACTTGGAGACGTTGTAGGCGGCCAGCCCGGGGAACTTCTCGGTGGCGTAGACGCCGGAGAGCGAGCCGATGTTCACGATTCGCCCTTCGCCCCTCGGGCGCATGGCGGTGAATGCCGCGCGACAGCAGAGGAATGAGCCGGTCAGGTTGACCCGCAGCGTCTCTTCCCAGATCTCGGACGTGGTTTCGGCGAACGGTGCGGCCGCCAGCACGGCGGCCGCGCATACCAGGGCGGCTGGAGCGCCGATCTCCGCGGCGGCGGCAAACAGGCGCTCGACCTCGTTGGCGTTGCCGACGTCCGCCGGCGCCGGCGTGGCCTCGCCGCCGGCGTCCCGGATGCGCGCGGCGACGCCAGCGAGAGCTTCGCGGTCTCGGGCCGCAAGAACGACGTGAGCACCGGCCGCGGCCAGGGCCTCGGCGGTCGCAGCTCCGATTCCCCGGCTGGCGCCCGTGACCACCGCCACCCGCCCGGCCAGCCAGTGCCCCGGATCACCTGCCGGCTGCGGTTCCGGCACCGGGACCGACGACCCGCCTGTAAAGCTGCTCATGAGCGTCCAGACTCCGTTCCAGATCGAGATGGCTTACGGCATGGTCGCGGCATGCCGAGCGCGAGATTTCCGTCGTCCTCCGGACGCTATCTGCGGCGGCCCGGATGTCGTCGGGCGCGACCAGGAAGCCGGTCACGCCATCGTCGATCATCTCGCCGAGCCCGCCGCGCTTGAACGCGACTACCGGAGTCCCGCACGCCTGCGCCTCGGCGGCGGCCATGCCGAAGGGCTCGTCCCATCGGGCGGGACAGACGACCACAGCTGCGCGGGCCATCACCGCCCAGAGAGATGCCCGGGGCACTCCCCGGTGAACCGCTGCACCTGGCGCGTCACGTCGCGGGTCGATCTGCTCGCGGGCGTACTCCGCGTCGTAGGTGTCGCCGTACACGTCGATCGCGATTCCGGCCGCCCTGGCGATGTCGATGGCTTCTGCGGCTCCCTTCTCAGGACTCAGCCTGCCAGCGAAGACGGCGCCACCCCCGGCCGCGGCCGACCAGGGGATTACACGCGTCGGCACATAAGGCGGCAGGATCGCGTCAATCCGGACGACCCGGCTCCAGGCGGTCGCCTGGAATGCGGAAACGCCAGCTACGGCCGGCGGCCCGTCGCGCCGGGCCGCGTCACGAAGCGCCGCCGCGATCCCTGCGTCCGGCGGCAGGTGGAGCGTATGCACTACCGGTGCATGCAGCGCCCGAGCGAGGTCAATGGCCGGGGCGTCGAAGGCGTGATTGTGGACGACGTCGTACCGGCCCTCCCTGACCGTCGAGTAGACGCTGGCAAAGGCGCTTGCCGCCGCGGTCACGTCGCGGGCGGCCGATCCAGAAGCCCGGTAGAGCGTGGCCAGCAGGGACCTGGGGTCGACCCCGGTATCGATCACCGTGGCCCCTGGTATCTCCGATCCGGTGGCTGCGTAGACATGAACATCGTGGCCTCTGCCGGCCAGCCCGCGCGCAAGATCGGACACGAATGCCTGCGAGCCGCCACCCTGCGGCTCGCGGATGGCTGATACCAGCGGCGCGATGATCGCGACCTTCATCACGCCACCACCTTGAACGCGAGATCCCGTGGCGGATTGATCCCCAGAACTTCATAGGGGACCCTGCGGCTGCCCAGGCGTCGGATCGCCCGGATCGCACGCGGGTAGAAGATCTCGGCCATTTCAACCGCTTCGCGGTGGCTCGCAAAGTCGACGGTCATCTGTCCGGCGAAACTCACGTACTGGTAGCTGTGGGCGACGAGCCAGTCGATGTTGTTCGGCCAGACAATAGCGACGCAGCCTCCGGGGCGGCAAACTCGCTCCATCTCAGCCAACCCGGCCTCGCCGCCGTGGCGCGGGGCGGGCGTGAGGACCGAGCATGCCACGACTAGATCGGCGAAATCGCTGGCCACGGGCAGGTCGTCGAAGAAGCCGTGGATCACTCGTGCGCGGTATCCATGATCGGCTTCCGCGAGCTTGCGCCTCAGGATCTGCCGGAACGGCGCCACGGGCTCGACCGCCACAACCTCCTGCCCGCGGTCCAGGAGATCAAGCGTCAGCCGTCCCGTTCCGGCCCCCACTTCGACGATCCTGTCCGCGGTGCGCGGTAGCCACCCGAGGACACCCGGGTGGATGCGTTCCGCATTGACAAGCCGGTCATAGAGCTCAGGTTCGAGCCGGTACAGCAACTCCCAGGCCAAGGTGCCGTCGTTTTGCGGATCGCCGCCGCCCTCGGGGACGAAGCGGCTTGCCTCGTCGCTCGTGAGCACGGCAAGGTCCCCGGGTGTATAGCGCATGCGCAAACCCCGACCCGGCAGATCCGCAGGGTCAGACGTGCTCACCGACCTCGGCCCAGTTCTTGTCGGTCTCTGACACGCGGACCGACCGCAGCAGCCCCTCAGGGAGTTCGGGCTGGAGCCTTTCCCAAAAGGCCAGGGCGAGGTTTTCGGCG
Organism: uncultured Actinomycetota bacterium; assembly: GCA_963844655.1. GTDB lineage: Bacteria > Actinomycetota > Actinomycetes > Streptosporangiales > Streptosporangiaceae > JASHPR01. The sequence continues at coordinate 760,960 of CAWJPA010000002.1, read as the reverse complement.
GTCGGGATGCGCCCTTCCAGCCACGGCACATCGGTATTCAGGTTGCGATGATCAACGTCCTGGACGATCTGCCGGCACATGACATCAGATAGCTGCTTCAAGTCCAGGACATAGCCGCTGGTCTCATCGACCTTGCCGGCCACGACGACGTCGAGAACGTAGTTGTGGCCATGGAGGTTCACGCATTTCCCGAACAGCCGCCGGTTCTCGTCGTCTGACAGGCTCGGGTCGCGCAGCTGGTGCGCGGCATTAAACGATTCGCGGCGGCCGACCAGCACCCTCGGCGGGCTGCTCATGGCCTGCGGTCGGCAGCAGCGGTGTCTGCCCCGCTTTGGCCCTGATAAGCCATTTCATGCCTCCAAGCTCTTCGCTCAGCTCGGCAGCAACCCGGCGCTGCCACTTCGGCACGATGCGGCCGAGCGCAAGGCAGGCCGTAAATTTCCCGGATCCCCGCCAGGCCATCAGTTGCACGGCCTCCTGTTACGACGTCAGTCTACGACTCACCGGCCGTCGTCCTGTGGAATGCCGCCGCCCTGGGCTGGGCGACAGCAGGCGGCGCCGACTCCGGTGCCGGGGTCCGTCGTGCTAGCCACCGGCGGCGAGCAGCGCGGCGACAGCGATCTCGGCTTCAGCGGGTGCCGGGAGCACGGCCGGCATCGCCGGGATCGTGGGTAGCTCCCCCTCCGACTCGTAGCGGCCGATTAGCCGTGGATCGATGTAGGACTTGCGGGCCACTGTGGGGGTGTCTCCGAGCTGTGCCGCCACCTCCCGGACGCTGGCCGCTATGACCCTCTTGCGCCTCAGCGCGGGCGGTGACGGTCCCGCGCCCGCCAGAGCCAGCGCCATCAGTACGGTCGCATTCCAGGTGCGGAATTCCTTGGCCGTGAAGTGAGCACCGACCTGGGAGGCGATGTACTGGCTCACGTCGTGAGAATGGAGGACGTGCCAGGCGCCGCCATGCTGGTAGCTGAACAGCGCGTCGAGACCAGTGTCGCGGTGGGCCAAGGCTCGCACGGTGGGCAGGACCACGTCGTCAGCGACGGTGATCACCCGGCGCTTGCCCTCCTTGGCGATGTAGTCGAACGTCATGCCGTCATGCGTCACCGTCACGTGCCGCTTCTCGAGTGTGGTGGCGCCGTAGTGATGGTCCAGCTCGGCGTACTTCTCGCCGCCGATGCGAAACAGGCCGAGGTCGATCAGCCGGACGGCGCTGGCGGCGACCCGATCGCGGTCGAGATCCCGTCGCCTCAGGTCGTGACGGGTGGCCATCCGCAACTCGGGCAGGACACCAGCGAACCGCAGCATGTGAGTGAACTTCTGAGCATCGCGCTGCTCGCGCCAGAGCTGGTGGTATCGGTACTGGGTCCGGCCCCGGCTGTCCACGCCGGTGGCCTGAATGTGGCCCAAAGGGTTTGGCGAGATCCAGACGTTGCTCCACGCCGGTGGAATGGCCAGCGCGCTGATGCGCTGCAGCGTCTCTCTCTGTGTGACCTCTGCGCCGGACGGGTCGCGGTACCGGACACCTTCCGGGCCTCGCTCACGGGTGATGCCCGGACCACGAAGGTCACTGCGCACCAATCCTGGAACCGCCGCTGCCAGCAACGGTGCGCCGCTGCTCATGCTGAGCAGCGTATAGGGCATTGACGCGCAAGTGCAGGATCACGGTCAGCATGTGCGTCACGCGGCCCGGCGGCGGACCAGCCAGACGGCGGCGGCAATGAGCAGCACCGACAGCGCGAGCAGCCAGCCGCCCTCGATCCACTGGAAGGGCCAGAACCGGTTGCCGGGCTGATAGCTGCTCCACGCCGTGTAGCCATGCTGGGAGAGGCACTGCGCGGGCGAGAACCCGGAGGTCCCACCGGAGCAGAGCTGCCGGACGGCGTGGACTATCCCGGGGCCGCGGGCGCCGAACGCGAACTTGCCGCCCTTGGTGTACCACTGGCTCACGAGCCACGCGGTGCCGGGCACGTTCAGTTTGGTGGTGAGCAGCGGTGCCATGTAGTGCTCGCGCAGCCACAGCGCGGTCACGAGGGCGAGCGCGGCGTAGACGGCCAGGGTGGCAGCGATCGCGGGGACGACCCGGCGGATGAGCATCCCGGCCAGGGCGCCGATCGCGAAGGCGGCCACCGTCCAGGCGGCGAACGCGACCCCGAGCAGGTCGAACAGGTCGGTGGCGAACGGGATCGCGTAGCCCGCGGCGAAGAACGGGCTGGCGTACCAGGAGAACACCACGGTGAACGCCCCGGCGATGGCGGCCACCGCCACCGCGAGCAGCACCAGCTTGGCCAGCGCCCAGCGCCACCGGCCGAAGCCCTGGGTCCAGGCGTACCGGAAGGTCCCGGTCTCCATCTCCCGGGCCAGCACCGGCGCCCCGGCGAACGCCCCGATCAGCGCCGGCACAGCCTGCAGAAGGACTCTGACGATATTCACGGTCACTGCGTATCTGCCGGAGAAGTTCATGGTGCAGGCCAGCGAGCTGGCCGGGTGGCAGGCGGTGGCGTAGGAGTGGTGGATCTGAAGGCCGGTGAGCCACAGCCACACCGCCAGCGCGCCCAGCAGCGCGGCCATGCCGGCCAGCGCGGCGCGGTGCTGGCGCCAGGTGACCCAGACCATCCGGTGCCACGGCACCGGCCGCAGGCCAGCGTCGTGCTCCGGCCGGGCGGGAATGGTCAGCGCAGTCATCGCGTCACCTCCGACGGTTCGGTATTCCGGCCGCGGGCCGGGCCGGGCAGCGCCGCGGCGCCGGGCTCGCGCAGGTAGGCCATCACGAGTTCCTCCAGGCCGAGCGGGTGCGCCTGGAAGCCGGGCGGGACTGGGTCGTCCGCGGTGGCCCGGACCAGCAGGTGGGTCTGCGCCTCGCCGCGCTGGACATGCACCACCGGCCGTTCGGCATACTTGTCGGCCTCGGCGGTGGGACCGGTCAGCATGCGGTGGCTGGCGAGCACGCCGTCGACCTCGCCGGCCACCTGCACCTGGCCTCGCGACAGCAGGATGAGGTAGTCGGCCACCCGCTCCAGCTCGGTGAGCACGTGCGAGGACAGCACCACCGACACCCCGTCGTCGGCCGCCGCCGTCAGCACCGTGGCCATGAAGTCGTGCCGGGCGACCGGGTCGAGCATCGCCACCGGTTCATCCAGCACCAGCAGCCGCGGTCGCCTGGCCAGCGCCAGGGTCAGCGCAAGCTGCGCCTGCTGGCCGCCGGACAGCTTGCCGGCCTTCCGGTTCAGCGGGACGCCGAGCTCGGCCAGCCGGGTTTTCGCGTAGCGCTGGTCGAATCGGCGGTTCAGGTTGCGGGTCAGGTGCAGCATGTCGGCGACGGACAGGTTCTTGTACAGCGGCGTGTCCTGGGCGACGAACGCGATGCCGTTCAGCGCCACCGGGGACCCTGCGGGCTGGCCCCCCAGCACGGTAACGCTGCCCGCGGTCGGTTCCGCCAGGCCGACTGCCAGGTTCAGCAGCGTGGTCTTGCCCGCGCCGTTCGGGCCGACCAGCGCGGCCACGTGACCCGCGGGGATCGCCAGCGTGCACTCGCGCAGCGCCCAGGTGCTGCCGTAGCGCTTGCCCAGGCCGCTGGCCTCGATGATGTTCATGCCACGCCCTCCGCTTCGCCGCTTGCCCCGCCACGGCGGTCCCCTCTGCCTCCGTGGCGCTCATGGAAATCCCGCAGTGCACTGGTGAACAGCGCTACGATCCCGTCCTCGTCCAGGCCCGCCGCGTCGGCGGTGGTCAGCCAGCCGAGCAGAGACTTGTGCAGCCCGGCGAGTTCCGGGAGAGCGACCTGGCTGAGCGTGGCCTGGATGAACGTGCCCTGGCCGGGTCGGCCGACCGTCAGGCCTTTGGTCTCAAGCTCCTTGTAGGCCTTCAGCACCGTGTTCGGGTTGATCGCCAGCTCGGCGACCACGTCCCTGACCTTGGGCAGCTGGTCGCCGGGCTTGAGGTAGCCCAGCCGCAGCCCCTGCTCCACCTGGTGCACCAGCTGCAGGTAGGTCGGCACTCCGGAGGCCGGATCCAGCCGGAACTGGATCGGCGACGCGGCCGCGGCCCGCCCGGACGGGGCCGCATTCCGATCCCCGCCGCCAGCGCCCGGCGGGGAGACGCCTTCGGCCTGGCCCACGCCGATCCCTTTATCTATATCCATAGGACAAACCATACAGTCGCTTGCGCCGCTGTCAATCCGGCCCGCGGCAAGGCGCCAATGAGTAGCCGGACGTCCCCTGCCCGCTAGCTGTCCGCCCCTCTTATTCCGCTGTCGTGTGGTCCTGGTCCGCGGCGGGGGGACTGCGGTGGTCTGGCTGCGGGATCTGGGACGCAAGGGCCTGCGGCTGGTGGACGGCGGGCCTGTGCTTGCTCGCGGTGGCCGGCAGCGTGATCTGCACGTCCAGTCCGCCGTCCGGCCTAGCGTGGGCCTCGGCGTGGCCGCCGTGCACGTTGGCCACCTATGCCACGATGGACAGGCCGAGCCCGGAACCCGGCCGGTTGCCCGTCCGGCCGGAGAGGCGGCGGAACGGTTCGAACAGCCCGGTACCTGGTCGGCTGGGATGTGCTCGCCGCCGTTGGAGACGGTGATTTCGGCGATTCCTTTTCCGGGCCTGGTGCTGGCCCGCACCCAGCCCCCGGTCACGTCTGCCGGACGGCGTTTTCGGTTTCGATTAGGTTGCTGACCAGCCGTTCGAGCAGGACTCGGTCCCCGATGACTTGCGCGCCCTGCAACGCGGCGCCGATCTGGATCTGCCGGGCCTTGGCGACAGGGCTGGCGACCCGGTCACCGGCTGGGGCAGCCCGAACGCCCACATCCTCGTCCCCCTACTCGCGCACACCGCACGTCAAGGCGCCACACGGTCCTGACGGGCACGGGAGTTTGACGCCGAATATACTCGGTATCATACTTGATTTGATACCGAGTCAGCCAGGTGCGGGCAAGGTGCGGAGAATGCCAGATCATAGGAGACAATATGATCAAGGTCCGCCTGGGCTCCTGGCCGGGCCGCGCATTGTGCCCGGCGGTGCGGGGGATTGCGTTGGGCTTGGCCGTGACCGGAATGCTCGTCGCGGCTTGCGGGTCCGGTCCTCGGGCCGGGAGCGCCACCGCGACGCCGTCCGCTCCGGCCAACGCGACGGCCGATTGTGACTCGGTGACGACCTGCTATACCCCGCAGCAGCTCCAGGTGGCCTACGGCATCAAGCCGTTGCTGGATCGCGGGATCGACGGCCGCGGTCAGACCGTGGTACTGCCCGAGCTCGCCGAGCAGCAGCTGTCCCCGCCTCTGGTCAGTGACCTGCGCCAGGACATGGCGCTGTTTGACCGCCTGTTTCACCTGCCCACGGCCCGGCTGCGGGTCGTGTCCACCTTCCCGGGGCCGGCCTCGCCCTGGCTTGCCTACGCAGAGGAGGTGCTGGACGCCGAGATGGTCCATGCGGTCGCTCCCGGCGCCGCTCTCACCATCGTGCTGGTCAAATCGACGTCGCTGGACAACACCGCCGCCGCGGTGGCGGCCGGCGTCGCCGCGCTGCGGCTGGGCATGACCCAGGGCGGCGTCATCTCGCTCAGCGCCGCAGGGCAGATCGGCGGGGAGCACTGCGTCACACGTGCTCAGGTGGGTCGTGTGCACGCGGCCCTGCAGGCGGCCGCCAGCCGTCACGTGACGGTGGTCGCCGCCTCTGGTGACCTGGGCGCGGCCAGCTATCCGTGCGACGTGTACGCCGCCCTGACCGGGCAGCGGCTCCCGGTACCGGCCAGGGGGGTCAACCTCCTGGCGTCCGACCCGCTGGTGCTCGCCGCCGGGGGCACAACCCTCACCGCCAGCCATGCCACGGGTGCGTATGTCAGCGAGATCGGATGGGGGCTGCCCTACGGGACGCCGGGCGAAAGCTTCCAGGCCTCCGGCGGCGGGTACAGCCGCCTGTTCCCCCGGCCCGCCTACCAGGACGGCGTGCCCGGCGCAGGCGCCACCCGGAGCGTGCCCGACGTGGCCGCCGACGCCTCCGGCCACACCGGCATGACGCTGGCCATCAGCGATGGCGCCGGCAAGACCTACATCCGCAACAGCGGCGGCACCAGCGCCACCGCCCCCCTGTGGGCTGGCCTGATCGCCCTGGCCGACCAGTACGCAGGCCACACTCTGGGCTTCGTCAACCCCGCCCTCTACCGCATCGCCCGATCTCCGGCCTACCACAGGGCCTTTCACGACATCACCAGGGGCAACAACACGGTGCAGTTCCCGCCCAAGACCATCACCGGCTATCAAGCGGCACCCGGCTGGGACCCGGTCACCGGCCTGGGCAGCCCCAACGTCCAGGTGCTCGTCCCCCTGCTTGCCCGCTACGCCAGTCCCTGAGCCGGCCCGGCAACCTCGTCCGGCAGCCATTCGCGGGGCTCCTGTGACGCTCCAGCTCATGCTTCGGAGCTGAACGTCGTCGAGCAGACGACGAGATCCGGGCGCGCGTAACGTCATTATTCGTAGCCCGGGATGACAGCCGGGGAAGGGCCTTCGGAGGAACAGAGTGAGCGATACGAGCACCGGAAACGGCAAGGTCGTCGTGAACAGGGCGATGTCGCTGGACGGCTTCATCGCCGGTCCCGGTGATTCGCAGGACTGGATCTTCGACTTCATGGCGAATGACATGCCCGGGCAGAAGGAGGCCGCAGCAGCCACCGGCGCCATGCTCAGCGGACGGCGCACCGTTGAGGTAGGCGACAGAAGGGAAGCCAACAACGATCGGGGGACAGAATCGAGGGACGAAGGCTACCCCTTCTACGGACCCATGTTCGTCCTCACCCACCAGCCGCCGGACCCGCCGGACCCGGATGTCACTTACCTCACCGGTGACATCGGCGAAGCGGTCGCCACGGCATTGAAGGCTGCAGGCGGCAAGAACCTCCAGATCCTCGGCGCCGACGTCGCCGGCCAGTGCTTGCAGCGGGGATTGGTCGACGAGATCCTGGTGAATGTACTGCCGGTGCTGCTCGGCGACGGCATCCGCTTCTCTGCCCCAGGCCTCACCAGGATTGACCTGGAACCGGTCAGCAGCACGCAGGCGGGCGCCGTCACCGTCCTCCGGTTCCGCGTCCGCAAGTAGTCCCGGCTACGTCGTATCAGGTTGTTATTCGAACTCCTGACCTCTTGCATGCCATGTCTGGCCGAAGCATCCAGGAGTGTGACTGACCTGGGCCACGCCGTTCGTCTAGTCCGCGCCAGCTCGCTCATGCCCGGACTCGTTGGTGTCGGCCACGGGTGTCAGCGGGGTTGGCCAGATGACCTCCTGCTTGCAAGGTGCGCCCAGACTGTCGGAGACAGTCGCTCACCTGGCGCTGGCGCCCGGACCCAGCAGCTCAGAGCTTAGCGTTTACGATGGTCGGTAAAAAAGTAAACAATTGCGACAAATGGATGTATGATAAGCATGCCGATTATCCACCAAGCTTTTGCTTTATCGGTAATCTCTCTATTAATGGCCGCATCAACAATCATCCATATTTCAAAAGCGAAAATCAATATAGCAATTATAAGGATAATTGGCAGCCATGCACCTAAGTGCAACGTATGCTGTCTATACATACGTGTATCATAATAGCGGCGCGGGCAGCTGGGCCAGCTCCAGGTCCAGGCGGCGAGCAGGTCAGCGGCCGTATTGCTACCAGCGCTGCCCTGCCTGGCCAAACGGGCTGATGGCCGGTGGATGGGCCGCTAGTACGCCTGGACCACTACAGGCACCCGCAAGCGCATCACCGTCTACGGCAAGACCCGTCAGGAAGCCGCGACAACATGCGTGAAGCCCAGGAACGCAACCGCCAGGGAATCCCGGTCCCAGACCGCTCTTGGAAGCTGGGGGAGAGGTGCGTGTCCGTCAGCAGATCCAGCGTGTCCACGGAGAACTGCGCACCGGCCCGGTCAAGAGTGCCACAGGACGCTGGGTTACGCCGCATTAAGGGCTCGACGGCGAAGGAGCCGCTCGCGCCGAACGGGATGCCTGCCCTGCTAGGGCGACTGATCAGCCAGCCGACCACCGCGGCCCACCCGTCGCGACACTAGCGCCGCCACCGAGCATCGGCCGCTTGACAACCCGTGCACTTGAGAACCCCCAAGATCAAGATTGACTCAGCGGGCGAAAGCTAGAGGTCGATGACGACCTTGCCGTGCACGTGCCGGCCGGCTTGAAGCTCGACCGCGGCGCGGATCTGCTCGACCCGGAAGCTTGCCGCGATGGGCATACGGAGCTGGCCCGCCGCGACCAGGCGAGCAATCTCCTCTATGGCGCCGGGGGCGGCGTTAGCGCCGTTTGCCGGTGTGATTCCGTCGACCTGTGCAGCGATGGTGGTGATGCGCTCGTCCGGAACACTAAGCTCTCGTGCCGCCTGCGCCGTCTCCGTCCCGTATAGGTCGATGGCCGCAGTGACGCCGGCGGGAGCCAGGGCACGGAGCCGGTCGACCAGGCCGTCGCCATAAGCGACCGGCTCGGCCCCGAGGGCACGCAGGGCATCGGCCGACGTGGCCGATCCCGTCCCGATCACTCGCGCGCCCGCGAGGCGAGCGAGCTGCACGGCGAACACGCCGACCCCGCCTCCCGCGCCGCCAATGAGCAGCGTGTCGCCCGGGCCGGGTTTGACAACCTCGAGCGCGGCGGCGGCTGTGCACCCCCCTATAGCAAGGACGGCGGCTGTGCGGTCGTCGACGCCGTCGGGGGTATGGTGCGCGTCGCCGCCCGCCGCGACGGTCCCTGCCACGTCTATTACTACGTAGTCGGCGACCGCGCGGGAGAGGGCGCCGCCAAACACTCGGTCGCCGGCCGCAAACTCGGTCACGCCGTCACCGACCTGGTCCACGACCCCGGCATAGTCGGTTCCGAACCCAGACGGCAGGCTCAAGCCAAATCGAGTGGCGGTCTCTGCGTCGGATGTCATGAACCAGTCCATCGGGTTTAGTCCAGCCGCGGTGACTCGCACGCGGATCTGCCCCGAACCGGCCTGCGGCGCGGGGTACCTCGCGGAGGTTCAGGACCTCGGGGCCGCCGAATGACTCGAGCTGGACCGCTCGGCTCGTGGTCGCCGACGTGTTGACGCTCGGTTGTTGCATGCTCACTTGTCTCCTCTGGCGGCGAATGAAGGCAACGAGAAGCGGACTATGCTCCGTTTATAACAGGCAGCGTACCATAATCGGAGCGTGATCCGTTTTGGCAGAGTCAGAAACTCGCGTGCTGCGAGCGGATGCGACTCGCAACCGCAACCAACTCCTCGAAGTCGCGACCCGCGTGTTCGTTGCTGCCGACACCGAACCGTCAATGCGCGCGATCGCACGCGAAGCCGGGGTCGGCATCGCCACGCTCTACCGGCACTTCCCCACCCGCGAGTCTCTCGTCGACGCGGTCTACCGCGATCAGGTCGCGCGGCTCACCGACGGCGCCCGCGAGCTACTCACCCGGCTTCCCCCGCCCGCGGCGCTGCGACGCTGGATGGAGCTGTTCAGGGACTGGATCGCGACCAAGAACGGCATGCTCGACACGCTGCTCGCGATGATCGAATCGGGCGAAATCGTCCATGCTCAGACCCAGACCGAGCTGCTCGCAGCCATCGACGAAATCCTCAACGCCGGCCGTGTGACGGGCGAACTCCGCGCCGACGTCACCGCCGAAGACATCGCTGCCAGCGTCATCGGCATCTTCACCGTGGCCCACGCGCCCGAACACGACGCCAGGGCAAGCCGCCTGCTGAACATCCTGATGGACGGCCTGCGATCTACACCCTGAACCGCCCATCTGCCGCGTTCCAAGTACGAACGCGCGTGCCCGTTTAACCCTCGTCCCCGGCCGCCTGCGCCAGTAACGGCGCCACCACCTCTAGCTAGTGCGCTGACCGTCGCCAACCCCGAGCGGACACGCAGCGCCACCGCGCATGCCGCGAGTTGCGAGGTGGCTGCTGAACGGGCATCGTGACTCAGCAGTGGCAGGATTGCGCGCGTGGCCAATGAAGTGCACAACGACCTTAAGGCCGCGGTACGCACGGCGTGGGCGCTCGATACTTGTGACCCTGTCGATGCTGATGACTGGTCCGCCGCCAGCCCTTCCCGTGGCCAGTGCGGCTCTACCGCGCTGGTCATCCATGACCTGCTCGGCGGCGAATTGCTGATTGCCGAGGTCGTTCGCAGCGATGGCAGCCGCCAGGGCGTGCACTACTGGAATCTCCTGCCCGACGGGACCGAGCTCGACCTGACTCGCGAACAGTTCACAGGCGACGAAGTGATCCAGCAGCCGCGCATTCTGCGGCGCCCCGCCGGGCTGCCCAACCGCTGCGCTGAGCAGTATCTGACGATGAGACACCGCGTCTTCGATGCTCTAGACATAACCAAGGATGGCGATACGAGCCACCTGTAGACAGGCCGGGCTGAGCCTGCCTGGCAGTGATACCGAGATCGTCTTGACGGTCCGGCAGGAGTATGAACCGAACTGGCTCGTCACCTCCGCCGACCAGGCCGCCGCGGCTGTCCGGGCCGCTGGCGGGCAGGTGGTGACCGGACCCTTCGACATCCCCGTCGGCCGCGTGGCTGTTGTGGCGGACCCGTTCGGCAACGTCCTTGTGCTGGTGGACTTGTCCAAGGGCCGTTATGTCACGGACGGCACAGGAAACGTCATGGGAGTGGCCCCGGCCAGTGACTGTTCGCGCTCATCTGATCCGTGACCAGACTCACTCTCTAAGTAGCCGCGATGGCTGTCGGACGTACCGCCACCTAGACCAACTCCAGGATAATGCTGTCTTCGAACTCGCGGCCGGCTGGGCCGTGTTCGCGGATGATCTCCACGACCTCGTCGAACAAGGTCGGACCCTGGCCGCGGCGGGCGCGGCGGATTCTGCCCTCGATATTCAAACGCTGCGACGGATGGCAGGTGAGCAGAATCCGCTCCAACCGCTGGATTGTCGCGTCGTAGCCGAGCGCGGAGCGAGACAACTCCGAGTTGAGCCATCTCAGCACCCATCCGCGCTCGGGTGTCCCAAAGCCCCCTCGGAGCAAGTCGTTGAAGGCATCAAGATTTCCTCGCCATGTGTAGTTGACGAGCAGCCGGGAGAACTCGCGGGTAAAGCCGTCGAAGTCGGAGAAGTGGGCTCCGTCGATGACCAGCACGGGAAGGCCATCGCTTGGCGCGGTCATAGCGCCAGTATGGCCAGAACTCCGATCATCCGCTTCTGCCGCGATGCCAGATGTGCGACGCATATCTGCCAGCTGATGTGCGACAGGTCTAGAAGCCTGCCGATCACGTGACCGGCGCCCACGCATGGATTTGTCGATATGCGCGCAGAGCATGAGAGGTCGCAACGGCGATGAGTTTCGCTTTGGAGGCCAGTCTGTATCCCATACACCTGATCTCCCGCCTCGAGAGGAGCGTCATGACCGCTGCGTACCGGAGGCAAGCGTGAAGCTTCTTCTCACCTCCGGGGGCGTCACGAACACCAGCATCCGCGATGCGCTGGTCGGCCTGCTGGGCAAGCCGATCGCCGACGCCACCGCACTGTGCATCCCCACCGCGCAGTGGGGCCACCCCTTGTGCGGGCCGGTCTCGGCGCGGGGGTTCGTCAGCGGCCTGCCCCCGTGGGGTGGCATGACCTCGATGGAGTGGAAGTCGCTGGGCCTCCTGGAGCTGTCGGCGCTGCCCACGATCGGCGATGAGCGCTGGGTGCCCTGGGTCCGGGAGGCTGACGTCCTGCTGGTGGACGGCGGCGATGCGACGTACCTGTACCACTGGATGCGGCAGTCCGGGCTAGCCGACCTCCTGCTGTCGCTGCCCGAGACGGTCTGGGTGGGGGTGAGCGCCGGGAGCATGGTAATGACGCCCCGGATCGGTGACTACTTCGTGGAGTGGCCGTCCGCGCCGGACGACCGTACCCTCGGCGTCGTCGACTTCTCGATCTTCCCGCACCTGAGTCACGCGCTCATGCCGGGCAACACCCTGGCCCAGGCGGAGACATGGGCCGCCAGCATCGCCGGTCCGGCGTATGCCATCGACGACCAGACGGCCATCAAGGTGACCGACAGCACCGTCGAGGTTGTCTCGGAGGGGCACTGGAAGCTGCTCCCTGATAGCCGCAGCCAACAGCTATCGGCACGGCGGAGCGCCCGCAGACAGAGCCTCCTCGCGGATCGCTCTGACCCGGCAGTCACATCCAGGACGTTTCCGCGGAGACGCTTTGTGCACCGTTTCACAAGCCCCTCGGCGGCTGCCGGGATCCGCATGGGCCAGATCTGGCCCAGTAGAAGTGCCAGGTCTGCTGCCTTGCACGGGCATGAGACCGCTGTGCGCGGTTTTCTGCCCTCAGGCTGGCTGGCAGCTTGCCTGGCGGCTTGGGGTCGGCGCTGGGGATGAGTAGCTTGCCGGAGGACAATGGACGGCAGTCTGCAGACCAGCTGTCTGGCCGGCAAGGGATCGTGGAGGGCCCCCCGCATCGATTCCTGGCGGCGTCAGGTCAGTCCGCCACGAGCCGGAAGGTTCACCAGCGATGCGCGCCACCCACCAGCCCGGCCAGGGCGTCTTCAGGTCGGTCCTGCCAGAGGATATCGGCTGGGAGCCGTTCGCGGCGTTCCCGCCTCCGGCCCGCCTGGCCGTCGTTGTGGGTCATCCATCACAGCCCGGTCCGTACGTAGTCCGGGTCAAGGTGCCATCCGGCGTGAAGCTGATGCCGCACAGACATCAGGAGGACCGGGTCTACACGGTCATATCCGGTATTTTCTACATTGGCCGGGGCGAGCAGTTCGACGAACAGAAGCTGGAGGCGTATCCGCCGGGTACCGTCGTCGTGCTGCCCGGCGGCACGCCCCACTTTCACTGGGCAAAGTCCGGTGACTACGTCACGCAGGTAACGGCGATCGGGCCGATCAGCCTCGAATACGTCAACCCTCACGACGACCCGCGGAACTGAGCCGCCTCCTGCCGAATTTGAGATTGGCGAGGTTAGCAGGCAACGACAATCATTACCGGCCGACATCCTCCGCGACCAGATCCCTGCCGGGCACCGGCCCACATGACCACGGCCAGGCTCCCCGTCAGCCTCGGCCCCAGATCCGCACGTGAGGCGCGGGGCCGCCTTGCTTCACGCTGGGTAATGCGCGTTCGGCCGCATTGAGGGCGCGGAGTCCCGCCGATGGTCGGCGACGCGGTTGCCGCTATGACCGCCTGTCCTGCACCCGAACGGCTGATCTGCGCTGGCACCCCAGTCGTCGGAGCACGAACCAATGCCGCTCCGAGTCGCCGATCTGGCGTTGCGATCCGTGCTCGCATGCATGCAACGCATGCCATCGGGGCCCATCCGTCGGCGTGCCTAGGCCACGCGGTCTGGGTGCTTGGTCACTTGGTAGTCACTGGTTCCGGGCCTCACCACAGGAGGTGAGGGACCATGCCCATCAAGATCAGCGGCCACTTCATGTGCCTGGAGACTGGCGGCCAGGTCATCGCGACCGCCAGGCAGCGGGCCGGCAGCTGCTGGGAAGTCAGCCACTGGCCCTGGGTCTGCGACCGCAACCAGGCCATCACGGCCCTGACGGCAGCGCCAGACCGAACTGGGCAGATTCGAATTGGCGGTGCCGCAGCCCAATGTCCGCTTGTGCTGCATTACCTCCACCGTCAGGTCACGGCCCTCATCCATGTAGCGCTGACTCGCCCATCGCGGTGCCAGACCGATGCACTCTCAAGCCGCATTGGGTTGAGCACTCCCGCGGTGCGTAGCGATGGGCGGCTTTGATCTCCGCCCGTTTTTGCGTATGGCCTGGCGTGCGCCGCGCGGGCCTCCCGAGGCCGAGCGGCGGCGCTGACGCCGGGCCAGCGGCTCGGACGCTAGCGGCGTTGTTTGACCGGTTTCGGGGCCTCGCGCGTGACCTTCATGGCTGCTTATGATCTGCAAAGCGGTGGGTTCAGCGTGAGGGGGCATTGCGGTAGTGGCTGACGATTCGCTGAAACGGGTGACCCTGGCTGAGTTGGTGGCGACGCTGTCTCTTGTCGCCGACCTTGGGATGGGACGTCCCTTGGAGCGGGTGCTGCGCCAGACCGTGGTTGCGATGCGGCTGGGGGCGGCTGCGGAGATGCGCCAGGAGGTCTGCACGGCCGCGTATTACACCTCATTGCTGGCGTGGGTGGGCTGCGCCGTCGACACCACTGAGCTGGCGGCGGTGTTCGGCGATGAGATCGGGCTCTACGCCGATACCCGTGATGAGGACCTGAACCGGGTCACCCTGGCGGTATTCGTCGGCCGTCATCTCGGTCGCGGTCAGCCGGGTTTCCGCCGCGTCGGGCTGGTCGGGAAGTTCCTGGCGACCGCCGGCCGCTCGGTGCAGCAGCTGATGGAGTCGCACTGCCGGGTGACGAGCGACCTGGCCGACCGGCTCGGGCTGGGCCCGGCTGTGTGCGAGCCGCTGCTGCAGACGTTTGAGCGATGGGACGGGCAAGGGGTGCCCGGGTCGGTCGGGGCCGGTGGCCTGGCCCCGGCCATCCGCCTGGTTCACCTGGCCGACGTGATTGAGGCGTACCACCACTCCGGCGGTGCCGAGGCTGCGCTGCGCGTGGCCCGGGAGCGGCGGGGCACGCAGTTCGACCCGGAGCTGGTCGACTGCTTCTGCTCCCAGCACATGGAGATCCTCGAGGGCCTGGGCGGTATCTCGGCGTGGGAGAAAGTGATCGCGCTCGACCCGGGGCTGGGCTCGGCGCTGAGTGAAGATCACCTGGAGCGCGCGTTGGCAGCTTTCGGCGACTTCAGTGACCTGAAGTCGCCGTTGCGCCTTGGGCATTCGCGCGGCGCGGCCGAGCTCGCCGCCCTGGCCGGCGCGAAGCTCGGGCTCCCGGCTGCCGACCTCGAGATGCTGCGCCGGGCGGCGCTGGTCAAGGACGTCGGCATGATCGGGATCCCGAGCGCAATCTGGGACGAGCCGGGCGAATGGAGCCTCACTCAGCGCGAGCGGGCCCGGACTCACCCGTACCTGACCGAGCGGATGCTGGCCCGGGTCCCGATGCTGGCCGAGGTCGGGCGTTGCGCGTCACTGCACCATGAACGGCTCGACGGCTCCGGCTACCCGCACGGGCTGCGCGGCGACGCCATCTCGCTTCCCGTGCGGGATCCTCGGCGCCGCCGACGTCTACCAGGCCCTGCGCCAGCCACGCCCGCACCGCCCGGCGCTCGACGCCCCCGCAGCTGAGCGGGTGATGCGCGAAGAGGTGCGTGCCGGGCGGCTGGACGGCGAGTGCGCCAACGCGGTGCTCGAAGCGGCAGGCCATCGGGTCCGGCGTCGACCTGGCCTGCCGTCGGGACTCACGGCCCGCGAGGTGGAGGTGCTGATGCGGCTCGGCCAGGGTCGGTCTAACCCCGAGATCGCCGCCGAACTGAACGTCAGCCGCAAGACGGTCTCCTCCCACCTGGAGCACATCTACGCCAAGCTGGGCGTCAAAACGCGGACCGGCGCCGCGCTGTTCGCCATGCGCCACGGCCTGACCACAGCAGCGGGCGAACCCGGAACCTGACAGAAAGATCGGGCAGTTACCCGATTCGCCGCCGCTGGCCGGTCCGTACAACGGATGCATGAGCACCATCCGCGACCACGGCGCAGCCAGCATGGTGCCGCAGTTCGCCCGGGCCGGTTCGTTCCTCGAGGGCCTGGCCGCCCAGGATTTCGCCCAGATCGGCGGCGCGCTCGCCGCCAGCGCCCGCCTGCGCGCCCTGCTGCCGGCGGGCCTGCGGGAGTGGACCGGTGCCGAGGTGATCGCCCGCCGGTTCGCGGGCTGGTTCGGTGACACCGAGGACTACGACCTGGTCGAGGCCACGGTCGGCGAGGTCGGCGGCCGCTTGCACCTGCACTGGCGGCTGCGGCTGCGGGCGGCGCGGCTCGGCACCGGCTGGTTCACCGTCGAACAGCATGCCTACGCCGACACCGACGCCAGCGGCCACTTCGCCCAGCTCGACCTGCTCTGCACCGGCTACCGATCCGAGGCCGGCGATGCCTGACATGCTCGCCACATGGGGCGGCTGGGAACCGGCGATCCGCGACGACCCGTTCGGCCACTTCGCCGAGGCCAGGGCGCGGTGCCCGGTGCAGCGGATGCGCCTCGCCGACGGTCACCCGGCCTGGGTCGTGCTCGGCTACGAGGCCGCCCGCCAGGCGCTCAACGACCCCCGGATCTCCAAAGACATGCTCGCCGCGCTGGAAAACTGTGGCGATGTCGTAGCCGAGGGGTTGCCCGGACCGGAGTTTTCCCGGCACATGCTCAACGTCGACCCACCCGACCACGCCCGGCTGCGTCGACTGGTCTCCCGGGCCTTCGTGCCATCCAGGGTCGCCGCGCTCGAGCCGGCCGTGCGGGACATCGCCAATGACCTCCTCGACGAGCTCGACGACGCGGGACCCGGCGCAACCGTCGATCTCGTCCAGGGCTACGCCCACCCGCTGCCGTTCAGAGTTATCGGCGAACTGCTGGGCATCCCACCAGCCGACCGCCGCGACCTGCACGCCTGGTTCCAGATGCTGCTGACCGGCTGGGCCGGCGAGCCGCCAGCCGAGGCGGTCGAGGCGTCCGGCAAGATCGTGGCCTACCTTCGCGAGCTCGTCAACACCAAGCGGCAGAGCCCGGCCGAGGACCTTGTCAGCGTGCTGGTCGCCGCCGGCGACGACGTGCTCACCACCCAGGAGGTGCTGTCGAGCCTGTTCCAGCTCGTCGTGGCCGGCCACGACACCACGGCCAGCCTCATCGGCAACGGGGTCGTGGCCCTGCTCGACCATCCCGCCCAGATGCAGGCCCTGCTGGCCGACCCTGGGCAGCTTCCCGCCGCGATCGACGAGCTCATCCGGTTCACCGCCCCGGTCCCGCACGCCACGTTCCGGATCACGGCCGAACCGGTGACCGTCGGCGGCGTGGACATCCCCGCACACGAACAGGTGCTGGTGTGCCTCGGCTCGGCCAACCGCGACCCAGGCCACTTCCCCACCCCCGACATCCTCGACATCGGCCGCAGCAACGGCCCGAACCTCGGCTTCGGCCACGGCGCTCATTACTGCCTCGGCGCGCCGCTGGCCCGGCTGGAAGCCCGGGTCGCCTTCGAAGCCCTGCTCTGCCGCCATCCCGGCCTGCAGCTCGTCACCGGCCGTGACGCGCTCGCCTGGGCGCACGGCGATGGCCTCGTGCTGCGCGGCCTCGTCTCGCTTCCTGTCGTCCTCGGGCCGGCCCGCCTCCGGGCCGGATGACCATCCAATCGCAACGAGTCCAGTCCGCATCTAAGGAGACACCGATGACCATCACCGACCGCCCCATCGACAACGGCGTAAACGTCCAGGCGCTGCTCGAGGCCCGCGACGCCCTCTCGGCCGCACCGCAAGCGGCGCAGTTCACCTGGCGCGCAAGCTGCACCTGGCGCGACGGCACCCACAGCCAGTCGACCGTGGCCAGCTTCACCGGCCTCGGCACCGAGCAGCAGCACCGCACCACGTATGAGTTCGACGTCGATCACCCTGAGTGCTTCGCGTCCGAGGACAACGGGGCCACTCCGGTGGAGTTCGTCCTTGTCGGCCTCGTCGGGTGCCTGACCGCGGGCGTCGCCGCAGTCGCCCAGCACCGCGGCATCCAGCTCCGGTCGGTCACCGCCACGATCGAAGGCGCTATGAACATCCTGGGCATTCTCGGCGCGGACCCCGAGGTCCGCAACGGCTTCGAGGCGATCACCGTCCGGTTCGCCATCGACGCCGACGCCTCCCGCGACGACCTTGAGGCCCTCATCGCTCAGTCGCAGAAACGCTCAGCGGTCTTTGACGTCGTGACCAACCCGACGAACGTGCTCGTCGAGCTGGCCTGATCAGGACCCGCCCGGCGATCTGACGATGAAATCCACGGCGGTCGTCATCGGCGCTGGCCATGCCGGCCTGGCGATGAGCCGCCGCCTCACCGAGCGCTCCATCGACCACATCGTCCTTGAGCGCGGTGAGGTGGCGAACTCATGGCGGACGCAGCGCTGGCCCAGCCTGCGGCTGCTCACCCCAAACTGGCTTACCCGGCTGCCCGGGTGTGACTACGCCGGCGATGCCCCCGACGGCTACATGGCCGCCGCCGGCGTCGTAACCACACTCGCCCGCTATGCCCGCTTCGCCGCCGCACCGGTACGCACCGCCACGACGGTGCACTCGGTGCGCACCGCGCCGGAAGGCTTTGAGGTCCAGGCCAACGACGATGTGTTCCGCGCCAGGGCCGTGGTGGTAGCGACCGGAGCGTGCGCCCGGCCGGCGATCCCGGCCGTCTCCGGTGCCGTCCCGCCGTCAGTCACGATGCTCACCCCGCTCACCTATCGCGATCCTGGCCAGCTCCCCGACGGCGGCGTGCTCGTCGTCGGCGCGTCGGCCACCGGCGTCCAGCTCGCGCGTGAGATCCACCGCTCCGGGCGTCCAGTGACCCTGGCGGTCGGCGAACACGTCCGGCTGCCGCGCCGCTACCGCGGCCGCGACATCTTCTGGTGGCTGGAAGCCACCGGCGTGCTGGCCGAACGCTATGACCAGATCGATGACCTCACCCGGGCGCGCCACCTGCCCTCGCCACAGCTGACCGGAACACCCGAGCCGGCGGCGACCGACCTGAATACGCTCACCGCGCAGGGAGTCCGCATCGTCGGCCGCCTCGGCCGCATTAGCGCCGGGGTGGCCCAGTTCTCCGGATCGCTGCGCAACACCTGCACCCTCGCCGACCTGAAAATGAACCGCTTCCTGGCCCGGGCCGACCACTGGGCCACTGCCCAGGGCCTTGACGACGAGCTCCCGCCAGCGCACCGCCTAGCACCCACTCACATCGATTCCCGCGTCCCCCTGGAACTCGACCTGGCCAGCGGCGAGATCACCACGATCCTGTGGGCGACTGGCTTCCGCCCCGACCACTCCTGGCTTGACATCCCCGTTCGTGACCGCACCGGCCGCATTCTCCACAATGGCGGAGTGGTCGCCAACGCACCCGGGCTCTACGTCCTCGGCCTGCCGGTACTCCGCACCCGTGCCTCCACCTACATCCACGGTGCACTAAAGGACACCGCAGCCCTGGGCACCCATCTTCATTCCTTCCTCAGCAGCCGTCGAGCACCGTGACCAGGCCGTAGCCGACCGAGCTATCGCTTTGGGCGGCATGCGTGCCACGCATGCCATCGGGCCCCACCCGTCGGCGTGCCCAGGCCATCCGGCTAGCAGTTCTTGCAGGTCAGGTCTCTGACGAACAGCGCGGATAACGCCCGAATGGTCGAAACGCCCTCTGCTCGCAAGGTGCCGGTGTCGAGGAGAGTCTGGCGCCGTAGTCACTTGCTAGTCACTTGCTCTCGAACACGTACACAAAAAACAGTGGAGCTAAGGAGATTCGAACTCCTGACCTCTTGCATGCCATGCAAGCGCTCTACCAACTGAGCTATAGCCCCGCGATGGCTGGGGCCGTACAGGCCCCGGCGCCACGCCAGTGTATAGGAAACCGTTCAGTGGCTGCGGCCGGGCGCGGGTTCGGGTGCCGAGCCGGCCAGGGGCACCTGCTCCGGGCCGACGGTCGCCTCCTCCACCGGCTCAGGGACCTGCTCGGGCAGCCGGCCGGCGTTGTGCTCGAGCAGCCGCCAGTGGCCGTCCCGCCGGCCCAGGACCGACCAGGCGCAGTTGCCGAGCGGCCCGAGGACCCGGGTGCGCTCCGGCAGGCCCAGCAGGCGGGAGATGCCGAGGTTGATCGCAGCTCCGTGGCTGGCCAGCACGGCGACCGAGCCGTCGTCCAGGCCGCCCGCGATCCGCTCGAACGCGGCCGCGGCCCGGTCGGCGACCGCGGTGACCGGCTCCCCGTCCGGCGGGTTCCAGGCGGCGAACTCGGCCGGGTACCGCTCCTGGATCTCCGCGTTGGTCAGGCCCTCCCAGGAACCGCCGCCGCGCTCCCGCAGGTCCTTGTCGAGCTGGACCGGCAGCCCGGTGAGCCGGGCCAGGTACTCCGCGGTTTCGGCCGCGCGGGCCAGGTCGGAGGAGATGATCGCATCGGGCCGCAGGGCGGCGATGTAACGAGCGGCATTACGCGCTTGCTCGTGGCCGGTCTCGTCCATAGGGACGTCGGCGTGGCCCTGGAACCGTCGCTGGGCGTTCCAGGCGGTCTGCCCGTGCCGCCAGAGCACGAGCCTCACCACGGCCGGAACACGGTCTGGCCCGGCGCCCGTAGCGCCCGGCGCGCGGCCTGCCACGATCAGCGCTGCCCGCGGCCGGCCGGGTCGGCCGGGCCCGGGCGGCGTGCCCCACCCGCGATGGCGGGCTCGGGCAGCGGTATCCGCGGGCAGTCCTTCCAGAGCCGCTCCAGCGCGTAGTAGACGCGCTCCTCGGAGTGCTGCACGTGGATGACCACGTCGATGTAGTCGAGCAGCACCCAGCGCCCTTCCCGCTCGCCCTCGCGGCGGACCGGCTTGCCGCCCACCCGGCGCAGCTTTTCCTCTATTTCGTCAACGATCGCGCGGACCTGGCGGTCGTTGGAGGCCGTGCAGAGCAGGAACGCGTCAGTGATGACGAGCTGCTCGCTCACGTCGTACGCAATGATGTCTGTCGCCAGCTTGTCTGCCGCTGCCCCCGCGGCAATCTGCACAAGCTCGACAGCCCTCTCAGTGGCGGTCACGTATGCTGCTCGTCCTCCTCTGCTGAGCCCTGTCTATCTACCATCGCACATCAGCGCCCGACGTGGCACGACGCAGTTCAGGGTATCCCGCAACACCAGATAAGCCGACTTTGGCGGCTCGGCCAAGCGGCCGTGTCGGGAGGCGGCGCTCAGCCGCTGCTCCCGTGCCGGTAGAGCCCCCGCTTGGAGATGTACTGCACGATCCCGTCCGGAACCAGGTACCAGATCGGCTCGCCCGCGCCGACCCGCTCCCGGCACGTGGTCGAGGAGATCGTGAGCGCCGGGATCTCGATCAGGCTGACCCGGTCGTTGGGCAGGCCCGCGCCGCTCAGCTGGTGCCCGGGCCGGGTGCATCCGACGAAATGGGCCAGTTTGAACAGTTCGTCGGCATCCTGCCAGGTCATGATCTGCGCCAGCGCGTCCGCGCCCGTGATGAAGAACAACTCGGCGTCCGGCCCCCGGATCGCGCGCAGTTCCCGCAGCGTGTCGATGGTGTACGTCGGGCCCGGCCGGTCGATGTCCACCCGGCTCACCGAGAACCGCGGGTTCGACGCGGTCGCGATCACCGTCATCAGGTACCGGTCCTCGGCCGCCGACACCTCGCGGCCGTCCTTCTGCCAGGGCTGGCCGGTCGGCACGAAGGTGACCTCATCCAGCGAGAAGAAGTGCCCGACCTCGCTCGCGGCGACCAGGTGCCCGTGGTGAATGGGGTCGAACGTGCCGCCCATCACGCCGATGCGCGCGCCCGTTTGGCCGGCGTTCATGAAGGTGACTCTAGAGCCCGGACCGGGATTCTGTATCCCCGGTACCGGCCCAGGCTGGGGTCGGCGACGGTCATCGATGTGAGTTTGCTGCACCCCAGCTACACCAAACTCACATCGATCTTCCGGCGTATTGTCATAAAGCGTTGCATTCAGGACAGTCCGGGCAGCGGCGGCTCGCCACCGTCCCACCGCGTGATCCGCACCGCCTTGCCGACCTCGGTCCGCGGCACCGAGCCCGCCTCCAGCACCTTTACCGTCACGCCCACGCCGAGGGCATCACGCAGCCGCGTCTCGAGCTCGCTGGCGCGGGGGAGTGCCCCGGACAGTTGCGTTCGGTATTCACAACACGCGATGAGGCGCAGCGGCGCCTCGCGCTCATCCACGACCAGAAGGTAATCCGGGGCGATGGCGGGGTCGTTCAGCAGCACGCGCTCGACCTCGCTCGGGTACACGTTCACGCCCCGGAGCACGAGCATGTCGTCTTTGCGGCCGGTGATCTTGCTCATCTTGACCAGGGTCCGCCCGCACGGGCAGGTGCCGCGGCGCAGCGCGGCGATATCGCCGGTCCGGTACCGCAGCAGCGGCAGCGCCTCCTTGGTGACCGTGGTGAACACCAGCTCGCCCGGGGTGCCGTCGGCCACCGGCTGGCCGGACCCGGGGTCGACCGCCTCGACCAGGAAATGGTCCTCGTTGACGTGCAGCCCGTCGGCGGCCACCGCGCACTCGGCGGCCACGCCCGGCCCGATGATCTCGGACAGCCCGTAGATGTCGAGCGCGCGCAGGCCGAGCAGCTCCTCGATCCTGGCCCGCAGCGCGTCGGTCCACGGTTCGGCGCCGAACAGGCCCGCGGTCAGCCGTAGCCCGGAGCCCGGCCGCAGCCCGGCCTCGGCCAGCGCCTCGCCGAGCCGGACCGCGTACGACGGCGTGCAGGTCAGGATGTCCGGCTGCAGGTCGCGCAGCAGCGTCACCTGCCGCGCGGTCATCCCGCCGGACACCGGGACCACCGTGGCGCCCAGCTCCACCGCGCCCTGGTGGATGCCGAGCCCGCCGGTGAACAGGCCGTAGCCGTAGGCGTTGTGCACGATGCTGCCGGGCCCGGCGCCGGCCGCGGCCAGCGCCCGGGCGCACACCCGCGCCCACAGCCGCAGGTCGCCGCGCGTGTACCCGACCAGGGTGGGGCGCCCGCCGGTGCCGCTTGACCCGTGCAGGACCACGACCTCTGACCGCTGGACTGCGAACATCCCGAACGGATACGCCCGCCACAAATCGTCCTTGGCGGTCATCGGTAGCCGGGGCAGATCGGTGAGCGCCACGTCGGCGCCGGTCCTGACGCCCGCCTGGCTCAGCCGCTCGGCCTGAACCCCCTTCGCCGCGAGCAGCCGGTCGACCAGGCCGCGCAGCCGCTCCTGCTGCAGGCCGGCCCGCTGCTCGGCCGGCATCGACTCGGCTTCGGGTTCGAACATGGGCGCCACGTCTGTCATGCGCTGCATTGTCTCCCGTCACCGAGGTCTCTCACCATTACCCCCGCCCGCTAGACAGAGTGGCGGCGGGGCGGCTCCGGCCCCGCCGGGGACGGGGCGCTGGCGGCGGATGTGCTTCCGGCCGGGTGCGACACGGCCGCGACGATCGCCGAATCGAGATATTGCGCGTTTGGCCGTAGCATGACCCCATGACTTCTGTGCCCGACCGCTCCCGGGTGCGTCTCCCCGGCATCAGCTCCCGTGCTTACGAGCACCCAGCGGACCGCACCGCCCTGGTGGCGCTGCGCAAGCTCACCGGCTTCGATGTTCTGCTCCGCCGCCTGGCGAGCCTGTTCAACGACCGCAGCCTGCGGCTGATGTTCCTGGCCAGCTCGGTCCGCGCGTCGAACGAGCAGTTCCCGCAGCTGTACCAGGCCATGCTCGACGGCTGCTACGTGCTGGATCTGCCGGTCGTCCCCGAGCTGTACATCAGCCAGAACCCGCTCGTGAACGCGATGACGCTCGGCGCCGACAAGCCGTTCATCGTGATCACGACCGGCATGGTCGAGCTGATGGACCCCGAGGAGATGCGGTTCATCATCGGGCACGAGCTCGGGCACGTGCTGTCCGGGCACGCGGTCTACCGGACCATGCTGTTCCACCTGATCAACCTGGCCCGCCGGGTGGCGTTCATGGCGCTTGTGTATATGGGGCTGCAGGCGATCGTGTGGGGCCTGGAGGAGTGGTACCGCAAGTCCGAGCTGTCCTGCGACCGGGCCGGGCTGCTGGCCGGCCAGGACGTGGAGGCAGGGCGGCGCGCGCTGATGAAGACCGCGGGCGGGGCCAGCATGGCCGAGCTCAGCCACGACGCGTTCCACCAGCAGGCACACGAGTACGACGCCGTTCCCGACGTGCGCGACGGCCTGCTCAAGCTGCTGCAGCTGCAGGGCAACACGCACCCGTTTGCCGTAATCCGGTTCGCCGAGCTGGACCGTTGGGCCGCCGAGGGCGACTACCGGACGATCCTGTCGGGCACCTACCCGCGCCGCGAGGACGACCGCGAGGCCTCGGTCACCGACGAGGCCAGGGCCGCGGCCAAGTCCTACCAGGACTCGTGGAGCCGGTCCGCGGACCCGCTGATCGGTGCCGTCCGCGGCGCGGCGGGGACCGCGGCGACCGCCGGTGCGCGACTGTTCGGCAACCTCGGCAACAACAACCGCCGCAACGACGACGACGACGACAACTGAGCAACCGAGCCTGCGCCTACGGCCGGCCGTTACAACCCCGACGGCCGGCCAGCACTGTGCTGACCGCTACCCCGCGCCGACGACCGCCCGGCACCGTGTGCCCGCCACCGCGGGATGACGATCCGGCACGCCGCTGCCTGCCAACCCCGCGCCGACGACCGGACGGGCGGGGCGTACGACCGTTTGGCGCGCCGGCGATCGCCCCCGGGCCCGCTCCGGCCCTGCCCGTGTCCGCGCCGGGCGGTGCCGCGCGATCGCCCGGGCCTGGCTAAGCCCGCCGGGCGCCACATCGTGTAACGCCTGTCACACCGCTCACTTAGGTCGGCGTTCCGTATCGTGGATGTACCGATGGGTGCGCTCTAGCGCCCCTTCTGGTACATCCACGGCCAGTGACGGCCCGAGCGCGCCCGCCGAAACGACCGGCCGCGGGGGGACGGCGTCGTGCCCGCCCGCAGTCGCCGGAACTACCGGCTGCGGGCGGACGGCGTGCTGCCCGCCCGGGGAGGCGACGTGAGGACCGGGAATTGACAGGCTGTGGATAAAGCTGTGGATGGCCCGGTGGAAATACTGTTCAACGCGGGGGATAACTATGGGTGTCCTGTGGATGACTAAAGAATCTTGAAAATGCTGCCGGAAACCTCTTGTGCGGGCTCGGTCCTGGGCTGTAGAAATTCACTCACCACTTAAGACGGGTACCGCTCCAGGGGGCAACTCCGGGAAACGGCTGGAGGCCTGGGAAACCGGGACTTCGGGCGGGTATCCGATGGCGGTGGTCGGTGAGGCGGCACGAGGCGGCCGAGCAATCGGACGTCGGGTGCGGCTGAGCTGGGCGAGGCCCCTGCATCTCATACATGGAGGGGCCTCGTCTTATTGTGACCTGCTATGACGTAAGTAGCTAGCATCGAATTGCCGGTCAAGCGTGTTTTGGCCGCCCGGCTCAAATCGCGTACTTCTCATCCGGCACGTCGGTAATGAACATATGCCCGGGCGCATGGGTAATCGCGAATGGCAGCCGCGCGTAGGCCAGCGCCACCTGCGGTGTGACCCCGCAGGCCCAGAACACCGGCACGTCGCCGTCCGCGCACGTCACCGGATCCCCGAAGTCTGGCTTGGCCAGGTCCGCGATGCCGAGTGCCTGCGGGTTGCCGATGTGCACCGGCGCGCCGTGAACCGCGGGATAGCGCGAGGTCACCTGAACCGCGGTCGCGACCCGGTCCGCGGGGATCGGTCGCATCGACACCACCAGGGGACCGCTGAACCGTCCGCCCGGCCGGCACTCGATGCTGGTGACGAACATGGGGACGTTACAGCTCTGCTCCACATGGCGGACGGGCACGCCCGCCGCGGTGAGCGCCCGCTCGAACGTGAAGCTGCAGCCGAGCAGGAACGCGACCAGGTCATCGCTCCAGCAGCCGATCACGTCCGGGGCCTCGGTCACGCACTCCCCGTGCTCCCAGATGCGGTAGGCCGGCAGGTCACGCCTCAGGTCGGCGCCCGGCGCCAGCGAGGTGGCGGTGGCGCCCGGCTCGGTGACATCGAGCAGCGGGCAGGCCTGCTGGTTGCGCTGGGCGAACAGCATGAAGTCGAAGGCAGCCTCGCGCGGCACCACGACCAGGTTCGCCTGGGCGTAGCCGGGGGCCCAGAACGCGGTCGTCGTCCGCAGCCCGGCCCGGAACCGCTTCCGTGCCTCGGCAGGTGAGACAGGCATCACGGGCAGCTCCCGACGATACCCCCGCACCAAGTGGACTCTAACCCTATCGGCCTGCCACCCACGCTAAGGTGTCGGCCCCACCTGGCCACACGCCTTCTGTCATGGCGCCACGGCCGCGCCGGCGGCTAACCGGCCGGCGGGGGCTCGCTGGCCGGCTTCAGGCCCGCCAGCACCGCCGGGATCTCGCCCGCGTGCACCACGCCGAGCCGCTGCGTGGCCCGGGTCATCGCGACGTAGAGGTCGTTCAGGCCGCGCGGTGACTCGGCCAGGATCCCGGCCGGGTCGGCGATCAGCACCGAGTCGAACTCCAGCCCCTTGGCCTGCGCGACCGTGAGCACCACCACGGGACGCTCGAGCTCCGGCTGCTCGCCGACGGCTACATCGGGCACGGCCAGGCTGATGGCCTCGGCCAGCTCACGCTGGCGCGCGGCCGGGACGATCACCGCCAGGCGGCCGTCCCCTAGCCCTTTCGCGGTCTGCTGCGCGGCGTCCGCGAGGCCGGCGGCCAGCTCACCCGGGGCCACCTGAAGCCGCCACGGTATGGCGCCGGTCTCGCGTACCGAACGCGGCAGCTCGAGTATCGGGTCGATCGCGGCCAGCACGTCGGCCGCGACGGCCATGATCTCGGCAGGGGTCCGGTAGTTGATGGTGAGCCCGGTCAGCCGCCAGCGTTCGCCCTGGTAGCGGTCGAGTACCTCGCTCCAGGACGAGGCTCCGCCCAGGTCGCCGGTCTGCGCGATGTCGCCGACGATCGTCATCGACCGGCCGGGGCAGCGCCGCATCAGCATTCGCCACGCCATCTCCGAGAGCTCCTGCGCCTCGTCGACGATGACGTGGCCGAACGCCCACGTCCGGTCGCCCGCGGCCCGCTCCGCCGCGGTCAGGCTGGCGTCTTCCTCGTGCCGGGTGGCCAGCTCGCTGGCGTCCAGCAGGTCGGAACCCATCAGGATCTCGGGGTCGTCGCCCTCGTCGCGGGCGATGATGTCCAGCACGCCACGGGCGTAGGCGACCTCTTCGCGCCGGCGCCGCTGCGCCGCGGCCCGTACCGCCAGGGTGTCCTCGCCGAGCAACTCGGCCGCCTCGTCCAGCAGCGGCACGTCGGCCGGGGTCCAGGCGCTGGCCGGGTCACGCAGCAGCGCGCCGCGCTCGGCCGCCGTGAGCTTGCGTCCCGCGGCGGCGGCCAGCCGGTCGGCGGAGGAGAACAGGTCCGCCAGCAGCTGCTGCGGGGTGAGGATGGGCCACAGCTCCGCGACCAGGGCCCGCACCGACGGGTCGGAGCGCAACTCCTGCCGCATTTCGTCCACGTCCGCCCGGCTGAGCAGGTTGTCCTCGCCGAGCACGTTCGCGCCGAGCCTGGCCGCGAGCTGTTGAGTGAGGGCGTCGATCACCTCCCGGGCGAAGACCCGCCGCGCCTCGTTGTGCGGCCGGCGCGAGCGCCTGGCCCGCTCCCTGGCCTTGGTGCAGGCGGCCGGGCTGAGGCGCAGCGTCTCGCGGTCGATCACGATTTCCACCGGGCTGCCTGGCACCCGCTGCCGGTCCCGCACCGCCGCGGCCACCACGTTCGCCATGACCTGCTTGCCCTTGATCGCCGCCGTCGCGGCCGGCTCCCTGCCGCTGGCGCTGACGCCAGGGTAGAGGTCGGCGACCGTCGACAGCAGCACGCTGGTCTCGCCGAGCGAGGGCAGCACCTGGCCGATATAGCGCAGGAAGGTCGCGTTCGGGCCGACGACCAGCACGCCCCGCTTCAGCAGCTGGTTGCGGTAGGTGTACAGCAGGTACGCGGCCCGGTGCAGGGCCACTGCGGTCTTGCCGGTGCCGGGCCCGCCTTGCACCACCAGCACCCCGGCCAGGTCGGAGCGGATGATCCAGTCCTGCTCGGCCTGGATCGTCTCGACGATGTCCCGCATCTGGCCGGTCCGGCTCGCGTTCAGCGCGGCCAGCAGCGCCGACTCGCCGGTCAGCCCCTCGTGCTTGGACGGGTCGGCCTCGGCCAGGTCGAGGACCTCGTCGTCGATGCCCATCACCGTCCGGCCGCGCGTCTTGATGTGCCGCCGCCGCGTGACGTCGGCGGGGCTGGCCGCGGTGGCCAGATAGAACGGCCGCGCCGCCGAGGCGCGCCAGTCCATAAGCAGCTGCTCGTAATCGCCGGAATCGGCGTGGATTCCGATTCGCCCGATATACCTGCGCTCGCCATGATGGAAATCGAGCCTGCCGAAGCACAGCCCGTTCTCCGCCGCATCGAGCTGGGCGAGCTGCTGGGCGTACATGACGCTGAGCGCCTCCCGCTCCGACCGGGCCTGATGCGTTCCCCCCGATTGCCGAAGCACCTGGGCCAGCCGCGTGGACGCACGGTCCCTCAGGCCGTCCAGCCGGCCGTAGAGCATGGAGACGTATTCTTGCTCGCCCCCGATTTCATCGATTGACAAACATGCACCCTTTCCGGTAAAATGCGGCAGCTGAATTAATTAGTCATAACTAGCCCGCAAGAAACCGCGCTATAGATTTTAGCGCGGTTTTTTAACGCTCGGGGTCAGGGGCCACCACGGGTCTGGAGGGCGCCGGGGGCTAGTGGGCGAGGCGGGGGTCGGTGCCGCGAGGGCCGAGGCCGTCCCCGGCAGGCAGGTTTGGGGCCCAGTCGAACACGACCGCGTTGTCGTCCTCGCCGATCAGCACCTCGGCGCCGGGCTGCGCGCCCGCCTCGGCCAGGGCCTCCTCTACGCCGAGCCGGGCCAGCCGGTCGGCGAGGTACCCGACCGCCTCGTCGTTGCTGAAGTCGGTCTGCAGAATCCATCGGCGGGGCTTTTCCCCGCGGATGAAGAACGTGTTGTCCCCGGACTTCACTATCTCGAAGTCCGGCCCGGCCACGGGCTCGGGGCGGATCACCAGGCGGGTCGGCTCGGCCAGCGGCCGCGCGGCCCGGGCCGACGCGATCACCGAGGCCATGGCGAACTCGAGTTCGCGCAGGCCCTCGTGGGTCGCGGCGGACACCTGGCAGACGGTGAGACCGCGGGCAGCCAGTTCCGGCGCGGCCCTGGTGGCGGCCTCGCGCGCCGACGGCACGTCGATCTTGTTCAGGGCGACGATCCGGGGCCGGTCCCGCAGGTCGGCATCGGTGGCTGCCTCGTAGGCCGCGAGCTCGTCCTCGATCAGGTCCAGGTCGGCGACCGGGTCGCGGCCCGGCTCGTCGGAGGCGCAGTCGAGCACGTGAACGAGCACGTCACAGCGCTCCACATGGCGGAGAAAGTCGAGCCCGAGGCCCTTGCCGCGGCTGGCTCCGGGAATTAGCCCGGGCACGTCGGCCACGACGAACTGCGTGTCACCGGCCTCGACCACGCCGAGGTGCGGGGTCAGTGTGGTGAACGGGTAGTTAGCGATCTTGGGCCGGGCGGCCGACATGGCGGCGATCAGCGATGACTTGCCCGCGTTCGGGAACCCCACCAGGCCCGCGTCGGCGACGGTCTTCAGTTCCAGGACCAGCTGCTGGTCGCCCCCGGGCTCGCCCCGCAGCGCGAAACCGGGCGCCTTGCGCCGTTTGGACGCGAGCGCGGCGTTGCCCAGGCCGCCCCGACCTCCCTTGGCGGCCACGAACCTGGTCCCGACCCCGATCAGGTCGGCGAGCACCTCGCCGTCCAAGGTCTTCACGACGGTCCCGTCCGGCACGCGCAGCACCAGGTCGGTACCTTCGGCCCCATTGCGGTTGGAACCCTGCCCCGGCTTCCCGTTTCCCGCCTTGCGGAGCGGCCGCCGGTGGAAGTCGAGCAGCGTGGACGCGTTCGGGTCGACCTCGGCGATCACGTCACCGCCCCGGCCGCCGTTGCCTCCGTCGGGCCCTCCGAGCGGCTTGAACTTCTCCCTGCGAATGGAGGCACAGCCGTGCCCGCCGTTACCCGCGCGCACATGCAAGTCAGCCCGGTCAGCGAATTCTGCCACTCCTGCGCCCCGCTACCACCCGCTCGAAGGCAGGCAGACTAGCCGACCTCCGCCGGAACTTCCGCCGGGATCACGCTCACGGCCCGGCGACCACGCCGGGTACCGAACTCCACCTTCCCGCTCACCAGGGCGAACAGGGTGTCGTCGCCGCCCCGGCCGACGCCGGGCCCGGGGTGGAAGTGCGTTCCGTGCTGCCGCACGATGATCTCGCCCGCGCCGACCTTCTGGCCGCCGAAGCGCTTGACCCCGAGGCGCTGGGCGTTGGAGTCCCGGCCGTTCCGGCTGGATGACGCGCCCTTCTTGTGTGCCATCTCAGTCCTTCTTCCTTGAGGTGGCGCCGGTCTTGGCCTTGGCGGTGTCGGCCTTGGCGGTGTCGGCCTTGGCGGTGTCGGCCTTGGCCACGCTCGCCTTCGCCGTACTGGCCTTCGCCTTGCTGGCCTTGGCCTCGGCGATGCCGGTGATCTTCACCTGCGTGTACTTCTGCCGATGACCCAGGCGCCGCCGGTAGCCGGTCTTGTTCTTGTAGTGGACCATGTTGATCTTGGGGCCGGCAGCCGCCCCCAAGATCTCGGCGGTGACCTGGTAGCCGCCCAGCTTCGCCGGGTCGCTGATCACATCGCCGTCGTCTACTACGAGCACGGCGGGCAGCGTCACGCTGGAGCCGACCTCGCCAGCGAGCTTGTCAATGGTCAGGACATCGTCAACCGATGCCTTCTCCTGCCTGCCGCCGCAGCGCACGATCGCGTACACCGAGAACTCTCTCTTCCTTACGCGGGCCTGGCCGCGAGATCCGCGGCACTGTCCGGCATCGTTGCGAACTGGCCCGCCTGCGTTGCGCACCGCCCATGAAGGCGTGCTGCCGCTGGCTCGTCCGACGCGCCGACTACGAAGAATATCAGACGAAGCGGGTCTCAGCTCGCCGCTGCCTGAGCCTCCTCCTGCCCGGAGCCAGCATCACCCCGACCAGGCCCGTCCGGCTGCTCCGGCCGGGGGTCCGCTGCCGCGGAACCGGCCTGGGCGGCCGGTCCGTTGGACTGTCCGGCCGGGGCGTTGGCCGGGTCCGGGCCGCTTGTCGTGTCCGCAGGAACGTCGGCGTAGGTCGCCGTGTGTGCCTGGGCTGGTCCTTCGGACCGACCGGCCACGGGCGCCCCGTCTGGCTGGCCGGCCGGTATGTCGCCGCCGCTGGCTGGTACGTCAGCCTGGGTGGCCGGGATGTCGGCCTGGGTAGCCGGCCCATCGGCCTGCGTTGCGGGAGCGTCAGCCTGAGCCGCGGGCGGGCTGGCCTGGGTGTCGGGCCCGTCGGCCTGAGCGGGGTCAGCCTCAGGAGCGGGCGCGCCGGCCTGGCCAGCGGGAGTCTCGCTCTGAGCGGCGGGCGTGTCGGTGTGCGAGTCGGATCCCCGGCGCCTGCGGCGGCCTCCCGACGCCGGCCGGGAGCCGTTGCCGTCGGCGGCCTCGGACGGCTTCGCGGCCTTCTCCGCGGCCGTGCCGTTCTCGCTGTCCTTGGACCCGCCGCGGCTCTTGCCCGAGCCGCCCTTGCCCGATCCGCCCCGGGACCCGTTCCGGCCCCCGCCGTCCCGGCCTCCGCCGTCCCGGTTCCCGCCGTCCCGGTTCCCGCCGTCCCGGCCGCCCTCGCGGCCGTGGCTGTGGGTGGGCGGCGCGTGGTCGACCGGCTCGAGCGACACGATCACGCCGCGTCCGCTGCAGCAGTCGCACGGCACCGAGAACGCCTCGAGCAGGCCGGAACCGACCCGCTTCCTGGTCATTTGCACCAGCCCGAGCGAGGTGACCTCCGCCACCTGGTGCTTGGTCCGGTCCCGGGCCAGGCACTCGAGCAGCCGCCGCAACACCAGGTCACGGTTGCTCTCCAGCACCATGTCGATGAAGTCGATCACAATGATGCCGCCGACGTCCCGCACCCGCAGCTGCCGGACGATCTCCTCGGCGGCCTCGAGGTTGTTCTTGGTCACCGTCTGCTCCAGGTTGCCGCCCTGGCCGGTGAACTTCCCGGTGTTGACGTCGATGACCGTCATGGCCTCGGTGGTGTCGATCACCAGCGACCCGCCGCTGGGCAGCCACACCTTGCGCTCGAGCGCCTTGGCGATCTGCTCGTCGATCCGGTACGCGGCGAACACGTCCTCGTCGCTGGTCCAGCGCTCCAGCCGCTCGGCCAGGGTGGGCGCCACGTAGCGGACGTACTCGTCGACCATGTCCCAGTCGCCGTCGCTGGCGATGACGAGCTTGGTGAAGTCCTCGTTGAAGATGTCCCTGACCACTCTGATGGTCAGGTCGGGCTCGCTGTACAGCAGCTCGGGCGCGCTCGCCGACTTGGCCTTGCGCTCGATGGCCTCCCACTGCGCGGCGAGCCGGGCGACGTCGTGCGAGAGCTCCTCCTCCGTCGCTCCTTCGGCCGCGGTCCGGACGATCACGCCCGCGTTCTCCGGCATCACCTGCTTCAGGATCTGCTTGAGCCGGGTCCGCTCAGTGTCCGGGAGCTTGCGGCTGATGCCGGTCATGTTCGCGCCGGGCACGTACACCAGGTACCGGCCGGGCAGGCTCACCTGGCTGGTCAGCCGGGCGCCCTTGTGCCCGATGGGGTCCTTGGTCGCCTGAACCAGGATTGACTGGCCGGACTTGAGCGCCGACTCGATCCGCTTGGACTCGCCCTCCAGGCCGCTGGCGTCGAAGTTGACCTCTCCGGCGTACAGGACCGCGTTCCGCCCCTTGCCGATGTCGACGAACGCGGCCTCCATGGACGGAAGCACGTTCTGCACCCGGCCGAGATACACGTTGCCCACGTAGGACTGGTGGCTGGCCTTGTCCACGTAGTGCTCGACCAGGACGCCGTCCTCCAGCACCGCGATCTGGGTCCGGTCCGCGTGCTGGCGGACCACCATGAACCGCTCCACGGCCTCGCGGCGGGCCAGGAACTCGGACTCGGTGATGATCGGCGGCCTGCGGCGGCCCGATTCGCGGCCCTCGCGCCTGCGCTGCCGCTTGGCCTCGAGCCGCGTGGATCCCTTGACCCCCTTGACGTCCCCGCCACCCTTGACGTCCCCGCCACCCTTGACGTCCCCGCCACCGTCGGCCGCCTTGGCGCGGGGGGTGCGCACGTGCACCACGGTGTTCGGCGGGTCGTCCGCGTCCTGAGTGTCCGGGTCGGCCCCTGACCCGCTGCGGCGCCTGCGCCTGCGCCGCCGGGCCGGTGTCCCCGAATCGTCATCCGCGTCGACGTCGTCCTCGGCCGCGGTCTCCCCGGCCGGACTGCCGCCGTCAGCCGCGGCGCCGTCCGCTGCGCCCCGGCCGGGCTTCGCCGCGTCGTCGCCGGCCGCCGCCTCCGCGCCCTCGGCCGTCTCATCGCCGGCCCCGCGGCCCTTGCCGCGCCCGCCGCGGCGCCTGCGCCGCGAGCCGGCGGAGCCCGCGTCACCGTCGCTGTCCTGCTCGGCCGGGCTGGCCGCCTCGTCCGCGACCTCATCAGCCGGCGCACCGGCGGGCCTGCGCGCGCCGCCCGCCGCGATCTCGGGCGGCTGGAAGATCACCAGCGGCGGCTGGAACGGCGCGGCCGGCGGCGCCTCGGCGGTGTCCTGTGCTCCATGGGACCACTGGGGCGAGGCGGTGAACTCCGGTGCCGCAACCGGCGGTGCCGTCGCGGGGGAATCGGCCACGGTCGGCGCCGCGGCATACGGAACCGCCACGGGCGGCGGCGGCTCGCTGGCCGCGGGGCCTTCCGCGCTGCGCTCCTGGCCTGGCCCGCCGTGGCTCGCCGGCGCGTCCGTGGGCGGCCCCGCCGCCCGCGTCACCGCACGCCGCCGGAACAGCCTGCGGCCCTGGCCCCCCGACTCGTCCTCGGGGCCATCGGGATCCCCGGTGCCGGAGGCACCTGGCCCCGCCTGGCTTACCGCATCGGAGCGGCCGGCATCCGCCGGCCCAGTGTTGTCTGGTTCCCTGTCGTCAAGCTCGCTGTCGAGCATCCGGGCAATCTCCCGTCGTACTCCCGGGTGCGCGGGCCGGTATCCGGCCCCTGCGCGCCGCGCGGGAGTTGTTCGTTAGCGCTGGCTGGCGCGGGGGCTGCCGCGGCGTTGGCTACAGCTGCGGCGTCCCCACCCGGCCAGCGGGTTTCTGTTTTCTGTCTTTGCGCCACGGCATGGCCAGTCGGCTCGGGCACCTGCCCGGTCGCCGCTGGCCGTGCGGGCTCAGGCCGCATGAGGTCGCCGGATCCGACGGCAGCACCGCCACTGGCCCCCCCAACATCGGCCTCCGTGCCAAGCGGCCCCTGCGCCAGCCGGGTCACCAGCGGGGGTGACGACGGCGCCAGGGCAGCCACGCTGCGTAGTGCAGCCAGGACGTCATCAGGTCGCACAGCAGGGGTCAAGTGCCGAACAACCATTCGAAGTGTTGCACATCCGGCATCGCTGTCCTGAGCGGCGCGCCGGTCAAGCTCCAGGGTGACCACGGCGGCACGGGCATCGAACCGCCGGATTCCCTTGTTGGTGAGACGTTCCACTTCCACGTGGTCCGTGGCCAGGAATGCCTGCACGGCCCGGGCCGCCTCGCCCGGGGTGACTCCCGGCAGGGTCACCAGCCACTGCGACATCTCAAGCCGCAGTGCGCCGTTCCCACCTGGGGCGTCAGCCAGTTCCAGAACCTCGATCACGTCAATCCCGTCTGGCAGGGCCGCGTCGAGCCGGTCCCGCAGGTCCGGTGCGGCGCACACGTCAGTCAGCGCGATCTCCAGGTACTCGGCCTCACTCGCGGTGCCGGTCGGCGCTCCCCCCGCGTACGAAATCTTCGGATGCGGCGAGAACCCCGCTGAGTACGCGACGGGCAAGCCAGCCTTCCGCACTCCCCGCTCGATCGCACGGGCGATGTCCCTGTGGCTCGCGAAACGCATCCTGCCTCTTTTAGCGTACCTGATCACCAGGCGCTGAGCCACGGGCGCAGGCGGCGCTGAGGAAGGCACGGGCCGTGACATCTAGGCTCCGCTCCCTCTCATTTGGTCCATAACGATATGACCCGGCGTATTCTTCCCGCCCAGGCTGGCGGCCGAGGCGGGGGAGGGAGAGGCGCGGAATGGGGCGCTGGCGGCCGGGACGGCCGGGGGGCGGGCGGCGCTGGACGGAGTGCCGGCCGCGGAGGCGGCTGCGGCCGGGGAGCTGCCCGCGCCGGCCACGGTGAGCGGGAGCAGCCTGGCGCCGGTCGGGCCGACCTGGATCTCGGTGCCCATGGACGAGCACGCGCCGCACTCGAAGCACGGCTCCCAGCGGCAGTCCTCGACCTCCTCGGCGCCCGCGGGGTCGATCGCGGCCAGCCAGTCCTGCCAGAGCCAGTCCCTGTCCAGCCCGGCGTCGAGGTGCTCCCAGGGCAGGACCTCGTCGTAGCCGCGCTCCCGCGTGGTGTACCAGGCCAGGTCGACGCCGTCGCCGGCCAGCGCCTCCGCCGCGCAGCGCTCCCAGCGGTCGAACGAGAAGTACTCGCTCCAGCCGTCGAAGCGGGCGCCGTCGGCCCAGACCGCCCTGATCACCTTGGCCACCCGGCGGTCGCCGCGCGACAGCAGGCCCTCCACGATCGACGGCCGGCCGTCGTGGTACCGGAACCCGATCGCCTTTCCGTACGAGCGGTCCGCACGCAGCGCGTGGCCGAGGGCGGCCAGCCGGGCGTCCACGGTCTTGTGGTCGCACTGGGCCGCCCACTGGAACGGGGTCTGCGGCTTGGGCACGAAGCCGCCGATGGACACCGTGCAGCGGATGTCGCGCCGCCCGGTGGCCGTACGCCCTGCCTCGATCACCCGGCGCGCCACCCGGGCGATGGCCAGCACGTCCTCGTCGGTCTCGGTCGGCAGCCCGCACATGAAGTAGAGCTTGACCTGCCGCCAGCCGCTGGCGTACGCGGTGCTGACGGTCTTGATCAGGTCGTCCTCGGTGACCATCTTGTTGATCACCTTGCGGATCCGGTCGGTGCCGCCCTCGGGCGCGAACGTGAGCCCGGATCGGCGCCCGTTGCGGCTCAGCTCGTCCGCGAGCGTGACGTTGAACGCGTCCACCCGGGTGGACGGCAGCGACAGCCCGGTGTTCGTGCCCTCGTAGCGGTCGGCCAGGCCGGTCGCGATCTCGTTGATCTCGCTGTGGTCCGCGCTGGACAGCGACAGCAGCCCGACCTCGGAGAAGCCGCTGGCGGCCAGGCCGGCCTCGACCATGTCGCCGACGGTGGTGACGCTGCGCTCCCGGACCGGCCGGGTGATCATCCCGGCCTGGCAGAACCGGCAGCCCCTGGTGCAGCCGCGGAAGATCTCCACGCTGAACCGCTCGTGCACGGACTCGGCCACCGGCACCAGCGGCTTGCGCGGGTAGGGCCACGAGTCCAGGTCCATGACCGTGTGCTTGGCCACCACGTGCGGCACGCCGGGCCGGTTCGGGGCCACCCGGCCGATAGCGCCGTCGGGCCGGTAGTCCACGTCGTAGAAGCGCGGCACGTACACGCCGCCCGCGGCGGCCAGCCGCAGCAGCAGGCCGTCCCGGCCGCCCGGGCGTCCGGCCCGCTTCCAGTCCCGGATCAGGCCGGTGATGGCCAGCACGGCCTCCTCGCCGTCGCCGAGCACGGCGCCGTCGATGAACTCGGCGATCGGCTCCGGGTTGAACGCCGAGTGCCCGCCCGCGAGCACCAGCGGGTCGCCGGGCCCCCGGTCGGAGGCGGACAGCGGGATGCCCGCCAGATCCAGGGCGGTCAGCAGGTTCGTGTAGCCGAGCTCGGTGGCGAAGCTCACCCCCAGCACGTCGAACGCCCGCACCGGACGGTGCCCGTCCACCGTGAACTGCGGCACCTGATGCTCGCGCATCAGGGCCTCCAGGTCCGGCCAGACGCTGTAGGTGCGCTCGGCCAGCACCCCGTCACAGCCGTTCAGGACCTCATAAAGAATCTGGATGCCCTGGTTGGGTACGCCTACCTCGTACGCATCCGGGTACATCAGGGCCCACCGGACTTCGGCCGAGTCCCAGTCCTTGACCACCGAGTTCATCTCGCCGCCCACGTA
This sequence comes from uncultured Actinomycetota bacterium, assembly GCA_963844655.1. Lineage (GTDB taxonomy): Bacteria > Actinomycetota > Actinomycetes > Streptosporangiales > Streptosporangiaceae > JASHPR01. Next base: position 724,220 of record CAWJPA010000002.1, on the reverse strand, counting down.
CTGAACCGGCTTGCGCACCAGGGGGAGCAGCGGCTCCAGCCGGGGGTACACGGACTGCATAGGCATCGTCACAGCCTACCGATGATGCGCGGGGCCGCCACGCCCATGCCAGGTGAGCCGCGCTAAAAGGACATCCCAACTGCGATTCCTACGATTCGGATTATCCATGCAGGGTAAGTTGTGATCCGCCATTGGACAGTGCGGCCCGTCCTGGCCGCAGACGCCCGCCCGGAGGAATTCCATGCACGTGGACCTCTACATCGTGCTCGGCAGCGCCGTGGTCGGGCTGCTGGTCGGCATGACCGGCGCGGGCGGCGGCGCGCTGATGACACCCATGCTGATCCTGCTGTTCGGGGTGCAGCCGTCGGCCGCCATCTCCAGCGACCTGGTGGCCGCGGTGCTGATGCGGCCGGTCGGGGCCGCCGTGCACCTGCGCAAGGGCACTGTCAACCTGCGGATGGTCGGCTGGATGGTGCTCGGCTCGGTGCCGATGGCGTTCGCCGGGGCCTATCTGCTGAGCCTGTTCGGCAACGGCTCGGCGGCGCAGGACCGGGTCGAGATCGCCCTGGGCATCGCGCTGCTGATCGGCGCGGCGGCCATGGTGCTGCGCTACATCCTGGACCGGCGGTCAGGCAACGAGCGCCGGGGCGTGGTCAGCGACATCGCGCTGCGGCCGCTGCCCACGGTGATCATCGGTATGGTCGGCGGTCTCATCGTCGGTCTGACCTCGGTCGGCTCCGGGTCGCTGATGATCGTGCTGCTGCTGTTCCTGTACCCGATGCTGAGCGCCGGCCAGCTGGTGGGAACCGACCTCAACCAGGCCGTGCCGCTGACCCTGGCGGCGGCCCTGGGGGCACTGGCCTTCGGCCACGTCGAATTTGCGGTGACGGCATCGATCGTCATCGGTAGCGTACCGGCCGTCCTGGTTGGATCCCTGCTCTCGTCGCGGGCCCCGGACAAGTTCATCCGGCCGGTGATCACCTTCGTCATCTTCGCCTCGGGCCTGAAGTACGTCGGGGTACCCGTGAACGTTCTGGGTTGGGTACTCTGTGCGGCGCTGGTTGCCGTTGCGGGCGCCTGGCTGATCCGGCCGCGGCGAAGGCGGGAGCCGGCGCCCCAGGCCGGTGACGCGGTCGTGTCGCTGAACCAGGACACCCAACCGGACGTGCTAGAACTGCGTCGTAAGGCAAGATGACCGCAGCTCGGCCGGGGGCGGCTGCAGCCATCTACAGTGATGACTGCTTGCTTCCTCCGGATTGAGGCACGCTGGGCCGAGCCGGCCAGACTGGGCCCGCGTCAATGAGAGGGTGGAATGCAGATCACGTGCGTAGGCCACGCTGGCCTGCATATCGAAACCCGCTGCGGAACGATCCTGTGCGACCCGTGGATGAATCCCGCGTACTTCGACTCGTGGTTCGTGTTCCCCGACAACAGCGGCCTGGACTGGGGCCGCCTCGGCCAGGTCGACTACTTGTACGTGTCCCACCTGCACAAGGACCACTTCGACCCGGAGCACCTGGCCAGGTATGTCTCTCGCGACGCCACGGTGCTGCTGCCTGACTACCCGGTGCCGGACCTGCGCGACGAGCTGGAGCAGCTCGGGTTCACGAAGTTCCTGGTGATGCCCAGCGGCAAGCTGATCGAGACCGGCGGGCTGCGGCTGATGGCCGAGGTGCTGCGGTCCCCGGCGGACGGCCCGCTGGGCGACTCGGCCCTGGCCGTCGACGACGGGACCGCCCGGATCCTGAACCAGAACGACGCCCGCCCCACCGACCTGGACGCGCTGCGCGCGTTCGGGCCTTACGACGTGCACTTCCTGCAGTTCTCCGGCGCGATCTGGTGGCCGTGGACCTACGATCTGCCGATCGCGGCGAAGCGCTCGTTCGGCGCGGCGAAACGGGCCAACGGCCTGGACCGCGCCGCCCGGTACGTCAAGGAGATCGGGGCCAAGTACATCGTGCCGTCGGCGGGCCCGGCGTGCTTTCTCGATGACGACCTGTTCGCGCTGAACGACCTGACCGGGGATCCCGCGAACACGTTCCCCGACCAGCCGGTCTTCCTTGACTACCTGCGCGATCAGGGCATTGAGGGCGGCAAGCTGCTGACCCCGGGCGCCACGCTCGAGGTGACGGCCGACCGCTGCGAGGTGCACTGGCCCAGCACGGTCGAGCAGGCCATGGAGCCGTTCACCGACAAGGAGCGGTACCTGAAGGACTACGCCGACCGGCAGCGCGACCGGATCGAGGCGGACAAGCGCCGCTGGCCGGTCGGCGAGGTGGACATCCTGGCCGAGCTCAAGAACTGGTTCGAGCCGCTGCTCGAGTTGGCCGACCACATCAAGCCCGGCGTGGGCGGGCCGGTGCTGCTGCGGCCGGGGGACGGGCCGCCGATCGTCATCGACTTCCCGGCGGGCGAGGTGCGCGGCTACGCGGGGGAGACCTGCCGCTACCAGTTCACGATCGCCCGCCCGCTGCTCGAGCAGCTGATCGTCAACCACGAGACCGACTGGGTCAACAGCCTGTTCCTCAGCATGAGGTTCCGGGCCCGCCGGGTCGGGCCGTACAACGAGTACCTGTACACGTTCTTCAAGTGCCTGGCCCCCGACCGGCTCATGTACGCCGAGGGCTGGTACGCCGACAAGAGCAACGACGAGGAAGACATCCCGCTCGGCGACTGGATCGTGCAGCGCCGCTGTCCGCACCTGCGCGGCGACCTCGGCCGCTTCGGCGAGATCAACGGCACCACGCTCACCTGCACCATGCACGGCTGGCAGTTCGACCTGACCACCGGCCGCTGCCTGTCCACCGACGACGAGTCGTACCAGCTGCGCTGCCAGCCCAAGCAGCCGGTCGCGAGGTAAGCCGGCGCGGGAAATCGCGCCCGCGGCCGGCGCTTTCGTGATCCCCCATTCCTGGCCGCGGCCAGGAATGGCGAGTCATTGCGGTGATAGCGTGGCCAGGCGGAAAGAGGCCATTCGCTGTTGCGGGCAGAGAAAGGCGCGAGCCAGTGACCGAGCAGGGCGCCAGCGCACACAGGCTACCCACCGACATCCCCGAGCGGGCTGGCGAACCACCGTCCTTCGACACCGGCGTCGCGCACCCCGCCCGGATCTACGATTACTGGCTCGGTGGGAAGGATAATTACCAGGCCGACAGGACCGCCGCAGAGCACGCCATTGCGGCTAACCCGAACATCCTGCCCGGCGTGCGGGCCAACCGGGCCTTCCTGCACCGGGCCGTGCAATACCTAACCGGCGAAGCCGGAATCCGGCAGTTCCTGGACATCGGGACCGGCCTGCCGACCGCCGACAATACGCACGAGGTCGCTCAGCAGCTCGCGCCGGAAGCCCGGATCGTCTACGTGGACAATGACCCGATCGTGCTCGCGCACGCCCGGGCCCTGCTCACCAGCACCCCCGAGGGCGCTACCGCGTACATCCAGGCCGACGCCCGTGACCCCGACACGATCCTGCGAGAAGCCGCCCAGACACTCGACCTCAGCCAGCCTGTCGCCGTCATGCTCCTGATGACCCTGCAATACATCCCGGATTCCGACCACCCGCACGAGATCGTGTCCCGGGTAACGCGCGCCCTGGCGCCCGGCAGCTACCTGGCCATCTCCGACACCACCAGCGACATCGACACCCAGCGCGTCGCCAGTACCACGGCAGGCCTCAATACGCGGATGGGCGGAACTCACCTGAACCTGCGAAGCCGGGCGGAGATCACCCGCTTCTTCGACGGGCTGGACCTCGTGGAACCGGGCCTTGTGCCCATGCCGCAATGGCGCGCCCAGGCCGACCCCGCCCACGTCATCCCGTGCTACGCAGGCGTCGGCCGCAAGCCCTGATCCGGCCGTCGGTTACTGGGCTTACGGCTGGGCGGCCTCGGCCGGCAGGGCCACGCCGGTGAGGCGCTCGGCGTCGGCCCAGAGCCGCGCGGCCGTGGCATCGTCGCGGGCGCTGCGCGGGATCCGGACGATGGTCGTGGGGCCGACCAGCCCGAACGATCCGCCCGGCCCGTAGTAGCCGCCGTTGACGGCCTCGGGGCTGGTCGCGGCGTACAGCAGCGGCTCGGTGCCAGGCTCGACCCCCTGCGAGGGCAGGATGTGCAGGCTGTTGTAGATCGTGCGCCTGGGCTTGTCCCGTCCCAGGCTTGCTCCCGCCGTCTGCAGGTTGGTGCGGGTGAAGCCGGGGTGCGCGGCGTTGCTCATCAGGTTCCAGTCGCGCTGGGTGGCGACCGCGGCCAGGTGCCGGGTCATCATGAGGTCGGCGAGCTTGGACTGGGCGTAGCTGGGGTTGGGCCGGTAGCGGCGCTCCCACTGCAGGTCATCGAAGTGGATCCGGCCGAAGTTCGCCATGCCGCTGCTCATCGTGACCACTCGCGGCGCCGGCGCGGCGAGCACGAGCGGCAGCAGCCGGACGGTCAGCGCGAACGGCCCAAGGTAGTTGCTGCCGAACTGCAGCTCGAAGCCGTCGGCCGTGGTCATCCGCGTCGGCGGGGCCATCACCCCGGCGTTGTTGACCAGCACATCGACCGGCGTGCCGTCCGCGAGCAGGCCGTCGGCAAACTCCCGGACCGACTCCAGGTCGGCCAGGTCAACCCGGCGCACCTCGAGCTCGGCCTCGGGGTGCAGGGCCAGGATCTCGGCGCGGGCCCGCTCGCCCTTGGCGACGGTGCGGACCGCCATGACGACGTGCGCCCGCGCGGCGGCGAGCCGCCGTGCGGCTTCCTGGCCGGTGCCGCTGTTGGCGCCGGTGACGACGATGAGCTTGCCCGCCTGGTCGGGGACGGAGTACATAGCGGCTCTCCTTGGGGACTATCACAGACCGCCGGTCTGTTATTCGCCTACATTAGCAGACCGATGGTCTGTACACAAGGGACCGTCGGTCTGTAATCTGGGCGCATGACCACGTTCCAGCGCGCGCGCAGCGAGGAGCAGCGGGAGGCACGCCGCCGGGCCATCCTCGATGCGGCCGCGGACATGCTGGCCGAGATGCCGGTGGCGCAGGTCTCGCTCAACGAGCTCAGCCGGCGGGCCGGGCTGGCCAAGTCGAACGTGCTGCGCTACTTCGATTCCCGCGAGGCCGTGCTGCTCGAACTGCTCAACTCGGCCTGGCAGGAGTGGCTCGGGCAGTTGGAGGAGGTCCTCGCCGGGATCGACGCCGGCGCGCAGACGGCCGAGCGCGGCGACCGTCTGGCCGCCGCGCTCGCCGCCTCGCTCGCGTCAAGGCCCGTGCTGTGCGACCTGTTCAGCGCGCAGGCCGCAGTGCTGGAACGCAACGTCTCGCCACAGGTCGCCGCGGCATTCAAGCGGACGGCCATGGCGAACGCGGCCGCGCTGGGCCACCTGATCCGCGGCTGCCTGGGTGAGCTCGGCGAGCACGACAGCTTCCGGCTGGCGGGTGCGACGGTCCTGGTGGCCGGCGCGGTGTGGCCGAGCGCGCAGCCATCGGCAGCGATGCTGGCGGCCTACCAGGCCGACCCGGAGCTGGCCGCCATGCGGCTGGACTTCGCCGCGACGGTGCGCGAGGTGCTCGAGGTGCTGATAGCCGGGCTGCTGGCACGCTTGTCCCGGTAGGCCGCGGGGCCGCCGCGCCGCCTGGGCCCGCCCGGTCGCCTGCCGGGCCCGGGCCGCACGGGGCTGGTCGGCGCGGGTCCGGTCAGCACGGGTCCGGTCAGCACGGGGGTGACCAGCACCGAGCATCGGAAGCGAGCTCAGCACGATGCCCGCGATGATGGCGACGCCGCCGGCGACCTGCACCGGACCCGCCGGGTCGCCGAACACCACGACTCCGGCTACCGCGCCGACCAGCGGCTCGATGTTGAGGAACGCGCCCGCCACCTCGGCCGACACCCAGGTCTGCCCGTAGGCGAACAGGGTGAACGGCAGCAGCGTGCCCCCGACGGCCAGGGCGACGGTGACCAGGGCCACGCCCGGGCCGTGCGGCGCGGGCGGCATGCCCTCGGCGACCGCCGAGAACAGCAGCGCGGCCAGGGCCGCGCCCAGGAACTGCACGGCCGTGAGAGCCACCGGGTCGCGGCCGGGCAGCAGGCGGGTCTGCGCCACCGTGAACCCGGCCGACAGCAGCAGCGACAGCAGGACCAGGCCATCGCCGGCGGCCGTGGCACCGCCGCCCTGGCCGCCGGTGATCAGGCCGACGCCGACCAGCGAGACCGCGAACCCGGCCCAGGCCACCGGGCGCGCCACGGTGCGGTGCCAGAGCGCCGCGATGATCGCGACCAGCACGGGCGTGGCCCCAACCAGCAGCGCCGCGTGGGTGACGCTGGTCCGGGTGATGCCGGCGTTCTGCACCACGACCGACCCGCCGTACCCGGCCGCGCCCGACACCAGCGTCAGTGGCGTACAGGCGGTGCGCACCGCACGGCGCGGGGTCGCGGCGAGCAGAATCGCCGAGGCCAGGCCGAAGCGCGCGAAGGCCAGCCAGCCAGGCGGCAGCCACTGCAGGGCCAGCTTGGACAGCGGCACGGTGGTGCCCCACAGCAGCCCGGCGGCGACGAGCGCTGCGACGGCACGGCGACGGTTGGTGTTCATGCCTCTATGATCGCCGCTGGCTAGGCAATAATTTGCTGTTAGAGCGCTTAAGCTTAATAATACATGGTGAGATGGCTGTTGAACTTGACGATGTTGATGTAAGGCTGCTCACGGCGCTGCAGGCCGATGCGGACTGCACGAACGTCGAGCTGGCCCGCCTAGTCGGGCTGTCGCCAGCGGCCACGCTGCACCGGGTTCGCTGGCTGAAGGAGTCCGGCGTCATCCGGATCATCAGTGCCCAGCTCGACCCCGCGGCCGCCGGGTTCCCGCTGCAGCTGTACGTGTTCGCCACCCTGGCGCGGCATGACCCCCACGCGACCAGGGTGTTCGAGGACCAGATCCGGGCGCTGCCGCAGATCATCGCCGCGGACAACGTGGCGGGCGAGATGGACTACCTGCTCACGGTCGTGGCCCGCGATGTGGCCGAGTTGCAGGAGGTGCTGGCCAGCCTGTCCACCCGGGGCGGGCAGCGGCTCCTGACCTACCTGCGGCTGGCCGAGGTCAAGCCGCCGTCCAGGCTGCCGCTGACCGCGACCACGCCCCCGCCGGACAGCCCGCCGCCCCGCAGGCGCCGCCGCCCGGCCAAGAGCTGACCTTAGGCGCGGTGGGCGAGCCGCCGGATGCGGAACGCGATCGTGATCTCCATCACGCCGTAGATCAGCAGCCAGATGCTGAGCACGATCGCGAGCGTGACCAGCGAGATCCCGGGATAGGCCAGGACCACGATGCCGGCCACAATGCTCAGGATGCCCGTGAAGATCAACCAGCCCCGGTGCTCCACCTCGCTGTGCGCCAGCGCGTTGAACAGCTCGATCGCCCCGCTGACGATCCAGAAGATGCCCAGCAGCAGCGCCAGCGCGAGCAGGGTGATCAGCACGTGCCGCAGCGCGTACAGGCCGATGATCAGCGAGAGCACGCCGAGGAGCGCGTACAGCACCCGCGTGCCGCCGCCCACGTCGCTGACGGCGAACGCGGAGACGAAGCGGAAGATGCCCATGACAACCAGCTGAATGCCGAACAGCACCGCGACCACGATCAGCGTGCGGCCGGGCCACACCAGCACTACGACGCCGACCGCGAGCGTGAGAATGCCGAACGCCAAGACCCAGCCCCAGTGCCGGCCCAGGCCGGCCACCATGTCAGCGGGATCTCGCTTGACCTCAGTCACCATCTGACGCCTCCTCACCTATGTCCCCCTACAGCGTTGCATCTCCTCCCCCGTGAGTGCCCAACCCCTCAGAATTCGGCCGTTTTCGTTACGTCCTGGGCGCTAGGCCGCCGGTCCGCGGCGCAGCAGGGCGGCGGCGGCCGCACCGCCCAGCGCACCGGAGCGGTCCGGCAGCTGCACCACGACCGCGTCCTGGTGCAGCGCCGCCCAGACCAGGCCGTCCTCGAGCGGCACCGCCACGCCGACCTCGGGGTCGCCGACCACGAACTCGGTCGGGCGGCTCCCGATCCGGTAAGTCGTGCCCGCGTCCCCGGCGATGTCGGCCGCGACCAGGAGCACGGCGACCTGCTGCTCGGCCAGCTGCTCCGCTACCGGGCTGATGCCGCGGACCGCGGCCGGGTCGGGGCCCCCGGTGCGCGAGGCCACCAGGTCGGCGACCGCGCGGCCGGCCTCGGTGGTGATGCTGTCCAGGGCGTTGCCGATCGCGGCGCCCAGGCCAGGGCCGTTGGCGCTGTCCGCGATCGTGGCGATCGGGCCGATCGAATCGGGCAGGTGACCCCCGACCGCGTCGAGAATGTGCCGGTCCCCGGTGCCGAGCACGATGTGCGCACCCACGCTGGCCGCGGCCTCGGCCACGCGCCCGGCGATGAACGCGTCGTTCCGCTGGCCGCCGGACTCCGGCTCCCGGTCGGTCACGTGCCGTGGGCCGTGGAGCTGCGCGGGCGGCCGGTCCGGATGGGGATCGCTGGACAGGCCGGGGCGGGTGCCCACGGGGAACTGGACGGGAGGCTGCTCATCGCCGCTGACGTGCGCGGCGATGAGCGTACCGTCCCGGTCGGCCTGTACGACCACGTAGGCGGGGCGCCGCGCCGCGCCCGCGGCCACCTCCTGGAGATGCGGCAGCGGGCCGACCCGCACGGAGTTCGCGACGGCCCCGGGCGCGAGCCAGCGGGCCAGCAGAACCTTGCCGTGGGCGGTCACCACGACCCGGGTGCCGCCGACGAGGGCATCCCCGGCCCCCGCGGCCAGGGCCTGCGCGGTGCCCGGGTCCGCACCGAGCTGGCCGGCCTCGCGGACGGCGTCGTCCCAGGCCACGTCCCAGGCTTGCTGCGGCTCACTCGGCGAGTCCGGCACGCCGACCGTGGCGGTCACCACGAGGCCGGATCCGGCCGAGCCTGGCTGCAGGGCGCGAAGCTCCGGGCTCAGCGTCAGCCGGCCGAGTCTGAGCAGCGGGTTTGTCCTTGGCGTGGATGGCATAGTCCCATCTCAGCCGGCCCGTCCCTGCAGCGCCAGGCTAGAACGGCGAGTCGTAAAAGCCGTACCGCGCCAGCGGCTCGAGGAGCTGGCTCTCCTCGTAGGCGAGGTGGGACAGCAGCGTGTCGGTGAGCAGATCCACGGCCTCCTGGAGCTCGGTGAGATCCCCGGGCTGGGCGATAAACGCGACCAGCGCGCGGTCGACCGAGTCCAGCACCTCGTGGATGACGCCGTGCTCGTCGCGGAGCCGGTCCAGCACCGGGCCGAGCCCCGATTCCCTGGACCGCAGGTGAGGGAAGACCATGGCGTCCTCGGCGAAGTGGTGGTGGGTGACCACCCGGCAGTAGCTCTGGCAGTAGGCGCCCATGGTCCAGTTGTTCTGCCGCATGGTCATCTCGTTGAGCTGCGACCGGGCCTCACCCGCGCTCACCAGCCCGTCCCGCACCTGGGCGATGAGGTCGCGGAGGCTGGCCAGCTCCGAGCGGAGCATGTCGTGTATCTGGATCAGGTGCCGGCTGGTCGCGCGCCCGGACCGGCTGTAGCCCGCCTCGGCCGGGGGAGCTGGCCGCTGCGGCCTGGCGGTCTCGTCCCACACCCGCGTGCTGCTCAGCCGGGTACCGTCGTCCAGGGTCGGCTCGACGCCCAGTGCCTCGGTTTCGGTCACGTCAAGCAGCGTAGATCACTAGTAGAGGAGAAAGGGCCGCTGCCGGCCCGGGCCGGCAGCGGCGGTCAGGAGGCGGTCAGCTGCCGGGCAGCTGACCGAGGGTGAGCTGCACGTCCTGGGACGACCCGTCGCGGACGACGGTCGCGGTCACGTGCTGCCCGGGGCGCATGCCCGCCAGGGCCTGCGCCAGCGCCTCGCCGGTCGGGGTCTGCGTGGAGCCGAGCGAGCGGATGACGTCGCCCGCGCGCAGCCCGGCCCGGTCGGCCGCACCTCCGGGGGTCACGGCCACGATGCCCACCCCGGCGGAGGTGCCGTCGGCGTTGGTGGTGGTCGTGATCTGGGCGCCGATCGCGGCCCGGTGCGAGTCGGTCACATGCCCGGAGTCGATGATCTGGCCGGCGATGTCGCGGACCACGTTCGACGGGATCGCGAACCCGATGCCGGGCGCAGGCGCACCGTTGCCCGGGCTGGCCGCGGCCAGCGTGGGGATGCCGATGACCTCCCCGGCCAGGTTGACCAGCGCCCCGCCGCTGTTGCCGGGGTTGATGGCCGCGCTGGTCTGGATGGCGTTCGGCAGGGTGGCGGCCGGCGTGTCCGCGGATCCGGGCTCGGTGACCGAGCGGCCGGTGGCGGAGATGATGCCGTCGGTGATGCTGCTGGTCAGGCCCAGCGGGTTGCCGACGGCGAGCACCACGTCGCCGGGCTTGGCCTGGCTGGAGTCGCCCAGCCGCGCGGGCTTGAGGCCGTCCGTGTCGTCCGCGCGGATCACGGCCAGGTCATCCGGCCGGTAGCTGCCGACCAGGTGCGCGGAGCGGGGGGCCGGGTCATCGGCCAGCTGAACCTGGAAGCTGCTGGCGCCCCCGGTGACGTGCGCGTTGGTGACGATATGACCCTTGTCGTCGAGGATGACCCCGGAGCCTAGCCCGTCCTGGGTTCGGATCTGCACCACCGAGGGCACCACCTGGCGGACCACCGATGCGTAGCTCGTCGTGCCGGTGACGGCTGGCACGCTGACCGCGGCGGGCCGGCTGACCGGAGCCGAGCCCGCGGTTGATGCGCCGATAGCCACCCCGGTGCCGAGCAATCCAGCGGAGACGAGGCCGGCGGTCGCCAGCCGCCAGGACCGGCGAGTCGGGATCATGACTGGTTCTCCTTTGCGGCCGTCCGTTGGCCCAGGGGAAGGCCAGTCGCCGGGCGGCTCTACCAGTCAGGAAACCCGGGCGCCATGCAGGCGCGGTGCCGGCCGGATGATGGCCGCGTGGAGCTAGTCTGACCGCATGGCGCGCGCTATCTGGTCGGGCTTCCTGGGCTTCGGGCTAGTCAGCGTCCCAGTCGGGCTGTACCCGGCCACCGCGGACCAGACGATCCACTTCCACCAGTTGCACGGGGGAACCTCGAACCGGATCCGCTACAAGAAGGTCGACGAGGTCAGCGGCGAGGAGGTCGACACGGCGGACATCGTGAACGGCTTCGACGTCGGCGACGGCGAGTACGTGGTGGTCACCAAGGAGGAGCTGAAGGAGGTGGCGCCGGGCCGGTCGGAGATGATCGAGATCAGCGACTTTGTCGACCTGGACCAGATCGACCCGGTGTTCTTCCGGTCGACCTACTACCTGGCGCCGCGGGGGAAAGGCTCGGACCGGGCCTACGCGCTGCTGCGGCAGGTCATGCACGACGCGGGCAAGGTCGGCATCGCCACCCTCATCCTCCGCGACAAGGAGCACCTGGCCGCGGTGCGCCCCGGCGACGAGGTGCTGATCCTGGAGACCATGTACTTCGCCGACGAGATCCGCGAGCCGGGCGAGGAACTCGGCAACCTGCCCGAGGACACCACGTTCAGCGGGCGCGAGCTCGATGTCGCCAAGCAGCTCGTGGAGTCGCTCACGGTCAAGTGGTCCCCGGAGGCGTACCACAACAGCTATCGGGCGCGGGTCGCTGAGCTGATCGAGCGCAAGCGCGAGGGTGAGACCGTCGTGGTCGAGGCGGAGCGCCCGAAGTCCAACGTTATCGACCTGATGGCCGCCCTGGAGGCCTCGGTGGCCCAGGCCAGAAAGCCGACCGTCGCCCGCGCCGAGGAAGGTTAAGAGGGAGCGCATCGCTGGCGCCTACCTCGGCCCCGCGACCTGCCACCTCGACGCACGCGGTCACGATGGGCCGCGTCAGCGGATCACCAGCACGGGCCGGTCGGCGAGATGGATGACCTTGTGCGCGGTGCTGCCGAGAACCAGGCCGGCCAGGTCGCCCCGGCCCCGTGAGCCCATGACGATCACGCTCGCATCGTGTTCCTGGGCGTCATCGACGATGTCGCGGGCGGCATAGCCGAACACCGTGTCCCTGACCTCGCCGTGCGCGTTGATCCCGGCCTTGGCCAGCTCCTCGACCGCGGCATCGACCTCGGCGTGGGCCTTGCCCTTAGATTCGGTCGGGACCAGCCCGGCTCGGGGCAGGACCTCCCGCTCCCTCAGGTGCAGCACCCAGACCTCCGCCTGGGACAGCGACGCCAGGTTGCGGGCCGCGGTGAGTACCCGCTCGGTGACCTCTGAATGATCAATAGCGACCAGCAATCTCTCGTACATCAGCCTTTCCTTTCTCCGCAAACCGTCACAATGTCATCGGACCTCTTCCTGGGTCACCGCGCAAGGGCACAAGGTCCCCCGCGTCGTCGGGCATAGCGGGACGTTTGGTCACGTGCTCCGGGACATCTCGTCCGTGCTCCGGGTATTGATCACCTGGTCCGGGCGGATGCCGAAATTCTCGGCCCGCACGCAGCCGCTGCCCAGCCAGTCGAGCTGGCCCGGGGCGTGCGCGTCGGTGTCGATGGCGAACCGGCAGCCGGTCTCGACGGCCAGGGCCAGCAGCCGGTCGGGCGGGTCCTGGCGTTCCGGTCGGCAGTTGATCTCGATGGCGACGTCGTTCTCGACGCACGCGGTGAACACCACCTCCGGGTCGAAGGACGACTCCGGCCGGCCGCGCCCGAGGATCAGGCGCCCGGTGCAGTGGCCTAGCACGTCCACCTGGGGGTTGCGGATCGCGGCCACCATGCGCCTGGTCATCTCCGCCGCGGGCATCCGCAGCTTGGAGTGCACGCTGGCCACTACGACGTCCAGCCGGGCGAGCAGGTCCTCACGCTGGTCCAGGCGGCCGTCCTCGAGGATATCCACCTCGATCCCGGTCAGGATCCGGAACGGGGCCAGTTCCTCGTTCAGCGCGCTGACCAGGTCAAGCTGCGTGAGCAGCCGGTCGGCGGACAGCCCGCTGGCCACGGTCAGCCGGGGCGAGTGGTCGGTCAGCGCGATCCACTCGTGGCCCAGATCACGGGCCGCCTCGGCCATCTCCCGGGGCGGGCTGCCGCCGTCGGACCAGTCGGAGTGCGTATGGCAGTCGCCGCGCAGCGCCACCCGCATGGCGGTGCGCTCTGGCGGGGTGGCCTCCCCGAACAGCCTGGTCAGGTACTCGGGCTCCTGGCCGGCCGACGCCTGGGTGATGACCTGGGCGGTAGCCGGCCCGATCCCGGGCAGCTCCTGCAGCGTCCCGCCGGCCACCCGGGCTTCCAGCTCGCCGGCGGGCAGCCGCTCCGCCACACTGGCTGCCCCGCGGAACGCCCTCACCCGGTAGGTCGGCGCTCCCGCCCGCTCGAGCTGGAACGCGATCTGCCGCAGCGCCCACACCGGGTCCACGCTCATCCGTTAGCCGGTTCCCGCTCCGGTCCCGGCCGTGAGCAGCCCGGAGAGGTCCGCGAGGCTCTTGGCGTACACGTCGAAGCGGTCGTTCGGGGCCGGAACACCCTCACCCGACCGCGACACGTACGCCGACCGCAGGCCGTGCTCGGCCGCGGCGCGCAGGTCCCAGGGGTGGGCGGCGACCATCATGGTCTGTTCCGGGTCGAGGTCGAGCAGTTCCAGGGCCAGCTGGTACACGGCCGGGTCGGGCTTGTAGGCCTGGGCCAGCTCCCCCGACAGCACACAGTGCCAGGCCAGGCCGCCGGCCGCGGACATGTCGGCCAGCTGGGCCAGGCTGGCGTTGGACAGGGCCACCACGGTGAACGCGCCGGCCAAGGCCTGCACCGCGCGGGCCGAGTCCGGCCAGGGCCGGAGCCGGTACCCGGCCAGGGCCAGGTCTTCGAGCACCTCGGGATCAAGCTCGTCGAGGTCGACGGCCTGTACCGCGTCGAGCAAGGCGACCAGGCGCAACTCGTCGTTGGATCGCCACGGCGCCTCGCCTGCGGCGATCTGCGCGATCAGCTCATCGACCCGGCCCGTCCATTCCCGGGACAGCTCCCGGGCCCGGTCCGGCCCGATCCCGGCGGTGGCCAGCGCCGCGGCGGTCTCGGCCGCGAGCGATCCAGCTTCGTCCACGACGGTGCCGAGCACGTCGAAGACCAGGGTCCTGATCCCAGGCGCGGGCCCGGTGATGGTCATCTGATCCTCCCCAGCCCGGCAAGAACCTCAGCTGAGCTGCGGTGCCTGGCAACAGAGTCCCACCGTAGAGGGGGGCGCACCGGACGCGCTAGGCCGCTTCGGAGAACAGCCCCCTTATCCGGCGTCCCAGAACCCGCACTGGTGCTCGGCGCCGAACGTGGCGCGAACCGGCGCGATCGCATTAAGGAAGCTCTTTATTGTGGGAACGAGCAATGCCCGGTGAGCAAATAAACAAGTCATCAAATATTGGCGCTGAGCTATGAAACGTTCACGAAAGGGGCGATGACCATGCCCACACGGGGCTTGTCCCAGGCTGGCCTGGAGCAACTCCATGAGGTGATGGCTGGTCATGTCGGCACGGGGCAGGTTCCGGGCCTGGCGCTGGCCCTGAGCCGGGGCGGCGACGTCCACATCGACGCCGTCGGCAGCGCCGCCGCCGGCGGCAGCGAGCCGATCCAGCCGGACGCCATCTTCCGCATCACGTCCATGACCAGGCCGGTCACGGCGGTGGCCGCGCTCACGCTGGTCCAGGACGGGCGGATCGCGCTCGACGAGCCCATCGACTGGTTGCTCCCTGAGCTGGCCGGGCGGCCGGTGCTGCGCCGCCCGAACGCGCCGGTCGATGACACCGTGCCCGCCGGCCGGCCGGTCACCGTGCTCGATCTGCTCACGTTCCGGTCCGGTTTCGGCATGATGCTGGCCCCGCCCAGCGAGTACCCCATCCTCGAGGCCGAGCAGGCCCTGGAGCTCAGCTCGCTCGGGCCGCCCACACCGGCCACGCCGCATGGTCCTGATGAGTGGCTGCGCCGGATGGGCACCCTGCCGCTCATGGACCAGCCCGGTACGCATTGGCGTTACAACACAAGTTCACAGATCCTCGGCGTGCTTATCGCCCGGGCCGCTGGCCAGCCCGTGGCGACCTTCTACGCCGAGCGCGTCTTCGGCCCGCTGGGCATGACCGACACCGGCTTCTGGGTTCCGGAGAGCAAGCTGCACCGGCTGGTGCCGTGCTACCAGTCGGCCGGCGGGGGACTGGAGCCCTTTGACGACGACGGTCAGTGGGCGCACCCGCGGCCGTTCGCCGACTGCGGGGCCGGCCTGGTCTCCACCGTCGCCGACTACCTGGCCTTCGGGCAGATGCTGCTGGCCGGCGGCACGCACCGGGGCACGCGCATCCTCGCGCCCGAGCTGGTGGCCGCGATGACCACCGATCACCTGACCGCTGGGCAGCGCGAGAGCGCCGGACCGATCCTCGACGGCCGCGGCTGGGGTTTCGGCCTGTCCATCATCGACCGCCCTGAGGTCGGGGGGGTCAAGGGTTACGGCTGGAGCGGCGGGTTCGGCACCCACTGGGTCAACGACCCCGACGAGGGCCTGGTCGCGGTCCTGTGCACGCAGGTTCTGGCGGCTCCGGGCGGCCCGGGCGTGGAGTCCGGCTTCTGGTCCGGCACGTATCAGGCGCTCGACGACGGTGCGGCTCCGGCCTAGCCGGATCAACCCTGAGTTGGTGGCCAGTTCCACCCACAGTCCGGGATGCCGGGATGGGGACGACTGCTGGCCTCCCGGACATGAAGATGTACGGCTCGACCGCGCCGCCGACCGCGTCCCAGGTCATCGCCGCGGCGGGTCGCTGACCCGCTGGCACGCACATCTCGTCGTGTGCCAGGGCGACACGCCGACGATCGCCGGGTTCGGCGTGCAGCTACGGGACACCTGCAACCCGTCGTCATGGACGGACCGTCACACCGCGCAGATGCTGCATGTATGGGTCGTGCCCTACCCGGGCGGCCCTTTCTCCGACGACCTGAGCCGGTCGGCGACCAACGCCGCAGTCCGCGCTGTCCTGGCTCGGAAGTGAGCCCGGCGGGCAGCACGCGCTGCTGGTCGCACCCGCGAGTCTCCGGATCCCGCATCCAGCGAGCTGGGAATTCCGCACACGGCGGCCCCCGAAAATCTTGGACTAATTTCTGCCGGTTCGCTCCTGTGAGCGAGAAATGTCCGAGGCATCCGATAGCGTCAGTACAAAGCTTCGATAAACAAGATCCGCAAGGCGGGGCGCCAGCATCTGAAATGGTGCCCGGTTCCAAGCTCCATGGAGGTCTATCGCCTATGTGCTTACCCGGCCAGATGCCAGCCGAGCCCGCCACCGCCGCGGACGCCGTGGCGATGACGCAGGCCGGGTTGTCGTGGCTGGCCGCCGCGGACACCGCGTCGCTGACGACCGATGAGCAGGCTGAGTGCCTGCGGGCGCTGGCCCGCGCCGAGTCGATTCATACCGCGGCCCGGGCGCGGGTGCTGTATGCGTTTACCGCGCAGGGCGGGTATGAGGATGACGGTCATGGCAGTGCGCGGACGTGGCTGAAGTGGCAGACCCAGGCCAGCGGCGGGGCGGCCTATGCGGCGATGACGTCGATGCAGCGGCTGGCCGCCCACCCGGCGATCGCTGAGGCGCTGGCGGCGGGGGAGGTCTCGGCGTCGTGGGCCCGGCAGGTCTGGGAGTGGACCGATGTGCTGCCCGAGTCCACGCGCCCCGACGCGGATGCCATCTTGCTGGCCGCGGCGGCGGGTGGTGCAGACCTGAGGGACCTGGCGGGTCTGGCGGAGGAGATGGTCAAGCGGACCGCACGGCCGGATTGTGATGGTGATGATGACGGGTTCCGCGACCGCAGCCTGAGCCTGGGTGTGACCATGGGCGGCGCGGGGAAGCTGCGCGCGGACCTGACCCCGCAGGCCACCGCCGCGCTGCAAGCCGTCTTGGAGGCGCTGGGCAAGCACGCTGGGCCGGAGGACTTGCGGTCGAAGTGGCAGCGCCAGCATGACGCGCTGGAAGAAGCGTGCCGGCGGCTGATCGGGTCGGGGTGCCTGCCGCAGCGCGGCGGGCAGCCCACCCAGATCCAGTTGCACATGACCCTCGACCAGCTGCGCGGCCTGCCGGGCGCGGCGAACCTGGCGTCGTCCTGGCCGGGGGCGCCCGCCGGGCCGGGCTATGACTGCGACGCGGCGTTCGTGCCCGCCGTCACCGGCCACGTCGACCCCGCCGTCGTCGACCAGCTCGCCGCCGTCCTGCTGCGCGGCGGAAACCGCGACGCCGCCACCGCCCGCCGGGAGCTCGCCGAGCGGGCGGCGCGGCAGCTGATCATCGCCCGCGCCGCCGACGTCCTGTCCGGGCCCGCCGGGCTGGCCGCCTACCTGCGGACCGGGCTGCTCGACGGCCCGGCCGCGTCGATGAGCCTGCCGCTGGACGTCGGTGAACTGTCCGAGTCCATCCCGGTGCACATCCGCCGGCTGCTGGCCGGGCGGGACCGGTGCTGCCGGTTCCCCGGCTGCGACCAGCCCGTCCTGGCCTGCCAGCCGCACCACATCATCCCCCGCTCCAAGGGCGGGGCCACCAGGCTGACCAACCTGATCATGCTGTGCGCGTTCCACCACCTCATCGCCATCCACCGGTGGGACTGGCAGATCGTGCTCCAGCCCGACGCGACCGTGATCGCGACCAGCCCCGACCGCACCCGGGTGCTGCACAGCCACAGCCCACCCGCCCAGGCCGCCTGACCGGCCGCTCTGGCATCCTCACTGGCCGGACTCCCCTGGCTGACCAGGTATTGGCGATCGGTTCACATGGCAAGGTCGGTGCTTACATCCGCGCCAGTGAGATCTGCATTAGAGAGATCGACCTCGCTGAGATTTATACCGATGAGATTCGCATTTGTGAGATTGGCGTCAGCAAGGTCGATACGTACGTCATCGTCATGGGAAATGAGGACGTCCAGTGCGGCCTGGATATCCGGGGTAATCGGGCCGTCGGATGTGCCGGCTGGCGACCGGTGGCGGATGAACGCGGACAGCGCCCGCACGATGGAGGGCTGATCGCTGGGCGACGCAGACATGATCTTCTGGAGAGTGCCGATTCCGTTGAGCCTCGCGTCGAGGCTGGTTGAGCTCAGCTTCGCCAGCGCGGCTGGCATGCCGTTGCCCTGGGGCGTGCGAGCCAGGGATACTCCCACGACGACCGTAGCCGCGAGCAGCATCGCGGTCGCCACGCACGCGACCGCCGGGCCCATGAGGCGGCGTTTTGCCGCCGGATTCTCCGATAGGTCAACATCCGGTAGTGCCGTCACTGGTTTACCCCTCATCATGTAGGCATCCCAATCAGGCGAACATTGCGACCATCCATCGTTGGCCGTTTCGCGACCACGACCTGCCTATCTCATGGGCGGTTGGCAGTCAATCTCCTGGGGCTGTTAGGCAATTAACTAACAATTGCCAGTTTCTGGCGCAGTCCTTTTCATCTGGGCGTTTTAGCTGAGCAGTCGGCGGACCGGCTGGGGGCCCGGGCTGGATCTCAGACCATCGCATGTCTGCTGCCTAACGATCTTTGAAAGCGGGGGTTACGGTTCTGGTGACGGCGCGCTGCGGTTGGCTGACCGGCACGCGCTGGGCAGGGCTGCAGGCGAGTTCCAGTCGGCTCGGTGGGATCTGGCCGGTGTTCACGCCACGCCGGGGGTCAGATCCGTCAGCTTATGTTGACACGAAGATGGCGTCAGCGTATGCTGACGCGCGTGGAATCCGCAGTCGAAGTCGCCCAGAGCGCCGCCAGCACCGATCCTGATGTCGGGCTCCGCGCGGTGGCGTCGCTGCGCGCGCTTACCGAGCGGCTGGAGATCGTCCAGGTCGAGAACGCGCGGAAGCTCGGGTGGTCGTGGCAGGACATCGCGGGGCGGCTCGGCGTCACCAAGCAGACCGTGCACCGCAAGCACGGCAAGCGGATCGGGAGCCGGTAATGCCCAGGCACCTGACCCGGGACACCCGCTCCTCGCTCGCCCGCGCCCTGCGGCACGCGGGCAGACGCACCCGTCACTACGTCAGCGGCGAGCATCTCATGGCCGCTCTCGTCTCCGCTCTTCACCCAGGACCGGGCCCGCGGCCGGCGCGTGCCGTCCTGCACTCCTGCGGTGCCACGCTGGAGGACGTCGAGGAGGAGATCGCCCGCCGGGCCGCACCGGGAGTGGTCCTGTTCGGCGGCCTGGACCAGGACGCGCTGGCTGCTATCGGGATCGATCTCGACGCTGTGCGGGCCAGGATCGAGTCTTCTGCCGGGCCGGAAGCCCTGGCCCAGGTCGTCCACCGGGAGCCTCGCCCGTCCGCGCTGCACGGCGGCGCAAGCGCGCTCGTGCTGCTGCAGCGCGCACACCCGGGCATCTTTGAGGATGCGCTATGGGCGGTGATTAACAAGGCGAAGGAGCGGAAATCATGAACGCTCCCGCAACCTGCAGCTATGAGTACCCGCCAGCATCTTGTAAGGCAGTCGTTCGCCCCGCCTGACTAGCAATCCTTAAGGGTGGGGTTACCACAGGGTGTGAGGCCGGGCCTCGTGCTGGCCAGGAACCCGTTGAGGAGCGCGGGCCGGTACTGCATCCGCTTGAGCCGGGGTCCTGGCCAGCGCGATCAGCTCGGCGAGGTTGCGCTTGGCCAGGCTGGCCAGGAATCTGTTGAGGTGGGACCAGGCCAGTTCGACCGGGCTGAGCAGTCCCCGCCAGCCGTCAGCCCAGCCTGCAACCCCTGCCGTTAAAGATCGTTAGCGGCGGGCACCGACAAAGCAGGGCGCGTGGCCCGCTTACAGCCCCTCGGGCGGTTCCTGTATCAGCCGCTCATACTCCGGCGACAGCAACTGGAGGCGCCGTCGACGCCGGAACGCTGAGCCAGACCGCAGCGCCAGGGCGACCATGGCCGCTACAAAGAACATGAGAACCCCGGCCGCGACGCTGGTTGCCATTGATCCTCCCCCGCCGAACCCCGTCGTGAACGGCCCGGATGTGCCCGCTGCGAGTCCAGGTAAACCCGTGCGTTAGATGTGGCCGAACGGGGGAAGGCGATACGGATCGAGGGCTCCGGAAGGAGGGCACGTGGTGAGGCGCCAGCCGATCCTGCTACGGACGGCGACTTGCCCGGCCCCTCGTACTGAAGCGGCGATACCTTGAACGAGAGGGGCCAGTCACCGGTTTGTCCTCCATCCCATGCTGCCATGATCACTTATCGTTACGATCTGGCTCGGGTGCGTGAGTTCGTCCGGATACAGGCGGGTAAGGCCGGGCTCTCCGGGTTCCGCACCGGCGACCTTGTGATCGCCGTCAGCGAGCTGGCCGCCAACACCCTGCGGCACACGCACGGCGGCGGCAGCCTGCACATCTGGGTCGAGCCCGGCGAAGTGATCTGTGAGATCGCCGACGACGGGCACATCACCGACCCGTTCGTGGGCCGCGTTCGCCCCGCGGCCGACGCCGGCCATGGCCACGGCCTCTGGGTCGTCCGTCAGCTCTGCGACGACGTGGACATCCGAAGCGACTCCGACGGCACCACCATCCAGCTGCGCATGCGGATCTTTCCCTGAGCGCCGGTTACGGCGCGGGGACCCGGGGCGTGCTGGTGAGGTAGGTAGCGCTCATGTCCTTGTCGCCGTGCTGCTCAGCGCCTTGCGCCATGCGCTCCCTGATCACGCGGTGCAGCGGCAGATCCAGGCCACGCCGCGTGGCGGCCTGCTCGACCAGGCCGGCGTCCTTGGCCGCCAGGCTGAGCCGGAACGACGGCTCGAAGCTGCGCTCGATCATGGCCCGGCCCTTCATCCGGAGGTAGGGCACGTCGAGAGGACCGCCCTCCAGGGCCTCGAACAGCAGCGCCGGATCCAGGCCGAGCCCCTCGGCCAGCGCGATGGCCTCCGCCCCGGCTTCCACCACGGACAGCACCCAGCTCTTCACCACCAGCTTCAGCGCCGTGGCCGCGCCCGCTTCGCCGACCCACATCGTCTTCCCGCCCACGACGTCGAACACCGGTTGCACCACAGACCGCAGCGCCTCAGGCCCCGACGCCATGACGATGAGCGTGCCATGCTCCGCAGGTCCCTTGGTGCCGAGCACCGGAGCGTCCAGGAAGCCGACGCCGTGCTCCTGGGCCAGCCGGGCACAGTGCTCGGTGCCTTCCTCGCCGATCGTGCTCATCTGGAGCCAGACGGCGGGGCCGGCCATCGTGGCCAGGGCACCGTTCTCACCGCTCATCGCGCCGACCACCGCGTCCGTGTCGGACAGCATGGTCAGCACGATGCCAGCACCGTCGGCCGCCTCGGCCGGCGTGGCGGTCACCCGAGCTCCGTCGCCGGAGAGGGGTTCCGCTTTGTCGCGCGAACGGTTCCAGGCCCGCACGTCGAATCCGGCACGGGCGAGGTTGAAACCTGCGATGGGGAACCCCATGATCCCGCCTGCTCCCAGCACCGCCACGGACGCGTTCGCGGCCATCAGGCGTCTGCCCTGCGCGAGCTCGAGGCCCGCGTAATCAGACGGCGCACCAGCAGGGCCGAATGGCGCATGGGGAGTCCTCTCGTGAGAATCGTGCAGCTAGCCGCGCGGGGAACAGGGGCGGCCAGCTAGAAGGGAGCGGGCGGCGGCGGCCGCGTCCGCCGTCGCCGCCCACTCCGGCCGGTGCCCCGCTGTGGTCTCCAGGTGAGGGAGGGAGATAACGCACGCGCGGCTCCCGGGCAGCTTCTCCTACCCACCATTCCTGCCGCAAACATCCACCGTGAATTTAGAGCCAGGCGTGTCGCGGGAATCTAGGAGGGTCGCGTGACGTCACGTGGCCGTCGCACGGCCCGGCCAGCGCCATATATATGAGTCGCGTGGCTTGGCCGCGGTCACACAGGTCTTCGCGTGGCTGGCCGGCGTGGCCAGGCGCGCTTGATACCGGCACGTCACCCGGGAGCTCGGGGATCCGACGCTGATGGACGCGAACATCAGCACCATCAGCGCGAGCGGGACGAGCAGCAGCAGCGCCCGCGCCCGGGTCTTGACCTTGGTCGTGGCGGTGAGTCGGCCGACGCGGGCGGACCAGCGACGGCGCGCGGCGTTCAGCCACTCCCAGAGCCGCCGGGGCTCGTCGGTCAGCTGCTCCAGGCGGGGGAGGTCCTCGTCCCTGGCGAGCCGAGTGAAGATCGCGAACATCGCGGCCAGACGTGGTTCGGAGGCCTGCAGTTCGCCTTCCAGCCCAAGCAGCAGGTGCTCCTGGGTGGCGGGCAAGCTCATCTCGACCTCCGATCTGGCCGCCGGGTGTGCCGGGCCCGGGGTGTCCCGGGCCCGGCACAGACCGTGCTAGGCGCGCGCCCCGGCCGGGACTCGCCGCGTTTCGCTGGTTCGGACGGGAACGGCCTCCGGCTCTGCGATGCGGGCCGCAGCGGCCGGCTCGATCCGGCGGCTGTCGTAAGCGGCCACGGTCTCGCGGCCGATGCGCTCCCACGAGTACCGGGACCTGGCTCGGTCCGAGGCCGCGATTCCGTAGGCCTCCAGCTGCAGCGGGTTCGCCAGCAGCCGCCGGATCCGGAGGGCGAGCTGGGCAGGCCGCCCGGGCGGAACGAGCAGACCCGTGGTCATGTCGACGATTGCGTCCTGCTCGGCACCGATCGCTGAAGCGACCACCGGCGTGCCGCAGGCCATCGCCTGGATCGCCGACATGCCGACCGGCTCATACCGCGCGGTGCTGATCAGCAGATCCGCGGAGCGGAGCAGGGCGGGCAGCTCGTCGGGGCTGATGCGCCCGGTGCAGATCAGCCGGTCAGCGACGCCCAGTTGCTTGGCGAACCGCATGATCTCCCGGTAGGTCTTGTCCTTGCTCAGCTCGGCCTGACCGGGGCCGCCCATGATGACGAGTTCGGCCTCGGGGATCTCGGCCAGCGCGCGGACCGCTGAGCCGAGGCCGCGCGGGGCGGTCAGCGGTTCTGCGGCCAGCAGCCGCGCCCGATCGCTGCGTTCCGCCGCCTGGCCGTCGGGGGAGAATCGCTCGGTGTCGACGCCGCACGGCACCACGCGGACCGAGTTCCTGGGCACGCCCAGGCGGGCGAGGTCGGCTTGCTCCTGGGCCGAACTGGCCAGGACTATATCGGCGCTGCGGGCGAGGCAGGCCTCGAGCCGGACCCGGCGGTCCGACGGCGGCTGCGACGGGTAGTAGCGCTGCTCGGCGGCACCGAGCGAGCTGAACGTCTGCGCCACAGGGACGCCCAGGTCCTGCGCGCCGGCCAGGGTGGCGAGGCCGCTGGTCCAGTAGTGGGCGTGGGCCACGTCGGGGCGGCTTCGGCTCCATCGCTGGGCCAGGTAGCTGCCGAATTCCGGCAGGTGGCGGGTGAGCTTCTCGGAGTCCAGCGGGGCGGGGGGACCCGCGGTGACGTGCTCGACCGTGACACCGGGGGAGAGGATCGCGCTGTCCGGGAGGGCCTTAGCGTCCCGGCGCGCGTAGATGGTGACGCGGTGGCCGAGATCGGCCAGTGCCTGCGCGAGCGAGGTCACGCGGCTCGTCGTGGAGTTTGAGTCCGGATCTGCTTGCTGAGCAATCGGGCTGTTCTGTGCGACGAGGGCGATCCTCATCGAGCCTCCTCCATGGTGACCGGGGGTCACGGCGCAGCTGGAGGAGCCAGCCCGGCTCAGAGCCGGGAGCTACGGGGAACGCAAAAAGGCACACCCCAGCGACACGCCATGACGGCGTGAGGGTGTGCCTGCGTCGTAAGCACTAACCACCACAGTACTGCCCCGCCGGCGGGGATTTCAAACCACGGGACTCCGCGTGTCTCAGGCCAGCCGTGGTGCGTGCGCCACCTTGTGCTGCTTTGGCCTGCGCACGGCGGACAGGGAGCGCGGGGCCCGAGCCCGGCCGCCCGCTCGGCCCCAGGGCACGGCGCTCCTCCTCGCTCGTGCCGCCCCAGACGCCTTGCATTGGGCCCGCGGTGAGGGCATAGCTGAGGCACCGCTCCCGGACCTGGCAGCCAGCGCACACCGCCTTGGCCGCCGTCACCTGCCGCCGGGCCGGGCCGGACTCGGAGATCGGGAAGAACAAGTCGGGATCGGCGGACAGGCAGGCGCCGAGCGACCACCATTCGGCCCTGTTGTCGGTAACAGCCCGGTCAGTCCTGTCGTCGGTAACAGTCATGCGAACCTCGAGTCGATCGTCCCTGCTGCTTGATCGTCGTGAAGTCAACTGCCTGCCCGCTCTAGGCAGAAGTATTCCCCGCGGCGGAACATTCGGTTCCCGCAGACGCCGCTGCCGCCGGCACGCGGTGCGCGCCGGCGGCAGCGGTATTAGGTGGGTCAGATGTGAGGCCAGCCAGCTACCAGCGGTACCAGCGTCGGCGACCCCCTGCCCCTTCGGCCGACCGGAAAAAGAACCCCAGCAGCCAGAGGACCAGAACGATGAGCGCGATCCACCACAGGATGTGGATGGCGAACCCGAGCCCGCCGAGGATGAGCGCGATCAGCAAGACCGCAAGGACCAGAACCACCGCTCGCTCCCTTCGCTTATGAGCACGCCTTAACTGCCCTCCGGGCGAGACTTAAACGAAAGCCAGCCGCAGTTTCTCTGTGGTTTCGCAGCGCACTCACGAGCTGCGATTCGTTTCTGAACGGCCGTCCCTTACCGCCAATCTCGTACGCGCGGCCACAGCGGGGCCACTGCCCGTGAGGGCCATGTGCACCGGCGGGGATGTTTGAGGTCCCGGACCGCGGGGAGTCGGCCACGGCAGTGTTCGAAATAGGGAGGTTCCCATGACGGTGGCCATCATCATTGTGGCGGTAGTTGTCATTGCGGCGGTCGTGATCGCGGCAATGGCCAAGGGCCGCCGGCGCAGGCTGCAAGAGCGCTTCGGCCCCGAATACGATCGCGTGGCCGGCGAGCAGAAGAGCCAGCTCAAGGCCGAGGCCGAGCTGACGAGCCGGGAGCGGCGCGTCAAGAGCCTGGATATCCGGCCGCTGAGTGCTCAGGCCAGGGCCGAGTACGCCGCCCGCTGGGCGACCATCCAGGAGCAGTTCGTGGACCAGCCGGAGACGTCCGTCGCCCAGGCGCAGGATCTGGTGAACGCCGTCATGCGGGAGCGGGGCTACCCGGTCGAGGGTCACGACCAGACCATGGCCGACCTGTCCGTCGAGCACGCCGGCACGCTGGAGCAGTACCGCTCGGCGCATGCGATCAGTGAGAGCGCGGCCGCGGGCCAGGCGTCCACCGAGGACCTGCGGCAGGCCATGGTCCACTACCGCGCCCTGTTCAGCGACTTGCTGGGCGAGCCTGCTGGTCAGGCGGATGAGGGAACGCGCGGACCAGGTCCGGTGGCGGCGGCGCCCACGGACCCGACCGGCGGCCGGGCCGAGGAGCCCATGCGCGCCGACCCCAACGACACGATGCCTGATGAGCCCGTGACCGACAAGGCTGCGCCCGACGAGCCTGCCCGGTGGGGCAGGAAGGCCTAGCGAGTGCCGCCCGGCCGGGCCCATGACCCGGCCGGGCGCAGGTCAGCACCCGCTGAGCTGCGGTATCGGGATGGTAGACACGCTGCGGTTTCGAGCGGGGCCAGAAGGAGCTGCGGTAAAGCGGGGCTAGGACAGGCGCATGTGCATGCGGACCGTGGTGCCGACCTCGCCTGTCCTCAGCTCGACCAGGTCGCACACCTGGTTGACCAGGAAAAGGCCGTGGCCGCGGCTTTCCGGGCTGTGCCGGACGCGGCCGGCCAGCGGGTCGGCGATGAGTCCTTGGTCGTGCGCCTGGCAGACGACCTCATCCTGGTCGTGCCAGACATGCAGAAGGCCGGCCGATCTGGTGTGGCCGAGCGTGTTCGCCGCGACCTCGCTGGCCGCCAGGACCAGGTCCGAGGCGCGGTCGGCGGCGAGGCCGCTGCGCCCGGCGTGGCTGGCCACCAACCGCCGGACCGGGGCCAGGTCGGTTTCGTAGTCGAGGACCTCGGCGCTGGCCGGCGGGGGCGGCAAGGGCCGGTCGCACTCCGGCGGCATCTCCCAGGGCGTGTCGTGACCCGCGGCCGCCGCGGGGCGGCCGTGGGCCAGCAGCTCGCGATGGGTACGCCTGGCTCCGGTGAGCGCGGCGGGCCCCAGCCGGGTGACGTCATAGGGGCAGAGGATCGTGGCCGCGGTCAGGGCGAACGCCAGGTTGATCAGCGCCTCATGCCTGACCGCCTCGCAGACCTCCTCGGGAGACCGCTCCGGCCAGATCGGCTCACCGACGAAGCGGAACCGCTGACCAGCATGCTGGTCGGCGAACGCCCGCACGGCGGGGATGATCCGGGCCGGGTTGCGGCCCATGGCCTCCATGTCACGGAAGACGATCTCGCCGCGCTCCTGCGCCAGGTGCCGTTCCAGCAGCCTGACCCTGTCTCCGGGAACCGCGATGAGCAGCGGCTCGCCTCGGGCCAGGCCGGCCCGGGCGAAACCCAGGACCTGGGCGAGGTACTCCGCCTGGTCGCTGTAGAGAAACGCCACGTGCCGCAGGCCGTCGTCGGCAGCATCAGCCATGGCGGGATCGGCCGATCACGCCGGGACACACGATGACGAGCACATCGGCCGCAGTTGGCACAACGTCTGCATTCGGCACTTGTGCCTCGTGTTTACCAGACATGCGGCCCACCCAGCGATAGGTTCCCCTCGGCCGCATGTCTATGCGCACGCGGCTAAGGGAGTAAGCCAGCATACGATGAGGCGACTCAACGTCGTCAGGGCCGCCTGAGTTCCGGAGGTGCACGTGGCAGAGCTCCGGCTCTCGTCCGAGCGCCGCGGCAACAGCCTTGTCGTCGAGATCGGCGGCGAGCTCGACATCGTGACCAGCCGTCAGCTCGACGAGCACCTGACCCGCGCGCGCCGGGAGCACAGCCGGATCGTGCTCGACCTGTCGGCCGTCGAGTTCATGGACACCAGCTCGCTGGCCGTGATCGTCGGCCACTGGAAGCGGCTGCAAGCCGCGGGCGGGACGCTGGTGCTGGCCGGCGCGAGGTACCGGTACACGAAGACGCTCTGGATCACCGGCCTGGCCGAGCGGCTCCCGCTCTATGACACCGTCGATGCGGCGCTCGAAGCCGACGGGGATTCCGGCGGCGATAAGGCCTCCACGCGGACCGCGCGCTCCAGCGCGGCCAAGGACGCACGCGAGTCAAAGGGTCGGCAGCCCGGCTAGCGTACGTGCACGGCGACCAGGCAGGCGTCGTCATCGGTATTGCTGGCGGCCGCAGCCACCACGTGGTCGGCGTAATGGCCGATGTTTTTGACCGGCCGGCTGGCGATCTCGAGCAGCGAATCCAGGGCGTCGTCGATGGGCTGGTCCCGCCGCTCGATGAGGCCGTCGGTGAACAGCAGCAGCACGTCGCCGAGCTGCAGCGAGGTGGTTACCTCCGTGTACCTGGCCTCCGGGTCCGCGCCCAGCAGCAGGCCCTGCGGGAGCGAGAGCATCTCGGCCCGGCCGTCCCGGACCAGGATCGGCGGCAGGTGGCCCGCGCGGGCCCAGCGCAGCGAGCGGCCGGCCGGATCGTAGAGGCCGCAGATGGCGGTGCCGATGATGGCGTCGGCGAAGTGGCACGCGGCGGTGTTCAGCCAGCTGAGCAGCTGGGCGGGACCGGCCCCGGTGACCGCCAGCCCGCGCAGGCCGTTGCGCACCGTGACCATGCCGGTCACCGCGTCCAGGCCGTGGCCCGCGATGTCGCCGACCACCATGAGCACCTCTTTACTCGGCAGCAGCACCGTGTCGTACCAGTCGCCGCTGACCAGGCTGCCGGGCCCGGATGGCCGATACCGGGCCGCAACGTCCAGCCCCGCCGCCGCGACCGGCTCGGACGAGCGCGGGGTGATGGCCTGCTGCAGCCGCAGGGCCAGGCGGTGCTCCTCCTCGGCCCGTTCCTCGGTGTCCGCGAGTTGCTCGCGCGCGACCGCGAACGCGAGCTGGGTGTGATAATCGGCCGACACATCCTGGTACGCGCCCCGGATGGCGGTCACGGTTCCGGCCGGGTCGGCGACCGGCTCGGCGTAGGCCCGCATCTGGCGCACGCTGCCGTCGTCGGCCCGGATCACGCGAAAGGCGACGGCGCTCTCCCGGTGCTCGCGCAGCAGCGTGTCCCTGAAGCCCAGCACGGCCGGGACGTCCTCGGTCGGCACATGGGTGTGCAGGTCCGCGACCGGGACCGGGACTCCGGGTTCCTGGCCGAACAGCGCGAACGTCGGCTCGGTCCAGTGCACCTCGCCGGTCAGCAGGTTCTCCTCCCAGCCGCCGATCCGGCCGAGCCGCTGCGCGTGCTGCAGCAGGGTAGCCAGGCGGTCCGCGTCTTCCGTCGCGCGCCAGGCGATGGCCACGCCGTCGTAGAGCGGCGTGATCCGGACCGCGGCGGTCGCGTCGCCCGCCACGTGCTGCAACTCGCCCGTGGTCAGCGCGGCCAGGCACCGGTCGAACAGCCCTCCGGCGAGCGCGGCGGCCGGGTACATCTCGAGCATCCGGCGGCCGGCCAGCTCGGCCGCGCCGCGGCCCTCCGGGTCGCGGAAACCGTCGCTGGCGTGCTCGATGCGGAAGTCTGTGACCTCGCCGGCGTCGTTCCTGGCCGGGGACGCGAACAGGAACCCGTCCAGCAGGCCGTCCATGAGGCCGAAGACCCAGGAGGCCCGGTGCCGGGCGGCCAGGTCACTGCCAGGAAGCTGGGTGCTGAGGGTCTGGGCGGCGAGGTCGGCCAGGGCCGTGAGCTGCCTGCGCAGCGGAACCGAGAACTCGTCGAGCGGCTTCGGCCAGCAGATCACCATGGAACCGACCGTCACCCCGGCGTCGCGGAGCGGCAGCCCGGCGCGGGCCCCGCCGGGCCATTGGCCCATCAGCGGCCGGTCGTCGCCCTCCGGAGGGCCGGCTGGCCACCAGATCTCGATGCCGTGGTGGGCCGCCTCCTGCGGCAAGGTTCGCATATCCGGATGTACCCGGCGCCATCGCCCGGCCTCGCGGTTACCGAAACCGGCCTGCCCGGCGAGTTCGAGCCCGCCGTCCGGCTCGGTCAGCCAGAGGGCCACCGCGACGGCGCCCGCCGGGGCCAGCGCCTCGTCCAGCAGGGCGCTCGCCACCGCGGTGCCGTCGGGCGCGGCTTCGATGGCCGCCCAGGCCAGGCTGAACCGGCGCAGGCCGGGATCCGGGGCCTCTCCGGGCGACGGCTGGCGGGTGATCTGCGCGGCCAGCTCGGCGACGCTGCCGCCGGCCTTTTCCGCCAGGCGGGTGAGCTGCTGCCGCGCCTCGGCCGGTGAGCAGCCGAGCTGCTCCATGAGCATGCCAGTGGCCAGGTCGACAATGCTGTGGGCAGCGGCCTGGGAGCGCATCTCCTCCAGCTCCCGGCGCTGCCGGACGATAAGCTCGTTAAGCCGGGCCACATCGGCGCCGCTCGCCACATCAGCGCCGCTGGCCTCTGTCACCTGCACCCGCCTTCCCGCGATCACCCTCAGCGGGCGGAATCACACGCTACCGCGTGCTTAGTTGTTAACGGCTATTCTCCGCCAACACAGGGAGTGACAGGATCGGTCTGTCGCAGGGCCCACGGCAGGCGTGCGGGCACCCGTCCTGCGGTGAGAAGGAGCTCCGATGGCAACAACCAGGCAGCGGGTCGCCGAGTCCGACGACGGCCGGCTGGAGCGGCTGCTGACCGGCCTGACCGCGGTGCGCAGCGGGGACTTCAGCACCCGCCTGCCCGTCGCTGACGATCCGCTGATGAACGAGATCTCCGCCGTGTTCAACGGGATGAACGACCAGCTCGCCCTGTTCACCTCCGAGGTGACGCGGGTGGCCCGCGAAGTCGGCACCGAGGGCAGGCTCGGCGGTCAGGCCGAGGTGCCCGGCCTGGCCGGAACCTGGAAGGACCTGACCGACTCGGTGAACTCGATGGCCGGCAACCTGACCGGCCAGGTCCGCGACGTCGCGCAGGTGGCCACCGCGGTGGCCAAGGGCGACCTGGGCCAGAAGATCACCGTGGACGTCAAGGGCGAGATGCTCGAGCTGAAGAACACGATCAACACGATGGTGGACGAGCTGTCGGCGTTCGCGGACGAGGTCACGCGGGTGGCCCGGGAGGTGGGCACCGACGGGCGGCTGGGCGGTCAGGCGCGGGTGCCGGGGGTCGGCGGGACCTGGCGTGACCTGACCGATTCTGTGAACTTCATGGCCGGCAACCTCACCAGCCAGGTCCGCAACATCGCGCAGGTCACCACCGCGGTAGCCAAGGGCGACCTGAGCCAGAAGATCACCGTGGATGCGCGCGGGGAGATCCTGGAGCTCAAGAACACGATCAACACGATGGTGGACGAGCTGTCGGCGTTCGCGGACGAGGTCACGCGGGTGGCCCGGGAGGTGGGCACCGACGGGCGGCTGGGCGGTCAGGCGCGGGTGCCGGGGGTCGGCGGGACCTGGCGTGACCTGACCGATTCTGTGAACTTCATGGCTGGCAACCTGACCGCGCAGGTCCGGTCCATCGCCCAGGTGGCCACGGCGGTGGCCCAGGGCGACCTGAGCCAGAAGATCACCGTGGATGCGCGCGGGGAGATCCTGGAGCTGAAGGAGACCATCAACACGATGGTCGATCGGCTGTCCCTGTTCGCGGACGAGGCGACGCGGGTGGCCCGCGAGGTCGGCACCGAGGGTCATCTCGGCGGCCAGGCCACGGTCCGGGGCGTGTCCGGGACCTGGGAGGACCTGACCAACAACGTCAACGTGATGGCGTCGAACCTGACCGCGCAGGTTCGCTCGATCGCCCAGGTAGCCACCGCCGTCGCCCGCGGTGACCTGAGCCAGAAGATCACTGTTGCGGCCCAGGGCGAGGTCGCGGCCCTGGTCGAGGCCATCAACGGCATGGTCGACACGCTGAGCGCCTTCGCGGGCGAGGTGACCAGGGTGGCCCGCGAGGTCGGCACCGAGGGGCGCCTCGGCGGGCAGGCCGTGGTCCCCAACGTGGCCGGGACCTGGAAGGACCTGACCGACAACGTCAACTCGATGGCGAACAACCTGACCGGCCAGGTCCGCAACATCGCCCAGGTCACCACCGCCGTGGCCAACGGTGACCTGTCGAGGAAGATCGACGTAGACGCGCGCGGGGAGATCCTGGAGCTCAAGACCACCATCAACACCATGGTCGACCAGCTCTCCGCGTTCGCCTCCGAGGTCACCCGGGTGGCCAGGGAGGTGGGCAGCGAGGGCCGCCTGGGCGGGCAGGCCGAGGTCGAGGGCGTGTCCGGCACCTGGAAGCGGCTGACCGAGAACGTCAACGAGCTGGCGGGGAACCTCACCCGCCAGGTCCGGGCGATCGCCGAGGTGACCAGCGCGGTCGCCACCGGCGACCTGACCCGCTCGATCACGGTCGAGGCCCAGGGCGAGGTCGCCGAGCTCAAGGACAACATCAACTCGATGGTCCGGTCGCTGCGCGAGACGACCAACGCCTACCAGGAGCAGGACTGGCTGCAGTCCAACCTGGCCCGGATCGCGGGCCGGATGCAGGGCCACCGCGACCTCCGCGTGGTCGCAGAGCTGATCATGGACGACCTGGTCCCGCTCGTCGGCGCGCAACATGGAACGTTCTTCCAGGCCGAGAGCAACGGCGGCGAGACCCGGCTGCGCCTCATCGCCGGCTACGGGCTGCGGGCCGACATCGAGGCGCCGAGCCAGTTCCGGCTCGGGCAGTCGCTGATCGGGCAGGTGGCCAGGACCAGGAAGCCGATCGTGGTGAACGACCTGCCGGCCGACTACGTGAAGATCTCCTCCGGGCTCGGCGAGGCGGCCCCGGTCAACCTGATGATCCTGCCGATCGTGTTCGAGGACCAGGTGCTCGGGGTCATCGAGGCGGGCTCGTTCACGCGGTTCACCCAGGTTCACCAGGACTTCATGGAACAGCTGATGGAGACCATCGGGGTTAACGTCAACACGATCATCGCGAACTCGAGGACCGACGCGCTGCTGGGCGAGTCGCAGCGGCTGGCCGAGGAGCTGCAGACTCGCACGGGGGAGCTCCAGGTCCGCCAGGACGAGCTGCAGAGCTCCAACGCCGAGCTGGAGGACAAGGCTGCGCAGCTGGCCCGCCAGAACCGGGACATCGAGATCAAGAACATCGAGATCGAGCAGGCCAGGCAGGAGCTCGAGGAGCGGGCGCGGCAGCTCGACCTGGCCTCCAGGTACAAGTCCCAGTTCATGGCCAACATGTCCCATGAGCTCCGTACGCCACTCAACAGCCTGCTCATCCTGGCCCGGTTGCTCGCGCACAACCACGAGCAGAACCTCACGCCCAAGCAGGTCGAGTACGCGAACGTCATCCACTCGTCCGGGGCTGACCTGCTGCAGCTCATCAACGACATCCTCGACCTGTCCCGGGTCGAGGCCGGGAAGATGGAGCTGCACCCCGAGCGGTTCCCCCTGGGTGCGCTGGTGGACGACCTGCGGGCCGTCTTCCAGCCGCTGACCGCGGAAAAGGGCCTCGAGTTCGTGGCCGCGCCGTCCCCAGGGGTTCCCGCCGACCTGGTCACCGACCGGCAGCGGCTCCGGCAGATCCTGCACAACCTGCTGTCGAACGCGGTCAAGTTCACCGAGCACGGGCAGGTGGAGCTCGAAGATCGCCGCGGCCTCCGGCCGCAGCCCGACACCGCTGAGCCGTTCCTCGCGTTCTCGGTGACGGACACCGGGATCGGCATCAGCGAGCCGAACCTCGAGGTCATCTTCGGCGCCTTCCAGCAGGGCGACGGGACCACCAGCCGCCGCTACGGCGGGACCGGGCTGGGCCTGGCCATCTGCCGTGAGCTCGCCGTCCAGCTCGGCGGGCGGATCACCGCACGGAGCGTCCCCGGCGAGGGCAGCACGTTCACCCTCTACCTGCCGGTCGGCCACCACGCGCCTGGACGATGCAGCCGAGCCGGCGGACGTCCGGCCGGAACTGACCGTGGCCGGGAACGGGCAGGTCGTAGACGGAAGCAGCCCAGCGGGTGCAGCGCCCGCCGTGGCGGCGCCCAAAGAGCTGGCCAAGAACCCGGCCGAGGGCGCGCACGAGAGCCTGCGCGGCAAGCGGGTCCTGGTCGTCGACGACGACCTGCGCAACGCCTTCGCGATCAGCAGCATCCTGGAGCTGTACAGCATGACTGTGCTTGCACGCGCCCGACGGCCTGACCGGTATCGAGATGCTCTGCGCCGACAGCACCATCGACATCGTGCTGATGGACGTGATGATGCCGGAGATGGACGGATACGCCACCACCGGCGCGATCCGCGAGATCCCCGAACTCGAGGGCTTGCCCGTGATCGCCGTGACGGCGCGGGCCATGCACGGCGACCGGGACAAGAGCATCGCGGCAGGCGCCAGCGACTACGTCACCAAGCCGGTGGATACCGAGGAGCTGCTGAGCTGCATGGAGCGCTGGATCGGGTCTGGTAACGGACCCGGCCGTTCTGCCGCTACTGGTTAGTACGGCGGGTACCGCTGACGCCCGGATCGTGACACTCTGAAGGGGCGCCACCATTCCGGGCCGGGCGCACATGCCGCGGAGGGAGATCGCCACGTCAACCTCAGACATCGCGCAGGATGACGCTGGCCTGCTCAGCCTCGGCGATGCCTCCGAGCCCCGATCGCTGAGCCAGCTGGTGGACCTGGCCGCACGCCAGGTGCCTGCGTGCTCCGGGGCGGCGGCCATTCTCTGGCGGGACGGCGAGCCGGTGGTGGTGGCGGCGAGCCACCCGTCCCTGCCCGAGCTGATTGAGGTGCAGGTCCGCTGCGAGCGCGGGCCGATGCTGGATGCTCTCGGCGGAGAGGAGCCGGTGAGCTGCCCCGACACGCTCGGGGAAACCCGGTGGCCGGAATACGCCAGCGTGGCGCTGCGCCAGGGGGTCAGGTGCTCACTCAGCCTGGCCTACCGGTCCGGTACCGAGGCGGTGAGCCTGTCCCTGTTCGGCGCCCGGCCCAGGATGCTCGAGGCGGACTCGGTCGCGCTGGCCGAGCGGCTCGTCGCGTTCGGCGGCTCGGTGGTCGGCTTCGCGTCCGAATACGGCGAGGCCCGGCGCGCGGCCCGGCAGCTTCAGGACGCCGCGGAATCCCGCGCGGTCGTCGATCAGGCCAAGGGCGTCCTGATGCACGCGCTCGGCTGTAGCGCCGAGGAGGCCCTGCAGCGGATGCGCCAGGTTTCGCAAGCGCGCAACATGAAGGTGACCGAGGTCGCCTCCCGGGTGATCGAGTCACCCGACCTGGCGGAGATCGGCCTGGCGCGCTAGCCGTCGGCACGCGGGTCTCCCAGCACAAAGCCGGGGATAAGCTGGATCGTCCGGGGCTCTCCCGGTCATCGGGACGGTCCAACGGCCGGACGGCTCGCGGGGCATACGGAGAGCACTACTGATGGCACAGTCTGCGGGTCCGCGTGAGGCGGCTGGTGAGGCCGCCCGCCTGAAGGCCAGGCGCGACGCGCTCAGACAGGCGGCCGGCCTGTCGGGAGCGGGGCTCAAGCCCCTGCTCGACGCCGCGCTGGCCGAGCTGGACGGCGCAGTGGAGGCGCTGGCCGGCGCGAGCGACCAGGCGGCGCGGGATCGCGCCGCGGAGCCCGACGACGGTCCGCACGCCGAGCGGCGGCTGCTGCAGGCCGTTTTCCAGCAGGCCCCGGTTCCGCTGTTCCTGCTCGGGCTCGACGGCACCGTGCGCCGGGCGAACTCCGCCGCAGGCCAGCTCGTGGGCTCGGGCTCGGGCTACCCGACCGGGAAGCTGTTCACCGCGTTCGTCGACCTGCCGTTCCGGGCGGCGGTGCAGTCGCAGCTCGCCACCGTGGTCCGCACCGGCGAGGTCCGCCACCTGCGCTGCGGGGTGCTCGCCGCTGACGGCGCGGCCGAGTACGCGGTCACCGCGTGCCCGGTCCAGGTGCGGGGCGATGCCGGCCAGCTGCTCGTGGCGGTCGGCCCGCCCGGTGCAGGCCCGCCCGACCCGGAGCCGGATCCGCAGCGCGGCGAGCCGGGTGACGGGGTGCTGCAGTCGGTCACCCGCCGCCTCGATCTGGTGACGTCCGCCACCAGGATCCTGCTGGAGAACGCCAACCACAGCGAGTCGGTCACGATGCAGAGGTTCGGGCGGCTGCTGGCGCGCGAACTGTCCGCGTGGCTGATCCTGGACGTGGAACGGCACCAGCGGCTGCGCCGGCAGCTGGCGGTGGGACCGGAGGACCAGCCCGTCCGATGAGCTGGCCCGGGCCGTAGCCGCGGTCGATCCGCCCCCCAGGTCGGTGGCGGTCAGCGTGCATGAGTCGGGCAGCTCCCTGCTCCTCGCGCACGCCGAGGACCCGGGCATCCTCGGGGACGGCCCGGATGGCGTGCCGCTGCTCATGCAGCTGGGGGCGACGTCGGTGCTCTGTGTGCCGATCTCGGACGGTGAGAGCAGCTACGGTGCGCTGACCCTGGCCCGGCTCGGTGGTCACGGGCATTTCGGCATGGCCGACGTGGGGCTGGTCGAGGAGCTGGGGGAGCAGCTGGGGCTGGCCATCAGGGCGGGCCGGATGCTCAGGCACCGCGCCGAGATCGCCGACGCGCTGCAGGCCAGCCTGCTGCCGCGGCAGCTGCGCCAGATCCCAGGGGCCGAGGTGGCCGCCGGCCACACCCCGGCCTCCAGAGCCCAGGATGCGGGCGGCGATTTCTACGACATCTACCCCGCCAGGGACGGGTGGGGCGTGTCCATCGGCGATGTTTGCGGCAAGGGCCAGGACGCGGCGGCGGTGACCGCTGCCGCGCGGCACGCGGTCCGGGTCCTGGCCCACTGGGAAAGCGACCCGGCCGGGGTGCTGCGCAGCGCGAACGAGATCATGATGGAAGAGGAGTTCGGCGGCCGCTTCGTCACCGCCAACGTCGGTCACCTGCGCTGGCAGGACGGCCGCCTGCACGTCGTGCTCGGCAGCGCGGGTCATCCGTGGCCGGTGCTGGTCAAGCCGGACGGCAGGACTCAGGTTCTGCAGGGCGGCGGGCTGCCGCTCGGGATCTTCCCCGATGCCGAGCCCGCGACCCAGGAACTCGACCTGGATCCCGGCGACCTGCTGTTCTTCTTCAGCGACGGCCTGACCAGCGCATGCGGCCCGGACATGGTGTACTTCGAGGACCGGCTCACCGACGAGCTCGCGGCGCTCGGCGGCGAGTCACCCGCGCACGTGATATCGCGCGTGCAAGAAGTCGTGGTCGAGTTCTGCCGCGGCGTGCTGCGGGATGACGTGACCATGCTGGCCGTGCGGGCCGGCGAGCCCCCGGCCGACTGAGCTCAGGTCCGCGCGCCTGCCTCCGGGCCCACGATGTGGCCGCGCAGGTAGTCCAGCGCGCCGGCCAGCAGCCGGGACACGTGCATCTGGGAGATGCCCAGCCGCTCCCCGATCTCGGTCTGGGTCATGTTCCCGTAGAACCGCATCATGAGCAGCCGCTGCTGACGGAGCGGCAGATCACTCCAGTGCGTCCACACGGCCTCCATATCGAGGGCGTGCTCAAGCTGCGGGTCCTCCGCCCCCATGAGATCGGCCAGGTTCGCGTTGTCCTGGCCGTCCGCCAGCGGGGCGTCCAGCGACGAGGCCTGGAAGACCAGGTCCGCGCGCTGTGCGTCGCGCAGCTCATCGTCGCTGACACCCAGGTGCTCGGCCAGCTCGTCGGCCCGCGGCGACCTGGCCAGGCTCTGGGTCAGGTCGGAGCGAGCCCGCCTGAGCTCCAGCCGCAGCTCCTGCACGGAGCGCTTGACGTGCACCTGCCAGCGCTTGTCCCGGAAATGCCGCTTGATCTCGCCGCTCACGCACGGCTGAGCGTAGGCCGCGAGGTTACTGCCCACGGAGGGGTCGAAGTTGTTGATGGCCTTGAGCAGCCCGACGTAGCCGACCTGCATCAGCTCCTCTTGCGGCTCCGGGCTCTGCCGGTAGCGCAGCGCGCAGGAGCGGACCAGCGACTGGTACCTGGCGACCAGCTTCCCGCAGGCGATGTCGTGGTCTTCAGACCCGCGCGGCAGCGACTGGACCAGCCGGACCAGCTCGTTGTCGGTTGCGTCATCGAGCTGGGCTGTGCTGGTCGGCAGGTGGGTGACGGAAGCTGTCATGCTAGATACCCCTCCAGAGCGGCAACTTGTCTGGTTGTGCCCTCCGTGCGAGGCTCAAACATTTTGCCGGGCGCGGCGTCAAAGTTCCAGGTGTGCGCGGCCGCGGCCGACACCAGCGCTTGGCCGCGGCGCCCGGCGAGCCTCGGAGGTGCTGCCGGACTCCGCACCTTTCCGCTACCTGGGCCGGACGGGCTCAAACATCGCAGCTCACCAGAGGTGAGGGCGGCCGATATCCGGGTAGAGCACTCCCTCATGGCCAGCGAGCCGTGCGCGGCATCCGAAGGCGGACCGCCACGGCAGCAGGGAAGGGGCGTGCGAAATGAACCGGGGCAACGGGAGCGGGGAAGGCGAACGCGGTCAGGCGCGGCGCGAGGACACGGAGTCGGAGGCCGACAGGTGGTCGCGGGAGACCGGCTACGAGCCGAGCGGCAACCAGGTGCGGGACGAGCCCGTTCCGGCCAGCCACTATGAGGAGCGCGGCCAGGAGGCAGAGGTGCGCAACGAGGAGCATTCCGCGGGCAACCTCGATGTCAGGCCGTCGCGGAGAGGTAGAAGCGAGTAGCGCACATGACCGGCCGGGCCATCGTCTCCGGCCATCACATGGCGAAGAAGGCTTTGGCCGAGCTGGCCGCCGCGCCGCTCGAGTTTCTCAGCTCGTGACGCCATCCCGCCCGCGGGACTGGTTAGTCTCCGCGGGCCGGCCGGTGCCGCTGGCCTTCTGGCGCTTCAGCCTCCTGGTGTCGCGCAGCTCCAGGAACGGCTCCTGGTCGGGTGGTGCCCCGCCTGCCATCGCGCGCCCGCGCTCAAGCTCGGCGTTGAACTCGGCGCCGAGCAGGATGACGACGTTGGAGATCCACATCCAGATCAGGAAGATGATCATGCCGGCGATGCTGCCGTACACCTTGTTGTAGTGGCCGAAGTTGGCGACGTACAGCGCGAACAGCCCGGAGGCGATGACCCAGAGCACTACGGCCAGGATCCCGCCCGGGCTGACCCAGCGGAACCCGTGCTTGGCGTTCGGGGTGGCCCAGTACAGGATCGCGAGCATCAGGCTGAAGATGATCAGCAGCACCGGCCACTTGGCGATGTCCCAGGCGGTGATCGCGGCCGAGCCGGTGCCGAGCAGCTGCCCGACGTGGCGGGCCAGGCCACCGGTGACGACCACGATCAGTGCCGACGCGGCGAGCAGCACGATGAGCAGCAGGGTGACGCCGAAGCGCAGCGGCATCGTCTTCCAGATCGGCCGGCCCTCGGGGACGTCATAGATGGCGTTGGAGGCACGCATGAACGCCGCCACATAGCCGGACGCCGACCACAGGCCGATGACGATCGCCACGAGAGCGAGCACGCCGGCGGCGGCATGGCTCTGCTGCAGATGGGTGACGGCGTTGAGGATGATCTGCCGCACCGAAGCGGGCGCCGCCGCGGTCAGGTTGGTTATGAGCGGCTGCGTCGCCGACTTCCCGAGCAGGCCGAGCAGAGATACCAGGACGAGCAGCGCGGGGAAGATCGACTGAATGCTGTAGTAGGTCAGCGCGGCCGCCCGGTCCTGCAGGAAATCGTCCTTGTACTCCTGAATAGATCGCTTGCCCGCGGCCAGCCAGGAGCCGCGCCCGAGCTCGGTCGGGGTGGCCGGCACGGTGTCACTGCTGCTGCCGGGGGTTGCGGCCGTGCGCCCAGCGTTTGATTCGGCCATGTCCGGGCCTCCGGTGTCTGTTACTTACCCTCGTCGCCCGGCCACGTGCCGGTGAGCTTCCGGGTTCCCTCCGCCGCGGTGCGATCAACCGCGGCCTTGACCACGGCGAAGATCGCGCCCTGGAGCGCGGCGGCAATCAGGACTTCGCGCCAGCCCCGGTCGGCGTCGGTCGCCTGGGGCGCGTCGTCTTCGTGAGCCGCGAGTTTCCATATCCGCTTGAAGATCGCCCCGGCCACCAGCCCGCCTAGAACACTGACCAGCATGCCGAGCGGCTTGTAGAGGACCTTGATCATTTACGGCTCCTTCGCACGATGACGATGCAGACCAGCAGCGCCGCCGCAGCGATCGCGGCCAGCACCGCGGGATTGCTCCTCCGGGCGGTAGCTTGCTCCTTGGCCTGGGCGGCCCGGGCGGTGGCTTGCTCCTTGGCCTGGGCGGTCCGGGCGGTGGCTTGCTCCTTGGCCTGGGCGGCCCGGGCGGTGGCTTGCTCCTTGGCCTGGGCGGCCCGGGCGGTCGCTTGCTCCTTGGCCTTGCTCACCTTCTGCTTGGCCCGGCCGGTCACGTCCGTCTTGGCCGCGAGCGCCTCGACCGTCTCGCCCAGTTCCTGGCGGGTCCGCTCGATGTCCTCCCTGAGCTCCGCATCCCGGTTCTGGTCAGCGCCCTTTCCTCCGGATTGTCCAGCGCTCATCGGTGTGCCCTCTCTTTCAGCTCCTCGACATCGGCCTTGACGCTGCCGATGGTTTCTCCTGGAACCGGCGGCGTAGCATTCCTCAGCCGGCCCTTGCCGATCATCGCGGCGATGGCCGCCAGAAGCAGCAGCACGACTCCGACGATGAGCGCGGCCAGCCACGCGGCGACCACCCCGGCGATCGCGATGATCGCGCAGGCGATCAGGCAGCCCAGGCCGAACCAGGCGAATACGCCGCCGCCCGCGAACATCCCAACGCCCAGCCCGGCCTGCTTGCCCTTGCGGGTCATCTCCAGCTGCGCCAGCCGCAGTTCGTCGCGGACCAGGCGGGATATCTGCTCAGACAGATCCTTCACGAGCTCACCAGCCGGGCGGCCTTCCGCCCGGGCCGGGGCCGTAACCTGCGTTTCGTTCTCCATCGGGCAACACCCTCCCGTGACGTTCCGCAGCGCCTACCCCTGATTACGCGCGCCTAACACGTGCGTGAATTCGGTCTGTCGGCCGGTTTCGGACATGTCTCGGCCACACGCGGTATTGCGGCGTCTATCGGAGAGCGGAGAAGATGCAGGGCCGCTGTCGCGGGCGGCGACCAGGGGTTATAACGGAGCGCTCTCCAGCACCGGCACGATCGGGCTCGCGGCTGTGATCGTGTGCGTGGTCACGGACTCCGAGCGCTCCCGCAGCAGCGCGGTGAGGTCGTCGGTGGCGGCGTCGAGCACCGGCCCGAACACGCTCGCCTCCACGGTTTCCAGCAGGAAGACGATGAGGTCGCTGTCCGCGGTGACCTTGGTGCGGTCGGCGTCGCGGTGGTTCCAGTGCCGGGTCAGCACCCCGGCCGCGTCGGTGTACACCACCTCGCCGGGCCGCGGGTGCTCGACCGTCCCCGGCTCGCCCAGCGGCGTGAACGGCTCCGAACCCTCGGCGAAGCGGATCTCGATATCGCCTTCGACCCGGCACAGGTCAAAAGCCCCGGCGGGCACGGCGAACGTGGCGGAGACCAGGTTATACGCGTCCACGGCCGGGTTGATCCGCGGCAGGCGGCCGGACCGCGCGAGCCGCCGCCGCAGCGCGTCGACGCTGGGCCGCTCCCGCCGCGGGTTGGTCCCGAACGCGCGGTAGGCCGCGTGCCACGAGGCGATATGGGGGTCATCCTCTCCCGCCGTCGCGCCGGCCTCGAGGGCGCTGAGCCGCGCATCCACCTCGGGCCACGGCTTCTGCCCGGCAAAGCCTGCGGCCACGATCGCGTCGATCCGGAGATCACCGAACGCGGCGCAGACCTCCGCCGCGACCGCCAGCCGGGTCATACCTCAGCCTCCCTCGCCCATCGTGAGATCGGTGCGAGCCTAGCCGCTACCCGGTGCCGACCCGGGTGGGGCTGCACGCCGGGACCGGTCAGGCGAGAACCGCCCGTACCCGGCGCACGGCGTCGGTGACCGGCATCAGCTGCTCGTCGGCGGGCAGGCGTGGCGGGTCCGTCGGCTTCGTGCCGGACCGCCCGGCGTCCACCAGGCCGCGGAGCACGGCTTCCAGCTCCCGGACGGAACCCGGCGCGGGGAGGGCCGCTCCGTGATCGGCGGCCACGGCCGCCGCCGTGATCGCGTCAAGTGCCTGCTCCAGGCCCACCACAGCGGGCCACCAGGTAGTGGCGCGGCGGCTGAGGGCGGGCGGTTCCGAGAGCGTGCGCTGAAACTCGGCGCGCAGGTCAGACAGCGCTCGGTAAGCCCGGCGGCGCAGCCGGTGCCGCTCCGGGGACCGCTGCACGAGCGCCTGCTCCAGGTACTCACACACGCTCGCCACCGTGTCGGCGAACTGCCCGGGCAGGTGCGCGTTCCACATTCTCGGCCACGGGGCGTAGCCGATCACCAGCACGATCCCGCAGCCGAGCAGCGTGTCAACGAGGCGGGCCCCGGCCAGCCGCCACCCGGTGCGGTCGGGCAGGTCGATGAGCAAAACCACCAGCGGCGTGAGGAACACCGACATCAGGCCGTAGTTGCGGCTGCGCCCGTAGGGGAGCAGCGCGGCGAACACGGCGACGGGAATCAGCAGCAGCGCCCCGTACGGCACCGAGACCAGGATCACCGTGCCGATCACCGCTCCGGCGACCGTCCCGGCTCCGCGCTGGATGGCACGGGCGAACACCGAGCCGAAGTCCGGCTTCATCACGATCGCCACCGTGAGCACCACCCAGTACGAGCGCTCCAGCGGCAGGATCTCGCTCATCACCGCGGCCACCCCGATGCACACCATGAGCCGCACGGCGCTCAGCCGGATCAGCCGCCCGCCGCGGACCTCGTCGATGGCGTCGGCCAGCCGCTCCCGGCGGCTCTTCCGCCGGAGCCGCTGCTGCGCCGCGGGGATCCGGTCGGCGGTGAGCAGCCGGGCCGCGCCCGCCAGCGCCTCGCCGAGCGCCTGTGCGCCCGGGCTTGACCGCCACGGCGGCGGGATGGCCGGCGGCGGCGCGCCCAGCTGGATCGCGTCGGCCAGCTGCTCGGCCGCGGCGGTGACCGCCGGGGGCGGCGGGCTGCCTTCCTGGGCGATCGCGGCGGCCGCTTCGGTGGTCAGGTGGCTCTGGATCAGCAGCGCGACCAGCCGCATCATCCGCCGGTCCCGCCCGCTCGATGCCGCGCGGACCGCCAGCAGCTGGTCGTAGGCGGTGTTCAGCGCGGCGGTCAGGTCACGCCGGCTGGCGGTGAACTGCGCCGTGCCCACCGACCGCAGCTCACGGGCCAGGGCCCGGTACACCTCGGCCACGCTTCGCTGCTCGGCGGCATGCGGGAACAGGATCCAGCCCGGCAGGATGAGCAGCATCGCCCAGGCGGCGCCGGCCAGGAACAGCAGCGGCGCATGCCACAGCGGCCGCAGCGCGCCGAGCGGCCCGGTGCCGAGGGCGGTGTAGACGATGAGCTGCAGGCCGGCCGTGGACGCGGTGCTGCCTCCGGCGCTGAGCAGCGCGGACACACCCGCGACCATGATCAGGGCCGCCACGGCGATCCACCCCTGGCCATGGACCAGGCCGCCGATCAGCAGGCCGGCGGTGCCGCCCAGGCCGGTGGCCGACGCCACCCGCCGGAGCCTGACGGGATACGGGCCGCCGATGTCCACCACGCTGGCGCTCAGCGCGCCCATGGCCGGGATCAGGCCGAGCGCGATCCGGTCCGTGGCGAGGCCCAGAGCGAGCGGCGCGCTCACCGCGCACGCGGCACGGATCATCAGCGCCCACGGCACAGGGACCCGGCGCGGCCGGACAGCCTCGATCAGCCAGGCTGGCGCGACTGCCTCGCGGAGCCTGGCTGCCGGCTGCGGCACTCTTCTCAGCGCTCGGCCTCGCTGTCGTCTGGGGCCGCCCGGTCGCCGCCCTTGCAAGAGATCGTCTGCCCGGATGAGGGCGGGCCGCAAGCCGGAGCCGGCCCGGGCGGCTTTCCCTGGCCGATGGGGACGGCCGGGCCCTGGCTACCGGATCTTGAGCCGGTCCGGGCTGGGCTCGGTGTCGTCCGGTGCCGGCGGCCAGTCCGGGACCGCTGGACGGCCGGGCCGGGACGGCACAGGCCGCAGGCTGCTGAGGCAGGGCGCGCGCGCCACCATGATGACGCCGGCCACAAGGGCGGCGATGCCCGCGGCCTGCAGCGCCAGCATGCCCGGCGAGACGCTGATGTCGTCGCCGAACACCACCACGCCGAGGAGAATCCCGGCGACGGGTTCGGCCGCGGTTATCGCGGGCAGCGAGGCGTGCAGCGGCGCGGCGCTGAACGAGTTCTCCATCAGCCACAGCCCGATAACGCTGGCGGCGATCAGGCAGTACACGGGCCAGCTGGTGAACAGCGTGACGAACGAGTGCGCATCCATGATCTGGACCACGCGGCGGGTCAGCGCATCCGAGATGCCGAAGACCAGGCCGGCGCCCACCCCGGTCAGCGTGGCCCGCTGCTGGCCGGAACGCAGCCTGCCCGCGTGGACGAAGCAGTAGGCGACCGCCGCGATCCCGGCTGCGGCGGGCCACGCGCCGGGCGAGCCGAACGACTCCGACGGTGCTCCGGCGGTGCGCGCCAGCGACAGTGCGGCCACGCCGCCGCTGAGCATCACCGCGCCGATTACCTCGGTGACCCGCAGCGGCTGGCCCGACAGCGGCACCGCCAGGGCCAGGGCGAAGATCAGGTTCGTGGCCAGCAGCGGCTCATACAGCGACAGCACCAGGTGCCCGACAGCCCAGGCCGACAGCAGCTGGCCGAGCACCATCACGGCCAGGCCAGCGAGCCAGCGCGGCCGGCCCATCAGGTCGGCGATCAGCCGCAGCCGCAGGAAGTAAGCCTTCGGGGCCTGCTCAGCCGCGTGCTGCTGCAGCACGAAGCCCACGCCAAGCACCATCGCGGAGATCAGGCAGATCGCAATGGCCATGTCACTCAGTATCCGGCAGGCCCGGGATGGTGAAGCCAGGTCGCGTCACCGCGTGATAAGCCTCCTCCAGCCATGCGGCCAGTATCCCGGCCACGGGCCACACGCAGAGCCACGACGGCGAAATGCGAACTGAGCGCAGGAGCCGCGGGGCCCGGCGCACGGGGGACGAGACACCGGGCCCGCGGCGTATGGTCGTGGCTACCCCGCCGGATTCGTGCTAATCACGCTGTTCACAACAATGTGGTGATCTGGCCTGATCCGATGGCTAGCTGGGCTGGGCGGCCCAGCCATTGGGATCGGTCTGCACCGCGGGCTCGGCCTGCGCGCCTGCCGTACCTGGTCTCGCCTTCTCGGCCGGGCGCCCCTGGTCCGCGGCGGCCAGCGACGCGGCCACGCTGGGGTAGATGTCGATCAAGTGGTCGACCCCGGTGATGTCGAGTACCCGCCGCACCGCGTGCGTGCTGACCACCAGGCGCATCCCCGTGCTGTTGGCCGTGGCCCGCTTGAGCGTCCGGACCAGGGCGTTCACGCCGGCGGAATCACAGAACGTGGTACCGCTCATGTCGACCACCAGCGTGGTGGCGCCGCGGTTGACCACCGAGAGCAGATCCTCCCGGATCAGGTCGGCGTTGGATATGTCGATCTCGACCGGCAGCGAGACCACGGCCACCCGGCCGAGCCACAGCACCGGGAATCGTTCCCGAGGCACGCGTCACCACCACCCATCTGGGCAAGAGGAGAGGCGGGCCGCGTCTCTGGACCCACGAAGCGATGGCCAGCTCACCGCCGTGCGCATCGCAGGTGTGCATTATTCCCCCCTGCCTGGTTTGGCACAAGCCAGCCTGCGCCACGCCGGGACGGGCCGGCGGCTCCCTATGAGTAACGGCCGCGATCGGGGGCAGCAGCCGACACCACGGCGCTGTCAGGCCAGGATGGCGCCCCGCATCCCTGGTAGCAGCCGAAGGCAGGTGAGCGGTGAGCGAGCCCGGTGGCGACCCGGACTGGGCGTCGGCCTGGACGATCGCCGTTGACGCGCTGGCCAGGGCCTCGGTGGCCGCCGCCGCGGCCACGGCCCAGGCGCAGCTGCGCCAGGGCAGCGCGAGCGCTCTCGCCGGCTTGTTCGCCGATTGGGTGTTCGTCGATCTGCTGGACCGGCGCTGGGCGCGGGCCGTGGCGGCGCGCCAGCCTGACCCAGCGCTGGCCGGCCTGCTGCTGACCGTCGC
Source organism: uncultured Actinomycetota bacterium (assembly GCA_963844655.1). Lineage (GTDB taxonomy): Bacteria > Actinomycetota > Actinomycetes > Streptosporangiales > Streptosporangiaceae > JASHPR01. The sequence goes on along the minus strand of CAWJPA010000002.1, from coordinate 679,292 downwards.
CGCGCCCGAGTGCCCACTGATCGCATCGGCCATGCGGCGCTGCGTGCCGGTGGTCGCGCCCGCGGCCGGCGACAGCGAATCCCTGCTCGGCAGGCTGCCCGGCGGGCGGCCGGTGACCGGCGCCATCGGCGCGTCATCGGCCGCGGCCGCGCCGATCGTGAGCGAGGGCGCGGCGCGCGGGGCGGTGACGATCGTCCGCGGTTCGGGCCGGCCGGGTATCGGCTTCGTCGAGCTCGGCGTCCTGGCCCAGATCGGCGAGCTGACCAACGCCGCGATGCAGCGCCTGACCAGCTAGCCGGACCCGGCGGGCTCGGCCAGGGCGGCGATCTCGGCGTGCGTGGTGAACCAGGGCCGACCCTGCTGGCGCATGGCCACGATGATCCGCTCGAGCATGCGCAGGCAGTAACCGCGGCCGATGACCTCGGGATGCATGGTGTAGGTCACCAGCCGGCCGTCCTCCTCCCGGGCCGATGCGAACTCCTCGAGCCAGATACGCTCGATGGCCTGCGGGTCGGTCAGCAGGCCGCCGTGATAGGCCGTATAGCCGAGGAACGGCCAGTCGTCGAGGCTCCAGTGCCCGGGCAGTTCAAGCAGCGGCCGCCCGCCCGCGTCGACCCAGTACGGCCGGTCGTCGCGCATCATGCTGCTCTCGTAGGAGAAGCCCATCTCGCCGAGGAAGGCGAGCGTCTCCGGCGTGAGCTCCCAGGACGGGGACCGGTATCCGTGCGGCCGCACGCCCAGCCGGGCCAGGGCCTCAAGGCCCTGCTCGAGCTCGGCCCGCTGGCTGGCGGCGTCGAGCCCGTCGGTGCCCCGGTGCAGGTAGCCGTGGTGGCCGACCTCGTGCCCGCGCTCGAGGATCTCGGACACCGAGCCGGGGTAGTGATCGGCGGTATGGCCGGGGACGTAGAAGGTCGACTTGATGCCGTGGGCGTCCAGCAGGTCGAAGATCCGGCCTAGCCCGCGCACCGGGCCGTAGCCCGCCTGCGACAGGGTCGTCAGCCGCCGCTCGTACTCGGGTCCCTCGCCCAGCCAGGCCGACTCGGCGTCGACGTCGAAGGTGAGCGCGACGGCGACGTCGGCGTCGCCGGGCCAGGCCCGGAGCCGGGCCAGGTTCTCAGGCGGTTTCAAAGCCATGTTCAAGCTCCCAGTCGGTCACGGCATGGCGGGCGAGCCGGAGCTGATGACGTGCCATGCCAGCCACGTGATCCCGGATGTTGTCCCCGAACGCGTGGCTGGCGAGCTTCGATTCCTCGAACCGCTGGATAGCCTCGGTGAGGTCCATCGGCAGGCCCGGCGCCGCTGGCTCGGCCGCGGGCGCGGGCAGCTCGATACCGTCCTCCTCCAGCCCGGCGATGCCCGCGGCCAGCAGCGCGGCGATAGCCAGGTACGGATTGGCGTCCGCCCCGGGCAGCCGGAACTCCATCCGGAACGAGGGCCCGCGCCCGGCCACTCGCACCATGGCCGTCCGGTTGTCGTAGTCCCAGGTGGCGGCGGACGGTGCCCATCCGCCGGGCTGGAGCCTGCGGTAGGAGTTCGGCAGCGGGGCGTGCAGCAGGGTGAGCTCGGGCGAGTACGCGAGCACCCCGGCCAGGAACCGGCGGGCGGTCTCGCTCAGCCCGGTCCCCGCCGCCCCGGCCGTGCACGGCCGGCCCCCGGTCTCCCGCAGGGAGACGTTCAGATGGCACCCGGAGCTGGCCTGAGCCTGGTCCGGCAGGGCCATGAACGTCACCGCGCGGGACTGCTGATGCGCGATGACCTTCGCCGCGTGCTTGAACAGGGCATGGCCGTCCGCGGCCGGGACCGGCGCGCAGGCCGGGAAGTTGATTTCCGCCTGGCCCGCGCCGCCCTCGCCCTGCGTGGTCTCGGCCGGCAGGCCAAGCTCGGCCATGGCCAGCCGCAGCGGCCGCAGGTACTGGTCGAGTACGCCGGTGACCAGCACGTCGTTATCGCCGATGCGGTGATAGAGGGGACGCAGGCCGCGGTAGCCCTTCCGGAACGACTTGCGGTAGGAGTCCCGGTACACGTAGAACTCCACCTCGGGGGCGACCCACGCGGCCAGGCCGGAGCGGGCTAGCCGCTCCACCTGCTGCCGCAGGATCGCCCGCGGTGCCTCGGCCGCCACCGATCCGTCCCGGCGGCGCGCCTCCGCCAGGACGATCCCGCTGGTGGTGTCCCACGGCAGCCGCCGGAACGTCTGCATGTCCGGCCACAGCACGTCGTTGGGGAAGCCGGTGTGCGCACCGGTGGCGGTCAGCCCGTCCGACGGCTGGATGTCCGGGCCGGTGATCAGATGAAAGTCGGGCATGTCCAGCCCGGAGACCAGGATGTCCTCCAGCCGGCCGGCGGCGATCCGCTTGCCCGCCAGCCTTCCATAATGATCTGGAACGCATACGCTCACGGACTCGAGATCCGCCCAGGCGCCGGTCATCCCGGCCGGTCACCTCCGTCCACCATGATCGACGCGCCGTTGATGTAGCTGGCCAGCGGCGAGCAGAGGAACAGGCAGACCCCGGCGATCTCGTCCGGGCTGGCCATCCGCCGCAGCGGGTTCTGCTGGGCGTACCGCCGGCTGATCCCGGCCGGTTCGGCACTTTCGCGGGCCGCGAGCAGGCTTGCCGCGCGGTAGGTCATCGGGCTGTCCACGGTGCCCGGGCATACCGCGTTGACCCGGATCCCGGCCGGGCCGAGCTCCTTAGCCAGCGCCTCCACCAGCCGGCTCACCCCGGCCTTGGCGGCGCAGTAGGCGGCCCAGCCCGGCGCGCCGTGCACCCCGGCCTGGGAGCCGATGAACGTCATGGTCGCCCCGGACCCGAGCCGTCTGCCCACGGCCTGCGCCACGACGAAGCAGCTCATCAGATTGACGTCCAGCACCTGGCGGATCTCGTCGGCCGGGGTCGCGAGCACCTCGCCGACCGACAGCACACCCGCGCAGTGCACGAGGTCGGTCGGCTCGGTCCCGGCCAGGGCCTGGCCGACGGATGCCTCGTCGGTGACATCGCAGCCGGTGGCACCCTCGCCCGCGCGGACGTCGAGACCGATCACATGCGCCCCGGCGGCGGCGAAGCGATGGGCCACGGCGGCCCCGATGGCGCCCGCGGCCCCGGTCACGACCGCTGTTCGGCCGCTGAGGTCAATACTGGTCACGGCGGTCGGTGAGCATTGCCCGTCAGAGCGAATGCAGCAGGGCCCGGGCGCTGGCCAGGGTGTGCCGGACATGGCGGGCGACCGCCTGACTCGCCTTCTCGGCGTCGCCCTGCTGCACCGCGATGAAGATGCGCTGGTGCTCGGTGAGGCTCCGCTGCTGCCACATCGGGGTATCGGGCAGCAGCAGCATGATCACGTACAGCTGGCCGCGGACCTGCTCCAGCGCGTCGGTCAGGAAGCGGTTCTTGGCCGACTGCGCGAGCTTGAGGTGAAACCGGGCGTCGAGCTTGGTGAACTCGACGTCGTCGTCGGTGCCCGCCGCGTCGTCGAGCAGCTGGCGCAGCGCCGCGAGGTCGGCCGCTGACCGATGCCGGGCGGCGCGCGCCACGATCCTCGGCTCGAGTTCCATCCGGCAGTCGAGCGCTTCCTCGATCGCCTTCCGCTCCTGGCGGACCCGTTCCTGGAGCTGCTTGGTGGCCCCGTCGTCGCGGTTGTCGCCCACCACGAAGGTCCCCCCGCCGCGGCCGCGCCTGCTGGTGACGAGGACCTCGGACTCCAGCAACCGGATGGCCCGGTGCACGGTCATGATGCCGACGCCGAACACGGCCGCGAGCTCGCGCTCCGGCGGCAGTGATTTCCTGGGGGCGAACAGGCCTAGCGCGATCTCGCGGCGCAACTGCTCGGCCACGTACTCGTGGACGAGAGGCTGCCGCCGCGCCTGCTGATCGGCGGCATTACCTGCCGCTTCGTCGGTCGCGCTCATATATGGACCTGTCCTTCCGCAGGAAGTGTAATGCAACCACATAGCTCGGAGCAGGGCCAACATTCCTCTGCCGGGTGACCGCGGGTGCGGCACACCCAATCCTGTGGCGAACAGCGCCGGGCGACCTTGACACCCCGTGCCGCCCACTATAAGTTCTCGCTGCAACAACTTAAAAGAAATGCGGAAATCAGTTCCGTGGCTCATACTGCCCGCAACGCAAGGCTTAAGGCTCGCCGGACGGTGAACGCGCCTATACCGTCGGCACTCACCGTGCGGCGCGTCATCGCAGTCCCTACGGGAGGCCACGTTGCACCGTTCCCGCGTCCTGACCGCCATCGCAGCCTGCCTGCTTGTCCTCGTGGCCGGCTGCTCATCGGGCGGCCAGCCGCAATCCCCGAGCCCCTCCCGGCCCGGCGGCAACCTCGTCTTCGATTTCGCCACGGCGCCGCTGGACCTGGATCCGTCGACGAGCGGGGACAATGCCACGTCGATGCAGATGTGGAACGCCTGGTTCCAGTACCTGGTCCAGCCGAACAGCCCGGGACCTGGCTACGCCCCGATGCTGGCCGCGAGCTACGGCATCTCCGCCGACCGGCTGGTGTATACGTTCCGCATCCGGCCCGGCGTGAAGTTCTCCGACGGGCAACCGCTCACCGCCGCGGACGTCGTGTACTCGCTGAAGCGGAATATCCAGCCGTCCATCTCGCTGCTCAATTTCCTGAACGGCTACATCTCGGCCATCACGGCGCCGGCGGTGAACACGGTGGTGATCAAGCTCAAGCACCCGTGGCCTAACCTCCTGGCCGACCTGGCCAGCCCGACCGCCGCTATCTACCCACAGCGCGCTTTTACCGACAAAACTGCCGCTTCTTTCTTTACCCGCCATCCGGTGGGGACCGGGCCATTCAGGCTCGTGTCCGAGGTGCCAAATACCACCTATGTGGTCGCGCGCAACCCCCATTACTGGGACGGGGCCGCCGCGCCGAAGCTCGCCAAGATCACTTTCCAGATTGTCACGGACGATTCCGCCCGGGCCACCGCCGTGCTCGGCGGCCAGGCGGACGTCGCGCTCTCGCCGCCACCGAACGAAGTCCCGTCGTTCCGGCGCAACTCCTCGGTCCGGGTCAGCATGGTGACCAGCTCGATCGTCGAGATCATCTGCCTGAACCTGAGCCGGGCCCCATTCACCAGCCAGAAGGTGCGCCAGGCCGTCTCGCTCGCGCTCAACCGGCCGGACATCATCAAGTCGGGGCTGTTCGGTTACGCGGTCCCGGCCACCACGTTCCTGGTCGGCCCGGCCAAGGACACGTTCCAGAACACCAGCCTCGACCTCTACCCGTACGACCTGGCGCGCGCGAAGCAGCTGATGAAGCAGTCCGGCGTCAGGACGCCGGTCACGGTCCCGTTCGAGGTCTCCACGGGCGCGGCCCAGGACGCGATCCTCACCGTGGCCCAGGCCGATCTGGCCAGGATCGGCATCAACCTGAGCCCGATCCGCAAGGACAGCGCCTCGGTCGACAACGACATCATCGGCATGAAGTACACGATGAACACCACGTTCTGGGGTGACATCAGCGCCGACCCGAGCGTCCAGCCCCTGTTTTCCATCGACCCCGCCTACTGCTGCAACGCGTACTTCACCGGGCTGCGCGACCCGGCGCTGGTCAGGCTGACCCGCCAGGCCGTGACGGCCACCAGCCGCAGTCAGGCGCAGAACCTGTATAACCAGGTGCAGACGCAGTTCGCCCAGCAGATGAGCCTGATCCCGCTGTACTACCCGAAGCTGATCCACCTGCTGTCCAGCCAGGTCGTCGGGTTCAACGTCAATGCCTACGGGTTCTACAACTGGGCGAAGATGGGCTTGTCCGGATAACGCCTGGTCCGGATGACGCCTCGTTCAGATATCGGAGCCAGCATGACCGGTCCACCGCTGCTGGAGCTCCGGGAGGTATCCGCGCGTTACGTCCCGTCGCGGATGACCGTGCGCGGGGTCACGCTCGGCCTGCACAGCGGTGAGAGCGTGGGCCTGGTGGGGGAGAGCGGCTCGGGCAAGACCACGCTCGGGAACTGCATCGCCGGCCTGATGCCGCTCACGGCGGGCGAGATCCGCTACGAGGGCACGCTGGCCAGCAGCGCCCGCCAGCGCCCCGCCTTCCCCCGGGTACGTGGCGTGCAGGCCGTCTATCAGGATCCGCAGGAGGCGCTGAACCCCAGGCGCAGCGTCGGCTCACTGATCACGGAGGTGCTGCGGGTGCACCGGATGGTGCCGCGATCGGAGGTCGCCGGCCGCTGCTCGGACCTGCTGGCCCAGATGGGCCTGGACGCCAGCGTCAAGCCACTCCGGCCCAGGGAGCTCTCTGGCGGCATGTGCCAGCGGGTCGCGATCGCCCGGGCCCTGGCGTTCGAGCCCCGTGTCCTGGTGGCGGACGAGATTGTCTCGGCGCTGGACGCGTCGGTCCAGGCCCAGGTGCTCAACCTCCTCGCCCAGCTCCGCGAGCGGACCGGCTGCGCGATTCTGCTGATCACGCACGACCTCGCGGTCGTGAACCAGTCCTGCGAGCGCGTGGCGGTCATGTGCGACGGCGAGATCGTCGAGACGGGGCCGACCGCCGACGTGCTGGCCAGGCCGCGGCACGCCTACACCGCCTCGCTGATCAATGCGCTACCGCGGCTGGAAAAGGGCGCCTGGGCGTGACGGTCACGGCAGGCTCCCGCCTCGGTCCCAGGATCGGGCACGTCCTGGTCCACCGGGGCCGGCAGCTCGTGCCGGTGCTGTTCGGCGTCACCCTGGTCACGTTCTTCATGCTCCGGCTGCTGCCGGGCGGGCCGATCCAGACGCTCGTCGGCATGCGTGCCTCGCCGGCCGCGGTCGCCGCGGTAAACCGGCAGCTTGGCCTCACCCAGCCGCTTCCCGTGCAGTACGCGCACTACCTCGGCGGCCTGGTCCGGGGTGACCTGGGCGTCTCGATCCTCACCGGAACCCCGGTGACCTCGATCATCGGCAGCCACATCTGGATCACGCTGGCCCTGCTGCTGTACGCGCTGGTCATCGCCCTCGTGATCGGTGTGCCGCTGGCCGTGCTCGCCGCGCAGCACGAGGGCTCCTGGATTGACCATGGGGTCCGTGGGTCGGTGGTGGTGACGCTCGGCCTGCCCAGCTTCTGGATCGGCATCATGCTGATCGCGTTCCTGAGCCTGCGGCTGCGCTGGTTCCCGTCCGGCGGCGACGGGACCGGCCCGGCCGGGCTGCTGACCCACCTGTTTTTGCCTGCCCTTACGCTGGCCTTCACCTTCCTGTCCGTACTGGTGCGCAGCCTGCGGGCGTCGGTGTCCGACATCCTGCGGTCCGACTTCGTCGACGCGGCCCGGCTGAAGGGCGTCGGGCGCACGGCGCTGCTGCGCCGTCATGTGCTGCGGATCGCCGTGATCCCGGCGGCGACGCTGATCGGCCTGAACCTCAGCTACCTGCTCGGCACGTCGGTAGTGGTAGAGAACGTGTTCGCGGTCAACGGCATCGGCCAGCAGCTGGTCGCGGCGATTCTGCAGCGTGACTTCGTCGTGGTGCAGGGCATAGCGCTGGTCTTCGGCCTGGTGGTTATCGGCATCAGCGTGGCCGTCGAGGTCATCCACGTCGCGCTCGACCCCAGGACCCTGTCATGAGCCGCTCGCACGCCGGGCTGGCCGCCGGCGCCCTGCTGCTCGCGGTGCTGGTCGTCTGCTGCCTGGCGGCGCCCCTGATCACGCGCTACGGCCCGCTGCAGCAGGGTCAGGACATGCTGGCCCCGCCGAGTGCGGCACACCTGTTCGGCACCGACCAGTACGGCCGGGACATTCTGGCCCGGACACTCTACGGCGGCCGGATCGACCTGCTCATCGGCACGGTGCTGGTCGGCGTCGCTATGACCCTGGGCACGCTCGTCGGCCTGGTCGCCGGCTGGTTCGGCGGCTGGGCCGACACCGTGATCATGCGCATCTCCGACATCGGGTTCGCATTCCCGTTCCTGGTCCTGATCATCTGCCTCGTCGGGTTGCGGGGACCCGGGCTGAGCAGCCTGTTCCTGGCGGTCAGCCTGGTGGGCTGGATCTTCTACGCGCGGCTGGTGCGCACCGAGGTCCTGGTGCTCAAAGACACCAACTTCATCCGGTCGGCCCGGCTCAGCGACTTCTCCACGATCCGCATTCTGCTGCGGCACGTGCTGCCGAACGTGACGGGCCAGGTCCTGGTGTACGCCACCTCCGACTTCGTCTACGCGGTGCTGCTCGGCGCGTCCGTGTCCTATCTGGGACTCGGCGTGCAGCCGCCGGCCCCGGAATGGGGCGCCATGATCGCGCAGGGCCAGGACTTCGTCACCGTGCAGTGGTGGCTTGCGGCGTTCCCCGGGCTGGCCATCATTTACCTGGGGCTGGCGTTCGCGCTGATCGGGGACGGGCTGGCTGACATCATGCGGGCTGGGCACTGGCGTGAGTGACGCCCTCACCGTCCGCAGCGCCACCGTGCGCTCGGCGCGCCGCGCGCACCGCCGCCCGGTGCTGCGCGGGATCAGCCTGGATATCGGCCCCGGGGAGATTGTCGGGCTGGTCGGCGAGTCGGGCTGCGGCAAGACGACGCTCTGCCGCCTGGTCGCGGGACTGCTCCCGGAGCGCATGGAGCAAACCGAAGGCACGATCGTGCTCGACGGCCGCGACATCACCGCGCTGCGGGCCAGCGCGCTGCACCGGATCCGGCCGCGCGGCCTGTCCATGGTGTTCCAGCACCCGCTGGCCGCGCTCAACCCGGTGATCAGGGTCGGGGACCAGGTGACGGAGGCCTTCGACCCGGGCTGGCGTCGCCGCGCGACGCGCGACGCCGGCGCCGACATGCTGCGGCAGATGGGGCTGACCGACGTCGGCCGCTGCATGTCCGCCTATCCGGCGCAGCTGTCCGGCGGCCAGCGCCAGCGCGTCGTGCTGGCCATGGCCCTGGCCACCGATCCCGTGCTGCTACTGGCCGACGAGCCGACCAGCTCGCTCGACGTGCGCACCCAGGGGAAGATGCTCAGCCTGCTCGCGGACGTGGCCAGCCGCCGGGAGCTGGCTATTCTGCTCGTCTCGCACGACTTTGGCGTCATCTCCGAGATATGCGCACGTGTTTACGTCATGTACGGAGGTGAGATCATCGAATCGGGCCCGACCGCGGAGATCCTCGGCCGGCCGGCGCACCCGTACACCGCGCGCCTCATCGAGGCACTGCCGTCGGCGACCAGGCGCGTTCGTGAGCTGCCCGTGATCGCGGGCCGCCCGCCTACGCTGGAGGAAGCGCTGCCCGGATGCAGTTTCTACCCGCGCTGCGCCCAGGGCCAGGAGGGCGTTTGCACCTCAGCGCCGATGGTGCTGAACCGGGTGACGCCTGAGCACGCGACCGCGTGCATTCTCGAGGCAGCGCGCCCCCTTAGAAGGGAATATCCCACTATACCCCCTGGGGTATAGTGGAGGCGGGATAGGTGGGGGGCTTATCGCGACGGGGGTACGGCGCGCCCGCCCGCCGGGGGACGGGGTGCTGGTATGAGCGTCTTGCCGGAGGCGCGCCCATGAGCGCAGCCTGCGCGGAAACGGGTCGAGGGGATACGAGCCTGCCCACATCGCCGCTGCTGGAGCGGGTCCGGCAGGGGATCGTCGGCGAGGGCGAGCTGATGGACGGGCCGTTCGGGCCGCGGCGGGTGACCTACGCCGACTACACCGCCTCCGGGCGGTCGCTGGACTTCATCGAGGACTTCATCCGCGACGCGGTGCTGCCCTGGTACGCGAACACCCATACCGAGAGCTCGGGGACCGGGCGGCAGACGAGCCAGCTGCGCGAGGACGCCCGGCGGATGATCCGCGACGCGGTCGGCGGGACCGACGACGACCTGGTCATTTTCTGCGGCTCCGGGTCGACGGCCGCCATCAGCAAGATGATCGGCATCCTGGAGCTGCGCATTCCAGCCGGGCTGGACGAGCGATACGGGCTGTCGGCGCTCATTCCGGAGTCCCGGCGGCCCGTGGTGTTCGTCGGTCCCTACGAGCACCACTCCAACGAGCTGCCCTGGCGCGAGTCGATCGCCGACGTCGTGCCCATCGGCGAGGACGCCGACGGCCACATCGATGCCGGTGAGCTGGGCGAGCAGCTCACCCGCTTCGCTGACCGGCCGCTGCTGATCGGCAGCTTCTCCGCCGCCTCCAACGTCACCGGCATCCTCAGCGACACCAGCGCAGTCGCCCGCCTGCTGCACGCTCACGGCGCGCTGTCGTTCTGGGACTACGCCGCGGCCGGGCCCTACCTGCCGATCCGCGTGGCCGAGTCCCGGCCCGGGGCGGGGGATCACAAGGACGCCGTGTTCCTGTCCCCGCACAAGTTCCCTGGTGGCCCGCAGACACCTGGCGTCCTCGTGGTCCGCCGTGAGCTGGTTCGTAATGCCGTGCCCACCATGCCGGGCGGAGGCACCGTGTCGTTCGTGGACCCGGCCGGCCATCGCTACACCGGCGACCTGGTCGCACGCGAGGAGGGCGGCACCCCGGCCATCGTGGAATCGATCCGGGCCGGACTGGTGCTCGGCCTGAAGCAGGCCGTGGGCACGGACCTGATCCAGGCCCGGGAAGAGCACCTCTGGCAGGCCGTCCGGCGGCGCTGGGAGAGCAACCCGCAGATCGAGATCCTCGGCAGCCACGAGGCCCGCCGGCTGCCGATCGTCTCATTCTGCGTCCGGCACACCGGCGGACGCTACCTGCACCACAACTTCGTCGTCGCGCTGCTCAACGACCTGTTCGGGATCCAGGCCCGCGGCGGCTGCTCCTGCGCGGGGCCCTACGGGCACCGGCTGCTCGGCATCCGCCCTGACCATTCGCAGGCGCTGCGCGAGGAAATCACCCGCGGCTGTGACGGGCTGAAGCCAGGCTGGGTCCGGGTCAGCTTCAACTACTTCATCTCGGCCGCCGCGGCCAGATTCATCGTGGACGCCGTGGACCTGGTGGCGGCCGAGGGGCACCGGCTGCTGCCTGAGTACCGCTTCGACCCGTACACCGGCCAGTGGCGCCACGCCAGCGCCGCCCAGGCCCGGCTGCGCCTGTCCGAGCTGTGCTACAGCCCGGACGGAGCCATGGCCTACCCGCGCCGCCGCGGGCAGGCCGGCGAGGACGCTTTCCCCGGCTACCTGCGCGAAGCCCGCGCCGTGCTGGCGTCCCGCCAGGAGGCCGCGGACGACGGGCCCACCGGCCTGGCCCCGCGCTTCGAGGCGCTGCGCTGGTTCCCGCTGCCCCCGGCCTGCCTCAGCCACCGGCTCACCGATACCCCTGCGGGTATTTTGGAAGGAGTCACAGGAGGGACGGGCTGATGCAGGTTGACGAGCAGGCCACCAGCCTGGTGCTGAACCGGCTCCGCCGGGCCCAGGGCCAGCTGGCGGGGGTTATCGCCATGGTCGAGTCCGGGCGCGACGGCCGGGATGTCGTCACCCAGCTGACCGCGGTGTCGCGGGCCCTGGACCGCGCCGGGTTCAAGATCGTGGCGAGCCTGATGCGGCAGAGCCTGGCCGGCGACGGCGAGCCGCCGATGAGCGAGGAGCAAGTCGAGAAGCTGTTCCTCACCCTGGCCTGACGTGCCGCGTCGCGACCCAGGCGAGCCAGGTCGCGACGAGATAGCCGGCCGCCGCCACGCTGAGCGGGATCCGCAGGGACAGGACCTGGCCGCCGTGGCTGGTCGCGGCCAGCAGCGAGCCGAGCACGGCGACCCCTAGCGCCCCGCCGGCCTGGCGGGCGGCGTTGAGCACGCCGCTGGCCACGCCCGCGTTCTCGGGCCCGGCGGTCCCGACCACCGCGGCGGTCATGGCCGGCATGGCCAGCGAGGTCAGGCCCAGTACCACCGACCCGGCCACCAGCACCGCCAGCGGGGTGGTCTCCCCGACCGTGGCCAGCACGGCCGCGCCGGCGGCGGCCAGGGTCAGCCCGGCGATCATCGGGCGCCGCGGCCCGAACCTGGCGGTCAGCCGGCCGCTGGCCAGGGAGCCGGCCGCGACGGCCACGCTCATCGGCAGGATGAGCAGCCCGGTGGCCAGCGCGGACTCGTGCCGTGCCTCCTGCAGGAACAGCGAGACGCAGATCAGGGCCCCGTAGAGGCACAGGTTGAACAGCGCGCCCACGCCGGTGCCGGCGCTGAACGCCCGGGCACGGAACAGGCCCAGGGGCAGCATCGGTGCTGCCTGCCTGCGCTCGGTGAGCACGAAGCACACCGCGGCCACGAGGCCCGCCGCCACGAGCAGGACCGGTACCGGGGCCAGCCAGCCCCGCTGGCCGGCCTCGATGAACGCCGCGGTGACGCCGGCCAGCGCCGCGACGCCGAGCAGCAGGCCGGGGATGTCGCTGTGCCGGGCCGGATCGGTCGGCGACTCCGGCACGTACCTGAGCAGCAGCCCGGCGGTCAGCGCGCAGACCGGGATGTTGACCAGGAAGATCGACCGCCAGCCGGCCAGGGCGATCAGCCCGCCGCCCAGCACCGGGCCGAGCGCCACGCCCGCCGAGCCCATGGCTCCCCAGACACCCAGCGCCCGGGCCCGGGCCCCCGGGTCGGGGAAACGGTGCACGATCAGCGCCAGGGAGCAGGGCAGCAGCGCCGACGCGCCCAGGCCCTGCACCGCGCGGGCGGCGATCAGGACCGGCAGGTCCGGAGCTGCCGCGCACGCGGCCGACCCGGCCGCGAACCCGGCCAGCCCGATCAGGAACACCCGCCGGGCCCCGCCGCGATCCGCCATCGACCCGGCCGTGAGCATGACCGAGGCCAGGGCCAGGGTGTAGCTGTCCACCACCCACTGCAGCCCGCCGACGGTCCCGCCGATCTCATGCTGAATGGTCGGCAGGGCCACGTTGACGATCGTGACGTCCAGCTGGATGACGAAGAAGCCCAGGCAGACGGCGATCAGCGCCGTCCGGGTCCGGGGGGAAGTCGATTCGCTGGCTGCTACCGTGACACGCCGGATGGCGCTACTGACGGGGGGCACAGGTAATCACTCCATAGCTACGGCGTCAGGCCGGCCACCACAGCCGACTACCCCGGCACCTCGTCTGTACCCCTCACGCTAACGACAGCCTCTGACACTCCCGCTGACCTGCGGAAGCGCGGCGATGCTCAGTCGGGCAGGATTCGCGGCAGGCCGAAGCTGGGCAGCACGCTGTTGTCGAACCGGGTGATCGCGCTGACCCGGGCGCCGGACAGCGTGAACACCAGCAGCCCGTTCGCGTGCGTTACCCCGGTGCGCGGGTCGCGCAGGTACGTGCCGAACGCGGGCTGGCCGTTGGCCCGCGTCGCGATCATCCGGTAGCGCCGGCCGTCCCGGAACGCGACCGTGGCCAGGAACCTGGCCGCCAGGTCCCGGCCCCGGTACTCCAGCGGCAGCGGTGGCATGGCCAGCAGCACATCGTCGGTGAGCAGGGCGACGACGTCGTCCACGGCCCCGGTCTCGTAGGCCCGGGTCAGCCGCTCGACCAGCTCCTGCTCGGCGGCGGAGTCCAGCCGCGGGGGCGGCTCCCGGCCTGCCCCCTGCCGGTGCCCCACGGCGGCCCTGGCCCGCTTGAGCGCGCTCGTCACCGACTCCTCTGTGGAGTCGAGCAGGCCGGCTACCTCGCGCGCGGTGAACCCGAGGACGTCCCGCAGAACGAGCACGGCGCGCTGCCGGGGCGGCAGCAGCTGCACCGCCGTGATGAACGCCAGCGAGATGGCCTCGCTGGCCTCGTACCTGGCCTCGGGGCCGGGGGCGCGGTCGGGAAGGCCGTCGAGCAGGAGATCTGGGTAGGGCTCGAGCCAGATCGCCTCGCCCACCCGGCTGGGCTCGGGGGGCACGCCCCCGGGCGGCGCCGGGCTCACCCGCGGACGCCGGCGGCCCGATCGCAGCGCGTTCAGGCAGCGGCTCGTGGTGACCCGGTACAGCCAGGTCCGGACCGAGGAACGTCCCTCGAACCCGCCGAGCCCCTGCCAGGCCGACAGCAGGGCCTCCTGGAGCGCGTCCTCGGCGTCCTGCACCGAACCCAGGATCCGGTAGCAGTGCAGCTGCAGCTCGCGCCGGTAGGGGTCGACGAGCTGGCGGAACGCCTCCTCGTCCCCATCCTGGGCCTGCACGATCAGGTCCGTGCTCACGGCGCCATCCTCCTCTGCTGGCCCGCGCCCAGCGGCGGGCTCACCGGTACTGACCCCGCCGGGCCGCCAAACTGGGCGCCACGGCATCCTGCAGTATCGAGACCGCCGCAGCAAGGAGAAACCCATGACCATCAGACGGATCAGCTCCGGTCCCGGACTGCCCGCCGGCTTTCCGTTCAGCCTCGGCAGCGAGGCCAACGGCACGTTGTTCATCAGCGGGATGCCCGCGCTGGACGCGGAAGGAAAGTTCGTGCCGGGAACCCTGGCCGAGGAGGCCGACCGGGCCTGGGCGAACGTGGTCGCGATCGCCGAGGCGGGCGGCTGTTCGGCCGGCGACATCCTGTACGTGCAGGTGATGCTGGCCGATATCGGCCACTACGGCGACGTGAACGACTGGCGGCGGCAGTTCCCTGATCCGGCGCAGGCGCCGGCCCGGTTCACATTCCAGGCCGGCGCGCTGCCGTTCGGGGCCAAGGTCGAGCTCCAGGCCGTGGCCGCCCGCTAGCTCGGCTTGCGGGCCCGCCAGACCTCCTCGCTGGGCCATTTCCTGGCCCAGTCCAGCGTGGCGAGCGGGTGCGACGCGGTAGCGCCGGGCTCTGGCCGCAGCTCGTTGAGGTCCTCCACCTCGAGGCCGCAGCGGCGCAGCAGCCGGATCATGTCACCGTGGCCGAGATGGAACTCCACCGATTCGTCATCAGGCCATTCGAAGCGGTGCATGCCGAAGTACGGCCGCAGCAGCCGCTCGGTGGCGGGCAGGCCCTCCTCATCGGGCACGCTGAGCATCAGCTGGACGCTGTTGACCAGGAAGATCAGGCGACCGCCCGGGCGCAGCAGCCGGGCCGCCTCGGGGATCCAGGCGTACGGGTCGCACCAGATGCTGGCGCCGTACTCCGAGATCGCCAGGTCGAAGCTGCCGTCCGCGAACGGGGTGTGCTCGGCGCTGGCGTGCAGCAGCGGGAACTCCAGCCCGAAATGCTGCTGCAGCTCGCGGGCGGTGGCCAGCTGGGCCGCGGAGTTGTCCAGGCCGACCGGGCGGGCCCCGCGCCGGGCCAGCCAGGCCGAGACGTAGCCCGTGCCGCAGCCGAGCTCGATGCTGTCGAGCCCGTCCAGCGCGGCGGGCAGGATCCCGGCCTGGGCCTCGGGGATGGCCCAGATGCCCCAGACGGGATCCGCGGCCTCCCAGTTCCGCAGCCCGGGCCCGGCGTAGTCGGCGGCCCACTCGTCCCAGGCCGAGCGGTTGCGGAGAACATGATCAGGTGTCCCGGTCACAGCGGCCAGCGTTCCCGTTATCCGCCATCCCGTCAACGGCTATTACGCTCCGCCGCCGGGTTCTCCTCCTGTGTCGCTCCCAGCGCGATGAGGCCGGCGTTCGTCGGGGTAAACCCGCAGCTGCCGAAGTAGAACGGGCGCAGGTGATCCTCGAAGTCGACGTGCAGCCACTCGCACCCGGCAGCACGGGCCTGGTCGGCGGCCAGCGCCACCAGCCTGGTGCCGACGCCGTGCCGCTGCCAGCGCGCCCCGACCAGGGTGTCCAGGATGAACGCGTGGACGTCCCCGTCCCACACGACGTTCACGAACCCGGCCAGGGACGCGCCGTCGCGGGCGCACACCCAGCCCAGGCTGTGCCGCTCCACCTGGGCCCGCCAGTCGTCCTCGCCGGGCGCGTGGCCGAAGCCTTCCGCGTGCAGTGCGCTGACCTCAGCGCCGGTGAACGGCCCGCGCCACTCGTAGCTGATCACCGGGTCAAGGTACGGGCCAGCGCGCGGTGAGCGCACGCGAATATCCGGCGGCGGGCAGCGGCTGTTCTGGTCAGATCAGCTCGAGCTGTCTCGCGCGGCGGACGGCCTCACGCCGGTGTGACGCCTGCAGCTTGCGGTAGATGCTTCTCAGGTGCGTCTTGACCGTGTTCACCGAGATAAACATCTCGCTGGCCAGCTCGGAGTTGCTCAGCAGCTCCGCCGCGTGCCGGAGCACCTCGCGCTCACGCTCGCTCAGCTCCTCGACGATCAAGAGAGATTCCATCCCGGCCTGGCTGGCCTGAGCGGGCCGGCCGGATGAAGGCCGGGGGCCGGGCGGCTGCCGGGTGTGGGCCGGCGGGTGCTGCGGCCGGGCCTGCGCACCCCGGGCCGGTCCGGGGTCAGACCCCGGGGTGGAGCGGCCCTGGCCAGTCGGCGTCTGGCCTCGTGCGGGGGTGTCACCGGCCGGTTCGGGCTCGGCCAGGGCCAGCCGCTGCTCGAGCCAGGGCGGGACCGGCCAGCCAACCCGCGCCCTGGCCACCATCTGCCTGGCCGTGCGCTCGTCGGTCAGGCGGGCCGTGGTCAGGCAGGCCAGCGCGCTGAGCAGCTTCTCCTGGCGGTCACCGAAGGCGGCGTCCAGCTGGCCGAGACGCTGGCCCGCCTCGGCCCGCTCGCCGCGCTCGGTGTGCACCCAGGCCAGGGCCAGCAGCGCCGCGGGGCTGGGGTAACGGGCGGGCGCCAGCGCCCCGCCGGCCGCGCCGGGCGCGACGGCCTGGCCGGCCACCGTGGCCGCGCGGTCCAGCCGCCCGCGCAGCGCCTCGGCCAGCGCGAGATACCCGAGGCAGGCCGATCGCTCCGGCGCGTGCCCGGCTGCGGCCTGCGCGGCCTCCTCGAGCACGCCGGCCGCGTCATCGAACCGGCCCGACCACAGCCCGACCACACCCCGGCCGAGCAGCACGCGCGCCCGCGCCTCGGGATGGCGGGCCAGGATCTCGGCCGGCACCGAGCCGATCAGCGCCTCGGCCCGGGCGACGGCGGTCATGGTGGCGGGCAGGTCCGCGGTCCGCCGGGCCACGCCAAACTGGATCGTCGCCGCGGCCAGCCGCGCGGTGACCTCCTGGTCGGCCGGCAGGCGGGCCAGCAGGTTCTCCGCGGCCTGCAGCGACGCGATGCTGTGGTCATACCGGCCCGCGGCCCAGGACATGGCGGCCGCGACCAGCGCGGGCCGGAGTTCGGTCCAGGTGTCGGCGTACGGCATCCTGGTCAGCCCCTCGGCCAGCGACCGCCCCCCGGGTCGCCCGAGGATCTCGGCGACGGCCAGCCCGTCGATGATCAGGTCGGCCGCGAGCACCCAGTCGCCGGCCTCGGCGGCGTGCTGCACGGCGTCGGCGAGCAGGCCGTTGCGCTCGTACCACCGGGCCGCCCGCCGGTGCAGCAGGGCGACCCGGTTCGGCCGCTCGCGCCGGAGCTGGAGGCGCAGCACCTCGGCGAACAGGGTGTGATACCGGTACCAGCCGTCCCCGAGCGGCTGGACGAATGAGTTGGTCTCGGCCAGACCGGGCAGGCTCAGCCCAGCCTGGTCATCATCGAGCAGCGCGTCGGCGGCGGTGGCGCTGACCCGGTCCAGGATGCTCGTGCTCAGCAGCATCTCCCTGACCTCGGGAGGCTGGAGGTTGAGAACCTCCTCGACCAGGTAGCCGGTCAGCGTGCTGTCGTCCGCGCTCAGCTGCTTGATGAACTGTTCCGGGTCGGGGTGGGTGCCCACCGAGAGCGCGGCCAGGCGGATTCCGGCCGCCCAGCCTTCCGTCCGCCCGATGAGGCAGTCCAGCGCGGCGGGCGACAGCGTGCAGCCATGCTGGGCCATGAGCAGTTCGGCCTCGGCGGGGCTGAAGGCGAGGTCGGCGGCCCGGATCTCGGTCAGCTCCCCGGCCAGCCGGTAGCGATGCAGCGGCAGCAGCGGGTCCATCCGCGAGGACACCACCAGGCGGAGGCCGGGCTGCGCGTGCCGCAGCACGTAGTCGAGCCCGGCCAGCAGCTCGGGCCTGGTCAGCAGGTGGAGGTCGTCGAGGACCAGGCGTACCGGCCGGTCCGACGCGGCCAGCGCCGACGCGAGCCGCAGCAGGAACGCGTGATCTACCGCCTGGCCCCGAGCGGCGCCCGACGGCGCCTTCGGCAGGGGGATGCCCGCCTGGTGCAGGGCGGCGATGACATTCGACCAGAACACCCTCGGCCGGCTGTCGTAGTCGTCCAGAGCCACCCAGGCCACCGGCCCAGGGTCGGTCGCGGCCCACAGCGCGAGAGCCATGGACTTGCCCGCGCCAGGAGGGCCGGTGACCACGGTCAGCGGACCGCCCGACGCACCGCGGGCGATCGCCTCGCCGATGCGCGGACGCGCGAGCGCCCAGTCCGGCACGGTCGGCGCGGTGAGCTTAGCGGCCAGAACCGGGTCGCTGGCGTCTCCTGCTGGCCGCCCGGCCCCGGCCGCCGGCTTCTTCGCCGTATGGCTGGCCATCGGTAGCTCCGCGTCCCTCCCGTGTCGGCGCGCTGCCCGTGCTCTTACCTTCCGGACGTCTAGGCAGGCCGCTAACGGCAGCCGCCAGGCCGTCATCACCAGCAAACGCCCGTCGTGCCGGTTGCGCATCATGCGGTTGGTATGAAGATCGGCCTAGAGTGCGTCAAGCCCGAGTTCGCGGGCGCGCGCGACCGCCTCGCTCCGCGACGTGACCCCGAGCTTCTTGTACGCGGAGTACGCCTGCGACTTGACCGTGTTCGCCGACACGTACAGCCGCTCGCCGATCTCCCGGAAGGACAGGTGGGTGGACAGGAGCGGCAGCAGCCGCAGCTCGGCCGCGGTCAGCGCCGACGCGCCCACGGCACCGGCACCGATCCTGGCCAGCTGGGACCGCAGCTCGCCGGCCAGCACCGGGAGGACGCCGAGGTCGGGCCGCTGCTGCAGGATGTCGTCGGCCTGCCGGAGCACCGTGGCGGCGCCGGCCTGGTCGGCCAGCGAGATATAGGAGCGGGCCAGCTCGATCAGGGCCTGGACCGACACGACCGGGAGGGCGTACGTGAGCAGCGGCCTGAGCCGGGCCGCGCGCCCGAGGTAGTAACGGGCGCGGGTGATGTCCCCCCGGTGCAGCGCGGACCGGGTGGCCCACGCGTAGACCAGCGCGCTGGTCCAGTAGTCGTCGAAATGCCCGGCCTGCACGATGCCCACCGCGCGCTCCGCGAGCGTCGTGATCTCGTCCCAGTCGCCGCGCTCGGCGGCCACCTGGCACAGCTCGGCCAGGATGAGGGCGGTGAGCGGCAGTGCGCCGGCCCGGGTGGCGTCGTTCACGGCCCGGGCCAGGATCCGGCCGGCCTCGGCGTGGTCCCCCTGCAGCAGGTAGGCGATGCCCTCGGTGTACAGCATCGTCACCCGGTACGGGCTCGCCGGGCTCAGTCCCTCCCAGGCGAGCTGCGCGTCGCGGCGCATCTCGTCGATCCCGTTGCGGCACAGGAGCGCGCGCAGGTAGGCCAGCGTGCCCGCCATCGTGCTCCCGTCGGGCAGAATCCCGGCCGGGGAGGCGAGTTCCGCGGCGGCCGCCCAGCGCTCGGCTTCGCTCGGCTGACCGAGCAGCGCGTAGATCAGGGCGCCGTGCACGGCGATCGCGCCGAAGTGCTCGGCGGCGGTGACATCGCTGAGCCACTCCATCCAGCGCAAGACGGTGCCGACGCGCCCGCTGGACCAGACGGGCTGCTGCAGATCGAGGACCAGGCGGGCCACCCGGTCGTAGTCGCCCGCCGCGTCGGCGTGCTCGATCGCCGCCTCCGGCATCGCGTTCGCCTCGTACCAGGCCGCGGCCCGGAAGTGCAGGTCCTGAACCAGGCCGGGCTCCCGCCGACGGAGTTCCGCCTGCAGGAGGTCCCGGAGCAGGTGGTGGTACCGGTACCACTCCCGGCGCCGGTCGAGGGGCACCACCAGCAGGTTCCTGGCCTCCAGGCCCTCGAGCACGGCGGCAGAGCCCGCCCGGCCCAGGATCGAGTCGCAGAGCGGGCCGCACATCCGGTCCAGCACCGAGGTCCGGGTGAGGAAGGAGGCCTCGTCGGGCGAGACGTGGCTGAGTAGCTCGGCGCGCAGGTAGTCGCCCATGAAGCGGTCGTCGCCGGTGAAGGCGGAGCCGACCTCGCTCGGGCCGAGGCCGGCCTTCATGGCCAGCGCCGCGAGATACAGCCCGGCCGGCCAGCCCTCGGTCCGCTGCAGGAGCTCGGGTATGCCCACCGCGCTGGGTTCCACGCCCGCGCCCTGCAGGAGCGAGGATGTTTCCGCCGGGCCCATGGCCAGGTCGGCGGCGGTGATCTCCACGATCCTGCCCTGGGCCCGCAGCCGGGCCGTGGGCAGCGGCACCGTGCTGCGCGAGGCCACGGCGAGCCGCCAGCCCAGCGGGAGCCGCAGGGCGAGCTCGGTGATGTTGTCCAGGCACCGCTTGTTCGTGACCGCCTCGGCGTGATCGAGGACCAGCGTGACCGGCAGCTGCAGCGCGGCGGCGGCGGATACCAGCCGGGGCGCGGCCGTGATGCCCGCGCCCGAGGAGGCCAGGGTCCAGAAGATCGTCGGGTCGACGGACTCGATCCGGTCCAGGGCCATGGCCAGGGCGCTGAACAGCACGACGGGGTCGTTATCGGCGTCGTCACAGGAGACCCACGCCACGCGCGGCCCGAGGCGTTCCGCCCACTGCGCCAGCAGCGTCGTCTTGCCGTAACCCGGCGGGGCCACGACCGTGATGAACGGTGCCTGCGCGGCGGTCAGCCGCTCGACCAGCGTGGTCCGGGTCACCACCCCGCGGCGCGCGGCTGGAGGGCTGAACTTAGACGGCGGCAACTCAAAGCTGAGCCCCGGCAGGATGCTGTACCGTTCCCCGGAGCTTTCCGTCAGTGAATCGATGACCTCCGGCTTCACTCCTCAGAACCTACACCCGTTGGTACCGCCATCAATGCCCCCAAGGGAGCGTCGGCGAGGATGTCTGGCCGCGGCGCCGGCCGTTCAGAGCGGGTGGATGAGGCGGCCGTCGTACACCCGCCAGTCCTGCGAGGCGTCCGGCCACCTGATCAGCGCGGCCCACCCGGCCGGGCACCGGGCCCAGGCCAGGATCTCCGCGGGCCGCCAGGCCCGGTCGCTGCACAGCACCTCGACCCGGCGATGCCGCGGCTCATGCCGGGTGCTCGTCACCATCAGGCCCGCGGGTATCCGCTCCGCCACCGGCTCAGCCGGATAGCGGTCAGCGGAGTCTTTGCTGGTAAACACCAAAGTACGATAACATGTTCGATATATGCCACGGCGTTAGAATCGGGTGGTGAGCGTTTATCTGAACCACACCATCGTCTCGTGCCGCGACCAGCAGCGGTCCGCAGCGTTCCTGACCGGGATCCTGGGCCTGCCGCCGGCCACCAGATTCGGGCACTTCCTCGTGGTCGAGGCCGACAACGGGGTGTCCCTGGACTTCAGCGAGACCAGCAGCGAGTTCACGCCGCAGCACTACGCGTTCCTGGTCGGCGAGCACGAGTTCGACGACGCCTTCGGCCGCCTCAGCGAGCAGGGCCTGGACTACTGGGCCGATCCCGGCCGGACCCGGCCGGGGGAGGTCAACCAACGAGACGGCGGCCGCGGCGTGTATTTCGCCGACCCCGACGGCCATCTTCTCGAGATCATCACGCGGCCCTACGGCAGCGGCCGCTAGCCGGCCGCGGGAAGGAGGCCGGGTGCGGATCGACCGGCTTGATCATCTGGTGCTGACCGTGACCGATGTGGCCAGGACGGTGGAGTTCTACACCGAGGTGCTGGGCCTGCGCGCGGTGACGTTCGGCGACGGCCGGCGGGCCCTGACCTTCGGCAACGCCAAGATCAACCTGCACCAGGCGGGCCGCGAGCTCGAGCCGAAGGCAGCGCGGCCGACGCCGGGCAGCGCGGACGTCTGCCTGATCGCGGCCAGCCCGATCGCCGAGGTCCTGGCGCACCTGGCCGCCCACAGGGTCGCGGTCGAGGAGGGCCCGGTCCTGCGGACGGGCGCGACCGGGACCATCGAGAGCGTCTACATCCGCGACCCGGACGGCAACCTCATCGAGCTCAGCAACTACCAGCCGGCGCCCTGACCCTACGGCTAGCTCTGCGCGGCGGCCGGGGCGGGCTGGATGGCCACCTGCGGTGGCGCGTCCACGGCGCAGTGGAACGGCTGCTGCGCCGGAGCGGCGGCGCGGCGCGGGTTGCGGATCGTGACCGCGGCCAGCACGCCGCCGAGCACGCACAGCCCGGCCGAGATCAACGAGGCCGTGTGGAACCCGGCGGAGAACTCGGGGGGATTACGGTAGACGTCCCCGGTGATGCCGCCCGCCGCGGGCAGCAGGGCCACGGCGATGAGCGCGGCGGCGCGCGCGACGTCGTTGTTGACGGCCGAGGCCATGCCGGCGTGCTCGGCCGGCACCGCTTCCAGCGCGGTCGAGGTCAGCGGGGCCACGGTGACGGCCAGGCCGAAGCCGAAGACGAGCACCCCGGGCAGTACCTCGGTGAGGTAGTCCCCGGTCGGGCCGATCAGGGCGAACAGGGCGATGCCGGCGCCCACCAGAACGGGCCCGACGCTCATCTGGAGCCGCGGGCCGATGCGGGCCGCGAGCGCCCCGGACCGGGAGGACAGCACGAGCGTGATCGCGGTGACCGGCAGCAGCGAGATCCCCGCCTCCAGGGGTGAGTAGCCCGAGACCTGCTGCAGCTGGATGGGCAGCAGGAACAGCGCGCCGCCGATCGCGCCGTACACCACGAACGTGACCACGTTGGTGGAGGTGAACTGCCTGGAGGAGAACAGGCTGAGCTCCAGCATCGGCGTCGGGGTGCGGTGCTCCCACCAGACAAAGGCGCCGAGCAGGACGACGCCGCCGATCAGTGCGGCCAGCACCGGGCCGCTGGACCAGCCCGCGGCCGGGCCCTGGATCAGCCCGTAGGTCAGCCCGATCAGGCCGAGCGTGGCCAGGGCGGCGCCGATCATGTCGATGGGCTCGGTCGCCTCGGGATCGCGCGTCTCCGGCACGTGGCGCAGCGTCACGGCGATGACCAGGACCGCGAGCGGCAGGTTGATCACGAAGATCAGCCGCCAGGACACCGCCGACACCAGCCAGCCGCCGATGAACGGCCCGATCGCGGTGCCGACGCCGGCGAAGCCGGACCAGGCCCCGATGGCCTTGCCGCGGTCGTCGGGCCGGAACGTGGCCTGCAGGATGGCGAGGCTGCCCGGGGTCAGCAGCGCCGCGCCGACGCCCTGCAGGGCCCGGGCGCCGATGAGGACGCCCGACGTCGGCGCGACCGAGCAGAGCAGGGACGCGAGCGCGAACCAGATGACACCGGTCAGGAAGATCCGCTTGCGGCCGTACTTGTCGCCGAGCGAGCCGGCCAGCAGCAGCAGGCCGGCCAGGGTCAGCGTGTACGCGGTGACGACCCACTGCAGGGATTCGATGCCGACGTTGAACTCCCGGCCGATGGCGGGCAGCGCGATGCCCACGACGGTCGCGTCGATGGACGCGACCGCGGACCCGAGCACGGTAGCGAGCAGGACCCACCGCCCGCGCGCGCTGGCGTAGACCAGGCCCGGGTCGCCGGGCGGGCTAGCCGCCCCGGCCGGACTGCTCATCGTGAACCACCAGTTAGGCCGAAGGTCGCCGATCGGTCAGTACCGTCCTACCAGACACCGGCTGCAGGACCACTGCCGTCCCGTGGGCGCCGCGCCGCACCGCGTCCAGGGCCGCAGCCGCCTGCTCCAGCGGATACCGCTGGCCCACGGTCACGGTGATCACGCCCTGCGCGAGCAGCCCGGCCAGGCGGCGCAGCCGCGGCCCGTCCGGGGCGACATAGATCTCCCGGACGGTGATGCCCCGCCCGGGTTCTGGCGGGTCCGACGTGATCGTGGCCAGCGAGCCGCCATCCCGGACCGCCCGCGCCGCGTCCGCCGCGCCGTCCCTGGCCGCGTTCACCGCCGCGTCGGCACCGCCGCCGGTCAGCGAGCGCACCCGCTCGGGCCAGCCAGCGTCGCGGTAGTCCACGACCTCGCTGGCGCCCAGCCCGCGGATGCGCTCCGCGCTGTGCGGGCTTCCCGTGGCGATCACCGTGGCCCCCAGGTGCGCCGCGACCTGGACGAGCAGGCCCCCGGTCACGCCCCCGGCTCCGTGCACCAGCACGGTCTGCCCGGCCCGGGCGTCCACCCCGTCACGCAGCGCCTGGTCCGCCGTGAGCGCCGGAACCGGCAGCGCCCCGGCGGTGTCCCACGGCACGCCCGGCGGCAGCGGCGCCACGTGCTCGGCGGCCGCGACGAACCGTTCCGCCCAGCACCCCTGCTCGCGCAGCGGCAGCGAGTGCGTGACCACCCGGTCGCCGACGCCGAACCCGCCGGCCTCAGCGCCGGCCGCGATCACGATCCCGGCCGCCTCCACACCGAGCGCCATGGGCGGCTGGGCACCGAGGTCCCAGCCGCCGGTGCGGGCGATGTCGTCCCAGTTGCCCAGTCCGCAGGCGCGCACATCGAGCAGCACCTCGCCGGTCCGCAGCGCGCGCGGCGCGGGCAGTTCCAGCGGCTCGACCGCCGCGCCGATGCCGTGTACCCCGGCGGCTCGCATGTGGCTCCCTCCCGCGCCCGGATGTATCACGGCTGTCACCAGGGGCTCTTAACCCGCAAGCGGCATCGTGACAACGATCGCTGATCGGGGGCTACTGATGGAAACCGGCGTGATGTTCCTTGACTGCCCGGAATATCTCAATAAGCATGGCGTGGCCCGGTGTGGGCTGCCCGCCGAAGTACAGGACAGGTACGCGGCCGAATCCACCGACGGGCCGCTGGAGAGCGTAAGGATCCGGTGCCCGCGCGGCCACTGGTTCAACGGGCCAATGGAATCGCTCATACTGCGGGAAAACCCGGTGGCCGGCGCGGACGCGGCCCTCCCGTCGCGATCACCTCGCCGCGGCTGACCGGCCCTCCCGGGCGGTCTCGCGGCCGTCGCGATCAGGCCGGTGTGGCCGACCGAGCCGCACCAGTGGCGTAATGGCCCTAGATCTTCGCCCTGTTCTTGGCGGCCAGGATGATCTGGGTCACCAGGTAGGAGCTCACGCCGAGCTTCTGCGCGATCTCAGCAGGCCGGAGGCCCTGCTCGTTGTAGAGCAGCGCGAGCCGCTCCTGCTTGCCGGTCCACTGCCGGGACGGGGCGGGTGCGCGCCGGGCCGGCTTCGGGGGACCCGGGCGGGGTGCGGGCACCGCGGGGCCAGGCCCGGCCGGGCGCGCCGGCGCCGCGGCGGACGTGCCGAACGACCCGCGCCGCTGATCGCGGTATTTTCCGCTGGCCAGATCCTCGCGGGTATCCTCGTCGAGAATGAGGAATTCCTCGGCCGCCTTATTCATGCCGATGGCCACCATCGTCAGGCCCTTGGCGTTTTTCTCCTGGCACTCGGGGGCCATGCAGTAATTGTATTTCTTTGCCCGCTCGGGATGCAGTTCGGTCCCGCAGGTGATGCAATGCGCCATTATCCTTATCCCGCCGGCTGCGGCCGGCGGCAAACCTCCGCAGGTATCAACACCGGCGGGCGGCGCACTGTTCCTGCACCTTCTTGATCACATCTGAGCCCGCTCTGCTCCGGCTCTGTGATCGTGGGGGAGGTCGGCCGGGAGCGGGGCGGCTCTCACCGCACCGCCGGTGAACGGTATTCGGTCTCACAGAATCCGCCAGGAGCTAAATGTAAGACATACCGGCGATCAGCCCATCCGATGATGTTCATAATGCAAGGGTGGGCTTAGAGATAGTGCGCTACAGCGAGCGGCCGGAACTGTGGGACAAGATCGGCGACCTGTCGGCCGCGATATGGCCCGAGTACAACCTGCACGGCGACGTGCTTAACGGCTACTGGGGGCGCCTGTACGACGTGTTCGGCGACTGGCAGTTCGTGGTGGCCGACACCGATGATGGCCAGGTGGTGGCCGAGGGGCACACGATCCCGGTCGCCTGGGACGGCACCGACGAGAATCTCGGCCCGGGCATCGACGCGACGATCACCGCCGGGTTCGGCCTGCGGTCGGAAGGCGGCTGGCCCACGGCGCTGGCCGGGCTGGCCGCCGAGGTCGTGCCCCGGCACCGCGGCCGCGGCCTGTCGGGCGTGCTGCTGCGGGCCATGTCCCGGCTGGCGCGCGACGCCGGCCTGGCGTACCTGATCGCCCCGGTCCGCCCCACGCTCAAGGAGCGCTACCCCACGATCCCCATCGACCGTTACGCCCGCTGGACCCGGGACGACGGGTCGCCGTTCGATCCGTGGGTGCGGGTGCACCGCCGGCTCGGCGCGCGGATGGGGCCGGTGGTGCCGCGCTCGCTGCACATCACGGGGACCGTCGCCGAGTGGGAGACGTGGACGCGGATGCCGTTCCCTGAGTCCGCGGAGTACGTGTTCCCGGCCGGCCTGGCCACCGTGCGCATCAACCGGGAGGCCGATCTCGGCGAGTACTGGGAGCCCAATATCTGGCTTATCCACGAGCCCGGGCAGGGCGATACCCCGGTGGACCTGCTCCGCGTCTCGGACACCCTGGCCTGAAGTCGGCTGGCTAGCCGGCCGCGGTCAGGCCGGGCAGCGCGCCGGCGATCTGCGCGGCGGCCTGGGCGGGCGTCAGCCGGGCCGTATCCACGACCAGGTCCGCGGCCGCGGTCATCCAGGCCCGCGCGGCCCGGTAGGCGGCCAGGTGGTCGAGCCGCCACTGCCTGGCCTCGTCGCTGCCCTCGATCCGGCCGCGGAGGACGGCCTCGTCCGCGTCGAGCACCACGTGGACGACCGGCTGGCCGGCGGCCCGCAGCCCGGACACGATCTGCTCCAGGTAGTCCCGGCACAGCACCGTCTGCGGGGCGATGAGGTGCTGCCCGGTGAAGCTGGCCAGCTCGGCCGCGGTGGCGACGACCAGGCGGCGCCAGGGCGGCCAGTGCTGGAAGTCGGAGACCGGGTGGTCGTCGAGGCAGGGCTGCAGCATGTAGCCCACGAGCTCGGGGTCGAACAGCCGGGCACCGGGGATCAGCGGCAGCAGCTGCCTGGCGGTCGTGGTCTTGCCCGCGCCGAAGGTGCCGTTCAGCCAGACGATCACCGGCTCATGGTACGGGCGCAGGCCGCGGACCGCGGCCGCCGATAGGCTCGACGGGTGCGATTCGCGATCTCCATCCCCCAGTACGCGGCCGACGGCAGCTTCGACCCGGCCGCCATGCGCGCCTACCTGGCCCGGGCCGAGGAGCTCGGCTTCCACAGCGGCTGGACGCAGGAGCAGGTCCTGGGCACGATCCCGTACCTGGGCCCGGTCGAGACCCTCACGTACGCGGCGGCGTGCACCGAGCGGCTGCGCCTGGGCTGCGCGGTGTTCATCACGACCCTGCACAGCCCGGTGCACCTGGCCAAGAGCCTGAGCACGCTGGACCAGCTCAGCCGGGGGCGGCTGGAGGTGGGGGTCGGCACCGGCGGGCGCCGGATGTTCTCCGGGTTCGGCGTCGATCCGGAGACCTTCGTCTCCCGGTTCACGGAAGGGCTGGCCCTGATGCGGGCGCTGTGGACCGAGCCGCAGGTCACCTTCGCGGGACGGTTCTGGCAGCTCGACGGCGCGGCCATGGAGCCCAAGCCATTCCAGAAGCCGGCCCCGCCGGTCTGGTTCGGCGCTAACCAGCCGCCCGCGCTGCGGCGCGCGGTCCGGCTCGGCGACGGCTTCTTCGGGGCCGGCTCGACCACCACGGAGCGGTTCGCCGAGCAGGTGGGGATCGTGCGGGACGAACTGGCCCAGCGGGGCGCGGACCCGGCCGGGTTCCCGATCGCCAAGCGCGTCTACCTCGCGGTCGACGACGACGCCGGGCGGGGCCGGGAGCGTATGGGCGAGGCGCTCGGCCGTCTGTACGGGCATTTCGGCCTCAGGGACATGACGCCGGTAGCCGTGTACGGGCCGCCCGCGGCCTGCGTGGCCGGGCTGCGCGATGTCGCGGCCGCGGGCGCCGGGATGATCCTGCTCAACCCGCTGTTCGACGAGGCCGAGCAGATGGAGCGGCTGGCCGCCGAGGTCATGCCGCAGCTGGCGGGAGACTGAGCGCCTGGCTCAGTCCCAGCGCTGCGCGTTGCCGTCGTTGAGCGTGCCCGCGGGATCCGGCACCACGCAGAACACCATCCCGGCTGGGTCGCGCAGAATCCACCACGCGTGCATCTGCTGCACCCGCTCGGCGCCGAGCCCCTCCAGCCGGGCCACCTCGGCGTCCAGGTCGTCGGTGTGGATGTCCAGGTGCACCCGGCCCGGTCCGTGACCGAGGCGCTGGATGAGCAGCCTGAACTCCTGGCCGTGCAGCAGTTCGCCGCCGTGGTACTCGGGGAACCGCTCGTACTGGACGAGCGGCTCGCCGATCGCGGCCCGCCAGAACGCCAGCTCGCGTTCGTGGTCGTCGGCCGGGACGTCAATCACGACCGTGTACAGCCTGCTGTAGTGGGCCATGCCCGCCAACTTAGTGCGCGCCGCCGGCGGCCCGGCCGGCGGGGTTGGCGGGTTGGCCCTAGCGCGCCCGGCCGCCGAAGAAGACCTGGGTCTCGGTGATCTGGCCGTTCCGCACGGTGCTGTACTCGGCGTTGCGGAACCGCTGCCCGGTGGTCAGCTCGTACTCGTACAGCAGGAAGACTCCCTCGTCGCCCGCGCCGGCCAGCTCCAGGATCGTCATGGACATGAAGCGGTCCGCGGTCGGGAAGCAGCGCTCGAGGAACTCCGCCTTGCCGATGTGGTCGTCCTGCGGGCTGGTGAACACGTAGTCGTCGGCCAGGAGCCTGCCGGCCGCGTCCCGGTCCTGATCCACGTACGCCTCGACCGATGCCCGGACGGTCTCGATGATGGCCATGAACCCTCCCTGCCCCTTCCCTGCCATCTAACCTCGCGCGGGCCTGACGGTTAGCGGCTGGCACTTGGGTCAGGACCGGGCGCGGCGGGGCTGCGGCGCCGTGCTGATCAGGACGCGGGCCCGGGCGGCCCGCACCGCATCCGAGAGCGTCTCGATGTCGTAGGCGCCGTAGTGCCGCTTGCCGTTGATGAAGAACGTGGGGGTGCCCGAGACGCCGCTGAGGTCGGCGGAGTCCTGGTCCTCGGCCACCCGGCCCAGCCCGGCGTGCTTGCGTAGGTCCTTCATGAACCGCTCGGCATCCAGCCCGATCTGGCCCCCGTACCGGATCAGGTCCTTGGCGGTCAGCGCGTCCTGGTGCCCGAGCAACAGGTCGTGCATCTCCCAGAATTTGCCCTGCAGGCCCGCGGCCTCCGTGGCCTCGGCCGCGAGCTGCGCGTGCGGGTGCACGTCGGTGAGCGGCAGGTGCCGCCACACGTAGCGGACGTCGCCGTAGTCGGCCAGCAGCTCCCGCACCACGGGCTCGGCCAGCCCGCAGTAGGGGCACTCGAAGTCGCCGTACTCCACCAGCGTGACCGGCGCCTCTTCCGGCCCGCGCACGTGATCGTGCTCGGGATGGACCGGCACCGCGAGGTCGATGATGGTCTCGGCGGTGCCGAGCAGGGCGCGGAGCCGCAGCCGCTTCGGCAGCCGCGCGGTGACCTTGAAGATGATCCAGGTGATGGCCGAGGCGACGATCGCCGCGGACAGCACGCCCACCTTGGCCTCGGCCAGCTCGGTGCCGTGAAACGCGAGCGAGGCGATCAGCAGGGACACGGTGAACCCGATGCCCGCGATCGTGCCCGCGCCGGTGACCGCCGCCCAGCCGATCGGCGGCTGGATCCGGCCGCGACTGATCCGGGTGATGAGCCAGGCCGTGGCCACGGTGCCGACCGGCTTCCCCACGACGTAGCCGAGCAGGATCCCGAGCGTGACCGGCGAGGTGAAAGCCTGGGCCAGGAAGCTCCCGCTGATCGGGATCCCGGCGTTGGCCAGGGCGAACAACGGCACGATCAGGTAGCTCGTCCAGGGGTGGAACAGCTGCTGCAGCCGGTCGTTCGGCGAAAGCGCCGAGCGCACGCTCTCCCGCGCGGTGGCGGCCAGCTCCGGGGTCGGCTGCTCGCGGAACAGCCGGAACGACTCCGATGCCTGCTCGAGATCGGTCCGCGCCGCCGGGTAGGCCAGCGCCAGCACCCCCATCACCAGGCCCACGACCAGCGGATCCACGCCGGACTTGAAGAACGCGATCCAGGCCGCCACCCCGACCAGGAAGTATGCCGGGCCAAAGCGGATGCCGCGGGCCCGCCCGGCCACGGCCACGGTCAGGATGGCCAGCCCGACGCCCAGCGCGACCGGGTCGATGTGGCCGCTGTAGGCCAGCGCGATGATCACGAGCGCGACCACGTCGTCGACGATCGCGAACGTCAGCAGGTAGGTGCTCACCCGGTCAGGGACGCCGGAGCCGACCAGGGCCAGCATGCCGAGCGCGAACGCGGTGTCGGTGGACATGGCCGTGCCCCAGCCGTGCGCCGAGGCCTGGCCGGCGTTGACCGCCAGGTAGATCCCGATCGGCACCACCATCCCGCCCAGCCCGACCAGCAGCGGCAGCGTCAGCCGCCGGCGCTCACGCAGCTCGCCCATGTCGAATTCGCGGCGCGCCTCCAGGCCGGCGACCAGGAAGAAGAACGTCATGAGCCCGGAGTTCACCCATTCCTGCAGGTCAGCCGCCAGACCCGTGCTGCCCACCCGGATCGACAGCTCGGTTTCCCAGAACGCCGCGTACCCGGACCCGTCGATGTTCGCCCAGGCCAGCGCGGCCAGCGTCGCGGCCAGCAGCACCGCCGCGCTGCCGGTCTCGGTCCGCAGGAACTGGCGCAGCGGCGTCTCGTGCCGCGCCCACGCGGTGCGCAGCGAGAACGGCGAGGCCGGGGAATCGGGCTCAGTCACCGCACAATTCTCTCCTGTGGCCGCCCGTGGGCGTCAGGACCTGGCCGCCCGGACGGCCTGGAACGGCTCGCCGGGCACGATCTGCTGGGTGTCGGCGATGCCGAAGCCCGCGGCGGCCAGGTCCCCCTCGAGCTCGCCCGGCCGGGGGAGCGCGGCCGCGCCGGCCTGGCAGGTGAGCATGAAGTTCAGGTGCGCGGCGGCGATGGAGCCTGGTGCGGTGAGCGAGGCCACCACCAGCTGCCCGCGGTCGCTGAGCAGCCCGCGCAGCCGCTGGTAGAGCGCGACCCGTTCCCCGCGCGGGAAGTAGTAAATGTTGTTCAGCAGCAGGATGAGGTCGTAGCGGACGCCAGGCCCCGGGCTCCAGTGCCGGATGTCCCCGGCGTGCAGCTGGATCCGCTCGGCCAGGCCAGCGGCCCGGAGATTCGCGCGGGCGGCCTCGATGACGCCTTCGGCGAGGTCGATGCCGACGACCCGGACCCGCCGGTCCGCGCTGGCGGCGATCTTGCTGTAGACCGCAGTGCCGCACCCCACGTCGAGGATCCGGGCCGGGCGGGTTTCTGCGATGACCCTGGTCAGGAACGACGCGATGAACGGTGCCGCCGCCAGCGACACCTGGGCGATGACGTCGGCGTAGCTGCCCAGGTCGGCGCGGCCGTCGCCGGGCGCCGACCGCAGCAGGGCCTCGAGGTCGGCGTAGGGCCCGGTCTGGTAGTCCAGCATCGACCGGTAGTGCGCGCTCAGCAGCGCGTCCCCGGCGGCGATGGCGCGGGCCCGGTGGCCGCGCACCCGGTACCGCCCGGCCCGCCAGTTGATCTCGCCGACCTCGGCCCCCACGTCGAGCCAGGCCCGCAGGCGCTCGGTGCGCTGGCACCCGGTCTGGTGCGAGAGCTCCGCGAAGCTGCGTCCATCGCGCAGGCAGTCGAGCAGCCCGGTCCGGACCGCCGAGGCCAGGAACAGCGACCGGACCAGGGTGCGGCTGTCGCTGATCGCCAACGTGCGCGCTCGCGTGTGACCTGCGCGGACGGTCTGCAAGAGCCCGCGCAGCTGGGTGCGGCTCAGGCGCATCAGCGCTGCGCCGGGGCCCGCAGCCCGAATGCCCGCTGGCTCAGCCAGCGCACGGAGCGGGTGGCGGCCCCGGGACGTGTGAGCGGCGGAAATGCCGCGGTGTCCATGGCCGGCACGAAAAGTTCTCCGCGGTTGCTGAGGTACATGTAAATAGGGTAGGAGGCCGTGCCCAGCCCGCGAAGCACTACGGAGCCGTGCGCGCCGCGCAGCTGTCTGCCGAGCGGGGGCCGGTCCCCGTCGACCGTGACCGGCGCGGGCTCCAGGCCAAACCAGTGGTACGCCTGGGCCACGATCGGGGCCAGCCGGGGATCGGCCACGCCGAGGTCGGCCAGCACCGCCTCGTCCACGGCCAGGGCGTCCGCGCCCGCGTAGATGTGCCGGACCATCGCGGGCCTGCGGCAGCCCATCACGCCGAACGGCCCGTCCGCCACCGGCGCCCAGGCGTCGACCACCGCGAAGTCCGGGGCCGCGACGTCGAGCAGCATCATGGTCGCGGACCGGAAGTCCACCCGGCGCCCCGCGTAGAAGGTCTCGTCGATGGCGCCGGTGCTGCCCTCCAGCGTGGACAGGCTCAGGTGCGCGAACTCGGTCGGGTCGGTGCGCAGCTTCGGCAGCACGATCCGCAGGTCGCTGTCCAGCCAGGTGCCGCTGATCGAGTTCTGCACGAACCCGCGGTCGAAGGTGCAGGCCCGCAGGTCCTCGCCGATGTCGACGATCCGGTAGGCCGGGGAGGTGAACCCGAAGTAGTACGCGACTTCCGCGACCGACCGGTGCGCGAACAGGTTGCCGTAGACCGTGGGTGACTCCAGCACGGCGACGTCGGCCGCGCCGTGCCGCCGCAGGTACCTGGCCAGCGCGTCGACGAGCTCCGGGTCGTTGATGTTCGAGCGGTCGCGCCGGTCGTAGCCGAGCATGAACGAGGCCCGGATCGCGGCCAGCCGCACCCCGGAGGCCAGCTCGCGCACCCCGGCCCGGTCCAGGCACTCCTCCAGGGTCGCGACCTTGTCCCTGTCGCTCCACCCGCTGCGCACCACGACCGGGGCCCGCGACCCGAACGACCGCCTCCCCCGGCCAGCGGCACCGGCCGTCACGGGTCGCTGTGCCGCCGGCAGGAACCAGGGGCTGATCGCGGAGAGCCGCTCGGCCAGGCGCCGGGCCGAGAGGCCGGGGATCAGCCGGTCGTCGTCGGTCAGCACGCCGGTCAGCAGCCGGAACGCCTCCGTGTGCCGCTCCTCGTCGCTGCGGATCCGCTCGAACGCGGTCCGCTCCTCCTCCGAGCTCGCCACCTCGATGAGGCGCCGGTAGGCGTACTCGGCACTGGCTTCCAGCGCCACGTTCAGCGCGCAGTACCGGCGGAACGTCTGGTAGCGCAGCTCCCTGGCCAGCTGCGGCGGCATCCGGTGCAGCGCGTTCGCCACCGCGACCAGGGCGCTGGCCGCCCCGGTCCGGAACGGAGCGAGCCGGGTCTCCCGGTTGGTGGCGGTCGACGAGGTCCACCCGGACAGCGCACCCTGGATCTGCCGGCCGTAGACCACCAGCGACGACCCCGGCCCGCCAGAGTCCAGCAGCAGGCCGCGGATGAACTCCGAGTGCAGCTGCTCGTCCTTCCAGATCCACATCAGGGTCTGGCGGATCAGCGCCCGCACGTCGTCGCCGGCCTCCAGCTCGGTGACCCGCCCGGCCACCGCCTCCTCGCGGTAGGCGACGGCCACGATCTGCTCCCGCTCCAGCGCGAGCAGCAGCAGCCGCAGTCGCTCCTCATCGGGCCGCCCCGTGAACTGGATGCGCCACCGTTCCTGGAGCGCCCGCACGTCCTCGAGCAGGATCGTCTCGAGCTCGCTCATCTGTCCCCCCGGTGCGCAGCACCCTACAGAGCCGCGGCGGCTCCCTCCAGGACCAACCCGGCCGTGAGCAGGAGCTCCTCGCCGCCCCAGGCGGCCACGAGCTGGAGGCTGGCCGGCAGCGGGCCTCCGGCCGGCACGGGAAGCGCCAGCGCGGGCACGCCGGCCAGGTTGACCGGCAGCGTGCACCGGCCCTCCAGCAGGTCATCCGCGTTGTCCAGGGTCGGCGGCAGGATGGTCAGCGTGGGCATGACCAGCAGGTCGAACCGCCCGAACAGCGCGGTCAGCTGCGCCCGCCACCGGTCCCTGGCTTGGGCCGCCGCGGCCGCCTCCGCCGGCGTGACCTGGCGGCCCGCCTCCATGCGCTGGGCCACGCCCGGCGTGAGCCGGTCCGCATGACGGTCGACGATGTCCTGGTTCGACCGGTAGGCCTCGGCCACCAGCGGCGGCAGCGTCCACTTCGTGGCGGTGAGCCAGTCCGCCGGGTCCACGTCGGTGACCTCCCAGGAGACCTCGTTCAGCACCCGGGTCACGGCGTCGTCGATCTCCTGCGCGGCCGGGACCCGCACCCGGCCCACCCGCGGCGGGCCGTCGGCCGGCGCGACCGCGAACCCGGGCTCAAGCAGCTGCATGCCGAGGATCAGCCCGGCCACGTCGGCGGCCATCGGGCCCACGGTGTCCAGGCTCGGTGCCAGCGGCCGGACCCCGGTCAGCGGGATGCGGTCCCAGGTGGTCTTGAGCCCGCTGATGCCGCAGCAGGCGGCGGGAATCCGGATCGACCCGCCGGTATCGGTGCCGTAGGCCACGGTGGCCTCGCCGCTGCCCACCGCGACCGCCGACCCGCTCGATGACCCTCCGGGCACCCGTGCGGGATCGAGCGGGTTGACGGGCGTGCCGAACCACGGGTTGATCCCGGTCACCCCGAGGGCGAGCTCATGCAGGTTCGCCCGGCCCACGATCTGGGCCCCGGCCGCCCGCAGGCCCGCCAGGCAGGCCGCGTCGGCCTCGGCCGGGGCCGCGGTCTCGGCCACGACCCGGGAGCCGGCGGTGGTCGGGATCCCCGCCATGTCGATCAGGTCCTTCACCGCCACCCGGGGCCCGGGTCCCTGCGGGGAGAAGGTTGTGATGAACGTCGCGGACACGTCGCCTCCTGAGCTGGGCTGGCCACCGGGTGGCAGCCAGTATTGCCCAGGCCCGCCGGGTCATCGATCGGGGCTCCCTGGCTGCTGCCGTCGGCGGCGGTCCACCACCCGCACCGCCTTGCCCTCGCTGCGCGGGATCTCCCCGGGGCGGGCCACGGTCACGGTGATCCGCAGGCCGAGGTTCTCCCGCAGCAGATGCTCGAGCCGGGCCTGGAGCAGCGTGGGATCCGCGGCGCCGTCCGCGGGCTCGCACTCGACCGTCAGCTCGTCCAGGGGGCCGGGCCGCTCGACCGCCAGGCGGTAGTGCGGTGCCACGCCGCCGTCGCTGAGCAGCAGATGCTCCACCTGTGACGGGTAGATGTTGACCCCGCGCACGATCAGCATGTCGTCGAGGCGGCCGCGCAGCCCGGTCAGCCGGGCCGTGGTCCGGCCGCACTCGCACGCCCCAGTGAGCAGGCGCCCGATGTCGCCGGTCCGGTACCGCAGCAGCGGCATGGCCTCCTTGGTCAGCGTGGTGAACACGAGCTCGCCTTCGGTCCCCGGGGCGGCAGGCCGCCCGCCGGGGCCGATCACCTCGACCGCGAAGTGATCCTCCTGGACGTGCAGCCCGGCCCGGGCCTGGCACTCCGCGGCCACCCCAGGGCCGCACATCTCGGACAGGCCGTAGAAGTTGACCGCCGTGAGGCCGAGCGCCTGCTCGATCTGGTCCCGCATGGCCTCGGTCCACGGCTCGCCGCCGAACAGCCCCAGCTCCAGGCGCAGGCCGGTCGTCCCGGTCTCGGCGATCGCCTGGGCGATGGCGAGTGCGTAGGACGGCGTGGACACCAGGACCTGCGCCCCGAGGTCGTGCAGCAGCAGCAGCTGCCGGGCGGTGAACCCGCCGGAGACCGGAACCACGGTGGCCCCGATCCGCTCGCCGCCCTGGTGGAAGCCGAGCCCGCCGCTGAACAGGCCGTAGCCGTTGGCGTTGTGAACGGTCATCCCCGGCGTGACGCCCGCCATGGTCATGCACCGCGCCATCAGCTCGGTCCAGTTCTCCAGGTCGGCGCGGGTGTACCCGATCACGGTCGGCTGGCCGTGCGTGCCGCTCGAGGCGTGCACCCGCACGATCTGCTCGCGGCCCACGGCCAGCAGGCCGAACGGGTAATGCGCGCGCAGGTCGGCCTTGCTGGTGAACGGCAGGCGGGCCAGGTCGTCGACCGAGCCGATGGCCTCGGGCGCCCCCAGGCCCGCGGCGGCCAGCCGCTGCGCACCGAACGGCTGCCCGTCCAGGATCCGCTTGACGGTCGCGCGCAGCCGGCCCAGCTGCAGCGTCCTGAGCTGCTCCGGCGGTAATGTCTCGGCCTGGTCCCAGATCCGCGGGTCAGATGCTGCGCCCGCGTGCATTCCAGTGCACCTCCAGGTTGCGGACGAGGGCCGGGCTCAAGTGGCAGCGTGCCTGCTCCACCGAGAACAGAGCCATGTACTCGCGGAACAGGTCCAGCGGCTCCTGGCCCGCCCGAATCGCGGCGCGGTTGGCGGTCGCGTTCACCAGTCCCGAGTTGGTGAGCGCGTCGATCCTGGCCTCGAGCGCCCGGTCCATCTCGCCGGGTTCCACCACCTCGTCGCAGAGCAGCGCCGCGTCCGGCTGGCCCGCGATCCATTCCCGGCCGGAGAGGATCGCCTGCCGGGCGGCGCGGTCACCGACGAACCGGGGCAGGCGCAGGTTGGACGCGCCCGGGATGATCCCCTCCTTGCGGGCGGGCAGGAACAGGCGCGAACCGCGGGTGGCGATCACGTGGTCGACCACGTGCAGCAGCTGGCAGGCGCCGCCGACCGCAAGGCGCTCCACCGCGGCGATCCACAGCTTCTCTGTGGTCGGCTCGGCCAGTGGCGACCCGTCCGGCCCGCCCGCGCCCCGGCCTGCCCCGCCCGGCCTGCCCGCATCCGCCCCGCCGCGTCCCGCGGCGCCCCCTTCCGCCCCGGTGATGCCGCGGTAGATCTTGTGCACGTAGCCGAGGTCGCGCAGGAGGTAGAAGAGGAAGTCGATGCGACCGTGGTAGAGGCGGGTGAGGTTGAGTCCAGAACCGAACACCCGGGTGCGCGGATAGCGCGGGTGATCGACCGCGGCCCCGCGGATCACCCCGACCTCGATGGCCGGGTCGAGCAGGATCATGTCGACCGCGCACTCGGTCGGGGCGAGCGTCACGTCGTCCTCGGCGTTCAGGTGCCTGGGGTTGACTAGCTCGAGGATGCCGGCCCGGCCGCGGCGGGTGACCCGCACCGGCCCGAGGTCCACCGCACCGCGGGCCTGCAGTTCGCCCAGCCGCTCGAATGCCTCAGGGACCGGGCGCAGCATGGCGCTGATCAGGTGCCGGCCGGTCCTGGGCACGGCCAGCACGTACCCCACCAGCAGGCCCTGGGCGAGCTCGATGCCTTCCTTCTCGGTCAGCATGCGGGTGCGCTCGGCGTCCAGCTGAGCCGAGGCCGGCACCAGGCCGGGGACCGCCGCCGCGGCCGCGGGCAGCAGCTCCTCGAGCCGCAGCGGCCTGGTACAGCGGTCGGTCAGCGTGTCGTAGAGGTCCTCGGCGTGGGAGCGCAGGAAGCTCTCCCTGACCAGGTTCATGGTCCCGGCGATCGCCGCCCGGGCGGCCCGCTCGTCGGCCGTGCCGCGCGCTGGGCCGGGCAGCCGCTGGGTCAGCTCGCGCCCGCGGGTCAGGAAGACGCCCACGGCATCGGCGGCGGCCAGGAACGACAGCTCCGGCCCCGGGGCCGATGCCTCCCACTCCGTCACCGCGGCGGCGGACAGCCCAGCCCGCTCGAACGCGCCGGCCGGGATCTGAGCCGTGGTCATCCCATCATCATCGCCGCCGCTGGCCTGCACAGGAAGCACCGGGTGCGCACAGCAAGGCGGGTGGAACCGGCCGCGCCGGTCCCACCCGCCAGTGCCCTGCTCAGAGCTGGGCGGTGACCGCCTTGACCTCGGTGTAGTTGTTCAGCACCTCGGCGCCCATCTCGCGGCCCCAGCCGGACTGCTTGTAGCCGCCGAACGGCAGCGACGCGTCGAAGACGTTGTAGCAGTTGATCCAGACGGTGCCGGCCCGGAGCTTCTTGGCCAGCGCGTGGGCCTTGGAGATGTCCCTGGTCCAGATGCCGGCCCCGAGGCCGTAGTCGGTGTCGTTGGCCTCGGCCGCGATCTCGTCCAGGCTGCTGAACGGGGCCGCGACCACGACCGGCCCGAAGATCTCCTCGCGGACCACCGTCATGTCCGGACGGGTGTTGGTCAGCACGGTGGGCTCGATGAAGTAGCCGCGATCACCGAACCGGCCGCCGCCCGTGAGCGCAGTGGCGCCCTCGGCCCGGCCGGCCTCGAGGAACCCGCTGACCCGCTGGAACTGCTCCTCGGAGACCAGCGGCCCCATCTGCGTGCCCGACTCCATCCCGGCACCCATCTTGATCGACTTGGCGATCTCCGCCACGCCGTCCACAACCTCGTCGAACCGGCCCTCCTGCACGAACAGCCGCGACCCGGCGACGCAGCACTGGCCGTGGTTGAAGAAGATCGCGTTCGCCGCGCCCTCGACCGCGCCGTCCTCGGCGTCATCAAAGACGATGTTGGGGCTCTTGCCCCCGAGCTCCAGGGTGAGCTTCTTGAGGTTGCTGGCCCCCGCGGCCGCGACGATCAGCTTGCCGACCTCGGTGGACCCGGTGAAGGCCACCTTGTCGACATCGTCGTGCATGGCCAGGGCAGCGCCAGCGGTCTCGCCGAACCCGGGCACCACGTTCACCACGCCGTCGGGAACCCCAGCCTCGGCGATGAGCTCGGCGAGCCGGAGCGCGGTCAGCGGGGTCTGCTCGGCCGGCTTGAGTACGACGGTGCAGCCCGTGGCCAGCGCCGGCCCTAGCTTCCACGCCGCCATCAGCAGCGGGAAGTTCCACGGGATGATCTGCCCGACGACGCCGATGGGCTCGCGCAGGGTGTAGGAGTGGAAGTTCGCGCCGGGCATGTAGGGCACGGAGATGTTGATCGTCTGGCCCTCGATCTTGGTGGCCCAGCCGGCCATGTAGTGGAACAGGTCGGCGGCCAGCGGCACGTCAGCGGCCTGGGCCACGGCGAACGGCTTCCCGTTGTCCAGGGACTCGAGCTGGGCGAGCTCGTCGGTGTGCTCGAGGATCAGGTCGCCGATCTTCCAGATGATGCGGCCGCGCTCGGACGGGGTCATCCGGCTCCAGGGACCGTCCTCGAACGCCTTGCGCGCGGCGCGAACGGCCCGGTTGACGTCCTCGGCATCGCCCTCGGCAATCCGGGCGAGCGTCTCTCCGGTCGCCGGGTTGGGGGTCGCGAACGTCTTGCCCGAGGCCGCATCGGCCCACTGCCCGTTGATGAACAGCTGACGCGGTGCGCCGATGAACTCCTCGACGCGGCGATCCAGGGTTACGGTCATGAATCCTCATCTCCTTGACTGCGGGGGCTTGGCCGCGTCCATGCGGCCAGGAAGCGGTCAGGGCGCGGCCCAGCCAGGAGTCGCTGCCTTTAGCCCTGTAGTCCCAATGAGACTACAGACTCCAGGCCCGCACAAGGGGGCAGCATGCTGGGCGTATGGGTCGCCGGGGAATTTGGGGCGGGGCCCGCACAAGGGGCAGCATGCTGGGCGAATGGGTCGGTGGGGCATGTGGGGCAGGGCCCGCGTAAGGGACAGCACGCTGACCCGGCAGGCCAATCGGTCATTTGGGGCAGCTCGCCGTGGCAGACGGTTTCCGGCGGTGCCGGGGGCGCCTGCCACGGCTGCCTGGCCCTGCGGAGAGCTACTGGGCGGCGATCATCACCTCGGTCGCCTTGATGACGACCGCGACCTGATCCCCTTCCTTCAGGTCCAGGCGCTCGCGGGACGAGTCGGTGATCGCCGCGGTGACCGGGCCGGCGTCCACGTTCACCGTGATCTCGGCCATGACGGCCCCGGACTTGACCGTCTTCACGGTGCCCATGAGCTGGTTTCGTGCGCTTAGCTCCATATTTGTATGCCCCCCAATGTGTCTCGATCGCCCACTAGGGCCTGCTTCAGTTCTTTACCCTCCGTCACGGCGGGTAGACGGTCACCGCCGAGGCGTCGACGCTGGCCCAGATCTCGCCCCCCTCATCGAGCTTCAGCTCGTCGACCGCGCTGGGCGGCACCTCGGCGGTGATCACCGGCGTTCCGTCCACCCGAACCCGGACCCGGTCGCCCAGCAGGTCAACGGCGCCCACCCGGCCGCGCCAGACGTTGGCCGCCCACTTCTGCGGCCGGTGCCTGTGCACCGACACCGCGCTCGGGGCGATGACGGCGAGCACCGGCCCGGATATGTCGCTGCCGATGGCCAGATGGCCGCCGCCGTCCAGGTCGACCGAGGCGCCGAAGCCGGTTCCGCGCAGCAGGTTGGCCCCCACCAGGTCGGCCACGTAGCCGGACCTCGGGCGCGCGGTCACCTCCGCGGGCGGGCCCGACTGCACGATCCCGCCGTCCTCGATCACGACGATCCGGTCGGCCAGCCCAACCGCATCCAGCAGGTCATGGGTGACCAGCACGTTCGCCGCGTGGGACGAGCGCAGGACCGCGCGCAGGTGGCGACGCACGTCGGTCTTGATCGAAACGTCGAGCGCGGCCAGCGGCTCGTCCAGCAGCAGCAGCCGGGGGTCGGTGACCAGGGCGCGGGCCAT
Source organism: uncultured Actinomycetota bacterium (assembly GCA_963844655.1). Lineage (GTDB taxonomy): Bacteria > Actinomycetota > Actinomycetes > Streptosporangiales > Streptosporangiaceae > JASHPR01. The sequence goes on along the minus strand of CAWJPA010000002.1, from coordinate 638,915 downwards.
GGCCACGCGCTGCTGCTGGCCGCCGGACATGGAGCCGGGCCGGGCCGACGTCACCTTCTCCAGGCCCAGCCGCTCGAGCGCGGCGGCCGCCTTGGCCCGGGCGTCCTTTCGGTCGACCCCGCGGGCGCGCAGGCCGAACGCGACGTTCTCCAGCGCGGATAGGTGCGGGAACAGCAGGTAGTCCTGGAACATCAAGGCCACCGGGCGCTTTTCCGGCGCCACCCGGGTGCGGCGGGCCGGTTCCTCCATGATCGTGCCGTCCAGCACGATGCGCCCGCCGGCCAGTTGCTGCAGCCCGGCCAGTGAGCGCAGGACGGTCGACTTTCCCGCGCCATTGGGGCCCAGCAGCGCCACGACCTCGCCCGCCCCCACCGAGAGTTCCGCGTCCAGGCTGAGCCGGCTCAGCCGGACGCTGATGTCCGCGTCGAGCATGGCGCGGTCAGCTCGCGCGCGACCGGTCGCGCGTCCCGATCATGACCACGAGGCTGACCACCACCAGGACCAGGCTCAGCGCGATCGCCTCGTCGAGCTGATCCGAGCTCTGGCTGACGTAGATCGCCAGCGGAGCGGTCTGGGTCACGCCGGGCAGATTGCCGGCGAACGTGATCGTCGCGCCGAACTCGCCGAGCGCCCGGGACCAGGTCAGGACCCCCCCGGCCACCAGCGAGGGGAAGATCAGCGGCAGCGTCACGCGCCGGAAGACGGTCAGGCGGCCCGCGCCGAGGCTCCGGGCCGCGTCCTCGAGGCGGGTGTTCATGGAGCGCAGCCCGGACTCGAGCGTGATCACGAAGAACGGCATGGCCACGAAGGCCTCGGCCACGATCACGCCGGGCAGGGTGAACGGCAGTGAGATGCCCAGGGCCGAGTTCAGCGGTTCACCGACCATGCCCCTGCGGCCGTAGGCGAGCAGCAGGGCGATGCCCCCGACGACCGGCGGCAGCACCATCGGCAGGGTGGTCAGCCCGCGCAGCAGCGCCTTGCCGCGGAACCGCCCGCGGGCCAGCAGCCAGGCCAGCGGGAACCCGAACAGCAGCGCCAGCACGGTGGTGGCGAGCGAGGCGATCAGGGACAGGCGCAGCGCGTCCAGCGACGTGCTGCTCGTGATCACGTTCGTCATGCTGCCCCACGGGGCACGGAACACCAGTCCCGAGAGCGGCAGCAGAAAGAACAGCACGGTCAGCAGGGCCAGGCCGGCCACCGCCGGGTTGAACGTCTGCCTTGAGCGCCCCACCCCTACGATCCAGACGGCAGCATGAACCCGTAGCTGGTGAGCACGTTGCGGCCGGCCTGGCTCAGCACGTAGTTCATGAACGCGGACGCTGCGCTCGCATTCGGCGCGTCCTTGAGCTCCACGATCGGGTAATCGGCGACCACGTTCTGGTCCGCGGGGATGGTCACCCCGGAGACCTTGCTTCCGGCTTCCTTGACATCGGTCACGTAGACGACACCCGCGTCCGCCTCACCCAGCGACACCTTGGTCACCACTCCGCTGACGCTGGTCTCCTCGCTGACCGGGTGGACGGTAACGCCGGCCTTCTTGAAGATCTGCTCGGAGTACGACCCGCAGGGTACGGCCGGTGCGCACACCGCCACCTTGACCGACTTATTGGCGAGGTCAGAGACCGACTTGATGTGCTGGGGATTGCCCGGCGCGACCATGATCTCGAGCTTGTTGCGCGCGAAGATCTTCGGCTGGCCCTTAGCCAGGCTGTCGTCGGTCACCAGGTTCATGTTCTGGGTGTTGGCGGACGCGAACAGGTCGGCGGGTGCGCCCTGCTTGAGCTGCGTCGCGAGAGACGAGCTCCCCGCGTAGTTGAACTTCACGGTGACGCCAGGGTGAGCCTTCTCGAACTTGCTGCCCAGCTTGTCAAAGGCGCCATTCAGCGAGGCGGCCGCGAACACCACCACGGTGCCCTTGATGTTGTCGCTTCCGCCGACCGAGCCCACCGAACTCACAGAACTGGCCGTGCTGCCGGACGATCCGCACGCCGCCGCCAGCAGCGTCACAGCGCCGAGGCCGGCGGCGAGCCTTCCTGCCCTCCGGCGCCGCCCCGACTGCAGGGCCCCATGCGGCTGCCCGGTCCCGTGATTATGTATCCCCATGCCTAACCCCCCGATAGTCTCAGTTTGCCTACCTCGGCGGTTGCTGTGCGTAACATTCCGTTACGGCGAGTAGTTATCGCCGCCGGGCTTTGGCGGCGCCTCTGACTCGGTAGTAGGCGGTCGGCTGCCAATAGGAACCGAATCTCAGCCAGCCGATCCGGGTGCCGCTGGTATGCGCCCCGAACGTGACGCTGGCATGGTCGTAAAGCTCCACATGGCTACTGCCGTAGAAAGCCAGGTCCCCGCGCCGGGCCTGGGACCGGCTGATCCGGATCAGGCGGCCGCTGCGCAGCATGTCGTACGTAGTCCGGCCAATCAAGATATGAACGTGCCGGTAGGCGGCAGAGACGAGCCCGGAGCAGTCGTAGCACGACGGGCCCGAGCCGCCCCAGCAGTATTGCTTTCCGCGCTGGGAGACGGCGTAGTCATAGGCGATAACGCGCATGGGGTGCCGGCTGGCCCTGATGGCCGCATGGGCGGGCCGGGCGGCGGCAAACGCCATCCAGGTGAGGCCGGCGCACACCATGATCACGAACTTGCGGTAGAACATGTCCTCCCCTTCGTCGCGCATGAGTCATTCGGCTGCTTCAGGGGCTGTGAGAGCCGGCCATCCTCCTGGGCGGCCCGGCGAGCCCTTGGTCGGGCGTTCGCGTTGCCGTCACCCGGGGCCGTCGGCGCAGGCCGGGGAATACCGCAGAACGGGAGCGATCGGTGCAGGGCGCCGCCCGCCGCCGCCGTTCCGTGTGGCCACTCTTGGTATACCCGCTAACCGGCAGCAGTACCGCGCAGTGGCGGGTGCCGATAGGCAGGGAGCGGCCAGGCCGCTTTCGCTGGCATCGAATTTATGGGTGGCGCGACTATCGCCCGGCGGCAGCACGGGACCACGGATCAGCGGCATAGCGGGCAGCAAATAGCACCGGCCGGGCTAAGGCCACGGCCGGGTTCGCGATCTCGCGGTGCCCGGCCGGTTGGCAAAAGGCTGCTATTTGAGCGCATCCTGAGCCAGGAAGCGCCAGGAGACACGCCGGAAGTTACACGTGAGTTGCGCTTGATCGGCTAACTAAGCTTCGCAGATCGGTTATGCTTATCTCTCGGTCTCCTAGAGAACGGAACACTTATGGCCCAGAAGATTCAGACTCTCTTCATCGACGACCTCGACGGTGGAGAGGCTGAAGGTACTGTCCGCTTTGGACTGGATGGTACGGACTACGAGATTGACCTCAGCGCCCCGCACGCCAAGGCACTGCGGAAGTCTCTGGAGAAGTATGTCGGTGCCGCACGCAAGGTCAGCGCCGCTAATCGCCGCCGAGGTCACGGTAGCGGGCGGCGGAATGCGACGGGCGGGCCGAGTCCGTCAGAAGTTCGTGAGTGGGCCAAGGCCCAGGGGATCGAGGTCAGGGACCGTGGCCGGGTGCCCACCGAGTTGGTCGTCAGGTTCCAAGCCGCCAACGGGTCGTAGCTGACGGCGCTCAGATTATCTTGCTGACGTCAGACCGGGGGGCGGATAGCGGCCACAGAGCCGGTGCTGGAATTCCTGGCACCTTGCTCCGGGAACTTAAAATAAGAGCCTGGAGAGCCGCCCGCCCCCGGTCCGCCGGTCTTCGAGAACTTTAAAGAGCCATCTGCGATCCGGATGGCACCGGGGCGTCATCCATCTTCATCGCACTTCCCCCTATACATGTTCGTGTAATCCGTGCCCACGCCTTCCAGCGCTGATTAGGTCGGCCTCGGTCCGGATGGAGAACTTTTAAGAAAGCTTCCGAACGCGAACCGGCCACGGGCAGGAGCGCAATACAGAAGGCGGTTGACGGCGATGTGCCGACCGCCCGCAGGCGAGCGGCGCTGGCAATGGCCCAGTGCAAGATGTTTTGCGTCAGCCCATGACGGGCTACTCAGCAGGGGCGGGGTCGCGTCATCAGGCCAGCGACTCGAGCGGCGTGGCCGGGTCGGCGAGCGCGCCGGTGTCCACGGGCCGCCCTGACCGCACCAGGTCCTGGATGGCGTCGTTGACATCCCAGATGTTGACGTTCATGCCGGCCAGCACCTGGCCCTTCTGGCCCAGCCAGAACGCGATGTACTCACCCTGATCGGGACGCCCGCGGAAGACGACCTCGCGATAGCTGTCGGGCCCCACGTAGCCGGCGTACTCCATCCCCAGGTCGTACTGGTCGGTGAAGAAGTAGGGCACCAGGTCGTAGACCGCGTCCTGGCCCAGCATGGCCTTGGCCGCGACCGGCGGCTGGTTCAGCGCGTTGGCCCAGTGCTCGACCCGCACGTGCCTGCCGAGTAGCGGGTGGAGCGCGTTGGCGACATCCCCGGCCGCGTAGATGTCCGGATCGCTGGACCGCAGCTGCGCGTCGACCTGGATGCCGTTGTCGGTGTCGAGGCCCGCCGCGACGGCGAGGTCGCTGTTGGGCGTGATGCCGACCCCCACGATGACCGCGTCGGCCTCGACCGTGCTGCCGTCGGCGAGGCGGACACCGGTGGCCGTTCCGTTCTGGCCGGTGATCTCACGGACGCTGACGCCGCCGCGCAGGTCCACGCCGTTCTCCCGGTGCAGGTCGGCGAAGCCCTGCGCGACCTGGCGGCCGAGGACACGCAGCAGCGGCAGCTCGGCCGCCTCGAGCACGGTCACCTCGACGCCTGCCGCCCGGGCGGCCGCCGCGGTCTCCAGGCCGATCCAGCCGGCCCCGATCACCGCGATCCGGGACGCGGACCCGAACGCCTCCTTGATCCGGTCGCTGTCCTGGACACTGCGCAGGTAGAGGACGCCGTCCTGGTCGGCGCCGGGGGTGGACAGCCGCCGCGGCGATGAGCCGGTGGCCAGCAGCAGCTTGGTGTAGCCGACGCTGGTGCCGTCGGCCAGGCTCACCTGATGCGAGCCAGGGTCGACGGCGGTCACGGTGGTCCCCAGGCGCAGGTCGACGTCGTGCTCGGCGTACCACTGCTCCGGGTGAACGTAGATCGTCTCCCGCTCGGCCTTGCCCAGCAGGTAGTCCTTGGACAGCGGCGGCCGCTCGTAGGGCCGCTCGGTCTCCTGGCCGATCAGGATCACCCGGCCGTCGAAGCCCTCCGCCCGCAGCGCCTCGGCCGCCTTGGCCCCGGCCAGGCTCGCCCCGGCGATCACGTATGTGGCATCGGTCGTCATGGTCAGCTCCCTTGCTGCTGTGCTTGCGCCGGCCGCCCGTGCAGGGAGGCGGCCAGCTGTTCGCCGAGCTGGTCCCAGCTGGCGTCGAACTTCGACACGGCGCTGTCTTCGAGGCCCTGCATGACCTCGTCGTAGTCGATGCCAAGGGCCCCCAGCCGGTCGAGCACCTGGCGCGCCTCGTCGTCGTGGCCGTGGATGGAGTCGGCGGGAACCCGGCCGTGGTCCGCGACCGCGCGCAGCGTGGCCTCAGGCATGGTGTTGACCACGCCGGGGCCGACCAGGCTGGTCACGTAGCGGGTGTCGGGATAGTCGGGGTCCTTGACCGACGTGGAGGCCCACAGCGGCCGCTGCGGCCTGGCCCCGGCCGCGTGCAGCGCCGCCCACCGGTCCGATGAGAACACCCGCTCGTAGTGCTGGTAGGCCAGCCGGGCGTTCGCGATCGCGGCCTGGCCCCGCAGCCTGGCCGCTTCGTCGGTCCCGATCTTGTCCAGCCGCGAGTCGATCTCGGTGTCGACCCGGGACACGAAGAACGAGGCCACCGACGCGATCGAGGACAGGTCGTGGCCGGCCTGGCGGGCCCGCTCCAGGCCGGCGAGGAAGGCCTCCATGACCGCGTCGTAGCGCTCCAGGGAGAAGATCAGCGTGATGTTGATGCTGATGCCCTCGGCCAGGCACGCGGCGATCGCCGGGATGCCCTGCTGGGCGGCCGGGATCTTGATGAACAGGTTGGGGCGGTCCACCGCCCACCACAGGGCCCGTGCCTCGGCGATAGTCGCCTCGGTATCGCGCGCCAGCCGCGGGTCGACCTCGATCGACACTCGCCCGTCCACGCCGTCGGTGCGTTCGTAGACCGGCCGCAGCACGTCGCAGGCCCAGCGCACGTCGAACGTGGTCAGCGCGCGCAGCGCCTCGCCCACGTCCACGCCGCGGGCGGCCAGGTCCCGGATCTGCGGGCCGTAGGTGTCGCTGCCGCTGATCGCCTTGGCGAAGATGGTGGGGTTGGTCGTCACCCCCACCACGTGGTCCCGGGCGGCCAGATCGGCCAGGGTCCCGGTGACCAGCCGGTCCCGGCTCAGGTCATCCAGCCAGATGGAGACCCCGGCGTTCGTCAGGTCCGTTAGCGAGTCGGTCATCCGATCCCCCTTTTCTCCGCCTCGCGGCGGGTCATCAGCCCGGCACGCCGGCCAGGGCGAAGAATTCGGCCCGGGAGCGGGCGTCGGTCCGCATGGTGCCGAGCAGGGCCGAGGTGACGGTGGTGGTGCCGAGGGCCCGCACGCCCCGCAGCGTCATGCACGCGTGCTCGGCCTCGAGCACCACACCCACGCCCCGCGGGTTCAGCCGCTCCGCGAGGCAGTCGGCGATCTGCTTGGTCAGCCGTTCCTGGACCTGAGGCCTGGCCGCGAAGTGCTCCACCAGGCGGGCCAGCTTGGACAGGCCGAGAATGCGGTCGCCGGGCAGGTAGCCGACGTGCGCTACCCCGGAGAACGGCAGCAGGTGATGCTCGCAGACGGTCCGGAACGGGATGGAGCGGGCCAGCACCAGCTCGTCGTAGCCCTCGTCGTTGGGGAACGTCGTCAGCCGGAGCGGCTTCGCGTCGAACAGCTCGGCATAGGCGCGGGCCATCCGGGCCGGGGTCTCGCGCAGCTCCTCCCGGTCGAGCTCGATCCCCAGGGCAGCCAGGAAGTCGGCCGCGGCCCGCTGCGCCGCCTGCAGGTCGACGCCTGCCTGGCCGCTCTCGATCCGCGCCTCCTGGCCGGGCGCCAGCTCGGCCTCTGAGAGCGGCGGAAGTTCCGGTGAATCAAGCATCAGCTCCTGCGTCATGGTGCTCCTGTCGGTTGCGGTTCGTCCCCATCGTCAGCGGCAGCCGGATCGTCAGTACCGATCACGACGCAGCAGCGCCCGGGGCCGGGATCGAGCGCCGGGCGCATCCCGGTCGCGCCCAGGCCCGCGACGACCCCTTCGATCAGCGCCAGGTTCATGCCGCAGACGATCTCCGGGTGCCCCGCGGCCAGTTGATGGAACGGGCAGTTGCGCAGCCTGATCAGGCCAGCCTCGCCCTGGCACGGTTCGAAGCCGTGGTCGCGCAGCACCGCCGCCACGGCGGGCGCCGCCGCGCCGGTGCCTTCGGCCGGGCGGCCACGTCCCAGCCCGGCACCGTACTGCCAGGCGGCGTCGTGCAGCGCATCCCGGCTCGCGCCGCTGCGGTCGGATTCCACGGCCCGGGTCAGCAGCCGCGCGGCCAGCTCGTACTCCCGCGGCGGCACGGTCACCGCGAACTCGCGGGCCGAGCGGGTGTAGACCTTCGCCGGGCGCCCGGCGCCTGGGCCGGCCCGGCCGCTGGGACGCTGGTAGGACGCGCTCAGCAGCCCCAGCCCGACGAGCTTGTCCAGGTGGTAGGCGGCCAGGGCCCGGCCGATCCCGGTGGCGGCGGCCGCCTCATCGCGCCCGACCGGCTCGTCGCGCCCGGCCACCAGCTCGTAGAGGCGGCGGCGCACCGGATCATCGAGTCCGCTGAGCGCCGCCAGGCCCGAGCCGTTCTCGGTCACGGCCCAAACTCTATCACTAAATCTGATTAGTTAAATACCCTCGGGGTCCAGCGGGTGCCTCGTGTGCTTCGGGTGCTGAGCCGACCACTCTTCGGCCAGCAGCGCGAAATCCAGCTCGTCGCTCCACGCGCCCTTGAACCACTCGTTCTGGACGAGGTGCGCCTCCTGGCGCATCCCGAGCCGCGCCGCAAGCTGCGCGGAGCGGAGGTTGCGCGCGTCGACCCGGGCGGTGACGCGATGCAGGCCGAGATCGTCAAAGGCCAGGTGCAGCGCCGTGTGCACGGCCTCGGTGGCGTAGCCCTGCCCGGAGAAGTCCGGGTTGAACACGTACCCGATCTCACCGCCGCGGTGCTCGGCGCTGTGCCAGGCCAGCAGCACGTCACCTACGAGATCGCCAGTGGCAAGCAGTTCGACGCCGAGCGTCAGATGCTGGCCCTCGGCGTCGAGCGCGGTGCGCGCCCAGGTTGTCGCCAGGTGACGGATCACCACGCTGGCGGTCATCGGCTCGAACGGCACCCACCGGCAGACATCGGACCGGCCGCGGTAGGCCACCAGCGCGGCTATGTCGTCGTCGCCCAGCGGCCGCAGGGCCGTCCGGGGGGACCGGACCGGGTACGCGGGTCTTAGCTCCACGTTGTCATGCTCGCAGCCCGCGGCTGCCGCGCTCAACCCGGGCGCACCCCGGCCCCGGCCCGCGGCCTGGCCTCGGTGGCTGCCGCGCGGCCCGCGGGCCGCCCGGCGCCTGGACTGTGCTCGGCCTCGGCGAGGAACGGCCGGAGCAGGGCGACCCCGGCCACCGCGATGGCCGCGCCGGAAAGCTGGACCGCGAGCATCAGCGGGGAGGACGCCAGGCGCTCGTGGAAGATGGCCGCCCCGAGGACGACGGCGGAGATGGGTTCCAGGGTGTCGATGATCGGCAGGCTCGCGGTCAGCTGGCCTGCCTGGAAGGCGCTCTGCGAGAGCAGCAGCCCGGAGAGCCCGAGCACGATCAGGACCCAGGGCTGCCAGTGGCCGAGGACCGCCGCGGGGCCGGCGTCGCGCAGCAGCCGGGTGGCGCTGAGCGTGACGGCTGCCGTCAGGCCGAAGGTCAGGCCGGCCGCCACCGCGAGCGCTCCGGCCCGGACGGCGTCACTCCCGGCATGGCCCACCGCGACCGCGGCCACGCACACCAGCGTCACGGCGCCGAACGCGAGCAGCCAGTCCCGGGCCGGCGCGTCGGACCGGCCCGCGGCCGGCGGCGACGTCGCCAGGAAGGTGCCGACGCCGGCCGCCACCAGCGCGCACCCGGTGAGATCGCGCGGGCGCATCGGCCGCCGTGACCACCAGGCCGCCAGCGGCACCGCGAACAGCAGATCGGTGGCCACGATCGGGGCCACCAGCGCGAGCGGGCCATAGGCTAGCGCGAGGCCCTGCAGGCCGTACGCGCCGGCGGCGAGCAGAATTCCCGCGAGCCAGAGGGGTCTGCGGGCCAGGTAACCGAGCAGCCGGAGCCCGCGCGTGCCGTCAGCGCGAGAGCCGGCCGCGGCGTGAGCCTGCCGGTGCTGAAGCACGGCGGACACCCCGAACGAGCCTGCCGCGGCCAGCGCGGCCACCGCGGCGAACGCCGCCCCGACCACGCCATCCACCAGTTACCTCCCCATCAGGCGGCCGGCCGCCGCTCATCCCAGCCAAGCCAGGACGGTTGCAGCCGGTGTGCGGGGCCTGTGGTGACCGGATGGAGATCAGCGGCCGCTGCTTCACACCGTCCCCACACCGGCTTCACACGCCGTGCGCTCCGCTGCGGTGTCCTTGAAATGACCAAACGGGGGCTGATGCAGGGAGAAGGAGGCGAGGAGGTGGCCACTGGGGATCTGCTGGTGCTGGCTCCGTGGCTTATCTTCGGGGCCGGCATCGCGGTGATCGGCTATGTCCTGCTCTCCAGCCGCGGCAAATCCAACGGGCGCCGCCGCCACGGCCGATGACCAGCGCTCCGGCCTGGGCCTGGGCCGCCAGCGTGGCTGTGATCTGTGGCCTGCTGGCCATCGACATGCTCAGCACCCGGCGCGAGCCTGGCCTAACCAGGACCGTGGTGCTCAGCGTCGCGTGGGTGGGCGCCGGGATCGCGTTCGGCCTGATCCTCATCCTGTGGCAGGGCTTCGATGCGGGGCAGCAGTACTTTGCCGCCTATCTCATCGAGAAGTCGCTGAGCGTCGACAACCTGTTCGTCTTCGCCGTGCTCTTCCAGGCCTTCGCCGTGCCAGCCGCCAGCCAGCACCGGGTCCTGCTCGCGGGGGTCGCAGGCGCGCTCGTGCTGCGGGGCGCCTTCATCGCCGCGGGTGCCGCCCTGATTGACCACCTGAGCTGGACATTCCCGGTCTTCGGCGGTCTTCTTCTCGTCGCCGCTGTGCGCATGGCCCGCCGCGGCGCCCCGCCCGACCCCCGCCGTGGCCTGGTTCTGCGCGGGCTGCGCAAGGTCATGCCGGTCAGCGACGACTACGACGGGAACCGGTTCGTCACCAGGATTGACGGCAGGCGGGTGGCCACACCGCTGCTGGTCGCGCTGGTCGCGATCGAGACGACCGATGTGATCTTCGCGCTCGACTCCATCCCGGCCGCCTTCGGGGTGACCACAGATCCATTCCTCGTTTTTACCTCCAACGCCTTCGCCATCCTCGGCCTGCGCGCCCTGTATTTCGTGCTGGCCGGGGCGCTGGAGCGGCTCCGGTATCTCAGCCTGGGCCTGGCGGTGCTGCTGGCCTTCATCGGCGCCAAGATGATCCTGTCGCCGGTGCTGCACATCCCGACCGCGGTGAGTCTCGGTGCGATCATCGTGATTATCGGGGTCGCGGCGGGCATGAGCATGTGGAACAGGCCCCGAGTGACCCACGGCGGCCAGGCCGGACCGCCCGTTCCGGCCGAGCCTGATCGGAGACGCTCGCACGTATGATCGACCTGTCCCAGCTGGATATCTCGTCACCAGCGTCCTACCTGGTCGCGGTCTTGGTCCCGGCCCTGGACGCGATCTTGCCCGTGCTGCCGAGCGAGACCGCGGTGATCGCCCTGGGCGTGGCCACGGCCGGCAGCGAGGACCCCAGGATCGCGGTGCTGGTCCTGCTGGCGGCCTTCGGGGCATTCCTCGGCGACAACGTCAACTACCTGCTCGGCCGGCGCTTCGGCCCCGCCGTCCAGCGCCGGTTCTTCTCCAGCGAGCGCGGGGCGGCCAGGCTGGCCTGGGCCAAGAAGGCCCTGGACCGGTTCGGCGCCCGCATCATCATCGGCTGCCGCTTCATTCCCGGCGGGCGCACGGTGGTGACCCTGACCTGCGGGCTGGTCAGGTACGAGCGGCGGAGCTACGTGGCCGCGACCGCGGTCGCCGCGATCATCTGGGCCAGCTACGCGTTCTTCATCGGCCGCCTGGGTGGCCAGGTCTTCGAATCCAGGCCGTGGATCGGCCTGCTGCTCGCGTTCGGCGCCGCGGTGGCGATCAGCCTCGTGATCGAGGTCTTGCGGCGCACCCGGCCCTGGCGTGTGCTTGGCCGGCTGAGGTCCGGTCGTCACGAGGGCCCGGGACCCCCAGATCCGGCCCGGACCGGCCGCGCCGGCAGCGGCCCCGGCCGTCAGCGGTCCGACGACGCTGCCTGAGACCGCACCGGCGCCCGCGGGAGGGTGACGGTGACCAGGGTGCCCCGCCCCGGCTCGCTGGTCACGTCCAGGTCGCCATGGTGACCGTGGACCAGCTCGGCGACCACTGCCAGGCCGATGCCGCTGCCCTCGATCCCGGAGGCACCTTGGCCGCGGAAGAACCGCTCGAAGATGCGGGGCAGCTCACCGGGCGGGATGCCCCGGCCGGTGTCGCAGACCCGGAGCATGGCCCGGTTGCCATGGGGCCCGGTCTCCACCGTCACGCGGCCGCCCGACGGGGTGAACTTGACCGCGTTGGTAAGCAGGTTGACGAGCACCTCACGCAGCCGTCCCTGGTCGGCCAGGATCTGCACCTCGGCCAGCCGGTGCTCGACGCTGATATCGGCCGCCTCAAAGGTAGCGGCCAGGCTGTCGATGGCCGCGGCGGCGATCGCGGCGAGGTCACAAGGGACCAGCGTCAGCTGCAGCGCGGCGGCCTCCGCCGAGGCCAGCCGCTGCAGCCCGTCGACCATGCGGGCCAGCCGCAGCACCTCATCGCGCAACGAGGTCAGCTGCGCAGGCGTGGGCTCGGCCACGCCGTCCAGCAGGGCCTCGTGGCTGGCCTGCAGCACCGCGATCGGGGTGCGCAGCTCGTGCGCGACATCGGCGACCAGATTGCGCCGCACCGTTTCCTGGCGGGCCAGCGAATCCGCCATCTGGTCGAAGGCTATCGCCAGGTCGCGCAGCTCACCCGGGCCGCGCACGTCCCCGGCCCGGGCCGTCCGGTCACCGCTGCCCGTGGCCCTGGCCACCCCGATCAGCCGGGTCACCGGCGAGGTGATCCGGCGTGATACCCCGAGCGCGACCAGCAGAGCCAACAGCGCCGCCAGGCCGGCCGCCCCGGCGATGGCGCGCCACAGGTCAGCCCGGAGCGTCTCGTCGGCTCCGCGCAGGCCGGTGCCGGTAAACCGCAAGATGACCTGCCCGACGCGCTGCCCGTGCGCGTACACCGCCATCTGGCGCTCGGGCGCCGACGCCAGCCGGCTGAAGCCGGGCGAGGCGCGGACCACGCTGCCGGTTCCGTCCCTGACCTGCACGTCCGCGCCCACGCTAGCGCTCAGGTCCAGCACCGGCGACAGGTCAGCTCCGTGCCACTTGCTGCCCCGCTCCCAGGCCGATCCGGCGGCCACCGCGACAGCGCGGGTCAGGCTCTCCTGCTGCCCAGAGACCAGATGCGAGACGTCAGCAGCGACGAACGCGGCGCTCAGCCCAGCGAGCAGGGCGACCGCGCTCAGGGCGACACCCACGAAGGCGAGCGCCAGGCGCAGTGCGATGGGCCCGACGCCGCCCGGCCTAGCCATCCCTGGTCAGGCCGAGCCGGTAGCCTCCGCCGAGGACCGTCTGGATCACAACCGGGTTGCCGGGGTCTTCCTCGATCTTGCGGCGCAGGTTCTTCACGTGCGAGTCAATGGTCCGCTCGTAGCCCTCGAACTCGTACCCGCGGACCCGGTTGATCAGTTCGAACCGCGAGTACACCCGGCCCGGTGCGGTGGCCAGCGCGACCAGGATGCCCCACTCGGTCGGGGTCAGCTCCACCGTGCCGCCGCGGACCGTGGCCTGCCGCCGCGGCTCATCGATGACCAGCATGCCTTCGCCGAACCGGCTTACCCCGCGTTCGGTGGCGGCCGGGGCGCCGCGGCGCAGGATCGCGCGTACCCGCAGCACCAGCTCCCGGGGGCTGAACGGCTTGGTCACATAGTCGTCGGCGCCCAGCTCGAGACCCGCGATCCGGTCCTCCTCGCTGCTCCGGGCCGTGAGCATCAGGATCGGTGTGGAACCGGCCTCCCGGATCTCGCGTGCCACCGTCTCACCGGCCACGTCGGGCAGGCCGAGATCCAGGATGACCAGGTCTGGGGCAGCCGAGGTGGCCAGGCTGATCGCCTCCGCGCCGGAATCGGTGGACAGCACCGTGAACCCGGCCCGTTCCAGGTACGAGCGCACCAGTTCCCTGAGCTTGCGCTCGTCCTCCACCAGCAGCACCGTCGAGCTCATCCCGGCTCACTTCCGTCCGTATGCCCCGGGGCCTGGCCCCGAGCTGGGGTGAGATCGGCCGGGTTCCGGCGACCCGCGTCGAGCTGGTCTGGGGCCAGCGGCTCCGCGAGCGTGATGCCGCCCGGGCCGATCTCGAACCGGCAGGTGGAGGGCTGGTGATGGCTCGCACGGGTTTTGATGACGGATATCGCCCGGCTGATTGAGGCCTGCTCCTGAACATAGCGGAGCAGCACCACGTTGTCGGATAGATGAGAAATGGCCCCATCGGACAGGCGCCCGGACCCGAAAAGGTCGGGCACCTCGAGGGTCATCAGGGTACTAACGCCCAGCCGCGAGAAACGCTGGACCAGCGAGTAGACGAACTCACGGAACCGGGTCTCGTCCGGTGCCGCGAGCCTGAGGTCACCCAGGCTGTCGATGAGGACGCGGGTGGCCGCATTGCGCTCCACCGCCCGGAGCAGGTCATCGACCCATTCGTCGATGTAAATGTCAACCGGCGAGCGGTACATCACCTCGACGCCAGGCTCGGTCAGTGACCACCCGAAGCCAGCAGCGATCCGCCTCAGCTGCGTGTTGTTTTCCTGGAGCGTAGCGATGATCCCGTTCTCTCTCTGCTGCGCGCCGTTAAAAATGAAATGCAGCCCCATCAGTGTTTTCCCGGATCCGGAGGGGCCGGCTATCAGCGTGGAGGAGCCGGCCCAGTACCCGTCCTCGAGCAGCTCGTCTAGGGCCAGGATCCCCGACGACGCCCGCATGCCGCTCAGCTCGTAGCCTGTCACGTCCGGGATATCGGCGAGCCTGGGGAATACGCGAATGCCGCTGCTGCTCAGCCGGTAGGCATGCCGACCGGATCGGAAGCCGCTGCCGCGCAGCTTCCGGACCTGGAGATACCGGATCTCCCGCTGGCCGACCCGTTCGGCCGCCAGATCCACGATGGCGTCCGCCACGGCGAACTCGGGCAGCGAGCCGACTTCGGCCTCCTCGTACTCGCCCAGCCACAAGGATGCGGCCGGGTAGGCGCTGAGCCTTCCAGTCAGCTCATGCAGGAAGCGGCGGAACTCGCCGGAGTTATCGGCGAAAGCGTGCAGGGCCTTGAAGCTGTCAATCACCACCAGCCCCGGCTGGCGCTCCTTGAGCACCGCCCCTATCTGCCTGGCCACGCCCGCCAGGCCCTGGCTGGTTACCGTCGCCCCGAGATCCTCGTAGAGCACCGACGTGCCGATCGCATCGTGGCCGAAGAAATCCAGGCTCTGGCCGAAACGCACGATCTTCTCCAGTGGCTCGGAAACCGTGGAGAAATAGACTGCCGGACGCCCAGGACGCCCGTTCCGGAAGACGTATTGCTGCGCAATGATGGTCTTGCCGGCCCCGGGCAGCCCCATGATCAGGCTGATCGCGTTCGCAGGCAGCCCGCCGCCGAGCACGTAGTCGAGCGGCTCGTGTCCGCTCAGCAAATGGTCGCTCATGACGCGGTTTCCTTCTCGGGCCGCGGCCGCGGCTGCGGGTTCGTGCCGAGCAGGTCCCGGATGGCTGCCGCCAGCTGCGCCGGATCCAGGGGCTTCTCCAGGAACGCATCGGCGCCGGCTTCGAGCGCCTGGTCGCGGGACTGGAGAACGGAGGCCGCGATCACAGGCACGCCGTGCCGCTTGAAGGACCGGCACAGATCCAGGCCGGTGCCACCCGAGATGAGAAGCTCGATGACCGCGACCGCCGGGGGCCTGACGGTCAGTGCGCCCAGGGCCGCCTCTCCGCTGAGCGCCACCTCGACCTCGAATCCCTCGGTCGTGAGGAAATGCTCCTGCAGTTCGGCGGCGTACGGGTCACGCTCAGCCAGCAGGACGGCCACCTGAGCCGCGCGGGCGGGCCCGGGCGACCCGGCCGGCTCCGGCGGCGGCCCGGCCTGCTCTGACGGCGGCCCGGCCTGCGCTGGCCGCCGGTCGAGCCATTCGGCGAGCAGGCGGTGAGCATCGGCCGCGCTCAGGCCCTCGGTTATGCGGGCGTGAACGAACCTGAGCTGCTCGACCTGATCGCGGCTGTACAACCGGTGGCCGCTGGTATTCCGGTCCGGGACGACCAGCCCGTACCGGTCCTCCCAGGTACGGATCGTCGCCACGGGAACGCCCAGCATCCGGGCCACGGCACTGATGCTGAAGATGGGGCGGACAGTGCCCGTACCTGCCGCATCAAAGCTCTTCATCGGCGACTCACTCTAACAGTTGCCAGTATTCCTTCCTAACACCTACTCAATTCCTCAGCAAGTATCCTGCAAAACCTCTTCACTTGTGGTCTGGCCCGGGAGTAGTCTTTGGCGTGTGCTCTTCGATGTCCGTCGGTAACCTGGCGACAGCTCGGAGAGGGTTGGTGGGCCCATGACCGGCATGAGTCTGTTCGCGTGTGCAGGCGCAGGGGAATCCCCGCGCCGTGGCTGACGACCGCGTGCTGCTGATCACCAGGAACGGCGACCGCCCGGACCTGGTACTTGCGGGGGAGATCGACGAGTTCAGCTACCCCGACCTCACGGCGAGCCTGGCCGCGGCGGCCAGCGCCGGTCACGGTGACATCCACGTCGACCTGGGTGGAGTCGAGTACTGCGACATTGCCGGGCTCCGGGCCATCGTGTGCGCCACCGGCTTCGCGGGCGAGGCCCATCCCAGTCGACACGTGGTGCTGCACGCGGTGCCCCCGCAGCTGCGGAAGGTCCTGCGCATCCTGGGCTGGGACGCGCTGCCCACGGTGGTCGTCGAGGAAGCTCGGATCCCCGGGGGCAGGCCAGCGGCCGGCACGGCCGCGGGCTGACGGTCAGCCCACGGCGAGCGGAGTGCCGCAGGCGCAGAACGGGCAGTCCGCCGCCGGCCACACCTGGCTCGGCATGGTGGCCACGGAGTAGAACGGCACTGCCATCGTGGCCGCGATGATGTCATTCGCCGGACCGAGGGCCAGGAGGGCGGCCACCGCGACAGGGACGGCGCCCTGGTCGCGCACGTGCCGGAAGCATGCTTGCGCCGCGGTCGCTGCGTTGACCGCATCGTCGACAATGGCCACGCGCCAGCCACCGATCATGGCCCGGGTGCTGCCGTGGAGGCCGTATCCGGGCAGACCGCCGGACGGCGCCGGGCAGCTGTAGGCGGGCAGGAAGGCGGCTCCGAGCAGCTCGGCCATGGTCAGGGCCAGGAACGCGCCGCCCGTCATGGGCCCGCACACCGCGTCGATCTCGAGCTCGGCCAGGCGGTCGCCCAGCCGCTGGACGTGTGGCCTCAGCGCGGCGGGCCGCAGGAACAGGGCATCAAGATCCAGCCACAGGTCCCCGTGATATCCAGTGCCCAGCTCGAAGTGGCCCCGGCGGGGATGAGCCAGGCAAATCAGCTCAGATTCCACCCCGCCATGGTTATGCGCGGGCCGCCCTCGCGCAAGGGAGCCCCCGCTCACCGGCCTCATCATGATCGCGTAGCGTGACAGGAATGTTCTCTCGCCGTGACAGAGATCTCACGGAGGGTAAGCACGGGGAGGCCCAGCGGGAGCCGGAGGCCAAGCCGAACCGGCCACCCGTGCCCATCCGTGAGGTCCTCGCCGCCGCGGCCCGGGCCGGCCGGCGCCACCTGCACGTGATCCTGGTCGTGGCCGTGGTGGTGTCCACCGCGAGCGCGCTGGCCGAGATCCTCGTCGATGAGCTCATCGACCGGGCCGACGTGCCGGCGTCGGTCGTCGGCGATCTGAGCGCCTCGGCCGTGAGCATCCTCGGCACCGTGCTCCTGTCGGGGTTCCTGTGCCGGATGGTGGGCGAGGCCGAGCACGGCCAGGAACCCGCGACGCTCCTGCAGGTCCTGCGGCACCTGCCGTGGGGCAGGCTGATCCGCGCCGACCTCCTGGTGGTCGTGATCGTCGTGACCGGCATTGTGGCACTGATCATTCCGGGCCTGGTGGCCTTCACGCTGCTGGCCGTCATCGGGCCGGTCATCGAGATCGAGGGCCGCAAGGTCTACGCGGCCCTGCGTCGTTCCGTGCAGCTGACCCGGCGGCGGTTCTGGACCGTCGCGCTGCTCGCGACTTTGCCGGTGATCCTGGCCAGCGTGGTCGAGTCTTTCATCCCGCACCCGGACGACGTGGCAGAGATCCTGGAGGCTCTTGCCGTCCGGGGGATCGGTGAGGGCCTGATCGAGGCCGCGATCGGCCTGATCCTGGTCGAGCTCTGCTACCGGCTTATCGCGCTAGACCAGACGCCAGCGGTCGGCCGCCGCGCCGGCCCCCCGGCGAGCAAGCGGTAGAGCCGGCGCGGCGGTTATCGGGTGGCGGTGTGACGGTGGCCGCGAAATAGGCTGCGGTCATGAGCGCCAGCCCTACGCACCGCTACCAGGTGACCGTCCGGTGGACAGGGAACACCGGCTCTGGGACCAGTGATTACCGCGGCTACCGCCGCGACCACGAGATCGCCGGCGACGGGAAGCCGGACATCCCCGGTTCCTCCGATCCGGCCTTCCGCGGCGACGCCGCCCGCTGGAACCCCGAGGAACTGCTGGTCGTCTCCCTCGCCCAGTGCCACATGCTGTGGTACCTGCACCTGTGCGCGGCCGGCGGCGTGGTGGTCACCGAGTACACCGACACCCCGGTCGGCACGATGGCGATGGACGATACCGGCGGCGGCGGACAGTTCACCGACGTCGTGCTCCACCCGGCGGTGACCGTGGCCGACCCGTCGATGACGCAGAAGGCCCAGGCGCTGCACGAGGAGATCGGCGCACTGTGCTTCATCGCGCGCTCGGTCAGCTTCCCGGTCCGGCACCAGCCCACGGTGCGCGCCGCTCCCGTGCCCGGCGGCCCCCCGGCCTAGGGCCGGCCGGGGCCAGGCCCGCCGGGCCAGACACCGCGCCAGGCCGTTTGTCAGGGCGCCCAGCCGGGGTCGCGGCCGGACAGGGCCAGGGCCCGGTCCAGCACGGAGGCCGACTCTGGCACCGGCACCTCGTCGGCGAACCCCTGGTACTTGCGGAACAGCTCGGCGTTGGCCGCCGTCGCGTCATACACGGCGGCGGCCACGTCATCGCGGCAGTTGAAGTCCTGGCCGCTGGCCCGGGCCACGTCCCAGCCGTGCAGCACCATCTCGGCGATGAGCAGGGCAGCCACGTCGGCCGCGGGCGTGGGCGATCCCATCACGTTGAGGTCGCGCTCCCACGCGGCCGGATCGGACCACGCAGCGACCGCCTTGTCCAGCTGCGCCGCATAGCCGGCGGCGTAGCCGGGCTCGGCCACGAAGTCGGAGTTCATCAGCTCGTCGGGCAGGGCCTCGTCCCGGGCCCGGCGCTCGGCGGAGTACGCGGTCCACAGGATCGTGTGGTTGAGCAGCGTGCGCAGGTCCCAGTCCGTGCACGGGGTGGCGGCCGAGAGCTGATCGCTGCGGACGCCGCCCACGACGCGTGCGGCTTCGGCGGCAGCGGCCGCCATCTCGGGGTGCCGGTTCATGAAACTTCCTCCTCGGGTGGCCGGCCACGCTGGCCTGGGCCGGCCGCGGTCGTCGTTCTGGTGACGATACGCAGGTCACGGGCCGGGGTCTTGAACAAACGCGACGGCTACTGTGGTCAGAATGAAGCCGGAGCTGGGCCGTGGTGTGCTGCACCCGGACGTGGCGGGGGCCAGGTTCCGGCTGGAGCGCTACGAGCCGTCAGGTCCGCTGGCGCCGTTTCTCGACTTCTACTGGGTGATCGAGTGGGACCTGCGCGGCCAGCCGCCGCACGAGCAGAAGATCCTGCCGCACCCGAATGTGAACCTCGCGTTCGAGCCGTCAGGCACGGCGGTGTTCGGGGTCGACAGGAAGCTGTTCGTGCGCCAGATCAGCGGGCGCGGCAAGGTGCTGGGTGTGCGGTTCAGACCCGGTGGCTTCCGCCCGTTCTGGAACGCCCCGGTCTCCCGGCTCACCGACCGGACGGTCCCGGCCGCCGAGCTGTTCGGCGCCGGCGTCGCCGCGGCGCAGAAGGCGGTCCTGACGGCGGCCGGCGACGCGGCGATGGTCGCCCGCGCCGAGGAGTTCCTCACCGCCGCGCGGCCGGACCGTGACCCGGTGGCCGAGCGCGTGGCCGGGATCGTGGCGCAGGTCAACGCCGACCCGGCTCTGCTGCGGGTGGACCAGCTCGCGGCGGTGACCGGCCTGTCCGCGCGCAAGCTGCAGCGGCTGTTCGCCGAGTACGTCGGGGTCGGGCCGAAGTGGGTGATGCGCCGGGCCCGGCTGCACGACGCCGCACAGCGGGCCGACCAGGGGGCGGACGTGGCCTGGGCGGAGCTGGCCGCCGACCTCGGCTACGCCGACCAGTCGCACCTGACTAGGGAGTTCACCGCGCTGATCGGTGTACCGCCCGCCCGCTACGCCGACGTGTGACCACAGCCCCGGCCGGTCAGGCCCTGACCGGCCGGATCCCGGCGGCGTGCCTCCGGGCCAGCTCCCGGTAGATCTCAGGGTTGGTCTCGACCCACTCCTTGGCCCCACCGGTGACCTCGCCTACGATCCGGGCCGGCACGCCGACCGCGAGCATGCCGTCCGGGATCTTCATCCCGGGCGGGACCGTGCAGCCGGCCGCGACCAAAGCCCGGCGGCCCACGATCACCTCGTCGAGGACGGTGGAGCCGTTGCCGATCAGCGCCTCCGCGTGGACGACCGCGCCGTGGACCACACAGAGGTGACCGATCGTGGCCCCCTCACCGATCTCGGTGACCGGGTCGTCACCGCCGTGCAGGACCGAGCCGTCCTGCACGTTGGCCCCGCGCCGCACGATGATCGGCCCGAAGTCGGCCCGCAGCACAGCCCCGTACCAGACGGACGCCTCGGCCTCGACCCGCACGTCCCCGATCAGCGTGGCCGTGGGCGCGATCCAGGCTTCGGGGCTGACTGTGGGCTCACGGCCCTCAAATGCAAACAGTGGCACCCGCCCATCATGCCCTGACCGGCCCCGCATCCGGCCGGGTGGACGTCCGTGCCGCCCCGGCTGATGAACTTTCGTCCCTGACCTCCCTGTTGCGGTGACCTGGGCAGGTAGCAGAATCGCCGTGGTGGCCAGGCAGCCGAGCCTGCGCCCTGAACAGAGGGGAGCGGTCTTGCCGCATCGGTTCCCAGCCCTGATCGCCGCGCCCGCATCCGGACCTGGACGGCTCTGGCTCACCGGCGCCCGGCTGATCGACGGCACCGGCGGCCCGGTGCGCGACGGCGCCGCGGTCCTGGTCGAGGACGGCGTGATCGCGCGCGTAGCCAGCGTGTCAGAGCCATGTCCCGACGGCGCGCGGGAGCTGGATCTGGGGCAGCGCACGCTCATGCCCGGGCTGATCGACGCCCACCTGCATACGGCGGGCCGCATGCCAGCGACGCTGCGGGGCGCGGAGGCGGAGCTGCCCGGGACCGCGGCGCACTTCCTCCAGGCCGAGCTGCGCGAGTACCTGCGCCGTGGTGTGACGACCATCCGGATCACCGGCTCCCAGGGCCAGCGGCCCCAGGAGGCCCGGCAGGCCATGCGCTACGGCGCGTTCCGCGGTCCCCGCGTCCTCACCTGCGGCAAGATCATCTCCGCCACGGCACCGGGTGGCCGGTTCTACGGCGACATGTACCGGGAGGCCGACGGGCCCGACGACATGCGGCGCGCGGTGCGCGAGCAGATCCGGGCCGGCGCCGACTTCGTCAAGGTCATGGCCACCGGCGCCCGGTCGAACGAGCTCGAGGACCCGGAGCCGCTGCAGCTGACCGAGGACGAGCTGTCCGCCGTGGCCGACGAGGTGCACCGGATGGGGTTCCGGCTGTCCGCGCACGCCGAGGGCCTGACCGGGTGCGAGGCGGCGATCGCGCACGGCGCCGACACCATCGAGCACGGCATGTACCTGCACCAGCGGCCCGACCTGCTGGACGCGATGGCCGCCAGCGGACAGGTGCTCGTCCCCACGCTGTCCGGCTACTACTGGATGGCCGGGCTGGGCGACGTCATCGATCCCGCCCAGGCCGAGGTCGTGACCGAGATGCCGCCCGAGCTGATCGAGCTGGCCAACCACAACATCGAGCAAGGCTCGGCCAGCATGCGGGCGGCCAGGGACGCGGGCGTCAGGATCGCGATGGGCAGCGACGTGGGGCTCGGGTCCGGGCTGGAGATCCAGCGCATGGTCCACCACGGGCTGACCCCGGGCCAGGCGCTGACCGCGGCGACGCAGACCGCGGCCCAGGCCCTGGACCTCGACGGGCACGTCGGCACCGTCGAGGCGGACAAGGTCGCTGACCTGCTGGTGGTCGACGGCGATCCGCTCGCGGACCCGGGGCTGCTGGCCGACAGGACCCGGATCTGGCTGGTGCTGCAGCTCGGGGTCCCCGTCGCCGGCCAGGCGCTCGAGAACCACCTGGGCGGCGCCGCGTCATGAGCCCGCCTTCCACACCGTGGGCCCCTTCGGGAAGCCGCCGTCGGCCTCCGTGAGCATCAGCAGGCTCCGCTCGATCCCGAGCTCGAACACGGCATCGTTGTAGAAGCCCGGCCACACCGCCCCGCCGCGCTCGGCCAGCACCTGGTCGTGGACCGCACGGCGTTCCGCCGGATCGGTCACCTCCCGGGCCCGGCCGCTCACCGCGAAGCCGTCGTCCTGCCGCGGCGGCGGGCAGGTCTCGCTGTGCAGCGCGTACCGCCCGTCCCGGCACAGGTCGGCTTGCTTGGGCCCGGCCATGACCAGCAGGTATAGCCCGGCCGTGCTGATCACCGGGCACACCGGGTGCACCCGCGGCCCGCCGTCGGCCCGCACCGTAGCGAGAGACCCCAGGCCGATCCCGTGCTGGTAAAACTGGCCGCGGCCCGCGGCCGCCAGCGCGGGCTGATCGTGCTCGAACTCCGTCCAGCTCATCACCCCGCAGACGTTACGCACCGGTCACTGACACCTCGTGTCAGTGATCCGGCCTAGTCTTCGGGGATGCGCGCCGACCGGCTGGTGTCCCTGGTGCTGCTGCTCCAGGCCCGGGGCCGGATGACCGCCGTGGCGCTCGCCGCGGAACTCGAGGTCAGCGTGCGGACCATCTACCGGGACCTCGAGGTCCTCAGCGGCACAGGAGTCCCGGTCCGCACGGAGTCCGGGCCCGGCGGTGGCTGCGAGCTGGTCGAGGGATACCGTTTCCCGCTCCGCGGTCTGCGCCCCGACGAAGCTGAGGCCCTGCTCATCCTGGGCGTGCCGGGCGTGCTGCGCGATCTGGGGCTGGACGCCGCCGCCACCGCGGCGCACCGGCAGATCCGGGTCACCGCAGGCCTGCCCGGCCGCGGCGGATCCGGCTCGGCCCTGGTTCATCTCGACCTGCCCCGCTGGTTCCGCACCCAGGAGCAGGTGCCGCACCTGCGGACCCTGGCCGAAGCACTCCGCCAGGGCCGCTGCCTGGCCATCGAGTACCGCAGCGGCACAGCCTCCGGCGCCACCCACCCCGTCAGCGCAGGGACCGGCGGCGAAGGGACCGGCGGCAAGGAGGCTGGCGGCAAGGAGGCTGGCGGCAAGGAGCCCCGCGGCGAGGGGATCGGCGGCAAGGGGACCGGCGGCAAGGGGACCGGCGGGGAGGAGGCTGGCGGCGAGGAGAACCGCGGCGAGAGGACTGGCGGCGAGGGGAACGGCGGCGAGGAGACCGGCGGGGAAGGGACTGGCGGCGAGGCGGCTGGCGGCGAGGGGACCGGCGATGAGCGGCGCGTCGTTGGCCGGCCGGGAGCGGCGCCTCGCCGCGTGGTCAGGCCGCTCGGGCTGGTGGACAAGGCCGGGGTCTGGTATCTCGTGGCGTCAACGGGCCGTCGGCCGGCCACGGTCTTCCGCGTCTCACGCATCACCGCCGCCCGCGTGCTAACCGAGGCGGCGCCGCGTCCGGCGGACTTCAACCTGGCCGCGTTCTGGGCAGCCTGGTCGGAGGAGTTCATGACCAGCCGTCCCCGTCTCCCGGTGCGGCTCCGGGCCTCGCCGCGCGCCCTCGCCGCGTTCGGCGAGGTCTTCGGCGATGGCGCCCAGGACGCACTGGACGCCGCCCTCCAACCCGATGGAGGGGGCTGGCGAGAGCTGACGCTCCGGTTCGAGCATGAGCTGGCCGCGGCCCACCGCCTGGCCGGCTTCGGGGGAGAGGTCGAGGTCCTCGCTCCACCCTCCGTACGCACTCGCCTCCAGTCAGTAGCCGAAGCCATCCTCGCCCGCTATCGCGAGGCCTAACCCGCCGCGTGGTTGGACCCTTTGACACGCGCGCACGTGTCAAAGGGTCCACCCACCCCCAGCCAGCTCTCACCGGAGGCGTGGATGTACCGGAAGGGTCGCCCGGGCGACCCTTCCGGTACATCCACGCTCGGCACGCTCTACACGCCTGAGGCAGTTGTGAGTGGCGGGCCGTTTGGTGCTGAGGCGGCCAAGCGCCGCGGTGCGGCGCGGGCCTTTTCTGACTGGGGTGGGTGGGGCTGTACGCCTTCGCGCGGCGTCGGCCTCTTCGAGCCGGGGATGACTGGCACTGCGCTGCTTCGCGCGGCATCGGTCTCTTCGTGCCGGCGACTGGGCGCTGCCTTCGCGCGGCGCCACGCCGGGCCCGCGCTGCGCGCCTGGCCTGGCGCTCTGGCCGCCTTTTCCTCGCTGATGTCTTCGGCCTTGCGGGCTCTTTGGTTTGGGCGTGGCTTGTGCTGGGGTGCGGTCGGGTATGCCGCAAGCGGCCCGCCGGTGAGCGGTCGATCTTTGTCTGGGGGCGCCGGCTTTTGCGGTGAGGTGCCTTGACGGCGGGGGCGGTGGTGCTGTTAGGTATGGCTTAGTTAGGGTTGCCTTACCTAAACTGACGGACCGCCGGCGCTCGCGGTATGCCCGGCACGAACTTCATCGCCCGACGGGTGACACCGGCCAGGACTCCCCATCCTGGTCCAGCCGCCCGCCTAGGACGGAGGATGAGCCGGTGCTGCCGACTTTCGTGATCGGGCTGCGCGAGGGCCTGGAGGCGGCCCTGATCGTCGGGATCATCGCAGCCTTCCTGGGCCAGCAGGGCCGCAGGGACGCCCTGCGCCAGGTCTGGATCGGCACCGCCGCCGCAATCGCGATCTGCATCGCCGTCGGCATCGGCCTGCAGGTGCTCTCGTCCGACCTGCCGCAGCGCCAGCAAGAGGGTCTCGAGACCGTGGTGGGTCTGCTGGCCGTGTGCATGGTCACCTACATGATCATCTTCATGCGAAAGCACGCCAGGGGCCTGAAGGGGGACCTGGAGGGTGCGGCCGCGTCGGCCCTGGCCTCGGGGTCCGGCCGGGCCCTCGTCGTGATGGCGTTCCTCGCCGTGCTGCGCGAGGGCTTCGAGACCGCGGTGTTCCTGCTGGCCACGTTCCACGCGTCCGGGGACGCCACGCTGTCGTGGGCTGGTGCGGTCATCGGGATCGTGATCGCCGCCGGGATCGGCTACGGCATCTACCGGGGCGGTGTGCGCCTCAACCTGTCCCGGTTCTTCCGGATCACCGGGCTGGTCCTGGTGGTGGTCGCGGCCGGCCTGGTGATGACCGCGGTGCACACGGCCAACGAGGCGGGCTGGCTTAACGCCGGACAGGTCCAGGCCTTCGACCTGTCCTGGCTGGTGCGGCCGGGTACACCAGTGTCCTCGCTGTTCACCGGCGTGCTGGGGATCCAGCCCTATCCGGTGTGGATCGAGGTGGTCGCCTGGCTGGCCTACCTGGTGCCGATGGCGATCATCGTGGCCTGGCCCGCGGGCCGGGCACGGCGACTGCCCGGCGCGCCGGCGGTCACCCCGCAGCCAGCCCAGCAGTAACCGTCAACCGGGGGCGGCGCCCCGGAGCCAACAAAACGACCGAACAGTACGGGCCGCCCGCCAGGTCGGCCGTCATGTCATCAGGTGATACGGAAGAGTCTCAAGGGACAGGAGTTCATGATCGTGAGCACCGACGGCAGGCTGATTCGACCCCAGCGGAAGGTGTGGGCCATCGGCGCGGTGTTCGCGCTGGCCGCGGCGGCCGCGGCGGGCTGCTCCAGCTCGAGCGGGTCGAGCGGATCGAAGGGCAGCACCGCGTCCAGCAAGACGAGCCAGGTCACCATCGAGCTGACCCCACAGGGATGCGTGCCCAAGCCCGCCAAGATCAGCGCCGGGTCGGTTGACTTCACCGTGGCCAACAAGGATGCCGACGGCGTATCGGAAGCGGAATTGCGCACCGCTAACCTCGCGAAGATCCTGGGCGAGCAGGAGAACCTCACCCCGGGGCTGTCCGGCGGCTTCTCGCTCAACATCCAGCCGGGCAGCTACAAGATCAGTTGCCCAGGGGCGGCGCAGCCGCACTGGACGTTCACGGTGTCCGGGAAGGCCACGGGGCCGGCCTGGCAGTCGAATGCCCAGCTGTCTGCCGCGGTAAAGGGCTACTCCGGCTACATCGGCCAGAACACGGCTGCCCTGGTCAGCCACTCCCAGGCGTTCTGCCGCGCGATCGATGCCGGCAACATGGGCCAGGCCAAGGTGCTGTACCCGCAGGCCCGGGTCTACTACGAGCGCATCGAGCCGGTGGCCGAGATCTGGGGCACCCTCGACACGCAGATCGACGGCCGGTGGGAGAACCCGGTCACGGTGCCGGCCCAGTTCATGGGGTTCCACAAGATCGAGCAACTGCTCTGGTCGGACAACACGTTGGCCGGCACGCCCAAGCTCTGCTCCGGGCTGGTGCAGCACGAGCAGCAGCTGAAGCAGTTGGTCGGCAACGCCCAGTACAACCCGCTGGAGATGGCCAGCGGGGCCACCGACCTGATCAACGAGGCGGCCACGTCGAAGATCAGCGGTGAGGAGGAGCGCTACTCCAACACCGACCTGCCGGTGTTCCAGGCCAACGTCGACGGGGCCATGGAGATCGTCGGGCTGCTGCGGCCGTACCTGCAGCAGAAGGACCCGAGCCTGCTGGCGCTGATCCAGCGGCGGGACGCGGCGGTGGCCAAGCTCATGACCAACTACAAGGCCACCCCGGGCTACGACGGCACCGGCTACGTCGAGTACTCCACGGTCCTGGATAACCAGCGCCGTCAGCTGGCCGCTTCCGTGAACGCCCTGGCCGAGGCCCTGTCCAAAGTGTCCAGCCAGGTGAGCTGAGCCTGTGAGCAGCAGCAACGAGAACTCCGCCGCCGGCGGACCTGGCCTCTCGCCAGGCCCGGCCGCCAACGGTGCTCCGCCGGATCCGGACGCCGTGCCGGGCCGGGCCGCCGACGGCCCGGGCGCTCCGCCCACACCGGGCCCGTCGCGGCGCCGCCTGCTCACCAGCGCGGGCGCCGCGCTGGGGGCGGGCGCCGTGGCGGGCGGTGTGGCCGCGTACCTCGCCGGCCGCGGCGAGCCGGCGTCCAGTTCGGGCGGGGCGAGCCAGGCCGTTCCCTTCTACGGGCCGAATCAGGCCGGGATCGCCACCCCGGCCCAGGACCGGCTGGCGTTCGGCTCGCTGAACGTGGTCAGCGACGCGCGCCGGGCCGACGTCCGCGACCTGCTGCGGGCCTGGACCGACGCGGCGGCCCGGATGACCCGGGGCCAGTTGGTGGGGGAGGACACCGAGATGAGCGCACCGCCGGTGGACACCGGCGAGGCGGTCGGCTCACCGGTATCCCGGCTGACGGTCACGATCGGCTTCGGGCCCTCCCTGTTCGACCACCGGTTCGGCCTCGCCGGGAAAAGGCCTGCCGCCCTGGCCCCGCTGCCGCCGCTGCCCAACGAGGATCTCGATCCCAACTTCTCCGGGGGCGACCTGTGCGTGCAGGCCTGCTCCGACGACCCGCTCGTGGCCTTCCACGCGGTGCGGAACCTGGCCCGGCTCGGCATGGGCGTGGTCGCGCACAACTGGATGGAGCTCGGCTTCGGCCGGACCTCCACCACCACGACCGCGCAGGCGACCCCGCGCAACCTGCTCGGCTTCAAGGACGGCACCCGGAACATCAAGGCCGAGCAGACCCAGCTCATGGACGAGCACGTCTGGGTCGGCCCGGAATCCGACCAGCCGTGGCTGCGCGGCGGCAGCTACCTGGTGTCCCGCAAGATCCGCATGTTCGTGGAGAACTGGGACCGGGACTACCTCCAGGATCAGCAGAACGTCATCGGCCGGGCCAAGGTGTCCGGTGCCCCGCTCAGCGGGGGCACGGAGTTCACCACGCCCAACTTCGCGGCGCGGAAGTCCGGCCAGTACGCGATCCCGCCCGACTCCCACGTCCGCCTGGCCAGCCACGAGCACAACGGCGGGACTCGGATCCTGCGCCGCGGCTACTCGTTCACCGACGGCATCGACCCGCAGACCGGCACGCTGCTCGGCGGCCTGTTCTTCATCGCGTACATGAAGAACCCCAGCCAGTTCATCAAGCTGCAGCAGGCCCTGGCCGGCGACGCCCTGAACGAGTACATCCATCACACCGGCAGCGCGGTGTTCGCGTGCCCGCCGGGCCTGCGGCCCGGCGGGCACTGGGGTGACACCCTGTTCGCCTGACGGGCTGCACCCGTGTGGGCGACGCGGTCAGTGCGACTCGCGTGACACCTGGTGACCGCTGGCCCCGACCAGGAAATCCAGGTCCGCGCCCCGGTCGGCCTGGAGCACGTGGTCGACATAGAGGCGCTCCCAGCCGCGGGACGGGGCCGCGTACCCGGCCTCGGCCGCGGCGGCTGGCTCCCGCTTCCGCAACTCCTCCGGGGCGACGTCCACGTCGAGCCGGCGCGCGGGGACGTCGAGCTCAATGATGTCGCCGGTCCTGACCAGGCCCAGCGGGCCCCCGTCGGCGGCCTCGGGAGCGACGTGCAGGACCACGGTGCCGTAGGCGGTGCCGCTCATCCGGCCGTCGCAGATCCGCACCATGTCCCGCACGCCCTGCTCCAGCAGCTTGGGGGGCAGGGGCAGATTCGCCACCTCGGGCATCCCCGGGTAGCCCTTGGGCCCGCAGCCCCGCAGGACCAGCACGGAGTCGGCGTCGACATCCAGATCGGGATCGTCGATCCGCCGGTGGAAGTCTTCGACGCTGTCGAACACCACGGCCCGGCCGCGGTGGCGCAGGAGCTGGGGGGAGGCCGCCGCGGGCTTGATCACTGCGCCGGCCGGCGCCAGGTTCCCGCGCAGGACGGCAATGCCCGCTTCGGTCTGCAGCGGGTCGGTGCGGGGCCTGATCACGGTCTCATCCCAGATCCGCGCGTCGGCGAGGTGATCGACGAGGGGCCGGCCGGTCACGGTCAGCGCGCCGGGGTCGAGCAAGTCCTGCATCTCGCGCAGCACGGCGAGCAGTCCGCCGGCGCGGTGGAAGTCCTCCATCAGGTGACGCCCGGCCGGCTGCAGGTCGACGAGCAGCGGCACGTCCGCGCCGGTGCGGTCGAAGTCGTCCAGCGACAGGTCGATCCCGAGCCGTCCGGCGATCGCCAGCAGGTGGACCACGGCGTTGGTGGAACCGCCGATGGCGGCCAGCGCGACGATCGCGTTCAGGAACGATCCTCGGCTGAGCTGGGCCGACGGCCGCAGCCCCTGGGCGACCATGGACACCGCCAGCTGCCCGGTGTCGTGGGCGGTCTCGAGCAGCCGGCTGTCCGGGGCGGGCGTCCCGGCGATGCCCGGGATCGTGGTGCCCAGCGCCTCGGCCATGCAGGCCATGGTCGAGGCCGTGCCCATCGTGTTGCAGTGGCCCCGGCTGCGGATCATCGAGGACTCGGACGTGAGGAAGTCCTGGTCCGTCATGGCCCCGGCGCGGACCTCCTCGCTGAGCTTCCAGACGTCCGTGCCGCAGCCAAGCGGCAGGCCCCGGAACGTGCCGGTCAGCATCGGCCCGCCGGGGACCACCACGGCGGGCAGGTCGACCGAGGCCGCGGCCATCAGCAGCGACGGGATCGTCTTGTCGCACCCGCCCAGCAGCACCACGCCGTCGATGGGGTTGGCCCGCAGCATCTCCTCGGTGGCCATCGCGGCCATGTTCCGCCAGAGCATGGCCGTCGGGCGGACCAGCGTCTCGCCGAGTGACACCACCGGCAGGTTCATCGGGACGCCGCCCGCCTCCCAGACTCCCTGCTTGACCGCCTCGGCGACCTCGTTGAGGTGCGAGTTGCAGGGGGTCAGGTCCGAGGCGGTGTTCGCGATCGCGATGTGCGGCCGCCCGTCAAACGCGTGCGCCGGCAGGCCGCGGCGCATCCACGCACGATGGAGATAGCCGTTCCGGTCGGTGCCGCCGTACCACTGGGCGCTGCGCTGCTGGGAACTCTGCTGCTCGGACATTGACGCTCTTCCGCCTCCTGGAACTTCGCCTAAGATCCACAAATGTCCCCTCAACCTACTCGTGACGCAGGCGACGGAGAAGCCGGTGACCTGGGCACGGGGAGTGGCTGGCGCGGACGGCGGGGAGGCGGTGACCTGGGCGTGGGGGAGGACTGGCGTGGGCGGCGGCGAGGCTGGTGAGCTGGCATGGGGAGTGGCTGGCGTGTGCGGCGCGAAGCCGGTGGGGTGGGCATGAGGAGTGCGCGGCGGGACGGCTGGCGTCAGGGCAGGTCGTGTTGAAGGCGGCGGAGGTTAGGTTGGCTCGGGCATGAGAGCGTTCGTGGTCACCGGGCCGCACCGGTCGGAGGTCCGGGACGTCGAGGACCCGGCGCCCGCGCCGGGCCAGGTGGTCGTGGATATCGACCGCGTGGGTGTGTGCGGCACCGACGTCGAGCTCTGCACCGGCGAGATGGCCTACCTGCAGCAGGGCCACGCCGCGTACCCGATCCGGCTCGGGCACGAGTGGTGCGGCACCGTCTCCGCGGTCGGCGACGG
The DNA here is from genome assembly GCA_963844655.1 of uncultured Actinomycetota bacterium. GTDB lineage: Bacteria > Actinomycetota > Actinomycetes > Streptosporangiales > Streptosporangiaceae > JASHPR01. Next base: position 608,745 of record CAWJPA010000002.1, on the reverse strand, counting down.
GGTCGACCCGGGCTGGGTGGGCCGCCGGACCACCGGCGACACCATGCTGGGCTGCGGCCGATGCGACCGGTGCCTGAGCGGCCGTCCGCACGTGTGCGATGACCGCTACGAGGTCGGGATCCGGCGCGGCTTCCCTGGCGCGCTCGCAGAGCGGATGGCCATGCCGGTCAGCGCGCTGCACCCGCTGCCCGACACCGTGGACGACGTGGCCGGAGCCATGGTCGAGCCGGGCGGGAGCGCGCTGCGCTCGGTCTGGGCCGCGGATCTCCAGCCGGGGGAGCAGGTCCTGGTGCTCGGCCCCGGCACCATCGGCCTGCTGGTCGCGCAGTTCGCGCTCGCGCACGGCGCGGAGGTGCACGTGCTCGGCCTGACCCGGGCGTCGCTCGACTTCGCCCGGGCGGCTGGCGTGCACGGCGCGTGGACCGCGGCGGACCTGCCGCGGCTGCCGTTCGCCGCGATCATCGACGCGTCGAACTCGGCCGAGCTCCCGGCGCGGGCCCTCGACCTGGTCGAGCCGGGCCGGCGGGTGGTGCTGATCGGCGTGGCCGGCCGCCCCAGCACCATCGACAGCCGGACCCTGGTGCTGAAGGACCTCACGGCCGTGGGCATCCTGGGCGCGTCGGCGGGCCTGGCCGGGACCATCGAGCAGTACGCGGCCGGGTCGGTGGATCCGCGCCCGTTGGTGGCGGCCACCGTGAGCCTCGCGGAGGCCGGTGAGGTGCTCGCGGGCTGGCGGCCGCCGGGCGCCGGGCCCGGCCCCAAGATCCACGTCGACCCCCGTGGCTGACCCCGGCAGGACGTCCTCGTTCCCCCGGGTCGCGCGGCTGGACGTGGCCGCGGCCGTGGCCCAGCTGCGCGACACCGCCGGGGTCCGGCTCGAGGTGGAGGGCCCGTGCCCCGGCGGCCAGGTCGGCGCCGCCTACGTCCGGTGGCCCGACGGGCGGCGGTCGGTGCTGACCACGAGGCCTCCCGGTAGCGCGGCCGCCGCGCAGCGGACCGAAGCGCTGCTCGCCGTGGGCCGGGGGCACGGCGTCCCCGCTCCCCGCTACGAACTAGTCCAGGAGTTGCCGGGCGCTACGGCCGTCGTGCAGGAGCTGCTGCCAGGTTCCGCGCCCGCGGCTCCAAGCCGCCGCACGATCGAGTCGATGATCGAGGTGAACCAGCGCTGCCGCAACATCCTGGCCGATCGCGACGACCCGGCCCCGTCGCTGTACCTGAGAGAGGACGGCCCCGGGTTCTGCCTGCACGGGCCGCTGGCGGACTACGACCAGCGCACCGCCCGGCTGCTGGCCGAGATCGAGGAGGTCGGCGCCGCCGTGCCCGAGCACCTGGCCGGGACCGACCTGGTGCACTTCGATTTCCATCCCGAGAACGTGCTGGTCGACGGGGCCGGGACGGTCACCGGCGTGGTCGACTGGGACGGCGCGGGGCGCAGCCACGGGTACTTCGATCTGTTCACCCTCCGGTTCGACCTCGCCCGCCGTGCTCCGGACCTGGGCCGGTGGCTGGCCGGGCAGTTGCAGGGCACCGCGCCCGACGACGTGGTCCTGGCTTGCTGGGCCCACATGAGCCTGCGCCTGGTCGACTGGGTGATCCGGCACTTCACCGCGCCCTACGTCACCACCTGGCTCGGTGTGGCCGACGCGCTGCGGCCGTGACCACCGCCGCATGAGAAATCCCGCGCCCGGGACGAAAGACCCGGGCGCGGGATACGGAAGCTAAGGTGCTACTTCTCGGCCAGGAAAAACATGCTCGGGCCGAAGTTAATACCGGCGAGCCGCTCCTGCGCCTTGTCCTCCACGGCCAGCATGGCCCGCTTCGGCATGACCAGCTTGACCGCCGGATGACGCAGGTTAGATACCGAAAGCCTGCGCTTGACGTGCAGGCCGGCCGCCTCGAGCTGACCCTCGACAGTTTCCGGGTGGTGATTCACGTACGGGATATCGCCGGTCGACCCGATATCCACGGCCGCGGCCGGAATCCGCTCGCCGCGCATCATGTAGCGCAGCCGGCTCACCGCATGAAGCGTGTTCGCGGCTTCGATGATTACGGCGCCGCCCGGGCGCAGGATCCGCGATACCTCGCTGAAAACCGCGGCCGGGTCGGGCAGGTGGTGCATCACCCGGACCATCGTGACCAGGTCCACGCTCGCGTCGGGAAATCCCAGTTCGCTGGCGACCATCAGTCGGCTGTCCACACGCGGATGGCGCGCGAGAAAGTCTTTGGACAGGTCCAGCTGCTGAACGCTCGAGTCGACCAGGGTAACGCGGTCCGCGTAATCCGCAAGAATCACGCTGAGGCGCCCGAAGCCGCCCCCGACGTCCACGGCATACCCGAACCGCCTGTCCTCCAGCAGCCGCTGGATGGCCATGACCTCGGCCTCGTGCTCGTACTCGCGGCCCCGCCACCACTCGGCGTAGTTGAATTCAGGGTCGTCGTAGTAATCGGTGCGGCGTGATCCATGTGTTGTCGTTGCCATCGTGTCCCCTCCCGGATGTGAGGTATCCCACAACCAGCAGGTGCAAGCGGCGGGGCGGTTTCTTTTAAGGAAGCTTTGCTAAGTCGAGGCGGGATCCGGGCCCGGTAAGGCCATGCTTCTGAGCCGGGAATGTGGTCGGCAGCCCTGGCAATGGGAGCACAAAATCATCGCCATGGCTGAATAAGACGAGGGTTGAGTGCGAGTAGCCCCAGTGGCCAGAGGATATAGGTCCGGGCGGACCGAATACGAAAGTAACGTCCGCACGAGGGGGAGTGCATGCATCGCAAGCTCGACATCCTGGCCGACAAAGGCTATGTCATTCTGCGCGACCGGCCGGGAAAGCCCATTGCGCCAGCCGAGTGGGAATCACTCGAGTACATGGACTGGAAGAGCGGGGGCGACACGAACTTTGCGCCGCTGACCTCGGCGACGGGCGAGATGGACTGCCGCGGTTTCTGGGATCACGGCAAGCCAGACCGGGATGGTCTCTGGACCAAAAACCGCGAAGTGGCGCCCGGCCTCGCCAAGTATGCCGAGGAAATTGGCGGCAACTTCGGCCGGGTCCGGGTCATCAAGCTGAACCCCAGCGATGAGGCGACCGCGCTGCGCCAGCTGCACCTGGACGACAACAACCGCCTTAACCCGGATGGCCAGGGCTGGGTGGTCCGGTCCTGGCTCGAGCTGGACAACCAGCCCGGCCAGTCGGTGTTCATCCTGCGCGAGGACAAGGATGACCCGGCGACCGAGACCCGCATCCCGCTGCACCCGACCATGCAGCTGGTCATCGACACCCAGCGGCTCTACCACGTGGTCTGGCACCCGGGCCCGCATCCGCGCTACGCGCTGATCACCTCCTGGGTAAGCGACGACGTGCTCGACCGCTGGATCGGCCGCGAGCTGGGCGCCGAGCGCGTGCCTGCGGCGGAGCAGAAGCTCGCGGCAGTGCGCCGGTAACGGCGCACGTCGGCTCTCTGGCCCGGGACGGGGGGCCGGGCCAGAGAGCCGCTCTCGGCAGGCCCGGGCAGGCGGGCCCGCCTTATCACCGGCGCAGCCTCGCGGTTACCGTCGCGAGCAGGTCGGTGAGCTCGGTGACCCGGAAGACCCGGGCCAGCAGCAGATAGAGCACCACCGCCGCGCCCCCGGCCACGGCCACCGTGACCAGGGCGCCGAGCGGGCCGCCCGGCAGCACCGCCGAGGCGGCCAGCGACAGGGCGAGCGCGAGAAGCGCGGGCAGCACCGCGGCGGCGTGCGTCCGCAGCAGGCAGCCGCCGATGCCCCGGCCGTCCATCCCGCCGAGCCTGCGGCTGAGCAGCCGCCAGGCCAGCGCCGCGCCGGCCAGGTTGCCTAGGCCGAAGGCGAACCCGAGGCCCGCCACGACCTGACCGGGCGGCAGCAGAACCAGGGCGGCGTAGTTGGCGCCGACATTGACGATCATCGTGACCACGCCGATCAGCGCGGGCGTGCGGCTGTCGTGCAGGGCATAGAACACCCGCAGCTGCAGCTGGAACACCGTGTAGGGGACCAGGCCGAGGCAGAGCACCGCGAACACCTCGCCCATGTAGCGGGCGCTGGCCACGCTGGTGGCGCCGTGGGCCAGGAACACCTCGGCGAGGTCCGGGCCGAGCACGGCCAGCACCAGGGCCGACGGCACCACGATCACCGACGAGAGCCTGAGCCCGGCCGAGAAATCCGCCCGCACGCGGTCCGGCCTGCGGGCCGCCGCGTGCGCGCTCATCCGGGGCAGGAGCGCGGTGATCACTGAGATACCGACGATCGCGTACGGCATCTGGAACAGCTGCCACGCGTACGCGAACGGGGTGTACCCCGCGCCGTACCCGACGTGCGCGCGGGCGGCGAGCACGCTCGCGTCGTTGGCCACCCGGGTGGTGACCAGGAGCGTCACCTGGGTGGTGGCGATGTAGCCGAACATCCACGTGGCCATGCGCCGGATCTCACCCAGCTCCGTGCGCCGGAAGTCGAACCGCGGCCGCCAGCGGAACCCGGCCCGCCGCAGCGCCGGGATGAGCGCGGCCGTCTGCGCCGCCACGCCGAGCGTGGTGCCCAGGCCGAGCAGCTGGACCTCCGACGTGGTGATCGTGGCCGGGCGGACGCCGAACCCGGCCACGGAGATGAACCCGAGCAGGACCCCGGTCACCACGATGTTGTTGATCACGGGGGTCCACATCGGGGCCGCGAAGCTGCCCCGCGTGTTGAGCACCGCCCCGGCCAGCGAGCTGACGCCGTAGAAGAAGATCTGCGGGATAAAGAAGTACGCGAAGATCACCATCAGGTGCAGCTCGGGCCCGGTGACCGGCCCGGAGTACAGATGGACCAGGGGGGCGGCCGCGAGGGTGGCGGTCAGCGTAATGGCCAAAAGTGTGAACGTCAGCAGGGTGAACATCCGCTGGTCGTAGGCTTCGCCGCGGTCGGTGTCGCGGGCCGCGGCGTTGACCAGCAGCGGCACGATCACGCTGGTCAGGATGCCGCCGAGCATGAGGTTGTAGACGGCGTTGGGCAGCGAGTTGGCCACGTTGTACGCGTCGGCCAGTGACACCGCGCCGAGCGCGTAGGCCTGGGCGAGGGTCCGCAGCAGGCCCGTCACCCGCGAGGCCAGCGTGCCGGCCGCCATGACGCCGCTGGACCGCACGATGCTGGCCCCGCGGTCTGGGCCAGGCTCTGGGCGCGCGGGTTCGCCGCCGCCTGGCGCCAGTCGCCGCAGCGGCAGCAGGCGCTGCTTCGGCCGCCGGTGCCGCCCGGCGGCGCTGCCGCGGTCGGTGTCGGCCGGGCCAGCCTGTCCCGGCATGCTCATGGAATGACCCCCGTCGGACCGGGCCCGGCCCCCCGTCTGCGCCCGGCCCGTGTCAGGCACAGACGCTATCTGCTCCCCGCGGGCCGGCCGCGGCAGCGAGCCTGCCCGCGTGTCGCGGGCACAGCAGGCCAGGTGGCTTGCCCGTTTTCGCTACTATCTGCGGGCGAAAGGGCGGTGGGAATGGCGCGGGCGGTGGCGGTAATGACAGGGGCGGCGCCGGATACGGCGCATGCCCGACGGCGGGCACGGGCGGCCTGATGCTGGGGCACTCGCACGCGCTCTCCGGAGGGGTCACCGGGGCGGCCGCGGGGATCATCCTGCACCTGCCGGCCGGGCAGGCCGCGGCGCTGGCGGGCTTCACCGCGGGCATGGCACTGCTCCCGGACCTGGACAAGTGCGGTTCGTCGCCGGCCCGGAGCCTCGGCTTCCTGTCCGAGGCCATCGCCTGGATCATCGGCCGGGTCAGCGGCGGTCACCGGCACGCGACGCATTCCCTCCTCGGGATAGCGCTGTTCACCGGCCTGGCCTGGCTTTCCTGCCACTACCGTGATGACTGGGCCGGGAAGGCGGGGCTGGCGCTGCTGATGACGCTCAGCGTGTCCGCCGGCCTAGCGGCGCTGCACCTGGCCCGCGGCCACACCGCTGACCTGATCGGGATCGCGGTCGCGTCCTGGGAAGTGTGGTTCGGTTACGGCCTGTGGCTGATCCCGCTGGCGGTGCTGCTCGGCTGCTGCACCCACATCGCCGGGGACATGCTGACCGACTCGGGCTGCATGCTCGGGTTCCCGCTCTCGACGTACCGGTTCCGCCTGCTGCCCGAGCCGCTGGCGTTCACCACCGGCACCCGCCCGGAGATCCTGATCGTCGACCCGGTCCTGACCGGCGCGCTGCTGCTCCTGGCCGGGTGGGTGATCGACCCGGCGTTCGTCTCGGCGCAGCTTCAGGCGCTGGGCGGCTAGCCGGCGCCGGAGCCCGGGACGACCAGGCCCGATTCATAGGCGGTCACCACGGCCTGCGTGCGGTCGCGCAGCCCGAGCTTGTTCAGTATCCGGCTGACATGCGTCTTCACGGTCTCGTCGGTGACGACCAGCCGGGCCGCTATCTCCGGGTTGGACAGGCCCTCGGCGACCAGCTTGAGCACCTCGGTCTCGCGGGGGGTGAGTGCGTCGAGCGCGGTCGCGGGCCTGATCGCCGCCCTGGGGCGCAGCCGGGTGAACTCGCTGATCAGGCGCCGGGTGACGGTCGGCGCGAGCAGCGCCTCACCGGTGGCGACCACGCGCACCGCGTCGAACAGCCGCTCGGCGGTGACGTCTTTGAGCAGGAAGCCGCTCGCGCCGGCGCACAGCGCGTCGTAGACGTACTCGTCCAGGTCGAAGGTGGTCAGGATCAGGATCCGCGGGCCGTCAGCCCCGGATCCGGCGAGCCGCTTGGTGGCTTCGATGCCGTCCATGTTGGGCATCCGCACGTCCATGAGCGCGACGTCGGGGTGCAGCTCGCGGGCGATCTCCACGGCCTGGATCCCGTCGCAGGCCGTGCCGACCACCGTGAAGTCCGGCTGCGTGTCGAGCAGCGCGGCGAACCCGGCGCGTACCACCTGATGGTCGTCGGCGACGATAACCCGGATCGCCGGGGCCTGGGCCGTCACGCGGCCGCCTCGGCCGCGGCCGGCAGCCTGGCCTCGACCACGAAGCCTCCGCCGGTCCCGGCGCCGGTGCGCAGTTCACCGCCGGCCGCCGCGGCGCGCTCGCGCATGCCGAGCAGCCCGTGGGAGCCGGGCGGCGCCGCAGGCGGGGGTCCGGGGCCGTTGTCACGGACGCGCAGCCAGAGGGCTTCCGCGGTGTAGTGCAGCTCCACGTCCACAGCGGCGCCCTCGGCATGCCGCCTGGCGTTGGTCAGCGCCTCCTGGACGATGCGGTAGGCCGCCAGCTCGACGCCGGGATCGAGCGTGACGATGGAGCCGCGAACGATGAGGCGCACGCCCGACCCCGAGGCGTCCCTGGCCTCGTCGAGCAGCTCATTGAGCTGCTTCAGGCCGGGCTGGGGCTGCCGGTGCGCGGCGGTGTCCCCGGTGTCCTCGCGCAGCACGCCCAGCAGGCGCCGCATCTCGGTCAGCGCCGCCCGCGCGGTATCGCCGATCGCGGACAGCCGCTGCGCACCGGCGGCGGGCATCCCGGCCGTGGTCAGCCTGGCCGTCTCCGCCTGTACGGCGATCATGGAAATGTGGTGGGCGACGACGTCGTGCAGCTCGCGGGAGACGCGGGCGCGTTCCCCGCGCACCGTGTGCTCAAGCAGCGAGCCGGCGATGACCTGGCGGGCGGCGCTGTGCTCCGCGGCCTCGCTGCGGGCCCGCCGGGCGGCGCCGGCCCACGCCGCGGCCGGCCCCAGCGCGGCCAGCAGCACGGCGGGGATCCTGGCCCTGGCGTCCGGCGGGCCGGCCACGGCCAGCACCAGGAAGGGCAGGGCGAGGCCCGCGGCCAGCAGCTGTGAGCCGCTCCGGCCCAGCCGGTACAGGAGTATCAGCTCCGCGATCAGGCCCGCGGCGGTCAGCGCGTGAAAGGCGGACAGGGAGAGCGCGGCCGCCGCGCTGACCGCCGCGGCCGCGGCGGCCGGGTAGGCCCACAGCAGCCCGAGCGGCAGCGTGGTGAACAGCGCGAGCAGCACGAAGGCGAGCTGAAGGTCCGTGCCGTCGGCCCGGCCGTGACCCACGGGCGCCGCGATCGCCTGCGCCACGGCAGCCGCCGCGAGCAGCGCTCCGGCCACGGCGGGCGCGTACGGCGCGGTAGCGAGCTGCCGCAGCGGGTCAGCCCCTGTGCCAGGCCCAGCTCGGTCCACGTAGCCATTGTCCTCGCTGGCCGGCGAGCGTGCGTCCCTCCGGGTGAGCATCCGGGCGTCCCCCGTGCGGGGGATGCGCCGCAGCCGGTCTCCCTCGTGCCAGCGGCGGCGAAGACGGCTCGCCGGCGTGACGACACCGGCGGCCTCGCTCCCTAGCGTGGCGGGCATGGACGCAACCATCGAAGTGAGCGGGCTGCGCAAGACCTTCGGGCGGACCGTCGCCCTGGACGGGATGACCTTCACTGTGGCGCCGGGACAGGTCACCGGCTTTGTCGGCCCAAACGGGGCGGGAAAGTCCACCACGATGCGGGTGATCCTGGGCCTGGACGCGGCGGACGCGGGCCGCGCGCTGATTGGCGGGCAGCGCTACCAGAGTCTGCGGCACCCGCTGAGCCACGTTGGCTCGCTGCTGGACGCCGGGGCGCTGCAGCCGAACCGCAGCGCACGCAACCACCTGCTGTGGCTCGCCCATTCGCAGGGCCTGACCGCCCGCCGCGTCGACGTGGTGATCGAGCAGGCCGGCCTGGGCAGCGCGGTCCGGCGCAAGGCGGGCGGCTTCTCCCTGGGCATGCGGCAGCGCCTGGGGATCGCCGCGGCACTGCTCGGCGACCCGCCGGTGCTCATGTTCGACGAGCCGTTCAACGGCATGGATCCCGAGGGGATCGTGTGGATGCGCGGCTTCCTGGCGGCCCTGGCCGCCGAGGGCCGTGCGGTGCTGGTATCCAGCCACCTGATGGCCGAGCTGCAGGATGCCGCCGACCATCTGGTGGTGGTCGGCCGGGGCAAGGTCGTGGCGGACACCACGGTGGCGGAGCTGATCGCGGCCGCGTCCAGCGACCGGGTCTCGCTGCGCACCGCCGCGCGGCCGGACGCGATGGAGGCGCTGGCGGCCGCCGGCGGCACCGTGGCGGCCACCGGCCGCGACACGCTCACCGTGTCCGGGCTGACGGCCGAGCGGATCGTGGCCATCCTCAGCGGCGGCGGGGTGCCGTTCGCTGAGGTGTCGGCGCACCGCGCCACGCTCGAGGAGGCCTACATGGAGCTCACCAGGGATGCGGTCGAGTTCCGCGCCGCGCCAGGCTCGGCGGCGCTCCCCAGTGACAACACGGGGGTGGCGACATGAGCACGGGCACCATCACGCCGTACCGGTCCGGTCAGCGACCGGGGCGCGACGGCTTCCCGCAGCTGCTGCGGGCCGAGTGGACCAAGTTCCGGACCGTTCGCGGCTGGGTTCTCGCGATCGTGGCCACGGCGCTGCTGACCGCGCTCGCCATCGTGGCCCTCGCGGGCTCCGCGCGGGACAACAACGCCCTGCCGACGGTCGCCATCGGCCCGGGCGGCGGGGCGGTCGCCGACGAATTCGAGTTCGTGCACCAGCCGCTGACCGGAAACGGCAGCATCACCGTCCGGGTGACCTCGCTGGCAGGCACCGAAACACAGCCGGGCCCATCGGGGTTGCGGACGGCGCATGTGTCTCAGCCCTGGGCCAAGGCGGGGATCATCATCACGGCGGGCACCAAGCCCGGGTCGGCCTACGCGGCCGTGATGGCCACGCCCGGCCACGGGGTGCGGATGCAGTACAACTACACCAACGACACCGCGGGCCTGCCCGGCGCGGTCTCTGCGGCAGCCCCGCGCTGGCTGCGGCTGACCCGCTCAGGAAACACGGTCACCGGTTATGACTCGGCCGACGGCAGCCACTGGACCGAGATCGGCACCGCTCACCTGACCGGGCTGCCGGCCACCGTGCAGGCCGGGCTCTTCGCGGCGTCCCCGCCGGACTACCAGATGAGGCAGACATTCGCCAACAACAACGGCGCCATCGAAAGCACCGACGCGACCGCCGTCTTCGACCACGTCAGCCGTCAGGGCGACTGGCCGGGCCGCACCTGGAGCAGCCAGCAGGTGGGCCAGAACGAGAACCGGAACGACTCCTCTGGGGGCCCGCCGGCTCATAGGCACTGCCAGACAGGACATCCCTGCAAGGGCCTCCTGCCCGGGGCCGTCGGCGCCCATGAGCACGGGGGCACGTACACCGTGGCCGGTTCCGGTGACATCGCGCCGTACATCCCGATCGTCGACCCCATCGGGGTCGCCCTCAAGGCCTCCCTGATCGGCCTGCTTGCCGCGACCGCGCTCGGCGCGCTGTTTATCACGGCCGAATACCGGCGCGGCCTGATCCGCACGACCTTCGCGGCGAGCCCGCGCCGCGGCCGGGTGCTGGCGGCGAAGGCCATCGTGATCGGGTCGGTCGCGTTCGCCGCCGGCCTTGTCGGCACCGCCGTCGCGTTTCCGCTGGCCGAGAAGAAGCTGAGGTCCGGGGGCTGGCCGGTCTCGGTGTACCCGGTCAGGTCGCTGATCAGCGGGCCTGCCGTGCAGATGGTGGTGGGCACGGCCGCGCTGATCGCGGTGGCCGCCATCCTCGCCCTGGCCGCCGGCGCCGCACTGCGGCGCAGCGCGGGAGCGATCACCGCCACCGTCGTGCTGCTCGTCCTGCCGCTGATCCTGGCGACCGTGCTGCCCCAGACGCCCGCGCAGTGGCTGCTGCGGCTGACCCCGGCCGCCGCGTTCGGCCTCCAGCAGGGCAACCCGCACTACGCCCAGGTGAACAGCGCCTGCCTGCCTTACAACGGGTGCTATCCGCTGGCGCCGTGGGCCGGCTTCGCCGTGCTCTGCGCCTGGGCTGCCCTCGCGCTGGGCGGTGCCATGTTCCTGCTGCGGCGCAGGGACGTGTGATGCAGGCCCTGCACGCGGAATGGACGAAGCTGCGCACGGTCGCGGGCACCGGCTGGCTGCTGCTTACCGCGATCGTGCTGACCGTGGGGGTCAGCGCCGTGACGGCTGAAGTCGTGAAGTGCCCAGCCTCGTGTTCCGCAGACCCAACCAAGGTCAGCCTCACCGGGGTGATGCTCGGCCAGGCGGCGGTGGCCATCCTGGCGGTACTGGCGGTCAGCAGCGAGTACAGCACCGGCATGATCCGGACCACCCTCACCGCGATGCCGCGCCGGTCCGTGGCGCTGGCCGCCAAGGCGGCCGTGGTCTCCGGCGTGGTGCTGGCCGCCGGGATCGTCAGCGCCCTCGGGTCGGTGCTGGCCGGACGGCTCATCCTGCCCGGCAACGGCTTCACCGCGGCGCGCGGCTTTCTGCCGCTGTCCCTCGCCGAGGGGCCGACGCTGCGGGCCACAGCCGGCTCGGTCCTGTACCTGGCCCTGATCGCCCTGCTCAGCCTCGGCCTGGCCACCGGCCTGCGGGATTCCGGTGCGGCCATCGCGGCCGTGCTCGGCCTGCTCTACATCGTGCCGGTGATCGGCGACCTGATCCTGAACCCGGCCTGGGAGCGCCGCTTCCAGCGGTATGAGCCGGTGAACGCCGGGCTCGCCATTCAGGCCACGAGAAACATCGGCAAGCTGCCCATCGGGCCGTGGCCGGGCCTCGGCGTGCTGGCCGTCTGGGCGGCCCTGGCCTTGCTGGCCGGCGGGCTGCTGTTCCGGCTGCGTGACGCCTAACCGGGCATCTGTGTTATCCCCGGTCACTCCTTAGTTTTTACAATTAATATCGTAAAAACTAAGGAGTGACCGGCTGTCGCCCGGACGGGCCGAAGGCGGGCAGCGGCAGGGGCCCGATGTCCGCTGCCGGGGTCCGGGTCCGCCGTCAGCGCTGGTCGGGGGGGTTTGGCCGGGTCGCCAGGTCCGCCGTGCAGACGCTGGGCTCGGCGAACGGCTGAACCTGGTCCGCGGTGACCGGAGCCCGCATCTGGTCCAGCACCCCCCGCAGGAGGCCGAGGTGCAGCTTGCACACGACGTCCTGATGGTGCTCGGCAACCTCGCGGAACGGGCACTGCGTCAGTCGCAGCTGATAGCCCGTCCCATCGGGGACGACCTCGGGGGCGAACCCGATATCGGCCATGGTGGCGGTCAGCTTCGCGATGGCCTCGTCGGCGTCCACCGACTGGTACGGGGCGGGCTGCTCGGTGAGGTAGCGCCCCCACTGCCGGCCGGCTTCTGTGGCCGCGTCGCCCGGGCCGGGCATTACCCCGGCGATCAGTCCGGTGAGCATCTCGGCGAGCAGCCGGTAGCGCCGCTGACCCGCCGCGTCTCCGTCCGTCTTCGCCCGGTAGGCGACGCTGGGCCGGCCCGGTGTGGCCCGGGGTTGCGCTTCCCTGGTGACCAGGCCCGCATCCGCCAGCGCGTCCAGGTGGAAGCGGGCCGTGTTCGGGTGCAGGCCCGTCTGGTGGGCCACCTCTCGGACGCCGACCGCGTCGTCCTCCGCGCGGAGCAGGTCAAGCACCCGGGCCCGGGTCCGTCCGAGCGGCGGCCCGGCGTCAGGTGCGAGAAGTGCCTTCACATCCACGGGTGACAAAGTTACATCAAATCGTGATAGTAGAAACTATTCTCGCGGCGGAAGTGCGGCCACCATCGGCGTATCCGCGCCGACCACGCCCACCTTGGCGGCGCCGCCCGGGGAGCCGAGTGGCTCGCTGCGGCCGGGCAGCGGCTCGGAGAAGAACCGCGCGTTATCTGGGGTGTAGGCCTTCCACTCGTCCGGCAGGTCGTCCTCGTAGTAGATCGCCTCGACCGGGCACACCGGCTCGCACGCCCCGCAGTCCACACACTCGTCCGGGTGGATGTAGAGCATCCGCTCGCCCTCGTAGATGCAATCCACCGGGCATTCCTCGATGCACGTCCGGTCCAGCACGTCAACACATGCCTCGCCGATCACGTAGGTCATCCGTACGCTCCCCTTCCGCACCAGGTCCCCGTGGACATGACCATTTTAACGAGGAGCCTCGTACAAACAAATACAGGGGGCGGGAGTTCAGGCCCGGCTGGTTTCCGGCTGCGTGGGCTTGGGCTCGGGGCGCCCGGTGCCCGCCGCGGGGGAGGCGGCGTTCCTGCGGCTGCGCACCGCGGCTGTAGAGTTCGACGAACGCCTGCGGGCCGGGCTGTCCGATGCCGGGGTGGCGGACCTGGACCGCCTCCTGGGCAGGCTGGCGGACAACGTGGCGCGCTGGCCAGCCGGGTAGCAGGTCATCAGGCCGGGCGCGAATCGTTTCGGCCGGATGCGTCCGGGAGGATCGAGGCCCGCCTTCACATCGATGGCAAGCTGTGACAATATTCGCCCCAGTTCGCCGTATGACGGTGCTTATGATCGCGGCAGCACCTCCGGACGCTAAGAATGCGAGGCACGCCGATGATCAGATCGCGTCGGCCGATCAAGCTGGCGGCAGTGTTCGCCGTGACCGCGGCCCTGGCCCTGGCCGCCTGCAGTAGCAAGGGCAGTTCCGGGGGATCGGTTACCTCATCATCTGGCGCGTTCGGCTCGGTGCCGGCGGCCAGCGGCACCCCGGTCGCCGGGACGGTCACCTGGGCGGAGGCCCCGGGTACCGCGCCGACCTACATCTTCCCTGTGGTGCCGGGCGCTGACCTGTCGGTGACCACCGTCAACAGCTTCCAGTTCGAGCTGTGGCGGCCGCTGTACTGGTACACCAACGGCACCGCGCCGACCGAGACGCCGTCGATGAGCCTGGCTAGCCAGCCGAAGTACTCGAACGGGAACAAGACCGTCACCGTCACGATGAAGACCAACTACAAGTGGTCCGACGGCCAGCCGGTGACCTCGAAGGACACGCTGTTCTTCATCGACGAGGTGCGGGCCGCGGTCAAGGAGAGCGGGTCCAACTGGGGCCAGTACAACCCCGGGCTCGGCATTCCCGACCAGATCGTGAGCGCCGCCACCCCGAACGCCACCACGCTCGTGCTCAACCTGAACAAGGCGGTTAACCCGCTGTGGTTCACCCAGGACATGCTTTCGCTGGTCGTGCCGATGCCCGCGCACGCCTGGGCGAGGGCCTCGGCGAACGGCCCGATCCTGAACTTCACCAACCCGGCCAACGCGAAGAAGATCTACGACTTCCTGAACAAGGCCTCCGGCTCGACCGGCACGTACGCGACCAACCCGCTGTGGCAGGTCGTGGACGGGCCGTACAAGCTCACGGTCTTCAACAACACCACCGGCGCGTACACGATGGTGCCCAACCCGGGCTACGGCGGCCCGACCTCGGCCAAGGTCCCGACCCTGCAGGCCGTCCCCTACACCTCCGACACCGCCGAGTTCAACGCGGTGCTGTCGAAGAGCATCGATATCGGGTACATGCCGCAGACCGACATCCCGCAGCTGGACGCCGTGAAGAAGGCCGGGTACCACGTGTTCGGCTACCCCGACTGGGGCTTCTCCTACGTGAACTACAACTTCGCCGACAAGACCGGGGACTTCAACAACATCATCAACCAGCTCTACGTCCGCCAGGCGCTCGCGCACCTCGAGGACGAGCAGGGCTACATCAAGGCTTTCTTCCACGGTGCGGGCGGCGCGGACTACGGGCCGATCCCGGCGGTGCCTGTGTCCCCGTACGCCCCGGCGAACGCGCTGAAGAACCCGTTCCCGTTCGACGTGAGCGCGGCCAGCAGCCTGCTGAAGTCGCACGGCTGGACGGTCGTGCCCGGAGGCCAGACCACGTGCGCCAAGGCAGGCACCGGCGCGGGCCAGTGCGGTGCCGGGATCCCGGCCGGGACCAAGCTCACGTTCAACGTGCTGTACGCGAACTCGCCCGCCATCAACGGCGAGATGCTGACCGACTGGGCGTCGCAGGCCAAGAAGGTCGGCATCAACGTCGTGCTGAAGGCCGACACCTTCAACCACGTCATTGACATCGCCGACGACCCGGGATCGCCCAAGACCATCAACGACTGGGCCATGGCGGCCTACGGCGGCTTCACCAACGCCACCTACCCGACCACCTTCGGGATCTTCACCACCGGCGGGTCGTTCAACGGCGGGTTCTGGAACGACAAGAAGGCCGACCAGCTGATCACCGCGTCGGTCACCGGCGGCAGCCCGGACGCGGTTCAGGCCGAAAATTCCTACATCATCGCGCAGCAGCCGAGCCTGTTCCAGCCCAACGCCGACTTCATCGTGGTCTGGAAGAACAACGTCTCCGGCCAGCCGGCCGCGATCAAGGCCATGACCCAGTTCCAGCTCAACCCGGAGCTGATGTACCTGACGAAGTAGCGAGAAACCGGGTGCCTGGCGCGTCGCCGACGGGGAGGGAGCAGCTGTGACGGCTTACCTGATCCGCCGGGCGGCGTCGGCGGTCGTGGTGCTGCTGGGGACCTCCGTGTTCATCTTCCTGATGCTGCACGTGATCTACCCCAGCCCGGCCATCGACGTGCTCGGCCCGCACGCCAACAAGTTCTCCGTCAACCAGTGGAACCAGCAGCACGGCTTCGATGACCCCTGGATCGTGCAGTACCTGCGCTACCTCAACCAGCTGCTGCACGGCAACCTCGGCTACTCCTACAAGCTGAACCAGAGCGTGGCCGCGCTGTTCCAGGAGCGCTGGATGCGCAGCGCCTACCTGTCCGGCATCACGCTGTTCCTGTCCGTGGTGATCGCGGTCCCGCTCGGCATTTATCAGGCCATCCGGCGGAACACGGTCGGGGACGGGATCGTGACCACCGGCGCGTTCGTGACCTACGCGATGCCGGACTTCTTCCTCTACCTGATCGCGATCCAGCTGCTGGCGATCACGTTCCCGATCTTCAGCTTCGAGGGCCCGCAGACCACCTCGATGGTGTCGATCATCTTCAACTGGCGCGCGATGACGCTGCCGATCGTCTGCCTGACCCTGCTGGAACTGGCCGGATTCTCCCGGTACATGCGGTCGGCGGCGATCGACACGCTGGCCCAGGACTACATCAAGGCGGCCCGCGCGAAGGGTCTGCCCGAGCGCCTGGTACTGCTCAGACATCTGGTACGCAATGCGTTCCTGCCCATGATTACGCTCATCGGCTTGTCGATCCCGGCGTTGCTCGCCGGGAACCTGATCTGCGAGGCGGTGTTCAACTTCCCCGGTCTCGGTCTGCTGTTCTACGACAGCCTGGGCACCGCCGACTACCCGGTCCTGCTCGCGTACACGCTGGTGGGCGCCGCGCTGACCATCGCGGGGAACTTCGTCGCCGACATCGCCCTGACCGTTGCCGACCCGCGGATCCGGCTGGTCTGACCGGCGCCATCGAGGAGACGAGCCCGTGACCAACATCGCCCCAGAGCTTCCGCCGCCGGGCCTGCCTGCCGCGCCGGAAGGCGGTGAGATCGGCCCGGTTCAGAGCGGCTGGCGGCTGGCGATGCGGGAGTTCGCCCAGAACAGGCTGGCGGTCCTCGGGCTCGCCGCCCTGATCTTCTTCGTGCTGTTCTGCTACCTCGGGCCGCTGGTCTACCACGGCACGCTCAGCTCCAGCCTGGAGTCCACCAACCTCCCCCCGGGCCCCGGCCACCCGGTCGGCACCGACAACCAGGGCTTCGACGAGCTCAAGGAGCTCATGGTCGGCGGCCAGGCGGCGCTGGAGATCGGCTTCTTCTCCGCGCTGATCGGGATCGTCGTCGGCGCGGTCTGGGGCGCGGTGTCGGGGCTGGCCGGAGGGCTGGTCGACGGGTTCCTGATGCGCATCGTGGACGTGCTGCTCTCGATCCCGTTCCTGTTCGTGGTGCTGATCATCGCGATCAGGTACGGCTCCTCCGTCCTCGGGCTCAGTATCGTCATCGGGATCTTCACCTGGCAGGTCCCGGCCCGGCTGGTCCGCGGCGAGGTGCTCACGCTGCGGGTGCGGGACTTCGTCTCCGCGGCCCGGGCGGCCGGGTCCGGGCGGGTCCGGCTGATGAACCGGCACCTGCTGCCGAACTCGCTCGGGGTGATCATCGTCACCGCCACGTTCAGCGTGGCGGACGCGATCCTGGCCGTGGCCACGCTGGGCTTCCTCGGGTTCGGCCTGCAGTACCCGACGTTCGACTGGGGAGACATGCTCAACAACGGGCTCACGTACCTGCAGGACGGGTACTGGTGGCAGGTCTACCCGGTCGGGATCGCCATCATCGTGGTCGTGATGGCCTGCAACCTGATCGGTGACGCGCTGCGGGACGCGCTGGACGTCAGGCTGCGCCGCCGATGACTCCCGTGCTGGAGATCACCGATCTGTCGACCCACATCCAGCTGACCAAGTCGGTGGTGCAGGCGGTCGGCAACATCGACCTGGCCATTGAGGCGGGGGAGACCCTCGGCCTGGTGGGCGAGTCCGGCTGCGGGAAGTCCATGACCGGCCTGTCCATCATGGGCCTGCTGCCGGAGGGCGGGTCGATCGTCGGCGGCTCGATCAAGCTCGACGGCCGCGAGCTGGTCGGCCTGGGCGACGCCGAGCTGCGCACGATCCGCGGCAACGAGATCGCCATGATCTTCCAGGACCCGCTCACCTCGCTGGACCCCACCAAGACGATCGGCTACCAGGTCGCCGAGCCGGTCCGGCTGCACAAGCACGCGAGCAAGGCAGCGGCCAGGGAGCGCGCGATCGAGGTGCTGAGCCTGGTCGGCCTGCCCCGGCCGGCCGAGCGCCTCGGCGACTACCCGCACCAGCTCTCCGGCGGGCTGCGCCAGCGCGTGATGATCGCGATGGCGCTGAGCTGCGAGCCCAAGCTGCTGATCGCCGACGAGCCCACCACGGCCCTGGACGTCACCATCCAGGCACAGATCCTCGCGCTGCTGCACAGCCTCAAGGACCGCCTCGGCATGGCGATGCTGCTGATCACCCACGACATGGGCGTGATCGCCGGGCACGCGGACCGGGTCCAGGTGATGTACGCGGGCCGGATGGTCGAGGCGACCGAGACCCAGAACCTGTTCGCGCACATGCGGCACCCGTACACGCACGCGCTGCTCGCCTCGATCCCGCGGCTGACCCAGGACGGCAGCCAGCGGCTGCTCAGCATCGGGGGGCTGCCGCCGGACCTGGCGAACCCGCCGCCCGGCTGCCGGTTCGCGCCGCGGTGCGGACGGGCCACCGACAAGTGCCGCAGCCGCGAGCCGTCGCTGACCGGGGAGAGCAGCGATCACCTGTTCTCCTGCTGGCACCCGGTCGACGGCCCCGGGGGGACCGGTGCCGCGGGCGACACGGCCCCGCGGGCGACCGTGACCGGCGGGCCGGCCGGGCCGGACGGAGCCGGGACGGCTCCCGGGCCGCTGCTGGAGCTGCACAACCTGGTCAAGGAGTTCCCCGTCACCGCGGGCGCGATCCTGCAGCGCAAGGTCGCGGCCGTGCACGCGGTCTCCGACGTGTCGTTCTCCGTGAACGCGGGGGAGACGTTCGGCCTGGTCGGCGAGTCGGGCTGCGGCAAGACCACGATCGGGCGCCTGGTGGTCGCGCTCGAGCGCCCGAACTCGGGCTCGGTGCTGCTGGCGGGCCAGGACATCTCCGCGCTCAGCCGCACCGACCTGCGCCGGCAGCGCCGTGACCTGCAGCTGATGTTTCAGGATCCGTACTCGTCGCTCGATCCGAGGATGCGGGTCGGCTCGATCATCCGCGAGCCGCTCAGCATCCAGCACGCCGGCTCCCGCCAGGAGCAGGAGCGGCGGGTGTTCGAGCTGCTCGACGAGGTCGGGCTGCCGCGCAACTCGGTCGAGCGCTATCCGCACGAGTTCTCCGGCGGGCAGCGGCAGCGGATCGGGCTGGCCCGGGCGCTCACCCTGAACCCGAAGGTCATCGTCGCGGACGAGCCGGTCAGCGCGCTGGACGTGTCGATCAGGGCGCAGGTGCTCAACCTGATGAAGCGGCTCCAGGCCGACCACGGCCTGACCTACATCGTCATCTCCCACGACCTCGCGGTGGTCAAGTACATGGCCAGCCGGATCGGCGTCATGTACCTGGGCAAGCTGGTGGAGATGGGCTCGGCCGACGACGTCTACCAGCGGGCGGCCCATCCGTATACGGCCGGGCTCATCGCCACGATCCCGGAGCCTGATCCCGGGATCGCCCGGGCGAACCGGGAGGCGGGCATCAAGGGCGAGCTGCCCAGCCCGATCGAGCCGCCGTCGGGCTGCCGGTTCCGCACCCGGTGCCCGTATGCGCAGGACCTGTGCGCCGCCGAGGAGCCTGAGCTGCGCTCGTTCGGGCCCGGCCACGTGGCCGCCTGCCACTTCGCCCTGCAGCCCGCCGATTTAACGCAGCCTCAGCCGGCCGACGCCGCGCCCTCCAGCGCGGCCACGACCAGCCTGCCGAGCGACGCCAGGTCGTAGCCCCCCTCCTGGACCAGGACCGCGGGACCCAGCGCGGCGATCCGGCGGCCCGCCTCCCGGTAGCCGTCCTCGGTCACCCGCAGCGGGCTCTCCGGGTCGTCCACCGCCGCGTCCACGCCCAGCGACACCACCAGGGCGTCGGCGCCGCTGGCCTCCCGGCACAGCTCGTCCAGCGCGGCGAGCCAGCCCTCGTCCCCGGTGCCCGGCGCCAGCGGCAGGTTGTGGTTGTGGCCCTGGCCGGCCCCGGTGCCGCGCTCGTCGGCGTAACCCGCGTAGTGCGGGAACCAGCCCGCTCCCGGGTCGATGTGCAGCGAGCCGTACCAGACGTCGGCCCGGCCGTAGAAGATCATCTGGGTGCCGTTGCCGTGGTGCGCGTCGATGTCCAGCACGGCGACCCGTCCGGCCCCGGCGGCCCGCAGCGCCTGCGCGGCGACCGCGGCGTTGTTGAGGTAGCAGGAGCCGCCGTAGGCGCTCCTGGTCACGTGATGACCCGGCGGGCGGCACAGCGCGTACGCCAGCCGCGCGCCGGAGCTGACCAGGCCGGCCGCGGTCTGCGCGGCGTCCACCGCGCCGCGGATCGCGGCCCAGCTGCCCGGGCCGACCAGCGTCATGGTGTCGTAGCAGAACAGCCCGGCCCGCCCGTGCACGGCCGGCGGCTCGCGGGCCTGCAGCCCGCCCAGCATGCCCGCGGTGGGGAACACGTAAGGCACGACACGGTCGCGGCCGTGCTCGGCCGGCAGCCCCGCCGCCGACCAGTCCCGCCACACCCCGGCCAGGTGATCGACGAGGAGCGGGTCGTGCACCGTCCGCAGCACCGCGTCGTCATGCTCGCGGGCGGGAAGCACCGGCGCGCCCGCCGCGGCCAGCGCGTCGCGCAGCACCAGCGCCCGGGCGGGCACCTCGGTGCCCCGGTCCCAGACCCCAAGCCACACCTCACCCGCTGGCTCATGCTGGACGCAGTCCTCGCTCCAGACCACCGGGACCGGCAGGCTCACTGGCTCACCTCCGCGGCGCGTTACCATCACGGGGTGCCCCGCGTCATCGATCTTGGCATCACCATCGGGCTGCTGCCACCGGGCCCGACCGGATCGGTCCTCGACGTGCCCGGCGTCGGCCTGGGCCACGCCACGGTCTGGCGGGACGAGGCGCCCCCGCCCGCGGGCCGGGGCGCCGCCCGCACCGGGGTCACCGTGCTCGACCCGGGCGGCGACCTGTTCACGTTCCCCATTCCGGCCGGCGCCGCGGTGCTCAACGGCGCGGGGGAGTGCACCGGCCTGCTCGCCGCCCAGGAGTGGGGGCTGGCCGAGACCCCGGTGTTCCTCACCTCGACCATGCAGCTCGGCCGGGTCTACGACGCCGCCTGCGAGCTGCTCATCGCCGAGCAGCCCGCCATCGGCCACGACGACGTGATCATCCCGATCGTCGCGGAATGCGACGACAGCTTCCTCAACGACAGCCGCCGCATGCAGGTGGGCCACGCCGACGTGCGGGACGCGCTGGCCGCGGCCCGGGCGTCCGCGGGCGCGCCCGCCGCGGCGGAGGGCGCGGTCGGCGCCGGCACCGGGATGAGCTGCCTGGGCTTTAAGGGCGGCATCGGCACCGCGTCGCGGGTGGTGCCCGGCGGGGCCACCGTGGGCGTGCTCACGCTGACCAACTTCGGCGACCGGGACCGGCTCACCGTGGCCGGGGTGCCGGCCGGGCGGCTGCTGCCGGACCCGGACGCTCCAGCGGCGCGGCCCGGCCCGGCCGGCTCCTGCATCGTCGTCGTGATCACCGACGGGCGGCTGGACTCGGCCGCCTGCCAGCGGCTGGCCCGCCGGGCCGGCCTCGGCCTGGCCCGGGCCGGCAGCACCGGGCACCACGGCAGCGGCGAGATCTTCCTGGGCCTGGCCACGGGTCTGCGCAGCCCCCGCGGCAGCGCTCCGTCCGGCGTCCCGGTCACCGGCAGCGCGCTGGACGACTACTTCGCTGCGGTGACCGAGGCCACCGAGGAGGCCGTGATCAACAGCATGCTCCAGGCGGTCACCGTGACCGGCCGGGACGGGAACACCTCCCGGCAGATCCCGCCCGACGCGCTGCGCACGCTGGTCGCCGAGCACGGGCGGAGTTAGCGTAATGGCCGGACAACGACCAGGCGGGGCGGGGCTGCCAGCCGCACCCGCGGATCTGCCCGTGGCGGGCGGGCCGGCGCCGGACGCGGCGCACCTCGCGCATCCGGACCCATACGCGTGGATGCGCGACCATGACCAGCCCGCGCTGCGCGAGTACCTGACCGCCGAGCGCGCCTACTACGACCTGCAGACGGCCGGGTGGCGCGGGCTGCAGGACGAGCTGCTGCGCGAGATGACCGGGCGCGTGCCCGAGGCTGAGGACTCGGTGCGCTGGCGCCGCGGCGGCCGGGAGTACTTCACCCGGACGGTCCCCGGCCAGGAATTCGAGCAGTTCTGCCGGTCGGGCGCGCCAGGCGCGCCCGACGAGGTGCTGCTCGACGAGAACCTCCTGCTCGCCGACCCGGACTGCCCGGGCGGCTACGTCGCGCTGGGGGTGCGCGAGGTCAGCCCGGACGGGCGGCTGCTGGCCTACTCCGTGGACTTCGACGGTGACGAGGTGTACCAGCTGCGGGTCCGCGACCTGAGTACCGGGCAGGACCTGCCGGAGCGGATCGAGCGGACCTACTACGGGCTGGCCTGGGCCGCGGACTCGGCGACGCTGTTCTACACGGTCACCGACCAGGCGTACCGGCCGTTCGAGGTCTGGCGGCACGAGCTCGGCACCGGGCAGGACGCCGACGTGCTGGTGTACCGCGAGGACGACGAGCGGTTCGAGCTCATCGTCCGGGCCACCCGCAGCGGCCGGTACGTGCTGATCGAGATCGAGTCCAGGGACACCACCGAGACGCTGGTCATCCCCGCGGACGCGCCGGGCACACCGCCGGCGGTGCTTGAGCCCAGGCGGGCGGGCATCGAGTACCGCGCGGATCATGCGGACGGGCCGGACGGCGGCGACTTCTACCTGGTCACCAACGACGGGGCGGAGGAGTTCCGGCTGGTGCGGGCGTCGGCGCGGGCCCCGGGCCGGGCCGGGTGGACCGAGGTCATCGCCGGGTCGCCGGACACCCGCCTGGTGTCGTGCGAGGTGTTCGGGCGCTACCTGGTGGCCGAGCAGCGGCACGCGGCCGCGACCCAGCTGCGGGTGGTGGACCTCCAGGCGTTCAGCCAGCGGCTGATCGAGGCCGAGGGGCCGCCCTGCACGCTCGCCCTGGCGGTGAACGAGGAGTACGCGGCCGCCGAGGTCACCGTGCGCACCGAGTCGCTGATCGACCCGCCGTCCTGGCACGACGTGGACCTGGCCAGCGGCCGCTGGCGGCTGCGCAAGCGGCAGGAGGTGCCGGGGTATGACCCGGCCGGGTACGTCACCGAGCGGGTGACCGCGCCCGCGGCGGACGGCACGCTGATCCCGGTGACGCTGGCGCACCGCCGCGGGCTGCCGCTGGACGGCTCCGCGCCGTGCCTGCTGTACGGCTACGGCGCGTACGAGGCGTGCGACTGGCCGGAATTCAGCGTGACCGTGCCGAGCCTGCTGGACCGCGGGTTCGTGTACGCGATGGCGCACGTGCGTGGCGGCGGCGAGGGCGGGCGGCGCTGGTGGCTGGAGGGCCGGCTGACCCGCAAGCGCACCACGTTCACCGACTTCATCGCCGCCGCCGACATGCTGGCCGGCCAGGGCTGGGCCGCGGCGGACCGGATCGTGTCCCGGGGGCTGTCCGCGGGCGGGCTGCTCCAGGGCGCGGTGTTCTCGATGGCGCCGCGGCGCTGGCGGGCCGTGGTGGCCGAGGTCCCGTTCGTGGACTGCGTGGCGAGCATGCTGGACCCGACCATCCCGCTGACGATCAACGAATGGGACGAATGGGGCGACCCCCGTGATCCGGGCGTGCTGGCCTACATGCGCTCCTACAGCCCGTACGACAACGTGCCGTCCGGCCCGCGGCCGGACCTGCTGGTCACCGGGAGCCTGCACGACCCGCGGGTGCTGATCCATGAGCCCGCCAAGTGGGTGGCCCGGCTGCGGGCCACCGCCGGGGACAGCCCGGCCGGCGGCCGGGTGCTGTTCCGGGCCGAGCTCGGCGCGGGCGCGCACACCGGCCCGGCCGGGCGGTACGGCCAGCTGCGCTACCAGGCCGAGATTCTGGCGTTCATCGTGACCGCGGCCGGCACCTGATCGGAGTTAACGCCGCGTTCGTCCGGCGACCTGCTCCCGTTCCTCCACGCCGTCACCACAACGGTTTCACGGCCGTCACATGGCCGGGCGGTGGACTGTGACCGAGAACACTCGGAGCTAGGGGTAGCGGGAATGACTGGTGGCGATCTGCTGGTGCTCGCGCCGTGGGTCATCTTCGGCGCGGGCCTGGCTCTTGTCTGCCTGCGCTTGCGCCGGTCACGGACCCAATCCCGGCTTCCCTCCGGGCCCGGCCAGGCCCGCCGCCAGGGGACCGGGCCTGAGCCGGGGGACGCCAAGGACGGGCTGCCCCGGCCACAGGGGAAAGCCGCCGGGCGGGAACGCCACGGAGCCAGGTCCTGACGCGGCCGGT
Source organism: uncultured Actinomycetota bacterium (assembly GCA_963844655.1). Taxonomy (GTDB): domain Bacteria; phylum Actinomycetota; class Actinomycetes; order Streptosporangiales; family Streptosporangiaceae; genus JASHPR01. Next base: position 584,918 of record CAWJPA010000002.1, on the reverse strand, counting down.
CACGTGCGCCGCATCCCTCCATCCGCCCGCCACAGGTAATGCACCGGGCTTCCAAGCCTGGTTCGTTGCTTGAGGTAAAGGCGGCCGCGGTCCCGCGGCCCGGCTAAAAGCGACCAGCCGCCAACCAACCCAAAGGAGGACAGCATGCCATCCACACTCGTCGCCACCTGCCCGCTGTGCGGGCTCGGTTTCGTCAACCGGGCCCTGCTCGATCTGCACCTGCGTGAGGACCACCGGCGGCGGAGGCCGAAGGACCCCGCCGAGCCGGGCGGTCCCGATCCGGCATGATGACCGGTCGGCGTGCCGGGCCGGCGGGCTCAGAACCAGGCCTGATGCTGCCGGCCTGGCGCCGCTTGCTGGAATCGCGCTGGCGGCAGCGCCTGGCCGCGGTGACCAGCCTGTCCCTGGCCTACCACGAGGCGGAGGAGCGGTCGGGCGGCGGCCTGCGCGCGGGCGGTCAGGGGGAGGCACGCACGCTGCTGGGGCTCAGGCACGGGGCCGTCGCCGCCCGGCGGGCCCTGTTCGACACCGAGGAGGCGCTGGCCCGGCTGTCGGCCGGCCGCTACGGGCGGTGCGAGCAGTGCGCCGGCGCGATCTCGGCCGCCCGGCTGAGCCGGGAACCCGAGGCGCGGTACTGCACGCGGTGTGCCGCGACGCTCTCCACCGGGTCTTCACCATCGGCACATCCCCGCTCCGTGCCGACGGGCTATCCAGGACGTATGGCCTGATCCACAGGCCGGCTGCACCGCAGAGAGGTGATACCAATGACATCGACACGGCGGCCGGGCCGCCAGGGTCCGGAACGCGTGATGACCGGGATGCACCGGGCGATCCGCACCATCAAGTACGTCCACCAGGAACAGGTCCGCGCCATGGAAGCGATCTTCCGCCCCGTGGGCGCGCCCCAGCACCGGGGTAGCCCGGCTGGGCAGGCCAGCGCCCCGGCGGCCCCGCGCCCGTCCGCCGCCGCGGCGGACCGCAAGAGCCCGGCCAGCCGAGCGGCCTGAGGCCGCCTGATCCTGCCTGCCCGGCGGCTGCCTCCGCACCGGCCGGGCAGGCGCTGGCCGGTCAGCCCGCCGTGAGCAGGCCCTCGGGCACCTCCTCCCGGCGCAGCCCGGCGAACCAGGCCACGGCTACCGTGCACAGGGTGAGCACCCCGGCCCCGATGAACACTGGCCGGGGGTCGTTGCCCAGCGCGCCCGCTATGACCCCGGCCAGCAGGGCTCCGATGAACGTCACTCCCTGGCCGCCCAACCGCCATGACGCCGTCACCCGGCCGAGCAGCTCCCTGGGAACGATGGCCTGGCGCAGGGACCGCATGGTCACGCTGGCCGCGATGATCGCCCAGGTGTAGACCAGGTTGCCGGCCAGCGCCATCGGCGTCGACGTGGCCGCGCTGATCAGGATGAGCCCGACCCCGGACATGGCGCAGGAGAGCGTGATGACGGGCAGCGGCCCGATCCACCGGCACAGCGGGCTCGTCCCCGCCGCGCCCAGCAGGCCGCCGACGCCCCCCGCGGTGACGATCAGGCCGATCTGGGGCGGCGGCAGGTGCAGGGTGTTGCGGGCGAAGAAGATGATCAGTTTGTCGGCACCCAGGCACAGGTTCAGCACCAGCAGGAACAGCAGCAACGTGAACAGCAGCCGGGTCGCGGCCAGGTACCTGATGCCCTCGGCCAGGTCGCGGCCCAGGGCTCGCCAGGACGCCGGCCGGGACGGCCGCCGATCGGCGGCGTAACGGCGGCGGACGCCCGTCAGGGTGGCCAGAGACACCAGGAACGTCAGCGCGTCGATCAGCATGGAGGTGTGCAGCAGGCCGGCGGCCGCCAGCAGGCCGGCCGCGCTCGGCCCGATGATCTGCCCGCCCTGGTTCGCGGACTCCAGCCACGAGTTCGCCGCGACCAGCCGGGGCCCGGCGAACACATCGCGCACCGCGATGGCGAGCGCGGTGTCGAAGAACACGGTCACCACGCCGGCCGCGAACGCCAGCGCCAGGATGAGCCACACCGAGATCGCGGGCGAACCGGTCAGCGCGAACAGGGCCAGGAAGATCAGCGCCCGAATGACATCGCCGCTGATCAGCACCCACCAGGGGTCGAGTCGGTCGACCAGTACCCCGGCCGGGAACCCCGCGGCGAGATAGCCGACGCTGCCGGGCAGCGACGCGAGCACGGCCGCCGTCGGGCTCTGGGTCAGCTCCAGCACCAGCAGCGGCACGGCCAGCAGGGCCAGCCCGTCGCCCAGCATCGACACGGCCTGCCCGGCCAGGAAGACCCGCGACCGCAGCATAGGTATCATCGTCGCCGGGTATCCGCGCTCGTCAAGACTCCGCAAAGCCCGCTCGGGCTGACGGCCCCTGGTCACGTGGGGCGGCGGGATCCCGGTCTTGTCAGGCGCGGGCGCGCCGCTACGGGCGCCCGCCCGGGGGCAGGTTCACAATGGGCTATGGCATCGAGCCAAGAGCCAGCCGCTCCGCACCCGGCGACGCCGGCCGCAGCACGGGGTGAGCACTGGTGGCCGGTGGCGCTGGCGATCCTGGCTGCCGCGTTTCTGCACGTGGTGCTGCCCGCGGAGTACCGGGTGAACCCCCCATGGGTGGCCCCGGTCGTCCTGCTCGCGCTGCTGGCCACGCTGATCGTGGGAGACCCAGGCCGCATCGACCGGCAGCGGACCTGGCTGCGGATCGTCACTGGCGCCGTCATCGCGTTTATCACGGTCGCGAACATGTACGCCGCCGTCAGGCTCGTCCACGACATCGTCACCAACAGCAAGCTCTTCGCGAACAGTCCCACCGGGCTGCTGGCCACCGGCGGGGTCATCTGGGCGACGAACGTGATCGCGTTCGGGCTCTGGTACTGGGATCTCGATCGCGGCGGCGCTGCCGCCCGGGCCCACCATCCCTACGCGAACCCGGCGTTCGTCTTCCCGGAGATGCAGCACACCGGCTATGTGCCGGCGACGTGGGTGCCGAAGTTCGTCGACTACCTGTCGCTGGCCTTCTGGACCGCCACCGCGTTCAGCCCGACAGACGTATCCGCGATCAAGCCGTGGGCCAAGCTGCTGATGATCGTGGAAGCGGCCGTGTCCCTCGGGCTGGCCGCGCTCGTGATCTCCCGGGCCATCAACATCCTGTAATAGCCCGATAGCGCGGGTAACTCGGCCGCGCTCACGGAACGCGGCCGGCCAGCAGATCCTTGGCCCGCTTGATGCGCGCGTCCAGGTCGGCCAGGAAGCTCTCCAGCTCGATCCGCTTGGCCTCGACGGTCGTGCGCAGGCCCTCCTGCAGGGTCAGGCACTCGCGGAGCAGCCCCAGCCGCTCGTCGTCGGTGGTGCGCTCGTCGTGGTAGGCCAGGCGGATCTCCGCCATCCGGTCCTCGTTGCGCAGCACGATCGCGATCTCGTCCAGGTTGAGGCCGAGCAGGGTCTGCAGCTCGCGGATCCTGGCCACCCGGGCCAGGTCGTCATCGGAGTAACGCCGCATCCCGCCGGGCGTCACGGCGGCCGGGACGATCAGGCCCAGCTGCTGGTAGTAGCGCAGCGCGCGCTCGGAACAGCCGCTCCTGGCGGCCGCAACCCCGATACCGAGCAGTTCTCCCTGCTCGGCCTGCTGGCCGTCGGCGGCCGCCTCGGCGGTGTCCGTCCCGAGCGTCGGGTTCATCGGTTCAGCCGCCCCCTGGCGAGGCGTCCAGCTTCTCGCTGCCCGCCCCGGGCCGCCTGCCGTTGCCCGCGGAGCCAGCACCGTTCAGGCTGGCGCCGTCATGGTCCGCGCCGTCCAGTCGGTTCTCGTCGAGCTCGGCCACCTCGGCCGCCTCATCGAGGCCGGTCACCGCCGCCGAGTCGGCCGCGCCCTCGGCCAGCTCCTCGGCCAGCGACAGCGACGCGGGGGCGGTGTAGAAGTAACGCTTGCCGCGGAGCGCGGAGGCCACGATGGCGAAGAGGGTGGCCACGGCCGCGAAGGTGAAGGCCAGGTGCAGCCCGCCGGCGAACGGCTCCGAGATCAGGTTCGGGAAGAACGACCGGCCGGTGATAAACGCGAGCTGGTGAGGGGACAGCTTCTCCAGCGCCCCGGTGGGGCCGAGCAGCTGCTTGATCGGGTTGTAGCCGAGGAAGGCCGAGAACAGGCTGCCGATCGGGGGCTCGCTCGCGACCAGGTGGGCCGCGGAGGGCTCCACCCCGGCGGCGGTCAGCCCCTTGTACAGATGGGCCGGCAGGCGAGCGGCCAGGCCCAGGGTGACGATGGTGAAGAACAAGCCCATGGACAGCACGGTGGCCGAGTTCTGGAAGGTGTTGAGCATCCCGGCGCCCGCGCCACGCTGATCGGGCGGCAGGCTGTTCATGACCGCGGCCTGGTTGGGGGCAAAGAACAGCCCCATGCCCACCGCGAACAGGAACACGATCAGGGCGAACCAGACGTAGCTGAAGTTGATCGGCAGCAGGTCAAGAAGCAGGAAGCAGATCATGGAGATGACCAGGCCAGCGGTGGCCAGCACCCGGGCTCCCCAGCGGTCCGACAGCGCGCCGGCCAGCGGCCCGGTGAGCAGGAACCCGATCGTCAGCGGGATCATGGCGATGCCGGCCCAGAGCGGGGTCTCGGCGAAGCTGTGCCCGTGCTGCGGCAGCCAGATCCCCTGCAGCCAGATGATCAGCATGAGCTGAAGGCCGCCGCGGCCCAGGGCGCCGAGCAGGCCGGCGATGTTGCCTGCGGTGAACGCCCGGATCTTGAACAGGCTCAGCTTGAACATGGGCTGCGCCACCCTGGTCTCCACCCAGGTGAACGCCACGAGGATCACGATCCCGCCGATGATGGCGGTCAGCACCCGGGGATTGGTCCAGCCGGTGGGGTGACCCCCGTAGGGCAGCAGCGAGTACACGATGCCGGTGAGCAGCGAGATCAGGCCGACCGCGAACAGGGTGTTGCCCAGCCAGTCGATCTTGGCGGCGATGCGGACCCCGTTGTCACGCAGTTTGAGGTAGGCCCAGACGGTCCCGAACAGCCCGAACGGCACCGAGACCAGGAACACCAGGCGCCAGTTCACCGGGGCCAGCACACCGCCCAGGATCAGGCCGAGGAACGAGCCGCTCACCGCCGCGATGCCGTTGATCCCCATGGCCTTGCCGCGCTCGTTCTCGGGGAAGGCGTCGGTCAGGATCGCGGTCGAGTTGGCGAACAGGAACGCGCCGCCGACACCCTGGAAGATCCGCATGATGATGATCCACAAGGCCCCGGCCGGCCCGGTGAGCCACGTCACCGACAGCAGGATCGAGAAGACCGTGAAGACGGCGAAGCCCAGGTTGTACATGCGGACCCGGCCGTAGATGTCGCCGACCCGGCCCAGGCTGACCACCAGCACGGCGGTGACCAGCATGAAGCCGAGGAAGATCCACAGGAAGTACGAGGTGTTGGACGGCACCAGCGGGTTGAGCTTGATCCCCCGGAACAGCGCAGGAAGCGAGATCAGCAAGATCGACTGGTTGATCGTGACCATCAAGATGCCGAGCGTGGTGTTCGACAGGGCTATCCACTTGTAATGGTCGCCCTTGCCGTCTGCGGCCAAAGGCGCCGCCGCCCGCGCCGGTCCCGCCACTGGCATGAACTCTCCCCACTTGTTGCAATGCTCGGCCCGCTGCCACGGAGATCCTATCCGACCTTGACGTCAACGTCAGACCTGAGACCGCGCGGCGTGCCAGCACGGCCGCGCCTGGGAGGTCCGATATCGTGCTGGGAATGATCTCCAGGACCCGCGGTCAGGCCGGCGGATGAGGTACGGAGGCATCGAGGCGGGCGGCACCAAGTGGGTCTGCGCCGTCGCCGACGGGGCGGCCCTGCCCGCGCAGACCGAGACCTTCCCCACCACGGGACCCGAGGAGACCATCTCCCGGGCCACGCGCTTCTTCACCGCGCACGGCCCGGTCGACGCCATGGGCGTGGGCGCGTTCGGGCCGCTGGACATCCGCCCGGCCTCGCCGACGTGGGGAACGATCACCACCACGCCCAAGCCCGGCTGGGGGGACTTCGACCTGGTCTCGGCGCTGCGCGCCGGGATCGAGGTGCCGCTGGCCCTGGACACCGACGTGAACGCGGCCGCACTCGGCGAGTGGCGCTGGGGCGCGGCCACCGGCCTGGACACATTCTTCTACGTCACCGTCGGCACCGGGATCGGCGGCGGCGCCGTGGTCAACGGCCAGATACTGCACGGGCTGCTGCACCCGGAGTTCGGCCATATGCGCATCCCGCACGACCGGTCCCTGGATCCGTTCGCCGGTATCTGCCCGTTCCACGGTGACTGCCTCGAGGGACTCGCGTCCGGCGAGGCGATCCGGCACCGGTGGGGCCGGCCCGGCCAGGAGATCACCGATCCCGGCGCCTGGGAGCTCGAGGCCGAGTATCTCGCCCACGCGCTGGTCAACATGGTCTGCGTGGGGTCGCCCCAGCGCATCGTCATCGGCGGCGGCGTGGCCCATCAGCCCACGCTGCTCCCGATGGCGCGCCAGCGGATGAGCGACCTGCTGGCCGGCTACCTCCGGGTCCCCGAGCTGACCCAGCCGGACGAGCTCGAGCGCTTCATCGTCCTGCCCGGCCTGGGCGACCGGGCGGGTGTGGTCGGCGCCCTGGAGCTGGCGCGGGACGCGGTGCCAGACACCGCGGTGTCTGACACCACGGGGCCGGCGGGCAGCGCGGGGCCGAACAACACCGGATCGGCCAGCGGCTCGGCCGGCCCGGGCTGACCGGGGCTCAGGCCGGGACCCGGCCGGCCCAGGCGGTCACGAGCTGGTCAAGCACGCCCATCGGGACGGCGCCGCTGCCCAGCACGACCCCGTGGAAGGCCCGGATGTCGAACCGCGGACCCAGCTGGCGCTCGGCCTGGTCGCGGAGCCGCCTGATCTCGCGGCGGCCGATCATGTAGGCCAGCGCCTGGCCGGGCCAGCCGATGTAACGGTCGATCTCGTTCCTGACGTTGGCCCGGGTGGTGGCCGTGTTGCGCCACATGAAGTCCACGGCCTGGGCGCGGGACCAGCCGTAGTGGTGCATGCCGGTGTCCACCACGAGCCGACAGGCGCGCAGCGCGTCGAACGACAGCATGCCCAGCCGCTGCAGGTCCGAGGTGTACAGGCCCATCTCGTCGGCCAGCCGCTCGCAGTAGAGGCCCCAGCCCTCGCAGTAGCCGCAGACCTCGGCGTCCAGGAAGCGGCGGAAGCCGGGCATCTCCAGCGTCTGCGCCGACGCGAGCTGCAGGTGATGACCGGGCGTGCTCTCGTGGAAGGAGAGCGCCTCGTACTCGTAGACGAACCGGTCCTGCGGGTCGCTGGTCAGCAGGCAGTGCGCGCCCGGGCGCAGCCCGCCCGCGGCGGGCGGCCGGTAGTAGGCCAGGGGAGCGTTGCCCGCCTCGACCGGGTCGATCTCCTCGATGACGCAGTCCGGGATGTCGAACGGCGGGAACCAGTCGCCGCGGGCGTCCTCGGCGCGCCGCAGCGCGTCGGTGACCGTGCGCACGATCTCGGCGGAGCTGGTGAACCGCAGCGCCCGGTCCTCCCGCAGCCGGTCCAGGATCTCCGGGACATCGCTGGTGCCCAGCACCCGCCCGCCCAGGTCGGCCCACTCGGCCTGCAGCGTGTCCAGGCAGCCGAGGCCGATCTGGTGGATCTCCTCCGGGGCGAGGCCGGTGGTGGTGTGCTTGCGCACGGCCGCTCGGTACCCGTCCTCGCCGCCAGGGACGAAGCGGATCCCGACCCGGTCATCGGGCCGCGCGGCCGGGAGCAGATCCTGCCGCAGGCAGGCCAGCAGCCGCCGCATCGCGGGCCGGACCTCGCCGTCCACGATCGTGGCCGCCTCGAGGCGGGTCGCGTCCTGGTCGACCTGACCGGGCAGGCGCACGGCGACCAGCACGTCGGCGGCGATGTCCTTGGCCAGGTGGCCCTCGAGCTGCTCGATAGCCTGGCGGGTCCCGACTTCGGTCGGGATCCGGCCGTCGGCCTTGGCCTCCAGGTAGCGGCGGGTGGTGGCGTCGAAGTACCCGCTCAGGCCGCGCAGCCGGTGCAGGTAGTCGCCGACCGCGTCCGCATCGCCGAGCAGCGCGGTCGGGACGGACTGGAACACCATGGCCTGAGGGGAGGTGTAGCCGCCCGCTGACGCGTTGGCCTCCCACAGGCCGTGCTCGAGATCCGAGCGCGCGGCCCAGGCCAGGTGGGCCAGGACCGCGTGGCTGGTGCGGTCGGCGTCGCCGAGCAGGCCCGCGTCGATGGTGCCGAGGCGCTGCTCGATCCCGGCGATCCGCTGCGCGGTCCGTGCGGACCCGTCCCGGCTGGGGTCGGGGACGAGGGCGTCGAAGCCGGACACGCCGAGCTGCGTCGCGTTGAACGGGTCGGCCGTGTGGACGGTCGCGAAGAACTCCTCGCCGAGCCGCGCGAGCCGGTCCGCCGCCTCCTGGCCGGGGTCGGTCATGCCCCGGCCTCGTCGTCGGCGACGGCCGCGGCGAAGGCGGCCATGGACGGGAACTCCCAGTCGGGGATGACGTCCGCCGGGGGCGCGGGCGTCGCGCCCCAGCCCGGCCTGTCGTGCCGCCGGTTGATCCACACCGTGGGCAGGCCCGCCCGCTGGGCCGGGACGTGGTCGTGGAACAGGCTCTGCGCCACGTGCAGCAGCCGTCCCTGGCCGACGCCGAGCCTGCGGGCCTCGGCGGCGAGCGCCTCGAAGTTGCGCGGCGACGGCTTGTACGAGCCGATGTCCTGCGCGGTGAGGATGCTGGTGAACGTCACCCCGAGTCGCCGGTTGCTGGCCGCGAACGAGTCCCGGTCCACGTTGGACAGGATGATCAGCCGGTACCTCCGGGCCAGCGTGGCCAGTGCGCCGGCGGAGTCGGGGAAGGCCGGCCAGTCGGGCACCGAGCGCGCCAGGGCCTGCGCGTCCTGCTCGCTGACGTCCGCGCCCAGCTCGCCGCCGAGGTCCCACAGGCTGCGGGCCAGGATCGCGGGATACGGTTCCTGCGGGTGCGCGGCCTCGGCCGCCTCCTCGTGCCTGGAGTACGCGGTCAGCAGCGCCTCCGCGTCCAGGTCCAGCCCTCGCGTGGCGGCCCACGGGCCGAGCACCGCGGCGATGCCCGCCTCCCAGTCGATCAGGGTTCCGTAGCAGTCGAAGCTCAGCGCGTCGAAGTCGGTCAGCCGCACGATCTGCGCCCCTGTCTCCCTGACGCGGCGGGCGGCCGCGTCGACATCCGGACGCTTCGAACCATAGAGCCACACCGCCCCCGGCTGGCGTCCTGGGGGGCCAGATCGGGCCGTGACGATGCCCGGCCCGGGCGCTCAGCCGGCCAGGCCCGCGCGGCGGAGCGGGTCGAACGCGGCCAGGGCCGCGGGGCGGCGGCCGGTGACGATGTACTCGGCGAGCAGCCGGCCGGTCGCGGGCCCGAGCGTCATGCCCCACATCCCATGCCCGCCCGCGACATAGAGGCCGTCGCTGGCGGTGCGGCCGATGGGCAGGCCGTCCGCGGTGACCGGCCGCGGGCCGACCCAGCGGCCGGTGATCGTGTTCCAGTCGGCGCCGGGGAGGTAGCTCCGCGCGGGCCGCACGATCGCGTCGATGCGGCGCCTGTCCAGGGGAGCGTCGGCGGGGCGGAACTCCATCGTCCCCGCGAGCCTCATCCCGCCGGGGGCCGGGGCGCAGGCCACCCGCAGGCCCGGCAGGTAGATCGGCGCGGGCAGCGGCTCGGCCAGCCGGACGTGGAACGAGTAGCCGCGGCCGGCCACGACCGGTACCCGGACCCCGGCCGGCCGGGCCAGCTTGCTGATCCAGGCTCCGTTGGCCAGCACGCACACGTCGAAGTCGGCGGGCCGGCCGGCGGTTTCGACCCGGGCTCCGCCGCCGGGCCGGGACCCGGCCGCGCTGACCGCGTGACCCATCTCGAAAGCCGCGCCGCGGGACCGGACGGTGTCGGCCAGGCTCTGCACGTACTCCAGCGGCTGCAGATACCGCTGGCCGTCCACCCGCAGGCCGAACCGGGCCCGGCCGGAGAGCAGCGGCTGCTCGGCGTGCAGTTCCTGCTCGGTGAGGTCGGTGATCTGCAGCGGCTGGCCATGTTCGGCGCTGACCTGCAGCTCGTGCCGCAGCGGCCCGGCTTCGTCGGCCCGGTCGAAGGCGGCCACGATCGGCGCCTCGGTGACGGTGGCCTTCACCCCGCCCGCGGCGAGCGCTTCGTAGCAGGAGAAGGCCAGCGCGTTGATGGGCGCGAACCCGGCGACGCCGGCCAGCCAGCGCCGCGTGGTGCTGCGGGCCGCGAACTCGGCCAGAAACCGCCAGGTGCCGGGCAGCGCGCTGGGCGAGATCCGCAGCGGGCTGTCCCGGTGCAGCAGCGAGGTCAGGGCGATGCGCAGCACGGCCGGCTCGGGCAGCGGCACCGCGAACGCGGGGGTGAGCCACCCGGCGTTGCCCGCCGACGCGCCCGCGGCCACGTCGCGGCGGTCGTAGACCGTGACCGCGAAGCCCTCCTCCTGCAGGAACCACGCGACCGACAGCCCGACGATCCCGGCGCCCACGATGGCGGCCCGGCCCGTTCCGTTACTGGTCATGTGGTCCCTCCTGCTCGGTGGCGGGCTGGGCCGCCCGCCGGCTGCGCCCGCGGTCCTCAGAACGCCGGCGGCGTAATGGCCGACAGCGCGGTGAGCGGGCGCCGGCCCGCGTTGCGGAGCCGGTGCGGGAGGCTGGCCTGGAACGTCGCGGCGTCGCCGGTGCGCATGTCGATGATGTCATCGCCGAGCTCCAGCGCGCCGTGCCCCTTAATGATCACCAGGCACTCCTCGCCGGGGTGGCTGATCCGCTCGGGCGCGGACGCCTGGCCGGGGATCCATGGTGATCTCCATGACCTCCAGCTGGCCCCGCAGGGTCGGGGTCAGCAGCTCGTAGCGCGCCCCGGTGCGGGCCAGCCCGAGGGTCGTGCGCTCGGCGCGGCGCACCAGGCTCGCGGCGGCCGCGTCAGCGGGCAGGAAGAACCGGAACACCGGCACCCCGAGCGCGGCGGCGAGCTTGCGGAGCGTGGTCACCGAGGGCTGGACGGTCCCCGACTCGAGGCGTTCGGGCATACGTTCGTCACCCTCATCACCATCGGCGGCCTCATCGCGATCTTCAATGCCTCGGTCGCCATTACCCTGCAGTTCTCGCGCATCGTATGGGCCAGCGGGCGCGACTTCGCCTGGCCGGAGCCGGTGAGCTCGTGGATCGCGAAGGTCGAGCACAAGCGGGGTGCGCCCTGGGTGGCCACGCTCATCGTGGGCGCCCTGGCGACCATTCTCTGCTTCCAGGCCTCGCTCGTGACGGTCGTCACGTTCACGGCGGTGCTGATCGTGGTGCTGTACGGGCTGATCGCCGTGTCGGCGCTGGTTAGCCGCGTCCGCCAGAAGCATCTCGCCCGGCCGTCCCGCATGTCGCTCTGGCCGGTCCCCCCGATCCTCGCCCTGGCCGGCGTGGTGATCGCCCTCACCCAGCAGAAGCACTCCGACCTCGTGGTCACCGCGTGCATCTTCGCCGCGGCCCTGATCTACTACTTCGCCTTCGTCCGGCCCAGGCGCACCAAGTACTGGACCGTCTCCGGCGCCATCCCCGACCCCGCCGGGGAAGCCCCCGCGAGCACAGAAGCCGACTCCTAACCGCCAGCCCGCTCCAGCCTCACCCCGAAGTTGGTCATTCCGCGCTGTGATAGCAGCGCCCGCTGACCAACTTCTGGCCGTGCGGCGATCAGCTAGCGGAACAGGGCGCTGTAGGCGTTGAGGGCGGGCTGGCCGCCGAGGTGGGCGTAGAGCACGGTCGAGTCCTGGCCGATCTCGCCGGCGCGGACCAGGTCGATGAGGCCGGCCATGGACTTGCCCTCGTAGACCGGGTCGAGGATGACGCCTTCGAGGCTGCCGGTGAGCCGGATCGCGTCGAGCGTGGACGGCACGGGAATGCCGTAGTAGTCGCCGGCCCAGCCCGGCAGCACGGTGATCTCCTCGTCGCGCAGCTCCCGGCCGAGGCCGATGAGCGCCGCGGTGTTGCGGGCGATCTTCTCGACCTGAGCGCGGGTCTCGTCGAGCCTGGCCGACGCGTCGATGCCGATCACCCGCCGCGGCCGGCCCTGGCCGGCGAAGCCGGCGATCATCCCGGCCTGGGTGGAGCCGGTGACGCTGCACACGATGATGGTGTCGAAGAAGATCCCGAGCTCGTCTTCCTGCTGCTGAACCTCGTAGGCCCAGTTCGCGAAGCCAAGCCCGCCGAGCCGGTGATCGGAGGCCCCGGCCGGGATCGCGTAGGGCGTGCCGCCCGCGGCCCGGACGTCTTCGAGGGCCCGCTCCCAGCTGGTCTTGAACCCGATGCCGAAGCCCGCGTCCACCAGGCGCACGTCGGCGCCCATGATCCGTGACAGCAGGATGTTGCCGACCCGGTCGTTGACCGAGTCGGGCCAGTCGACCCAGCTCTCCTGGACGAGCACGGCCTTGAGGCCGAGCCGGGCCGCGACCGCGGCGACCTGGCGGGTGTGGTTGGACTGCACGCCGCCGATCGAGACCAGCGTGTCGGCGCCCTGGGCCAGCGCGTCGGGCACCAGGTACTCGAGCTTGCGGGTCTTGTTCCCGCCGAACGCGAGCCCGGAGTTGCAGTCCTCCCGCTTGGCCCAGATGCTCGCTCCGCCCAGCCGGGCGGACAGCCGCTCCAGCGGGTGAACCGGGCTGGGGCCGAACATGAGCGGATGGCGCGGAAAGTCACTCAGCGACATGGGGCCTCCTGACAGCGCGGCGGCGGGTGGCCGGACTAGGGGTGACCGCGGTGCCGCGACCATTCGTCGGCCAGGATCGCCATGAGATGCGCGTCGACCCACTCGCCCGCCCAGAGCAAAGCCTGCCGCTTCGTGCCCTCGTGCACAAAACCGACCTTCTTGTACACGTGCCTGGCTCTCGGGTTGAACGCGTACACCTCCAGCTCGATCCGGTGCAGGCCGACCGTCTCGAACGCGTGCGCCAGCACCAGCCGGGTGGCTTCTGTGCCGAGCCCGCGGCCGAAGTACTCCGGGCCGGCCAGGAGGATACGGAAGCCGCAGGAGAGGTTGTCGGCATCGAGGTCGTTCAGCACGACCTCGCCGGCCACCCGCCGGTGGCCCGCTCGATGATGGCCAGGTCCAGCCGGTCATCGTGCGCGGCCCGGGAGCCGTACCAGCCTTCCAGCTCCTCGAGGCTGGCGGTGTGGTGGCTGCCGGTGAGCCGGAAGGTCTCCGCATGGATGGTGGCCAGTCCCGCCGCGTCCGCCGTCTGGACTGGCCGCAGCAGCACCAGGTCACCGTCCAGGGTTGGCTTATCGGCCAGGGAGATCTCGGCAGTCATGGAAGTGTTCTACACCAACTGCCCGGCGGCTCAGGAGTGCCCGCCTGGCCGCCAGGGGCGTGGTCAGAGGCGGTCGGCCTCGATGGCCCGGCGGATCCAGGGGATGACCTCGTCCAGCATGCCCGGCAGCGAGGTCGTGGCCTCGAACCCCAGGATCCGCTTGGCCTTTTCCGTGGCGGGCACCCGGCGCTGCACGTCATGGGCGAACGGCTCGTCGTGGACGACGTGGAGCGGGACCCCGGGCCCCCTGATCTTCGCCCAGATCAGCCCGGCGAGCTCGAGCACCGTGGTCGACTCGGCGGTGGACAGATTGAAGTCCTCATTGACCGCACCGGGATGCGCGACGGCGTCGCCGATCCCCCGGGCCAGGTCGCCGCCGTAGGTGAAGTGACGGACCTGGCGGCCGTCGCCCAGCAGGTGCAGCGGGTCCTGCCCCCTGAGCACCTTCTGCACGAGGTCGGGGACCACGTGGCTCAGGGCCAGCCGCACGTTGCCGGAGCGGATCTCACCGTCCCCGCGGGCCCGGCTCTCCCCGATGCCGACGCAGTTGAACGGGCGGACGATCGTGTACGGCAGCCCGTACTGGTCGTGGGCGGCGCGCGCGAAGTACTCCACCGCGAGCTTCTGGAAGCCGTAGGACGACCGGGGCGGCGGCACCTCGCGCTCCTGCCCCTCCCCGGACGGCCAGGAACTGGCCGACTCGTACACCATCGACGACGAGATGAAGGTGACCTTCTGCAGCCGGCCGGCCCGCCGGGCGGCGATCGCCGCGTCGCAGGACGACGCGGTGATCCGCTCGTTCGCGGCGAGCAGGTCGTAGGCGCGGGCGTGGAAGTAGGGGATTCCGCCGATCATCGCGGCACCCGCGACGAAGTGGTCGCAGTCGCGCAGCAGACCGGTGATCAGGCCGGCGTTGCGCGCGTCCCCCTCGACCAGGCGGTAGTTCCCGTGGCCGTCGTGGGACCGGCTGACCGGGCCGTACTTGGAGAGGTTGTCCAGGCCGACGACGTCGTACCCGCGGGCCAGCAGCTCCGCCACGAGGTAGCCGCCGATGAACCCCGCAGCCCCGGTGACCAGCACCTTGGGCATCAGGGCCGCCCGCCAGGCGCGCGGGCTCTCACGTCGGCCACGCTGAGCCGGGAGCCGAACGCGAACCGGTACCACCGCAGGTACTTCGGCAGCCACGCGCCGACCTGAAAGTTCGACCTGCCGTGCTGGCGGTCGAGCCAGATGGTAGGGATCTCGGCGACCGGCAGGCGGAGCCGCCTGGCCTTGGCCGTCAGCTCGACGCCGGCCTCGAAGCCGTGCCGGCTGTCGATGCCGACCGCGCGGACGAACGCGGTCGAGTAGGCCTTGAACGAGTTGGTTGCGTCCCTGGTGCCGACCCGGGCCAGCAGCCGCAGGCTCCGCCCGGCCGTGGCCGAGATCAGGCGCTTGACCGTCGGCCCGCCGACCTGCTGGCCCCCGGCCATGTACCGGGAGGCGGCCGCGACCACCACACCGCGCTCGACGAGGCGGACCAGGTCATCGATCTGCCCCGCGTCATCACAGCCGTCGGCCATCGTGACCACGGCCACGGGCGTGGCCGCGTGCTCGATGCCGTAGCGGATCGCGTTGGCCGGGCCTGGGCCGTACGTGTTGACCAGGCAGCGCAGCCGGCGTTCCCGCCCGGCCAGGCGCTGCACCGCCGCCCAGGTGCGGTCGGCGGGGTCATCGACCACCACCAGGATCTCGCCGGGCAGGGTCACCGATTCGAAGATCCTCTCCAGCACCGGGATGATGTTCTCGCCCTCGTCGTAGGCGGGGATGACCACGGAGACGCGCAGGACCGCGGGATCGCCGATCCTGGCCCGCGGGATCAGCCCGGCGGCGGAGCGTTCCTTCATCATCAGACGAGCACGCCCTGGCCGCGGATGTTCCAGATGTCCACCACCGGCTTGTCCGTGGCCAGCCCGGCGTACTCCGGGTGCGGCGCGCCGATGATCAGCAGGTCCGACCTGTCCACGACATCGCCCAGCGGCAGCAGCGACGCGTCCGCGGTGACGTACGGATCGGTGCAGTACACGGCGCCGGCGCTGCAGGCCAGGATCCGCTTGAGCCGGTAGGAAAGGCTGGAACGGATATCGTCCGAGCCGCTCTTGAACGCCATGCCGAGAATGCCGACGGTCATGGACGCCAGGTCGTATGCCTGCCGGAGCCTGCCGGCCAGATAGGAGGGGAGGCCCTCGTTGATGCCCAGCGCGGCGTGGCCCAACGTGAAGGTGTCCCGGCTGAACGCCGCGAGCTGCATTGTGTCCTTCAGCAGGCACGGGCCTGCGGCGAAGCCGGCCGAGGGCAGGTCGGCGGCCCGGGGGTAGTCCAGCGTCAGGCCCTGGCGGATCCGCTCGAAGTCAAGGCCGCGGTCGTTGGCGATCATGTAAAGCTGGTTCGCGGTGGCGAACTTGAGGTAGCGCCACACGTTCGTGAACAGCTTGGCCAGCTCGGCCTCCTCCGGGGTCATCCGGACCTGGTTCTGGGTCAGCAGCCCGAACACGGCCGCGGCCCGCTCGAGCGCCTCATCCCGCCGGGCGGAGACGATCTGGGGCAGCTCGAAGAGCTCGGTCATGGCCTGGCCCTCCGCGATCCGCTCCGGGCAGAACGCGACGTCGATGTCGAGGCCAAGACGGGCGATCATCTTCTCCACCAGGGCGGTGACGCCCGGGTAGACCGTGCTCCGCACGATCACCAGCTGCCCGTCCCGCAGGTGCTCCGCGCACCGCGCCAGCGCGCGGGGGATCGCCCCCTCGTCGGCGCCGAGGTGCGCCTCGACCGGGGTGCCGATCACGACGACCACATGCTCGGCGGTGCCCACGATGTCCGGGTCGGCCGAGGCGACCAGTCGCCGGGCCGCGACGGCCCGTTCCAGCATGGCCTGCGCACCAGGCTCGGCGAACGGCATGCGGCCGTGGCTGACCTGCTGCACCGCGGCCGGATTGACGTCATAGACGGCGACGTCCGCCCCCCGGTCGGCGAAGGCGATCGCCAGCGGCAGCCCCACGCGGCCGCACCCGCCAATAATCACCACATGGCGTGCAAAGGAGGCGTCACGGTGAAGTGCAGACACGAACCCGGTCTTTATCTCGTGGGGGCTGGCTTTCCTTCGGTCACACCATAGCGGCGCCGTGTTTGCGGTCTGGCCTTAACGGCAGATCATTGATAGTGACAGACCGGTGCTTGGCCGAGCCTCTCTATAAACGTGGAGCAATAATCCTTATGTCACCATAGTGAGGTAACAGTCAGCAGGCAGCGGCGCTCGTGGGCAAATGCCGATTCTCCGGCGATTGTTACACGGCTGGACGCTCCGGCGACAATGGCGGAGTTTCGGCATCACCGGGCCGGTTTTCGGAGATCCAGGCGTCAATTCGCTGCCACCAGTCATAGAGCCACTGGACCTGAGTTTCGTGGCCGGCCGAGCGGGGCACCTGCGGGGCCGGAACGCGCCACCATTTCGCGCGGATGACCTGGTCCATCGGCAGGCTCCGCCACACATCGCGCACGGTGACCAGGCGGTCGAGCCCGGCGTGAGCCACGAAGATCACGTCGGCCTCGGGGCAGGCCGTGATGGCCGCCAGCGCGCCGCCGGGCCGAGGGGGAAGGACGTTGGGCATCTCGCGGGCCCGTGCCGCCAGGTCGCGCCGGCCCAGCCGTTCCAGCCGCCGGATGCCGCGCTGCCACCGGCCGGGTGTCCAGTTGCCGCCCTCCGGAAAGATCACCAGCGCGCCGGTCTGGCCGAGCCCGCTGGCCAGCCGCTCGATCTGCTCGGTGAACACCTTCTCGCCCATCTGGCCGGAGCGGATGAACACGTTAGGCAGGCGGTTGGTCACGACGTCCACGCCGGGATCGAGCTGCATGGCCGCCTTCATGACGATGCGCGGCCGCCGCCCGTAGACGCTGAGGAGCTGGCGCACGAGCAGGAAGGAGTCGCCCGGCCCGGCGTGGCGGCTGAGCACGATCACCGGGCGGGCCAGCCTGGCGGCCTGCTCCTCGGCGGTGAACTCGGGCTCGTCGACCTCGATCCGCAGCCGGAATGTGCTGGTCGCCGCGCCGTAGATCCGGTCGAGGTACCAGTGCATGAGCGCGTAGTGCCGGCTCTGGTAGGGCTCGGTGCGCAGCCGCCCGCCGAAACCGCTCGCGACCCACAGGCCGAGGCACATGAACAGTGCGGCGGTCTCGGCGGTGAGCCAGATGACCGCGAAGTGCAGCAGCCGCAGGCCGCGCCTGCGGCTGGGCCGCACACGCCTGAGCAGCTCAAACCCACCGATCAGCAGGGCGAGCAGGGGAGAGAGCACCACGACGGCGAGCGCGATGACGATGGCGAGCGGGGCCAGGACCAGCCGCCGGATCAGCTTGGGTGGGAGCATCCCCCGCTCCTGGTTCCTCGGTGGCCGGGATCAGGTTCCGGCCAGCGTGGCCAGATAGCTCGCGGACGCCCGGTACGCACGCTCGATACTCGCACCGACCTTAGTCTTATCGCGGTATCTGAGCTGTGAAAGATCAGGCGGACGCCCATCTGAGCCCGCGGGCAGGACGTGCACGCGGACGTCGTCGGGCAACGCCGACATCTCCTCGTGGAACCGGTGCCTGCGGGCGATCTCGAAGGCGACCAGCCCGACTTCCCAGGGACGGCGGGGCACGGTCAGCTCGCTCTCGATCCGGCCGACCTGGAGGATGTACACGGTCCGTGCGCCCAGGGCGACCGCCCGCCCGACCGGGATCGAATGCACCAGGCCGCCGTCGAAGTAGTGCTCGCCGTCGAACTCGACCGGCGGCAGCAGCCCGGGCACGGCGCACGAGGCCAGCACCGCGGGCACGATTGGCCCGCTGCTGAACCAGCGCGCGGTGGCGTGCTCGATGCTGGCCGCCACGCAGTGAAAGGGCAGCTCCAGGTCGGCAAAGTCAGCGGCGGGCAGCGTGCCGGCCAGCAGCTGGCGCAGCGGCTCGATGGAATGCAGGTGCGTGCCGGAGCGCGCCAGCCGGGCCGCCCGGGCCCAGAGGTTCTCGCTGAACGCCTCGCGCAGCGCGTCGCCCTGCCACATCTGGCCGAGCAGCGCGGCCGCGCCCACCGGGTCGGCCGCCACGAACGCGCCGTTGATGGCACCCACCGACGTGCCGACGATCAGGTCCGGCTTGATGCCCGCCTCCGCCAGCGCCCGGAGCATGCCGACCTCGTTCGCACCGAGAATGCCCCCGCCGCCGAGCACGAATGCCGTCTCCACCCCGTTAACCTCCTCGCCGTCAAGCAAAGCAGATCGGGGCGGGGGCCAGCAGGGTGTGGGTGGCGGCGACGCGGGCTGCCCAGACCTTCCGCGGGCGCCTGCCCGGCTCTCCGGCGCGGCCCTCATGGTGTGGACGGGCCGTTACTGTCGCTGTTACCGCAGCTAAGTGCCGTTCGCTATTGGTGGGCGGGGACCTGGGGGCGAGAAGGGGCGACGCTGGCCGCGAGCTCTGATCCGCGCAGCGTGTCCCTGAAGTAGGCGACCGTCCGCTCGAGGCCCTCGTCGAGCGGGACGGTCGGCTCCCAGCCCAGCAGCTGCCTGGCCCGGCTGATGTCGGGCCTGCGCCGGACCGGGTCGTCGGACGGGAGCGGCCGGTGCTCGGCCGGGGAGTCGCTGCCGGCCAGCGCCAGCACCTTCCTGGCCAGCTCGAGCATCGTGTACTCACAGGGATTGCCGAGGTTGACCGGGCCGGTGACCTCCTGGGGCGAGTTCATGAGCCGGATCAGCCCCTGGACCATGTCGTCGATGTAGCAGAACGACCTGGTCTGCGAGCCGTCGCCGAAGATGGTGATCGGCTCGCCGCGGAGCGCCTGGACGATGAAGCTCGACACCACGCGGCCGTCGTTGGCCAGCATGTTGGGCCCGTAGGTGTTGAAGATCCGGGCGACCTTGACCGGGAGCGAGTGCTGCCGGTGGTAGTCGAAGAACAGCGTCTCCGCGCACCGCTTGCCCTCGTCGTAGCAGGACCGGATGCCAATGGGGTTCACGTTGCCCCAGTACGACTCGGACTGCGGGTGCTCGGCGGGGTCACCGTAGACCTCGGAGGTCGAAGCGAGCAGGATCGGCACGCGCAGCCGCTTGGCCAGCCCGAGCATGTTGATCGACCCGTGCACGCACGTCTTGGTGGTCTGCACCGGGTCCCGCTGGTAGAAGACCGGCGAGGCCGGGCAGGCGAGGTGATAGATCTGGTCGACCTCGACGTAGAGCGGGAACGTCACGTCGTGGCGCACGAGCTCGAAGCCGGGCTCGCCGAGCAAGTCGAGAACGTTGTGACGGCTACTTGAATAGAAATTATCTACCACGAGAACGTCATTGCCAAGAGATAGCAAAGTCTTGCTCAAGTGCGAGCCAATAAATCCTGATCCCCCGGTAATCAGGATCCGCTTAGGTGCAGAAACCTCTGTTTCCGAACGGCTTCGCGTCCCGTTCCAGCCCACAGAATCCCCTTTTGGCTGACGCTGGCACCCCGTGTGCCAAATCCACCCGGCCGCAATCTATACGATTTGCTGCGCGGGTGGACTCCCGTAAGCTTGCTTATCGTGAAACTTTCCATACTTATGCCGGTATACAACGAACGGGATACCTTGGCGTCCGCGGTGAAGGAAGTGCTCAACGTGACCTTTCCGTGCGAGGCCGAGCTCGTCGTGGTCGACGACGGCAGCACGGACGGTACCAGGGACCTGTACCGGTCGCTCGGGGACGACCCGAGGGTCAGCGTCCACCTGCACGAGCGCAACCGGGGCAAGGGCGCGGCGATCCGCACCGCGGCGGAGGCCGCCACCGGCGACTACGTGATCATGTGCGACGCGGACCTCGAGTACTCGCCCGCCGAGATCCCGTCGCTGCTGACGCCCGTGATCGCCGGCGATGCCGAGGTGGTCTACGGCACCAGGACGTTCGGCAGCCACAACGCCTACTCCTACGCCTACGTGCTCGGCAACAAGGGCGTGACCACGTTCGCGAACGTGCTCTTCAACTGCTACATCAGCGACCTGGAGACCTGCTTCAAGCTGATTCCCACCGGGCTCTACCGCGACCTGGGCGTCCGCGAAACCGGGTTCGGCATGGAAGCCGAGGTCACAGGAAAGCTGCTGCGGCGAGGCATACGCCCCTATGAGGTGCCGATCAGCTATAAGGCGCGCAGCCGCGAAGCGGGAAAGAAACTCACCTGGCGCGATGGCGTGGAAGCGCTGTGGATCCTGTTCCGGGAGCGATTCACCCCGCGCCGCGGCTGACCGATAGGCACCGGTAGGTTCATCCCCATCCCGGGACAGCGACCGCGCACCCGCGGCCGTTTCGTTACGGTAGGAACGCTGCCGGGAGCGGAGCGAAGGGATGGCTATGTGGAATTCGTTCAGCACTGACGACCGTGCGGGCATCACGGCCGAAGTGATTGCCTTTCCCGGGGGCAACGGGGATGAGATTCACGCCTACGTGGCCCGGCCGGATACCGACGGGCCGGTGCCCGGGGTCGTGGCCGTGCACCACATGCCCGGCTGGGACGAGTTCTACCGGGAGTTCTGCGAGCGTCTCGCGCGGCACGGGTACCACGTGATCTGCCCGGACCTGTACTGCCGCTTCGGGCACGGCAGCCCCGACGACATCGCGGCCAAGGCCAGGTCGTCCGGCGGGGTGCGCGACGACGCCGTGGTGGCGGACTGCGGGGCCGCGCTCGGCTGGCTGCGGGCCCAGCCGGGGAGCAACGGCAAGGTGGGCATCATCGGCACCTGCTCGGGCGGGCGCCACGCGCTGCTCACCGCGTCCCGGACGGCCGGGTTCGGCGCGGTCGCCGACCTGTGGGGCGGGGGCGTGGTCATGCCGAAGGAGGCTCTCGACGAGGCCCACCCGGTGGCGCCGATCGACCTGACCGAGGGCCTGTCCGCGCCGCTGCTCGGGCTGTTCGGCAACGACGACAAGCACCCCACGCCGGAGCAGGTGAACCAGCACGAGGCCGAGCTGAAGCGGCTCGGCAAGGAGTACGAGTTCCACCGCTACGACGGTGCCGGGCACGGATTCTTCTACTACCAAGCCCCGATGTACCGGCCCGAGGCGGCGATGGACGGCTGGGCCAAGATCTTCGGCTTCTTCGGCCAGCACCTCGCGAGCTGACGTCTGGAGGCGGTGCCCGCGCCGGCCTCACGTTTCAGCGGTCCCGGACGTCTACGGGGCAACGCTGCTGAAATGGAGACCGTCATGTCCGCGAGATTCACCACCGTCGCCTCGCCGATCGGCGAGCTCACCCTGGTGGCCGACGACGCCGCGCTGACCGGGGTGTACTTCCCGCATCACTGGTACC
Organism: uncultured Actinomycetota bacterium; assembly: GCA_963844655.1. GTDB lineage: Bacteria > Actinomycetota > Actinomycetes > Streptosporangiales > Streptosporangiaceae > JASHPR01. The sequence continues at coordinate 563,252 of CAWJPA010000002.1, read as the reverse complement.
GGCCGGACGAGTCCGCCTTCGGCCCCCGCGACGACACCGGCTTCGGCGAGGTCAAGCGCCAGCTGGCCGAGTACTTCGCGGGCGACCGGGAGCGGTTCGACCTGCCGCTCGACGCCCGGGGCGACGAGTTCCAGCACCGGGTCTGGGAGCTGATCAACCGCATCGCGTACGGGCACACCAACACCTACGGTGACCTGGCCCGCGAGCTGGGCGACGAGCTCGGCGCCCAGGTGCTGGCCAAGGACGTCGGTGCCGCGGTGGGCCGCAACCCGCTCAGCGTGATCGTGCCCTGCCACCGCGTGGTCGGCAAGGACGGCAAGCTCACCGGCTACGCTGGCGGGCTGGCGCGCAAGAGGTTCCTGCTGGAGCTCGAGGAGCCAGCCGCGGCGGGGTCGGCCAAGCTTTTCTGAGCGGGCACCTCACGTCCCGCCGGTCAGGAGCGTCTACATCACGTGACAGGCAAACCGCCGTTCGAGGCCATGGTCGCCCAGCATGCCGCGATGGTGCTGCGCGTGTGCCGGGCCGTGCTCGGCCCCGGCGACGCCGATGACGCGTGGTCGGAGACGTTCCTGGCCGCCCTCAGGGCGTACCCGGAGCTCCCGGCCGGCGCGAACGTCGAGGCCTGGCTGGTGCGGATCGCGCACAACAAGGCCATTGACGTCACCCGCGCCGCGGCGCGGCGCGCGCTGCCGGTCGCTGACGTCCCTGAACGGCCGTCCGCGCACCGGGCGGACGGCCGCGACCTCGATCTGGCGGCCGCGCTGGCCGGGCTCCCGCGCAAGCAGCGGGAGGCGGTCGCCTACCACTACCTGGCCGGGATGCCGTACGCCGATGTCGCCGGCGTCATCGGCGGCACGGCCGAGGCCGCCCGCAGGTCGGCCGCCGACGGCATCGCCAAGCTGCGCAAGACCTACGCCGGGGCCACAGCAGAAGGAGGGGCCCGATGATGACCAACCACGATCCGGAGGCGGGGGATCTGCTCGAGACCCTGCCCGAGGTCACCGACGCGCAGCTGCGCACCCTGCACGACCGGCTGGCCGCCAGCGCGGCGGCCGAGGGCGTGCTCGACGTGGCCTACCGCACACTCGACACCCCGGCCGGCACGCTGCTGCTCGCCGCGACCGACCAGGGACTGGTCCGCGTGGCCTGGGCGTCCGAGGGCCATGACCAGGTCCTGGAAACCCTCGCCACCCGATTGAGCCCGAGGATCCTTAACGCTCCGACGCGGCTTGATCCCGTGGCCCGCGAACTCGACGAGTACTTTGCGGGCCAGCGCCGGGAGTTCGACCTGCCGCTGGACTTCAGCCTGTCCACGGGGTTCCGCCGGGTCGTGCTTGGCTGCCTGACCGACATCGCCTACGGCCAGACGGCGAGCTATGCCGTGGTCGCGGCCGCGGCGGGCAGCCCCCGGGCGTTCCGCGCGGTCGGCACGGCCTGCGCGACCAACCCCCTGCCCGTGGTGGTCCCGTGCCACCGCGTGATCCACGCCGACGGCTCGGTCGGGGAGTACCTCGGCGGGCCGGAGACCAAGCGGATGCTGCTGAACCTGGAGGCCGCATGACCACCACGACCAGGACGCTCGCGGCGAGCCCGTGGCGGGACCGGGTCGAGGCCGGCGACTGGGACCGCATCACCGGGGAGATCAATGCCCTGGGATGCGGGCTCACGCCGCAGCTGCTGACCGCGCCCGAGTGCGAGCAGATCGCCGGGCTCTACGACGCCGGCGAGCTGTTCCGCTCGACGATCACCATGGGCACGTACCGCTTCGGCGAGGGCGAGTACCGCTACTTCGCCCGGCCCTACCCGGAGCCGGTCGAGCAGCTCAAGCAGGCGCTCTACCCGCGGCTGCTGCCGATCGCCAGGGACTGGCACGCCAAGCTCGGCCGGCCCGCCCCGTGGCCAGACACGCTCGACGAGTGGCTGGACATGTGCCACGCGGCCGGGCAGTCCAAATCCACGGCGATCCTGCTCAGGTACCGGGAGAACGACTGGAACGCGCTGCACCGTGACCTGTACGGCGACCTCGTGTTCCCGCTGCAGGTTGTGGTCAACCTGAGCCGCCCCGGCGGTGATCACACCGGCGGCGAGTTCCTGCTGCTTGAGCAGCGGCCCCGGGCCCAGTCCCGCGGGACCGCGACGCTGATCCCGCAGGGGCACGGGCTGGTGTTCACCACCCGGGACCGGCCGGTGGCGTCCCGGCGCGGCTGGTCGGCCGCGCCGGTCCGGCACGGGGTGTCGGTGATCCGCTCGGGCCAGCGGTTCACCCTGGGGCTGGTGCTGCACGACGCGGCGTGAGCAGGGATCAGGTCCCCGGCTCCAGGCGGCAGGTCACGCCGATGCGGTTCCACGCGTTGATCGTCAGCACCAGGCTGATGAGCTGGGCCAGCTCCTGCTGGTCGAAATGCCTGGCCGCGCGGTAGTACACGTCGTCGGGAACGCGGGTCTCACTCAGCAGGGTCATGGCGTCGGTCAGGGCCAGTGCCGCCCGCTCGCGTTCGGTGTAGAACGGGGCCTCGGGCCAGGCGGGCAGCGCGTACAGCCGCTGCTCGCTCTCGCCGCCCGCCCGGGCGTCGGTGCTGTGCATGTCGATGCAGTACACGCAGCCGTTGAGCTGCGAGGCGCGGACCCGGATGAGTTCCTTCAGCGCGGGCTCGAGGCCTTCGCCCGCGGCCGCGTCCAGGGCGATCATCGCCTTGTAGACGCGCGGCGCCAGTGACTTAAGGTCCATCCGCTGGGTAGTGCCCTGTGTCTGGGTAGTGCTCTGTGTCATCGTCATACCGCCACGCTAACCGCCAGAAGGCCCAGGAGTATGGTCCAGTTATATGCAGGAATCATGGGCCAATTCAGGAGTCGACCTGCTCCTCGACCTGCGCGGAGCCCGGGGCCGCGCGGCCGTGGAGAACGCGCTGCGGGATGCGGTCCGCGGCGGTCGGCTGGCGGCCGGGACGCCGCTGCCGTCGTCCCGGGCGCTGTCCGCCGAGCTCGGGCTGGCCCGCAACACTGTGGCCGACGCTTACGGCCAGCTGGTCGCCGAGGGCTGGCTGACCGCCCGCCAGGGCTCAGGCACCCGGGTCGCCGAGCGCACCCGGCCGCATACCCGGCCGTCGCCGCCGCGGCGGCCGCCGTCCGGTACCCGCCTGCGGTACAGCCTCATCCCCGGCGTCCCTGACCTGGCCGGGTTCCCGCGCACCGCCTGGCTGTCCGCGGCGCGCCGGGCCATGACCGCCGCGCCGAACGGCCTGTTCGGCTACCCCGATCCGCGCGGGCACCTGGGCCTGCGCGAGACGCTGGCCGCCTACCTGGCCCGGGTCCGGGGGGTGCGCGCCACGCCGGACCAGATCGTGATCTGCTCCGGGTTCGTGCAGGCGCTCAGCCTGCTCGCCGGCACGCTGCGCCGCGGTGGCGCGCGGGCGCTGGCCGTCGAGTCGCACGGCCTCAGCCTGCACCGCGAGCTCGTGCACGCGGCCGGGCTCACCATCCGCCCGGTGCCCGTGGACGCCGCGGGCGCGCGGGTGGACGAGTTCGGCGACTGCGACGCGGCGCTGCTCACCCCCTCGCACCAGTTCCCGCTCGGCGTCCCGCTCGCCACGCGGCGGCGGGCCGCCGCGCTGGAATGGGCCAGGGACCGCAGCGGCCTGATCATCGAGGATGACTACGACGGTGAGTTCCGCTACGACCGCAAGCCGATCGGCGCGCTGCAGGGCCTCGCCCCGGACCTGGTGGCCTACGCGGGCACCGCGAGCAAGAGCCTGATGCCGGCGCTCGGCCTGGCCTGGCTGGTGGTTCCGCCCCGCCTGCTCGACCCGGTCGTCGAGGCCAAGCGGCTCAGCGACGGGTACACCGGCCTGCTGGAGCAGCTCACGCTGGATGAGTTCATCACCTCCGGCGGCTACGACCGCCACATCCGCCGCTCCCGGCTGCGCTACCGGCGCCGGCGGGACCAGCTGCTGGCCGCCCTGGCCGAGCGCGGGTCCGGCATCACCGTGACCGGTATCGCCGCCGGACTGCACGCCGTGGCCGAGCTTGACGGTCTGCGGGCCGAGGACGAGCCCGCCATCCGGTCCCGGGCCGCGCGGGCCGGGCTGGCCATCCAGACTCTGGGCTTCTACCGCCACAACCCGCGGCCTGACGTGCCCGCGGCCCTGGTCATCGGCTACGCGACCCCGCCCGCGCACGCCTACCCGGGTGCCATCGACGCGCTGTGCGACACCCTGGGCTGACCGCGGGCGGGTCCGCGCGCGGCCAGTCAGCGGCCGTCACGACCTGGTGTCGGGAAACACTGGGAAAGGTCCTCGGGAGGGATACGCCCGGTCACGCCGAGGGCCTGTCAGATGAGCTACCGGCGCTGGGTAGCCTGCTGGATCGGGTCAGGCCGCGTCCCAGGCGTGGGCCCGGGCTGACTCGAACTCGCGGCTCTAGCTGCTAGCCGCTGGCGGGCGGCAGTCCTGCCGTTCCCGCCGTCATACCTCTGCTGGCTGGCTGTCCTCTGGCTCAGCTAACTGCCTGGCCCGCGCCCGTGGGCTCGTGCCTGTGCCCGTACGGAAGCTGGCCGGCTTGGCCCAGCGCGCGGTCCAGCGTTCCGTGCATGCGCGCGTGTCCATGCAGTACCAGCGGACGTCGCTGCAGGCGTTGCCGCCGTCCGGCACCATGTGATCCGCGGGCTGGCGGGTACCGCACAGCCAGCAGGTCTCCACTATGGACGGCCCGGCCAGGGCCGGCGATAGACGCTCTCCGTAGGCCATATCAGTTCCCCTCCGACGATGAGCCGCGATCCGGGGGGACCTGGCGGGGGACCAGCTCGGCATCGCGGCTGGCTCGACAACCGATCTCGGCAGTCTTGCACGGCTGACCTCCGGCAGTCCACGGCTTACGGGCAACCGGTCAGACCTCACCCTGGTGAGGTTGACGTTCCCTGGTATCGCGGGAGTTGTCTTGGCATGATCGTCTCGTGACTGCCAGTGACCTCACCATTCTGGCGCGTGACCTTATTGTGCGGTGCCGCCTGCGGGGCACGTTCACGCTGCGGTCCGGCCAGACCAGCTCCGAGTACTTCGACAAGTACCTATTCGAATCCGATCCGGTGCTGCTGAGCCGGGTGGCCGGCCACATGTCGGCGCTGGTTCCCGCGGGGACCGAGCTGCTCGGCGGCCTGGAGCTCGGCGGTGTGCCGCTGGCCACGGTGCTCAGCCAGGTCACCGGCATCCCAGCGCTGTTCGTCAGGAAACAGGCCAAGACCTACGGCACCGCCCGGCTCGCCGAGGGCGCTGACCCGGCTGGCCGCCACGTCCTGCTGGTCGAAGACGTGATCACCACGGGCGGCGCCGTGGCCGGGGCGGCCAGGGCGCTGCGCGGGCTCGGGGCCACGGTGACCACGGTGGTCTGTGCCATCGACCGCTCCCGGCCCGGCGGCACCGGCCTGGCGGACGAGGGAGTCGAGATCAGGCCGGTCCTGACCAGGGCCCTGCTCGATGCGGCGGCCCGGACGGCCTGATCCGCGTGAGCCCCAGGCGGGCCCGGCCGTCAGACGTGCTCGGTGGCCAGCCGGGCGCTGAAACCGACGAGCACCGCGCCGGTGGTGGCGTCCAGGCCGCGGCGCACCGTCCGGCGCAGCAGGAGGCTGCGGGCGCCATGGATCCCGGCCGTGAGCACGAACAGGTAGGCCAGGCCGAGCACGGCATGGCTCCAGGCGAGCGCCAGCAGCCAGCCGATGGCGACGCCCGGGCCCAGGAACTGCGGGAGTACGGCCAGGTAGAACACCAGCACCTTGGGGTTGGTGATGTTGGACAGGAATCCCTGGCGCCAGCCAGTCAAGGCCCTGCCGCCCGCGTCGGGATCGCCCCCGTCGATCGGCGCATAACGGCCGCGGACCGCCGACCGGATCGCCTGGACGCCCAGGTAGGCCAGGTAGGCGACGCCGGCCCACTTGATGGCCTCGAAGACGGGCTGGGCGTGGACGATCACGGCGCCGAGGCCGCAGGCCGCGGCGGTTCCCTGCACGAAGTTGGACGACGCCACGCCCAGCGCCGTCCATCTGCCCCGGCGGCGGCCGCCAGCGATGGTGTTCTTGGTCACCACCGCGAAATCTGGCCCCGGGATAAGGATCAGCACGACCGCGAATATCAGGAACTCACCGTATTTCGACCAGGTCACTAACGCACGGTACTATCCGGCGTGGCCGACATGGACGGCTGCGCCAACGCGGCGCAGGCGGAGCGGTGGAACGGCGCCGGCGGGCGTCACTGGATCGCCCACCGCGAGCGCCACCTGGCGGGTCACCAGCGCCTGGTCTGGCGCCTGTTCGCCGCCGCCGCGATCTCACCGGGTGACCGCGTGCTGGACGTGGGCTGCGGGTGCGGCGAGACCACGATCGCCGCGGCGCGGGCGGCGGCGGCCCGGGTGACGGCAGCGCGCTGGGGGTGGACCTGTCCTGCCCGATGCTGGGCGTCGCGCGGGGGCTTGCGGCTCAGGCGGGCCTCGTGAACGTCGGCTTCGTGCAGGGCGACGCGCAGGTCTACCCGCTGTCCAGGGACTTCTACGACGTGATGATCAGCAGCTTCGGCGTGATGTTCTTTGACGACCCGGCCGCGGCGTTCGCGAACCTCGCCGCCGCGCTGCGGCCGCGCGGCCGGCTGGCGTTCCTGTGCTGGCAGGACGACAAGAGCAACGACCTGTTCGGCATCGTGCTGCGTGCCTTCGCGCCCTGGACGGAGCTGCCGGATCTGCCGGCCCGGGAGCTGTTCGCCAATCCGCGCCGGATCGGGGAGATGCTGCGCGGTGCCGGCTGGTCCGGCATCAGGGTCGACGCGCTCAGCCAGCCGGCCTGGATGGGGTCTGACCTCGCCGACGTGATGGCCTACGTCCGCGACATGCGCATGGTGAGGACCCTGGCGGACCAGCTCGGGAACCAGGAGCTGACCGAGCGCGCGCTGGCCGCCGTGGCCGACGACTACGCGGCCCGCCAGCGCCCCGACGGCATATGGGTCCAGGCCGCCGCCTGGCTGGTCACCGCCGGCCGCAGCTGACGCCGTAGGATCAGGCCGATGCGTCGCGAGTCTTCTACCGTGGTGGCCCTGGTCGGCGACATAGGTGACGGGCTGCTGGCCGCGCTCCGCAGATCACCCGGCATCGCTGTGGCCCGCGCGCCAGGTTCCGGGCCGGGCGCGCCGTCCGCGGAGGAGCCCGCCGCCGATGAGCAGCGGCCGGCCTGGGAGGCCGGGGCCCTGGCCCTCCGGGAGGCAGCGCACCGCCAGGCCATGTATGTGCTCGTGCCCGAGGACCCGCTGGCCGGGGTGGCCGCAGGGTGGCGGGCGATGTGGGACATGTCGGCCGGGCCCGCCGGAGCCGCCGGATTCGAGCAGCAGGCCGCGGACACGCTGGCCGCCTGGCGCGGTAAGCGGTTCGAGCTGCCCGACTACTACCTTGTCGTGGCCCCGGCCCACGCCAGCACGGCCGGCCCGGACCTGTACCTGGGCCCGCTGCGCGCCGTGCGCCCGCGCCGGGTCGCGGTCGCCGGGCTCACCGACGGGCCGGGTCAGGCGTCGCGGCTGGTGGACGCGCTCACGTCGCTCAAGCACGGCCCGTGGTGGCCGCCGCTGGATGAGCTGCTCGAGGCCGCGCGCGGCTTCTACGCCGGCGGCCTCGCCGAGACCCAGCCCGCGGCCGGCGCGGGCGGCTAGGCTGGCGCGGTGCCCTGGGAGGATCTGCCAATCGCCGAGTTCGCCTTTCCCGGGCCCCTGCGCGACCAGCTTGTCGCCGCGATCCTGGACGGCACGAAGACCACCACGACCGGCCTGCTGGCCGACTACGAGCACGAGAACGAGCCGCTGCCCCGCCCGGGGCTGCGCCAGGCCGTGATCGACTCGGACGGGCGGCCGGTGGGGGTAATCGAGATCACCGCGGTGCGGGTGCTGCGCCTGGGCGATGTGGACCTGCCGCACGCGCTGGGCGAGGGCGAGGGGTACGCGACGGTCGCGGAGTGGCGGGCCGGGCACGAGAGTTTCTGGCACTCGCCCGAGGTGCGCGAGTCGCTGGGTGACCCGGATTTCACGGTCAGCGACGACACCCTCGTCGTGGCCGAGTCCCTCCGGCTGGTCGAGCACTAGCCGCGCACTGGCACCGGCGGCTGCACGTCCCAGGTGTCCTGCCAGCCCCGGGGGTCCCGCCCGCCCCACCCGGGCCCCAGCCCGCCGTCACCAGGCATGATCCATGTGGATTTGCTGTAGCCAGGTGTGCAGCAAACCCACATCGACAATGCTTCGTCATCGGGCCGTGGCGCATCAGCGCCGTGATCACCGCGCTCAGCGTGGCCACGGGCCTGGGGCCGGCCTCGGGTTCCCCGGGGGCGAGGTGCAGGGTCACGTCCCTGATCCTGCCCGGCCGTCTTCCCTGAATGCGTTCACCGGGTTCTACTGGGTGTGTATTAAGTGCGCGGTTCATTGCTCTGTCTGAGTAGGAAGGGCCTGCCGCGCCTGCGGGGTAATAGGGGGAACGATGGTCAGCACCGCACCTGAAACTGAGACCGGGAGCCAGACCAGGAAACCGGAATGGCAGTGGCACCACCTTGTTTTTCTGGCGCTATCGGCGGTTGTCCTGTTCGATGTGGTGTTCTGGGCGGCGCTGGGCAGGCCACCGCTGACCGGGACCACGATCGTGGCCGTGCTCGGCTTCTCCTTCGTCATCGTGACCAACGTGAGCCTGGGTGCGCTCGCCGCCGGTGCGATCATCGAGCACCGGCATCCCACCTGGAGCCGCTTCCAGCGGAACGATCATGTCGTTATGTACGTCGCGCTGGTCAGCCTCGCCGCGGTGGACGCCGGCTTCGCCTGGTGGCTGTTCACCTCGGACTCCGGGGGTTCCGCCCGCTGGATCTATCTCACCGTCGCGCTGATCGCCATGGCCGGCGGCGCGTGCTGGGCGTGGCCGGCGCTGCTGACCGTCCTGCCGCACCGGCCGTTCGCGCCGGACACCACGTCGGCAACGGGATTGTGGCCGCAGCGTGACGAGTCGGGCGATGAGACCTGGCGCATGTTCACCCCATTAACGGTTCTGCTTGGCGCGGGGCTCGGGGTGGTCATCGCCATTGGCTATCTGGGTATCTCGGCCTGGATCGAAAACAACGAGTCGCCGCCGGGCCATTCGCTGCCCGCGGCTGTTACCGACATTCGGGGCAATTACGTGGCCCTGGGGGATTCCTATTCGGCCGGGGAGGGCCTGCCCCCGTTCGCCGCGGGCACCGACGTGACCAAGTGCGACCGGTCGGTCAGCTACGCCTACCCGGACCTGCTGCTGACGCTGCTGCGGAAGCAGGACTCCCAGGCGACCCTGTCCTTCACCGCGTGCTCCGGGGCGCTGGAGGGCCAGATCCTGGGGCCGACGCACCGGATCGGCGGGTTCGTCCCGCCGCAGATCACCGGCAAGGTCGATCCCTCGGTCGGGCTGGTCACGCTCACCATCGGCGGGAACAACGCGATCTTCTCCAAGGTCGTGATGACGTGCCTGCTCTCAGGCAACTGCCTGGACAAGCAGTTCCCGCCGCCCGGGATCCACGAGGCCACGGCCGTGCCCATCCCGCCGGGCAGGATGCTGAGCCAGTGGGGCCCGGCCACGATCGTGCAGATCGGCAAGCAGGACGCGACGCTGTTCCGCATCCTGCGGCATGACTTCCCTAACGCCCGCATCGTCGTCATCGGCTACCCGTACCTGTTCCCGACCCGGCCCGGGCCCGGATTCCCGTTCGTGCCCCCGGCCTGCTCGAGCATCCTGGACCGGCTGAGCGCGCACGAGCGGACCGGCATCCGGACGCTGCAGGACGAGTTCAACAGCCGGATCTACGAGGAGGCGGCGGCCGTGGGCATCGAGTACGTGTCGCCCGTGGCGATCTGGGACGGGCACGAGCCGTGCGGGGCCAGCGGCCAGTTCACGAACTCGGTGAAGCCGTACCTGAACTTCCCCAACCCGGTGAACGGCGGCTCGTTCCACCCGAACCGGGGCGGGCAGCAGACGCTCGCGGCCCTGGTGGGGTGCTACCTGGACACCTACCAGCAGCCCCCGGACCCGTTCGCGCCCGGCGCACAGCACCTCAGCGCGGTGCCCGCCAAGATCGTGGCCCCGGCGCAGCTGAACCTGGTGCCGCCGCCCGGGCAGAACTCGGTCCCTGGCGCGGGCACCATCCACGGCTGCTGACGCCGCCCCCGGGAGTTTGACCAGGCCGGGCGCGGAGCAGGTCACAGGGATGAGGCGGGGCGGGTAGGGCCGCATGTCCGGCTGGTTCATGGGGCATATCGTGCATACCGGGCGGCTCCCGCTGTTCTGCTTCTTCGTCGCCTTCCTGGTCAGCTTCGCGTTCATCCGGGTTTCCGTGCGGCTGATCCGGGCCCAGGTGCGGTGGTGGCCGGGAAACGTAACGAGTGGCGGTACGCACCTCCACCACATGGTGTTCGGGACCATCTTCATGGTGGTGGCCGGGGTGGCGGGTATCGCCGCGCCGGGGCCATCGCTGATCTGGCGGGCCGGGGCCGCCGCGCTGTTCGGGGTGGGCACGGCGCTGGTCCTCGACGAGTTCGCGCTGATCCTGCACCTGCGCGACGTGTACTGGACCAGCGCGGGCCGGGTGTCGATCGACGCCGTGCTGATCGCCGCCGGGATCACCGCGCTGCTGCTGCTCGGCGTCGCCCCGGCCGGGGTCCAGGACGTGGCCGACTTCCTGCGCCTGCCGGGGGGCGGCCAGAACCTGGCCAGCCTGGCGGTCTCGCTGGTGCTGCTGTTCGGCTTCGCCGCGGTCACGCTGCTGAAGGGCAAGATCTGGACCGGGCTGTTCGGGCTGTTCCTGCCATTCCTGTTCTTCGTCGGCGCGCTGCGGCTGGCCCGGCCGCACTCGCCCTGGGCCCGCTGGCGGTACCAGCGGAAGCCGCGGAAGCTCGCCCGGGCCACCCGCCGGGAGCGCCGGATCCGCCAGCCGGTGATCCGGACCAGGACGCGCCTGGAGGATCTCGTGGCCGGCTACCACGAACGGCCGGGCCCGCCCGGCGGCGGCAGGCCGGACAACAGCGAGCGGCAATTAGTTTCGTAACGCAATATGCACCTCAGGTGTCTGGCGGCTGACCAGGCGAAATTAGTACAATCCCTGCGTTGGAATGGCGATTCGGGCCGGCACCCTGGCAGGCGGCAGCGGGCCGGGTGACCAGGCAGGGGGATGGATGACCGAGCTGATGGTCGGCACCCATGAATCCGATACGCATCAAAAGGCCCTGCGGATCAATCTCGATCCGCGCTGGTACGGAACGGTCGCCGAGATCGGGGCTGGCCAGGAGGTCGTCCGCTGGTTCTTCCGCGTCGGCGGCGCGGCCGGCACCGTGGCCAAGTCGATCTCCGCCTATGACATGGCGGTCAGCGACGCGGTGTACGGCAAGGCCGACAGGTACGTGTCCTCCGGGCGGCTCCAGGGCATGCTCGACAAGGAGTTCCAGCTCAACGTCGAGCGGCTGGACCAGGAGCGCGGCGACGAGAACTGCTTCTTCGCGTTCGCCGACACCGTGGTGGCGCGCAGCTACGGGGGCAGCAACGAATGCCACGGCTGGATGGGCGTGAAGTTCCAGTCCCAGCCGCACGACGAACCGAGCCAGATCGTCATGCACGTGCGCATGCTGGACATCGAGGCGTTCGCGCAGCAGGAGGCGCTCGGGATCGTCGGGGTGAACCTGCTGTACGGGGCGTTCTTCCACCACCATGAGCCGGACAAGCTCATCGAGAGCCTGCTCGACCGGCTGACCACCGGCCGCATCGAGATCGACATGATCGAGTTCCGCGGCATCGAGTTCCGCGGCGTGGACAACCGGCTGATGGCGCTCAAGCTCGTGCAGCTCGGGCTCAGCGGCGTGGCGATGTTCGGCCCCGACCGCGAGGTGCTGCAGCCGAGCGAGGTCCTGCGGAAGCAGGCGGTCCTGGTGGAGCGGGGCAGCTTCCGGCCGCCGACGCACGTGAACCTCGACATGCTGGAGACCGCGCGGGCCAGGTTCGGAGAGGATCCGGAGGTCGCGGGCAAGCCGGTGCTGATGCTCACCGAGATCACCATGCGCAACCTGCTCGCGGGCGGGGCCGCCGACGTGGACCGGCGCGACTTCCTGGCCCGCGCCGAGCTGCTCGCGGCGTGCGGCATGACGGTGATGATCAGCGACTACTTCGACTACTACCGGCTGGCCGCCTACATCGCCGAGCGGACCAAGGAGCGGATCGGCATCGTCATGGGGGTGCCGAGCCTGATCGACCTGTTCGACGAGAGGAACCACGCCCAGCTGCCGGGCGGGATCCTGGAGAGCTTCGGGCGGCTGTTCAAGAACGAGCTGAAGCTGTACGTGTACCCGCTGCAGCCCTCGCCCGATGACGAGCTCAAGACCGTGGACGACATCAGGGTCCAGCCGGAGCTGCAGCCGCTGTACGACTACCTCGCGGGCCGGGGGAGCTTCGTTAACCTCGACAACTTCAAGCCCGAGTACCTGCCGATCTTCAGCCGGGACGTACTGCGGAGGATCGCCGCTGACGACGAATCCTGGGAGAGCATGTGCCCTTCCGAGGTCGCCGATCTCATCAAGCGCCGCGGTTTCTTCGGGTACGTCAAGCCCAGGGATTGCAGGCCGGCGCGTTTACCGCCAGATCCCGGACCCGGGGCGGTACGGGAGATCTGCCTGATCTGGTCGGCCGAGCGACGCCTGCTGCCAGCCGCCGAGCTGTTCCGCCAGCACGTGATCAGGCAAGCGGCCGCGGGGAGCATCCCTCCCATAACGCGATAACCCGCGTGCCGTCGCCGCGCCTGCATCGCTGCATCCTCCCGACCGTAGGGGCCATGCTGCCGGGGCGGTGCCGCGGACTTTAGCCCGTCGCCAGGTCCTGCCAGGTTTTGCCGCTGCGTACGCTCGCCGGCTGTTCGGCCACGATGTCCGAACCCGGCCGCGCGTGCGCATCGCGGATCTTGATCAGGATCCAGCGGTGGTCGCCGGTATGGGTGAGGGCAAAGCCGCCGGAGAGCTTGCTGCCGTGCAGGACGACCGACATGTGCCCGGGCTCGTCGCGGACGATCTCGGCCGGGCCCTCATCCCAGATGATCACCGCGCCGCTGCCGCGGGCCTGCCCTTCGTGCACGCCCTCAAAGTCTCCGGCGGCGAGGGTATGGTCCTCGACCGGCACCGCCAGGCGCCGGACCGCGGGATCAAGCGACGGGCCCTTGGGCACGGCCCATGAGCGGAATACGTCGCCGACCTGAATCCGCAGGTCGAAATGGAGCCTGGTGGCGTCGTGCAGCTGCACCACAAAGCGAGACCGGGCCACGGCGCGACTATACGGCCCGGGCGGGCCCGGGGCCGGTCAGCTGGCCACGAGCTGGTAGACGTTGCCGTCCGGACCGCGGAAGTGCTGCCGGGCCGCCGGTAACTCGCGGCCGTGCAGGCTGGCCAGCGCGGCCGTCACCTCAGCCGCTTCAGGAACGCGAAGCCGCCGGCAGATCTCGAGCGCCTCGCGGAGGTGGCCGGCGGCGGCCGCCACGTCGCCGCTGCGGGCCAGGCAGCGCCCGATGCCGTCGAGCGCCCGCGCCTGGTGCAGCGGGCTCTGCAGCGCGGTGGCCACACCGAGCGCCTCGGTGAAGCTGGCGCTGGCCCGGTCCGGGTCGGCCGACGCGAGGTACAGCCGGCCCAGGCCGGTGAGCGCCTCGGCCTGGGCCAGCCGGTCGCCGACCTGGCGGGCCTCATCCAGCGCCCGGGTCAGGCTTCCGGCCGCGGCGGCGTGCTCGCCGGCCTGCAGCTGGACGTCCCCGAGATAGCACAGCGCGTTGGCCTCGCCCTGCCGGTCACCCAGGCCGCGGAACAGGTCAAGCGCCAGGAGCAGGTCACTGGCCGCCGCCGCATACTCGCCGGTCGCGCCGCGTACGGCGCCCAGGTAGTGCAGGGCGTTGGCCTCGCCGAGCCGGTTGCCGAGGCTCCGGGACAGCTCCAGCGCCCGGCTGAGGCTGCCGGTCGCGGCCAGGTAGTCGCCGGTCACTCGCTGCAGGGTGCCGGTCCACAGCAGCGTGTTCATCTGGCCGAGCCGGTCGCCGAGGCCGCCGTAGAGGGTGAGCGCCTGAGCGAGGGTGTCGGCTGCGGCCGGGTAGTCACCGCTCTCGTACTGCACACCGCCGAGATAGCAGAGCGCGATGGCCTGGCCGGGCCGGTCGCCGAGCCCGCGGAACTGGTCAAGCGCCTCGCGGTAGGCGTGGGTCGCGGCCGGGCCGTCATCGGTCATGTACTGCGCCGCGCCGAGGTTGATCAGCGCCTGGGCCTGGCTGCGCTGGTCACCGGCCTCCCGGGCCAGGCTGAGGGCCCGGGTGAGGGTGCTGACCGCGGCCGGGTAGTCATCGGTCAGCCGCTGCGCGGCGCCGAGGTTGATCAGCGCCCGCGCCTGGCCGGCCGGATCCCCGGCCGTCGCGGTCGCGGTTGCGGCCACCCGGTGGATGGTCAGCGCCTGGTCCCAGTAGCCGGCGTCGTAGAGGAAGGTGCCCATCGCGGCGGCGATCCCGGCCGCTTCGGCGGGCCGGCCGGTGGCCGCGGCGAACTCCACGCAGGCTTGCAGGTTCAGGCGCTCGGCCTGCATCCAGGCCAGCGCCTGGTCCCAGGTGGCCAGCTTCGGGACGATGCCGGAGGGATCCGCGTCGGGTGCCGTGGCGTCGGCGTGCAGGGCCAGGTGCCGGTCGGCCGCCTGCGCCGCGGCCAGGTAGTAGCCGAGCAGGCGGCCGGTGCGTGTCTCGCGGTCGGCCGCCTCGTCGGCCGCGGCGAGCGTCCTGGCGTAGGCGCGGAGCAGGTCGTGCAGGCCGTAGCGGCCCCGGGCCGTCTCCTCGATCAGGTGGCTGTCGTACAGCGCGTCGAGCAGCCGCCGGGCCCCCGCCAGGTCGAAGCCGTCCAGGGCAGCGGCGGCCCGGGCGTCGATGTCCAGGCCGGGATGCAGCCCCAGCCCCCGGAACAGCCGCTGCTGGTCGGGCGGGATATCCGTGTAGGAGAGCTCGAACGCCGCGGCCATGGTCAGGCTCCCAGCGTGGAACTCTTCCAGCTCGTTCTGGGTCTCCTCCAGCGCCCCGATCAGGTCGGTGACCGTCCAGGACGGATGATGGCGCAGTCGGCCGGCCAGGAGCCTGACGGCCAGCGGCAGGCACCCGCAGCGCCGCACCACCTCGCGCACGGCCTCCGGCTCCTGCGCCGACGCGGGATCCAGCCGGATGAACAGCTGCTCGGCCTCGCGGGGTGGCAGCGTGCCCAGCGTGAGCGGCACAGCCTCCTCGAGATCGACCAGGCGGCGCCGGCTGGTGGCCAGGACCGCCGCGCCCCCCGCGGCGGGCAGCAGCGGGCGTACCTGATCGGCGTCCCTGGCGTTGTCCAGCAGCACCAGCATCCGCGTCCCGGCCAGCAGGCTCCGGTACAGCTGCGCCTGCGCCTCCACGCCGGCCGGAATGTGATCGGCGGGCACGCCCAGGGCGTCGAGGAAGCCCCGGATCACGTCGGCCGGCAGCATGGGCGCGCCCGACGGGTCGAAGCCGCGCAGGTTCACGTACAGCTGGCCGCCGGGAAACCGGTCCGCGATCTCGCTGGCCCAGCGCACCGCCAGCGCCGTCTTGCCGACACCGCCGGGCCCGTCGACGGCCAGGACCGTGACGGTGCCGTCGTCCTGGACGGCCTCATCAAGCAGGCGGGTGAGCGCAGCCAGCTCGCTGCGGCGGCCCACGAAGTGCGGGATGCGGGCCGGCAGCTGGTGCGGCACCAGCGGGGCGGGGTCGCCGGGCGGCCCGACCGGGCGGGGCTGGCCGGACGGGCCCGCGGAGCCGGGCGCATCCGGGGCAGGCGCGGCGGCCAGCCTGGCCGGCCCGGTCTCGAGGACCGCGGTATCCGGTGGGTAGGGGTCATCGGGCAGGCCTATCCAGGCGACGGCGGTGGTCTCCTTGACCGTGACCGAGACGGGCCGGTAGGTGGCGGCGTCACCGGCCGGGCTGTGCCGGATCACCTCGTCGAAGAACCAGGACGAGGCGATGAGCGCCAGCGTCCCGGGGGAGCCCGCCAGCGCGGCCTTGAGCGGGCCCGCGTCCAGCAGCCGGAACGCCAGGTTGATCGACGCGGCGGTGACCCCGTGCTCGTCGTAGTAGACCTCGCCCGCATGGAGCGCCATCCGGAGCCGGATCCGCTCCCCGGCGGAGTGCGCCGCGTTGTGCTCCCGGAGCGCGCTGGCCAGCTCACGGGGCACGGACGCCACGAACACGCCCTTGGGCACCTCCGCCGGGATCAGGACGAACACGCCGTCGCCGCAGCTCTCCTGATAACACGCGTCCCAGGGGACACCCGCGCTCGCGAACGCCTGCTGCAGGGCACGGTACATGCCGTCACGGACTACGAGCCGGTGCTGGTTGGTGCGCCGCTGGTCCCCGAAGCCCTCGACGTCCACGACGAGAATCGTGCGGTGCACGGCCTGCCGCGGCTGCTCCATCCGATCTCTCGCCCCCGGACCCACGCCAGCAACGACCCACCCCTGATCAGCGTCGCTATCTTAACGGCCAGGAAGCGCCCAGGTTGACGGACACCGAGCAGCGCTGACCGCATTGCTGCGGCCAGCGCCGGCCGGCTTGGTGCTGGGCGTGCGTGAGCGGTCAGCCGTGCAGCACCGGCCGGCCCAGCGGGACCGGCTTGCCTCCGGTGGCCACCGAGGCCGCGCCGACGAACAGGTACACCCCGACCGCGGCGAACACCAGCACGACGTAGCCGGCGGTCTTCAGCAGGCCGAGGGACGGCACGCCGGCCGCTGAGGCCCCGTTAAAGGCGAGATACAGCAGCAGCAGGGCCAGGTCGACGAGCACGAACACGACCGTGAAGGCCAGCGGCAGCCGCAGCGTCGCCAGGGTGAGCATCACGATGACGATCAGCCAGGTGAGCAGGAACAGCTTCACCGTGGCGAGCACCGCGATGGCGGTGATGGCGAACCAGTTGTGGTCCAGGCCGAGCACCAGCACCCCATAACTCAACCAGAAGGTGCCGAAGATGCCGAAGACGGCCGCCACGGCGCTCTGGCCGATGGCCACGCTCCACACCGCGGCCAGCAGCAGGCCCAGGGCCGTGGCGGCCAGGATGATCGCCACCGGGGCGCCGAGGACGCCGGCCGGCACGACGCCGGCCAGCCCCAGACCCAGCGCCACAGATCCCGCAATGAAGGTCGGCAGGCCCAGCATGGCCGGATCGCCGGCCATAAGCCCGGTCACGGCCGCTGGTGGTGCTGCGGCTTCTTCGACCGGGGGCGGGGGGGAGTTGTCAGCGGTGGCATCGAGGGCGGTCATTGCGGCTCCTCTCGTCGGCAGCGCTCAGGAGCCCCACGACAGGTGCGGCCCTGCAAGATCTTCGTACCGCACCGCCCGCATGCTGTGATTCTCAGTTTGAGCCGACCCAGGGGGGACCAGCGCTAACACCACGCTGAAGATCAGGCGGACGGGGTCACTATGCCGTATTCGTGGATCTTGCGGTAGATCGTCGCCCGGGACATCCCGAGCGACTCGGCGGCCTTCACCTTGTTGCCCTTGTGATCCTGCAGGCTCTGCACGATCGCGTCGCGCTCCATCGACTCCAGCGGGCTGAGCAGCCTGCGGCTGACGGTCCAGCACTCGGGCGGGAGGTCGGCCGGCTGGATCGTCCCGGTGCGGCGGTGCTGGGCCACCCGCCGGAGCACCTGCCAGAGCTGCTCGATGTTACCCGGCCAGCTTGACCGCAGCAGGATCTGCATCGCCTCGGGCGAGCAGACCAGCCGTGGGTAGTGATTGAGCTTCGCGAGCAGGAACGGCACGAGATCGTGCAGGTCGTCGATGTGATGCCGGAGCGGGGGCAGCTCCACGGAGCTGGGGAAGAACCGCAGCAGCTGGCCCACGTCCTTGCTCACCGGGCCGTGGCCCAGGGTGACCGCAACCCACGGCTCATCCGCGCGCTCGGCGGCTTTGGTTTCCTGCAGGGCAGCCGACAGGGTGTGCAGCCGCCGGGCGGTCAGCCGGTCGACGTGCCGGATGACCAGCGCCCCTGTGCCGTCGAGCAGTTCCCGGCGTACGGTCACCGGCCAGTCCTGGTCGGCGGCATCGGCGGCGTCGAGCACATGGAAGCGCCCGGCCGGGTTCCGGCGCTGGTGCATCGCGCGGAGCACCGCCAGCTTGCCGACCCCGGGCTCGCCCTGCAGGGCCAGCCAGTCGCCTGAGTCGTAAACCGATTCCACCTGGTGGCACCCGCGCAGCCAGAGCGAGCCGGAACCGACCAGGCCGGGCAGGACCATCCGGGACTGCTGCACTGGCTCGGCGGGCCGGGCCCCGGCCTCGACGAGCTTCACGTGCACCACACCGCCGGCCAGCCGGTCATCGCCGCGCAGCGGACGGCAGTACATCCGGGCATTAGCCCCGGTGGGCAGCTCGACCATCACCGCACCGGACTGACGGCCGGCCAGGCTCTCGGTGGCCTGCCCGAGCAGCACGGCCTGGTCAGCGGGGTCGAGCACCTGCCGGGCGTGCTCGTTCATCATCACGACGTCGTGGTTGAGCGCCAGCACGATGCCGGCGCTGTGCCGGCACGCCCGCAGGTACTCCTGCAGCAGCTCGAACTCGCGTGCGTTGCTGTCGGTGAGCAGGGCCTGGGTGATCTGGTCGGCCGTGGTCTTGGCCAGCGTGATCAGCAGCGGGTCGGCATACTTACGCCAGCAGGTCAGGTCCACGGCGCCGAGCGTGATGCCGGATATCGGGTGCCGGATGGGCACCCCGGCGCAGGCGAGGTCCTCCAGGTTCTCCGCGTAGTGCTCGTGGCCGAACACGTGCATGGGGCGGCCGCCCTCCAGCGCCGTGCCGATGCCGTTAGTGCCGACGGACTCCTCGGCGTAGCTGAACCCCGGGGCGAGCTGGACGCTGTCGAGATGCCGGTCGAGCTCATTGTCGGCGCCCAGCCTGGTGAGCACCACTCCCGCCGCGTCGGTCAGGATCACGCTGATCGGCTGGCCCTCCAGGTGCTCACGCAGGTGCCTGAGCACGGGCAGGGCGCTGCGGGTCAGCGGGGTGTCCAGATCAGGATCACCGGTGTAGGCGATGGCGATGTGGTCGGCCGCCACGTTCCATCGCCTGGAGCGCCACCACGAGGCCAGGATCGTGTCGCGCACCTGATGTGGGTCGACGGACTCGGCGGTGAGGAAGCGCTCTCTGGTCTCCGCCAGCCGTTCGCCATCAGTTAAGGCCGGCGGGCGCGCTGAAGGCGACATTACCCCTCCTGCCTCCCGGGATCCTCTCGCGGGCGGCGGGTTGGGCCCGCGGGCATCACCAGGTGTATGTGTGTCGTACCTACAAATTAAGCACGACATCACCGAAACCTGTCTCATGTTGAGACCGCCGATTTTCGGCCGGCGCAATGTGATGCCCCGGCTGGGGAAGGTGATGCCTTGACCAGGAGGTGACAGATGGACCGGCCAGATGAGCCAGCTCGCGAGACCTACAACCCCTGGAGCATCGTCAATCTGGTGTTCGAGCATCTAGCTGAACAGGGCCTGCACCCCGTCCTCGGGGAGGCGGGCGACCCGGGCGCTCCGGCGGCGGACCTGCTCCGGGCACTGGGGATCCAGCCGGCGGCCGAGGGGAACCTGAAGATAGCCCAGGACGTCCGGGAGCATCTCACCGAAATCAGGACGGCGTTCTTCGGCGACGGCTGACCTGGCCAGGTCAGATGCCCGTTTCCCGACCCGAGACCGGCCCCGTGGGCGGCCGGGGTCTGTCTCATGTTGAGAGACGCATTCCCCCTGAACCGAGGTGTGATGCGACACACAGGGACTTTCGGCCGTGCGAGAAGGTCGGCCCGCATGAAGGAAAGGGGTGGCGATGAGTCGCCAGAGCGTGGCTAAAGCCCACCAGAAGATCCAGGAGCTGGCCTGGGAGCCGCAGTATCACGAGCCCGTGTCGCAGTACGGAACCGACTACACGTTCCAGAAGGCGGCGAAGAAGGACCCGCTCAAGCAGGTTCTGCGGTCGTACTTCCCGATGCAGGAAGAGAAGGACCACCGGGTCTACGGTGCCTCCGACGGCGCCATCCGGGGCAACATGTTCCGCCAGGTGCAGGAGCGCTGGCTGGAGTGGCAGAAGCTGTTCCTGTCGATCATCCCGCTGCCCGAGATCTCGGCGGCCCGGGCGATGCCGCTGCTGTTCCGCACGGTGCCCAACCCGGAGCTGCACAACGGCCAGGCGATCCAGATGATCGACGAGGTGAGGCACTCGACGATCCAGCAGAACCTCAAGCGCCTGTACATGAACAACTACATCGACCCGGCTGGCTTCAACAACAGCCTCCGCAACTTCCAGAACGACTACTGCGGGACGATCGGCCGGCAGTTCGCCGAGGGCTTCATCACCGGTGACGCGATCACCGCGGCGAGCATCTACCTCACGATCGTGGCCGAGACGGCGTTCACGAACACGTTGTTCGTGGCCATGCCCGCGGAAGCCGCAGCGAACGGCGACTACCTGCTGCCGACGGTGTTCCACTCGGTGCAGTCCGATGAGTCCCGGCACATCAGCAACGGCTACGCGACGCTGCTGATGGCGCTCGCTGACGAGAACAACCACCAGCTGCTCGAGCGCGACCTGCGCTACGCCTGGTGGAACAACCACCGGGTCGTGGACGCGGCCATCGGCACGTTCATCGAGTACGGCACCAAGGACCGCCGCAAGGACCGGGAGAGCTACGCCGAGATGTGGCGGCGGTGGATCTACGACGACTACTACCGCAGCTACCTGGTTCCGCTGGAGAAGTACGGCCTGGTCATCCCGCACGACCTCATCGAGGAGGCGTGGAACCAGATCTGGAACAAGGGCTACGTGCATGAGGTAGCCCAGTTCTTCGCCACCGGCTGGCTGGCGAACTACTGGCGGATCGACCCGATGACCGACAAGGACTTCGAGTGGTTCGAGTACAAGTACCCGGGCTGGTATGACAGGTACGGCAAGTGGTGGGAGAACTACAACCGGCTCTCGATCCCGAACGGGCATCACCCGATCGTGGCCGAGAGTGTGGACTACGTGTACCCGCACCGCTGCTGGACCTGCATGGTGCCGTGCCTGGTCCGCGAGGACATGGTGATCGACCAGGTCGACGGCCAGTGGCGCACGTACTGCCACGAGGAGTGCCGGTGGACCGACGCGGTCGCGTTCCGGCCCACCTTCCAGGGCCGGGAGACGCCGAACATGGGCCAGCTGATCGGGGCCCGTGAATGGGAGACCCTGTATCACGGCTGGAACTGGGCGGACGTCGTGTCCGACATGGGCTACGTGCGTGACGACGGCAAGACCATGGTCGCGCAGCCGCACCTGAACCTGGACCCGAAGAAGATGTGGACGCTGGACCACCTGCGCCGCATGGGTCCGGTGCTGAGCCCGAACGTGATACTCAACGAGATGACGCCGGAAGAGCGCGACGCCTTCAAGGCCGACTACAACCGGCAGGGGCCAGCCGGACGGCCCGCGCCCGCAGACGCCTGAGCAATAGCCAGGCACCAGGACCGGAGGAGGGCCGCATGTCCGGCTTTGCGGCCCCCTCCTACCATCCCTAACCATCCGGTCCACCCCGCGCCTTAACCCTGCGCACCTCTAACGTCTGCCTCCGCGAGGGAGTCATGGCCGACAAGCATGTCGTCCGGTTCGAGCCGGTTGGTATCGAGATCGAGGTCGATGAGGGCCAGACGATCCTGCGTGCCGCCGCCGAGCAGGGAATCATGCTTATGCACGGCTGCAAGGAGGGGCAGTGCGCCTCCTGCAAGTCGTTCGTGCTCGACGGCGAGGACATCGAGCTCGACCGGTACTCGACCTTCGCGCTGCCCGACTACGAGCTCGATGAGGGCTACACGCTGCTCTGCCGTGCACACGCCTACGAGGACCTCACGATCGAGCTGCTTCACTACGACGAGGAGATGATCAGGTCCGGCCTGCCCATCCAGCAGGCCCGGGCCGAGGTCATCGCGAACGACCCCGTCACGCATGACCTGCGGCACCTGGTGCTGCGGCTGATCGAGCCGGGCGAGGTCAAGTTCTTCCCCGGCCAGTACATGGACATCGCGGTCCCCGGCACCGACGCCACCCGGTCGTTCTCGATGGCGAACACCTCCAGCCGCGAGAGCGGGCAGCTGGAGTTCGTCATCAAGATCTACCCGGACGGGCTGTTCTCTCATTTCCTTGATACCAAGCTGAAGGTCGGCGACGAGCTCAGCCTGAGCGGGCCGTTTGGCGTGTTCACGCTGCGTGAGGGTGACGACGACCTGATCTTCATCGGCGGCGGCGCCGGGATGGCGCCGATCCTGTCGCTGCTGCGGTCCATGGCCGAGCGGGGCCTGAGCCGCAAGGCGGTCTATTACTACGGCGCGCGCGGCCGCCGGGACCTGTGCTTCGAGGACGAGCTGCGCGCGCTGGAAACCACCCTGCCCGATTTCCGGTTCGTGCCGGCCCTGTCCGAGCCCGCCCCGGACGACAGCTGGGACGGCGAGACCGGCCTGATAACCGACGTGGTGCAGAGGCACGAGTCCGGCCTGGCCCGGGCGCATGCCTATGTGTGCGGGCCGCCGCCGATGGTGGAGGCCGCGACCGCGCTGCTCAGCCGTCTCGGCGTACCCGACAAGCGTGTCTACTACGACAAGTTCACCTTCACCGGCGATCCCGAGGGAGAAACCACATGACTACAGCCGCCGAACGCAGCGTTCCCAAGCCGGTCTTTACCGACGCCGAGGCTGGGGCCAAGGAATTCCCCGACTCGACCGCACGCCGGTTCAACTACTACACGCCGGCCAAGCGCAAGCAGTCCCACTACGAGGACGTGACCGTCGAGGTCCAGCCCGACCCCCGGCACTACCTCGCCCAGGGCTGGCTGTACGGGTTCTCCGACGGCCGCGGCGGCTACCCGCTGGACTGGACCGTGCTCAAGGCCTGGGGCTCGGACCGGCCAGAGCCGGAGCGCTTCCCGGGCTCGGGCGGCAAGGGCTACGACTGGCCCGCGCACGGCTGGCACGAGTTCCGCGACCCGAACGAAGAGTGGGAACTGACCCTCTACCGCTACAACGCCAACGTGGTGCGGCAGCTCAACCAGAACATCGACAACGCCAGGGAGTCGAAGGCGTTCGAGCAGTGGAACCAGAACTGGGTCCGCTTTGTGGAACGCAACGTCGGCGCCTGGATGCACGTCGACCACGGACTGGGCCTCTACCTCTTCGCCAACGCCAACCGCCGGGCCCCGACCAACATGCACAACAACGCGATCTCGGTGAACAGCATGCACCGGATCCGGGCGGCGCAGGATCTCGCGCTGTACAACCTGACGCTGAGCGAGGAGATCGACGGCTTCGACGGCGCCGCGCATCTCGAGACCTGGAACAGCGACCCGGCCTGGCAGGGCGTCAGGG
This sequence comes from uncultured Actinomycetota bacterium, assembly GCA_963844655.1. Lineage (GTDB taxonomy): Bacteria > Actinomycetota > Actinomycetes > Streptosporangiales > Streptosporangiaceae > JASHPR01. The sequence continues at coordinate 539,813 of CAWJPA010000002.1, read as the reverse complement.
AGACTGCCGAGCAGCTCACTGGCATCGACGACTGGTGTGAGGCGATCTTCGCCGCGAACGTGGTCTTCGAGCCGCTGGTCGGGGAGCTGTTCCGGAGCCATCTGGTGCAGCATGCGGCGCCGCGCAACGGCGACTTCGTCACCCCCACGGTCGTAGGCGCCGAGGAGTACGACTTCGCAGAGCGTGACCTGCGCTACACCACCGCGATGTTCGAACTGCTCACGGCCGACCGTGAGTTCGCCGACCACAACAAGCGGATCCTGCACCAGTGGCTGTCCACCTGGGTGCCGCGGGCCATCGCCGCCAGCCGCGCGCTGCAGCCGCTGTGGTCGCAGCCCGACGCCAAGCCACCGCGCTTCGAGGACGGCCTGGACGCCGCCAAGAGCCGGTTCTCCGGAATCCTGTCCGCACTCAGCCTGGAAGCACCGAAGGAGCTGGCACAGTGACCACGTTCAAGACGGCCGAGAGCCCGTACAAGTCCGACAACACCGCGTCGAACATGTGTGGTTTCACGCTGATGAACAACCAGATCGGCGTGGTCGTGGCGCAGGTGCTCGACGAGCTGCCCAATGTGACGGTGACCCCGCTGCCGTCGATGATCAGGGTCGACGCTGTCGGCCGGATGGACCTCCTGTACGACGATGTCTCCGAGGCACTCGGTGAGGAGCCCGGCTTCTTTGACGCCGCGGAGTTCGAGGAGAGCATGTCCACTCACTACGGCCGCATGATCCACCAGGACGACCGGACGATCATGTTCGCCAACCCGGAGGATGCGGCGGAATACATCGGTTTTGATCTGACTGCCAAGCAGGCCTAGACGGGAGCGGGCCCAGCGGCTGTGCTTGTAAGTAGCAGCCGCTGGGCCCGTCTCGTCGGTTGCGCCGTCGACACCACATTCGGCCCACGAGGAGGCATTTGTGTACGAGAAGGATGGCGAGAAGTACTTCGTTGTCGATAGCCATATGCACTACTGGAATGCCGCCCCGGACAACTGGGTGCCAGGGGCCGAGCAGTACGCCAAGGGCTGGATCGACTGCTTCCACGCTTACCAGGGGCTCGGTCCGCCGGAGACGCACTGGACGATCGAGCACTTCCAGAAGTACTCCGAGGACGACCTGATGAAGGACGTCTTCGAGGACGGCTACGTCGACGTGGCGGTCTTCCAGCCCACCTATCTGAAGGAGTGGTACAAGGAGGGCTTCAACACCACCGAGCGCAACGCGGAGATGGGGAAGAAGCACCCGGGCAAGTTCATCTACAACACCCGGTTCGACCCGCGTGACGGCGATGAAGGCCTGAAGCAGCTCCGCCAGAATGTTGACCGGTACGGGTCGAAGGGCGTCAAGCTCTACACCGCCGAGTGGAATAACGGCTCACGTGGCTACAAGCTGAGCGATCCGGCGGCCTACCGCTATCTCGAAGCCGCCCAGGAGATGGGCATCAAGAACATCCACGTGCACAAGGGCCCGACGATCTGGCCGCTGGACAAGGACGCGTTCGACGTATCCGACGTCGACCACGCGGCCACCGATTTCCAGGGCCTGAACTTCATCGTCGAGCATGTCGGGCTGCCCCGGATCGAGGACTTCTGCTTCATGGCCACGCAGGAGCCCAACGTCTACGCGGGCCTGTCCGTGGTCATCGGCGGCCTCATGTTTGCCCGGCCGAAGTTCTTCGCCAAGTGCATGGGCGAGCTGCTGTTCTGGGTCGGTGAGGACAAGATGACGTTCGGCAGCGACTACGGCATCTGGGAGCCGAAGTGGCAGGTCGAAGGCTTTGTCGACTGGGACTACCCGAGCGACGAGTTCTCCGACTACCCGAGGCTCGGCACCGCAGGGAAGAAGAAGATCCTCGGCCTGAACGCGGCGAAGCTCTACGATATCGACGTGCCAGCCGAGTTCCGGCTGCCCGCCGATGCCGGCACGCCTGCCGCCCAGGACGACGCTCAGCTAGTCGACGACGCCGCCGGTCACTGAGGAATGACCCGACCAGCAACTGTGTCAGCCCGGGGGCCGGCCCCCGGAACCCCCCGGGCTGCCCCCGCCCACCACCGCGGCCAGCCAGCCGGCCGTTGCCGCTGGGACGCTGCTGGCCGCCTTGCAGACCGTGCGCGACCCAGAGCTGGACGAGCCGATCACCTCGCTCGGCTTCGTGGCGTCGTGCACCGTCTCGGCCGATGGAGACGCCGAGGTCCGGCTGCGGCTGCCCACGTACTTCTGTGCCCCGAACTTTGCGTTCCTGATGGTCGCGGATGCGCACGACGCGGTGTCCGCGCTGCCCGGCGTGCGCAAGACGGAGGTCGTGCTCGAGGATCATTTCGCTTCGGACGCGATCAACGGTGGGGTAGCCGCTCAGGCAGGCTTCGTGCAGTCCTTCGACGGTGAGGCCGTCGCCGAGCTGCACGAGCTTCGCGCCGGCTTCCTGCGCAAGGCGGTCATGGCCGGGACCGATCAGGTGTGCCGGCCGCTGCTGGCAGCGGGCGCCGACCCGGCCGCGCTGCTGGAGCTGACCCTCGGCGACCTGCCGCCCTCCCGGCCGCTGGAACGACTGCGCCAGCGGCGCGCTGAGCTCGGGCTGCCTGCCGATGACGACGCGCCGGTGGTGATCGAGCCGGAGACCGGGGCCCGGGTGAGCCCGGACGCCGTCCCGCTGCACCTGCGGCGCGCTCGCACCACACGGGTCAGCATCGAGGCGAACGGCAGCATCTGCCGTGGCATGCTGCGGCATCGGTACGACGCTTCAGGACTAGGCGAGGAGGAGCAGTGAAGGCCGTTCGACTGCATGAGTTTCATAAGCCGCCCGTGGTTGACGAGATACCCGAGCCCGCCATCCGCGGCCCGCTCGACGTCATCGTGAAGGTGGGCGGCGCCGGGGTGTGCCGGACCGACCTGCACATCATGGAGGGCCAGTGGGACGCGGCCATGCACACGCCGCTGCCCTATGTCCTCGGCCACGAGAACGCGGGGTGGGTGCACGAGGTCGGCTCGGCGGTCAGCAACGTAGCGGTCGGTGACACCGTCATCTTGCATCCGACCCCGACCTGCGGGCTGTGCCGGGCCTGCCGGGCCGGCGACGACATGCACTGCATCAACAACGAGTTCCCCGGCCTGTCCCGCGACGGCGGCATGGCCGAGTACCTGCTCACCACGGCCCGGGCCTGCATCAAGCTTGACCCGAAGACCCAGCCGAAGGACGTGGCGGCGCTGGCCGACGCGGGGATCACTGCCTACCACGCGGTGCGCAAGGCGATCCCGCTGCTGTACCCGGGGACGACCTGCGTGGTCATCGGCGCCGGCGGCCTCGGCCACATCGGCATCCAGTGCCTCGCCGCGCTCACCGCCACCACGATCATCGTGGTGGACCGGAACCCGGACGCGCTCAAGCTGGCCGAGCAGCTGGGCGCGAGCCACACCGTGGTCGCCGACGGCGGGCACGTCGCCGCAGTGCAGGACCTGACCGGCGGGGCGGGCGCCAACGTGGTGCTCGACTTCGTGGCCGAGCAGGGCGCCGAGAACGACGGGTGGGCGATGACCGGCCGGGCCGGCTCGTACTTCGTCATCGGCTACGGCGGCACCCTGCACATCCCGACGCTCGACATCATCACGACCGAGCGCAACATCATCGGGAACATCGTGGGGACGTACAACGACCTGGCCGAGCTCATGGTCCTGGCCCAGGCCGGGAAGGTCACCCTGCACACCCGGACGTACCCGCTGGAGGCCGCGCCGGAGGCCATTGCCGATCTCGATGCGGGACGGGTTCGCGGCCGCGCGATCCTCGTTCCCTAGCCGTTTCGCGGCCCGGCCCTCCCGGCGGCCGGGCCGCCCGTCACCCGGGCCTGCGGCACGGCCTCAGCCTGACACCGACACGCCCTGCTAGATACGGAGGATGATCAATGGCTAAGGAACTCCGCTTCGGCGAGGACGCGCGCAGCCTGCTGCTGGCCGGCGTCGACCAGCTGGCTGAGGCCGTGAAGTCAACGCTGGGGCCCAAGGGACGCAACGTCATCCTGGAGAAGATCACTGGATCGCCGGTCGTCACCAACGACGGCGTGACCATTGCCCGCGAGATTCACCTGAAGAACCAGTTCGAGAACATGGGCGCCCAGCTGGTCAAGGAAGCGGCGATCAAGACCAATGACATCGTCGGCGACGGCACCACCACGGCGACGGTGATAGCCCACGCGATCATCACGCAGGGCATGAAGGCGATCGGCGCCGGGGCCAACCCGGTACTGGTCAAGCGGGGCATCGACGTGGCCGTAGGCCGGCTGGTCGAGTACCTGCAGGGCGTCGCCCACCCGGTGGTCACCGAGCAGGACTATGCCCGGGTGGCCGCGATCTCGGCGAACGATGACGACTCGGTCGGCGCGGTGATAGCGAAGGCACTGCACACGGTCGGCGACGGCGGCACGGTCACCGTGGAGGAGTCGGCGGTTAACGGGATGAGCGTCGATTTCGTCGAGGGCTTCGAGTTCGACAACGGGTACCTGTCGCCGTACCTCGTGACCAACCCGGCCAGCCTCGAGGCGATCGTGGACGACCCGTACATCCTGATGTGCAGCGAGAAGATCACCCAAGTACAGCAGCTGATGCCGCTGCTCGACAAGATCATGCGAGCGCCGCGCCCGCTGGTGATCATCGCAGAGAACGTCGAGGGCACGGCGCTGAGCATGATCGTGCACAATCACGTCAACCGGGTCTTCCAGTGCGTCGCGGTACGGGCCCCTGGTTTCGGCGACCGGCGGCTGCACAAGCTGGAGGACATCGCCGCGATCTGCGGCGGCGCCGTGTACAGCAGGCACGCCGGGTTCACCCTGGAGACGATGACCATCGACCAGCTCGGCCGGGCCGCGCAGGTGCGGGTCAACGCGGACCGGACCTCTATCGTGGACGGCGGCGGCTCCGCCGAGGACGTCGAGTTCCGGGTCGCCCAGCTGCGCGCGGAGCTGGAGCGGGCCACGTTCGGGATCGATGAGGACGTGCTGACCGAGCGGATCGGGGCGCTGACCGGCAGGGTCGCCGTGGTCCGGGTCGGGGCGCCGACCAATGCCGAGCTCAAGGAGTTGCAGCACCGGGTCGAGGACGCGCTGTCCGCGACCAGGGCCGCGATGGCCGAGGGTATCGTCGCGGGCGGCGGAGCCGCGCTGTTGCACGCCGAGGCCAGCCTGGACGACCTGCAGGTCAAAGATGACTACGCGACCGGAGTCGACATCGTGCGCCGCTCGCTCACCGAGCCCGCCAGCCTGATCGCCGCCAACGCCGGCTACTCCAGCCAGGAGGTCATTTCCCAGCTGGCGCAGCTGGGCCCGGACGAAGGGTTCGACGCGCTGCAGGGACGCTACGGCAACATGATCGAGATGGGCATAATCGACCCGTTGCGGGTCACCCGGTCTGCACTGCAGAACGGAGCCTCGGTGGCTGGCCTGCTGCTCACCACCAACACCCTGGTGGCTGAGGAGCAGACGCCCTGGGGCGGCAGCCCCGCGCTCATGACCGAGTTCGGTGCCCTCGACGAGGGCTTGCACCAGCCGTCTCCTGACTCCAGCACGCCGCAGTCACTCGGGCTGGGACCGTCGGTCGGCTGAGGTTCTGGCCGATGGCAGGAGACCCTGTGGCGCCGGCGCCGCTGGCGGCCGGGATGGGGTCTCCGGGGAGTATGGCCGGGACGGGATCCCCGGTTACGGCCCAGGCGTCCCCGGGCGCCGCTGTGGCGGAGTCCGCTGTGACAGCGCCGCCGAGCAGTCTGCAGATGCTGCGGTCCCGTGGGCGGGCCCGCGGGATCCTGGCCCTGCTCGGCCCGGCGTTCGTCGCCGCGGTGGCCTACGTCGATCCGGGTAACTTCGCCACCAACTTCTCGGCCGGGGCGAGGTTCGGCTACGCACTCGCATGGGCGATCGTGGTGGCCAACCTGATGGCCATGCTGGTGCAGTACCTCTCCGCCAAGACCGGTGTCGCCACCGGGCGCGACCTGCCGGAGCTGTGCCGCGAGCGGTTCGGGCGGACGGCATCCCTCGGCCTGTGGGTTCAGGCCGAGCTCATCGCCATGGCGACGGACCTGGCCGAGTTCATCGGGGCCGCGCTGGGGCTGGGTCTGCTCTTCCACGTGCCGATGCTGGCGGCCGGGCTGATCACGGCGGTGGTCGCGTTCGGCATCCTGGCCCTGGAGCAGCGCGGCTACCGGCCGTTCGAGCTGGCGATCGCCGGCCTGCTCGGCATCGTCTTCCTCGGTTTCGCCTACGACCTGGCCGCGGTCGGGGCCAGCCCGAGGGGCATCGCGGCCGGGCTGGTACCAGGCCTGGCCAGCGACCGGCTGCTGCTCGTTTCCGGGATCATCGGGGCCACGGTGATGCCGCACGTGATCTACCTGCACTCCGCGCTGACGAAATCCCGGGTGAGCTGCCGCGACGATGCCGAGCGGCGCCAGCTGCTGCGCTTCCAGAAGATCGACGTGCTGGCCGCGCTCGGCACGGCCGGCCTGGTCAATCTCGCGATGCTGTTCGTCGCCGCGTCGCTGTTCAGCCGGGCCGGCGGCCACGGCCTGGACTCCATCGAGGCCGCGCACGCCGGGCTCGGTCGGCTGGTTGGCGGCGGGGCCGCGCTGGCCTTCGCGGTCGCGCTGCTCGCGTCGGGGCTCTCGTCGTCGAGCGTGGGCACCTACGCCGGGCAAGTGGTCATGCAGGGCTTCATCCGGCGCAGCATCCCGCTCTACCTCCGCCGCGGGCTCACCATGCTGCCCGCGCTGGTGGTGCTCGCCCTCGGCCTGCCCGCCACCGACAGCCTGGTGATCTCCCAGGTGGTGCTGTCCTTCGGCATCCCGTTCGCCCTGGTCCCGCTGATCCTGCTGACCCGCCGCGCCGACATCATGGGCTCGTTCGTCAACCGGTCCTTTACCACCGCGGCGGCCAGCGGCATCGCCGTGGTGATCATCGGCCTGAACTCGTACCTGCTCTGGGCCACTCTCAGCGGGTAGGCGCCGGTTCCCGGGCCGGGGCCCGGCGCTGGTGCCTGCGGTACTGGCGGGCGCTGCGCTTGGCCGCCAGGCGCATCAGGAGCGGCGGCGGTTCCAGCCCAAGCGCGCTCAGCATGGCGCCGACGTCCTCCTGATGCCAGACCTCGGCGAACTTGCCGTCCCGGACGAGGAAGATCTCCTGGCCGGTCATGGTCACCGGCCGGCCGGTCGGCGGCAGGCCGAACAGCTCGAATGGCCCGGTGTTGGTCGCGGTCATGGTCCAGCGCCCGGTCACGTAGTCGCCGTCGGCCACGATCACGTCGGCCTGGAACGCGGCGTCGGGAAAGGCCGTGCGGACCATCTGGGCCATCCAGACATCCCCGGCCCGGCCCGGCGGCTGGCCCGGCACGCGGTTGTGGTCCACGAGGTCTTCGGCGATCAGCTCGTCGGCCACGGAGTAGTTGCCCTGGCCCCACACCTCGAGCAGCCAGCGCCGGTACATCGCCTTCAGCGCGTCAGCGTCCACGGTCCCCCTCACGGCGTGTCGGATGCGGGCATCAGCCTGCCCCGCACGAGGTCAGAATATACTCACAATGTGAGTATCTCAAACAAGCCAGCAGGACAGCGCCCAGCCCGGGTGAAGGAGCTCACCTCGACGTCCTACGCCGTTCTCGGTCTTCTGGCGGCCGGGCCGCGCACGACCTATGAGCTCGTCAAGCAGGTCGCCCGCGGGCTGCGGTTCGTCTGGCCCCGGGCCGAGGGGCGCATCTATGACGAGCCCAGGCTGCTGGCCGCGCACGGCCTGGCGCAGGCCAGGAAGGAGTACACCGGCCGCCGCCCGCGCACCGTGTACACCATCACGCCGCAGGGCCTGCGTTCGCTCAGGGACTGGATCGCCGAGCCGGGAGCCGGCCCGGTCCTGGAGTACGAGACCCTGCTGAAGGTCAGTTTCGCTGGCTGCGGCACCAAGGCTGATCTGCTCGCCCATCTGTCGGCCGTCAGCGGCCACGCTGCCGTCAACCTGGCCACCGGCCTGGCCCGCGCCGACGAGTACGCCAACGAGCGGGTACCGATGCCAGAGAACCTGGCTATCAACGCCCTGATGTGGGGGTTCCTGTGGCGCTTCTACTCCGCCGTCCAGGACTGGGCCGACTGGGCCGCCGCGGAGGTCGCCCGCTGGCCCGACAATCTGCAGCCGACCGCCGAGACCCAGGCCTGGGCCATGGGGTTGTTCAGCGCCGCAGCAGACGACCAGCGCTCCCAGGGGGTCAGTAGCTGAAGGTGGTGGCCCCGTCGTCGCCGATCCACTCCCACATCTGGACGGTGCCCGCGAGCTCGGCGTTGGGCAGGAGGTCGCCCTTGTCGAGCTGCTTGGCGTTGAAGCAGATCGGGCACACCATGTAGCGTCCTCCCGCCTTCTCGTACCGGGCGAGCAGGTCGGGCAGGGCGGGGCAGCCGTCGCAGGCGACACCGGCCGCGACCCCGTTCAGGGCGAGCCGGACGGCCTCCTTGGCCTGGAACATGAGCGTCGGCCGGCCGGACTCAGCGGCGCCGAGCGCGACCAGGAACGCCACCGTCACCTTCTCCGGGTCCTCCAAGCCTGTGGTGAGACTGATCACTGCCTTGCCAGCCATAGCTGCCTCTTTTCCCCTCCGGCCGAGAGCCGCAACTCGGCGCCGATTTAGCACGACCGTTCGCGCTAAGTCGGACCGTACGACCGATCGTGCTATCTTGTCAAATGACTATGAGCGAGATCACGCGACCGGGCAGCGTCAGGCAGCGGCGGCAGCGTTCCGACGGGGAGCGCACCCGCAGCGCGATCCTGCGCGAGGCGGCGTCCATGGCCACCGTCGACGGGCTGGAGGGCCTGTCGATCGGGAACCTGGCCGCGGCGATCGGGATGAGCAAGAGCGGCCTGTACGCGCATTTCGGTTCCAAGCAGGAGCTGCAGCTGGCCACCGTGGAGGAGGCGGGCCGCATCTTCGCCGAGGAGGTCGTGCAGCCCGCGCTGGCGGCGCCGCCGGGCCTGGCTCAGCTGGCCGCGGTGTGCGAGGCGTTCTTCGACCACCTCAAGCGGCGCACGTTCCCCGGCGGCTGCTTCATGGCCAGCGCGGCCCTGGAGATGGGCACCCGCCCCGGCCCGGTCAAGGAGCTGGTGGCCGCGTTCCAGGCCCGGTTCGTGGGGCTGATCCGCGGCTTCGCGGCGACCGCGATCGAGCGGCATGAGCTGCCCGCTACCGACGATCCTGACCGGCTCGCGTTCGAGCTGAACGGCATCATCCTGGCCGCGGACGCCACCTTTGTGCTGCACGACGACCCGGCCGTCCTCGACCTGGCCCGGGAGGTCGTGCGCCGGCGGCTCGGGCTCGGCCCGCCCTAGCCACCGCCAGCGCCCGGGCCCGTGGCCTGAGGCCGGCTGGCCGCTGCGGCGCGCCGGTCGTTGTCGAGCTCGCACAGCCGGTTCATGGCCGGGACCGCGGCGGCGAGCGTGGCCGCCTCATCCCTCGGGAGCCTGTCGATCAGGTCGGCGAACGTGTCCGCGCCGGCCCGGCGCCTGGTGCGGATGTAGTCCGAGCCGGAGTCGGTCAGGACGACAAGCACGACGCGCTTGTCGGACGGGTCGCGGCGGCGCTCGGCCAGGCCCGCCTGCTCCAGGCCGGTCACCAGCACGCTCATCGACGGCTGGGTCACGCCCTCGATCACCGCCAGGTCGGTGAGGCGCCGGGCGCCGGTGCGGTCCAGGGTGGACAGCGTCGACGCGGCGGTGAGGCTGATCTCCCGCGGGCCGTCCCTGACGGCCAGCGTGACGAGCCCGTACAGAGCCTCCCCGATGGCGTTCCGGCGCTCCGCGCCTCGCGGCGCAGGTCTGTTCGGCGTGTCTCGCTCGGGCATGATCACAACATAGCTCCGGCTATATAGACGCGCTATGTACACCCGGCCGGGACGGCGGCGCGCAGGCCGCTGGCGACAATGGAGGTGTGCTCGACGACGTGATCCCGTACCTGGCCTGCCCGCACTGCGGCGGGGACATGAGCCGGGCGGTCGGATCGCTGCGCTGCCAGGCCGGCCACGCCTTCGACATCGCCCGGCACGGCTATGTGAGCCTGCTCCCGGCCCGGAGCGCCGGCGGCGACACCGCCGCGATGGTGCAGGCCCGCGGGGATTTCCTGGCCGCGGGCCATTTCGCCGGCCTGGCCGCCGAGCTGACCCGGGCGGCCAGGGCCGCCGGCGGTCCCGCAGCCGGGTGCGTGGCCGACGTCGGCGCGGGCACCGGCTACTACCTGGCGGCCGTGCTTGACGGGCTGCCGGGACGGGCCGGGCTGGCCCTGGACAGCTCGAAGTTCGCGCTGCGCCGCGCCGCCCGTGCGCACCGGCGGATCGGCGCGGTCGGCTGCGACGCGTGGCAGCCGCTGCCGGTCGCGGACTCGGCCGCCGCGCTGGTGCTGAACGTGTTCGCGCCGCGGAACGGCGCCGAACTGCGCCGCATCCTGGCCCCCTCGGGCACGCTGCTCGTGGTCACGCCCACACGTGATCATCTGGCGGAGCTCGTGGGGCCGCTGGAGCTGCTGGCCGTCGACCGGCGTAAGCCGGAGCGACTGGCCGGGAAGCTTGGCCCCTACTTCGAGCTGGCCGGCCGGCGCGAGCACACCGAGACGCTCTCGCTGCCGCGCCGCGCCGTCGGCGAGCTGGTGGCCATGGGGCCAAGCTCCTGGCACCTGGACGCGCCCACGTTCGAGGCCCGCATCGCGGGGCTGCCAGAACCGGTTCCTGTCACGCTCGCGGTGACGCTGTCGGCTTACCAGGCCCCGGACCGCGCCAGCCGTCGGTGAGCGGCAGGGGACGCCGCGTTCAGCCGGCGGGCAGCCGGTACACGCGGCGGGCGTTCTCCGACCCGATCAGCTGCCCGACCCGGTCGGCGTCTGCCGCCGACCAGACCCCGTCGGCCACGAACTCGCCGGTGACCCTGGCCAGATCGCGGCGGAACCCGGCCGCACCCAGGTAGTGCAGCTCGGCCAGGCCGAACGCGTCCGACGAGTAAAGCATCTTGTGGAACGGCGTGACTTCCAGCGCCTCGGCGAGCACGACGCGGGCGCGGGCGCCGACGTAGTTCAGCGCCTCGCCGACGTCCATGTACACGTGGGGGAAGATGAGAGACAGGATCGCGGCCTGGCGATGGTGCGGGTAGCAGTGCAGCAGCATGATGGACGTGCCGGTCGACTGGGTGGCGAGCATGAAGTCGTGCATCAGCGACGGGTCGGCCCGGTGCAGCCGCAGGTCGGTGTCGCCCATGCCGACGTGGAACTGGAGCGGCAGCCCGAGGTCCACCCCGGTCCAGATGCAGTGCCTGAGCAGGACCGGGTCTTCGAGCCGGGCGGCCGGGTTGCTGTCGAGTTCCCTGAGCCAGCGCCCGGCCGCGTCCCGTACCTCGGTGGCGCCCGGCCGGGCCGGATCGAAGTCCAGCCCGTACCGGTAGGCGACGATGGACTTGAGCCCGACCGCGCTCTTGGTCGCGGTCGTGAGCGCGTCAACGAACCGCGCCGCGTAGCCGTCCGCGCCGGTTCCGCCCCTGGCCACCCGCTCCGCGACCGCCTCGATCCGGACGATCTCGTGCGCTGGCGTGCCGCTGGCCTCGGCGAACTGGGCCGGGGTGAGCACCTGGGCGGTCTGGTAGCCGCTGTCCACCAGCCATGACTCGACCCGTGCGGCCCGGAGCAGCCGGCCGTTCACCTCGTCGGACCCGAGCTCGGCGCGGCGCTGCAGATAGCGGTCGGCGGGCGCCGACGGCTCAAGGTCGAGCAGGGGCGCGCACCAGCGGCGGACCGCGAAGCCGAGCTGGCTGTCGAACACGGAGATGGCGGGGGTCGGCAGGTTCGAGGCCTCGGTGAGCAGGATCTCGACGCCGGCGTCATCGAGCGGGCCCGCCACGGTGCCGTGGACGTGGTGATCGATCAGCGACAAGGTCTGCGCGGTCATGGCCTCTCCCATCTGACGTGCGTGTCCATTCAGCTCGTCACCAGCGCCAGCGGGTCTGCGCGGCGATCTCGTCCGGGTCTGTGTCGGCGAACAGGGCGACCTCGCCGCGGCGCACGGCGAGGAACGCCTCGAACATGGGATCGCCCATCGCGCGGCGCAGCACCGTGCTGCCCTCCAGGCGGTCGGCCGCTTCGGACAGCGACTGGGGGAGCCTGCGGATGCCGCGGCGGGCGAGCTCGTCGGCGCCCAGGCCGATCGGGTCCCCTTCCATCTCAGCCGGGAGCGAGGCGCCGTCGCGGAGCCCCGCGAGCCCGGCGGCGATCAGCGAGCCGACCACCAGATAGGGGTTGGCCGCCAGGTCGAAGCACTTGACCTCGATGTTGGCCCTGGCGTCCTGTTCCCCGGACGAGCCGGTCACCAGGCGGAGCGCCGCTTCCCGGTTCTCCAGGCCCCAGCACTGGAAGACCCCGGCCCAGTGCGACGGCACCAGGCGCAGATAGCTGGCCACACTGGGCGCGCCGACCGCGCACAGCGCGGGCAACTCGCCGAGGATGCCGGCGATGAAGGCCTCGGCGTCGGGGCTGAGGCCGTGCGGCCCGGGCCCGCCCGCGAGCAGGTTCTGGCCGTCCCGCCAGAGGCTCAGGTGGACGTGACCGCCGTTGCCGACCGTGCCGGGCACCACCGACGGCGCGAACGACGCCTGGAAGCCGTGGCGCGCCGACACCGCCTGGATCGTCTGCCGGAGGAGCATGCTGTCATCGGCCGCGCCCACGGGGTCGGAGGTGGCCACGGAGATCTCGAGCTGGCCTGCGGCGTACTCCGGGTGGAACTGCTCGACGACGACTCCCTCGCGCTCGAGCGCCTCGACTGCCTCGCGGCTGTAATCGGACAGCTCGATGACCCGGGTCATGCCGTAGGCCGGGCCGGTGCACGCGGGGATGAAGCGCCCGTCGTCGTCGGTGCCGAGCGCCCACTCCACCTCGAAGCTCATGCGGAATTCCAGGCCCAGGTCGCGGGCTTCCTCGACCATACGGCGGGCGAACGAGCGCTGGCAGGAGGCGTAGACCCGCCCGTCCTGGGTGTAGCGGTCCACAGGCGCCCAGGCCCAGCCGGGCTGCCCGTCGAGTATGGCGATCCGCTCCAGGTCGGGGACCAAGCGCAGGTCGCCGCCGGGCCCGCCGATGTGCTTGCTCGTGGTGATGTCGTCGTTGATGAGGAAGACATCGAACACCGGCGACATCCCGATGCCCCAGCCCGCCGCCCGCTCCAGGCGCCCCAGCGGGATGGTCTTGGCCCGGGCGACGCCCGTGTTGTCGACCCAGCACAGCGCCACCATCGCGACCCCGGCCGCGGTGAGCCGCCTGGCCACCGGCCCAGCCTCGCGGACCCGTTCGGCCCGCTGCTGCGCGCCCAGGGTGACGGGGGCCACCGTTGCCTGCGTGGTGGCCTGACCGGGTTCAGGCGCGGTGCCGTTGCCCGCCGACGTGGGCCCTCCGCTGGCCGCGGTCGACTCGATGCCCGGCATGAGCTGCCTCCCGTATCGCGCGAGGTCATGGTCTGTGCAGCGGTGATCAGTACGAAGCGTGTCAGGCAGGGCGTGGAGGCGTCAATGAGACGCGTCAGCCCGGCGCGACTCGGCATAAGCCGCATATCGGCGGATCGCGCTATTCGGCCCACATAACGGGGTCATGATCGGCAATGATTCGCCGATGGAGGTTGTGCCTGCAGCGTCGCGTCCGGCCCGGCCCCCATCGGAGAGAGCAAGCATGTCACCGACCGCCGGCAGGCCGCGGCGCCTGGCCACGATCAGGGTGCTGCTGCGGGCCGCCGCCGTCCTGGTGCCCCTGGCCGCCGCCTGTGCCTGCGGAGCCGCGGGCTCGCCAGCGTCCTCGGCCCGGCCGTCGGGGCCCGCCGCGGCACCGCGGCCCGCGGCCGCGCAACCCAGGCGCGGCTGCCAGGACGCCTTTGTCCCGTCCTATTTCTATTCGGGCAGCGGCTGGATCCGGGCCATTGACACCAGGCCCGCGCCGGGCGTCATGCTCCTGAACGTCGACAACGGCGTGGGATCCGCGCCGCTGTCCCACTTCAAGACGCTGGTGCGGCGGGCGCAGGAGGCAGGCATCACCGTCCTGGGCTATTCCTCCACCCTCAACGGCCGACGGCCGATCGGGGCGGTCGAGGCCGAGGTGGCGAAGTACAAGGCCTGGTACGGGGTCAACGGCATCTTCCTTGACCTCACCCAGGGCACGGCGGACAAGCTCTCCTACTACCGGCAGCTCGCCAGCTACATCCGCGCTACCGTGCCGAACGCCGTGGTCTGGATGAATCCGGGGACCTACCCGGAACAGAGCTTCATGTCGATCGCCAACGTGGTGCTGGTCTTCGAGGGCTCGTACGCCTCCTATCTCCAAGACCAGGCACCGGGATGGGTCAGCCAGTACCAGCCCGACCAGTTCGCGCACGTGGTCTACGCGACCCCCAGGTCAAACCTGGGCTACACCGTCAGGCTGTCCCGGGAACGCCGGGCCGGCTACCTGTATGTGACCAACCTGCAGGGGTCACCCAATCCCTACGCGGCCATGCCCAGCTACTGGGGGCAAGAAGCCGCCGCTATTCAGGCCAATTGCTCATAACCGAATACATCTGCGATACTGGGGCAATGTCTCACCAGCCAACAGCCCCGCTGAGTCAGCCGGTTATACCAATGTCGACGACAGACACGCTTCCGCAGGGCCTGCAGGGCCACGTGATAAGCCGCTCAAATATCCTGACCAGCCGCGGGCACGCACATCCTGGATTGGCCAGGGACGCCCTCGCCGAATGGGCATATACCAACGGCTTTAATGCAATCGTTGGTGTTCGCCTCGTCGCTATACCGGAAATAACCGCACCGGAGGAAGCGACGACGGTGGTGAGATGGGCGGCTTACGGAACGGCGATCGGCTGGTGAGAGCAAGGCGCCGGGCCCGGGCTCACGACCCGGGCGTGTGGTAGGCGACCAGCGGCACCCAGCGGATGCTGGGCCTGGCCGTCACGCCGCCGGCGCCCAGCGCCTGGCCGAGCCGGGACTCCATGAAGGCCTGCTGGTCGGCCCGGGACGCCCAGATCTCCGTCACCACAAAGGTCCCGTCATCTCCCATGCCGGCGGCGTGCGAGATGAGCCCGGGAGGCCACTCGCCGGCCCCTGTGGTCGGGTCGATGCCGAGCTGCGCGTTGACGGCGGCGTAGGCGGACGGGTCCACGCCGGTGAACTCGAGTATTAGCGTTTCGGGCATCAGGCTCCCCTTGTGGTGGCTACCCGGGAAATGACGGCAACTACTCCCGCGAGCAGGTCGGGTCTTCGATTTCCCGCATGGTATCGGCCCGACCCTCGGCCGGCAGGCAGAAACACGGCCGGCCAGGCGCCGTATGCGCGGAATTCATAAACGGGCCAGGCACGCCCGTGCAATACGGTAGCCGATAACGCTCAATTTATCTCATAGGCTGTTTAAAGCCGCTGGTGTAGCAATTGGCGAGCACGTCACCGGCGCGGGCGGAAAGGCGCGGCTCACTATGCGGGTGGGCCGGCGGGCGGGACGCTGGTCAGCGCGGGTGCCGAGGCCGGCATGACGGCCGCGTGACCGGTCGCGGCCTCGAAGGCCCGGGCCACGGCGAGCAGGTCCCATTCGGCCCGGCGCCTGCCCACCAGCTGCAGGCCCACCGGCCGGCCGTCACCGGTGAAGCCCGCGGGCACGCTCGCCGCGGGCAGGCCGGTCGCCGAGATCAGGTAGGCCGACGCCATCCAGTCCAGGTAGGTCTGCTGCGGCTGGCCGTTGATCTCGTGCACCCAGTCCAGGGTGACGTCAAACGGGGCGACCTGGCTGACCGGGCAGGCCAGCACGTCGACGTCGGCGAAGAACTCGCTGACCCGCTCGGCCAGCGCGGTGCGCAGCGCCGTGGCCCGGCTCAGGTCGGCCACGGCGAGCTCGAGCCCCCGCTGGACGTTCCAGGTCATGTTCGCGCCGACCTGGCCCGGGTGCTGCTCCAGCAGCTCACGGTAGAAGGTGGCGAGCCGGAACGCGCGGACCGTGCGGAACACCTCGTCCGCACCGGACAGGTCCGGTGCCGCGTCGCGGACGCTCCCGGCCAGCTCGGCCAGGACCTGCCGGGCCGGGGCCAGCACCTCGAGCACCTCCGGCTCGACCGGCAGGCCGAGATCGGGGCTCCAGGCGATCCTGATGTCCCGCAGGTCCCGGGTGAGCAGCGCGGGGATCTGCGCCGGGTCGGTCACCGCGGGCGGTGGCTGATCCAGCGCCAGCGGGACCCGGGGGTCGGGGCCGGCCAGCACGGCCAGCAGCAGCGCCACGTCGGCGACCGAGCGCGCCATCGGCCCGGAGACGCCGAGCTGGTCGGTGACGTCGCCGAGCGGCCAGCCGGGGACCCGGCCCGGGCTGGGCCGCAGCCCGACCACGTTGCAGAAGCTGGCCGGGTTCCGCAGCGACCCGCCCATGTCGCTGCCGTCGGCCAGGCAGATGAGCCTCGCGGCCAGCGCGGCCGCGGCGCCGCCGCTGCTGCCCCCCGCACTGCGGCCGAGGTGGTACGGGTTGCGGGTGGCACCGAAGACGGGGTTGACCGTGTGCGAGCCCAGGCCGAACTCGGGCGTGTTGGTCTTGCCCAGGCTGATCGCGCCCGCCTGCGCCATCCGCTGGACCACAAGCGCGTCGCGCTCCGGCACGAACCCGGCGAACAGCGGCGACCCGTAGGTGGTCCGCACCCCGGCGGTCTCGACCAGGTCCTTGTGCGCCACCGGCAGGCCGTGCAGCAGGCCGAGCGGCCGGTGATGGGCCATGGCCTCGTCCGCGGCCGCGGCCCGGCCCAGCGCCACGTCGAAGGTGCGGGTGACGATGGCGTTGATGGCCGGGTCGAAGGCCTCGATCCTGGCGATGTGCGCCGAGACGACCTCGCGGGCCGACACCTCCTGACGCCGCAGCAGCCCGGCCAGGTCGGTGGCGCTGGATAGGCACAGGTCATTCACGGGCGGCCCGCTCGCTGGCCAGCTGCTCGAGGTGCTGTGCCGTGCCCTGGCGCCGGGCCTGCCAGAGGCCGTACTTCGCCATCAGCCCGTTCGACACCAGCAGCAGCTTCTTGCGCGGCGGGGCCACGAACCCCTTGGCGGTATGCGGGGCGTAGACGACGCCGTCCGGGCCGACCTCGAGCCAGCCGGTGAAGGTCCGGGTGCTCAGCCCGACCAGTTGCGGCCGGTAGGCGTGGGCGAGCAGGCCCGCGCGCCGACCCCCGGGCGGCAGCAGCCCGGGCGCGGCGACCAGCCGCAGGCCCGACTGGTCGTGCCCGGCGAGCTGCACGGGCACCAGCACCGGGTATCCGTCCGCGCCCCGGTACGCCAGTACCCGGTGCGGCAGCGCTCCCACCTGCTGCGCCGCCTTGGCCACGTCGACCCGCGGGCCGGTCCCGTTCTTCGGCGGCGGCTGCGGCCCGGCCGGGCCGGGCCAGGCCGCCCCGGTCACCTCCATCGGGCCTGAGGCACTCAGGTCCGGCCAGGCGGCGACCCGCTCCAGGGCGATGTCCACGAAGACCCGCTCCTGGTAGTACTCGCGCAGCAGCCGGTCCCACGCCGGGCCGCGCATGACCTTCCCGACGTACCTTTCCGCCTGGGAGGTCAGCGCCTCCAGCCGGTCGCGCGCCGGTGTGAGCTCCACCGAGGCCATGCCCTGAGCCAGCACGAACGCCGGGCTGGCCGAGTACCCGTGCTCACGGGCGTGATACGCCAGCGCGACGTGCGGGTTGCAGATGATCCGCTCGAGCTTCTTGCCGAAGCCCAGCGATGTGGTGAACCCGAGCGTGCCCAGGTCCCGCTGGCCGATGCCGCACGGCGCCACGGCCGTCACCGCGGCGCCGCCCGCAGGGGTGACGTACGCCACGGCGGCGGTGATGTCGCCCTTGATCACATCATCGGCCGCATCAGACCAGCGCACCGGACCGGACATCACGCCCCCACAATTGTGTCAATAGTGCTCAGGGTCGAGCATGCCACGCCGTCACGGTGGCGGCGGGTGACCGCGGACGTGCTTTACCAGCGCGGCGACCTGGGTCTCGAGCGGCACGGCCGCGCCGAGGCGGTTGTCGATCGCGGTGTGCGGGGCGGCAGGCACGGAGCCGAGGCGCATGCTGGCGGCAAACGCATCGAAGCCCGCGAGCTTCTCCGTGTCCCGCCCGGACCCGCGTGCGGCCAGGCGGTGACGCAGGGCGGCCGCATCCGACCGGACCCAGACCAGGTGCACCGTTCCGCCGCCGAGACCGGCGGTCCAGGCCCGCCAGCGCTCGCCGTCGTGGATCTGCCGGGTGAACGGGCCGGACAGCAGCACCGGGCAGCCGTGCGAGCGGATCTCGCGGGCGGTGGCGGTCATCCCGGCGTACTCGTGCACCTTGATGTGCTCGTCGTACCAGGGGCCTTCCCGTTCACCCGGGGGGCGCCCGGCCGCGGCGAGCGTTGCGGCCACGAACGAGCCGTACATCGTGTCCTTGTCCAGCAGCGCCGGGGCCGGCTCCAGCGCGCCCAGCAGGAGGGCCGCGACCGTGCTCTTGCCGGCGCCCGGTGGGCCGGCCACCACCCACGCGGTTGCCGGAGCGGTCATGGGCTGACAGTACCGGCGGGCCGGCCGGCTTCGGGGATAGCACCCACCTGGGACTTGCGTGACTGGTGTCGCCGTTTAGTCTGTTGCTCACCTTTGATGGGCAATGTGGAGTGAAGGGGTGGGCATATGCCGCCGATCAGCAGTTATCTGGACTCTTCCGGCCGGGATGACGTACTGAGCGGCGGGTCACGGAAGATCCCGATCAGCACGCCAGCGGGCGAGCAGCACGTGTGGGTCAAGCGGACCGGCAACAACCCGGACCTGCGGGTGCTGCTGCTGCACGGCGGGCCGGGGTCGACGCACGAGTACCTGGAGGCCTGCGACAGCTTCCTGCCCGGTGCCGGGGTGGAGTACTACTACTACGACCAGCTCGGCTCGGGCTTCAGCGACCAGCCCGAGGACCCGTCGCTGTGGGAGCTCGACCGCTTCGTCGACGAGGTGGAGCAGGTCCGCCAGGCCCTGGGCCTGGACGCCAGCAACTTCGTGCTGTACGGCCAGTCGTGGGGCGGGATCCTCGGCATCGAGTACGCGCTGCACCACCAGCAGCACCTGCGCGCCCTGGTCATCTCCAACATGATGTCCAGCGTCCCGGCGTACAACGCCTACGCCGAGGAGGTGCTGATGCCCGCGATGGACCAGGCGGCCCTGGCCGAGATCAAGTCGCTCGAGGCGGCGGGTGATACCGACAACCCGCGGTACATGGAGCTGCTGACCGAGCAGCACTACGTCCATCACGTCCTGCGCATGCCGCCGGCGGACTGGCCCGAGCCGGTGCAGCGCGGGTTTGCCCACATCAACCCGGCGATCTACGTGTCCATGCAGGGTCCCAGCGAGCTGGGCATCAGCTCCGACGCCAGCCTGGTCAACTGGGACCGCTTCGGGGACCTGGGCCAGATCCAGGTGCCGACCCTGGTGATCGGGGCCCAGCACGACACGATGGACCCGGCCCACATGCGGACGATGGCCGAGCGCCTGCCCGCCGGGCGCTACCTGCACTGCCCGGACGGCAGCCACCTGGCCATGTACGACGACCAGCAGACGTACTTCGCCGGGCTCATCGACTTCCTGCACAGCCTGGGCCAGGGCAGCTAGGCAGGCGTCCTCAGGGGACCAGGGCGCCACCCAGCACGGCCCGCCCGGCGTCGCGGTCGCCGGACCAGGTCAGCGCGGGATCGTCGTCGGTGCGCCGGCCCCACAGCAGGAGCAGCAGGTCGGCCGCGGCGCCGCGGACCGTGGCCACCGGGTCCCCGGGACCGAACGTCCAGGCCGAGCCGGTGTCGGCCGCGGTGAGCCGGACCGCCTGCGACGGAGCGGCGGTGCGGCCGAGCCGGACCTGGCGGGGGGCCATGGTGTCGATGACCTCAGCCACGCCGTCGCCGGCCAGTTCGGGGTCGAAGCGGCTGCGGCGGCCGAGCGCGTGTTCGGCGTCCCACCGGTGCACCAGGGTCTCCAGGCACCGGCGGCGCTGCCAGAAGCCCACGGTTGGCGGCGGGGCGATCGTCCACGCCGGGGCCGACGGGTCGGTGTCCAGGGCCGCGAGCTCCGTGTCGCAGGTGCCGCGGAACCAGGTCGCCAGCGCACCGGGATCGCGCGGCGCGGGCGGTGGATCGAGGTCGCCATGCTGCTCCGTCACGGCCGCCGCCGCCCAGAGGTTCTGCCGGCCGAGGTGGTCAGCAAGGTCATAGAGCGTCCAGTCACCGCAGTACCCGACCCGGGCGGACAGGTCGCCGCCCAGGCAGGCGGCGAAGGCGTCAAGCTCGCGGCGCAGGTGGGCTACGTAACCGGCAGAGTCCATGCCCGGACCATACCGGTCAGGGCTGACGGCTGGCCCGGGCGACGGCAGCGGTGATCGCCTGCGGCTCCGCCCTCACCTCAGCGCCCGCGACCAGCACGGTGGGCGTTGCGCCGATCCCGGCCGCGGCGGCCCGCGCGGTCACGTAGGGCGGCCAGGCCAGGTAGGGCGCAGCGGACACGCAGGCCGCGAAATCCGCACCGGCCAGCCCCGCGCCGCGGCCGATGCTGATCAGCTCAGCGTCGCTCAGCCCGGGCCCGCCCTCGGGCGGCTGGTGGATGAAGAGCTCATGCGCGTAGTCAGCGAACCGGCCCTGGTCCGCGGCGCAGCCCGAAGCTGCGGCCGCGCGGGTCGAGTAGGTCGTTGTGGAGGCCAGGTCGAGGAAGTTCATGGGGTGGTAGCAGAGGCTGGCCAGCCGGCCGGTGACCAGGGCGGCCAGCGCCGCCGCCGAGGACAGCTCGAACTGCCGGCAGTACGGGCACAGGAAGTCGATGAAGACGTCAACCCGGACCGGGCCGTCGCCGATGACAATCCCGTCGCCTTCGGATGTCGCTCCGGCCGGAACGCGGTCCGGGATGGTCGGGTGAGTCATGGCCCCTCCGGGAAGGTCGGCGCCGGCGCATGAGCTCCGGCTGGCCCTCCAGTCATACCGTCTCGGGACCACCCGGCGGTGGCACGACGGCCGGGGGAGGCGTTGCGCCTGGTCAGGGCAGCAGCGTCCCGGTGTGGAACAGCATCCGCCAGGACCCGCCGGACCGGCGCCACAGGGAGCTGCGCCGGGCCCGCCGGCCGTCGTGGTCCGAGACGTAGGTGAGCAGGACCAGGTCGTCGGCCACGCGGCGGCCCTCCATGTCCTCGTCCAGGATCGGCGCCGCCCGCGGCCAGGTGGGCACCGCCTCGATCGCCGCCGCGCGGGTCCAGAGCCGCCCGGAGGCCCCGATCTCGCGGAATTCGGGATCGAGCAGCCGGTCCAGGGCCTCGGCCGACGCCCTCACCTCGGGCCGGAGCGACTCCCGCTCGCGAGCCATCACCTCGGCCACGGCGTCATCCTCGGTCGGCATGGCCTCAGCATGACGCACATCGGGCGCCGCTAGCGTGCGGTGTACGTTGGGCACCGGCGTACCGGGAGGACAGGGATGGCAACCACGGGCGTGGCGGTCGTGACCGGGGGCGGCTCTGGGCTGGGCCGGGTCATCGCCCGCACCCTGCTCGGGGCCGGGTGGCGGGTCGCGGTCGCGGGCCGCCGCGAGCAGGCGCTGCACGACAGCGTGACCCCGGGCGCGTGGCCGGCCGAGGCGGCGCTGGCCGTGCCCGCCGACGTCACCAGGCCTGAGGCCGTCGCGTCCCTGTTCGACGCCGTGGACCAGCGGTGGGGCCGGGTGGACCTGCTGGTCAACAACGCGGGCAGGTTCGGCCCGGGCGGCGCGGTGGACGAGATCTCCCCGGCCGAGTGGCAGCAGGCCGTGGACACCAACCTGACCGGCGCGTTCCTGTGCGCCCACCACGCGGTGCGGATGATGAAGGCGCAGACCCCGCAGGGCGGGCGGATCATTAACAACGGCTCGATCTCCGCGCACACCCCGCGGCCCGGCAGCGTCAGCTACACCGCCACCAAGCACGCGATCACCGGCCTGACGAAGTCCATCTCCCTGGACGGCCGCAGGTTCGGCATCGCCTGCGGGCAGATCGACATCGGCAACGCGGCCACCGACATGACCCAGGCCATGAGCGGCGGCGTGCCCCAGGCCGACGGCAGCCTGGCGCCCGAGCCCACGTTCGACGCGCAGCACGTGGCCGACGCCGTGCTCTACATGGCCGCGCTGCCGCTCGACGCCAACGTGCAGTTCCTGACCATCATGGCCACGACCATGCCGTTCATCGGCCGGGGCTGAGCCACTCCTTATTTTTCTAGAACGGAAATGCGTGCGGCTTATCGCGCACCGTCAGCCACTGCCAGTGCGTGAACTCGTCCCAGCTGCTCTGCGACCCGAACCGGGACCCGTTGCCTGAGGCCCCGGTTCCGCCGAACGGTGCGTACGCGTCGTTGTTCAGCGTCTGGTCGTTGACGTGCACGATGCCGCTGGTCAGCCGTTCGGCCACGGCGCGGCCTCGCTCGCTGGACCCCGTCTGGATGGCGGCCACCAGCCCGTACTCGGTGTCGTTGGCCACCGCCACGGCCTCGGCGTCGTCCTTGACCACGATGACCGGGGCGACCGGGCCGAAGATCTCCTCCCGGAACGCCGGCATCTTCGGGGTGACCCCGCCCAGCACCGTCGGCGCGTAGAACAGCCTGTCGTAGGTCCCGCCCGCGCGGACCTCGGCCCCGGCCTCCACGGTCGAGGTCACGATGCGGTCCACGTTCTTGAGCTGCCGCTCGTTGATCAGCGGGCCGAGCGCGACCTGCTCGCGGTGCGGATCGCCCACCGGCAGGTTGGCGGCCCGGCCGGCCAGCCGGTCGAGATACTCGTCGGCCACGCTCTCGAGCACGATGTGGCGGCCCGCGGTCATGCAGATCTGCCCCTGGTGCAGGAACGCGCTCCACGCGCCGGCGGAGCTGGCCACCTCGAGGTCGGCGTCGTCGAGCACGATCAGCGCGTTGTTGCCGCCCAGCTCCAGCGAGACCTTCTTCAGGGTGCCCCCGGCCGCCGCGCCCACCAGCCGGCCCACGGCGCTGGAGCCGGTGAACGAGATCATCGCCACGTTCGGGTCCTCGGCCAGGGCCGAGCCGGCCTCGGCGTCGCCCGGCAGCACATGCAGCAGGCCCTCGGGCAGGCCGGCCTCCTCGAACAGCCGGGCCACCAGGGCCCCGCCCGACACCGGCGTCTGCACGTCCGGCTTGAGTATGACCGCGTTGCCCAGCGCGAGCGCCGGCGCCACGGCCCGGACGGACAGGATCAGCGGGAAGTTCCACGGGCTGATCACACCGACGACCCCGAGCGGCACCCGCCGGGCAATCGATTCCCGTCCCGGCTCGCTGGCCGGCAGCAGGTTACCCCACGGCTGCGTGGGCAGCGCCGCGGCCTCCCAGAGCTCGCCCAGCACGAGCTGGACCTCGAACGCGGCCTTGCCCGGGACCGCGCCGCCCTCACGCACCAGCCAGGTCTCGAACTCCTCGTGATTGTCCTCGAGAACCCGCGCCGCCCGCCGCATCAGCGCCGCGCGCTCCGGTCCGATCACCGCCGCCCACTCCGGCTGCGCCGCCCTGGCCCGCCTGGCGGCCTCGGCCACATCGCCCTTGTTGGCCAGGCCGACCTCGGCGAGCACCTCGCCGGTCGCTGGCTCGGTGGTCTGGAGCGTGCCGCCCTGGGCGCTCGTCCAGCCATTGCTGAAGATCTTGGAATTCCAGTTGGCCCCGTCGAGCAGCGTCAAGGTCTTGTCCTTTCCGGGAAAACCGCGCAGGCACCGGGCCTAGTGTGGCCACGGTCCGGCAGTAGTCTCAATGAGACAACAGGGACGTGGACTGGCACAAGAGATCGGTGCCGCCGGCGTCAGCCGAAGGTGAAGTCGTACACCTGGACCCCGGGCGAGGCGCGCAGCAGCAGTTTCCCCGTCGTGGCCGAGCCCGCCCGGAACAGGGTGTAGAGCCGGGGCACGCCGTGGACGTCGATGGTCTGGATGTGGCGGCCGTCCACGGCGACCTGGAGCGTCCCGGTGCCGCCCAGGACCAGGTACACCTTCTGGGCGAGGAAGCTCAGCTCGAGCTCGGCCCCGGGGCCGGCGGTCGCCTCCTGGGCGTGGTCGGTCCAGGTGCCCGACAGCCCCATACCGCCCAGCGGCAGCGACGCAGGGAAGTGGTAGGCCGCGGGCGCGTCGCGGATCACGTCGGTGCCGGTCACCAGGTACTGGAGCTGCTCGTAGCCGACGTAGGTCTCCGGGCTCATCTCGCCGGCCGGCGTCAGGTTCGGCACGTCGGTCGCGCGGGGGAGGGCCCGCCCGGGGTGGGCGGCGGTCAGCAGCTGGCGGATCAGCTGCTCGGTGCCGGCGTAGTCGCCCTCGCCGAAGTGCACGTGCCGCACGGTGCCCTGGGCGTCGATCAGGTAGTCGGCGGGCCAGTACTCGTTGTCGTACGCGTCCCAGGTGGCGTAGCTGTCGTCGATCGCGACCGGGTAGCGCACGCCGAGCGCGGCCGCCTGGGCCCGCACGTTCGAGACCATGTGCTCGAACGCGAACTCCGGGGTGTGCACGCCGACCACCACCAACCCGTCCCTGCCGTACTCCCGGTACCACGCCTCGACGTGGGGCAGGGTCCGCTGGCAGTTGATGCACGAGTAGGTCCAGAAGTCGACCAGGACCACCTTGCCGCGCAGCGCGCGCAGCGACAGCGGCCTGCCGTCCGGGGTGTTCAGCCAGGTGGTGATCCCGGCGAAGTTCGGGGCCGGGCCGCAGTTCACCAGCGTGGTGGCGTTCGGGTTGCACTTGGCCAGCGTGGTGTGCGGCTCGCCGGCCAGCGCGTTGAGCTGCTTGCGGACCTTGGCCGACCCCTGCAGCGCGTCGGCGTAGCCGGGAACCGCGCGCTGCAGCCCGGCGAACGCGTCGAACGCGATGGCCACGGCCATGACCACGAGGATCACGCCTCCCACCTGGCGCACCCGGGACGCGTGCCTGCGCAGCACGCCGGCCCGGCCCGCGAGCTGGCCGCCCGCCACCGCGACCGCGAGCAGCGGCACCGCGGTGCCGACGGCGAACGCCGCGGTGAGAACGACCGCGGTCAGGCCCACGCGGTGAGTGGCCCCGACCACGGTGATCGCGGCCAGGATCGGCCCGGCGCACGGCACGTACAGCACGCCGAGGGCCAGGCCGAGCACGAACCCTCCGGCCTGGCCGCTCGGCCTGCGGGTGCGCACCCGCGCGAACGGGCGCTCGAGCAGCGCGCCCAGCGGCGGGATGAGGTAGCCGAGCCCGACCAGGGCCAGCAGCGCCAGCCCTACGTCGCGCAGCGAGTCCTGCGGCAGGTGGAGCAGCGACAGGATCTCCGATCCCACCAGGACCAGCAGGCTGAAGCTCAGCACCAGCCCGGCGATCACGGCCAGTGCCCTGGCCAGCCCGGCCCGCGGTGCCCTGGCCGTCGGCCGTGCCGTCTTCAGCGCCGTGACGGTGGGCCCGGGGGCGGTGCTGTCGGGTACGGCGCCCTCCGGGGCCGCGCTGGCGACCAGCACGACGGGCAGCACCGGGAGGATGCACGGTGAGATGCCGGCCAGGAACCCGGCCACGAGGCCAATCAGGACCAGTTCGACCACGCCGCCGCCACCCTTCCGTACCGCCGCCTTGCCGTGACACCTGTTATTCGTTTCCGGCAGGCTCGCGTCTTGGCCGGACCGCGCGGATTTGCGGCCGTCCCGGCTATCCGGCTAGGGAGGCGTCCTCGACGTCGACGAATAGCTCACGGCCGCCGGGCAGCATCACGCCGAGTGAGTAAGAGATGGCCCCGTTGGACATTTCCGTCTGCCCGACGATCTCGATGTCCATGACGTCGGGATGGCTGATCAGGAGGCGGCACAGCACGCTGCCTGCATGATCGGCTGGAATCGCCTCGGACCTGCTGGCGTCATCCGGAGATGTCAAGCGGCCACCGATCGGACGTGCGAGACAAGCCGTGACGGAACGCTGTATGCGAACACATCTCTTAAGGTAACCCGGCGTGAGCACAAGAACCCGGAATGACGCGTAAGCAGCCCCTCTGGCGTGTCTTACGTTTGCGCCAATTCCGGGTTAACGAACCATAGGAGTAATGCCGGACGCGCCGCCGGAGAAGACGCCGGGCAGGCCGGCCCCGCCAATCAGGTGCGCCGCTCCAGGGCGCGCCGGGTCAGCACCCGGGCCAGGTGCTGCCGGAACTCACGGTTGGCGTGCACGTCCTCGCCCGGCTCGGTGCCGTCGGCCGCGAGCTCGGCGGCCTCGGCCGCGCTGGCCCCGTCGGCCAGGGCCTGCTCGGCGGCGCGGGCCCGCAGCGGGACCGGGCCCATGTTGGCCAGCGCGATCCGGCCGTCGATGGCCGCCGCGCCCACGATCGCCCAGTCGTTGGCCCGCCGCACGAACTTCTGGTACCCCCAGGGCTGGCCCGGCCGGCGCGGCACCCGGGCCGCGGCGATCAGCTCGCCCGGGTCCAGGCTGGTCTCGAAGTACCCGGCGAAGAAGTCATCGGCGGCCACGTTGCGGGTCCCGCCCTGACCCAGGACGTCGACAGAACCGCCGAGTGCGAGCAGCGCCATCGGCAGGTCGGCCGCGGGGTCGGCGTGGGCCAGCGAGCCGCCGATCGTGCCGCGGTGCCGGATCTGCGGGTCGCCGACCAGCCCGGCGGAGTGGGCCAGCAGCGGCGCCTCGGCCCGCACCAGCTCCGAGGTGGCCAGCACGGCGTGCGGCGTGGCCGCGCCGACGACCAGGTCCTCGCCGTCAACCCGGATGCCGGTCAGGTCGGCCAGGCCGCCGATGTCGATGAGCACCTCGGGCGCGGCCAGCCGCAGCTTCATCATCGGCAGCAGCGAGTGCCCGCCGGCCAGCAGCTTCGCGTCGTCCCCGTAGTTCGCGAGCAGCTCCACGGCGTGCCCGGCCGACTCGGCGGCGACGTAGTCGAACGGCGCGGGGATCATTCGCCCGCCTCCTCGTTGCTGCCCGCGGCGGCGAGCACCGCGCGCACGATGTTGTGGTAGCCGGTACAGCGGCAGAAGTTGCCCTCGAGGCCCTCGCGGACCTCGGTCTCGGTCGGGTGCGGGTTCTCCGCGAGCAGGCTGACCGCGGCCATCACCATGCCCGGGGTGCAGAACCCGCACTGCAGGCCGTGTTCCTGCCGGAACGCGGCCTGCACCGGGTGCAGCTCCCCACCGGCCTCCCCTGCCCCCTTCGTGGCCAGCCCCTCCGCGGTGGTGACCTGCTGCCCGCGCGCCTGCGCGGTCAGCACCGTGCACGACTTCACCGACGCGCCGTTCAGCAGCACCGTGCAGGCCCCGCACGAGGTGGTGTCGCAGCCGACGTTAGCGGCCCGCAGTCCGCATACCTCGCGCAGGTAGTGCACGAGCAGCAGCCGCGGCTCGACCTCGTCGGACCGCTCCTGGCCGTTGACGGTGAGCTCGACCTGCATCTACGCGTTCCCCTTTGCTGTGCTAGCCCGGGGGGCCTGCCGCCCCCCGGAGCCTCCCGCCGTGCGATCCGCTCGGGCCGGCGAGCCGGCCGTCGCGGCTCGCACAGCCTGCCAGACACGCTGGGGCGAGGCGGGCATGTCGATGTGCCTGACGCCGAGGTGCGCGAGCGCGTCGACGACCGCGTTCTGCACGGCCGGGGTGGCACCGATCGTGCCTGCCTCACCGATGCCCTTGACGCCCAGCGGGTTGTAGCTGGTCAGGGTCTGCATGTCGGCCAGCTCGAAGCTCGGCACCTCGGTGGCCGACAGGAACGGGTAGTCGGCGAAGCTCGCGGTCAGCGGGTTGCCGTCGTCGTCGTACACGACCTCTTCCAGGAACGCCTGGGCCGCGCCCTGGGCGATGCCGCCGTGCCGCTGGCCCTCGGCCAGCAGCGGGTTGAGCACGAACCCGGCGTCGTCCACAGTTACCACCCGGCGCAGGATCACCTTGCCGGTCTCGGTGTCCACCTCGACGACCGCCACGTGCGTCCCGAACGGGAACGTCGCGCCCGGCTGCGTGAACACCGTGCGGACCAGCAGCCGCTCCGCCTCGGCCAGCCCGGCCAGCGGGGCCGACGCGTCCGGGTCGCCGGCCACCTCGAACGCGCTGCGCTCGACGTTGAACCGCAGGTCCGCGGGGCTGGCCTCGAGCTCGTGCGCGGCGCGTTCCCTGGCCACCTCGATCAGCTCCTGGGCGGCCTGCCGCACCGCGGAGCCGCCGTGCTGCAGGCTGCGCGAGCCGCCCGTGCCGCCGCCCTCGGGGACCAGGTCGGTGTCGCCCCACTTCAGCGTGATCTTGTCCACGGGGATGCCGAGTTCCTCGCTGGCCAGCATGGCCCACGCGGTCGCGTGGCCCTGGCCGTGCGGGGACGTGCCGGTGAGGATCGTCGCGGTCCCGTCGGGATGGACCTCGACGGTGGCGTTCTCCTCGGGCGGGATGTCCTCGCCGTCCCCCATGCCGGTGATCTCGACGTAGCTGGCCAGGCCGATCCCCATCGCGACCGTGTCGCCGCGGGCGCGGCGCTCGGCCTGCTCCCTGCGCAGCTCGTCGTAGCCGGCCGCGGCCAGCGCCTTGTCCAGGGCCACCACGTAGTCG
The DNA here is from genome assembly GCA_963844655.1 of uncultured Actinomycetota bacterium. Classification (GTDB taxonomy): domain Bacteria; phylum Actinomycetota; class Actinomycetes; order Streptosporangiales; family Streptosporangiaceae; genus JASHPR01. The sequence goes on along the minus strand of CAWJPA010000002.1, from coordinate 511,254 downwards.
CCGCTGTCGTACAGGGCCCCGAACGCGGTCCGGTGCGGCTCGGTGAACGGCGGCAGCAGGTTGCGCCGCCGGACGTCGGCCGGGTCCAGGCCGATCTCGGCCGCGAACAGGTCCATGGCCCGCTCGAGCGCGGCCGTGGCTTCCGGGCGGCCCGCGCCCCGGTAGGCGCCCAGGGCAGTGGTGGTGGTCACCACGCTCTTGGCGACGGCCTCGGCCCGCGGAATTGCGTAAGGGCCCGGGGTCATGAGAATCGTAAGGAACGGCAGCATCGCGCCGATCCTGACGTGCGCGCCGGAGTCCTGGACGATCTCCAGCCGGTAGGCCAGCACGGTGCCGTCCCGCTGGCCGCCGATGGTCACCGTCTGCTGCTGCGCCCGGCCGTGGGTCATCGCGATCAGGTTCTCGTACCTGGTCTCGGTCCACCGTGCTGGCCGGCCAAGCTCCCGCGCCACCCAGGCCACCATGGCGTGCTCGGGGTCGGCGCCGAACTTCGCGCCGAACGCGCCGCCAACGTCCGGGGTGATGATGTGGACCCTGTCGGTGGGCACGCCGAGCAGCCCGGCCAGGCTGCCCTGGGTGCCCTGCGCCCCCTGATTCGGTATCCACGCGGTCAGCCGCCCGTCCTCGCCCCAGACGGCCGCGGCGGCCCGGGTCTCCATCGGGGCGGGGGCGACCCGCTGGTTCATGATCGTTCGGGTGGTGACGACCTCGCACTCGTCGAACAGGTGCTCGTCGAGCGCGCTGGCATCGCCGAAGTTCGCGGCGACGTTGGTGCCCGCGTCCTCGTAGAGCAGCACCTTGTCCGATGCCGCGTCGGCGAGGTCGATCACCGCGGGCAGCGGGTCGTAGTCGACGTCCACGAGCTCCACGGCGTCCTCGCCCTGGTACGGCTCCTCGGTGACCACGATCGCCACCGGGTCGCCGACGTGGCGGACCTTGTCCGCGGCCAGGACGGGCCGGGTCATCTGCGCGTTGAACATCTCCGACGGCTTGATGAGCGGCAGGTCGTCGAGGTCCGCGGCGGTGTACACGCCGACCACGCCAGGGGCCTCCCGGGCCGCGGTCACGTCGATGGCCAGGATCCTGGCGTGCGCGACCGGCGAGCGGACGAAGAACACGTGGCAGGCACCGGCCAGGCGGTCGTCCACGACGTCCTCGGTGTAGACGCCGCCGCTGGTCAGAAACCGCGGGTCCTCGGTGCGGAGGACGCGCGTACCCAGGATGCTCACCGGCGATCAGCTCCCCTCGAACCCGGCGCCGGCCGCGGGAACCGGCTCGCCGCATAGCAGTCTTCCTCGTGATGCCGCCCGGACCGGTACCGGCCGGCCGACGGCTGAACGCGGTGCTGCATCTCAGAGATGATCGTGCCTGGCCAGCCCCCGGAAGGTCAAACCGGGCCCGGCAGTCCCACCACGTGGGCGGATTCCGCGGGGCCGTGCGGGGCAGCGACAACCGCGCATAAGTTGGAGGTTTGCTTTGTCACGTCCCGGCCGCATATGCGGCCGGGAGACCACCACTCGGAGGGAGGACGATGGAGGGGCGGCGGATTGACATGAGCGCCACCCAAGTCATAGCCAGCATGCTGGCCGCGGTCACCGGAGCGCTGGCCGCATCCGATCTGGGCATCGCGGGGACGGTCATCGGCGCGGCCGTCATGAGCGTGGCCAGCACCGCGGGCGCCGCGGTGTACAAGCACTACATCGGCCGCAGCAGGGAGCGGCTGAAGGCGGCCGCCGAGGCGGCGCGCGTCTCGCCGCTGGCCGGCGGGAGCGCCGGCGCGGCGTTGCTCGGCCGCCAGCGCGCGACCCAGCCCGGGCGGCATTCACCCCAGGCCGCCGGCGAGGGCCGGGCGGCCCGCGAGCGCGAGACCGCCGGGACCGACTCGGAGCAGACCCAGCTGCTGCCCGTGGCCGGGTACTCGCGGCGCGGCTGGCACGACGCCGACCGGGCCAACGGCTTCGACGAGCGGGTCCGGCGGGATGACGAGGCCACCAGGACCATCGGCACCCGGTACCGCCCGGACTGGCCCGACGACCCGGCGGATCACGGCACCACAGGGACCGTGGGCCTCCGGTACGGCGGGCCGGGGGAGGACGGCGCGACCAGCACCCTGGGCGGCCGGTACGGCGGGCCGGGGGAGGACGGCGCGACCAGCACCCTGGGCGGCCGGTACGGCGGGCCGGGGACCAGCACCCGGGGCGGCCGGTACGGCCACCCCGGAGGGACGCCGGGCGGCGATGACGGCAGCGATGGCACGCGCGCCCCGGATGACCGGAGTCAGCGCCGCAGGCCCAGGCCGCTGCTGCTCGCCGGGATCGCGCTGGGTGCGTTCCTGCTGGCCATGGGCGGCATCACGATCGTCGAGGCGGCGTCGGGGAAGCCGCTGGACGCGCTGCTGTGGGGCAAGCACGGCTCGGGCACCACGGTGCAGAACATCGTCACCGGGCACGGTAGCCGTGCCGCTTCGGCGCGCGCTCATCCGGCGGTCAGCCCGTCGGTCACGGCCCCGTCCGCGCCGGCGTCTCCCTCGCCCGCGGCGAGCGCGCACGCCTCGCCCAGCCCGACGCCGTCGCCCACGTCGCCCGGCCCGACCCCGGGCCCCACGCCGACCCCGTCCAGCTCGGCGGGCTCGAAGTCACCGGGTACGGGCGCGCCGCAGTCCCCGAGCGCGGGCGCTGGCTGACCGGCGAGGGCCGGCTCCGGCCGGCTCCGGCCTGCGGGACTCCCCGCCTGAGGTTCCGCAGGCCGCCGGACCTCGGGTCAGCGGGACGGCGCCCGTCGGCCAGCCAGTGCGCCCGACTACCCGATCGCATCACACTTTCGCCGGGTTTCACACCCAATCGGGCGATTACACGGAATGTCGCCCCACCGTCTCTCGGCTCCCGGCGCAGGCAACCCCCGTGCCCAAGATCTTGGAGACCTTTGTGCGCTATATGACAAAGAGTCTCCAAGATCACCGGCTGGCGCCTCTGAGGGTCAGGGAATGGGGCCGGGCTGGGGGAGCGTTGTGCCTGTGGCGGCCGGGAGGTTTGCTGTCGTCGGTGCGGTCGACCCAGCTGCCGGCGCGGCTCTCGTCAGCCGAAAAAGAGTTTCCGGCCTGCACGCGGATGGCTAGCATTCGGATCCGGGCCCCGAGTCAAGATCGGAAGTAGAGCAATGTTCGCGCGTGCGGTCGTGCGCCGCTTCCCGGTGCTCGCGTACCGCGATTTCCGGCTACTGCTGGCCGACCGCCTGCTGGCCCCGTTCGCGTTCGCGTTCTCGCTGGTCGGCGTCTCGTTCGCGGTGCTGTACAGCACCGGGTCCACGGCCGACCTCTCCTACGTGCTGGCCGCCCAGATCGCGCCGTCGCTGGTGTTCACGCTGGTCGGCGGCGTCTTCGCGGACCGGTTCCCGCCGCAGTGGATCATCATCGCCGCCAACTGCATGATCGCCGTCGCCGAGGGCTTGTTCGGGCTCCTGGTACTCACCGGGCACCCGCAGCTGTGGCAGATGTTGCTGCTCGAGACGCTCTCGGGCACCGGTATGGCCATCTTCTACCCGGCCGCGCAGGCGGTGGTGCCCAAGCTGGTGCCGGGCGATCTGCTGCAGGAGGCGTTCGCGATCAGCCGGATCGCGATGAACGGCGGGCAGATGGGCGGCGCCGTAGCCGCGGGCCTGTGCGTCGCGGCGTTCGGCCCCGGGTGGGCGCTGCTCGCGTGCGGCGTCGGGATGCTGGGCTCGGTGCCGATGCTGCTGAGCATCCGCACCGCCCGCAACATCCGGGTGCAGAGCACCGGCATGCTCCGCGAGCTGCGTGAGGGCTGGTCCGAGTTCCGGTCGCACACCTGGCTGTGGGTGATCGTGGCCCAGTTCGGCGTGATCCTCATGGCCTGGTACGGAGGGTTCCAGATCCTCGGGCCCGTGGTGGCCAAGACCGACCTCGGCGGCCCGGCGGCCTGGGGCGCGATCACCGCGGCCGAGTCCGTCGGCCTGATCGTGGGCGGCATCGTCTCGCTCCGGTTCACCCCGCGGCGGCCGATGCTGTTCATCGCGGTGATGGGCGCGGCCGTCGCGATCTCGCCGGGCTCGCTGGCGATGCTATGGCCGCTGCCGGTGATCTGCCTGGCCGCGCTGGGCCTCGGCATCACCATGGAGATCATGATGGTGCAGTGGACCGTGGCCCTGACCCAGCACATCCCGCCGGGCAAGCTGGCCCGCGTGTCGTCCTACGACGCGATGGGCTCGGTCGTGGCGATGCCGATCGGCGCGCTGATCGCCGGCCCCCTGGCCGCCGCCGTCGGAGTCTCCGCGACGCAGTACGGCGCGGCCGCGCTGATCCTGGTGGCCTCGGCGCTGGCCCTGATCCCGCGCGAGATACGCACCATGCGGGCCGGCGGCAACCCTGAGCTGGACCCGGATCAGGCGACCAGCTCGGCGTCGCCGGTGAACGCCGCCCACATCGCCGCGTAGCTGCCGCCCGCCTCCAGCAGCTCGCTGTGGGTTCCGGCCTCGGCGATCCGGCCTGACTCCAGCACGATGATCCGGTCGGCCCTGGCCGCCGTGGTGAGCCGGTGCGCCACCACCAGCGTGGTGCGCTGGGCGGTGAGCTGCTCGGTGGCCTGGTTGACGGCCGCCTCCGCGGCCAGGTCCAGCGCCGCGGTGGCCTCGTCCAGCAGCAGGATGGCCGGGTCCACGAGGTAGGCGCGGGCGAGCGCGATCAGCTGGCGCTGCCCGGCGGACAGGTTGCGGCCGCGCTCCGACACCTCGTGCAGGAAGCCGCCGGGCAGCCGGGCGATCATGTCGATCGCGCCGACTCCCCGCGCCGCGGCCTCGACCTCGGCGTCGGTGGCGTCGGGCCGCCCGTAAGCGATGGCATCGCGCACGGTGCCGGGGAACAGGTAGGCCTCCTGCGGCACCACGCCCAGCTGGTGCCGGTAGGCGGCCAGGTCGTAGTCGCGGACGTCCACGCCGTCCACCAGCACGCGGCCCGAGGTCACGTCGTAGAACCGGGCGATGACCTTGACCAGCGTCGACTTGCCCGCGCCCGTCTGGCCGACCAGCGCCACGGTCTCGCCGGGCGCCACCGACAGGTTTATCCCGTCCAGCGCCCGCTGGGGCTGGTGCGGGTAGCTGAAGTGCACGTCGCGCAGGTCGATCTGACCGCGCAGGTGGCCGGGCTGGACCGGCGCCGCCGGGGGTGGCGTGGACGTCGGCGTCCGCAGCAGGCTCTTGATCCGCTGCAGGCCGACGTTGGCCTGCTGGTAGCCGTCGAACACCTGGGAGAGCTGCTGCACCGGCGAGAACAGCAGGTCGATGTAGAGCAGGTAGGCGATCAGCGAGCCCGCGGTGAGAGCCCCGCTGTGCACCTCGCCCGCGGCCACGAACAGCACCAGTGCGCCCGCTATGGTCGACAGCGCCTGCACGAACGGGAAGTAGAGCGCGATGTAACGCTGCGCGCGCAGCCGGGTGGTCAGGTAGGCGCCGCTCAGCCCGGCGAACCGGTCCCGGTTCACCTGCTCGCGCCGGTACGCCTGGGCCACCCGCATGCCCGCCACGTTCTCCTGCAGGTCGGCGTTGACCGCGCTGACCCGCTCCCTGGCCTCCCGGTAAGCCCGCGACGCCTTCATCCGGAACACCACGGTGGCCACGATCAGCACCGGGATGATCGAGAACAGCGCGAGGCCGAGCCTGAGGTTGATGTACAGCAGCGCGATCAGCACGCCGAAGAAGGACAGGCCGGAGTTGACCATGGTGATGAGGCCGGTCTGCAGGAACGAGGACAGCGCATCCACGTCGGTGGTCATCCTGGTCATGATCCGGCCGGTCAGCTCGCGCTCGTAGAAGTCGAGCCCGAGCCGCTGCAGGTGCGAGAAGATCTTGACCCGCAGCGAGTACAGCAGCCGTTCCCCGTTCCGGCCGACCACCACGGTCTGCACCCGGTTGACCACCCAGTCGGCCAGGACCACGGCCAGCGCCGCGAGCGCGACCAGGACGATCGCGTGAAACGCCTTGGCCAGCACGCCGTTGTCGATGCCGCCCCGGACCAGCAGCGGCATGGCGATGCTGGCCAGCGCGTCCAGGCCATCCAGGAGCAGTCCCGCGGTCAGCGCGATCGCGAATGGCCGCAGCAGCCGGCGCAGCGTGAAGTGCGGGTCGCCGGCCCGGCCCAGGCCTGGTTGACCTCGGGGACATCGGTGGCGGGGGGCAGCGCCGCCACCTTGGCCAGCAGCTCGGGGGTGGGCGGGATGTCGGCCAGCACGCTGGTCGCGGGCCCGGCACTGCCGCGCAGGGTGCGCCGCCCGGCCGCGGCCAGGCCGACCCTGGCCCCGGCACCGGCGGCAGTCGTGGTCACCGGATCCCGCGAGCCAGCCTGAACGGGAACCGCGGCGGCCAGTGCCAGCCCGCCTGGGCCAGCGGTGCCCGCGGGGACCTCCCGGGCCGCTGCGCGGCCGTCGCCGTCCGCGGGCTCCGGCCACAGGGCGGGGGTGATGCCGGATGCGGGCTTCCGGCCGCCGCTGGCGCCGCCCGCCGGGCCAGAGCCGGTGCCGGCGGCCAGGTCGGCCGCGCGGCGCGAGGCCTCGTCCGAGTAGCACTCGAGCTCCCCGGCGTCGATGCCTTCGGCGTCGTCCCCGGGCCCGGCCAGCAGCAGCCGGTACATCGCGCACCGGGCCGTGAGCTCCTCGTGGGTGCCCTCGTCGACCAGCCGTCCCTCGTCCAGCACCGCGATCCGGTCGGCCAGCTGCAGCGTGGACCTGCGGTGCGCGATCAGCAGCGTGGTCCGCCCGGCCATGACCTTGCGCAGCGTGGCGTGGATCTGGGCCTCGACCCGGGCGTCGATGGCCGAGGTCGCGTCGTCCAGAACCAGGATCGCGGGGTCGGTGATCAGCGCCCGGGCCAGCGCGATCCGCTGGCGCTGCCCGCCGGACAGGGTGAGGCCCTGCTCGCCGACGACGGTGTCGTAGCCGTCGTGCAGGTTGCCGATGAACCCGTCGGCCTCGGCGGCCCTGGCCGCCGCGACGACCTGCTCCTCGGTCGCGGCCGGGCGGCCGTAGGCGATGTTCGCGCGGACGCTGTCGGAGAACAGGAAGCTCTCCTCCAGCACCAGCCCGATCGAGGCGCGCAGCGAGTCGAGGGTCAGGTCGCGGACGTCGTGCCCGCCGATCCGCACGGCACCGCCGCGCACGTCGTAGAACCGGGGGAGCAGCAGCGAGATCGTGGATTTGCCCGACCCTGACGTGCCCACCACCGCGAGGGTCTCGCCCGGCCGCACCCGCAGCGACAGCCCGCGCAGCACCGGCTGGGACGGCACGTAGCCGAAGCTCACGTCGTCGAGCTCGACATCCGGCGTGCCCGGGGGGAGCGCCACCGCGTCCGGCTTCTCCGAGATCACCGGCTTGGAGTCGATCACCTCGTAGACCCGGACCACGCTGGCCCTGGCCTCCTGGCCAATGGTGATCATCCCGGCCAGGACCCGGACCGGCGCGACCATCTGGGCCAGGTACGCGGAGAACGCAAAGAAGGTCCCGATCGAGATCTGCCCCTTGATCGCGAGCCAACCGCCCAGCAAGACGACGCCGACCTGGCCGAGCGCGGGCATGGCCTGCAGCGCCGGGTTGTACCGCGCGGTCAGCCGGACCGCGCGCACCCGGGAGGCGTAGAGCGCGGTGCTGGCGTCCTCGACGCGCTCGATCTCCTGCTCCTCCTGGCCGAAGCCCTTGACCACGCGGACCCCGGTGACGGCGCCGTCTACCACGCCTGCCACGTTCGCCGCCTGCTGCTGCGCGTCCCAGCTGGCCGGGAACAGCCGCCGCCGGGACGCGAACGCGATCAGCCACAGCGTGGGCGTGACCGCGAGCGCGACGACGGTGAGCAGCGGGGAGAGGAACGCCATGATCACGATCGACAGCACGAACAACACCGCACTGCCGAGCAGCATCGGCACCATGCTGAGCAGGCTCTGGATCATGTTGAGGTCGGAGATCGAGCGGCTCACGATCTGCCCGGTGTGCAGCTGGTCCTGGCGCGCGCCGTCCAGCCGGGTGAGCGACCCGAACAGCTCAGTGCGCATGGCGTGCTGCACGTCGAGCGAGACCCGGCCGCCGAAGTACCGGCGCACGAACACGCCGCCGAAGGTGACCAGGGCCGCAACGATGAGCAGGGTCGCTCCGGGCCAGATCGCCTGGCTGTGGCCGAAGATCGCGTTGTCGACGATGTCGCGCTGGATCAGCGGGATCGCGGCGGTGACCACGGTGGCCAGCAGCGAGCCGCCCAGCGCCAGGATGACCCCGCGCCGGTAGCGCCAGCAGTACCCGGCCAGCCGGATCCACGCCGCGCGTGCCGCCGCCGCCGTGGTGTCCCCGCTCGCGGCCCCGCCGCGCCTGCGCAGGCCGCGCCACGGGGCCCGGCCACGCGCTGCCTCCGATGTCGGTGTCCCGTTCGCTGCCCGGCCCTGCCCCGCCGCCCTCACGCCGGCCCCGCAGCGGCCACGCTGCGGCGGGCCCGCCTGACGTCCATGGCCTGGTTGAGCGTATCCAGCGCGTGCAGGACCGCATCCGGATCGCCGGTCTCCTCCAGCAGCTCATCCAGCCACTGGCCGTAAGCGGCGTCGGCCCGGGCCAGCGCGCCGTGGCCGGCCTCGGTCAGGCATAGCCGGACCACCCGCCGGTCCCCGGGCTCGGCATCGCGCCGCGCGTACCCGGCCGCGACCAGGCCGTCGGCCGTGGCGGTCAGCGTCGGCTTGGCCACCGCCAGCCGCTCGGCCAGCTTGGCCGAGCGCTCCCCGCCGGCGCCGGCCAGCTTCAGAATGCGGTACTGCTGCGGGGTCAGGTCGGTGCCGACCCGCTCCAGCGCACGGAACAGCCGCAGCACGATCATCACCACCCGTGCGGCGCTCTCGTCCGCTGCCTCGCCCCCGCCTGCCGCGTTCACCACGGTCCCGTCCCGGCCCGGTCTGCCCGGCTCCGGGTGCTCGTCGATCACTAAGCCTGCTCCTTGGTACGCCCCTCTGACAGTTCGCTACCCTAACAAAATTCGCCGCCCAACCCTTCCCCGCCGCGCGGCCGGCCGGATCCTCCCAACCCTTCCCCGCCGCGCTGGCGGTCCGGGGCCGCCCAACCCTTCCCCGCCGCGCGGACGGTCCGAGAGGGTCGGCGTTCACCGTCCCGAAGCCCGACTGCGGGTTCTTGGCGGGCCTATGCGCCACCCCACAGCGCGGTTTTCATGATCGTGCGACGAAACCCACGTGTACAGCGGGTTTCGTCGCACGATCATGAAAACGTGTCTCCGCGCCGCCTGTCGCCCGCCTCCGCGCCGCGTCAGCCGGACGTGGATGGGCCCGCGCCGGCGAGGAAGGCGGGCGTTCGTCCGCCGGACCGCCTCCGCCGCCACGCCGGCCTGGCCTCACGGCCCTGGGCGACTCCGGCCTCCGCGCGGTCTGGCCGCGTTGGGGCATGTTCATGATCCCGGACTGAAACCCACGAAATAAGCGGGTTTGGGTCCGGGATCATGGACTGTGAGCCGAACGGGTCCGGGATGCGCCCTCTTGCTGGGGCTGGGAGGAGTGGCGGGGCGGGTGGGTCAGAGCTTGGCCTGGAGGGCGGTGATCGTGGAGGAGGTGCAGACGCTGGCCGGCTGGTTGGCTGTGGTCTTGCAGATGGCCGCGGTGATCAGGTTGGCGCCGCCGTTCACGCCCTGGGCGATCGGGCTCGACGGGTCGTGCAGGGCCGACGCGATCTGGGACCACGTCTTGCCCGCCAGCACCGAGGGGTCATAGATCGGCGCCTTGATCACGTACTTGTTGCCGAAGTCGATGAACGGATAGCCGCGGCTGCTGACGTCCGGCTCGTAGGTCTCCCAGATCTTCTGCTGCTCCGCCGTGGTGGCCTGCAGCGGGGCCTGGGTGACCGTCTCGTTCTCGACCGGCGTGAAGACCAGGTACTTGCTGGCGTAACTGGACTTGTAGAACGTCAGCGTGGCCGTGTTCGGGAATACGTCGGTGGGCGAGGAGTGGATGCCGCGCAGCGGCGAGAGGGTACCGAACCGGCTCAGCGCCACCGCCATGGACCACCGCAGGGCCGCGCAGTACGGGCAGTACTCGGCGCCGATGTAGAGCATCTCCGGTTTGCCGTTGCTGGTCAGCGCCGTGCCGGGGACCGCGGAGATCGGTGACGGGTTGTAGGAGAGCACCGAGCCCTCGCCGATCGTGTCCAGGGTGCTGACCGGGACACCGGTGACGTCGCGGTGGACGCTGGCCGGGAGCGCGACTCCGGTCACGGAGCTCGATGAGCCGGACGTGCCGGACGAGCCCGGCGACCCCGAGCTGAGCTTGATGAGCACGAACGCCAGCACGATGGCCACCACCACGACGATGGCGCCGCCGGTGATCATGAGACGGCGGCGGGCCTCGGCGCGGCGGGCCGCGGCCTGCTGTGCCGCGATGCGCTCCCGGACGGATTGCTGCCGGTTCCTGGCTGCCTTGCCCATCTGCTCCCGCCGAGCCTTCCGCTCCCCTGTCTGCGCCGTCGCTACCGCGCGCGCTTCGCCGCGGCCCCGCTGCCCGGGACCGCGCTGCCCGGGGCGGTGCTGCCGAGGGAGGCGTTGAAGATGAGCAGGCAGAACAGCAGGAACGTGATGATGTGCACGCTCGTGCAGTCGACGCAGATCGCGCCGATCGTGAAGAGCTCGGTGTAGATCAGGTACAGCACGAACACGATGCCGAGGATGATGCTGCCCAGCCGGGCCCAGTAGACCGCTGGCAGCCGGGATCGCCAGGCCCACGGCGAGTTGACCGCGACCATGAACACGTAGAACGCCAGGCCGAGCACGGCGACCGGGATGCCGAAGATGATCGACTCCGGGCTGGTGGTGACCTTCTGGCAGTTGAACGTGGAGGTCGCCGGGCAGCCGAGGAACGATGTCGCGGCCGTGTAGTGCTGGACGGTCAGGTAGATCGACGCGCCCAGGCCGGCCAGGGAGAGAACCAGCGTGGCGATCTGGAACCAGCGGCCGGGGGCGGGCCGCCCGGCGGGCTTGGCCGGCGCCGCGACCTCGCCGGACCCCGGCCGCTGGCCGGAAGTCTGGCTGCGATCCGCCCGGCCGCCCTTGGCCTGCCCGGTAGCGCCCTTGGCCTGCCCGTTGGCACCGCCCTTGGCCTGCCCGCCCGTGCGGGTCTGGGCGGGCACGGCGGTGCGCGCGGCCGGCCGGTTGCGGGACTGGCCCGATCTCGCCCGCGCCTTCTGGCTGGCCACTACAGCCCGCCGTTCCCGGCGGTGACCGCGGGCGAGGTGCAGACGTTGCCCGGCTTGCCGCCGGTCGCCTTGCAGATGGCGGCGGTGAGCGTGTTGGCCGCGGCGTTGACGTCTGTGGCCACCGCGGACGACGGGTCATGCATGGCCGCGGCCACCTGCGACCAGGTCATCCCCTTGAGCGCGGTCGGGAGGAACTGCGCCCCGATGACCAGGTACTTGTTGCCGATGTCGACGAAGGGGAACGAGCCCTTGTCGGTGGCCTGCACGTAGGGCGGGGCGTCGTACTTGTTGAATACCGCCATCTGGGCCGACGTGGGAGCCTGCAGCACCGGGTAGGTCCCCGAGGAGGTCGGGGTGTTGGAGTACCACTCGACCGGGGTGAAGGTCAGGTACTTGCTGGTGTAGCTGGAGTTGTGGAACGTCAGCGTCGGCGTGCTCGGGTAGACGTCGGTGCTCGACGAGTGGATGTAGTGCAGCCCGGAGAGCGTGCCGAACCGGCTCAGCGCCACCGCCATGGACCAGCGCTCGGCCGCGCAGTACGGGCAGTACTCACCGCCGATGTAGAGCATCTCGGGCTTGCCGTTGGCCATGAGCGGCGCCGGCGAGCCCTGGACCGGGAGCAGCGGGCTCACCTTGCCCCGGCCGGCCTGGTTCAGGACCGAGGCCGGGACGGTGGTGATCTGCTTCGTGACGGCCGCGTTCGACGCGGCGGCCGCGGAGGAGGACGGCGAGGACGAGCCGGACACCTTGATCAGGATGAGCGCCACCACGATGGCGATGACCGCGACCGCGCTGCCGCCCGCGATCAGCACCTGCCTGCGGACCTCAGCACGCCTGGTAGCGGCCCGCTGGGCCGCAATCTTCTCCCGGGCGTTCTGCTGTCGGATCCTGGTTGCCTTGCTCATGCCCGCCCTGCCTCACCCGTCCGGATTCCTCTGGCCCGCACTGCGGCTTTCACGCGCGCCGCGGCCCCTGGCCAGGCGCATGGCCCAAGCCGCCGCGGGGGTGGCCCGAGACCCATGTTATGGGGAGCCAGGCGGTGGGGCCTGCCCCTCCAACCTAAGCGAACGTTTCTGAAAGAAAACTGAAGGTCGTCTCTTACCGAAGTTAGGCATTGGTCACGTCATGTCGTAGCTTCTTGCGTTGCGCAAGTGACGGTAGCTAAGGTCGGATGATGGTGGCTCTCCTGAGAAAGAACAGTGGCGCGCGCCTTGGCGCGCTGCTCGTGATTACCATTCTCGGGCTTGCCGCGGCAGGTTGCGGCAGCTCGTCCCCAAGCTCCTCGTCATCGACGTCGAGCTCAGCAAGGCCCTCCGGCACCGCGAACGTGGCCTATGCGTCCTCGATTCAGTACCTGAACGAGAAGATCGCGGGCCCGGCGTTCACGAAGGCCAAGGGCTACACGTACTCCGGCAGGTCCGGGGCCTCGGGCGAGCTCTCGTCCGACATCATGGCCGGCGAGATCAGCCCGAACGTCTTCGAAAGCGTCGGCGGCGACAACATCACGCCGCTCGAGCCCAAGTACACCAAGTGGTATGTCCAGTACGCGTCGACCCAGATCGTGGTGGCCTACAACCCGAAGAGCAAATACGCCAGCCAGTTCAAGGCGTTCGCCGACGGGTCGAAGCCGCTGAGCGGCCTGTTCACGCTGATGGAGACGCCCGGCTTCAAGCTCGGCCGGACCGACCCCAACATCGACCCGCAGGGGCGCGCGTTCATTTACATGCTCGAGCTCGCGCAGTCCCACTACCACCTGCCTTCGAACACCGTCACGAAGATCGTCGGCAGCCCGATCAACTCGCCGAAGTCCCCCCAGATCTACGCCGAGGCCTCGCTGGACGCCACACTCCAGTCCGGTCAGCTCGACGCGTCGAGCGCCTACCTGAACCAGGCGCTTCAGCTGCACCTGCCGTACATCAGCCTGCCGGCCGAGATCAACCTCGGCGACGCGTCCATGGCCGACCAGTACATGGCGGCGTCGATCACGATCACGACCGCCGGCAAGACGTCGGTCAAGCACGGCTCGCCGCTGGTGCTCGACATCACCACGATCGGCAAGCCCACGGCGGCCGGGACGGCGTTCGTGGCCTATACGCTCTCCCCGACGGGACGGGCCCAGTACAAGCAGGGGGGGTACACGTTGATCACACCGACGGTGTTCGGTGATAGCAGCGCGGTCCCCGCGTCAGTGAAGAGTGAGCTTGGCGGCTAGCCCGGCCGCTGCTGCGGGTGGTGCGGTCCGGGGGGAGTATCCCCCCGGCCGCGGCCCGCAGGGACCGGGCGCCGGGGCGGCAATGCCCCGGGCCATCCGTTCCACCTGGGGCTATGCGTCCCTGGCCGGGGCGGCCCTGATCTGGATCGCCTTGCTCGGCCCGGTCATCGCGCTGCTCACGCACCTGTCAGGCAGCGCCATCGTCAGCTCGCTCACCGGGCCTGGCGCGATCGAGCCGATCCTGGTCTCGCTGGCGGCCGGGGGTGTCACCCTGGCCGTCCTGCTCCTGCTCGGCACGTTCCTGGCCTGGATGCTGGCCCGCGGCAGGCTTCCGTACCCGCGGGTCTGGGAGGCGGGCGTGCTGTGCAGCCTGCTGCTCCCGCCGCTGGTGATCGGCCTGCTGCTGATCTTCATGATCGGCCCGTTCACCTGGATCGGCCAGCTGCTGAACCTGGTGCACCTGAGCACGACCAACACCTTCCTGGCCCTGGTCATCGCCGAGATCTACGAGTCCGCCCCGTATTACGTGCTCGGCGCGCAGTCGGCGTTCAGCGACGTCGACCCGCGGCTGGAGCAGCAGGCGGCGCTGCTCGGCGACCGGCCGCGGCGGGTGTTCCGCCGGGTGACGCTGCCGCTGGCGGCGCCAGGGCTGGCCATGGCGCTGGCCGTGGCCTGGGCCCGGGCCATGGGGGCGTTCGGCGCCGTGGTCATCATCGCCTACCACCCGTACGGCATCCCGATGCAGATCTGGACCACGCTGCAGCTGACCGGGCTCGCGTCCGCGCTGCCGTTTGCCCTGGTCCTGCTCGTGATCGCGCTGCCGCTGCCGCTTGCCGCCTACATCTGGAGCGCTCGTGCTCGAGGCCGACGTCGAGGTTGACCGCCGGGAGTTCACGGTGCGCGCCGCGCTGCGCGTCGCGCCGGGGGAGCGGCTGGCGCTGTTCGGGCCGTCCGGTGCGGGCAAGACCACGGTGCTCGAGGCGATCGCCGGCCTGATTCCGCCGCGGCGCGGCCGCGTCGTGCTGGGCGACCGGGTGCTGACCTCGACCGAGCCCCCGGCGTTCCGCGTTCCGCCGTGGCAGCGCCGGGTGGGCCTGCTGCGCCAGGACCCCGGGCTGTTCCCGCACCTGTCGGTGCGGGACAACCTCTGCTACGCCCCGGACACCGACCCGTCCGGCACCGAGCTGGCACAGGTGGCCGGGACGCTGGGCATCTCCGGCCTGCTGGCCGCGATGCCCGCCCGGCTGTCCGGCGGCCAGGCGCACCGGGTCGCGCTGGGGCGGCTGCTGCTCGCGCACTGCGAGGCGCTGCTCCTCGATGAGCCCTATACCGGACTGGACGCCAGCCTGCGGCGGGTGCTGACCGAGCTGGTGGTGGAGCTCGTGACCGCCCGGTCGGTGCCCGCGATGCTGGTCGCGCACGAGCTGGCCGAGGCGCAGGCCTTCGCGGACCGGCTGGCCATCATCGACCGTGGGACCTTGCTGCAGGTGGGCGCGCCCGACGAGGTGGTGCTGCGGCCGGCGTCCCGGCGCGTCGCCGAACTGGTCGGTTACCTGGGGTTTGTCCCGTGGCCAGGGCAAAATCAGGCCCCGGGGGGTGGACAGGGCCCGGCCGGCGTACCTGAGACTGGGGGGATGCGTCAGGACGCTGTGGCCGGAGTGCATCCCGAGCGGGTGACCCCGGGCGCCCACCCCGACCGCGGGCTGGTGTTGACCGGGACGGTCACCGGTTGCAGGCCCGCAGGTGCCGGCTGGGAGGCCGACCTGGCCGTCGGCGGCGTCACGGTGGTCTGCCGCCTGCCCGAACGGCTCGCGGCGGTCGGCGGCGAGCTGGCCGTCACCGCGGTCGACCCGCCCTGGTTCGGGCCGGACGGCGCCGCGACCGGCCCGCCCGGCCGGGAATCCGGGCCCGGCCGGCCTGCCGACCCGGAGCAGTCCCGGACATGACCGGGTCGGGGGCGGCGCGCGGCGCAGGGGCCGCGCGGGGCGGCGGGGGCGGCCAGGACGGGGCCGGCGCCACCGGTGCCGCGGCCTCGGGCGGCGGCACGCGGCTCCGGCTCGCCCGCCAGGCCCGGGGCTTCTCCCAGCAGCAGCTGGCCGGCATGGCCGGGGTGTCGCGCCAGGCGGTCTCGGCCGTCGAGTCCGGGCTCTCCGACCCGTCGCTGCGGGTGGCGCTGGCCCTGGGGCGGGCGCTGGGCCTGACGGTGGAGGAGATGTTCGGGCCGGACAGCCCGGTGACCCAGGTCGCCGCCCGCCCGGTGGCGCCGCTCGGTGACGAGGGTGCACGGGTCATGCTCGCGCCGATGGGGGATGAGTTCGTGGCGCTCCCGCTGGCCGGCGCCTCGGCCAGCCGGGCCGGATTCCTGCCGGCCGGCGGGCTGGCCCGCGGGCCCGACGGGCCAGGAACCCACGCGGTAGCGCCGATCGGGCCCCCACCGCCGACGCTGCTGGTGGCCGGCTGCGATCCGGCCATGCCGCTGCTGGAGAAGCCGCTCAGCCTGCTGGACCCGCCGGTCGCGTTCGGTTGGTGGCCGTGCCCGAGCCAGGAAGCGCTCCGCCTGGCCGCCCGGGGCCTGGTACACGTCGCCGGGGTACACCTGCGCGGCCACTCCGGCGGCTACAACACGGATCCGGCCGCGGAGCAGCTGCGGCAGGGGGCCGAGGTGGTCGGGTTCTGCTCCTGGCGGGAGGGCCTGGCCCTGCGCCCCGACCTCGCGGGCAGCATCTCCGGTGTCGGCGATCTGGCGCGTCGCGGCCTGCGCCTGGTGAACCGGGAGCCAGGATCCGAGGCGCGCCACGTGCTCGACCGGGAGCTGGCCGAGCTGGGCATCGACGGCGGCCAGCTGCCCGGCTACGGCACCCAGGCCACCGGGCACCTGCAGGCGGCGGCGGCCATCGCCGCGGGACTGGCCGATGCGGGCGTGACCAGCGAGCCGGCGGCTCTCGCTTACGGCCTGGCCTTCGTTCCGCTGGCCGCGGAGCGATTTGACCTGGTCATCCCGGCCGACCTGGCCGGGACCCGCGAGATCCAGGCCCTGATCAAGGTGCTCTCCTCGCGGTGGCTGCTCGATCAGCTGGCCAGCCTGCCCGGGTACGACCCGGCCGGATGCGGGGAGCACATCGCTACCCTCCCGCAGGCCTGACCCGCCGCCGGGCCAGCCACATCCGGGTGCGGTGCGGAACCGACATCCGGCCGTCGGGGAAACGGCCGCCGATGAGGCTGGCGATCCTGGTCAGCAGCCGCGCGCGGTCGCCGGGCCCGAGCGCGCCGAAGTAGGACTTGCTGCGCTCGAAGGTCAGCCAGCGCTCGGTGCTGAGCGTCCTGGTCCAGCGCACGATGAACTCGGTGGCGGGCTCGAACAGCCCGGTCCGGGAGATGCGGTCCTCGGCCCAGCTGGGATCGCGGTGCTCACGGTCGTAACCGGGGCAGGCCGACTCCAGCAGATCCTGGTAGATCTCGAACCACTCCTCGCCGTCCGCCCAGGCATGGTTCCACCACGCCGCCCAGAACCCGCCGGGCCGCAGCACCCGCGCGACCTCGCCGATGGCGCGGTCGAGGTCGAACCAGTGCCACGACTGGGCGAAGCAGGCGAGGTCGACGCACCGGTCGCGCAGCGGCAGCCGGTTGCCGTCCGCGAGCAGGAAGCACGATCCAGGGCTGTGCGCCTGAGCGCGGCGGAGCATCTGCTCGCCGATGTCGAAGGCCACCGTACGGGCGCCTCTCCCGGCCAGCTGCCGGGTGGCGATCCCGGTTCCCGCACCGCCGTCGAGCACCAGCTTCCCCGGCAGGGGGCCGGTGGCGTACTCCAGGGCCCGGTACAGGCCGTCGGGATAGGCAGGCCGGGCGGCGTCGTAGTCCGCGGCGAGCGCATCAAAGACCGATCCCGGCAACGAGCGGTTCCTCCTCTGCCGTCATATGCCGCCGTCCCTGACATTCTCCCGCTCCGGCTACGCCCAGGACGAACACGGGCTCACGGCCCGGGGCGAGCGGTGCAGTGTGGCTGTTATGAGGCTTCTGGTCCTGGGCGGAACGCATCACGTAGGCCGGGCGGTTGTGGAGACGGCCCTGGCCCGCGGCGACGATGTCACCACGGTCAACCGCGGGATCAGCGGCCATCAGCCGCCCGGGGCGCAAGCCCTGCACGCCGACCGCAGCGACCGCGCCGCCATGCGGGCCGCGCTCGGCAACGGCTCCTGGGATGCGGTGATCGACACCTGGAGCGGCGCGCCCCGCGCCGTGGCGGATGCGGCCGCGCTGCTGGTGGGCCGGGTCGGCCACTACGGCTATGTGTCCAGCCGGTCGGTGTACCGGTGGCCGATACCCCCGGGCGCCGATGAGAGCGCGCCGGTGGTCGACGGGGACCCGGCCAGCACGGACAGCGAGGACTACGCCGCGGCCAAGCGCGGCGGTGAACTGGCGGTGGCCGGGGCGTTCGGTGACTGGGCGCTGCTGGCCCGGGCCGGCCTGATCCTGGGACCGTACGAGCGGGTCGGCCGGATGCCCTGGTGGCTGCGGCGGATGGAGCTTGGCGGTGAGGTCCTGGCCCCGGGCCCGCCGGACCGGCCGCTGCAGTACATCGACTGCCGCGACCTTGCCGCGTGGATGATCTCGGCCGCCGAGCGGCGCATCGGCGGCGCGTTCAACGCGGTGAGCCAGCCGGGCCAGGCCACGATGGCGAGCCTGCTCGCGGCGGCCAGGGAGGTGACCGGGTCCCGCGCCTCGCTGGTCTGGGTCGCGCCGGAGGTGATCGAGGCGGAGGGCATCGAGCCCTGGACCGAGCTTCCCATCTGGCTGCCGCCGGACGGGGAGTTCGCCGGCCTGCATGACGGTGACGTCTCGGCCGCGTATGCGGCGGGCCTGACCTGCAGGCCGGTCGAGGAAACCGTCGCCGACACCTGGCGCTGGCTGCAGGACGAGGGCGACCCGCCGCCGCCTCCGCCCGGGCGGCCGTCCCACGGCCTGAGCCCGGATAAGGAGCGCCGAGTGCTGGCCGGCCTGGGGCGCCGCCTGGGCTGACGGCGCCCCTGCCGGGCCGGCCGCTCCTGGGCTACCGGCGGCCCAGCGAGCGGGGGGTGTTCACCTTGTCCGCAGCGATCTTGAGTATCACGCGGCCCTGCGGCCCGATCGGGTTGCGGTAGTCGGTGCCCACGTACTTGCGGGACAGCTTGTCGATGTGGTCGCGGGCCTCGCTGCCGTCGATGGTCTCGACGACCCGGCCGCGCACCTCGGACCAGTCCCATGGGTCCGCGTCGGAGTGGATCAGCACCGTGATCCTGGGGTCGCGGCGGATGTTTCTCGCCCGCTGCCGCTGCGGCTCCGTGTTGACGAGCACGTACTCGCCATCGCTGTCAACCCATGTCAGCAAGGCCTGCGGCTGGCCGTTGGGCATCAGGGTCACCACCGTGGCCAGGTTCTTGCCCTGGGCCAGGCGCACCGTGTCCTCATCGAGGGGCATCTGCTCTCCTCATCTGCTTGTCAGGTAAGACCCCGAGCCTGTCCGTACCGGTCAGTGGCCGTAAACGGGGACGATCAGGGCCCGGGCGATCGTGTGGAACCGGAGGTTGAACCCAGCGACCGCCGGGGAGACCTCGGAATCGACGCCCAGCTTGTCGGTGTCGAGGGCATACACCGTGAACACGTACCTGTGCGGCGGGTCACCCGCGGGCGGCGCCGCGCCGCCGAAGTCCTTGGTGCCGTAGTCGTTCCGCACCGAGAACGCGCCTGCGGGCAGGCCGCCCCCATCGCTGGCGCCCGCGCCCGCGGGCAGTTCGGCGACGGAGGCGGGGATGTCGAGAACCAGCCAGTGCCAGAAGCCGGAACCGGTCGGGGCATCCGGGTCGTAGCAGGTGACGGCGAAGCCCTGGGCCTCCGGCGGGGATCCGGACCAGCGCAGGTGCGGCGAGATGTTCTGCCCCGTCATCCCGAACCCGCTGTAGACCTGCTTGTCGCTCATGGGCTGGCCATCGCTGACGTCATCGCTCTCCACAGTGAACGATGGCACCTGGGGCATGAAGTCGAACGGCAACGGCGCACGGTCGGCCATGGTCTCCTCCTCGTTGCTGGGGCTGGCGCGGCGATGCCAACGCTATCTCGCGGTGCGGCGGCGCGGTGGCGCCGGGCGGCGGCCGGCATCCCCGCCGTGGAAGGTCACCGGAGTCGGTCCTGTCCGCGCCGCCTCGGGCGCGAATTGGGTCTACGGTTGTTTGATCAGCGGGGGTCTCCGCGAGCGTGGGTTCACGGTCGGGCGTGCCAGGAGAAGGGGTCGTGGGGTAGGCGTGGGCATGGCGCGCTGGTCATCGGTGTGGACGCGGCGTGGGCTGCTGGCCGCCGTGCTGATCGGGGCGGCTATCATCCCCGGCTACGCCAACGAGTCAGCGACCGAGCATTGCGCCGGCTCGCGCTGCGAGTCCACCGGGACCATCCGCTGGGCCCAGCCGCTGACCGGGTCATGGACCGCTGAGGGCGGAGTCGCCGGCACCGTGCCGGCCCAGGGCGAGGCCTATGTGGCGGCAGGCCCCCAGGTGGCCGTGACGGGTTACGGCATGAACGTCTACTCCTTTGACGCGAGGGCCGGGACCCCGCTCTGGGCCACGACTCTCACCGGGTTCCCTGACGGAGCAGCGATCGTGTCGGTGGCGTCGTGGCCGCAGGTGGTCACCGTGGGGGTGGCTTTCCCCGACGCCACGACCGGCGGGACCGTGCGTGAGGAGGCGGTCCTCAGCGCCCGGAGCGGCCAGCAGATCCGCGCCTATCCCGCGGCCCTTTACGGCGGCGCGGTCGCCGCGGACTCCGCGCACACCGTCGTCGTCGGCAACAGGTCCGTGACGAACTACAGGAACGCCACCGGCCAGCCGGTCTGGAGCCGGCCGACCGGGACGGCGCCACAGGCCTGGCGGATGGACGGCCGCAGCCTGTACGTCACGGTGTCCGCGGCCGGCTACCTGGGCAGCGCACCGGTGACCGCGGTGCGCCGGATCAGCCTGGTGACCGGCGCCGAACGGGTGATCCGGCCCGCACACGGCTCGTTTGCCGGCACGTTCAGCGCCGCGTTCGACGGCATGCTGCTCTTCGCCGGTTCGGCCGACCTCAGCGCCTACCGGGCCACCACCGGGCAGCTCGTCTGGCGGCGGGCCGGCGTCGTGCCCCAGAGCGAGGACGTGACCCGCCAGGCGCTGTACGTCACCAGCGGCAACGGCCTGACCGGCCTGGATCCCCGCACCGGGGCACCGATCAGAAGGTCGGCGGTCCCGGCGTCATCCGGCCTGTACGGCGTCAGGGACGGTGTGGCGCTCGGCCTGGACCAGGGGGCACCGGGCGATGCGTGGGGGTACGCCGTCGCGCGTCGGCGGGTGGTATGGACCACGCCGCCTGTGCCGTGGCCGCACTACTTCGACGACCCCTCCGGCCTGGGCGGCAGCGTCGACCCCGCGACCGGCACCGTGCTGCTGGCGGCGTGCGCCCGGCTCGGCGGCCCCGCGGCCGGCGGAGCCGGACAGGTGTGCCTGCGGCCCGAACTCGTGGCGATCAGCAGCTGACCCGCGGACGGCCGCCGGGCCGGGCCGCGGTCGGCTAGCGGCCGAGGATGGCGGGATTCGCGACCACTGGCCCGCAGATCCGGGAGCGGGCGCTGGACTGGGTGGTGTCCTGCGTGCGCAGCGCGACAGCGCAGCGGCCCGTGTTGGGGAACGACCCGCCGACCAGAACCGCCGCGGCCACGATGGCGAGCGCCACCGGGAAGAACAGCGCGGCGCGCAGCTTAGCCCGGCGTGGCGCCCCGAACCACCGGCCGAATGCGGCGATCCGGTACCAGATCCTGGCCAGGATGATGGCGGCCCGGGCGCGGACCTCCTCCAGCCGTGGCATCTCCTCGTCGCGGTTCAGCCTGGTGAAGATGGAAAAGAGCGCAGCGAGACGCGGATCGGAGCCCAGCAGGGCGTGCTCGATCCTCTCCAGGATTCTGCGCTGACTAGCGGGAAGGCCCATCGAGACCTCCGATCTGGCCTGTGTGTTCCCCAGCCACAACCTAGCAGGACCGCCGGAGCACTCGACGCCAGGTCGGCCAAGCCCGGGTCCACCGTGACATTTGTCATGGGAATATCGGTACACCGCGCACGGGGCCGCGCCTGTCGGCGGATCTACCGTAAAGGTGGGACTCCATTAGGGACAGATTCAGGAGCGCGGCCACATGCAAGTAGTTGATCTTCTTCTGGGCATTCTTGTCCTCGTCTACATCGTCGTCAGGCAGCTGCGGTCCCGTCCGGTGCGCTCGTTCAATCCCCGCGTGCCGCTGATCCTCGGGGTTATCGGCGTGGTAGAGCTCGTGTCGTTCCTGAAAGCGGATCACGACAAGGTCGCGGTCGTGGCCAGCCTGGCCGGCAGCCTGGTGCTCGCGGCCGTGCTGGGCGCGGTCCGGGCCGGAACCGTGCGCATCTGGTCCGACGGGGGCGTGGCCTGGTCGCGGGGAACCTGGATCACCGCCGCGCTGTGGGTGGTGTCGCTGGCCGTGCACCTGGCCTACGACTACGTGCTGACCGGCAAGGACGAACGCGGCCTGGGCAGCGCCAGCATCCTGCTCTACCTGGCGGTGACGTTCGCCGTGCAGCGCCTGATCGTGAGCTACCGCGCCCAGCGGCTCGGCCTGGCGACCGGCTCGGGCCGGGCCTCGGGGCGGGGCGCCGAGCCGCTGGCCTGATCGCCGGGCTACGCCGCTCCGGCCCGGCGTGCGCGGTACGCCGCGACGTGCAGCCGGTTGCCGCAGGTGCGGCTGTCGCAGTAGCGGCGCGACCGGTTGCGGGACAGGTCCAAGAACACGTTGCGGCAGGGCGCCGCGGCGCAGCAGTGCATCCGCTCGCTCTCGCCGGCCACCACGAGCTCGGCCAGGCCCATGGCGAGGTGAGCGGCGATCCGGTCGGCGAGCGGCGCCGCCGGGCGGGACACATGGATGTGCGGCCCCCGGCCGTCGTGCGCGACGATCTGCGGGGTCGCGCCGGTCTGCGCGAGCAGCGCGTTCAGCATCTCGATGGTCGCGCCGTCGTCGCCTGCCTCGCAGGCCGCCGCGATGGCGTCCAGCCGGGCCCGATGCGTGCGCAGCCGCGGCACGTCCCTGTCCCCGGCGGGGATGCCGTGGAACGCGTAGCGATCGCCGATCTCCTGCACATCCGCCACGGTGGCCAGGCCCTCGCCGGCCGCGTCGCGGCCGGTGTTGATCAGCTCGGTGCACGCGACAAGAGCCTCGGTCAGGTCAGCACCAAAGCCGCTTTGACTCCTGTCAGACCGCCCCCGTAGGGTGGACATCATGTCAGCACCATACGCGGAGACGGTCCTTACTGACAACGGAGGTGCTGACCAGGGCAGGCCTGCCGGCGGCCGCCGGCCCCTCGGGCTCGCGGTTCTCGGCGCGGCCTCCATCTCCGCGTCGGCTGTGCTGGTCAAGCTGGCCGGCGTCGGCGCCGCCACCACCGGGTTCTACCGCTGCCTCCTCGCCCTGCCCCTGCTCGTCCTGCTGGCCGTGCTCGAGCAGCGGCGCTACGGGGGCCGCATGCGGTCCGCCCGCATCGGGGCCTTCGTGGCCGGCCTGTTCCTGGCCGTGGACCTGGTGCTCTGGAACCACGCCATCGCCGAGGTCGGGGCCGGGATCGCCACGGTGCTGGGAAATCTGCAGATCCTGTTCGTCGCCTTCGCTGCCTGGGCACTGTTCCAGGAACGCCCGGAGCGCAGGTTCCTGGTCTTCCTGCCCGTGGTGATGGCAGGCGTGGTGATGGTGTCCGGCCTGGCCGGGGGCGCCTCCGGCGGGATCCACCCGCTCGCCGGGGTCGGGTACGGCTTGGGCACCTCGGTCGCCTATGCGATATTCCTGCTCATCCTGCGCCGGACATCAACGGGCACGCGGCACGCCGCGGGTCCGCTGGCCGAGGCCACGGCCGGCGCCGCCATCGGCTCGCTGCTGCTCGGCCTGGCCTTCGGGGGGTTCGGCCTGCACATCCCGTGGCCGTCCTTCGGCTGGCTGCTGCTGCTCTCGCTGACCAGCCAGACCATCGGGTGGCTGCTGATCACCTCGTCGCTGCCCCGGCTGCCCGCCGCCATCTCCTCGCTGACCCTGCTGCTGCAGCCCGGCGCGTCCATGCTGCTGGCCTTCCTCGTGCTCAACGAGCGGCCCAGCCTGATCCAGATCGCCGGGGCCGTGGTGGTCTGCCTCGGCGTGCTGGCCGCGAGCTGGCAGGCCCGGCCACAGCAGGAGTTTCCTGCCGACCCGCCCGGCGGCCGGCTGCAGGTCGCGTTCAGGCGCCGGCTGACCCCGGCGGCCGAGGGCCAGCGCTGCTGAGCCCCGCTACTGGTGGTAGTCCTCCAGGAAGCGGGCCAGCCGGCCGATCGCGTCGTCGAGCACATCGACCCCGGCCAGGAACACCAGGCGCAGGTGGTCGGCGCTCGGCAGGTTGAACCCGGTGCCGTGCGAGAGCAGCAGGTCCTCCTGCTCCAGCAGGTCGATCACCATGCGCTCGTCGTCCGAGATCTTATGGACGTCCGGGTCCAGGCGCGGGAACAGGTACAGCGCGCCCTCGGGCTTGACGCAGTTCACCCCGGGGATCTCGTTGATCTGTTGCCAGGCGCGGTCGCGCTGCTCGCGCAGCCGGCCCCCGGGCCGCAGCAGCTCGCCGATGCTGTCCCGGCCGCCGAGGGCGGGCGCGATCGCGTACTGCGCGGGCACGTTCGGGCACAGCCGCATGTTCGCCAGCAGCTCCAGGCCCTCGAGGTACTCGGCCGCGTCGCGGCGCGGCCCGGAGACCACCAGCCAGCCGGACCGGAAGCCGGCCAGCCGGTAGGTCTTCGACAGGCCGCCGAGGGTCAGCACCAGGAGATCGGGGGCCAGCGCGGCCGCGCACTCATGCACGGCGTCCTCGTACAGGATCTGGTCGTAGATCTCGTCGGTGAGCACGAGCAGCCCGTGCCGCCTGGCCAGGTCGAGCAGCCCGAGCAGGGTCTCGCGCGAGTACACCGCGCCGGTCGGGTTGTTCGGGTTGATGAGCACCAGGGCGCGGGTGCGCGACGTTATCTGGTCGGCCACATGCTCGAGGTCCGGCGCCCAGCCCTCCTGCTCCGCGCAGCGGTAGTGCACGGCCCGGCCGCCGCAGAGCCCGGCCGCGCCGGTCCACAGCGGGTAGTCGGGGCTGGGAATCAGGACCTCGTCGCCCTCATTCAGCAGGCCCTGCAGCGCCATCACGATCAGCTCGGATACGCCGTTGCCCAGGAACACGTCATCCGGGCCGACGCCCGTGACCCCCTTGCGCTGGAACGACTCCGCCACCGCCAGCCGGGCCGGGTAGATGCCCCGGGCGTCGCTGTAGCCCTGGGCGTCGCCGATGCTGGCGATGACGTCGGCCACCACGGGGCCGGGTGCGAACAGGCCGAACGGCGCGGGGTTGCCCAGATTCAGCTTGAGTATCTGGTGTCCCTCGGCCTCGAGCTGCCGCGCTCGGCGGAGCACCGGCCCCCGGATGTCATAGCGGACGTCTCGAAGCCTGCTGGCCTGCGACACCATCGCCCCGTTCCGCTCCCTTCCTGAGCCAGACCACTCGTCAACAGTGCTCGTTGACGCTATCGCACCCGGACGGCTGGCCGTTGCTTACAGGCCGTGAGCGGGCATTGGCATTTCCGCCACCTTTATCAGCCAGCTGATTGAATGGGGGAGTCAGCAAGAATGATGAACATCGACCCCGCCCGTCATCCGGCAGGAGGCCGACATGGCCACGTTCAGTGCCGCGGAGCTCGAGTACCTGGCCGGGCAGCGCCTGGGGCGGCTGGCCACCGCGGGACCGCGCGGGCGGCTGCAGAACAGCCCGGTGGGTTTCCACGTCAACACCGACACGGGCACCATCGATATCGGCGGCCGCAACATGGGGGCCAGCCAGAAGTTCCGCAACGTGCGCGCGAACGGGCAGGCCGCGTTCGTCATCGACGACCTCGTCTCGGTCCAGCCCTGGACGGTGCGCGGCATGGAGATCCGGGGTCACGCCGACGCCCTCACCGGCGCGGCCGCACCGCAGCCGTTCATGAGTGGCGAGATCATCCGGCTGTACCCGGAGCGCATCATCACCTGGGGCATCGAGCCGGGCCGGCCCGGCATGCACCGCCGCGACGTGGGCTGACCGGCCCGCCTCACCAGCCTCCGGGGGAAGTGATCCCGGCCCGCAGTCAGCCGGCGCCGGTAACCTCGGCCAGCCGCCGGGTCAGGTAGCGGCGCTCGGTGTCGGAGGTGGCCAGGCCGAGGGCCTGCCGGTACGCCTCCGCGGCCTCGGCATCCCGGTGCAGGCGGCGTAGCAGGTCGGCGCGGGTGGCGGGCAGCAGGTGGTAGCCGGCCAGCGCGCCGCCGGCTTCCAGCCGGTCCACCAGCGCCAGCCCGGCGGCCGGGCCGTCGGCCATGGCCACGGCCACGGCCCGGTTCAGCTCCACCACCGCCGACGGCACCAGCCGGGCCAGCTCGCCGTAGAGCGCGGCGATCTCGACCCAGTCGGTCTCGGCCGCGGTCATGGCGGTGGCGTGGCAGGCCGCGATGGCCGCCTGCACCTGGTACGGCCCGGGCCGCCCGCGCCGCAGGGCCGTCTCAAGCAGGCCCACGCCCTCGCCGATCTCGCTCGCGTCCCACCGCCCGCGGTCCTGGTACTCCAGCGTGACCAGCTCGCCCGTGCCGTCGGTCCGGGTGGCGCGCCGGGAATGATGCAGCAGCATCAGCGCGAGCAGCCCCTCGGGCTCGGGCTCGCCCGGCGTGAGCCGGACCAGGAGCCGGGCCAGGCGGATGGCCTCGGCGCACAGGTTCTGCCGCACCAGGTCGGCCCCGGCGGTAGCCGCGTATCCCTCGTTGAACAGCAGGTACAGCACGGCCAGCACCCCGGACGCACGTTCGGGCAGAAGCTGCGGAGGCGGCACGCGGTAGGGAATGCCCGCGTTGCGGATCTTGGCCTTGGCCCGGACCAGGCGCTTGGCCATGGTCGGCTCCGTGACCAGGCAGGCCCGGGCGACCTCGCTGGTGGTCAGGCCGGCCACGGTGCGCAGGGTCAGCGCGACCCTGGCCTCCATGGCCAGCGCCGGGTGGCAGCAGGTGAAGATCAGCCGCAGCCGGTCGTCGCCGATGCCGCTGTCGTCCTCGGCGTCACCCGACTCGGCCAGGCGCGTGATCACCATTGCCTCCTGCATCTTGACGGCCTCATTCGCGCGGCGACGCAGCCGGTCCAGGGCCCGGTTTCGCGCCGTCGTGGTCAGCCATGCGCCGGGGCGGCGCGGGACGCCATCGTCCGGCCAGCGCACCAGCGCCTGCGCGAAGGCGTCCTGCGCGCATTCCTCGGCCAGGTCCCAGTCGCCGGTCATCCGGATCAGGAAGGCCACGATGCGGCCCCACTCCTCGCGGAAGGCGTCGGCGACGGCGGCCTCGACGCCCGCGCTCATTCCGGCCAGAGCGGCCGCACCTCGATCGAGCCGAACGTGGCCACGGGATGCCGGGCGGCCATCGCGATGGCCTCGTCGAGATCCGCGCACTCGAGGATGTCGTACCCGGCGATCACCTCTTTGGTCTCGGCGAACGGCCCGTCGCCGAGGAGCGTCTCGCCGTCGCGGACCCGCACGGTCCTGGCCTCGCTCGGGGGCAGGAGCGGGCCGCCGTCCAGCCGCATGTCGCGGACCGCGTCGAGCCAGACGTTGATCGGGCTGTCCGGCGCGGGCTCGGCTGGGGCGTCCGCGGCGTCGGCGTCCGGGGCTTCGGCGCGGGATGCGTCAACGCAGATCAAGAGCATGTACTTCATGGTGTTCTCCGGTTCTCGTCGTGGCCGTAGCGGCGCTGGCGCCCGGTCTGGGCAAGCTATCACCGCCCTGATCTGCGAGCCCTGGCCCGGCGGCCCGGTCTCACATCACGTCGACGATCGGGGAACCCCGGGATGGACACGGCCGCGGGACGTTGCGGCCCCGGTCTTCTTGACATCTGAGTACCGTAGGAGCCTATAGTGCTAGGAGCCTAGCTAAAGTGAGGTGCCGTGATCGAGTTCCACCTCGACAGCCGTTCCGGTGTCGCGCCGTACCTGCAGCTGATCCACCAGGTCCGCCAGGCCCTGCGGCTTGGCGTGCTGCGCAAAGGTGACCGGCTGCCGACGGTCAAGGACGTGGCCGCGGGGCTGGCGATCAACCCGAACACGGTGCTCAAGGCCTACCGGGAACTCGAGTACCAGGGCCTGGCCGCGGCCCGCCCCGGCATCGGCACGTTCGTCACAGGGACCCTCGGCGGCACCTCGCTCGCCGCGCACGGGCCGCTCCGCCGTGACCTGCAGCGCTGGCTGGCCAAGGCCCGCCGGGCGGGGCTGGACGACGAGAGCATCGAGGCCCTGTTTCTCAGCACTTTCCGGTCCGCCGCCGAGGAGGACATAGCATGACGGCCGTCCTGGAGACCGCCGGGCTCAGCAAGCGGTACGGCCACCGCTGGGCCCTGTCGGACTGCACACTCAGCCTCCCGCCCGGGCACGTCGTCGGGCTCGTCGGCCCGAACGGGGCCGGGAAGACCACCCTGCTGCACCTGGCTGTGGGCCTGCTGGCCCCGTCCGGCGGCACTATTCAGGTCCTCGGCAGCCGTCCGGGCTCCGGCCCGGCGCAGCTGGCCCGGGTCGGTTTCGTGGCCCAGGACGCGCCCACCTACGCGAGCCTGTCCGTGGCCGACCACCTCCGGCTGGGCGCCCACCTCAACCCGGGCTGGGACGCGGGGCTGGCGCGGCGCCGGATCGAGCATCTCGGCCTGGACCCGGCCCAGCGGGCCGGTCAGCTGTCCGGCGGCCAGCGGGCCCAGCTGGCCCTGACCCTGGCCGTGGCCAAGAAGCCCGAGCTGCTGATCCTGGACGAGCCGGTGGCCAGTCTCGACCCGCTGGCCCGCCGCGAGTTCCTGCAGGAGCTGATGGAAGCCGTGGCCGAGCACGAGGTCAGCGTCGTGCTGTCGTCCCACCTGGTCGCCGACCTGGAGCGGGCCTGCGACTACGCGGTCGTGCTCACCGCGGCCCGGGTGCAGCTGGCCGGCGAGGTCGATGAGCTGCTGGCCACGCATCACCTGCTGTCCGGTGCCCGCCGGGACCCGGCCACCCTGCCGGCCGGCGTGGAGGTGATCCAGGCCAGCCACACCGACCGGCAGAGCACGATGCTGGTCCGCACCGACGGCCCCATCCGCGACCCGGCCTGGACCGTCTCGCAGGTCGGCCTCGAAGACCTGGTTCTGGCCTACATGGCCCAGGCTCCCGGCGCGGCCCGCAGCCGTACGTCCCTCCTGGAGGTGCAGCGATGATCTGGCTGACCTGGCGGCAGTTCCGCACCCAGGCATGGGTGGCCTGCGCCGCGCTGGCCGCGCTCGCGATCGCGCTCGGGGCCACCGCCCCCCATCTGGCCAGCCTGTACTCCGCCAGCGGGATCGCCACCTGTCACGCTCACGGCGACTGCCCGGCCCTGGCCAGCAGCTTCCAGGGCGAGCTGAAGGGCAGCCTGTCCGTGCTCTACCACCTGGGCATCGGGGTGCTGTACGTCGTTCCCGCGGTCATCGGCCTGTTCTGGGGTGCGCCGCTGGTCACCCGTGAGCTCGAGACCGGCACCTTCCGGCTGGCCTGGAACCAGAGCATCACCCGCACCCGGTGGCTGGCCGTCAAGCTCGGCCTGATCGGCCTGGCCAGCATGGCCGCGGCCGGACTGTTCAGCCTGATGGTGACCTGGTGGTCCAGCCCGATCGACCGGGCCGCCGGGGTCGAGTCGAACCGGAACACCGCGTCCGCAGCCACCCGGCTGGCTCCGCTGCTGTTCGGCGCGCGGGACATCGTCCCGGTCGGCTACGCCGCGTTCGCGTTCGCCCTCGGCGTCACCGTCGGGGTGCTCGTCCGCCGCACCGTGCCCGCCATGGCCATCACGGTCGCCGCCTTCGCCGCGGTCCAGCTGGCCATGCCGCTGGGGATCAGGCCGCACCTGATCACGCCGGTGCGCGTAATCTCGCCGTTCAACGCCGCGAACCTCACCGAGATGAGCGTGACGAACGGCGGTCACATGACCGTGACCGAGGCCGTGAAGATACAAGGCGCCTGGGTGCTGTCCGACCAGACCATCAACGCGGCCGGCCACGCCTTCAGCGGCCCGGCCCCCCCGGCCTGCGAGAGCAGCACGGCGAGCTTCCAGGCCTGCCAGAACTCTCTTGGCCGGCTGCACCTGCGGCAGGTGGTGACCTACCAGCCCGCCAGCCGCTACTGGGCGTTCCAGTGGTACGAAGCCGCGATCTTCCTCGCGCTGGCCGTGGCCCTGGCCGGGTTCTGCTACTGGTGGGTCCGCCGCCGCAAGCTCGCCTGACCGGCCTGAGCCGGGCCGGCGGGGTGCCGGCCCGGCCTGCCGCTACCTAGCGGGCCAGCGAGCCCATCGGGTCCCAGGCCGGCAGCACGATCGGGTCGGCGTCGACCGCCTGCTGCAGCTCCTCGGGGAGCGCACTGCGCCGCGCCGCGATCTCGAAGACGTACTCGTCGAACCACGAGTCGTTCATCGTGTAGAAGCCGTCCTTGCCCCGCTCCGAGCCCCAGCTGTTCTCCACCCGCCACCGGCGCGGCGCGCCGTCGAGGAGGTCCACCCCGGTGAACAGCATGGCGTGGGTCATCAGGGTCTCGTGGAACACGAGCCGGTCGGCCTTGCCGAGGGTGAAGTCCGCGCCGTACACCGCCGGCAGGTCGTAGAGGTTGACGTCCCACACGCCGTACTCGTTGCTCATCATCTTGGCCACGTCGCAGCCGAACCAGACCGGCTCGCCGCCCTGCAGGGCCCGCGCGGCGATGTCCTTGATCACCGACACGCCGACGTTGAGGTATTTCACCGGCGGGGCACCCAGCACGTTGCCCAGGTACTGGACCGTGAAGGTCCGGCCGGCCGGGCTCGACGCGCGGGGGTCGTGCACGAGGCAGACGTAGTCGTCAATGGGCAGGTCCACGTACCTGGCCGCGAACTCCTTCGGGGTGAGCACCCCGTCGCGGTGGAACTCCCGGTCCTTGTCGGTCCACTGCCAGTCGAACCGCTCCGGCGGGGTGCCGAGGTGGATGCACAGCACCCGGTAGATGACCCGCAGCACCTCGGCCTTCTCCGCCCGGGCCGCGTCGGCCCCGCGGGCGGACGCCTCGCGCACCGACTTGGCCCCCTGGCGCAGCAGGTTGCGCAGCACCGAGTTCATCCGGCCGGTGTTGGACGAGCTCTGCGTCTCGGGCATGACCGCCTTAGGTACCAGCCCGTGCTTGTCGACGACGGCCACGAACATGTTCCACTGGCCGCCGTCGTCGGCCACCGACTCCAGGAGATAGGCCACGGTCCGGTCGTCGATGTCACGGTCGGCGGTCTCGATGATGGCTTCGAGGAAGTAGTTGGCCCGCTCGATCTTGTCCCAGAACATCATGTAGTTCTGCGAGAACTCGAACTCCTTGAGCCCCATCTTCTTCATCGCGCCCACGCGCAGCAGGTTGAGCCCGGCGAACAGCCAGCAGCGCCCGCTGTGCTCCTGGTTGGTGACCTTCCAGTCGTCCAGCAGCACGGACTGCGAGTGATCGGTGCTGTTGACGATCTCCCGGTTGATGGCCACGTCGTCGACGGCAACGCGCGTCACCGCGTTCTGCGCCAGCCGGTAGGCCGGGTTGGCGGCGAACTCCTTGCGCAGCAGTTCCAGGTCTTCCGCGGCGAGCGTTCCATTCATACCGGGCATATCCCATCTCTCGGCTACCTGCGGCGATACCCTTCCAACCTACCAGCGGGCCCGCGTCGCGCCAGGGCCAGGAACCGTGCGGCGCCCGCCGCGGGAGCCCGCCAGGCGCCGGCGGTCCTGGCCGGAAAACCGCCGTCAGGAAACCGGCCAGAAAGTTGTCCGCAAAGCCGTCCCCGGGCGTCTTAATGGGGGAATGCCCGCGCCGCCGCCCGGGGAGCGGGCCGAGGGCGTCCGCGGCCGCCGACGGCGGTGCCGCGCAACGGGGAACGTCCGCGCCGTCCACCTGCGGCGCGGCAGGGGAGGGACACGACCATGGCTCAGGCATCAACCCGCGCTGCCGTGGCGATCGCCGCGGTGGGAATCGCCGCGATCGCCGGCTGCTCCAGCGCTCCGCAGACCACGTCCGGCGCGGCTGCGACGTCCACTAGCTCCATCTCCCCGGTGACCGTCTCGTCGCCCACCACCGGGCCCACGACCGGGCCGACCACCCCGCCGTCCCCGCCCTCCAGCCCCGCCGCGATCCCGACGCTGGGCCAGCTCACCGGCGACTTCGCGCACGGCCAGGGGTTCGGGCAAGTCAAGCCGGCCAAGATCTTCAACGGCGGTGACCCCACCGGGCTGGTCACACACGTCACCTGGTCGTCCTGGGGCGGTGCCCAGGCTCAGGCGACCGGCACCAGCGAGTACGTCGGGCCGAACCAGTCGGTCGCGACCGGCCGGCCGGAGACCGCCACCGTGGTCGCCTTCGACCTGGGCACCTGCGACGGCAAGCTCATGTACCAGGCCGTCGAGTGGTATTTCCCCCAGCACGGCCAGTCCTTCAACCAGCGGCATTACCAGAACATCTGCACCGGCAGCTACGTCCCGAGCCAGTAACGAGCCGGCCAGGATGGGGCGATGGACATCGCCCTGTCCGCGCCGTCCCCGGCCGATGTGGACGAGTTCATCGCGGCCACGGCCGACAGCCGCTCGCTGCACGAGCCCTGGCTCGCCCCGCCAGACTCGCCGGGGCGGTTCGCCGCCTACCTGGTGCGCGCGGCGCGCGAGGACCACGCCGCGTTCCTCATCCGCCACGCCGGCTGCGGCGGCCTCATCGGCTACGCGAACGTGAGCAACATCGTGCGCGGGGCGTTCCAGTCCGGCTACCTGGGCTACGGCGCGTTCGCCTCGCACGCCGGGCGCGGCCTGATGACCGCGGGCCTGCGGGCCGTGCTCGGCGCGGTGTTCGGCGACCTCGGCCTGCACCGGGTGGAGGCCAATGTCCAGCCGGGCAACGCGCGGTCGCTGCGCGTGGTGCGGCGCCTCGGGTTCGAGAAGGAGGGCTTCTCCCGCCGCTACCTGAAGGTGGACGGCGACTGGCGGGACCATGAGCGCTGGGCCCTGATCGCCGAGAACTGGCACCCGGCCGGCGGGCACGCAGGGGTTCCGGGCTAGCTCGCCAGCGCGTCGCGGCGCTGCTGCAGGAACGTCCGCTCGGCGGCGTTGCCGGCCAGCTCGATGGCGGTCTCGTAGGCGAGCGCCGCGTCCTCGTCCCGGCCCAGCCGCCGCAGCAGGTCGGCCCGGATGGCGTAGAACAGGTGGTAGCGCTCGAGCGGCAGGTCATCGAGCACGCTCAGCGCCGCCTGAGGACCCTCGACCTCGGCCACGGCCACGGCCCGGTTCAGCGCGGCCACCGAGCTCGGCGCGACCGCCAGCAGCTGGTCGTAGAGCACCAGGATCTGGCTCCAGTCGGTGTCCGCGGCGGTGGCCGCGTCGCTGTGCACGGCGTTGATGGCCGCCTGGATCTGGTACGGTCCCGGCTGGCCCCGGCGCAGGCACGCCCGGACGATGGACTGGCCCTCGGCGATCAGGCCGGCGTCCCACAATTCGCGTTCCTGATCAGGAAGCAGGACCAGGCTGTCGTCGGGAGCGGTTCGTGCGGCGCGCCGGGACTCGGTCAGCAGCAGCAGCGCGAGGAGCCCCATCACCTCGGGCTCGTCCGGCATCAGCTCGGCCAGCACCCGGGCCAGCCGGATCGCTTCCGCGCACAGGTCCTCGCGGATCAGCTGATCGCCGGAGCTGGCCGTGTACCCCTCGTTGAAAATCAGGTAGATGACCGCCAGCACCGCCCGCCGCCGGTCAGGCAGCTCGGCCTCGGACGGCACCCGGTACGGGATCCGGGCGGCGCGGATCTTGCCCTTGGCCCGGACCAGCCGCTGGGCCATGGTCGGCTCGGGAATCAGGAACGCGTGCGCGATCTCCGCGGTGCTCAGCCCGCCGAGCAGCCGCAGCGTGAGCGCGACCTGGGCGCTCTGGGCGAGCGCCGGGTGGCAGCAGGTGAAGATCAGCCGGAGCCTGTCGTCGCTCACGGCCGCTGCCTCGGCCGGCTCGTCCTGCGCGTGCAGCAGCTGGGCCTGGGCGTGCCGGTCGTCGCGGGACGCCTCGCGGCGCAGCCGGTCGATCGCGCGGTTCCGCGCCGTGGTGATGATCCAGCCGGCCGGGCTGGGCGGCAGGCCGGCCGACGGCCACCGCGCCGCAGCGACGGTGAACGCGTCCTGGACCGACTCCTCGGCGATGTCGATGTCGCCGAACACCCGGACCAGGACCGCCACCGCGCGCCCGTACTCCGCGCGGAACACCCGCTCGATCTCGCTCGCGTCAACACCCGGCACCGCAGCCTCAGTCCTCGGCTTCCTCTTGGAACGGCCGGACCTCGACCGGGCCGGCGCAGGCCCGGCTGGCCCGGACCGCCAGGGCCAGCGCCGCGTCCAGGTCCGGGGCCCTGATCACCCAGAACCCGCCGATGTGCTCCTTGCCCTCGGCGAACGGCCCGTCGGTCATCATGACCTCGCCGCTCTCGGCCCGGACCACGGTCGCGGTGCTCGGCGGGTGCAGCCCGCCGCCGAACACCCACGACCCC
Source organism: uncultured Actinomycetota bacterium (assembly GCA_963844655.1). Classification (GTDB taxonomy): domain Bacteria; phylum Actinomycetota; class Actinomycetes; order Streptosporangiales; family Streptosporangiaceae; genus JASHPR01. Next base: position 477,190 of record CAWJPA010000002.1, on the reverse strand, counting down.
TCGGCCTGGATCTCGGCGTTGAACGCGGCCGTGTCCTGGTACATCTTCTTGATCGCGCCGGGCGGCGGGACCTCGGCGCCCTCCACCGAGTGCACGCTGAGCAGGTACTGCTTCATCGGTTCTCCTCTCCGGCCGGCCCGGCTCAGCTGGCGGCCGGTGCCCCGGCCGGGGCGGGGTGCAGGGTCAGCACCTGGACGCCGGTGCCCACCGTCTTCGCCTCGCCCAGCGTCAGCGAGGCCGGGTCGGGCATGGCGTCAGGGAACATGCGCTTGCCGCCGCCCAGGATGATCGGGAAGACCATGATCCGGTACTCGTCCACCAGGTTGTGCTGAACCAGCGTATGCACCAGCTGGCTGCTGCCCTCGACCAGCAGGTCGCCGCCGGGCTCGGCGCGGAGCTTGGCCACCTCGGCCGCGACGTCGCCCCGGAGCACCGTGGTCGGCCCCCAGGTGGCGTCCGCGTCGGCCAGCGTGGCCGAGACCACGTACTTGGGAATGCTGTTCATCCTCTTGCCGAAGTCGTCGGTGTCCATCGAGGGCCAGGCCTGCGCGAACCCCTGGTAGGTGACGCGGCCGAGCAGCAGCGCCTCGCTGGCGAACAGCTCGTCGTACTTGAACGCGTCCCCCTCCGGCCCGCGGTCGAACTGGAACGTCCACCGGGGCTCCTCCATCACGCCGTCCAGCGACACGAACTCGGTTACCACGATCCTGCTCATCGCTCTCCTCCTGTCCCGTGGCCGCCCGCTCCGGGCTGCCTCTCTCATCCCTCACACGAACGCGCCAGGCCCGGATCGACACCCCGGCGGAAACTTTCTTTCCCGGCCCAGGGCCCGTGCTGCCGTAGGGTCAGGTCGGGTGAGCCCGCCCTTTGACACCATGCGGCTGCCCGCCGCTCCCGATGCGGCCGCCCCGGACGGCTCGGCGGTGCGGGTGCTGCTGCGCCTGGCCGGCGGCAGCATGGCCCACTTCGAGCTGGCCGCCGGGGAGGTCTCCCGCGCGGTGGCGCACCGCCGCGTGGACGAGATCTGGTTTATCGTGCACGGTCACGGCGAGATGTGGCGCGGCCAGGACGGCCGGCAGGAGACCGTGCCGCTGGCCCCGGGCACATGCCTGTCTATCCCGGCCGGCACGCACTTCCAGTTCCGGTCCGCGGGCCCGGGGCCGCTCGCCGCGGTGGCGGTGACCATGCCGCCCTGGCCCGGCGACGACGAGGCCCAGCCGGTCACCGGCCCGTGGCCGGGCAGGCCCGCTGCCCTCACCAGGCTGACCTCAGGTCCGGTTCCATTACGCAACGTCCCCGGGCCGGTCCGGTCACCCGGGGCCGGGGGCCGCCGCGGGCTGGCCTGACCCCGGGCCGCCCGGGGCAGGCCACGTCCCGTTACCATGGCGGCGTGGCACGGATGGCTGGCCGGTCCCGCGTCCGCCGGATCCTCTGTCCCCGGCCCCTCTCCTTCAGCCGGACCCCTGGCCGCGCATGCGGGTGATGCTGGCCAGCGACCCCGGCACACCCGGCTGGCCGAACGAGGACTTCGCCTGCGCCGGACCGGGCGCGGCCGTGCTCCTGGACGGCGCGACCACCGTGCCCAGGCACGCGGACACCGGGTGCGAGCACGGCGTCGCCTGGTACGCCCGCACGCTCGGCACGGCCCTGCTGGCCGCGGCCACCGCCGAGCCGCGGCAGCCGCTGGCCGGAGCCCTGGCCGACGCGATCGCCCAGGTGCGTGACCTGCACGCCGGCACCTGTGAGCTGACCCACCCGGCGACCCCGGCGGCCACCGTGACCGCGGTACGCGCCGAGCCCGGCGGTATCGGCTACCTGGCGCTGTCGGACTCCAGCGTGGCCGCCGACTTCGGCGACGGCCGCCCGCCGCTGATCCTGACCGACCGGCACCCGGGCGCCCGCGCCGACCCGGGCGCCGCCGCCGACGCGGCCACCGGCACGATCCCGCGGGCCGGCCTGCGCGGCGTCGCCCTGCTCAGCGACGGCGCCACCCGCCTCACCGACCTGTACCAGGTCCTGTCCTGGCCCGCGCTTGTCGGCGTGGTCAGGGATCACGGCCCCGGTGAGCTCATCCGCCAGGTCCGCGCGGCCGAGGCCGGCGATCCTGACGGCGTGATCTGGCCCCGCGCCAAGCTGTCCGACGACGTCACCGCCCTCTACTGGCGCCTCACCTAGCCCGCCCCGCCCAGCCCGCGCCCGCCTCTCGCTCCGCGCCCCCTGCCCGCCCCGCGCCGCGCAGCCCGCGCCCGCCTCTCGCTCCGCGCCCCCTGCCCGCCCCGCGCCGCGCAGCCGGCGCCCCCCACCATCGCTTGAAGCTCCGCAGGTCCGCGGAAATGGTAATTTTCTCGGAATGCTAAAACGTAATGCAATTGCACATTGCGCTAGCTCAGGCGCGCAAGGTTTTAGCCGCGTAACGGTGTTGCAAAGTGGCGTTGCCCTGCAGGTATCTGCATACTGCCTTCCGAGATCGCTTTGACCATCCAACAATGGAGGCAGGATAACGATGTCCCTCCGCTCCAAGCGAGTGAGCCGCCCGGGCCGTCAGCGCCCTGCTGTGTCGGGGGTCATGTTCCGGGCCGGGAGTGCCGCGTGCCTGGTGGTCTGCACCGCAGCCGCTCTCGCCAGCCCCACGGCCGCATCGGCCGCCGTGGCCAACCGCGCCTCAAGCGCCGCCTTTCCCGGGCACATTGTGGTGACGAACCTGCACAATGCCGGCCCAGGTTCGCTCAGGAATGCAATTATGGTGGCGAATGGGTCACCTGTAGCATCCAGTTTCATCGACTTCGCCGTCTCAGGGACTATTAGCCTGAACAGCCCGCTGCCCGCCATCTCCCGCAAGGTGACGATTGACGCGAGGTTCGGGCCAGGCAGCGGGCCCAAGCCGCTCATTGAGATCAATTTCAACCGGAACACGGGCCTGAGGTTTGCGCCCGGCTCGGCCGGCTCGCAGCTTCTGGGCGTGGCCATCGACAACGCCACCGGCAACGGCGTCACGCTTGAGGCCAACTGGATCACGCTCGACCGCGACTTTATCGGCCTGAGCCGCCGGGGCGTGCCGTTCGGCAACACCGGCGACGGGGTGTACGTGTCGGCGTCCTCGTCCGGCGACACCATCGGCCGGAACGTCTCCGGCGTGTCCGGGGCCGTCGCCAACGTGATCTCCGGCAACGGCCGGAACGGCATCACGCTGGCCGGGTCGTCGCGCAACACCGTGGCGGCCAACCGCATCGGGACGGACCCGACGGGCGCCTGGGCGATCGGCAACCGCGGCGACGGCATCGCGATCATCGGGTCGGCCACCCACAACGAGATCGGCGGCACCGAGTTCGTCGACCACGCCACCGGCCAGGTGAACAACCCGACCGGAGACAAGGGCACGGAGACCCCGGTCTTCGTGGTGCCCCCGCTCGGCAACCAGATCTCCGGCAACGGCCACGACGGCGTGCTGATCGCCGCGGGAGCCTACAGCAACATGCTGAACGGGAACTTCGTCGGCACCACGGCCAACGGCGACGCCCCGCTCGGCAACCACGGCGACGGGGTCTGGATCGACCATGCGAACAGCAACTCGCTGGTGGGCTGCAAGTTCGTCAACAACCCGTTCGTCTACTACAACGTCGTGAGCGGCAACTACGGGAACGGCGTGCACATCACGGACTCGAACAACGTTGTCGTGCAGGGCAACTTCTTCGGCGCAGGCGCCAACAATTACTCCACCGTGATGAACCACCGCGATGGCGTCCTGGTCGACGGGACCTCAGCCAACACCCAGGTCGGCGGCGTGATCCCGCTGGGGAACGTGTCGGCAGGCAACGGCAGGAACGGGATCGAGGTGACCGGCACCGCGCACGGGTTCACCACGTTCAACACGTTCGGCGGCCTGATGGCCTTCGGGGCCGCCGCCCCCAACCGCAACGACGGCCTGCTGATCACGTCGACCGGGGGCGACAACCTGGCCAGGACCAACGTGTTCTCCGGGAACGACAACAACGGGATCGAGCTCGCGGGCGGCGCGACCGGGGTGACGATCGACCCCGACATCGCCGGGATGGACACCGACGGGACACAAGCGCTGCCTAACGGCGGTAACGGCATCCTGATCACCGGCGACGCCCACGACAACACGGTCGGCGGCACGCTGCGCTCGGTGATCCGCGAGAACACGCTCTCCAGCAACGGCGGGTACGGGCTGGCCATCACCGGCCGGGCCCACCGCACCCGGGTGTTCAACACCTTCATCGGCACCAACATCCTGGGCCTGGACCCCTACGGCAACGACAAGGGCGGCGTGCTGATCGGGGGCAGCGCCTACGAGAACCTCATCGGAACCGTCAGCTTCAGGAATCGCAACATAATCAGCGCGAACCTGGGCAACGGCGTGACGCTGCAGCCGCTGACGCACCTGAACGCGGTGGTCCATAACTACATCGGCATCGACCGGTTCGGCCGCAGCCTGCCGAACGCGGGGCAGCCGGTCGTGGACCACGGCACCCGCAACCTGGTCCTGGGCAACCGGACCTAGCGGGAGTCATCCATCCCGGCCGCCCGCTATGGCGGGCGGCCGGGATGCCGCGGGCCTAGGAGACGACGTCAAACTTGTCCGGGTCGGGCCCGGTGCGCAGGTCCTTGTTCAGCGCGCTGATCGTCTCCATGTCCTGAGCGGACAGCTCGAAGTCGAAGATGTCGATGTTCTCCCTGATGCGCTGAGGAGTAACCGACTTGGGGAACACGATGTCCCCGCGCTCGATGTGCCAGCGCAGCACGACCTGGGCCGGGCTCTTGCCGGTCCGCTCGGCGATGGTGACGATCTCCGGGTCGCCGAGCACCTCTCCCTGCGCGATGGGCGACCACGCTTCGATGGCGATCTGGTGCTCGGCGCAGAACGCCCGCACATCGTCCTGGGTCAGGTACGGGTGCACCTCGATCTGGTTGACCGCCGGGGGAACCTGGGACTCGGTGTGCAGCCGCCGCAGATGGTGCGGCTGGAAGTTGGAGACGCCGATCGAGCGGGCCCGCCCGTCGCGGTAGAACTCCTCCAGGGTGGTCCAGGTCGACACGAAGTCGCCGTCGTACCGCGTGGGCAGCGGCCAGTGGATCAGGAACAGGTCGACGTAGTCGGTGCCGAGCGCCTCCAGCGTCACCTCGAACGCGACGCGGGCGTCGTCGGGCAGATGCGCGTCGTTGCTCAGCTTGCTGGTGATGAACACCTCGCCGCGGTCGAGCCCGGACTTCGCGACGGCGTCGCCGACCTGCTTCTCATTGCCGTAGCCCTCCGCGGTGTCGATGTGCCGGTAGCCGGCCTGCAGCGCGGTCGTCACGGCCTCGGCCGTGTCCTTGGGCTCGATCTGGAAGACGCCGAAGCCGAACTGCGGGATCTGCTGGCCGTTGTTCAGCATGATGTCCGGTATCGCGGTCACGACAGGGTTCACTCCTCGGGTGATGGGCGGTGGCCGGCGGGCCCCAACAGGCACCGCTGCCCGTCACGGCCCGGGCTACACACCCAAACTTAGCCAGCGGGCCGGGCTGCCCCTCCGGCGCCTGGGGCTAGGAGACCAGGCAGCTCCGCGAGCCTCCGCTCTGGCCGGTATGCGTGGCGCCCTGCGGGAATGCGGCGGCGAGCGCCCTGGCGATCAGGTGGGCACGCCACGCGTACCCCAGCGAGGTGTAGTGGATGCCGTCGGAGATGAACCACCGGTTCTTGGCCACCGCCGCCCAGTCGTACACCCGCATGTTCGGGTAGCGCGCGCACGCCTGGAGCAGCGTGCTGTCCCACGCCGCCATGTTGGTCTCCGCGTACGGCCCGCTGACCAGCAGCGACTTGACGTTGACCCACATGACCGGCTGGTCGCCGATGAGCGTCATCATCTCCCGGATCCGGGTGGCCAGGCCGGTATTCGAGCCGACGGCGACGTCGGCGGCGTCGTTGGTGCCCAGGGCCAGCACCCAGCAGCCCCGGTACCCCGTGCGTATCAACTGCTGCGCGACCGTGTAGGCGTTGGGCTGGTTCTCGTAGGTTTCCACGATCGACCGGGCGCCGGAGATCTCCGGGATGAATGTGGTCACGCCCACCTTGGCGTACTGCGCGTTGATCCGCCGCTTCGGGTTGGGCAGGTAGTCGGCTGAGATCAGGCCGTCCGACGTCGAGTCACCGATGTGCACGACCGACCGGCAGGACGAGCGGGCGGCGGCTGGCGCGGTCTGCTTAGTGTCCGCGGCCTTGGACCCGGCCGGAGCGCGTTCCGACGGGGACGGCGACGGCGACGGCGCGGCCGCCGTGGGGGACGTGGACGGAGACGGGGACGATGACGATGACGATGACGATGACGCGCTGGCCCCGGCCGGCGGCGGGGTCCCCGCGACCAGGGCCGCCGAGGCGGGCTGCACGATGCCGGTCAGGCCCGCGGTGGCCAGGCCGCACACGGCGACGCAGCCCGCCAGGGCGACCCGGGTAGGCTGCCGGGCCGCTCCCACCTGGTACCCGGCCGCGGCCGCGCGCGCCAGGCCGCGGCCGATGGCTCCGTGGCGGACCGGTTCCTCGATGAACCGCCAGGACACCGCGGCGACGGCGACGGTCGCCGCCACCTGCAGCGTGCCGCGGACGAAGGTCTCCCGCCCGTCGGCAGGGGTGGTCAGCACGATGATCGGGAAGTGCCACAGGTAGATGCCGTAGGACCGGACGCCGATCCAGCGCAGCGGCCGGCAGCCCAGCGCCACGCCGACCCGGCTGGCGGGCGACGCGGCCGCGCCCACGACCAGCGCGGTGGCCACCGAGAGCAGGACCATCCCGCCGTGGTACAGAAACTCCGAGTACTCGCTGGTGCGCCAGATCAGCACGAAGATGACGGTCAGCCCGGCGATCCCGGCGCCGTCCAGGATCCGGCGCGCGCCGTCGGCGACGTCGCTGCGCAGGCGGTTGCTGGGCCAGACGAACGCCAGAGCCGCGCCGATCAGCAGCCCGAAGGCCCGGGTATCCGTGCCGTCGTAGACCCGGGTCGGGTCGTAGCCGGGGTGGTAGAACATGGCCATGGCCACGGCCGAGGCGGCCGCGAGCAGCAGCGTGGCGGCCGCCAGCCGGGGACGGGTTCCGGTGCCCCCCCGGCGGCCGAACCAGCGCAGCCCGAACCACAGCAGCCACGGCCAGATCAGGTAGAACTGCTCCTCCACGGCCAGCGACCACAGGTGCCCGAGCGGCGACGGCGGGCTGAACCTGGCGAAGTAGGAGCTGTGCTGGGCGATCAGCCACCAGTTGCTTACGTAGCCCACGGAGGCGGCGACCGCGCCGCGGATGGCCGGAAGCTGCGACCGGTCCAGCAGCGTGACCCAGGCCACGACCACGGTCAGCATCACGAACAGCGCGGGCAGCAGCCGCCGGGCCCGGCGCAGCCAGAAGTCGGCCAGTTGCAGCCGGCCGGTGCGGTCGTACTGGGTGAGCAAGAGGTCAGTGATGAGGTAGCCGCTCAGCGTGAAGAAGATGCCCACGCCGAGCAGGCCGCCCTGAGCCCAGCCCAGATTCAGGTGATAGGCGACAACCGCCAGCACGGCCAGAGCGCGCAACCCGTCGAGACCGGGAAGATAACGCTGGCCAGTCCGGACTGGCTTGGGCATGAACTCCTCCACCAGGCTGCCGCCTGGCACCATTCACTCGCCCGCGGTGCCCCGCAAGGACTACAGCCGTCATGACAATGAACCAAATGCCCGCCGGCCGAGCTGCTCGCTTCGCGTTCTGACCGGTCACTTACCAAACTGATCCGGACAGTACCCGCCGAAGCGACAATCGTCACTTAGACGCGCGGTCGTTCCAGGAAACGATATGACCGCCGATTTCGTAATCGCCGATTAGCCGCCCGGGCAGCGGCTCCGCGCAGGTCCGGGCCGAGGATGCCACTCCGCGCCGTCCTGCGCCCAGGGTCCCGGCCAGTGTTTCTTCGACGTATCGCAATGCATCGATGGCGGCGGGATCGTGCGGGTGCCGGGCCAATTCCCCGGGAGCCTGCGGCACGCGTTAGTCTCGGCTAAGTGGAGGTGACAGAGACCGACCTTCAGCTGAGCGGCGGGCGCACCCTGCATTGCTACGACACGGGCGCCGGCCGGATCGCGGTGTTCTATCACCACGGCACGCCCAACATCGGCGCTCCTCCCGCGCCGCTGTTCCCCGTTTCGGAGCGGCTCGGCCTCCGCTGGGTCGGCTACGACCGGCCCGGATACGGCGGATCAACCCCGCGGCCCGGCCGTGACGTGGCCGCGGCCGCCGCTGACGTCGCGCTCGTCGCCGATGAGCTTGGCCTCGACCGGTTCGCGGTTCTGGGCCATTCCGGCGGTGGTCCGCACGCCCTGGCTTGCGGTGCCCTGCTGCCCGATCGGGTGCTTGGCGTGGTCAGCATCTCCGGGCTGGCCCCGTACGGTGCCGTGGGCCTGGACTGGTTCGCGGGCATGAACGCCTCCGCTGCGGCGTCCCTGCGCGCCGCAACCGAGGGACGCGCCGCCAAGGAGAGGTACGAGGCGAGCGCCGAGTTCGACCCGGAGATGTTCACCCCGGCAGATCACGCCGCGCTCGATGGCACCTGGTCCTGGTTCGGCAGTGTGGTCGGCCCGGCCCTCGAGACCGGCCAGGGCGGGTCGGTCGACGATGATCTGGCCTACGTGGCCCCGTGGGGCTGCGACCCGGCGCAGGTCCGCGCGCCGGTCCTGTTCATGCACGGCGGCCAGGACCGGATCGCGCCCAGTGCCCACAGCGAGTGGCTGGCCGCCAGCTGCCCCTCGGCCGAGGTGCGGCTGTACCCCGGCGACGGGCACATCTCGGTGCTCAACTCCGCCGAATCCGGCCTGGACTGGCTCGCGGAGCACGTCGGCTAGAGCCGTCCGCCCGTAGCTGATCATGGCAGTATGAGCAGGTGGAGGCGTGCATGAGTGATTTGCCTGGGCTCGATCTGGTGATTGTCGGGGCCGGTTTCTCTGGGCTGTACATGCTGCACCGCGCCCGGGGCCTGGGCCTGTCCGCCCGCGTGCTTGAGGCGGGCGACGGCGTGGGCGGCACCTGGTACTGGAACCGCTACCCGGGTGCGCGCTGCGACGTCGAGAGCATGCAGTACTCCTACCAGTTCTCGGACGAGCTCCAGCAGGAGTGGGAGTGGACCGAGCGGTACGCCAGCCAGCCCGAGATCCTCAGGTACCTCAATCACGTGGCCGACCGGTTCGACCTCCGCCGCGACATCCAGTTCGGCACCCGGGTGCGGGCGGCCGAGTTCGACGAGGCGCAGGGGCACTGGACGATCAGCACCGACGCCGGTCAGGCGATGTCGGCCCGGTTCCTGGTCATGGCGACCGGCTGCCTGTCGGCCGCCAACATCCCCGACTTCCCCGGCCTCGGCAGCTTCGCGGGGCCCACCTTCCACACCGGGCGCTGGCCGCACGAGCCCGTCGACTTCACCGGGCAGCGGGTGGGGATCATCGGCACCGGCTCCTCTGGCGTCCAGGCGATCCCCGTCATCGCCAGGCAGGCCCGTGAGCTGGTGGTGTTCCAGCGCACCGCCACCTGGACGGTGCCCGCGCAGAACCAGCCGCTCAGCGTGGCGGAGCAGCAGGCGGTCAAGGCCGACTACGCGGGCTTCCGCCACCGTATTAGCCTGATGAACGCCGCGATCGGGTCGGCGTTCCCTGAGGACTCCAGCGGTGTGGAGCGGCCCGCGCTGGACGCGGATCCCGCCGAGCGGGCCAGGATCTACGAGCAGCGCTGGCAGCATGGCGGTCTGCCGTTCATCTGGTCGTTCACCGATCTGTACACCGATCTGCCGGCGAACGAGACGGCCGCGGAGTTCGTCCGGGCCAAGATCGGCGAGATCGTCAAGGATCCCGCCATGGCCAAGCGCCTGATGCCCGGCAACGTCATCGGCTGCAAGCGGCTGTGCGTGGACACCGGCTACTACGCCACCTTCAACCGGGACAACGTCGAGCTGGTCGACGTGAGCGAGGCCCCGATCGAGGAGATCACGCCGCGCGGGCTGCGGGCCGGAGACCGCGAGTACGAGCTCGACTGCATGATCTTCGCTACCGGGTTCGACGCGATGACCGGGGCGCTGACGAGGATCGACATCCGCGGCCGCGGCGGGCTTGGCCTGCGCGAGGCCTGGGCCGAGGGGGCGCACACCTACCTGGGCCTGGGCGTGGCCGGGTTCCCCAACCTGTTCCTCGTCAACGGGCCGGGCAGCCCCTCGGTGCTGACCAACATGGTGGTGGCCATCGAGCAGCAGGTGGACTGGATCGCCGGCTGCCTGGATTACCTGGGCCGCCACGGTAGCCAGCGCATCGAGGCGATCGAGCCGGCTCAGAACGAGTGGGTGACGCACGTGAACAACGTTGCCGACACCACTGTGTACCCGGCCTGCAACTCGTGGTACCTGGGGTCCAACGTCCCCGGCAAGCCCCGGGTGTTCCTGGCGCTCGTGGGCTACCCGCCCTACGTCGAGAAGTGTGACGAGGTGGCGGCCAAGGGCTACGACGGGTTCGCCATCTCGTTACCGCCTGCGGCCTGACCCGGCCGGCTGGTTCCACAGGTAGCGGAACAACGAGCGCGAGGAGGCTGCGGTTGAGCGGGCAGGGCGGCATGGGGCCGGGCACCGGGAAGCATGGTCTGGGGATCGTGGGCGCGGGCGTGATCGGTGCGTTTCATGCCCAGGCGGCCGCGATGGTGCCGGCGGCCCGGCTGGTGACGGTCACCGACATCCTCCCGGACCGGGCGAGGGCCTTCGCGGCCGAGCGCGGCTGCGCGGCCGACCCCAGTCTCGGCGACATGCTGAGCCGCGACGACATCGACGTGGTGTCGGTGTGCGTGCCGAGCGGGCTGCACGCCGAGGTCGGCATCCAGGTGGCCGCCGCCGGGAAGCACCTGGTGATCGAGAAGCCCATTGACGTCAGCCTGGACGCGGCCGACCGCCTGATCGAGGCGGCCAAGGCAGCGGGCATCACGGTCACGGTCATCTCCCAGCACCGGTTCGATCCTGCCCTCATCGAGCTGCGCCGCCTGATCGACGACGGGGTACTCGGCCGCCTGCTGCTCGGCCAGGCCGCCACCAAGTGGTACCGCAGCCAGTCCTACTACGACAGCGCGGCCTGGCGCGGTACCTGGTCTCTGGACGGTGGGGCGCTGATGAACCAGGGCATCCACTACGCCGACCTGCTCTGCTGGTGCATGGGCCAGGTGGCCGAGGTGCACGCGGTGACCGCGACCCAGGCGCACGACATGGAGGCCGAGGACTGCGCGCTGGCCATCGTGCGGTTCGCCTCGGGTGCGGTCGGGACCATCACCGCGAGCACGGCGGTGTTTCCCGGCTTCGCCCAGCGCCTGGAGATCAGCGGCACGGACGGAACGGTGATCATCGAAGACAGCGCGATCACCTACCGCGGCTTCCGCGGCGAGTTGCCGGACCAGGGGATGACCGGCAGCAGCGTGCTGACCGGCGCGACCGTGCCCGCCGTCGCGGCCAGCGCCGCCCACCTCGAGGTCGCCGCGCACGCTTCGCAGCTGGCCGACCTGCTCGCGGCGCTCGACGAGGGCCGCGAGCCGCTGGTCACGGCGGCCAACGCCCGGGCCACGCTCGAGCTCGTCCGCGCGGTCTACGCGTCGGCGCGTGACGGCCGGCCGGTCGCCCTGCCGCTGCGCGGGGACGCCGCACGGTGACCGTCATCCTCAGCGGCTTCGCCGACGAGATCTCGCCCGATCCCGGCGAGCAGCTCGAGACGCTGGCCGTGCACTCCATCTCGCACCTTGAGCTGCGCAGTGCCTGGGGCACAAACGTGGCTGATCTCGACGACCGGCAGGTCGCCACGTTCCGCGTGGCACTGGCTCTCGCCGGGGTCCGGGTCTCCGCGATCGGCTCACCGATCGGGAAGATCGACATCGGCGCGCCGCTCGCGCCCGAGCTCGACCGGATGCGCCGCGTGGCCGACGTCGCCGCCGAGCTCGGCACCGGCCTGGTGCGCGTGTTCTCGTTCTTCATCCCGCCGGGCCAGCCGGCGGAACGATTCCGTCGCGCGGTGATCGACCGCATGGCGGCGCTGGCCGAGATCGCCCAGGACCGTGGCCTGCTGCTGGCGCACGAGAACGAGAAGGACATCTACGGGGACATCCCGGAGCGGTGCGCGGACCTGGTCGACGCCGTCGGGTCCCCGGCCCTGCGCGCCACGTTCGACGCGGCCAACTTCGTGCAGTGCGGTGTCGCGCCGCACACACGGGCATACCCGCTGATCCGGCCCCACCTGGTCTACCTGCAGGTCAAGGACGCGCTGGCCGCCACGGGCGAGGTCGTTCCCGCAGGCCAGGGCGACGGCCAGGTGCGCGAGACCCTGGCCGGCCTGGCCGGCTCGGGCTTCGAAGGCTACGTCTCGCTGGAACCGCACCTGGCCGTCGCCGGCCGCCACGGCGGCTTCAGCGGGCCCGACGGGTTCGCGCGGGCCGCTGCAGCGCTCAAGGCGCTGCTGGCCGAGCTTTCCGTGCCGTGGCGGTAACCGGCGCGCGGCTCAGTTCCCGTTGAGGATGGTGCCGTTGCCCAGGATGCTGTTGTGGTTCCCGCTGATGCTGGTCTTCGGCGAGCCGTGCAGCCCCTTGACCCACTTGACCCGGTTGTTGTTGCCCGACACGGTGAGGGTCCCGACCTTCTGGATGATGACGTAGTTGTTCGAGCCGCCGACGTGGACGTTCGGGCAGCTGCCGGTCAGGGTCAGGAAGTCGTTGTTGCCGGTGATTTTGACGTTATGCCCGTTGCAGGAGTAGATGGCCTTGACGTCGGACCCAGTGATCTTGCTGGGCGCGGCTTTCATGGGCCCGCTGGAGCTATTCGCCGCCGGCGACGCCTGCAGCGACGCCTCCCCGGACGGGGCTGAGCTGCTGCAGGCCGCGGCGGCCAGACCCGCCAGACAGGCGGCCGCGAGCATCGTGATCGGGTACCGGTTCATCATCAGTCCTTATCTCCGTGGGGCCAGCCCGGGCCAGGCTGACACCACGGCCCGAACCCCGCGAACCCCCTGATTGGCAAGTCATCACGATTCAGTGCGGAGAGGCGTAGTAACTCTCCGCATTCAACGTTAACTCTTCGTATTCGTGATGCTGCACCGGGGTCCGGGTTACCCCCCGCGAGCGACGTCAGGAACCGGTGCGAGGGTGCCATCCGGCCGGAGGGTCCTCACCAGCTAGCCCGTCCACGGCCTCGCGCAGCAGATCGGCGTGCCCGGTGTGCCGGCCGTATTCCTCGATCAGGTCGCACACAAGGCGGCGCAGGCTGGCATGGCGGCCGTCGGGCCCGGAAGCGTGGACGGCCTGATCGAGCCCGCCGTCGGCCAGCGCCGCGTCGAGCCTCGCCCGGGACCGCCGGACCGCGCCGTCCCAGAGCGCGTAGAGCTCTTCTGGGGCGTCCTCGGCGGCCGAGGTGAACTCCCAGTCGTTGCTGCCGTCCCACTCGGTCAGGTCCCAGGGCGCGCCGATCGGCTCCCCGCGCAGCTTGGTGGTGAAGACGTAATCCTCTACCGCGGCGAGATGCTTGAGCAGCCCGCCGAGGGTCAGTTCCGAGGCGCCGACGCGGGTCTGCAGCCCGGCCACATTGAGGTCGTCGGCCTTCCACCGGAACGTCGTGCGCAGCCGGTCGAGCGCACCGGTCAGCTGCTCAGTCTCGGTGCCGGCCAGCGGCGGTTCCCACGGGTAGTCGCTGTCGGTCATGGCGCCACCGTAGACCCCATCGCGGACGTTCTGCGTCCTCAAAAGCCAGGTCTAGACTCTGGGTCATTCTCGACCATCCGAGGCTCGTCATGCCGTCGCCCGCCCAGACCGTGGCCCTCAAGAGCTCGAGTCTTCCCGGAATCGCGCGCATTCCTCCAGGAGGCAACCATGCCGATGTCCCCCAGCCAGCAGAGCCAGGACGGCCCGGCCTGGGAACCGGAGGCGGCCGAAACCCGGCTCGCCAAGACCGCCGGGGCCGACCCGTCCGGGGTGTTCACCTCTGACCTTTCGGTATCGGAGTACGTGCTGCTGGGTGAGGCCGGGTTCGAGCCGCTCGGCTTTGTCGTCGGCTCGTCGATCTATCACGTTGGCTTGCAGATGACGCGCTGGGGCCGCAACCAGGAGCTGAAAGTCCTCTCCCAGGCCATGTACAACGCCAGGGAGTTCGCCATGGTCAGGATGCAGGCCGAGGCCGACCACCTGGGCGCCGACGGCATCGTCGGCGTGCAGCTGCGGATGCAGATGTACGCCTGGGGGCAGGCCTGCCTGGAGTTCGTGGCGACAGGAACCGCCGTCCGCCACCTGGCCGGCCAGGGCGCGCACCGCGCACCCGACGGCCGCGCGTTCACCTCGGACCTGTCCGCCCAGGACTTCTTCCGGCTGCTGGCGGCCGGTGCGGTGCCGGTCGCGTTCGTGCTCGGCACGTGCGTTTACCACGTGGCGCACCGGAGCGTGGTGCAGTCACTGCGGCAGGCTTACCAGAACCAGGAGATGATGCAGTTCACCCAGGGCGTCTACGAAGCACGCGAGCTCGCGCTCACCCGCATGCAGGCCGAGGCCGCAGGGGTGGGCGCCTCCGGCATCGTGGGCGTGACCGTGGAGGTCAAGAACCACGTCTGGGGCGAGCACGCCACCGAGTTCTTCGCCACCGGCACCGCGGTCCGCCGGCTCGCCGATGAGCACAAGCTGCCAGAAACCTCGCCCAAGCCCACGTTCACCCTCGGGCTCGACGTCTAGCCAACGGGCTAGCGGCCCGGATCCGTGGCGGCCGGAGACTCTGCCTGCCGGAGGCCTTTCAGCGTCAGGCACAGCCCGGCGGCTACAGCCATCGTGGCCGCGAAGACACCCATGGCCCAGGCGCCGGACACATGCTGGACGAGCAGGCCAGCGATCAGCGGTGCCAGCGCTGCCAGCGACATGGCCACCATGACGACGGTATTGCTGACCCGGCCTCGCATTTCCTCCGGCGCGCGGCGGAGCATCACGGCAAACACCGCGGCGTTCGCGGCCGGTGCGAGCAGCGGCACCACGGCGACCGGCACCGCCACCAGAGGTGACGGGATGAGCAGAGCTGCGGCGCCGAACAGCAGGGTCTCGGCCAGGGTCATCACGGCGACCAGAGTTCTCAGGCGCATGCGCCCTTGCAGCCGGGGCGCCACCATGGCGCCGAGCACCCCGCCGGCCGCGATGCCCGCCTGCACCAGGCCGATCACAGCCGTGGAGGTGCCGTGCTGGCGCAGGGAGAGCGTGATGGTGAAGAGCACGCCGTTGAAGGCAAAATTGACCAGCGGTGCCTGAATCACCACCGCGCGCAGGAACGGCTCCCGCCAGACGAGCCGCAGGCCGTCGGCTACTTCGCGCCAGAGCGCCTTGCGCTCGGCTGTCTTCCTCGGGCGGAATCTCCCGCGGATCCGGCTCACCGTGCCGAACGAGGCCACGTAGGACACCGCGTCGGCCAGGAACGGGACCGCCCGGCCCAGCCCGAACAGCACGCCGCCCAGCGCCGGGCCCGCCAGGGCGGCGGCGTACGTCCGGCCCTCGGTGGCCGCCCACGCCTGCTCCAGCTGCCCGTCCGGCACGATCCCGGGCAGCGCCGCGGTGGCCGCCGGATTGAAGATCGCGCTGGCACCGCCCTCGATCACGCTCACGGCCAGCACGACCGGCCAGGATGCGAGATGAAGCACGACCAGGACGCCGAGCACAGCGAGCAGGACGGCGCGCACGCTGTCACAGATGATCATCGTCAGCCGCCGGTCGAGCCGGTCCGATAGGGCCCCGGCGGGCAGCTGCAGGCATATCAGGGTGATCTCCCTGGCCGTCCCCACCACCCCGGCGAGCACCGCCGAATGGGTCAGCGCAAGGATCAGCAGCGGATAGGCCAGCATGCCGATCTCGGTGCCGGTATCGGACAGGAGCTGGCCGATCCACAGCATCCGGAAACCACCGTTGCGCCGAAGCGGGACCGGCCGGGGAACACCGGCTGCCGCCTCGGTCTCGGTGGTGCCGCTCATTTTCGTCACGTTACGGTGGGCGCGCCGAGAGGGACTCGACCCCCCCGGACCGGCTGATAGAAGACCCTCCGCCCCGAACTCAGTGCTCCTGCGCGGCACTGCCAGTATCAGTGCCCTTCGCGAGGTCGGGGACTCCTGGTGCGACTGCCTCGCGGATGGCGCTCAGCTCGGCGTTCACCTGCTCCAGGCGGGCGAGCATCGTGTTGGCCGCCGTCTGCAGCTGAGGCATCTGCGTGATCAGTTCCGTGTTCGACTGGAGCAGAGCCAGGCTTGTCTTGGCCTGGTCGTCCATCGTCCGTTCCAGCTGCTCGATCCGGCCCAGCGTCGCCTCCAGGTTCCGTTCAGAGCGGTTCGACGCCGCCCCGACCAAGAATCCGATGAACAGCTCGGCGACGGTAGTGACGAGATTCAGGGGAAAGTTGAAACCTTGCGAGGTGAACCACGCGGGCAGCCAGTCACCGCTGGATATGTGCGAACCGCCGATCGCGAAGGTGAGCGTCCAGGCGACGACAGCGACCAGCCAGATCACGATGTTGGCGGGCCGGCCCATCGCCGCCGATGTCCAGTCGGCAGCCCGCTGGAACAGTGACTCCTGCTCCGGGTCAGCGGTCAGGCCGCCGTGTGGGCTTCGGTACAGCTTCAGCCGGAGCCCGTGCCGCTCATGCGTGACACTCATGCGGCACCCCCGGCAGAATGACCCCGCAGGCCATGATGATCGCGAGAATCACGATGAACTCCTCTCATCCCAGGCAGAAACAGCGCTAGACGCACGCCGCTGAGCAGATCAACTCCTACGGAGACAAGCAAGCGCAACGCGATGTCCCGCGCTGCCCTTCGTACGATGGCTTCATGGCTGACGTGGTGACCGCGAGTCCCGAGAAGCGGCAACTCGCCGGCGAGGGCTGGAGTGTCCGAGCCGAACGGGTCGAGATGCTCGGCGGCGATGATTGGCGTGCCCTCATCGGGGTCCGTCGCGGTCTCAAGCTCGTGGTGACCTGGACCGGCCAGTGCGTGGAACCGCTCAGCGTTGAAGCGTGGGCCGGCAAGCCCGAAGAGTCCGACGGCGTAGCCGTGATCGAATCGGACGATGGCAGTTTGCGGCTAGCCCTGGTGCCGTTGTGCGGATGCGGGGATCGAGGCTGCGGCAACGTCGGTGTCCAGCTCTCTAAGGAGCTGGACGGTGCAGACCTGCCGGCCCTTATCCAGCTGCTGAGGGAGCTTCCCTGGACGGATATGGTGCCTGATTCCTCAAACGTTCTTCGGGGCGAGGGCCTGGCGGCCGTCGTGGGATCGGACACAGAGCCACCACCTCCGGGCTCTTATCTCTACGCCCCGGGGACCGGCGCGGTATTCCCCTTGCGGCCCCGGCAACGCGACTGATCTAATTTTCGGCGTCGTATGCCGCGTTCAACGCGGCGGCGATGGGTTCGAGGTCGGCGATGAGCTGGGCGAGTTCACTCGGTTCGAGGACGTCGTAGGCTGGCGCGGCGAGGTCGTCGGTCAGCGCCTCGATCCGCGCCTTGGTGGCGCGACCGTCGGCGGTGAGCCAGCCATCGGCGCCGATCAGGCCGCGGTCGCGCATGCCGTCCACGACCGCGGCCAACCGCGCGTGCGGCAGGTGCGAGACCCGGCCGAACTTCTCCGCCGGCATGCCCTCCGACAGCGCAAGCAGCACGTGCGCCTCCGTGCCGCCGATGCCGTTGGCGACCAGCGCGACGATATGGCCGTCGCCGCGGTGCTCACGCAGCAAATTGCCCGCGTACCACAGCCGCGCAAGCGGCTGCTCCGGGGCCGGCAGCGTCCGCAGCGCTGCGTAGAGTGGTCGCCCCTCTGTACGGGCGCTGGTGGCCGCCTTGACGGTGAGATCGGCGGCCCGCGCGACGCTGGAGTTGTCGGCGAGGTCGCCGAGCATCCGCCGTAGCGCCGCGACGCACCCTCGGTTGCGTGCCGCCAGCGCCGCCTCGGGCGTGATCACGTCCCAGACACGCGGGATGTGGCGGGCGGCCTCGCCCGGGGCGAAGTTGTAGAAGATCGCGTGCACGACGCCAGCCGGGAGATCACGGCCCAGCGGGGCTGCACGCCCGGCGAAATAGGTGTCCCAGTAGTTGCGCAGACCGAGCGCCATCAGCGCCTCGGCAGGCTCCTGAACCACATAGGGGATGAGCCCGATCGGCTCCACGAGCCCGAACATGCGGCGGGCAGTGGTGCCCGAGGTGAGCGTTGTCATGATCGTGACCTTCCGTGCGGAGTGTGTCCCTCACCCCTGCAACGAATAACCCGGCCGCGATCCGACACTCAGCGTTCCGGCGCGGTATCGCTCGCCGAGGAAGGTGTCGGTCTTCGCGGCTCCAACGGCGGCGTTGCCCAATATGGCGGCCAGGTAGGCGTGGCCATGCCTGGCCGTGCCTTTGAGCGAACCAGCATCAGACTTTAGGCTAAAGTTTACCAAAGTAGCCATCCAGACGAAGAGTATGCTGAGTTGCCTAGACTTAGGCGCGATGGCCTCGGAGGACGTATGCAGCGAAGACGGACACTCCTCTGGACGATTATCGGGAGCGTCGTAGCTGCAGTGGCAGTAGTAATAACATTGATCCTAGTCAACTCTGGCGCGCCGCCAAAGGCATCCTCTTCGCCCGTGCCTCCCGTTTCGGCCAGTGCAAGCTCTCCAGCTGGCGAGTCTGCCCCAGTGGTGATTCCGAAGAGTTCCAGCACGTCCCCGTTCTCATATCTCGCAGATCTGACCCCTTCCGGGAATCTCGCCGAGCTGGTAAACCCGGGTCCGGTCAAGATAGACGGATCAATTTACCCCAAAAGTATCTTGTTCTATTGTAACGTTGGTGACCCAACTGCTTTTCCTGAATATAAGCTAGAGCATAACGCTCGCCGGTTCAAAGCCACTATTGGACTTGAGGCCAAGTTCCCGCCACAATTCGAAGCGGGCGTCCTACTAGATGGCGATGGGCGCACCCTCCGGGCCTTTAGTGTCAGCGCCCATAGGCCAAAAACCGTCGATGTCAATGTAACAGGGATCCATACCCTCCAGCTCGAATGCTTCGGCTCCGGTCAATCTTCGACAGCCGGTTGGGCCATTTCTGTAGCGTGGGGCAACGCACGCATCACAGAACGACATTGACCGCGGAATGGCGCGTCCTGCTCGCCGGTCGGCGTGGAAGATCCAGCCGGTTCCCCGCGCCAACGGCAACCGGCATCATGCTGGCCGCCGTGGCCCTCCGTAGCCGGGGGCCAATTGGTGCCACAAGGGTGTCAACGCTCTGCCGGTGACTGAGCAGCGAGTTGTTTGTGCAGGTCAGAGCGCGCCTGGAGGGACTCGAACCCCCGACCGGCTGCTTAGAAGGCAGCTGCTCTATCCTGCTGAGCTACAGGCGCACGGTCTGCAATTCTGGCGGACCAAGGTCACGTGCGCGCAACGGCGCGACGACGAGCCGGAACCGAAGCTGGCGCACGGGCCGACCCTGATTGCCTATTGTCCTGTGTTGTGAAAACCACGGCCGGCCGCTCTCGTGCGATCCAGTGCCGCGGGTCGCGGGGCACCAGGTCACAGGCTGGGTCAGGCTGGCCGCTGGCGGCCGGCCTGCTGGCCGGCGCCGCCGCTGACGCGCTGCTCGGGGACCCGCGGCGCGGGCATCCGGTGGCGCTGTTCGGGCGGGCCGCACAGGCCGTCCAGAGCCGAGTTTATGCGGACAGCCGGCTGCGCGGCGCCGGGTACGCGGCCGGGTGCGTGCTGGCCGCGGCGGCCCCAGCGGTGGTGGCGCAGCGGCTGACCCGCGGGCGCCCCTGGCTCCGCCTCGCTGCGACGGCGGCCATGGCCTGGACCGTGACCGGGGCACGTTCCCTGACCATTGAGGCTGAACGCTCCGGCGCAGCCTTGTCAGCCGGCGACCTGACTGCCGCCCGGGCCACTCTTCCGAACCTGTGCGGGCGGGATCCCAGCGGCCTGGACGAGAGGGAACTGGCCCGGGCTGTGATCGAGTCGGTCGCGGAGAACACCAGCGACGCGGTCGTCGCGCCGCTGGTCTGGGGGGTGCTCGCCGGGCTGCCGGGGCTGGCCGCCTACCGGGCGGTGAACACGCTGGACGCCATGGTCGGGTACCGGTCGCCGGAGTACGCCAGGTTCGGCTGGGCCGCGGCCCGCGCCGATGACGTCGTGAACTGGGCGCCCGCGCGGCTGGCCGGGCTGCTCGCCGCGGCCTGCGCGCCGGCCGCGGGCGGTCGCCCGGGTGACGCGTGGCGGGCCATGCGCCGGGACGGTGCGCGGCACCCCAGCCCGAATGCGGGGCGCTGCGAGGCCGCCTTCGCCGGCGCGCTCGGGGTCCGGCTGGGCGGAACCAACGTCTACGCGGGAGCGGCCGAGCGCCGGCCCGCCCTCGGCCGGGGGCGCGAGCCGGGGCCCGGCGACATCCGCCGCGCCGTGCGCCTGTGCCGTGCGGTTACGATCGCAGCGACGGCTGCGGCGGCCGTCGTCGCCTACATCGGGGGTCGATAGGCCGTGTCCCGTGGATCTTGGTGGATGCGGGCGGTGCTCCCGTGAAGTGGGCAGGGGAGGCGGGTGGGGTCCGGCCAGGCGGAGGAGGAGCCCATAGCGGAGCTATTGGCGACGACGACAACGCGGCCGGTCGCCGTCTGGGCGCCGATCCGCGGCGCCGAAGATCTGCGGGACACGGCCTGATGCGGGGCGCGCTGCTGGTGGCGGGCACGACATCGGACGCGGGCAAGAGCGTGCTCACCGCCGGGCTGTGCCGGTGGCTGGCCCGCCAGGGCGTGCGGGTGGCCCCGTTCAAGGCGCAGAACATGTCGCTGAACTCCTTCGTCACCGCCGACGGCGCGGAGATCGGCCGGGCCCAGGCCATGCAGGCCGCGGCTGCGGGCATCGAGCCCGACGCGCGGATGAACCCGGTGCTGCTCAAGCCGGGCGGCGAGTGGCGCAGCCAGGTGGTGGTGCTCGGCCACCCGGAAGGCGAGGTCGGCGCGGTCGAATACCGGGGTCACTCCGGGCGGCTGCTGGAGGTGGCCGCCGACAGCCTGGCCCAGCTGCGGCGCGAGTACGACGTGGTGATCTGCGAGGGCGCGGGCAGCCCGGCCGAGATCAACCTGCGGGCGACCGACATCGCGAACATGGGGCTGGCCCGGGCGGCCGGGCTGCCGGTGATCGTGGTCGGCGACATCGACCGGGGCGGCGTGTTCGCGGCGCTGCACGGCACCCTGGCCCTGCTCGAACCCGCCGACCAGGCCCTCGTGGCCGGCTTCGTGATCAACAAGTTCCGCGGTGCCAGAGAGCTGGTCGAGCCGGCCGTCCGCATGCTGCGCGACCTGACCGGTCGCAGAGCGTACGGGATCATTCCGTGGACCGGCCGGCTGTGGCTCGATGCGGAGGACTCACTCGCGCTCGAGGCCGGGCGCCCGCCGGCCGCAGGCCGCCCGCTCGGCGGCGACGTGCTGCGGGTCAGCGTGGTGCGGCTCCCGCGGATCAGCAACTTCACCGACGCCGACGCGCTGGCCGCCGAGCCCGGGGTGCTGGTCCGCTTCGCCACCACGCCCGCCGAGCTGGCCGACGCCGACCTCGTCGTGCTGCCCGGGACCCGGGCGACCGTCGCCGACCTGGCCTGGCTGCGCGACCAGGGGCTGGCCGAGATGATCACGGCGCGCGCGGCCAAGGGGCTGCCGGTGCTCGGGATCTGCGGCGGCTACCAGATGCTCGGCCGCGACATTGACGACCCGATAGAATCCGGCGCAGGGCGGGTGACCGGGCTTGGAGTGCTGCCAGTGCGTGTCGCGTTCACAGCGGAGAAGCAGCTGGGCCGGCCGGCCGGAACCGCTTACGGCGCGTATGTCTCCGGCTACGAAATCCACCACGGGATCGCCACCGCCGACCCCGGGGCCGAGCCGTTCCTGGACGGGTGCCGGGCCGGGCCGGTGTGGGGGACGGGCTGGCACGGGACGCTGGAGAACGACGCGTTCCGGCGGGCGTTCCTGGCCGAGGTCGCCGCGCTCGCGGGGCGGGACTTCACGCCCGCGCCGGACACCGACTTTGCCGCGTTGCGGGAGGCGCAGCTCGACCTGCTCGGCGACCTGGTGGCCGATCACCTGGACACCGGGGCGCTGAGCCGCCTGATCTCGGACGGCCCGCCGCCGGGGCTGCCGGTGATCCCGCCGGCCGGGCCGGTGAGCCGGCCATGAGATGGGAAGGTCCCGACGGCTACTGGGCGAGCGACGACCCTGACCTGATCGACGTCGACCTGGTGCACGCCTGGATGAGCCTGGAGAGCTTCTGGGCCGAGGGCCGGCCGCGCAACGTCATGGCCCAGGCCATCCGGAACTCCCTCAGCGTGGGGCTGTACTCGGCCGAGGGCAAGCAGGTGGGCTACGCCAGGTTCGTGACCGACTACGCCACCTACGCCTGGCTGTGCGACGTGTTCGTCGATTCCGCCGTGCGGGGGAGCAGGCTCGGCACGTTCCTGGTGGAGACCGCGGTCAGCCACCCCGACATGCGCGGGGTGCGCCAGGTCCTGATGGCCGACCCCGGCCGCAGCCTGTACACCAGGTTCGGCTACCGGCCGCTGGTGCGCCCCGAGCGCTGGATGGAACGGCCCGGCCAGGTTCCCTGAGCCCGGGCGTTGACAGGCGGCGGCCCGCGGGCGTACCAAGCCGGAAGGGAGCGCGGGCACCGGAGCACGCGCGACGACCGCGAGCCGGTCGTGCACCTGTGGGCGGGCTGGGCCGACCCGGGCCGGACGCGCGCGTGGCAGCAGAACACGCTCACCAACGTCTGGTCCACCACCAAGGCCATGACCTCGCTGTGCGCGCACGTCCTCATGGACCGGGGCGAACTCGACCCGGACGCGCCGGTGGTCAGGTACTGGCCGGAGTTCGCCGCCGGGGGCAAGTCCGGGATCCTGGTCCGGCAGATCATGAGCCACCAGTCCGGGCTCACCGGCCTGCTGGTGCCATCCACCGTGTCCGATTACTACGACTGGACAAGATCACCTCGCGGCTGGCCGGCCAGGATCCGCTGTTCCCGCCCGGCAGCACGAGCGGGTACCAGGCAATCACGTTCGGGTACCTGGTGGGCGAGGTCGTCCGGCGGATCACCGGGCAGAGCTGCGGCAAACCGCATGGGCATGAACCTGGTCGACGACCCGCGCAAGATGACGCTCATCGACGCCATCTACCGCAGCCTGTGACGCATGTGCGGTCGGCCGCCAGAAAGTTGGTCACCGGACGTCGTGATAACAGCGCCCTGTGACCAACTTCTCCGTCAGAACTGGCGCTCAGCCGGCGAGGAGCGGCGCTAGTCGGCGGGTTCGGGGAGGGCGGGCTCGGTGTGCTCCGTGGCCGGGCCGGCCAGCGTGGCGTGGCGCAGGGCCGGGATCAGGGCACCGAGAATCAGCGCGCCGGCCACGCAGGCGAGACCGCCGCTGACCACCGAGAAGGTCACCGAGAACAGCTCCGCCGCGATCCCGGCCTCGGTGTTGCCCAGCGCGGGCGCCGTGGTGACCTGGGCCAGGTACAGGCTGCTCAGCCGGCCCCGCAGCCGGTCCGGGGCGTAGATCTGCAGCAGCGCGTTACGCAGGATCTCGGAGATCATGTCGCCCATGCCGGCCAGCGCGAGGAACACCAGCGCGACCGGCAGGCTGCGGGTCAGGCCGAAGCCCACGATGGCGCCGCCCCACACCATGCCGGCCGCGATGATCACCATTCCCGGCCGCCGCACCCGGCCGGTCCAGCCGCTGGTCGCGGCGCCGACGAGCGCGCCCACGCCCGGCGCGGCCACGAGCAGGCCGAACGTGGCCGGGCCGCCGTGGAAGTGCTCGGTGGCGATGGCCGGGAACAGCGCCTGGGGCATCCCGAAGATCATCGCGCTGGTGTCGATCAGCAGCATGCCGCCGAGCACGCCGCTGTGCCGCACGAAGCGGAAGCCCTCGGCCAGCGAGTGCAGCCCGGGCCGCTCGGCCCGCACGTTGGGCGGCAGCGGCCCCAGGAACAGCAGCGCGATGCCGAACGCGACGAAACACGCGGTGTCCACGCCGTAGCACACCGCGAGCCCGGGCCCGGCGATCAGGACGCCCGCTATCGGCGGGCCGCACAGGTTGCCGAACTGGTTCCCCATCCCGTTCAGCGCCGCGGCCGCGGGCATCCTGGACGGGCCCACCAGCGCCGGGGTGGCCGCGGTCGACGCCGGGGACCCGAGGCCCGCGAGCATGCCCATGGCCAGCGTGATCACGAAGATCGCCCACAGCGCCGGATGCGTGAGCAGGGCGTTGGCCATGAGCGCGGCGGCCAGCAGCGCCTGCGGCGCGCCGGTGGCCAGCAGCAGCGTGCGCCGGTCGTAGCGGTCGGCCAGCATGCCCCCGGCCAGCACACTGGCCAGCATCCCGACGCTGGAGGTCAGGCTGAGCAGGCCGACCGCGAGCGGCGAGTGGGTCAGCGCGTAGACCTGCCAGTTGGCCGCGGTGATCGCCACCACCTCGCCGGTGTTCCAGACCAGGCGGCCGCCGTACAGCCAGCGGAAGTCACGGCTCTCCCGCAACGGCGTGACATCGAGCACGATCTGCCCGATGCGCATGCCGGCTCCCATGCTCTGTTGGCTTCTGGGGGGACCCCCCCAGACCCCCTGCGTGCCAGCCGCTCGGGCCAGCCTCCGGCCGGCCGTCGCGGCTGGCACCGGCTGGCCGGGCGGGGGGCCTGCGGTGGGGCGATGCCTGCAGCAGGGTACCTGAGCTGGGAAATCTGTGGGCATACCCGGGCGACCAGGGCGGTTGCGATCAAGGTGAGTCAGCTCAGCCCGCGCCCGGGACCGCCGTGCTAGCCGTCGCGGCCGCCCTGGTGTCGGCCGTCTTCTACGGAAGCGGCGACTTCGCCGGCGGCCTGGCCACCCGCCGGGCCAGCGTGATCAGGGTGGCCCTCCTGACCCAGTCGGTCAGCGTGAGCGTGATCGGCATCGCGGTGTGGTGGAGCCAGCCGGGCCCGCCCAGCGCGAAGGCCGTGGCCTGGGGCATGCTGGGCGGCCTGGCCGGGGCGTGCGGCGCCATGGCGCTTCTCGCCGGGTTCCGGCACGCCGTGTTCAGCGTGGCGGCGCCGCTGAGCGCGGTGGGGGCCGCTGGTTTCTCGGTCCTGGCCGGGCTGCTGCTGGGCGAGCGGCCCACGGGGCTCGCGCTGATCGGCATCCTCCTCGCGCTGCCCGGGATCGTGGGCGTGTCCGCGAGCGCGCGGGCGCGCCCGGCCGCGCCGCCGGCTCCGGGCGGGCCCGCACCGCTGGGCGTGACCGAGTTGCCTGGCGCGGAGGAAGCGGCGCGTCCGGCTGCGCGCCGGGGGTTCACCCCGGGCGGCGTGAGCTACGGGCTTGCCGCCGGCGCCTGCTTCGCGTTGCTGTTCATCGGGCTCAACCGGGCCGGCTCCGGCAGCGGCTTCTGGCCGGTGCTCTGCAGCCAGCTGACCGGTCTCGCGACCATCACCTGCGTGGCCCTGGTCACCCGGGAGCTGCGCCTGCCCCCGGGGCGGAGCCGCTGGCTGGCCGCGCTCGCGGGCCTGGGCAGCGCGCCGGGCACCATCTTCTACTTCGTGGCCACGCACCGGGGGCAGCTGGGCGTGGCCGCCGTGATCTCGTCCCTCTACCCGGCGGTGACCATCATGCTGGCCCGGGTGTTGCTGGGGGAGCGGCTGACCATGATCAGGCTGGCCGGCCTGCTGCTCGCCGGGGCCTCGGTCGCGCTGATCGCGGCGGGCGGCGCCCGGTGAGATTGGGCTGGCCGTGAGTGGCCGCGCTGGCCAGCGCCCGCTTAGACTTGACCCGCCCCACGATGGGGTCATCCCGGGAACTGTCCGGAGGCAGGGATGATGGCCTGGCTCGTCGCGACGCTGACCCAGCTTGCCGGGTACTGGCAGGAAGCGAGCCACGCCGTCACGTCCCCGTCCGGGCTGATGGCCCTGGGGGCGGTCGTGCTGACCGGCATGCTGGTCGCCTTCATCGCGCACGGCGCCAGGATCACCGCGGCCGTCACGGCCCGCCCGCTGACTGGCCGGGCCGTCGCCCTGCGTGAGAAGTCATGGTCCGCGGCCTTCCAGCGGCAGCGGGATCCCGATGCGGCGGGCCGGGCCCGGCCCCGGGCACCGTCGGCGGTCCCGGCGGCCGTCTGACGACCCGCTCGCTCCATCCGCTCCGGGAACCCGCCTGACCGGGTAACCCGGTGATGCGGCTCGCCTTTGCGGCCGTCTCCAGCAGTCAACCGTTGACCTGAACCGCTGGAGGGACCCAGAAATGCTCAGCCTGTTCGGCGACGCCGTCAGCGCCGCATACCACGTCGTGTCCGCGTTCGCCCACCTGCTGGCCCCAGCGACCGGGGGCCTGGCCGCCGCGGCCGCCATCGTCGCCTTCACCTTGGCCGTGCGGCTGCTGTTGCTGCCGCTCAGCTACTACTCGATCCGCGGCCAGGCCGCTCAGGCCAGGCTGCTGCCACAGGTTCAGGAGCTGCGGCAGCGTCACGCCGGGCACCCGGACCGGCTCCAGCGCGACCTGGCCGCGCTGCAGGCGCGGGAGGGCGCCGGGCTGCTCGCCGGCTGCCTTCCGGCCCTGCTGCAGCTGCCGTTCTTCAGCGTCCTGTACCGGCTGTTCCGGTCCGGCACGATTGACGGCCAGCGCAATACCCTGCTCAGCCACGAGCTGTTCGGGGTGCCGCTTGGTCACCACTGGCTGAGCGCCCCCGGCCTGCTCAGCGCCCCGGGCGGGGTGTTCATCGGGCTGTTCGCGCTGCTGGCCGCCGTGGCCTGGGCCGGGACCAGGATCGCCCGCCGGGCGGCCAGGCCGTCGCCGTCCGGGCCGGCCCAGCCCGCCGGGGCCGTGGGCCTGCTGACCCGGGTGCTCCCGTACACGACCATCGCGGTCGCCGCGGTGCTGCCGCTGGCTGCCGGCCTCTACCTGCTGACCACGACCGCGTGGACCGCGGCCGAGCGGGCCGTATTCGGCCGCCGGCTGCTCCCGGGTGCCGCACCGGATCCAAGCGGGCCCGCGCTCGCACCGCCCAAGTCGCGGCCGGACCGGGTGGCGTGATGTACTCGCGCGGTCGCGTTCGGCATGATGAAAGGCAGCAACCAGGCGCGAGAGGCCGTGCCGGAGGAGGACACCCCATGCATCAGCCGCCCGTCCCGCACGTCGCCAGCGAGGACCCGGAGGTTGCCGAGCTGATCAACTCTGAGGCGCGGCGCCAGTTCGAGAAGATCCGGCTGATCCCGTCGGAGAACTATGTCTCCACCGCCGTGCTAGAGGCGTCGGGCACCGTGCTGACCAACAAGTACTCCGAGGGGTACCCGGGCCGCCGGTACTACGAGGGCCAGCAGTTCATCGACCCGATCGAGACGCTGGCCGTGCAGCGGGCCGAGGCCCTGTTCGGCGTCGACCACGCCAACGTCCAGCCCTACTCGGGGTCGCCGGCCAACCTCGCTGTCTATCTCGCGTTCCTGCAGCCCGGCGAGACCGTGATGGGGATGGCGCTGCCCATGGGCGGGCATCTCACCCACGGCTGGCCGGTGTCCGCGACCGGCAAGTGGTTCCGGTCGGTCCAGTACGGGGTCCGCGCCGACACCGGCCGGGTGGACCTGGATCAGGTGCGCGACCTGGCGCTGGCCGAACGGCCCAAGGTGATCTTCTGCGGCGGAACCGCGATTCCGCGCACGATCGACTTCCCGGCGTTCGCCGAGATCGCGGCCGAGGCCGGCGCGCTGCTCGTGGCCGACATCGCGCACATCGCCGGCCTGATCGCGGGCGGCGCGCACCCGAGCCCGGTCGGCCACGCCGGGGTGATCACGACCACGACGCACAAGACCCTGCGCGGTCCGCGCGGCGCCATGGTCATGAGCACCGCCGAGCACGCGTCCCAGCTCGACAAGGCGGTTTTCCCTGGCCTGCAGGGCGGCCCGCACAACCACACGACGGCGGCAATCGCGGTGGCGCTGCGCGAAGCCGCGCAGCCCGGGTTCCGGACGTACGCACAGCAGGTGGTGGCGAACGGCCAGGCCCTGGCCGCGGCCCTGCTCGAACGCGGCTACTCGCTGGTCTCCGGCGGCACGGACAACCACCTGGTCCTCATCGACCTCACGCCCCAGGGCATCGCGGGAAAGCCCGCGGCCAAGGCGCTGGACCGGGCGGGCATCGAGGTGAACTACAACACCGTCCCGTTCGACCCGCGCAAGCCGTTCGATCCGTCCGGAATCCGGATCGGCACGCCCGCGATCACCACGCGGGGCCTGGGCGAGTCGCACATGGTGCAGGTCGCTGCGTGGATGGACGAGGCGATCGCCGCCGCGGCCAAGGACGACGAGCCCGTCATCGAGCGGATCGCCGGCGAGGTCAGGGAGCTGCTCGCCGCGTTCCCCATGCCCGGCTGGGCACCCACGCCCTGATCGCGGGCCCTTCACCGCAGCGGCGCGCGGTTTCCGGTCGCACCCGGGTTGCCTCTGGCGCCATGCGAATGTAAGTTCGACGTGACTGCCTGTCCCCCCTAGGTGGTGTCGAGCCCGCTGCGGCGGGCCGGTCCTAGACGCGCGGGCGGGGTCGTGAGCAGGGTCTTCGGGGAACCGGTCGAGGTCTGGCTGCGCGACGGCAAGCCGAGCCGGTTCGTCTGGCGCGGGCGCCTCTATACCGTGCTCGCGGTGCTGGCCGGGGAGTCGCACACCTCCGCCGACACCGGCCGCGAGTCCTGGCGGGTGGAGGCGTCGCCGGCCAGGAGCATCCCGTCGGCGGTCTACGAGCTCGCGCATGAGCCGGCCACCGGCCGGTGGCTGATTTCCCGGGCGCCCGGGCCGACATTGCGGTAATTCGGAGAATTAGCTCCGCAATTCATTCGCGCGATTTGCCGCGCATCAACGGGGCGCCCGTGCCGATCCTGGATGCGCAAGGAAAAATTGGCTTCAGGTCGGCGAGTCGCGATGACTGGTGACGTTGGCAACAACTAGCTTGCTTTGCGGAGCACTACAGGCAAGCCATTAGCGGATAATTCATTCGCCGGCGTGCCGCGCTCCTTCCGGCACCGGCCAGCCGGCGCCGGGCGTCCTGTCGGGGGACAGGACGATGTGACGGGGGAGGACATCTCAAGATCATGGCTTTAGGGGGATTCACCATGCCCTCCGCCCGCTGCGGCGGGCGGGTCAGCGCGCACATCCGGCGCTCAAGCAGACCGCTGGCCAGACAGCAACCCGGCCACTGACGCACCACGCCGTGCGCGGTGCCGGCGTTGCCGTACCGGCGGCGCGGTGCTGAGGCCGGACCCGCCTCATTGTCGCGACCTGCCGCTGCGGTTCCCGCGGCCCGGCCTCGCCACGGCCATGGCGCGGCCCATGCCACGCCATTCCGGATGAGACAAGAAGGCGGTATTCAGCATGCTCGCAGGCAAGCCGCCATGGCTGGCACGGTCATGGCGCCCGCTCGCAGTGGCCGCAGCCGTGGTGGCCCTGGCGACGCCCGTCACCGCGGCCAGCGCGTCAACCTCGGCCCGCGAGTCGGCCACGGCCGGCGGATCGCCGGCGCACAGCGCGTCCACCGGCGCCCATTCCGGGCTCCAGCACGTCTCGTACCGGGGGTACTCGTTCTTTGTGCCCAGCTCCTGGCACGTGGTCGATCTCCGCAAGGCCGGCCGCACCTGCGTGCGCTTCGACCGGCACGTGATCTACCTGGGCAACCCGAGCGTGAACCAGTCGTGCCCGAGCCTGCTGATCGGGACCACCGAGTCCGTGCTGATCCAGCCCGCCTCGGCCAAGGCGCGCCCGTCCGCGACCGAGAACGAGGTGGCCAGGCAGATCTCGGTGACCATCCCCCGGATCAAGGTCACCGCTACGTTCGACTTCGACCCGGGCCAGATCTTCCGGATCCTGGCCAGCGCGTCGCTGCCCGCGCCGGTCATCCGGACGCCCCATCCGGCCCGCGCCGGGCAGGCCGCGGCCCGGCCGATCACCCGGGCGAAGCGGGGCGGTGCGGCCAAGACCGGTGCGGCCAAGGCCGGCGCCCCGGCGCTGACCGCGCAGGTCGCGAACTACCACGGTCTCGGGTTCGACGCCTGCACCGCGCCGAGCGCGGCCTTCATGAAAGCCTGGCGGGCGCACTCGCCGTACCGTGCGATCGGCGTCTACATCGGCGGCTCGGACAAGGCCTGTGCCCAGCCCAACCTGACGTCGGCCTGGCTCAGGAACGAGGCGGCGGCTGGCTGGCACTTCGTCCCGCTGTACGTCGGCCCGCAGGCCGAGTTCGGGGAGCTGACCGCCCCGGCCAAGCAGGGCCGCGCCGCGGCGAGCGACGCCGTCATGCAGGCCGAGCGGCTCGGGTTGAGCGCCGGGACCCCGATCTACTACGACGAGGAGGCGTTCGCGCCCTCGCAGACCGGGAACGCGCTGCGGTTCCTCTCGGCGTGGACGACGCGGCTGCATGCGCTCGGCTATTCCTCCGGCGTCTACAGCAGTTCCTCGTCCGGAGTCGCCGTTCTCTCACAGCAATACTCGGGTCATAAGTACGCGATGCCGGATGTCATCTACGACGCCCTGTGGAATGGGAAGAAAAACACCACTGACTCGGTCTTCAAGGCCGGCCAGTGGGCTAACCACCAGCGGGTGCACCAGTTCGCCGGCAATGTGGTGCAGACATTTGGCGGCGACACCATCAACATTGACAAAGACTTTCTCAACGTGAACCTGCCGCTGCCGGGCGGGACGCCGCAGGCGTCGCCCGCCGTCATACAGCCCAACGGCGTCATCGACGTCTTCTACCGGGGCTCGGGCAGCAAGCTGTGGTACGTCAGGTTCAACCCGGGATCGGGCTGGGCCGCGCCCAAGGCGCTGGCCAGCTCGGTTGAGTCCGCCCCGAGCGTGGTGAACCGCGGCCCGGGCCAGGTCGACGTGTTCTACCAGGGGCCGCACGGCCATCTGTGGCAGGTAGCCCGCAGATCAGGCGGGCGCTGGTCCCCCCCGATCCAGCTGGCGAAGATGGGGGTGATCGGCGGGGCGCCCAGCGCGGTGGCCCAGGGCAACGGCGTCATCGACGTCTTCTGGAAGGGGTCGGCCGACCCGAACCTCTGGCAGGGCGAGTTCAGCCCGGCCACGGGCTGGACCGGCCCTCACCGCGTGGGCGGGAACCTGGGTTCCGACCCGTCCCCGGTCGAGTCGACGCCGGGCACGCTGGAGGTCTTCTGGAAGGGCAAGGGAACCAAGGGTGATCTCTGGTCCGTGACCCGTCACCTGGGCGGCAGCTGGACCAAGCCCAAGAGCCTGGGGATGGGCCCGCTCGGCGGGCCCCCGCAGGCGACCGCCGCGTCCAGCGGGGCGACGCAGGTCTTCTGGCAGGGCGCGGGCACCAACACCCAGCTCTGGTACGGATCGCTCACCCCGGGCAAAGGCTGGAAGGGCCCGAGCCACCTGGGCGGCAGCCTCTCCGGGACGCCCACCCCGCTGACGTCAGCCTCCGGCCCGATCCGCATCTTCTTCCGCGGGCAGGACGGGCACCTCTGGCAGACCAGAGGGACCCCGGCCAGCGGCTGGCATGGCCCGGTGCGCCAGAGCGTCGGCACCATCGGGGACACGCCGTTTGTGGCGGTCGGCAAGGGCCAGAGCTCGATCGGCGTGTTCTGGAAGAGCGGGTCGGGCGACAGCCAGCTCTGGTCCGCATCTCTCAAGGGGAGCACCTGGACCAAGCCGCGCGCGGTCGGCAGCGACGTAGCGTAAGGGCTGGGCCCGGGGTTGGCCCCCGGGCCCAGCACCCAGCACTAGTTGCTGATGACGCTGGAGGGCTTACGCCACTGGATCGTCGGCAGCATGGCCTCGGGGCGGACCCGGTGCGCGTACCGCTTGGTGATCTCGAACAGCGACTCGATCAGCGTGTCGGACAGCAGGTGCGGCTCGAGCCCGAGGCCGACCAGCCCGGTGTGCACCACGTTGTAATGGTGGTTCTCGAGCTCAACCCGCGGGTTGGTCACGTACTCGACCTTGACCGCGTCCGGGCTCGCGTTGACGATCGTGTCCGCGATCTGCTGCAGCGACATGAACTCGGTGATCTGGTTGAACACCCGGAACTCGCCCTTGTCAGCCGGGTTCTCGCAGGCCAGCTGGATACACCGGACCGTGTCCCGGATCTCGATGATGCCGCGGGTCTGGGTTCCGTTGCCGTAGATGGTCAGCGGCTTGCCGAGCACCGACTGGATGACGAAGCGGTTCAGCACGGTGCCGAACACGGCGTCGTAGTCGAACCTGGTCGCCAGCCGGTCGTCCCTGGCGGTCTCCGGGGTCTGCTGGCCGTACACGACGCCCTGGTTGAGGTCGGTGGCGCGGACGCCCCAGATCCGGCAGGCGAACTCGATGTTGTGGCTGTCGTGCACCTTGGACAGGTGGTAGAAGGAGCCGGGGCGCTTGGGGAACAGCACCCGGTCCCTGCGGCCCTTGTGCTCGACATCGAGCCAGCCCTCTTCAATGTCGATGTTGGGCGTGCCGTACTCGCCCATGGTGCCGAGCTTGACCAGGTGGATCTCCGGGTTGACCTCGGCGATCGCGTAGAGCACGTTGAGGTTGCCGACCACGTTGTTGACCTGCGTGTACACGGCGTGCTTGCGGTCCACCATCGAGTACGGCGCGGCGCGCTGCTCGGCGAAGTGGACGATGGCGTCCGGGGCGAAGTCCCGGATCATGTCATACGTGAAGTCGGCGTCGCACAGGTCCCCGATGTAGCAGCCGATGGTCTTCCCCGTCAGCTCACGCCAGGTGGCCACCCGCGACTGCAGCGACTCGATCGGCACCAGGCTGTCCACGCCCATCTCGAAGTCGTATCCCCGGCGGGCGAAGTTGTCCGCCACGGCGACGTCGTGACCGACCTCCGAGAGGTGGAGCGCCGTCGGCCAGCCGAGATAGCCGTCTCCGCCCAACACCAAGATCTTCATGATCTCGCTCCTGCCTTATCTGTCTGTGGGCTGTCGTTGTTTTATACCTGACCTGGCCCGCGCCGGCATTCGAACTACCTCAGTAGTTGTGCGGCGCCGGAGAGCTACCCCCGGGATCGCCTCGCGCACGGGGTGTGTCGCTGACCTGGAGGACCTCGTCGTTAAGCCCTCCGCGAGCTCCCGTACTGTATACCTTTGTTACCGAACCAGCGGCCGTCGTCAAGCTAGGAAATCCATGAGCCCTGTATCGCCGAAGATCACCAACGCCGCCTGGCGAATGGTGCCCGGGCCGCTGCGGAGAAAGCTCCGCAGCGAGGGCGGGAGGCGCCTGGTCCGCTTCGCGCCCGCGGCGGTACTGGCCCTGCTCGCAACCCAGCTGACCTACTTCATCCTGCAGTTGCTGCACGTCACGGCCGGTATCGCCGGCGCGGCCGGATGGCTCGCGGGCGCGGCTGTGAGTTACCTGGTCAGCCGCTGGGCGTGGGAGCGGAAAGGCAGGCCGCACCTGCTCAAGGAGACCCTGCCGTTCGTGGCGGTCTCCCTCTGCGTGGGGGTCATCCTGACCTCGGCGAGCAAATTCGCCCACTACGAGGCGCACGCCCGGGGCCTGCATGGTTTTGACGAAGTCCTGTTCGCTCAGGGTTTGTATCTCGCGGCCAACTGCATGACTTTCGTTATCAGATTCTTGATATTCCATTACTTGCTCTTTGCCGACCGCGGATCAAAGGCCGCGGATGTTCCCGAATCCGCACCCCCGGCGCCGTCCGGCCCGGCGGCCGGGCCTGCGCCGTACGCGATGGCATCGTCGGGCAACGGGTCGGCGCCGGCCAGTGGTTCCGCGCCGCCCAGTGGCTCGGGCCCGTCAGAGGACACCGGGCCGATCGGCGGCCCGTCGGCCGCCGACCCCCGCGCGCGGCGCTGACGCTCGCGCCGCCAGGTCCCGAGCACCACGCCAGCGAACTTCATGGCGTAAAGGGCGTTGTTGCCCTTCTTGCTCTTGCCGATCTGGCGCCGGTGGATCGTGGCCGGCCGCTCCACGACGCGGTAGCCGTGCGTAATCACGCCGATCAGCAGCTCGGCCGCCTGGTACTGCGGCTGCTCCAGCCGGACCGCGCCGGTGACCTCGGACCGCATCGCGCGCAGCCCGAAGGTGGTGTCGCTGATGTGCTGGCCGGTCAGCGCGCTGATCGTCAGGGCGAAGAAGCGCACACCCGCCTTGCGCACGGGATCCTTGGTCTCCTCGCTGCCCATCGTCCGCGAGCCGGTCACGAAGTCCGCCTCGTCGGCCAGGATCGGGGCCATCAGGCTCTCGATCTCGGCCGGGTTGTACTGGCCGTCGGCGTCGGTGGTCACGATGTAGCGGGCGCCGCCGAGGCGGGCGAGCCGGTAACCCAGGCGCAGCGCGGCGCCCTGGCCCCGGTTGACCGGCACGTCGCAGACCAGCGCGCCGGCCTGCCTGGCCTCCTTGCCGGTGGAGTCCACCGAGCCGTCGGACACCACGATCTTCGTGGTGGCCAGGCCGGTGACGATGGCGGGCAGCGCCTCGATCACCGGGCCGATGGCGCCCTCCTCGTTGAAGGCGGCGATCACGAGGGCGACCGGCGGCATCTTGGTGGCCCGGTCACCGAACTCCTCGGTAAAGGCCCGGATCGCCGCGCTGTCGGTGTCCTCGTCGTCGACGGGAGTAGTGGTCACTGGGCTGCCTCCGAGAACTCTGGCCAGACCGTGGCGATGCCGGACTTGAGATCGTGCGTCGGCTGGTAGCCGACGGCCCGGGCCGCGGAGATGTCGATGATGACGGCGGGCATCTCGCCCGGCTTCGCTGGCACGTGCTCGACCGGGATCTCGGCCCCGGTGATCCCGCGCGCGGCGTCGACCATGTCGTTCACCGTCACCGATTCGCCTGCACCCAGGATCAGCGGCCCCGTGTACCCGGCCCGCCACGCGGCAAACATGCCAGCCACGATGTCGTCCACATGCACCAAGTCACGCACCTGCGTCCCATCGCCGTACACCTGTACGCCCGAGCCATCACGTGCGGCTCTCATCAGGCGCGGAATGAAGCTGTCTTTCTCCTGCATCCCCGGGCCGTAAACATTGGAGAACCGCAGCGAGCACCCGGTCATGCCGTAGCAGGCCGCGTACGCGCCGATCAGCATCTCCGCCGCCGCCTTGGTCGCCCCGTACGGGGTCAGCGGCCGCAGCGCGATCCGCTCGTTGATGGTCGCCCGGCCGACGTCGCCGGTCACGGCGTTGGTCGAGGCGAACAGGAACGTTTTCACGCCCTGCAGGCGGGCCTGCTCCAGCAGGCTGGCGGTGATATCGACGTTCACCTGGTGCGTGGCCGAGGGATCCTCGATCGACTGCAGCACCCGCGTCACCGCGGCCAGGTGGATGATGACGTCCGTGCCCGGCTGCACAGCCTCGGCCACGACCGACGGGTCGCACAGATCCCCGATGACCGTGCGCACCGTGCCGCTGGGCAGGCTGTCCCCGGGGAATGCCCGCTTATCGGCCACCGTGACGTCGGCACCGTCATCGAGCAGCGCGCTCACGACACGCCGTCCGATGAAGCCGGACCCTCCCGTCACGAGTACCCGAAAAGGACCATGCTCGCCCATCGGCGCTCCCTTCGCGTGCGCTGTCCTGTGCCGTCTTGCCGTTCGGTCTAATGTCTCGGCATGCGGCGATTCTCAGAGAGAGATCCGAAAGCCCCGAATGTCTCCCGGACGCTTGGCCGCAAGCTCCGGCGGCTCACGTTCGCGCTCACTCTGCGGTGCGAGCCCCGGATGCGTCTCGATAGTGTATCGGCGGTCCAGGATGCGCCGGTCCGGAACCTCCACTCATTTGCCCTGGTCAGTTGAACACCCTGGTGGGCCACGAACCGCGGCGCGGGCCGGGTCAGGCTTCCTGCCCAGACGGCGCACATCCGCACCCCGCCCGTGATTGGCTCATCCGGCAGGGAAACACCCAGTTCCTGGCCGTGAACCGGCGGGGAGCACCCAGTTCCTGGCCGTGACGAGGGAAGGGAGGTGCGCGGGGAATGGTGACGTGGCCACGGGAGGTGCCGGCCAGCCCGGATCCGGCCGAAGCGGAGGCGTACCGGATCCTGCGCTCCCGCATCGACCTGTCCCGCCTGCCGAAGCACAGCCGTGACGTCACCGAGCGGGTCATCTACGCGAGCGCGGACTTCGACTACGCCACCGATCTGGTCTGTGACGAGGAAGCGCTCGCGGCGGCCGTGGCCGAGCTCGCGGCCGGAGCGCCCGTGATCGTCGATGCCGCCATGGTCGCGGCCGGGATCACCGGCTGCCCGGTCATCTGCAAGATCGGCGAGCCGCTCACCCAGCGCCTCGCGCGCACGGCCAACATCCCCATCCCGGCGGCCGCGGTCCGGCTGGCGTTCGGCGAGGCGGGCCCGGGTGCGGTATGGGTGGTGGGCTGTGCGCCCGCGGCGCTCACCGAGATCCTGACCAGGGGAGTGGAGCCGGCCTTCGTCATCGGCATGCCGGTCGGCTTCGTCGCCGCGGCCGCGGCCAAGGACGCGCTGCGGGCCAGCGGGCTGAGCTCGGTGAGTAACGTGTCGGAGAAGGGCGGCGCGGCCGTGGCCGCGGCCGCGCTCAACGCGCTGCTCCGCTCGGCCCTCGCCGTCGACGGGACCCGGGCCGGCTGGGGCCCGACCGGGGCAGCGCCTCCTGGCGACCTCGGATCCGTGACCTGACAGGACAGCGATGAGCGAGCATTCCTACTCCGCCGAGCAGCGGGCGGCCGTGTACCGGGTCATCGAGGAGCGCCGGGACGTCCGGCGCGGCTTCCGGCCGGACCCGGTTCCTGCTGAGGTGCTGACCCGCGTGCTGGCCGCGGCCCATCAGGCCCCGTCGGTCGGCCTGTCCCAGCCCTGGGACTTCATCGTGATCGCGGATCGTCCCCGGCGGGAGAAGATCAAAGCACTGGCGGAACGGGCGGCCGGCGACTACGCGGCTTCGCTGCCCGGCGCCCGGGCGCTGGCCTTCGACCGGCTTAAGGTCGAGGCCATCGGTGAGACGCCGGTCAACATCGTGGTGACCTGCGACCCCACCCGGGGCGGCCGCCACACGCTGGGGCGGTTCAGCCAGCCCCAGACCGCGGCCTACTCCAGCGTGCTCGCGGTCGCCAACCTGTGGCTGGCCGCGCGGGCCGAGGGGCTCGGGGTGGGCTGGGTGAGTTTCTTCGACGAACGGGAGCTGGCTGCCGAGCTCGGCCTGCCCGCGCACCTCGAGGTGGTCGCCTATCTCTGCCTCGGCTACGTCACGGAGTTCGCGCCGGAACCGGAGCTCGCGCTGGCCGGGTGGGCCCGCAGGCGGCCGCTGGCCTGGGCGGTGCACGACGGGGAATACGGGCACCGCGGGCTGCCGGGAGGGGACGCCGCCAGCCTGCTTGACGACGTGCGCGCCGCGATCGGGCCGCCGGACGCCGCGGCGATGGCCGCCGCCAGGGAGCGCCTGGACCGGATGACCAAGCCGCCGGGCTCACTGGGCGCGCTGGAGGAGGTGGCGGTCCGCCTGTCCGGCCTGGCTGGCTCCTGCCCGCCACCGATGCCGGAGCCGGCCGCCGTCGCGATCTTCGCGGCCGACCACGGGGTGCACGCCCAGCGGGTCACGCCGTGGCCGCAGGAGGTCACCGCGCAGATGGTGGCTAACTTCCTGGCCGGGGGCGCCGTCGTCAACGCGTTCGCCGCGCAGGCGGGAGCCGAGGTCGTGGTGGTGGACGTGGGCGTCCGCGGCGAGCTCGAGCCCGTCCCCGGGCTGCTCCCGCGCAAGATCGCACCCGGCACGGCGGACTTCACGGCGGGCCCGGCCATGTCGCGCGGCCAGGCCGAGGCCGCCATCGCCGCCGGGGCCGAGGTGGCCCGCGACCTGGTCGCGGCGGGGAACCGGTGCCTGATTACGGGGGACATGGGCATCGCCAACACCACCGCCTCAGCGGCGCTGGTCTGCGCCTTCACCGGGCGTGACCCCGCCGATGCCACCGGCCGCGGCACCGGGATCGACGACGCGACCTACGCCAGGAAGGTGGACGTGGTGCGCCGCGGGCTGGCCAGGCACCAGCCCGACCCGGCCGACCCGGTCGGGGTCCTCGCGGCGTTCGGCGGGTTCGAGCATGCCGCGCTGGCCGGCTTCATCCTGGGTGCCGCGGCGCTGCGCATCCCGCTGATCCTGGACGGCCTGATCTCGGGTGCCGCGGCCCTGGCCGCCTGTGCCCTGGCCCCAGACGCGGCGGGATGCTGCGTGGCCGGGCACCGGAGCGCGGAGCCCGGGCATGCGGCTACCCTTGATCATCTGGGATTGCGGCCGCTCATCGACCTCGAGCTGCGGCTCGGCGAGGGAACCGGGGCGCTGCTCGCGCTGCCGGTCACGGCGAGCGCGGTGCGGGCGCTGCGCGAGGTGGCAACGTTCGACTCGGCCGGGGTGACGGACAAGACATAACCGGCCAGGCCCGCCGGATGCGGGCACGACCCAAAGGAGCGCGGACATCATGGTCGCCACCGATCCCGCGCCGTACCTGCTGGCGCTCCGGCTTGAGGGCCGCCGGGTGACGATTGTCGGGGGCGGCTCTGTGGCCGCCAGGAGGATCCCGGCGCTGCTGGACTCCCGGGCCGAGGTCGTCGTCATCTCGCCGGAGCTCAGCCCCACGCTGGCCGACCTGGCCGCGGCAGGCCGGGTCGGCTGGACCCGGCGCGGCTATGCCCCCGGAGATTGCGCTGGCTCCTGGCTGGTCAGCGCCTGCACGAGCGACCCGGCGGTTAACGCGGCCGTCGCCGGGGAGGCCGATGCCGCGGGAATCTGGTGCGTGCGGGCCGATGACGGGGCGGCGTCCCGCGCGCTCACCCCGGCCTCGGGCCAGTCCGGGGACGTCCAGGTCGGTGTCCTGAGCGGCGACCCCCGGTACAGCGCCGGGATCAGGGACGCGATCGTCGGGGAGCTGGCCGCCGGGGTGATCACGGCGCCGCACGGCTGGACGCGACGTGGCCCGGGCGGGCCCGGCGGGGAGCTGCGCGGCCGGGTGGCACTGATCGGCGGCGGCCCGGGCGATCCGGGGCTGATCACCGTGCGCGGCCGTCAGCTGCTGGCCCAGGCGGACGTCGTGGTCACCGACCGGCTCGCACCGACGGCGCTGCTGGCCGAGCTTCCTGACGAGGTGGAGATCGTCGACGCGGCCAAGGTGCCCAGGGGCCGGGCCATGGCGCAGGACCACATCAACTCGGTGCTGATCGCGAAGGCCAGGGCGGGCAACTTCGTGGTCAGGCTGAAGGGCGGCGACCCGTTCATCTTCGGCCGCGGCGGCGAGGAGCTGCTCGCCTGCCTGCGCGCGGGTATTGCGGTCACCGTGGTGCCCGGGGTGTCCAGCACCGCCGGCGTGCCCACCGCGGCAGGCGTGCCGCTGACCCACCGCGGGCTGGCCCAGGAGTTCCACGTGGCCTCCGCGCACGTTCCGCCGGGCGACGAGCGGTCGGTCGTCGACTGGGGGGCGCTTGGGTCGTCGCGGGCCACGCTGGTGCTCTTGATGGCTACCCAGCATCTCGCGGCGATTGCGGATACATTGGTGCGAACCGGGCGCAGCGGCCGGACACCGGTTTCGGTTATCGCGGACGGTACCCTGCCTTCTCAGCGCACAATTAACGCAACACTAGATACTGTCGCCCGCGAAGCCGCGAGGGCGGGAATCAGGCCCCCGGCGGTCGTCGTGGTAGGAGAGGTCGTGACGATCTCCGAGCAGATCTCTGAGCTATGCGGCGGCCTGGCGGCCCGGGCGCCGTGGGGAACGTTTACGCCCGGCGGCAGCCAGGCCAAGGCAGGGCCCGCCGAACAGGGTGCAGGTGGGGAGGAAGGACTCGGAACCGGCGGTCCGCCGGGGCCGGGAGCCGCGGAGAATGACTGAGGGTGAGGCGCAGGGCGTAACCTCAGCCTCGGCGCTGCCGGGTAGCGCCGAGGCCGGCATTGCCGCGCCCGCCTCCGGGGCAAAGCCGGCGACCATAAGCCCGGATTCCGCACCGGCCACGGAGCCCGAGGAGATCGAGCCGCATGTGCGGGTCGACGGCCGCAAGCTCGAATCGGCGCTGCTGGCCCTCAGGCACCCGATCGTCGAGGTGACGCTGGACCTGCAGGCTCCGGGCGTGGAGGAGGCCAGGGCCGAGCGCAGGAAGCTGCTCAGCCAGATCGACGACTATCTGCTGCCGAGGCTGCGCCAGTCCGGGGCACCGGTCCTCGTGGCCCTGGTCGGATCCACCGGCGCGGGCAAGTCGACGCTCGTGAACAGCCTGGTCGGAACGCAGGTCAGCAACACGGGCACGCGCCGGCCGACGACGAACAGCCCGGTGCTCGCCTGTCATCCCAACGACGCCAGGTGGTTCGCCGAGAACGTCTTCCTGCCCACGCTGCCGCGCGTCCGGCAGCAAGGCCTGGCCATGCCGGGGCGCGACGGGCTGCTGGTGCTCGCCGAGAACGCGGGCATCCCCGAGGGCGTGGCCCTGCTGGACACGCCCGACATCGATTCCGTGATCCAGGCCCACCGCGAGTTCGCGCACCAGTTCCTTGACGCGTCGGACCTGTGGCTCTTCATGACCAGCGCCAGCCGGTACGCCGACGCCGCGGTCTGGGAGCTGCTGCAGCACGCCAGGGACAGGGACGCGTCGCTGGCGATCGTGCTCTCGCGGGTGGCGCCCGGCTCGGCCCGCCAGCTCAGCATGCATTTCGACGCGATGCTGCAGGCCAACGGCCTGGCCGACGTGCGGCGGTTCGTGATCGTGGAGACCACGGTCACAGACGGGCAGCTGCCGCCCCAGGCCTACGGCCCGGTGCGGCAGTGGCTTGAGGACACGGTCAGGGACGAGCGGCGGGTCGCGATCCTGACCCAGACCATGTCCGGGGCGCTCGACACGTTCCGGACCCGCGTCCCGGCGCTGGCCGCGGTGGTGGAGACGCAGCTGACCCTGCGGGCGGAGCTGCAGGCGCAGGTGACCAGCACCTACTCGGCCGCGCTGGCCGAATTCGACGAGGCGACGAGGAACGGGTCGCTGCTGCGCGGCGAGATCCTGGCCCGCTGGCAGGACTTCACCGGCACCGGTGACCTGCTGCGGATGCTGCAGGTGCGCCGGGGCGGGAGGGCGGCGGCCCGGCCACGCAGACGGCGCATGCCAGCCCGGGCCAACGCGCTGAAGTCCGCGATCCGCGACGAGCTGGAGACCCTCGTGACCGCGGTGGCCGACCGCGCCGCGGAGGAAACCGTAGCCAAGTGGCAGCAGCACTCCGCTGGCGCGGCCCTGATCAGCCAGTTCGCTGACGGGGACGTGAGCGAGCCGGAAGGCAGCGAGTTCGCCATGGCCGCCGGGTTTGATTTCATACCGTCCGCCCCGTCCCGCCGCCATGCGCCGGAGAGGCCGAAAGGCATCGCCGACCTGGCGCGGTCACTGCCGGACCTGGCCACGCGGTCGGCCCGGACCATCAGCGCATGGCAGGATCACGTAATGCACCTGGTACAGGCGGAAAACGTAACTAAGCGCTCGGTCGCGCGCGTCGTGTCATTCGACGACGAATCGCTGGCGCTAGTGCTCACCATCGGGCTGCTCGGATACGGCGCGGGGGGCGTGGAGATCACCGAGGGCACCAGCGCCGTGCCGCAGCGCCTGCTCACCACGCTGTTCGGAGCGGGCCCGATGCGTGACCTGGCCGCACGGGCGCGCCTGGATCTGCACGGCAAGATCAGCCTGCTCTTCGATGAGGAAATGCGGCGGTTCGCTGAGATCATCAGCGACACGGGCGCGCCGGACGACACCTCGGCCACGCAGCTGCGCGAGGGCTCCGTCGCGCTTGAGGCGGCACGATGACAGCCGCGCGGCCGCCGTGGCAGATCTTCGGGGCCAGATCACGGGAACCCGAGGAGGCCAGCGCCGCGCCGGAGGTCGTCGCCGGGCCTGACGAGGCCGGGCAGGAGCCAGACGATGCGGCGGGGCCGCCCTGGGCCGCCGCGGCCCTGGCCGAGCCGCCCAAGACCCTGCCGCCCCGGGCGGTGCCGTTCCGGTCTGCGCCGGTCAGGGTCGTGCAGCCTAAGTCCGCGCCGCCCTGGGCCGCCGAGTCACCACCCCCCGAGCCAGCCCCGGACGCGCCATCCGGCGAGGAGTCGGCGCCTGCCGCGCCGCGCACGGCCGGATGGCCGTGGACCGGGTCAGCCAGCGCGGCCGCAACCGCCTCCGGCCCAGCAGGGCCGGTTACGCCCAGGCCGCCCTGGGCGCCTCCGGCCCAGCAGTTCCCGGCCGGGTCGGCCTGGGCGCAACCGGCGGCACCGGAACCGTCCACACCGGGGACGCCCGCGCCCGCGGGGACCCCCGCGCCCGGGGGGGCCGCTGCGCCCGGGGGGCCGCTGCGCCGCCGCCCGGTGCCGCGTTCCCCCGGCTAGGGCCCGCCCCGGCCAGGCCGGCTGCGGCGCCGGCCAAGGCGGGGCCGCCCTGGGCCTCCCCGGCCCAGCAGTCCGCGGCCCAGCAATCTCCGGCCGGGTCGGCCCAGCAGTCCGCGGCCCAGCAATCTCCGGCCGGGTCGGCCTGGGAGTCTCCGGCCCCGCGGTCTCCGGCCGGGTCGGCCTGGGCGCAGCCGGCGGCACCGGAACCGTCCACACCGGGGACGCCCGCGCCCGCGGGGGCGGCAGCGCCGCCGCCCGGTGCCGCGTTCCCCCGGCTAGGGCCCGCCCCGGCCAGGCCAGCCGCGGCGCCGGCCAAGGCGGGGCCGCCCTGGGAGTCCCCGGCCCAGCAGTCTTCGGCCCAGCAGTCCCCGCCACAGCAATCTCCGGCCGGGTCGGCCAGGTCGGCTCCGGCGGCGACCACGGACGGGCCGTCAGCGCCGGCTGCCGAGAGGCCGTCAGCGCCGGCTCCCGCTGGGCCGCCCTGGACGCAGCCGGCCGCTGGACTGGCTCCCGCAGCCCCGCCCTGGACGCAGCCGGGCGCTGGACTGGCTCCCGCAGCCCCGCCCTGGACGCAGCCGGGCGCTGGACTGGCTCCCGCAGCCCCGCCCTGGACGCAGCCGGGCGCTGGACCGGCTCCCGCAGCCCCGCCCTGGACGCAGCCGGGCGCTGGACCGGCTCCCGCAGGCCCGCCCTGGGCCGAGCTGGCCCAGGCCGAGCGGCCCTGGGCCGGGCTGACCCCCGCCGACGTGTCGCGGACCGGGCTCCCCGGGGCCGGGCTCTCGGTCCGGCTCACCGCGCTGGCCCGGCTGATCCAGATCGCATCGGCCCGCGCCGCCGACGGCGGGTTCAGCGAAGAACTGCTCACCGACGCGAGGGATCTCGTCGACCGGGCCGGCGAACGGCTGCGGCTGTCCGCGGGCCACACCGTGGCGGCGCTGGCCGGCGGCACCGGCAGCGGTAAGTCCTCGCTGTTCAACACGCTGGTCGGCCACGAGTTCTCCGCGACCGGCGTGACCCGGCCGGTCACCAGGGACCCGCACGCCTGCGTCTGGGGCGCGGCCGGCTCGGCCCGC
Source organism: uncultured Actinomycetota bacterium (assembly GCA_963844655.1). Lineage (GTDB taxonomy): Bacteria > Actinomycetota > Actinomycetes > Streptosporangiales > Streptosporangiaceae > JASHPR01. The sequence goes on along the minus strand of CAWJPA010000002.1, from coordinate 433,770 downwards.
TGCTCGAATGGCTGGCTGTGCCGCGCCGGTACCGGTACACGCGCGGGAGCGCGCTCGACGGGGGCGAGGCCACGCTGAACGGGCTCGTCCTGCTCGACCTGCCTGACCATGACTCCGTCGTGACCGGCGCGTCCAACCAGGTCGACCGGCTGGTCGGCATGGCCGACCTCATGGTCTGGGTGCTCGACCCGCAGAAATACGCGGACGCGGCCGTGCACCGGCGGTACCTGGTTCCGCTCGCGAGCCACTCCGAGGTGATCGCGGTCGTGCTGAACCAGTCGGACCTGCTCACCGACGATCAGGCCGAGGAGTGCGTGACCGACCTGCGCCGCCTGCTGGACTCCGAGGGACTGCATGACGCGTCGGTGCTGGTCACATCCGCGGTCACCGGGGCCGGGACCGACCAGCTGCGCGCGCTGCTGGCCGGGGCGGTATCCGAGCGCCGGGCCGCCAGCGCCAGGATCTCGGCGGACGTCGACGACATCGCGGCGCGATTCGCGCCGTACGCGGGCGAGCACGCCGGGCCCGGTCAGCAGCACAGGCAGCGGCACGGGCAGGCCGGCCGGGGGCAGGACGCCCGGGCGCTGGAGACCGCGGCCGTGCTGAACGCGGGCCTGGTGCCCGGCGAATGCTCCGATCAGCTCGTGGAGGCCTTCTCCCACGCGGCAGGCGTCGCGGCCGTGGCCGACGCCCTGGACAGCGCGCGTGAGCTCAGGGCCATCGACTACGTCGGCTGGCCGGTCTCCTGGCTGGCGGAACGGATCACCAGCGGCCGCGATCCGGCGCGCAAGGCCCGGCTCGGGGAACTGTGGGCGGACCTGAAGAGCATGAGCGCCGGGCCGTCCGGCGCGCAGCAGGCGGACATCGACAACGCGCTGACTAAGCTCGCCGACGAGGTCGGCCCGCCGCTGCCGAAGCCGTGGTCGCAGACGACCCGGGCCGCCGTGCGCTCCCGGGCCGAGGAGATCCCGGCCGCGCTCGGCACGGTTATGGGCGAGTCCCTGCCGCCCGAGGACAAGATCATGCCCTGGTGGCGGATGATCGGGGCGCTGCAGGGCCTGCTGCTCGGCTGCGTGATCGTGAGCTTGGCCTGGATCGTGGCGCTGCTGATCTTCGGCGTGTTCCACGCAGTGAGCAGCCCGCCGAGGCTGTTCGGCGACGCGTCGCTGCTGCTATGGATCGTGGTCCTGATCGCGGCGTTCCTGTTCCTGGGCTGGCTGATCGCCTCGGGCTGCATGAACATCGTGCGAGCGGCGGCCGAACGGGAACGAGAACAGGTGCAGGCGACGATGCGCGCCGGAATCGCCGTCGTGGCCCGCGACATGGTTGTGATCCCCGCCGAGCAGGAACTCGCCGAGTTCGGGCGGTTCCGCAGCGAGTACCAGATCGCGGCCGGCGCCTGAACCGCGCCCGGCACGCCCGCGGCGCCCGGCCTGCGGGCCGCATCCGGTCGTGGCTGGGCACTTTGGCCGGCGGCAGCGTGCCGAGGTGTCCAACCACGGCTACAGGCGCTGCGGGTCAGGAGGCGTCGGGGAGGACGCGCGGCTCGATCCGCTCCTCCCGAGGCTGCCCGCCGCCGTCCTGGGTGACCCAGTAGGCGCCCTTGCCGCGGACCTCGGTCACGGCCTCCACGTACTCCGTGCCGTGGTAGACGATGCCGACCCCGTCGTCGGTGGCGTAGCCGGCCGGGATCTCCCCGGCCGCGATCAGCTTCTGGAACAGCGGCCTGCGCTGCAGCTCGGAGTCGTAGTGCACGCCGGCCGAGTACGGCACGAGGGCCAGCCCGTTGGTAACCGGCCGCAGGTCGGGGCCGAACGAGTCGGTCGTGCCGCCGACGTGCCAGCACACCGAGCCGGCCGATACCCCGGCCAGCACCACCCCGGCCTGCCAGGCCTCCCTGAGCACCAGGTCCAGGCCGTGCAGCCGCCACACGGCCAGCAGGTTCGCCACGCTGCCGCCGCCGACCCAGATCACGTCCTGCCCGAGCAGCAGTTCCGCCGGGTCCGCGGCACTCGGCATGGGAAAAAGGTTCAGGTGCGCGACCGTGACCCCGGCGGCCTCTCCGGCCTCGGTGAACATCGCGTTGAACCAGAGCTGGTCGCCGCCGGCCGTGCCGATGTGGCAGACCCGCGGCGCGCGGCCGGCCACTCCGGACAGCTCGATCGCGTGCGTCAGCAGCGGGGCGAACTCGAAGGCGGTGCGCGAGCCGCGGCGCATCCCGCCTGACGTGGCGAGGATCGTGGGGGTTCTGGCTGGCATGCCAAGAAACCTATCGCCGGCGTTTGGTCCCCGAGTCACCGGCCGGGACAGCCCGCCGCCGGGCCGGCCGCGAGCACGGTCAGTTGCGTAACGGCCCTTAATCCTCTTCCGGTGTAATGTTGTAATTAGCTTGCCGTGGGAGGTTGAAATGCCAGCTGACTTGCCGCTGGACGCGTACTCACAGGTCGTCTCCGGGGTCGCCGCCGAACTCACGCCGAAGGTCGCCAGCCTGCGGGTGCCGCAGGCTGGCGGCAGGAGCCGGGGCGGGGAGAGCCTTGGCTCTGCCGTCGTGTTCACCGGGGACGGGTTCCTGCTGACCAACGCCCATGTCGTGGGGAAGAGCCAGGGCGGCACCGCCCTGTTCGCGGACGGCACCAGCGCCGCGTTCACCGTGGTCGGGGCCGACCCGCTGTCCGATCTCGCTGTGGCGCGCGCGGCCGGGCCCACGCCGCCGCCCGCCGAGCTTGGGGAGGCGGATCAGCTCGTGGTCGGCCAGCTGGTGGTGGCCGTGGGCAGCCCGCTCGGGCTGGCGGGCTCGGTGACCGCGGGCGTGGTGAGCGCGGTCGGGCGGTCCCTGCCGACCCGCAGCGGCGCGGCGGCGCGGCTGGTGGAGGACGTGATCCAGACCGATGCCGCGCTCAACCCGGGAAACTCGGGCGGCGCGCTGGCCGATGCGCACTCGCGGGTGGTGGGCATCAACACGGCGGTGGCCGGTATCGGGCTCGGCCTGGCGGTCCCGGTGAACGCCACCACCCGCCGGATCATCTCCGCGCTGATGCAGCACGGCCGCGTGCGGCGGGCGTACCTGGGGCTGGTCAGTGTGCCCGCGCCGCTGCCCGCCGGGCTGCAGCAGCGGTTCGGCCGCACCAGCGGCCTGCGGGTCGCCGAGGTCGTGGCTGGCGGCCCGGCCGAGCGCGCGGGCCTGCGGGCCGGGGACCTGCTGGTCAGTGCGGCCGGGCACCCGGTGCAGAAAGCCCAGGACCTGCAGCGGCTGATGTTCGGCGAGGCCATCGGGCAGCCCCTGGCCATCACCGTCATGCGCAACGGTGCGCTGGTGGACGTGATCGCCGAGCCGTCGGAGCTCATCGCGGCCTGACCCTGCGCCGAACCTAGATCAGGCCTGAGGTCTGGCGTGCGATGCGAGCGAGGTCATCCGATCGGCCGCGGTAGGCACTGTAGGCCATAGCGTCCAACCCGATGTGCAGGAGGCAGGCCCGCAGGCGAAGACCGCGGCCCGGCGGCAGGCCGCCGTGTCGTTTCCAGTGTTTCTCCAGTTCAGCGGCAATGTCGATGTCCTGCCACTGCGGGAACCACGGCCACCAGTGGATCAGCCAGGCCGCGTCGGGGGAGGGAGATCATCCCACATGGCACTCGCAGTCCGGCCCGGCCGTCCACAGCCGGGGTGCGCGGTCCCGCGCTGTCCACAGGGCGGCGCCTGCCGGTGCGCCAGGGCCGCCGCATCCGCGACGTTGGGGAGCAGCCTGGCGGCGTGCCGCCACAGCGGCCGCCCGGACGCGACCGGCGCTCCGGAGCCGCAGAATTCAGGAGGATCGCGATGATGTTCAACGAGGCGCTGGTGAGCCTGACCGGATACGTGGCCACGGAGCCCAGCTACCGGACCGTGGGCAGCGGGACCCCGGTGCTGTCCATGAGGGTGGGGTGGACCCGCCGCCGCCGGGACTACACGACCGGCGAGTGGTCCGACGGCAACACCTCCTTCGTGACCGTGACCTGCTGGCGCAAGCTCGCCGAGAACCTTTCCAAGTGCCTGCGGAAGGGCGATCCGGTGGTGGTCCGGGGCCGGCTTGACGTCCGGTCCTACGTCAACAAGGACGGCGAGCGCCGGATCTCCGTGGACGTGGACGCGCACTCGCTCGGGCACGACCTGAGCCGAGGCGTGGCCAACTTCCAGCGCACCCTGCCGGCCACGGGCCGGACGGCCGAGGAAGCGGCCGCGGCGGGCGAGAACGGCGCGCTGGGTGAGACGGCGGACGCCGACGAGGCGGCCGCGCTGGCGGCCCTGGCCAGCGACGCCGAGGGGCTGGCCGACGACATGTTCGACGACAGCGCGATCGAGGCGCTGGCCAGGGAGGCGGACAGCGCGGCGGCGCCGGCCTGACCCACCGCCGGGCGGCGGCCCGCGCGGTGCGGGCCGCGCACCGCCGCCGACCCGTGCGATCCGGGCCGGTCCTGCCCGTACCCTTGAAGACATGCCCGAGTTCATCTATCAGATGCGCGCCGTCCGGAAGTCGTACGGCGACAAGGTCGTCCTAGACGACGTGACCCTGGCCTTCCTGCCTGGCGCCAAGATCGGCGTGGTCGGGCCCAACGGCACCGGCAAGTCCAGCCTGCTGCGGATGATGGCCGGGGTGGAGCAGCCGTCCAACGGCGACGCCCGGCTGATGCCCGGCTTCACGGTCGGCCTGCTCGATCAGGAGCCGGAGCTGGACGAGAGCAAGACGGTTCTGGGCAACGTCGAGGACGGCGTCGCCGAGACCAAGGCGCTGCTGGCGCGGTACAACGAGATCGCCGAGCTAATGGCGACGGACTACTCCGACGACCTGCTCGAGGAGATGGGCAAGCTGCAGGAGCAGCTCGACCACCGGGAAGCCTGGGACCTGGACAGCCAGCTCGAGCAGGCCATGGACGCGCTGCGCTGCCCGCCGCCCGACGCCGACGTGAGCGTCCTGTCCGGTGGCGAGCGCCGCCGGGTCGCGCTGTGCCGGCTGCTGCTGTCCCAGCCGGACCTGCTGCTGCTCGACGAGCCGACCAACCACCTGGACGCCGAGAGCGTGCTCTGGCTGGAGCAGCACCTGGAGAAGTACCCGGGCACCGTGGTGGCCGTCACCCACGACAGGTACTTCCTGGACAACGTGGCGGGCTGGATCCTCGAGCTCGACCGCGGCCACGCCTACCCGTACGAGGGCAACTACTCCACGTACCTGGAGACCAAGGCGACCCGGCTCAAGGTCGAGGGCCAGAAGGACGCCAAGCGGCGCAAGCGGCTCGAGGACGAGCTCGAGTGGGTGCGGTCCAGCCCCCGCGCGCGCCAGGCCAAGAGCCGCGCCCGGCTGCAGCGGTACGAGGAGATGGCCGCCGAGGCGGACAAGAACCGCAAGCTTGACTTCGAGGAGATCCAGATCCCGCCCGGCCCGCGCCTGGGCAGCCTGGTCGTCGAGGCCAGCGACGTGTCCAAGGGCTTCGACGACCGGATGCTGATCGAGGACCTCAGCTTCAGCCTGCCGCCGAACGGGCTCGTCGGCGTCATCGGGCCGAACGGCGTCGGCAAGACCACGCTGTTCAAGATGATCGTGGGGGAGGAGAAGCCGGACCACGGCTCGCTCCGGGTCGGCGACACGGTGCGGATCTCCTACGTCGACCAGCTGCGGTCGGGCATCGACCCGGACAAGACCGTCTTTGAGGCCATCTCCGACGGCGAGAGCTACATCAGGGTCGGCCACACCGAGATACCCAGCCGGGCCTACGTGGCCGCGTTCGGCTTCAAGGGCCCCGACCAGCAGAAGCCGGCCGGGCTGATGTCCGGCGGCGAGCGGGGCCGGGTCAACCTTGCGCTCACGCTGAAACAGGGCGGCAACCTGCTGCTGCTCGACGAGCCGGCCAACGACCTGGACGTGGAGACGCTGTCCTCGCTGGAGAACGCGCTGCTCGAGTTCCCCGGCTGCGCGGTGATCACCAGCCACGACCGCTGGTTCCTGGACCGGATCGCCACGCACATCCTGGCCTGGGAGGGCGGGTCGCACTGGTTCTGGTTCGAGGGCAACTTCGAGTCGTACGAGAAGAACAAGATCGAACGCCTGGGCGCCGAGGCAGCACGCCCGCACCGGGTCACTTACCGCAAGCTGACCCGCGACTGACGCCGCTGCCCTTTCATCCGTTACGCAACGTCCGGAGGCCAGTCCCCCGGACGTTGCTTCTTGATCGGCCCCGGGGTGCTCATCGGCCGGGCCGTGTTCAGGCCGGGGCCAGTCCCAGGTCGGGGCCGCGCCTGGTGTCCTGGTTGACCAGGCTGTGCGCGGCCATCACCAGGTAATCCCACAGCTGCGCGTCGCGGGCCTCGTCCAGCTTGAGCTCGTCCAGGGCGGTGCGCATGTGCCGCAGCCAGGCGTCGCGTTCTGCCTCGCCGATCGCGAAGTGCGCGTGCCGCATGCGCAGCCGCGGGTGGCCGCGCTGCTCGCTGTAGGTGCCCGGCCCGCCCCAGTACTGGATCAGGAACAGCCGCAGGTGCTCCTCGGCCGGCCCGAGGTCCCGGCTGGGGTACACCGGGCGGAACTCCGGGTCGGCCGCGACCTCCTGGTAGAACCGGTGCACCAGGCGGCGGAACGTCTCCTCGCCGCCCACTGCCTCGTAGAAGCTCACTTCGGTGGTGTCGTCCATGGCGTGCTCCAGGTTACGTGCCCGGGGCGGCCGGTCCCGCCGGGCCGCCGGATGCGCCCGACGACTCCCGGGGCGGAGGCAGGTCGGCCAGCAAGGTCTGGCTCGTGGTCGGGCTGGACGGGGCGGCCAGGGGACGGGAGTCGGCCGGGGCGGCGGCGCCGTCGTGGGTACCGTTGCCGTTCGAGGTCCCGGAGCCATTGGGTTCGGGGCCGGGCATGACCCCGGACCCGTCGGCGACACCGGTCGCGTCGAGCGAGTTCTTCAGCCGCTCGGTGAGCTCCCGCTGGACCTCCCACTGCCGCAGCGGCACGGTGCGGGCCACGACCCGCAGCAGCACGGCGTCGGTGTACAGCGTCTGGACCCCCCACACCTCGGGCTCCTCGAGGATGACCTTCTGCCAGCCAGGCTCCTGCCACATCTCGCTGGCCGTCCGGGCCATCACCTGGCGTACCTGCGGAATGTCATGCCGGTACGGGACCGGGAAGTCGACCACGGCCCTGGCCCAGCCCTGGGACTTGTTGCCTGCCTTGGAGATGGTGCCGTTGCGGACATGCCAGACCACGCCGCTCACGTCGCGGAGCCGGGTGATCCGCAGGCTCACCGCCTCGACCGTTCCCGACGTGCCGCCGACGTCGATGACGTCGCCCACCCCGTACTGGTCCTCGAGCAGCATGAAGACCCCGGCCAGGAAGTCCTGCACCAGGTTCTGCGCGCCGAACCCGATGGCCACGCCCAGCACACCCGCGCTGGCCAGCACCGGCGCCAGGTTCAGCCCCATGTCGCCGAGGATCATGACCACCGCGATGCCGAAGATGGTCAGGGACGCGGCGTTGCTCAGGATCGCGCCGAGCGCGGTGGCCCGCTGCTGCCGCCGCTCCCGGAACAGCAGCGAGTGCGCGCGGTCGCTGCCCTCCGGGTCTTCCTTGGCCGCGCTCGAAGTGATCCTGGCGATGGCCCGGTGCGCGGCCAGCCGCAGCAGCAGCGCGATCAGGATCACGAAGCCGATCCGGATCGCGATCTGGGCGGGGCCGGCGAAGTAGACCTTGGCCAGGCCGGCCGCCTTCTCGCTGTGTGTCAGGTCCCACGCGAGGCGGCAGGCGATCCCCGGGTCTGAGCTGTGGCAGGCGGCGGTGAGCGTGTCGGGCCGGAGAACCGGGGCTCCGGGCCCCCCGACCAGGGCGTGGGCGAACACGATGACCCCCTTTCGTGACCAGCGGCCCACCATAGTCGCGACCAGAAAACCCGCGCAGCGGACTTGCCCATCTGGGGTGCGCGCCCGCGGGCCGCTGCTCCCGGCCGAGCAGTGTGGTGGGGCCCTCGATGTTGCTCTAGCCACATCGGGGCGCCCACCATCAGGTTGGCGGCGCGGGGTTTACCCCGTCGGGGTGCCCACCATCCGGCTGGCGGTGCGGCGGGTGCGGGGTTGGCGGCTACCGGGTGAGGCCGGTGTGGAAGGCGAGGAAGGCCAGCGTGTCCGCGGCCAGGGTGGCCGAACGGCTGACGGCCCTGGCCCCGTGCCCGACATCGGATTCGCGCCGCAGCAGGATGGGGTGAGCGGGCCACTTGGCGGTGGTGGCGTGCTGCAGCGCCGCGCACATCTTGCGCGCGTGCAACGGGTCCACCCGGGTGTCGCTGTCGAACACCGTGAACAGGATCGCCGGGTACTCGGTTCCCTCGCGCACGTGATGGTAGGGCGAGTAGGAGAGCAGCCAACCGAGCTCCTCGGGGTCCGCCGCGGTCCCGTACTCGTCGTTCCAGGTCTCGCCGAGCCCGAACCTCTCGTAGCGGACCATGTCCAGCAGCGGCGCGGAGCACGCGGCCGCCGCGCACAGGTCGGGCCGCTGGGTGACCGTGGCCCCGACCAGCAGCCCGCCGTTCGAGCCCCCGGAGATCCCCAGCTGCTCGCGGGTGGTCCACCCGTCGTCGATCAGCTTCTGCGCGGCGGCCTGGAAGTCGTCGAACACGTTCTGCTTGTGGTCCCGCATGCCCGCGCGGTGCCAGTCCTCGCCCTCCTCGCCGCCGCCCCGGAGCGCCGCGATCGCGTAGACCCCGCCCTGCTCGACCCAGGCCAGGATCGGCGGTGTGTAGCCCGGCGTCATCTTCACGCCGAAGCCGCCGTACCCGTACAGGATCGTCGGCCGCGGCTCATCGGGCCCGTCCGGCCCGGACGAGATGATCAGCATCCGGACCAGGGTGCCGTCCCGGGACGGGTAGGCGACCTGGCGGGCCGAGATCTGCGGCGCGGTCACCGAGCCGGGGGCGCGCTCCCATATCTGCACCGCGCCGCGGTTCGCGTCGTAGTGCAGTACCAGCGGGGGAGTGGTGTTGTCGGTGTAGCCGAACCACGCCTCGTGACCGCCTTCCGGCCGCTCGCTGAGCCCGCCGATGGTGCCGAGGCCGGGGAGCGGCACGGTGCCCGTCCGCTGGCCGGTGACCAGGTTATGGACGCTGATCTCGCTGATCGCGTGCCTGGTCCAGGACACCAGCAGCAGCGGCGGGTCCAGCTCGTCGCCGTCCAGGATCGCGAAGTCGGTCAGCACCGCCTCCGGGTCCTCGGGGACCAGGTCACGCCAGTGCTCGCGGCCCGGCTCAGCTGGGTCGGTCACCGCCAGCCTGCCCCGCGGCGCGTCCCGGTCGGTCCATACGTACAGGCGGCCGTCCCGGCCCGCGTGCACGCCGGTCTGCGCGTCGACCCCCTGCTGCACCACCCGCAGCTGGGGTGCTGACTCCGGCGACGCGGTCAGGTCCGCGATCCACAAGTCATTGCGGGGCGCGGTGCCCGCCGCCGACCCGATGGTCAGCCAGCGACCGTCCGGGCTGACTGACACCGAGTAGTAGTTGGTTTTCTCCAGCCCGTTGCCGAAGATCAGGACATCGTCGTCGGCGGGGCTGCCCAGCGCGTGCAGGTAGACCCGCCGGTGATACTGCTCCTCGCCGTCGGGCACCTGGTCCGGCCCGAGCCTGCGGGTGTAGTAGAACGCTTTGCCGCCGGGCAGCCAGGCCACGTGGGTGTACCGGCACCGGTCGATGGGGCCGTCGACGATCTCGCCGGTGGCGGCGTCCATGACTCGCAGCACGGACTCCTCGTCCCCGCCCTCGGACAGCTGATAGGCGAGCAGGCGGCCCTCGACGTCCGGCTGCCAGGCGTCGAGCGTGGTGGTGCCGGACTTGTCGATCGCCACCGGGTCGATCAGGACCCGCTCACCGCCGTCGGCCGTGGCCGTATAGAGCACGGCGTGCTCCTGGCCCGGATCCCGGCGGGTGAAGAACCTCCGCTCCCCCCGCCAGATGGGGGCACCGACGGATCCCGCGCCGAGCAGCTCGTAGATCCGCGCCGCGAGCGCCTCCCGGCCGCTCAGCTCCGCCACGTGCTGGGCCAGCAGCTCGTCCTGCGCGGCCAGCCAGGCCCGGGTCTCGTCGCTGTCGGCGTCCTCGAGCCAGCGATAGGGATCGGCCACCGCCCGGCCGTGGATCTGGTCGGTGAGGTCCTGGCGCCGGGCCGGGGGGTAAGAGGCTGCTGCGGTCATGGCCCGCACTCTATGTCCCCTGCTGCCCGATCCTCGGCCGCCCCGCCAGATGACGTCGGTGACCTGGCCAGATGCCAAACCACCGCGGTCACTGCGATAGCCGCCGCACCGGCGCGGCCCCGGGCAGACCTGCTCCTATCGCTCGGGCCGGCGTCAGGCTATCCTTGGGGATTCACCGCCTCAGTGCAGGCGGCCGCGTCACCGACGGGGCCTGAGGGTGTGCCTGCCAGATCGGTCTCCTGGGTCTGCCGCACGTTCATCACGTACGCGCCGTCTTGGGTAAATGTACGGATTTCACAACTGCGGGCGTGGGAGGGATTTGTGACAACCGGGGCCGAGTCTGAGGTGGTGTTCCATTCCTCGGACCTGCTTGCCCTGCTTGGCCTGAGCCGCTTCCTGGAACTGCGCCCCGAGCCCCTGCTGCCCGGCTCCGACCGTGAGCAGGACCCGATCCCCGAAGAGGTCTACCGGGCCCTGACCCGGGTGGTGGAGGCCCTGCGCGAGGGAAAGACGATCACCGTCCTGCCCCAGGCGCAGCGGCTCAGCACGCAGGAGACCGCCGACTTCCTCGGCGTCACCCGGTCGGCGCTGGTGCAGCTGCTCAGCGAGGGAAAGATCCTCTACGACCAGTCCGGCCGGCATCGCCGGGTGCTGTTCAGCGACTTCCGCCGCTACGTTTCCCAGCGGCGTGAGGAGCGCCCCGAGGCCCCGGGCGTCATCGCCGATGACGACCGGGACGACGACGACCTCTACGGGGTGCGCCAGGAGAACTACGCGGCCGCCCTGAAGAAGGCCCGGATACGCCGCGGCGACCTCGACCGTCCAGAAGGCTCGCGGTAAGAAGCGCCCCGGCGGCGAACCAGTAGCTGACCTCGGCCTACGCGCTCAGTTCGGTCTGCCCGTGCCTGCGGCTGATGTTGCCCGGCGCGCGTGGCGGGCGGTGCCGTGAGCCAGAACTGAACCCCTACCGCCGCGTACGACCGGATAGCTGTTGCGCGCGGTTTACGCTTATGGGGTTGGCGGACGGGCCATCAGGCAATCACACTGGTCACGGGTGCCCCGACACTACGGCGGCGCACCTGCCTGGGAGGTGGGAGTGCGTCGGGTTTTGCTGCTCAACATCACGTATGAGCCGCTCACCACGGTTGGCCTGCACCGGGCTGTGTGCCTGGTGCTCGGCGATAAGGCCGAGGTCGTGCACGACAACTCCGACGGGGCGGTGCTGCACTCCGCCTCGGTCATGCTGGTCGCCCCGTCCGTGATCAGGCTCCGCCGCTACATCCGGGTGCCGCATCGCAGCCGCGTCCCGCTGACCCGGGCCGCGCTGATGCGCCGCGACAACTACCTGTGCGCCTACTGCGGAATCAAGGCCGAGACCATCGACCACGTCGTGCCGCGCAGCCGCGGCGGGACCCACGCCTGGGAGAACTGCGTCGCGTCCTGCATGCGCTGCAACCACCGCAAGGCCGACCGCCTGATCGACGAACTCGGCTGGACCCTGCGGTACGTGCCCGCGGTGCCGCGCGGTGCGCACTGGCGGCTGATCGGGGCCGCCCACGACGGCGATCCGCAGTGGGCCGCGTACCTGCCGGAGCCTAGCGCCGCGTAGACCCTGGCCTTACCCTGGCCACAATGCAGCGAGACATTTTCACCAGCGAGCACGGCGCGTTCCGGGACATGGTCCGCTCGTTCATCGCCAAAGAGATCACGCCCTATCACGAGCAGTGGGAGCGGGACGGTGTCGTCTCCCGCGATGTCTGGCTGGCCGCCGGCCGGGCCGGGCTGCTCGGGATCGACATCGACGAGAAGTACGGCGGCGGCGGGAACCCGGACTACCGGTTCTATCTCGTCCTGAACGAGGAGATGACCCGGGCCGGCGCGCATGGCCCCGGGTTCTCGGTCCACAACGACATCAACGGCCAGTACTTCCAGCGGCTGGCCAGCCCGGAGCAATGCCAGCGGTGGCTGCCCGGCTACTGCTCCGGTGAGATCATCACCGCGATCGCGATGAGCGAGCCCGGTGCCGGCAGCGATCTGCAGGGGATCCGCACCTCGGCGGTGCGCGACGGCGACCACTACGTGCTGAACGGCCAGAAGACGTTCATCTCCAACGGCCAGCTGGCTGACCTGGTCATCGTCGTGGCGCGCACCGACCCGGACGCTGGGTACCAGGGAATCAGCCTGCTGGCGGTCGAGCGCGGCATGGCGGGATTCGAGCGGGGCCGCAACCTGGACAAGGTCGGCATGCACGCCCAGGACACCTCGGAGCTGTTCTTCTCCGACGTGCGGGTGCCAGCGGAGAACATGCTGGGCGACGAGGGCGGCGGCTTCGTCGCGCTCATGCAGAACCTGCCCCGCGAGCGGGTCGCGATCGGTACCGCCGCCCTGGCCGGGGCGGAGCAGGTGTTCGAGGAGACCCTGGAGTACTGCAAGCAGCGGCAGGCGTTCGGGCGGCCGATCGGGAGGTTCCAGTACAACCGGTTCGTGCTGGCCGAGATGGCGACCGAGCTCGCCGTGGCGCGGGCGTTTACCGACCGGGCCGTCACCGAGCACAACGCCGGCACGCTGTCCAACGAGGACGCGTCGATGCTGAAGTGGTGGGACACCGAGCTGTGCAGCCGGGTCGTGGACCGGTGCGTCCAGCTGCACGGCGGCTACGGCTACATGCGCGAGTACCCGGTCGCGCGCGCGTTCGCCGACGGCCGGGCTCAGACGATCTTCGGTGGGACCACCGAGATCATGAAGGAGATCATCGGCCGCGGCCTCGGGGTGTAGCACGCCCGCCGCCTGCGCCCCGCGCCCGCGGCTCGCCTGCGCCCGGCGCCCGCGGCTCGCCTGCGCCCGGCGCCTGCCGATGGCCGCCGCCGGGCCGCCGGCTGCGGATGTGTAATGATGTAAACATGGAGTCGATCTATGAGCATGCGGGCGGCCGGGAGAGCCTGCGCCGTTTCATCGACATCTTCTACGGCAGCGTGCTGGCCGATCCGGTGCTTGAGCCGCTGTTCGGCGCGGGACGGCCGGAGCACGTCGACCACCTCACCGCGTTCGAGGCCGAGTCGTTCGGCGGCCCGGACGACTTCACCCGCGAGCTTGGCTTCGCCCATCTCATCGACGTGCACCGCGGGCTGAACATCACCGAGGCGCAGCGGCAGCGGTTCGTGCAGCTGTACCTGGCCGCGGCGGACACGGCCGGGCTTCCCGACGACCCGCCGTTCCGGGAGGCGCTGCGCTCGCACGTCGAGTTCGGGTCGCACGTGGCCATGCAGAACTCCCACGCCGAGACCGACGACGAGCTGCACCCGCTCCGGGAGGTGCCGAAGTGGGAGTGGCCCGGCGGTTAGCCGGTCCCGGGCCTGGCGTTGCGCTCCGGGCGCAGCGAGATAACGGCCCGGTCGCCGTGGGCAGTGGTCAGCACCTGCACGCCCGCGCCGAAGTGGCGGCGCAGCACGTCCTCGCGCAGCACGTCGGCGGGCGGCCCGCTCGCCGTCACGGTGCCGCCGTCCAGCAGCAGCAGCCGGTCGGCGTACTGGCCGGCCAGGGTGAGATCGTGCACGGCCGACAGGACCGTGAGCGACCGCTCCCGCCGCAGCCCGTCGACGAGCTCGAGCGCGTCCACCCGGCGGCCGAGGTCCAGGGCGCTGGTCGGCTCGTCGAGCACGAGCACGGGCGCCTGCTGGGCCAGGGCCCGGGCCAGAACCAGCCGCTGCAGCTCGCCGCCGGACAGCGTGCGCAGTTCCCGGCCGGCCATGGCGGCGAGGCCCAGCTGGCCGATCAGGTCGGCACAGATGCTCCGGTCGGCGTCGGTCTCCACCCGCAGATAGCCGATGTGCGGGGTCCGGCCGAGCAGCACGTAGTCGCTGACCGTCATGTCCGGCGGCAGCAGCGGCCGCTGCGGCACGTAGGCGACCAGCCGGGCCAGCCTCTTGTGCGAGATCCCGGAAGTCGGCTGCCCGCAGACTTCAACCACGCCGTCATGGCGGACCTGGCGGGCGACCGCCTGCAGCAGAGTGGTCTTGCCCGCGCCGTTCGGGCCGATGACGCCGAGCCATTCGCCCGGTGCCGCGCGCTCGGTGACCCCGGCCAGCGCGACCGCGCTGCCGTAGCGGACCCGCACCTGGTCGAGGCTGATCACGACAGGTCCCGGCGGGTCCGCCGCGACCGCAGCACGAACAGGAAGAATGGCGCCCCGGCGATCGCGGTGATCACCCCGATCGGCACCTCGGCGGGCGCCTGGACGGTCCGGGCGGCGACGTCGGCGAGAACCAGAAACGCGGCACCGCCGACCATCGAGACCGGCAGCACGATCCGGTAGCTCGCCCCGGCGGTCATCCGCACCGTATGCGGCACGATGATCCCGACGAATCCGATCAGCCCGCTGACCGAGACCGCCGCGGCCGTGCCCAGCGTGGCCGCGAGCACCACGGTCAGCCGCAGCCGGGCCACGTTCACGCCGAGGCTGGCCGCTTCCGCCTCACCGACCCGGAGCACGTCAAGCAGCCGCCGGTGGGCGAGCAGCAGCCCGGCCGAGATCACGACGTAGGGCAGGATCACCACGATGTCCGACCACGAGGCCAGGGAGAGCTCGCCGAGGATCCACGAGTAGATCTCCGGCAGCGTCTGCGAGTGCTGCTGCTGCAGGTATTCCTGGATGGCGGTGAGCAGCGCGGCCACCGCGACGCCGGCCAGCACGATCGACGCGGTGCGGCCCCCCTGGCCGGGCGACTCGCCGCCCCGGCCCGCGCCAGACCCGAGCACGTACGTGATCGCGGCCGCGGCCGCGGCACCCGCGAACGCGGCGGGCGGCAGCAGGCCGATGCTGGCGTTGTTCACGATGATCAGGGTGGCGCCCAGGCCGCCGCCGGCCGCGACGCCGAGCAGGTAGGGATCGGCGAGCGGGTTGCGGAACACGCCCTGGTACGCGGCGCCGCCGCCGGCCAGCATGGCGCCCACCAGCGCGCCCAGGAGCACCCGCGGGACCCTGATCTGCCAGACGATCGCGCTGTCGATCGGCGGCACCGTCAGGGCCGGGTGCCAGGGCAGCCGCATCAGCAGCGCCTGGCCCACCGTGGCCAGGGAGAGGTCGGCGGGCCCGACCGACACCCCCACCATCAGGGCGACGAGCAGGGCTGCCGCCGCGATGGCCAGCGGCCGGCCCGGCCTGACCCGCCCCAGCGCGGGCCGGGCCGGGCCGGGCGCCACCGGGTCCGGAGCCACTGGGTCGGGTACCACCGGGTCACGCATCACCGGGTCAAGCATCACCGGGTCGGGCGCCACCGGGTCCAGCGCCACTGGGCCGGGTACCACTGGGTCGGGTACCACCGGGTCGGGCGCCACTGGGCCGGGCGCCACTGGGCCGGGCGCCACCGGGTCAGGCGCCAGCGGATCAGGGCCCGCGGTCCCGGGCGCCGCCGCTGCGGGTGCAGCCGCCGGGTCCGGCCCAGCGGGCACGGGCGACTTGACGGGCTCGGCTGGGCCCGCCGGACCTCCCGGGACCTTCGATTTCACCCGCTGCCCTGCTTGATGTGGGTGGCCACGGTGCGCAGCAGGTCGACGATGCGCGGGCCCCAGCGGGAGGCGACGTCATCGTTCAGCGGGATGACGTGACCGGCCTTGACCGCGGCCAGACTGGACCAGCCGGGCCGCTTGGCCACGGTCGCCGCGTCCTGATGGCAGCACACGGTGTCGGCCAGGATGATGAAGTCCGGGTTGGCCTTGACCACGTACTCCGAGGACAGCTGGGGGTAGCCGCCGGATGAGGCGGCCCCGGACGCGGAGTCCGCGATGCTCTTCATGCCGAGCAGCCCCAGCAGGCTCCCGACAAAGGTCGCGGACGTGACCGAGTAGTAGGTCTGGTCGAGCTCGTAGTAATAGCTGAGCGGCTTGGCGTGCTTCGGCACCGAGGCCACGATCTGCTTGATCTGGCCGCGGATGGCCGCGTCCTCCCTGGTGGCCTGGCTCACGTGGCCGGTCGCCTGGCCGAGCTGGCTGAATTCGGAGTACACGCCGTTCAGGCCGGCGGGGGCGGGCAGGTACAAGACCGGGATCGAGAACTGGGCCAGGTGCTTGACCAGCCCGTTGATGTTGTTGGAGATGACGACCAGGTCGGGCTTGTAGGAAACGATCGACTCCACGTTCGGCTGGAACGCGGAGAGCTTGGTCATCGGGGCCTGCGCCGGGAAGTCGGAATCGGAGTCCACGGCCTTGACCTGGCTCCCGGCGCCGATCGCGTACAGCATCTCGGTGGCCGTGGGTGACAGCGAGATGATCGCCTTGGGGCGCGCCTTGATGTGCACCACGCCGATCTGGGTGGTGACCGCGGCCGGGAAGCTCCCGGTCACGGCCGGGCTGCCGCCCGAGGCCGAGCTGGCTGATGAACCTGAGCTGCCGCACGCGGCGGCCGACACCGCCAGCGCCGCGGCCGCGGCGGCAGCCGTCAGCGAACGAGAGAGAGACCGCATGCTCATCCTCCGTCGGGGATCGTGGAGGACGAAGTGCGCCCGCTACGAGGCCGGGGAGGCATCGGAACGAACCGCCCTTCCTCCGAGGACAGATCGTCGGCGCGGGTCAGGCGTCCGGGCTTGTCCCTCGGTGCCGCGCACCAGGGCATCACCGTTGCGGGACAGCGCCGGGTTCTCACCGGCTTCGCTGGGCTCTGCGCCATCCTGGGCCGACCCAGGACAGGGGTACCTTACCGCATGAAGGCCAGGTAAGAACGGCTGCCAGCCCGGGACCGGAGACCGGCCTGTGACGACAGAACGCACGTTCGCGCCTACAGTGTCATAAGACGCCGACGGCGTGGAGTGAGGTGGCGACATGACGGATTCGGACCGCGAGCTGACGATCCCGGAGGGTGGGTTCTGGCCGGCGCCTGAGGTCGTGCAGCCGAACATCTACCCGATGGAGTGGCGGGTCGAGACCGAGAAGCTGGCCTCGATCTACCAGAAGTCCAAGCTGATGACCTGGAATCCGGCCGACCTGCCCTGGGACGGGCTGCGGGCCGAGGATTTTACCCCGGAACAGCGCCTCGGGATCATGTACTGGTTCTCGGTGCTGGCCAACTTCGACGCGTCGGGCCCGGCGGTATTCGCCCGCGCCACCATCCACGCCTTCGAGCAGCACGAGGAGGACCCGGTCCGCAAGTGCTTCTTCTCGATCACCCGGGACGAGATGAACCACGAGGAGTGCTGCCAGCGCTCGATCGCGGCGCTATGGCCAGGCGGCCCACTGGACTGGACGCCCGCCACGGACCTGGAGCGCGCGGCGCACAACAACATCGGCTGGCTGTACCACAACGGGGGCCGGTACTGGAGCGGCTACAACAAGGCCGTTGGCAAGTACTCGCTGCCCGTGCTGTTCACCAGCTTCATGATGGGCGAGATGGCCGCCTCGACGCTATTCCGGGGCATGGCGTCCGGGACCACGCATCCTGTGTTCTCCGAGATGTTCCACAAGATCGGCCGGGATGAGTCGCGCCACCTGCAGATCTGCATGACCATCCTGGAGAAGGAGTGGCCCGGCCTGACCGAGGACATCAAGAGCACCATCACACGCCAGCTCAGGGCGGGTTTCATCTTCCTTTCGATGATCCTATGGGAGCCGCCGGCGGCGGATTCTGGGAGCTGCCGCCGTACTTCCTGGCTAACCACCGGGTGCTGATGAATTACGCCAGGGACGCCGGGCTTGGTGTGCTGTCCTATGACGAGCAGGCCGAGAACTGGAAGACCGCGATCGCCAAGGTGCGCGCGATCGTGCAGCGCTGGGGGATCGAGTTCCCGGCGATTCCCGAGCTTGACATCGAGGGCGTCGATGTCTCGGCGGACATCAATCCCGAGGACATCATCCCGGTCTTCTGATCCTGATGGCGGCCTGATATTTCGCTTGCCCCCAAACGGAGCCCGATTGACTGCTGTAATTGACTCAGAGCACAGCGGGGCCGCCGATGCGAGGAGGGGTGCTCTTGTCCTGGTCCAATTTTGTGGCGCTGGGAGACAGCCTCACAGCCGGAAAAGGTGATGCGGGCCCAGGCGGGCGTCCGGTGGGCTGGGCGCAGCGGCTCGCCGACGTCCTGAGCGTGCGCACCGCCGTCCGGTGCACGCTGACGAACCTGGCCGAGGACCGGGCTACCGTGGGCTCGGTGCTCAAGGAGCAGCTGCCCAAGGTCGTTCCGGCCGGGCCTGACCTGGTCAGCGTCACCGTGGGGATGAACGATATCCGCGCTCGCGGCTTCGACGAGATGACGTTCAAGTCCGAGCTCGGGCAGCTGCTCGAGGCCCTGGCCGCCACCGAGGCCAAGGTGCTGACGTGCACTCTCCCGAACATCGCGGCCATCATGCCGCTGCCGCCGGAGCTGACGGAGATCGCGCGGGAGCGCATGCGGATGGCCAGCGACATCATCCGCGAGCAGGCGGAGTCCTACGGTGCCATCTGCCTGGATACCTGGTCGCTGCCTGGTGCCACCGACCCGGAGCTGTACAGCCCGGACCGGATGCACCCCAACGGCAAGGGTCACCAGTTCATCGCCGCCGCGTTCGCCGACAAGCTGGCCCCGCGCTGATCCACAGGCCGCCGTCTGGTGCGCCCCCGTGTGAGCAGCCGGTTTGGCCAGGTTGTGGACTGATGTGTGGACGAAGCGGTGGATAAGCTGGGGAACGCGGGGGATAACGGCTGGTGCCCTGTGGATGGACAAAGAATTTTGAGATTGCCTGGTCAAAGGCCTTGTGCGGGCCCTCGGCGACGCAGTAGAAATGCATTCACCACCGAGCAGGGTGCCGATCCGGGGGAGACCCCGGAACTCCGGGGGCAACCTCGGAATGCAGCGGATACCGGGCAACCGGAGTCTTAGGCGGGCGTCTGGCGCTGGTGGGCGGTCTGCAGCGGACAGCAGTCGGGTGACCGGCAGTCGAGCAATCGGCACGCTGGGCTGTATGACCGGGCCGAGGCCCCTCCATCTCATACATGGAGGGGCCTCGTCTTATTGTCGCGGCGCTCGCCGCACCACACCAGCCGACGCGCTGCGGCGCCGACCCTATCGACGTTGCGTAAACAAATTGCGCACGACGAGTAACGCCACGTGCAATGGCGGACGATAATGAGGCAGACGCAGGCGGCGTGGGTACCCCCGAGCTCACGCCGCCGCGTCTTTGTTCCCCCGCCGCCCGCCCGGCCGCGGCGCCGTGGCGGGCGACGACACGGCGCCGGCGCAGGCCGGGAGTACCCCGCGGCGGCCCCGACCGGTAGCGTTCAGTCCATGACAGCAACCACACCGCCAGAGGGTGGCATCGCTGGCCCGGCCCCATTCGGCCGGATGCTAACCGCGATGATCACGCCGATGACCGGCGACCGGGCGGTCGACTACGACGGCGCGGCGCGCCTGGCCGAATACCTGGTCACGGACATGCGCAACGACGGCCTGGTGATCAGCGGCACCACCGGTGAGTCGCCCACGACGAGCGACGCGGAGAAGGACCGGCTGCTGCGCACCGTGGTCGAGGCCGTGGGGGACCGGGCCACGATCGTCGCCGGCGTGGGCACCAACGACACCGCGCACAGCTGCGAGCTCGCCCGGCAGGCCGAGCAAGCCGGCGCGGCCGCGCTGCTCGTGGTCACGCCGTACTACAACAAGCCGCCGCAGCACGGCCTGCTGGCCCACTTCAGCGCCGTAGCGGACGCGACCAGCCTGCCCGTGATGCTCTACGACATCCCCGGCCGCACCGGGACCGCGATCGCCACCGGGACGCTGATCCAGCTGGCCCAGCACCCCAGGATCGTCGCGGTCAAGGACGCCAAGGCCGACCTGGGCGCCGGGTCGCTGGTGATGGCCGCCACCGACCTGGTCTTCTACTGCGGCGACGACATGCTGAACCTGCCCTGGCTGTCGGTGGGCGCGGCGGGCTTCGTGAGCGTGCACGGCCACGTCGCCGGCGACCGGCTGCACGAGATGATCGACTCCTACCAGGCCGGCGACGTCAGCACCGCGCTGGCCATCCACCGTGACATGCTGCCGATCTACACCGGCATGACCCGGATGCAGGGCACGGTCTCGGCCAAGACCGCGCTCGGCATGCTCGGGCGGCCCGGCGGCCCGGTCCGCCCGCCACTGGCGGACGCGACCCCGGCCGAGTCCGAGCGGCTGCGTACCGACCTTGTGGCGGGCGGCGTGAAGGTAGCGCCCTCGTGGCCGGCGCCGTGATGCCCCGGTGAGCCACCCGCACCCGGAACTCGGCCCGCCGCCCCCGCTGCCCGCCGACGGCCTCCGGATCGTGGCGCTGGGCGGGCTCGGCGAGATCGGCCGGAACATGACGGTCTTCGAGCACGCTGGCCGGCTGCTCGTCGTGGATTGCGGTGTCCTGTTCCCCGAGCCTGACCAGCCCGGGGTGGACCTGATCCTGCCGGACTTCTCCTACATCGAGGACCGGCTGGACCAGATCGAGGCAATGGTCCTCACGCACGCCCACGAGGACCACATCGGCGCGATCCCGTACCTGCTGCGCCGCCGGGCCGACATCCCGCTGGTCGGCTCGAAGCTGACGCTGGCGCTGATCGCGAGCAAGCTCACCGAGCACCGGATCACACCCGAGACCCGTGAGGTGGGAGAGGGCGCCAGAGTGGCGTTCGGGCCCTTTGGCCTTGAATTCTTCGCGGTCAACCACTCGATCCCTGACGCGCTGGCGGTCGGCATCCGTACCCGCGCGGGCGTGGTCCTGCACACCGGGGACTTCAAGATGGACCAGCTGCCGCTGGACGGGCGGCTGACCGACCTGGGCGGCTTCGCCCGGCTCGGCGCCGAGGGCGTGGACCTGCTGATGGCGGACTCCACCAACGCCGAGGTCCCGGGTGTGGTGACCACCGAGCGCGCGATCGGCCCGGTGCTGTCCGAGGTGTTCGACGCCGCCAAGCAGCGGATCATCGTGTCCTGCTTCGCGAGCCACGTGCACCGGGTGCAGCAGGTGATGGACACCGCGGCCGCGCACGGGCGCAAGGTGGCGCTGGTGGGCCGGTCCATGGTGCGGAACATGGGTGTGGCCAGGGATCTCGGCTACCTGCGGGTCCCTTCGGTCCCCGGCGGCCTGCTGGTGGACCTGAAGGACGCCGAGGATCTGCCGCCCGAGCAGATCGTGCTGATCTCCACCGGGTCGCAGGGCGAGCCGATGTCCGCGCTGGCCCGGATGGCCGGCCGCGACCACCAGATCCGGATCGCCGAGGGCGACACCGTGATCCTCGCGTCGTCGCTGGTGCCGGGGAACGAGACCGCGGTGTCCCGGATCATCAACGACCTGACCCGGCTGGGCGCGCGGGTGGTGCACCGGGGCAACGCCATGGTGCACGTGTCCGGGCATGCCCCGGCCGGCGAGCTGCTGTACGTGCTGAACCTGACCCGGCCGAGCAACTTCATCCCGGTGCACGGCGAATGGCGGCACCTGAAGGCGCACGCGGAACTCGCCGCGCTGACCGGCGTGCCCGAGGCGAACATCGTGATCGCTGAGGACGGGGTGGTCGTCGACCTCGTCGACGGCCAGATCTCGGTCGCCGGCACCGTCCAGTGCGGTTACGTGTACGTGGACGGGCTGTCGGTCGGGGAGGTGACCGAGTCGTCGCTGAAGGACCGGCGGATCCTCGGCGACGAGGGCTTCGTGTCCGTGGTGATCGTGGTCGACTCCACCAGCGGCAAGCTCGTGGCGGGCCCGGAGATCCAGGCCCGCGGGTCCGGGATCGACGAGGCGGCGTTCGACGCGATCCGGCCCCGGATCGAGGAGGCGCTGGCCCGGGCCGCGGCCGACGGGATCAGCGACTCGTATCAGCTGCAGCAGCAGGTGCGCAGGACCGTGGGGAAGTGGATCAGCGACAACTACCGCCGCCGGCCGATGATCATTCCCGTGCTGCTCGAGGTGTAGGGCTCAGCCGGAGTCCCTGCCGCGGAGGCGGAACCGCTGCAGCTTGCCGGTGTTCGTCCGCGGCAGGACCGGCAGGAACTCCACCGCGCGCGGGTACTTGTACGGCGCGATCTGCTGCTTCACGTAGTCCTGCAGCGCGGCGGCCTTGGCCTTGCCGCCGTCGGCGCCGTCGCGCAGCACCACGTAGGCCTTGACGATCTGGCCGCGGAACTCGTCGGGCACGCCGACCACCCCGCACTCGGCCACGTCCGGGTGACCGAGCAGGACCTCCTCGATCTCCGGCCCGGCGATGTTGTAGCCGCCCGAGATGATCATGTCGTCGCTGCGCGCCTGGTACCAGAAGTACCCGTCGGCGTCGCGGGTGTAGGTGTCGCCGGTGAAGTTCCAGCCGTCGTGCACGTACGTCCGCTGCCGGTCGTCGGCCAGGTACGTGCAGCCGGTGGGACCCTTCACCGCGAGCCGGCCCGGCTCCCCGTCCGGCACCGGCTTGCCGTCCTCGTCCAGGATCGCCGCCTCGTACCCGGGCACGGCCCGGCCGGTCGACCCGGGCCGGAGCTCGTCGTCGGCCGACGAGATGAAGATGTGCAGCATCTCGGTGCTGCCGATCCCGTCGATGATCTTCACGCCGGTGGCGTCGTAGAACGCCTGCCAGGTCGAGCCGGGCAGGTGCTCGCCGGCCGAGACCGGCCGCCGCAGGCCGCGCAGCTGCCCGGCCTTGCCCGCGCCGAGCATGGCCCGGAACGCGGTCGGCGAGGTGGACAGCACGGTCACGCCGCGCGCGGCGATCTCGTCGGCGAGCTCCGCCGGGGTGGCCTTCTCCAGCAGCAGCGTGGCCGCGCCCACCCGCAGCGGGAACACCAGCAGCCCCCCGAGCCCGTAGGTGAAGGCCAGGGGCGGGGTGCCGGCGAAGATGTCGTCTGGCCGCGGCTTGAGCACATGCTCGGAGAACGTGTCCGCCATCGCGAGCAGGTCGCGGTGGAAGTGCATGGCCGCCTTGGGCCGCCCGGTCGTGCCCGACGTGAACGCGATCATGGCCACGTCGTCGGCGGCGGTGGCCACGGCCGCGAAGTCACCGGGCTTCCCGGCGGCGCGCTGGGCGAGATCGTCAGGCCCGTCGCCGCCGAACGTGACGACCCGCAGGCCCGCCACCCCCGCGTCGGCCAGCTCGCCGGTGAACCGGTGGTCGCACAGGGCCAGCCGCGGCTGCGCGACCTGGCAGATGGTGGCCAGCTCGCTGGCCCGCAGCAGCGACATGGTGGCCACCGCGACCCCGCCGGCCTTGACCACCCCGAGCCAGCACGCGGCCAGCCAGGGGCTGTTCGGGCTGCGCAGCAGCACCCGGTTGCCCGGGACGAGGCCCAGGTCCTCGGCCAGCACCCGGGCTACCTGGCTGGAGATGCGCCGCACGTCGGCGTAGCTCCAGGTGACGTCCGGCGACATCAGGCACGGCCGGCCGCCGCTCTCCTCCGCGGTCGCGTCCACCAGCTCGGCCGCGGCGTTGAGCCGGTCCGGGTACTGCAGCCCGGGCAGGGTGAACCGCAGCTCCGGCCAGAGCTCGTCCGGCGGCAGGTTGTCCCGGCAGAACGTGTCGACATGCGCGGACGGCGTGAGCTGCATGGCTGGACCCCCTCAGGTGCAGACGGGACCACACCAGTATTCCGCTATGTTCCTGGCGTGACGACCTTCACCGAGGCGCCAGGGAGCGGCGACGCGTGGCTGGCCGCGCCGCGGGCGCTGATCGTGACGATCTACGGGCTTTATGCCCGCGAGGCGGGCGGCTGGCTCAGCGTCGCCGCGCTGATCCGGCTGATGGCCGGCCTCGGCGCCGACGAGCCCGCCGTGCGGTCGTCGATCTCCCGGCTCAAGCAGCGCGGGGTGCTGGAGCCCGACCGCCGCGACGGCGCCGCGGGCTACGCCCTGTCCGCCCTGGGGCGCGGCATCCTGGCCGAGGGTGACCGGCGGATCTTTGGCCGGCCCCGGGCCCGGCCGGGCGACGGCTGGCTGCTGGCCGTGTTCAGCGTTCCGGAACAGCAGCGGCGCAGGCGGCACACGCTGCGGTCGCGGCTGACCTGGCTCGGCTTCGGCACCGTGTTCGCGGGCGTCTGGATCGCGCCCGGTCACCTGGCCGGGGAGACCGCCGAGGTGCTCGAGCGCAGCGGCCTGGCCGGCTACGTGAACCTGTTCCGCGCCGAGTACCTGGCCTTCGGCGACGTGCGCGAGCAGGTCTGCCGGTGGTGGGACCTGGACCGGCTGCAGCAGCTTTACCAGGCGTTCCTCGACTCCGCCGGGCCGGTCCTTGAGCGCTGGGAGGACGGGGACGCCCGCGGCGGGGCACCGGCGGGCCAGGCCTTCGCCGACTACGTCAGGGCGCTCACCGCGTGGCGGCGGCTGCCGTTCCTCGATCCCGGCCTGCCCCCCGAACTGCTGCCAGCCGGGTGGAACGGGCTGCGGGCGGATGTCGCGTTCAGGACCCTGAAGGACCGGCTGTCCGGTCCGGCGCGCGCCCACGTGCTCGCGGTCACCGGCGGCTAGCCTAGCTGCGGTCAGCCGATGACCGCGTACCCCTGGATCTCGACCAGCGCCTCCGGATCCCACAGCCGGGCCACCCCGATCGCGGCCATCGCCGGGTAGTCCCGGCCGACCAGCTCCCGCCAGGCGGCGCCGATCTCGCGGCCCTGTTCCCGGTACTCGTCGAGGCCGACCACGTACACGGTCAGGCTGGCCAGGTGCTCGGGCGAGCCGCCCGTGGCGCGCAGCGCCACGAGCAGGTTGGCCAGGGCCTGGTCGAATTGCTCGGCGACCGTATCCCCCACGATCACGCCGTCCGGGCCGAGCGCGGTCTGGCCGGCCAGGAACACCAGCGTGCCGCCGGTCGTGACCACCGCGTGCGAGAACCCGGACGGCCGGGCCAGCGACGGCGGGTTCACCCGCTCCAGCGCCATCTGCTCTCCTCCCGTTCATCGCGGAACTGGGCCTGTACGCGTCGTCCCGGGTCAGCCGCCGCCCTCGGCGAAGCCGTGCCGCCCGCGACGGCCGATGGCGGCCGCGACGGCCGGCTTGCCGGCCCGAGCGGACGACACGGCGGGGGTCCGGGGGCAGCAGGCCCCCGGGGCTAACACCGCCACCGGGCGTGCCTGGTGCCCGGGTCGCCCTCCCTGATCAGCTGCAGCCTCGGCCGCGGCCCGTCCGTGCGCCCCGTCTGCGGCGGCCTGCTGCCCGCCTTCCAGGGATCTGGCCACGCCGCGGCCGGCCCATCGTAGCCCTGCTCGGCCGCGGCGTGCAGGGTCCAGTTCGGGTCGTACAGGTGGGCGCGGCCGAGCGCGCACAGGTCGGCCCGCCCGGCCAGGATGAGCGAGTTCACGTCGTCGTAGGACGAGATCACGCCGACCGCGATCGTCGCGATGCCCAGCCGGTTGCGGATCGCGTCGGCGAAGGGGGTCTGGTAGGACCGGCCGAACGCCGGGGCCTCCTCCGGCGTGACCTGACCCGTGGACACGTCGATGGCGTCGGCGCCCGCCTCGTGGAAGGCCCGCGCGATCTCTATGGCGTCCTCGCCGGTGATCCCGCCCGGGTACCAGTCGGTGGCCGAGATCCGGACGGTCATCGGCTTCTCCGCGGGCCAGGCCGCCCGCATGGCGGCGAACACCTCCAGCGGGTAGCGCAGCCGCCCGGCCAGCGACCCGCCGTAGCCGTCGGTGCGCTGATTGGTGACCGGCGAGATGAACGACGACAGCAGATAGCCGTGCGCGCAGTGCAGCTCGATCAGGTCGAAGCCGCACCGCTGCGCGGCCCGCGTGGCCGCCACGAACTCCTGCTTGATCTCCTCCATCTCGGCCACGGTGAGCTCACGGGGAACCTGGCTGACCCCGGGCTGGTAGGGCAGCGGGGACGGGGCGCTGAGCTCCCAGTTGCCGTCGGGCAGCGGCTCGTCCATGCCCTCCCACATCAGCCTGGTCGAGCCCTTGCGGCCGGAATGGCCGAGCTGCAGGCCGACCTTGGCGGTGGACTGGCCGTGCACGAAGCCGGTGACCCGGCGCCAGGCCGCCTCGTGCTCGGGCGCGTACATGCCCGCGCAGCCCGGGGTGATCCGCCCCTCCGGGCTCACGCACACCATCTCGGTCATGACCAGCGCGGCGCCGCCGAGCGCCTTGCCGCCCAGGTGCACCAGGTGGAAGTCGGACGGGACTCCGCCGGCCGAGCTGTACATGTCCATCGCGGACACGACGATCCGGTTCTTCAGCTCCAGGGCGCGCAGCCGGAACGGCTGGAACATCGGCGGGACCACGTCGCCGCCGCCCATGCCGCGCCGCTTCTCGTGGCCGGCGAACCAGGCGTCGATCCGCCCGGCGAACTCCGGGTCACGCACCCGCAGGTTGCCGTGCGTCACCCGGCGGCTGCGGGTCATGATGTTGAACGCGAACTGCTCGGGCTCCTGGCCGGTGTACTGGCCCAGGTTCTCGAACCACTCCAGGCTGGCCTGCGCCGCGCGCTGCGTGGACGCCACCACCGGCCGCCGCTCGGCCTCGTACGCGGCCAGCGCCTCGTCCAGACCGGGCTGCTCGTGCAGGCAGGCCGCGAGCGCGAGCGCGTCCTCCATGGCCAGCTTGGTCCCCGAGCCGATGGAGAAGTGCGCGGTGTGCGCGGCGTCGCCGAGCAGGATCACGTTGCCGTTGCGCCAGTTCTGGCAGCGCAGCGTGCCAAAGCTGATCCACTTCGAGTTGTTAGCGTAAAGGCGGTGGCCGCCGAGCACGCTGGCGAACAGCTCGCGTATCCGGTCGATCGACGCCTCGTCCGACGCGCCGGGCGGCAGCTGCGGCGGGGCTAGGCGGCCGAACCCGGCGGCCTGCCAGACCGCGTCGTGCATCTCCACGATGAACGTGCTGCCGGTCGCGTCGTAGGGGTACCCGTGAATCTGCATCACGCCGTGCGGCGTGGACTCGATGAAGAACTTGAACGCGTCGAAGACCAGGTCGGTGCCGAGCCACATGTACTTGCAGCGCCTGATCTCCAGATCGGGCCCGTACGCTGCTTCCGCGGCCTTCCGTACCCCGGAGTTCGCGCCGTCCGCGGCGACCACGAGGTCGTGGGACGCGGCCAGCTCGGCGGGTGGCGGCGCCTCGGCGCGGAAGCGCACGCTCACGCCGAGCTCGGCGCACCGCCGCTGGAGTATCTCCAGCAGCCGCCGGCGGCTCAGCGCGGCGAACCCGTGCCCCCCGCTCGTGATCACCTGGCCCTTGATGTGCACATCGATGTCGTCCCAGCGGGCGAACTCGCGCTCCATCGCGCGGTAGACCCCGGGGTCGGCGTGCTCGATGCCGCCCAGCGTCTCGTCCGAGAACACGACGCCGAAGCCGAACGTGTCGTCGGCCGCGTTCCGCTCCCAGACGGTGATCTCGCTGGAGGGGTCGAGCTGCTTGGCCAGGGCCGCGAAGTACAGCCCGCCCGGGCCGCCGCCCACGACCGCGATGCGCATGATGGCCCCTCCCATCGTCGCAGGGCCTCCCCCGACGGTATGCCGCTTTGGTAACGGCCGTCAACAGAACGCCTGATCGAGCCCGCCCGCGCGCACCCGAGCGCCGTGGATGTACCGATGGGGTCGCTCCAGCGTCCCTTCCGGTACATCCACGAGCCGCGCCGCCCAGTGCCGGCGCCCCGGGCCTCGTGGTTGGACATAAAGGCGCACTCCTGCACGCTTTTATGTCCGACGATCACTGTCGACGGGTCTGGACGGGGCCCGACACACGGCGGACGGTCGTCGCTCTGGGCCGGATTCGCCGATACCGTTGAGATCATGGCGACTCGTGCGCCCAAGACTGCTGCGCGCGGCAAGAGCGGGACAGCCGGGCGGCCGCGCCCGGCGAATTCCGCGCGCAAGAAGGGCAGCACCGCGTCGGGCCGCAAGCCGGTCCCGCGACAGCGCGGCGGGCGGACCACGGCGGCCAACCGCCGGACGGGCGGACGCCGCTACAGCCAGCCAGCCCCGTCGGCCAACCCGGTCGTGATCCTGATCGGCTGGATGATCCGCGTGCTCAGCGGGGCCTGGATGGCCCTGGCGCACACGGTCGGCGCGACCGTCCGCGCCTTCGGCAGGAACGCCAGGGACCTGGACCCCGCGCACCGCCGGGATGGGGTCGGCCTGGCCGCCCTCGGCCTGGCCATCCTCACGGCCGCGGCCGTCTGGTGGCATCTGGGCAGCGTCGTGGGCCGGGGCCTGTCCGCCGTGTTCCGCAACGGGTTCGGCGAGGCGGCCTGGGTGATGCCGCTCCTGCTGGGGCTGCTCGCCTGGCGCTACCTGCGGCACCCGGACAGGAACGCGGACAACGCCCGCATGGTGATCGGCTGGACCGCTCTGCTCATCGGCGGGCTCGGCCTGCTGCACATCGCGCACGGCACGCCCCGGCCGGTGGACGGCACGGACGCGATCCGGGCCGCGGGCGGCTTCATCGGCTACGCGGTGTCGGCGCCGCTGGTCAGCAGCGTCACCGCGTGGGTGGCCACGCCGCTGCTGGCCCTCGTCGCCGGGTTCGGCCTGCTGGTGACCACCGGCACGCCGCTGCACCGGGTACCGGCCCGGCTGGCCGAGCTGCACGGCTTCGTGCGCGGCCGCCCGCCCGCTGGCACCGAGGCCGAGGGAGCCGAGACCGGCGCGCGCCTGCCCCGCGGCTCGCGCAAGAAGCAGGTGGCCATCGAGGCCGGTGATCACACCCGGCCCTACGACTCGCCGCTGCTGGGCGGCACGATCCGCGGCGGGCCCGCGCGCTCCGGCGATGCGGCCAAGACGGTGGCCCCGGGCGACGACGGCGCCACCAGCGAGGCGCTGGCGTTCAGCGGCCCGGGCGCCGGGGCGGTGCCGGCGGCCAAGACCGGGGCCGCGCTGGACTGGCAGGACGCAGAGTCTGGCCCGGGTGCGGCCGGGGACAAGCCGGCCGCGGCCGGCGGCCCCGCGGAGCTGGCCAAGCCCGAGCAGCTCACGCTCACCGGCGCCACCGACGCGAGCTACACGCTGCCGCCCGCGGCGCTGCTGCGCCCGGGGACGGCACCGAAGAGCCGGACCCGGGCGAACGACCTGATGGTCGAGGCGCTGCAGGGCGTGCTGGAGCAGTTCGAGGTGGAGGCCGAGGTGACCGGGTTCACCCGGGGGCCGACCGTGACCAGGTACGAGATCGAACTGCAGCCTGCGGTCAAGGTGGAGCGGGTCACCGCGCTGTCGAAGAACATCGCCTACGCGGTGAAGAGCGCCGACGTGCGGATCCTGTCGCCGATTCCCGGCAAGTCCGCGATCGGGGTGGAGATCCCCAACACCGACCGGGAGATCGTCAGCCTGGGCGACGTGCTGCGGTCCCCGGCGGCGTCCAGCGACCACCACCCGATGGTGGTCGGCCTGGGCAAGAACGTCGAGGGCCTGCACGTGGTGGCCAACATCGCGAAGATGCCGCACATGCTGATCGCCGGGGCCACCGGCGCCGGGAAGTCGACCTGTATCAACGGGCTGATCACCTCGGTGCTGCTGCGGGCCACCCCCGATGAGGTGCGGATGATCCTGATTGACCCCAAGCGGGTTGAGCTCGCCGCCTACCAGGGGATACCGCACCTGATCACCCCGATCATCACCCACCCCAAGAAGGCCGCGGACGCACTGCAGTGGGTGGTGGGGGAGATGGACCGCCGCTACGACGACCTGGCCGCGTCCGGGTTCCGGCACATGGACGACTTCAACAAGGCGGTGCGCTCGGGCAAGCTGACCGCGGCGGCGGGCAGCGAACGCGAGTACGTGCCCTACCCGTACCTGCTGGTGATCGTCGACGAGCTGGCCGACCTGATGATGGTCGCCCCGCGCGACGTCGAGGACTCGGTCGTGCGGATCACCCAGCTGGCCCGCGCGGCCGGCATCCACCTGGTGCTGGCCACCCAGCGGCCCAGCGTGGACGTGGTCACCGGGCTGATCAAGGCCAACGTCCCGTCCCGGCTGGCGTTCGCCACCTCGAGCCTGACCGACAGCCGGGTGATCCTGGACCAGCCGGGCGCGGAGAAGCTGGTCGGCCAGGGTGACTCGCTGTTCCTGCCGATGGGCGCGAGCAAGCCGCTGCGGCTGCAGAACGCGTACGTCACGGAGAAGGAGATCCGCGAGGTCGTCGCGCACTGCAAGAAGCAGGCCGAGCCCACCTACCGCGAGGACGTGGGCGCGGCCGAGGTCCCGCAGCGCGAGATCGACGCGGACATCGGGGACGACCTCGAGCTGCTGCTCCAGGCGGCCGAGCTCGTGGTCAACACCCAGTTCGGGTCCACCTCGATGCTGCAGCGCAAGCTGCGGGTGGGCTTCGCCAAGGCGGGCCGGCTGATGGACCTGCTCGAGAGCCGCGGTGTGGTCGGCCCGAGCGAGGGCTCCAAGGCCCGGGACGTCCTGGTCAAGCCGGACGACCTCGGCGCGCTGCTCGCGTCGCTGCGCGGTACCCCCGTCAGCTGACCAAGAGATCAACCCCAGGGCCATTACGCCAAGCCCCCCACAACTGCCACCACGCCCGCCTCGCGCCGCTGTGAGGGGGCGGCGCCGCGCCTCGCGCCGCCGTTCCTGGGGTGAGCCCTGCGCCGTTCCGCGGTGCGCCCGCGCCCGGCGTCGCGCTGCCGTTGCCGGGTCATCCTTCCGCCATTCCGCGGTGCGCCCGGTGTCCCGTCTCGTGCCGTTCTGCGCGGCGGGCCGCGCCCGGCCCCGCGCGGCCGCTTCCGGCGTCCCACGCGTCCCGCAGCGTGCCGCGGCCCGGCGTGATTGGGCCCGAAGTTTGCCGATTTAGCGGCGTTCTGAGGTCGTATCCGAACCACAGGCGGGGAATACTCGTAGTGACTCGTAGTGCCCTTTAAGCAGGCCGGGTCCTCGCCGGCCGGTCGGCGGATGTCTACACTTGGTGACCGGTCCCTCACGGAGGGGTCGCGACGAATTATCCGATAACTGTCACCGCACCCCCGGGCGGCGCGCAGTGGGACAAAGTAGTTGGAGGCGCGGCGTGAGCATCGGTGACACCCTGGCAGAGGCACGTCGCCAGGCTGGTCTCACCGTTACGCAGGTTAGCCAGCGGACCTGTATCCGGGAGACGATCATCCGGGGGATAGAGCGCGGGGACTACTCGGCCTGCGGCGGTGACTTCTACGCTCGCGGCCACATCCGCAGCATCGCCCGCGCCGTCGGCGCGGACCCGGAGCCGCTGATCCGGGAGTACGACCAGGTGCAAGGGGCGCCCCAGGTCACCGCGGCCGACGTGTTCGAGCCCGCCACACCGATCAAGATCAGGGAGCGGCGCAGGCCGAACTGGAGCGCGGCCATGGTGGCGGCGCTGGCGCTGCTGGTCGGCTTCGTGGTGTACCACGTGGTGTCGTCGGGCTCGCCGGCCAAGCCCGTGGCCTCGCAGCACGTGGGCGCGAGCTCGCACAAGTCCAAGGCGCACCCGAAGCCGACCGCGACGTCGGTCACGAACGCGCACCCGAACGCGGTGGTGATCCACCTGACGGCCACCGAGGACTGCTGGGTCGAGCTCAGCACGTCCAGCGGCAGGCAGATCTTCCAGGGCGTCATCAACGCGGGCGCCACCAAACGCTGGACCGAGCACCAGCCGGTCAGCCTCGTGCTCGGGAACCCGGCCGGCGTGGCGCTGACGGTGAACGGGAAGAACGCGATCCAGTCCGGCGTCACCCAGCCGGTCACGCTCACGCTCGGCCCGGGCCAGAAGGCCCCCGGCGGCTGAGCGCCCGCGCCCGCCCGCGATGGCGTGGCGCTGGTGGCCGGGCATGGCCCCGGTTACCGTAGTCTGCCGGTGTGCCGTCGAGTCAGCGCGCCACCGGGCGCACCGTCAACCTGGTCACTCTCGGCTGCGCGCGGAACGAGGTCGACTCGGAGGAACTCGCGGCGCGGCTTGAGGCGGCCGGGTGGACCGTGGACGGCGACGCGGACGCGGACGTGGTCCTGGTCAACACGTGCGGCTTCATCGAGGCCGCCAAGCAGGAGTCCATCGACGAGCTGCTCGGCGCCGGATCGGACGGCGCCAAGGTCGTCGCCGCCGGCTGCCTGGCCGAACGCTACGGCTCCGGGCTGGCCGAGGCGCTGCCCGAGGCGCAGATCCTGAGCTTCGACGACTACGGCGACATCGCCGCCCGGCTGGACGCGGTGGTGGCCGGCGAGCGCTGGCCGGCCCACGCACCCGGCGACCGCAGGCGCCTGCTGCCGATCTCGCCGGCCGGCCGGCAGGCGTCCGCCGGCGGGCACCTGCCCGGGCACGGGACCGTCCTGCCCGACCTTCCGCCTGGCGTCGCCCCGCCGTCGGGCCCGCGGGTGCTGCGGCGCAGGCTCGACGGCGGCGTGGTCGCGCCGCTGAAGATCGCGTCGGGCTGCGACCGCCGGTGCAGCTTCTGCGCGATCCCGTCGTTCCGGGGCGCGTTCGTGTCCCGCCCGCCGCAGGACCTGATCGCCGAGGCCGGCTGGCTGGCTACCCAGGGCGTCCGCGAGCTGTTCCTGGTCAGCGAGAACTCAACCTCGTACGGCAAGGACCTGGGCGACCTGCGGCTGCTGGAGGCCGTGCTCCCCGAGCTGGCCGCGGTGCCGGGAATCGAGCGGGTGCGGGTGAGCTACCTGCAGCCCGCCGAGGTGCGGCCGGGGCTGGTCGAGACGATGACCTCGACCCCGGGCGTGGCCCCGTACTTCGATCTGTCGTTCCAGCACGCCAGCGGGAGCGTGCTGCGGGCCATGCGCCGCTTCGGCGACGGCGAGCGGTTCTGCGGGCTCCTCAATGACATCAGGCGGGCGTGTCCCGAGGCCGGTGTCCGGTCCAACTTCATCGTGGGCTTCCCCGGCGAGACCGAGGCCGACGTAGCTGAGCTGCAGGGCTTCCTGGCCGAGGCCCGGCTCGACGCCATCGGGATCTTCGGCTACTCCGACGAGGACGGCACCGAGGCCGCGGCGCTGCCCGGGCACCTGCCCGAGGACGAGGTGGCGCGGCGGGTCGAGGACCTCGCGGATCTGGCCGACGAGCTGGTGGCCCAGCGCGCCCTGGAGCGCCACGGCGAGACCCTGGCCGTGCTGATCGAGGAATCGCACGGCGATGGGCGTTACGGCGGCCGGGCCGCGCACCAGGCTCCCGAGGTCGACGGGGCCACCGAGGTGCGGGCCGGGCCCGGCCTGGGCCGGCTTCGCGAGGGTGACCTGGTCCTGGCGGTGGTGACCGGGGCCGAGGGCGCCGACCTGCTGGCCGATGCCGTTGACCTCATCTCGCCCGCGAGAGGCGCGGATCCTGGTGAGTCGGCCTGACGCTGGCGCTGCGGAGGAGCGGGCGATCGGAACCGCAGGTGCCGTTCCGCCGCCGGGCCTGATCAACATCGCGAACGTGCTGACCGTGGCCCGGCTGATCCTGGTGCCGGTGTTCGTGGCGCTGCTGCTGACCGGCGGGGTGGCCGGCCGGATCGCGGCCTGCGTGGTGTTCGGGGTCGCGTCGGCGACCGACTTCCTCGACGGCGAGCTGGCCCGCCGCCGCGGCCTGATCACCGACTTCGGCAAGATCGCGGACCCGATCGCGGACAAGGCCCTCACCGGGTCCGCGCTGGTGGTGCTGTCATCCCTGGGCGAGCTGCCCTGGTGGGTGACGGGAGTGATCTTGTTCCGCGAGCTCGCCGTCACCGGCCTGCGGTTCTGGGTGATCTCCCACGGCGTGATCGCGGCCAGCCGCGGCGGCAAGGCGAAGACGGTGCTCCAGGTGATCGCGATCGGGCTGTACATCCTGCCCGGGCCGTT
The DNA here is from genome assembly GCA_963844655.1 of uncultured Actinomycetota bacterium. Lineage (GTDB taxonomy): Bacteria > Actinomycetota > Actinomycetes > Streptosporangiales > Streptosporangiaceae > JASHPR01. The sequence goes on along the minus strand of CAWJPA010000002.1, from coordinate 399,928 downwards.
CGATGTGGCGCGCGAGCTGGTGATGGCGGCCGCCCTGATCGTCACGGTGGTGACCGGCGTGGACTACGTGGTCCGGGCCGTGCGGTTGCGCCGCAGCGCGGCGCATGGCGGATCCGCGGCCGGGAAGGAAGACCGCTCATGAGTAGCCTCCCCGGGACGCCCGCTGCCGTCAGCGGCGGACCCGCCGCCAGCGCCGCTGGGGCTGTTGGGGTCCCGGGGAATACGGACACCGGCCGCGGGGATCTCGCGGTGGCCCAGGAGATCATCGGGTTGCTCGTCGCGCGGGGCCAGACGCTGGCCGTGGCCGAGTCGCTCACCGGCGGGCTGCTCGCCGCGGCCCTGACCGCCATCCCGGGCTCGTCCGCGGCGTTCCGGGGCGGGGTGGTCTCCTACGCGACCGACCTCAAGGCGGCGCTGCTGGGTGTCCCGTCCGGTCTGCTCGACCGGCACGGGGCCGTCCATCCCGCGGTGGCCGCGGCCATGGCCCAGGGGGCCTGCCGCCGCCTGGCCGCCACGGTCGGCGCCGCCACCACCGGCGTGGCCGGCCCCGATCCGGCCGACGGGCAGCCGGTGGGCACGGTCTTTATCGCGGTCAGCGCGGGCCCGGACGCCACCCCGGAGGTCCGCCCGCTGGCCCTTTCCGGGAGCCGGCAGCAGATCAGGGCGGCCACGGTGACCCAGGTGCTCGGCTTGCTACTAGGCGTGCTGCGGGAAGACAACATATGATTACAGCGTTACGTCACTGAACACGCGGCTATGCCCTCTCCCGCACGGTCCGTAAGGACAGGTACGGTGGAAGGGTCAGCGAAGGGCCCCGGGAAGGAGTGCGGCGATGGTCCTGCTTCGTCACTTGCTCGGTGACGCGCTGCGGCGGCTGCGCCTGCGGCAGGGTCGCACCCTCCGTGAAGTGTCCGCGGCGGCACGTGTGTCACTCGGATACCTGTCTGAGGTCGAGCGCGGCCGCAAGGAGGCTTCGTCCGAGCTGCTGGCATCCATCTGCGGCGCGCTGGGCGCGCCGCTGTCCCAGCTGCTGCGGGAGGTCTCCGACAACTTCGCCCTGGCCGAGTTGCAGAGCGAGCCCGTCTTCGCCGGGGTCAGGGAGATGTCGCCGGACGTGGGCCGGGCCCGGCTGCCCGAGCCCGCCGCCTCCGCCGAGCAGATGGACAAGGCGGCCCCGACCAAGATCGTGGTCCCGGAAGGCGGCACCTACGCCGTACCACCCGACCAGCCTGAGTTCGAGCAGGTCACGCGCGGCATCTCCGACATAAAGGACATGATCCCGGTCTAGCCCGGTCGGCGGCCGGCTCGTCAGCGAAAGTTGGTCGCAGCACGACGTGCTGCGACCATTTTTGTGCAGGAGGCGGGTTAGACCCAGGCGCGGGGGTCGTTCGCGAGGCGGACGACGCTCGCGGGCAGTTCCCCGGACACGATGTGCTCGAGCGTCACGTCTTCCAGGATGGCCCGCTCGTTGGCCCGCAGCGCGATCCACACGGTCTGCAGCGGCTCGGCCGCGCCGATGTAGCCGAGGTTCTCCGGGCGCTCGCCGCGCACGCCCACGAGCGGCCCGTCGATCGCGCGGATGATATCGGCCAGCGAGATCTCGCCCGCGGGCCGGGCCAGCCAGAATCCGCCGTCGGGACCGCGCTGGCTGCGGACCAGCCCGGCCCGGCGCAGCTGGGTCAGGATGGCTTCGAGGAACTTGCCCGGGATGGCCTGGGTCTTGGCGAGCTGGTCAGCGGTGACATGACGGCCACCGCCGCTGGCGGCCGCGAGCTCGATCGCGGCGCGCAGGGCATAGTCGGCGCGCGCGGACAAACGCATGTGAAGCATTATGCAGCTAACCGACCGGTAACCGTGACTGGCGCACGGGCGGCCCGCCATCACGTCCGGCGAAACCGGTATATTACTGGCTAAACCGGATCGGGCTTGGGCAGTGGGCCCGGCGGTCATGCCGGGTTGGGCCCGCGGCATCACCTCGGCCGGTGCCGACCGGGCCGGTTCGGCCGTACGGTTACCCCAGAGCCAGGGAGGGCGGCATGGAGCGACGGCCAGGGACGCCGAGCCTGCTGCGGGAGCTGAACGACCGCGCGGCGCTCGAGCTGTTGCTCACCGGTGGCCCGGCGACCCGGGCCCAGCTCGGCGAGCGGACCGGCCTGTCCAAGGTGACCGCCTCGCAGCTGCTGTCCCGGCTGGAGAAGCGGGGCCTGGTCCAGGTGGCCGGGGAGCAGGCGGGCGGGCCCGGGCCGAACGCCGCCCTGTACGGGGTCGTGCCGTCGGCCGCCTACGTGGCCGGGCTGCACGTCGATCACTCCGAGGTCAGCGCCGGGGTGGCCGACGTCACCGGGCGGGTGATCGCCGAGGTGTCGGTGGACCCGAACGGTGCGGGCCAGCCCGTGGAACTGGTGCGCGGCGCGATCGCGGCGGCCTGTCGCTCGGCCGGGGTGTCCCCGGAGGCGCTACGGGCGTTCCTGATCGGGACTCCCGGCGTGCTCGACCCGCACACCGGGGACCCCCGGCTGGCCGTCAACCTGCCCGCCTGGCACGACGGGGTGCTCGCCGCGCTGCGCGACGACCTGGGCCAGCCGGTGCGGATCGAGAACGACGTCAACCTGGCCGCGATGGCCGAGCGGGCGGCCGGCGCCGCGGCGGGCGCCGACGACTTCGTCCTGGTCTGGATCGGGATCGGCCTCGGCCTGGCCACCATGCTCGGGGGTCGGCTGCACCGCGGGGTGGCCGGGGCCGCAGGCGAGATCGGGTACCTGCCGGTGCCCGGGGCGCCGCTGCCGCAGGACGTCACCCACCCGGCCACGGGCGCGTTCCAGTCTCTGGCCGGCGCGCAGGCGCTGCTGCCGCTCGCGGCCGGATACGGGTTCGCCGAGGCCTCCGCCGGGGCGGCGGTGCGCGCGGCGGTGGCGGCCGCGACCGTGGGGGACGAGCGCGGCGGCGCGTTCCTCACCGAACTGGCTGGGCGGGTGGCGACCGGGGTCGCGTCCGTCTGCCTGGTGCTCGACCCCGGGCTGGTCGTGCTGGGCGGCGAGGTGGGCCTGGCCGGGGGCACCGCGCTGGCCGGGCGGGTCGCGGCCGAGGTAGGGCGGATCTGCCCGGCCCGGCCGCAGGTCGTCCCGACCGCTGTGACCGGCGACCCGGTGCTGCGCGGCGCGATCCTGGCCGCGGTCGATCAGGCCCGCGGAGAGCTGCTCGCCTCCGTGGCGAGCACATGAACCGGGCGGGCCGGTGGTTACCGCCGTCCTGGCGCTCGACGGGGCGTCGCTGACGTGTGCCCAGGTCGCGGCCGCCGCCCGGGGGCAGCTGCGGGTAGGCGTGGCCGAGGCGGGCCGGGCGCGGGCCCGGGCCGCGGCCCAGGCCGCCATCCTCGTGGCCGGCCGCCAGGCCGTGTACGGGCGTACCACCGGCGTGGGCGCCAACCGCGAGCTGCGGGTGGCCGCGGATGACGCCGCCGGGCACGGCCTGCGGCTGCTGCGCAGTCACGCTGGCGGCGGCGGCCCGCTGCTGGCTGCGGAGTTCGGCCTGGCCACGCTCGTGATCCGGGCCAACCAGATCGCGGCGGGCGGCTCCGGGGTCGATCCCGGCGTGCTGGACCCGCTCGTCGACTGCGTGAACCGCGGGCTCTGCCCCCCGATCCCGGTGTACGGGGCGATTGGCACCGGAGACCTGACCGCGCTGGCCATGACCGCGCTCTGCCTGCTCGGTGAGCGGGAATGGCACCCGCCCGTGGACCGGCCGCCCCGGTTCGCGCTGGCCCCGGCCGATGCCCTGGCGTTCATCTCCAGCAGCGCCGCGACACTCGGTGAGGCCGCCCTGGCCTGCCACGACCTGCGGGAGTTGCTGCAGGCGGCGATGCCCGTCGCCGCCCTGGCGCACCTGGCCGTGGCCGCCTCCACCGAGCCGTACGCCGCCCCGGTGCACGCGGCGCGCCCGCACCCGGGCCAGCAGGCCGTGGCCGCGGTGATGCGGGGGCTGCTGGCCGGCGACGCGTCCGCGGCCCGGATCCAGGACCCCTACGGGTACCGGGCCTTCCCGCAGGTGCACGGGCCAGCGATGGACGCGTCGCGGCAGGCGGAGCAGACGATCACCATCGACCTCAACGCCGCGGCCGAGAACCCGCTCATCGACGCGGGAGGCCAGGCCGCCTGGCACAACGGAAACTTCCATACCGCCTACGTCGGGCTGGCCCTGGACGCGGCGCGGGCCGCGCTGTTCCAGGCCGCGGCGCTGTCCGCGGCCCGGCTCGGCACGCTGGTCGAGCCCGCGTTCACCGGGCTGGCCCCGTTTCAGGCCACCGACCCGCCGCCCAGCTCGGGGATCATGATGCTGGAGTACGTGTCCCAGGCCGCGATCGCCGACCTCCGCAGGCTGGCCGCGCCCGCCGCCCTGGGCAGTGCCGTACTGTCGCGCGGGGTGGAGGAGCACGCCGGGTTCTCCACCCAGTCGGCGCGCGCCACCACCGACGTGGTGCGGGCCTACCGGATCGTGCTGGCCTGCGAGCTGGTCGCCGCGGTGCGGGCGCTGCGGCTGCGCGGCCTGCGCCCGGCTGCGGCGCGGCTGGCGGAGGCGTTCGACCAGGCGGCTGGCGTGCTGCCCGCCGACACCGCCGACCGGCCGCTCGATGATGATCTTGCTATCGGCGAACGGCTGCTGCCCCGGCTGGCGACGCTGGCCGGGCCGCTGTAATCCGGCAAACCGGCCCGTGCGGTGAGGCCTTTCCCGCCCGGGGAGCAGGACGCGATCACTCGATAGGAGCGGTTTGCCACGGCGGGTGACGGGTATCGCGCAGCCGTATGATTTCTTTCGTATTCGGAGGGGGACTCGTGCAGCGCAGAATGAGGATGATTCTGATCCCGCTGGCCGTGACCGCCGCGATCGTCGTTATGGCGATGACCAGGCGTCCGAGCAAGGTCAACGGCAAGCAGCAGCCCAAGGGCAGGTAATTTCAAACCTGCTCCTCGTGCATTACGACCGGGCCGCTCAGTCGGGCGGCCCGGTCGGCTATTTTTGCCATCCGGATGGTTTAGCGCCGGAAATCCCCCCGGTAATGGGGGTGTGATTTCGCTAAGTAGCGCGGCCGGTCACGACCTCTCGTTCCAGGTATGCACCGGGTCGTTGGTGTGCATGCGGTCGATGTAGCGCTCGGTCATCACGCGCAGTGCTTCCTGGCGCTCGGTGCCGCCCTCGGTCAGCCCGGCCACGGTGGCGATCTGCCAGGCCGCGCCGGTGCGGCCGGTGATGCAGCGCTGCTCGATGATGTCCAGCAGCCGCGCGGCCTGCTGCGGGTCGACGCCCCAGCGGCCGAGCCCCTCGCGGGCCTGCGGCAGCAGGTGGCGCAGGACCAGCTCGGTCACCGGCACCTCGCCCAGGCCAGGCCAGTAGAGCTGCGCGTCGATGCCGTGGCGCGCGGCCGTGTACATGTTCTCGGCCGCGGTGGCGAATGCCATCTGGGTCCACACCGGCCGCTGTGACTCGGCCAGGAAACGCACCAGGCCGTAGTAGAACGCCGCGTTCGCCATCACGTCGGCCACCGACGGACCGGCCGGCAGGACCCGGTTCTCCACCCGCAGGTGCGGCGTGCCGTCGACGGCGGCGTAGACGGGCCGGTTCCAGCGGTAGACCGTCCCGTTGTGCAGGTTCATCTCGGCCAGCTGCGGGCACCCGCCCTGGTCCAGGACGGCCAGCGGGTCCTCCTCCTCGCAGATCGGCAGCAGCGCAGGGAAGAACTGGATGTTCTCCTCAAACAGGTCGAAGACCGACGTGATCCAGCGCTCGCCGAACCACACCCTCGGCCGGACGCCCTGCTGCTTGAGCTCGTCCGGCCGGGTGTCGGTGGCCTGCTCGAACAGCGTGATCCGGGTCTCGTGCCAGAGCTGCTTGCCGAACAGGAAGGGGGAGTTGGCGGCGAGCGCGACCTGCACCGACGCGATGGCCTGGGCCGCATTCCAGTAGCGGGCGAAGGCGTCCGGGCTGACCTGCACGTGGAGCTGCACGCTGGTGCAGGCCGCTTCGGGGGTGATGCTGTCCGCGTAGGTGAGGAGCTTCTCGGTGCCGTCGATCGCGATGCGCATGTCCTCCCCGCGCGTGGCGAAGATCTGCTCATTCAGCACCCGGTAACGCGCATTGGACGACAGGGTGCTCTCGTTCACGTCGTCCTTCTGCAGCGTCGGCAGGATGCCGATCATGACCAGGCGGCTGCCGGTCTCGCGGGCGTGGCTGTCCGCCGTGTTGAGGCTGGCCCTGACCTCCTGCTCCAGGTCCGCGACCGTGCCGCCCTCGAGGTGCCGGGGCGGCACGTTGATCTCGATGTTGAACTGCCCGAGCTCGGTCGCCCAGAGGGGATCCGCGATCGCGTCGAGCACGGCCTCGTTGTGCATCGACGGCATCCCGCGGGAGTCGACCAGGTTCAGCTCGATCTCCAGGCCGACCTGTGACGGGTCGGCCTCGAACATGCGCTCACGCAGCATCCGGGCGAATACGTCCAGCGACACCCGGAGCTTGTCCCGGTAGTTGCGCCGGTCCTCGCCGCTGATCTTGATCGCTTCAATATCACGGCCCATGACGCGACCGTAGCCCCGCTCGGGGTGGAGCGCTAGGCGCGAAGGCGCAGGCCGCGCGGGGTGGGCCGGAAGCCGGCGGCCTCCAGGGCCAGGGCGAGCGGGGAGTCGTAGACACCGCCGCCGTCGGCCCGCTCCACGGTGAGACGGCCGAGCGCGCCGTCGCGCACGGCGTCGGCCAGGGCCGCGGCCGCCGGGCCGAGCAGGTCCGGGTCGCTGGTCCAGGACAGCAGGGTCTTGCCGCCGCGCTCGACGTAGAGGACCAGCTGGCCGCCGGCCAGGACCACGAGCGCACCCGCCTTGCGGCCCGGGCGGTGCCCGCCCGGGGTCTCGTCCGGCCGGGCCGGCCAGGCCAGCGCAGCGCCGTACGCATTGGCCGGGTCCGCCGCCGCCAGCACCACCACCTGGCTGCCCGCGGCGGCCGGCGCGGGCGCGGCCTCCGGCCCGGCCGTGACCCACGGGTCCTGCGCCGGTGAAGGGAACGCCGCGGCCTTCTGCCCGGGGTCGACGGCCATGGCGCGCATCCGGTCGACGGCGCCGGGCAGGGCGAACTGCGCCGCGCCCAGGCCCTCGACGAAGTAGCCCCGGCGGCACTGGCCGGCGTCCTCCATGGCCCGCAGCACCGGGTACAGCGCCCCGAACCCGCCGGTCACGCGCTCCGCCATCACCGCGCCGCGGATCAGGATGCCGTGCCGCTCCAGCAGGGTGCCGGCCAGCGCGTGCAGCCGCCTGGTCCGGTCCGGCTCGCCCGGGGGCAGCAGCGACCAGCGGCCGCTGACCGTGGGCGGGCCGCTCCGGGAGGGCAGCACCGCCCGGCCATATCCCTGCCTGCGGGAGCCGATGCGCCCGGCCCGGCCGGCGGGCCGGGCCCGCCCGCCGCCCGGCCGCAGCGGGGCACCCGCGGGGAGCAGGCCGTTCCCGCTGGTCAGCGGCGTACTCGCGGTAACGCCGCCGTCGGCCAGCCGCCCCGCCGCCGGAGCATCACGCTCGGTGCCGGCCGTGGGCCGCCCGGTGGCCAGCACCGTCCGCAGCGGGGTGAGCGTGTCGTTGGTCAGCCGGCCGGCCCAGACCAGGTCCCAGATCGCCGCGGCTACCGCCTGGTCGGTCGCGGCCGCGGCCGGCCTGCCTGCCGTTTCGCCCGTGGCGCGCAGCTGCGCGTCCGTGCGGTCGGCCAGGGCCCGGAAGAACAGCGCGCCGCCGCCGTCCAGCGCCGCGAGCAGCGCGTCGTGCAGCGGCGTCATCGTGATCTCGCCTGGCTCACCGAACAGCAGCGGCGCGGCATCGGCCGGGGCGAGCACCACCCAGCCGTCGCCGCCCGGCAGACCGCCGGCCCCCGACCACACCACCTCGCCCGCGGCGGTCAGCTCGTCGAGCAGCCCCGGGGAGTAGCCCGGCACCCGGCCGGGAAGCACCAGCGTCTCCAGCGCCGAGGCCGGAACCGCCGTCCCGGCCAGCTGCTCCACCACGTCGTAGACGGCATCGGGCCCGGCCTGGCGCCTGGGACGGCCGGCCCGCCCGCCCGGCCGGTGCGCCGCGTTCTGCCAGGCGGGCAGGAACCTCGCCAGCGCCTGCGGCGGCACAGGCTCGGCCTCCTTGCGCAGCTTGGCCAGGCAGCGGCGGCGCAGCAGCCGGAGCACCCCGGTGTCGCAGTACTCGGTCCCGCGCCCGCCGGGCAGGAACTCGCCCTCGGCCACCCGGCCCTCGGCGGCCAGGCGGCCCAGCGTCCCTGTGACCACGGCGATCCCGAGCCCGTACCGGTGCGCCACCGATGCCGCGGTGAACGGACCGTGCCCGCGGGCGTACCTGGCCACCAGGTCACCGAGCGGGTCGGGCAGCGGCTCGGTGAACGCGTCAGGCACCCCGGTCGGCAGCGCCACCCCGAGCGCGTCCCGCAGCCGCCCGGCGTCCTCGACCGCCGCCCAGCGTTCCTCGCCCGCGACCCGGACCAGGATCAGCCGGCGCTGGGCCGCCAGCTCGGCCAGCCAGCCCGGCGCGGCCCCGGGGTCGGTGCAGCGCTCCTCGACCTCCATGGCCGACAGCGGGCCGACGGCCCGGAGCAGGTCGGCGACTCCCTCCAGGTCCCGGCAGGCGCGGCGGGGCGGTAGGCGCTGCAGGTCGCGCTCGGCATCCCCGACGATCTCCGGGTCCAGCAGCTCCCTGGCGTCGGCCTGCCCCAGCAGCTCGGCGAGCAGCGATGAGTCCAGGGCCAGGGCCTGGGCCCGGCGCTCGGCCAGCGGTGTGTCGCCCTCGTACATGAACGCACCGACGTAACGGAACAGCAGCGACCGGGCGAACGGGGACGGGGCGCTGGTCTCCACGTCCACCAGCCGTACCCGGCGCGCGGCCAGGTCCCGCAGCAGGCCGGTCAGGCCCGGGACGTCGAACACGTCCTGCAGGCACTCGCGGACCGTCTCGAGCACGATCGGGAACGTCCCGTACTGGCTGGCCACCGAGAGCAGCTGCGCCGAGCGCTGCCGCTGCTGCCACAGCGGGGTCCGCCGTCCCGGCTGCCGCCGGGGCAGCAGCAGCGCGCGGGCCGCGCACTCCCTGAACCTGGACGCGAACAGCGCGGACGCGCCGAGCTCGGAGGTCACCAGCTGCTCAAGCTCGTCCGGGTCGAGCATGGCGATCCCGGCCGGGGGCGGTTCGTCGGCGTCAGGGACCCGGATCACGATGCCGTCGTCGGTGTGCAGCGCCTGCACGTCCATGCCCTGATAGCGGTCGCGCAGCCGGGCCGCGATGGCCAGCGCCCAGGGCGCATGCAGCCGCGCGCCGTAGGGGCTGTGCAGCACCAGCCGCCAGTCCCCGAGCTCGTCCCTGAACCGCTCCATGACCAGGGTCTTGTCGTCGGGCAGGTAGCCGGTGGCCTCGCGTTGCCCGGCCAGGTACCTGATCATGTTCGCCGCGGCCAGGTCATCAAGCCCGTCGCGGCGCAGCCGCTGGGCGGCCTCCTCAGGGGATGCCGTGCCGAGCTCGCGGCAGTACTGGCCGATCGCCCGGCCGAGCTCGGCCGGGCGGCCGGGAGCGTCGCCGTGCCAGAACGGGAGCCGGCCCGGCTGCCCCGGCGCGGGCGAGACGAGCACCTGGTCCGCGGTGATGTCCTCGATCCGCCAGGAGCTCGCGCCGAGCACGAACACGTCGCCGACCCGGGACTCGTAGACCATCTCCTCGTCCAGCTCGCCGACCCGCCGGGAATGCCGGCCGGAGCGGTCCCGCTGGCCGCCGGCCAGGAACACGCCGAACAGGCCGCGGTCGGGGATCGTCCCGCCGTTGGTCACGGCCAGCCGCTGGCCACCAGGGCGCCCGTGCAGCATGCCGGTGGTGCGGTCCCACACCAGCCGCGGCCGCAGGCCGGCGAACTCCTCGCTGGGATAGCGGCCGGCCAGCATGTCGAGCACCGCCTCGAGCACCGGGCGGGTCAGGGTGGCGAAAGGCGCGGCCCGCCGGACCGTCTGCTCCAGCTCGGTGATCTCCCAGTCGTCCATCGCGGTCATCGCGACGATCTGCTGGGCCAGCACGTCGAGTGGGTTGCGCGGCATGCGCAGCTCCTCGATCGCGCCTTCCAGCATCCGCCGGGCCACGACCGTGGCCTGGACCAGGTCGCCCTGGTACTTGGGGAAGATCACGCCGCGGGACACGTCGCCCACGTTGTGGCCGGCCCGGCCGGTCCGCTGCAGCCCGCTGGCCACCGACGGCGGTGACTCCACCTGAACCACCAGGTCGACCGCGCCCATGTCGATGCCGAGTTCCAGGCTGGAGGTCGCGACCACGGCCGGCAGCCGGCCCGCCTTGAGCGCCTCCTCGATCTGGGTGCGCTCCTGCCGGGACACCGAGCCGTGGTGCGCGCGGGCCACCTCGGCGGGCGCCCCCCCACCCGCCTCCCCTGCCCCCTTCACTGCTCCGGCCTCGGCCATGATCTCGGCCGGGGGCCGTCTGGGTCCGCCCTGCCGCGCCGGGGCCGGGTCTGGCCCGGTGCCGTCCTGCTCCTCGGCCCGCTCGGCGGCGAGTTCGTTGAGCCGGGCGCAGAGCCGTTCCGCCAGCCGGCGGGAGTTGGCGAAGACGATCGTGGAGCTGTGGCTCTGGATCTCGTCCAGCACCCGTTCCTCGACATGCGGCCAGATCGAGCGCCGCCGGGCCGGGTCGTCCGGCGGCGGCCCGCCATCTGCTGCCCCGTTGGAGCTGGGCTCGGAGCCCGTGCCTGGCACGGTGAAGCCGTCGGAGGTCTCCAGGTCGGCCATGTCCTCGACCGGAACCACGATCTGCAGCTCGATCCGCTTGCTGCTGGGCGGCTGCACGATCGTCACCGGCTGGGCCCCACCCAGGAACGTGGCCACCTCCTCCGGCGGCCGCACGGTCGCGGACAGCCCGATCCGCTGTGCTGGTCGGCGGACCTGCGCCGGCTGATCCGGCGAAGCCGGGCCAGCCGCGACGGCCGGCCGGAGGCCATGAAGGGGGATGGGGAGGCGGGCGGGGGATGGCACGCGGGGGGGTTTGGGGGGGTCGTCCCCCCGAGGCAAGCACAGCGCATCCAGGCGCTCGAGGGAGAGGGCCAGGTGGGCGCCGCGCTTGCCGCCCGCCAGCGCGTGCACCTCGTCGATGATCACGGTCTCGACGCTGCGCAGGGTCTCCCGCGCCTGCGAGGTGAGCAGCAGGAACAGGGACTCGGGCGTGGTGATCAGGATGTCCGGCGGCTTGCTGGCCAGCTTGCGCCGCTCGTCCGCGGCCGTGTCCCCGGTGCGCACGCCGACCCGGATGTCGGGCTCGGCCAAGCCCAGCCGGCGCGCGGCCTGGCCGACACCGGTCAGCGGCGAGCGCAGGTTGCGCTCGATGTCCACCGCCAGCGCCTTCAGCGGCGAGATGTACAGCACCCGGCAGCGCTGCTGCGGGTCAGCGGGCACCGGCTCGGTGGCCAGCTTGTCGATCGCCCACAGGAACGCGGCCAGCGTCTTGCCCGACCCGGTGGGCGCGATCACCAGCGTGTTCTCGCCGTTACCGATCGACGCCCAGGCCTGCGCCTGGGCCTGCGTCGGCTCGGCGAAGGCAGCGCTGAACCACGCCCTGGTCGCTTCGCTGAAACCGTCCAGGGCCGGCGTCTTGACCGGCGAGGAGACGGGCACGTATCCATCCTGCCCTGCGCCACCGACATCTCGGACCGCCGGACGCAGTCACCAGGGCGGCGCTGCCCGGCATGCCGCACGGTCTGGGCGGTACCGCCGGGCATAACGGGAAACACACCCGATGCGCAGTAGGCTCCAGACGTGGCGGAGACGACCGGGATCGCGGCCCCGCCCGGCGCCGCGGCCCGCCGGCGCCGCAGGCGCAGGAGAGTCGGCCGGGTGATCGGCATCGTCGTCGCCGCGGCGGTGCTCGTCTACGGCGCGGTGCTGCTCGGCCTGGGGATCTCCGGCCTGCACAATGAGCACGCCCTGGCCGCCAGCGGCGTCCCGGCCGTAGCGCAGGTGTCGGCTACCCACGGCTACGGGCGCGACACCATCCAGGTCACGTTCGTGGCCGGCGCCCGCACGGTGCAGGGCACGATCAACGTTGGCGGCCGCAGCTACCTCACCGGCCAGCCCGTGCCCGTGGTCTACGACCCCACGAACCCCACGGTCGTCGGGCTGGCCGGAGACATCGGCAACACCTCCTCAGCCTGGGCCGAGATCGTGGTGGGCGCGGTATTCGTGGCCCTGATCCCGGTGTGTTTCCTGCTCTCGCTGCTCACCGCGCGCCGACGGCACCGGCGGGCAGTGCGGGCCGTCCTCGGGGACTGAGGCAGATGTTCGGCCGCCATCAGCCCAAGCCCGGCCCGGCCCTGCTGGCGCAGGCCCGCGACACCGGCGAGGTGGATCTCGGCAGCTACTCCGAGGAGGTGCTGGCGGTCACCGGTGCCTACCCGCTGCGCGGATCGCTCGATCCCCGTCCGGCGCCGGAGCCGGGCGGCTCACCGTTCCGGCGCCTGGACACCGTGGCGCGGCAGGCGGCCATGCGGGCCGCGCTCGACCGGCTGCTCGCCGACGGCACGCTGACGCTGGCCGCCAATGCCTCGCTCGAGGATGTGGTCAGCGACGGGCTGAGCGGCCGGCTGCCGGTCGGCGGCGAGCTGGGCCATCTCTACCGCCTGTCCGCCTGGTGCCGCAAGCACGGGTTCCGCAGCGGCCTCCTGGTGTTCCTGGCGGCGCCCGAGGGGGTGCGGGTACCGGCGGAGGCGGTGCCCCCGGGGTCGAGACGGCCGTCAGTATGCCGGCGGACGGCAACGAGACGCGCGTGCTGCTGGTGGAGCGGCCCGATCACGAGGCCGGCACCCGCTCGTACGCCCTGCGGACAGTGCGCCAGGAATTCACCCGGCTGGCGGGCTTCCTGTTCTCGGATGTGACCCTTCCTGAGGGCCAGTCCCTCCGGGCTGACGCGGACATGCAGTTCCGGTTCGGCCAGCGCAGTCTGAAGGTCGAGAACAGCTTCGTGCGCGGGGCGGGCGCCGAGGAGGCGCTCGGCAGAATCGTCTTCGACTCCAATCGCAAGAACGAGCCTCGCTACATCCGCGTCTCAGCCAGCGACCTGGTCAACCTCATGACCAGCCGCTTCGAGGCCACCGAGGCGCGGACGTAGCGAGGCCGCGCACCGGACCGGACGGCAGCGGTGGCGGCGGAGCGTTACGGCGCCTTGGTACCTGCCGGGGTGGGGACGGCAGCGGCCGTGCCCTGCTCAGGGTCGGCACTGTATTGGGCGGGCTGGGTCTCGTCGGCCCCGGCCGGCAGCTTGAGCGCCCGGAATATGAAGGTGAGCACCACCGTGACCGCCAGGTTGAGTATGAACGCGGCGATCGCGATGTAGATGACGTGCCCGAGGATGGGAGCCGTCGAGGCGCCGAAGTGGAGCTGGCCGTTCCCCGGCGTGCGGTACGCCTCGATCGTGCCGTACACCATGGCCACGGCCCAGCCGATGATCAGGGCCCAGCGGTGGAACCACCGCGTGTACAGGCCGACCACGATCGCCGGGAACGTCTGCAGGATCCAGACCCCGCCGAGCAGCTGCAGGTTGATCGAGAACGTCTTGCTGAGCGCGAGCACGAAGATCAGCGCGCCGAGCTTCATGACCAGCGACGCCCACCGGGCCACCCGTGTCTCCTCGGCCGGGTCGGCACCCGGGCGGAAGAACTCCTTGTAGATGTTGCGGGTGAACAGGTTCGCCGCGGCGATCGACATGATGGCCGCGGGCACGAGCGCGCCGATGACGATGGCCGAGTACCCGATCCCCGCGAACCAGCTGGGGAACATGCGCTCGAACATCGCCGGCACGGACAGCTGGGTGTTGCTCCCGTTGGCCTTCACGATCGTGCTCACGCCGGGCGTGGCCAGCGCCATGTAGCCGAACAGCGCGATCAGGCCGAGCACCAGCGAGTACGCGGGCAGGATGGCCATGTTGCGCCTGATCACGTCGCGCCGCTTGGTGGCGAACACCCCGGTGATCGCGTGCGGGTACATGAACAGCGCCAGGGCCGAGCCGAGCGCCAGCGTGGCGTAGGCCCAGTAGCCGGCCGGCTGCGTGACCAGGGAGCCGAACGGCTTGCCGGTCTTCGGGTTGGTCGTCTTCAGGTGTGCGTCGGCAACGCTGAAGATGTGGCCCCAGCCGCCCAGCCGGGCCGGGATATAGAAGATCGCGACGATGACCGTCAGGTAGATAAGGGCATCCTTGATGAACGCGATCAGCGCCGGCGCGCGCAGGCCCGCCAGGTAGGTGTAGGCGGCCAGGATGATGAACGCGATGATCAGCGGCAGATCCTTCACGAACGTGTTGCTCGAGGAGCCGCCGACTCCCATCACGATCAGCACCGACTCGATGCCGACCAGCTGCAGGGCGATGTAGGGCATGGTGGCGAGGATCCCGGTGACGGCCACCGCGAGGCCGAGGCCGCTCGAGCCGTACCGGCCCCGGACGAAGTCGGCCGGGGTCACGTAGTTGTGCGCGCGGGCGATCGACCACAGCCGCGGGGCGAACACGAACACGATGGGAAAAACCATGATCGTGTACGACAGGGCGAAGAACCCGGCCGAGCCCACGCCGTACACCAGCGCGGGTACGGCGATGAACGTGTAGGCCGTGTACAGGTCGCCGCCGAGCAGGAACCAGCTGATGAACGTGCCGAACCCGCGGCCGCCTAAGCCCCACTCGTTGAGGTGCATCATGTCTTCGGCGCGGCGCCACCGGGCCGCGGCGAAGCCGCATACGGTCACGAGCGCGAACAGGACGACGAGGATGGTGAACGAGACCGCGTTGACGTGGGTCACTTCGCCTCCCCTCCGCCGGGGGGCGGGCTGACGCCCGCGCGGGCCGCGGGCTTGGTCCGCAGCAGCAGGTAGCACACCCAGGACAGGACGGCGACCACGGGCACCCAGATCAGCTGGTACCAGTAGAAGAAGGGGAAATCTCCCCACATCGGCGTGGTGCGGGCGTAAATCGGCACCCACAGCGTGCCTAAGATCCCGATGAGCAGCAGGACCGTGACGGCGGCGTAGGTGGCGGGGCTTTTGCCCGGGGGAGTGGACGGGGCCATCGCATCCTCTCAGGGTTATGCGCGGACGGCCTGTCCCTCCCCAACCAGGCCGTAGCGCGTGGGGGCAACGCGGCTATGACATTTGCCGCACTTAACAGCTAATGGTGCATCGACGTAACCGGACCGGCAATAGAGCTTTCCCGGCGTATCTCGATCAAACGTGTGTATGTCCGGGCCCAGAGAGCCGGGCAGCCGCGTCCGCGCAGGTCTGTTGGGCGCGTCGATCTCGGAGCATGATGCTGATACGGGGATTGCCGAATGTCATCGCGGGAGGCACCATGGCCAGTCTGAGTTCCGTGCTCGACCGGACGGTGGCCGAGCACGCCAGCCACCCGGCGATCCGCCTGGACGACCTGGTGCTGGACTACTCGGAGCTGCGGGAGGCCGCGGGCCGGGTCACCTCGCTGCTCTCGTCGCTCGGGGTGGCCGCCGGCGACCGGGTTGGCATCATGCTGCCCAACGTCCCCGCGTTCCCCATGGTCTTCTACGGCGCGCTGGGCGCCGGGGCCGTGGTGGTGCCGATGAACCCGATGCTGAAGAGCCGGGAGGTCGCGTTCTACCTGAGCGACTCCGGCGCGAAGGTCCTGTTCGCGTGGTACTCGGCGGATGCAGAGGCGGCCAAGGGCGCCGCGGCCACGGGAGCCAGGGTGGTGCGGGTCGACGATCCCGACATGACCACGCTGCTGGCCGGCCGGTTCGCGCTGCACACCTGGGTCAAGCGGGACGACGACGATGACGCCGTGGTCCTCTACACGTCGGGCACCACCGGCCAGCCGAAGGGCGCCCAGCTCACCCACGCCAACCTCACCCGCAACGCGGCGCTCACCGCGGAGACGCTGCTCGGGACCAGCCCGGACGACGTGGTCATGGGCTGCCTGCCGCTGTTCCACGTGTTCGGGCTGACCTGCGGCCTGAACGCGACGATCGCCGGCGGCGGCACCCTCACCCTGCTGCCGAGGTTCGACGCGGGCCGGGCGCTGAGCATCATCGCGCGGGACCGGGTCACGATCTTCGAGGGAGTGCCCACGATGTACGCGGCGATGCTCCACCATCCGGACAGCGCGGCCGCGGACACGTCGTCGTTGCGTACCTGCATATCGGGCGGCGCAGCCATGCCGGTCGAGATCATGCACGGGTTTGAGAAGGCGTTCGGCTGCATGATCCTCGAGGGCTACGGGCTGTCGGAGACCTCGCCGGTCGCCTCGTTCAACCACCCGAACGCGGAGCGCAAGCCCGGGTCGATCGGCACGCCGGTGGTCGGGGTCGAGATGCGCGTGGTCGGCCCGGACGGCGCCGACGTGCCCGCCGGGGAGATCGGCGAGATCGCGATCCGCGGCCACAACGTGATGAAGGGGTACTGGGGCCGGCCGGACGCCACAGCCGAGGCGATCCCTGACGGCTGGTTCCGCACCGGTGACCTGGCCCGGGTGGACGAGGATGGCTACTACTTCATCGTCGACAGGAAGAAGGAGATGATCATCCGGGGCGGCTACAACGTCTACCCGCGCGAGATTGAGGAGGTCCTGTACGAGCATCCCGCGGTCGCCGAGGCGGCCGTGGTCGGGATGCCGCACGATGACCTGGGCGAGGAGGTGGGCGCGGCGGTCGCGCTGAAGCCCGGCGCCACGGCCTCGCCCGCTGAGCTGCAGGCCTTTGTGAAGGAGCGGGTCGCCGCCTACAAGTACCCGCGCCGGGTCTGGCTGGTGGACGAGCTGCCCAAGGGCCCCACCGGCAAGATCCTCCGCCGTGAGGTGCGCCGTCCCGGCGACGACGCCGCCGGCGCTCCGGCCGGGGACGCCGCGCAGGAATCACGATGACCGCGGAGCCGGGGGACCGCGATCCCGACGCCGGCCTCTTCGAGGCCGCGGACGCCGCCAGCGCGCTGGACCTGCTGCTGTCCGACGCGGCACTCGGGGTGGCGCGCCGGTTCGTGCCCAGCGCGTCCACGCTGCGGTTCGCGGCCGGGCTGGCCCGCAGGCCCGCGACCGTGGCCCGCCGCGGCTCCTCCCTGGCCAGCGACCTGGCCGGCATCGCAGCTGGCCGTTCGGCGATCGCGCCGGGCCAGAAGGACAGGCGCTTCGCCGATCCCGCGTGGGCCAGCAATCCGCTGCTGGCCCGGATCATGCAGGCCTACCTGGCCTGCGCGGGCACCGTGGAGTCGCTGCTGGCCGACGCCGAGCTTGACTGGCGCGACCAGGAGCGGATGCGGTTCGTGCTGAGCAACCTCATTGATGCCGCAGCCCCGAGCAACAACCCGCTGCTCAGCCCGGTGACCTGGAAGGCGGTCATCGACAGCGGCGGCCTCAGCGTGATTCGCGGCCTGCGGTCGCTGGTCTCGGACCTGTCGGCACCGCCGCGCGTGCCCGCGATGGTTGCCCGTGACGCATTCGAGGTGGGCCGGGACCTTGCGGTCACGCCCGGCGCGGTGGTGCACCGGTGGGACATCTGCGAGCTCATCCAGTACGAGCCTGCCGCGGCCTCGGTCTACAAGTACCCGCTGCTGATCGTCCCGCCGATGATCAACAAGTTCTACATCACGGACCTGGCCCCGGGCCGGAGCATGATCGAGTACCTGGCCAGCCAGGGCCACCAGGTCTTCGTCCTGTCCTGGCGCAACCCCGACGCGCGGCACCGCGACTGGGGCCTGGACAGCTACGGCGAGGCGATCGTCGACGCCCTTGGCGCGGTGCGCGCGATCTGCCGGGCGCCTAAGGCCAGCATCTGCGCGTTGTGCTCGGGCGGGATCGCCTCGGCCATGGTGGCCGCGCACCTGAGCACCGCCGGCCACCTGGGGGAGCTGGCCACGCTGTGCCTGGGGGTGACCGTGCTGGACCAGGTGGGCGCGGGCACCGCGGCGGCGATGATCGACCGGCGCACCGCCACACTGGCCACGGCGGCCTCGCAGGCCCGCGGGTACCTGGACGGCCGCACGCTGGCCGAGGTGTTCGCCTGGCTCCGACCCAACGACCTGATCTGGAACTACTGGGTCAACAACTACCTGCAGGGGAAGTCACCGCCGCCGTTCGACATCTTGTACTGGAACGCCGACACCACCCGGCTGCCCGCCGCGGTGCACAGGGACTTCATCGAGATCGCCCTGACCAACGCGCTGACCAAGGCGGATGCGGCCACCATGCTCGGCTCGCCGGTAGACCTGTCCAAGGTCGACGTCGACTCCTACGTAATAGCCGGCATCGCGGACCACTTGTGCCCCTGGCAGTCCTGCTACCGCACCACGCAGCTGCTCGGCGGCAGCACCCGGTTCGTGCTGTCCACCAGCGGGCACATCGCTTCGATGGTCAACCCGCCCACGAACCCGAAGGCCACGTTCCGGGCGCTGGCCGACGACACGGCCCCGGACGGGACCCACGACGGGCCGGACAACCCGGCGGAGCCGCGCGACTTTCTCCGGGCCGCGCAGACCGTGCCGGGCAGCTGGTGGCCGGACTACTCGGCCTGGCTCGCCGAGCGCAGCGGCGGCCAGCAGGACCGCCCGCACCGCCTCGGCCGCAAGGACTACCGGCCGCTGCAGGCGGCGCCCGGCAGCTACGTGCTCGACCGGTAGGCGGTCATGACAGTCAGCGACATGCCAGCCACCGCGGCCGGCGGCCGGGACGAGACGCGCAGCATCTCGGTCGGCGGCCAGCAGCTCAGGGTCGCGGTCCGCCGCGGCGACGGCACCCGCGTTCCGCTCCTCCTGTGCAACGGGATCGGGGCCAGTCTCGATCTGCTGCAGCCGTTCGTGGATGAGCTCGACCCTTCACTCGATGTCATCAGGTTCGACGTGCCCGGCGTGGGCGGCTCGCCGCTGCCCGCGCTCCCGTATCGGTTCGGCGGCCTGAGCGGCCTGGCCGCCCGGATGCTCGACAAGCTCGGCTATGGTGCCGTCGACGTGCTCGGGATCTCCTGGGGCGGCGCCCTGGCCCAGCACTTCGCCTTTGCGCAGCGCCGCCGCTGCCGCCGCCTGGTGCTGGTCGCCACCGCGACCGGCGCGATCATGGTGCCCGCCTCGCCCGGGGTGCTGGCCCAGATGGTCACCCCGCGGCGCTACCTGGACCCCGGGTACCTGCAGCAGATGGCCCCGTACCTGTACGGCGGGACCGCCCGCACCGACCCGGACCGGGTGACCGCGCTGATGCACGGGCTGACCAGGGTCGGGTCCCGGCGCGGCTACCTGTACCAGCTCAGCGCCGGGGCCGGGTGGACCAGCATCCCGTTCCTGCCGCTGCTGCGCCAGCCCACGCTGATCCTGTCCGGGAACGATGACCCGCTGATCCCGCTGGCCAACGCGACGCTGCTGCGGTTCCTCATCCCGAACGCGCGGCTGCACGTCTACGCAGGCGGGCACCTGAGCCTGGTTACCGAGGCCGCCGAGCTGGCGCCGGTGGTGGACGGGTTCTTGGCCGCGGACGATCCGAGGAGGAACCCATGACCGACGCGTCCGACAGCGACTTCTACTCCCTCGAGCAGCTGCTCGATCCCGACGGCCGGCAGCTGCTGCACCGGGTCAGGGAGTTCATGGAGAAGGAGATCGAGCCGGTCATCAACCGGTACTGGACCCGCGAGGAGTTCCCGCACGAGCTCATCCCCGCCCTGGCCGAGCTGGGCCTGGCCGGCCTGGCCTACACCGGGTACGGCTGCCCCGGGCGCGGCCACCTGCTCGACGGCATGCTGGCCATGGAACTGGCCCGGGTCGACTCGTCCATCGCCACGTTCTTCGGCGTGCACAGCGGGCTGGCCATGGGGTCCATCTACCTGTGCGGCTCCGAGGAGCAGAAGCAGCGCTGGCTGCCGGCCATGGCCCGGATGGAGAAGATCGGCGCGTTCGGGCTCACCGAGCCCGAGGTGGGCTCCGGCGCCGCCCGCGGCCTGACCACCACGGCCCGCTGGGTGAAGGGGGACGGGGAGGCGGGTGGGGAGTGGGTCCTCGACGGTCAGAAGAAGTGGATCGGCAACGCCACATTCGCCGACTACGTGATCATCTGGGCCAGGGACGTGGCGGATAACCAGGTCAAGGGCTTTGTCGTGGAGCCGCCCACGGCCGGGTTCTCGACCACCAAGATGCGCGACAAGATCGCGCTGCGGGTGGTGCAGAACGCCAGCATCACCCTGGACGGGGTGCGCGTGCCCGAGACCAGCCGGCTGCAGAACGCGAACTCGTTCAGGGACACCGCGACGGTGCTCCGGCTGACCCGCGCCGGGGTGGCCTGGATGGCGGTCGGCTGCGCCCGCGGCGCCTACGAGCACGCCCTGGCCTACGCCAAGGAGCGGCAGCAGTTCGGCCGCCCGATCGCCGGGTTCCAGCTCGTCCAGGACCAGCTGGTCCGGATGCTGTCCAACGTCACCGCGTCGGCCTGCCTGTGCGCCAGGCTCTCGCAGCTGCAGGAGGCCGGGCTCGCCGACGACCAGCAGTCGGCGCTGGCCAAGGCGTTCTGCACGGTGCGCATGCGCGAGACCGTCGGCCTCGCCCGCGAGCTGCTCGGCGGCAACGGGATCCTGCTCGAGTACCACGTGGGCCGGTTCGTGGCCGACGCCGAGGCGATCTACTCCTACGAAGGCACGCGGGAAATCAACACGCTGATCGTCGGCCGGGCCATCACCGGCACCAGCGCCTTCGTCTAGTGCCGCGGCAGGCAGCGGAACGCCGACTCGGCGCGTTTCCGCTGCAGGGGACAAGCCTAAGTGGCTCGCGCGCGGGCGGCCTGACGGACCAGGTGGTCGCGCTCGGCGACGTTCGTGGCCCGGCGGGCGGCCTCGGCGTACGCCGCAGCGGCGGCGGGCAGGTCGCCATCTAGCTCGTGCAGGTACCCGCGCACGGCGTGCCACCGGTCCCGCTCGCCGATCACCTCGCGCAGGCGGTCCGTCTCGCGCAGCCCGGCGGCGGCACCGAGGACATGACCGACCGCGACCGCGCGGCCGAGCACCGCGGCGGGGTCCTGCCGCACGGGGTCCCCGGTCAGTGCCACGAGGTCGTCGTACCAGGCGAGGATCTGAGGCCAGTCGGTCTCCTGAGCGCTGGCCGCGTCGTCGTGCAAGGCGGCGATCGCGGCCTCGACCTGGTAGCGGCCTGGGCGCCGTTTCTTTGTCTGCATGGCGAGCGCCGACTGCAGGATGCGCACGCCCTCGGCGATCTCGCGCGTGTCCCACAGGCCACGGTCCTGCCGGTCGAGCGTGACGATCCGGCCCTGGAGGTCGAGCCGCGCCGGGAGCCGGGCGTGGTTCAGGAGCATCAGCGCGAGCAGCCCGCGCGCCTCGGGCTCCTCCGTAGCGAGGGTGAGCTGGCGGGCGAGCCGGATCGCCTCGTCGGCCAGGTCCACCCGGCCCGCATGGCCGGCCGTGTAGACGAGGTAGAGCACGCGCAGCACGACGGCGAGGTCGCCGAGCTGGTCCAGGCGGGCCCCGCGCAGGGTGCGCTTGGCGCGGCTGATCCGCTGCGCCATCGTCGCCTCGGGGACGTAGAAGGCGTCGGCGATCTCCCGGGTAGTGAGGCCGCCGACGGCGCGCAGGGTCAACGCCACCTGGGAGGCGGGCGCGAGGTCGGGGTGGCAGCAGCAGAAGAGCAGGAAGAGGGTGTCGTCGCCCTCCTCCGTGGCGGCCGGCCGCGGCTCGGCGTACGTCGTCTCCTCGCGGCGGTGCCGGGCGACCTCGCTGCGGTGGGCGTCGACGAGGCGCCGCGTGGCGACCGTGGTCAGCCACGCGCGCGGGTCGCGCGGCGGCTGCTGGGGCCAGACCCGGAGCGCCTCAAGAAGCGCCTCCTGGAGCGCGTCCTCGGCGGCGTCGAAGTCCTCGCCCCTGCGGACCAGGCCCGCGAGCACCCGCGGGACGAGGGCGCGCAGCGCGCCCTCGTCCCGCCGTTGCGCCGGCTCACCGGTCACGCCGGGTCAGTCCTCCGACGGCCCATCGGACATGACCTCCCGGATGTCGATCCACTCGTACAGCGGCTCGCCGCCGGGGCCGGGCTCGGAGGAGACGTACGCCGCGAGCTCGACCGCGCGCTCGTGCGACTCGACGTCGATCATGTACCAGCCCGCAACCAGGTCGCTGGTCTCGGGCAGCGGGCCGTCGGTGGTGACGGGCGCCGCGTCCGGGCCGCCGTAGCGCACCCAGGTGCGCGCCGGCGTGAGCGCCTGCGCGTCGACGAACTCGCCGTTCTTCTCGAGCAGCTCGCTGACGTGCCTGAGGAAGGCCATGTGCGCCTCCACGTCCTCA
Source organism: uncultured Actinomycetota bacterium (assembly GCA_963844655.1). Taxonomy (GTDB): domain Bacteria; phylum Actinomycetota; class Actinomycetes; order Streptosporangiales; family Streptosporangiaceae; genus JASHPR01. The sequence goes on along the minus strand of CAWJPA010000002.1, from coordinate 377,605 downwards.
GGCGCCCACTGGTCCATCGGGGGCACGGGTCGGTGCGGCTCCGGGCCGCCACGGTAGTGCTTGAGAAGCAGATATTTCGGCATCCTGGTCTCCTGGTGTCGTGGGCCGCGCCTGTCGAGGCCCTTCACCTGGTGAGCGGAGTCGACGGGCGCTTCTCGACATCGTGCCGCTGATCGGAGTCGCGGCGGACCGGACTTGCACCGTCAGGGCCAGTTGCCCGTGATCGACTCGAGCACGGCCGAGGCGTACTTCGCCGGTTCCTCCTCCCAGACGAAGTGCCCGGCATCGATGATCACTAGGCGGCTGGTGGGCAGCCGCTGGTCCAGGAATTCCGCGTTGGCCAGCGGGACGACGCGGTCGTGGCGGCCGTTGATGATTGTGACCGGCACCGTGATCTGCGGCAGCAGCCCGGCCAGTACGGGCAGCTCCTGGGGATACCTGCGCACGTAGTGCAGTGACTCGGCGAAGCGGTCGCCGTCGTAGCAGGCCAGGTAGTCCGCGCGAATCTCGTCGGGTATCCCTCCGGCGATGGTGTCCATCGCCACGCCGACGATCACACGCGGGTCCATCCTGCGGTACTTGTCGAGGTCGGGGTCGAGGACCCACGACGCCAGCGGCTCCCCGAGCTGGATCGGAACCGCAACTCCGCCGGTGCCCACGACCGCACTGGCGATCCGTTCCGGATATGCGGCCGCCGCGAACAAGGCGGCCGCGGTTCCGACATCCGGCGCGACGATGTGCGGCACGCCCAGATCGGCCTCGGCAATGAGCTGGGCCAGGAACTCGCCCATCGCTCGCGGAGACAGCAGGTCCTCCCGGCGCTCGGATGCGCCGAAACCCGGCAGGTCAACGGCGAACAAGCGGGCGTGCTCGGAAAGCGGCGCCCACATCGGCGTGAACGCGTAGATGCTCTCCGGCCACGGGCTGGTCAGCACGACCGTGGTCTCGTGCGGGCCGCCGCTGTCGGCGTACCGGATCCGGACCCCGCCGAACGTCCGGAAACGGACTTGCGGGGTCGTTGTCCTTGGCATGCAGCAATCCTCCAGATACGGTCCGTCCCGTCTGGCCGCGAACACGCGGCCGGGCCCGGTCAGCTCTTGGCGGGCAGGGCCGGAGCGAAGAAGTCGATGAGCAGCTCGTTGACGCGCTCGGCCTCGTCGTGGTGGACCCAGTGCGACGCATCGGGCAGACGCTCGACACGGTCCAGGTTGGGCACGTCGTCGTGGTCGGGCTCGGCTAGCTCGGGGCCGAGGTAGCGATCGCGCTCCCCCCAGATGACCAGCGTGGGCGCTGAGATGGGGTGAATCTGCGCTTCGGCCTTCTTGGGCGGGGTTCGCACCGAGGACCGGTAGTAGTTGATCATCCCGGTTGCTGCCTTCGGCTGCGACCATGCCTCGATGTAGCGTTCGATCTCCTCCGGGGTGTACGCCGGGCGGGCGTCGCGCAGGAAGTGCCGGAAGAAATGCCAGTGGTCGGCGTGCACGACGGCCTCGGGCAGATCCGGGAGGTCGAAGAAGAAGAAGTACCAGGACTTCCGCAGCTGGCCCGGGTGGTGCAGTCCCTGCGACAGCTTCCGCGGGTGGGCCGCGTTGAGGATGGCCAGCCGGTCCACGACCTCGGGGTGGCTCATCGCGGTCGCCCAGGCAACGCTTCCGCCCCAGTCGTGACCGACCAGCATCGCGGACTCCGCGCCGCGCTCGCGGATCAGACCCCGGATGTCGGCCACCAGCAGATCGATGTCGTAGGACCCGACGCCGTCCGGCCGCGATGACAGGTTGTAGCCACGCAGGTCGGGTACGACGACGCGGAATCCCGCCGCCGCGAGCGGCTCGATTTGCCGCCGCCAGCCGTACCAGAACTCGGGAAAGCCATGCAGCAAAACGACCAGCGGCCCCTCGCCGGCCTCGACATAATGCAGCCGCACGTCGCCGATCTCGGCGTAGCCCTCACGACGTTCGCTGCCTACGCGGTCCTCGGTTGTGCTCATTACAGCCTCCCTGGGTGTCAGGGACGACGCTAACGATCTCAACCGGTGCGCCAGACCAGGGAACACCCTGGCCGGGCCCCCTGGTCCGCCCAGCCCCGTGGGCTGAGTGAGGTCGTGCACGTCAAGCTGGGCGAGAGTCGGCTGCGGTGTGCTGACCTCGCGACGGCAAGGCCTCGTGGAGGCCCCTGCGGGAGGTGATGCCCAGTTTGGTGAACACCTTGCGGAGGTGCCATTCCACGGTGCGGGCGCTGATGAACAGTTCCGCAGCGATCTCGGGGTTGGTGCGTCCGTCTCTGGCCAGCCGGGCGATGTGCCCCTCCTGCGGAGTGAGCTCGTTGTGGCTGTCGACCTCGCGTTTGCGGACCCTCTCGCCGGTGGCGAGCAGCTCCCTGCGTGCGCGCTCAGCGAAGGCCTCGGCGCCGATCACGGCGAACAGTTCATAGGCGGCTCGTAGCTGGTGGCGTGCGTCGCCCCGCCGGAGCTCGCGACGAAGCCACTCGCCATAGAGCAGGTGGGCACGGGCGAGCTCGGGCCGCAGCTGGGTGCGGCCGAGCCTCTCGACCGCCTCGGCGTAGAGGTGCTCGGCATCCTTGCCCTCACTGAGCAGCGCTCGCGAGCGCGCCTCCAGGCCCTTCGCCCAGTCGGAACCCTCGATGGCCGTCATGGCGGACAGCCGCTCCAGGGCTTCCCGGGCAATTTCCGCCCGCCCGGTTCTCACGGCGGCCTCGATCAGTTCGGGCAGAACCAACTGTGTGCCCAGCGGCTGGTAGGTCTCCTCGGTCGCCGGCTCCGCCGCAGTCAACGCCTGGGCATAGTGCCCGAGACCGTTGTGGAGGACCGCTGCGGCCCAGTTGGCGAGCTGAACAGCGGATCCCTCCCCGCGAACCATCGAGTCCTCGGTAGTCGCCGAGAACAGCGGTGCCGCTTCCCCAGGCTGACCCCGGTACCCGCTGAGCAACAGATCACAGGTCGAAGCCAGCCGGATACCGGTCACCTCGTTGACAACGTCCTTTTCTGCGGCCAGCGACGTCGCTGTCTCGAAGTCACCGCAGTGCGTGGCCACCTGTCCGCGTCCGTTCAAGGCGATAGACAACGGGGCCAGGGCGCCCGATGCGCGGGCGAGCTCGACATGCCGGGTGCTCAACACGACCCAGCTGTCGAAGTCCCACAGAGCCATCGCCGCCATCTGGGCGAGAATCCCCCACTGTAGCCACTCTTCCCCGGACACCTGATTAGCAAGGAATGCATCCACCGCTCGCCGCAACGTCGGCTCTGCCTCCGCATGCCCGTCGGTGACCATCGTCGCCAGACCGTCGAGGAGGAGGTCACAAGGCCGAGGAGCACCTGCCGGCCGCGGGGCCGCGCGTGCCGCCTGGGAAACCTCCAGAAGAAGGCCGCCGGGTCCTGCCATAGGACCAGCGAGGGATGATGCCACCCAGGCGTAAAGGTAGGTCTCCCTGGCCAGCCCGGCATGGAGTGCTTCGAGTCTCTGGCCCGCCTGCAGCAGCAGAACCGGTGCCTCGCGCCCGGCAACGGATGCCCACTCGACCTGCCCTCGGAGTTGCTCTACGCGGGCACGCTGCAGATCATTAACCGAATCGGCACTGGCTTGGGCCAGCAGGCCGAGCGCAGCATCAAACGCGCCCGCGTGCAGGTTCGCGAGGGCAGCGGCCAGCGCTCGGTCGGCGCGCCGACCCGGGTCGGCGGTCAAGGCGAGCGACCGTTGGAGGAGGGCCGCCGCGGCCGCCAGCCCGGCGCGAGCCTGGGTCTTGACCGCCGCCTCTTCGAGCGCGGTGGCCACGTCTTCGTCAGGTCCTGTGGCCGCGGCAGCCAGGTGCCACACCCGGCGCTCAGGATCGGTCTGGGCGTCCGTCGCCGCAGCCAGCTTCAGGTGGGCGGCGCGGCAATCCTCCGGGGACCCGGCCGTGTAGGCAGCTGACCGCACCAGAGGGTGCCGGAACCGTACTTGAGAGCCGATCTGCAGCAGCTGTTCCGCATCCGCCGCGGCCGCCGCATCACGTCCCAGGCCCAGCATCGGTGCGGCACGCCACAGCAGCGTGGCGTCCCCGGTGGGATCGGCCGCCGCCAGCAACATAAGCTGCCGGGTCGGCTGCGGCAGCGCGCGCACCTGGCGCAGGTAGAGGTTCTGGAGTTGGCCCTGGAGATGGCTAGGCAGAAACGCCGTGGGCGGACCGGCAAAGCCACCGCCCAGCTCGGCTTCGCTCATCCCTCTCCCCAGCTCCAGCAGCCCCAGTGGGTTTCCCCGCGTCTCGGCGACGATCCGGTCGCGAACCCGCTCGTCCAGGTGGCCTGGGACGGTAGCTGTCAGCAACGCGCGCGCGTCCTCGTCGGTGAGCCCCTCGACCGTCAGCGCCGGCAGGCCAGGAAAAATCTGCTTGCCGGCAGCCTCCCGGACCGCGAACACGAGCAACGCAGACTCGGCCAGCAGCCGCCGTCCGACGAACCCGAGTACCTGGGACGAGGGTTCATCAAGCCACTGGGCGTCATCGACGAGGCAGACCAGCGGCCGCGCGGTGGCATACTCGGCCAGCAAGCTCAGGGCGGCCAAGCCCACCACGAACCGGTCCGGAGCAGGCCCCGTCGCCAACCCGAACGCCACCCGCAACGCGTGATCCTGCGGCTCAGGCAGCGTGGCCTGGCCGCCCAGCATCGGCGCGCAGAGCTGGTGCAGCGCCGCGAACGGCAACTCTATCTCGGACTCCACGCCGACGATCTGAACCAGGCGGCAGCCTGACGCCTGCCGCGCGCAGTAGCGCATCAGCTCGGTCTTGCCGATCCCGGCCTCTCCCCGGATGACCAGCACCGCACTCTCGCCGCTACGAACACGGTCCAGCAGGTCGTCGAGGACTTGGCGCTCGCGAGCACGCCCCCTGAAGGCCGGCGTCCGTGCGGCCATGCGGTAATGATACGGTCAAGGATTGGGCACGGGAATACCCTGGTTCGAGGCGCGGAGCCGCCATCCAGACTCGTGCCATGGGTATCCCGCTCAACTCGCCGCATGCGGGTCGCGTGGCAATCGTTACCGGAGGGTCACGCGGCGTTGGCCGGGCGGCCATCCATCTGCTGGCGGCCCGCGGCTACGCGGTCGTCGTCAACTACCTCCACAACCAGCGTGCGGCGGAGTCGACCGTCGAAGCTGTCCTTACCGACAAGGGCGCTGCCGTGGCCGTCCGCGCCGACGTCGCCGACGATCTGGACGTGCAGAGGCTCTTCGTCGAGGCGATTGCGGCGTTCGGCGGTATCGATGCCGTCGTCCACGTCGTGGGCAGCCCCGTCGCTACAGCTCCGGTGGCCGAGGTCGACCTCGACGTGTTCGACGCACTGGTCCGGATCAGCACGCGCTCGACCTTCATCGTTAATCGAGAGGCAGCCCGTCACCTTCGTAACGGCGGCGCCATCGTCAACCTGACCAGCTCAGCGGATAATTTGGCCCTGACGAACTACCGCCTCTATACAGCGACCAAAGCCGCCACAGACGCGCTCACCCGAGCGCTCGCAGTTGAGCTGCTTGAGCGCGACATCACCGTCAACGCGGTGTGCATCGAGGTCGACACGCCGTGCGCGCCTAACCAGGTCGCCGGCGTCGTCGCCTACCTACTCAGCGATCATGGCCACCGCCTCACCGGCCACGTACTCCGGGTCGACGATTCCAGATCGGCACCTCTGGGCCCCCGCGGCACCGAGTGATCATCGTGTCACAGGGATCTGATGCGGTCGCCGAGGTCGAGTTCGAGTGGGCCGCGGGTCTGGAGTCCCTGCGCGAACAGGATTGGCCGTGCGGCTTGGACCGTGTCCGAGACGACCAGGCGGTGGAACCGCCGGGCGTCGGCGCGGATCGCGTCCGCGCCGGGCAGGGTCAGGTCGTTGAGCGCCTGCTTGGTGGATCGCACCGCTTCGGCGGGGAACGCCGCTGCGCCGCGCGAGCCCGGCCACCAATGACCTAGCGCGAGCGGTCCCGGCCGGAGGCGCCACGCGTCCTCGCCGAGCCGAGCGGCCGTCCCGCCGTCCCAGATTCGCCCGTCGCCCTCTTCCTGGCGGACCGGGCTGACCCCGGCTCCGTCTCCGCTTCCTCGCGCATGGACCGGACGGCCCTGGCCGACAGGTAGCCTGGCCGCCGTGCGGCTTACTGTCTTCTGGGAGCGGATGCGCGCGCAGTTCGGCGAGGCGTACGCGGAGAGCGTGGCCAAGGACCAGGTGATCGCCGCGCTCGGCGACCGGACCGTGAACCAGGCGCTCGTCGACGGCGAGGACGTGAAGTCCGTATGGCGCGCCGTGTGCGAGACCTTTGACGTACCCCAGCGGCTGCGCTGACCGCGATGGACGGCCGCCGCGTCGTACTGGTTTCCGGAGCTCCCGGCTCAGGCAAGACGACCCTGGCCACCCGCCCGGTCGAGGTGAACTGCGTCTGCCCGGTCCGAGCTTGCAGATAGCCATTTGACGTCGTGGTAACGCGATTTCGACCGGGTTGGCGTGTCGCGCTCATGATCGAACAGCTGTTCGTCTAGACTAATCGCGGTGGCCAATCCTGCGGGTATGCCGAGCGACACGGACAACACGCTCCCGGCATCCCCGGAATTGTCGGTGGCGGCGCGTAACGTCGAGGCCGACAACACGGGACAGGCCCGGCAGCAAGCACGGTAGCGAGCATGGCAGCAGGGCCCAGCGGCACCGAATCACCACGTGGCAGCCCGGGAGACGACCGGGCGGGAAGCCCTTTGATGGGAGTTCACATGGCACCGAACGACAGGGCGGGCATCAAGGGCGGCGACAGGGAGAAGTCCCTGGAAACCGCACTCGCCCAGATCGAACGGCAGTTCGGCCGGGGCGCGATCATGCGGCTCGGCGACGAGACCCGCGCTCCCGTGGAGGTGATCCCGACCGGGTCCATCGCGCTGGACGTGGCGCTCGGCATCGGCGGGCTGCCCCGCGGCCGGATCGTCGAAATATACGGACCTGAGAGCAGCGGGAAAACGACCGTGGCCCTGCACGCGCTCGCGAACGCGCAGAAAGCGGGCGGGATCGCCGCGTTCATCGACGCCGAACATGCGCTTGACCCTGAGTACGCCAAAAGGCTCGGCGTCGACACCGACGCGCTTCTGGTCTCCCAGCCGGATACCGGTGAGCAGGCACTGGAGATCGCCGACATGCTCATCCGCTCCTCGGCTATCGACATCGTGGTCATCGACTCGGTCGCCGCGCTCGTGCCACGCGCCGAGATCGAGGGTGAGATGGGGGACAGCCATGTCGGCCTTCAGGCGCGGCTCATGTCCCAGGCCCTCCGCAAGATCGCGGGCGCGCTGAGCCAGACCAAGACCACCGCAATCTTCATCAACCAGCTGCGGGAAAAGATCGGTGTGATGTTCGGGTCACCCGAGACCACTACGGGCGGGAAGGCGCTTAAGTTCTATGCGTCTGTGCGCCTCGACATACGCCGGATCGAGACGCTTAAGGACGGGACCGATCCGGTCGGCAACAGGACCAAGGTCAAAGTCGTCAAGAACAAGATGGCGTCCCCGTTCAAGACCGCGGAGTTCGACATCCTGTACGGCGTGGGCATCAGCCGGGAGGGCAGCCTGATCGACCTCGGTGTGGAGCAGTCGATCGTGCGCAAGTCCGGTGCCTGGTACACCTACGAGGGCGACCAGCTCGGCCAGGGCAAGGAGAACGCCAGGAGCTTCCTGAAGGATAACCCGGACCTGGCCAACGAGATCGAGAAGAAGATCAAGGAGAAGCTCGGCGTCGGTGCCCGTCTCGACGCGGACGTGCCGGGCCCGGGAGGCGGCGGTGACCTAGGCGCCGCAGACGCGGCGGCCGGGCTCAAGGTACTGCCGGGCGGTGGCAACTAGGCGGGCGGCGGGCCGGGCTGCCGCGACAGCCAGCGACGCAGCTGGGGTGGTCGGCGGCCCGGTCGGCGCGGCCAGTGACGAACCGGCCGAGCGGGATCCGGAGGAGACCGCGCGGCAGATCTGCCTGCGGATGCTGGCGTCCGCCCCGAAGACCCGGGCACAGCTCGCTGGTGCGCTGCGGCGCCGGGGCGTGCCGGACGAGGCGGCCGAGGCCGTGCTCGGGCGGTTCGCCGACGTGAAGCTGATCGATGACGCCATCTTCGCGAGCGCCTGGGTGGAGTCCCGGCACCACAGCCGGGGCCTGTCAGGCCGCGCGCTCGCGGCCGAACTGCGGCAACGGGGCGTGCCTGCCGACGACATCCAGGCCGCGGTCGACGGGCTCGACCCGGAGCAGGAGGTGGCCACGGCCCGGAGCCTGGTGGCGCGCCGGGTGGAGGGCCTCCGCGGCCAGCCGACGCCGGCGGACGTCCGGCGGCTGATCAGCATGCTGGCCCGGAAGGGATACCCGCCGGCCCTGGCCTTCCGCCTGACCCGCGAGGCCCTGGAGCAGCGGGACAAGCATCAGGCCGCGGCCTGGCTGGAATTCGGCGACGAGATGGGCGAGTTTCTCGCGCCAGCAGGCGATTCGGACCCGTTCGGGGAGTGAGCGCCGCGCCCCTCGGTGAAGATCCGGTGAACACGTGCTTGCCCAAATCGTTATCTGCGCTTAGCCTCACGGCAGCGAGGGTTTTACTCCGCGTAGGGCGGATCGACCGAGATGAACGAGACTGGATACGAGCACCGGGTGACGCGGGAGCAGCCCAGAGAGCCTGCTAGCCCGGTGGCTGTGAGCGTTCGGCATGGCTGGCCGACCGAGGTCGGCGACAGCCCGGGTCAGGCGAAGGCCTGGCTGGTTCCGGCATAGACGGGAAGGAGCAGCTAGACCGGGCTGAGCCCCATCGGGCCCGAGGCCGGTCGCGGCACTGGATGTTAACGCTGCCGGTGACGTGGCCGGGACTTGTGGCGCCGGGCGGCCGAGAGCTGGCCGGGCGGCGACGTCCAGCGCGGCAGAGCATGACCCGTCCTGCCGGGCGGTGGTGGCAAGCGCGCAGTACCCCTCGCTGCATCTGATGCCGGACTGCGGTGTCAGGAAGGCTCGCGAGCGGGAGGGGTGAACCGTGAGTACCGGGATCGGGCTCATCTTGGCGATCGCGCTGGTCGCGTCCTTGTTTGCGCTGGTCTTCGTGATTCGCAGGTCCCCTGGCAAGATCGCTGGTCAGAGCGGAACGGCCGAGCTGACCGGCCTGCACACGGGTGCGGCCACCCAGCAGCAGCTGGAGGAGGCCCGCCAACTGGGCGAACAGGTGCGGGAACGCGCCGAGGCTGACGCGGCCGCCATCATGCGCAAGGCCGAAGCCGCGGCCGAGCAGGTAGCCCAGGGCCGCCGCGAGGTCGAGGACGAGATCCGGGCCGTCAAGGACGAGGTCAGGCAGCTCCGCGGGGACCTGGAACGGCGGGAAACCAGGCTGGGCGAGCGCGAGCAGCGGATGGACGCCGAGGCCCGCAGGCTCGACCAGCGGTCCGCCGACCTGGACCAGGTCAAGCAGGAGCTTGACGGGCGGCGCAGCGAGCTCGACCGGCTGGACTCCGAGCGCCGTGAGGTGCTGGAGCGGGTCGCGGGCCTGACCGCCGAGCAGGCCAAAGCAGAGCTGGTCACGGGCATCGAGAACCAGGCCAAGCGCGAGGCGGCGCTGATCGTCAGGGACATCGAGAACGAGGCGCGCGCCGACGGCCAGACTCGCGCGCGCAAGATCGTGACACTGGCCATCCAGCGGGTCGCCAGCGAGCAGACCAGCGAGTCGGTCGTCTCCGTGCTGCACCTGCCCGGCGATGAGATGAAGGGCCGGATCATCGGCCGGGAAGGCCGGAACATCCGGGCTTTTGAGACCGTCACCGGCGTGAACCTGATCATCGACGACACGCCCGAGGCGGTCCTGCTGTCCTGCTTTGACCCGGTACGCCGGGAGGTGGGCCGGCTGACCCTGGAGCGGCTGGTGCTGGACGGGCGGATTCACCCGCAGCGCATCGAGGAGGCCTACGACCGGAGCAAGGCGGAGATCGAGCAGCTGTGCGTCAAGGCCGGCGAGGACGCGCTCGTGGACCTGGCCATCACCGACCTGCACCCGGAGCTCACCAACCTGCTCGGCCGGCTCCGCTACCGCACGTCCTACGGCCAGAACGTGCTCAAGCACCTGGTCGAGTCCGCGCACATCGCGGGCATGATGGCCAGCGAGCTCGGCATGGACCCCGTGCTGATGAAGCGCTGCACGGTGCTGCACGACATCGGGAAGGCCCTGACCCATGAGGTGCAGGGCAGCCACGCGCTGATCGGGGCGGAGATCGCCCGCCGGTACGGCGAGCCCGAGGACGTAGTGCACGCCATCGAGGCGCACCACAACGAGGTCGAGGTGCGCACGGTCGAAGCGGTGCTGACCCAGGCCGCGGACGCGATCAGCGGCGGCCGTCCGGGTGCCCGGCGGGAGTCGCTCGAGGCCTACATCAAGCGGCTGGAGCGGCTGGAGCAGATCGCGCTCGCGCAGGAAGGCGTCGAGAAGGTCTTCGCGATGCAGGCCGGCCGGGAGATCCGGGTCATGGTCAAGCCGTCCGACGTCGACGACATCCAGGCTCAGGTCATCGCCAGGGACGTGGCCAAGCAGGTCGAAGACGAGCTGACCTACCCGGGACAGATCCGGGTCACCGTGGTCAGGGAGTCGCGCGCCATCGAGTTCGCGCGCTGACCACGTCAGCGGCGCCGGTGCCGTCCGCCCGAGCCCGCCGCCCGCGTGGCCGCTGACGCGTCCCCGGACGGCTCGCCCGCGGTCGGCTCGCCCGAGGCCCCTGCGCCCTGACCCGCAGCCCCGGTGCTCTTGGCGGTGACCGCCCGGTCTTGGCCCAGGCCCGTCGTGCCTGGGCCGGGGCTCCCGGCGCGCTGGCCCGGCTTGCCGCCGGTGAGCTTGACCTCGGGCACACCGGGGGTCTTGAAGCCGAAGATGTCGCCGTAGAACGACAGCTCGGCATCGAGGCAGGTCATGACCGTCTCGGCCTTCCTGAAGCCGTGCGACTCGCCCTCGAAGGCAATGTAAGCGTGCCGGATGCCGTGCGCGGTGAGTTCCGCGGCGATGGCCTCGGCCTGTTCCGGCGGGACCACTGGGTCATCGAGCCCCTGCAGCAGCAGGATGGGGCAGGTGGCGTCCGTCACGTGCCCGAGCGGGGCGCGCTCGGCGTACACACCGTCGAAGCCAGGCAGCGGGCCGACCAGCCCGTCCAGGTACCTGGACTCGAAGTCGTGCGTGGCCCGTGCCAGGCCGCGCAGGTCGGAGACGCCGTAGTAGGAGGTCGCGGCGCTGAACACGGCGCCGTCGGCGGTTCCCGTGGTCACCGCGGCCAGCGCGGTCCAGCCTCCGGCCGAGCCGCCGCGGATGCCCAGCCGGGCCGGGTCCGCCTCGCCCTCCCGGGCCAGGTGCCGCGCGGCGGCCACGGCGTCCTCGACGTCGACCACCCCCCACTCGCGGCGCAGCCGCTCCCGGTAGAGACGGCCGTACCCGGTCGACCCGCCGTAGTTCACATCGATCACACCGATGCCACGGCTGGTGAAGTACGCCTTCTCGATGTCGAGCCGGCCGACCGAGTGGGCGGTCGGCCCGCCGTGCACCCAGACCACGTACGGCGGCCGCTCGTCCGGCGGGCCGGCTGCATCCGGGTTGGCCGGCGGGTACACCAGCGCGTGCACCACCCGCCCGTACTTCCCGTCCACCTCCATCGGGCGCGGCACCGGGAGATAGGCCTCATCGGGCACGTCGTCGACATCGCGGCGCAGCACGTCCATGCGGGACGCGGCCAGATCGATCCGGACCACCGAGAGCGGGTGGGCGGGCCCGCCCGCCAGCCCGGCGATCACCCCGCCGTCCGCGGATACGCACGGCTCGAACTCGGCCAGCGGCAGGTCAAGGTCGCTCAGCTCGGAGGTCTCCGGGTCCAGCAGCCCGAGCTGCATGTCGCCCCGGCCGTGCACCACGGCGAGCCGTCCGTCCCCGAGCAGGGCAAACGGCCGCTCGCCCAGCTGCCACAGCGGCCCGGCAAACTCCTCCTCCGCCGGGTACAGCGCCTGGGGCGGCTCACCGGCCAGCCCGATCTGGTAGATGTTCCACCACCCGGTCCAGTCCGTGGCCACATACAGGCTGGTGCTGTCCCGCCACACCGGGGCCAGCACCGATTCGCTCATGCCGCCCTTGATCAGCCTGCCCTTGCCGACGGTTTCCTGCCCTCCCTTCTCTTCCCTCGAGATCGGGGCCACCCGCAGCTCGGTGCCATCCCACGGCATATGCGGGTGGTTCCAGCTGATCCAGGCCAGGCGCTCGCCGTCGGGCGACGGCGTCGGGAACGCGAAGAAGTCGGAGCCGGTGACCAGTTCCCGGATCGCCGACGGGTCGTCAGCGGCGGACCCGTCGAGGGGCACGGCCGCGATCGAGCGGGTGACCTTGCCGCCGGAGTGCAGTTCCTGGACGCACCAGACCTCGCGGTGGTCCGGGGAGAGCGCGAAGTCGGCGTAACGCAGCGCGCACGGGCCGGAGCCGATGTCGGCCTGGGCCGGATCCGGGGTTAGCGGATGCGGCTGCTCCTTCCCCGCGGTGGCCTCCGGCCCGGCCACGTACAGCCTCTGGTCGGCGTAGTTCGCGAACACGATCGCGTAGCCGCGCGGCGCCCGGCCGCCGGTGCCCGCAGGCCGGGTGGCGGCGCGGGGGACGGGAAGGTAGGACAGGCCTCCGTACTCGTGCACGCGGGTGCGGGCGTTCCACGGCGCGGGCAGCAGGTCGGTCTTCTTGCCCCCGGAGCTGCGGTGCACAACGGTGACCCGGCCGGCTTCGTCCGGCCGTCCTTCCTGCCACCACACCTCGCCGTCGATCACGGTCGGGAATGCAATTCGCAGCCGGCCTCGCGCAACGTCGACCGCCGTGATGGGGGACGGCCACTCGCCGAAAGGTATCGCGGGGCCCGCTGCTGTCATTCCTGTCGCTCTCCCTGGTCTGTCTGTCCCGTCCGCTGCGGCCTCCGCCGTGCCCGCCCTATTTGTCATAGGGATATGGTGCACCACCGGGATGCCCCGCTTACTCCAGATGCCGGACATGGGAGGCGGTCAGCCGGGAAAGATCGGCGCTTACCGTGGCGGGCGCCCGATCACCCGTCCGGGTGCCCCGCCCGGAGCGGGCGAGGGCTACCCCGCCGGATCTGGACGGCCACGATTGTGGACTAGGTTAACGGCATAGCCTGTACTGGATCAGCAGTACCGTCAGCGACCCCGAAGGCAGTGTCATCATGCCAGGAAGACCGTGGACCCGCCCGGCCGATGAGGCTGCGCGCGCACCTGGCACCTTCGAGATCCGCACGCACGGCTGCCAGATGAACATGCACGACTCCGAGCGCCTGGCGGGCCTGCTGGAGGAGGCCGGGTACCGGCGCGCGGCGGCGGGCGGCACGCCTGACGTGATCGTCTTCAACACCTGCGCGGTCCGCGAGAACGCCGACAACCGCCTGTACGGGAACCTGGGCCAGTTGCTCCCGGTCAAGAACGCCCACCCCGGGCTGCAGATCGCCGTGGGCGGCTGCCTGGCGCAGAAGGACCGCGACGTGATCACCTCCCGGGCGCCCTGGGTCGACGTCGTGTTCGGCACGCACAACATCGGCTCCCTGCCCGCACTGCTGGACCGGGCCCGGGTGCAGCAACAGGCGCAGGTGGAGGTCGTGGAGTCGCTGGAGCGCTTCCCCTCGGTGCTGCCGACCCGCCGCGAGTCCCCGTACTCGGCCTGGGTCGCGATCTCGGTCGGCTGCAACAACACCTGCACGTTCTGCATCGTGCCGAGCCTGCGCGGCCGCGAGGAGGACCGCAGGCCCGGCGACGTGCTCGCCGAGATCCGGGCGCTGGTCGCCGAGGGAGTGATCGAGGTCACGCTGCTGGGCCAGAACGTCAACTCGTACGGCACGGCCTTCGGGGACAGGTTTGCGTTCGGGAAATTGCTGCGGGCCTGCGGTGAGATCGATGGCCTCGAGCGGGTCCGTTTCACCTCGCCCCATCCCCGGGATTTCACCGATGACGTGATCGGCGCTATGGCGCAGACGCACAATGTCATGCCGCAATTGCACATGCCCCTGCAGTCCGGCTCGGATGCGGTGCTGCGGGCCATGCGCCGCGCCTACCGCCGGGACAAATACCTCGCGATTCTGGATAAGGTTCGCGATGCGATGCCGGACGCCGCCATTACGACCGATATTATCGTGGGATTCCCCGGGGAAACGGAACAGGATTTCGCCGACACCCTCGACATCGTGCGGCGAGCCCGGTTCTCGGGCGCGTTCACTTTCCGGTACTCGGTCCGCCCAGGCACCCCGGCCGCGGCCATGGACGGCCAGGTTCCTCCGGACGTGGTCCAGGAGCGCTACGTGCGGCTGGCCGCCCTGGTCGAGGAGACCTCCCTGGCGGGCCACCTGGAGTTCAGCGGGCGCCAGGTCGAGGTGCTCGTGGCCGACGGTGAGGGCCGCAAGGACCAGGTGACGCGCCGGATGTCCGGCCGGGCCCGGGACAACCGGCTGGTGCATTTCGCGCCCGCGGGCACCGCTCCGCGCCCGGGTGACGTGGTCACCACGGTGGTGACCCGCGCCGCGCCGCACTACCTGATCGCGGACGGCGAGCCGCTCGCGGTGCGCAGGACCAGGGGCGGCGAGGCCTGGGCCGCCCGCCAGCAGGGCCACGGCGATGGCACCCGCGCGGAGAGCGCCCCGGGTGACGGGCGCGGCCAGGTCCTGCTCGGGATGCCAGCTCTCGGCCGCCCCGCGTAGGCATGCTGGTCGCGGCGGCCGTCTGCCCGCACCCGCCGCTGCTGGTCCCCGAGGCCATGGGTGCCGCGGGCGCGCGGGGCGAGGGCGGTATGGGCGAGGTCCTCGCGGCCTGTGACGCGGCGGTCGGCGGGCTGAAGGCCGCCGATCCCGACGTGATCGTCGTGGTGGGCGGGGCCGGCGCCAGCGCGGCGTACGACGAGACCGCGGCCGGCGGCCTGGGGGAGTACGGGGTCAGGTTCACCGTGGGCACCGGCGCGCCGGTGCTGCCGCTCTCCCTGACCATCGGCCTCTGGCTGCTGATCCGCGCGGGCCTGGTGGCCGCCGGCGCCGCGGCCGGGCCGCCGGTGCGGCTGCACGCGGTGGCGCGGGACACCCCGGCTGAGGCGTGTCTTGACCTGGGAGCCGGGCTGGCGCGGCAGGCCGGGCGGGTGGCCATGCTGGCCATGGGAGACGGTTCGGCGAGGAAGGCGGTGGGGGTCCCCGGAGCACCGGATCCCGAGGCGGAGGGTTACGACGCTGAGGTGGCGGCGGCCCTGGCTGCGGCTGACCCGGCCCGGCTGGCCCGGCTCGCTCCCTCGCTCGACGAGGAGCTGGTGGTCGCGGGCCGGGCCGCCTGGCAGGTGCTGGCCGGGGCTGCCGGCGGGCGGCGGCTCCGCGGGCAGCTGCGCTGCGCGGGGGCGCCGTTCGAGGTCAGCTACCTGGTCGCATCCTGGGACGTCCCCAGCTAGCCGGCCGGCGCACCGCTACCGGCTCACATGCGGCCGGCGCCCCAGCCCGACGGCCCGTCACTGCCGTCATCGCCGTAGTCGCTGGCGTCGAAGTCATCGTCGTAGTCGTCCTCGCCGGCGGCCTCCCCGCCGGACGTGTCGTGCTGGTACCCGTCGTAGCCCATCGCCGAGAGGTCGTCGGAGTACCCGTCGGCGTCGGGAGACATGCTGCTGTCGTCGTCATATCCGCCGGCGCCGGATGGCGATTCGTAAGGCAACCCCATGATGGCTCCCCCCGTTTGTGCGGCCATGCGGCCGCTCCGTGCACGGGGCATACCCTCCGCTGACACACTGATGCCATGCCGCAGCCAGTGATCGTGGTCGTGGGGCCCACGGCCGCCGGGAAGTCAGAGCTGTCGCTGCGGCTGGCCCAGGCGCTGGACGGGGAGGTGGTCAACGCCGACTCCATGCAGCTCTACCGGGGCATGGATATCGGCACGGCCAAGCTCCCGCCCAGCCAGCGGGCCGGCGTCCCGCATCACCTGCTCGACATCTGGGACGTCACCAAGACCGCGAGCGTCTTCGAGTACCAGCGGCTGGCGCGCAGCGCCGTCGAGGCCATCCTGGCGCGGGACCGGGTTCCGGTGGTTGTGGGCGGATCCGGGCTCTATGTGCGCTCAATTCTCGACAACCTGCGCTTTCCTGGCACCGATCCCCGGCTGCGCGACCGGCTCGAGGGCGAGCTGGCCGAGATCGGCGCCGCGGCGCTGCACGGCAGGCTGGCCCGCCTGGATCCGGCCGCGGCCGCGGCGATCCTGCCCAGCAACGGGCGCAGGATCGTCCGCGCCCTTGAGGTGATCGAGCTGTCCGGCCAGCCGTTCAGCGCCACGCTGCCCGGTTACGAGTCCATCTATCACGCGATCCAGATCGGCCTGTCGGTACCGCGGGCCGAGCTCGACCAGCGCATCACCGCCCGGGTGCGCCGGATGTGGCAGGCCGGGTTCGTGGCCGAGGTCGGCGGGCTCGCCGCGGCCGGCCTGCGCAGCGGCAAGACCGCGAGCCGCGCCCTCGGCTACGCCCAGGTGCTCAGGTTCCTCGACGGGGAGTGGCCGGAGGAGCAGGCCGAAACCGAGACCGTGCGGGCCACGCGGAAGTTCGCGCGCCGCCAGGAATCGTGGTTCCGGCGGGATCCCAGGATCATCTGGCTGTCTGGTCATGACCCGGACCTGGCGGCCCGGGCCCTGGATACGATCAGCTCATGCGGTTCGCCAAGGGTCACGGAACAGGAAACGACTTCCTGATCCTGCCGGACCCCGACGACGCCCTGACGCTGTCGCCCGAGTTCGTCGCGGCCCTGTGTGACCGGCGCACCGGGCTGGGCGCCGACGGGGTCCTGCGGGTTGTGCGCGAGCCGCGACGGCCGGCCCGAGGCCGGCCCGACCGCGACGGCCGGCCGGAGGTCGGCCATGAAGGGGGTAGGGGAGGCGGGCGGGGGGACGCGGGGGAGTCCTGGGGGGTTGTCCCCCCGGGCCGGCAGAGTGGTTCATGGACTACCGCAACGCCGACGGCAGCATCGCCGAAATGTGCGGCAACGGAGCGCGGGTGTTCGCGCGGTATCTGCTAGCTCACGGCCTGGCCGACGGCCCGGCGTTCGCCCTGGCCACGCGCGCCGGCCCGCGGCAGGTCTGGGAGGAGCCCAGCGGCGAGCTCACCGTCGACATGGGTGCCCCGGCCGTGCTCGGCCGGGGCCGGGCCGTGGTGGGCGGCCGGGAGTGCGAGGGGCTGGCGGTGTCTCTGGGCAACCCGCACCTGGCCTGCCTGGTAGATGTCCCGGTCGCGGACTTTGACCTTTCTGCCCCCCCTCTGGTCGACCACGGTCAGTTCCCCGACGGGGTCAACGTCGAGGTGCTCCGGGTCACCGGCGACAGGTGCGTGGAGATGCGGGTCTACGAGCGGGGCAGCGGGGCCACGCTGTCCTGCGGGACCGGCGCGGTGGCGGCGGCCGTGGCCGCGGCCGGCCCGATCCGGCCGGCACCTGGAGCGTGCAGGTTCCTGGCGGCCGGCTGGCGGTGACGCTCGGCGAGGCGACCAGCCTGCTGACCGGCCCTGCGGTCATCGTGGCCGAGGGCGAGCTGGACGAGGCCTGGCTGTCCGGGCAGACCTCTGCCAGCCGGGTCTGAGGGCATATCGGGTGTTAGGCGACGAGGGAGCGGGTGTGGAGCCGGACCAGCCAGCGCCGATCGATCCCAGCGTGGCCCACATCGCGCGGGTCTATAACTACTGGCTCGGCGGCAAGGACAACTTCGCCGCCGACCGGGAGCTGGCCGAGAAGTTCCGGGAGGTTGAGCCCGAGGTCATTGTCGGGGTCCGGGGCAATCGTGCCTTTCTCGGCCGGGCCGTGCACTGCCTGGCCGCGGACGAGGGCATCGGCCAGTTCCTGGACATCGGCACCGGCATCCCCACGGCAGACAACACCCATGAGGTCGCCCAGCGAGCCGCCCCGACCGCCCGGATCGTCTACGTCGACAACGACCCGATCGTGCTGGCCCACGCCCGCGCCCTGCTGGCCAGCGGCCCGGACGGGGCCACGGACTATATCGACGCCGACCTGAGGGACACCAGCCGGATCCTGGACCAGGCGGCGGAGAGCCTGGACTTCGGCCAGCCGGCCGCGCTCATGCTGATCGGGATCCTGCACTGCGTCCCCGACGCGGACGATCCGCACGAGCTGGTGGCCAGGCTGGTAGCGGCGCTCGCACCCGGCAGCTACCTGGTGATCTCGCACCCGGCCTCGGACATTCACCCCGAGGGGATGGCCCGGGGAGCCGCGCTGATGAACCGGGCCATGGCCGGCGGGGTGACGTTCCGCCCCCGCGAGGAGGTGCTGCGCTTCTTCGACGGGCTGGACCTGCTGGAACCGGGCCTGGTGTCCATGACGCAGTGGCGGCCGGGCACTGAGCTCAATCCCGCGCCGCTGCCGATGTGGGCCGGGGTGGGCAGGAAGCCGTAGCGGCTGGCGGGCACCTTCGGCCTTCCCGGCCCGGCCCGGCCGGATCGGGCCGGGCCGGGAGGCCTCCAGGGATAGCTCTTAGCCGGGCAGGCGGTCGAAGTCGCCGTCCCTGGCGCCGGCCAGGAACTCGGCGAAGTCGGTGCGCGCGCAGATGAGCGCGGTCCCTTCGGCGAAGCGGGAGTTGCGAATAGCGACTGCCCCGTCGGCGAGTTCGGCTATCTCGACGCAGTTCCCGCTGGGGTTGCTGTGACGGCTTTTGCGCCAGGATGCCCCTGTGAGCCGGGGGTCGGGCAGGCCGTCGTGCGCCAGGTTCACGTAAATTCCTTTCTGCGGGGGGTTTGTCAGAGTCTCGTCGCGCGTTACCCTTCCTGGACAGGTTAGGCCGGACACAGATGCGGGTGCACAGCTGGATGCACGTGCATCAGCCCTTGCAAATGCACATCCCGGGTGGCATCGTAGCGGATGTAGAGACCATCCGTCCGACCCAATTGCACCACCCCCGAGGTCTACGTAATGTCCCAAGGACATCCCCACGTTGCAGTCCGGGCCACGGGTCGGTTGTCAGGTCGTGAGCGGCCGCCGACCGGCCTCGAAGAGCCGTTGTGGCTTGGAGCCGTCCCTCCCGCTACCCGCGGCAGGAGCCGTCAGGTTGCCTTCTGTCCCCTGGAGCTTGGCGCCAGCGCCTGTGCCGCGGCCCGCGACTTCACCCGGCAGATCCTGCTCAGCTGGGGCTTGCTCTCGCTAGCCGAGGACACGGCGGTCATCGTGTCCGAGCTCGTCACCAACGCGGTGCGGCACGGCGCAAGCGGCCTGAACGGTGCGGTGCACGACCGTGTCGAGCTCATCTTGTGGCGCCGGTCGGGCCAGATGGTCTGCGCGGTCACCGACCCGGGCGCCGGGGCTCCGGTCCTGGCCTCCCCGGACGCGGCCGCGGAGGCGGGCCGTGGCCTGCACGTGGTCCAGGCCCTGTCCGCCACGTGGGGCTGGACCAGGCTGGGCGCGCAGCGGAAGGCCGTCTGGGCCACGCTGCGCATCCCTGACCTGGAATCTGAGTCCGGTAACCATCGTTCGGTCGGGTCGTTAGGCGGGGTCAGCCGTCCGACGAGCTGCCGGCCAGGCGCAGCCCGATCTCAACCAGAGTCCATCCGGCGCGGTGCCGGACCGTGCTCCGCTGGGCCGGCCGCATCAGGCGCGTCCGGTTCTGGTCGCCCTGCGCGCAGGGCTCGCACAGCCTGCTGTGCCTGGCCTGCGCGCTCAGCCTGCTGTACTGGGCCTGGGAGTGCATTTCACGGACGCGCTGGGTGGCGATCTGCTCGTTCATAAAGGGATACATGACTGCTCCTGTGCAAGGGTTCGGCTGAGATGACCAGGGCCGACGTGCCGCTCAGCGGGCGGCCCGCCGCACCTGGACGTCGCCGCTGATCGTGCGGCACTGCAGGGTCATGTCGGCGCTGCCGCTCTCACCCGAAGGCTCGAGCTCGCTGCTGACCGTCCCTGACAGAGTCGAGAGGTCGAGGTACACCCCGATGCCCGGGGCCACCGCGACGCTGATGTCGCCGGACGTGGCCTTGATGTCGACGCGCTTGCCCGATGCCGCGGTGATCTCGACGTCGCCGCTCGCGGTGCGCACGGCCACGTCTCCGTCGGCGCGCCCGATGGTCAGCTCCCCGGACGCCGTGGTCGCGTCGACCTCGCCGGCCGCACCCAGGTTCACGTCCCCGGACGCGGTCTTGATCCGGGCCAGCCCGCTGACCCGGTCGACGCTGACGTCGCCGCTGGCCGTGCGCAGGTCGGCCGCGCTCAGGTCCCCGGTGCAGCTGACGTCCGCCGACGCGGTGTCCACCAGGCAGGATGAGCCCTCCGGCAGTTCCACGACGACGTCGATGGATCCGGAACCGAAGAGCCCGGACCGGTCGGGGGCGGTGACCGACAGCATGCCCTGATCGAATTCGACGCGCATGGCCGCGAGCAGCCGCTCGCCCTTGCCGCCTCGGCCGCTGGGCTCGAGGCGGACGGTCGCGACCTGCGCGGGAACCGCGGTGACAGTTATGTCTCCGGCCGGGATCCTGACCTGGAGGTCGACCGGGTCGCTGGTGGGAAACTCCCAGGTAGTCATGGGAAGGGGTCCTTTCTCGGGAACGTTGAGGCTCTGGCTGCGGGCCGCGGTCAGCTCCGGGCGTAACCGGTGATCCGCTGCCCGGGGCCCCACCGGCCGCTGGCCTGCTGGCCGCGGCCCGGGGCCTCGACGGAGCGGCCGGCCGCGCGGACCAGCCAGGTGTTGACGGACACGCCGTCGTGGGCCGCCGCGGCCTCGATCTTCGTCTTGAGTGACTCGGGCAGGCGCAGCGTGAGCCGCGCGGTGCCGGGCTCCTCGGTCTCTCCGGCGGGGGCCGGCGGTGCCGCGTACTCCTGCTCCGGAGGTGCGGTCATCACCACGAAGGTCGGCTCGCCGTCGGCGAGGCGGACCTCCACCACCGTGTCGTCCAGCCGGGACGTGATGTCTGCCGCCGCGGCGGACAGCACGTCCAGGAGGACCAGCCGGACCGATGAGTCCAGCGCCCCGGCGAGGAGTTCGGCCGCCCGGGCCATGTCCTCGCCGGCGAACCGGGTGAGCGAGCCGAGCTCACCGCGCAGCTTCGTGACGTACTCTGACAGCTCCATGACGTCATAGTGACATCATAGATGTCGCCAGTCAAGTCAGAATGACGTCAGCAGGCGTCACGATGACGTTAGCGTGGCGTCGCACAGGCAGCTCCGGCGTCCCGCAGGGCGTACCTGTGTGGCCAGTGGGGCTGACGAGACATAGGTGCCCGGGTTCCGGCGCACCTGAAGGCCCGCGCAGCTTGATCCATGTGAGTTTGCTGCACACCTGGCTACAGCAAATCCACATGGATCAAGCGGTGGCCGGGCTTGGGCCGATGTGGTGCGGGCGGCGGGTGCCCGGTGACCCTGGCTGCGGGCGGTCAGGCCAGCAGAGTGCTGACATCGGCGCCGCGGATGGAGCTGTCGAGCACCTCGGCGGTGTGCCTCATCGGCAGCCGGGTTCCGCGCGCGGCGAGTGCCGAGGTGATCTGCATGGCGCAGCCGGGGTTGCCGGACACCAGCAGCTCGGCCCCGGTGTCCGTCACGGCCCCGGCCTTGCGCTGCCCGAGCTCGCGGGCCGCCTCCGGCTGGACCAGGTTGTAGATGCCCGCGGAACCGCAGCAGACCCCGCCGTCGGCGATCTCGGCCAGGCGCAGGCCGGGAATCGCGGTCAGCAGCTCCCGCGGCGGCGCGGTTATCTTCTGCGCGTGCGCCAGGTGGCAGGCGTCGTGGTAGGCCACGGTGACGGGCAGCGGGTGACGGGTGGCGACGGGCCCGAGCTCGACGAGGAACTCGGTCAGGTCGCGGACCCGGCCGGCCATCGCGGCCGCCCGCTCACCCCACCCGTCCTGGCCGGCCAGGAGGTCGGTGTACTCCTTCATGGCCGAGCCGCAGCCGGCCGAGTTGACGACCACGGCGTCCACCCCGGCGCGCTCGAAGACCTCGATCGTGCGCCGGGCGAACCGCACCGCCTCGGCTCTCCGGCCGCCGTGCAGCGACAGCGCGCCGCAGCAGCCCTGGCCCGCCGGGATGATGACGTCACACCCCTCGGCGGCCAGAACATTCGCCGTCGCGGCGTTGACCTGCGGGAAGAAGACCTGCTGCACGCACCCGGTGAGCATCCCGACCACGGCCCGGCGCGGCCCGCGGGCGGGTACCCGCTCCGGGAGCGCCCGCTGCGGACGCGGCCAGGCCCCGGGCCCCGCGGCGGCGCCTGAGCCGTTCGCAGGCGCCCGCCCGGCGACCGGGCGCCTGCGGGACGCCGGCCGGAGCGCGGCGGCGCGCTGCCGCAGGCTGGCGCCCCGGGGCGGGGGATCGGGCGCCAGGCGCAGCGCGGCGGCGAGTTCGGAGGGCAGCCGGTCCACCAGGCCGCTGCGGTCCAGCAGCGCGTTCAGCCGGGTCCGCTGGGCGGCGCGCAGCGGCGCGATCGCCGCCCGGAGCCGGCGCGGGTACGGGAACAGCGAGAAGATCGCGGCCCGCAGCGCCCGGTCCCGCGGCGACCGCGGCGGCAGCGCCGGCCCCGGGCTGGCTGTTGCCCCCGCGTCGGCCGATGCCGCCGACGGCGCAGCGCCGGGTGATGCCGTCGGCGACGTCGGGCCCGGTGCCGTCGGCACCGATGACGCCGTGCCCGGGGACACCCTGGCCAGCGAGGCCCGTCCCGGCGAGGCCGAAGCCGGGGGCTCCTCGGCCCAGACGCGGGCGGCCTCGATCAGGCGGTCATAGCGGACCCCGGACGGGCAGGCGGTGACGCAGGCCATGCAGCCCAGGCAGCGGTCCAGGTGCTGGGCCGCGGCCGCCGTGCCCGCGGTGCCGTCGAGGATCTGGGTGATCAGGTGGATGCGCCCCCTGGGCGAGTCCATCTCCTCGCCCCACAGCTGGTAGGTGGGGCAGGACGGCAGGCAGAACCCGCAGTGCACGCAGTCCGAGGCCAGACTGCGCAGCTCGCCCGACGGGTCGAGAGGCGCGCCCTGGCCTGGTCCCTGCGGCTGCGCCATCAGATCCCCCCGACGAACCGGCCCGGCGCCATCAGGTGCCCGGGGTCGAACTGGTCTTTGACCGCTCGCATCAGGCCGAGCGAGGGCACCGGGCCCCACAGGTCGACCGTGGCGCGCACCGCGGCCGGGGCGTGCTGGATCACGACGCTGGCGGGAGCGACGGGCCCCACGGCGGCCGCGGGCCCTTCGGCGGGGGCGTACGCCCCGCCGGCCCGGAGATCGGGGCGCCTGCCCCGGCCGCTGGCACATTGATCCTCGGGTCGTCGGCCAGCGCGGCCCGCAGCGTGCGCACGAACTCCGACACCGCGGCCGGTTCCGCGTCCTCGCCCACGGCCGCGTAGATCACGCCCGCCGCGGCCGAACCGCTGACCGCCGGGTCCAGCCCGACCGCGGACGCGGCGGCGTCGACGGCGCCGATGACCCGGGCCAGCGCCGCCGCCCAGAACCCGATCCGCAGCACCGTGCCGTCGGCCGCGGCGGCCCCGCGCCCCCACCACCCGGGCGGTGCCGGCGACACCGATACGGACGCGGCGCCGTCCAGCAGCTCGGTCATCCTCGCCGCCCGCTCGGCCACCCCGTCCTGGTCGCCCTCCAGCAGGATCCCGACGCGGGCCGGCCCGCCGGGCCGGCCGGTCGATCTCGGCCGCGGACGGCGCCAGCGGCGACCCGGCCGCCGCCGCGATCGCCGCGTGCGCGCTGGCCGCGTCCGGGCGGTCCGCGGTCACGAACGAGGTCGCGCCGGGCAGCGGGTGCAGCCGGAACGCGGCCTCCCCGATCAGCCCCAGCGTCCCGAACGAGCCCGTGAACAGCTTGCCGAGGTCGTATCCGGCCACGTTCTTGACCACCTTGCCCCCCGAGGAGGCCACGGTCCCGTCCGCCCGTACCACGGTGATTCCGATAAGCAGGTCCCGTGGCGTTCCGTAACGGAATCGCAGCGGGCCCGCCGCCCCGGTAGCGAGCATGCCGCCGACCGTGCCGGTGCCCACGGCGTTTCCTGTGCCACTGCCGTTCCCCGTCCCGCTGCCGTTCCCGGCGGGCGGGGAGGTGGGCGGGGGGTCGAGCGCGAGCCGCTGGCCTGCCTCGCCGAGCAGGGCGGCGAGCTGGTCCAGGCCGGCGCCGGCCTGCACGCGCACCACGAGGTCGCCGGCCGCGTGTTCCAGCACCCGGTTCATCCGCCTGGTGTCGACCACCAGGTCGCAGCGGGCCGGCGGGCTGCCCCAGGCCAGCCTCGTCCCCGCCCCGCGCGGGACCGTGGCCAGCCCGTCGGCGGCCGCGGCCCTGAGCACGGCGCTGGCCTCGTCCAGGCTGGCCGGGCAGGCCACGAAGCGGGGCAGCACCCCGTCGACGGCGTCGCCCGGCCCGGCCACACGGACGTCGGCGCAGGCCGCGGACAGTGCGCCAGGTACTGAGTCGGCCGTCATCGGGCATCAGCCAGGGGCCGGAGCGTTCGGGATATCAAAACTGCTCCAGGTCGCCGGAGGCCACCAGGGGATGCGGCTCGCGCCTGACGCCGGGGACTTCGCCGCACAGCCGGGGGGTCGGGAAGATCTTGCCCGGGTTGCACAGGCCCGCCGGGTCGAACGCGCAGCGCAGCAGCTGCATGGTCTCCAGGTCGCCGGGGCCGAACATCTTCGGCATGTACTTGGACTTGTCCACGCCCACGCCGTGCTCGCCGGTGATCGAGCCGCCGTGGGCGATGCACAGGTCCAGGATCGCGCCGGACACCTCCTCGGCCGCTTCCTCGGCGCCGGGCTTGGCGTCGTCGAACAGCACCAGCGGGTGCAGGTTGCCGTCGCCGGCGTGGAAGACGTTCGCGACCCGGACCCCGGAGGATGCGGACAGCTCGGCGATCCGGTTCAGTACCGGCCCCAGCGCGGTCCGCGGCACCACGCCGTCCTGCACGATGTAGGCGGGGCTGATCCGGCCCACGGCCGCGAACGCCGACTTGCGGCCGGTCCAGATCGCCGCGCGCTCGGCCGCGTCGTGGGCGGCGCGGATCTCGTAGGCGCCCTCGGCCTCGCAGAGCGCGCGGACCGCGGCGGTCTCCCGTTCCACGTCCCCCGCGGGGCCGTCGAGCTCGACGATCAGCACCGCGCCCGCGCCCTCCGGGTAGCGGCACGCCACCGCCGCCTCGGCGGCCTCGATCGCGAGCGCGTCCATCATCTCGATCGCGGCGGGCAGGATGCCGGAGCCGATGATCGCGGAGACGGCCGCGCCCCCGGCCCCCATGGTCCGGAACGCGGCCAGCAGCGTGGTCACCGCCTCCGGGATCCTGGTCAGCTTCACGACGACCTTGGTGACGATGCCGAGCGTGCCCTCAGACCCGGTGAACGCGCCGACCAGGTCGTAGCCGGGGGCGGCACCGGTGCCGTCGCCCAGCCAGGTCAGCTCGCCGGCCGGGGTGACGATCTCCAGGCCGGTCACGTGGTGCACGGTGAACCCGTGCTTGAGGCAGTGCGCCCCGCCGGAGTTCTCCGCCACGTTGCCGCCGACCGAGCAGATGACCTGGCTGGACGGGTCGGGCGCGTAGAAAAGACCGTACGGCGCCACCGCCTTGCTCACGGCCAGGTTGGTGACCCCTGGCTCGACGATCGCGCGCCGGCTGGCCGCGTCGATCGCGATGATGCTGCGCATGCGCGAGGTGACGATCAGGACACCGTCGGCCCGGGGGAGGGCGCCGCCGGACAGGCCGGTGCCCGAGCCGCGGGCCACGAACGGGATCTTCGCCTCGGCGCACGCCTGCACGATCGCGGCCACCTGGCCGGCCGTGGTCGGCAGCACCACGAGGCCGGGGGAGCAGCGGTGCGCGGTGAGCCCGTCGCACTCGTAGGTGGCCAGCTGCTGCGGGTCGGTGAGGACGCCGTCCGGCCCGCAGATCCGCGTCATCCGCGGCACCAGCGCGCCGATCGCGCGGCCCGGTCCCGGCGCGGCCTGCGTCGCCTGCGCGGTCATACCTCTCGCCTCCAGCCCGCCATGGTCAACCCCTCCCACCAGCGTGCGCTTCGCGCGCCGGGATGGCCAGCCCGGGGGCCCGGTCAGGGCATGCGCTCATACGCCGGGATGGTCAGGAAGTCGGCGTAGTCGTCGGCCAGGGCGACCTCCTTGAACAGGGCCACGGCCTGGTCGAACTGGGCCGCGTCAAACGCGCTGCCGTACTGCTCGCGGATCAGGCCGAGCTCCTCGCCGATCAGCTGCTCCACCAGCGCCGGGGTGACCCGGGCGCCCTCGGCCAGGGTCACGTCGTTGTGCAGCCACTGCCAGACCTGGGAGCGGGCGATCTCCGCGGTGGCCGCGTCCTCCATCAGGTTGAAGATCGCCACCGCCCCGGTGCCGGCCAGCCAGTTGGCCAGGTACTGCAGCCCCACGCTGATGTCGTTGCGCAGCCCGGCCTCGGTGATCCCGCCCGGCGTCTTGGCCACGGCCAGCAGGTCGGCGGCGCTGACGTGGACGTCGTCGCGGAGCTTGCCGATCTGGTTGGGCCGGTCGCCGAGCACGCCGTCGAAGACCTCCCGGCAGACCGGGACCAGGTCGGGGTGGGCCACCCAGGAGCCGTCGAAGCCGTCCGCCGACTCCCTGGCCTTGTCCTCGCGCACCTTGGCCAGCGCCTTCGCGTTGACCTCGGGGTCGCGCCGGCTCGGGATGAACGCCGCCATGCCGCCCATCGCGTGCGCGCCGCGGTCGTGGCACGTCTTGACCAGCAGCTCGGTGTAGGCGCGCATGAACGGGGCGGTCATCGTCACCGCGTTGCGCTCGGGCAGCACGAAATCGCGGCCCCGGGTGCGGAACTTCTTGATGATGCTGAACAGGTAGTCCCAGCGGCCCGCGTTCAGCCCGGCGCTGTGGTCGCGCAGCTCGTAGAGGATCTCGTCCATCTCGAACGCCGCCGGGATGGTCTCGATCAGTACCGTGGCCCGGATCGTGCCGCGGGGGATGCCGAGCCGGTCCTGGGCCAGGCTGAAGGCGTCGTTCCAGAGCCTGGCCTCAAGGTGGCTCTCGTTCTTGGCCAGGTAGAAGTAGGGCCCCTGGCCCCGGTCGAGCTGGCGCCGGGCGCAGTGCGCGAAGTACAGCGCGAAGTCGAACAGGCTCCCTGACACCCGCTGGCCGTCCACGAGCACGTGCTTCTCGTCCAGGTGCCAGCCGCGGGGCCGGACCACGATCGTGGCCAGCTCGTCGTCGGGGCGCAGCCGGTACGCCTTGCCGTCGGGGCTGGTGAAGTCGATCGCCCGGTCCAGCGCGTCCTTCAGGTTGAGCTGGCCGGTGACCATGTTGTCCCAGAGCGGGGTGTTGGCGTCCTCGAAGTCGGCCAGCCACACCTTGGCGCCCGAGTTGAGCGCATTGATCGTCATTTTCCTGTCGGTCGGCCCGGTGATCTCCACCCGCCGGTCGGCCAGGCCGGGCGCGACCGGTGCCACGCGCCAGGTTTTGTCCTCGCGGACCTGGCGGGTCGCGGGCAGGAAGTCGAGTGTGGCACCGGAGATGAGCTCCTGCTGGCGAAAGGATCTGGCGGCCAGGAGCTCGGCCCGCCGGGGGCCGAGCTCACGGTGCAGGGCCGTCAGCAGGCCGAGTGCTTCGTCGGTGAGGATCTCGTCGTAACGGTCACCAGCCGGTCCGGTGATCTCGACGCCGTCGGTCTGCGTCACGCCAGGCTCCTCCCGGGTCGTAGCAGCACGCCGCGGCCAGCGCCGGCGGGGGCGTCCCGGCCGCCAGAGCGGCGGCGGGGCGCGATTGAGACGCTAGCCGCAGCCTGGTGTGAAGGTCAAAGGAGGCAGGCCGTCAGGGCAGGCCGCACACCGCCGCCCAGCCCGGCCGGGCCGGGCCTGGGCGGCTGGTGAGCCGTCCCGGGTCACATCTGCGGCCCGCCGTGCGTTACAGCATCTGACGGGGGAGTTAACCAGATGACCACCGGCCCGGGCCGTGGGACCATCGTGACGACCAGCGGTCGGCGGTGGCCGGCCGGGGCGCCTAGCCTTGGAGGAAGATGTCCGCACCATCACCCGCCCGCCCAGCCCGCTCTCAGCTGCCAGTGACCACGGCCGGCCCTGAAGCGCCGGGAGACTCCGAGACTCCCGTCTCGCCCGTGAGTCCCGTGACGCGGGGGAGCGCCGAGCCGGACGAGCCGGAGGATCTGGGCCAGCTGGACCTGGAGGACCGGCACGCGCTGCGCCGGGTGGCGGGGCTGTCCACCGAGCTCCAGGACATCACCGAGGTTGAGTACCGCACCCTGCGGCTGGAGCGCGTGGTCCTGATGGGGGTCTGGACCGACGGGACCCTGGCCACGGCGGAGAACTCACTGCGGGAGCTGTGCCGGCTGGCCGAGACCGCGGGATCGCAGGTCCTGGACGGCATGATCCAGCGCCGCAGCCGGCCCGACTCGGCGACGTACGTGGGCGCGGGCAAGGCCGCCGAGCTCGCCGAGCTCGTGGCGTCGACAGGCGCGGACACGGTGATCTGCGACGGCGAGCTCGCCCCCGGCCAGCTGCGCCAGCTGGAGGGCATCGTACGGGTCAAGGTGGTGGACAGGACCGCCCTGATCCTGGACATCTTCGCGCAGCACGCCCGCAGCAAGGAGGGCAAGGCGCAGGTGGAACTCGCGCAGCTGCAGTACCTGCTGCCCCGGCTCCGCGGCTGGGGCGAGTCGCTGTCCCGGCAGGCCGGCGGCCGGGTGGCCGGGGGCGGCGGGATCGGGACCCGGGGCCCGGGCGAGACGAAGATCGAGACCGACCGGCGCCGGATCCGGGCGCGGGTGACCAAGCTGCGCCGTGAGATCGCCGAGATGTCCGTGGGCCGGCAGGTCCAGCGCGGGCAGCGGCGCCGCCGCGAGGTGCCGTCGGTGGCGATCGCCGGGTACACGAACGCCGGGAAATCCAGCCTGCTGAACCGGCTGACCGGGGCGCAGGTCCTGGTGGACGACTCGCTGTTCGCCACGCTCGACCCGGCCGTGCGCCGCGCCCGCACCCCGGGCGGCCGGCCGTTCACGCTGACCGACACGGTGGGCTTTGTCCGGCATCTCCCGCATCAGCTCGTGGATGCCTTCAGGTCCACCCTGGAAGAGGTGGCCGAGGCGGACCTGATCCTGCACGTCGTGGACGGCTCGGACGCGGAGCCGAGGGCCCAGATCGCGGCCGTGCGCGAGGTGCTCGGCCAGATCGGCGCCGGCGGCGTGCCGGAGCTCGTCGTGATCAACAAGGCCGATGAGGCCGATCCCATCGAGGTGGAGGGGCTGCGGCTGGCCGAGCGCCAGTCCGTGGTGGTGTCCGCCCGTACCGGGGCCGGGATCGATGACCTGCTCGCCGAGCTTGAGCGGCTGCTGCCGCGGCACGACCGGGAGGTCAGCGTCACGGTTCCTTATGACCGGGGCGATCTCGTCTCCCGCGCGCACCAGGAGGGCGAGGTGCTCGCCGTCCGGCACGGGCAGGACGGCACCGAGCTGACCGTCCGGGTGCCGCCCGGCCTCGCGGCCGAGCTCGGCCAGTTCGCGGTGCCAGCCGCCTCCCGGTGAGGCGCCCCGGGGGCCGGGGGAAAGCCCGCGCGGCCCTTTGCCGGGTAAAAGTACCCTGCATCGGGCGCGGGATTTTATTTAACGCAATTACGTCAAGGAAGTCCGGCAAAGTTCCGGTGAGAAACCGTGTCCCGCATTGTGGACAATGAAGCCTGGTGGCGGCCGGGGTGATGACCCGGCTTGGGGCCACGGAGCGGGCCCGCCTGCCGTACGCGAAATACCCTGGGGGGCTGGGTTGGTATGCGGAAGCGCGGGCTCTAACAGATCTTGAGGGCAGGCGCCCGGCAGCGTTCGCCGGGCTGTCTGGGCAAGGCTGCCTGGGCATGCCTGTCGGGTCAGCGCGCCGGGTGCGACGGGATCCGTGCAGGTGCGCGGGGCGGGGAATCCCGGGTTCCGGCAATCGCGGCTCAAGGCCGGGCAATCGCAATCTGGCGGGCCCGGCGTGAAGCGGTGAGATTAACTCTTCGGGATGCGCTGGCGGCCGGGCGGCAACCGCGCGCGGAAGCCGAGGCGGCGAGGGCGTCAACTCGACGTGCGAGGAACGATTGGTGACCTAAATGACCATTCAGCTGAAACAATTCTCGCAGGCCCCTGTACAAGGACCGTCAAAGTGCAATAGCGTGACTCAACCGATATGTTGGCTCTGGCACATCCACAGCGCTCTAATACGTGATCCACTCCAGCTGGTCTGCCGGTGCCATCCAGCGCCGGGCACGAGTCATGGCAGGTGACCGCTCATGGTCAACCGGGTTCTTGTCGGCCTTGCCTACCCGCAGGAGGGCGTCTCGCGGTGACCGTTCGCTTGCTCACCAACATCGGCCGGCTGTGGACCGGTTCCGAAGTGTGGAGCAACGCGGCGATTTTGACCCATGACGAGCGTATTGCCTGGGTCGGGCCCGCCTCGGAGCTGCCCGGCGGCTTGCCCGGCGTGATCGAGGACATCGTTGATGTCGATCAGGTGGAGAACCTTAACGGCGGGCTGGTCACGCCCGGGCTCATTGACGCCCACACCCACCCGGTCTACGCCGGGAACCGGTGGGCCGAGCTGGCCATGCGCTCGGGTGGTTCCTCGGCCACGGAGATCGCGGCGGCCGGAGGGGGGATGTCGTCCACGGTCACGGTCACCCGCGGGACAGATCCCTGGACGCTCTGCGACGCCGTGCGGGCGCGCCTGCGCCAGTGGATGGAGAGCGGCACCACCACGATCGAGGCCAAGACCGGCTATCACCTGACCAGGGACGGGGAACTGGCCGACATCCGGCTGCTGCGGTCGCTGGAGAGCGAGCAGGGCCTGCCGCGGATCCACGCGACGTTCCTGGCCGCGCACGCCGTGCCGCCCGAGTACTTCGGCCGCCGTTCCGACTACATCGACGCGGTCAGCGGCTGGTGCGCGGACGCCGCCCGGGCCGGGGCCGACAGCGTCGACGTGTACTGCGACGACGGGCGCTTCACCGAGCGGGAGGCACGCTGGGTGCTCAATGCCGGGCGTGGGTCCGGGCTGCTGCCCCGGCTGCACGCCTGCGGCGACACGCGCAACGGGGCGGCGCGGCTCGCCGCTGAGCTCGGCTGCGCGTCCGCCGACCTGCTGCACGAGGCCGACGACAGCGACGTTGCCGCGCTGGCCCAGGCTAACGTCGCGGCGGTGGTGTGCCCCGGCACGTCCCTGGAGACCGGCCGGACCCCGCCGGTGCGTGCCCTGCTCGACCAGGGCGTGGCGGTCGCGCTCGGCAGCGATCACTCGCCCGGCGGGACCGGGATCACGTCGATGCCCCTGGTCATCTCGCTGGCGGTGGCGCACTTCGGGATGAGCGTGACCGAGGCGCTCCGGGCCGCGACCATCGGCGGCACGCACGCCCTGCGCGCACCCGACCGGGGCGCGATGGTCCGGGGCCGGTACGCCGACATCGTGGCCTGGGACGCGGATCATGAAGGCGCGTTCGCCTGGGCCTACGGCCTCAAGCCGCGCCGGGTCTGGCGCGGCGGCGAGCCGGTATTCGGCTGAGGCCGGACCCGCCTGCTAGCGAGCCGCCGCCGTTCACGCGGCCGCGGGCGCCGTAGGATCTGCGCGCCGCCGGAACCATGTCCCGTCCGGCGCGCGGCTTCTGGCATGCTTCAGGCATGCCCCGTTCTGGCTCCGCCGCCGCCGATGAGGCTCACCCCGCCCCCGTGACCGTGGTCGTCGGGGAAGAGGAGCTGCTGGTCGAGCGGGCCGTGCGGGCCGTCGTGGCGCAGGTCTCCGCGGCGGGCCACACACCGGGCGGGGCCGAGCAGGGGGAGCAGGCGGGCGGACTGGCCGAGACGCCCGACGTGCACGACGTCCGGGCCGGCGACCTCAAGCCCGGTGACCTGACCGGCCTCACCGCGCCGTCGCTGTTCGGCGGCGGCTGCCTGGTCATCGTCAGGTCCGTGCAGGACGCCACCAAGGACATCGCGGCCGAGCTGGCCCGCCAGGCGGCGCAGGCCGGGCCGGACGTGACACTCGTGCTGACCCACTCCGGCGGGGCCAGGAACAAGCCGCTGCTGACCAGCCTGACCAGCGGCGGGGCCAGGAGAATCGACTGCCCGCCGGTCAAGCGCTTCGGCGAGCGGCTGGATTTCCTGCGTGCCGAGTTCGGCCGGGCCGGCCGGAAGGCCGACGATGGCGGCCTGCGTGCGCTGCTCGACGCGGTCGGCAACGACCTTCGCGAGCTGGCGGCCGCGTGCAGCCAGCTGGTCGCCGACACCACCGGGGTCATCAACCAGCCGGTGGTGGCGCGGTACTACCGGGGCCGGGCCGAGGCGACCGGGTTCACGGTGGCCGATCGCGCCATCGAGGGGAAGCTGGCCGACGCGCTCGAGCAGCTGCGCTGGGCGCTGTCGACCGGCGTGTCACCGGTGCTGATCTCGAGTGCGCTCGCCCAGGGGGTCCGGGCGCTGGGCCGGGTGGGCACGGCCGCACGGACCCGCAGCCCGGAGGCGCTCGCGGGCGAGCTCGGCATGCCGCCGTGGAAAATCGACCGGGTGCGGCAGCAGCTCCGGGGGTGGAATTCCGATGGCGTGGCCCGCGCACACGGCATCGTGGCGGAGGCCGACGCCCAGGTCAAGGGCGAGGGAGCCAGCCCGGGTTACGCGCTGGAGCTAGCGATCAGGTCGATCGTGGCCTGCCGCTCGCGCGGCTGACCGGCCCAGGAGAGCGAAGCGCGCTGACCCCGGGCCCGGCCGAGCGGACCGGTCAGCCCTGCTCCAGCTCGGCGGCGCGCCTGGCGAGCGCGGACTTGCGGTTGGCCGCCTGGTTCTTGTGGATCACGCCCTTGCTCGCGGCCTTGTCCAGCTTGACGTAGGCGGCCCGCATGTGCTGCGTGGCCTTCTCGGCGTCGCCAGCGTCAGCGGCCTCGCGGAACTGGCGGACCGACGTCTTGAGCGCCGATTTCACGGCCTTGTTGCGCTGACGCGCCTTCTCGTTCTGCTTGTTGCGCTTGATCTGGGACTTGATATTCGCCACGCGAGTGCCTCGCTCGGAATCTGGTCAGGTCGGTCGGTGTGCCCGGCACAAAGCCGAAGGTCACGGCGTCGCGCCCAGAACCGCGGATGCGGGCATGCGGGCAGCCGACTGGAAGGATAGCCGAGATCAGCCCCGTCGCTCAAACTGGGCGCCCGGCGGCGGTCCCGGCCCGGCTGGCGTGGGCATACGGCTCGGCATGCAACCATAGACGGCGACAGCCCGTAGATCACCACCGTAACTATCACCTGGCGGATGCCTTGCCACCAAAGCCCGAGCCGGGCCGTACTGATCTGGCGATGATCCGCAATTTCTGCATCATCGCCCACATCGATCACGGCAAGTCCACGCTCGCGGACCGGATGCTCCAGCTCACCGGCGTGGTCGGCGAGCGGCAGATGCGCGCGCAGTACCTGGACCGGATGGACATCGAGCGCGAGCGTGGCATCACGATCAAGAGCCAGGCGGTCCGCCTGCCGTGGGCTGGCCCGGACGGCCGCCAGTACGTGCTGAACCTGATCGACACCCCCGGTCACGTCGACTTCTCCTACGAGGTGTCCAGGTCGCTGGCCGCGTGCGAGGGCGCGGTCCTGCTGGTGGACGCCGCGCAGGGCATCGAGGCGCAGACGCTGGCCAACCTGTACCTGGCACTGGGCGCCGACCTGCACCTGATCCCGGTACTGAACAAGATCGACCTGCCCGCCGCGCAGCCGGAGAAGTACGCGGCAGAGATCGCGGGCATCCTCGGCATCGACCCGGCCGAGGTGCTCCAGGTCTCGGCGAAGACCGGCGAGGGCGTCGCCGACCTGCTGAACGTGATCGTCGAGCAGGTTCCGCCCCCGGCCGGTGATCTCGACGCCTCGGCCCGGGCGCTGATCTTCGACTCGGTCTACGACACCTACCGCGGCGTCGTGACCTACGTCCGGGTCGTGGACGGCCGCCTGTCCCGGCGCGAGAAGACCCTGATGCTCTCCACCAAGGCCGTGCACGAGACTCTCGAAGTCGGCGTGATCTCGCCGGAGCCTGTCCCGTCCGACAGCCTGGCCGCGGGCGAGGTGGGTTACCTGATCACCGGCGTGAAGGACGTGCGGCAGGCCCGGGTCGGCGACACGGTGACCAGCGCGAGCCACCCCGCGCTGGAGCCGCTGGCCGGGTACGACCACCCCCGGCCGATGGTGTTCTCCGGCCTGTACCCGCTGGACGGGGACGACTACCCCGAGCTGCGGGACGCGCTGGACAAGCTCCGGCTGAACGACGCCTCGCTGGTCTACGAGCCGGAGACGTCGACCGCGCTTGGGTTCGGCTTCCGCTGCGGCTTCCTCGGCCTGCTGCACATGGAGATCGTCAGGGAGCGGCTGGAGCGGGAGTTTGATCTGTCGCTGATCTCGACCGCGCCTAACGTGGTCTACCGCGTGGTGCTGGAGACCGGCGCCGAGATGATCGTCACCAACCCGAGCGAGTTCCCCGACGGCAAGATCAGCCAGGTCTTCGAGCCCATGGTGCGCGCCACGCTGCTGGCCCCCAGTGACTACATCGGCGCGATCATGGAGCTGTGCCAGGGCCGGCGCGGCGCGCTGCTCGGGATGGACTACCTGTCCGCCGACCGGGTGGAGATCCGCTACACCATGCCGCTCGCGGAGATCATCTTCGACTTCTTCGACCAGCTGAAGTCCCGCACCCGCGGCTACGCCTCGCTGGACTACGAGCCCGCGGGCGAGCAGGAGGCCAACCTGGTGAAGGTCGACATCCTGCTGCAGGGCCAGCCGGTGGACGCGTTCAGCCAGATCGTGCACACCGACCAGGCCCGCGAGTACGGCCTGGCCATGACCGCGAGGCTGAAGGAGCTCATCCCGCGGCAGCAGTTCGAGGTGCCGATCCAGGCCGCCGTCGGCTCGCGGGTGATCGCCCGTGAGAACATCCGCGCGATGCGCAAGGACGTGCTGGCCAAGTGCTACGGCGGCGACATCACCCGCAAGCGCAAGCTGCTGGAGAAGCAGAAGGAAGGCAAGCGCCGGATGAAGGTGATCGGGCGGGTGGAGGTGCCGCAGGAGGCCTTCGTGGCCGCGCTGTCCACCGAGCAGGGCGGCGAGCGCAAACGCTGAGCCGGCCCTGTGGTGGCTGTGCGCGGGCGGTGAGCTGAGACCGGGCGGACCGGTCAGACGTTGAGCGAGGCGGCGGCGCCGATGAACACCGTGATCAGCAGCAGCATCATGACGATGCCGGTCCAGCCGAGCACCAGGCCGGCCGTGGCCAGCCCGCTGCCGCCCTCCCCGGTGCGCCGGATCTGACTGCGGGCCGTGTGGCCGAGTATGACCGCCGGGATCATGGTCAGGCCGCCGGTGAACGGCTGCGCCAGGGCGCAGGCCAGCGACGCGATCGCCAGCGGGTTCGTCCGCGGGGCGACGGCGGGCGCCGGGGGCCAGGACGGCACCACGACCTGGCCGCCGGGGAGATCGGCGGTGACCGTGGCCAGGTCGGCATAGGTACGGGCCGCGTAGGTCAGGGCGACGCGGTCGTCGTACTCGTCCTTGGTCAGCCGGCCCTCGGTGAACCCGGTCTTGAGCACCTCGATCACGCGTTCCCGGTCCGCGGTGGACGCACGCAGATGCCCATTGCTCCCCGCGGGCACCCCATGTTCCCAGTGTGCTGTCATCGACCCCTCCAGCACTCAGCCACCGCCAGCGTAACCCGGCCGGGCGCGCTCTGGCACCGTCCGGGCTCGCCCGGTTCGACCTGGGGGCAGGCTCGGGTACGGTGCGGTCTGTGACCGGCCCTCCGCCGGACGGCGAGCCCGTCCCCGCAGACGGCACGCTGCCGCCCGCGGCACTTCGCGCGCTTGGCCAGCGGCCGTTCGGCATCTACGTGCACGTCCCGTT
The DNA here is from genome assembly GCA_963844655.1 of uncultured Actinomycetota bacterium. Classification (GTDB taxonomy): domain Bacteria; phylum Actinomycetota; class Actinomycetes; order Streptosporangiales; family Streptosporangiaceae; genus JASHPR01. The sequence goes on along the minus strand of CAWJPA010000002.1, from coordinate 341,734 downwards.
CTGCGTGACCCGGTGCGGCTACTGCGACTTCAACACCTACACCGCCACCGAGCTGGGGCCCGGGGCGACCAGGGACACCTACGCCGGTCAGGCCATCACGGAGATCAGGCTGGCCCGGGCTGTGCTCGGTGCGGGCACGGCCCCGGTCAGCACGGTGTTCTTCGGGGGCGGGACCCCGACGCTGCTGGCCCCGGCGGACCTCGGTGCGATCCTGGCCGCGATCGGCGCCGAGTTCGGCCTGGCCGCCGGCGCCGAGGTGACGACGGAAGCGAACCCGGAGAGCGTGGACCAGCGTTACCTGGATGAGCTGCGTGCGGCCGGCTTCACCCGGGTCTCGTTCGGCATGCAGAGCGCAGTCAGCAGCGTGCTTAGCGTTCTTGATAGAAAGCACGAGCCGGGACGGCCCGAGCGGTGCGTGGCGTGGGCGCGGGCGGCAGGCTTCGGGCACGTCAGCCTGGACCTGATCTACGGGACTCCGGGGGAGAGCGACGCCGACTGGGAGCGGTCGGTGCGAAGCGCCGTCGAGGCCGGGCCCGACCACATCTCCGCCTATGCGCTGATCGTGGAGGAGGGCACCAGGCTGGCCGCCAGGATCAGGCGCGGTGAGCTGCCCGCACCCGACGATGACGCGATGGCCGACCGGTACCTGGCCGCCGATGAGCTGCTGGGCGCCGCTGGCCTGCGCTGGTACGAGATCTCCAACTGGGCGGCGTCGGACGCGGCGGCGTGCCGGCACAATCTGCTCTACTGGACCGGCGGCGACTGGTGGGGCGTGGGACCCGGCGCGCACAGCCATGTCGGCGGCACCCGGTGGTGGAACGTGCGCCACCCAGCCGCGTACGCGGCCCGCATCGCCGCTGGCGCAAGCCCGGGCCAGGCGCGGGAGGTCCTGACCGCGTCCGAGCAGCGGACCGAACGCATCATGCTGACCACCCGGCTGGCCACCGGATGCCCCCTCGCCGAGCTGGCCCCGGCCGGGCGGGCCGCGGCGGCGGCCGCGGTCGCCGGCGGCCTGGCGGACGGAGCGGCGCACGCGGCGGGGACGGTCACGCTGACGCCGTCCGGCCGGCTGCTGGCCGATGCGGTGATCCGCGGCCTGACCGACTGAGCCCGGCCGGCGCGGCGTTCTAGCGCACGATCGTGGCGCACAGCCAGGACGGAATGCGGAAGTCGCCGCCCTGGCTCGCCCTCAGGCCGGCCCGGAAGGCGTACGTGAGCGTGACCAGCCAGAGAGCGGCCCCCACCGGGACCGCGACGACGAGGGCGACGGCCAGGCTGTCCAGAGCCAGCATCCCGCCCAGGATCAGGACGCAGATCCCGTACAGCAGCGCGGTGACCGCCAGGTTGAGCGCCTGGGCCGAGTGACCGCGCACGCAGGCCGACGCCCGCCGGCGCAGCAGGCAGACCGCCAGCGGGACGGCAGGGCCGAGACAGGGCACGCTCAGGTAGCTGAAGGTGGCCAGGCGCTCAGCGCGGCGATCCGCGCCATCGGCGGTTACGGGCCGTAGTCCCGCGCCGGTCTGCTGGCCGGATCGGTGCCGGGGCGGGTCAGCGGGCAGGTCCGCCCGGCCTGGCCAGGACTGCCGCACGGTCGGCCAGCGGCGGGACACGGCCTGCGGGCCGTTTTGCGGCCTGGTCTGCCAGGGTGGTTCGGTGGTCATGAAACCTCGTCTGTGCTGGCCTTTTCTGACCCTCACGCTCGATGGTGCCAGCCTCGGCACCGAATCCCTCGTCATGACAGCGCGTTATCCCAGTATTCTTCCCGCCATAGACTTGGCACTCGGGATATGGGAGTGCCAGGGAGGTGAGTGCGTGCTCGACGACAGGAAGCTTGCAGTGCTGCGCGCCATCGTCGAGGACTACGTGTCCACCAACGAGCCGGTGGGCTCGAAGACCCTTGTCGACCGGCACAGCCTGGACGTCTCCCCGGCGACCATCCGCAACGACATGGCGGTGCTCGAGGAGCAGGGTTTCATCGTCCAGCCGCACACGAGCGCGGGCCGGGTGCCCACCGACAAGGGTTACCGGCTGTTCGTGGACCGGCTGTCCGCGGTCCGGCCGTTCTCGTCGGCGGAGCGCCGCGCGATCGAGACGTTCCTGGCCGGGGCGTACGACCTCGACGATGTCGTGATGCGGACCGTGCGGCTGCTCGCGCAGCTGACCCGGCAGGTGGCGGTGGTCCAGTACCCGTCGCTGACCAGGTCGCTGGTGCGCCACATCGAGCTCGTGCCGCTGGCCGACCGGCGGCTGCTCCTGGTCCTGATCACGGACACGGGACGGGTGGAACAGCGCGCGGTGGACGTTCCCGGCCCGATCGACGATGAGTCGATCACCCAGCTGCGCGCGGTACTCAACGCCTGCCTCGACGGACGCATGCTGACCGAGGTAACCTCATTGGTCGCCGAGCTTCCCGACCGGGTATCACCGGAGGAACGGGCCAACGCGGCAGCGGTGTTCTCGGTGATTCTGGAGACTCTGGTGGAGCGGCATGAGGAGAGGATCGTCGTGGGCGGCGCGGCCAATCTCACCCCCGCCGACTTCGCCCAGGGGCTGCATGAGGTCCTGGAAGCGCTCGAGGAGCAGGTGGTGCTCATGCGGCTGCTCGGCGAGTCGGGCGACCAGGAATCGCTGACGGTCCGGATCGGTTCAGAAAACCAGGTGCCCGGCCTGCTGAGTACCTCCGTGGTCGCGACGGGCTACGGGTCGGGAGATCTGGCGCTGGCGAAGCTGGGTGTGCTCGGTCCGACACGGATGGACTACCCGACGGCGATGGGAGCGGTGCGCGCGGTGGCACGGTACGTGGGCCAGATCCTGGCCGAGTCGTAGGGGTTGCGTCGGTGGCAAACGACTATTACGGCGTTCTCGGCGTCAGGCGCGATGCCGACGCGGACGAGATCAAGAAGGCCTACCGGCGGCTGGCCAGGGAGCTGCATCCCGACGTCAACCCTGACCCGCAGACCCAGGAGCGGTTCAAGGAGATCACCCAGGCGTACGAGGTACTGTCCGACCCGGGCAAGCGGCAGATGTACGACATGGGCGCCGACCCGTTCGCGCAGGCCGGGGCCGCCGGCCCCGGCGGGTTCGCGGCCGGGTTCCCTTTCAGCGACATCATGGACGCGTTCTTCGGGGCCGGGGCCGGTCCTCGCGGGCCGAGGAGCCGCGCACGGCGCGGCCGCAACGCGACCATCCGGGTCGAGCTCGACCTGTCAGAGTGCGCGTTCGGCACCACCAGGGATCTGGTGGTGGACACCGCGGTGGTGTGCCCCACCTGCTCCGGCGAGGGCACGGCGCCAGGCACCCACCCGGAGACCTGTGACATATGCGCCGGGCGGGGCGAGGTGAGCCAGGTGACTCGCTCGTTCCTGGGCCAGGTCATGGCGTCCCGGCCGTGCCCGGCCTGCGGCGGATTCGGCACGGTGATCCGCCGCCCGTGCCCGGAGTGCGATGCCGACGGGCGGGTCAGGACCCGTCGCACGATCAAGGTGCGCATTCCGGCCGGCGTGGAGGACGGGACGCACATCCAGCTGGCCGGCGAGGGCGAGACCGGCCCGGGCGGCGGCCCAGCGGGTGACCTCTTCCTGGAGATCGTGCAGCGGCCCCACGCGATATTCGAGCGGCAGGGTGACGACCTGCACTGCACGGTGACGATCCCGATGGTGGCCGCGGCCCTCGGGGCGACGCTCAAGGTGGAGACCCTGGACGGGCCCGCCGACGTGGACCTCCGGCCCGGGACCCAGTCCGGCCAGGCGATCCCGCTGTACAACCAGGGGACCGCGCACCTGAACTCCTCCGGCCGCGGCGACCTGCTCATTCACGTCACCGTGGAGACGCCGTCGAAGCTCGACCCCGAGCAGGAGCAGCTGCTCAGGGAGCTGGCCAAGCTCCGCGGCGAGGAGACGCCGGCCGGCAAGTTCTCCCCGGGTCAGCAGGGGTTCTTCTCCCGGCTGCGCGACGCTTTCAACGGCCGCTGACGCAGGGAACGAGCCCTGAGACCGCCGGTCTTCCTGGCCGAGAGCGCTGAGCTCGAGCGCGATCCCATCGTGCTCGCCGGCGCCGAGGGCCGCCACGCCACGACCGTGCGGCGGCTGGAGGCCGGCGAGCGGGTCGACGTGACCGACGGCGCGGGTGCGGTGGCCGAGTGCGTGGTGACCACGGCCCGGCCCGGCGTGGTGGAGCTGGCCGTGGTGGCCAGGCGTGCCGAGCCGGCGGCAGATCCGCGGATCGTGGTCGTGCAGGCGATCCCCAAGGGCGACCGCGGGGAACTGGCCGTCGAGACCATGACCGAGGTCGGCGTGGACGCCGTGGTGGCGTGGCAGGCCGACCGGTGCGTGGCGCGGTGGCGCGGTGACCGGGCAGACAAGGCGCTGGCCCGCTGGCGGGCGACCGCGCGGGAAGCGGCCAAGCAGTCACGCCGGGCGTGGATCCCCGAGGTGACCGGCCCCGAAGCCATGCCGGACATCGCGCGGCGGGTCGCAGGGGCCGCGCTGGCGGTCCTGCTCGATCCCGGTGCCCGGGCCACGCTGGACAGCATCAGGCTGCCGCCCCGCGGCGACATCGTGGTGATCGTCGGGCCGGAGGGCGGAGTGAGCCCGGCCGAGGCCGGCGCCGTGGCCGCCGCCGGGGCGGTGGCGGCACGGCTGGGGCCAACGGTCCTGCGCTCGTCGTCGGCCGGGGCCGTGGCCGGGGCCCTGCTGCTCGCCGGTTCCGGCCGCTGGGCCTGACGCCGTCCGCGCCGCGCCGCGCGTCACGACTCCGGGCGACGCGGGGTCCGCTAGCGGCTAGCGCCGCCCGGGGCCGGCCCGCGTCAGCTGCTCGCGGCCGAGCAGGGTGAGGTCGTGGGTGTCGGGCTTGGCTTGCTGGCCTGCTGCGGGCGGCCGGTCACGACGTTGTCGATGACGATGACCGCGGTCAGCGAGGCCTCACCCGAGGTGGGCGAGGGACTGGTGCTGCCCGAGGTGCTGCTCGGCGACGGCGTCGGGGTCGGGCTGGGCGACACCGACGGGCTCGGTGTCGCGGTCGGGCTCGGCTCCGCCGGCGGGTTGGAGGCCGCCGGGGACGGGCTGGACGAGCCCTTCTTGGACGGGGACGGTGAGCAGCTCGGCGACGGCGACGGGGTGGCCTTGTGGTTGTGCTGGCCACTGCTCGGCTGGTGCGTGCGCGTCCCGGTTCCCGTGACGGTGGGGGCCTGCCCCCCGCCACCGGAGCCGTTCCCGCCGCTCGAGGTGATTTGCTGCACCTGAGAAATGATCGTGTGCGGCAGCCCGGTGAGGACGAAGCCGCCCACGAACGCGACCACCACGATGACGCCGATGGCCGCGGCCAGCCGCAGCCAGGGGTAACGCGGCGGTGCCTGGCTGGCGGACCCGGCGCCATGCTGCGGGATCGTCGGGCGCAGCCGGTGCAGCACCGGGCGCATCCGGTCGACCGCGGGAGACAGCACCCGCCCGGCCGGGCGCAGCCACTCGCCCAGCAGTTCGGTGAGCTTGACCCAGGCCGGCTCGATCCGCAGCATGGCGGGCTGGGCCACGTCGGCCCAGCCCGCCATCAGCCAGGCCACGGCCAGCGGGCGGGGCCTGACCAGGCGCTCGCGGATCCGCTCCAGGCCGTCGGCCGCGGGCTCGATCGAGTCAGCGGCGGCGCGCAGGGCCCGGCGCAGTCTCTCCTCCTGCTCAAGCTGCGTCATGCGCGTCATGCTTCACGCTCCAGCACGCTGCGCAGCGCCGCTATGGCCCGAGCCGTGTGGCTTTTCACGGCGCCCCTGCTTATGCCCATGGTAGAGGCGATCTGGGCCTCTGACAGGTCTCCGTAGTAGCGCAATACCAGTGCCTCTCGCTGCCGTGGCGGCAGCGTTCGCAACGCGGATACGACGGCCGAACGCTCGAGCAGGGCGATGGCCCCGTGTTCCGCGCTCGGCATATCGGGAGCCGGTTTCGGAGCATTCCGGTCAACCACTACGCGATGCCGTAGCACGGAGCGGGACCGGTTCACCACCGACTGCCGGAGATAGGAGAGCGCTTTATCGCTGTCCCTCAGCCGGCGCCATCCGCCGTGCATCGCGACAAACGAGTCCTGCACCACTTCCTCCGCCGTGGCGACGTCGCGCACAAGCAGTGCCGCCAGCCGCACCAACGAGCGGTAGTGCGTGGTGTACAGCGCGGTCACTGCCCGGTCGGCGTCCCAGTCGGCCGGAACCGAGCCCAAGGCGGTATCCGCTACCAGGGTTTCGGTCACGTGAATTGGACGCGCTGGTATGCCGCCAGGTTCACCCGTTCTGATCTCGAGTGTTGGCGCATCTGTCAGGTCGAAGGTTGGCGCGTCGGCCTGCGGCATACTGGGTCGCCTAAACGATCCCCCCACACCCATGTCCGTTCTGAGTTCGCCTCCTCGCGAGTGCGGCGAGCAACGCACCGGATCGCGGGCGGCCGGCAGCCGCCGGCCCGCGCAGACCAGACAGGTGGTGCGCCGAGGGTTCGCAGTACTGCAACCATATATGTAGGCGGCCCTGTCGGCCCACCACAAGTTAAGATCGGGCCCGTGGCAGACTGCTTGTTCTGTGGCATCGCGGCCGGGGAGATTCCGGCGGAGCGGGTCCGCGAAAGTACACGCACGGTCGCATTTCGCGACATTAACGCACAAGCGCCGGTGCATGTGCTGGTCATCCCGAAGGATCACTATCCCGATCTGGCCGCGCTGGCCGCGGCAGGCGACGGGCTGCTGGCCGAGGTGGCCGAGCAGGCGCACCTGGTCGCGAGCGCCGAGGGCGTGGCGGAAACCGGGTACCGGGTCGTGTTCAACACCGGGGCCGAGGGCGGCCAGACGGTGGGCCACGCGCACGCGCATGTCCTCGGGGGCAGGCCGATGACCTGGCCGCCCGGGTGAGGCCCGTTCAGATGAGCGCTGCGGATAACATGGCGAGCATCCGGGCCCGAGCGTGTGCCCGGGCGGGGAAGGGCCCTTGACAGACACTCCCACGGATCCGCGCACCGGTGAGCCGTCACCCGACGGCCGCACCCGCGTCAAGATCGTGATTCCAGATGACCACTCGATGGTCAGCCTGCTCGGATCACGGGACGAACTGCTGCATGTGATCGAGGGCGCCTTCGGTGCCGACATCCACGTGCGCGGCAACGAGATCACCGTGACGGGCTCTCCCGAGGAGACTGCGCTCGTGGCGCGGCTCTTCGACGAGCTGACCAGCCTGCTGGCGAGCGGGGCTGAGCTCGCCGCTGACGTGGTGGAGCGCAGTGTCGCCATGCTGCGCCGGAAGTCGGGCGCCCGGCCAGCCGACGTGCTGACCCTGGACATCCTGTCCACGCGCGGCCGCACGATCCGGCCCAAGACGCTGAACCAGAAGCGGTACGTAGACGCGATCGACAAGCACACGATCGTGTTCGCGATAGGCCCGGCCGGGACCGGCAAAACCTACCTGGCGATGGCCAAGGCGGTGAAGGCGCTGCAGGCCAAGGAGTTCAACCGGATCATCCTGACCCGGCCGGCGGTAGAAGCGGGGGAGCGCCTCGGCTTCCTGCCCGGCACCCTGTACGAGAAGATCGATCCCTACCTGCGCCCGCTGTACGACGCCCTGCACGACATGCTGGACTCCGAGACGATCCCGCGGCTGACCGCGGCGGGCACCATCGAGATCGCGCCCTTGGCGTACATGCGCGGCCGGACCCTGAACGACTCGTTCATCATCCTCGACGAGGCGCAGAACACTTCGCCTGAGCAGATGAAGATGTTCCTGACCAGGCTGGGCTTCGGCTCTAAGATCGTGGTGACCGGCGACGTCACGCAGGTCGACCTGCCGGCCGGGCAGACCAGCGGCCTGCGGGTGGTCCAGGACATCCTCGAAGGTGTCGACGATGTCTACTTCTCGAGGCTGACCAGCCACGACGTGGTCAGGCACAAGCTGGTGGCCGACATCGTCGACGCTTACGAGCGCTTCGACGCACGCCGGGCGACAGAAGACACGGAACGGATCTCAGGTGGCCGATCTCGCCGCACGGGCAACCGAGCCCGCTGAGAACGCGGGGCGGAGACGGCGTGAGCATTGAGATCGCCAACGAATCGGGCGTAGACGTCAACGAGGCGAGCCTGGCCGCCCTCGCCCGGCACGTGCTTGACCAGTTGCGGGTGCACCCGCTGGCTGAGCTGTCGGTGCTGCTGGTGGACGAGACGGCCATGTCCGACCTGCACCAGCGCTGGCTGGGTGAGCCGGGGCCGACCGACGTGCTCGCGTTTCCCATGGACGAGCTGCGGGCACCCCCTCCTGGCGGCAGCCACACCGAGCATGGCGCCGACGGGCAGGCCGTGCCCGGCCTGCTCGGCGACGTGGTGCTCTGTCCGCAGGTCGCGGTCGAGCAGGCCTGCAAGGCGGAGCACAGCGTGCAGGAGGAACTCGATCTCCTCTGCACCCACGGCATCCTGCACCTGCTGGGGTATGACCACGCCGAGCCGGATGAACACGCGACCATGTTCGGCTTGCAGGACCGGCTGCTCGCCTCATGGCGGTCGGAACGCGACGCCCGGGGCGATTCGGCCCGCCCGGCCGGGTCTGACCGCAAGCGCAGCCCAGCCGCCAGGCCCGGGCCGGACAAGCGGGAACGGCACGCCGGGCGGCGGGACAAGGCACCGGGGCAGGACGGCCCGGCCTCGCCTGAGGGCGGGCAGGGCCGGCCGGGCGACAAGGCCGACGGGGCATGACGGCGGACGGGGCGAGAGGACTGGGGTGAAGAGGCCATGGGCTGGCTGCTGGCGGCGGCGCTAGCGCTGACGGTGCTGGCCGGCTGGTGCGCCAGCGCGGAGGCCGCCCTGGAGCGGGTGTCCCGGGCCGGGGCCAAGGAACTGGGCCGTGGCGTCGGGAAGGGCTCGACACCGCTGCAGTATGTGCTGGCCGACGTGCCGCGCTACTTGTCCGTGCTGATGCTGGCCCGGATCGCGGCCGAGCTTTCCGCCACCGTGCTGGTCACCGCGGTCCTGCTGGAGTGGCTGGGATCCGGGTGGCGGGCGTTCCTGATCACGGCCGCGGTCATGACCGTGGTGATCTACGTCGTGGCCGGCGTGGTGCCGCGATCCCTCGGGCGGAGCAGCGCAGTGCGGGTGGCCAGTTCTGCCGCGGCCGTGGTGGCCCCGGTGGTACGGGTGCTGGGGCCGCTGCCCAGGCTGCTGCACAACCTGGGCACCGCCGCGGGGCGCGGTGGCGCGCGGGACGGCCCGCCCGGATCCGAGGAGGACCTCCGCGGGCTGGTGGACCTGCTGGAGCAGCGCAACGTGATCCAGCCCGACGAGCGCGCCATGATTCACTCGGTCTTCGAGCTCGGTGACACGATCGTGCGCGAAGTCATGGTGCCGCGCACCGACATGGTGTTCGTGGAGCGCGGCAAGACCCTGCGCCAGGCGCTGTCGCTCGCGCTGCGCAGCGGGTTCTCCCGGATTCCGGTGGTCGGCGAGAACGAGGACGACGTGGTCGGGATCGCCTATCTCAAGGACATCGTGACGCGCAGCTACGAGCACCGGGAGGGGGAGTCGGTCGAGAAAGTCGACTCGATCATGCGGCCCGCCACGTTCGTGCCGGAGAGCAAGCCCATCGATGTGCTGCTGCGGGAGATGCAGGCCCGCCAGATCCACCTCGCGATCGTGATCGATGAGTACGGCGGCACCGCCGGGCTGGTCACGATCGAGGACATCCTCGAGGAGATCGTCGGTGAGATCGCTGACGAGTACGACAAGGAACAGCCGCCGGTGGAGTGGCTCGGCGAGGGACGGGCCCGGGTGACCGCCCGCCTGGGGGTCGAGGAGCTGGAAGAGCTGTTCGGGGTCCGGATCGAGGCCGAGGACGTGGAAACCGTGGGTGGCCTGCTCGCCCAGCGGCTGGGGCGGGTGCCGATCGCCGGATCGGTGGCCACCGTGGCCGGGCTGCGGCTGACCGCGGAGAGCCTGGCCGGGCGGCGCAACCGGATCGGGACCGTGACCGTCGAGCGCATCGAGCCCGCCGGCCACGGGCGCGGCGGCGACGGAGCGGGCAGCGGGCGAGGAAACGGCGCGACGGCCAGCGGGACGCCGGGCAGCGCGCCCGGGGACGCGGCACTAGACTCAGCCGGGTGAGCGAGGCCCAGCCCGGCCCAGACGACCAGCCCGGCCCAGAAGACCTCAAGATCATCACGCTGGCCCGAGCGGCCCGCGCGCGGGTCATGGCGAGCGAAGGCGCCGCGGTGCGCGACGAGACCGGCCGGACCTACGCGGCGGCGGCCGTGGCCCTGCCGTCGCTGCGGCTGTCGGCGCTGCACCTGGCCGTGGCCATGGCGGTATCCAGCGGGGCATCCAGCCTGGAGGCGGCGGCGCTGGTCAACGACGACGGGCCCGACCCGGCCGACCTGGCCGCGGTGCGTGACGCGGGCCCCGGTGCGGTCGTGTTCTACGCCGCGCCCGACGGCACGCTCAAGGCGACGCTGCGGCCCTGAGCCGCGGCCGGTGCTACCTTGGCCGCACGTCCGGCCAGACCGTGAACTCGCATCCCGAGAGGCCAATGACCATGCCTGATGGCACCCCGCCCGCCGCCCGCCGCCCGGTTCCGGGTGGGGCGATGCCGTCCCCGGACGAGCGCGTGGCGGACTCGGCCGTCGAGGTGGCCGGCCAGGCCGCACGGGGCGCGGCCGGAGACCTGGCTGGCGCCTCAGCGGACCGGCTGGATGGCGCGCTGCGAGCCATGGCGGTCCGGCTTGACGAACGCGAGGATCAGGTGATCGCCGCCAACGACGAGGATGTCGCCGCCGCGCGCGCCGAGGGCCTGCCCCAGGCCTTCGTGGACCGGCTCATGCTCGGCCCGGATCGCCTGCACGCCATGGCCGGCCAGCTTCTCGCCCTCGCGGACGCGCCCGCCGAACCGGGCCGCTGCACCATCCGCGAGCTTCCCGGTGGGCTGGTCCTCCAGGAATGGCGCAGGCCCGTCGGTGTCATCGGCGCGAGCTTCGAGGCCAGGCCCAACGTCGTCATCGACGTGGCGTCACAGCTCATCAAGTCGCGCAACGCCGGCGTCCTGCGCACCGGGTCCAGCGCCCTGCGGTCAGCCAGTGTGCTCATCGATGAGGTCGTCGGCCCGGCGCTGCGGGACTCCGGCCTCAGCCCCGACGCCATTCAGCTCATCCGGGTTCCTGGCCACGCGGCCGCCTACGCCCTGGTCCGGCATCCGGCACTGCTGCCGCTGGTCATCCTGCGGGGCAGCGGGGACACCACCCGCGCCCTCGCCCGCGAAGGCGCGCTGCACGGGGTCCGGATCCTGGCTCACGCCGACGGCGGCGCGGTCATCTACCTCGATGAGTCCGCGGACCCGGCGCTGGCGTCCCGGCTCATCGAGGCCAGCCTGGACCGCCTTGGGGTGTGCAACCGGCTCAACCTGCTTCTGGTGCAGCAGCCCATCTGGCCCGCGATGCTGCCGCGCGTCGCGGAGGTCACGGCGCGCCTGGGGATCGCCACCTCGCTGCCTCCGCACAGCCACCCCCTCGGCCATGAGTGGGCGCTGGACAGCGGCCACGAGGCGACGATCACCGTTGCTCCCGTCACCGCCGCCGCGGACGCGGCCGAGGTGGCCAACGCCGAGACGTCCGGCCTCGCGGCGTCGGTCGTCGCCGAGGACGCGGCCGCCGCACACCAGTTCCTCGAGGCCTACCGCGGGACGGGTGCGTTCTGGAATGCCACGCCCCGGCTGCTGGACGGGTTCAAGCTGCTGGCCCTGCCGGAGACCGGGATCAACATTGATGCGGTACCAGGGCCCCGTGGGCCGGTCACGTTCCGGGACCTGTACTTGAGGCAGTACGCCGTGCTCCCGAAGGCCGGGGCGGCCAGCCTGGCCGCCCCGGGCCAGCCCGCGGGGAACCCGGGGTAGGGGCGGGCGCCGGGCCATGAGGTCGATCGTCGTGAAGCTGGGCTCGAGTTCGGTCACCCGGGCCACCGGCCCGGACCCGGTCGTGCTTACGTCCGCGCTTGACGCGGCCCTGAACGCCAGGTCGCTGGGCTGGAGTGTGACCCTGGTGACGTCAGGCGCGGTGTCCTCGGGCGCGGCGTACCTGACCCGGGCGAGCGACGTGCGCCCGTCAAACCGCCTCGCAGCCGCCGTCGGCCAGCCCTTTCTCATGGACATCTACCGGTCGGTCTCTGAGATATCGGGTCAGCACGTGTGCCAGATACTGATCTCGGAAGACGATCTCCGCTCCCCGGCCGCGGTGTCGTCGGTCAGCACGGTGCTGGGGGAATGCGCGGAGGCCGGGATCGTCCCGATCGTCAACGGGAACGATGTCACGGACGCGCGGGGTTCGGACAACGACGCCGTGGCGGTCGCCATCGCCGTCGCCAGCGGCGCGGACAAGCTGCTGCTGCTGACCGATGTGCACGGCGTGCAGGACAAGCCGCGGGACAGCGCCGCTCACCTGCAGGACCTTCCGGTCTCGCGCCTCCGTGCCGTCCGCACCACGGGCGCCGGAACCGGCCGGGGCGGGATGAGGTCCAAGCTGCGGGCCGTGGAGCTCGCGGCCTATAACGGCATTGAGTCTCACATCGGCAACGCCCGGCGGCCCGGAGTCATCACCAGGTGCATCAAGGGTGAGCCGGTGGGCACGCGTATCGGGCCCGCCAGGCCGCGGTTCCCGGCCGAGGCCAGATGGATTTCCGGTGTGGCCGTGAGCCATGGCTCCATCGTGATCAACCGGGCCGCGGAAGAGAGCATCGGCGCGGGGGCCAGCCTGTTCGCCTCAGGGATCAAGAAGGTCGAAGGCGACTTCGGCAGCGGCGATGTCATCGAGGTGCTTACTCCGTCCGGGCGGCTCGTCGCGCGGGGAGCCTCGAAGGTCTCGGCCACGCTGATGAACCTGGTCCGGGCGATGCAGACGGACGAGATTGCCATCGTGATGACGGAGATCCTCAGCAGGTTTCTGCGCGGCAACGCGGGCGGCAAGCCCCGTCGGCCAGGCACCGGCGATCCGGTCCGGCCTGCTGCCGGGCCGCTGCGCCCCGCGGACCTGCCTGATCTGCGCCTGCCGGTGGTCAGGGCGCTTGATTCGGTCGGGCACTATCGGTACGAGCTCATCAGAAAGCTGGCGCTTGAGATTATCAACCTGTTCCCGGCCGCCACCGTCGAGGCCATGCTCGACGCGCGCCAGGATGAGGGGCTGCGCCGGCTTCGTGACCGGTACAGCAGCCTGTCGAGCGACTTCAGCTTCATCGACCGGCGGCGGCTGGTGACCTTCTCCGGATAGCCGGGCCGGCCGCAAGTTCTGGGCTGGTACCGGAGCAGGTTGGGGCGGGCGTCCGGTTAGGGGAGAATCGGGGTTGTGGGATCACCCCAGCCGCCTTCGCCAGCGCGGCTTCCGGCACAGACCGTCCCGCCCGGGTTCAGGTCAGGCTTCGCCTGCTTTGCCGGGCGGCCGAATGTCGGCAAGTCAACGCTGATGAACGCCATGGTCGGGGCCAAGGTGGCCATCACGAGCAGCCGGCCGCAGACGACGCGGCGGGCCATCCGCGGCATCGTGCACCGGCCCGACGCCCAGCTGGTGATCGTGGACACGCCGGGGCTGCACCGGCCGAGAACCCTGCTGGGTGAGCGTCTGGACAGCCTGGTCCGGTCCACGCTCGCCGAGGTGGACGTGATCGGGTTCTGCCTGCCGGCTGCCGAGCGGATCGGCCCCGGCGACAAATACCTCGCGGCCGAGCTGGCCGGGCTGGGCAAGACGCCGGTGGTCGCTGTGGTGACCAAGACCGACCAGGCCACCAAGGAGCAGATCGCCGCGCAGCTGGCGGCGGTAAGCCAGCTCGGCGACTGGGCCGATGTGGTACCGGTGTCCGCGGTCACCAGTTTCCAGCTGGACGTGCTGGCCGACGTGCTTGTCTCGCACCTGCCCGAGGGCCCGCCGCTGTACCCGGACGGCGAGGAGACCGACGAGCCGGAGCAGCTGCTTGTCGCCGAGCTGATCCGCGAGGCAATCCTGGAGGGGGTGCGCGACGAGCTGCCGCACTCCATCGCCGTGGTTGTGGACGAGATGGCGCCGAGGGAAGGGCGCGATGACCTCATCGACATCCACGCCCTGATGTATGTGGAGCGTCCCAGCCAGAAGGCCATCGTTATCGGGGCCAAGGGTGCCCGGCTCAAGGAGGTCGGCACCCGGGCCCGGCAGCAGATAGAGGCGCTGCTCGGCACCAGGGTGTATCTCGACCTGCGCATCAAGATCGCTAAGGACTGGCAGCGGGATCCCAAGCAGCTGCGGCGGCTCGGCTTCTACGACTGATCAGCGCCCGCGCCGATCGGGGCATCCACCGGTCAGGGCCCGGCGCAGCCCGCGCGGGCCGCGTCGGCCACGTCGAGCTCCCACGAGACCCAGTGGTCCATGATCTGGTACCCGAGCTCCGCGTTGATCGCGATCATGTGCTGGTTGGTGTCTGTGTTCCCGGTGATGATGCGGCTGACCTGCGGCTCGGCAGAGGCTAGCTGCTCCAGCATGGCCAACTTGACCAGCAGTCCGAGCCGGTGCCCGCGGTGCGGCCGGGTGACGGCCGTGAGTTCCTGAAATCCCCACTCCGGGTACTCCGGGTCCACGCCGAGCTGGGTCAGCGCCGCCAGCTCATCGCTGCCGTCGCACCGGGCCGCGACCGAGTACTGGCGAATCCCCTGGGCGATGACCCGCCGGTCGGAGGCCTCCACCCGGTCCGCATCCCAGTACTGCGGCTCCTCGCCCGGGTTGAGCGGCGCGTCGGCCATGGCCTCGTTGATCACGGCGACCTGGCGGCGGTAGGCCTCAGGGACCGGGCCCTGCCACGACAGCAGCGAGTACCCAGCTGCCGCTGGCTCCGTCCTCCCCCTGAGCCTGCGCAGATGGCCGGCCGGGATGGCCTCGACGTCGAGCAGGCGGCGTACCTCGGTCAGGCCGGGCCTGGCCCCGCAGGCGCGGGCGAACGCCGCCCCTGCGGACTCGGATGGGGTCTCACCCCACAGCAGCGTGCGCCCGGCGCGGGCCGCACGCCCGGCGGCGTGGCCGAGCAGTGCACGGCCCAGACCCGAGCGCCGCCGGGACAGGGCGACGACCGGCAGCAAGCCGCCGGCCTTCGTGTTGTCGAGGTCCGGCAATTCCAGCAGATAGCAGCCGGTCGGCTCGCCGCCGTGGTCCGTGGCCAGCCAGGTCTCCCTGGGGTCAGAGTTCCAGCCGATGCCCCACCAGCCGGTGAAACCGGGCAGCGACATGGGCGGGCCGTTCGGGTCGTCCGCGGGCCTGGCGCCCTCTGCCATCTCGTAACAGGCCCGAAGCCGTAACGAGTCGGTGACCGGGTCGAATTGCTCGATGTGCATGACTCCTAGCCAACCCCGGGCCGGCCATGGGCGCCATCGATTAAATCCGGGCCTGCATCACCCTGAACCGCCCGGGTGAAAAATGCTCGACTTATGTATCCGGCCTGGCGGACATGTGATGAACTGCAAAGACTTGGGTCCACGGTGGCGCCCGCAGCGGATGCGGACGGGAAGGGGAACGAGCTTGCTGATCATTTTCGGGCTCCGGGTGATCTGCCGCTCGATCGGGCAAGGAACGCTCCACTGCCAGCGCTGCGGCGGTGACCGCGGGTACCGGCATAAGGTCGGCCGGCGCTGGTTCACGGCGTTCTTCATCCCGATCATCCCGCTCAACAAGATCAGTGAGCATGTGCAGTGCGTCGTCTGTGGCACCCGGTACCGCATGGACGTGCTGGCCGTGCCGACGGCAGCCCAGATGCAGGCGGCGCTCCCGGCCGGGATGCGAGCCGCGGCCACCGGAATCCTGCGTGCCGGCGGCGGCAGCAGCGGGTCGTCCCGGCGCCGGGCCATCGATGCGATCAAGGGCGCTGGCCTGCCGGAGTACGATGCCGCCACCCTGGACGCCGATCTGGCCGCGCTGGCCGCATCGGCTCAGCCCGCCAAGGACCTGGCGGACCCGCTCAACCGCCTGGCCATCCAGCTGGCCGTGCCGGCCAGGGAGTGGTTCTTCGCCGACGTCGTGCGGATCGGCTTGGCCGACGGGCCGCTGACCGGCGACGAACGGCAGGCGGCGCAGGAGATCGCCGCCCATCTCGGCATGACGCAGGCCCAGGCGCGCGGAGTTATCGCCATGACCGAAGAGAGTGCGCCCGCCTAACGCCACGGTGCTGTCGCTAGCCCGCCGTGTCAGCGGCATGCGCGACAATGATCGGGTGGGCATCTACCGTGATGACGGCATCGTGCTGCGCACCCATAAGCTGGGCGAGGCCGACCGCATCGTCACGCTGCTGGCCCGGCGCACCGGGCGGGTCCGCGCGGTGGCCAAGGGAGTGCGGCGCACCAAGTCCCGGTTCGGCGCGCGGCTTGAGCCCTTCACCCATGTCGATGTGCTGATGTACGAGGGACGGTCGCTGGATGTGATCACGCAGGCCGACACCGTGCGTCCCTACGGCAAGCCGTTCTCCGCGGACTACCCGAGGTACACGGCCGGGACCGCGATGCTGGAGACCGCCGAGAAGCTCACCCCGGTCGAGAAGGAACCCGCGCTGCGCCAGTTCCTCCTGCTGGTGGGCGGGCTGCGGGCGCTGGGTGAGGGTGTGCACGATCCCAGGCTGGTGCTCGACGCCTACCTGCTCCGCTCGCTCGCCGTGGCCGGCTACGCACCCGCGCTGGACGAGTGCGCCGTGTGCGGGACCAGGGTCGCGGAGACCGGCCCGGACGGCTACGCCGACACCGCGGTGACCTCGGTGGCGCTGCGCGCGTTCGCGTTCGCGATCGGGGCCGGCGGGCTGGTATGCCGCTCCTGCCGGGGACCAGGGGCCGCCACTCCGGCCGTGGCGACGGTGGTGCTGATGAGCGCGCTGATGCGCGGCGACTGGGCGCACGCCGACCATAGCGAGCGCAGGCACCAGGCCGAGTGCAGCGGGCTGGTCGCCGCCTACCTGCAGTGGCACCTGGAACACTCCATCCGTTCGCTGCGCCACGTGGAGCACGCTTGACCCCGGCGGCGAGCGCATGAGGCGCGAGATCCGCCCGCCGGAGCCCCATCCGGGCGGCGCCCGGCCGCCCGACATCCCCCGGGACCTCGTCCCCCGGCACGTGGCGCTGGTCATGGACGGCAATGGCCGCTGGGCCAAGCAGCGCAGCCTGCCGCGCACCGAGGGCCACAAGCGGGGAGAGGCAGCCCTTTTCGACGTGATCATGGGCGCGATCGAGCTCGGCATCCCCTACCTGTCGGCCTACGCGTTCTCCACCGAGAACTGGCGCCGGTCCCCGGACGAGGTCCGCTTCCTGATGGGGTTCAACCGGGATGTCATCCACCGCCGCCGGGACCAGTTCCACGAGATGGGCGTGCGGGTGCGCTGGGCGGGCCGACGGCCGCGGCTGTGGCGCAGCGTCATCTCCGAGCTTGAGTACGCCGAGCGGCTCACCGCAGACAATTCAGTGCTCACCCTGCAGTTCTG
The DNA here is from genome assembly GCA_963844655.1 of uncultured Actinomycetota bacterium. GTDB lineage: Bacteria > Actinomycetota > Actinomycetes > Streptosporangiales > Streptosporangiaceae > JASHPR01. The sequence continues at coordinate 324,283 of CAWJPA010000002.1, read as the reverse complement.
CGTCAACTATGGCGGCCGGGCGGAGATCGTCGACGCCGCCGCGGCGATTGCCGCCGACGTCGCCGCGGGAAAGCTGCGCGCGGACAAGATCAACGAGAAGGTCTTCGCGCGCTACCTGGATGAGCCGGGCATACCCGATGTTGACCTGTTTGTCCGGTCATCGGGCGAGCAGCGGACATCCAACTTCCTGATCTGGCAGTCCGCGTACGCCGAGATGGTGTTCCTGGACACGCTGTTCCCCGACTTCGACCGGCGGCACCTGTGGCAGGCGTGCGAGATCTACGCCGGGCGGGACCGGCGTTACGGCGGCGCGATGCCGAACCCGGTGTCCTCGGGCTAGCAGCGGATCAGCGCGTGGCCACGAACCCAGCCAGGGCGGCCAGGACTGCGATCGCCAGCACCCGCCCGAGCCGTCCCCGGGTGGTCAGGGCGGGCCAGGACAGGAACGCGAGCCAGGCGAGGAAGGCCGCCACCGCGCACAGCGCGACCGCGCCGACCAAGCCCCGCACGGCCAGGCCGACCACGAAGAGGGCGAGGATCACCACCGGCAGCAGCCAGGAGGGGAGCTGGCGGAGGTAGATGAGCGGCGCCGCGCTGCGCTGCTCCGTTGACTTCCGCGCCGTGGAGGCCTGCTGGGCGGCTGACGCCGACCTGCTGGGCGAGGCCGGCCGCCTGGGTGGGCTAGCCTGGCCAGGCGGAGTCCGCCGGGCGGACCGCTTGGTACTCACGGATCGCTGACGTCCCTTCGAGTGGCCGCAGGGCTTATGTCCCAGGTCACGCACGAGGATAGCCGGACGACCCACAAAGGATCACCGCTAAGCTTGGGTGCAGCGGCATATCACCTTTGCCAGCCTCGCTCACAGACCGCGCCAGCGAGCGCCCGCGAGCCGCCCACCGCAAGCCGCCGACCGCCAGCCGGATGGAGAAACGTGATGGCACGACGCAGTGACCGCCTGGATCCCCTCGTCAGCCTGAGCAAGCGCCGCGGGATCGTGTACCCGTCCAGCGAGATCTACGGCGGGCTCCGCGCGTCCTGGGACTACGGTCCGCTCGGCGTCGAGATGAAGAACAACATCAAGCGCCAGTGGTGGCGTTCGATGGTCCAGGAACGCGACGACATCGTCGGACTCGACTCCTCGGTGATCCTCGCGCCCGAGGTATGGCAGGCCAGCGGCCACATCACCGAGTTCGTGGACCCGCTCACCGAGTGCATGTCCTGCCACCGGCGGTTCCGCGCCGATCACCTGATCGAGGCGTACGAGGAGAAGCACGGCCATCCCCCGGAGGGCGGGCTGGCCCAGGTGACCTGCCCGCACTGCGGCACCAAGGGGGCGTTCACCGAGCCGCGCATGTTCAACGGGCTGCTCCGCACCTACCTGGGCGCCACCGAGGACGAATCCGGCCTCGCCTACCTGCGCCCGGAGACCGCGCAGGGCATCTTCATCAACTACCGCAACGTGCTGCAGACCTCACGCAAGAAGATCCCGTTCGGGATCGGCCAGATCGGCAAGTCGTTCCGCAACGAGATCACGCCGGGCAACTTCATCTTCCGGACCCGCGAGTTCGAGCAGATGGAGATGGAGTTCTTCGTCAAGCCGGGCACCGACGAGGAGTGGCACGACCGGTGGATCGAGACCCGGATGGCCTGGCACGCCGACCTGGGCCTCAGCCGGGACAACCTGCGGCTGTACACGCATCCCGAGGAGAAGCGCTCGCACTACTCCAAGCGCACGGTCGACATCGAGTACCGCTTCGGCTTCCCCGGCTCGGAGTGGGGCGAGCTCGAGGGCCTGGCCAACCGCACCGACTTCGACCTCGGTACGCACAGCCGCGCCTCGGGCCAGGACATGTCCTACCTCGACCCGGAGTCCGGCGAACGGTACCTGCCGTACGTCATCGAGCCCGCGGTGGGCGTGGACCGGTGCCTGCTCGCGTTCCTGCTCGACGCCTACACCGAGGACGAGGCGCCGGACGCCAAGGGGAATATGGAGAAGCGCACGGTGCTCCGCCTCGACCACCGGATCGCGCCGGTCAAGGTAGCGGTGCTCCCGCTCTCGCGCAACGCGGACCTGTCGCCGAAGGCCCGGGACGTGGCGGCCAGCCTGCGCAAGCACTGGAACGCGGACTTCGACGACGCCAGCGCGATCGGCCGCCGCTACCGGCGCCAGGATGAGATAGGCACCCCCTACTGCGTCACCGTCGACTTCGACACACTCGAGGATCAGGCGGTCACGGTGCGCGAGCGGGATTCGATGAAGCAGGAGAGGGTGGGCATCGACAGCCTGGTGTCCTACCTGTCCGAGCGCCTGTCCGGCTGCTGATCACGTCGCCTTGACCGGAGCGGTATCGGGACCGCTCGAGTAAATCCAGATAATTTTGGTCGGAAATATTGACTTCAAGCGGATGGCGGGGCACGCTGAAGCCATGACCCCCCACTACCGCGTGCAGCGCCGCTACGTGGATCTGCTGTTCGTGGCCAGCGCGGCGTGTCCGGTCCGCAGGCCATAACTGGCACCTGCCCCTTTCGTCCCGTCCACCTCCGGGTCCGGCCCGGCAGCACAGGCTGCCCGGGTCCTGGTCTCGCCTGCCCCTGATCGGGCCGGGGCCACGCAGTCCGCGGCCCGCAGTCTCCGTCCACCTTCACAGCGAGAGGCATTCCGTCATGACCGACACCATCAGCAGTGACATCCGGATCGGCATCCGCCGGCTGGCTGGCCACATCGGGGCCGAGATCACCGGCGTGGACACCACGGCCGCGCTCACCGACGACACCGTCGCGCAGGTCCGCCGGGCGCTCCTGGACCACAAGGTGATCTTCCTGCGCGAGCAGGGCCTGGACTACGCCAGCCAGGTGGCGTTCGCCGAGCGGCTCGGCCCCCTCACCCTCGGCCACCCGACGCTGGCCTCGCCGCCGGACCAGCCGTTCCTGGAGGAGATCGACTCGCGCCAGGGCTCACGGGCCAACCACTGGCACACCGACGTCACGTTCGTGGACCGGCCCCCGGCGTTCACGTTGCTGCACGCCGTGGTGATCCCCCCGGTCGGCGGCGACACGCTCTGGGCCAACACCGTTTCGGCCTACCAGGCGCTTCCCCCGGATCTGCGCGACCTGGCGGACCGGCTGCGCATCGTGCACACGAACGACTACGACTACGCGGCCGTGGCCTACCGCGCGGAGCGTGACGACGTGCTCCTGCAGGCCAAGCGCCGGGAGTTCGTGTCGACGGTCTACGAGACCGAGCACCCGGCGGTCCGGGTGCACCCGGAGACGGAGGAGCGCTCGCTGATCCTGGGCGGCTTCGCGCGCTCGGTGGCCGGCTTCTCACCGCAGGCGTCGCGGGACCTGATCCGCATCCTGCAGGACTACATCACCCGGCCGGAGCACACGGTCCGCTGGCAGTGGCGGGCCGACGACCTGGCGATCTGGGACAACCGGGCCACCCAGCACTATGCGATCTTCGACTACGGCAGCGAACACCGGCGCGGGGAGCGTGTCACCGTGGCCGGCCCGGTTCCCGTCGGGGTGGACGGCCGCCCCAGCGTGGCCCTGAAGGGCGAGGCCACCGCTTACTACGCGAGCGCGGCATGAGCGCCGAGCCCGGCACCACCACGCAGCCCCGAGCCGGTGCCCCCGTCTACAAGCGCAGGCGCCGGCGGATCTATATCAGCATTGGCGTCGCGGCGGTCGTGGTCATCGCGCTGGTGGTCTGGGTTGTCACGCAGAGCGGCAGTTCCGGCACGGCGCTGCCCAGCTTCACGGTCGCCTACGGCCAGGGCACGGTGGCCAACTCCGACAGCATCATCGACAGCGACCCCGCCCTGGCCAAGACGATCCCGGCCAAGCTGCACTACGTCCCGTTCGACGCGGGTGTCACCGCGATCGCGGAGATGCGCAGCGGCAGCCTCCAGGCCATCAGCGGGGTCGGCAACCCGCCGGTCGTCGGCGCCATCGGCACGAACACGGCAGTCGACGTGGTCATCGCGCAGAGCTTTGACGCGGATGCCCTGATCGTGCCCAAGTCGATCACCACGCCAGCCCAGCTGGCGGGCAAGGCCGTCGGGGTCCTGGTCGGCTCGTCCGAGGACTACGAGCTGCAGGGCTGGCTCGGCCTGCAGCGCCTCACGTCCTCGGTCAAGGTGGTCGGGTTCGCCAGCGAGCAGGCGGCGGCCGCCGCCTACCTGGGTGGCTCGGTGACGGCGGCCTACGTTCAGGCCGGCCCGGAGGCCCAGCTGGTCGCCAAGGGCGGTCACCCGCTTGTCGATGCCGAGCAGATCGCCAAACTGGGCATTCCCGGCCTGAATGTGGTCGCCGTCTCGCAGAAGCTCGTCAAGAGCGATCCGGCACTGGTACAGAAGTATGTCTGCGCCGAAGTCCAGGCCACCCGGCTGTTCACCGGGCCGCAGGCGAACAGGTACCTGGCCCAGAGCGCCAAGGTCCAGGGCGTCCCCGGCAACCTGATCGTGTCGGCCACCAAGGCCTATCCGTTCATACCGCTCAGCCAGCAACTGCACTGGCTCGGCTCCACGCCCGGCGACGCCTCGAGCCCGATCGTCAAGGCCTACGAGCTGACCGCCAAGTTCCTGGTCGGGCAGGGCCGCCTCACCTCGGCTCCGTCCTCGGCGGTGCTGGCCACTCATGTGGATTCATCGTTCGTCAAGAAGGCGCTGGCCGGTGGCTGCTCAGGCTGAGCCGGCGAGCGCGTTCCACGAGCCAGGGGATGCGGCCGCAGACAGCGCCGCATCCCCGGGTTCCTGGGATGCGGCGGGTGCCGTGAACGTAGTGCTCAGCGGGGTAGGCAAGACGTTCAGGCGCGCTGGCCGGCGCACCGTCGCACTCGCCGGAGTCGACCTGGAGGTGGGCGCGGGCGAGCTGGTGTGCCTGCTCGGCCCGTCCGGCTGCGGCAAAAGCACCCTGCTGCGGATCGTGGCCGGCGCCCTGGACCATGACCAGGGATCGGTGACCGTCGGGGGCAGGCCCGTGACCGGGCCTGCCCCCGACCGGGGCATCCTGTTCCAGAGCCCGATGCTGTTCCCGTGGCTCACCACCAGAAAGAACGTCCTGTTCGGGCCCAAGGCGCAGCGCTCAGGGGGAATCCACGAGCGGGACGATCCCGAGCTGGATGCCGAGGCCGACGCGATCCTGGCCACCGTCGGGCTTGACCAGTTCGGCGACGCGTTCCCGCATGAGCTGTCCGGGGGGATGCAGCACCGGGCCGCGTTCGCGCGCGCGATGGTGACGCGTCCTTCGCTGCTGCTGATGGACGAGCCGTTCGGCGCGCTCGACGCCTTCACCCGGCTGCGCATGCACGAGTTTCTGCTGTCCATGTGGGACCGGTACCGGATCACGATCATTTTCGTGACCCATGACCTTGAGGAAGCGGTCCTGCTCGGCGACCGGGTGGCGGTCATGGGCGGCAGGCCGCCGGGCATCAGGGAGGTCATCGACGTGCCGCTCGGCCGGCCCCGGCACGCGCTGGACGTCGATACCGAGCACTTCCTGGCCGTGAAGCGGAGCATCCGTCGGGCCCTGACGACCGACCGAGGAGCGTGAAGGATGTCGGGATGGTACGGACCGGGCGGTGGTCTCGCGGTCATCGAGGACAGCCGCCCGCACGGGCCGGGCCCGGACGGTCACGAGGATCTGGACGACCGGGCCGAGCTCATCGCCCAGCGCCGGGCCCGGCGCCGCGCCAGGACCCGCCGGGTGGCGACCGGCGCGGCCGGGATCGGCGCGCTGCTGCTGTTGTGGCAGGCCGCCGCGATGCTCCTGGCCGACCAGGTGGCCCTGCCCTCGGTCACCCAGACCGTGGCGCAGTTCCTGCATTACCTGAACCGGCCGTACCCCGCGCAGGGTAAGCCGCTCTGGTTCGACCTGTACATCAGCCTGCGGCGGATCCTGGTCGGCTTCGTCATCGGCGTGGCCGCCGGGATCGCGCTCGGGTCGGCGATGTCCGCCAGCCGCGTGGTGCGGCACCTCATCGACCCGGTGATCGAAATTCTCCGGCCGCTGCCGCCGCTCGCGTTCATCCCGTTGTTCATCGTCTGGCTGGGCATCGGCGAGACGCCCAAGGAAGTGCTGATCATCGTCGGGGTCGTTCCGCTCATGGCCGTGATGACCGTGGCCGCGCTCGATGAGGTGCCGGACGACCTGCGGCTGTGCGCCAGGACGCTCGGCGCGTCCCGGACCTACACGCTGTTGCACGTCCAGATCCGGGCCGCCCTGCCGTTCATCCTCACCGGCATGCGCCTGGCCATGGCCGGAGCCTGGAGCAGCATCGTCGCGGTCGAGATGATCGCTGCCACCAGCGGGCTGGGATTCATGATCATGCAGGCCGGCGACTACCTGGACACCGCGCTGGCCTTCGCCGGGATCATCACAATCGCGATCATTGCCCTGATCCTCGACGCTGGCCTGCGCGGGCTGCTGCTGCTCGCCGACCCGAGCCGCCGGGGCTGACGCCGGCGGGCGCCGCGGGCCCGGCGGAGCTACCCGCGGATCGCCTCCCCGGTGATGGCAGAAAGAACCCGGTCCAGGGCCTCGCCGGCGGGGGCGTCCGGATCGTCGCGCGGTGAGCGGCGGAAGATCTCGGTCGCGGCCTGGTGGAACCCGTCGGGCAGGCCGAAGGCGGCCATGCTGGCCGCAATCTCCTCCATCTCGGCCACCCAGCGCCAGCCTTTCGCGGTCGCCGACTGCGCGGACCGGCCGGACCAGTCCGCGAGCGAAGGCTGGGACAGCTCCCACTCGGCGAGCAGCGTCTCCTCCACGCCCCCGGACCTGGCCAGCGCCCGTACCGTGAGCAGCAGCGCCGCCGTGCCCTTGGTCCACGCCGCATAAGCCATCTTGATCGTGGACGCGGACCAGGTGCCACCGGCCACGACCCGCGCGTCCAGGATGGTGCCCTCGAACAGCGCGCCCACGGCACCGGCGTCCGGGCCGGACAGGTACAGGCGGGTCTGCCCCGCCTGGGCGGGGGACGGGGGCTGGCCGATAATCCCGCCGTCGACGTAGGTGGCCCCGCCCTCCTCCACCATCAGCGCCACCTCGCGGGCGGTCGCCGGGGAGATCGCGTTGGCGTCCACGAACAGGCCGCCGAAGCCCTGCACCGCCCAGGCCACGTCCAGTGCCGCATGCGGTGGGCAGATCGAGAGGATGACATCCGCGCGCTCGGCTATGTCCGCGGGCGTGCCCGCGTCGGTCAGGCCCGCGGCCTTGGCCCGGGCCGCGGTTTCCGGTCCGCGGCCCTCGGAAGCCCACAGCACCTCGGCGGCGACACCGGTCAGGCAGCGCCCGACCGCAGCGCCCATCTCGCCGGGGTGCAGCACCCCGATCACGCTCTGGGTCGGCATGTCCATGCCTGAGTCTGTCACGGAGCAGCGCCGCAAAAGACCGCAGACCCGGCCGCTGCCAGCAGGCCAGGGGTACCGGGGGGCGCCCGGCCCGGCCGGTGCGGCTACCAGACGGCCTGGGAGTCCGATCCTGGCACCGGCAGGAACCCGTTGCCGGTGACCACCGCGAGCACCCCGGGGACCATGCCGCCGTTGCCGGTCAGCAGCTTCGATCCGGGCGCGGCGTCATAGACGATCAGCGTGCCGCCCGACGGGCTGGACCAGTAGATGACCGGCCACCCGCCGTAGTTCGCGTGCGGGTACGGCCGGCGGCCCAGGACGGCCACGCGCTTCCCGGTCGCCGTCGAGTACTCGGTGAACGCCCGGGCCGTGTGCGTGACGGTCGGGACCACGATCCTGGTCCCGTCCGGCGTGATCATCGCGTCACCGGTGTTGCTGGAGCTGAACCTCCCGACCACACGGCTTGACAGCAGGCTGTGGCCTGGTGCGGCGGTGTCGAGCATACGGACGGCGATGCGCGGGCTGGCGCGTCTAAAGCTGGTGATCTCCTGGAAGGCGATGGTCCGCCCGTCGGCCGTCCAGGACAGCGGGTTCGCGCCCAGCACCACAGTGCCGAGGCCACGCGTCCGGCCGGGGCGCCACGTCCAGGTCCGCTCCGACCGGGTCCGCAGCGAGACGACCTGGATCGCTTCCTCCTGCTTGGGCCCCGGACCCACCTGGCCCAGGAACACGGCGAGCTTGCTGCCATCCGGGCTGAGGGCAATGCCGTCGACCTGATTCCTGCCCTCGGAGATCGGCAGCGCCGTCAGCCTGGCTGTGTGACTGGCCGGGTCCAGGCGCAGCATGAAGAAGCTCGTGGGCGGGGTCGGGCCCGAGGTCCACTTCCCGTGTACCTGCCTCGGAGGGGCAGCCTTCGGCTGCGCGGCCAGGACGAACGTGCGGTCGTCGGCGGCCGCGGTGACCGCGGCGAACGCGTAGTCCGGCCGGGCCGGCCTGATCAGGGCAAGCTCGGTGCCGGTGGCTGTGGCGCGGACCACGGCCCGCGTGGAGGCGGCCGCCAGGGGCCCGGGCTCGAGGGCGACGTAGTAGGCAGGAACGGCCGCCCCTGCGAATGAGGGCGCGGCGCTCAGCGGGACCGTGCCGGCCGGAAGCCGGTGGCTGTGCGCCCGCGGCGCCATCGCGTGGGTCAGCGCGACGGAGGCGGCCACCACGCCGATGACCGCCGTGGCCGCGGCGATGGGCGCGATCGCCCTGGACCAGGACCGCCGGCCGCGGCCAGGAACGCCGGGCCGGCCGCGCCCTGGCTCCGGGGCCAGCCGCAGCGGTGGGGCGCTGTCCGGGGCCACCGTCGCCGCGGCGGCGCGGGTCGCCGCGCGGACGCGGTCTTCGATGGCTGTCATCTGTCCTTCCCGAGGATCCGGCCGAGGGCGCCGAGCGCGCGCGACGTGGTGGACTTGACGGTGCCTTGGCTGATATCCATCGCGGCGGCGATCTCGGCCTCGGACATATCGAGGTAGAACCTGAACACCAGAGCCTCACGCTGCCTGCGCGGCAGCCGCCGCAGCGCGGCGAGCACCTCACGGTGCTCTTCGCTGACGAGCGCCGCGTACTCGGCGGAGGCGGTGTCCACGGCGGCCGTTCCTGATCTGGCCCGGCGCTCGTTCCTGCCCCGGCGGCGCAGTTCGGTGCGGCACCCGTTCAGGATCGACGAGCGCACGTAGCCCAGGGCCTTGTCGGGTTCCGCCAGGTGCTCCCAGCGGCGGTACAGCGCGCAGAACGCCTCCTGCACCACATCCTCGGCGGCCGAGCGCTCACCGAGCATGACCACGGCCAGCCGGATCAGGCCCACCGCGTGGATCTCATACAGCACGGTGACCGCGGCCCCGGCATCATCCGCCCGGAGCCGCGATGGCCCGGCGACGGCGCGGCCCGGACCCGGGCTGGCCTCGCCGGGCCACCGGCCTTCCTGCCGGGCAGTCAGCAAGCCAGGGCCATTCACCGGGTCGCGCGCGTTGGCGTCCACGTATAAGAGACGCTGTGAGTGCTGGTTAGTTGCTTGCCCCAGTTGCTCACCGGACAGAAGTTTCTGTGCCGCGGCCCAGGGCAGACCGAAACCCGCGATCATCCGGCCAATCCGCCACCGTCCGGCCGACCGCGTCGCCGGCGGTCGGCGCGGCTCGGTAGAGTCCAAACTGAGGGGCCGAACAGGCCGCAGAACACTTTGCCGACCAGCGTGCACGGCGACCGGCCGCGCCCGGGCTGGCGGCACCACAAGGAGTGCGTTCAGTGCCGAAGCTCGTCTATGACTTCACCGAAGGAAACAAGGATCTGAAGGACCTGCTGGGCGGCAAGGGCGCCAACCTGGCCGAGATGACCAACCTCGGCCTGCCGGTCCCGCCCGGCTTCATTATCAGCACCGATGCCTGCCGTTATTACCTCGCCGAGGGCCGGGTGCCCGACGGCCTCGCTGCCGAGGTCGATGAGCACCTCGCCCAGCTGGAGCGCAAGATAGGCAGGAAGCTCGGCGATCACGCCGACCCGCTGCTTGTCAGCGTCCGGTCCGGGGCCAAGTTCTCCATGCCGGGGATGATGGAGACCGTGCTGAACATCGGCCTGTCCGATGAGTCCGTGCACGGCCTGGCCAAGCAGGCGGACAGCGAGCGGTTCGCCTGGGATTCCTACCGGCGGCTGATCCAGATGTTCGGCAAGACCGTGCTGGACATCGACGGCGAGGACTTCGAGCACGCGATCGACACCGCCAAGCAGGCCAAGGGGACCAAGAACGACCTGGACCTGGACGCGTCGGACCTGCGCGAACTGGTGGAGACGTTCAAGGGGATCGTCCGCGACAAGACCGGCCGCGACTTCCCGCAGGACCCCCGTGAGCAGATGGACCTGGCGGTCAAGGCCGTGTTCGAGTCCTGGAACGCCGACCGGGCCATCCTGTACCGCCGCCAGGAGCGGATCCCGGCCGACCTCGGCACCGCGGTCAACATCGTGGCCATGGTGTTCGGCAACCTGGGCATGGACTCGGGCACCGGCGTGGCCTTCACCCGCGACCCGGGCAGCGGCCAGCAAGGCGTGTACGGCGACTACCTGCAGAACGCCCAGGGCGAGGACGTGGTCGCCGGCATCCGCAACACCGTGCCGCTGCAGGACCTCGAGCAGATCGACCCTAAGTCGTACGCCGAGCTGATGCAGATCATGCAGACCCTGGAGAACCACTACAAGGACCTGTGCGACATCGAGTTCACGATCGAGCGCGGCAAGCTGTGGATGCTGCAGACCCGGGTCGGCAAGCGCACCGCCGCGGCCGCGTTCCGGATCGCGATCCAGCTCGTGGACCAGGGCCTGATCGACATGAACGAGGCGCTGGACCGGGTCACCGGGGACCAGCTGGCGCACCTGATGTTCCCCCGCTTCGACACCAGCGGCGAGGTGAAGAAGATCACCAAGGCGATCAGCGCCTCGCCCGGCGCCGCGGTCGGCAAGGCCGTGTTCGACTCCGCGCGCGCCGTCGAGGAGGCCGGGAAGGGCGAGGAGGTCATCCTGGTCCGCCGGGAGACCAACCCCGACGACCTGCACGGGATGATCGCCGCCCAGGGCATCCTGACCAGCCGCGGCGGCAAGACCAGCCACGCGGCCGTGGTCGCCCGCGGCATGGGCAAGACCTGCGTCTGCGGCGCGGACGATCTCGAGGTCGACGTGGCAGGCCGGAAGTTCACCGCTCCTGGCGGGGTCACGGTCAGCGAAGGTGACGTGATCTCCATCGACGGCACGTCCGGGGTCGTGTACCTCGGCGAGGTGCCGGTCATGGCCTCCCCGGTGGTGGAGTTCTTCGAGGGAAGCCTGGACCCGGAGTCTGACGAGCTGGTCAGCGCCGTCAACCGCATCATGCAGCACGCCGACGCCACCCGCCGCCTCGGTGTCTACGCCAACGCCGACACCGGCGACGACTGCGCCAGGGCCCGCCGGTTCGGGGCCCGCGGGGTCGGCCTGGTGCGGACCGAGCACATGTTCCTCGGCGAGCGCCGCCAGCTGGTCGAGCGGCTGATCCTGGCCGGTGACGACCAGGAGCGGCAGGCCGCGCTGGACGCCCTCCAGCCGCTGCAGCGCGGCGACTTCGTCGACATCCTCAAGTCCATGGACGGGCTGCCGGTCGTGATCCGGCTGATCGACCCGCCACTGCACGAGTTCCTGCCCGACCTCACCGACCTGTCGGTCAAGGTCGCCCTGGCCGGGGACGGGGCCAGCGAGAAGGACCGCAAGCTGCTCGACGCGGTGCGCCGCCTGCACGAGCAGAACCCCATGCTTGGCCTGCGCGGCGTCCGGCTCGGCCTGGTCATCCCCGGCCTGTTCAGCATGCAGGTGCGGGCGATCGCGGAAGCGGCAGCCGAGCTCAAGAAGGCGGGCGCCGACCCGCGCCCGGAGATCATGATCCCGCTCACCGCGTCCGTACAGGAGATGGAGATCGCCCGCGAGGACGCGGAGGGAGTGGTCAAGGAGGTAGCCGAGGAGACCGGCACCAGTGTGCACACGCTGATCGGAACCATGATCGAGGTGCCGCGGGCGGCGATGATCGCCGGCGAGATCGCGGAGAGCGCCGAGTTCTTCTCGTTCGGCACCAACGACCTGACCCAGATGGGCTGGGGCTTCTCCCGCGATGACGTGGAGGGCGCGTTCTTCAGCCGCTACATCGAGCTCGGCATCTTCGGTGTCTCGCCGTTCGAGACCATCGACACAGAAGGGGTCGGCCGGATGATCCGCATCGCGGTGCAGGAAGGCCGGGCCACCCGGCCGGATCTGGAGCTCGGCGTCTGCGGTGAGCACGGCGGCGACCCCGACTCGGTGCATTTCTTCCACGACGTCGGCCTCGACTACGTGTCCTGCTCGCCGTTCCGGGTCCCGGTGGCCCGCCTGGAGGCGGGCCGTGCCGCGGCGGCGGAAGCCACGGCGGGCAGCGACAGCAGGTGACCACCGGCGGCTACGACGCCCACGCGACGGCGCGGTGGGCGCCCGAGCCGCCCAAGCGCCCAGGGCGCGGTCCTTTCGAGCGGGACCGCGCCCGGGTACTGCACAGCGCCGCGCTGCGTCGGCTGGCGGCCAAGACACAGGTCGTCGAGGTGGGGTCGGGCGATTTCCCGCGGACCAGGCTCACGCACTCGCTGGAGTGCGCGCAGATCGGGCGCGAGCTCGGGGCGGAGCTCGGATGCGATCCCGACCTGGTCGACGCCGCCTGCCTGGCCCATGACCTGGGGCATCCGCCGTTCGGCCACAACGGCGAGTCGGCCCTGGCCGACCTGGCCGCGGGCTGCGGCGGCTTCGAGGGAAACGCGCAGAGCCTGCGGCTGCTGACCCGGCTGGAGGCCAAGGTGCCCGGGGCCGGCCTGAACCTCACCCGGGCCACCCTCGACGGCACGCTGAAGTACCCCTGGCCCGCCCCGGATGGCGACCTGTCGGCTCCGCCGAAGTACGGCGTGTACGCCGATGACGCCGAGGCGTTCGCCTGGATCAGGGACGGCGCGCCGCCCGGCCGGCTGTGCCTCGAGGCCCAGGTCATGGACTGGGCCGACGACATCGCCTACTCCGTGCACGACCTGGAGGACGGGCTGCACAGCGGCCTGATCACGATGGGTGCGCTCCGCGACCCGGCCGAACGCAAGGCCGTGGCCGGCCTGACCGCGGCCACCTACTGCGCCCCGGGCTCGGTGACCGTCGACGAGCTGGGCGAGATCTTCGCCGCCCTGCTCGAACTGCCGTGCTGGCCTGCGGGCTTCGACGGCGGCCTGAGTTCCCTGGCCGCGCTGAAGAACCTGACCAGCGAGCTGATCGGCCGGTTCTGCCGCTCCGCGCAGGACGCGACGCTGGCGGCCGAGCCCGCCGGCAGCCAGGGCGCGCTGACCCGGTACGCGGCCAACCTCGTCGTCCCCCGGCGGCAGCGCCTGGAGTGCGCTGTGCTGAAGGGCGTCACCGCGCAGTACGTGATGGGCCGCGCCGGAGCAGCGGCGTCCCAGGCCCGGGAGCGGGAGCTGATCGCCGAGCTGGCCGCCGCCGTGCGGGCCGGCGCGCCTGGCACGCTCGATCCGGCGCTCAGGCCCGGGTACGCCGCGGCCCCGTCGGAGGCGGCCCGGCTGCGCTTCGTCGTGGATCAGGTCGCCTCGCTGACGGACACCTCGGCGATCGCCTGGCACCGGCGGCTGTGCCGTTCAGGTTAGCCCGGCAGTGTTAGCCCAGTGGGCACCCGGGCAGGCATAGCATGATCCGTAACTCAGAGAGGAGCGCCCGGTGCCTGGTCAACCTGCCTACGTCATCGTCGGAGCGAGCCTGGCCGGCGCGAAGGCCGCGGAGACCCTGCGCGAGGAAGGCTTCGACGGCGCGGTCGTCATGATCGGCGAGGAGACCGACCGCCCGTACGAGCGGCCGCCGCTGTCCAAGGGCTACCTGCTCGGCAACGACGAGCGGGAATCGATCTTCGTGCACCCCCAAGGCTGGTACGCGGACAACGACGTCGACCTGCGCCTGGGCGCCGCCGCCACGTCGGTCGACCGGTCCGGCCGGACCGTAAGGCTGGCGAACGGCGAGTCCGTGCCTTACGACAAGCTGCTGATCACCACCGGCGCCTCCCCGCGGCACCTGAACATCCCCGGTGCCGACCTGGACGGTGTGCTGTACCTGCGCTCGGTGGAGAACTCCGAGCGGCTGGGGGCCGCGCTGCGCGGCGGCGGCTCGGTCGTGATCGCCGGGGCCGGCTGGATCGGCCTGGAGACCGCGGCCGCGGCGCGCCACTACGGCTGCGAGGTCACGGTCGTCGAGCCGGAGCGCGGGGCGCTGCTGCGCTCGCTCGGCCCGGAGCTCGGCGAGGTCTTCGCCAGCCTGCACCGCAGCCACGGTGTGACGTTCCGGTTCGGCGAGGGGCTCAGCGAGATCACCGGCTCAGGGAAGGCGGCCGCCGCGGTCACCTCCGCCGGCACCGACCTGCCGGCCGATATTGTGGTCATCGGGATCGGCGCCGTGCCGAACGCGGCCATCGCCGCCGAGGCCGGCCTCCAGGTGGACAACGGCATCCTGACCGATGAAGCGCTGCGCACCTCCGATCCCGACATCTTCGCGGCCGGCGACGTCGCGAACAGCCTCAACCCGCTGCTCGGCCGCAGGATCCGGGTCGAGCACTGGGGCAACGCGCTGACCGGCGGTCCCGCCGCCGCCCGGTCGATGATGGGCCAGCAGGTCTCGTTCGACCTGGTGCCCTACTTCTACAGCGACCAGTACGACCTCGGCATGGAAGCCGCCGGGCTGCCCGAACCCGGCAGCTACGACGAGATCATCTACCGGGGCGACAAAGAGTCGCTGGAGTTCATCGCGTTCTGGCTGTCGGACCAGGCCGTGGTCGCCGGGATGAACGTCAACGTCTGGGACGTGAACGACGATATTCAGGCCCTGATCCGCGCCGGCCAGCCCGTCGACCCGGAGCGCCTGGCCGACCCAGATGTCCCCCTAACTGAAATCTGACCCACCCGCCCCCATACATGAAGGCGGGTGACATCGGCCCCGCTGAAGCGCAGCGTGACGAGGCCCAGCGCAGAAGTTGTCCCGATGGATGTCCTGCCACCGGTCTTCGACCGGACGAGCCGCGCTGCCGTCGAGTTCCACGGCCACGCCGAATGGCTCATAGAGCACCGGCCGGTATGCGCTACGCCGCGTTCTCGCCGAGGATCGCGGCAAGCACCGCGCCGGTGTCGGCCAGGTCCGGCAGCACGGCGTGCGCGCCGGACGCGGCCAGCTCGTCGAGCGTGAAGTCGCCGGTCGCGACACCGACCGCCCGGGCGCCTGTGGCCAGCGCCGCACCGACGTCGAGCGGCGTGTCACCGATCAGCACGGTGGCCGCGCCGCCGAAGTCATGCCCGTAGACCCGGGCCGCGTTGCGCCGCGCGATGGGCACGAGCTGCGCCCGGTCCACGTGCGCGCTGCCGTAGGCGCCCGCGTCGAGGTCGAGGTGGCTGGTCAGGCCCAGCGGGCCGAGCTTTACCTCGGCCAGCGGGCGGATGTTCCCGGTCAGCAGCGACTGGACCACGTCCAGGCCCGGCTCCCGGCCGTCCCACCCCGGGCCGCCCGCCGCCGCCTGCCCGTCACGGAGCTCCGCGAGCGCGGCGATCGCCTCGGCCGCGCCGGGCAGCGCCCGCCCCCGCTGCCGGACCAGGTCGGTCAGGTCGGCCGCGCGCACGGCCATCACCGCGTGGAACGCGTCGACCTGCTGCAGCGGCTCGGGCACCCCGGCCAGCGTCAGCACCTCGAGCGCGATGGCCCGGTCGGTCCGTCCCGACATCGGCGACGGCTGCGGAGCCTGGTCGCCGAACATCTCACCGAACGCGATCTGGTACAGCATCCGGCCGACCCCGCCGGCGTCGATGAGCGTGTAGTCGACATCCCACAGGACCAGCAGCCGGCGCACCCGGTGACCGTATCAGCAGGCCCGGCGCGAGCCAGATCCAGGTTTCGGTGCCACGCGCGGTTTGAACGGCTTCACCGGGCCGGCCGCGGGACTAGACTCGCCGCGACGGCGGGCGATATGCGGGCAAGAGGCGGTGGGCGGACGTGGCAGGCCGGATCCGCGATGAGGACATCGCGCTGGTCCGTGAGCGGTCCGCGATCGACGAGGTGGTGGGGGAGTACCTGCAGCTCCGCAACGCGGGCGGCGGCTCGCTCAAGGGGCTCTGCCCGTTCCACGACGAGAAGACGCCGTCTTTCAACGTCACCCCGACGCGTGGCCTGTGGTACTGCTTCTCCTGCACCGAGGGCGGCGACGTCATCAGGTTCGTGCAGCGGATCGACAACCTCACCTTCGCCGAGGCGGTGGAGCGGCTGGCGGGCCGGGCCGGCATCGACCTGCGCTACGAGCAGGGCGGGCGCGTCCCTGGCCAGGAGCAGAGCCAGCGGCGCAGGCTGATCGAGGCGCACCGCGCGGCCGCAGAATTTTTTGCTGAACGCATCCGCAGCGCCGACGCCGCCGCGGCCCGCGCATTCCTGTCCTCGCGCGGCTTCGCCGAGGCCGACGCGGCGCGGTTCGGCGTCGGCTACGCCCCGGCCGAGTGGGAAGCGCTGGTCCGCCACCTGCGCGGCCGCGGGTTCACCGACGCCGAGCTGCTGGCCGGCGGGCTGGCCAGCCAGGGCCGGCACGGTCCCGTGGACCGGTTCCGCAACCGGCTGATCTGGCCCATCAGGGACCTGACCGGGGATGTAATCGCGTTTGGCGCCCGCAAGCTCGCCGAGGACGAGGACGGCCCCAAGTACCTGAACACACCCGAGACCCCGCTGTTCAAGAAGAGCTCGGTGCTGTACGGGGCGGACCTGGCCAAGCGCGACATCGCCCAGCGGCGCCAGGCGGTGATCGTCGAGGGCTACACCGACGTGATGGCCTGCCACCTGTCGGGCATCACGACCGCGGTGGCGACCAGCGGAACCTCCTTCGGCGAGGGCCACATCAAGATCCTGCGCCGGCTGCTGATCGACGCCGACTGGGATCGCGGAGAGGTCATCTTCACCTTCGACGGCGATGCCGCCGGGCGCCGTGCGGCCCTTCGCGCGTTTGAGATGGAGGAGCGGTTCGTCTCGCAGACGTTCGTTGCGGTCCAGCCGGATGGTCTCGACCCGTGCGACCTGCGGCTGAAGCGAGGCGATAGCGCAGTACGTGAGCTGATCGCCGCACGAGTGCCGCTGTATGAGTTCGCCATCAGGAGCACCGTCGATGAATACAAGATCGATCGGTACGACACGAACACCGCACAAGGCCTGCTCCCTGCGCTTGACGCAGCGGCGGAACTGATCGCCCGCATCAAGGATGAGGGCCGGCGCAAGGTGTACGCGGGACTGGTGGACCGCTGGCTGGGCCTGATGGATCAGGATCTGATCCTGGCCCGGATCGCCGAGCACCTGCCGAGAGACCAGCGAAACAGGGCGGGGCGCCAGGCCGGTGCCGGGGCGGGCCGAGCCGGGGCGCCACGTCCCGGGCAGCTCAGGAACGGTCACCAGCCCGATCGGGGGCAGCGGGGTGGTTCAGCCGGCTACGACGTCAACGATCCGGTGATCAACCTGGAGCGCCAGGCCCTCAAGCTGGCCGTACAGCGACCGGCGCTGTGCGGTCCCGCCTTTGACACGCTGACGGCGGACGTGTTCAGCGCTCCGGTGCATGCCTCGGTTCAGGAGCTGATCGCCGGCTGCGGCGGTGTCGCCGGGGCCGGGGCGGCGCGGGAGTGGGTCGCGCGGCTACGGGATGCCGCGCCGAACGACCGGGCGCGCGAGTTCGTCACCCGGCTCGCGGTGGAACCGATCGAGGTGCCCAGGACCGATGGGGAGCCGGATGCGCGCTACGCCGACGCGGTGCTGGCCCGCGTTGAGGAGTTCTCGGTACGCAGGGAGATCACTGTGGTCAAGTCGCGGCTGCAGCGCCTGAGCCCGGTGGAGGAGACCGCCGGGTACAACCGGATGTTCGGGGATCTTGTCTCGCTGGAACAGCGCCGCAAGGTGCTCTCCGACCGGGCCGCCGGCTCGCTGTAACCGCACACACACGGTGAGATCTCTCCCAAACTAGCGTTGAGGTGACAATATTAAATCCGCTCAACGCCTGTATCCTGACGCACACTTGTCTCCATGAGCCTTACGGCTGCGCCCCCCGTAGACCAGGTAACCGAGCTTGTCGCCCGCGCCAGGGAACGCGGGACCGTCGCGATGACCGACCTCACCGCCGCGTTTGAACGCTGCGATCTCTCTGCTGACGCCGTCGACGGAGTGCTTCGGCTGCTCGCGGACGAGGGCGTCGAGATAGTCGAGGCCCCCCCGGATGATCAAGACGATTCGCGGCGTGAAGCCCAGAGCGACGGCACCAGAAAAGCGGCGACCGGGGATCTGGTCCGGATTTACCTGCGGGAGATCGGCCGGGTGCCGCTGCTCACCGCCCAGGACGAAGTAGACCTGGCCAAGTCGATCGAGGCCGGGCTGTTCGCGGAGGAGAAGCTGCACAGCAGCTCCCCGCCACTGCGGTGCGCCGGCGCCGAGGTGGCCGAGCTGGCCATGCTCGCGGCCGACGGGATGCGGGCCAAGCAGCGCCTGATCGAGGCCAACCTGCGGCTCGTAGTGTCGATCGCCAAGCGGTACATCGGCCGCGGCCTGGTCTTCCTCGACCTGATCCAGGAGGGGAACCTCGGCCTGATCCGGGCGGTGGAGAAGTTCGACTACACCAAGGGCTACAAGTTCTCTACGTACGCCACGTGGTGGATCAGGCAGGCCATCACCCGCGCCATCGCCGACCAGGCCAGGACGATCAGGATCCCGGTGCACATGGTCGAGACGATCAACAAGATGGCGCGCATCCAGCGCCAGCTGCATCAGGACCTGGGGCGCGAGCCCACCCCGGACGAGATCGCCATGGAGATGGGCCTGACCCCGGAGCGGGTGGCCGAGATCCAGCGCATCGCCCAGGAGCCGGTGTCGCTGCAGTCACCGATCGGCGAGGAGGACTCCGACCTCGGGGACTTCATCGAGGACGCCGACGCGGTCGTGCCCATGGAGGCGGCGGCGTTCATCATGCTGCAGGATCAGCTGGAGCAGGTCCTGGACAACCTGAACATCCGCGAGCAGCGCATCATCCAGCTGCGGTTCGGCCTGACGGACGGCCACCCGCGGACGCTGGAGGAGGTCGGCCGGGAGTTCGGCGTGACCCGCGAGCGGATCCGGCAGATCGAGTCCAAGACGCTGGCCAAGCTCCGGCACCCGAGCCGCGCGCAGATGCTGCGCGAGTACCTGGCCTGAGGGTGTTAGCCCGGGGGCCTGCGGCCCCCGGACCCCCGCCGCGGCCATCATCGGCCGTCGCGGCTGGCCTGCTAGTTCGTCCGGAAGGTGCGATCGTTGGCTGTCGTGCTGCCGTGCCCGCTGCCGTTGCTGGCGGAGCCGTCCGCCGTCCCGGTCTTCTTCATTCCCGGCAGGCCGCCAGCCTTGTCCCTGGCCGCCCCGGCCAGCTTGGGCACGCGGCTCTGGACCTGGTCCGTGACCTTCTGCTTGGCGGCCTTGGCCAGCCCGGCGGCCTGGGCCTGCGCGGCCCCGGCGGCCTGCTGCGCGGCCGGGCTGTCGGCCACCCGGCGGCTGAGCCGTTTGATCTGCTCATAGCGCTCGCGGCCGGCCCGCGCGCCGAGCACGAAGCCGACGGCCAGGCCGCTGAGGAAGGTAATCCGATACTTGTGCATAGTGGCCTCTCCGGAGCAAAATCATCCCGCGCGGCCGCGCCCCGATGGGCCAGCGGTCCCGCGCAAGGCTGACTTCCCGGTCATGCCCCGCCGAAACGCGGTTATGCGCTGCGGCGACGCCATGATCGGGATGAGCGGACCGCGTATCCCCGCTCGTACGCTACCCTTATGCCCGCGGCGCTGATGCGGCCGGTCACCGGCCCTCCCGCGCTGCGACGCACGGTCCCGCGTAGCTCAATCGGCAGAGCGTCCGGCTGTTAACCGGCAGGTTATAGGTTCGAGTCCTATCGCGGGAGCTCGCTCGCCCTGCGGGCGCTCTGACCTGCGCAGACAGGAAGATCGCCGCGAATTTCCGGTTATGGATGGCCTTGGCCGCCCGCCCTGAGGCCCGAGACCGCGGCGGCCGCGCACCCGTCATGTGTCGCTAGTGGTGGTGCACGAGCGTGCTGATGAGCGCGATCGCGGCGATGAGAAGCAGACCCGAGATAAGACCGCTGCGCCAGCGCGTCTTGCGGTATCCCGATATCCGGCCGCGATTGGTCTTGATGTCACTGTTCGAGGCGATGAGGCGGTTGGCGTGCCAGCCCAGAAAGCAGCCAACGACCACGACGATCAGCACCACTACTAAAACGGCTGAGCCCACGTTTCCTGACCTCCCCTGGCCACCCAGCGTGCTGATCATGTCGCAGTGCGTGCGCGGATCGCCAGCAGAAACGCCGGTCAGCCTACTTACGCCGCGGGCGGCTCGCATCCAATTTAGCGGCCGAAGGGGCACGCCAATCGGGCGCGGGGCCGGCTGGCAAGATGAGGAGGACCGCAACGTAGCTGGCCACCCTGAGGAGTGAGTGCGTGAATGAGGCGCTGATCGCAGAGACCATCAGCATCACCGGACACGAGGGCGACGAGATCGAGGCGTATCTCGCCCGGCCGCTCGGGCAGGACTCGTTCGGCGGTGTGGTGGTCATCCATCACATGCCCGGCTACGACTCCTCGACCAAGGAGATCACCAGGAAGTTCGCTGCTCACGGGTACGCCGCGCTGATGCCGAACCTCTATCACCGGGACGCGCCGGGGGCCAGTCCTGACGATGCCGCCGCGACGGCCCGGGCCAAGGGCGGGGTGCCGGACGAGCGGCTGGTCGGCGACGTGGGCGGCGCCGCGGACTACCTGCGCGCGCTGGACGGCAGCAACGCCAAGGTCGGTGTCATCGGGTACTGCTCGGGCGGGCGCCAGTCATTCCTGGCCGCGGCCAGCCTGCCGCTGGACGCGGCGGTGGACTGCTACGGCGCGTTCGTGGTCGGGACGCCGCCCGAGGGCATGCCGCTGAAGGTCGGCCCCATCGCGCACCTGGCCCCGAATCTGTCCTGCCCGCTGCTCGGCCTGTTCGGTGCCGAGGACCAGTACCCGTCTCCCGATCAGGTCGACGAGCTCGACAAGATCCTCACGGAGGCCGGCCAGCCGCACGAGTTCCACAGCTACGATGGCGCCGGGCACGCGTTCTTTTCCGTGAACAGGCCCGCCTACCGGGTCGAGGCAGCCAACGACGGCTGGCAGAAGATCTGGGACTTCTTTGGCCGCTACCTGGCCGGTTGAGGAGGCTGATATGTGCACCTACCTGACCGAGAAGATCGAGGTGGCCGGCAGCGGCAAGGGCACGGCCGCCTGGTTCTCGCTCACCGACGCGACCGTGTACCTCGATCACCCGCAGCACGCGCCGGCCGAGCACACGCTGAACATCGACTTCCTCAACCCGGCGCGGGGGCCGTCCGCGCGGGTTGCGGTGGAACTGACCGCGGAGTCGGCCCGGGCCCTGGTCCGGGCGATCGAGGCGACCCTCGAGTCCGCGCCGCCCGGCCTGGTCTGAGCCTGCGGCCGCACCCTGGCCCGGCACCGCCCGGGGTACGGCCGAAAAGGGCGGGAACGGCGGCCATCAGCCATTTCGGAACTGTCGGTACCTCGTGCCAGGATCGGTATCTGAAGCTGGGTCGGAGGCGGTGGCGATGGGTGGCATGAAGTTCCGTGTCGGGCGCGATGCGCTGGGCGAGGCCGTGGCGTGGGTGGCGCGTGCGCTGCCGTCGCGGCCCGTGGTCCCGGTACTGTCCGGGATGCTGCTGCAGGCTGACGACGACGGGCTGACGCTGTCGTGCTTTGACTATGAGGTCTCCGCGCGCATGCGGATCGACGCCGACGTCACAGAGGCGGGGACGTCGCTGGTGCCCGGGCGCCTGCTCGCGGAGATCACCCGCAGCCTCCCGGCGCTGGACGTGGAGGTTACCTGCGACGCGGACATGGTCGGCCTCACCTGCGGCCCCGCGGAGTTCACGCTGGTTTCGCTGCCGGTGGAGGAGTACCCGGCGCTGCCCGAGCCGCCGGCACCCACCGGGACGATCGACGGCGGCGTGCTGGCCGTGGCCGCGGCTCAGGTCGGGACGGCCGCGAGCCGGGACGACACCCTGCCCATGCTCACCGCGGTGTGCCTGGAGACCGATGGCGAGACGCTGACGCTCGCGGCCACCGACCGGTACCGGCTGGCGGTCCGTGAGGTGCGCTGGGAGCCTGCCGTCGCCGGGCTCAGGGCCATTGCCATGGTCCCGGCCCGGACGCTGGCCGACGTCGCGAAGACGATGTCGGCCGGGATCCCGGTGACCGTTGCGTTCGGTGCCACGGCCGCGGAGGGCACCGGCGCGGAGCGGGAGCCGCGGCCCGTTGACGGCATGATCAGCTTCGAGGGCGGGAACCGGAGGCTGACCGCCCGGCTGATCGGCGGGGAGTTCATCAGGTACCGGTCCAGGTTCCCGGCCGAGTTCGGCTCCCGTGCCGTGCTGCCTGCGGCCGCGTTCACCGAGGCGGTCCGCAGGGTGTCGCTCGTGGCGGACCGGGCCACCCCGGTCCGGCTGGCTTTCGGTGCCGGGAGCGTGGTCATCGAGGCGCAGACCGACGGGCGGGCGCGGGCGGTGGAGACGGTACCCGCCGAGTTCGAAGGCGGCGAGCGCGTGATCTCGTTCAGCCCGCACTATCTCCTGGACGGACTCGTCGCGGCGGGGGCGTCGTCCCTGGCCCGGCCGCACGGCGCGCCCCACGACGGCGAGGCGGAGGAGCCGCCGGCCGACCCCGGCCGGATCCGGCTCGAGTTCACCACCGCGGCCAAGCCCGCGCTGATCACCTGGGCGGGCGACGAGGGGCTGCACCCCGAGGAGCCGCCGCCCACGCCCGCGTTCCGCTACCTCGTCGTCCCGCTGCGGGTCCCGGCCCGGGCGTGAGCCCGGTGTGGTCATCGTGGGCGTGGGCGGGATAACTGCGCCAGCGCAGTGCGCGACGTTACTGCCTGGCGGAGCGCACGCGCTTAGCTTCGGCGGCGCCCGCAGCCGCCGAAGCCCCGGCCCATGCCGAACACACGGCGCAGCAGGCCGCGCGCCACGGTGAGGATGGCCAGGAAGATCGCAATCTTGCCCGGCCAGGGGAACGCCAGCAGGTGCAGGTTGAGGACCAGCAGCCAGGTGCCAAGCGCCGCAATGATCAGCGGGATCAGGCCCAGCCGCGGCCGGCCGCCATGCCGGTGCTCACGCCGGTCCCAGCCGGGGGCTGCGGTGCTGACCGGCAGCGGCGCGGACGGCCTGGCGGCGTGCGGGAGGTCACGGGTGATCTGGTTCAGCTGGCTCTGGGTCGTCGCCGCGAACACAGCATCGAGCCGCTGATTGAACTCATCCAGGGTCAGCCTGCCCTGCGCGTAGTGCTCTCGCAGGCTCGTGGCCGCCGCCTCGCGGTCGGCGTCTCCAATGCGAAGGTCGGGTCCGGTCGCCATGTGATCCTCCGCGCAAGCAGTAGGGCGGTCACGTCTGCTAGCAAGACGATATATCTCGACGCCACCATCGGCAAGTTGTAACTGGCCAGCGTGCCGTCGGTGACCGGCGATCGCGGGGCGGATGGGGCGGGCGGGCCGGCTTCAGGACAGTCAGTTGATGAAGTAGCTGCTGCCGCCGGTGGCCGGGTTGGTGACGACCGCCACCACCGACATGGTGCCGCCCGTGGCGAAGGCCAGCGTGAGCGTGAGCTGGGTGCCGCCGTGCAGCGGCCGGGTCCCGGTGATCAGCAGGTGCGGGCTGTCCGGCGAGAACCGGACCGTGGTGTGCGCCGGGATGGAGATGTCGGTTACCGTCCGCATCGTGGTGGCACCGGCACGGACCGGCACACGGAAGATCACCCGTCCGCCCGCGCTGGTCCTGACCGAGGTCAGGCGATCGGCGGGCCCGTTGTTCCTGATCACCAGGAAGGCCTCGGTGGTGCCACCGGAGGCAGGCACCACCACGTAGCCGTTCCCGGCCTGGATCGACGCGGCGGCGGATGCCCGGGCCGCGCAGCCCGCCAGCATCCCAGCGCCGACCGCGAGCACGAGCGCCGCCACCGCGGCCCGGATGAGCGCGGGCAGGTGGGGCACCGTCGGCCGCTGCTTCGCGAGCAGGTCCGCTGTAGCCCGGCGGGGTCGCCGCCGGTGCTCTGGCGCCGGCGCGCGCCCCGGCGCGCCGTCAGGTCGCTGCATGATTCGGTGTCCTTGCGGTGTGGTCTGGCGCTGTCATCGTCTCACGGCGGACCCGGGCCCATCCGGTCGGCTGGCCGCGGGCGGCGCCTCACGAGTAGTCGCGGAACGCGGGCCAGGCCCGGGCCCAGGACGACTTCAGCCCGGTGGCCACGAAGACCTGCGCACCCTGCTCGTCGTCGCTGACGCCGAGCCCGTTCCAGAACGTGGCGACGTGCCGGACGTGGGCGAACTCGCGGCGCAGCAGCGCCGGGTCGACGTTCACCGCGATAGCCGACGTGTCGGCCGCGGGCGGCGGCCCCCAGAGCCAGAAGTTGTTGGCCCCGCTGAAGACCTGGGGCAGGCCCAGGCCAGGCCCGTAGCGGTCGATCGCGCCCGCCTCGCCGTAGTTCCCGGTGAGGATCGTGGTCCGCCGCCGTTGCGGGCCAGGCTGCGCGTCGTACTCGTGCGCCACCAGCGCCACCAGGTTCGGCCAGGCGATCGTCTCGGCGAGGTCGTAGTTGATCTTCTGCAGGGGCACCGCGTGCAGCGCCCGGGCGGGCAGCACCGGGACCGCCACCGGCAGGCCGATCGCCCCGCTCACGACCATCGCCGCGCCCATGGCCACCGCCGGCCTGATCCGGGAGGCCAGCGGCCTGCGGCGGGCCAGCCAGCGCTCCAGCGGAACCGCGCCCGCCGCGAACAGGAAGGTGAACGCCGCGCCCGGGTAGTACGGCTTTCCGCCGAGCACGAACTGCAGCAGCACCGCGATCACGCACGCGATCGCCACCGGGCGGAACGCGCGGGCTTGCGCGCTGCGCAGGGACCAGACCGCGCCGGCGATCCAGACCGGGGTCAGCGCCACGCCCGTGTAGAAGACCTGGGCCGGCCAGTAGACGATGCGGTTGTGGCCGGCCGCGGTCTGCAGGGCACGGAACACATCCAGGCTCGGCCACCCGTGCGCCGCCTGCCAGATCAGGTCGGGAGCGGCCAGCGCCGCGGCGATCAAACCGCCGATCAGCAGGTAGCGGCTGCGCAACAGGTGCCGGGCGCCGGTGGCCAGGAAGCCGGCGGCGAGCGCAGCCAGCAGGAACGCGATGTTCCACTTGGCCTCGCTGGCCGCGCCGGCGACGCCGCCGACCGCCACCCACCAGCGCGGATCCTGGCTGGCCAGCAGGCGCATGAGCAGCAGCAGCGTCACGGCCCAGCCGACGAAGTCA
Organism: uncultured Actinomycetota bacterium; assembly: GCA_963844655.1. GTDB lineage: Bacteria > Actinomycetota > Actinomycetes > Streptosporangiales > Streptosporangiaceae > JASHPR01. Next base: position 298,970 of record CAWJPA010000002.1, on the reverse strand, counting down.
GGCACCGTCGTGGTCAGCTCGTGCATCGCGCCGAGGTACTCCCCGCACGTCGCGGTCGCGAGGGCGGCGAGGATCTGGCCGGTGCGGCCCGCGCCGAGCAGGCGGCTCATCGCGGCGGTCATCACCACGAGCGCGGCCAGGCCGAGCGCGGGCAGCACCCGGAGCCCGACGAGCGTGTCGCCGGCGGCCAGCGCGGAGATCCGCGCCAGCAGCGGCGTGAGCGGCGGCTGGTCAACGTAGCCGAAGGCCAGGTGCTTCCCGCCGGCGAGGAAGTACAGCTCGTCGCGGACGTAGCCGTAGCGGGCGCTGACTGCCATCTCGACGCCGAACGCCGCCGCGGCGATCAGCGCGATGTTCAGCCGGGGCGCCCCCGGCCGGGCCGCGGCCCGGGCCGGCGGCGCGGCCGCACCGGGCGTGGCGGCTGATGCGGTGAGCGGTGCCGGCTCTGCGCTGCCGGGAGCGGAGGCCGGGGCGGATGGCGCGGACGCTGCGGTGCCGGGTGTGCGGGCGGGCGGTCGACCGGCCCAGCTGGTTGTGTCCATAGGAGCATGGTGCCGGCCACTGGGCCGCCCGCACATCGAGCGCCGGGGCGATTATCCGGGCTACGCCCCCGGCCGGAGAACAGGGTGCTCCGGCGCCCGCAGCTCCCTCTGAAGTCTGATCCGCCGGTTCCGTCCTGCGGCCGATCCTCCGCCGCGGACCAGGCCATACGATCAGGGCGTGAGCACGCTGGCCGCGCGAGCGACCGGGCTACCGCACCGGCTGGTGGCCCGGATGTCGAAGCTGCCACCCCGGCGCCAGGAGCGGATCCAGGACCTGGGGCTCGCGGTCGCGCTGGCCGCGGTCAACGCCGTTTCGCTGCTGCCCTACCGGGCGCAGCTGCACCCACTGTGGCTGGCTCTCACGCTGGTGGTCGCCCAGGCCGTGCCGCTCACCTGGCGCCGGTCCGCGCCGCTCGTGGTCGCGTTCGTCAGCGGTGCCACCCGGGTGGCCTACGATCAGCTCGGCTTCGGCTTCGCGCCGTTTCCGCTCGCGACGGCCATCGCCTTCTTTACCGTCATCGACCGCTGCCGGCCGGTGTGGCGCTGGATCGTCACCGCCGCCGTGGCGGCGGGAATCTCGATCTCGCTGGCCGCGCCGGGCCATAACGAGCCGTACGACGGCATCTTCCAGGCCCTGATCTTCCTGACCGCGTGGGCGGCCGGGGTGCTTAGCCGGACCAAGCGGGCCAGCCTGCGGGCGGCGCAGGGCCGGGCCGACCGCGCCGAGGCCGAGCTCGACCGCCAGGCGTCGCGCGCCGCGGAACAGGAACGCGCCCGGATCGCCCGCGAGCTGCACGACGTCGTGGCCCACCACGTCAGCCTGATGGCGGTGCAGTCCGAGGCGGCGGCCTCGCTGCTCCCTGATCGGCCGGCCGAGGCCCGGCGCTCTGTCGAGATCATCGGGGATACCGCGCGCCAGGCCCTGACCGAGCTGCGCAGGCTGCTGGGCGTGCTGCGCGGGCCGTCCGAGCGGCTGGAGACGGCGCCGTCGGTGTCCCTGGCCGGCCTCGGCGAGGTGCTGGACCAGGTTCGGGGCGCGGGCCTGCCGGTCGACTTCCAGGTGGTGGGCACGCCGTGCCCGCTGTCACCCGGGGTCGACCTGACCGCGTACCGCATCGTCCAGGAGGCGCTCACCAACACGATCCGCCACGCCCAGGCGGCCCGGGCCGCGGTGACCCTCATCTACGAGTCCGGGTTCATCACCGTCACCGTCACCGATTCAGGCAGACGCGCGGAGCCGGGGCACCAGGGAGCGGCCCGCGGCGGCGCCGCGCCCCAGGAGCACCGGGCCACGGACGGGAGCGGCAGGCCGGCCCCGCCGCTGACCGGGGCCGGTCTCGGCCTGGCCGGGATCGCGGAGCGGGTCGCCTCGTGCGGGGGGCGCCTGACGGTCGGCCCGACCCCGGCCCGCGGATTCGCCGTGACCGCACGGCTGCCCACGCTATGACGCCCCCGGGTGCGCCCGTGCCGATCCGGGTGCTCGTGGTCGATGACCAGGAGCTGGTGCGTTCAGGATTCTGTGTCATCCTCGAGACGGCCGACGGCATCACCGTGGTCGGCGAGGCAGGCACCGGCGAAGCGGCGGTCGCCGCGGTGGCCGAGCACCGGCCCGACGTGGTGCTCATGGACATCCGGATGCCGGGGATGGACGGGCTCGAGGCCACGCGGCTGATCACCCGCGACGCGGCAGGCGCGCCCAGAGTGGTCATGCTCACCACGTTCGACCTCGACGACTACGTCTACGAGGCGCTCCGGGCCGGGGCCAGCGGGTTCCTGCTCAAGGATTCACCCCGTCATGACCTCATCGCCGCCGTGCGCGCGGCCGCCGCGGGTGACGCGCTGCTCGCCCCGTCGGTGACGCGCCGCCTGATCGAGGCGTTCGCACGCCGGCCGCCGGAGACCACGCCGTCGCCGTCGCGGCTGGCCTCGCTGACCGCACGGGAGCAGGACGTCCTCCTGCTGCTGGCCCGCGGGCGCAGCAACGCCGAGATCGCGGCGGACCTGTTCGTCAGCGAAGCCACGGTCAAGACGCACGTCGGCAACCTGCTGGCCAAACTTGGGTTGCGGGACCGGGTGCAGGCCGTCATCCTGGCCTATGAGACGGGCCTAGTGGTGCCGGGGGACCTGTCAGGATGAGCTGATGAGCTTCGGCCAGCCGACCGCGGCGGACCTCAAGATGATGAACCTCGCCCTGGGTGAGGCGCGTTCCGGCCTCGCGGCGGGGGGCGTTCCCGTCGGAGCCGTCCTGGCCTCGGGCGGGAAGCTGCTCGCGGCCGGGCGCAACGAGCGGGTGCAGCACGGTGACCCGGTGGCGCACGGCGAGATCGCGTGCCTGCGCAACGCGGGCCGGCGGGCCTCCTACCAGGGCATGACCATGTATACGACGCTCTCGCCCTGCCAGATGTGCTCGGGTGCGATCCTGCTGTTCCAGATCCCGCGGGTGGTCGTCGGCGAGGCCGAAACCTTCGCCGGCGACCTGGAGTTCCTCACCGGCCGGGACGTTGAGGTCGTGCTCCTCGACGACGCCGGGTGCGTCGAGGTGATGCGTGAGTTCCAGCGGCGATATCCCGAGGTCTGGAGCGAGGACATCGGCGGCCGGTAGCTGGGGCTGCGCCTGCGAGTCAGCCGAGCGCCAGCCGCCAGGTCTGCTCGACCAGGTCCTCGCCGAAGCTGTGGTGCCTGCCTTCGTTCACGAGCCGGAACCCGGCCCGCTGGTAGATGCGCCGGGCCGCGACCAGAACGTCCTGTGTCCAGAGCACGATCTCGGAGTACCCGCTGGCCCGGGCGAACGCGATGCACTCGGCGACCAGGCGGTCGCCGATGCCCGCGCCGCGGGCCCAGGGCTCGACGAGCAGCAGTCTGAGCTGCGCGGTCGTGCCGCTCCTGCGCACGCAGAAGATACAGCCCGCGGGCAGGCCGCCGGCCTCGGCGATCCAGCCGCGCTCCCGCTGCGGGTCGTGACCAGCGGCGTAGTCCGCCACGATGCGGGCCACCAGCGCCTCGAAGTCGGCGTCCAGCCCGTACTCACGGGCATACAGCGCCCCGTGCGCCTGGATCACCCAGCCGAGATCACCGGGCTCCGGTGCCCGCAGCACGAAGTCCGGCGGCCGGGCCGGGCCCTCGATGACCTCCCTGATGCTGGCCATCGCCGCGGTCAGCCTGCGCTGATCGGCCGGGCTGCGCTCGGCGAGCAGGGCACTGATCTGGCCCGCTGACCGGCTGTCCAGCATCCGGAACGCGGACCGGCCCCCGGGTGTCAGGCTGATGACCTGACGCCGCCCGTCGCTGGCCGACCGCTGCCGGGTGACCAGGCCGTCGGCCTCGAACCTGGCCAGAATGCGGCTCAGGTAGCCGCGGTCGATGTCGAGCCAGGCCCGCAGCGCCGCGACCTCAGCGTGGTCCGCCCGGCCCAGCTCGAAGATCACCCGGGCCTCGGTCAGCGAGTACGGCGTGTCCAGCAGTCCCTCGCGGAGCAGGCCGAGCACGTTGGTGTAGAACCGGTTGAACTCGCGGACCGCCGTGACCGCGCCGGCGCCCGCCGCGGGTTCCGCTGGCACCGCCAGTTTCGTTGACATAGTCAACAGTATGCCGCGGCCGGCGGCCCTGAGTCCACCCGGCGGGTCAGCCGCGGTCGACCGCGGTGCCGAGCAGGCCGAGCGGGGGCGAGCCGAGCTCCAGCATCGCGGCGTGGAACCTGCGCAGCGAGAAGCCGGATCCCCATTCCCGCCTGGCCCGCTCGCGCAGCGCCATGATCTCCAGCTTGCCCCAGGTGTACCGGCCGTAGGTCGGGTCAAACGTGGCCCGGCGCGCCTCGGACAGGGCCGCGGCCCCGGCCAGGTGCGTGTCCGCCTCGAACCTGCGGGCACCTTCTGTCACCGTCATGCCCGCGGTGTGCACGCCGATGGCGCAGGCCAGCCGGGTGACCCGGACCAGCGCCTCGAGCCAGACGCCGATCGCGAACCGGGGATCGCCGGCGGAGAAACCTTCCTCGACCGAGAGCTCCTCGGCGTAGTGCGCCCAGCCCTCGACGAACGCCTCGGAGTGCAGGGTGCGCCGGACCAGGGTGGGTGCCCGGCGGATGGCCCGGCCGTGCGAGAAGTGCCCGGGCGCGACCTCGTGCACGGTGATGCCGGGCAGCGTGGTCGTGCTGAAAACCTGGAGCCATTCCTCGGTGTCCTGCTTGGGCCAGGATGCCTCCGGCGGGGTGATGTGGTACCAGGACGGGCCGTCAGGCTCGGCCGGCCCGGCCGGGGACATCATCGCCATGGCCCAGCGCCGCGACTCGGGGGCCAGCCCCACCCGGCACTCGCCGTCGTTGTAAGGGACCAGGCCGTGGTCCCTGGTGAACGCGATGGCCAGTTCCGTCCAGCGCCGGGCGGCCTCGATGACGCCCTCGGCGTCGGGGTGATCGCGGACCAGGCCGCGCGCCACCTCCAGCGCGGGGCGGTCCGGGTCCACCCGCGCGCAGCTCTCGGCCAGCCGGGCGGTGAGCCGGTCCCTCTCAGCGTCGGCGCGCTCGCTGAGCCAGGCCCAGGTCGACGGGCATGGCGTCGGCGCTGCTCATCATCACGGTGAGCGCGGCCGGGCCCAGCGCAGCGTCGCGGGGGCCGTCGGCGACCGCCTGGTCGATGTGTGCCACCAGGCGCGCGTGGGCGGCGAGCGCGTCCCGCCTGGGCCGGTCGCCGGCCGTGACCGGGATGCCGGCGGGCAGCCCCCGGATGCCGTCGGCCAGCGCCGCCGCGACCGGCGCGCTGAGCTGGTCCAGGCTGGCGATGGCGGCATCGATGGCCTCCGGCCACCGCGCGAGGTGCGCGGCGCGGGCGGCGTCCCGCTCCAGCTGCGGTGCGTACTCCCGCTCGTAACAGGCGAGGTCGAGCCCGGACATGTGCAGCAGCGGATTGCGCCGGTGCAGCTCCAGGTCGCCCAGGCTTGCCCGGGTGGCGTTCTCGAACGCGGCCAGATGCGCCTCGTCGTGCGGGTCGCCGAGTTGCGGGCCCGCGGCTGCGGCCGCGGCCATCCGGTCCAGTCCCGAGGTGACCCCGTCCCGGGACAGATCCTGGATCGTGCCGTCGTACTCGTGCCGCCCGCTGAACTCGCGCACCTCAGCGACGTTCAGGTCGCAGACCGCGCGCAGCCTGGGGGAGAGCTCGTCCATGGCTGAAGACGCTACTCGCTGCGCGGCCGCCGCCCGAGGCTGCCCGGTCGGCGGCCTGCCCTCCGGCTACTGGGCCGTGCCCCGCTTGGCGCGCCCGGGTTGAACCGGCTGCACGGCCAGGATGCTGCCACCGCTCAGTGAGGCCGCGGCGCACGCGGGGAACTCGTGCCGCACGTAGCTGACGCCGGCCTGGCCCGGGGCCTGGACCCGCAGCGCGTGCGCGGTCACCGGGTGGCACTGCCCGGCCGGGTAGTTCGCGGCCGCCGAGACGGCCAGCCAGGCGTGCGCGGTGGCCCCCGGGGCCAGCGTCACCGGATGGGCGGCCACGCCCTGATCCCGGGTGGTGGGGCCGCCGATCCGGTGCCCGGGCACCCCGGAGATGAACGCGACGTCCGGGTAGCCGGTCAGCCGGCAGGCCGAGTGAGCGGTGTTGGTGAAGTCAAGCGGCAGGTATGAGCTCCCGGCGGCCACGGCCTCGACGCTGGTATCGAGCGACACGCGCAGCGCGGACGACGCGCAGGCCGCGACGGCGGCCGGGGCGGGCCGCACCGAGCCGCAGGCGGCGAGGCCCGCCGTGGCCAGGGCCCCGGTGGCCAGAGCCACCGCGCGGGGAAGCGCCCAGCCGGTCAGCCGCCGCCTCGATGGCATCGGCCGCATTCCGCGCCACGTCATCGTAAGTCACCATCCCATGACTATGGGTAGTCGGTTCTCCGCATCTTACGACGCCGCGGCGGTGCTGGTGTGGCTAACTCAGCCCGCCCCCAGCTGGACGGTCTGCACGGTCAGGATGGTCTTCGGCTTCGAGCACGCCTGCGCGGTGAAGCTTGCGTACAGCGACGCGGTCTGGTTGGGCGGGTAGATCTTCAGCCAGTGCGCGGTGACCATGCCGCAGGACGACGGCGGGTAGTTCCCCGCGTCCACGACCTGCAGCTCGGCGTGGCCGGTCTGGCCGGGGGCCAGGGTGATCAGCTTCCGGGGGACGGTCGGGTTCTCGGTCGCGGGGATGCCGATCTGGCTGCCGCCGATGCCGGACACGAACGACACGCCCGGGTAGCCGTAGAGGGTGCAGGCCGACGCCGAGGTGTTGGTGAACTCGACCGGGAAGTAGCTGCTCCCCGCCGCGGCGTTGCCCTTGCTGGCCGGGACCGCTATCTGCAGGCCCGAGCTCGCGCAGGCGGCCACTCCCGCGGGCGCCGACGGGGCGGACGCGGACGGGGTGCTCGGCTGTGATGGGGCCGGGGTCGACGGGGCGGACGAGGCGGGTGCCGTCCCGGTCGTCGCCGCGGGTGAGGCCCCCTGGCTGGCCGAGCTCCCGCAGGCCGCGACCACGGCCGCACAGCAGGTGAGACCTGCCACGGTGATCAGTCTCCGGGCCGCACTGGTGGCTGGTGTCATCACTGTGTCCTCCCGTGGCCGTGTGACTGATATGACGCCAGTTTGGGTGCGCTGGTTGCGGCCGGCGGGGTCGAACGCATATCACGGAATGGACTCGGTCCCCGATCTCGCGGAGGCGCTCGTGCGCGGCACTTCTTCGTTCACCACCCGCCCGCAGCTGGCGGGCACCTTCGGCATGGTGGCCTCGACGCACTGGCTGGCCTCGGCCGCGGGCCTGGCGGTGCTGGAGAAAGGCGGCAACGCGTTCGATGCCGCGGTGGCGGCCGGCCTCGTGCTGCAGGTGGTGGAGCCGCACCTGAACGGCCCCGGCGGTGAGGTGCCGGTGATCGGGTTCGACGCCGCCGGCGGCGGGGCCTTCGTGCTGAGCGGGCAGGGCTCCGCGCCGGCCGCGGCCACGCTGGATGTGTTCGGCGGCCTGGGCCTGGACCTGGTGCCCGGCACCGGCCTGCTGCCGGCCTGCGTTCCGGCGGCCTTCGGCACCTGGATGCTGCTGCTGGAGCGGTACGGCAGGCTCAGGCTCAGGGACGTGATGGAGTACGCGATCGGCTACGCCGGGGACGGCTACCCGATCCTGGGCAGCGCGAGCGCGGCGATCACCGCGGTGGCTGGCACGTTCCGCGAGCACTGGCCGAGCTCGGCGGGCGTGTACCTGCCCGGCGGCACGGCGCCCGCCCCGGGTTCCCGGTTCCGGAATCCGGACCTGGCCGCCGCGTACTCCAGGATCCTGACCGAGGCCGAAGCGGCGGGCGCCGGCCGTGAGGCCCAGATCGAGGCCGCCCGGCGGGCGTACTACGAGGGGTTCGTGGCCGACGCGATCGCCGGCTACCTGGAGCAGGCCGAGGTCATGGACATCACGGGCCGCCCGCACCGCGGGCTGCTCACCGGATCCGACCTGGCCGGCTGGCGCGCGTCCGTGGAGGCCCCGGTCACGTTCGAGTACCGGGGCCTGACCGTGTGCAAGACCGGGCCCTGGGGCCAGGGCCCGGTGTTCCTGCAGCAGCTCGCGCTGCTGGACGGCTACGACCTGGAGGCCATGGGCTGCGGCAGCGCCGACTTCATCCACACCGTCGTCGAGTGCTCGAAGCTCGCCTTCGCCGACCGCGAAGCCTGGTACGGGGACCCGCGCGACACCCCGGTGCCCCTAGCCGAGCTGCTGTCGCCCGGGTACACGGCGGAGCGCAGGAAGCTGGTGGGCCACGACAGCTCCGGCGCGTTCATCCCGGGCGCGCCCGGCGGCGCCGAGCCGCGGCTGCCCTGGTTCGCGACCGCCGGGTTCGCCCGCCAGGACGGCTCGGCGGGCCGGGGCTCCGGCCGCGACGGCCACCGGGGCCACGGTGCGGGGGAGCCGCTGGCCCGGTCGACGGACGTGTCCTCCCCGGAGCTCGGGCTGGGGGACACCTGTCATCTCGACGTCGCGGACTCGTTCGGCAACCTGGTGTCCGCGACGCCGAGCGGCGGCTGGCTGCAGAGCTCGCCGGTCATTCCCGGCCTCGGGTTCTGCCTGGGCACCCGAGGCCAGATGTTCGCGCTGACCCCGGGCCTGGCCAGCACGCTCGCGCCGCGGCGGCGGCCGCGGACGACGCTGTCACCGAGCCTGGCCCTGCGCGACGGCGAGCCCTACCTGGCGTTCGGCACCCCAGGCGGCGACCAGCAGGACCAGTGGACGCTCGCGGTCTTCCTCAACCACGTGGTGTTCGGGATGAACCTGCAGGAGGCCATCGACACGCCCGCGTTCCACACCGACCATTTCCCGTCGTCGTTCTACCCGCGTGACACCGCCCCGCGGTCCCTGTCCGCCGAGGCCCGGGTGGCCGAGCCCGTGGTGGCCGAGTTGCGCAGGCGCGGGCACGACGTGACGGTCACGCCGCCCTGGTCGCTGGGCCGGGTCAGCGCGGTGGCCAGGGACCAGGGCTTCCTGTACGCCGGGGCCAACGCGCGCGGGATGCAGGGCTACGCCGTGGGCCGGTAGCGCGCGCCGGCGTCACGGCCGTGCGGCCTGGAAAGTCCAGATCGCGCTGTCCGGCCCGGCTTGCCGGCCGTCGCGGTAGTCGGCCGTCACGGTGATGCCGGCGAACCCCGCCTCGGTCAGCAGTTCCTCGAACTCGGCCAGGCTCCAGTGCTGCAGCCGGAACATCTGCAGCTCGGTGGTGACCAGGGCGCCGTCCTGCCACTTCTCGTACCGCAGCCACCGGGTGGTCTGGCGGGCCGCCGGGTCGTACTCGATGTGGTGCACCTGCAGCGTCCACAGGAACGGCCCGGACCGCCAGTGGCGCATGGGCTCCGGGTCGGTCTCGTGCTGCGGCTCCGGCGGCGGGTCCAGGTCCACCACCAGCCGCCCGGACGGCCCGAGGCACTGGCGGAAGCAAGTCAGCGCCCGGAGCGTGGCGGCCCGGCCGTCCAGCAGCGCGATGGTGCCGGTGGGCACGATCACGGCCGCGTACGCAGCGGGCTCAACGAACGTGGTCATGTCGCCCTGGCGGAGGACGGGATCCAGACGCCGCTCCCGGCAGTGGGCGCGGCAGAGCTCGAGCATCTCCGGCGACGTGTCAAAGCCCTCCACATCGAGGCCCGACTGCAGCAGCGGGATGAGCATCCGGCCGGTGCCGACCGCGGGCTCCAGAATCCGCCCGGTGACACCGGCCAGCAGCTGCCGGTAGTACTCGACGTCGCCGAACGAGTGCCCGATGGGCTTGTCCTGCTCGTAGATCTCGGTGGCCAGCGTTCCGTACTCCCAGCTCACCTGTTACGTCTCCCGTCGCACGCCGAGCCGACCGGTCACCCAGACCGTACGGCATCATCCCCGAGGGGCACGCCGGAGGGCCTGATATCACTCTCCGGGCTGACGACAGCGACCCCCGCGGAGGGGCACGCTGGGAGCGCTCCGGCCGGGTGCGGCCGGAGCACCAGGGGATCCCACGCGGGCTGACCGACGTCCTGGCCCGCGGCAGAGCAGACGATGGCGAGGCCACAGGCAATGAGCGCGCAACCGTCGCCGCGGGCGGAAGGCCCGCCCGCCGAACCGGGCCGGGGGCAGGCGGTCATCGAAGCCCTCGACCTGACGCTGCAGTACCCGGGCCCGGTCACCGCGCTTGACGCGCTCACGGTGACCGTCGAGCCCGGCATCACCGGCCTGGTCGGCGCCAACGGCGCGGGCAAGTCGACCCTGATCAAGATCTTGCTCGGCCTGCTGCCGCCGACCAGCGGGCAGGCCAGGGTGCTCGGCGGCGACTGCCTTCGTGACGGCGAGCGGATCAGGGCGCTGACCGGCTACATGCCCGAGCACGACTGCCTGCCGCCTGATGTCACCGCCACCGAGTTCGTCACCCACCTCGGCCGGATGTCCGGGTTGCCGCCGACCGCGGCCAAGGAACGGGCCGCCGAGTCGCTGCGCCACGTCGGCCTGTACGAGGAGCGCTACCGGCAGATCGGCACCTATTCGACCGGCATGAAGCAGCGGGTCAAGCTGGCCCAGGCGCTGGTCGGCGACCCCCGGCTGCTGCTGCTCGACGAGCCGACGGTCGGGCTCGACCCGGCCGGCCGCTCCTCGATGCTGGAGCTGATCGCCCGGATCGGCGCCGAGTTCGGCATCTCCATTCTGGTCGCCTCGCACCTGCTCGGCGAGATCGAGCGGATTTGCGATCACCTGGTCGCGATCGACGCGGGACGGCTGCTGCGCGCCGACACGATCACCAGCATGACCCAGGTGAGCCAGGTCCTCCTGGTCGAGGTCGACGAAGGCTCCGACCAGCTGCTGGCCGAACTCGGCCGGCGCGGACTCGAGCCCCGCCCGTACCAGCGGGCGGTGCTCGTCCGGCTGGACGACGACGCCACGTACGACGCCGTCCGGGACGCGGTCGCCGATCTCGGCCTGCCGCTGAACCGGCTGGAACAGCGCCGCCGCCGCATCGAAGAGCTGTTCAGGGACGACCAGGACAGCGACACTCCGGAGGCTTCTCATGTCGGCTGAGACGGGGGTCATCCACGACATCGGCTACCGCCGCTACACCGGGCGGCGGCTGGGCCGGGCCCAGATCATCCGGGCCCTGTACGGGCACAGCCTGCGTTCGGCGTTCGGGATCGGGCGCGGCGCCAAGGCCAAGATCGTGCCGGTGATCACCTTCGTGGTCATCTGCCTGCCCGCGGTGGCCAACGCGGTCGCCGTGGCCCAGGGCAATCCCCGCCTTGTCCCCTACGACACGTACGTGTTCCAGCTGCGCGTCATCGTCATGATCATCTTCGTCGCGGCGCAGGCGCCCGAGCTGGTCTCCCGCGACCTGCGCAGCCACGTGCTGCCGCTGTACTTCTGCCGGCCGCTGCACCGCCCGGACTACCCGCTGGCCAAGTTGGCCGCGTTCATCACCGCGTGCCTGGCGATGATCGAGATCCCGCTGCTGCTGCTGTACCTGGGCACGATCACCCAGGCGCACGGCGGCAGCGCGATCTGGCACCAGACCAAGGCACTCATCCCCGGGCTGCTGGTCGGGCTGATGTGGGCGGTGCTGCTCGCGTCGATCGGGCTGGCCCTCGCCTCGCTGAGCGGGCGCCGCGCCTACGCCACCGGCGCCATCGCCATCTACTTTTTCCTCACCTGGATCCTGGCCGGCATCCTGATCGCGGTCACCCAGCGCAACGTGGTGCGTGCGGCGGCCGGCCCGCCGGGGGGCCCGCCTCCGAGCGGACCCCCCGGGCCGCACAAATTCCACGTCATCACCCAGGTGCCGACCACCGCGGCCCACCTGGCCGGCCTGGTCAGCCCGTTCACGACCCTGGATGGCGTGCGCCAGTGGCTCGGCGGCACCTCGCCGGGCCCGGTGCCCGGCGTGGGCAGTTACGGCGCGCTGTACGGGGCGATGCTGCTGATGCTGCTCGCGGCCGGCGTCGGCGGCCTGTTCGCCCGGTACCGGAAGGCGGGTGCGTGATGATCGAGCTGCGCAACGTGTCCCGCTGGTACGGCAACGTGGTCGCGGTCAACGACATCACGATGTCGATCGGCCCCGGGGTCACCGGCCTGCTCGGCCCCAACGGCGCGGGCAAGTCGACCGTGCTGCACCTGATCGCCGGGTTCCTCGCGCCGTCGCGCGGCGAGCTGACCGTCGGCGGCGTGCCCAGCTGGCGCAACCCGGAGATCTACCACACCGTCGGCCTAGTGCCGGAGCGCGACTCGGTGTACGCGTTCCTCACCGGCGAGGAGTTCGTCCAGGCCACGGCCAAGCTGCACAAGCTCGCCGACCCGCAGGGCGCCACCCGCCGCGCGATCGCGATCGTGGACATGGCCCAGGCGCAGGACCGTAAGATCTCGACCTACTCCAAGGGCATGCGGCAGCGGATCAAGGTGGCCGCCGCGCTGGTGCACGACCCGCAGGTGCTGCTGCTCGACGAGCCGTTCAACGGGATGGACCCGCGGCAGCGGCTGCACATGATGGACCTGCTGACCAAGCTCGGCGTCGAGGGCCGCACGATCCTGCTCAGCTCGCACATCCTGGAGGAGGTCGAGCAGCTGGCCGGCACCATCCAGGTGATCGTGGCCGGGCGGCTCGCGGCGTCCGGCGACTTCCGCGCGATCCGGCGGCTGATGACCAGCAGGCCGCACGTGTTCCTGGTCCGCACCTCCGACGACCGCCTGCTCGGCTCGGCGCTGATCGGCAGCCCGGCGGTGACCGGGGTCGAGCTGGTCTCCGGCGGTCTGCAGGTGCGGGCCGCCGACTACGGCACGTTCAGCCGGGAGCTCGCGGGAATCGCCCGTGAGCGCGGCATCCGGCTGCGCGAGCTGCTGCCGGAAGACGAGTCGCTGGAAAGCGTCTTCGCCTATCTCGTTGAGTCCTGACGCAGGAATGGAGGCGGTTGCCATGGGCGGAGTGTTCAGCGGTGTCGTGGCGAGGCTCACGCTGCGCGCGACGCTCGGCCGGAAACGGGCGCTGATCTTCGCGCTCCCGCCGCTGATATTGATCCTGGTGACGCTGGCGCTAAAGGCGGCCCGCCCGCCCGGCGCGCCGTGGCCGGGCCGGATCCTCGGCGACTTCGGGTTCTCGGTGATCCTCCCGCTCACCGCGCTGATCATCGGCACCAGCGTGCTCGGCGCGGAGATCGACGACGGGAGCATCGTCCACCTGCTGGCCACGCCGGTGCGCCGCTCCACGGTCATCGTGACCAAGTTCTGTGTCGGGGCCGTACTCACCGCTGCCTTTGTGGCCATCCCCGAGTTCATCTCCGGGATCATCGCAGAGGGCGGAGCCGACAAGCTCGCGGTCGGGCTGTTCGTGGGCGCGCTGGTCGGATCGGTGATCTACAACGCGGTGTTCGTCATGCTGTCGGTGCTCACCACCCGGGCGATCGCCGTGGGCCTGCTGTACGTGCTGATCTGGGAGGCGGTGCTCGGCAACTTTGTGAGCGGGGCCCGGCTGCTCTCGGTCGAGCAGTACTCGCTCGGCGTGGCCAACGCGATCGCGCACGACGCGGCCCTGCGCGCTGGCCTGACCCTGTCCACCGCGGTGATCATGGGTGCGGTCGTCACCGTGGCGGCCCTGGTCCTCGCGACCCGGCGGCTGGCCGGCTTCTCACTCAAGGGCGACGCGGTCTGACCGGCCGGAGCGCCTGCCGCCAGAACCTCAGCGGGGCGTGTTCCCGTCCGGCCGGAACGCGGGCCCGTGGCCGGGCACGATCACCGTGGCCACTTCGAGGACCCGGCCCCGGCTCACATGCAGCGCGGCCAGGTCGGTGGCCAGCGGATCCTCGGGCGGCCCGTCCGCAAACCACCAGGCGTGGGTGCACGCGTACACGCCGTCGGCCGCCGCCGCCACCGTGGTGATGTCCTCGGCGGTGTGACCCGGCGTGGCCAGCAGCCGCACCGACGGGCCGAGTTCCGCGCCCTCGGTGGGTCGGCTGGTCCACTGGTCGCCCTCGTAGACGGCCCAGTGGTCGTGGATCCGCGCCGCGGGGAACAGCGCCGCGTTGACCGTGTGGTCCGGGTGGTGATGGCTGAACACCACGTCGGTGACGTCCCCGGGAGCGACCCCGCGGGCGCGCACCGCAGCGAGCAGATCACCCCGGTCGGCGACCATCCCGGGATCAACCACGATGACGGCGTCGCCGTCGATGATGAGGGTCACTGTGCTGCCGACGCGTTCTGGCCCGTCGGTCTCTCGCGCGTAGCCCTCGTGCAGTATGTGCACCTGTGCGGTACCGGAAAAATCGGAAGCTGGCACGAGCGGGACAATACCCTGTGCCATTACGCAATGCCTGCCGGGGACTGCGCGTCCTTAGCGGGCGGCCTTCGCTGCGGCCTTGGCCTGCTTCTTGTACTCCCTGACCGCGAGCAGCGACTCGTTGTCGGAGATGTCGGCCACCGAGTAGCGCGAGCCCTCCTCGCCAAACCGGCCCGCGGCCTCGCGCCAGCCCTCGGGCCGGATGCCGAGCTGCTTGCCCAGCAGCGCGATGGTGATCTGGGCCTTGTAGGTGCCGAATCCGGGCAGCTCGGAGAGCCGCCGGGCCAGCTCCGCGCCGGTCGTGGCCGTGCCCCAGACCTGGCCCGCGTCGCCGTCGTAATGCTCCACGATCAGCCGGGCCAGCTCCTGGACCCGCCCGGCCATGGCCCGCGGGAACCGGTGCAGCGCGGGCCGCTCGCTGAACACCGCGACCAGCGCCTCCGGGTCGTAGCCGGCCAGCTCGGCGGCGGCCGGCTCGTGCCCGAGCCGCAGCGTCAGCTCATAAGGGGAGCCGAACGCCTTCTCGAACGGCACCTGCTGGTCCAGCAGCATCGCGGTGAGCAGGGCCAGCGGGCTGCGCGACAGCAGCTCGTTGGCCTCGGCCGGGATCGGCATCGAGAGCGTCATCAGGTCCTCCAGTCCGGCGACCATCATTGCAGCTTCCGCCGGGCCCGTGCCGATCGAGGTGGCATATCGTGCCAGGTGACACGGGCCAGCCGGTCAGGGCAGGAACCATAAGGGGATAGCCTGGCGTTGCAGCAGTGGGAGCCTGTATCCCGCCCGGAAGGGGAGATCGACATGTCGCGTCCAATGATGTTCGGGATCGGCGGGGTGATCCTCGGGCTTGTCCTGCTGTTGGTGTTGCCCTGGTGGGTCTCGGCCCTGATCATCGCGGCTGCCATCGCCATCCCGGTGGTCGCCTACCGGTCGCTCGATTCCGGCCAGCGGGCGCGGATCAAGCGGATGCGCAGCCGGGGGCAGCTCGGCCGCTGACCAGCGCGTCAGCCAGCGACCCACACTGTCCTAACCGACAGATCCGCCGGCCTGACCGCCTGCGCATCAAGATCTTGGAGACTTGGGTGCGCTATCTGACGAAAACTCTCCAAGATCAGGATTGTGGCCAGAACGGCCGCAGTTCGAACGTGCCGACCTCCGCGGTCGGGTGCCGGGCCGCGACCTCGATGGCCTCATCCATGCTGGCGCACTCGATGACGTCAAAGCCGGCGATCTGCTCCTTGGTCTCGGCGAACGGCCCGTCGCTGAGCAGTACCTCGCCGTCCCTGACCCGGACCGTGGTGGCGTCCCCGACCGGGCGGAGCCGGCCGCCGGACACCTTCACCCCGGTGGTCTCCATCTCGGTCACCCAGGCGTCTATCGCCTGATCGAAGGCGGGGTCCTCCTGCTCGGACCCGTCGGGGTTCAGCCAGGTGCTCTCGTCCAGGTAGTGGATCATCAGGTATTTCATGCGCCCTCCGTCGTCCCGGCCATCCTGCCGTGGTTGTTACCACGACGAACGGGAGGATCCGCGATGGACAGATCACCCGCCCGCCGTTACGCGCCCCTCACAGATCGATGTGAGTTTCCTGCACACCTGACTACATGAAAGTCACATCGATCATGTCCGGTGCTGGTCTGGGCGTGGCGGGTGGGGCGCAAGTGACCCGTGAGCCGCGATCAGTGCACCTCGTAGCGCAGGTGGACGGCGCCCTCGCCACGGATGGTCTCGACGCAGCGCAGGCCCGCCCGGCTGTCGCCGAACAGCCGCAGGCCCCGGCCGGCCAGCACCGGCGAGACGTGCAGCTGGACCTCGTCGACCAGCCCGGCGGCCACCGACTGCTGGGCGGCGCTGACCCCTCCCGCGATCAAGACGTCCAGGTCGCCGGCGGCGGCACGGGCCTGCGCCACGGCGGCCCCGATGCCGCCGGTCACGAACGTGTAGCTGGTGCCGCCGTCCTTCTCGATCCGCTCCTGGCCGCGGTGGGTCAGCACGAACACCGGGGCGTGGAACGGCGGGTTCTCGCCCCAATGCGCGTAGCCGTAGTCGAACATCGTGCGGCCGATGACCTGCGGGCCGAACCGGGCGAAGCTGTCCGCCCACACGCGGGAGTCCACCGAGTCCGCTCCGCCGTCTTGGCCCTGCTGCTCGCGCCAGCTCCGCAGCGGGAACACCCAGCCCAGGATCGACTCGAACAGCGCCATGCCGTCCGCATCCGCGACCTCGGGACCTGCTATGCCGTCCACTGACACCGACATGCCCACGATCACCTTGGTCATCTCCGGCTCCTTCCGTGGGGGCGCCTCGTGCGCCCGTCCGGCCCTGGGTCGGAGCGGGCCGCCGGGTCTCTACATGGCCGGCGAAGTTTTTTCCTGGCCGGTCAGCCGGGCCGCGCGCCCGGCCAGGTAGCGGCGTTCTGGCAGGCTGGTGGTGCGGCGCGCGGCCTCCCGGTAGGCGGCCGCCGCCCCCGCGGCGTCGCCGGACATCTCCAGCAGATGCGCCCGGGTCGCGTGCAGCCGGTGATGACCCGCCAGCCTCCGGTCGGCCTCCAACGCGGCAAGCAGGTCAAGGCCGGCCGCCGGGCCGGTCACCATCGCGACCGCGACCGCCCGGTTGAGGCTGACCATCGGGCCCGGGGCCAGGTGCTCGAGCAGCTCATAGAGCCCGAGGATCTGCGGCCAGTCGGTGGCGTCCACGGATTCCGCCTCGTCGTGCACGGCGGCGATCGCCGCCTGTACCTGGTACGGGCCCACCTGGCCGTCCGGGAGCACCGCGCTGATCAGCGTGACTCCCTCGGCGACGCGGCCCGCGTCCCACCTGCTCCTGTCCTGCTCGCCGAGCGGGATCAGGCTTCCGTCCGGCCCGGTCCTGGCGTCCCGGCGGGCGTCGGTGAGCAGCATGAGCGCGAGCAGGCCGGCGATCTCCTGGTCCTGCGGCAGCAGCCGGTACAGCCAGCGGGTGAGCCGGATCGCCTCGCCGGACAGCTCCGGCGCGGTGAGGTCGGCGCCGCCCGTGGCCGTGTACCCCTCGTTGAAGATCAGGTAGAGGACGTGCAGGACGATCCCGAGCCGCGCCGGGCGCTCGGCCGGGCCGGGCAGCTCGAACCCGGCTCCGCTCTCCCTGATGGCCTGCTTGGCGCGGCTGATCCGCTGGGCCATGGTGGCTTCGGGCACCAGGAACGCCGCGGCGATCTGGGCCGTGGTCAGGCCGCCGACCGCGCGCAGGGTCAGCGCGATCTGGCTCGGCCCGGACAGCGCCGGGTGACAGCAGAGAAACAGCAGGGTCAGGGTGTCGTCGCGATCCAGCCCGGGGTGGCCCGGCTGCTCCAGCGGGGCGGCGGCCGCCTGATCCTGCTCCCGGCGCCGCCGGGCGTGGTCGCTGCGGAACTCGTCGATCAGGCGCCGGGACGCGACCGTGAGCAGCCAGCCCTTCGGGCTCTCGGGCACGCCGCGGGCCGGCCAGGCGGTCACGGCCTCCAGCATCGCCTCCTGGACCGCGTCCTCGCACGCGGCGAACTGGCCGTAGCGGCGCACCAGGGCGCCGAGGACCTGGGGCGCAAGCTCGCGCAGCAGTTCCCCGATGTCCTGCGCGGCGTGCGCCTCGGTCACTGGTCGGCGGCGGACTCGTGCAAGACCGGCCACAGCTCCACGGGATCGGCGTCCGCGAACGGCATGTCCGCCGCGATCTGCAGCGCCCGCTCCTCGTTCTCGCAGTCCAGCAGCCAGAAGCTGGCCAGGTACTCCTTGGTCTCCAGGTACGGCCCGTCGGTGACGGCGGGCAGGCCGTCCACCCGGCGCACCAGCTTGGCCCGGGCCGCGTCGGCCAGGCCGTACGCGCCGAGCAGCTCCCCGGTGTCCTGGTAATGCGCGTTGAACGCGTCCTGCCTGGCGATCGCGTCGCGCCAGGTCTCCGGGGGCAGCGATTCCCACTTCTCCCGGTTGCCGTAGATCATCAGCAGGTACTTCACCGCCATCCCTCCCGGCCGCTGGCTGACCCCGCGCGGTCCGGCGCGACGGGCGTCATCCGGCGCGGCCGGCGCGGGATGCCCAGGCTAGCCAAGGCCGGGCGGGTTCAGCCAGTCACCCGTCGGCCGCAGGCACAGGGACCGGTGGCGCCTCGCCGTCGTAGCGGGCCGAAGGGCGGATGAGCCGGTTGCCTGCCACCTGCTCCAGCACGTGCGTGCACCAGCCGATGACCCGGCTGGACGCGAACGTGGGCGTGAACATGTCGCGGGGGATCCCGCAGGCGTCCATCACCACCCCGGCGTAGAACTCGACGTTGGCGTTGAGCGCGCGGCCCGGCTTGGCCTCGGCCAGCACCCGGACGATGGTGTCCTCCACGGCGATGGCGAACTCCGCGGTGGACCCGCCGACGGTGGTCGCGACCTCACGCAGCAGCGCGGAGCGCGGGTCCTTGCCCTTGTAGACCCGGTGGCCGAAGCCCATGATCTTGTCGCCGCGCTCGACCGCCTCGCGGACCCAGGCCTCGGCCAGCTCCGGCCGGCCGATGTCATCCAGCATGTCGAGGACGCGGCTCGGCGCGCCGCCGTGCAGGGGCCCGGACAGGGCCCCGATGGCGCCGGTCACCGCGGCGCCGAGGTCGGCGCCCGTGGACGCGATGACCCGCGCGGTGAACGTGGAGGAGTTGAAGCCGTGGTCGATCGTGGAGATCAGGTACCGCTCCAGCGCCCAGACGTGCTGCGGGTCCGGGCGCTGGCCGCTGAGCAGGTACAGGTAGTTGGCTGCCGCGGAGAGCTCCGGGTCCGGCGTCACAGGTTCCTGCCCCTGATGCAGCCGGTACAGCGCCGCGAGCAGCACCGGGGTCTGCGCCGACAGCTCCATGGCGTTGTCGTAGAGCTGCTCGGGTGAGATATCGAGCCACGAGCGGAAACCCGCCCGCTCGGCCGCGAACGAGATCGCGGTGCGCAGCGCGGTCAGCGGGTCAAACGGCTCGGTGGTGGCCAGGGTACGCAGAAACGGGATCAGCGCATCAGGGAGCATCCGGTGATCGGCGATCTCGCCGGCGAACGTGGCCCGCTCGGCCACGTCGGGCAGGCGCCCGCGGAAGAACAGGTGCCAGACGTCCTCCAGGCTCCGCCGCCGGTTCAGCTCGACCGCGTCGTACTGCCGGTAGTGGTAGAAGCCCTCCAGGCCGCGGACGTCGCCGATCTGGGTATGTGCGACCACCACTCCCTCGAGCCCGGCGGGAGCGTCCCCGTTGCCCATGACTGTGACCTGCCCGGTTGTCGGCATCGTGATCCTCCCAGCCGCCGCGAGATTGCAACGGGCGGCACCGGGCTGCGCTGGCGCGGCGCGGGTGCCGTGACCCGATACCGGTAGCCTTACCCATCATCTCCACATTGGTCAATATTGATTAAAATCAATATGATGGGGCTGGATATGGCCGCACGGCCGAGCGCCGGACAACCGGGTGAGTCCGAAGCCGGACCGCCTGGGGGCCTGGTCCCGGGAGCCGGGCCGCCTGGGCCCGGGCCCGAGAGCCGGGCGGGGAGCGGGCGGCCAGGCGGCCCGGAAGCGGGCGGCAAAGGCGGCCCGGAAGCGGGCGCAAAGGCGGGCCGGGAGCGGGCGGCAAGGCCGGGCCGGCGGCGGGCCGCATGAACGGCCCGGGAGCGGGCGGCAAAGGCGGGTCGGCGGCGGGACGGGAGTCGGGCCGCAGGGAAGAGCGCGGCGGGCCAAGGCGGCCGGAGGGTCAGGGCGGGCAGGGAGGGGCGATGGCGGACTGGATCGGGGCCGCGGAGGCCGCGGAGCGGCTCGGCATCAAGCAGGCCAGCCTGTACTCCTACGTGAGCCGCGGGGTGCTCACCCCCCGCCGCGGCGCGGACGGCCGGGCCAGCCTGTTTGACGCCGCCGAGATCGCCGGCCTGGCCCGGCGGGGCCGGCCGCGCCGGGCCCAGGGGGCCGCCGAGCTGGTGATCCGCACCGCGCTGACCGAGATCTCCGGTGACCGGCTCCGCTACCGCGGGCACGACGCGATCGCGCTGGCCACCCAGCGGAGCTTCGAGGACGTGGCGAACCTGCTGTGGACGGGCTCGCTGGACGACGCCCCGGCCGGGCCCTGGCAGGCCACCCCCGAGGCGGTCGCCGCGGGCACGGCCGCCCAGGCCGCGCTCCCGCCCGGCACGTACCCACTGGAGCGGCTGCAGGTGATCGTCCCCGCTCTGGCGGTCACCGACCGGCTCCGGCTGCAGCTGGACCGGCCCGCGGTGATCGCCGCCGCCCGCGGCCTGATCGCGGGCATGGTCGACTGCCTCCCCGCCGCGTCCGATGATGGCCGCGACGGCCGGCCGGAGGTCGGCCCGAGCGGACATCATGGCGGGGGGTCCCGGGGGGCGGCAAGCCCCCCGGAGCAACACAGCATCGCGGCCCGGCTGGCCACCAGGCTCTGCCTGCGCCCGCCCTCCGCCGGCCTGACCGGCGCGCTGCGCGCGGCGCTGGTGCTGCTGGCCGACCACGAGCTGGCCGCGTCGACGCTGGCCGCCCGGGTGGCGGCCTCGGTGCGGGCCGACCCGTACGCGGTGGTGGGCACCGGTCTCGGCGCCATGAGCGGCGCGCTGCACGGCGGCGCGGCGCTCGGCGCCGAAGTGATGCTGGTCTCGGCCGACGGCCCGGCCGACGCGCCGCGCGTGGTTGGCGAGCTGCTCCGCCGCGGGGAGCGGATACCCGGTTTCGGCCATTTCGTGTACCAGACCGGAGACCCGCGTGCGGTTCTGCTTCTGGACCTGATCAGGCACGCGGCGCCGGACTCCGGCCGCCTGGCCGTGGCCGAGGCCGTGCTGGCGGAGGCGAAGCGCCGGGCTCTGCCCGCTCCGAACATAGAGTTCGCGCTGGCCGTGCTGGCCACCGTGGCCGGGATGGTTCCCGGCAGCGGCGAGGCGGTGTTCGCCACGGCCAGGACCGCGGGCTGGCTGGCGCACGCGCTTGAGGAGTACGCGCGCGCCACCCCGATCCGCCCCCGGGGTGTCTACACCGGCCCCTCCGCGAGCCTGTAGCCGGGTGTGGCCGCCGGGAATCAGACGCGGCCGCGGAGCCTTCTCTCTGGCAGAACGCCGATCCTGGAGACGAGCCATGGCCGTGCGCCGCCTGAACCACGCAGTTCTCTACGTCAGCGACCTCGCGCGGGTCGTTGACTTTTACCGCTACGCGCTCGGCTTCGAGGTGCGTATGGAAATCCCGGGCCGGGCCGCGTTCCTGCGGGCGCCCGGGTCGGCCAATGATCACGACCTCGGCCTGTTCGAGGTCGGCGGGGCCGAGCCGCCGCGCGGGCCCTACGCGGGGCTCTACCACCTGGCCTGGGAGGTGGGCACGCTGGCCGACCTGGCGGAGATCAGGGCCAGGCTCGACGAGCGGGGGGCACTGGTGGGCGCGAGCGACCACCGGGTGTCCAAGTCCCTGTACGCCAAGGACCCCAGCGGCATCGAGTTCGAGGTCATGTGGCGGGTCCCGGCGGAGAGCTGGGAAGAGGAGATGCGCAGCGGCGAGATGATCGCGCCGCTCGACCTGGAGGCCGAGCTGGCCCGCTGGGGCGACCGGGCCACCGGCGCCGCCGCGGGCTCGATCACCTGACCCCGGCCAGCCTGAGCCGGCTGGCCCGCCGGGAAGACCAGGGTCAGTGCTCCGGTGGCCGGGTGCTGGTCTCGATCGTGCCCTTGTACGCGACGCCGCGCACGTGCACGGTGGGCGCGTCGTGCGACAGCCGGAGCTCCTGCTCCTCCTCCGCGGACCACCCCTTGCTGACCCCGAACCCTTCCATCTCGACCCTGACACCCGGCGGCACGAGGATGTCGATGCGCGACTTGTAGGCCACGGCCAGCACCGTGGTGACGGGAGCGGACAGCTCGGCCGCCCGCAGGTCCAGCCAGCCGTCGCCCTTATAGACCACCGAGGTGAATCGCTCCGGCACCCGCCAGCGGCCGCCTCGCCGGATGGAGTTCTTGTACGCCACCGCCCACCGGCCGGCCGGGCGGCCCGGCACCGCGGGCGCCGTGCTGCCCGAGCTCCCTGGGGCCACCGCGGGCAGGTCAGCGGTCAGCTTGTCCAGGTCCGCGCTGGTCCGCGCGGTGAGCGCGGCCCGCATCCGCTCGTCGAACTCGTCGTCATCGAGCCGGCGCTCGGCAAAGGCCTGCTGCAGCCGCTGCGCAACCCCGTCCCGGTCCTGGTCGGACACGCGGATCGCCGGCGCGGGGCGGGCCTCCGGCGCATCGGGCTGCGGTGCGGCGCTGCCGGCCTGCGGCTCGGGTTCGGTGCGGGGTGGCTCGGGCTCGCCGTTCGGTGCCATCGTGCTCCCTCTCGAATCGAATCGAGACATATCTTAACTCGGAATCGCCGCGCTCGTCGCGGCGTAGCGGCGTGGGGCGCCCGGCGCCGGTGCCAGTTACGGCGGCGCCGCCGCTACGCCCCGGTCCCCGCGAGCTCGGCGTACAGGGCCGCGGTCTGCGCGGCGATCGACGCCCAGCCGAACTCGCTTACGGCGCGCTCGCGGCCCAGCCGGCCCATGTCCGCGGCCCGGGGCGCGTCGGTGACCAGCGCGTTGATCGCGCTGGCCAGAGGGGGCGGGTCCCCGGGCGGAACCAGCAGGCCCGTCTTCCCGTCCACCACCACCTCGGGTATGCCGCCCACCCGCGAGCCGACCACGGCGGTGCCGCACGCCATGGCCTCCAGGTTCACGATGCCGAGCGGCTCGTAGAGCGACGGGCAGGCGAAGACCGTGGCGTGCGACAGCAGCTGGATCACCTCGCGCTTGGCGAGCATCCCCGACAGCCAGACCACCCCGGTTCGCTGCGCCCGCAGCTGCCGGGCCAGGTCGCTGACCTCGGCTTCGAGCTCGGGGGTGTCCGCCTGGCCGGCACAGATCACGAGCTGCGCCGCCGGGTCGATGCCTGCGGCCGCCTGGAGCAGGACCGGGAGCCCCTTCTGCCTCGTCACGCGGCCCACGAAGACCACGGAGGGCACCGCCGGGTCCACGCCGTAGCGCTCGAGCACGTCGGTGCCATGATCGGGGGAGTACTCGGCCGTGTCGATACCGTTGCGGATGACCCGCACCCGGCCGGGCGCCACCGCCGGGTACGCCGCGAGCACATCGTCCCGCATGCCGTCGGAGACGGCGATGACGGCGGCCGCGGCCTCCACCGCGACCCGCTCGCACCAGGACGACACGGCGTAGCCGCCGCCAAGCTGCTCGGCCTTCCACGGCCGCAACGGCTCCAGCGAGTGGACGGTCATCACGTGCGGGATGCTGTAGAGCAGGGCGGCCAGGTGGCCGGCCAGGTTCGCGTACCAGGTGTGGGAGTGGACCAGGTCGGCGGAGGCCACCGCGGCGGTCATCGACAGGTCTGCGGACACCGTCTGCAGCGCCTGGTTCGCCCCGGCCAGGTGGTCCCAGGCCCGGTGCGCCACCGCCCCCGGCCGGTCCGCACCCTGGCAGTGCACGATGAGGCGCACCAGGGGGGCCAGCTCCCGGGCCAGGTACTCCACGTGCACACCGGCGCCGCCGTAGACCTCGGGCGGGTACTCCCTGGTCAGCAGCGCCACGCTGAGCTGACCGGGGTCGGCGGCCGTCACGACGGCACCATCTGGCCCTTCCCGACCACGGTGATCCCTCCGGCCGAGACGGTGAACCCGCGGCGCCGGTCGTGGTCCTTGTCCACGCCGATCGTGACCCCGTCGGGGACGACCACGTTCTTGTCCAGGATCGCGCTCTCAACCACGGCATGCCGGCCGATCTTGGTGTTGTGCAGCAGCACGGCCCGCTCGACCCGGGCCCAGCTGTTCACGCGGACCCCGGGCGAGAGCACCGAGTCGCGGACCAGGCCGCCGGACACGATCACCCCGTTGCTGACGATGCTGTTGATCGCGCGGCCCACCCGGTCGCCGCTGTCGTGCACGAACTTGGCCGGGGGCTGCGACGGCACCTGGGTGAGGATCGGCCACCGGTCGTTGTACAGGTTGAAGACCGGCTGCACCGCGCACAGGTCCATGTGCGCCTCGAAGTAGGAGTCGAGTGTGCCCACATCGCGCCAGTACCCGCAGTCGCGCGGGTCGGCGCCGGGCACCTCGTTGTCCAGGAAGTCGTAGACCTCGGCCAGACCCTCGCGCATCAGCATCGGGATGATGTCGCGGCCCATGTCATGTCGGCTTTCCTCGTCGACCGCGTCCTTGTGCAGCGCGTCGACGAGAACGTCGGCGGAGAACACGTAGTTGCCCATCGAGGCGTAGGCCTCGTCGGGATGGCCGGCCCGGGCCGGGGGATCGTCCGGCTTCTCCAGGAAGGCCGTGATCTTGCGGCCGTCCGCACCGGTCCCGATGACCCCGAACTCGGTCGCGTCCACGCGCGGCACCGGCAGGGCGGCCACGGTGACGCCGGCGCCGGACGCGACATGCTGGTCGATCATCTGCATGGGGTCCATGCGGAACACGTGATCGGCGCCGAACACGATCACGGTGTCCGGCTCGTCGTCGTAGATCAGGTTCAGCGACTGGTAGATCGCGTCCGCCGAACCTGTGTACCAGTGCGGGCCGAGCCGCTGCTGCGCCGGAACCGGGGTCACGTAGTTGCCGAGCAGGCTGCTCAGGCGCCAGGTGGTGGTGATATGCCTGTCCAGGCTGTGGCTCTTGTACTGGGTGAGCACGCAGATCCGCCGGATGCCGGAGTTGACCAGGTTCGACAGCGCGAAGTCCACCAGCCGGTACAGGCCGCCAAACGGCACCGCAGGCTTGGCCCGGTCCGCGGTGAGTGGCGCCAGACGCTTACCCGCCCCCCCGGCCAGCACAATGCCGAGCACCCGGCGATCGCCCCGCTTGGCCATTGGCCCACCTCCCCTAGCCGGCTCGACTGACCGTTCCCATCCTCTACCGTCGGCTGCCAGAACGGTATGGCTCGGTTGGTGCGGAAAAGGGAGTTCGGGAAGTCGATCCGCGAGAGTCGGGGTTCAGACGCCGTGCGTTACCCGGATCTTGGACTGCTCATGGGGCAGCAGTTCCCAGTCGTCCATGAACACCGCGCGCAGCCCGTGCCGCGCGGCCAGGGCGATCAGTGTCTCGGTCCGGTAGTAGAAGTCCTCGCGCAGCACGTGGTGCTCGGCGCCCTCGGTCCGGTCGAAGGTGAAGTCGAAGAAGCCGTCCGGGGCCATGACCCGGCCGACGTGGCGCAGGCACTCGTCGATCACCTCGATGGGCGAGTGCGAGAACACGCTGTGCGCGTGCACGACGGTGAACCAGCGGTCCGGCAGGAAGCGCAGGCTCATGTCCCGGACCAGCGTCAGGTGCGGCAGCTTGGCCTGCAGGCCAAACTCCTCGATGCTGTCGGCCGCGGCCAGCAGGATGTCGGGCGAGATGTCCAGGCCGTAATAGTTCCCGGGGTCGAGGTAGCCGATGAACAGGTGCCCGGCCCGCAGGTTGCCGCAGCCGATCTCCAGCATCCGGTCGCCCGGCTTCAGGCCGTGACCGACCAGGTAATCGAACTGCATCTGGCCGATGGTGAGCCACGACTCGCGGGTCTTGCTGCCCACCGCGCCGTCGTGGCTGCGCGCCGCGTCCGAGGCCATCACGGCCCGGTAGTAGCTGAGGTGATCGCCTGCCTGCAGCCTTAACCAGGTGTCGCGGCCGTGCCGGCGCACATAACCCGCGATGCGGCCGGGATTCAGGGCCGCGTACCTGATCTTATAGAGGAGCCGGGAGCGATCCTTGGCGGTCACGGCTCCCAGACTACGGACCGTCACCCTCTGTCACCGATTGGGCGCGCCGATGCCCCTGCCTGCAGGTCTATGTCCGGCCGGTGGCCGGGGCCGCCCGGTGCGGTCACAGAGCGTATCGACCAGGGGTGGCCTGGTTACTCCGCCTGACCGCCGCCGGGGCCGGTTTTCCTGACCGTGGCGCGGGTCGCGAGCATCCGTGCCGTCTGCATGCCAACGCCCACCACGATGCCCCAGGCGAGCGCCTCGCCGAGCGCCGTATTCGGGTCGTCCGGATGCTCGGGCGGCTCCTTGCCGGTGATCTGCTTCCAGATGAAATAGATGACCTTCCGGGCGCCGTAGGCCGCGGCTACGCCGATAAGGCCCGTGAGTACCCGGTTCCCGCCCTCGACCTCCTGCTTATCTGCCATCCGGGATCCTTCCTGAAGCCAATCTGCAGATCATCCCACGGGGGTTCCGCCGGTGCGGGCTTGCGGTCGCGATCTCTCGATCGCGGCGGCGAGCTCCGCTGGCCGCCTGGTGCCGATCAGCCAGTAGGGCCGGTCCTGATGTTCCCCGGCGACCTCGATGTACACGGCCAGTTTGAGAAACGGCCTGATCAGCATGTAGGCCGACGGATCGGCGCGCGGGCCGCGCAACTCCCGGGTCTGGGCCTCGTCGAGCGCCGCTACGCGCCCGGCCTGGGCCAGCGGCAGCGTGACGGACCCGGCGCGCAGTTCCCCGTCCCACACCTCGATCGTGGTGCGGCTCCAGTACAGCAGCACCACGGCACAGCCGCCGCAGAACACGACATAGGACGCGATGGCCACGATCAGGCTGAAGCCCGCCCAGGCCGTGCTGGCGAAGATGAACGCCGAGAACATGCCGAGCAGCCACCACGCGGCCGGCACGCGGAGCTGTTCGGTGTAGGTGCGCATCAGTCAACGGTAGTTGGTTGGATAGAGGTCATGACTGGCCGGTGGGGGTGGCGCGGCACCAGGGGGCGTGAAGCGGACGACGCCGGGCCCGACGCCACGGTTGGAGTGGACACAGAAGCAACGCCCGAGCGGCATCCGGTGGTCGAGACCAACGGGACCTCGGCGCGGCCCCGGGCCGAGGCCAGCAGCCGGCTGCCGTGGGAGCCGCCGGTGCCGTACCTGCTGCAGCGGGCGGCGGCCTGGTCGTGGCGGCTGCTCGTCATCGGCCTCCTGATCTACGTGCTGTTCCGGGTGGCCAGCGCACTCCGCCTGGTGGTCCTGCCGTGCATCGCGGCGCTGCTGCTGACGGCGCTGCTCCAGCCGCTGACTGCGCGCCTGCGCCGGGCCGGGATGCCCTCGCTCGCGGCGACCTGGTGCACGGTCCTGGCCGCAATCGTGGTCCTGGCCGGGCTCACGATCCTCGTCGCCGACCGGGTGAGCGCCGATTACCCGGCGCTGCAGGACCAGGTGCGGCATACCGCTCATCAGGTCCAGGTGTCACTGGCCGGGCCGCCGTTCCGGATCAACAGCCACCGCCTCGAGCAGTACTCCAACGACCTCATGCAGTTCCTGTCCCAGCACAAGTCGCTAATCGCGGGCACGGTCGTCACCGGCGGGAAGATCTTCCTGGAAGTGCTGACCGGCGTGGTCCTGATGATGTTCGTCACCTTCTTCCTGCTCAAGGACGGCGAGCGAATCTGGACCTGGCTGATCAAGGGCATGCCTCAGGAGACCAGGCAGCGCGCGGAGGCGGCGGGAGCGGCGGCGTGGGCGGCGGTGGTGAACTACATGCGGGGGACCACGGCGGTGGCGGCCATCCACGCCGTGTTCATCGGCCTGGCCCTGTGGATCCTGGGCGTCCCGCTGCTGGTGCCCCTGGTCATCCTGGTGTTCCTCGCCGCTTACGTGCCGCTCGTCGGGATCCTGGTGGCCGGGGCGCTCGCGATCGCGGTGACCCTCGGCACCAAGGGCTGGATCGCGGCCGTGATCCTGCTCGTGGTGTTCCTGGTGGAGAACCAGATCGAGAGCCATCTGCTGCAGCCGCTCGTGGTGGGGCGGATCGTGCGGCTGCACCCGCTCGCGATCATCCTGGTCCTGGCGGTAGGGGGGATCGTGGCCGGGATCGCCGGAGCGATCGTGGCGGTGCCGGCCGCGGCCGCGCTCTGCTACGCCTGGCCGCACCTGAGACGCCGCCAGCGGTAAGGTCACCTCCGTGAACCAGGCACGGGGCGGATCAGGCCCACGAAGGACGGTGACCCCATGAGTACCGAACCCGACGGCGTCGGGGTCCTCATCCAGCGGCTGGATCCGGGCCTGCCACTGCCCGAGCGGGCGCATCCCGGTGACGCCGGCGCCGATCTGTTCGCCGCCGCGGACGTGGAACTCGCTCCCGGCCAGCGGGCCATGGTCCCAACCGGGATCGCGATCGCGCTCCCCGATGGCTACGCCGCGTTCGTGCACCCGCGCTCCGGACTCGCGGCCCGGCACGGCGTCACGATCGTGAATGCGCCCGGGACCGTGGACGCCGGGTACCGTGGCGAGATCAGGGTCACCCTGCTCAACACCGATGCCGACAGCCCGGTGCGGTTCCGGCGCGGGGACCGGATCGCCCAGCTCGTGGTGCAGCGGGTGGAACGCCCGGTGTTCCACGAGGTCGAGACGCTGCCGGGCTCGGCACGGGGGGATGGCGGGTTCGGGTCGACCGGAGGCCATGCTGCGGCGGGCGTGCCCGCCAGCTAGAACGAGATCCGTAAGGAAGTTAGGAGCGTGCGGGGTGTTCCGACGGCGGCGCCGCGGAGAAGCGGACCTGCCCGGATCTGACTCCGGCACTGCCCAGGACGATCCGGAGCTCTACGGCGACCCGGAGGATCTGGGCGAGGACGACGACGACGGCCTGGACCAGGGCCGTGCGTCCGGGCGCCACGGGCGCCCCGGCCCGGCGGCCCAGGACGAGTCGGAAATAGGGCCGTGGGACGGGGCGGGCAGCTTCCCGCCCAGCGAGCGGATGGATTTCGGCAGCCTGCTGGTGCCGGCCGTCGAGGGCCTGGACATCCAGGTCAACATGGCCGAGGACACCGGCGTCTGGATCGCGGTCGTGCGCGGGGAGACCGCCCTCCAGCTGCAGGCCTTCGCCGCCCCCAAGACCAGCGGGCTCTGGGATGAGGTCCGGCTCGAGATCATCGAAGAGATCGCGAACGCCGGCGGCGAGAGTTCGGAGGTTCAGGGCCCGTTCGGCACCGAGCTGCACGCCCGGGTCAATCCCGGCGGCGGGGGCCATCGCCACCAGCAGCTGGAGCCGGTCCGCTTCATGGGGGTGGACGGCGCGCGCTGGTTCCTGCGCGGGGTGATCAGCGGCCCGGCCGCCCGCCACTCCGAGCTGGCCCGGCCGTTCGAGGAACTGTTCGCCGACATCGTGGTGGTGCGGGGCGATCATCCGCTGCCCCCCAGGGAGCTGCTGGAGATCCGGCTGCCCGAGGAGGCGCAGCGCGCGCTGCAGGATCAGCTCGAGCAAGAGGCGGGCGGCCCCGGCAACCTCGACCCGTTCGAGCGCGGCCCGGAGATCACCGAGACCAGATAGCGCCAGCCGCGACGGCCGGCCGGAGGCTGGCCCGAGCAGATGGCGCGCGATGGCAGCCGGCGGGTCGCCGTCGCACCCGGGTCAACCACACGCCGGGGGGCTCCGGGGGGTCGTCCCCCCGGGCCAGCACGCCTACGCGCCGCCGCCGGCGAGCAGCGTCCCGAGCTCCTCCTCGACGTCCTCGCTGGTGACGAACAGCAGCTCGTCGCCGGCCTCCAGCGGGTCGTCGTTGTTCGGCACGATCACCCGGCCGTCGCGCAGGATCGCGACCAGCGCGGTGTCGGCCGGCCACTCGATGCTGCCGATCCGCTGCCCGGCCAGGGGCGCGTCCGCGGGCATGGTCAGCTCGACCAGGCTGGCCTCGCTCTGCCGGAAGGTCATCAGCCGGACCAGGTCACCGACGCTGACCGCCTCCTCAACCAGGGCCGACAGCAGCCTCGGCGTGGACACCGCGACGTCGACCCCCCACGACTCGTTGAACAGCCACTCGTTGTTCGGGTGGTTGATCCTGGCCACCACCCTGGGCACCCCGAACTCGGTCTTGGCCAGCAGCGAGACCACCAGGTTGACCTTGTCATCGCCGGTCGCAGCGATCACCACGTTGCAGCGCTCCAGCGCCGCACCCTCGAGCGAGCTGATCTCGCACGCGTCGGCGAGCAGCCACTCGGCCCGTGGCACGTTGTAGACCTTGATCTTCTTCGGGTCCTTGTCGATGAGCATGACCTCGTGCCCGTTGCCAAGCAGTTCCTTGGCGATGGACCGGCCGACCGAGCCCGCCCCGGCGATGGCGACTCGCATCACTAACCTCCCTTGCCCGGCGCGGCGGGCCGGGCGAACGCCGTCGAGACCCGGTCCAGGTCGCCGTCCTCGGCGATCACGTGCAGCACGTCGCCCTCCTGCAGGACCGTGCCGGGACCGGGCATCATCGCCTCCCCGAGCCGGGAGATGAACGCGATCTTCGTCCGGGCCGACTCCTCGAGGGCGGATGCCTTCTCGCCGAGCCAGTGGTCGTCGTAGGCCACGTCGGCCAGCACGATCGATCCTGTCGGGTCGCGCCAGAGCTCCTGCGCTCCCTCGGGCAGCAGCTTGCGCAGCATCTGATCGGCGGTCCAGCGCACGGTGGCCACGGTCGGGATGCCGAGGCGCTGGTACACCTCGGCCCGGCGCGGGTCGTAGATCCGCGCCACCACGCGGCCCACCCCGAACGACTCCCTGACCACGCGCGCCGCGATCACATTGGAGTTGTCGCCGCTGCTCACCGCCGCGAACGCGTCGGCCCGCTCGATGCCTGCCTCGATCAGGACATCGCGGTCGAACCCGACGCCGGTCACCTTGCTGCCCTTGAAGCTCACGGGCAGCTTGCGGAACGCGTCTGGGTCCTGGTCGATGATGGCGACCGAGTGTTCCTGCTCTTCCAGGATGTGGGCAATCGTCGATCCAACGCGCCCGCAGCCCATGATCACGATGTGCACCGGCGTTCCTTCCCGGAAGAATGATGCCCGATCACGGTATACCTGCTGCACACCGGTACCAGCCCGGGAAATACCCGAGCTCATGGCGTATGAAGGAAGCAAAGGGAGCAGGGGTGGCATGAGCGTCGTGCTGGAAGCGCGCCAAATGAACACCGTGCCGGAGGCGCGCCGATGAGTACAGCCATGCGGGAGCTGCCCGCGGTCGGCGAGCAGCTCGAGCTCACCGTCGGCGAGGTGGCGCACGGCGGCTGGTGCGTGGCCCGGCCGGACCCCGGGGCCGATCCCGCTCCGCCCGGCCCGGCCGGCGCCCCGGCCCCGAGCAGCCCTGTGATCTTCGTCCGGCACGCGCTGCCCGGAGAGCGGGTCCGCGTGGTCGTCACCCAGACCACGTCGCGGTTCGCCAGGGCCGACGCGGTGCAGGTCCTGTCCGCCTCGCCCGACCGGGTGCCGCCGCCCTGCCCGCACGCCCGCCCCGGCGGCTGCGGCGGCTGCGACTGGCAGCACGCCAGCCCGGCCGCCCAGCGGGCGCTCAAGGCCGAGGTGGTCCGCCAGCAGCTGCGGCGTATCGCCGGGCTCGAGCGCGACGTCACGGTCGAGGCGCTGCCCGGCGACGACGCCGGGCTCGGCTGGCGGACCAGGGTCAAGTTCGCCGTCCGCGGCGACGGTGTTCCCGGGCTGCGCAGGCACAGGTCACACGAGGTACTCGAGGTCGGTTCCTGCCCTATCGCGCATCCCCTGGTCTCCGCGGCCGGAGCCACCTCGCAGACCTGGCCGGGCGTCTCCTCGGTGGAGGTCGCGGCCGCGCCCGGGTCCGGTGAGCGGGCGGTCATCGTCGCGGGCTCGCCGCCGCTGGCGCGGACCGCCGCGGAAACCGTGGCCGCGGCGGACACCGTGCTGGCCGGGCGCACGGTGGTGCGCGGCACCGGGTACCTGCACCCGCGCGCCGGCGGGCGGGACTGGCGGGTCAGCGCGGCCGGGTTCTGGCAGGTTCACCCGGGCGCGGCGGACACGCTCGCCGCCGCGGTGCTCGACGCGCTGCGGCCGCGGCCGGGCGACGTGGCGCTGGACGTGTACTGCGGGGCCGGGTTGTTCGCCGGGGTCCTGGCCGAGGCCGTCGGGCCGTCGGGCCGGGTGATCGGGATCGAGGCCGACGCGGCCGCCGTCCGCGACGCCCGGCACAACCTGCGGACCACCCCCTGGGCCCGGGTGCACCGGGGCGATGCCGGGGCGGTGCTGGCGCGGAACGGGCTGTCCGGCGCCTCGCTCGCCGTGATCGACCCGCCTCGCACCGGAATCGACCGGCGGGTCATCGGCCTGCTGTCGGCACCGGCCCCGGCGGGGGACCGGCGCGGCAGCGGGACGGCTCCGGTCCGGCGGATAGCGTACGTGTCCTGTGATCCTGCGACCCTGGCCCGTGACATCCGCGGGTTCGGCGCATCGGGGTGGGTGCTGGAGGCCTTGCGGGCCTTTGACGCGTTCCCCATGACCCACCACGTGGAGTGCCTCGTCACGCTCACGCGCTCGCCGTAGCCAGCGACCGGCGCGTCCCAAGATCGGGGCCGGGGCACGCCGCGCCTCGATTTGGGCCACCATGGGACCATGCGACTGCGAATCTTCACCGAGCCGCAGCAGGGCGCCGACTACGCGACCCTGCTGCGGGTGGCCAAGGCCACCGAGGACCTCGGTTTTGACGCGTTCTTCCGCTCCGATCACTACCTGACGATGGGCGACGGCACCGGCCTGCCCGGGCCCACGGACGCCTGGATCACGCTGGCCGGCCTGGCCCGGGAGACCTCCAGGATCCGGCTCGGCACGCTGATGACCGCGGCCACGTTCCGCTACCCGGGCCCGCTGGCCATCACGGTGGCGCAGGTCGACCAGATGAGCGGCGGCCGGGTGGAGCTCGGCATCGGGGCGGGCTGGTACGAGGCGGAGCACACCGCGTACGGCATCCCCTTCCCCGACCTGGCGGAGCGGTTCGCGCGGTACGAGGAGCAGCTCGCGGTAATCACCGGGCTGCTGGACACGCCGGACGGCGGCACGTTCTCGTTCGACGGCAGCTACTACCCGGTGACCGATTCCCCGGCGCTGCCCAAGCCCGCGCAGCGGCCGCGGCCCCCGGTGATCATCGGGGGAGTGGGGGCGCGCAAGACCCCGCGCCTGGCCGCGGCGTACGCCGACGAGTACAACGTCCCGTTCTCCGGGGAAGACGACACGGCGGCGGCGTTCGGCCGGGTGCGCGAGGCCTGCGCCGCGGCGGGCCGGCACGAGACCTCGATGATCTACTCCGCGGCGCAGACGGTGTGCTGCGGCAGATCCGCCGCCGACCTGGACCGGCGGGCCGCGAGGATCGGTAAGCCCCTGGACGAGCTGCGGATGACCGGGCTGGCCGGGACGCCCGACGAGGTCGTCAAGAAGATCGCCAGGTTCGAGCAGATCGGGGCGGAGCACATGTACCTGCAGGTCATGGACCTGCAGGACCTTGAGCACATCGAGCTGCTCGCGGCCGAGGTGCTGCCCCGCTTCTAGGCGGCGCCGGCTCAGCCGCACCGCAGAGGCGGGACTCAGCATGCGGTCAGCGAGCGGCGTCAGGCTGGCATGACGCGGTCGGCCACCGTCCGGCTGTGGAGCACCAAGCACTGAGGAGTCATCACGTGGCACGGTCAGGAGCGCGCCGGTGGGTGCTGTGGCTGGCGGGCGCTGCGGCCGCGGTCGTGGTGCTGGCCGTGGGCGGCACGTTCTTCTACATCCACTTCATCTCCGGCCCGGCCCCCGCGACCCTGGGGCTGAAGTCGTCGGGAAGCTCGCCGGCCGGTGCCGGGAGCACGTCCGCGGCGGGAGGCAGCAGTTCGGTCGCGGGGACCTGGAAGGTCACGGCCGGCTCGGTCGTCGGCTACCGGGTGAAGGAGGTGCTGCTCGGGCAGCACCAGACCGCGGTGGGCCGGACCTCCACGGTCACGGGCCACGTCACGATCAGCGGCACACGGGTGACCGCCGGCACGTTCACCGTGCCCATGAACACGATCAAGAGCAACGAGAGCCAGCGGGACGTCCAGTTCAACGGCAGGATCATGAACACCGCCACGTACCCGACCGGGACGCTGACGCTGACCAGGCCGATCACGATCGCGCCGCTGCCCGCGGTCGGCGCGGTCACGAAGTACACGGCGTCGGGCAACCTCACCCTGCACGGGCACACCCGCGCGGTGACGTTCCCGCTGTCCGCCGAGCGCACGGCGGGCCAGATCGATATCTCCGGATCGATTCCCATCCTGTTCGCGGACTGGGGCATCCCGAACCCCAGCTTTACCGGCTTCGTGACCACGCAGAACCACGGCGTGCTCGAGTTCCTGCTGAAGCTCGACCGGTCCTGACCGGGGGCGCCGTGCCGGCCCGGCCCGCGCCGTAGCTTTAGCCGCATGGCGCAGATGACCGATGCCGAATGGCGCGAGTTCGTGACGGCCGGCACCAGGACCGGCAAGCTGGCTGTGACGCGCCGGGACGGGCGCGCGCACGTGACCCCGGTCTGGTTCGTCCTCGACGGCGACGACGTGGTCCTGACCACGTACGGGACCAGCATCAAGGGCCGTGCCCTGCGGCGCGACCCGCGTGCCGCGCTGTGCGTCGACGATCAGCGGCCGCCGTACTCGTTCGTGACCATCGAGGGCGCCGTGACGCTGTCCGAGGATCTGCGGGAGCTGCGGCACTGGGCCACCGAGATCGGCCGCCGCTATATGGGCCCCGAGCGGGCCGGGGAGTTCGGCGCCCGCAACGGCGTGCCCGGTGAGCTGCTGGTGCGGCTGCCCGCGGCCAAGGTCGTCGCGTACCGGGACATCACGGCCTGACCAGAGCCGGCGGGAGTCAGCCGCCGCCAGACGCCCACGGGTCGTAGTCCACCTCGAGCGCCTCCTGCCGCGGGCGCTCGGCCGCGGGGACGTTGCGCAGGTTCAGCCGGATCCTGGTCCAGACCGACGACCGCCCGCGCATCGAGTCCACCAGCACGTCGGCGGGCTCGAGCCGGGACCAGGCCTCCGGGTGGCGCTCCTTCCACCGGTCCAGGCCCTGCATGGCCTCGGC
The DNA here is from genome assembly GCA_963844655.1 of uncultured Actinomycetota bacterium. Lineage (GTDB taxonomy): Bacteria > Actinomycetota > Actinomycetes > Streptosporangiales > Streptosporangiaceae > JASHPR01. The sequence goes on along the minus strand of CAWJPA010000002.1, from coordinate 263,891 downwards.
CTTGGTGGCGGCCCTGGCCACCTCGATCAGCGGCATCGACGACCGCCGGCGGCCGGTCGCGCCGCTGGTCTTGCCCGGGGCGGGCGGGGCAGGTTCGGCGGGCAGGGCCGGGTCGGCCGCGTCGGCCGGGGCGCGGCGCTTGGACGGCTGCACCCGGGGCTGCTCGCCGGCCTGCTTGGTGAAGTGCGGCGGCCACGGCGCGTCGGGCAGCCCGGCCGCCTCGTCCCTGGCTGCCAGGTCGAGCAGCGGCCCGAGCGAGCCCACCGCGGCGTCGATGCCGGACCAGGGGTCACCCAGTTTCTCAAACCGCCCGGGCACGGTGTCGATGGTGAAGTCCTCAAGGCGGCACTCCGGGACCTCGTCCCAGGCCAGGGGGGCGGATACCCGGGCGTCGGGGGTGGGCCTGACCGAGTACCCGGACGCCACCGTGCGGTCCTTGGCGTTCTGGTTGTAGTCGACGAAGACGCCGTGCCGTTCCTCCTTCCACCACTTGGAGGTCGCGTCCTGCGGCGCCCGCCGCTCGATCTCCCTGGCCAGCGCGACCGCGGCCCGGCGGACGTCGGTGAACACCCAGCGGGGCTCGATCCTGGCGTACACGTGCATCCCCCGCGACCCGGACGTTTTCGGCCACCCGGTCAGCCCGAAGTCGGCCAGCACCTCCCGGGCGACCAGCGCCACCCGGACGATCTGCGCCCACTCCACCCCCGGCACCGGGTCCAGGTCGACCCGCAGCTCATCGGGGTGATCAAGGTCATCGGCGCTGACCGGATGCGGGTTGAGGTCGATGCAGCCCAGGTTGGCCACCCACGCCAGCCCGGCCGCGTCCCTGATCACGACCTCCTCGGCGGTGCGCCCGGACGGGAAGCTGAGCTCCACCGTCTCGATCCAGTCCGGCCGCGACGACGGCGCGCGCTTCTGGAAGAACGCCTCGCCTTCGGCCCCGTTGACAAATCGCTTCAGGACCATCGGCCGCCCGCCGGCCCCGCGCAGCGCACCGTCGGCCACGCTCAGGTAGTAGCGGACCAGGTCCATCTTCGTGTGCCCGGTGCGCGGGAAGTAGACCTTGCCCGGGTTGCTGACCGGTACCGCGCGCCCCGCGATCTCCACGATCTCCTTGCGTTCCGGCATGTCGTCACCATAACCGGCCCGCCGGCACCGGCCCTGGTCCGGCACACCTCAGGCCGGGCCGGGGCTCCCGGCGATGAGCAGCCGCGCCGCCACAGCGGCCAGGGCCGCGAGTGGCACGGTGACCCCGATCCGCTGCAGGACAGCGTCCCAGGACGGGGCCACCGGGGAGAAGAACACGGCCAGGTCGGCGGCCGCGGCCAGCCCGGCGGCGGCCAGCGGCAGGCTCAGGGCCCGCCATCGCCGGTCGCCGCGGAACCTGCGGGCCAGCAGCAGCGGAACCACGATCAGGGCCGCGTAGATCAGGGCGCTCACCGCGTCGTGGGCGTGGTTGTGCCAGGACTCGCCCGCGGGCGCGGTCAGCAGCATCTGGTCGCGGCGCAGCAGCCCGGCGGCCACGGTGAGGATGCCAGCGGCCTGAATCAGCCGGGGCGCGGGGCCCGCCTGCCCGGGCCCGCCGAGGGCCTGATGCAGGGCCCAGCCGAACCCGGCCGAACACCCGCCAAGCACCACAAAGCCCGCAATCATGATCCACGGATCCCGGGCATCGGGTGCGGCGAGGCCGCTGATCTGCACCTCCGCCGCGGAATGACCGGCCTGCAGCAGCGACGACGTGACCCAGGCGGCGGTGAACGCGACCGGCCCGGCGACGCCCGCCGCCGCTCCCAGCCCGATCCAGGGACCCGCGGGTCCCCGGCCGGCGGTGGCGGCCGCACGGGAGCCAGCCCGGTCCTGAGGCCGGGGCCGGTGTCGCGTGCGCAAGATCATGGCGGGGTAATTCCTCCAGTCACAATTATCGGCGCGGGTGTCCGTTCCGGCCGTCCCAGTTCGTCGCCATAGTGACGGAGCTCATTTACCGGGCCGCGACAGACGGCTCCCGCGACCGAGGAGGACACCATGAACCAGGTCACCATGCTGGCCACCGCAACCCAGACCACCCGCCAGCACCAGGCGCAGACCGCCGCGGAGCAGGCCAGGCTCCTGGGCCCGCGCCCCGCCCGCTCCCGCCGCAGCGTGCGGAGCCTGCTGCCGCTGGCCCGCCCGGCCGTCACGGGCCGCCGCCCGGCCCGGCCGGCTCAGGCCAAGAGGTCGTCTGCCGCGGCCGCGAAGATCTGAGTGTGCGCGTCCACGTCGGCCTCGGTGGTGGCAGGCGACATCAGCGCCATGTTGTGGAACGGCGTCAGCAGCACGCCGCGGTTGGCCGTGTAGAGGTGCAGGTACTCGTCAAGCTGCGGGTCGGCCGCGGCATTGGACTCGCCGCCGGTCCGCGGCGGCGGCGAGCAGAACCGGTACTCCGCCCGCGCGCCGAGCTGGATGATGCTCCACGGCAGGGCCCTGGTCTCGATAACGCCAGAGACTCCGGCGGTGTACCGGTCGCCCAGGGCGATCATCCCCTCGAACGCGGCGTCGGTGAGCACGTGCTCCAGCGTGGCCCGCGTCGCGATGATCGACAGCGCGTTGCCCGCCAGGGTCCCGCCCACGCCGCCGATGTCGACCATGTCCGCGGTCTCGTCCTTCATGATCTGGTCGGCCAGCTCCGCGGACAGGCCGAAGGCGCCGACCGGGATGCCGCCGCCGATCGACTTCCCGATCGTGACCATGTCGGGGTGCAGGTTCCAGGCGCGGGTGCACCCGCCCGGCCCCGCGCTGAACGTGTGCGTCTCGTCGTCGATGAGCAGCGTGCCGTGGTCCCGGGTCAGCTCCCTGACCGCGTCAAGGAACCCGGGTTCGGGCAGCACGATCCCGATGTTGGTGAGCGCGGGCTCCATCAGCACCACGGCCACGTCCCCGGCGGCGAGCTCCCGCTCCAGGCCGGCCACGTCATTGAACTCCACCACCCGCGTGGTCTCGCGCGGGTCGACGGGCGCGCCCACGTTCCCTTCCCTTGAGTGCGGCCCGCCCGGCCCGGCCACGATGAACGCCTCGTCCACGCTGCCGTGGTAGCAGTACGAGAACACCAGGATCTTCGGGCGCCGGGTGAGCTGCCGGGCCAGCCGGATCGCCCAGCGGTTGGCGTCCGTGGCGGACAGCGTGAAGCTCCAGCGGGCCGGGCCGAACCGCCGGGTCAGCTCCGCCCCCACCCACGCGGCGTCCTGCGTGGGCAGCATGGTCACCGGGCCGCCCAGCTCCCCGTACAGCCGGGCCACGGCCTCCCGGACCGGCGCCGGGGAGTGCCCGGCCATCGCGCCGGTGTCGCCCAGGCAGAAGTCGATGAACTCGCTGCCGTCGATATCGGTCAGCCGGGCGCCGCGCGCGGTCGCCACGTACGGCGGGAACCCGCCCGGGTACATCAGCATCCAGGTCATCGGCACGCCGCCGAGCAGGCTCTCGCCCGCCGCGGCGAACGCCTCCCGGGACGACGGGTGCCGCCTGGCGTAGTCGTCCCGCTCCCGGCGGATCAGCTCGGTCAGGCGCGAGCGGTCGATGACGGCGTGACGGGCAGGAGGCTGGGTCATGATCGGTTCCTCCGAACGGGGGCTGGCTAGGTGTCGACGTCGAGCAGCGGCCTGGCGTCGTGCGTGACGTAAAGGTCGGCCCGGAACTGCCGGGAAAGCCGTTCGTAGGCGGCCTGGATCCGGTCCACGCTGGCCATGCTGTCAGCGTCTGCGTCGGCGCTGAACAGGGAATTCATGGACTCGTCCCACCACCGCAGGTTGCGCCTGCTGCCCCACTGGGAGACGACCGGCGCCCGCAGCAGGGCGTCGGCCTCGGTGGTGGCGTACATGGCGAACATGGCGTACATGAACTCCCGGTAGGCCGTGAAGAGCGCGTCGGAGAACAGCACCCGGTTGGCGTAGATGGTCTCGTCGATCTTCCGCTTCAGGCCGATGGCCTGCCTGGGCTCGATCTCCTTCCAGCCGCCGACGAACGTGGCGAAGCACAGCAGCTGGTTCAGCCACGGCGCGACCTGGCTGAAGATCTCCAGACGGCGGCTGACCACGGTCTGGTTGGCCCACTGGACCCGCTCGATGCGGCGGCTGGTGCGGGCCACGAAGTAGCCGAGCGCGGCCACGGTCAGCGGGGTCAGCGCGGACACCGCCAGGGTCGCGATCTCCATGCCGTTCCACGACGAGGCCATCGGCTGTCGCCGCCTCTCAGGTTGGCCGTGTCCGGGGGGTGGGCCGCGGGAGGTGCCGGGTCCATGATCGGCCCCTCCCTGCCGAATGGTAGAGAAGCCCGGCCCGGCGCGGGCGGGCGGTGCGAACTCCGGCTAGGCCACGTGCACACCGACCGGCCCGGCGGACGGGTCGGCGCGGGCCAGCCAGCCCGCGTCAAGCGCGATCGACCGCCCGGGGATCAGCCGGGCCCTGGCCCGCGCGAGCACCCGGCCGCCCTGGCGCACCTCGAGCCGTCCGTGCCGCCGGAACTCCCGGCTGCGCAGCACGAACCGGCCGCGGGGGGCGGCACCGCACCAGTCCCGGCGAACCGGATGGCGTTCGGTGATATCCAGGCCAGCGGCGGTGCCGCGGTGACCGGGACCAGCTGTGCCCCGGCATCGCCAGCGAGTGCAGCGGCGATGTGGCGGGCGGCGTGACGGCCGCTGAGCGCCGCCACATCGGCCGTCTCCGCCGCATGCACCAGGTTCCCCGCGGCAAAAACATCTGTTACGCAGGTCCGCAGGCCGGTGTCCACCGCAGGGCCACGGGTCCCGGGGTCGATCCCGGTCCCGGCCAGCCGGGCCAGCTCATGATCGGGAATCCAGTCTCCGGTGAACACGAGCGTGTCGCACGCGACGACTCTCACCGCGCCGGAGCGGATGTCGGCCAGCTCGACCGCGGCCAGCTCGCCCCGGCCGGTCACCCGGCGCACCGCGGTCGACGTCCACACGGGAACCCGCCAGCGCGCCGCGGCGGCTAGCGCGAACGCGGCGTAACTCTGCTGCCGTGGCTGGTCGGTCACCAGCGCGGTCACGTCGGCGCCCGCGTGCGCGAGCGTCACCAGGGCCGAGAAGCTGACGTGCTCGGCGCCGATGACCAGGGCGCGCCCCGGCCGCCGCTCCCCGCCGAGGTACACCCGCTGCTGCAGCTCGCCGGTGGTCATCACACCGGGCGGCCGGTCGCCGGCGACCAGCCGGGCCGGCCGCGGCCGTTCCCGGCACCCGGTGGCCAGCAGCATGGCGCGGGCGGTGACGGTCTCGATGCCGGCCGCGCTGGTCAGGGTCGCGGCCCGGTCGCCCGACCAGCCGGTCACCGTGGTGCCGGCCCGGATCTCGGCCCCGGCCCTGGCCGCGGCCGCGGCGTAGTGCCGGGCGTAGGCCGGCCCGGTCATCACGCGGTGCAGGTCGCGCAGCCCGTAGCCGGTGTGCGCGCTGTGCCGGGGCACACCGCCCGGCTCCTGCTCCCGGTCCGCCACCAGAACCCGCCCGGCGCCGAGCCGGCGAAGCTCGATCGCGGCGGCCAGGCCCGCCGGGCCGGCCCCCACGATCAGCACGTCCACGTTCATGACGCCCGGCCCGCCTGCCCGGCCCGGGCTGCCCGCCCCGCTCCTTCCGCCGCGGCGACCGGGTGCGCGGCTCCGGCGGTCATCAGGCTGGACACGGCCGCGGCGCAGTAGAAGCCCTGGCACCGGCCGTTCAGCACCCGGGTCCGCCGCCGCAGCCCGTCGGTGTCCGCGGGCGGCACGGTGCTGGCCAGCGCGTCGCGGATCTCGCCGCGGGTGACCCGCTCGCAGTGGCAGACGATCCGGCCGTAGTCCGGGTCGGCCGCGATCCGCCCGGCGTCCTGGTAGGGCCGCGTGCCCGCCTGGCCGATGTACGGCATAGCCGGGGGGCCCGCGGCGCCGGCGCGTTCGGTGAGCGGCAGCCCCGCGCCGCCCATCTGGTCGACGACGTACTCGGCGATGCCGAGCGACGCGGACAGGCCGGTGGACCTGATCCCGGCCGCGCAGGCGTAACGGAGGCCCCCGTCCACCCGGATCTCGTAGTCCCGGTGCTCGGTCGCGGCGCGCAGGCCGGCGTAGGTGGCCGTGACCTCCTCGTCCAGCAGGCCGGGGATGATCCGGCGGCCGGCGCCGAGCAGGGACGCCAGCCCGTCGGCCGTGGTCGCGGTGTCGCCGCGGTCGTCGATGTCCTGCGCGGTGGGCCCGAGCAGCACGTTACCGTACACGGTGGGCGCGACCAGCACGCCCTTGCTCTGCGCGGTCGGCACCGGCAGCAGGATCGAGTTCAGCAGCGGCCGCGCCAGCTTGTCGAACACGATGAGCTCGCCGCGGCGGGGCCGGATCGTGAAGCTGGCCCCGCCGACCAGGGCGTCGATGCGGTCGCCGTCCAGGCCGGCCGCGTTGACGAGCCAGCGGGCGCGGAGCGTGCCGCGGCTGGTCGACAGCACGTGATCGGCGTCGCCCGCAGGCTGGAGTCCGGTGACCCGGGTCCCCAGCATCAGCCGGACCCCGGCGCGCACCGCCTCGGTGGCGTAGGCCAGCGGCGTGGTCCACGGGCAGACGATGCTCTCGTCCGGGATCTCGAGCGCGGCCAGCGCGCCCGGCCCGAGGTGCGGCTCCCGCCGGTACAGATCGTCCCTGGTCACGGCGCGGACCCCGGTGTACCCGTTCTTAGCCGCCTTTTCTGCGATCGACGGGAGCGCCTGTTCCTGCTCGGCGGTCCAGGCCACGAGCAGCGCGCCGGTCCGCTCGACGGGTATGCCGGCCCGCGCCGCGTAGTCGCGCAGCAGCGTGCTGCCGCGGCGCAGCAGGCGGCTCTCCAGGCTGCCGGGCACCGCGTCGAACCCCGTGTGCAGGATCGCGGTGTTCGCCTTGGTGGTGCCGGTGCCCACGTCGCTGGCCGCATCCAGCAGGACGACGGTGAGCTCGTAGCGCGACAGCTCGCGGGCGATCGCCGTGCCGACCACGCCGGCCCCGATGACGGTGACGTCCGCGGTTTCGGGGGGCGCAGCGGTCACGGTGACGCCGCCAGGACCGCCTGCAGCCCCGACTCGAACGCCGCCAGCCGCCCGGCCGCCTCGTCCGGGCCGATCCGCGGCTCGATGACCGACTGCACGTCCGCCGGGCCGACCGCCTCGTCCACGGTGGCCGCGTCCCCGGTGCCGAGCCGGGCCAGCGCGGCCACGCCCAGCGCGGTCGCGTCCGGGGTGCGGCACACCTCGACCGGCAGCTGCAGCAGGTCCGCCTGCGCCTGCAGCAGCAGCCGGGACCGGGTGAGCCCGCCGTCGACCCGCAGCGCGGTGAGCGGGGCGCCGATGTCCGCGGCGACCGAGCGGGCCAGGAGCGCGACCGACGCGGCGAGCCCGTCGATCACGGCCCGGAGCAGGTGCGCCCGGGTCGTGGCCAGGCCCAGCCCGAGGAACGCCCCGCGGGCCTCCGGGCGCCACTGCGGCGCGCCCAGGCCGGCCAGCGACGGCAGGAACGTCACGCCGCCGCTGTCGGGCACCGAGCCGCCGGCCTGGTCAAGCTCCGAGGGGCCGGCCAGCAGGCCGACCTCGCCCAGCCAGCGGACCGCGGCGCCCGCGGTGTAGACCTGCCCGTCCAGGCAGTAGGCGGGCGCGCCGCCCAGCCGCCAGGCCACCGAGGCGGCCAGGCCGCTGCTTGATCGCACGGGCTGGGTCCCCGCGGTCACGAGCAGGAACGCGCCGGTCCCGTATGTGCACTTGGCCTGGCCCGCGGCGAAGCAGCGCTCGGCGAGCAGCGCCGCCTGCTGGTCGACCGCCAGCCCGGCGACCGGCAGCGCGGGCCCGAACGCCGTGGTCTCGCCCACGATCCCGGCGCAGTCGGCCACCCGCGGCAGGACGCCGGGGTCCAGGCCGAACGCGTCGCACGCCTCCGCCGACCATTCGGTCTGGTCCAGGTCGAGCAGCAGCGTCCTGGACGCGGTGGCCGCGTCGGTCACGTACCCGGCGCCGAGGCGGGCCAGCAGCCAGGTGTCCGTGGTGGTGACCACGCCATCGGTGCTGAGGTTCTCCCGCAGCCAGGTCATCTTCGGCGCCGCGAAGTACGGGTCGAGCCGCAGCCCGGTGATGGCGGCCAGCCGCAGGCCGACCCGGCCAGCCGCTGGCACACCCCGGACGACCGCCGGTCCTGCCAGACGATGGCCGGGGTCAGCGGGCGGCCGGTCCGGCGGTCCCAGGCGAGCACGGTCTCGCCCTGGTTGGCCAGGGCGACCGCGTCCGCGGGCACCCCGGCCGCGGCCAGCGCCTGCGCGCCGGCCGCGACCACCGACGCGTACAGCTCCTCAGGGTCGGCCTCCACGCCGTCGGTGCCCACGGCCCGCACCCCGACCGGCACCTCGCCGCTCCCGAGCACCTGCTGCCCAGGCCCGACAACGAGCGCCTTGGTTGCGGAGGTGCCTTGGTCGATCGCGAGGACATGCACCGGCTCAGCGCAGCTCCGCGCCGTGCAAGCCGGGCTCGGTCCGCATCGCGGCGGGCTCGGTGACCCATTGCACGATGTAGAAGACCAGGCCCAGCCCGAGGGCGCCGAGCACGTAGTACTGGGCATCCCGGAACTCGGACGGGCCGATCAGGACGATCAGCTCGTAGGCCAGCCAGATCAGCGCCCCGGCGATGACCGGGATCTCCCAGCGGCCGAGCGAGAAGTGGCCCTCCTCGCCGCGCCGCCTGCGGCCCACGAGCACGTACAGCAGAACCGTGGACGCATACAGCAGGGCCGGCATGATCGTGGACGCGGTGAACAGGGTGACCAGCGCCGAGGTGTGCGAGATCAGCACCAGCGTGATGGCCCCGCCCAGCACCGCAGCCAGCAGCGTCGCCCACGTGGGTCCGCCGGTCGCACGCGGGACCCGGCTCCAGAGCTGGTGACCTGGCAGCCGCCGGTCCCTGGACATGGACCAGATCAGCCTGCTGTTCGTCACCATGATCACCATCCCGCAGGCGAAGATCGAGATGCAGACCAGGATCAGGAAGAGCTTCTGCACCACGCCGCCGAGCACGTCGTTGACGATGAACGCGACCGGGGCGCTGCTCGCACTCACGGCCTTGACCGAGCTCGTGGCGTAGCTGAGCGCGATCAGGAACGCCATGCCAATGACGCCGGACAGCAGCACGGCGCGGACCATGGCCCGCGGGATGGTCTTGTGCGGGTCGTGCGTCTCCTCGGCCAGGTTGCTCGCGGACTCGAAGCCCACGATGGTGTACGCGCCGAGCAGCGTGGCCAGCATGAACGGCCCCAGCCAGGCGTAATACCCGGAACTCGGCACGACGCCGGATGAGCCCAGGTTCGACCAGTGGCCCAGGCCCCGGATCGCGGCCACGATGATCAGCAGCACGGTGAGCCCGAGCACCCCGATGACCTCGGTAGCGACCGCGACGTTGTTGACCCGGGTGGTGATCCTGGTCGACCAGATGATCAGCGCGGCCTGCAGGGCCAGGATCACGAGGGTCTCCAGCGCCGCGCCGCTCGCCGAGTAGGCCTGGCCGATCAGCGGCTGGAACGCGACCTGCACGAAGGCATAGTCGACCGACACCGTGACGATGGTCAGGAACGCGAACGACATCCACCCGAGCCACCAGCCAACACCCGTGTTGGCGAGCCGGGACCCCCACTGGTACGAGTACCCGGACAGCGGCACCCGGGTGGCCAGGGACCCGTAGACCAGCGCGACCAGCAGCTGCCCGCCTGCGGCGATCAGCCAGGTCCAGATCGACCGCGGCCCGGCGGTCGTGATCGCGAAACCGTACGTGGTGAAGATGCCGGTAGTGATCGAGATGAATGAGAACGCCACCGCGAAGGACTCGAAGTGACGGAGTGAACGGACGAACTGCTGCTTGTACCCGAAACTGGGCAGCAGGGCGTCGTCATCCTGCTGCGTGACGGTGGCCACCTCTGCATCTCCTCCTCAGCGGCTCGCCCGCGGGCGAGAGGGTTATGCCTCGCCTGGCGGCGAGAGGGTTATGCCTCGCCCGGAGGCGAGGGGTTCAGTTGTCCGCCCGGAGGCAGGTTCTCTGGCCCGGCCCCGGGGGGCTGGCCGGCCGTTACCCGGCGGCGGTCAGCGTCCGTCCCCGGGCCTCAGCCCGCAGCAGCTTGACGCCCTCGGCGGCCAGCTCCGCGTAGGCGGCGGCGTTCTCGGCATCGTCGGTGATGACGGCCGCGACCTGGTCCAGCTCGCACACCCGCCGCACGGCGATCACGCCGAGCTTGCTCGAATCGGCCAGCACGTAGCTCTTGGCCGTGTGCGCGATGATCGTGCGGCGGATGACCACCTCGGCCGGGTAGTAGTCGGTGAGCCCGGCCTCCGGGTGCACGCCGCCCGAGCCGAGGAACGCCCGGTCGGCGTAGAACTCGGCGAAGAATGCCTCCGCGTGAGCGCCCGAGCAGGCGCCGTCGCCGGGCCGGATCTGGCCCCCGCACAGCAGCAGCTCGATGTTGCCCCGCCCGGAGAGCTCCATCGCCGCGGGCACCGAGTTGGTGAGCACCCGGCCCCGGAAGCTGGCCGGCAGCGACCGCGCCACCTCGAGCGCGGTCGTGCCGATGTCGATGACGATCGTCTCCTCGGGTTCCACCAGCGCGGCGGCCAGCACGGCGATGGCCCGCTTGCGCTCGATATGCCGGGTGCTCCGCGTGGCGAAACTGCCTTCGCTGGACCGGCCGGATGGCCGGGTAGCGCCGCCATAGACCCGCTCGAGCAGCCCGGCCCGCTGGAGCCGGCGCAAATCCCGCCGGATGGTCTCGACCGACACGCCGAACTGCCGGGCGAGGTGTTCGGCCGAGACCGCCGCCTGCTCGCGGACCTGCGCCAGGATCGCCTGCCGGCGCTGCGTCGGCAGCATTCGCCGCTCCGATCTCGCGGTCCGAAGACGAACGGTTGTGCCTGTTATTGACTGATCTTGATGCAGTCTTGTAGCGGTGTCAACGGTTGGTCGGGCGCACAGAAGTAACAGTTCGGGCACGCCAGCAACGGTCCGGGCACGCCGGCAGCGGTCCGGGCATCCGCCCGGCAGCACTCAGCGTCGGCGAGCGGTCAGTACGGTTCAGAGGCCGGAGCAGGGCAGCCCGGTGCAACCGACCGACGGCCTACGCACCGCCGGCCGGGCCGCGCCTACGGCAGCCGGTCAGGCAGGCCGAACGTGGAGAACAGGCTGGGGTCGACGAAGTTGTGATGCCCGGTGATCCGGTCGCCAGAGATCTCGATGATCTGGATCGCGAACGGCACGTGCCCGCCGTCCGGGTCTTGGCGGTAGGCACCGAAGGCCGCGCAGCCGTTGGCCTCGATCGCCACCAGGCGCGAGCCGCGGCATCCTGAGCCCGGGCCCAGAAACCAGCGGCGCATCTCCTCCGGACCGGTCAGCCAGAAGTCGTACGGCGGCATGGACATGATGGCGTCGTCGCGGAGCAGCGTCACGAGCGAGTTGATGTCGTAGCGCTCGAAGGCGTCCACGTAACGACCGAGCAGCTCCCGCTGGTCGCCCGTCACCACATCCGCGGCCGGCGCATCAGTCTCCCGGGCCGACATGGTGGCGCGGGCCCGCTGCAGCGCGCTGTTGACCGACGCCACGCTGGTGTCGAGCAGCTCGGCCACCTCGGACGCCTGCCAGCGCAGCACCTCGCGCAGGATCAGCACCGCCCGCTGCCGGGCGGGGAGGTACTGGAGCGCGGCGATGAACGCCAAGCGCACGGATTCCTTGGCCGCCGCCAGCTCAGCGGGGTCGCCGCTCTCGGGCAGCACCCGGTCATCCGCGATGGGCTGGACCCAGGCGTGCTCCGGCAGCGTCGCGCCGGTGAACGACTCGGTCGTCCAGGCCGGCCCCATGTCCATCGGCCGGGCCCGGCGCTGGCGGCTGCGCAGCATGTCCAGGCACACGTTGGTGGTGATCCGGTACAGCCAGGACCGCATGGCTGACCTGCCCTCGAAGCCGTCGATCGCCCGCCAGGCGCGCATCATCGACTCCTGCACGGCATCGTCCGCGTCGAAGACGGAGCCGAGCATCCGGTAGCAGTAACCGGTGAGCTCGCGGCGGTACTGCTCCAGATCCTCAGCGCGGATCTCGCTGCTGTCGGCGGTAGCGGTACGGCTAGTCATGGTTCGACCCTACTGCGGCCCACCGACAGGACGGGCCGCACCGCTTCCGCCCAGCTCAGACGCCTGCAGGCAGGCCGGCCAGCGCCGCCTCCACTGCCTCGTCGCTGAGCTCGAAGTCCCGCAGCTCCCCGGCCACGTAGTCGCCGTAAGCGGCGAGGTCGAGCAGGCCGTGGCCGCACAGCGCGGTCAGGATGACCTTCTCCTCGCCGGTCTCCTTGCAGCGCAGCGCCTCCTCGATGCACGCGGCCACCGCGTGGGTCGGCTCGGGCGCGGGGACGATGCCCTCGGTCCTGGCGAAGCGCATCCCGGCCGCGAAGCATTCGGACTGGGGCTTGGCCACGGCCTCGATCAGGCCCAGCTCGTAGATGTGCGACAGCAGCGGGGACATGCCGTGGTACCGCAGACCGCCCGCGTGGATCGGGTCCGGGATGAACTCGTGCCCGAGCGTGTGCATCTTGAGCAGCGGCGTGAATCCCGCGGTGTCGCCGAAGTCGTACGCGTAGACGCCCCGGGTGAACGACGGGCACGCCGCGGGCTCGACAGCCCGGATGACCGGGTTCATCCGCCCGGCCAGCTTCTCCCGCAGGAACGGGAACGCCAGGCCGCCGAAGTTGGACCCGCCGCCGGTGCAGCCGACGATCACGTCGGGCGTGTCGCCGGCCTGGGCCAGCTGCTTGATCGCCTCCTCGCCGATGACCGTCTGGTGCAGCAGCACGTGGTTGAGCACGCTGCCCAGCGCGTACCTGGCCGCCGGGTCCCCGCCCGCGACCTCGACCGCCTCGCTGATCGCGATGCCCAGGCTGCCGGTGGAGTTCGGGTGCTCAGCGAGCACCGCCCGGCCCGCCGAGGTGACGTCCGACGGGCTCGGGTGCACGGTCGCCCCGTATGTCTCCATCAGCATCTTCCGGTACGGCTTCTGGTCGTAGGAGGCGCGAACCATCCACACCTCGAGATCGATCCCGAACAGCGCGGACGCGAACGCCATCGCACTGCCCCACTGGCCCGCGCCGGTCTCCGTGGTGAGCTTGGTCACACCCTCGGCGGCGTTGTAGTACGCCTGCGGCACCGCGGTGTTGGGCTTGTGCGACCCGGCCGGGCTGCCGCCTTCGTACTTGTAGTAGATCCGGGCCGGGGTGCCGAGGTCCTTCTCCAGCCGGCGGGCCCGGTACAGCGGCGTGGGCCGCCACAGCCGGTAGACGTCGAGCACGTCCTCCGGGATCTCAATGTGCCGGTCCGGCGAGACCTCCTGCGCGATCAGCGCCATGGGGAACAGCGGCGCGAGGTCGTCGGGCCCGACCGGCTGACGGGTGCCCGGGTGCAGCGGCGGCGGTGGCGGCGAGGGGAGGTCGGCGATGATGTTGTACCACTGCCGGGGCATCTCGGATTCCTGCAGAACGTACTTGAGCTGGCGATCCATGGTGAGCTCCCCGGTGGTCAGGAAACGAATCGGACGAATGATCGCAACGCTAGCGGAGACCAGCCGCGCCAGGAAGTGATCAGAGATCAGAACGCTGCGGTCAGCGCGGGCTGTCCGGCCAGGGTGATGGGCGGCGCTCGGGTGACTGGGCCCGCTCGGGGGCCTGCGCCCGCTCCGGCGGCTGGGCGCCCCCGGGATACGGGGTGCCTGCGGGATACTGCCCGCCCGGCGGGTACTGCGCCCCCGGCGGGTCCTGTCCGCCCTTCGGGTACTGCGCGCCCGCTGGCTGCTCGGGGCCCGCGGGGAACGAGGCTGTGGCCCCGGAACTCGACGGCCACGCCGCCTGGGCCGGCGCGTACGACTGCGCGGCCCCGGCCGCCTGGGCCGCATAGGACTGGCCGGGCCCGGCGGCCTGCGGCTGCGCCTGGCCCGCGAGGGCCGGCCGGGTCGCCCGGATCGCCCCGCCGATGGTGATGACCAGCGCGGCCAGCCAGCCCACCCCGGTCCAGCCGAGGGCCAGCGACAGCACGGCGATCGGGCCCTGGTGCGGCAGCTTGTACAGCGCGGCGATGATCAGGGGCAGGAACCATGCGGCCAGGAACGCGATGATGACGAGAACACGCACCACTAGGTCACGACCTTGTCTCGCGAAGGACTACCCATTCGACCCCATTATTCTCCCAGTCGATGACGTGGGGAAACGTCATGGAGACCGGGCCGCTGCCCCCCATGCGACGCGGGCGGGGGAGCGGTGCGGAACATCCGTTACGGCTCTGCTTGTTGACGCGGGTGGCCAAGGGGGCCGGGAACGGGAGGGGTGAGCCCATGCGCGTGGACTTCTGGAGCGACGTCGTCTGCCCGTGGTGCTACCTCGGTGAGCACCGGTTCACCCGCGCCCTGGCCGACTTCGAGCATCGCGACGAGGTCGAGGTGGTCCACCGGTCCTTCGAGCTCGACCCGTCGCTCCCCAAGGGCGCCGGAACCCCGATCCTCGAGGTGCTGGCGGCCAAGTACGGCCTCAGCCCGGTCCAGGCCGAGGAGGCCGAGGCGCGTGTGGCGGGCCTGGCCGCCGCCGACGGCCTGGAGTTCACCGTTGAGCGGAAGATGGGCAACACGTTCGACGCGCACCGGCTGGTGCACCTCGGCCGCGAGCACGGCCGGCAGGAACAGATGCTGCAGCGCCTCTTCCGCGCGTTCTTCGGGGAGGGGCAGGCGATTTACGACACGGACGTGCTGGCCAGCCTGGCCGCCGACGCCGGGCTGGATCCCGACCGCGCCAGGCAGGCGCTCGCGGACGGCAGCTACGGCGACGCCGTGCGCGCCGACGAGCACGAGGCGAGCTCCTACGGCATCTCGGGGGTGCCGTTCTGCGTGCTCGACGGGAGGTACGCCGTGTCGGGCGCCCGGCCAGCGGAAACCTATACGACCGCCCTCCAGCGGGCCTGGGATAACAGAGTTCCCACCACCTAACCCGGGCCACAGCCGCACCTTCGGCCGCTGCGGCGGCGGACCCTCGGCCCGCGCACAGGACCCTCCCAGCCCGCGTACAGGAAGCCATTATTTGCCATTGATTTTTCTGGTTTATGCCCGATAACCAGGACTTTTCATGCGCATTCGGCAGCCATTGCGAGATCGGTTGCGGCGGGATGACCCGCATGCGATGGTGGGCGGTGAGGCCGGGTTAGACGGCGGCCGGGCGCGTCCCGGCTGCCTCGTGCTTAACGATCATCGGCACAGCGTTGCTCATCTGCGGCGTGAAGATGCTTTCGTTGGTGAGGCTATGCGACTGACGTCGGGGCATGGCGGGCACGGGGTAGCACGCGCCGGCGAGTTCCTGACCATCGGCGCGCTGGGGTGCAGCGTTGCGCTGCTCGCCGTGCTCACCGTCAGCCGCCCCGACCTCCCCGACCGCCGTCGGCGCCGCCGGAAGGCCGCCGCCCAGGCCAGCGAGAACAGCGAGTCGGCCGAGGAATGGCTCAGCCCGCTGCGCGGGCTCGACGTCAGGCCGGCGAGCGCACAGCGCCATCTCCCGGCGGAGCCCGAACCCGTCCAGGTTCAGCAGGCTGACGCCGCCTGGCCTTCCTACCCGGATCAGGGGGCGTACCCAGGGCCCGGGGCCTGGGGGGTGCCGCCACAGGGGAACTGGGCTGACGGGCCTTACGACCGTGATCGCGCCGACTGGAGCGGCAGTGGCGACGAATGGGATGGCGGGTATGCGTCGGGACCCCCTGAGGTGGCGGCCGGCCCGGACCTGCCCGCCTGGCCCGATGCGTACCCGCAGGTCCCCAATCCCGGCGCCTGGGCGCCCGAGACCAGGGGCGAGGTGCCCAGCCCCGGCGCCTGGGCGCCCGAACCCGCGGGCGGCCCGCAGGCCGGGTACCAGCAGGCCGAGTACCTGAATGCGCCGCTGCCGGGATACCTGCCTGCGCCTCCGGTCGGTGCGCTGGATGCGGGCTACGCCCAGGCTGCGGATCGCTCCCGTCCGGACGTTGACGGACCGTGGGCGGGCGGTCCGTACGGCATAGATCCACTGGCCGCACCGCCCGCTGAGGCAGATGGGGCGTGGGCCACCGGTCCGCAGGACCTCGTGCTCGCAGAGCCCGACCTGCCGTTTGCGGGCACCTTCCCGGCCGCCGGCCCACAGGCCGTCCTGCCCGCCGCGCCCGGTGCGCCGTGGGCAGCTATCCCACAGGCGATGGACCCGCAGTCACCTGAGCTTGGCGGCACCGGGGAAGAGGATGACACGTCTCCGCTGCCGGTGATCATCAGCCGCGGCATGCCCCCACCGGACCATCAGGATGAGCCGGGTTCCTTCGCCGAGCCCACGCCCGCGTGGGAGCCATCCCCGGCGCGGGCACCGGCGTCCATCTGGCTGCCTCCCATCGACCAGGAGCCAGTTCCCGACTGGGAGCCGCCGCCCGGGCTGGAGCCTGCCCAGCAGTGGGAGTTCCCGGGGGACGTCAGCCTGGACCACGGGCCAGCCACCGGATCCGGCCCCCCCGCCGCGGGCGCCTACCCTGCTGTATCAGCCGTTTCGCCATCCGGACCCGCGCAGGAAAAGATGGAGCAGATCAAGGAGCTCTACCTCACCGCCGAGGCGATCGGGGAAGACGCCCTCACCAAGCACTTCGAGCTGCTCAGCCAGCGGCAACGTGACCTGATCCGCGAGTTCTTCGAAGAGGCCGGCCTCGGATCAGGCGGATCGGAGAAGCCAGGCGGCGACTCCGCGCCGGATGGTGCGCCCCTGGCCGGGTAGAGTCCGGCCGAAATGGTCACCTGTGCGGCGGCTGCCGTCAGCCGGGCTGGTCCCAGTCCAGCCGGAACGTCGCGACCAGCCGGCCCGCGTCCGCCTCGCTGATCTCGATGAGATCCGCTCCCACCTCGCCGTACTCCCACTGGACGATCGCTGAGTCCGGCTTCCAGGTGAGGTCCCGCCGCAGGGTCTCATCAACCGGGCCAGCCGCGGCATACCTGCGCCGCGCCAGCCCGGATGGGGTCTGCGCCGTGCGGCCGGCGCCGACGATGGCAAAGTACGTCACCTCGCCCGGCATGCCCTACTGACCGTTCTTGCGGTAGTCAGGGATGGAGGCCGCCCCAGGCGGCACCGGAACCACAGCCGACGTCTTGGCCTGGATGGTCCGCAGCTGCACCCGCTCGGCCGGCGGCGTGGCCGGGTCCTTGATCCGCCGGAAGGAACGCTGCATGCGCTGCTTGGCATCCCAGCTTGACGGCGTATGGAACTGCACCTCGAAGACCAGGTCATGCGCGGGATCACGCCAGCGGGTGTTGATGCCCTTGTACTCAAGGCTCTTCCAGATGTTCCGCCTGGCTTCCAGCTCGAATCCCTGGCTCTTGAGCCTGCTGTGGACCTGCAAGGTCGCGTCCGAGTAGTCGTCGTTCTCAAAGATGTACGCGTAACGGATGCCGTCGTGCACCTCGTGTGAGAGCTCCTCGGCCGTCTTGTCCGGGTGCCGCGAGATCAGGTCAGCGAAGCTCTCCTTGAAGCCGTCCGGGGTCTTGAGGGCGTAGTTCTCGGTGTCCGGCAGCAGCTGCCCTCGCTCGAGCTGGGCCTCGATCCGGCGCATGGCCGGTGTCAGCCCGCTGTGGCCGTAGCCGCCGAACACGTTCTTGCCCTCGGCCGCGCTGTTCCGGCTCAGGGCGGTATCCGCCATCTGGCTCTGCATCGGCGTGAGGTACCGGCCGTTCCACTCCCACGATCCGTCAGACCCGTACCGGGCCTCATCACCGCCGGGCCCTTGTTTCAGGTCGGGCGCGGTGTGGTGAACGGTCTCGGTCGCGAGCCTGGTCTCAACCCGCTCGGGTGCAACCACGGCCGCCCGGTCGGCCGGGCCCGGAGTCGAGATTGTCCGCCACTCGCCGGTGTTCTCCGGATCCGGGGCGGTTCTCCACTCACCCGTGTTCTCGGGGTCGAATGTGTTGCCCCATGCGGGTGCCGGGGTCAGCCCGGATGGGCTGTCGGGCCCATTGGTCCACGGAGCCGCGACGGCAGGTTCGGCCGCCGCGGCCAGCCCCGCCGGCCCGTCGGGCTCCGGAGCCCACGCGGGCGAGGCGACGGGTTCCGGGTTCGGGGCCCACGGCGGTGGGACGTCAAGCCTGGGTTCGGGGGAACGCTCCTGCGGGCTGTCAGGCTCGGGCGCCCAGGGGGGTGCGGCGGAGGGTTCGGCCCCGGGGGACCAGTCCGGTGAAAGGCTGTCGGGCTTGGGGACCCAGGGGGACCCGGTGTCGAGCCCGGGCACGGGGGTCAGCTCAGGCGCAGGGGCCAACTCGGGCGAAGGGGCCAGGTCCGGTACGCCGTTGGATACCGGTGCGGAAATCCAGCCCTGCGCAAGGTCGGGTTCGGGCGGGGGGGACGGCTCCGGCGGGCGGCTGGGATCAGCGGTCCAGGGGGGCACGGCGTCGGGCGCGGGGGCCGGGGTCGGCGGTGATGTGCTGTCGGATCCGGACGGGGCAGGCCATCCGGCCGGGAAGTCCGGCTCCGGCAGGGGAGTCAGTCCGACCAGGCTGTCGGCTTCCTGCGCGCCTTCCCACCCTCCGGTGCTGTCCCGTCCGGCCGGGCTGCGCCAGTCCGCCGCGCTGACTTTCTCCACGGTGGGGCCATGGCCGTTGGAGCCGGTGACGACCTCTGGCTCGGGTTCCTCGGTCCGGAGCGCGCTAGCATCCCGCTCGGCCGGGAGCGCGCTAACGCCTGGCTCGGCTGAGGGCGCGCTTGCAACTGGCTCGACATAGAGCGCGCTTGCGGTTGGCCGGACTGGGAGCGCGTTAACGTCTGGCTCGGCCGGGAGCGCGCTTGCAACTGGCTCGACATAGAGCGCGCTTGCGGTTGGCCGGCCCGGGAGCGCGTTAACGTCTGGCTCGGCCGGGAACGCACCTGCGGCTGGGTCGGCTGAGAGCGCGTTAGCGTCTGGCTGGGCCGAGAGCGCCTTAACGTCTGGCTCCGCCAGGAGCGCGTTAACGTCTGGCTCAGCTGAGAGCGCGCTTGTGCCTGACTCGGCCGGTAGAGCGCTTGCGGCCGGCTGGGCTGAAAGCGAGCCTGCGGGCGGCTCGCTGCGCAGAGCGCCTGCGGTCCGGTCGGTCAGGAGCGCACCCGGAGCCTGCTCGGTCCCGGAGTGCTTCGCTTCGCCGTAGCCATCGCGCTCGTAGCCCTGCACCGGCAGCTCAAGGTCCTTCAGCTGGGCGACAGCTGGCTTGCGGCTGAGGTCGTCGTTGTATGGCGACGACGGATGCCCAGCAGGCAAACGCTCCAGGCGCCGCCTCAGATCCACTAGCGATCCGCGCTCCGGCCGCTCCGCCGTCCGCGGCGGATCGTGCGGCTGCGGTGCCTCCTGTTTACGCGCGTTCACCTCGGTGAGCTGGTCCCACCGGTCCTGCGCCCCTGGCATCGCGATGTCTCCCGCACGTTGATGACGAGGCCAATCGTAGTCGCCACCTACGTCGCGCATTGTGTGAAGTGTGCCCCCTTACGGGGTTCTGGTGCCTTGAGCTAACCCGATGAGGGCCCCGCGGCCGCCCGGACCGGCCTGTCCGACCTCGTGGACGACCTGCGGGCCGGCGGCCTACGCTGAAGGCCCGCGGCGCCAGGAGGCACCTTGGACATCACCCAGTTGATCCTCGACGACCACCACGAACAGCGGCGGCTCTTCGCGATCCTGGAGCAGATCGACCGGTCCGACACCGCCACCCTGCGCGACATCTGGGCGCGGCTGGCGGCGTTCCTGGAACTGCATGCCGAAGCGGAGGAGGAGATTTTCTACCCCGAGTTGCTCCGCGTGGGCCAGCGCGCGGGCCGTACCGGCGTGACGGAAGAGGAAACCCTGGATGCCATCCACGACCACAACGACATCCGCGACGCCGTGGCCGCGGTCGCCGACCACGAGGCGGGAAGCGACGGATGGTATGCGGCCGTGGCTGCCGCGAACCTGGCCAACAGCGACCACATGGGCGAGGAGGAGCGCGAGGGCCTGACTGACTTCCGCCGGGAGGCGAGCCTGCAACTGCGTCACGAGCTGGCCGTGACCTTCGCGGCCTTCGAGGCGCGGCACTTCGCCGGCGTCCAGCCGGTGGACAAGGACCCCGCCGAATACGTGCGCGAGGCAGAACGGGCCGGACGCCCGCCGTCCGGGTCACTCGGCATCGGCAGCCTCAAGGGCCTGTGACCCCAGGCCCGCTCGCTGCGAGCCGCCGTCGCCGCGCACGAACAGGCCGCCTGACCCGCCCGCCCCGGCAGGTCGCCTGCGCCGCCCGTCCCGGCAGGCCGCTTGGCCCGCCCGCCTCGCGCGCAGGCCGCCTGGACCCAACCCGCGGGCCGGCCGGCCCGGCCCGCCGCGGCTAGCTGCCTAGGATCCGCCGCCCCGGCGCGCTGCCTGTGCCCGTCCCGCCCCGGCCGGCTGCCCAGGCCGTCCGCCCCGGCCGCCGACCCACGCCCACCCCACTCGCCCTCGGCCGACTGCCTGGGCCTCGCCGCGGCCGGTAGTGTCGGGTGGGTGCGCGGGGTGTCCTTCGACCGGGCGGCCGGTTTCTATGACGCGACTCGCGGCCTGCCGGACGCCACCCGCGACATCCTCGCCGACATGCTCGCGGCTGAGCTCGCCGGGCGCGGCCGGTGCCTGGAGATTGGCGTGGGAACCGGGCGGATCGCGCTGCCCCTGCACGAGCGCGGCGTCGCGCTGGCGGGTGCCGATATCGCCCCAGAGATGCTCAAGCGTCTCGTCGCCAACGCCGGCGGACAGCCGCCGTTCCCCATCATGATCGCGGACGCGACCGCGCTGCCACTGGCGACCGCCTCGTTCGATGCCGTGCTGGCCAGCCATGTGCTGCACCTGATCCCGGAGTGGCGAGCAGCCGTGGACGAGGCCGTGCGCCTGCTGCGGCCCGGTGGTGTGCTGCTGGCCGACTTCGGGGGCGGGGCCCCGGCCCCCTGGAACCGGCCGTGCCATGAACTGCTCAACCGCCGCGGCATCTTCCTCGTGCGGCCAGGTGTGTCCGACCCCGACGCCGTCGCCGCCCACCTGGGCGAACAGGTGCCCGTGCGCCCGCTGCCGCCGCTCACAATGACATTCCGGCAGACCCTGAACCAGGACCTCGACGAGTGGGAACGCCAGATGCACGCCTGGACCTGGCCGTATACCCCCGAGCAGTTGCGCGCGGCCTGTGCCGACATCCGGGCCTGGGCGGCCGACGACAACTGGCCGCTTGATCAGGAGTTCGAGCTGGAACGCACCATCCAGTGGTGGGTCTTCGAGCGCCCGGCGATCACGGCCAGAGGCTCTCCAGGTTGACCACGACGCCCTCCTGACTGCTGCGGGCGATGATCACTACGGCCTCCCCGGTGCCCGGGTTCTCCTCCCGGTGCGGCACATAGGGCGGAACGAAGATGTAGTCACCCGGCTCCGTGTTGAGCCGGACCTCCTGGTCGCCCTCGGCGAAGACGAACGCCGGGTTCCCGGAAAGCACGTAGATTGCGGTCTCCGTATCACCGTGGTGATGGTCGCCGGAGTTGGTGCCGGGAGCCACGTGGGTCTGGCCCATCCAGACCTTCTCCGAGCCGACGATCTTGCCCGAGACGGCCTCCAGCCGGGTCATGCCCGGGGTCTGCCGGGTATCGCCGCTCAGCTCGCCGCGGCGGACATGCACCAGGCGCCCGTGCCAGGCCTCGTCGGTCATCGTGGCCTCCCTGCTCGCAGCGACGCGGGCGCGATCTCCCGCCGCGCCCGCACAGCGTGTGGTTCCCGGATGCCCCATCCTCTCGCACCCAGCCCTGAGGCGTTGTCGCGGTCAGCGGCCACCAGACGCCGGGGCGCGTCGTCGCGGTTCAGCCGGCCGCCAGCCGCCGGGCGCCGCGCCTCAGCCTTGCTGGACGATCACGAGCCGGTTGGCGTCCTGGTCCCGGAACGCGAACATCGGCGGGACCCCGGGCCAGCGAAGAACCTCTGGGTCCGCGTCGACCCCACGGGCCTGCAGGGCAGCATGGTCGGCATCGGCGTCGCTGGTGGTCAGGCGGATACCGGTGTCAACCCCGGCGGCCGCCCCCTCGCGTGGGGTAACCAGCGCGATCGTCGCGGCCGCGCCCGGCGGTGCCACCTCGATCCAGCGCCCCTCGCCCATGGCGACATCCATGCGCTTCTCGAAGCCGAGCTTGCTGGTGTAGAAGTCAACCGCGCGGTCCTGGTCGGTAACGGGCACGCTTATCGTCCGCACGTCCCTGATCTGGGTCTTGGTCTCGCCGGTCATCGTTTCCCCTTCGGTGAGAAGCCTGCTGTGGCTCTGGGTCGGGTCAGGAGCTGTACATCAGCGACCCGGGTGTGGTGAGCAGGTCGCCGGTCTCCAGCCAGGTCTTCAGGCCGGAGAGGATCATCGGCCAGCCGCCGTAGAGCTGGGAGTTCGCGTCCTCCCGCAACTCGTCGTGGGTGACGGTCAGGTGGCAGGAGTCGCCGACCGGCTCGATCTCCCAGGTGACCCTGGTGGGTCCCTCGGCCTTGACGTCCTCGCCCCACAGCGCGGTCATCCGCTGCACCAGCCTCCGGGGCGGGTCGATCTCGATGTTCTCTCCCTCGCCGAGCAGCCCGGGCCCGCCCGGATGGGTCATCTCGAACCGGGAGCCTGGCGTCCAGTCCGACTTGATCCGCATGCCGAACTGGTACTTGGCGCGGGTCTCGCTGTCGGTGATCGCCTCCCAGAGGCGCTCAGGCGTGGTGCGGATGTAGATCTCGAATACCTTCTCCATGGTCGCCTCCAGGTTGGTTTTGAGGTCACTGAGTGCGGCTGCCCAGGGCTCGGCGTACTTGCTTACCCACCGGTCGTGGACCAGCCGGATCGGGACCGGGTTCAGGAAGTGGAGCTTCTCCCGGCCGCGGCGCCTGGTCACCACCAGGCCCGCGTCCTCAAGCTGCCGCAGGTGCTTCATCACGCCGAAGCGCGTCATCGGGAAGCGCTCCTCCAGCGCGCTCAGCGTCTGCCCGTCCTCGCGGAACAGCTCATCGAGCAGGCTCCGCCGGGTCGGGTCGGCGAGCGCCTTGAACACCAGGTCCATGCTCCGATAATAGGTGACCGTTTGGTCACATGTCAACGAAGACGTGCGGGCGGACGGTGACGTGAGGCCCGGCAGCGGCAGGAAGGTCGGCGGTGACGTGAGGCTGGCGGCGGCGAGAGGTCCGATGGCGGCGTGACGCTGGCGGCGACGTCAGGTCCGATGGCGGCGCGAGACTGGCGGCGGCGACAGGTCCGATGGCGGCGGGAGGTCCGATGGCGGCGTGAAGCTGACGGCGGCGTGAGGCTGGCAGCGGAGTGGGCGTGGGCAGGTGGTGTCCTTGTGTATGCGCCTTGCGAGGTCTCGGTTCGTCGCCGGTGGTGAATCCCGGCCGAGGTCAGGCCGCTGGGCGGGCGGATATGGGCAGCGGGGGCCGGGCGCGGCCGGCCGTCAGGGCGTCAGCGATCTTGGCTACGACGGTCGCAGGCTCCGAGCGGATCTGTCTGGGCGAGAAGTGCAGAACCAGGATTCCCTGGCTGATCATCTCGGCGTGTCGGCGCATGGTGCGTTCCCAGTCGGCCGGGCGCAGGTGCCATTCCCGGGAATCGATCTCCGCGACCACGCCAGCATCCGCCCACCAGGCGTCGGCCACCGCGAGGAAGCTGCCGTCGGCCCGGAGGAGGCGGGCATTGAACAGCGGCATGGGCAGCCGGGCTCGCTTGATCAGGTCCCGGAACTCTGCCTCGGCGGCCGACCGGACCCCGTCGCCGACTTCGGCCAGCACCTGCCGCAGCCGCGCCGAACCCCGGGTCTCGCCCAGCCGCAACTCGGCGAGCAGCATCTCCGGCAGGCACTCACGTCGCTGCACCGCTCCCGCGACCAGGCCCCGCACCTCGCTCAGGTCAGTCAGGCTGCGCGCCGCGTCGGCCAGCGCCCGGTAGGCGAGCGCATACGAACGCCTGCCGTCGATGAACCGCCCCGGCATCCGCGTCGTCCGATGAACAGTGACGAACGCCACGCTGTGGCGTCGCCGTGACGCAGGCACGAGGACGTCGATGCGGCTGGCTTCCGACGTGCTGACGCCTAAGGCCCGCAGCGCAGCCTGGCCGGTGATGACACTCCCAGACCCGGCGTATAACAGCGCGGCCATATCCCTCTGCTCCGCGCTGGGCCGGCCGGTATGCGCGACATAGACGCCGGGGAGCATCCGCCGCCACGGACCGCCGGGCCTGGCTCGATGCTTCAGAGCGGACCTGGTCAGGCCGTAGGAGAAAGCCTGCTGGCGAGAGATGACGTTATCTTGCGCGCGCAGGATGCTCGCCAGGTCTCCTCGTTTGAGTTCGGTGTTGCCAGGCATGCCCGCAGCGTTGCATTCTCATCCGACAATCCGCCCTACTGACGTCGCATGGATGTACCGGAAGGGTCGTTGTAGCGACCCTTCCGGTACATCCACAAGAACCAGGCACTCGACGCGAGTGGTGGAGGTGGCGCGAGTGACTGGTGTGGGGGGCGGGAGAGTGCGGCGGGACGGCGGGAGCGGCGTGGCCCGGGCAGCGCGGTAGGGCGTTGAGGCGAGTGGTGGAGGAGTGGCAGGCGCGACAGTGGAGGCGCTTGAGGCGGAGCGCCTGGCGGGAAGCTGTGGGCGTGGGCGTGGGCGTGGGCGGGGGGAGCGGGGGAGCGTCGGTGGGCGTGGGCGGGGGGCGGAGTGGGGGAGCGTCGCGGGCGTGGGCGGGGCGCGGGGCTGGGCTGGGCGAGGGCCGCGTGTGACGGGTGGCGGGTCAGGTGCGGCGCATGGCCATGGTGGGGGCGAGCCAGAAGGGGGGGAGGTAGCCGGCCAGGTTGGAGAGGGGGAGGACCTCGGGGCGGAGGGTGATGCCGAGCGAGTCGGCCATGAACTGGCGGCGGGTGGTGACCCGGTGCCACAGGCCCGGGTAGCGGGCGGCCAGGTCGGCGCGGGTGGCCTCGTCGGCGAGCGCGACGCCGTCCTCGATGTTCGAGGTGTGGTAGACGGTGCCGGTGGCCGGGATGATGTCGAGCTGCAGCGTCATGCCGGAGGTGAGGACCACGCGGGAGCCCGCGTACACGGGCGAGCTCGGCCACTCGTCGAGGTGGATGAAGTGCCCTGGGTTGAGGTGAACGCCGAAAAACGGGTCGCCCAGCCTGCGCTTGACCAGGTCGAACAGCTCACCGCCAGTGACCCCGATGCCGATCGTCTCGTACCACTCGGCCGCGCACGCGAAGTACGGCGTGACCAGCCGTTCGATGTAGTCCCGGGCCGCCGCGGGCAGGTCACGCGCGGTCTCGGCCAGGAACCCGCCGCGCGCGATGTTGCTGCCCCAGTAGCCGAGCGACGCGCTGACCGGGTCGCCGGCCCGCAGCACCCGGCCGGACGCGCTGGCCACGCCGAGGGCGGCGCGCTCGCCGCTGAGCAGCACCGGGTGGTAGGAGTACGGCAGCCCGGTCGGCCGGTACAGCGAGAACGCCTCGAGCTCGGTCAGGCCCGGCCGCACCCCGTGCAGCATCGCGCGCATCGACTCCGACCCGTGCGTGGCCGCGAACTCGAAGCAGGCCAGCTGGTCGGTGTCGCTGACCAGGCGCAGCCCCCGCCCGGGCTCGGTGAACAGCCCGGTGGCGTTGACCGGCCGGCCGCCGATCCCGCGCAGCTGGTCCACGATGAACGCGGGCGCCTCGATCCAGCCCTCGGGCCGCGCCGCCTCGCCCGGGCCGAAGTACTTCCAGCCCGCGATCCCCAGCCGGGTCGCGCCGCCGCGGCCCAGGCCGGCCGCCCGGAGCAGGTCGGCCAGCGGCGGGCTGGCTGACCGGTCCTGGCTGACCAGGCTGAACGACTGGTAGAGCGCCACGTCGACCCCGGCCGGCACGACCTTGGCGTAGGCCTCGCCCTCGTTGCCCACCAGCAGCAGCGGCGCCCGGCCCGGGACCATGATCAGCATCGCCTCCTCGAACCGCGGGTCGAACCCGGTCAGGAACGAGAGGTTGGCGAAGTGCTCGCGGTCACCGTAGACGACCAGGGCGTCCAGGCCCGCCTCGGCTGCCGCCCGCTCAGCGGCCGCGAGGCGGGCCCGGTACGTCGCGGCGGGCACGGCCGGCTGGTCCGCCGGCAGGTCGTAGCCGGGCAGCTCGACGCGGCCCAGCCCGACCCGGTCAGCCCGCCGCGGCTGTGGGGTCACGCGTCGGCCTGCGGCGCCGTTGCCGCTGGTGCGTCCCAGTCCACGTCGCCCTCGGCGTCAGTCGGGCGGCCGACCAGCATCGTCGCGCCGCGCTTCAGCGCCCCGGGATTCCGGCTCTCCCGCCATTGCATGTACGCAAAGCCGGCAATGAGCGTTAGGAGGAAGAGATATGGGGTGATCCGGTAGGGCCACGGCGGGACCGGATACACGGTGACCCACAGCACCGGCAGCAGGGCCAGCGTCCCGATCCAGGGGAGTACGCCGTGCCGCCAGATGCTGAAGTCGTCCGGGTGCTCACGGCGGATGTACGCGGTCAGCGCGAGGTTGGCCATCACGTAGAGGATGATCACCGCGAGGGTCGCGATCGTGCCCAGGAATCCGAAGATGACGTCCGGCGCTAGCAGGATGCCGACCAGCAGGATCGCGACGATCCCGATCAGCTGCTGGACCCCGATCGCGAACGTCGGAGTGCGGTGCACCGGGTGGATCCGGCCGAACCGCGCGGGCAGGGTGCCCGCCTGGCCCATGGTGTAGGTCACCCGGGTGGCCGCGTTGGTGCAGGCCAGTCCCACCCCGATGGCGCTGTTGACGAGGGCGATGAAGATGAACCACCACCCGGCCCCCCACAGCGAGTGGCCGAGCACGTAGTAGGGGTCCGGGCTCGAGGCGAAGGCCGCCATGTTGCCCGTGCCCCACCCGATCGCGCTGGCGTAGGAGGTGAAGACGTAGAAGATCCCGATCAGCACCAGCGAGAGCATGACCGCGCGCCCGATGAACTTGCCCGGGCGCTTGGTCTCCTGGGCCAGCGGCGCGGGGGCCTCGAAGCCGCTGAGCGCGAGCACCGAGAACACCATCCCGGCCAGGATCCCGCCCCAGTGGTTCGGGGCGTTATGCGGCTGCAGCGGGGCCACGTACGAGGACCCGGGCCCGGGATGGACCAGGAAGGTGATCGCGAGGGCCAGCATGATCAGCAGTTCGATGCCGCCGAAGATCGCCGTGGTCCGCATCGACAGCTGGATCCCGAAGTGGGTGAGCACCCAGACGATGGCGAACGTCGCCAGCGCGAAGATCCACCACGGGATGTTGACGCCGAACGCGGTCTGCAGCGTGGTCGACGTGAGGTAGCCGAGGAAGCCGATGGCCCCGGCCGGCCCGATGATGTCGTAGATGAGGTAGCTCCACGTGGTCATGAAGCCGCTGCGGCTGCCGAGGCCGCGGGTGGCGAAGGAGTAGTAACCCCCCGTGGACGGCATGTACTTGGAGAACTGCGACACCGTGTTCGCGATGAAGAAGCACACGATCGTCGTCAGCAGGAATGAGATCGGCATGGTGGGGCCGGCTTTGAGCGCGATGATCGGGAACGTGAAGACCACGTTGATCGACGGCGCGATATGCGTGATGCCCTGGAACACCACCTGCGGAAGGCCGAGCGCGTTGCGCCGCAGCTGGGGCGTGGTGGAAGGGCTGGCTGCCTGAGCGGTCATCGGGAGGACCCCCTTGTTGCGCAACCGGTTTCGTACCATTATGAGCGGCGCATATACGACGTCAAGAGCTTCCATCTCGGAGCCCGCAACGGCTCAGCGGGTATCGTTCTGAGGGACGAATTGCGCAACCGGTTGGCCACGAGGGAGAGCAGAACCGGCGTGACCACGATCCAGGACGTCGCCCGGGCGGCGGGGGTGGCCGCGTCGACGGTCTCCCGCTATCTGAACGGCCAGCTCCGGGTGTCACCGACCACCGAGGCCAAGGTGCTCGAGGCCGTCAGCGAGCTGGGGTACGTCCCGAACGCGCAGGCGCGGAACCTGGCCCGGCGCCGGTCGGGTGTGATCGGCTTCGTGGTGCCCGAGATCAGCAACCCGTACTTCGGGACGATCGCCGACTACGTGGTCGAGGCGGTGGAGCGGCACGGCCGGCTCGTGCTGCTCTGCTCGCACCGCAGCCAGGCGGTGCGCCAGTCCAGCTACATAGACCTGCTGGCGTCCGGGGCCATCGACGGCATGCTCTACCTCGGGTCGTTCCGGTCGAACGAACGGCTGGCCCGGGCCATCGCGGGCGGGCTCGCGGTGGTGGTCGTGGACGAGCCGATCGCCGGGCTGCCGCCGGTGCACACCGTGGTGATGGACGACTACGCGGGCGGCTACCAGGCCACGAGCTACCTGGTGGCGCTGGGTCACCGCCGGATCGCGTTCGTGTCAGGCCCCAGCGAGCTCGGCTCGGTGCAGGAACGCTACCGCGGCTACGCGGACGCGCTGCACAAGGCCGGCATCGACCCGGACGGGCAGGTGAACCAGGCCGGCCAGTTCACCGAGCAGTTCGGCATGAGCGCGCTGCCGCACCTGCTGGCGGCGCCGGAGCCGCCCACCGCCGCGTTCGTGGCCAGCGACTACATCGCGCTCGGCGTGCTCTCCGCGGCCGAGACGCACGGCCTGCGGGTGCCCGACGACCTGTCGATCGTCGGCTTCGACGACATCAGGTTCTGCCAGTACGTGCGGCCGCGGCTGACCACGATCAGGTCCCCGGTCGACCGGCTGGCGCAGGTGGGCGTGGAGCTGCTGTTCGAGCGGCTGGCCGACCCGGAGGCGCCGGTGCGCACCGAGGTGCTGTCGGTCGAGCTGGTCATCCGGGAGTCGGCCGGGCCCCCGGCCGGCCGCTAGCGACAGGGAGGTCCGGCCATGGCGGTGCTGCTCTGCGGCGAAAGCTGGGTCACGCACAGCGTGCACATCAAGGGCGTGGACTCGTTCAACACCAGCACGTACGTGGAGGGCGCCGGGGCCATGCGGGCCGCGCTGGCGGAGGCCGGCATCGACGTCGAGTACCTGCCCGGGCACCTCGTCCCGGCGCAGTTCCCCGGCACCGCCGGTGAGCTGGCGCGCTACGAGGCGGTGATTCTGAGCGACATCGGCGCGAACAGCCTGCTGCTGTCGCCGGACACGTTCGAGCGCTCCCTGGCCGCGCCCAACCGGCTCGAGCAGGTCGAGCGGTACGTGCGTGGCGGCGGCGGGCTGCTGATGATCGGCGGCTACCTGTCCTTCGCCGGCATCGAGGGCAAGGCCAGGTACCACGGGACGCCGGTCGAGGACGCGCTGCCGGTGACGATCAGCGAGACCGATGACCGGGCCGAGATGCCGCAGGGCGTGGCGCCCGAAGTCCTGATGCCGGATCACCCGGTGCTGGCCGGCCTGCCGCCCGCGGACTGGCCCGCGCTGCTCGGCTACAACCGGGTGACGCCGCGGGCCGGCGCGTCCGTGGTGGTGAGCTGCGGGGAGGACCCGCTCATCGCCGTCGGCGACCACCACGCCGGGCGCAGCGCCGTGTTCACCTCCGACTGCGCGCCGCACTGGGGCCCGCCGGCGTTCATGGACTGGCCGGGGTATGGCCCGTTGTGGTCGAATCTCGTAGCGTGGCTATCCCGCGCTGAGGGCTAGCATCCGTCCTGGCCGATCCGGCGGAAGGAGCGCTTATGCTCGTGGCCGGCGTGGACTCCTCGACCCAGTCCACCAAGGTCGTGCTGTGCGAGGCCGGGGACGGCACCGTGGTCGGCCGGGGCAGCGCGCCGCACCCGGCGGGCACCGAGGCGGACCCGGCCGCCTGGTGGGCGGCGCTGCAGCAGGCGGGCGAGGGGCTGCTGGACCGGGCCGGCGCGGTCGGCGTGGCCGGGCAGCAGCACGGCATGATCGTCCTGGATGAGGCCGGCGAGGTGATCAGGCCCGCGCTGCTCTGGAACGACCTGCGGTCGGCGGCCGCCGCGGCCGAGCTGACCGGCGAGCTGGGCGGGCCGTCCTGGTGGGCGAGCCACACGGGCAGCGTGCCGACCGCGTCGTTCACCGTGACCAAGCTGCGCTGGCTGGCCACCCGCGAGCCGGCCAGCGCCGGGCGCGCGGCCGCCGTGCTGCTGCCGCACGACTGGCTGACCTGGAAGCTCCGCGGCGGCGGCCCGGGCGGGGACGCTGAGACACCCGGGATAGTGACCGACCGGGGCGACGCGTCCGGCACCGGGTACTTCGCGACCCCGGCTGGGACCTGGCTGCCCGACCTGGCCGAGGCGGCGATCGGGCATCCGCTGCGGCTGCCGCGCGTGGCGCAGCCGGGCGAGACCGTGGGGGAGACCGCCTGGGGCGCGGCGGTGTCGGCCGGGACCGGGGACAACATGGGCGCCGCGCTGGGCCTCGGCCTCGGGCCCGGCGACGTGGCGGTGTCGATCGGCACCTCGGGCACGGCGTTCGCGGTCAGCGAGGTGCCCGCCGACGACCCGTCCGGGGCGGTGGCCGGGTTCGCCGACGCGACCGGGCGGTTCCTGCCGCTGGTGTGCACGATCAACGCGGGCCTCGTGCTGTCCGCGGCCGCGTCGCTGCTTGGCACCGACCTGGACGGGCTGTCGGCGCTGGCGCTGGCCGCGGAGCCCGGCGCGGGCGGGATCACGCTGCTGCCGTACCTGGACGGCGAGCGGACCCCGGACCGGCCCGATGCGACCGGGGTGCTGCGCGGCCTGACCACGGGCAACGCCTCCCGCGAGAACCTGGCCCGGGCCGCGGTCGAGGCGCTGCTCGCCTCGCTGGCCGACGCGGCCGACCGGATCGCGCTGGCCTGCGCCGCCGGGCCCGGGGCGGGCGGCGAGTCACCCAGGCGGGTGCTGCTGATCGGCGGCGGGGCCAGGTCGGCCGCGGTACGCGAGCTCGCACCCGGCATCTTCTTCTCGCCGGTCGTGGTGCCCGAGCCGGAGGAGTACGTCGCGCTCGGCGCCGCCCGCCAGGCCGCATGGGCGCTGGCCGGGACGACTGAGCCGCCGGACTGGCCGTCCCGGCCGACCACCGACTACACCGGCCCGGCAAAGCTCGACATCAGGGAGCGTCACGCGGCGCTCCGCGACGACACCGCTACCTGGAAGGAAGGGACCGGCCAGTGAGCACCGATCGCTACGTACCCACCCCCGCCGACAGATTCTCGTTCGGCATCTGGACCGTTGGCTGGCAGGGCGTGGACGTCTTCGGAGGCGCGGTCCGGCCGCCCATGCCCGCCGAGCGCGCCGTGCGCAAGCTGGCCGAGATCGGCGCGTGCGGCGTGAACTTCCACGACAACGACGTGTTCGACTTCGACGCGACCACCCAGGAGCGGGACGAGCGGATCTCCGCCTTCCGCAAGGCGCTGGACGAGACCGGCCTGGTCGTGACCACCGCGACCACGAACCTGTTCTCGCACCCGATGTTCCGGGACGGCGGGTTCACCGCCAACGACCGGGACGTGCGCCGGTTCGCGCTGGCCAAGGTCATGCGCAACCTCGACCTGGCCGCCGAGCTCGGCGCCAGGGTCTACGTCTGCTGGGGCGGGCGGGACGGCGCCGAGTCCGGGGCGGCCAAGGATGTGCGGGCAGCCCTGGAGCGGTGCAAGGAGGCGTACGACATCCTGTGCGGCTACGTGCTCGACCAGGGCTATGACCTGCGGTTCGCGCTCGAGCCCAAGCCGAACGAGCCCCGCGGCGACATCCTGCTGCCCACCGCCGGGCACGCGCTGGCGTTCATCACCGAGCTTGAGCACCCGGAGCTGGTCGGCCTCAACCCCGAGGTCGGGCACGAGGAGATGTCCGGGCTCAACTACGCGCACGCGATCACCCAGGCGATGTGGCACGGCAAGCTGTTTCACATCGACCTGAACGGCCAGCACGGCCCGCGCTTCGACCAGGACCTGCGGTTCGGCGCGGGCAACGCGCGGGGCGCGTTCTGGGTGGTGGACGCGCTCGAGGCGGGCGGGTACGCCGGGCCGGTGCACTTCGACTTCAAGCCGCCGCGCACCGAGGACGACGACGGGGTCTGGGCCTCGGCGTCGGGCTGCATGCGCAACTACCTGATCCTGAGGGAGAAGGTCCGCGCGTTCCGGGCCGACCCCGAGGTGGCCGAGGCGCTGCGCGCGGCCCGGGTGCCCGACCTGTCGCTGCCGACGCTCGCCGAGGGCGAGACCTGGCGCGACATCCGCGGCTTCAGCCCGGACACTGTGGCCCTGGGGGAGCGGGGCATGGGCTTCGAGCGGCTGGACCAGCTCGCGCTCGAGTACCTCTACGGAGTCCGGTAGCCCGTTTTTTTCAGTTCCGGGGTTTCAGCCTGCCCCACGGAGGCAGGTCTAGTGACTTCATGCGTTACGCCGTCCCCGGGCATCGGGCACGCCGCCGGCGGGTATCTCACCGGCGTGGCCACCCCCGCCATGGTGCTTGATGCTGATCCGGAGCGCGACGCCGGGACCGTCGGCCACCCCTGCACCGTGATGCCGCGCGGCCCGGCCCGGGACGGCGGCGAGCCGAGATGATGCACACGATGGGATTGATGTCATGACCACAACGGGACAGCAGCCTGAGACGCTCGGGCTGGCCACGGTTGGCGACCGGGTGGCCCTGGTCACCGGCGGCACGCGCGGCATCGGCGCGGCGATCTGCCGCCAGCTTGCCGCCGAGGGCGGCCACGTCGCCGCCGGGTACTGGCACGGCCGGGAGAGCGCGGAGAAGTTCATCGAGAGCATGACCGCCGAGTACCCGCAGCAGCGGATCACCGTGCACGAGGGCAACATCGGCGCCCCCGACGACTGCCGTCGCGTGCTCGCCGAGGTCATCGACCAGCACGGCCGGCTCGACATCCTGGTCAACAACGCCGGGATCTCGATCGACAGGACCGTGGCCAAGATGACCGACGACGACTGGCACAGGGTGATCTCGGTCAACCTGTCCGGCGCGTTCTTCATGGCTCAGGCGGCCGCCGACCACATGATCGAGCGCGGCACCGGCCGGATCATCAACGTATCCTCGGTGATCGGGGAGACCGGCAACATCGGCCAGGTCAACTACGCGGCGTCCAAGTCCGGCCTGTTCGGCCTGACCAAGTCGCTGGCCCGGGAGGTGCTGTTCCAGCTCGGCCGCGCCGAGCGCCCGGTCGGCGACGGGATCGGGCTGACCGTGAACGCGGTCACGCCCGGCTTCATCGCCACCGACATGCTGGCCAGCATGCCGGAGAAGGCCCTGGACCGGGTGCGCGGGCAGATCCCGGTAGGCAGGCTCGGCCGTCCCGAGGAGATCGCCCGGGTGGTCGGGTTCCTGGCCGCCGACCAGTCCGCCTACATCACCGGGCAGGTCTGGGCCGTCAACGGCGGCCTGGACATGTGACCGCGCCGGTACCGGTGGCCAACCAACACAGGAGGTAGCGAATGAGCCCGCGGGAAGCGGCCTGGGATGCCGCGACTGAGGCGAGCGAGGTACTCGCCCCGGAAACCGGCCTGTTTGCCAGGGTGGACACGGCCGACTTCGGCCGGTCGGTGCTGGCCGTGATGGCCCGCGCCGCCACCCGGCCCGACCAGGTCGCCGGGGCCTGGCTGCAGTTCGGCACCGCGATGGCCCGGACCTGGCCGGTGGCGGCCGCGCGCTGGTTCGGGTCCGACCTGGAGCCCCCCGTGCCCCTCGACGCGAAGGACCGGCGGTTCGCCGACCCGACGTGGGACGGCAACCCTGCCTTCTTCACGCTGCGGCAGGCCTACCTGGCCGCCCGGCGGCTCGGCGAGGAACTGCTGGCGGCCGGCGAGGGCGACGCCATGGCCGACCGCAAGGCCCAGCTGGCGACGGGCTTCCTGTTCGACGCCCTGGCCCCGACCAACTTCCTGCTCACGAACCCGGCCGCGCTGAAGAAGGCGTTCGAGACCAGCGGCAACAGCGTGCTGGCCGGGGCGGTCAACTTCCTCGACGACGTCGCGCACAACCACGGGCGGCCCCGGCAGGTCGACACCAGCGGCTTCGAGCTGGGCCGCAACCTGGCGGCCACCCCGGGGAAGGTGGTGTTCCGCAACGAGCTGATGGAGCTGATCCAGTACGGGCCGCAGACCAAGCAGGTGCGCTCGGTCCCGGTGCTGGCCAGCCCGCCCTGGATCAACAAGTACTACGTCATGGACCTCGCCCCGGACCGGAGCTTCCTGGAGTGGGCGGTGAAGCACCGGCGCACCGTGTTCGCGATCTCCTACCGCAACCCGGACGCCTCGATGAGCGACGTCACCCTGGACGACTACCTCATCAACGGCCCGAAGACCGCGCTCGACGTGATCTCCGACATCACCGGCTCGCCCAAGATTGACATCGTCGGTCTCTGCCTGGGCGGCTCGCTGACCGCGATGCTCGCGGCGTACCTGGCCGCCACCGGGGATACCCGTCTAGGTTCCGTTACGCTCCTCAACACCCTGGTCGACTACGGCCAGCCTGGTGTCCTCGGTGCGTTCACCGACGAGCAGACCGTCTCCCGGCTGGAGAAGGAGATGGCGCGCACCGGGGTCATGGAGGGCTCGCAGATGGCGGGCACGTTCGACATGCTCCGGGCCAACGACCTGATCTTCAGCTACGTGGCGTCGAACTGGCTCATGGGACAGAGCCCGCCCGCCTTCGACATCCTCGCGTGGAACGCGGACAGCACCCGGCTGCCCGCCGCCATGCACAGCTTCTGCCTGCGCTCGCTGTACCTGCGCAACCAGCTAGCCCGGGGCGAGATGGAGCTCGCCGGGGAGATCCTGTCCCTCGGTGACATCAAGAGCGACACCTACGTGGTGGGCGCGATCAACGACCACATCGTGCCCTGGGAGTCGTCCTACCGGGCCACCGAGCTGCTGGGGGGCACGGTCAGGTACGTGCTGTCCAGCGGCGGCCACATCGCCGGCATCGTCAACCCGCCGGGGCCCAAGGCCTGGTACGAGGCAGGCGAGCACAACCCGCCGGGCACGGCCCAGTGGCGGGAAGCGGCCGAGCGGCACGCTGGCTCCTGGTGGGAGGACTGGGCCGAGTGGGCGGATGCCCGCGCTGGCCGCCTCATCGCGCCGCCGCCGACGGGCAGCGACCGCTATCCGGCGCTCGGCGACGCTCCTGGGGAGTACGTGCGCGGCTGACCTGGTCACGGGGCTGATGGCGCCCCGCCTGTCCCCGGCAGGCGCGGTCTCGTTTGGCAAAGCTCCCGTGTGGATGGTATAGTTACCACGTACCCCACGAAGAGGAGACACAGCTATGACCGACTTCGCCACCAGTGGCAAGGAACTGCAGGGGCAGATCCTGGACACCATTCGCAAGAGCCAGGAGACCATGACCGACGCGATCCGGACCTGGGCCAGCACCGTCCAGTCGATGACGCCGTCGCTGCCCGTCCCGTCGGCGCCGTTCGCCGACAGGCTGCCCAAGCCGTCCGACGTCGTGGCGAACGCCTACGACTTCGCCGAGCAGCTGCTGGCGCAGCAGCGGAAGTTCGCCGAGGACGTGGTCGAGGCCACCACGCCGGTGCTCACCAGCGCCGCCAAGGGCGAGCCCCGCACGGCCAGGACTGGCGCGTCCGTCAAGTAACCCCTCGCGTGCCAATCGTGCGCGGCAGGCCGGGTCAGCCCCGGTTTGCCGCGCACGAGTCATACTTACTACAGACTTGATAGTCAGCACAGCGACAGCGCGTCGTACCAGCCGGCGGGAGCAGACGTGACCGATCCGTGGACGGCCCAGATGGAGGCGCTCGGCGCCTACATCCGCAGCCAGCGCGAGCTGGCCCGGCTGTCGCTGCGCCAGATGGCGGAGCTGACCCGGCTATCGCATCCCTACCTGAGCCAGGTCGAGCGCGGCGTGCACCAGCCGTCCGTGCGGGTCATCAAGGCGATCGCCGAAGCCCTCAACGTGTCCGCGGAGACCCTGCTCGCGCAGGCGGGCCTGTTCGGCGCCGCCGAGGCACCCGCCGCGGACGCTGATGCCGGCGAGACTCCGGCCCCGCAGCAGGTGGCCGACGTGATCAAGGCCGACGCGCGGCTGACCGAGGCGCAGAAGGCGGCGCTCATCGCCGTCTACGCCAGCATGCTCCGCGACGACGGGGACGCCGCGGGCACTCCCTAAACGCTCGTGCCCGTCGGCAGCGGGTCGCCTGGCTTCATGCCCAGCGGTGTCGCGTTGACCACCAGGTCGTGACCGGCGGGATCCGGCGGCCCGGTGCCCGCGGTCACCCCCGGGATGTTCGCCGTCAGCCCGGCAGCGAGCTGCCCGGCCCGGCGCAGGGTGCGATCGATCCCGGTCATGCCGCTGTCCCGTCTGGCACAACGGCCACCCTCGGCCCGGCCGGGGCGTGCTCGGGTTGATCATGCTCGCCCAGCCGCACTACTGTCCGGGCTGGCGGCCCGGTGCGCAGCGGGCGCCGGCGCATCGAGCCCGCAGGGCACCAGGGAGGTCTGACCGATGAGCGTCTGGCCGGAGGCGAGCCAATGAGCACTGACAACCTCCCGGACTACGACGAGCTGACCGGCGGTGACGGCACGCCGGATCGCTCGACCTGGGGCCTGTTCGGCGAGGCCGACGAGGTCGGCACCCTCAATCTCGTCGGCGCGGGCGAGGTGGCCGCCGCCGCGACGCTCGTCCGCCAGGGCCTGGTCTTCCCGCTGAACTGGGATGTCGACAAGCCGTCGCCCGCGGTCCTGGGCCGGCGCAGCCCCGTGCACACGGTGCTCACGTCGCCCCGCGGGAAGGATGACTACTACGACAGCTTCTACCCGCAGGCGTCCAGCCAGTGGGACTCGCTCTCGCACGTCTGTCACCCCGACTTCGGCTACTACAACGGTGTGCCCGCCGAGCAGACCTCCGGGTTCGCCGGGCACCGGCTCGACATCCAGGCCTGGTCCCGGCGCGGCATCGCCGGCCGGTTCGTGCTGCTGGACATCGCGCGCCACCGGGAGCGCGCGGGCCGGCCGCTCGATCCCGGCACGCGGCAGGCCATCGGCGCGGCCGAGCTGGACGAGGTCATGCGGGCGCAGGGGGTGGCCGGCGCCGACGGTGACATCCTGCTGCTCCGGTTCGGCTGGATCAGCTGGTATGAGTCGCTGGGGGCCGAGGCGCGGGAGCGGCTCGGCGCCGGGGGCCAGTTCCCGGCCCCGGGCCTGGCTGCCGACGAGGAGGTGGCGCGCTGGCTGTGGAACCACCGCGTCGCCGCGGTCGCGGCCGACTGCCCGGCCCTGGAGGCCATGCCGTTCGACATGCGCCGGGCGGACGGGTTTCTCCACTACCGGCTGATCCCGCTGCTGGGCATGGCCGTCGGCGAGATGTTCGCCCTCGACGGCCTGGCGGAGCACTGCGCCCGAACCGCCGTATACGAAGGCCTGCTTGTGAGTGCCCCGATCCAGAAGGCCGGGGGAGTGGGGTCACCGGCCAACGCCGTGGCGCTGCTGTAGCTACGGGGCCACCAGCGCGTCGGTGAGCGGGTCGATCCCGGCCAGGTTCTTCGCCAGGTCGGGACTGAGGTGATAGCGGGCGGCGAGCTCGGCCGGTGCGGTGTAGTTGACCACGGTCTGCTCCCCGTCGGCCCAGACCAGTACCTTCAGCGGCAGGTCGAGCGCGACCAGCGGCGAGGCCACCATGACCGGCGTCCCCGCGGCCGGGCTGCCGAACAGCACCAGCGTGGTCTGCCGCATCTCCAGCCCGGCCTGCCGCGCGGCCTCGGTCTGGTCGATCACGGCGAACAGCTTGAGGCCTTTCACGCCGATCAGGTCGATCAGGCGCACGACGGTGTCGGCTACCGATCGGGGACTGAGCTTGGTGACGACGCCCGGTTCATTCCTGTGCCCGTCTTCAGCCATGTTCCAAACGGTAGTCATCTGGCCGCCGCGACTGCAGCCGGGCCGGCGTTACCTGACCGCGGCGGACGGCGCGCAGCCCAGCTCGAACCAGACGGTCCAGCCTGCGCTGTCGCCGGTGCGGCCCCAGGTGCGGGCCAGCTGGCCGACGATCGACAGCCCGTGCCCGTGCCGCTCGTCCGGGTACAGGGGCCATTCCCATGACCCGCCCTCGTCGGTGACCTCGACCCGCAGGCAGTCGCCGCGAAGCTCGGCGCGGACCGTGACGTGGCCGCCTGATCTGCGCGAGTCGCTGTGGACCGCGGCGTTGGCCACCAGCTCGGACAGGCAGAGCACGGCGTCGTCGGTGACCGGGTGGCCGTGCAGGACCCCGGTCAGGAACCCGCGCGCCGCCCGGGCCTGGGCCGGGGTGGCCGGGAACGTGCGGGACCAGGCGGGCGGCGCTGCGGTGGTCTCACTCACTGGCGTCTCCTGCCTCGCTCCGGTCCGGTCACTGGTATGTCGCGGACGGCCGCGAAACTGTCACACGCAATCCTGAGTGGGCTGGAACAACGGCGCCCGGCGCGGTTTCATGACCGCGGGCGGCGTTCAGAACGGCCCGGTGATCAGACCGGGCGCGAGTTCAGGCGGAACCCTTCCCGGCGGACCTCGGAGCCTTCGGTGTCCAGGCCCCAGCTCACGATTTTGGTGGGGCGCAGCCGGAAGAACTCGGGGACGAACGTGGGGAACCGGCGGTTGATCTTCTCCCCGCCGGCCGTGTGCAGCTCTACGGTGCCGCGGATCTCGATGGCCCGGGCCTGGCCGGGACCGGGAGAGTCGTCAATCAGGATCGTGACCTTCGGGTTCCGCTGCGCGTCCCGCCATTTCTTGCCCGCGGCGAAATCGATGCCGCCGATGTCGATGGCGTCCTCGTCCGGGTTGAACACGAAGGTCACCGGGATCACGTGCGGCTGGCCGTCCGGCCCGACGGTCGCCATGCGGGCGAGGATCTGATGGCGCAAGTACTCGATCTCGCCCGCCGTGAAGACGCTCATACCACCAGCCTAGGACCGGCGGGAACGCCAGCCGGTCAGGCGGTTATGCCGGAGCGGGTTTCTGCCATGGTCATCGCCCGGTCCAGGATGCCGACCGCGCGGTCGATGGTCTCCTTCTCGATCACCAGTGACGGGATGAGCTGGAACCGGTTGTAGTAGTAGCCGCCCTTCTCGAACAGCAGGCCCTCGCGCACGCAGAAGTCGAGCATCCAGGCGGACTCCTCCGCGGCCGGCTCCTTGGTGGCGCGGTCCTTCACGAACTCCAGGCCGACGAACAGCCCGCGGGCGTCGATCCAGCCCAGGATCGGGTGCCGCTGCTGCAGGCCCTCGAGCTGGTCGCGGAAGTAGCCGCCGAGGTCGGCCGCGCGCCGCACCAGCTGCTCGGACTCGTAGACATCCAGCGTGGCGTTGGACGCGGCAGCGGCGAGCGCGGTCGCGGCGAACGTGCCCACGTGGGCGCCGGGGCCCCAGGATGCGGCGATCTCGTCGGCCGCGACCACGGCGGAGATCGGCAGGCCGCTGGCCATGCCCTTGGACACCACGATCATGTCGGGGACGACATCCTCGTGCTCGCAGGCCCACATCCGGCCGGTGCGGCCCATCCCGGCCTGGATCTCGTCGTCGATCAGCAGGAAGCCGAACTCGTCGCACAGCTCGCGGATGCCACGCAGGTAGCCGTCGCCCGGGATGATGTAGCCGGCGCTGGCCTGCAGCGGCTCCAGCAGCACGGCGGCGACGTTGGACACGTGCCCGGCGTGCTCGGCGAAGGGCGACTCCTTGCCGAGCAGCATCCGCCGGGTGAATTCCAGGCAGGCCTCGGCGCAGCTGTCCGGCGGGGCGCCGACCGGGCACCGGTAGGGGTAGCTGAACGGGATTTTCGCGTGGCCGGTGTCGTGCGGAAGCACCGGGTAGAAGTAGGCCCACATGCCGCCCTTAGCGGTCGTGGCCATGGTCCCGCCGGTGGTCCCGTGGTAGCCGCCGTAGGCGGAGAGGATCATCGGCGCCCCGGTGTACCAGCGCGCCAGCCTGATCGCCAGGTCCACGGCGTCGGCCCCGGTGGTGCCGAACACCACCCGCTTGGGGTTGTCGCCGGGGGCGAGACCGGCCAGCCGGGCGGCGAGGCGCTCGCGCGGCTCGTTCGGCAGGTCGAAATAGTGCATGAGGCGCCCGGCCTGGTCGGCGACCGCCTTGACCACGGCCGGGTGGTTGTGCCCCACGTTCGACACCGAGAAGCCGGCCAGCATGTCGACGTACTCCTTGCCGTCGGCGTCCCAGACCAGGGCGCCGTCGCCGCGGACGATCGCGGGCGGGCAGTCGAACAGCGCGAAGCCGACCTGGCCGGTGGACTCGTGCCGCACGTGCTCGCGCAGTATCTCCTTGCTCTTCGGCCCGTAACCCGACCGCTCCACCCGTTCCAGCAGCTGCTCGGGGCTGGTGTGCAGATGCTCGCGCTGCTGGACAAGCCGGCTGCCGAAGGCTCGCTGATCCACGTCCGTTCCCTTCCTGTACTGGTTGCCGCTAGCCGGACGTGAGCTGATAGCTCTTGATCCCCTTGCGGGAGTTGAGCTCGATCAGCGCTCCCACCAGGGTCCCGTCGGCGTACTCGCTGCCCGGGTTGACGCAGAGCGTCCGGCCGATCTTGATCGCGCCCCGGGACTCGTGGATGTGCCCGTGCAGGGAGAGCATGGGCTGGTGCCGCTCGACGATCCGGCGCACGGCCTCGGAGCCGACCGACTCCATCAGCACCGCGCCGCCCTTGACCACCGGCTTGAGGGAGGCGTCGAGCAGGGGGGCCTGGTCGATGGCCGTCCGGATCGGCGGGACGTGCAGGTTGAACACGGCCCGCTCCGGGCTGGGCACCTCGGCCGCGAGCTTCTCGATGTGCCGGTCCAGGTCGTCTTCGTCCATCTCCCGCGGTGAGTTCCACGGGGTCCGGTTCGACCAGCCGCACGAGATCATGGAGATGCCCTCGCCCAGGTCGATCAGCTTGTCCTCGGGGTCGGTGATGATCGAGGACTCGCCGAGCAGCTCGCGCAGCTCCGGCGGGTCGTCGTTGCCGGTCATCACGTAGACGCCGACCCCGGTGCCCGCGATCTTCTGGTCCGCCCACGTCATCCACCGCTCGAGGCTCTCGCGCATCAGGTCGAGGAAGACCCGGTGCACCGCGGCCTGGTCGTCCCAGGTGTGGTCGAGCTCCTCGTCGGTGGTGCGGTACGGGTAGAAGCCCATGTCCCGGATCTTGGCCTCGACCTGGTCGAGTTCCGCCGTGGTCAGCACCTTCTCGCCGGTCATCCCCCGGGCCAGGTAGCCGCCGGGTACGGACACGACCGGGACCACGGCCTTGCCGGACACGTCGCCGCCCATCACCAGCAGGT
This sequence comes from uncultured Actinomycetota bacterium, assembly GCA_963844655.1. Classification (GTDB taxonomy): domain Bacteria; phylum Actinomycetota; class Actinomycetes; order Streptosporangiales; family Streptosporangiaceae; genus JASHPR01. The sequence continues at coordinate 222,686 of CAWJPA010000002.1, read as the reverse complement.
CGGCCCCGTAGAAGCGAGCTGCGTTCAGGAACTTGCGCCAGCACACATCCGAGCCATGGATGTCGGAGGCGTAGTAGAGCGTCCTGGTCACCGGACCACCTCCTCGGGCAGCTCATACCAGCGGACCCGGCGGCCGACCCGGGCCCGCATCCGCCAGGCCATCGTCTTGGGGGCACCTTCCAGGGCACCGGTGATCGCGCCGATCCGCCCGGCGATCCTGGCCCGGGCGCCGGAGTCGGCGACCAGCTCGCCGAGCAGGTCGCCGCAGGCGGCGAGGTTGCCGGTCACGGTGGTGAAGAGCCCCCAGTCCTCGCCGCACACCTTCGCCATCCGGGTCAGGTTGAGCTGGCCCGGGCCGTCGCCGCCGGCCGGCTCGTGATCCCACAGCAGCATGGCCACGTCGGACAGGTCCTTCCGGTTGACTTCGGCGACCTGCAGCTTGGTCAGCAGCAGCTCGCAGACGGCGAGCGTCTCCTCCTCGGCCTCGAGCCGGGCGCCCAGGTCCAGCGTGTGCGACATATCGAACGTGTCGAGAAAAACGTCGACGTGCCAGGCTGCGCCCGCGCCGCCGGAGTCGGGGCCGTGGTAGAGCAGCCGCCGGGCGCCGTGGGTGGCGTTGAACATCCGCTCGGGCTCCAGGCCCTGGTCCTCGAGCACGGCCCGCAGGTCGCGGGACTGCCGCTTGTGCGCTACCAGGTCGATGTCGGGGTAAGCCCGGCCGAGCGCGGCTCGAGCCCCGGCGGACGAGCGGATCCAGATCGCGACCCCGCCGATGAGGCGCACCGGCACGTCCCGGGAGGCCGCGGCGGCCACGAGCCCGCGGCCCGCCTGCACCATGGGCGGCGCGCCGTCCGACCCGGCGGGGCGGACGGCCGGCTGCGAGGCCTCACCGGGTTCCGTCATTCCGGCGGGATCTCGGCGAAGGTCTGGTTGAACTTCATGCCCTGCCGCTGGCGGTAGAGCCGCGCGCCGATGTACCACACGATGCCGATCAGGGGGGCGGAGAACGCCTCCAGCATGGGCTTGACCCCGAGCGACCCGCCGAACCCGGTGTGGAACGCCACGTAGATCACGAAACCCCAGGAGATCGCGGAGACGGCTGCCACCCAGGTGATCACCGGCAGCCCGGCGAACATGGCCCGGGACCATTCCGGTCCCTGCGCGTGCAGCTGCGGGCGCCGCCAGGGCGCGATCGCGGCGGCGATCGACACGATGATGAACGCCAGCGCCAGCACGGCGATGATGTTCAGCAGGTAGGAGCCCAGGCCCTGGTAGATGTTCAGGTAGTTGAGCAGCTCGACGATGCAGCCGATGGTCACGGTCGCGATGACCGGGGTGTGGAACCGGTCGGAGACCGTGGTCAGCTTGGCCGGCGCGAGCCGGTCGAAGGACCAGGCGAACATGTTGCGGGTGCCGAGCATGAAGCCGGTCGGGGTCCACCACAGGATCGAGACCACGAAGCACAGCGCGATGAACACCAGGATCCACTGCGGCCCGGGCAGGAAGTTGACCAGGGCCGGCAGGAACGGCTGGAACGGCAGGTTCCAGTGCGCCGAGCCGCCGCCCAGGCCCATAAACACCGCCGCGCCGAAGAACTTGAACCCGTAGTACTTGTAGATCAGGCCCACCCCGATGACGTACCCGATCGCCGACAGCACCAGCGCGCCCAGGATCGAGGTGGTGGCGGTGCGGCGCACGTTGCGGATCTCCCCGGCGAAGTACCCGGTCCACTGGAAGCCCGTGTACACCTGGAACGAGTAGATCATCCCGAAGATCGTCGCTCCCCAGCCGATGCCGCCCGCCGAGCTGAAGCCGAGACCGTGCGCCTTGGCCAGGATGGCGCCCACGGTGGTGCCGGACGTGGCGTTCCAGCTGTGGATGAAGTGGGCGTGGCTGCCGAACAGCATCAGCAGCAGCCAGATGATCATTCCCAGCCACACGATCGCGAACGTGACCACCATGTACCTGGCCACCACGCGCACGCCGAAGATCATCAGGATCGTGAACGCCGCGGTGAGGATGGTCGCAATGATCATCATCTCGCCGTTGCTCGGCGCGGTGAGTGCGCTCGAGTGCCACCCGCCCACGAACGCGGCGGCCGGGCCCATCACCGACAGCATGTAGGTGAAGTTGAACGCGATCCAGGTCAGGAACACGAACGTGATCGAGAAGTTCACGAAAAAGCCGAGGAACGGGGTCAGCGTCCGCGACACCCAGACGTAGTCACCGCCGGACCTCGGCATGATCACCGTGAAGTAGAGGTACACCAGGCCGCACGTGGCGACCAGCGGCGTGGCGAGCAGGAACGACAGCAGCATGTTGGCGTGCGGCCAGAAGATCGGCGTGAACGCCATGACCTCCGTGATCCCGACCGGGATCAGCACCGCGGAGAACACGAGATTGAACGCGTCGAACGGCCCGAGCTCGCGGACGAGGCCGGTGGCGTTCCGGACGAACAGGTTCCGGCTGCCGCCCGGCGGCTGCGCGCCGCTGCGCTCACCTGTGGTGGTCACCTGGTTCCTCCTTGTCTGGCGGCACGGGGCCCGGAGCGCGGGCGCCGTCCGTTAACCGGTGGAAGGGGCCCGGCTCCGCCTGGTGCGGGCCGGGGCGGTCGAGTCGCGGATCACCAGCTCCACCGGGAGCACGATCCGCCGCGGGCCCTGGCGGCGGCCCTCTATCGCCTCGACGGCGAGCTGCGCGGCCTCCCGGCCCAGCCGCGCGATCGGCTGCCTGACCGTGGTCAGCGCCGGCGTGATCAGCTGGGAGACGAAGATGTCGTCGAAGCCGGCCACGGACAGGTCCCGGCCCACCACCGCGCCCCGCTCGGCCGCGGCGGTCATCAGGCCGAGCGCGATGAGGTCGTTCGCGCAGTACACGGCCGTGACTCCGGGGTGGCTGGCCAGCATCGTGCGGCCCGTCACCAGGCCGGCCTCGCGGGTGTAGTAGGACGCGCGCAGGATCCGCTCCGGCCGGATCACGATGCCCCGGTCGCCGAGCGCCCGGACGAAGCCGCGCAGCCGTGCCTCGGCCGTGGGCAGGCCCGCCGGGCCGGCCACCACACCGATGTCGCGGTGGCCCAGGTCGGCCAGGTGGCCAGCGGCGAGCACGCCGCCCGCCTCGTTGTCGGAGGTGATGACCGTGGCGGCCGGCGGCAGGTCGTCCATCTCCTCGTCGATGACGACCAGCGGGGTCTGCTCGAGGGCCGGGTCGGCCAGGCGGCTGTGCCTGCGGGTGGTGCCAGGCAGGTAGAGCAGCGCGTCGACCCGCTTGTCGCTGAGCACCTCAACGCAGCGGTCCTCCAGCGCGGCATCCAGCTCCGAGCTGCAGACGATGGTCATGTACCCGGCCGCCATCGCGGCGGCTTCGGCGCCCCGGACGAGCTCGCTGAAGAACGGGTTGGCGATGTCGGGCACCACCATGCCGATGGTCCTGGTCCGCCCGGTGACCATCGAGACGGCGACGTGGCTGGGGCGGTAGCCGGCCCGGGCCGCGGCGGCCCGGACCTTGGCCCTGGTCCGGGGGCTGACCGGGCGCTTGGCCGAGAACGTCTGGCTGACCGTGGCTACCGAGACCCCGGCCATCCGCGCAACGTCGACAATCGTCGCCACAGTGAGCAATAGTGAAGCAAAACGTTTTGTGCGTCAATAGAGGTGTGTGTCCTCACCGGGGTGAGATAAGGGATATCCCCCGCTGAATGGGCAGCTAGGGTGCATGATCGTGACGTAACGTCTCATAGTGCTGTCGTTCGTGTGCTGTGGCCACGGTGAGACGTGCCGCGGGGGCCCGGCGCCGGCGGAGGAGCGCGGAAGTGGATCACGTGAATGAGATGGCGTTAGCCATCGTCGTCGCCTCGTTCCTGGTCGTGACCGTGATCGGCTTCGCCGCGGCCAGGTGGCGCCCGGCGGAGAACCCCAGGAACCTGAACGAGTGGGGTCTCGGCGGCCGCGGGTTCGGCACGTTCGTCAGCTGGTTCCTGCTCGGCGGCGACCTGTACACGGCCTACACGTTCATCGCCGTGCCCGCGCTGGTGTACGCGGTCGGTGCCGCGGGGTTCTACGCGCTGTCGTACACGGTCCTGGTCTTCCCGGTCGTGTTCGCGTTCGCCCCCCGGCTGTGGTCGGTCGCCCGCGCACGTGGCTACGTCACCGTCGCCGAGTTCGCCCGGGGCCGGTACGGCTCGCAAGGGCTGGGGCTCGCGGTGACGGCGACCGGGATCCTGGCCACCATGCCCTACATCGCGCTGCAGTTAGTCGGCATCGAGTCGGTGCTGATCGTGCTCGGGGTCGGCAGCATATCGAGCAACGAGGTCGTCAGGGACCTGCCCCTGATCATCGCGTTCCTGGTCCTCGCCGCCTATACCTACCTGGCCGGGCTGCGGGCCCCGGCCCTGATCGCGTTCGTCAAGGACGCCCTTATCTACCTGACGGTCATCGTCGCGATCATTTACATCCCGGGCAAGCTCGGCGGCTGGGGGCACATCTTCGGCGCGGCCGATGCGCACCTGAAGACGGTCAGCCCGGCCACCGGCAAACCCAGAGGCGGCCTGATCGTGGCGCCCGCCGGGGAATGGGCCTACGCCACGCTCGCGCTCGGCTCCGCGCTGGCGCTGTTCATGTACCCGCACGCGATCACGGGGGTGCTGGCCACCAGGCGGCGCGACGTGATCAGGCGCAACGCGGCCATGCTGCCCGCCTACACACTCGTCCTCGGCCTGATCGCGCTGTTCGGCTACATGGCGCTGGCCACGCCGGCCGTCAATGCGGGCGTCGCGGCCGGCGGCGGCAACACCCAGCTGTCGGTGCCGCTGTTATTCGAGCACATGTTCCCGGACTGGTTCGCGGGGATCGGGTACTCGGCGATCGTGATCGGGGCGCTGGTGCCCGCGGCCATCATGTCGATCGCCGCGGCGAACCTGTTTACCCGCAACATCTACAAGGAGTTCTTCAGGCCCAATGCCAGCCCCGCCGAGGAGACGCGGGTGGCGCGGCTGGCCTCGCTCATCATGAAGGTCGGGGCGCTGGGCTTCGCGCTCGAGCTGAACAAGACGTTCTCGATCAACCTGCAGCTGCTCGGCGGGGTCTGGATCCTGCAGATCTTCCCCGCGATCGTGATCAGCCTGTACACGCGCTGGTTCCACCGTTTTGCCGTGATCCTGGGCTGGGCCGCGGGAATGGCGTTCGGCACGGTCGAGGCGTACCGGGCGCCCGGGGGCGGCCAGCTCCACTTCGGCGCTTCCACGGCTCCGGTGTTCGGGCATGTCACCTACATCGCGGTCTCCGCGCTCATACTCAACCTGGCGGTCACGGTCGTACTCACCCTCCTGTTCCGGCTGGCCAGGCTCCCGGACGGGTACGACTCGACCCAGCCCGGTCACTACACCGTTGACCTCGCGGCCAAGCCTGCCGGCCCGGCAAGAACCAGGGGCGCCCACCGGCTCCACGCTTCGCCCAGGCCCTGAACGCGGCCCGGGCGGCGGCTCTTAGTCCACCGTGGGGTCGATGGCGGGCATGATCTGGCCGTGGGCGTCGCCGAGGCCGATGCGCGTGCCCTCCGGCCCGGCGGCCGTGGCCGTGATGAGCAGCTCGTCGCTGTCCTCGAGCCAGGCACGGGTGGTGCCGTCGGGCAGCGTGAGCGGCTCCGCGCCGCCCCAGGACAGCTCGAGCAGGCAGCCGCGCTGGCCGGGCTCGGGCCCGCTGACCGTGCCGGACGCGTACAGGTCACCGGTCCGCAGGCACGCCCCGTTCACGGTCATGTGGGCCAGCATCTGCGCCGGGCTCCAGTGCATGGTGGCGTACGGCGGGCGCGAGATGACCTGGCCGTTGAGGCTGACCTCGAAGTCGATGTCCAGGCCCCAGTCCGCCGTCTCGGTGAGGTAGGGGAGCAGCTCGGTATCACGCGACGGCGGGCGCACCCGGGCGTGCTCCAGGGCGGCCAGCGGGACCACCCAGGGGGAGACCGTGGTGGCGAACGACTTGCCGAGGAACGGGCCGAGCGGCGCCATCTCCCAGGTCTGCACGTCGCGGGCGGACCAGTCGTTGACCAGGCAGACGCCGAGCACGTGCTCGCGGAACCTGTCGATCCGCACCGGCTCGCCCACGAGGGCCTCGAAACCGACCACGAAGCCGAGTTCGGCCTCGAAGTCGAGCCGGGCCGACGGGGCGAAGACCGGCCTGTCGGCCCCGGCCGGCCGGTACTGCCCGTACGGCCGGCGCACCGGGGTGCCGGACACGATCACCGTGCCGGCCCGGCCGTGATACCCGATCGGCTGGTGCCGCCAGTTCTGGCTCAGGCCGGATCCGGGCCGGAAGATCTGGCTCACGTTGCTGGCATGGTTCTCCGACGCGTAGAAGTCGACATAGTCGGCGACGGTGAACGGCAGCCGCATCGCGGCCTGCGCGGCCGGCACCAGCAGGTCCTCGATCGCGTCGCGGAAATGGTCCCGGCTGAGCCAGGCCGTGATCGCCTCGCGGACCTGGCTCCAGGCCAGGTCGCCGGCGCCGAGGAAGACGTCGAGATTGCCGGTGGCGAACAGGTCGGCCCGCCCGGCGAACAGCCGGTCCATCGCGGTGGTGAGGTCGAGCACCCGGTCACCGATCGCCACCCCGGCCCGGGGCTGGTGTGGCCGGTCCCGGGTGGTGAACGAGCCGTAAGGGAGCGTCTGCAGCCCGAACGGATGGCCGGGCTCGACCCCGAGCCAGTTCGCCGCCTGGATCAGCGCCATGGGTTCTCCTCCGATTTGGCCAGCAGCCGCCCAGGCTAGTGCCGGGCCCGCGCGGCCGTGCGCTGGCCCGCGGATCCTACGGCCCAAGGCCCGTCGATCCTGTCGCGCAGTGGCGCCCGGATACCGCCACGCGCCGTTTCTGCGGGACCTCCGGGTCCGGCCGCGATACCCTGCACCGGGGCGGGCAAGCGCGGCGTCAGGTGGCCGTATCAATTTCTTGTTCTGTTGTTGCAGTGATTGCCAACGGAATGCCACAAAAGTCGCTCAGAGGGCTGATTTACCAGCCTTGACATGGGTGATCCGCGCGATCCAGGCTTAGCCCCGGTAATTGGCAGGGGCTCTGTCATAAAAGCCGAGGAGGGGCTGAATGGGTCTGATCCGCCGTTCAACACGTGCTGTTGCGATCGGCGCCGCCGGACTGGCGATCGGCGGGTTAAGTGGGGCGCTGACCGCGTCCGCGGCGCTGGCCGCGGCGCCGTCCGCCACGCCGGGCTTTACCTCGCTGAGGGACAGCGTGCCGGCTGCCGCGAGCGCCAGCTCCGGGCAGTTCACCAGTTCCCGGATGTCGGTCGAGGTGGTGCTGGCGCCGCAGCACCAGGCCCAGCTGAACGGCCTGCTGGCCACCGTGTACACCCCAGGCAGCGCCGGCTACCAGCACTGGCTGGCCCGGGGGCAGTTCGACGCGCGCTTCGCGCCGTCCGCGGCAGAGCGGGCCAGAGTGGACAGCTACCTGCACTCCCGCGGCCTGGAGGTCGGGTCAACCGCGTCACCGTTCCTGGTGCGCGCCACCGGGTCGAGCCGGCAGGTGACGGCGGCGTTCCGCACCTCGCTGAGCACGTATTCCGGCCGCCGCGGCGTCAGGTACTTCGCCAACTCATCGGCCGTGCGGATGCCGAGCAGCATGGCGGCCGGCGTGATGGGCGTGGTCGGGCTGACCAACACCGTGCGGCCGCACGCCATGGTCGCGCGGGCGAAGGGGGTCATCCGCCCATCGGGCAGGCCGGCCGCGTCCTCGGCCTCGTCGGCCAGCTGCGAGACGGGCTACCCCACGCGGAAGCAGCTGTTCAACCTGGTCAACAACGGGGCGAGCTTGCCGTTCGGCTACGGCGGCGGGCCGGCCTGCAGCGGCCTGACGCCGTCGCAGACCAACTCCATCTACGGCGCCCCGCGCGCCGGATCGCGCGCCAAGGGCGCGGGCGTCACGCTCGGCCTGTTCGAGCTGTCGGCGTACCAGCCGTCGGACATCACCACGTACGCGCACCATTTCTTCGGGCGCGGATACACCCCGAAGCTGACGAACGTCATCGTGGACGGGGGCCCGCTGCACCCGGCCTGCCCGGTCGGCGACACCTGCCCGCCGGACTTCAACGGCTACTCCGGTGACATCGAGGTCGACGCCGACATTGAGACGCAGCTGTCGGTCGCGCCCGACGTCAGCCGCGTCGTCGTGTACAACGCGCCCAACGACGAGACCGGGCAGACCGTGCTCGACGAGTACACCCGCATCGCGCACGACGACCTCGCGTCGTCGGTCAGCTCCAGCTGGGGTGAGTGTGAAGCCGATGTTCCCGCGGTCTTCGCCCAGGCCGAGAACATGGTCTTCGAGCAGATGGCGCTGCAGGGGCAGAGCATGTTCGCTTCGTCGGGCGACTCAGGCGCCTTCGACTGCATCGACGCCGACGGCTCGACCGGGGTCAACGTCAACGACCCGTCCGCGCAGCCCTGGGTGACCAGCGTCGGCGGCACGTCGCTGGAGAGCGACAACCCCGGCACCAGGCCGCACCCGGCCTACCCGGCCGGCGTCGAGACCGTCTGGAACCCGGACAACCTGTGCAACAGCAAGGCCAGCGAGGGCGGGAACTCGGGCTTTTTCTGGTGCAGCGGGTCGGGCGTCGGCGCGGGCGGCGGCGGGTCCAGCCAGTTCTGGAGCCGTCCCTTCTACCAGCGCGGCCGCGGGGTGAACAGCCCGTTCACTACCACCGCGAACGGCACGACCCACTGTGTGCTGGCCGTCCAGGGCACGCCGTGCCGGGAGATGCCCGACATCTCGGCCAACGCCGACGAGTGGACCCCGTACGCCGAGTTCTGCACCGGCAGCGCGAGCACACCGGAAAGCACCTGCGCGACGTTCAGCGGGAGCCAGCCCGCTCCGGGCTGGTTCGGGATCGGCGGCACGAGCCTGTCGACGCCACTCTGGTCGGCGATCATCGCGGACCGGGACAGCTACCAGCGCCATCGCAGCGGCAACATCAACCCGCTGCTGTACAAGCTGTTCCGCGCCCAGCCGGGTCGGTACTTCCACGACATCACCGGTGTCGGCCCGAAGCAGCAGGCCGCGACCACCAACGGCCGGTTCCCGACCACCCCCGGTTACGACGAGGCCACCGGGATCGGCACGCCAAGGATGGCGGCGCTGATCACGTCGTCCGGCTAGCCATCCGGGCTGCGGGCCGCTGGGCTGGGACACCAGCCCGGCGGCCCGCGTTCATGCTCGGGCCCGAGTACCTTGACGTCAAGATAAACCAGGGCTAGGTTGGGTTTCAGAGATAGCTTGACGTCGAGATACCTCGGCGCGGATTGAGTTACCGCCGGCGCTGGCGTAACAGATGTGCTTTCACGAGTGGCTGCGGGTCAGGCCCACGGGTCGCGTAGCGGGCGGCCCGAGAGGAATGGGCGAACGCGGCTGCGGGAAGATGCGAACAGCGCGGGACGCAGGAATGGCGACAGGAGGCCAGACGATGTCACCGAACAGCTTCGGCAGTCGCGCGACGCTGCGGGTGGGCGAGACCAGCTACCGGATCCACCGGCTGGACGCGGCCGCAGGCAGCGGTGATCTTCCGTTCTGCCTCAAGGTCCTGCTGGAGAACCTGCTGCGGACCGAGGACGGATTGAACGTCACCGCCGACCACATCTCGGCGCTGGCGGAATGGGACGCGGCGGCCGAGCCCGCCACCGAGATCCAGTTCAGCCCGGCGCGGGTCATCCTGCAGGACCTGACCGGTGTGCCCGCCGTGGTCGACCTGGCCACCATGCGCGAGGCCATGGCCGAACTCGGCGGCGACGCGGGCCGGATCAACCCGCTGATCCCGGCCGAGCTGGTGATCGACCACTCCGTGATCGCGGACGTGTTCGGGCGGCCGGACGCGTTCGAGCGCAACGTGGAGTTCGAGTTCCAGCGCAACGCCGAGCGGTTCGGCTTCCTGCGCTGGGGCCAGGAGGCGCTGCGCCGGTTCAAGGTCGTGCCGCCGGGCACCGGGATCGTGCACCAGGTCAACATCGAGCACCTGGCCCGGGTGATCATGACCCAGGACGGGGCGGGGGACGGCGCGGCGCCGGACGCCTACCCCGACACCTGCCTCGGCACCGACTCGCACACCACCATGCAGAACGGGCTCGGCGTGCTGGGCTGGGGCGTCGGCGGCATCGAGGCCGAGGCGGCCATGCTCGGCCAGCCGGTCTCGATGCTGATCCCGCGGGTGATCGGGTTCCGGCTGACCGGGGAGCTCCCGGACGGGGCGACCGCCACCGACCTCGTGCTCACGATCACCGAGCTGCTGCGCAAGCACGGGGTGGTCGGCAAGTTCGTCGAGTTCTGCGGCGAGGGCGTGGCCGCCGTGCCGGTGGCCAACCGGGCCACGATCGGCAACATGAGCCCGGAGTTCGGCTCTACCTGCGCGATCTTCCCCATCGACGCGGAGACCCTCGGCTACCTGCGGCTGACCGGGCGCAGCGAGTCCCAGGTGGCGCTCGTCGAGGCGTACGCCAAGGAACAGGGCCTGTGGCACGACCCGGAGCGCGCGGTGCGCTACTCCGAGGAACTCGAGCTCGACCTGGCCACCGTGGTCCCCTCGCTGGCCGGCCCCAAGCGGCCGCAGGACCGGGTGGCGCTGACCGACGCCAAGACCGCGTTCCGCGAGGCGCTCGGCTCCTACGTGCCGCTCGACAGCCTGGACGAGGAGATCGCGGACACGTTCCCGGCCTCCGACCCGTTCACCGCGGAGAAGAACGGCGCGGTCCCCCACGAGGAGCACGCCGATGCGCCCGCCGCCGCGGCCGGCGGGCGGCCGTCCGCCCCGGTCCAGGTGACGCTCGACGACGGCACCAAGACCTCCGTCGACCACGGCTCGGTGGTGATCGCCGCGATCACCTCGTGCACGAACACCTCCAACCCCTCGGTGATGGTCGGCGCGGCGCTGCTGGCCAAGAAGGCGGTCGAGGCGGGGCTGGAGCGCAGGCCGTGGGTGAAGACCACGCTCGCGCCTGGCTCCAAGGTGGTCATGGACTACTACGAGCGCGCTGGGCTCACGCCGTACCTGGAGAAGCTCGGGTTCAACCTGGTCGGCTACGGCTGCACCACGTGCATCGGCAACTCCGGGCCGCTGCCCGAGGCGATCAGCGAGGCGGTGAACGCCAGCGACCTGGCCGTGGTCTCTGTGCTGTCGGGCAACCGGAACTTCGAGGGCCGGATCAACCCCGACGTGAAGATGAACTACCTGGCCTCGCCGCCGCTGGTGGTCGCGTACGCGCTGGCCGGCACCATGGACACCGACCTGACCTCGGAGCCGCTCGGCACCGGGAAGTCCGGCCAGCCGGTCTACCTCTCCGACCTGTGGCCGTCCCAGAAGGAGATCGCCGACGTCGTCCAGAACGCGGTGGCCGCGGAGATGTTCACCCGGGACTACGCCGACGTGTTCGCCGGGGACGACCGCTGGCGCTCCCTTGACGTGCCGCCGGGCGACACGTTCGCCTGGGACCCGGAGTCGACGTACGTGCGGCGGCCGCCGTACTTCGACGGGATGCCGGCCGAGCCCGAGCCGGCGACCGACATTCACGGCGCGCGGGTGCTGGCGCTGCTGGGCGACTCGGTCACCACCGACCACATCTCGCCGGCCGGGGCGATCAAGGCCGACAGCCCGGCCGGGCAGTACCTAACCGGGCACGGGGTGGAGCGGCGCGACTTCAACTCCTACGGTTCGCGGCGCGGCAACCACGAGGTGATGATCCGCGGCACGTTCGGCAACATCCGGCTGCGCAACCAGCTGGCCCCCGGCACCGAGGGCGGCGTCACCGTGAAGCTGCCCGAGGGGGCGCAGACGTCGATCTACGAGGCGTCGCGCGATTACCTGGACGAGGGAACCCCGCTGCTGGTGCTGGCCGGCAAGGAGTACGGTTCCGGCTCGTCCCGGGACTGGGCGGCCAAGGGCACCGCGCTGCTGGGCGTGCGGGCGGTGCTGGTGGAGTCGTTCGAGCGGATCCACCGGTCCAACCTGATCGGGATGGGCGTGCTGCCGCTGCAGTACCGGCCGGGCGAGTCGGCCGAGTCGCTGGGCCTGACCGGGCACGAGGTGTTCGACGTGATCGGGATCGACGCGATCAACTCGGGCCCGGTGCCCCGGGAGGTGACCGTGCTGGCCGACGGCCGGGAGTTCCGCGCCGTGGTGCGGATCGACACCCCGGGCGAGGCCGAGTACTACCGGCACGGCGGCATCATGCAGTACGTGCTGCGCTCGCTGCTGGCCCGGGGCTGAGCTAGCCCGGGGGACGGGGCTAGCCGGCAGCAGACGGCACGGTGCCGGACGGGACCGCCCCGAGCTTGCTCATCAGCGCGGCGAACTCGTCGAACGCCAGGCTCTGGTCGGCGTCGGATAGCGCCTTCTCCGGCTCGGGGTGGACCTCGATGAGCAGGCCGTGGGCGCCCGCGGCGCGGGCCGCCCAGGCCATCGGTGCGACATAGCGGCGCAGGCCCGTGCCGTGGCTGGGGTCGACGATGACCGGCAGGTGCGACCGCTCGCGGATCACGACCACGGCGGACAGGTCGAGGGTGTTGCGGGTGGCGCTCTCGAACGTCCTGATCCCGCGCTCGCACAGGATGACCTGCTGGTTGCCCTGGGCGACCACATACTCGGCGGCCGCCAGCCATTCCTCGATGGTGCTGGACAGGCCGCGCTTGAGCAGCACCGGCCGGTCCACCTTGCCGAGCTCGCGCAGCAGGTCGAAGTTCTGCATGTTGCGCGCACCGACCTGGAGAATGTCCGCGGCCTGCGCCATCCGCCGCACCTGGTCCACGGCCATCACCTCGGTGACCACCGGCAGGCCGGCCTCGCGCCCCGCGGCGACCAGCAGGTCCAGCCCCTCCCAGCCGAGGCCCTGGAACGCGTACGGCGACGTCCGCGGCTTGAACACGCCGCCGCGCAGCACGTGTGCGCCATGGTCGCGGACGAACCGGGCGGTCGCGCCGATCTGCTCGCTGCTCTCGACCGAGCACGGCCCGGCCATGACCACGAAGCCGTCCCCGCCGACGAGCACGTCGCCGACCCGGATCAGCGTGTCGTCCTGCCGGGCGGCGCGGTCCACCAGCTTGTAGTGCCGGGACCGGCCCGCCGTGGGCCGGGGCGCCGCGGCCACCGCCTCCAGCATCTCGGCCGGGTCCTGCGTGGCGGAGTCGGGGCGCGGCGCGGGCTGCCCGGCGGCCGCCTGGGCCGGGAGGCCGCCGGGCCGGACCGGGGCCCGCAGGGCCTTGGCCGGGTAGCTGCCGAGGATCTTGACGAACAGCGCCGCCGCGCGCAGTTCGTCCAGCGCGGTCGCGGTCCGGGGATCGGCGGCGTTGCCCTCGAAGTCGAGGAAGAACATGTACTCCCAGGGCCGGCCGGGCCGCGGCCGGGACTCGAGCTTGGTCATCGAGTGACCGCTGCCGGACAGCACCTCCAGGCACCGCAGCAGGTCGCCCTCCTCGTGCCCGGTGACCAGGATCAGGCTCGTCTTGCAGGGAATCCGCAGGTCGACGGTGGTCGGGGTGCGGGAAAGGACCACGAACCTGGTGAAGTTGTCCCGGGAATCCGAGATGTCGTGCCGCAGCACCACGAGCCCGTACGCGGCGGCGGCCTCCGGGGACGCGATCGCGGCGATGCTCGGATCGCCCTCCGCCGCCACCGCCTGCATCGCGCCCGCGGTGTCGAAGTACGTGGTCGGCGTGGCGTTCGGCAGCGACTGGAGGAACTGGGAGCACTGCTCGAGGCCCTGCGGGTGGGACAGGATCTGGCTCAGCGCGGACAGCGGCACCTCCTGGGCCGCGGCCAGGCAATGGTCGACCTTCCACGTCTCCTCGCCCACGATGAACAGGTCGCGGGACCGCAGCAGGGCGTAGACCTCGTTGATGCTGCCGGCGGTGGTGTTCTCGATCGGCAGCACCGCGAGGTCGGTGTCGCCGGCCAGCAGCGCGTCGGCGGCCTCGCGGAACGTGCGGAAGCCGGCCAGGTCACCGTCGAGCCCGCGGCCCGCCAGGTACTTCTGCGCGGCCGCGTCGCTGTAGGCGTGGGCCGCGCCCTGGAACGCGACCCGGACCTTCCCGCCCTGGTCCCCGTTCAGGTGCCGGGCCTGCTGGGCCACGGAATCGCTGATCAGCTCCCGGAAGATGGTGCGCACCAGGCTGGCGGACACGCCGAGATCGGTGGCCACGGCGACGACCCCGTCGAGCACCCGGCGCTCGCGGTCGGAGTCCTGGATGGCGGAGTCCGATTGCTCTTTTACCGTGGCGATCGCCTCGATCAGGCCACGGCGCTGCGCGATCAGGCGCACGATCCCGCTGTCGACCTCATCCAGGCCCTGCCGCAGGCTGTCCATGTCCGGCTGCTGCTCAGTCACCTGGCAACGGTAGCGTCTTTGAGTGCGCCATTCAGACTTGCCCGGCACGGCCGGGGCCCCGCCCGGAGCTGCGGCGTCGGAGCGGCGGCCAGTTCGGGCCGCGGGTATGGCGCTGCTGGTGGGCGGGATGCTGGCGCTCGCGGTCAACCTCCGGGCCTCGATCACCGGGCTGCCGCCGGTCTTTCCCGAGCTGGCCGCGGCGCTGCACCTGTCCTCGGGGGCGATCGCCGCGCTCGCCGCGGTCCCGGTCCTCTGCTTCGGGCTGTTCTCCGGGCTGGCCGCCCCGCTCAGCCGCAGGCTCGGCGAGGAGCGGATCCTGCTGGCCGCGCTGCTGCTGCTGTCGGCGGGGCTGCTGCTGCGCGGATCCGACCCCAGCGTGCTGCTGTTCCCCGGCACGGTGCTCGCGGGCGGCGCGATCGCGCTGATGAACGTCCTGCTGCCCAGCCTGGTCAAGCGGCGCCGCCCGGACCGCGCGGGCCTGCTGATCGGTGCCTACCTGCTGACCATGTCCAGCGGCGCGGTCGTCGGGGCGCTGATCGCGGTCCCGGTGTACCAGGCCGCGGCCGGGTCGACGAAGGCGGTGGCCGGCTGGCCGGTCCAGGTCACCCTCGGCCTGTGGGCAGTGCCGGCCCTGGCGGCGGCGGTGGCGTGGCTGCCGCAGATCCGGTACCGCACGGTGCCGGGAGCCACGGGACCGGAGAGCACTGGGCCGGGCCCGGCCGGGCCGGAGGACGAGGGAGCGGGCGGTGCCAGGCGGGCGCCGGCCGGCGCGGTGGCGGATCTCGCGGATCTTGCCGCGCCGGATCTTCCCGCGCCCAGGACGGCCGGCCGTCACCGGGCCGGCCGCCGGACCCCGGTGAACCGGCACCTGCTGGCCTGGCAGGTCGCGGCGTTCATGGGGCTGCAGAGCCTGACCTACTACGCGGCGCTGTCCTGGCTGCCCACACTGTTCCGCGACCGCGGCGTGAGCCCCGAGCACGCGGGCGACCTGCTCGCGCTGATGAACTTCGGCAACGCGGTCACCGCCATGCTCATGCCGGTGCTCGCACATCGCGCCCGTGACCAGCGCGTGCTAGTCGTGGTGGCGGCGCTGGCCAGTGCCGTGGGCCTCACCGGGGCGCTGCTCGCCCCGGTCGGCACCGCGTTCGTCTGGACCCTGCTGCTCGGCCTCGGGCAGGGCGCCTCGCTCGGCCTGGCTATCTTCTTCACTGTGGCCCGCGCGCCCGACCCGGCCGGGTCGGCCTCCCTGTCCGCGTTTGCGCAGAGCGTCGGCTACCTGATCGCCACGGGCGGCCCGCTGGCCGTCGGGTTCCTGCACACGGCGACCGGCGGCTGGGATGTCCCGGTGATCGCGCTGCTGGGCACGACCGTGGTGCAGCTCTCGGCCGGTGTGCTGGCCGGCCGGGCCCGCACCTTGCCCGGGTTACCCCGGCGGGCGTGAGCCCCGGTCCCGGCGGCCTGGCCGGGGCCCGGGAGATCCCCGGAGACATTTTCCGGGCAGTTGTGAACCCTGCTCGTGTTTCTGACGTGTGTTCAGCATCGCGTCTTTAGCAACGTGTGCGCCAAAACGTGCCATACGTCAGCAGGTGGGAGGCGGCTGGTGCAGGCCCTCAGCGTCCGGCAGCCCTGGGCGTGGGCGGTCGCGCGCGGGCACACCGGGATCCTGAACCGCGTCGCGAACACCGGCTACCGCGGGCCGGTCGCCATCTACGCCTCAGCCCGGGGCGACCCCGGGGCCCGCGACGAGCTCACGGCCCCGGCCGCGGACTGGAACCCGGCCGATCCCGCCGCGGACTGGAACCCGGCCGATCCGGCCGCCGCGGCCGGCGGCATTGTCGCCGTGGTCAGCCTGGTCGGCGTCTGCACGGCCGCCGCGTCGGGCCGGCCGTGCCGCTGCGGCCAGTGGGCCAGCGCGAGCCAGTATCACTGGCGGGTGGCGGATCCCTGGCCGCTGCGGTGGCCGGTCGTGGCCCTGAGCCACCCCGGCCTCTGGGAGCTCACCCCGGTGGTGGCGGCGGGCGTGGCCAGGCTGCTGCCGGGCGACACCGCCCACCCGCACCACGGCCTGCAGGCCCGGGCGCCGGCGCGCCATCGGCGACGCGCGGTGCGCCCGTTGCAGCGGCCGAATTAGACTCGGTGGATTGCGGGACAGACCCGCGGCCTGCGCTGCAGGACGGTGTGCCCGGCTGACCGTGGGCCGACGACCCCGGAGGAGCGGACCAGTGACGCTGCTGGAGACCATCTCAGGTCCACGGGACCTCAAGGAGCTCGGCCCGGACGAGCTGCCCAGGCTGGCCGGGGAGATCCGGGACCTGCTGATCCAGACCGTGTCCAGGAACGGCGGGCACCTCGGGCCGAACCTGGGCGTGGTGGAGCTGACCATCGCCCTGCACCGGGTCTTCGACTCGCCGGTCGACAAGATCCTCTTCGACGTCGGCCACCAGGCCTATGTGCACAAGCTCCTCACCGGCCGGCAGGCCGACTTCGGCACGCTGCGGCAGGCCGGCGGCATCTCCGGCTACCCGAGCCAGGCCGAGTCCGAGCACGACGTGATCGAGAACTCGCACGCCTCCACCGGCCTGTGCTACGCCGACGGCCTGGCCAAGGCCTACCAGCTGCGGGGCGAGGCGCACCGCTCCGTGGTCGCCGTGATCGGCGACGGTGCGCTCACCGGCGGCATGGCCTGGGAGGCGCTGAACAACATCGCCGGCGCGCCCGACCGGCGCGTGGTCATCGTGGTCAACGACAACGGCCGCTCCTACCAGCCGACGATCGGCGGCCTGGCCGATCACCTGGCCACGGTGCGGGTGTCCCAGCGGTACGAGAACGTGCTCGACTACATCAAGACGACGCTGTCGCACACCCCGGTCGTCGGCCCGCCGATCTACGGCACGCTGCACGGGATCAAGAAGGGCATCAAGGACGTGCTGCAGCCGCAGGTGCTGTTCGAGGACCTCGGCCTGAAGTACCTCGGCCCCATCGACGGCCACGACGAGGAGGCCGTGGAGCACGCCCTGGGGCGGGCCCGCGACTTCGGCGGCGCGGTGCTCGTGCACGTGATCACCAAGAAGGGGTTCGGCTACCCGCTGGCCGAGGAGAACGACGAGGACTGCCTGCACCAGGTCCCGCCGGCCAAGCCCGCCGTCAGCGTGCCCGCGGGCGTGGCCCCGGCCGCGGCGCCGCGCACCTGGTCCAGTGTCTTCGGCGACGAGCTGGCCGCGATCGGCGCGCGCCGGCCTGACGTCGTTGCGATCACCGCGGCGATGCTGCACCCGACCGGGCTGGCCGCGTTCGCCCGGGCCTACCCGGACCGGGTGTTCGACGTAGGCATCGCCGAGCAGCACGCCATGACCAGCGCCGCGGGGCTGGCCCTGGGCGGCATGCACCCGGTGGTCGCCGTCTACGCAACGTTCCTGAACCGGGCCTTCGACCAGCTGCTGATGGACGTGGCCCTGCACAAGCTGCCGGTGACCGTCGCGCTGGACCGGGCCGGGGTGACCGGGCCGGACGGCGCCAGCCACCATGGCATGTGGGACGGCTCGATCCTGCAGGTGGTGCCCGGCCTGCGGATCGCGGTGCCGCGGGACGCCACCCGCCTGGCCGAGCTGCTCAACGAGGCGGTGGCGGTGAGCGACGGCCCGACCGTGCTCCGCTACCCGAGGGCCACGGTCGGCGCCGAGGTTGAGACGGTGGCCAAGCTCGGCGGCGCGGACGTGCTGGCCCGGCCGGCCGCGGGCCTCGGCCAGGACGTGCTGCTGGCCGGGGCCGGGACCATGGCGGTGGTCTGCGCGCAGGCCGCCGAACGCCTCGCCGACCACGGCATCGGCGTGACGGTCGTGGACCCGCGCTGGGTCAAGCCGCTGGACGAGGCCCTGGCGGACGCGGCCCGCGCGCACCGGCTCGTGGTGACGGTCGAGGACAACGGCCGGGTGGGCGGCTTCGGCGACGCCCTGTGCCGGCTGCTGAGGGACCACGAGGTGGATACCCCGGCGCGGACGTTCGGCCTGCCGCAGCGGTTCCTGGAGCAGGGCGAGCGCGGCCAGATCCTCGACGACCTGGGCCTGACGCCCCAGCACCTGGCGCGGGCCATCACCGAGGCCGTGGCGCGCCGTACCCCGGAGCTTGCGCACGATCACACTGCGTGATACAGATACGCACGTTATGAGGAAACTGCAGGTCGCGGTCGTGGGGTCGGGCCCCGCCGGCCTGTACACGGCCGAGGCCCTGATCAAGCAGTCCGCCGTCCTCGACCCGCCGTGCGCGATGCGGGTGGACGTGCTCGACCGGCTGCCCACCCCGTACGGGCTGGTCAGGTACGGCGTGGCCCCCGACCATAAGTCGATCAAGTCGATCGCGGACTACCTGCGGGGCGTGCTGGAGCACGACAGCGTCAGCTTCATCGGCGGTGTGCACCTGGGCGATGACGTGACCCGCGATGACCTGGTGGCCAGCTATGACGCGGTGGTGTACGCCACCGGCGCGATGCGGGACCGGCGGATGGGCATCCCCGGCGAGGACCTGCCGGGCAGCGTGGCCGCGACCGACTTCGTGAACTGGTACTGCGGGCATCCGGACGTCGACCCCGGCCGGTTCACGCTGGACGCGGAGTCGGTGGCGGTCATCGGCGTGGGCAACGTCGCGGTGGACGTGGCCAGGATCCTGGCCAGGAACCCGGAGGACCTGCGCGAGACCGATGTGTCCCAGCCGGTGCTCGACGCGCTGATGGCCAGCAAGGTGCGCGAGGTGCACATGATCGGCCGCCGGGGCCCGGCCCAGGCCAAGTTCACCACCAAGGAGCTGCGCGAGCTCGGCGAGCTCGACGGCGTGGACGTGGTGGTGGGCGAGGGCGAGGCCGACCTGGACGCGTTCGACCCGACCGGGGAGAGTGCCAGGCTGGCCGAGGCCGACCGGCACGTGCGCGGCAACTACACGGTGATCAAAAACTGGGCCGAGCGGCCAGCGGCGGGCGGGGCGCGCAGGCTGACCGTCCGGTTCTGGCTGAGGCCGACCGAAATTCACGGGCCTGAACGCACTTCCGCGCTGACTCTCGAGCGCACCAGACTGGACGGCGACGGGCGGCTCATCGGGACCGGGTCGTTCGAGACTCTCCCGGTCCAGATGGTGCTGCGCAGCGTGGGCTACCAGAGCGTGCCGCTGCCCGGTGTGCCGTTCGACAGCCGCTCCTCTATCGTGCCGAACGCCGAAGGCCGGGTGCTCGGCCCGGACGGCACCCCGCTGCCCGGCGAGTACGTGGCGGGCTGGCTCAAGCGCGGGCCCACCGGCGTGATCGGGACCAACAAGTCCGACGCCGCGCAGACCGTGCGGGCCCTGCTCGCCGACCTGGCCGGCGGCCCCGGGCCTGATGACGTCCAGCTGCCCCGGCCCGGCCTGCTGCGCTACCCCGACACGGAGCTGGTCCGGCCCGACGGGGAGCGGTCCAGCTTCGATGACCTGCTGGCCGCGCGCGGTATCCGGCCGGTGAGCTACGCCGGCTGGCAGAAGATCGAGACCGCGGAGAAGGAGCTCGCGCTCGCACTGCGCCGGGGCGCCCGGGTCAAGCTGGGCAGCCGCGAGGAGATTCAACGGGCCTGCGGCCTGGACGAGCCCGGCTGAGCTAACCCCCCCAAGGGTTGAGCGGGCCGGGCGCTCGGCCTGATCTGGTGGCAGGCCCCTACCCCGCATGGTAGATACGCACGTTATGAGGAGACTCCAGGTCGCGGTGGTGGGTTCTGGCCCCGCCGGCCTCTACAGTGCCGAGGCGCTCATCAAGCAGTCAGCCGTTCTCGATCCCCCGTGTGCGATACAGGTGGACGTCGTGGACCGCCTGCCCACCCCGTACGGGCTGGTCCGCTACGGCGTCGCCCCCGATCACAAGTCGATCAAGTCGATCGCCGAGAAGCTGCGCACCGTGCTGGAGCACGACAGCGTCAGCTTCTACGGCGGCGTGCACCTTGGAAACGACGTGAGCCGTGATGACCTGCTGGCCAGCTACGACGCGGTGGTGTACGCGACCGGCGCGATGCGGGACCGGCGCATGGCCATCCCCGGCGAGGACCTGCCGGGCAGCGTGGCGGCCACCGACTTCGTCAACTGGTACTCCGGCCACCCCGACGTCGACCCCGGCAAATATGTCCTGGACGCCGAGTCGGTCGCGGTCATCGGCGTCGGGAACGTCGCGGTGGACGTGGCCAGGATCCTGATCCGCAACCCGGAGGACCTGCGCGAGACCGACGTGTCGCAGCCGGTGCTCGACGCGCTGATGGCCAGCAAGGTGCGTGAGGTGCACCTCATCGGGCGCCGCGGCCCGGCCCAGGCCAAGTTCACCACCAAGGAGCTGCGCGAGCTCGGCGAGCTCGACGGCGTGGAGGTGGTGACCTACGGCGGCGAGGTCGACCTGGACGCGTTCGACCCCACGGGGGAGAGCGCCAGGCTGGCCGAGGCCGACCGGCACATCCGCGGCAACTACACAGTGATCAAGGAATGGTCCGGGCGGCGGTCGCGGGGCAGCGAACGCCGGCTGTTCGTCCGGTTCTGGCAGCGGCCGACCGAGATCCACGGCCCGCGGCAGGTGTCCGGGCTGACGCTGGAGCGCACCCGCCTGGACGCGCACGGCAAGTTCACCGGCACCGGCTTCTTCGACACGCTCAACGTGGACATGGTGCTGCGCAGCGTCGGCTATCAGAGCGTGCCGCTGGCCGGTGTGCCGTTCGACGAGCGCTCGTACGTCGTGCCGAATACCCAGGGCCGGGTGCTCGGCCCGGACGGCACCCCGCTGCCCGGCGAGTACGTGGCCGGCTGGCTCAAGCGCGGGCCGAGCGGCGTGATCGGGACCAACAAGTCCGACGCCGCGCAGACCGTCTCATGGCTGCTCGCCGATCTGGCCGGCGGGCCCGGCCCCGAGGGTGAGCACGCGCCAGGTAACGGGCAGGCGTCCGGTAACGGGCAGGCGCAAGGTAACGGGCAGGTCCCGGGCGACGGTCAGATGCCGGCCGCCCCGGGCTACCCGATCGCCCCGGGGTATCCCGACGCCGGGCCGGATCCGGCGACCCGGGCGAGCTTCGAGGAGCTGCTGGCGGCCCGCGGCATCCGGCCGGTGAGCTACGCGGACTGGCAGAAGATCGAGAACGCGGAGAAGGAGCTCGCCGCCGCGCTGCGCCGCGGCGCCCGGGTCAAGCTCGGCAGCCGCGAGGAGATTCACCGCGCCTGCGGCATGGCCATGCGCTAGCGGCGGCCCGCTCCGCCAGGCCGTGCCGGCCTCCCCCTCCGGGCCGGCACGGCCTAGCGTTGGTTCATGGACATCGACTGGACCACCGTGCTGGCCGACCAGCTCGACTGGCACTGGCGGACGCAGCTGCGCCCCCGGATGGACGGGCTCACCGACGAGGAGTACTTCTGGGAGCCGGTCGCGGGCTGCTGGAGCATCCGCCCGCGCGGGGAGAGCGACGCCCCGGGCTCGGGTGACTACACAGCCGACTTCGCGTTCCCCGAGCCGGACCCGCCGCCGGTGACGACCATCGCCTGGCGGCTCGCGCACATCATCGTGGGCGTGTTCGGCATGCGCAACGCCGGGCACTTCGGGGGCCCTCCCATGGACTACCAGACCTTCGAGTTCGCAGGCTCCGCCGCGCAGGCGCTGGCTCAGCTCGACGACGCGTACGCGGGCTGGATCAACGGCGTGCGCGGTCTCGGCGACGAAGGCCTGGCCCGGCCGTGCGGCCCGGCCGAGGGACCGTATGCGGAGCACCCGCTGGCCGAGCTGGTGCTCCATATCAACCGCGAGGCCATCCACCACGGCGCGGAGATCGCGCTGCTGCGGGACCTCTACCGGCATAGGTCCTGAGCAGGCCGGGCATCATCAGGCTCAGCGCTTCGCGTTGCGGCCAGGGCCCCAAGCACCCACACTGAAGTGCAGAAAGGGGACTGGATGAGCGAACCGCTGGCCTGCGAACCACCAGGACTCCCCGAGCCGGGCCCCGCCCGGCCTGGCGAGACCCCGCCGGATCCGGCCGCTGCCGGGCCGGCCCCGCCGACTCCGGCGTGGCGGTGGCGGCCGTGGACAGGCCGGCCGCGGGTCCGCGACATCGCCTGCCTGGCGGGACTGGTGCTGAGCAGCCTCTACGGCCTCGCGATGATCCCGCTGACCCCGTCGCTGATCTCCACCCACCCGGTGCTGCTCGAGATGCTCTCCGGCTCGACCCCGTCGATCGTGGCCGCGGGCGCGTTCTCCGACGTTGACACGAAGCTGCAGATGACCGTCGTGGTCGCCGCGGCCCTGGTCGGGCTCATCAAGTTCGACCTGCTGTTCTGGTGGGCCGGGCGGCTGTGGGGGCACCGCGCCATGCACTGGCTCGGCGCCCGCAACGGCCGCGCGGCCGGCCTGGCCCGCATGGCCGAGCAGCGCGGGTCGCGGTGGGCCGGGCTTGCCGTGGTACTGACCGGCATCCTGCCCGGCGCGCCCGGGCCCCTGGTCTACGCGGCAGCGGGCTGGGTCGGGCTGGGACTAGTCCCGTTCCTGGTGTTCGACCTGATCGGCTCCGCTGCCTGGGCCGCCCTGCTCGCCGGGCTGGGGTACGAGCTCGGCCCGGACGGGGTGCACGCGGCCAACCTCATCTCGCATTACGCGCTGCTCGCTATCATCGCGGGGCTGATCGCGGTCGCGGTGCCGCACGCCTGGCATATCGTGCGGGTCCGGCGGGCCCGCACGGCCGTGGTGCGGGCCGCCCTGGACGCGGTAGCTCGCGCCGGCGTGCTGGACAGCGACGACGCGGCGGAGCCCGTGCCCTAGCCAGGACGCCGGCGTGGCCCGGTCCCCGCCGCCCGCCCCTCCGGCATACTGCTGCCGGGGTCGTGATGCTCTGGTCGGGGGCCAGCCGCGGGGAAAGTTGCCGCTTGAAGGGGCGTCCGCCGGGGTCGATGATGAAGGCAGGGCCACGTTTCCCGGCCGGCTGACCGCGTCTGCCGGGGCGTGGTGATGGCCAGCGAGCGGGATGGGGGTTCTGCTTTACCGTGCGCGTATCGCCATGTTGGGCTGGTTTTGCCGTAGTGCCGCCGCGGGCTGGCCCGTGACCGCCGGGGTGGGCCCGTGGTGAGCGACTCCAGGGTGACCGATCCGCGGCAGATGCAGGTGCTGCTGGGCGCGCCGGAGCTGGGCTGGCTCGTCGACCGGATCCGGATCCGCTTGGAGCGCGGGGAGCCTGTCGACGGCACCGTCACGCTGGTGGGTGCCTCCGCCGAGCAGCGCCGTGCGGCCGCCCGCCTGCTGGGCCACGCCACCGGGCGCGGCACCTCGCTCAGCGTCCCGCTTCCCGAGGTGGACGCCGCGCTGCGCCGGGCCGGGATCGAGAGCGGGCTGCGCGCGGCGGTCGAGACGCTGTCCGGCCCGGTCAGGGACCGGGCGGCGGAGCGGGCCACGGAGGTCCGGCGGTTCCAGGACGTGCTCGATGCGACCCGGCGCAGCCAGCTCGCCAGCCGGGCCTGGCACATGACCTGGCTGGACGAGATCAGCCGGGACGGCACCCTGACCCGGCTGGTCCGCCAGGGGCAGGGACAGCTGCTGGCCCAGGCCACAGCCGTGCTGGAACGGCTTCCGGCCGGGCCCGACGAGCCCCCGGTGCTGCTGCCCGCCCTGGCCGAGGCGGTCACCGGCGACACCGGCGCCCTGGCCGCGACGCCGCTGGCCGGGCTGGTGCTGCGGGCGCTCGCGCACCGCGAGGGCGTGCCAGCGCCGGCCGACCCGGAGGCCGAACGCGCCCTGTGGACCGCGGCCGGGGCGGTCGGCGATGACCTGGCCAGCCAGGTGCTCGTGCTCAACGTCCGGGCCGCTGCTGCGCCGCTGGGCAACTGGCTGACCGATGCGGCCGAGGCGGGGGAGCCGTTCCGGGTCACCCTGCACCAGCTGACCGTCATGCCGGTCATGCCCCTGGCCATCGACCTGCGCGTCTGCGAGAACCCGGCGGTGCTGCGCGCGGCCGCTGCCCAGCTGGGCCCCGACAGCGCGCCGCTGGTCTGCACCGAGGGCGAGCCGTCGGTGGCGTGCCACCGCCTGCTGCGGGCCGCGGTGGCCACAGGAACCCGGATCCACTGGCACAGCGACTTCGACTGGCCCGGGCTGCGGACCACTGCCGCGGCGATCCGGCGGCTCGGCGCGGCTCCCTGGCTGATGGGGGCGGACGACTACCGGGCCGGGCTGGCCGCCAGCTCCGAGCCGCTCAGGGGCCCGTCGGCGGAGAGCCCCTGGGACACCAGGCTGGCCAGCCTGATGCAGGCCAGCGGCAAGGCCGTCACCGAGGACCGGCTGCTGCCGGCGCTGCTCGCCAACCTCGCCGACCGGCCGGGTCGGCTCTAGTCAGCCGGTGAATGTCTTGAGCAGCGCACGGGTCCGCCGCTTCTCGTCCTCGGCGCGCGAGTACTCCCCGGCCACGAAATCGGTCACCCCGGCCTCTTCCAGCGCCCTGATCTGCGCGGCCACCGCATCCTCAGGCCCCACGATCGCGACGTCGCCAGGTCCCTCCGCGCCCTCACGGTCGAGCATCGCGCGGTAGGACGGCAGCTGTCCGTAGATCGCGAAGACCCGGGCCGCGCGGGCCCGGGCCCCGTCCTGATCATCGGTGACGCAGACCGGCAGGATGCAGACCACGCGCGGACCCGGCCGCCCGGCTTCCTTCGCGGCCTTGCTGATCGCCGGGACGATGTAGTCCCGGACCGTGGCCGGGCCGGTCATCCACAGCACGGTCCCGTCGGTGCGCTGCCCGGCCAGCTCCAGCATCCGCGGCGCCAGCGCCGCGAGCAGCACCGGCACCCGGCCGGGCCGCGGCGTGGTGAGCCCGACCCCGGCCCGCAGGGTCTCGCCCCGGAAGTCCGCGGGCTGGCCGTCCAGCAGCGGCAGCAGGATGGAGAGGTACTCGCGCATGTGCCGGGCGGGCCGGTCGAAGCTGAAGCCGTACATGTCCTCGATGACGATCTTGTGAGACAGGCCGATGCCGAGCGCCAGGCGGCCGCCGACGGCCGTGGCCACGGTCATGGCCTGCTGGGCGAGGACCACCGGATGGCGCGGGTAGGTCGGCACTACCGCCGTGCCCAGCTCGATCCCGGGCACCTGACTGCCGGCGACCGCCAGCGCGGTCAGTGCGTCCAGGCCGAAGATGTTCGACATCCAGGCCGAAGAGAAGCCGTCGTCGGCCGCGCGCTGCAGCTCCTCGCGGAGCCGGACGAGGGCATCGGGACCGGCCGGCTCGGCCGCGGACGTGCCAATGCGCATGCCTCATCTCCGTTCGCTCAGGCCCTGATCCTTCCGTCCCCCGCCTGCCGCCGCAAGATGCCGCCGGCGGCGCCCCTGGGTGGCCGCTGTCCCGGCCGGCGCTGCCCTGCGTCTCCCACCGCCGTCGCGCCTACGATGGCGGTCGGGTCCAGTTAGCCGTTGCGGGAGGGGGCCATGGCGCCAGGGGAGCCGCTGCCTGGTCTGACCGTGCGGCCGCTGGAACCCGCGGACGCCGAGGCGATCGCGACCTGGCGCTACGAGGGGCCGTGGGATGTCTATGACTCGCACCCGGGCGACCGGCTCAGCGCCGAGGCGGGCTACCAGGCCGTGGTCGACGGGGCGGGGAATCTGGTGGGGTTCCTGTGCCTCGGCCAGGAAGCTCGCGTGCCTGGCCTGGCCGAGGCGGACGGTCTTGTCGACATCGGCGTCGGGATGCGCCCCGAGCTCGTCGGCCAGGGCCTCGGCCGTGCCTTCGGCGCGGTGGTGGTGAGCCACGTCGCCCGGTGCTGTGGCGAGATCCCGCTGCGGGCGGTGATCCAGAGCTGGAACCAGCGCAGCCTGCGGATGGCCCAGGGGCTGGGCTTCCGCGAGATGGGGACACACCGGTGCGTGCAGGGGGCCCGCGAGGTCAGCTACACCGTGCTGGTCCGGCCCGCGCGCCCTCCTGCCGGCCCGGAGTTGGCAAGCGAGTTGCCCCGGGGTCTTTGATGGGCCGCCGTACCGGGGACAATAGGGGCATGAGTACCGGCCAGGCCACATCGGCGCGCAGCGAGACACGGCACGACGCAGAAGACACCGGCGAACTGCCGCCCGGCCGGTACCTGGACCGCGAGGAGAGCTGGCTGCGGTTCAACCAGCGAGTGCTTGAGCTGGCGGAGGACGAGACGCTCCCGCTGCTCGAGCGGGTGCGGTTTCTCTCCATCTTCGCGAGCAACCTCGATGAGTTCTTCATGGTGCGGGTGGCCGGCCGGATCCGCCGGATGACGGCCGGGCTCCCGGTGGAGAACGCCAGCGGGAAGCCGCCGTCGCAGATCCTGGAGAACACCCTGGAGACGGCCCGCGAGCTGGCCACCCGCCACGCCGAGTACTTCAGCCGTTCGGTGCTGCCCGCCCTGAGCCGGGAAGGCATCGAGATCCTG
Source organism: uncultured Actinomycetota bacterium (assembly GCA_963844655.1). Classification (GTDB taxonomy): domain Bacteria; phylum Actinomycetota; class Actinomycetes; order Streptosporangiales; family Streptosporangiaceae; genus JASHPR01. Next base: position 195,928 of record CAWJPA010000002.1, on the reverse strand, counting down.
CGGTGGAAGGAACTGGCCGGCGCCGAGCAGGAAGCGCTGCAGAAGCTGTTCCGGGAGCGGATCTACCCGGTGCTCACCCCGCTCGTGGTCGACCCGGCGCACCCGTTCCCTTATATCTCCGGCCTTTCGCTCAGCCTGGCCGTCATGATCGCCGATCCGAGGACCGGCATGACCATGTTCGCCCGGGTCAAGGTCCCCCCGCTGCTGCCCAGGTTCCTGACCGTGGCGCCCAACCGGTTCGTGCCGCTCGAAGACGTGATCGCGGCGCACCTGCCCGAGCTGTTCGCCGGCCTGGACGTGATCGAGCATCACGCGTTCCGGGTGACCAGGACCCGTGACCTCGAGATCGATGAGGACGTGACCGAGGACCTGCTGAAGTCGATGGAGCAGGAACTGCTGCGGCGCCGTTTCGAGCAGGCGGTCAGGCTCGAGGTCGAGGAGTCGATGTCCAGCGACGTGCTGGACCGGCTGGTGACCGAGCTCGGCATCGACACCCGGGCCGTGTACAGCCTGCCTGGCCCGCTGGACCTGTCCGGGCTGAGCGCCATCGCGGACCTCGACCTGCCGCAGCTGAAGTACCCGCCGTTCGTCCCGTCGGAGACGGCGGTGCCCACCGACACGAGCATCTTCAGCGCGATCGCCGAGCATGACGTCCTCGTGCACCACCCGTACGACTCGTTCGCGGCCAGCACCCAGCGCCTGGTGACCTCGGCGGCGGCCGACCCCCACGTGCTGGCGATCAAGCACACCCTGTACCGGACCAGCGGTGACTCCGAGATCGTGGACGCGCTCATCGACGCGGCCGAGGCGGGCAAGCAGGTCGTGGTGGTGGTGGAGATCAAGGCCCGCTTCGACGAGCGGGCCAACATCGCCTGGGCGCACAAGCTTGAGGAAGCCGGCTGTCACGTGGTCTACGGCTTCGTCGGGCTGAAGACCCACTGCAAGATGATCCTGGTGGTGCGGGAGGAGGCCGACGGGTCGCTACGCCGCTTCTGCCACATCGGCACCGGCAACTATCACCCCAAGACGGCGCGCCTGTACGAGGACTTCGGTCTGCTCACCGCGAACCAGACCGTGGGCGAGGACCTCACCGACCTGTTCAACCACCTCACCGGCTACAGCCGGCAGGCCAAGTACCACCGGCTGCTCGTCGCGCCCGAGGGCATCCGGTCGGGCCTGGTGGCACAGATCAACGCCCAGACTGAGCGCGCCCGCGCGGGCCAGCCCGCGCGGATCCAGATGAAGTGCAATGCCATCATCGACGAGGTCATCATCGACTCGCTCTACCGCGCCTCCCAGGCGGGTGTGCCAGTTGACCTGTGGATCCGCGGGATCTGCGGCGTCCGGCCCGGAATCCCGGGCATGTCCGAGACCATCCGGGTCCGCAGCGTGCTGGGCAGGTTCCTTGAGCACTCCCGCGTCTACGCGTTCGGGACCGGTGAGCCGGCCGACGACGGCGATATCTGGATCGGCAGCGCGGACTTGATGCACCGGAACCTGGACCGCCGGGTCGAGTTGCTGGTCCGGGTCGCCGACCAGGCGCAGCGCGCGGAGATGCGCGGCCTGATCGACCTGGCCATGGCGGACACGACATCGTCGTGGTGGCTGGATTCCGACGGCACATGGACCAGGCATCACCGGGACCCCGACGGCAAGCCACTCACCGACATACAGGAGTACCTGATCCGGACCCGGCAGGGCCGAGTCGCCGATGCCTGATGGCCCGGCCGGCAACGAGATCCGCGCGGCCGGCGCCCTGCTGTGGCGGCCGCCGGCTCCCGGCCGCCGGTGGCGGCCCGCGGGCCGGGGCCGGGAAGTGGCGCTGATCCACCGGCCCAAGTACGACGACTGGAGCTTCCCCAAGGGGAAGCGCGAACCGGGCGAGCACATGCTGCAGACCGCCGTCCGCGAGGTGGCCGAGGAGACCGGGCTGCAGGTCATACTCGGCCGGCCGCTGACCCAGGCCTGCTACGACCGCGGCGGGCGGCCCAAGCGAGTCGACTACTGGGTGGCGCGCCCGGTGCCCGAGGGCCCGGATGCGTTCCAGGCCAACGACGAGGTGGACACCCTGGAATGGGTGGCGGCGGACGCGGCGCGCGGCCGGCTCAGCTACCCTCACGACGCACTCATGCTGGAGGAGTTCACCGCCGGCCCGGCCAGCACGGTCCCGTTCGTGCTGCTGCGGCACGCCTCGGCGGGCGGCAAGGACAGCTGGAAAGGTGACGACCTCGCCCGGCCGCTCGACGCCCACGGGGCGGCCGAGGCCGATCTTCTCTCCCTGCTGCTGGCCTGCTACGGCACCAGCCGCGTGATCACCTCGGCCGCGGAGCGCTGCGTGGCCACGGTCCGGCCGTACGCGGCGCTGACGGGCGCGAAGCTGGAGGTCGATCCGGCGCTGGCCGTGGGCCAGGCCAACAGCGACGCCGATGCGGCCGCGGCGCGCGTCGCGGCGGCCGTCACAGTCGGCCAGCCCACGGTCTTCTGCGCGCACAGGGAGAACATGCCGATCCTGCTGACCGCCGCGTGCGCGGCGCTCGGCGCGGCGCCGCCCGACGGCCCCGCCCTGCACAAAGGCGGTTTCTGGGTACTGCACTCCGCCGAAGGCGCGCTGGTCGCGACCGAGCAGCACTCCGTCGCGCATCCGTGACCGGCCGGTGGCCGCTTGTCCCGCAGACCGGCCGGGGTGACCGGGCCGCTGAGCGCTGATCAGGCCGGCAGCCCGGTGGGCTCCCAGTCGAGCGTGGGCGGCAGCGCCCCCTCGAACACCAGCAGCCAGCGCTTGACCTCGATGCCGGTGCCGCCGCTGTACCCGCCGAGCCCGTCGCCCGCGACCACGCGATGGCAGGGCACGATCACGGGGATCGGGTTCGACCCCATGATCTGGCCGATGGCCCGGGCCGGCAGCGGCGGGCCGTCACCGTCGGACCAGGTGCGCTGGGCGAGCGTCCCGTAGCTGACGGTCTCGCCGTAGCCGACCGAGTCGAGGAGATCCCCGAGCACCTGTCGCTGCAGCCGCGATGTGACGCTCCAGTCGATGGGCAGCTCAAAGCCCTGGCGCTGCCCGGAGAAATAACCGGTGAGCTGGGTGACGGCGGCGCTGAGCAGGTCCACAGCGGCGCCAGGCACTCCCGGAGCGGGCGGCAGCGGGGCTGGCGGTTTCCCGAAGCGGACACCGCTGACGCCTGCCCGGCTGCAGCCGACCGACAGCGGCCCGACCGGTGTGTCGAGCGTGGCCCACGTGCATTCCGTCATGGTCCAAGAATGTCGGATGCCAGCGGTAGAACTCTGCTATCGACACACACCGGCCGGAAGGAGCGCGATATGGCCGATAACGTGGTTGATCTCGTCGAGACCGAGCTGGCCGAGCTGTCCAGGCGGTTAACAGAGCCGGGCCAGCGCGAGTGCCTGCGCTGTTTCCTGGTCCGGATGATCAGCGAGTTCGGCTGCGACGGGTCACATCGGTGGACGGTGCGCTGGCGGGACCTGCGCGCCCCCAGGGCCCTTGGCCTGGTGCAGCGCCTGCAGCGGCGCGGCGCCGTGTGCTGTGACTGCGAAGTGATCTTCAACGTGTACCCCGACTACCCCGAGACCGATCAGATCCTGCCCTGCGCGGGTGTGCCGCGGGCCGGATCCGCCGCCCCCTGCCATCTCAGGCCGTTGCGCAAGAGCGCGTGACCAGCGGGTATCCGGGAGCAGGATGAGCCAGGGCCGGGTCAGCTCTCCGCTGTCTCGCTGATCCGCAGCAGCCCCCCGGCGATCGGCCGCGCGGTGAGGTCGGCCTGCCAGGGGCGGGCACCATAGCTGGCCAGGCTGCTGCTGACCGTCTGCTCGCTGACCGGTTCCGGCGGCTGCCAGGCCAGCCTCCGCACCGCGTCCGGGGGGAGCAGGTTCTCCGCCGGCAGGTGATGCTCATCGGCCAGGGCCGCGACCACCGTCCGGACGGCGGTCAGCCGCCTGGCGGCGTCCGGGTCACGGTCCGACCAGCGGTGTGTGGGCGGCGGCCCGTCGCCTGGCGCCCCCGATACTGTCGGCAGCGCCCGGTCGGGCTGCGCCCGCGCCCGGCCCAGGGCGCGGAGCCACTCCTGGGTGTGCCGCCTGGCGCCGCGGGTGCTGAAGCCGGCGATGCTGGCCAGGCTGGCCGGGTCTGTGGGCATGGCCCTGGCCGCCTCGACGATGGCCGCGTCGGACAGCACCCGGGTGGGGGACAGGTCACGCCGCCGCGCGATCTTGTCCCGTTCCTGCCAGAGTTCCCTCACCACGGCGAGGCCGCGGCGGCTGCGGACGCGGTGGATGCCCGAGGTGCGGCGCCACGGGTCCGGGCGCGGCCCGGGCGGCTCGGCGTGGAGCACGGCGTTGAACTCCTGGCGGGCCCACTCCGTCTTGCCCTGCTCGGCCAGCTGCTCGGCCAGGGCATCGCGCAGTTCCACCAGCACCTCAACGTCCAGGGCGGCGTAACGCAGCCAGTCGGCGGGCAGCGGCCGGGTGGACCAGTCGGCCGCGGAGTGGCTCTTCTCCAGGGCCAGCCCGAGCACGGTCTCCACCAGGGTGCCGAGGCCGACCCGCGGGTAGCCGAGCAGCCGCCCGGCCAGCTCGGTATCGAACAGCTGCCGTGGCCGGTAGCCGAGATCGGCGAGGCACGGCAGATCCTGGGACGCGGCGTGGATGACGGCCTCGGCGTCGGCTAGCGCGCGGTCGACGCCGGACAGGTCGGGACAGGCCACCGGGTCGATGAGCACCGTTCCCGCGCCGCAGCGGCGGAGCTGGACCAGGAAGGCTCGGTGCCCATAGCGGAAGCCGGAGGCACGCTCGGCGTCGACCGCGACCGGCCCGCGGCCGTCCGCGAGCTCGCGGGCCGCCTCCGCCAGCGCCTCGCCGGTCACGATCAGCGGCGGAAGGCCGTCGCGCGGCTCGAGCAACGGCCTGGCCTGGCTCTCCGCGGGCTGCGGGCCAGGTTCCGGTCCCTCCCGGGGGCCGGTGTCATCGTCCGATGCTGACTCGCCCGCAGGCCTCGTCATGCGCGCCGCCGGGAGCGTGGCGGCCGCAGCGGGCTGACTCCGGCGGGCAAGGGCGGCAGGCCCGCCGCCATGCAGAGTGCGTCGCACCAGGCGGCGACGTGCCCGCCAAGATCGGGAGGCGCGAGGTCAGGCGCGCCGGAGGCCGCGCCGCCCGGCGCGTCCCGGGGGCGCACCGCGGCGGGGTCAGCGGGCGACCACGAGGCGCGCAGCTCAAAGCCGGTGGCCATGGGCTCGTCCTGCTTGGCGCCGAAACCCTCGGTCACCACCCGGGTGACGGTCCCGCTGGGCAGCCGGTAGCCCGCCGCCCTGGCGTCGAGCGCTTCGGTCAGCCAGCTCCAGCCGACCTGCCCGATCAGCGGATCGGCCGCGATCTCGGGCTCGAGATCGGCCCGGGCGTAGGCAATGATCCGGAATGGCCCGTCCCATCCGGTTTGCCCGGCCGGGTCGTAAAGGAGGACGAAGCTGCCCCAGGCGATCTCGTTGTCCGCGTCCGGCACGATGACGCGGGCGCCGGGCTCGGGCGCGTAGACGGTCGCACCGACCGCTGCGGCGAACGGGGCGAGCTTGCGCGGCGGCGGCTGGGTCTCGAAGTCAACCTCGGCCCGGGCCTGCTGCTGCCTCTGCAGCCCGGCCTCAAGACCCGCCACCGCCGTGCGGAAGACGGCGGCGGCATCCATGTCAGCTCGCTGTGCTGGCCCGGCTGCAGGCCTCATGATCCGAGCATGCGGCACGGGCCCGGAATTGTCATGCGACCAGGGCCTTCGGGACTGGGGCCGCAAGCACAGGACCCTCAAGCACGGGCACCCCCGCTGTCCGCGGGCCGGCCGGGAGCACGCTGATCAGCAGGGCGGCGCCGCATCCGGTGCAGCACCACTCGGGGCAGAGCCCGTCGGATGAATCCGGGCAGTTTCCGGCAACGGTATGATGCTGCTCAAAGCGCCGATCCCAGCTGCAGTCGGGGCAAAGCCGGATCATCTGGATCATCACCAACCTCCTTGCCGCTGGGCTCAGCATGATGCTGGCACGCCACCGGGTCGGTGCCGTGGACCTCAGGCGGCGTGTCACGATGGTGTTTTCACGGAAAAGCCGCCGCCGGTTAGCAGGCGGCCGTGTGGAAAGATCACTGATGTGAGCCCAAAGCTGGAAGACTCCGTTTTCCTTAATGCCTGCCGCAGGCTGCCGGTGCCCTACACGCCGGTCTGGTTCATGCGCCAGGCGGGCCGGTCCCTGCCTGAGTACCGTGCGGCTCGCTCAGGCAACGCCATGGTGGAGGCGTGCACCAAGCCTGACCTGATCACCGAGATCACGCTGCAGCCGCTGCGCCGGTATCCGGTAGACGCGGCGATCCTGTTCAGCGACATCGTGGTGCCGCTCCGCGCCGCAGGCGTCGCCATCGACATCCGGACCGGCGTCGGCCCGGTGGTAGAGCAGCCGATCCGCGAGGAGGCCGACCTGGAGCGGGTCCGCCCTCTCGAGCCGGGTGACGTCCAGTACGTGGCGGACGCGGTCAAGGCGCTGGTCGGCGAGCTCGACGGGACACCGCTGATCGGCTTCGCCGGCGGCCCGTTCACGCTGGCCTCGTACCTGATCGACGGGGGGCCGTCCAAGAGCTTCGACAAGACCAAGTCGCTGATGTACGCCAACCCGGCGCTCTGGAACGCGCTGCTGCGCAGGCTGACCGACATCACCATCACCTTCCTCCAGGTTCAGGTCGAGGCCGGCGCCTCGGCCGTGCAGCTGTTCGATTCCTGGGCGGGTGCGGTCAGCCCCGAGGATTACCGGCAGTCGGTGCTGCCGCACAGCAAGCGGATCTTCGATGCCATGGCCGGGTCCGGTGTGCCGCGGCTGCACTTCGGCGTGAGCACGGGTGAGCTGCTGGGGATGATGGGCGAGGCAGGCGCGGACGTGATCGGGGTGGACTGGCGGGTACCGCTGGACGAGGCGGTGCGCCGGGTGGACCCCGGCAAGGCCCTGCAGGGCAACCTCGACCCGGCCATCCTGCTGGCGCCGTGGGAGGTCGTCGAGCAGCGGGCCATCCAGGTCCTGGCCGCGGGCCGCACGGCCGAGGGACACGTGTTCAATCTCGGCCACGGCGTGCTTCCGCAGACCGATCCCGACATGCTGGCCCGGCTGGCGGACCTGGTGCACACCGCGTCGGCCCGCTCGGACGGCACCGGCCCCCCGGGCTAAACTGCACCCCGCCGCAGCAGGCGCCGCAGCGGCCGCCGCGCCGCGTAGCCAGCCCCAGCCACCGCGGTCGCGACCACGGCGAACGGCAGCACCGTGCCCAGCACCGTGAGCAGCCAGGACAGGGCCAGCCGCAACCCGCGCCAGCCCGCGCCCAGGCCGGCCAGGAACCCGTGGGACTTCCGTGCCTGAGCGGAGGCCCGGTGCTGGCTCACCAGCGTCACCGACACGGTCGTATAGCTGGTCTCCCGGGCCAGCGCCCGCTGCTGGGCCTGCAGTGCCTCGAGCCCGGACTCCTCGGTGTTGATCTGCTCCTGCACGCTGAGCAGGCCGCTGACCGAGCCGGCCCGCTTGAGCAGCGCCTGGAGCTGGGTGATGGCGTCCTGTGCCGAGGTGACCCGGCTGGTCACGTCGGCGACCTGCTCGGTGACGTCCTGCGCGTGCTGGGCCAGCGAGGTCTGGGTGCCGAGCACGGCGGACAGCGTGTGCAGCGTGGCCGGGTACACCGCAGCCGGGATCTTCAGCTGCAGGCGGACCGTGGACCTGGCCCGGTCGGCCGGGTCGATCGAGGACTGCTCGCTGGAGACGTAGCCGCCGGCGGTCATGGCGATGCCGGTCGCGCGGTTCGCCGCGGACGTGACGTCCTTGACCCGGATGGTGAGGTTCGCGGTGTAAATGATGCTCTGGCTGGACAGGGCCAGCTGGGCCGCCTGGGAGGCCGAGGCGGACCCTGACGATGCGGCCGACGGTGCGACGGCCCTGCCGGTGACCAGGCCCGCCGAGCCCGCGGCGGAGCCCTGCGCGCAGCCGGACAGCAGCAAGGCTGCGCCGGACATCAGCCCGGCGCACGTGAGCGCGGTGGTGCGCAGCGGCCCGCGGAACCCGCGGGCCCGGAGGGAGGTGTTCATGCCGCTGGGACGCGCCCGGCGGCCCTGGCGGTTCCCCCGGGCCCGGGCACGGTCCGGTAACAGATTGCCTGGCGGTGCGGGCCTCCCGGGGTTGACCGGGTGGCGGGCTGGCCATAATCGGCACCGGAGAGGATTGGCGTGAGCTACCCGAAGATCGAGTTGCATGTGCACCTGGAGGGCACCGTCCGGGCCGGGACGCTGCTGGCGATCGCGCGGCGCAACGGCGTCACGCTCCCGGCCGACACCGAGGAAGGGCTGGCCGGACTGTACGAGTTCCGCGACTTTGCGCACTTCATCGACGTCTGGAAGCTCACCACAGGTGCGCTGCGGACCGACCGGGATTTCCGGCAGGTCGTGACCGATTACGCGGCCGAGGCGGCGGCGCACGGCGCGGTGTACCTGGAAGGCATCTTCACCCCGGCCGAGGCCGTCGCGCGGGGCGCCAGCTGGGACGCGGTGTTCACCGGCTTCTGTGACGGCGCGCAGCAGGCCCGCGAGGAGCACGGGGTTGAGGTGCGGCTGACCCCGGACATCCCGCGCGGCTTCCCGCTGGAGGCGGCCGTGCTGACCGCGCGTCACGCCGTGACGTACGCCGGCCGCGGGGTGGTCGGCCTCGGGCTCGGCGGTCCGGAGGCGCAGTTCCCACCGGAGCCGTACGCGCCCGCGTTCGCGCTGGCCCGCGACGGCGGGATCGGCTCGGTGCCGCACGCGGGCGAGGCCGCCGGGGTGGCGTCCATCCGGGGGGCGCTGGACGCGCTGGGTGCGGACCGGATCAGGCACGGCGTCCGCGCGGTGGATGATCCGGGCCTGGTGCGGGAACTCGCCGCGCGGGGCACGGTGCTGGATGTGTGCCCGATATCCAACCTGCGCACCGGAGTGGTCGCGTCGCTGGCCGCGCACCCGCTGCCGGACCTGGTGGCCGCGGGCGTGCGCTGCTCGGTGTCCACCGACGACCCGGCGATGTTCGGCACCGACCTGAGCGTCGACTACGCGGCAGCGCAGGGGCTCGGTGTCCCGGCCGAGGCGTGCTATACCGCTGGCGTGCACGGCGCACTGTGCGACGACCAGACCCGCGCCGTGCTGCGGCAGACGGGCGAGGGCTACGACTGGTCGGCCGCCGCCGGCCGTCCCGGGGCCGGGTGACCGGCGCGTGACCGGGGCCGGCGTGACCGGCCCATCGCCGTCGCGTCCCGGCGGGCCGCCACTCGCCCCAGCAGGCCGCCACCTGCCCCAGCGGCCGCGGCCCGCCCCGTCCCTGGCCAGGAATCGGGTATTACACCGAATCGCATTCGGATCTCAGGGTTTGTGAGATTGCCGGCGCTTCTGCCGGTTATCATTTTCTCCGGAAAGCCTGTCAGGCGGCCGCTGAGGGAAATCTCGATGTCAGCGGGGAGAAACCCGAAGACAGCCGCCAGGAAAAGCGAGGATACAGCCGGTAGCCGCTCAGTTTCGCTCGGCACCACCGTCCTGGTAAGGATCACCGGGCCGGTAACGCACCGATCCAGACACCAGAGCAGTTTTCTCCATAAAGGTCAACTGAGCGGCGGTTAAAGGCTCCTCCGGCGTAGACTGCGATTCCGCACTTACTCGCTATGTGTGGAGAAACGAGAATCGCAGGCTAACGATGGTCGCGTCCCCCGCTCGCGAAACCGTCCGAGTAGCCGTGCAGTCGTCGCGCCGGCTGCTCCGCGACACTCTGTCCACCTGTCTGGCCGTGCGGCCGGACGTCACCGTGGTCGGCAATGTCGCGGAGCCGGATGCTGTCTTTGACCTCTGTGAGCTGAGGCGACCCGACGTCGTGATCCTCGACGCGGGCCAGCGGCTGGGTGAGATTGCAGCGCGGGTCGGCGCGCTCACCCGGCGCTTCCCCGAGGTGAACGTGATCGTGACCTACCGGGACGCGTCTGAGCAGGATCTGGCCGCGGCCTGCCGCGCGGGTGTGGCGTCGCTCGTTCCCGAATCGCACGGCCTGGCCGCCGTCATGGCCCTGCTGCGGCGCAGGAAAGGCAAGCACGCCAAGGACGTCACCGGCTCGCTGACCGACCGCGAGCTCGAGCTCGTCGTGCTCACCGGCTCGGGCCACAGCGTGGCCGAGATCGCGGCCCTCCTCCAGATCAGCCCGCTCACGGTGGAGAACCTCAAGCGCCGCGTCTACGCGAAGCTGGACGTGAGCAGCAGCGTGCACGCTGTCGCCAAGGCGGCGTCGCTGGGGATGCTCGACCGCAGCACCGCCCCGGCCGCCCGGCGGCGGCAGCCCGTCGACGCCGACTCGGTCGCGCTGGCGGTGGTGTCCGGGCAGCCCAACCCGGCCCTTGAGCAGATCGTGGCGGCCCTGGTCCGCAGTCTGCTGCCGTTTGTTCTACTGCAGAAGCCCGGTCCGGTGGCGGACACGCACTGGGCCCGCTGGCACCGCGGCCCGATCGTGGTCGTGCTCGTCGATCCCGAATCGCAGGACTGGGACCTGGTGGCCGAGCTCGGTGCCCCGGCCATACTCGTGCACAGCAAGCCGCTCGATCCGCCCGAGCTCGCCGAGGCGCTCGCCAGCGGGGCCAGCTCGCTGGTGTCGGCGGAGCGTATCGATGACCATTTCCTGTCCGTCCTGCGCATGGTCGCCCAGGGGTACCTGGTGGTGGACTCGAGCCCGATGCGGCCGCTGATCGGTGCGGTGCGCGCCCGGTGGGACGAGCGGGCGCCGGGCAGGCTCGAGCTGCCCGAGTTGACCGCGCGGGAGAGCGACATCCTGCGCTCCCTGTCCCGCGGTCATTCGATCCGGCAGACCGCCCGGGTGCTGGGGATCGCCCCGAAGACCGTCGAGAACGTCCAGACCCGCATGTTCCGCAAGCTCGGCGTGCGCAACAGGTCTGGCGCGCTGGCCGTGGCCGATGCCTTCGGCCTGCTGCCCGGGGCCGGATCGGCCCCGTCCGGACCCCCCAAGGGGCGTCCGTCTCCCGAGGGGTACTCGTCCCTGTCCGGGAGTGACTGGCGGTCCTAGTGTGATCCGCGGGCGCGGAGGTCCCCCGTTCCTCCGTGCTGGCCCCGAGACCGTGACCCCGCCTCGGCGCCACTCTCGCCTCACTCTTCTCACGCCTCCTGGAGGCCGTCATGGTCCAGCCCACGGGTTCTGAACACAGGAGCAGCAAGAAACGCCGAGGTACCAAGCGGGCTGCCGACGGTGAAGGCCGGGACGACTCCCGGCGGAACGTCGGTGAGCCCGCCCGGGACTGGTTCCAGCCGCAGCACGCCGCCCCGCGCGAATCCCGCGGCGGGCACCGAGCGCCGGCACACCATGTGCCAGCGGATGGGGCCGGGCCCCGGCACCAGGCCGACGCCAACCCGCAGTCCGATTCCGGCCCCGAGCGCAGCCGGGCTCCACGTGTCCCGCCGCAAGCTCCTGCTCACTGGGGGCGGCCTCGCCGCCGCGTTCGCCGGGCTGGAGGGGATGCGGCATCTCGCCTCGGTGCCGGTGCGGCTCGCCGTCGACCCGGCGCACGGGCACGGCGCCCAGGCCGCGACCGCGATCCTGCCGGATACCCAGTTCGACCTGTCCGCGTTCGCGTCCCCGGCCCTGACCATCGATGGCGTCGTGGTCTCGTTCCCGCCGGTCTACACGCTGTTCGCGCCGGCCCGGCTCGGCTCCACCCCAACGCAGGACGATCAGCGCCAGCTCGCCGACGCGCTGGACCGGATCGAGGAGGTGTACCCGTTCGCGGCCCAGGGCGTGTTCACGTTCGTCGCCTACGGCCTGCCGTACTTCAACCGGTTCCCGAGCTGGATGTTCAACACGCTCGTTCCGCGCCTGGCCTCCGACAACAGCCGGTTCGTCTTGGAGGAGGCGGTGCCAGCGCCCACCGATGTGAGCGCGGTCAACCCCGGCATCACCAAGACGAGGTTCAACGTCCCGGTCCGGATCGAGCAGAACGACCTGCTGTTCACACTGCGCAGCGACAACGTCGACAACCTGTGGGATGTGATGGCGTTCCTGGGTGGCAGTAACCGGCTCGGCGGGGAGCATGTGCCGTCGCCCAGCCTGAGCACGGGGCTCACGTTCACCAGCGCCCGGGTGATGTTCGTCCAGCAGGGCCTGCCGCGCAGCGTCGCGGACAACAACAACCTGCCCTTTGCCTCGTTCGTGAACCCGCAGTCCCCGATGTGGATGGGGTTCGCCGATCAGCAGGTCAACGCCAGCGCACCCGCGCAGAACGTCACCTTCGTCGGAGGCGGCGGGATCGACCTCACCACGGCCGAGCCCGGCGACTACTTCGACCTCGGGTCGATGCAGCATCTGTCGCACGACATCCTGGACATGATCCAGTTCTTCGACCTGGACGCAGCCAACGTCCCTGGCGACGACGGGACATACCTGGAACGCGTCCAGTACATGTTCCGGGCCGACCCGCCGCCATCCATGGGTGTGGCCAACCAGTTCGTCAACGGCGGTGGTCCTGCCTTCCTGCAGAACGAGTTCAAGGGATTCGACGACGCGCTGCGGAGCGCCGAGGGCATCGGCACGCTGCCCGACCCGGCCACCGGCCAGCCGCAGCACCGGCTGGGTCACATTTCCACGCTGCAGCGGTCGTCCCGCACCGCCGCCGGAGCCCCGATTCACCTGCGGATGGACGGACCTGGCTTCGACAGCATGGATGTGCCCGACGGGACTGAGCAGGCGAAGCTGCAGTTCACGGTGTTCGTGCCGTCGGCCGATTTCTTCGCGACCATGCGGACCAACCAGGCCTCGCTCGATCTGCAGAAGGAATTCGCCGTGGACCCGGACGACAACGGCCTGGAGCGGTTCATCACCGCGACACGTCGGCAGAATTTCCTGATCCCGCCCCGGCGCCACCGTGCGTTCCCGTTCGCTGAGCTCGGTCACGGCAACGGCGGCAACGCGAGCAGGAACAGCAGGCACGGCTGACCTTCGCAGGCCGTGCCCCGGCTCTGATCAGAGTGATCGCTGCGGGCGGGGGTCCGATAGCGGACGGGCCCGCGGTGATCACGCACCCGGTAGGGCACAGTAGACAGGTGCCTACATCATCCCAGCGGCCAGCCGTCGCGATCGTGGGCGGCGGTATCTCCGGGCTCGCCGCGGCATTCTTCCTCCGTGACCAGGGCGTGGATGTGACCGTGCTCGAGGGCTCACCCCGGCTCGGCGGCAAGCTCTCGGTGTCCAAGATCGCCGGGATCGACGTCGATGCGGGCGCTGAGGCCCTGCTCGCCCGTCGCCCCGAGGGACTCGACTTGATCGACGCCGTCGGACTGGCCGGCCAGCTCGTGCCGGCCGGCACCACCGCCGCGGCCATCTGGACCCGCGGGCAGCTGCACCCGCTGCCGAAACGCCAGTTCATGGGCGTGCCCGGGGACCTGGGTGAGTTGGAGACCTCCGGGATCCTGTCCCCGGCGGGGCTGGCCCGGGCCCGTGAGGATCTCCAGCTGCCGCCGACCCCGCGGGACGGTGACGTGCCGGTGGCCAGCCTGGTCGGGGCGAGGTTCGGCCAGGAGCTCGTGGACCGGCTGGTCGATCCGCTGCTCGGCGGCGTCTACGCGGGCCGGTCCGACGAGCTGTCCGCCGAGGCCACCCTGCCCGCGCTGGCCCAGGCCTCACGGCAGCACCGCTCCCTCACCGCGGCGGTGGCATCCCTGCTGCCCGCCCCGGACGCGACGCGCCCGGCCGCGCCCGTGTTCACCACGCTGTCGGGCGGCCTGGGCACGCTGCCGCCCGCGATCGCCGCCGTGTCCGGCGCCACGGTGCGGACCAACGCGATGACCCGGGAGCTCACCCGCGCGGCGACCGGGGACGGTGCCGGGGGACCGGGAGGTGGGCGCGGACCGGGGTGGCGGCTGACCATCGGCCCGACCCGGGCCCCGGAACGGCTGGACGCCGACGCGGTCATCCTCGCCGTACCCGCCCGGCCGGCAGGCAGGCTGCTGGCCGGCGTGCCGGAGGCCGAGGCGGCCGCGGCCGCGCTGGGCGAGATCGAGTACGCGAGCATGGCGATCGTCACGCTGGCATACCCGCATGACGCGTTCCCGGAGCCGCCGCACGGGAGCGGCTACCTGGTCCCCGCGGTCGACGGCCGGGCGGTCAAGGCCGTGACGTTCAGCACGGTGAAGTGGCCGCACCTGCGGCCCGACGACGCCAGCCTGGACATTGTGCGGTGCTCCGTGGGCCGGGTGGGCGAGGAGGCCCTGCTGCAGCGAGACGACGGCGAGCTGGCCCGGCTGGCCGCCGCCGACCTGGCGGCCGCCACCGGAGTGCGCGGCGCTCCCGCCGGCGTGCGGGTTAGCCGGTGGGGCGGCGGGCTGCCGCAGTATGCGGTGGGCCACCTGGACCGCGTCGCACGGATCCGGTCCGGGGTCGCGAACCTGCCCGGCCTCGCGGTCTGCGGGGCGGCCTACGACGGGATCGGCATCCCGGCCTGCATCGCCTCGGCCCGGCGGGCCGCGGACCAGGTGCTCGTCTTCCTGGCCGGCCGCCAGGCCAGGCCCGCCGACGCCCGGGCGCGCGGCGCCTGATAAACCCGACAGCAAGCAGCCCTGGCTCCCCGTCGACGGCGAGCCGAGCGGGGGGCTGAAGGACCAGATCCCGATGGGACAATAACGACATGGCTGGGAACGACGCCGGGCACCGGCCCGGCAAGAGCGCGGAGCGTCACCCGGAAGGGCAGCGACCCAAGGCGCGGGACCTGAACGAGCTGATCCGCTACACGATGTGGTCGGTATTCCGGGTCACAGGCCCCGGTGCGCTCGAGGCCGCCGGGGAGCAGACGAAGTCCGGGCGTCCCGGTCTCGCCGCTGAGGTCAGCGAGCTGTGCCAGCAGGCCGCGGGCAAGGGTGTCGTGACCCGAGGCTGCTACGACCTGCAGGGGCTGCGGGCCGACGCTGACTTCATGTTCTGGTGGGTCGCGCCGTCCTCCGATGACCTGCAGGAGATGTACGCCCGGTTCCGCCGGACCGGGCTCGGCCGGGCCAGCGAGCCCGTCTGGTCGGCGATGGCGCTGCACCGGCCCGCGGAGTTCAACAAGGGCCATGTCCCCGCGTTCCTGGCCGAGGAGGAGCCTCGCGCCTACGTGAGCGTCTACCCGTTCGTCCGGTCCTATGAGTGGTACCTGCTCGACCCCGAGGAACGCCGGGCCCTGCTCGCCGAGCACGGGATGATGGCCAGGGAGTACCCGGACGTGCGGGCCAACACGGTGGCCTGCTTCGCGCTGAACGACTACGAGTGGATGCTCGCGTTCGAGGCCGATGAGCTGCACCGGATCGTGGACCTCATGCGCCATCTGCGCGGCGCCCAGGCGCGGCTGCACACCCGGGTCGAGATCCCCTTCTACGCCGGCCGTCGCAAGCCGGTGCGCGAGCTGCTCGCGTCCCTGCCGTGACCGCCCGCCACCGGGTGCTGTTCGGCCGGGAGCGGTACACCGCCGAGTTCGGCTGGACCGACCTGGCCGGGCTGCTGCCCGGCTGGGAGATCCGCGTCAGCCCGCCGCGGGACATCGCCGCCCATCTCGACGGCGTGGCCGCGGTATGCCCGTTCGGCGCCAGGGTCGACAAGGCGGTACTGGAGGCCGGGACGTTCGGTCTGGTGCAGCAGTTCGGGGTGGGCCTGGAGAGTGTCGATATCACCCGCGCGACCGAGCTGGGCGTCTGGGTGGCGCGGGTCCCCGGCGATGCCGGGGGCAACGCCGACAGTGTGGCCGATCTCGCCGTGCTGTTCCTGCTGGCTCTGGTCCGCCGGTTCGATGAGGCCAGGGACGCGCTCCTGGCCCGGCGCTGGGAACAGCGGCCGACCGCTGGGTCGCTGGTCGGCAGCACCGTGCTCATCGTCGGCCTCGGGTCCATCGGCGCGGCCGTGGCCCGCAGGCTGGCGCCGTTCGGCGCCCGGCTGCTCGGCGTGCGGGCGCATCCCGAGCGCGGCGGGCCGCCCGAGATGGAGCTGGTCGCGGCGCCGGATCAGCTGAGCGGGCTGCTGGCCGAGGCCGATGCGGTGGTCTGCTGCGCGATGCTTGACGACGGCACCGCCGGGATGTTCGGCGCGGAGGCGTTCGCGGCGATGAAGCCAGGCGCGTTGTTCGTCAACGTGGCCCGCGGTGGGCTGGTGGACGAGGATGCCCTGCTGGCGGCGCTGCAGGACGGCCGCCTGGTCGGGGCCGGGCTCGACGTGTTCGCCCGCGAGCCCGCCGACCCCGACTCGGCGCTGCTGGACCATCCGGCCGTCATCGCCACACCGCACGCCGGCGGGCTGACCGACTTGATGTTCCGGCGGACCGGGGAGATGTTCGCCGAGAACCTGCTGCGGTGGGCGGACGGCGGCGCCCCCCGCTGGGCCGTGAACGCTCCCTGGCCCGGCCGCCCGGCTAGGTGAGGGTGTGGCCGGGGCCGGGCGTGCCGTGCACCGCGAGCCGGACGGCGGTCCTGACCACTTCGAGCAACGGCGCGCGCGGGGCACGGGTCAGGGACCAATGCTGGACCGCGGTCCGCTCCGCCGCGATGGTGACGGCCGCCAGCACGTGGGCCTCCAACTGGCCGGGCGGGAATCCAGCACGGCGGGCGATGGCGTCGGCCAGCACTGCCTCGGTGGCCGTGGTGGCCTTGAGATACTCGCCGTGCAGCGCCGGCTCGGCGGCGACCAGGGCCCGGAACTGGCCCAGCCAGCCCGGCGGAAGGTTGTCCGACTTGCTGCGGCGGTACTGCCCGGCTACGGCCGCCTCCAGTGCCTCTCCGAGTGGCTCGGCCGGAGGGCGGTTGGCCAGGCTGGCCGCCAGCCGTCTGGCCTGCAGGGTGGCGGGCCAGATGACCGCGGCCTCCTTGCTGGGGAAGTAGTTGTTGAAGGTCCGCGGCGAAACGCCGACCGCCGTCGCGATCTGGGAGACGCGCACATTGGCCAGCCCGTGCGCTCTGGCCAGATCGAACGCGGCCAGAGCGAGGTCGCGACGGGTCTGCTCCTTCTGCAGGTCGCGTCGGCGAGCCGGGTGACCGCCGGCGGCACTGAGCGCTGACGTCATGCCGCGACCCTAACAGCGATCTTGCGTGATCCGCAATTATTGCGCGGCACGCAAGAAACTCTGGACCCTGGGAGCAGGGCGAACTAGGTTGTTGCTTGTGACTAGGGGGGAAGTCACCCACATCCTTCGGCTATGCCTATACGCCGCGGCAATGGCCGTTGCCGGTATAGCCGTGGCCATCGGGGCGTCGCTCCTGAGCTCGAGGTCCGCGTCCGCGGCGACCAGCCCCAGTGCTCCGGACCCGCACTCTGCGGCCACCGGGGCTTCCGCGCCCACCTCCTCTTCCGCCACCGCGGGTCTGTCGTCAGCGCCGGGCCAGGCGGTCTCGTCCGCTCAGGCCGCGACGTCTTCCGCCCAGGCCGTGACGTCATCGCTTACGCACTCGGTGTCCACAGCAGTCGGCTCAGCCCGATCCGCGAGCACGGCATTGACTTCCGCGGCGCCGTCGGCCGGATCTTCCGCGGTGAGCGGCGTGACCGGCGGTTCCCCGGAAATCGCAGGTCAGGGATCGACGGCCGCGGCACAGGCAGCCTCGACCGGTCAGGCGGTGGTCTCCACAACGACCGGCAGGGCTTCCGCGGCCGGTGAGAAGGCAACATCGGCCGTGGTCGGCAAGGCCTCGTCGGCCGGTGCCCAGGCAACGACGGCGGCCGGCCGCGTCACCTCGGCAGGGGACGCCGCGACGTCGTCGGTCACGCGGACCGCGGCCGGCAGCGTCGGCCGGGTGTCCAGCACCCTGGACCAGGTCTCCGCCACGAGCCGCGCAGCTGCCACCTCGGTGACCCGGACGGTCACCGGCGTCACCGCACCGGTGACCCGGACCGTGGCCGGCGCCACCGCACCCGTGGCCCGGACGGTCACCGGCATCACGACACAAGTCACCCGGCCCGTCACCGGCATCACGAGTCCTGTGTCATCCGTCCTGCCCAGGGTCGTCGCCGCTGGCCACTCGGCCGTCACTTCGGTCACCGGCACCAGGGTCGGCGTTGCCACTGCCGTGGGGTCCGTGGCCAGCCAGGCGCCCGCCGGGAGCCACGCGCCGACGACACCGTCGGCCGGCATTCCCATCGGCGCCAGCGGTCCAGGCGACCACGCGTCGGCTGCCGTCCGTGCCGCCGCCATCGCGCCCGCAGGCACTGCAGCCGCGCCGTCGGCACCGGCCGCGACGAGCCACCGGTCGCCGGCATTGTCGGTCACCGCTTCCGCGGGAGCTGGTCCGGCACCTGCCGCCGGCGGGCTGCTGGCCGAAACAGCCCCCGCGATAGCCGCGGGCGTCCCCGGCGCGGACTCTGTGGCCTCCGGGCTCGGATCGGCAGCAGCGACCCCCGGGCCCGGCACGCCGCTGACCCCGGCGACCGGCGAGGGCCCGATATCCGGCACGAGCGTCAACTCTGGCGCCGGCGGCTCAAGCGGCGGTGGCGGCCTGGCTGCTGTCCTGGCCGCGGTTCTGGGTCTGTTCGGGCTGCTGTGGATTGTCCGCCAGGCTGACAGCGTCCCAACTTCCGCACTCGTCTCCGCGCTCGAGGTTCCGGGCTAGCTGACTGAGCTCTTCAGTCAGCCCAGTCAGGGCCGGATCAGGCCCGGGCTAACCCAACCACCTCAGCAAGGAGTTACCAATCATGCCTAGAATCCTGACGCGCTGCGCGGCAGCTGCCGCGGGCGTGCTGATACCAGTGATGCTGGCGGTCTGTGCGCTGGCCTGCCCAAGGCCGCACGCAGGAACCCAGTCGACCATGACGGACCAGCCGGCCACAGCCAGCATGAGCGCCCGTCACCACCACCACCACTGCCGGGGCCACGCCAACCAAGACTGGTCGCAGTCGGCAAACGAAGCGTTCTCCGTTCTCAGCAGCCGGTCGAGTGGCGGGCCTTCAGGTAGCCACGGCCCCGCTCTCGGCTCGTGGCTGGCCGTGCTGGTCAGTGGCCAGCACCACGGCCACCACCACTGCTGGCACTTCGGCGAGCTGAGCTCGCAGGGTGTGGTCCAGCCGGGTAGCGCCAGCTACGGCTATGGCCACCACCGGTGCCAGGGCAACTCGGGTTCGCAGTCCGGTTCGCAGTCCGGTTCGCAGTCCGGTTCGCAGTCGGGTTCGCAGTCGGGTTCGCAGTCCGGTTCGCAGTCGGGTTCGCAGACCGGCCCGCAGCAGGGCACCGAGCCCGGCTCGCCCACCGGCACCCCGACCAGCCCGGTCCAGATCGGGCCCCTGACCGGACCGGTCCAGATCGGCACGCTGACCGGGCCCGTCCAGGTGGCGCCCACGGCCAACGCGCCGGTGTCGGCGGCCAGCCCCGGAACCGGCGGTGGCACGGTGACCCAGACGCCGACTGCGGGCGGCAGCGGCCAGTCCGGCACGCTGACCGAACCGGTCCAGATCGGCACGCTGACGGGGCCGATCCAGGTGGCGCCCACGGCGAATGCGCCGGTGTCGGCGGACAGCTCCGGGTCCGGTGGCGGCAGCGTCACGCAGACACCTGCTGCGGGTGGCAGCGGCCAGTCCGGTTCGCTGACTGGGCCGATTCAGGTCGCGCCCGCGACCAACGCGCCGGTCTCGGCGGCCAGCTCTGGCTCTGGCAGCGGCAGCGTTACCCAGACGCCAACCGCTGGCGGCAGCGGCCAGACCCAGAGCGCCGGCCAGGGCCAGAGCGGCCTATTCAGGTGCCGAGCGAACGTTCCGACGCCCCGCTGGCCACGGCAGTCCGGTTCGCTGACTGGCCGATTCAGGTCGCGCCCGCAGCCAACGCGCCGGTCTCGGCGGCCAGCTCCGGCTCTGGTAGCGGCGGCACGGTGACCCAGGCGCCCACCGCGTGACTGTCGCGATCGTGGCCGTTTGATGACGGTACTGAGGAGGGGATTCCTATGGCGGCGTTACCTGAGCGGCTTCTGGCCGGGGCTCACTCCGCCCCGGCCAGAAGCCCCCTCTGTTGCCCGGCGCTGCGGGATGCGCACTAGCCCCCCCACGCCGGGAGCGCTTGGGCCGCGCACGCAGCCCTAGGCACTCCGCCCTTGGGGCGGGACCTACCGCCCGCCCCGTCGCCCGTGCCGGCACGCTGCATGTGATGATTGCGGTAACCGGAGACGTCGCAGAAGGCGGGGCAGCGCGATGGCCCAGACGGCAGGACAGGCAGGCGCGGACGGGCCCACCGTCGCAGACGGGCGGGCCCCAAGGTATGCCAGCCCGGTGGATTACGACCGGTACGGGCACTACGGGGAGGGCCGGGGCTTTAACCACGGCAGCTCATTCCAGCGCCCGCGCTACCGGTTCCAGGGCCGGATCACCGCCGACGGATCCAGCGGCTATCGCGCCGAGCCCGGCCGCTATCACCTGTACATCGCCTGGGGCTGCCCGTGGGCACAGCGGACCGCGATCGTCAGGAAGCTGAAGGGCCTCGAGGACGTGGTATCGCTCTCGTATGTCGACGATGTACGGGACGGGCGCGGCTGGGCGTTCAGGGAAAGGCGCGGCGCTGACCCGGTCAACGGCTTCACGCTGCTGGCCGAGGCATACGAGGCCAGCGAGCCCGGCTACGACGGCCACGTCTCCGTGCCTGCGCTCTGGGACAGCCAGACCGGCAGGCTGGTCAGCAACAACTTCCCGGACATCACGATCGACCTGGGTACCCAGTTCGGGGCGTGGGGCACGTCGTTGCCCGACCTGTACCCGCAGGACCTGCGCGCCGGTATCGACGCCTTGAACGAGCGTGTGTACGAGACCGTCAACAACGGGACATACCGGGTCGCGGGCGCCACGAGCGAGGCGGACTACACCCAGTTGCGGCACCGGCTGACCGACACGCTGACCGTGCTCGACGGGCGGCTGGCCGGACAGCGTTACCTGTTCGGCGCCGGGCTGACCGAGGCCGACGTGCGGCTGTGGCCGACCCTGGCCAGGTTCGACCTTGGGTATAACCCGCTAGGGAAGATCAGCGAGCGGCGGCTGGTGGACTTCCCCGCGCTATGGGGCTACGCCCGCGATCTCTACCAGCAGCCCGCGTTCCGTGAGACCACGGACTTCACGGCATTCGCCCGGTTCGGTTCCGGGCCGGCGCCCAGCTTCTTCAACGAGGCACCGTGGCGCATTGAGGTCGAGCCCTACCAGGCCGACTGGGACGAGCCGCCCGGCCGGGAGTTCTGCTAGCCGGGGACAGCCCCAGGACCCCGCGCGCCATCCGCTCGGGCTCGGCCTCTGGCCGGCCGTCGCGGCTGGCCCAGCTTCGCTGTGCTAGCCCGGGGGTGACCCCGAGATACCCCGGCTGAGGGTTGCGGCGGGCTGGGGCAATCCGGATACTTTGATCTTCTCGCAGCAAACATCCTTCCTGGTCGCGGCTTTCCAGGGGTTCGCCGCCGTCAGCGGAGGGGGGACGCAGGACGGCTCGCGAGCTCTGGAGGCATGGTGGGCGACGAGGTTCCCGGCGACGTCGGCTTCAGGGTTGGCTTCGCGGCGGGCTCACGGATCGCGGGATACCGGCTGGAGGAGGAGATCGGCCGCGGCGGGATGGCGGTCGTGTTCCGGGCCCGCGATGAGCGGCTCGGGCGCCTGGTCGCGCTGAAGATCCTGGCGCCTGCGCTGGCCGCCGACGAATCCTTCCGGCACCGGTTCATCCGGGAGTCGCGGGCCGCCGCGGCCGTAGATGACCCGCATATCGTGCCGGTCTTCGAGGCGGGCGAGGCGGATGGCGTGCTGTTCATCGCCATGCGTTATGTGCGCGGCGGCGACGCCGGGTCGCTGGTGCGGCACGAAGGGCCGCTGCCGCCCGGCCGGGTGGCGACGATCATCTCGCCGGTGGCCTCGGCGCTCGACGCGGCGCACGCCGAGGGCCTGCTGCACCGCGACGTGAAACCGGCGAACATGCTCATGGACGTGGTGCCCGGGCGCCCCGGGCACGTCTATCTCTCCGACTTCGGGCTAAGCAAGACCGCCGCGTCCTCGGCCATGCTGACCCAGGCCGGGCACTTCATGGGCACGCTGGCCTACGTCGCCCCGGAGCAGATCGGCGGGCAGCAGGCCGACGGGCGGGCGGACCAGTATGCGCTCGCGTGCTCGGCGTTCGAGCTGCTCACCGGGGCACCGCCGTTCTCGAGGGCTGAGCCGACGGCGCTGATGTACGCCCAGGTGTCCGAGCCGCCGCCGGCGCTGACGTCGCGGCGTCCCGATCTTCCGGCCGCGGCGGATGGCGTCCTGGCCCGGGCCCTGGCCAAGGCGTCGGCTGACCGGTACGCCAGCTGTCGGGAGTTCGCCGAAGCGCTGCGCGGCGCGTTCGGGCTCGCGGCCTATGACTCGGGCCCCGAGACCATCCCGGCGGGCCACCCGCTGACCGAGAACGCCCAGACGCCCGCGGAGCCGTCCGATATCTCGCGGATGGGCACCAGGGACGTGCTCGTCCCCGCGCTGGCCGCGGCCGGAACCGGCCCGGACGGTTCCGGGCCGCCGGGGCAGGAGGACCGGGCGGCGCGCGGCAAGCGCAGGGTGTGGATCATCGTGGCGGCGGTTGCGGTCATCGTCCTGGGCGCGGCCGGCGTGGTCGCGGCGACGCTGAGCGGCGGCGGGCCGGCCCGGCCCACGAAGTTCTCGATCGCCGCCGAGTCAGCGCTGGCACCCCTGTCCGGCGATGTCTATGTGGTGTTCAAGTACGGCCGCCAGGCCAGCGCCAGGATCTCCGGCCAGCTCAAGGGTGTCACCAGCGGCGAGGTCGCCCAGCTCTACGCCCAGCAGTTCCCCTATCACCGGTCACCGGTCCCGGTCGGCTCGGTCATCCTGCACCCGGCGGCCAAGACCGCGACGTACTCGTTCCGCGTGACGCCCAGCCTGGCCACGCGGTACCAGGTCGAGCTGTTTCCGAACAGCACCGCGACCACGCCTCTGGCCACGACGCCGACCAGGACCGTCTATGTCACGCTGATCGCCCTGTCCGGAGACGGCCAGACGTGCCAGCGCCCGGTGTGCCGCGAGTCGCTGCCCTCGCATGTCTTCGTCCCGGCCTCGGCCCTGAGCACCGAGATAGCCAAGCGGTGGTACCCGTACTTCAACCTCAACCTGTCGCCGGGCAAGGAGCCCCCATCGCCCAAGACGCTGCTGTTGGGGGCCGGCCACCCGCACGTCACCGCCTCTCGGCAGGTCGCGCCCGGGGAATTCGAGCTGACCGTCACGTTCTCGTTCCGGATCGGCAACGACGCCTACTACTGGAACTGGACCACGTGCGCGAAGGACACGGAGGCCAGGGACGGGCTCGGGCTGCCCGGCGCCCACGGCTGCGGGGCCAGGAGCGTCCAGGCCTCCCAGATCTACCTCGGCTAGAGCACGATTCGAGTAAGGAGCCGGGCCGGCTGGCTGCCCGCGGCAGCGTTCGGCCCGGTTTGTCACCTTTGCGGGCCCGGCTGGCCGTCGCGGCGGCCTCGGGAGCATGATCCATGTGAGTTTGCTGCACACCTGACTACAGCAAATTCACATGGATCATGCCTGGTGACGGCACGCGGCGAGCCCAGGCGTGACGGGCGTGACCCAGGGGGCAGCCGGAACTTCCGGGTCGGCCCAGGCCACATGGTCGGCCTCTAGCGGCCCTTGCGGAGAAACTCCCGCAGGCGGTCCAGCGGCCAGGTGTTGATGACGTCCTCAGGGCGCAGCCAGCCGCGGCGGGCCGTGCCGACGCCGTAGCGCAGGAAGCCCAGGTGCCCGGTGGAGTGCGCGTCGCTGTCGATGGCGAACTTGACCCCGGCGTCCCGGGCCGCGCGGATGTGATCGGCGGGCAGATCGAGCCGGTCGGGGTGGGCGTTCACCTCCAGGGCGGTCCCGGTCCTGGCGCAGGCCCGGAACAGCTCGGCGAAGTCGACGTCGACCGGCGGGCGCTTGCCGATCTTGCGGGTCGTGGGGTGCCCGATGATGTTCACGTGCGGGTTCTCGCAGGCCACGATGAACCTGCGGGTCATCTCCTCCCGCGGCTGGCTGAAGTGCGAGTGCACCGAGGCCACACAGAGATCGAAGCCGCTGAGGAAGTCGGCCGGCCAGTCCACGGTTCCGTCCGGTGCGATGTTCAGCTCGGTGCCGTGCAGCAGCGTCATCGGCGTGGCGGCGCCGAGCGCGCGGACCTCCTCGCGCTGCGCGAGCATCTTCTCGCTGGTCATCCGCTGCATGACGAGGTCCGGCGCGTGGTCGGTGACCGCGTAGTAGGCGTAGCCGCGGGCCGCCGCGGTCGCCACCATGTCCTCCAGCGGCGCCACCCCGTCAGTGAGATCGGTGTGCGTGTGCAGGTCGCCGTGGATGTCATCGCCGGTCACGAGGTCCGGCAGGTCGCCCCGGATCGCGGCCTGGATCTCACCGGTGTCCTCCCGCAGCTCCGGCGGGATCCAGGACATGCCGAGCCTGCGGTACACCTCCTCCTCGGTCCGGGACACGATCAGCTCGCCGGAGGCCACGTCGAACAGGCCGTACTCCGACAGCTTCAGCTTCATCCGGACCGCGATCTCGCGGGTGCGCACGTTGTGCGCCTGAGACCCGGTGAAGTACTGGAGCGCGGCGCCCCACGCGTCCAGCGGCACCACCCGCAGGTCGACCTGCAGGCCGCGGGCGGTGCGGATGGACGTCTTCGTGTCACCCGACGCGATCACGTGAGCCACGTCGGGCAGCGCCGTGAACGCTTCCATCAGCGGGCGGGCGTCGCTGGCGTCAGCGGCCGCGGCCAGGATGTCGACGTCGCCGATGGTCTCCCGCATCCGGCGCAGCGAGCCCGCGTACGCGCAGCGCACGCAGCCCGGCACGGCGCCGACGGCCGTGACCATGGCCGTGGCCGTGTCCATGGCCACGTTCACCCGCACGCGCTGGCCGGCCTGCTCCATGATCTCGATACCGTGCAGGATCCGGTCCTCGCTCTTCGGCCCGAAGCCCTTGAGGTCGCGCAGCTTGCCGTCCTTGATGGCTTCTGTGAGCTCCTCCACCGAGCTGATCTGCAGATCGCGGCAGAGCTGCAGGGCCCGCTTGGGCCCGAGCGCCGGGATCCTGGTCAGCTCCCGTACCCCGGCCGGGACGTCGGCACGCAGATCCTCGACGGCCCGGATCGTGCCGGTCTCGTGGTACTCGGTGATCTTCTCGGCGATCGACTTGCCCACGCCGGGTATCTGCCGCAGGGCGGCGGCGTCCAGCTGCCCGACATCTGCCGAGTGGCCGGCCATGGCCCTGGCCGCCCGCTCGTAGATGCGCGCCCGGAACGCGTCGCCGCCGGTGATCAGCAGCAGGTCGGAGTACTCCCTGAGCAGCGCCGCGATGTCCTCGTTGGCCCGCGCCATGGGCTGAGCTTAGACGCGCGTTCGCGCGGCCGCCGCGGGTGGCGCGGCGGGAAACGGCGGGTAAGGGATACGTGAATGTATCGGGCAGAAACGCGCGAGCGTATTCCGCAGTGACACACCGGATCCCTAACCTGTCGTAGTGGGTTTTGCGCCAGCCTGCCATTCATAAAGGACGACGTGTGACTGTTAGGTCGGGAGCCGCTGGCCAGCCGGCTGCCCGCGCGTACCGCCACCCGTTCCTGGCCGCAACCCACCGCACGTCGTGGCTCGCCGCCTGCGTGCTGGCCGCTGGCCTGCTCGCGGCTTGCTCGGCCCACCCGGCTGGAGCCGGAGCCGGGGGAAACGTGATCACGGTCTCCACCGGGGCGTGCGGGCAGGGCTGGGAGCATCCGGCGCCCGGCATGCAGACGCTCCACGTGCACAACTACGGGACCGCGGCCGCGGAGGTCGACCTCATCGACCCGGCCGACGGCGCGATCTACGCCGAGGTCGAGGCGCTCGGCCCAGGCACCACGCAGCCCATGCGCCTCGACGTGGGGTCGGGCCCGTACGCGTTCCGCTGCCTGATCGAGGACGTCGACCCCATCACCGGGCCGGTCGTCAGGGTCGGCGGGCACACCCGCGGTGACCCGGCCATCCTGCCGGTGACGAGCGCCGACCTGCTGACCGCGGCGCACGAGTACCACACCTATGTGACGGCCGGCCTGCAGACGCTGGCGGCCCAGACGCGCGTGCTCGCCTCCGACGTCACGGCCGGCCACCTGGCCGCGGCGCGCGCGGCGTGGCTGCCCGCGCACCTGACCTACGAGCGGCTGGGCGCCGCCTACGGGACGTTCGGCGACTACGACACCGAGATCGACGGCCGCCCGGACGGCCTGCCCGGCGGCGTGACCGACCCCGGCTTCACCGGCTTCTACCGCGTCGAGTACGGGCTGTGGCACGGCCAGACCGCCGCCCAGCTCACCGGCCCGGCCCGCCGGCTCTCCCATGACGTGCTGGCCCTGCAGGCGGCGTTCCCGGCCATGGAGGTCGACCTCCTGGACATCGGCCTGCGCACCCACGAGATCCTGGAGAACGCCCTGGAGTTCCAGCTCACCGGCCAAGACGACTACGGCAGCGGGACGACGCTGGCCACCACCGCGGCGAACATCACCGGCACCAGGGAACTGCTGCAGATCCTGCACCCGCTGCTGGTGGCCCGCTACCGGGGCCTCCCGTCGGTCTATTTCTGGCTGAACCGGCTGCAGGGCCTGCTCGACGCGCAGCAGGCGGCGGACGGCACCTGGACGCCGGTCAGCAAGCTCAGCACCGCAGCACGGCAGCAGATCGACGCGGCCGCCAGCCAGGCGCTCCAGGAACTCGCGCCGATCGCCGTGATCACCGAGCCGAGGCGGGCCTGATGAACGAGCCAGGGCAGCCTCAGCCCGGCCCGGCCGAGCCCCCGCGCACCGAGCCCCCGCGCACCGGGCCCCCGCGCACCGAGCCGGGCGCGCCGCGGCGCCGGGCGTTCCTGCGCGGCGCGCTGGGCGCGGGCGTCGCCGGCGCCGCCGCCGGGGGAGCGGCCGCCGGATTCGCCTACCGGGCCTCCCGGCCCGCCCCCGCGGACCAGGCCGCGGCGCTCGCCGCGGAGACCGGCCGCCTGCCCGCGGTGCCGTTCCACGGCCGGCACCAGACGGGCATCCTGCCCGCACCGCAGCGGCAGACCGTGGTCGTGTCGTGCACGGTCACCGCGGACGGCCGGGCCGGGCTGACCGACCTGCTGCGCACGCTGACCGACCGGGCCCGGTTCCTGACCGCGGGCGGCGTCCCGCCGCCGGTGGGGATCGGCGCGCCGCCGTCCGACTCCGGCGTGCTCGGGCCGACCGTGGTGCCGGACGGGCTGACCGTCACGGTCGGCGTCGGCGCCTCGCTGTTCGACGGCCGCTACGGCCTGGCCGGCCGCCTGCCCGCCGGGCTGACCGCGATGCGGACCTTCCCCGACGACGACCTGGACCCGGCGCAGTGCGGCGGGGACCTCAGCCTGCAGCTGTCCGCGGGTCACACCGACACGGTCCTGCACGCGCTGCGGGACATCGCGCGCAGCACCCGCGGGGGCATGCAGGTGCTCTGGCGCATCGACGGGTTCTCGAGCCCCGCGCACCCGGCCGGCACGGTCCCGCGCAACATGCTCGGGTTCATGGACGGCATCGCCAACCCCGACGCCGCGGACGCCACCGAGATGAACCGCCTGATCTGGGTCCAGCCCGGGGCCAGCGGCGAGCCGGCCTGGACCGCGGGCGGCAGCTACCAGGTCATCCGGCTGATCCGGATGTTCGTCGAGTTCTGGGACCGGGTCGCCATCACCGAGCAGGAGAACATGATCGGCCGCCGCCGCGCCACCGGCTGCCCGCTCGACGCCAACCGCCTGTTCGCCGTCCCTGATTACGCCGCCGACCCCGTGGGCTCGGTTATCCCGCTCACCGCGCACATCAGGCTGGCCAACCCGCGGACCCCGCGGACCGCGTCCAGCCGGATCCTGCGCCGGGCGCACAACTACGACCGCGGCGTGGACGCGGTGGGCGACCTCGACATGGGGCTCATCTTCACGTGCTACCAGCAGGACATCAAACGCCAATTCGAGGCGGTGCAGACCAGGCTTATCGGGGAACCGCTCGTCGATTACATCAGCCCATTCGGCGGTGGCTATTTCTTCGCGCTGCCCGGCGTCACCGGGCGCGGGGATTACTACGGGCGGGCGATGCTGGCATGATCCCGCCCCGTGGCCGCAATCACCCCGACGGCCGGAACCCCCGCGCCGCCCGTTATTGCCGGCCTGTTTGCCTGCCGCTCAGCTTCTGGGCGCCTTCTGGCCCACCGCCGCGGCCAGTCTTCGTCGTGGGCGGCCCCCCAGCGCTGCCCTGCCGCCGGCATCCGCCGGCCGGTTTGTTCAGTCCGATAACCGACAGGAGGGTGACAGATGGGCGATGCCCCACAGCGCGGTCCGGCCAGCGGCCCGGCCGAGCACCGTGGCAGGCGCATCCGGGCCAGGCACTACGCGATCCTGGTCTCGGTGCTTGCCGTGGGCGCCGCACTGACCGTCAGCACAGTGTCGCTGGCCAGCTCCGGCAAGCCCCAGTCCGCGAGCACGGTCTCCGTCCCGGCGACCGTGTCGGCCAGTGCGTACCTGACGCCGCACACCGCGACCCCGATCAAGCACCTTGTCGTGCTGTTCGACGAGAACGAGTCGTTCGACCACTACTTCGGCACGTACCCGAACGCGGCCAACACCGACGGCTCACCGTTCCACGCCAAGCCCGGCACGCCGAAGGTGAACGGCCTCACGCCGCAGTTGCTCAACAACAACCCCAACAGCTTCAACCCCGAGCGGCTGACCCACTCCGAGGCCCTGACCTGCGACCAGAACCACGGCTACATGCCAGAGCAGCAGGCCTTCGACGGCGGCAAGATGGACAAGTTCGTCCAGTTCACCAACGCTGACACCTGCACCGGGCAGCCCATCCTGTTCGGTCAGCCCGGCCTGGTGATGGACTACTACGACGGCAACACGGTCACCGCGCTGTGGAACTACGCGCAGAACTACGCGATGAGCGACAACAACTACGACACGAACTTCGGGCCGTCCACGCCGGGCGCGCTCAACGTGATCTCCGGCAGCGACGGCGACGGCTACGCGGTCGACCCGACCACCGGGGCCAAGGTGCCCGACCCGGGCAGCGTGAGCTCGCTGAACAGCAACGGCCTGGGCACCATCTACGGTGACCTCGACCCGGCCTACGACGGCTGCTCCGACTCCAGCCACACCTCGACCAACCCGCTGGGCGTGATGACCGGCAAGAACATCGGCGACCTGCTCAACGCCCGGCACATCACCTGGGGCTGGTTCCAGGGCGGGTTCGCCCCGACCAGCACGAACAGCGCCGGGTTCCCGGTGTGCGGCGCCACCCACAACAACATCGGCGGCAACGCGGTCGCCGACTACTCGCCGCACCACAACCCGTTCGAGTACTACAAGTCCACGGCCAACCCCAACCACCTGCCGCCAAGCTCCGAGGCGGCGATCGGGCGCACGGACCAGGCCAACCACGAGTACGACCTGTCGGACTTCTACGAGACGCTCAAGGACGGCAACATGCCGTCGGTGAGCTACCTCAAGGCGGCCGAGTACCAGGACGCCCACCCGGGCTACTCCGACCCCCTGGACGAGCAGGACTTCATCGTCAACACGGTCAACCAGATCGAGCAGTCCAGGTACTGGAAGTCGACGGCGATCGTCGTCACCTACGACGACTCCGACGGCTGGTACGACCACGTGAACTCGCCCCGGGTCAACGGCTCGAACGACCCCACGACCGACCAGGCGGTGTGCACTTCCACGCCGATCCGGCTCGGCAACACACCGGACCGGTGCGGGTACGGCCCGCGGCTGCCGCTCCTGGTGATCTCCCCGTACACCCGCGACAACTACGTCAGCCACCGGGTGACCGACCAGTCCTCGGTGGTCAGCTTCATCGAGGGCAACTGGCTGAACGGCCAGCGCATCGGCCGTGGTTCGTTCGATGTGATCGCCGGCAGCCTGGACGGCCCGGGCGGCGTGCTCGATTTCCGTGTCCGGCCGCAGTTCCGCCCGCTGATCCTCAACCCCACCACCGGTGAGGTCGTCAGCGGATAGCCGTCAGAGCAGGATCCTTAACGCTGCGGTGGCGGCTGACTCGTCCGGGTCAGCCGCCACCGCCGTCATGGCTTGCGGGCCACGCCGCACCAGGCGGTCACGTCGTGACGCGGCGCGAACGTGCCCTCGTCCGGGCGCCAGCGATGCGGCTGGACCACTCCGGGCTCGACCAGGTCCAGGCCGTCGAAGAACCGGAGAACCTCGGCCTCGGTGCGGAACCTGACCTGCTCGTTGCCGCGCTGCCGCTGGTTGAGGCCGCGGGCCATCCGCGCCATGGCCTCGGCCTGGATGTCGCTGGCCGGATGGGAGAGGACCAGGTAGCTGCCGGGCTGCACCGTGTCCATCAGCCCGGCGACGATCGGGTACGGGTCCGCGGCGTCGCTGATGAACTGCAGGATCGCCAGCAGCATGACCGCGACGGGCTGGCTGAAGTCGAGCGTGGCCGCGGCTTCCTCCAGGATGTGGCCGCGGTCGTGCAGATCGGCCTGAATGTAGGCGGTCGCGCCCGCGTTGGTGCTGGTGAGCAGTTCGCGGGCGTGCAGCAGCACGATCGGGTCGTTGTCGACGTAGACGACGCGCGCCTGCGGCGCCGCCGCCTGGGCCACCTCGTGGGTGTTGTCCGCCGACGGGATGCCGGTGCCGATGTCCAGGAACTGGCGTATCCCGGCCTCGCCGGTCAGGTAGCGCACGGCCCGGCCCAGGAACTCCCGGTTGGTGCGGACACCGGGGACGATGAACGGGTTGACCGCGATCGCCGCCTCGGCGGCCTCCCGGTCGGCCGCGTAGTTGTCCTTGCCGCCCAGCCAGTAGTCGTAGACCCGGGCCGGGTGCGGGACGCTGGTGTCGAGCTTGGCTGACCCCGCTTCTGGCCCCGGTTCCCCGGGCGGCCCTCCCGGCGCGCCGGTCACCGCGGCTGCGCCGGCTCGAGATTCAGCGACACCGAGTTGATGCACCACCGCTGGTCGGTGGGCACCTCGTAGCCCTCACCCTCGAACACGTGGCCCAGGTGCGAGTTGCACGCCGCGCAGCGGACCTCGGTGCGGACCCGGCCGAGCGAGCGGTCCTCGAGCAGGATCACCGCGTCGTCCTCGGTCGGCTGGTAGAAGCTGGGCCAGCCGCAGTGCGAATCGAACTTGGCGTCCGACCGGAAGAGCTCGGCCCCGCAGGCGCGGCAGCGGTAGACCCCCTCGGTCTTGGTGTCGGTGTACTCGCCGGTGAACGGTGCCTCGGTGCCCGCCTCGCGGAGCACGCGGTACTCCTCGGGCGTGAGCCGCTGCTTCCATTCGTCGTCTGTGCGCTGAGCCTTGTCCATAACCGTGAGATTACCGGCCGGCCTGGCTCAGATCGCGACCTCGTACACCGGCTCACCGCCGGGGGCCGGGCGCAGCTCCACGTCCGCCACCACGCCGGCCGCCCGCACGTCCGCGAGCACCTCGGACAGGGCCGTCAGGCCCTTCTCGGGCGCGGTCACCACGAGGCGGCTCGCGCTGGCCCGCATGGGCAGCCTGGCCTGCGACTTGGCTTTGCGGATGGAGCCGATCGCGCCCGACGCGGCGTCGAGCAGGCCCTCGTCGGTGCCCGCGGCCAGGGCGCGGAGCTGCCCCGGGTCCGGCCACGCGGCCCGGTGTATCGAACCACGGGGGATCGACCCGTCCCGCGACCACGACCAGGCTTCCTCGGTGACGAACGGCAGGAACGGGGCGAACAGCCGCAGCAGCACCGACGCCGCGAGCCGCAGTGCGGCGATCGCCGACCCGGCGGCGGCCGGCCCGCGGTCGCCGTACGCCCGGGCCTTGACCAGCTCCAGGTAGTCGTCGCAGAACCACCAGAAGAACCGCTCGGTCAGCTGGAGCGCCAGCGCGTTGTCATAGGCCTCGAGTGCCGCCGTGCCCTGGTCCACGAGCCCGGCCAGCCGGGCCAGCATGGCCCGGTCCAGCGGCTCGGTGACCGGCGTCTGTCCATCCGGCGGGGCGATGCCGAGGACGAAGCGGGTGGCGTTCAGGATCTTCAGGGCCAGGCGCCTGCCGATCTTGAGCTGGCCAGGGTCGAAGGCGGTGTCCACGCCCAGGCGGGCACTGCCCGCCCAGTAACGCACCGCGTCGGTGCCGAACTCGCCGAGCACCTGGCTGGGCGTGGTCACGTTGCCCTTGGACTTGGACATCTTCTTGCGGTCCGGGTCGAGGATCCAGCCCGAGATCGCCACGTGCGCCCACGGCAGCTGGCCGAACTCGGCGTGCGAGCGGAGCACCGTATAGAACAGCCAGGTCCTGATGATCTCGTGCGCCTGCGGCCGCAGGTCCATCGGGAACACCCGGCGCAGCAGGTCCTCGTCGGTGCCCCAGCCGCCGGCGATCTGCGGGGAGAGCGACGACGTGGCCCAGGTGTCCATCACGTCGGGGTCGCCGGTGAAACCGTCCGGCTTCCCGCGCTGGCTCTCCTCGTATCCGGGCGGCGGGTCTGCGGCCGGGTCGACCGGCAGCATGTCCTCGGCGGGCAGGATGGGGTCGTCGTAACGCGGCGCGCCGCCGGCGTCGAGCGGGTACCAGACGGGGACCGGGACCCCGGAGTAGCGCTGCCGGCTGATCAGCCAGTCACCGGCCAGGCCGTTCACCCAGTCCTCATACCTGGCCCGCATGTGCGGGGGATGCCAGTCGAGCTCCCGCCCGCAGGCCAGCAGCGCCTCCCGCAGGGCCGGGTCCCGGCCGCCGTTGCGGATGTACCACTGCCGGGTGGTCACGATCTCCAGCGGCCTCTCGCCGTTCTCGTAGAACTTCACCGCGTGCCGGACCGGCTCGGGCTCGCCGCGCAGGTCGCCGGCGGCGCGCAGCAGGTCGGTGATGCGGGCCCGGGCGGCCTTCACCGGCGCACCCGCCAGCTGCGCGTAAGCCGTCTGGCCGTCCGGGCGGGCCAGCCAGGGCAGCGGCCCGTCCAGCAGCCGGCCGTCCTTGCCGATCACCGGGCGGGTGTCCAGATCGAGCTCGCGCCACCAGGTCACGTCCGTGGTGTCGCCGAACGTGCAGACCATCGCGATGCCGGTGCCTTTGTCCGGCTCGGCCAGCCGGTGCCCGAGCACCGGCACCGGCACCCCGAACAGCGGGGTGAGCGCGGTGCTGCCGAGCAGCCCGGCGTACCGCTCGTCGTCCGGGTGCGCCACCAGGGCCACGCAGGCGGGCAGCAGCTCCGGCCGGGTGGTGGCGACCACGATCTCGCCCCCGGTGCCCGCCTCGGCGTCCCCGGTCGCGAACGCGATCCGGGCGTAGCTGCCGCCGATCTCCCGGTCCTCGAGCTCGGCCTGGGCGATCGCGGTGCCGAACGTCACGTCCCACAGCGAGGGCCCGTCCGCGAGGTACGCCTCGCCGCGGGCCACGCTGTGCAGGAACGCGCGCTGCGAGATGGCCTGCGGGCCGTCCTCGATGGTCCGGTAGCACAGGGACCAGTCCACCGACAGGCCGAGCCGCCGCCAGGCCTCCGCGTAGGCCCGCTCGTCCTGACCGGTCAGCGCGCGGCACAGCTCCACGAAGTTGCGCCGGGACACCGGGACCTGGGCGCCCGGCGAGCCGGGCCGGCCCGTGGCGCCCCCGGGCTCGGGCGGCACGAAGTCCGGGTCGTAGGGGAGCGCGGGGTCGCAGCGCACGCCGTAGTAGTTCTGCACCCGCCGCTCGGTGGGCAGCCCGTTGTCATCCCACCCGACCGGGTAGAAGACCTCTTTGCCGCGCATCCGCCAGAACCGGGCGAAGATGTCCGGGTGGGTGTACGAGAACGCGTGCCCGAGATGCAGTGAGCCGCTGGCCGTCAGCGGGGGAGTGTCGATGGCGTAGACGTCGCCACGGCGCTTGGTCCGGTCAAACTTGTACTACACGCGCCTCGTCCCACCGGCGCGTCCACTTGTCCTCAAGGCCGTCAAGCGCGGGGCGGGAATCAGGGCTCATGGGCCGATCATATCGTGACGGCCACGGTTCGTGCTCGCCCGCCGCCCGCCGCGGGGCGCCAGGAAAGTCCCTTCTAGGCTGACGCTATGCAGATGCGAGTACTCGGCAGCACCGGAGTCAGGGTCAGCCCACTGTGCCTGGGCGCGATGATGTTCGGCGCGTGGGGCAACCCCGACCATGACGAGTCGGTCCGGATCATTCACCGCGCGCTGGACGCGGGCATCAACTTCGTGGACACCGCCGACGTGTACTCGGCGGGGGAGTCCGAGGAGATCGTCGGCAAGGCCCTGGCCGGGACACGACGCGATCACGTCGTGCTGGCCACCAAGGCCCACGGCGCCATGGGCAACGACGTGAACGAGCGCGGCAGCTCCCGCCGCTGGCTCATCCAGGAGTGCGAGAACAGCCTGCGCCGCCTCGGCACCGACCACATCGACCTGTACCAGATCCACCGCCCCGATCCGGATGCCGGCATCGACGAGACCCTGGGCGCGCTCACCGACCTGATCCGGGCCGGCAAGATCCTCTATGCAGGCAGCTCGACGTTCCCCGCGTCGCAGATCGTCGAGGCGCAGTGGGCCGCGCAGCGGCGCGGGCGGGAACGGTTCGTGTGTGAGCAGCCGCCGTACTCGATCCTGGTGCGCGGCGCCGAGGACGAGGTGCTGCCGGTCTGCCAGAAGTACGAGATGGGCGTGATCCCGTGGGGCCCGCTGGCCAGCGGCTGGCTTTCCGGCCGGTACCGGAAGGACGCCGGCGTGCCGGCGAGCCACCGCGCCGAGCGCCTGCCGGCGCGGTTCGACCTGAGCCTGCCCGCCAACCAGGCCAAGCTGGAGGCGGCCGAACAGCTGGCGGTCCTGGCTGAGGAGGCGGGCCTGTCCCTGATCCACCTGGCGCTGGCCTTTGTCATCAGCCACCCCGCGGTCACGGCCGCGATCATCGGGCCGCGGACCATGGAGCATCTGGACAGCCAGCTCGGCGCCGCGGACATCACCCTCGAGCCGGCAATCCTGGACCGGATCGACCAGATTGTGCCACCGGGCCGGACCCTTAACCCGGCCGACCGCGGGTACGAACCGCCTAGCCTCACCGAGCCGTCGCGGCGGCGCCGCTGACCGGCGGCGGCCGGCGGTTCAGCGGCCCGTGGATGTACCTCTGGGGACGCTATTGCGACCCTGACGGTACATTCACGGCCGCGCGGCCTCAGGCTACTTGCGGACCCAGTGCGGGCGGCCGAACCACTGGCCGAACCACGGGTGGAACCTGGCCCGGTCCGCCGCGTGTTCCTCGCGGTCCATGTCGGGGTGGAAGACCGGCGGGCCGTCGGGCACCGGCAGGTTGGCCACCTCTTGCTTCTCGAACGTGCACTTCACGTAGCCGGGGGTGATCGCCGCCACCTGGTCGGCATCGACGAAGCGCAGCCAGCCCCGGGCCTGCCCGACCCGCAGCATCTCGGCGCGCGCCATCCGCTCGCTCTTCGGGTGGATGGCGGCCAGCCCGGTTCCGGTGTAGACCACGATGCCGTCGAACAGGTCGAGCTCGGGGACCTCGAGGACATGCTCGACGATCCCGAACTGCTCGCCCGAGTGGGTGACCACGGGCAGTCCCATGCTGACCGCGCGGTAGGAGATCGTGGTCAGCTCTTCATCGCCTGAGGCCGGCGAGTGGTCAGACACGTGCAGCCTCCTCCTCGCCCCGCCCGCCGTTGGCCGCCGCGGGCGGGTGCTCCAGCAGAAATACCCGTATCGTCGGTGATACCGGTTCCAGCCACGGACGGAGGCCGGAATGGATCCCGAAATCAACTTAGTGGACGCGGATACCTACCGGCGCGGCGGCGCCCCGCATGACCAGTTCACCTGGCTGCGGCGGCACGCTCCGGTGTACTGGCACCCGGACGGCGGCGCTCCCGGGTGGCCCGGGTTCTGGGCGGTGACGAGGCACGCCGACATCGGGCACATCTCGCGGCACCCCGAAATCTTCTCGTCGCACCGGCGGCTCGTGCTGTTCGGCGAGGCGCCGGACGCGGAGATCGACATGCAGCGCCTGATGATGCTCAACATGGACCCGCCGCAGCACACCAGGCAGCGCAGCTTCGTGAACCGCGGGTTCACGCCGCGGATGATCGGGCGGCTGGAGAAGCACGTCGTCCAGATCTGCGACACGCTCATCGACGAGGTAGTGCCGCGCGGCGAAGCCGACTTCGTGACCGAGATCGCCGCGCCGCTGCCGCTGCACGTCATCTGCGAGCTGGTCGGCGCGCCGCCCGAGGACCGCGGCTGGATCTTCGAGCTGTCCAACAAGATGGTCGGCTTCGACGACCCCGAGTTCAGGTCCGCGCCGGAGGAAGGGCTGCAGGCGGCGGCCGAGATCTACACCTACGCCGGCCGGCTGGCCCAGCGCCGCAGGGAGCAGCCTGCCGACGATATCGTCACCCGGCTGCTGCAGCCGGACGACGCCGGCGAGGTGCTGACCACCGACGAGTTCAACCTGTTCTTCCTGCTGCTGACCGTGGCCGGCAGCGAGACCACGCGCAACGCGGCGTCCGGGGGGATGCTGGCGTTCTTCGAGCATCCCGCCCAGTGGCAGCGGCTGCTTTCCGATCCGGGGCTGATCCCCACCGCGGCCGAGGAGATCGTGCGCTGGGTGAGCCCGGTGAACCTGTTCCGGCGCACCGCGATCTGCGACACCGAGCTCGGCGGCCAGCCGATCGCGGAGGGCGACAAGGTGGTGGTCTTCTACGCCTCGGCCAACCGCGACGAGGACGTGTTCGCTGACCCGCAGGACTTCGACATCGCGCGCGATCCCAACCCGCACGTCGGCTTCGGCGGCGGCGGCCCGCACTTCTGCCTGGGCCGGCACCTCGCCGCGCTCGAGCTCCGGGTGCTGCTCCAGACGCTGGCCGAGCGGATGCCGGACATCGGGCCCGACGGCGAGGTGAGCAGGCTGCGGTCGAACTTCCTCAACGGGATCAAACACATGCCGGTGCGGTTCACCCCGTCGCCGCTGCGTTCCTAGCACTCCAGCCCTCACCCGGGTCCCCGGCTAGCACCGGACGGGCCTGCCGCAAGGTCCTTGACCATCGTGTCGGAGTCTGCGTCGCTGGAGTCCACGATCTGGTAGCCCTCGGAGGCGTACAGCTGCTGCGCGAAGTTCTTCCATTCAGATGACCAGTTCACCGCTTCCACGAGCATGTCGGCCATGAACGTGCCGTCTTCGGGTGTCGCCCGGCGGAGGAGCCAGGGGCAATCGGCCACGGCCGCGAGGCTACCGCACCGGGCATTCATCGTGGCCGGACGGCCAGGCGGCGGGCCCGCCGGGGCGGCTGGGCCGCTGCGGTGGACTTGTGGGCGGGTTTCTGCTGGTAGCGGCCGGCGCGGGGAACAGGCGGGCCCCGCCGCGCGTCTTAGTAGCCGGACGTAAATGGCGCGCCGCGCTTTCATCTCAGCACGGGGGTCTTGTTCTGTTGACGGATTATGCGGGGGTACCGGGGTGGGTCTGACCAGCCCTGCCCTCTTGACGGTACTGGCGGTGACGGCGAGCGTGCTGCTGGCCGCCGTCCTGTGGTGGTGGCCCAAGCTCGCCGGGCGGGGCATCCGGGCGGTGCTGATGCGGATTGGCGCGCTGCTCGCGGTGCAGGTGAGCGTGCTCGGTCTCATCTTCGTGGTCGTCAACCGGTCGGCCGAGTTCTACGCCTCCTGGTCTGACCTGCTCGGGGGGCCGTCCGGCGGCGGCGCGGTCATCGCCGGCCGGTACGACACCAGCCAGGCCCGCAGCATCCAGGCCGCGGCGCCGGTCTCGGTGGCGGGCAGCACCGCGATCCCGGTTCCCGGACGGCCCCGGGCGCCGGAGGGGCTGCTGCAGGCCGTGCGGTTCCACGGCCAGATGTCCGGGCTCAGCGTGCCCGGCTATGTCTACGTGCCCGCCGGGTACGGCGGGACCGCCGCCTCGGTGCGGCGCCTGCCCGTCGCCGTGACGATCTCCGATCAGGCCGCCCGGGCGGGCGATGCTTACAGCGCGGGCCGGCTGGCGGCCACGGCCGCCCGGCAGATGGCCACGGGGGACCTGCCTCCGCTCATCATGGTCGTGCTCCCCGCCCACATCGGCCAGGACGATCAGGGCTGCCTGGATGCGCCGGGCGGCTCGCAGGCGGCGCTGTTCCTCACCGAGGATCTGCCGCGGGCCATGAACTCTGCCTATCCAGTCCTGACGCCCGCGTCGCGCCGGTGGGCGCTGATCGGGGATTCCTCCGGGGGATACTGTGCGCTGCAGCTCGCGATGACCAACTCGGAAACGTTCTCGGTGGCGGCGGTGCCGCCCGGCCAGTACACCGGGCCGCCGGGGGGCGACGTCTCCGGGGGCAGTCCCGAGATCCGCACCCAGGACAATCTGGCCTGGCTGCTGGGGCACCAGCCCATGCAGCCGATCTCCGTGCTGTTCACCGGCCCGGGCCGGGCGCAGCCGTTCCTGTCCCAGGCGCGCCCGCCGATGCGCGCGGGCCAGATCGGCCTGGCCACAGGCAAGTGGCCGCTGGCCCGGGTCCTCGACTGGGTCGGCGGCGCGGTGAACCCGCACCCGGCGGCGCGGAGCTGACGCCATGGGACCCGCCAGCCTAGCCTTCATCGCGCTGATGACCGCCGCAGCGGCCGGCTCGTTCGCCGTCACGGTCTGGCTGTGGCCGCGGTTCGCCCGCCAGCGGGTCACGACGGTAGCAGCGCGGCTCGGCCTGATCGCCGGCAGCCAGGTCCTGGTGGTGGCCGCGATCCTGTCCTACGTCAACGGCTACTTCTCGTTCTTCGACTCCTGGTCGGCGCTGGTCGGCAGCGACTCGCCGCCGCCCGCTGCCTCGGCCGGGATCGTCGCGTCGTCGCGGCCCATCACGGTCACCGGCACCGATCTCGGCCCCGCGCCCGGCGGCGGGTCGGCCCTGCCGGAGCTGACCAACGGGCAGCCCGCGCCCAAGCCGCCCCACACCGGCGGGACAGCGGGGACGGGCATCATGCCGGGCGCGGACACCGGTGACCTGGCCCGCGCCCGGTCGGTGGGCGAGGTGCTCCAGGTCACGGTCAGCGGCGAGCACACCGGGATCGCCAGCCCAGGCAACTACATCTACCTGCCGCCGCAGTACTTCCAGAAAGCCTTCGCCCGGACCCGGTTCCCTGTCGTGCTCGCGCTGACCGGGTACCCGAACGACCCGTGGAGCATCGTGAAGCGGCTCTTGGTCCCCGCCACCGCCGCCCGCCTGGTCGACCAGGGGAATATCGGGCCGGCCGTCTACGTGATGATGAACGTGTCGGTCGCGCTGCCCCGCGACACCGAGTGCACGAACGTGCCCGGGGGCCCGCAGGCGGAGACGTTCCTGGCCGACGACGTGCCGCTGGCGGTCGAGAGGACGTTCCGGGTGGAAAGCGGCCGCAGCGGATGGGCCGTCCTCGGCTACTCGACCGGCGGCTACTGCGCCGCCAAGCTGGCCATGATGTACCCGAGCCAGTTTTCCGCTGCGGTGTCGATGGCCGGCTACTACACCGCGATCAAGGACAGCACCACCGGGGATCTCTACGGCGGCAGCACCGCCTACCAGAACGAGAACAACCTGGACTGGCGGCTGACGCACCTGCCGCCGCCGCCGGTCTCGGTCCTGGTGACCTCCAGCCAGGCCGGCGAGAAGGACCTGCCAGGCACGCTGGCCTTCCTGCGGCTGATCCGCCCGCCGATGCAGGGTTACTCGCTGATCGTGGCCCAGGGGGGACACAACTACCGCACCTGGAACCGCCAGCTCCCGCAGTCGCTGGAATGGATCGACCAGCGGCTAAGCCCGGCCCTGCCCAGCGCGCCGGGGGTCGGCCAGGGCGGTTGAGCCGCGTGAACCAGGATGTCCGAACCTCCTGGGATAATCGAGATATGCCGGAGGCTTCGCAAGGACGGATGGTCGGCCGTGAGGCCGAGCTTGACCGCCTGCTGACCCTGCTGGGTGAGGCGACGGCGGGCCGGCCCGTGGTGGCCCTGGTCAGCGGGGACGCGGGGGTGGGCAAGACCCGACTGGTCACCGAGC
Source organism: uncultured Actinomycetota bacterium (assembly GCA_963844655.1). Taxonomy (GTDB): domain Bacteria; phylum Actinomycetota; class Actinomycetes; order Streptosporangiales; family Streptosporangiaceae; genus JASHPR01. The sequence continues at coordinate 155,903 of CAWJPA010000002.1, read as the reverse complement.
TGTCGGTCGCGGCGCGGAACACCGGCTACGCGGTGCTGACCGGCCGCTGCGCCGAGCTGGCCGACACCGTTCCCTACCTGCCCCTCGCCGACGCGCTGCGGGATGCGGCCACGGGCGCGCTGGCGGCCGGGCCGCTGCTCGAGGCGCTGGCGTCTCGGCCGGTGCTGTCCCAGCTGCTTCCCGACGTCGACAGCGGACGGCCGCCCGGCGGCGACATGCCGGGGCTGGCCCAGCAGCAGCTGTTCGGCGCGGTGCTCGGCATGCTCTCCGAGCTGGCCGAGGCCAGCCCGGTCCTGCTGGTCCTGGAGGATCTGCACTGGGCCGACCGCTCCACCCGGGACCTGGTCACGTTCCTGAGCCGGGCGCTGCACCGGGAGCGGCTCGCGATCGTGGTCACCTACCGCACCGATGACATGCACCGCAGGCACCCGCTGCGCCCCGTTGTCGCCGAGCTGACCCGGCTGCCCAACGTCACCACGATCGCGCTCGACCCCCTGAGCCCGTCGGCCATGGCCGAGCACCTGACGTCGCTGTCCGGCCGGCCGCTGGACGCCGCGATGCTGGACAGCCTGATCACCCGCGCCGAGGGCAACGCCTACTACGCGGAGGAGCTGCTCGCGGCGTCATCGGCGGGCGGCGGGCTCCCGGCCGGTCTCGCCGACCTGCTGCTGGCCAGGACCGAGCGGCTGTCACCCGCCGCCCAGCAGGTCCTGCGGGCCGCGGCGGCCACCGGCCGGCGGGTGGACGACGAGCTGGCCCGGCAGGCGTCCGGGCTCGCCGGGCCCGAGTACGACGACGCGGTCAGGGAGGCGGTCGCGCACCAGCTGCTGGTGCCCGACGGCGAGCAGGGGTACTCGTTCCGGCACGCGCTGCTGCGCGAGGCGATCTACGGCGACCTGCTGCCCGGCGAGCGGACCCGGCTGCACGCCCGCCTGGCCGAGCTGCTCAACGACGAGCGCCGGCTGGCCGAGGTCCCTGGCACTGCGGCCGAGCTGGCTCACCACAGCCTGGCCAGCCACGATGTCCCCGGGGCGTTCGCCGCATCGGTGTCGGCCGGGCGGGAGGCGGAGCGGCTGGCCGCGCCCGCCGAGGCCCACCGGCACTACGACCGGGCGCTGTCGCTCTGGGAGCGCGTCGCCGACCCGGAGAAGCTGAGCGGGATGAGCCGCGGCAAGCTCGCGTTCCGCTCCGCGCTCACCGCCGCCGACGACGGTGACATCGCCCGGGCCGTGCAGCAGCTGCGCCGCCTGATCGGCTTCCTGGGCGAGCCCGGCTCGGCCGACCCGGTGCTGTTCTGCCGGGCCAGCGAGCGGCTCTCGTATTTCCTGCTCGACATCGACGAGGATGACGCGGCCATCGCCGCCGCCGAGGCGGCCGTTGACGCGCTGCCCGAGGAACCGCCCCGCTGGGAGCGGGCCCGCGCCCTGGCGACCCACGCGCGGGCGCTGCTGTCGATGAAGGATGAGGGCCCGGCCCGGTCCCGGGCCGAGCTGGCCCTGGAGGCCGCCCGCGCGGCCGGCGCCCCGTGGGTGGAGGCCGACGCGCTGGTGACCCTGGGCCAGCTGAGCGAGCGGGACGGGCAGATCGAGGACGCCATCGGCCTGTTCACCCGGGCCCACCGGCAGGCGCGTAACGCCGCGGTGCTCGGCGTCGAGCTGCGCGCGGCCTACCAGCTGGCCCGGGTGCAGCTGGAGCGCGGCGACCTGGCCGACGCGAGCAAGACCGCGCACCACGGCGTGAGCCGGGCCGAGGACGCCGGCGTCGGCCTGGCCCCGTACGGCTACGACCTGCAGTACCTGCACTACCTGGCGCACTACGCGGCCGGCGAATGGGAGCACGCGCGGGTCCTCACCGACGGCTTCGCCACCCGGGTCATCAGCGCTCCCGAAGCCAGGCTGTCCGCGATGGCGCTGTTCGTGGACGTGGCCATGGACCGGTCGGCGGTGGCCGACCGGCGCACCTGGCTCGAGCCGTTCCTCATCTCGGACCGGTTCACCGAGTCCATCGGCCGTGGCCTGCTCGCCGAGCACGCGCTCTGGCACGGCGACAGCGAGACCGGGCTGGCCGAGATCGAGGCGACGATCCGTGCGATCGAGGTCTGGGACGGCGGCTACGGCCCGACCGTGATCCGGCCCGCCGCGATCGGGGTGGGAGCGCTGGCCGACCGGGCCTGGCAGGCCCGCGCGGCCGGCCACCCGGAGCGCGCAGAAGCGGCGGTGGAGGCGGCCCGCGGACTGGTGCAGATCGCCCGCGAGGGCGCGGCGTTTACGCGCCGCCCCAAGTTCGTGCTCGGGGTGGAAGGGCGCGGCTGGCTGGCCCGCGCCGAGGCCGAATGGCGCCGGGCTCAGGGTGACAACGACCCGGCGGCGTGGCAGGCCGTGGTCGACGTGTTCGGGCCGGCCTTCGTTTATGAGACCGCGCGGTCGCGCTGGCGGCTGGCGGGGGCGCTGGCCGAGGCGGGCCGCCGCGACGAGGCCCAGCAGGAGCTGCTGCTCGCGATCGAGGCCGCAGACCAGATCGGGGCCAGGCCGCTGCGCTCGGCCCTGGCTGACCTGGCCCGCCGGGCCCGGCTGGCGGACCGGCCCGCGCCGGGCGCGGCCGCGGGCCGCGACGGCGGGCCGCCCGCGGGAGCGGCGGCGCGCGACCCGCTGGCCGGGCTGACCAGCCGGGAGGTCGAGGTGCTGCGCCTGCTGGCGGCCGGGATGAGCAACAAGGAGATCGGCGCAGAGTTGTTTATCGCAACTAAGACCGCCAGCGTCCACGTCTCGAATATCCTCGCCAAGCTGGGCGCGACCAGCCGGACCGAGGCCGCGGCGATCGCGCACGCGCAGGGCCTCGAGCTGCCAGCCCAGCGGAGCCGCTGACTCATCGGCCGTACCGTAGGCGCCGCCGCGCGGAGCATGGCCTGGATCAGGCCCCCGCGGCGCACTGCCCGTGTTGGCACTGCCGCGCCAGCCTTCCCTGCGCCGCACGGCCCGTGTCCGGCCCTGCCGCGCCCGATCGCCCGCGCCCGGCCGCTCCGGGCCCGCACTGCCCGCATGCAAAGGAGCCTGCCGTGGGCCTGCCCCGGACCGCCCCGGATTCTGTGCTGTTCACCAGTTACAACGTGCTCAACCTGTTCCAGGATGATTCGGCCGCCGCGCGCGAGCGCCACCGGCTGGTCACGGAGTCGATCCGGGCCCTGAACCCGGACGTGCTGGCCATCCAGGAGATCCGTGCCCCGGACAGGAAGACCGCCCGGGCGCGCCTGCGGCGGCTGGCCGGCGAGGTCGGGATGCGGTGCGCGGTGCCGCGCCCGGACGGCGACCGGGCCCAGACCGCGCTGGCCGTGGGCCAGCACGGCTACCACTGCGGCCTGATGTGGCGCGACGGCATCGAACCGGTCCCCGGCTCGCTCCGCTGCTATGGCGCCGGTTACTTCTGGCACTCGCTGGCCAGCGTCACGCTGGAGGTCGGCGGCGTTCAGGTCAGGCACGCGTCCCATCACGCGACCCCGTTCGGCAGGCAGCTGCGGGCCGACCAGAACGAACTGGTCATCGCCATGCTGGCCATCCCGCGCGGCGGCCTGCCCACGCTCGTGGGAGCGGACTGGAACACCGAGTGCGCGGACCGGGTCCAGGACGAGAAGTCGGGGAAGTGGGTCCTGTACGAGCCCGCCGACCCCTTCGCCGGGACCGCGTGGTTCGACGGCATGGTCTACCACTGCGAGTGGGAGTACGACGCCCGCGGGCAGCGGCGGCACTGGGCCGATCGCCGGCCCGGGGACCTGCTCTGGGCCGGCGGCCTGTACGACGCCGCGGCCGCGCTGCGCGCGCCATGGCACGCCACGGTCGGTCACCATCTGGATGACCCGTTCGGCGAGCACGGGATCTGGCGCCGCATCGACGGCATCCGGGTGACCAGGGGAGTGCTGGGCGCGCTGCGTGCCCATCACGTGGAGGACACCGAGCTGACCCGCCGGGCCTCCGACCACCTCCCGGTCACGGTGGAGTACGCCCCCTCCGCGCTGCGCGAGCCGTGAATCCCTGGCCAGCGCCGGCCTCGTCCCGTCATGGCCGGGCAGGTGTGCACGGCCAGGCACGTCATCGAATATGTGTTTGACTTGGGGATAGACTGGCCAGGTGACGACGGCGTTTCAGGGGTCCCTGCTCGACCTGGGCGGCGGTGCAGGCCCGGGCCCGCTGGGGACGTTGGTGCAGCGGACGGCCCTGGCCCGCGGAGCCTGGATCGACCTGCGGCCGGGCTGGATCGCGGGCGCGGACGCGCTGTTCGAGCGGCTGGTTCAGGCCGTGCCGTGGCGCGCGGAGAAACGGTACATGTACGACCGGGTGGTCGAGGTTCCGCGGCTGCTCAGCTTCTACGGGGAGGGGGAGCCGCTGCCCGACCCGATGCTGGACGAGGCCAGGCGGCGGCTCGACGAGCATTACGCCCCGGAGCTCGGTGAGCCGTTCCTGACGGCGGGGCTGTGCCTGTACCGGGACGGCCGCGACAGCGTGGCCTGGCACGGCGACACCACCGGGCGCGGCAGCACGCAGGACACGATGGTGGCCATCGTCTCCCTGGGCGCGCCCCGCCCGCTGCTGCTCCGGCCGCTCGGCGGCGGTGGCGGCACGCTGCGGCATGAGCTGGGCCACGGCGACCTGCTCGTGATGGGCGGCAGCTGCCAGCGGACCTGGGAGCACGCCATCCCCAAGACCGCGCGGCCGGCGGGGCCGAGGATCAGCGTCCAGTTCCGTCCCCGCGGGGTCCGCTAGCCAGGGCCTGCGCTCGTCCGCCGGCCTTCCTCGCGCCCGGCCCCCCGGTGCCGCCCGACGGGTTCCCCCAGAGGGTCGGCCGCCCCCTGGGGGCCGCCGCCCTCCAGGGGGCCGCCTTCCCCCCAAGCAGGCCGCTCCCCACCGGCCTGCCTCTCCCCCCGGAGCGGGTCGTCCCCTTGCGACCTGCCTGCTCGCGCGGGCCGCCCCCGCGGACCGCGTTTCCCTCCAGACGGGCCGCCCCACGACCTGCGCTCTCCAAAGGCGGGCCGCACTCCGCGACCTGCCCCGGCCAGGAATGTATTTTGCGCGGCGGAGGCCATTCGGCGCTGGAATGGTCTCCGCTAGTGGAACGAGGCCTGCGGCGGGCTGGTTCAGCGGAAGCGCAGAAGTTCTTCAACGATTCGAAGAGCCATTCCGACCAATTTCGCATTCGACAAAAAGGGCCGCGCGAGCGGTGCCGGGCAAAAGGACAACAGCGCGGGCCGGGCGCGGGGTGCGGGGGCGCGGGACGGGTGCGGGGGCGGGTACGGCAGGACGGGTGCAGGGGGCGGGACGGGTGCGGCGGGCGGGACGGGTGCGAGGGGGCGGGACGGGTGCGAGGGGGCGGGACGGGTGCGGCGGGCGGGACGGCTGCGGGGGGCGGGACGGGTGCGGCGGGACGGGCGCGGAGGGGCGGGAGGCGGCTGCCTGCAGGGCGGGTGCGTGGCGGCGGGCGGCCTGAGGCTCCGCGCCCGCCGGGCTAGGCGGCGGTGAGCTATCCGGCGGCCGGGGCCAGCGCGTCGAGCAGTTCCCGGGCACGGGCGGTGGCCGCCGCTGGGGCGACGTCGGGGGAGCCCACCAGCGGATCCCAGTTCAGGTCGTAGAAGATCTCGGTGACCCCCTGCTCGCCCAGCCAGCGGGTGTCGTCACGGATCTGGTCCGGGGTCCCGGACAGCAGCAGGCGGCCGCCGCCCTCGGGGTCGGGCTCCCCGGCACCGGCCCGGACCACGCCGCGGCAGATCACCCGCATCGCGTCCGGGTCGCGCCCGGCCTCGGCCGCGGCCGCGCGGACCACGCCGATCCCCTCGGCGATCCGGGACAGGTCGGTCCGGCTCGAGGTGACCCATCCGTCCGCGATCCGGCCCGCGCGCTCCAGGGCCGGCCGGGCCATCCCGCCCAGCAGGACCGGGGGACCGCCGGGCTGGACCGGCTTGGGCAGCACGCTGCTGCGCGGGATCTCGTAGAACTCCCCGGCGTGCTCGGCCAGGCCGTCCCCCCACAGCGTGCGCAGCACCGCGACGTACTCGGCGGTCCGGGCGCCGCGCCGGGCCATGGACGCGCCCGTGGCCGCGAACTCCTCCGGCATCCAGCCGATGCCGAGACCGAGGTCGAGCCGGCCGTGCGACAGGATGTCCACCGTCGCCGCCTGCTTGGCCATATAGGCGGGGGACACGAACGGCAGGTTGACTATGGCCACGCCGAGCCTGATCCGCGACGTGCCGGCCGCGGCGTAAGCGAGAGCCGCCATCGGGTCGAGCACGCTGTGGTAGACGGGGTCCATGCCCGAGCCCTCGGGGACGAGCAGCCGCTGGAAGCTCCACAGCGACGCGTAGCCGGCCTGCTCGGCGCGAACCGCGAACCCGGCGAGATTGTCCGGAGTTGCCCAGGCGCCCGACACCGGGGCGCCGAAACCGATCTTCATTCCCCTCACCCTACGGGTCCGGGCCGGGCGCCGCACGGAGCCGGCGGGCTGGCCCCGAGTTTGCACTGTTGTACCGACATGGCAGCCTATGAAGTTAGGTGGCCGTTGATTCCCGATATCCCCTGATCTTCCCGCCGCCGTTACGCAACCCGTCCGCCCGCCCTCACTCCCCGAGAACGGAGCCATCAGTGGAGCAAGACCCCCGGGCCTGGATCGCCGCCCTTCGCAACTCCCACGACCGGCTGGCCGACCTGGTCACGTCGCGTACCTCGGGCCAACTACGCGAGCCGTCGTACTGCCGGGACTGGAACGTGGCCCAGGTGCTGTCCCATCTCGGCAGCGGGGCCGAGATCGCGCTGCTGATGCTGCCGGCCGCGCTGGGGGAGGCCGAGGCGCCAGGGACGGAGATGTTCCAGCCGATCTGGGACGTCTGGAACGCCAAGACCCCAGAAGAGCAGGTCGCCGACGGCCTGATCTCCGATGAGAAGTACGTCGAGTCCCTGGAGGCCCTCAGCGACGACGAACTGGGCCGGATCAGCTTCGAGTTCTTCGGCATGCACCTGGACAGCGTGGGGCTGATCAGGCTGCGCCTCGGCGAGCACGCCCTGCACACCTGGGACGTCGCCGTCAGCATCGATCCCGCCGCCGCGCTACGGCAAGACGCGGTGACGCTCCTGATCGACAACGTGCCGGAGTTCCTCGCGCCGCGGCTCGGCCAGCCACCGGCGGATGCGTTCAGGATCCGGATTGTCACCACGGATCCGGACCGCGACTACCTGCTGATCGCGGGGGAGTCCATCACCATGCCGGACTGGCCTGGCGACGGCGGCGGGGCCGGCAGCGAGGCCCGCATGCCCGCCGAGGCCCTGCTCCGCCTGGCCTACGGCCGGCTGGACCCCGCGCACACCCCGGCCGAGGTCACGGCGGATGCCGCGGACCTCGACCGGCTGCGCGCCGTGTTTCCCGGCTTCTGAGCGCTCCTGGCCGGCGCGATCAGGACAGCGACTGCGCCGACTTCCGCCAGCGGCTGGTCACGAAGGCCAGCGCGTACAGCACGCCGACCACGACCAGCAGGAACCGGTAGCCGGTGATCAGCGCGATGTACTCGATCGCGCCGCCGGCGATCGCGCCCAGCAGGTTGGCGGCGAACGCTGCCCCGGCCATGTCCACGCTGGCGAACCGCTGCGCGAAGACCAGGTTCGCCAGGTACACCGGGGCGAACGCGAGCGCGGTGGCGGCCAGGAAGCGCGGGATCAGCGGCAGGCTGAGCGGCGCGTCTGGAGGCACCAGCCAGGACACGGCCAGCGACAGGATCAGGGCGGCGTACAGGATGGTCGGGCGGGGCAGCTTGACGTGCCTGGCCGTCTCCACCGCGAGGTACACCGCGACCAGGACCCCGGCGAACACCAGCGAGTTCACGAACCAGGTGGTGCCGAACAGCAGCGCGAACTGCACGATGTTCTTCGTCTCGAGCAGCAGGAACGCGGCGCCCATGAAGGCCAGGTCGACGTACCGCTGCATGCCGCGGTACGTGCCGCCGCCCACCCGGACCAGGATCAGCGACCCGAGCAGGATGAACCCGAGCATCCAGATGTACACGCTCGGGAGACCCGGGGCGGGCAGGTAGGGGAACGGGTAGTCGTCGGTGGCCGGGGCGACCCTGGTGCCGTTCCAGAAGGTGCTGCAGTTCGGGACCTGGCCAGCGCTGTACACGGTCAGGGTGGCCAGCCTCCGGCCGCCGAGCGGCGGCCCGACGTCCTCGCAGGGGGACCGGTGGAACACGTCATCGATCGTGGTCGCGTACCGGTTGAGCAGGAACGGCGCGTAGTAGTTGTACATGGCGAACGTGCCGCCGGGCGCGAGGTGCGCCTTGACCGCCGCCACCGACTGGGTGGTCAGCAGGAAGCTCTCCAGCCGGACGGCGGACTGCCCGGAGACCGCGGCCAGGGAGTCAGGCAGCGCGAACAGGATCAGGTTGTACTTCTTGTTCGTGTCCTGCAGGAACTCGCGGCCGTCGCCCACGTGGGTGGTGACCCGGGGGCTGGCGTAGGCGTGGTTCGGGGACCGGGTCTTGCCGATGTGCAGCAGCTGCGGGTCGATCTCGACCGAGTCGACGTGCTTGGCGCCCTCGGACAGCGCGACCGCGGTGTCGTTCCCCGTGCCCGCGCCGATGATCAGGACGTTGTTCAGGCTGGCCTTGGTGACGTGGCGGTACGGGTACCAGTAGAACGGCTTCTGCGTCCTGAGCACCGGCAGGGCCCGGGCCGCCTGGTAGGGAATGTTGTTCGCGGACACCCCCAGGGCGGGCGACTTGCCGCCCTGCTCCACCACGGACAGCTTGTTGTAGGGCGACCAGGTCTGGCCGGGCACGAGCGACTCGCCGAACAGCAGCACCGCGACCACCACCAGGCCCGCGACCTGCCACCACCGGACCTTGGGGATCAGCATGACCACGATGCCGGCGCAGGCGATGATGCCCCAGGTCGCGGGCGGCTGGTTGAGGAACGACAGGATGGAGAACACCGCGATGCCGGCGATGCTGCCCGCGATGTCGAGCCGGTAGGCGCTCAGCGGCCGGAAGGTGACGAAGATCCTGGCCACGCCCTGGCCGATGCCGGCCATCACCGCGGCGGTGAGCACGAAGATGATGGTGAGGCTGACCGGCTGCGGCAGCGCGAGCATCCCGTTCAGGCCCCGGAACGGGTGCGCGCCGCTGAGCGACGACAGGATCACGGGGAACGCGAGCACGAAGCCGACCAGAGCCAGCAGGGCGACCGGCGTCCAGCGCAGGTAGTCGCGCTTGGTGCGCGCGTTCAGGAAGCCGATCCCGATGCCGAGGAAGCTGGCCAGCAGGACGAAGTTGGTGGCCTTGGTCACGTAGACGTTGTTCGAGGTGACCCACCGGATCAGGGCCAGCTCGACGAACAGCATCAGGAAGCTGGAGAAGGCAAGGCGGGCCTGATCCCTGCGGCTCTCCGGGGGCGGGGCCGAGGTGGCAGCGGGCGGTGCCCCGGTCTCCGCGGTGGGCGGGGCCGGTTCCGCGGCGGGTGCCGCCCCGTCGTCAGGAGCCGACGCGGGCTTGTCTGACGCAGGTTCCGCGGTCTTGCTGGCCGACGGCGCCGCGGTCTTCTCGGCCGGCCGGTTTCGGTCCTCGGCGTCGGCGGGCGAGCTTGTCTCAGCTGGGGAAGTTCCGGAGTCCACCTCGGCTACCGTAGCCAGTCCGGGCGCCGCAAGCCGGGAATCTGCCACATTCGTATGACCAACGCCTTGCCGTCCTTTGGGGGTCGTATTAAGGGGCGCAGGGTCGGCTCTGTGCGCGCTGGCCAGGGCGGCCGGTCAGGAGGTGTCGGCGGCCGCGGCCTCGCGTTCCAGGCGCTCTGCGGTCTCCCGGGGGTCGTGGATGGTCGTGACCCCCGCCGTCCGGGGGTCGCTGTGGTGCTCCATCGTATAGAAGCGCACCTCATGGCCGTCGGGATCATGCAGCATGGGCAGAATCCAGCCGAAACTGGCCCGGTGCACGCCCGCGTGGCTCTCGCCCAGCGCGTCCAGGCGCTGGGCGAGATCGTCGATGGCCGCCCGGTCGGGCACCCCGATGGAGAAGTAGTCGAATCCCGCCGCCGCCCGGGCGCGGTCGGGATCGAGCCGCAGGCCGAGCGGCGGGCCGCCGTTCGGGTGGGCCAGGCTATAGCCCATCAGCGTGCCCTGCTCCACGAACTCGGCCTCGATGCGGTAGCCGAGGCGGCTCTGATACCACGCACGTGACCGGGCCAGGTCGGTAACCGGCAGCTTCAGGTGGTGAATGCCGGCCAGGGCCGGTGTTCCTGACGTGCTCATGGTTCCCCCAATGCACTATGGATGTATTCAATGCAGTGAGACTGCATCATATGAGGGCCGAAGTCAAGCCGGGCGTGCAGGTCAGCCCGCCGAGGAGGTCAGCGGCCAGCCGAAGAACCCGTCGAGGGTGACCTTCTGGCCTGCCGAGCGCACCGGGTCGATGGCCGCGTACGTGGTGAGGAAGGTGTCTGCCTCCTCGTGGACGACCGCCGGCCTGGGGCGGGCGACCGTACTGCCGTCGGGCCAGGTGCCGTTCCTGATCCCGGCGGCAGAGGTGTGGGTGTCGAGCTGGGTGAGGAACCCGATCAGCCAGTAGCCGCGGCCGCCCGCGAGGGGCAGCGCGAACGTGGGGTTCGCGTCTGGCGCGAACCGCACCCGCAGGCTGACCTGGCCGTGCCGGTCCTGCCTGAGCTGCCTGGCGGACTGCTCGTTGACCGAGCCCTGGCCGGCGAAGAACGAATTCACCGCGAACGGCGTGGCCGCGGCTGCGGTCTCCGGCGCTCCGGTCGCGGCGTGTCCCAGCACGCGGGCCAGCGCGGCGCCGTAGCTCGCCGAGGGCAGCAGGGCGGGGGCAGTCGTCCCTGCTCCGCTGCGGCACAGCGCAGGCCAGCGGCCAGCGGGGTGGTTCACTGCCGCCGCGAGCTTCCAGGCCCCGCCGTCGCGGGCGAAGACCATGGCCACCGGCTGCATCGTCTGGCCCAGCGTGAAGACATCGGTGTCGGCGTAGGCGACGAATGTGGCCGGGTCCTGCTGGCAGGGCACGGTGATCGACAGGCCGGCCAGCCGGAACGCGGCGCGGCCTGCCGGGCTCTTGCCGCCCGCCGCCTGATGCTGCTCCGCCAGGTAGACCGAGCGCATCCCGCCTGTTGTCACCTGGTCCAGCGCGGCGAAGTTGTTCTTCGTCCACATCAGGTTGGTCTTCGCCAGCCAGGTCAGGGTGGCCGTCCGCTGCACGCTGGTATGGCCAGAGGCGGGCGGCGCGCCGACGGGCGGCGCCGATCCGTTGCTGCCGCAGGCCGCCAGGGCAGCGGCTGCCGCCCCGGCGAGGATGGCGGCCAGCACGGCGGATGTCTTTCTGGATGCGCTGGCATTCATGGTCGTTCCTCCTTCGCGGGCGCCGTGCTATCGGCTGCCCTGCTGCAGGACGACGCTAGGAAGGTTCCGCGCTCTGGTCATCGGAGCTGGCCCCGTGCCCGGAGCGGGCTAGCCCTGAGCGGGAAACTCATGGTCAGCCCTGATGTCAGCGCGGGTGATCGCTGCGACACTTTGCCCATGCGGACTTCCGCGGCAGTTCTCGTCGTCGACGATCACGACGGCTTCCGGGCGCTGGCCAGGACGATCCTGGAGGCGGCCGGCTTCACGGTGGCCGAGGCCGCGAGCGGCGCCGAAGCCGCGGAGGCAGCCAGGGCCGTCCGGCCCCGGCTGGTGCTGCTCGACATCCAGCTTCCCGACTCGGATGGCTTCGAGGTGGCCAGGCAGCTGACGGCCTCCGGCGACGGGCCGGTCATCGTCCTGACGTCCACCCGCGACGCCAGCGACTACGGAGGGCTGATCGCATCAAGCCCGGCCGCGGGCTTCCTGCCCAAGGACCAGCTCAGCGGCCGCGCCCTGCGCGGTTACCTCGCGGAAGGCCAGCCGTGAACCCCCGGCTGCGCGCCGGGCTGATCGCCGGCGCGGTCGCCGCGACGGTCTTCACCCTGGTCACGTACTACGTCACCGGCTGGCCAGGGCCGCGGCCCGCCCCGATCTACCTGATATCGACGACGGTCGTCCTGGTCGCCTACCTGGCCGTCGGCCTGATGGCCTGGCAGCGCCATCCCGCCGAGCGGATCGGGCTGCTGTTCACGATCACCGGCTACGCCTGGTTCCTTCCGTCGCTGACCAACCTGCATTACGCGCTGCCGTTCACGATCGGCCAGGTGACCGCGAGCCTGTACCAGGCGTGCCTGGCTCATCTGGGCCTGGCCTGGCCTTACGGGCGGCTCCGGAGCCGCGGCGACCGGCTGCTCGTGGCCGTGAACTACAGCTGGAACATCGGCAGCACGATCGCCGGCCTGTTCTTCTGGAACCCGCGGACGGGCGGCTGCGGCACGGCCTGCCCGGCCAACCTGCTGCTGCTGGACGGTTCCGGCCGGCTGGAGAGCAGGGTCAGCACGATCACGTCGATCGTCGGCCTGCTCATCACGGCCGCCGTGGTCGTGCGCATTGTGGCGCACTGGCGGTCGTCCCGCGGTTACGCACGCCGGGCGATGAACGCCCTGGCCTGGGTCAGCGTGCCGGTGGCCGGGTACATCGCCGTGGTCGAGACCGTCAGCGCGCTGAACGCCCAGCCCTCCGGTGTCCTGCTCTACGGAGTCGGGCCGCTACTGCTGGCCGCGCCGCCCGTCGCCTACGCCGTCGGGATGCTCCGGGCCCGTACCGCGCGGGGAGCCGTCGGGGCGGCCCTGGTCAGCCTGGAGCCAGGCCCGGACCCGGCGAAGCTGCGGGATGCGCTCGCCGCGGCCCTCGGCGACCCGACCCTGCAACTCGCGTTCCTGGCGCCGGACCGGTCCGGCTACCTCGACACCAGCGGCCAGGCTGTGGACCCCGCGCAGCTGCCCGCCGGGCGGATGCTGGCCCCGCTCGAACCGGCAAGTGACGCGGCGCTCATCCACGACGCGGAACTGCGGCACGAGCCGGAGCTGATCCAGGTCACGGCGGCCGCGGCCAGCCTCGCGCTTGAGCATGCCCGGCTCCAGGCGGAGGTGCAGGCTCAGCTGGAGGAGGTCCGCGCATCCCGGGCCAGGATCGTCGCGGCAGGCGACGCGGAGCGGCGGCGCCTGGAGCGCGACCTGCACGACGGTGCGCAGCAGCGCCTGGTCACGCTTTCGCTGGCGCTCGGCATGGCCAGGGACCGGGCCAGTGGCGCCGACCCCGATCTTGAAGGGCTGCTCGACTCGGCGTCCAAGGAGGCCAGGGAAGCCATTGCGGAGCTGCGGGAGCTGGCTCGAGGCATTCATCCGGCGGTGCTCACCCAGACCGGCCTGGAAGGCGCGATCCAGGCCCTCGTCGAACGATCTCCCGTGGCGACCGCGGTGCGCGCCGTGCCCGCAGGCCGTTTCCCGGCCCAGGTCGAGGCGACCGCGTATTTCGTGGTGTCCGAGGCGCTGGCCAACATAGCCAAGCACGCCCGGGCCAGCACAGCCGTGGTCGCGGTCCGGCGGCAGGCCGAGCAGCTGGTGGTCGAGATCAGCGACGACGGGGTGGGCGGTGCACGGGCCGGTGCGGGCAGCGGCCTCAGCGGGCTGGCCGACCGTGTCTCGTCGGTCGGCGGCTCGCTGCGGATCGACAGCCCGCCAGGCGGCGGCACCCGGCTGCATGCGCAGATCCCGTGCCCATGACGGATCTCCCGGATTCCGCCGCAGCCGCCCCCGGCCCGCCTGGCGTGGCCGGCTCCCCGGCCGTGCGGCTCGTGATCGCGGAGGATTCGGTCCTGCTCCGCGAAGGGCTGCGCCGGGTGCTGACCGACGCCGGGCTGGACGTCGCGGGCACGGCCGCCGACGCCGCCTCCCTCATGCAGGTGACCGAAGCCGTCCGCCCCCAGGTCGTGCTGGCCGACATCCGGATGCCGCCGACGCAGACGACCGAGGGACTTCAGGCGGCGCAGCAGATCCGCCGCCGCTGGCCGGGCACCGCGGTCCTCCTGATGTCGCAGCATGTGGAGACGCAGCATGTCGTCGACTTGCTGGCCGACGATCCACGCGGCGTGGGGTACGTGCTCAAGGAGCGGGTCGCGGACCTGGCCCAGTTCACGGACGCCGTGCACCGGGTGGCCCGGGGCGAGTCAGTGATCGACCCTGAGGTCATCGCGCGCCTGGTAGCCAGGCCGCGGCAGGACAGCCCGCTGCAGTCGCTCAGCGACCGGGAGAAGGAGGTGCTGGCCCTGATGGCCGAGGGCCGCTCGAACCAGGCCATCGCGGAACAGCTGTGGATGGCACCTAAAACCGTCGAGACCCACATCGGGAACATCTTCACCAAGCTCGACCTGCTGCCCGCGGCCACGGACCACCGGCGGGTGCTTGCGGTCCTGGCGTTCCTGCGCCAGTGACCCGGTTCAGTGGGAGGGTTGCGACCTGCGGTTTGTCTCGGCGACGAGCGCGGTGAGCGTCGCACCGAGCGGCGCGTCGATGACCAGGCCGGCCAGGGTGTCCCCGCGGCCGGGCCCCTGGTTGATGATCGCGACGGGGACCGCCAGCTTCGCTGCCTGCCGGACGAACCGGTAGCCGGACATCACGGTCAGCGAGGACCCGAGGACCAGCAGGGCGCTGGCGCGCCCGGTCAGCGCGTAGCAGTCGTCCACGCGGGACCGCGGCACGTTCTCGCCGAAGAACACCACATCGGGCTTGAGCACGCCGCCGCAGCTCTCGCAGTCCACGATCTCGAAGCGCTCCGCCTGGTCGTCGGGCACCACGGCGTCGCCATCCGCGTTGAGGCCGGTCATGGTCGCGGCCCAGCCCGGGTTGGCCGCGCGCAGCCGCCGGTCGAGCGTGTCGCGGGAGGACCGCTCGGTGCAGGAAAGGCAGACCACGCGGTCCAGGCTGCCGTGCAGGTCGATGACCGGCCGCGCACCGGCCGCCTGGTGCAGGCCGTCGACGTTCTGCGTGATGATCCCGGCGAGCAGCCCGCGGCGCTGGAGCTCAGCGACCGCATGATGACCCGCGTTCGGCCCGGCGCGCGCCACGTGCCGCCACCCAATGTGGCTGCGCGCCCAGTACCGGCGGCGGGCGGCCACGCTGCCGGTGAACGTCTGGTACGTCATCGGCTCGGCCCGCCGCGACCGCCCGGTCGGCCCGCGGTAGTCCGGTATCCCGGATTCCGTGGACAGCCCGGCTCCGCTGAGGATCAGGACGTTACCGGCGGCGATCAGGTCAGCCAGCTCACCCAGGGGCTCCGTCACCTGGTCCGCCGGGCCCGCGAGCGCGCCGGGGGCGCCGTCCAGTGTGTCGGTCACCTCTCCATGCTGCCTTGTGCCGCGACCTGCCGGAACCACGGCACCGGGCCATCACCGGCGCCGCGGCTGAGCGGCCCGGCGGTGGCGCCCAGGTCTCGGATCGGCAACAAATCGACACCGACTCTCACACCGGGCCTTGCGCGATAACGGCATTAGGTCCTGAATAGAGGTTCATAACACGACGGTCATGCCTCATAGAGCGGGGATGGGCCGGATGAATGATGGTTCATCACAGGCAGGGCTGACCGGCCTGCCGACGGCGGCCGGAACTCTCGCGATCAGCGGCGTGACCGTGCGGTTCGGCGGCCTGACTGCGCTCGATGACGTGTCGCTCAGCGCCGCACCGCGCCAGGTTACCGGGATCATCGGCCCGAACGGGGCCGGGAAGACCACGCTGCTGAATGTTGTGTGCGGTTTCGTCAGGCCGGAATCGGGGACGATCGCGTTCGGCTCCCGTGAGATCACCGGCGTGCGGCCGCACCGGCTCGCGGGCCTGGGGATTGCCCGCACGTTGCAGGGTGTCGGGCTGTTCCGCGGCCTGTCCGTGGTCGAGAACGTCATGATCGGCGCTACCCCCTCCGGGCGCGCCGGGTTCTGGTCCGGCCTGTTCGGCCTGCCCAGGTCGGACCGGGATGAGCGGCGGCTGCGGAAGCAGGCGATGGCGGCGCTGAACCGCGTGGGCGCCGGCGACCTGGCCGACAGCATGCCCGAGACCCTGGCGTACGGCCTGCGCAAACGGGTCGCGCTGGCCCGTGCCCTGGCCGCCCAGCCGCGGCTGCTGCTGCTCGATGAGCCGGCCAGCGGCCTGTCCGAGAAGGAACTGCCCGAGCTCGGGGACCTCATCACCCAGCTGGCCGAGGACGTCAGCGTCGTGGTGATCGAGCACCGGATGGACCTGATGATGTCGGTCTGCGACACGATCTTCGTGCTGGACTTCGGCAAGCTGATCGCGGCCGGCACGCCGGGGCAGGTGCAGGCCGATCCGGCGGTGACCGCGGCGTACCTCGGGGCCGAGGAGAACGGGCCCCAGAAGAACGGGGCCACGGAGACCTGGGCCGAACAGACCGGCGCTCCGGAGACCGGGCGCGGGGAAGCGGGAGCCGCGCAGGCCGGGGAGGCGGGGCATGACTGACCCGGCCTCGAAGGACACGAGCACGCAGGACACCAGGGCGCTGGCCGTTGAAGGCATCGTGTCCGGATACGGCGGGGTGACCGTGCTTGACGGGGTCTCGGTCTCGGCCCCGCCTGGCACCATCACCGCGGTGCTCGGCGCTAACGGCGCCGGCAAGACCACGCTGCTGCGCACGATCAGCGGGCTCGTCCGGCCGCGGCTCGGGAGGATTCTGGTCGGCGGCGCCGACCTGGCCCGGCGGCGTCCCGAGGACATTGCCAGGGCCGGGGTGGCGCACGTGCCCGAGGGGCAGGGCGTCATCACCGAGCTGACTGTGGAGGAGAACCTGCGCCTCGGCGCGCTGTCCCGGGGCGATCGGGCCAGCCGGGCCACGGCGCTGAACGACGCCTACAGCCGGTTCCCGGTGCTGGCCGAGCGCAGGCGCCGGGCCGCGGCCACGATGTCTGGCGGCGAGCGGCAGATCCTGGTCATTGCCAGGGCGCTGATGGCGGCCCCCCGGGTGCTGCTGCTCGACGAGCCGTCGCTCGGCCTCGCGCCGAGGATGGTGGCGCAGGTCATGGACCTGATCCGGCAGCTGCGCGACGACACGGGCCTGACCGTGCTGCTGGTCGAGCAGAACGCCCGCAGCGCGCTCGGCATCGCTGATCAGGGCCTGGTGCTCAACCTCGGCAAGGTCGTCGCCGAGGACGACGCGGCCGCCCTCGCGGCCGACGTCGCGCTGCGGCGTCACTATCTGGGTTTCTGAGGGCGGGCGGGAAGGGGCGAGATGCAGGAGTTCCTCGAGTTCACCCTCGGCGGGATCGCCATCGGCATGATCTACGCCGCGATAGCGCTCTCGCTGGTGCTGATCTGGCGCGGCACCCGGGTGCTCAACTACTCCCAGGGCGGCATGGCGATGTTCACCACGTATGTGGCGTGGCTGGTCATCTCGCACAGCGGGAACTACTGGCTGGGATTCGCCGTGGCCCTGGCGTCCGGGCTGGTGCTCGGCGCGATCCTGGAGCGCACGGTCGTCCGGCCCACGCTCGGCAAGGCGCCGCTGAACTCGGTGATCGTCACCATCGGGCTGCTCATCTTCCTCGAGGGGCTGGCCGGGATCCTCTACGGCGGGCAGTTCCGCTCGTTTCCCGCGGCCTACTCGGTGACCGGGCTGAAGATCGGCACGCTCGCGCTCGGGATCTCCCCGAACGACCTGTTCACCGCGGCCGCCGTGCTGATCGCGGCGCTGGCGCTGGCCGCGGTGTTCCGGTATACGGCGGTCGGCCTGCGGCTGCGGGCCACCGCGTTCAGCCCGGGCGTGGCCAGGCTGCTCGGGGTCAGGATCGGGCGGGTCCTGACCCTCGGCTGGGCGCTGGCCGGCCTGTTCGGCGCGCTGGCCGGCGTGCTGGTCACCCCGACGACATTCCTCTACCCGAACAGCATGGACTCGATCTTCGTGCTCGGCTTCACCGCGGCCGTGATCGGCGGCCTGGACAGCCCGGTCGGGGCGGTCGCCGGAGGGGTGCTGCTCGGCGTGGTGCTCAGCTACGCGGGCGGCTACCTGGGCAACGACCTGGTCCTGGTCTACGGCCTCGTGGTGCTGTCGCTGATCTTGATGGTCCGGCCGTCCGGCCTGTTCTCGGCCACCGCCACCCGGAGGGTATGACCATGACGCTGGCCCGCCACCTGGCCGCTGCGATCTGTGTCGCGCTGGTGATCGCGGCGCTGTCGGTCCGGCTCGGCTCCTACCGCGACTACCAGATGGCCGAGGTCGCCGCGTACGTCGTGGCGGTGGCCGGGCTCACCCTGCTGATCGGCCTCAGCGGCCAGATCTCGATCGGCAACGGCGCGTTCATGGCGATCGGCGGCTACGCCGCGGCGCTGCTGCTGCTCCACCTGGGCTGGCCGCTGGAGCTCGTGTTCGTGGCGAGCGCCGTGATCGCCGCCCTGGCCGGCGCGATCGTGGGCATCGCGGCGGCCCGGCTACGGGGCCCGTACCTGGCCGGGGCCACGCTGATGCTGGCCGTGGCCCTGCCGTCGGTGGCCGACCAGTACTCGGGGGTGTTCGGCGGCGACCAGGGACTGTCGGTCACGATCACCACCCCGGCCTTCCTCGGCCCCACCTTCCCGCCCACCCGCTGGCTCGCGTGGCTCACCTGCGCCGCGGCCCTGATCACCCTGGTCCTGCTGGCCAACCTCGGCCGCAGCCGGGTCGGCCGCGGCTGGCGGGCGGTGCGCGATGACGAGGTGGCCGCGGCCCTGTCCGGGCTCAACGTGGCCAGGCTGCGTGTCCTCGCGTTCGTGGTGAGCGCTGCGTGCGCCGGGATCGGCGGGGCCCTGCTCGCGGTGGTCACCGGGATCGTCGCGCCGGGCGCCTACACCCTCACCCTGTCCATCGGGCTGCTCACCGCGGCGGTGCTCGGCGGCCTCGGCAGCCTGCCCGGCGCGCTGTGGGGGAGCCTGCTGCTGGTCCTGGTGCCCACCTACATCACCAACGTCGCGGCCAGCCACGGCCTGTCCGGCGCGGCCAGTTCCAGCGTGCCGATCGCCGCCTACGGCGTGGTCCTGATCGTCGTCATGCTCGTCTTCCCCGCGGGCATCCAGGGCGGCCTGCGCCGCCTCTTCGGGCCTGCCGCCCCCGCCGCGGCCGTGCCATTCAACGCGTTGCGCCGGCGCAGGCCGGCCAGTGAACACCAGGAGGAAGGCACCACATGAGAAGATCACATCGGGTGAACCTCGCGGCCGTCGCCGGGATCGCTGTTGTCGCGATGGTGGCCGCCGCCTGCGGCGGCTCGAGCGGCAGCTCGAGTTCGTCCTCATCCGGCAGCTCGGCCCTCACCGCCTCGGCGCCGGGCATCACCGCGACCACGATCACGATCGGCAGCCATCAGCCGCTCACCGGCGTGGCCGCCCCTGGCTACGACGAGATCGCCCCGGCCTCCAACGCCTACTTCAAGTACGTCAACGCGCACGGCGGCATCTTTGGCCGGAAGATCGTCTACAAGTACCTGAACGACCAGTACGACCCGACCATCACGTCGACCGTGGTCCGCCAGCTCGTGCTGCAGGACAACGTCTATGCGATCTTCAACGGCCTCGGCACGCCCACGCACCTGGCCGTCGTCAAGTACCTGAACAGCGCGAAGGTGCCGGACGTGTTCGTCGCGTCAGGCTGCGAGTGCTGGAACGCCCCGAGCACCTACCCGAACACGTTCGGCTGGCAGCTCGACTACGTCCGCGAAGGCAAGATCCTGGGCAAGTACATCGAGCAGCACTTCAAGGGCAAGAAGATCGGCTACTTCTTCCAGGACGACGAGTTCGGCCAGGACGGCGTCAAGGGCCTGGACTACGAGATCCCGAAGTCCCAGGTCGTGGCCAGGGAAAGCTACAACCCGACGGTGACCAACGTGGCGCCGCAGGTGACCGCGCTCAAGGCAGCCGGGGCCCAGGTCGTCGTGTCGTTCTCGGTACCCTTCTTCACCGCGTTCCTGCGGCTGACGAGCCTGAAGCTCAGCTTCAGCCCGCAGCTCGTGGTCAGCGACGTCGGCTCCGACCCGATCACACTGGCCGGGCTGCTGGCCTCGTTCGCCAAGAACACCAAGGCGGGCTTCGGTAACTCGCTGACCCAGGGGATCATCACCGACGGCTATCTGCCGTCGCTCGGCGAGACCAGCAACAGCTGGATCCAGCTGCTCACGAAGATCCACAGCCAGTACGACCCGAAGGCGCCGATGGACGGCAACGTGGCCTACGGGGTGGCGGTGGGCTACACCTTCGTGCAGGCCATGCTCAAGGCGGGACGGAACCCGACCCGGCAGGACCTGGTCAACGCGATCAACGGCGGGCTGCCGCAGGGATTCGCCGTGGCCCCCTACGCCTTCTCGTCCAGCAACCATGACGGCATCACCGGTGCTTACATGGCCGTGGTCAACAACGGCGCGCTCAAGCCGATCGGGCCGGTCCAGGTGACCGACACTTCACCGACCGGCGCGATCACGACCTACTCGACGGCGCAGCCGCCGGCCCCGGCGAGCGGGATACCATCGCCCTGACCAGCGGCGGGCTGGCCGCCCGGGAGCTATCCCGGGCGGCCGGCCCTCCTGCGCCGGCGGACCGGCCGCCGCTTGCCCGTTCCCCAGCCAGAACGGAGAATCCAGCGTGACTGCCGCAGCAAGCCGCCGGCCTGCGCCGGGCGTTGACCGGCCGCCGGCCGAGCGGCTGCTGTCCGCGGCCGAGCAGCTCTTCGCCGAACGCAGCTACCAGCGGACCAGCGTGGCCGGCATCTGCGCCCGGGCCGGCATCGCCACCGGCAGCTTCTACGCGCATTTCAGGTCGAAGGCCGACATCTTCGCGGCCGTAGTCCGGCGGATCAACGCCGACCTGCGCGCCGCGATGGGCGCTGCCCTGGAGCAGGCGCCCGACAACCAGCGGGACCGGGAGCGCGCCGCCTTCCGCGCCTTCTTCGACTTGCTGTCCACGCGGCCGTGGATCGACCGCATCGTGCGCGAGTCGGAGTTCGTCGATCCCGGCCTGTTCCGCGAGTACTACGAGCGCCTGGCCCGGGGCTACGCCCGCGGGGTCCGCCAGGCTCAGCTGGCCGGCGAGGTGGACGCGCGGTACGACCCCGAGGTAATCGCGTACCTGTACACCGGCGTGGGCAACTTCATCGGCATGCGCTGGGCCGACTGGACGGCGGGCGGGAAGGTGCCGGGAGATGTGCTCGACGACATTCTCGAGGTGCTGGCCCGTGGCCTCCCGCCGCGCACGAAACAAGGGCCCTGACATAGATAGAACGTGCCCAAGCCGTTACGGAGGGTAGCATTACGCTGGGCCGACGGGAGCGGGGGCGGGGCGTGCCGGAGTACGTTCTTGATCATCACCAGGAAGGCGAGCGCCAGCGGCTGGCGCTGATGTCGCGGCTGCTCGATCCGATGCACCGCCGTCACCTTGAGCGGCTGGGGCCCGGGCCCGGTACCCGGACGCTCGAGGTCGGGTGCGGCAACGGGTCCGTGTCGGCCTGGCTGGCCGGGAGGGTCGCGCCGGGCGGGCGTGCGGTAGCGGTGGACCTGGACCTGTCCCTGACCGGCGCGGACGTGCCCGGGCTGGAGTTCCGCGAGGCCGACATTCTCGCGGGGCCTGTAGAGCCGGGAAGCTTTGATCTAGTTACGGCCCGCGCCGTGCTGCATCATGTCGCAGATGCCGAGGCCGCGGTGGCGAACCTCGTGGCCAGCGCGCGGCCGGGCGGGGCGATCCTGCTGATCGAGCCGGATTTCCTGCCGGTCAGCATCGCCGAGCCCGCTGAGATCCGGGCGTTCTGGGCAGGATGGCTGGCCTGGTCGCGCGAGCAGGGCATCGACTACTTCATCGGCCGCAGGCTCCCGGCGATGCTGTCCGGCCGGGGACTGACGAACATCGAGGCCACAGCCGAGACCGCGCTCTACCACGGCAGGTCCGACTGGGCCGAGTACTGGCGGCTTACGGTCACCGAGCTGCGCCCCCGCCTGGTGGGCTCGGGCCACCTCGACGACCGGGCGATCGACGGGTTCCTCGCCCGGTGCGCGGATCCGGCGTGGTGGACGCAGACCATCGCCTTCACCGCCGTTGACGGGCGTACCGCGGGCGGCTGAGCGCGCCCCGTATCGTCTCAGCCATGACACGCTCCCCCCAGCCCTCTGGCCTGGCCGGGTACACCGGCACGATCCCGGGGCTGCTGGCCGCGGCCGCGGAGCGTGACCCCGATGGGGTCTGGCTGCGCACCGACGAGATCACACTGACCTTCGCCCAGGCGGCGGACCGGGTGGCCGGCGTGACCCGGGCCCTGAGGGACGCGGGAGTCGGGCGCGGGGATCTCGTAATGGCCACGGCCAGATCGACCCCCGACTACCTGATGTGCTGGCTGGCGCTGCCCTCGCTGGGTGCGGTCATCGTCTCGGCCAACCCGCGGAGCACCCCGGCCGAGCTGGCCGGGATGGTCCGGCAGGTGTCGCCGCACGCCCTGATCAGCGACGCCGGACTCGCCCCGCTGGCCGACGCCGCGGCCCGTGAGCAGCCCGGGCTCCGCGTGCTGGACTGTAACGAGCTGGTCGCCGGGGCTTCCGCGGGGCGCGCGGCCGAGCTGACGGAGACCGGGGTCGGCCCGGATGACCTGGCCGTGCTGATCCCGACCTCGGGCACGACCGGGCGGTCCAAGCTCGTCATGCAGACCCACCGGGCCTACGCGATGGCGGGGGAGGGCTTCGGCTTCTGGATGGAGCTGACCGCCGCGGACCGGCTGATGACCTCGCTGCCGCTGTTCCACATCAACGCGCCCGCGTACTCGGTGATGGGCTCGCTGGCCTGTGGGGCGGGCCTGGTGCTGCTGCCGCGGTTCTCGGCCAGCGGGTTCCTTGACTCGGCCCGCAGGCACGGCGCGACCGAATTCAACGCGATCGGGGCCATGCTCGAGATCCTGATGCGGCAGCCGCCGCGGCCGGACGACGCCGACAACCCCCTGCGGCTGTGCTACACCGGGCCGGCGCCGGAGCGGGAACGGCAGCTGGAGATCGAGGAGCGGTTCGGGATCCGGATCGTGGTCGGCTATGCGATGTCGGAGTCCCCGTACGGCCTGATCTGGGCCCGCGGCACGCGGCCGTACGGCACGCTCGGCTCGGCCCGGCAGCATCCGGTCCTGGGCACGGTCAACGAGGCGCGGGTGGCCGGCCAGGACGGCCGCGTCCTGGACCCGGGCGAGACCGGCGAGATGCAGCTGCGCAACCCCGTGCTCACGCCCGGGTACTGGGGGATGCCGGAGGAGACCGCCGCGCTGTTCGCCGGCGGCTGGCTGCGCACCGGCGACCTGGTCACCGCCGAGGGGGACGGGACATACACGTTCGTCGCCCGGCAGAAGGAGGTGCTGCGGCGCCGAGGCGAGAACCTGTCGCCGCTGGAGGTCGAGGAGGTGCTGGAGGCGCATCCCGCGGTGCTTGAGTGCGCGGTGGTCGGGGTGCCGTCCGAGCTGTCCGAGGACGAGGTGAAGGCGTTCGTGGTGCCCGCCGACGGAGCGGCCGTGGACTTCGATGAGCTGCGCTCGTTCGCCGCGGGCCAGCTCGCCGCGTTTAAGGTGCCCCGCTACTGGCAGGTGATCGGCGAGCTGCCGCGCACGCCCACGTCCCGGGTGGCCAAGCACCGGCTTCCGGCCGGGCACCAGCCCGGTGAGTACGATTCGGACGCATGACCGAAGAGCACGAGCCGTACCCCACGTCGATCGGGACCTCTGACGCCACGTCGATCAGCCTGCTCGGCCACGACCTGGCCGGCGAGCTCATGGGCCAGGTGTCCTTCGGCGAGCTGGCGTTCTGGCTGGTCGCGCTGCGCCGGCCGGAGCCCGGAGAGCTGCGGGTCTTCGAGGCGGTGCTGGTCGCGCTGGCCGATCACGGGTTCACCCCGTCCGCCATCGCCGCACGGCTGACCCTGACCGGCGCCCCGGAGTCAGTGCAGGGCGCGCTGGCGGCCGGGCTGCTGGGCGGCGGCTCGCGTTTCCTGGGCGTGACCGAGGACTGCGGCCGGTTCCTGGCCGATGCGCTGGCCCGCCACAACGGCCCGCTTCCCGGCGACGACGCGGGCTGGGACGCCATGGCCGAGGCGGCGGTGCGGTCCCAGCGGGAGGCGGGCCGCCTGGTGCCCGGCCTGGGCCACCCGATCCACAAGGCCGGTGACCCGCGCACCCCGGTGATGTTCCGGATCGCGCGGGAGGAGGGCAGGTTCGGCCCGCACCTGCAGCTGTTCGAGGCCGTAGGCCGGGTGCACCCGCGAGTCCTCGGCCGGACCCTGCCGCTGAACGGGGCCGGGGTGTGCGGCGCCGCCCTGGCCGATCTGGGCTTTGACATCGAGATCCTGCGCGGCTTCGCGCTGCTGGCCCGCACCGCCGGCCTGCTCGGCCACCTGGCTGAGGAAATCCGCCGCCCGGCCGGGCCGGAGATCTACCGCGAGGCCGACGAGGGCATCCGCTACCGGCCCCCGGAGCCGTGATCCGGATCCCGGCCACGACGGCTGGCCGGAGGCTGGCCCGAGCGGACGGGATGGCGGGGGGCTCCGGGGGGCCGCAGGCCCCCCGGAGCTAACACAGCCTCAGCTTTCCACCCGCAGCGCGTCGAACACGCCGCGCAGCCGCGCCACGCGGTGCTCCAACTGCCCGACCGATTCGGCCATCCGGGGGCCGTCCGCGGCGGCGGCCTGCCCGGACAGCACCGTGACCATGTCCTCAACCGCCGCGAGCCGCCCGGACAGCTCGGCGAGCACGGGGCCGACCTCGGCCTGGGCGTTCTCCGCCGCATCCCGCCGCGTCGCCTCGAATCGCGCCGTCTCCAGCGAATCCCCCAGCTGCGTGCGCAGCATGGCCGCCTGGTCGCTGAGCTGGCGGTTCTTCATGTACAGGTCCACGAACACCGACACCTTGGCCCGGAGCACCCAGGGGTCGAACGGCTTGGCGATGTAGTCCACGGCCCCGGCCGAGTAGCTGCGGAACGCGTAGTCGGGCTCGGCGTTGCGCGCGGTGAGGAAGATGATCGGCACGTCGCGGGTCTTGGGCCGGCGCTTGATGTGGGCGGCGGTCTCGAAACCGTCCATGCCGGGCATCAGCACATCCAGCAGGATGACCGCGAACTCGTCGCTGAGCAGCGCCTTGAGAGCGGCGTCCCCGGAGCGCGCAGGAACCAGTGCCTGGTTCAGCGAGCTGAGGATGGCCTCCAGCGCGACGATGTTCTCCGCGCGGTCGTCAACCAGCAGGATCTTGGCTTTCTCTGCCACTCGATTGCTCCTAGGTCGAGCTGGCGAGCCTGGCTAAGCTGCCCTGCCCCGCGCTGCGCCGTAGCCAGTGCCGCATCAGCTGCAGCAGATGATCGGTCTCCACAGGCTTGGGGAAGTAGTCGGAAGCGCCCGCCTTGATGCTCTTCTCCCGGTCGCCTTTCATGGCCTTGGCCGTCAGCGCGATGATCGGCAGATCCGCGAACTGCGGCATCTTCCGGATCGCCCGCATCGTCGCGTTCCCGTCCAATTCCGGCATCATGACGTCCATGAGCACCAGCGAAATGTCCTCGTTCCGCTCTAGTGACTCTATCCCCGCCCGGCCGTTCTCGGCGTAGAGCACCTCGGCCCCGAACCGCTCGAACACGCCGGTGAGCGCGAAGACGCTGCGGGCGTCGTCATCGACGATCAGGATCCGGGCCCCATTCAGCACGTCATCGTCCGCGGCGGGGGGCGTCTCGGCCACCTCGGCCGCGGCCGGTCCCTCGAGTACGGCCACAGCGCCCGCCGTGACGGCCGGGGTTCCCGCGGGACGGCTGCCGATGCCCGTGCCGCCCGCCGGCAGGTACAGGGTGAACGTGCTGCCTTTGCCCACGCGGCTGGTGGCGCGGATCTCGCCGCCGAGCAGCCGGGCGATATCGCGGCTGATCGAGAGCCCGAGGCCGGTGCCGCCGTAGCGGCGGCTGGTGGTCCCGTCGGCCTGGCTGAACGCGTCGAAGATGCTGCCGAGCTTCTGCTTCGCGATGCCCACGCCGGTGTCCGACACGGCGAACGCCATGACCTGGGCCGCGTTGCCGAGCACCCCGCGGAACTCCACCTCGTCGGCCCGGCCGATGGTGAGCCTGACCTCGCCGGCCGAGGTGAACTTGACCGCGTTCGACAGCAGGTTCCTGAGGATCTGCTCCAGCCGCTGCTCGTCGACGTAGAGCCGGTCCGGGGTGCCCGGGCGCACCTGGACGCTGAACCCCAGGCCCTGGTCCTCGGCCATCGGCCGGAACGTGGCGTCGACGTAGTCCACCAGCGCGGAGAGCTTCAGGTCGGCCGGGTTGACGTCCATCTTGCCCGCCTCGACCTTCGACAGGTCCAGGATGTCGTTGATCAGCTGCAGCAGGTCGGAGCCTGCGGCGTGGATCGTGCGGGCGAAGTCGACCTGCTGCCCGGTGAGGTTCCCGTCCTGGTTCTCCGAGAGCAGCTTGGCCAGCACGAGCAGGCTGTTCAGCGGGGTTCGCAGCTCATGCGACATGTTGGCCAGGAAATCCGACTTGTACCGGGATGAGATCGCCAGCTGCTGTGCGCGTTCCTCCAGCGTGCGCCGGGCCTGCTCGATCTGCCGGTTCTGCACCTCGATGGCGCTGTTCTGCTTGGCCAGCAGCGCGGCCTTGTCCTCGAGCTCCGCGTTGGACCGGCGCAGCTCGGCCTGCTGGCGCTGCAGTTCGGTGGAGCGCTCCTGCAGTTCGGTGGTGAGCCGCTGGGACTCGCCGAGCAGGGACTCGGTGCGAGAACTCGCCATGATCGTGTTGATGGCCACGCCGATGGTCCCGACGAACTGGTCGAAGAACGCCAGGTGCACCTCGCTGAACCGGGTCAGCGAGGCGATCTCGAGCACGCCGAGCACCTGGTCCTCGAACAGGATCGGCAGCACGGCCACGCTCACCGGCGCGGCCTCGCCGAGCCCGGACCCGACCTTGAGGTACCCGGGCGGGGCGTCGGTGATCAGGATCGGCTTCCGCTCCAGCGCAGCCTGGCCGGCCAGGCCCTCGCCCACCTCGAAGCGGGTCAGCCCGCCCTTCACGAAACCGTAGGTGGCGATTCGGGTGAACTCCTGCCGCAGGCTGCGCGGGTCTACCACGTCGGTGGCCAGGTAGATGGCGCCGTACTGGGCGGCCGTGAGCGGGGTCAGCTCGCCCAGGATCAGCCGGGCCAGCTCCAGCAGGTCGCGGTGACCCTGCATCAGGCCAGCGATCCGGGCCAGGTTGGTCTTCAGCCAGTCCTGCTCCTCGTTGGCCCGGGTGGTCTCGCGCAGGTTGGCCACCATCAGGTTGACGTTGTCCTTGAGCTCGGCGACCTCGCCGCGGGCCGCGACCTCCACCGACTGGGTCAGGTCGCCCTCGGCGACCGCGCTGGCGACCGCCCCGATCGCGCGGACCTGCGTGGTCAGGTTGCTGGCCAGCTCATTCACGCCCTGGGTCAGCCGCTTCCAGGTCCCGGACACACCCGCGACCTCGGCCTGCCCGCCCAGGCGGCCCTCGCTGCCCACCTCCCTGGCCACCCGGGTGACCTCGGAGGCGAACGCGGAGAGCTGGTCGACCATGGTGTTGAGGGTGGTCTTGAGCTCGAGGATCTCGCCGCGGGCGCTCACGTCGATCTTCTTGGACAGGTCGCCGTTGGCCACCGCGGTCGCCACCTGGGCGATGTTGCGGACCTGGCCGGTCAGGTTGCCGGCCATGAAGTTGACGTTGTCGGTGAGGTCGTTCCACACCCCGGATACGCCGCGGACCTGGGCCTGCCCGCCGAGCCGCCCTTCGGTGCCGACCTCGCGGGCCACCCGGGTCACCTCGTCGGCGAACGCCGACAGCAGGTCCACCATGTCGTTGATGGTGGTCTTGAGGGCCAGGATCTCGCCGCGGGCGTCGACGTCGATCTTCTTGGTCAGGTCGCCGTTGGCCACCGCGGTGGTGACCTGGGCGATGTTGCGGACCTGGCCGGTCAGGTTGCCGGCCATGAAGTTGACGTTGTCGGTGAGGTCTTTCCACACCCCGGATACGCCGCGGACCTGGGCCTGTCCGCCGAGCCGCCCTTCGGTGCCGACCTCGCGGGCCACCCGGGTCACCTCGTCGGCGAACGCGGAGAGCTGGTCGACCATGGTGTTGAGGGTGGTCTTGAGCTCGAGGATCTCGCCGCGGGCGCTCACGTCGATCTTCTTGGACAGGTCCCCGTTGGCCACCGCGGTCGCGACCTGGGCGATGTTGCGGACCTGGCCGGTCAGGTTGCCGGCCATGACGTTGACGTTGTCGGTGAGGTCTTTCCACACCCCGGACACGCCGCGGACCTGCGCCTGCCCGCCCAGGATGCCCTCGGTGCCGACCTCGCGGGCCACCCGGGTCACCTCGTCGGCGAACGCGGACAGCTGGTCAACCAGCATGTTCACGGTCTGCTTGAGCTGCAGCATCTCGCCCGTGGCCTCGACTGTCACCTTCCGGGTGAGGTCGCCCCTGGCCACCGCCGTCGTGATCAGCGCGATGTCACGCACCTGCTCGGCCCGCTGCGCGACCTCCGAGGTCAGCGAGGCCAGGTGGCCGCCCACCTCATCCGTGAGCCGCCCGATCTCGGCGAGCGCCGAGGCTGGCGCGCCCGGCTGATGCTCGTCGTCAGCCAGCCCGGTGCGCGGGCGGTAGTCGCCGATGGCGAAGGCGGCCAGGGCGGTGCGGATCGGCTCCAGGTCGGCGTCGCTGTACCTGGGCTGGCCGCTCGCCCCGTTGCCGTCTGAACCGTGACCGGACGTGCCGGTGTGCCCGAGAGCTCCGTTTCCGTGCGTGACACGAGAGCGGGCCGTAAACTCGGTCATCGCGTGTCCTCCTCAGCTTGGCCCGCGACATCCGGCCTGGCAGCTGCAGGGCCGGACAGCAATTTCCCCCATGTGCCAATGGCACGAGTCTGCCACGATGGGAGTGTCAGCTAGCTGCAAACGGCAGCGTTTGCGCCGGGAGGGAGCGTGGGCGAACCCCAGGACCTGGTCGCGGTCGCAGACTTCGAGCCCGATCCAGCGGCCGTGGCCGCCGCTCGCCTTTTCGTCCGGGAAACGTTGATTTCCTGGGGTTTGTCCTATGTGGATGACCGGGTAGCAGACGCGGTATTGCTGGCCAGCGAGCTTGTCACCAACGCGATCGTGCATGCCGGGACATCCGTCCAGCTCACCTGCAGGCTGGACGGAGCGACCGTAGAGGTTTCCGTCCTGGACCGGCACCCGGCCCGGGTGATCCCGGATCCGCCGAGCGCGGCCGCCGACGTTGACCGCCCCAGCGGACGCGGGCTGCTGCTCCCTGCGGCGCTCTCATCGTCGTGGGGGGTGACGTACGCTTCCGCGGCCAAGATGATCTGGTTCCGGCTCGGGCCCGATGCGGCCGCCGACGGGCCCGCCGGGGCCGGGCCCGCGCCGGCCCTCGACGAGGTCCTGGCCGGAGACCGGCCGGACGGCGGGCGGCACCGGCCGCACGCCGACCGCCGCGCCAAGGACCTGCTCCAGCTCAGCTACGACGAACTGCTCGGCCATGCGGTCGCGCTGGCCCGCGAGGCCGTGGGCGCCGACGCCGCCTATGCGCTGATCGCGGATGAGGATGGCGAGCTCAGGATGCGCGCCGCCGCCGGGCGCGGGGTGCCGTACCTGCGGCTCGATGAGGCCCCGGGAGCTGACCAGGCCGATTCGACCGGTATGAGCACGTTCCTCGACCTCTACAACCAGTTCGCCGAGCGAGGCGCCGACGTGGCCCAGGCTCAGCGCGGTGAGCTCAGGGGGCTGGGCGACGGCGGCGAGCCGCTGCGCTCGCTGCTGACCGTCCCGTTCCAGGTCGACGGGCGGGTGACCGGGATGCTCGCCGTGGCCGCGGCCGAGCCGGACCGGTTCGCCGAGGCCGAGCTGGCGCGGGTGCAGCGGGTAGCGGACCAGTGTGCCGGGCCGCTCGAGCGGGCCAGGATCACCGAGCACGACCGGGTCCGCCGGGGGCGGCTGTCCTTCCTGGCCGAGGCCAGCGACCTGCTCGCGGGCACCCTGGATCAGGAGAAGACCGTGGCCCTGGCCGCGCAGCTGGTGGTGCCCCGGCTGGCGGCCTGGTGCGCCGCCCTGCTCCCCGACGACGACGGTGACCTCAGGCCGGTGTACGTCTGGCACGCGGACGAGGCGCAGGTCGATGCGCTCACCGGGCTGCTCAGCGAGATTCCCGCGCCTCAGCTTCCGCTCGGTGACAGCGCATGGCAGTGGCCGCTGGCCGGGCCTGCCGCCGGGCTGCGCCGCCCGGACGCGGCCGGGCTAGCCGCCGATCCAGCCTGGTGTTTCCCCCTGGTTGCGCGGGACCGGAGCCTGGGGATCTTCGTGATCGGCCGCCCGCGCGACGGGGCCCTGGCCAGGGAAGCCGTGGAGCTGGCCGAGGACCTCACCCGGCGGGTGGCGCTGGCCCTGGACAACGCGAGGCTGTACTCGGAACAGCGCAAGGCCACCAACGCACTGCAGCGCAGCCTGCTGCCGCCCGAGCTGCCGGACATTCCCGGGATCGAGCTCGCCGCCTCCTACGAGGCAGCCGGCGAGGGCAACGAGGTCGGTGGCGACTTCTATGACGTATTCGAAGTGAGGGGCGGCCGCTGGCGGTTCGCGATGGGCGATGTCTGCGGCAAGGGGCCGGAGGCCGCCGCCGTGACCGGTCTGACCCGGCATGCGCTGCGCATCCTGGCCCGGGAAGGACACGACATCCCGACCGTGCTCGAGCGGCTCAACGCGCTCATCGTCGAGGAGGGGTCCAGGGTGCCGTTCGTCACGCTGATCCACGGCGAGCTCATCCCCGCCTCGGGCCCGGGCAAGGCGGCCACCGTCTCCATGGTGTGCGCCGGGCACCCGCCGCCGCTCGTGCTGCGCGCCCGCGGCAGCGTGAAGGCCGTAGCAGAAGCCCAGCCGCTGCTCGGCGTGGTGGAGGGCATCACGTTCGATCAGGACGTCATCCGCCTGTCACCGGGTGACGTGCTGCTCTGTGTTACCGACGGGGTAACCGAGCGCCGGGCGGGGGACCGGCTGCTGGACGATGACGACGGACTTAAAGATCTTTTCGCCGAATGCTCCGGGCAGAATGCCGGCTCGATCGTGGCCAGAATCCAGCGAGCGGTGAGCGAATTCGGGTCAGGCCCGCCCACCGATGACACCGCGCTGCTCGTCTTCCGCCGGCTATAGGCTCGAAAGACGGCTCCTGATTGCCGTAACATATGTGCTGAGACATAGCTGAGACATAGGGGCCCGAAGCACTCACGCAATTGGGTGCGTTCTGATATGAACAAACGGTGGCTTGCTGCCACACGCAAGGGGAGGGGGTCGCGCGGGATGCGTGCAGCGGTACTGGCGGACGCCGGCGTCGAAGCGCTCGCGGAGTTGTTCCCGCGCTGGCGGATCTGGGCGGACATGGAGACCGGGTGGCATGCGTGCCGCCGGGGCGGGTTCATCCAGGACTACCACCCGGGCGCCCCGGCCTTCTCGGTGCACGCGCGAACGGCCGGGCAACTCGCCGGCCAGCTGCGCTGGCAGGAAGCAGCCGAAAAGCACACGCCCTTCGGCTGCTCCCGCCGCTAGCGCCGCGCGGACCTGGCCCGAGCCTAGATCCGGAAGAACAGGTTGAGGAAGCGGTCGGCCAGGGCGGCGTCGCCCCGGACTGTGCCGGAGTTGCTGCGGCCGAACGTCGTCAGGACCAGGCTCCCGGCGTCGAAGTCCATGACCGCGGGCAGGTCGTCCACGTCGCCGGGCTCGTACTGCATGCCCTGATCGCTGACGGAGATCCGGTACTCCCCGGCGTTCCGCCCGGTCACCCGGACACCGACCTGGAACGGGCTGAGGTCAGCGTCGGGCTTGATCGTCGATTGCCACAACACGAACATGAACGGCACCAGCAAGTCGGCGGCATCACCCGACATGCCGTGGGCCTGGCCGGTGCCCTGGCGGACGTCCCACGAGTGCACGCCGTAGTCCATGAGCTGGCCGGCCGCGTAGAAGAACGCCGGCAGCGGGCCCATGTAGAAGTGCGGGACGATGAAGCCGGTCCACTCCTCGGCCGACAGCGGCTCGAGGATGCCCATCATCTTGTCCAGGTCGCCGCGTACCCGGTCCATCGTCTCCTTCTGCGACAGGTTGTGCAGCGCCATGGCCTGCTCGCCGGCCCGCTCGTGCATGCCGGCCAGGCCGTACGCGTTCGGGACGGCGGCACCGCTGCGGGCGGTGTCGAAGGCGGCGAAGTACCCCTCGGTCGTGTCGATGAGATGGCCGACTATGTCCTTGACCTTCCAGCTTTCACAGGCGGTCGGAGATGCCCACATCTCCGGCTTTTCCGCCTGCGCGAATAGGTTCTCCGCTTCATTGCGGACCACGCGCAGGATGGTGTCCTTGCCCTCGTATGACGTCGCGTCCCATTCGGTCACTGCCGCTCATCCCTCTCTGGGTGATCTTTACCGCCGCCTTGCTGGAGCTGGCGGCCGGGCCGGACGAGGGGCCTGGCGCAGGAAACACACGCCGCCGCCGTGGCGCCCGCAGTACGAAGCTCAGCGCACGGCGGCGCTGCCTGTCAATGCCTTCCGTTCGCCCTGCGCAGATTTGTTCGCCTGGCGCAGCAATCGGGTGGCGTCAGCCCATCGAGTCGGCCGGGCGCACGCCGACCAGGGCGGCGCCGTAGCGCATCGAGACCAGCTGGCCGATCGCCTGGTGGGCGCCGAGCGGCGGCGCGGCCAGCGCCCCGATCGCGCCGCTGACCGCGTCGAGCTCGCGAGGATCAGACTCCGGGCCGATCAGGCACGGGGCGATGGCCACGCGGGATGCTCCCGCGTCGCGCAGCCGCGCCACCGAGGATGCGATGCCCTGCGGGTCATCGATCGACGCGTGCATGACCGGGGCGGCCAGCCGTCCGGCCAGCAGGACCGCGGCCACTCCCGCCGCGCGAACCGCGTCGGCCCCGCGGTCGGCGAGGACCAGGACGCCGTTGGCCGGGGTGATGATACTGAGTCCCCGGGCCCGGCTCTCCCGCGCCAGCCCCACCTGAGCCAGGCGAGCGTGCAGCGCCTCAGCGAGCAGCGGGTGCGGCCCCAGATGCTCAGCCAGCACGACCGGCCCGGCCGCCTGGGAGACCGCCTTCTGCAGGGCAGCGTCGGCCCGGGGATGCGGCCCGGCAAGCAGCGGGACCACCACCGCGAGAGCTGGCCACGGGCCGTTCGCCGGGACGGCCAGGGCCTCATCCAGGCGGCGCTCGGTGCCCTCTAGGTAGGCGACCTGGACGTTGGCGCCCTGGCAGGACTGCGCGGCCGCCTCGGCGACCTCGATGCTGACCTCATCGCTGGCGGGGCTGGCGCTGCCCGGCACAGCGACCACGAGCGTCGGTGCGTCCGGGGGCAGGGTCAGCCGGTGCGGGCTGCGGTGGCGGCCCGCGCGCCGGGTCCGGCCCGTGCGGCGCGGCAGCGCGCCCCCGCCCTGTGGCCCGGGTTCCCCCCGCTGGGGCAGGGGCTCGCTCCGCTGGGGCAGGGGCTCGCCTCGCTGGGGCAGGGGCTCGCCGCGGCGGGGCAGCGGTTCCCGCTGGGGCAGCGGCTCGCTCCGCTGGGGCAGCGGCTCGCTCCGCTGGGGCAGTGGCTCGCCACGGCGGGGCAGCGGTTCCCGCTGGGGCAGCGGCTCGCTCCGCTGGGGCAGTGGCTCGCCACGGCGGGGCAGCGGTTCCCGCTGGGGCAGCGGCTCGCTCCGCTGGGGCAGTGGCTCGCCGCGGCGGGGCAGCGGTTCCCGCTGGGGCAGCGGCTCGCTCCGCTGGGGCAGTGGCTCGCCGCGGCGGGGCAGCGGTTCCCGCTGGGGCAGCGGCTCGCTCCGCTGGGGCAGTGGCTCGCCGCGGCGGGGCAGCGGTTCCCGCTGGGGGAGGGGTTCCCGCTGCGGAAGGGGCTCTCCGCGGCGCGGCAGCGGCTCTGTGCCCGGATCCGCGTTCCCGCGCTGGGGCAGGGGCGCGCCGTGCCGGGGCAGCGGCTCTGTGCCCGGATCCGCGTTCCCGCGCTGGGGCAGGGGCGCGCCGTGCCGGGGCAGCGGCTCTGTGCCCGGATCCGCGTTCCCGCGCTGGGGCAGGGGCTGCTGGCGCTGGGGCAGGGGTTCGCCGCGCTGCGGCAGTGGCTCCCGCCGGGGCAGCGGGTCCGCTGCCTGGCTCGGGTCAGTCACGCTGCCGTATGGTATTCGGGATTCATCAGGCATGATCGTTGTTCTCGGATGTTCAGTCCGGAAACAGCCGTCGTGGGCTGTTTGCACTAGTAGGCGCCAGCCAACTGCGATACATAGCGATCAGGTTAGTCGCTCCGTGTGCCCAGTGCGCTGCGTCGGCTACAAGGCGCGAGCGCACGAGGCGGTCCAGCCCTTGCATCGCGGCCGGGACGGGGGGTTGGCATGTACGGCTGGTTCGAAGCGCAGATCGTGCATACCGGGCGGCTCCCGCTGTTCTGCTTCTTCGTGACGTTCGTGGTCGGGTTCGGCTTCATCCGCCTGTCGGCCCGGCTCATCAGGGCGCGGGTGCGGTGGTGGCCCGGCAACGTCGTCGCCGGCCGGGTGCACATCCACCACATGGTCTTTGGCGTCGTGCTCATGTGCGTCGGCGGCGTCGCGGAGCTTGCCGCGCCGATCAGCTCGCTGGGCTGGCGCTCCGGAGCCGGGGCCGTGTTCGGCCTCGGCACCGCACTGGTGCTGGACGAGTTCGCGCTCATCCTGCACCTGCGCGACGTGTACTGGAGCAACGAGGGCAGACTGTCGATCGACGCGGTGCTCGTCGCCGCCGGGGTGACCGCGCTGCTGTTAATCGGGGTCAGCCCGGTCGGCGTCGGAGACGTCGCCAGCGACCGGTGGCTGCCCGGAGGCGCGGGCGCCGTCGCCACGCTCATCATCGCGGTCCTGGCGCTGTTCGCGCTCGCCGTGGTCACGCTGCTGAAGGGCAAGATCTGGACCGGGCTCTTCGGGGTGTTCGCGCCGCCGCTGTTCATCGTCGGCGCCGTGCGGCTGGCCCGGCCGGGCTCGCCCTGGGCCCGCTGGCGGTACCGCGACCGGCCCGGAAGGCTCGCCCGGGCCAGACGGCGCGAGGAGCGCCTGCGCCTGCCGGTCATCAACGCGAAGATCCGGGTTCAGGATCTGCTCACCGGCCGGCACGACCAGCCGCCGGCGACCCCGGCAGAACGCCGGCCGCGGGCCGCATCAGGGACTGCGGCCGGCCGGGGCGCCCGGGCGGACGACCCGGCCGATGACCTGCCACGATGATGAGTGGTCGCCGGTGCGTGACGGCGATTTGTCAGCTATTGTGCCTGGATGACGGCGCACCCCTCAGCACGGCTGGCGGCCAGCCGCGGCCTGCTGCAGCGGGAGTTCGAGCAGTACCAGGCGGTCGCCGGGGCGCCGATCAGCTACGGGTCCGACGTCGCGGTGTGGCTCGTCGCACAGCTGCCGGGGACCGATCCCGGGGAGCTTGGCTGGGGCATTATCGCCGTGACCGCCCTGCTGTGCCCGGAAGACGGCCGCGGCGCGGGCGCGGCGCCGGCCCAGCCCGGTGAGCGGTCCGGCGAGCGCACGTCGATGCTCCTAGCCAGCCGGGTAGGCGAGGCGCTGCTCGGGTTGGCGCGGCGGCGGCCGCCCGGCGCTGGGCACGAGGTCGGCCCCGAGCTCGCGCGCCTCGACATGTCCGGGGTGTACGCCGAGTTCTGCGGGCTGCCGTCGTCATCGGCGGCCACGGCCGACCCGGCGCGGCTGCGCCGCGAGTTGCACCGGGCCATGGCGGGCGGCCTGGCCGAGATCCGGCAGTGCCTGGCGGACGAGCTGCCCGGCGCCGACCTTCCGGCGATCGGCTGGAGCCTGATCGGCACGGGGATGTGCCTGCTGGCGCAGACCGGCAGGATCCCGCCGCCGCGGCTGCTGCGGCCGGGCGCCCGCCAGCGCGGGACCTTCCGGGTCAGCGCCATGCGAAGTGCTCTTTTCTGGCCGCGGCCGGCGATTACCTGATCGCCCCTGCCGCCTGACGTTAACTGATCAACTCACCCCGTCTGAAGTGATACATGAGGGGTGAGTGAAAAGTGAAATAAAACAGTAAGAGTGTGAAGAACGATAATTGCGCGAATGGGGGAGAATGCTTACCGCGCGATACGGGCGAGAGGTTCCATAAGCCACACCGGGTGTAACTTTTGGCGCGGCCCCATCTGTCTCCCGGAAGGAAGGGGACGCGCATGAAGGGGCACAGACCGCGAGCGCCGTCCGGGACGTGGTTCACCACACGCTGGCTCAACAGCTACTGAGCGCGGCACGCGGCCCGGCTGGCGCAGACCCCGCCCACCACGGCGGGGGCCTGCCTGCCCGTAGCATGAGTGCTGCCGTGACGCCACACGGCGAGCCCGGCGGTGAGCCGGGACGGGGGGAGGCACGGTGACGGACGCTACGGACCAGATCAGCCTGCTGATGCACGAGGCGGCCGAGACCCACCATCGCGTGTTCCGGATCGTGGACGGAGCCGACGACGACTGGGCCTCCTGGTATGCGGACTGGCTCGTCAACCTGTCGGAGCTGCCTACGCTGCTCGGCACCAGGCCAGTACGCAGCGAGCTGGTGTACCTGCTGGTCAGCCTCGACAAGCAGTACAACGCGGAGAATCCGGGCGAACAGTGGGAGTCCTATTACGCACGCCAGATCATCGAGCACTTCAGGCCTGGCCGGTAACGCACCCGCCAGGCCGGAGCCGTCGGCCGTAGCAACGTCATCGCTACTTTGAGTAATCAAGTTCTCTCTTTGCGCCGGCGAGTCGGGCGCGGGTAGCGGTTCGCCTGCTGATATTCCTGCACCGTGCTGACTGCCATTCTCCGAGCCGGCGCCCTGCTGACCGCCACGGCCCTCTCCATCGGCGGCGCGGCCGGCAGTTCCGCGCCGCCAGAGCGTAACGGCCCTCAGACGTCACCGGGCTATCAGGTACTCCGCCAGAACGTGATCATCAACGCCGACCTGTGGAACGCCAAGCCGGAGATGATGGCCGCTGGGCTCGGCTTCACCGGCATCATCGGTGTGCCGAACCTCAGCACCAGCAACCTGGCGCTGAGCAAGACCCTGACGATCCTGGCCGGGGGCACGTGGAACACCGTGCACTGCGCCCCCGGCGAGACACCGTCGCTGTCCAACTACACCTCGGCGGTGACCCCGTCGGGAGTGAGGACGACCTACGGCGAGGACGTCTATTACTCCGACGGCCTCCCGGTCGAGTTCAGCTGGCCGATCCTGCCCAGCACCCTGGACGCCGACGACTTCAAGGTCACCCTCAACAACGGCACGAGCGTCACCCCGCAGGTCACCTCGATCTGGCCGAACTTTGAGTACAACGAGCGCTCGGTGGCGGTCTTGTTCGGCCACTTCGGGAACCGCGTGCGGCCGAACCAGCCGGGAGCGCTCTACCCGGTCTCGGTCCAGGTCGTCCGCGGCTCGTCCACGCTGAAACTCGTGGGACCGCACCAGCGGATCGTCAGCGCGGTCGGATTCCACGCGAAGACCCGCGGCTCGCCCTACACCAACCCCAACGTGCCCCCATCCCAGCGCGGGGGCCCGGTGCTCGCGGCCGCGAAGCTGAGCAAGATGTCGACCGTGGGCGACACCGGGCCCAGGATCTTCCAGACCAACCTGCCCAACAACGGCGTGGCCCTCTACGGGAAGCGGGCCAAGTTCCGGCTGCGGCTGTACACGACCGGCGGTATGACGCCCAACGGGGTCAGTGCGCTGCTCCCGACCGACTACGACAAGTTCTTCAGGGTCGACGCGGTCACCAGGTCGGGCCAGACGGTCCGGCTCACCCGGGCGGGCCAGACTTACTTCATCGACGGGCACCCGCTCCGGGTCGTCGGCCTGGCCGACCTGGGCCGGAAGGAATCCCATTACGACGACTGCTACACCGAGGACGGCGACAACTACATCGACATCATCCTCGACGGCAGCGAGGCCGCGGCCCGGCGGATCACCACGGTGGAGATCCCGTCGACCGGACGTTACGCGCCGCTCTACAACCCGGGCGGCCCGGGCAACGACCCCGCTCCCGGCGTGCGCTACAGCGCGCCCAGCCCGCCGATCTCCGAGCCCGTCATCATGGCCCTGAATAACCCGATGACGGTGACCTACCGGCCGTGCGCACGGCCGGCTGAGGACGAGCGGGTGCCGTCGTTCGACATGACCTGCTCGACCGGGTAGACGGCGGGCCTGGCCTCCAGGCCCGCCCGCTGGACGGCCGGGCCGAGGGTCTCGCCGAAGGCGGCGAAGGACTGCTCGGTGGCCCAGATGTCGACGACCGTGAACCCGCTGCCGGTGCGGTAGCACGCGTGGTAGAGCCGGTCAGGCTGGTTGATGATGTCGTCCCCGGCCTCGAAGACCATGTGATACTTCTCGACCGGCTCGTTCGGGAACTCGAACACTGCTGCGATGGCCATGGCCCCTCCTCGGGCTGGCGGATGCTGTCACCTCATGGTCGGTCGGCCGCTGCGCTGGCACATGGGTAGCGGCTACCCATTGGCACCGCACGGCGGGTCGGCTCAGCGCATGGTGCGGGCCACACCCGCCAGGGCGGAGCGGTCCGGCACGCCCAGCTTCGCCATCAGCGAGGCGACATGCTTCTCCGCGGTACGGGGGGAGATGAACAGCCGGCTGGCGATCTCGCGGTTGGAGAGCCGGTCGGCGAGCAGATCCAGCACCTCAGCCTCGCGCGCGGTGACGCCCGCGGCCACGACGGACGCGGGCAGGCCCGGATCGGCCGCCCGCCGCCGCGGCGCGGGCTGGCCTGCCGATTTCAGCAGCGCGCGGCATGCGGCCGAAGCCCGGCCGAGCCGCAGCCCGGCGAACGTGGCGTCGGCCGACTGCAGCAGCGCCACCGGGTCTCCCCACCGATCGCGGATGGCGGCCTCCGCGGCCAGCCGCCTGACCACGGCCGAGAAGACCGGGTAGCGGCGGCCGGCTTCCAGCGCGGCGCCGAGCGCGTCGGCGGCGCCGGCCGCGTCGCCCGCTGTTCCCCGCGCCGTCGCCTGGGCCGCGCCGAACCACAGGCCGGGCCAGCGGGCCGCCGTGACCACGCTGGCCGCCGCCGCGTCCGTTTCCGCCACGCCCGCCTCGCCCGCTACGGCGCGCAGCAAAAGCTCTGGCCCGTCGTAGGGATTGAGGATGCGCGCGTGCTGGTCTGGCGCTTCCTGCCGAGCCCGCGCGAAAGCCTCGCGGGCGCGGGTCCGGTCCTCGGCCAGGAGCGCGTTCAGCCCCCGGCCGATGGCCCACGCGCCCGCCCGCAGGTCCGGATCATCAGGCGCAGCGGCCTCGGCGGCGGCGAGGCAGCGCTCCATGTCCCTGGCCTGGCCCTGGTGCGCGTGGGCGAAGCCCCGGATCAGCAGCGCCGCCGCGGCCAGCGGGATCAGGCCGAGCCGTTCGGCGGCCTGGCCGACCTCGGCCGCCACCTCGATGGCGTCCTGGAACCGGGCCGTCATCGCGTGCAGCGCGGCGATGTTGGCGCCGATCCCGACGGCCAGGCCTACCGCGCCGGCCCGCAGCGCCTCGGCGCGGGCCAGCTCGAGGCGGTCGCCGCGGGCATCGCGCAGCATCTCGACGGTCCCGAGCTCATTGAGGATCCGGAGCCGGTGCACCCGCAGGCTGGCGGCGGCGGCCACGTCGAGGGCACGGGTGAAGGCCGCGGCGGACGCGTCAAGGTCATGCAAGCGGGCGCAGGAGGCCAGCGTCTCCAGCGCTTCGCAGGTCAGGTCCGGCCGGCCGGCTCCGGTGGCCAGCGCGGCCGCCCTGGCGGCTAGGGCCTCCGCGCCGGCGCGCGAGCCTGCGGTGCTGTCGCCGATGGCGATCTGCGCGTCAATGACCGCGACCTCGGCGCTCGCCGCCTCGCCAGCGGCTCCGGCGTGACGCACCGCGGCGAGCTGGGCCCGGGCGTCGGCCCAGGCCGCCGTCATCACCGCGGCCCGGGCCAGGACCAGGCGCATGGCCACGGCGGCGGGCGGATCGCTGCCATCGGCGGCGGACAGGATCGCGGCCGCCGTATCTGCTGCCTTAACTGGCTGGCCGGCCTGAAGCAGCGCCTGCGCGAGCGCGCTGCCGATCTCGGTGCCGAGGTTCCCGCTCGTGGCGGTGTTCCGGCCGGCCTGCTGCAGGAGCCGCACCGCGGCGGCCACATCCCCGTCGGCGAGTGCCTCGGTGCCGGCCGTCATCAGGAGGCGTGCCGCCCGGGCCTGGTCGCCGCCATCCTTGAGCAGCTGGCCGATGGCCAGCGCGCGGCCTGGGCCGGCGCTGGCGGACGCGGACGTGAGATACGCGTCGGCCGCGCCGAGGGACAGGCGCCGCCGGTCCCCGGCGGGCAGGCTGCCGAGCACCACCTCACGGGTCAGGGCATGGCGGAACGCGAAGCCATCGCCCGCGGGCGTTATCAGCTGCAGGGCTGCGCCCCGGTGCAGCGCCGCGCTGACGACGTCCGCGGAGACCCCGGCAGCGGGCGCCAGGAGCTGCCAGTCGAAATCGCGGCCCAGCACGGCCGCGGCCGCCAGGACCTGCCGCTGCAGATGATCCAGGCGGGCCAGCCGCGCGGTCACGGTGGGCGCGAAGCGCGGCGGCAGCCCGCCCAGGTCACCAGCGGCCAGCAGATCCTCGACCAGGAGCGGAAGCCCCTCGGCGGCACGTACCACGGCGGCGACGGTCTCGCCCGCGGTCGCCGGGCCTGGCCCGATGCAGGCGAGCGCCATCTCCCGGGATTCGTCGTCCGAGAGCCGGCCCAGCGGGAGCACCGTGGCACCCCCGGCCTCCAGGACAGCCGTGACGTCCTCCCGGCCATCCCCGGCTCGTGCGGTGACGACGGTCACGGCGGGGATCTCGCCCGCGTGGTCGACGAGGTACCGCGTTACCGCGAGGCTCTGGTCGTCGGCCCAGTGCAAGTCCTCCAGGATCACGATCACGCCTGCGCCACCGGTGGCCCACCGCAGCACCCTCAGCGCGGCCTCGGCCATGACCAGCGGATGTTCGGCTGCTGCCGACCAGCCCGCCGCGCGCCACTGCGGCACTATCGCCGCGAGCACCTGCACGTAGGGAGCCAGATCCGCGTCGTCAGGGACCGTCTGGCCGCGCGTCACCTCCAGGATCACCTCGGCGATGGGCCGCAGCACGCTGTCCAGCCTGCCGGGCAGTGCCCGCCCGGTGACCGAGCGCAGGCCTGCCCTGGCCGCCACCTCACGCGTGTGCTCGCACAGGCGGGTCTTGCCCACCCCCGGCTCGCCCGCCACGACCAGCGTGGCGGCCCGGCCGAGCCGCCGCAGCCCGCCGACGGCGTCAGCTATGCGGGCCGCCGGCTCCTGGCGGCCGACAAGGATGGGGCAGCGCACTCACACATTGTGCTCGCATAGCCGGCCCGGGGATGCCGTGGCGGCCGCGATCGCCCAGGTCAGGACGGATCCCGCAGGTACCCGGCCGGCCAGTTCCAGGACTGGTGCTGGCTGTGGAACTGCTGCCGCTGACGGAGCATCCGGCGCCGGAACCTGGCCGCGGCGAACACCGCGGCCACGCCCATCACCAGCCAGAACACCAGCAGCGCCTGGAGGAAGCCGAGCAGAACCCACCCGCCGCCCGGCAGCAGCACCGCCCCGAGCAGGAGCAGCAGCGCCAGCGGCAGCAGCCGGGGGCCACGCCGGATCAGGACCGGGCCGCGCATGGCGGCCCAGGGCACAGGCCCGGCCGGCTGCAGGCCCGGGCCCGGCTCCGGCAGGTCGGCCATGACCCGGCGCAGATCACCAACGGTCTTGGCGTTCAGCGCCGCGGTGACCCGCTCGTCGAGTTCCTCGCGCGTCAGCCGGCCCTCGGCGTAGTGGTCGCGCAGCCGGGCGGTGACGCGCTCCCGGTCGGCGTCGGATACCCGGATGCGGTCATTCATTGCCGTGCTCTTCTCCTCGTGACTCGTCCTGTCCGGCCTGATCGCCGGCCAGGATCTGGTAGAGCCCGCGCCGGGTCTGCTCCAGCAGCCGTTCCGCGGCGCGGACCTGCTCGGGCGTGCCGGCGTGCGCGATCTGCATGATGCCGCCGCCCAGCCGGGCGGCCTCCACGAGCAGGCCGGGCGGCTGCCAGGCCTGCTGCTGGGCCATCGACTCCCACGCGCCGCGGGCCATGTCGGGGTTCTGCTCGACGTACTCGCGGCCGGCGTCGGTCAGGCTGAACGTACGCCGGCCGTTGGATTCCTCACCGACGATCAGCCCCTCGTCGGCCAGCTGGGACAGCGCCGGGTAGACCGCGCCGGGGCTGGGCCGCCAGGCGCCACCGCTGCGCTCCTCGATATCGGACATGATCTGGTACCCGGTGCGCGGGGCGTCACGCAGCAGGGCCAGGATCGCGGCCCGCACGTCACCGCGGCCGGCCTTCGCGCCGCGCGGCGGGCCAGGCGGGCCCGGCGGCCCGGGCCACCAGCCGCCCCGGGTCCCTCCGGAACCACCCCAGAACCCGGGGCCCTTGGGCCCGGCGCAGCCCCGCTGGCCCGGCGCGGCCCCGCTGCGCTGCGCGGCGGCCATCAGCCACGCGGCCCGGCGGGCGAGGCCGAGCACGCCAGCCGCGCAGCCGATCACGTCGAACAGGCCGGGATCGAAGTCCCCGGCCCGCCACCCTGATGCTGGCATCCCCTGCCCCCATCCGTGCTCGCGATACGATCACGATATATCGGCAGCATACGACGGGTTGCTCCTGATGACAAGATATGACTCGAACCAGGCGAAGGCCCACTCCGCCGGACCGCCTGACGGCCACGGCTGAGCGCGGGCCGGCGGCCGTATTTCTCGGCCGGAGGGCTCCTCTTACCCGGTGGAAGGCCATGCCGGAGGCCTGTGCCGCGATGGCCGCGATCAGGCCGCCGTCCGCCTTCCCGTCGCTAAGGTGCTGCCACAGTGCAGTGAGCTAGCTCGAGGAGGGGGCCAATGGCAGGCCAGGATGCGTACCCGGTTATCTATGTGCGGGGGTTCGCCGGAGGCACGTCCGGGATCGACAGCGCCACGGACGACCCGTTCTACGGCCTGAACGCCGGCGCTACGCACGTGCGGATCAACGGAGACGGGAACCCGCAGTTCTACCAGTTCGAGGGTCCTCTGGTGCGCCTCATGGAGGACGAGGACTACCGGGTCGCCGTGCACGGGAACCAGCAGGCCTACCTGGCCAGCGCCGGGAACGGCACGCAGCCGCCCAACTCGATCTGGATCTACCGCTTCTACGACCCGGCCGCGGACACGTTCGGCGTCCCGGCGATTCCCTACGACCTGCCGGCCGCCGCGCGCGGCCTGCTCACGTTCGCCGACCTGGTGCGGGACAAGACCGGCGCGCCCAAGGTCTGGCTGGTGGCGCACTCCATGGGCGGCCTGATCTGCCGCAGCATGATCCAGCAGGTCTGCCCGGACGCCGGCCGCGACCCCAGCGACCTGGTCGACAAGTTCTTCACGTACGCGACGCCGCACAACGGCATCTCTTTCGACGTCGCCGACCTGGATATCAGCGTTCCGCAGATCGCCCCGTTCGGGGCGAAGATCTTCAACCGGAAGGTCATGTACGGCTACCTGACCCCCCAGCCCGACCTCCGCCGGCTTCCCGACATGCCGGCTGACTGGGACGCCCGCGAGATCACCGGGCTCGATCCGGCCCGGGTTTTCTGCCTGATCGGAACCAACGCCGCCGACTACGGGATGGTCTCCAAGGTGGTGGGTCCCAAGAGCGACGGGGTCGTGCAGATCGACAACGCCTATGTGCTCGGGGCCGGCCGGGCCTTCGTGCACCGGTCACATTCGGGCAGCTACGGCGAGGTGAATTCCGAGGAGGGGTACCAGAACCTGCGGCGGTTTTTCTTCGGCACCCGCAAGGCGACCGCCACGCTCGTGAACGCCCAGCTTCCCGCGTCGACCGACGCGGACGTGGTTGATGTCTGGCAGGCGGAGACGCGGCTCAGCGTGCGGGGGCTGCCGGTGCTGATGACCGAGCGCACGGCCGCACACTACTGCCCGATCGAGCTCGGCAAGGTGGTGGGCGCGACGGCCGGGACCGCACCCGCGCCCGACGACGACGTGGTGACCGGCGGGCAGCTGCAGGCCGCCGGGCCGGGCGCGCCGGTCCCGCTGGCCATGGTGTTCCTGCTCGACCCGGCCCGCGCGCTCCGGATGCAGCGCGAGAACCTGGAGCCTGGCGCGGTCTCACCCCGCTGCCGCTACTTCCTGCACGTGAGCGTCCTGCATCTGGAGGAAAAGCACGGGCTGTTCTTCTGGCATAACCATCTGGAGACCATGCCGGAGTGGGAGGACACGCTCATCGTCGATGTCGGCCCCGGTGATGACGATCCCGCGGAACACATGTGGGCGGCCTGGCAGACCGCGAACCCCGAGGTCACATCCGTCCCCGATCCCATCACCGCGCAGCCGCGCGAACTGGTGCCTGACGGCGAGGGGGCGATGGCCTGCACGATCGGCCTCCCGCCAGCTGGCCTGAACCTGCTCGGAAACGCCGCCGCGATCAGGCTGACGGTGGCGCAGCTGGCCTGATA
This sequence comes from uncultured Actinomycetota bacterium, assembly GCA_963844655.1. GTDB lineage: Bacteria > Actinomycetota > Actinomycetes > Streptosporangiales > Streptosporangiaceae > JASHPR01. Next base: position 111,463 of record CAWJPA010000002.1, on the reverse strand, counting down.
TCGCCGGCGGCGATGATTCAGGCGCCCTCACTCCGTCTCAGCACCGAGGACATGGATGGCTCGCGGAGGAGGTCTAGCGTTATGACCATGAGCGCTGTCGGACGCACGCGTGCCGATGAGATGGAGCTGCTGAGCCGGGCCAGGGCCGGTGACGAGCGCGCGTTCGGCGAGCTGACCGAGGTGCACCGGGCCGAGCTGCGGGCGCACTGCTACCGGATGCTCGGCTCGGTGCATGACGCGGAGGACGCTCTCCAGGAGGCGCTGCTGCGCGCCTGGCGCGGCCTGTCCGGGTTCGAGGGCCGCAGTTCGGTCCGCTCCTGGCTTTACTCCATCGTCACCAACGCTGCGCTGGACATCACCAGGCACCGGTCCCGGCGTGAGCTCCCGGTGGATTTCGGGCCGGCTGACGGGCGGGACGACGGCGGTCCGGGGATGGACCCGGTCTGGCTGGAGCCCTACCCGGACCGTTGGCTGACCGGTGTGGCCGGATCCTCGCCCGAGGCGCGCTACGAGCAGCGCGAGAGCGTGGAGCTGGCTTTCATGATCGCGCTGCAGGACCTCCCGCCGCTGCAGCGCGCCGTGCTCATCCTGCGGGAGGTGGTGGGCTTTTCCGCGGCCGAGATATCCAGCCAGCTGGGCACCTCGGTGCCGTCGGTGAACAGCGCGCTGCAGCGCGCCCGGGCCGCGGCCCAGACCAGCCTGCCCGAGCGCAGCCAGCAGGCGGCGCTGCGCACGCTGGGTGACCAGCGCACCAGGGACATCGTCGCGCGGTACGCCAGCGCGATTGAGCGGGGCGACGCCGACACGCTGGTCAGCATGCTCACCGAGGATGCAACCTGGTGCATGCCGCCGTTCTCCGCCTGGTACCAGGGTGAGTCCCTGCGGGAATGGCTGGTCGGCGGACCGCTCCGCGAGCGCTGGCGGCACCTGCCCGCCCAGGCGAACGGGCAGCTTGCGGTGGGGTGCTACCTGTTCGACCAGGGCCAGGGGTGTTTCACCCCGGCCGTGATCGACGTGCTGACCCTCGACGGAGACCGCATCGCCGCGGTCACCGCCTTCATAGTCAACGAGGATCCGCAGGCCCCGGGCAAGCCCGCCGAGGTTTTCTCCAGCTTCGGCCTGCCCGCCGAGCTGCCCTGAGGCGCTATTCCCCGGGGGCCGGCCCGGGCAGGTCGGTGAACAAGGTGAATAGCCCGGGCTGGATGCTATCCGTCGTGGCCGGACAGGTGCTCGCCCGCGGCCCCCGGCACCCAGTTCAGGGCCTTCTCGAAGTGCACGGTCGTCTCGCGCCCGTCGCCGGTCAGGCTCAGGTTGTCGACCACCGCATCAATGATCTTCAAGCCGCGGCCGTGCTCGGCGACGCCGGGCAGCGGATCGGCCGCGGGGGCCACCGCCTCCCTGGCCGCTGCCATCGCCATGGCGCCGTTGCCGGTGTTCACCACCTCGATGACGCACCGCCCGTCCTGCGTGCTCGCCATGACCTCGTACTCGTCGCCAGGCCCGGCGTGCAGCACGACGTTGGCGCACGCCTCGCTCAGGGCCAGGGCGATGTCGGTGCGTGTATCCGCCGTCACGCCCAGCGTCTCCAGGCAGCCGTCGAGAACCTGGCGGCTGACCGGCACGCTCTCGGCGTCCCGCGGCAGGTACAGCACCATCTTGAGCTCCACGTCCTCCACCTCCGGGCAGGTCGCGTGCCGTCCGGCACGCGCTATCGCCCGTTCCCTGCCGAGGCGATCCCTAACGTGTGAGGTACTGAGACCACCCGCCCGCCGCCCGCACGAGGAGGACGCATGCCCGCTTACCGGTACCTGACGTACGAGCTGCTCGATGACGGCACTATCGCCAAGATCATGCTCAACCGCCCGGCATCCCGGAACGCGCAGAATCGCGGTCTCCTGGCCGAGCTCGGCGACGCGATGCTGGCGGCCGAGGCCGACGACGGCGTGCGCGTGGTCATCCTCGGCGGGGCCGGCCCGCTGTTCTCGGCCGGGCACGATCTGGGCTCGGCCGACGCGGTGGCCGAGCGTACGCCCGGGCCCGGGCAGCACGCCAGCTACCGCGGGTACGGGGGCACCCGCACCGGCGCGGAGCAGCGCACGCTGCAGGAGTGGCACTTCTACTTCGAGAACACCCGCCGCTGGCGCAACCTCAGGAAGATAACCGTGGCCGAGGTCCAGGGTGCGGTCTACGCGGCCGGGCTGATGCTGATGTGGGCGTGCGACCTCATCGTCGCGGCGGACGACGTCATCTTCGCCGACGTGGTCGGCACCCGGCTCGGGATGTGCGGCGTCGAGTACTTCGCCCACCCCTGGGAGTTCGGCCCGCGCAAGGCCAAGGAGCTGCTGCTGACCGGTGACTCCATCGACGCCGATGAGGCGTACCGCCTCGGCATGGTGGCAAAGGTGTTCCCGGCCAGCCAGCTCGCCGAGCGGACGCTCCAGTTCGCCCGGCGGATCGCGGAGCTGCCCACGATGACCGCGCTGCTCATCAAGGAGTCCGTGAACCAGACCGTGGACAACATGGGCTTCTTCAACGCGCTGAACGCGTGCTTCACGCTGCACGAGCTGAACCACGCGCACTGGGCCGAGATCCACGCCGACAAGACGCCCCGCGGCCTGCCCGGCGACGGCACCCCGGACTGGCGCTCGGCCCCGCCGGTCGTGCCCGCGCGCCGGGATCTGGCCCGGGCCGCGGACGAGTAGCCCGCACGGCGGCTACGCCGGGGGATCTGCCGCCACGGGCCCCGGCCCGGCCAGGTCACGGGCCCGGGCGCGCAGCACGTGCTTCTGGATCTTGCCGGTCGACGTCTTGGGCAGGGTCTCGAAGTACACCCGGTCCGGCGCCTTGAAGTGCGCCAGCCGGCCGCGCACGAAGTCGGTCAGATCACGCTCGGATATATCGTTACGGCTGGTGGTTACGAAGGCCACGGGCCGCTCACCCCACCGCGGGTCAGGTACCGCCACCACGGCCGCCTCGAGCACACCGGGGTGCGCCGCCAGCGCCTTCTCCACCTCGACCGACGCGATGTTCTCCCCGCCGCTGATGATGATGTCCTTGCTGCGGTCCTTCAGCTCGACGTAGCCGTCCGGGTGCATGACCCCCAGGTCGCCGGTGTGGAACCAGCCGCCGCGGAACGCGTCGGCGGTGGCCTTCTCATCGTCGAGGTAGCCGGCCGCGACGGTATTGGACCGGAAGACGATCTCGCCGGTGGTCTGCCCGTCGGCCGCCACCGGCTGCAGCTGCTCGTCGGTTATCTGCACGGCCGCGACCGAGACCGTGGGCACGCCCTGCCGGCTGAGGTTCTCGGCCAGCTCGGCCGCGGGCAGGTCCGGCCAGCCTTCCTGGTACTCGCAGATCAGCGACGGGCCGTAGGTCTCGGTCAGCCCGTACAGGTGGGTGACCCGGATCCCCATCTGCTGCACCGCGGCGATCGTCTCCTTCGTCGGCGGGGCACCGCCGACCGCGGCCCGGACCGGGCGGCTGGCCCTGAAGCAACGCTGGGCGCCGGCCCGGGCCAGCTCGCTGAGCACCACGGGCGCACCGCACAGGTGGGTGACCGGATAGCGGTCGGCCAGGTCCAGCGCGCGCTCGGCGTCGAACGAGGGCAGGCACAGGTGGGTCGCGCCGACCGTGGTCACACCCCAGGTCAGGGACCAGCCGTTGCAGTGGAACATCGGCAGCGTCCACAGATGCCAGCTGGCCGGCGACATCTCGAACTCCAGGGCAATGCTGACCGCGTTGAGGTAGGCGCCGCGGTGGGTGTAGACGACGCCCTTGGGCCGGCCGGTCGTCCCGCTGGTGTAGTTCACCGCGATCATGCTGTCCTCGTGCGCGGGGAATTGCATGCCCAGGCCGTCGGCCCGGGCCAGCCAGGTGCCGAACGGCTCCGCACCGGGCAGCGCCCCGTCCGGGGTGCCGGGCAGCAGCACCACCCGTTCCACAGGAAGCTGGTCTGCGCTGGTCACGCCCAGCCGGGCGATAAACCCGGCGGACAGCAACAGCACCCGCGACCGCGAATGGGCCAGAATGTCGAGGTACTCGGCCGCGGCCAGCCGCGTGTTCAGCGCCACCAGCACGCCGCCGGACCCGGGTACCCCGTAGTGCGCGGCCAGCAGCCAGCGGGTGTTGAAGTCCAGGATCGCCACCCGGTCGCCGGGCTGCACGCCGTCGGCCCGCAGCGCGCCCGCGAGCGCGTCGCCGTCCCGGCCCAGCTCCGCGTAGCTGACCTCGGTCCCGTCGGCGTCCACGACCGCCGTCTTCCCGGCGAAGACCCGGCGCGCCCGGTCCAGGAACCCGAGCGGGGTCAGCGGCACATGATTGGCTCGGCTGATCAAGATGCCCTCCTGCCTGGCCACTCCCGATGGGCCAACTCTGCCCAGCATCCCGAACGCTAACTCCGCCCGCCAGTGCCCGCCCAGACATGACCGGGGTCCCAAGTATCAAGCGGGATAACCCGCCCGGCATAGAGTGTGTGCCGTGGCTCTCGGCAGCCGCGCCTTCGCGGCCTTCCTCCAAGCCCCGCCGGCGCTGACGCGGGACCTGAGCGTGGAGCGGGACCTGGCCATTTCCGCGCCCGACGGCGCCCCGTTGCTGACCGACCTCTACCTGGCCCGCTCCCGGGAGCCGCTGCCCACGGTCCTGATCCGCTCCCCGTACGGGCGCCGGGGAATCTACGGCCTCACCGGCCGCATGTTCGCCGAGCGCGGCTACCACGCGGTCGTGCAGAGCACCCGCGGCACGTTCGGCTCGGGCGGGCAGCTCGACTTCGACAGCGAGGCCGCGGACGGCCGCGCGGCCGCCGACTGGATCATCGGCCAGGACTGGTCCAACGGCGAGATCGGCAGCTTCGGGGCCAGCTACCTCAGCTTCACCCAGCTGGCCCTGGCCTCGACGAAACCGCCCCAGCTCAAGGCCATGGCCATCGCGGTCTGGGCGGCCGAGCGCCGGGCGGCCACCTATCCCGGCGGCTCGTTCTCCCTGGACCGCGCGCTGACCTGGACCTACCTCATGCAGAACCAGGAGCGTTCCCGGCTGGCCATCCTCCGGGCGCGGCGGGCGCTGCAGCCAGCGTTCAGCCACCTGCCGCTGATCGACGCCGACACTGTAATCACTGGGCACCCGGTCGGCTTCTACCGGGCCTGGCTGGAGCACGGCCAGCCGGGCGACCCCTACTGGGCGCCTACCGACTTCCGCCCGGCGCTGCAAGGTCTCGCTGTTCCTGTGACCATCGTCGCCGGGTGGTACGACATTTTCCTGCCGTACATGCTCGCGGACTACCAGGCCCTGCGGGAGGGCGGCCAGGAGGTCAGGCTGCGGGTGGGCGCCTGGCGGCACGCCAGCCCGGGTGTGTTCAAGTACGGCTTCCACGACGCCCTCGGCTGGTTTGACGCGCACCTGCGCCGCCAGCCGCTGCCGCGCCACGACCCGGTGCGCGTTGAGATCATGGGCGGGGGCGGCTGGCGCGGGCTGCGGCAGTGGCCGCCGCCCGCCACCGTCCAGCGCTGGCACCTGCAGCCCGGACGAGCGCTGGCCCAGGCGGCGCCTCCGGCCAGCGAGCCGGACCGGTACCGCTACGATCCCGCGGACCCCACGCCCGCGGTCGGTGGGTCGACCCTGAGCCAGAACTCAGGGCCCAAGGACAACCGGGCCCTGGAACAGCGCCCGGACGTGCTGACGTTCACCAGCGCCCCGGTGGATTCCGCGCTCGAGATCGCCGGTCCGGTCACCGCCGAACTGCATGTCGCGTCCAGCCGCGCGCACACCGACTTCTTCGCCCGGCTGTGCGACGTGGACCCGAAGGGCAAGTCGGTGAACCTGACCGACGGGCTGCTGCGCCTCACCGAGAGCGAGCCCGGGCCGATCCGCGTGGACCTGTGGCCGGTCGCGCACCGGTTTGAGCCCGGTCACCGGATCCGCCTGCAGATCTCCAGCGGCTCTCACCCCCGGTACGCGCGCAACCCAGGCACGGGGGAGCCGCTGGCCACCGCGACTACTCTGCACGCGGCCGACCAGGCCGTCTACCACGACCCCGGCCGCCCTTCGGCGGTCCTGCTGCCCGTGGCCACGCCGACGGGCGCCTAGTACTCCAGCCGTAGATCGTGATCTTGGGCCAGCCTGACCCGGCGGAAACTCAATTGGCCTCAGCGCGCCATCTGGGTAGTGTCGGGCGGTGCCCGAGCTGCAGCGGCTGCGTGCTGGCCATGCCCCAGCGGTCCTGGCCTTCGAGCTGGAGAACCGCGCCTACTTCGCTGCTTTGGTCTCTGACCGTGGCGACGAGTTCTTCGACCAGTTTCCCGACCAGTACAGCGCCTTGCTGGCTGAGCAAGAGGCCGGCATCTGTGCGTTTTATGTGCTCGTCGCTGATGACGGCTCGGTTCTGGGCCGGTTCAACCTGTACGACCTCAAGGACGGCACTGCCAACCTTGGCTACCGAGTCGCGCAGCAGGTCGCCGGCCGCGGCGTAGCGACCGGGTCTGTCCGGGAGCTGTGCCGGATTGCGGCGGCGCAGCACGGGCTGCGCACGCTGCGGGCGGCCACCTCCCACGGCAACGCCGCGTCCCAGAAGGTGCTGGCCAAGGCCGGGTTCGTTCCGGTTGGCCCGGCCACCCCGGCTGATCTCGGCGGTAAGTCAGGCACCTGGTACCAGCTCGACCTCCAGCCATGAACTTTGATCTTGCTGGTGGACCGGCAGCAGGAAGGCTGCGGCCACCGCTGATCATTTGTCCTTGCCCGCACGGTTCACGGTCTCGATGCCGGCGAGGATGAGATCGATGCCGGCGAGGAACTGCTCGCGGTCGTCGTGTTCGCGCAGTTGCGTCCCGGCTTTCCGCACGGATGGGTATTTTGCGGGGTCGAGCTGCGCCCACTGTGCGGCGACGGTGGCGAGGAAAGTTGATCGGTCCATCTTGCTGCTGGCGAGCGCACGGGCGTTGGCGGCGTTCTGCCCGGCGACGCCGAGGATGTAGTTCACGAGCACGCCCGCGGAGTCGGACAGCCCTCCTTCGGGCACGCCGAGTGCCTGCAACTGCTCGCTGAGGATCTCGAAGATGTCCAGCAGCGCCGGCCGCCAGAGCTCTCGGGTGAGCTGGGCACCGACCCAGGGGTGGGCGACGATCGCATCAAACAGGCCAAGCGCGACGGCACGCAGCGCTTGCTGGAGCTCGGCGTCAGCGTCGAGGCCGGTCACGACGCGGCCGATGACGTGGTCGGTGGCCGCCGCGAGCAGGTCGTTCCTGTCCGCGACGTGGTGATATATCGCCCCGTACCCGGTGGCCAGACGCACGGTGAGCGCCCGCAAGGTCAGAGCGTCCTCGCCCTCGGCGTCAAGTATCTCGGTAGCGGCCTGGACGATCACGTCCCTTGACAGCGCCTCCGTGCGTCGGGGAGCCCGCTGGGACTTGGTCGCCATGACCTCCATTCTGCCACGAATGGATCGCCGCTCCAAGCTTGTGCTAGCGTCGTTGGATTGGCAATCCAACGAGTCCTGGAGGAGCACGATGACGACACCGGTCACCATCGCCGGAGCTGGCCTCGGCGGTCTCGCCCTGGCCCGCGTCCTGCACGTGCACGGCATCCCGGTCACGGTCTATGAAGCGGAGGCCTCGGCGGCGGCACGGACCCAGGGCGGGCTGCTTGACATCCACCCCGGGACCGGCCAGCAAGCGCTCGAGGCGGCCGGGTTGACCGGGAGGTTCCGCGGCCTGGTCCTGCCGGGCCGCGAGTCCTATCGGGTTCTGGACCGGGCCGGGACTGTTTTGCTGGACCTTCCTGACGACGGCACGGGCGAGCGTCCCGAGGTGTCGCGCGGCGAGCTGCGGCAGATGCTGCTGGACTCGCTTCCGGACGGCATGGTGCAATGGGGGCGCAAGGTCAGCGGCGTGCTGGCCCTCGGCGAGGGGCGCCATGAGCTGCGCTTCGCCGACGGCGCCACCGTCGTTACGAGCTTGCTGATCGGGGCCGACGGGGCGTGGTCGCGGATCCGTCCGCTGCTGTCCGATGCCACCCCGAGGTATATCGGCTTCACGTCCGTCGAGTATGTCTTGTTCGACGCGGACACTCGTCATCGCGCCACGGCGGAGGCGGTCGGCGCCGGGTCGATGTTCGCGCTCGCGCCGGGCAAGGGCTTCCTGGCCTACCGGGGAAGAGGCGGCACTCTGCACACGTACGCACAGCTCAAGGTGCCACAGGACTGGCTCGCCGACACTGATGAGGCCGATGGCGCATCGGTGTCGGCGCGGATCATTGCCGAGTTCGACGGGTGGGCGCCCGAGCTCACCGCGCTCATTGCCGACAGCGATACCGCCCCGGTCGTGCGCCCCCTGTGCACGCTGCCGGTCGGGCACCGCTGGGACCGGGCGCCTGAGGTGACCCTGATCGGTGACGCTGCCCACCTCGCGCCCCCGAACGGCGAAGGCGCGAACCTGGCCATGCTGGACGGAGCCGAACTCGGCCAGGCCATCGCCGCGCACCCCGGCGACGTCGAGGTCGCGCTGGCCGAGTACGAGCAGGCCATGTTCCCGCGCGCCGCGGAAGCAGTAGGAGCCGAAGACATCTACGACCTCATGCTCGGCGACCACGCGCCCCACAGCTGGATCGCCATGATGAACGGCGCCGAGCAGGCATCGTGAGCGCCGCCACCAGCAACGTGCACGCCACTGCCATTACCAGCGGCAGCGCGAGCCAGATCACTAAGTGCGGCTGGAACACTAATTTATTGGGAACTACCAGATTGGGATTGCCGATCTGATGGTTCGCGTTCTCGAGAGCCGAGAGGCTGACACCAACTTTTTGGGCAATACCGCTCAGAGTATCCAGGATTGCGTGCAATTACTCCACTGATTTTCCCCAACGTGGCCTGCTAGCCGGACCTGCGTTCGGTCCGGAGCCACTCCGCCCTTCTCGGCGGCAGCATCCCCAAAGGCCGGTCTGGAGTGTGGAGGCAAGTTGTGGAATAGATGGAGATCATGTGAAGATCCGCCGTGACGGCCGCAGATAACTGTGCCCCGGATCGGACGGGACTGGTGGGCGGGCTGTTCCCCTGAAGGGCATGCCGCGCGGGAATGAGGCGCTGTGCCGGGGGTGTTGCGGGAGGCATGTCAGCCGTCGTGATTGCCACCGCCTATGGCGGCCCCGAGGTCCTGTCCCTTGCCGACGAGCCGGTTCCGGATCCCGGGCCGGGCCAGGCACGCATCGCGGTCCGCGCGGTGGGCGTGAACCCGATCGACTGGAAGGCCTACAGCGGTGCCTTTGGCACCGACCCGGGCCGGCTGCCGATAAGGCTCGGGTCAGAGGCCGCCGGGGTGGTGACCGCGATCGGGCCGGACGCGGCGGGCCCGGCAGGCCCGCTGGCGGTCGGCGATGAGGTCATCGCGTTCCGCGCCTCGGGCGCCTATACCGCTGATCTGGTCGCGCCGGCGCAGGCGCTGGTCCCGAAGCCGGCCGTGCTGGACTGGGCCGGGGCCAGCGGGCTCATGCTCACCGGCGTCACGGCCTGGCACACCCTGGCCGCGACGGGTGTGACCAAGGGAGACACGGTGCTGATTCACGCGGCCACCGGGGGAGTGGGCCTGATGGCGGTGCAGCTGGCCGCGGCCCGTGGCGCGATGGTCGTGGCCACGGCCAGCCCCGCCCGGCACGAGCTCCTGCGCGAGCTCGGGGCGGTTCCTGTGGCTTACGGGGACGGCCTGGCCGATCGCGTGCGCGCAGCCGCGCCGGGCGGGATCGACGCCGCGCTCGACCTGATCGGCACCGACGAGGCCATGGACGTCTCGCTGGCGCTCGTCCCCGACCGGGAACGCATCGCCACGATCGCCGGGTTCGCCCGCGGGCCGCGAGAGGGGATCAAGGTGCTCGGCGGCGCGCCCGGGGCAGACCCGGGTACCGAGATCCGTGACGCCGCCCGCCTCGAGCTCGCCCGGCTGGCCCAGGACCAGGCCGTCCGGGTGTTCGTCACCCGCACCTACCCGCTGGCCGACGTGGCCGACGCGCACCGCGAGATCATGACCGGCCACACCACCGGCAAGATCTCGCTTATCCCGTAGGCCCCCCCGCGGGCCAAGCTGCAGAACGGCTGGTGGCCCAGGCGCAAATCGACGCCAGAAGGGCAAATCCGCAGATAGAAGAAATAGAGTCCATAAAGCCACGATAGGTAGCTTGCAGTATCTGAAGCTGGGAAAATCGGCTATTGCGCACCCTTATGACCTGAGCTACGGTCGGTGCATGGCGGGGAGCGACCGATTTGTGGATGACGATCCTGAATACACCGAGGATGCCGAAGCCGATAGGGGCGCTGGAATAGTCTCGTTCGTGCCAGATGACCCTGAGAAACTCCCGCCGGATCAGCCCGACTCCGGCAACGCTGACCCACCTGGTGGTGAATAATGCCTTCTGCATCTGGGTTGTCCTTAAGTCAGCGGATCCTCTGCCGCGAGCGTGCTGTGCAGGCGGCCAAATTGGCGTACGCGAACAGAGGGCAAGTGCATTACACCGAGGGCCCTGAGCGCTGGAATGGCATTACTCTTAAGCGCGTCGCAGCGGACGGGCAGTACACGCACTACGCAGACTGCTCCTCATTTGTCACGTGGTGCCTGTGGAACGGTCTCGGGCAGCTCTACGGCACGAGCGACGTCGTGAATGGCGCCAAGTGGGAGGCCGGATTCACGGGCACGATGTACAAGCACGGGATGGTCGTCCAGAACCTGGCGAATGTCCTGCGTGGCGACTGCGTCCTCTATGGCAAGGACCCCGGTCTTCACGTTGCCATCGTCGTCGGCAGCATGGATGGGACTCCGATGGTCATCAGCCATGGCAGCGAGCCAGGGCCGTACTACCTGCGCTATAACTACCGCTCGGACGTCCACCAGATCCGGCGCTACATCTAGTACGACCACGGGGTCCTGTGCCGCGGTGCTGGCGGCGCGATGTTCCGTAAGGGCTAGAGGCCTCCGCCGGCCTGCGGGCGCCCGAGCGCCATCACATGGAACTCCCCGCGCGGGACGTGGATTGGGTCTTGCTGCGCCCACCGCCGCCTGGTCACCAGCCGCGGCCCCAACCTCCCGGTGTTTCTTCGATCACCACGAATCATGTCAACCGGCACGGATCGCCCCGCGTCTACCTTCCATCGCCGCTAGCCGGCTGCTTCATGCTGGAGGCCGCACCCATGATCACGACATCGCCACGCACCGCCTGGCTGACCCAGGTAGTGCTAGGCCCTGCGGCGAGCAAAGGACGGATCCAGGGAGAGGCCGTGGGGAACGGTGAAGGGCGCGATGTTATTCGCGGACTTCCCGGACGCCAAGGCGGGGCCGGAATCAGCCTTAAGCACGGTCGGCCCGCGTCCGTTTCTGGAACGGCGCTGGCGTGCCGCGACACGCAGGTCGTGAAAATACCGGTACCGCTTGACATTGCGGTAATAGGTCTGGCATAGATGCATGAGCAACCTTCTCAGGGTGGGGAGCACCGGTGATCCGTAGAGGTCTTGTTGTCGCGTTTGCCGTGATTCTGGCATTTTTTGGGCTCAGAGTTCCGGTTTCGGCCGCCGGCGACGGGTTTGTAACGACCTCCGATCAGGATTTGCTCCTGAACGGGCAGCCGTTCACGATGCTGGGCTTCAACCTCTGGCGGGCTAACGTTTCATATGCGTTGCCGAATACCGGCTATCTGCTGAATAACGGGAATGCGCTGAATCAAACGCTGCAGGACATTAACGCCAACGGCGGCCAGATGAACACGTTCCGTGCCTGGTTCCTGCAGCAGGAGGTGACGCCCACCAGCAGCGGATACAACTGGGCCCCGTTTGACAAGACGCTGCAGGTGGCGGCTCAGAACGGGTTCAAGGTCATCGCCGTGCTGGCCGATAACTGGGGTTACGAGGGACCGCCGCGCAAGTTCTACAACTGGTACCAGAGCGGATATGCGACCGAGGTCGACCAGGGCACCCTGAACGGCGTCTCCTACAACGAGAATGTTCCTTACCTGCAGTACGTCAAGGACGTCGTTTCCCGGTACGCGAACAACCCCACGATCGCCGCCTGGGAGCTGGTGAACGAGCCCGACGACAGCATGAGCGACGGCACCTGCCCTGCTAGCGCGGGCGCGGTCATGCTGAACTTTGCCAACACGGTCGGCGGGCTGATCAAGTCGATCGACCCCAACCACCTTGTGTCCCTCGGCGCGGCCGGCAACGGCAACTGCGGCACCAATCAGGGTGACTACCAGACCGTCATGGCCTCACCGGACATAGATCTCTGCTCATTCCATGACTACGAGGGCGCGACCAACGCGACGGCGTATAACCAGTACAACGGGCTGAACGTCCGGATCAGCCAGTGCGCGGCGCTCGACAAGCCGATCTATATCGGGGAGTCAGGTATCCACCTAAATGACCCGGCGGTGCAGGGCGACCTCGACACCCGGGCCAGCCTGCTCGAAGACAAGATGGACGCCGCCTTCAACATGCAGGGCGTAGTGGGTTACCTGCCGTGGCAATTCGACGACCGGGCCAACGGGTCGTCCATCGATGACTTCTCCTATGACCCGGGTGACCCGGCCCTGGCCGTGATGAACGAGTTCACCAACTAGGTGGCGTCGCTGCAGCCGGCGGGCCGTTTCCGTAACGCCCGGTGACCGGCGGCAACATGCAGGAGCCAGAATGCCCGGACCGCTTGACATTGTACTAATCGTTCTGGCATAGATGCATGGTCAGCGTTCGCCGGGTGGGGGTAGAAGTGATCCGTAGAGGCCTTGTCGTCACGTTTGCCGTGATCCTGGCGATTTTTGGGGCGGGGTTTCCGGTTTCTGCCGCTGACGACGGGTTTGTGACCAGCTCTGACCAGGAACTGCTCGTGAACGGGCAGCCGTTCACGATGCTGGGTTTCAACCTCTGGCGGGCTAACGTTTCTTATGCGCTGCCGAATACCGGTTATCTGCTGAATAACGGGGATGCGCTGAATCAAACGCTGCAGGATATCAACGCCAACGGCGGCCAGATGAATACCTTCCGTACCTGGTTCCTGCAGCAGGAGGTGACCCCGACCGGCCGGGGGTATAAGTGGGGGCCGTTTGACAAGACTCTGCAGGTGGCGGCTCAGAACGGGTTCAAGGTCATCGCCGTGCTGGCTGACAACTGGGGTTACGAGGGACCGCCGCAGAAGACCTACAACTGGTACCGGCGCGGCTACATGACTGAGGTTGACAGCGGCACCCTGAACGGCGTGTCGTACAACGAGAACGCCCCCTACCTGCAGTACGTGCGGGACGTTGTCTCCCGGTACGCGGATAACCCCACGATCGCGGCCTGGGAGCTGGTCAACGAGCCCGACGACCAGAACAGCGACGGCACCTGCAGTTCCAGTGCAGGCCAGGTGATGGCGAACTTCGCGAACCGGGTCGGCGGGCTGATCAAGTCGATCGACCCGAACCATCTGGTATCCCTGGGCGCGGCCGGCAACGGGAACTGCGGGACCATCGAGGGCGACTACCAGACCGTCATGGCCTCGGACAATATTGATCTCTGCTCATTCCATGACTATGAGGGCGCGACCAACGCGACGGCCTTCAACCAGTACAACGGGCTGAACGTCCGCATCAGCCAGTGCGCGGCGCTCGACAAGCCGATCTATATCGGGGAGTCGGGCATCCGCGTGACCGATCCGGCGGTTAACGGAGACCTCCAGGCCAGGGCCAGCCTCCTGCAGGCCAAAATGACCAGCGCCTTCGCCATGCAGGGCGTGGTCGGCTACCTGCCGTGGCATTTCGACGACCGGGTCACCGGGTCGTCCATCGACAGCTTCGCCTACGACCCAGGTGACCCTGCCCTGGCCGTGATGAACGGGTTCGCCGCGCCCTCGGCCACTCCGACACCCACGGACACGGTTACGCCGACGCCGACCCCGACCGACACGGCCACGCCGACCCCGACCGACACGGCCACGCCGACCCCGACCGACTCGCCCACGACCGCGCCCACGCCCGACCCCAGTGACGGCTCAGGAGACGGCTAGGCCTACCGCACCGCGTAACCGGCGCGGCCGTACTCTCCACACGATCTGCACACCATCCGCACGGCGGTCACACGTCCCGGGCGGACCACGGAGTGGGGAGGGCTTAGCCATGGACATCTCGGTCTATTACCGCCTGACAAACAGCTACCTTGGTCCCGGCCAGTCGCTGAACGTGATACCCGACGGCAGCGGCCTGCTCCAGATGAGCCCGACCGGGGACAGCAGCGGCCAGCACTGGCGCCTGGTCAGCCGGGACCACGGAAAATACGCGCTGCGGACGAACTACCTCGGTGAGTCCTTCTCGCTCGATGCCATCGCCGACGGAACCAACCGGCCATGGATGCAACCGACAAGCGAAGAGCGGCCCGGCCAGAACTGGACGCTGGCGCCACTGGCCGACGGAACATTCCGCTTAACCAACGACTTCGCCGGGCCGGGCAGATCGCTCAACACCTACGCCGGCACCAACGACCCGGTCCTGGACACGGGCGACCACACCGGCCAGCACTGGACACTGACCAAGCTGGACCGGGTCTCCGGCACCGTCCCCATTCCCGCCCTCAATCTCAAGGGACTCAATCTCGACAAGACCGAGGGGCCCACCGACTTCACTCACTACGCACGGCCGCGGGGCACGGTGAAGGGCGTAATGATTTTTGTGGATTTCCCTGACGCCCAGGCGCGGCTGGAATCGGCCGCCGCCACCGGCCAGCATCTCCTCGGAGGCGGGGCGGCGCAGCAGCTGTACCACGACCAGTCCTACGGCCAGCTCATCTTTGATGTGACGAAGCGCTCGGACCTGGGGTGGCGGCGGCTGTCCAAGCGATCGACAAACTACGACTTCGAGAATTTCGAATCTCAGAGGTCGTTCATCCACGATGCCGCATCTCTGTTCCGGCCGGCGGAAATCAGGTTCTCCGATTACCAGATGGTATTCGTCGTGACGCCGAAGACGGCCACTCATTTCAAGTACTCGCCGGCCTTCAACGCCCCCGTACACGAAGGCACCGTCGTGCAAGGTCACGAAATACGGCTGGGTGTTACCTTTGGTCAGGATAGCCACACCAACCGTTACATCAACCTGGTGCATGAGGTGGGCCATCTGTTCGGCCTGCCTGACCTGTACCCCACAGATGGCGGCGGCGCCTTTAACTCCAAGATCGGCTGCTGGTCGATCATGTCTGACATCTTTCACTCGGTCAGCTTCCTAGGTTGGCACCGCCATAAGAACGGATGGCTGCCCGCGTCCCGGGCAACGTACATCAGGACGCTCTCAGCACCGTGGTACGGCACCATCAGCCCGCTGTCCGGCTCGTACGGGCTGTCGATGGTCGTGCTGCCCATCGACGACCCTGACCACCCGTCCAAGGTCTTCGTCATCGAACTGGCCCAGCCGGTGCTCGGAACCAACAAGCAATACTGGGGCGAAGGCGTGCTGGTCTATACCGTCGATGCGACCGTTGAGTCGGGACAATCGCCGGTCATACTGATACCCAGGCGGGACAGCGACAGCTCCGATTACGGATATCTGTACGAGGCGCCCTTCGATGTCGGCGATATCGCCCAGGCACCTGGCTCCGCGTCCGGGCTGCTGACCGTGACCGTCCTGCAGAAGTTCGGCACCTGCTACAACATCGGGATCGAGTACCGGGCCTGACGCCGACGGCCTGCTACGAGCCGACGACGCGGCTCAGCAGGGCCCGGCGGCTGCGGGCACCGCTCTTGGCGAAGATCGATTTTAGGTGGTCCTGCACCGTGTGCCCGGACAGGAACATCTGCTGGGCCACCTCGCGGGTATCGGCCCCGGTGATCAGGTGCCCCAGCACCTCGCTCTCCCGGGGCGTGAACGCGTGCGCCCGCGCGAACAGCTCAGCCCGGCCGGCCTGCGTGGTGGTCTCGATCGTGACCGCGATGTCGCGGCCGGCCGGGGGCCCGGCCGACCCGATGCGGGCGGCGCGCAGGGTGAGCCACACCCCGCCGGCCAGGTGCACCCGGGCCTGCGGAGGGTGCGGGTCGACGCCCGCCTCGGTGGCGAGCAGCTGCGCGGCGACGTTGTACGCGCCCGCGGGGACCGGGGCCTGATCAACGTCCGGAGGCACCAGGCGGCGCAGGTAGTCCTGGGTCTCGGCGGTCTGGGCGCGGACCTGAAGGTCCGGGGCCAGCAGCAGCACGACCGGGCCCGGCCGGGCCGGGGGTCCCGGTCCGGCCGGGCGGAACGCGCCCGCCTGGGTGCGCCGCAGCCCGGTGGTGAGCGGCGCCGCAAGCCGGCCGAGGAACGCTGCTTCCTGGTCATCGAAGCCGGGCGCAGGGGCCGACCGCCACAGGTCGAGAAATCCCCAGCAGCCGAAGCGGTCGGTGAACGCCACCGACATCACGTCGGTGACGCCGTAGCGGCCCAGCAGCTCCCGCCACAGCAGGCTGCGAGCCGGCTCGCCCTCGGTGACCTGGTGCAGTGTGGCCGCCCGGCCGCTGGCCAGCGTGGTCCACCGGTTTACCGGGGTGAGGTACTTGAGCCGGATCAGGGCGGGCAGCTCGGGCAGGCAAGGGACGTCAGCCAGCGGGGCAGAGCCCACCCAGGTCTCCGGATCGGTCAGCAGCCAGGCGTAGGCGTCGAAGCCGATGGCGCGGCGCAGCTCGGCGAGGGCCGCCAGCCGCAGCTCCCTGGCGTCGCCCGGGGATGCGCACAGCTCGGCCACCCGCTGCTCTGAGCGCACGTAGGGCGCTGTCGACCTGGCCACGCCCGCAGGATAGCGGCCACCCCGCCGGCCGCCCGGTGACCGCGCGGCCACGGAAGACCCCAGGAATCTGGGATGGGCCTGGCCGGGCCGCCGGACCTAGCGTGAACGGGCAGCCCCAGCCGACGACCAGAGGAGCCTGCCGTGACCACCCTGCACATCGAGCACTCCGTCACCGACTTCGACCTGTGGCTGACCGCCTTCGGCCGCTTCGAGCCGGCCCGGGCGCAGGGCGGGGTCCGGGCCCAGCGCGTGTTCCGCCCGCAGGATGACCCCCGCTACGTCCTCATCGACCTCGACTTCGAGACGGCGGGGGAGGCGCAGCGGTTCCTGCGGTTCCTCGAGACCACGGTGTGGGCGTCCCGCGACAACTCCCCGGCCCTGCACGGAACGCCGCAGGTCAGGCTGCTGGACCGGGCCGATATCCGCTGAGCCGGGCTGGTGCTAGCCGACCGCCGCCGCGGCGGTCACCCCGGCGGCGGGGAACGCCTGGCCGCCGATGTCGACCTGGCCGCTGGCGACCAGCCAGGCCAGCGCCTCGTGCAGCGCCTCCAGCGTGCTGTACCTCGGGGCGTAACCAAGGGTCTCCCTGGCCCGGGCGATGCTCGCGGCCATGCCGCGGAACGTGTGGTCGCGGGTGGCCGCGGCGTGCTCGGCCCCGGCCCGGCGCTCGAACTCCGGCCAGTCGACGAAGTCGAGCACCGGCTCCCGGCCGAACCACTGGGCCACTCCGACGGCCAGGCCGCGCAGGGTCATTGCCTGCTCGGCCACCACATGGAAGCTGGCCCCGATCGCGGCCGGCCGGGTCAGCGCGCGCTCGAACGCCTGGGCCACGTCGTCGGCGTGCACATGGTTCAGCACGCCGAGCCCGTGGTCGGGCAGCGCGAGCGGCTGCCCGGTGGCCAGCGCCGTCCAGACGCCCGGGTCCAGGTTCCCGGCCGGGGTGATCACCGGCCAGCCCGGGCCGCTGATGTGACCCGGGTGCAGCACGACTGCCGGGACGCCGCCCGCCCTGGTCTCGCGGTGCAGCAGCGCCTCGATGTCCATTTTGCCGGTGCCGTACTCGCCGTACGCGGTCCGCGGCTCGTCCTCGGTGACCGGCACCCGCAGCGCGGGCCCGTGCACCCAGACGGTCCCGCAGTGCAGCAGCAGCGGGCGGGACGGCCGCAGCGCGTCGACCAGCTGCTGGGCTGACGCCGCGGTGAAGCAGACCAGATCGATGACCACGTCGGGCTCCAGCGAAACGACGTGCGCGCCGAACGCGCCCTCGGCGTCCTCGGCGTCGCGGTCGACGGTCATCCTGGTGACCGCGTCCCACTGCGCGCTGGCGTGGTAGGGCTCGCGGGTGCCACGGCTCATGGCAATCACCTCATGGCCATTACGCACCAGCCGCGGCACCAGGTACGTGCCGATGTGCCCGGTAGCACCGATGACAACCACGCGACTCATCCTCGGGATCCTTTCGGCCTGGGCAGCCGGTCTCACGGCCGGGCGCCAGCAGAGGGACAGCGCTTCGAGACGGTAACGTCTCCACCGTAATCAGTCAGGAATCACTCGTCCCGGGACGGCTCACGAAGATGGCGATCTTTGTTCTGGTGCACGGCGCGTGGAGCGGCGCGCACGGCTTCCGCAAGGTACGCGGACCGCTCCGGGCGGCCGGTCACGAGGTGTTCACCCCGAGCCTGACCGGCGTCGGCGAGCGGGTTCACCTCACCAGCCCGCAGGTCGGCCTGACCACGCACATCACCGACGTGGTCAACGCGGTGCTGTACGAGGACCTGGGCGGCATCGTGCTGCTCGGGTTCTCCTACGGCGGGTTCGTGGTCACTGGCGCGCTCGAGCACATCGGCGACCGGGTCAGGCACCTGGTCTTCCTCGATGCGTTCGTGCCCGGTGACGGCGACAGCGTGACCAGCCTGGCGGGCGGCCCGGCCGGCCCCGGCGTGATCACGCTCGGCCGCGAGTGGCTGGTGCCGCCGCAGGACCGCGAGTTCGACGACCCGGCCGAGGCGGCCTGGTCCGGCGCGCGGCGTACCCCGCATCCGGCCTGGTGCTTCACCGAGCCGGTCCGGCTGACCCGCCCGCTGGAGGAGTATCCGTTCACGCGCACCTACATCAAGGCGGCGGGGCAGCCGCGGTCCGGGCCCGCCGACCCGTTCTGGGCCGCGGCCGACCGGGCGAAGGGCTCGCCGGCCTGGCGCTACCGGGAAATCGGCACCACCCACATGGTGGCCAGCAACCGGCCCGATGACCTGGTCCGCCTCCTGCTCGAGCTGGCCTGACGCGGTCAGCAAGCGTGATCCATGTGAGTTTGCTGCACACCTGACTACAGCAAACTCACATGGATCACGGGTGAGCGCGGCTTCCGCCAGTACGGGTGCTGCGGACGGTGACGGCGGGAATGGTGTGGCGGTCGGGCCAGCCGGCGCGCCCCATGGCGCCTCTGGGGCCGGCGGCGCGGGCCTGGGCTAGGAATCCCGGCCGTAGCCGGGCGGGGCCGACCCGGCGGGGCGGCTGGCCGGGTTGGTGCCGCGGGTCTCCGCCAGGATCCGCTTCAGCACCGGCGGCCCGCCTTCCCGTGTGGCGAGATGAACGTCGCTGAGCTTGAGCTGGGCCGCGGCGTCCCCGGCGAACGCGGCGCAGCACCGCTCGGGTTCGACGTTGGCGATGGCCAGGATCGCGCCCGCGCCGCCGAGCGGCCCGGCCAGGGCTAGCAGCGCCGACGAACCCACGTAGGTGCGGCCCGGGTAGTGCGCGACCTCGGCCAGCAGCCGGTTGGGATCGCCCGAGGAGTCCTTCAGCCCGGCCACCGGCAGTCCGGCCAGCGCGCCGACCGGGATGCCCGGCGACGAGATCCACGGGATGTGGTAGCCGAGCACCGGCAGGCCGCCGGCGGCCTTGCCCACGGCCGTGTAGTAGCCGGCCAGGTCCTCGCTGCCCGGCGGCGGCCAGGCCAGCACCACGTCCGCGCCGGCCTCGGCGGCGGCGCTGGTGAGCTCCACCGCCCGCTCCACGCTGACGGCGCCGGTGCCGGCCAGCACCGGCACGTCGGCCGGCACCGAGTCGCGCACCGTGCGGATGACCTCGACCCGCTCGGCGTCGGTCAGGGTGGCCGGCTCGCCGGTGGTGCCGCAGGCCAGCACGGCCCGCATGCCCCGGTCGGCCAGATCGGCGGCGAGCGACCCGGTAGACACCAGGTCAACGCCTCCAGCATCATCCAGGAGGGTCACCAGTGCTACGCCTACCCCGGTGAATAGGTCCATCAGCGGCTCCGCCCTGCAGGCTCTGGCCAGCCGGTCAGGCTGGCCCTATGATCTGGCCAGCCGGTCCGCTGGCCCCTATAGTTATTTTAGTTGACAATCGACAATTCGCCCACGGGTGTCCGCCCACGGGGCAAACGGGGAGGTCCGTTGCCGCAGGCTCGCTTCGACGGCATGGTCGCCGTGGTCACCGGCGGCTCCAACGGGATCGGCCGGGCCATCACCCAGGGCTTCGCGGACGAGGGTGCCCGGGTCGTGGTGTGCGACCTCGTGGACTCCGGGTACTTCGCTGACCACCCGCAGGTGGTGACCGTGACCGGGGACATCGGCGACCACGGGCTGGCCGGCCAGGCGATCGCGACCGCGGTGGACCGCTTCGGCCAGGCGGACATCCTGGTCAACGACGCGGCCTCCTATCCCAACGCCACGCTGCTGGATATGCCCGCCGATGCCTGGGACCGGGTCTTCAGCGTGAACGTCACCGGCACCTTCATGATGACGCAGGCGTTCGCGCGGCACTGCGTCGGGCGGGGCGCCAGGAACGCGGCCGTGATCAGCATCTCGACCGGATCGGCCAGGAACCCCCGGCCCGCGGGGGCGGCCTACGCTGCGTCCAAGGCCGCGGTCGAGACCATGAGCAAGGTCTTCGCCATGGAACTCGGCCCGCACGGGATCCGGGTGAACGTGGTCTCACCCGGCTATATCGACGTGCGCGAATGGAGCGAGGCCTATCCCGACCGGGCGCCAGACGATCTGCGCGCGGCGCTGGTCCGGTCGATCCCGCTGGGCCAGGCCGGCCGACCCCAAGGACATCGCCAGCGCCGTGCTGTTCCTGGCCTCACCCGACGCCGCGCACATCACCGGCACGGTGCTGGAGGTCGACGGCGGTTCCAACGCCGGCCGGTACTCGCTGGCCGGGCACGCCGAGAACGGGCAGAGCAGTGACCGCCGCGGGTAACGGCACCCCGGCCCCTGACGGCGCGCCCGCCGACGGCGTCCGGGCGGGCGGCCGCACCGCCCGGTTCGGCCTGGCGCGCAGGCGCCGCGGGGCCGAGGACGCCGCGTCCGCCAGCGACGTGCCGATCATCGAGACCCGGGACGTCACCAAGCACTTCTCGGCCGGGCGCGACGGGCTGGGCCGGGCCCGGCCGTCGCTCAAGGCCGTGGACGGGGTCTCGCTGTCGATCCAGCGCGGTGAGACCCTCGCGCTGGTCGGCGAGACCGGCTCGGGCAAGACCACGTTCGGCCGCCTGCTGCTCGGCCTGTACCGGCCCACCAGCGGCGACATCCTTTACCGGGGCCAGAGCATCCTCGACCCCAAGAGCCCGACCGCGCGCACGGTCCGCCGCCAGGTGCAGGGCGTGTTCCAGGACCCGTACTCGTCGCTGAACCCGACGATGACCATCGGCCAGTCCCTGACCGAGGTGCTCAAGGTGCACAACGTGGTGGGCCGGGCCGACCGGGCCGACCGGGTGGCCGAGCTGCTCAGCACTGTCGGCCTGTCCACGGCCCAGGCCGCCAGGCGCCCGCACGCGTTCAGCGGCGGGGAGCGGCAGCGGGTCGGCATCGCCCGCGCGCTGGCCGTGCAGCCGGAGGTCGTGATCGCGGACGAGCCGCTGTCCGCCCTGGACGTCTCGATCCAGGCCCAGGTGCTCAACCTGATGATCCGGCTGCAGGACGAGCGCGGGCTCACCTATCTGTTCGTCACCCACGACCTGGACGTGGCGCGGCACATCAGCCAGCGCACGGCCGTGCTCTACCTGGGCCGGGTCGTGGAGCAGGCGCCGACCGAGGCCATCTTCGCCGAGCCGCTGCACCCCTACACCCAGGCGCTGGTCCGCGCCGCACCGCGGCTGACCGTGCAGCGCAAGACCGTGAAGCCGGCCGTGACCGGCGACATTCCCAACGCGATCGAGCGGCCCGCCGGCTGCCACTTCCACCCGCGCTGCCCGATGGCGATGCCGGTGTGCCAGGTGCGCGAGCCCGCCGTGATCCAGCTTCCCGACCACCGCTCGGTCGCGTGCCACCTGCATGACCCCGAGGCCATGGCGCAGCAGCAGTCGGCCTGACTAGTTACGGCCCCGGCCGCTGCTCCTGCCCTGCTCGCCGCTGTGCTCGGGGAACCCGACGAGGTAGTGGGCGTGGAGTTCCTCGCGCACCCGGGAGACATCGCCGTCGCTGACCGCGTCGAAGATCATCCGGTGCCGCTCGACCGCATCGAGCAGGCTGATGCCCTGCCGCTCGATCTCCGAGCGCATCAGCGCGCCCATCTGGCTGTTGAGCATGGACCAGAGGTCCTTCAGCCGCCGCCGCCCTGACACGTCGACCAGCAGCTCGTGGAAGCGGGTGTCGCTGGCCACCAGCGCATCCATGTCGTCGGTGCGGGCGGCCACGGACATGTGCTCGAGCGCCAGCCGCAGCGTCCTGATCAGCTCCTTGCGGTTCGGCCCGAAGCCGCGCTCGATGCTGGCGTCCTCCAGCACATACCGGGCATAGCACACATCTTCGGCGTCTTCCTGCGACATCCGGGTCACCACGCTGTACCGGCGCGGCACGATCGCGATCAGGCCCTCGGCCTGCAGGCTGCGCATGGCATCCCGGATCGTCCCCCGGCTCACCCCGAACTCGGCCGCCAGGTTCGCCTCGACCAGCCGGGTCTCGGCGGGCAGCTCGTTATTCAGGATGCGGTGCCGGAGGGCCCGGCCTACCGCCTCCGGCAGCGAGACGTGCTCGAGTATGTCTCCCACTCTCCCTCACCCGGGCCGGGGGGCGTCGTCCGTCACTTGTAGTTTTAGCACCGCCGCGGTCAAGCCCACATGACCGGCCGGATCCGGCCGCGGCTGCAGCGCCCCGGCCGGCCCGGTCAGGATGGGCGTTATGCCGGGCCCGTGCCCGGGCAGCGGGCTGGCACCGTGCACCACCACGCCGACCGTGACCCAGTCCCTGCGGTACCCCATATTCCACCGCGCGTCGATGTCGGTGACCGCGACCAGGTCCCCGAGCCGCAGGTCCCCGGCGCCGTCCGGCCCCGGCGGCGGCAGCTGCAGGTCCAGGTCCCACCCGGCGGCCGGGCGGCCGATCCCGTTGCCGGCCAGGCGGCTCGGCACCGTCATCCGGACGCCGGCGGTCACCGCTGCGTCCCCGCCGCCCGGCGCCGTGACCGGCAGCAGGCCCAGCACGTCCGGGTCCAGGTTCATGACTGAGACGTCGGGCCGCAGCCCCGGCGGGCGCATCCCCTGGCCGAACCCGCGCACGGCCACCTGGTCGGCGGGCCGCATCCGGGCCAGGTCCGCCTGGCCGAAGCCGGCGATCACGCGCGCTTCCTCTCCCCGCTTGCCCAGGACCACGCCGCGCGCGCCCGCGGCGCTGCCGGTCCGCACCGTCACGGTGTTGCCGATGCAGGCGTAGACCGACAGCGCGTGCCGGGCGGCTACGTCCGGGTGCGTCAGGCAGGCGCCCGGTGCGGCATGATCGCCGGCCAGCCCGAACACCGAGTCCCCGAGCTCCAGGCCGAGCACGATCCCGCCGTCTCCCAGGGGTACGTACGGAGTGCCATTACGCCCGATCCGCCACGGGCCGCCGTCCAGCACCGGGTGCTCGACCACGCCCAGCAGGTTGACGGCTACCGGCCGCAGCGCGGTCCGCACCCCGGCGGCGCCATCGCCGGTCACCGGGACTCCCCGGAGGACGTGGCGTAACGGCTGTGGTCCTGAGGTTGCGGGTGGAACCAGCTGGCCAGGTTCGCGTCCGGGTCGTCCACCACGTGGAAGGCCGCGGCGGGCCCGCTCAGCAGCGTGCTCGGGCCCGGCCCGTGCCCGAACAGCATGCACTGGCCGGTGGACATGACCCCGATGGTCAGGTAGCCGGCCTGGTAGCCGCGGCCGTACCGGTGATCGGCGTCGGCCAGCGCGACGATGTCGCCGACCCGCAGCCCCTCGAGGCCGAGCGACAGGTCGTCGCCCAGGCCCGCGTACGCGCCCATCAGGTCGGTGTTGGCGTACTCCGAGATCATCCCGGCGCCGGCGCCGATCGCCTCGGCCGGGATGCGGGCGGCCACGTGCACCTCGAGGCGGCCGTCCGGCGTGGTGCCGCCCGGCATCCGCTCGATCAGCGCGGGGTCACAGTTCTTGACCGAGATCTCCGGGTGGTCGGGCAGGGCCAGGCCCTGGCCGCAGGCCACGACGGTGACCGCGTCGCCGACGGTCAGCTCCGCGGCGGCCGTCTCGGGAAAGTCGACCAGCACGTACGCGTGCTGGCCGATGACGTGGCCGAGCGCCCCGGCGGCGGGCCCGGAGGCCACCCGGACCTCGTTGCCCACGCAGGTCAGGAACTGCAGCGCCATGTTCGGGCCCGGGTCGCGGTGCCGGACCGACGCGCCGGGCTCCAGGTGGTCGGAGGCGTAGCCGGTGGCCGGGTCGCCGCAGTGCACGCCCAGCGTGACCCCGCCCATGCCCGGCAGGACGAACGGCTGGCCGTCGGGCCCGACCCGGTAGGCGTGCCGGTCGGCGAGGGCGGGCCAGACCTCGCCGGCCAGGACCTGGCGGACCAGCTGGCCGGCGTTGGTGGTGACGTTCACGCGGCGCCCTCCGCGCCGACCGCGCCGAGCGGGAAGCTCACCCAGGCGCGGGCCCGGTAGGACGCCTCGAACGCGTTGATGGTCTCCTGCACCAGCGCGCCCTGGGCGAAGTCGCCCTGGCTGGGCCGGCGGGTGTCCAGGATCTCGCTGGTGAAGTCGGAGACCAGGTTGGAGTAGAACAGGAAGTCCCACGGCTCGCGGGAGCTGCCGCCGGGCGGGAAGAACCGGGCCGGGACCTCCTGCTCGACGAACTCGACCGCGCCCTTGGTCGCCGTCTTGATCGTCTGGCAGATGCCGAACTCGTCGACCAGCCGGATGATCAGCGCGCCCTCGGACCCGTAGATGCGGGCCTCGATGCCCGGGTAGTTCCCGACGGTCACGTAGGAGGACTGGACGGAGGCCAGGACGTCGGGGCCGAACTCGGCGATCCACATGTCGCCATCGTCGATGTTGGCCCGGGTCATCCGGCCGGTGTCGCGGATCATGCGCTCAGGCACGAAGTTGCGCATGGCGCCGACCACCGCGGTCAGCGGGCGGCCCAGCCACCAGTGCATGATGTCGATGATCGGGGCGCCGTAGCCCTCGATCGAGGACACCGCCACCTCGGACGGGTCGGCGTCCGGGTCGAACTGCCGCAGCGGCGTGGCCGGGTCGATCCACTGGCTGTTCTGCTCGTAGCCGTTGAAGATGTAGGGCTCGCCCACGAAGCCGGAGTCGATCAGCTCCTTGGCGTACATGACCGCGGGCGCGTACCGGAACGTGAAGCCCAGCTTGGTGCGCAGCCCGTTGGCCGCGGCGAGCTCCGCGGCCTGCCGGGTCTTGCGGTAGTCGTAGTGCACCGGCTTCTCGCACAGCACGTGCTTCCCGGCCGACAGCGCGTCCCAGGAGATCTGGAAGTGCGGCTGGTTCCCCGTCACCACGTCAACGACGTCGATGTTGGGGTCATCGAGCAGCTCGCGGTAGTCGGTGGTGGTGCGGGGCACGGAGAACTTGCCGGCCGCCGCGGCCAGCGCGGCCTCGTCGACGTCGGCGAGCGCGACGACCTCGGAGCGTGGGTCCCGCTGCCAGCCGGGGATGTGCGCCACCTGCGCCCATCGCCCCGCGCCGACCACCGCGACCCGGATCCCGTGTGCTGCTGCCATGCGTATCCTCCGGTCAGTGCTAGCCCGGGGGGCGACCCCCCCAGACCCCCCGAGTGCCATCCGCTCGGGCCAGCCTCCGGCCGGCCATCGCGGCTGTCACTTGGTCAATATCCAGCGGCCCGGTCGTAGACGTTGCGCAGCGGCTGCCCGGCCAGCCACCGCTGCAGGTTGTCGGTGAACAGATCGGTGATAAGCCCGTTCTCGGCGGCGACGGTGGAGGCCGAGTGCGGCGAGATGATGACGTTCTCCATCGCCCACAGGGGCGAGTCGGCAGGCAGCGGCTCGGTCGCGAAGACGTCCAGGCAGGCGCCGCTCAGGTGGTTGCTGCGCAGCGCGCTGACCAGCGCGTCCTCGTCAATGACCGGGCCCCGGCTGATGTTCACCACGACGGCGCCTGGCGGCATCAGCCGGAGTTCGTGTTCCCCGATCAGGCGGCGGGTCCCTGGCGTCAGCGGGCAGGCCAGGATCAGCGTGTCGACCCCGGGCAGCACCTCGCCGATCCGCTCTACCGCCACGTACGACGTCACGCCGGGCACGTCGCGGCCGCGCTCGGCCCGGCCCGCCCCGGTGACCTCGACGCCGGCCGCGTGCAGCAGCCTGGCCACCTGACGGCCCACGCCGCCCAGGCCGATCAGCAGCGCCCGGCTGCCCGCCACCTGGCGGCCGGCGTGCCGCTCCCAGTGCCGCTGCCGGCGCCACCGCTCCAGCGTCGGCATGCCCTTAGCGAAGTACAGCACCCCCATCAGCGCGAACTCAGCCAGCGGGGTGCCGTGCACGCCCGCGGCCGTGGTGAAGACCAGTGGTGTGCCCCTCAGGCCGGTCCGCTCCAGGAACCCGCCGATGCCCGCGCTGGTGCCCTGGACCCAGCGCAGCCGCGGGCAGTTGGCCGCCATCTCGGCCGGCGCCTGCCAGTCAAAGTCGAAGCTGACGTCGGCCTGGCGCCGCAGGGCGGCCCAGCGGTCGAGGTCGGCCGGGGACAGCGGGCGCGGCACCCCGATGTGGTCGGCGGGGTAGCGGGGGACGGGCAGCAGGCCGGGCTCGTACAGCACGGACACCCGCCGGTCCACCGCCTCGATCCTGGCGGCATGCTCCGGCTCCAGCGGCGACGCCACCAGGACGCTGACCGCCCGTGGTTCGTCAGACGCCATCTGCCCTCATCCGCGACGCTATCCGTCCTCGTTTGCGTGCTATCCGCGCGCACGCCCGGCAATTGTTGACAATCAACGATTGTTTCGGGCTACCTGCGGCAAGTCAAGGGCGGGGTGTCCGTCGCGGTGCCATCATGTGCCCAGTAAAGAGGCTGTAACAGACAGATACCAAGTATTGACGGGCCTAGGCCGCGTTTCTACAGTAATGCCAGGTTGTTGACAATCGACGAAGGACGAGGTGGGTGCATGATATTCCGAGCCCCCCGGTACCGGACTCTCAGCGCAGGTGCAGTCGTGCTGGCCCTCGCTGCCTTCGCCGCCGGCTGCGGCGGCTCCTCCACCTCCAGCAGCGGGAGCGGCGGCTCCGGCTCGGCGTCGACCGCCAGCACACTGGTCATCGCCAACGCGGTCAAGGTGGACACGCTCGATCCCGAGGCGAACTCGGTGAACGAGTCCATCTGGCTGGACCAGAACCTGTACAGCCGGCTGCTCCAGCCCAACGCGACCGGCACCGGGCTGCTGCCGGACCTGGCCTCGTCCTGGACCATCGCGAAAAACGGCCTCACGTACACCTTCCACCTCCGGCCGGACGCCAAGTTCTCCAACGGCACGCCGGTCACCGCGAGCGACGTCGTCTACTCGATCGAGCGCTCCCGCAAGTTCGCCGGCGGCTGGGGCTTCCTGCTGACCCCGGTCAAGACCATCACCGCGCCCGACGCGCACACGGTCGTGATCACGCTGTCGCAGCCGCACGCGCCGCTGCTCGCCGACCTCGCCATGTACGCGTACTCCGTGGTGCCGGAGAGCCTGGTCAAGTCCGAGGGCAGCAAGTTCTTCCAGCACCCGGTGGGCAGCGGGCCGTTCATGGTCACTTCGTACAACCCGGACAGCGAGGTCGACCTGACGCGCAACCCGCACTTCTACGGTATCAAGCCGAAGATCAGCAAGGTCAAGATCATGATCGTGCCGAACGACAACACCCGGGTGCTGATGCTGCAGAGCAAGAAGGCGGACATCATCGAGAACCCGCCGGGCAACCTGGTCAGCCAGATCGACAAGAACCCGGACCTGAGCGTGAAGCTGTTCCCATCCACGCGGGTGGACTTCGTCCAGCTGGACCAGCACTTCAAGCCGTTCAAGAGCGCGCTGGTGCGCGAGGCGCTGAACTACGCGATCAACCGCAAGACGATCGTGCAGCTCGCCTACCAGGGGCACGCGGTGGCCGGCTCCTCGTTCATGCCCTACAGGATGGAGTTCTGGAACTCCAGCCTCAAGCCGTACCCGTACGACCCGGCCAAGGCCAAGCAGCTGCTGGCCCAGGCCGGCTACCCGCACGGCTTCAACACCTTCCTGATCACGGTCAGCGGTGACGTCGCCGGGCAGGCCGAGGCGATCGTGCTCAAGTCCGAGCTCGCCGCCGTGGGCATCAACGTCAGCATCCAGTCCTACGAGCTGCTGACCGCCTACGACAAGGAGGACAACGGGCACTCGGAGATGGGCGAGCGGTACTGGACGAACGACATCATCGACCCCGACGAGGTCGCGACGTTCGGCGCCGACTGCCAGGGCGGCGCGAACGCCTTCAACAGCTACTGGTGCAACAGCAAGGCCATCAGCCTGGTCAACCAGGCGCGGTCCGAGCTGGTCAGCAGCAAGCGGGCTCAGATGTACGACCAGGTCCAGCAGATCGTCTACCAGCAGTCACCGTTCATCGTCATCGACTACAGCCCCTACCGGTACGGCGTCGGCAACTGGGTGCACGGGTTCCACGTGACGCCGCTCGGTAACTACGACCTATCGCTGGAGACGCTGACGGTCAGCACCCCCTAAGGCGGCGCACACAGCGCAGCAACTCGTGCCGGGCGGGCCGACGCCCCCGGGAGGCCCGCCCGGCACCTCCACCCGATGACGAGGGAGGCAGGGGATGAGCCGCTTCGGGATGCTCCCGCGGCGACTCGCTCATCTCGTCATCATCCTGTTCGGGATCACGCTGGTCACGTTCTTCCTGCTGCGGCTGATCCCCGGTGACCCCGCGCTGGCCATCCTGGGCAGCAGCTACACCCACACCCGGGCCGTCGCGATCGACAACACGCTCGGGCTGAACAAGCCCATCTGGTCGCAGTACGCCCTGTTCATGGGCCGCCTGTTCCACGGCAACCTGGGCTTCTCGTTCTTCTACAGCGAGCCGGCCACCACCGTGATCGCGCAGCACATCTGGCCGACGGTGTTCCTGATCGTCTACAGCGCGGTGCTGGCCGCGCTGATCTCGCTCCCCATCGGCTTCCGCTCCGGGCTGCGCCGGGGCGGTTACCTCGACCAGTCCTCCCGCGTCTTCTTCAC
Organism: uncultured Actinomycetota bacterium; assembly: GCA_963844655.1. Lineage (GTDB taxonomy): Bacteria > Actinomycetota > Actinomycetes > Streptosporangiales > Streptosporangiaceae > JASHPR01. Next base: position 82,262 of record CAWJPA010000002.1, on the reverse strand, counting down.
GCTCAGCTTCGCGATGCCCGCGTTCTGGCTCGGCATCATCATGATCCTTATTTTCAGCGTGAACCTGCACGTGTTCCCGCTCAGCGGCTTCGGCCGCGGCTTCGTCGGCCACCTGTACTACCTGTTCCTGCCCGCGCTGACCATCGCGCTGGGCTTCTCCACGGTCCTGGTGCGCAGCCTGCGCGCCGCCACCATCACCACGCTGCAGGCCGAGTTCATCGACACCGCCCGGATGAAGGGCATCCGCTGGTCGAAGGTGCTCTGGAAGCACGTGTTCCGCAACGCGGTCCTCGCCGTGGTCGCCGTCTACGGCGTCAACCTGGCCTACCTGATCAGCGGGACCGTGCTGGTGGAGAACGTGTTCTCGCTGCCGGGCCTGGGCACCCTGCTGGTCGACTCCGTCTCGAACCGCGACTACCCGGTCGTGCAGGGGGTGACGCTGCTGTTCGCGGTGCTGATCGTGACCATCAACCTGCTGACCGACATCGCCCAGGCCGCGCTGGACCCGCGGGTCGGACAGGAAATCGGCACATGAGCACCACGTGGGCGACCAGCCCGTCCGAGCTGCTGATGAAGGCCGCCACCAAGGCCGCCGGGCGGCGGCGCAGCGTCACCAGGCGGCGGCTCACCCTGATCGTCGGGCTGGTCATGCTCGGCGTCGCGATCCTCGCCGTGACGTTCGCGCCGCTGCTGACCAGCTATTCGCCCACGGCCATCGACCCGCTGCACCCGCTGGCCCCGCCGCTGACCCCGGGCCACTTTCTGGGCACCGACCAGTACGGCCGGGACGTGTGGTCCAGGATCGTGTACGGCGGGCGGATCGACCTCGCGATCGCGTTCGGCGCCACCAGTGTCACCCTGGTCGGCGGCACGTTCATCGGCCTGATCGCGGGCTACACCGGCGGGCGGGTAGAGAGCTTCCTGATGGGCCTGGTCGACCTGTTCTTCGCGTTCCCGTTCCTGGTCCTGGTCATCGCGATCATCGCGATGCTGGGGCCCAGCATCTTCAACATGTTCGTGGCGATCTGGCTCACCAGCTGGGTGAGCTATGCCCGGATCATGCGCGCCCAGACCGTGGTGGCCAAGAAGCAGCAGTACGTGCTGGCCGCGCGGGCCCTCGGCTTCGGCCGGCTGCGCGTGATGTTCCGGCACATCCTGCCGAACACGGCCTCCGCGGTGATCATCTTCTCGATGGTCGACGCGGTCGGGAACATCATCCTGGCCGCGTCGCTCGGCTTCCTCGGGCTCGGCGCCCAGCCGCCGTCCCCGGAATGGGGGGCGATGATCTCCGACGGCCAGAACTACATGCTGACGTCCTGGTGGCTGGCGGCCATGCCCGGCCTGGCCGTGGTCTTCGTGGGGGTCGCGTTCAGCCTGATCGGGGACGGTCTAGCGGACCTGCTCCGGGCGGGGGAGCGGTGACCACACCCGGCGCGCCTCTCCTTACGGTCCGCGACCTGCGCAGCTACCTGGCCACCGGCCAGGGCGTGGTGCGTGCGGTCGACGGGGTGTCGCTGACCGTGCACGAGGCCGAGATCCTCGGCATCGTGGGGGAGAGCGGCTGCGGCAAGACGGTCACGTGCCGCACGATCATGGGCCTGATGCCGGCGCAGCACCCTGCACGCCAGCGGCGAGGTCATCTACCACCCGCACGGGGAGCGGAGCATCCTGAACGCCAAGCAGGCCGAGTGGCAGGCGCTGCGCGGCTCGCAGCTGGCGATGATCTTCCAGGACCCGATGACCGCGCTGAACCCGGTGCGCACCATCGGCGACCAGCTGCTTGAGGCCGTCACCGCGCACGCGAAGCTGTCCCGGGCCGAGGCCCAGGCCAAGGCGGTCAGCCTGCTGGAGCGGGTCGGCATCCCCGCCCCGGCCCGGCGGATGCGGGACTACCCGTTCCAGTTCAGCGGCGGGATGCTGCAGCGGGCGCTGATCGCGATCGCGCTGGCCTCCTCGCCCCGGATGCTGCTGGCTGACGAGCCGACCACCTCGCTCGACGTGATCATCCAGGACCAGATCCTCAGCCTGCTGCTCGAGCTGCAGCAGGACACCGGCATGAGCATGATCCTGGTCAGCCACGACCTGGCCGTGATCACCGAGGTCTGCGACCGGATCATCGTCATGTACGCCGGCCAGGTGGTGGAGGAGGGCACGACGGCCGACATCATCACCGAGCCCAAGCACCCCTACACCCAGGCGCTCCTGGACGCGCTGCCGCAGGGCGGGCAGCGCGGCGAGCTGCGCAGCATCCGCGGGTCACCGCCGAGCCTCATCGACGTGCCTGACGGCTGCCGGTTCGCCGCCCGCTGCCGGTATGTCGTGGACGACTGCCGGTCCTGGGACACCGAGCTCCTGGACACCGGCGAACGCGAGCACGCGGCCCGCTGCTGGCGGCACCTAGAAATCGGGAGGTCAGAGGTATGGCAGGGGACCGACTCGGCGTAGGAGTGGTCGGCGCGGGCCGCTGGGCGGGCCTGGCCCACCTGCCCGGATGGGCCCGGGACGAGCGGTGCCGGATCGTCGGCGTCTGCGACATCGACCCGGAACGGGCCGCGGCCGCGGCCGGCCGCTTTGGTGCCGAGGTGGCCGCCCAGGACTACCGTGAGCTGCTCGACCGCGATGACATCGACATCATCGATGTGGTCACCCGCGACAGCGACCATTACCCGATCAACAAGGCGGCGGTCGAGGCGGGCAAGCACGTGCTCAGCGAGAAGCCGGTCGCGCACGACTACCGCGACGTCCGGCAGGTCGCGGACCTGGCCCGGTCCAAGGGGCTGAAGACGAAGGTCGGGTTCACGTTCCGGTACAGCCCGGCCGTCCGGTACCTGAAGGACATGATCACCCAGGGCGACCTGGGCACCCCGTTCATCTACAACGCCTACGAGCAGAACTCACAGTGGCTCAACCCACTGTCGGCGCTGCGCAGCCAGGAGCGGGCCAATGACGGCCCGATCCGGGTGGCGTCGCTGGAAGGCTACGGCGCGCCCGTGATCGACATCGGCCACTGGTTCATGGACTCTGACCTCACCTCGGTCGTCGGGGTGATGCGCAACTTCATCCCGGAGCGGATGATCGCCGCCACCGGGAAGATGGCCCGCACCAACATCGACGACGGCGACATCTTCATCGGCGAGTTCGCCAGCGGCGCGATCTGCTCGGTGCAGAGCAGCTTTGTCACGGTCGGCAACTACCCAGGGATCGAGGTCCGCGTCTACGGCAGCGAGGGCGCGGCGATCGCGCGGCTGATCGAGGAGTTCGGCGTCTGCGAGACGCTCAAGGTGGCCAAGCCCGATGATGTGGAGTTCCAGGAGGTCGAGGTGCCGGACCGCTACTACCCGCCGGGCGGCAGCCCGCGGGAGTCCTGGCGGACGCTGTACTACGCCAACCTCACCGCGAACTTCGCCAGCGAGGTCCTCGGCGAGATCGACGGCAACGAGGGCAACTTCGACGATGGGCTGTGGGTGCAGGAGGTCATCAACGCGGTGGAGATCTCACATCACGAGCGGCGCTGGGTGGACCTGCCCATCGAGGCCCCGTTCGCGGAACGGCAGGCCGGGTGATGCCGGTCGGCGGACAGGTGCGCTGGGGCATCATCAGCACCGCGAACATCGCCCGCGCGGTGTTCCTGCCCGGCCTGCGGCAGGCCGGGGGGGATGCCTGCGCGGTGGCCGGCCGGGACGCGGGCCGCGCCGAGCAGTTCGCTCGCGACAACGGGGTCGGCCGCAGCGTCGAGGGCTACCAGACCCTCATCGACGACCCTGATATCGACGCCCTCTACATCCCGCTGCCCAACGCGCTGCACGCGGAGTGGACCATCCGGGCGCTCGAGGCGGGCAAGCCGACCCTGTGCGAGAAGCCGCTCTGCGGGGTGCTGCCGGACACCGAGCGGGTGCTCGACGCCACGCGCCGGACCGGGACCCTGCTCTGGGAGGCGTTCGCGTTCCCGTTCCACGCGCAGATCGAGGAGCTCAAGGCCCTGGTCGCCGGCGGCGCGATCGGGGAGCTGATGGAGATCAAGTCGAATTTCCACTTCACGGTGGGCAACCCGGCGAACATCAGGCTGTCCCGCGACCTGCAGGGTGGCGCGCTCAACGACGTCGGCTGCTACCCGATCCGGCTGGCCGAGGAGCTGTTCGGCCCAGAGCACGAGTCCGTCTGGGCCCGGGCCACGTGGGGCGGCGAGGACGTTGACGTGGACACCTGGGCCGTGGTCAACTACCCGGCCGGGCGGCGGCTGGTGTTGTCCTGCGGGTTCGGCCGCAGCTACGACGGGTTCACCACGCTGGAGGGCACCGCCGGGCAGATCCACGTCACCAACCCGTTCCATCCCGGTCCGTCGGACAGCTACCGGGTCCTGCCCGCGCGGGAGGAGCCGCGCAGCTTCCCTGCCGCCGGGGACGTGAAGTCGTTCACGCCGCTGACCGGCCACATCAACGCCGTGCTGCGCGGCGAAGAGGAACCCAGAGGGCTGGCCGTAGACACCGCGCTCCCCACCGCCCGCACGCTGCAGGAACTGGCCGACCTTCTGGATCGCTCACGGCGCTCTGGTGGATCGGTCCCGGTCTAGGACGCGGCCGGCTCAGGTGTCCCGCCTGCCCCGTGGGATGCGTCCGTCACGCCCGCGGCCTGCGCCCGCCGTGACCAGGCCGGATCGATGTGAGTTTGCTGTAGCCAGGTGTTCCTCTTCGCGAATTGCTGTACACAGCTCATGTGGCTGGTGATCTGGCGGGCGTGCCGGCGCTGGCGGTGGCGCCGGCTGTGGCGGCCGGGGTGGCTGGGTCAGTCTGGGCTGGCGCTGCCAGCCGGTGGTGTGGATTTTCAGCAGGTTGGCGACGGTGTTCTGGAAGGCCCATTCGCCGCTGGCGCGGGCCAGGCCGCGCATGGCGATCAGCGGCGGAAGCCCAGGTTGTGCTCGAGGTGGCCGAACGGTCCTTCGGACCAGCGGGCTGCGCTGCCGGCAGGCGGCCCGGCCCGGGGGCCAGCGATCGCCGCGGCCATGGCCGCGGCCAGCTTGCCGCCGTGGCCGTTGACGGGCGTGGGGGCCGCGGGGTGTGGTGCTCGCCGGTGGCGATCAGCCGGGCCGGGCCGGCGGCTGGCCAGGTTCGCCTCGGAGCAGTACCCGGCGTCGGCGAGCTGGGTGCCGATCGCGGCCCGCCGCCGGTGCAGCGGCCCGCGGGCGTGCGCCCGCAGCAGGTCCGAGGCGGCCTGGGCGGCGGTCATCATCGGGGTGAAGGCGGCGAAGTCCGTAGTGTCAGCGGTGACCATGACCGCCAGGCACAGCCCGTCGGCGCTGTGCTGCGCCTGGGCGTTGAAGGCCTGCAGGAATCCGCCGCCGCGGACCGGCATCAGCCGCGAGTCCGGGTCGGTGAGGTTACGCACCTGCCCGCCTCCCTGCCCGGCCGTGGCTTTCTGGGCGTCCTTGGCCGCGGCCGCGGCGGTGCGCTGCTGCGCCGCGGCCAGCTTGGCCCGGGCGGCCCGCACCCGGCAGTACTGGTCCGCTGGCACCGGCGGGCAGCCACGCAGCGGCCGCCCGCCGGCCGCCAGCGACGCGGCGTTACGGGCCTGCCAGTCATCGATCTTCGCCTGCTGAGCCGCTTCCAGCCGCGCCAGGTTCTCCGCCGCCAGCTCCGCGGCCGCCCGCGCCGGGAACACCCGGCCGGCTGCCCCGACCGGTACCGGTCCCGGAACTCCTCCGCCTGGGCATCGTGGCCCTCCTGGGCGGCCTTCCGCTCGGCCTCCAGATCCGCCAGCGCCCGGCGGATCCGGTCCTTGCGCCGCACCGGGTCAGCCAGCTCGCCCGGCAGCTCATCCCCCCGCGCGCTGCCATACAGCTCATCCTCGGCCGCGTCCACCGCCTCCGCCCCGCCAGGATCTCCCGGGCCAGCTCCCGCAGCCGCTTTTCCGTCCGGTTCGCGTCCTTCGACGCGTTCGCGGCGATCTTCGTGCCATCCAGCGCGATCAGCCCCAGCTTCCCCAGCCCCGCAGCCGCCGCCAGCACCAGCACCTGGCCGAACAGGTCATCCATCACCGCGGCGTCCGCGAAATACTCCCGCCGGAACCGGGCCACCGTCGCATGATCCGGCACATCCTGCGCGCAGATCACCCGGAACGCCACATCCTCACCGCACGCCCGCTCAATCCGCCGCGACGACCGCACCCCGGTCGCATACCCATACACCAGCAGACCCAGCAACATCGCCGGGTCATACGCCGCCCGCCCCGCCGCCGACCCCCGCGGCGTCACCCGCGCCGCCAGCCGCGGCAGATCCAGCACCGCCACCGCATCAATCACAAACCACGCCAGATGACCCGCCGGCAGCCACTCCCGCATATCCGGCGGCAGCAAAAACGGCTGATCACGCACAACCGCACGGAAACCCTTCGCCATCCACCCATCCTGCCGGCCCCACCCCGCTCACCGCCGGCGGCACGCCGCCCGCCGACCGATTTTGCGACAGCCCCCAGGTGTGCAGCAAACTCACATCGATCATGTTCTCGGGCGGCCGCGACGGCCGTCTGGGTGCGCAAGCCGAACTGAACGCCGCCGACGGACAGCTGCGGCCCAGCCAGCCACCCGGCTCGCTACTCGACTGGTGCTCTAGCCGTCGGCGGGGACGTTGCGGGCGGAGCGGGTGATCGCCCCGGCCCCGGCGATCCTCGCCGCGATGACCACAGGGATGACTGTCAGCGCGATCACGACCGACACCACGGCGTTCACCTCGGGCAGCTGCTGACCCTGCCGGATCGCGCCGAAGATCCACAGCGGCAGCGTGTTCTGCGCGCCCGCGGTGAACACGGTGACGATGACCTCGTCGAACGACAGGGCGAACGCGAGAAGCGCGCCGGACACCAGCGCCGTGGCCGCCATCGGCAGCGTCACGAAGCGCAGCGTCTGCCAGCCGCGCGCGCCCAGGTCCGCGGACGCCTCGGCGAGCGAGCCAGGGACCCGGCGGAGCCTGGCGATCATGTTGTTGAACACCACCACGATGCAGAACGTGGCGTGCCCGATCACGATGGTCAGGATCGAGAACCTGATGCCGGTGAAGGTGAAGAACGAGTTCAGCGCGATCCCGGTGATGATGCCGGGCAGCGCCAGCGGCAGCACCAGCAGGAGCGAGACCGCCTCCCGGCCGAAGAACCTGAAGTTGTGCAGCGCGTACGCGACGGCGCAGCCAAGCGTCACCGCGATAGCCGTGGCCACCAGCGCGACCTTGACCGACAGGATGAAAGCCTGGCGGACCTGCTGGTCATGCCACGCCACGCTGAACCAGTGCAGCGAGTAGCCGGCGATGGGCCAGCTCTCGATGTTCGACCGGTTGAACGCGTAGAGCACGATCAGCGCGATCGGCGCGAACAGGAACAGCAGCACCAGCGTGACCCAGATCCGCAGCGCGATGCGCAGGCCCGCCGACTCCACCTAGACCGCCTCGAACGCGCCGAGCGCCCTGGCGGCGAACAGGTACACGGCCATGATCGCGATCGGGAACAGGGCCATGGCCGCGGCGAATGGCACGTTGTTCGCGATCCCGATGTTGGAGTAGATGATGTTGCCCATGAAGTTCGCGCTGGTCCCGCCGACCAGGATCGGCGTGATGTAGTCGCCCAGGGTCAGCGAGAACGTGAAGATCGACCCGGCCACGATGCCGGGCAGCGCCAGCGGCAGCAGGATCAGGCGGGTGGTCCGCCACGTCCGGCCGCCGAGGTCCTGGGAGGCCTCGATCTGGGAAGCCGGGATCCGCTCGATGGCCGCGTATACCGGAATGATCATGAACGGCAGCCAGATGTAGCAGAACACGGTGAACACGGCCCAGTTCGTGTAGATCAGGTGCGGCGCACCGACCCCGATCTTGCCCATGCTCCAGTCGAGGAGCCCGTCGTGGGTGAAGATGAGCAGCCAGGCGTACACCTTGGCCAGGTAACTGGCCCACAGCGGCAGCAGGATGGCCACGAACAGGGCGACCCTGGTCCGGGGCGACGCCAGCCGCGCCATGAAGTAGGCGAACGGGATCGCGATGATCGCGTCGGTGACGGTGACCGCCGCGGCCATTCCGACCGTGCGCAGGATCACGCCGCGGTAGGCGGCGCTGCCCAGGATGCCGGTGATGTTGCCGAGGCTCCAGACCCGCTCGATGTTGGTCGTGAACGGGTTGATCTGCCAGAACGCCGTGATCAGCAGGACCACCAGCGCGGCCAGGTACACCAGGGCGAACCAGGCCAGCGGCGGCGTGAGCAGGATGGTGGCCCGCGCCCACGGCCGGCGCCACAGCGCGGCCGAGACGCGGGACCATCTCCCCGGCGGTGCGGCGGCACCGCGCCGCACCGCCCGGGCGGTGACCGCCATCGGCTACCGGCCCCGGCGCGGGCCGCCGGACCCGCTCACTTGACCTGGGTGTTCCACGCCGACACCCACTGGGCGTAAGGCACGCAGTCGGGCTTGCCGTTGTCGCAGGTCGCGAGCGGCGTCTTCCACAGCGCGATGGAGTCGAAGTAGCTCGACGGGGCGTTTGCGTGGTACTGCTCACACGACCCCTTCTGCATCTGGTCCATGTAGCTGCAGGCGAGCTTGTTGTCCGGCGTCTCGCCGTAGTTGATCGCCTGCTGGGCCTGGACCTTGGGGGTGCTGATGTAGCGCATCCACATGTACGCGCAGTTGGGGTGCGGCGCCTTGGCGGCCAGCATCCAGGTGTCGGCCCAGCCCGTGGCCCCCTCGGACGGGATCGTGTCGCCGATCGGGAACTTGTCCGCCCGGAGCGTGCTGACCTGGTACGGCCAGCCCGCGCCGACGGTCGCGTTGCCGTTCTTAAAGTCGAAGATCTCTTGCGAGGCCAGCGCCCAGTACTTCTCGATCAGCGGGCGCTGCTTGGCCAGCAGGTTCACCGCGGCCTGGAACTGCGGCTGGGTCAGCTCGTACGGATCGGTGATCTTCAGCGACGGGTTGTGAGTCTTCAGGTACAGCGCGGCATCGGCAATCTGGATCGGGTTGTCCGGGACCGTCACCTGCCCCTTGTACTTCGAGTCGTAGATGACGCTCCACGAGGTCGGCGGGCTGGAGAAGTCCTTCTTGTTGTACATCAGCACGTTCGGGCCCCACTGCAGCGAGACACCGTAGTGGACCCCGTTGATTGTGTTGAACGGCGGGGACTGGAAGGCCGGGTAGAAGTCCTTCCAGCTCGGGATCAGGTTGATGTTCACCGGCCGCGCGTCCCCCGCGTAGAGGATCCGCAGGTCGGCGTCGCCCGAGGAGGAGACCATGTCGTACTGGCCCCCGCCGCCGTTCTTCATCAGCGTGACCATCTCGTCCGAGCTGCCCGCGTACTTCGCGTTGACCTGGCACCCGGTCTGCTGCTCGAACGGCTTCACCCAGATCGGGTTGAGGTAGCCCTCCCAGGCGATGAGGTTGAGCTGGCCCTCGCCTTTCCCGATCTTCTTGAGCACCGGGAGGTTCGCTGTGGGCACGGTCTGCCCGGAGGCCTGGGTTCCCGTGGCCTGCCCGCCGCCGCCGCTGCTGCCGCAGCCCGCGGCGACCAGCGACGCGGCCGCCACCAGGAAGAGGATCCTTATGTGCGTGCGCGGGCGCGCCCGTGATGTCATCATTGCTTACCCTTCCCCAGGGTCAGGATCATGGTCCTGGCCCTGTGAAACCGCGAAAGCCTGGTCTGGCCTCCAGGCGAGGCGTACCCGGGTCCCCGGCGCGTCCGCGGACAGCACCGGGGCCTCGGTGTTCTGGCGGGCGACGACCAGTTCGCCTCCCGCGTCGAGGTCGACGATGTAGCGGGTCAGCACGCCGGCGTACACGACATCGCGGATGCAGCCCGCCTCGACGTTGGCGTCGGGCGGCCCCGTCTGGTCGCCGGTGAGCATGTGGATCTTCTCGGGCCGGACCGTGATGCGGCGGCCGTCGCGCTCGATCAGGTTGGACACGCCGATGAAGCCGGCGACGAAGGCGGTCTGCGGCCGCTCGTACACCGCGATCGGCTCGCCCACCTGCTCGATGAGGCCGTGGTTGACCACGGCGATGCGGTCGCTCATGGTGAGCGCTTCTTCTTGGTCGTGCGTGACATAGATAAAGGTGATGCCGACCTCGCGCTGCACCCGGAGCAGTTCCAGCTGCATCTCCTGCCGGAGCTTGAGGTCGAGCGCGCCGAGCGGCTCGTCGAGCAGCAGCACCTGGGGCTCGTTCACGATCGCGCGGGCCAGGGCGACGCGCTGGCGCTGGCCACCGGACAGCTGCGCCGGCTTGCGCGAGCCGAGCCCGGGCAGCCGGACCATCTCCAGGGCCCGGGCGGCCCGGTCGCGGCGGTCCGTCTTCGGCACCCGCCGCACCCGCAGCCCGTACTCGACGTTCTCGGTCACGGTCATGTGCGGGAACAGCGCGTAATCCTGGAACACGGTGTTGACGTCCCGGAAGTACGGGGGAACCCGGCTCACGTCACGCCCGGCCAGCTCGATCCGCCCGGCGTCTGGGGTCTCGAACCCCGCGATCAAGCGAAGAAGCGTGGTCTTGCCCGAGCCCGACGGCCCGAGCAGGGTGAAGAACTCGCCTTCGTCCACGCTGAGCTCGATGCCGTCCAGCGCGGCGACATCGCCGTACCGCTTCCGCAGGCCGGTGACGTGGACCGCTGCCCGCGCGACGCCGGCGTCACCCGCGGCTGCGGGTTGCGGCGAGCCCGGGACGGCGATCATTCGGCTCTTGTATCACGGTTCAGCCGGGAATCGCAATGTGCCCCAGCCTGCCCGGTGATGCCCTGAGCCGATGCCGATACGGTCGGTATCTCACACCGCGCCGGGTTCGAGCGTCGTCACGCTGAACTTCGTGGTCGCGGGTCACGGCAGGGCGGCCGGCGAGGCAGGCAGGGCTGCCGCGCGGGCCGGGCGGGGCAGCCGCAGGCGCAGGACCACCAGCCCGAGGAGGGCGAAGGCAGCCGTCCAGGCCAGGGACAGGGCCGCCATGCTGGCCAGTGCCTGATGGTGGAAGGCTCCCGCGGCCGCGAACTGGGTCGGGCCGTACGACGGGAAGAACTGCAGGAGCGGATGATTCGCCAGCGGGTTGTCCACCGGGTTCTCCAGGAACGTGTCCAGCAGGGAGATCATGATGATGAGAAAGAAGCCCTCGAGATCCCCGCGGACCAGGACGCCGATCAGCAGGCCGAACGCCGCGTAGGTGGCCGCGCCCAGGATGAACGCCACAGCGATGGCCCACAAGCCCGGCGGCCGCCAGAAGGCCAGCATGACGACCGCCGCGTAGACGCCGATGCCGATGGCCTGGACCAGCGCCGCGTTGGTCTTGGCGGTGATGAGAGCGCCGTGCCTGTACCCGGACAGCACCAGGCGCCGGTCGAAGGGCAGGGACCGACGGACCGCGGCGAACACGACGAAGCCGGTGATGAGGGTGATCGCGCTGAGCCCGGCGGTTATCAGGGTGAGGTTGTGGGCGTCCACAACGATGGTGGCGTCGATGGCGCGCAGTCTCAACCTGGCGTCCACGTGCGTGATCGTGGCGCCGACCAGGAGGTACCAGACCGGAACGAAGAGCACGAGCAGGATCCAGGCGAGCCGGTTCCTGACCTGGGCGGCCAGGCTGAGCCTGATGGCGGTCTCAAGCTGCTGGCGCATGGCTGCTCGCCTCCTCCTCGACCCGCCCGTCCTTCAGGTGGCAGATCCGGTCGAAACGCTCCTGCTCGAAGACCAGATGGCTGATGACCACGGTTGCGGTCCCCGATGCCCGCAGCTCGCCGGTGAGGTCCCAGAAGGCCAGGTAGGTCTGCCAGTCGAAGCCCTGGTACGGCTCGTCGAGCAGGAGCACCGGCGGGCTGTGCATCAGGGCCAGGGTCAGGCTGAGTTTCTGCTTGGTCCCGCCGGACAGGGTGCCGGCTCGCTGGCCGCGGCAGGAGGCGTAGCCCAGCCGCTCGATCAGCTCGTCGGCCCGGGCGGTGGAGCTGATCCCGTACGCGGCCTGGAAGTACTGCACGTGCTGGTTTACGGTGAGCGCCTCGTCCAGGACGGCCGTCTGCGGGCAGTAGCCTGGCCTGCCCCCGGTCACCACGGTGCCCGCGTCCGGACGCAGGTCACCGGCGAGAACGCGCAGCAGCGTCGTCTTCCCTGTCCCGTTCTCGCCGACCACCGCGACCAGTTCACCGGCCGCGATCTCGAGATCAAGCCCAGCCAGCACCCGACGGCGGCCGAACGACTTCTGAATTCCCCGCGCTCTCAGTGCGGTCATGTTGCCCGCCTCCCTCCGGCCGGCTGTTATCTCCAGCGTGGCCTGGACGGCACCGAACCGGCAGGGTGGTGCCAGGTCAATCCCGGGTGAGCCTGTCACCCCTGCTACTCGCTACGGACTTAGTGCGGCCACGGCAGGGCAACCGGCGCGGCTGGGAGCCGGTCGGCGATCAGCTCGGCGACCAGGTCCGCCAGGGCACCGGGGTAGATCGTCTCCTTGGTAGCGGCGAGTTCGGCTGCCGTCCACCAGTGGTGTCCGCCGTAGTGGCGCTGCCGCCGTCGGCGAGCCCGCCGGTCGCCTGCTTCGACGCCGCCGCCCGGGGTGAACCAGGCGTAACCCCGGTCGGGGTCACCCGGGACGGCGGCGGACCGGACCAGCAGCAGCCGGTCCGACGCGTCGAGCAGGATGACCCGCGCCGACCTGCGGGCGAACTCGGCCATCATGCGTCCCGGCGGTCCAGCAGCGTCCAGGCGATGGCGTACACGATGGCGACGAACAGGCACATCACGCCGAAGCCGGGCCAGGGCTGGAGGGTATGGGCGGAGTGGTAGACGCTGGTGAGCTGGTTCCCGGCCTGGGTCGGCCAGAACTCGTTGACCGGGTTCCGCCATGAATCCGGCAGCGCCTGGGCGATCAGGGGGAGGACGAGTACGACGGCCATCATGGCGGCGATGGCAGCGGCCGGGTGCCGGAGCAAGGTTCCCACGGCAACGCTGAGCACCGCCAGGGCGGCCAGGTACAGCCCTGCTCCCACCACCGCTCGGGCTACCCCTGGATCGCCGAGCGCCGCGTGGGGGGCATGGCCGCTGATGAGGGCCTGGCCCACGATGAACGCCACGAAGTTGGTGACCTCGCCCACGACGAAGGTCACCGCAGCGAAGACCAGCGACTTGGCGGCCAGTACCCGGCCTCGCTTCGGGACGGCGATCAGGCTGGGGCGGATCATCCCTGACGAGTACTCGGAGCTGATGCAGAGCACCCCGAGCACAGCGATGGCCAGCTGGGCGATGGCCATCCCCGACCCGCTGACGCCGGTCGGGTCCCAGCTCAGCTTTTGGGCGGCGCTGAACTTGGCGTAGCTGTGGGCGGTGGCCGCGCTGATGACGGCTCCCAAGGCGATGCCGAGCACGACGGTCACGGTCAGCGCCCAGAAGGTCGATCGGACCGAACGGAGCTTGGCCCACTCCGAGCGCAGCACGTCGGCGAAGGTGGCTGCACGGAAGGCCACCCGGTGGTCCGGGCCGGTGCGGGCGATCGTGACGCCGGTCACCGGGTCGCCCCGGCCGCCTGGTACTCCACGCTTTCTCGGGTCAGTTCCATGAACGCTTCCTCCAGCGAGGCCCGGACGGGGATGAGCTCGGACAGGGCGATGCCATGGGCGGCGGCCAGCCTTCCCACCTCGGCGCTGTCCATCCCGGTGATCTCGATGACATCGGGGCCGGTCCCGGCGTCCGGGCCGGCCACGGGCGCCGCCTCCACCCCGGAGGTGCTCCCGGCCCGGACGGTGGCACCGGCCTCGCGGCAGCGGGCGGCCAGTTCGGCCGCCTGGGGGCTGCGGACGTGTACTGACTGCTGGGAACTGGACCGCACGAACTCATCCACGCTGGTATCGGCGATCAGCCGACCCTTGCCGATCACCAGCAGGTGGTCGGCGGTCAGGGCCATCTCGCTCATCAGGTGGCTGGAGACCAGCACGGTGCGGCCCTCGGCAGCGAGCTCCCGCATGAGGGTCCTGACCCAGCGGATGCCGTCGGGGTCGAGGCCGTTCACCGGTTCGTCGAAGATGAGCACGGCCGGGTCCCCGAGGAGCGCCGAGGCGATGCCGAGCCGCTGACTCATGCCCAGCGAGAAGCCCTTCGCCCGGCGCCTGGCCACGCCCTCCAGGCCGACGATGCGGAGCACCTCGTCCACCCGGCTGCGGGGGATGCCGTTACTGCGGGCCAGGCACAGCAGGTGGTCGCGGGCCCGGCGGCCACCGTGCAGCGCCTTGGCGTCGAGGAGGGCGCCCACCTCGCGCATGGGTGCCGGCAGGTCGCGGTAGCTGCGCCCGCCGACGGTTACCGAGCCCTGCGTCGGCGCGTCGAGGCCCAGGATCATCCGCATGGTGGTGGTCTTCCCGGCGCCGTTCGGGCCGAGGAAGCCGGTGACCATGCCAGGCCGGATGGAGAAAGACAGGTCGTTGACGGCCACGGTCGAGCCGTAGCGCTTGACCAGGTCGTGGGCTTCGATCATCGCTATACCGCGAACGGGACGGCGAGGTCGCAGTAGTCGTCGGGGACGGTCGCCGCGGTCATGCCTGGGGTCGCGAGATAGGTGGTGCGGATGCCGAGGTCTTCGTCCGTGAGGGCAAGACGCGGCTCGGGCTCATCCGCGTGCTCCCGCTCCTGCTCCTGCACCCAGGCTCCCAGCGACTCGAAAGCGAGCTGCCAGTGGTGCACCGCCGCTGCTTGAGACCCACCACCCCAACCTGGCAGCGTGGCGAACGCCTCCGTATGCGCCGGCTCGGTTCGCAACGTCAGCTCGGGATAACGGTCCGCGAGGGCAGCCGCCTCTGCCGGGGGAACCGGCCTGCACCATTCGATCAGACCGTCGCTGTCAGCGCTCGGGTGGCTCCACCAGATGCAGAAGGACGCGCCTGCCCGGCCTTCCATCAACGGGAGCGGGCGCTCGCGCCAGATCCCGATGAACTCCTTGCCGAACGCCCATTGCCCCTGCTCGCTGACCTCGCGCTTCAAGCAGAGCAGGCTCCGCTCGGGTATCTCCCGGGTAGCGACTTCGTACATGACGGACCTCTCTCCGCGCAATCGGCTGACGAGGTAGTCGGCGAGCTCGCGCCGCGCGTCGTGTGCCGCTTCGACGTCGCGCCAGTGCTCAGCGATGCGCGTCGCCGCATCGGCCGGATCGCACGCGAGCAGCTCCTTGACCGCCTTAAGCGGCAACTGCAACTCGCGCATCATCACGACCAGGCGTGCGTCGTCGAGCTGGGCTGTGTCGTAGTAGCGATAGCCAGACGCATGATCGACGCGCGAAGGCACCAGCACCCCGCGTTCGTCGTAGAGACGCAATGCCTTCAGCGAAAGGCGCGACCGTCGTGCGAACTCTCCGATGCTGATCTCTTTCACGCTCACTCCCTCGGTGCCGGGCCGATCCGACCCGGCAAGATGAGTGTGCGGGCTCCCCCAAGGTGAGAGTCAAGGCGGCCGGCCGCCAGCCATCCCCCACTAGCGGACGGGGGTTCCGCAACGGCGGGAACGCTTCGCGCCCAGCGGCTTGGGCTACCGCCGATGACGGCCTTTTCCGGCTATGACCAGTGTTTTCCGTGGCCGAAGTCGGCGGCGAAGGTCCGGGCGACCGCGGAGAGGACGGCGGGTCCTGAGAGGATCAGCCCGAGCTCGCGGTTGCGGTTCAGAGAGGTGCTGGAGAAGTTCTCCGACCCGATGAACACCTCGGCGTGGCCGGTGCCGTAGTCGGCCTCGATGACCTTTCCGTGGATGTAGAAACCGTCGGGGTCGCTGTAGGAGCTGACGTGCACCCCCGCGCGGGCGAGCTTGGCAAACTCGCTGTCGTACTCGCCGTCCGTATTCTCCCCGCATACCTGCACGTCGACGTCGCGCCTGGCCGCGCTGATGAGCGCATCCACCACCGTGGCGTCACCCATTTCCTCGCTGTAGATGCGCAGGCTGGACCGGGCGCCGTTGATGAGCGCGAGCAGCTTGCCCTGCGCGTCGATGGGGGACCAGACGAGATCGCGCCCGTCGCCCGGGCGGACGGGCAGGCGGGCGAAGTCGGCGGTGAACACCTGCGTGATCGCGGCGACGTCGGGCCTGCTCGCGTCGACGACCAGGAAGTCCCTGGTCGTCGCGTAGTACCTGCTGGTGAGGTTCGCGGTCATGATGACCGCCACGGACCGGTCGATGATCAGGGTCTTCTGGTGGGTGTAGCGGTAGGCCGGCGATGACCAGACGACCTTGACCCCGTGCGACCTGAGGTAGGAGTAGGCGTCCGCGTTGGTGTGATCCTCGCGCCGGTCCAGGACGACCCGGACCTGCACGCCGCGGTGGGCCGCTGCGACCAGGTCGTGTTCGGCGGTGGTGTCGGCGAGCTCGTACATGGTCATGTCGATGCTGCGCCCGGCGTGGTTGATCAGGCGGTAAACGGGACCGAACCCGGCGCCGGGCTCGGTGATGAGCGGGCCGGAGATCGCTGCGGCGGAGCCGGCGGCAGGCGCGGAGGCCGGGGTAGCGGTGGCGTTCACGGCCGCACACCCCGTCGCCGCGAGCGCCGCGGCGACGGCTACGGCGGCCGCGGCCGGTCTGGTAATCCGAGCTAGGCGGAGCACGCGCACCCCTTCCTGGCTGGCCGCCGGCCGGGCAGCCGGGGCGCTCGCCCCCTCAAGTACCCGTGACGGGGAAATCAAGCATGACCGGCCATGTGCTCGGGACCTTCGTCACCTAGGAGGTGACCATGGGCTCTGGGGCCGCCCTGGCCGGGCGGCCCAGCATGAGGGTGCGAAAGGAGGCGCACGATGCGAATCCTGGTTACGTTCGGCTCGGCGCGCGGCGGCACCGAGGGCCTGGCCCAGATGGTGGCGGACGGCCTGCGCGACGAAGGCTTCACCGTGGATCTGCTGTCACCCGATCACGTCCGCCGCGTGGGCGGTTACGACGCGGTGATCGTGGGCGGAGCCCTCTACGCCGCCCGCTGGCACAAGGCGGCCCGCCGCTTCGTACGGCGGTACACCACGGACCTCAAGCAGCGGCCGGTGTACTTCTTCTCCAGCGGGCCGCTGGACGATTCAGCCACCCACCGGGAGATACCGCCGGTCAGGGGCGTCAAGGCGCTCATGGAGCGGGTTGGCGCCCGCGGTCATGTCACCTTTGGCGGCCGTCTCTTGGCCGATGCCAAGGGGTTCCCGGCTGGTGCCATGGCGAAGAAACGGGCGGGTGACTGGCGGGACGCCATGCAGGTGCGGATGTGGACCCGGTCGGTGGCCGCGCAGCTTCGTGCGGACGGGCCTGCCCAACCGAGCGCCCGTGGCGGCGCACCAGAAGCCGTCACACGGCAGCACAGCTGAAGGAGGCAAGAAGTGTCTGGAATCACTGTCGGGATCGACGGATCTGGCCATTCCGCCTACGCCCTGGACTGGGCGGTCAGGGAGGCCGCAATCCGGCACGCCCCGCTCACCGTCCTCATCGTCGACTCGGTCCCGGCCAGCCCGTGGACCGGCGCTCCCGTGGTGCTGGGGCCCGATGACCTGGAGAACGCACGCCAGGCTGCGGAGGAGATGACGGCCAAGGCGATCAGCCAGCTCGGCGAGGATCGGCCCGCTTCGGTTCAGGTGCAGGCCATGACCGGCTTCCCGGCCCGGGAGCTGATCGAGGCATCGCGCGAGGCCGGCCTGCTGGTGGTCGGATCCCGGGGCGCCGGGGGGTTCGCCCGGCTGCTGCTGGGCTCGGTCAGCAGCCAGGTCGTGCAGCACGCGCACTGCCCGGTCGTGGTGGTGCCCGGCGAGAAGGCTCTGGACTGAGCGCGATGCCAGCGACCAAAGAGGAGATCACGCAGCTCGTGGTGGGCGCGGCGGTGCAGGCGCCGTCGGTGCACAACACACAGCCCTGGCGGTTCAGCCACCGCGAGCAGGAAATCGAGCTCAGCGCCAACAACGAACGGCAGCTGCGCGTGGGCGATCCATACGGCCGGGAGATGTTCATCAGCTGCGGCGCCGCGCTATTCAACGTCCGGGTCGCGCTGCGGTACCTGGGCCTGGTGCCCGAGGTTCGCGTGCTGCCCGACCCGGACCTGCCCAACGTGATCGCCCGGGTGACCTGGCGCGAGCGGGTGCCCGCGGCCGAATACGAGAAACAGCTGTTCGCGGAGATCCCGCGGCGCCGGACGCACCGGGGCGGATTCGACCCCGTGGAGCTTCCCGCGGCGCTGCTCGCCGCGCTGCCCGGGGAAGCCGCGAAGGAGGGCGCGACGCTGGCCCTCATGGCCGGGGACTGGCAGCGGTCCGTGGCCGTGGCCGCCATCGTCGAGGCCGGTGACGCCGCCTTGCGGCTCGACAGCGCACGGGCCAAGGAGGAGGCCAGGTGGGCACCGGGTCCGGCCAGCCAGCGGCAGGACGGCGTCCCGCCCACCGCCTACCCGGCGCAGGCGGAACGCACCGAACCAGCGTTCCGCAGCCGCGACTACGCCCATGGCCACGGCTGGGGCCTGCCGCCCCGGCAGGAGGAGCCACTGGTGCGATCCTCCGGGGTAACTGGCCTGCTCACCACCGGCGCCGACCAGCCGGCCGACTGGATACACGCCGGGCAGGCGCTGCAGCGGGCGCTGCTGGTCGCCAGCAGCTACCGGGTAGCGGCGGCGCTGCACAGCCAGCCGCTGGAGATACCGCTGCTGCGGGACTTCCTCCGGATCCACCTCAGCGACGGTGCGTACCCGCAGATGGTGCTCCGGCTCGGGGTGACCGGGCAGACAGCCGTGAGCGTGCGGCGCCCAGTGGAAGAAGTCCTGCTCTAGCTGGTAAGACAGCGAGAAGGGCGGGACCTGACGGAGAAGCAGGAGGAGGGCGGCAGCCGCCGATGAGTGACACAGCCGGGCCGGACCAGGGTGAAGCGGAACTGGCCGGAAGCAAGATCACCGTGTTCCTGCTTGATGATCACGAGATTGTCCGCCGGGGGGTGCGGGAGGTCCTCGAGGCCGAGCCCGACATCACGGTGGTGGGGGAGGCCGGGACGGCGGAGTCAGCGCTGGCGCGGATCCCGGCGCTGCGGCCGGACGTGGCCGTGCTGGACGTGCGGCTGCCCGACGGCGACGGGGTGAGCGTCTGCCGGGACATCCGGTCCCGGATGCCGCAGGTGGCCTGTTTGATGCTGACCTCGTTCGGCGATGACGATGCGCTGTTTGACGCGATCATGGCCGGGGCGGCCGGGTACGTGCTGAAGCAGATCCGCGGCACCGACCTGGTGGGCGCCGTCCGCACGGTCGCGTCGGGGCAGTCGCTGCTGGACCCGCAGGCGGCCAGCAAGGTGATGCGCCGGATGCGCGATCAGGCCGTCCGCGCCGACCCGCTGGCCGCACTGACCGGGCAGGAGCGGCGGATCCTGGAGCTGATCGGGGAGGGGCTGACCAACCGGCAGATCGGCGAGCGCATGTTCCTGGCCGAGAAGACGGTGAAGAACTACATCTCCGCGCTGTTCGCCAAGCTTGGCATGGAACGCCGCACCCAGGCGGCCGCGTACGCGGCCCGGGTCTTCGAGGACCGGGACCGGCCCGAGCGCCGGCCACCGGCCGGCTGAACCCTCCCGGCCCGGCCGGAACCCGGGACTGAAGTCCCTTCCCCAGGGGCCTATCTGCTCTGCTGCGGGCCGGTGCCCCGGCATGAGGATGAAGGCGGCTTCAAGGACAACGCCAGGCCCGGGCCGAGTGACCCGGCCGGAACGCTAGGAGGATCTTCAGATGCGCAGAAGGACATTCGACGCGCTGGTGTCTGTGGCCGGGCTCGTGCTGGCCGGAGTGCTGATAGTGGCCGGCGGGCTGCTGCTGTGGGGCCATTCGTTTGTCGACAGCCAGGTCAGCAGCCAGCTGTCGGCCCAGAAGATCGTGTTCCCGGCGAACAGCAGCCCGGCGATCAAGGCACCCGAGTTCGCCGCGATGCACCAGTACGCCGGGCAGACCATGACCACCGGGGCGCAGGCTGAGGTCTACGCCGATCACTTCATCGCCAATCACCTCAAGGAGATCGGCGGCGGCCAGACGTACGCGCAGCTGTCGGCCAAGGCCCTGGCCCAGCCCAAGAACGCGGCGCTGGCGGCCCAGGTGGACGCGATGTTCAAGGGCACCACGCTGCGCGGGATGCTGCTCAACGCGTACGCGTTCTGGCAGATGGGCCAGATCGCCCTGTGGGGGGCCATCGTGTCGTTCATCGGTGCCGCCATCCTGCTGGTCCTGTCCGTCCTCGGGCTCATCCACGCCCGCCGGGTGGCGCCGGCCACCGAGATTCTGCCCGACAGGACCGCTGGTGATTCGGTCCCCAGCACGGCCTGATCTCGCTGCTCATCGCGTCAAGGGCGGTCCTCCAGCCGGAGGGCCGCCATTGGCCTACCGCGCGACCACGCCGAGGAGGTCGACATGAAGGCGCACATCGGTGACCGCCTGCTGCCGGACAACGATCCCGGCCGGGCCGGGGTAGTGATCGGCCTGCAGAACGCGGACGGGTCCCCGCCCTTTATCGTCAAGTGGCTGAGCGACGGGCACATCGCGCTGGTCTACCCCGGGCCGTACGCGCGGGTGGTGCCCGGCGGCGCAACGGAGGAACTTACCGGTGACCCGCCGGCGCGTCAGCATACGATCGGGCCGTCGGACTAAGCCAGATTCCGGAGAGGACGTGGAACCAACTGAGGGCAGGTCCGTGCTGCCGCAACTGCGCCTGGATGACCTGCTGGCCGAGCTGCAGGTCAGGCTCGCGGCCGCGGTCAAGACGCGCGATCGCGTCCATGCGCTTCTCGACGCGGTCGTGGCGATCGGCAGCAACCTCGAGCTGGAGGCCGTGCTCCGTCAGATCGTCCAGGCCGCGGTCACCCTGGTCAGCGCCAGGTACGGCGCGCTCGGGGTCATCGGCGAAGGCGGCCGGCTGGTCGAGTTCGTGCCTGTGGGCCTGGACGAGGAGCAGATCGCCCGGATTCACCACTGGCCAGAAGGCCGCGGCCTGCTCGGCGAACTGATCACCGACCCGCGGCCGCTGCGCCTGCCCGACATGTCCGCTCATCCGCGGTCGACCGGGTTTCCCGAAGGACATCCGCCGATGCGGACCTTCCTCGGCGCGCCCGTGCGGATCCGGGACGAGGTCTTCGGCAATCTCTACCTCACCGAGAAGGAGGACGGCACCGAGTTCGACGACGAGGACGAGGCGGTCCTCGTGGCGCTCGGGGCCGCGGCCGGCGTGGCGATCGGGAACGCCCGCCTGTATGACGAGGCCCGGCGGCAGCAGCGCTGGCTCCGCGCCAGCGCCGACGTCACCCAGCGGCTGCTCTCCGAGGCGGGCGCCGAGGAGGTGCTGGCCCTGGTGACCGTGCAGGCGCTGGAGATCTCCGGTGCCGACCTGGTGGTCCTGGCCCTGCCCGCGGGCGACGGCAGGCAGCTGGTGATCGAGCATGCCGCGGGCGACGGGGCGAAGGAGGCCGTCGGCATGGTGCTGCCGCTGGCCAGCTCGGTGTCGGGGATCGTGCTGGGCAGCGGCAAGCCGCTGAGCCTTGAGGACTTCAGCAGCGACGAGCGGGCGGCTCCGGTCGCCCGTGAGCACCTGCACCTGGGACCCGCGGTGGTGGTCCCGCTGGGGGCCCCGGGCAACGTCCGCGGGATCCTGACCGCCGGGCGGCGCCCGGGCTCGATGCCGCTGGCCCCGCCCGCGGTGGAGATGCTGATCGACTTCGCCGCGCAGGCGGGCGTCGGGCTGGAGCTGGCCGAGCACCGCAGGGACGCGGAGCGCCTGGCCGTGTTCGAGGACCGGGACCGGATCGCCCGTGACTTGCACGACCTGGTCATCCAGCGGCTCTACGCCACCGGCATGTCCCTGCAGAGCCTGTCCGCGCGGATGGGGGAGTCGGACAACGGGCGGCGTATCAGCAGCGCCGTCGATGCCCTCGACGAGACCATCAAGGAGATCCGGTCGGCGATCTTCTCGCTGCACACCCGTCCCGGAGCAGACCTGGCCGGGCTGCGGGCCAGGATCCTGGAGGCGGTGGAGGACGCGACCGCCGCGCTCGGCTTCGCTCCCGCGCTGCGGATGTCCGGCCGCCTGGACGACGTGCCCGCCGACGCGGCAGAGCACCTGGTCGGCGCGCTGCGGGAGGCCCTGTCCAACGCGGCGCGGCACGCGAACGCCAGCAAGGTGGAGGTGACCATCGAGGCGGGCCTGCAGCTGACCCTGGTGGTGCGGGACAACGGCACCGGCATGAAGCGGGTCGAGCACCGGAGCGGGCTGGCCAACCTGGCCGAGCGGGCGGAGCTGCTGGGCGGGTCGCTGCGCACTGGGGCCGCCAATGGAGGTGGCACCGAGCTCGAGTGGCGGGTACCGCTGCAGGCCCCCGGCCCGCGCCGGCGCGGGGCCGGCGGGCCGTCCGGGCCCGGCCGCCGGGCATGAGCGCGCATCCCGCCAGCGGTGTCTACGCGCTCCTCGCTGACGGCAGCACCGTGGAGATCCGGCCTGCCGCGGCCGGTGACTTCGGCGCCGTGCAGGACATGCACCGCGCCATGTCGCCGGACAATATTTATCTGCGGTTCTTCAGCGTGAGCCCGGCGGCGGCCGGGCGCGAGGCCCGCCGGATCTGCCGGGAGCCAGGGCCGGATCACGCCGCCCTGCTGGCCTGGCTGGCGGGAGAGCTGGTGGGCGTGGCCAGCTACGAGACCAGCGGCGCCGCCGACCGGGCCGAGATCGCGTTCGCCGTCGCCGACCATGCCCACCACCGCGGGGTGGCCACGCTGCTGCTCGAGCACCTGGTGTCGGCCGGCCGGAGTCGCGGCGTGCGGACCTTCATCGCCGACGTCCTGGCGGAGAACTCCGCGATGCTGAAGGTGTTCGCCGCCGCTGGCCTGCAGGCCAGGCGCACGATGGTCGACGGCGTGACCGAGCTGGCCTTCGACCTGCCCGGCGACGGCGCCGACCCGGCCTGGGAGGCCTACCTGGACGCGGTGGCCGCGCGGGAGGGCCGGGCGGACGTGGCGAGCCTGCGGCACGTGCTCGCCGCGGAGTCGGTAGCCGTGGTGGGGGCCAGCCGGAGGCCAGAGTCGGTCGGCCGGGCCATCCTGCGTAACATCCTCAGCGGCGGCTACGGCGGGCGCGTGTACGTGGTGCATCCGCACGCCAGCGAGCTCGACGGCATCCGGTGCCTGCGGTCGGCGGCCGCCCTGCCCGAGCCGGTGGACCTCGTGGTGGTGAGCGTGCCCGCGCCCGCCGTCCTGGACGTGGCTGAGGAATGCGGGCGGCGCGGCGCCGGGGCGCTGGTGGTGATCACCTCGGGGCTGGACCCCGCGGGCCGGGCGGCCCTGCTCGCGTGCTGCCGCCGCCACGGCATGCGGCTGGTCGGCCCGGCCGCCCTCGGCGTTGCGGTGCCTGGCATCGGCCTGAACGCGACCTTCGCCGCGAGGCGTCCCGCGGCGGGCCTGGCGGGCCTGGCGGTGCAGTCCGGCGGGATTGGCACCGCCCTGCTCGAGCAGCTGACCCGGCTCGGCATCGGCATCTCCTCGTTCGTCTCGCTGGGCGACAAGGCCGACGTGTCCGGCAATGACCTGCTGCTCTGGTGGCAGCAGGACCCGGGCACCAAGCTGGCCGTGCTGGGCCTGGGATCGTTCGGCAACCCGCGCAGGTTCGGCCGCACCGCGCGCCGCGTCGGTGCCGCCATGCCCGTCCTCGCCGTGCACGCGGGCCGCCCGGCCGCGGGACCTGCCGCGTCCGCCTCCCGCATGGCGGCCCCGACCCCGCCAGTGGCCACCCGCGAGGCGCTGTTCGGCCAGGCTGGCATCATCGCCACCCGCGACATCGGCGAGCTGACCGAGGCGGTCGCGCTGCTGGCCAGCCAGCCGGTGCCGGCCGGCGGCCGGGTCGCGATCGTCTCCAACACCGCCGGGGCCGGGCTGCTCGCCGCCGAGGCCTGCGCCGGGGCGGGTCTCCACGCCGCGGCGCTGACTGGAAAGGTGCGGGAGCGGATCCGGCGGCTGCTGCCGTTTGGGGCCGAGGTCACCGGCCCGGTGGACACCACGGCCATGGCCGGCCCCGATGTCTTCCGCTGCTGCCTGGAACAGGTTGCCGCGGACGACGGCGTGGATGCGCTCCTCGTCCTGACCGCGCCCACGGCGCTCGCCGAGCTGGCCCCGGCGGTGTGCGCGGCCGACGTGGCCAAGCCCCTCGCGCTGGCCGTGCTCAACCAGGCCGAAGCCGTCCGGCTGCTGCCGGGGCGGCCCGGAGCGCCGGGGCCCGTTCCCGCGTACGCCTCCCCGGCCAGCGCGGTCCGCGCGCTGGCCCACGCCGCCAGGTACGGCGCCTGGCGGTCCCGCCCGACCGGGCGGCTTCCCGAGTTCGGCGACCTGCGGCCCGCCGAAGCGCGCGCGCTCATCAGCGGTTTCCTCACGCGGGTCCCTGACGGTGGCTGGCTGGCGCCAGACCAGGCCGCGGAGCTGCTCGCCTGCTACGGGATACCGCAGTCCGGCGGCGGGGCAGCAGACGTCGGCGGGACCGAGGTCGTCATCGGCGTGGCGCAGGAACCGGTGTTCGGCCCGCTGGTGGTCTTCGGCCTCGGCGGAGCGGTGACCGACATGCTCGGTGACCGCTCCGCCCGGCTCACCCCGCTGACCGACACCGACGCCGCCGACCTGATCCGCTCGGTCCGCGCGGCTCCGCTGCTGTCCGGCCAGGGTGGCAGGCCAGCGGCTGACCTGGCCGCGCTGCAGGACATGCTGCTGCGGGTGTCCCGGCTCGCGGATGACCTTCCGCAGGTCGCCGGCCTCGACCTGAACCCGGTTATCGTGCGGTCCGGCGGCGGGCAGGTGGGGGGCGCGCGGGTGCTTGTGCGGCCCGCCCAGCCGGCCGATCCCCACCTGCGCAGGCTGCGCTGAGCCAGGCTGCGCCTGCTCGCAGGGCCGGTTACCCGCTGTGCCGGATGCGGCGTCCGGTGACCCGGCTCGGCACGATGCGCAGGAACAGCTCCCGGTCCCCGCCCGGCCACGGGTCGACCCCGGCCGCCAGGACCGATGCCTGCTCGACCTCGGACTCCACGTGGTGCGCGGGGCCCTGGATGAGCACGCTCCATCCCTCGTGCGCGGCCGCGTCAATGTCGTCGATCTCGAACGCGACCTTGTACTCCGCCCGGGCGATGCCGGTGCGCAGATCCTCATCCGTCGGGCTGTCGGGCGCGGTGCGGAACACGATGCTGCCCTGGTGCAGCCGGTAGTTGACCGGGAGCACGGTGGGGCCGTACCGGCCCGAATAGGCGATCCGGCCGATCCCGCCGGGGCTGATCAGCCGCAGGCATTCGGCCTCGTCCAGGTGCTCAAGCACGGGCTGCGATTCCACACGCTTAATTCTCCGCGCCGGGCCGTCGGCCGGGCAGGGACCAAGGTCCCCCGGACCGGGTCACCCGTCCCTAGCCGGCCCCGCCGGGCAGCGCGGCCGGGTGGTCCCGCTGCAGGAACATCAGCAGGCGTTCCCTGACCTCCCGGCGCAGCGGCTCGATGGCGTGACCGTTGACGGCCGTCACCGTGGCGATCAGCCGCACCGCCGAGCCGGTCGCGTCCGCCACGTAGATGTCGCCGGGCCGCCGGTCCCAGTGCGGGGAGTTCTCGAGGGCCAGGCCGAGTTCCTCGCGCAGGGCGCCGAGCACATCCTTGAGCGGCGCGCGAGCGTCGATGCTGATCTCCACGGTGCCGCTGACCCTGGCTCCCTTGTGGGTCCAGTTCTGGAACGGCGTGGTGGTGAAGTAAGTGCAGGGCAGGATCAGCGTGGTGTTGTCGCTCTGGCGCACCGCGACATAGGTGAGGGTGATCTCCTCGATGCGGCCTTGCTGCACGCCGATGACGACGATGTCGTCGATCCTGATCGCGTCGGTGAACGCGATCTGAAGGCCGGCGAACAGGTTGCCCAGGGTGGTCTGCGCGGCCAGCCCGACTACTACGCCGATGACGCCGGCTGAGGCGAGGATGCCGAGGCCGATGTCGCGCAGCGGCGGGATGGTAAACAGGATGGCGGCCACGGTGATCGCCCCGACCACCGCCTGGGTCACGCGGGCGACCAGGATGATCTTCGTCCGGACGTGGCGGGACCGGCGGTCCTCGAGCCCGGTATCCGGGTAGCGGGCCAGCAGCGCCCGCTCGACCCCGAGGACCACCACCGCGAGGAGCCAACCTACGACCGCTATCGCGACGAGCGTGAGGATGTACCCGACGCGGTGCACCCACTCGCGTTCCGGGTTCGCCGCCAGCAGGACCCCGCGCACGGCGAGCACGACGAACAGCACGGGCAGCGGCGCCCGCCAGAGCGCCCGCCGCTCGACCAGCAGGTGGTGGCGGACGGCGAGCCGCCGGACCAGCACCGTGACCACGATGCCCAGGGCAAAGGCGACGACCGCGGCCACAACGCAGGCCACGATGACGGATGCTGCCGAAGCGTCGCTCAGGTCACGCACCAGGAAAATCTAGCGCTGACCGCACCTGCCGGGCGATCTCGATGTCCTCTCGCGCCGTGACCACCAGGGTGGGCACGCTGGCCGACGGCGCGGAGATGTCGGCGTCGCCGCTGGTCTCGCGGTTGCGCGCCTGGTCGATCGCCACGCCGAGGAAGCCGAGCCCGGCCGCGACCTCGGCCCGGACCGGCGGCTGGTGTTCGCCGATGCCGCCGGTGAAGACCAGCGCGTCGAGCCCGCCCATGGCCGCAGCCATGGCGGCTATCTCGCGCCGCAGGCGGTGCGTGTGCACCTCGATGGCCAGCCGGGCGGCGGGGCGGCCCGCATCGGCCGCGATCCGCACCTCGCGCAGGTCGCCCGAGCCGTCCGGCAGCCGGGCCAGCCCGGCCAGGCCGGAGGAGTGCTCAAGGCCGTCGGCCAGCTCATCCACCGTGAGCCCGCCGTGCTGCAGCAGCCAGACCAGCAGGCCCGGGTCGACGCTGCCGGGTCTGGTCGCCATGACCAGGCCTTCCAGCGGTGTGAAGCCCATAGTGGTATCCACGCTGACCCCGTCCCTGACCGCGGCCAGCGAGGCCCCGGCGCCGAGATGACAGGTCACCACACGCACCCCCGGGCCGCTGCCGAGCAGCTGCCTGGCCCGGCCAGAAGCGTACTGATGGGACAGCCCGTGGAACCCGTACCGGCGCAGGCCGAAGCGGTCGGTCCAGGCGCCGGGCAGGGCATAGCACGCGGCCGCGGGCGGCAGCCCGGCGTGGAACGCGGTGTCGAAGCAGGCGACGGCGGGCAGGTCCGGCCGGGCGGCGCGGACGGCGGCGATGCCGGCCAGCGCCCGCGGCTGATGCAGGGGGGCCAGGTCGGCCAGGTCCGTGATGGCCGCGACGACCCGGTCGTCGATGACTGTGGCCCGGGTGAACCTGGCGCCTCCGTGCACGACCCGGTGCCCGGCCGCGTCGAGGCGGGGCTGGCCGTCCAGGAACCTGCGGAGCTCGTCGTGGTCAGGCCGGCCGTCCCAGGCGTCGATGTCCAGCGCGGCGGTCACGTCGTCCGCGGGGCCGAGCACCCGGAGCTTGAGGCTGCTCGAGCCGGCGTTGACGACCAGGACGCCGCTCATTCCGGCGCGGTGCCGCGCCAGGTCCAGTTCGCGACCTCGGGCAGGTCTTCTCCGTGCTCGCGGGTCCAGGCCCAGTGCCGGGTCCGGGAGTCCACCATCTGCTGGCGCAGCCAGGCGGCGCTGTTGCCCAGGCTGGGCACCCGGTCGATGACGTCCATGACCAGGTGGAACCGGTCCATGTTGTTCAGTACCACCATGTCGAACGGCGTAGTGGTGGTGCCTTCCTCGATGTAGCCGCGGACGTGGAACTGATCGTGGCCGGCGCGGCTGTAGGTGAGCCGGTGAATCAGCCAGGGGTAGCCGTGGTAGGCGAAGATCACCGGCCGGCCGGTGGTGAACAGCGCGTTGAACTCGGCGTCGCTCATCCCGTGCGGATGGTCGGTCTCGGGCTCCAGCCGCATCAGGTCCACGACGTTGACCACCCGGACCCGCAGCTGCGGCAGGTGCTGGCGGAGGATGTCGGCAGCCGCGAGCACCTCCAGGGTCGGCACGTCGCCCGCGCAGGCGAGTACCACGTCCGGCTCGGCGTCCGGGCCGTCGCTGCTGGCCCACTCCCAGATCCCCGCGCCCCTGGTGCAGTGCAGGACCGCGGCGCCGGCATCCAGCCAGTCCAGGGACGGCTGCTTGCCGGAGACGATCACGTTGACATAGTCCCTGCTGCGCAGGCAGTGGTCGGCCACCGACAGCAGCGTGTTGGCGTCCGGCGGCAGGTAGACCCGGATCACCTCGGCCTTCTTGTTCATCACGTGGTCGATGAAGCCGGGGTCCTGGTGCGAGAACCCGTTATGGTCCTGGCGCCAGACGTGCGAGGTGAGCAGGTAGTTCAGCGAGGCGATCGGGCGCCGCCAGGCCAGGTGGCGGCTGACCTTGAGCCACTTGGCGTGCTGGTTGAACATCGAGTCCACGATGTGGATGAAGGCCTCGTAGCAGGAGAACAGGCCGTGCCGGCCGGTCAGCAGGTAGCCCTCGAGCCAGCCCTGGCAGGTGTGCTCGGACAGCATCTCGATCACCCGCCCGTCCCTGGCCAGGTGCTGATCGACGTCGATGACCCGCTCCTGCCAGTCCTTGCCGGTGACATCCAGGACGGCGTTCAGCCGGTTCGACTCGGTCTCGTCCGGGCCCACGATGCGGAAGTTCCTGCTGGGCTGGTTGAGCGCCATCACGTCGCGGAGCATCCCGCCCAGCACCCGCGTGGGCTCGGACGTGTGCGTGCCCGGCGTCTTGACGTCCACCGCGTAGTCGCGGAAGTCGGGCAGCACCAGATCGCGCAGGAGCACGCCGCCGTTCGCGTGCGGGCTGGCGCCCAGCCGCCGGTCCCCGGCTGGGACAAATCCCAGCAGCTCTCGCCGGGGCCTGCCGTCGCCGTCGAAGAGCTCGGCGGGCCGGTAGGACCGCATCCACTCCTCGAGCTGCCGCAGATGCTCCGGGTTGGTCCTGACCTCGGCGAGCGGCACCTGGTGGGCCCGCCAGGTGCCCTCGACCGGGCGGCCGTCCACCGTGGCGGGGCCGGTCCAGCCCTTGGGCGTGCGCAGCACGATCATCGGCCAGCGTGCGTGCTGAGCCCGCCCGGGCCCGTGCGGGGCCGTCCTGGCCTCGGCCTGGATGGCCCGGATCTGGCCGATGGTCTCGTCCAGCACGGCGGCCATCTCCCAGTGCATGACGGCCGGCTCGTGACCGCTCACGTACCGCGGCTGGTAGCCGTACCCGCGCAGCAGCGCGTCCAGCTCAGCCTCGGGGATGCGGGCCAGCATCGCCGGGTTGGCGATCTTCCAGCCGTTGAGGTGCAGGATCGGCAGCACGGCGCCGTCCTGGGCCGGGTTCAGGAAGCGGTGCGCGTGCCAGCTCGTGGCCAGGGGGCCGGTCTCGGCCTCGCCGTCGCCGACGATGCAGGCCACGATCAGGTCCGGGTTGTCGAAGGCCGCGCCGTGCGCGTGCGACAGCGAGTAGCCAAGCTCGCCGCCCTCGTGGATGGAGCCAGGGGTCTCAGGTGCCACGTGGCTGGGCACGCCGCCCGGGAACGAGAACTGGCGGAACAGCCGGTGCATGCCGGCCCCGTCCCGCGGCACGCTGGGATAGACCTCGCTGTAGGAGCCCTCCAGCCAGGTGTTGGCCAGCGCGGCGGGCCCGCCGTGACCGGGGCCGATCACGTACATCATGGCCTGGTCGTGGACCGTGATCGCGCGGTTGAGGTGCGCCCAGATGAAGTTCAGCCCCGGGCTGGTACCCCAGTGCCCGAGCAGCCGCGGCTTGATGTGCTCCGGGCGCAGCGGCTCGGTCAGCAGCGGGTTGGTCATCAGGTAGATCTGGCCGACCGACAGGTAGTTGGCGGCCCGCCAGTAGCGGTCAAGGGTAGCGACGTCAGTTTCGGTCAGCGTGGCCTGCTGCAGTGCCGGCATCGGGGCTCCCCGCGGTTGTCTCAGGCGCCGGTCAGCACCATCCAATCAACGGGCGGCAGCCCGGGACAGAGCCGTTGGTCCCGCTTCACCCGACCTCCGCCTGAAGTTCACGAGACCGTGTACCGCCCGCCGGCGGCGCGACAGCAATGCCGGTCAGGACTCCAGGTAGCGCAGCACGGCCAGCACCCGGCGGTGATCGGCGTCCGACGGCGCCAGGCCGAGCTTGCTGAAGATGTTGCCGACGTGCTTCTCCACGGCCCGCTCCGAGATCACGAGGTTCCCGGCGATCGCTCCGTTCGACCGGCCCTCGGCCATCAGCGCGAGCACGTCGCGCTCTCTGGCCGTGAGGGAGCCGAGCCCGTCCGTGCGGCGGCTGGCGCCCAGCAGTTGCGTAACGACTTCTGGATCGAGAGCGGTACCGCCGGCCGCGATCCGGTTCAGCGCTTCGACGAACTCCCCGACGTCGGCCACCCGGTCCTTGAGCAGGTAGCCGACGCCTGCGGCACCGCCGCCGGCCGCCGCGCCGAGCAGATCGGCCGCGTAGCGGGTCTCGATGTACTGCGAGAACACCAGCACGCCGATCTTCGGGTGAGCGCGGCGGATGGCGATCGCGGCGCGCAGGCCCTCGTCGGTAAAGCTGGGCGGCATCCGCACGTCCACCACGGCGGCGTCCGGCTGGTGCTCGTCGATCGCAGTCAGCAGGTCCTCTGCGTTGCCGACGGCCGCGGCCACCTCGTGGCCGCGGTCCGCCAGGATCTCCCCCAGGCCCGCGCGGATGACCGCGGCGTCCTCGGCGATGACGATCCTCATCAGGGGCTCCGGTTCCGGTCAGGCGTGGGACGGCAGCTCGACGGTGACTACCGTGGGGCCGTGCGCCGGGCTGCTGACCAGCAGCCTGCCGTCCACGGTCCGGACCCGCTCGGCCAGCCCAGCCAGGCCGCCGCGCGGCTCTATGCGGGCACCCCCGTCGCCGTCGTCGGTGACCCGGACCCGCAGGAGGCCTGGCACGTGCACGGCCTCCAGCGTGGCATGCCGGGCGCCACTGTGCTTGGCCACGTTGGTGAGCAGCTCGGCCGCGCAGAAGAAGGCGATGGTCTCGATCGAGGCTGACGGGCGTTCTGGCAGGTCGACGATCAGCTCGACGGGCACGTCGCTGCGCGCGGCCAGGGTGCTGAGGGCGGTGCCGAGGCCGTGGTCCAGCACCGGCGGGTGGATGCCGCGGGCCAGGTCGCGCAGCTCGGTGATGGCCTCCTTGGCGCTGCGGTGGGCCGCGTCGACCAGCTGCAGAGCCCGTTCCAGGTCGGCCTCGGTGATCCCGGGGGCAATGGTTCCCTCGTGAGCGCCGAGCTTCTCCCGGGCCAGGCCCAGCTTCATGGCCACCGCCACCATCTGGGCCTGAGCGCCGTCGTGCAGGTCCCGCTCGATCCGGCGCAGCCGCGCGGCCGAGTCGTCCACCGCCTGGGCCCGGGACTGCTCCAGCTCACGCACCCGGTGCGACGGCGGCGGGCCGAGCAGCCTGACGATCAGCTTCGCGTCCACGGAGTTGCATCCCCGCAGCCACCACGGGCAATACAGCAGCGCAGCCACGCCCACCGGAACCAGGGCGAAGGTGACAGCCAGGGAGTGCACCGAATTCGCCACCAGCAAGGGATCGGGCTTCCACCACTCCAGCCACCCAGGTACAGGGATCACCACGCCGTTGACGTGCAGGATCTCCCACCAGATCGGGAAGGTCAGATAGGGGAGCCCCCACATCAGCAGGTAGACCACGATGATCCCACTGATCACCGCGAGCAGTAGCTTGAGCAGCAGGTAGCCACAGGCTCGCCAGCCGACGGGATCGGTCAGGACGGCCCGGGCCCGGCCGAAGGCGCCCGGCAGCGGACGCAGTGGTGATGGCGGCTCGACCCGGAGCCCCAGCAGCCGGCCGGCCAGGTGGCGGTGGACCGCGCCGAGCCGCCGGGCACCCAGCAAGGACGCCACCAGCAGCGGCAGCCCGATCAGCATGCCAGCGAGGCTTAGGGATAGCCCCAGGCTGACGGTGAAGGCGATCAGGATGAACGCAAAGCCCGGAATCGCGAGCAGCAGTCCGAGGACCGCGTACTCGACCTGCAGCCGGGTATCCCGGGTGAACGCAGACTGCGTGAGCTGCAGCATGGTCTGCCGGAAACTTCTCCGGATGCGCAGAGCACGACCGGGATCGGGGTCCGGCGGAGGCGTGAACGTGCCGCGCCACCTGCTGTCGGGCGCGGGCGGCGGCGCTGGCTTGATCGGTTGCTCAGTCACGGGGGTAGGGCCGTTCATGACGATCTCCGCTTTCGATCTCTAGTATCCGCGCGATGCTCCTGCACCGCGAGTGGGCCATGTCCTGATGCTCGCGGCTCGCGCGCCCGTGATCGATGGGGTGGACACCCGAATCCGCGGTACGGCTAGCACGGTTCCGGGCCGGGCAAAATCACCCCTGGTGGGGGGATGTGCGTGCGGTGCGAAGGTAGCAGGCTGATACCGAGTCCTAGGGCGGGAGGACCGGGGAATGAGCACCGCGGGACCGGGTTTTCGGCTCGGCGGGAGGTACCGGCTGGAGGATCGGGTAGGTGCCGGCCGGGGATGGTCAGCCTGGAAGGCCATCGACGAGGCACTCGCGCGCCCGGTGACCGTCTCCGCCCTTGCTCCCGGTTTCCCGCGTATCGCCGAGGCGTTGACGGCCGCACGGCAGGCGGGCAGGCTCACCGATGCCCGGCTGGCACAGGTGTTCGATGTGGACGCCGGGCGTGACCGCGCCTACGTGGTGACGGAGTGGGTGGCCGGGGACACCCTGGACGACCTGCTCGCCGACGGGCCGCTTGACCCGGGCCGGGGCGCCGGGATCATCGCCCAGGGGGCCGAGGCGCTCGCCATCGCGCACGCCGCGGGCGTGACGCACCTGTGCCTCACGCCCCGCTCGCTGCGCTGGACGGCCGACGGCGGGGTGAAGATCGTCGGTCTGGGCCTCGACGCGGTGCTGGCCGGGGTGACCGCCGACGATCAGGCCCTGGTCGACACTCAGGGCCTGGGCAGGCTCCTCTATGCCGCGCTCACGGCCAGCTGGCCGGGCGGGGGATGGCCATCCCTGCGGCCCGCCCCGGAAATAAACGGGCACCTGCGCCGCCCCCGGCAGGTCCGGGCGGGCGTGCCTGCCGGGATCGACGCCGTCGCCTGCCAGGCCCTGTTCCAGCGCGGCCCGGGAGACAGCCATCCGGTGTCCACGCCGGCCATGCTGGCTACAGAACTCAACCGGGTCATGCCCTGGGCCGGCCCGCCGCCCTCCGTCAACGGCCACGGGGATTTCACCACGTGGCCGAAGCGCCAGGTCCCGGGGCCTGCGGTGCCGCCCCGGCGGCCCGCGTCGGGTCCGCCGCGGGGCTCCCGTCATGCGGTCCCGGGCCGGCGGTCCGCAGCCGCGCGGGTGATGGCCAGCATCGCGGTGGTCGTGGCCGGGCTGGCGATAGGAGCCGGCGTGTGGTCGGTCCGCCACGAGGGCGAGACCTCGCGGAGCGGCGGCACACCACACCACCGCCCCGTGCCCTCGGCGGTCCAGGTGCGCGTGCTGAAGCCGCTCAGCGCCGCAGGGTTCGACCCGCTCAGCAGCGTGGCGGACGACCCGGGGAACGAGAACACCGGTCAGGCCCAGTACACGATCGACCATGACCCGGCCACCGCCTGGCATACGCAGTACTACCTGAGCAATCCGCGCTTCGGCGGCCTGAAGAACGGGACCGGCCTGATCCTGGACATGGGCCGGCCGGTCAAGCTGTCCTCCCTCACCGTCTCCTTCGGCGCCGTCCCCGGTGCCGACGTGGACATCAAGGTGGGCAACAGCGATATCCGCTCGCCGGCGGCACTCCGCATGTTCACCACGGTTAGCAGCAAGGCCGGCGTCGGCGGCACCGTCACGTTCGGCGTGCACAGCGCACTCACGGGGCGGTATGTGCTGATCTGGTTCACCCGGCTCCCGCCGCAGACCGCCGGGTCCGCGGGCACCTACGAAGCAGAGATCTTCAGCGTCACGGTCCGGGGCGCAGTTTCACCCCGCGGCGGGTGATTTACCGCAGGGCGAGCACGTAGAACTGCCAGGATTCCAGGTCGACGAACAGCCCCGTGGTGGCCAGCTCATCGCCGTCCCGCTCGAATACCTGCTTTCCGAAGATGTCGGTGAGCCACCAGTTCCGGCCGGGCAGGTCCGGCCAGTCCAGCGGGATCTGCCCCTGGGCCGGCTGCCCGGAGAGGTTGACCACCACCACATGCCGGCCATCGCCACGATCCCCGGCCCAGGACCAGGCGACCAGGTTGCGGCAGGACTG
Organism: uncultured Actinomycetota bacterium; assembly: GCA_963844655.1. Lineage (GTDB taxonomy): Bacteria > Actinomycetota > Actinomycetes > Streptosporangiales > Streptosporangiaceae > JASHPR01. Next base: position 48,024 of record CAWJPA010000002.1, on the reverse strand, counting down.
GTTGTCCGGCCACCCGCCCACCTCGTGCAGTCGCCACGTACCCGCCCGTACCTGGTGGTCGCCCACGGCGGCCAGCATGCACCGGTACCAGTCAGTGAGCTCGGTGTCGGGCGGCTCGTCAGGACGGCGGGCGAGGAAGACCGGCGGCCGCACACGGCGGCCCTCGAACTGCCCCTCGTGCCACAGGATCGCCCCGGGCAGTGTGGCCACGGACACGGCCGCGGCCCGCTCAGGCGCCCCGGCCAGCCGGCTGGCGATGCGGGGCTCATCATGATTCTCCAGGAAGCGCAGCAGCCGGGACTGGTAGCTCAGATCGGCGTGCAGGTGGTCGCGCACGGCGGACGCATCCCCGCCGATGATCCGGTCGTAGAGGCGCTTGTCGTAGCAGAAGTTGAAACCCTGCCGCTGGAGCACCCACTCCATGTCCCAGTAGGCCTCGGCCACCAGTACGGTCTCCGGATGGCGCGCGCGCAGCTCGCCGATCACCTCGGGCCAGAACTCCTGGGTGGGCTCGGGCCCGGTCCGGCCGCCCCAGGTCTTGGCGAAGACCTGGTTGGTCATCAGCATGGCCATGTCGCAGCGGATTCCGTCGCACTGGCCGGCGATGCCCGCCAGCGTGTCGGCTGTCGCGGCACGCAACGCTGGCGAGAACGCGTCGAGCTGCACGACATCGGGCCACGGCGGAAAATACGGGTCCCGGCCATGGGCCAGCACCTGCCCGCCGGCCTCCATCCAGCCCGCTGGGTCATCCCGCAGGTCGCGTTCGTCGCCGCGCACGAAGAGCTCCGGGCTGGCTGTCGCCCACGGGTGGTCGGGGGCGACATGGTTGGGCACGTAATCCAGGAGCAGCTTGACACCGCGGGCGGCCAGGGCGGCCCGGGCCGTGGCGAGCCCGTCCGGCCCGCCGAAGGCCGCGTCGGCGACGTAGCGCCGCACGCAGTACGGCGACCCTATGACGTCGGCGGGCTCCAGGTCGGGCAGGGCCTCCCGGAACGACGCCAGCAGCCCGGCGTTCGCGTTCGCCAAGGCTAGCCCGGCCGGGCTCCGTTCCCAGACACCCATCAGCCAGACGGCATCCACGTGGTCCGGGGTCGCCGCGTCCCAGTCGGAGTCGGACACGTCGGCCAGGGTCAGACGGCGCCCCGCGGCCCGGGACAGCCCGGTCAGCCACACCGCGGTGTTGATCTCGTAGATAACCGGCTGAGCCGGCCAACCGGTCATGGCGTGGCCGTGGCCGTCGTCCGGCGGCCTGCGGCGGGCCGCCGGCCCGTGGCCGCGGGCTTCTGCTTGGCCGCCGGCCGCGATCCGCGCCTTCTGGCCATCCGCTCGATGGTGTCGCCCCGGAAGAGCAGCGGCAGCAGCGCCACGGTCCCGGTCCACCCGGTCTGGTGACTCGCACCGATCCCGGCCCCGTTGTCACCGTGGAAGTACTCGTAGAACAGCAGCAGATCGCGCCAGTGCGGGTCTCCCTGCAGGATCGGCTGCCCGCCGTGCACCGGGCGGCGGCCATCGGCGCCCGTCAGGAACGTGCTGGTGAGCCGGTCGCTGATCTCGCGTGCCACGTCATGCAGATTCAGCTGCCGCCCGGATCCGGTCGGGCACTCGACCGTGAAACCGTCGCCGTAGAAGAGGTAGAGGTTGATGAGGGCGCGGATCAGCATCACGTTGATCGGGAACCACACCGGCCCCCGCCAGTTGGAGTTGCCGCCGAACATGCCCGTATCCGATTCCGCCGGCAGGTAGCCGACGCCGTAGGCCTGGCCGTTCACCGCGATGGTGTACGGGTGCCGCGCGTGCCACCGTGATACCGAGCGAATGCCGTGCGGCCCGAGGAACTCCTCCTCATCCAGCATCCGCGCCAGGATCCGGCGCAGCCGGCTCTCGTCAAACAGCGCGAACAGGACCGGCCCGGTGCCGGTCGCCTGCCGTCCGTGGCCCGGCAGGGCGGCGGTGACCACCGGGTGCCGGGCCAGGAAATCGGCGACATCCTGGACCAGCCCGGGGAACTCGGTGCGCACCTGGGCGTCGATCACGGTCGCGGCCGCCAGCGGCATCAGCCCCACGATCGAGCGCACCTTCAGCGGAGTGGAGCTGCCGTCCGGCTGCCGCAGGACGTCGTAGAAGAAGCCGTCCTCCTCGTCCCACAGGCTGATCCCGTCCGGGCCGACGTGATTCGTCGCGGCCGCGATCCAGGCCCAGTTCTCCAGCAGCGCCTGGGCCTGGCCCGCGTAGACCGGGTTGTCCCGGGCCAGTTCGAGGGCGATCTGCATCATGTTCTCGCAGTACAGCGCCATCCATGCGGTGCCGTCGGCCTGGTCGATCCTGCCGCCGCCTGGCAGCGGCGCGCTGCGGTCGAACACGCCGATGTTGTCCAGGCCGAGGAACCCGCCCTGGAAGATGTTCCTGTCGTCCGCATCCTTGCGGTTGAGCCACCAGCCGAAGTTCTTCATCAGCTCCTGGAAGGAGTTCTCCAGGAAGGCCCGGTCCGCCTGGCCGGTCAGGGTTTCCTCGAGCTGGTAGATAAACAGCGTGGCCCAGGCGTGCACCGGCGGGTTGACGTCGCTGAAATTCCATTCATATGCGGACAGCTGGCCGTTGGGGTGCAGGTAACGGCGGTCCAGCAGGAGGCTGAGCTGCTGTTTGGCGAAGGCCATGTCGACCACGGCGAGCGCAATGGCATGGAAGGCCAGATCCCAGGCCGCGAACCACGGGTACTCCCACTTGTCGGGCATGGAGATGATGTCCCCGGCGACGAGGTGCCGCCATTCGTGGTTGCGCAGCTGGGGGCCCGCGTCCAGGGGGTCGGCGCCGTGCTCGGCCAGCCAGCGCTCCACGTCCAGCCCGTAGTACTGCTTGGACCAGAGCATGCCCGCCAGTGCCTGGCGGATCACCAGGCGCTGGTCGTCGGTGAGATCGCTGCCCAGCAGGTCAGCCCAGAACTCGCCGGCCTCGCCGCGCCGGGTGCTCATCAGCTCGTCGAAGTCGCCAAACGGGCCGTCGGCGGAGTCCGCCCGGCCCTTCCCTGCGGCCGCCCGGGGCGGCTCGGCGTCGGTCAGCCGCAGTCTCAGCGTGGCGCTGCCCCCGGCCCGGACCAGCACGCTGTGGTACAGGGCGGCCTTGGTCCCGGACCCGGCCGGGTTGACGGCTTCGGCGTCGCCGTGGACCACGGCCCGGTGGATGCCGTCCTTGACGTACGGCGTCTCGTTCGCGGACCCGAACACCCGCTCGTTGTTGGTCTCGTTCTCCGTGACCAGGACCGGCACATCCTGGTCGGTGGACAGCCACCTGCTGCCCAGCTCGCTGTGCTCGGCCCGCACGGCGCTGGTGCCGCGCAGGTTTGGGACCGCCTGCAGCGAGGGCCGGTCCGCGCCGCCGGCCCACGACCAGGTGTGCCGGAACCACAGCGTGGGCAGCACGTGCAGCTCAGCGTCGTCAGGCCCGCGGTTGTGCACGGTGACCTGCATGAGCAGGTCCTCAGGCGCGGCCTTCGCGTACTCGACGACGACGTCGAAATAACGGCTCTCATCGAATATCCCGGTGTCGAGCAGCTCGTATTCGGGATCTTCCTTCCCTCGGGTTCCGTTGACCTCAATAAGGTCGGCGTAAGGGAATTCGGCCTGCGGGTACTTGTACAGCATCTTCAGGTATGACGAGGTGGGCGTGGCGTCGAGGTAGAAATAGCATTCCTTGACGTCTTCGCCGTGATTTCCTTCCGCATTCGTGAGGCCGAACAGCCGTTCTTTCAGGATCGGGTCGCGTCCATTCCACAAGCTCAGCGCCAGGCACAGGCGCTGCCCGTCGTCGCTGATGCCCGCCAGCCCGTCCTCGCCCCAGCGGTAGGCCCGGGAGCGGGCCTCGTCGTGGGTGAACGATGACCACGCCTCGCCGTCACGGCTGTAGTCCTCACGGACCGTGCCCCACTGCCGTTCGCTGAGGTAGGGGCCCCAGCGCCGCCAGCCAACACCGCGCGTGTCCGCCTCGCTTAGCCGCTGCTGCTCGGCTGTGGCCATGGTTGCCGCCCTTCCGTTGCCGGCCGGTAGCGCCGGGCGCCTGCGTCGCGTCTCATCCAGCTGTCGAGCCCAGCCTGCTACCGTGGCCGCCACGGTTCATCACCCTCCCCGGGGTGACTTGGGTGAATACACCTTTTGCTTAGCGATTCACCCGCCCCGGGCGAGGCGCGCCACCCGGGTCTGGAGGATTCTTGAAGTTTGGAACGCGCGATGGCTGATCACGCTCTAGGGGCTGCGGTTAATTCATGGTGCGCAGTTCCTTCATATGTGAGAAAAGGGAGAGTGACATGACGGCAAAATCCGCCTTTACGCCTGATGAATGGAAAGTGGTGCTCGAGGGTCCGCCGGCGGCGGGCATGATCGTGGTCACCGCGGCGCACGGGGGAATGTTCCGCGAGTCGATCGCGATGGCCAAGGCCTACACCGAGGCGCGGAGCCAGCACGGCGAGAGCGAGCTCCTCGACGAGATCGTGTCGGTCAAGCCCAAGCTGGACCACACCAGGTACCACTCGGTCGATGAGCTCAGGGACACAGAGCTTGGGCATCTCCGCGAGGCGGTGTCGCTGCTCGAGGGCAAGGCAACCGCCGAGGAACTCGATGACTACCGGCGCTTCACCCTCACGCTCGCCAGCAAGGTCGCGGCCGCGCACCGGGAGAACGGCCAGGACGTGAGCCCGGCCGAAGCCGAGGCGATCCAGCAGATCACCGCCGCGCTCGGTGCGACAGCCGGCTCCTGACCGTCGGCCAGCCCCGGGTCAGCTGAGGGTGGCCGGGTCGGTGTTGGCCCCGCACACCACGACGGCGACGCGCTCGCCGTCCCCGGGCTGATACGCGCCGGCGGCCAGGGCGGCGAACGCGGTGGCACCGCCGTGCTCGACGGCCAGCCGGTAACGGTCCCAGAGCATCTGCCTGGCCGCGATGATGTCGGCGTCGTCCACCAGGACCGACCGGACCCCGGTGCGCGTGGCCACCGCGAACGCGATGTCGCCCAGGCGGCTGGCGCCGAGCGAGTCGGCGGCGATGCCGGAGACCGCGACATCGACCGGCTGGCCCGCGGCCAGGGCGTCGTGCATGGTGGGGATGCTGGCCGGCTCCACCCCCACCACGCGGGCGCGGCCCTCGGTGGACGCGGCGATCCCCGCCATCAGCCCGCCGCCGCCGACGGCCACCAGCACGGTGTCGATCCGGCCGCCGGACTGCTCCAGCAGCTCCAGGCCGAGCGTGCCCTGGCCCGCGCAGACCTCGGGCTGGTCATAGGGGTGGCAGAACAGCGCGCCGACCTCGGCCGCGTGCTTGACGGCCGACTCGTACGCCTCGACGTAACTGCCGCCGCCCTGCACCACCTCGGCGCCGTACCCGTGCAGCCTGGCTACCTTCACCGCGGGGGCGGCGGCCGGCACGTACACCCGGGCGGGCAGGTCGTGCTGGGCGGCCGCGTAGGCGACGGCGAGGCCCGCGTTCCCGCCGGAGGCGGCCACCACCCCGGCCGCGGGCAGCATGCCCTGCTCGGCCGCGGACATGATGCGGTTGAACGCGCCGCGCGCCTTGAACGAGCCGGTGTGCTGGAGATGCTCGAGCTTCAGCCACACCGTGGCCGCGGGCGGGAAGGTGCCGGCATCGGCCTCGATCAGCGGGGTCACGCGGATCCGCCCGGCGATGCGGGCCGCGGCCGCGTGGGCGTCGGAGCTGGTCGTCATGCTGTCCAGACTGCCGCCTGCTAGCCATAAGCGCCAGCGAAGGATCCTATGCTGCCATTAGGAACGCTTATGTCAGGCGGAGGTGAGCATGCTCGACGCGCACCGGCTGGCCCTCCTGGCCGAGGTCGCTCACGCGGGTTCCATCGCCGCCGCGGCCCAGCGCCTCGACTTCACGCCCTCGGCGGTCTCGCAGCAGATCGGCAAGCTGGAGCGCGATCTCGGCTGCCGCCTGCTGGAACGCCATCCTCGCGGGGTTACCCTCACCCCGGTCGGCCAGGCCCTCCTGGCCCACGCAGAAACGGTGGTCGGCGAGCTCCGCGCCGCCGAGCAGGCCGTGCAGATGATGCTGGGCGCCGAGCCCGCGCGCCTCGCGGTCGGCACGTTCGCCAGTGCCGCCCAGTCACTCGTGCCCCGGGCGCTCGCCCGGTTCCGCCGCCGTCATCCCGACGTGGCCCTCATCCTCCTGGACCTGGAGCCCCCGGACGGGTACGGCCTGGTCTCCTCCGGCGACCTCGACCTGCTGATCACCCACCGGTATCCCGGTGTCCCGCTGCCCGACCTCCGCGGGCTGAGCCGCCAGCTGCTGATGCACGACCCGCTCCGCCTCGTCCTCCCGGCCGGCCATGCCCGGGCGGGCGGCCCGCGGCTCACCATGCCGGAGCTCGCCGGCGAGGAGTGGATCTCCGGCAGCCCCGGCGTCTCCAACCGCGTGAGCCTGGAGCTGCTCGCCCAGTCCGCAGGGATCCGGCCCAACATCGCCTACGAGACCGGCGACTACCAGGCCACCCTGGCCCTGGTCGAGGCCGGGCTGGGCATCTCCTTCGTGCCGGCCAGCGTGCTCAGCCAGGCCGCCCGCCCGGGTGTCATCATCCGCCAGCTGCCCGACCCCGGCCCGGCCCGCGAGATCTACCTCGTGCACCGCAAGCGCTCGGCCCCGCTCGTCACCGACGCGATCGCCATGATCAGCCCGCACCGGTGACCGCCCCGGCCCGGATGGCCCCCCCGGCCCGGATGGGATAGTGAGCTGGTGAGCCCGCAGATAGCAACGAACACCGTGGTGACCCGGGATGAGCTGCTCGACTTCGCCCGGCCCCGTCACCAGGCCATTGTCATCACCGCCCGGTCCGACGGCAGCCCGCAGGCGTCGCCGGTGACCTGTGGTGTCGACGAGGCCGGCCGCCTCGTCGTGGCCACCTACCCGTCCCGCGCGAAGACCCGTAACGCCCGCAGGGACCCCCGGGTCAGCGTGATCATCCTGTCCGATGATTTCGGCGGTCCCTGGGTGCAGATTGACGGCGACGCCGAGGTCATCGACGTGCCCGAGGCGGTGGAGCCGATGGTCTCCTACTACCGGGCGATCGCGGGGGAGCACCCGGACTGGGACGAGTACCGGGCCGCGATGCTGCGCCAGGGCAAGTCGCTGCTGCGCGTTACGCCCCGGCGCTGGGGTCCGGTGGCCACCGGCGGTTTCCCGCCCGAGCTGGCCTGACTAGCCGGCCGAGTCCAGCAGCTCACGGGTGCCGGCGCGGCCCGTGACCCGGTGAAACTCCAGGTGCGCGTACGAGGGATCACCGGCTGCCGTAGCGTAACGGCACTTGTAGACCGGGTAGTGGTGCCAGGCCCAGGAGATCACCGACTCCTCCTCGTCCCAGGTGAAGAGGTTCCGCCAGCGCTCCCGGTTGCCGTTCCAGAGCTCGACCCGGCCTGCCGCGCGGCGGAACGACCGCCAGATGATCCGGCGCATCACCGTGCGCCGGGGCGGGTCCACCCACACCACCGTGTCCGCGCGCTCCCAGATCAGCGGCTGGACCGCGCTGTAGTTGCCGTCGATCACCCAGCCGTCCCCGGCGGCGACCTCGCGCACCCGGCGGCGGAACTCGTCCTCCGGCAGCGGTGTCCAGCCCGGCTGGTGGAAGATCGCGTCGAGTTCCACGTACGGCACCGCGAGACGTCCGGCCAGCTCCCGGCCTAGCGTAGATTTCCCTGATCCGGAGACGCCGACCACCGACACCCGCTGCACGAGCCGCGACCCTACCAGTGCCGGAGTTGCCATGAGCCAGGCAGAGAGCCACAACTCGCACCCCCGCTCGGAAGGCAGCACCCGCCGGCTCGAGGCCCTGGCCGACGGGTTCTTCGCGGTCGCGATGACGCTCCTGGTGCTGGACCTGTCCACCGGTGAAGGCACCAGCCAGCCGGTGTCCCAGGTGCTCCGCAGCTCGCTGCCGCACCTGCTGCTGTATTTCGACAGCATGCTCGTGCTCGGGGCGCTGTGGTTCGGGAACAGGAACGCGTTCGAGTTCGTGCGCCGGACCGACCACCCGCACACCTGGCTGACCCTGGGCACGCTGGCGTTCGTGGCCCTCGTGCCCTGGACGACCGCGCTGGTGGCGCACCATATCCGGTCCCCGCTGGCGATCACCGTGTACACCCTGAACCTGGCCGTGGCCACCGGCTTCGACGGTGCCGCATGGCTGTACGCGACCGGCCGGGCCCGGCTGGCCACGGGCATGACCCCGCGGTTTCTCCGGGTCTCCCGCTGGCTGAGCGGTTTCCCGCCGGTCGGGCTGCTGGTCGCGACCGGGCTGGCCTGGCTGAACACCTGGGCGGGGCTGGCCCTGCTCGTGGCGCTGGCCATTCTGCCGATCACCGGTGCGTCCTACCGGGTCCAGTACCGGCTGACCCGCCAGGCCTGAACCCAGGGCGTCATGTCCCGCGGTACAGCTCGGCGAGCAGGGCGGCCGCCGCGTGTGTCGACGGATGCGGGTCGTGCCGGGGCCAGATCATGTGCACAGTGACCAGAGGGGCGTTACGCAACGGCCGGTACACGATGCCGTCCCGCCGGTACTGAGTCGTCGTGCTCTCGGGTGTGATCCCGACGCCGCCGCCGACCGCGATGATCGCGAGCCAGTCGTCGATGTCGCGCGTGTCCTGGAATACGGGCTGCGCGTCGGCTGGCCACAGGTCCGGGGTGGTGGATCCGGTGCGCTGGTCGACCAGCAGCGTGCGCTGCGGGATCTCGCTGAGATTGATCGAGCGCCTGCTCGCCCACGGGTCGTCGGCCGCGAGGGCGCAGTACCGGCGTTCCTGGCCCACGACCGCGCTGTCGTAGCGCTTGCGGTCCGCGGGAATGCGCAGCACCGCGAGGTCGCACAGGCCCTCGGCCAGCCCGCCGGTGGGGGAGTTGGTGCGGATCAGTTCCAGCTCGACGTCTGCGTACCTGGCGGCCCAGCGGCGCTGAAACTCGCGGGTGTGCCGGCCCATGGCCGCCCACGCGTGCCCGATCCGGAGCCTGGTGTGGCCGGTGGTCGCCTCGGCGATCCGGTTGCCGGCCGCGGCGAGCACCTGCCGGGCCAGCGCCAGCGTGGTCACCCCGGCCGTGGTCAGCGTGATGCTCCGGCTGGTGCGGTGCAGCAGCCGGACCCCGAGGACCTGCTCGAGCGCGCTGAGGTTCCGTGACACCGCCGCCTGCGAGATGCCGAGCTCGAGGCCGGCGTCGGTGAAGCTGCCCGAGTCCACGATCGCGACCAGGCAGCGCAGGTGCCGCAGCTCCAGATCCATAACCAGAGCGTATAGCTGCCGCATTCCATGCATTTTGCGCATGCTCCGGCCTGGTCCATGCTCGGGCCATGACCATCTCGCTGCTCGACCGGCACGCCGGGATCGCCGCCGCCCGGCAGTCTGACCGGCTCACCGGGATCGCGCTGATGACGGGCAGCGCCGTGTCCGCTCAGCTCGGCACGGCCACGGCGGCGCTGGCCTTCCCGGTGCTGGGCCCGGTGGGGGTGGTCGCGGTCCGCCAGTGGGTGGCCTGCGCCGTGCTGCTGGGCTCCGTGCGGCCGAGGTTCCGGTCGTTCACCCGGGCGCAGTGGCGCCCGGTGCTGGCCCTCGCGCTGATCTTCGCCATCATGAACCTCACCCTGTACGGGGCGATCGCCAGGATCGGGCTCGGCCTGGCCCTGACCCTGGAGTTCCTCGGCCCGCTGTCGATAGCGCTGCTGGCCTCGCGCCGCATGCTCGACCTCGGGTGCGCGCTGGTCGCGGCCGCCGCCGTGGTGGTCCTGGTCAGGCCGCAGCCAAGCACCGACTACGTGGGCATTGCCCTGGCGGTGACGGCCGCCTCCTGCTGGGCCGGCTACATCCTGGTCAACCGGGTCATGGGCCGGCGGCTGCCCGGCGCCCAGGGGCCGGCGGCCGCCGCTACTCTGTCGGCCCTGCTGTACGTGCCGATCGGCATCTGGGCCCTGGCCAGCCACCCGGTGACGGCCGTCGCGCTCGGTCGCGCGGCTTCGGCAGGTGTGCTGTGCTCGGCGGTCCCGATGGTGGCCGACCTGCTCGCGCTGCGGCGGGTCCCGGCCAGGTTCTTCAGCGTGTTCATGAGCATCAACCCGGTGTTCGCCGCCGTGGCCGGGGTGGTGATCCTGAGCCAGCCGCTGGGACTGTCCGAATGGCTCGCGATCGCCGCGATCGTCACCGCCAACGCGGTCAGCGTCAGCACCGCGCGCCGCGATGACGTGGCCCGGGTCGGGGTCAGCGCCGAGGGAGCAGCCACAGGCTGAGGGTGCCGATCGTCTGCTCCAGTGCCCGCTGCGCAGTCCCGGGCGGGCCGGCCCACATGTGATCAGCGCCGGGGTAGACGGTCAGCTCGGCGGCGACACCCGCCGCCTGCAGTGCGTAATGGAATCGTTCGCTCTGAACGCAAGGTACGAGCCGGTCGGCCGCGCCGTGCAGCAGCAGGAACGGCGGCGCGCCGGGGGAGACGTGGGTGACGGGGCTGGCCTGCGCGGCGGTGTCGGGGACCGCAGCCGGCGGCGCGCCCAGCAGCCGGGCCTCGCGGGTGTCCGGGTCCATGGGGTCGGCGCCGGTGTCGGTGGCCATCGCCCTGAGGTCGCTCGGCGCATACCAGGCGACGACGGCGCTTACCCGGCTCGGCGGGCCGGTCGCGCCGAGGCCGCCCTCGAGCGCGGGGTCGTCGGCGGTGAGGCCGAGCAGCTCGGCGAGGTGGCCGCCCGCCGACTCGCCCCAGGCCGCGATCCGGTCGCCGTCGATGCCGAGCTCACCGGCGCGGGCGCGCAGCCAGCGCACCGCGGCCTTGGCGTCATGCAGCTGCGCCGGCCACTGCGCCTCGCCCGAGAGCCGGTAATCCGCGCTGGCCACGGCGATGCCCCCGGCCGCGACCTGCTCGAACACAGTGGGGTGGGCGCCCGCGAACGCCGGGCCCGCCAGGTGGCGGCTGCCCATCCGCCAGCCGCCCCCGTGCAGGAACAGCACGGCCGGCGCCGGCTCCGGGGATTCCGGCGGCAGCCACAGGTCAAGCTCCAGCGGCCGGAACCCGGGCAGTGCGGCGTAAGGAACACCCGCCAGGACGCGGGTGCGCCCGGCCGCCGGGCGGACGGGCGGGAGCGGCGCGTCGTGCGGCGCCGGCAGGGGGGAGGCGGGGATAGCCACGGCGGTCAGGCGTCCGGCCACTCGAAGCCCGGGAGGAACCGCGTGCCGTGCGCCTGCGCGGCGGCCTGCATCCGCGGGAAGTCCGGGATGAACGGCGGCTGGTCGTCCGCGTCGGAGTCGGCCGGGGCGCCCATCTGCTGGAAGAACCGCTCGAAACCGCCGCTGAGCACGCCAAGCATCCTGGCCGCCTGCTCCACGCGGTAGGCGTGGGCCAGGCCGGCGGGCACGAAACCAAAATCACCCGGCTCCAGCAACCGCGAGGTCTTCTCGCCCGCCCCGTCCTGGACGAACACGCGCACCTTGCCGTCGAGGACGTAGAAGGTCTCGTGGGTGCCGGCGTGCGCGTGGGTCGGGATGATGTCGCCGGCGGGGGAGCGGCTGGTGATGACGCCGAACTGGCCTGACGTTTCCGCGCCGCTGACCAGCACGGTGAACAGGTCGCCGAAGAGCTTCGCGTGCTCTCCCTCGCCGCGGCTGAGGAAGAAGGCCTCCGGGGCGCCGGGCAGCAGGCCCTGCCACTGGGGGCCGTGCTCCGGGTCGGTCAGGTACTCGAACGTCATCGGCTCTCCTTCTTATACGCTAGGTAAGCTTTGGTTACCGGTAATCGTATCGCCGAAGCCTGCTAACCGGGCGTTGCCCTAGAAGTGCTTTTATATGCGGATTTAGCTAGCCACAGTCCTCGGTGTGCCCGTTACCTCGCATTAGGCTTTTACCGTGCAAATCACTACCACTTTCTGTATCACTCTGGTCAGTTGGGGGCAGCCGACGTAATCTGCCGGTGGCAGGGTTTTTCCCCAATGGGGTGGGGGGGTAGCGGAGCCATGCGTGCTTCCGTGCGGTCAATTGCGGCATTTATCGCGGCGCCAATTCTCGTCATTGGATTCACACTCGGATTAATGCCGACAGCATTAGCTGCTGCATCCGGTGAGTCTATTATCACGACGCTGTATGCCTACCCGACGCTCTCAAGCTGGAATCAGGTGGAATCGGCGGCGCCTACCGTCAGCGCGGCCATCATCGATATCTGCGCGCCCGACGGATCGGGATCAGGGTGCAATGGCCAGCCCGCCGACGCGAAGAGCACCGTCTGGACGCCAACCATCCAGTCGCTGCAGTCAGCGGGCATCACGCCGCTCTATTACATCTGGACCGATTACGGCGCGACTCCGCTGGCCACGGTGGAGAGCGAATTGCAGAACGCCATCAGCTGGTATGGCGTCAGCAGCCCCATGTTCGACGGGACGTCGACCTCGGCCAGCGAGGCCAGCTACTACCAGTCGCTGTACAACTTTGCCATTGCCAACGGCGCGAAGACCGTGATGTTCAACCCGGGAACTGTCGCACCGCAGAGCTATATGTTCGGCCCGAGCGAGGTCCTCCAGCAGTTCGAGGGAACTGAAGCGCAGTTCGACGCGACGGCCTTCCCGAGCTGGATGGCTTCCTACCCGGCCTCGGAGTTCTCCGCCGTCATCAGCGCGGGCACTGCCTCGGGCGTGGGCACGGATGTCAGCGATGCCGCGACCGACGGCATCGGCAATATCTACGTCGACGACGAGGCGGAACCCCCGAACTACAGCACGCTGCCGTCCTTCTGGCCGGCCGAGGTCCAGGACGTGGCGGCCGCCGGGGCGCCGGCTTCTCAGACGATCACGTTCCCGAACCCTGGTCCGGGCATCGTGGGCCAGCCGGCGACGCTGTCCGCTACGGGCGGTGGGTCGGGTAACCCGGTGGTGTTCTCGGTCGACTCGACCAGCGGGTCCGGTGTTTGCAGTGTGTCGGGTGCCAACGGCGCCACGGTGAACTATCTCGCCGCGGGCAGCTGTGTGATCGACGCCAACCAGGCCGGCGGCACCGGGTACGCTGCGGCGCCGCAGGTTCAGCAGACCGTTACGGTCAGTGCCACGGGTTCCCAGGCGATCACGTTCCCGAACCCTGGTCCGGGCATCGTGGGCCAGCCGGCGACGCTGTCCGCTACGGGCGGGGCTTCGGGTAACCCGGTGGTGTTCTCGGTCGACTCGACCAGCGGCTCCGGGGTCTGCTCGGTATCGGGCACCAACGGTGCCACGGTGAACTATCTCGCCGCGGGCAGCTGCGTGATCGACGCCGACCAGGCCGCGGGCAACGGCTATGACGCCGCGCCGCAGGTCCAGCAGACCATCACGGTCAGCGCGGCGGCACCAGCGACCCAGCTTGCCTTTACCAAGCAGCCGGGCGGCGGTGCTAGCGGTGCAGCCTGGTCCGCCCAGCCGACGGTGTCGGTGGAGAACTCCAGCGGCGGCGTGGTGACGGGCAACTCCGACGCCGTCACCCTCGCGATCGCGTCCCAGCCGGGCAGCGGGGCGGCGCTCAGCTGCACCGCCAACCCGGTCGCCGCGTCGAACGGCGTGGCGTCCTTCGCTGGATGTGAGATCGCCGGGAAGGCCGGCACCTACACGCTGAAGGCGACCGACGGGAGCCTCACGTCCCCGACCAGCAGCACCTTCTCGGTCACCGTGGGCTCAGCGGCACAGCTCGCCTTCACCACGCAGCCCGGCGGCGGCACCAGCGGGGCGACCCTGGCCACCCAGCCCAAGGTCTCCGTAGAGGATTCCGGCGGCAACGTGGTGACGGGCAACTCCAGCGCGGTGACCCTCGCGATCGGCTCGCAGCCCGGCAGCGGGGCGGCGCTCAGCTGCACCAAGAACCCGGTCACCGCGTCCAGCGGCGTGGCGTCCTTCGCCGGATGCAAGATCACCGGGAAGGCCGGCAGCTATACCCTCAAGGCCACCGACGGAAGCCTTACGCCGGCGACCAGCAGCAGTATCAGCATCACGGCCGGGTCGGCCACGCAGCTCGGGTTCACCACGCAGCCCGGCGGCGGTGCCAGCGGGGCCGCCTGGTCCACCCAGCCGGCGGTCTCCGTGGAGGACGCCAGCGGGAATGTGGTGACGGCTAACACCAGCGCGGTGACCCTGGCCATCGCGTCCCAGCCGGGCAGCGGGGCGGCGCTCAGCTGCACCGCCAACCCGGTCACCGCGTCGAACGGCGTGGCGTCCTTCGCCGGATGCAAGATCACTGGGAAGGCCGGCAGCTACACGCTCAAGGCGACGGCCAGAAACCTGACCACGGCGACCAGCAGCACCTTCAGCGTCACCGCGGGCGCGGCCACGAAGCTGGTCTTCACGACCCAGCCGGGCGGCGGTGCCAGCGGGGCCGCCTGGTCCGCCCAGCCGGCGGTCTCCGTGGAGGACGCCAGCGGGAATGTGGTGACGGCTAACACCAGCGCGGTGACCCTGGCCATCGCGTCCCAGCCGGGCAGCGGGGCGGCGCTCAGCTGCACCGCGGACCCAGCCACCGCGTCGAATGGGGTGGCGTCGTTCGCCGGATGCAAGATCACTGGCAAAACGGGCAGCTACACCCTCAAGGCCACCGACGGAAGCCTCACGTCGGCGACCAGCAGTACCGTCCGCATTACCACCGGCGGGTCCCAGACCGCCAACTTCGCCGCCCGTGCCGCCGGCCTGGTGGGGATGTCCGAGGCGCCTCTCGAACCCACCACCTAGTGCCGCGTCAGGCGACGTTCGCCCTGTTCTCCAACGCAGTTCGGAGCCGCGCGTTCTGGGGCACTCCACTGCCTTCCTCTGCTGTTCAGGTTGTTTAGAATCCCCAGGGAGGACGCCTTGGGCGCGGCAACGACGATCGTGAACGCGAAGGTATTCGACGGGACGAAGTCGCCGGACTGGACCTCGGTCCGGTTCGCTGACGGCCTGATCACCCAGTGCTCGGTCGCCTCGGCCGCCCAAGAAGGCGACGAAGTGATCGACGCGGGTGGCGGGACGGTGCTTCCCGGCCTGATCGACGCGCACGTGCACCTCGTTCCCGGCGCTCTCGCGCAGTCGTTGGCCTTCGGCGTTACCACCGTTCTCGACATGTTCAGCAAACCCGGCCTGGTGGCCAGCGCCAAGGAGCAGGCCGGCTCCCGTCCGGACGTGGCCGACGTGCGTTCCTCGGGTGTCGGTGCCACCGCGCCCGGCGGGCACCCGTCGATGATGTACGCGCCGTTCCCGACGTTGACCGCCGCTGACCAGGCCGGGCAATTCGTCGCGGAACGGATCGCGGAGGGCTCGGACTACCTGAAGATCATCTCCGGCACCGGGGGGCTATGGCCCTCGCTGGACTCCGAAACCATCAAGGCACTGGTCACTGCCGCGCACGCGCCGCGGCCTGCTCGTCGTCGGTCATGTGAGCTCGGTGGCCGGTGTCGAGGAGGTCGTGTCCGCCGGTGTCGATGTGGTGGCCCACGTCCCTGCGGACGCCGAGCTGGACATGGCCCTGGCCGAACGCATGGCTGAGGCCGGAATCGTGGTCGGTCCGACGCGGCCACCATCGAGAACACCCTCGGTGAACCGGGTGGCGCGGCAGTTCGCCATCGGGACCCGCGGCTCGCTGAAATGCTCGGGCGACGCCTGGGCTACGCCGGCGTGATCTCGGATGCCCCGCGGAGGGCATGGCCGAATGCCGCCCGTACTCCGCGGGCGCGAGGACAACGTGCGGCGACTGGCCGATGCGGGGTTCTCTCTGCTGGCGGGCACGGACGCTCCGAACCCGGGGACCGTGTTCGGAGCAAGCCTGCACCGGGAGCTCGAACTCCTTGTCCGGTGCGGCATCCGAGCCCGGCGCAGGCCCTGGCCGCCGCCACGGCACTGCCGGGCATCGAGTGTCGGCCTCGCCGACCGAGGACGTGTCGCCGCCGGGCAGCGCGCGGACCTGGTCCTCGTGTCCGGGTGACCCGTTGACGGACATCACCGCGACGCGCGCAATCGAGGGGGTATGGCGCGCGGGCACAGCCTCGCGATCGGCGCGCCTTCGTCGCGAGCGCTGCCGAAGCTGAGCAGCTTGACGCATTCGACGCCCGCCACGGCGTGGTCGGGCTCGTCCAGATGATCGACGCTGCCACCTGCCTCCTCGGCGCCCCCTCACGATCGAGATCACGAACTACGGCTGGAGTACTAGCAAGGAGCGGTTATCCGATAACAGGACCTGACGTTCCCTGCCGTCGATACGGCGTTGCCTGGCCTCGTACAGGACGATCGAGCCTGCGGTGGCCGCATTCAGGGAACTAGCGGACCCCACCATGGGAATCCTGAGAAGAACATCACAGCTTTCCCGCCATGCCGCGGTCATGCCCGTGGTCTCGTTGCCAATGACCAGAACGATAGGCTGCCCGAACTCCACCAGGCGGATATCCTCACCGCCCCGCTCATCGGTCCCGATAACGACAACGGGCACGCCGCGGGCACGCTGTTTCTGAACCCAGACGAGTATCTCCCGATGTGATGCGGCCCTGATGACGGGCACGCTGAACAGCGAGCCCGTGCTCGCCCGCACGCACTTTGGGTCATAGGGATCGGCCGCATGCCCGGTGACGACTAGGGCTGTCCCGCCGAAAGCGTCCACGGCACGGCAGAGGGTACCCAGGTTGCCGGGGCTTGACGGCCGGTCAAAGACGGTAACCAGCAGATCCGCCGCCGCGGGAATGCGGGAGAAATCATCGGGAGGTATCTCGGCGACGGCCAGAAGCTCGGGAATCCCGGCCGATTTCTCACCCAGTTCCTGCATAAGCTCCGGGGCCACGAGATAACGGGTCGTGTCCAGGGACGTCCACAGGTCCGTGGCCCACGCGGAAGGCGACGGCCGCCCGTCATGCAGCAGCGCGCGGATCCGCCAGCCGTGCGCGACGGCGAGGGAAAGCGGCCGCACCCCCTGCACAATGAATTCTCCGGCGCGCAGCCGCTTGCTGCGGTTGGTGAGCAGGGCCTGCCATTGCTGGAATGTGGCATCGCGCGTGGCCACGCGGCGAACGTTAGTCCCAGCACCTCCGGGCACGGGCTTCAAGCTACCACCGGGCGCCGGACAGTCAGGGCCGGGCAGCCTGGCCAGGCTGCCCGGCCGCTGAGGGAATCAGGGCTGGATGGTGAGGGTGAACTGCTGGGTGGCCTGCTGGCCGCTGTAGTCGGTGAGCTTCATGGTGAATGTGTAGGTGCCCGCCGTGGTTGGTGTCCCGGCGAGCTGATTGTTGGCGTCGCGCGGCCCGGCCGTGGTCTGCAGGGAAAGGCCGGGCGGAAGCTGACCGGCGGCAACCGACCAGGTGTAGGGCCCGGCCCCGCCGCTGAGGAAGAAGTTCTGCGCGTAGGCCTGGCCGACGGTTCCGTCTCCGAGCGTCGAGCCCTCGGAGGGCAGGACGACGGTGAGCGGCTCGTCGGGGTCTACGTTGATCTCGTAGACCTGATACAGCGGCTGGCCCTGGTCGCCGGTGCCCAGCACGGTGAACGTGTAGTCGTTCGATGCCTGGCTGGCCGGGGGTTCCGCTGATGACGCCGCCGGACGCCCCGAACGTGGCCGGCAGGGACAGGCCCGGGGGCAGGGTCCCGGCGATCACGCTGACCGTGCCGCCGGCCTTGTGGCTGGTGGGCAGGTGCCCCTGGTAGGGCAGGCCGACGGTAGCGTCGGGCAGCACGCAGGACCCGCTGATCAGGAAGCCGCCGTTGTCGGCGGGATCGCACACGAACTGGTCCGGCGGCCCTTGCACGGTGATGGTGATCTGGTAGGCGAGGGTGGCGGTGCGCCCGTTGAGGGACGCTTTAACCGTGAAGTTGAACGTTCCGGTCTGGGCGGGATTCCCCGTGATGACGGTGCCGGACCCGGATTTGGCGGGCATGGTCAGGCCGGGTGGGAGACTGCCCGTGACCACGGCAAAGGTGTCTCCGGCGCCTGGGTTGCTCACCGCGATCGTCGCGGAGTAGCTGTTCGGCGGGGTGGTGACCCCGAACGGCAGCACGCAGACGTTGCCGTCCAGCGTGCCGTTGTTGGCTGCTGCTGAGCACAGCAGGTGGATGACCGGTGGCTTGTACGTCGCCAGCGCCGGCCCTGCCGCCGCCGCCAGCGCCGCGACCGTGCACACCGTGGCCGCGAGCGTGAGCGCTGCTCTCGCTATCTTTCTCACCGCAATCCTCCTCCTTGGTCCGTTGCGGTCTGAACCGAATAGGGCTGGCCCGATGCGGCGAGAACGCCCGCAGGCCAGCCCGGACAGCCTGTTGTCGCCCACCGCGCGGAGTGGCTGCGGGCGCTGCCGGAACGGGAACGACGAATCCGGGTTAACGGGATCGCGGCCAGCGATCTCCAGCGGTTGCCTGAGTCGTGATCGGCGGAGGTGTCCCGGCCCGCTGAGAGGTCCGGCCGCTCCGCAGGACGGCGTAACAGGCCCGGCGAAGCGCGCCAGTCTGCCTTAGCGTCCCGGTCCGGCGGGCGTGAGTGCATGATCGGGGCCCCCTCCGTTGCACCGCCCGGCGAGCGGACGGTCACGGCAATGCCATCGCTCCGGGCCGAACCCGGGCATCTGCGATGAGTGGCCCCACACATAGGACGGACGGCAGTTAGATGCGTTTCAAGCCAGCTGCTCCTGGCCGCCGTCGTAGACCAGCAGGCCATCCGTGCGGAGCCGGATTCCGGGCGAGGGGCGGTGGGCCGCCAGCTGGCCGTCGTGCATGAGATGGCGGACCGGGACGCCGCGGGTGATCTCCGCGAAATCAGCGATGAGCCGCCGGTGGCATCGCCACCAGACGCTCTCACTGCACATCACCGCGAGATGGCCGGTGGCGGCCTGGGCGAGCACGTCGTCGATAGCGGTCAGGAAATCCGGCTGCCGCATGTGGCCGGCATAGCCCCGGAAGGCCTCCTCCCGCCACACCACATCAGGTGAGTCCGGCGCCGGCCGGCGGAAGCCGCCCAGCCGCTTCTCCCACCGGTAGGAGATGCCGTGGCCGGGGAGCCAGCGCTCGAGCTCGGCCCGGGCTACATGCGGGTGGCGGCGGCTGCCAGGCGCCGTGCGGACGTCGACCAACGCCGCCACCTCTGCCGACAGCAGCAGCTCGGCAATGCGCTCGGCGCTGGCCGTTCCGTGCCCGAACGTGATCAGTGGCATCGGCACGAGCCATCTCCCGTGGTCATCTGGCCAGGCCTAGGCGGCGAGGCCGGCGTACCGGCCCTTGTCGGCAATCAGGCTGAGGTGAGTGCCTTCTTCGGCGATATGACCGTGATCCAGAACGACGATCTGGTCGGCGTTGCGCACGGTGGAGAGCCGGTGGGCGATGGTGATGGTGGTGCGGCCCTGGGCGAGGGTGTCGAACGCCTTCTGGACAGCGCGTTCGGTTTCGGTGTCCAGGGCACTGGTGGCCTCGTCGAGCACGAGCACGCGCGGGTCGCGCAGCAGGGTCCGGGCGATGGCGAGGCGTTGCTTCTCGCCACCAGAGAACCGGTACCCCCGGGATCCGACCATGGTGTCATAGCCGTCGGGCAGCCCGGTGATCAGATCGTGGATCTGGGCGGCACGCGCGGCGTCCTCGATCTCGGCGTCGGTGGCCTCGGGCTTGGCGTAGCGCAGATTCTCCCGCACCGTCGTGTGCAGGAGATAGGTCTCCTGGCTGACCACGCCCACGATCGCGGCCAGGTCGGCGAGCCTGATGTCGCGGATATCGATGCCGTCGATGCGGACACTGCCGCTGCTGGGGTCGTAGAGCCTGGCGACCAGTGAGGCGAGGGTGGTCTTGCCCGACCCGGTCTCGCCGACCAGGGCCAGGGTACGGCCGGCCGGGACGTCCAGGTCGACGCCGGAGACGGCAGGCCGGTCGGCGCCGGGATAGGCGAAGCTGACGTCCTCGAAGCGGACATGCCCGGTGACCTGGGCCGGGTCGATCTCGACGGGGTGCGCGGGATTGTCGACCTCGACCGGCAGGTCGAGGTATTCGAAGATCCGCGCAAACAGCGCCAGCGAGCTGATCACCGAGACGCCGGTGTTGAGCAGCCCGGTCACAGGCCGGAACAGGTTGTTCTGCAGGGTGGTGAAGGCGATGAGGGTGCCGATGCTGATGGTGCCGGCGGTGATCGGCAGGCCCGCCGAAAGGTAGATGATCGCCGGGATCGCGGCGAAGATGATGCTCAGTGAGGACATCCGCCACCGCCCGGCCAGCTGGGACCGCAGCTCCAGGTCAATCAGGCGGGCCGAGGAATCGGTGAACCGCCGGATCAGCGACGGCCCGGTGCCCATGGTTTTGGCCAGCTGGACGCCGCTGACCGACAGTCCCTCCTCGACGGTGACGTTGAGGTCGGCCAGCTCGCGCTGCTGCTCGGTGGTGATGGCCCGGCGCATACGCGCGACCTTGCGGGTCAGGTAGACCGCCGGCGGCATTACGACCAGCGAGATCAGCGACAGCCGCCACGACAGGGCAACCATGGCGACCGCGCTGGCGACCACGGTGGTGAGGTTGGAGGCGATGGAGGTCGCGGTCGACGTGACCACGGATTCCATGCCGCCGATGTCGTTGGTGATGCGGGACTGGACCTCGCCGGTGCGGGTCCGGGTGAAGAAGGCGATCGACTGGCGCTGCAGGTGGCCGAAGACGCTGGTGCGCAGCGCGTGCATGACCTGCTGGCCGACCTTGGTGCTGATCCAGGTCTGGATCACGCCGAAGACCGAGGTGACGGCGGCCACGGCGACCATGCCGACCACCAGCCAGACCAGCAGCCGCAGGTTCCTGGCGGGCAGCGCGGTGTCGATGATCGCGCGGAGCAGGAACGGGGAGGCCAGCCCGACTATGGATGACGCGGCGATGATCGCGGTGACGATCGCCAGCTGCCAGCGGTAGGGAGTGAACAGCCGGGCGATACGGCGCAGTGACACCTCGCGTGCCTGCGCCTTCTCCGCGGCTGTGACTGTCCTCGGGCCGCGAGTCCGGCCCGTGCTACTGATGTCTCGGTTCGTCTGTGATGGTGCCAAGAGATGCTCGATTCTGTCGGAGTGGGCCGGTGCTCGGGCACACCGGGCCTGGTGAAAGCTTTAATGAGGTTACCTCAATTTGAGGTTACAACAGCAGAAGGTGGTATCATATTCCTGTGGCCCAGGATCGCGACACGACGGGCCGGCGGGACTCAGCCGGTGACGAGTCGCTGTCAGACGCCTTCTGGTCGGTCGCGCGCCAGCTGCGCGAAACGTCTCACGAAGCCCTGGCTCCCTGGGATATCACTCCTTCACACCTGCGGGCTCTGCGTGTGCTCAAGCGCCATGGGTCAATGCGCCTGTCGGAACTGTCGGACCACCTGCACATCGCGGCGCGCTCGACCACCGAGGTCGTCGACGCCCTCGAATCCCGCGGCCTGGTCCGGCGGCGGTCCGACCCCGGTGACCGGCGGGCCACTCTGGTCGAGGTGACTGAGCACGGCGCCAGCGTCCTCGACGCGATCCGGGCGGCACGGGGCACCGAGGCCGAACGGGCCTTCGGCCGGCTTAGCCAGACCGACCGCGCCCACCTCGCCCGCATTCTCCGCAAGCTCCGGAACTGATCGTTTGCGGCCACGCTGGCCGGCACGGAAGGCGCGGGCAGGCCGGTCGGGCCGCTGAACGCCGCGGCGCATCGCGGGCCCGCCGCTGATAGCGGGTGCGCTATGGCTGCCGCTCGTGACGGGGAGGGGGAGGTGCGCGGTGATGGTGGTGCCCTGGCTGGGGGCGGACCGGACTTCCAGGTGGCCGCCGAGCGCGGCGAGCCGGTCGGCCATGTTCCGCTGGCCGGAGCCCATGGCGGTATGCCGGGCGTCGTAGCCGGTTCCGTCGTCGGACACGGTGAAGGACAGCGACCCGTTCTGGGCCCGAAGGCAGATCCGGGCTGTGGTGGCGTGGGCGTACTTGGCGATGTTCTGCAGCGCCTCGAGGCAGCAGAAGTAGACCGCGGCCTCGGTGTCCTGCGGGAAGCGCCCGATGCCGTTGGCCTCGACCGTCACCGGCACGGGTGACTTGCTGGCTTGCGCGCTGAGTGCCGCGGCCAGGCCCAGGTCGGCCAGCAGCGGCGGGTAGATACCCCGGGCCAGATCACGCAGGTTCTCCAGCGCGCCGGCCGCGTCTGCCTGCAGTTCGCCGAGAATCTGCTGGGCCGGGTCGTCGTTTAGGGTCATCGCGGCGATCCGGAGCTTGATGGCCAGCGCCACCAGATCCTGCTGGGCTCCGTCATGGATGTTGCGTTCCAGCCGCCGCCGCGCATCGTCCTGCGCGGTGACCAGGCGCTGCCGGGATGCCCGGAGGTCCTCGATCAGGCCGGCGTTCGACAGCACCAGGCCCGCCTGCGACGCCACATCGGCCACCAGTTGCTCGCCGGCCGGGCCCAGCGGCTCAGCCTTGGGCATCCGGACCGAGATCGCGCCCAGCAGGTCGCCCTGGTGCACCACCGGGACGCTCAGGTCGGCATCGGGCACCGGGGGCATCGCCTGCCCATCGAAGGGCAGCACATCAGCAGGCAGCCCATCGACGGCCAGCCCAGCAGGGTGCGGGCGTTCGTCCGAACAGGCCCCGGGCCGGAACTCGTCATCCACCCGCAGCCACACGACTACCCGCTCGGCGCCGGTTCCTGCCGCCACGATGTGCGCCATCTGCGGCAGCACGTCCTCGCTGGAATATGCGCCGCCGATGCGCTGGGCGAATTCCGACAGCACCTGGTACGGGCTGGCCCGCCTGCCGTACACCACCCGGTTCGCCAGCCGTCTGGCCCACTGGCGCACCGGCTGGAACGCGACCGCAACCACCGCCGCCGCCAGCGCCGACAGCAGCGCATTTTGCCGGTTGCCCACCAGCGTCCCCACTCCCGCCACGAGACCCACGTAGACAGCGGTGATGAAGACGGCCAGCGAGCCGTACAGGACGGCCTTGCTGATCACGACGTCGATCTCATAGAGCCGGTACTTCAGCACCGCGATGCCGATCGCCGCATACAGGCACAAGAACGCCAGGTTACTGAGCACGATCGCGGCCACCGAGAACGTCAGGAACGATGCGGCGGTCGTCGCGACCACCAGCAAAGCAGCCGCCGCGAACCACTTCAGCTGCAGCCGCTCCTCACCGGAGGACTGGACATACCTCACGATCACTGCCGCGACGCTGACCACCAGCGTGGCGGCCATCCCGATCAGCATCGCGGCCAGCACCTGCTGGTCCACCCCGTGACCGGCCGAGCTGAATGGGTGTGACCAGAAACGGGTGGCGCCCACCAGGAGGCCCACTGCGGTCAGCGTGAACACTCCGCCCACCAGCCACGCGGCGGGGCGCCACCGCCGGGACCGCAGCCGCCCAGTCGGGAAGAGCAGCAGCAGGAAGGCCAGCACGGCGTAGGGCGTCACCCAGATCCAGTAAGAGAGCCAGGCGAAGGCCTGGCCCGCCGGCACGGACCCGGGCACCGCGACCAGGGCACGCCGCCCATACTCATCTGAGAAACCACTCAGCCCCAGCGCCAGGCCCGCCGCCAGGAACAGCCAGCCAATGGCGTTCGCGGGCCGGCGGGACGCAAGGACGAAGCCCACCACGGGGACAGCCAGGTTCACCACGTCCCCGAAGACGTCGGAGAAATCCCAGCCGCTCAGGTCGGCAGGCACCAGCTGCCGGTCCAGGTACGCCAGCACCACACCCCCGGCTATCAGCGCCATCGATCCCGCCGCGACACAGCCGGCAATCCGTCGGGCGGTCAGCGCCCCCATGGGAATCCCCCCAGCCTGGGCTTGCCCGGAGGCCTGGCGCGGATGTTCCGCAGCCCAGCACCCTCGGGCTGTCGATCAGTTCCTGCCGCTGTGTTCAGTTGGCCGGGGGGCGGTCAGGCTTGAGCAGGCTGGCATCGGCGGTGATCTCATCTTCGGCGGCATGCTGGCTGATCGCAACCGCTTGGGCGATGGCGTGGCACTGGCGCACCGCGAACTGCCGCCTGACCGATAGTGCCGGGCTTGCCCACATCTGAGCTACACATGGAATACACCCCGGTTCCTCGTCCCGTGGCTACCAACAGGCGAGGGCCTGAAACGCGGGCCGCGGGGTGCGCCGGGACGAGGTAGTGCGTTGACGGCGGGTCGTGGTGTGTGGGTGCGCCACGATGGCCGTGACGCCTTACGGGCCAGGGGATGGAGTTCCTCATGTCCCGTAGTGCGGCAGTACGGAGAGTCATCCCCGGGCGCAAGCATCTCTGGTTCGCCGCAGGTCTTGCCGTCGTCGCGGCCTTAGCGACCGGTGTGCCCGTCGCTGCCGTTGCCAGTACGTCCATCTCCCGGGCCAGCCTGGCCGCTCAGCACACCGGCAGGATGACGCAGGGAACGCGGGCAGCGGATGGGCCCAGAACATGGCATGTCCTGGTGGGGGGCCAGTCGAAAGACGGGGCGATTCAGGCCGAAGGGTATTACCCTCACGTGATAACCATCGACGCCGGGGATACTGTGGCCTGGGCGCTGAACACCGGTGAAATACACTCCGTCACCTTCACGGGAACCTGTGCGGATATCTCGTGTATTCCCCCGTGCGCCTTTACCGTCAACATAGATGTCAGCCCCTGCGGATCACCAAGCTACGATGGTGTCAGCGCCCTGAACAGTTCTGGCAGAATGGTCTCTCCAGCGTACAACTGGGATAATTCCATCCCTCACGGAGACACGACATACTCGGTAACCTTCACCAAGCCCGGTGTCAATGTCTATTTCGACCTGGGTGTCGCCGGGATGAGGGGGATGGTGATCGTAAATCCGGCGGGGACGCCGTACCCGTTCACTCAGGCCCAGTATTCTGGGCAAGCACAAGAACAGCTGCGGTCTGACCTCGCAGCGGGGGCCCGGGCCAGGAGCGGCTTCCCGCCGGGGACGGCCTCGGCTAATCCCGATGGAACCCGCACCTACCATGTCGCCCTCGGCGCGAGTCCCCCGCAAAAAGCACGTGTCGTTCTCGGCCCGGCCGCAGGTTCCCGCGCGCAAGGACGCGCATTCCTCGAGGGATCAGGCATCGGGACCTCGCCGGACCCATCCATCGCGGTCAAGATCGAGCTCACCGGGCTGGCGCCCGGCAGCGTTCATGCTGTCCAGATTCTCCCCGGCGTCTGCGGAGCGCCGGCTCCGACGGAGGGCATAGTCTTCAGCCAGATATTCGTCCCGCCGGCATTCACGCTGAACAATGTCACCGCCGGACCAGACGGGAGAGCTACTAGCACGACGGTTATCACTGGGCCGCCCAACTCCAACGGCCCAGGGCAGCTTCAGATCCCAAGCTCTGGCTGGTTCATCAACGTCGCAGCGGGTCCTACTCCTGACAATGGTGCAACCTCAGGCTCATGCGGCAATGTTGTATTTCAGAACGCATCGGTCATGAGATATCTTCCGCAAAATGTCCACATCCACACCGGCGACAGTGTCGTATGGACCGACGACACCAGCAATGAGCCCCATGGAGTGACTTTCCTCGCCGGGCAGCCCCTCCCTCAGCTCCCAGGGTGGTACACGGGTACCCCAACCGGGAACGGCGGAAGCTATGACGGCTCCAGTTTCTTCGACTCGGGCCTGCTCTACCCGGCGTCGGCCGGCCGGAACCACAGCCTTACCTTGACGTTCACCAGACCGGGCATCTTTCCCTACGTTGATGTTGGTGACCTTGTCCTGGGGATGCGGGGAAGCGTCATCGTGACGCGGCCGGGGTCGGCTGAGGTCAACTGAGCCATGGCCCGGCCGGGGCGCATCGCACGGTCAGCCGCACCGGCGCTGCAGATAGGCGGCGGCGAGCTGGCGGAGCCGGTCCCGGCCGAAACTGGGATCGTGGCCGGCGTGCACCACGGTGACCGGCAGCTCCATCAGGCGTTCCATCGTGACGCAGTACTGGCCGATGCTGGAGTCGTCCAGCTCGTCCAGCAGCGGCCCGTCGTAGATCGCATCCCCGCTGAACAGGATTCCGGCCGAGGGGTCCCACAGCCCTATCGACCCGGGTGAATGCCCGGGCAGGTGCAGTACCTCGAAGGCCCGGTCGCCGAGGTCAATGACGTCCCCTTCACCGATCTCGATGACCTGAGCGCACGGCTGCTGGTGAAACGACTCCGCCGCGAACCCCGCTGGCAGCGCGGTCACGAACAGCGGTTCGTGCATGTCATACCCGGCCCGTTCCAGCATCGCGACCTCATGCTCACCCCACGCCTGCCGGGGGCTGAGCGTGCTCAGCGGCGGGCAGCGCAGCAAGCCCGCCTCCAGGGGGTGGGCCCGGACATCGGAGAACTCGTGATGGCCCCCGATATGGTCGTCATGGCCATGAGTGGCGACGGCGACAACCGGCTTGTCGATCAGATCGGCCAGCTCGCCCGCCACGCTGCACAGTCCCATCCCGGTATCCACGATCAGGTCACGGACTCGCCCCTTGACGTGCCAGATGTTGCAGCGCATCAGCGCCACAACATAGGGCTCCACCAGCCGGGTCGTGGCCTCATCGACCCGTGTCCTGTCGAACCAGCGGTCAGCGAACGGCAACGGCGCCATGGCTGTCATCCAAGCACGCAGTCCGGCGGCCCTTGCGTGAGTGCGGGTGTCGGTGATGGTATGACCTGGCTGCCGCGGCATAAGAGCCCTGCGTGGCAGGAAGGAACCAGTGTGGATGAGGGTATGACTGAGGCTCACCGGCTGGCCGATGGCGCAGGATCCCTGTTCGCCGTCGACGGCAAGGTGGCCGTCGTCACCGGCGGGTCGCGCGGGATCGGTGCGATGATCGCCGAGGGGCTCGTCACGGCCGGCTGCCGGGTCTACATCACCGCCCGGAAAGCGGAAGCCTGCGATGCGGCCGCAGCCAGGCTGTCGGCCTTCGGCGAGTGCAACTCGGTGCCGCTGGACCTCGCCACGCCCGGCGGCGTTGAGGAACTGGTCCGGTACCTCGGCGAGCGCGAGGATCGCCTGCAGATCCTGGTGAACAACGCGGGCGCTACCTGGGGTGCCCCGCTGGAGGAGTATCCGCTCGATGCCTTCGACAAGCTCTGGAACATCAACGTCAAGGCCCTGTTCGCCCTGACCGTGGCCTGCCTGCCACTGCTGCGGGCGGCGGCCAGCCCACAGGACCCGGCCAGGGTCATCAACGTCGGCTCTGTCGACGGCCTGCGCGTCGCGGCCATGGAGAACTATGCCTATGGCGCGACCAAGGCGGGCGTGCACATGCTCACCCGGCACCTGGCGAGCAAACTGGCCGCGGATTACATCACCGTCAATGCGATCGCGCCAGGCCCGTTTGAGAGCAAGATGATGGCGTTCGCGCTGGACGACCCGCAGACGCGCAGCGCGATCGAGGCCAGCATCCCGCTCGGCCGGATCGGGCATCCCGACGACATGGCGGCCGCGGCGATCTATCTGGCCTCGCGGGCCGGGGCCTATCTCACCGGCGTTATCATCCCGGTCGATGGTGGGATCACGGGCCTTCGCAGCTGAAGGTCAGGCCCGGTCCGGACTCGTTCTTGAAGCGCTCAGGCGCTGAAGGCGACGGATATGTCGTTGCCGCCGCCATCGAGGCGATGGGCGATGAATGCGTGGACGTCTTTGGGCACGGGCACTACGTGTGCGGTGGCATTGCTGAGGGCCAGCTTTGTTACTGGCTTGCCGTCGCGGGTGTCTACGCCAAGCTGTGCGGGCTGGTCGGAGAAGAACCGGACTTCCTTGATAGCGTCTGGCAGAGCGATTGGGGTGATCGCGTCTTGGCCCTTGTTGAGCAGCATAGAATCCTCCAGGATTACCGCGGCAGCGGGCGTGGGCAGAATCGCATTCCCTAGCCCGAGGCACAAATTCCATCGGAATGTCCGATCGTCAATACCGTTCAGGCCACCATTGATGGCAAGGGTGGCTCCCTTAATATTTTCGGCATCGGCGAAAGGGTTCATCGACCGGGCCACGGTCCAGTACCAGATCGGGCCAAGCCATACATACTTGTCGGTGGCCAGCTGCAGAGGATGGTCGACGAAGTAGGTTGCGCTTGGTACGAGCCCTTTGGAGTGAGCCCACCCGGAAAGCTTGCCGTAGTTGAAGCGTCCGGTTATCTGTATGAAGCCCCTGCCCTTGAACCGCACGCCATCCCCGGGGTGGGTGTTGCCAAGATCGGCCCGTCCTTCGTACTTGGCACCGCTCGCCAGCTCGGTCGGGGCACTGAGACTAATGGATTCCTCACCTACCTGCGCGCAGAACATCGCTGCGCGTTTTACCGTCGTGCAGCCCGCCAGCCGCAACGCCGTATTGAGTCCGCTGTTGAGTTGCGCTGCCCGCGCCGCGCCCAGGCCCGGAAAAGCTCGTCGCATGGTGGCTACATCCATCGGTTGCCTCCTTGGTGTCCGCCGTCGCCCGGCATCAAGGCGTGAACGGCGCCGAAGCGCTCAAGCGCTGAAGGCGACGGATATGTCGTTGCCGCCGCCATCGAGGCGATGGGCGATGAATGCGTGGACGTCTTTGGGCACGGGCACTACGTGTGCGGTGGCATTGCTGAGGGCCAGCTTTGTTACTGGCTTGCCGTCGCGGGTGTCTACGCCAAGCTGTGCGGGCTGGTCGGAGAAGAACCGGACTTCCTTGATAGCGTCTGGCAGAGCGATTGGGGTGATCGCGTCTTGGCCCTTGTTGAGCAGCATAGAATCCTCCAGGATTACCGCGGCAGCGGGCGTGGGCTGAGCCGTATACTGTCCGTGCTGCCGGATGATCTTTGCACGACGCACGATCTCAGGACGGGCCAGCGAGCGAGTATGATTCGGGTGTATCTGCGCATCGGGGCAAGAGTGGCCACCCCAGGCTGCGCCACCCATATTGTGCGTCCCTAGGCCCTCTTTGTTCGTGGAATCGGTTACCTGGAGCGCAAAATGGCCGTACTCCGGCCTTGAGGTCAGTTCGAGGATTTGTGCGATGCGCGAGAGCTGCGCGTCGGTGTAAGGGTTATTCGGGTTCTTGTCATCGGCGTTCTCTACTGCATACCAGTGATCGTTCGCAGCCCTCGCATGCTCGGCTATCACGCCCAGCTGCACCCACTGAAAGACGGTGCCATCCTGGGCGGTGCCAAAATGCGCGGAGTCGCCGTCGCCACGCGGTCCCGGCGTGAATAAAGCGTCGGCGTCCGCGAGGTTGTTGACCATGGTGTGGGATATCAGTCCCATGACGGCGGACGTCGGCAGCAGGCCACCATGAAAGCCAGGGCGACGGGTAAAACCATCAACCCAGCCATCCTTGACAGTCAGCTTTTTGTAGACCTCCATAAATCCCCCCTTTGTCATTCCTTCAGGTCAGCCGGTCAGCCTCCCAGGCTGGGATCACATCATGGGTCGGCGAGGCGGTGAACGGGACGAGGTCTGTGCCGTCGGCATTGAGTGGATCCGCTGACGGCCACGAGCGTCGGCAGCGTCAACGCGAAGACAAAGACACACGCGACCGGCCGCCTCATTCCGACTTCCCCGCCGTGACCCTCATGGGTCACAAAGTAAAGGAATGGCAATGAATTACCCTACGCCGAGCCATAACGTGACGTCAACCGGGTGTTCCGGCGAAGCGCCACGCGCCCCCGCCAGCAGGCCGAGTCTTCGCCCCAGCCCGCCCGGGCCATACAACGATGCCAGCTCTAACGATCTTGGATGACTGCCACCACGACGGGCAGCCGTCCCTGCCGAGAAGGCGAGATTTCCCGGGGCGGGTTCACCGACGCGTTGGCGCGTGCCGGACGGTGCTCTGTTATTAAGACACCATCCGCGGTTCATCGGACCGAAGCATCCTGATCCCGACCAGCCTGGCTGACCGCCCGAAACACGGATACGCGCTGATCAAAGACATCGAAGGCTTCGCCGGAGTCAAACTCGGGCCGGGCACTCTCTACAGCGCCTTGGCCAAGCTGGAGACAGCAGGCCTGATAGAGGCGCTGCCCGCAGAGGACCGCAGGCGCCCGTACCGGATCACCGCGGCAGGCCAGGAGTTCCTCTACGAGCGGCTGACCGAGTCGGCCCGCATCGCCGAGGTCGGCTTGCGGCGCATCGCGGTGGCGTCGTCGTGAATCGGCATCTGCTGGGCGCGCTGCTGGCTATGTACCCACGAGCCTGGCGGGACCGGTATGGCGCCGAGCTGGCCGGCCTGACTGGGGAGCTGATCAGCGCGCGCGAGATCACACCGCTGCTAGCCGTGTTCAACCTGGCAGGCGGCGCGGCCCTGGAGTGGGGGAGCGTGCTGGCCGGTTCCCGGCGTGCCGCGGTGGAGCTAAGGCGGCAAGCAGCTTGAGGCGTCGTGGGTTTCCGGCCGGGGATTGCAGCTCCAGAACGCGCTGCAGGCGCAGCTTGACAGGGGCAACCTGCCGGGCGGGTACAACGTCAACGGCGAACGCGGTAAGCAGGGGCAGCAGGCTCAGTGCGACGGGCAGCGATGCCCAGGCGGACAGGCGGCTGATGACGGGTGGGCCGCAGACGAATCCGGCCCATCCGCAGGCTGATGCGGTGGCCGCGGCGGTGCCCGGGGCCAGGCCGGGTATCCGCCCGGCGGCGCTGAACACGGCCGGGATCACGGTGGCAAGTCCGATGCCGAGGCAGCCGAAGCCGAGCAGGGCAGCGGGCGGCTGGGCGATGAGCAGGGTTGTGCTGAATCCGAGTGTCGCGACCGCGGCGAGGGCGGGCAGCAGCCGGTCGGGCCGGTAGCGGGTCAGCAGCCGGTTGCCGGATAGCCGGACGGTGACCATGGCGAGAGCGAACGTGGTGTAGCCGAGGCCGGGACCGCACCGCGTTCGCTCGGCGGCGATGTCCTGGGTGTTCATCGCGACGTCGAGGGTGCCCTGGAAGGCCCCCAGGCGAACAGTGCCGCGAACAGCGCCGGCAGGCTGGCGGTGAGCGCGACCAGCGGCCCGGCCGCGCAGTAGCCGGCCAGCACGACCTGCACGATCCGGCGGCTGCCGACCCTTTGCCGGTGAGCCGGGCAGGCCTCTCAACTTGACCGGGCCGCGACGTGCCGGGCCAGCTTGATGGCCTGCTGCGGACTTCCCTCCCACGGAATACCGTGACCGGGCAGGACCCAGCGAGCCTTCGCCGGCTCGATCTTTTCCAGCGAGGTCAGGGCCCGTTCGTGACCGCCACTCTCAGTTTCCAGGCTGTCGACACCACCGCTTTGGGACTCCCGGCCGGCAGTACGGTGCCGGCCGGGCCGAGCGGTATCGGGCTGGCGGGACAGGTACAGCTCCACCGCTGAACGCCCGCCGGGTTGTCGGTGCAAGCCGCCAAAGTGGCTGCCCGTCCCGAGTCGCGGATGGCCGCCCGCTCGCATTGGGGTAGCACCGGGCTTGCGCGGAAGCGAGGTGCAGTCAACATGTGGATTCACGCAGCATCCCGGCAGACAAACATGGCCTGATGGCCGATCGTCGACTTCAGCACCGCCGAGAGCTTGGATGGCCATCCTCGGTCGGCGGGGCCGCCGCGACCCTCATCGGTTCGGGTTGTGCCGCCAAGGTGGGGCACGCTCGGCTGTGGCCGGCGCGCCCACGCTAACACGCACGGGAATCAGAGCTTCGTCACGCACAAGGAACTGCGATGGATTCGTCGGCAGCTAGGACTCACGTGATCGTGTTGCCCGGTGGCGGGTATGCCGAGCATGCTCGGCATGAAGCCGAGCCGGTGGCCAGGTGGCTCGCCGGGGTCGGTGTGCAGGCCAGCGTGTTTCGCTATCCCCTCAACGTCCGGCACCCGGCGCCGCTCCAGGCGCTTCGTGCGGAGATCAGCGGCTGCCGCGCCGACGGTGCCGGGCGCATAGGGCTGATCGGGTTCTCCGCAGGCGGCCACCTGGCGGGGCTGGCCGCGCTCTCACCAGGTGCAGCTCCCGATCAGAGCGTCCAGTTCGCCGTGCTCTGCTACGCCATCACGTCGATGGAAACAGAGACCTACCGTCCTGCCCGGCTGATTCTCCTCGGAGAGGATGCCAGCCCGCAGCTGCGCCGGTCGACATCGCTAAATGCACTGGTGACGGCCGACGCACCGCCGTTTTTCGTCTGGCACACGGCCGAGGATCCTTACGTCCTTCCCGAGCACACATATCTGCTCGCCTCGGCGCTGGCAGCCAGCAAAGTTCCTCACGCTGTGCACGTGTTCGCCCATGGGCCGCACAGCCTCGGGCTGGCCCGCGGCGCCGGCGAAGCCGAAGTCTGGACCACGCTTGCAGCTGCCTGGATCCGCGAACAGGATGCACCCGCCGGGTCTCTCGGCCCGGCAAGCTGACAGGCCGTGCGCGACTGATGCCTCCGGGGCAGTTTATTGCGGCGCGGCACTGCCGGCTTGTGCTTGCAGCTCCGCGATCTGCTTACGGGCCGCGGCAACAAGCTCCTCGTTAGTGTTCGCGTGGCTGTTCAGGCCCCAGCCGCCAGGGACGGCTTCGGTGAGAAGTACCCAGGTGCGGTCAGCGAGTGCGGGATCGCCGGCCGCCTCCGCGATCAAGCTGGTGAACTGGCCCACAACGGCGAGCTGCTTGCCTCGGTCCAGGGCTCCCGCGTTCGTGAGGACTTGCACGCGGACATAGTTGGAGCCACCGTCAACGTTCGACAGGTCGCCTGCGGGCAGGTCATGCATGAACGCTGCGGTGTTCTGCCGGAACATCGGGATGTCCGGAACCCCCTCGATCGCCATCAGGGTGCCCGCGAGCTTGGCAGCAAGCTCGTGCTTGTCTGTGAAGGTGCCAGCCGTGGCGTACACGTCGATCATGGGCATTTGCGTAATTCCTTCCTGTTGTCCGGCGTTGAGGTGGCCAGAGCTGACATGGCAGTTGAGCCTGCGGGCAAGCTCGGGCGAGAACGCCAGCCCGGCGCTTGCCCGCTGGTGGCGAACGGCGGCACCGGTAAGCACGGCACACCCGTCGATGGGCTTATCCGGCAGCACCTGCGAAGAGTGCCCGGACGGACGGCCTGGTCACGAGCTACTACCACTTGTATTCCTGTGCGCTGCTGGTGCCGCCGGTCCGATCGAGTGCGTCGAGTTCGGCCATGGCTTCAGGTGACAGGGCAAAATCGAAGACCTGCGCGTTCTCCTGGATGCGGGCCCGGTGCACGGACTTGGAGATAACGATGAGATCGCGCTGAAGGCCCCAGCGCAGCAGTACCTGAGCCGGACTCCGGCAGGCCTGCTCCGCGATCCGGCCCACAGCGGGGTCGGCCAGGGAGCGTCCGGTCCCGAGCGGACTGTACGCCTCGACGGCCACGCTGTGGCGCGCGCACACGTCCAAGAGCCCGCGCCGGTAGTGCTGCGGGTTGACCTCGACCTGGTTCACAACCGGGAGAATCGCGCCGGCCGCGATCACGGTCTCAAGTTCGGCGGCGCTGAAGTTGGAAACTCCGATGGACCGGGCAAGCCCCAGCTCGCGGGCGCGCTCGAGGCCCGACCAGGCCCGGGTCCCACTGCCTTCGGGCCAGTGGACCAGGTAGAGGTCGATCTGCTCGACGCCGAGGCGCCGCAAGCTCATCTCGAGCTGGGCGACGGGGTCGCGGCGCCGCGGAAGAAACTTCGTGGTGATGAATACCTGCTCGCGCGGCACACCGCTCTCGCGCAATGCGCGGCCGACACTTTCCTCATTGTGATACGCCTGAGCCGTATCGATGTGCCGGTAACCAGCCTCCAGTGCCCAGCGCACGGCATTGACGCACTCAGGCCCGCCAGGAACCTGCCAGACCCCGAGCCCCAGCACGGGTATCTCGTTCGCGTCCACAAGCAGGCGGGTGTCATCTTGCGGATTCATCCCGACCAGCATCTGGTGGGGGAACTAGACCCGGGTATCCGCAAGTTGACTGCACTCACCGACCCGGCAGGCCGATGGGGCCGCCCGCGCCCTCTGACTGCTGGCGTTCGAAGGCCAGCGGACGGTCGCGGAACCCTCGCCGAATCGCAGCCGCGACACACTCGACCTAGCCGCCGCGAGCAGCAGGAGTCTCAGGCGACGTCACAGCCCCCCCATTATTCCGCCGTCGCGGGAGGCCGAGGCATACGCAACTTGACTGCGTCAGCTGCAGTCATCCTGTGGATACCGGCCGCAGCGGTCTCCTGTGAAAATGAGGCGATGAGCCTTGACTTCGATGTCTTCGCGGTTGGCCCCAAGCCGATCCCGAGCGCGGTACCCGGATTTGAGCAGGCGGCTGGCCCGGCAACCTGGCCGCCATCCACTTCGACTCTCATCAGCGACGATGAGGGCGCCCTGCTGATCGACTGCCTCATCACGGAACAGGAAGGCAGACAGCTGGCGGCGTGGGTAAAGTCCCAGGGCGCCGATCCCGGCTATGTCTACATCACGCATCCTCACGCGGACCACTTCCTCGGGCTGCCGGAGATCCTGGGGGCGTTTCCGCAAGCCAGGCCGGTCGCGCTGGCTGAGTCGATCCCCGCGATGGAAGAGCAGGTTTCCCCGGCGTACATGGAGGTCTGGGGCGGGTTCTTCCCCGGTCAGCTGACCGCCAAGCCCGTCGCGCCGGCGGCACTGGCGGGAACCACGATCGCGATCGGCAGCTCGGAGGCCACGGTGATCCCGGTCGGGACAACCGACACCGGGCACTCCACCGTTGTCCACGTTCCCGGCCTGAGCCTGGTCGTTTCAGGCGACGTGGTCTACAACCAGACCCACATGTGGCTGATGCGGTCGACGCCCGGCACCCGCGCCAGCTGGGTGCGTGCGCTGGATGCCGTCGCTGCGCTGGAAGCGGACACCATTGTCGCAGGCCACCGTAACCCGCAGGCGCCGGACGACGACGCGCGCCGCCAGACCAGCGAATGCCGTCGCTACATCGCCGATTTCGAAGCCGCACTGGAACGCAGTACGGCCCCGGCCGAGCTCATCGACCGGATGACGACCGCCTATCCGGACCTGGCAAACCCGTACACGCTCTGGGTCGCGGCCTACGACCTCCTCGGCCCCAAAACCTGATGGCGAGCACTTAAAGCACTGCCCTCGCGGCCTAATCAGAGGCCCCGCAGGAAACTGAGGAGCGCGTGGTTCACCTCTGCCGCGTGCGTCCAGATGATGGCGTGCGGGCCAGCCGGTATCACAACCAGGCGGGCATGGGGCAGTGCTGCCACAATGCGGGACCCGGCGGTACTGGGTTGCATGATCCTGTCTTCGGTGCCTTGCACGATCAGGACCGGGACAGAGATGCGGGCCAGGTCTGCGCGGAAGTCCTCCCGCCACGCCGCCGCGCAGCCCAGTGCGGCGGCCGGGGAGACTCGGATAGCGACATGGAAACTGTTCTGCCAGGCCTGATCGCTAACCTGGCTGCCGCCGAGTAGATCGAGGTTGTAGTAGCGGTCAAGGAAGGTCTTGATGGCCGCCGGCCGGTCGGCGGTGAGCTCAGCCAGGAACCTGTCGAGGAAGTCCGGCCCGGCGCCGTTCTGGGCTCTCTCAGACCAGGCCGAGACCGGCGGCATCGGCGCTAGCAGCGCCACTGCGCGAGTCCGCTGCTGGTCATAGGTTGCGAGGTAGCGGATCACCTCGCCAGTCCCGCAGCCGGTTGCGGCCAGGATCACGTTGTGGATATCGAGTTCTTCGAGTAGCACGCTGAGGTCGGCGGCGAGCGTGTCGTAGTCGTAGCCCGCAGCCGGGCGGCTGGAGAATCCAGAACCGCGTCGGTCGTAGCTGACCACGCGGTAACCAGCGTCCAGCAGGGCTGGTTCCTGTTTCTCCCAGGCTTGCAGATCGGCCAGGTAGCCATGGACCAGCACGACAGCCGGGCCCGCCCCGTGATCCTCGTAGTGGACGCGGATGTCGCCGCTGTTCTCCCGGCCTACGGTCACGAAAGGCATCGCGGTACCTCGCGCGGCCGCCCGAAGCGATAGTCATCCACTCCGCTACTTTCTGCCGGAGGGCGGCCGGCCGGTATCCACAACATGACTGCACACCGCTAGCAGCGTCACATGACCCTATGAGGGAGCGATCTCCTTACCGGCATCGCACGCCGCTGGCGCCCGCCCGGCGTAGCCGCGGTGACAGCTGAACGCTACCCGCTGCCCTGCGACGCCCCTGCCTGCTCGATGACGTCGCGGAGCTGGTACCGGCCAGCGATTCCGAGCTTGGGGTAGGAGCGGTGCAGATGTGAGGCGACCGTGCGGGGAGACAGGAATAGCCGGTCAGCGATCTCGCCGTTGGTCATGCCGTGGCTGGCGAGGATGGCGACCTCGCGCTGCTGCGATGTGAGCCCGTTCAGTGCCTCCCATGGCGCCGGCCTAGCCGCGGCGGCTACCCCGCACGCGCGTAGCTCGGACTCCGCCCGGCGTGTCCATGGCTTCGCGCCAAGGCGGCCGAATGCCTCAAGCGCGGATCCCAGGAGAGGCTTGGCATCGTTGATCCGCCGCTGCCGGCGCAGCCATTCGCCGTAGTCCAGCTCCAGCTGTGCCCGCTCGAACGGCCATGCCTTGCCCGCCGGATCCGCCAGGCCAGCGGCGAAATAGCCTTCGGCCTCGGCGCCGTCAGCCACGAGCCCCCGTGCGCGGGCGGCGAGTTGGTCCAGCCGCGGCGCGAGAGAGGGTCCGACGTCTTCCAGGGCGTGCTCTAGCCGGGTCTTCGCTTCGAGGCGCCGGTCGGCGCGGACGGCCGCGGCCGCGAGGTCGGCTATCGCGTAGTAGGAGAACTGGTAATGGAGCGGGGTGCCATCGGCCGCGAACTCCTGGCTGAGCTGCGTATACGCAGTGACATGACGGCCCTGACCGAGCGCGGCGAGGCCGGCCGCATGCCGGATCCTCGCGGCGAAACCGCGGTACACAATCTCATCGACAGCGGCGATCACGCGGGCCAGCAAGGAGGGTACCTGTGCGTGCTCGCCACGCAGGGCCAGTGCGGTAGCAGTCACAAGGTCGGCACTCGCA
Organism: uncultured Actinomycetota bacterium; assembly: GCA_963844655.1. Classification (GTDB taxonomy): domain Bacteria; phylum Actinomycetota; class Actinomycetes; order Streptosporangiales; family Streptosporangiaceae; genus JASHPR01. Next base: position 11,211 of record CAWJPA010000002.1, on the reverse strand, counting down.
GCTACGGTCTCCATCTTGTACGCAGCCGCGATGTCGCTGGCCTCTCTGGCCGCGGAGAGCGCTTCGTCCCAGCGCCCGCTGTCGAGACATGCCCATTCCAGAACCGAGAGCACGGCACCGCTAGCGCCGCGGACGCCAGGAGCGCGCAGTTTGGTGAGGGCCTGACGCAGCACCTGTACGGCATGTTCTGTCTCGTCCAGCGCCCAGGCCGCGCCGCCTACCTTGGCCGGGTCAGAGAGGGGCCCGCCGACGATCCGGTACAGATCCGGCCGTATTTGGGCTCGACTGCCGAACGGGTCTGTGCAGGCCCGGATCCACAGCCGGGCCTCGTCAGCGCGACTGGCCTGCCGGTCCCTGGTTTCTGGCGCTGCTGCCCGTCCGGTCTCCAGGTCGTCGAGGGTAGTGCGCACCCTCGCACGCGCGTGCGGAAGCCCGGTCTGGTGTGCGATTGTCGCGGCTATCCCGGCGGCATCCCAGGCAAGGGCAGGTTGCCTGACGCGTGCGTCGGCGGCGACAGACAGCAGGGTCTCGAGAGCCTCAGCGTGCTGGTTCGACCACACCAGCGACCAGCCGGTCTTCAGGCGGGCAGCAACACGCAGGTCCGGGTCCGACGTCAGCGGCAGGGCCCTGCTCGCCAGTTCCCGCACCCAGTCGGACTGCCCGGCCGTCTGAGCGAGATCGGCGGCGGCCAGCAGCCGCCTGGCCTTGTCGCGGTCGTCAGGGCTGAGCTGGGCAGCGCGTTCCATCGCGCGCCCCGCTGCTGCGGCCCCGCCACGGCGCTGCGCCTCGGCTGCGCTGTCTTCCAGTAGCGACGCCACGTGCGCATTCGGTCCCAGCGTTGCGGCAGCCACGTGCCAGGCATAGCGGTCGGGGCTTCCACGCAGGCGGGCCGCGATCTTCATGTGCGCCGCTGCGCGCTCCGCGAACGGGGCTCCGTAGTAGACCCCCGATCGGGCAATCGGGTGAGTGAACTGCAAGCCCGAGTTATCCAGCCGGATGAGGCCCGCAGCTTCCGCGGGGGCGAGTGCCTCTATGGCCAGATCGGCACCGTGCCCGGACAGCTCCGGGCTGTCGGCGGCTGCGGCGAGCAGCAGCGCAGTTCGCGCTGCTCCCGGCAGCGCGGCGTACCGGGCGGCCATGATGGCAGTGAGCTGACCAGCCACCGGGAGTGGCTCGGCCGCCCAGCGGCGCCCGGCGTCCGGGTCGGACGCGATCAGCCTGGACAGTTCGATAAGTGCCATCGGGTTGCCGGCCGCTTGAGCGAGCACCTGCTCACGGGCCCGGCCGCGCGGCGCGCCGGGTTGCGCGTCGAGCAGGCGACCCGCGTCGGGCAGGTCCAGCGGTCCAAGCAGCAGCTGCGGGAAGTCCCGTTCGAAGGCCGCCGGCGGTACTGTCCCGCGCGCGCTGACCAGCAGCACCACCCGCTCCTCTGCCATGCGGTGCGAGGCGAAGGAGAGCGCGTCGAGTGAGGCTTGGTCCAGCCAGTGCGCATCGTCGGCAGCCACCAGCAGTGGCTTTCCCTCCGAGACCACGGACAGCAGGGTGAGCACGGCTATCCCGGTCAGCAGCGCGTCAGGGGGCGTGGTATCAGCCGAAAGCGCGAATACCCCGCGCAGCGCCTCAGCCTGGCGGCCCGGCAGATCTGAAAGACGGTTCAGCACGGGCCGGAGCAGCTGATGCAGCCCCGCGAACGCAAGATCCTGTTCTGACTCCCGGCCGGCAGCTGCCAGCACCCGCAGACCCGCCGCCCTAGCGGCCTGCACGGCCTGCGTAACGAGCACGGTCTTGCCCATGCCGGACTCGCCAAGGAGGAGCAGCGCGCGGCCATCCGCATACGGCGGAGCAATCAGTTCCCTCAGCCGGGACAGTTCTACCTCCCGGCCCACGAGCGCGACATCGTGGCCGGTCGTCGCGGAGCCCGTCATCGCGGAAATGCCAAACCGCACCCCGCCAAATATAGTCAGCGCGATCCGCGGCCAGCAGAACGCCACGTGCTGACCCGGCAGATGCCCCGCGTTTCGCCTCGCCGCGACGGGAACGATGCGGGCAGATGGGGTCTTGGCAGCCGCCCGCCCCGGCCGCCAGCCTCCCCGCCGTCCGCGTGACGCCTGATGCAGTCAACATGTGGATACCCAGATCTACGGCCGGCGCACAAGCTAGTGCGATGCAGCAGCCATATTCCGAATTGCCGAATGGCGCTGTGCGCGGAGCGAACGGCGTTACCTATAGCTACCGGGACACCGGCGGCCGCGAGGAATCCGTACCGCTCGTCCTGCTCCAGCACTTTCGCGGCAATCTCGATAACTGGGATCCGGCGCTGATCGACGCGCTGGCCCAGTCGCGACGGGTCATCACCTTCGACAACGCCGGCGTCGCCGGCTCTACAGGGGTCACGCCCGACACGGCCGAGCAGATGGCCAGGGACGCGATTGCCTTCGTCGGCGGCCTCGGCCCCGACCGCGTAGACGTGCTCGGGTTCTCTATTGGCAGTTTCGTCGGCCAGGAAATGGCGCTACGCCGGCCAGCCCTGGTCAGGCGCCTCATCCTGGCCTCGTCCGCGCCCAAGGGCGCGGCAGGCATGCACGGCTGGGCACCAGCTGTCATCGGAGCGGTCGGCACTCCGCAGACCAGCCCTGAGCAGTACCTGAACGTATTCTTCGCCCCGTCCGCTACTAGCCAGCAGGCCGGCAAAGAGACATTCGGCCGCATCTTCGCGCGGACCAAGGACCGCGACGAGATGACAGACTGGGCCACCCGCGAGGCACAATATGACGCTGTCTGCGCCTGGGGCATCCCGGACCACTCGGCGCTCGAGCGAGTCAAGGCCCTCCAGATGCCGGTGTTTGTAGCCAACGGCGACAGCGATCCGATGATCCTGCCGCACTACTCCTACCTGCTGGCAGGCCTGATCCCGCACGCACAGATGAAGCTCTACCCCGACTCCGCCCACGGCTTCCTGTTCCAGCACCATGCCGAGTTCGCCGCCGACATCCTTCACTTCCTGAGCTAGGGGCGCCCGGCGGGCACGAGGAACGTCGCCTGTCCCGGTCAACCGCGAATACCTGAAAACGGCAGAGCCAAGGAGACACCCCCTCGGCTCTTCCGCCGACGCGACGGCACGAAGGAACATCATGACCCAGACACTTCCCCGCGGCTTCCTGTGGGCGTGACTACCGGTGCTTCAGACAGAAGGCAACAACCTCGCCGGCAACTGGTGGGTGCAGGAAAACGCGCTCGATACGACCGTCGAGGAACCGCCCGGCGATACCGGCCTTACCCCGCCATGGCCGCACGTCTGCCAGCCCTGATCCCAGACCTCACGGCGGTTTAAGCTCGAGGGCGGCCCGCACAACTTCGCCTGTACCTTTGCCGACGTGCGCCCAAGCTACGACGAATCCGTGGGTGCGGTTTACACCAAGGCCCGGGGGCCGGAAGTCGGCCCCCGGCGAGAATCGACGCCTGCTATAAGACGCGGACTCGGCCGAGCCGCTGCAGCCGCGTTTGTGCGGTCAGCGTGACCTGGTGGACGGACTCAGGCGAACGATCGTCAGCAGCTGACACCGTGAAAATGAAGCCGCCGTGGCCCAGGCGCACCGTTCTGACCAGGAGGCCCTCATCGGCGCCAGGCAGGGCAATGATGTCGCCGACGGCAACATCGCCGGGCAGAACCTCATCCTTCACATAACCGACGCTACCGGTCGGATCATCCTCCGCCAGCGGGGCTCACAACGCCCGGTGCATGATGCCTGAACGGTGCCGGCACTATCCAATTTTGAAGCCGACGGAACGGTCCCGCGACACCTGCACGCGCGGGTGGGCGGAGGCGCGTTCGCACAGGCGCGTCGATCAGCAACTGAGCCATCTAAGGTCTGCCCGCAGGAAAGTGATCCGAGGGTGGATCTCTGTACCGTAGTCCGATGGGATAACGGGTCAGGCCGTGGAGGAAATAATCCGTTACGGCCTGGCCGGTCTGATGAATCAGGCCGGCTTCAGGGGCTGGCATCAGATTTGGGCCCGAGGGCGCTGTCCGTAAGGGAGCTGATAGGCGGCATGGCTGGCTCGGGATCGGCGTCGTCGACTTGGGCGCCGCTGCGTATCGGGCTATTCCGGGCGCTGTGGATTGCGGCGCTGGTCAGCAACGTGGGTACCTGGATGCAGACCGTGGGTGCCCAGTGGCTGCTGGTTCATGGTCCTCATGCGGCGATCCTTGTCTCGCTGGTGCAGACCGCTGACACGCTCCCCGCCGTCTTGTTCGCGCTGGTCGGCGGGGTGCTGGCGGACATCTTCGACCGGGCCAGGCTGCTCGTCGCGGTCCTGGCCGGGATGACCGCCGCTGGCGCGGCGCTCACCGCTTTGACCGCGGCGCACCGGATGCCACCGGCGCTGCTGCTCATGTTCACCTTTGTGCTGGGCACCGGTGCCATCTTGGTCACGCCCGCCTACCAGTCGCTGGTGCCTGACATGGTTCCGCGCCAGCAAGTGCCCGCTGCCTCCGCGCTCGGCTCGATCAGCGTCAACCTGGCTCGCGCCATCGGGCCTGCGATCGCCGGGCTCCTGGTCGCGCAGATCGGGGTGGCCGCGGTGTTCGCGCTGAATACGGCGACGTTCCTGCTCTACGCGATCGTGGTGGCATGCCATCCCCAGCTGGGCGGGACCCCGGAGTCTCCTGAGCGGTTCATCCCGGGCCTGCGTGCCGGGAGCAGGTACGTGCGCCACGCCCCCGTCGTACGCCGGATCCTGCTGCGTGCGGCGCTGTTCCTGGTACCGGGCAGTGCGCTGTGGGCGCTGCTGCCCCTGATCGCCACCCGCCGGCTCGGACTGGGTTCAGGCGGGTACGGCGTGCTGCTCGGTGCCCTGGGGGTCGGCGCCATCGGCGGCGCGTTCGTCCTGCCGCAGGTCCGGGCGAGGCTTTCCGCCAATGCCCTGGTGGCCGTCGCGAGCCTGACCTACGCGGCGGCGCTGGTCGTGGTGGTGTTGTCACGCAGCCTCGCGGTCACCATCCTGGTGCTGCTGCCGGCCGGGGTGGCCTGGATAGCCTTCCTGTCGAACGTTAACGCCGCGCTGCAGTTGTTCCTGCCCAAGTGGGTGCGGGCCCGCGGCTTGTCGGTTTACCAGATGGTCCTGTTCGGCGGCCAGGCTGCCGGGGCTGTGATCTGGGGAGTGGCCGCCGGGGTTGCTGGGCTGGTGCCTGCCTTCCTGATCTCTGCTGCTGTGATGGCGGCCGGTGCGGCGACCATCTGGTTCTGGCCGTTCCACAACATCGCAGACATGGACCGGAGCCTGGTGCGCTGGCCGGAGCCGCAACTGCTCATCAGCGCCGATCGCGGGGAGCGGCCGGTTCTGGTACGGACCACTTACATCATCGCCGTTGAAAAGGAGCAGCAATTCTTGCGGGCCATGGCCCGCCTGCGCCAGTCACGGCTGCGCACCGGTGCCACCGACTGGGGTCTCTACCAGGACGGCCAGAACCCGCGGCTGTTCATCGAGCTATTCGCCGTCGCCAGCTGGGAAGAACACCTCAGGCAGCACCGGGAGCGGCTGACCGGAACCGACCTGCAGTACCACGACGACGCTGCGGCGCTGTCCGACCCATCGCCACAGACCGACCACTACCTGGCCGCCGACGTCAACGAATAGCCAGAGCCCCCAGGTCATCATCAACGACCCGGTCCAGCGACAGCTCCCGGGTACTCGCCCAGATGGGGAAAGGGTCGGCGAGGGTCGGGACTGGCTCGTCTAGCAGGTGGAAGATCGTGCGCTGAACCGTCCACCGCAGCGGTTGCGGTAGGGCCTCGATCTCCTCCCAGGAGGTGCCCGGGAAGCGAACGAGCCGATTACTCATTGATTCCCATGCTCCTGCAAGTTCCTCGCGGGTGAACGTTGGCGCGTCATCGCCTGGGCCAGGGTCGGCTTCAATGCGCCCCTTGGCCACGCCTCGCCCAACCTCGCGCCGCAACCGCCTCAGTTCGGCCTTCAGCGCATCCAGCTCAGCACGGGGGAATGGTGACCACATCAGATGCTTCGACGCTCACGCGCAGCTGCCTCGGTCCGGGCTTGCGCATCCAGTCTAGATAGATAAGCCCGAGGGCAGTGAACGTGCCGCGAGGGCCTGATTTCTGTCACCTGAGCCCGGCGCGTCTTGATGACAAATGATCTTCAGGCCAGCCCCGGGAGTCCGGGAACTGGCCTGTGACCTGGTACTTCGCGTGGGCGGTACAAGATTTGAACTTGTGGCCTCTTCCGTGTCAGGGAAGCGCTCTCCCGCTGAGCTAACCGCCCGCGAGGCGGAAGCGGGAATCGAACCCGCGTACAGGGCTTTGCAGGCCCTTGCCTAAGCCACTCGGCCATTCCGCCATGGGGAGCCCGGAGACCCCGCCGTGGTACCGAAGAGCCGTGCGGACCGTCGGCACGCGGGACGGCGTCCGGCTACCTCCGAGCGGACGACGGGATTCGAACCCGCGACCCTCACCTTGGCAAGGTGATGCGCTACCAGCTGCGCTACGTCCGCACGCTACCCGCTGACGCGAGGCAGCAGCCCACCGGTCGCGACCGGCGTGCTTCAGAACTGTAGCCGATCCGGCCCGGCCCGCAAACTCGCCTGGCCCCAGAAGAACCCGTCAGGAGCCATTACGCAACGTCCGCCACCGCCCGACCTGCGCCCCGCCGATCGAGCCCGGGGGGCTCTCCCGGAACCATGCTTCGATCCCGGTCGAACTATAGCTGAGCTACCGTCGGGAGCATGCCCGCTACATCCGCCGCGCAGCGGCCAGCTCCCGGCTACGGCTACAACGCGAACATCGCCCCCGTGGCCGCGCTCATGGCTGATCCCGCGCGCGCGGCCATGCTCGGGGCCCTGCTGGGCGGCCCGCCGCTGGCCGCGGGAGAACTCGGCCAGATCGCCGGGGTCAGCCCCGCGACCGCGAGCTCCCATCTCGCCCGGCTCCTCGACGGCGGCCTGGTGGCGGTCACCCAGCAGGGCAGGCACCGTTACTACCGGCTGGCGGGGCACGAGGTGGCGACGGTTCTGGAGGTGCTCGCCACGATCTGCCCGCCTGGGCCGGTCCTGAGCCTGCGCCAGTCCCGGGAAGCGGCCGCGCTCACGCAGGCCAGGACCTGTTACGACCACCTGGCCGGCCGGGCCGGGGTGGCGCTGTTCGACGCGCTCATCCAGCGCGGGGTCCTCGCCGGGAGCGGCACCGGGCACGCGGCCGCGTATGAGGTCACCGGTCGCGGCCGGGACGTTCTGGGTGACTTCGGCGTCGACGTGACCGAGGTCAGGCGGGCCCGGCGCCGGTTCGCCGGGGCGTGCCTGGACTGGACCCAGCGCCGCCCGCACCTGAACGGTGCTCTCGGTGCCGCGGTCACCGCCCGGCTGATGGAACTCAGCTGGATTGAACGGGGGCCGTCGCGGCGGGCCGTCCGGGTCACCGAACCGGGCCGGGACGGCCTCGCCGCGACGTTCGGCTGGTCGCCCGCGGACTGAGCCCAGCCCCAGCAAACGGGCCCACCGCTCTGTTGGGGATCCGCCCGGGATGGCAGGCTTCAGCCATGCGAACTGTGATCGTCAACGGCGACGGGCTCACCGTGCAGGATGTGATTGATGTGGCGCGCGGGGATGCCCGCGCCGAGCTGGGGCCGGACGTGCCCGCCCGGATGGCGCCCAGCCGCGAGGTCGTGACCGCCGCCATCGCGGGCGACAACCCGGTTTACGGGGTGAACACCGGGTTCGGCGCGCTGGCCGACACCCGGGTGGGGGAGCAGGACCTGCGGCGGCTGCAGAGCGCGATCGTGACGTCGCACGCGGCCGCCACCGGGGTGCCGCTCGACGACCCCACCGTGCGCGCGGTGCTCCTGCTGCGGGCCAGAACGCTGGCCGCCGGGTACTCGGGCGTCCGGGCCGACCTGCCCCAGCGGCTGCTCCAGCTCCTGGACCTCGGCCTGCTCCCCGTCATTCCCGGCAAGGGGTCGGTCGGCGCCTCCGGCGACCTCGCCCAGCTCGCGCACCTGGCGCAGCCGCTGATCGGTGAGGGACGGCTGCGCGGGCCGGGCGACGGGCCAGAGGGCCTGGCCGGGGAGGTGCTGGCCGAGCACGGGATCGAGCCGCTGGAGCTCGCGCCCAAGGAGGGGCTGTCGCTGGTCAACGGGACCGAGCCGATGCAGGCGGTGCTCGCGTTCTCGGTGCATGACGCGGCGCTGCTGGTGCGGGCCGCGGATGTCGCCTGCGCGCTGTCGGTCGAGGCCCTGCTCGGTCACGACCGCCCCTACGACGAGCGGGTGCAGGCGCTGCGGCCCCATCCGGGCCAGCTGGACAGCGCGGCCAACCTGCGCGCGCTGCTGCACGGCTCGCCGCTGATGGCCAGCCACCGGACCAGCAGGCACGCGGTGCAGGACGCCTACTGCCTGCGCTGCGCACCGCAGGTGCACGGCGCCGTGCGCGACGTGCTGGGCTTCGCCCGGGGCATCCTCGAGACCGAGCTCGCCTCCGTGGTGGATAACCCCGTGATCGCCGCCGACGGCGAAGTGATGATCAGCGGCAACTTCCACGGCGAGCCGCTGGCGTTCGCCGCCGACATGCTCGCGATAGCCATCGCGGAACTGGCCAGCATCAGCGAACGGCGGGTGGACCGGATGCTGGACCCGGCGTTCTCCCGCGGGCTGCCGCCGTTCCTGGCCCCCGACGCGGGCACCAACTCCGGCTACATGCTGGCCCAGTACACCGCGGCGTCGCTGGTCAGCGAGAACAAGGTGCTCGCCCACCCGTCGAGCGTGGACACGATCCCGACATCGGGCAAGCAGGAGGATCACGTGTCCATGGGCTGGACCGGGGTGCGGAAGCTGCGTGAGGTCGTCACGAATGTGCGTACCTGCCTGGCCGTGGAGATCCTCTGCGCTGCGCAGGGCATCGACCAGCGGGCCGACATCGCCCCGCCGAGCCGGGCGTCGGCCGCCGTGCACGCCACGGTCCGGGCGCACGTGGCCCGGATGGACGTCGACCGGGAGGTGGCCGGCCAGATCAGCGCCATCGACGCGCTGATTCCGGAGATCTGCGCCGCGGCGGACGCTCATTGCGGCGGGCTGCGCTAGCGTAAATGCCGTGACGGTATGGATAAACGGGAGCCTGGTTCCCGACGATGAGGCACGGATTTCCGTCTTCGACCACGGGCTGGTGGTGGGCGACGGAGTCTTCGAGACGGTCAAGGTCGCGGACGGCGTCCCGTTCGCGCTGAGCCGCCACCTGGCCCGGCTCGCCCGGTCAGCGGCCGGTCTCGGCCTGGCCGAGCCCGACCTGGACCAGATCAGGGCGGGCGCCCTGGCCGTGATCGACGCGTCGGAGGCGGCCGCCCTGGCCCGGATGCGGATCACGGTCACCGGCGGGATCGCGCCGCTCGGCTCCGAGCGCGCCGGCTCCCCGCTGACCGCGATCGTGGCGCTCGGCGCGATGAAGGCGCCCGCCGCGTTCTGCGATGTGACCACCGTGCCGTGGCCGCGCAACGAGCACGGCGCGCTGTCCGGTCTGAAGACCACGTCTTACGGGGAGAACGTGCGGGCCCTGGCCTATGCCGCGGAGCACGGCGGCAGCGAGGCGATCTTCCCGAACACGGCCGGGAGCCTGTGCGAGGGCACCGGGACCAACGTGTTCGTGGTGTCCGCCGGCCAGTTGCTGACCCCGCCGCTGTCGGCCGGGTGCCTGGCCGGTGTGACCCGGGCCCTGGTGATCGAGTGGTCCGGGGCCGTGGAGCAGGACCTGCCGCTGTCCGCGCTGGCCGAGGCGGACGAAGCGTTCCTTACCGGGACAACCCGGGATGTGCAGCCGATTCGTTATGTGGACGGCGGGGCACTGCCCGCCGCCCCGGGCCCGGTGAGCTCCAAGGCCGCCGAGGTATTCGCCATGCGGGCGGCCGAGTCCCCAGATCCGCAATAGGCCGGATTCTCCGAGCTAGGGGCGACTGGGCCGCTGATGCGCAAGAACGTCACCTCTGGTGCCTAGAATTCATTTTAATGACGCAATATGAATTCTAGGCGCGCCAGAGGATTTCGTCGAGTTCGCCGTCAACGTCGATGAAGTCGCTTTCTTGCCCTGCGGCAATAACGCCGAAAGTCCTATTAAGGAACTCTGCGATCGAGATCATCGGCGCTTCGAAGTGCGCCTGGCCAAATGGGGACGACAGCGCGATGTTCAGCACGCCGACGCCGAGGTCCTCACCAGGCCAGACCCGGACGTCACCCTCACCCGCCGGGCCGGCCAGGCCCGCGGTCAGCAGGTCCCTCGAGAAGATCCACTCCACCGGGTCGTCCGTGCCCACATGGAAGGCCATCCGGACTGCGTACGGGTCCCCGGCCGTGTAGGAGAGACTGGCCACGAGCGGGACGGCCCCGTGCTCGGGAACCACAAGAGTGAGGCCGAGCTCACTGGAGACGGTAGTGCCGCTGTTAATCATCGAGCCAGACCTTTGCCTTGTCGTGTCCCGGATTGCCGGGCTTCATCAGAACTGCGGGACCCTTCACCTAATGACGTGTGGGTCCCGCGGTGAATAATTCCCAGAAGTAGATTCCGCGTTCTGAGTCACTCGTAACCTCGGTCACTGATCAACAAAACCACCGTGACCTGGTCAAACACTTCCGGAAATAAAACGCCGTTTTGGACCCTCCGTCATCCCGTGACCCGGAACGACGCAGTGTGACCTTCGTCTCATCGGAGTTTGAAAGTGTAGTATGCCCGGTTGCTGACTCGCCGATGATTCTGGATGGTAGCGGCCTTCGCCACGTTAATTTATAGCTCATGACGAAACGCGGCCAGAGGTAGCATTAATACGTTTCACACCAAATGTCCGTATGAACGTAATGGGCTGGCCCGGTGCGCTGAGCGGACGCCAGGCGGGCCCGGTCGGGCCTGCGCCCCGGGCTTCATGCGCTAGTCTGTGATTCGCCCCGATGGCCGGATACCGGCCTGCGGGCGCGGGCGATTGGCTCAGCGGGAGAGCGCCTCGTTCACACCGAGGAGGTCACTGGTTCGATCCCAGTATCGCCCACCAGGCCAGAGGCCGGATCCCGCCACGGGACCGGCCTTTGTTGATCTCGGTACCAGGTGTCCCACGGCCAGCCGTTACCTTGGAGGCCCAGGGAAGCGGATACGACGTCCCCGCCACCGGCGGCACCGCTCCTCTTCACCGGCCGCGGCCGGGCAGGCTGACCGCCGCCCCGTAAGGAAAA
>CAWJPA010000001.1:0-702486 GCA_963844655.1 uncultured Actinomycetota bacterium | reverse complement strand
TCGCGGTGTCACCCTGCTTGGTCAGCCATCCGAAGGCCATCGGGAGTCGCCTCACAAACCGCAAGCGCATGTGCTGCATGAAGAGGCCGAACAGGCTCGGCGCAAGCTTTCCGGTCGCGACCAGCACCTTGCCGGTCAGTCCCGGGGGGAAATTGTCGAACGCGTCACAAGACACGAGCACGACCCCCCCGACGCGAGAGCAACCCTCGCCCATCAGCAGCTGGACAAGCGCTCCGCCGGTGTCGTTGCCCACAAGAGTGACCCTGTCCAGGTCGAGACGATCGAGTAGCTCGCCGACGAGCCGGGCGATACCCGGCAACGAAAGGTCGGCATCCGGCCCCATGGGCTGGGTGTGGGCGCCCAGCGGCAGCGTCGGTGCAACACAACGGTAACGAGGAGCCAGGTCGGCGATCAGGGCGTCCCAAAGCGACGCGTCCATGAGCAGCCCATGGAGGAACACGAGGACCGGACCGTCACCGCCGGTGTCGATGTACTCGATGGTCCCGACTCCGAGTTCTACCCTGTCAGCCACCGAGCGGACCGTCGTTGATGGGTGGCCCACGTTTCTATCTTTAGAAGGGCGCGGCACCATTGCATTCCTTCCACCAGAGACAATGGACATCGGGTTCCTCGTTTATTTGATTACTTGGTGATACGACAACGACGATCACAGGATGATGAGCATGAGGCACAGAGCCGCTATGGCCACCATCTGAAGGAGCGAACGTACGTTGATAACGCGATCCCATCGCTGTTGCAGGTCCCGGGCTTGACTCGGTGCTCGGCCGCTTCTAGAGGCCGCCGTGAGCTGACGGTTGATGGGAGCGCTTACCCGAACATAGATAGCGAGCCAGATCAACAGAGGAGCCACCGCGCACACTCCTGCGACCGTCGCGCTGAGGTGTCCGGTGACGGCGGCCACGACGGTTCCCGCTATCGCACTCATCAGCCCGACGACTCCCGGAACCGGCATCCGCTTGTCCGCAACGTCATGCACGTGTCCCATCGTGGAGACAAGAGTTCGGTCGTCGACTAGGGCCAGCGCAGGACGGAGAACGATCGCCGAGAATACGTCTGTGCCATAAACGACCCCACAGGCAAGGATGGAGATCGCAATGAGAACGTGACTGAGTGCAGTCACGACGTGCTCTCAGCATCGACGAGGTCGAACGCGGGAATCAGACCCAGCTGCTGGAAGAGGTCGAGCAGGTTGAGCTCGTCCCAGTGTTCGACGAATTCGCCGTTCTCGGCTCGCCAGATGTCGATGGAACGCATCTCGATCGTTTTTCCCGTCGCAGGCAGACCGTAGAAGGGGCCAGCGTGGGTGCCCCGGTAGGTGAATCGTCCAACAACGCGGTCACCGGCCACCACCAGATCGTCCATAGTTGCTTCGACGTCCGGAAAGGCAGTGAAGAAGCTCGCCCAGAAGGTGCGGTTGGCTTCACGTCCGTCACCTACGAACGGGTTGTGATTGATGTAGTCGACAGACACAAAGCCATCGACGGCATCCGGATCGTGGTCGTTCAACATCGTCACGAAGCGCTCAGCAAGGATGCGCTGGTCATTTTGGTTGCCTGTCATGATGATTCTCCTCTTGGATTGTTGGAGATCAAGCCCCGGGCGCCGACAGCACCGCTTGCCCCCGCGACTGAACTTCGCATCGTGCCTCCTTCTCGGGTATTCGGATATGCAGGACGTTACGAGGCGGGGATGCCGCGGGCGTCACCCGAAAGTGGACATGACGGGTGGAGTCTTCCGTGGCGGGCCACGGCACGAAAGTGCCGACGGTGCGCAGAGGGCCTGTGTTAAGGGATCAGGCCCGGCTGGCGTGCCCGGGCGACAGCCTCGGTACGGTGGGCCACGCCGAGCTTGCCCAGCACATGGTTGATGTGCTGCAACGGCGTGATCGTGTCGACGACCTGGGCGAGATCCTGCCAGAGGCCCGGGCCGCTCCTCCTCCGCACCGCATGGCGCGCTCCCGGCTTCCACGGCGTGACATATCCGGCCGGAGGAGCCGTGCGTATCTGGCCGCGGCTAAGGAATCAGCCCTAGTTCCCGCGCCCGGGTGACGGCCTCGGTGCGGTTGCCCGCGCCGAGCTTGCCCAGCAGGTGGCTGACATGCTTCTTGACGGTATCGAGGGTGACGACGAGCTGATCGGCGATGGCCTGGTTCGACTTTCCTGCCGCCAGCATCCCCAGCACCTCCAGCTCGCGGCTGGTCAGCTGCTCGACCAGGCCCGGCACCCCCGCGGGGGCCGTACCGGACCGGGAGCCCGGTCCAGTGTGCCCGGCGTCAAAGGCGCGCTGGAGCCGGGCCAGGCAGCCGAGCGGGACCCCGACTTCGGCCTGCCCGGCCCGCTGAGACGCGATCAGCTGACCCAGCAGCGCGGCCATTGGCGGGCCCTCGTCGGCGAAGACCCGGACATATCCCTGCGGGCAGGCCAGCGTGAGCACGCCGGCGAGGGCATTCACCGCGTCGGCGTCCTGGCCGCAGGCGGCCAGCGCCAGGGCCCGCAGCGCACCAGCCTCGATCACGCTGCCGACCCGGCCCTGTGCGACCGCCGCGGCGTGCAGCCGGTCCAGCAGTGCCATCGCCTCGGCAGGCCGCTGCTGGGCCAGCAGCACCCGGGCCAGCACCAGGTATCCCGGCTCGCGCGGATAGCACGGCTCATCGTCGGCGTGCAGGCCGGTCTCATGCGTCCACCGCGCGGCCGCGGCCACCTCGCCCTGGGCTAGCAGCAGCCGCGCCCGCTGCGCCGGAAACGGGTTGAGCAGACCAGCCGTGGCCGGCGAGGCATGCCCGGCTTCGCCGATCGCCTCCAGCGCTCCGGCAGGATCGCCGGCGGCCTGCCGTATCCACGCCAGTGTCACCAAGCCTGCGATCGGCGATGTGCCGGGAAGGAACTGGCGTTCTAGCGCGATGCCCTCAGTGACATACCGGAGGGCGCTGTCGAGCTCGTTCCGCTGGTAGGCCACTTCGGCCAGGCCCACATACACGAGCCCGACGGTCGGCGCTGGCGGCCGGCCGGGCACTGCAGCGGCTCCCAGCGCCTGCTCATAGGTCTGGAAGGCCGTGTCCAGGCGGCCCAGGACCCGCTGGACCTGGGCGAGCTGGTACCGGTGCCATCCGGTCAAAGCGGGCTGGCCGGCCGCCTGCCCCCAGGCCATGCTGGACGCGAAGGCGCGCTCAGCTTCCGCGAGCCCGGCCACGAAGCCACTCGGCCATGGCCAGGTATCCACGGGCGATAGAGCCCAGCAGCCACTCGCCTTCCTTGCTCTCGGCTAGGGCCCGCGAGGCGAACGCCGCCGTCTCCTCGGCGTCACCGCGGAGCTGGGCGAGGAAGCCACGACGGATCGCGATTAGCGCCGGGACATTCACGAGCATGCTGCCGGCCCGGCCGACGGTAGGCTCGAACGGCTCCTCCGCTGCGCCCGTATACGCCTGCTCGGCCGCGTTGAGCAACGGTTCCACCGTCTCCATGCGGCCGCCGTGGGATGCCAGGAAAGCCTGCGTCAACAGCAACCGGGGACGGGTCCGGACCAGGTCTTCTGGCAGCGCCGAAAGCCACCGCTGAACCGTAACCCGTTCGCCACGCAGGTAGAACAGTTCGTCGAAGTGCTGCTCGATCAGCCGGGCGGCCCAGGTCATCTCCCCGGCGGCCACCGCGTGCCGTATCGCGTCGTCGGCCAGCCCACGCTCCGCGTACCAGGCTGCCGCGTTGCGGTGCAGTTCGGAAACGTTGCTCGGGTTGTTCCTGCTGTAGACGGGCTCGGAGCAGGTCGGCGAACAGGTGGTGGTAACGCCACCAGCCGCGCACCTCATCCAGCGGCACCAAGAACAGCCCGGCCCGTTCAACCTGTTCCAGCAGTGCCTGGCTGCCGGGCCGCCCGGTGGCCGCGTCGCACAGCTCCCCCGACAGCCGCTCCAGGACCGAGGTCTCGAGCAAAAACTCTCGTACCCGGTCGGGCTGCCGCTCGAGCACCTCCTCGGCCAGGTAGTCCAGGATGTAGCGGTGGCTGCCGGTGAACGCGGCGACGAAGCCGTCGACGTCGTTGTGACCGCGCAGCGACAGGCCAGCCAGCTGCAGCCCGGCGGCCCAGCCCTCGGTCCGCGCGGCCAGTGCCGCGGCGACCGCGTCAGGCAGCGGCGCATCGGGCCGCGCTTCCGCCGGGCGCAGCCGCGGCCTGCTGCAGCAACGCCGCCGCTTCCTCGGGTGTGAACCGCAGGTCCGCGGCGCGCAGCTCGGTCAGCTGCGCGCCGGCCCGCAGCCGTGCCAGGGCCAATGGCGGGTCGCTGCGGCTGGCCAGGGCCAGGTGCAGCTCTGGTGGCCGGTGCTCGAGCAGGAACCCAACCGACTCGTGCACCGCCTGTGAGCTGATCACGTGATAGTCATCCAGAACCAGCAGCGCTTCGTCGGCATCAGGCTGGCCGGTTAGCTCGTTGATCAGGGCCGTCACCAGCGGCTCGAATGATAGTGGCGGGGGAGGGCCAAGCAGCGGGCCCATTCGCTCGCTGATCCCCGGCCGTGCTCGGTCCAGCGCGGCCACCGTATGCCGCCAGAACCGGGCCGGGTCGTTGTCGCCAGCATCCAGCGACACCCAGCCCACTGCATGCTGACCGCGCCGGGCCCACTCGGCCAGCAGCACAGTCTTGCCGTACCCAGCTGGCGCGCAGACCAGGACCAGTCCCCGGCCCTCGTCGAGCCGCTGCGCCAGCCGCGGGCGCGGCACCAGATCTGGCCGCAACCCAGGCACATTCAGCTTGGTGGCCAGCAGGACATCGCGCTCCGACGTTGCCGCCGGAACTGCGGCCGGCTCACCCATCGGTAACCTGCACGACCGGCACCTCCAGCGATCATGCGTCGCTGCCCGAAACCCTCATCGTAGTCGTGAGCTGCCGCCGTGAATTCCGGGAACCGATCCAGGCGGCACTATCGTGCCGGCGCCGTCGGCGGAAAGATTCCACCCCGCATGGGCACCTTTGGGTGACGCCGATCCCCTCCCGCGTTCGTAGCGTGCAGATCCACTGACCAACAACCGGAGGACAGCACATGAGCTTGAACTCGCGCTACGAGATCCGGGTCAAGGGCGTCCTCGACGGGCGGTGGGCCGCCTGGTTCGAGGACCTCCAGGTCGCCAGTGACGGGGAGGAATCCGTTATCGCAGGCCCGGTCGCTGATCAGGCTGCCCTGCACGGGTTGCTGACCAAAGTACGTGACCTCGGGCTGGTCCTGATCTCGGTACGCCACCTCGATCCAGATTGACCCTCGCACGTCGCCCGCCGTCCGGTTGTCCGCGCAGGAAACACCAGGAGGAGACCATGCACCCGGTCATCACGCAACAGCTTGTCGCCGACCACATCAGGGAGATACACGCGAGAGCAGAGGCTGAACGCCGCGCCCGCCCGGCGCGCCGCCCCCGGCGTCGCGCGCCGTCCATTCGGCTTAGTGGCGCCGTTGCCGGCGTGCTCGGTGTCATGCCTACGTCTGGCGAGCTCCGCTCGGCGCTCGGGCGGCACGGCGACGGGCTCCACAAGAATGGCCTGGCTGAAGAGGGCGAAGAACTTCTCGTTTCCGCGGCCGCATCCTCACAAGCGCCTAACGTCCATCGGAGGCATCAATGAGCACGTTCACCCCGAACGAACTCACCTATCCCATCACCCCACCTGCAATTGACGCCGCCGGGCTCATGATGACCTACGGCGAGGCCGTTCGCGGAAGCAGCTTCGACGTCGCCCGCGACTGCGACGACGTGCGCCGGCACATCGGCCCCGTCGAGGCCCTTGAGGCGAGCGTCGGGGCCGGGAGATGTGATGCGCTGGTAGCGGCTGGCGTGAGGCCGATCGGAGTGTGGCTGTGACCGGGCATGCGGTGGTGATCGCCGGAGGAGGTCCGACCGGGCTGATGCTGGCGGGTGAGCTGGCGCTGGCGGGGATCGACGTCGCGATTGTCGAGCGGCGCGCCAGCCAGGACCTCCCCGGTTCGCGCGCGGGCGGTCTGCACTCACGCACCATCGAGATTCTCGATCAGCGCGGAATCGCTGACCGGTTCCTCTCGCAGGGACAGGTGGCCCAGGTTCAATCCTTCGCCACGATTCCGCTGAACATTAGCGACTTTCCGACCCGCCATCCCTATGGGCTCGGGCTGTGGCAGAACCACATCGAGCGCATCCTGGCCGGCTGGGCCGAAGAGCTGGCGGTGCCGATCTGCTACGGCCGGGAGGTGACGGGTTTCACGCAAGACGGCACGGGCGTCGACGTCACGCTGTCCGACGGCCAGAGGCTGCGGGCGGAATACCTCGTCGGGTGCGACGGAGGACGCAGCCTGATCCGTAAGGCCGCCGGTATCGAGTTCCCGGGCTGGGACCCGATGACCAGCTCTCTGGTGGCCGAGGTCGAGATGGACGGGAAGCCGGAGTGGGGCCTCCGCCGCGATGACAAGGGCATCCATTCCCTGGACAGGCTGGATGACGGGAAGCTGGTGCGGGTCGTAGTGAGAGAACAGCACGCCGGGCACACCGGTGAGGCCACCCTGCGTGATCTCAGCGAGGCGCTCACCGCCGTATACGGGACCGATTACGGGATCCACAGTCCGGTCTGGATTTCCAGGTTCACCGACATGACCCGGCAGGCGGCGTCCTACCGCGACAGACGAGTGCTGCTGGCCGGCGACGCCGCGCACGTGCATTCCCCGGTGGGTGGCCAGGGCCTCAACACCGGGGTGCAGGATGCGGTGAACCTGGGCTGGAAGCTGGCCCAGGTAGTCAGCCAGACATCGCCAGAGAGCCTGCTGGATACCTACCACGCCGAGCGGCACCCGGTCGGTGCCCGCGTGCTGCAGACCACCATGGCGCAAACCGCGCTTACCCGCAGCGACGCGCGAGTCGACGCCTTGCGTGACACCATGTCGGAGCTGCTGAGCATGGACGAGCCCCGCAAGCGATTCGCCGCGATGATCTCTGGTCTGGACATTCACTACGACCTCGGTGAGGGACACCCGCTGCTCGGGCGCCGCATGCCCGACCTTGATCTGGTCACCGCTGACGGGCCGCTGCGGGTATTCACCCTGCTGCACCAAGCCCGGCCGGTGTTCCTCAACCTTGGTGAGCCCGGCGGCTTCGACATCGCCCCATGGGCGGACCGGGTTCAGCTGGCCAACGTCAGGTACGCCGGCCGGTGGGAGCTTCCGGTATTCGGCGAGGTCACTGCGCCCACTGCCGTGCTGATCCGGCCCGACGGACATGTCGCCTGGGTGGGAGAGGGTACCGACCTGGGGCTCACTGACGCGCTCACTACCTGGTTCGGACCACCTGATGCGGCGTAATTCGAAGAGTCACTCGCGGCCAACCGGCGACAAGACAACCCGGAAAGGCGACAATCTATGCAGTCCCTCCATTTCACTGCCGAGACATCATCGAACGGTTTCGTCGAACGCGACTTCACCGTGGGCGAGGTCACCGGCGCTCTCTGGTCGCCTGCATCCGGTGCCGAGTCTGCGCCTCTGGTGTTGATGGGTCACGGTGGCGGCCAGCACAAGAAAGCACCGGCCATGACCGGGCGGGCACGCCGCCTCGTGACCAGCTGCAGGTTCCATGTCGCGGCGATCGACGCGCCCGGCCATGGCGGCCGGCCGCGCCCGCCCTGCGACGAGCAGGAGATCGCCGCGCTGCTGGCGGCGAAGGCGGCGGGCGAGCCGGAAGGCCTGATCGTTGTCCGCTATAACGCCCACCTGGCGGAGCGCGCCGTGCCGGAATGGCAGGCGGCCCTGGATGCCCTCCAGGAACTGCCGCAGATCGGCGCCGGCGGGCCGGTCGGCTACTGGGGCCTGAACATGGGCACCGCGATCGGCGTGCCGCTGACGGCGGCCGAGCCCAGGATCACAGCCGCCGTCTTCGGCCTGCACTGGCCCGATGCCCTGGCCGAGGCGGCGAGCCAGATTACTATCCCGGTCGAGTTCGACCTCCAGTGGGACGACGAGCACATCGATCGCAACGCCGGTCTCGCGTTGTTCGACGCCTTCGCCTCGAAGGAAAAGACGCTGCACGCCAGCGCGGGCGGGCACAAGGAGTTGCCCAGGTTCGAGGCGGACAGCGCGGTCTGGTTCTTCGCCCGGCACCTCAGCCGGGCCAGCACATCACCGGCCTGACACGAGCGTATCGGCGTCCGGCCCACCCGCCCGGCGCCGATGCAGCCATCGTCAGATCAAGCCCATTACTTGCGAGGAAGGCAATCAGCGATGCCGGACGTTCCCGCCGACCCAAGCGTGCTGCACCCGGTGCCCGGGCAGCCGCGGGTAGTTCTGCTGAAACCCCTGATCACCTCACCGCTGATCGAAGTCGGGGAGTTCTCCTACTACGACGATCCCGATGATCCCACTGCGTTCGAGACCCGCAACGTGCTGTACCACTACGGGCCGGAAAAGCTGATCATCGGCAAGTTCTGCGCGCTAGGCGAAGGCGTGCGGTTCATCATGAATGGCGCTAACCACCGCATGGACGGCCCATCCACCTTCCCCTTCCCAATCATGGGCGGGTCCTGGGCCGATCACTTCGACCTCATCACCGGCATGCCCGGACGAGGAGACACCGTGGTGGGCCACGACGTCTGGATCGGCTACCAGGCAATCGTGATGCCCGGCGTCCGCATCGGCAACGGAGCGATCATCGCCTCCGGGTCCGTCGTCACCGGGCACGTCCCCGATTACAGCATCGTTGGCGGCAACCCGGCCACGCTCATCCGCCGCCGCTACAGCGACAAAGACAGCACCCGCCTGCTGACACTGGCCTGGTGGGACTGGTCACTCCAGCACATCACCGAACATATTCGCACCATCATGGCCGGCAGCATCGATGACCTTGAGGCGTCAGCACCCATCCGCGGGTAGCGCCAGAACCTTCGGCTGGGACCGGACCGGAATTGACACGCCGGGCCGTGATGAGGGCGGCTGTTCCCGTGGCCAAGGGGGACCGCCCTGGGCATTTACGATGCACGCCGACCGACCGGGGGAGCGCGACCTCATGAGACCCGCCGACAGGTCAGAATCGGCGCCAGAACGGCGCCGATGCGCGTGCTAGGCCCGGACCGACTACTTCTGTTACGACCGCCAGCCGCATGGCACTGCCCGGAGGGGAGGGGCTTCCCGGTCGCCGGGACGGGCTGGGTTGATACTGGGGGACCCCAGCCCCAGCACTAGCAGACTGCTCGGTCGGGGATTATGCGGGATCCCTTGACGTGCCTCTGTGCTGATCCCTCGCTTCAATCCGGTTGCGGCGCTGACGCCCCCGTGGGTCTTCTGCCGGCCATGGGATTTGACTTCCAAGCGGCCTACGACCAGTTGAACGCCAGCGATGAGGACTACCGGTTCTACGCAGCCCGCGCCGACGGCTTGGACGCTGGACGGGTCGTGGACATCGGGTGCGGAACAGGTGTCCTCGCAACGTTGCTGGCGCACACAGGAAGGCATGTCGTCGGCATTGACCCTGACCCGGGAGGAGGTTTGGGAGTAGAAGTGTCCCGGGTCCGATGGACCCATACCCCCGTCCGACCGGTTGTCGGTGCACGCCGACCTGCGACTGTAGGCGGAAGCCCCATCATCGGATCCGAGCAGCCAGTGGTATTCGAGCACGCAGGGGGTCGCCACCCAGAGTGTCAGTGGCACTTACGTCATCGGGTTCGGCGGGTGACATAACGGCGACTATTCGCGCCTCGCTCAGGAGCGCCGATCACAACCTGCAATCGATGCCGATCAGGCAGAGAGCCACGTGCCTCAGCTGGTGCCTGCAGGTCTTCGTATCGCCGTCGGGCAGAGCCCGGGCGCGAGCTGTCTGGGCTGAGCCGTAGTACTCGCGGCGCGACGTACCTCATCGCGGCTTGAGCGAGCACAGGAAGTGGGCAGTGCGGTCCGTTTGGGCTCGTGCCAGCATGGCGAAGTGACCCGGATTAGTTCAGGCCGCCTGCGGACCGCAAAGACCGAGGACGGCGCCCGGCTTCTGCGCCTTTGGGCGCTGTTGTTTGACGAGGGCGGCACGATGTCCAAGGAGCCGTGGAAGGGCTATGCACGTGAGTGGTTCACACGGTATGTCGATGACGCTCGCCAGGCCCGGTTCCCCGTGATCGAAGTAGATGGCGAGCTCGTAGCGACGGCCATCGGCACCCTGGAGATCGGCGTTCCCAACCCTCAGTGCGTCCGGGGGCGCACTGTGCGCCTCGCGAACGTCATCACCCTGCCCGGGCATCGCGGCCAAGGTCACGGAACGACGCTCGTGCTCGACGTCGTGGCCTGGGCCCGGTCGATTGCTGCCGACCGTGTCGACCTGAGCGCCACTGAGGAAGGGCAGCACATCTACGAGAAGATCGGCTTCACGGTGACCTCAGCCCCGCGGATGAAGCTCATTCTCTAAAAGCGCGCAGCGGCGATCCAGCAACGACCGTCTCTCGGCAGATCCGGTTGTTGGCGCGCGGGGTGACCTGATCTTCGATTCTCGGCTTGTGATCGTGGGGGAGTCGTCGGCCGCCTGGTGAGGCGGCGCTGCGTGCGTTGTTTGAGAGGAGCGTGGCTGCGCGGGCTAGCCGGGCGTTCTCCGGTTCAGGTGTGGGCCGGCGGAGCTATGACTGTGAATCTGCAGGTCAGGCGGCTTGTGCGGACGCTGTCCCTGCCTGTCCGTGGTGTCTGCCGTTCTCGTCATCGTCGGCACGGACATAGCGGACAGGACCAGTTATTCACATGATCGATCTGGGAGTTTGAGCAGGTCAGCGACCATTCCGGTGGTCTGGCAGGAACGGTCTGTAAAACCGTCGGCTCAGCCTACGTTGGTTCGAACCCAACACCTGCCACTACCAGCGGAAATAGCCCGTGAGCTGGGTTTTCCCGGCCTCGCGGGCTATTGCTTTTAGCCTGACGAGGTCCCGCTGAGTCCATGAGAGTCCCACTGTGTCTAGCTGTGCACGGACATATAGCGGACAGCGTCCGCGATCATGAACCCCGCCGGGTGGTCGCCGTGGGCCGATCGCTCAGGCCGAGAAGGCGGAAGAACCGGGCTCGCTCTGCAGGTTGCGGTAGCCATCCGTCGCGGCGACGGGCTTGCCAGGGCGGGAAGGCTAACGGTGATTCCTGGGTGCGGCCCCGCAGCATGGTCGCAGGATCCGCCGGACGGCGCGGCGCCCTTCCTGATCGCCGGGCGTCGGCGTGAGCCTCCGCTGGCAGCGCGCCGCCGACGCCCCGGGTGGCTCGTCGCGTCATCTCGCCCAGGTCAGCAGGCCGCACTGGGTCTTGATGGCGCGGTCGACGGTGGCCCGGGGACCGATCCGCTCCCAGCCCGGCCGGTCCCCGCTGTCCTGTGATGGACCTGGCGTGTACCTCGTCGGTCGGCGCAGGTGACGGGGCGGGGTCAAATATGAGTGTCACCTGCACTGTCGCAGCTATCCGGCCGCGTGGCGGGTGGGCTCAGTGCGCCGCTGGGCCAGCGCGGCCCCGTTAGCACACAGCAAGAGACGACCAGCGAACGACCGACGCGGTCGGCTCAGTGTGGCTGGCGTGGTTCGGCTGTCACACGCTAGGTCGTGGCGGCGTCGATTGCGCGACCTGCAGTGGCGTACCCGCGGATTAAGAGTCCGCTGCTCTGTTCGATTTTTCTGCTCTAACTCGTATCATTATGTGCCGAGGTGTGCCGCGACCTGCCGGACTGTACGGCAGGCCACGAGAGCGGGTGCCGTGTGATGCCATCCGCTACCGGGCCGTACCGCGACATCCGAGCAACCATGGAGCAAACATGGGGCCGGTCCGTCGCTTAGGCGGCAGATACAGTCCGTAATACCTCCTGGTAGCTGGGGCGCGTTCCCCGCGCCGGGGACTGCGCCGAAGATCGTGACGGATCGCACGAGCCTGCTGCCCGGACGTCTGGTGCGGAGGGGTTGCCAGAGGCTCGCGGTGACATGCAGTGATTGACCTCCGGTAGACCTGCGTTATACCTCGCATGAACCTGCGGGCGGGGCCCAGTCAGTGACTGCCCGTCGGCGCCGGACTGGTATCACGGGCTGTATAACGTGGTCGCCACTCCGTAAGCGCTCTACCGGTACTGGCGGCAGGGCCAGACTGGCGGCCCGCCGCCTGCGTCGGCACCCTCGGCCTGCTGGCCGTCGCCGTGCTCACCGGCCAACAGCCGGGCCACATCGGCCGTGCAGCCATCAGCGCCGTCCTCGCAGTCCATCGTCAGGCCCGACGGCATTGGCCTAGGGAACGCCAAGCTCGCAACCAGCGTCGGTGCCGCTCTTGCTTGGGCGGCTCCCTACGCTGTCTCGGCAGAGACCTGGGTGTGCGAGGTCTGCGGTGGGCACTTCAGCGAGCGCCACTTAGCACCCAGCCCGGCCGGGCAACCTCGAGGTGACCGTCCCGCGCCGTTGCAGGGAACGGGAACCGTCCGGCTGGTCGGCACGACGTGGTGGGGCGGCAGCTCGTCATCCCCGGCCGGCGAGATCACGGAGACCTCGTGCACCAGGTCCATCAGCGCCTCGGCGAGGTCTTTGATGTGCTCCTGGACTCCGCCGGGGCCGTCCCGGCTGTAGGGCAGACCAGGCCGGCCTTCATGACCGGCCCTCACTGCGCCCGGCACCGGCCGCGCCCGCGGCGGCGGCCAGCCGGGCGGGGTCGAGGTCGGCGACGAACACCTTCTGCAGCATGTGCCAGTCCTGCGGATGGGCCCTGATTCCCGCCTCGAAAAGGCGCGCGACCTCCTGCGTCATCGCCGCCGCCTTCTGCTTGCTGTCCCCTTCGGCCGGCACCGGGATCTCCTCATGAATATGCACGCCCCAGCCATCGCCCTCAAACCACAAGATCGCGGGCATCAGCGCCGCGCCGGTCTGCACGGCGAGCGCAGCCGGGCCGCCCATCATGCGGGCCTTCTCGCCGAAGAACTCCACCTCCATGCCGCGGCCGGTGACATCGCGGTCACAGATCAGGCCGACCATCTTGCCGGCCTGCAACCGCTGGACCAGAATGCCGAACCTTTGCGTCCCGCCGCTGGCAGGCAGCACCTCCATGCCCAAGCCCTCGCGGAACGCGACGAACCTGTCGTAGACCGACTCCGGCTTCACCCGCTCGATCACGGCGGTCACGGAGCCTGCCCCCTTGGCGACAATCCATGCGCAAGCCAGGTCGTAGTTGCCCATGTGCGGCAGGGCGAAGACCACCCCGCGTCCGGCCGCGAGGTACTCGAACGCGGTCCGGACATGCCCGCTGTCGCGCATCCCGGAGACCAGCCGGCCCGCTGGCATCACCGGCAGCCGGAAAGCCTCGAGCCAGTAGCGCGCGTACGAGCGCATCGCCTGCCTGGACAGCGCGCGCAGCTGCCCGTCTGACGCCTCAACGCCGATCACCCGGCGCAGGTTGCCCTCGAGCACCTGCACCCCGGGGCCCCGGCGGCGCCAGGCCAGGTCGGCAGCGAACCGGAAACCCCGCCGGGCCCAGGACTCGGGCAGGCGGCACACCACCGACCAGCCGAGACCATACCCGGCATCGGTCAGCCTGTCCTTCACCCCGGGCACCGATCACCTCCTGAAGCGCACACCTGGCCGGACCGCGCGCCCCTCACGGCGGGATTCGTCATCGCTGCTGCGTGACGCTGGCCGCGTCCCGGCCATCCTCTCGCCATGCGGCATCCGCAGGGCGACATCAAGCAGCCCGAGCACGCTGGCAGTTCTGGCCCGCCGCGGCCGGAGCCCCTCGATGGCCTGCCGCAGCGACTCGTCCTCCAAGCAGTACAGCAGCGCCCGCCACGTCTGCCCTGCCGGCCCGACCCTGGCGATGATGATCTCGCCCGTGACCGGGACGAGCCACGGCCGCTTGCGGGCCCCACGCTGCGCTTGGGTGCGTGGCTCGGCGTAGGCGCGCAACGAGACGCCGGTCAGGCCGCAGCCCGGTGGGGGGCGATGATCCGGCCGTCTGGCAGCAGGTCGCCGGTGTCCTCGAACACAACCACGCCGTTGCACAGCAGGCCACCCCTGCTCCGGATGGGCGGCCACGACATGGGCCGCCTCGCAGTCCGGCGCGTCCGCCGGCGGGCAGGGGGCTGATGCGGACAGTTCATAATCCCTCCCCGGGTGAGCGGCCCAGGTGGAACTCCCTAGCCACGTTATTCTCGCCCCAGCGCCTCGGAGAGCAGGCACGCGAAATGCGTGCGCCGCCCTGGCCAACCCTTTACGCCCCGCATACGCGATTGCGATCGTGGCGGTTCCCCGCGGCTTCTTGATCAACGTTGCACTGTTCCGGGGACTTGCCGCGCGGCCACGCGGGGACGTGGACAACCGTCATGCCAGGCGTGCCGGTGAGTTGTCGATCGGCTGTTAGCGGCCTGGCGCACGCCGCGTTGTGCTGCCCGAATATATTCGATTGGCAGGTTGACCTGCTGTTACTAACTGCGGCTTAGCGCTGTGATGGCTGGCTGGCCGGGTTCTTCTGAAGATCGCTTACCTGGGGCGCCGGGTCTGCGAGTAGCCAGGACTATTCGGGGCAAATGCTGGGCATGCGAATGCGACAGGCGGCGATCAGGGCGGCTGGCCTCGCGGGCGCCGCCGTCCTGGTGTGCAGCTGCGCCGGGTCACCGGCCGCGCCGGGGCGATCTGGTTCTCACCGGTCACGCCCAGCTGCACGCGACAGCTACGTCGCGGCGCTGCCGGCCAGCGGCCAGCGCAGCGCGGACCTTGCCGTTGTGAGCGGGGCCACGATGGTGACTGTCAGTGCGGCCGTGATGCCGGGCAGGCTGATCAGGGTGAGCACGCCCGCAAATTCGGGGGTCCGGCCGCAGCTCGTCCGGCAGGAGGGAGGGGTACAACTTTTCCTCGATAACACCGGGCAGAGCGGGCCTGCCGCGGTATGGATCCAGCTGAGCTCCGCTGTTGCCTGGCATCTGCAGTTCAGCGGCGGCGCGGCCCAGACCGTGCTCGACCTCGGCCACGGCAACGTCAGCAGCGTGGACTTCACCGCCGGGTCAAGCCTGATCCGCATGACGTTGCCGCCGCCCCACGGCACCACGCTCATCACGCTGGCCGGCGGCGCAAGCCAGGTCAGCCTGACCGTGCCGCACGGCGTGCCGGCGCGGTTGCGGCTGTACGGCGGCGCGTCGACCGCGACACTCGCCGGACAGACTCACGTCGGGCTGAGCGGCGGAACCATCCTTGCCGTCCCGGGCTGGGCCGCGGCAGCAAACCGGTACGACATCGATGCGCCCGCCGGGGTCAGCCAGATCTCCGTGGTGAGCTGACCGCACCGGGTTACTGTCCTGCGGCCGACCTGCGGCCGGGGCATCACTACGGGGCCTGCGTTATCGCTGTGGCCCGGCGGGAAGTGATCGCCGATGGCCATCGCCGGGTTCTACCGCGATGAGGGTCCGTCTTCCTCGGCCGGCCATTGTCCCGCTCCCGGCCGCCGTCTCTAGGTCGCCCGCGGCGTCGCTGCGCGATCGGCTTTCACCGAACCTAGACATGGCGCCCGTTTCTCAGGGACCGGTGCCTAACAGCAGACCGGGGAAGGTGCTGAGCGTGCCTGGGAACTGTCGGCCTATACTCGGCCAGGTTTGGGCCGTGAATGCCCGGTTAGATGCCCTGGGTGCGGTGGCCTGCGGAAGGGCCGCCTAGGCGAAGGTGAGGTTGGCCGGGTTAGGGGGTCTGGCGGTGAAAGACCCGCGGGCGCCGGGCGTTGCTGGCTTTGAGCACATTGCCCTGCTCTACCAAAGCGCAGCCGAATTCACCGCCGGTGTTCTGCCGTTTGTGGAGGCGGGCGCGAAGGCCGCGGAGCCGGTCGTGGTCGCGGCGCAGGGAAGCAGCCTGAGAGTGCTGCGAGCCCAGCTGGCTGGCCTGGGCGACCGGGTGGCCTTCACCGACCTGGTCAGCATCGGCCCCAACCCGGGACGGCTGCTGGGCTGGATGCGGCAAGCCACCCAACGGCATCGTGGCCTGCCGGTGCGCTACGTCCACGAAACAGTCTGGCCGTCGCGGCGCCCAGAGGAAATCGGTGAGATCGCCCGCCACGAGGCCCTGATCAACCAGATTCTGGACCGGTGGCAGGTCAGCGTGCTGTGCCCATACGACCTGGCGCTCGGCCCCGAGATCATCGCTAACGCCGAACGCACCCATCCGGTGATCCTGTCCGCCGGACAGCTCCAGGCCAGCCGGTCCTATAACCCCCAGACGCCGGTTTCTGCTCAATACGACCGGCCGATGAGCGACCCACCGGCGGGCGCTGCGGTGCTGACCTACCGTGACGGCCTCGCCGAAGCCCGCGCCTTCGCCGCCGGCCACGCCCGGCGGGCCGGGCTGCCTGACCTCCGGGTACAGGATCTTGTCATCGCGGTGGGAGAACTGGCTGCCAACACCTTTGTGCATACCAGCGGACCGGGCACGCTGGCCATCTGGGCCACCCTCGATGAAGTCATCTGCCAGATCAGCGACACCGGTCATATCGAAGATCCGCTCGCCGGGCGCATCCCCCCGGACCTCGCCCAGGCGGGCGCGGGTTTGGGGGAGGATTGTGGGTGGTGCACCAGCTATGTGACCTGGTCGAGCTGCGCACCAGACCCGGCGGCACCCAGATCCGCCTGCACATCCGGTTCACCCAGTCGACCTGACCAGCCATCCAGCCGATCTATCCCGCTCAGCCCGGCCTGCCTACTAGGCTTTGCCCAGTGGAAGGTTAGGCAGCCAGCCTCCACGCCTGCCCGGCCGTCCAGGGCGCGCCATGTTTGCTGCCCGGCCCAGGGCCAGGCACAGGGCGACAGACATGGAGGCTGGGACGTGCCGTCTGAACCCACGTTCACCATGGCGGCCCGCCTCGAAGACGCCACCCTGATCATCACCCTCACCGGAGAACTGGACATCACAATCCGGGACGCCCTCGCCGACCAGCTCAGCCAAGCCCTCGGCCACCCATCAGCACAGCTGGCCTACGACCTGACCAAGGTCCCCTACATCGACGCCGGGACCCTCTACCTCCTCATCCAGGCCGCCCGGCGCACGGCACACAAACCCGTCCTCATCCGCCCCGCACAACTCGTGACCAGGCTCTTGCAAATCACCGGTCTGGACACCGAATGCACCATCACCCCAACCAGCAACCCTAGATCCCGCAGAAGCTGGATCGATAGCGGCGAGCAGTAACACCGCCCACGGGAGCCACGCGATCGGACCAGCTGTGACCGCAGCCGAGGGCCCGCGGAACCTCCAGGTCACGAATCACTCCGAACCCATCTGGACAACACCGATGATGCCTGCGGACCTGAAGGCCTGACAGCAGCATTGACAGCAA
Organism: uncultured Actinomycetota bacterium; assembly: GCA_963844655.1. Taxonomy (GTDB): domain Bacteria; phylum Actinomycetota; class Actinomycetes; order Streptosporangiales; family Streptosporangiaceae; genus JASHPR01. The sequence continues at coordinate 685,195 of CAWJPA010000001.1, read as the reverse complement.
CGCCGCCACACTTCAGGCCAACAGAGCGCGGGAAGACGGGGGCTCCCCTGGAAGCGTGGACACTCTGATTGACCTGATCTTTCCTGGTCCCGCTTCTTCTAGGTGCCATGTAACTGCCGGAGCGCAGGCCCTGTCCAGGTCGCTGCGCACAGCTCCTGCTGGGTGGCCGCCGGGCCGCCGCTGAACTACGGCCGGCAGGCCGCCACAACAGCCGAGCGGTGGTGCCAGGTCCGCGCCAGCCGGTCCGCATCGTGGACGGCCGTTTCCAAGGCGGCTACACCGGCGTGTTTGAGCTCATCTGCCCCGCCTGCGCGTGCGGGCGTGCTGACCTGGCGGCGCCGCGCCCGGAGGCTCCTGGCCGTCAGGGCGCGGCATGCCGCCCGCCCGGAGTCAGCGAGCTGCCCGTGACCCCGCCCGGGCCCTGGCATGGTCCTCACGCCGCTTCGCGCAATACCCTGATGCGCTCGCCCTTCCACGTCCGATCGGGCCAAGGGCCGGACGGCCCGGCGCGCCGAAGGCGTGCCTTTAACTGGACAGAACGCCGTTGACCTGGGTAGGCGCGCACCTCCTGTGTGACTGGTGATGATCGGGAATTTCCGGCCGTTCTGGCACGGGCCGACGGGGGTAGTGATCTCTCTCTTGCATCATCCCTGGCGGAGGATGCGCAGCTGGTGGCAGGATGCGAGGTTAGATCGGTGCGGTGTTTCAGCGCTGAAGACTTGCAAGAATGTCGAGGGGGTTTGGGAGATGGCGGATTTCGGACTGTTCATCGGGTACGGAACTCCCGTGCGGGGCCGTGAACGGCAGGCCATCAAAGTGTTCAACGAGGTTTTCGAATACTACTCGCGCCTTCAGCAGGAGGGTGAGATCGAAAGCTTCGAACCCGTTCTGCTGGCACCGCATGGCGGGGAACTCGGCGGCTTCTTCCTCGTGCGCGGAGACCGGGACAAACTTGAGCGCCTCCGCAGCAGTGATGAGTTCGAACGGAACACGGCTCGGGCTCAGCTCATCGTCGAGAACCTCGGCGTCGTGGACGCGGCTCTGGGCGAACGACTCCTCAGCCAGATGTCGCTGTTCACCGACCAGATAGAGGAACTCACCTAGGCTCACCCTGGACGTCTGGCTCGGCGTGGCGTGCCCGCTGCATGCGGTGTTGTGCGACCTGATCCCCGGTGACCTGCCGAAGGAGATCACTGCCGCCCAGGCGCCCGGGTCATCGAGCAGGCCGCGCCCGCCGGCCCGGTGGGGCAGGCCCGCCACGACCTCGCCGCCGAGCTGCTCGCCGACCTGCGCCGCTTGGACGCCCAGCTGGCCGAGTCGAAGAAGAAGCTCGCCGCCGTGGTCAGGGCATCGGGCGCCTCCGTCACCGGCCTGTTCGGCGTCGGGCCGGTCATCGCGGCCATCGTGATCGGCGACGCCAGTGCCGTGACCCGGTTCCCCAACCGGGATCACTTCGCCGCCTGTTACGGCACCGCCCCGGTCGAGGTGTCCTCCGGCGGCCGGAAGATCTACCGGCTGTCGTGGCGCGGGAAACCGGCGGGTCAACTACGCGATCCACATCGCCGCGGTCACCCAGATCCTGTACAAGCACAGCCCCGGCCGCGCACCCTCCCGGGTCCTTTGATGTCGGCGCACCCGCCTCCCGGGCGTCGGCCAGCAGGCGGGCGTAGATCGCGTCGCTAATCCGCCGTTTGAGGGCGCAGAGTGCTTCCTTGCTGGTCTTGCCCTCGGCGATCTTGCGCTCGTAGCAACCGGGGAACAACTCTGACTCCAGCGCGCCCGGCTCTCACCCCGATCGCCGGCTCTTCGGAGAAGCCACTCCCGGGCCGCTAACCAGCCTACGACCGCCACCCCGCCCCGGCGAGCCGCGCCAGCAGCTCCGCCGGGGCAGAAACTGCACAAAAGCCACTTGACACAAAGAGGATTCGTTCGGCGCGGCTATGACCCATTGGTGATCTCCAGGCGGGCAGTGCGGATCTGGTCGTTCTGGGCTGCGGCCCGTCCGGGCCGGGGGTGTCGGCAAACCGGGGCGTGCGGTGGCGTCATGACTGTTAGATGGCGTCCAGGTCAATCCTCCTCAATGCGGTGCGCCTAGTGCGCGGTCGGCTGCGCAAGCACATCGCGCACGGTCCGCGGTTCCCGGGCGAGGAGGATGGCGAGCAGCGGGTCGACTCCGGAGAAGAAGCCCTCATAGGCGGCCTGGTACATGGGGAGGGTAAAGCGCACAACGTGCTCCGGCAGTCCGGCGGCGATCTGGGCGGCGACCCACTCGTCCTGATCCATCACCACGCACTCGATCGTTCGCCCGGTCAGCTCGGACGCGATAGTGGCGATCTCGCCGAAGGTGGGTGCGGCGCTGGCGGTGAGCGTCGTGGGGCCGTCGTACGCGCCGTTCGAGGCGAGGATGACGGCCGCGGCCTCGGCGGCGTCTTCGCGGGCCGTCCACGACACCGGTCCATCGGCGGGAACGGCAATGACACCGGTCTCGCGCCACGGGCCCGTCAGCCAGTTGAGGCTGTGCGCGTAGAAGCCGTTGCGGAGCGAGGTCCAGGCGACGCCGGACCTGGCGAGCAGCTGCTCGGTGGCGGCGTGGTCGCGCCCTGGGCCGAAGGGGGTGTCGAGTGCGGCGCCCTGGTGGCTGGTGTAGAGGATCCGCCCGGCTCCTGCGGTGACAGCCGCTTCGATCGCGGTGCGGTGCAGGCTCACGGCGTCGGCGGCCGGGTCGTTCGAGGACACGAACAGCAGCTGGTCCGCGCCGGCGAACGCGCCCGGCAGTGAGCTGGGGTCGGCATAGTCGCCGTGCCTGACTGTCACCCCGCGATCGGCGAAGTGCCGGGCTTTGGCCGTGTCGCGTACGGCAACGACGATCTCGCTGGCTGGCATGCGCTTCAGCAAGTGCTCGACGGTCGCGCCGTTGAGCGCTCCAGTTGCTCCGGTGATGATGATCATGAGCTGCTCTCCTGAGGTAACGTTGATATCACACTGAACGTACCAGTGGAAGCAGGTGGATAGCAAGAATGCGTTATCGTTGATACATGGCTGATGCGACCAGCAGCCGGGCCGACACGCGGTCGAGGATCGTGGACGTCGCAGCCCGGCTCCTGCGCGAGGAAGGGCCAGCGGCGGTCACCACACGCGGGGTCGCGGAGGAAGCCGGCGTGCAGGCACCGATGATCTACCGCCTGTTCGGCGACAAGGACGGCCTGCTGGAAGCCGTAGCCGAGCACGTGATGGCCACCTACGTGTGCGCCAAAGCCGCGGACGTGAAAGCGGCATCAGCAGCGGGTGTTGATCCGCTCGACGATCTACGCGCTGGCTGGGAGATGCAGATCAATTTCGGCGTCGCCAATCCAGCCCTGTTCCGTCTCCTGAGCGACCCGGACCGGGTGCTGCACTCACCAGCTGCCCAATCGGGCAGGCACGTTCTGGAATCGCGGGTTCACCGGGTCGCGGCAACCGGCCGGCTCCGCGTCGACGAGCGGCGCGCCGTCGATCTCATCCAGGCAGCCGGAATCGGCGCCATCCAGACGCTGCTGTCAACGCCGCCCGATCAACGCGATCCACGCCTCCCCGAGAGCATGTTCCAGGCCATTCTCGGGCAGATACTCACCGACGCACCCGAACGCCCCGAAAGTGGGCCGATTGCGGCCGCGGTCGCCTTCCGGGCCATCGCGCCCCGACTCGACATGCTGAGCGAAGCCGAACGGCAACTCCTGGCCGAATGGCTCGACCGCGCAATTGACACCCTCTGAGCGACATCACCAGGAGCCAGATTGGCCAGTTCTGCGCGCCTCAACTGGCGTACACCGGGAACGTTGAGGCCGACCAGAACGGCGGCATTGTGCGTCCCCGGGCCGGAAGATAATCCTAGCCAGTGCGGCAGCGAACCTCGGCCGGCAGTGGCGGGGTGTGCGGTTCATCCGGCCTGGCTCCCCTCCGCCGGGAACGGGGACGTCCAGAGCGAGATGTTCAGCTCGTTCCGGACGCCGCGGATACGCTGTGCGCCTGGCCAGCATGGTGATCCCCGGCTGTGGTGACCTGTTCAGCGCACTATGCCAGGATCACGATGGCCGCTCCCGCACCGGTACGGTAGGTCGGGTTGGAGGTCTCCGGTCAGGTGGCGGCCTGGTGGTGGGTCCCGGCGTGTCCGGAGATCTGTCCTGGACGGCCTGGCCCGGTGGCTGCCTGACCGTTTGTGCGGGCGCGATGCGGGCTGGGTTGTTGCGCAGCGCCGGGAGGGCAGTGCGCGGAAGGGGAAGGTCGCTGTGACGCAGAGCGGGCCGCCGGACCAGGTCGGCGTGGGCGGCAGTGAGCTGGGTGGCTTTGACGTCAGCGTGCCGAATCCGGCCCGGATGTGGAATTACTGGGTGGGCGGCAAGGACAACTTCGCCGCCGACCGGCAGGCGGCGGAGCAGGTCCTGGAGGTAATGCCCTCCCTGCCGCTGATCGCCCGGCTGGCCCGCCGGTTCCTGATCGATGCGGTGCACCGGCTGGCCGCCGGGTACGGCGTCCGGCAGTTCCTGGACATCGGGACCGGCTTGCCGACGGCCGACAACACCCATGACGTCGCCCAGCAGGCCGCCCCGCAGTCCAAGATCGTGTACGTGGACAACGACCCGGTGGTCCTGGCCCACGCGCGGGCGCTGCTGACCAGCAGCACCGAGGGGGAAACCGACTACATCCCCGCCGACCTGCGGGATACCGCCGCGATCTTGTCCGGAGCGGGGCGGACGCTTGATTTCAGCCAGCCGGTCGCGGTGCTGCTGATCGCGGTGCTGCACTTCATCCCCGATGCCGATGACCCGTATGCGATCGTGGCACGGCTGATGGACGCGGTGCCGTCCGGCAGCTACCTGGTGATCGCCCATGCCGCCCGCGACATCCAGACCGGTGCCATCGCGGAAATGACGCGGCGTTACAACGAGCTGTCCCCAGTGCCGGTCACGCCACGGACCGGTGAGCAGGTGGCCCGGTTCTTCGGCGGCCTGGAGGTGATCGAGCCTGGCGTGGTGCCGATCCGCCAGTGGTGGGCCCCTCAGGCTGACACCGGTGCTGACAGCAGCCTGGCCGGCTACTGCGGCATCGGCAGGAAACCGTGACCGGCCCTCCCCAATCCACAATGCGTCGCACGCGCAGCAGACCACTCCCGGCGCGTTGGCTTACCGAAACGCCCGATTACGTGCTTGCGCGCCTGCAGTGGTGGACTCTGGCGAAGGTGCTCAGATCATGTTGATCTGCGTGCGTTTTCGCCAGGGCCGGGGCGTCAGGCAGGGGATGGATAAATCTTGCTGCAGGTGACAACGGAACGCGGCGCCGCACGCCTGTAGTAGTTGTGGAGCACGTGATGAGCTGGGGCGGCGGGCGGTGAGCAGCGGCCGGGACGCCGAATACACCAAGTACGTCGCGGCCAGGCTGGCGTCGCTGCGGCGGCTGGCTGCGGTGCTGTGTGATGACTGGCAGGTGCTGCGGGCCAGCCGGTTTGCGCTGGGCACTGGCACCCTTGATCTTGGCGCCGACGGTGGCCTGGAATATCAGACGAACCTTCCTTACTTCTCAACCATCGACCCCGCCGCCTCACACAGCAACTTCTGTGGAAAGCCGGCCGCCGAGATCATCAACGGTTACCGGGTGGTCGTGATCCACCTGGCCCGCGAACCGCGACACGTCCGTGACATCGCCGATCACGGTGGCAGCGACGACCGGGCCGGCGCCGAAGAGCTCGGTCAGGCTGGTGCCCGACGCGCGGACCGCGGCGGCAAGCTTCTTCTTCGATTCACGCATCTGCTCATCCAGGCGGCGCATGTCCGCCAGGAGCTCGGCGGCGAGGTCGCACCGGGCCTGCCCAGCGGCGCCGAAGGGCTTGGCTGAGCCGAGGATGCGGACGGCCTGAGCTGCCGTGATCTCCTCCGGCACGCCTCCGGGCACCAGCTCGCACAGCACGGCGTGGAGCGGGCACGCGGCCTGGTTCTTGGCCCGCCGCCGGGACCACACCCGCAGCACCCCCGCGTGGTCATCGGCCCGCACCTGGCGCCGGGCCCTGGAGCGCAGCGCAGCGACGGCCACCGACAGGGCGTCGTTCGGGTCGTTCTTGTTACTGTCCCCGGCCTCGAGCAGCCGCACCCTGGCCGCCAGCTTCGGCTGCACGTCCAGAACCAGCTCGCCAGCCGCGACGAGCTGCTGGGCCAGCAGGTGGCCCAGACCGCCGGCGCCCTCCACCGCCCAGGTCCGCTCCGGCCACTTCGCCGCCCACTTCACCAGCCGTCCGGCCTGGCTGGCCGAGGCGCGGACCCGCAGCTTGCCCAGCGGTTCCTCCGCCGTATCGATCGCAACTGCGGTATGCGAGCCCTTGTGCGGGTCCACGCCGATCATCACTGCTGTCATCAGCACACTCCAAGTCCTCGTTCCAGGCGATGAAGGACCGCGGCGGGCATGCCTAATTACGGTGCTTGCGCTCGTTCCTCTTTCGAGCCACGCCACGGCGAGACCCGGCGGGCTGGCACCTCGTTCTAAAGCCAGACCGCGTGACGCTGATGCAGTCGGCAGGCGGTTCGGGAGCCAGCCCGCCGAGCTTCCTGGACGCTACGGCAAACCCGCAACATCCGCCTGGATCTCAATTAGATGACATGCATCGGGCCGGGCTGAGGTCGCTGGCCGGGGTGCTGGAGACCTCCCCAGCTCAACGCGGGTCAGGCTTGACCGCGTAGGCATTTCGCATAGGGGGGGCGTCGCGCTCCCCCTTTCGGAGCTTGAGGAGGTCCCGATGCCCATCGCAGGCGGGCTGGATATCCACCGGAAGCAGCTGACGTTCGACTATCTCGACACGGTGACCGGGGAGGTAAAGCGCGGCCAGATCGCCCCGGCTGACCGGGCGCACCTGCGGGCCTGGCTGGCGCGGTTCGCCGGCCGTGACGACGTCGCGTTCGCGATGGAGGGGTGCACCGGGTGGCGGTATGTCGCCGAGGAGCTGGCCGCGGCCGGGATCGCCGCGCATGTCGGCGAGCCGGCCGACACCGCCGCCGCCCGCGGCCGCAAGCGGCACGCCAAGACCGACAAGACCGACTCCCGGCACCTCAGGGTGCTGCTGGCCGAGGGCCGGCTGCCCGGGTGCTGGATTCCGCCGGCGCAGATCCTGGAGTACCGGGCGCTGCTGGAGACCTACCACGACCTGCGGGCCGAGCACACCGCCTGGGTGCAGCGCATCCATGCTGTGTTCTTCCACCAGGGAGCCCCGGCGCTGGGCGAGGGCGCGCTGCGCACCGAGCAGGGCGTGGCTGGGCTGCGCGAGGCCGCCGCTGCTCACCTGTCGCCGGGCGGGCAGCTGCAGGTCGCCACCGCCCTGGACATGCTCACCGCCGTCGAAGCCCGCATGGAGGTGCTGCGCATGCAGCTGCGGTATGCGGCCCGGCATCTGACCGGCGCGAAGGTCCTCGCCGCGCAGCTGTATGGGGTCGGCCCGATCACCGCGCTGGCGCTGACCTGCTGGCTGGCCGGGGCAGGCCGGTTCTCCTCCTCCCGCAAGGCGGTCCGGTTCACCGGGCTGGATGTCACCGTCTGGTCTTCGGACCGCAAGGGCCCGCCCGGGCGCCTGTCCCGGCAGGGGCCGCCGGTGCTGCGCTGGGCGGTCTATGAAGCCGGCAAGACCCACGCCCGCGCCTCGGCCCCCGACCACGCCTACTACGCCGCTGTCAGGGACCGCAAGAACAGTAAGCGCGCCGCCCTCTCGGAGGCCCGCAAGATCGTCCGGCGGGCCTGCCACATCCTGACCGAACTCGGCGACGACGCGCTCACCGCCGCCTGACACCCCTCACCGTTTGCCCATGGTCACCAGCCCTCGGCGCACCGGCCCCCGGGCAGGAACGCCGCAGCCGCACTTCACCCGATGGGGAACCACCGCGGCCAGCTCCCGCGAGCCGCTGTCAGCCGCTGCCGGGGCCTTTGCCACCAAGGGCCAGGCGGCCGGCCTGATTAGACTGAGCGGCCGCACCCCCGCAAGCCGGGGACACCCAATCAATCATCATGTCGCCGGGGCAGCGCCCAAGCCCCGCGGACCTAGGTAAGGCTGGCTGCTCTCCTCCCGCCCCGGGCCGCCACGGCTGGTCACCCCGCACAGAAAGGCCCTGGCCTGGACCACCAACCACATCCGCGCCACCCTTGAGCCTTCCTGCCCCACCGCCTGGCATGATCCGCTCCCGGGCGGCCGCGTCAAGGACGCCTAACGGCGCCGGCTACGCCGGCCGGGCTCCCGCCCGGTCCTTGACCCGCCCGCCCGGTCGCAGGCCCGGCAGCTATCAGGGCAAGGAAGCCAACTCGACCATGCCCGCACAGAGCAGCTCATGATGCCGCAATGCCCAGGCCTAACCACCTTGCGGCATCATCCGATACAGGTAAGGCGGCTACGGCGGCGACGCTTTCGGACCAGCGTCCGTCATTGACTGTGATCGAAGCTGACGTCCGCTGCGGCACCACAGCGCCGACTCGGTGCGCATGCTCGAGCAAGGTGGTGAAGTGCCAATTTCGGCGCGCTGGTGCGTGTGGCAACGGAGGGGCCGGCCGCGGAACGGGCGGAACGAGCCGACCTGGACGTCGTCGAGCAGCTCCGACCTCAGCAGTGGCGGGTGGATGCGGCAGTCGAACCGGATATCGGTCCGCCACCGGAAGTGCGCGGGGTCAGATGGCTTCACGGGGTGCTCGTAGGTCTCCGACACGATCGTCGCGACGTAATAGATGCCACGGTTTTCGGCCCCACGACCTGCAGCCATACCCGGTCACCGGCCGCCATCCGGTCCCGGTACCGCGGCGTGCCACACCACTGCTCTCGGGATGCGGTCACCGATGCGTGCAGGTCGTAGTGCCGGGGGTTGCCCTGAAAGATCCAGTCAGCCATGGCTTCGCAGCTTAGGTTCATCTGTGCGGGCGGCACAGCAGCCCGAGCATGCTCCCGAGGGCTCCGGATGCTGGCCGCCCAGCGATGATCACCGGCATTTCGGGCGTTGTGCGGCCCGCGAGGCCAGCTGCTGGGCCAGCAGGAAGCCAGCCCGCACCCACCCCCGGCCGCCCAGGCCCGTTCCGGCCAGCCCGCCGCCCACGCCACCAGCTGCTGCGCCTGGGTCGCTGAGGCCCGCGCCCGCACGTCGCCCCAGCGGGTCCCCGGCCACGCCGATCGCCACCGCGGGTGCGAGCACTTGTGCGGGCCGGCACCGATAATCACTGCTGCTATCACCTGCTCCTTCATCATCGTCCGGGAAAGGGCCGCGGCGGCTTGCCACGGAGATAGGGAGAGAGAAACATGGGCAGCGGGCGACCGGCCGAAGACCACCAAGCCGATCCGCCGGACCAAGATCAGCGGAGCGCAAGACTATGCAGACTGGGTTCCCTGAGGCAGACGCCAGGGATGATTTCGATCGCGCCCGGCGGCGGGCACGCTGGGCCAGACTGGCCGGGTGGCTGCGTGGTCGGCCAGCTATCCGCGACCGCCTGCTGGTGCTCGGTGAGATGACGATCGTCACCAGCGCGAGCGCGGGTGACGTCCGTTCGGCCACCGGGCACCCGGGCCGTCCTGGGCTGGCCAGGCAGGTGGCAGTGCCGATCGATCGCATCGTCGGGTCGGTCGAGCCGACAATGTGCTTCGACCGCCATTTCCGGCCCACCTCACCGCTACCGCGAACACGCTTTGAGCGGATCGCTATCGACGTTCGGCACGGTCGCGGCATGGACCCCGTCGACCTCTACCAATGCGGCCGCGGCTACTACGTACTCGACGGGCACCACCGCATTGCCGTCGCCCGCGCGCTCGGCCAGCGCTGGGTCCAAGCAAACATCACCGCGGTCCGCATGATCCGGCCAGGGCCTGCCACGAAGCAGCCAGGCACGCAGCCACACCGAAACGACCGTCACGACCTAGCCAGCTCCTAGCCGTCCAGGACAACGATTCGCGGCAGATCATGCAATGGCGCATCCCGACTCTCGTGGCGACGCGCGGGCGGCCGGCCAACCAGGGTAAACGGGCCTTTACCCGGTGTCCGCGCGGGAACACAATGAGCTGATGAGGGTCGTGGCGACCCGGATCGAGCGGGACGGCACCATGCAGCGCCGCATGGTGGACACTGCCCACCGCGGCGATGGCCCCCAGTGGGAGGATCTCGCCGCCCGCGCCCTGGCGGTCCCGCCACCGTATCGCCCAGTTCCCGGCACCCCCGTCTACCACATCGGCCTGGATGACGGCACGGTGGTGCTGGTCGCCGAAGACGACCTCTGCGGCCTGCTGCTGGATCTGGTCACCGCCGTGCTGGCGATGGGAGATGCGGTGTGAGCACGCTCCGGATTTCGCCCATCGTTCCAGACCCTCCTTAGCCCTCACGCTCGTCTCACAGACCGGCGGGACGGCACCGGATCAGACGGGCGTGCCGGACACCTGCTGGACCCTGACCTGCGGATACGGGCTCTAAAGCATTTGCCGGCACCCTCCACTGGTCTACGGATCAGAAGGCCGGGGGTCGAGTCCCTCCGAGCGCGCCAACGTCGGATCGCGCTGCATAGGGAACGCAGAGGCACGTGGGTGCAAAGCTCGGCGTGCTAGAACAAGCGTGTGCGAGCCCGCACGTACCGACTGTCACCACGATGGAGCGGCCCAACAACCGGTTGTGGCAATCCCTGCTTCTCGGTTTCGCACCGCACCTTTTCGCGCTCCTGGAAAACCACCGGCCGTCGCACCGGTGCCCCGCGATACACTCCCGTCGGGAAACGGGCTGACGGACAACCATTCTGGCTAGTAGCGGCGCACGGTACACAGGCCGACTACGTCCGCAATCTGCAAGCGAACCCTCAGACGCGGGTGAAGATCGGACACCCATAGCGCAGCGGAACGGCCGTCCCCCTTCCCGACGACGACGACGACCCGGTCCGCCCGTTCGCGGACCTTGCCATATCGGTGGGACGCGGCGATCGGGTGAGCAGTGGCCCTCCGCCCCGTTGACCATCCGCATCGATCTTGATCCGGCCTGACCAGCGCCAACGGTGCGGCTGATCCCGGGGGATCTCGATGAACAGCTGCGAACCGAGATCTGGGTTTCCCTCGTAGCACTTCCTTCAGGATTGGTTCGGGCGAAGGTTCCCGCACCTGGATGAGCGGCAGCGACGGCTGGTGGCTGCGGTGCCGGGATGCGGGCCGGGACCGCGCCCGGCGCGGTTGTGTCAACCCCACTGGGATCTGGGATCTGGATCTGGCCCACATTTCGTGGTCACGACTGCCCGGGCTGGCTGATCGGCGTCGGCAGTGACAGCCGCTCGCCGGCTGAGGCGTGTCGCTCTAGCTCCGCGGCCGCGAGACAGCTGTATTCGGCCTGACCGACCGCGCCATATGCGGCACCCATGAGTGTGTTTTCTGGACCCGGGCGTGATAACGGATCGGCTTGCTTGAGCGGCAGCCAGTTGCACGTTTCGGCAGCTGGCCCGGGGCAGTATCGGGGCGTGGGCAGGTACGCGTTCGACAGGTCCTGGGGCCGGGAGGATGAGCGCCTCACGGCGGTGGAGCGCCAGCTTGATCCGGTCAGCCAGGCCGCCGTTGACCAGCTGGGGCTAGCCGCCGGGTGGCGGTGCTGGGAGGTGGGCGCCGGCCGGGGGTCAATGGCGGCCTGGCTAGCGGGCCGGGTCAGCGGTCGCGGCTCGGTGCTGGCGTCCGATATCGATGTCGGCGTCCTGGCAGACCTAGATCACGGCAACATCACCGTCGTCCGTCATGACCTGGAACGGGACGGCGTGCCGGGTGGCGGGTTCGATCTGATCCACGCCCGGCTGGTGCTGGAACATCTGAGGGCACCGGCCGCCGCCGCGGCGAAGCTGGCCGCGGCGTTGCGTGTGGGCGGCTGGCTGATCCTGGAGGACGCGGACGGGCTGGGCTTTGACGCCGAACCCGCGGTGTCGGCGCTGTCGGCGATCACCGGTCCCTGGCACCAGGCCGCGCTGGCGGCAGGCTGGAATCCGCGGTATGGCCGGCACCTGGTGACCGACTTGCACAAAGCCGGGCTCGATCAGGTGGCCGGCCGGGCCCACCGCAGCTACCAGCCCGGCGGCGACGCCTGGGCCAGGCGCCCGGCTGGGCGTGGAGCGGATGCGTGATCAGATCCGGCACGCGGGAGCCAGCTGCGCCGACCTTGACGGTGCGCTGGCAGCCCTGGCCGACCCCACCCGGATCATCATGGGAGGACCTATCGTCACCGCCTGGGGCCAGCGCACCAGCTAACCACCGGCTGCCCATCGCCAAGTCCGGGAACGCAACACGCTGTCCTCATGCAGAAGCGGGGAGTTCTTCCCCAGGCCTCTGTCAGCCAGGTGCGTGGCTGTTGTCTGGTTGGTCATCTGCTCGCCTGCGGCCTGACATGGTGACCATGAACTCGGGCTCCCGTAGCAGGACCGCGAGCACCTGCGGCTGTCTGCCGAGCTGCCCGCCAGCCGCAGAAGCCCGGCACCAGCCAGCGGCGATCCGGCCGCCGGTCACCGGGCCATTATTCCGTTGACTCACTGTCCTGGCACCGCAACACTCGGCCCATGCACGCAGTGGTAGCCACCGTCCGCATCGAGAATCCCGGCCCGGCTCGCCAGGCGCTGGCTGACCTGAGACTGGACCTGGTCCCGAGGGCACCGGGCTTCGTCAGCGCCTGCTGGCTGGAGCCCGTCGATGACATCGGCATGTCCATCATCGTCTTCGACACAAAGGAACACGCCGAGGAAGCTGCCACCTATCCACTCCCAGCACTGCCCGGCGTCACGCCGCTGACGCTCGAGATCCGCGAGGTCTACGCCAGCGCCTGACCCAGCTCACACGCTGCAGTTCAGATCAGCCTGTTCTGCGCGGTAGAACACTGGGTTTCCCCTCGTAGCGCGGAGACATCGCCTTTAGGAGGAAGGCGATGGCAGAAACGCGCAGGAAGTTCGATCATGATTTCCGGGAGGGCGAGGTGCGGCTGGTCCGGGAGACCGGCAAGCCGATCGCGCAGGTGGCCCGGGACCTGGGCGTTAACGAGGGCACGCTCGGCAACTGGGTCAACGCGGACAGGCGCCGCCGTGGATCTGACGGCGTGCTGAGCGAGGATAAACGTTCGGAGCTGGTGCGGCTGCGTAAGGAGAACGCTGAGCTGGCGATGGAGCGTGATGTCCTCAAGCGCAGCGTGGCCCTCTGGGTGAAGGACGTGATGGGCAGGTAGCGGTGGCTGCCTTCATCGCCGCCCAGAGGGACGAGCACCGGATCCCGCATGCTGTGGCCTGCCGGGCGCTGGGGATCTCCCAGTCCTGGTATTACAAGTGGGCCAGCCATGCCAGGGCCGGGACGCTGCCGCCGCGGGCAGCGCGCCGGGTCCTGCTGGCGGCTGAGGTCAGGCGGCTGTTTGAGGCGCATCAGGGCAAGCGCGGCTCCCCGATGATCACCGCCGACCTGAAAGACGCCGGGTGGCGGGTGAGCAAGAACACCGTCGCGGCGCTGATGGCAGAGCAGGGACTGGCGGCGCGGGCCAGGCGCCGGCGCAAGGCCACCACCCGCCGCGGCCGCGGCCGCTGGCGCGCCCCGGGCCTGGTCAAGCGCCAGTTCCCGGCGGCCCGGCTGAACCACAAGTGGTATGGCGATGGGACGGAGGTCGCCACCGGCCAGGGCAAGCTGTATCTGGTCTCGGTGATGGAGGCGGCTTCCCGCCGGATCCTCGGGTTCACCGTCTCTGAGCACCACGACGCTGCCGCGGCCTACGGGGCGCTGGCCATGGCGGTCACCGTGCGCGGCGGCACCGTGCCCGGTGTGATCATGCACACCGATCAGGGCAGCGAAGGCGAATTCAACTGGTCGTCGCAACACTTCGATCACGGAGGTGTGCGATGGGGGCGAGCAGGAAGCAGATGCCGCAGGGGCCCGCGGGTGCTCGGCGGCAGTGGGCGGCGGATCGGGCGTTGCGGCCGCCGATGCGGTCACCGGGTCGGCCTGAGCCGTCTCGTGCGGTGCAGCGGGAGTTCTGGCGGCTGATCGCTGGCGGGATGACGACGGTCGAGGCTGCGGAGTCGGTCGGCGTGTCGTGGCCGGCCGGGGCGCGCTGGTTCCGCCACGCTGGCGGGATGCCGCCGCTGAGCCTGGACGAGCCGACAGGCCGCTACTTGTCGTTCGCCGAGCGTGAGGAGATCGCGCTGCTGGGTGCCCAAGGCTTCGGGGTGCGAGAGATCGCTCGCCGGCTCGGCCGTGACCCGGGGGCCGTGTCGCGCGAGCTGCGCCGCAACGCGGCGACCAGGAGCGGGAAGCGCGTCTACCGCGCCGTGGTGGCGCAATGGAAAGCGCAGCAGGCCGCCAAGCGCCCGAAGACAGCGAAGCTGGTGAGCAACGACAGGCTGCGTGAGTACGTGCAGGAGCGGCTGTCCGGCAGCGTCCGCCGGCCCGACGGCACGATCGTGGCCGGACCAAAGACGCCCCGGGTCATCAGCATTCGTTGACTACCGATGGGCATGTTATGGGCGCCTTGCGGAGTGATGTTGGTTGGGAGTTATCGGCGGCCCTGGTTGTGTTCTGCTGGTTAGTTTCGGGGTGGTTCACGTGACGGGCGGGGGCAGCCGAGCGCGTCCAGCTCGGCGTGTCCTTGCGCTGCCCGGTCGGGTATCAGCAGCAGGGTGGCCGCATGTTCGAACCGCGAGCCGATGCGCTGCCAGCCGGCCAGAGACTCCTCTAGCGCGGCACGGTCATTGTGCAGCTGGCCGTTGGCCCGGGCGAGGCAGGCGGCGGCCCAGAGGTTCTCCTGGGCGGCCGGCTCGGCGGCAGTTAGTCGTTGTGTGGCATCGGGGAGGCCGGCGGTGACTGCGGTCTCGGCGGCGAGCGCCCAGGCGTAGGCGTCGTAGTCCCAGTGGCGGGTGTTGTCATACCAAGGCCGTTCGCCGATGCCGAGCCCAGCGAGGGCAGCGGCGGCCTGGTCGTTCCGGCCGTGGTGCAGTGCAACGCGGGAGTCGGCAAACGCCGCGAAGAGGGCCAGGTTCCTGCTCGTGCGCCCTGCGGCCAGCCTGGTAGCGCGGTCACGCCATTCACGCACTCCGTCGCTGTCACCGCGCAGGTTGCAGATGAGGACGCCGGCGTGGGCGGCAGGTGCCAGCCAGTGGGCCGGCGGTGCTCCTGCCCGCAGCCATGCCTGCCACATGCCGGTGGCGTCGGCGATCGCCGCATCGAAGTCGCCTTGCAGGGCCAGCGCGATGACCCGGCGGAACAGCGTCATTGGCTGATCGCCGGCCAGCGGGTTGCCGGCGGCGTGGTCGGCCATGGACAAGGCGCCGGGCAGATCGCCCGCCGCCACAGCCAAGGTGATGCTCCTGGAGTCACTGATCTCGAATCCCGCCCGGACGTCGTGGCGGGGAAGGTGACCTGTCAGCTGGGAGCGTTCCACGCTCAGCTTCTGCGCCTGGCGGTATTTGCCGGCCGCACGTGCCGCCTCGGCGACGGCGTCCAGGGCGCCGCTGATCAGCACCGGATCCGCGGCGCGGCGTGCCGCGGCCAGCGCTGCCGCAGCTAGCTGCGGGTCGGGTGTGGATTTCTCCGCCCGGGCGTTCCAGGCTGCGGCAGTGGCGAGCTGCGCGGCGGCGGCGGCGTCATCTGCGGGCGCGGTACGCGCTGCTTCGGCGAGCAGATCGCGCAGCCGGCTGGGCGGCACCTCGTGCTTGAACGTGCCGGAAATGCGATGCGCGACCGTGACGGCCTCCACCAAGGCCGTGGACCTGGCACAGTCGTCGCCCGCGGTCTTGGCGCGGCTGGCCGAGGCCAGCAGCAGGTCGAAGGCGTCTTCGCCGCGTCCTTCAGCTGCCGCCACCCGGGCCTGCGCCAGCAGGTCCGCGGCAGCCTGGCCTGCGCCGGGCGCCAGGCCAACGGCCCGCTCAAAATGCCCGCGCGCCTCGGCGAGGTAGCGGTGCGCGTAGGCCAGATGCCCGAGGCTGCAGGCCAGGCGGTGACGCAGGCTGTCTGGTCCCGGCCCGGCGCCTGAGCCGAGCGCGGCCCGCAGGTCGTCGGCGACCGCATCGAAGCCGGGCCGCCATTCGGCCTGAACGGACCCTCCGGCTGCCTGCGCCCGTTGCTCCAAGGCGGCCGCGGTCTGGACAGCCCAGCGCAGGTGCTGTTCCCGCACCGCGGGTTCTTCACCGCTTGCGGTCAGCTGCTCCAGCGCGAAGGCGCGGACCGTGTCCAGCATCCGCCACCGGCCGCTGCCGCTCCGGTGCGCTGCGACCAGCAGGCTCTTGTCCGCCAGCCGGCCGACCACGTCAGCGGTTGCCCCGCGCTTCCCGTCTGCGCTGATGGCACACGCAGCATCCAGGTCGAACGCGCCGGCGAATACCCCCAGGCGGCGGAACATGGCCCGTTCCGCATCGTCGAGCAGATCGTGGCTCCAGCTGATGACCGCGCGGAGCGAGTGGTGGCGTGGATCAGCGCCGCGCCCGCCAGCCAGCAGCCGCAGGTAGTCGTCCAGGCCAGCGAGCAAGCCGTCCAGCCCGAGCGATGCGCTGCGCGCCGCAGCCAACTCGATCGCCAGCGGCACACCCTCAAGCCGGGCACACACCTCATCGACCGCAGCGGCCGGGATGAAGCCGGAGTCCACCGCACCGGCCCGGTCGATGAACAGCAGCGCCGCCTCGGACCCCTCCACGCCGGCGGCCAGGGACAGCGGCGGCACCGCCACTACGTACTCCCCGGCGACCGCCAGCCGCTCGCGGCTGGTTACCAGGAGCCGCACGCCAGGGCACGCTGCCAGCAGCCGCTCGGTGAACACGGCCGCCTCGGCCAGCAGGTGCTCGCAGTTGTCGAGCACCAGCAGCGCCCGCCGCCCGGCGAGGTGCTCAAGCACAGCTTCCGCCAGCGGCTGCTGGGGCCGCTCGGAAACCCCGAGCACCGACGCCACCGACTGGACCACGAAGCCCTCCCGCACCGGCACCAGGTCAGCGAAGGCGCAGCCAGACGGGAATGATGATGCCGCACCCCGCGCCACTTCTACCGCCAGGCGGGTCTTGCCCACACCGCCAGGACCCACCAGGGTCACCAGCCGGGCCTCACCCAGAGCAGCCAGCACAGTCGCCTGTTCCCGCTCCCGGCCAACGAAACTCTTCCACTGCGCGGGCAGCCCACGCACAGTGACCGTCTCGCGAGCCACCGCAGCAAGTCCGGCAAGCTCGCGGCGATCAGATGCGCCGAACTTCCGCAGCAAAGCGGAGACATGACTTTCGACGGTGCGTACAGATATGTGAAGGCCTGAAGCGATTTGCGCGTTCGTCAGGTGCTTGCCCAGAGCGTCGAGTACCTCCGCTTCGCGCGCGGACATTCCCGCTGGCAGCACGTCGCCCACGAACCGATCATCGCAGGACCGCGGCAGATTCCGTACCAACCCCGTGGCGGATCCGTGCCCAGCACGGATGTCTCGCACGCATCCTCCCGGCAGGCTCAGGGTCAGCCGCAACTCGCGAGGAGAACGCCATGGACCTGCCCATCTCGATCACCTCAGCTGTCGCCGCGACCCGGCGCCAGGACTTCACCGCTCAAGCGGACGCCGACCGGGCGGCCCGCCTCGCACGCGATGCCGGCTGCCAGCTGCGCGGCCATTTCCTGGCCCGCGTCGCGGCAGCCGTCACACATAGACATTTGATAGGAGGACAAGCAATGCCCCAGTTCATGGACTTTCACGAAGACCTTAAGCTCCCGCGGCAGGCTCTCGAGCAGATAACCATCGCTACACAGCAGCGCGTCACCGACGAGTACGGGGTGCGGCAGATCGAGCTCTACCACAACACCGACGGCAATGTGTACTGCCTCCTTGAGGCGCCAGACGAGGACGCGATCCGCCAGCATCACCACGCTCTCGGCGTGCCATGCGGCGACGTCCATCAAGTGGCAAGCCTCATCCCAGAATCCAGCTAGACCACCGCGGAATGAATGCTCCATGGCCGCCTCGGCGGGGGTACCTCGCCAGCGACACCAGCAATCCGCAGCGGCCGGCACCGTTGGTACGGCCCCTGGACGTGCGCGCGGACGCCACATCCGGGGACGGCCAGCTCGTCGTGCTGTCCCGGCCAGGGACAGCTTCACCCGCGGGGTTCCAGCACATTCCCGAGACCAAATCCGGCCAGAACCGGTTCCGCCTGGGCCAGGTCGCAGACGACCTCGACGCTGCCACCGCCGATGCCGAGACCCTCGGCGGCCGTGGCCCGAGCCCGGCCAGATCCCGCGAGCTCGACGATTCCAGTGGCGTCTCATGGCCGACCCGGACGGCAGCGAGTTCGACAGCAACGTGCTGCCGGTACCAGGAGGAGCGCCATGCCCGCAACCAATGGACGTCACGGCGCCAGGTCTGAAAACCAGGTACCTCGGACGGAAAGATGGGCAACGCCTTCCGACTCGCGCCGGGTGTTGGCCTGGCTGCGACCGGGAGCTTCGCCGTGTTGCGCATGGCCGTTCCAGCACCCGCAGCGTGGTGGCTGCGTGGCAACGCCCGGATGTCTGACCCTGGATTGCAGGGACAGCCTTGCCCAGCCGGGGGACAGTCACCGCGGCCCGTTCTGCTTCTGCGGCCAGCAAACCCGGCTAGGACGGCGGCCCTAGGATGGCTGGGTTGCGCAGTCCCACTGCCGCGCTCCTGACTGCGGCCGGGCTGTGGGGGGTGGCGGTCACCGGAACGAAATATGCCCTGGGTGGCTTCGACCCGGTGACATTGCTCAGTGTCGAGCTGATGGCCGGGGCG
Organism: uncultured Actinomycetota bacterium; assembly: GCA_963844655.1. Taxonomy (GTDB): domain Bacteria; phylum Actinomycetota; class Actinomycetes; order Streptosporangiales; family Streptosporangiaceae; genus JASHPR01. Next base: position 666,470 of record CAWJPA010000001.1, on the reverse strand, counting down.
GGCGTGTTGTGGGCTGCCTTGGTTATCCGCGGTTACCGTCCGCCGGGGTCCTGGTGGCTTCCTGCGCTGCTGGGACTCCTCGAGCCAGCCCTGGCCTACCTAGGCGACACCTTTGGCCTGTCGCTCACCAGCGCGGTGCACGGAGCCGTGATCAACGGCCTGGAATCCGGGCTGGTGGTAGTACTGGCTGCCGTGCTGCTGCGGGAGACCATCACCCGGCCAGCCATCGTCGCGGTCGTGGCCGCGCTCGCAGGCCTGGCGGTACTGGCCGGAGCAGGCGAAGGCCACAGCACAGCGGCCGGAGACCTGCTGGTGGCTGGCGGCGTCCTAACCGCGAGTCTCTACACGATTGCCGCCAAGCGTTTCGATGACGGATCGGACGCCCTGTCGCTGACCGCCTGGCAGTTCACGGCGGCAACGCTGGTGTCCTTGCTGGTGACGACCGCCCGCTGGACTGCAGGAACCGGAACCGTGCCGGCAGCGCCTCGTTTCTGGCTGATCGCCGCACTCGTCGGCGCCGCAGGCTTCGGCGCCAGTTTCCTGCTGTTCAATACGGTGATCGTTCAGATCGATGCCGGGCGCGCGGCCATCGTGCTCAACCTCATCCCGGTCTTCGGTGTCGCCAGTGCAGTGGCCTTTCTCCGCGAGGGCGTGACAAGCCGCGATGCCCTCGGAGCAGTCCTCATCGGATCATCGGTGCTCTACTTCACCATCGCCGACCACCGCGAGGCCTCGGCACAAGCCCAAAACCGACCCGGTGCGGACCTTTGGACCAAGGTCCCGTGAGCGCTCAACCTGACAGCGGCATCTCCATTCCCGGCGCTCAGATGAGCATCGCCGGAACCGTCTCCGCCATCACCGCCGTGCCCTGGCACATGCCCGATGGGACAGTGAACTTGGAAGGACCCACCACCGCTCAAGAAATTGTCAGTTCGTCGGACAGTCCCAAATTCACATGCGGAACTCGCTCACATCGGCTATTTAGCGAGTATCAGGCTCCGCCCTGAGAGGACGCAGATCGTCCAATTCCGCGCCCACCTCGGCTGGCAGGTCGCCGACCTGGTAGGAGCGCAGAGCGAGACCTCTTTGCATTTGTTGTCAAGGGGCTGTCCGGGTTTTCCTTGCGGTCGGCGCTGCCGGGATGGCTCGTCCGCGTGGGGAACGGGCCGTAGGGTGGTTGCGGGCCTGGGAGTGGCTTGTCCGAAGAGCCGGTGTTGCGGGGTGTGAGCCGGCCGCCCTGGAGACAGAGCGGTTCCCCGGTTGCCCTCCCGGGCCCTCGGGGCAGGCAGCTGCTGCGGCCTCCTGCCGGGCATCGGCCAGGAGCGCCGCGTGATGGCGTCGCTGATCCGGCGCTTGAGGGACCGCAGCGCTTCCTTGTGCATTTTTCCCTCGGCGATCTTCTTCTCGTAATAGGCCCGGCCGTCGCTGCGCCGGTACCGGATCTGGGTGATCGCGGCCATGTGGATCGCATAATTGAAGCGCCGGTTGCCGCGCAGCGACAGCCGGTAGATCTTCCGGTTCCCGGAGGACACCTCCACCGGCGCGGTGCCGTTGCAGGCGGCGAAATGGTCCCGGCTGGGGAACCCGGACACCTGCCGGACGTCGCCGATCACGGTGCCCGCGATGACCGGGCCGACGCCGAAGACCTGGGTGACGGTGGTGCCGGAGGCTTTGACCGCGGCGGCCAGCTTCTTGCGGGTGTCGCGCAGCTGGGCATCCAGGCGGCGCAGGTCGGCCAGGAACTCGGCGGCCAGCTCGGTACGGGCCTCGGTGACGGCACCGGACGGCGTCACCTGCTCCAGGATCCTGGCGGCTTGGGCTGCGGAGATCTCCTTCGGGTGACCGGCAGGGACCAGATCGCAGAGCACGGCGTGCAGCCGGCCGGCGACCTGGTTGCGGGCTCGGGACAGGTCCCGGTGCCGCTTGGACCATATCTTCAGCACTGCAGCATGATCCTCGGCGATTACTTCCCGCCGGGGGGTCCTGGCCCGCAGCGCGGCGACCGCTACCGACCGGGCATCGTTGGGGTCGTTCTTGTTCGTGTCACCGGCCTGCAGCAGCCGTACCCGAGACGCCAGCTTCGGCGGCACATCCAGCACCCGTTCACCGGCGGCGACCAGCTGCTGGGCCAGCAGCCGGCCCAGCCCGCCCGCGCCCTCCACTGCCCAGCTCCGCTCCGGCCACGCCACCGCCCACGCCAGCAGCCGCCCGGCCTGGGACGGGCAGGCGCGCACCCGCAACTCGCCCAGCGGCTCCTCCGCCCCGCCGATCGCCACCGCTGTGTGCGAGCCCTTGTGCGGGTCGATCCCGATCATTACTTCCGCCATCAGCACACTCCCGACCGTTGTCACCGAACCGAAGGCCCGCGGCGGGCATGCCTAATTCCAGTGCTGGCGCTCGCGCCTCTTTCGAGCCACGCCGCGGCGAGACCCGACGGGCTGGCACCTCGTTCTAAAGCCAGGCCACAACCGCGGTCGGCAGGCGGATAGGGAGCCAGCCCGCCAGGCCTCCAGAACGCTACGGCACCACCGCAGCGCCCTCGGGTTCAATTAGGCGGATATCGCTTCCCCGGCGGCGGGCAGCGCGAACTACAGTCCGTGACGGGCGGACGGCGGCGTCTCGCGCCGGATCGCCGACTCTGTCTCTTTAGCAACAGCGTGCCGATGGACTGTGCGCCGCGCACAGAATGTCCAGTTCTAGCTCACGCTGCTTTCCGACGTGGCCTTATCGCATTCGGTGCAGGGCGCGATCCAGGATGGGGCACCTCCGACCTGTGTGGCCGCCGGTGAGCAACCCGGCCCCGCGGCCGCCGCCTGCCGCGGCGCGCTCCGCGGCCGGTTCCCGCTCTTGCGGGCACGCGGGCCCTGACCACGGTGCTGGCGGGCGCTTCACCGGAGGGCAGGGTGGTGGCCGGCCCTGTTCGGCTCCTGCTCATCAGGTCCTGCGGGCTGGCGGGATGGGTGTCTGCGCCGCGGGGCTCGGCGCTGTCCGGCCGCGGGGATGGCCGTCTGGTCGCTGGATGTGCGGCGTCCGCGGGATGGGGTTACCGTGGCGGTGCCGGGCCTGGCCCGGCACCGCCACCTTCCTTGTCAGGTGCCGTCTACGGCGGTGACCTCGTGCGCGGCCTGGGTGATCATGTCGGGCTGGCCGGGGATGCCGAGCTGGCGGAGTCCGGGCAGGATCCGGGTCTGGACGAAGGTGCCGAACAGCTCTTCGCTGTCCCACACGTCGGTCATGCGCAGAATGCCGTCGCCGAACGAGGCGACGTGAAAGCGCATCCCGGCGGGCACGTCGCGGTCCCAGCCGACAGTCTCGCGGAGCGTGTCGTACTGGTCGGGCGTAATGCCGTCCCACGTCTGCATGATGACGGTGGCCATGGTTTTCCTCCTGGTGGTGGTGGTGGTGGTGGGCGGTAATCGGGATTACAGGGGCAGCGGGTTGCTGAGCACGCCGCTGCCTGGCCAGCGGCAGGCCAGCGTCCGGATGAAGTCGATGGCGTCGATCTCGACGTGCTCGCCGTCACGGCCGTGGCGGAAGGTGCCGCCGGCCGGCCCGTCAAGTACCAAGTCGAACGGCTGACCGTGGAGCTGGGCCCATTCGGCTACGATGTCGGCGACCAGCCGGCCGTCGTGGTCCGGCTTGAGGTCCATCGGCCGGCCCGTCGCGTGGCAGATGTCGATCCGGTGGCACCACACGTCGCGGGTGAACCCCACGTCTAGCAGGTACTTCAGCGGCCGCCAGCCAATGGGAGGTCCGAACGGCAGCGGGGTGAGCCGCATCGGCGCCGGGGTCCCCCAGCGGCCCTTGACCGCCTTCGGGCCGGCAGTCTTCAGCTGCCCGACGAGCTCCGCGTTGGACAGCTGCTCACGCTCGCGGACTTGCAGCTCGTTCAGGCCGTCGACCCAGTGATGCGAGTCGATCTGCTTGTTCAGCGGCAGCCCCCGGCGCAGCTGGTGCGCGAACTCGCCCACCGAGGCCTGCGCGTCGGCCGACCCCAGCACGTGCAGCGCGATCTTGCGGACGTCCCACGCGGTGCAGTCGGTGGGCATCGCCCACTCCTCCGGGGTGAGCGTGGCGGCCAGTTCCGCGAAGCGCTGGAACTCGTCCTCGGCGAGGCGGCGGGCTTCCGCGCGGCCGATGCGGTCGGTGTTCATTGGGTCCTCCCCCTTGCGATGACATCGTCGACCAGCAGGTCGACGAGACGGTTGAGATGCCGGAGCCAGCGGTCACCGCCGGGATCGTTGCTGATCTGCGCGTCGGTCACGCCGGCGGTGATGGCGACGATGCAGTCCATGTCGCCCTGCTCTGTTACCCCGGCCGCCCGCATCAGCGTGTACGCGCCGCCGAGTACCTTCTCGGCCAGCGCGTACGACTCCGCCGAGGGCGCGAAGCCGGGGATGGGCCGGTGGAACAGCAGCTGGTACCGCTCGCTGTCCTCGCTGCCGAACGCGGCGAACGCATGCAGCCACTGCTTGAGTGCCTCGCGGGGCTCCGGGGAGCGCGTCATGGTGTCCAGGCGCTCGAGGAGCTGCCGGTTGCCGTCGGCGAACATCGCGTCGTACAGCGCGAGCTTCGAGTCGAAGTACACGTACAGCGAGGGCTGACGCATGCCCACTACCCGCGCCAGGCCGTGCAGCGTCACGCCGGCGATCCCGTCCGCCCGGGCCAGCGCCCAGGCGGACGCCACGATCTCCGCGGTCTTCTCCGTACGGCGCTTCGCGACCGAGTTCGCCATCGTGAGCCGATCAGATCGCCAGCGGCCCGTATGCCCGCGGCGCGAGGGCGGCCGGCCGCCGGGCCACGGCCGGTCGTCGTCCCCGGCCCGCCACCCGCAGGGCGAACCGCGGGACCGCGCCGGGCCCGGCGGGCACCGCCGCGATCAGCCTGCGGCGCTCCGCCTCGGCGAGCAGTTCCTGGTGCCGGCCGCCCGCCAGCCCGCGAGCCACGCAGATCGGTACCATCCCGGTCCTCCTTGGCGAGCTCCTATCGTTGATAGGAGATTAACCTATCGTTGATAGGAACGCAAGAGCCTATCGTTGATAGGAGAAGTCTTTTTGCTCGGAGCCGGAGACCGTGCGGGCCGGGCATGTTCCGTGACAAGATCACCACGCACGCCGGCGGAAAGGCCGGGCCTGCGGGGATCCGCCGCACGGCGCTTGCCCCGCACGCCATCAGCCACGTGCCAGCGGACCGCCCTGCACGGGCCCGCCCACTGGCATCATGCGGCCCCGGACGAGATTCCCTGGATCGCCCGACGCTGGCTACGGGGCCACCCGCAGACCCAGACGGTTGCGCGCCTATGCCGTCCAGCCCTCCGGCGGAAGGTCCAATGCCTATCCGCCCTTGCTCAGATGCCCGCGCAGATAAGGCAGATCTGCATGCTTACGACGGTGATCGTCCAAAGTTGAGCCACCGCACCGAACGGCGGCTCGGGTGCGGTTATTACGAGCCCAGGACGTCGTTGACTGCGTAGCAGTCCCCGCCACAATCCGGCATACAGCCGGTCGGATGTATTTTTATGCATCGGCGCCTTCGTCGAAAACTCACTATTCTGCCGCGATGATGGCTGGCCGGTCGCAGGTTACGGGGGCGGTCAATGGCTGCGGTCTGTGATCCGAAGGTAGTACCCGGCGGGGTCGAGGATCCGGAAGTCTGTCAGACCCCACGGGCGGTCTTGGAGGTCCTGGTGCAGTGGCCAGCCCGCCGCCACGATCCGGTCGCGCTCACCCGCGACATCATCGACCTCCAGGACCAGCTCCACTCCCGCGGGCGGCAGCCGCGCCGCCCGGGCGCCGGGAACGGCCCGCCGGGCTGCTCCGATGCGGACCTGGCCCCGTTCCAGCGCCACGTACGCAGGTGACGCCGCGCGCCGGTCGGCGGTAAGACGGAACCCCAGGACACGCACGTAAAAATCAGAAGTGGCGTCGAGATCATCCGGGAAGATCTCGAACCGTAGGGTCATTTCCACTACCCGAGACTGCCATGCCCGGCGGCCGGCGGGATATGGTCCCGCGCGCAGGGTCCCTTGCCTCAGCACCCCTGGCGCGGTTACGCCCCCGGGACGTTCCAGCAGAACTCCCTCATCTGGCTCCCCTTTATGTCAAGAGGCCGCCAGGATCGTTGTTCTACGCTGGGGTGTGGCGGGTCCGGGAAGTGGCTTGTCCGAAAAGCCGATGTCCGGGGTCAGGTCGGTCACGCTGGATTGCAGAGTCGTCCCCGAGTGCCCTCCCGGGCCCGCTGCCCGCCTGGTGTCCTGGTCGTGGAGCATCTGCCGGCAGACGATGTTGGACAGGCGCCGCTTGAGGCAGCGCATGGCTTGCATCGAGGTTTTCCCGGCGGCCTTGCGGGCGTCGTAGCAGGCGCGTCCTTCGGTGCGGTTGCGCAGCTGGACGACGGCCATGATGTGCAGGGCCCGGTTGATCCGCCGGTTGCCGGCGCGGGAGAGCCGGTGGCGCTGCTGCTGGCCGGAGGAAGCGTCCAGGGGTGCGGTGCCGTTCCAGGACGCGAAGTGGTCCCGGCTGGCGAACCGGTGGATGTTGCCGACGTCGGCCAGCAGCCGGGCCGCGCCGGAGGGGCCGATGCCGTGCAGCTGGAGCAGCGTGGAGTCCTGGGCTTCGACGAGGGTCTGGATCTGTTTCTCGCAGGCCCTGATCTTGCGGTCGATGCCTTCCAGCTCGGTGATCAGCTCGGCCACGAGCTTGCGGCGGGTCTTGCCGGCGATGTCGCGTGGCCGGGTGACCGCGATCAGGGCACGGGCCTGCGCCGCGGACAGGAACTTCTTGGCCCCGCCGGGGAGCAGCCCGGGCAGCAGCCGGCTGTGCTGGACGCAGAGTTTGGGCGGTGATCAGGTCTCGGGGCCTTTTGCTTTGCACGCGAGGACCAGATCGGTTCCTACCGCCTGCCCGCACTGGCAGCGGCCTAAAAGGTGGTGATCAAGCACAGCTCGTCATGATCTCCATCGCGGCTGGGCGGTGTGCTTGCTGACCGGCGCTCCGCAGTGGCCGCAGCGGTCCAGGCCGGGCGTGTTCATGGTCGTGCCGTAGCTGCACTGAACGCGAGGGCGCACGGGTTCGGCCCTGACCGGCCGGTAGCGGGCCATCGCGTCTTTCCCCGCTTTCTGGTCAGCTCCGAACATTTGAGAGACCTGACGCGGAGACTTCCCGGCGGCCTTGCCAGCGGCCTGTACCTCCTTGAGCGCGTCCCCAAGGACGCGGCCAGCGCTAAAGCTCACTAGTTTCCCGTCGCCTAGCGCCTGCATGGTGGCGAGGATCTGCGCGGCTGAGTGCCCGGCTTCCTTGCCAGCCGCGATGATGGCCCGCTCTTGGTCGGTGCGGCCGGTGCGGCCGTTGGCGGTCATTTTGGCTCACCGGCTCCTCTCCGCTTGCTCGGACCGGATGGCCAGTTCGACGACGCTACTCCGGACGTAATCGATGGTCCGGGGGGCTGACGTAGTTCCCCGGCTAGGGCTCCAGTGCGGCCAGCGCCTTGCGGTGCCTGCTGTTTCTTTGGTTCGGGCTTGACGGGGCCGATCGTGCCGACGGCAAGCGACTGGCGGCTCAGGGCCATGCCAGGCCCCTTAGGCCGCCTGTCTTGCGATAACGCGGTGGTCGTTCCTGCGATTGCGGCGCCGCTGGCGGCCTTGGCTGAGCGCATGCTTCGCATCGCTGGCCTTTCGTGGCGGTAGTGGTGGGAGGTCACTTGACCTCCAAGTCATTTTACCTTCAAACTGCTCCAATAGCGAATGTTCCCGCAGTTAACGGGCGATTATTAGGGTTTATCCAGGCCATCACAATTGCGCTGTACGAGGAATTCAGAAGCTAAAACAGCCGCACGACAGTCAGGAAGGGCGGCTGCCAGGTCCGGCCAGTCGTAGCTCGTGTCAGGAACAGGCCATCCTGGTCCCGCAGGGCATCGACGCGGTGCCGCCTACCTGCGCAGCCCTCTACATCCACCCGGGCCACCGCGCTAGTGGTCTCGACCGGGCCACTGGGCAGTTCCGCACGCCCCGAGGCTGCGAAGGTCGCGCAAGTAGTGCAACGGTGGTGCAGCCCCCACAGAATTGGCGGAGCTGCATGTGGCGGCACGGCGCCTTAGGCTCGACTCTCGCCGCTCCGAGTCGGCAACTGGTCGAGTTCGCAGCGCACCCTCAGAAACAGCAGAGCCCGAGGCGGAGCCTCCCGGGCGAAGGAGACCGTCATCGCCATACGGGCTACGAAGACGCTGGTGCACGCCGAGCCGTCCGCGCCGAAAGCGGACGCACTCCCCCGCCTCGCAGGTCGTGAGCTGCGACAACGCCGCCAGCTTGCCGATCGAAGCCAGATCAGGAGAGCACTGGTCTCAATTCATATCGTGCTCTGATGGTCGTAGGGCGCACGTTAGAGCAGGTTAGACGGTGGTCAGGGGCGGGGTCGAACCGCCGACCTTCGGCTTTTCAGGAGAATTGCCTGGTCTATACGAGTCCACCGCAGTCCGCCTGAGCAGGTCGGACTACACCTTAGGCTAGCGCGGCATCCGCGGCCGTCCCCACGTATCCACAGCTCTTGTTAGCACAGCGTTAGCAGCTGGCGTCCGCGTCTTTGCCCCGGTGTGCTTCCCCGGCCGACTGGAAGCCGCGACCGGTGAATGCCGCGAGATGATCCGCAAGCGCACGCCGCCACCAAGGATCTGCGGGCTGCGGTCCGCGAGACGAAGCGGGAACTGCCAGGTGATGACCTCTACCATTGGTGCGTGCTGGAGTGCCTCTCATGCGATGACAAGGCCATCCGGCCCCCAGCTACGAACAAAACCCCAAAAACAGCGGCCACGACCGCGAGAAACAATCCAAAATTACCGGTGACCAAAGTAGCCCCAAGCGCGAGCACCGCAAGCGTCGCACATGCGCAGGAATTGACTACCTTGTTCTCCGGGTGCGGGGCCTGCGCCCGGGCGGGCTCCCGCAGCGGCTGGGTCGCGATCAGCCCGGCAGGGATGTCGGCAGTCATCGCGGCCAGTTCCGCATAGGTTCGCGACGCGAAGGTCTGGCCCACCCGCAGGTCAAACTCGTCCTTGGTCAGCAGACCCTGCACGAACGCGGCCTTGAGTACTCCAAGCACCTGCTCGCGGTCGGCATGCGATGCCCGCAAGTGACCACGGCCAGCCGCGGCCGCTGCCGCGTCGTCTCCCGGTCTTGCCGTCATCACCGTCTCCCCCGATGCAAGGAAGTCTAGTGCGGTCTGAATCGGTCCGGTGAGTCCGGAGGCTCCACTTCTTGAGGAGAAGATGGAGTCGTGACACGCCGATCGAGTAACTACCCGCTGGAGTTGCGAGAGCGGGCTGTCCGGATGGTCACCGAGGTGCGGCCGGACTACCCCTCGGACTGGCCGGCGATCGTGGCGGTGGCCGCGAAGCTGGGCATCGGGACCGCGGAGACGCTGCGCAAGTGGGTTCGCCAGGCCGAGGTCAACGCCGGGCAGCGGCCAGGGATCACCAGCGAGGAGTCCGCCGAGATCAAGCGGCTCAAGCGAGAGAACTCCGAGCTGCGCCGGGCCAACGAGATACTGAAGTCAGCGTCAATTTTCTTCGCGGCGGAGCTCGACCGCCCGCAGCGGTACTCGTGATATTCATCAGCGAGCACAAGCATCGTTTCGGGGTCGAGCCGATCTGCCGCGTGCTGACCCAGCACGGCTGGCCGATCGCCCCGTCGACGTACTACGACGCCGTCAGCCGGGCACCGTCAGCCCGGGCACGCCGCGATGAGCTGCTGAAAGCAGCGATCGCCCGGGTGCACGCGGACAACTACGGTGTCTACGGGGCGCGGAAGGTATGGCTGCAGCTCAACCGCGAGGGCACTGAAGTGGCCCGCTGCACGGTGGCGCGGCTGATGCGCGACCTGGGCCTGCGCGGTGCCCGCCGCGGCAAGAGGATGCGCACCACGATCGCGGATCCGGCTGCGGCCCGCCCAGCCGACCTGGTGCGGAGGCAGTTCAGCCCGCCCGCCCCGGACCGGCTCTGGGTCGCTGATTACACCTACGTCCCAGCGTGGACGGGCATGGTCTATGTCGCGTTCGTCATCGATGCGTACTCCCGCCGGATACTGGGCTGGCGGGCTGCCAGCTCGATGAAGACCGCCTTGGTCCTGGACGCGCTGGAGCAGGCCCTGTGGACCCGCAAGCGCGGCGGCGACCGCGATCTGGCCGGGCTGATCCACCACACCGACGCGGGCAGCCAGTACACATCCATTGCGTTCACCGACCGGCTCGCCGCCGCCGGCATCAGCGCCTCGGTCGGCACCGTCGGCGACGCGTATGACAACGCGCTGGCCGAGTCCGTAAACGGCTTGTTCAAGACCGAGCTGATCAAGCCACGCGGCCCCTGGCGCACCGCCGAGCAGGTCGAGATCGCCACCCTCGAATACGTCGACTGGTACAACCACCGCCGCCTCTACGAAGCCTGCGGCGACATCCCCCCGGCCGAACTCGAGACCGCCTACTACAGTCAGAACACCGCCCTCGCCGAGGCCGGCCACTCAGCAAACTGAGTCTCCGGACTCACCGGCGCGATTCAGTCGCCCTATTGTGGCCATCCTTGCGGGCGCCAAGGCTCGAGAGAGTGGTGGTCCCGGGTGGGTCGAGCGCCGACCTTCCGCTTTTCAGGTGTGGCAGACGGCCAAGTCCTAGGGCACTACCTGGGTGGGGACGGCTGTCGAGGTACGCCTGTAGTCGTGACTGGTTGCCAACGTTGCCGTCACTGTTGCCGTCAGATCGCTAACCAGTGACCCATTGCCTAACGATCTTCAATGGCTGGGGTTACCGGGTCTGGTCGTCTGGCGTCTGGTGGGCTGCCCGGACTGAACTCGTAGAGTCCGGATCGTGACGTCGGCTTACCGCGGGCGTATGACCGGGGTAAGCGGAACGGGGCGGGTATACCCCGGCGAGCAGCAGGCTGCGTGCCTTTGCGGTCTTCGCGGTGTTGTCCTGTTGCGGTAGCCGCTGTGGGGCTGCTGTTAACGGAGGGGTTCAGCCGATGCCGCCCGCAGCCTGGCTAGCGATCCGGCTGCGCCCAGGGCTCTGCCGACGGCGATCCTTGGCCTGCGCTGCTGCACGGCCTGAACCGCCCGCAGGACATAGGACGCGGTGTTGAAGGTTTCGTTGGCGATCGCGTGCAGTGTCAGCCGCTGCGGGTGGCGCAGGCCCGACCGCACGCCGAAGACCACCTGTGAACAGGAAGCAAGGGCGGACACGGCGTTCAGCGATCGCTGGCGGGCGGGTGTTTGCGTCCCGGCGGCAGCGGGCGCCTCCGGGCCAAGCCGGCGTGCGCCAAGCTCGCGCAGCAGGCCCCGTTTCTGCTGGGTGTTCTTTATTATCTCGGCCCGGGCCGGCGCTTCGGTGCCAAGGCCCCACGCCGCCAGCCCGGAGCCGGCAGCGCATGCCCACGCTGCCAGAGCCCGCTGCCGGCGCCCGGAGGCCCAGTGCCCGGCCCCGACGGCGGTCTGGGTCAGGGCGGGGGCGACAGCGGACACCCAGTCGAGCGTCCCCGAGGGCCTGGTCCCGTCGAGGGCCGAAAGGGCCAGCTGCAGCTGCAACCGGGCCCTGCTGTAATCACGAGCCATCCCGGCATTGTCGCCCCGGCGGCGGGAATGCGCCAAGCTGCCGGGCTGCCGGACGCTGCCGCCCGACGGGGCCAGGGCACCGGTACTCAGGCTTGGCCGCATCCGCGCTAGCGCCGGTCGCTCATCTGCTCCAGCGGCATCGCCTGGCAGGGCCGCGGGACCCGCGGCACCTCCTGCTCCCCGGTGCGGAAGTGCCCGCACCGGGAACCCAGTCTGGTCACCGGGTATCTGGTGCGGTATGCCGGAGGCATGAGGTACCCCGATGGGGGCGGGCTGACCGCGGCCGAGCGGGCTCGCCGGGAGCGGGTACGGCTAGCCGCGGCGGAGATGACCGAGGCTGGGGCGAGCGACCGGGAGGTCGCCAGGCATTTCCGGGTGTCGCGGATGTCGGCGAACCGGTGGCGGCGGGCTCTGGCTGCGGGCGGCCGGGAGGCGCTGGCCACGAAGGGCGCGGGCGGAGCGAAGTGCAAGCTGGCGGCGGCGCAGGTCGCTGAGCTGGAAACGGTGCCGGATGCCGGGCCGGCGGCGTGCGGTCATGCCGATCAGTGCTGGACGCTGGCCCGGGTCGCGGACCAGGTCTGGGCGCGGTTCGGGGTGGAGTACACGCTGGCCGGGATGGATGTGCTGCTGCACCGGCCCGGCTGGTCGGTGCAGGTCCCGGCCCGCCGGGCCGCGGAGCGGGACGAGGACAAGATCGCCAGGTGGCGGGAGGAGACCTGGCCCGTCATAAAAGGACGGCGGCGGACCTGGGCGCCTGGCTGGTCTTCGAGGACGAGTCCGGCCAGGGTCTCAGGCCGCCGAAAGGACGCACCTGGGGCCGCCGCGGCCGCACTCCCGTCGTGAAAGTGACGGGCGGCCATGACACCCGGGTGTCGCTGGCCGCGCTGATCGCCGTCCGGCCCGGGCGTCAGACCCGGCTGATCTACCGCACGCACCACGCCCGGCGGGCAGATAAGCGCAAGGGCTTCACCGAGGCGGACTACGCCAGGTTCCTGGACGCCGCGCACCAGCAGCTCGGCGGCCCGCTCGTGGTGGTCTGGGACGGCCTGAACACCCACACCAGCCACGCGATGCGCCAGCTGATCGCCGCCCGCACCTGGCTGACGGTCTTCCAGCTGCCGGCCTACGCGCCGGAACTGAACCCGGTCGAACCGGTCTGGTCCCACCTCAAGCGATCACTGGCCAACCTGGTCAAGCAGGACATCGGCCAGCTGACCGCGCTGGTCAAGACCCGGCTCCGGCGAATGCAGTACCGGCCCGCCCTTCTGGAGGGCTTCCTGGCCAAGACCAGACTCGACCTCACGCCCCTTCAGTAACTTCCACAATTGAAGATCGTTAGGAGGTCGTTTCGCGCCACTCCCCCACCAGCGAGTGTCCAGGTCAGGCCACGCGTCGTCGGTCTCTCAGTACTTCTGAATGACCGTCGTGGCAGACACGTTCTGGCATGGATCTGGCACGGCTTGGCAACTGGGATGGGCGTACACCTAGAAATGCTAGGGATGCATCCGGCACCGGCACCGTGTGCAGGCCGTGCAACGGCCAGATGACCGGCGGAGGATCGTTGCGCTGTCAAGGCAGATGCCCGCTCAGCTCAGCTGACCTTTGCTGCGCCAGTGACGGTTGGTATGGTTAAGGGGCTGACGATCGCGCTGCTCCAGACCCCGGCGGCGGTCATAACTGCTGACCCGGGGTGGGTTGAATGAGCAGTGCAGGAGATCCGGATATCGGGGCCAGTCTCCCGTCTCTGGCTCGTCTGAGTGCCGTCCCGGCACCGGGCGAACAGCAGCACTTGGGGCTGCGTCCCGCGCCTCAGGATCAGGGCACGACGCACTCAGGCAACGGGGCGGCCAGGCCGCTGAGCGATCCCCCGGCCGGTGCTGAGGTGCTGCGGTACCGGGCTGATCTGGCCAGTGTCCGCAGGTCCGCAGCTGCGTGGGCGGCGCGGGCTGGCCTGCCGCCGCACCGGGTACAAGATCTGGTCATCGCGGTTGGCGAACTGACCGCTAACACCCTGGCGCACACTAACGAACCGGGACAGCTGACGCTGTGGACCACCGGCGGCGAGGTCTTCTGCCAGGTCGATGACGCAGGGGAGATCACCGATCCGCTAGCCGGACAAGTGCGCCCAGATCCGGGCGACCTCGGTAGCGGCCGTGGCCTATGGGTTGTGCACCAGCTCTGTGATCTGGTGGAGATCCGCACGGGGCCAGCTGGCACTACAACCCGCGTGCACCTGCAGCTCAGCACCCCGAAGGCCGCCCCGGTCCTTCGGTAACACATGCCCGGACTGTCGGGCCATCGTTGTTCACCTGCGGCTACGCCACGGGCGCATAGGCTGGGACCGGCCTGTGCCGGGTTGTGGCCAACCTTGGTGGTCAGCTTCTAGAGACTCGTCATCAGGCAACCTGCCTCGGCAGGACAGCCGGTTACGGGCTGTCCTTGCAACCGCTCCGGTACCGAGGGACGGCCCCCGGTGCGCGAGGCCATGTCCTTGGTCACTCGTCAATGCGGCTCGGGGGCTGTGGTGGTGTTGTCGCGGCTCGCGGCCAGCAGGGCCAGGAACGGGCCGACCCGGTGTCCTTGCTGGGCGGGGTGACGGAACAGGCTGTCACGGTTCACGGTGTACCGGACTCGCCGCCCGGTCCGGGTGCGGGTGATGTAACCGGCGGCTTCCAGGTCGGCCACGATGGCCTGGGCGGTGCGCTCGGTGATGTCGGCGGCGGCGGCGATGTCCCGGATCCGGGCCGCGGGGTCGCGGGCGATCTCAACGAGCACGTGTCCGTGCCCGGTCAGCAGCGTCCAGGTGCCGCCGCGCTCGTCAGAAGGATCCATGCCTAGCGAGTATATCTTCGCGAGAGAATGTTCGCGAGAGGAAATACACGAGAAATTTCTCGTGGTTATGTTGACAGGTCTTGGTTGGCTGCCTGATCCTGATGGTGGCCCGATCGGGTCCTAGCCCGCCTTGAGGTCACAGGAGGTGGCGCAGATGTCTGAGGCCGGTTTCGTGGTTGAGGTGGTCGGCGGTGTGCCCGTGGTGACCACGCCTGAGGAGATCGACATCATCAACGCCCCCGGGCTCCGGGCAGCTCTGCTGGAAGCAGCCGGGCACGGACGCGGCACGGCTGTGGTGGACATGTCCCGGACCCAGTTTTGTGATTCGGCCGGGTTGCACGTCCTGATACGCGCGCACCAGCGGGCCCAGGATGAGGGTGGTTACGTGCTGGTCGTCATCTCCGCCGTTGGCGTCCTGCGGATTTTCGCGATCAGCGGCCTTGACCGCATTATCCCCAACTTCGCAACTCTGGAAGAAGCCCTCGCCCTAGCGGCTCCCGCGCGACCCACCGGCAACAGCTCAGCACTGACTGTGCCGGAGCCAGATCCGCTCCCGTCCTCCTGACAGGTGCCAGGTCCCTACCCAGCGCGATTCTCATGGGCCGGTCTGCCTTGACTTGAACCATGGACCTCTGACCGACACCAAGGTCGCCGCGTACGTAGCCAAGTACGCGACTAAGGCCGCCGAATGCACCGGCACGATCGACCGCCGACTCACACCCGCCGACCGGCTGGCCGACCTGCCCATCAGCGAGCACACCCGCCGCCTCATCGCCGAATGCCTCCGCCTCGGCAAGCTCCCCGAACTCGGCAGCCTGTGCCTGGCCGCCTGGGCTCACATGCTCGGCTTCCGCGGCCACTTCTCGACCAAGAGCCGCGCCTACTCCACGACCTTCAGTGCGCTCCGCGCCGAACGGATCCAGCATCAGCGCGAACACGCCGGAGAGGACAGTCTCTGGCCGACACCCCAGTCTGATAACACGCTCGTCATCGCTCACTGGCAATTCGCAAAGAGGGGCCATTCCCACGTAACCCCGCTGCCTACGACCGACGCCAGCCGCAACTCCCCACCGTCCAGTCCGACCGGGGGAGGCCAGCCATGACCCGGCTTCTGCTGACCGTGCCCGAGGCGGCCGAGGCCCTGGCCATCTCGCGCAGCAAGCTTTACGAGCTCATCGCGGCCGGTCTGGTGCGATCGGTCCGCATCGACGGGTCACGCCGCGTTCCCGTCGAAGCACTCGAAACCTACGTCGCCACTCTGCTTGACCAGGAAGAGGTCATCGATGCCCAGGCTTCGTTACGGAGTAATCAAACGAGGAACGTCATGGTCTTACGTGATCAGGGTCCCGGATCCTGCCACCGGTGTGAGCAAGCCCAAATGGGTCGGTGGCTTCGATACCGAGGAAGACGCCAAGGCTGCCCGGGATGAGGCGCGCGTCCGAGCCCGGCGCGGCGAATACGTCAACCGATCAACGTCAACCGTGGCGGATTATCTGGCCGAATGGGTAGAAGCACACGCTTCGACGGTCAAGCCCACGACCCTCGCCGGATACTGGCATGACATTGATCACTACATCGTTCCCCGCATCGGCCGGATGCGCCTGCAGGCTCTGCGCCCAGCAGTGATCTCTAAGCTCTACCGCGACCTGGCCGAGCATGGCGGCCGCTACGACCAACCATTGTCAGCGGTCACGGTCGCCCACATCCATCGCACGCTGCGCAAGGCACTCGCCGACGCCGTCGACGTCGAGCAGTTGCTGGCCGTCAATCCGGCCGCGCGGTCGAAACGGCCCAAGAGCAGCGCCGTCGAGCCCGCCCAAGTCTGGACTGTCGAACAGCTCGGCTCGTTCCTCGCCGCCGCCCGGTCTCACCGGCTGTTCGCCTTCTACCGCCTGGCCGCCTATACCGGCGCACGACGCGGCGAACTCCTGTACCTCCGATGGGATGCCGTGGACCTCGATGCCGCCGAGGTCACCTTCGGCGGCTCAACAGCCGTGGTGCGCGGCCAACGTGTCGAAGGCACCACCAAAGGCGGCCGGTCCCGCACGGTTAGCCTCGACCGGGAGACCGTGGCGGTCCTGCGAGAGCATCGCCGCCAGCAGGCCGAAGAACGGCTCGCCGCCGGGTCAGCCTGGAACGACACCGACGGGCTGGTCTTCACCAGCCGGTGGGGTGAACCGCTCTACCCCGACACCGTGACTGCGCTCATGACCAAGCTGGTCAACCGGCACAACCAGTCGGTCACTCCCCCGGCCAAGCCACTGCCTCACGCCCGGCTGCATGATCTGCGCCACCTGCACGCGACCACACTGCTCCTTGCGGGCGTGCCCGTCCACGTGGTCGCCGCACGGCTCGGACACGCCGACCCAGCCGTGACCTTGCGCGTCTACTCCCACGTCCTCCGAGAGCACGCCACTAGCGTCGGAGACATCTTCGCCGAAGCCGTCAAAGGCTCGCGTTAGCAAATCCGTTAGCAAGGCAAGACAGCCAAGATGATCAACAGCAGCGTTTGCGCTGGTCAGAAGTGGTGGTCAGGGGCGGGGTCGAACCGCCGACCTTCCGCTTTTCAGGCGGACGCTCATACCAACTGAGCTACCTGACCTTGGCTGGGCACCCGGGCCGACCCGCACCCAGACGTCGCCGACCCGAGCGGTCCTGACGGGATTTGAACCCGCGACCTCCACCTTGACAGGGTGGCGAGCACTCCGAGCTGCTCTACAGGACCATGCTGCGCTGGCTGGGTGCCAGCCGTGCCCCCAACGGGATTCGAACCCGTGCCGCCGCCTTGAAAGGGCGGTGTCCTAGGCCGCTAGACGATGGGGGCTCGACGGTTATCGCCGCCGTGACCCGTGGCGCCCGCCGTCGGGGACCGACCCAGCATAGGGGACGGACCGGCTTGCCTGGCAAAGCGCTTCCCTGATGGACCGATCTTGTCATGACCGCAGCCGCCCGCAGAGCGCCGGGCCGCTCCGATCACCCTGGCCGCACCAGCCGCCGACGCCCGTCCCGGCACAGGAATCACGGGCCGTGACCAGTCCGCGGCGCAGGATCCCATGGCCCTCGGGCCGACCCGGGGCCTGCGGAACCGGCGATCCCTGCTACTTCCGGTTCTTGTTCACGATGTTCTCGGCGATCGAGGTCTTCTCGCCTTCCTCGGGGATCACCACCCACGCCGCCAGGTACGCGAGGGCGCCCACGCCAGCGGAGAAGACGGTGATCACGGCCAGGATCAGGCGTATCAGGTTGACGTCGAGGCCCAGGTACTCGCCCAGGCCCGAACACACCCCCGCCACGATGCGGCCGTCGCGGGTGCGAACTAGCGTCTTGCTACCGTTTGCGTCATTCATGACAGCCATCATGCCCGATCCCAGACCGGCTAAGACGGCCGCAAAGGGGCACGCATATACGCTGACGGCGAGGCTAGAAGAGAGGACCGGCCATGCCTGACAGCGCAGCCATCGACCTGCTCCGCATCGACGACGAGCTGAGCGAGGAGGAGCGGCTGGTCCGGGACACGGTGCGGTCGTTCGCGTCCGACCGGATCATGCCGCACATCGCCGACTGGTTCGAGGCCGGAACGCTCCCCCGCGAACTCGTGCCGGAACTCGGCAAGCTCGGCCTGCTGGGCATGCACCTCACCGGGTACGGCTGCGCGGGCATGGGCCCGATCGCGTACGGCGTGACCTGCCGCGAGATGGAGGCCGCCGACTCCGGGCTGCGCAGCATGGTCTCGGTGCAGGGATCGCTGGCCATGTTCCCGATCTGGAAGTACGGGTCCGAGGAGCAGAAGCAGGAGTGGCTGCCCCGGATGGCCGCGGGCGAGGCGATCGGCTGCTTCGGGCTGACCGAGCCCGACCACGGCAGCGACCCGTCCAGCATGGCGACCAACGCCAAGAAGAACGGCAACGGCTGGGTCCTCTCCGGCACCAAAATGTGGATCACCAACGGGTCGATCGCCGACATCGCCGTGGTGTGGGCCTCGACCGACGAGGGCATCCGCGGCTTCCTGGTTCCCCGCGGGGCCAAGGGCTTCACCGCGCGGAACATCCACAAGAAGCTGTCGTTGCGCGCGTCGGTCACCTCCGAGCTCCACTTCGACGACGTGAAACTGCCCGCCGACGCCGTGCTCCCCGGGGTCACCGGGCTGAAGGGGCCGCTGTCCTGCCTGTCCGAGGCGCGGTTCGGGATTGTGTGGGGGGTGACCGGCGCGGCCCGGTCGTGCCTCGAGTCCGCCACCGAGTACGCGACCACCCGGGAGCAGTTCGGGCGCAAGATCGGCGGCTTCCAGCTGACCCAGGCCAAGCTGGCCTGGATGCTGGCCGACCTGCAGCGCGCCCAGCTGCTCGCGCTGCACCTGGGCAGGCTCAAGGCGGCCGGGAAGATCACGCCGCAGCAGGTCAGCCTGGGCAAGATGAGCAACGTGCGGACCGCGATCGAGATCGCCCGGCAGGCGAGGACCGTGCTCGGCGCCAACGGGGTGACCCTGGAGTACCCGGTGATCAGGCACGAGAACAACCTGGAGTCCGTGCTCACCTACGAGGGCACCGAGGAGATCCACACGCTGGCCCTCGGCCAGGCTCTGACCGGTATCTCCGCCTACCGGTGACGGCGCCTGCTGCCGATGGCCACTGAACCGGTCGCGGCGCTGCTGCATGACGTGGCCGCTGGCAATTATCCGCCGCCCGACGGCGGTGTCACGATTCTGCCGCAACCCTCCCCCAGGGACTCAGGCGTGCTCGACTTCACCGCGCACGCGGTCATCGTCACCGACGCCGATCCCGGCTGGGTGCGCGCGCAGCTGCCCGAGGACGACCTCGGCGCGCCGCTGCGCCCGGACTTCCTGCAGGCCCTGGGCCAGCGGACCGGGCGGCAGGCCCACTCCATCGACATGGTCTGCCTGGCCCGCCCGCTGCCCGGGCCGCCGTCCATCCCGCTCAGCCCGGCGGCGGCCGACAGCCATTCGCGGTCGCAGCGGGCGCTGCAGTATCGCGATGATGTCCGGCCCTGGCAGGCCGACGGCGGGATCGTGCTGATCGGCCGGGGCATGGCCGGCCGCTGGGAGGTCGCCCTCGAGGTCGATCCCGGCCGCCGGGGCCAGGGCCTGGGCCGCGAGCTGGCCGTCGCGGCGCGGCACCTGATACCCGGGGACGCGCCGCTGTGGGCGCAGATCTCCCCCGGCAACGCGGCGAGCGTGCGCGCGTTCCTGGCCGCCGGCTACCAGCCCGTCGGCTCCGAGGCCCTGCTCACCTTGCTCCCCTAGCCATGAGCAAGGTGACGTCGGCCGTGGGCAGCTCGGTCTTCTTCGTGCTCGCTCCGGGCACGGTCGCCGGGCTGGTCCCGTGGTGGCTCACCGGCTGGCAGGCCCGGCCGCACCTGGCGGTTCCGCTGCAGATCATCGGCGCAGTGCTCATCGCGGCGGGTGTTATCGTGCTGGTCAGCGCGTTCGCCCGGTTCGTGCGCGAGGGAGCCGGCACCCCCGCCCCGGCCGCGCCGACCGAGCAGCTGGTGATCGGCGGGCTGTACCGGCACGTGCGCAACCCGATGTACCTGGCCGTCCTCGCCGTCATCGCCGGGCAGGCCCTGGTCCTTGGCCGCCCGGTACTGCTGGCCTACGCCGCCCTGGTCTGGGCGGCCTGCGCGGCGTTCGTGCGCTGGTACGAGGAGCCGACGCTGCGCCGCCGGTACGGAGCGCAGTACGAGGCCTACCGCCGAGGGGTTCCCGGCTGGTGGCCGCGCCTCAGGCCGTGGGCGCCCGACGCCTTGGCCGGACCCGAGGACGTCAGGGCTCCAGGATGATCTTGCCGCGGGTGTGGCCCTTCTCCAGCTCGGTGTAGGCCGCCCGGACCTCGGCCAGCGGGTAGACGCCGGAGATCGGGATCTCGAGCTGCCCCTTGGCGATCAGCCCGGCCAGCTCGGCCAGCACGTCGGCGCTGGCCCCAACCGCATTGCCGTCCATCTTGACGCCGTACTTCTCCTGGGCGGTGAAGTTGGCGATGGTGTCGATCCGGTCTGGCTGCGCCCCGAGCGACAGCGCCAGCTCCACGTAGTCGCCGCCGACTGTGTCGATGAATGCGTCCACATGGCCGCCAGCCGCAGCCAGGATGCGGTCGGCTACCCCGTCGCCGTAGGCCACGCCGATCACGCCGTGGCTGGCCAGCCACTCGTGATTCGCCGGGCTGGCCAGGCCGATCACCGTGGCACCCGCATTCTTGGCCAGCTGCACCGCGACCGAGCCGACGCCGCCGGCCGCGCCGGAGACCACCACGACGTCACCCGGCCCGGCGGCGACGGCACGGACCGCCGCGTACGCGGTCGCCCCCACCACGAACAGCCCGCCGGCCGCCTCCCACGAGACGCCCGCGGGGCGGTGGGTGAGGTCCGCGGCCTCGACCGAGACGAACTCGGCCTGGCTCGCCCGGTTGTCCGTCCACCCGATGACCTCGTCGCCCACCGCGAACCCGGTGACGCCCCCGCCCAGTTCCTCCACGACGCCGGCGAGGTCGCTGCCCTGCCCGGAGGGGAACGTGGACGGCCATCTCTCCGCCAGCAGGCCGTCGCGGATCTTGGCCTCGCCGGGGTTGATCCCGGCCGCCTTGACCCGGACCAGAACCTGCCCGGGACCGGGGACCGGACGGTCCACCTCCACAACCTGCAGAACGTCAACCCCGCCGTAATCGTCGTACCGCACAGCCTTAGGCATGTCCCCGCAACTCCTTTGCTGTTGTCGTGGTCTCGCCAACAGCCTGCGGTACCCGTCTATGCCCCCGCGGCGGCCCCGGATGCACGGGGCCGCCGGCGTCCAGGAACCGGGCCGGATGCGACGATGGTGTTGTGAGCGATGCCCCGCAGATCACCGACAACCAGGCCGATCTCCGTTTCGAGCTGGAGGCCGACGGTCACGTCGCCGAGCTCGTCTACCGGCGCAACGGGAAGCGGCTCGTGCTCATCCACACCGACGTGCCCACCGAGCTGGAGGGCCGCGGCCTGGGCGGCAGGCTGGTGTCGGCCGCGGTCGACCGCGCGGCCCGCGAGAACCTGACGGTGGTCCCGCTCTGCCCGTTCGCGCGTAATTATCTTGAACGCCACCCCGACGTGGCCGCTCGCGCCACCATCGACTGGGGCAACTGACACCGGATGGCCCGGCGGAGTCGCCGTCGTCACTCTCCTGCTCACGCATCCTGACCGGCGGAACCTGCGGCCGCGACGGCGCGCTTCAACGGCCCCTGGGCCAGCTCGGGATGGTCGTATTCGTCGTGCCAGTTCCACCAGTCGTACGGCGCGGTCTGCGGATAGCCCTCGGGCGAGTCCTCCCACTCCTCCTGCCGCCCGAGCGCGCTCAGGTCGAGGTAGCTCCAGGTGCTCCCCAGCGCCTCGTCACCGCGGTTGTCGGTGAAGTAGGTGCGGAACACCTGGTCGCCGTCGCGGAAGAACGCGTTCGTGCCGTGCCACTGGTCCACACCGAAGTCGGCGTCCCACCCGTCGGTGATCGTGTACCAGGGCATGGCCCAGCCCATCCGCTCCTTGAGGCGCGCGATGTCGGCCTGCGGCGCGCGCGAGGCGTAGGCGAACGTGATGTCCCTGGCGTTCAGGTGGACGACGTTGGCGACCTGATCGGCCATCATGGAACAGCCGTGGCAAGCGTGATCCGGCCAGCCGATCACGCCCGGCTCGAAGAAGGCGCGGTAGACGATCAGCTGACGGCGGCCCTCGAACAGGCCAGCCAGGCTCGCCTGGCCCTGAGGCCCGTCGAACTCATAGGCCTTCTCCACCGGCAGCCACGGCATCCGCCGGCGCTCCGCGGCCAGCGCGTCCCGGGCCCGGGTCAGCTCTTTCTCCTTCACGAGCAGCTGCTCTCGCGCTGACTGCCACTCCCGCGGTGTGACGATCGGGGGTGTCTTCATGGTGCTGTCCACCTTTCGGGTTCAGGTCCGCGCGCACGCGCGGCCGGTCTCGTGCTTGGTACGGGTGACGTGGTTCGTGATCAGCTCTGGTGCCCTCCGGTCGGGTGGCGCGGGGTTACCCGCGGGCACCCCGGTCCAGGTGGTCCTTCAGCGCGCCGAGCGGGCCGTCCCAGTCGCGGGCCATCGCGGCCAGGAACTGCTGCGCCACCTGCATCGGGGCGGAGCGCAGCCGGTAACGCACCCGGCGCCGCTCCCCCGGCTCGGCCGTCACCAGGCCCGCCTCGGCCAGCAGGGCCAGGTGCTTGGCGATCGCCTGCCGCGTGATCGGCAGGCGCCCGGCCAGGTCCGTGGCCGTGGCCGGGCCCGCTGCGGCGAGAGCGCCCAGGATGGCGCGCCGGGTCGGGTCGGCCAGGGCCACGAAGACCTGCTCGGCGATCGCCTCGATGTCAGGCGGCATCGAGGTAGGCGGCCAGTTCGCCCAGTTCCTTGGCCCAGCCCTCGGTGTTGCCGTCGTAGGCCTTGCGGTAGGCGTCCTCGGGCAGCTGCGCGAAACCGCTCTCGACCACGGTCAGCCGGGTGCCCGCGCCGGCCGGCTCGAGCGTGAACTCGACGTACGTACGGCGCGGGTCGTCGTCGGGCAGCCCGTAGATGTGCCAGGTGTACCCGAACACGGTCGGCTCCTCCACCCGTTCCACCCGCATCTCGGCCGTGTGCCCGCCCTCCCAGCTCATCCGGCCCGACCCGCCCGGGCGCAGGTCGATCGTGGCCTTGTTGCCGAACCAGGCGCCCAGGCCCTCGGCTGTGGTGAGTGCCGCCCACACCGCGGACGGCGGGTGAGCGATCTCCACGGTCCGCTCGATGTGATCAGGAAATGCCATGACAGCCTCCAGTAAGTAGCAACTGATTGGTTGCTACTTTATAGCAACCAGACGGTTGCGTCAAAGGTGCAGCTGTCTAGGCCCGCAGCGCGTAGATCCTGGAGTCGTCGCTGCCGACGTACACGACGCCGCTGGCGACCACGATCCCGGACGACACCGTGCCGCCCGTGGTGTAATCCCAGATCTTGTGGCCGGTGCTGGCCTGCAGCGCGTAGACCTTGTTGTCCCAGCTGCCGAAGTAGACCACGCCGTTGGCCATCGCGAAGCCGGAGTCGACCCGGCCGCCGGCCCGGAACCTCCACAGCTTGTGGCCATGGGCCGCGCTCAGGCCGTACACGTACCCGTCGTCGGTGCCCGCGCAGACCACCCCGCCGGCCACGGCGATTCCCGAGTTGACCTGGTTCCCGGCCGGGAAGACCCAGAGCTTGCCGCCATTACTGGTGCTGATGGCGTACACGTTCTTGTCATAGCTGCCCGCGTACACCGCACCGGGGCCCAGGGCGATCCCCGAGGCGACCGGCCCTTCGGTCTGAGAGTCCCAGATCGTGCCGCCGTTGCTGGTGTGCAGGGCAAAGACGCCCGAGGCCGTGCTCCCGGCGTAGAGGACGTCGCCGGCCACCGCGACGCCCTGCGGGGAGTTGCCCGGGCCGATGCTCCAGATCCGGCCGCCGTTGCTGGTGCGCAGCGCGAACGCGGGCAGGCCGATGCAGCCGCCGTAGACCGCGCCGTTGGCCACCGCGATCCCGGAGGACATGATGCCGCCCACCGCGGACTTCCAGATCCGGCGGCCGTTGCTGACCCGCACGGCGTAGACGTTCCCGTCGCTGCTGCCCGCGTAGACGGCGTCACCGGCCACCGCGATCCCGGACTGGATGGCGCCGTCCGTGGGGAACGCCCAGATCTGGTGCCCGTAGGCGGCGTCCAGCGCGTACACGCTGCCGTCGTTGCTGCCGACGTACACGACGCCGTTGGCCACCGCGATCCCCGACTGCACGTCCTGGGTGGTCGGGAACGACCAGATCCGCCCGCCCCTGGGCACCGTGCCCGTCTTCGCCGCGGGCGTGCTGCCCTTCCTGGGCGGGGGCCCGGCCGCCGGGGGTGACCCGCCGCCGCGGGTGAGTTCCCATCCGGCCACGCCCAGCCCGGCCGCGGCAGCCACGCCGATCACCGAGAACAGCGCGCGCCTGCGCGTCACGCCGGTCTCGGGCGTTCCGCCGCGGCCGGCGGTCCAGCCGGGCAGGTCGCCCGGCAGCCCCGGGGTCGCGCCGCCGTGGCCAGCCACCGCGGCGTCCGCCTGGGCACCGCGCCCAAGCCCGGGAAGGTCCGCGCCGGCGAACCCGGCCGCGTCCTGACCGGGTGGCGCGGTCACCGGCCGGGTGCCGAACAGGTTCCAGGCCCGCGCGGTCTCGGGCAGCGCCGCCGTGGCGACAGGCGGGGCGCCCGGGGCCTGCAGCACCGTGGCGGAGGTGACCGTGCCCGGGTCGGCCAGGAGGGGCTCCACCGCACTCGCGGCGGGCGCGGCCGGGCTCGCCGCCCCCACGGCAGGCCGCGCAGGACCGGCCGGCTGCGCCGCCGTGCCCGCGGGCTGCGGCACCGTGCCCGCGGGCTGCGCCGTTGTGCCCGCGGCCTGTGGCGTGGCGCCCGCGGGCTGTTCCTTCGGGGCGGACGGCCCGGGCGCCGCGGGGATCTCGCTGTTGAGCCGGGCCTGGAACGCGCGGATCAGGCCGGCCACTCCGGCAGGCCAGAACGAGGCCAGCCCGGTGTCCTCCTCGGCGGCGCGGCCCGCGGCGATCATGTCGACGAGCTCGGCCGGGCTCGGCCGCTCCTCGGGCGCCTTGGCCAGGCAGGCCGCCGCGAGCTCGCGCAGCCCGTCAGGCACCTGGCCCAGCGCGGGTTCGGCGTGCACGATCCGGTACAGCATCGACGCGGGCGGCCCGTCCCCGAACGGCCCCACCCCGGTCGCGGCGAACACGATCACGCAGCCGAGCGAGAACACGTCGCTCGGCGCCCCTACCCGCGCGCCGTCCGCCTGTTCCGGCGACATGAACGCGGGCGTGCCCACGATCAGGCCGGTCGAGGTCATCTGGGTGCTCTGCAGCGCGCGCGAGATGCCGAAGTCGATGACCCGCGGCCCGTCGAGAGCGAGCATCACGTTGGCCGGCTTGAGGTCGCGGTGCACCAGGCCGCTGGCGTGCACCGCCTGCAGCGCCTCCACCAGGCCGGCCGCGAGCTTCCACACCGACGCCGCCGGCAGCGGCCCGCCCTCGGCGACCGCGTCCGCCAGCGACGGCCCCGGCACGAACGAGGTGGCCAGCCACGGCGGGTCATCGTCCGGCCCGGCCGCCGTCACCGGCGCGGTGTACGCGCCGCTCACCGACCTGGCCGCGGCCACCTCGCGGCGGAACCTGGTGCGGAACACGGAGTCGGCGGCCAGCTCATGGTGAATGATCTTCACCGCGACCGGCCGGCCGGCCGGCGAGTACCCGAGGAACACCTGCCCCATCCCGCCGGCCCCGAGCCGGGCGCGGAGCCGGTACGGCCCGACCTGGCGTGGGTCGCTCGCCGCCAGTGGCTTCACAGTTTCTCCTACCGCCGCGGGGAACGGTGCCGCCTGCCGGCTACACCACTGACACGTCAGCAAAGCCGGAAGTGTTCAGCGTCGCCGTGATCGTAGGCCGGTTCGTCTTTTACCGTGGCAAGCATGGGCAAGCCGAACCCAACTTCCTGGCCGCAGCGTGCCGGGGCGCGGCTCGGGCTCGGCGGGCTCTCCCCCCGGCGCCGGATGCTGGCCGCCGCGATCGCGGTGCTGGTGGCGGCGGCGATCGCGATCATCGCCGTCAAGACCGCCTCGATCGGCGGCCCGGTGCGCGGCTACCCGCCGCCGAACCAGCCAGGCCCGGTGCTGCTCGTGCCCGGCTACGGCGGCCGGACCGGGTCGCTGTCCGCGCTGGCCGCGCGGATCCGGGCCACCGGCCGCACGGCCACCGTGGTGCGGCTGCCCGGCCACGGCACCGGCGACCTGAACGCCGAGGCCCGGGTGCTCAACGACGCGGTGACCCGGGCCCTGGACCGCGGCGCCCCGTCGGTAGACGTGATCGGCTACTCGGCGGGCGGCGTGGTCGTGCTGCTGTGGGCGCGCCATGACGACGGCTCAGCCAAGGCCCGGCGGGTGGTCACGCTCGGCTCTCCGTTCCACGGGGCCACGATCGCCGCGGGGGCCGAGGGGTTCGTGCCCGGGGCGTGCCCGGAGGCGTGCCAGCAGCTGGTACCAGGCAGCAGCCTGCTCACCGGGCTGGTCGCCACGCCCGTGCCCGCCCGGCCGCGCTGGGTCTCGGTGTGGACCACCGACGACCGGGTGGTCACGCCAGCCGGGTCGGCCCGGCTGGCGGGCGCGATCAACGTCCCGGTCCAGTCGGTCTGCCCCGGCGCGCGGATCAGCCACGACCAGCTGCCGGTCAGCCCGGTGGTCACCGCGATCGTGCTGCAGGCGATCGGCCCCGGCCCGGTGCGCCGTCCCAGCGCCGCCGACTGCGGCTGAGCCGCCCGGCGCGTCCGGGCGGTCAGGTCGCCGCCGGGCTCGCGCAGCTTCCAGCGCCCGGACCAGCAGAGCCAGACGAAAGCCGCTGCGGCGGCGAGCAGGACCATGGGCGCGAGCACGTGCACGGCGGTGTGGTGCAGCAGCGCGACCGACCGGGGATGCGCCATCGGGTGCCCGGGGGTGTTCGGGATCGTGCCCGCGACCAGCCGGATCAGCACCAGCCAGTCAAGCCGGGTCGCGGGGTAGAGCACGAGCAGGCAGACGATCATCGCGTCGTACCACGGGAACTGGTAGGGCCAGATGAACAGCCACGCCACCGACAGCGCCAGCGCCGGCCTGACCGCGGGCCGGCGCGGGTCGCCCGGGGGCATCCGCCGCAGCGCCAGCCAGGCCGTGGCGGCCACCAGGACGACGGCGATCAGCGCCAGGTGGGCCATCAGGCGCGGTTCGATGATGAAGGCCTTGTAGAAGTTGTCCGCGCTGGCCCCGTTCCTGCGGTCCACGATGGCCTCCACCGCCGGCAGCCCGAACCACGCGTAGCTGGGCCCGAGCACCGCGAGGCCCGCCCCGGCCGCGGCCATCAGCGCGGCCGGGGACCGCCGCAGCGCCCAGGCCGCGCCCAGGCCGAACAGGATGTAGTTGACCTTGATGTCCACGGCGATCCCGATCAGCGCCCCGCAGGCCAGCACGCGCGCGGTACTGGGCCGGGCGGCGGCGGGCTGGCGGCCGAGCACGACCAGCCCGGCCAGGCCGGCCGCGGCGGCGAGCACGTCGAGGTGCCCGGCCGCGATCAGGCCCCAGAGCAGCAGCGGGTTGATGGTCCAGAGCAGGTGACCGCGCAGCCGCCGCGCCGGGTCGGAGCGCAGCAGCCGGTCGATGACGAGCGCGACCAGGGCGAACGCCACCGAATCCCAGAGCTTCAGCCAGAACACGGTCCGCGCGGCGGAGCCGCCGCCCAGCTTGGCCGCGAGGAACTGCTCGAACGTCGCCAGCGGCCCGTAGACGCTCACGACGTGCTCCCACGTGGTGGGCACGGACCGGGCGAAGCTGTCGTGCATGAGGCGCAGGTGGTACGGGGTCATCACATACGGGTTGTGGCCGAGCGCCATGATCCGGCCGTAGCTGGCGTAGTCGAACGCGTCGGTGGACCCGGCGGGCGGCAGCACGGTCAGCACGGCCGCCGCGATCCCCGCGGCGATGAGCAGCACCCGGAGGTTCGGCCGGGCGCCGCGCTGCACGGCCGCCAGCCCGGCGGCCACGCCGGCGGCGCCGGCGATCGCGGCCAGCCACAGCGCCACGCTCGCGGTTCCCGCGGTGATGTGCAGCGACCGGAGGTCCCAGGGCGGCCCGGCCGCCGGGCCGGGCATGGGCGGAGTCATCCAGCTGTCGCGCACCGCGGACGCGGCGATCATGACCAGGATCGAGCCGCCGATTCCCGCCCCGGCCAACCAGGTCAGCACGCGGGTCCGGCGCCGGGCCTCGCCCGGCGGCCCCGCGCCCGCCCCGGCGGGCAGATCGGTTGCCGATGAGCCTGACCCGGGCGGATCGGTTGCGGCTGAGCCTGGCCCGGGCGGATTGGTTGCGGCTGAGCCTGACCTGGGCGGATCGGTTGCCGACGTGCCTGACCCGGACGGGTCGATGGCGGGCGAGCCGGACTCCGCCCCGGCGGCGCTGCGCATGCGGTTACTCCTGAGTGCTCAGTGATCGGTTCACCGGCCGACGACGCACCGACGACCGCCGCGCAGACAAGGCCTGGTCCGGCTCCTCAGCCGGGCGCGGAACGAAACTCTCCGCACCGGCTGACGCCGCGACTACCCGGTTCAGGCCCTCATGCTAGTGGCTGGTGTGGCACGTTCTGGCGATGCTTCTGCTGGTATCTGGTCACCTTATCTAGTAAATCTATCGGAAGTATAGACTTTGCGGCGGACGGCGCCCGGGAGCCAGGCAGCGGTCAGCTGGTGATGTCCTTGGTGGCGAAGTTCGCCCAGGCCAGGCCCAGGAACACCACGACGTAGACACCCTGCACCGCGAACCCGCGGTCGATGTTCCGCCACAGGATCGGCTCGCGGAAGAAGTCGACCCAGGCCAGCCAGTAGCGGGTGGGCAGGTACGGGCTGACCGACGCCGCGGCGTTCAGCGCGACCAGCACCTGGCTGGTCACCAGCGCGGCGAGCGCCCCAAGGGCCGCACCGAGCGAGGAATCGGTGACCGTCGACAGGAACAGCGCGATCGCGCCGACGCCGAGCATGGACACGCCGATGAACGCGATCGCGCCGGCGGTCCTGATCAGCACGTCGGCCGGGGTCAGCCCGGTGCCCGACAGCGAGGTCGCGGCGATGTCGGAGGTGGTGATGCCGCCCGGGGTCGCCGCGACCGGCGCCGAGCCGAACAGCAGCGTCCCGGTCACGTACGCGGTGACCGCGACCGCCACGACCGCGGTGAGCGTGTAGACGATGAGCGTGGCGAGCTTGGCCACCAGCAGCCGGGTACGGCCGACCGGCCGGGCCAGCAGGTAACGCAGCATGCCCGCGCCGGCCTCCCCCGCGATGGCGTCGCCGGCCACGACGGCCACCGCGACCGGCAGGAAGATCGGCAGGACGATCGCGAGCGCGGCCGCGGGGTAGAGCGAGCCGTTGGACAGCACGGCCGACAGCAGCGTGGGGCCCTGGCCGGGCGGCGGCGCTACGTGCGTGACCGCGACGAAGACGGCGACGAGCGCCGGCAGCCCGCACAGCAGCGCGACGCTGACCCAGCTTCGCGGCCGCCGGACCAGCTTCACCAGCTCGACCCGGATCACGGCTGACCCCCCGCCGGGTCATTCTCGCCACCGGCCGGCTCACCTTCGTTCCCGGCCGGCGCTCTCCTCCGCCCCGCCGCGGGGCCCTGACGCGTCGCCGGCGTCGCCGGCGCCCGGGTGAGGGAAGGCCCGGCGGCGGTCGTCCGGGCCGCCGCCCGCGTCGATGCGGTCGGAGCCGGAGCTGGTCACGGCCAGCATCAGCTCCTCGAGCGACCGGCGCTCCGGGCCGATCTGGGACACCCGCAGCCCGGCCGCGACCAGGCGGGCGTTGACCGCCGCCGGGTCGGCCTCCGCGACGAGCAGCCGGTCGCCGTCGCGGTGCTCCACGCGGCCGTCGAGCAGGGCCGCGGCGCGGTCCGCGTCCGGGGTGTGCACCACCACCCGCCCGGTCGGGCCGCGCAGCTCATCCAGGTCCTGCTGCAGGACCAGCCGGCCGCGGTTGACGATGCCGACCCGGGTGCACAGCTGCTCCACCTCGGCCAGCTGATGGCTGGACAGGAACACCGTGGTGCCCGCCTCATTGAGCTCGGTGAGCAGGTCGCGTATCTCGCGGATGCCCTGCGGGTCCAGGCCGTTGGTCGGCTCGTCGAGCACGAGCAGGCGCGGCGACCGGAGCAGGGCGGCGGCGAGCCCGAGCCGCTGGCGCATCCCGAGTGAGTACTTCTTGACCGGCCGGCTGTCGACGCCGGCCAGGCCCACCCGCTCCAGCGCCTCGGCCATCCGCCGGCGGCGGGTGCGGCGCGGGCCCCCCTTGCCCGCGGCGTCGATCAGCGCGAGGTTGGCCCGGCCGGACAGGTGGCCGTAGCAGGACGGGCCCTCGACCAGCGCACCGACCTGCGGCAGCACCTCGGCCACCCGGGACGGCACCGGCCGGCCCATGACCTCGATCTCGCCGCTGGTCGCGTACACCAGGCCGAGCAGCATGCGCACCACGGTCGTCTTGCCGGAGCCGTTCGGGCCGAGGAAGCCGTACCTGTCGCCCTCCCTGACGTCCAGGTCGACCTGGTCCACGGCCAGCACCCGGCCGTACCGTTTCGTGAGCGAGCGCGTGACGATCATGGCGCGGCCGGCCTCAGCAGCAGGGCGGACGCCGCGTTCTGCAGCAGGTCCGCGGTGACCGCGCCGGTGAGCAGGTACACCGGCCCGCCGAACTGGGACTGGGCCAGCAGCACGGTGAGCAGCGGTGTCTGGATGGCGTACCCGGTCCCGCCGGACAGGCTGACCTGGCCCGCGCCCGCGTCCTTCGCGGCGTTCATCGCGCCGAACCCGTCCCGGAACGGCAGCGTCAGCACGGCGAACCTGGAGAACCCGGCGCCGTACGCGGCCACGTCGGAGAGGCCGCCGGGCACGGCGACCCGGCGGTTCCCCGCGAGCTGCCGGGGCAGCGGCGGGCCGAACCCGTTCAGGATCCCCGTTATGTCGGGCAGGTCGGCGGTCGCGACACCGACGCCGGGCGCCGGGGCCGGCGTCACCGTGGCCAGCGCGGGACGGCTTTCGCTGAGGTCAAGGAACCTGGCCACCAGGACCGGCTGGCTCGCCCCGCGGCTGGTGACCGCCACCTCGACCGGCAGGCCGGTGCCGGGGTCGGCCCAGATGCTGATCGCGCCGACCGTGGTGCCGGGATCGGCGGGCACCAGGCGCAGGCCCGCGGCGTCCACCCCGGCGATCCGCCGCGACGGCAGCCTCGAGAGGTGGTCAGCGGGCGAGGCGAAGCCGAGCAGCCGGCGGCCCAGTGCCGGGGGCAGCAGGTCGGCGGCCCGGGGCAGCCGGACCGGCTGGTCTCCGGTGATCCGGGTCAGCAGGTCGCGCCCGTAGCTCCACTGGTACAGGGCCTGGCCGGCCTGGTAGGTGTCGCTCTCCCCGGTCCCGGTGACGACGTCGGCGCGCCAGTGACCGGGTGAGCGGTACCAGGCGTACTGATCGGTGATGCCGTCCAGCAGCAGGCTCACGTTGCCGAGGAACGGCAGCGACGGCAGGCCGAGGTCCACCGAGCTCTCCGCGTACCCCTGGTAAGCGGCGCCGGACGAGGCCAGGATGCGCGACCGCAGCGCGGCCGCGGTCAGCGGGGAGGCCGGCACGGGCCGCGCGGCGATTACCACCGGAAGCGCGCACAGCGCAGCGACACCGCACGCCACAACGGACCACCGGCGTCGCGCCTGGCGCCGGACGACGCTCACCGGGCCCGGCGGCCACGCCTTGTCGCCACCCACCCACAGTACGACCGCACCTGGACGCGGGGCACGGGCCGCCGTCAGGGACTGCTGAACGCGACGAATCTCACCTTGCCCGGGCGCCGCTCAGCAGCGGAGACTGTACCTGGCCGGCGGGCAGTACGGTCTCGCCGCGCAATCAGCTAACGGGAGGTCTTCGTGCGGATCGGCAACCTTGACGGCCGGCTGGTCATCCTGACCGACGCGGGTGCCCTGGATGTGGAACGGGCCAGCGGGGGCCGATTCGCCAGCGACCCGCAGGCGGTGTACCAGGACTGGGCCGGGTTCGCCGCGTGGGCGGCCGCCGCGGACCACGGCGGTGCGCAGCCGTTCGACGCGGACCGTCTCGGCGCCCCGGCACCGGCCCCGACGCAGGTGTTCGGCATCGGGCTCAACTACCGCGACCACGCGGCCGAGTCGGGCATGGAGGTGCCGGACCAGCTGAGCGTGTTCACGAAGTTCGCCAGCTGCATCACCGGGCCGTACTCCGAGGTCGCGCTGCCGCCCGGCGGGCACACCGACTGGGAGGTCGAGCTCGTCGCCGTGATCGGCACCAGGGCGTGGCAGGTCGCCGAGGCCGACAGCTGGAGCCATGTGGCCGGGCTGACCGTCGGGCAGGACATCTCCGAGCGGATCCTGCAGCTCGGCAGCAAGCCCCCGCAGTTCAGCATGGGCAAGTCGTTCCCCGGGTTCGGCCCGACCGGGCCGTGGCTGGTCACGCTCGACGAGTTCGCCAACCCCGATGACCTGGAGCTCGGCTGCTCGATCAACGGCGAGGACGTGCAGAAGTCCCGGACCAGCAACCTGATCGCCCCGGTACCGAAGATCATCGCCACGCTGTCGGAGACCGTCCCGCTGCTGCCCGGCGACATCATCTTCACCGGCACCCCGGCCGGCGTGGGCATGGCCAGGGACCCCCAGCGCTGGCTCGCCCCCGGCGACGACCTGGTCACCTACATCGAGGGCATCGGCGAGCTGCGGCAGCGTTTCGTCGCCTGGCCGGCCCGGTAGCGGCCGACGCCATCAGCCCCGTTCAGATCAGGAGCGCCCCGCCGATCACGAGTGCGCCGGCGGTCCCGGCCAGCCACAGCAGCGACCACAGCCACGGTGAGACGTGGGTGATCCGGGCCAGGCTGATCGCATCCGCCGCCCGGTGCCCGTGGTCGAGCACCATCCGGACGCCGGACAGCAGCAGCAGCCAGGTCACGCCGTAGGCGACCGCGATCTCGACCCCGACCGCCGCATAGCGCGCCACCAGGTAGAGCAGACCGCCGATGACCAGGATCACGGCCACCCCGGCGGCATTGCGGACGAGCAGCACCAGCAGGAGGGCGAGCAGCAGCAAGACCAGCCACAGCACGGCGACGATGTGCCCGGCCGAGATCAGCACGGCGGCGGCGAGCCCGAACGCGCTCGGGCCGAGGTAGCCGGCCAGCCCGGCGGCCACGTGCGCGGATCCGCTGGGCAGCTGCAGGTAGGTGGCCCCGGTGCCGTTCCGGTTCAGCGTCACCCGGCGGACCCGGCCGGTGCCGAGCCCGATCACCGCGTGGGCGCCTTCGTGGGCGATCACGCCGACGTGCCGCGTGACCAGCCAGAGTTGCTGAACGCCCACCGCGGCCAGCGCGGCCACGCCCACGAGCACCGCGGCCTGCACGGACAGCGGGGCCTGCGACTCGCCGATCCGGCTCAGCGCGGCGCCCAGCGACGGCGTGAACGTCACCCGCCTGCTCCGCTCACCGCCGCCTCCCCGGGGTCGGTCATGAACACCGGCATGGGCACATGATGCCTTACGGCCGGCACTGCCCGGGCCCGCTCGGACGGGCCCGGGGCTGGCCCGCGCGGCCAGAATTCAATGTGGCCCGGCACCGGCCCTGGCGCGGAATCTGCGCAGATCACCGGTGTGTCAACCTTGCCAGCGGCGACCCGTCATCTATCCTCGGAAGTGTGTGTTATGTCGTTATTCCAGAGGATTAAAACGTATGTATCATAATCACATTGTTGCATCAGCTCCCACACCTGCTTCAGGCCAAACAGGTGTCTCACCTCCAGTGTTCACTGAGGCGAGGGAGCCGAGATGAGTTTCATAAAAGCGCTCTTCAGCACCACGGGCCTGCTTATTGCGCTCTACATTCTGGTGGGGGTATTCGTTAACACCGGGGCGCCGCATTTGCCGACGACGCCGGGCAATCTGGGAAATCTGCACAGCTGGGTTCAGTACGCAATCTCGGTTATGTTCTGGCCGCTAAGCTTTTGGAAGCCGAACTTCACGGTCGGCAAATGGAATCCGTGAGCCGGCCAGGGACGCCGGTCAGGTCAGCATGATCCCGCCAGCCCAGAGCGCGGCGAGCGACGCGATCAGCCACAGCACGGTCCAGGCCGACGCCCAGAGCGGAGTCATCCGGGCCAGGATCTGCGCGTCCTTGGGGTTGCTGCCCGCCTCGATCACCGCCTTCGGCCCGGAGAGCAGCAGGAACCAGGCCAGGGCGTAGGCGACCGCGGTCTGAACGCCGACCGTGGTGTACCGCACGATGAGGAAGAGCAGCGCTCCGCAGGTGAGGATCACGAGCCCGCCGAAGAGCTTGCGGACCATCAGCAGCATGACCGCCACCAGCAGCAACCCCAGCCACAGCACAGCCACGATCAGGCCAACCGAGATCAGTTTCGCCGCGATGAGTCCGGCCGCGCTCGGGCCGATATACCCCACGATGACCGCGGCGATGAAGCCGAAACCGCTGGCGGGCGCCAGGTTCGTGCCGCCGCCACCGTCCCTCGTCATGGTCACCCCGCTCACCTTGCGGCCGGTGCCCAGCCCGACAAACGCGTGCGCGGCCTCGTGCAGCACAGTGTTGACGTGGGTCGCGATCCGCCACAGCGTCTGCCCCAGCACCACGACGAACGCCACGATGCCGATCAGCAGCGACACCGGCGCGGGCAGCGGCGCCTGGGTCTCGCCGATCCGGCCCAGCACAGTGTCAAGCGATGGGGGCGTCACGCGCGATCTCCGCTCACCAAGGCCTTCCCGGGAGATTGCGGCATCAGCATTTGCGCAATAGTGCGCTCTTGCCCCAAGAATGCCTTACCGTCCCGAGTTTTCCCAGTTAGGCGCCTCCCTAACCGGCGCGCCGCCGGCCAGCAACGCGATCGCCGGACCGGGCGGCCGTGGCGAGATTCGCCGGATAGCGGGGAGAGAGGGCGGCGGCGGAGCGTTAAGGATCAATGTCGTCGAGGGCGAAACGGAAGTACCGCTCCGCTGACCGCCGCACCGCAGCCGCGCCGTCGGTGTCCACGATGCGCCGCCACCAGCCGCCGTAGACCCGGTCGAACCCGAACGGCTCGACCAGCGACAGCGCGCGGCGGATGGTCCGCGGCCGCTCCGGTATCAGGTTGGGGTAGCTGTGCATGAAGCTCAGCCAGCGGCGGTCCTGGACCACGGTGAAGATGTCGCCGGAGAACAGGGCTCCGGGGCTGTCCCCGGTTCCGGCCCGGTGCAGGACCTGGCCGCCGTCGAAGTGCACGCCCGCGTTGATCAGAGTCAGGCCGTCGCCGACCTCCCTGGTGTCGCCGTCCCAGAACACGACCGAGTCATCCGGGCGGGCCACCCACTCGCGGTCCTTCGCGTGGATCAAGACCGGGGCGTCGAACGCGTGCGCCCACTCGATCATGGAGCCGTAGAAGTGCGGGTGGCTGATGGCGACCGCGCTGACCCCGCCCAGGTCCCGGACGGCGGCGACCATGTCGTCGTCGATGTAGCTGATCATGTCCCAGAGCACGTTGCCCGACGGGGCCTGGACCAGCAGGGACCGCTGGCCGATCGACGTGGGCGGGTCGGCGCCCACGCCGTAGACGCCCGGGCCCTCCGGCTCGATCTGGCCCCGGTGGCCCGCGTCGCGCAGCCCGGCCAGGCTGGTCCACTGCTGCCCGTCCCAGCCGACGTACTGGCGCTCGTCGAGGCAGATCGGGCAGTCGGGGCGCTCCGCGGCGTACTGGACGCCGCAGGTCCGGCAGATAGGCAGGCCGAGTTCCATGCCTCCCGTTGTACCCGACCCGGCCGCGGGCCGATCGCCTGGCCCGGGTTCAGCGGGGCGCGACCAGCAGCGTCTGCAGTGCGCGGCCGCACGGGCCGGTGGCGTCGGACAGCACGGTTTCGGCCAGGCCGGTCCCCCGGTCGCCGATGGTCGAGACCGAGTCGAGGTGGAGCCACTGACCGGCCGGGTCACGGGTCAGCACCACCGTGAGGTCCACGTTGATGAACAGGAACTCCGCCGGGTCGAGCACCGCGCTCACGCCGCTGCCTGAGTCGGCGACCAGCAGGGTGCGGCACATGGGCGTGAGCTCCTCGCCGTCGAGGAGCGGGATCCGGGGGCTCATCCAGACCCGGGCGGGCTCGCGCTTGGCGAAGTCCCCGCCGGAGAGGAACCGCCAGTCGACGGCGGAGACGTATCCCGCCGTGTGACCGCCGGAGAACGTGGGAAGCGGCTGCCACCCGGCGGACGGAAGCCCGGCCGGGACCGGATCCGGCGGCGGGGCCGCCGGGGCCGTGCTCGCGGCGGCCGCGCCGGGGGTGACCGCGAGCCGCCAGCCGCGTGCGTGCAGGACCTCCTGCCCGTCGGCCTCCATGACCGCCTCGATCAGCGCCACCCGCCGCCCGGGCCGCACCGTGCGGGCCCGGACCGTGACCTTCGCCACCGGGATCGGGCGCAGGATGTCGATGGCCACCCGGGCGAGCCGCTGGCCCCCGTCCGGCTCGTGGCTCTCGATGGCCCGGGCGGCCAGGGCCGATGGCGGCCCGCCGTGCTGGGCGTGCGGACTCCATGGTCCGGCGGTCGCGGGGGTGGCCACGAAGGTGTCCGTTCCGGCCGGTTCGTAGAACACGCGGTGCACGGGGCGGGATGCTACCTGAAGCCGGGGCCGGCGACGAGTCACGATCGGCTTGGCGGGGAACAGCCGCCCCGGCGGAGTCGGTAAAGTTCGTGCGTGGCGCCGGCTCGCCCGGACGCCGCGGGGCGTTAGCTCAATGGTAGAGCAGCGGACTTTTAATCCGTGGGTTCAGGGTTCGAGCCCCTGGCGCCCCACCCACAGCCTGTATTAGTTCGGCTGAGGCTTGACGTCTGGCCTTCGGCTGATGGTTGACGGTGTTCCGGCTGATGCCTGACAGCTGGTTCGGCTGATCCTTGACACTCCCTTGATATGAGGGAGTTGAGTGTGGCTGAGCAGCGGTATCAGGCTGTCCTGGCGGTGATTGGCGAGGGCCGGACGGTCATGGAGGTCGCGGGCCGGTGGGGGGTTTCGCGGCAGAGTGTGCATGCGTGGCTGGCGCGGTATGAGGCCGGGGGCCTGGCGGGGCTGGAGGACCGGTCGCACCGGCCGGGCAGCTGCCCGCATCAGATGGATCCGGTGGTCGAGGCGCAGGTCCTGGAGTTGCGGCGGGTGCACCGGTCGTGGGGGGCGCGGCGGATCGTCTTCGAGCTGGGCCGCCTTGAGATCGATCCGGTGCCGTCGGAGTCGGGGGTATGCCGGGCGCTGGTGCGGGCCGGGCTGATCGAGGCGGACGGGCGGCGGCGCCGGCGGGAGGAGTGGCGCCGGTGGGAGCGCGGGCCGGCCATGGAGTTGTGGCAGATGGATGTGGTCGGCGGGTTCCTGCTGGCGGACGGGAGCCGGGCGAAGGCGCTGACCGGTATCGATGATCATTCGCGGTTCTGCGTGCCGGCGGCGCTGATGGCCGCCGAGCGGACCCGGCCGGTGTGTGACGCGCTGGCCGCGGCGCTGCGCGCGCATGGGGTGCCGCAGCAGATCCTGACTGATAACGGGAAGGTGTTCACCGGCCGGTTCGGTCATCCCCCGGTCGAGGTGCTGTCCGGCAAGATCTGCCGGGACAACGGCATCGATCACCTGCTCACCGCGCCCCGGTCCCCGACGGCCACGGGGAAGATCGAGCGGTTCCACCGCACCCTGCGGGCGGAGTTCGGCACCAGGCAGGTGTTCCGGACGCTGAGGACCGCGCAGCAGGCGCTGGATGAGTGGGTGGGCTACTACAACACCCAGCGGCCGCACCAGTCTCTGGCCATGGCCACTCCGGCCGC
This sequence comes from uncultured Actinomycetota bacterium, assembly GCA_963844655.1. GTDB lineage: Bacteria > Actinomycetota > Actinomycetes > Streptosporangiales > Streptosporangiaceae > JASHPR01. The sequence goes on along the minus strand of CAWJPA010000001.1, from coordinate 628,647 downwards.
CCGCTTCAGCACGGCTGCCCAGGCCGGGGACGGCCTGGGCAGCCGGCCAGCCGACGTCTGCGTGCTGCTGCCCGACCGGACCGGCGAGGACTGGATCGCCCGCAAGGTCGGCGGCAACGGCGTGGTGTGCGTGTCCTGGCAGCAGGTCAGCGTCGGCAAGCACCACGCCGGGGCCCGCTGCGACGTCCACGTGGGCAAAGACCTGCTGCAGTTCTGGGTCGGCAGCGAACTGCTCAAGACCGTCCCCCGCACCAGCCACGGGGAGGTGCGCAAGAAAAACGCGGCACGGGTCTAACCTGCAAACCGGGGTGTCAAGGATCACCCGGATGACGATCGTCAAGCATCACCCGAAGGTCCACAGCCCCACCCACAGCCCCACCCGCGAAAACATCACTAGTTGATCTTGGTTCGTGGAACGAGTAGCTCGTTCCACGAAACAGCGCCCAGCTCGCCTGCGGGTGAAGCGTTCGATCACGCAGAGTTGATCACCAGCCCTGAACCACCGGAAGCAGAACCCCGAATATTTGCGGCTCCCCTCGCATCGGCCTCAACGCGCTGGCGAGTACAGATCAGCCATTCGGAGCGGTCCAAGTCCGGCCGGGCGTATCGGCCTTCTGGTGGCGGTCCTGCCTGGCAGTCCCGGGGACGCGTTTGGCGGCGGGTTTGGGCGCCTAGCTGATGGCTCCGGTATCGCCGGCTCTCGGCGGGCCGGCTGGGCGGGTGGGTTCAGGTGATGCTTCCGCTAGCGCGTACTCAACGGCGCGGCTGCCTCCCAGGGACTGTCCCCGTGTCCAGGCCTGCTCGAATGCCGCATCTCCCATGCGGGAGCGCAGCGCGGCCAGGAGATCATCGTCGTGGGCGGCGCGGGGCACGAGCGCGTGCAGCCAGCCGCTGCCCTTGGCTTGCAGGAGCGCGCCTGCGGCGGCGAGCAGATGCACGGCGCGCTCGAGGTTGTCCTTCCGGATGGCGACCGCGGCGAGCGCCTCGAGGTAGTAGGCGACGCTTGGTTCGTCCCTGGCCTCGGCCGACTGCGACACCCCTTCCTGCAGGCGTTCCGCCGCGCCGGTCAGATCGCCCTGTGCCTGGCTGCTGAGCGCCAGGTCGTAGAGCGAGACGAGGATGGTGAACCGGTCCTGCGCGCTTCGGGCCGCGTTCAGGGCCTCGGTGAACAGCTGCGCTGCGCGCTCGTGATCTGCCTGGCTGAGCCGGATCTGGCCGAGGAAATTGCACACGAGCGCCACGTCCAGCAGGTGCTGTGCACGCTCGGGTCCGGCGAGCCGGTCGTTGCCGGCCTCCCGCAACGGGGCGAGCGTCTGTTCGAGCAGCTCGCCGGCCCGCGCGTCCTGGTGCTGCAATGCCAGGAGGTGACCCAGCATGGCTGCGGTCGTGGCTGCGCCCAGCATGTCCCCGGCCTGGCGGTACAGCGGCAGGCTCTGCTCCAACAGCGGCTGCGCTGTGGCCTGGTCCCCGGACGCGAAGAGGCCGAAGCCGGTGCCGCTCAGCGCCAGGGCACGCTGCCGCGGCGGCAGGTGCTCGCTCTTGGCCAGGATGTCCACGTAGGAGGCGAGTTCCTCGGCGTGGCCGCGCAGCCACCAGAACCTCCATGTCGCCCAGGACAGCTGTATCGCCCGCTCGAGCTGGTCCTGTTCCACCAGCCAGGACATCGCGGCGCCGAGGTTGCCGTGCTCGGTCTCGAGCCGGTCCAGCCACGCCAGCTGCCCGGGACCCTGCAGCTCGGCTGGAGCCGGCTCGGCGAGCGCCAGGAAGTAGGCCGCGTGCCTGTCGTGCGCCTCCCGCCAGTCAGCGCCGTCGCGCAGGCGCTCCAACGCGTACTCCCGGATAGTCTCCAGCAGCCCGAAGCGCGGCTCGCCGTCGCGGGTCTGCGGCCGCACCAGGCTGCTGTCCACCAGCGAGCCCAGCGTGTCCATGACGTGCCCGGCCCGGCCCGGGACCGCCGGGTCAGCGGCGGCGGCGCAGACAGCCTCCGCGGCGGGCAGGTCGAAGGTTCCTGCAAACACCCCTAGGCGGGCGAACAGCGCCTGCTCACCGGCGGACAGCAGATCGAAGCTCCAGTCCAGGGTGTTCCGCAGTGTCCGCTGCCGCTCGGGCAGGTCGCGCGCTCCGCCCGTCAGCAGCCCCATCCTGTCGTCAAGCCGGGCCAGCAGGGCCTGCGGTGGCAGCAGCCTGACCCGGGCCGCGGCCAGCTCGATGGCCAGCGGCAGCCCGTCCAGCCGCCGGCAGATCTCAGCGACGGCCCCGGCGTTGCCGCTGGTCAGCTCAAAACCCGCGGACGCGGCTTGCGCCCGCTGCACGAACAGGCGCACCGAGGCGCACCGCTGCACCGCTGCGGCGTCCCCGCCGGCCCCGGTCGGCGGCACCGGGAGCGGCGGAACCGGGAACTCGTGCTCACCGCTGAGCCGCAACACCATCCGGCTGGTCACCAGCGCCACCACGCCCGGAGCGGCGCGCAGCAGCTCAGCCACCAGCGGAGCCGCCCCCATCACCTGCTCGAAGTTGTCCAGCACCAGCACCAGCCGCCGGGCGCGCAGGTACGACTTCAGGTCGGTAATCAGCGCGCCGCCCGAGGTGCTCAGCCCCAGCGCGGCGGCGATCGCCGCCGTCACCAGCTCGGCCGCCCGGACCGAGCCGAGCTCAACGAACCGCACCCCGTCCTCAAAGCCCGGACCCACCCGCTGCGCGACCTCCACCGCGAGTCTGCTTTTCCCGACCCCGCCCGGGCCGGTGAGGGTCACCAGGCGCACGCCCTCGGCACGCACCAGGTCGCCCACCGCCGCAACGTCATCGTCGCGGCCCACAAGCGGCGTCGCCGGTACCGGCACCGCCCCTGTCAGCGACGCCCCGTCCGCGGCGACGTCCCCCGGTGACGTCATCTCGAACCGCTCGCTCAGCAGCACGGCCAGGTCGTTCTCGACTAGGCGCTGCAGCTCGGCGGCAGCAGAAAAGCGCTGATAGGACACGTCACCGGCATCCTTGATCCGGGTCAGCATCTCCGCCAGCCGCGGCTCACGCTCCGGCGCCGGTGACTTCACATAGATCAGCCTGGGCAGCCCCGCCGCCAGCAGGTACTCATCCTCCAGCCCGGACACCTGCTCCCCCGGCGCGACCCAGCCATAGCTCTGCCAGTACACGCCCACGAACACCTGGCTCTGCGCCAGGTAGGAGCGGTATACCTGCCGCGGCGGATGCGGTCGGGCGCCCAGCTCGAACATCACCGGCGCCAGCCGCAGACGGGTCACCGCGTCCCGCACGGCCTGCCGCTCGGCGGCCAGTTCCTGCAGCGTGGAACTCACAAAGACCCGCAACCGCTGGTCAGGCGTGCGGATCAGATCCGTCTCGGCCATCACTCCACAGCCTAGCTATAGCTAGTCAGGTGAATAGGAGCGCGGCGGTGGCCAGCAACACTACGGCCGTGCTCACCGGTCTGCTGGACCGGTCGGCGCTGTACGGTGTGCTGGCCGAGATCGAGGCGCTCGGCCTGGACCTGCTCGAGATGCAGAAGCTCACCCTGACCGCAGATCACCAGGGTCAGGTCACCGCCGCTCACTGTGACGGCCAGTACTGTCGGGCGCGTCCGTTCCGCTACAAGAAGGTGACGCTCGCATGACCAGTGCCACGGTGCGCGGCCCGCTGGCCGGCTATCTCCTCGCGCCCCAGAACGTGGCCTGCTGAACTCGCTGCTTCTCGCTTTGTCCGCCCGGCTGCGGGAGGGCCGAACATGGGAGCATGGTCGATGACCCAGAGCTCTGGAGTTCCCCGTTCACCCAGGCCGAAATGCGCAGACTGTGGACGTACAGTGATGGTGCCCTCACGGCCAAGGGATACCGGTTGCCGAGTGGCACTGCCAGGGCCGGAAGTTGGGTACTGGTCGACCAGGCGACGGGGAACGTCCAGGGCGTAGTTCCGCCGGGAGAATTCTCACGTCGATTCCGGCCGGTGGACCTGTTCGCCGATGTACCTGGTCTTCGCACCTATCTGGGGACGGTTACCGCGTCTGACGGTACCGCCCTGGTGGATCTGGTACTTGATCGCAACCCCTTCATGCTGGCTAACGGGCCCCGGTGGGTGGCAAGGCCCCACGCGCTTATAGTGCCTCGCAGCCATCGCGACGGATGGTCGTCGGCCACGGCTCAGGAACTGGCGGCTTGTCATACGGCGATGACCCTAGTCGCCGCGTGGTACCGCAGCATGGACGGCGGACACGTGGTGTTCGGTGCCAATGACAGCGCACCCAACCTCGACTACCTGCGCGACATGGATTTCGCGGGCGGGACCCTCGCCGACGGCGGCACCGACGTGGCAGTCACCAAGAATCCCCGGCAGGAGGTGCAGCACGCCCACCTGCACGTCTTCTATGCCGAACGCGACGGGACCGAGAACCACGAGTCGTCGGCCCTTGAGGGGTATCCCGTCATTGGAGCGGGTCACCGGGCGTTCAGTACCGCCCTCGGCAACGACGCCGTGAAGGTGCAACCTGACAGCACGAGGCTCGCCGCCGACGTTAGCGCTGCGGCGCAGCGGTGGGGTGGTAGTTACTGCTCCTACCAGCTGGGCGTGGACGGCCCCTTCTGGGTTACGCCTGCATTGGGACCATCCATGGACGAGTTCAACCGGCGCCTCGCACGGGCCGACGGCCTCAAGGCGGAACCCGACCCCAAGCTGGGCGGGGCCATCAACCTAGTGCGGCCCAGCCTGGCCGACGCGGAGCGGCTGCATGCGGCACAACGGGCCACAGCTGAACAGCGGGCGAGTTTCGAGAGCTTCACCGCCCACCACGCACTGAACGCACGATCGCTGGACGTGAGTCTCGCACCCGGCACACGCCGCGCTCTGTAGAGCCTGGTCCGCTCGCGGGTGGCCGCAATGCCGGGCGATCTTCGAAACCGCGAAGCTCTTTGATGATCCCGCAGGAGCGGTCGTATCGCGGCCCGATACCACCCGATCCCGTCAAGCCAAGGGGACAAGCATCCTGTCTGTGACCTGCTCTTCACTGTGAGGCGAGCGGCGCATATCACTGTAGTATGCGCGCTGCGGTCATTCACGTCGGGACGAGGAGATGGGCGCCAGAACGGCGGCTCGGTGAGTTCTCCGTACCCTGTGGCGTTACTCAGCGTGATACTGAAGATCGCTGCGCGCGAAGTCGACTTCTGGGACCGAGCCTGCAACCTGGGTGCCGCGGGCAACTGTCGGAGGCACGGACGATGTGTCGCACAGCGCGGTGCGCCGCTGGGCAGCTTCCGCACGCCCAGCATCGCGCGCTGTATGCGGCAAGAGCGCGCATTGCAGTACTACGGAAGCCCGTATATTCATGCAGCCAGGCGCGCCGACATTACTCATGAAGAGCTACTGCCTGTCGAAGCGATAGGGAAGTCGGCTCAACGCCGGGTCTGTGCGTCCCAGCCAAGTGCACGCTACGCGACCGCGACGCCGGCAAGCCCGAAATACAGCGAGCAGCCTTAGAGGCCGCCGACCTGTGCGCTCAGTGCATCCGCACCGGCGAGTGTGTGCCGCCTCACCTGAACGCGTGAGGGATCGCCGTGACCCGTCCGGCCAGGCTGGTGTCTGTGGGGCTCCCCGACTGGAGCCGTCGCCAACACAGTTCAGGAGGAAGCCATGTCTACGCCAACCAAGCCGAGCATTGTGTTCTGTCACGGGATCTGGGCGGACGGGTCGTGCTTCAACAAGCTGGTGCCGCCGCTGCAGGCGGAGGGATACGAGGTGATCTGCGCGCAGTACGGCCTGGACACCAACGAGGCCGACGTCGCCGCGACGATCCGCACCTTCAACCGGGTCCACAGCCGGATCCTGCTGGTCGGCCACTCCTACGGCGGCACCGTCATCACCGCCGCGGGCACCGACGAGCGGGTGGCCGGGCTGGTTTACATCAACGCCCTGGGCCCTGATGAGACCGAGACCTCCCAGACCGAGCAGGACAAATTCCCCCAGACGCCGGCGTTCGGCCAGATCGAGGTCGCCGACGGGCGGGTGTGGATGCTGCCCGGCGGCGCTGCCTGCTTCTGCGGCGACCTGCCCGAGGAAGAGCAGAAGGTCGTCTGGGCCACCGCCTGGCCCCCGGCCGTCGAGCTGTTCAGCAGCAACGCCCCCGGCGTCGCGTGGCGGACCAAGCCGAGCTGGTACATCGTGGGCAAAAACGACCAGGCCGTCCACCCCGACCTCGAGCGGGCCGCCGCCAAGCGGATGGGCGCCACCACCTACGAGTTCGACAGCAGCCACTGCCCCATGCTGTCCCAGCCCGACAACGTCCTCGACGTCATCCGCACCGCCGCAACAGCCATCTGAGCCAGCACGCTTTCTGAGTCCCTGCTCGCCGACCGGCCGGGCAGGGCTCAGAAAGAGCAAGATCACAAGGAGGAACCGGTGACATCCGAGCAGGTGCTCGACATACCCGTGCGCCGCCATGTGCTGACCAGCGAACGGCCGTTCCAGGATGTCCTGGACGGCATCTACGGCGGCATCAGCCAGCCCGACATCGGGGCGCTGTTCGCCAGGCTGGCGGCCTCTACCTCCTATGACGAGCTCAGCGCGCTAGTCCGGCAGGCGCAGGGCAGCGCTGGCCTGATGCAGTTCTGGCACCTCGACGACGACCACGTCCTGACCCTCGACCCGCAAGCCCGCGACCAGGCCGGGCGGCGCCTGGTCCGCCTGATCGCCGGCAACCCGGTCACCATGGGACAGATGACCCGCCACATTGCCGCGGCCGGCTCCTACGCGCCGGTCACCATCCTGATCCAGGAACTGGCAGGCGGCGGCACCCAGGTGGCCTACGACACCGTCACCAGCGCGATCGTGCCCTACCAGAACGCCGCCGCCTCCCAGGTCGCCCAGCGGCTAGACACCGAAGTCCTCACCCTTCTGCGCCACGCGACCGGCATACCGACCACCGCAACCGCGGCAAACCGGTCCCGCAAAACGCCTCAGCGCAGTCGCGAACGGCCCTGAGCGCACAGGCTCTCAGAGCCGGCACCCAAGCGAACAGATCCTCCCGGCCGGCTTCAGCCGGCTTCCGGCGGAGTGGTGATTATGAAAGCAACCAGCATGAGCCCTCGATCAGGGCAGCGGGCTGCCGGCAGCCCGCGGTCGTGCTCCTGCACGGCCACCAGCTTGAGCGCAACCTGGCCCGAGCGGTCACCGCCGAGGCGGCCGGCACCTTCGTACTGGTCCTGGCCATCACCAGCGCCGCCGTCGCGGCGGCCTTGCCCCGGCCGTTGGCCGGGACCCCATACGGGTCCCTGGCGGTGCCCGTGGCCGGCGGGCTGGCGCTGGCTATCGGAGTCGCCAGCGTCGGCCAGATCTCCGGTGCCCACCTCAACCCCGCTGTGACGCTCGGGCTCGCCGTCAACAGGCACTTCCCCTGGGCCTGCGCCCCTGGCTACGTCATCGCCCAGTTCGGCGGCGCGACAGCCGCGGCTGCGACCGCCTGGGGCTTGTACGGGAATCAGGCCAGGTCGATCGTCCGCCTTGGCGCCACGGTCCCGGCTGCCGGGGTTTCCGCGGGGCGGGTGCTCTCGGCGGAAGCCGTTGTCACCTTCGTGCTGGTCCTGGTGGTCGTGGCGGTGGCTACCGACAGCCGGGTTCCGCGCGGCATCGCGGCCATGGCCATCGGCGCAGCCCTCGCGGTAGCCATCATGATCAGCGGACCGGTCAGCGGCGCTGGCGTCAACCCGGCCCGGGCGATCGGGCCGATGATCCTCGCCGGCCAGTTCCCCAACTGGTGGGCATACCTCGCGGCGCCGCTAGCCGGCGGCGCGATAGCCGTCGCCCTCTACGACAGGTTCCTGCGTGCCAGCAACACGCCTGCCTAGCGGACGCCACAGATGACGACCTCTCCTGGACCGCTGAGCGCCGAAATGATCACTATTCCCGACCGGGACTGGCGGCTGCTGGCCGCATGCCGGCATATGGGCCCTGAACTGTTCTTCCCGGTCTCCGCGTCGGGTTCCTCCCTTGATCAGATCCCGCAGGCGAAGGCGGAATGCGCCGACTGCCCGGTCCGGCGGCGGTGCCTCGCGTTCGAACTGGACACCGGGCAGCGTCACAGTGTGTGGGGAGGCATGAGCGAGCAGGAGCGCCGCCTATGGGCAAGCAAGACGTGTGCGGGGACCTGACACCCGCCCTCTCGACGGCCACGCGCATCGCCTGCCCGAGGCAGGCCACCCTCACATTGGTTGACCCGCTGGAACGCCATGCCGGGCAGCGACGCCCACGAGCTCCAGTCGCAAGTTGAGTTCGAGCGTCTCGAAGACGTGGCGGAGGTGCGTGCTCACTGTATGCGGCGAGACGAACCGCCGCTCGGCCCAGCCGTTGCGTGCCGCGCCAACATGACGGGCGTCAGGTGGAAGCGATGAACCTGTTGATGACCGCCGCGACCTTGGCTGGTTGCTCTTCGGCAACCCAGTGTCCGCTGTCCGCGATGATGCTGGTGGCCACGTACCGGCTGCCGGCCTGCCCCAGACCGGCTGCCACATCGGGCAATACGGTGGCGTGACAGTACTCCGCGAACGCCAGCTGGATCGGGGCGTCCACGGTGCCGGTGTGGCGCTCGTTGCTGGCGATGTCGAGCGGGATCGCCCGGTACAAAGCGAAGCCCGCGGCCAGGCGCTGCGGCCCTTGGTATCCATGGGCGTAAATGGCCACGTCGGCATCGCTGATCGCCTCCGGGTGCCCGGCGAACCGGTCGATATGGCTGCGGAAGTAGCGGTGCTCCCGGTCGGCGATCAGCAGTTCCGCCAGGCCGGTGTCGCCGGACATGGTCTGGTGAAACCAGATGTGCCAGAACGCCGATGATGTGAACAGGTCCTCGCAACCGCCAACTCCTGCGATCGGGGTATCCAGCAGCATCACACCGCGAACCTGCATGGGGTAACGGCGCAGGTAGGCATATGCGACTTGAGCCCCCATGCCATGGCCCACGACCAGTGGGAGCTGGACGCCACGCTGGTCGAGGCTGGCGTGAAGATCCCCGCTGATCGACCACTTATCGAACCGGTCGATCGCTGGCTCGGAGGAGCCGATGCCGGGCAGGTCGTAGGCGAGCGTGTGGCAGTCAGAGGTGAGCAGTGGGGTCACGTGCCGCCACGCGTACGAGGTCTGCGGCCACCCGTGCAGCAAGACCAGCGGGATCGTCCCGCTGCCGTGCTCGACCAGACCGAGCCGCCGGCCTGACGCCTGCTGGCGGCTGGCATCGTCCCTTCCGGCGCCGCTCTGGCCGTGATCGCAGACCACGTTGCTGACTGTAGCCATGTCGCCGCGCCGGGCGCGCTCACCTATTCGGGTGAGTCCGGCGGGGCGTCGCTCGTCGATGAGCGCCTTGCGCGTGCGTCGGGGAGAAGAGGCCACGCCGCGCTGGCCGGCAATTCCGGGTCCGGCCGAACAGTCGCCACTTCGGGGCCACGCCAGCGGTTCTCGGTCACGGGGCTCGCCTCTGCCCAGCGCTGGTTGTCCGTTCCGCAGCTGGTGGTGCCGACCCGCGAAGCTGATCGAATGAGACACCCTCTGTCAACCTCAGGCGGCCTCCTTGCGGGCGTGGTTGCGGTTCGCTGCGTGAAGGGCCTCGTTGTAGTGAGCGCCAAGGCGCAGGCAGTGCCAGAGGACTTCGAGCCAGCGGTTGCCGAGCTTGCGCAGCGCGGCGTGGTCACGGTCGCCGGCGGTGATCTTGGCGTCGTAGAACTCGCGGGCCCAGGCGGAGCGGGACAGGCTGCAGAAGGCCCACTGCTGGACGGCCTCGCCGAGGTGACGGTTGCAGGCCAGGCGGCGGGCGATGGTGAACTCGCTGCGGCCCGAGCGCCTGGTGACAGGGGCGCGGCCTGCGTAGCATTGCAGCGCGTTCGGCGAGCTGAACTGCTCGAAGTGCTCGCCGATCTCGCCGGCGACCCGGGCGGCGAGACGATCACCCAGGCCAGGCATGCTCAGGTAGATCTCGCCGCCCGGGAACGCCTTCCCCGGGTCCGGGTCCTTCGGGGTCTTGCTGCGGCCGTGGCGGGCAGCGCCGAGGAGCAGCTCGCCCATCCGCCGCTCCCATTCCCGCCGCTGGGCGCGGATGGCCAGCAGCTGGGCAGCCGCCAGGCGGATGGCCCCGGCCTTCGCGCGGGCCAGCTCGGGCCGGGCCGCCAGCCGCGGCGTGGCCATGGCCCCGGCGACCCGGTCAGCGAACCGGGCTGGCCAGCCATGCCGGCACGAGCGGGCGAACGCCTCGATCTCGTCGCGGGATGCGGCGGCCAGCGCCCCGGCCGAGGGCCAGCGTTCCAGCAGCCGCAAGAACACCGGGGCACCCGGGTCACCGGCGGCGATGTCGATGGCCACGGGGAAGACCGCCAGCAGGTCGGCGCGCAGCCGGTTGCCGATCCGCCGCTCGTCGCGGGCGGCGCGCTCGTCGTCGCGGGCGATGGCGCGCAGCTCGGCGCCGGTCTCCCCGTGCGGGATCAGCTTCCGCAGCTCCAGGTAGCTGTCCAGGGCCAGCAGGCAGCAGATCCGCGCGTCTTCCTGATCGTCTTTCTTCTTCGCCGGGCCGCGGCGGCGGGCCACCAGGTCCGGGTTCACCGGAAGCACCGTGAACCCGGCGTCGGCCAGGGCCTCCACCAGCAGGCCGTGCCGGGTCTCCAGCACCACCCGCACCTCGGCCGGGTCGGGCTCCAGCTCCAGGCACCGGGCCGTCAGCCGGGCCACCCCAGCCGGGCCGTGCTCAATCCGGAACTGCTCGATCACCCCCTCGCCCGGCCGGCCCAGAGCCACATCGTGGAACGACTCCGCCCAGTCAACGCCCACCCCAAGCACGTCATCTCCCCTCGCCAGTACAGGTCACGGACGGTGGAGGCACTGCGCCGTGCTGATGGACCAGTCCTCACAGGACAACACCCTCGCGGGCTTCGGGCCTCCGCCGGTCACCCCCGGGGACGCCGTCTCATCTCAGTCCTCAAGGGACAAGCACACCAAGCGTTCCCCGGGAGTTCCCGATGACGAAAGAAGGTAGTGCCATCAGCACCCTGCCTGATTCGGCGAGTGGCTGGCCTTCCGCCATGAACTGATCCGTGATGCCGTACAGTCCAGTATTCCCGCGGCGGTACGCCCCGCACTAGACCGCCACGGCGCCAAGGTGCTGCTCGCCTGCGGAGCTCTGCCCGTCGAGGTTGCGATGCATCCGGCCGACAGGGCCGAATCCGGCGACGGCCAGACGAACAGGGGGGATCGGCAAATACCTGTTCGTACCATCACACACAGTAGGCGCCTGCCTTCGCCGCAGTTTCGGCGATATGAGAGTCAAGTCCGGGGTCACGCTGACGAGTGTGACCGCCGACCGCTGTTTAGACATCGCACGAACAGGTGATGCGCGGCGCCATGCATCGCCCGTTCGGGCGATGCATGGCGGCACGGCACCTGTCACCGTTGCCAGGAGAAATGCCGTTCCCTGAGGTGGTGCCTTGCGGACAAGACCGTTGCGGGGTCGTAGCGAGCCGATGGCCAGCGCGCTGTCGGCGTTGCGTGGTTCCTGCCAGCACGGAACCAGTGCCAGCGTGCTCATCTCCGGTCCGGCCGGTATCGGCAAGACCGCGCTTCTCGCGGAGATCTGTGAGCAGGCCACCCGCATGAAGGTCCGGGTCGTCTGTAGTAAGTGTGACCCGATCGAGCAGGTCTGGCCCGGTGCCCCGGTGATCGCGGCGCTGCGTGCGGGGAGGGACCCGGTCACCACTGCGGAACAGTACGAGCAGATCGCCGCGCTGGTCAGCGAACCGCTGCTGCTTGCCGACCGCATTGCGTCCCTCCTGGAGGAACTCGCCGCCGTAGAACCGTTGCTCATTGCGATTGATGACCTTCAGTGGGCCGACCGGGTCAGCCGGTTCCTTCTGCGCAGCCTGGTGTCCCGGCTGGCCGGCCTGCCCGTGGTGTGGGTCTTCGCCAGCCGCGATGACCCTAGCAGGATCGATCTGGCCGGATACGACATCGTCCGCCGCGAGTACCTTCAGCTAGCGCCGCTGACCACGTCTGACCTGGCGGCGATGGCGCGGGACCGGCTCGGGCGGGTGCCGGACGAGCGGACCCGCCGCTACCTAGATGCCACCGGCGGCAACCCGTTCCTGGCCACTCAGATCATCGACAGCCTGGCTCGCTCGGCCGCAGGAGGGGAACGCAACGCCGTCGCGGGCGATTTCGCAACGGCGATCGCGCGCCGGCTCGCCGATCTTTCCAGTTCGGCAGGCGAACTGGTGGGGCTGGTCGCGGCCGCGGGGCGGCCGTTGCCGGTACGCGACGCATTCGCGCTGCTGCCCGGCCTGGGCAGCTGTGACGGTGCGGACGGTCTCGCCGGTGCCCTCGAGTCCGGGCTGATCACCGTGGCCGCGGATGCCCTGACCTTCCCCCATGACCTGGTCCGGGAGACGATCTACGCCATCCTCGCCGCCGATCGTGCCCGTCAGCTGCACGCCCGCCTGGCCGACTACCACCTCGGCGTGCTCGGTGAGCCCATAGTCGCTGCCGCGCACGCCCGCGCGGCCGCGACGACGGGAGACCTTGCCAGTTCCCTGATCTTGGTCTCGGCGGCGGAAACCCTGGCCCGCACCAGTGCGGAGGACGCGGGGGAACTCGCTGCGCTCGCCTTCGCGATAGTGCGCCCCGCTCAGCCGGAGTGGCTGGACCTGAGCCGCCGCTGCCTGTCCGTATTGTGCGGAGCTCAGCACGCCGCCCAGGCGATCACCGTCGCCGACCAGATCCTTGCCCGCGTCGATGACCCTAACCTGGCGGCGCAGATCGAGACCGAGGCCGCGCGTGCGCTATGGCTGGGCGGACGGGTCCACGACCTGACCTCCAGGATCGAGCGCACCCTGCGCGGCAGCGACCTGGACACGCCAGTCATCGTCCGGCTGCGGGCGGCATACGCGCTGGCCCGCACGCGGACGCTACCGGGCGAGCCAGCTGCTCAAGAAGCGGCTAGCGCGGTCGAGCAGGCCCGCGACAGCGGCGACCGTGAGGCGCTCTGCCTGGCGGTACAAGCCGCCGGCGAGGCAGCCCGCAATCAGGGGTGGCATCAGGACGCATTGCGGTACTTCCGTGAGCTGCGTGCCCTCACCGGCGCGCCGTACCTCGCCGAGGAGATTACCGCGCTGCAGTTCGTGGACCGCTACGACCACGCCCAGGCCCTGCTCGATGAAGCTCGTGCCAGCTGCGCCACCACCACCGAAGCTTTGCTGCCCGGCATCTCCTGCGCCCAGATGTGGCAGGACTTCAATCTCGGGCGCCTCGACGACGCCGACGCCGGCGCTCGCACACTGATCGAGCTCGCCCGCCAGCTGGGCACCAGCCTGCATCTTCTCGACGCGATCACGATCCGCACGGCGGTCGCGCTCTTGCGCGGCGAGACCGAAATCGCCGCAACCCAGCTGCGATTCACCGACAAGCTGACCGACACCGACGAGGCCCTCCGTAACCCCGGCGTCACCGTTATGCGAGGCTGGCTCGCGGCGAGCCGCGGTGACCTGACCGCGGCACGGGACACTCTGCGAACGGTCCTGCAGGGTGCCGAACAGGCCCGCAGCTACTGGCCGCTCTGGCCGTGCTGGAACGGGCTGTTCTACCAAATCGGCACCGCCACCGGCGATGACACCTTCACTGCCTCCTGCCTCGGCGTCGCCGAAGCGAACGCCGCCCGCAACCCCGGCGTGGCCAGCTTCGAAGGCGTCGCCCTCAACCTCCGCGGACTCGGTAAACAGGACCTCGACATCCTCGCCGAGGCGGTACAGGTTCTCGACCGCAGCCCGCGGCCAGTCCTGCGCGCCGTCGGCGCCGAATCCTACGGACGCGCCCTGCTCGCCGCCGGCCGCCGCTCCGAAGCGCTTGCGCAACTCGACCGGGCCTGGGACGAATACCACCACATGGGAGCGCGAGCCTTCCGCAGCGAGGTGCAGCGCGTCATGCGCGAGGCCGGCACCCGCCGCACCAAATGGTCCACCGCAGCCGCCACCCCGTCGACCGGATGGGCTTCGCTCACCGAGGCCGAACGGCGCGTCGCCACCCTCATCAGCGAGGGACTCACCAACAAGTCCGCAGCATCCACCCTAGGCGTGTCCATTAATACTGTGGGAACCCACCTCCGCGCTGTATTCGCGAAACTCGGCGTGCAATCTCGCGTGCAACTGGCTAACTGTCTGGCTGGCGTAGCCAACCAGACGCCGCCTACGTACGATGAGAGCCACGAACGCACGCCGCCGGCCCCTAACCGAAAAGGCACGCACACGGCGTTTCGCGTTGGTACCAATGGCCACCAGATGGCTGGTCTACGCGCTCCTCAGCCGAGCTGACTGTACGTCTGCTGCGCTGAGCCGCCATGCCTGATCAGTCATCCAGCGGGTGCCTATCACAAACGGTCGGCCTGCGGATCACTTGGCGATTCGGGCGATCGGTCCGCAGCAAGCCTCGTCAGGTGAACACGGGAATTGATGCCGAGCTTCTCGAAGACGTGGCGAACATGAGAATGCACAGTGTGCGGGGAGATGAAGAGCTTGTCGGCGATCTCCCGGTTGGTGCATCCATGTGCGGCAAGGTTGGCGACCACAGCCTCGGCTTCGGTCAGTGCCTCCCACCCGGTCTTCGGCCGGTCGATTTTGACGGTTCGCCGTCGCACGCCCAGACGGCGAAGCCGGCCCCGAACACGCGCAGCGTCCCAGCTCACCCCGACGCGCGTCGATATCGTCAGAGCTTCGTCGAGCGCGGCGATTGCCGGCGCGTTGTCGCCGTGTTCCGCCAGCACTCGGCCGAGGTCTTCGAGCGCGGACGCGTGGGCAAGAGGGCGAGGTCCGCCTCGATAGAGCGAAACTGCGCGCTGGAGATCCTCGGCGGATTCGTTCCAGATGCCTCGGGCGTGCGCCGCCGCCGCGGCGCACGAGGGGACATCTGGGTTGAGGCTCGCGCGCCGCTGCGCGATCGATATTCCGTGTTCTGCGAGTTCCTCGTCACCGACTGCCGCAGCGATGCGTACGCGGTCGGCGTCGTACGCGACCTCGTGCGGGTAAAGCGGGAACATCGAGAGCCGCTCCTCATACCCGGAGCAGCAGAGCCACCCGTGCGCCTGCATCGGGTCTCCCTGGGAAAGCGCGAGAAGCGCGAGGTACCACATCGCATGATGCCGGACGCCAGGTGCCCTTGCCTGCAACATGATCTTCGCGATCTCGGCGACCTCCAGCGCGCCGGACTCGTCTCCGGTGTGGATCTTGAGCATGCCGAGCGCGACGACCGAGGGCGCGTGGAGGGCTCCAGCAATGAGATGGGCCTCCCCGCGACTGAATCTGCCTTCAAGCGCGAGCGCAGCCTCGGCGAAGTTCCCCATCTGCAGCATCTGCCGACCGCGTGTTGTCTCGAAGATGCGCAGCGCCCAATTCTGCCGGTCACGTTGGGCAGCGATCACCCCGGCGTCGAGAGCTTGAAGCGCGTCCTCGTACCGGTCGATGGCTGTGAGAATCCATGATCGGAGCATGTGCGCGAGACGAGCTCGCGCGTCGTCTTGGCCATTGAGCTGACGGCGTTCTGCAGCCAGAAGAATCTCGAGCGAGCGCCCGAAGTCGAGTAGCTGATACGCCAGCCCGGACTCCGGGAGCTCAAACGCGAACCGGCAGGCCTCGCTCCTGCTCGCATACGCAGCCTCGCGGGCACTCGGCTCGATGTCGAGCGCCTCCTGCTTCCGTCCGGCCACGCTCAGACTGTGGTACAGCGCAGCCCACAGTTCGGCGCGTAGATCCGCGGGCAATGACGGAAGAGCGAGGCCAGCACGAGCGCTTTCGGCCCGGACTTCCGGAGAGAGATCGAACATGCTGGCGACACTGGCACGCACCCGCGCCTCTTCCTCGGTGCGCATCGCCTGCCGGAGTGCAGAATCAGCGAACCGCTTTCCTTCTTCCGCAAGGCCTGCTGCGAAAAGTGACACGACCCGCTGGGCGACCAGCGGACCTCGGAGGGCGTGGCGGAGCGGAGTGAGATCGAGCGCCTTCGCAGCGAGCTCAGCTGCCGCCGCGGGATCGGAAGCACCGAGGGCCTGAGTTGCCTTAAGCGCCGTCTCGATCGCAATGCCATCGCCCGGTTCTGCGCTCTCAACGAGCTGCGTAGCCACCTCTACGGGGAGCGCGCCACGTGCAAGCAACACCTCCGCCGCCTGCCGGTCGACCGCACGTCGGACCGGCGGCAACAAACTGCCGCGAACAGCCTCGCGGAGGATGTCGTGCCGGAAGGCCAGCTGGCCGCCGTCGGCGGCGAATATATCGGCCTGGACGAGCTCGTTGACCGGGTCGATCAGCTCCGTGACCGACATCTCGGTCATCGCGGCCAGGTCATGAATGCTGAACCTGCGTCCGAGTCCCGACGCGAACGTCGCAGCCCGTTCCGATGTCGGCGGCATGCGCGCCAGGCGCCCGCGCATGCTGTCACTCACACGACGGGGAAGTCGGTCCTCGACGAGCGTCGCGCGCCCTGAATCGAACGAAACGAGGTGGTCGTCCTGGAGCCCGCGGAAGAACTCAACCAGCAGGAACGGATTGCCCTGGACCCGGTCCGCCTTCTGCAGGAGTTCCTCGTCCGCATCGACGCCGAGCACGTCGGTCGCGACCTGCGCGACCGCTTCGCGATTGAGCGGCTTCAGCCGAATTAGCTCCGCCCCGGACTCAATGAGCTCGGCCTTCGCCTGCTGCATCTGATGTAGGCCCTGGCTAGGCCGAAATGCCATGACCCACGCCACAGGAAGCGACGAAAGACGCAAAGGGAGCTGCCGCATTGCGAACCAGAGACTGTTCCCACCCCAGTGCAGATCATCAAGGCAGATGAGCACGGGATTCTTGAGCGCGGCCTCCTCAATGAGCGACTGCACGTCCTGGAGGAGCCAGAACAAGAACTCCGATGAAGCGTGAACGTCATTAAGCGTGCGCCGATCCGCGAGCGGCGGATCCCCCTCAAACAACGCGTCGAAGAGGGCGCCCAGCTCGATCAAACGCCCCGGCTCGGCCGCTCCTCGCCCGGCCCGAAACGACAGCTGTCCAGCCATCGATGCGCACTCGTCGAGCAGCCTCGTCTTGCCGAGCCCGGCGCTCCCCTCCACTACGATCACGCAACCGGTCCCGGCCCGGGCCTGGCTCAGCCTCCGATGAATGACCGCGAGCTCCGGCTCACGTCCGCGGAGCGGAGGCCGGGACGCAGCGTCCATATTTCGAAGACTACATCTGGGGATCGGCCGATCGGACTGCTGAACGCCATAGCTCAACGCTGGCGGACTCGCCCGATCGAGCAATGTCGTTAGGCGGCCTGCCCGATCCCAGCGCTTCAGGGTCAGCATCCGGTCGATGTGGGAGTTGCCACCGGCGCGCCCAAGAACCGTCGCGCCGAACAGAGATAGACGCGCTCGGCGGCGCGGGCTCGGGTATCAGTCGCGCAGCGAAGTCCTTCGTTCACCTCCTCCAGTACGGCCCCAGCTTCGGGGAGTCCTCGACTCTCCTCGCCCGCTCGTGATCAATGACATCGGACTTCTTGCCGCCTCCCATGGGTTTGTCTGGGCGCCGGTTGACAGTAGGTCGTCACTAAGTGGCTAGTCCCGCAGGCCCGTGCTCCATGATCACGACATGCGTGTACAGACTGCCCAGAGCCGACCGAGCCGGGCGTGCCAGCGGGCTCGACAACTGCAGCGGAAGTGCGCACCTATTCGTCAATTATGCGTGCTTTATTTCACGAGCGATGTGAACCTACTGGTTCGCCCAGCCTGTCTACCCCAGTTCGCGGAAGAATATTACGGAGGGCGCATAAGCATACGTTCAGGCAACGTACTACTTTCGGCATGTGAGAGCGTGCTCCCGACGGGCCATGACCAGGCTGTGACGTCGAGATCTATAGTCGATCGAAACGAACGTCGCCGGTTGGGCACGCCTGACAGCTTCGCCGCTGCCGGGTCTTGGGGCGCCGATAGTTACGTTCAGTAACCGAATCCGTCCGGCGCGGCGCCAAGGTCATGGAACGCCTCGTGGAACGAGACCCGGCGGAGGCTCTGTGCAATGGGTGCTTGCCGAGCACGCACGCGGGCCATCCGTGCAGGTAGAACGCTCTTAGCGCCCCAGCAGTCCTCTTTTAATCCGTAGGTTCAGGGTTCGAGCCCCTGGCGCCCCACCTGCGAAAACGCTTGCCAGCCCACGATCACTGATGGCCGCTCCCCCGCGGTCGCACACCGGGGATTTCAGGGCCGCGAGATCCGGCAGCGAGGAACGCAGTTCCGAAGAACAACTCGGTCCAGGAGAGATCGGCCAGTTCTTCCTGCATGGCTGCGCGAATCGCCTCCCACGGACGGCGCATGATCCACTCATCTATGGATGCGAAAGGCCGCACAAGTGCGGTTCCGAGATGCGCAAGCCACCCAGGCGTGTTGCCGGGAACCTTGAGATCCAGCACGACCCAGCGTCCGCCTCCGGAGAGGACCGCGGCGCCGTGGGCGATGACCTCTGCGCACTCGGGCACCTGCGACAGGGCGTACGTGGACAGGATCGCGTCGACCCCGGTTGGGAAGTCGAAGTCGGCCGCGTCGGCTTGCACGAGGCTGATATTGCTCCAGCCGTTCGTCTCTATCCGGTCCTGGGCCTGGGCGAGCATCGCGTCGGTCAGATCGACGCCCACTATCCGGCCGCCGGGACCGATCACCTCCTCAATCAGCGGGAAGTTCAGACCTGTGCCGCAGGCCATGTCGATCACGCTGTCACCCGCGCGAAGGCCGAGCGCTTGTATCGCCCGGAGGCGTTGTGCCCGCTGGGGGTAGCCGGGCGCGGGGTAGAGCCGGGAGGTGATGTCGTAGTGCTTCGCCTTTTTGCGGTATGTCTCGATCAAGTGCTCTCGCGTACGGTCGATCTGGCTCACGGTGTGCTCCTCGATCTCGGTAGCGTCGCGGTAGAACCGCGCGCCGCCCCATCTAGGACTCCGCGCCTCCCCGCGCAGCGGACTCGACCCGAGCCTTGATCGCCGCCATCTCGCGATCGCTCACGCGCTGAATACTGCCCCTGAGAAGGCCGGGGGCCGCGCGCATGATGCCCGCGAGGTCGACCTCAATCCACATCTTGGCGTCGGTCTGCCTATCGTCCACCGGCTCGAGTTCCATGCCCCAGCGCGCCGGGGACCTGCCCATTCGCCCGGCGAACGCCACGTAGCCGGGCGCCTCGACAGCGGTCACTTCCTGGCTTCGGTCGTGAGTCCGCCACAGGTCCTTCGCCCGCTGCTCCACCCGCGAGCCGGGCTGAAGCGGCCCTCCTCCGCGAACCCAGCATTCGAGAACCGTTGGCGCCCACTCCGGCCAGCGTCCGACGTCACAGACATACGCCCACACCTCGCGGATGCTGCTGGCGACGGTTATGCGGCTCTCGGTTCTGATTGTCATCGGGCGGACTCTGTCTTGATCACTTTCCGGTTGCGTAAGATCCTCCGCGACGCTACATCCTGGCTCAGACGCCTGCAAGTGCCCGCCGATGGCGGGAGGGGCAGGCAAATTTCGCCGCTCAAGCTCAGTGCGTGCGCTATCTCTTGTGTGGTCTGTTCCCAGCCACGCAGGGCCGACCGCCGCCGTCGTGCGGCGGCCCGTAGCCGGTGTCGGTGGCGCTCGTCACCCAGCCATTTTCCGAGAGCGGCGGCGAGGGCAGCCGGATCGCCGGGAGGGACCAGCTGGCCGGGGCGGGTGCCGTCGTCGGTGGAGCCGAGTGCTTCGGGTAGCCCACCGACGGCGGCAGCTATGACGGGCAGGCCGTGGGCGAGCCCTTCGGTGACGGTCATGCCGTAGGTTTCCGAGCGGGACGGCGCGACGAGCAGATCGGCGGTGGTGTACGCGTGGCTGAGCGCCGCGCCGGTCAGAACGCCGGTGAGCCGGACCCGGTGGCCGTAGCCGAGGCGAGTGATTCGGGCCCGCAATTGTTCCACGAAATCCGGGTCGCGGTCGGTCGGTCCGGCCAGCACGCAATACCAGTCCCGCTCTGCGAGGTCGGCGAGCGCCTCAACGAGGAGGTCCTGTCCCTTGTGGCGAGCGAGGACTCCAACGCAGATCAGATGGCCGCGGACGGGCCGGGCCGGGGCAGCGACCCGATCGACGCCGGGCCGGGCGACGTGCACCCGGTGGGGCGGGATCGCGTATCGGGTCAGGACCTGCTGGCGGGTCCATTCGCTGGTAACGACCACGCCGGTGGCCGCACGGAGCACGACCCGTTCGGAACGCTGCGCGCTGGCATCAGCGTGTGCCTCAAGGACGGTGGCCAGTGGCATGTGCAGCAGCACCGTCATTCGTATCCGGCCGGAGTGTGGCAGCAGCTGCCCGGCAGCCGGCGAGGCGATGAGCCCGTCGATCAGGACGGTCTCACCGTCGGGGATGGCGGAAACGATGCGGGCCAGGTCGGCGCGGGCGCCCGAGCCGGGATCCGGCCACGCCCCGGCGACGGTCGTGACCAGCACATCCCATCCGGCCTCGGCCAATCCGGCGCAAACGCGCCGGTCGTAAATGTTGCCGCCGGTGGGCTGGCCGGGATTGTCGAACCCCTCGGGGACTACTACGTGGACCCGCACGATGATCCGGCCCTCCATAGCGCCTGCCGCACCGAGCCAGCCTCCGCCCTGGGGCCGAGCTGAACCATACCCGCTGCCGGTCCGTCACACCTGATACAGAGTGGTACGCAGAAACGGCAGTCGTGGTTCGACCCGAGACGATCGGCGTCCGCTTGGCGCGGCTGCGGCGCGGCCAGGAAAGTAGCTCTGCGGATCGGGTGGCACCGGCTTCGCCGGGCTGGACACCGTGCGGGATCTGACGTGAGACAGGATCAGCGAGCACCATTGTCGACGGCGCTAGAGCGAGCCCGGGCTACCGCCTACCCCGCGGCCCAGTATGTAGGCCAGGAGAGCTTCATGCGGGCGGGCGAGGTCCGGAAGCTGGCTCACCAGGCCCGGATCGGTCCCGGCGTCTCAGTGCTCGACCTGTGCTGCGGGGTGGCCGGCCCCGGCCGGATGATCACAGCGGAGTCGGGGTGCCACTACCTGGGTGTCGATTGCTCCGCCAGCGCACTGGCCACCGCCCGAGAGCTGGCCGGGAATCTCCCCTGCCGCTTCGAGCAAGCTCACCTCCCGCCCCTGCCCGAGGGCCGCTTCGAGGTGGTACTCCTGCTGGAGACGATGCTGGCCTTCCCCGACAAGGACACCTTGGTGGGTGAGGTGGCGCGCGTGCTCGAGCCGGGCGGGCGTTTCGCTTTCACGGTCGAGGAAGGCCGCCCACTCACCCAGCAGGAGCGGACGCGGATGCCCGGCGCCGATACGGTCTGGCCTATCGAGTTGGCGGAATTGACGGCTGTGCTGCGCAACGCGGGGCTGACCATGATCTGGCGGCAGGAGTACAGCTCCTCCCATCACGCGATAGCGACGGCGCTGCTTTGCTGTTATCGAGCTGATTTTCCCCAGATCGCCGGCGAGATCGGGACGCAGGCCACCGCCGATCTGATCACGGCCCATCAGCTGTGGAGTGACTGGCTCGGCAGTGGACGGGTGCGCAAGTTCGCGATGGTAGCCGAGAAGCAATGACTTGCTTCGATGCAGCGTCGGAGACCTCCGACTATGCCCGCTACCTGGCCGCGAAGACGACCGTGGATGACCGGGCGCTTAACCGGAACGTGCTGGCGGAGTTGCGTCGCCTGATGCCCGTGGGTGCGCCAAGGGTGCTGGAGGTCGGCGCCGGCCTGGGGACGATGGCGGCCCGCCTGATGGACTGGGGCGCGGTCAGCGCCGGCGAGTACATCCTGCTGGATGCGGATCGGCAGCTGCTGGATTGCTCTCGCCGGTGGCTGCGCGATTGGGCGGCCGCGCGGGGCCTGCACAGCGACGTACTGCCGGATGGGCTGCAGGTGGGTGATGTGCGGGTGCGCCTGGTGCACGCCGAGCTCGGCAGTTATCTGGAGGGCACTCACGGGGCGAGGGCCGACGTGCTGATCGCCAACGCCGTCCTGGACCTGGTGGACGTGCCGGCCGTCCTGCCCGGACTGCTGCGGCTGCTTGTCCCCGGCGGCGTCTACTGGTTCACGATCAACTACGACGGCGAGAGCATCTTCGCGCCCGGTCACCCCCACGACGACCAGGTCATGCAGGCCTACCACCGCGACATGGATGAGCGCTTTCGCTACGGCCGGCCGGCCGGGGAGAGCCGAACGGGCCGCCGCCTGTTTCACCACCTGCGGGATGCACGGGCGCCCGCGCTGGCGGCGGGGTCGTCGGACTGGGTCGTGCACCCGGCCCCGGACGGAAACTACCCGGCCGACGAGGCTTATTTCCTGCGCAGCATCCTTAACACGATCCGGAACGCGTTGCGGGATCGCCAGGCCTGGGTGGAACCGGGGAACCTGGCCGACTGGCTGGCTGTGCGCGGGCAGCAACTGGCCGCGGGCGAGCTGGTCTATATCGCCCACCAGCTTGATTTTGTCGGCCGCCCGCCCGGCTAGTGCCCCGCCAGCGGCTCGGCGGCGCGTTCAGGCCCCGGCGAAAGCAGATCATGCCCACCGCGCCGGGCCTTAGTGGCCAGGTAGGCGGCGTTGGTTCCGGTGAGGTGCAGCGCAGTAGGAACCCGCTTGGCGATCGTGAGGCCCAGCCGGGCCAGCTGAGCGGCCTTGTCCGGGTTGTTGCTCAGCAGCCCGATGCGGCTAGCGCCGAGCGCGTGCAGCATCTGGGCCGCGCTGGTGTAGTCGCGCTCGTCGGCCCGGTGACCGAGCGCGAGATTCGCGTCGTACGTATCCAGACCGCGATCTTGCAGCGCGTAGGCGTCGAGTTTGTCATACAGCCCGATGCCGCGCCCTTCCTGGCGCAGATACAGCACGTACCCGCCGTGCTCGGTGATCCGCTCGACCGCCTCGCGCAGTTGCGGCCCGCAGTCGCATCGCTGGCTGCCGAACACATCACCGGTGAGGCATTCACTGTGCAGGCGCACCAGCGGCAGCCCGGCCGCGGCGAGGCCGAGTTCGAGGGCCACATGCTGCTGCCCGTCGGTCAGGCCGGTGAAGCTGACGACCGTGGCAGTGGTTGAGTAGTCGTCAGCCAGGCGCAGCGGGATGCGAATACGCCGGCGGATCGCCGCCGCCTGGACCGGTCCTGTCACGGGACGAGCCGTCCGGCCTCGTACCAGCTTGAGGGCCCCGTCAGCGGCGTGCCGGGGCCGGTCACGGGCATGGCCGCTCAATCACGAACGACCTCCAACGCCCGCGGTGCCGGATCGGGTCGTCTCGACTCGCCCGGTTGTCCCTGATCGCGACGGCGGCGAACGGCGTCCCCCAGCAGCAGGGCCGCGCCCGGGGTGACTGCGGCCAGCATGAGCACCGCGTAGAGAGTGGCGACCGTGACCCCGGCGGCCGCGCCGAGTCCGGCTGCGGCGAAGACCCAGGCGGCAGCACCTTCCCGCAGCCCCCACCCGCCGATACTCAAGGGGATCACCACTGCAGTCTGGACTACCATCAGCAGCGCGACGAGTTCGCCTAGGGGCGCGGTGCAGCCGGCCACCCGGGCCGCGATGACGAACGTGACCGTGTGCCCGGCGACGACCAGCACCGAGGCCAGCACGAGCCGGGGCCACACGTGGGGGGCCAGCAGGCCGAGACGCAGGTCTGCGGTAAGGGCCCGGGCCGCGCGTGCCAGCCGCGGCCGGCCGCGGCGAGCAGCGCGCCTCACGACCAGCGCGGCACACCCGGCTACGCCCGCCACACCCGCCAGAACATACGGCAGCGCGGGCCGGACCGGCGACGGCAAGGTCAGCAACACAACGACGGTCACCACGGCCTGGATGACCTGACCCCACAGCCGTTCCCACGCCACCGCGCGCAGCCCCAGCACGACGTCTCCAGCGCGCCGACCGTGCGTGACCGCCCGGTGCACGTCGCCGAGAACCCCGCCGGGGAGCACGGAGTTGAGGAACAGGGAACGGTAGTAGGCGCCGACCGCGCCTGGCAGGCTAATGCCGACGCCGAGTGCCCGGGCGACGACCCGCCACCGCCAGGCCGAACACACCGTAGTCAGGGCGGTGAGCGTGACGGCGGCCACGACCGCCTGCCAGGTGATTGCGCGCAGGCCGTCCTCGAACGGCGCCGTGCCCACCTGCCGCCAGAGAAACCACAGCACGGCAACGCCGGCGGCCAGGCGCAGCAACGCCGGGCCGAAACGGCGGACGGCCCGGACGATCCGGGCGGGACCTGAGTGCAAGTCAGCCACGCCGGGTAACACGGGCCGGCTGGGCACATAGTTCAACCATCGTGCTGGGGTAGCGTAGCGGGCCGCGAGCGGTCGCGGTGAACCAGTGGGACCGCGGACCCGTTGTCCCCCTCAGGAATAGCGGCAGATGGCTACGGAGGCGCGGTGCGTACGATTCAGCATGCGGACGAAGGCGCGCCGCCTACGATCCGGCGTGCGGGCAAAGGCGCGCTGCCTCCGATTTGGCTCGCAACGATCCTGGGGACGCTCGCCACAGCCGCCCTGCTCGGCATCGTGTCCGCCACGGCTGGTCTCGGCGTCGCCGGCTGGATCGTCGGGCTGGCCACCGGTTCGGCGGCGACCGCGCTAATTGTCACTGCCCGCATGCGCAGCGACCAGCCGGCGATGTTCCCGGCGGATTGGGTCACCCTGACCCGGGCGCTGCTGATCGCCGGGGTCGCGGGCCTGGTTGCCGACTCGTTCGTCCGGCCGGTGTCGGCCCCGGCACTGGTCACCCTGTCCACCGTGGCGCTGATTCTCGACGCGGTGGACGGGCAGGTGGCGCGCCGGACCGGCACCGTCACCAAGCTGGGCGCCCGCATCGACGGCGAGACCGACGCGTTCCTCATCCTGCTGCTCAGCATCGCCGTGTCCCAGGACTACGGCGGCTGGGTGCTGGCTATCGGCGCCGCCCGCTACGCGCTGCTGCTTGCGGGCTGGCTGATCCCGTGGCTGGCCGCGCCGCTGCCGCCCCGGTACTGGGGCAAGGTCGTGGCGGCAGTCCAGGGCATCGTGCTCACCGTCGCCGCATCCGGCGTGCTCGACCGCCTCGTCGGGATGATCGCGGTCGCCGTCGCGTTGCTGCTGCTGGCCGAGTCGTTTGGCCGCAACGTGATCTGGCTGTACCGCACCGGCGCCGGCCCGCGCACCCGCCAGGCCCTGCGGATCGTCGTCACCGTGCTTGCGGTGGCAGTCGTGGGGATCGATCTCCTGGTGCCCGTCCGTCCCTGGCAGCTCACCCTCGCCGCCTTTGTCCGCATCCCAGCGGAAGCGCTGGTCTTGGTTGCTGTCGCACTGGTGCTGCCGCCCAGGCCGCGACGGATCATGGCCACTATCGTCGGAATCCTCTTCGGCCTGCTCATCGTCGACAAGCTCCTCAACATGGCGTTCTGGGAGGAGGTCGATCGGTCGTTCAACCCGCTGAACGACTGGGTCAGCATCGGGCCGGCTTTGGGCGTGGTAAGCGACTCTATCGGCACAGTGGTCACCGACATCTTGCTCGTCGCGGTCGGGATCGGTCTCATCTTGCTCGTCGGCATAATCACCGCATCAACGATTCGCATCACCGCCGTGGCCGCCCGGCATCGCCACGCCACGGTTCGCGGCCTTGCTGCTCTCACCGCCGTCTGGGTGCTGTGCGCGGGCCTGTCACTGCAGCTCATCCCGGGGTCTCCGGTCGCCTCGGCCAGCGCCACCGGGCTGGCCGTCGCGCAGGTGCGCGCCACCCAGGCGGCTCTCAGCGACCCGCGCCATTTCGAGCAGGCCATCCACAGCCCCGACACCGCGGCCACCATCCCCGCCTCGAACCTGCTGACCGGATTGCGCGGCAAGGACGTCATCATCGTCTTCGTCGAAAGCTACGGGCAGGTCGCCGTCCGGGGCACGAGCTTCTCGCCGGGAATCGACACCCTCCTGCGCCAGCGCACCGCCTCGCTGGCCCGCGCCGGCTGGTCCACGCAGAGCGCCTGGGTCACCTCTCCGACCTTTGGCGGGATCAGCTGGCTCGCCCACTCCACCCTGCAGTCGGGACTGTGGGTCAATAGCACGCAGCGATATGGCGAACTGGTCGCCAGCAGCCGGTTCACCCTCAGCGACGCCTTCGACAAGGCCGGGTGGCACACCGTCAGTGACGACCCCGCTGACGACCCCAACTGGACAGTCGGCAAGTCCTTCTACCACTACGACCAGGTCTACAACAAGGACAACGTCGGCTACCGCGGCCCGACCTTCAACTTCCTCTCGACGCCGGACCAGTACACCCTGGCCAAGTTCCAGCAGCTCGAACTCGCCCCTGGCCACAAGCCCGTGATGGCCCAGATCGACCTTGAGTCCTCGCACATACCCTGGGCTCCGCTGGCGAGCATGGTGCCCTGGAACGAGGTCGGCAACGGCTCGATATTCGACGGCCAGCCCGCGAAGAGCGAAACCGCGCCCACGGTCTGGCGCAACGCCAATACCGTGCGCCAGTGGTACGGCCGGTCGATCCAATACTCGATGAATGTCCTCACCTCATGGGTCACAGAGCTGAACGACCCGAACCTCGTGCTCGTCCTGCTCGGCGACCACCAGCCGCACACCATCGTCAGCGGCCCGGGAGCCGACCACGAGGTGCCGATCTCGATCATCGCCCGCGACCCTTCGGTGTTCAAGCAGATCGCCCCCTGGCACTGGCAGGACGGGCTGCTGCCTGGTCCCCAAGCTCCACTCGAGCCAATGGACGCCTTCCGCAACCAGTTCCTCGACACCTTCAGCACGGGGCACGGATGAGTCAGGGAAGGTGGCTGGTGTCGTTGACGCAATGGACGGCGGCAAATCCGTGGCCGTGCCATCGGATCTCGTTAATGCAGGCGGACCCGAGATATAGCCGGTAAAGGGTGCCAAGCGGGACGCCGAGAGCCCGGCACAGCAGAATCTTCATCGGGGTAATGTGACTTACCACCAGGATGGTCTCGCCGCCATGATCCCGCAGCAGCCGGTCACAGGCCCGGTTTACCCGGTGGGCGGTGTCGGTGAAGCTCTCCCCGCCCGGGGGGGCCTGTTCGGGGTCGCGCCGCCAGGCGGCCGCGGCTGCGGGCCATCGCTGCTGGATTTCTGCCAGGGTGAAGCCATCCCAGTCGCCGAAGTCGGTTTCGCGAAGATCATCATCGCTGACCGCGGTCAGGCCCAGTTCGTCGGCCGCAATGGCGGCGGTGGCCACAGCGCGCTGCAATGGCGAACTGACCACCGCATCGATCGGGGCACCGGCGGCCAGGCGGCGGGCGGCAGCCTGGGCCTGTCGGGTTCCGTTGGCGCTGAGCGGGAGGTCGCGCACTCCGCTGAAGCGGTGTTCGGGTGACAGTTGTGTATCGCCGTGCCGCAGCAGGATGGTGGTGGTGGGATCTGCTGTGGGGTTATCCCAGCCCAGTGTCATATGGCTGTCCGGCGAGGATGACGGAAATGTTGCGTCGACTCTTCCCATGACAGCAAGACGGGCATGCCAGCGGAACGGTTCAGGCAGAGCGTCAGCATCGTCCGTGGTATCCGCCAAACGCGGCGGGAGTTTCCCACACCCGCACGGCCAGTGCCTCGCCGCCCGCGGCAGCGACGGCGGGCGAGAGGCTGTCATGCACCCAGCGGGCGAATACCTCGACTGTGACCGCCTCGGCCCCGGCTGGGCGTATCTCCTCCAGGTTGCGGCCTTCGACACGGCTGGTCAGCTCGGCCAGCGCCGATTCCAGGACATCCAGATCACAGACCATGCCCCGGTTGTCGAGCTGAGCACGGTCCACCACGATCTCAATCCGGTAGTCATGATCATGCAGTTGCCCCTCTGGCCCGGGCAGTCCCGGCATGATGTGGAAAGCACGGACGCTTCGGCTCAACCCGACCTCACAGGTCACCGGCAGCACTCCTGTCGTACTCAAGAACGGCATGCATCAACCCGGGTATCCCCTGGTCCACGGCTCGGAACGCCTCGGCTGCGTGGCCGAAGGCGAAGACGTGAGTGCACAGCTGTGCCAACGGTAGATCGGCCAGCAGCTCAATGGCCTCGCGCCGGCGCCGAGACCGGGTCCAGGTCCCAGACAGCCGGGCCGGCACTGTGGACACCTGAGTGCTGCGGATGATCAGACGCCGCCGGTGGAAGGCGCCGCCGAGCGGCAGCAGCACTGGTTTGGTGCCGAACCACGACGCGATCAACAGGGTTCCCTCGTGGGCCAGCATGTTCAGCGCCATCGCGGGCGCATCCGGGTTACCACTGGCGTCAATGACCAGCGGAACCCTCTCTTCCGCCAGTTCCTCCGGTGCTATGGCGGTGACGCCGAGGCTGCTGGCCACGTCGCGGCGCCACGCCTGTGGCTCGGCAATCAACGGCCGCCATCCGGAGCGCTGCAACAGCAGGCCGGTCAGCAGCCCGAGGACGCCGGCGCCGAGCACGATGACCCGGTCGCGATATCCGGTCCCCGCATCAAGCGTCACCTGCAACGCCGTCTCGACCAGCGGGAACAAGGTTGCGGACACGGGGTCGATGGCAGGCAGCGGAATCAGTTCACCAGCCCTAGCCGCGAATACGTCCTGGTGTGGATGGAACGCGAAAACCGCCTGTCCGGACTCCGCTACTTCGCCGACACACGCATACCCATAGGCGAAGGGGTAGGAGAAGGCGCCGCCAAGTGCGTCGATCGTGTCGTCCAGCGCCAACTCGGCGGGGACCTCGCCGCGGTACACCAGCCGCTCGGTGCCACCGCTGATGCCAGAGCACAAGGTGCGGACGAGGAGCTCACCAGCCCTAGGCTGCGGCGTGGGCAGTTCCCTGATCTCCACGCAGCGCGGCGCAGTATGAAACAGCGCGCGGGCAGGCACGGAGCTCATTTACCCGCCATCTATCTACACATACGGTTGATTTGACCACCTGGTGTACGAGTGTTTATACAACCGCTCTGGCTCGCTTTCGGTGGTACCAGCGCGTCAGGCTTTGCCGCAATGAGTCACGCGTGTCATGGTCGACCGGATGTGACATAGATGATCTTACCCCGAAACGTACAGGACGCGGCTTCTAGTGCGGTCGGACCACTCGTAGCCGGGGACGGCGGCGATGATCTCCGCAAACACGGGCCACATGACGCTCGCGGGGACCGGACGGCGGAGGTCCCGTGGGAATTTCTTCTGACAGAGTGTCGGATCCGGAGCGAGCCGTTCGTTTTGAGTTAAAGCGCGGCCGGAGTGGCCGCCGGGACAAGGGAGTCATGGGATGGCGCGGTACCTGATCTTGTTCGATGCCAGCGCGATGGACCACATCCCCGACGAGGACATGCTCGCCGTGGGCAAGGCTTCGCACGAGGTGGTCCAGGAGGCCGTGAACGCCGGCGTGTGGGTTTTCGGCGCCGGGTTGGAAACCCAGAAGGCGAGCGTCGTGGCCACCGACGGGACGGTCACTGAGGGCCCGTACCCGGAGGCCGTCGGCGGGTTCTCGGTCATCGAGGTGCCCTCGCGCGAGGAGGCGCTGGCGTGGGCGGCCAAGACCGCCGTCGCCTGCCGCTGCGCGGTAGAGGTCCGGGAGCTCATGCCCGACCCCGAACAAGACGCGATGCTCCGCCGGGCCGATAGGCGACGGTGACGTCCCGACGATGGCCATGGACGCTAAGACCGAGGAGCTGAGGGCTGCCCACGACGTCCTCGCCGAGTTCTACGCCGACCGGCTGGCTGGCGCCCTGGACCGGATGCCCGCCGACCGGGCGGTGCTGGGCCTGTTCAGCGAATCGGTACTTGCCGCCGGCCTCGGCACCAGCGTCGGAGACATTGGCTGCGGAACGGGACGGCTCGAGCCCTACCTGGCGGCAAGGGGCCTGTGCCCGCGCGGGACCGACCTCTCACCCGAGATGATCCGCGTGGCCCGGCGTGACTATCCCGGCTTCAGCTTCGACATTGCCGACGTGCGCGAACTGCCCTTCCAGGACGCCTCGCTGGCCGGGGTGGTCTGCTGGTACTCACTCATGTTCCTCACGCCGTCCGACAGGCCAGCCGCCTTCGGGGAGCTTGCTCGCGTAGTCAAGCCGGGAGGCTTCCTGGTGACGGCGTTCAAGGCCGGTGACAGCCAGCTGCGGCGCGCGGGCCGCAGTACCGGTCTCGGCGTCGAATTCGACATCTACTGGCTGGCCCCGGACGAGATGGAGCGCCGGGTGACGGACGCAGGCTTCGCGACCGCATTCTGGGCCGGCCGCCCCGCAGAAGGGCAGGAAGGCTCCCCGCAGGGATATCTGCTCGCGCGGAGATCCTGAATCCCTCCACCTAGTGGGCTACGGTCACCTTCCTTGGCCGGATATTGTGACCCCCGTGTTCAGCCAGCCGGATGATCTTGCCGAGGGCTCCATCGGCGAGGTCTTGCGGGCGGGCTGGGGTTTCACGGCCACGTCGGTGGAGTACCAGGCCGTCGGGTTCGGCAGCCATCATTGGCTGGCCACCGATGCTCGCGGCGCCCGGCTTTTCGTCACGGTCGATGACCTGTCCGCGAAGCAGCGCACACTCAGCGATACCACCGACACCGCGTTCGGCCGACTGGCTCGCGCGTTCTCAGCAGCTATGTCGCTGCGCGCCGACGCGGGCCTGGCATTTGTGGTGGCTCCGGTCCCCGCGGCAGGCGGACAGGTGCTGTGCCGGCTCCAGGACAGGTATTCGGTGGTGGTTCATCCATTTGTGGCCGGCAGCCACGCGGGCGACGACGGCGAGTTCCGCACGGAGGAGGACCGGCGGACGGTTCTCGGCCTGCTGACCGAGATTCACGGTGCGCCGAGCGCCGCCCCTTATGCCGACGACTTTGTGGTGCCTCATCTGGATGAACTCAAGATGATGATGGGCCAGACCGCTCAGCGGTGGGACAGCGGCCCGTACGCGCAGCGCGCGCAGGGCTTGCTATCTGCGCGCGCCAGTGAACTTGAGGTGCTGTTCGCGGCCTATGACGGCCTGAGATTGCGGGTCGCCGCCCGTCCGGAACGGATGGTCATAACTCATGGCGAGCCGCACGCCGGGAACGTGATCACTACGCCCGGCGGGCTGGTCATGGTCGACTGGGATACCGCGCTGCTAGCGCCGCCCGAACGCGACCTGTGGGACCTGGCACGGCATGACGAGTCGCTGCTCGGTACCTACGCCGCAGCAACCGGGGTAAACATCGATCAGGACGCGCTGTCGCTCTACCGTCTCTGGTACGACCTAGCCGAAATCGCGGGCTACCTCAACTACTTCCGGAAACCGCACCGCCACACCGCTGACACCGTCGAATCGTGGAAGAACCTGCGGCATTTCCTGCAGCCTGCCGAACGGTGGCCAGCGCTCTACGAACCACACGGGCCACAATGAAGGCACATTCGAGGCATGCCCCGGTAACTGAAGCCAAAGGAGGCTCGATGATCGTCGCCCGGTTCAAGGTGTCGTGCCGGCCGGAGCGCACCGAACAGATGCGCGCGGCGATCGCCGCCGTGGAGGCACCAAGCCGGCAGATTCCCGGCGTCGTGCACTTCGATGTCACCCGCAGCCTGGCCGACCCGGACACCTTCGTCGTCATCGAGGTCTTCGAGGACCATCAGGCGCTGGAACGCCAGAACGCGCAAGGCGAGGTCGCCCAGGTGCTGAGCCTCATCGAGGCGGGCGCGCTCACCGGCGACTATGAGTGGACGGTCTGGGAAACCTCAGTCACGCAGTAGACCCCCGGCACCAGGCCGCTTCAAACTCGCGGCGGTAGCGGCGGCCGGCGCCTGGATGGCCTGGTGCGCGGGTCAGGAGGTCGCACCGCGGGCCGCTGCTGGAGGGCTTGCAGCGCAAGCGTGACCGCGGTCTCCAGTTGGGTGTCCCGCCCGGCGGCCCAGTCGTCGGGCGACATGATGACCTCGACGTCAGGGTCGACGCCGTGGTTTTCCACGCCCCAGCCGTACTCCTCGAACCAGAAGGCCAGTCGCGGCACGGTGATCTGCGTTCCGTCGATCAGCTCGTGTTCGTTGTCGAATCCGATGACGCCGCCCCAGGTCCTGGTGCCGACGACGGGTCCAAGACGGAGCAGGCGAATCGCGCCGGTGACGATGTCGCCGTCAGATCCCGCGCATTCGTCGGCGATGGCGACGACCGGCCCGCGCGGTGCGTCCTCTGGGTAGGTGGCCGGCGTCAGGCCGCTCGGCACGTCCCAGGCGATTACGCGCCGCGCCAGCTTCTCCACTACCAGCTCCGAGATCTCTCCGCCGGTGTTGCCGCGCACGTCCACGATCAGCGCGTCGCGCAGCATTTCGGTGCGCAGGTCCCGGTGGAAATCCGCCCAGCCCTGGCTCACCATGTCCGGCACGTGCAGGTAGCCGATCTGGCCCCCGCTGAGCTCCCGGACCGCCGCCCGCTTCGTGCGGACCCAGTCCAGGTAGCGCAGCCTGGTATCGCTCCGCAGGGGCACCACCGGCACGCTGTGCGGCCCGCTCCCGTCGGCGGCCGCGACGGTGAGCTCGACTGGCTTGCCCGCGGCGCCGGTGAGCAGCGGACCGGGCCCCTCAGGCCCGACCGGCCGGCCATCCACGGCGAGCAGCACATCGCCGACGGCGATCCCGGCACCGGGTGTCGCCAGCGGTGCGCGGGCCCGGGGATCGGAACTGTCCCCGCGCAGCAGGCGGGTCAGCCGCCAGGTGTCCCCGCTCCGCGCGATATCCGCGCCGAGCAGGCCGGGCCCGGCGGCTGGCGTGCCGCGGTCTGGTGCGTAGGCGTAGGCATGCGAGGTGCCAAGCTCGCCGAGAACCTCCCAGAGCACGTCGACGAATTCGGACGCAGTGGTGATCTGGTCGAGCAGTGGCCGGTATTCGTCCTGTACGGCGTCCCAGTCCACGTCCGCCATGTCGGGCACCCAGAAATCGTGCCGCATGATGCGGCCCGTCTCGGCGTAGGCCTGACGCCACATCGCGGGCGGATCGAGCAAGAACCTGGCCCGGCCCCGGTCGACCCCGACCTTATCGTCGGAATTGTCGCCCTCGGCCTTGCGTTCCGCCGGAATCACGGTGAGCTCGCCGTGATCGCTGGTGACGAGCCTGGTGCCGTCTCCGCTAGCCTCGAACCAGTCCACCTCGTCGGCGAGCTCGGATACTTCGCGTTTGGCAAAGTCGAACCGCTCGAGCACCGGACGCGGCGGGTCGTCGGCCGGCTGCGCGCCGCCGATGCCGAGGGTGCCCGTCACTGGCTCGCGCAGCCAGGCCAGGCTGTCCTTCACCGCGCGCAGGCCCGAGTACCGGGCCTCGGGCACTGGGAGCGCGACGATACGGTCGGCCATCCCAGTGGTCTCCACGGGCACCGGCGGAACAGGCGGCCTGCCGGCCGCCGGGGCTCCCGCGCGTTTGTCCGCGGGCTCGCCGATGGGCCGCCCGCCAAGTTCGGGTGCGAAGGGTGACGGAGTCGTCGCGTCGAGGGGCAGCAGGTAGGGCCTGGCCCCGTACGGGAACGTGAGATCGAAGAAGTGCGCGTCGTAGATCGGATCGAAGTTGCGCATCGACAGGAACGCCAGGTACTTGCCGTCGAGGGTGAAGACCGGCTCGGTGTCGGCGAACCGCCCGTCCGTGGCGTCGGCCACCTGGCCGTCGGCGATCCGCGCCAGCCGCAGCCGGCGGGGGGGATGGCGGGCCATGGTGATCGGATGTTCGGCCGGCTGCGACCACGCCAGCCAGGCAGAGTCGGGCGACCAGGCAAGTCCGGTTACGACCCCGTTGCCCGACGCGGCGATCTCCCGCACCTGGCCGGACCCGGAGTCCACGACCCGCAGCCGCCCGTCCTGCGCCGCGACCGCGACCGCCGTGCCGTCCGGCGCCGCCGCTAGCCCGGTGATGCGGCCAACCTGGCCGGCCGCGATCCGCCGCGGTGCGGCGGCCGGATCGGCTGGACGTGCCGGGTCGCCGGAGCCGATCTCCAAGCCGTCGCTGCCATCAGCGTCGGTGGCCCAGACCACCTGCCCGCCGGTCCCCAGGACCTGCGGGAAACGCGCCCGGGTGCCAGGAACAACCGACACGGCCCGAGCCGGCCCGTCCCGGTGTGTCAGCCAGTGCACGGTTCCGCGAACCTCGATCGCGCTGGCCCGCCCGCCATGGTCGACGGACAGCGAGCCGACGTGGTCCTCGGCCGTGACAAGGCGGGGTTCCCGGCCGCGCACGGGCGAGCCGAGGGTGATGTCGAGCCGGACCGGCGCGGCTGCTTGCAGATCATCGAGCAGCCACAACTCGCCGCCACGCGCGTAGACGATCCGCTGCCCGTCAGTGCTGGCCTGGCGTGCGTACCAACCCTCGTGATCGGTGTGGCGTCGCAGGTCGCTGCCATCCAGCGCACAGGAGTAGATGTTGCCGGTGCCCTCATGGTCACCGATGAACGCGAGCCGCCCGGCGACGATCATGGGGCTGGCGAACTGGGCCGGCAGGTCCGCGAGCACGCGCTGGAACCGGCCCGCGGTTCGGTCAGCCGCATCCGGCGGATCGGAAACAATGGCCGTGGCCGGGCCAACCCACAGGCGTCCGGCGGTGCCACCGCGGTAGCGCTTCCAATTGGCCGGGTCGTCGTTGAAGCCGCCCCATTTGCCGGTGAGCAGCCCGACCGTGCCAGCCCCGTGGCCGCTGGCGGAGGCGCTGTCGCCTCCCGTGCCGTCGCCGCTTGGGCCCAGCGACAGGTCGGATACCGGGCCGAACGGTAGCACCCGCTCCGCGCCTGGGCTGCCCGACAGTGCGGTCGTCAGCGCGCGGGCTCGGACGTAGTGAAAGAACGGCTGGTTCGCCGCGCTGACGGCCAGTACCTCCCCGGACGGCGTCCAGCCGCCGACCCGAGCCCATGAGGTGCCCCAGTAGGTGAGCCGGGTGCTTGTCCCGTCGGCGAGACCGGCCACGTAGATCTCGGGGCTGCCGTCCTTGGCGCTAACCCAGGCCACCTGCGTGCCGTCCGGGGTCAGCCTCGGCGTCGCCGCCTGTGCCTCATCGGTCGTGAACCGCCAGGCCCGGCCGCCGGTGAGCGGCGCCAGCCAGACGTCGTCGGCAGCGACGAAAACCACGAGGTCGTTGGCGACATGCGGATATCTCAGGTATCCAGGCGACTTCACCGGGCCATAGTACGGTTCCACCCGCTGGCAGGCCGGTGCGGGAAGGCGCAGGTTCAGGGGATCGGGGCGGGCGGTGCGGGGGCGGCGAGTAGCCGGTCGCGCTGGGCAGGGTTGCGCAGCAGGTCTCGTGTCAGCTGCTGCAGCTCGTCGGCGAGCTGGGCGTCGTGCGCAGCTGACCAGCTGCCGAGGAGCCGGGTGAGTCCTTGCTGGCGGGCACTGACGAGCCGTTCGATGGCGGCCGTACCGGCGGGGGTGAGCTGAGCGATCGTTGGTGAGTCCTGTGCGGTGGGCGTGATGGTCACAAAACCCGCGTGTTCGAGCGGGGCGAGGAACGCGGTGAGCTGCCCGGTACTGACGCCGGTAGCTGCGGCGAAGGCCGACAGGTCGAGGCGGGGATGGCCGTCCAGGCGGAACAGCACCCACGTCGAACGGGGATCAAGGCTGACCGACGCGGCCTTGGCCAGTTCCTGATACACGCGGACCCGGTCTTCCTTCCTGGCCAGCACGGACAGTGCCCGGACCACTTCGTCCGCGGAGTCCCGGGCTGCGGGCATGGCGGTGGGGGCGACAACCTGGGCGGGGTCGGGGACGCTGGCCGTCTTGCGCAGCGGCACTTCCTTGAGCAGCCAGGTGAGCGCGAAGGCGACCGCGGTGATCGGCACGGCGATGAGGAACACGGTGTGCAGGGAGGCCGCGAAGGCGTGGACGTACCCGGCGTGGACCTCCGGCGGCAGCTTGGCGAGTGTCGCAGGGCTGGCTCCCGCTGAGGCGTTGAAGCCAGCCGGGATGGGCGTACCGGCCAGGTAGCGTGCCAGGTTGCCGGTGAGCTGGCTGGCGAAGATGGCACCGAAGGCCGCGGTGCCGAACGATCCTCCGATGGAGCGGAAGAAGGTCACGCCGGAGGTGGCGACGCCGAGGTCGGCGTAGGGAACCACGTTCTGCACCGCGATGACCAGTACCTGCATCACCGCCCCGATCCCGACGCCGAGGACGAACATGTACACCGAGCTGGCGAGGGTCGAGGTGGCCACGCCTTGCAGGGACAGCAGGTACATCCCGGCCGTCATGAGCGCCGTGCCGATGATCGGGAAGATCTTGTAGCGGCCCCACCGGCTGATCAGGATGCCCGACAGTGTCGAGGTCAGCAGCAGCCCGGCCATCAGCGGCAGCAGTTGCAGACCGGAGCTGGTGGGGCTGGCGCCTTTGACGACCTGCATGTACTGCGGCAGGTAGGTGATAGCGCCGAACATGGCGAAGCCGACGACGAAACCGACCGCGCTGCTGACGGAAAATACCCGGTTGGCGAACAGCCGCAGCGGAAGCACTGGCTCGGCCGCCCGGCGCTCCACCAGGACGAAGGCCACCAGGAAGACCACGCCGCACGCCGCCATGATGATGACCTGCGGTGAGGCCCAGCGGTAGGTGCTCCCCCCGAGGGTGGTCAGCAGCACCAGGCTGGTGGCGGTCGCGGCCAGCAAGATCGTGCCGAGGTAGTCGATGACGTGGCGCACCCTGGTCAGGCTGCCGGGCAGCACGATCGTGGTCACCACGAGCGCGACCGCCCCGATGGGCAGGTTGACGTAAAACACCCACCGCCATGACAGGTTCTGAACGAAGAACCCCCCGATCAGCGGGCCGAGCACGCTGGCCACCCCGAACACGGCCCCGAAGATGCCCTGGTACTTGCCCCGGTCCCTGGGCGCAACGACATCGCCGACGATCGCCTGGGCGGTGATCGTCAGCCCGCCGCCACCGATGCCCTGAATAGCCCGGAAAGCGATCAGCTCCACTATCGAGGTGCTCAGCCCGGACAGCACCGAGCCGACCAGGAAGATGACGATGGCAGCCTGGAAGAAAATCTTGCGGCCGTACAGGTCGCCCAGCTTGCCCCACAGCGGCGTCGAGGCAGTAGAGGCCAAGATGTAGGCAGTGACGACCCAGGACAGGTCCGACAGGCTATGCAGGTCCCCGGCAATAGTCGGCAGCGCAGTGGCCACAATGGTCTGATCCAGCGCCGCGAGCAGCATCCCGAGCAGCAGCGCCCCGATGATCACCAGCAGACGACGCTGGTCAACCACGGGCGGCCGGGGGGCGGCCAGGGTGCCGGTCACGGCATGCCTCCCGTCTGCGCCGATCTGGCATCCGCCAGCGACGGCTCCCGCACGGGCTCCGGCTCCCCAGCCGGGCGGGCGGCAGGCGCCCCGTCACTCATCTAATCCCCCTTAATCCGTATCAGATGATGTCGCGGCGGCGGAAGCCGGCGAACGCCGCCCCCGGCAAGGATCACGGCGACCAGGCCAACCACGGCAGCTGTTTACTAACTTCATGGAGCGGACTCGTCACTCACTGTGACAACTTAATGCTCAGATCGGTGGACGACCTATTTGAGTAGGTCCTACCTTGGTTCGTTACATGGGCGATATCGTTCCTAATCTGCTGATCGGACTTCGGGAGGGCCTCGAGGCTGGCCTGGTCGTCAGCATCCTGCTGGCTGCTGTGCGCGTGGCGGCGCTGGAGCGCGTTGGCGACGGACAGAGTCACGGCCGCCAGGCCAGGAAGGTATCGGGAGCGCCGATCTGGCTCGGCGTGCTGGGCGCGGTAATGCTGGCCGGCTGCTCCGCTGCTGTCCTCACCTCATCCACTGACGTGGTGTCCCGCCAGGTGCAGGATGCCGTCGGCGGGCTGCTCAGTGTGTTCGCGGTGGGTCTGGTCACAGCGATGATCTTCTGGATGCGCGGCACCGCGACCGGCCTGAAGGCTCAGCTCCGCGGCGACATGGTCCGCGTGGCGCCGATCGGCGCGGCAGCGCTGACGATTACCGCGTTCCTGGCGGTCGGCCGCCAAGGCCTGGAGACGACGCTGTCTCTGTGGGCGGCCGCTCGCGGGCCGGGACAGACGGCCGGGCCACTCGTGGGCACCGTCGCCGGGCTGGCGGCCGCCGTGGTGCTCTGCTGGCTGCTGTACCGCTGGGCGGTCACGCTGAACGTGGGGGTGTTCTTCAACCGGACCGCGCTCGCCCTGATCGTGATCGCCGCCGGAGTGCTCGCGTCCGGGCTCGGCGGCCTGCAGGATGCCGGCCTGTTGCCGGGGCAGCGGTGGATAGCGTTCGACCTCGCCGCGCGCGCCCACCCGGGGTCCTGGTGGGTATCGCTGATCAACGCGGTCACCGGCCTGTCGCCGAGGATGACCGTGCTTCAGATCGTGGCCTGGATCGCCTACCTCGCCGTGGTCATCTGGGCCTTCGCGAAGGCCGGCCACAGCACCGCGACGCCAGCCGCCGCTCACGCGGGCACGGGGGGCCGGTGGCAGCGGCTGGCCGGCCAGCGGCCGTGGGCGGTAGCCGGAGTGCTCGTCGTGATGCCGGCCCTGGCCGCCGGCACGACGATCGCAGCGCTTCCGGCCGCAGGTTCTTCATCGGCCGCGGCGGTGACCGTGACTGTTACCCGGACCGGGTGCGCGCGGGACTGGACCTCTGCCACCGCTGGAACCCGGACGTTCACGGTCGACAACCAGTCCGGGCTGGCCGGTGAGATCAATCTCGACGACGCGTCCGGCGACATCGTGACCGAGATCGAGACGATCGCCCCAGGGACAAGCTCACAGCTCAGCGCCACGCTGTACGGCGGCACCTATGTCTTCAAATGCTTCATGGGCAGCCTGCCGGCCACGGTGTCCCAGTCGGTCCGGGTGACCGGCACCGCCAACCCGGCTGCCGCCAGCCCGGCCAAAGGCAGCCCGGTCGCTGTCAAGCCGGTGACCGCCGGCGAACTCGCGGGCCCGAATAAGGAGTACCAGGCCTACGCGGCAGGCCAGCTCGCGGACCTGGCGCGAGCGGTGACCCGGATCCAGGCTGACCTGCGCCGCGGTGACGTGGCCGCGGCGAAGGAAGACTGGCTCACCGCGCAGCTGGACTGGGAGCGCGTCGGCGCTTCCTACGACAGCTTCGGCCAGCTCGGCCTGGCGGTCGACGGCCTGCCGGACGGCCTCCCCGATGGAGTCAACGACAAGAACTTCACCGGGCTGCACCGGCTGGAGTACGGCCTGTGGCACAGCCAGAGCGCGGCCACCCTGCTGCCGGTCGCCGCGACGCTGGCCAGCAACGTCACGGCGCTGCGGCACAACCTGACCTCCGACGACCTGGCCGGTGACCCCGCGAACCTGCCGGTCCGCACGCACGAAATCCTTGAGGACGCGCTGCGTGACCACCTGTCCGGGGTTGACGACCAGGGCGGCGGGGCGGCATTCGCGGAGACGTACGCCGACGTAGACGTCACCAGGGCTCTGCTTGGCTACCTGGCACCGCTGATCAATACCCGACAGCCCGGCCTGCCAGCAATAGTCGACAGCCAGCTGGACATCCTGAAGGGAGCACTGCTCGCGACCCGCGCCAATGGCCAGTGGGAGTCACTCGGCACGGCGTCCCTCGCGACGCGCGAGCACGTGGATGCGGCAATCGATGCGGTGCTCGAGACGCTCGCCGCCGTTCCGGATCTCCTTGAAGTTCGCCCGGCCCATTGAAGCCTTCACGACGCTGCTTGACCCCGCCTAAGGAGCGACCCCGCGTGAACGTCAACCGAC
Organism: uncultured Actinomycetota bacterium; assembly: GCA_963844655.1. Lineage (GTDB taxonomy): Bacteria > Actinomycetota > Actinomycetes > Streptosporangiales > Streptosporangiaceae > JASHPR01. Next base: position 588,995 of record CAWJPA010000001.1, on the reverse strand, counting down.
GCAACTTTCTCAAGGGCACGCTGTCGGGCGCGGCCGGGACCGCGCTAACTGGCGGCCTGCTGGTTGGCGGTGCACGCGCTGACGCCGACCAGACGAGGGACAGCGACCCGGTCACTGAAGCGGCGTACCCGTTCCATGGCGCCCACCAGGCCGGAGTGCTCACGCCGGGACCACGAGACAAGCAGCCGTTCGTGTCGGTCGCCGCCTTCGACTGCACCGTCTCTAACCAGGCCGACCTCGCGCTCCTTATGTACGAACTGACCAACCGTGCCCAGTTCCTCGCCACCGGCGGTACCCCGCCCAACCTCGGGGTCGGGCAGCCGCCCTCCGACAGCGACGTCCTGGGGCCCACGGTGCCGACGGACGGGCTAACCATCACGCTGTCGGTGGGATCAAGCCTGTTCGACGACCGTTACGGCCTCGGGAACCGGAAACCACTGAAGCTGACGGCGATGCAGGCATTCCCCAACGACTTCCTCGAGCCCGCCTGGCTGCATGGTGACCTGCTGCTCCAACTGTGCGCCAACCATCCCGACACGGTCCACCACGCCATCCGCGACATCGCCAAGCACACCAGCGGCGGCATGCAGTTGCGCTGGAAGATGGAGGGCTACGCCTCCCCGCCACGGCCGTCTGGGACCTCGCGGAACCTGCTGGGGTTCAAGGACGGCACCGCCAACCCGACCGAGACGCTGGCGAGCAGCCTGGTCTGGGTCGACGATCCCGCCGAGCCCCGCTGGGCGCAGGGCGGCTCCTACCAGGTCGTCCGGCTGATCCGGATGCTCGTCGAGTTCTGGGACCGCGTGTCCATCAACGAGCAGCAGAACATGTTCGGCCGCCGCCGCGACAGCGGGGCGCCGCTGGACGGCACCAGCGAGTTCGACGTCCCCGACTATGCCGCCGACCCGCACGGACACGTTATCCCACTGGACAGCCACATCCGGCTCGCGAATCCTCGCACCGACGCGACCGCACGCCAGCGGATCGTACGCCGCTCCTACAACTACGACCTCGGCGTGGACCAGAACGGGAACCTGCAGGCGGGCCATATTTTCATCGCCTATCAGCAGGACGTCCAGCGGCAGTTCGAGACGATCCAGAAGCGGCTCATCGGCGAGCCCCTCGTCGACTACGTACAGCCGTTCGGCGGCGGGTATTTCTTCACCCTCCCAGGCGTGCGGAATGCCGCCGACACGTACGCGCAGGGCTTGCTGCAGTAGCCGAAGCATCCCCGGGGCCAGCCCCGTACGGCTGGTGCCAGAATAAGGAAGGGTGAACACTACTCAATCCGAGAAGGTCAGGACCGGCCGCGGTTTTTTCGCTGCACTTGACCAGAGCGGCGGCAGCACGCCCAAGGCGCTGGCCGAGTACGGCATTGGGCGGGACCGCTACAGCTCTGACGCCGAGATGTTCGACCTGGTCCACGCCATGAGGACCCGTGTGCTGACCAGCCCGGCGTTTGATGGCTCGCGCGTTCTCGCGGCGATTTTGTTCGAGCAGACCATGGAACGGGACGTCAACGGCGTCCCCACGGCGCGGTATCTGTGGGACGAGAAGAACGTGGTGCCGTTCCTGAAGGTCGACAAGGGGCTTGCCCCCGAGCAGGACGGCGTGCAGCTCATGAAGCCGATTGACACACTCGATGATCTGCTCGAGCGTGCGCAGCGGCACCAGATCTTTGGCACCAAGATGCGGTCGGTGATCAACGACGCCGACGAGGCCGGGATCTCGGCGATCGTGGGCCAGCAGTTCGACTACGCGAGCCGGATCATGGCCGCCGGCCTCGTGCCGATCATGGAGCCTGAAGTCAGCATCTCCAGCCCGCGCAAGGAGCAGGCGGAGATGCTGCTGCGCGACGCAATCACCAAACATGTCGAGGCGCTGCCTGAGGGCGCGACCGTGATGCTGAAGATCACTATCCCGACCCGGCCTGGCCTGTACGGCGACCTGGCGTCTGACCCACGCGTCCTCCGGGTCGTCGCCTTGTCGGGTGGCTACAGCCGCGACGAGGCCTGCGCTCGGCTTGCCCGCGATCCCACCCTCATCGCCAGCTTCTCGCGCGCGCTTCTCGAAGGGCTGACGGAAAGTCAGACCGAAGAGCAGTTCAACGCCCAGCTCGAGGCGTCGATCGAGCAGATCTACCAGGCGTCGGTACACAAGCAGCCGACCAGCTCCTGAGCCCGCCGAGTCACGCCGGGCGCCCGGGATTGCCGCTTGGCCGTCCGATCAGCGCTGGTCAGTGGCCTCGCCGCTGACGACCGTGGCCTCCTTGGCGCGTTCGCGGTTGGCTTCAGCGGCCTGGCGCTGGCCCGGCGCTGGCGTCGGGGTCGGGGTCGGGGTCGGGGTCGATGACACCGTGGATGAGTAATCCCGTGTCAGCGCCTCGCGGTACGCGTCTGTGCACATAGCTGCGATCGCCGGTCGGCTCAGCGCTGCTCTTGGATGCGGATCAGGTTGCCCGCGGGATCGCGGAAGGCGCAGTCGCGAACACCGTACGGCTGGTCGGTCGGCTCCTGGACGACTTCGGCGTCGCTGGCCTGCAGCCGCTCGAAGGTGCTGTCGAGATCCTTGGCGGCCAGGAGGATCCAGCCGTAGGTGCCCTTGGCCATCATCTCGGCGATGGTGCGGCGCTCGTCGTCGGTAATGCCGGGGTCGATGGCCGGAGGCGCCAGGAGGATGGACGTGCCGGGCTGGCCGGCGGGTCCGACGGTGATCCAGCGCATCTTGCCGGATCCGACGTCGGCGCGGACCTCGAAGCCGAGGACGTCGCGATAGAACGCCAGGGAGGCGTCCGGGTCGTCGTGCGGGAGGGAGCTCGCATGAATAGTGATGTCCATGGCGGTCACGCTAGCTGTGGCGCGCTGACCGGCGCTTCTCGATTCCTGATCGGTCTGGTCACCTGTTTCGCCACGCACGGCGGCATCCCCGCCGTCGCACTCACCGCGTGGCGCCGGTAGGTGCTGGGCGGCATCCCGACCAGTTCGGTGAAGCGAGTGCTGAAGGTGCCTAGCGACGAGCAGCCGACCGCGAAACAGACATCGGTGACGCTGAGGTCGCCACGACGCAGCAGTGCCATCGCGCGCTCGATCCGCCGCGTCATCAGATAGCTGTACGGCGACTCGCCGTAGGCGAGCCGGAACTGGCGGCTGAGGTGCCCAGCCGACACGTGCGCGCCGCGGGCGAGCGCCTCGACGTCGAGCGGCTGCGTGTACTCCCGGTCGATCCGGTCCCGGACGCGTCGCAGAGCCGCGAGGTCGCGCAGGCGCTGAGTCTCGACGGGCTTGCTGGTCACACGCACGATCCTACGTCGTGGTGCAGTCGACGCCGAGCCCGTGTCGTGGTCGGGCGCGTGGGACGCGGTTCAGTTCACCTAGGTCACAAGGTGGCGGGCCAGGAAGGCCAGCGACGGGGGTTCTTGCTCAGCAAAGAACGAGCCGGTGTGACAGCCCTTGCCGAAGCTGACCACGGCCCCGGCCGGCAGAGCGCGCGCGAGGGCCTGGACACCGGGATAGAAGGGGTCGTCATCTCCCGCTGCGACCCGCACCGGCAGGCCGGCCAGCGCCGCGGCGTGCGTGATGACGTTGCTCGCTGAAAAGGCTGCAGCCGAGGAATATGCGCCAGCGTTGGCGTTCTTCGCCTGCTGGTAACTCGTCCAGACCGCCGGGCTGACCGCGGCCACCGCGGCAAAGAGGTGCCGGTACTTCTCGGCCAGAAGCACAGCGCCATAGGCCCCCATCGAGATGCCCATGATCCCGATGAGCTGCGGCGGGCGCCCCAGGCCCAGGCGCCGGCACCGGGGGATCAGCTCGCTGATCACCATCGCCATCGGGTTATCGCCGGGATGGGGATTCCAGTAGCCGTTGCCGCCATCCACGGTGGCCATCGCCATCGGGGCAAGCGGCCGGCCGTTGATCTTCAGCGCCACAGCCTGCGCCGGTGACATGCCGGCCAGAGCATCAGCATGGTCTGCGCCGTAGCCGTGCAGCATGATCACCAGCGGCAGCTCATCCCCGGCGTGGTGCCCTGGCGGGTAGGCGAGCGTGTACCCGACCGCCCGCCTCCGGGCATCGGAGTAAAACGTGCCGGTCAATGAGGGTCCCCGCGGCGAGTAAGCCAGAACGGGGCGGGGGATGGAACACGCGCCATCGAGGTCGTCGAGTCTGGCCTTGCCCGGCAGGATGCCGTGATCGATGAGCTCCACGCCGGTAACCCCGACGGCGATCACCGCCGCGGCCCCGCCAAGCCCAGCGGCCAGCACGCGACGCCGGGTCCACACCGGACGTCCGCCTCCCGCCCGTCCACCTGCCTCGCCGCCCTCCGTCACGTCTCATGGTCCCTCCCCGACGCAGGCCCGCGCTGGAAACTTAACGATCAGCGGCATAGTGCGTTCGGCGGTGACGCCGATCATTGCCAGCCACCCTGCCCGGCGGCATGGCGGTGTCACATGTGCGAAGCTGTGGACATGGCCATCCCGGGAGGAGGTCTGCGTGACTGACGCCACGCCGGAGCCTGAAGGTTCCGAGGAAGAGACCAAGCGCAAGTTCCGCGAGGCCCTGGAACGCAAGCACGTCAAGGATGCGGACCCGAACGCGGGCCGCGGTGGCAAGGACGCCGGGAAGGTCCACGGGGCCCGCGGCCTGGCCCGGAGCCGGCGCTCGTTTCGCCGCAAGACCGGCGGCTGAATGAGGATGGCAGCGGCCGGCGGTGATCGCTGTGCCGTCTGCCCACGCCTGGGGTCGTAGCATGCGCTCATGCGCAGCGATGCTGACGACGTCGATAGCTACCTGGCCTTGGTGCCTGCGGGCCGGCGCGCTGTGCTCAGTCAGATGCGCGATGCATGCCGTGCGCTGCTGACGGGCTTTGAGGAGTCCATGAGCTACGCGATGCCCACCTACAGCCGCGATGGGACCGCCGAGATCGCCTGGGCGAGCCAGCAGCGCGAGCCGCGGTCGCCGCCGGCAGGGCGTCACCCTCGGTACAGTCTGTCCAGGGTTATCTTGTCTGCTCGCTAAGCGGTTCCCGTCCGGGCTGGCCGGAGAGGAGCCCTTGGCCGAGATAAGGAGGTCCCGGCGCGTGGGATGGCGTAACCCAGAGCCGGGCCTGGCGTGTGCCGGGGCCGCCGGCCGGCAGCGGTGCCTGCGTGAGCTCGCCGCAGGGTGAGGATACGGCCGCCGCCCTCAACCAGGCACTCAGTGAGGTCATCGACGCGATCCTGGACGTCAGGCAGGCGAACCGCAGGGTTCCCGGGACCCACGCCCTGCACGCGGAGCTCGACCAGCTGTTCGCCGACCTGAGAACCTGGGCCCGGCTGCTCGCCGACCAGGACCAGGCGCTCGGCGTGTCGCCGCTGGCGAGCATGCCGACCGCGGCCGGCCGGACGCCGGCGAACCCCTGGCACGGGACCGCGACCGACCAGGAGGTCCACCGGATCATCGGCGGGCATCTCGACCGGCTCAGCCACGACCTGGCCGCAGCGCTCGCCGAGCAGCACGATGACCAGGTGCGAGCGGCCCTCACCCAGGTGCAGCAAGGAATCCAGGCCCACACCCGCACCCTCAGCGAACTCTAAGCTCCCGCTAAGACGGGCATCCTGCGGTTGCGGCTGGAAGCAGCGTCGCGGCGGCATAACCTAGCGTCAAGCGAGACAGGCCCAGCCAGGGGCACTTGCAGGCTGCCTGGCTGGGGCGGGGCGCGCAGAAGCGAGAGCTACGAGAAGAGGCAGCATGAGCGTCGGCAAGCCAGAGATCGACTTTCCCGGCGGCGAGCCTCCAGCCGAACTGGAGATCACCGACATCTGGGAAGGCACGGGCCCGGTGGCCAGTGCGGGTGACAGGGTCACGGTGCACTATGTCGGGGTCGCCCACTCTACGGGCGAGGAATTCGACGCGAGCTGGAACCGAGACGAACCCCTTTCCTTCCAGCTCGGCGCCGGGCAGGTCATCGCCGGCTGGGACCAGGGCGTGCAAGGCATGAAGGTCGGCGGCCGCCGTCAGCTGATCATTCCTCCGGGTCTCGCCTACGGGGACCGCGGCGCCGGGAACACAATCGCGCCGGGCGAGACCCTCATCTTTGTTTGTGACCTGGTCTCTGCCTGATCGGGTTTCCTGGCCGTCCCGCGCCCGGTCCCCGGCCGGTGAGCCCGCCGCGCACGGCCAGCCTCCGGTTCCCGGTGGGCAGCTAAGATCGCCGTCGTGAAGCGCGCGATCGACATCGGGCTGTTCGATGAGCTGGCCGACCCGCGGGTGGTGGCCCGGCTGGCTGCCCGAGCCGAGGAGCGGGGCTGGGACGGCTTTTTCGTCTGGGATCACATCGCCTACCGCGCGCCGGTGCGGGCTGTGGCCGACCCGTGGGTAGCGCTGGCCGCGGTGGCCTGCGCCACGTCCCGGGTGCGGATCGGCGCGCTGGTCACTCCGCTTTCCCGCCGCCGGGTGCACAAGGTGGCCAGGGAAACGGCCACGCTGGACCTGCTCAGCTCCGGCCGGCTCATCTTCGGGGCCGGGCTCGGCAGCACGCGCAATAACGAGCTGGAGCCGTTCGGGGAGGTGACCGACCCGCGCGAGCGTGCCCACTTGCTCGATCACGGCCTGGACACCCTGGCCAGGTACTGGGCTGGGGAGTTCGAGCCAGTCCCGGTGCAGCGGCCGAGGCCCCCGGTGTGGGTGGCCGGGGGGTGGCCGAACCGGCGGCCGGTGCGCCGTGCGCTGCGCTGGGACGGCCTGTTCGCCGTCGGCCTGCCCGGCCCCGAGGCGCTGGCCGGACTGGCCGCTGAGATCCGCGACGCCCGGCCCGACGACAGCCCGTTCGACCTGATCACCGAGCTCCCTCCAGACACCGACCTCGGGCCGTGGGAGCAGGCGGGCCTGACCTGGGCGGTCACCTTCTTCGGCCCGCAGCCCACCGAGGCGAGGGTCCGGGCCGTAATCGACGCCGGCCCGGCCTGACCGGCGCGCGTGCTGGATGCCCGGCCATCGACAACCCTCACGACAGTGAGGCAGTTGCTTGACTGTCGGGCCACCAGAATGCATACTCAAGCTCATGCTTAACTATGCGCCGGATCTGGACCGCGTTTTCCAGGCCCTGGCAGATCCCGGCAGGCGTCTCATGGTCGAGCGGCTCAGCCGGGGCCCGGCGTCGGTGAGCGTGCTCGGCAGGCCGCTGGACATGTCCCTGGCCGCGGTCCTCCAGCACGTGCAGGTGCTGGAGGCAAGCGGCCTTATCCGCTCCCAGAAGGTCGGCCGGACGCGCACCTGCAGCATCAATCCGGTCGCGCTCCGCTCCGCCGAGGGCTGGATCGCCGACCGGCGCACCATGGTCGAGCGCCGCCTCGACCGCCTTGGCGAGTACCTGGCGGAGACCGCCGACGAACCAGATCCAGGCTGGGCCACCGAGCCCGGCGAGACAGCCAACGAGCACGGGGAGCAGCAATGACCGAACGTTCCGTCATCCACGACACGTTCTCCATCGAACGGACCTACCCGGCCGCGCCGTCCAGGGTGTTCGCAGCCTTCGCCTCGAGGGAAGCCAAAGATGCCTGGGGCGACACCGGTGACCTGGATCCCGCGGAAAGTGATACGGGCAGTGGCGAGTTCGACTTCCGGCCGGGCGGCCGGGAGCGGTTCGGCTTCACGTATGAGAGCAGAACCTACGGCTACGACGCGCTGTACTACGACATCGTGCCGGACCAGCGGATCGTGTACGGCTACGAGATGTACGCGGATGGCGCCAGGATCTCGGTGTCCGTTGCCACCATCGAGTTCACCAAGAGCGGCGACAGCACCGCGCTGACCTGGACCGAGCAGGGCGCCTACCTGGACGGCATCGACGGAACGCAGGCACCGGCGCTGCGCGAGGAAGGCACCACCGAGATGCTCGACGGCCTGGCCAGGTACCTGTCCGCGTAACCGGTCAGCTGACCGACCGCTAAGCGCCGCGGATGAGGCCTAGGGAGCGGGCCTTGGTGATTGCCTCATCGCGGGTATGGACGCCCAGCCTCTTGTACAGGCGTGATGCTCGCTCCTTGGCTGCCGACCGGGAGATGCCCAGCTTGTCGGCGATCACGGAGAAGGGAAGTGGCTTGGGGAGGTACCGCAGCACCTGGGCCTCGGCCATGGTGATCGACGCCGCCCTGACCCTTGCCCCGGCTTCGTCCGCCGCTTCGGCGGCCACCTCGTCAGCCGCGCCGATGACCGCGAGAGACTGGGCCAGGTGCGCGGCCGCCACCTCATCGCCGGCTTCTATGGTGGCAGCGTCTTCGGCTACCGCGTCCGCGGTGGCCTGGTCCGCGGCGGCCACGATGAGCCCGGCTGTGGTCAGGGCGGTGACGGCCTCGTGGGCGGCAGCCTCCTCCACCAGCCCGGCAGTGATCAGCGCCCGGACGGCGGCAGCGGCAGCGGCCGACTGGATCAGCTCGGACTCGGCCACCGCCTCGGCGGCTTCGGCTCTGGCCGCCATCGCTGTGAGCAAGGCGTCGGCCTCAGCGGCCTGGGCCTGGGCGATCACCTGCGACGCTTCCTCCATGACAGCGACCTCGGCGCCAACCAGCAGCTCGGTCTCCGAGGTCAGGAAGCCCTCGCCGATCAGCGTGCCGCCGGTCTCGGCAATGGCGTCGAACAGCGGGCCCGCCCAGTGGTGCTCGACGAGCAGGAAGGCCACGGCGGTCCCGGGCTGGAGAGAATCGGCCAGGGCCCGCGCATCGGCCGGGTTAAAGGCCGCCGGGCCGCCGGCTGGCGCCGCCGGGCCGCCGTTCGCCACGGGAACGACCCCAGCCAGGAGCGCTCCGAAATCCTCGTCATCGCCGACGGCCAGCTGTTCGATGGCGCCGTCCTGGCTCTTGGCCACGAACAGCATGTCGAGCAGGCGGAGAACTCCCCGGCCGCGCAGACGGTCCACCTCGGCCAGGATCCGGCCCTCGGCACCGGCGTCGCGGCTGAAGCTCAAGGCGATCACCTGCAGCGGTGCGGTCACCATTACCCTCCTTTGGCCGTTCGTACCGCCACAGACGCTACCACCGGGCAGCATCACCACCAGCTGACGCATCCAGACCGATGTGGCCGGCCTCGCTGTCGCCACCGCCCAACTCGGCCGCTGGCCGGTGTCTACCCGTTCGAAGGCACGGCCGGCAACGGGCCGGCCGAACGGGAGGAGCATTCGATGGCCGAGTTCGTCTTCACTTACCGGACCCCAGCGGACTACACGCTGGGCACCCCCGACGGGATCGCCGCCTGGAACGCCTGGTTCCAGGGCCTGGGGTCTCAGCTCCGGGACCTGGGCAAGCCGGTGTTCAGCCGGGCGACGGTGGGCGACGTCGCCGACGGCGCGCAGCTCGGCGGCTACTCGCTGGTGACAGCAGAGAACCTCGACGAGGCGGTCACGCTGGCCAAGGGCTGCCCGATCGTGGCCGCCGGCGGCGGAGTCGAGGTCGGCGAGCTCGCCGACCTGTCGATCACCCGGGCCTGAGTTATGAACGCCGGAAGAGCAGGCGTGCGACCTCCCGGAACGGCACAACCAGGTATACCGCGATGGCGAAATACACTGCCACCGCTACTCCAGGCCAGAGCAACCCGAGGACGATCGCGATCACGTACCCGATAACGACGGACAGAAGTTTCCGCTGCGGGCCCCGCGGCTCCTCGTCCTTTCCTGGCGGCAAGTAGAGGTGCTCGCGCCGCGCATACTCAGCCAGCCCGGACCCCAGGAGGCGGATCGCCAGGAGCGTCAGTCCGTAGAACGTGACCGCCACGCGCTCGGCGCTGGTGTGCTGCAGGGCGTCGGCGACGAGCCGGGTCGGGAACGGCAGGAAGGCCACTACCAGCAAGAGGAGCAAGTTGATCCGCAAAAAGATCGAATCTGACTGCGCGAGCCGGTCGGTCAACGCCGTGTGGGCAAGCCAGGCAGCACCGATGGTCAGGAAGCTGACGGCGTAGGCCACGTAGGCGGGCCACGCATGCAACAGCTGCTCCAGCGGTGTGCCCGGCGGGTGAACCGCGACGTCCAGCACGAGCAGCGTGATGGCGATGGCAAACACGCCGTCGCTGAATGCCTCCATCCGGCCCTTGCCGAGGACCCGGCGCGGACGCCTTGTGTCGTCAGCTGGCATGGCATTGCCTCCTTCGCGGCCTGCTACCGGACCAGGCCCACGTCGTAGGCGAAGATGACGGCCTGCACGCGGTTGCGCAGGTTCAGCTTGGCCAGGATGCTGCCCACATGGGTCTTCACCGTGGCCTCCGACACCATCAGCTTCTCGGCGATCTCGGTGTTGGACAGGCCCGTTGCCACCTCTAGGAGCACTTCCTGCTCGCGGGGGGTGAGCTGGCCGAGGGCGGCGTGCACCGGGCCGGAGGTGTCGTCCGACAGGTCGGGCAGCTGGGTGGCGTAGGCATCGAGGAGCCTGCGGGTGATCCGCGGCGACACGACGGCGTCGCCGCTGGCCACTGAGCGGATGGCCCGGGCCAGCTCGTCGAGGGGAACGTCTTTCAGCACGAACCCGCTGGCTCCGGCGCGCAGGGCAGAGAAGGCGTACTCGTCCAGGTCGAATGTGGTCAGGATGAGTACCCGTGCCGCCCGGTTGCGGGCCACGATCTGCCTGGTGGCTTCGATGCCGTCGACCCCGGGCATCCGGACGTCCATCAAGGTCACATCGGGGTTAAGCTCTCCGGCCAGGCGGACCGCCTCGGCGCCGTTCTGAGCTTCTCCCACGATGTCGATGTCGTCGGTCTCTTCCAGGATCATCCGGAACCCGGTCCGCACGAGGGGCTGATCGTCGGCCAGGAGCAGGCGGATGCTCACCGGACCCGCCCGGTCACGGCCTCGCTGTCCGACGTGCCGCCCCGGCCGTCATCCGCCGCCTGGGCTGCCGTGGCCTCGGTCGGGCCTGATGCCGTGGCGGGCGCGGGAGTCGTCATGGGCAGGTCGGCGTGGATACGCCACCCACCGGCGGGGTCGGGACCGGCGCTCACCGCGCCGCCGTAGACGGCGGCTCGTTCCCTCATGCCGGTCAATCCGTGTCCTGCCGTCCTGGCCTCAGGCTGAACGTGGCGGCGGGCGCCGTCGTCGTGAACGTCCACCGTTACCGAGTCGGGCTGATACGCGATGGCGACGCTGATCCGGGTGGGGCCAGCCGCATGCTTGAGGGCGTTGGTCAGGGCTTCCTGCACGATGCGGTACACCGTCAGCTCCGCTCCAGGCGGCATGGCCGTGGGCGTGCCCATGACCGTCAGCTCGGCGGCCAGGCCAGTGGCCCGGACCTGGTCGAACAGTCCGTCGATCTGTGCCATACCGGGCTGGGGCTGACGGATCTCGGGGGCATCCTCGGTGCGCAGCACGCCGAGCAGGCGGCGCATCTCGTCGAGGGCCTGGTGGCCCGTGGCCGATACCTGGCGCATGGCCATCGTGGCCCGTTCCGGTTCGACGGCCTGCTTGAGGGCGGCCCCCTCGGACAGGGTCACCATGACGGACAGGCTGTGGGCGACGACGTCATGCATTTCCCTGGCGATACGGGTGCGTTCAGCAGCGGCGACGATCGTAGCCTGCTGGTCGCGTTCTCGTTCCAGCTGCTCGGCCCGCTGGGTGAGAGCGCTGAGGGAGTTCCGCCGGTGGCGCACGCTGACGCCCAGCAGGAGGCTGGCCGCCACTAGACCGGACAAGAGGATAAACGTCTCTATCCAGAGCTGGGTCAGGGGCCAGCGCAGGGCGGCCATCACCGTGCCCACCTCGACCACGGCGGCGGCCAGGACCCCCACCCGCAGCGGGTACCGGCTGGCGACGGTATAGAGGTAGACCAGCAGGGTCACATCGGCCGCCAGCCTGACGTTGGCGATCCACTGGGCCAGCGCCACCACGGCGGCAAACGCGAACGTGGACAGCGGGAAGCGCCGGCGCCAGATCAGCGGGACCACCAGCAATGCGCTGAACAGCATGTGCTCGGTGAACTGTCCGGGCCAGTATCTGGCCATGTGGACGAGCTGAGGCACCGTGCACGCGGCCAGAGCTACGGCCAGCGCGGTGTCGACCACCGTGGTGTGACGGCTGACCGACGCCGCCGCGTTCCGGTACAGGGTCTCGATCCGGCCGGGGCCGGGGGCGGTGGTGGCGGTGCCGGGATCGTCCGACAGCCACTCGGTCCACCACTGCATCCAGCGCGTGGCCACAGTGGCTACGCGTCCCGCCGGCGCAGGCCCAGTGCGGCGGCAGCCACCACGACGGCAGCGTAAAAGAGGAAGATCCCGAACCCGGCCCACGGTGACGGCATGGCGTGGCCGCCGTTCATGATGAAGAGCGCCCGCCCGGCCGTACTCGGCAGATAACGCCCGAAAGCGCTGGTCCAGCTGGCGGGCAGCGCCGCCGTCGTAATCGGGAGGACCAGCAGCACAGCGAGCAAGGTCGCGATACCACCGGCGGTAGAGCGGATCAGGAAGCCCAGACCTACGCCGATCACCGCGACCACGGTGAGGTACAGGGCGCAGCCAAGCACCGCCCGCACCGCTTCCGGGTGGCCCAGGGAGATCCCGTGCGGGCCGAGCAGGGCCTGGCCGCCCAGGAAGGCGATGAGCACCGCCGCCAGGCACACCACGAAGGTCACCGCGGCGACAACGCCGGCCTTGGCGGCCAGCACGGGGAGTCTCCGGGGGACCGCCGCGAAGGTGGCCCTGATCATCCCGGTAGCGTACTCGCCGGTGGCGGCGAGCACCCCGAGCACGCCGACGGTGAGCTCGGCCAGGTTGACCCCGATCAGGCTCTGATTGATGGGGTTGGATTCGGCCCGGGAGCTGGCACTCATGGTGGCCCAGTGGGCGTTGTCGACATACGCGACCAGCAGGCCGATGCCGGCAATCCCCAGCATTGTGGCGCCCAGCAGGAACCACGACGAGCGAACGGTGCGCAGCTTTATCCACTCGGACCGGATCACCTGGCTTTGGGTGACCGGCTTGGCTTGAGCGACGTGACGGCGGGCTCGGGCGGAGGCACCGGCGAAGGCGGTCATCTCGGATTCCCTTCGAAGGTGGTGGCCTGGTGTTCGACGGCGCCGGCTGTCATCTCGATGAAGGCCTCTTCAAGCGACGCCTGTTCAACGGCCAGCTCGTGGATGGCCAGGTGATGGCCGCGGGCCACTGCGCCAATCTGGGCGGGATCGAGGCCGCGCACGAGCAGCATTCCCGCTTCGACCTCGGTCACCGAGACGCCCGGTCCGGACAAGAGGTGGCGAAGCTGCGACGCCTCCGGTGACCGGACCCTGACGGCGTTGGCCGGCGCGCCCGCCAGGAGTTCGGCCACGTCGACATCGGCGATCAGACGTCCCTTGCCCACCACGATGACGTGCTCGGCGGTCAGGGCCAGCTCGCTCATCACGTGACTGGACAGGAACACAGTCCGGCCCTCGGCGGCCAGCGCCTTGAGCAGGTTCCGGACCCAGCGCACGCCCTCGGGGTCCAGGCCGTTGATCGGCTCGTCGAGGATCACCGTGCCGGGATCGCCGAGCAATGCCGAGGCGATCCCCAGCCGTTGCCCCATGCCCAGGGAGAAACTGCCCACCCGCTTGCGAGCCACGTCGCTCAGGCCGACCATGTCCAGGACCTGATCCACCCGCCTGGCGCCGATCGCGTGGGTGGCGGCCAGGGACAAGAGATGGTTGCGGGCCGACCGCCCGGTGTGCATGGCCCGGGCTTCGAGGAGGGCGCCGACCTCGCCCAGCGGGGCCGGGTGGTCGACGTAGTGGCGGCCGTTGACCCGTACGTCACCCGCGGTGGGGGCGTCCAGGCCGAGAATGAGGCGCATCGTCGTCGACTTGCCCGCCCCGTTGGGACCCAGGAAGCCGGTGACGATCCCCGGCCGGACGGTGAAACTCAGGTCTGAGACGGCGGCGCGTTCACCGTAGAACTTGGTGAGACCGCGCGCCTCGATCATTGTGTTGCTCGCTGGAATTGCATACCGGCAACGGTAAAAAGCTGCCATCGAGAAATCATCGGGCCGCGGAATGAACTTGCTCCCGCCCGGCATCCCACCTGTGGCGGAGACCTCCCCAGAAAGAATGAGGTGACCGTGCCCGATCGAGCGGCCTGGCCGGAGAAACCGCAGGCATCATGCGGCTTTGCTCCGCCGCGCGGGCACGCATCACACAGACAGCAAGCCGATAGCGTTCCTGGCGCGCGCCAGGGCAGGCGCGGCGAGTTCCTGCGCCTGGGCAGCACCCTCGCGCGCTATCGCCAAGACCGCAGGGGGATCAGCGCAGATGTCGGCGTAGCGTCGTTGCAGCGGATCCAGCACTGAGATGACCGCTGCGGTGACCGCTTCCTTGAGCTCGCTGTAGGTATCCAGCTGCGCCGCGGCCGCATCCGGTGTCGTGCCGCTGCATGCCGCCAGGATGGTCAGCAGGTTAGCCACCCCCGGCTTGCCTGCGGGGTCGAAGGTGACGCCGCGGCCGCTGTCGGTGACCGCTCGGGCGATCTTTCGCCGGATAACGTCGGGCGGGTCGAGCAGCCGCAGAACGCCAGCCGCGGCCGGTGCCGCTGACTTGCTCATTTTCATCGCTGGCTCTTGCAGGTCCATCACCCGGGCCGCCACGGGCGGGGTCACCGCTCGTGGCACGACGAAGGTCTGCCCGTATGCCTTGTTGAACCGGATAGCCAGGTCGCGAGCCAGCTCCAGGTGCTGCCGCTGATCATCCCCGACGGGCACGGTTTCCACGTCGTAGAGCAAGATGTCCGCGGCCATCAGCACCGGATAGGCCAGCAGCGCCGATCGCACGGACTGCTGCTTGGCCGCCTTCTCCTTGAACTGGACCATCCGCCGCAGCTCGCCGTCGTAGGCCGTCGCCTCCAGCAGCCAGTGCAGCTCTGCGTGCGCAGGGACCTGGCCTTGAACGAAAATCGTGCAACGACCGGGATCCAGGCCGGCCGCGACCAGCAAGCCGAGCTGCTCCAGCGTGAGCGCCCGTACGGTGGCCGGGTCATGCTCAGTAGTCAGAGCATGCAAATCCGCGATGCCGTACATGGAGTCATCGCCACGCTGATCTTCCGCCCAATGACGGATCGCGCCGAGCAGATTCCCCAGGGTCAGGTGCCCGCTCGGGACCGTCAGCGAGAGAGTTCGTGCCATCGAGGCTCCTTAGCACACAACGTGCCTCAGCCGAGATGACACAAGAGCGGCCACCTCGTCCGAGGCGGCCAGCAGAAGAACGTGACCTCGCAGAGCCGCCTGGTCAGGCGGCCCACCACAGTGACAAGCGCTTACGGATCACGCAGCCAACGATACTACGGACCAGGCGGGCCTTAGCTCAGGTACCGGTGCCCGCGAAGCCCAGGGCCAGGCGCTTCGCCAGGCTGGCAGCGGTGAGCCGGGCGGCAGAGGTTTAATGATTGTCGAGGCTCCGGGCGATGCGCGGGGCGTCGTTCAACAGCTCGATGGCGGCAAAGCGACCTGGGCCAGGACGACTATGTGAGGTGAGGCCCTATGCAAGAGATCGCCGACAACATCGCCGAGATGCGCCGGATCATCGAACGCCGTGGCTGGTGTCGGGGCGTCGTCATGAACGGCAGCGGCCAGGTCTGCCTACTCGGCGCCAGAGCGGTTGCCTTGGGCATCACCGAGCCGGACCGCACCAGGCCGATTGAGCTTCTTCTCGCCACGGATACGACGATCCAGTTCTTGACGGCCCGGGCCCGCAGGTCCCTGCCGACGCTCAATGACCTGGCTCTCGACCACGGCGTGATCATGGAATTCCTGATCGAAGCCCAGCTGGCCGCCATGAGCGGTGAGGTGCCATCCGCGGAGACGGGCCAGGAGCCGCCGGATGATGCTGTGATGGCCTTTCTGGTCTAGCTCCCCTGGCCGTCATCGGCGGGCCGAGGCTGAACGAGGGCCCGGTCCGGCGACGAGTCCGCATGCTCGACGCGGCCGATCAGGAGCTTGAGGTGGGCGATCTCCTCGGTGAGAGCGCCGCGGCCCGCCTTGGTGAGGGTGATCCAGGTGCGGGCGCGTTTGCCCGCGTAGCCCTTCTCGATGGTGATGAGCCCGGCGTTATCCAGCACGCCGAGGTGCTGGGACAGGTTGCCGGCGGTCAGCCCGAGTGTGTCGCGCAGATAGCTGAACTCCGCCCGCCGCGCCTCGTGAGCGATGGTGAGAATGCCCAGCCGCACCCGCTGATGGACGACGTCATCGAGCCCGTTCGCGGGATGGCCGGTCATGCGGCGCGCCGCCAGGGCCGCTGGGCCAAGGCGAACCCGATGCCCCCGAGCAGCAGGATGCTGCCGTCGATCACCAGCGGCGGCAGGAAGAACCATGCGGGCTCGTGGATGGCCCAGCCGAAGGTGATCGGCACCAGCACGACCGCCAGGTAGCCGAGAGCCAGGACAAGCAACGGCCGGTTGCGTTCCGCCCAGGCCAGCACCAGCAGCGCGAGGCCGATGGCGCCTGAGTAGCTGCCCAGCACGGGGAACGGGCCGGCCGCCCCCAGCAGGCCATGATCGCTGGCCAGCGGGTGATGGAATCTCCACAGCGCTGCCCCGGTCATCACGACAGCGAGGATGATCCCGGCGATGACGTATGGCCGCACGCGGGTCCCGACGCCGCGGGCCCGGGACCGGCGGATGTAGAAGGCGGCGATCGCCACGTAGGCCAGCACGAGGGCGATCGGCCAGTACACGAAGCCCGCGGTGTAGGCGACACTGCAGATTCTGCCCCCGGGCACGGCCGCGCAGGTCCCCAGGCGGTGGCGTGAGGAGTGGTACACGGGGATGGCGACGAAGGTCACCACCGCGAACACCAGGAGCGGGAACCAGGTCGCTCGCTGGGTCTGGCGCACCCGGCGGGTCAGGTCCCGCGTGCTCGACAGGAGCCGGCGCGGGTCGTCTCCGGGGTATGCAGATTCGGTCGTCATAGGCAATAGGTTAGCAATACAAACCGATCTGCGCTACAGATAAGTGGCCTGCCGGCGTTGGCAACACCGCAACAGTGGCGCCCGGCCAGGCCGTCTGCGCGCCGACCAGGCCGTATGGAATCAGGGTTATCGTGCGCCGCCGGCCGGCACGCAAGCGTCGGCGATCGCCTGCACGTGCCGCGCGTCGGTGCCGCAGCAGCCCCCGAGGATGGTGATCCCCGGGTGCCGGGCCCGCAGCCGCACGTAGTCGCCGGCTAGCTCGGCCGGGTCCCCGGCGTCGAGTTCTGGCGAGGCATCGAGTTCAGCGTGGCTCTTCCTCGAGGCGTTCGCGCGGACGCTCCGGACCCGGACTCCGGCCGCACCCCCAGGCAGGGCCGTTTCAAAGTGGGCTGGATGGGCGCAGTTGACGCCGTAGTAGGCCGGCGCGCTGCCCGTCGCCGCGTCCACCGCGGCGATGGCATCGGCCAGCGCTGTGCCGTCCGGCAGACGGCCATCGGTTTCCGTCGTGAAGTAGACCGCGACGGGAACGCCCGCGGCAACCGCCGCGCGGGCCATCCCGATCGCCTCGGCGGTGTAGGTGAGGGTCATGGCGTGGATCAGATCCGCGTCCGTGGCCGCGAGCACCTCGATCTGGTCCCGGTGATAGTCCCCGGCCTCGTCCTCGCTCATCCGCTCCGCCCGGCGGTAGGCGTCGGCGCGCGGCCCGATGCATCCGGTGACCACCACAGGTGAGCTGGCCGCGTCCAGATAGTCGCCGCGCACCCGGGCCAGCAGCTCAACCGCGGACTCGTTGACCCGGCGCAGTTCGGCCGGCGAGTACCCGGTCCGCCGGCCCAGTCCCGGCTGGCTCGCCAGGTCGGCGCGTCGAGGATCACACCGCAGCGGTGCTGCACGGCGATGTCGACGTGCCGGCGGAAATACGCGTCGAGCGCGGCCGCGCCGCGTGCGTCGTCAACCAGAACGAAGGACGCGAACTCCGGAAGCTCGAACCCCTCATTGAAGATGAGGTCGGTTTCGAGCCCGGAATCGGTGAGGAAGACCTCGTTGCTCAGCTGCGGCAGTGCGCTGCGATACACGTCTCTCACACCCCTGACCGGCCCGGCAGAACAGCCCGCACGAAGCACACTAGCCTGGCGGCGGAATGCCGCCTTGCGCACGTTCCGGCAGCTAGCCGGAAGACTCGCTGATGCGGTAACCGACGCTGGGAGTGGTCGTGATGACCGGCGGGTCGCCGAGCTTGCGGCGCAGCCGGCCGATGGTCACGGCGACCGTGTTGGTGAACGGGTCGGCCTGCTCGTCCCAGACCTGCTCGAGCAGGTCCTCGGCGCGCAGGAAGGCGGGCGCGGCGAGCATCAGCGCCTCCAGCACCCCGAATTCCTTGACCGAAAGGTCCAGGTGCCGCCCGTCACGCATGACCGTGCGGCGCAGCGGGTCAAGCTCGATCCCGGCCGCCCGCAGCCGTCGGCCGCGCGCGGCGGGCTGCCGCCGGGCCAGGGCGTGGATGCGCAGCACAAGCTCGGGGAAGTGGAACGGCTTGCCGAGGTAGTCGTCGGCGCCCAGGCCCAGCCCGGTGACCCGGTCGCCCGGCGCTCCCGCCGCGGTCAGCATCAGCACCATGGCCCGCTGGTCGCGGTCAGTGATCATCTGGCACAGCACATCCCCGTGGATGCCGGGCAGGTCGCGGTCGAGGACGACGACGTCGTAGCGGTTGAGGTCGACCTTGGCGGCCGCTTCGAGCCCGTCGTGCGCGGCGTCCACGGCCATGCCCTGATCGCGCAGCCCCTCGACCAGCACTTCGGCGAGCGACATCGAGTCCTCGACCACCAGAACCCTCATGCCGGGACACCAGCCCGGGCGGCCGCACCGGCCGCGGCCACGGCGGGCAGCTCGACGCAGACGCGCAGCCCGCCGCCGGGTCTGGCCTGCAGATCCAGCGCTCCGGCATGCGCTTCGGCGATGGCGGCGACGATCGACAGGCCAAGACCCGAGCCCTTGTCCGTGCCGATCCGGTCGGCGTCCAGCCGCCGGAAGGGCTGGGACAGGCCGTCCACCTGCCGCTGGTCAAGCACCTGGCCGCCGTTCTCGACGATCAGCTGTGCGCGCCCGGCGTCGGCCTGCGCCGTGATCCCGATCCAGCCGCCGTCCTCGTTGTGACAGACCGCGTTGTCGATCAGGTTCTCCACCATGCGGGAGAGCAGCGCCTGGCTGCCCTGCACCCACGCGCCACCGGGACCGGTGCTGTCCTGCACGGTCAGGTTCCTGGCGCTGATGGCTGCCCGCCGGTCCGCAAGCGCGGCGCCCACGATGTAGTCCAGCGGGAGGACCGCGGATCCGGGCAGGTTCCTGTGCTGGGCCCGGGCCAGTGCGAGGAACGCTTCGAGCAGGCTGTCGATCCGGTCCAGCTCGGCGCGGAGCCGGGCGGCCAGGGCGATCGTCTGCGGCGGGGCTCCCTCCGGCTTGGCTACGGCGACATCCAGCGAGGCCCGGATCGTGGCCAGCGGCGTGCGCAGTTCGTGGGAGGCGTTGGCCACGAACCGGCGCTGCGCGCTGAACGCCGTCTCCAGCCGCTCCAGCAGCCCGTCGATGGTGTCGCCGAGTTGCTTCAGCTCGTCCGCTGGGCCAGCCACAGCGAGCCGCTCGTTCAGGTTGTGCGCGGATATCTGCTGGGCGGCCGCGGTCATCTGCCGGACCGGGCGCAGCGCCCGCCCGGCCAGTACCCAGCCCATGAGCAGGGATCCGAGCGTCATGAAGCCGAGCGCGATTACCGACGCGATGAGCAGGTTACGGGAGAAGGCCGACTGCGACGAGCCTGCCTGCGCGGCCAGCTGGTGCTGCAGCTGCCTGATGGTGGCGTTGGCGTCGGCCAGCTTCCCCGCCTCGGATCCCGGGGCGGGGACGGTGACCCGGGTCGCCGCCGAGGAGGAGCTGCGATTGATGGCGTAGCCGCCGGAGATCGCCAGCAGCACGGCGCCGGACAGGAAGAACAGGACACCGTACAGCGCGGTCAGCCGCCACCGCAGGGACCGGGGGGCACCCCTGATCCGCAGCCGGCTGGTCTGGCCTGGCGCGCGGGCCGGACCGGGCGCCCCGGCCGGGCGGGACAGGCCGGAATCCTGGTTATCCGCCATTCTCATCGGCCCTCCTGGCGTCTGGGTTCTTACCGCCCGCCTGTGATGGTCGGCCCGGCTGGTGTCTGCCCAGTTCAGAGGTCCAGGCCGGTTCCAGGATGCCTGGTCACGCCTAACAACGAGATAACAGCGCCTGTGCGGCCCATGTTATGGCCGGCTCCGTAGAACACAAGTCACAGGAAATTTGAGCGGGCTCCCGACCCACGACCTGCGGCCGGAGCACCGCCTGAAGCGGCTGGAGGACCACGATGCAGGCGACGATCGAAGTCAGCGGGCTGCGCAAGCGGTTCGGGCCGGCGGTGGCGCTGGACGGGATGACCTTCACCGTCCAGCCGGGCCAGGTGACCGGCTTCGTCGGCCCGAACGGGGCCGGCAAGTCCACGACCATGCGGGTGATTCTCGGCCTGGATGCGGCCGACGCGGGTACCGCGCTCATCGGCGGGCAGCGGTACGCGAGCATCCGGCGGCCGATGCTGCGGATCGGCTCGCTACTGGACGCGGGCGCGCTCCAGCCGAGCCGCAGCGCCCGCAACCACCTGCTGTGGCTGGCCCACTCGCAGGGCCTGGGAGCCAGGCGGGTGGATGAGGTGATCGAGCAGGCCGGCCTGGAGAACGTCGCGCGGCGGCGGGCCGGAGGCTACTCCCTGGGCATGCGGCAGCGCCTCGGGATCGCCGCGGCCATGCTGGGCAACCCCGAGGCGATCATGCTGGACGAGCCCTTTAACGGCATGGACCCCGAGGGCATCGTGTGGATGCGCGGCTTCCTGCGGACCCTGGCCGCCCAGGGCCGGGCGGTGCTCGTCTCCAGCCACCTGATGAGCGAGCTGCAGGACACCGCGGACCATCTGGTCGTGGTCGGCCGCGGCAAGGTCATCGCCGACACCACGGTGGCCAGCCTGCTCACGGCCGCGTCCGGTGACCGGGTGACCCTGCGGACCGCGGCGCGGCCGGAGGCGGCGGCGGTGCTGGAGGCCGCGGGGGCCACCGCCGTCGCCACCGGGCCGGACACCCTCACGATCTCGGGCCTGCCGGCCGAGCGGGTCGTGGCGCTGCTGTCCGACCAGGCCGTGCCGTTCTCCGAGGTGTCCGCGCATCGCGCGACGCTCGAGCAGGCCTACATGGAGCTCACCAAGGACTCGGTCGAGTTCCGCCCCGACGAGTCGGTCGCCGGACCCGCTGAGGAGGTCGCGCGATGACCACGAGCACAGTTCCGGCAGGCCGCGCTGACACCGGCGCCGCGGCGGGTACTGGAGGTGCCCCGTTCGGCCCGCTGCTGCGCTCCGAGTGGACCAAGTTCCGCACCGTGCGCGGCTGGGTTATCGGCATGCTCCTGGCCGGCGTGCTGACCGTATTCGTCGGGCTGTTCGTCGCCGCGAGCTCCGGCATCGGCTGCCAGACCGCCGGCGGCGCCCCGCGGACCGGCAAGGCGTGCCTGCCGTACGTCCCGCACGGACCGGGCGGCGAGGTCGTCACCGACAGTTTCAACTTCGCGCATAAGACACTGACCGGCAACGGCACCATCACGGCGAGGGTGGCGTCCTTCAGCGGGCAGCACGCGAACCTCAACGGCCACCCGGTCCAGGCCGGTTCGGGGCCGGACATGCTGCCCGGGCTGATGCCGTGGTCCAAGGCCGGCATCATCATCAAAGAGGGCCTGCACCAGGGCTCCGCCTACGCGGCGATGATGGTGACCGGCAGCAACGGCGTCCGGATGCAGTACAACTACACCAATGACACCGCTGGCCTGCCCGGCAACGTCTCGGCGGTACATCCCCGCTGGCTCAGGCTGACCCGCTCCGGCGACACCATCACCGGTTACGACTCCACCGACGGTACGCACTGGACCGAGGTCGGCACGGCACGGCTGTCTGGCCTGCCGGCCACGGTGCAGGTGGGCATGTTCGCCACCTCGCCAAACTACGTGTTCACCGCCCGCTCCTTCGGCGGCAACAGCAACCAGGGCGGCCCCAGCCAGGCCACCGGGGTCTTCGACGACGTCCGCGTGGCGCCAGCGGGCGGCAGGTGGGCCGACGCCATGGTGGGCGGTGGCGGTCCGGCCGGGCAGCCTCGGGCCAGCGGGGGCGGAACGCCAGGCTTCACCCAGGCTGGCGCCACCTACACATTGACCGGCTCCGGGGACATCGCGCCGGTGGTTCCCGGGCCCGCCAGCGCGCTGCCCACCGTGACCGTGGAGCAGAGCCTGGCGGGCGCGTTCATCGGGCTGATCGCGATCGTGGTCGTGGCCGCGATGTTCTTCACCGCCGAGTACCGCCGGGGCCTGATCCGCACCACGCTGACCGCGACCCCGCGGCGGGGCCAGGTGCTGGCCGCCAAGGCCATCGTCGCCGGCGTGGTCGCGTTCGTGCTCGGCCTGGTGGCCGCGGCGGTCGCGATCGGGCTAGGTGTCCCGATGGAAAGGAGCAAGGGCCAGGTGGTCCTGCCCGTCTCCGGACTCACCGAGGTCCGGGTGGTCGTCGGCACCGCGGCGCTGCTCGCCGTGGCCGCGGTGTTCGCCGTGGCCCTGGGTGCCGCGGTGCGCCGCAGCGCGGCGGCCATCACGATCGCCATCGTGACCGTCGTGATGCCGTTCCTGCTGACGGCGCTGAACGTCTTCCCGCCGGGCGTCGGGGCCTGGCTGCTGCGGCTCACCCCCGCGGCGGGCTTGGCCATCCAGCAGAGCATCCCGCGGTACCCGCAGGTCACCACCGTCGCCTCGCCCGCTGGCGGCTATTACCCGCTGCCACCCATCGCCGGGTTCGCGGTGCTGTGCGCCTGGGCGGCTGCGGCGCTGGCCCTCGCCTTCGTCCTGCTGCGCAGGAGGGACGCATGAGCATGGCGCTGCACGCGGAGTGGACCAAGCTGCGCAGCATCTCCGGGCCCGCCTGGCTGCTGCTGGGAGTCGTGCTGCTGACCGCGGCGGTCAGCGCGGCGGCCGCCGGGGCTACCAGCTGCCCGGCGGCCATGGAGTGCCCGGTCGACACGACCAAGCTCAGCCTGACCGGCATCCAGTTCGGCCAGGCCGTGGTCGCGATCCTGGCCGTGCTGACCATCTGCAACGAGTACAGCACCGGCATGATCCGCATCACGTTCACGGCGGTGCCGCGGCGGTTGCTGGTGTTCGCCGCCAAGGCGGTCATCATCGCCGGCGTGGTGCTGGTGGCGGGGGCCGTGGCCGTCCTCGGGTCGGTGCTGGCCGGGCACCTGATCCTGCCCGGCCACGGCTTCACCGCGGCGCGCGGCTACCACACCGTGTCGCTGGCCTACGGGCCCACCCTGCGGGCCGCGGGCGGCTCGGTGCTCTACCTGGCCCTGATCGCGCTGCTCAGTCTCGGCGTCGCGGCCATGCTGCGGGATTCCGCGGTCTCCATCGGCGCCGTGCTCGCGGTGCTGTACCTGTTCCCGATCATCCTCGCCTTCGTCGGGAACGCGACCTGGCAGCGCAGGCTCGAGCGCTGGACGCCGGCCAACGCCGGGCTGGCCATCCAGGCCACCACCGGCCTGCGGAATCTCGCGATCAGTCCGTGGGCCGGGCTGGGCGTGCTGGCCATCTGGGCCGGCGCGGCCCTGCTGGCCGGCGGCCTCGTGCTGCACACGCGCGACGCCTAGCTCTAATCCTCCATATCGCAGTGGGCGCCCAGGCCGGAGACCTGCAGGATCCTGCGGACCGGCGGCCGGGCGCCCCGGACGACCGGCCGCCGGCCGGGGGCAGGAACCGGCCGGTGCCGGCGATCAGCCTGGCGGCCGCGCAGTCCAGGAAACTGAGCCCGGCCAGGTCAAAGACCAGGTGCTCGGGCGCCTGGCCCAGGACCTGGTCCAGGTACTCCGACAGGACGGGCGTGACCAGCACGTCCAGCTCGCCGCTGATAACGACCGTGGCCGTGCCCCGGCTGATGTCCACCTCAACCGCTGGCGGCTGCATGCGGCGCCGCCTTACGTGACCCGGGGCGATGTCCGCCTGGCGGACCGCGTGGAACAGGCCCGGCGCGCCGTCCGGTGCCAGGCCCGTCCGCGCGCGGTCACCAGTAATGCCGGCGGCCACCGACGCCCCGGCCGACCGCGCCGAGCAGAACGAAGACGAGGCCGACCACCAGGACGATGATGCCGATCGTCCAGACAATCGCGATCTTGGCGATAAAGCCGATGATCAGCAGGATGAGACCAAGGATGATCATGAGGGGACTCCTGTCCAGCAGTAGCGACGAAACTCAGCCGACTGCTGTCAGGAGGCGCCTGCCGGGAGACATCCGGCTACGGCGCGGGAACCAGCATCGACGTTACGACGGGCCGCGGGTTCTGGGCGGCGTCATGACGGCCCTCCCAGTATGCAGGACGCCCGCCGGGAAGCAAATCGTCACGCCGGGCGGGCCGCCGCCTTCGCCACGACCTCGGCGCAGACCTCGGCCAGCTTGCGGCGCTCCGACCGGGCCTGCGACCGCAGCTGCTCATACGCGTCACGCGCCGAGATCCCCTGCCTGCCGATCAGCACGCCCTTGGCCTGCTCGATGATCTGCCGGGAGTTCAGCGCACCCTGGAGCTGCACCGCGAGCTCCGACTGCTGTTCGCCCTGCATCATGCTGGCGATCAGCAGCGCGGCCAGGTCGGTGAAGGCGAGCAGCGCCAGCTCACCCTCGGGTGACCAGGGCCTGCTTTCCTCCGACAGCACCGCGACCACCCCGACGGCTTCCTGGTTGTAGGGCAGCGGGCTGGCCAGCACGGCGCGCACGTTCCGCCTGACGGCGGCCGGCCGGAACGCCGGCCAGCGGCCGTCCTGCACCAGGTCCTCGACGCCGACCAGCTCCTTGCCCTCGAACGCGTCGATGCAGGGACCCTCCTGATGCTGGATCTGCAGCTCTTCCAGGTGCGCGAACCTGTCGTCGGAGGCCGCGACCTTGCGCAGGTGCTGGTCGGTGTCGGCCAGCATCAGGCCCGCCCCGTCGACGGCGAACATCGTGTGCGTGGTCTGCACGACCTCGCGGATCGCGTCCTCCACGCCCATCTCGCCGAACCGCAGCTTCCCCAGTTCGACGAGAGCCTGGTGCACATCGTGCAACGAGACATCCATAACGTGGTCCTCACCTCTACGCCTGTCCAGGCAGCACGGATCTGCGGCGGCGGAGGAGGCGGCGCCAATGCCGATTCTTCACGACTTCGCCCAGGTCCGGGACGCGATACGGATTTCGGTGGTGGTGGGCACACCCGGCGGTGGGCGGGCACCACCCTGGCCGGGGCGGCCCAGGCGGGACAGGATGGTGCGACGGCGGACAGTCTCACGCTGGCGGCGGGAGGGGGGGACATGCGAGTCGTGCTGCGCCTGGCCGCGCATGAACTCCGGGCCCGGTGGCTGGGCTGGGCCGTCCTCGCACTGATCGTCGGGCTCGCGGGCGGTGTGGTGCTCACGGCGGCCGCGGGTGCGCGGCGGACGGACAGCGCCTACCCGCGGTTCCTGACGGCCTACCGGGCGTCCGACGTGCTGGTCGGGCCGGCCCGCAGCGGGCTGGGCGGCTACGACGACGCGCTGGCCAGCCTGCCGGGCGTGACCGCGATCGCCCCGATCGTGGGTCTGCAGGCGCTGCCGCTGGGCCCGGGCGGGAAGCTGCTCGGTGCGGCAACCGTCGCCGCCCCGATGGACAGCAGGTTCGGCCACACGCTGGAGATCCCGAAGATGCTGGCCGGCCGGCAGCCGCGGCCGGACCGCCCGGACGAGGTGATGGTCGACCAGATCGCCGCGCGGGATCTGCACCTGCGGGTCGGCAGCAGGCTCGAGCTGGGCGCGGTCGCGGGCCCGGAAGGCAGCCACATCCGCCGGCTGTCCGAGCGCGTGGTCGGCATCATGGTCAACCGCGGCTCGATCGTGCCCGTCACCCAGCTCGACGCCGTCCCCGTGATCATCGCCAGCCACGCGCTGTACCTGAAGCTCGCGCACGGCATCCCTGCCTTCGACGGCACGTACGTGAAGCTGAAGCCGGGCGTGACGGTGAGCGCGTTCGGCAGCCGGGCGCAGGCGCTCACCCGCAGGTACCCGGCGACCGGAGGCCAGATCTTCGTGGCCGACGAGGCCGCCCAGGCCGCCACGGTCGAGCGGTCCATCCGCCCCCAGGCGATCGCGCTGGCCCTGTTCGCGCTGGCCCTGGCGATCACCGCGCTGCTCGTCGTAGGCCAGGTCGCGTCGCGGCAGCTGCTGGCCGCCGCCCGGGACAACGGCGCCCTGGCCGCGCTCGGTATGACCCGCGGCCAGCTGATGACCGCGGGCCTGATCGAGGTCGCCGCGGCGGCCGCGGCGGGCGCGGCGCTGGCCTGCGCCGTGGCGTTCGCGGCCTCCCCGCTGATGCCGATCGGCCCCGCCCGCCTGGCGGAACCCCACCCCGGCCTGAACGCCGACCTCCCGGTGCTGACCGCCGGCTTCGCCGCGATCGTGATCCTGCTGCTGGCCCGGGTGGCCTGGCCCGCCTGGCGGCTCGCGACGGCCCGCTATGCGCGCGACGCGGGGCTCCAGGGGCGCCGCTCGCAGGCCGCCGAATGGCTGGCCCGCTCGGGCGCTCCGGTCAGCGCCGTGACCGGCGTGCGGCTGGCCTTCGACCCGGGCCAGGGGCGCACCGCGGTCCCGGTCCGCAGTGCGCTGGCCGGCCTGATCCTGTCGGCCGCGGCCGTCGCCGCCGCCGCGACGTTCGGCGCGAACCTGCTGCACCTGGTGCACACGCCCCGCCTGTACGGCCAGGACTGGGACGCCGAGGTCGACCTGGGCTTCGGGTCCATCAGCGCCCAGCAGTTCGAGCACCTCACCGCGCACGTTCCCGGCCTGTCCGGCTGGACCTTCGGCGTGCACGGCACCGTGCAGATCGGCGGTGAGGTGATCCCCGCGATCGGCCTGGCCCCGGGCCGGGGACCGCTGGCCTCGCCGACCCTGCTGGCCGGCCTGCCGCCGCGCACGCGCGACGAGATCGTGCTCGGCACCTCGGTGCTGCGCCGGGCGGGCACGGGCATCGGCCGGCCGGTGACGGTCTCCGCCAGCGGCCGCCGGGCCGGGCCGGCCGTGATCGTCGGCCGCGCCGTGTTCCCGAATTTCGGCCAGGGCAGCTTCACCCCGACCGACCTGGGCGAGGGCGCCGTGGTCACGGCCGCCACGCTCGAGCCGCAGGCGACCGCCGCGGCCGGCGGCCGCGGCTACAACTTCGTGCTGCTCCGGTTCGCTCCCGGGCCGCACCGGGCCGCGGACATCGCGGCCTTCAACCGGGCCATGACGCCGTTCTGCGCCACGGTGCAGCAGCCCACCTGCGTGATCAGCGACCAGCGCCCGAACGGCGCCACCAACTACGCCCGTATCGACGCCACTCCCGAGGTGCTGGCCGGAATCCTGGCCCTGCTCGGGCTCGTGGTGCTCGGCCAGTTCACCCTGGCGTCAGGACGCCGCCGCCGCCGCGACTTCGCGATCCTGAAGACCCTCGGCCTGCTCCGCGGGCAGCTGACCGCGGTCACCGCCTGGCAGGTCACGGCGCTCACGCTGCTCGCGCTGCTGGTCGGCCTGCCCCTGGGCGTGGCGGCCGGCCACTGGGCCTGGGGGCTGTTCGCCGCGCAAGTCGGCCTCTCCACCAGTGCCATTACGCCATTGCTGCTGGTGACTCTCACCTCGCCGTGCGCGGTGCTCGCGGCCAACGCCATCACGTTCCCGTCCGGGCGGCATGCCGCCCACCAGAACCCGGCCGCGGTTCTGCGCTCGGAGTAACGAGCCGCTGCCGGCCCCCGCGGGGCGGTGAAATGTCCCCGGCGGCGCGCGGCCGGTTATCCTGAACGTCGCCGTTCGGTAACCCGTCCCCGCGGGCGCACGGCCGGAGCGAGGTGGCGGCGTGGCGAGTGACGGCGGGGGGCGGCGGGGCCGACCCCGCGACCCCGGTGTTGATGAGTCCATCCTGTCGGCGACCCTGCGGCTGCTCGGCGAGGTGGGTTACGCCCGGATGACGATGGAGCAGGTCGCGGCCCGGGCCGGGGTGGGCAAGGCCAGCCTGTACCTGCGCTGGCCGTCGAAGGTGGCCCTGGTCGCGGACGCGATCCAGCGGCTGCGCCCGGACCTGGTGCCAGCGGTGCCCGACACCGGGACCCTGCCGGGCGACATGCGCGCATTCCTGCGCGAGCTGATGCGCCACCGCGGCACGGCCGCCGCAGCGCTGTCCGCAGTGGTGGGCGAGGCCGCGAGCAACCCGGAGATGCGCGAGGCGTTCCGGCGCGGGGTCGTCCCTGCCCTCCAGGACAGCGTGCGGCTCATCGTGCAGCGGGCCGTGGACCGCGGCGAGCTGCCCGCATCCACCGATGTCGAGCTGCTGTCGGTGCTGCCCGCGGCGCTGCTCCAGCAGCTGCGGCTGATCCACGACCAGCGCCCGGACGAGCAGGTCGCCGACCGCATCGTCGCCCAGTTCTTTACGCCGGGCTAGCGCACGCCCATCGGTACATCGACGGCGACCGGCGGGGGCTGGTCGGGGAGGTTGCGGCGGGACGTCAGGGAGCGGGTGAGCAGGAGCGCCCCTGAGGCGACGAGGCCGCCGAGCAGGACCCACAGGGCGTTGCGGGGGCCGAGCCAGGTGCCCAGGATGCCGCCGAGCAGGGCGCCGGCCGGGCTGGTGCCGAAGATCAGGAACCGCATGGTCGCGGTGACCCGGCCGCACATGCCCGGCGGCGAGTAGGACTGGCGGAACGCCGCGATGATGATGTTGGTGACCGCGATCCCGGTGGTCGCCACCAGAACGCCCGCGACGTAGAACGCCAGCCGCGGCCCGGGCCCGGTCAGGGGGATGAGCAGGGCGAACGGCACGGCGCCGAGCGTGCACACCAGCAGGGCGCGGGCCGTGCCGCAGCGCACGGTGACGCGGCGGGTGATCAGGGCCCCGAGGATCCCGCCGACACCGGGGATCGCGGTGAGCAGGCCGACGGCGGCGGGCCCCAGCCCGATGTCGCGGACCAGGAACACCACCAGCAGCGCCGAGTACCCGCTGAGGGCGAGGTTCGCGGCGGCCCCGTACACGCTCAGCACCCGCAGGTACGCGTCGCGCATCACCAGCAGCGTGCCGTCGGCGATCTCGCGGCGCAGCGTGGTCGGGCGCCGCACCGGCCTGCGCCGCGCGATCCGGCGTCGTGTGCTCTGGCCTGGCGCCGGCCGGGGCGGCGGCACCAGGCCGCCGGGGCGGGTGCCGAGCAGGCACGCGGCCGACACCACGAAGCTGATGGCGTTGCCGAGCAGGGCCGTGGTGGCGCCGAGCAGCTGGGCCGTCAGCCCGGCCAGGCCCGGACCGGCGAACGCCGCCGCGGACGCGCTGCCCTGCATCTTGGTGTTGCCCTCGATCAGCTCCCCCGGCGTCACCAGGGACGGCAGGTAGACCTGGTAGGCGGTCATGAACAGGACGCTGGACGCCCCGGCCACCAGCTGGACGGCGATCAGCCAGCCGGTGGTCAGGGCACCGGCCCAGGCGGCAGCCGGCACGCTGGCGTACACCACCGCGGAGATCACGTCACACGTGATCATCACCTGGCGGGCCGGCCAGCGGTCGACCCAGGCGCCCGCGGGCAGGCCGATAACCAGCCACGGCAGCCAGGCGGACGCGGTGAGCACACCGACCTCGAACGTGCTGGCGTGCAGCACGAGGACGGCGATCAGCGGCACCCCGACCACGGCCATGGCGTTACCGACCTGGCTGACGGTCTCGCCGATCCACAGCAGCCGGAAGTTGCGCTGCCACAGCAGCCCCCAGAACCGCCGCTCCCGGGGCGGGCCGTCCGGCCGGCCGGTCATGGTGCCTTCCGGCCCCAGGCCGACACCACGGTGAACGTGGCCACGTCGAGCCGGCCCGCGGCGATGTCCGCCAGGTGCTGGTCGATCTCGGCCGCGGTGACCAGGCCCGCCCCGATCAGGCGCTCCCGCTGGCGCTCGATCATCGTCTGCTGCAGCCGCGCGGACGCGGCGCCCGCGACCGGGAAGTGGGCGTCGGCCCCGACCTCGGTCAGGCCCGCGGCCCGCAGCAGCCGGGGCAGGGTCCGGCCGAAGGCCAGGTTGTCGCCGCGTGACTCGGTCGCGATTCGCCGGAGCCTGTTGGCCAGCCGCTCGGCCGGGCCGGCCTCATCGGGGCAGGCCAGCGGCTGCAGTGACAGGTCCGCTTCCTCGGCCAGCAGCCAGCCGCCCGGGCGCAGCGCGCCGGTCATCGCCGTGAGCGCCGCGGCGCGGTCGGCCACGTGCATCAGCACCAGGCGCGCGTGCACCAGGTCCAGGCCGGACAGCGGGGCCGGTTCCGCCGAGACGTCATGCCTGAGGATCTCGAACCCCGGCTCCGGCGCGTCCTGCAGCGCGGAGATGTCGATGTCGGTGGCGAGCACCTGCCCGGTGGGCCCGGCCCGGCCGGCCAGCCAGGCCGGCACCGTCGGCCCGCCCGCGCCGACCTCCCAGCAGCGCCACCCGGCCCGGGGCCCAAGCCGGTCCAGGTGCCGGAACGTCGTCGGGTCGAACAGCTCGCCCAGCGTGGCGTAGTGCGCCCGGGAGATACGCCTGCGCAGGGCCAGTGCACCCGCGTCCCCGGGTTCCGCCATGACGCTCATCTTCCTCCGTGCTGCAACCCGCCCCATATCCTGAACATCGGCGTTCAGTATAGAGAGGCAAACCGCCGCGCGGGCTGCGGCGAGTCAGGCCATGCGGGACACGACCCGGCCGGGATTATTGCGTTCCAGATGTTCGGCCAGAGACCGGGCCAGGTCGCTGGCCTGACCGGAGGTGAGGCCGGAGATGGCGGCGAGCAGCTGCATCCCCTTGCCGCCCGAGGTCTTGGCCAGCGGGTTCAGCCCGAGGCCGGTGAGCAGCGGCCGGACAGCACCAGCGTCCGGCCTTCGACCGTGACCGGCACCTTCGCGGCCTCAGGGCTCACGGATGACCTCGGCCGGGTCCTTGTCGGAGCGCAGCCCCTTGTACGAGGCGGCACGCATCCGCCCCTCGTTGGTCCAGAGCGCGAACTCCACCTCGACCACCAGCAGCGGTTCCGCCCAGACGGCCGCGCGGGCGTGCTCGGGCGGGATCGGCGTGGCGAACGGGGACGTGCCCCGGCGCAGCGGCGCCAGCCTCTCCCCCAGCATGGCCAGCGCCTTCTGGGTAAACCCGGTGCCGACGTGCCCGGCGTACTGCAGCCCGCCCGGGCCCTGCACCCCGATCAGCAGCGACCCGATCTGCCCGACCCGGCCGCCCGCGCCCGGCTTCCAGCCCCCGACCACGGCCTCCTGCCGGCGCACGTTCTTGATCTTGCGCCAGGCGGAGGTCCGTTTCCCTGGCTCATAACGCGACTGCAGCCGCTTGGCCACCACACCTTCCAGGCCATGCTGCTTGGAGACCTCCAGCACGTCCGTGCCCGCGGCCTCGGTGAACGACGGCGGCGTCTGCCAGTGGCGGCCGTTCAGCTCCAGCCGTTCCAGCAGCGCGCGGCGCGCGGTGTACGGCTGGTCAAGCAGCGACTGGCCGTCCAGGGACAGCAGGTCGAACGTGAGGTAGGTGACGGGCACGGTGGCCATCAGCGCCCGGACCTGGGCCGGCGCGGAGATGTTCATCCGCTGCTGCAGCGCCTCGAAGCTCGGCCAGGCCTCGCCGCCGAAGGCCACTATCTCGCCGTCGAGCACGGCCTGGCCCACCCCGGCGGCGGCCGCCAGCTCCTGCAGCTCCGGGTAGCCGCCGGTGATGTCGCGGCCGGTGCGTGACCACAGCTGCAGGCTGCCGTGGTCGATCTCGGCGATCGCGCGCAGGCCGTCCCACTTCATCTCGTAGGCCCAGGTACCGTCGTCGGGCGGGAGGCCGGCGGTCGTGGCCAGCATCGGCCGCATCCGGCCCGCCTGTCCCTGCGACCCCGTACGCATCACCCCCGCTTGCCTACCCCGCGCCCCGGCCCGTTAGCCCAGCTCAGCGCGCCGGCGCCTCGGCCGCAGCCTGCTCGCGCAGCGCGTCCAGGAACCGGACGGTCGCCGATACCGTCTCATAACGCCATAGCAGCAGCGCCCGGTCGAACCCGTGGGCGGCGCCGAGCCGGTCGTGCAGCGCGTCGGCGACCGGGAGCAGCTGCTCACGCTGCGCGTCGAGCAGCGGCCGCGGATCCGCACCGGACCTGTCCAGCAGCGCGAGCTTCATCAGCAGCTCGGACCGCACGTCCCTGGTGTGCTCGACCGGCCTGGTCAGCCAGTCCGTGGCCGCGTCCCGCCCGGCCGGGGTCGCGTCGACCAGCGAGCGGACCGGCCCCTGGCTGGAGGGCTGCTGCTCGCCGCCGTGCACCAGCCCGAGCTGCTCGAGCCGCTGCAGCGCCCGGTACACCACGGGCTTGGGCACCCGCCAGACCTGGCCCATGGCGCCCTCGCGGCCGAGGACCCTGGCGATGTCAAACCCGTGCCTGGGCTTCTCGCAGACCAGGCACAGCACCAGCCACTCGGCCAGTGACAGCGACCGCTCCTCCTGTTCGGGCATGTCCAAAGGCTACGAGGGTCTACCGCCGCCGGCCAGCACCTCCCTTCCCCAATGACCAGCATCTGAGTAGTCTCAGTGTGACTACTGTGGTGCCAGCAGCTCCCAGCGGGAGACCGGTCATGTCCATCGAGATGATCAGCCCGGCCGCCGCATCCCGGCGGTCGGCCACCCGGCGATCAGGCGGGATCCGCCCGGTCGCGGGCGTTCTGGCCGACGGCACGGCGTACTACGCGCCGATCGGCGAGGTCGCCGTGGTCAATGACACGCTGGTCACCTGTCATCTGTGCGGCCGGTCGCTGCGCTCGGTCACCGCGCACCTCAAGGCGCACGGCTGGACCAAGGAGGCCTACTGCGAGGCGTTCGGGCTGGAGCGGGGCCAGTCCCTGGAGAGCCCGCAGACCCGCAAGCTCAGGGCGGCCGCGTTCGCCGCCCGCCTGGTCTTCGACGCCTCGATCAGGGAGGGCAGCGCAGCGGGGCGGCAGCGAGCGCGTTCCGGCGCGCTGACCCGCGACGCCGCCGCGGCGGCCCGGGGCCGGCCCATCCCGGAGCAGCGGCGGCGGAAGTCCCTGCAGGCGCTGGCCTCGATCCCGCCTGACGTCATCGCCCGGGCCAACGCGGAGCGCGCCCGGCGGCGGCTGGCCGGGATCGCCGCGGACGTGGCCAGCCGGGCGGGCTACCCCGATATCAGAACCTTCGTGCTGACCCGGGTGGGCCAGGGCGCGAGCCTGGCCACGATCAGCCGCGAGGCCGGGCTGCACAAGGACTGGCTGTCGCGCCACCTCGCCGACGTGGACCCGGAGGCGGCCGCCGCCGTGGCCCCCCGGCGTTCCGGCCAGTGGGACGCGCGGTGGCTGCCCGCCGTGCGCCGGCTCGGCTTCACCGATGTGGCCGGGTACCTGCGCGACCGCCACACGGTGCAGCACAGGACCGTCAGCGCCATCGCCGCCGAGGTCGGCCTCTCCCACCACGCGGTCGGCTCGGCGCTGCGCCGCCACGGGCTGGACATGACCGCGCACGCGGCCAAACGGCACGCGGCCAGTCAGCGCGCGGCCGGGGTGGCCGCGGGTCTCGGCTTCGTCTGCATCGGCGACTACCTCACCGAGCGCCGGGCCGCGGGCTGGACCTGGCAGGCGATCGCCGCCGAGTGCGGCCAGCCCGCCTCCTGGGTCCGCCGCCAGGCCGCGGCCACCGGGCTCATCAGTTCCGCACCCTGAGTGGTGTCATCCGCACGGTCGTCACCCCGTCAGCCCTCTCACTTCGGCCCGGTTTCATGATCCGGTAGCGAAACCCGCAGATACAGCAGGTTTCGCTACCGGATCATGAAAGAGAGGGCGTTCGGGGGTGGCAGCTAGTGGTGTGACACGGAGGGGCGGAGGGCGAACATGGCGGTGAAGCGGTCCAGGGCGGCTCGGTCCCCGGCGACCTCGGCCCGGCCGTCGGCGAGCGCCGCCGGGGGCGGGAGCCCCTCGAGGAGCAGGGCGTTCAGCGTGGCTACGTCCGTGGTGATCACGGCGTCCGGGTCGTCAGCGCCGCCCTCGCGAGTGCTGCAGCCGGTTCCAGCGCCTGGCCGGCGTCGGTCAGCTGGTACACCGAGGACCCGGCCGGCGGCGGGAGTTCCGTCCACTCGATGAGCCCGGCTATATCTTGCTGAAGTAGATCGCTCAGCAACTCGGGAGCAAGCCGATGACTTCAGACCCGGTGGACCAGCTCGCCACCGCGCTCGACGCCACCGAGCATGTGATCACTGCGGTGCGCGACGAGCAGTGGTCCGCACCGACGCCGTGCCCGGAGTGGACCGTGCGTGACCTGGTCGGGCACATGGTGACCAGTAACCACGCGTTCGTGCGCATCCTGAGTGGCGCGCCGGCGCAAGCGCCTGGCAGCACCCCGCCGGAGGCACCCGCCGGTGGCTCGGCGGACGGCTCGCCCCCGGATGGCGGGCTGGTGGAGGCCTACCGCGACTCCGCGGTCGCCCTGCTCGCGGCGTTCCGCCAGCCGGGCGTGCTCGACCGGGTCCACACCGTGCCGATCGGCCCGGTACCCGGCATCGCCGCGCTGCACCTGCGCATCACCGAGGTGCTCGTGCACGGCTGGGACTTGGCCCGCGCCACCG
The DNA here is from genome assembly GCA_963844655.1 of uncultured Actinomycetota bacterium. Taxonomy (GTDB): domain Bacteria; phylum Actinomycetota; class Actinomycetes; order Streptosporangiales; family Streptosporangiaceae; genus JASHPR01. Next base: position 554,418 of record CAWJPA010000001.1, on the reverse strand, counting down.
GGCAGCACGCCGAGTTTCCGGAGGATCTCGCCGAGCAGGAACTCGCGTTCAGCCGCCGCAAGCTCGGCGACATCCCGGCGGGCCGCACTCCGTTCGCGCCGCCGCAGCCCGTGCCCGACGACGCCTCGGCGATCGACCGGCTCGTCGCCTTGCTCGGCCGGAACGTGAACGCCTGACCGCCCTGGGCAACAACGTCCACATCTTCGCCTCAATCTGCCCCTGATCGCGGCCTTGTCAGTCAACGCAGCGCCTAGTACGAGACGGATGGGCTGCTGGTCAGCGAGGGCACCATCACGATCCTGGTCGCCGGAGCCATCGTCACTTCGCTCCACCCCAATAAACCTCAACAACGGTCGCGCAGACAGCCGAGTTGGATGCTCGGCAGCAGGTCTTCACGGGCTGCCCGGCGCGCTGACCCGCGCGGCGCGGCTGCGGCCCATAGGCTCGGGGAGTTAGCCGTCCTAAGGGGGATTCGTGACAGATCCCGCTGACCACGCCGTGGGCCTGGTGGTGGGCACGGTGCCCGCGACCCCGTTGCGGTTCTCTGTGGGTCTGGCGCCGGGGCAGTATCTCCAGCTCGACGACGTGGTGGTGGCCCGCCGCGAGCTGCCAGGGCAGCCGCCGATCCAGATCTCCGGGGTGGTCACCAACGTCGAGGCCGTGCACGAGGGCGCCCGGTTCGCCTCTGACGTGTTCCTGATCGAGCAGGGCGCGCTGCCCGCGGAGGTCTGCGAGATCGCCGAGGTCGCGGTGACCCGGGTCGAGCCTGAGGTGTACGTGCCGCTGCTGCCGGGCGCGGCCGTGGCCCGGGCCACCGGGGACCAGCGCGAGGCGGCGCTGTACTTCGACGAGATGGGCAACCAGCGGGTGCCGGTCGGGTTCGGCCGGGACGGCCAGCCGGTGTACATCAACTTCGAGTTCCTCGACGGGACCCGCGGCGCGCACATCTCGATCTCCGGGGTCTCCGGGATCGCGACCAAGACCTCGTTCGCGCTGTTCCTGCTGCACTCGATCACCAACTGCGGCGTGCTGGCGGGCGAGGCACACAACACCAAGGCGCTGATCTTCTCGGTCAAGGGCGAGGACCTGCTGTTCCTCGACTACGCGAACAACCGGCTCGACGCCGCGCAGCGGGAACGCTACAGCGCGCTCGGGCTGCCGTCCGACCCGTTCGGCAACGTGCGGGTGTTCGCCCCTCCGCGGCGGAACGACCCGTCCGGCACCCCGGACGTCTCCGCCCGCGACCGCGCGGTCAGCCCGTTCTACTGGACGCTGGCCGAGTTCTGCGCCGACGAGCTGCTGCCGTTCGTGTTCGCCGATTCCGAGGACGAGCGGGCCCAGTACACGATGCTGATCGGGCAGGTCGCGGCGAGGCTGCGGCGCGACGCGGTCCCGGCCGGCGCAGACGGGGCGATCCGGGTCCGCGACGTAGCCGAGGCCAACGACACCACGATCCGCAGCTTCGGCGACCTGGTCACGCTGCTCGAGGCCGAGCTGGGCGACGAGGGCCAGCGCGGCCAGTGGGTGGGCGGCGCCGCGGTCACCGGGAGCATCAACGCGCTGCTGCGGCGGCTGCGGTCCGCGGTCAAGCCGCTGTCCGCCATCATCCGCGGCGACCTGGCGCACCGCGGCGAGCGTTCCATCACCACGTCCCGCGCCCAGGTGACGGTCGTCGACCTGCACAACCTGCCCGACCGGGCGCAGCGCTTCGTGGTCGGCGTCACGCTGCGCGGCGAGTTCGCCCGCAAGGAGCGGCAGGGCACGGCGCGGCCGCTGATGTTCGTCGTGCTCGACGAGCTGAACAAGTACGCGCCGCGCGAGGGCGACAGCCCGATCAAGCAGATCCTGCTGGACGTGGCCGAGCGCGGCCGGTCGCTGGGCGTGATCCTGATCGGCGCCCAGCAGACCGCCAGCGAGGTCGAGCGGCGGGTCCTGGCCAACTGCGCGATCCGGGTGGCCGGGCGGCTCGACGCGGCCGAGGCCGAGCGGCCCGAGTACGGGTACCTGCCGCCCGCGCAGCGGCAGCGCGCGATGCTGGCCAAGCCGGGCACGATGTTCATCGCCCAGCCCGACATCCCGGTGCCGCTGGCCGTCGACTTCCCGTTCCCGGCCTGGGCCACCCGGCCGAGCGAGAAGGGCAAGTGGGCGGGGCATGACGACGGCCCGGCCTTGCCGGCCGACCCGTTCGCCACCATCCCCGGGGCGGACGACGACCCGCCACCGTTCTGAGCGTAACGGCACTAAAGACTGTCAGGCCCGGGTGGTAGAACACACCGCAGAGCCGACCGGGAGGCGCGGATGAGGATCCTGCACACCAGCGACTGGCACGTCGGCAAGGTCCTCAAGGGGCGCGATCGGCACGACGAGCACGTCGCGGCGCTCGGCAGCATCGTGCGCACCGCGCGCGACGAGGATGTCGACGTCGTGCTGGTGGCGGGCGACCTGTTCGAGACTTCGGCGCCGAACCCGCAGGCCCAGGGGCTGGTCATGCGCACGCTGATGGCGCTGCGCGAGGACGGCCGGCTGGTCGTGGCCATCGCAGGCAACCACGACAACCAGGGCCTCGTCGACGCGGTGTACCGGCCGGTGCTCGGCGAGCTCGGACTGCACGTGCTCGGCACGCCGAAGCGACCGGACGCGGGCGGGACGCTGCGGCTGCGCACCCGGGGCGGCGAGGACCTGCGGGTGGCCGCGCTGCCGTTCCTGTCGCACAGGTACGCGGTCCGCGCCGCCGAGGTGCTGCTGCACGAGACCGCCGAGCACACCCTGGACTACGCCCGCCGGGTGGCGCAGCTCGTCGCGCTGCTGACCGAGGGCTTCACCCCGGACACGGTCAACGTGGTCATGACGCACGTCACGCTGCTGGGCGGGCGGCGCGGCGGCGGCGAGCGGGAGGCGGCGAGCACCCTCGACTACGAGCTGCCCGCGAGCATGTTCCCGGCCACGGCGCACTACGCGGCCCTCGGCCACCTGCACCGCCACCAGGAGATCTCCGCCGCGTGCCCGGCCTTCTACTCCGGCTCGCCGCTGGCCATCGACTTCGGCGAGGAGGCCAACGAGAGCGTCGCGCTGGTGGTCACCGCCGAGCCCGGGATCCGGGCCGACGTGCGGCCGGTGCCGGTGACCGGCGGCCGCGCGCTGCGCACGCTGCGTGGCACGCTGGAGGAGGTGATCGCCGCCGGCGAGCAGGCGGGCGACGCGTACCTGCGGGTGGTGCTGGCCGAGCCGGGCCGGGCGGGCCTGGGTGACCTGGTCAGGGACAAGCTGCCGAACGTGCTCGAGGTGCAGCTCGACGAGCGGTTCCGGCCGCAGCCGGGCGCGGCCCCGGCCGGCGGGAGCCGGGCCAGCCGGACGCCACTCGAGCTGTTCGGCGACTATCTCGCGGAGCAGAACGTCGACGACCCGCGGATCTCCAGGATGTTCGCCGAACTGCTCGACACGGTCACCGGGGAGGCCTGATGCGGCCGCTGCGCCTGCTGCTCGACGGGTTCGGCAGCTACCGCCAGCCCGCCGCCATCGACTTCACCGGCGTCGACTTCTTCGCGCTCACCGGCCCGACCGGGTCGGGCAAGAGCACGGTCATCGACGGGCTGTGTTTCGCCCTGTACGGCACGGTGCCCCGGTGGGGCAAGGAGAACGCGATCGCCCAGGCGCTCGCGCCTGCGGCCAACAGCTGCCGCGTCTGCCTGGTGTTCGAGACCGCGGGCGCCCGGTACGCCGCGGTGCGCTCGCTGACGCGGGACGCCCGCGGCAAGGTGCACACCAAGGAGGCCCGGCTGGACCGGCTCGAGCCGTCCGTGCCGCCTGATGCGCCGATCGGGGACGTGCTCGAGGCGGTGGTCGAGTCGCTGGCCGAGGGGCCCGACGACGTCAAAGCCCGGGTTCAGGACCTGCTCGGGCTCAGCTACGAGCACTTCACCCAGTCCGTGCTGCTCCCCCAGGGCCGGTTCTCCGAGTTCCTGCACACCGAGCCGCGCAAGCGCCAGGACTTGCTGGTCCAGCTGCTGGCGTTCGGCGTGTACGAGCAGATCGGGCAGCGCGCCAGGGAGCGGGCCAGGACCGCGGCCGACCGGGCCAGCCTCGCCCGCCAGGCCCGCGGCGACCTGGCCGACGCGAGTGACGAGTCGCAGGAGCGCTGGGCCGGCCGTCTGGCCGCGCTGACCGGCCTGGCCGCGACCGTCGACGACCGGCTGGCCGCGCTCACCACGCTGGCCCAGCGGGCCGCCGACGCCGGGGAGCAGGCTGCCGCGGTGCGCGACGAGACCGCACTGCTGGCCGCGATCCGGGCCCCGGCGGACGTCCCCGGGCTGGCCGAGCGGATCGCCCGGGCCGACGCGCGCGTGACCGAGCGCAAGAACCTGCAGGCCAGGGCCGAGCAGGCGGAGGAGGAAGCCAGGCAGTCCCGCGCCGCACTGCCGGACAAGACTCAGGCCGAACGCTTCCGCCACGCCCACTCGCAGCAGCAGCGGCTGCTCTCGCTGCTGGAGACTCAGGAGCAGGCGTCCGGCGGCAGCCAGGCCGCCGAAGAGGCGCTGGGCCGCGACGTGGAGGCGGCCGAGCGGGCGTCGGTGACGGCCAGGGACGCACTCGCCGACGCCCAGCGCGCGCACGCCGCCAGCGACCTGGCCGCGACGCTGAAGCCCGGCGACGACTGCCCGGTCTGCCTGCGGCCGGTCGCCGAGCTGCCGCATCATCCGGCCGCCGCCGACCTGGCCAAGGCCCGGGCGGCGGTGGACGCCGCGGTGCGGGACCACCAGCGCCTGGTGCGGGCGCACCGCGACGCGGCGCGGGCCGCGGCGGCCGCCCGCGGCACCGCCGACGGCACCCAGCGCGAGCTGGCCGGGGTCACCACCGCGCTGCGCGGCTCCTCCGGTGAGGCCGAGGTCACCATGCAGCTCAAGCTGATCGCCGGGGCCGACCAGGCGCTGGACGCCGCGCGCCGGGCCGCGGCCGAGCAGCGGGCCGGCGTCGGGGCGGCCGAGCGGGAGCGCGCCGCGCTCGGCGGTGACGAGCAGCAGGCCTGGGCCGCGCTGCGTCGGTCCCGCGACCGGGTGGTCGGCCTGGGCGCCCCCGAGGTCGACGGCGGCGGCCTGGCCGGGGCCTGGGACGCGCTGGCCGCGTGGGCCGCGTCCCAGCGCGGCGCGCGGGCCGGGCGGCAGACCGGGCTGGACGAGGCGGCCCGCACGCTGAACCAGCAGCTCGCCAGCGACGGCGGGGCGCTGACCAGCCTGCTCGCCGAGCACGGCATCACTGGCGTCACCGACCACGCGCGGGTCGCGGCGGCGGTGGCCGGGCGCCTGGCCCACGCCGAGAAGGAACTCGAAACCGTGCGCCAGGCCCGCCAGCAGGCGGACCGGCTGGACCGGCAGATCGCCGCGGCCCGCGAGGAGGAGCAGGTCGCGAACGCGCTCGGCGGGCTGCTCCGGGCCAACACCTTCGAGCGCTGGCTGTGCAGCGAGGCGCTCGGCTCGCTGGTGGCCGAGGCGTCGGCGACGCTGCGGGCCCTGTCCGACGGCCAGTACGAGCTCGACAGGGACGAACGCAACGAGCTCGTGGTCATCGACCACGAGGACGCCGCGGCGCGCCGCCCCGTGCACACGCTGTCCGGCGGCGAGACGTTCCAGGCCTCGCTGGCGCTGGCCCTGGCGCTCTCCCGCCAGGTCGTCGAGCTGTCCTCAGGGAAGCGCGACCTGAACTCGATGTTCCTGGACGAGGGGTTCGGCACGCTCGACGAGGACACCCTGGAGACCGTCGCCTCGACCCTGGAACGGCTGGCCGAGGACTCCGGGCGCATGGTCGGCATCGTGACCCACGTCGCGGCGCTCGCCGAGCGGGTCCCGGTCCGGTTCGTGGTCAGCCGCAGCGGCGCCACGTCCACGCTGCGGGAGGAGCGCACGTGACCGAGCCCGCCGGCCGCGCAGACTGGCCAGGGCGGAAGCCCGGCCCGGCCGGCTTCACCGTCGATCCCTGGGATCCCGGGTACGGCCAGGCGTTCAGCGACGAGGCCGACGGCGGGGCCCTGCAGGCGTCGAGCGCCGAGCTCGACCTGGACCTGGAGGTTCCGGCCGGCCGGTGGCACCCGGTCGACCCCGACCCGGTGCCCACCAGGCCCAGGACCGTGCTGTTCCTCGACGGCATCCGCCGCATCGACGCCAGGATCTGGGTCCACGGGAGCGAGGCGGACGGGCAGCCCGCGCCAGGCATCGCCGCGTCGCTGGCGGCCGGCCTCGTGGCCTGCGACGGGGCCGCGCGCATCGCCGACGTGACGGTGGAGCGCGGCATCTTCACCGCGGCCCCCGACGCTGCCGACGTCATCACCCGGCACGGCCGCTACCCGGCCCGCCGGGCCGACGGCCCCGGGCCCGACAAGCTGTCGCTCGCGCTGCAGCAGCGGCTCAGCGCCACCGAGGTACTGCTCGCCATGGCGTACCGGGCCGGCCACGCGGGCGATGACGACCTGCTCATCGTCGACGGGCCGCTGCGCGGGCGCACCCACCTCGACCGGACCGTCGGCTACATCAAGACCCACCACGCGTCCTACCTGCCGCCCGGGCCTGCCGCGGTCGTGGGCGCCCTGGCCACCGGGCAGCGCACGCCGGTGTTCACGATGGGCACCTCCTGGCGGCGGCACTCCTGGTACCTCCGGCTGCCCGGCGCACCGGGCGTGCCCTGGGCCGGCGTGGTCCGGCTCGAGTGCTCCCCTGACCTGCCCGCGGCCGCCGCGGCCCGGCTCGCCGACCTGACCGCCCGGCTGCTCCCGCCGCTGGCCAGCGTGCCGCACAAGGATCCGCGCGCCCCGCAGAACCTGGTCCCGATCGGCGGGCTGGAGCGGGAGCTCCGGCGCCGGCTCGGCGACCAGCAGCTGCTCTACCGCGCGCTGCGCTCAGCGGCTCACTCGGCGCCCTCGGCGATCATCTGATCCCACGCCGCCCGGTTCGCCAGCCGCTCGGCGCGCAGCCGGCCGACCAGGCCGTCGGCCGACATGATTCTCTTGATCTTCTGCGGCGCCCCTGGGCCCAGGCCGGCCAGCGTCCCGGCCAGGTCGCCCGCGGCCCCGTCCGGGTCGTTATCGATCCGGTTCGCCAGGCCCAGGGCCAGCGCCTCGGCCGCGCCGACCCAGCGCCCGGTCATCGTGAGCTCGAGCGCGGCGGCGCGGCCCACGAGATCGGGCAGGATCCACGCGCCAACCGCCAGGTCCGCACCGGGCGGCCCCACCCAGCGCAGCCGCGCCTCCGGGCTGACGATCCGCATGTCGGCCGCGGTGGCCAGCTGGGCCCCGCCGCCGACGGCCGCGCCGCCGACGGCCGCGATGACCGGGCCGGGCCTGGTGACGATGTGCTCGAGGCACTCATACAGCAGGTCAGAGACCACGGCCCGCTCGGCCACCGGGATGGTCAGGTCGGCCCCGGCGCAGAACACCTTCGGGTCGGTGCTGCCGAGGATCACCACGGCGTCGTCCTCGGCCTCCATCACCTCGGTCACCGCGCCGACCATGCCCGGGTCGAACGCGTTGCGCCGCTCGGGGCGGGACAGCAGCAGCCGGACATAGCCCCCATGGCTGCGGTCGACCACGACGTGTGGATGCGGCATGCCCAACTCCAGACGAAGCTCGCCGTCGGATCCCCCGGAACTCCCGCGACGGCGCTCCGGCAACACCGGAGCCCGGCCGCTCAGAACACGATAGCGGCGGAGGCCGCAGCGGCGAGGTGGCCGGGGGCAGACGGGGATGCCGGGCGCCAGGACGGCGCGTCCGCCGGACCAGACGGGCGGGCCGGACCTCGGGTCAGGACGGCGTGTCCGTCGGGGCGGGCGCGGGTGAGGTGGGCGGAGGTGTCGTCGGCGGTGGCGTGGTGGGCGGCGGGGTGGTCGGGGGCGGCGTGGTCGGCGGCGGAGTCACGGGCGGCGTGGTCGGGTTCGGCGCCGGTGAGGTGGGCGGCGGCTGAGGGGACGGCGAGCCGGTGGACGGCGGCGGGTTGGGCTGCGGATGCGGCGAACCAGGCGAGGTCGATCCGCCGCCCCGGCCGGACGGGGTCGGCAGTACCCCCACCGGAGCAGGGCCGAGCAATCCGGGCAGCGGCGGCCCGAGCGCCAACTGGTGCGAGCGGGTCTTCCTGGCCAGCGTGGGCAGCCCGGCCGCGGGCGAGCTCACTCCGGTGCCGTCGGCCTGCGCCGGGGTCTGGGCCCCCGCCGCCGCCACCGTCACCGGGGTCGGGCCAGGGAACGACGCGGCCACCATACGGAAGAGCAGCAGCCCGGGGACGGCGAAGACGGCGATCGCCACCGGGGCCACCACGTTCCGCGACACCCCCCGCCGGGGCCCGGACTTGGTGCCCCGGGAGCTGCCCTTCAGCGACCGGCTGGCCGCCTCGGTGCGGTACGTGCCGAGCGCGGTCGCCGTCCGCGAGATCCGCAGCCCGAGGTTGACCGGAGGGCTGGCGAACGGGATGGCGGTGACCATCTCGGGTCCGAAGTCCCGGTCCCCGCGCCGCTGGGCGCAGCTAGCGCAGTGCTCGACGTGCTGGACGAGCCGTTTGCGGACCTTCGGCGCCAGCAGGGCCTTGGCGTGGTCTCCCTGGACCGCGGTGGCCTCCAGGACCTGGCACCCCGGCCGGCCCGCGCGCAGGACCGCGATGACCGTCGCCGACGCCCGGAACTCCTCGCCCGCGCCGGACAGCATCGCGTCCGCCCGGCGGCGGTTGACCCCGAGCACGGCGGCGAGGTTGTCGTCCGCGATGCCGTGCCGGTACGCGAGGCTCACGATCTCGCGATCGCGATCGGGCAGGCTGTCCAGGGCGGCGGTCAGGATCCGCAGCTTCTCCCGCTCGGTGGCGACGGTCCCGGCGTCCGGGTAGCGGTCCGTGCTGCCGGCCTGCTCCCCGATGAACTCGTCCAGGGTGACCGTCTCGGAGCGGCCGGCCAGCTGGTGCCCGGGCAGCCGGACCAGGCACTGCTGCCGGGCGGTGGTGTAGAGCCACAGCCGGACCTGGTCAGGGTCCGGCAGCTTGTTCATGTGCGCGTCGACGGCGACGAGGCTGTCCTGCACCACCTCGGCGGCGGCCCATGAGTCCCGGAGAATTCCGGCGCAGTAATCGAAAAGGGGCGCCGCGAAGCTCTCGTAGAGGTACGCGAAGACATCCCGGCCGGCATCCCGCAGGCCCTCGGCCATTGAACGATCGTCAGAAGGCGCACCGCCGGACTCAACCGACATGGGTCCTCCCATCCGGCTCTTACCTCTAACCTCGCGGGGCGGGGCGCCGCTAATGGCCACTAAACATCCCAAAGAGTAACGGGCGCAAGAGGCATTTCGCAGGCTCACCCAACGCAATGGTCAGGACACGGTGCGAAACGGCTGGCGTTTGGGCAGGTCGAAGGCATCTCGCCGGGACGCAAAACCCCCAGCTTGACAAACCAATCGGCCTGCTTAATATAGTTAGCAAGACAGGAGGCATTGTGAACGAGACCCGCAACGTCGGCCAGGAAGTCCAGGCCGAGATCATCAAAACCGTCCGCCGGGGCCAGGAGGCCGCGGTTATCACCATTGGCACCGTCAAGGCCTGGGCCGGCACGGTCCGGTCGGCCGCCCCGCGCCCGGCTGACCTGAAGCTGCCCGAGCTGAAACTGCCCGAGCTCAGGCTGCCCGAGCTCAAGCTGCCGTTCGCCGACCGGCTGCCCAAGCCAGACGAGCTCGTCGGGAACGCCTACGACCTGGCCGGGAAGCTGCTGGCCAGCCAGCGGAAGCTGGCCGAGAATGTACGGCACGCGACGTCACCCCTGCGCCAGGTGAAGAACGACACCCCCGGCCAGGACGGCCCAGCCGACAAGTAACTACCCAGCCGCACGGCGGGCCTGCCACGGCCCGCTGTGCGGCCTGACACACATCAGGGCGGACATGGCAGCACCGGATTCCGAGGATTCGGGACGGCGGGTAACGGATTCCTGGAACGCGCAGATGAAAGCGCTCGGCGCGTTCATCCGGAGCCAGCGCAAGCTCGCCAACCTGTCGCTGCGCCAGCTCGCCGACCGGACCACGCTCTCCAACCCGTACCTGAGCCAGATCGAGCGCGGCCTGCACCAGCCGTCGGTCCGCGTGCTCAAGCTGCTCTCCGGAGCGCTCAACGTTTCCGCGGAAACGCTGCTGGCCCAGGCCGGCCTGATCGATCAGGCCAGCCCCGACCGCACCGCGGGCGATGAACCCGCGGTCTCGTCGGTAGAGTCCGCCATCGCCGCCGACGAGCACCTGGCCGACGAGCAGAAGGCGGCCCTGCTTGCGGTCTACCGCAGCATGCGGCGGCCCTAGCGCTCCTGCCCGTCGCGGGACGGGCACACCGGTCATCGCGCTGTTACTCTCAGGCCAGAAACGGGTCGATCACGGACGAGCTGGGAGAATGCGGCGTGACTGGAACAACCACCGCGATTGTGGGTGCCCGGGTCATCCCGGTGGAGACAGACCCGGTCGACAACGGGACCGTGCTGCTGGAGGCCGGGAAGATCGTCGCCATTGAGGGGCCCGGCTTCAGTGCCCCGGACGGCGCCGAGGTGATCGACGCGACGGGCAAGTGGGTACTGCCCGGTTTCATCGACGCGCACGCCCACGTCGGCGTGCACGAGGAGGCGGAGGGCTGGGCCGGCCAGGACACGAACGAGATGACCAAGCCGGTCACCGCCTTCGTCCGGGCCCTCGACGCGATCAACCCGGCCGATGAGGGCTTCCGCGACGCGATCAGCGGCGGCGTGCTGGCCGTGAACGTCAACCCGGGCTCCGGCAACCCGATCGGCGGCCAGACCGTGGCGGTCAAGTGCTGGGGCCGCACCGTGGACGAGATGGTGCTGCGCGAGCCCGCCGGCCTGAAGTCGGCGCTCGGCGAGAACCCGAAGCGGGTCTACGGCGACAGGAACGAGACGCCGTCCACCCGGCTGGGCACAGCCGGGGTCATCAGGGACGCGTTCGTCCAGGCCGCCAACTACCAGGCCAGGATCGCCGCCGCGGAAGACGCCCCGCCGTCGGAGCGCAAGCCGGTGGACCGCGACCTGAACCTGGAGGCGCTCGGCCGGGTGCTGCGCCGCGAGATCCCGTGGCGCCAGCACTGCCACCGCGCCGACGACATCGCGACCGCGATCAGGATCTCTCAGGAGTTCGGCTACCGGCTCGTGATCGACCACGGCACCGAGGCGTACCTGCTGGCCGACCTGATCGCCGCGGCGTCCATCCCGGTCATCATCGGCCCGCTGTTCACCAGCCGGTCCAAGGTCGAGCTGCGCAACCGGTCGCTGGCCAACCCGGGCCGGCTGGCGGCGGCCGGGGTCACGATCGCGATCACCACCGACCATCCCGTCGTGCCGATCCACTTCCTGATCCACCAGGCCACGCTCGCGGTCAAGGAGGGCCTCGACCGGGACACGGCACTGCGGTCCGTGACGATCAACCCCGCGCGGATTCTCGGGGTCGACGGCCGGATCGGCTCGCTGGCCCCGGGCAAGGACGCCAGCCTGGTGATCTGGTCCGGCGACCCGCTGGATGTGATGAGCCGCGCCGAGCGGGCGTTCCTGGACGGGCGCGAGATCTATACCTTCGACTACGACCGGGGCGAGGGAACCGTCCGCGATCCCTACTCGGCCTGAGCGGTCCTGGCGAACCGGACGTCGTGCCCGGGCACGTCCTGCGCGGCAAAGCCGAGCAGGCGCTCGGCCTCGCCCACGACCGCGTCGCGGTCCCGCTTGCCTATCGTGCCGAACGGCTCGACCGTCAGCACCGCCGCGGACCTGGACCGGTCGAGCTGCCAGATGCCGGCGGCGAAGCCGTTGACGAACACGGTTCCGGGGAAGATGCCGTTCTTGGAGTACAGGCGCTTGCGGTCCGGCTCGCTGATCACACGGGCGCGGTCGGCGTGGGACAGGATCAGGTTGTCGAACTCCGCCACGAGCCGCACCGGGGCCGGGGTGTCCGGCGCGGGCCGCGGGGCGTCGGGCAGGTCGAACAGCTCGGCACCCTGCTCGTCGCGGAAGGCCCGCAGGCCGGGCCTGAGCCGGCGCACGATCTCACCCAGGCGGGTCAGCCCGGACCAGGCCTGGATGTCCCTGACCGTGGCCGGGCCGAACGCGGCCAGGTACCGGGTGACCAGCTGATCCAGCGTCGGGCGGGTGTCCAGCGGGCGGCCCAGCCAGGACTCGGCGGTGGTGTGCGCGGCCTGCCCGGACGCGCCCCACACGGCGCGCGGCGGCACCTGAACCAGCGGCACCAGGGCCCGGGCGGTCTGGGCCAGGGCGTTGACCGGGCAGCCGGGCCACCGCTCCGCCAGCTGGGCGCCGAGCTCGCTGAACGTCAGCGGCCGCTGCTCCACCAGGTGCAGGGCCGCGGCGGCCAGTTCATCGGTGTCCACGCCGGGCAGCTGCTTGCCGAGCGTGGTCACGGCGCGGTCCAGCACGGGCTGGACCAGCGGGCGCAGCATCAGGCAGTCGCGGGCGGAGACGAGGTGGATGGTCCCGCGCATGAGCGCGATACGGACCACCCGGCGGTCCAGGATCAGCGTGGCCAGATCCTCCGGGCGGAACCCGTCCAGCCGGGACCACAGGCCGTAGTAGGGCGGGAACGGCGCCTGCGCCTGCAGCCCGGCCAGGTGCTCCACCGTGGCGATCACCCGCTCGGCCCGCCCGGCGCCCTCGGGCAGCGGAACCCGGCGCAGCAGCAGCTGCCGGTCGAGCAGGGCGCGGTTCAGCGCGTGGCGGCTCAGCACCTCGGGCAACGGCATTACCCCGGCGAGCCGTCCAGCTCGGCCGTCCACTGGGCCACGGTCCGCACCGCCGCCTGCCGCGGGAACACCTTCTCGGTCAGCACCCGGTGCACCTCGGGGTCGGCGTCGAGGCAGGCGTCGGCCAGCACCACCAGCCGGTAGTCGAGGTCGGCGGCCTGCCGCAGCGTGGACAGCACCACGCCGCTGGTGGCGATGCCGGCCAGCACGAGGGTGCCGGCACCGAGGCCGCGCAGCACCACGTCGAGGTCGCTGCCGGTGAACGCGGACACGCGCCGCTTGACCACCAGCACATCCTCTGGCTGGGGGGCCACGGCCGGGTGGATCTCGGTGTCCGGGCTGCCCGCCACGAACCGGCCCGAGGCCGAGATCGCGGAGAACGACACGTTGGCGGGGCTGACCTCGGGGTACCCGGGCCGGAAGTGAATGGTGACGTACACCACGGGGATGCCCGCGGCCCGGGCCGCGGCTATCGCCGCCGACAGCCGCGGCAGGTAGCCGGTGTCCTCCGCGAACCGTGCGACGATTCCCTGCTGGACGTCCATCACCAAGAGCGCGGTCGCGTTCATCGCCGGGCGGGCTCCTTCCTGGTCGGCCGGGCATCACCCTACGCTCGCCCGGTGACCGGTCCGGCGCCGTGGTTAGCCTGGGGTGATGAGCGATCTGGAGCAGGCCAGGCGGTTCGCGCTGTCGTTGCCCGAGGTGACGGAGCAGCCACACCACGACATGTCCTCGTTCCGGGTGCGCGGCAAGATCTTCGTCACGGTGCCGCCGGACGGGGAGCACCTGCACGTGTTCGTGGACGAGCCCGAGATCGCCGCCTCGCTCGCCGAGGACCCGGCGGCGTTCGAGCCGTTGCGCTGGGGGCAGCAGGTGCGCGGAGTCCGGGTGAATCTGGCCGCGGCCCCGGCGGATCGCGTTCAGGAACTCATCGAGGAGTCCTGGCGCCGCAAGGCACCCACGCGCCTGATCACCGACCACGACCGCGGCCGCTGATGCCCGGCGTGCTCGGGGAGCGTGCGCTCAACCGTGCGCTGCTGCAGCGGCAGCTGCTGCTCGGGCGGGCGAGCGAGCCGCCGCTGCAGGCCGTCGGCCACCTCGCGGGCTTGCAGGCCCAGGCGCCGAACGCGCCGTATGTCGGCCTGTGGACCCGGCTGGCCGGATTCCGCCCGGCCCAGCTGGCGGATCTGCTGACCGAGCGGGCCGTGGTGCGCACCCACCTGATGCGCAACACGGTGCACCTGGTCACCGCGGCCGACTGCCTGGCCCTGGGCGGCCTGTTCCAGTCCTTGCTCAGGCAGCGGTTCGCCGGCTCCCCGTTCGCCCGCCGCCTGGACGGCGTGGACCTGGGCGCGCTGACCGACGCCGGGCGCGGGCTGCTGCGGGAGCAGCCGCGCACCCGGGCCGAGCTCGGCCGGCTGCTCGCGCCGCGCTGGCCGGGCCGCGACCCCACGTCACTGGCCTACGCGGTCACGCACCTGGAGCCCACGGTCCAGGTCCCGCCCCGCGGGATCTGGGGGCGCACCGGGCCGGCGGCGTTCACCACCACCGAGGCGTGGCTCGGCGGCCAGGCCGCGCCCGGGCTCGGGCCCGACGAGCTGGTGCTCAGGTACCTGGCCGCGTTCGGGCCGGCGACCGTCCGGGACGTGCAGGCCTGGTGCGGGCTGACCCGGCTGGGCGAGGTCGCCGAGCGGCTGCGGCCGCGGCTGCGCGTCTTCCTGGCCGAGGGCGGCGGCGAGCTCTTCGACCTGCCCGACGCGCCGCGACCGGATGCCGGCACGCCAGCCCCGCCGCGGTTCCTGCCCGAGTACGACAACGTGCTGCTCTCGCACGCCGACCGGGCCCGGGTCATCCCCGGCCGCCGCAGCGTGCCGCTGCCACCGGGCCACGGCGGCAGCCGCGGCACCGTGCTCGTGGACGGGTTCTGGGCGGCGACCTGGAAGGCCAGCCAGCGGGACGATCGCGTGGTCCTGCGGGTGGAGGCGTTCACCCCGCTGCGCTGCGGGCAGGCCGATGCGGTCACCGCCGAAGGCATGCGGCTGCTGGCCTTCCTGGCGCCGGATGCCGGCGGCCACGATGTCCAAATCGTGATCCCAATCTGAGCGAGTCCGCCTTCAAATTCCCCCTAGGGGGACCATACTGGTAGATCGTGAAGCCAGTCCGCGCCGCGACTCGGCGCTCATTCCCCGGCAGCCCGTTTAACAACATCCCCGTGCCGGTTCGGCACGTCGAGCAGTACGACCTGCATGATCAAGTGACGCATGACAGGTACGGGCTCGGCGTGGTCGTCGGCATCGAGGACGAGGTCGCCGTGCTGGTCGACTTCGGCACCCAGAAGGAGCGGATCCCTACGCCGTTCAGCAAGCTGACCAAGCTCTGATCGTCACCCGGCGTCCAGCGACGCCAGGAACCCGGTGATCGCGGCGGCGACCGTGTCCGGGGCCCGCCTGGGCAGGTGATGGCCAGGCCCCTCGATCAGCCGCAGGCAGGCGTCCGGCAAAGCCTGGGCCAGCCCGTGGGCGGTGGCCACGGGGACCATCGCGTCGTGCGGGTCGGCCAGCAGCAGCGTCGGCGCCCGCACCGGGAGGGCCGCCAGGCCGTCCGCCTCGCGCACCAGGGCCCGCTGCTCGGCCAGGAACGTACGCCACAGCGGGACGTGCTCGCTGCCGGAGTTCCCCCAGATGTGCCAGTTGACGTGCTGGTCTGGGTCGGTCGGCCGGCCACTGACCCTGGCCACGCCCGCCAGCCACCCCCGGGCGAACCACGGCGTCAGCCGCCAGGCGGTCACCGCGCACACCGGCCCCGCCATCGGCGCGGCCAGCAGCCGGTCCCAGCCGTTCAGGCAGCCCGGGCCCACGCTCGCGAGCAGGACCAGCGCCCGTACCCGGTGCGGGGCCAGGCCCGCGACGGTCAGCGCCACCCCGCCGCCGTAGGAGTGCCCCACGAGCACCGCCTGCGGGATGCCGCGGGCGTCCATCGCGGCCAGCACCGCGCGCGCGTTGCGGGTGAAGCCCCCGCCCGGCTGCCCGGCTTGCCCCGTATCCGGGACGGTCCAGGGCGATGCTGCGGGTCCCGGCCGGGAGCCGCGCCTGCACCTGCGCCCAGTCCGCTCCCGTGCCGGGCTGCCCGTGCAGCAGGACCAGCGGGGGGGAACGCACGGTTCAGGGTATGCCGGCCCCCGTACCTGAACGTCGGGGCTAGGGCTTAGGCACGACCAGCTCGTCGCCGTGGCGCCGGAGCTCGGGGACGGAAGTGACGCCGAGCAGCTGCATGGTGCGCCGCAGCTGCCCGGTGAGCAGGTCGATGGCGTACTCGGCCCCGGCCTGCCCGGCGGCCGCCAGGCCATACAGGTAGGCGCGGCCGATCAGGCACATGTCGGCTCCGCGCGCGATCGCCACCGCGATGTCGGATCCGTGCCTGACGCCCGAGTCCACGACCACCGCCGCCCGGTCGCCGACCGCCTCCCGGACCGGCCGGACGAGGTCGATCGGGGGGATGCACCGGTCGAGTTGGCGGCCGCCGTGGTTGGACAGGTGGATGCCGTCCACCCCGGCCGCGACCGCACGGGCGGCATCCTCCGGCCCGAGCGGGCCCTTCAGCAGCAGCGGGCCCGGCCAGAGCGCGCGGTAGGTGTCGACGTCGTCCCAGCTGAGGGTCGGGTCGAACATCCCCGTGACGCCCGCGATCGTGTTCCCCACCGGGGTGAAGCTGGCGTACCTGAGCGCGGGGCCGCGCAGCATCGACGTCCAGTAGCCGGGCCGGGACGCGATCTCGAGCAGGGCGCGGGTGGTGAGGGCGGGCGGCTGTGAGTACCCGTTCCGCAGGTCACGGGTCCGGCGGCCGCCCACCGGGGTGTCCACCGTGATCTCCAGCACCCGGAACCCGGCCACGGCGGCCCGCTTGACCAGGTCCTCGGCGAGCGGGCGGTCACGCAGCACGTAGAGCTGGAACCACAGATCCTGATGGCCGGTCGCGGCCAGTTCCTCGATCGTGTGGGTGCCGACCGTGGACAGGCCGTACGGCAGCCCGCGCGAGGCCGCCGCCGCGGCCACCGCAAGCTCCCCGGCCTGGTAGAAGATCCGGGTGAAGCCGGTGGCGGCCAGCCCCAGCGGCGCGGGCAGGTCCGAGCCGAGCACCGACACGCTGAGGTCGGGTTCTGACACGTCGCGCAGCACCCGCGGGCGGAACTGCCAGCGCCGGAACGCGGCCTGGTTCTCCCGCATGGTGAACTCATCGTCGGCGGCGCCGTCGAGGTAGCCGAACACCGGGCCGGGCAGCCGGCGCCGCGCTTCCCGCCGCAGGTCGCCGACGTCGTAGCACCGGCTGAGGACCCGCCGGTCGTGATCCGGCTCAAAGCCCCGCATCCGGATCAGCTCGCGGATCTCCCGGTACCTCATGCCACCCCACCTTTCCGCCCGTCACAGCTGCCCAGCGGCGCGGGCCCGGGCGCCGGGACAGGCCCGGCCCATTAGGGTGAACGGCACCCTACTGTTGTTGTTTCCGCACCTAAGTGCCATCCACACTATTGGGCCCGATTGCGCCTGGCCCGGGCCGGTTGGCGCGGGTGCGGGCGCGGCTAGGGCGACTTGGGCTGGTGGCGGATGTGGCCGTGCGGGGGACGGCCAGATAAGCGTGGGCGGCCCGCCTGCGGGCGCGCGGGAGCCTCCTGGCCACCCGGGGCACGCGACGGCCGCTGCTCGATCACGAACGTGCCCCGGCCCGGGACGGTCTCCACCAGGCCCTCCTTGACCAGGATGTTGATGGCCCGGCGGACCGTGCCCACCGCGAGATGGGTTTCCTCGGTCAGCTTGGTGATCGACGGCAGCTGGTTGGCGATCTCACCGGACGCTATCTGGGCCCGCAACAGCCCCGCGAGCTGCAGGTACGGGTGTTCCGGCGAGGTCTCGTCGATCTTCACGCCGGTAACCTAACCGGCTGCGACATGGGGAAACCAGACAAGGCATTGCTTAACATGGCTTGACATGGCGGTATCATGGGCGCCATGGATTTCAACAACTACGCGGACGAGATCGCCGCGGAGTTTCCCGGGTGGGAGGCATGGCAGGGCATTGACCGGCTATGGCATGCCCGGATACGCGGAGCCACGCCGCCAGTGATGGTTCACGGCGAGGACCTGGTCGATCTGAGGGATCAGATTATTGGCTACCTGGGCCGGACCGCGGATGACGTGGGCTAGCGGCGTTTCTTAACGATTCGCCAGGAATCGGGCCAGCTCGTCCTCGGATGGGGCGGTCGCGGGCCCGCGCCTGGTGACCGACAGCGCCGCCGCCGCATTCGCGATGCGGGCCGCTTCCTGCGGGTCCACGCCGCGGCCTAGGGCCGCGGCAAAGGTCCCGGTATGGGTGTCGCCCGCGCCGTTGGTGTCGACGGCGTCGACCTGGAAGCCGGGCACGTGCACCACGTCCCCGCCGTCGCACCCCGTGTGCCCAGGCCCCGTACGTCCGGACCCGGTGCCGCAGGCGAGCAGACACCCGTCCGGGCCGGTCCGCACCAGCGCTCCCCCGCGCGGCCGCCACCGCGGTTCGGGGCGCTGGTGCGGGCCTCGCTGGGAGGACAGCGCTCCCGAAGACAGGGCCCGCGCCGCGGCCAGCGGGTCGTCGTACCCGGTCAGCAGGGTGGCCTCGCGGGCGTTGCAGGTGAGCCAGTCCGCCCGCCGCAGCACCCGGTCCAGGGCTTGGCCCGGTATCGAGCCCGCCAGCGGCCCCGGGTCGAAGAACACCAGGTTCGCGTCGTCGAGCCGGCCCAGCCAGTCCAGGATGGCGTCCCGGTTGCTGGGGTGCGCCAGGCCGTACCCGGACAGGTAAATGGCATCGCCCGGCGCAGCCCGCACCCCGCGCAGGTCATCGGCGGTCAGCGTGGCCTCGGCCCCGCGGCTGGTCAGGAACGTCCGCTCGCCTCCGGCCTCGACCACAGCCACCACGAACCCGGTGTCACGGCCGGGCTTCGGCCGCTGCAGCACCTCGACCCCGGCGTCCGCCAGCGCGGACAGGGCCAGCGTGGCGAACGGCCCGGTGCCGTACGCACCCGCGTAGCCGACCGGCAGTCCCCGCGCCAGGGCGGCCGCCATCACGTTGAACCCTCCGCCCGGGGTCACCTCGGCCGCCGAGGCCAGCACGTCGCCGCCGCGGTCCGGGAGGCTGCCGACGTCCAGCACCACGTCGATGACCACGTTGCCGAGGTGCAGCAGCCGGCCGAACCGCCGCGTTTCGGCCGGGGCCGCCAAGGCGCGCCGGGGCGAGCGGCCCGACCTGAGCGCGAGCAGGTCCCGGGCGACCTCGGCCAGGTGCAGGTCATTCACCCGGTCCACGGTGCGGCGCGCGGCGCTGGGAAAGGCCTCAGCCCCGTGGCACGCCCCGCCGACGGCGCCGGCCATCGCCGCGATCGTGTCGCAGTCGCCGCCCACAGACGCGGCCAGCCGGCACGCCAGCCACGGATCGTCCGGGCTGGCCGCGAGCACCGCGAACGCGGCCGGGACCGACTCCTGCGCGGCCAGGCTGGTCCCGACCAGCGTGCTCACCGCCGCCGCGGCCGCGTCCGGGGTCAGCCCGGCGGTCAGCTCCGCGGCCCAGCGGATCCGGGCGGCGACGTCGGCGGCCGCCACCCAGTGCCCGCGCCCGGCGGCGAGCTCCGCGGCCGCGGCCGCCTGCCGGGTGGCCTCGGGGACCGTGGCCCCGTCGATCCCGGCGCTGACCGCGGCCGCCACCGCCGCCGCGCCGGCCAGGGCGACGCCGGTGTTGTGCGTGACCAGGCTGGCCTCGACCACCCGGTCGACCAGCAGGCCAGGATCCGCACCGGGACAGGCGATGCCGACCGGCGCGATCCGCATGGCCGCGCCGTTGGTCGCCCCGCAGGCCCGCCAGGTCGATGTCCGCGCCGGCCAGCAGCTCGCCGATGGCCCGCCGGGTGGACGGGCCGAGCAGGTCGAGCGACCCCCGCTCCCGCATCGACCGCTCCCACGCGAGCAGCCGCCGGGCCAGCTCGGCCGGGTCCACCCGGCCGCCGCCCTCGATCAGCAGCCGGGCCAGCAGCAGCGCCTGCTCGGTGTCGTCGGTGACCGACCCGGCGGGCAGCCCGGCCGCGAGCGGGTGATCGGGCGGCGCGGGCTCGAACGTTCCGACCAGCCCGCCGTAGGCGGCCACTATCCGCGCCCGCGGCAGCGACTGCGTGGGCATGCCCAGGGCGTCCCCGACGGCCAGCCCGTACAGCGCACCGAGGGCTCTGCTTTCATCCATTACGCAACGTCCACCGCCACCCGCCGCCGGCCAGGCCCGGTCATCGCCCGGGCAGCACGTCGGCCAGGCGGACCACCTCGATCAGCGGGCTGTACAGCCGCATGATGGCCAGGGCCTGCTCGTGGGTCTCGTCGTTCACCCCGGCGCACGCGTCGCCGACGACTTGGACCGCGACCCCGGCGTCGGCCGCGGCCAGCGCGGTCGACAGCACGCAGCAGTCCGTGGACACGCCCGCGAGCACCAGCCCGCTGTCACCGACCCGGGCCTCGAGCTGCGGGCCCCACTTGCTGAACGTGGTCGCGTCCAGCGTCGGCCCCGGATCGGCGAAGTCGTCGACCAGCTGGTAGATGGCCGCGTCGGGCGGCTGCAGCGCGAACGGCCACTGGTCGTAGTACCGCCGCCACGCCCCGGACGGGGCCTGCGGCGCGACGAACCGGGTGAACGTGACCCGGGGCCTGAACGCCCCGGCCAGCTCCCCGATCGGCCCGACGACCTCGGTGAACCGGGGCGTGAACCAGTCGCTGTCCCGCTCGGCGAACACCCGCTGCATGTCGATGACCGCCAGCCACGGCGGTACCGCCATGGGTCCGGTCATGCCGCGGACGCGGCCGGCTCACGCAGCGGCGCCGACTCCTGGGCCCGGACCGCCGACCGGCTGAAGACGAGCGTGGCCACGAAGCCGAGCGCCAGGGCCAGCAGCACGCCGAGGTTGGCGAACGCCCAGGCCCCGGTCTTGCCGCCCAGCCCGAACGGCCCGAGCAGGTAACCCTGCCAGCTCAGCCAGCTGGCCGCGGTGTTGGTGACCAGGCCCCAACCCAGGACCGTGCTGACCACGATCACCCCGATCGGGAACCACCTGATGTCGCCGTACCGGCCCGCCGGGTTGTACAGCTCGGCCTCGGCGTAGTCACGGTGCCGCATGGCGATGTCGGCCAGCATGATGCCGGCCCAGGCCGCGATCGGGACTCCGAGCGTGATCAGGAACCCCTCGAACTGGCCCACGAAGTTGCTGGCGAAGAACACCACGTAGATCGTTCCGCCGATCATGACGACCCCGTCGATCAGCGCGGCCACGAAGCGCGGCACCCGGAGCCCGGCGGTGAGCAGGGCCAGGCCGGAGGAGTAGATGTCCAGCACCGAGCCGCCGACCAGCCCGAGCACGGCCACGATCGCGAACGGCACCAGGAACCAGGTGGGCAGCAGCGCGGCCAGCGCCCCGATCGGGTTGGCGCCGATCGCGGTGGACAGGCTGGTCGACGAGCCGGCCAGCAGCAGGCCGAAGATGAGCAGCACGATCGGGGCCACCGCCGAGCCGAACGTGGTCCAGCCGATCACGCCGCGGCTGGACGAGCTCCTGGGCAGGTAACGCGAGTAGTCGGCCGCGGCGTTGACCCAGCCGAGCCCGAAGCCGGTCATCACGAACACCAGCGCGCCGATCAGCTTCTCCGCGTCGCCGGACGGGATCGCGGACACCGTGTGCCAGTGGATGTGGCTGGCCACCAGGCCCATGAACACGACGGTCAGCACAGCGGTCACGACCGTGATCACCGTCTGCATCCGCATGATCAGGTCGAAGCCCATGACCCCGCCGCCGACGGTCAGCGCGGCCACCACGATCAGCGCGATGATCTCGGTCCCGGTGCCGCCGCCCACGCCGAGGCGCTGGAAGACCGTGGCCGTGGCCAGCGTGGCCAGGATGATCAGCACGGTCTCCCAGCCGACCGTGAGCAGCCAGGAGATCACCGCGGGCAGCTTGTTGCCGCGCACCCCGAACGCGGCCCGGCTGAGCACCATGGTCGGCGCGGACCCCCGCTTGCCCGCCACCGCGATGAACCCGCAGAGCAGGAACGAGACCACGATGCCGACGAGGCCCACGATCACCGCCTGCCAGAACGAGATCCCGAAGCCCAGCACGAACGAGCCGTAGCTGATGCCCAGGACCGAGATGTTGGCGGCGAACCAGGGCCAGAAGAGGCTGCGCGGGCGGCCTTTGCGTTCTGCGTCGGATATGACGTTGATGCCGTTTGTCTCGATCTGCAGGGGGCTGGCCTGGACCGCCGTGGTCGTGCTCTCGGCACGCAGACTCTCAGCCATCACGTGTCCCTTCGTGTCGCCTCGCGGCTCATCTCCCGGATGACTCATTCCCGCTAAATCGGTAGCAAGCCACCGCCCCGGCAGATTCCCGGTGCTGGCCGCCCGGTTATGGTCAGCAGGTGACCGAACGAGCGATCTTGGTAACCGGGGCCTCACGCGGCATCGGCCGCGCCATCGCCCAGGCGTTCGCGGAGCAGGGCGACCGCGTGGCGGTGCACCACAGCGGCCGGGCGGCCGGCGCCGATCTGCTTGACGGCCTGCCGGGCCGCGGGCACGTGGTGGTCGAGGCCGACCTGGCCGACCCGGACGCGGTGCGCCGCATGGTCGACCAGGCCTGCGAGGCCCTGGGCGGCCTCGACGTCCTGGTCAACAACGCCGGGGTGTACACCTGGCACCCGGTCGCCGAGGTCTCGTACGAGCAGTGGCAGGCCGCCTGGCAGGAGACCCTGGCGGTCAACCTGACCGGTGCCGCGAACGTGACCTGGTGCGCGGTGCAGCACATGATCCGCGGAGGCGGGGGGCGGATCGTGAACGTAGGCTCCCGCGGCGCGTTCCGCGGCGAGCCCCGCCATCCCGCCTACGGGGCCAGC
Organism: uncultured Actinomycetota bacterium; assembly: GCA_963844655.1. Lineage (GTDB taxonomy): Bacteria > Actinomycetota > Actinomycetes > Streptosporangiales > Streptosporangiaceae > JASHPR01. The sequence continues at coordinate 531,735 of CAWJPA010000001.1, read as the reverse complement.
AAGGCCGGGCTGCACTCCTTCGGCCAGTCGCTGGCCAAGGCCCTGGCCCCGCACGGCATCGCGGTGGCCACCGTGGCCCCGGGGTACGTCGCCACCGACATGGCCGCCGAGTACCTGGCCGGCCCGGACGGGGACGCGATCCGGGCCGACAGCCCGTTCGGCCGGGTCGCCGAGGCCGATGAGATCGCGGCCGCCGTGCTGTACCTGGCCTCGCCTCAGGCCGAGTGGGCCAGCGGCGCCATCCTCGACGTCAACGGCGCCTCCTACCTCCGCACCTGAGTCCCACCCATCGCGGCCCGTCCCCCCATCGAAGATCTTGGAGACTTAGGTGCGCTATGTGCCGAAAAATCTCCAAGATCCTTGGCTGAGGTGGCCTGCGGTGGCCGATGCGGGTCAGGCGGTGCGGGTGAAGGTCACGGTGACCTGAGTGAACCCCAGTGAGCGCAGCATGCCGTCGAGCATGCTCCTGGTGTTCTTCTCGGCCTCGGCGCGCAGCTGGCTCTGCCGGGCGGCGTTCTGGATCTTCTGCTGGGCCAGGATGTAGACCTGCTGCTGGCTGTTTGGGTTGCCGGAGAAGAAGTTCCCGACCCGGTTCAGCAGCCCCTGCTGCTGGGCGTAGACGTAGGACTGCCTGACGTTCAGGGTCGCGGGCTCGAGCTGGGCGCCGGGCAGGCGGACCGTGACCGCGGTGCGGTCGGGTGAGACCTTGACCGCCTTACCGGTCAGCCCGGAGAAGCTGACGAACGCGATGTCGCTGCCCTGCGCGATGAACAGCGTGTCGCTGCCCTCGAGGAAGGACGGCAGGAACGCGGTCCGCTTGGACAGGTCCACCACCACCTGGAACGAGCCGCTGGCCGCCTCGTAGCGGCTCAGCGCCGTGATCGACTTGAGCAGTACCGGCCCGTTGCGGTCGGTGGTGGTCTCCCGGAACGGGTTCCTGAGCTGCGGCAGGACGTGCACCGCGGACAGCACGAGCACCGCGGCGATGACCATGGCGATGGCCGCCGCCAGCGCGATCAGCTTGCCGACCAGCCCGCTGCCTCGCGGCGCGGGCATTAACTGCCGGTCGGGAGTATCTCGGTCAAGGCCCATGGGCCTGGTCTGCTTCATCGGGATTCATCCGCTCGCTAGAGGGTTCGCTAGGGGCGCCGGATGCAGGTGAGGGGCCGGGGGCGAAACGCCGGGGGGCGCGACGCTGGGCGGGCTAGGGCGGGCGCGCCGACGTTGGGCGGTATCGTCGGCGCGCCCAGCTGTGCGGCGCTACTGCGCCGTAGTGGAGTCCACCCGCTCGCCGTCGGGCTTGGTCTCCGCCGGTGTGGTGCCGGTGTCCGCGGATGTCTTGCTGCGCCCGGGGATGAACCTCCGGGGACCGGTCGTGGCGTTCGGCTGGGTGGCCACGGGGGCCTTCGGCTCGGTGCTGGCCGGCGCCGTCGGCGCGGTGGTGGCTGGCGCCGTCGGCTCGGTGGTGACCGGAGCGTTCTGGTCGGTGGTCACGGGCTCGGTCCTGGACGCGGCCTCCCGCTCGGCGGCCTCGCGCTCGGCGCGGGCCTGCGCGGCCCGCTCGGCCTGCCTGGTCTCCCTGACCCCGATGACGGAGAAGCGGCCCAGCGCCATGCCGGCCAGCAGCACGATGACGATGCCGAGTCCGGTGAAGAACCCGGTCTGCACCAGCGCGCGGTGGACGGTCCCGCCCACCGGCGTCCCGGCGTCCATGCTCAGGTTGCTGGTGCTCCAGATCGGGGCGAGCACGCTGCCGAGCGCGAACCAGGCGCCGCTCACCGCGGCCAGCCAGGCGCCGAAGATGGCGAACGGCCGGCTGGAGCTGGCCAGCACGATCAGGCCGCCGAGCGCGGTGGCGCACCCGGGCAGGATCTCCAGCCAGAAGCGGCCTGTGGTGTAGGTCCAGGCGCTGTCCGGGGTGTAGGCGTAATGGAAGTACGGGCCGATAAAGGGGATCAGGGCACCCCATGCGCCCAGCAAGACCAGCAGCAAGCCGCTCAGCGCGCCGCGGCTCCGCGGAACCCGCAGCATCCCGTTCATGTCAGATCACTTCCCTCTGCAGGCGGAGGGTGTGGACACCTGCGCGCCCTCAACTACCCGGACTCAGGAACTCCATGCAAAGCACTGGCAAACTGCTACATGCCGGTAACCATCCGCCGCTGGCGCCCGCTCCGCGGGCCACGGCACCAGCCCCGGCTGATACTGTCGCGGACCGGTGGCAGAAGGAGAGATCGCCATGGTGGTGCCGCTGGCCGTCCGCGTCGTCGCGGCTGTCATCGGTGGGCTGCTCGTGATCACGGGGGCCCGGAGCGTCATCGGCACGGTCATCGTGCCCCGGCCGGTGGGCAGCTGGCTGACCCGGTGGGTGGACCGGATCGTGAACGGCATCTACCACATGGTGACCAAGCGCATCACCGACGGCAGGCGGCGCGACCGGATCCTCGCCGGCCAGGCGGCCGCGATCCTGCTCGTCCAGCTGCTCGGCTGGCTGGCCATCTTCTACGTCGGCTTCTCGCTGCTGCTCTGGCCGTTCGAGCCGGACGGCATCGCCGAGGCGTTCAGCACCGCGGGCCCGGCGGTGTTCGGGCCGAACCCGGCCCTGGGTGCCGCGCAGAAGACGATCGCCGATCTCGCTGCCGCCTTCGGGCTGATCACGCTCACGCTCCAGATCGCCTACCTGCCCACCCTCTACTCGGAGTTCAACCGGCGCGAGACCGAGGTGACGCTGCTGAACGCGCGCGGGGGCGTCCCGTCCTGGGGCCCTGAGCTCCTGGCGCGCACCCATTACGCGCTGGGCTCGGGCATGTCGACCCTGGACACCCTGCCCGGTCTCTACGAGGCGTGGGAACGCTGGGCCGCGGACGTGGCGGAAAGCCACACCACCTACCTGCCGCTGGTCCGGTTCCGCTCACCCAGGCCGCTGTCGTCCTGGGTGACCGGGCTGCTGGCCGTGCTCGACTCGGCCTCGCTGTTCCTCGCGCTGTCCCCTGAGGCCGCGCCCGTGGTGCCGGCCCGGCTGTGCCTGCGCAGCGGGTTCACCTGCTTCCGCGAGGTCGGACGGGCCATGGGCATCGAGGTCCCTGACGATCCCGACCTGAGCGCGGGCATCAGCCTCAGCTACGACGAGTTCCTGGACGCGATCGAGCGGATGCGCGAGGTGGACTTCCCGATCGAGCGCGATCCCAAGGACGCGTGGCCGGACTTCGTGGGCTGGCGGGTCAACTACGAGCAGCCCGCCTACGCGGTGGCCTACGCCCTCGACGTCGTGCCCGCGCTCTGGTCCGGCCCGCGGCCGCGCCCGGTCAAGCCCATCCCCCCGATCCGCCCGCCCCAGGGGAAGCCGCCCGAAGCTCATCGCGACCACAGCACCCACAGCACGAAGCCCCGGTCCGTCCGTCACCCTCGGTCCCGGTAAGCCCCGCACGCATCCCAAGCCAGACCGCCTTGGGATGCGCGGGCGGCCTTACTGCGCCGTTTCGCCCGCCGCCGTGACCGCGGCCTGGCCGGTGTCCGGCTCCCACACCCGCCCCATCGCCTCGACCATGGCCGGGCGCTTGCTGGCCAGGTACAGGAAGTAGCCGACGCCGCCGACCGTCCAGGCGACGATGAGGTAGGGCACCAGGTCGTACGGCCAGGGCGGGATCGGCCAGAGCAGGCCGTAGATCGGCAGCAGCATCAGCAGCGTGCCGAGAATGGGCAGCACCCCGTGCCTGATCGGCGAGAACTCGTCGGCGTGCCGGCGCCGGAAGTACACGATCAGCCCGATGTTCATCAGGATGTACAGGATGATGATGCCCAGGCCCAGCATGCTGCCGAGGAAGTTGTAGGCGCCGAACGGGGTGATCCAGGCGCCCAGCGCGAACGTCACCACGGCCGAGAAGATGATGTACGCGGCCCACGCGACCGCCGGGCTGTCCCTGCGGTTGGTCGTGCCGAGCCTGCGGCTGAAGATGCCCTCCCGGCCGAACGAGAAGATCACCCGCACGGCGGCCGACGAGCCGGAGAGCACGTTGGCGAACTGGCTGTTCAGCACCGTGAGCGTGAGCAGCCATACGCCGTCGGCGCCCCAGAACCTGGTCGCCAGCGTGGTCCACGGGCTGGCGTCGCTGGCCAGCGCGTTGACATGGTTCTCCCCGAAGCCGATCGCGGCCGCGTAGCCAGACACCACGTACACGATGCCGATCAGCACCACGGCGAACAGCAGCGCCCGCGGCACGGAGCGCCGGGCGTCGCGCGTCTCCTCGCCCAGGGTCCCGGCCGACTCGAACCCGACAAACATCAGGATGCCCCAGAGCATGCCGAAGCCGATGCCGCTCACACCGTTGAGCGAGTTTGCCGGGTTGAACGCGGCGAGCGTGTTCCCGCTCGCCCCGCCCTGGCCGATGATGGTCGCGAACAGGCTGAGCAGCACGCCGACCTCGAGGATCAGGAAGATCAGCGCGGTCTTGGCCGAGCTGCTCACGCCCAGCGTGCCGATGAACCAGATGATCGCCATGATGGCGGCGCTGATCACCCACCAGGGCAGGTTCACGCCGAACTGGCTGACCAGGAACTGGTTGCCGAATCCGCCCATCGCGGCGAACAGCATCGGCCCGACCGCGCCGTAGGCCAGGACCAGGATCCAGCCGGAGGTGAAGCCCGCGCCCTTGCCGAAGGCGTGCGTGTTGAACGTGTAGGCGAAGCCCGCGGACGGGAGCTTGCTGGAGAAGGAGCCGATCGTGGAGGCCATGATCAGGCAGACCAGCATGGCGAGCAGGATGCCGAGCGGCAGCGCGAAGCCGATCTTGGCCGCCGCGGGCGGGGTATTAAAGGCGACACTCGTCGCTGGGCCCATGAAGGCCATGGCCATCACGGCCGCGCCCAGCGCGCCGATGGCCCCGCCCTTCAGCCGGCCGGGGCGGACGCCCTCGCTCGCCGCGGGAGGCGTGCTGATGTTCTGGCTCATGCGGATCTCCCTTCCGCTGTCGGGGGATGTGTACCTGGTTCCGCTGGCTGATCCCAGCGGGCTGGACGTCCGTCGGCCGCCCACACGCCGCAGGCCCGCGCGCCTGAGCCGTGGACCCCGCTGATCGGGACCACGTACGCGCGGGTGACGAACGCCTGGATGCGGAAACCGAAGATCACCGTGTCGCCTGGCCGGATCGTCCGGCCGTCCGGCGGGGTGAGCATGCCGTAGTAGTCGATCGCGGCGGGTGGCGGGATCTCGGCGTCGGCGAGGAACGCGCCGTCGATGTCGCCGCCCGGGGCGACCAGCGCCTGCAGCCGGTACTCGGCGAACACCGGGTCGATGTAGAGCCCGCCGCCGAAGCAGTAGGCCCGGCCGCCGTAGCAGTGGGACACCTCGGTCACGTAGCCGGCGGCGGGCCGCTCCGGCAGGTCCTCGCGGACGGCGTGCAGCGGGGTGGTCCCGGTCAGCCCGTGCCCCGGCTCAACCTGGGTGGCCCCGGCCTCAGCCAGCTTCCCGAACACCGCGCTGCTGGTCGTGCCGGGCGCGTTGATCTCGGGGTTCCGCCCGGCCCCGCGCAGCCGGGCCGCCGCGTCGTGCAGGGTGGCCAGGTTGCGGGTGGCCGAGACTGTGCCGTCGGCCTCGGAGAACAGCAGCGCGGGAAACGTGGTGATCCCGGCGAACCTGGCTCCGTCGAGCTTGTCGACGGCATCGGCGACGTCGAGCACGTCCGCGGCGGGAAAGCCGCCCTCGTGGCCGGTGTAGAACGTGTCGCCCGGCGCATGGATGCGCAGCAGCAGGTCCTGGACCCGGCCGCGGGCCGCCGACGCCGCGGCGGCCTCCTCGGCCTTGGCCGTGCTGAACACCGTCCAGTAGTCCGGCTGCATGGTGGCCGCCTCGGCGGCTTCGTGGCTTGGGACCTGGACCAGGTGGCCGAGGTGCCCCAGGCGCAGGCCGCCCGCCAGGACCGCGCGGGCATCGGCCATGTCCACGGCTACCGCGGCCTCGATCCCGCCGTCGCGGACCGCGGCACAGAACCGCGGGTTCCGCCCCACCTGCTTGGTCATCGCGAACAGCCGCAGCGAGTGTGCGGCCGCCTCCTGGCTCATCACCCGGGCGTTGGCCGTCACCGTGTCCAGGTCGAGCACGTAGCTGTTCGCGGGCACGGCGCCCGAGGCGTGCAGGCTCGCGGCCGCCCGGAGGAACTCCGGGTTGCGGCGGCGAAGCGGGGCCAGAAACATGACTGCTCCTCAGGCGGGGGTACTGCGGATCGAGGGCACCGAGGGCGCGTTGGACTCCCGGTGCAGCGCGAGCGCGGCGGCGATCGCTCCGGTCACGGTGGCGTTGGGGCCGAGGGTGGAGATGACCAGGTCCGGGGCGCGGTAGGCGGCCCGGCCGACCAGCGCCTCGATCTGCCCCAGGTACGGGGCCAGGGCCCGGCCGATGCTGCCGCCCAGGATCACCCGGTCCGGGTCGACCAGCGCGGTGACCGCGAGCACGGTGATGGCGACCTGGTCGATGAGCTCCCTGATCACGGTGCGCGCGGCCGGGTCACCGGCGGCCGCCGCCTCGAACAGGCGGGCCGGGGTGATGGCGCCCGGGTCCAGGCTGGTCCGCCCCGGGCGGTCCCGGGCCAGGTCCTTCGCGCGGCTGGTCAGCGCGGGGCCAGAGATCAGTGCCTCCAGGCCGGCGCCGCTGCGGAGCTGGCCGCGGCCGGTGACCAGGTAGCCGATCTCCCCGGCCGCGTTGTGCCGTCCCCGGACGACGCTGCCGTCCAGCACGATCGCGGCGCCGACGCCGGTACCCAGGGACAGCGTCACAAAGCAGCCGGAGTCGGTGCCGCTGCCCCGCCAGGCCTCACCCAGGCCCGCGAGGTTGACGTCGTTCTCCACCGCGAAGGGCTCGCTGAGCTCCCGGCTGAGCAGGCCGTTGATGTCGAACCCGTGCCAGTGCACGTTCGGCCCCGCGTCGGCCAGACCGGTGTCGGGGTTGATCACCGCCGGGATCCCCACGGACACGGCCTGGATCGGCAGGCCCTCCCCCGCCGCGGCCTGGCGCAGCGCCCCGACGCACTCGAGCAGGCTCTGCGCCGGGGACCCGCCCGCGAAGGCCGGCCTGATGTCCTCGTCCAGGATCTCCCCGGCCAGGTCGGCCACTGCACCGTGGCACTTGGTCCCGCCCAGGTCCACGGCGATCACCGCGCCCGAGCGGCGGTTGAAGCGCACCAGGTCCCGGTTGCGGCCCAGGCCTTCCGAGGGCCCGGGCTCCTCGGTCACCAGCTGCTGCGCCATCAGCCGCCTGACGATGCGGCTCACCGAGGCGGGCGAGAGCCGGAGGGCCGCGGCCAACTCGGGCCGGGTAGTCTCGCCCGCGAGCCGGATGGCGTCAAGCACCAGGTACTCGTTGACCTCGGTGACCGACGCTCGCTCCATTAATTTCTTTCTGATAGAAATTTAGTGGAGCATAACGGGCCGCTACCTCGGGGTCAAGAGGCGGCGCTAGGCTCGGTCGCCGGCCATGAAGCTCTCCGACCAGCGCGCCGCTGCAGGCCGCCGCATCCGCCAGTCCGCTGGCCCGCGCGGCCTCGATCCCGCTGACCTCAATCCCGCTGGCCCGCACGGCCTCAAACCCGCGGACCGGCGCGTGGTGGCCGGGATCCGGGCCGAGCTGAGCCGCGTGATCCGCTACGACGACGAGTCGATCGTGAACGACAAGTGGGTCAGGCAGCGCTACGACTGTGGCTGCTTCGCGAGCTACGGGCCGGCCAGGACGGCCACCGTTGAGACCGCGTGGCACGAGGCCGGTCACGCGGTGGCCGCGCTGGCCGTCGGGGCCAGGTTCAGCTCGGCCAGCATCCACCACGGCCACAGGAACGAGGGCCGGGTCCACGGCATCAGCGGCGGCACCGACCTGGCGTTTGTCATCGACGCGGCGGGCCAGATCGCGGAGCGGCTGCGGGCCTGGACGATGCTCGAGCGTGACGACGAGCTGCGCGCGTGGCTGCGGACCTGGCGGGAGGGGGACGCGAGGCGGTTCCGCCGCGCGGCGGCCGCGCGCTTCGGGGACGATGAATGCGGTGCGTGGCGGTACAGCGAGCAACTGCTGGAGCCGTTGCGACTGAAGATCCGCCAGGTGGCCAGGGCGCTGCTGGTACACCCGCGGTACCTGCCGTACGCCGTCGTCGCGGCCATCGCCGACGGCAGCTGAGAACGGAGATCCATGAGGCCGCAGCCAGCCAGTCACCTGCGCATCGCGCGCCCGAGCCGCGACCTTCAGGCGGCCGAGCGCTTCTGGGTCGGGGGCCTCGGGCTCAGCGTCCTGTACCGGGTCGATTCCTCGGCCGAGGGCGACCACGGGCTGCTGATGGCCGGCTGGCCGGGCGCGGCCTGGCACCTGGAGCTCGTCGGCGACCCGATAGCCACGCCGACCGAGGAAGACCTGCTGGTGCTCTACCTGGACGGCGAGGCCGACGAGGACCTGGTCCGCAGGCTGGTCCAGGCCGGCGGCACCCGGGTTCCCGCGCGCAATCCGTACTGGGACGAGTGGGGAGTCACGATCGAGGACCCGGACGGGTACCGGCTCGTGCTGAGCAGCCGCTCCTGGCCCGATGACGACGGGGGAGGCGACGATGACGCGGGATGAGGTGCTCGCCTACTGCCTGGCTAAGCCGGGCGCCTGGCAGGACGAGCCATGGGAGAGCGACCCGGTGGTGAAGGTCGGCCCCAAGATCTTCGCGTTCCTGGGCGGCGGAACCGCGGTCGGGCTCAAATGCGGGCCGACCAGGGAGGTGGCCGACGAGTGGCTGCTGCGCTACCCCGGCGACGCAGCCGTCATGGCGTACATCGGGCGGTCCGGGTGGAACAGCCTCCGGATCGGCGGCGAGATCCCAGACGATGAGCTGCTCGAGGCGATCGACGCCTCCTATGACGCCGTGGTCAGCAAGCTGCCCAAGAAGGACCGGCCTGCTCCGGCCTGACTACAACCCCAGGGCCTCGGCCAGGCGCCGGTAGCCGTCCATCAGGCCGGCGTCGGACTCGGTGAGCAGCTGGACGCACACGTGGTCGGCGCCGGCCGTGAGGTGCTCCCGCAGCCGGGCCGCCACCTGGTCCTCGCTCCCCCAGGCGACGAGCGCGTCAATCAGCGCGTCGCTGCCGCCGTCGCTCAGGTCCGCCTCGCTCCAGCCCAGACGGCGCAGGTTGCTGGTGTAGTTGACCAGCCCGAGGTAGGGGTTGCGCACCCGCTGGCGGCCGAGGGCGCGCGCGCGTTCCTGGTCGGTCTCCAGCACTGCCTTCTGCTCCGGGGCCAGCAGCGGCCCGGTGCCGAGTACGGCCCGGGCCCGGCGCGTGTACTCGGGCGTGACCAGGTAGGGGTGGGCGCCCGCGGTGCGCTCCGCGGCCAGCCGCAGCACCTTGGGGCCGAGCGCGGCCAGCACCAGGCTCTGCGCCGGGACGCCGTCGCCCAGCAGCGTGTCGACGTACCTCGCGAGCGTGTCGTAGGGCCGGGCGTACTCCTGGGTCGCCTCGCGGTGACCCGCGCCCACACCGAGCAGGAACCGGCTCGGGTAGCGGGCCTCGATGCGCGCGAACGACGCGGCCACGGTGTGCGCGTCGTCCTTCCACATGTTCACGATGCCGGTGGCCAGGGTCAGCCGGGTGGTCGCGCCGAGCAGCTGCTCGGCCTGCTTGAGGTCGCCGCCGGGCGAGCCGCCCAGCCACAGGGTGCCGTAGCCGAACTGCTCCAGGCCGGCGGCCAGCTCGGTGGTCACCTGGCCCGCGCCGCGCCAGACGCCGATCCGGCCCAGGTGTGGATGCTCGGTCATGAGGTCTGCTCCTTACTCACCGGCCCGCTACCCGTCCGGGGAACAGCCCGGCCGGCGCAGCTTGTTCCCGGCCGTATGGACGAGCAGACGCTGGCTGCCTACCTGGACCGGATCAACGCCCCGCGGCCCGCCGCGCTCGACGCCGCGGCGCTGCGCACCCTGCACCGGGCGCACCAGGTGGCGGTGCCGTTCGAGAACCTGAGCATCCACCTGTCGGAACCGATCTCGCTGGATGAGGCCGACCTGCTCGGCAAGATCGTGACCAGGCGGCGGGGCGGGTTCTGCTACGAACTCAACGGGACCTTCGCGCTGCTGCTGCAGGCCCTGGGGGCCGATGTCGCCCTGGTCTCGGCGCGGGTTCAGGGCACCGCCGAGCTCGGGCCGCCGTTTGACCACCTCGCGCTCGTGGTCCGTCCCGCCGACGCCAGCGGTCTCTGGCTGGCCGACGTGGGCTTCGGCAGCCACAGCGACTACCCGCTGCAGCTGGAGAACCGGGCGGAGCAGGACGACCCGGCGGGCCGGTTCCTGCTGGCCGACGCCGAGCACGGGGACCTGGACGTGTTCAAGGACGGCAAGCTCCAGTACCGGGTCGAGCGGCGCGGGCGCTCGCTGGCGGACTTCGTCCCCACCTGCTGGTGGCAGCAGACCGCACCGGAGTCCCACTTCACGCACAGCACGATCTGCTCGCGGCTCACCGACGACGGCCGGATCTCGCTGAGCGGCCGGACCCTGATCGTGACCAGCGGCGAGACCCGGACTCAGCAGCAGCTGGCCGACGATGAGGTCATCCTGGCCGCGTACCGGGATCATTTCGGGATCGTTCTGGACCGGGCGCCGGTGGCGGCGCCAGCCGCAGGCAGACCTGAATGATGATCCCCGACAGCGCCCATCCGGCCAGCACATCGGTGAACCAGTGGTAGTCGCACCAGACCAGGCCCAGACCGACCAGGAGACACACCGCGGCCACGGCCGCCACCGCCGGGGCCCTGGCCCGGGCGGGCAGGACGGGGACCAGCAGCAGCACAGCCAGGCCGTAACACACGGCCGACGTGGACGAGTGCCCGGAAGGGAACACGCCCAGGTGCCCGGGGGGCACGGGCCCGAGGCCCGGCCCGGACCGGCCGATCAGGATCTTCGCCGGGACCACGGTGGCCAGCAGCAGCACCACGGCGGCGGCCGCGGCCAGCAGCGGGCGCAGGCTACGGCGCCGGGCCACGGCGATGAGCGCGCAGACGGCGAGCACCGGGATCGCGATCTGGTTGTTGCCCAGGTCGACGATCAGCTGGAAGGGCGCGTACCGGCCCTGGCCCAGCCACAGCCAGCGCGGGGACGTCGCGCGGGCCTGCACCGCCGCGCGTATGTGATAGTCGGCGGCGACCAGCGGGCCGTTGGTGAGCACGTCGACCGTCAGCAGGATCAGGATCAGCAGCAGCCCGGCTGAGATCCACCACGGCGACCGCCAGCGCCCCGCCCGGAATGCGGCCGCTGTCGTCGGCGAGCGCCGGAGGCGCTGGGCCGCCCGCGACGGCCGGCCGGAGGCTGGCCCGAGCGGGTAGCCCGCGGGGGGCTCCGGGGGGTCGTCCCCCCGGGCTAGCACTGTCTCCTCATCCATTGCCGCTGAGGCTACCGGCGTCCCTGAGGCCGGCCCGCATAGCTGTCACTTCGTGACCGTATGTGACCTGCGCCGCTTGATCCCCGCTGGTATCGCAGGTCACGCGGTCAGGCCGCGTTTTCGGCCCCGCGCCTGGCCGCTCCATATGGATTTGGGGTACTCTCCCCGGGCGGCCGGTCGGTGTTACTCGCATTGATCGCTAAGCTATGCGGGCAAATCTTCGCTGAAAGGATCGACTAACTATGGGTGACGTCACCGGGGTAGAGCGGACTCTCGTCCTCCTCAAGCCCGATGCGGTATCCCGAGGGCTCGTGGGCCGTGTGCTGACGCGTTTCGAGGATGCCCTGCTGAAGATCGTCGCCTTCAAGATGGTCTGGATGGATGCCGATCTCAACCGGCAGCACTATTTCGACCTCGAAGAGCGTTTCGGGCCCGACGTCTACAACGCGGTGGCCACATTCATGCAGACCGGTCCGGTGTTCGCCCTCGTGCTCGAGGGCGTCGAGGCCGTCGCCATTGTCCGCAAGCTGGTCGGCGCGACCTACCCGGAGCAGGCCGCGCCCGGAACGATCAGAGGCGACTACGCCCACCAGAGCAAGGCGTACGCCAACGCGAACAAGCTGCCGGTCGCGAACCTCGTGCACGCGTCGGCGAACAGCGACGACGCCAAGCGGGAGATCGACGTCTGGTTCTCCGAGGCCGAACTGCACGACTACCAGATCCTGGCGGATAAGTTCATCTCGTAGCGGGCATCACCAGCCCAAAGGTGACCAGCCGACAAAATTTAGGTATCGGCCATACCAAAGTCACATCCCGCTGATCTAGCGCCGTTTATGCTTCAGCGGGTGTCCCGTTTTAGTGGCTCATGACCGGGTTGGTGCCAGCGGGTTGGGGGCAGGACGGGGGATCGGGCGGCCGCGTCGGCCGCGCCTGAAACTGCACATGGCGTGCCGCGGCGGCGGCACCCCTGGCCCCCGGAAGGGCAATGATGCCGCGTATCACCATTCTCGGAACCGGGTACCTGGGCGCGGCCCACGCCGCGTGCCTGGCCGAGCTCGGATTCGAGGTCCTCGGCCTGGACACGGACGAGACCCAGCTCAAGGCGCTGGCCGCAGGCAGCCTGCCGTTTCACGAGCCCGGCCTCGAGGACCTGCTGCGCAGCGGGCTGAACTCGGGCCGGCTGCGCTTCACCACCAGCTACGCCGACGCCGCGGAGTTCGGTGACATCCACTTCGTGTGCGTGGGCACCCCGCAGCGGCCCGACTCCGCCGCGGCCGACCTGTCGCACCTGGAGGCGTGCGTCGACGCCCTGGCGCCCCGGCTGACCCGGCCCTGCCTGGTCGTCGGGAAATCCACCGTCCCAGTCGGCACCGCCGCGGTGCTGGCCGAGCGCCTGGCCCGGCTCGCCCCCGCCGGCCCCGCCGCCGAGCTGGCCTGGAACCCCGAGTTCCTGCGCGAGGGCCACGCCGTGGACGACACCATGCGGCCGGACCGGATCGTGGCCGGGGTCACCTCGGAGCGGGCCGAGGCCCTGCTGCGCGAGGTGTACGCCAGGCCGCTGGCCGCCGGGGTGCCGTTCCTGGTCACCGACCTGCCCACCGCCGAGCTGGTCAAGGTCGCGGCCAACGCGTTCCTGGCCACCAAGGTCTCGTTCATCAACGCGATGGCCGAGGTCTGCGAGGCCGCGGGCGCCGACATCGTGCCGCTGGCCGAGGCGCTGGCCCACGACAACCGCATCGGCGGGCGGTTCCTGGTGCCCGGGCTCGGCTTCGGCGGGGGCTGCCTGCCCAAGGACATCCGGGCCTTCGCCGCCGCCGCCCGCGAGCTCGGCGTCGACTCGGTCAGCTCGTGGCTGGGCGAGGTGGACGCGATCAACCTGCGGCGGCGGGCCCGCATGGTGGACCTGGCGCTGGAGATGGCCGGCGGGCCCAGCTGCACGGTCGGCGTGCTGGGCTGCTCGTTCAAGCCCCAGTCCGACGACATCAGGGACTCCCCCGCCCTCGACGTGGCCGGCACGCTGCACAGCCTCGGCGCCCGGGTCACGGTCTACGACCCGGCGGCCATGGACCGGGCCCGGCAGGTCCGTCCCGAACTGGAGTACGCCAGCTCGATGCTGGACGCCGCGGCCGGGGCCGACGTGCTGCTGCTGCTCACCGAGTGGCGCGAGTTCCTCGACGCCGACCCCGCCGTGCTCGGCCGGGCCGTGGCCCAGCGCAACATCGCCGACGGGCGCGGCGCCCTCGACGCCGGCCGCTGGCGGGCCGCGGGCTGGCGCTACCGAGCGCTCGGCCGCCCGGCCAGCATCTCCCGCACCGGCTGACCGGTCACCGACTCGATGACGAAGCACCGCGGGCGTGCGGGACGCTCACCCGGTCAGTTGTCCGTGGCGACGGGACCGCGAAGGACGGCGGCGTCGATCCGCTCGGGGCGGAACCCGTAACCGATCAGCCTGGCGCCGAGGGGACGCATGATCGGTATGAGCGACGCAGCAACTGTTCGCCGGACGCGGGCCGGAGGCGAACGGAACAGCCGCACACCACCGTTCCTCCCGATCAGCCGGTGCAGGAACACCTGAAGCTGCTGCATGAGAGCGGTCGGCAGCGAACGCCGCCGCTCGACACGCTGCAGCGCCTCGTCGATGCTGGCCAGGTTCCCCGGTTGGGCACGCAGGATCGGCACGAGAATGTTGGCGGTCGCGACGGCGTCCTGCACGGCGTAGTTGATGCCGACGCCGAAGGCCGGCGACATCGCGTGTGCCGCGTCACCGATGCAGAGAGCACCGCTGGCCGACCAGCGGCGAAGCCGGTTGACCTGTACCGAGAGCAGCTTGACGTCGTCCCAGTCGGTCAGCGTGCCAACGACCTCGGCGAGGCGAGGGGCAGCGTGCGCGATGCTGTCCCGGAACGCCGGCAGCCCCTCGGAGCGGATCCGCTCGAACGATCCCTTCGGGATGAGCAGCCCGCATTGCAGATAGCCGGGCCGGGGAATCGTGATGACCATCGACTTTGCGCCGACGTAACCCAAGGTGTCTGGCATGGGTTTGCCCGGGCGGGGCAGACGCAGCCACAGCACGTCGATCGGCACACCGTAGTCTCGCGCGCCCAGCCCGAGCTGGCGGCGCAATGTCGAGTGGCGCCCATCGGCCGCCACGGTTACCGGCGCTGTGACCTCGAGATCGCCGTCCTGCGTCCGCGCGACGACCCCGCTGACACGGCCGGCGGTCCGCTGGATGCCGGTGGCTTCTGCCTCCATGAACAACCGGAACGTTCGGTACCGCCGCGCCTCGGCCGCGAGCAGATCGAGCAGATCCCATTGAGGCATGAGGGCAATCTCGCGATTCGGCCCGGGCAATGACCGGAGGTCAAGCGCGCGGAGACGAATACCGTTCACGACCACGTCAAGAGTGGTCACACGGGTGTGGGGGATCTGCTCGAATCGATCTCGGAGGCCAAGCTGGTCGATCAGGTTGAGCGTCGACGGATGTACCGTATCGCCACGAAAGTCGCGCAGGAAATCCTTGTGCTTTTCGAGCACCACGACATCGATGCCGGCCCGAGCGAGCAGGAGGCCGAGCATGACACCGGCCGGGCCCCCGCCCGCAACACAGACCTCCGCGGAGAGCTGCGTTTTGCTCATGCCGGGAACCTTACAGAAGAGGAGGCTGAGGCCATGTCAGCGGAAGTTCCAGCCAGCCTGCCCGGTCCGCACGCGCAGACGCCGTCGGGCCGGCCGCGGGCCAGGTCGCTGGGCATCCCGTTCGGCGGGACGCCGGGCCGGTGGAACGCGATCACCGACGTGCCCGGGGTCGAGGTCGGCTACACCACGCTGATCAGCGGCACGTCGGTGCGCACCGGGGTGACCGCGATCCACCCCCGCGGCGCCGACGGCGCCGGCGACCCGGTGACCGCGGGGTTCTTCTCCCAGAACGGCAACGGGGAGATGACCGGCATCGCCTGGATCGAGGAGTCGGGCACGTTCGCCGGGCCGGTGTCGGTCACCAACACCCACGCGGTGGGGACCGCGCACGCGGCGACCGTGGCCTGGGCGGTCCGGCACCATCCCCGGCTGGCCGCGGCCTGGCTGCTGCCGGTGGTGGGCGAGACCTGGGACGGCTACCTCAACGACATCAACTCCCCGCACGTCACCGAGCAGGTCTGCCTGGACGCGCTGGAGTCCGCGGCCTCCGGCCCGGTCGACGAGGGCTCGGTCGGCGGCGGGACCGGGATGAACTGCTACGAGTTCAAGGGCGGCTCGGGCACCGCCTCGCGGCTCGTGCCGTATGCGGAGACGACATTCACCACGGGGGTCTTCGTTCAGGCTAATTTCGGCAGCAGGCGGGAGCTCACGCTCGCGGGCGTGCCGGTCGGCCGGCTGCTGGCCGACGACAACCCGCTGGGCGACTGGCATATTGACGGCGCGGGCTCGGTGATCGCGATCGTGGCCACCGACGCGCCGCTGCTGCCGCACCAGTGCAAGGCCCTGGCCCGCCGGGTCACGCTCGGCCTGGCCCGCACCGGCACCGCGGGGTCGCACTTCTCCGGCGACCTGTTCCTGGCCTGCTCCACCGGCAACCCGGGCGCGATCACCTCGGGTGCGGCCGCCCTGCGCGAGGACATCACCGGCCGCTACGACCAGCTTCGGTTCATCCCGTGGGGCGCCATGGACCCGTTCTACGCGTCCGTGGTGGAGGCCACAGAAGAGGCCGTGGCCAACGCGCTCGTGGCCAACGAGGACATGACCGGGCGCGACGGCCACCGCAGCCCCGCGCTGCCGCGGGACCGGGTGGCCGAGCTGATGCGGGACAGGAGCTGGGCCTAGTCCAGCAGCGCCGCGTCCGTGCCGCCCTCCTCGCCCAGGATGGAGCCGATCCTGGCCACCGCGTCCGGGCGGCTGGCCCGCAGCCAGAGCACCGCGCCGATGCCGAGCAGGACCCAGACGATGGCCAGGTACGGGGTCCACTTCAGGATGCCGGGCGGGGTCGGGTGCACCGAGCCGTACAGGGCCGCGCCGAACACGATCGCGCCGATGACCGGGATGCCGACGTGCACCAGCGGGTTCCAGCGGCGGGAGTCCCTGGTGCGGCGGAAGAACCTGATGCCGCCGATGCACAGCATGATGTAGACCACGATGATCAGCAGCGTGCCCGCGGTGGCCCAGAAATAGTAGTTGCTGAACGGGGCACCGAACGCGGAGTCCGCCAGCGGGTAGCCCATGATCAGCGCCATCACGCTGGCCACGATGACCACCGTGATCGTCGCGTAGATCGGCGTCTTGAACCGCGGGTGGGTGCGCGCGAAGATCCGCGGCAGCACGCCCTCGCGGCCCATGGCGAACAGCGTGCGGGTGCCTGCGGTCACGCACGCGACGCACACGATGAACGCCGCGCACATGCCGCCGATCTCGATCAGCGTGCCCACCCAGTGCGCCACGTAGGTGTTGGCGATCGTCTGCAGCCCGACTGGGTCCGCGCCCCACTTGGCGCCGTTGTTGACGCCGAAGCCGATGGCCATCGAGTACGTGGTCCACAGGTAGAAGACCACGACGAACAGCGTGGCCGCGATGATCGCGATCGGGATATTGCGGCGCGGGTTCGCGGTCTCCTCGCCGAAGTCGGCCGCGGTCTCGAACCCGATATAGGACGTGACCCCGAGGATGATGCCGTAGAACACGCCGTTGAAGCCGCCGCTGAGGGTATGGCCGAAGCTGAACGCGGACAGGGCCTGGCCATTGGCGCCGCCCTTGGCCGTGGTGAACAGGTCGACGATCACGATCACGGCCACGGTCACGATGCCCACGACCAGCTGGATGCGGGTGGTGACCTTGATCCTGACGATCGACAGCACCAGGAGCAGCGCCATGCCGATGAAGAAGAACAGGATCCACAGGTCGGGGTTCACGCCGAGCAGGTTCGCGGCCAGGTAACCGACCCCGGACATGGTCATCGGCACGAAGCAGATGAACCCGCCGAAGTAGAGCCAGCCCGCCATGAAGCCGGCCTCCTTGCCCAGGCTGCGGCTGGCGTAGGTGTAGGCGTAGCCCGCGGAGGCCATGCGCCGGGTGAAGCTGATCACCA
Organism: uncultured Actinomycetota bacterium; assembly: GCA_963844655.1. Lineage (GTDB taxonomy): Bacteria > Actinomycetota > Actinomycetes > Streptosporangiales > Streptosporangiaceae > JASHPR01. Next base: position 514,286 of record CAWJPA010000001.1, on the reverse strand, counting down.
CGAACGCCAGGGCCAGGCAGGCGATCCCGCCGAGCAGGAACGCCAGCGGGGTGGAGCCGCCGGCCACCACCGCAACGCCGGAGACATTGAGCAGCATCGCCATCCCCGGCGCGATCAGCGATACCGAGATCGCGATCGCGTCCCAGACCCGCAGGGTCCCGTGGGCCAGCTCATTCTGGCCAGTCGCGGTGGTTACCGCGCGGTCGACGTCAGCCATGGCGCCCTTCCTTTCACTGCGTGAGGCCAGTGCCGTCGGGCGGCCGGTCACTCGGCCATGAGGACAGTTCCTTCGTCAAGGTGGTAGTCGAAGGCGAGCGGGGTGCACTCGCGCTCCATGACCCAGTGCAGGAACTGCTGGTGCACGGGGTGATCCTGATAGCGGCGGAGCGTCTCGGCGTCAGCAAACTCGGTGAAGAGCAGCTGGGAGTAGCCGCGGGTGCGGGCCCCGGTGAGGTCGGTGCCGAACCGGCACTTGCTCATCAGCCCGATCTTGTCGGGCCAGCTCGCCACCATCGCGCGCATCTCGGCCTCCTCGTCCGCGCTGAGCGGGCGGGGGAAGCTGAACAGGACGACGTGCTGCAGGGCCACTATGTGCTCCCTATCTGGGCGCTGGAGTTGCTAGAAGAACTCGAAGTACTCGCGCATCTCCCAGTCGCTGACGTCCTGCCCCTCGGGCGGCGGGTTCTCGCTCACGGCCGCCTCGTACCGGGCCAGCTCGGCCCGCTTCATCTGCAGCAGGTAGTCGACCAGGGTGTCGCTGAACCCCTCCCGGTAGAACTTGTCGGAGTCCAGTGCGGTGACCGCGTCGGCCAGCGACGTGGGCAGCATCGGCGCCGCGTCGGAGTAGGGATCGCCCTCGGCGGGCGGCGGGCACTCCGCGCCGCGGCGGATCCCGTCCAGGCCCGCGGCGATGTTGGCCGCCATGTACAGGTACGGGTTGGCCGCGGGCTCGCCCAGCCGCATCTCCACGTGGCTGCTCTGGTCGCCGGGCCCGCCCTGGACCCGGACCAGCACACCGCGGTTCTCCACGCCCCAGTTCACCCGGTCCGGCGCGAACGAGTACGGGCGGTAGCGCTTGTAGCCGTTCACCGTGGGCGTGGAGAACAGCATCATCGGCAGCGAGTGATCGAGCAGCCCGGCCACGTACTGCCGGCCCAGGTCGGAGATGGCGGCGTCGGGGCTGGCGAACGCGTTGCTGCCGTCCTGGCGCGAGACCAGCGACTGGTGCAGGTGCCAGCCGGAGGAAAAGAAGTTCGGCAGCCCCGGGCGGCACATGAAGCTCGCGAGCAGGCCGCGGCGCTGGCACACCTGCTTGACCGCGGACCTGAACAGCACCACCGCGTCGGCCGCCGCCAGCCCGCTGATCGGGCTGAAGCTGAACTCGATCTGGCCGGGGCCCCACTCGTCCTCCATGGACCGCGGCGGCAGCCCCACCTCCCACAGCGCGTCCCTGATCGCCTCGAGCGTGTCGGTCACGCTGTCCAGCCGCACCTCGGACAGGTACTGGTAGCCGCGCTCGAACACGCTGACCTCGGGTGGCTCCGGCGTGAACCCGGCGTTCTCGAACGGGATCCTGTCGGACTCGAGCTTGACGATGTAGTACTCGATCTCGATGCCGGCCAGGTAGTCGTAGCCGGCGTCGCCCAGCTCGCCGAGCCACCGGCGCAGCAGCCCGCGGCCGTCCAGCGGCATCGGCTGCCCGTTGCTGAAGTAGACGTCGCAGAGCATCCACCCGGTCCTGTCGGCCCACGGCAGGACCTGGAACGTGGTCGGGTCGGGCACCAGCACCACGTCGGGGAAGCCGGTGAACTCGTCGATGCCGAAACCGCCGCCTGGGGCGAACGCGGGCACGAACACCTGGTTGCCGGTGTCCAGGCTGTAGATCGCCCCGGAGAAGTCCAGCCCGTTGGTTAGCACCGCCTGCGCGGCGTCCGCGGACAGCGATTTGCTGCGCGGCATGCCGTGCTGGTCCACGACCACGAACCGCACCGTGCGCAGGCCGAGCTCGCTGATCCGCGCAGAGACGACCTCGGCCGCGCTGGCCTGCTGGTCGGTGTAGAGGCCGTGCGTGGCGATGAAGCCGGGCTGCCCTACGCCAGCGGCGTTCAGGTCCCTGCCAGGCTGAACCTGCAATGCTCACGTGCCTGCTCCTATCGGGTCATGTTCTGGCCGGATTGGCTCCGCTGGCTCATCTGGTCGAGCAGGGCCACGGCGAAGTTGTCGGGCTCGGCGTCGCCGAGCGACAGGAAGGTCTCGGTGCGCTGCACGCCGGGAATCTGGAAGATCTCGGCCAGCAGCAGCTCCCGCAGGTGCGCGTGATCCCGCACCCGCAGCCGGACCAGCAGATCAAAGCCGCCCGTGACCACGCTCATGTCCTCGGCCTCGGGCAGGGCCCTGATCGCGGCGATGATCTGGCTCAGGTCCATCCCCGGACCCGCGGTGACCGCCATGTAGACCACCACCGGGTAGCCCAGCGCGGCCCAGTCCAGGTCGGCCCGGTACCCCCGGATGGCCCCGGCGCGCTCGAGCCGGGCCAGCCGGTCGGCGATCGCGGGCGGCGACATCCCGACTGCCCGGGCCAGGGCCCGCTGGGACTGGCGCGCGTCCACCGCGAGCGCCCGCAGCAGGGTCAGGTCGAGATCGTCGACCTCGACCTTCGGAGTGGTGGGCGCGGCCACGTCTGCGAGGCGGGCGAGCGGCGCTGAGGTGACTGTCAATTGAAAGGGCACCTCACCCTGGGAGTTTGATGACGCCGTGTATCATTAGCGCAGGATTCGCGCAAATGTATGCCTTCTTGCCGAGAATTCTTACGTTTGCCAGACTCCGATGTCAAGAGGACGAGATCTGGAGGCCGGATGACCGCCGCGCTGGAGCTGACCGACTGGACCACGAGCTTCGCTCGCCGGACACAGACGCTCGGAGGGGGCGAGATCACAGCGATCCTGTCGCTCGCGGGCGCCACCGACGTGATCACGTTCTCGGGCGGCTTCCCCGACCCGCAGACCTTCCCGGCCGACGTGCTGGGCGAGATCGCCGGCCGGCTGGTCGCGAACGACGCCGCGGTCGCGCTGCAGTACTCCGCGACCGAGGGCATCGCGAGCCTTCGCGACTACCTGTCCGGGCGGCTGGAGGCCACACAGGGACGGCGTCCAGGTGCCGGCGAGCTGATGGTCACCAGCGGCGGGATCGACTGCATGGAGCTGGTGGCCAAGAGCCTGGTGGACAAGGGCGACGCCGCGGTGGTGGAGGCGCCGACCTACCTCGGTGCGATCATGGCGTTCCGCAGCTACGAGGCGGACATCCATGGCGTGCCCATGGACGACGACGGCATGCAGGTCGACGTGCTGGCCGGCATGCTCGGCCGTGGCCTGCGGCCCAAGGTGCTCTACACGATCCCCGACCACCAGAACCCGACCGGCCTGTCCCTATCGCCCGAGCGCCGGGTGGCCCTGGTCGAGCTCGCCCGCCGGTACCGGTTCCTGATCCTCGAGGACGTGGCCTACCGCGAGCTCGGCTTCGCCGACACCGCGCCGCCCAGCCTCTGGTCCATGGCCCCCGACGTGGTGATCCAGGCGGGCACGTTCTCCAAGACGTTCTTCCCCGGGGTCCGGCTCGGCTGGGCGGCCGCGCCGCCCGAGGTCATCGCGCAGCTGGTCACGGCCAAGCAGAACTCCGACCAGTGCTCGGGCGCGCTCGGCCAGCGGATGCTCGAGGAGTACGGCCGCGCCGGGCACCTCGACCGCCAGCTCGTCGCCTCCCGCGCCCTCTACGAGCGCCGGGCCGCGCTGATGGGCCAGGCGCTGGCCGAGTGCATGCCCGAGGGCACGACCTGGACCACGCCGCGCGGCGGGTTCTTCACGTGGGTGACCGCACCCGACGGGATCGACACCGTGGCGCTGTCCGCGGCAGCAAGATCCCGTAAGGTCGCGTACGTGCCCGGCCGGCCCTTCTACCCTGGCCAAGGCGGGACGGCCCAGCTCCGGCTGGCCTACAGCCGGGTCGACGACGATCTCATCGGCGAAGGCGCGCGGCGCCTCGGAAGCCTGATCCAGACCGCACTGGAGGGAAAGTGAGCGACGCAGCCAGCCACTTCACGACCGAGGCGCTCGGCGAGCCCGAGGGGCCCGGGCGCTACGTCAACCTCGACTCGGTCAAGTCGGCGGAGTTCGTGCCCGGGCTGACCTTCCGCCCGGTGCTCGGCCAGCGGTCGATGACGAACTTCGTCCATTTCGAGCCGGGCGCCGAGGCTCCGCGGCATGTCCACGAGGAAGAGCAAATAGTGATCATCCTCGACGGCGAGATGACCTTTGACCTGGACGGGGACGTGCGGGTCATGCGTAAAGGCGATGTCGCGGTCGTCCCCGCCTGGGTCCCCCATGGCGCATGGACCACGGACACCAGCTGCCTGGAGGTGGACGTGTTCACCCCGCCGCGCAAGAGCCTGCTGGCCCTGGCCGAATCCCAGGCTGACGAGCAGAGCGGGTAGATGGACCTCGGGCTCACCGGCCGGCGCGCGATCGTCACCGGCGGCTCGAAAGGGCTGGGCCAGGCGATCGCCGCCGAGCTGCTCGCCGAGAAGGCGCAGGTCGCCATCTGCGCCAGGAACGCGGACGAGCTGGAGGCGACCGCCGCCGAGCTGCGCGAGTCCGGCCCGGTGTTCGCGGCCCGGTGTGACGTCACCGACCCGGCCCAGGTCAGCGCGTTCATGGCGGACGCGGCGGCGGCCATGGGCGGCGTGGACATCCTGGTCAACAACGCGGGCGGGGCCCGCCCGGGCCGGTTCGAGACGCTGACCGACACCGACTGGCAGGAGGACATCGAGGTCAAGGTGTTCTCGCAGATCCGGTGCACCCGGGCCGCCCTGCCGCTGCTGCGGCAGAGCGCCGCCCCGCGGGTGATCAACATCAACGCGGTGTTCGCCCGCTACCCGGACCCCGCGTTCCTGGCGTCGTCGGTCAACCGCGCCTCCTGCCTCAGCCTGGCCAAGGCGCTGTCCATCGAACTCGGGCACGAGGGAATCCTGGTCAACAGCGTGAATATCGGCTTCGTGACGACGCCGCAGTGGGAGAATATTCATCGTCGGCGCGCCCCGGACATCCCGGCCGAGAAGTTCTTCGCCCAGCTGGCGGGCGACGAGGTGCCGCTTGGCCGGTTCGGGCGCCCCGATGAGGTTGCGGGCTTGGTCGCGTTCCTCGCGAGCGACCGGGCGAGCTACATCACAGGCGCGTCGATCGACGTGGCCGGGGGCTTGGGGAAGTTCCTTTAGGGGAGTAGTTGACGCCATGTGCCGACTGCTTGGTTACTGCACGCGCGATCGCGCCTCGCTGGCTGACCTCATGACCGAGCCGGGGCTGCGCCACTTCACGGCGCTGTCCAAGTGGCACGGCGACGGCTGGGGCATCGCCTGGTACGACGATCAGCAGATGCACGTCGAGAAGTCGCCGGGGCGGGCCATCGACGAGCCGGCCTACGACAAGCTGACGCACTGCGCGCTCGGCGACGTGGGCCTGGTGCACCTGCGCATGGCCACGCCCGGGCTGCCGGTCGAGGCCTGCAACACCCACCCGTTCACCCGCGACGGCTTCGCGCTCGCGCACAACGGCGCGATCCACCCGCAGGACCGGCTCGGCGAGCTGCTGCCGCCCGAGTGGGACAGGCAGCGCACCGGCATCACCGACAGCGAGCGGTACTTCCTGCACGTCATGTCGGTGCTCGAGGAGAACGGCGGGGATGTGGTCGCGGCGCTCGCCGCCACCATCGATCACATTGACGCCGTGTTCACCGCCAACAGCCTGAACGCGATCCTGCTCGGCCCGGACGCCCTGTACGCGATCTGCTGCTACCACCCGGAGCGCATCCCCGTGGAGGGGCTCGCGGTCCGCGGCTACACCGGTGCGCCCGAGCGCTACTTCGACCTGGCCTACCGGGTGACCCAGGACGCGGTGGTCGTGGCCTCGTCCGGGTGGCCCCAGGACGGCTGGACCTTTGTGCCCAACCGGCATGTCCTGGTGGTGGACCGGCGCACGCTGGACATCAGCGTTGAGCCGCTGTCCCGTGGGATTCTCCGCAATGATGCGTTACGCACACTCACGGCGGTGACGGCCTCGCCCCGGCGCGACGCGGTGGATGCGGCGATACGCGCCTGAGCCGAGCCCGGTGCCCGCGGCAACATGAGGTTTCTGCGGTATTTTAGGCTGTCTTTACTTTATGTCCCTAAAGTCGGGTCTTGGTATCATCGAACTTCGTCCAGCCCCGGGCTCCCTCGCCCGGGGCTGCCGACTGAGAGCCGGGAGGCAGCATGGCGACCGCGCCGGAGGGTCATATCGACGTTCCCGGTGGGCGCGTCTGGTACCGGATCGCCGGACCGGACGCCCCCGGCGTTCCGCTGCTCTGCCTGCACGGCGGTCCCGGCTCGACGCATGACTACCTGGAGCCGCTCGCGGATCTCGCGGACGAGCGGCCCGTGGTGTTCTACGACCAGCTCGGCTGCGGCCGGTCGGCGGGCCCGTCCGACCCCGGGCTGTGGACCGTGGACCGGGCGATCGAGGAACTGGCCGCGGTCCGGGCCGGGCTGTCGCTCGAGCGCATGCACCTGTTCGGCAACTCGTGGGGCGGCTGGCTCGCCATGGAGTACCTGCTGCGGGACCCGGCGCCGCCGCGCAGCGTCGTGATCTCCAGCGCGAGCGCCAGCGTGGAGGAGTGGCTGGAGGACGCCGCGCGGCTCCGGTCCGAACTGCCCGCCGAGGTGCAGGCGACCCTCGATCACCACGAGGCCAACGGCTGGCTGACCTGCCCGGAGTACGTGGCGGCGACCGCGCTCTACTACCAGCGGCACGTGTGCCGCGTGTCACCCTGGCCGGATTGCGTGGAGCGGTCGTTCGGCGGCATGAACGGCGAAATCTACAACGCGATGTGGGGAGCGACCGAGTTCGGCCCGGTGACCGGCACGCTGCGGGATTTCGATGTGCGCGGCAGGCTGGGTCGGATCGGCGTTCCGGCGCTGGTGACCGCGGGCCGGCACGACGAGGCCACGCCGGAGAAGATGCGGGCCGTGGCCAGCGAGCTGCCCAACGCCCAGCTCAGCGTGTTCGAGAACAGCTCTCACATGGCCTTCGTCGAGGAGCGCAGCGCCTACATCGGCCACCTGCGCGCGTTCCTCCGCGACCACGATGAGTGATCCGCGCGGTGCGGGCGGCGCCGCGCCCGCCAGCTCAGCGGCCGGAGTGGCCTAGGTGTACTGCCCGGAGAGGTTGGTGACGTGGCTGGCGGGCGGGAGGCCTTTGAGTGCGGTGTGTCCGCGGTGATGGTTGTACAGGTGCAGCCAGGGGTCAAGGGCGGCACGGCGCTGGGTTTCGGTGGCGTAGGGGCGGGCGTAGGCCCATTCGTCGGCGAGGGTGCGGTGGTAGCGCTCGACTTTCCCGTTGGTCTGCGGCCGGCAGGGGCGGGTGCGCTTGTGGGTGATGCCGAGCTCGGCGCAGGTATCTGCCCAGGTCCGGGACCGGCAGCAGCCGCCGTTGTCGGTGATCACGCGCTCGATGGTGATGCCGGCGGCGGTGTACCAGGCGTGCGCGCGGGCCAGGAACGCGGTGGCGGTCTGTTTGCGCTCGTCGTCGAGGATCTCGGTGTAGGCCAGCCGGGAGTGGTCGTCGAGGGCGGTGTGCAGGTAGCCGTAGCCGAGGTTCGCCTGGCCCGCGATCTTGCGGCGGCGGGCCGGGTCGCGGTGGGCCTGCCGGTTGCGCTTGCCGGCGGCCCGGTCCAGGACGCGGTGGCCGCCGCCGTCGGGAATGTTGCCGAGTTTCTTGATGTCGACGTGGACCAGCTCGCCGGGCCGCTCGCGCTCGTAGCGGCGGACCGGGACGCCGGTGCCGCGGTCCAGGTGCGCCAGGCGCGGGCAGCCGTACCGGGCCAGGACGGCGTGCACGGTCGAGGCGGGCAGGCCCAGCCGCCACGCGATCCGGGCCGGGCCCAGCCGCCGGGACACCCGCAGGCCCACGATCCGCCGCTCGGTCCGCGCGGGCGTGCGGGCCGGGCTGGCGTGCGGCCGGGACGTCCGGTCGGCCATCGCGGCGGCGCCGGCCTGCCGGTACCGGGCGGCCCACCGGGCCGCGGTGGTGTGCGAGACCTGGAACCGCTCCGCGGCCCGGCGCACCGGCCAGCCGTCCTCGACGACGCACCGGGCCAGGCGCAGCCGCCCGGTCTCGGTCAGCGGGGCATTACGGTGGACCACGAGGACCTCCCGGGCGCTCGGTGCAGATTGTGGTGATCCACACCGAACCCGGAGGTCCTCATCTATTCAAGATCATCCGCCCGTGTCGCCGTCACCAACGTCCATGGGCAGAACACCTAGGCCAGGGCGGCGCGCAGGCCATCCGCGTCGAGGCGGGTGACGTACGCGGGCGTGCCCCGCTGGAACCGGCGCCCCTCGGCCAGCCCGCCCGTGTCGACGACGTCGAAGCCGAACTCCTCGATCAGGTCGGCCACGGCCTTCTTGGCCCCGGGGTCGTCGCCGGCGATGGGCAGGGCCCGCCGCCCGGGCGTCCCGGCCGGCTCGCCCTGAGCGGCCAGGTCCGCGTAGTAGATGTTGTTGAACGCCTTGACCACGCGCGACTCCGGCAGGTGCGCGGCCAGCAGCTCGCTGGTGGTCGCGGTGCCGTCGTCGAGCTCGGGGATGTGCCCGTCGCGCTTCGGGTAGTAGTTGTTGGTATCGATGACGATCTTGCTGGCCAGCTCGGCGGCCGACACCCGGCGGTAGTTCTTCAGCGGGATGGTCACCACGACCACGTCGCCGAACCCGGCCGCCTCGGCCGCGGTTCCGGGCCTAGCCCGCTCGCCCAGATGCGACACCAGGCCGCGCAGTGTCTCCGGCCCCCGCGAGTTGCTGATCATCACGTCGTGCCCGTGCTCCACCGCGAGCCTGGCCAGGGTGCTCCCGATGTTGCCCGCCCCGATCAGTCCGATTCGCATGATCCGCCAACCCCCTCAGCTGCCGACATTCCAACAATTTCCCGGCTGCGGCAGCACTCTGACAGATGGGCGATACGGGTCACTAAGCGGGGGTGACCTGCGACGGGGCGCAATTGCGTGGGGTTGGGCCGGTCGGTACCCGCCGGCCGGGCGCCGCCCCCGGATCTACTTGGCCGCCGCCGTGGCCTGCTGCGCCGCCACCGCCGCCAGATGCCGCTCGATCTTGAGTTTGACCCAAAAGTAAACGGTGTCAACATGATGGGCCAGCCTCGGCTGGGCGACTCACGGTGGTTCAGAATCCGATGGATTCGCGAAGCAGCAGGACGGTGCCGCGCCCGGGGTGGGGTTCTGCATTGAGGATGAGAAGGCGGTTGACGGCGCTGGGCCCTCCGTAGACCTTCATGGCGCGGTCGTTTTCCAGCGGCAGGCAGTGGTCTTCGATGCGGCGCAGTGCACTCGGGGTTGTCATCGTGCCTCCTGAGCTGCTCGCTGGATGATGTGTTCGTCTCAGCAGTTCGACAGCACAACCCTCCGGATTGTGAGGCTGGCGCGTCGCCTCACATTCCGGTGCGCTGTCTTGTCGAACTGGTGAGGGCAGATGCGACCGAGGGAGCCGTCGGCACCATGACCACCCAATCCAGGCCAGGAGACGGCAGGCCCGATCCGGGCCTGACCGCGATCATGAGCGAGCGGCGCCAGCTGATCAATCTCGCCTACCGCCTCCTCGGCTCCCTGGCCGAGGCCGAGGATGCCGTCCAGGAGACTCCTCAGCCCGCCGCCGCATCCGCGCCGCGCGGGCTCCGGCGAGTCCGACGGCCGAGCAGGCCGGCATCGTCAGGGCCTTCAAGGTGGCATGGGAAGCCAAGGACATCGATGCCCTGATCGGCCTGCTCGACCCCGACGCCACGGCGATCGCCGACGGTGGCGGCCTGGCCACTACTTTCCTGCGCCCCATCGAAGGCAGCGAGCAGATCGCGCTCGCCTGAGTCGAGATCGCCAACCGGGTACCCGGCAACATGACGTTCCTGGAACGTACCGTCAACGGCCAGCCCGGTCTGGTCGCTCAGCAAGACGGCGTGGCCGCCCAGCGGCGGTGAACTGCTCAAAACTGGTGGTCTGGGAGCGCAAGGGCCGGGGCTTCCCCTCCTGAAACCCCGGTCATTGCGCAGCGCCATGGAAAGTGGCAACTCTGCCGATGCCGCCAGGGACTGGAGCGGAAAGGGATCACGTAAGGCCCGCTCACATACGCGGGGCCAACGGGCCTGTGACCTGCGGTAGCGTATCACTCGCGCTGGGTGGGATACAGATCCTGCGGTCAGGTTCGGCCGTGGATGCCGCGCAGTGCGGGCCAGGGGCGGCCACCTGTCCCCCCGAACCGGTCTGGCGCGCCCCCGGCCCGCACGTATCTGATGCCTGAGTCTTTTCCACGACTGACCAAGCCGCGATGGTCCACCAGGTCACTGGGCGTCAGTGGCAGCACGCCAGGATCCGGTCGGCGCTGCCCGCGCGGGCACATCCTCATAAGCCGCTGGCGGCTTCATGGTCTTGGCGCGCTGACTTGCCACGGGCCTTCCCGGCTGATCCGGGGGCGCCACGACGTGCACAAGCCACGCAAGAATTGGGATAGCAGATCTTGGCATTCGCTCATAAAGCGGCTCCAGGTTAGTTTCCTGCCACCTGGGTCTAGAGCAGCATTATCGCGAAGCTGTGCCCAACTATTGCGGTAATCTGGCTGAATAGCAAGCTGCCCTGGTAAAATAGCCTCCCTTCATGTGTGTCGCATACCAGTGGCGTAAGTGCTGGAATGAACGCCTTGACCGGCTGGGTGACGGGCCGTAGCCTGTCGGGACGGCTAAGAAGCCAGCCGGGGCTAGCGGGCTGGCTTCCACGCCTTCCCCCCCGGCTGGGGTCAGCCCGCGCTCCCTGGAGTTGCTCACTCTGCTTGCTGCCCGCGTGCGGCCTGGTCTCTGGCGCGTCCGACCAGCCCGGTCGCTAGATCGTGCAGCTTCATGTGGCTGCGCTGAGACATGTTCACCAGCAACTGGAATGCCTCGTCAGCTGAGCAGCCCTGCTCGGCGATGATGATGCCTTTGGCCTGTTCGATGATCCCGCGGGTCGATAGGGCCTCCTCCAGCTGGTCCGCCAGCCGCTGGGTCCGCCAGTACACCCGCGCATTGGCCAGGGCCACCGAGGCGTAGGAGGCGAACGTCCTCGCCAGCGCCTCGTCGGCCTCGGAGAACCCATTTTCCTCGCGGCAGTAGATGTTCAGCGCGCCGAGCCCGTCTCCTGCCACCACAAGCGGCAGCGACAACGTCGACATGATCCCCGCTTCGGCGGCCGCCTGCGCAAATTCCGGCCAGCGCGGATCCTCGGTGGTGGAGTCGATGCGCAAGACCTGCTGGCGGCGGTAGGCGTCCAGACACGGGCCGCCGCTTTCGCAGTCGTACTGGAAGCCGTCGACCCGAAGCGCGGCGTCACTGGTCGCCACCGCTGTGCGCGGTCCCTCGCGGTCCAGCAGCGTGACCCCGCCGTCATCGCCGCACGATAGCGCGGAGCAAGCCAGATCGAGTACCTGGCCGAGGGTCTTCTCCAGGCTCTGCTCGGCGACAAGTATGCCGGCCAGGGCGATCAGAGATTCCTCTGACTCTTGCAGATCGGCCATGACAAGCCTCACTGGCTATCCAGCCAGAGGCTCGTTCCGCGAGGTCCGAAGAGTTGTAGTCGCTGACAATTTCCAGGTTACCCGGCTACCCGAAATCCGCCGGGCACCGCTACGGTGCCCCAGGTAACCGGGCGGCTGGATCGGGATCCCGACTATGTTTTCAATGTCGCCCAAACAACCCCGCGTGGACGCTTTGGCTGCCCACACGCAAATGACCCGCTTCGGTGCCACAAGAAAGTCCACCCGAAAATCATGCTCAGATTCGGGTCGCTTGCCGTCTACGACATGCAGGTCATGACTAGGCGGGGGTGCCGATACCGTCGATGAGGATTTCCAGGGTGCGCTCGATCGCGCCGGCGCGCTCGGGCTCGGTCAGCGCGGCCAGCGGGCCGTCGAGGAGCAGCGTGGAGAGGCCGTGGACCGCCGACCAGAAGGCGATCGGGGCCAGCGGGCGGCGGGCCGGGTCGAGCAGGCCCACGCCGACCAGCTCATCCAGGGACTCGGAGAGGAGCTGGTACGGGCGGGATGCCTCGATGCGGGACCCCACGTCGCCAGGTACGCCGTCGGGCCGGCAGAACGCCGTGTGGAACAGGCCGGGGTTGGATAGGGCGAATCCTATATAGGCCGCGCCCAAACTGCGGAACCGCCGGACCGCCTCGGCCGCCGGGTCGGGCAGCGGGCGGCCGCTGTCCAGGCCGTCGGCCAGCGCCTCGGCCAGCGCCGCGATGGCCCGCCCCTTCACGGCCTGCAGCAGCTCGCCGTGGCCGGAGAAGTGCCGGTACGCGGCGGCCGCCGAGACACCGGCCCGGCGGGCCGCCTCCCTGAGCACGACCGCCTCAGGGCCACCGCCGCGGGCCAGATCGGTCGCGGCGTCGGCCAGCGCGCTGGGCAGGTCGCCGTGGTGGTAGCTCGCCCGGCTGACGCGAGTCTGTGCCATCGCTTAATAGTGCAGCACAATGCATAAGTTGACAACGTTAACACCACGTCACACCGTGATCTGGGCCACCGCGCGTCACCATGCGAATCAATCGAATCAGGCAGCGTCCGGACTTATCGGGCCTCGCTGTCCAGCGGATCCTCAGACGCTCTGGAGGTTGGCCCCACCTTGCCGCGGTGTGCTTGTACCTACAGCGCGGCCGAGGGCTCGCCGGAACGGTCCTGCTCCCATATCCGGCATGCCGCGCCAGTCACCCGGAGGCCCGGCCCTGGACCCCCGCCGGGCATCCGGGTGGCCCTTCCCCTCCGGGCGGCCCCATCTCTGCGGGCGAGCCCATCAGATACCGGGGCTGTTCAGCCAGCGGTCGAGCCAGTCAAACTGCTCGGCCAGCACGTGCAGCACCGACTCGCGGGCCAGGTACCCGTGGCTCTCGTGCGGCAGCAGCACGAGTCGCGCGGTTCCGCCGTTGCCCTGAATCGCCTGGTAGAGCCGCTCCGACTGGATCGGGAACGTGCCGGAGTTGTTGTCTTCGGCCCCATGGATCAGCAGGATCGGCGCCGTGATCTGGTTCGCGTAACGGAACGGCGAGACATGATCGTAGACCTGCGGGGCTTCCCAGAAGCTGCGCCGCTCGGCCTGGAAGCCGAACGGGGTCAGGGTCCGGTTGTACGCGCCGCTGCGGGCGATCCCGGCCGAGAACAGCTCGGTGTGCGCGAGCAGGTTCGCGGTCATGAACCCGCCGTAGCTGTGCCCGCCCACGACCACCCGGGCCAGGTCGACGACGCCCATCTCGTCCAGGGCCCGGACGTGCGCCTGCGCCGCCGCGGTGACCTGCTCGATGTAGGTGTCGTTCATCGTCTCCGGATCGCCGATCACCGGCATGGTCGCGGCCGAGAGCACGGCGAAGCCGCGCAGCACGAACCAGACCGGGTCCAGCGCGTTCAGCCGGGTGAACCGCTGGCTGCTGCCGCGGACCTGGCCGGCCGTGGCCAGGTCGCCGAAGTCGAGCGGGTAGGCCCAGATCAGCAGCGGCAGGCGCCCGTCCGTGGCCGGGTCGTGGCCGGGCGGCAGGTGCAGCATGCCGGACAGCTTCACCCCGTCGCCGCGGTCGTGCACGACGAGTCGCTTCTCCATCCCGGTCAGCTGCGGATGCGGGTCGGGGTAATCGGTCAGCGCCGTGGCGCCCGAGCCGTCTAGCGCGACGCGGTACAGGTTCGGCGGCTCGCGCTGGCTCTCGTGCCACAGCACGATCTCGCTGCGGCCGGCGCCGGGCCCTGACCGGGAGCTGGCGAAGCTCAGCACGCGGTCGAGGCCATCGGGCGGGCTGTGGTACAGCCGCGTCTTCTCCCCCGTGTCCAGGTCCAGGCGGTCCAGGAACGGCCGGTCCCCCTCCGGGGTCGCGCCGTCGCCGGCCAGGTAGATCAGCGTCCCGTCCTGCAGCACGGTCCTGGTGCCGTCGGGGTTCAGCACCGACAGCGGGTTGCCCGGGTCGTCGTAGGCGTCGTCCATCGCGAAGTCGAACAGGACCCGGTTGCGGTCCGGTTCGGCCAGGTCGCTGATCCAGGTGGTAAGCCAGCGGCGGTCGCGGTCGTGCTCGGTCAGCAGCACCTTGTGCGGCTCGTTCAGGTCCATCCAGCCCAGGCAACGATTCCGCACCTGGAACGCGGGCTCGGGCTCGGTGCCGAACGGGGCCGCCAGGCGCATCAGCCGGTCACGGTGCTCGGCCGGGGTGACCGGATCCCCGCCATCCAGGGCCTCGGTCCAGACCAGGCTGGCCGGGGCTCGTTCCTCCCAGGACACCAGACGCGGGCCGGTCGGCACCCCCTGCCTCGGCACCTCGTCGCTCACCGGGAGGTCGGCGACCACGCGCTCCAACTCGCCCGTGGCCGACCACACCTCGACGCTGCGGGCGAAGTACTGATACGGCACCCGGAACGAGAACGGGCGCTGCAGCCGGTGCACCAGCAGGTGCTCGGAGTCCGGCGACTCGGTCAGCCGCTGGTAGAGCCCGGGCGGCCCGAGTTCCTTCGCCGCTCCGGTCGCCGGGTCGACCCGCAGCGGGGTCGTGGTGGCCAGCGCCTCGAACGCGTCGGCGTCCGTGGCGGTGGTCAGCAGGTCCTGGTAGGTCGCCATCTGCGACCGCTTGCCCGCCGTCTCCTCGGTGCGCGGCTCGATGACCGCCGCGGGCAGCTCAGGCGCGCCGGCCAGCGCGCCCAGGGCCAGCAGCGAGGTGCCGTCGCGTGACCACCGGACCGTCGCGCCCACGGTCAGCGGGTCGCCGCCGAGCACGTCGCGGACCCGCAGCCCCGGCACCTGCCGGGCGGTCGCCGAGTCGGCGTCGGCCACCCATACGCCGATGCCGTCGGGTTCGTCCACGGTGAACGCGAACCTGCGCCCGTCCGGCGCCCACGTCGGCACGCTGGGCCGCGCCCCGTCCGGCAGGTTCAGGCGGCGCTGTATCCCGTCCGCCACCCGCAGCACGGACAGCCCGGTCAGCGGTCGCACCCGCTGGCGGCCGGCCAGCACCGGATCGACCCGGATCCCGGCCAGCGGCAGGTACGGCCGCGCCAGCAGCTCGATGGGAGGATGCGACACGTAGTGCACCAGCACGGCATACAGCCCTCCGGGAGCCAGCAGCGCCACAGGTGTAGGCGGCGCATCGATGATCGCTACGACATCGCTATGCGGGGTCCGGTAGGGCACTCGTGATCCTTTCGGTGCGGCGACGCGAAAGGCGTCGGGCGGCCACGGCCCAGTCTCGCGCACCCGCTGGTTATCACTGAGGGCCGGGCCGACTACCGTAGGCGCTCGTGACCGATGAGCGCATGCAGCGACTCCTGGCCGCCCGGACGGCGGAGGAGCAAGCGAACCATCGGCTGCCCTCGCTGGCCGCAGGACTGGCGCGCCGCGGCGCGCTGGTCTGGTCGGGCGGGCGCGGCCGCATTGACGGGGCGAACGGGCCGGTCCCTGACGCGGATGTGCAGTACCGGGCGGGCTCGATCACCAAGACGTTCGTCGCCGTGGCGGTGCTGCGGCTGCGTGATGAGGGCAAGCTTGACCTATCCGACCCGGTGGGCCAGTACCTCGACGCGGCGGACGTGTCGCACCTGACCGTCGGCCAGCTGCTGTCGCAGACCTCCGGCATACGGGCGGAGACCTCCGGGCCGTGGTGGGAGCGCACGCCGGGATCGTCGTATGAGGCCCTGACCGAGGGATCGCTCGGCCCGGACGCGCGGCGGCTCCGGCCCGGGCGGCAGTTCCACTACTCCAACGTGGGGTACGCGCTGCTGGGGCAGGTCGTGACCAAGGTTCACGGCAGGCCCTGGCATGACGTGGTCACCGACGATCTGCTGACCCCGCTCGGCATGACCAGGACCACGACGCGGCCGCAGATGCCGCACGCCACGGGCTTCGCCGTGCACCCGCACGCCGACCTGCTGCTGCCCGAGCCGGAACACGACGCGATGGCGATGGCGCCGGCGGGCCAGCTGTGGACCACCGTGGCCGACCTGGCCCGCTGGGGCGGGTTCCTGGCCGGGCAGGGTCCAGGCGACCTGCTCTCGGCCGCCAGCCTGGCAGAGATGCGCGAGCCCAACGGGATCGACGACACGCCCGGCCAGTCCTGGGCGCAGGGCTACGGCCTGGGGCTGCAACTGTGGAACGAGGGCGGGCGCAGGAGTCACGGACACACCGGCTCAATGCCTGGGTTCGTCGGCATCCTGAAGATCGACACTGCCAGCGGCGACGCGGCCGTCGCGCTGTGCAACTCAACGGCCGGTTTCGGTGTGTCGGGATTCGCGTCCGACTTGCTGCGCGTTCTCGCCGAGAGCGACCCGCAGGTCCGGCCCGAATGGACCGCCACCGCCGTGGCGGACGACGTGCTCGGGCTGGTCGGTACCTGGTACTGGGGACCGTCGGCGTTCCTGGTGAGCATGGTGGGCGCGACAGACGGCGGGGAGCTGGAATTCCGGGTAGGCCGGTCCGGTGATCGGGCGTTCCGGTTCCGCCGCCACGGCGACGGTCAGTGGATCGGCCTGGACGGCTACTTCGCGGGCGAGGTGCTGCGGCCCGTGCCCGGCGCTGACGGCCGGATCGCCGCGCTCGATCTCGCCTCGCACACCTACACCCGCACGCCCTACGACCCCGCGGCCCCGGTGCCCGGCGGCGCGGATGCGACCTGGGGCCCGACAGGACGGAGCGCGACATGACCGATAGCCCCGATCCCCTGGACACCTGGATGGAGACGGCCTGCGCGGAACTCGGCGTCGACCCGGGCGATGAGTACGTCAAGACGATCCTCAACCTGACCCGGGTAATAGCGCACAAGGTCGACCGCCGCGGCGCGCCGCTCACCTCCTACCTTCTGGGTCTCGCGGTGGGTAGCGGCCAGCCGCTGGCCGAGTCGGCCGCGCGGCTGCAGGACATCGCCAGGAACTGGCCAGATCCTGAGGAGTAGTAAGCAGGCGTCAAGAACGGCCTGCTTAGGCATCGCCGTTTGCTCCTCGGCGGGCAGGGAAGCACCCTGCAGCGTCGATGGGTGGTTTCCGCCGCCAGTGAGAAGATGGCAGGTGTGTGCGGCAGGGGACCGTGCCAGAGGGAGGAACGGACGATGCTCAAGGTGCTGTCATTCTTGATTCCCGTAGGCCTGGGCCTTGTCATCGCCAGTCAATGGGCGGACATCCAGCGCTACCTCAAGATCAAGCAGATGTCTCAGGCCGATGGTCACCCAGAAAACGTGCCCGTCAAGGGAACCGCAAGGTACCTGCAACCCTGAGTCTGACTCCCGGTTATGGCTGCTGTACCCGAGTAGATCGCGGGAGGACAGTCCGCCGATGAGGCCCGGTTTAGGGCGGCCGGTCAGGCCGCCTGGGCGGGTGGGCTGTGGCTGTGCAGCACCCGGGTGCGGTCGGGGCTGGTCGCCATCACCGTCGCGTCGGGCTGGAGCACGATCTGCCAGCCCCACCGGTGGATGGCGATCAGGTGGTGGAACGCGCACAGCATGATCAGGTTGGTCAGCCTGGTCGCCCCGCCCTTGGACCGGGGGATGATGTGGTGCGGCTGGCAGGCCATGACGGGCTGGTCGCAGCCGGGGAACCGGCAGCACCGGTCCCGCCCGGCCAGCAGCCGGCGGATGTGCACGGGAATGGACTCGGACAGTTCACCGACGTCCAGCGGCAGGCTCATCGACGCCGCCGGGCCGTCCAGCAGCCCGGTCCGCAGGTAGGCGGCCAGCCCGGTGGGGCCGGACAGGACATCGGCGGCGCGGGCGATGATCAGCTGCCGCGCCGCCCGCTCCGCCAGGGCGCGCCGGGCGGTGGCGGCGTCGGGGTCTTCGCCGGGGGCGCGCCATCCCGGAGCCCGGCCCAGCCGGGTGTTGCTGTCTGAGCCGGTCAGCTCGCGCAGCCGGGCCAGATCGCTGAGCCCAGCGCCCGGCCCCGTGACGCCAGGCCCCCTGCCGCGCAGCAGCGCGGCGGCGAGCTTGCCGACCACGGCGGGGTCGACGTGTCCGGTGACGACCGGCACGAACGCCGCGTCGCAGTCATACCCCGGCCCCGCGGGCGCGCCCGGCCACGACGACGCCAGGTTCGCCGCGCCGGGCTCGCCGCGCAACTGGTCGAGGGTCATGTGCAACTGGATCTGGGTGGGCTGCCCGCCGCGCTGCGGCAGGCACCCCGACCCGGCCAGCCGCCGGCACGCTTCTTCCAGCGCGTCATGCTGCCGCTGCCACTTACTGCGCAATCCTCCGGACCCGCCCGCTTACCCAGCGCCTCCAAGACGGCCTGCAACGCCGCCGTGCACTGCGGGGTCAGGTCCGCGCGCAGCTTCCCCGCGCCGCCCATGGTCACACCCAGCTACAGGCTCCGGTCGCGGAACCCGTCATCATCACCATCACGATCGGGCCGTGCGGTGCGCTTGGCTATCTCCTCCGCCAGGCCCTGCAGATCTCTCAGGTCCGCCCCGCCCGCCGCCGCGGCGAGCAGGATCGCGTCGGCGTCCGCGCGGATGGACTCGGGCAGCAGGTCGGTCCATTCACAGATCTGCCGCGCCCACGACTCCGAGATCTCCCCGCCGGCCAGCGCCTCGGCGACCGCGGGGTGGGCGGCGAGGCGCTGCATCCACTTGACCGCGATCGCCGCCGCACCCCCACCCACCCGGGTCTGCCACGCCAGCCACGTCCGCGGGCTGCGGTGCCCATCGGCCTCATACCCAGCCTGCGCACTGAACGCATACAGCACCCGCGCCCGCGCCACAGTATGAATCGACTCGGCCCGGGCCAGCGCCCGCAAGCAGTCAGCCTGCTCGACAGTCGTCAGCGAGCCAGTGTCCGCCGACGCGAGGAAGGCCAGGCTCGCCTCAGCCATCGCGGCCGCGTCGGCCACGGTAGCGGGAGCTGGCTGCTGGCCGGGTAAGCACATAGGCGATAGACCTCCATGACGCTGGGCTCCTGGCCGGCACCGGCCACCGGGCCTAGTGCCGGCGCCTTACGGGATCTTGTTTATCGAAGCTTTAATCTGACGCTATCGGGTGCCTCTGACATTTCTCGCTTGCAGGAGCGAACCAGCAGAAATTGTTTCAAGATTTTTGACACGGCTACGGACTCCATGAGAATGGCGGCGCTCTAGACAACCTTGCCGGTAGCGCACCTGTGGCTTGCGGCAAGACCCGGGCCGTGCCGGATAATCGCTGGCCGAGGCCGACTACGGAGCTAGGAGTCGCGGAATGCGAGTGTGGCTATGACCGAGCATGCGGTGGTGATCGCCGGAGGAGGTCCGACCGGGCTGATGCTGGCGGGTGAGCTGGCGCTGGCGGGGATCGACGTCGCGATTGTCGAGCGGCGCGCCAGCCAGGACCTCCCCGGCTGGCGCGCGGGCGGTCTGCACTCACGCACCATCGAGGTTCTCGATCAGCGCGGAATCGCTGACCGGTTCCTCTCGCAGGGACAGGTGGCTCAGGTCGCGGGGTTCGCCTGGATCCGGCTGGACATCAGTGACTTTCCCACCCGCCATCCCTACGGGCTTGCCCTGCGGCAGATCCTGATCGAGCGCATTCTGGCCGACTGGGTCGAGGAACTGGCGGTGCCGATCTACCGCAGCCATGAGGTGGCCGGTTTCGCGCAGGACGATACCGGCGTCGACGTCACGCTGTCCGACGGCCAGTCGCTGCGGGCGGAATACCTCGTCGGGTGCGACGGAGGGCGCAGCCTGATCCGTAAGGCCGCCGGTATCGAGTTCCCGGGCTGGGACCCGACGATCAGCTGCCTGATCGCCGAGGTCGAGACCGGCGAGGAGCCGGAGTGGGGCCTCCGCCGCGATGACCATGGCATCCATTCCCTGATCAGGCTGGATGACGGGAAGCTGGTGCGAGTCCTGGTGGAAGAACAGCACACCGGGCACACCGGCGAGGCCACCTTGCGTGATCTCAGCGAGGCGCTCACCGCCGCATACGGGACGGACTACGGAGTCCACAGTCCGGTCTGGATTTCCAGGTTCACCGACATGACCCGGCAGGCGGCGTCCTACCGCGACAGACGGGTTCTGCTGGCCGGCGACGCCGCGCACGTGCATTTCCCGGTGGGTGGCCAGGGCCTCAACATCGGCGTGCAGGATGCGGTGAACCTGGGCTGGAAGCTGGCCCAGGTAGTCAGCCAGACATCGCCAGAGAGCCTGCTGGATACCTACCACGCCGAGCGGCACCCGGTCGGTGCCCACGTGCTGCAGACCACCATGGCGCAAACCGCGCTCCTGCGCCCCGGCGAGCGTGTCGACGCCTTGCGCGACACCATGTCGGAGCTGCTGACCATGGACGAGCCGCGCAAGCGGGTCGCCGGGAAGATGTCCGGCCTGGACATTCACTACGACCTCGGCGAGGGACACCCGCTGCTCGGGCGCCGCATGCCCGATCTCGACCTGTCCACCGCCAGCGGCCCGCTGCGGGTGTTCACCCTGCTGCACGAGGCCCGGCCGGTGCTGGTCAACCTAGGTGCGCCCGGCAGTTTCGGCATCACTCCGTGGCCGGACCGGGTCCAGATGATCGACGCGACATACGACGGTGCATGGGAACTTCCGGTACTTGGCGCGGTCGCTGCTCCCGCGGCCGTGCTGATCCGGCCCGACGGGCATGTTGCCTGGGTGGGAGACGGCACGGACCTGGGCCTGTCCGACGCGCTCGCCACCTGGTGCGGGGCGCCGGCCGCGGCGTAGCGGAACGGGCACCCGACTGCTGCCGCGACACGACGAGGAACGCGGGAGGGTCAGCCCGCGAACCAGTCGGCCAGCGGCAGCCGCGCAGAGAGCGCGGTGAAGTCACCGCGGTCGCGGATCGCGGTGGCCGCATCCGCCATCGCCTGGGCGGCGACCCAGGTCAGCGCCCCGCCGACGCTGACGCGCTGCGCGCCAGCCCCGGTGATCTCCGCGAACGACAGCCCGGGCACCGCGAGCACGTTGACCGGCTTGGTCACCGCCTGGCACACCGCGGCGATCTCGGCCGCGGTACGCAGCCCCGGGGCGTACAGCACGTCGGCGCCAGCCTGCTCGAACGCCTGCAGCCGGCCGATGGTGTCGTCGAGGTCGGGGTTGCCGCGAATGTGGTTCTCGGCCCGGGCGGTGAGCATGAACGGGAAACCCCGCCCGCGCGCGGCATCGGCCGCGGCGGCGATCCGCTCGGCGGCCTCGGACCGGCCGTAGAGACGGTCTGTCTCGCCGTCGTAGTCCTCGATCGAACCGCCCACCGCGCCCGCTGCCGCGACGCGCTTGACGGCCGCCGCGGCATCGGCCGGGTCCGGCCCGTAGCCGTTCTCTATGTCCACCGAGACCGGAAGGTCGGTGGCCCGGTCCAGCGCGGCCGTATGCTCGGCCACCTCCTCGAGCGTGACGTCGCCGTCCAGCCGGCCGAGCGTGAACGCGAAACCGGAACTCGTGGTGGCCAGCGCCTGGAACCCGAGCGCCGCGAAGACGCGGGCCGAGCCCGCGTCCCACGGGTTCGGGATCACGAACGGTTCACCCGTGTGCAGCGCGGCGAAGGCCGCACCCTTCTGGCTCTGCGTGGTCATCAGTGCCCTTCCTGGTGGAGTCAGCCGGCGTGGACGAGGTCGACGGCGGCCTTCTCGATCGTCGGCTCGTCCAGCAGCACCACGTTCGCGGCCGGGCCGAGCGGGATGAAGCTGTCCTCGCTGGCCACCCGCGCGATCCGGCCCTGGTAGCCAGCGTCGACCAGGGCGGCGATGACGCCCTCGGAGACCCCGCCGGTGCGCCGGGTCTCGTCCACGACCAGCACCCGGCCGGTAGCCCGCGCCTCCCGCAGTATGTCGTCCGCGGGCAGCGGGGCGAGCCAGCGCAGGTCCACGACCCGGGCGCCGATGCCCTGGCCGGCCAGCCGGCGGGCGACCCGCAGGCTCATCCGCAGCCCGTTGCCGAACGTGACCATGGTCAGGTCGCCGCCGTCGCCGTAGCTGCGGGCCCGGCCCAGCGGCACGTGCGCCTCCGGAAACGGCGCCAGCCAGCCACCGTCGCCCTCGTCGTGCAGGTCGCGGGTGTGGTACAGCGCGATCGGCTCGAGGAACACGCACACCGAGCCGTCCACCGCGGCCGAGGCCAGGCAGGTGCGGAGCATCGCCGCGGCGTCGTCCGGCCGGGCCGGCGACGCGATCACCAGGCCGGGTATGTCGCGCAGCACCCCGACCGCGTCGTCGTTGTGGAAGTGGCCGCCGAAACCCTTCTGGTAGCCGTAGCCGGCGACCCGCAGCACGAGGGGGTTTCGGTACTGGCCGGCCGAGAAGAACTGCTCAGTAGCAGCCTCGCCGCGTACCTGGTCCTCCGCATTGTGCAGATACGCCAGGTACTGAATCTCGGGCACCGGCAACAGGCCGGTCAGACCGCCGCCCAGGGCGACGCCGAGGATGGACTGCTCGTCGAGCAGGGTGTCGAACACGCGGCTGGCCCCGAACCGCCGCTGCAGGCCCTTGGTCACGCCGTACACGCCGCCCTTGCGCCCGACGTCCTCGCCGAACACGCACATGCCGGGGTAGGTCTCGAGCAGTTCGCCGAGCGCCTGGTTGACCGACTGGGCCAGGGTGAGCGGGGTGCCCGGGTCAGCGGCGTCGCCGGGTCCTGCGCTGCGCGCCAGGCCGGCTCCGTCCGGGCGGGGTGATGCCGGGCCCCGCCTGACCCGTTCGGCCACCTGGTCCGGGTGACGCGGGGCCAGCGGGGCCATCACCTCGGCCGCGCTGACCAGCGGCCAGGCTCGACATCGCCTGCTCGGCCACGCGGCGGACACGCTCGCCGACCGCGCGGTAGCGGGCCACCGCCTCGTCCGGGGTGAGCAGGCCCGCGCTGACCAGCGCGCCGGCGGTCGCCACCAGCGGGTCGCGGTCGAGGTCGGCGGCCACGGCCGCGGGCGGGCGGTAGGCCGCCTCCGCGTCGCTGCCGGCGTGGCCGAGGAACCTGACCATGGACAGATGCAGGAACGCGGGGCGCCGCCTGGACCGCACCAGCCGGGCCGCCGCAACGGCCGCGTCGTAGGTCGCGACCGGGTCGCAGCCGTCGGCGGCCAGGTAGCTGAGGCCGGGCCGGTCGCTGTACGCGGCCGCCACCCAGCCCTGCGGGGTGGGCACGCTGATCCCGATCCCGTTGTCCTCGCAGACCAGCAGCAGCGGGACCGGGATGCCCTGGTACGAGGTGTGGCAGGCGGCGTTGATCGCCCCGACCGCGGTGGAGTGGTTCGCCGACGCGTCGCCGAACGAGGTAACCGCCACCGCGTCGCGGGGCCACGGGCTGGGCACGCCGAGCTTGGCCGCCCGGCCGAAGCCCAGCGCGACACCGAGCGCCCGCGGCAGGTGCGAGGCGATCGTCGAGGTCTGCGGGATGATGGCCAGCTCGGCCCGGCCGATGACCTTGTGCCGCCCGCCCGCGATCGGCTCGTCCGCGGAGGCGGCCACACCGAGCAGGACGTCAAGGACCGGGTCGATGCCGGGCACCTGGTGGGCGCGGGCGCAGTAGAACCCGCCGGACCGGTAGTGCAGCAGCGCCGGGTCGGTGGGCCGCAGCGCCGCGGCCACCGCGGCGTTGCCCTCGTGCCCGGCCGACCCGATCGTGTAGAAGCCGCGGCCCTGCTGCTGCATCCACCGGGCGGTGAGATCCAGCTGCCTGCTCTCGGCCTGGGCCTCGAAGATGGCCAGCAGCGTGGCGCCGGTCAGCCGGCTGTCCGGCCGCAGCGGTGCGGACGGGTCCGGGCGCGGCGGCCCGCCCGGCAGGCCGCCCGCAGCGTCGGCGAAATGCTGGTCCAGATCGGCCGCGGTGGTCATGCGGCTACAGCCGGAAGTCGTCGTCGGGCGTGAGCTCGACGACATCCATCTGCGCCTTCTGCAGCTTGCCCGAGTAGTCCCAGTTCACTGCCTGCCACCGGGTGAACTGGTCGAGAACCCACACGCCGGACTGGCGGGAGCCGTTGCCCGACTTGCCGTTCCCGCCGAACGGCAGGTGCGCCTCGGCGCCCGAGGTCGAGTTGTTCACGCTGAGCATGCCCGCGGACACGCCGCGCCGGAATGTGAGCGCCTCCTGGGCGTCGCTGGTGTAGATGGCCGAGGACAGCCCGTAGCCCGGCGCGTTGGCCAGCTCGATCGCCTGGTCCATGGTCTGGTACGTGGTCACGCCCACCAGCGGCCCGAACGTCTCGTTGTCGAAGATCTCGTCGCCCGGGCGGACCCCGTCCACGATCGTCGGGTGGTAGAAGATGCCCGCCTCCGGGTCGCCGACGAAGCCTTCCCGCGGGTTCGCCGCGGTGATCCGGCCGGTCCCGGTGGAGCCGAGCACCTTGTGCTGCGGGCTGATCCAGCCGAGGAACTTCTCGAACCGCTCGGCGAACTTCACGTCGAGCATCGGGCCGTAGAGCACGTCCTGGAGCGGGTCGCCGACCTTGGCCGCGGCGGTGGCCGCGGCGAACCGGGTGAGGAACTCGTCGCGGGTGGACTCGTGGCAGATCACTGTGCCGAGCGAGGTGCACCGCTGCCCGGCGGTGCCGAACCCGCCGAACAGCGCTCCCTCGACCGCGAGGTCGATGTCGGCGTTGGCCGTCACGACCATGGGATTCTTGCCGCCCAGCTCCAGGCAGGCCGACTGCAGGTGCCGGCCGGTGAGCTCGCCGATCCTGGAGCCGACCTCGCTGGAGCCGGTGAAGCCGACCTTGTCGATCAGGTGCGCGCCGAGCGCCTGCTCCAGCCCGGTGAAGGTCTCCTGGCCGTCCGCGTGGACCACGTTGAACACCCCGTCAGGGAGCCCGCCGCCCCGGCAGAACAGCTCGTGGAAGGCGGACGCGGCGGCTGCGGAGTACTCGGCGGGCTTCCACACCACGGTGTTGCCGCACAGCAGTGCGGGCACGATGTACCAGGACGGCACCGCGACAGGGAAGTTCCCCGCGGTGATCACCGCCACCGTGCCGACCGGGTTCCTGAACGTGAAGAGCTGCTTGTCCGGCATCTCGCTCGGAACCGTCTGCCCGTACAGGCGGCGGCCCTCGCCGATGAAGAAGTCGCAGGTGTCGATGATCTCCTGCACCTCGCCGAGAGCCTCGGGGTACGGCTTGCCGATCTCGCGGGTGACCAGGGCGGCCAGGGCCTCCTTGTTCTCCTCGATCAGCCTGCCGATGTGCGCGATCGCACGGCCGCGCACCGGCGCGGGCACGTCCGCCCAGGCCGGCTGCGCGGCGCGCGCGGCCCGGGCGGCCGCGACGAACTGGGCCGCGTCGCCCAGCGCGACCTCGGCGACCACCTCGTCGAGGTGCGCCGGATTGGTGGACCGGACCCGGCCGGCCGGGGCGTCGGCCGCCGGGCGGCCGCCGATGACAGAGGTAACGGTGCGGGTGGGCATCTGGTGCTTCCTTACTTACGTGCTTAGTGGGTTCGTGTCACTGTCCGGGCAGGCTGGCGAGGACCCGGTCGAGCACGGCCAGCCCGGTCTCGAGCTCCCGCTCGGTGATGTCGAGCGGCGGGCGGAACCTGACCGTGCGCTCTCCGCATGGCAGCACGATGACATGTTCCTCCAGCAGCCGCTGCACCACGGTGTCGCGGACCGCCTCGGTCGGGACGTCGAGCGCGCACATGAGCCCGCGGCCGCGGACGTTCGACACCACGGCGTGCCGCTCGCCCAGGGCCCTGAGCTCGCCCAGGAACCAGTTGCCGACCTTGGCCGCGTTGTCGAACAGCCCTTGCCGCTCGATGATCTCGAGAAGCCGGCGGGAGCGGACCATGTCGGCCAGGCCGCCGCCCCAGGTGGAGTTGATCCGGCCGGACACCGCGAACACGTTGTCCGGGACGTCGTCCACGCGGCGGCCGGCCATGACGCCGCCGACCTGGACCTTCTTGGCGAACGCCACCACGTCGGGCTCGAGGCCGAGCTGCTGGTAGGCCCAGGCCGTGCCGGTCAGGCCGACCCCGGTCTGCACCTCGTCGAGCACGAACAGCGCGTCGAACTCGTGGCACAGGGCCTGCATCGCGCGGAGGAACTCCGGCCGCATGTGGTTATCGCCGCCCTCACCCTGGATCGGCTCGGCCAGGAAGCAGGCGATGTCGTGCGGGCTGGCCTCGAACGCCGCCCGCGCCTGGGCGAGCGCCCGCGCCTCGGCCTGCTCGACCTCGGCCAGGTGCGTCTCCAGCGGGAACCTGACCGCGGGCACGTCGATCCGGGGCCAGCCGAACTTGGGGAACCTGGCCGTCTTGCCCGGCTCGGTGTTGGTCAGCGACAGCGTGTACCCGGACCGGCCGTGGAACGCGCGGGTGAGGTGCAGCACCTGGGTGCCAAGCTCGGGCGAGCGGCCGGCGGCCTCGTTGCGCCTGCTCTTCCAGTCGAACGCGGTCTTCAGTGCGTTCTCGACCGCGAGCGCGCCGCCCTCGACAAAGAACAGGTGCGGCAGGGCCGGGTCGCCGAGCACCCGGGTGAACGTCTCCACGAACTGCGCGTAATGCGTGGTGTACATGTCCGGGTTGGCGGGCTTGTTCGAGGCCGCCTCGGCGAGCACAGCCAGGAACTCCGGGTCGTCGGCCAGCCCTCGCGGGTTGGACCCGAGCGGGGAGGAGGCGAAGAACGTATAGAGGTCGAGGTACTCCTCGCCGGAGATGGCGTCGACGATCCAGCAGCCATGGCTGGCCTTGGTGTCGTAGACAATCCTGAAGCCGTCGGCCAGCACGTGCTGGCCGAGCACCTCACGCACGCGCGCCGGCTGTACCGGGGCTGCCCCGATGTTCGTTGTCACCGGAAGTCCTCCTGTCACCACGGCCACTCAACGGATAATCTCCAGCATAAACGCCATCAGGCCATACATCATCCATGTAGTCGCGGGTGTACTCAGCGTGCTGGCGCCGCCCGCTGCGGCGGCCGAATGGGTCTC
Organism: uncultured Actinomycetota bacterium; assembly: GCA_963844655.1. Taxonomy (GTDB): domain Bacteria; phylum Actinomycetota; class Actinomycetes; order Streptosporangiales; family Streptosporangiaceae; genus JASHPR01. The sequence continues at coordinate 487,347 of CAWJPA010000001.1, read as the reverse complement.
ATAGGGCTCCTCCCCCGCGCGGCCCGACCTCCAACCCGCGCGCCGGCGGCCGGCCGGGGTAAGCCGCGGCGCACGCGGCCGCGAATGGGGCCCGCCGCGCTATTGACACCACGACGGTAACTCGCCAAAAATGGTCTAAAGATCAGTCCGCTAGACCACTTAGCGCTGCTGGGCGACTGTGCGCCAGGCCTGCCGGAGGCCCGACCGGGGGCCAGGCCTGGCGCACAGCCGGGCCGGGCGGGTCATGCGGACGATCGCCAGACCCGCATGGACGTCAGGGGCCGGGATGAACGCTTACCGGGCGGACGAGCCCTTCCCGGCCTGGGCGGCGGTGGACGCCGCGATCGCGGACGGCGCCGAGACCGCCTTCTCATTCCTGGAGCGGCTCGTGGCCGCGCCCAGCACCGTCGGCCACGAGCAGGAAGCCCAGGAGATCGTCGCGGCCGAGCTGGCCAGGCTCGGGTTCGAGGTGACCCGGCTGGCCGTGCCGGATCAGACGGCTGCCGCGCCACCCGGCGGCGTGGCGCAGGCCCCCTACGCGGGACGCGACAACGTGCTCGGGCGGATCAACCCGGGACGGTCACCGTCGTTGCTGCTGAACGGGCACATCGACGTGGTGCCCGCGGAAGCCGAGATCTGGTCGTCCGACCCGTTCACGCCCGTGCGGGCGGACGGGTGGCTCATCGGCCGCGGCTCCGGTGACATGAAGGGCGGGTTCGCGATGGGCCTGCTGGCCCTGGCCGCCCTGCGCGACGTCATGCCGGACGCGCTGGCTGGCGAGTTGTCGTTCCTGTCGGTGATCGAGGAGGAGTGCACAGGCAACGGCACGCTGGCGGCCGGGAACGCCGGGGTGCTCGGCGACGCCGTGGTGGTGCTCGAGCCCACCGACCTCACCTTGCTGCTGGGCGGCGTGGGCGTGCTGTGGGTCGAGATCGAGATCACCGGGGTTCCGGCCCACGCCGAGGCGGCCGACCGGGCGGTGAACCCGGTGCGCTGCGTGCCCGCGATCCTACGCGCGCTGGCCGAGTTCGAGGACGAGATCAACGCCGGTGACGAGGATCCCGCGTTCAGCGAGGTGGCCAGGCCCTTTAACGTGAACGTCGGCGTGGTCACCGCCGGAGACTGGGCCTCCAGCGTCCCGGGCCGGGCCCGGCTGCGGGTGCGGGTCGGGTTCCCCCGCCGGTGGACGCCGGACCAGGCGTTCAGCCGGGTGGAAGCCGCGGTGCTCACGGCGGCAGACCCGTGGCTGGCCGACCACCCGCCCGCGGTCCGGCCGGTGGGCTTCCGCGCCGAGGGCTACCTGCTCGACCGCGATCACCCGCTCGCCGCCGCGATGGCGCGGGCGCACGAGGCGGCGCACGGTGTGGCTCCGCCGCGGGGCGTCCTGGGCGCGACGACGGATGCCCGCTTCTACCTGAACCAGTTCGGCCGGCCCGCGCTGTGCTACGGCCCGGCGTCACGCAACATCCACGCCATCGACGAGGCGGTCGACCTGGCCAGCATCGTGTCCGGGGCGCGGACCCTGGCCCGCTTCATCGCCGCCTTCTTCGCCGCCGGAGCACGGCCATGACCGAGCAGGAGTCGTCCCCCCCGGGGAGCACCGAGCGATTTGGGGCGCTGCTGGCTCCGGTCCCGATGCGGACCGCGGGCGAGCGCATCGCCGAGCGGATCGTCACCGCGATCGCGCTCGGCGAGTTCGTGCCCGGGCAGCGGCTGCCCACCGAGCGCGAGCTCGCCGCCATGCTCGAGGTCAGCCGGACCAGCGTGCGGGAGGCGCTGCAGCGGCTGCAGGCGTCCGGGTACGTGACGACCAGGCGGGGCCGCGGCGGCGGGACGTTCGTCAAGACCGACCAGGGTCCCGACTCCGACGAGATGATCCGCCGGACCCTGGTTCCGGCCTGGACCGAGCTCAGCGAGATCCTCGACTTCCGCTCGCTGGTTGAGCAGCTGATCGCGCGGACCGCGGCCCAGCGGCGGGACCCCGACGACATCGCCGCGATCCGCCAGGCGGTCGGCGGCTACGCCGCGGCGGCCGACCGGGAGGCATCCCGGCTGGCCGACCACGCGCTGCACCAGGCGATCGCGCGGGCCACGCACAACGCGCGCCTGGTCGACCTCAGCGCCCGGATCCGCCGCGAGGTCAGCCTCGGCTTCGACGCCGAGCCGTACACCGCCGAGGTGCGGCACCGGGCCCTGCACCAGCATCCGGAGCTCGCCGAGGCGGTCATCGCCGGCGACCCGGCCCGGGCGGGTGACTGCGCCGCCTCCCACTTCTCGCTCACTGAGGACATGCTCACCGAGCTCTACGCCCGTATCAGCCTTCGAACCGCAGGGGAGTCCCATGCCCGCAGCCCAAGTCAATGACATCGAGCTGAACTACAAGCTGGAAGGCGACGGCGAGGAAACGATCGTCCTGATCAACGGGCTGGCCGACGACCTGGAGACCTGGGTGCTCCAGATGGACGACTTCCTGGCCGCCGGCTACCGCGTGCTGCGGTTCGACAACCGGGGCATCGGCGCGAGCTCCAAGCCGGCCGGGCCGTATACCAGCCGGATGCTCGCCGACGACGCCAAGGCACTGGTCGATCACCTGGGCGTGACCGACTTCCACCTGATGGGTGTGTCGATGGGCGGGATGATCGCCCAGGAATACGCACTCGGGTACCCCGGAGATTTGCGTACCGCCACTTTCGGCTGTACCTATGCCGCGCCCGGGCCCTTCTGCTCACGGATGTTCGCGATGTGGGGGGATATGGCGCCGGTCCTCGGCGTGCCCTTCGTCATGCGCGACGTCACGCTGTGGGCGTTCACGGTGCCGTTCTTCGAGCAGCGCGGCGGCGACCTGGCCGAGTTCGAGACCGCGATGCGCTTCATGGACCAGCCCGTCCACGCCTACCTGGCCCAGCTCGCCGTCATCCAGCAGCACGACACCACCGACCGCCTCGGCCAGATCACCACACCGACCCTGGTGCTGGCCGGAGAGGAGGACATTCTCATCCCGGTCTCGCTGTCGCGGCGCATCCACGAGGCCATACGCGGCTCGGAGTGGGCCACGACCAAGGGCGGCCACGCCTGCGTCTGGGAGCACCCGGCCGAGTTCAACCGGACCTACCTCGACTTCGTCAGACGGCACGGAAAGGTCTAGTCATGGCCACCACATCCTCCCAGAAGCTGGAACGCGGCCAGCTCGGCCTGTTCGGCGTGATCATGCCGGGCCTGGCCCAGATCGCGCCCGCGTTCAACCTGTTCTTCACCACCGGGGTGATGGTCGCGCTGGCCGGCGCGTCGGCCCCGCTGGTCTTCCTGATCTCGATGGTGGGCATGATGGCCACGGCCAGCAGCCTGGCCCAGTTCGCGGGCGTGTACCCGAGCGCCGGGTCGTTCATCACCTACATCACGCGGTCCATCGGCACCAAGGTCGCGGTGGCCGTCGGCGTGATCACGCTGCTCGGGTACATCATCGCGTTCGGCGGCATCTACATCTTCGTGGGCAGCTACATCGCGGAGAACGTGTTCGGCAGCCCGCACATCTGGGGCTTCACCCAGATCATCACAATCCTCTACGGTGCGCTCGTGGTGGCGCCCGTGGTGATCGGGCTGAAGTTCGGGGTGCGGGTGACCGTGGCCCTGTACGTGTTCGAGGTCGTGCTGCTGCTCGTGCTGAGCCTGACCATCCTGGTCCGGGGCGGGGCGAGCGGGCTGTCGGCCACGCCGTTCACGTGGCCGGGCGGTTCCACCGACGTGCTGCTCGCGTTCAGCCTGGCGGTCCTGGCCTTCGGCGGGTTCGAGGCCGCGGCGCCGCTGGCCGAGGAGACGCGCGACCCGCGGCGCAACGTGCCGATCGCGGTCCTCGGCGCGGTGGTGGTCAGCGGCATCATCTACGTGATCGGCTCGTACGCGCTGGTGACCGCGTTCGGCGTCGGTCACGCGGGCGCGCTCGCCGCCGACTCGAACCCGTTCCACACCGCGGCCAGGACCTTCGTCCCGTTCGTGGCGCCGCTCATCACCTGGGTGTTCCTGTCCAGCGTGACCAGTTCCTACGTGGCGGCGAACACCCAGACCTCACGGGTGATCTTCGCCGGCGCCCGCGGCGGCCTGTGGACCCGCAGCCTGGCCGCGGTGAGCCCGCGGTTCCGGACGCCGGCCGCGGCCGCGATCGCGTTCGTGGCGCCCAGCATCCTGATCGGCGTGGTGTCGACCGCGTTCACCGACCCGGGCACCGCCTCCGGGTTCCTCGGCACCTACGGGATCCTCGGGCTGATCATCATGTACCTGGTGGCTAACGTCGCCCTGATCGTGGAGTGGGAGAAGTTCCGCCGCCGGGGGATCAGGAAGAACCCCTGGCTGTGGCTGGTCACCCCAGTGATCGGGATCGTGGTGCTGGCCATCCCGATCTGGGGCGACCTGCGGCCCGGCCAGCCCAGCCCGTTCAACGTGCTGCCCTGGCTCACGCTGGGCCTGATCGCCGTGGGCATCGCCTACCCGCTCATCCTGGGCGCCTGGCGGCCGCAGGTGCTGGCACAGGCCCCGGCCCTGCTCGAGGGCGAGGAGAGCCTCGCCACCGACCCGATGACGGTCAGCTAGCGTGGCGTCGGGCGGGCGGCCGCGCCCGCCCGCCCGACGATCAGGCCCGGGACGGAGGCGTTGCCCCGGGCGGTCACTCAGTACCAGCCGTCGGCAGTCCAGTGCAGCCAGGCCTGACGCGGTGAGCCGTAGGCCGCGCGGATGTAGCCGAGCCCCCAGACGATCTGGGTCCTGGCGCTGGTCTGCCAGCCAGGGCCGGCGGTGGCCATCTTGGAGCCGGGAACCGCCTGCGGGATGCCGTACGCTCCTGAACTCGGGTTCTGGGCGGACACATTCCAGCTGCTTTCCTTCTCCCACAGCCAGTTCAGGTACTTGAACTGACGTCGCTTCCAGCCAAAGGTCGGGAGCAATTTCCTGGCGACCTGCTGGGGCGTCGGAACGCTGCTGATGTGGGCCGCGACGCGGCCATTGTGGACGGTCGATGACGCGGCTGCCGCACCTGCGCCAGCCGTGACCATCGTTAAGGCCAAACTTGCTACGACAATCGAGAACCTTGCGGATTTGGGGAAAAGAGTCCTGATTGTGGACAAGGTCAGTCCCTGGTCGGGCACGCGGCGCGTGCTCGCGCTTCCACCCCTGGCAACTGCTCTGCAGCAGCGGCGTACGGACTTGACGCAGGGTCAGGGCGTCACGGGTTACTCACAGCAACCCATCGCGCACGCTGGGTGCTTTATGGTCACTACCATGCCCAATGTCGAGGCATGGCGCACGCATATTCGCCGGACAATGCCAGGGAATTCAAGCAATGCAATCGGCATAAAGGGCGTTAAGGCCTGCCCGAATCAGCGTTAGCTGGGCCCGAATCGGCGTCAGCCTAGCCCGGAAGTCGCCGTCGACCGCAGATCGGCCGCCCCGGTTTCGCGCCTGACGATTTCCGCTCTGTCGGCCCTGGTCCTGAATGTGACGCAGGTCCGGTCGGCGCGGAATAGATCGTGGGAAAACTCGAAAGGCACACCGGCCGAGGTGGACGACGTCCTGGTAATGGCGAGCAGCGGCGCGCGCACATGCACCCCCAGCAGCGCGGCCTCGTCGGAGCTGGCCTCGACGACCTCCAGGTGCTCGACCACCTCGTCGGGCGTGATCCCGTAGTGGGTGTCGAGCAGGCCGTAGATGGACCCGCCCAGCGGCAGCTCGAGCAGGCCGGGAAAGGTCTCGGCGGGCAGCTGGACCCGCTCCAGCGAGATCGGTATCCCGTCCGCGAGCCTGATCCGGACGATGTCGATCACCAGGCTCCCGGCCGGGACCCCCAGGTGGTTGGCGGCCACGTCATCGGCGCCGGACATCGTGGCGGACAGCACCTGGGTCCCGGCCACGAAGCCCTGGCGGCGCAGGTACTCCGGGAGGCCCACGATCACCGACAGGTCGCGGTCGACCTTGGTGTGGGCCACGAAGGTCCCGCCGGACCGGCCCGGCACGCGGCGGATGATGCCGCTGTCGGCCAGCACGGCCAGCACCTGGCGCAGCGTCGAGCGGCTGACCGACAGCTGGGCGGCGAGGTCCCGCTCGGTCCCGAGCCGGTCGCCGGGCCGCAGCGCGCCGGAGGAGATGAGGTCGAGCACGCGGTGCCGGGCGTCCTCGACCAGCCGCCGGTCGGGCACGGTGCGCGGCCGCAGCCGCGCACCGACCACGGAGTCAGCCGGAGAGCCATCGGCCGGCATCTGCGTCAACCCATGGCCTCCAGCGACTCGGGCACGGTCTGGCCACCGTCGATCACGATCGTCTGAGCGGTGATGTAGGCCGCTTCGTCGGTGGCCAGGAACAGGGCCGCGTTGGCGATGTCCTCGATGCTGCCCAGGCGCTTGAGCGGGATGGACGCCTCCATCGTGGCGATGTAGTCCGCCCCCATGTCGGCCAGGCCCTCGGTCCAGATGTTGCCCGGCAGGACCGCGTTGACCGTGATACCGCGCTTGGCCAGCTCGAGCGCGGCCGAGCGCATGAAGCCGAGCTGCCCGGCCTTGCTCGCGCCGTAGTGCGTCCAGCCGGTGAAGCCGGTGATCGGGCCGGTGATCGACGAGGTGATGATGACCCGGCCGTGGCCGGACCGCTCGAGCGCGGGCAGCGCCGCCTGCACGATGAAGAACGTCCCCTTCAGGTTGACCCCGAGCACCTCGTCCAGCCCTTCCGGGGTCAGCTCGGCCAGCGTGGCGGGCGGGAAGATGCCCGCGTTGGGGCACACGATGTCGAGCCCGCCGTGCCGCTCCTCGGCCGCCGCCACCGCGGCCGCGCAGCTCTCCGGCGAGCTGACGTCCCCCTGGAAGAAGGTCACCGGGCCGCCACCGGATCTGCTGAGCTCGGCCACGGCCTGCTCGCCGGCCTTGGGGTCCCGGCCGACGATCATCACCTGGGCGCCCTCGCCCGCGAACCCGGCGGCCAGGCCCTTGCCGATTCCCTTGCTGCCGCCGGTCACGAGCACCGACCGGCCGCTGATCGAGGTGAACATTACAGCTCCTTAGGACGTCGTGGACAGGTAGCGCTCGGCGAGTTCGCAGGCGCCGGCGGTGAACTCGGCCCCCAGCTCGCGGGCCGCGTCGGCGAACCGGTGCGAGCCGACCCAGGCCACCAGCTGCAGCCGCCGCAGCAGCACGAACGTGGGGATCTCCGCGGCGTCTTCCGCCGCGAGGGGCTGGATCCGGCGGTAGCCGCGGGCCCAGGCGTCGCACAGCGCGGGCACCCGGGGGTCGTGCTCGAAGAAGCTCAGGGCCGTGCCGAGGTCGAACAGGAACCAGCCGAACCCGCAGTCGTCAAAGTCGATCACCTGGATGTCGGGTCCGCTGACGAGCAGGTTGGCCAGGCGCACGTCCGCGTGGATGAGCCCGAACCGGCCCGGTCCTGTGCCGAACCTGCGCAGCCGGCCGCGCATCAGCGCGGACGCGCGCTCCAGCGTGGCCAGCTCCTCCTGGCCGACCCCGATGCCGTCCTGCCACCGGCCCCAGCGGCCCGTCTCGCCCACGCAGCTGTCGAAGTCCCAGGAGAACCGCACGAACGAGGCGGGCTTGGCCCAGCTGCGGGAGTGCCGGTGCATCTGCGCGCAGATCTCCCCGAGCACCTCGAACTTGTCGGCCAGGTCTTCCTCGGGCGGCTCGGTGCCGTCCAGCCACTCGAACAGCACGGTCTGCCGGGTCAGCGGGCCGATGGTGACGTCGACGACCTCCCGGCCGTCCGGGGCGGTGTACACCGCGGGGGTGAGCAGCCCCTCGTCCCGGCGCAGCGCCTGGAGCCAGGCCAGCTCGGAGGCGACCGCGCCCGGCGGATGGTAGCCGGTCCTGTGCACCCGCAGCACCGCGGTGCGCCCGTCATCGTCGACCCGGTAAGTGGCGTTCTCCGACAGGCTGAGCAGCGCCAGCCTGGCCTGCGCCGAGAACCCGAACGGTGCCAGCGCGGCCCGCGCGAACGGGTCGTAGCCGCGCAGGATCTCCTCAGGCGAGACCACGCCGTCCGCACTCATGCCTCACGTCCCTCGATGCCGGCCAGCAGCCGCTCGATCTCGGCGGCGGCCCGGCCGACCCCCTCGGTGGTCCCCGCGATGTAGAGCCGCCCGGACGCCCCGATCATGGCCACGTCGACCAGCGTGTTCTCCGGTGCCGCGCGCTCGGCCTCGTTCGCCGCCACGGCCGCGAACAGGGCGGGCGCCATCTCGCAGACCAGCAGCGACTGCCCGGGCATGATCATGGATGCCTGCCGGGACCGGTTGATGATGATCGCCTGCTGGTCGGTGATGTCCTCGATCACGTCCGAGTACAGCAGGCGGGGCCGCTGCTGATCGCTGGCCACGCGCCCGATCCCGTCCAGGATGGCCTGGCCCGCCCGCCTGACGTGCTCCTCGCCGCGGGAGTGGACCTCCAGCACGCCGAAGTGCCGCTCCACGAACAGGATCCCCGGCTCGACCGCGGGCTCGGCCCGCAGCGCCAGGTCGGTGACCCGCTCGATGGCCAGCCCGGGCGCGATCTCGACGATCAGCGCGTGATCGCCCTCGGTGGGCGGGTAGCCCCGGGCCCTGGTGGGCACCGCGAGGTACGCGGCGAACTGCCGCTGCAGGCCCGCGATCGGCAGGTACACCCGCAGCTCGATGCCCGCCGCGACGGCGGTCGCCGCTGGCGTGCGGCCGGTCTTACTCGGCGACAACGAAGTGCTTGCCGAGCTCGCCGTGCGGCCGCGGGATCACGTGCACCGAGACGAGCTCGCCCACGCTCGACGCGGTTTCCGCGCCCGCCTCCGTGGCCGCCTTGACCGCGCCCACGTCGCCGTTGATGATGACGGCCACCAGCCCGTCGCCGACCTCCTGCCGGCCGACGATCACCACGTTGGCCGCCTTGACCATGGCGTCGGCGGCGGCCAGAGCCGCCACGTAGCCCTTGGTCTCGATCATGCCGAGAGCATTCTGCGCCATCTAGCTATCCCTTTCGTGTCGACCGGGCCACCCGCGCCCCGGCGCTCGTTATTCCGACCGCTTCCTGCGGGTCTTGCTGGCCGGTCCTGAGCCCGCGGCGGGTGCCGCGGGCTCGTCGATGGATCCGACGATGAGCGCGTCGACCGGCGGGCGGCCCGGCAGCCAGCCGGACGCCACCGAGCCCTGCGCGACCAGGACCCGCTCGCCCTGGCCGCTGCCGAGCACGTCGAACGCGACCAGCCGCTCCCCGGAGCCGGTCACCTCGACCTCAAGAAAGGCCCCGCTGGGCAGCCCGTCGATGCGCTTGGTGGACCAGACATTGCCGACGACCAGTGCTTGCAGCATCACCGCTCCTTCTCGATCGGGACTCCGAGGGCGCGGGCCCGGTCGCGCGCCAGCGGGGTCAGCACCGCCCGCGGGCCGAGCACCAGCCGCACCCCCGCGCTGGCCGCGGCCTGCACCGCGCGCTCGGTGACCGCTCCCTTGTCGATCCGGTGACCTTCGCTCGGCCGCTGCCCGTTAGCCGCGGGCCCGGGTACGCCGGTGGGCACAGGCAGGCCGGCGGGCGGGCCTGGCGCAGGGCCGCCGGGCGCGAGCGTGAACCGGAGCCGGCCGGCCAGCAGGTCCCGGCGGCGCTTGGGGTTGTCGGCCAGCCGGAGCACCCGGAGCACGAACTCGTGCAGGTCCTCGTCGGTCGCGAGCCGGACCGGCTCCAGCGCGCCGTCGGACCGCGCGCCCCCTCCCCCTCCCGCCGCAGCTCCTCCTCCCGCCGCAGCAGAGATGGAAGCGGCAGGCCGGGCAGGAGCGGGGTCGGAGGTGGGCGGGGCCGCAGGGAGCGGGTAGCCGGACGGCCGGGGCCGGGCGGCGGGGACGGCGGACGGCTGTCCCGCCTGGCTGGCCGCGGAGACGGGCGGCGGGGTCGCGCCGGCCTGCGCGGGCAGCAGGTCGCGCAGCACCTCGCGCACGAGCTGACGGAGCTCCGCAGAGTCCATGGCCGTCACCGGGGCTCGCCCAGCACGGCGGTCACGGCGTCCGCGGCCTGGCGCACGTCGTCCTCCAGGCCGGAGAGGTAGACCCGCCCGGTCGCGCCGATCATCCGGTAATCCACGATCTTGATGCGGGCCTCTTTCTCGGCCTCGTTGGCGGCCAGGATCGCGTACGACGCGGGCTGGAGCTCGAACACGAACAGGGACTCACCGGGCAGCACCATCGAGCCGAGCTTGTTCCTGTTGACCAGGAACGCGTGCTGCGCGTCCACGCGGGTGATGATCCGCGACGCGAGGACCTGCGGCTTGGTCGCCGAGGTGGCGCTGACCCCGAGCGCCTCCAGGACCGAGCCGGCCGCGGCCTGCACGGCGTCGGTGGTCCCGTGCAGCTCGAGGTAGCCGAACTGCCGTTCCACGACCAGGATCCCGGCCTGGACGTCCGCGGCCTTGAGCGCGACGTCGGTCAGCGGCTCGATGTCCAGGCCCGGCGCGATCTCGATCACCTGCGCGGCCACGCCCGCGCGCGGCAGCCGTCCCCGCACCCAGGTGCCGAGGTAGCACATGGTCTGCGGCTGCAGCTGGTCCAGGAAGATGAACGATCGGAGTTCGGCCACGGCTACCTCTTGAGTAGCTGCTCGAGCTCTTCGACGATCAGGGCCCGCAGCTGCTCCCTGACCGCGTCCGGGACCGCCCCGGCCGCCGCTGACCCCACTGGACTGGCCGCCCGCGCGCCTGGCGCCACGCCGGGCAGGTTCGACGCCTGCGGGTAGCCGGGCACCGGGCCGTCCGGCGGCTGCCAGGCGGCGATCGGCGCGAAGTCGTCGAACGGCACGTCGGCGGCGGCGTTGTAGGCCACCCTGGTCCAGTTCACGAGGTGCCGGGGCTCGAGGTTCTCGCCGATCGAGCTGCGCCCTATGAACCCGGTGCCGAGCGTCATCGACGGTGCGAGGTTGGTGTCAAGACCGGCGCTGCCGGTGCTGTTCCCCACGTTGACCGCGACCCGGAGCACCGGCACCCGCGTGCCGTAGCGCATGATCACGTGCGGGTCGGTGCTGTGGATCGCGGCCGAGTGGCCGGCGCCGCCGAGCCTGACCACCGCGCGGGCGGTCTCGATCCCGCGCTCCGCGGATTCGGTCCTGACCACCCCGAGCACGGGGCAGAGCTTTTCGTGCGCGAGTGGCTCCTCGCCCACAACATGATCAAAAGGCGTGAGCATTACGCGAGTCCGCGGGGGGACCCTGACCCCGGCCCGGCTCGCGATCCAGGCGGCATCCTTGCCGATCGCCTCGCCGTTGAGCCGGCCGTCGGGGAAGAGGTAGGCGCGGACCCGGCTGGTGTCCGCGTCGTCGAGCAGGGCCACCTGCTGCCGCTGCAGCTCGCGGAACAGCCGGTCGGCCACCGACTCCTGGACCACGAGAACGGACTCGTTCGTGCAGAGCACGGAGTTGTCGAAGGACTTGCTGTCGGCGATCCGGCGGGCCGCCGCGGCCAGGTCGGCGGTCTCGTCCACGAGCACAGGCACGTTGCCGGGGCCCACGCCGAGCGCGGGGTTACCCGACCGGTGCGCGGCCCGCACCACGGGCGTGCCGCCGGTGGCCACGATCACGCCGGTGACCGGGTCGGCCATCAGCGCCTCGATCAGCGGGACGGTGGCGTTCGGCACCACCTGGATCGCGCCGTCCGGGGCCCCGGCCTCGGTGGCCACGTCGGCCAGCAGCCGGGCCGCGTCGACGCAGCACCCCTGGGCCATCGGATGCGGGCTGACCACGATCGCGTTCCGGGTCAGCATGGCCAGGATGACCTTGAAGAACACGCTGCACACCGGATTGGTGGACGGGGTCAGGGCCAGGACGACGCCGGCTGGCCGGGGCAGGGCGAGGATCTTGGCCGCGGGGTCGATCCGCGGGCTCACGTAGTCCTCGTCCCTGTAGTGCTCCAGGATCCCGAGCGAGCTGGCCTCGTTCTTGATGACCTTGTGCTCCACCACGCCGAACCCGGTTTCCCTGACCGCCCACTCGGCGTACCGGCGCGATTCGGCGTGCGCCGCGGTGGCCACCGCCTCGGCGATGCGCAGCACCGAGGCCCGGTCGTAGCTGGCGAAGGCGCCCGCGGCCCAGTGCGCGCGGGCGAGCATCTGCCGGCCCCGGTGGATGGCCGCCGCGCCGGTCGGCTCGGCCCCGCCCGCCGCCGGGCTGGCCGGCCTCCTGGCGCCCTCGGCGACGACACCGGCCGCGGCGGCCTGGTCGCCGGAGACGGCGGTCACCGGCCGGTCTTCCCGGGACCGCGGCGGACCTCGGCGTACGCGGCGCCGATCCCGGCCTCGGTGCGGTCGAGCAGTTCCTCGCACAGCTCGGGGGTCATCAGCACCCCGGGTTTGTACTGCAGCACGCGCGGGTCGAGAGTCGAGAAGATGGCCCAGACCCCGTTGCGGTACAGGTGCCGCATGACGATCTTCGCCCCCTCGGGATGGTCGAACTCCAGGCCCATGACCACGCCGTTCTGCCTGATGCCGGTGAACCAGTCCGGGTACCTGGCCTGGATGCCGCGCAGCCCGCGGCCGACCATGTCGGAGATAAAGTGGACCATCGACCGCGTCTCCGGCCGGCCGCAGATCTCGAGGGTCTTCAGCGCGGCCACGCAGCCGAGCTCCGCCCCGCCGAAGCTGGAGATGTGCGCGAAGCCATCCTCGGTGAGCCAGCCCGCGCACCGCTCGCTGACCAGCACGGCGGCGATCGGGTACATCCCGCCGGACAGCCCCTTGCCGGTCACGAGAATGTCGGGCTCGATGCCGTGCTTGGTGATCGCCCACATCTCACCGGTGCGCATCAGCCCGGTCTGCACCTCGTCGGCGATGTAGAGCGTCCCGTGCCGCTCGCACAGCGCCTTGACCGTCTCCAGGTAGCCGGGCTCCGGCAGCGGGAAGCCGTACGTGGCGGGGATCGTCTCCATGATCACCGCCGCCGCGTCGCCGCCGGCCAGCGCCTGCTCCATGGCCGCGATGTCGTTGAACGGGACGTGCACGAAGTCCTGGGTGTCGATGAGGAACAGCTGCGAGAAACGGTCGTCGCCGGTGGCCACCGCCAGGCCGGTGTGGCCGTGATAGGCCTTCATGATCGAGACGATCTTGCGCCGCTTGGTGGCGTGCCGCGCGGTCTTCAGCGCGATGTCGATGGCCTCTCCCCCGCCGCTGCCGTAGACCACCTTGGTCAGGTTCGGCGGGGCGGTGTGGATCAGGGCCTCGGCCAGCGCGGCCCGGGCGCTGGAGGGGAAGTGGTGGTTGCCGATATCGAAGGACCGCATGCCGATGGTGATGGCCTCGACCAGTTCCGGATTGCGGTGCCCCAGGTTGTACGTTCCGCCGTTCAGGTGCACGTCGATGAGGCGGATCCCCGACATGTCCCAGATGAAGTAGCTCTCCCGGCGGTCGATGACCAGGTCGACCCCGGTCTCGGACCAGAAGTCGGTCTTGCCGGGATTCCAGAACTCGCGCGACTTATCCAGGACCTCGGCCTTGGACTCGACGGTGAAGACGTCGTAGTCGTGCATCGCCCTGCCTTCGTCTGCCGAAAGCCCTGATCCCCTGCCTGCGGCTGGCCTGATTGGCGCCGCGCCGCGAACCCATACCAGACCAAATCATGTATCGGTCCGACCTAATAGTCAAGGGCCTACTATAACAGGCCGGTAACGGCCCAAAACTCTTGTCGGCCGAGAATTCGGTATGTTACGGTCAGGATCCGGCGGGCGACGAGAGCATGTCGATAGCGCCGCGGTCTACCTCGGCGAACTCGACATACACAGTCCCCACGGGCACATGCCGTTCGGCATGCCGAGGAGGGGACATGACGGCCGCGATCGGTCGCACCACAAACCGGCAGACCGCCTCCGATGACCTTCTCCCCGGCTGCTGCAGTTCCCGCCGACCGGACAGCCGTCCGGCGATCCGGCGGCCACATCCCCCGTCGTGCCCGGCTCTGGAGAGCAGCGCACGAGGCCTGGCCCACTGAGGAGGCTGGCTGCATGTCCGATACCCAAGAGCAGACAGGAGCCGGCGGCGACGGTCCCGCCATTACCGTGCACAAGGTCGGCATGTTGGAGAGCGTGGACATCTCGGAACGCGCGGATGTCCATAAGCTGCGGAAGGGCGCCGTCGGCCTGATGGGGGTGCTGTTCCTCACCGTGACCGGCTCCGCGCCGATATCGGCGATGCTGTTCAACACCCCGATCGTGGTCGGCTTCGGCAACGGCGTCGGCGCGCCGGCCGCGTTCATGTTCGCCACGATCGTGCTGGTCATCTTCTCGGTTGGCTACGTGGCCATGGCGCGGAAGAAGACCACGGCGGGCGGCTTCTACTCCTACATCAGTTACGGCCTCGGCCGGGAGATCGGCATGGGCACCGGGTTCGGCTCGCTGCTGGCCTACTCGGTGTTCGAGGCGTCGCTGTGCGGCGGCTTCGCCTACTTCCTCAACCTGAAGCTGGCCCAGTTCGGGCTCAACGTGGCCTGGCCGTGGCTGGCGCTGGCCATGGTGCTGATCATCTCGCTGCTGACCTATTTCGACGTCCGCGTGTCCAGCATCGTGCTCGGCGTCGGGCTGATCGCCGAGATCGTGATGCTGCTGATCTTCGACGGGTTCATGTTCGGGCACGGCCACCTCCCGGCGGCCGCGATCAACCCGGTGAACGCGTTCAAGGGCTTCCCGGCGTCGGGAACGCTGGCGGCCGGCGCGGTCGGCATCGGGCTGTTCTTCGCGTTCTGGTCCTGGGTCGGGTTCGAGATGGCGCCGAACTACGGCGAGGAGTCCAAGGACCCCAAGCGCAACGTGCCGCGCGCGCTGTACATCTCGGTGATCGGGCTCGGCCTCTTCTACATCATCACCAGCTGGGCCCCGTTCGCCGGCTACGCCACCATTCACGACGCGGTTAAGCAGGCGCAGACCAACGCGGCCCAGTACTACCTGCAGCCGGCCAACGCCATCGGCGGACGCTGGGTGGGCTCGCTGCTCAGCTACCTGATCATCACCGGGTCGTTCGCCTGCGGCATGGCGTTCCACAACACCACGGCCAGGTACTTCTACTCCCTCGGGCGGGAAGGGCTGCTGCCCAGGGCGCTGGGCCGCACGCATCCCAAGTGGAAGAGCCCGCACATCGCGTCCGTCACCCAGTCCGTGATCGCGGCCTTGATCGTGCTCGGGTTCGCGCTGTTCACCGGGACCAACGACCCGGCCAGCCAGGCCTACCTCCAGCTCTACGGGCTGATGGCGGTCATGGGCGTGATCATCATCCTTTCGGTCCAGGCGCTGGTCTCGCTCAGCATCCTCATCTACTTCCAGCGCCACCACGAGGACGAGGTGCACTGGTGGAAGACGATGGTCGCCCCGGCCCTGGCCTTCATTACCCAGGTGTTCGTGGTGTTCCTGCTGTTCAAGAACATCGACTTCCTCGGCAGCGGGTACAGCTACGCGAAGTGGCTGGGGCCGATCGACATCCTCGTGGTGGCCGTCGGTGTGGCCTTCGCGTTCTACCTGAAGAACCGGAACCGGGAGAAATACGAGTCGGCCGGCCGTCTCATCAATGAGGGCCTGTAATCACCGGCCTCATGACTCAGCCGATGGCAGGGCCTGGCCCGGACCCCGGGCCAGGCTCCCCGGCCGGCGCAGTGGCACCGGGCCCGGCCCGGCCGGGCGCCCTGCGGTGGCTGGGTGCGGGCATCACCGGCGGGCCGGGCGCGCGCAGGCTGCTGGCAGGCATGGTCAGGCAACTGAGGTTGGTGGGAAGCCGGTGCTGCGTGGGACGGGCCGACGCGGCCTGGCAGCGCGTCAGGGACCAAGAGCCGCCGGGATGACCCCTGGGCCGGGCGACCGCCAGCCAGAGCACGGTCCGGGATAAGGGCACGAGATGGGCTACCTGATCGGTGCTGACATCGGTTCCCAGAGCGTGAAGGCGGTCCTGCTCGACCCAGAAGGACGGACGGTCGCGTCGGCCGGGCAGGGCTGCGCGATGCTGCATCCGGCCAACGGCTGGGCCGAGCAGGATCCCGCGGACTGGCAGACCGGCCTCACGATTGCGGTCCGCCAGCTGATCACGCGGTCAGGGATCGCGGCGTCGGACGTGACGCACCTCGGCCTGGCCTCGCAGGTGGACGGCGTCGTCCCGGTGGATGGCCAGCTCCAGCCGCTGCGCCCGGGCATCATCTGGCTGGACCGCAGGGCCACCGGGCAGGCCGCCGCGCTGTCCCGCGACCTCGGCCCGGACCGCATCTTCGCCACGACCGGGCTGAACACGGACGCGTCCCATATCGCGCCCAAGCTGATGTGGCTGCGCGAGCACGAGCCGGACACCTTCCGCCAGGCCCGGTGCTTCCCCCCGGTTGGGGGCTACATGCTCGGCTGGCTGACCGGGGAGCTGGCGCAGGACCACGCGAACGCGTCGTCCACCCTGCTGTACGACGTGCAGAGCGGTACCTGGGACGACGGCATGCTCGAGGCCACCGGCCTCGATCCCGGCGTGCTGGCCGAGATCCGCCCGTCCGCCGAGGTCGTGGGGACGCTGACCGCCGAGGCCGCGGCCGACCTGGGCCTCAGCCGCGACGCCGCGGTGGTGGTCGGCACCGGGGACGAGCACGCCGCCTGCGTGGGCGCGGGGGCGGTGGTACCGGGCCTGGTCGCCGACGTGACCGGCACCGCCGAGCCAGTGGCGGCCACGGCACCGGCCCCGGTGTTCGACGCCGAGCACGTGGTGGAGACGCACGCGCACGCGATCACCGGGCTGCTGCTCGTGGAGAATCCCGGCTTCGTATCCGGGGGCTGCACGCTGTGGTGCGCGAACTCCATGCTCGGCATCGACCAGGCCGGCCTGTTCGAGCTGGCCGCCCGCGCTCCGGCCGGCGCCGACGGCGTGCTGTTCGTGCCGGCCCTGTCCGGGGCCACCGTGCCCCGGTGGAACGACCGGATGCGCGGGGTCTTCGCCGGCCTGTCCATGAATCATGACCGCACCCACCTGGCCCGGGCCGTGGTGGAGGGCTGCTCGTTCGCGCTGCGCGACGTGCTCGGGCGGATGGACGCGCTCGGCCTGGCCGACAAGGAGATCCGGGTCGTCGGCGGCGGGGCCCGCAGCGAGCTGTGGCTGCAGATCAAGGCCGACGTGACGGGACGGACCGTGCGGCCCGTCCTGGCCGACGAGCCGACCGCGCTCGGCGCGGCGATCCTGGCCGGCCTGGCCGCCGGGACGTTCCGCGACATCGCCGACGCCGTGGCGAGGACGGTGACGCCGTCGACCCGCTGTCACGAGCCGGAGGAACCGGCGCGGACACTCTATGAGGAGAGGTACGCGCAGTACCGCGCGCTCTATGACGGCGTGGAAGGAGCCCTCGCGTGAGCTCCGGCGGCGAGATCGGGCTGGACATCGACGGCATACGCCGCGAGCTGGCCCCCGACGCCGGCCGGCTGAAACCGCTGGGCCTGGGCCGGGTAGTGACGGGCGCGGGCGCCGTGGACGGCCTGGCCGCGGTGCTCGGGACCGGAACCGGCCTCCCGCCGCCAGGCAGCGGCGTGGTGGTGCTCGCCGCGGCCACCCCGATCTCCGCGGACGGCCGCGACCTGCGCACCGCGGTCGAGCAGGCCCTGGGCCGCGGCTTCGCCGTGGACTGGGTGACCGTCGGGCCGGACGACGGCCAGGTGCACGCCGACGAGGCGACGGTCGCGGCGGCCGCGGCGGCGGCCGCGGGTGCCGGCTGCGTGGTCACCGTGGGCTCAGGCACCATCACCGACATCGGCAAGGCCGCGGCTCCCGCCGGGGTACCGCTGGTCACAGTGCAGACGGCGACCAGCGTCAACGGTTACGCCGACCCGTTCTCTGTGCTGCTGCGGCAGGGCGTCAAGCGGACCACGCCGTCCCGCTGGCCGGACGCCCTGATCATCGACCCGGCCGTGCTGCACGACGCCCCGCCGGACCTCAACCGGGCCGGCATGGGCGACATGATGGCCATGTTCACCGCCACCGCGGACTGGTACCTGGCCTCGGCCGTGGCGGGATACGCCCCGGACCCGGGTCGCCCCGGCGGCCAGGCCCGCATTTCGGCCGCCGCCCAGGCCGGTGATCCGGCCGACCCCGGCCCGGGCGCCCACCCCGGCGACCCGGTTCGCCCCGTCACCGCCGCCCCCGGCGACCCGCCGTACCACCCCGCCGTGGCGGAGCTGGTCCGGTCACGCGGCCCGCGCCTGCTCGAGCTGGCCGCCACAGCGTTCCCACCCTCCTCATCCGCAACAGCCGCGGCCCAGTCGGCCTCGTCCGCGCATGATCCATGTGAGTTTGGTGCACACCTGACTACAGCAAACTCACATGGATCAAGGTCGCTGGCCGAGCAGGGCGGCCATGGATCAGGGCCGCTGGCCGAACTGGCCGGGATCCTGGCCGTCAGTGGCATCGCCATGGGGGTGGCCGGTTCTACCGCGCCCGCGTCGGGCATGGAGCACGCGGTCAGCCACCTGCTCGAGATGGCCGCGACCGCGCGCGGGGAGCCGGGCAGCTTTCACGGCACGCAGGTGGGTGTCGCGAGCATCGTCGCCGCGCAGACCTGGGCCCACGTGCTGCGCCGCATCGCCGACGGTGGGCTCGACCGCCCGGCCGCGCTGCCCGACGCCGACGACGTGTCCGGCCGCATCGGCCGCGCGTTCGCGGCCATCGACCCGTCCGGGGCCATGGCCGCGGAGTGCTTCGCCGACTACGCCAGGAAGCTGCGCCGGCTCGGCTCCGGCGGCGACCCGCTGGCCGCGCTGCGGACGTCCTGGAAGGCTCACCGCGAGGTGCTGGACGACATCCTCACCGATCCCGCGGCGATCGCCGCCGCGCTGCGCGCGGCCGGGCTGCCGGTCAGGTTCTGCGACCTGGCCGAGCCCGTGGATGACGAGACGGCCCGGTGGGCCGTGGCCACCAGCCCGCTGATGCGGCAGCGGCTCGGCGTGGCGGACCTCGCGATGCTGCTCGGCGCGTGGGAGGACGCGGACGTCGAGGCGGTGCTGGCCGGGACCACGTCGGGGCAGGGGCAGCGATGACCCCCGGCTTCCTGCGGCCGCCGCGGGTCTTCCGCGGCTATGCCCTCGACCTCGACGGGACCGTGTACCTGGGCGGCAAGCTGCTGCCTGGCGCCGCGGACACGATCGCGCGGATCCGGGGGGCAGGCTCGCGCCTCGTGTTCCTGACCAACAACCCGCTGCGCAGCCCGTCGAGCTATGCCGAGGCCCTGACCGGCCTCGGGATACCCGCGGACCCCGGCGATGTCGTGACCCCGCTCGGGGTGCTGACCGCTTACCTGGCCGACCGCCATCCCGGGCAGGCCGTGCTCACCGTGGCCGAGCCGCTGGTGGACGAGACGCTGGCCGTGGCGGGCATCCCGGTCACCACGGACCCGGCCGAGGCCGGGGTGGTCGTGGTCTCGTTCGACCGCACGTTCAGCTACGCCAAGCTGCTGAGCGCCTACCGCGCGGTCCGGCACTTCGGCGCCGCGATCGTCGCCACCAACCCGGACCCGTTCTGCCCGACCCCGGACGGCGGGCTGCCGGACTGCGCCGCGATGCTGGCCGCGGTGGAGGCGTGCACCGAGGCGCGCGCCGAGGCCATCATGGGCAAGCCGAGCGAGCACATGGCGGCCGAGCTGCTGCGCCGGCTGGGGGTGCAGGCCGGCGAGGCGGCGATGGTGGGCGACCGCATCTCGACCGACGTCGCGATGAGCCGCTCGCTGGGCATGACCAGCGTGCTGGTGCTGTCCGGCGTCACCGCCGCGGACGAGGCGGCCCGCTCGCCGCAGCGCCTTGACTATGTCATCGACGGCATCGCCGCCCTGCTGCCCGATGCGCCACGCCCGACCGAGGGGAGCTCCAGTGATCGAGTTCGTGTTCATGCTGACCCACCACGACCGGACCGTGGACAGCCCGACCGACGTTTACGAGCAGATCCGCGGGTGCGGGCTGCGTTACGTCGGGTTTAAGGACATCGGCGTTCCGGTCAAGGAGCTGCAGGAGGTCTGCGCGCGGGCGCACGGGGACGGCCTGGAGGTCATGCTCGAGGTGGTGTCGACCACCAAGGAGGAAGAGCTTCGCTCGGTCGCGGCCTCGGCCGAGATCGGCGTGGACTGGCTGCTGGGCGGGACCCATCCCGAGGACGGGCTCCGGGTGCTGAACGAGGGCGGCGGGGACGGGCAGGGAGAGCGGGTGAAGTACTGCCCGTTCCCCGGCATCGTGGTCGGCCATCCGAGCATCCTGCAGGGCGACATCGCCGAGATCGCCGAGAGCGGCCGGCTGATCACCGAGCTGGACGGGGTGTACGGTCTCGACCTGCTCGCCTACCGGCACCAGACCGCGGACGCGGCCGAGCTGACCCGGGCGGTGGTCCGGGCCGCGAGCGGCCCGGTGATCGCGGCTGGGTCGGTGGCCAGCGTGGCCCAGATCAGGGCGCTGGACAAGGCCGGGGCCTGGGGTTTCACCATCGGCGGCGCGATCTTCGAGGGTCAGCTGCCCGGCGGCCCTTCGATCGCCGGGCAGATCCGTGAGGTCCTCCGCGCCGCGGAGGACCCGGGCACCACGTGACGTCTGCCGGCACCATCCTGGCCGTCGACCAGGGCAGCTCATCGAGCCGGTGCGTGGCCCTGGACCGGGCGCTGCGCCCGCTGGCCCAGGCCAGCCGCCCGGTGGCCAGCTCGTTCCCGCGGCCGGGCTGGGTCGAGCACGACCCGGCCGAGCTCCTGGGCAGCGTGCTCGGGGCGGTCGCCGACGTCATCGGCCAGGCGGGCGTGAGCTGGACCGACGTCGCCGGGATCGGGCTGGCCGCGCAGACCGAGACGTTCGTGGTGTGGGACCGGGCGTCGGGAAAGCCGGTCTACCCGGCGATCAGCTGGCGGGACAGCCGGGCGGCCAGCCGCTGCGGCGACCTCCGCGGGACCGGCCACGAGGCCGAGATCCGCCGGCGCACGGGACTGCCCGTGGAAGCAGCGTTCACGGCTTCAAAACTGTCCTGGCTGCTCAGCGACGTCCCGGACGCCCGCCACCGGGCCGAAGCCGGAGATCTGCTGTTCGGGGACGTCAACTGCTGGCTGACGTGGCACCTCAGCGGCGGCTCCGCGCATGTCACCGAGCCGTCCATGGCCGCGCGGACCATGCTGTTCAACCTGGCCACGTCGGCGTGGGATCCCGACCTGCTCGAGCTGTTCGGCGTCCCGGCCGCGATGCTTCCCGCGGTGGCCAGCACGACCGGGCGGCTGGCCGTGACCGACCCGCAGGTCTGCGGCGGGCGGGCGGTGATCGCGGCCAGCGCCGGCGACCAGCAGGCCGCGCTGTTCGGCCAGCGCTGCTGGCGCGCGGGGATGGCCAAGCTGACCCTGGGCACCGGTGCGTTCCTGTGGTGCCACGCGGGCGGCGCCCCGCTGGCGCAGGTGCCCATGGGGGTGGTTTCCAGCTGCGCCTGGGCGCTGGGCAGGCCCGCCGGCCAGGAGGGGAGCGCGGGGCCGGAAACCGCCTACGCGCTCGAGGGGTTCGTGCCCAATGCGGGCGGCGTCACCACGTGGCTGCGGCAGATCGGCGTGCTGGCCGACGGGGCCTGGCCGGTCATCCGCGACGGCGCCGTCGCCGGCGCCGCCCGGCGCGGGGCGTCGGGCCCGTGGTGCGTGCCCGCGCTGTTCGGCCTGGGTACGCCGCGCTGGGAAGCGGCGCCGAAGGCGGACATCGTGGGCCTGACCGCCGACACCGTCGCGGCTGACGTCGCGGAGGCCGCGCTGCTCGGCGTGGCGCACCAGGTGGCCGACGCGATCGCGGCGGTCTCCGGCGGGATCGGCGCACCGCTGCGGACGATTCGCGTGGACGGGGGCCTGAGCCGCAACGACTCGCTGCTGCGGGCGATCGCCGACCTCACCGGCACCGTGCTGGAACGCCCGGCCGCGACCGAGGTGACCGCGCTGGGGGTCGGGGCGATGGCCGGCATCGGGACCGGCCGGTGGGATCTCGCCGCGCTGGCGGAGCTGCCGTTCGAGACCGGCGACCCGATCCGCCCGGCGCTGCCGGAGGACGACCGGCGCGCGGTCCGGCAGGCCTGGCAGACCGTGCTGTCCCGGTCGCTGGCGTCATGACCCCGGACCGCCCAGTGCTCAGCAACCCAGTGCTCAACAACACGGGGCTCAGCAACACGGGGCTCAGCAACACGGGGCTCAGCCCGCGGCACCGGGGGCGGTCGCTGGACCGGATGACCAGCGAGGAGTTCGACATCCTGGTGATCGGCGGCGGCGTGACCGGGACCGGGGCCGCGCTGGACGCGGCGACCCGGGGCCTGGCGGTGGCGCTGATCGAGGCCAGGGACTACGCGGCGGGCGCGTCGAGCAAGTCGAGCAAGCTCATCCACGGCGGCCTGCGCTACCTGGAGATGCTCGACTTCGGCCTGGTCCGGGAGGCGCTGCGGGAGCGCAAGCTGCTTCTGACCGAGCTGGCCCCGCACCTGGTCCGGCCGGTCCCGTTTCTGTGGCCGCTCACGCACCGCGGCTGGGAACGGCCGTACGTGGGGGCCGGGCTGCTGCTCTACGACAGCATCGGCGGGCGCCGGGCGGTGCCGCGGGCCCGGCATCTGTCCCGGGCCGGCGCCCTGCGGCTGGCCCCGGCGCTGCGGCCGGACGCCCTGGTCGGGGCCGTGCAGTTCTACGACGCGCAGGAGGACGACGCGCGCATGGTGGCCTGCCTGGCCCGGACCGCCGCCGGGCACGGCGCGGCGCTCGCCACCAACGTGCGGATGGACGGCCTGCGCACCGAAGGCCCGCGGGTCACCGGGGTGACCGCGCACGACCTGCTCACCGGCGCGGACCTGACCATCCGCGCCCGGCAGACCGTGCTCGCCACGGGAGCCTGGACGGCCCCCGCGGAGTGGGCCAGCCGGGCCGGGATCGGCGGGTCACCCGGCCAGGACGGGCAGCTCCAGGTGCGGCCCTCCAAGGGCGTGCACATCGTGGTCCCGCGCGACCGCATCCGGATGGACACCGGGCTGCTCACCCGGACCGAGAAGAGCGTGCTGTTCGTGATCCCGTGGGGCGACCACTGGCTGATCGGGGACACCGACACCGAGTGGGATTACGATCCCGCCCAGCCCGCGGCCAGCCGCGCTGACCTCGACTACCTGCTGGCCAAGGCCAACCAGATGCTGCGCAGCCCGCTCACCCGCGCCGACATCGAGGGCGTGTTCGCCGGCCTGCGGCCGCTGGTGGCGGAGGGCCAGGGCGGGGACACCACGAAGCTCAGCCGTGAGCACACGGTGAGCACGGTGGCGCCCGGGCTCACGGCGATCGCCGGCGGGAAGTACACCACGTACCGGGTCATGGCCCGCGACCTTATCGACGTCGCCGCGGCTGGCCTGCCGGTGCCGGTCCCGCCGTCGCGCACGGACACGGTGCCGCTGGTGGGGGCGGATGGCTTTGCCGAGCGGCAGGCCAGCCACCAGCGGATCGCCGCGGACAGCGGCCTGCCCGTCAGGCAGATCGACCGGCTGCTCGGCCGGTACGGATCGTGCCTCGACGACCTGCTCGCCCTGATCCGCTTGCGCCCTGAGCTTGGCAGGCCGGTCGACGGGGCGGGCGGCTACCTGGCGGCCGAGATCGTCTACGCCTGCACGCACGAGGGTGCCGTCCGCCTGGACGACGTCCTGGCCCGGCGGACCCGGGCGGCGATCGAGGTCCGCGACCGCGGCCTGGCCGCCGCGCCGCACGCGGCCGCGCTGATGGCCCCGGAACTGGGCTGGGACCAGGTCAGGGCCGAGGAGGAGATCGCCAGGTACCGCGCTGCTGTGGCCGCCGACCTGGCCGGCCAGGCCGAGCCCGACGACCTGCGCGCCTACCAGGCTCACGACGGCGCGGCGGACCCGATACCGTTCTACGGCGCCGTACCCGGCCGGCGTCAATGACCTGTCGCACAGCCGCGGCCGGGCATTGGGCCGCAGGCTGGCCCGCGCAGCAGGTGTTGCCGAATGCGGCACGGGTGCTGGCTCAGCTTCGCTTCCCGCGTCCCGCCGGGCGGCTCTCGAGCTCTAGCAGCCGGATCGCGACCAGTTCATTGGTGACGAGGACGTCCAGGAACCCGCCATGCAGTGCGCCGAGAATCGCCTCGGCCTTGTGCAGGCCGCCGGCGACCCCCACCACCTTGCGGATGTGCACCAGGTCCGACAGCCCGATCCCGATGCGCCGGTCGTGGATGGGCAGGTCGACGACGTTGCCGTCGGCGTCGAAGAACTGGCCGAGAATGTCACCGACCACGCCTCGCTCGCGGAGCCCCCGGACGTCGGCCGGGTTCAGATAGCCCATGTGCACGATGGTGGCGTCGACGGCCGGCGTACCCACTCCTACGAGCGCGTGCTCGACGCTGCACGCTTGCTTCAGGACCTGCTGGACGGTCGGCTCGTCGCGCAGGGCGGCCGCCAGCGAGGGCGTGGACGCCATGATCGGCGTTGGGATCACGGTGGCCGAGGTGACCTCGGACGACTCGGCGGTTGCCTCGCCTTTCGAGGACAGGATGGTCGGCAGGTAGCCCTCCACCCCTCCTGTCAGCGTGACCATGTGGACCGGCCCGACCGCGCCGAAGTTGGTGGCCGCGATCACCTGGGAGACGGTCTCGCCCCAGCCCACCCCGAGGCTCCCGCCCGGCCGCAGGTGGGTGCTCATGAACTGCGCGCCGCCCAGACCGATCCGCGCGTTCAGGGCGTGGTGATCGGCCGGCTCCTTCTCCTCGTCAGGGACAACCAGTGCTTCCGCGAGGCCGAATGTCCGGCGCAGCTCGCCGCTCAGCTCGAACGCGTCGAGGTACTCGGCGTTCAGGTTGATGGACACCAGGCCGATCTTCCTGGCCCGGTCGAGCAGCCGACCGACCGATGCCCGGGATACCGACAGCCGCCTAGCAACCTCGTCTTGGGTCAGCTCGTCCTTGTAGTAGTGCCAGGCCACCCGGAGCATGAGCTCCTCCGAGGTCCATCGCCCTGCCTCGTCGGCCCGTTCTGGCTTCACGGCTTCACCTAGCTCCTTGCGCTGTCAGCAGCAGCGCGATCCACCGCGCGATCTTGTTCGGGTCGCGATCCGGCTCAGCGGCACCTGGCTCCTCAGCCACCGGCAGGCCTCCTCCATCGACCTCTGATTTGAAGGCGGATCCCCGCAGCGATGGTAGCGCCTGGACCAGGAGATACCACCTCGGCGCCGATTAGCCGCACGGCGGCCTCGCCGATCCTGCTGCCCGCCCCGGTCACCGCCATGGCGGAGCCGGGCGGTTACAGGCGTGTCCGGGACCTGTGCTGAGCAGACGCTCAGGGTCTTGACATTTGCGCAAGCCGATGGAAACTTGGGTTCACCCCGCAGTTCAGGTGCGCGGCAGCGGGTTGCTCGGCCCGCTGAGCGCGCCCTGTGACAGGAGATCGCGTATGCCCCGGACATGGCCAGGCCCACCGGCTTGGGCCGTCTGGGTGCCCGCGCGGGACGGCCCGAAGGGTCCATGATCCGAGCCGGCTCATGTTGGCGAGGTCTCTTCAGCAAGGAACTGATGACATGGATACCGGCCAGACACCGACGAAGGCCACGCCAAAGCTTTTCGCCCGTCAAGCGACCGGACTGGTGCGGGCCGTGCCCCAGCGCGCCTCGCTCATTTTCAACTTCATACCGGCGCATCCCGCCTTTGTGCTGTCCGCAGGCGTCTTTTTTGCGTTCTCGCTGTTCCCTGGCGGGAACTTCATCCTCGCCCTCGCGCTCGACATCCCGCTGGTACTGGCGTTCGCGTACTCCTACGGCCTGCTGGCCAGCATGCTGCCGCGCACCGGCGGCGACTACATGTTCGTCACCCGCGTGCTCCACCCTGCCGTCGGCGTCGTCTCCTCGACCTGCTGGATGGTGTCGCTGTTCCTGTCCAACGCGTTCTTCGCGACCGCATTCATCAAGGTCGGGCTCGCCCCGGGCTTCAGCATTATCGGGCTGCTGGCGAAGAGCCCCACCTGGGTCAGCTGGGGCCACACCCTGGCGACGAACACGACCTCGGAGTTCGTAGTCGGCACGATCATGTTCCTGCTCGCGGCGGGAATGATGGCGACCGGCTGGCGCATGACGCTCCGCCTGCAGGCGATCGTGTTCGGCATCACGGTCGTCGGCATCCTCGTGTGCGGGCTGATCGCGCTGTTCACTAGCCGCGGCACGTTCATCCACAACTTCAACCACTTCGCCGCGCCGTATACGCACCGGGCGAACACCTACAACGCGACGATCGCCACGGCAGCGAAGAGCGGTGTCGTCGTCAACCCGCCGTTCTCGATCGGCAACACCGTTCCGCTGCTGGGAGTCCTCGCGATCGCAACGATCTACCCCTTCATCAGCGCTGCGTACTCAGGAGAGCTGCGCCAGGCACGCTCCACGCGGACGGCGAACGTCATGGCCCTCGCCGGGACGGCGGCTGTCGTCGCGATCGCCATCTTCGGCGTGATCTTCCTGCACACGTTCGGGACGGCGTTCGTCACGGCCGCCAATTCGGGGACAGGGCTCCCGAGCTCTATCGCCGCCTCGCCGACCTATTTCTTCCTGCTATCGGCGTCGGTCGGCAGCGTCCTGGTGGCCGTCCTTCTCGTGTTTACGTATGCGATTTACTGGCCGCTCAACACCTACTGCAACTTCATGCAGCAATCACGGATCATCTTCGCGTGGGCGTTCGATGGGCTGCTGCCCGAGTCGACGACCAGGCTGTCGCGCCGGCATTCACCGGTTGTCGCGCTGATTGCCACCGTGGTCATCTCGATCGCCACACTCTTGTGGAGCCTGCACTCGTCGACGTTCCTGACGGTGATCGTCTACGCGACAATCCTGGCCCTGATCGCGATGATGCTGGTCGGGCTTTCCGCTGCGATCGTGCCGTGGCGACGGCCCGAGTTCTACCGGGGCGGGGGCACCCAGGCCAGGGTGCTGGGGGTGCCGGTGGTGACGATCGCGGGTGTTGCCTCGATCCTCGCCGGCTCGTTCGTGTGGTGGCTGTACCTGCATTACCCGGAGTTCGGCGTCTCCAGCAAGGCCAACATGCTCGAGTGGGTGTTTGGCGTGGTGGCCGCGGCTCTCATCTTCTACTACCTCGTCCGCTGGATCCTACGAGCACGCAGAGGGGTCAGACTTGAACTCGTCTACGCCGAGATTCCACCCGAGTAGCGCGATGGCACCGGCGCGGCAGGAGGAGGCATCATGACGTCCGCCAACGAGAACCTCCCGGCCGGCATGGGCGGCCTGAAATTCCCGGTCAGCCAGGTGTCACTGGTCGTCAATGACCTGCACCGCACGATGGAGCGCTACTACGAGGCGTTCGGGTGGACGGGCTGGCGTGTCTTCGACCACGTCGACCCGATGCACCACGGCACGCAACTCCGTGGGCAAGCCGTCCCCTACAGCCTGCGGGGCGCCGAGGTCATGGTCGGCGACTTGAACTTCGAACTGCTCGAGCCGACCGAGGGCCCGAGCCTGTGGCGGGAGTTCCTGGAGGCGCGCGGCGAGGGCATCGCCTCGATCGCGGTCATGTTCGACACCCACGAGGAGTCGGCGGTCGTTAAGGACGGGTTCGCCAAGCTCGGCATCGACGTGACGATGCGCGCGCTGATCGGCGACCACATCGAGTACTACTACCTGGACACGCAGGACCGGTTCGGCTGCCTGATCGAGTCCGGCAGTGGTCACGCCATCGATTTCGTGTCGGCCGCCGAGATCTACCCGCCGGAGGACGGGTCGGTGGCACCGCCGGCGCAGCACCGGCCCAACCAGATCACCCAGGTATCGCTCGTCGTCCGCGACCTCGACGCGAAGGTGCGCGCCTGGCACGAGGCATTCGGCTGGGGCCCGTGGAAGATCTTCAGATCAGACGGCAAGGTCGTCATGCACGACTGCACCCTCGACGGCAAGCCCGTCGATTACTTCAACGTCCGCTGGGCGGAGGTAATGGTCGGCGACCTGAACTTCGAGCTGATCGAGCCGATCGCGGGCGACAACCCGTGGCAGCGCATGCTGGACCAGCACGGAGAGGGGATCGGCTCGATCGCGGTGATGTTCAAGACCAACGAGGAGTCGGAGGCGGTCAAGCGGGAGTTCGCGCAGGCCGGGAGGGGCGTGACCGCGTCCGGCCGGATCGGCGACCACATCGAGTGGTACTACCTCGACACCCAGCCCGCCTTCAAGTGCGTTATTGAGTCGGGCAGCGGGCACGCGATCGACTTCATGACGCCCGAGGCCGTCTACCCGTGACCGGGCGCTGATGCGCGGCGGCGCGGCATGGGACTGCTGAAGCGGCGGGCCAGGTCGGAGGACGGCCCGGTCCTCACGCTCTTTCACGCGGCGGATATCCACGGCGCCGACCCCTGCTGGCGGAAGTTCGTCGGCGCCGGTCACTTCTACGGCGCCGGCGCGGTCATCCTCGGCGGTGACATGGCGGGCAAGGCGGTCATCCCGATCGAGCTCGGCGCCGACGGCCGGTTCAGCGCGGAGTTCATGGGCGAGGAGCGCGCCGGTACCTCACCGGAAGAGCTCGCCGAGCTTGAGGCCGCCATCAAGTTCAACGGCATGTACCCGTGGGCGGCGCCGCGTGCCGATATCGAGCACGTCGGCGAAGACCGTGCCGAACGCGACGCACTGACCGACCGGCTGATCATCGAGGAGCTGGAACGCTGGGTCAAGCTCGGTGACGAGCGTTTTGCCCATTACGGCGTGCAGGCGGTCGTGATGGGCGGCAACGACGACCCGTGGAGCATCGAGAAGGTGCTCGACGCTGCCGCCTGGGTACAAAACGGTGACGCGCGGATCCTGCGGGTTGGAAACCACGAACTGCTCTCGCTGGGATGGTCAAACGTGACACCGTGGCACACCGAGCGCGAGGCCAGCGAGGAAGAGCTCTATGCGAAGCTCAAGCCGCTGGCCGAGCAGCTTGAGGATCCGTCGACGGCTATCTTCAACATCCACGTCCCGCCGTATGACACCGGGCTCGACAGCGCCTGCGAAGTGCGCGAGAGCGACCTCACGCTCGTCTACGAACAGGGCGCGCCTCACGTCATTCCGGTCGGCAGCCATGCCGTCCGGCAGATTATCGAGGAGTACCAGCCGCTGCTCTCGCTGCACGGCCACATCCACGAATCGCGCGGGGCCACCACCATCGGGCGCACCGTGTGCATCAACCCCGGGTCCGAGTACAACAGCGGTCGTCTGCTCGGCGTCCTCATCACGGTCACCGACCATGAGGTGCGCTCCCGCCAGTTCATCGCGGGCTGAGGCTGGCGCGGCCGCCGCTGGCGCCGGCCGCGCCGGAGCCGAACCTAAAAGTCCTGCCCGAGCGGCGAGACCATGATCTCGTCGACGTTGACGTGGGCCGGCTGCTCCAGCACGAACGTGACCATGCGGGCGACGTCTTGCGGATCCAGCGCCCGCACGGCCGCCAGCTCGGCGGCGCCCTCCGCGGTCTGCCGCACCAGCGGCGTATCGACGATTCCCGGCTCGATGACGCTGACGCGCACGCCCGCTGGCCGGGCTTCCTTCCGCAGGGCCTGGCTGAGCCCGACCAGAGCCCATTTGGTGGCGATGTAGATCGGCTCGCCCACGTAGGCCGTACGCCCGGATATCGACGCGGTGATGACGATGTGCCCCCGGCCCTGCGCGGCGAGAACGGGCATCGTGGCCCGGATCGTATGCGCCACGCCGAGCACGTTGGTGTCAATGACATCGCGCCACCGCTGGGGATCACCGTCCGACATCGAGCCCCAGTCGGTGATCCCGGCGTTCGCGACCACGAAGTCCAGCCGCCCGAACTCGCCGCGGACCTGGTCGCTGAGGCCGGACATCCTCGCGAAGTCGCGGACGTCCGCCGCGGCCTCCCAGCCGGCCCGGGCCGCCTCCTTCTGCGACGAGGACGGCGCCGCCGCGGGGGTCGCGTTCCTGTCGACGGCGACGACGATCGCGCCGCGCCCGCGCAGTTCGGCCGTGATAGCGGCGCCGATACCGCTGACGCCCCCGGTGACCAGGCCCACCGCGCCGCTGAGGTCTCCCGTATTCGGACTCATGCTAACCGTCCTGTTCGCCGCCGGGCCCGAGGTCAAGGCGGCTGTACTCGTAGGGAAGCAGCTCCAGGCGCACCGTGGAGCGGTGCGCCGGCTGCGCTTGTGCCTGGCGGCGGAAGCTCTCCGGGCTGAGCATCGCGGTCGTGGCCGTCACGGTGTTCAGCCTGCGGATCCTTACGCCGCTCGGCCGTAGCCGGCGCGGCAGCCGGACCTCGACGGCCAGTGGCTCCGGCCGGAGATTGGCCACGAGAATCGCCGAGCGATCGCCTCGCCGGACCGCGATGGCCGCGGTCCGCAGCGGGTCCCCCGTGCAGGCGAGCAGCGGTGCCCCGCCGAACTCGCACACGTCCCTGAGCACGTGATAGACGGGGAACACCAGGCCGGGATGCGCGGGGAAGGGGCTGCTGCCTGGCTGCGCCGTGTCGCCGTCGATGACCCCCCGAGGCCCGGTGGTCTCGAACCAGGTCGTGGCGCTGGCCCCCTCTTCGGCCAGGGCCTTCATCGTGACCAGGGCCCAGCACGCCCCGAACAAGGACATCTGCCGAGGATCGGTGTTGCCCGGCAGCGTCTCGGCCGGACCGTCTTGCCCGTCCGGCTCGTCGGGATTGAACCGGGGGCGGAGCGAGATCGGCGATACCACCACCGGCCGCCCGGCCGCGAAGGACCGGGCGGTTTGGATGACGGCCCGCACGCCTTCGGCGGTCTCCACCATCGAATCCTCATCGGCCGCGTGGATTTGCGGGGTGATGGGGAACGCGACAGCGTCCATCGCGGCCACGTCAGGCCGGGACCGGTTCAGCTCGGCGAAGTTCAGGTCGGTGCCCCCGCCGAACGGGGTGGCCGCCGGCAGCGCGTGCAGCGCTTCTCGCGCCGCGGCGACGTCCGCGGCCGGTGTGCTTTCTGCATCCGCCCGGTAGACCAGCACCCGGCGGACCGGGACCTGGCCGAGCGCGGGGGCCAGGTGCTCCAGACCGGTGGGTGCGCCATTTTCCAGGAAGACGGCGAGCTCGAGCGGGCACGTCAGTTCCTGCGCCTGGAGCCGGGCGGCGCCCAGGCGGCGCGCCCAGCCTTCCCGCTGCAGGCGCACGTCGACCCTCAGGTGAGCCAGCGCCATCCGGGCCAGCAGTTCCGCGGTCCGGGAGGCCGGGGGTGGCACATCATCGGCCTGGCCCAGGCCCACCTCGGGCATGGGGGCAGCTATCTCATCACCGACGGCGATCTGCGGCACCGACGGGGGCCTGGGCCGCGGCGCGCGGCCCCGCCCCGTGACCGATACGGAGACGGCCTGCTGGAGGTGCGTTCCGGCGGCGAGATGCTCCGGCTCGGCGCTGACGACGGGCAGGCGGCTGTAGGCCTTGAACGAGGCATCCGTCCAGTTGCGCTGGTCCTCGATCTCGAAGTGATCTCCGGTGAAGCTGAACTCGGCCGACACGTGGCGGCCGGAGAGCGCGAGCCGGGCAAAGGCCGGCACGAGGGGCTCATCGATGCCCGCGCTCGGGCCCGGTGGTGCCACCAGAAGCGGCAGCTGGCCCGAGATCCCCGCGTCGCCCCCGGTCGCGGAGAAGCTCCGGCCGGCGAACTCCTCAGGCGGGAGCAGCACGCAGATGCCTATCCGGCGGTACGGGAACGACGTGACGGCGCTGCCGTCCATGCTGAAGGAACACGACCCGGCTGCCGTACCGGCAATGGTGCCCTGCCAGATGAAGCTCAGCTCGTCCGCCTCGTGGCGGGAGGAGAAGGCAATCCGGAACTCGTCGCGGGTCTGGTGGATGCGAACGTCCGACAGGATGCCCGGCACGGTGTTCCAGGCCTGGTCACGGACCGCGACGACGATGCGCCTGGCCACCTCGATGTCACCCAGCCGCAGGTACCGCAGGCCGCCAGCGGCGAACTCAGCACTCAGGTCGCCGGCGCGGACCTGCCGGACGTCCTCCGGGGGCTGGTCGACCCCGTGGAGGATCCGGTTTTCGCGGGAATCCGCCGTCATCGCCGCCCGCTAGCTGGCCCGGTCACTGCCCTGGCCCGCCGGTGCTGATGAAGGAAGTTCCGGCTCCGCGGCACCGGCGCGCATCTGTGCCCAGGCCGCGCCGGTCGCCGGGTCGAATAGGTGGAGGGAATTGGCTGCCACCGTAACTCCTAGCCGCTGTGCCTCGGTGACGGAGGAATGAGCCGGGAGGCGGGCCACCACCCTCCCGGCTGGGCGGGTGGTGGCGCTGTCGTCGGACCGTTCATCGAAGAGGGCAAGGCTCTCCTGGCTGGTGACCTTGGCCGGGCTCAGGTCCATGAAGGCGAGCACGTCCGAGCCCAGAGACTCGCGCTTCACCACCGTCCCCGTCAGCACGCGCCCGCTACCCGCCGCCCGCGCATCGCCGGCGGCCTGCAGGGCCTCCGGGCGGATGCCCACGATCACGTCCTGATCCGGCCCGGGCTGGATTCGATGGCGGTGTAGTTCCTGCTGGTCAAGCTGCAGCCGCTGGTCGGCGTACACCACCTGGCCCGATCCCGGGCCGCTCACCAGCCGGGCGGTGAAGGTGTTGATGGTCGGGTTGCCGAGGCAGCCGGCGACGAACAGATCGTCGGGCCGGGCGTAGATCTCGTCCGGCGTGCCGACCTGAAGCAGCGAGCCGTTGTTGAGGACGGCCACCCGGTCCCCAAGCGTCATCGCCTCGGCCTGATCGTGGGTCACGTAGATCATCGTGGTGGCCAGCCGCCGCTGAAGTTCCGACAGCTCGGTGCGCATCTCGGCGCGCAGTTTCGCGTCGAGGTTCGACAGCGGCTCGTCCATCAGGAAAGCCTGCGGACGGCGCACGATGGCGCGGCCCATGGCGACCCGCTGCCGCTGGCCTCCGGACAGCTGGCCGGGCTTGGAGTCCAGGTACGGCGTCAGCCCGAGCGTCTGGGCCACCTCGCGAATCCGGGCGTCCCGCTCCCCCTTGGGCATCCTGGCCAGCTTGAGCGGGAAGCCGATGTTGTTGTAGACCGACAGGTGCGGATAGAGCGCGTAGTTCTGGAAGATCATGGCGATGTCGCGCGCGGACTCGCTCATCTTGTCGATCGGGCGGCCGTCCAGCAGAATCCGTCCTTCGGTGACCGTCTCCAGGCCGCTGATCATCCGCAGAATCGTGGACTTGCCGCAGCCGGATGGCCCCACCAGGACGACCAGTTCGCCGTCGGCCACCGTGAGGCTCACGTTCCTGACCGCGACCAGGCCCGAGGGATACGTCTTGCTCACACCCTCCAGGCGCAGCTCAGCCATGGTTAGCCTCCGACGGGATTCGCTCCACCCACGGCGCCATGTCCGCTGAGCCCGGATCGGCCAGGCGGCAGCCGTCGATGAACGTCGCGACATTGACCAGCCGCTGATTCCCGGTGCAAACATTGCCCGACACATCGGTAAAGCTGACCGGCCCATCCACCAGGCGGAAGAGCCCGATGTCGGCCGCTGCGCCCGCTCGCAGGCTCCCGATCTGGCCGCCCAGGCCGACAGCTGCGGCCGGGCGGCTGGTGACCGCCGCGACGACGTCGGTGAGCGGCACACCGAGCGCGAGGAACTTGCTCATGCACAGCGGCAGGTCGAGCCGGTCGTCCGTGCCCTCCCGCAGCTGGATGACCGGCGACTCCACCGCGTCGCTCGACACCAGCGAACCCACGTGCAGGCTCATCTGGTGCAGGTCGGTGGAGATGACGTGCGGCATGATCCCCGCCGATAGCAGCCCCGCAGCGCTGGCGAAGTTCAGGCTGCCCGCGCCGTGCCCAAGGTCGAGGATGACCCCCCGGTCGAGCGCCGCACGGGCAGAATCCAGCGGCGTACCCGCGGCGTCGACGAGCTTCATCGAGCCGCCGGTACAGCAGTGAGTGACGATGTCTCCGGGCCGCAGCAGGGCCAGCACGTCGCCGATCTCCGGCGGCGCATCCGCGATGTGCACCATGACCGGCAGCTCGTGGTCGCTGGCCGCCTGAAGCGCGCGATGCAGCGCCACCAGTCCGGTGGACCCGACGGTCGGGCTCGCCATCCGGGCCTTGATCCCCACCACGAAATCGAGGTTTCCCGCCAGCGAGCGGCCCAGCAGGTCCACGTCGAGGTAGCTCGGCTGGCTGAGCTCGAAGTCGGGCGCGACCAGTCCGATCGATGAGATGTTGACGAAGGCCTTGATGCGCGCCTCGGTGCGCCGCACCACGTGCCGCCGGAAGCCGCGGAGCGTCAGGGCGCCAGCCGAGCCGGCGTCGACCCAGGTGGTGACGCCGCTGTCGTGGGCTATCAGGTCGGGATCCACGCCCCAGTAGCCGAAGTCGTGGAAGACGTGGGTGTGCAGGTCGATCAGTCCCGGGAGCACCAGCAGGCCGGCGGCGTCGACCACCCGCGCCGAGCTCTCGGCTGGAATGCGATCGGCGACCGACGCGATCCGGCCCTTGGAGATCGCCACGTCGAGCACCGAGTCCCTCGACTCGGCGGGGTCGATGACCCGGCCGCCCTGGATTAGCAGATCGTATGTCATCTCACCGCTCCCGCCACTATTCCGCGGACCAAGAATCTCTGGAAGAAAAGGTAGGCCGCGACAACAGGGATTGATGCCACGAGCAAGCCGGCCATGATGACCGGGTAGTTTATGGTGTAGCGGCCCTGGAGCTGGAGAACGCCGACCGTGAGCGTCTTGACGTTACTCGAGTTCAGCAGGAGCAGGGCGAAGATGAACTCGTTCCAAGCGTAGAGGATGTTGAATATCGCCAGCGTCCCCAATGCGGGCCTGGCCAGCGGCACCAGCACCATCCGGAAGATCTGATGCGGGCTGGCGTTGTCCATGCGCGCCGCCTCCACCAGGTCATCGGGCAGCGAGCGGAAGTAGGCGGTCATCAGGAAGGTGTCGAAGGGGATGTTGAACGCGGTGTAGAGCAGGATGACGCTGAAGTACGTATTGATCAGGTGCAGCTGGACCATCTCGATGTAGATGGGGACGATCAGCACCACCGGCGGGAGTGCCAGCCAGGACAGGATGAAGTAATACGTCACCTTCCGCAGCGGCCATCGGGTCTTGGAGAATGAGAAGCCGGCCATTGTGGAGACGACGAGCGACAAGGCGGTGCTGCCCACCGTGATCACAAAGGAGTTGCGCAGGAAGATCCCGACCTGACCGCCGAGCCAGACCTGCCTGAACGTGCCGAGCGACAGCGAAGTCGGGAAGGCCAGCTCGGAGCTGTTCCACTGGGCCTGGGTCCGCAACGCCGCCTGGGCCATGAAATACAGCGGGAATATCGCGCTGAGCGCGAGCAGGACGAGCGCAGATATGATCAGCACCCGGGCCGGGAGGCGATGATCACGCTTCCAGCGGACGTGGCGATCTGAGCGCGGCGCTGGCGGAGCTTCGGCCTGGCCTGCCGCCTGGCTACGGGTCACGGTTGTCATTGCTGTTCGCCTGTGATCCATCGAATTTGGAAGTAGCCGAGCACGGCGATGATCAGGGTCAGGATAACCCCGGCCGCAGATGCGTAGCCCAGCTGCCCGAACGTGAACGCCTTGTCGTAGATAAAGAACTCGGCCGAGTATGTGCTGAACCCCGGCCCGCCATTGGTAATCACATAGATATAGGTGAACATGTAGGCGAAGGCCGTGACCGTGTTGATAACCAGGACGAGCTGCATCACGCCGCGCAGGTTCGGCCCGTACACCCGGAAGAGGATGTACCAGGAGCCCGCGCCGTCCATCCGCGCGGCCTCCCCGAGTTGCGGATCGAGCGCGCTCATCCCGGCCAGGTAGATAAGCACGCTGTAGCCGAAGTTCGCCCAGATCACGATCGCGATGATGACGGTCCGCGCATCGGCCGGGCTGCCGAGCCAGTTCCTCGCCAGCGAGGACAGGCCAGCAGTGCGCAGGGAATTGTCGATCGGGCCAGTCGTCTGCAAGATCACGCCAGCGATGATGCCGATGACCACGGTCGAGTAGACGGCGGGAAGGAAGAAAGCCGACCGGAACACCCGCCAGCCGGGGATCCGCTCGTGCAGCAGATAGGCAATCACCAGCGCGCCGATCACCTCGATGGGCACAGAGATCGCGTAGATCACATTGTTGCGGAGCGCGGCCAGAAATATGGAGTCGTGGACCAGCGCCCCGAAGTTGCGAAAGCCCTGCCCTACCGGCGCCCCGATCCCGTTCCATGAGGTCAGGGAATACCCGAAGACCCGCACGAGCGGATAGGCCAGGAAGATGATGACGAACGCGAGCGCGGGGATGGCGTAAAGGAAGCCCCAGAACCGGTCAAGCCGTGCGCTCCGCTGCCGCCGGTGCGGAACGTACGGACTCGATCGGCTCATTCTTGCTCTTCCGTTCTTGAGCGGGGCTGGGACCGGGTCAGCTTCCAGGTACCTGTGAGCTGCTGAGCTGGGCCTGCGTGGCGCTCATGACGGCCTGTGCGGACATGCGGCCAGCGAAGAACAGGTTGAGGTCCTTGTACATGTACAGGGCCACGCCGTTGGGCAGCACGCTGTCGAGCAGCTCCAGGTTTCCGGCCTTATTAAGGTCGGTGGCGACAAACTTCATCACCGGGTCGGTGATGTTGCCGCTGGCCCCGATGTTGGTAGTGGGAAGCCCCACGTCGGTCAGCCAGAGCTTGGCGGAAGCAGCGTCGGACGCGACCTTGATGAAGTTCCAGGCGGCCTTAGGGTCAGCGGACTGGGCCGGTATCACCCAGTTGTCACCCGAGTTCCCCGCGACGCTGGTCCCCAGCGGGCCGGTGCCGGGTATCACAGCGACCCCCAGGTTGCTGGCGCCGATGCCCTTTTCAAAGGTCGGTATGAGGCCCGGATACATCTCGACCATCGCCGACTTCCCGGCCGCGAACTGCGGCGTGGCGTTCAGCTGGTCCACGGTGCTGGCGTTGCTCTGCGCGCAGCCGGCGGTACGCAGCTGCGACACCTTGTCCAGCGCGCTGACCACCGGCGGGTCGGTCAGCTTCTGGTGACCGCTGAGGATCGCGTTCATCTGCGGCTGGGTGATGTACGAAGCCAGGTTCTCGTCCAGGAAGTTGACCGTGGTGTAGCCCTCGGCGTCACCGTAGGACATGGGCACGATGCCCTTTGACTTCAGGGCGTGGCAGTCGGCGAGGAGCTGGCTCCAGTTAGCCGGGGCCTGGGTCAGCCCCGCCTTCGCGAACAGCTTCTTGTTGTAGAAGAGGAAGAACCCGTCCAGGTCGGTCGGCACCCCCAGGATGACGCCGGACCCCCCCTTGCAGTTGAGATTCTCACAAGACAGGTTCCAGCCCGAATATGATTTGTAAAATCCGGGGGTTGAATTTATCAGGCTGTTGAGGTGCATCAGGCCCTGCTGGTACACCGTCGTGTAGGCACCCGAGTACAGCATCATCACGTCCGGCACCGAATGCGATGCGAACGCGGCTTCAACCTTGGCCGCGAGCTGGTCGTTATTCGCCGGCAGCAGGGTGACGTCGACCTTTGTCCCCGGGTATTTGTTCTGGAACCTGGTGATGACATTGTTGACCCAGTTCCGGTACGCAGACCCCGGTGTGGACGTGGTCAGCACCCCGCCCAGCCATAGCTGGATAGTGCCCGACTTGGCCCCACTGCTCGATGAGTTGCTGCCGCTGCTGCACGCCGTCACGGCGAACAACCCGGCCAGCGCGAGGACCAGCAGGGTACGGAATCTGGTGACCGGGCCTCGTGCCCGGCTGCTTCTACTAGTCATTGCTGCCCTCACATTCATGGCGATTCAGTTTTCACGTTTCTTCCGCAAGCTGCTCGAGCCTGCGGAGCTCGCCTGCGTCCCATACCGACGTGTCGCTGATGATCTTTCCGTCGCGAACGATTAGCCACATGATGTTCCAGGTGTCAAAGATTTTTCCGCTGGGCGGCACCCCAACATATTCGCCCTGATGGACCACTTGCCAGCGTGAGCGGATGATGAGCGTCGGGCCCTGGCGTATTACTTCCTCAACCTCAATCTCCCGCATGTGGAAAGCGGTGAAGAAATACTCGACCGCTCGGCGCAGTCCTTCCTTGCCCGACAGCTGCATGGCGGGATCTGCCACCTGGCAGTCATCGGCGTACAGCTCGAGGACCACGTCCGGGTCATTCGAGCGCATGGCCGCCATCATCTGGCCGACCAGATCCCCATCATCGGTCACGGAACCTCCAGCCGGGCTCGCAGCTGTCATGTCATTGCCTTTCCTGCGTTGAGGACCCGCGAGTTGATCACGTTGTCGGGTATACGCCCGTCCAGCAGGCTGGCGAGGGCGGCGGCGGCGCGCTGTGCGCCGCGGGCCAGGGTCTCAGCGGTGGCGCCGCCAATGTGCGGCGTGACCAGGACGTTGGGCGTGGCCAGCAGTGGGTGGTGCGTTCCCGGCGGTGGCTGTTCCAGCACATCCAGCCCGGCCCCACCGAGCCTGCCTTGGGCAAGTGCCGCCTGCAGCGCTGCCTCGTCCACCAGCGACTCGCGGGCGGTGTTGATGAAACAGGCGCCAGGCCGCATGCGCGCGAACTCGGGGTGGGAGAACATGTGCCGGTTGTGTGGCGTGGCCCGCGCGTGCACGGACACGATGTCGGATCGCTCCAGCAGGGTCTCCAGCGGCACCATGTCGACGCCGTCAACCGCCGCGTCCGGTAGCAGCGGATCGTGGGCCAGCAGCGAGAAACCCAGCGCCCGCGCTCGCGCCGCCACCTCGCGGCCGACCCGGCCGAGGCCGACCAGCCCGAGGGTAATGCTCGCTGCCTCGCGGCCGAAAAACTCCTCCCCTCCGAACACCGACTCCACGAGCCTGCCCCGCTCGGCCAGGGAGCGGCTGGCCCGCGGCACCGTCCGGATAAGGAGCAGCGCGAAGGCGATCGTCAGTTCCGCGACGGCGGCCGCGTTCTTGCCCGGCGTGTTGACCACCGGGATGCCCCGGTCGGTCGCCGCCGCCACGTCCACGTTCACCGGCCCGCCCCGGGCGCAGCACACCAGCCGTATCGGCGCCGCATCCAGCACCTCGGCACTGACCGGGGCGCCGTGCACGATGAGCACCTCGTGCCCTGCGACGGCGCGGGCGATCTCGGCCGGGTCGCCTACATACTCCCGCAGGCGGCGATCCGACTCGGTATGCGGCGGCGTGCTGGCCATGCCGGTGATCTGCACCGAGTCAACCGCGACTCGGTCACCCAAGTCCGCCAGATACGGGGCGTACACCGACGCCGGCATGAACGGATCACCGACCACCAGGACACGGACCCGACCAGGGGGGTTCATGGCACCCGCACCGGCCGATCCAGGGCTTGGGCCAGCAGTTCGAGGTTGCGTGATGGGTTGCGGTGGTCGAAGATCGCGCTGCCGCTCACGATGACGTCGGGCCCCCAGCCAGCGATCTCGGCTGCGTTACTGATGGTGACCCCGCCGTCCACGCCGACCAGCACGTCGGTATGGCAGGCTGCGGCCAGCTCACGGACCGCCGCCACCCGGCGGGGGGTATTGGCGGCCGGAGCCTGGCCTGACCAGCCGGGATTGACCGCAAGCACCAAAACCAGGTCGGCCAGCTCGAGCACCGGCTCGACCGCCTGGACGGGCGTGCCGGGATTGATCGCGACACCGCGCAGGAACGACGGGGGCTGCCCGGCGAGTTGCGTCATCTCTTGCAGGGTGCGGTGCAGATGCCGGCCGGCCTCGGCGTGCACGGTGATGACGGCTGCACCTGCGGCGGCGACATCCGGGACCAGCCGGCGCGGCTCCTCCACCATTAGGTGGGCGTCCACCGGGATCCCGGTCGAGGCCACCGCCGCGATGAAGGCCGGACCGACCGTCAGCTGCGGGCAGAACCTGCCATCCATCACATCGACATGCGCCCAGGCCGCCTTGCCGCGGAGGATCTCCAGCTCCACGCCCAGCTTGGTCAGGTCTGCCGTGATCACTCCGGCGCTGAGGCGCGGCACGGTCACCAGCCAGCCTCCCCTCGCGTCATGAGCATTCGCTCATATATCGCACATATGCTCGCGTGAAGAAGTATCAGCCTGCTCCGGAGGCGGTGGCAAGCCCCCGATAGCGATTTCGCGAGGCCGGGTCAGGCCCCTCCACCGCTCGGATCCATCTCGCTGCCGGGCCCTTGCCGGCCATGGGCGTGCCGCTCATACTGAGGGTCGAACAATCGAGCATCTTGTGAGCAGATGCTCACCATCACGGCTGGCGGTAGTGCCCAGGGCCGTACCGGCCCTAGAGCAGGACGAGAAATGGCTGAGCAGCCCACGAATGACGTTCAGATAGAACGGGATCTTGCCGTCGTACTCGCCGATGGCACCAGATTGTCCGGCGACCTGTACCGGCCAGCCCACAGTCAGCCCGGCCCGGTGCTGGCCAGCTACTACCCCTACCGCAAGGACGACATCATCGGCAGCCTCTTCGAGGGCTGCCGCATCCGCCTGTGTCAACGGGGCTACGCGAGCGTTTTCGTGGACATGGCGGGAACCGGGGCCTCGGAGGGAGCCTGGAGGTGCTTCGAGCTGACCAGCGAAGGCCGCGACTTCGCCGAGGTCATCGAGTGGATCGCCGCGCAGGAATGGTGCGATGGCAACGTCGGGGCCTGGGGGGTCTCCTACGGCGGGATGAACGCCCTGGCCGCGGCGGCGTACCGGCCGCCGCACCTACGCGCAATCATGGCGGCGTACGCCACCGACGACATTCATCGCGACTCGATCACCCGCGATGGCTGCCACACGATGCTGGGCCGCTACGCATGGGCCGCGCACATGGTGGCGCTCAGCCTGTGCCCGCCGACCTGGCAGGATCCCGGCGGCCAGTGGCGCCGTACGTGGCAGGAGCGGCTGCGGCGCCTCGCGGACGGTCAGCCACCCGCGGTGAGCTGGCAGGCCCACCCAGAGCCAGATGCCTACTGGCAGGCCCGCCGGGTAGACGCGACCGCCATCGGCATACCTACGATGCTGATCGGCGGGTGGGCCGATACCTACAAGAACGCGATGATCCGGGTCTTCGGTGACGTCCGCGGGCCGAAGAGACTCGTCATGGGCCCGTGGATGCACGTCCTGCCGCACCTGGCCGAGGCCAACTCCTACGACTGGGTGGCCGACATGGCGGACTGGTGGGATGCACACCTCAGGCCCGGATCGGAGCCCGGGCCGGAAACGGAAGCGCCGGTCCTGTTCTTCGCCGAGGGAGAGGGGTGGCGGGCCGCCCGGCACTGGCCTCCGGACGGCGTCACGCAGATGCAGCTCTTCCTGGCCGGGTACCGCCTCACCGCCGACCCGCCCGGGCAGCCGGGCTCGCGGTGCTACCGCGCCGATCCGACGGTCGGAATTGCTGGCGGCATGTGGGACCCCTTCGGCACCGGTCACGGCTGGCCGGAGGAGCAAAGCATTGACGACGTCAAGAGCCTCACCTTCACCAGCGACCCGCTTCAGGAAAGCCTCCTGATGGCGGGTGCCCCCGAGGCGGACCTCCACGTATCGGTTCCGGACGGAGACGAGGCCCACGTGGTCGCGCGGTTGTCCGTGGTCGGCCCCGACGAACGCTCCACGCTCATCACGGCCGGCTGGTGCCGGATCCCTGCCCAGCCCCAGGCCGCAGCCGGCGACGCTGGCGCTGGCGCCAGCGTGCCGTTGAAAGTGACCACGATCAGCCTCGGGCCGGCCGCGTTTGTGCTGCCGGCAGGCGCGCGAGTTCGGCTCAGCGTGGCATGCTCCGACTTCCCCCGGATCTGGCCAACCTCGTCCAACCCCGGGCTGGTACTCGGCTTCGGGCCGGGCAGCGCATCTACGTTGCGCGTGCCGGTGGGCCGCGCCGGAGACAGAGCTGACGTGCCTGCGACGATCCCGCGGCCGCCGGGGGGACCGGACAGCGGCTGGGTTACCGCCGATGAGCCGGCGTTCAGCCTGTCGCACGACAAGGCGGCACAAGAGGTCGCCGTGACCTTTGGCGCCAGGTCGCGGCTTCGTAGCCCCTCCGCTGCCGACCTGGAGCTGGACGAGGAATACACGGCCCGAGTGCAGGCGGACCGTCCCGACGGGGCTGCCGTGCTGGCGAGGATCGACGTCTGCCTGCGCATGCCCGCGGGAGAGCGGGTGACGGTCAGCGTGCGCAGCACGTCATCCCGGCACGCGAGTGTGGTCGAGGCCAACGTGACCATGGACGGGGTCACCGTTTTCGGTCAAAGCTGGACAGGTCACGACACGATTACAGAGATGGCCTGATTCTCGTCTAGGTCTTGCACCAGATCCGGCCCAGGATCATACTGCGGTGAGCGGATGCGCACTCAGTGAGCGGATGTCGGACGTCCCGCTCGGTTGCCCAGTCCAGACGCCCTGTCGACTGTCGTCCCAGAGGAGGACTTGACGTGGGTTCCCACATTGATCGCCAGACGGACGGCTTGGCCGAGTCCTACCTCAAAGGCGGGCTTTCGCGGCGGGCATTTGTGACGCGGCTGCTGGCCCTGGGCCTCGCGCCCGGAGCCGTCGCCTCGGTCGTCGCCGCATGCAGCAACCCGTCCCCGTCCACCGGCAGCAGCAGCAACGCCTCGCCCGGGGAGCTGGCGGGCAATGTGCGGTTCCTCATCGGCCCCTGGTCCAACGAGGAGGTGGCCCATCAGCAGCACACCGCCAAGGCGTTCCAGGCCCTGCACCCCAAGGTCACGTTCTCGTTCCGCCTGTACGACTGGGGCTCCGCCGGTCAGCAGATCAACACGTCTGTGATCGAAGGTGCGCAGGACATCTACATGACGACCGAGAGCTCCTACCCGGACTACGAGGCGCACGACACCTTCGTCGACCTCTCCTCGCGCGTCAACGCCCCGTCCTTCGCCGCGGAAAAGGCCAAGTACCTCTATATGGACCGGATCGAGTCCTACGGCCCGAAGATCCTCGGTCTCCCCATCAGCTGGCACGTCGAGGATGCCATGTTCGTGAACATGGACATGGTGAACGCGGCCGGGTTCGACGAGAGTTTCGCCGACACGTGGCCCAACTTCCTCGAAGCCGTCACCAAGATGACCAAGCCGGGCAAGACGTTCGGGTTCGGAATCGGCATCCAGATCGGCGGGTACGGGGAGTGGTACCAGCGCCTTCGTGCCGCAGGCGGCTCCTATCTCACTCCGGACCACAAGACCGTCAACGTCAACCATCCGGACGTCGTGCTGGCGACGCAGCAGTTCGCCGATCTCTTCAAGAAGGGGATAGCGCCACCGCTCGGCACCTACACGTATGACGACGCGCCGGCGGCGTTCGCCGCCGGCAAGATGGCGATCTATTCCTCCGACCTCGCCACGACGACGACGCTGCCCGCGAAGGTCCCCTTCAAGTGGCAGTTGCTCCCGTATCCGCCCGGTCCGGTCAGCCGAGTCAACTTCAACGACTTGAGCCTGTACATGATCAACCCTCAGTCATCGGACCAGGATCTGATGTGGGAAGTTCTCAAGTTCTGGACCTCCGCGCCAAACGATGCCTACTGGGCTGGCCACTCGGGCACCTATCCGGCGCAGGTCGACGCGCCCAAGTACGGCTACAGCAAGTGGGCGGCGCCTCAGCTAGGCGAGGCATTCGCGTCGTTCAGGAAGTACGCCGTCGGGCTGGAGAACTTCTCCCAGTGGGCAGATGTCGAGAACGCCGCGGAGGCCGAGATCCAGAACTGCTACGGCGGGAAGGAGACGGCGCAGCAGGCCGTTGCCAACGTCGCGAAGATCGTCCAGCAGCAGACGGGAGCTGCCCTATGAGGCTCCTGGCCGCCGGGGGGGCCAGTCTTGACCTGGCCCGCGCCGTGGCAGGCGACAGCCGGCTGAGGCGCTAGAAGGGACTCGTCGGTTGCCTGGGATGCGCCTTTCGCCCGCGGAGCACCGTCGGCTGCGGAGGCGTGCGCGGCTTCAGCGCGAGCTCACGGGCTGGGCGTTTCTCGGCCCGATGTTCTTCTTCTTTGTCCTGTTCCTGCTCGTGCCGGTGGTGGGAACGTTCTGGTGGAGTACCCGGTCGGGCGGTTTGCTTGGCCCAACCGCGAGTGTGGGCCTCAAGAACTACACCACGTTTCCGCAGCAGGTGGATGCCCTGACCGCCGTGAAGAACACGCTGGACTTCGCGTTGCTGTCAGTTCCCCTGACGCTCGTGCTCGGGGTGCTTCTGGCGCTCCTGCTGGTCAGAGTGGGCCGTGGCGGCGGCGTCTACCGCTTCTTGATCTACTTCCCGACCCTGGTCCCCGGTGTCGTGGCCGGGCTCATCTGGCTGTTCCTCACGAACCCCGATTTCGGGTTGTTCAACAACATCCTGCACGCCGTCGGAGCCAAACCGATCGTGTGGCTGGGAGAGAACTCGGCGCTGCGGACACTGGCCGCCGTTGACGTCTGGCGTAACGCGGGGTACTGGGCAATCTTCTTCGTCGCCGCCCTCATCGGCCTACCGCAGGAGCTGTACCAGGCTGCGG
This sequence comes from uncultured Actinomycetota bacterium, assembly GCA_963844655.1. Lineage (GTDB taxonomy): Bacteria > Actinomycetota > Actinomycetes > Streptosporangiales > Streptosporangiaceae > JASHPR01. The sequence goes on along the minus strand of CAWJPA010000001.1, from coordinate 442,948 downwards.
CCCTCGATGGGGCCGGGCCGCTGGCGCGCTTCTGGCATCTGACGCTGCCGATGCTGCGGCGGATATTGCTGTTCGCGCTCGTCGTGTCGACGATCTTTGGGCTCCAGGTATTCGACACCGCGTTGATCATGACGGCTGGCGGACCGGGCTATGCGACGACGACAATCGTCTATCGCGTCTGGCAGTACGTCTTCGCCTATCCCGACGAGATCGGGTTGGCGGCCGCCATGTCCTCGTTGCTCGTCGCCGCCATCCTCGTTCTTACCCTGGTCCAGCTTCGAGCGCTGCGCAGCCGGCGAGGATTGGATTAGCGTGGCCACGGTCAAGCAGGTCGAGCCCCGTCCCGCCCCCCGAGGCGGCGCCGCAGGCACCAGTCTCCCCCGGGAGGCTCGTCGTGCGCACCGACGCCGCCGGCTCGGATCCACCGGTCGTCATGCCGCCCTGGCGTTCGCCACGCTGGTGTTTGTCGTCCCGTTCTACTACGTCATTCTGGCGTCTGTGAAAAACAGCAATCAGATCTTCTCCTACCCGCCGAAGCTGCTTCCTTTCCCGGTCTACCTCGGAAACTTCAAGGAACTGCTGGGCCAGACTCAATTTCTGCGGTGGATGCTGAACACGCTGATCGTCGCGGGCTCGGTCGCCGCCATCAAGGTCCTCATAGACTCAATGGCTGGATATGCGCTGGCCAAGCTGCAGATCACGGGAAAGCGGATCATCTTTATCCTCATGCTGATCCTGCTCATGGTGCCTCTGAGCGCCCTGATCGTGCCGCTCTGGACGCTGATCAGGATGCTCGGCCTGCTCGATACGTACTGGGCGCTGATCCTGCCCGCGCTCGCCAACCCGCTCGGGGTGTTCCTGATGCGGCAATTCATTCTCGGTCTGCCCTCAGACCTCATGAACGCCGCCCGGCTCGATGGCATGAGCGAGTTCCAAATCTACTGGCGCATTGTCCTGCCGCTGATCAAACCCGGCCTGGTGGTCCTGGCGGTGATCATCTTCACCGATCAATACGTCAGCTTCATCTGGCCGCTCATCGCGACAACCAGCAACAACATGGAACTGCTGACCGTCGGTGTCGCCAACTTGCACGCGCGCGGCGGAGTCAACTTCGGTCTCTGGTCGGCGTCGGCGGTCATGTCGCTCGTACCGATCGCCATCGTGTTCTTCGCGCTGCAGCGGCAATTCATGTCTCGTTCCCTGACGGGCGCCCTGAAGCAGTGAGCCAACGCGTGGAGGAACTGTGAGCGCTCCGTCCGATCCTGCGATCGAGATGGTCGACGTCTGCAAGGACTACGGCTCGGTACGGGCGGTGCAGAACGTCGATCTCGCCATCGCCGAGGGAGAGTTCGTCGTCTTGCTGGGGCCGTCCGGTTGCGGGAAGAGCACGTTGCTGAAGCTGGTGGCCGGCCTCGAGGACCTCAGCAGTGGAGAGGTCTACATCGGCGGACGGCTCGCGAACTACCTGAAACCCGGGGACCGTGACGTGGCCATGGTCTTCCAGAACTACGCTCTCTACCCGCACATGACCGTACGGAAGAATCTCGGCTTCCCCCTGCGCAGGCAGCGGAAATCAGGGAGTTTCGTGACGGATCGGGTTGACTTCGCGGCCGACCTGCTGCACTTGCAAGCCGAGCTGGACCGCTATCCAGACGAGCTCTCGGGCGGCCAGAGGCAGCGCGTGGCCCTGGGTCGCGCCATCGTGCGGGAGCCGTTCGCGTTTCTCATGGACGAGCCGCTGTCCAACCTCGACGCTCTGCTGCGGGTGCAGATGCGGACGGAGCTGCTCCGGCTTCACCGCCGGGTCGGCCGGACCACGGTCTATGTGACCCACGATCAGACCGAGGCCATGACCATGGCCGACCGGCTCGTGGTCATGCGGGACGGTGTCGTGCAGCAGGCCGGTCCTCCCGATGACGTGTACGACCGGCCGATCAACACGTACGTGGCGACGTTCGTCGGTGCCCGCTCGATGAACATCTTCGAGGGCCGTGTCGTCACCGCGGACGGCAATCGCCGCTTCGAGGGGCCCTTCTCGCTCGATCTGGCCGCGGGCCCCCTACCGGGAGTAGCCGACGGCGAGATCGTGCTCGGGGTGCGTCCCGAGGACGTGTCCGTCTGTCCCGACGGCACCCCGGGGCAGCTGACCGGAATCGTCGAGCTCGGAGAACGGATCGGCGGAGATGTCTATCTCAATGTCCGGATGCCAGAGGAGAACACGATCGTGATCTCCGTCGACGCGTCACACAAGATAAGCGAGGGCGAGTCCCTCTGCATGCAGGTAGCTCAGGACAAGCTCTGTTTCTTCGGCCCCGACGGAGCCCGGCTCAGCACTGGAGGACGAGATTCGTGACAGGCAGCGCCCCGGCCAGCGCGAGGAGCGACACGTTGCCGCTTAGCGTGGCCCCAGATCGCAGGCATCTGGTCGACCAGTCAGGCCACGCCGTGCTCATTCAGGGTGATGCTGCCTGGTCGTTGATCGTCAACACGACGGCGGACGAGGCGACCTGGTATCTGGACCAGCGCAGGGCGCAGGGATTCAACGTCATCTTGATCAATTTTATCGAGCGGCTATTCGCCACGGACGCGCCCAGAAACCTGATGGGCGACGAGCCGTTCACGGTTCCCGGCGATTTCACCACTCCCAACGAGCCGTACATGGCCCATGCGGAGCAGATCCTGGACCTGGCTCGTGCCCGGGGCATCATCGTCATCCTGTATCCGGCGTTTCTCGGGTACCCACGACCTCACTATCCCGGTTACGAGGGTCAAGCCGAGGGGTGGTACGACGAGGTTGTCGCGAATGGCCCGGACGGATGCCGCGCCTACGGGGAATACCTGGGACGGCGATTCGGCAGCTACGAGAACGTGATCTGGAGCATCGGCGCCGACCGGAATCCCGAGGATGCCCGGTCCGGTCTCGAGGCGCTCGCGTCGGGCATCAAGACGACTGCGCCTGGCTGCCTGATGACCGCGCAGATGCTCCCTGAGCATTCGGCGGCCGAGGAATACCCGGACGCCGAATGGCTCGACCTGCTGAGCACCTACTCGTACGGAGTCATCCCGCGCCTGCTCGAGCGCGATTGGTTGAGTACGCCAACGCGTCCGTTCTTCCTGGTGGAGTCGGCGTACGAGAACGAGCACGAGGCAAGCCAGCTTCAGGTCCGGCGCGCCGCCTACTGGTCGGTCTTGGGCGGTGGTCTCGGGCACGTCATGGGCAACAAGCCCATCTGGTTCTTCGGGTCGGGCTGGAAGGAGCAGGTCGCGAGCGACGGCGCCGCCGGTCTCGCTCGGTGGGGCGGGTTCTTCCGGTCTGTCAACTGGCAGGAGCTCGTACCAGACTACGATCGGACGCTCGTCTCGGGCGGTCGCGGCGAGGCGCGAGGGCTGAACCAGGTCGGAGCCGCGCGATCTGAGGATGGCCGGCTGGCGATCGTCTACGTCCCCGAGCAGAGGCCGATCACGATCGAGACAGATGTTCTCGCGGGTCCGGCCGTCGCGGCCACGTGGTTCGACCCGGTCAGCGGAAAGCGGCTGCCCGGCGGGACCCTCGCCGTGAGCGGACCGGCGGTCCTCACGGCCCCCTACCCGGACGATGCCGTTCTGCTGCTCGAGACGACGGCCGCTCAGGCAGACGGGAGATGACCGCCCGATGGCGATCGTGACCGTCGCCGGGCCCATCGAGGCAGACCAGCTGGGCCCGACCCTGCCGCACGAGCACATCTTCTGCGACACCTCAGGGGACTACCGAGCGCCGCCCGCGGACATCGAGAGCCTGATGGCGGCCATGGGGGTAGATCTCGAGGACGACATCACGCTCCCGAGCCTGGGCTTTCTCTGGCGGGAACCGCAGTGGTCCGTCAGCAATCAGATCCTCGGAAGCTACGAGGACGCCGTCGAAGAGCTACGGTGGGCGCGGCGGGCCGGGATAACGGCGGTGATCGATCCCACGCCCATAGGGCTCGGGCGGAAGCCAGCGGCGCTCCGGCGCCTGAGCGCGGAGCTCGGCCTGCACGTTGTCGCGGCGACCGGGTACTACCGCGACAAGTTTCACCCGCCGGAAGTCGCGACGATGACGGTCGCGGAGATCGAGAACGCGATCTACCGCGAGGTCACCGACGGCATGGATGGGACGGACGTGCGCGCCGGGCTCATCGGGGAGCTTGGCACGAGCGGCCAGCAGATCACGCCGAGCGAGGAAAAGGTCCTGATCGCCGCCGCCCGCGTGCAGCACGAGACGAAGACCCCCATCATGGTTCACACCGAGGGCGTCCGCGAGACCGTATTGCGCGCACTCGCCCTGCTGGAACGGAACGGCGCCGATATCGAAAGGGTCCACATCTGTCATGTGAACCGCGCCCGGTGGTGGAAGGACGTGGTCAGCCGCGGAGCGACGATCGGCCTGGACTGTTTCGGCTCGGCCTTCTCGATCGATTCAGAGACGGCCATGAACCCCACCGATCAGGCGCGGATCGAAGATCTACGGGAGATATTCGAGTCCGGCTATGGAGACAAGGTGCTAGTCAGCAACGACATCTGCATGAAGATGCGTCTCCACAAGTACGGCGGATGGGGCTACGACCACATCCAGACGAACCTGTATCCGTTCCTGCATCGAGCGGGCTTCACCGACGCTGAGCTGAGCCTGCTGTTTGAGGAGAATCCACGGCGGTTCGTCGACACCCCGGATCGCGCCCTGTGAGCGTGCTTCCTACAGGCACATCTGCCCGCCGTCGACGGGATAATAGCCGCCGGTGGCGTAGCCCGCGTCCGGCGAGGTGAGCCACGCGATGAGCCCCGCGACCTCGGAAGGCTGGCCGACTCGGGCGAGCGGGATGACCCGCTCGGCCTCGGCCAGCAGTTCTGCGTCGGCCAGCACGTGGTCGTTCATGCGGGTGTCGATGAAACCGGGAACGACGATATTGACGCGGATCCCCAGGGGCGCCAGTTCCCCGGCCATGACCCGGGCGAGGGCATGGCACCCACCCTTGGCTGCGCTGTAGGCGTGTTCCCCGAACGCGAACCCGTACAGGCCGGTGGGGGAGCCGATGACCACGATCGAGCCCCCCGTCGCCGTCATGGCCTGAACCACATACTTGCAGGTCAGGAACGTCCCGGTGAGATTTGTGCGGATGATCCGCTCCCAGACAGACAACTCGAGGCGGTCGACCCGTGCGTCCCCGGTGACGCTCATCGAGATGCCGGCCGCCGCCACAGCGGCGTCGAGCCCGCCCCACCGAGAGGTGACCGTCGCAACCGCGGCGGCGACCTGCTGCTCATCCCCCACGTCGGCTAGCAGCTCGAGCACGTCAGCGCCTGATTGCCGGAGCTGTTCGGCGGTGGCGGCCAGCTCCTGCTCGCGGACGTCGAGGATGGCGACCGAGGCCCCCTCGGCGGCGAGCCTGGCCGCTGCCGCGCGTCCGATACCTCCGCCGGCCCCGGTGACGAGCGCACGCCGCGGCCCGGCCGATCGTCCCTCCTCCACCACGGGCGAGCCTCCTTCTCGAGCATTCGCTCAGATCGTGCACATTCGCTCGTTGGCAGTATGAGCGCGGAGATCGAGGGATGGCAAGACCCGGAGGGGATTCGCCGCAACCTGGCTAGCTCACGGCCGCCTCGGGGCCGTCGTCCGGCTGGCCGAGCCCGTCCGGCCGCAGCCCGGCCAGGGCCCGCTCGGCGACCAGGTTCAGGCCGAGGCAGGCCGGGCAGGCGGCCTCCGCCCACGCCTCGGACGCGGCCCGCTTGCCCCGCCGCAGCCGCCAGAACACCAGCGCGGCACCGGCCAGCACCACGAGCGCGATCAGGGCTGGCCCCTTGGCCTGGTCGAAGGCCTGGTCAGCGAGCGGCCCCAGCAGCAGGCCCAGGACCAGATGCAGCTGCAGGAACACGCTGCTGCCCAGGATCAGCGCGGGCAGCGCCCGCCGGGCGCTCAGCCCGGAGGCGCCCGCCGCGAGCACCGTGACCGTCCGCAGGCCGGGTGTCCCGCGCCCGATGGCCAGCGCGGGCAGGCCGCGCGCCTCGACGAAGGCGGCCCCGCGGGTGATCCGCGCCGGGGTCAGCCCGACCCGGGGCCCGAACCGGGCGATGAGGCCATGCGCGGGCCCGCGGCAGGCCAGGAACAGGGCGGTCGTGCCGATGACCGCGATGACCTCGAAGCCCACCACCGCCAGCCACAGCGGGAACGCGCCTGCGGCCACCCGCTCCCCACCGTGAACATCACCAGGTCGGCCGGGACCGGAATCGGCACGCCCGCTTCCATGGGGATCAGCAGCACCAGGGCGGCCAGCCCGCCCAGGCCCGCGGCGGCGCCCTTCATCCCCCACCGCCGCGCCGGGCCGGCTTACCAGGCATCTGCGCTCCTCGACAGCGTTTCCGGAACTGATACGTCGCCGGACCCGGCGGCAGATCAGTCCGGCGCGTGCCGATCGCGAGCGGGGCTGTAGCGCAGGCGCCGCCGCCTCAGCGGCCCAGGTAGGTCCGGGCCGTCTCCTTGAGCTGCTCGTGCATCCCGCGCATGGTGTGACCGCCGCCGGGCAGCCATTCCTTGCGCAGCTTGGCCACGGAGGTGTAGTTCGTGTCGCACACGTTGGCCAGCGGTGCCTCCACCGCCTGGGTGATGAACTGGTAGGCATCCAGCTGGGAAAGACCCCACTCCTGCGCCACCCACTGCACCAGGTCAAGCTGGGCGATCCGGAACGCGTCCTCCAGCGGCCGGGCTGATCCGGTGGACATGATGTGCGTATCGGACTCGATCCGCGGCCACGGCGTGGCCACGCCTTTGAGCAACTCCACGGCCAGGACGGTGTTCATGGCGCACTCCACCGCGACGCCGCAGGTCTCGCCCTCGCCCTGGCGGGCGTGCCCGTCGCCGATCGACATCAGGCCGCCGGACACGTTCACGCCCAGGTAGCAGGTGACCCCGGCGCGCATCTCCGGGGTGTCCATGTTCCCGCCGAACGCGTCAGGCACCAGCGCCGACCGGACCTCGAGGTTGGCGGGCGCCACCCCGACGGTCCCGTGCATCGGGTCCATCGGCAATTCGGCGGTGAAGTCGCTGTCCCTGGCGGTGAAGCGGCAGCTGCCCTTGTCACGGTCGAGCTCCCAGATCCACACGATCTCGGGCAGCGGATCCTGCAGCGTGGCGGTGAGATGGGTGGAGGTCAGCGCGCCGAACAGCGGCACGGTGGTGGACGCGGCCCAGTCCCGGCTCGGCTCGATCGACACGAAGTGCACGGCGATCGTGTCACCGGGCTCGGCGCCTTCGATGTGGAACGGCCCGGTCTGCGGGTTCAGGAACGGGAACTCGCAGACCTGCGAGACGAGATCACTCTTGCTTCGTACCCGCCCGGCGAAGCAGTCCTCCGTCCACAGTTCCAGCACCGTTCCCGGGCTGATCCGCGCGACCGGGGCAGCACCCCCGAACGTCCACACGAACTGCTCGGTCTCCGGCCGAAACGACAAGACTTGCGGATCGCTCATACCCCAGCCTCCCAGGCGCTCCATTGCTTCACATGCCAACTGTGGCCTAAAGGCACACCGGTCAACAATGTGCTTGCTGGTAGTGGCCTGGCGGCGGCGATTGCCCGGCGGCTGACGCCTCCCGTTAGCGCCCGCCCGCGCCGTCGAAGAGACCCTGCCGGTACGCGGCGGCCGCGGCCTCGCCCCGGCTGGCCACGCCCATCTTGGCCAGGATGTTCGACACGTGGACGCTGACCGTCTTGGGTGAGATGAACAGCCGCGCGGCGATCTCGGGGTTGGACCGGCCGTCGGCGACCAGCCGCAGCACCTCGAACTCCCGGGCGGTCAGGCTCAACGGCCCGGCCTGGGCCGGGCCGCGGTTGCGAGCCGGGCGGATCCGCGCGCTGCTGGCCAGTTCCGCGGCCTCCTGCCGCAGCGGCCCCGCGCCGAGCGACTCCGCGAGGTCCGATGCGCGCCGCAGGCGCTGCGCGGCTCCGTCACGGTCGCCGGCGGCCACTGCCGCCTCCGCGCCGTGCAGCAAGGCGACGGCCAGCGGGTAGGGCTGGGCGATGCGCTCCCAGGCCGCCGCGGCGGCGTCAAACGCCGCCACCAGATCTGACGGCCCCGTGTCGTGAGGTCCTGTGTCGTGAGGTCCAGTTTCTTCTGGCACCGTGTCCTGGGTCACAGTGCCCGGGTCGGCCGGCCTCTCGGCCCTGACGGCCTCGGCGCTGAAGGTCAGCTGGTTCGCTCGCTGGACGGGCCCGTAGACAGGCAGCCCGGCGGCCACCGTGCAGACCCGGGCGAGCAGGTCCGCTGCCTGGTCGGCCTGCTCCCGGCCGGCGGCGTGAACCCCCGCGGCGCGGGCAGCCGCGGTGAGCAGCGGCCACGCGTACCGGGGGTCGAGCGCCAGCTCGGGGCCGGCGGCCGCATCGGCCGCCGCGCTCAGCGCGTCGGCTGTCTTGCCTTCGGCCAGGTGCAGCTCGATCTCCAGCTGGGCCAGCGGCATGTAGTACTGGCCGCGGTGCCCCTGGTAACGGCCGATGGCCAGCGCGGCCCGGGCCGCCGCGGCATGGTCGCCGGCGCCGGCCAGGTCGCCGCGCCGCAGCGCGATCTCACCGGCCAGCTGCCGCAGGTTGGCCCGGATGCTCTGCTGGGGCGGGGAGAGCGCGAGCGCGTGGTCAAGAACCTCCGTGGCCTCATCCCACCGGCCGAGTGAGATGAGCGGCTCGGCCACGTTGATGGCCAGGAACGTCCCGGCGGACCGGGCGACCCCGTACTCCTCCGCGCCGACGATCCCGGCCTGCGCCGCCGCGGCGGCCCGCTCGTGCTCGCCCATGCCCTGGAGCACGTGGGACTCGTGGGTCACGGCGTGCAGCATCACGTCGTAAGCCCCTTCCTGCCCGGCGATCAAGCGCGCCCGGCCGAGCAGGTCGAGAGCCGCCGCGTCATCGCCGGACTGGGACTGGAATACCGCCAGGTGGCTCAGGGCACTTGCCTCCAGGGCACCGTCTCCAGCCTGGCGGGCCAGCGTAAGGGCCTCTTCAAAGGCCACCGCCGCGGGCAGGTCGTAGGTGTGCCAGGCGTGCTTGGCCAGGGTGATGAGCACCCGGGCCCGCGCCTCGTCCGCCAGCCCCTGGGGCACCAGGTCCAGCGCGGTCCGCAGGTCCGAGGCGACCTCGTCCTGGCTGCTGGGCCGGCCCAGCATCGCCCGCGCCTCCAGCAGCAGGGCCGCGCGCACCGGCTCGGCGGCCGGGTCGATCAGGTCCAGCGCGGCCGACGCGTACGCCGCTCCCTTGTCGGTCTCGCCGGCGGTCCGCGCGACCGCGGCCGCCCGCTCCAGCACGCTCAGCTGGCTGGCGCCGATCCGCTGCTCGGCGTCCGGCACCTTGTCCCAGAGCTCGAGCACCCGGTCCAGCAGCGTGAGCTGCTCGGCGTGGGCGAGGGCACGTCCCGCCGCCTCGGCCGCGCACCAGCTGCTGACCAGCGCCCCGACCGTGTCGTGCGCGGCGTACCAGTGGTGCGCTTGCTCGATCACGGCCCGGCCGGGCGGCACCAGCCCGGGGTCGGCCTCGAGCGCCTCGGCGAACCGCGAGTGCAGCCGGGTGTGGTCGCCGGGCAGCAGGTCATCGAGGATCGCCTCCCGGATCAGCCCGTGCCGGAACGCGTAGCCGTCGGCGTCGGCGGTCAGCACGTTAGCCGCCACCGCCGGCCGCAGCGCGCGGGACAGCGCGTCGTCGGTCAGCCCGGTGACCGCCGTGAGCAGCGTGTGCCCGCAGTACTGCCCGCCGACGCTGGCCGTCCTGAGCACGTCCTGGGTCTCCTCGGGCAGCCGCCGCACCGAGATCAGCAGCAGGTCGCGCAGCGACTCGGACAGGCCGGCGGACAGGCCGCGGTCACAGTCGGTGCACAGCAGCTCCTCGACGAACAGCGGGTTTCCCTCGGCCCGGCGGTACACCTCGTCGGCCAGCGATGGCTCGGGCTCGTGGCCGAGGAGGCGGGCCACGAGCTCGTCCGCGCGCACCCGGTCGAGCCGGGGCAGCTCCATCCGCTCCACCCAGCTCAGCCGGCCCAGCTCGGCCAGCAGCGGCCGCAGCGGATGGGTGCGGTGCAGCTCGTCGGACCGGTAGGTAACGACGATCAGGACCCGGTCCAGGATCTGCTGGCGGCCGACCAGGAACGCCAGCAGATCGCGGCTCGACCGGTCGGCCCAGTGCGCGTCCTCGATGACCAGGACCACGGGCCCGTCGTCGGCCAGCCGCTCGAGCAGCGCGAGCATCTGCTCGAACAGCCGCGCCCGGGCCACGATGTCGCCGGCCTCGGGCGCGGCCGTGCCGAATTCCGGCAGCAGCCGTGCGAAGTCACGGCTGACCGCGCTGGGCAGCAGCCCGGCCACGCCGTCGGCACCCAGGTCGCGGACCAGCTCACGGAGCACCGCGGTGAACGGCGCGAACGGCAGGCCGTCGGTGCCGAGCTCCACGCAGCCGCCGGTCAGCACCCGGGTCCCGCCCGCCCGCGCCCGGGCCGCGAACTCCTTCACCAGGCGGGACTTGCCCACGCCCGCCTCGCCGCCCACCAGGATGACCGACGGGCCGTTCCTGGTCGCCGGGCCCAGGGCAGCCTGGAATTCCGCCAGCTGCTCGGCGCGGCCGACCAGGACCGGGCTGGTCATGCGCACGGCCATGTCCCCAGGATGCCACCTGCTGGCGACACCCCGGGCCCGCGACAGAGCGCCGTGCGAGCCCGCGGTCAGGCCCTCCGCGCCTGCTGCGCGGGTCATGTTATGCGGCCCGGCTGCCCACGGGCTGGCGGTCCTGTGCCTGCGGCTCGTCGACCGCCTCGGCGGCGATGCGCTGCGCGGGCACCCGCAGCGGCCCATCCCGCCGCGCCGTCCGGCGCTCGGCGCGCCGCGCCCGGCGCGCCTCCGCCAGGAGCCGGTCGGTAGCCGCTTGCTCATGCCATTCCCTGATGCGCTCGGCGCCCAGGGCCTGGATGATGGTGGCGTGCATCTCGTCCTCCTCGAGTGCGGGCCATCTGCTGGACCCGCACTATGGAGGTTCGCCGTAAGGCGCTGATACGCGCATCGGGCAAGTGACTTATCTCCGGGGCCGCGCGGCCTTAGGCCGCCCTAGTCACCGCCCGCCGGGGTCGTGGGCCCGGTGCAGGCCGTGCCTGCTTCGCCCGGCCGCCTCGAAGGCGTCCCGCCAGACGCGGCAGTTCTCGGCAAAGGCCGTCAGGTGCTGGTCGGCGAAGTCCCGGGCCGACCAGTCGTGCGGCAGCACCGCGGCGTGCTCGGTCCAGGCGTAGGTCCAGCCCTCGCCCCCGTCGTCCAGGGTGAGCTGCACCAGCTCATAGGGGCCGGACTCGTACTCATCGATGATGCGCAGTTCCTCGGCGGTCAGCCCGGTGATGAGCCGGCCGGTGACCGTGGCGTCGGCCTGGACCAGGCCGGGGTAGACCCGGCCCTCCAGCGCGGCCGCGCGCCAGCCGGCCGCGGCCCCAGGGCGGTGCTCGGGAAGCCGGCCCAGCAGGACCCCCAAGATCTCGGTGAACTGGAGCGTGCCGTAGGCGAACAGGACCGCCCCGCCCGGCAGGGCCGCCATCCGGTCCTGGCCGGTCACGGCAGGCGCCCGGCGGGCGGGGGCGGCGCGACCGACCCGCGCTGCATCAGGCTCATCGGCTCGCGGATCATCACGTCGCCCGCGGCCACCCCCTCGATGCGGTTGATCAGCGCGTCCACGGCTGCCGCGCCCAGTTCGGCCAGCGGCATGCTGACGCTGGTGACCGGGACCTCGAGGAAGGCCAGGCACTCGTCCTCGTCGAAGGACACCACCGACATCTCGCCGGGCACGCCCACGCCGGCCTCGCGCAGCGCCGCCATGACCCCGAACAGCTGGTTGAGGCTGCCCACCCCGAGGGCGGTGGGCCGCGGCCCACGGCTCAGCAGCCGCACGGTGGCCTCGTACCCGCCGTCCTCGGTCGCCTCGGCGTGCCGGACGGCCAGGCTGAACCCCTGCGCCGCGCAGGTCCGCCGGGCCGCGGCGGCCCGGCGGTGCACGGTGTCCACCTGAGCCCGCCCGTCGATGAGCGCGAAGTCGCGGTGGCCAAGGCCGGCCGCGCAGTCCAGGAACAGCCGGACCGCGCCCGGCTCGTCCATCACCACGTCATTGCCCCGGTCGGGCCCGCGCCGGTTGACATAGACGTGCGGGACCGCGGTTACCCCCGCGGCGTGCTCGGGTATCCGCAGCGGGGTGGCCAGCAGCAGGCCGTCGGCACGGCTCTCCTCGACCAGGTACCGGTAATCGCCGGGCGGCTTGGCGTCCTCGATCGGCTCCTCCATGATCATGACGACGTAACCGCGCTCGCGCGCCCGCTGCAGCGCGCCTCCCTGCAGGATGGACCAGATCGGGTTGCGCAGCAGCGGGACCACGAACGCGAAGGCCCCGGTGCGGCGGCGCTTGAGCGCCCGGGCCAGGGCGTTCGGCCGGTAGCCCTGCTGCCGCGCCGTGCTCAGGATCCGCTCGTAGATCTCGGGGCGGATCGACTGCGCCGGGTCGCCGTTGAGCACCCGGGACACGGTCGATACGTGCACGCCCACGGCCTCGGCGATGTCGACCAGCCGGGAGGCGCGGCGCTGGCCGGCCTTCGCGGGCTTAGGCGGTTCCACGAGGCTGTCCGGTCAAGCGGTGCCGCCGCCGTCGACCATGAGGACCGAACCGTGCAGGTAAGTTGCGCCGTCCGAGGCCAGAAACGCGACACCGTCGGCAATCTCCTCCGGGGTGCCCATCCGGCCCGCGGGAAGTCTGGACGCCCACTGGGTCAGGGCCTCCTCATCGTGACGAATCCAGTCAGCCATTTCCGTATCTATCAGCCCGGGACACAGGCAGTTGACCCGGACGCCGTCGCGGCCGTGGTCGATGGCCAGGCTGCGGGTGAGGATCACCAGGCCGCCCTTGGAGGCGCAGTAGGCCGCGCGCCGGCGGCCGCCGCGAACCCCAGCGGTCGAGGCGATGTTGACGATGCAGCCGTCGTGCGCCGCGATCATCGCGGGCAGGAACTCCCGGCAGGTCAGGAACGGGCCCTTGAGGTTGGTGTCCAGGATCCGGTCCCACTCATCCTCGGCGAGCTCGGTGAGGTACTGGATGGTGAACACGCCCGCGGCGTTGACCAGCAGCCAGGGGTCGCCCAGGTCGGCGCGGATCCGGCCGGCCGCCGAGCGCACCGAGGCCGCGTCGCTCACGTCGGCGCCGTAGCCGCGGGCGCCCGGGAGATCCCCGGCCACCGCGACCGCCTCCGGCTCACGGACGTCGACGCAGGCCACGGCGAAGCCGTCCGCGGCCAGCCGGCGGCACACCGCCCCGCCGATCCCGCCCGCGGCCCCGGTGACCACCGCCACCCGTGTCGCAGCCTCGCTCACACCATCTCCGCTACGGTCCGGGTCAGCAGGATCGCGGCGCAGAACGAGCGGTAGGTCTCCAGCGCGTCGTTCCCGCGGATGCGCAGCTGCCGGTCGCCGGTCCGGTCCACGCCCCGCACCCAGCTGGCTGCCTCGGCGATGTCGGAGGTGCGGACCGAGACCTCGAGCGTGGCCGAGGCCAGCGGCGGGGCCTCGGCGCTCCCCGCGCCGGCCACCGCCTTCTCGGCCGTTTCCCTGATCAGGGCGCAAGCGCGGACCGGGTGCAGGCTGTGCGCGGCCAGGCGGCTGACCGACTCCTTGACCACGGCCGAGTGCACGCCAGGGATGAGCGTGGCGGTCTCCTCGCAGGCGATCCTGTCCCCGGTCACCAGCACCACGGGCACGCCGTAGTGGGCGGCGACCAGGGCGTTGATGCCAGCCTCCCCGGTCACGGTGCCGTCCAGCCTGGCCTCGACCACCGCGCGCGGGTTATAGGTGTGCGACAGGCCGGCGGGCGCGCCGATGGACCCGTGGTAGGAGATGAACAGCACCGCGTCAAAGCTGCTGTCCAGCCCCTGCATCATGTAGAGCGGCTTGTGGCTGCCGGAGATGTAGGAGGCCTCGCCGGCCAGCTCCCCGGGCGGGAAGTTGCGCATGGTCGCGTGCGAGTCATTCAGCACGATCTCGGTCGCGCCGCCGGCCAGGGCCCCTTCGATCGCGGCGTTGACCTCGTCGAGCAGCAGCCGGCGCCCGGCGGCGGCCTGCGGGCCGTCCCCGATGCACTGCTCCCAGTCGACTACGCCCGCGGTCCCCTCCATGTCGGTGGACAGGAAGACCTTCACACCTGCCTCCTCTGCTCGGTCCGGAAGCTCTCGTCCTCGGTCGTCATCACGCTGTACGTGGCGTCGCCCCGGGTGGAGGCCCCGCCGTGGCGGCCGTCCGGGGTCAGGCACAGGGCCTGCAGGCCGGACCGGAAGTCGTCGGGCAGGTCCAGCGTCTCGGCCAGGGCCGTGGCACAGGCCTGCGCCGGGTCGCCGGACTCGGTCAGCGCGAGCAGCACCGAGCGCGCGGTGGTGGCGCGGATGGCCAGCTCGCCGCGGCCGGTGCAAGCCGCGCCGCCGATCCGGTTGTCGCAGTAGTTGCCCGCGCCGATGACCGCCGAGTCCCCTACCCGGCCCGGGTACTTCCATGGGTAGCCGCTGGTGCTCACGCCGACCGCGAGGTTGCCCGCCGCGTCCAGGGCCAGCACGTTGACCGTGCCCCACGGCCCGTCAGGCGGGGACATGGCCGCGATCCGCTTCAGCGCCTCGCGCCGGTAGGCGGTCTCGCCCGGGCCGCGCACCCGCTCGATCTCGTCCAGTGCGGCCGGGTCCAGGCCGTCCCGCCACATCTGCCTGGCCTCGTCGGTCAGCGTGGGCCCGCGCTCGATCCCGGCCTCGTCGGCGAAGCGCTCGGCGCCCGCCCCGACCAGCAGCACGTGCTGCGGCAGCCGTTCGGCCACGGCCCTGGCGATCGATATCGGGTGCGGGAACCCGGTGACCGCGGCCACCGCGCCCGCCCGGCGGGTGGCCCCGTCCATGATCGACGCGTCCAGCTCCACCTCCCCGAGCAGGTTCGGCAGCCCGCCGACCCCCACGTAGTGGTCGGCCTCGTTGGCTTCCACCACCCGGATGGCCGCCTCGACCGCGTCCATGGCGCTGCCTCCGGCGCGGAGCAGGCCGATGCCCGCAGGCAGGCCCACCTCGCCGCGCTCGCTGGCGATCATTACTGGGGTTATGACTGGTCCTCCCGATCCTGCGGGCCGGCCCGGCCGGCGTCGGCGAACGCGAAGTGGCAGGCCACCTGATGCTCGGGGGCCCCGGTCTCGAGCACCGGGTCCTCACGCTCGCAGCGCTCCTGCGCGATCGGGCACCGGGTGCGGAACCGGCAGCCCGACGGGATCCGCAGTGGGCTCGGCGGGTCGCCGCGCAGGGCCGGGGCGCCGTCGCCCATGCCCTGGGTCAGCTTGGGGATCGCCGCGAGCAGGCTCTGGGTGTACGGGTGCTGCGGCGAGCGGAACAGCTCCTCGGTGGGCGCGACCTCGACGATGCGGCCCAGGTACATGACCGCGACCCGGCTGCACAGGTGCCGGACCACAGCCAGGTTGTGGGAGATCAGCATCAGCGACAGGCCGAGCTCGCCGCGCAGGTCCCTGAGCAGGTTCAGGATCGTGGCCTGGACGCTGACGTCGAGCGCGGAGACCGGCTCGTCGGCGATGAGCACGTCGGGCCGCAGGGCCAGCGCCCGGGCGATGGCCACCCGCTGCCGCTGCCCGCCGGAGAACTGGCGCGGGTACGCGGTCATGGCCTCCTCGCCGAGGCCGACCAGCGTGAGCAGCGTCCGGCTGTAGCTCTCCACTTCACCCCGGGGCACGACGTGGTGCACGCGCAGCAGCTCGCGCAGGATCCCGCCCACGGTCAGCCGGGGGTTCAGCGAGGAGTACGGGTCCTGGAACACCATCTGGATGCGGCGCTGGTCCGCGCGCGACCGCCGGTTGGGCAGCTTCCTGCCGTCGTACCTGATCTCGCCGCCGGTGGCCGGCTGCAGCCCGGCCAGGGTCAGCGCGAGCGTGGACTTGCCGGAGCCGGACTCGCCGACCAGGGCCAGCGCCTCGCCGCGGCCAATCTCGAGGTCGACGCCGTCCACGGCCTTGAGCACGTTGTGCTCGTGCCTGATGCGGGCCGCCAGCTGGGAGCCGACCGGGAACGAGACGGAGATCCCGAGGGCCGAGAGCAGCGGCTCCTCCGGGGCGATCGTCCCGGCGGGCGCGGGTGCGGGCGCGGCGGTCACTGGGCGGCCTTATCGGCCGCGACTGCCTCCAGGCAGCGCTCCCAGTGCAGGCAGGCGGTGGCCCGGCCACCCGGCAGCGGCCGCAGCGGCGTGAGCGTCACCTTGCAGTCCTCCTCGACGAACTCGCACCGCGGGTGGAACCGGCAGCCCGCAGGCGGGGAGATCAGGCTCGGCGGGGACCCAGGGATGGGCACCAGGGACTCGCGGACGTACTCGAAGTCCGGGGCCGACCTGACCAGCCCGAGCGTGTAGGGGTGGCGCGGGTCGAGCAGCACGTCGCGCACGTCACCGGTCTCAATGATCTGCCCGCCGTACATGACCGCCACGTTCTGGCAGATCTGGGCCACCACGGGCAGGTCGTGCGTGACGAAGACCAGGCTCGCGCCGGAGTCCTGGCACAGCCGCGCCAGCAGCCGCAGGATCTGGTCCTGGATCGTGACGTCGAGCGCGGTGGTGGGCTCGTCGCAGAGGATGATCTCCGGGTCGCAGGACAGCGCGATCGCGATCATCACCCGCTGCCGCATGCCGCCGGAGAACTCGTGCGGGTAGGCGCGGAACCGCCGCTCCGGGTCCGGGATCCCGACCCGGCGCATCAGGTCGATGTGCCCGCTCCTTGGCCTTGGCCCGGCTGTACCCGAGGTGCACCTGCGGCCCCTCGGCGATCTGCGGCCCGACCCGCATGACCGGGTTGAGCGCGCTCATCGGCTCCTGGAAGATCATCGAGATCTTGGGCCCGCGGACCCGGTTGAGATCGTGCTGGCCCATCGGGACCATGTCCACGCCGTCGAGCAGGATCTGCCCGGAGGTGACCTTGGCCTCGGCGGGCAGCACGCCCAGGCAGGCGCGCAGGGTCATGCTCTTGCCGGACCCGGACTCGCCGACCAGGCCCATCGCCTCCCCCTTGGGCACCTCCAGGGACACCCCGTCCACCGCGTGGACCACCCCGGAGCGGCTGGTGATCTCCACGTGCAGGTCACGGACCTCGAGGACAGGTCCCGTCGCAGGCGAGTCGCTGTTCCCCGTGCTTCCAGTGGTTCCTGACACCGTCATGTCTGCCCCGGCCGGATCAGGTCGGCGAGCCCGTCGCCGATGAGCGAGAGCCCCAGGCCCACGAACACCACGACGAGGCCCGGGATCGTGGCGAGCTGCCAGTGCGTGGTAATGAAGTTCTGGCCGTCGCTGATCATCGAGCCCAGATCCGCTGTTGGCGGCGGCACGCCCAGGCCGAAGTAGCTGAGCGTCACGATGGCCAGCATGTCCTGCACGATGTCCGACATCGAGTAGATGATCGCCTGCGAGATCACGTTGGGCAGCACGTGGCGGCCCATGATGCGCGTGCTGGACAGGCCGCCGGACCTGGCCGCCGTCACATAATCCTGCCGCTTGGCCACCAGGATCTCGCCGCGGATGATCCGCGCGTAGGAGACCCATCCCACGAGCGTGATGGCAATGACGATGCTGCGGATACCCGGGCCGAGCACGAACACTAGCGCGATGACTAGCACGTAGAACGGGAACGCGACCACGACGTCGACCACCCGCATGATGACGTTGTCGACCCAGCCGCCGAAGTAGCCGGCGATGCTGCCCAGCACGACGCCGAGAGTGAACGGGAACAGCACGGCGAGGCACGCGATCGACAGGTCCAGCCGGAGGCCGTAGAGCAGCCGGGTCCAGACGTCCCGGCCGAGCTGGTCGGTGCCGAGCAGATGCTGGGCACTTGGCCCTTGCAGCGTCTGGCTGAGGTTCTGCGCGTTCGGGTTAAAGGAGGTGATCAGCGGCGCCGCGACGGCCAGAAAGACGATGATCCCCATGACCACGATCCCGGTCATCAGCGCGGGCTGGCGGTACCACTGGCGCCGGGCACGCGGCGCCGCGTGCTCGGCCGGGATCAGGAACGTCTCCGGGTGCTCGGGGAAGGAGAGCGCGCTCACCGCTCGAACCGCACTCTCGGGTCGAGCGTCGCGTACGCGATGTCCGCCAGCAGGTTGAGCAGCACCACCATGACCGCGAACACCAGCGTGACCCCCTGCACCACGGGGAAGTCGCGCTCGAAGATCGAGTTGAGCATGAGCTGGCCGATGCCGGGAATCGCGAAGACATTCTCGATGATCACTGTTCCGCCGATGAGGAAGCCGATGTTGATGCCGAGCACGGTGACCGCGGGGATCACCGCGTTGCGCAGCACGTGCCGCAGGAACAGCCGGTGGTTCGGCACGCCCTTGGACCGGGCGGTGGTGATGTACTCGGCGCCGAGCACGTTGAGCATGCTGGCCCGCAGGCTGCGGATGACCACCGGCGACAGCGCGATGGCCACGGTCAGGGCGGGCAGGAACATCGCGTGCAGGTGGCCGAAGAACCCTGATCCGTACCCGCTGACCGGGAACAGCTTGAGCGTGACGGAGAACACGTAGATCAGAATGATCCCGAGCCAGAACGGCGGCATGCCCAGCCCGAACAGGGGCACCACCCGGACCACGTGGTCGCGGACGCCGTCCTTGCGGCTGGCCGCGATCATCGCCAGCGGCACGCTGATCAGCACCGCCAGCACCGTGGCGTAGACGATCAGCCACAGGGTGGCCGGCAACCGCTGCAGGATCACAGTGGTTGCCGGCACCCCGTAGTACAGGCTGGGCCCGAGGTTGCCGTGCAGGATCCGGTCGAGGAACAGCAGGTACTGGCTGATCAGCGGCCGGTTCAGGCCCCACTCCCGGTGCAAGATGGCGATGGCCTTAGGCGTGGCGTGGATTCCGAGGATGGTCCGCGCCGGGTCGCCCGGGATCAGGTGGATCATGAAGAACACGATGAGCGTCACCCCGAAGGCCACTGGTATGAGCATCAGCAGCCTCCGGAATACGAACGTCATCCGGCCCACGGGCCGTCACCACCTCGCATCGGGAGTGCTTCGTTATGGAATTTGTTACGACTTGCTGAGCCAGACATCCTCCATGTGCATGTTGCCGAGCGGCGTCACGAAGAAGCCGTGGACGTTGCTCGTGGTCGCGTACGGGTACGGCGAGTAGTACAGGAACGCCATGAACGCGTCGTTGGCCGCGCCCGCCTGGACCGTGTTGTAGAGGGTCTGGCGCTGGGCCGGGACGGTCGTCACTTCGGCCTGGTGCGTGGCCTTCACGACCGCCGGGTTGTTGTAGCTGGTGAAGAACGACTTGGCGCCCGACTTCGGGTCGACCGCGAACGTGGCCAGCTCGTCAGGGTCCGGGATGTCCATCGTCCACAGCGTGAGCGACATGTCGTACTTCTGGTCCTGGAAATTGGTGTTGGCCGTGTTCGGGTCCAGCTGCTGGATCTTGACCTTGATGCCCAGCGGCTTGAGCTCCGACTGCATGATTGTGGAGATCGTGAGGTAGTCGGAGTTGCCGGACGGGATCAGGATCGTGGTGGTGAACCCGTGCGGCACGCTCGACTTGGCCATCTCCTGCTTGGCCTGGGTCATGTTGAACTGCAGGCCAGGGGTCTTCGCCTGGTAGTAGGGGACCTGCGGCGGGAACAGCGAGTTCGCTGGCTTCCCGTTGCCGAACAGCACGGCCTTGACCAGGGCCTGCCGGTTGATGGCCAGCGAGATGGCCCGGCGCACGTGCACGTCCTGGAACGGCTTCACGTTCTCGTTGAAGGCCAGGTAGTTGGTCTGCGTCGACGGGAAAAGGAACATGTTGACGTTCGGCGTCGACTTCAGGCTGGCCACCGTGGACCACGCGGGCGTCTGGTCGATCTGCGACTGGCCGCCCTTGAGCTGCAGCAAACGGGTGTTGTCGTTGGGCACGTCGGTCCAGGTGACGCTGTTCAGGTACGGCTTGCCCGGCTGCCAGTAGTACGGGTTGCGGACCAGCTTGAGGGCCGAACCCTTGTGCCAGTAGTCCCACTTGAACGGGCCGGTGCCGATCGGGTGCTGGTAGAACTCGTTCTCGGTCTCGCCGCCGTAGTTGTTGGGCACGATGCCGTTGGCGAAGATCGACAGGTCGGCGAGCAGCGGCGCCCACGGGAACTTGAGGTGGATGACCACGGTCTCGGGCGACGGGGCGTCCACCGAGGAGATGGCCGAGTCCAGGTAGGCCCAGCCCTGCGCGGCCTTCCGGTTCTGGTCGATGGAGAACTTCACGTCAGCCGAGGTCATCGGCTTGCCGTTGGAGAACTTGACGCCCTTGCGCAGCGTGAACGTGTACGTCTTCTTGTCCGACGACATCGTGTAGCTGGTCGCCAGCCACGGCTTCACGCCCTTGCCGTTGTTCGTCACCGTGTACAGCGTCTGATAGATCTGCTCGAAGATCCAGATCGAGTTGTTGTCGAACACGGTGGTGGCGTTCATGGACTGCGCGTCCTGAACCGCGGCGAACGTGAGGTTGCCGCCCTTCACCGGCGTGCCGGAGGACGAGCCTCCCGACGAGCTGGATGACGAGCTGGAGCCCGATGACCCGCAGGCGGCCACAACGAGCAAAGCGGCCACACCTATCAGGGCTTTCACTGCAGTACTTCGGTGTATCACGGGACCTCCCTGTGATGTCCTGTGGTGTCCGGGCGATCGAAGCGATCGGAGAGATCGGGTCGGCCGGGTTCGGCCGCTGGGGGCAGCGCACGCAAGCAGCGCCTGAGCTGCCGTCGGAGCGGGGAGTGCAGTCCAGGTCAGGCACTGCGGTCAGGCAGCGCGAACTGGGAGACAAACCTTTGTCCTTGCTAATGTGGCGGCAAAGCTACCAGTTGGCAATAGGAGGGACGTAACTGGACCGAGGGTTTTACCGTGTTGTAACGTTGCGCGCCGTGCGATACGTGGTGATCGGCTGTGGCGCGATCGGCGGCACCGTTGCCGCAGGTCTGGCGCGTGACGGCCACGAAGTCCTGGTCTGTGACGCCGATCCGGCCGTGGTCGCCGCGATCAGCGAGCGCGGCCTGCGGATCGAGGGCCCGGTGGAGAACTTCACCGCGGAAGTGCCCGCGGTCACGCCCGACGACCTGCCGGCGGAGCTGGACGGGCCGGTGCTGGTCGCGGTCAAGGCCCAGCACACCGCGGCCGCCGCGGAACTGCTGGCCGGGCGCCTGACCGACCGCGCGTTCGTGGTGTCAATCCAGAACGGCCTGAACGCTCCGACGCTCGCCGCGGCCGTCGGCCCCGGCAAGGTGGTCGAGGCGCTGGTCAACTTCGGCGCCGACGTGACCGGGCCCGGCGTCGTGCTGCGCGGGAACCGGGCCACGTTCCTCATCGGGGAGCCCGACGGCACCGTGTCCGAGCGGGTCAGGGCCCTGGCCGCCGACATCGCCGACGCCGAGGTGACTGAGAACGTCCTGGGCTACCTGTGGGCCAAGGAGGCCTACGGGGCGATGCTCACCGCCACCGCGGTCAGCGACCTGGCCATCGCCGACGTGCTCGATGACCCGGCCTACGCCCCGCTGCTGCTGGGGCTGGCCCGCGAGGTGCTGGACCAGGCCCCGGTCACGCCCATGGCCTTCGACGGGTTCGACCCCGACGATCTCGAGGGCTCGCTCGGGCGGCTGGTCGCGTTCAACCGGGGTTCGGCCAAGTCGCACTCCGGGATCTACAGGGACCTGGCCGTGCGGCATCGTCCCACCGAGGTTCCCGCGATCCTGGGCGGCATGGAGGGAACGCTGATCCGGCGGACCTGCGAGCTGATCACCGCCATCGAGCAGGGCAAACGCGTGTGCACGCGAGCGAACCTGGACCTGCTCGCCGCACACGAGCGGCTGGAGCGTCTC
Source organism: uncultured Actinomycetota bacterium (assembly GCA_963844655.1). GTDB lineage: Bacteria > Actinomycetota > Actinomycetes > Streptosporangiales > Streptosporangiaceae > JASHPR01. Next base: position 421,044 of record CAWJPA010000001.1, on the reverse strand, counting down.
GGGCGGCCGCTCAATAGCGTAACGGCGGTAATCGGGGCTCCGGAACGGGCGGCGACCGGACCGCTGGCGGGCCGGCCGGTGGCGGTCAAGGACATCGTCGCGGTGGCGGGGGCGCCGACCCGCTGCGGCAGCCCGGCGAGCTCCCCCGAGCCGGCCCTCAAGGACGCGGAGATCGTGCGCCGGCTGCGGGACGCCGGGGCCGAGGTGTTCGCGGTCACCCAGTGCCTGGAGTACGCGGCCGGCTTCGCGCACCCGGAGATCGGCGACACCCGCAACCCGCACGACCCGTCCCGCACCTCGGGCGGGTCGTCGGGCGGGTCCGCGGCCCTGGTCGCCGCCGGCGTGTGCGACCTGGCCATCGGCTCGGACACCGGCGGGTCGATCCGGATCCCGGCCGCCTACTGCGGGATCGTGGGGCTCAAGCCGACCTACGGGCTGCTGCCGCTGGACGGGGTGTTCCCGCTGTCGCCGAGCTGCGACCACGCGGGCACGCTGACCGCGACCGTGGCCGGCGCCGCCGACCTGATTCCGGTGCTGGCCGGCCTGCCCGCGGAACCGCTCGGGGAGCCGGGCGCGTTCACGGTCGGCGTGCTGGCCGCGCAGCTCGCCGACCCGTCGGTGACCCCGGAGGTGCACGACGCGGTCAGCGGCGCCCTGGACCGGCTGGCCGCGGCCGGGTGGCAGGTCAGGGAGCTGACCGCGCCGTGGCTGGACGACCTGCGGGCCTGGGAGGACGTGCTGGCCGCGATCGTGGCCCGGGAGGCGTACCTGGTGCACGCCGGCCTGGACCAGACCCGGTACGCCGACGGCACCCGCGGCCTGCTCGAGTTCGGCGCGGCGGTGGACGACGACGCCTACGCCCGCGCGCTGGAGCGGCGGGCCGAGCTCACGGCCGCGGTCGACGCGAGCCTGGACGGCGTCGACGCGCTGGCCGGGCCCACCGTCGGCTACCAGGCTCCCGAGCAGGACCCGCCGTTCGGGGCCGGTGACGACAACGGGGAAGGCCGGTTCACCGGGCCGTACAACCTCACCGGCCACCCGGCCGTGTCGCTGCCCGTGCCCATCGCGGGCCTGCCCGCCGGGCTGCAGCTGGCCGGCCGCCGCGACCAGGACCTCGCCCTGCTCCGCGTCGCCGCCGCCGTCGAACACCTGATGCGCACCTAACCCACGCCACAGCAGAGGGGAACCGCTCATGTCCGCCACAGTGACCCGCAGCACGATCAACCTCGCCGGCCTCGACGTGCCCCTGGTCGAGGTCACCGGCAGCGCCGGCGGCCCCCTGCTCACCGTGATCTCGGGGGTGCACGGCTGTGAGTACGCGTCGATGTCGGGGGTGCGCCGCTGGACGCGGAGCCTGGAGGGCCGGGAGCTGCGGGGCCGGGTTCGCGCCGTGCCGGTGCTGAACCTGCCGGCGTTCCGGGCCCGCACCCCGTTCGTCGTGCCCGACGACGGCAAGAACCTCAACCGGTGCTTCCCGGGCGACGCCTCAGGCACGCTCGCCGAGCGGCTCGCGTATGACACGTTCCAGCAGCTGATCACCGGGTCCGACGCGCTGATCGACGTGCACTGCGGCGACATGGTCGAGGCCCTGGAGCCGTTCACGCTGTACGAGACCGGGCCTGCCGAGGCCACGGCTGAGCAGATCGCCACGGCGTACGGGCTGCCGTACGTCATCAGGCAGAAGCCGGGGCCTGACCGCGCGGTCGGCGGCACCACCACCTCGGCCGCGGCCGCCGTCGGCATCCCGGCCATCACCGCCGAGGCCGGCGAGTGCGGGCTCCTGCAAGAGCCCGCGGTCGCCGCGCACGTCCGCGGGCTGGACCGGGTCCTGGCCACGCTCGGCATGACCGACGGCCCGGCGGCAGACGGCGAGCCGCCCACGAACCTGACCCGCTTCCTGTGGCTGCGCTGCGAGAAGGCGGGCTGGTGGGAGCCGACGGTCCGTACCGGCGAGCACGTGGCCGAGGGCCAGGTGCTCGGCACGGTCAGCACGCTGGACGGCGGCGAGGTGCTGCAGACCATCAACGCCCCGGCGGCCGGGGTGCCGATGTTCATCACCAGCTCGCCCGCGGTGGCGGACGACGGCCTGCTGCTCGGGCTGGGCGCGATCTAGCGGAGGCGGGCCGGCCTGGCCTCCCACGAGGTCCACAGCGGCCGGTACCGCTGCCGCCCCCAGAACGGCGCGGCGAGCGGGTTGGTCTGCTCGTAGTGCAGCAGCGCGACCGCGATGCCCGCCGCGCCGAGCTGCCGGTGCAGCTCGGCGACCAGCGCGGCGCCGGTGCCGTGGCGGCGCTCACCGGGGGCCACGATCAGGATGGGGACATAGGACACGGGCGCCGGGCCGGCCAGCGGGGCAATCCAGGCCGCGGCCTCCGGCGGCTCGGCCGAGACCATGCCGATCGCGGTGCCGTCGCGCTCGGCCAGCCAGGTCCACGGCTCGGGCTCGGCCAGCTGCGCGGCGGCCGCGCGCCGCAGCGCGTCCGCGGTGTCCGGCCGCTCGGTGACGCCACCGAAATGCGCGTCGTACCGGATCTCCTCGAGCCCGAAGCGAGCCACCACGCCGACGTCGTCCGGCCCGGCCCGCCTGATCCGCACCTGAGCAGTTTCTGGGGCCTGGCCTGGTTCGCCGTCCTTGCTCGCGCCGCCGATGACGCGCGCCGCGACCACCGACTGCGGCTGGAACCCGTGGTGCATCAGGGTCCTGATCCCGTCGATGTCCCGGCTCGGCCAGGTGACGACGGCGGCCGTGTCATCGGCGTCCGTGCCCGGCACCGCGGCCAGGTGGTCACGCCACCGGGCCAGTAACCGGTCCAGAGCGGCCGCGACGTCCGGGCCCGCCACCTGGGCGGTGAGCTGGAACCGGCGCGCCGCGCCCCAGGCCAGGTCCAGCGACCCGGGCTCGCCCGCCCAGTGCTCACACGACCCGATCGCAGCCGGCTGGCCGCCGGCGCCGGTGACGACGAGGTCCGCACCGCAGCCCGGCCGGGCCCCTGGGGCGGGCAGCAGCGGATCGATGGCCCGCCAGCGCCGCGCGACCTGCGCGCTGACCGTGCCCGCCGTGCCCGGGGTGCCCGACATATCCATCCTTACGTCACGATCCTGCCCGCACCCTAGCCCTTCCCCGCCCCAGCGCCCGCCGCGGCACCACCTGCCAGCCCGCGGGCCGCGCCGCCCGTCCCCGCCCGCCAGCTCACCGCGCCGCCTGCCCGCACCAATGGCCCGCCCCGGCACTTCACCCGCCACGCCGCCCGCCGCGGCGCACCCTGCCGACACCAATGGCCCGCCCCAGCGCTCCAGCCCGCCGCACTCCAACCGGCGATAGCACCGAGGACCAGGCCCTCTCCAAGGCCCGCACGCACGTGACGCCACCGACCCCGCCGCGCCCGCCAGCCCGCAGCACGGACCGCCCGGCGCTCCGGTCGCAACACGACCCGCTAACCCGCTACCTGCCCGCAGCAACCTCCCGCCCCAGCGCCTCACCCCGCCGCGCCCGTACCGCGCCAGCGCGAGGTCGGCGCCCCAGCTTTTCGCACGCGCGGCGCCACCTGCTAGCCCAAGCGCGCCGCCTGGCGCCGTACCGCCTGCACCAGAGATCACACCTGCATGCGGTGCCCCACTGGTTCGCGGCAACGGGTGGGGGCGGGCCATGGATGTGAGTTTGCTGTAGTCAGGTGTGCAGCAAACTCACATCGATCATCGGTGAGACGGGCTCGCGGGCGGCCCAACTGGTTCCTGGCGGCGCTCCCCGGACGCATGTTTCTGGTGAGTCTGGCCGGACGTGGACCGGGCAGCCCGGCCGGGACTCATGGACCGCATTCCCGCCGAGTCCTCCCTGGCGCTGTCCGTGATCGCCTCCACCGGCACCGGCATCGTGGTCATCTCGCGGATGGCCTACCGGATGGCGAGCCGCCGGGTGCTGCCTGAGGTCCTCGGCAGGATCTCGCCCCGGTTCTCCACCCCGGCCGTGGCCAGCGCCGTCATCAGCCTGATCGTTATCGCGATCATGTGGGTGTACCTGCTGTCCAGTTCGGTCGCGAACGTCTTCACCGACTTGATCGATGTGACCGGCCTGCTGTACATCGCGTTCTACATCCTCACCGCGGTCGCGGCCATGGTGTACTACCGCAGCCGCGTCTTCAGCAACGCCTGGGACGGGCTGATCGTCGGCATCCTGCCCGTCCTGGCCTGCCTGTTCCTGGGCTGGATCCTGGTCAAGTCGCTGCTGGCCGCGCCCGCGTCGCAGCTCTGGTCGATAGGCGGGATCCTCGTGGTGGGCCTGGTCCTGATGTTCTCCGCGCGGTTCGCCCTGCGGTCGCCGTTCTTCCAGGTCCAGCGGGAGAGCGCTACTCCCGGCCCTGCCAGGTCGTGACGCACGCCTCGTTGCCCTCGGGGTCGGCCAGGACCCAGAAGGCCGGCGCCTCGGCGTCGTAGATGAGACGGCCGCCCGCGTCCAGCGCCGCCCGGATGCGGGCCGCCGCTTCGTCGTGGGGCACCGAGACGTCGAAGTGGATGCGGTTGCGCTGCGGCCGCGGCGCGTCCATCTGCTGGAACCAGATCGCCGGGCCCTGCCCGACCGGGTCGGCGAGTGCGTCCTCGGGCCCGGACGCCCCCGGCTCGTCCGCGTAGCCCATGACCGCCTTCCAGAACGGGCGGACCGCGGCGATGTCGAGCGCGTCGATCCCGATCTCCAGCAGCTGCGCCGATCGCGCGTCGCCTACGCCGGCGTCGGTGGCCAGCCCGAGCCCGGCCAGGGCCGCGGAGATCTGCCGCGCGACCTCGGCCTCGCGCGCGGTGACCTGGTTCGTGTCCAGGGACTGCAGGGTCAGCACCAGCCGGTCCCTGCGCACGTCGATCTGCAGGCACGCGTCGGGGTCCGGCCCGGCCGCGGCCACCACCCGGCCGGCCACATCGGCCGCCTGCGCCAGTGAGCCGACCCGCACATAGGTGCGCAGCACGCCCAGGATGTACCGCCACCCCAGGCCGGTGACGGCGTCCGACGCCTCCTGCATGCTCAGCTTCCGGCTCGCAGCGTGCTCGTCCATGTCGGTATCGTCCCAGCCCCCACCGACAGCACGTGAGCCGGCCCGCCTCTATTGGAACAGATGATTCTGTTCTGCTATACTGGAACAGATCACTTCGTTCCGCAAGGGACGTGCCTTAGAGGAGGACGACATGGACTTCAAGCTCGAGCTGGTGGCCATCCCGGTCTCGGACGTGGACCGCGCCAAGGCCTTCTACACCGAGAAGGCCGGGTTCCACGCCGACCACGACCACACGGTGAGCGACGAGATCCGCTTCGTGCAGCTGACCCCGCCCGGCTCGGCCTGCTCGATCACCATCGGCCAGGGCCTCGGCGTGGACGCGCCCCCCGGGTCGGTGCAGGGCGTGCAGCTCGTCGTGACCGACATCGCGGCGGCCCGGGCCGAACTGGCCGGCCGCGGCGTGGACGTGAGCGAGGTCCAGCAGTTCCCGTGGGGCGCGTTCGTCTTCTTCGCCGACCCGGACGGCAACCGCTGGTCCGTGCAGGAGGTGCCCCCTCGCCCGGGGCAGAGCTGACCTTCGTGCTGTACGGCGCGGCGGCCGCCCGATGCGCTCAGCATCGCGGCGGCGCCGCCCTGACGAGCCGATACGGTGGCGATGAGGAACGAAACCGGGAGGACCTCGTGCCGCCCACGAACGCGGTCATCTGCCCGGCGGCGCCCGCGGACCTGGAACGTGTCGCCGGCATCTTCGCGCACTACGTCACCACGAGCACAGTCACCTTCGAGGACACCCCGCCCACCGTCGCCGAGTGGCAGCGCCAGCTCGGCGACCTGGCCCGCCTGGGCCTGCCGTTCCTGGTCGCGAAGACCGGCGGTGAGGTCGCCGGGTACGCCTACGCGTGCCCGTGGCGCGCGAAGCCTGCCTACCGGCACACGGTCGAGGATTCGGTCTACCTGGCCCCGGACCGGCTCGGCCAGGGACTCGGCCGCGGCCTTCTGGCCGCCTTGCTGGCCGGGTGCGCCGAGGCGGGCACGCGTCAGGTCGTGGCGGTCATCGCCGACACCGGCGGCGGCGCGTCGGTCGCCCTGCACCGCTCGCTGGGCTTCGCCCACGCGGGCCGGCTCACGGCCGTGGGCCGCAAGCACGGGCAGTGGATCGACACGGTGCTGATGCAGCGCACCCTGACCGCCGCCGCGGACTAACCGCCTATGCTGGCGCACCGTGGCAGGAAGCGGAACCGCGGCGACGGCACTGCTCACCAAGCAGGGGATCCCGCACACCGTGCACACCTATGTTCATGACCCGCGGCACGGGTCCTACGGCGCCGAGGCCAGCGAGGCGCTGGACATCGATCCCGGGCGGGTGCTGAAGACCCTGGTCGCCGACGTGGACGGCAAGCTCGCTGTGGGCGTCGTGCCGGTCGCGGCCCAGCTCGACCTCAAGGCGCTGGCCGCGGCGGTCGGCGGCAAGAAGGCAGCCCTGGCCGACGTGGCCGCGGCCGAGCGCGCGACCGGCTACGTGGCCGGCGGCATCTCACCCGTGGGCCAGCGGAGGCGGGTGCCCGTGGTGATCGACTCCGCCGCGATGGAGTACCCGACGGTGTTCTGCAGCGGCGGCCGCCGGGGCCTGGAGATCGAGATAGCCCCAGCCGATCTCGTTCGGGCCGCGAACGCCACCGTGGCATCCATCTCCCGCTCACCTGGCCATTTATCGTTTGGCGACGTAGTAGCCCTTCCCGCGCACGCTGATGATCAGCCCTTCGTCCCTGAGCGTGATTAAGGCGTGCGCCGCGGTGCGGTGCGAGACGCCGTGCTCCTGGGCGAGTCCCAGAATGGACGGCACCCGCCCGGTCAGCCTTCCTGACCCGATCTGCGCACGAAGCAGCCTTTCCAGCTGCTGATACAGCGGTATCGGCGAATTGTGATCAAGCACCGTCTAAGTGCACTTCTCCCGTGATCACCCGTGCTTATCAGGGTTTACCCGTGTGCACACCTGAATACACTGCTGCTGCAGGCTCAGAAACTGCGAGTCCGGTCAGCGGGCCAAGGCCCGCCGGGGAGGCCCTATGCGGGGAAGGATCAGCCGCTTTGCTCCCGCCTGCCTCTGGGCGGCCGACCCGCCAGCCCGTGCCGCCGGGCTGGAGCTCGCCAGGTGGGCGAGACGATGACCAGCGAGGAAGCATCTGCGGTGTTCCAGCTTCGGTATCGGTGGCAAGGCGCGTACCTCATCACGCTCAGCAGGAGGATCTGGAGCGCCCAGCGGCTCGATGATCCCGCCACGGTGCTCACCGCTGGCACCGCCCCGGAGCTGCGCAGGCTCATGGAGGAGGACGACGCCGGGCGGCACAGGCCATGACACGCGTCTTCAGGAAGTCGGCGGCCGGCGCAAGAATCCCGGGGCCGGTCACGCTGGCGGGTGACCGGCCCCGGGATTCAGTGCCTGCGGATCGTGGCCCGGCTCAGCGCAGGACCTTGCGGCGGTAGAGGTAGACCGCGGTCGGGGCGAACACGGCGATCAGCCCGATCGACCAGATAAGCACGGCCAGTTCGGGATGCTGCATCGGCCAGGCGTGCACCGACGCCGCCGGGTTCTCGCCGCCGAACAGATTCCGGCAGGCGGCGGCCAGCGCGCTGATCGGGTTCCAGTTGGCGAAGGCCGCCAGCCAGGCCGGCATGCCCTGAGTGGGCACGAACGCGTTGGACACGAACGACAGCGGCAGGAACACGATGAAGCCGAGCGCCTGGGCCGCCTCGGGGCTGCGCATCAGCATGCCGGCGCACGCCCCGGCCCAGGTCGCCGCGAACGCGAAGAGCAGGGACAGCCCGACGGCCAGGGCCGCGTCGCCGATCCCGTTGTGGATCCGCCAGCCCACGGCCAGCCCGGTGACGGCCAGCACCATGATCCCGAGCAGCTGGGTGGCGAGGTCGGACAGGGTGCGGCAGGCCAGCACGGCCGACCGCGAGATCGGCAGCGACCGGAACCTGTCGATCAGGCCGGTGGACATGTCCGTGGTGATCCCGACCGCGGTGCCCGGGGCGCTGCCGGCCATGGCCATGCCGAACATCCCGCTGATCAGGTACTGGTGGTAGTTGCCCCCGCCCGGCAGGTGGATGGCGGAGCCGAACACGTAGGTGAACAGCAGCACGAAGATGACCGGCTGGATGGTCACGTCACTGAGCTGCTCGGGCTCACGGGCGATCCGGGCGATGCTGCGCCGGCACAGGACCCAGGTGTTCTTCACGGCCCACCAGGCCCGGGTCAGGACCGGCTCGCCGGCCGCGGCCGGGATGGGCAGGGATGCGGTGGTCACGCGAACTCCTTCTCGTGGTCGGGACGCGGGGTCTCTGGCTCGTCCCCGGCGGGCTGGCCGTCTGCGGCGTGGCCGGTCAGGGTGAGGAACACGTCATCGAGCGATGGGCGGCGGATCCCGAGGTCGTCGAGCAGCACGCCCGCCGCGTCGAGATCACGCACGATGTCCGGCATCTGCCGGGCCCCGTTGGGCACAGGCACCTCCACCGACCGCTGCACGGGGTCGAGCTGCGGCAGCCCGTCCGAGTACCTGGCCAGCACGCCGGCGGCGGTGGCCAGATCCGAGTCCGGGGCCACTGTGAGCTGCACCCGCTCGCCGCCCACCTTGGCCTTCAGCTGCGCGGAGGTGCCCTCGGCGATGACCCGCCCGCGGTCGACGACCGCGATCCGGTCGGCCAGCTGGTCGGCCTCATCCAGCTGCTGGGTGGTCAGCAGCACGGTGGTCCCGGTCGCGGCGAGCCCGCGGACGGCCTCCCAGGTGACCATGCGGCTGGGCAGGTCGAGGCCGGTCGTCGGCTCGTCGAGAAACAGGATGCTCGGCCTGGCCACCAGGCTGGCGGCCAGGTCGAGGCGGCGGCGCATGCCGCCCGAGTAGGTCTTGACGCCGCGGTCGGCCGCGTCGGTCAGGTCGAAGCTGTCCAGCAGCTCCGCGGCCCGCCGCTTGGCCTCCCGCCTGGGCAGGCGGCAGAGCTGGCCGATCATGATCAGGTTGGCGCGGCCGGTGAGGCTCTCGTCCAGCGCCGCGTACTGGCCGGTCAGGCCGATGTGGCGGCGCACCTCGGCGGCCTCGGTCACGACGTCGTGGCCGGCCACGCGGGCGGTGCCGCGGTCGGGGCGCAGCAGCGTGCTCAGCACCCGCACCGTGGTGGTCTTGCCCGCGCCGTTGGGGCCGAGCATGCCCAAGATCGCGCCGGTCTCCACCACGAGGTCGAGGCCGTCCAGCGCCTTGGTGCGCCCGTACGTCTTCTCGAGCCCGCTGGCCGCGATCGCGAGCGACTCGCTCATCAGAGCCCTCCTCTGCTGTGTCGTCGCTAGTACGTTGTACGAGTGATCTCTAGTACGCTGTACTATACAGTACGATGTACGAGAGTCAAGCGAGTAACAGGGCGGGAGGCAGCGTGCCGGATCGGGAACGCGGCGCCGGGGGGCAGCAGGCCGACAGGGAAGGCCAGGAACTCGACCGGGAGCAGCAGAAGGCCGACCGGGAGCAGCAGAAGGCCGACCGGGCCCAGCAGGCCCTCGACCGCGCCCAGCAGAGAGCCGACCGGGCACGCAAGCAGGCCGACCTCATGAAGCAGCGGCTCGACCGCGAGCAGCAGAAGGCGGCCCGGGAACGGCTCGGCCAGGCCGGGCAGGGACGCCGGGCGCCCGGTGAGCACGGCACGGACGACAGCGGCGCGGATAATCTGTGGCCGCCGTTCGGGCCGGAGTCGGCCTCGGACCGCGGCACCCAGGCCTACCGGCTGATGCGCAAGCAAGCCGAGCGCGACCAGCGCGGCCGCGGGAGGCTGGCCAAGGCTCAGTCCCTGTCCCGCGCCGAGATCGTGGACGCGGCGATCGCGATCGCGGACGCCGAGGGCGCCGACGCGGTGAGCATGCGGCGGATCGCCCAGGTGCTTAACGCGGGCACGATGTCGCTGTACTGGCACGTGGCAAACAAGGACCATCTGCTCGACCTGATGATCGACGCCCTGATGGCCGAGGTCACCATCCCGGAGCTGAGCGGCGACTGGCGCACCGACCTGCAGGCGTTTGCCCGCAACAACCGGAGCATGCTGCTGCGCCACCTGTGGGTGATGGACTTCGTCGGGGGCCGGCCGCCACTCGGCCCGAACATGCTGCTGGGCAGCGAGCGCCTGCTGGCCAGCTTCGACGGCACCGGCCTGGACCCCGGCACGACCATGAACATCCTGGGCACGGTGCAGACCTACGTGTTGGGCGCGGCCCTGCGCGAGATGCGCGAGGCGCGCCAGCAGCGAGACCACGAGCAGTCCGGCATCGAGCCGTCCGACTGGCAGCCGGCCATGACCGCGTGGCGGGACCGGCTCGCCGCCGACGGCCGGCTCCCGCACTTCGTCGCGTTCATGGACGCGAACATCGACCCGGATGCCGAGGAAACCAGGGACGAGCGGTTCGAGTTCGGCCTGGACTGCATGCTGGACGGGATCGCGGAGAAGGTCGCCCGGCTGACCGGCCACGCGCCGGCCTAGTGCGGCTGGCAGGATCGGCCCATGAGCGAACTGACCCGGGCGACGGCAGGCGACGCCCTGGACGCCATCTACGGATGTGTCACCGCGGTCGCCGACGATCACGGCGGCACGGACCTGATGATGCTGCCGAGCCGCTGCGCGGGCTGGGCGGCCGCGGACGTCCTGTTCCACCAGCTGCTCGACGCCCGGCGGGCGCTGCGCACGTTCGCCAGCCCGGCGACGGACCCGCCCGACGTCGACGACATCAGCTACTGGCGGGCTTACCCGCCCGGGGCGGCCGACGACCCGGAGGCGCTGGAACACGCCCGCTACGTCCGGATCGGCGCGTCGGCCTACCCGCCGGGCACCCTGGCCTGGGAGTGGCGGGAGACCGCGGCCGCGGCCTGCCGCGCGGCGCGGGCGTGCCCGTATCCGGCCGTGACCACCCAGGGCCACGTGCTGAGCACCGCGGATTTCATCGCCACGCTCGCCGTGGAGTCCGCCGTGCACTACCTGGACCTGACCGTCGGGGTGCCGTCGGCCGGCCCGGCGGACCCCGCCGCGCTCGCGCTGGTGCGCCGCGTGCTCGACGGGCTGCTCGCGAGCCCCATGCCCGGCAGCTGGGACGACAGGACCTACGCCCTGAAGGGCGCCGGCCGGATGCCGGTCACCGACGCCGAGCGGTCGGCCATCGGCGCGCTGGCCGACCGGCTCCCGCTGTTCGGCTAATTGTCCTGGCTACGCACGGGATAGCCCATCCGGGCCGTTTTCCGCGGTGAGCAGGGGGACGAGTGTGACAATACGGCGAACTGGCGAGACCGGGGACCATCCCGACTCAGGATGGTGTTTGATGGTGCCTGGTTGCGTTCGGGTTTCGCAGCAACCCGGAGTCCTCAGAAGTGGATTCCGGAAGTCGTCACGTAGGAGAAGGTAAATGCCTCAGGGCACCGTAAAGTGGTTTAACGCCGACAAGGGCTATGGTTTCATCGCCCCCGACGACGGCACCGCAGACGTATTCGTGCACCACACCGCAATCCAGACTGAGGGCTTCCGCAGCCTGCAGGAGAACCAGCGGGTCGAGTTCACCGCCGGCCAGGGCGCCAAGGGCCCGCAGGCTGAGCAGGTCCGCCCGCTCTGACCGCACCCCTGGCCTGCCCCGGCGGCAGGGCTTACTCCTGGTGAGAGGGCGGCCCGGTACGGGCCGCCCTCTCGCTTTTGCGCCACGTGCCTGCGAGGCCGCCCTGCGCGGCGCCCGATGCGGGCAGTTGCCGCTTAAGCTGCGGAAACCTGGCCCGACATGCCGAAATAGCCCGGAACCGAGCGTAATAGCCGAGGAGCATTATCGCCAACCTAATCGCATTTGCTTCGAATTTCTGGCGCGTCTTGCAGATTGCAGTTTAAAAACGACACTTCCGTGACCAGCGTCGTGTTATAAATCCCTCGTATCGCCTATGCCACGAGGGAGCAATGCATTGGCGAAAGAGATTCGTGCGCGGCCTGGCGCTGCAGGGCTATGGGTCACGCCGACGTGACCGGTCACCTCACGGCGCCCCCTGACGCCCCGGCGACGGCCGGGCCGCTGCCCGCCCCGGCCGGGGTCGCTGACCCCATCGGCGCGACCGCAGAGCGGCTGCTGATCGGCGCCTCCGTCTACCGCGAACCGGCCGACCGCAACGCGCTGCTGTTCCAGGTCGGGCGGCACGACTGGACCGCGGCCAGCGCTCCCGGCGGCCCGGACCCGGCACCGCCGTATCAGGAGCCTGCCGATCTCGCCGACACGATCGCCTCGTACGTGGCGACCGGCCTGCTCACCGTCACGTTCGCGGTGTCGGGTCCCGGCCGTCCCGGTTCCGGCGCCTGGGGAGCGGCCAGCCTCTCGGACCTGATCACGGTCTTCGTCGACCGGCCGACCGCGATCGAACTCCATCACGGCCTGGTGGCGGCCGACCGGGGGCACGACCTGGCCGCCGCGCACCGGCGCGCCGCCGAGTACTGGCAGTGGCGGGCCGCCCGCTGGCCGCAGGGCGACCGCGGGGACCTGCATGATCTGCTCGAGGCCCGCCATCATCTGCTCGAGGCCGGGGAGACCGAGCAAGCCTGCGCGCTGACCGAGGCGGTGTGCTCACAGCTGCACGCCCGGGGGGATCTCAGCCGGGAGGCGGCCCTGATCAGCGACACGCTCACCTGGCTGCCCGAGCGCGGCGCCAGCCGGGCCGCCCTGATCCACGAACTCGGCCAGATCGCGGAGGTCAGAGCCGACTACGCCGAGGCCGAGCGCTGCTACCTGCAGGCCCTCGACATGTTCACCGCCGCCGGCGACCGCTCCGGCGTCTCCCGCAGCCACTACAGCCTGGGCGTACTGGCCCAGGCGCAGGGCGACTACGCGGAAGCGGAGTTCCGGTACCAGCAGGCCGCCGACACGGCCCCGGCCGATGTCCCGCCGTCGGCGGCGGCCATCGCTCCCCCGCTGCCCGCGGTCCCGCCGCCCGCCCTGCCGCCAGTCCCCGCGCTCGAGCCCCCGGCCGCCGTCCTCGAGCTGCGCCGGGCGGCACCGGCCGCTGCCGCGGACGCCGCCCCGCCGGGGACACCGGGCCGGGCGCAGGCACCGGCCAGGCCGGCTCTGCGTAATGGCACTAAATCCGAGTCCGGTGCCTCGCCGGCCGAGGCCGGGCGGGCCACCTCCGCAGCGCCGTACGGTGCCGCGCGGCGCCGGCTGGTGGCCCTGGCCGCGGTGACGGGGGCGCTGCTCGCCCTGGGTGGTTACGAGCTCCCCGACCTGCTCAGCTCGGCCCGGCCGGGCGGCGTCGCGGCCGCGGTGAGCGCCGCGGCCGTGCGCCGGCAGGCCGCGGCCTGGGTGGCCGGGCAGGTCAGCCGCAGCGCGATCGTGGCCTGTGATCCGGCGATGTGCTCCGAGCTGCAGGAACAGGGATTCCCCGCCGGGGACCTGCTGGTGCTGGGCGCGGCGGCAGGCGACCCGCTCGGCTCGGACGTGGTGGTGGCGACCTCCGCCGTGCGTAGCGAGCTGGGCGGCCGGCTGGCTGCCGTGTACGCGCCCACGGTGCTGGCCCGCTTCGGCGCGCGCGGCACGCGGATCGAGATCCGGGTGATCGCGCCGGACGGCGCCGGCGCCTACCGGGCCGCGCTCACCGCGGACGTGGCCGCCCGGCGCCAGGCCGGCGCCCAGCTGCTGCGCAACCCGCGGATCAGCGTCACGCCCGGTACCAGGGAGCAGCTGTCCGGCGGCGCCGTGGACTCCCGGCTGCTGATCACGCTCGCCACCCTGGCCGGGCAGGGCCAGGTGCGCGTCGTGTCCTTCGGGCGGCCCGCCCGCGGCGCCGGCGTCGCGGTGCCGCTGCGCTCGGCCGTGATCGCCGGCCCGGCCGCGCGCCTGTCCCCGGTGCTGGCCTTCCTGCGCGCCCAGCGGCCGCCGTATCTCGCGGCCGTCATCCGCGTGATCCGGCTCCCCGGCGGCCAGCCGGCCGTGCGCATCGGATACGGCAGCCCGAGCCCGCTCGGGCTGCTCGCCACCCCCGGTCCCAGCGGGCAGGTCAGTCCCGGGCCCTGACAACGAGGCCGGGCGGTCACCGCCGCCCGGCCGGAAAGAGGAAGAATGAACCTCACAGCCAAGGCGTTAACCGTCCTCACGCTCGCGGTTGGCCTGGCGGGGCTCGGCGGCAGCGCGGCTCTTGCGGACGTGGCCAGCCCGGCCGCGGCCGGCGGCGCGGCCACGGCCCACACCCGGGCGGCGCACGGCGTTGGCTATCTGCGGCTCGCGCACCTGTCGCCCAACACTCCCGCGGTCGACGTCTACCTGTACGCGTTCGGGCAGCAGAGCGCGATCGTGGTGCTGCGGCACGTGGACTACGGCACGGTCTCGCCGTACCGCCCGGTGGCCGCCGGCGAGTACACCGTGGCCATGCGGGCCGCCGGGGCCGCCCCCACGTCCAAGCCGGTGCTGTCCGCCACCGTGGCGGTGGCGGCCGGGCACGCGTACACGGTCGCGGGCATGGGGCCGGAGGCCGGGCTGCGGCTGCAGATCATCGACGACCGGACCAGCGGCCCCCCCGGCGGCGCGCTGGTCCGGGTCATCCAGGCGTCGCTGCGGCAGCACCAGGTCACGGTGACGTTGGGGCGCCAGGTCGTGCGGCACGACCAGGACTTCGCCAGCGTTACGCCCTACCGGGTGCTGCAGCCGGGCACGTGGACCGTGCGCGTTGCGGGCGCCAGCGAGCACACGACCACGCGGCTGAAGCTGACCGCCACCAGCATCGACACCCTGGTCGTGCTGGACAGCCATGGTCACCTGGTCATCACCCGGCTGGAGGACGCCGCGGGCAGCAAGATCGCCCCGGCGGGCGGCGCGGCCACCGGTTTCGGCGGCACCGCGCCGGCCCCCGGCAGGTCGCCGGTTCCATGGCTGGTGCTGACCGGGCTTGGCGTGGTGCTGACCCTGGGCGGGATCGCCCGGCTCCGTACGGTCCGCTGGGCCCGGCGCGCCGCCGCGCACGTCCGGTGAGATGACGGCGGTCGTCGGCCAGCCAGGCTCCCGGCTGCTCCGCCGTGCTCCGGCGCGGCAGGCCGGCCGTCATCGCCGCCCGCATGCCGTGCTTCGAGGCCCGGGCGGGCGGCGAACCTCCGGCCGGCGCCGCGGCGGGCGCCGGGACGCGGCGGGCTGGCCGACGGCCGTCATCGTGATCTGCGGGGTGCTCGTGACCGGCACCGGGCTGGCCGGGCTGGCCGTCACCCAGTGGGCGGCCCGCACCCCCTCGTTCGGCCTGAACCAGGCGCCGTTCACGCAGGCGCCGAGCGGGCCCGAGGCCGCGCCGCTGACCGCCGCCACGGCGGCGCGGCCGGTGGCCCGCCCGGTAAAGCTGATCATCCCGGCCATCGGCGTCCGCACCCGGCTGGTCAGGCTGGGCATCGCGCCCGGCGGCGCGCTGCAGGTACCGTCCACGACCGCGGTGGCCGGCTGGTACACAGGCAGCCCGAGGCCGGGGGCCATCGGCTCGTCGGTCATCGCCGGGCACGTGGACTCCCGTCTCGGCCCGGGCGTGTTCTTCCGGCTGCGGCTGCTCCGCCCGGGCGAGCGCATCTACGTGCGCCGGGCCGACGGCTCGCTGGCCGTGTTCCGGGTGACGTCGGTGCGCACCTATCTCAAGACCCGCTTCCCCACCGGCGCGGTGTACGGCGCGGCCCCGGGACCGCAGCTGCGCCTGATCACCTGCGGCGGCCTGTTCGATGCTGGCCTGGGGTCCTACCTGAGCAACGTGGTGGTCTACGCGGCAGGGATTGGCTGAGCGGCCGAACGCGGCCGCCGGCGCCCCGGTTATGCTTCCCGGGAAATGATCGTGATGGTGGGCGGGGTGGCCGGAAGCGGCAAGTCGACGGTCGGCGTCATAGTGGCGAACCGGCTCGGCTGGCGTTTTGTCGACGCCGACTCGTTCCATTCGCCGGCCAACGTCGCCAAGATGCGGTCCGGGGTCCCGCTCACCGACGCCGACCGGCGGCCGTGGCTGGACGCGATCAGCGCCTGGATGGATGAACGGATCGCCGCGGGCGAGTCGGCGGTAGCCGGATGCTCGGCCCTGAAGCGGAGCTACCGGGACGAACTGCTGGCCGGCAGGCCCGAGGTTTGGATGGTGTTTCTGGAGGTCAGCCGGGACCTGGCGCACGCCAGGCTGGCCGCCAGGCACGGCCACTTCTTCAGCGCGAAGCTCATGGACAGCCAGTTCGCCGAGCTCGACCCGCCGCAGGGCGAGCCGCGGGTGCTGGTCTTCGACACCATTCACCAGCCGGATCAGCTGGCCGCTGAGATCATCGAGCGGCTGGGGCTGGGACCCGGCGGGCCGGCGCCGCACCGGTCCGACGCAGAATAACGGGATGGACACAGGCACCGGCGCTACCCCACTCGTTCTCCGCACGTCCAGCAAGGCGGCGGCGCTCACCGAGTCGGTCATCCGGGAGATGACCAGGCTCGCCCTGGACCACGACGCCATCAACCTGGCCCAGGGGTTCCCTGACTTCCCCGCCCCTGACGTGATCAAGCGCGCAGCCTGCGCCGCGATTGAAGCCGACGTGAACCAGTACCCGATCACCTGGGGGGCGACGTCGCTGCGGGAGGCGCTGGCCGAGAAGTACCACCGCTTCTACGGAATGCGGTTCGACCCGGAGCGCGAGGTCTGCGTCACCTGCGGCGCGACCGAGGCCATGGCCGCCACGGTCATCGGCATCGCCGACCCGGGCGACGAGGTGGTGGTGTTCGAGCCGTTCTACGAGAACTACGGCGCCGACGCGATCATCGCGGGTGCGGTGCCGCGCTATGTCACGCTGCACGAGCCGGACTGGACGTTCGACGAGGCTGAGCTGGCTGCCGCCTTCAGCGACCGGACCCGGCTCATCATCCTGAACAACCCGGGCAACCCCACGGGCAAGGTGTTCACCGCCGAGGAGCTGGCGGTGATCGCCCGCCTCTGCCAGAAGCATGACGTGATCGCCGTCTCGGACGAGATCTACGAGCACATCACCTACGACGGGGCACGGCACATCCCGATCGCCACGGTTCCCGGCCTGGAAAACCGGTCGGTGACCATCAGCGCGCTGTCCAAGAGCTACTCGGTGACCGGCTGGCGGGTGGGCTGGACGATCGCCCCGCCGGAGCTGACCGACGCGATCCGGCGGGTGCACGACTTTCTCACCGTGGGCGCGCCCGCGCCGCTGCAGGAGGCCGGCGAGCTCGCGGTGCGGCTGCCCGACGGCTACTACAAGCAGCTCGCGGCCGACTACGCCGAGCGGCGTGAGCTGATGCTCGGGATACTCGAGCGGGCCGGGCTGCGCCCGATCTGGCCGGCCGGCGCGTACTACACGATGACCGATTCGTCAGTGCTCGGGTTCGGCAACGACGTCGCCGCGGCGCGGGCCATGGTCGCCGAGGCCCGGGTGGCCACCGTGCCAGGATCGTCGTTCTACAGCCGGCCGGAGCTCGGCGCGGCGCGGCTGCGGTTCTCGTTCCCCAAGCGGCTCGAGACGCTGCGCGAAGCCGGAGCGCGCCTGGCCGCCTGGACCGGCAGCGGGGACGGGCACCGGCCGGCCACCCGGCAACCGTAGGATCATGCCCGGGGCCCGGAACCGACCGTGAACCTTGGAGGTGGCAGTGACCACAGCGTCGAACGCTAATGACGCCGCCACATCAGTCCCGCAAGCCGACATCTATCGCGCGGCGCGCCAGGACAAGCCGTGGGGCTATGAACTGATCTTCGCCGCCGTCGACGGCAAATACGTCGGGAAGGTCATCCACGTCAACACCGGGGGGTCGCTCAGCCTGCAGTACCACCGGGAGAAGGAAGAGACGATCAGCGTGCTGTCCGGCGAGGCGCTGATCCAGCATGGCCCGGCCGCCGACCGGCTGGCCGACGAGCGTTTCGGGCCGGGCGACACGATCCACCTGCCCGCGGGCGTGCTGCACCGCGTGACGGCGATCTCCGATCTGGTCTTCGCCGAGGCGTCCTCGGCGGAGCCCGGCTGGCGCGAGGACGTGGTCAGGCTCGAGGACCGCTACGGCCGCACCGGCACCTCGGCGCCCTGAACCTGCCCGCTGGGTCTTATCGACCGGTCCCCAGGACGGCCACCGCCAGGCGGAACAACGCGCGTGCTGTTAGAGTTGTGCTCAATGGTGGCGCGTTTCGGGCCACTACTCCCGCGGGCGAGCAGCCCGCGTGGTCGCTTGTGTGAGCAGTCCGCCTCCCGGTGAGCCCCTGGCCACCGCTGTCGTTGACATCTCTGAGCACGACGCGGCCCACGAGCCACCGATGGAGATGGTCTTCGCTCATGCCCCACAACTCCCGGCGTCGCCGCGCGCCAGCACGGCAGCACCCGGCCCGGCCCGCCGAAGCGGCCCGGGCGGGCCGGCCCGCCCGCTCGGCCCGGCCCGCCCGCTCCGCGAGGTCGGCACGGCCGGTCACCCACGGCCGGCCTGCCGCTGCGCCCAATGGGCCGCACGCCGAACTCGACCGTGCCCTGGCTGCCGCCGCGGCGACCCCGCCGCCGCCGGAAACGACTTTCCGCGAGCTCGGCCTCCCCGACCGGCTGGTCGCCGCGCTGGCGGTGCGCGGCATCGACACACCGTTTGCAATCCAGGCCCGCGCGCTTCCTGACGCACTGGCCGGCCGCGACATCCTCGGCCGCGCGCAGACCGGCTCGGGCAAGACGCTGGCCTTCGGCCTGCCGATGCTGGCCCGGCTCGCGGCCGCGCCAACCCGGCGGCGGGAGAAAGCGCCCCGGGCCCTGGTTCTCGTGCCGACCCGCGAACTCGCCTGTCAGGTCGCCGATGTGCTCACGCCGCTCGGCCAGCCGCTCGGCGTGACTGTCACCACGGTCTACGGCGGGGTGTCGATCGGGCGCCAGATCGAGCGGATGCGGCGGGGTGTCGACATCGTGGTCGCGACGCCCGGCCGGCTGATAGACCTGCTCGACCGCCAAGCCGCCACACTCGACGGCATTGAGATCACGGTGATCGACGAGGCGGACCATATGGCCGACCTCGGCTTCCTCCCCTCCGTGACCCGGATCCTCGATGCGACGCCCGCCGGCGGGCAGCGGATGCTGTTCTCGGCGACCCTGGACCGCGGCGTCGGCCGGCTGGTGGCCGCGTACCTCAGCGATCCCACGCTGCACGCTGTCCCGGCGGAAGGGATCGAGGACGGCACGACTGAGCACAGCGTCCTCGTTGTGTCCGCCGCGGACAAGGTGCCTGTCGCAGCGGAGATCGCCAGCCGCCCGGCGCGCACTCTGTTCTTCGTCCGCACCAAACACGGCGCGGATCGTCTGGCCAGGCAGCTCGGCCGGGCTGGCGTCGAGGCCACGGCGATCCATGGCAACCTGAACCAGAACCAGCGGCAGCGGGCCCTGGCGGGCTTCGCGGCCGGACGCCCGCGGGTCCTGGTCGCCACGAACGTCGCCGCCCGCGGGATCCACGTGGACGACGTCGAGCTTGTCGTTCACTTCGACCCCCCGAACGACCACAAGGACTACCTGCACCGCTCCGGGCGCACGGCCAGGGCAGGAGCGTCCGGCATGGTCATCGCGCTGGCCGAGCAGGGACAGGTCAGGGAGATCGAGCGGCTGCACGACGCGGCCGGTGTCACTCCGGCCACCCATCACGTGCAGGTCGGGCACGACGTGGTCAGGCAGCTCGCGACATCGGGTACACCCGTCGCCCCGCCCGCCGCCCAGGTCCCCGCTTCCGCCGCACCGGGCTCACCTGGCTCGCCGCCATCACCGTCCTCGAGACGCCGCCGGCATCCGCAGCGGCCCCGCCGGGCGCCACAAGGCGCGGCGCGCTGAAGGACACCGCCCGTATCCTCTGACCCGGCCGCCCGGGTATCTCAAATATGAGATACCTTTGAGCGTATGGATGGTGCCGACATCCCGCCGGGCCGGGACGGGGCCGAGCCTGGTGAGCAGCTGCCGCTGCTGCCCGGCTTCCGGGAGATGGCCCTGCGCCGGATGGCCCAGGACCGCCGCCGCCTGGTCACGGACCTGACCACCGAGCGGCAGGCCGCCGGGCTTTCCCAGACCGCGGTAGCGGCCCGCATGGGCACCTCCCAGTCAGCGGTGGCCCGGCTGGAGTCGGGCGAGGCGGATGCGCGCGCGTCGACGCTGGAACGCTACGCCGCCGCGGTCGGCTGCGAGATCAACTGGCGGCTGCAGGGTTCCGTGACGCCAGGACGAGGGAGTGCATCTGGGCATGGTTCCTTCAGCGGCTGACTCGTCCCCGTGGCCGGGCCGGGTGTACGAGGGCCTGTTTGAGCGGCGGATCGTGATGGTGCACGGCGAGCTCGACGGCGAGGCCGCGACCAGCCTGTGCGCCCAGCTGCTCACCCTGGACGCGGAGCGCAACGAGCCGATCCGTCTCGAGGTGCAGGGCCTGAGCGCCGAGCTGGCCGCGGCCCTGACCGTGATGGGCGTCCTGGATGTGCTCCGCGTGCCGGTGCACGCGTACGCGGGCGGCCAGATCGGCGGCCCGGCACTCGGCGTGCTGGCCGCCGCCACGCAGCGGCGCGCCTACCCGAACGCGGTGTTCACGCTGTCCGAGCCGCGCCTGGACTTCGAGGGGTCCGCCACGTCGCTGGCGTCGCACGAGGAGCAGGTCCGGGCGATGATGGATGCGCTCTACCTGAGGCTGGCCGATGTCACCGGCCGCGAGGTGGACGAGATCCGGGCCGACGCCAGGCGCGGCCGCTCCCTCACCGTAGACGACGCGATCGGCTACGGCCTGGTCCAGGGGCGGGCGGGCGCCCGCTAGCCGGGACTGCCAGGTGCTGTCAGTACCGGGATAACCAGGCTCTCAGTACCTGGCTAGCGGCCGTCGCACGCTGGATGCATGACAGATACAACAGTCACTCAGCCGGCGGGCACGCGGCCCGCCGGCCCTGGGCCCGGCCACACGGCGGCAGCCGCCGACCGCCGCGACGGGATCCCGTACCGCCCAGGCCGGACCGCCCGGCCGGGAGCGCTGCTCGCGATCATTCTCATCGGCCAGCTGATGGCGGTCATCGACGTGTTCATCGTCAACGTCGGGCTGCCCACCATTCGCAGTCACCTGCACGCGTCAGGCGCGAGCCTGCAGCTCATCGTGGCCGGGTACACCATCGCCTACGCGGTGCTGCTGGTCACCGGGGCCCGCCTGGGCGCGATTCTCGGTTACGCCCGGATGTTCCTCACCGGCACCGCGGTGTTCACGCTCGCCTCGCTCGGCTGCGGGCTGGCCGGGTCGGCTGACCAGCTGATCGGGTTGCGCTTCCTGCAGGGCGCCGGGGCGGCGCTCATGATCCCGCAGGTGCTCAGCCTCATCCAGCGGTCGTTCAGCGGCGAGGCGCGGGCCCGGGCCATGACGTTCTACTCGGCGGTCCTGGCCTGCGGTGCCCTGCTGGGCCAGATCGCCGGCGGGCTGCTGATCAGCGCCGACGTGGCCGGCGCGGCCTGGCGGCCGCTGTTCGGTGTCAACGTGCCGATCGGGATCACGCTGCTGGCGGCCGGGGTGCGCTGGCTGCCCCTGGCGCGCGGCCAGGACCAGGGTGGTCCCGCAGGCCGCCTTGACCTGCCTGGGGTGGCCATACTCGGCCCGGCGGTCCTCGCGTTCGTGCTCCCGCTTGTGCTCGGCCAGGAGGAGGGCTGGCCGGTCTGGGGCTGGATTGCCCTGGCTGTCAGCGCCGCGCTCATCGGGGTGTTCGCGGTGGTTGAGCGGCGCGTGTCCCGGCGGGGCGGGCACCCGATCGTGGCCGGGCAGGTGCTCCGGCTGCCCGGGCTGGCCGACTCGATCGTGGCGCTGTTCCTGGTGATGGCCGCGTTCAGCGGCTTCCTGTTCGCCCTGACGCTGTACCTGCAGGAGGCGCTCGGCTACTCAGCGCTGCGCGCGGCGCTGACCTTCGCCCCGACCGGGGTGGCGTTCGCCCTGGTGAGCCTGACCTGGCGACGTTTCCCCGCCCGCGCGCACCATGCGGTGAACATCACCGGATTCGGCGTGTACGTGGTGGCGCTGCTCGGCGTGGCCGCCGCGTTGCGCGGGGGCGGCGGCGGCGGCCTGGGCCTCTACCTGGCGCTGGCAGGGCTCGGCGGGGCCAGCGCGGCCGCGTTCAGCCCGCTGATGACCAGAGCGCTGGTACGCGTCCCGGTGCAGCACGCGGCCGACGCGAGCGGGCTGATCGTGACCACCATCCAGATCGCGATCGTGACCGGGGTGGCCACGTTCGGCACGCTGTACCTGAATCTCGCCGGGCGGCTGCCCGCGCATCCCGTCGCCGATGCCCTGCGCCACACCTCGGGCCACGCGGTGGCAGTCACCGGGGTGGTCCTGGCCGCAGCGATCACCTGCGGCGCGGTCTGGGCCGCGCTGGCCGGGCGGGCCGAGCCCGCGGCCGGGTTCTAGCCTGTCAGGGCGCGCGCCCGTTAAAAGCCGTGGGACCTGCGGGGAGACGCCGCAGGTCCCACGGTCGTCCCGCGGGGAAGTCCCCGCGGGATGCTGTTACTTGATCGTGTAGGCGTAGGGCAGCCCGGCGAGCTCATCGCCGGCGCCCTGGCCATACGGGGGAACGCCGCTGACGAAGTCATCGACGTACAGAGTGCCATGCACCGTCGTGCCCGACGCGCCGGACGGCGTGATGGTCACGTTGACGGTGGCGGACTGGCCCGGGTTGATGACGACCGGTGAGAACGTGGCTGCCGGATTGGTGGAGGTCAGCCAGAGGTCCCCGGTGGGTGAGGTGACCGCGGAGTCGAACGCCTTGGTCGTGGCCGTCATCGTGACCGAGTTCAGCGTGCCGGCGGGGGCCGGGCCGGCGAACGGCCCGCACTCGCTGGGCAGGCTCGACCAGCCGCCCGCCGTGACGGTGCCGCCCGGCGGCGTGTACGTCGCCGACGCGGTGTCCGCGCACAGCGGCCCGGGGGTGTTGCTGGCACTGGCGATGTCAGGATCACCGGCGAACGGGCTGAAGTCGAACATGATCGGCAGCGTCGCATTGGCCGACACCGACACGCTCGACGTCTGCGTCGGCACGAGCCACTGCGGCGGGAACTGCACCGTCAGCGGCAGCGCCAGGTTGGTGGCTGGCGCCAGCGCGGCCAGGTCGACGCTCTCGGTCGTGTTCAGGCGCGGATCGACGAAGAAGTCCTCCGGCGCCTTGCCGTTATTTGTGATCTTCACCGGGACGGTCACCGGGGTACCAGCGGCCAGCTTGGTGCCCGTGCTGTCCGGGAGCCCGGCCGCACCGACACTCACCTGGTTGAACTGGACACTGCCGGTGTACGGCTCGGAGATCTCGTTCCCGACCGTCGGCTCGGCGAACGCCACGATCAGCGTCCAGGTGCCGGGTTCGGGGTTGAGGGTGAAGGCAGACAGCGACAGGCTCTGCGTTCCGTTGAGGCTGTTCTGGCCGTAGCCCAGCGTGTCGCCGTCCGGGCTGACCAGGTAGGCACCCACGGGGTCCGCGGCGTCGTTGGCCAGCGACACGCTCGCGGTGATGTTGTGCACGCCGGGACCCACGTGGAACTCGTAGAACTGGTCCTGGCCTTGGCCGGGAGCCCGGCCGTTGCCGCCGGTCAGCGAGCCGCTGAACGCGCCGCCGTGAGCCGGGTCGATCTCGGCGCGCAGCGTCACCGGGATCGTGCTGACCCCGCCGGTGCCGAGGTTCGAGCGGAACACGACCGACCCGGAAGCGTCACCGGGCGAGGACGGCGTGGTCGCGGACACCGTGACCGTACGGCTCTGGCCCGGGGCCAGCAGCAGGGCCGACGGCGAGACCGAGCCGAACGAGGCGAACTTCTGCGTCGAGATCTGCCAGCCGACGGTCCCGTTGGTCCCGCCGTCCGCGGCCACGTCGCCGAACAGGACGCCGGTCCACTTGCCCGCGGCCGGGTTGACCACGTCGGCCGTGTCGAAGTTGCCCACGCCCTGCGGGAACGAGTGCGAGGCGAACCGGCCCTTCGGGTCGACGAGAATCATGCGGACCCGCGCATTGCACAGGCCCTGCACCTCGCAGGCGACGAAGTCGGCGGCGGGCGCCGGGTAGAAGTCGGACGCGACCAGCCGGTTCTGGCCGGCCGGGACCGTGAAGTGGAACACGGCGTAGTTGTTCTGCAGGCCCTGGTAGTTGGCGAACTGCGGGCTGGTGGCGTCGTTCAGGGTGGCGGTGCCTTGCTGGGCGTTCTGCTCCGGCCCGAAGCCCCGGCCGTGGATGGACACCGCCTGGGGGACGGAGCCGGTGTTGGTGACCGTGACCGGCCAGCTCTGCGTGGTGCCCGGGAGGGCGGTCGCGCTC
This sequence comes from uncultured Actinomycetota bacterium, assembly GCA_963844655.1. Lineage (GTDB taxonomy): Bacteria > Actinomycetota > Actinomycetes > Streptosporangiales > Streptosporangiaceae > JASHPR01. The sequence goes on along the minus strand of CAWJPA010000001.1, from coordinate 396,752 downwards.
AGCTGGCTGGTCGACTTGAGCAGCGTGGCACCCTGGCGTGACCCGCCGTTGACCGACTCGGCCAGCTGGACCGCCTTGTACGCGTTGACCAGGCCGGCACCCTGCTCGTCGGCGGGGGCGCCGATGTCGGTCGCGGTGCTGACCAGGATCTGCTTGACCAGGGCGGGCGACGGGCTAGCGCCGCCGTGGGTCTTCCGGTAGGCCTGGATCACCAGCGCCGCGGCACCCGCGGTCAGCGGTGACGACTCGCTGGTCCCGCCAGCCTCCTCAACCGGGGATGGCTGGCCGGCGAAGTTGGTGCACTCGGTGTAGATCGCCGTGTCGGTGCTGCAGGATGCGAAGCTCAGCTCGGCCGGGGCGACCAGGCTGACGGTGCCGCCGCCCTCGTTGAAGCCGCCGGAGCTGAGCGCGCTGATGTTGTTGTTGAGCCAGCCGCTGGTCGCGAAGTATCGTGCCGCGGCGTAGTTGGTCTGCGCGTAGAACCGGTCATCCGTGGACCCGCCGACCGAGATCACGTTCGGGTCGGTCGAGGGCGAGCCGATGGTGTTGGTCGTGCCGGCGTCGCCGCTGGAGACCGTGACCGTGACGCCGGCCGCCACCGCCGCGTTGTCGAACTGGGCGGTCGCGTCCAGGGCGCTGACGTCGGGGAACGGGTTCGAGCCGAACGACTCGTTCAGGACGTTGACGTGGTCGGTCTGCACCGCGTAGTTGATGGCCTCGAGGAAGTTGGACTCGGTGGTGTCCTCGAACGAACCGAACACGTTCAGGCCGACCAGGCTGGCTCCGGGGGCCACGCCCTCGATCCGGATGTTGCACGTGGTGGGGTCGGGCTGGGCACTGAAGTTCTGCACGTTGTACACGTGGATGCCCTGGCCCGCGATCGAGTTCGCGTCGAGGAACGCCTCGTCGCCGCCGGTGATCTGGCCCGGCCCGTCACCGGTGAAGTCCTGGTAGTCCCCGCCGACGGAGGGGTCGAACACCGACTTGCCGTCCGGGCGGATGAAGTTGACGTTGTTCGGGTCGAGCCCGTCGGCGATCCAGGCCACCTTCACGCCCGCGCCGGTGATCCCGAGCGAGCGGGCGGTCTTGGCGTTCGGGTTATCCGAGTCAACGTGCATCAGCGAGAGGCCCTCGGGGTCCAGCTGAACCTGGCCGTTCTTGCCGCAGGCACCGGGGATCACGTTGGGCGTCAGCGAGGTGGGGGCGCCCGCCGCCCGGGTGACCGCCGCGGTCGTGTGCACGGTCGCCGGCGCGGTGGACGGAGCAGGCCGCGCACCGTGGATGGTCACGTCCGGGATAACCTCGGCCACCGCCGGGTTTGCCTTCAGCCGCGTTTCCTCGCCCGCGGAGACCGTGGCCGCCAGCGAGTTGACCAGCCGGTACGACTTGACGTGGCTGGCGTGCACATCGCGCAGCTCGCCCATCATCGGCGCCTGGTCGCTGGCGATCTGCGCGGCGCGGGCCGTCGCCGCGGCACTGCCAACACGTGCGGCCACGAGCTGGCTCTTCATGATCACGATCACGTGGCGGTTCACGTTCTTGGACAGCTGGGCGGCCAGCGCCGGCGTCATCGGCGCCGTGGCGATGTTCTGGGCCGCCGGTGCGGCCACCGCCACCGCGGACTGGCCGACCACCAGGGCCGGCACTGCCGCTGCCGCTGCTATTAGGGAGATGACCCTGCTCCTGGCGTGCGCGCGCAGCGGCCCGCCTGTCATGCGTCCTTGCATGCTGCCTCATCTCGGGGGCGGCCGAGGGTAGCCGCGGGGGCCGGGTCCCGGTGCTTGTGGCGCGTCACGGGAGAGCGCCGGGTTGCCCGATGACATTCGCTACCGGACGCTAGCAGGAATGGCTGACCAGGAGAATTTCGTCTTATGTAACTTTTTAATTACGAAGGCAACTGCTTAAAGTCCGGTGCGATGTTAACGGGCGGTATTATGCTCCTAATACGTTATGTGGACGATGTGGCCCGAGTGTCGGGTTTAGATGCGTGGTACCACTCCTGTGGCTGCCGTGTCCCGTGGTGTCTCCGGCCGTGTCCCCCGAATAGGGTGAACGGCGCGGTGCTGTCGTTGTTTCAGCGGCAAAGTGCTGTCTACGGTGTTGGGCATGCTTGACGTCGGCGGATGGTGCGACCGGCGCTTCGCGCCAGTGCGTGACGCTTTCGCCGCCAACTTCACCGAGCGTGGCGAGACCGGCGCCGCCGTCTGCCTGGCCGTTCACGGCGTCGTGGTCGCCAATCTCTGGGCGGGGCGCGCGGGACCGGACCGGGCCTGGCAGCGGGACACGCTGGTCAACGTGTTCTCTGTGGGCAAGGGCCTGATCGCCGCGTGCGTGGCCAGGCTGATCGGCCGCGGGCTGCTCGAGCCGGACGCCCCGGTGACCAGGTACTGGCCGGAGTTCGCCGCGGCGGGCAAGGCCGCGGTGACGCTGCGGCAGCTGCTCAGCCATCAGGCGGGCCTGCCCGCGCTCCGCGACCCGATGCCGGAGGGCAGCATGCTCGACTGGCCGGTGCTGACCGGGGCCCTGGCCGCGGAGCGGCCGTGGTGGCCACCGGGATCGGCCCACGGCTACCACGTGAACACGTTCGGGTTCCTGGCCGGGGAGGTGATCCGGCGGGTGACCGGCCTGACGGTGGGCGCGATGCTGCGGGCTGAGCTCGCCGGCCCGCTCGGGGCCGACGTTCACATCGGCCTGCCCGCGGCCGAGCACCACCGGGTCGCCGAGTTCCTGTGGCCCGAGGCGGGAACGCGGTCCGTTCTGCCCGGGGTTACCGACGACGAGAAAATGATCATCAATGCGTATTTCAACCCGGCCGACTTCTCGGGCGCGGGCGTGGTGAACTCGCCGGCCTGGCGCGCCGCGGAGGTCCCGTCGGCCAACGCTCACGCCACGGCGGGCGGGGTGGCGCGGATCTATGCGGCGCTGGCGGGCGGCGGGGCCGTGGACGGGGTGCGGATAGTCGACCCCGGGGCGCTCGCGGCGGCCGTCACGGAGCAGGTCTACGGCGACGACCTGCTCCTGCGGCGCCCGTCGCGGTTCGGTCTCGGCTTCCAGCTGACCCAGCCGGAGCGGCCGCTCGGCCGCAGCCCGCGGGCGTTCGGTCATTTCGGCGCCGGCGGGTCTGTCGGGCTCTGCGACCCGGCCGCCGGGGTCGCGCTGGGCTACGTCACCAGCCAGATGGGCCCGCGCTGGCAGAACCCGCGCAACCGGGCGCTGATCGACGCGGCGTTCGGCTGCCTGTGATCCTCACTCGGCACCAGGCCTGCGCAGGCGCTTGATCTCGGATCTGCGCTGCTTGTCGGCCAGCCGGCGCTCGCGGGCCGCACGGCTGGGCCGGGTGGGGCGGCGCTGCTTCGGCGGCGGTGCGGTCGCGTCGGTCAGCAGCGCGGACAGCCGCGCGGCCGCAGCTTCCCGGTTCCGCAGCTGGGACCGGTTCTCCGATGCGGTCACGGTGATCACGCCGCCCGGCATCCGGCCCTCCAGCGCTCGCATGGCCCGTTCTTTCAGCGGCGGGGGCAGAGCATCGGAGCTGGCGACGTCGAACGACAGCTCGACCCGGCTCTCGGTGGTATTCACCGACTGGCCGCCTGGGCCCGGAGACCGGGAGAACCGCCACGACAGTTCCTCAGGCGGGATCACCGTGCCGCGGACGGTCACGTCGATGCTCATGGCGGGCCCGCAATGGCGCTGAGCCACGCATGGCCGGGATGTACCCGTGCCAGCGCCCACCGCAACCAGTCGGCGGCCGGGCCGTCGAGCAGCGGCAGCGCGCCGGCGAAGTCGGCCTGGTTCTTGGCCTCGGCGGAGTGCTTGGCCTTGAACAGCAGCACGATCTCCGGGGCCAGGTAGGGGACGCCATCCTCGGTGCGGCGGATGATCTGCTCGTACGGCAGCCTGATGGTCGCGTCCCGACGGCAGACCCACGCGCCGTCGCGTTGCGGCTCGCGGAAGATGTCGAGGCGGTACACGCCGGTGTCGGGCTCGCTGACCCAGGTCTGGTGCATCACCTCGAAGGCCGGGCTGTCCAGAGGCCAGGCGCGGCCCGATCCGATCACTTCAAAGTCGTAGCCGGCCAGTGCGTCGCGGACGGCGCCGAAATCCGGGGCCGGCACGGCGATCTCGAGGTCGCCGTGCTCGCGCGTCTGGGCGCCGCGGAACAGGTCGAGCGCCCAGCCGGCCGCGACGTACCAGGGCGCGCGCACGGCGGCCAGCAGCCGGGCAACGTCCTCAGGCCGCCACGGATCCCACGGCGGTTCACGGATCTCGGTCCCGCCGGGCGGAATCTCCTCGTCCGTCACCCCCTTTGCTTATCATGGGCGGCTGCCGGGCCCTCTCGCCGTCGCCTGCCGTCGGTTGCGCGGGCGCTGGAATACGGTGCGTGTGACCAAGACCGGAAGGGGCGCCAATGACCGGGATCCGGGAGGCTTACCTGCAGGCGGCGATGTCAGCGGCGGCGCTGCTGGACGATCCGGCGGTAGCGGCGTCGTGGCACGCGGCCAGCGCCCTGCCCGAGTTCAGCGTGGCGGGCCTGGCGGGCCACCTGGCCCGGCAGGTCGTGGCCGTGCCGCGGGTGCTGGGCCAGCCGGTGCTGGCGGGGCAGCCGGCCACGCTGCTCGATCACTATGCTCGCGTGCCCTGGGTCGGCGCGGCGCTCGACGACGAGGCGAACGCGGAAATCAGGCGCGGCGGCGAGGACGAGGCCGCCGACGGCGCTGCCGCGCTGGCGGCCAGGATCGGGGTCGCGGTCGACGTGCTGCGCACGGCGCTCCCGGCCGAGTCTGCGGACCGGCTCGTCCAGCCTTCCTGGGTGACCTGGACGCTGACCCTCGACGACTTCCTGATCACCCGGATGATGGAGATCGCGGTCCACTCCGATGACCTGGCCCTGAGCGTCGGGATCGCGACGCCACCGCTGCCACCGCCCGTTCTCGACCCGGTGCTCGTGCTGCTGACCGGGCTGGCCGCGCGCAGGCACGGGCCGACGGCACTGCTCCGGGCCCTGAGCCGGTCCGAGCGTGCACCTGCCACCATCGCCGCGTTCTGATCCGGGCTCGCGCGGCGGGCGGGCTACCTGGCCAGCGCCCTGAGCAGGCCCGTGAAATGGTCCAGCGCGGGTACCCGCGCCTCGGGGTCCTTGGCCAGGTCATCCCAGCGGCGCACCCGGACCGCCCCCGCCGCGTACGGGTTCGCCTCGAACTCCGCTAGCTCGGGGCCGCGCATCGGGCCGCCCTGGACGCCCAGGGTGTAGACCGACGCGGGCGACAGAGCGTCCGCGTAGTCGGGTTCTGTGGCGCACAGGTAGCGTTTCGCGGCGACGTGCAGCCGCACCGGCTCGGTGACCTCGTCGCCGAACCACCGGGACAGCCAGGCCGCGCCGGTCTCGCTGTGCCTGTTGTCGGTGCCCTGCATCAGGTCGTGGCCGGTCAGCGTCCCGGCGAAATGCCCGACGTCGTGCAGGAGCGCGGCCGCGACCAGCGCTTCGCCGGCGTGGTCACGCTCGGCCAGCGCGGCGGCCTGGAGCATGTGCGAGGCCTGGCTGACCGGCTCGCCGAGATACTCCCCGGCGCCTTCGCTCGCGAACAGGCCGGCGATGGCCCGGACCGCGTCGTCTGCCGTCATTGGCTCGCCTCCGGCAAGACGGTCATCGGATGCTCCTCCCCTTCCGGCGCAGCACCGCCAGGGTCGAGGCGACGCCGTCGAGGTCGGCGTAGCAGCCCTGCAGATGCCGCTGCCCGGTGGCGGCGAACCCGGTCCGCGCGTGCAGGATGCGCGTGTTGTCGAAGACCACGCAATCGCCCGGGCCGAGCCGGAAGGTCAGCATCAGGTCCGGCCTGATGACCATCTCCGCGAACGCCCGGTACGCCGTGTAGAACGCCACCGCCGTCTCCGGTGATCCCTCCCGCCCCAGCCGAAGCGGCAGCATGGACCGGTTGTTGAACCGGACCTCGCGGATCCGGCCGCGTGGGTCAGCGCCGATCATGGGCCTGGTGGCGCGCAGCTCAGCGGCAGCATCCGAGTACGCGAAGGTCACCGGGGTCCGGGTGAGGATCTCGAACGCGGCCGGGTTTTCCGCGCGCAGCAGCGCGGCCGCCATGAAGCCGTCGACCAGCCCGGAGTCGCCGCCCCGCATGGCGCTGGCCAGGCAGTGCAGCAGCTGGACCGTGGGCACGGGGTCCCGGTAGGGGTTGTCGGTGTGCGGTGCGATGGGCAGGCCGGTGAACGCGAGGTTGGCCGGGGTGGCCTCGACCTGGACGTCGAACAGGCGTCCGTAGTTGGTCTCCCTGACAAAGCCCATGCTCCCGGCCACGGTCAGCACCATGCCGGGGTGACACGGCACGTCGCGGAGCACGAAGAACCCGTCCCGCAGCAGCGCCGCCAGGCACCTCGCGCGGCTCGTCTCGTCGGCCAGGTAATGCGGCCAGGCCTGCTGCGGGAGCCCGGCGGCGAAGTCACTCGCGGCCCACAGGCGCTTCGCGTCCTCGGCGCGGTCGTCCTCCGGCGGGGAGTGCTGGTCGGCGAGCCAGCGGCGCGAGAAAACGGCGCGGTGGCCATCGGGGCCGAAGACCACCTCGACCGACCTGCCGGTAACGCTGGCGCTGGCCACCGACACCTGGGGGGGCAGGTCGGTGATGCTCCGCAGCCGCTGCCCGCTGCTGGAATCGCGGCATTCGGCACAGTCACAGCCGTCGCGCAGCACGATCGGGGCGAGTCCGCTGAGCACGGACTCGTCGGGCGCAGTCTTCATGGCTTACAGGGTGACCGGTCGCGTTGACCCAGGCAACACCCGCTGCTGGATGTTCCACGACCGGTCGCGCTGGCTTTACCGTGGCGACGCTAAGGCGCCTGGCGGCGGTGGCTGGCCGGGCTGCGGCCAGGCGTTCAGCGGCCCGTGCGAGACCGGAGGAAAGGCACGCCCAGCGGGACCGCCGCCACGACCGCGGCGGCCAGGCCGACGAACGCGCCGAAGCCCCAGCCGATGGAGACCACACCAGCCCCGGTGGGCTTGAACACAAACGAGATGACCGCGAGCAGCAGAATCACGCCAGTGGCCGCGAGCAGGGCCTGCTCGGGCCCGACCGGGAGCCTGAACGGCAGCTCCTCGAACCCCGCGCGCAGAACCAGGTACACCAGGATCGCGAGGGCGAGGATGAGGTCGATGTACATGTAGCCGTGCCACAGGCCGCTGACCGAGCCGCTGTAGATGCCGGCATTGCTCGAGAACCAGGGCAGGAACAGCGAGATCAGGAACACCGCCGTGGCGCCGCCCACGATCCGGTCATTCCGGGTCAGCCGCTTGAGGTCGAGCCTGAAGGCCGGCGTCACGGCGGCCGCGGCAGGTCCCGCGGACGCCGTGGCGGGCAGGCCTGGCCCCAGGCTCTGCTGCGCCCCGCACCAAGGACACGCCGGCGACCCTTCGGACATGTCGTGGCCGCATTGCGAGCAAGTCATGATTCCCCCAATCGAAATGGCCGGAATCCGCACACGCAGCGCCCAGCCTACCCCTTTGCCGCGATACTGCCCGCCCGCGGCCCGGCGCGACAGGGTGATCCCTGGCTAACGCCCTAGGCGCGGCCCTAGGGGCCTAGGCCACGAAATTCCAGCCCGACGAGATCGTCGACGGCGCGGAACCCGAGGCGCTGGTACAGGGCATTGCTGGTCGGATTGGCCAGATCGGTGAACAGCACGATCTCACCGGCGCCAGCATCCAGCGCCGCGCTGGCTCACCGCGGTGGTGACCGCCCCGCCGTAGCCGTGCTGCCGGTGCTCGCGCGGGGTGTAGACGGGACCGACGCGGACCACTCCGGCGGACGGCCGGTTGACGCCCGCCAGCGAGACGGCCGTGCCGTCCACCTCCCACAGCGTCAGCCCGCCGTAGCTGAGCCGGTCAGCGACGGCCTCGGCGGGGTCCCGCTGCACGTCGGCGATCTCCTCCCCGAACGTGACCAGCCACGACTCGAGCAGGTCACGGTCGGCTGCGGCGGCAACACGCGGGCCGCCGGGCGGGAACGGCGCCGGCGCCGTCAGTCCCGCCAGCCGGAACAGCCGGGAGCGCCGGGCCACCCGGCACTGGCCCCGGTCAGCCTGCCCCAGGCCGCGGCGAATGCCGCCGCGGTGGCCTGCTCCGCGTTAACCCCGGGCAGTGGCCTGCCGCGGGCCGCCAGCAGTTCGGCCAGCGACCCGGCGATGGGCTCCGACAGCAGGGTGAGCAGGACCGGGTAGGGCGGCGTGTGCAGCAGCGCGGCAGTGATCCTCACCGTCCGGGGCGCGCCACCAGCCGAACAGCGGCGCGGCCGCGCCGAACGTGGCACCGCCCCGGACCCGCAGCGTCTCCACCACGGTGAGCTGGATGGTGTGGTGCACCGGACGCGACCGCAGGAAGCCTCCAGCGACCACGACATACTCATCAAGATCCTCTGTAAGCGCCCAGGCCATGTCTCATGCTCTCGGTGATGCCCGCAGCCGCGCATCCGGTTTTCTGCGACCTCGCGGACACTGCGCCCGCGCAATCCCACCGTGGCGGGCTTTTCGCTGATAGCGTCCCAGGTTGGCGAATGATCGTTGGCCCACTGGAGCAGCGAGGGAGGCGTTTATGGGCGGGTTTAGGAAGTTCCTGTTCCGCGGAAACCTCATCGACCTGGCCGTGGCGGTGGTCATTGGCATCGCGTTCAACGCGGTTATCCAGGCGCTGATCGCGGACATCATCACCCCGCTCATAGCCGCCATCGGCGGTAAACCGAACTTTAACTCGCTGTCGTTCACGATCAACAAGAGCCACTTCCTCTACGGCAGCTTCATCAACGCTCTGCTGTCCTTTGTGATCATTGCCGCGGTGGTGTACTTCCTCATCGTGTCCCCGGCGGCCAGGATGGCAGCCGCCAACGAGCGCAAGAAGGAAGCCACCGAGCGGGATTGCCCGGAGTGCCTCAGCAGCATCCCCATCGGGGCCAGCCGGTGCATGTACTGCACGGCGCAGGTGCCGCCCGTCCAGTCCAGCGCGGCGGGCCCACCCAGCTGACCCGCGGCGGGATCAGCCCGGCGACCAGACGTACGGCGTGGTGGCGGCGAGACAGTCGAAGCCAAGCCGCTCCAGGATCGGTCGGCTCTGGGCTGAGGCGTCCACCTGCAGGTACTGGTATCCGCGGGCTGCGGCGAGCCGGGCCCGGTAGGTCACCATCGCCCGGTAGATCCCGCGCCCGCGCCACTGCGGGAGCGTGCCACCGCCCCACAGCCCGGCGAAGTCGGTGCCGGCTCCGAGCTCGATCCTGGCCGAGCAAACCGGCTCATCGCCGGCCATCGCCAGCACCAGCACGGTGGCACCGGACGAGCCTCTCAGCTGGGCGGTCAGCCGACCGCGCAGCTCCGGATCGGGGCCGAATACCCGGTCATGCACCTCGATCATCAGGCCGACGCCGTCCTCATCGGTGACCCGAACCAGCCGGACGCCGTCGGGCACCGTGACGCTGCTGCCGTCGAGCCCGGCGATCTCGCTGGTGTCCGCCACCATCAGCGACTCCGGGTCCTCGGGGATGAGGCCGGCGGCGAGCAGCCGCTGGTCCAGGTCCGGCGGCCGGTCGTAGCTGTAGAGCTTCCACTCGAACGGCTCGCCGCGTCCGGCGAAGAACCTGACCTGGTCCGCGATGACCTCGTCGGCCGTGCCCGCGTCCAGGTCGGACCAGACGATGCCGCACCAGCCTTCGCCACCGACGGTCTTCCAACGGACTACGGGGCCGATCCGCTCGCCCACCGCGCCGGACGCATCGGGGTGCAGGCTGCGCCGCACCTGCGTATCGAAGTCCGACAGGACCGTGCTGTGATCGTGTTTCACCCCGGCAAGTCATCACGGCGCGCCGGGGCTTCGCAAGTCATTTACCGCTTCTCACCGGACGGTGCCGGCTCCACGCGCCCTACTTGGCGTCGGCGTAGGAGCTGACCACGGCGGTCGTCATCGGGAACCGTACCTGTGTCATTCCGAACACGGCCCGCCCGGCCTCCGCCGCGGCCTCGGTCACGGCGGCCACCACCGCGTCCGCCGCAGGCTCGGGGCAGTGCACCAGAACCTCGTCGTGCTGGAAGAACACCAGGTGCGGCGCCTGCGGATCCCAGCCCCCGGCCCGCCCGGCGGCCGGGAACCCGGCCGGCCTGGGCAGGGCCGCCAGCCGCCGGCGAAGGGCCGCCAGCAGCACCAGCGCCCAGTCGGCCGCGCTCGCCTGCACCACGAAGTTGCGGGTGAACCGGCCCCGGGCCCGCGATGCCCGGCCTGCGCCCGGGTCCCGCTCGGCCTCCGAGTCGGCCGCCTCCTCGGTGATTGCACGCCAGGCGGCCGACGGCGGCGGGCACGTGCGGCCGAGCACCGACCTGACCACCCGCCCCTCCTCGCCCGCCCGCGCCGCCATTTCCACGTAGCCGGACGCGTCAGGAAAGCGCCGCCGGAGCACGGCGAGCAGCTGGCCGGCCTCACCCCCGGCACCGCCGTACATGGCGGACAGCAGGGCTTTCTTGGCCTGGTTCCTGTCCCCGCCGAACACGCTGGCCAGCCCCTCGTACAGGTCTCCGCCCGCCGCGGCCTGCGCGAACGCCCGGTCCCCGGCCAGCGCCGCGAGCACCCGCGGCTCCAGCTGAGCCGCGTCGGCCACGACCAGCACCCAGCCGGGGTCGGCCACGACCGCGCGCCGCAGCACCCGCGGGATCTGCAGCGCCCCGCCGCCGCGGGTGGCCCAGCGGCCGGACACCACGCCGCCCACCACGTAGTCCGGCCGGAACCTTCCGCCGCAGACCCAGGTATCCAGCCAGGCCCAGCCGTGGGCGGCGTGCAGCCGGGCCAGCTCCTTGTACTCGAGCAGCGGCGGTATCGCCGGGTGGTCGACCTCGCGCAGCACCGAGAACCTGGTGGACGGTACCCGGACCCCGGCCGCGGCCAGCGCCCGCACCAGCTGGGTGGGCGAGTCGGGGTTCACCGGCCGGCCGCCGAACGCGGCCGAGACCTGGGCGGCCAGCTCGGCTAGCCGGGCCGGGCGCATCCCGGACAGCGCCCCCGGCGGGCGCGGGCCGAGCATCTCGGTCAGCAGCCGGTCGTGGATGTCCGCCCGCCAGGGCATCCCGGCGAAGCTCATCTCGGCGGCCGCGAGCTCGCCGGCCGACTCGGCCGCGGCCAGCGCGGCGAACTTGGCCGGGTGCTCGTCGGCCGCGATCCGCCGCAGCTGCCCGGCGTGCACGGCGAGCAGCGCGTCGAGCGCGGCCTGAGGGTTGGGTGGCCCGGAGCCCGCGGTGTCGAACAGCACCCCCTGCCTGGTCAGTCCCGGCCTGAGGCTGTCGGGCCGGCCGGCCGTAGGGTCGGGTTCTCCTCCGTCCCTGGCCAGCAGCAGTCGCTCGGTGAGCGCCACGTCGTGGCAGCGGCTGACCCGCACTCCCGCACGCAGCAGCGCCGGGTAGCGCTCCGCGCCACTTGACCACACCCACCGGATATCGCCCGGGCCGGACTCCTCGCGCCCGGCGATGGCTGCGGCGACGTCAGGCACCAGAACGGGATCCCCTAGCCTGCTCCCGTCGGCCGCGAGCTCGCACAGCAGAGCGGTCCCCGAGGCCCCAGGCGCGACAGCTACCCGCACGGTACCGATTCTCCGGCACGGGTCTGACAACGGCGCGCAGGCCCGGCCGGCCGCGCTCAGCCGGCGGGCTCGCTCAGCCGGCCTGCGGGTGCGAGGATCCGGGCCGCCCGGGCCCGAAGCCGAAGCCCGAGTGACCTTGCTGCACGAGCGTCAGGTCCTCGACGTTGGCCGCCGTGGCCGTGCTGCCGCTGACCGTGGCCACCACCGCGGCCTGGTTGCCGACCTTGACCGAGCCGATGCCGTCGCGCTGCGCATCGACGACCGTTGAGCCGGAGATGGTGTAGCTGTGGATGAAGCCGTCGCTGCTCTTCAGCGTGATGGACGTGCTGCTGACGGCCGTGACCTGGCCATTCTGCACATCCACGGTCTGGTAGCCGCCGCCCGGCTTGGCCATCACGAACTGGCCGTGCAGCGCGCCGAACAGGCCGCCGCCGAAGCCGGACCTGCCGCCGAAATGACGGCCGCCGGGGGTCATGGCCCCGGGCTGCCCCGGGGACGGAGCCGGGGTGGCGACCACGCTCGAGGGCGCGGCAGGCGTGCCCGAGTCGGTCGAGGCGACAGCGGCGCCCGCGCCGCCGAGCAGGGCGGCCACCGCCACGCCGGCCAGAATGTAGGGACGGCGGGACCGGGAGCGCAGTCCCAGCGGCCCGATCGGGCGGGTCGAGCGCATCCAGCCAGCCTGGTCCTTCAGCTCGTCCCGATCCGCTGGATCCGGCTGGTCCGCCGGCATCCACCAGGTCTGTTCGTTGTCTGAGGACTCGTCCGACATCGGAAGACGGCTCCTTCCGGGCGTGAGACTATCGGCGCCCACCCGGTAGGTTCCCGTCCGGAGCTGAAGACACGCTTAACGTGAGCATAGCCCTGGCTCCAACGTTGGCTGCCGATACCGGCTCGGGCAGCCTCCTGACAGGTTAACCGAGCGAATGTCGGTCTTGCCAGCATGTCTGCCCAGGTGGGCAGCGATGCGACGCCTGTCCGGGCAGCTCCCCTGCCGCCCAGCCCGCCAGATCAGCGGCCATGGTGTCCAGGCCCGCGCGGTCCTTGGCCTCCTGCTTGCTGGCGGACGGCTTGGCCGCTCCCGCGCGCTTCTGCCGGGGCAGGGCGTGGCCACCCGGTGCGCGGCTGGCCCGGGTCCAGGTCGCGGTCGGCTCGTCATCATCGGCGACCTGGTCCGGCTTGCCCGGCACATCAGGTTCCTGGCCCTCCTCCTCGGGCGGCGCGGGCTCGTGCCGGGGCCGGAACGCGACCAGGCCGTTCCCGGCGTCCTGGGCACCCCGGGCAACGGGCGCCTCGCCTGCCGCCTCCGGCCCGCGGGAATCAGGCCCGGGGGAATCGGGGGCGGTGGCCGGCCTGAGTGCTGGCTCCGTGTTGTCCCGGCGACTGGGCGGCTCGAGCGGGGTGCGCAGTGCTTGCGGCGGGCCCGGATCGGCCGGCTTGTCCCGGGGCGCCGGATCGCGCTGGACCGCGGCGGCCTGGGCCTGGGTGGGCACATGGACGTGGCCGTTGCTCGGCTCCGCGGGCCGGCCATTGGCCTCCTCGGCGGGCCGCGCGCCTGGCCTCGATGCCACCGAGGCATAGATAGGGCCAGCGAAGTCGTGCCGGTCGAGCAGCGCGGCCAGGTGCTCAGCCTCGCGGGCATCGATGCCGAACACCACGCGCGGCTGGCCCCAGGGCTCTTCGAGCGAGTAGCCCACGTAGCTCGACACCGGTGGCGGCGGCTCTGTCCCCAGCCCGTGGATGGTGCGCCATCTGTCCCAGGCCCGCTCCAGCTCCGCTGCTGCCCGTTGCGCACGCATGACCAACTCCGGATCACGCATTGCGATCCCCTCCCTCATCGCGATACGGCACGCCCCGCCAATCGGCGGGCCCCCCGGGCGTGCGCACATCGCCGACGCGTGGCACGCGAGCCACGTGCAGCGTGCGGTTCATGGTGCGCGGACGCCTATCCCCCGCCGTTTCCCCCTCGGCGGTGGCATGGCGACCAGTATGGCGGAGCACCCCCCAGTGCAGGCGTCATTACGAAAAGTTCATCATCGATTACACAGAGTGACATGAGGCGGCCCGGAGAACGGCCAGGACCGCGGCAAAGGCGTCCGCGCGGGCCCGTGCGGCAGGCCGGAACCCCGTACCTGCAAGGCGCGCGGCTAAGTCCCCAAGTCCGCCAGACTAGTGGCGATTTGTTAACCCAGAGTGACGAAATTAGGGCTTGACCCCGTTCTGACCGCTAGGCCAGATTCTTCTTACTCCGGGAGGCCGGATCGACCCCGGCTGGGCCCGCCAGCCACGGCGCTCCGCGAGCGCCGGCTGTGGACTACGCCCCTTGACGCGGCGCTTTCGCCGCCGGGGCCGACCCCCCCTTGGACTTGCTCTCTGGGCATGGCCGCCACCGCGGGCACATCATCGTGCGTCAGGGTTCCCGGCGAGAAAACGCCAGGTCGGCGGCCACGCATCATCATTCCGAGCGCGGCTGCGGGATGCCCGCGAGTAGTGCGCGAACTTCTGTCTCCCGGTACCGGCGGTGCCCGCCGAGCGTACGTATGGAAGTCAGTTTCCCGGCCTTGGCCCACCGTGTCACGGTCTTCGGGTCAACCCGGAACATGGTCGCGACCTCTGCTGGTGTCAGCAGAGGCTCGGCCTCTGGCGTGCGTGCAGACATGTTGACGGCCTCTCCTCCTGGACCGGTACTGCGATCCTGCGTTTATTGCTGTGCCTGGCTCCATTGGGGAGCCTGCCGTGGATGTCCCATATGGTCTACTCAGACCATATTGCCATCACCAGCGGTGACAAGTCGACCACCAGGAGCAAAAGAATCTCCATGAGCCGACTTGTTGCCCCACTGCTTGCGGGTCACGCTGCGTGATTCTAGCGACACGCAGCGTCGCAACGGGCAGATTCGGAAAAGTCATCCCCCCCTCCCCTCAGCTTCCTAGCTCGATAGCCTCCAGAACCCGCCACCTGGTACGCAGCCGCTGGTACATGGCGGCCGCCAGCTCGAACTCTCTGCTGGCCAGAGCGCTGACCGCAGCGGAAACCTCAGCCACCGACTGATCCGCCCGGAGTGCGTCGTCGTCGAGCAGCTGCACCAACCCTCCGTAGTCGAGCTCCACCAGCGAATGCGGGTGGAACTCCTCCAGCCAGCGTCCGATCTCCTCGAGCGCCACCCCCGCGCGCAGCAGCCCGGCCGCGGTCGGCATGCTGCCGCTGCTGTCTGCCCCCGGCGCACGCGGCGCCCGGGCGGGGTCAGGAACTCGCCGGAACGTGGCCAGCGCCCGGGCCGCCCGCCTGCGCGCTTGCGCCATGGTCGTCGCGTAGATGAGCGTGCGGGTCGCGGACGCCGTCGCTGGCCGGCCGCTTTCCCCGTCCCCCGCGGTGCCGAGTACCAGCCAGCGCTCGGACGGCACGAACGGGACGAACCAGGTCGGCGGCACCGACCAGGTGCTGCTCTGGATGTAGACGCGCGGCGCCGGCTCCTTCCCGTCCCAGCGGGCGAAGTCCTCGGCGGCCCGGTCTGCCTCGCCCGGCGCGAACGCGTCCGCCAGCGGCGGCCCGCTGGAGGCCCGCAGCCGGCCCAGGGCCAGCCAGGACCGGAGCCTGGTCTGCCACGGGCACACATAGGTGATGCCGTCGGCCCAGCGCACGTAGGCGTCTTCGCTCTCCTGGGCTGGGGCGACGATCGGCGGCAACGCGATAACCCTGCGCAACGCCTCTTCGCGCTCGGCTCCGAGCGCGTCTGCCCTGCGTGGCCTGTCCCCCGATGCGGCATATGCCTCCCAATGCCCCCGCTCTGCCGACCCAAAGGCGGATAGCGGCTCATACACCCGCAGAAAGGCAGCGCACGGCAGCATGATCAATCGTGACATACCGGTGCCCTCCAACAGAAGTCCCAGCCCTGATGAGATTGCAGCAGGCCGGCGCCGGCACCCTCTCACCCCCTGTAGTCGGCATACCCTGGGCTCGAAGATCCCGTGTCAAGGACGACAGGGACTGAGCCGGGAGTCACCGTTGTGACCAACATATTCGGGAAGTCGGATAGGCCGAGCACCGGCGGCGACGCCGAGCCAGCGCAGCCAGCGGGGGCAGGCCCGCAGGTCCCCACCGGACACGAGCAGGTGGTGTTCTGCCAGGACGCGCCGACCGGGCTGCGGGCGATCATCGCCATCTACTCGACCGCCCTCGGGCCGGCGCTGGGCGGGACCCGCTTCTACCCGTACCCGGACGAGGACGCGGCCCTAACCGACGTGCTGAACCTGGCCCGCGCCATGGCCTACAAGAACGCCATGGCCGGCCTTGATCATGGCGGCGGCAAGGCGGTCATCATCGGCGACCCGGCCCGGCTCAAGTCCGAGGCGCTGCTGCGGGCCTACGGCCGGTTCGTGCAGTCGCTGAACGGCCGCTACATCACCGCCTGCGACGTCGGCACCTACAGCGAGGACATGGATCTCGTGGCTCGCGAGTGCCAGTACGTGACCGGTCGCACGGTCCGCAACGGCGGTGCGGGGGACTCCTCGGTGCTCACCGCGTTCGGGGTCTTCCAGGGCATGCGGGCGGCGGCCGAGCACATCTGGGGCACGAGCAGCCTCGAGGGCCGCACGGTCGGCGTGGAGGGCGTAGGCAAGGTCGGGCGGCACCTCGTCGGGCACCTCATCGACGCCGGCGCCCAGGTGGTCGTCTGCGACGTGGACGCGGGCGCCGTAGACCGGATACGGGCCAAGCATCCCGGGGTCGAGGCGGCGGACGGCCGCGAGGGCCTGCTCGCCAGGGCCATCGACATCTACTCGCCGTGCGCGCTGGGCGGCGCGGTCAACGACGGCACCCTGGGGCTGCTGAACGCCCGGATCATCTGCGGCGGTGCGAACAACCAGCTCGCCCACCCGGGCATCGAGAAGCTGCTGGCCGACCGCGGCATCGTCTACGCGCCTGACTACGTGGTCAATTCCGGCGGCGTTATCCAGGTCGCGGACGAGATCAGCGGCTTCAGCTTCGAGCGCGCCGAGGCCCGGGCCGCGCAGATCTTCGACACCACCAAGAAGATCCTGATGATCGCCGATCAGGAGGACGTGCCGCCCGCGGTCGCCGCCGACCGGCTGGCCGAGCGCCGGATGTCCGAGGTGGGCCGGCTCCGCGGCCTTTGGCTTAACGCCTAACCCGTGGGGCCCCTGACCACGGCCCATAGGCGCAGGACGCGCAAAGCAGGTACCGTTATATGTGCACGGAGGAACAAGCGCGCTGCGCTCCTGCGGTGGAGAGGTGGCGGGTGGTTTAGCTGTGCGAGAAAGCCCGCAAGCATCAGTGCGCTGAGGAAACCGGGATCAGCGCGGTGACCAGGAGCCCGACGGGGTTCCCGTACGTTCGAGGGGGTCGAGCCAATGGGGCGCGGCCGAGCCAAGGCCAAGCAGGTGAAGGTGGCCCGCCAGCTCAAGTACAGCGGCGGCGGCATGGACCTTGACCAGCTGCGGGCTGAGTTTGGCGTCGGCACGGACGAGCAGGATGCGGAAGAACAAGCCGCCTACGCGGAACTCGCTGACCGCTACTCCGTGGACGACGAGGACAATGAGCTGGACGACGAGGACGAGCTGGACGAGGACACCGGTGACCGCGCCGGTGGATCCCAGCACGCTGGCGGCAGCTCGCGGATGAGCAGGGCCACTGGCTCCTGAGCCCAGCCCGCAGCACTGATCCATCCGGGATCGTCATAGCAGCGTGCGTGCCCGCGCGGCAGCCGCGCCCGCGTGCTGGGATCAGACGTGCCGCCCGGCGAGCCGGGCTGCCCCCGTGCCGGCGGTTACCTCGCCGGCCAGCCAGGCGGGCACGTCCCGCGCGGCCAGCAGGCCGAGCGCCCGGCCGGCGTCTGACGCGGCCACCACGGCGGCCATCCCGACGCCCATGTTGAACACGTGCTCCAGCTCCGGCCCGGTGACCCCGCCGCGCTCCCCCAGCACCCCGAACACGGCCGGCGGGCTCCAGGTGCCGCGGTCGATCACGGCGTCGGCGTGCGGCGGCAGCACCCGGGCCACGTTCGCGGCCAGCCCGCCCCCGGTCACGTGCGCGAACGCGTGCACGTCACACCCCCCGGCCAGCGCCAGGCAGTCCCTGGCGTAGATGCGGGTCGGGGTCAGCAGCTCCTCGCCGAGCGGCCGCCCGAGCTCGGGCAGTACCGCCTCCAGGCCCAGGCCGGCCTGGTCAATCACGTGCCTGACCAGCGAGAACCCGTTGGAGTGCAGACCCGACGACGCCATTGCGATGATCGCGTCACCGGCCCGCACCCGGTCCGGCCCGAGCAGCCGGTCCGCCTCGACGACCCCGGTCGCGGCACCCGCCAGGTCAAAATCATCGGGGTCCAGGTGACCGGGATGCTCGGCCGTCTCCCCACCGATAAGAGCGCACCCGGCCGTTACGCACCCGTCCGCCACCCCGGCCACGATCGCCGCGACCCGCTCAGGGCGGACCTGGCCGCACACGACGTAGTCGGTCAGGAACAGGGGCTCCGCCCCGCACACCACCAGGTCGTCCACCACCATGCCGACGAGATCGATGCCGATCGTGTCGTAGACGCCGAGCTGCCGGGCGATCACCACCTTCGTGCCCACCCCGTCGGTGGCCGTGGCCAGCAGCGGTCGCCGGTAGCTGGTGAGCTTGGACGCGTCGAACAGCCCGGCGAAGCCGCCGATGCCGCCCACCACCTCGGGCCCGGCCGTGCGGGCCACGGCGGACCGGATCAGGTCGACGGCGCGCTCCCCGGCCGCGATGTCCACCCCGGCCCGCGCGTAGCTAGCCCGATCCCCGCGCGCGGCGCCGGATCCGGTCACGGGCGGCTGCCGGCCGACCCGGCCGCCACAGAGTCAGGCCCCACGGGTTCGGGCACCACGGTGCGTCCTGGCCCGGGCTCGCCCCTCACGGGGGTGACCGGCACGTGCTCCAGCAGGTGCTTGCCCTGCTCGGCCAGGGCCACGCGAAGCGGGTAATCGCCGTCGAAACAGGCGCGGCACAGCCGGCCGGCGGGCAGGGTGGTCGCGGTGATCAGCCCGTCCAGCGACACGTAGCCCAGGGTGTCGGCGCCGATCGAGTCCCGGATCTCCTCGACCGACAACTGGCCCGCGGCGAGCTCGGCCCGGGTGGCGAAGTCGATCCCGTAGAAGCAGGGCCAGGCCACCGGCGGGCTGGAGATGCGGACATGCACCTCGGCGGCACCTGCCTCGCGCAGCATGGCCACGATTGCGCGCTGGGTGTTGCCGCGCACGATGGAGTCGTCGACCACGACCACCCGCTGGCCCGCGATGACGTCCCGCAGCGGGTTCAGCTTGAGCCGGATGCCGCGCTGCCTGATCGTCTGGCTCGGCTGGATGAAGGTCCGGCCGACATAGGAGTTCTTGACCAGGCCCTGCCCGTACGGGATGCCGCTGGCCTGGGCGAACCCGATGGCCGCCGGGGTGCCGGACTCGGGCACCGGGATGACCAGGTCGGCGTCGGCGGGGTGCTCGGCGGCGAGTCTCCGGCCGACCTCGACCCGGGTGGCCTGGACACTCCGGCCCGCGATCGCCGTATCCGGGCGGGCCAGGTAGACGTACTCGAACAGGCATCCCCTCGGCTGGGGCACGGCGAAGGTACGGGACCGCACCCCGCTTTCGTCGATGGCGATCAGCTCCCCGGGCTCGACCTCGCGCACGAACGACGCGCCGACGATGTCGAGGGCCGCGGTCTCGCTGGCCACCACCCAGCCGCGGTCGAGCCGCCCCAGCACCAGCGGCCGGAAGCCCTGCGGGTCACGCGCGGCGTACAGGGTCTGCTCGTCCATGAAGACCAGCGAGTACGCGCCCCGGACCCGCGGCAGCGCGGCCAGGGCGCCGGCCTCGATGCCGCGGCCCGCCGCGCCGTCGGCGAACAGCGCGGTCAGCACCTCGGTGTCGGAGGTCGCCTCGCTGGTCAGCCCCGAGCCCACCATCGCGGCCAGCTCGAGGGTGTTGATCAGGTTGCCGTTGTGGCCGAGGGCCAGGCCCGATGACGGGGTCGCGCGGAACGTCGGCTGGGCGTTGTGCCACACCGATGAGCCGCTCGTCGAATACCGGCAGTGCCCGACCGCGATGTGGCCGCGGAGCGTGTTGAGCACGGACTCGTCGAAGACCTGCGGAACCAGGCCCATGTCCTTGAACACCACGATCCGGGTGCCGTCGCTGACCGCGATGCCGGCCGATTCCTGACCCCGGTGCTGCAGGGCATACAGGCCGAAGTAGGCGAGCTTGGCGACCTCCTCGCCCGGTGCCCAGACGCCGAACACCCCGCAGGCGTCCCGCGGCGGCCGGTCCTCAGAATCCAGATCTTGCGTGAGGCGGCCATCGGGCTTGATCACCTGGTCAGTCTATGGCAGTACCAGGTCAGCCCCGTGCAAGTTCACCGCGCGCCGCCGCCCGACCGCCCCGAACCCGCCCGCAAACGGTGTCGTGGGCACCTTGATGGGGCTACAGCCCCCTCGCGGGGCCCACCACCCCGAAATCCCGGCCCCGCCCGGGCGCCTAGCGGGGGGCGGATGGGGGCACGAGGGGCAGGTAAGCGGAGAGGTCGGCGCGGGGGCCGCTGGCGCGGAGGCGGCCGTCCGCCACCGGGCCGGCCCAGGGGATTCGGCCCGCCGCCAGCATGATCCAGGTGACCGGATCGGTCTCGACCACGTTCGGCGGGGTGCCGCGGGTGTGACGCGGGCCTTCCACGCACTGGATCGCGGCATACGGCGGGATGCGAACCTCGACCGCGCGGCCCGGGGCCTGGGCGGCGAGCAGGCCGAGCAGGTCCGTTACGGCCCAGCGCAGCGCCTCGCGCTCGGGCGCGGCACCGGCGTCGAGGGCGGCGAGCACCGCCCGGACGCAGGCCGCACCCAGGGCCTCAGCAGTGACCGGCCCCGGCCACTCCGGCTCGCCGAGCGCGGCCCGCTGCGCGTTCAGCGCGCCCAGCATCCGCGCGGGATCAGGTCGTCGCACCGGCACCCTCGCGACTGTAGTGCCAGCCGCGGCGGCCGGCCGGAGGCCGGCCATGAAGGGGGAAGGGTATCTTTTCTGGCCATCCGCTGGCCGAACCGCCCGCAGAGGCGTAATCATCCGGGTATGCGTGATACGCGCAGACCCCGCACCCGTGGATCGTGGGCTGCCCGCCTGGTGGGGATCGCGTTTGTCGTGCTGGTGGCCGGCGCCGGGGTCGCCGCGTACCTGGTCTTCGGCACGCGCGCCAGGAAGGCCGCTGATGTGCTGCCCACGCGGGTGCTGAGCACGCAGGCCGTGGGCCTGGTCGTGACCGGCCCGCCCGGCGCGGCCGGGGCCAGCGCCGCGCCGCAGATGCTCATCGCGCCGAGCTCGGATCTCGGCTTCGCGGGGGGCGGCGCGGCCGGCGCGGCCTGGACCTCCGACCAGATGGCCGGGGGCACCTTTATCTTCATCTACCTGCAGAACGGGCTGTGCCTGGCGCCGAAGCCAGCGGCAAGCTCGTCCTCGCCCGCGCCCGCGCGGGCCGTGGTGCTGCGGCGGTGCAGCCTCCAGGCCAGCCAGCGCTGGGTCAGGCAGAACCGGACACCAGGGGCCGGCGGGCTTGACTACTGGCAGCTGCGCAACCTGGCCGACGGCCGGTGCCTGACGGCCGGGCCGGGCGGGTCCGGCGCGCGGCTAGCCGCCTGTGCGGCGTCCCCGGGCCGGCAGCAGCTCATCGCGTTCGTGACCACGCCCTGACGGGCGGGCAGGAGGCCGGGGCCCTGGGCGGCGCGAGCCTTCAGCCGAACAGGGCGGGCAGCGTGCCGCGGTGGGCGGCGGCCAGCTCATCGAGGCCGATGGTGAAGCTGCCGGTGACCTCGAGGCTAGCGCCCCCGGTCTGGCCGAGCACCGTGGCGGGAACCCCGTGCTGCTGGCACAGCCCGGCGAAGCCGCCCTCGGCCCCGGGACGCACGGCCACCACGGCCCGCGCCGCCGACTCGCCGAACAGCACGGCGAACGGGTCAGACGGCAGTTCCACGACGGCGCCCTGGCCGCCGGCCAGGCAGCACTCGGCCAGCGCGGCGGCCAGCCCGCCGTCGGACAGGTCGTGCGCGGCCTCCAGCAAGCCGCGGCCCCCAGCTAGGACCGCCGCGAGCGCGCGTTCGGCATCCAGGTCCACGGAAGGCGGGCGGCCGCCGAGATGGCCGTGGGTGACATGCGCCCACAGCGACCCGCCGAGCTCCGCCTCGCTGCGCCCGAGCAGCACCACCTGGCAGCCGGCCCGGGCGAAGCCGATCGACAGCCGGGTGCGCACGTCGTCGTGGACGCCGAGCACGCCCACGACCGGCGTCGGGTGGATCGCGACCTCCGCGGTCTGGTTGTAGAAGCTGACGTTGCCCCCGGTCACCGGGATCCCGAGGACCAGGCAGGCGTCGGCGAGGCCGCGCACCGCCTCGCTGAACTGCCACATCACCGCGGGATCCTCGGGCGAGCCGAAGTTGAGGCAGTTGGTCACGGCCAGCGGCGTGGCCCCGGTCGCCGCCACGTTGCGGTACGCCTCGGCCAGCGCGAGCTGGGTCCCCGCGTACGGGTCCAGCCGGCAGTAGCGGCCGTTGCCGTCTACCGCCAGCGCGACGCCGAGACCGGTCTGCTCGTCGACCCGGATCAGGCCCCCGTCCTGCGGCATGGCCAGCACCGTGTTGCCCCGGACGTAGCGGTCGTACTGCTCGGTGACCCAGCTCTTGTCGGCCGCGTCGGGCGCGGCGAGCAGGGCCAGCAGTGCCGACCGCAGCTCGTCGCCGGTGCCCGGGCGGCCGAGCCGGGCCGGGTCGTCGGCCTGCAGCGTGTCCAGCGCGGGCGGGCGCTGCTGCGGCCGCTGGTAGACCGGGCCCTCGTCGGCGGCGCTGGCGGGCGGGATGTCCACGACCAGCTCGCCGTGCCAGGTCATCTCGAGCCGCCCGGTGCCGGTCACGTCCCCGATCACCGTGGCCTGGACATCCCACCTGGCGCAGATGGCCATGAAGCGGTCGAGCCCGGCGGGCGGCACGATCGCCATCATCCGTTCCTGCGACTCGCTCATCAGGATCTCCGCCGGGCCGAGCGAGGGATCCCGCAGCGGCACCGCGTCCAGGCGCACCCGCATGCCCACGCCGCCGCCCGCGGCCAGCTCGGTGGTGGCGCAGGCCACGCCGGCCGCGCCGAGATCCTGGATGCCCACCACCAGCCCGGCGGCGTAAAGCTCCAGGCAGCACTCGACCAGCAGCTTCTCCATGAACGGGTCGCCGACCTGGACGCTGGGCCGCTTGCTCTTGCCCTCTGCGCTCCCCGCGCCCCCATCCCCGAACGACGCGCTGGCCAGCACCGACGCCCCGCCGATGCCGTCCGGCCCGGTGCTGGCGCCGAACAGCACCACCTGGTTGCCCGGCCCGGTGGCCGCGGCCAGCTTGAGGTCCTCGTGCCGCATCACGCCCACGCACAGCGCGTTGACCAGCGGGTTGCCCGCGTAGCACCGGTCGAAGGCCAGCTCGCCGCCGATGTTGGGCAGGCCGAGGCAGTTGCCGTAGAACGAGATTCCGCCGACCACACCGGGCAGCACCCGGTGGGTGTCCGGCGCGTCGGCCGGGCCGAACCGGAGCGCGTCCATCACGGCCACCGGGCGGGCGCCCATGGCCAGGATGTCCCTGACGATCCCGCCCACGCCGGTGGCCGCGCCCTGGAACGGCTCCACGTACGACGGGTGGTTGTGTGATTCGATCTTGAACGTCACCGCGTAGCCCTGGCCGATGTCCACGACGCCGGCGTTCTGGCCGATCCCGGCCAGCAGCGCGCCGGACGGCGGCGCCTTGTCGGCGAACTGCCGCAGGTGCACCCGGGATGACTTGTAGGAGCAGTGCTCGCTCCACATCACCGAGTAGATGGCCAGCTCCGCGTCGGTGGGGCGGCGGCCGAGGACCTCCGTGATCCGTGCGTACTCGGCGCCGGTCAGGCCGAGCTCGGCGTGCGGCTGCGGCCGGCCGGCGGTGGCGGCCGCCTGCGCCACCGTGTCCTGGCCGGCGAGGGCGGTCACACGGCCGCCAGTGCGCGCACGGCCGAGGCGAAGAAGCCGAGCCCGTCGTCGCCCGGACCGGTCAGCGCGTCGATGGCGTGCTCGGGGTGCGGCATGAGCCCGGCGATGCTGCCGCTCTCACTGCAGATCCCGGCGATGCCGGCCACCGAGCCGTTCGGGCTGGCGCCGGCGTAAGACGCCAGCACCTGGCCCCCGGCCTGCAGCGCGGACAGCGTAGCCGGGTCGGCGGCATAAGCCCCCTCACCGCTCTTCAGCACCAGCGTCACCTCCTGGCCGGGCGTGTAAAGACCGGTCCACGGGGTCTTCGCGTTATGGATCCTGATGGTGATTTCGCGGCTGATGAAACGCAGGCCGCTGTTGCGGGTGAGCGCGCCAGG
The DNA here is from genome assembly GCA_963844655.1 of uncultured Actinomycetota bacterium. Classification (GTDB taxonomy): domain Bacteria; phylum Actinomycetota; class Actinomycetes; order Streptosporangiales; family Streptosporangiaceae; genus JASHPR01. Next base: position 372,757 of record CAWJPA010000001.1, on the reverse strand, counting down.
GAGCAGGTGCGCCTCGCACAGGATCTGGAAGCCGTTGCAGATGCCGAGCACCGGCAGGCCGGCCCGGGCCGCGGGCACGAGTTCGGCCATGACCGGCGCAAACCGCGCGATGGCCCCGCAGCGCAGGTAGTCGCCGTAGGAGAAGCCGCCGGGCAGCACCACCGCGTCCACGCCGCGCAGATCGCGCTCGCCGTGCCAGAGGGGAACCGCCACGCCGCCCGCCCGGGTCACCGCGCGGGCCGCGTCGTGGTCATCGAGTGATCCGGGGAACGTGACGATCCCCACGCGGGCCGTCATGAACGTCCCCGATCGCCCGTCATGAGGGCAGGCTACCGGCTCAGCCGGCGTCCCTGAGCGGCATCTCGGCCGGGTGGGCGCGTTGCGCGTCGCTGCGCAGCTCGATCCGCTTCTGCAGCGCGACCACGGTGCCGCGGCCCGGCTGACTCCGCAGCGTGACGTCATCGACGCACGCCTTCATGATGGCGAGGCCGCGCCCGGACTCGGGAAGCTGCCGGATCGCCCGCAGCTCGGACCGGTGCCTGACCCGGGCCAGGCGGGCGCGCATCGGCGAATGCGCGTGCGGCGCGGGATACGGCCACTGCGCCCGGCGCCGGAACGGGTACACGCCGCGGGGCCTGGGCTTGCGGGAGGCCAGCTTCGCCGGGTTGAACCCGCGGCCGGTGTCGACGACCTCCAGTGTGCACCGGTTGCTGCGGATCTCGGCCACGACCTCGTACCTGCGCGCGTGGCCGCTGTGCCGCAGCACGTTCGTGCACGCCTCCGTCACCGCGAGCAGGAGGTCGGCGATGCAGTCGTCCTCGACGCCGATCCTGGTGAGCGCGTCGCCGAGCACGTGCCGGACTACCGGGACACTGATGGCTTCGCGGGGAAACACGAGGCAGAACCGAGCGTCAACGGTCGGCTCCTCAGCACCTGTCACCCGAGTACGCATCCGCTCCTAAGCTCCCCGAAGCCACCGGTCATGCTGATCACATTGTCAAGGATTTCCCGTGACGGGCCTTGGTAATCATGAACTTGGGCGATCTCTGGACGAACAGTGCTGTTCTCCGCCGTTAACTCACCCCTGAATACCGGCCAACCGACGGCAAAATGCCCCGCGATAACAGGATACAGCACGCAAAACGAATCGGGCGGGACGCGTCACGCAGGCCGGACCGAGAACTCCTCGATCACCGGGTTGGCCAGCAGTTCGCCCGCCAGCTCGGCGATCCTGGCCAGGGCGGCGTCATCGGCTGGGCCGCTGAGCTCCACCTCGAACCGCTTGCCCTGGCGGACGCCGTTCACCTGCCCGAACCCGAGGCGGTGACACGCGCCGGCGATGGCCTCGCCCTGCGGATCATGGATCTCGGGCTTGAGCATCACCTCAACGATGACTCTGGCCACATGCGGCAGCGTACGCCAGGCGCCGGGCGGCGGGGCGGGCCAGGTTGGATCGCCGGCTGGCGGGCAGTTTCATGGCGATGGCACCCGGCGATGTCTGTCACGATGGTGATATCGCTTACACCATTTGACCTCCTACGACAGCCGCCGGGTACTGTCACAGCGGGACTCCCGACGGACACCGGCCGGTCCGGGCAACCGGATTCGGCCCCGAGCACGCGAGGAGTGGCACGTGACCGTCAACGACGCCGGGCGAGCTGCTTCAGCCGATTCCTCCCGCCTCGGCGGGCCACCGGAGTCGGCGGAACTCATCCAGCTCCTGACGCCCGAGGGAGAGCGGGTCGAGCACCCGGACTACCCGCTCGTTATCTCCGCCGAGGAGATCAGGGCGCTGTACCGGGACCTGGTGCTGGTGCGCCGGATCGACTACGAGGCCATCGCCCTGCAGCGCCAGGGCGAGCTGGGGATCTGGGCCTCGCTGCTCGGCCAGGAGGCCGCGCAGGTGGGCTCGGGCCGGGCCCTCGGGGCCAGGGACATGGCGTTCCCGACCTACCGTGAGCACGGCGTGGCCTGGTGCCGCGGGCTCGACCCGACCAGGCTGCTCGAGCTGTTCCGCGGGGTGAGCCACGGCGGCTGGGACCCCAAGGCGCACAACTTCCACCTGTACACGATCGTGATCGGCAGCCAGACGCTGCACGCCACGGGCTACGCCATGGGCATCCAGCGCGACGGGGCCGTGGGCGAGGACGGCGAGGCGGTGATCGCCTACTTCGGTGACGGCGCGACCAGCCAGGGCGATGTCAACGAGGCGTTCATCTGGGCGTCGGTGTCGAACGCGCCGATCGTGTTCTTCTGCCAGAACAACCAGTGGGCGATCTCCGAGCCGCTGGAGCGCCAGAGCCGGGTCCCGCTGTACCGGCGGGCGCACGGGTTCGGCTTCCCCGGCCAGCGGGTGGACGGCAACGACGTGCTCGCCTGCCTGGCGGTGACCAGGAAGGCGCTGCAGGCCGCCCGGGAGGGCCAGGGGCCGACGATGATCGAGGCCTTCACCTACCGGATGGGCGCCCACACCACCACCGACGACCCGACTAGGTACCGGCTGGCCGCCGAGCTGGAGACGTGGAAGCTCAAGGACCCCATCGAGCGGGTCAAGGCCTACCTGGTCAGGAACGAGGAGGCGGACGAGAGGTTCCTCTCGGAGCTCGACGCCGAGGCTGACGAGGTCGGGGCCAGGATCAGGAAGGCCTGCCGGGAGATGCCCGACCCGGAGCCGCTGTCGATCTTCGAGAACGTCTACGCAGGACCGAATCTGCTCCTGGAGTCTGAGCGGGACCAGTTCGCCGCCTACCTCGACTCCTTCGCCGTCGAGGAGGCCTCGCGATGACCACGCTGACCCTGTCCCGGGCGCTGAACGAGGGCCTGCGCAAGGCGCTGGAGAACGACCCGAAGGTCCTGATCATGGGCGAGGACGTCGGGAAGCTCGGCGGGGTGTTCCGGGTCACCGACGGGCTGCAGAAGGACTTCGGCGAGGCCCGGGTGGTGGACACGCCGCTCGCGGAGTCCGGCATCGTGGGCACCGCGATCGGGCTGGCGCTGCGCGGCTACCGGCCGGTGTGCGAGATCCAGTTCGACGGGTTCGTGTTCCCGGCGTTCGACCAGATCACCACCCAACTAGCCAAGATGCGGTACCGGTCCCTCGGCAACCTCAGCCTGCCGGTGGTGATCCGGATCCCGTGCGGCGGCGGCATCGGCGCGGTCGAGCACCACAGCGAGTCGCCCGAGGCGCTGTTCACCCACACCGCCGGGCTGCGCGTGGTCGCGTGCGGTGACCCGGCTGACGCGTACGCGATGATCCAGATGTCGATCGACTGCGACGATCCGGTGATCTTCTTCGAGCCCAAGCGGCGCTACTGGGAGAAGGCCGAGGTGGACACCGCCGGGGGCCTTGCCGCGGCGCTGCCGCTGGACAAGGCCAAGACCGTGGTCAGCGGCACCGACGTGACCCTGCTCTGCTACGGACCGATGGTCCGGACCTGCACCGCCGCGGCGGTGGCCGCCGGCGAGGAAGGGCGCTCGCTGGAAGTGATCGACCTGCGCTCGCTGGCGCCGCTGGACACCGAGACGATCTTCGAGTCGGTCCGGCGCACCGGGCGGTGCGTGGTCGCCCACGAGGCGCCGGTCACCGGGGGGCTCGGCGCCGAGATCGCCGCCCGGGTGACCGAGGAGTGTTTCTACCGGCTGGAGGCGCCGGTGCTGCGGGTGGGCGGCTTCTCCACCCCGTACCCGCCGTCCAAGCTGGAGGAGCACTACCTGCCCGACCTGGACCGGGTGCTGGACACGGTCGACCGCACCTTCGGCTACTAGCGGGTTCCAGGGGCCGCACCCCTGGGCTGACACGGAGAGGGCAGGATGTCAGAGCTCAAGCAGTTCCGGCTTCCCGACGTGGGCGAGGGCCTGACCGAGGCGGACATCGTCAAGTGGCACGTGCAGCCCGGCGACAGGGTCACGGTCAACCAGATCATCGTGGAGATCGAGACCGCCAAGGCCGTGGTGGAACTGCCGTCCCCTTACGAGGGCGTGGTGGCCGGGCTGCTGGTGCCCGAGGGCACCACCGCCGACGTCGGGACGCCGATCATCTCGGTGGAGACCGGAGAGGACGCGGGCGCTGGAGGGCGGCTGCCTGTCGCGGGCGCCCGCAGCGACGACCTGATCCCCCGGCCGCCCGCCGAGGGCGGGACCGAGCCCGGGATCGAGGGCACCCTGGCGCCCAAGGAGAACGAGGAGCGCCAGTCCGTGCTCGTCGGTTACGGGGTCAAGCTGGGCCGGACCACCCGGCGGGCCAGGAAGGCCCCGGCCGGCGGCGCGGGGGCCAAGGCGGCCAGCCCAGTGGGGGCCAGCCCAGTGGTGGCCAGCACGGCGGTGGCCAGCACGGCGGTGGCCAGTACGGCGGCCGGCACCGCACCAGTCTCCCCGGACGAGGCCGGCCACGGCCAGGCCGCACCGGACGCCGGTGCGGCGCCGGCCGCGCTGGCCAAGCCGCCCGTCCGCAAGCTGGCCAAGGACCTGGGCATCGACCTGTCGGGGCTGGCCGGCACCGGCCCGGGAGGCTCGATCACCCGCGACGATGTGCAGGCCGCCGCGGGCGGCCAGGACGCGGCCCCGGCCGCCGCCCAGCCGTCCCCGGTGACCGCGGTCGCGCGCGAGGAGCGGATCGGTATCCGCGGCGTCCGCAAGCACACCGCCGCCGCGATGGTCAGCAGCGCCTTCACCGCGCCGCACGTCACCGAGTTCCTGCAGATCGACATCACCGAGACGATGGCCGCCACGGCCAGGCTGCGGACGCTGCCCGACTTCGCTGACATCAAGGTGTCCCCGCTGCTGCTGGTCGCGCGGGCGCTGCTGGTGGCGGTGGCCAGGCACCCGATGGTCAACTCCACCTGGGACGAGGCCGCCCAGGAGATCGTGGTCAGGCACTACGTGAACCTCGGCATCGCCGCGGCCACCGACCGCGGGCTGGTGGTGCCGAACGTCAAGGACGCGCACGCGCTCTCGCTGCCCGGGCTGGCCCGGGCGCTGGCCGAACTCGCCGAGACCGCCCGGGCCGGGAAGGCCAGCCCGGGCGACCTGAGCGGCGGCACGATCACGATCACCAACGTCGGCGTGTTCGGTGTGGACACCGGCACGCCCATCCTCTCGCCGGGCGAGGCGGCCATCCTGGCCTTCGGCCGGGTGAAGGACGCACCGTGGGTGCATGAGGGGCAGCTGGCCATACGCAAGGTCACGACGCTGGCCCTGTCCTTCGACCACCGCATCGTCGACGGCGACCTGGGCTCGGCCGTGCTGCGCGACATCGGGGCGATGCTGGAGGATCCCCTGCGCATGCTGGCCTGGTCCTGATCACACGCCTGGCCGCCTAACCCCCGCGGCAGTTTCTGACCGTCAGAAGGCTTCCTCGGGCAGTTCCATCAGGTCCAGGGTGGTCGCCTCGGCGATCTCCCGCTCCGTAGCGAGCCTGGGCAGCACCGTCGCCGCGAAGAACCGGGCGGTGGCGATCTTTCCTTCGTAGAAGGCCAGGTCGCCCGATGGCCTCGCTCCGCCGGCCTCATCGAGGCGGGCCTGGGCGATCTCGGCCTGCCTGGCCAGCAGCCAGCCCACGATCAGGTCGCCCAGAGCCAGCAGCAGCCGCGTGGTGTTGAGGCCGACCCGGTAGATCTCCTGCGGCCGCTCGGTGCTGTCGACCAGGAATCCGTGCAGCGCGGCCACCATGGCCTCCACGTCGTCGGCAGCCCGGGCCAGGGCGGCGCGCTCGGCCTTGAGCCGGCCGTTGCCCGCCTGCCCGGCGGCGAACTCCCTGATCTGGCCGAGCAGGTAGCCGAGCGCCTGGCCCTCGTTCCTGACGATCTTGCGGAAGTACAGGTCCATGCCCTGGATCGCCGTGGTGCCCTCGTACAGGCTGTCGATCTTCGCGTCCCTGATGTACTGCTCGATCGGGTAGTCCTGCAGGAAGCCGGAGCCGCCGAGGGTCTGCAGCGAGTGGGTCAGCATCTCGTAGGCCCGCTCGGAACCCGCTCCCTTGACGATCGGCAGCAGCAGGTCGTTGACCCCGGCGGCCAGGCCGTCGGGCCGGCCCGCGGCGTCGGCGATCTGCAGCGTGTCCTGGAAGGTCGCGGTGTAGAGGACCAGCGCCCGCATGCCCTCCGCGTAGGCCTTCTGCAGCATCAGCAGCCTGCGGACATCCGGGTGATGGATGATCGTGACCCGCGGCGCGGTCTTGTCGGTGACCTGCGTGAGGTCGGCGCCCTGCACCCGGGTCCTGGCGAAGTCCAGCGCGGTGAGGTAGCCAGTCGACAGGGTCGCGATGGCCTTGGTGCCGACCATCATCCGGGCGAACTCGATGATGACGAACATCTGCCTGATGCCGTCGTGCACGTCGCCCACCAGCGTGCCGACCGCGGGGCGCTCACCGCCGAAGGTCAGCTCGCAGGTGGTGGATGCCTTCAGCCCCATCTTGTGCTCGACGTTGGTCGCGTACACGCCGTTGCGCTCGCCGAGCTCACCGCCGGGTGGCACGTGGTACTTGGGCACGAGGAACATCGACAGGCCCTTGGTACCCGGGCCCGCGCCCTCGGGACGGGCCAGCACCAGGTGGAAGATGTTCTCCGCCATGTCGTGCTCGGCGCTGGTGATGAAGCGCTTGACGCCCTCGATGTGCCAGGTTCCGTCCGGCTGCGCAATCGCCCGGGTCCGCCCGGCGCCGACGTCGGAGCCGGCGTCGGGCTCGGTCAGCGCCATGGTCGCGGTCCACTTGCGCTCGATCGCGAGCGCGGCGAACCGCTTCTGCTCCGGGGTGCCCAGGCGCCACAGCGCGTGCGCCATCGAGGCGCCGCTGGCGTACATCCAGACCGCGGGGTTGGCGCCCAGGATCAGCTCGGCCACGGCCCAGTGCAGCGAACGCGGGGCCTCGGTGCCGCCGAGCTCGGCGGGGAGCTCGAGCCGGAACCACTCCGCGTCGACAAACGCCCGGAAGGACTTCTTGAACGCCTCGGGCATGCGCACCGACGAGGTCTCGGGGTCGAACACCGGCGGGTTGCGGTCGGTCTCGGCAAAGGAGTCGGCAATGGGCCCGGTCGCGAGCCGGTTGACCTCGTCCAGGATCCCCCGCGCGGTCTCCACGTCGATCTCCGGGAAGCGCTCTGAGCCCAGAACGTCCGGCCGGCCCAGCATCTCGAACAGGTTGAACTCGATGTCCCTGAGGTTGCTCTTGTAGTGACCCATCGTGGCCTCCCCGTTCGCCGCAACGAATGCTACTCGCCAGTAACAAGCTTTATACTACCAGCTAGTAACAAGGTTCGGCCAGCCTGAGTTCTCAGTGGACGTGTGGCGCGATCGTGAGGATATTGACGGCCCGGGCGATCACCAGCACGCCGACCAGGAGGGCCACGGCGGACTGTACCGCCATCGTCAGCTTGGCCCACCGGGCCAGCGGCATCACGTCGGTCGGACTGAACGCGGTCGCGTTCGTGAACGACATGTAGAGGTAGTCCACGAAGTACGGCTCCCACTCCGGCGGCGCGAGCTCGGGCGACGCCATCTGCGGGAACATCAGATCGGGATGCTGGGCCGTGCCTTCGGCCCGGCGCACAGGCCCGCCGCGGTCGAACTCCCAGTACCACAGCCCGAACGCGATCACGTTCGTGGCCCACACGGACGCGCCGGAGGCGAACAGCGGCCCGGCGTGCGCGGTACTGGGCAGCCCCTCCACGATCGCGCGGACCAGCAGCACGGCAGACACCGCGTTCGCGGCCGTGATCAGCATGATCAGCACGATGCTGGCCGCCCGCGCCAGCACACCCCGCCGCTCGAACCTGACCGGGTTGGCCACGATCAGGCCGACCCCGAGCGCGGCCTCCAGAATCGGCAGCAGCAGATGCGGCAGCGGCTGGGTGAGCCGGTCCGACAGCCGGATCTGCAGGACGACCGCCACGATCACGGTCACCGTCACGGGCCACCGCTGCTCACCCCGGGTCCGGCGCCGCCACGCCGGGACCAGCGAGCCCACGGCCCGCCCGGCCGTGACCTGGTCGGCCAGCCGCATCAGCACACCCCAGGGGTCGATCGCCTTGTGCCCGTGGGCCTGCCCGCCTGAGCCCGGCTGGTGCCCTGGCCACGGCCCGTACTGTCCCTCGGGCGGCTGCGCCTCATCCCGGTGACCCGGTTCCTGCGGCGGCTGCTCGCCCGGCACCCCTGGTTCCGCCATCTGCCCATTCTCGTCGTCACGTGGCCATTTGGAGCAACCTCGCGGCTAAGCCCGCTTCATATCCCCGCCGGCCGGCCCAGGCTGCCCTCCCGGGACCCGCGCGCCCGGCTGTTTCCCGAAACCGAATCTGGTTCTAGAGTGTTCGGCATCGAGACATCCGGCACCGGCACAACGGAGTGAAACCATGGCGCTCGGCCTGACCGAAGAGCACCTGCAGCTGGCGGAGACCGTCCGGGGCTGGGTCCAGCGCCACTGCCCGCCGGAGACCGTCCGGGCCGCGGCCGACGGGCCGGACGGCGGATCGGCGCTCTATCTCGAGTCGCTCGCGCCGGGCCTGGCCGAGCAGGGACTGCTCGGGCTGCACCTGCCCGACGAGGACGGCGGGCAGGGCTTCGGCCTGCCGGAGCTGACTGTGGCGCTCGAAGAACTCGGCCGGGCGCTGGTGCCGGGCGCCTTCCTGCCGACCGTCTTCGCCAGCGCCGCGCTCGTCGCGGCCGGGGTCACCGGGAAGCTGGTCACCGGCCTCGCCGACGGGTCGAAGGCCGGGGCGGTCAGCCTGGCCCCGGGCCTGACCGGTACCTCGGAAGCGGCCGGGGACGGCACCGCGGGCGGCGGCCTGGTGCTCGAGGGAGAATCCGGCCCGGTGCTCGGGGCGTCAATGGCCGACGTGGTCATCGTCCCCGTGCAGACCGGCGACGGCGAGGTGTGGGCCGCTGTCGACGCCGGCAGTCTCGAGATCACCGCTCAGGACAGCCTGGACCTCACCCGGCCGGTGGCCCGGGTCCGCGCCGACCGGGCCACCGTGCCCGCGGACCGGATCCTGGGAGCGCTGAACCGGGGCTCGCTGACCAGCCTGGCCGCGATCCTGTTCGGGGCCGAGGCGTCGGGCATCGCCGACTGGGTCACGCACGCCGCCGCCGACTACGCCAAGATCCGCCATCAGTTCGGCCGGCCGATCGGCCAGTTCCAGGCGGTCAAGCACCGGTGCGCGTGGATGCTGACCGCGGCCGAGCAGGCCGCCGCCGCGGTCTGGGACGCCGCGCGCACCGACGCAGACGCCACCGCCGGGCCGGGCGAGCCGGGCCGGCAGCGTGAGTTCGCCGCCGGGGCGGCCGCGGTGATGGCGGTCGACGCCGCGGTCGGGTGCGCGCACCAGTACATCCAGGTGCTCGGCGGAATCGGTTACACCTGGGAGCACGAAGCCCACCTGTACTACCGGCGCGCGATGTCGCTGCGCGCGCTGCTCGGCCCGTCGCATGAATGGGCGGAGCAGGTGGCCAGGCTGGCCCTGTCCGGGGTGAGCCGGCCGGTCCAGGTGGAGCTGACCGGCGACGATGCGCAGCTGCGCGAGCAGGTCCGCGCCGAGCTCTCCGCGGTTGCCCAGCTCACCGGCGCAGGGCGCACGCAGAAGCTGGCCGACGACGGCTGGGTCGTCCCTCACCTGCCCCGTCCGTGGGGACGCGGGGCCGGCCCGCTCGAGCAGGTGGTGATCCACCAGGAAATGCGGGCCGCCGGGGTGCGGGCTCCCGGCCTGGTCATCGGGGCCTGGGTGGTCCCGGCCCTGATCCAGTACGGGTCGGAGCAGCAGCAGCAGCGGTTCCTGCCGCCGACGCTGCGCGGCGAGCTCACGTGGTGCCAGCTCTTCAGCGAGCCAGGAGCCGGCTCGGACCTGGCCGGGCTGACCACGAGGGCGGTGCGGGCCGACGGGGAATCAGGCCCGGGCTGGAAGCTGACCGGCCAGAAGATCTGGACCTCCCTGGCTAAGCAGGCGGCGTGGGCGATCTGTATCGCCCGGACCGATCCGGCGGCCCCCAAGCACGACGGGATCACCTACTTCCTGGTGGACATGTCCGCCCCCGGCGTGGAGGTGCGCCCGCTGCGCGAGATCACCGGCGACTCCCTGTTCAACGAGGTGTTCCTGGACGACGTGTTCGTCCCCGACGACTGCGTGGTCGGCGACGTGAACGGCGGATGGCGGGTGGCCAGGACCACGCTCGCGAACGAGCGGGTGTCGTTGTCGCAGTCGTGGGCGTTCGGGTCCGGCGTGCCCGATCTGCTCGAGGTGGCGAAGGCCGTGCCCGACGCTCCGCTCGGGCAGGTCGGCGTGCTGGTCTGTGAGGGCCATGCGGCCGACCTGCTCGCGCTGCGGGTCACGCTGAAGCAGCTGTCAGGGACCGAGCCCGGCGCGACCGGCAGCGTCCGCAAGCTGCTGGGCATGCGCCACGCGCAGCAGGTGTCCGAGCTCTGCTTCGCGCTGTCCGGCCCCAGTGCTGCGCTCGGCGGCGGGGCCGGCGGCCCAGGCCAGTCCGGTGCGCACTGGTCGCGGCACGTGCTGCTGACCGAGGCGCTCACGATCGGCGGCGGCACGACCGACATCCAGCTGAACATCATCGGTGAGCGGATACTGGGCCTGCCCCGCGATCCTGAGCCACCCGCCGCGTAGCCGATTCCCGGACAATCCACAGTTACTCCAGCGCAAACACCGGTCATTAGTACGGCAAAGTCGCAGCGAGCCGGCGTTGGCAGCCGTGCCTTGACGATCAGCCGCGCTAGCCTACGGGGAACGGCATCTCGGGGGAGCTGATGGCCGACGGTGACGACGGTGCGCTGGGCAGGCCGCCCGGCCCTGGCCAGGGCACGGACGTGCCGTCCTGGCGAGCCGGACCCGATCCGCACGAGGCCGGCATTCCCGGCCCCCGCCCCGGTTACTACGCGCCGGCCCTAACGTCCCCGTCTTCCGCCGAACCAGCGGCAGACCCGCGGCCGGCCGGGAAGGCCGGCCGCGCCGGGACACGCCGCCGGCCGGGCCGGCACCCGCGCAGCGGCAGCTGATGGCACGGATTTCCGCGGGCCGCAGGGCACGGCAGCGGCGTGCCCTGCTCGTCATCTCCGCAGCGATGTCCGCCCTGGTGCTGCTGGCCGCGGGCAGCGCCTGGGCCATCACCAGCTATGTGAACGGGAGCCTCGGGCGCGTCAACGCCGGAACCACGGGCCTGCCGTCCAGCGGGCCGCTGAACCTCCTGGTGGCCGGTGTCGATGACCGGGCCGGCCTGACGCGCCAGCAGCAGGCCACGCTGCATGTCGGCCCCAGCCAGGGCGAATCCGACACCGACACGCTCATGATCGTGCATGTGCCGGCCGGGCGCCACAGCGTCCAGGTGGTCAGCCTGCCCCGGGACTCCTGGGTGAACATTCCCGGCCACGGCATGAACAAGATCAATGCAGCGCTCGGCATCGGCGGGCCCCGGCTGATGGTGCAGACCGTCGAACAGGACACCGGCGTCACCATCAACGACTACGTATCCGTGAACTTCCTCGGCTTCGTGAAGGTGATCGACGCGCTGGGCGGCGTGAACATCTGCCTGCCCTACGCGGTGAACGACGCCTACAGCGGCCTGAACATGTCCGCGGGCGAGCACCACGTCGACGGGGTAACGGCCCTGGAGTTCGCCCGGGACCGGCACTCGTTCGCCACCTCCGACTTCGCCAGGATCCAGGATCAGCAGCAGCTCATCTCATCCGCGTTCACCGAGGCCATCAGCTCGGGCGTCGTCACCAACCCGGTCCGGCTGGAGAGCTTCCTGTCGGCGCTCTCCGCGGCGATCAAGGTCGATCAGGGGTTCAACGTGGTGAGCCTGGCCGAGCAGATGCGCGGCATCTCCCCGAAGGACGTCACGTTCACCACGGTGCCGGTCGGGAACGCCAGCTATACCGCGCCGACCGGCCAGTCCGCGGTGCTGTGGGACGTGCCCGCCTCGCAGAAGCTGTTCGCCGAGCTCAAGAGCAACGGCAAGGCGTCGGCGCGGCCGCACGGCCGGGCGAAGCCCGCGCCGCTGCGGCGCGGCCAGGTGTCGGTGGACGTGTACAACGGGACCTTCCTCGGCGGGCTGGCCGCCAGCACCGGAACCCAGCTGACCACGCTGGGCTTCCGGGTGCATCAGGCCAACCTCGACTGGACCAGCCAGGACATCACCCAGACCATGATCCAGTACCCGGCCGGGGGCAAGGCCGCGGCCCAGCTGGTCCAGCGGGTGCTGCCCGGGTCGGTCCTGCAGCAGGTGAACGGCGTGGCCCGGGTGCGGATCGTGCTCGGCCAGACCGGGCATGCGATCAGCGCCCAGCCGCCGGCCACGCCCAGCCCGGGGTCCTCGCCGGCGCAGCAGAAGACGGCGGCCCAGGACGCCTGCGGGCACTAGCCCGGGCGGGTGACGGGCCGGACCCGCCGCGGCAACGGCGCCGCTGGCGTGCGGCGGCTGCGCCGCCGCGCTACACCTGAGTGGTGCCCTGCCCTGGGTCCGCGGGCGGGGCGGCCAGGTTCATGCCGGTCTCCGACTCGTGAGCCGAGATGTCGGCCACCAGCTTGTCGATCTGCTCCTTGGTGTCCGGGGCGCCCCGGCCGGTGCGTTCGGCGTAGACGGCGGCGCCGAGGCTGCGGAGCAGGGCATCGGCTCGCCGCTTCGCCTGAGCCTCATCGAGCTTGGCCTTAGCCGTGCCCTGGGTCTTCTGCGCCAGTTCCGTAGCCTGCGCCTTGACCCTGTCCATCAGTCCCATGATCTGCCTCCGGAGGTCGACGGCTCCCGGCCCGGGGGGGCAACGGCCGGCCCCGCTCGTACCTCGCCAGCTTAGATCCTGGCCCGGGCCCCGGCTGACCGCCCGGGCCCGGGACCGGGCCGCGGCTAAGAACCGGGCTATGCCCCGAAATGCCTGGTCACGGCCCTGAATATTCCCCTCAGCGCCCAGAGTGACAAGAGTCATAGACGGGCCGAAAGGGATGCTTACTTCTCCGACCAGGTGTTTTACGTGTGATCCCCGTCCAGGTCTACGTCCCCCTACCAGAGCTACGTAGACCCGTGCCTACCCCGGCCACCCGGCCTGTCGCACACCCTCGCGACCCAGTGCCGGCTCGTGCCAATCCCCAGGACGCGCGCGTCGCTACACGCGCGCGTGCCGAGGCAGGCGGCACTCACCCTCCGGCCCGGACATAGCGTCCAGCCGGGCGACGGGGACCACATGGAAGGAATTACACCTTGCCAGGCACTATCCGTCCCCCGAGTCACGTGGGTCTAAACCGTCCCCAGAAAATTAACCGGCTCCTGCGCCTGGACCGCCTCCCACGTCTGGAGCGCCTCCTGGGCCTGGAGCGTCCCGTCCGGCTGGCCCGCCTGCTGGACCTCAGCCGTCCCCTGCGCCTGAACCGCGCGATGAGCCTGATCTTCCTGGGCACCGCGCTGGCGCTGGTGGGCGCGAGCACCGCGAACGCCGCTGCGTCCGGCCCGCTGACGAGCCGGCACCTGACGGCGGCCGAGCACGTCACCGCGCGTGTGGAAGGAGTCCAGCACGGTGCCAAGCGCCGCTCCGCGTCCGCGGCGCACCACGCGTCCGCGCACCGCCACCACTACTCGATCAACACGTGGCGCGGCCTGACCCACACCGTGGCGCACCGGAGCGGCTGGCTGCCGGCCAAGTACCGGCTGCTTCCCGCGGGCCTCAGCGGCGCGCAGGCATTCATGCCAATGACGGCATCCCGTGAGCACAACGCCGCCACGATCGTGGGGCAGGCGCTGAAGAAGCACATGGGACTGCGCTCGGCGGTCATCGCGGTGGCCACGGCGATGCAGGAGTCGACGCTGGAGAACCTCAGCTACGGCGACCGGGACTCACTCGGCCTGTTCCAGCAGCGCCCGTCCATGGGCTGGGGCACCCGGGCCGAGGTCACCAACCCGGTGTACGCGTCCGACGCGTTCCTGAACTCGCTGCGGCAGTACCAGGCCTCGCACGGCGCCTGGGCCTCACAGCCGCTGTGGGAGGCCGCGCAGGGCGTGCAGAACTCGGGCTTCCCTTACGCCTACGCCAAGTGGGAGGACCAGGCGGCGCACGTGGTGTTCACGGTCACGCGGCGCATGTACTGACCGCCCGCGCTCCATCGCCCGGCCGCCGGCCCCGCCAGGATTCCGCCTGGCGGGGCGCGGCCGGGCCGCGACCGGCGCGCGGGTGAACGGACCAGCCGCGAGACCCAGCACGGCGGGACGGACCAGGGGGACGCTCAGGAATCCCCGAGGACGACGGCGAGCGCGAAGCCGTCGTAGCCCTTGCGGCCGACGGTCTGGACCACCGTGGCGCTGACCCGTGGCTCGGCCGCCAGCCGCTCGATGAACCCACGCACGCCCTGAACGTCGGCGTCCGGGCTGGCCGGGTCGGCCACCGCGCCGTCGCGCACGACGTTGTCGGCGACGATCATGCTCCCAGGCCGGGACAGCCGCACCGACCAGTCCAGGTAATCGGCGTATCCGGGCTTGTCGGCGTCGATGAAGATCAGGTCGAACGGCCCCTCGCCCGCCGCGTGCAACTGCGGCAGGGTGTCCTGCGCCCGCCCGACGCGGACCTCGGCGACGTCCGCCAGGCCAGCGCGGGAGAGGTTGGCCCGCGCGACCTCGGCGTGCCTGGCCTCGGCCTCCAGGGTGATCAGGCGTCCGCCGGGCGGCAGGGCCCGGGCCAGCCAGATCGTGCTGTAGCCGCCGAGCGTCCCGATCTCCAGGATCCGGCGGGCGCCCAGACCCCGGGCCAGCACCTGCAGCATCTGGCCCTGGCCCGGCGAGACGTTGATCGGGGGCAGCCCGGCCCCGGCGGCCGCCTGCAGCGCCGCTTCCAGAGCCTGGTCAGCGGGTACCAGGCGGTCGTCGAGATAGCTGTCAACGGCCGTCCATCGCTCCTCGCCCATGATCCCGCCCCTCAGCCGCGGGCCACGGCGAGCTCGCTGACCGCGGCGCGCGCCACGGCCACCCCGTCCACGGCGACCGTGAGCAGCTGGCAGCCGTTCTCCCGGTACAGCCGGGCGGTGGCGCCGTCGGAGGCGTGCACCCCCACCGGCTTGCCCGCCGCGGCACAGGCGGCCCAGATCCGGTCCAGCTCCTTGCGCAGCACCGGGTCATGCGGGTCGAGCGCGCAGCCCAGGGCCAGCGACAGGTCCCTGGGCCCGACGTAGATCCCGTCCACACCGTCGACGGCCAGCGTCGCGTCGAGATCGGCGACGGCGGCCAGCGACTCGACCATCACGAAGCAGAGCGGCTCGGCCGTGGCCATGCTCCCGCCCGCCGACCGGTAGCCGACCGGCGGGTACCGGCAGGCGCCGGCGACCGCGGCGGCCTGCTCAGCGGAGTCGACGTTCGGGACGATGACCCCCTCGCACCCCAGGTCGAGCACGCGCCCGATGTCCGCCGGGTGGGCGTACCTGACCCGGGCGAACGGCACCGCGCCCGCCTGCTTGATCGCCATGGTCAGCCCGGGCAGGTCGTGCTCGGTGGCACCGCCGTGCTGCAGGTCGATGGCCACGTAGTCCAGCCCGGCGGCCGCGAGCGCCCGGGCGCTGTGGACCGCGGGGATGATCGACCAGCCGCCGTATACCGGCTCACCGCCCCGTAGACGGTCGCGAAGGGAGGGGGTAGTCATGGCCCAAGCCAAGCACAGCCCCTCCCGATGGCCCGCGCCGCCCGCGGCCGCGCTACCCGATCTGGCTCGCGGACTCGGTGGCGATCCGCCGCCTGCCCGCCCGACCGTTGCACCGAGGATGACGGGAAGCGAGGCCGCCCGCAAACATCACGACCAAGGGCCATTACGCGACCGCCCCAGGCTGGCCGCGATCCGGACCGGCGCGGCCGCCCGGGGCCGGTCACCGGGGCGGCTCCCGGGTGGAACCGCCGCCGGCCGGAACTGCCGCGCCGGGCTCAGCCGATGAGGGGCAGCCGCGGGTCGCTGAACCCGGCCCGGCCCGACGCGGCCAGGATCCAGTCCAGGTCGTCCGACAGCTGCGGCGGCCTGGCCGCCCACGGTCCGGCGGGCCAGCAGGTCGTCGAGGATCGACGCGGTCATCGCGATGCCGTCGGCGGTGGCGATCGTGTCGCGGCCCAGGGCCTGGGTCAGGTCGATGCCGTGCACGACCGCCTCCACGACCCGGCTGGCCACGAACTCGTCCACGCGCATCGGCGCAAAGTAACCGGGGCCGACGGTGCCGGCGGGCACGGCCCGGGCTTCCTGCACGGTCTTGGCGAAGGTCTCGTGCAGCACGCCGGGCATGTCGGCGGGCGTCTTGCCCTCCACCATCGTGTACGCGTAGCCGTAGACGACCGGCGCGGTCTCCGAGCGCGGGTTGATGAAGAAGCTGGTGCGGTCGCGCCCAGGCTGGCTGTCATCACGGCCGTCGATGAGCATCCGGGTCAGCCCGATCGCGATGTCAAAGTGCCCGGCCAGCTCGAACACGGTCCAGTGCGGCAGCTCGGGGTCCAGCGGCTCGAGCTTCGTCGGGGTCTGCCAGTCGTCAGGGGCCAGGCCGCGGAAGGCGTCCTCCACCCGCGCGAGCTCCGCCTCCAGCGTGCTGATCGCGGTCTCGTACGACCCCATGCCCGGCCTCCCTGCCCGGTCGGCGGGCCCGACGCCCGCTGCTGTCCGTCTGGTGCGGTGCCGCTGATCCCGCAGTGTCCTCCGGGGCCGGGAACCGCGTCAATAAACTGGGGCGATGATGTTGGCTGGGCCCCACCTGCGAGGTACCGAGATCGTCAGCGGACGACGGTGACGGACTGGGTATGGCGGCCACCTCCGGGGTGGCCAGAACCGCCGGCCGGCTGGGTGCCCCCCGCCGGCTGGCGAGCGCCGCCCGAGTGGCCCCGGCCGCCGGCCGACTGGGTGTACTGGGTGCCCGCCGCCACCGCGCCGCCCGCCCCGCCACTGCCCGCAGAACCACGGCCCGGGGAGCCACAGTTCACCGGGCCGCTGCCGGCAGCACAGCAGACCCAGGCGGAGCCGACCCAGGCGGCTCCGGTCCCGCCGGGGACGGTCCCGCCCGGGCCAGGCGCCCGCCGCGCCCACGCAGCCGGTGTCGTTCTGGCCGGTACGGGCCCGCGGGCTGTCCCGGCGCGGACTGGTGCTGGAGACCTGGTTCGTCCAGGTGGCGTTTCTCGTGCCCGGTGTCATCGCCGCGGTGGACCTGCTGGCCGCGCACGCGGGCGGGGCCAGCGACATCACCAGGTTCCCCACCATCATCCACAATCACCTGCTGGCGAACCTGATCCTGGGGGTGCTCAGCTACCTCGAGGTGGGCGCGGTGGTGCCGCTGGCCCTGCTCCTGCTGAGCCGGACCGGCCAGGACCCCGAGGTGATGGGGCTCACCAGGCCGGGGTGGCGCCGGGATGTGTGGCCCGCGCTGGGCATCGCCGTCGCCGGATACGCCCTGGCGCTGGTGGCCACGGTCATCCTGGGTGCCCTGCTCGTGGGCCACAAGGGGCTGATCAGCCAGATCCCGACCGGGCACGTGCCGCGGTACTACATCATCTACGGCATCGTCATCTCGGCCGTCACCGCGATCACCGAGGAGACCCTGGTCAGCGGCTACCTGCTGACCCGGCTCGACCAGCTCGGCTGGAACCCGCGCTGGGCGCTGGCGCTCAGCCTGACCCTGCGCACCAGCTACCACGTCTACTACGGGCTCGGGTTCCTGCTCACGATCCCGTTCGGGTACTACGCCACCCGCTCCTTCCAGAAGCACCGGCGGCTGATGCGGCCGATCGTCGCGCACTTCATCTACGACGCCGTGCTGATCACGATCAGCGTGCTGGCCTCCTGAACCACGGGCAGCGGCATCGGCCGGGGCATCGCCCGCCGGCTGTCAGCGGAAGGCGCGACGGTCGTCGTCGCCGACGTGAGCGAGACCGGCGGCCAGGAAACTGTGGACCAGCTGAGGGCCGGCGGCGGCACGGCGTCGTTCGTCTGCACCGACGGCGGCTGGCTGGTCCAGTGAGGTCCGGTCAGCCCGGCGGGTGACGCCGCCAGATCGCCTCCCACTGCGACCACCGGCCCCGGCCGGGCGGGGTCCGCTCGGTGCGGTCCAGCCGCGGGGCCAGGGCCTCGCCGAACCCGGCGCCGACGACCGCGCCCAGCTCGGCGGCGGTGAAGAAGTGGACGTCCAGGCCGGCCTTGGGGCCGCCCTGGTAGCGGACGGTGAAGCTGCCGTCCGGCTCGTCCAGCCGGCGATGCGCGTGCTCGACGTCGGTATCCGTGGCGTTGACCCGGACGCAGAGCAGGCCGCCCGGCGCCACCCGGGCCGCGGCGGATGCCAGGTGCCGGTGGGCCGTGCCGCGGTCGCCGTGCTGGAACACCTGGATCCCGATCACGAGGTCGTACCGCAGCGACGGCGGCAGCGCACCGAGGTCCCCGGTGATCAGCTGGCCGCCGAGGTCCGGCCGACGGCGGCGGAGCTGGCTGATCGCTTCGGCGGAGATGTCCAGGCCGGTCAGGTCGAGACCGGCGTCCACCATCGGAACGAGGTTACGGCCGTTGCCGCACCCGATATAGAGGCCGCGGCGCAGGCCGCGCTGGCGGGCGGCCGTCAGCACGTCCCGGATGAAGGCCGCGGGCGCCTCGCGGCTGTAGCGGCCCGCCGCGTACTCGGCGTCCCACACGGCGGCCACGTCGGCGTCCACGCCCGCGAGCGTAACCCCGCTACCCTCCCGCCAGCACCTCATCGAGCGTGCTCAGCGCCCGGTCGACGTCGTCGCTGCTGTTGTAGAAGTGCATGGAGAACCGGGTGGAGCCGACCCGGGGCGAGACGATCACGTCCCGGCGGGTCAGCTCGGCGGCGATGGCCTCGCCGTCGCGGCCGGGGAACCGCGCGGTCACCGTGCCCGCCCGGCGCCGGGGGTCGCCCGGGGTGAGCAGGCGGGCGCCCCGCTGGGTCAGCCCGTCGGCCATCCGGCCCGCCAGCGCCCGGTTGTGCCCGGCCACGTCGTCGATGCGCAGGCCGGACAGGTACTGCAGGGCGCGGCCGAGCGCGATCGCCGAGGCGTAGGACATCGTCGAGTACTCCATGCGCCGGGCCGAGCCGGCCAGCGGCAGCCACCGGGCGTCGAGTGAGTACGGGTGCACGGTGCTGCGCCAGCCCACGAACGGCGGCCGGAACGACTCGAGCAGCCCGGGGCTGATGTAGCAGATCGCGGCGCCGAATGTGCTGCACAGCCACTTGTAGGAGCCCGCGATGAGGACGTCGGCGCCGGTG
Source organism: uncultured Actinomycetota bacterium (assembly GCA_963844655.1). Taxonomy (GTDB): domain Bacteria; phylum Actinomycetota; class Actinomycetes; order Streptosporangiales; family Streptosporangiaceae; genus JASHPR01. The sequence continues at coordinate 353,558 of CAWJPA010000001.1, read as the reverse complement.
GCGGTGACGTCGATCGGGACCTGGCCGGCGGACTGGGTCGCGTCCACGATCAGCAGGGCGCCGTGGCTGTGCGCGAGTTCGGCGAGCGCGGTCAGGTCCAGCAGGTGGCCGGTCAGGTACTGGACGTGGCTGATGCAGATGACCGCGGTGGAGTCGTCAACGTGGGCGGCGATCTTGTCCACGTCAAAGCCTTCTGGGTCGTCCAGCACGCCGACCAGGCGCACCTCGCACCCGGTGTCCTCGGCGATCCGGTGCCAGGGGTAGGTGACGCTCGGGAAATCCACCTCCGATGACACCACGTTGCGGCCCGCGCCGGGCCGCACCCACCAGGCGACCTGGCACAGCGCTTCGGTGAAGCTGGTGCCGATCGCGATCGTCTCCGGGTCGGCGTTGATCAGGGCCGCAGCCGCGTTCCTGGCGTCCTCCAGGATGCCCACCTCGGTGTCCTCGTCCATGCCGGTGGTGCCCGCCTGGGCCAGGTCGAACTCGAACCTGTGCGCTGGGCCTACCACCGATTCTGAGACCAGCCCGGCCGAGGCAGTGTTCAGGTAGACCATCCGGTCCAGGGCGGGGAAGTCCCCGCGGCGCAGCCCGGCCACGTCCCCGGACGGCGACACGGCCGGCTTCCCGGGCCACGGCCCCCCCGGCATCGGCGTCACCTCAGGCTGCGACATCACCGGCTCCCGTCAGGCGTATTGTAGGATTGTTCAACAACCTGAGAAGAATAGCTCTCAACGAGACGGGACGGCAACCGATGCCGCACAAGCAGGAACCGGGCGCGGGCGAGCCCGTGACCCTGGGAGAGTCTGAGCATGCCCGCCGCTAGGACGATCCTCGGCAGCGTGACCATCCAGCGGCAGCCCGCCGCCGAGCAGGTCGCCGCCGCGCTGCGGGACGCCATCCTCTCCGGCCGGATGCTGCCCGGCACCCCCCTCCGGGAGGTCGCGATCGCCGCCGAGCTCGGTGTGTCACGCAACACCGTCCGTGAGGCCGCGCGCGTCCTCGGGAGCGAGAGCCTGATCCGGTATGAGATGAACCGCGGGGCGATGGTCGCGGACATCGGCCGGCGGGATGTGGACGACATCTACGCCGCCCGCCTGGCCCTGGAGCTGGCCGGGGTCGACGCCCTGACCTCCGGCCGCGACCCGGCGGCGTTCGCCAGGCTGGCCGACCTCACCGGCCAGATCGAGGCCGCCGTCCGGCGGCAGGACGTGGCCGCCGCCGTCGAGGGCGACCGGCTGTTCCACGCCGCGCTCGTCGCGGCGACCGGCAGTGGCCGGCTGCAGCGGTTCCATGCCCAGCTGCAGCAGGAGCAGCGGCTCGCGCTGTCCCTGGCCGAGCGGTCCAGCCGGGAGCTCGGCCGCAGCACAGATGATCATCGGGAGCTGCTGGACGCGCTGCACGGCAGCGGCGAGCAGGCCCGCGCGGCGCTGCGGGCGCACCTGGAGGCCGGCGCCGCCGAACTGCACCGCCTCCGGCAGCTCATCGGCCGCCGCCGCGAGGACGGCCCCGATGACCACTAGCGCGGGCGGCTGGGACGTCGTCGTCTCGCCCTGGCACCTCGATGAGCACCTCCCTGAGTTCCCCGCCCCGGCGGGCCCGGCCGAAACCGTCGTGCCGCCGCTGACCGCGGACGGCCAGCCGGGCCGGATGCGGCAGATCTACGCGGCCCTGGCCGACGCGGTCGCGCAGACCGACCGGCCGCTGCTGCTCTCCGGTGACTGCACGGCGGCGCTCGGCGCCGTGGCCGGGCTGCAGCGCCGGGCCGGCGGCCTGGCGGTGACCTGGCTCGACGCGCACGGCGACTTCAACACCCCGGAGACCACGATCAGCGGGTACCTGGCCGGCATGGCGCTGGCCATGCTGACCGGCCGCGCCCCCGAGCTGATCTGCGGCCCGCTGGGGATGAGCCCGGTCAGCGAGGACGCCGCCGTGCTCGTGGACGCCAGGGACCTCGACCCGGCCGAGCGGGAGGCGCTGGCCGCCAGCCGGGTCCGGCAGGTCCCGGCCGAGCCGGATGCGATCGAGGCCGTCCTGCGCGGCCTGGCGGACCAGCCGGTCTATCTGCACATCGACATGGACGTCATCGACGGCGCCGAACTGCCCGGGCTCCGCTATCCGGTAACCCCGGGCCCCGGCCTCGGGCTCATCGAGGACTGCCTGGCGGGCATCATGGCCACCGCCGACGTGGCCGGGGCCTGTATCGCGTGCACCTGGCGTCCGGAGCACCTGGACCAGAGGCCGGTGATCACCAGGCTCGCGCGGGCGCTGGGCGCCAGGCTGGCCTGGTGATCGCCGACCGGCAGGCCCCGGCTGGCGATGCCGTCAGTTCCCCCGGTTAGGAGCGCTGCTCCGCGTCGCGCGCCTCCCGCGAATCCTCCGCGGCGGGCCCGGAGCCGGCCTGCTGGTCGCCGACCCTGGGACCCGGTATCTCCGGCACCGGGCGCGGGCTGAACCGGCGGTAAAGCACGAGCAGGATGATGGCCAGGGCCGGCTGCACGATGTCGCTGGGAATGGCCCAGACGTTGTCCGGCGCGGTGTTGTGGTGGACGTTCCAGGTCATGATGTGGCCGATGGCGTCGCCGCCGTAGGAGAGCGCCAGGGCCACCACGGCGGCGGTGGCCCACTGGCCGCGCATCGCCCGCCAGGCGCAGCCCACGCCCAGGACGCCGATGGCGATATCGGCCCAGCCCACCTCCCACTGGAACATCGACTGCGTATAGCCGATGTTCACCGCGAGCCGGTGCGACGCGCCCGAGATATGGCCCAGGCCGCCGAGGATGGCGTACGCACCCCCGAAGACCATCACCCACAGGAACAGCAGCTCGACCGGCCGGCCGGGACGGCGACCGTGCCGGTGCCGGTCGATGGCCCAGTGAATGAAGAACCCGAGCAGCAGGATTACCCAGAACCCCGCGAAGTACCCGGCGCCCCCGGTCTTGCTTACCGACCCATGAGCACTGCTCGAAACAGCCAGATCAGCAGTCATCCCAGTCCCCCGTCCGGAATGCGGCTTTTCGGCGCCTGCCAGTCGGCAGGCCGGTGTTGAGCCCGTCTCTGGGCCAGGGTTACCCGCCCGCTGGCCCAGGAAACGCATCTCGCCCGGGTGACCGGCGGCTCTGACCCGGGCGGCCCGGTGCTGACGTGCGGTAACGTTGGCGGGGTCGCAACGCCGCGGCCCGGAAGGGAGAAGCCTGACTGTGCCGCGTTATCGCAGGGTTGTCGTCAAGCTCAGCGGCGAGGCGCTGGCCGGATCGGCCGGCTCCGGTGTGAACCCGGCCAGCCTGGCCCACGTCGCCCAGGAAGTTCTCTCCGTCCGTAATCTCGGCGTGCAGGTCGCCGTCGTTGTCGGGGGCGGGAATTACTTCCGGGGCCGGATGTCCGAAGGATGGGGCATCAGCCGGGCCGAGGCGGACAACATCGGCATGCTCGGCACCGTGATGAACGCGCTGATGCTCCGCGGTGCGCTGACGGCCAGGACAGATACGGACGTGCGGGTGATGACCGCGGTGCCGATCCACAGCGTCGCCGAGCCGTTCATCCGGCTCCGGGCCGTGCACCACCTGGATCGCGGCATGATCGTGCTGCTGGCCGGCGGCATCGGCCAGCCGTATGTCACCACTGACTACCCGGCCGTGCAGCGGGCGCTGGAGCTGGACGCCGACGCCTTGCTGGTCGCCAAGAAAGGCGTGGACGGCGTCTACGACAGCGACCCGCACGTCAACCCGGATGCGGTGCGCTACACGCAGCTGACCTATGACGAGGCGCTGGCCGCCGGGGTGCGGATCATGGACACCAGCGCGTTCGTACTGGCCAACGAGCAGGACCTGACCATGCACGTCTTCGATGTCGCGGCCGTCGGGGTGATGCGCGAGATCTGCGCGGGTGCCGAACTCGGCACCCGGATCAGCACGAAACCCTGACCTGGCCGCCGGCGCCGCACTCCGCCGCGAGAGGCTGGCAGCAGACGAAGAGGAGATGCGCCATGAGCGGTCAGCCAAGCGCGGCAGCGGCCGGCACGATCACCATCGGGGGCGACCTGACGGTGAACCGGATGGGCTTCGGGGCCATGCGGGTCACCGGCCAGGGCGTCTGGGGGGACCCGCCCGACTGGAGCCGGGCCCAGGACGCGCTGCGGCAGGCCGTCGCCCTCGACGTGAACTTCATCGACACCGCTGACTCCTACGGCCCGGAGGTCAGCGAGACCCTGATCGCGGACACGCTCTACCCGTATGCCGACGATCTGGTGATCGCCACCAAGGGCGGCCTCGTCCGCCCGGGCCCGGGACGCTGGGACGCGGACGGCCGGCCCGAGCACCTGCGCGCGGCCTGTGAGGGCAGCCTCCGCCGGCTCCGGCTGGACCAGATTCCCCTGTACCAGCTGCACCGGCCGGACCCGAAGGTGCCGTTCGCCGAGTCTGTCGGCACGCTGGTCGAGCTCAAGCAGCAGGGCAAGATCCGGCACATCGGGCTCTCCAACGTGTCCGAAGCCCAGCTCAGGGACGCTCAGCGGCTCACCCCGGTGGTGTCGGTGCAGAACCGCTATAACCCGGGCGACAGAAGCTCGGACTCGATGGTCGACCTGTGCGACCAGGAATCGCTGGTCTTCCTGCCCTGGGCGCCGATCCAGGACACCGACCGGCTGGCTCCGGTCCTCTCGGCCGCGAGCCGCCACCAGGTCAGCACCCGGCAGATCGCGCTCGCCTGGCTGCTGTCCAGGTCACGGCAGATCCTGCCGATCCCGGGCTCCGGGTCGGCCGAGCACGTGACCGAGAACGTGGCGGCCGCGTCGGTGCAGCTGACCAACGACGAGGCCAACGCGATCCTTGACGTGGCGTGACAAGCTAAAGCTGATGTCTGACGATCTCGTCCGGTGCCCCCACTGCGGCCGCAGGAACCGCGTCCCGGCCGCGGCCACCGGCACGCCGCGGTGCGGGAACTGCCATCAGCCGCTGCCGTGGATCGTGGACGCCGGCGACGACACGTTCGCCGAGATCGCCGAGAACGCCACCGTTCCCGTGGTCGTGGACCTGTGGGCCCCCTGGTGCGGGCCGTGCCGCATGGTGAGCCCGGCGCTCTCGGAGCTCGCCACCGAGAAGGCGGGGCAGATCAAGCTGGTCAAGGTCAACGTGGATGAGGCGCCGCGGCTGCAGCAGCGCTTCGGCGTGCAGTCCATCCCGACGCTGCTGCTGCTGCGCCGGGGGCAGGTCGCCGCCCGCCAGGTCGGCGCTCCGCCGCCCCCGGCGCTGCGGGCCTGGCTGGATCAGGCCCTGGCGGCCTCCTGACGGCTGGCCCCGGATCCTTTCACGCACCGGGCCGCCAGATACACGGGCACACGGTCAGCACCGGCCCTTTTCTCGAGCCATTCCTGCTCTGGTTCGGGCTCATGGACCCAGTCCAGCCACAGACCGTGCCGGCGGAATGTATTGAGGTACGTGGCGAGCATTCGGTGATTGGCGCCCACCTGACGGCGCAGCGGCGAGAGCGCGGCATCCGCGGTCCAGAGCCCTTCGTCGTAGTACCGCCCCGTGGTCGGCCAAGAGCCGGAGACGTCGGTGGCGCCGGGGAAGCACGGGTGCAGGATCGAGAACACGAAAGACCCGCCGGGCCGCAGCGCACCGGCGATAGCGGCCACGGCCCGGTCCAGGTCGTCGATATCGGACAGCCCGAAGTTGCAGGTCACCGCGTCGACCATGGCCGGGGTCAGGCCCGGGAGACGCGGCCACGTCGGCGTGGAGGTAGCGGATGCCGAGCGGCTGGTCCCGCTCTGCGGCCACGGCCTTGCCGATCAGCTCCGCGGAGATGTCGACGCCCATCACGTCGGCTCCGCGCCGGGCCAGGGCCCGGGTGATGCGGCCGTGCCCGCAGGCGACGTCGAGGACGCGCAGGCCCGCGGGCGGCCCGAGCAGATCGAGCAGGGCCACGGAAGCCGGGTCGTCAATAGCGTCAAACCCGGTGGTGTAAAAATCGGCGACGGCATCGTATCGGGCTTCGGCCATAACCCGACCCTAATTTGGCGTGCCCCGGCAGCCGTTGCCGCGCGCCATCACCGCCGCTGACCGGGGATTTTGGGCGGTGCCAAAACCGGGACGCCACCCAAGCCTGTACCGTTGCGCCCCATTGCGCAGTACCGTCGATGTACATCATGGCGCGGGAGGCTCATTTGGGATACCTGGCGGGAATCGTCATTCTCGTGGCCGGGGCCGCCGTCGTCCTTGGTGTCACGTACGTACGCCATGAAACGCGCCCGGTGGCCCGGCAGTCGCCGGTCATGGCCCGCAGGGTCATGCGCCGCAAGCAACGGGTGGCGGCGGGGGATCTGTGCACCTGCGGCGGCACGATAGGAAAGACCGGCAGAATCTCCGGCCGGTTCGGGGAGCTCCTGGGCTGCACGGGATGCAACCGCTCCTGGACCATGGACGGACGCAAGATCATCCGGCGCACGGCGGCGGCCCGCCGGTCCACACCCGGCTCCGTCGACTAGGCCGCCACCCACCCACGACCCGGCACATCACCGACGACGCCCGGCCAGCACGGGCATGGCGATCATGCCTGCGCCCGAGTCGTCACTATTTAGCGAGTTTCATGCCGATACCGTGATGCACGCCTGGTTTACGCTGGGGGAAGCCGAGGTTACGAGGACGGCATCAGCGGATGGCCAGGCGTGGGGTCTTCCGCTGAGCTATCTGAAGGGTGGGCGGCATGGCGGTAGAGGCATCGGCGGCGAAGCGTTCGCGTCCCAGCGGGAGCCCGGGCGCCTCGCCGACCGTCGACGCGTCGTTCGCGTCCGCGTGGCGGCGGGCGCACCTCACCGTGGACGACCGGCTGGCCAGAGGCAGGACCGCGCGCGCCGAGACGCCGCGATCCACCCATGGGCGGTGGGAACCTGCGCCTGACCGCCCCGATCCGATCACGCTGCTCCAGGAACAGGCGGCGAGCCGGGTCCCCCAGCTCGTGCCCATCCGCTACGGGCGCATGCTGGTGTCGCCGTTCACGTTCTACCGGGGCGCCGCGCTGATCATGGCGTCGGACCTGGCCGCGACCCCGCGTTCCGGTGTCACCGTGCAGCTCTGCGGCGATGCCCACCTGTCGAACTTCGGCCTGTTCGGCTCGCCCGAGCGGCGCATGCTGTTCGACATCAACGACTTCGACGAGACCCTCCCCGGCCCGTGGGAATGGGACGTCAAGCGGCTCGCGGCCAGTTTCGAAATCATGGGCCGCGACCGCGGTTTCGCTCCTGCCGACCGCCGGGCCATCGTCATGGCCGGGGTCAGGGAGTACCGGGACCGACTGCGGCAGGCCGCCGGGATGGGAACCCTGGACGCCTGGTACGAGCACTTCGAAGCCGACATGCTGCTCAAGATGGTGCGCCGCGAGGTCCGCGTGAAACGGGTCGGCAAGTCCGAGCGCAAAGCCCTCCAGGACATGGTGGCCAAGGCGCACACCCGGGACAGCACGCGGGTGTTCGCCAGGCGGGCCAGCACCGACGGCGGTGAGCTGCGGATCGTCGCCGACCCACCCATCATCATCCCGATCGAGAACCTGATCACGCCGGGATCGGAGTGGGAGGATCCCGCACCGCTGATCAAGAAGCTGCTCAGCACGTACCGGCGCACGCTCGGGCGCCAGCACCACCCGATCGAGGAGTTCCGCTACGTCCACGCGGCGTACAAGATGGTCGGCGTCGGCAGCGTCGGGACCCGCTGCTACATCATGCTGATGGTGGGCCGCGACCATAACGACCCGTTGTTCCTGCAGGTCAAGGAGGCGCAAGCCTCCGTGCTCGAACGGTTCCTGGTCCGCAGCGCCTACGGGCACCACGGGGAGCGGGTGGTGGCGGGACAGCGCCTGATGCAGGCGGCGACCGACATCTTCCTGGGCTGGATCCGGATCAAGGGGCTCGACGGCGTCACCCGCGACTACTACGTCCGGCAGTTTCAGGACTGGAAGGGAAGTGCGGACACCGACAACATGCTCGTGCCCGGAGCCACCCTGTACTCGCGCCTGTGCGCGGCGACACTCGCCCGCGCCCACGCCCGGTGGGGCGACCGCATCGCCATCGCCTCTTACCTGGGCAAGGCGGACACGTTCGACCGGGCGATCGCCGACTTCTCCGCCCGGTACGCCGACCAGAACGAACGGGATTACGAAGCGTTTACCGCGGCCATCGCCTCCGGGCGGCTGATCGCGCAGACCGGCCTGTGATGGGCCGGCGGCCGTTCCCGCCCGCCGCGCGTGGCATCACCCCGTCTGGGTGATGCCATGCGGCGCGCGAACGGCCAACGTGAGAAACCGATCCTGACCCCCAAACGATGGGAGCGGTCATGGAGCGGCTGACGGCGAGCCGACTCGCCGGCTGGACGGTCACCGCGGTCGTGGCCGTCCTCGTCATGCTCACGGCCGGCTGCGGGTCAAGCAGCGGGAGTTCAGCGGCCAGCACACCGTCACCCGCCGCCAGCAGCAGCCCGACGGCCACGGCCAGCGCACTGATCTGCCAGGATGTCGCCGCGCTGCGCACATCGCTGACGAACCTCACCCACGTCAAGGTGGGAAGCGGGGCATCCGACGCGCTGACCGCGAACCTGAAGGATGTGCAGGCCAAGCTGACCACGCTCGAGAACGACGCGAGCGGCCAGTACAACGCCCAGATAAGCGGGCTGAAGACCTCGCTGTCCGCCCTGCAGAAGTCGGTGACGGGCCTGAGCAACGGCACCAGCTCGGTCACCAACGTGGTGACCGCGCTCGGCGGGGTGAAGAACTCCGCGCAGGACCTTTTCACCGCCGCGGGCCAGCGGTGCCCGTCCCCCTCGCCATCGGCCAGCGGCTGAGCTAGCAGCGCCGGCCACCGCGCACCGCCACCCGCGACCACACCACCAGCAGCGGCCTCTTAAGCGGTTCTTCACTGGGCCTTAACGAGGCTTCTGCTGTCGTTGGCCCATGCGGTACAGATACGGGCCCGAGGACCCAGAGCCCTGGTCGGCCTTTGAGCCACCGCAGCGACCAGGCGACCGGTTCGCGGACTTCCCGACCAACCCGGACTACGCGGCCGACCCGGACTACATGACCTGGCTCGACGAGCCCGCGGACGCGGCGCGCACCAGGGGCCTGCGCCACCTGTCCCGGCTTACGTTCTGCGCGGCCCAGCTCAGCGTCGCGGCCGCGGTCGGGTTCGCCGCGCTGTTCGCGCACACCGCGCACATCCAGGCGGTGTCCAGCCCCGCGCCGGTGCGTAACGGCACCCTGCGGACCAGCCCGTCCTCGCCGGCCGCATCGCCATCCTCAGCCGGCGGCTCACCCAGCCCCGCGGCCCGGCCGAGCCCGAGCCGCACCCCCGGGCCCGCGAACAGCTCAGGCACCACCCCCGCGCCGGCCCGTACCCTGGCCCCGCCCGCCACTGCCCCGGCGGCGCCTCCGCCGAGTCCCGCCCCCGTGCAGACCACGACCAGCGGGACGACCGGGGGATGACGCCGTGACGGCCACAGCCAGCGGCGCCATCGGGACCCGCACCGTCCCGGCGCTGGGTACCTTCGCCTCGCTGCTGGTCACGGACCCGGGCCGGCTGGAGCAGGCCTGGGCGCTGTTCACCGGCGAGCTGGCCGCGATCGACGTGGCGTGCTCACGGTTCCGGTCGGACTCCGAGCTCTGGCAGGTCAACCACGCCTGGGGACGCCCGGTCCAGGTCGGCCCGCTGCTGGCCGAGGCCCTGGCCACCGCGCTGACCGCGGCCCTTCTGACCGACGGCGACGTTGACCCGACCTGCGGCCAGTCGCTGGCCCGGCTCGGCTACAACCAGGATTTCGCGCTGGCCCGGCAGCGCACCGGCGGCCCGGCGCCGTCGCCCGCGCCCGCACCGGGCTGGCACACGGTGGAGTTCGACCCGGACCGGCGTGTGGTCAGGGTGCCCGACGGAGTCATGCTGGATCTCGGCGCCACCGCGAAGGCGCTGGCCGCCGACCGCGCCGCGACCCGGATCGCCGCCGCGGCGGGCTGCGGCGTGCTGGTCAACCTGGGCGGCGACATCCGGGTCGCCGGTGAGCCGCCGAACGCGGGCTGGCATGTGGGGGTCGCGGATGACGCCGTGTTCGAAACCGATACCCCAGCCCACGAGCCCAGCGGCTCGGTCATGCTGCGCGACGGCGGTCTCGCGACCTCGAGCACCATAGTCCGGTCCTGGCGGCGCGGGGAGATGAGCCTGCACCACATCATCGTGCCCGGGACCGGGCTGCCCGCCGACTCCTGCTGGCGGGCGGTCAGCGTCGCGGCCGCGACCTGCGTCGACGCGAACACCGCCAGCACCGCGGCGATCCTGCGCGGCGAACGGGCCGCGGGCTGGCTGGACGGGCTGCGCCTGCCCGCGCGGCTGGTCCGTCATGACGGCACGACGGTCACGACCGGCGGGTGGCCTGACGCCGCGCCCGCCACGATGGCTCGCCCGTGAGCGTCTCCCTCCACGGCCCGGGTCTCTGGTACGCCACCCGCGCGGCCGGCCTGGTGACCATGCTGCTGCTGACCTGCAGCGTCCTGCTCGGGGTCCTCACCGCGGGCCGGTTCGCGGGCGACAGATGGCCTCGGTTCGTCACGGTGGGCCTGCACCGCAACCTGTCCCTGCTGGTCCTGGTCTTCCTGGCCCTGCACATCGTCACGATCGTGATCGACACGTATACCTCCATCCCGCTGGCGGCCGCCTTCATCCCGTTCGCCACCTCCTACAAGACGACCTGGACCGCGCTCGGCGCGATCGCTCTCGACCTGCTGGTCGTCGTCATGGCCACCAGCATGATCAGGAACCGCCTGGGGTACCGCGCGTGGCGATGGGTGCACTGGCTCGCTTACATCTGCTGGCCGATCGCGCTGGCGCACGGCCTGGGCGCCGGCACCGACCGGGCCACGCTGTGGGTGGTCGAGCTGAGCGTGGCCTGCATCGCCGTCGTGGCCGGGGCCGCTTTCTGGCGGATCGTCTCCGCGGCCCGGGCCGGGGCCCGGTGAGCACCATCGTTGTCTCCGCGTACCGGACACCCACGCTCCCGATGCCGCGCCTCCTCGCGGGCGCGGGCGCCGCCTGGGCCGGGCCCGCCGGGCTCCGCGAGCACGAGCAGCGGTACGGGCCGACGCCGCTGCGCGGGCGCGCCGGCCGCGCGGGGCCCGCGGGGCGGCTGATCGATGTGGTCGAGCGGTCCGGCCTCACCGGCCGGGGCGGCGCCGGCTTCCCCACCGCCCGCAAGATGCGCTCGGTCGCGGACGGCTCGGGCCGTGCGGTGGTGATCGCGAACGGGGCGGAGGGTGAGCCCGCCAGTGGCAAGGACCGGGTGCTGCTCACCCGGTCGCCGCACCTGATCCTGGACGGGATCGCGCTGGCCGCGTACGCGGTCGGGGCCAACGAGGCGTACCTGTGCGTGCACGGCCAGGAGGCGGACGTGCTGGCCACGCTGGAAGACGCGGTCGACGAGCGCAAGGCGGCCCGCGTGGACGCGGTTCCTGTCGAGATCGTCGGGATCCCGGGACGCTATGTCTCCAGCGAGCAGTCCGCGCTCGTGCAGTACCTGAACGGCGGGCCGGGCAAGCCCACGTTCTCGCCTCCGCGCCCGCACGAGCGCGGCGTGCACGGGCGGCCCACGCTGATCAACAACGTCGAGACCCTGGCGCACCTGGCGCTGATCGCCCGTTACGGCGACACCTGGTTCCGCTCGGTCGGGCTGGCGTCGGCCCCGGGGTCCACTCTGGTCACGGTGGACGGCGCGGTCGCCAGGCCCGGCGTCTACGAGATCGAGCTGGGCACCCCGATCGGGCAGGTGATGACGCTGGCCGGCGGGCCGTCCGAGCCGTTGCAGGCGTTGTTGGTCGGCGGCTATTTCGGTGCCTGGCTGCCCGCCGAGACCGCCTGGCCGGTGCCGATGACCCACGCGGGCCTGCGCGCGGCGGGCGGGGCCATGGGGGCGGGCATCATCGTCGCGCTGCCTGCCACCTCCTGCGCGCTGGCCGAGACCGCGCGGGTGGTCAGCTACCTGGCCGAAGAGACCGCCGCCCAGTGCGGCCCGTGCATGTTCGGCCTGCCCGCTCTGGCCGACGCCCTCATCGATCTCGCCTACGAGGGCGGCCGGAGCCGCGCGGTCGACCAGATCGCGGCCCTGGTCCCGCTGATCGAGCGCCGCGGCGCCTGCCGCCATCCCGACGGGGCCACCCAGCTGGCGGTCAGCGCGCTGACCGCGTTCGCCGCTGACGCGCGCCTGCACGACCGGCAGGGTCCCTGCCCGGGCGTACGCCGTGCGCCGCTGGTGCCGGTGCCACGCGACGAGGACAGGGAATGGGGCTGGACATGAGATTCCGGCTGCGCGTCAACCCGATCGCCTGCACCGGACACGGCATGTGCGCCGAGCTGCTACCGGAGATCATCGAGATAGACCCGTGGGGCTACCCGATCCTGGCCTCTCCCGGAGTTCCTCCCGGGCTGATGGACCACGCTAAGCGGGCGGTGGACGCCTGCCCGACGCTCGCGCTGGTCATCGAGGAGATCACCGACCAGCGCCTGTGACCAGCTCAGCCATCCCCGCCGCCCCCGCCCCCGCCGCCGCCACCACCGCCGGGACCGGAGTTGCCGCCGCCACCGCCGCCGCCGTTGTCGCCGCCGCCACCGGGGGCCTCGGCCTGCGTGGTGGCGGAGGGCACCCCGCCGGAGCAGGACACGACCATGGTCACTTCCTGCGTGGCGGACTCGAACGTCACCTGCGCGGTGGCGGCCGGGCCGCGGACCGAGGAGCTGACCAGGAACCCCTGCGCGGGACTCCAGGACTGCAGGAACGCGCCCGCGGACGGACAGCTGGCGACTACGGTGCCGCCCGCTGAGGTGAGCACGGTGCTGCCGGCCGAGGCGGGAGCGGCGCCGGACGGCGAGCCGGGCGCGGCGGCCTTGGACTTGGTCGTGGATTTTGCGCCGCGGGGGCTGGCCGATGGGCCGGCCCCGCCGGCGTCGCGGACGTGCCGCTGGCGAGCGCGTTGTTCACCGCCGAACCGGACAGTTGCTCGCTTGGGGACGAGGCGATGCCCTGCCCAAGCAGGGACACCGCCAGAAGGCTCCCGCCGGTCGCGACGCCTGCTCCAACCACCCAGGCGCCGACTCCGATGAATACGCGCTTTCGCATAATCCGAGGCTCGCGGAACAGACCTTAAGGGCGGGTAAAGCTCACCTCAAGGGACGCCTCGGCCCCTTCGGCAATAGTCCGGATCATGGGGCAGGTAAACGACCTTTAAAGATACGGTCACGATATGGCCCAGCTTCTGCTGGTAGAGGACGACGCGGCCATCCGGGCGGCGCTGATCAGGGCATTGACCGAGCGCGGCCACGCCGTTACGAGCATGCCGGGCGCGATGGCGGCCCTGCAGTACGTCCTTGACACCCCTCCTGACCTGGTCCTGCTCGACCTTGGCCTGCCCGACCTCAGCGGCTACGAGGCCCTGCGCATGATGCGCGCGGTCAGCTCCATCCCGGTGGTGGTGATCACCGCCCGCGACAACGAATCCGAGATCATCCGGGTCCTTGATGCCGGCGCCGACGACTACGTCATCAAGCCATTCGGCGCGGGCCAGATCGAGGCGAGAATACGCGCCGTGCTGCGGCGCTCCGCGCAGGTCCCGCTGCCGGGGAAGACCGAGCTCGAAGTCGGCGGCCTGCGGCTGGACCCCAGCGGACGCGAGGCCTCGCTGGACGGGACCCAGCTGGACCTCAGCCGACGTGAGTTCGAGCTGCTGCACTACCTGGCCCTGCATGCCGGGCACGTGGTCACCCGGCGGGACCTGCTCACCCACGTCTGGCGCATGCCCTACGGGGGCGCGGACAAGACCGTCGATGTCCACATCTCCTGGCTGCGCAGGAAACTCGGGGAAACCGCGCAGCACCCGCGGTACCTGCACACGGTCCGGGGAGTCGGGATCAAGCTCAGCAGCCCGACATGAGACTCCGCATCATCCTGCTCGTCGTCGCGACCAGCTCGCTGGTGCTGGTCTCCTTCCTGGTGCCGCTAGCGCTGGTGCTGCGCTCGTTCGCGGCCGACCGGGCGGTCAGCACGGCCACCATCCAGGCCCAGTTCATGGCCCCGCTGGTGGCCACCCTCGACACCAACAGCGTCAAGCTGGCGGTCGACCAGGTGAACGCCGAGAACAGGGGCGCCCCCCTAACCGTGTTCCTGCCGGGAGGGCGGGTGGTGGGCAGCCCGGCGCCCCGGACAGCCGGCGTCAGGCTGGCCACCCAGGGACGCAGTTTCACCACGCCCACGCCCGTGGGGGTGGAAGTCCTGGTCGCGGTTCAGGGCCTGCCCGCCGGCACCGCCGTGATCCGCACGTTTGTGCCCAACGCGACCCTGCGGCACGGGGTAGACCGGGCCTGGCTGCTGCTCGGCGGCGTCGGCCTCGGGCTGCTCGTGCTCAGCGTGGCGGTTGCCGATCAGCTGGCCCGGTCCCTGGTCCGGCCGCTGACCGCGGTCGCCTCGGTCTCGGACCGGCTGGCGACCGGGGACCTGACCGCCCGCGCCACGGTGGCCGGGCCGCCCGAGGTCCGCCGGGCCGGGGCGGGCCTGAACCGGCTGGCCGCGCGGATCGGCGACCTGCTCGCCCACGAGCGGGAGACCGTCGCCGACCTGTCCCACCGGCTGCGCACCCCGCTGACCGCGTTGCGGATCGACGCTGAGTCGCTGCGGAACGAGGCCGAGATGATGCAGGTCCTGGCCGACGTGAACATCGTAGAGCGGACGGTCACCGAGATCATCCGCGAAGCCAGGCGGCCGACGGGCGAAGGCTCGGGTGTGCTGTGCGACGCGTCGGATGTGGTCGGCGAGCGGGCGGCGTTCTGGCAGCCCCTGGCCGAGGACCAGAACCGGCCGGTGATGGTGGACATCGCCCCCGGGCCGGTGATGGTACGGGCCAGCGCGGAGGACCTGGCCGCCTGCACGGACATCCTGCTGGAGAACGTGTTCTCGCACACCCCCGACGGCCTGGCCTTCAGCGTCAGGCTCAGCCGGCGGCCGGGCGGCGGCGCCTGGCTGCTGGTCGCCGACGACGGGCCCGGCTTCCCGGCCGGCAACCCGACCCAGCGCGGGCTGTCCAGCGGCGGCTCCACCGGGCTGGGCCTGGACATCGCGCGGCGGATCGCCGAGAACTCGGGCGGCACCCTCACCGCCGGCCCGTCCACCTCCGGCGGCGCGGCGATCACCGTCGAACTCGGCCCGCCGGTCCGCCCCCCCGGACGGGTGCGCCGCAACCGGCGCGCGCCCGGACGGCAGCGGCCGCGGGCGCAGGACCCGGGCCATGGACTCGGTGACGAGGCAGATCCACCGTGGACCCTGCTCGAGAGCCCGCCCGCGGGCCAGCACCCGCGCCGCTAGCGCTAGCCGGCGACGGCCGGCTTGCCAGTGAAGAGGGCTGGGGAGGTGGGCGGGGGATGGCGCGCGGGGTCCGGGGGTCGCCCCCCGGGCATTAGAGCGCGAGAATCCGGTGGTCAGGGAGCGGGAAGTCGGCGTGCCGGTGGACCAGCTTCCAGCCGCCGTCGATCCGCCGGTAGATGTGGGTCACGCGCATCGCCATCTCCCGGGTGGGGCCGCCGTCGACGCTCACCGGGCCGCGCTCGAATCCGACCGTGTAGGCGAGGTCATTGCTCGAGGCGACCACCGCCTGCTCGACGCCGACCGGCCCGGTGCCGTTCGCGTAACGGCTCCCAAGCCAGCGGCAGGTATCGGTGACGGCCTTGTGCCCCTTCTCGGTTGCGCCCCAGGCACCGAACAGGGTCGCGTCCTCCGAGGACGTCCAGCACTTGATGTAGGGCTCGGGATCTCCGCTCCGCATCGAGGCCACCGCGGCGTTGGCCTGTTCCATGGCCATCGCGAGCTCGATTTCCATGACCGGCGCGTTGTCAACCATCAAGCTGATCCCCGTCCCCCCGTATCAGCACTAGCCGCACTTTGCTTGCGCGGTGACCCTGCCCTAGGGATCTGCCCTGGCGGAGTGCGACCATCGGAGCCGCCGGTCTCGCAGATCCCTATCCCCCCGGAACAGGGTCACCGGGTCTTGAGCTTTACTGAGCACCTAACGAATACTGCAACAGTAAACACTTTCGGTCGCTTGGGTCAACCCCGTCCCTGACGTCCCTTCTGGGCAGGGGGAAGCAGCATGTCGCACAGCGTGTCGCCGAGCCACTGCTCGTAGCGCTCTGGCGTCCAGCCGGACTCGGCCACCAGGCGCCGGTACGGATCCGACGCTCCGACCACCCACAGCACATCGACGGCTGCGTCCCGGGCCAGCCCCGGCCGCAGCGGGCCCTTGTCGGTCAGCGCTTCGATGAAGGCCTGCGCCCCGAAGCGGCGCTGGGTCTCGGCGGTCTGCCAGAAGTCCCCGAGCTCCGGGTCGGACGCCGCCGCATGGTGCACGACCTCGTCCAGCTGCGCATACCGCTGGTAGATGCGGCTCAGGTTCCGGGCGTGCAGCCGGACCGACGTGGCCGGGTCCGGCTCGGTAAGGGCCTCCTGGTACCAGGCCCGCTCGATGACCGGAACGGGATCGTCATCGCCCGCCAGGGCCAGATCCCGCAGCCGCTTGAGCAGCTCACGCTTGCTGCCTGCGTTGGCGAACACGGTCGGCCGGGACACCCCGGCGCGCTCCGCGATCTGCTCGATCGTGGTCTGCACGTACCCTTGGGCGACGAAGAGATCCTGGGCTGCGGCCAGGATGAGCTCGCCCGTCCGCCGGGCGCCCTCTTCTCGCAGCGGCGAAGAGTAGCGCCGCTTGCTCGGCGAATTCATTGAAAGATCACTATATTCGATAGCAGATCGAGCAGAAAATCTCCCCGTCTGCCCAGCTCAGGGCCTATGACCTGGATCGCCGGCCTGACCGCGGTTCCCGGGCCGGGGACACGCGCGAAAAAAGTTCTCAGGGCGGGTGCCACGCCTCGGCCGCGGCGGCAGCCGCGGCGCCCCGGGTCAATCCCGAGGCTGGCGGCCGTGATCCGCTGGCCAGTGCGGCGGCGGACTCGGTGATCAGGCCGAGGAGGACCCGGCCCAGGTAGTCCTCAGAGGGCGATTGTGCGTTGAACGGGTGTGGGAACTCAACGCGCGGACTTTGCCGAGTTCTACCGCAGGTCAAAGGACGAGTGCCTGCGCACGGTCCTGGTCAGCGTCGGTGACCGGGACACGGCACAGGACCTGGTAGACGAGGCGTTCACCCGGGCCTGCGCGTCGTGGCGCACGGTCAGCAGTCACCCGGCGCCGGCCGCGTGGGTGGTCCGCACCGCGCTGAACGCGAACATCTCCCGGTGGCGCCGCCGACGCCGGGAGATACCGGTTCCTGACCCCGGCACGGTCGCGGACCTGCCCACGGCCGGCGCGCGGTCCGACAGCCCGGTCGACCCGAGGATCATGGCGGCGCTGCTGCGGCTACCCGGCCGGCAGCGGCAGGTGGTGGCGCTTCGCCTGTTCCTCGATCTGGATACCGAACGCACCGCCGAGGTGCTCGGCATCGCGCCCAGCACGGTCAAGGCACATCTGGCCCGGGCCATCGCCGCGCTGCGCGATGACCTCGTCCCCATCTGGCAGCAGGAGACATCATCATGAACGACAGCGAACTGATCACGGCGGTGCGCGAGTCCTTGGCCGGCGTCCAGTCGGCCACCAGCGTGGAGCAGATCGTGAACCGCAGCCGGGCGGTGCGTGCGCGGCGCCGGGTTCCCGCCCTGGCGGCCACGCTGGCCGTGGCGGCCGGGGTGGCCCTGGGCGTGATCGCGCTGACACCAGCCCAGCACCAGGCGAGCCGGCCGCCCGGTGTTCAACTGGCGGCCTGGACGGTCGTCAAGCAGGCCGACGGCACAGTGTCGGTCACCATCCGCCAACTGCGTGACCCAGCCGGGCTGCAGCGCAGGCTCCGCGCCGACGGCATCCCGGCCAGCGTGACGTTCTTCGGCGGCGTCACGCCCAGGTCGTGCCGGCGGTACCCGATGAACGCAGCCCTGATCAACCGGGTCTTCGCCGACCGGCCCGTCGGGGGCTTTCCCGTCATGATCATCCACCCCTCGGCCCTCCCGCACGGTGCCGGAGTGCAGATCAATCCCGTACCGCAGTCGGCGCACAACGTCGCGATCGGCCTGGTGTACGCCACCCCTTCGTGTACGGGAGGCTGAGCCCGCCCAACGGCTCTGACCCACTGGGGCGATCAAGGCCCAGGCCGGGGATCATGTTCCTGGCCTGGGCCTTGATGTGGAGTGCTCACGATGTGCTGGCGAGCCAGGCCGACCAGTCGCGGCCCGGGTAGCGCTGCTCCATCCCGGTGACCGTCTCCGCGGTCCAGAATGGGTGCCCAGGGGGCGGGAACCCGAACAGCCGTAGCTGGCGAGGTGTGGCCCGGGCGACGAACCGGTACCACGCTGGCTCGTGGCTGCGGTAGGCCCAGGCGTGGCGGTGAGCCCATTCCGCCGCAGCCGGGCGGTAACCGAGATGCATGGTGTATCGCGCAGCCCGCGGCGCGGTAAGGGCGGTTCCCCGGTGGAACGTGCCGGGCTCGAACGCGACCACGGTGCCCGCCGGGCCGGCGGCGGATACCTCCGCCGCGTACAGCTCCGGGTGGCCCAGGGTGGAGACGAAGCCGCCCTCGCTGTCGGCTCCATCGCCGGGTGGGTACCAGTTCGGCGTGGCCGGCAGGCCCGCGGTGCGCGTGGTGGAGACGAAGTGCGGCGGCCCGAGCTCGTCGGGCACGTCAGTCAGGTAGACGAACATCTCCAGCTGCCGGCGGGCGGTGCTGGGCACCAGCGGAGTGTGGTTGAGGTAATCGCGGTGCAGGGCCTGGTCGTAGTCGGCCGCGCCGGTGTACTTGGCCCAGGCCTCGGCCGAGTAGATCCGGATGTCGGCGTCCGCGAGCAGCGTCTCGGCCAGGCCGGCCAGCCGGTCGTGCACCGCGAGCAGGCTGACCTCAGCGCTGGCGAACGGGAAGCTGTCGATCCCGGCGAACTCATCGCCGAGGTAGCGGCTGCACCTCCGGTCGGCCCGGCTATGGAACCCGTCAGCCGAGGGGAACATCAGGCCAAGTTCCGCGACCGCCGGGGCCAGCTCGCTGGCGGGCAGGAAGCCGGGCAGGATGACGAATCCGTCGGCCTGCCAGGCGACCGCGGCGGCGTTGGCGTCCATGCCCGCAGCCTGCCTCGCTGTCCCCGCCCGGCGCAGCCTATTTTTCGCCGCCGGTTCGTGCGGGGCGCTGTGCCCTTCAGCGCTGAGGGGCCTGCCGCAGCTCGCTGACGGCCTTGGCGACGCGCCGCGCCCGGGTTTCCGGCGCCTTGGCCCCGGTAACGTCCAGGACGTAGCGCTGCTGCCGGCTGTAGGACAGCTGGCCGAAGGAGCGCTGGGCGTCGGGATCCTGGTCCAGGGCGCTGGCGAGATCCGGCGGCACCTCCACCACGCGAGGCGCGTTGTCCGCGGTGAGCTCGACGTCTACCTCGTCACCGGCGGCAACGCCCGCGGCGGCCCGGTGCTCCGCGCTGACCGGGAGCATGAACGTCCCGCCCATGACGGCCACGCTGCTGCGGTAGGAATGGCCGCCGATCGTGACGTGCACCCGGGGCTTCTTGCCCTGCCCGAGGCTGGCGACCACCTCGGGCGGGACTGCGATCCCGGTGGCAGTCTTGCCGTTGAGCTGGACGACGGCGCGGAATTTCATCGGTCATCGCTCCCTGATCTCGCCGCGAGGCTGGCCCACCGTCTGGTACTAGACGGTACAGTACTCATACAGTACTGAGCCGTCTAGTACTATTGACCGGGCGACCCTGAGGAGGCCGGCATGAGTCAGGAAGCGCCGGACGAGAGCCGGTCGGCGCGCAAGCGGCGGGCGATCGTGGAGGCGGCCGCCGGGCTGTTCCTGGCGCACGGGTACCAGGGCACGAGCATGGACGAGATCGCCGCCCTGGCCGCGGTGTCCAAGCAGACCGTCTACAAGAACTTCTCCGACAAGGAGCAGCTATTCAGCGACATCGTGCTGGCCGCCGCCGCCCGGGCCGACGATTTCATCCAGGCGCTGCCACGGGTGCTGGCCGGCACCGATGACCTGCGGGCCGGCCTGCAGGAGCTGGCCCGCCGGTACGTTGCCACGGTCATGCAGCCACGCCTGCTGCAGATGCGGCGGCTCATCATCAGCGAGGCGGGCCGGTTTCCCGACCTGGCCCGCGCCTACTACCAGCGGGTTCCGGAACGGGTGATGGCCGCCCTGGCCGACCAGCTCGGCGATCTCGCCGCCCGCGGGCTGCTGTGTGTTGACGATCCGCCGCTGGCCGCGAGCCATCTCGCGTTCCTGATCCTGGGCCTGCCGCTGGACCGGGCCATGTTCCTCGGCTCCGGCCACGAGCTCACTCCGGCCGAGCTCAACCGCCGCGCCGACGACGCCGTGGCTGTTTTCCTCGCGGCCTACGGCCGGCCATGATCCGCGCTGCCGATTCAAGCAGTTGCGCACATGGCGGAAGGGCGTCCGTCCCGGGCCTCAGACCAGGGAGGCCTCGTCGTACCCCATGGAGAATTGCTGTTCCGGGAACAGCTTGCGGGCCTGCGTCCACTGCTGCGTCGCGGCGAAGACTTCCCTGGTGTAGGGGAGAAACACGACGCGTTCGCCGGTGCCGAAGGTCCGTACGTCGACCTGCTCGCGGTATTTCTCCGGCACGGCCTGCAGGTGGTAGTGCTTGTAGAGCTCCGGGCGCAGGTCGATTTCCATCTGCGCGCTCCGCAGCCCGGCCAGGTACTTCTCCACGTCATCCGGGCTGACGCCGAGCCCGGTCACCAGGAAACCGATCATGAAGGTGGCGTCGACCACCTTGCGGAACCCGAAGGACTCGGCGATGTAGAGCGGAACGCCCCACACCGTGGCCGCCGGGACCTGCCGCTCGAGCAGGGCGTCCAGCCGCTCGTTGGGCGGGCCCTGGAAGCTGAGCTCGATCTGATCGGGCGAGAGCACGCTCTCGAGAGCCTGCAGCGTGGCGAAGTGGCTCCCGGAGTGGTAGCCCACCCCGATCGCTGTTCCGGCCAGGTCCTCGGGGCGCCGGACCTGGGACTCGGGCGGTACGACGATGGCGCAGGGCGCCACCGAGTAGGCCGTCGTCACGAGCTGGCCGGATCCGCCGCTCGCGGCGGCGTTCGTGGCCCAGTGGCACGCGCAGCTCACGTTCGCGCCGTCGCGCCCTGCATCGAACGTCTCGAACGCGCCAGTCTTGATCTCTCCCGCGTCATCCCGCCGCGCTTGGTGAACGCCGTAGTCGCCGCCGGTCACGAAGCTGTACTCAAGTCCCTCGTCGGTGAAGTAGCCCTTCTCGTCAGCGACCCATTCCTGCAGCCGGCCATGCGGCATGATCTTGAGCGCCATCCACTCCTCCTCAAAGGGCATGCATCGTCAAAGTAGCCTGTAATCCGGGCGCCTGGCCAGCGCGGCGGCGGGCACAGAAAGGACGTGGCGGCATGTCTGAGACCACCGAGGCACGGCACCCATCGAGCCGTGTGCTGCCGCACGAGCTGCCGGCGTCCCTGCGAGACGCGGGCCTGTCGAACTGGATCCGCGAGCCGCTGAACGACGCCGTCGACCGCAGGCGCCGCATCATCATCCCCCCCGCCGCGGCCGTCATGGGCACGCCCGCCAGCGCCTACCAGGGCGCGCTGCTGGCCGAGGCCAAACATCCCGACACGGTCTTCATGATGGGAGACAACCCCGCCCTGCCGGCGATGCCCGAGCGACCCACGCTGAAGGACTTCTTCCTGCTGCGCTTCAGCAAGATCGCCAGAACGCACCTGCTGCAAAGCGCCAGGGTGGCCACGCTAAACGGCCTCGACGAGAAGGTGATCACTGCGTGCCTGCTGCACGACATCGCCATCGCCGGGCTGCTGTCGGCCAACCACGGTTACTGGGGCGCGCAGATGGTCGCCCCGTACGTCGACGAGGAGATCGCGTGGGCCATCGAGAAGCACGAGGCGCTGCGCTATTTCGCGGACGAGTCGGTGGGCTACACCTATCCCGAGGCCTACATCGACTATTTCGGGCCCGACTACAACCCGCCTGACTACCTGCGCCGGGAGCACGAGGCGGCACGTCGGCATCGCTGGTACATGACGTCGCGCCTGGTCACCATCAACGACATCTACTCGTTCGACCCGGGCGTCGCCGTCGACTACGACGAGTTCGAGGACATCGTGGGCCGGAACTTCCGGCAACCCGTCGAGGGGCTCGGGTTCGACGGCTCCCCGGTGGCGCACATGTGGCGGACGATGATCTGGCCGAACAACTTCCTGTGACCACATAGCGTGCTGCTGTGCCCTTCACGTCACCGCCCGAACTGCTCGTCCTGCACGGCGTGCGGGTGAAGGGGATGGCCGACGGGGCGACCGTGGCCCGCAGGTTCGGCCTGGATCGCGACGTCGTCGAGGAGCTGCTCCTCGACTACCAGGCCCTGGGATGGATCAGCCGCGCGCGGTTCGCCGACCTCGACGGCTGGGCCATGACCGCAGCCGGCCGGGCCGAGGACGAGCGGCGTCTGGAGGCGGAGCTCGAGGAGGCGGGGGCGCGTGCGGAAGTGACCGCAGCCCATGGCGCGTTCGTGACGCTCAACGCGCGCTTCCTGACCGCGGTCACGAACTGGCAGATCCGCCCGGAGCGGACAGACCCCCTGGCCGCGAACGACCACACCGACTGGCGCTGGGACGAGCGGGTTCTTGATGATCTGCACAGGCTGGGGGGTCAGCTCGGGTCGCTGGACCAGCGGCTGGCCGCCGCGCTGGAGCGCTTCTCCGGGTACAGCGAACGCTACGCGGCGGCCCTGGCCAAGGTCGATCGCGGCGAACGGGCGTGGGTCGACAAGACCAGGGCCGACTCATGCCATACCGTCTGGATGGAACTTCACGAGGATCTTCTGGCCACCCTGGGTCTCGAGCGCGGCTCGTGACAGGCACGGCCGCCTAGCGGCACAAGTCCCTGAACACCGATCAGAGTGGGCATGACGGCGGGATCCGGGGCCGGGTGATCAGTCACGGTGCTGTCCGCGCCGCGGTGACCGCCACCGTGGCGTAGTGCGCCGTGAAGCTGCCTCCCACCGCGTCGATCGCGGCGCCGATGCCCGTTAGCAGCTCCCGCAGCTTGGCTGGCGGGACCCGGTTGTGGCCGCCGATGGTGGGCACCAGCTCCAGCCACTCGTCGCGGGTGTACGGGCGGTCCCAGCCGAATTGCCACTGTTCCGGCTCGCTGAACGCAGCCGCCTGCCGCAGCCCGTCGGCCGCGGTACCGCACATCGTCAGGTACGCGTCGAGCGCGGGCCCGGCCCAGGGATTGAACGGCAGGCCGGGCTGTACCGCGCGGTAGACCCCGGCGAAGGCCTCACCCAGGTCGCGCGGGGGCTGGATCGCGTTCCAGAACAGCACCAGCCGCCCGGCGGGGCGCAGCGCCCGCGCCGCCGCGGCCGCTCCCGCGACCGGGTCCACCCAGTGCCAGGCCTGCGCGGCGATCACCGCGTCAAACTGCCGGCCGGCCGGGTCCCAGTCTTCAAACGTCGCCACCTCAACGTCGACCCCGCTCCGCCGGGCCAGCTCGGCCATGCGCGCGTCCGGCTCCACCCCGAGCACCCGGCACCCGGCCGCCTGGAGCAGCCGGGCGGCGATGCCGGTGCCACAGCCCACATCGAGGACGTCGGGGCCGGGGCTGGCGGCCACGATGCGCTCCACCAGGCCAGCGGGATAGCTGGGCCGGGCCCGGTCGTAGCGTGCGGCGTCCGCGCCGAACGACTCCGCTACATCCCGGTGCTGATGCGGCTCGACCCTTGCCGAAACTCCTTCTCGCTGGCCTTCTGGTTGCGCTGGCATAGAGCAACGATCGCTTCCGTTTGCCCCCATGGCTGCTGGTTTCGCGCCCGGCTTAGTGACCAGCGGTCCGGTGATGAACTCGCAGGCGGTTCACTTCTTCGTGGGTGGCGCATCGTCGGGGGCCATGTAGGCGCCAATCGCCCGGAAAACCGGGTCACTCGCGTCGGGCTCCACCCCTTGCGAGTTGAACGCCGCAGGCTGGAAGGTCACGGCCACGGCGATGGCGATCTTCTGGGAGGGAAGGTACGCCTCCGTGGAGCTGTAGCCGCTCACCAGCGGGTTCTGCAGGATCCACGATCCGGCGCGCACCACGCCCAGCCCGAAGTTGTAGGCGGGTATCTGCTTGAAGCAACTGGGCGCGCAGTTGGCCTGGCGGTGCCCGAAGCCGAGCAGGTTGGGGTCGGTCATCGTGTGGTAGCTCGACCTGGACAAGAGTTTGCCGGTGCCGACGGCCACCGCTGTCTTGGTCAGGTCGTAGATGTTCGTGGTCTGGTTCGCTCCGACCGGTGTCCCCCAGTCGGTGTTCCAGTACGTCGCTTCCTCATAGAACGTGACCTTGGGCGGGATCTTGAGTGCCACTTCCCGTTCGGAACTGAACGAGTGCAGCACCGGCTCTGGCATGGTGGACGTGTCGGAACTGGTGGTGCTGGTCAGGCCCATGGGCCCGAGCACCTTCTGCTGTAGCAGCGTGGCCAGCGGCTTCTTCCCGATCAGGGAAAGGATGTGCCCGAGGATCATGAAGTTGGTGTGCGCGTAGCTCCAGTTCGTCCCCGGTTTGAACTGGAGCGGCCGGCGGAAGGCGTAGCCGATCCGCTCCTTATAGGTGAAGATCCGGAACGGGTCGGCATTGAAGGCTGCCGTCCAGGCCGGGTCGGTCTCAAAATCGGGATACCCGGATGTCTGGTTGGCCAGCATTTTGAGCGTGACCTTATTGGCCTCTGGCAACGCCGGCACCCAGCGATTAATAGTGTCGTTCAGGCTCACCTTATGCTCATCCACGTACTCCATGAGCAGTGTGGCCACGTAGGCGAAGGCGATGGCGCCATTGCGGAAATGCATAGCCGGAGTGGCCGGTACCCCGGTCATCGACGGCCCGAACGCCTGCGTAGTCACGACCTTGTCGCCCTTGGTGACTCGCACGATGACCGCCCGGAGGTGATAGGTCTTCATCCCTTTACGGACGATCGCGGCGATGGCTGACGCCTGCGGAGACTGCGCTACGGCGGCCGTTGCCCGAGTGGCCTTTGCTGTGGTCGCCGCCGGTGAGCACGCCGTGAGCGAGACCGCCAGCGCGGCGACGGTGGCCGCGGCCAGGCCTTGCGCGATGATGGGCCAGCGCCGTCCGATCCCAGGCTTTTTTACCATTTTCCTTGTTTCCGCTTAGGCCAGTTATCCTGGGCCGCATTGTCGTGCTGTCCAAGGTGAATCAGAACGAGCAGGCCCGTTTTCGGAGTTCCCAACGAAAGCGATCATGCGCCAGTCCGTCGCTTGAGAGAACCCGCCACGCCACAGGGATCCTGAGCGGCCAAATTTGGAAGGATAGTTCAGCCTGGTAAAGCTGTTTTACTGGCGAATCCGCCCTGCATCACCCGCAGCCAGCCGTCGCCATTAATGGTGCTCAGTCGGGGCTGGTCCGCGCCGAGTGTGAAGGCTCTACCAGCGGACTCCTGACGCTATCCAGGAAGGAGATCGTCCGGGATTCGCGCTAGCATGCGGTTCATGACTGCACCCGACGATCCGGCCGCTCCGGCCCCGAGCCAGCCTGAGGACCCGATGGACGCGCAGTTCGGACCGCACAGGTTCGACGCCGGTGAGGGCGGCAGCACGCAGTTCCGGGGCGCCCGGTTCGATGTCGCGGACCTGCGCGGTGCCCGGTTCACCGACTGTGACCTGACCGGCGTCACGATCCGGGACGGCTGGCTGGTGAACGTGAGCATCTCCGGTTACCTCAGCAATGTCACGGTCAACGGCGTTGACGTGACCGATTTCGTCAGCGCCGAACTGGACCGGCGGCACCCGGAACGGAAGCAGTTCCGCGAGGGGCAGACGGCCGACGACGTCCGCGCGATGTGGGACACCATCGAGCGGCTGTGGGCGCAGGCCGGAGAGCGGGCGGGGCGGCTGTCCGCGCCGGCGCTGGCCGGCCAGGTCGACGAGGAGTGGTCGTTCGAGCAGACGCTGCGCCACCTGGTCTTCATCACCGACGCGTGGGCCAGCCGGACAGTGCTGGATGAGCCGATGCCCTACCACACGTTCGGCCTGCCGCAGAGCTGGTACCCGGCGGCGGACGCGGCCGCGCTCGGCATCGACCTGACCGCGCAGCCCAGCTACGCCGAGATCCTGGCCGCCCGCGCGGACCGGATGGCCGTGATGCGGCGCATCGTGGCTGGCCTGACCAACGACGGCCTGGGCCGGCTGTGCCAGCGCCCGCCCGCTCCCGGTTACCCGGACGAGGAGCGCACCGTGATCGACTGCATCAGCGTGGTGATGGACGAGGAGATCGAGCACTACCGGTTCGCGGTGCGCGACCTGGCGGCACTGGAATCCAGCGGGATCTGGTCAGAAGACGCGGAAGTCGGGGCGGCCGTCGTGCCACAGGAGCATGACGGCCCGGCCGATGATGCTTGAGCCCTTGATGGGCCCCCAGAAGCGGCTGTCGCAGGAGATGGCCCGGTTGTCCCCCATCATGTAGAACTCCCCGGGCGGGACGTGGAAGGGGTCTTGCCTGCTGGCATCCGGTATCGGGGGCCCGAGCGGGTCATGTGGCGGCAGGTACGGCTCGCTGAGCCGCCTGCCGTCCACGTAGAGGATGCCGCCTGCGGAGTAGATGGTCTGGCCAGGCAGCGCGATGATGCGCTTGACCAGGTCGGTCTCGGCCGGCCCGCCGCAATGGTCGCGCGGCGGGTGGGTGAACACGACGATGTCGCCCTCGCGCAACTGGTGCCAGCTGAAGAACGTCTTCAGCACCAGGATCCGGTCGTAGGCGTCAAGCGTCGGCACCATGGAGGTGGTGGGGATCCAGAAGGCCTGGAACACGAACGTCCGGATGCCGAACGCCAGCAGCAGCGCCAGGGCCAGCGAGACAGCCCATCCGGCGAGGACGCGGCGGCGGGACGGCGGCGCCTTGCGCGCGGCCAGCGGTCCGCCCGCCGCGGGCCCGGGAGTCCGTCCCGGGTCATCGGGGGGGTCGCCGAAGTCAGCAGCGGTCATGCCGGCCACAGCGGTTTGGTGCGCCGCGCCCTCCCCCGTGCCGCGGACCGGTTCGCCGCGGATCAACCGGCCGCGGACGGGCTGGCCTCGGATCTGCTGGCCGCGGGTGGGCGGCGCGTGAGTGAGCCACGCTCGCTGCGTTGGCCGGCGCTGTCGAGGACAGCAGCGCTAGCGGGATACCGAGGGAGCCGGCCGCCAGCAGCAGCGCGCCCACTGCCGCACCCAGGCGCCGCCGTGGCCTGATCACCAGCCGGGTGCGGGCCGCGCCCATGAGGTAACTCCACGCGACCGACCGCGCGGGTGTCCCGTCCCTGATGAGCAAGATGGCGATCTCGGTCGCCTCGTCGCCGTGACGGCTGCGCCACCGCCGCGGGTAGCAGCGCAGCGCGGACTCCACCAGGCGCATGGACCGGGAGGCCGGCATCAGATTCCTCCCAGTCCAAGCCGCAGCCGCCCGACGCTGCTCACCCGCTCGATCGAGTCAAGGTGGGCGCGCAGTGCCGCCACCCCGGCCGGCGTGATGCGGTATGGCTGGCGCCGGTCCTCGGCGGGCAGGGCCTCGATCAGGCCCATGCGCTCGAGCCGGTCGAGCGCGCCATAGAGCGTCCCGGGCCCCAGGTGCAGCCCGGCGAACCCCTTGATGTCCTGGATCAGCGCGTAGCCGTGTTTGGCGCCGTCGGCCAGGCTGGTCAGGATGAGGACCGACGCGTCGCCCGCCCGGCGCAGCACGTCCTGGCCGCCGGCGCCGTCACGTTCGGGAGCTGCCATCCGCCCTCCTCTTAGTACGCTGACCAATATATCAGCCATCGTACTAGTGCCCCTCGATCCACGGGCGTGATGGCTGACAATAATGCCTGGTTGTCTCGAGGGTGAGAGTGCTACGGTGCCGCGCATGCCCGCAGCGGAGGTAATGCAGAACGGCCTTCCGGTGACACGGTCTGACCTGGTCAGGGATCTGAGCGGACTGGGCGTCCGGCCGGGCGGTGTGCTGATGGTGCATACCCGCATGAGCGCCATCGGCTGGGTGGTCGGGGGCGCGGAGACCGTGGTGACGGCGCTGCTGGATGTGCTAGGCCCGGCTGGGACGCTGATGGCGTACGTGGGGTGGAATGACGGCACCGGGGGCCTGACCGGGTGGCCTCGCGAGTGGCAGGAGGCGTACCGTGCCGAGTGCCCGCCGTTCGACCCGGAGTTCTCCGAGACCGACCGCCAGATGGGCCGTGTCCCTGAGCGCATCCGCACCTGGCCCGGTGCGAAAGTCAGCGGGAGCCATTTCCGGCGGATGACGGCCATCGGCTCCTTGGCAGGCTGGCTGACCAAAGATCAGCCGTGGGATCACGGCTTCGGGCCGGGCTCGCCGCTAGCGAAGCTCGTCGAGGCAGGCGGGCAGGTCCTGCTGCTCGGTGCGCCGCTGGACCGGCTGACGATCCTTCACCATGCCGAGTCCCTGGTGGACAGCCGGGAGAAGCGGTTTGCACGTCATGTGATTCCCGTCCGGGAGGGCGGCAAGGTCGTCTGGCGGGATGCCTTCGACCACGACACGTCCACGGCGATTGGCGCCTTCCCGTATGAACGCGCAGTCGGCGACCAGGATCCGTTTGCGGTCATCGGCCAGTTGGCGCTCGATGCGGGCTGCGGTGTCAGCGGCCTGGTCGGGAAGGCTGAAAGCCATCTGTTCCCGGCCGGCCCGCTGGTGCGCTTCGGCGTCGAGTGGCTGAGCAAGGAGTTCGGGTCCTAGGGTCGCCGCTACCGTCAGCTGCGCGCTGACGGGCGCTAGCTATACGTCGCGATGATCATGAAAATGATCACCATGAACGCCACAGCCGCAAGTATCAGGACTACGGTGGCGACGCGCATGAGCATCCAGGCCCGGCGGGCCTCCCGCTGGCGTTCCTCCGGCGGGACATGCTCCCGGGGCGGATGGTAGCCGGGGGGAGGATCGTGCAGCACGATCGGCTTGCCCCTGCCGCCTCCCCGCCGCGGGCCACCAATCCAGACCATCACACCTCCCGCTGCCATCTGCGGCCAGCGTAGCGCTGCGCACGATGCCGGAGATAGACCGCTGCCGCGAAGGGTGGGTACCCGCCGGGAGGCCGACATGCCCTACGTATTTCCCGCCGGGCCCGGTGTGGTTCGCTGGTTTCTGTGTCTGACGATGACCCGGCGACAGGACGGCGGATGCTGACCAAGTCCGCGTACGCCGACGACCGGCACCTCCGTTCACGCATGGCCATCTATGCGTATGCCGAGACAGCGGGCGACCCGCGGTGGCGCACCTCGGTGATCCCGTGGGACGGGACGCAGATCGTGGCTGATGTGGGATGCGGCAACGGGTACGATCTCCGCCAGATCGTGCCGCAAGGCAGGTGCCGTCACGCCATCGGCCTTGACCTGTCCGCCGGGATGCTGCGCTCACTGGAAGACCTGCGTCAGTCCGGCAGCCTGTCGCTGGTCCAAGCCGACGCGCAGCGTCTCCCACTGCCCGACGGCAGCGTTGATGTGGCCATGGCCATGCACATGCTTTACCACGTGCCCGATATCCCAGCCGCGATCCGGGAACTGCGCCGCATCACCAAACGGGGCGGAACCGTGCTGGCGTCCACCAACAGCTCCGCCCACCTGGCCGAGATTGATGACCAGCTGAGTGCGGCGATCTCCAGCCAGCTCGGCCGCCCGGCCCAGGCGATGCCTGCCCTCAGCTTCACCACGCAGAACGGCACGGCCGTGCTGAGCCGGGAATTCTCCAGCGTCACCCTGCGCACCCTTGATGTGCCGCTCTCGATCCCCGCCGCGCAGCCGGTCATCACCTACGTGGCCAGCCTCCGCGAACCCGCCCTCGCCTGGGCCGGGGAGCCGCTCGACTTCGACGCGGTGCTCGAGGACATCACCGTGCAGGTCGAACAGGTCATCCAGGCCCACGGCAGTTTCCGGACCACCACGCACATGGGCGTATTCATCTGCCGCTAGACCGCTGCCTCAAGCTGGCCCAAGCCCGGATTCCGCCCCTAGCAGATGCTTTTCTTCCTGCACCACGGCTACCGGGTGATCGCCCATGACCGGCGCGGGCACGGCCGCTCCGCCCAGGTCAGCGAGGGCAACGACGCGGACCACTACGCCGACGACCTTGCCGACCTGGTTCAGCACCTTGACCTGCATGACGCCGTCCACATCGGGCACTCCGCGGGCGGCGGCGAGGTGGCGCGCTACGTCGGCCGCCACGGCGAGACTCGCGTGGCGAAGGTCGTGCTGGTCAGCGCGGTGACCCCGTCGGTCTTGCAGACCGACGCCAATCCAGCCGGCGTACCCAAGGCCGCCTTCGAGGGCTTCCAAACGGCGATGGCGGCGAACCGCGGAGAGTTCTACCAGGCTGTAGCTTCCGGGCCGTTCTACAACTTCGACCAGCCGGGTGTCACGCCGTCGGAACCGGTCATCGCGAACTGGTGGCGCCAGGGAATGATGGGCGGCGCGAAGGGTCAATACGACCAAGTCTCGGAGTTCATCCGCCAGGATTACTCAGAGGACCTGAAGAAGATCAGCGTGCCTTTCCTCGCCATGAACGGAGACGCCGACCAGGTTGTCCCCCACGACACCTCCGGTCCCCGGGCGGTCAAACTGGTGCAGAACGGCACGCTGAAGACGTACCCCGGCTTCCCGCACGGGATGCTGACCACGCACGCCGACACGCTCAACCCCGACTTGCTGGCGTTCATCCAGTCCTGATCGTCCCTGCTGCCCAGGCCCGGCGCTCGGGGGAAATCGTTTCGTGCGTCAGGGCCTTAGCCCGCCACGTCGTCTGCGCCGGGCCCACCCCGCGATAACCCCGATCGCTACGACACCGATAAACGCGAGCGCCGTAAGCCCGCCGCTATCGTGACCCGTCGCCACCCCCACGACCCCGAATACCGTCAGTGCCGCCGCCGCAACGGTGCCCCCCGCAGCCCTGATATTCGTCAGTGCTCGCCACCTCGCTCGCTCCTGCGCCCGAGTTTCAGGATCCTGCGATGGGCTCGGCATCGGGGCCATGACTTACCGCCTCCCAGGCCCCCCTTACCGCAACGGGTATCAGCTACCAGGTCATAGTAGGCGCAGGCGCCTTGACTGCACTCATGGCTGCACGGACGAGCCGGCGTCGCTTAGCACATGCTCAACCCAGACGTTGGGCTCCACGTAGACAGCGTGATCATGTTCCGCATCGCAGTGCACGGGGACCAGCGCCTCCGGCACGACCACATCGCCGGTACGGTCGAATGGCAGTCCGGTCCATTCCCGCCACTGCGCGAGCGAGCCAGTCATGACCATGGATGCCGCCGCTACCTGCCTGATCTTCCCGCCGGCTCGTACGTGCACTCGCAGCCACGGGTCGGCGGGCAATCCGTCTTCCCGGACCATCGTGATGTATTTGGCCATCGGCAGGTTCGGATACCGGTGCTTGCCGTTTGGCCGTACGGGGGCCACCAGCCGGGTCAGCCCGGCGTCCCGGGCCGCATCACGGAGGGCGGCTAGCATCCGGTGGGATAGTCCGCTCCCTCGATATTCCTGTCCGACCAGGATTTCCACGGCGGAGGCGATGTCTGGCGCGTGGCCAGCCAGCTGGTCGCTGAACGCCCATATCGTCACCCAGTCTAGGCCGCCGTCCGGCAGAGCACCCCGGCCCGGCAGGTCAAGGGCAAACGCTAGTGCCCGGCCCGTGGCGGCGACCGCGCCGCTGGCATCTGTTGCCACGGCGCACAAGTGCGGAAAGGTGCCCGCGACCTGCCCAAAGAATGCGTTCATCACCGGATCTGCACCCATGAACTCCGGCCAGGTCGAATCAACTTCATACACACGGTCAATCAGATCGGGTCGTTCGCTGAGGCGGTGAATGGTCACGTCGGTCATGACCGTCACCCTATGCAGACGATCGCACGCGGCGGGCGCGAGCCGGACAATGGATCGCCGAGGAAGAAGGCCCGCGTACCAGGCCTTGCGGCGGGCGCGGACCAGGTGATCACGAGTGCGATCGATGCCCACGTCCACGCGGAGCAAGCCGATGACCCGGCGAGTTAATGGCCCGGCCCGTCAGTTGGTGCGGCGCTCGCCGCGAGGAGCTTATAGGAGCAACCCGTCTCGCCCACGGACTCCAGGTGAAACCCCTCCCGCGCTAGAAGTTCCTCATATTCAGCGAGGGTTCGCTCCCGGCCATTGTGGAACACGAGCATCGTCAGGTCGATCTCGATCAGGGGCATGCCGCGATCAACCTTGCCGGGGAGGATATCTTCGATGATCAGGATGCGGCCATTAGGCTCCAGCGCCTTACGGCATTGGCGGAGTATCAAGGCGGCTCGCTCATTGTCCCAATCGTGCAGTATGGCCTCGAGCAGAAGAAGATCGCCCCTTGGCACGGCGGCAAAAAAGTCTCCGGCTATTACCTCGGCACGTCCCGAGAGTCCTCTCCTGGCCAGGTAGGCCGAAGCTTTCTGTGTGACAACCGCGGTGTCGTACAGAATTCCCGTCGAAGCTGAGTGCACCTCGAGGATCCTGCTGAGGAGAACAC
Source organism: uncultured Actinomycetota bacterium (assembly GCA_963844655.1). Lineage (GTDB taxonomy): Bacteria > Actinomycetota > Actinomycetes > Streptosporangiales > Streptosporangiaceae > JASHPR01. Next base: position 320,975 of record CAWJPA010000001.1, on the reverse strand, counting down.
CCACCCCACCGCCTACGTCTACGATCTTAGCAAACGGCGAGAAATCGTACGCGGCAACTATCCCGTCTACAATTGATTCCGACCTGGCCATCAGGCGTTCGTTAAATGAATTGTTCGCTGCCGGGTTGGCGGCCAGGTAGCCGAAGAGATCAGTGCCATGTGCGTGCTCGAACGCTGACTGTCCTGTTTCCACTGCATAGAGCAGGCTGCCCAAGGCTGGGTACTCTATCTCGCCCGACCGGATCGCATGATCCCGCAAAGCGCCAGGCGCGTCGGCTCGAAGGTATTGTCCTAGTGCGGTCAGGGAAAAAATCCCCGCTCTCTCCTCAGTCATCAGTCCACGGTTGACTAGGCCGCGCATGAGGCTTCTCAACGCCGGTGCATTCACGCCCAGCTCGGCGGCGATGTCGTTCGCGTTTCGCGGCCCCTCATGAAGCGCGTCGGCTAGGCCGAGTTTCGCTGCGACATAGATAAGCTGAGTATCTCGGGCGCCTGCTATTAGCGCTTGGATGGCCGCGATGGCGTCATCAGGAGTGCCGACGGGGTCGGCCTGGCTAGACATAGCTTTAAATCCTACCGTTTACTCAGGAAACGACACTCGACAGGTGAGCCCTGTTATCCGAGTGCCGGTGGCCAGAGACGGCGTAGCCACCGTCCGAGAGGGCGAGGCTCCGCCGACGCCCTGAGTGCCCAGTACTCTGTGATACTGTGTAGTGGTACTCGGTACTACGCAGTACCAGGAAGACCGAAGAGGACCCGCGATGGACGACCTGACGGAGATGCTGAAGGGCACGCTTGAGGGCTGCGTGCTCGAGATCATCGGCAGCGAGGAGACCTACGGGTACGCCATCACGCGTCGGCTGAACGACCTCGGCTTCGCCGACGTCGTCGAGGGGACGGTCTACACCATCTTGCTGCGGCTGGAGAAGAACGGGCTCGTCCAGGTGACGAAACGACCATCGGGATTGGGTCCGCCGCGCAAGTTCTATGCGCTCAACGGCGCAGGGCGCGAAGAACTCGCGACGTTCTGGGCCAAATGGGAGTACCTCTCATCACGAATCGACAAGCTTAAGGAGGGCGGGAGATGAACTTCTGGGAGACCATTACAGGCAGCGATCTCACCAGGGAATGGAAGGCGTTCGAAGCCCGGGCCGAGGCATTGCCGGCCGACTACCGGGCAGCGTGGGAACAGATCAAGATTCACCTCTTTCCCTACTCGGGCCTCACCGGCCGCAACCTGATGCCGATTCTTGACGGCGCACTGGGGCTACTCGAAGAAACAGCAGCGGATGGGCAGAGCATCCACGAGGTGCTGGGCGACGACATCGAGGGCTTCTGCGCGGCGCTGGCCGGCGGAGAAGGGGCTCGGAGCTATCGCGACCGGTGGCGCGAGCAGTTGAACAAGAACGTCGCAAGAAAGCTAGGCCAGCTAGGAGGCTGACGTGGGCATCCAAGACATCATCGAGGGCAAGAAGCAGTGGCGGGCGCACATGGCGCGGGTCAAGGCGCTCCCGCCGGATTACCAGATCGTCTACAAGGAGATTCAGAGGTACCTCTTCAAGGTCGGACCGATCGACTTGCCTGACGGGTCCCTGCTCTCAGGGATTGTCGATTTCTTCGAGGAGGGCGTCGCGGCAGGCAAAGGAGTCCTGGAACTCATCGGCAACGACGTCGCCGCCTTCTGCGACGACCTAGTCAAGGACTCGCGCACCTACGCGGACATCTATCAGGAGTCCATCAGTGCGAATCCCGGCACGGCCGAGAAGTAACACCCGTCGACTAAGCGCCCGAGACCGCGACATGCTCACAGACTCTCAGCACTCCCTCACGGCTGATCGGATGCTCGGGTGGTGCCGCTGATCTCGTGCTGCCGTTTCCCAGTCACACGCTGGGAAGGGTGACCATAAGCCCGGGATAGGTTGCGGACATCCAGTCGTTGGTCGCCGTGGTTGACATGGTGGTGACGTCTGGCATGCCGAACACGTAGCTCCGCTCAATGCCTTCGGTGTTCGGAATGACCTGAGCAGCGGCCTGGAGCTGGGCCTCACTCCATTGGCGGAGAGCATCATCCACGGTTGAGGCGTCGGCCAGGGCGTCCGTCAATGAGATGGCATTGCGTACCGCCCTCAGGACGCCACTCCCCGCGAACGGGGGGAACACCGCACCGGCGTCGCCGGCCAGGCACAGGCGATCGTGCGCATAGCTCGGGGCCATATAGGAGTAGATGGCCTGGATCGACGAGTTGCCACTCTGTTGCACCAGCTCGAACAGCGACACGGGCAGCAGGCCCGCGAGTCGGGGCTCCAGGGCCGCCCTGACCTCCGGATGCACCTTCCCGAACGGTACCGAGCCGGACTGCTGCCGCTCTTGATCGTCGACGAGCACCGACGCCAGGGTGCTCTCCGGAACCTGGAGGTAGTAGCCCCACATGAGAAGGCGTTTCCCCTGTTCGGTGCCCGGCCCGGGTCCGGGAACGTAGTACGCGATCCCGTGGCCCCCCTGGTAGACGGGTCGCAGAAGATCGCAGCCGCCGAGGGCATCGACGCGGATGTCGCAGCTCGGGGAGGAGCCCGCGCCACAGCACCATTCCCCGGTAGACAGGCGCGGTGCCGGGGTCAATGAGCCCGCGTCCCAGCGAGCGATATCCGTCGGCGCACACGACGAGGTCGAAGTCCAGTGAGCCGCCCGGGAAAAGATGCAACGTCGTACCGTGAGGCGTCGCTTCGATCCGCTCGACGGCCGCGCCGCTGCGGTACAGATCGTCAGGCACGCGCCGCCGAAGTCCCTGGTAAAGGTGAGCCCAGTTGAGCAGTGTGAAGCTCATCTGGAGGTCGCCCAGCCACCGCTGCTGGCCGGTCCCGGATGCACGGGTGACCAACCGGGAGTAGTCGGCCCGGCAGGCGGGAAGGGTTCCGTCGATCAGACCGTGCGCAATCATTTCCTGCCACGCGGCCGTCGTCATAAGGATCCCTGCGCCCCGGCTCTCCAGGTCGGACTCGGACCGCTCGAAGACGATTACGTCGTGCCCGGCCCGGTGCAGGAGCGCCGCTGTCGCGCATCCGGCGATCGATCCCCCGATAATGCCGACTCTCATATCCGTCACCCCCGAACCCCATAGGAGCGCCACCCGGGAGGTGACGGCAGCGCGTCGCGGCGGAGCGCAGTGCGGCCGCGCTTGATGTGCCGCAGCCCGCTGAGCTGGTCCTTCATGGTGGAGCGGGTGACGAGAATCGAACTCGCACGATCAGCTTGGGAAGTGCAGCGGTTACGGCTGCTCGGGGCGCTGACCTGGCGTCCCTGGCGGTCCTGAGTCACGTAGCTGCCCCTCATCACCCTGGCTAATGCCCGCTAATGGCCCGGCGATCACGCGCCGGCCTGCGCTGGCGGCTCGGACCGCTCCGAGTGCCCTGCTCCCTCGTGCCCTGCGGGTACCACGGAGGCTGGACATAACCCGGCCACGACCGCGCGACAGAGGACAGCGGCTGCGCCGGCCCGTCAAGCCGACGGTGTTTGGAGGAATGCGATGTACGCCGGGAGGGCGGCCGGGTCCTGGAACAGGAACCCGTGGCCGCCTTCGTAGCCGCGCAGCTCGGCGCCGCGGATGCGCGATGCGATGTTGGCACCGTTGTGGGCCGGTGCGATCCCGTCGTAGTTGCCGTAGCCAACCAGGACCGGGCAGGTGATCGCGCCGAGCCGGTCCCACACGTCATGACCCTCGCGTGCCTGGAGCTGGGCCGCGTAGGCGGCTACGGCGGCCGGATCCTGCTGATCTTGCCCGGCGGCCGTCAGGCGTTCAGCCAGTGCCCGGTCCACCGGGTGAGCCTCCAGCCAGCGCTGGTCCCAGCGACTGTCTATCACCTTCAGGTCCGCCGCCACCCGTTCCCCGGAGGGAAGCTCCAGCAGCTTTTGCAGCGGGTATGAGGACCCGCCTTCGCCACCCGCCGACGTGCAGGCCAAAGCCAGCCGCTCGACCCGCTGCGGATAGGTGACGGCGAACTCCTGGGCCACCATGCCGCCAAAACTCGCCCCGACCACCCGGCAGGACTCCCACCCGGTGATCTCCAGCAGGCCAGCGGCGTCGGCTGCTACATCGGCCATGGTGTACGCGTGCGTCACCGGGGCGCTGCGGCCAAAGCCACGGTAGTCCCACGCCAACAGATCGAAGCTGGCAGTGAGCGGATCAAGCAGCGGCCGGACGTCCTGCAAGGCCAGCCCCGACCCGTTGGAAAACAGCAGCCGGGGACCACTGCCCCGTCGCTCCCAATACAGCTCAACCCCATTCACACGGCCAACCGGCATCGCGCCTCAACTCCCTCAAAACGGCCGACCAGCATCCCGCGACCCGACGCTACCCTGGATGCCGTTGCCCCCTCTTCCCTCTATGCAGGGTGATCCCCAAGCGCTCAAGCCACCCAGGGCCAGGCAGCCGGATGGATCACCATGGACGACTCGTCTCGTACGGCCTTGACCCCGACCCCCTGCTTGTCAAGCGACGTATTCGTCGGTTCTGGCCGGGCTGACCTGGTTAGGCAGTCGTCCGAGATACCGCTGCCAACCTCTGCTAAATGCCCGCTAATGGCCCGTGCAGATCAACAAGACGCGAACGAGCCAGGGAGCCACGTCCGGCACGGCCGGTGACCTTGGATTCGTGGCGGAGCGGGTGACGAGAATCGAACTCGCACTATCAGCCTGGGAATCTGTCCGGTTGCCCCAGTCAGAACCTCTGAGCTGGGCATCCGGGTGCCCACGAGTGACCTGAGTGCCCGCTGTTCACCGCGGTTAATGGCACGCTAATGGCACGGTGATCTTGTGCTGGTCCACAGCGATAGGGGCAATAGCTTCACGATAAGGATCATGACCATCGCTGCGAGGGCCGAGACAGCCGAACCAAGCCCGGCGAGAGTGTTCACTTCCCCTCGGGGAGTAGCCCACAATCCGCGATTCAGTTCCCGCCAGGCCTTAGGGATAAACGTCATCTTGAGTTTTTGCCGGCGTCCGCAGATTCGTTCATACCCGTTCGCGCGCTCGGGGTTGCTCCACGCTGCCATCCAGGTTCGTCCGGCCTAGGGGGAGGTCGTTCGCACAGGTGACACCCAGCGTGGCTCCCCGGCGGCCAGCTGTACGCTCCCGCGCCGACTCCCTGCTTGCAAAGATCGTGGACGGCTCTCTGATGTGTGCCACCGCAGGCCGTCGCAGTAACGGCCTCCCCGCAGATGACTGTGAGATACCGGCTGCCACCATCCCATCGGGCACACGACGGGCACGCCATCGTCGCCTTTTGCAGGTGCCGTAGCTGTAGCTGGCTGCTGTCTATCGGCCGTCCCTGCCCGGCCGCCGAGGCGTCCTTGCGTCGATCTACTACGACTTGTAGGGTTCGGGAGTGTCCCTGAGTGGGTCGGTGATGGCGACAGGGAAAAGGCCCGCCATCCTGGTGGCTGGCGTGGCGGTGGTCCTGATGGTCACGGGCTGCTCGCTTGTGCGTTCTTCGCCGGCCAAAGCATCGAGCGTGATCGGCACTACGGTCTTTCCCCCGGGCCACCGCTTGCTGATGCCAGCGGTATCTGGCCGGACACTCACAGGCCAGGAGTTCCGCCTTGCCGCGGAGCATGGCCATGTAATCGTGCTGAACTTCTGGGGATCATGGTGCTCGGTCTGCCAGCAGGAAGCACCCGCCCTGTCCGTCGCCGCGCGACAGTTCACGTCATCAGGCGTCCGCTTCGTCGGCGTGGACGTAGCGGACAACTCGGCCAGCGCGCAGGCCTACATGCAGCATCACGGGCTTCTCTACCCAAGCCTGAGCGACCCCGGCGACCGTATCGCGGCCGAGTTCAACCGGCTCATTCCCATCAGCGACCTCCCCAGCACACTCGTGATCTCCCCGGACGGCAGGATCGCTGGGCGTGTAATCGGCGCCGCTTCAGTCCAAGACCTCCGCCGCGTGATCAAAGCAGCCTCCTAATGGCACGGAAGATCAACAAGCGCTAGCAGGAGACCAAGCTACAAGCCTGGGATTCCGGCCCTGAGCTGGGCTGGTGCTGATGGAGCGGGTGACGAGAATCGAACTCGCACTATCAGCTTGGGAAGCCGTGCCGCCTGCGCCGATCACCCCGGTGACCTGCGGGAAGTGGTGGCGTCCAGTGCGCCTGGCGAGCCGTCAGTGACCGCGGCTAATGGCACGTTAATGGCACGGCGATCTTGCCGTAGCAGTCCCAGCTTGGAAGGCTACGACTGCCGGTCTGGTGACCTGCTGCGTTGCAGGTCAGCGCAGATCCGGTCGCTCCGGGGGTGACCGCCAGACCCGTTGAGTAACCATACGATCGGGCACGCGGCGAGCACGCGTGCCCGATCGTATGGTTAGGAACCGGACGACGGCTGTCTAACCTCGTCTCGCGCTGTCTCTGGTTCACGCGTTGACCGGGCGTGGCGTCGCTGGCAGCTTGTTGCTTGACCCGTTCCGTCTCAGTCGTTCCGGCTCGTTCGCGCGCGTGCCGTCTGTGGCAGTCATCCCGCGCGGATACCCCGCGAGCCCTAAGTCTGTTTGCCGTGCTCGACGTACGTACTGCTTGTGAAAGCGAGATTCCCCCGGGCGCCGTCCGGAAGTACGGCGTCGTCATATGCGCGGGAGAGAGCGTTGCCCAATGCCGCACAGGCACCGGCCGTGCCTTCCTGCACGTTGGCCAGGATGATCCCGAACGTGCGTAGTGTCGCGCTATGGTCACGATCACCCAGCGAGTCGTTTGCGCCGGTGACCGTCACCTCGCCGCACCATAGCGGCGCCCTGGTCAAAGTGGCCAGTTGCTTGTGGGCCAGGCCTTGCGTGCCGGCCTCGTCGTAGCCGTACCAGTACACGAGCCCGGTACCGCTGTCGGCGACGCGGGCGGCAAGCTGGAGCGCGGAGTAACCGCCCGGCGCCCGGGCATCTCGATCGAATGGATCGATGTGCACCAGCCCGGGCCTGTGAGTTTCGCTGTCGAGCCGTGCGGCCACGGCCGCCATGCCATCGGCTTCGGCCACCTCGCAGTTATGCAGGTCAAGTTCGTGTGACCAGCGGCGAAGATCGGTGACACTCTCCCGGTCGAGATCACACAACAGGTACGAGGTTGTATCGCCGAGTACCGTCATCGCCAGCAGTGCGGAGCCCGGATACAGGCCACGGTCGCTCTCGACGTAGGAAGCGGCGATTGCGCAATATGGCGACCGGGCCAGAACGGGGAACCGCGGAGCGACCTCCAGGAAATGCAGGAAGCCATACTCTCGCCCTCCACTGTGGACAACCGCGTACGCGCCTGAGCCTGCGTGAGTCTCCGCATACCAGGCGGGAAGTTCTCGCTCCAGCACCTCGGCCAGCACGACATGCTTCCAGACGTCGCCAATATTCCCGAAGTGCCGGTTAGCCATGATCCGTAGGCTCCCTGGCTGTCTAAATGCCTGTTCGTGCGGACGCCTAGCAGCTAATCCGAAAATGGTGAGTTACCGGGCGCGCGGCAGTACCCGGCGGAGCGTCAGCGCAGCCGGGTTGTCCCGGGCGGGGGTTCAGGCGGCGGGCTGGAGGGTGACGGTGTAGCCGAGGGCTTCGAGCTGGCGGATGTGGTTGCGCTTGCGGCGTTCGGGGTCGATGCGGGTGGCGTAGTAACCGGGCCCGAGGTCGCGGAACTGGGCGTCGGGGTCGGATAGCAGGTGCCAGGCGATCACCAGGATGGAGCGGCCGAGGGCGACGATGGCGCGTTTGGAGCCGCGGCGGCGGGCGATGCGCCGGTATCGCCCGCCGGGGAAGGTGTCGGTCTTGGCGGCTCCGGCGGCGGCGTTGCCCAAGATGGAGGCCAGGTAGGCGTTGCCATGCCCGGTGGTGCCTTTGCCTTTCTTCTTCCCGGCCGATTCGGTGATACCTGGTGCCAGCCGCGCCCATGAGGTCAGGTGCCCGGCGGTGGGGAAGCGGGTCATGTCGGTGCCAATCTCGGCGAGGATCACATAGGCGCTGGCCAGGCTGATACCGGGGATCTGATCGAGCCTGGCCACTGCACCGGCGAACGGGGCGGCCTGGTCCGCGATCTTTGCATCCAGCACGGCGATATCGGCGCTGATCGCGTCCACGCGGGACAGCATCGTGGCAAGCAGGAACGCGTGATGGCCGGTGAAATGGCCGGTGAAGGCCTCTTCCAGCATGGTGATCTTCGCGCGCATGCTGCGCCGGGCCAACTGCGCCACCACCTTCGGGTTCCGCTCACCGGCGACCAGGGCAGCGAGCATGTCACGGCCGGACACCCCGAAGATGCCGGCCACCACCGAGCTCAGCTTGATGCACGCGTCGCCGGGCAGCTTCTCGGCCCGCTGCTTCTCAGCGGTCCGGGCGGCCACCAGGTCAGCCCGGTAGCGGGTCAGGTCCCGCAGCTTGCGCACCGGCACCGGCGGCACGAAACTCGGGCGCAGCATCTGCCGCCCGGCGACCTTGCACAGCCAGATCGCATCCAGCTTGCCGGTCTTCGGCCGCCCCGGCAGGTGCTTGACGTCCTTGGCATTGACCAGCCACGTCTCGAACCCCGCCGCCTCCAGCAGGTAGAAGACCGGCTTCCAGTAATCCGCCGTGGCCTCCATCACCACCCGGGTCACACCCAGGCAGGCCAGGTGATCGGACATGCGCAACAGCGAACGCGTCATGGCCGGGTACGCCTGCACCTCCTGCAGCCGCCTGCCCGGATGGTCTTCATCAGGGACCCGGACGCAGCACATCAACTCGGCCTTGCCGATATCCAGCGCCGCGACCCGCTCGATGATCTCCTCGTCGTCCTGTGTCCTGGCGAGCACCTGGCCTCCTTCATGGCCGGGACGGCCACTGCCCGCAGGAGCCAAGGGCACAGCTGGAGAAATCTAATCCTCGTGCTCGAAGCGACACTGAACGGCCCGTGAAGCGGCTCCCGGCACCCGGCTTAGAAACGACCTCAGCGATCAAGCAACTGTCGGCGTCAGCGGGCAGCAGCCACCCCGATTTTCCGCCCGGAACGGGCATCCCGCCAGGGATATCCCAGGCTTAGGAGATCGTCGGCTGAATGTCCTCGATCAACTGCTCTGTCCCGGCCTTCCTTGTAGGCGCCAGAACCAGGTGAGTGGCTGCCGGGTCCAGGGTGGTCCAGGGTGGGCGTAGCCGATCGCGTGCGACGGCCCGCAGGGCCGCCCTGGACGTGGTGGCCGCGAGCCGGACAATCGAGAGCGAGGAAGACGGTAGTTCCTGCCTGCCGCTGATGGCTGTTGGTCAAGGCTGCTATCGGTTCGGGACGGCGCGGGCGCGCCGGGCGGGCCTCCCAAGGCAGAGCCCGGCGCGGGGAGCGCCGGACGCGGCGCCGCAGGCGCCGCCTTGACCCCAACTAAGGATCAATTCGGCAACTACTGGCGTAGGCCGAGTGTCCTGTCCCGGTAGATGCTTGTCACTGCAGTCCCACCAGATGGCTTACAGGTGTGCCGTGAGTCGGCTTTCCTGTCGCATGTTCGCTTGCGGGCGTCATGGGTGGGGAGCCGGGATTGGCACTGGTCGAGTTGTCTGTGGTCGAGCAGCGGTACCGGGCAGTCCTGGATGCTGCAGCCGGGGTTGCGGTGACGGAAGTCGCTGACAGGTATGGCGTATCGCGTCAGAGCGTGCATGCGTGGGTCCGCCGCTATGAGCAGGGTGGCCTGGGCGGGCTGATGGACCGCTCGCGGCGCCCGGAGTCGTGCCCGCACCAGGTCAGCGTGGAGATCGAGACGGCGGTGTGTGAGTTGCGGCGGGAGCATCCGCGGTGGGGTCCGCTGCGGCTGGCTCACGAGCTGGGCCGGGCCGGGGTGAGCCCGGTGCCGTCGCGGATGAGTGTCTACCGGGTCCTGGTCCGCCACGGCCTGATCGAGCCGCAGCCCCGCAAGCGGCCCAAAGACAGCTATGTGCGGTGGGAGCGGGACGCTCCGATGGCGCTGTGGCAGATGGATCTGGTGGGCGGGATCTTCCTGGCCGACGGAACCGAGGCGAAGCTGGTGACCGGGGTGGATGATCATTCCCGGTTCTGCGTGATCTGCCAGGTCGTGGTGCGGGCGACGGGCCGGGCGGTTTGCCTGGCGTTCGCCGCCGCGCTGCGCCAGTTCGGGGTGCCCGGGGAGGTGCTCACTGACAATGGCAAGCAATTTACTGATCGTTTCGGGAAGGGCGGGGAGGTGCTGTTCGACCGGATCTGCCGGGACAACGGGATCATTCACCGGCTGACCCAGCCCCGCCATCCCACCACCACGGGCAAGATCGAGCGGTTCCACGGCAGCCTGCGCCGCGAGCTCCTCGATGACGCCGTGCCGTTCGCGAACCTGGCTGCCGCGCAGGCTGTCATCGACGGATGGGTGAGCCAGTACAACACCAGACGGCCGCATCAGGGCATCGCGATGGCGGCCCCGGCGGAACGGTTCAGCACCGCGGCGGTCCGGGCTGAGGAGGACTTGCTGCCGCTGCGGCTGCCTGCCGTGATCGCCCTGGTGGCTGCTCCCGCCGCGGAACCTGAGCCGGTTCCCCGCCCATCCGTTCCAGCAGCCTGGCAGGGCGGCCCGGTGGAGTTCGACCGGGTCGTCCCGCCGAGCGGGAACATGGAGGTCCTGGGCAAGCAGTTCTGGCTCGGCACCACCCGCGCCGGGATGACCGTCACCTTCTGGGCCAGCGTCGACGTCATTCATCTGAGCATCGCCGGAGCCCGGGTCAAGTCGGTCCGATCCCACCTGTCCACCGCCGGCCTGGCCCGCCTGGCGGCCAGCGGCGGCCGGGCAGCAGGGCCGCCCCCCATCCCCGCCGCCCAGCCCGGATCGGCGATCGAGGTGGACCGCGTGGTCAGCAAGGACGGCGCGGTCAGCCTCGGCGGGCGGTATCACATCGCGGCGGAGATCCTCGGCGGGATGCTGGTCTCCATCCGCATCGAGGAAACCACCCTGATGTTCTTCGACCCCGAAACCCGCGTGCTGCTGCGGACCCGGCCCAGCCCGCTGACCTGGGACCAGGCCCGGCGCCTCCGCGGCGCCCGCCCCGCCGGACCGCCACCACGGCCCTCCGCGGAGCCGGTCACCGTCCAGCGGCGGGCCAGCAACACCGGCGTGATCATGGTCGTCGGGCAGAAGATCGCCCTCGGCCGGATCCACGCCGGGCAGATCGTCACCGTCCACGTCGCCGAAGACACCATGACCATCGACCTGGGCGGCGAAGACATCCGCACCATCCGGCGGACCACCACCCAGCCAGTCCGCAGCATCAAAGCCCACCGGCCCCGCAAGGCCGCCCATGTTTCCTAGGCAACCTGGAAAGCATGTCCTGGGACTGATCCGTCAAGCATCTGGTGGGACTAGACACTGCCGAGTGTGCAGCTGACGTAGATCGTTTACTCAGGGGTCGTGGCTGTGGTGGTCTTCTGCTAGCAGGCGTTCGTAGGGGGTCTGGCCGCCGAGGCTGCCATGGGGCCGATGGTAGTTGTAGAAGTCCTGCCATTCGGCGAGCTTGTCGTTGAACAGCTGGGTGTCGTCGATGACGACGCCCTGGAGCATCCGGTAGAACTCCTCGGCGTCGATCCGGTGGCTGCGTTCCACCTTGCCGTTGAGCCGCGGGGTGGCGGGCTTGATGTAGATGTGGCGGATGCCGCGGTCGGCCAGGTGCCAGTGGAACGCCGACTGAAATTCGGACCCGTTGTCAGTCTGGATCGCCTCGACCCGGAACGGGAACTTGTCCAGCAGGAAGTCGGCGAACTGGATCGCGGTCTTCTGGTTCAGCTTGTCGCAGATCCGCAGCACCCGCAGCCGGGTGCAGTCATCGATGGCGGTGAACTGGTAATACTTCTTCCTGCTGGTGCTGCTCAGCGGGGCGATGAACTTGACGTCGACCTGGACCGCGTGCCCGGGCTTCGGCTTCTCATACCGCTTCCACTTGCGGTCGGTCGCTTATAGCGCTGGTAGGCCGGCAGCCGGGACAGGTCCACCCGCTGCAAGATCCGCCACACCCCCGACTTGCTGATGGTCACATCGTGGTAGCGCCGCAGGTACATCGAGATCTTCTCCGGGCCGAAATGATAGTTCGTGCGCAGGTAGATGATCTTCGCGACGACCTCGGACGGGATCTCGTTCGGGCAGTGCAGCGGCCGCCGGGACCGGTCCCGCAGCCCTGCTAAACCTTCGGCTTGGTAGCGGCGCATCCAGGTATAGAAGACCTGTCGGCTGATCCCGTAGTAGCGGCAGGTCAGGGCCACGTTCCCGGTGACCTCCTGAGCGTGGCGGATGATCGCCAGGCGGCGGGCTGCGTTCTTGTCCAGTTCCTTGTCTGTCACAAGGGTCTCCTTAGTGATCAGAGACCCCAGATGTCAACAATGTCCGTCAGTTTTAGAGAAAGGGCAGAAAGGTGTGATCCGACGACTGACGTGCGACGCATGTCCGCCAGCTGACGCGCGACAGGTCTAGAAATCTGCCGATCACACAACGGGCGGCAACGTACCGATCTGCCAAAGAGGGGGCAAGGCTTTGGCCGCCTACCAAAAGAGCCTCGCGGCAGGAACGGCGCGAGGCTCTACTCCGTTAGGAAGTCTCCGGAAGTTGCCTGGGAACCTGGAAGCGTCGCACCTCCTGCGGCCAGCCGCAGGCCACCGCGATCTTTCCGGCCCACAGCCGCGCCTCCTCTTCGTCGGCCACATCCACGACGGTGAAGCCGCCGAGGTGCTCCTTGGACTCGATGAACGGACCGTCGGTGAACAGCGGCGTGCCGCTGGACGCATCGACACTGAACACCGGGGCAGCGTCGTCCAGGCCGCCGAGGAAGATGAACACCCCGGCAGCCTTCATCTCTGCGATAAGTGTCCTGACAGCCTTGGACTTCTCGCGCAGCTCCTCGACCGTGTGGTCGGGCACCCACCAGTTGTTGAAGGCGATGAGGTACTCGGTCATGTCTCCTCCTTTGCCGGGGCAGTCCCCTGCGGACACCCTTCGCCTTCTCTACGAACAGAGGCGGCCCGATCCGACACCGCGTCAGGATATTCCGGCGTCTGCGACCACCACCTCGTGGTCCCGGGATGACGTGCAGGTCGGGTGACACGCGCTAATCGGACCAAGCCCTAGTCGTTGGGCGGACACTCGACGTTCCACGCACGTCACGCCCTCAACCTTTTCACCCCAACGCATGCCCGTGCCGCGATCCGCTCGCCTGATTGTCGCAGATCAGCTGGCGGACGAGTGTCGCACGTCAGTCGCCGGAGGACAGAAAGGGCAGAAAGGGCGAGCGGCGCGCATCGTCCGGTATCGGTTGCCCTAAGGCCGCGCCTAGTCGGGGCATCCGAGCTACAGAACTTTGGCCGATGCTTCAGGCATTTTCGGGGAGATTACCTGTCTTTGTCTTCTTCTGACTCTGCTTTTGTGAACCATCTGCCGTCATTTGGACATTGGTAAAGTCCGTTTATAGGCATAGACTCTGCCAGCTCTCCGCAATAAGGGCAACGGACTGTTTGGAAGCCCTCATCGAAAGGGTCAGATCCTGGCGGCCTGATTGGTGGCATGCCCATTGCTATCGCTCCCTGCCGGCAATAGATAAATGTCTCGCAACCAGGTCATCCCCGCTGTCTTCGTTTTGAGACAACGACGTCGATGCCATATTACATGTCGGACTCCGAGATGTCGACATGCACTTACCCGTGCACGTACTAGGTATGCCACGCTGTCAGATGAGACTGGAATCAGGATAGTTCGAACCCACAGCTCGCCTGGCTCAAGCTTGTCACCGCGAAGCTCCCGAAGCATCCAGCGTCGGCTTAGCCGCCGCCACCATGGCGGATTCTGTTTAATTGTCTCCTGGTTCTCTTTCATCGTAGGGAGTTCAAGAATATTTCCCTCAGGCACCGCCAAGTTGTATCGGCCCTTCGGGATGCTGCTTCTCTCCCAAACAACTCGCCTCTGCCGATCAGATGCTTGTTTCCACATGGCGCTGTCCGCTTGACCAACAAATAGCCGCTGTGGAATATTTGATGGAAACAGAAGCGCTACCAGCCCCTCATTTCGTACCGTTATTGATACCTGAAGTGCCCGTGATTCTCCGATCTTCGTAAGCTGTGCGCCAATATCCAAAGAACACCGCGGACGAAACGTGCGACCTTTGATAAATTTAAAATAGGCAAATCCCCCCGCAATAATAACTCCGGTTGCAGTTATTATTGCAGAAAGTGTCCCAGATATGGCCACCCATGCGGGAGCAGTGGAGGCTGGCGCCGACGATGCTGTGCAGGCGACGAACATCGGCCAAATGTAGCAAACTATGTGACTTCAGGGGTACGACTGCGTCGCTTTCGACGATCCGATTGGGAGCGTCTTCACCTGAGTCCACTCATACATCTGGTGATCACGATGGAAGATCAGAAGCGGCAAGGATTTGAACGTCGCGGTGATCGGCTGCAACTCTACGTTGCTCAGAGCGTCAACTATTGGCTTTGCTGGGCCATCGCTGTTGACGTAAGCGATGCTCACATGGGGCGTGTAATCGTTCGGTCCGGCCAAGGCTTCACTGAACTGGCTGCGGCTGAGCACTGAGGCAGTCACGTGGTAGGCGTGCCGTCGAAGTTCGTAGATTGGCTTCGTGGGGACTGCCTTCAGGTACACCGCTTCTCTTTCGATCGTTGGCTGACTGAACGTCACCGTGGGGGGATGCAGCTCCTGGAGTTGCTCCTTGAGACATGCAGTGACTGCATCCAGGTCCGCGGGGCTGATCACGTCCGTGAAGCCGATTCCCTGCATCGTCAGGTGTAGCCACCGTGCTGGGATGATGTCTAGATTGATGAGTTGGGAGACCGCGTCCTGTAGTGGCGAATCAGCTCGCGGAGTTCTGGCTGATCTTCCAGTGTGAAGTGGCATGCGTAATAGTGCCGACCTACGCGCCAGCCGGGTCGCCACCACCAGTGGTTGGCAACGGTGGTGACCGCGTCGGTGTTTGATGATGCCATGCCGCCGCCTTGCTAGATATCTGAAAGACCTAAGGAGTCTTCTGCTTCCTGAGGAATGCTGTAATCGTCGAGGACGATAATCCGGTCTCCTGGCCATACGGACTCGGAGACTTCAAGGATGTCGCCATCCTCGTCGGTTGCGGTATGAATCAGATGGACAACCGATGTGCCGGGGAGGATGTCGAGAAGATTTGACTCCTCGGGTGTGGCAGGCCGGGTGGTCCACCTGTCCTCTCCGTGGGCATAGCGCTTCCCGCTAAGCTCTTCAACGCACAGAAGGAGCGCTTTTGGAACGACGGTGGTTTCTTCTAGGTATGTTCCGGCAGCGATACTTGCCGGTATGTAGCTGGCTCCGAGTTCTTCGGGCTTCCCGGTTTCCTTATCCCGTAGGAGCCGACGCCGGATTACTACCTCGCTATCTGGCTCGAAGTTCGTGACGTCGGCGATATGCCCGGGCACTTTGCCGTGTCCAGCGAACATGAT
This sequence comes from uncultured Actinomycetota bacterium, assembly GCA_963844655.1. GTDB lineage: Bacteria > Actinomycetota > Actinomycetes > Streptosporangiales > Streptosporangiaceae > JASHPR01. The sequence continues at coordinate 305,538 of CAWJPA010000001.1, read as the reverse complement.
CTGATGCTCGAGGTGCGATGTGAGCAACTGCCGGTCAGCACGTGCCCGGCCGTACCGTTTGCGCGACCGCCGCTGCAGGCGCCGGTCAGCCTTGACGAACGTCCCGATTCCCTGCTGCGACTCGACTAGGCCCTCTGCTCTGAGGACGCTGATCGCCTGCCGCAACGTCGGCAGGCTCAAAGTGCCGAACTCATCCCGGAAGCGCTCCAGGAGCGCTGTCTCTGCAGGGAGCCTGTCCCCTGGCTTGTACTCACCGGTCTTGATCTCGCGTCGTAGCGCATCTGCTATGCGCTGATATTTGGGCGCTCTGATGCCCAGCTCGTCTGTCAATGTGACCGCCTCCACGAGCCTGACGCGGGGCGAGAAGAATCGTGATCAGGCCTGTGACCAGGGGGCTTGTGGTGGAGCGGGTGACGAGAATCGAACTCGCACTATCAGCTTGGGAAGCTGACGTTCTACCATTGAACTACACCCGCGTGCAGCGAGCCCAGCCGGAACCGGTGGTTGACACCCGGCACGCAGGGTTCAGTCCGCCCCGACATCGTACCGGAACCGGTAAGTTGCCAGGGTGCTGCTCTCCGACCGGGATATCAGAGCGGAAGTCGGGTCGGGCCGGGTGAAGCTCGATCCGTACTCACCGGAGCTGATCCAGCCGTCGAGCATCGACGTTCGGCTGGACCGGTACTTCCGCGTGTTCGAAAACCACCGGTACCCGCACATTGACCCGGCGGAGGAGCAACCGGAGCTGACCAGGCTGGTCGAGCCGAACGGGCCGGAGCCCTTTGTGCTGCACCCGGGCGAGTTCGTGCTGGCCTCCACGTACGAGGTCGTGAGCCTGCCGGACGACATCGCGGGCCGGCTGGAGGGCAAGGCGCTCGCGGTCGACACTCCCATCCCGACGCCCCGCGGATGGCAGCACATGGGTGATCTCCGGGCCGGCGACCGGGTCTTTGACGAGGCCGGGCAGCCGACCGAGATCGTCGCGGCCACGCCGGCCATGCTCGGCCGGCCGTGCCGGGAGGTCGTGTTCTCTGACGGCCAGTCGCTGGTGGCCGACCTGTCGCACGCGTGGCTGACCCGCACCAAGTCCGAGCGCAAGCAGGGCAGGGCAGGGTCGGTCCGGACGACCGAGGAGATCGCCGGCTCGCTGCGGTCCGGGGACGAATGGAACCACCACGTCCAGCTCGCCGGGCCGGCGCAGTATCCCGGCCAGGCGCTGCCCGCTGACCCGTACGCTCTCGGGATCTGGCTCGGGGACCGCACGCGGACCACGCATACCGACCGGGTTCCCGAGCTTTTCCTGCGCTCGTCGATCCCGCAGCGGCTGGCGTTGCTGCAGGGGCTGATGGACGCGGGCGGGGACGCCGACAAACTCGGCCGCTGCGAGTTCACCAGCGTCGACGAGTGCGTGGCCGACGCCGTCGCGGAACTGGCGGCGGGGCTTGGCTGCCGGCCGGTGAAGCGCAAGCAGCCGGCGACGTCCGGCGGAGTCGAGCAGCAGCCAACCTTCCAGGTGCGGTTCACCCCGTCGTTCTCGGTGTTCCGGCTGCGCAGCGAGCCGGTCAAGCAGGGACGCCCGGAGGGTTCCAGGGCCGTCGTGGATGTCCGGGAGGTCAGCTCGCGGCCCGTGCGGTGCATCGAGGTCAGCAACCCGGCCGGGCTGTACCTGGCCGGCCCGGCCTTCATCCCCACCCACAACTCAAGTCTCGGTAGACTGGGGTTGTTGACGCACTCCACTGCGGGGTGGATAGACCCAGGATTCTCCGGGCACGTGACGCTTGAGCTTTCCAACGTCGCCACGCTTCCGATCAAGCTCTGGCCGGGGATGAAGATCGGCCAGCTGTGCCTGTTCCGGACGAGTTCGCCCGCTGAGCATCCGTACGGGTCACCCGTGTACGGCTCCAGGTACCAGGATCAGCGCGGTCCGACCCCGTCCCGGTCCTACCTGAACTTCTACCGGACCGACGTCTGACGCGCTGGCCGGCGGAAGCCGCCATAACCGTAAACAGCCGACGGAAGGTTTCCCCTATGCCACTGTGGCGAATCCGGGTTTTAGTGTCGGACCATTCGGCCGGCCGGGCCGCGGTCAAGGAGGCGCTCGCCGGGGAGCCGGTGTCCTACCTGCGGGTGCTGCCCGAGGGTGACACGCCCACGGCGGCGAACGAGGTCGTGGTCGAGATCCCGGAAGAGAACGACATCACGGGCGTGCTGTCCGCACTGCATGCGATAAGCCCGCAGGTCTTCGTGAGCCGCGCCGACGAGCCCGCGCCCGATCCGGATGGGCTCGTGGCCGCGCTCGACGAGCTCGCGGGCGCGTCCGGTTCCGGCGACGGCCTGGTGCCCTAGCCGCTGCCGCGCTCCGGCGCGCGCAGCGCCTGGCTTGCCGCGGCTTGCGTCCGCGTTACCGTCGGCCTCTACTGGGCAGTAGCCCCTTAACGGCCGACGAGGACAAGGACCGATGTTGTGAGCGAGCACCAGGAATCCGCCCAGGCGACCCAGGCCGGCCCGCAGCCGGCCCGGCCGGAACCGCACGGCGCGCAGGTCAGCGAGGCTCAGGCCCGCGAGGTCGCGGAGCAGGCCCGGGAGACCGAGTGGGCGCTGCCCAGCTTCGGCAGACAGCTCTTCCTGGGCGACTTCGAGCTCGGCCTGATCCACCCGCACCCGCGCCAGCGGGACGAGGCCGCTCAGCGCGGCGAGGAGTTCTGCGTCCGGCTGCGCGACTTCTGCGAAGCGTCGGTGAACAGCGCGCTGATTGAACGCGAAGCTCGGATACCCGATGAGGTGGTGACGGGACTGGCGCGCGTCGGAGCGTTCGGGATGAAAATCCCCACCGCCTACGGCGGGCTCGGCCTGTCCAACCTGTACTACAACCGCGCGCTCATCATCGTGGGCTCCGCGTCCCCGGCGCTGGCCGCGCTGCTGTCCGCGCACCAGTCGATCGGTGTGCCGCAGCCGCTCGCGCTGTTCGGGACCGATGAGCAGAAGCAGAAGTACCTGCCCCGGTGCGCGCGCGGTGAGATCAGCGCGTTCCTGCTGACCGAGCCGGACGTCGGCTCCGACCCGGCGAGGCTGAGCACCACCGCGATCCCGTCCGCCGACGGCAGTGAGTACGTGCTCAACGGGGTGAAGCTGTGGACGACCAACGGCGTGGTCGCGGACCTGCTCGTAGTCATGGCCCGGGTACCGAAGGGTAAGGGCCGGCGGGGCGGGATCACCGCGTTCGTGGTCGAGGGCAGCGCGGACGGGGTCACCGTCGAGAACCGCAACGCGTTCATGGGCCTGCGCGGCCTGGAGAACGGGGTGACCAGGTTCCACGAGGTCCGGGTCCCGGCGGCCAGCCGGATCGGGGACGAGGGCCAGGGCCTGAAGATCGCCCTCACCACGCTCAACACCGGGCGGCTCTCGCTGCCCGCCAGCTGCGCGTCGGCCGGGAAGCTGGCGCTCAAGATCGCGCGGGAGTGGTCGGGCGAGCGGGTGCAGTGGGGCCGGCCGATCGCCGAGCACCAGGCGGTGGCCAAGAAGATCGCGTTCATCGCCGCCACCGGGTACGCGCTGGAGGCCATCGTCGAGCTGTCCAGCCAGCTCGCGGACGACAAGCGCCGCGACGTCCGGATCGAGGCCGCGCTGGCCAAGCTGTACTGCTCCGAGATGGGCTGCGCGATCGCGGATGAGCTGGTGCAGATCCGGGGCGGCCGCGGCTACGAGACCGCGGCCTCGCTGGCCGCGCGGGGCGAGCGGGGCGTGCCCGCCGAGCAGTTGCTGCGCGACCTGCGGATCAACCGGATCTTCGAGGGATCCTCGGAGATCATGCGGCTGTTCATCGCGCGGGAGGCGGTGGACGCCCACCTCACCGCGGCCGGTGACGTGATCAAGCCCGGGCTGCCGGTCGCTGACCGCGCCCGCGCGGCGGGCAAGGCCGGGAAGTTCTACGGCCGCTGGCTCCCCACGCTGGTCACCGGGGAGGGGCAGAAGCCGCAGGCGTTCAGCGAGTTCGGCCCGCTCGCGCCGCACCTGCGGTACGTGGAGCGGGCGAGCAGGAAGCTGGCCCGGGCCACGTTCTACGGCATGGCCCGCTGGCAGGGCGGGCTGGAGCGCAAGCAGGGCTTCCTCGGCCGGCTCGTCGACATCGGCGCCGAGCTGTACGCGATGAGCGCGGTGTGCGTGCGCGCCCAGATGGACGCCGAGGACGGTGCCGCCGGGCGGCGCGGGAAGACCGGGTTCGAGCTGGCCAACGCGTTCTGCGCACAGGCCAGGCTGCGCTGCGAAGAACTGTTCGGCCGGCTCTGGAACAACACCGACGCGGACGACAGCGGGCTGGCCCGGCGGGTTATGACCGGCCGGTACACGTGGCTGGAGGACGGCATCATCGACCCGTCGATTCCCGGCCCCTGGGTGGCCGAGACCGCGGCCGGGCCGTCGAAGCACGAGAACGTGCACCGGCACATCGGCTGACCCGGCCCGGGGGCGGACATGGCGGTGGCCCTGGCTCAGGCTGCCTGGGCCAGGGCCACGTCGGGGCGGAGCAGCGTTACTGCGGGGCGCCGCCGAGGCGCTCCAGCAGGGCATCGCGCTCCGCGACGAGCGCATCGCGCTGGGCCTGCAGTTCCCTGACGCGCTCCTCTAGCTGGAGCACGCGGCGGATGGCGGCCAGCGTCATGCCCTCGTCAATGAGATTCACCACGTACTGGACGACCGTGATCTCGCGCCGCGTGTAGCGGCGCTGGCCGCCCGGCGACCGGGACGGCCGGACCACGCGAAACTCATCCAGCCGGCGCAGGAAGGCCTGCTGGATCTCGAGCATCTCCGAGACCTGGCCGACCGTGAACAGCGGCCGGTTCTCGTCATCGAGGGGCAACGGTGGCATGGCTGGCTCCGGGAATGGTTCCGGGCCCGGCGGATATCACCGCGCGGGCCCGGACAGGGTACCTCTGCGTCAGGCAGCGATGGCCTTGGCGTCGGCACGGACCTCGATCTTGCGCGGCTTGGCCTGCTCCGCGACCGGCACGTGCACGGTAAGCACGCCGTCGGTGTAGCTGGCCTCGATCTTCTCGGCGTCAACCGCGTCGGACAGACGGAGCTGGCGGGAGTAGGAGCCCATCACGCGCTCGCGGATGAACGGCTTCTCGCCCTCGGTGTACTCCTCGCTGCGGCTGGCCTTGACGGTCAGCACGCCGCGGTCCACGGTGACGTCGATGCTCTCCGGGTCGATGCCCGGCAGGTCGAACCTGAGCTCGATGTCGTTCTCGCGCCGGATAGCGTCCATCCGGGCCAGCCGACGGTAGTCGGCCGAGCCGAACGCCCGCCGCGTGAACTCCTGCGCAAAGGGATCAAATGATGTCAGCAGCACTGCATTCACCTCCAGGTAAGTACCAGGATTCGGTTCTCCAGGTAACCTCGGTTCTCGATTCAAGAAAACCTTCAACTCAGATTATATATTTCCTGGAACCCAAACTTTCCTTCTGTCCGGTAGCGGGCCTGGAGGTGGCTGGGCCGCGCCGCGCCGCGGCCCACACCCGGGCAGAGCGGTGGGGGCGGCGGGGCGGCGGGCGCCCAGCGGAGGGGGCGAGGCTCGTGGATGTACGAGAAGGGACGCTAGAACGTCCCTTCTCGTACATCCATGGACCCCAAGGTGCCGGGTGGCGGGGCTACTGGGTCAGGAGATGCGCTCGATGATGGTTGCGTTCGCCTGGCCGCCGCCCTCGCACATCGTCTGCAGGCCGTACCGGCCGTCGATGCGCTCGAGCTCGTGCAGCAGCTTGGTCATCAGGACCGCGCCGGTGGCACCCAGCGGGTGCCCGAGCGCGATCGCGCCGCCGTTCGGGTTGGCCTTCTCCAGCGAGGCGCCGGTGTCGGCCGACCAGGCGAGCAGCACCGGGGCGAAGGCCTCGTTGACCTCGAACACGTCGATGTCGTCGATGGTCAGGTGACCCCGGGCCAGCGCCTGCTCGGTCGCGGGAATGGGCCCAGTAAGCATGAAAACCGGGTCGGAGCCGGTCACCGTGAGCGTGTGGATCCGGGCGCGTGGGTTCAGGCCGTGGCGCTCCACCGCGTCCGCCGAGGCGATCAGCAGCGCGGCGGCGCCGTCGGAGATCTGCGACGCCGTGGCCGCGGTCAGCTCCCAGCCCTCGCGCAGCGGCTTCAGCTCGGCCATCTTCTCCAGGGAGGTGTCCCGGCGCGGTCCCTCGTCCGTGGTGGCCCCGCCCATCGGCGTGACCTCCCGGTCGAACCGCCCCTCGTCGATCGCGCGCTGGGCGCGGTGGTGGCTCTCCAGTGCGAACTCCTCCAGCTGGAGCCGCTTCAGCCCCCACTTCTCGCAGACCAGCTGCGCGCCGCGGAACTGGGAGATCTCCTGGTCGCCGTAACGGTCCCGCCACCCCTGCCCGAACGGCAGCGGCATGCCCTTCTCGAGCGGCAGGGACACGGTCGAGCCCATCGGCACCATGCTCATGCTCTCCACGCCGGCCGCGACCACCAGGTCCTGCGTTCCGGACATGATGGCCTGGGCGGCGAAGTGCACCGCCTGCTGCGAGGACCCGCACTGACGGTCGATGGTGACGCCGGGGACATTCTCCGGCAGGCCGGCCGACAGCCAGGCGTTCCGCGCGATGTCGATGGCCTGCGGGCCGATCTGGGAGACGCAGCCCATGATCACGTCGTCCACCGCGGTGGGATCGGCTCCGGTCCTGGCGACAAGCTCGGTCAGGACATGTGCGGCCATGTCTACCGGGTGCACCGCGGACAGACCGCCATTACGCCTGCCGATCGGGGTGCGCACCGCCCCGACAATGAATGCCTCCGACACGACGTCCGCCCTCCACTAGCCTTACCCGTTGACCGGCCATCCCCGCCACGCGCTCCCTGGGTGGACGCCCCGCTGGCCACTGCCGGTTAATTCGAGATTACTCCGGTGGTACGTACCTCCCATAGGCCAGCCCGGGCCGGATCGGTCCGCCCGGTTCAGGGTTCCGCCGAGATTCTGGTCATCTTCTAGTAATCGAAAGGCTACTATCCGTGATGCACCGAGGTCGCCACGCGGGGGCTGGGGCGCGGGGGCTCGCCCCAGCATGGCGGTCTGGCGGCTTATCGGTCACTTTGGGTCATGGCTCTGGGTTAACGCACCGTGTTAGCCGCATGAGCCGCCGGCATGCCACACGGGGGGTAACGGGATGGTCGCGAAGGTCGTCGAGGACACGGCGGGCCTGGTGAGTATTGGGGAGCTCGCCAAGGCAGCGGGGGTCAGCAGCCGGACCATCCGGTACTACGAGGAACTCGGGATCCTGCCCGAGCCGCGCCGGTCGCCTGGAGGCACCAGGAAGTACCCGCGCGAATATCGCGGATATATCGATACCGCGCTGGCCCTCAAGGACCTGGGCTTCCGGCTTGAGGAGATGAAGCCCCTGGCCAGGCTGGCGCTGGGCCGCACGGTCAGCACGGCCCAGCGGGACGTGGCGGCGAGGCTGGTCGAGCACAGGATCGACTCGCTGACCCGCCAGATCGACGTGCTGCGGCGGCTGCGTGACTCGGTCCGCGGTCCCGATGCGGCTACCGCGGTCCCGGGCGTGCTCGGCTCGGCCGATCTCGCCATGGTCCCGCCGCTGCTCAGCGACGGGGCCGCCTAGTAACCCGGGGGACGACCCCAGGCCTCCCGATCACCCCTGGCCCGTAGGCCGCCGGATCCGGCGGGCGGCTCGCTATCCGGCTAACGCGGCATATCCTCGGAGGAGAGGGCGCCTTGCAGAGGAGAGATCGCGATGGCCACTGGGCTGATTCTGCTGGCGTTTCTCGGCGCTCTGGTGGCCTTCTTCACGGTCAGGATGCGACGCCGCATGGGCATGGGGTCGACCGGCAAGACCTGGTTAACCATCATCACCGGGGTCATCATCGCCGGGCTGCTGCTGTGGGCGGCGGGCACGCACTGACCCCGGGTCAGACCAGGTCGGAGCCGGCCTTGATCGGGATCTCGAACCAGACGGCCTTGCCGTCCTGGGTCGGCCGCGAGCCCCAGCGGGTCGCGAGCTGGTCGACGAGGTAGAGCCCGCGGCCGCCCTCGTCGGTCTCCCCCGCGGTCCTGATCCGGGGCAGCCGCAGGTCCGGGTCGAAGACCTCCACCCAGACGGCGGAGGCGCCGCGGCGCAGCCGGAGCGTGAACTCCCTGGTCAGCGGCGCGGCGACGTCGGCGGCGAACGGCGCACCTGACCAGTCGTCCAGGATCCCTGGGCCCAGGCTCAGCGCCGACTCCATGCTGAACTCATGCCGGGGGCTCGGCGAGACGGCCGCGTGCAGCACCACGTTCGTCACCACCTCAGACACCAGCAGGCAGGCCAGGTCGGCCTGCTCGGGGTCCATGTCCCAGCTGACGAACGTCTGATAGGCCAGCCGCCTGGCCTCGGAGACCCGGATTGGCTCGGCCGGGAAGTTACGCTCGGCAAAGGCGAGGTCCACCGTGGAGGTGCGGACCACGACGATCGCCATGTCGTCGTCGATCTCCCCGGGAACGGCCCGCTCCGCCGCCACGGCGATGGCCTCCACGCTGCCCCCGGCGACCTTCTGGACGGCGTCCCGGAGCATCTGCAGCGCCTCGGTCTCGCTGTAGTGGCCACCGCCGTCCGCCCGCTGGCGGCGGTCTGTGAGGCCGTCGGTGTAGAACACCAGCGCCGACCCGGGCGCGAGATACCGGGTCTCCTCGCGGTAGGTGGGCAGGCCGGGCATCCCCTTGGACCGCACGCCGAGCAGCAGACCCTTGTGCTCGATCTCCATCTGCCCGACCTCGTCGCCGGTGATCAGCAGCGGGGCGTCGTGGCCGGCGTTGGCGAACGACAGGGTCCGGGACCAGGCGTCATAGACCAGGTACGTGCAGCTGACGATCGGCGAGTCGGCCGCCGAGGCGTCGGCCTCTTCCACGTGAGTGGGCCCCAGCGTCCGGCACCAGTCGTCCAGCCTGCGCAGGATCTCCGCGGGCGGCTTGTCGTCCTGGGCGAACGCGCGCAGGGCGGCCCGGAGCTGGCCCATGATCGCCGCCGCGCGGGCACCCCGCCCCTCCACGTCGCCGATCACGATGCCCACGCGCCCGGCCGACAGCGGGATGATGTCGTACCAGTCCCCGCCGACCTGGGTCTGGATCCCCTGCCCGTGGGTCTCCAGCGGCCTGGCCGGCACGTACTTGTAGGCGACCTCCAGGCCGTCGACGTGCGGCGGGTCGCGCGGCAGCAGGCTGGTCTGGAACGCGAGCGCGGTGCGGCGCTCCATCTCGAACAGCATCGCGTTGTCGATGGCCACGGCCACGCGGCTGCCGATCGCGCCAAGGAAGTCGCCGTCGTCGGCCGCGAAGTGCTTCTCCTCGCGGTCGGTCAGGCCGGACAGCGCCAGGCTCATCACCCCGAGCAGCTCGCCGCGGACGATCAGCGGGGTGGCGATCACCGAGGTGAGCCCCACCGCGGCGCGGGCCTGCAGGCTCCCCTCCCGCGGCGGGGGGAAGTGCTGCCCGGCCATGTCGGCGATCACGATCGTGTCGCGGCTGGCCATCGCCTGCTGGGCGAAGTGCCCCTCCGGGTACCGGACCGGCTCGCCCACCATGGCCCAGGTTCCCGGCTCGGGCACCCAGCCCCGGGAGTTCAGCTGCGCCCTCCTGATCAGCTTGTCGCCCTGGAACAGGTCGACGAAGCAGTGGTCGGCGAACTGCGGGACCAGGTTCTCCGCGACCTGCCGCAGCGTGACGTCCAGCTCAAGCGAGTGCGCCAGCCGCTCCCCGATGCGCTCCAGCAGCCGGAGCCGGTCCCGCTCGCGGCGGCTGCCGCGCGTGGTGACCTCCCTGGCCATGATCGAGATGCCGCTGATGTCGCCGGACGGGAGGTGCAGCGGCCACGCCCGGGCCCGGACGAAGACCCGGGAGCCGTCCACCTGCCGGATCGCGAACGTCCCTTCCCAGCTCTTGCCGGTCCCCGCGTGGGCGGCGAGGTCACTGAGCCGGCGCGCGTCCTCGGGCTCGAACCCGATGGCGACCAGCGACCGGCCGACCATGCTCGCGGCGTAGTCGGGCAGCCCGAACAGGCTGACCGCGTACGCGTTCGCGTACAGCAGATGGCCGGCCTCGTCTGTGACCACGACGGCGGCCTCCAGCTGCTCGAGAACGTCCGCCGCGCTGGGCACCGAACGGTAGCCAGCGCTGCCGGAGGCCCAGGCCTTCATCCGGCCACCACCCCGCGGGAGCGTCCGTAACCGGGGCCAGCGGGGCAGCAGCATCGATTACGACCTGGTGACGAAGACATGCGCGGCAACCTGGCGCGGCAGCTCCGCGTCAAGACCGTCGATCCCGTCCCCACCTGTCACCCGCACACCATCGTCGCTGACCGCGAGCTTGATCTCGCGGCCGGGTTGTATCCCAATGGTCTTGAGTTTAAGCATCAGCTCGGCGTCGCTCTGAACCTGCTCGCTGATCCGGCGCACCACCACCGGCTCGGCGTGGCGTGACGCGATCAAGGTCATGGCGACGGCGGGCTCCCGGCCCGCGGCCATGGCCCGCTGGCTGGCCGCGGGCGGGACGCCCAGTTCCTCAAGCCCAGGGATGATGTTCCCGTGCGGGCAGCGGACCGGGTAGTCGAGCAGTTCGACGAGCCTGCGCTCGACGCTGTCGGAGATCACGTGCTCCCAGCGGCAGGCCTCGATGTGGACCTCTTCCCAGGGCAGCCCGATGACGCCGACCAGGAGGCACTCGGCCAGCCTGTGCTTGCGCATCACCCGCATGGCCAGCGTGCGGCCGGTCCCTGTGAGCATCAGCTGGCGGTCGCCCTCGACGCGTAGCAGCCCGTCGCGCTCCATCCTGGCCACCGTCTGCGACACGGTGGGGCCGCTCTGGGACAGGCGTTCGGCAATGCGGGCCCGCAGCGGGACGATACCTTCCTCTTCGAGCTCGAAGACCGTGCGAAGATACATCTCGGTGGTGTCGATCAGCCCGTGTGCCGTCAAGGTGCCCTCCCCTCTGGAACGATGCTATGCTCCGTTGCCGTTTCGGCGAACCAGGAAAATACGGGAGAGACCGATAAAATCGGCCAGATCGGCGGGAACGGCGATCTCGCAGGTCACGGAGCTAGTCGCTCGATCACCCATCGGCCGTCGTCCCGGCGGTACCTCAGCCGGTCGTGCAGCCGGTTCGCCCGGCCCTGCCAGAACTCCATCACCTCAGGAAGAACGCGGTATCCACCCCAGAATTCCGGCATCGGAACGTCCGTCCCGTCCGGCCACCGCCGCTCAAGCTCGGCATACCGCCCGTCCAGCTCGGCCCGTGACCCGATCACCGAGGACTGCCTGCTCGTCCACGCACCCAGCTGGGAGCCGCGCGGCCGGGAATGGAAGTACGGCTCGCTTTCCGCGGCCGACAGCGCGGTCACCGGCCCCTCGATGATCACCTGCCGCCGGATCGGGTGCCACGGGAAGAGCAGGCACGCCCGCGGAACCTCCGCCAGGTCGCTCCCCTTCCGGGATGTCCGGTTGGTGTAGAAGGTGAACCCGCTGGCGTCGTGGCTCTTGAGCAGCACCGTCCTGGCCCGCGGCCGGCCGTCACCCGAGACCGTGGCCAGTACCATCGCGGTCGGCTCGGCCAGCGGCACGGCCAGCACGTCGGCCATCCACCGGTCGAACTGCTCCAGCGGGTCAGCGGCGATCATCGCCTCGGTCAGGCCCGGGTCGTCGGAGAACTGTGTCATGTCGTCCGCGGCGGGCTGGCCCCGCCGGTGAACTGGCCGGGACGAAGCACCGCTTCCCTCCCTCCGAACTGCCCCGCGAAGAATGCGGCTGAAATCTCCCGCTTCCTGCGGGAGATGATGTCAACCACGGGTAGTGATCCTCACACAGCGGAGACCCGGGCCGCCACCGCCGCGCCGGACGCCCGTCACCACCGCGCTCCCTGGCGGGGCCCCGGCCCGGCCAGGCAGGGCGGGGTTACCAGACGTGTACCCGGCGCGGTTGAATATGTCCGGCTAGCCACTGAACTCGCCGGCTGGCCGTGCAGCATCGCGGGGGCCGCCCCGATGGTCATGAGGAGACGGAGGAACCGCAGATGTCCGACTTCATACCCGGCCTGGAGGGGGTCGTCGCGTTCGAAACGGAGATCGCGGAGCCCGACCGGGAAGGCGGCGCGCTCCGGTACCGCGGGGTTGATATCGAGGAACTCGTCGGGCACGTGTCCTACGGCCACGTCTGGGGTCTGCTGGTGGACAACTCCTTCGAGCCCGGCCTGCCCCCGGCCGAGCCCTACCCGATCCCCGTGCACTCCGGGGACATCCGGGTCGACGTGCAGAGCGCCCTCGCGATGCTGGCCCCCGCCTGGGGCATGCACCAGCTGCTCGACATCAGCGACGAGCAGGCCCGCGACGACCTGGCCCGGGCCTCGGTCATGGCGCTGTCGTTCGTGGCCCAGGCCGCGCGCGGCCTGGGCTTGCCCATGGTGCCGCAGCGGCGGGTGGACGAGGCGAAGACGATCACCGAGCGGTTCATGATCCGCTGGCAGGGCGAACCGGATCCCAAGCACGTGAAGGCGATCGACGCGTACTGGGTCTCCGCGGCCGAGCACGGCATGAACGCCTCCACGTTCACCGCGCGGGTGATCGCCTCCACCGGGGCCGACGTGGCCGCGGCGCTGTCCGGCGCGGTCGGCGCGCTGTCCGGGCCGCTGCACGGCGGCGCCCCGGCCCGGGTCCTGAACATGATCCAGGAGGTCGAGCGGGGCGGAGACGCCGAAGCCTGGGTCAAGGCGGCGCTGGACCGGGGCGACCGGCTGATGGGCTTCGGCCACCGGGTGTACCGGGCCGAGGACCCGCGGGCCCGGGTGCTGCGCCGCACCGCCAGGGAACTCGGGGCGCCCAGGTTCGAGGTGGCCGAGGCGCTGGAGAAGGCGGCTCTGGCCGAGTTGCACGCCCGCCGGCCGGACCGGGTGCTGGCCACGAACGTCGAGTTCTGGTCGGCCGTCGTGCTGGACTTCGCGCAGGTACCCTTGCACATGTTCACCTCCATGTTCACCTGCGCGCGGACCGCTGGCTGGGCGGCGCACATCATGGAGCAGAAGCTGGCCAACCGCCTGATCCGCCCCAGCGCGCGCTACGTAGGCCCGAAGAGCCGCCCGGTATCGGAGGTGAGCGGCGCGGCCGACGTCTTCGACAAGGAAGTCTGACTGCATGCCAGAGATCGTCATCCCTGCTGACCTGCGCCCGGCCGACGGCCGGTTCGGCTGCGGCCCGTCCAAGATCCGTCCCGAGCAGCTGGCGGCGCTGGCCAGCTCCGGGGCGGCGTATCTCGGGACGTCGCACCGGCAGGCACCGGTCCGCTCCCTCGTGCAGCGGATCCGGGAGGGGATGGCAGGCCTCTTCTCGGTGCCGGACGGGTACGAGGTGGTGCTCGGCAACGGGGGCACCACCGCGTTCTGGGAGATTGCCGCCTTCGGCCTGGTTGACCGCAAGGCCCAGCACCTGTCGTTCGGGGAGTTCTCGTCGAAGTTCGCCAAGGTGACGGCCGCCGCGCCGTGGCTGGAGGCGCCCACGGTGATCGAATCGCCGCCCGGCACCCACCCGCAGCCGGCCGCAGAGGACGGGATCGACACCTACGCGCTGACCCACAACGAGACGTCCACCGGGGTGGCGATGCCGGTCGGCCGGGTGGCCGGCGCCGACGATGACGCGCTGGTGATCGTGGACGCGACCAGCGGCGCCGGGGGCCTGCCGGTCCGCGCCAGCGAGGTGGACGTGTACTACTTCGCGCCGCAGAAGTCGTTCGGCTCGGACGGCGGGCTCTGGATCGCGCTGATGTCCCCGGCGGCCCTGGACCGGGCCGGCAAGGTGGCCGCCAGCGGCCGCTTCATCCCGGAGTTCTTCTCGCTGCTGACCGCCGTCGACAACTCGCGCAAGCAGCAGACCTACAACACCCCGGCGGTCGCCACGCTGTTCCTGCTGGCCGACCAGGTGGAGTGGCTGCGTGGCCAGGGCGGGCTGGCCTGGGCTACCGCCCGGACCGCGCAGTCGTCAGCGATCCTGTACGAATGGGCAGAAAAGTGCCGTTACGCTGACCCCTTCGTGGCTGATCCGCTGCAGCGCTCCCAGGTCGTCGGCACCATCGACTTCGACGCCGCCGTGGCCGCGGCCGACCTGTCCGGTGCGCTGCGCGCCAACGGGATCGTCGACACCGACTCGTACCGCAAGCTCGGCCGTAACCAGCTCCGGATCGGCATGTTCCCGGCCGTGGACCCGGCCGACGTGCAGGCGCTCACCGCCTGCATCGACTACGTGGTTGAGCGGATGTGACGCCTCCCGCACCGTAATTCCGTGGCCTGTCCCGCGGGCCGCGTGAGAGGCTCGCCGCGTGGCAACGGAGCGAGCCGAACCCGCGCTGGACGCGGGCGAGCGGGACATGCTGACCGGGTGGCTGGACTACCACCGCGCGACCCTGGTCTGGAAGTGCCAGGGGCTGACCGACGACCAGTTGCGGCAGCGCTCGGTGCCGCCCTCGGCGCTGACCCTGCTCGGGCTGGTCAGGCACATGGCGCTGAACGAGCGCTCCTGGTTCCGCGAGCGGCTGGCCGGGGAGGACCTGCCCTGGGTGTACGGCAGCCCGGACAGTAACCCGGACGCGGATTGGGATGACGTCGACACCGCGGACGTGGCCGAGGACTTCGCCACGTTCGAGCGGGAGTGCGAGGCGGCGCGGCAGGCGGTCGCTGGCGTCCCCGACCTGGACGTCCTCAGCAAGAAGCCGGCCCGCACCGGCGAGCACTTCTCGGCCCGGTGGATCGTCACCCACATGATCGAGGAGTACGCCCGGCACAATGGGCACGCCGACCTGCTGCGGGAACGCATCGACGGCGCCACCGGCTACTAGCGCCGCAGCGGCCAGGTGCCGAGCACTTCGTACCGCGGCTGGCCGCCCAGATGGCTGCGGATCAGGTGAATCTCGGCGGCGGTCCACGGCGCTCCCGCATAGCCGCCCAGCGCGTCCACCAGCGGTCCCACGTCCGCGGGCTCCCGGCAGCGGGCGAGGGTGAGGTGCGGGCGGAACCGGCGGCCCTCGTCCGGCGGCGGCGCCCCGGCCCGCCGCGCGCCGGCCGCGACCGACCAGGCCAGGCCCTCGAGCGCGCGGTGATCGCCGTGAATGCCGGTCCAGAGCACGCGGGCGCGGCCCGGAGCCGGGAAGGCCCCGGCGCCCGCGAAGGACAGCGAGAGGCTCGGGTGACGGTGCGCCGCCCGCTCCAGCCGCTGCGCGAGCGCGGGCACCGTGTCCTCGCCGACCTCGCCGAGGAAGGCCAGCGTGACATGCCAGGCGTGCTGGCCGGTCCAGCGCAGGCCGGGCCAGGCCGACCGGAGCGGCGCCACCCTGGCCTCAAGCTCGTCCAGCACCCCGGGCTCCGGCGCGATCGCGATGAACAGCCTCATAACGTTTCCCCGCCAACAGCTCGCATCCGCCTGAGGTCAGCAACCCTCAGGCTAGTCAGGCGGGGACTGCGACCCCATCATGCGCCTCAGGCCACCAGGCGCGCCAGCCGGGCGGGGCGCAGGTACTCGCGGACACGCACGCCCTCGCGGCGCACCAGCATGAACCCGATCACGGCCGTGGCCACGACGGCGATCAGGCCTCCGGCGGCCATGCTCGTCCGCGGTCCGAAGACCTCCGCGATCCAGCCCGCGAGCGGCGATCCGAGCGGTGTCCCGCCCAGGAAGACCAGCATGTACAGGCCCATGACGCGGCCCCGCATGTCCGGGGTGGTGCCGAGCTGGGTGGCGGAGTTCGCGGCGGTGGTGAAGGTGAGCAGGGTCAGGCCCGTGGGCACCAGGAGGATCAGGAACATCCAGAAGGCAGGCATCACCGCGGTGACGATCTCCAGCAGGCTGAACGCCAGCGACGTCACCAGCAGCAGCGCCATGGTCGGCCGCCCGCGCCGGGCGGCGAGCAGGGCTCCGCCCAGCGCGCCGACCGCGAACACAGCCGAGGCGAAGCCGAAGGCGCCGGCCCCGGTGTGGAACACCTGGCGGGACATCAGCGCGTTGGTCACCTGGAAGTTCATGCCGAAGGTCGACACGAAGAAAATCAGCACCATCGGCATCCACAGGGTCGGGCGCTGCTTCACGTAGATCATCGCCTCACGCAGCTGCCCCTTGGCCCGGGGCAGCCGCTGCACCGCGTGCAGCTCATCCGGGCGCATCAGCTTCAGGCTGATGAGCACCGCACCGTAGGACGCCGCGTTGACCAGGAATGCGACCGGAACCCCGGCCGCGCTGATGACCAGCCCGGCCACGGCCGGGCCCGCGATCCGGGCCAGGTTGAACACCGCGCTGTTAAGCGCGATCGCGTTCGGCATCCCGCCCCGTCCCACCATCTCGGCGGCAAAGGACTGCCGGGTGGGGTTGTCCACGACCGTGACCATGCCGAGCGCGAACGCCAGGGCGTACACGTGCCAGATCTGCACCGTGCCGGTCAGGGCCAGCAGGCCGAGGATCAGGGCCAGCGCGCCGGCCGAGGCCTGGGTGATCATCAGGATCAGGCGCTTGGAGTACCGGTCGGCCACCATCCCGCCCCAGAGGCTGAACAGCAGCAGCGGCAGGAACTGCAGCCCGGTGGTGATGCCGAGGGCCGCCCCGCTGCCGTGGGTGAGGTCGAGCACCAGCCAGTCCTGCGCCACCCGCTGCATCCAGCTGCCGGTGTTCGAGATCACCTGCCCGGTCGCGAACAGCCGGTAGTTGCGGGTGCGCAGCGACCCGAAGGTACGGCTGCCCGTGCTGGCTGCTGCGGGCCGGGCTAGGCCTGGCTCAGCTTTTCCAGAATCGGGGCTGCGGCGCGCAGCTTCGCCCGCTCCTCCGGTGTCAGCTCCCGCAGCCGCCGGGCCAGCCAGGCTTCCCTGAGCCTGCGCGACTGCTGGACCACTTCCTTGCCCTCGTCGGTCACGGTCAGCATCACCTGCCGCCGGTCCGACGCATGCGGTGCCCGCCTGACCAGGCTGCGCTCCTCTAGCACCGCGATGACCCTCGTCATGGACGGCGGCTGCACCTTCTCGTGATCGGCGAGCTCGCCCGGGGTCAGCGCGCCATGGCGCTCCAGCGTGGCCAGCGCGCCGAGCTGAGTGTCGGACAGCTCGGGCTGCAGCCCGCGCGCCGCCCGTTCGGCGCGAAGCCGACGTGCGAGCCGGGTCACCGAGATCCTGAGCACTGAAGCCAGCCCCGCGTCGGACCTGGTCTGCGGTTGAGTCATATTCATTAGCCTGAGTCATTACTTTTGCTAACGATACCTGAGGCACCGGCATTCCGCAGGCCAGTTAGCGAGGTGAGCGGGCATGCGCGGTTCACATGTCCGGTCCAAGTACACCACGCAGGACCCACGGGGTTAGCGTTGATACGTGAGCAACTCCCGCCACCCGGCGCCGCCGCCGCTCGAGGCCAACGATCAGCTGGTGACCGCCGTCATCACCGGCGGCTGGGTGATCGCCCTGATCGTCCTGCTGCTGGTCCGGTCCGAGATCCCGCCCTCAGAACGCTGGTGGATCTGGACCTGTGTCACCGGCGTGGGCCTCGGGCTGTTCGGGCTGCTCTACACGCCCCACCTCAAGCGATCCCGGGAGCGTGCCGCCCGGCGCCGGGCTCAGGCGTGATCGAGGGACTCGAAGACGGTTTCCTCCATCGAGACCCCGGGCGTGTCCACCAGGTCATACCCGAGCTCGTCGATGACCGGCGAAGCCCCGCCGTGAGCGCCGTCGCCGGTGCCGGCCTCGGAATGCGCCCCGCAGCCGTGGTCGAGTGACACGACCCGGCCGTCGTCTGGCGCGTACTCGTTGGCGCACACCCCGAAGACGCGCCCGAGCGAGCCGCTGAGCTGCACCAGGAAACCGCAGGTCATGCACGGGCCGGGGGCCGCATGGGCCAGCGGGCTGCGCGGGCCGTGATCGCCGGAATACCACCGGAGGGCGGTCTCATCACGCCCGATCGCGGACAGAACACGGGCCGGCCTCGGCGCGGGACCCGGGTCCGCGATGGCGGGCCCGGCCGTCTCCGGGAGCGCCAGCGCGTCCGGGCCTGCCGCCGGCGGCGGCTCGGCCGCCGGCCGCCATGCGGCCGGGTCATCCCAGTCCAGCAGGCCGTCTTCGCCCTCGAGCACGGCCACGGGGATGAGCCGTTCATCGTTCTCGTGGGCGGGCAGCAGATCCCCGACCCCCAGGTCGCCCGGCCGTACCCGGTCACGCCAGGGCACCCAGTCCGGCGCGAGGAGTGAATCCGGGCCGGGCAGCAGCAGGCACTCACTGACCGTAACCGTCTTGACCCGTGAGGCCCGCGCGACCGTGACCGCCCAGTGCCATCCCGTGTAGGCCGGGTCCAGGCACGCGAACCGGTGGGTGGCGACGCGGTCCCCGTCGGCTTCCACGCCCTGATGCTCGCCGACCTGCCCGGGGCCGGCTATCTCCTCGGCCGCGGCCCGCGCGAGGTCGACGGCTTCGGCGCAGGCCTCGTCGAGCTGGGCGGCCCGTGTGCGCAGCGAGTTCACGTTAAGTAATTGTTCCTCATTCGGCGGTTAGCACGCATCCGGTTACCTGGACTGTCTGCGATTCCCCAACCAGGACGGTCGTCGCAGGCCCGTAAAGGCAGAATACTTGGGCTATGGATCGGTCGGGTACACGCCGATAACGATCAGGGGACTAAACGCCGCGGCGGGGGCTGGCCGCCTCCGGCCGGCGGACCCGAGGCGGCCCGGGAGAACGAGGACCATTGCAGAGCACGGAAGACCCGGCGCCAGCGGGACGGTCGCGGGTGTTCGGGCCCGCGTACCGGGTTGTCCGCCGCGGCGGGCAGGCGGCGAGCCGCAGGCTGGTCGTCGCGTCCGGCGGTCCCGCGCGGACCCGGATCGTGCTCATACTCGGCAGCGTGCTGGCCCTGTCGAGCGCGGACGCGTCGACGGTCGGGGCCGCGGCGGTGCAGTTGCGGCATGCGCTGGGGATCGGCAACACCGACATAGGCCTGCTCGTGGCCGTGACCTCGGCCGTGGGCGCGGTGTTCTCTTTGCCGTTCGGTGTGCTGGCCGACCGGGCCCGGCGCACCTGGATCCTGGGCGTGGCCATCGTGATCTGGGGCGCGGCGATGATCTGGGGCGCGACCGCGCACTCGTTCACTCAGCTGTTGCTGGACCGGGTCTGGCTCGGCGCGGTCACGGCCGCGACGGCGCCCACAGTGGCGTCGCTCGTCGGCGACTGGATCCCGGGGTCGGAGCGGGGGAAGATCTACGGCTACATCCTGACCGGGGAACTGGTCGGAGGCGGGATCGGGTTCGCGGTCACCGGTGACATCGCCGCGCTGTCCTGGCGCGCGGCGTTCATCATTCTCGCCCTGCCCGCGTTCGTCCTGGCCTGGCTGGTCTTCCGGCTGCCGGAGCCGGCCCGAGGCGGCCAGGGGGTGCTGGCGCCCGAGCCCGGCTACGGGCCCGCGACGACCCCTCAGGACGGCGCCCAAGCCGAGACCCAGCCCCTGGCCCACCCGCACGGGCCCGAGGGCCAGCCGGACGGGCCCGAGCCGCACGGGCCCGAGCCGCACGGGCCCGAGCCGCACGGGCCCGAGCCGCACGGGTCGAGCGACGCGCAGCGGCTGGCTCAGGAGCGGGGAATCCCGCCCGATCCCGATCTGGTCAGGATGGCCAGCCGGCGGATGCGCCTCGGCACCGCCGTCAGGTACGTGCTGCGCGTCCGCACGAACGTCGCGCTGATCGTCTCCGGGGCCTGCGGCTACTACTTCCTGGCCGGGGTGCAGACGTTCGGCGTGGAGTTCGTGCGCGGGCAATACGGCGTCAACCAGGTGCTCGCGAACTTCCTGCTGCTCGTCGTGGGGCTCGGCGCGGTCGTCGGGGTGCTGACCGGCGGCCCGCTCGGCGACGCCTTGCTGCACCGGGGCCGGATCAACGGCCGGGTCATGGTCGCCGCGGTCGCCGCCTCCGCCACCGTGGTGCTGTTCATCCCGGCCCTGATCACCCACAGCGCGCTGACCGCTTTGCCGTATATCGTGCTGGCGGCCGTGATGCTGTCGGCCCAGAATCCGCCGATCGACGCCGCGCGCCTGGACATCATGCCCCCGTGGCTCTGGGGGCGCGCGGAAGGTGTGCGCAACCTGATCCGGACCGGCGCGCAGGCCCTCGCCCCGGTGCTGTTCGGGGCCTTCTCCCAGTACGTGTTCGGCGGCGGCTCGGCCGGGCTGCGCTGGACGTTCCTGGTCATGATGCTGCCGCTGACTGCGTCGGCCGTGTTCCTGTTCGCGGCGGCCCGGCGCTACCCGGTCGATGTGGCGACGGCCGCGGCCGTGACCGCCCCGCGGGTGCGGCGCGCTCCGTCCTAGCCGGCCTCAGGCCTCGAGGTCCCCCGCCACGGCGCGGAGCACGGTAGCGATCTTCTTCGAGTCGCGGCTATCCGGGTGCTTGCCGCGCCGGTAGGTATTCGACACCTCGTCGAGCAGCTTGATCAGATCCTCAATGATCACGGTCATCTCGTCCGGGCTCTTCCGGCTGGCCTTAGCCACTGTCGGCGGCGGCTCGAGGGTGCGCACCTGCAGGGCCTGGGTGCCACGGCGGCCCTCGGCGACCCCGAACTCGACGCGCTGGCCAGGACGCAGCACCGTGCCAGCATTATCCAGGGCCGTTGAATGCACGAACACCTCACCACCGTCATCCCGGGTGAGGAAGCCGAAACCCTTATCGGCGTCATACCACTTGACCTTGCCAGTGGGCACGAGCGAGACCTTACGCGAAGAGGAACCGTCGGATGCGCCCGCGAGGGCACTTTCCAAGGCTATAGGTAAGGCGACGGATATGACGGGTCCTGTGCCGTCCAGTCCGCTCGCACGGCCCGCATGCCCACGCCGCGTAACACCGTCCTCGCACAGCGACGTGGCCCCGGCCATTTCGGGCCAGGGCCACGTCCTCCACAGCCTCACACGTCGGATGGTGCTGGGACGGGATCGCGTGCGAAGCCAGGAAACAGCGGGTACCGCCAGCCGCCTCCCGCGATGCATCAAAATCCGCATCCCCGTGATACCCGAACCAGGCCCCCGGCAATCCTGCTCAGTTCCCTGTCCCCGCGTCTGACCTGCGGCATTAGATGCGATGCGGGCGGTTCCAGGGCGGGAGGGCGGGATCGCGCGGGCCACGGTAGACGCGCCACGCCAGGTAAGCGGCGCCCAGCAGAGCCCCGACTTTGATCAGGAGATGGGACGTCGCCAGCGCCTCATGAACGTAGGCGCTCGCGGGGTGGCGGGCTCCGCCCAGCACCAGGCTCACCGGGGTGCCCACGATGACCAGAGCCACCGGCCCGGCCAGGCCGACCCATTTATCGCTCAGGCTCCAGAACCGCGAATACAACGCAACAATGACGCCGATCAGCCAGATCGCGGAGCCGACAAGCCAGATAGGCCAGGCGTAGATAAGCCCGCACAAGGCGATCAGGACCACGGCGGTTCCCTCCAGCCGGTGCCGGCGGAAGAGGTAGGCCACCTGGCCGGCCACGCGCGGCGGGAAATCGGCCGGGCGCGGGCGCGGCGGACGCTGGCGGCGTGCGGTCGGGCGCACGGACCGGGGCCTGATCGGCAGCGGCCGCGTCGAGCCCCTGCCGTCCGGCTCAGCGCCCGGTTCAGCGTCGGGTTCCGCGTCCAGGTCCGCGTCGGGGCCGGCCGCGTCCAGCAGCTCGGTATCGGCCTGCCTCATGTCGTCCGGTGGCTCAGCGTCGTCCTGCGGTTCAGTGTCGTCCTGCGGTTCAGTGTCGTCCAGTGGCTCAACGCCGTCCTGCGGTTCAGCGCCGTCCTGCGGTTCAGCGCCGTCCTGGGGTTCAGCGCCGTCCCGAGGTCCGGTGTCGTCCCGGGACCCGGTGTCGGCCTGGGATCGGGTCTCGTCCCCGGGTCCGGTGCCGTCCGGAGGTCCGGTGCCGCCCGGAGGCAGATCGTCCCTTAGCCAGGTGACGTCCTGGGGCTGTGTGCCGTCCCGGGGCCTGGGGACGTCCTGAGGGGCCGTGTGGCCCCAGGGCGCATCCCCTCGGGGTGCAGGGCCATCCGGGGCCCCGGTGGTGTCTCTGAGTCCCGCGTCTCCGGGTGGCGGGGCATCTCCGGGCGGCTCGGCGCCCGTCTGTGGCTCGGCCTCCGGCAGCACATAGGCCGACAGCACGGCGCCGAACCGCCCGGGCCGTGAGGGTGGGGCATCCGGCGCCGCTGCCCCGGACGGCGCGGCTGCAGACGGCGCGTCAGGCGGCGGACCGGGCTCCGGGCCCGCGACCTTCGACCCACCTGGGGCTGAGCCTGCGCTCCCCGGCGACGTGGGCAAAGCGCCATCAGCCGCAGGCGCTCCGCCGACCGGGGCAGCGGGGGCCGACCCAGCCGGCGCGGGCCCAGCAGATCCGGCGCGGGAGGACGCCGGCCCGGCAGCGCCCGGCCCGGCCGGCTTCGGCTCGCCCGGCCTCGGCCCGGACGACGTCGCGCCACCCGGGCTCGACCCATCGGGCGCCGCGCTGCCGGGCGCGGCGTCAGGCCGGGGCTGGCCCGACGGCGGTGGCCCGCCCTTCCGCTGCTGCGGAACGCGCGGCGGGCGGGCCGGCCGCTCCATCGGTGTACCGGGGCGCCAGCGGGACGTGACCGCCCGGTTCTTCTTCTTGGTGTACTCGCCCGTCAGCGGCCGGCCGCCGATTTGGGGCGGCGGCGCGCTCGCTGGCGAGTCCTTCTCATCGGCGGGCGGGCCGTCCGCGTCCCGGGCACCGCCGCGGCGCTGTGGCCGCCGCAGCAGGCCGGAACGGCCCGCGGCGGCCTTCTCGCGCCGGTCAGCCTCCAGGCGGGCCCGCTCACGCTCAACGGCCTGCCCCGGGTCACCAAGACCGGACAGGATGCCGGCCACGGTGGCCGGGTCGGCCATTCCGGGCGGGCCGGATTTGCGCTCGATGATTATCCGCGTCCGCGCGAGGAAAGCGCGCCGTTCGTCCGAGCGGAGCCGGGTCCGCGCCGCAACCGACAACTGGTTGAGGTAGTCCCGGACGAGCTGCTCGGCAGAGGGCTCCATAGGCCGATAATCCCTCTTCTGGGCAATGTTGTGGAGGCTACACACGCCGCCCAGTTCGGCACCGCTGTCCGTGCCACACCCAGAGACGCGAAAGGAGGCGGTCCCGAACCTACCGGGACCGCCTCCTCGCGTGTGGCTATGAGCGACTAAACGGACTAGAAGTCCATCTCGCCGCCGCCGCCGGGAGCCGCAGGAGCCGGGCTCTTCTCCGGCTTCTCGGCGATTACTGCCTCGGTGGTGAGGAACAGCCCTGCGATCGACGCCGCGTTCTGCAGTGCGGAACGCGTCACCTTCGCCGGGTCGATGATGCCGGCCTTGTACATGTCGACATACTCGCCGTCCGCGGCGTTGAGGCCGTGACCAGCCGACAGCCCGCGCACCTTCTCGGCCACCACGCCGCCCTCGAGGCCGGCGTTGATCGCGATCTGCTTCAGCGGCTCCTCCAGCGCACGGCGCACGATGGTCGCGCCGGTCGCCTCGTCGCCGCTCAGCTCGAGCTTCTTGAAGGCAATCTGGCCGGCCTGAAGCAGGGCCACGCCGCCACCGGCGACGATGCCCTCCTCAACCGCGGCCTTGGCGTTGCGCACCGCGTCCTCGATGCGGTGCTTGCGCTCCTTCAGCTCGACCTCGGTGGCCGCGCCCGCCTTGATGACGGCCACGCCGCCCGCCAGCTTGGCCAGCCGCTCCTGCAGCTTCTCGCGGTCGTAGTCGGAGTCGGTGTTCTCGATCTCCGCGCGGATCTGGTTGACCCGCCCCGAGATCTGCTCCGCGTCGCCGGCGCCGTCCACGATCGTGGTCTCGTCCTTGGTGACCACGACCTTGCGCGCCTTGCCGAGCAGATCGGTGTCGGCGCTCTCCAGCTTCAGGCCGACTTCCTCGCTGATGACCTGGCCACCGGTCAGGGTGGCGATGTCACCGAGCATGGCCTTGCGCCGGTCACCGAACCCGGGCGCCTTCACCGCGACCGACTTGAACAGGCCACGGATCTTGTTGACGACCAGGGTGGCGAGGGCCTCGCCCTCCACGTCCTCGGCGATGACGACGAGCGGCTTGCCCGACTGCACCACCTTGTCGAGGAGCGGGAGCAGGTCCTTGTTGGCCGACACCTTGGAATTGATGATGAGGATGTAGGGGTCCTCGAGAACGGCTTCCATCCGCTCCGCGTCGGTGGCGAAGTAGTGCGAGATGTAGCCCTTGTCGAAGCGCATGCCCTCGGTGAGCTCAAGCTCGAGGCCGAAGGTATTGCTCTCCTCGACGGTGATGACGCCTTCCTTGCCGACCTTGTCCATCGCCTCGGCGATCATCTCGCCGATCGCGGTGTCCCCGGCCGAGATGGAGGCCGTCGAAGCGATCTGCTCCTTGGTCTCCACGTCCTTGGCGAGCTTGGAAAGCTCCTCGCTCACCCGCTCCACGGCCGCCTCGATGCCGCGCTTGAGCGACATCGGGTTGGCGCCGGCCGCCACGTTGCGCAGGCCCTCGCGGACCAGCGCCTGGGCGAGCACGGTTGCGGTCGTGGTGCCGTCGCCGGCGACGTCATCGGTCTTCTTGGCGACTTCCTTAACAAGCTCCGCGCCGATCTTCTCCCACGGGTCCTCGAGCTCGATCTCCTTGGCGATGGACACACCATCGTTGGTGATCGTGGGAGCGCCCCACTTCTTCTCGAGCACCACATTGCGGCCCTTGGGGCCGAGGGTTACCTTCACGGCGTCAGCGAGCTGGTTCATGCCGCGCTCGAGGCCGCGCCTGGCGTCCTCATCGAACGCGATCATCTTCGCTGCCATAGGCTCCAGTCCTCCCGGAACTTTTGTGCCTTGTGTGCCAACCGAGCCGATGCCCGCGACGGACGGCCGCACCAGCGGGCAGTCCCTGCCTGCCGCTGGGTCGGCCTCATCGCCCCGATTACGTCACTGCATTGTCACTCTCACCCCGAGAGTGCTAGCGACCTGTTTAGCACTCTCGGGGGAGAGTGCAAGCCGAAGCAGCCCGGGGGACCCGCCGTTCGCCGCCAGCGCAAGCCGCCCATGGAACACCAAAAACCCGGCCCCATCGCTGGGGCCGGGTCCTCTGAGGTGCCTGCTTCAGACTCAGACCGCGCGGACCGCCTCCGCCTGCGGTCCGCGGTCGCTCTGCGTGATGTCGAACTCGACCCGCTGGCCCTCCTCGAGGGTGCGGTAGCCATCCGACTGGATGGCCGAGAAGTGGACGAATACGTCCCTACCACCGTCGACCGCGATGAAGCCGTAGCCCTTGTCCGCGTTGAACCATTCGACGGTGCCCTGAGCCATTCCCAACAACTCCCTAACTTTGCTCGGGCTTCGGGTTCCGCCCTTGTCACCGCGAAACCCGTCGATCGCGGAGCGGGGGGGCCAGACGAGCTACGAGCCGTGCTATGCCGTACCGACAGCGACCGGACATGACTTTACATCGTAGCGTGGCCCCCTGCGCCCAGTTACTCCCTGAATCCGAACCGCCCGGGAGCACCACGCAACGCCGGCTGACGGCGACTCGTGATCCCCATGCGCCCCTCAGCCACCGGCAACAGCGGGGATGACCGAGACCTGAATGCCCGGCGGCACCCGGGTGTCCAGCCCCTGCGCGAGCCGCACGTCCTCCTCGCCGACATAGACGTTGACAAACCGCCGCAGCTTTCCGCCCTCGTCGAGAATCCGGCCGCTCAGGCCGGGGTACGCGGCATCCAGCCCGGCGATGACCTCGCGCAGGGTGCCCTCTTCCGCGGTGACCTCGGCGGCGCCGCCCGTGTAGGTGCGCAGGATGGTGGGGATACGGACGGACACGCTCATGCGACGACTGCCTTTCTGGAGTAGGTGGAGGATTCGAGCTCGGCGAACGCTTCCAGGGTCGGGCGGATGGGGCGGGACATGGAGACCGAGCCGGCCACCGCATCGAGGGTCTTGAGGCCGTCGCCCGAGTTGATGATCACGGTCTCGGCCTGGGGGTCGAGCTGCCCGGACTCCAGCAGCCGCCGGGTGGTGGCGATGGTGACGCCCACCGCGGTCTCCCCGAAGATGCCCTCGGTGGCGGCGAGCAGCCGGATGCCGTCCACGATCTCGTCGTCGCCCACGTCGGCGACCGCACCGCCGGTGCGCCGCACCACGTCAAGGACGTAGGGGCCGTCGGCCGGGTTCCCGATCGCGAGCGACTTGGCGATCGTGTGCGGCCGCACCGGCTGGACCACGTCATGACCGGCTCGGAACGCCTCCGCCACCGGCGCGCACCCGCTGGCCTGGGCCCCGAACACCTTCCAGTCCGCGGCCTCGACCAGGCCGAGCGCGGCCAGTTCGCGGAACGCCTTGTCGATCTTGACGAGCTGCGCGCCCGACGCCACCGGCACCACGACCTGCGACGGCAGCCGCCAGCCGAGCTGCTCGGCGATCTCAAAGCCGATGGTCTTCGAGCCCTCCGCGTAATACGGCCGCACGTTCACATTGACGAACGCCCAGTCCTCGCGCTCGTCGGCCAGCTCGGAGGCCAGGCGGTTCACGTCGTCATAGCTGCCGTCGACCATAACGCCCGCGCCACCGTACACGGCGGTGCCCAGGATCTTCTGCGGCTCGAGGTCGGCCGGGACGAACACCACCGACCGGATGCCGGCCCGCGCCGCCGCGGCCGCCACCGCGTTGGCCAGGTTCCCCGTGGACGGGCAGGCCAGGACCTTGAGCCCCATCTCGAGCGCGGCGGCCAGCGAGACTGCGACCACCCGGTCCTTGAACGAGTGAGTCGGGTTCCCGCGCTCGTCCTTCACCCACACCGTGCGCATGCCGAGCGCGGCGGCCAGCCGGTCGGCCCGGACCAGGCGGGTGCAGCCCGGCTCGGTGTTCGGCCGGGAGGCCACGTCGGGCGGGACCGGGAGCAGGCTCGCGTACCGCCAGATGGTCTGCGGGCCGGCCTCGATGGACGCGCGGGTCACCGGGGGCAGGTCGTAGATGACCTCCATCGGCCCGAAACATTCGGAACAGGCGTACTGCAGGCCAAGCTCGCAGGTCCGTCCGCACTCACGGCAGGACAGGGCGGTGGCGTAGCCGAACCGGGACGCGACCTTGGATGAGTTCTTGGTCGGTGCAACTGAGCTCACGTGGCGAGGCCTCTCTCCTCATCTTTCCCAGCGGCCGTCTGGCCGCGGGCCGGAGTTAGCACCTGTCACGAATGGCCTCGCCGTTAGCGGGCGCTCAGTCAGCCCCGCCGGTTGCGGGGCGCCTCGCGTGCGTGGCGCGGGCACGTATTTACCGTGATGGTTGCCGGGGCTTCACAGGGCCGATCCCTCCACCCCTCTGGATGAGCGTTATTTAGTTGTCCCCTGCACTGTAACCCGGATTGCCAGCGCAGCCGGCATCAGGGCAGCCGGTCCCGGCGGCCCCGGCCAGCGGACACGCGGCGAGCCAGCCGATGCGTCTTCGGCTCACCGGCGCAAGCTAGCCTGCCCCCCATGGCGGCAAGTTCAGGGGACGGGCTGGTGCTCATCGCGTCCAACCGGGGGCCGGTGTCGTTCACGCTCGACGACGGCGGGCGGCTGTCGGCCCGGCGCGGCGGCGGCGGGGTGGTGTCCGGGCTCTCCTCGGTCGCCGAGCAAGGCGACTCGCTGTGGGTCTGCGCGGCGCTCAGCGACGCCGACCGGGCCGCGGCGCGGGCCGCCCCGGACGGCCGCATGGGCCTGGACGGGGCGCCAGGCGGCCGGGGCGTGCGCATGCTCGACATCTCCGCGGCGGTCTTCCACCGCGCTTACAACGCCGTCGCGAACTCCACGCTGTGGTTCGTGCACCACATGCTGTTCGACACGCCGAACCGGCCGGACTTCGGGTTGGCCTTCGCCCGGGAGTGGGAGTCCTACCGCACCTATAACCAGGCCTTCGCCGAGGCGCTGGCCGAGGACGCGGGGGGCCAGGGGCCGGTTCCGCCCCGGGCGGCGGTCCAGGACTACCACCTGACTCTGGTCCCGCGCATGCTCGCCGACCTGCGCCCGGACGTGAGGACCGCGCATTTCTCGCACACCCCGTGGGCGCCGCCTGACTACTACCGGATGCTCCCCGACGACGTGGGCCGGGAGGTCCTCGACGGCATACTCGGCGCCGACCACGCCGGTTTCCTGAGCCAGCGCTGGGCCGACAGCTTCATGGACTGCTGCGAGGCGGTACTCGGCGCCGGCGTGGACCGGGCCCGGCAGCGGGTGACCCATCGTGGCCACGTCACGGGGATCGGTGTGCACCCGCTCGGCGTGGACGCCGAGGAGCTCATCGGCCGCGCCTCAGAGCCGGACGTCCAGGCCCGTACCGCGGCCCTGGCCGAGGCCGCGGCCGGCCGGAAGCTGATCGTCAGGATCGACCGCACCGAGCTGTCCAAGAACATCGTCCGCGGCCTCGCCGCCTACCGCGAGCTGCTGGCGACCCGCCCCGAATGGCACGGCCGGGTGACGCACGTGGCCTTCGCCTATCCCTCCCGGCACGACCTGCCCGAGTACCGCGAGTACACCGCCCGGGTGCAGCGGCTGGCCAGGGAGATCTCCGACGAGTTCGGCACCGAGGACTGGGACCCGCTGATCCTCCAGGTCGACGACGACTACGCGCGCTCGCTCGCCGCGTACCGGCTGGCCGACGTGCTGCTGGTGAACCCGATCCGCGACGGCATGAACCTGGTCGCCAAGGAGGGCCCGATCCTGTCCGAGCGCGGCTGTGCGCTGGTGCTGTCCCGCGAGGCCGGCGCGGCCGCGGAGCTGGCGCAGGACGCCCTGATGATCAACCCGTTCGACGTGTCCGGCACGGCCCAGGCCCTGCACGAGGCGCTGCTCATGACGGATCCGGTACGCAAAAGCCACAGCAGCTCCCTCGCCCGCGCGGCCGCGGCCCTGCCGCCCACCCAGTGGTTCGCCGACCAGCTCGCGGCCCTGGACCGCGATCGGGCCTGAGTCAGGCGCGGGCCTCGATGGCGGCGGCCAGAGCGCCGAGCAGTGCCACGACGCCGTCCGGGCCGTCGACGACCAGGTCGGACACGTCGGCCAGGGCCGCGACCTCCTCGGAGCCGCTGCAGACGGTCAGACCGGGAATGTCGTGGGCACGGAGCTCGGTCACGGCCAGAAAGGCCGGCCGGTCGCCGAGATCGTCTCCGCAGAACATCAGCGCGGACGCTTTGCGTTCGGCCTGAAGATCTTTAAGGGCAGCGCCCTTGTCACCGCCCGGCGGCCGCAGCTCGATCACCATCCGGCCGGGCTGCACCGCAAGACCGGTCCGGCCGGCCAGCTCGGCCAGGGGCCCGCGCAGCAGCTCGAGCGCCTGCTCGGGATCGGCGGTCTGCCGGGTATGCACCGCGAGCGCGTCGTGCTTGTCCTCGGTCCAGGTGCCGTCGGGCGCCCCGGCCGCGGCCAGCACGCCGGGCAGGTCGCGGCGGGCCGTGGCCACGCCGGGCGGTGCGGGCGGCGTGGTCAGGTCCCCCGCCTCCCAGCGCTGCCGGCCGTACTGGCCCAGCACGATCAGACCTGGCACCTGGTCCAGGGCGCCGAGCTTGACCGCGGCCTCGGCCGCGCGCCCGGTGATCACGGCCAGGGTGCCGACGAGCGGGGCCAGCCGCCGTAGCGCCGGAACCGCGCCCGGGTGCGCGTGCGCGGCGGCCGGGTCGGACACGATCGGGGACAGCGTGCCGTCGAAGTCCAGGGCGATCAGCGCCCGGTCCGGGGTCCGGACCAGCGCGGCCAGGCCCGCCCGGCCCGCCTCGGTGGGGGGGACCGGCAGCGCCTGATGTCCGCTCGGCATCCCGATCAGTCCTGGCGCGCCGACCGGATCCGGTGCCTGCGGCTGCGCTGCCGGCGCAGCCGCGCGACCAGCACCGGGTCGAACTCGGCCGCCTCAGGCCGGTCGATCAGCGCGTTCAGGAGCTGGTAGTAGCGGGTCACGGGCATGCCGAACACCTCAAGGATCTCTCGCTCCTTCGCGCCGGGGAATCGCCACCAGCCCCGCTCGAAGGCCAGGATGCGCATATCGAGCTCAGATAGCGTCGCCACCCCGGCCTCCAGACCTTCCGTATTGGAGTCCATCGTAGGCAGCCCCTATGCGTCGCGCCTCCCGGCGACGTACGCTCACCCTTCGTGGCTTCTTTTGATTCCCTGACCTTCATAACGGACTACGGCCTGGAGGACGGGTTCGTCGCCGCCTGCCATGGCGTAGCCGCCCGGATCGCGCCCAGCGCCCGGGTCATCGACATTACCCACCTGGTGCAGCCCGGAGACGTGCGCCGGGGGGCTGCTGTTCTCGCCCAGACCATCCCGTACCTGCCGCCCGCCGTGCACGTGGCCGTGGTCGACCCCGGAGTCGGCACCGCCCGCCGGGGCGTGGCCGTCCTGGCCGGCGACAGCCTCCTGGTCGGGCCGGACAACGGCCTGCTGTCCTGGGCGATCGCCGCCAAGGGCGGGGCCGAGCGGGCCGTGCTGCTGACCAACGGCGACCTGTGGCTGCACCCGGTGTCCCCGACGTTCCACGGGCGGGACATCTTCATGCCGGTGGCGGCGCACCTGGCCGCCGGGACCGAGCTGGCCTCGGCCGGGGAGGAGCTCGACGTGGCCGACCTCGTCACGCTGCCCGCGCCCACCAGCCGGGTGCGGGACGGCGAAGCCGAGGGCGAGGTCATGTCGGTGGACAGGTTCGGCAATGTGCAGCTGTCCATCGTGGCCGCGGACGTGAGCCAGCTCGGCGCAGGGTTCGGCTCCCCGCTCGTGGTTCGCTGCGGCCGCCGCCAGCTCACCGTGCCGTTCCTGGAGACGTTCGCGGCCGTGGCACCGGGCGAGATCGTCGCGTTCACCGACAGCGCCGGGCTGGTGTCGCTGGCCGTCAACGCCGGCGACGCGGCGCAGCAACTCGGGCTGCCGCCGGGAGCGCACGTGCGGCTGTCGGTGGCCCGCCCGGCCTGAACCGCCCGGTCTGAACGGCACGGCCCGGACCGCCTCATATCGCCGAGACCGCCGGCCTGACCGCCCCGCCGGACGTAACAGTCCGCCCGGCCAGCCGGATCTCTTACTGCCGCGCGTAACTGACCTCGGTGAATGCCACCACCTAGAACGCAAACAGCTCGAACATGGCACAATGCGGGGTACCCCCATGGAAGGCAAGAACGGCGTGCGCCTCAGTTTTCCGCGCCCGATAAGAGCCATCGCAGTGGTCGGCGTAGCTGTCGCCTGGACTGCGCTGGGCAGCGTGCCAGCGCTCGCCGATCAGGTGCGTTCTCAGGAATGGTGGCTCAAGCAGCTGCACGTCACCCAGGCCCAGAAAACGACGCTGGGCACGGGCGTGACGGTCGCCCTGCTGGACACCGGCGTGGTACCGACCCAGCCCGATATCGCCGGGTCGGTTCTGCACGGGCCGGACTTCACCAAGTCCGGCGAGAAGCTGGGCGGGCCGTTCTTCGGTAACCACGGGACCGCCCTGGCCAGCCTCATCGTCGGCCACGGGCACGGCAAGGGCCGCACGGCCGGGGTGCTCGGCGTGGCCCCAGGCGCCCGGCTGCTGTCCGTGCGGGTGGGTGTCGACGGCGGCGACCCGCTGCTGTCCGAGTCGGCCTTCACCGCGGGCCTGCCCGCCGCGATCGCGGCCGGGATCAGGTACGCGGCGAACAACGGCGCCCAGGTGATCGACCTGCCGCTGGACCCGGGCCAGTCAGAGAACAACCTCGTGGCAACCCCGTTCGTGGCACCGGCGCCGAACGCGACTCCGTCCCCGTCGTTCGTGGCCGCGCAGTCCGCGGCCGGGGGCAGCGCGGCCGAGCGGTCGGCCGTGGCGTACGCGCTGAGCAAGGGCGTGGTGCTGGTCGCGCCCGCGGGAGACAACGGCGGCGCCAGCGATGCCGCGAACTTCCCGGCCTCCTACCCCGGGGTGATCTCGGTGGGCTCGTTCAACAGCAGCTTCACCAAGTCCGTGTTCTCCAGTCACCAGTCGTACGTGACGGTGACCGCCGCCGGGGAGGGCATGGTCGCGGCCGCGCCCACCGGGTACGCCACGATCAGCAGCACCAGCGCGGCGAGCGCCATCGTCACCGGGATCTCGGCCCTGATCAAAGCGAGGTTCCCCGAGCTCACGCCCCAGCAGGTGACCAGGGCACTAACCAGCAGCACGGTGTTCCACCCGGCCGGGGGCCAGCTGAACGGCTCAGGTCACGGGACCGTGGACGCCGCCAAGGCCCTGGCCGCAGCGGCGGCGCTCGCGAAGCCGGGCCCGCAGCGGGCCGGCGATGGCGCCGTTCCGGCCACGCCGCTGCCGACGCTGCCGCCGGCGGTGCCCCAGGCCAGCGACAAGCTCACCCCGAAGCTGGAGCGCGCCGGGATCCTGTCCCTGGCCGTGCTCATCCTGCTGCTGGTGCCGATCCTGATCTACGTGATCGTGCGGTCCCGGCGGCGGCGGGAACGTCTCGTGCTGGAGCCGGCCGCGCTGGAGCCTGCCGCGCCGGCCCCCTATGCGCGCAACGGGGGCGGCGGCGGCAAGGCAGACCAGATGCTCGAGTACTTCGCCGCGCTGCCCGCGGAACCCGGCACCGTATCCCGCCCCGCGGGCGGGGCCTGGCCCGGCTCGCGCGTCAGCCCCGGCGGTCCCGGGCCTGGCTACGCGCGCGGCACAGGCAGCTTCGGCGACATCAGCGCGACCGGGGACGACCTGCTCCCCCGCGGCGAGCCCCCGGTACCCCGGGCTCCCCTGACCCCGATCACCCGGGCGAGCGCCCTGCGGCCGGCCAGGGTGTCAGGGTCCCCGCCGTGGGGCCCGGCGCCCAAGCCGGAAGGCGAGCTGCCGTGGGCCGCGTCGCCGACATCCATGGGGTTCAGCCGTCGCGCTCCCCTGCAGAACGTGCCCGCGTCGGTGCCCACATCCAGCTCGATATGGGACGCCGGGGCCATGGGCCCGGCGAAGCTCCCGGTGGAGACGGGGCCGCCCGGGCTGCCCGAACCCGAGCCCGAGTCGGCCGGCGCGGCTGACAGGCCGATCTACGTGTGGAATCCCAGCGCCTCCACGGAAACCCTTCCGGCCCAGCGCCGCGACCCGGACGGGCCCAGAGACACCGGCTGACCGGCCCGGCCAGGTTCGGCCTAAGCCCCTCGGTCCGCGGTGGGAACGGATCCGTTGCTGGCGGCCAGCTCCTGCTTGCGGACGGACGCGTACATCGGCACGTACTCCTGGCCGGACAGGCCCTGAATGGCCTTCATCACCTCGTCCGTGACCGCGCGGCGCTGCCTGGCGCCGGCGGGCTGGTCCCGGTACTGATCGAACGTCAGCGGCTCGCCGATCGCGATCTTGATGCGGGCCACGCGGGGGATCTTGTGTCCCGGCGGCAGCACGCGGTCGGTGCCGGTCATGGCCACAGGGACCACGGGCAGGCCCGAGTGCAGGGCCAGCCAGCCGATGCCCGTGCGGCCGCGGTAGAGCCGCCCGTCCGGCGACCTCGTGCCCTCGGGGTAGATGCCGAACAGTGCCCCTTCGCGCAGCAGGCCCAGAGCCGCCTCCAGCATGTCCTGCGCCGCCCGCGCCCCGGCCCGGTCCACGGACAGCTGCTTGGTGGCCCGCATGTACGCCCCGGTGACCCGGTCGACCAGCCGGGTGCCGGTGAAGTACTCGGACTTGGCCGCGAAGGTCACCGGCCGGCTGACCATCAGCGGCAGGAAGATGGAGTCCACGATCGACAGGTGATTCGACGCCAGGATGGCTCCGCCGGAGGCCGGGATGTGCTCGCTGCCCGTGATCTCCGGCCGCCACAGCAGGTGCAGGAACGGTCCGGCGATAACTCGCGACACCTGATACTGCACTGCGTCCCTCCGCTCGCCGCGCGCTCACGCACGTCACAGGTTAACCTGGGCGGCCCAGCCGGCCTACAGCGTCGCAAAGACGCCCGTACGGTCCGCGCTGGCCCGCCCCGCTCGTCGTCAGGAACGCGCCGAATCCGGAGCCGGCGACGACGCAGACGACGTCCCGGCGTCCCCGCGGGCGCCGGGTGGCGCCCCCTGCCCGCCGGTGCCTGGTGAGACGGACGACACGATCGCGATGGCCAGCGGCAGGGCAAACGGCAGGGCGGCCCCGGCGACGGTGATCCCGGAGTCGTTCGCGAACCAGCCGAGCAACCCGATCAGCCAGATCGCGGTGAACATCGGCCGCAGCAGCGGCAGGTCCCGGTACGCCGCCGCCAGCGGCCGCAGACCGAGCCGGGACGGCCAGACGAGCATCAGCCCGGCGACGAAGATGAACACCGGGATCACCAGCACCCACGGGTTCTCGCTCAGCGACCCGATGTTGGAGCCGACCTTCCGCTGCAGGATCCCGCCCGAGCCCCCGTGCAGCACGTGCCCGACGAACGCGCCGATATCCGAAGGACCGGTCGCCGGGACGAAGTAGTTGAGCAGCGCGAAGCCGGCCACGAGCACCAGACCGCTCACCGCGATCAGCGAGAGCCGCCTGGTGGTCAGCCGCAGGCCGGCCACCGCGGCGAGCAGCAGCAGGAACGCGGGCACCATCGCGATCGTGCCGCCGACCTTCGCGCCGAACCCGGGCCATCCGGACGCGATCACGGTGAACAGGGCCACGGCCGCCGCCGCGGCCACGGCCTGACGGCGGGACCCGCGGCGCGCCACGGCTCCGCCCACCCAGGTCGCACAGACGATGCCCGCGATCCCGTAGGTGCCGATCCCGTTGTTGCCGATCCCGTAGTACCGGCCGCCGACGATGACCGACAACCCGAACGGGGTGCCGAGCTGCAGCCGGGACCCGGTGATCACGTCCAGGCCGACCACCGCGATCGTGACCGCGGCCACGAACCCGGGCGGGCCGAGAGGATCCCGGCGCCACGGCCCGGCCAGGGCCACGAGCCCGATGACCGCCGCCCAGACGAGCGCCATCCCGTACAGGGCCAGGGCCGGGTGCGGCAGCTGCCACCACGGAACGAGGCTGGCCAGGAACGTGCCAGCGGGGAGCGCGATGACGAGCGTGCCCGCGGTCCGGTAGGCCGCCCGGCGGCGGCGCCTGCGGTCCTCGCTGCGGCCCCAGAACACGAGTGTGAGCAGGCCGAACAGCACCCCCTCCCCGAACCCGTAGATGAAGAAGAACGGGGCGAGCGTGGCCCGGTACACCTGCGCGGCCGTGTCCTGGCCGGTCAGGTCGCGGACCGTGGCGGCCAGCGCCCCGCGGGGCGTGGACTGGATCATCGAGCCCACGGCGCCCTGCGGCACGGCGACGCCGCGCCAGCCGAGCACCGTCGGGGTCAGGTCGGTGATCACCGTCAGCCCTGGCTGCCGGGTGGCGGTGGAGGCGAGCTCGCCGGACCGGTAGCCGGGCCCGCGGATGATGATCGCCCGGAGATGGGGCGCCGTGTCATCGCCGAGGCCGGCGACCGCGATGATCGCCCCGGCCGGGGCCGCCCCGATGATCCTGCCCGC
This sequence comes from uncultured Actinomycetota bacterium, assembly GCA_963844655.1. Classification (GTDB taxonomy): domain Bacteria; phylum Actinomycetota; class Actinomycetes; order Streptosporangiales; family Streptosporangiaceae; genus JASHPR01. Next base: position 270,104 of record CAWJPA010000001.1, on the reverse strand, counting down.
GGCCAGGTCCGCGGCCCGCACGGCGGCCGGCCGCGCACCGCCGACGGGAAGCGCGCCGAGGTCAACGACGGTGAGCGGGCACCGGCTCAGGCCGGCCCGGCTCACGCTGGTGGCGTAGGAGGAAATGCGCCCGGCCGGGCCGGCCAGGGCCAGCGCGGCGCCGGGCCCGATCGCGGCGGCACAGTGTCCCGGCCCGGCCGCGCGGGCCAGCAGGCCCCAGTCCGGGTTGTAGTGGAACTGCTGGGCGTTATAGCGGACGAGCGACGGCATGGCCGGGATGCGCGCCGGGCCGCCCGCGCTTGGTGCGCCCGCGCCCGGCGCGGCCGGGATCACCGCCGGGAGCGCGGGACAGGGGCCAGCCCCCGGGTGCGGGGCCGCGGCCCTGGCGCCGGCGTTCAGCGTGAGCCAGGCGTCCGCCGGGCAGGTGCGGCTCGCCGCGGCGGTCACCACGAGCGAGCCGACCGAGCCCTGGCCGGCCAGCCGCCACAGGGCCGGCGTCGCGGCCGCGGACATGTCGGTCCAGCGCAGCCCGGGGATACCGATCAGGATCACGGGCGGGGCCGGGCCGGCGGTGGTCGCCGCCCGGGCCTGGCCAGCATCGCTGGCCGCGGTGACCTCGCCGGCCCGCTGGCCCACTCCCGCTGAGGCGGCCCGGGCCGGCCCGCCGGCGAGCATGGCGCCGGCCAGCACGGCGCTGCCCAGCACCGTGCCGCCGAGCACCAGCGCCCTGACCTTGGCCCACCGCACGCAGTCAACCGTATCCGCCGATCACGGCGCGGGTGGCTGCTGTTTCGTCACCCAGACGGCAGGACGTCGATATCGAACTCGTTGCCCTCGGGGTCAGCCATGATCCGCCAGCTGAACCCTTCCAGCTCGCGGATCTGACCCGGCTCGAGCCACCGCCCGCCGAGTCCTTCGATCTCGGCGGTGGACGCCTCCAGGTCGTCGACGACCAGGTCCAGATGCAGCCGGTTCTTGCCCGCCTTCGCGCCGGCCACCTGCTGGAACCCGACGGTGAGGCCGTCGGGGGTCTTCGACAGCACGATGAACTGACCGTCCCCGATCGACTCCTCGACCTCCACGCCCAGCAGGGCGCACCAGAAGGGCGCCAGCCGCCCCGGATCTGTGGAATCGATAACCAGGTACCCCACCGCAGGGCTGGTAGTGACTGCCCGCGAGGATCGTGCTGGCGCTGGCGGCGGTCTGCTCAAGCAGGCTGGTCCCGAAGCCGGGCCCGATTCTGCGGGCGCTGTGGTCGACCTCGTGGGAGAGGGTGCGCGGCAGCCAGAACCGTAGTGTCCTGGCGGGGCTCGCCTGCGAGGTCGGCCCGAAGCCGATCGTGATCAGCCCGATAACGGGGTTGGAGAATCCGTAGGTACCGGTTTGCGGGATCAGGTCAGATGCGCCGAGCCTGTCCACGGTGATGTCGACCGCAGGGCCAGGAAGCAGCGCATTGATGTGGTCGAGCGCGCGGGCGACAAGCGGAGGCCAGGCTGACCGCCAGCCGCGGTGGCGCTCGAAGCCGAGCTTTTCGAGTACCCGGAAGGACGCAGCATTCCAGGCGCCCACCGTCGCCCAGAGTCGGTGCCGCCCGGTAGCGATGGCCGCGTCCAGGACAGCGGACGCGGCTTCGGTGGCGTATCCATGACGGTGAGCGCGGCCGAGCAGCTCGTAAGCGATCTCGGGCTCTTCCCACGTGGAACGGCCGATGATCAGGCCGCAGTACCCGATGAAGTCACCTTCGTCTCGCCGGCGGATCGTCAGCAGGCCAAAGCCGTTCTCGACCGCTGCATTACGCAAGCCGGTGATTTTGCTGCGAGCGGCATCGAGAGTCGGCATGTTCCCCCTCGCTCGCCGACAAGCTCCCGGTACCAGGCAGCCCCCGTCCTAGGGCACGATGTGCACAAGGGGCGACTGTGCAACTGACGTGGAGCCGGTGAGCGGGATCGAACCGCTGACCTGCCGTTTACAAGACGGCTGCTCTGCCTACTGAGCTACACCGGCGCTGACTGCTGCATGCTAGCGGGCGGCCCGCAGCGCCGGCCAGGCGATTCCGTGCCCGGTGACGGACGGCTGCGGTGTCAGCCTCGCGTGCGGCTGGCGCTCGCGTCCTCAAACCGGTCGGCCCACGCGAGCGGGCCGCGGTCCCCGGCCACGACGGGCCTGGTCTCCTCGACCGCGGGGGCGGGCGCGCTGCTGACGACGGGCTCACGCGGGCTGAGCGCCAGGTCGAACCGCGTGCCGAGAGCCGCGGCCAGACTGGCCAGCGTCCGCAAGGTCAGATTCTCGCCTCCGGACAGAACCTGGCTGACCCGGCCCGGCGATACGCCCATCCGGCTGGCGAGGTCGGCCCGGGTGAGGTTGTGCTCCCGCATGTGCCAGTTGATCTCGTTAGTGACCTGCGTGATCAGCCGGGACAGCTCGTCGTCGACCTGAGCCTCAGTGGCCTTCTGGCTGGACGGTAGTCGAAGGCCCATGGGTAGCTCCCAGTCTGTCGCTTCAAGTGCTTAGCCATAGCTAAAGCTATAGGCACACCTAAATGGAGTATCGCCAGGGACAGTGTACCCTCACCTCCATGCGCTGATTGTGACCGATCTGTAACCTAAAAGTTACCGAGCCGGGCCAAGGGGCCCTCGACCTGGCGCAGTCGGCAGAGGCCGGGAGCTCAGCTGCCAGCACCACCCCGGCACACAAAGTTGTGGTCTGCGCCGTATCAGACCACAGATGTGGTTACTCCTAGATAGATGGCGAATGACCTGCCACCATGTGCTAGGAAGATCGGCCGTCGGCTTTAGCCGCAGGGCGCAACGGAGGACTGGGGCCATGCCGGGCTGGGTCGTGGTCGGCACCATCGTGATCGCGATGATCTCCGCGTACGGCTTCCTGATGCTCCGCTACCGCAGAACGGGCAACCCGTTCGGGCGTCGCGCGCGATGGTGGGCGATCACCATCATCGTGCTCACGGCCCTGATCTCGACCGGCGTGGGCCTGGCCGCGGTCGCCGCGGGCAATCACGTCCTCGCCGCGTTCGTCGGCCTGATCCTGCCCAGCGGCCTCTGGCTGGGGAAGGCGACGGCCCTGGACAGCCGCCCGCGCGCCAGCGAGTGGCGCCAGCAACTGGTCGCCTGGATCACGCTCCCGCTCCGCCGCCTCGACGAGGCCATGGGTGACGACATGCAGGCGTGGTGCGACACGCGGGTGCGGGCCGCGGCGAGGCAGCCGCAGTGGCTGTCGGACGCGGCGCTGTATTACTACAGCCAGGTGGGACGCGGGGTGAAGGACGAGCGGGCCAGGGACGAGCTCAGACGCTGGCGGGAATCCATCGCCCACAAGGTCACGCTCGTGCGCCTGATCAACCTCGACACCACCGATGCCAGGCTGCACGCCACGCTGAGCTCACACCCCTCCACGATGGACGCCCGCACGTACTCCGCTGACGACCGGCCGCGGCTGTCCCGCAGATTAGTGGCCGACGCCGAGAACGAGCTGCACCTGTTCCTGTCATCGCTGTACCGGCTCGGATACCACCGGCTGCTCATCTACCCGTTCCGGCCGCCGCCGGTGCTGAGCGAGAAGGCCAAATCGGGCCGTTCCGCCAAGCCCAGGCCGGCGCTGGGCTAGTGGCATCATCGAGCACATGACCGTCGTGAAGATCAATGCGATTACAGTGCCGGCCGACAGCGGCGATGAGCTAGCGCGCAGGTTCGCCGCCCGGGCGGGCGCGGTCGACAACGCCGGCGGCTTCGAAGGCTTCGAGCTGCTCAAGCCGACCGACGAGCGCACCACCTGGCTCGTGGTCACGCGCTGGCGGGACGAGGCGTCGTTCCGGGCCTGGCTGAGCTCGCCCGCATTCGGCCACGGCCACCGGTCCGCGGCCGAGCGCAGCGGCGGCCAGCCATCTCCCCCGGTCGGCGTGAGCAGTGAGCTGTGGTCCTACGAGATCGCCGGCGGCTCAGCCGGGTAGCTCCCGGCTTCGGGCGCAACCGGCCGTCCGGCTCGGATCCGCCGACCGGGCCGGAAATAGCCGACAAGATCCAGTTGTACGGCTAAGTTGACTACTGGAGCAGCCCTGGTCGACCGCCGAGGCCCGGTTGCCTCATTGGGGGGGCTTCCGCACGCTGGTCGATCTGGCCAGGTTGGCAGACGTGTTTCTGCAGTCCGCTGGGCCATGGTTCATGCGCAGCAACGGATGGGAGCTTGGGGATGCGGTGGTGGGGCCGGGGGGTCTCCGGGGCACGGCCGCCGCTGCCCTCCCACCTGATCCAGCGACCTGACCTGCTGACCGCCGCGGTCCGGGCGCTGTGCGCGCGGGAACAGCCTGTAGCGCTGGTGGGGATCGGCGGGGGCGGCAAAACGACGCTGGCCGCGCAGGCATGCGCCGATCGTGAGGTGCGGCGGGTCTTCCGGGACGGGATCGCCTGGCTCGAGGCGGGTCCCGGGAAGCATCCGGAGGCGCTGCTGGCCGATCTGGCTGTCTGCCTGGACCTGGACAACGCCGCGATCAGCTTCGGCACGATGGAGCAGGGCCGGGAGCAGCTCTCGGCCGCCCTGCGGGGCCGGCGGATGCTGATCGCCGTAGACAATGTGCGCGAGGCCCGCCAGCTGGACGTCCTGACCGGGCTAGCGCCCAAGGGCACCGTCATGTTCAATACCCGCCTGGCCGAGCTGGCCAGGCCGGTCAAGGCCGAGGAGATCCGGGTCGACGAGCTGACCCCGGACCAGGCGCTGGAGCTGCTGGGCCGCTGGACGAACCAGGCTCCGGGAACACTGCCGGACGACGCTCAGGCGCTGTACGCCCGGGTTGGCGGCCTGGCGCTCGGGGTGGCCACCGTCGGGGCCATGGCCGCCCGGAGCGGGTCCTTCGCTGACGTGCGGGCCTCGATCAAGAAGGACCCGGTCCACACCGGGACCGATCTGGACGTGGACAGGTACCGGTCGCTGTTTGACGTGATCGAGGCCGCCATCGCCGGCCTCTCCGAGGCCAACCAGGAGCGTTACGCGCAGCTGGCCGTGTTTGCGCGGCGCGGCGCGTTCCCCCGCGACGCCGCCTGGGCGCTGTGGCAATCCGAGCTTCCGGAATCCCGGGTCGATGATTTGCTCACCGAGCTCACCGGCAGTTACCTGCTCATGGACGCGGGCGAGGACTGGTACGGCGCCCACGACCTGCATTACGACGTGATCGAGCGGCGGCTGGGCCCGGAGGGGCTCACCGCCACTCACGCCCGGCTGCTTGAGGGCTACCGGCTCCGCTATACGGGAGGCTGGGCCGGCTCGGTCACCGACCCCTATCTGGCCCGCACCCTGACCGGTCACCTCCACGACGCTCACCTCAACGCCGAACTCCGCGCCGTGCTCACCGATACCGCGTGGATCCAGGCCCGGCTCACGCACGGGCCGCTGGCCGCCCTAGTCCCTGACTACGGTCTGGCGGGCGACCCGCTCACGCGCCAGATTCTGCGGGCGCTACGGGCCTCCGCCCCCATTCTCGCGAGCGACCCCGCACAGGTCCGGACACAGCTCGCCGACCGGCTGAAGGGTCAGCCGGACCCGGGCATCACGGGCTGGGCCGCCGCGCTGACCAGCCCGGCCGACGGGCCGGACGCCGGCCCGTCGCCGCTCACGCTGGCGCCGTCCATCGTGCCGGTCGAGCAAGTCCTCGCCGCCCACACCGACCCGGTGCGGGCGGTAGCGGTCACCCCGGGCGGGCTGCGCGTGCTCAGCGGCGGCGACGACGGGGCGGTGCGCATCTGGGACCTGGATGAAGGGCGCGAGCAGGCTGCCCTCGGCGGTCACACCGACTGGGTGCGGGCCGTGGCGGTCACCCCTGACGGCACCCGCGCGGTCACCGGCAGCGACGACGGATCCGTGCGCATCTGGGACCTGGACGCCGAAGAGGAGCAAGCCAAGCTCACCGGTCACACCGGCGAGGTGTTCTCGGTGGCGATCAGCCCGGACGGCACCCGCGCGGTCACCGGCAGCAGCGACAAGTCGGTGCGCATCTGGGACCTGGACACCGGAACTGAGCTGGCCGCCCTCGAAGGTCATCGCCGGCCGGTCTGGTCGGTGGCGGTCACCCCAGACGGCGCCAAGGTGGTCAGCGCGAGCGGGGACGGCGCCCTGCGGATCTGGGACCTGGCCACAGAAACAGAGGAGGCCATTCTGACCGGCCACGCCGGCGAGGTGTTCTCGGTGGCGGTCACCCCGGACGGAACCCGCGCGGTCACCGGCGGCGATGACGGCTCGGTCCGCGTCTGGGACCTGCTGCTCGGCCGTGAGCAAGCGACCCTGACCGGGCACAGCGGATGGGTATGGGCCGTGGCGGTCACCCCGGACGGCACCCGCGCGGTCAGCGGCGGTGAGGACGGGTCGGTCCGCGTCTGGGACCTGGCCACCGGGCGGATGCAAACCACGCTGACCGGGCACACGCGCCAGGTGCTCGCGGTGTCGGTCGCCCCGGACGGCACCCGCGCGGTCAGCGGCAGCAGTGACGGGTCGGTCCGCGTCTGGGACCTGGCGCCCAGCCGTGAACAGGCGCCTGCCGAAGCCCCGGCAGCGGCACCGGCAGCGGCACCGGCACCAGCACCAGCACCGGCGCGGGCCTCTGCCCCCGACAGCTGGACGTTCTCGCTGGCGGTCACCCAGGACGGCCGGCATGCGGTCAGCGGCAGCGACGACGGGTCGGTGCGCCTATGGGACCTGACCCGCGGGCGGACGCTGGCCACGCTCACCGGCCATCGCCGGCCGGTCTGGGCCGTGGCCGTCACCGCGGACGGCAGCCGCGCGGTCACCGGCAGCAGCGACAAGTCGGTCCGCGTCTGGGACCTGGATACCGGCCGCGAGCTGGCTATCCTCTCCGGTCACGCGCGCGCCGTCTGGTCGGTGGCCGTCACTCCGGAGGGCAGCCGGGCGGTCAGCGGCAGCGAGGACGGGTCAATGCGGGTCTGGGACCTGGCCCGCGGCCGGGAGCTGGCCACCCTCAGTGGCCACGCCCGGCCGGTGCTGGCCGTGGCCCTGACCCAGGACGGCACCCGCGCGGTCAGCGGCTGTGACGACGGGTCGGTGGTGGTGTGGGACCTGGCCCGGCGACGCGTGCTAGCCACCCTCGGCGGCCATACTGGCGAGGTGTTCTCGGTGGCGGTCACCCCGGACGGGACCCGCGCGATCAGCGGCGGCAGCGACGGGGCCGTGCGCGTCTGGGACCTGGCCGCCGGCCGCGAACTGGCCGCCCTCACCGGCCACACCCGGCCGATACTGGCCGTGGGCATCAGCCCCGATGGCACCCTGGGGGTCAGCGGTGGCGAGGACATGCTGGTGCGGGTGTGGGATCTCACCTCGGCGGCCGAGGTTGCCCGCTGGCCCGCGGAGTACCCGATTGTCGGATGCGCCGCGCTGGCCGGCCGCCCCGTCAAGATCGGCGTAGGGCAGAAGCAGGGCCCGCCGTATCTGCTCGAGCTGCGCAAGACGAGCCGCCGGCGGGAGCCGGATCGAGACCAGCGGGGCTCACAGCCGAAGGCTGGTCCCCGGCGGCGGGCGGCGGGCTCCCCCGCCGCGGCGGTCGGGACCGGAGGGCGGCGTGCCGTCTGACGCACGCCCGGGCCCTCAGGTACGCATCTTGGCCCAGTCCGCGATGTCCGGCAATGTCATGTTTACCGGTCTTGTTGCGAAGAAGTCACGAGAATTATAACGAACTGGTAACGTAGCGCTCCGGGACGTCATCCGGCGCGGCCCAGCGAGCGTCTACTGTCAGCCAGGTAAATTGCGCGGGATCCTCTGCACTTGCTGCTTTGGCACCGCTTCAGGAAGACATGACCCACCTTGGGGGGCAACGGGCACATGGACGCAGGGCCATCTACACTCACGCGTGCCGGCTTTGCCGTCGTGAATGCCGGTGAATCCTTTGTCAAAGAAAGCGCCCGAGCCCCATTGATAACCTGCAGGACCGGCATAGACAAAAACTAAAGACTCGCGGATTAATAACCAGTTATTCCAGACGCCGACGTTCCGTGTGAATCAGGCGGTAAATAAGCAAGATGAAAATAGCGATGGTTACGGAAGGCACGTATCCGCACCAGTTCGGTGGGGTGAGCGTGTGGTGCGACCAGATCGTCCGCGGGATGCCCGGGTACGACTTCCAGTTGCTCGCCCTGGTGGCGACCGGTGCCGAGCAGGTCGTGTGGGAGTTGCCCGCCAACGTGTCCTCGGTCGACAAGGTGCCGCTCTGGGGAACTCCGCCGACCGGCCCCCGGTCCGGCCGGGCGCTCCGGCTTCCGTCCCGCCTGCTGCGTCAGCTCATCAACTCGCTGCTGGACCCGTCGCCGGAGAGCGAGCGCCGTTTCGGCGACGTGTTGCGCAAGCTCTTTGACTTTGCGCAACGGGGCAATCTCAGCGCGGCCCTGTCCAGCGGCCGGGCGGTGCGGTTGCTCACCGACGCCTGGCGGAGCAAATGGTCAGGCGTTGAGCAGTCCGCGCCCAGCCTGAACGACGCGGTGACCGTGATGCAGCTACTCGATCACTGCCTCCGGCCGCTGTCGCATCCCCCCATCCGCGCGGACGTAGTGCACGTGGCCACCAACGGGCTCGGCGTGCTCCCGGGCCTGACCGCGAAATGGCAGTACGGAACGCCGGTCGTCGTGAGCGAGCACGGCATCTACCTGCGAGAGCAATACCTGCACGGCCCCAAGCTGCCGTACCGGTGGCCAGTGAAGGCCCTCTACCTGGAGTTCCTGCGTCAGCTCTGCGCGCTCGGCTACCGCGAGGCGGACACGATCACTCCGTGCAACATCTACAACCGCCGCTGGGAGGAGCGGCTCGGCGCCGACCCGAAGCGCATCCGCACCGTGTACAACGGCGTGGACCCGGCCAACTTCCCCAGCCACGACACCGAGCCGGAGCAGCCCACGATCTCCTGGGCTGGGCGGGTCGACCCGATCAAGGACCTGGAGACGCTGCTGCGCGCCTTCTCGCTCGTGCACCAGGAGATGCCCGAGGCACGGCTGCGCATGTGGGGCTCCCCGCCCAAGGGGCGGGAGTCCTACCTGGAACGCTGCAAGGCGCTGGCCGCGGATCTGGGGATCGCCGAGGCGGCCACGTTCGAGGGCCATCTCGACAAGGTCAGCCATGCTTACATCGCCGGCAGCATCGTCGCGCTCTCCAGCGTGTCTGAGGGCTTTCCCTACAGCCTGATCGAGGCCATGACGTCCGGCCGGACCTGCGTTGCCACCGATGTCGGCGGGGTCACCGAGGCGGTCGGCGATACCGGCCTGGTCGTGCCGCCCGGCAGCCCGACCCGCTTGGGCCAGGCGTGCCTGACCCTGCTGCAGGATGATGCCCTGCGGCACCGCCTGGCGGCCGCCGCCCGGGCCCGGGCCCTCGAGTTCTTCACCATTGACGGGGCGATCAGCCAGTTCGATGAGATCTACAGCTTCCTGGCGGCGGGTCATCCGCTCCCGGTCGCTCCCCCCGAGCCCAGCGATGACCCGCGCACCGAGCTGATGCTGAGGGCGGCCGGATGACCGTCCAGGAACTGCAGCCGCCTCCGGCGCACGCCGGCAGGCCACGGCGGAGGAAGGTTTCCTACGCCGAGGCCCCGAAGCCGCGTGACGTAGAGGAACTGTGCGAGCAGTACGCGCAGGTGTGCGAGTCCGCGGTGCATCCCCTGGAGATCGCCAGCGCGCTGGAATTCGATGGCCTCAACGACCCGGCCGTACGGAAACGCTACGGGGTTTCCGATGTGTTCACGCTGGCCGAGGAGATGTACCGGCGGGTGCCGCGGCGGCCGACCGAACCAGAAACCCCGCCGGACCCGTGGGGGGTCAGCAAGCTGCGGCCGGCCCTGCATGGCCTGCTCTATGGGCTGCCGACGGTCTGTTTCGCGGCCGCTGACCGGCTGCTGAATGGCCCTGGCGTGCAAAGCATCCTGGTGGTCGCGCTGCTCACCTCGTGGTCGCTGAGCCAGGCGCTGGCCTACCTCGGTTACATGAGGCTGGGCCAGGGTCTCCCGGTCCAGGCCAAGCGGGTGCTCCTGGCGGGCCTGGGTGCGGGGATGGTGGGCGTGCTCATCGCCCTGGGCGTCATGGCCATGACGATGCCCGTGCAGATCCCGGCGCTCCTCTTTGGTCTGGGCCTGGGCGCTTACATGCTGGGCGCCACCGTGCTGCTGGTGCTGGGCGCCGAGCCGCTGCTGTTTCTCTCGCTGGCGCCCGGGGTGCTGAGCGCCACCGCGTTCCTGCTGGCCGGCCGGCCTGAGCACCTTGAACACGCGGCCTGGGGCGCGCTGGGCGCCACGCCGCTGCTGGCTGTCGGCCTGGCCGTGGCGTGCACCATTAAGGCGGCTGGCCTCGGCAGTCGGAGCAGGCGTCTTGGCGCGAAGCAGGAGCCGCTGGTCACCGCCGCGGACCTGCGCAAATCACTGCCAAGCGCCGGATTCGGGCTGGTCGCCGGGGGGCTGCTCGTCTTCCCCGTCGCGGTGCACATGCCGGGCCAGGGGGGCACCAATACCGGCGCGCTGATCGCATCGCTGCCGCTGGCGCTGAGCATGGGCGCGGCGGAGTGGATGCTGGTCTGGTTCCGGCGGCGTTCGCAGCGGCTGCTGCGCCAGACGCGTGAGCTCCGGGCGTTCGCCGCCCGGGCCCAGCTGACGCTGATCGCCGCGGCGCTGCAGTACCTGGGCGCCAACGTCCTGATGACGGTCGTCGTCATGTCGGTCGCGTTCCAGAGCGGGCTCGTACACCCGGAGACGACGCTCCTGCTCCAGATTGCGGCGTACATGGCGATCGGCTGCTCGATGTTCCTCGCGCTACTGCTGCAGAGCTTCGGCTTCCGTATCTTCCCGCTGGCCATCTGCACGGCGGCGCTGGCCATCGAGGTGGCGTTCCGCCACTACGGGGTCTTCGGGCAGGTCAAGATCTGCGCCGAACTGCTCCTCGTGCTTGCTGCCTATGCCGGCTGGGTGCTCGGAGGGCCTGCACGGCACGCCTGCTAGGCCGGGCGAGCGCGACCAGCGGGTGGCCTCAGACGTCTGAAGAAAGAAGGAAATCTATGCGTGTACTGGTGACCGGCGGTGCCGGTTTTATTGGCTCACATGTGACCGATGCGTTCCTGGCCCGCGGCGACGAGGTCGCGGTGATAGATGATCTCTCGGCGGGCTCAGCGGGCCGGCTCGATGACCACGCCACGCTGCACAAGCAGAACATCAGCGACGGGCTGGAACTCGCGAGGCTGGTGGAAGAGGTCAGGCCGGAGCTGGTCTGTCATCTCGCCGCGCAGATCGACGTACGGGCGTCGGTGGCCTGCCCGGCCCACGACGCCCAGGTCAACGTCGTCGGCACGGTCAACGTGCTGGAGGCGGCGCGCCGGGTGGGCGCGCGGCTGGTGTTCTGCTCGACCGGCGGCGCCATCTACGGCCGGGAAGCGCCGATCCCGTGCCCGGAGACGGTGGTGCCGGTGCCCGAGTCCCCGTACGGCATCGCCAAGTTCTGTGCCGAGCAGTACGTGGGTCTGTACAACCGCCTGCACGGCGCTACGCACGCCGTGCTGCGCTTCGCCAACGTCTACGGGCCCAGACAGGACCCGACCGGCGAGGCCGGGGTGATCGCGATCTTCTGCTCGCGGGCGCTCGAAGGCAAGGCGCCGACCGTCTACGGCGACGGCACGCAGACCCGCGATTACGTGTACGTGGGCGACGTCGTCGCAGCCGTGCTCGCTGCGGCGGACAGCGGCAGGCCGGGCATATGGAACGTCGGGACCGGGACCGAGACCAGTGTCCTCGACCTCATCGGGCTCATTGGCGAGGCCGCGGGCCGGCCTATCCAGCCGGAGTTCGCCCCGCCCCGGGTGGGGGAGCTTCAGCGCAACGCCCTCGCCGCTGACCTGGTCCGGCGCGACCTGGGCTGGAGCCCCTTCACCTCGCTCGCCGACGGCATACGAGCCGTCTACCAGTGGATCCAGACCGACGCGCCCGTCCGCGCGCCGGCGTAAGGCCAGCAACCGAGTACGAACTAAACCTTGCACCTGCGGTCGCAGGTGCGGTCGCCTCAAGGAGTGGGGGAAGGATGTTCCACGGATTGAAGCGCCTCGCCACGGCGCTGAGCTTGCTGGGTGCGGCCTCGCTGGCCGTGGTCGGCGGCGCACCGGGCCTGGCTGGCGCGGCGGTCAGCCGCGGTCCCAGCCATGCGGTTCAGGCTGAGCTGATCCCGCTGTACGACAACGCAGATCCCGCCAACTGGACCGCGGTTTGCTCGCAGACCAACGGCTCGGGCGACGGGTCGTGGATCATCGCCGATCCATTCCAGGGCCAGGGAGTCGGCACCGCCGCCGTGCCCGCGTGGACGAAGGTGATCAAGAACTGCTACAAGTACGGCCGTGCTTCGGTTATCGGCTACGTGTGGACCAACTACGGCCAGGTGAGCACCGCCGACGTCGAGACCCAGATCAAGAACTGGTACTCGTTCTATAAGGGCAATATCGCAGGAATCTTCTTTGACGGGGTCTCAGACACCGTCCCAGGGACCACCACCAGCAACCAGACCTACTACCGGACTCTGGCCAACTACGTGCACACGCACGAGGGCAACAACGATGAGGTCGTGTTCAACTTCGGCGCCAACCCCGGCTCGCCCTGGATGCTCACCAGCAGCAACGCCAACAACGCCGACATCGTGGTGACCTTCGAGGGTTCCTACAACGACCCCGGCCTGAACCCCTACACCTCGTGGGCGCCGGCGGCCTGGGAAGCGAGCTACCCGGCCAACGACTTCTCGGCCATGATCTACGACGCGCCGGGTGACGACACGGCACCCCAGCCCGGTTCGGCGTGCGGCTCGCTGGCTCAGCAGAACATCGGCTACGTCTACGTCGGGACGTGGTACGACCAGCTGCCGCCTTACTTCAGCACCTTCGCGGCTGACGCCGCCGCAGGCACCTGTTAGCCAGGCAGCGACCGGGGGCCGGGCGCGGTACCGCGCCCGGCCCCTTGCCATCTGGCGCCACCGGTGCCTGGCTTGTGCCCCCCGGCCGTCCCAGGCGCCGCAATTGGCCAGGTTGTATCCGTGGCCAGATAAGCCCATCGAGTAACAAAACATGCCATCGACCAGTATCGTTCGTGCGAGAATCGCCGGATCGCTACGCCGCCAGCCGATCGGTCTGGCTGAGCACCGGGAGGAAAGTCTGTGACTCAGCTCGCCTCGGATGGCACAGTGCTGGTTCCGCCGCAGCTGATCGTGCCCGCCTATTTCCATCCGGCCGTGTGCCCCGGGGAGTGGGCGCACCTCATCGAGCGCGCCGCTCAGATCCGCCTGATCGTGCTCAACCTGGCCAGCGGGCCCGGGGCCCAGCCCGACCCGGCTTTCACCCCGGCCCTCGAAGGGCTGTACTACGCCGGGGTATCCGTGGCCGGCTACGTGGACACGAACTACGGCCACCGCCCCATCGGCGAGGTGCTGGAGGAGATCAGCCGGTACATCGCCTGGTACCGGGTATCCGGCGTGTTCTTCGACCGGGTGCCGAGCGATACCCAGAGCCTGCATCATTACGCTGACCTCACCCACCGGGCGAGGGGCATCGGGGCCCACGTGGTGGCGTTCAACCACGGCGTCCACCCGGTCCAGGACTACGCGGAGATTGCCGACCTCCTCGGCACGTTTGAAGGCACCTGGCCGTCCTATATCGACATGGCCGTGCCGCGGTGGGCCCGGTCACGGCCGGCCGAGCAGTTCTTCCACCTGGTGTACTCGGTGCCCCCGGAGTCCTTTGAGGACGCGTTCATGCTCGCGACCCGTCGCCGGGCGGGCTGCGTGTACATCACCGACAACGGCGGAGACAACCCGTGGGATCGCCTCCCGGACGGCGAGCTCTACCCGCAGGTGCTTTTATCGCCACGCTGACCTGCGCCCCGCCTAGTGGCAGGGATTGCGCTGCCCGGCGAGGTCGGTGGTGAACAGCGTCCCGTCGATGCCTGCTGCCGCATCGGCCGCGCAGAACTTGGCCAGGTCCTGGGCTGTGTTGCTGCCCCAGTCGTCGGTGTACTCGGCGTTCAGGACCAGCTTTCCGGCTCTCACGTACGGTGTCGCCACGATCCCGCACGTGTGATAGAAATTGCACTCCTCGTCGAGCAGGAAATCTGTGGTGGGCTCGAGCGACCCTGAGAACGCGGCGTCGTTATCGCCGTTCTTCTGGCCCCAGGCGAGCCCAAGGCTGTGCGCATAGGCACCGAGCGTTCTGTCGTACCTAATATTGTCCTGCTCGGTGATGCCGAAGCCCGTCGAGTCGGTGTAGGAATCGTCGATGTCCGGCTCGACCCCGTCGAAGCCTTTGGCCGCGCACTGCTGCCGGATCATCGATTCGATGATACTGACCGCCGATGATGCGTTGATGTTGATGTACTGCTCCGGGTAGTCCGGCACGTTGCTGCCGAGATCGCCGACCGCTTTCAGCTGTGAATAGTAGGAGGTGCCCGGGTAATAGTTTCCCGCGGCGCCAATCTCTATGTAACAGATCGCCTTGTCGCCCCGGGCATGCAGGGCGCTGACGGTGGATGCGGAATTGTCAATGCCGTCGATGTCGTACACCGTCGGGGCTGGCGCCACACGTCCGGAGACGTTCACCGCCCGGCTGCCCATATCACTGGAGCTGCCGAGGTTAAGGCTGTGATCCAGCTCCCACTGCCACTCCGCGCCGTTGTTCGGACCCACGTTCCTGGGCTGCCACCACGACGTGTGCGGCCTGGGCCGGTGCGCGGCGGCCCGGTGACGCTTGTGGGGTTTGGGAGAGGGCGTCGGGGTCGGCTTGGGTGTGGCCGCGAGTGTGGCCCTGGACTTCGCCGGCCGGGGCGCGCTGGCCGAGTCCGAATGCTTCTGGCTGCTGCCGCAGGCCGCGGCGAACAGCAGGGTAAGCCCGCAGACGAGGGCGATCCGCTTCATCACTCGTTTGGTTCCACCACGCCCGGCGCGGCGACCGGGGCCGTCCGGTTCACCAGAGCGGTGACCTTCGTGATCTTGGCCTGGCCCGCGTTGAGCAGCGGGCCGGCCTTGCTGAAGTTACCGCTGGTCGACATGGTGCCGGCGCTCTCGAGGTCGTTCAGGGCGGACCGGTAAAGCCTGGCCGCCTCCGGGGGCATCGGCCCGGCCAGGGCCGTCCTGGCCGCCGAGGCCAGCCGCGCGCCCGCCGCCTTGGCCGCAGCCTGCTGGCCTGCCCTCTGGGCGGCGCTGAGCTTGCCGATGTCGGTGTTGACGGCCGTCAGCAGCTTGCCCGCGGAGCCAGCGACCCAGCGGTCTCCCTTGGTTACCGCGACCGCCGACTGGACCGACGCCGTGCTCGAGTGGCTCGTGTGGGCTGGCTTGCCGCCGAGGCTCGTGACGACCACGATGGCAACCGCCGCGACCACGATCACGGCCGGCACCAGGGCGGCCAGCAGCACGTGCTCCCGTACCCACGGCACCAGGGACGTCAGCGAGGCACGAGGAGCGCGCCGCCGAGGTGGCCTGCGCCGCGATCCGCGGTGCCTGGCCTGCCGTCCCGCCGGTCCTGTCATCAGCCCCTGCCTCCCTGTCTGCCCACGTCATCTCCGGTGCCCGTGCCCCGGGAGAGCCCCCCTTCGAGGTCCTCCCGGCGGCACGGTGGTCGCCGGCCTCAGCCCACCGTCAGGGTGAACGTCTGCAGTGCGGTGCCGACAGAATTCTTCGCGGTGATCGTCAGGGTGTAGGTCCCGGCGGTGGTCGGGGTGCCCGTCAGCGTCGCGGTCCCGTTGCCCTTGTTGTTGTAGGTCAGCCCCTTCACCGTGCCGGAATGGGTGACATTCGGCACCGGTGAGCCGGTGCTGGTGAACGTGAAGCTGAACGTCTTCCCGTGAGTGGCGGTCGCCGACGAATTGCTGGTGATCGCCGGGGCGGCGTTCACCGTGAGCGTGAACGACTGGGTTGCCGTCCCGCCCGCGTTCGTCGCGGTGATCGTCAGCTTGTAGGTGCCGCCCTGACCCACGCCCGGAGTGCCGGCCAGGGTGGCCGTGCCGTCACCGTTGTCGGCCCAGCTCAGGCCCTGCGGGAGGGCACCGGACTCGGCCAGCGTCGGCGCGGGCGCCCCGGTGGTCTTGACCGTGAAGTTGAACGCGGAGCCATCGGTGGCCTTGGCGCTGTTCGCGGTCGTGATTGTCGGCTTCGCGGCGACGGTCAGGACGAACGACTGGGTCGTCGTCCCGGCCGAGTTCTTCGCCGTGAAGGTCAGCGGGTAGGTGCCGCCGCTAGCCGCGGTGGGTGTACCGGTCAGCGTGGCCTGCCCGTTGCCCTTGTTGGTGAAGGAGATCCCGGCCGGCAGGGTCCCGCTTCGGGTGATGTTGGTGGTGGTAGTCGTGGGACTGCCCGCCGTGGTGATCGTGAAGCTCAACCTCGTACCCGACGACGCCGTGGCCGCGGCCGCGCTGGTGAAGGTGGGCACGGCCACCTTGGTCCCGGCGGTGTTGACGGTCAGGGCGATCGTCTGGCTGGTCGAGCCGCCGCCGTTGGTGGCGGTGATCGTCGCGGAGTAGGTCCCGGCGGCAACCGCGGTCGAGCCCGACAGCGATCCGGTGCCGTTGCCGTTGTCCGAGAAGCTCACCCCGGTGGGCAGGCTTCCGGCGCTGAGCGTCGGCGTCGGGAAGCCCGTGGTGTTGACCGTGAAGGTGAACGCCGTGCCCGCCGTCTCCGTGAGCGTCGCCGCGCTAGTGAAGGCCGGCGCGTTGTTGACGGTCAGCGTGAAGGCCTGGCTCGTCGTTCCCGTCGAGTTCTTCGCGGTGAACGTGAGCGGGAACGAGCCCTTGGCGGTCGCGGCCGGCGTGCCGGACAGGGTCCCGGTGCCGTTCCCGTTGTCCTTGAACGTGACGCCCGAGGGCAGCGTTCCGGCCCGGGTCAGCGTGGGCGCTGGCGTGCCCGTGGTGCTGACCGTGAAGCTGAACGCCGTGCCCGAGGTCGCCGTGGCCGAGTTCGCGCTGGTGATGGCCAGCCCGCTGTTCACGGTCAGGACGAAGGTCTGGGTCGCCGTGCCCACCGAGTTGCTGGCCGTGACGGTCAGCGTGTAGGTGCCCTGGCTGCCCGCTGGCGGCGTGCCAGCCAGGGTGGCGGTCCCGTCACCGTTGTCCTTGAACGTGATCCCGGACGGCAGCGCCGGGCTGCTCGTGGCCGAGAGGCTCGCGTTCGGGAAGCCGGTGGTGACCATCGGGAACGTCCCGGCCGCACCCACCGCGAACGTGGTCGAGTTGGCGCTGGTGATGACCGGGGCCGCGTTGGCCGGGTTCACCGTCAGCGTGAAGCTCTGGCTGGCGTCGGTGCCGACCCCGTTCGACGCAGTGATCGTGAACGGGTAGCTGCCGCGCGTGCCCGCGGCCGGGGTGCCGGCCAGGGTCGCCGTGCCGTCACCGTTGTCGGTGAAGGTCACGCCGGCAGGCAGGTTCCCGCTCTCGGTGATCTTCGCGACCGGGTTGCCGGTCGTGGTCACCGAGAACGTCCCGGCCGTGCCCACCACAAACGTCGGGTCGGCACCGCTGGTGATCACCGGGGCCGCGGGGGCCTTGTTGACCGTCAGCGTGAAACTCTGCGACGCGTCCGGGCTGACCCCGTTCGATGCGTTGATCGTGATCTGGTAGGGGCTCGTGTCCGCGGTCCCAGTCGCCGGGGTGCCGCTCAGCGTGGCCGTGCCGTCGCCGTTGTCGGTGAACGTCACACCCGTGGGCAGGGCCCCGGATTCTGTGATGGTCGCGGTCGGGGAACCGGTGGTCGCCACCGTGAACGTCCCGGCCGTGCCCTCGGTGAACGTCGCGGTGGCGCCACTGGTGATGCTCGGCGCCTGCTGGACGGTGACAGTCAGCGTCTGCTGAGCCGTGCCGTACACATTGCCGGCTGACAGGTCCATGGCATACGTACCGGCCTTCGTCGGCGTGCCAGCTAGCGTGGCCGTGCCGTCGCCATTGTCGGTGAAGGTCATGCCCTCCGGCACGTTGTCCCAGCCGAAGCTCGGCGCTGGCGAGCCACTGGTCGTGACCGTGAAGCTGAACCCGGTTCCGACGGTGGCCGTCTGGCTGTCAGCGCTGGTGAAGGTCGGCCCGGTGCCGACCACGACTGCCATGGTCTGGGTCGCGTCGGGATCGATCCCGTTGCTGGCCGTGATCGTCAGGTTGGTCGACCCAGCGGTCGTCGGTGTGCCGGACAGGGTCGCGGTGCCGTCGCCGTTGTCGGTGAAGGTCAGACCGTCGGGCACGGTTCCAGATTCGGTGATCTTCGCCGTGGGCGCGCCGGTCGTGGTGATGGTGACGCCACCCGCCTGGTTCTGGGTGAAGTCAGCGGCCGGAACGGTGAGCGTCGGCGCGGCGGCGGCGTTCACCGTGATGGTGAGCACCAGCGTGGCCGTGCTGCCCGAGACGTTGGTCGCCGCGATCGACACCGGGTAGGTGCCCGCCGAGCCGTCGGCCGGCGTGCCCGTGATCGTGCCCGTACCGTCCTTGTTGTCCGTGAACGACATGCCGGCCGGCAGCGTGCCGGACTCGGTCAGGCTCGGCGCAGGGGAGCCGGTGGTGGTGATGTTGTAGGTGCCGGCCACGCCGGTGGTGAACGTGGCCGTGCTCGGGCTGGTGATGGTCGGCGCCTCGGCGTTGGTCAGCGTGAAGGACTGGCTGACCGCACCGTTGGCGTTGGTGGCCGTGATCGTGATCGGGAAGCTGCCCCCGGTGCCGGATGCGGCCGTCCCCGCGATCGTGGCGGTGCCGTTGCCGTTGTCGATGAAGTTGATCCCGGACGGCAGCGCGCCGGTCTCAGTGAGCGTCGCGGTTGGCGCGCCGGTGGTGGTCACCGTGAAGCTGAACGGCGCGCCCACGATCGAGGTCGCCGACGCGGCGCTGGTGATGGTCGGACCGACGTTCTCGTTCAGCGTCTCGGTGGCCCCGGTGCCGAGGTTCACCCAGTCGGACAGGTCGCCGCCGTAGGACTGACCGAAGGCCCCGCCGTTCACGGTGGTACCCGGCGGCACGGTGACCGGGATGTTGACCTCGATGCCGTTGTTGGTAACGGAGACCACGCCGTTCGTCTCGCTGGCGGTGTAGTTCCCGCCCTGCTCGGCCGTGGCCCAGGCGCTCTGCTTTTGCAGGGTCAGGGCCTCGGCGACGTCGGTCATCGGGATGAACGGAGCCGTGGACCAGGCCTGGTACAGGTTCTGCATGTAGCTGAGCGTGGTCAGCAGCGTATAACCATCGGCGACTGGGTCGGCGGCACCGGTGTCGGCCATCAGGTTGGGCTGATGCGCGTAGTAGACCCGCGGGTCGTTGTTGAGTATGTGGCCCAGCATGATCCGGGACTCGGACGCGAGGATGTCGTCTTCGGTGGCCGCCGTGGTCCGGCAGGTGGTGGCGGAGGTGTCCTGGCAGCGTCCGTCCTCAGGGTTCCCCTGCAGGTCAGTGCCGCCGATCGGGTCTCCCGCGGCCACGTACAGCGTGTTGTACTCGCTGATCTCGTCGGGCCAGTTGGACGCGTTGTAGTAGATGTTGCTCGGGTAGCGGGGGGCCCCGATCGCGCCGCCGAGCGAGTACTGGGTCGGCTGGCGGGAGCCGTCCTGGGCGAAGGTCTTGATGCCCGCACCCGTGAAGCCGGCCGCCATGTTGGGGTTCTCCAGGCCGGAGTGCTCGCCGGTGACCACGGCCGACGGGTCGTAGTTGGTCAGGTTGTTGGCCGCGGCGAACGCCTGGTCCATGCCGATTTCCTGGTCGATCGAGGAATCGGCCTGAGCGCTGGTCGCCGGCTCCCAGCTGCCGGCGCCGCTGGCGCAGTCGATGCCGGGGTCGGTGGACGACGGGAAGTCAGGACCCGACCCGGGTGCGGCACCGGGCGTTCCTCCGTTGTCGGTGTAGGAGTAGGTGGTGGACGACGTGGCGCTGGGGTTCTCATCGACGTGGCCGACCAGCCCGAAGGTGGACGAGCCCGGGTCCTCGCGGTAGACGTTGTAGCCCCAGGCCGCGGTGTTCCCGCCGCCGAAGCTGGACTGCAGCTGGGCCAGCGTGGGCCCGGGGGTGCTGAGGTCCGTGGAGGTGCCGTTCGGGGCCTCGGGCCAGGTCAGCGTGGCCGATCCGCTGTCGCTGACCGTGACGTTCTGGGCCGTGGACGGCTCGGACTCCCCGTAGGCGGTGGCCGCGGTGATCTCGTAGTTATAGGTGCCGGCCGCGAGGCTGCCGCCCGAGCCCGCCGACACCGAGGTGAGCGGCTGGGCCGCCCAGACGTTACAGCCGAGGAACTGGTGCGACCAGGTGTGGGTGATCCAGTTGAAGTCCGCCTGGTCCTTGAGCAGCTCGTTAACAAAGGCCGCATCGTTGGGGTAGCCGGCGTCCAAAGTCTGGCCGGGCATCGAGTACGTACCGCTCGGGTCGGTGACGCTGCCGGTGCAGTTGGCGTTCGACTGGTCTCCGACAGCCGGGTAGGTGCACGCGCCGATCGCGTTGAAGGCGAGGTTCAGCTTGATCCCGGTCTGCTGTTCCCAGTTGACCACGTAGTCAACGTCGGCCGCGGTCATCTGCGTGTCCGCCGGAATGCCCGGACCGGATCCCGCCACGGCGTTCTGGACGGCGGCCGGGCAGTTGTAGTCCGGCGGGTCGGTCGAGGCCGGGGTGCACTGGTACTGCTGGCTCCACTCGTTGTCGGCGATGAACAGGTCGTCGATGTCCTGGCCGAAGTAATTGCGGAACAGGCCCAGGTGGGTGTCCTGGGTGACCCAGTTGATCAGCTCAGGCGCCAGCAGCAGCCACTGCAGCTGGCTGGCGTTGTAGTTGAAGTTCAGCGCCAGCTCCGACACACCGGCCTGGGGGTCGTTCGAGGTGGCGTCGGTGGGGTGCTGGTACACCCCGGCCATGGCCTGGCCGGCGGTGTTGGTCAGGAACGGCGTGTAGGGAGCGCCGGGGTTCACGGTGGCTCCGTAGCCGAAGCTGCCGGTGTCGAACGGGATCGGGCCCTTGAGCTCGGGGAAGGCGGCCAGCCCGGCTGCGGTCAACGTGTCCGTCGTCCCGTCGAGGGCGCCGGAGGTCCCACTGAAGGTAACGCCCAGGTTCGGGTTCGGGAACATGTACCCGTCGACCTGGCGCACGCCGAACGTGGACTCGTAGGTGTCCAGCGTGCTCAGCTGTCCGGCAGCGTAGTCGGTGGGCGAGTCGGCGATGACCACGCCGTTGTAGTTGCCGGTACTGCCGCTGGACAGCGCCGGCAGGCTCACCTGCTCGCTGCCCACTGCGCCCGTGGCGGTGACCTCGTCGAAGGCGACACCCTCGTTGCTCAGCGCCGAGGCCCAGGCCGCCGTGGTGGGGTCGGTCGACCCCTCACCGATCAGCAGGACCTTCAGGTTCAGCGTCTGCGGCGTGGTGTCCGCCGCGGCTGCGCCGGCCCCAGCCGTCGCAGCGAGACCACCGAACGCCAGCACCGTGGCCAGGCAAGCAGCGACCCGCTTCATTACCCAGCGCCCGTGTCCTGTCACCGAACTCCCGCCCCATCCGGGAAAGCGCACGCACGGCACGATCCCCAAAAAAAATGTCCGGAAATATACAAAACACGTAGTCCCAAGCGCAGGCGTATCAACCTACGTCCGGGACTATGCGTAGATGTGACGTCCCACCCGGCGTACGGGATTACGTCCCAGCAAGAAAATTTGGTCACACCAGTCACAGGCGCAGGTCGTCTCAGGATGCGACGGCGGTCCCGGCGGCCCGCCGTTTCATTGCGGCCCGGCCACCGTTGACGGACGATGAAACCCGGGGCGGGCGGACCGGCCTGCCCACGAGCGGCAGGAGGCAGCGATGGCCCGTCGTGACGTCGAATTCAGCGCCGATGGTGTGACCCTGCGGGGCTGGTTCTACCCCGGTGAGGGCGCACCCGGCCCGGCCGCGACGGTGGTGATGGCCCACGGCTTCTCCGCGGTGAAGGAGATGTACCTGGACGCCTTCGCGGAGGTGTTCTCGGCGGCGGGGCTGAACGCGCTGGTGTTCGACAACCGGAACTTCGGCGCCAGCGACGGCGAGCCCCGGCAGGAGATCGACCCGTGGGAGCAGGTCCGTGACTACCGGCACGCGATCACCTACGCCGGCACCCTCGACGAGGTCGACGCCGCCCGGATCGGGGTCTGGGGCACCAGCTACTCCGGCGGGCACGTGCTGGTCGTGGGCGCCATCGACCGCCGGGTCAAGGCGGTGGTCTGCCAGGTCCCGCTGATCAGCGGGCGTGACAACGTGCACGCGCTGGTGCGGTCGGACTTCCGCGCCGGGTTCAGGGAGATGTTCGACGCCGACCGCCTGGCCCGGTTCGAGGGCGCGGCCCCGCAGATGGTGCCGGTGGTCGCCGAGGACCCGCTCGCGCCCTCCGCGCTGCCGACCCCCGATTCCTGGCAGTGGTTCACCGAGACCGGAGCGACCCGCGCGCCGTCCTGGCGCAACGAGGTCACGCTGCGCACGGCCGAGATGCTCGGCGAGTACGAGCCCGGCGTCTACCTGCCCTGGATCAGCCCGACGCCGCTGCTGATGCTGGTGGCCAGGGAGGATCACCTGACGCCCTCGGAGTTCGCGATCTCCGCCTTCCAGCGCGCGAACGAGCCGCGCAAGCTGGTCATCTTGTCTGGCGGCCACTTCGACGCCTACGTCAAGGGCTTCGAGGCGTCCTCGGGCGAGGCCCGGGACTTCCTCATCGAGCACCTCGGGCCCTGACCCCCGCGGTCAGGCCGACAACGCGGTGCAGTCCGTGGTCACGTGCTCCAGGTTCGTGACCGTGCGCTGGTACTGCACGCTCGTGATCTGCCTGACCGGCTCGGTGCCCTGCCGGTTGACCAGCGTGGCCGTGCGGGCCAGCTCGTTCGCGGCCCGCCTGGCCGCGGCGGCGTTGCCGCCGCCTATGTCGGCGTGGCTGAGCTGCCGCAGCTGGCGCCCGAACTTCACCCACGACGACCGGGTGGAGGAGTTCAGCAGCACGGTGCTCGCGTCGCCCGGTTCCGCCACCGCGGCCTTCCAGGTGCTCAGGTCCCGCTGGAACTGCCGGCAGACCGGGTTCCGGTACAGGGTGGCGGCGGTGCCGGCGCCGCTGCCCGATGACGACGTGCCGGAGTGCCCGTGACCGGCCGGCGGTGAGCTGCAGGCCGTGACGGCGGCCGCCAGGGCCGCGGTGATCAGGACAGCGGGCAAGCCGATCTTCACTGGGGACTCCCCTTTTGGTGAGCGGGTTACCGAAGGATGACGCCTAGCGGGCACGACGGGATTACCCGCCCGAACCGGTTCAGGCCGTACGCACGTCACTGGCGGGGCCCGAACCGGGCCGAACCGGAAGCCGAGGTCAGGCGCCCGCGATCCGGGAAAATACCACCCGGTCGAGCTCCCGGCCCTGCTCGTTGATGAAACGCAGCACCATCGTGGTCCTCTGGCCGCGGGCGGCCGGGGTGACGTCGAGCGCGACGAAGCCGTAGTCGTTGTACCGGGCCTGAGACCAGTCGACGGTCTCGTAGGTCAGGCTGAAGTCCTGCTCGTTGACGTACGGCCCGGCCTGGGTCTTGGCGTCGGCGAACACGGTGCTGCCACTGCCTTTGCCGGCATGGAAATTGCGGTTCGTCTCGTGCTTCCCGGTCCAGCCGTAGCGGGGCGTGCCCGCGGTGCCGACCACCACGTAGGTCGTGCCATCTCTGGCCGGCTCGACCTCAGCAGGCTCGGCGGGCGAGATCGCCACCGCCTGCTTGCTCGAGCGGGCGCTGTTCGTCGCCGGGCTATAGATCAGAGGATTTGTACGCTCATACACGTGGTTATGTCCCTGCACGGCGAGATCGACCTGGTATCTCGCGAACAAGGGGGCCAGCGTCGAGCGGACTCCCCCGTCGGAACTGTGGCCGCTGCAGGTTGAGAACGCGCACTCGTGGAAGAACGCCACGATGAAGTCGATGCCCGGGCCGTGGCGCCAGGTCCGCAGCTGGTCCTCCAGCCAGCGGGTCTGCGCGCCGTGGCTGTAACCCAGCAGCCCCTGGATCTCCCAGCTCAGTTCGTTCGCGTCCACGCTGATAATCCCGACGTTGCCGTAGCTGAAGCTGTATACCGACGGGCAGGCCGACGGGCCGGTCTTGGGCAGGTCCATGCGCTTGGCGATCCCGCCGTAGCCGAACGGCTCGTAGCTGGCCACGGTCACGTGGTCGGCCGCCACGGCCGAGGAGAACAGCTCGGTGTCATGATTGCCGGTGGCGACCATCCACGGCATCGACGCCGCACTCGGCTCGATCATCGGGAACCAGCTGGTCCAGATCCACGGGTCGTAGTAGTCCCAGCCGCCGCTGTTGCGCGCGGGCTGAGGCGTGTTGCCCGAGCCGGGCTGGCTTCCGTTGGGGCCGTCGGGGTTGATGATCGGCTGGATGTCCCCCTGAGCCTGGGCGTAGCACAGGTCCCCGGCGAGCAGATTGAACCGCGCCGGGGTGCCATTGGTCAGGTTGCGCACCCGCGTGATCTGCTTGATCACCGTGTTCGTCGTGTTGCGGTGGGTGCGCGCCGGCCGGTCCGGGTCGTCCGGGTCGTAGGAGCCGTTGTTCCACTCTTCCCAGTCCGACTCGGGCAGCAGCGAGGGGTCCCGGTCCAGGGACGGCCCGGGGATGCCCTCGTCGCCGAAGGCCGTGAACGTGAACGGCTCGGCGTGGCCGCGCGGTGCGGTCATGAACGTGGCGTCGGCGGTGGTGCCGACCTCGTGGCCGGCCGCGTAGCGGAACCGGTAGTGGTACTGGGTGCCGGGGTGCAGGCCCGTCATGTGCGCGTGCACGAAGAACTGGTCGGCGTTCAGCGTGCGGGACGCCCGCAGCACACCGGGCTTGCCGTCCCACACCGGGACGTGGGTCAGCAGCTCGCGGATCTCGGCCTCGACCGTGTGCCCGTAGTAACCGTCCCGGCCGTAGTCGACCCAGACCTTGATCGACCGGGGCGGGACGGCGTTGAAGGTGCCGAGGTTGAACAGCTGGCCGCCGGCCCACATCTCGGTGGTGGGGTCGTTCCCGAACGAGAGGTGGCGGCCGTTGACCAGAAACCCGCCGGCCACGGTCCCGGTCTCGGCGACGACCGCTGCGACCGTCCGGACCGGCCAGCGGTGACCGCTGCCGAGCAGGAACCCGCCAGCGGCGGCTCCGACGGCGCCCCGGAACACGGTCCGGCGGCTCACGGTCTGGCGGCGCAGGTGCGCCATCCACTCCTCATGCTGCTCGACGAGCGGGCGGTCCTGGCGTGGTTTGCGGGGAAGCGGCATGCCGGAACCGTACGGTCGCGCCGCCGCCGCCAGACTAGGGCGCGGTGAACGGCCGGCGTCGCGAAGGCGAAGCTTGCCCGTAGGAGCTAGCTGTTGTTGCTGAAGGGGATGTTCGAGCCGCTGATCGTGCCGACGATGCCGGTCGGCGTGACGCTGATGCTCTTGATTTTCAGCCCCAGCGGCAGCGACGGCAGCGTGAAACTCATGTCGCTGACCGAGCCGAGCAGATCACCCGGCAGCCCGCTGCTGGAGACCAGGTGAATGCTGATCTTGTTGTCGCCTGGCGACGTGACCCGCCAGGTCGCGGACCCGCTGGCGATCACCAGGTCCAGCGTGGCCTTCACCTCGTTGGGCCCGGCGCCCGATAGCTTCAGGCCTGCGCTGGCCAGGTCGCCCAGACCGCCTGCCTGCGCACTCATCGCGTTCGACAGCGCGGCAAAGGTAATGGTCGCGGCCCCGGTGAGATGGTCGATATGGCCGCTGTTGAATGAGGAATTCAGGTGCACGCCGGTCATCGTGGCGTTAATGGACGAGATGGTCAGCGGCCCCTCTTTGACGTCGGTGGAACTGAGCTTGACGTTCTGGAGGTCATGGCCGATGACCTGGGTGAGGAACGGGAATCCCTCGATCGTCACGTCGGGTTTTTGGGGGAACCCCTGCTGCTGAATCTGTGACGCCATCTGGCCTTCGGCGTAGGACTTAGCGGCGAAATCCACGCCGATCAGGATGGCCAGCAGGACGACCACGATGATGATGATCCACCGCAGCGGATGCCGGCGGCGGCGAGGCTGGTCGTATCCGGAATAGCCGGAGTAATCGGTCACGGCAGGTTCCCCACGTCGACGGCCTGCAACTGGCCGGATCCGTTGTTGCTCACCAGCAGCGTCTTCCCGCCCGGCTCCATCCCGAATTCGCGCGGTACCTTGCCGCTCGGGATAAAGCCGAGCAGTGCGCCGTGGCCGCCCTGCAGCGCCTGCTGGGTGCTGACCAGCGCCAGGTTGTCGGCCCCCTTGACGCCGTTGATGTTCGAGTCGGCGATCATGATCTCTTTGCCGCCCTTGACGAAGGTCAGGCCGATCGGGGTCTGGCCCAGACTGACCTTGGCGATGAGCGATTGCGACGGTTTCGAGAGCAGCTTATCGGCGGAGAACGCCACGAGCGCGTTGCTATCGCGATCGGTGACCCATACGTCCTTGCCGTCCTGGGAGACCAGGACCCGCGCCGGGCCGCAGCCGGCGGCGGCCGTGGTCTGCACCGCGTTCTTCGGGTCCTTCTCGGCCCGGCTCATGCTGAGCACGTCCAGCTTTCCTGCCGGGTTCTGAATGGCCACATACAGCCACTGGTGGTCGGGCGACTGCGCGATCCCGACCGGCTGCGCCCCTTCCCCGAACGGGACCATGCCCACGAACCCGGACTGGCCGAGCCCGTGAGCCAGGGACGCTTGCAGGTTGAACACGGCCAGCTCGGAGCTGTACTGCAACGTGACGAACGCGAAGCGGTCATCGGGGGAGATCGACACCTCGACCGCGCCCTTGCCGCCCGGGCTGGTGAGGCTGCCGAGCACCGCGCTGCTGCTGCCCTGCTCGGCCTGGGGCACGTCGATCACGTAGGCGCCGCTGCCCGCCGCGGCCAGGGCGTACTTGCCGTTGCGGGTGAGCGCGATGCTCTTCTTGGCGCCCGCGGCCGGGATCGAGGTGACCTGGGTGGGCGCCAGCGAGCCGTTGTTGTTGTTGAGGACCACCACGTGGTTGCCGATCGGGACGAACGAGAACTTGCCGTTGGAGGTGACCGCGACGCCGAACGGCGTGCCGCCCAGGGTCACGCTCTGGCTGTGCACGCTGGTGATCGGCTTCGCCGAAGCGGCCGCGGTGCTGCACACCGGCGGCGCCACGGCCGCGACCGGCGTTCCGCCGCCGCCTCCGCCACCTCCCCCGCTGCCGCTTCCGCCACCGCCGCTGCGCAGGGCGACGAAGACACCGACAACCGCCAGGACCACGATGGCCGCGGCGGCGGCCAGGAAGCCGCGGCCGCGGTACCACGGACGCCGGGGCCTGCCGTCAGGCACCGGGGCATACATTCCCCGCCCGGTCTGGCCGGACGGTCCCGGCTCGGTCAGGCCCGGCCGGGTCGGCCGCGGGGGCACGCGCGCGGCCTGGGTCGCCGGGCCCGCGTCCGAGTCCGGGCGCGAGGAAGGCCCTGAGGACGGCTGGCTGTATCCCGCCGGGATGTCTCCGCCGTACACCGGCCCGGCGGATCCGGGGGCCTGGCCCTGGGCCGCCGCGGTATCCCCCGCCTGCACTGGCCCGGACGGCAGGGGAGGCTGCGACGTCGGCATGGCGATCTGGGTCGGCTCCCGCGGCGCATGCGGCCGGGCCTCGGGCTCCACCGGCCGCAGCCCGAACACGCCGCGCAGCGCCGCGGCGAACTCGCCGCAGGTCGCGTACCTGTCGTCCGGGGACTTCGCCATCCCCCTGGCCATGACCTGGTCTATCGCCGGGGGCAGGCCGGCCCGGCGCGAGGTAAGCGGCGGCGGCGGGGTAGACAGCTGGGCGTACATCACGGCCAGCCCCCCGTCCCGCCGGAACGGCGGCTCGCCGGAGAGCATCTCGAAGGCCGCGCAGGCGAGCGCGTACAGGTCGGTCCGCCCGTCCACGGGACGGCCCTCGATCTGCTCGGGCGCGACATAGTCGAGGGTGCCGAGGAACTGGCCCTGGGAGGTCAGGCCGGTCTGGGACAGCGACTGCTTGCTGAGCCCGAAGTCAGACAGATACACGTGCTCGTGGCGATCGCCGCCGACGCTCTCGTCGAGCAGCATGTTGGCCGGCTTCACGTCCCGGTGCACCAGGCCGTGCGCGTGTGCCGCATCCAGCGCGGACGCCACCTGGGAGATGATCTCGGTGGCCTGCGCCGCGGGCAGCGGGCCTGTGACGTCGAGCAGGCTGCGGACGTCGCGCCCCTGCACGAAGCGCATGGCGATGAACAGCACGCCGCTCGCCTCGCCGGCCTCGAACACCGGGATGATGTTGGGATGGTCGACCGCGGCCGCGGCCCTCGACTCGCGGATGAAGCGCTGCCGGAACGCATCGTCCTGGGCCAGGCCGGGCGCCATGATCTTCAGCGCGACGTGCCGGTCCAGGCGGGAGTCGTGGGCCCGGTAGACGACCGCCATCCCGCCCCGGCCGATCTGCTCGACCAGCCGGTAGCCAGCTACCTGCGAGCCGACGTGGAACTCGCCGGATGCCGAGGGTGAAACCTCGTCGCTCACCACGCCTCCAGCGCTTGCTTGCCCGCCCCGTCCTGCATGCGCACTCGCGGCGGCATCAATCAGCTACGAGATCGCCATTGGAAAGTCACACACTCGCCCCGTGCGGTCCAAGTATCACGGGTTGACTGCCGCCTGATCAACCAGGCTGCCGTGTCGGCCGTGCCGAGAATCACGGAGCCAAGGAACCAGGGGTGGATCTTGGCGCTAAACCCGACCGTATCCGAATCCGGCGCAGCCAAACACTACGCGTTGCCGCTGGTCTGGATTTTGGATAGATGATCTATGGGGCAACTAGTTACGAACCGGGCAGGACAGCCCCGGAAGATTCTTCTTTGCGGTAGCTCGCTCTAGAGTTGACGGATGACGACCGAGCGCGGGGTCTCGCCTAATGGGCCGGCAATTGTTGTCCGGACCCAGGGATCTGACCGCAGCCTGCAGGCTGGACCTGCCTACAGTATCGGCCGCAACCCCGAATCGGACATTGTCGTTGACGAGTCCCGGGTGTCGTGGCGTCACGCGGTGCTCCGGCTTGAGGGCACTACCTGGCTGCTCGAGGATGTCGGCAGCACCAACGGGATCTTCATAGGCGCAGAGCGCGTGCAGCGCGTGGAGATCACGGCCGACTGCGTGGTGCGGCTTGGCCACCCGGACGACGGACAGCGATTGTGGTGCTCGGTGGAGGCGCCGCCGGAGCCCGCGCATCCGAAGACCACCGCTGCCCCGGTCGTGCCGCCGCCCACATCGGTGAATCCGCAGCCGGCGGCCCCGCCGCCCGCTCCCCCGGCTCCGCCGCCGCCGGCTCGCCCGGCTCAGGCGCCTGCTCCCCTGGCCCCGTCCCCGTCCCCTGCGGGAGTGGGCCAGGGTTACGGCGGAGGAGCGGCACCGGGCGCGGGCGCCGGTTACGACGGGGGACGGGGTGCGTCACCCGGCGGAGGTTACGGCGGAGGCGGGCGGCCCGGTTATGGCGGAGGCGGCGGAGGCGTGACCCGCGGGCCCGGCGAGCTCGTCGGCGCGGGCGTAGGCGCCGGGGCGGCCAGGGCCGCCAGCGCCAGCGCCGGCCAGAGCAGCATCATCCGCCAGCCGAGCGCGGTCATGCGGCTGCCCACCCGGGTGCTGCGGATCGGGCGCGCCAGCGACAACGAGGTCGTCGTCGCCGACCTGAGCGTGTCCAGGTACCACGCCGAGCTGCGCCGGTCTCAGCGCGGCTTCGAGATAGTCGACCTCGAGAGCCACAACGGCACGTTCCTCAACGGCCAGCGGATCTCCGCCGCTCCGGTCACCGAGGCGGACATGATCGGCATCGGGCCTGCCACGTTCCAGCTCGTCGGCGAGGAACTGCAGGAGTTCATCGACACCGGCGACGTCTCGCTGAGCGCGCAGAACCTCACGGTGCGGCTGCCCAGCGGCAAGGTCCTGCTCGACAACGTCAGCTTCCCGCTCGGCGAGCGCTGCCTGCTCGGGGTTATCGGCCCGAGCGGCGCCGGGAAGTCCACGCTGCTCGGCGCGCTGACCGGGATCAAGCCGGCCACGCAGGGGTCCGTCCTCTACGACAACCGGGACCTCTACACGCACTACGCGGAACTCCGGCACCGGATCGGGCTGGTCCCGCAGGAGAACATCCTGCACACCCAGCTGACCGCCCGCCGCGCGCTCGGCTACGCCGCGGAACTGCGGTTCCCGCCGGATACGTCCAAGGGTGAGCGCAAGCGCCGGATCGACGAGGTACTCGCCGAGCTGTCGCTCACCAAGCACGCGGAGACCCGGACCGACCGCCTGTCCGGCGGCCAGCAGAAGCGGGTCAACGTCGCGCTCGAGCTGCTGACCAAGCCCTCGCTGCTGTTCCTGGACGAGCCCACCTCGGGCCTGGACCCGGGCCTGGACAAGTCGGTGATGGAGATGATGGCCGGCCTGGCCCACGACGGCCGGACCGTGATCGTGGTCACGCACAGCGTGGCCAACCTGAACCTGTGCGACCGGCTGCTGGTCCTGGTGCCCGGGGGCAAGGTCGCGTTCTTCGGCCCGCCCCAGGACGGCCTGAAGCACTTCAACAAGCCGGGCTGGGCCGAAGTGTTCCAGTCCTTCGAGACCGAGCCGGACCGGGACTGGGCCGGGGAGTTCCGCAAGTCGCGGTACTACGAGATGTACGTCGCCGCGGGGATGGACGTGGGCGCCGCCCAGGCGGCCGCGCCCCGGTCCGCCCCGGCCCCGGCCCCCAAGACCAGGAACAAGTTCGCGCAGCTGTCCACCCTGGGCCGGCGCTACCTGGCGGTGATCGCCTCGGACCGGGTCTATCTCGGCTTCCTGGCGGGCATGCCGTTTGTCCTGGGAGCGGTGATACGGGTGATCCCTGCCCCGTTGGGGCTGGGCGGCATCAATAACCAGGGCGCGTCGTCGTTGCTGCTGATCCTGGTTATCAGTGCGTGTTTCGCCGGGTCCGCCAACGCGGTCAGGGAACTGGTCAAGGAACGGCCGATCTACAGCAGGGAGAGAGCCGCCGGCCTGTCGGCCGGCGCGTACCTGGTCTCCAAGCTGGTGATCCTGGGGCTGATCAGCGGGCTGCAGGCCATGCTCATGGTCGTGGTCGGGCTGGTCGGCCGCCCGCTGCCGGCCCATGGGTCGTTCCTGAAGCATCTGCCCCTGGTGGAGCTGCTGGTGGCCATAGGCGTGCTGGCCATCGTCTCGATGACCCTCGGCCTGCTGATCTCAGCGGCGGTGAACACCTCGGAGAAGACCATGCCGCTGCTGATCGTGGTGGTCATCTTCCAGGTCGTCATGACCGGCGGGGTGTTTGCGCTGAACGGGCACCCCGGGCTGCAGCAGGTCTCCTGGATCTCACCGTCCCGCTGGGGCTACGCGGCGGTCGCGTCCACGTCCCGGCTCAATGTGATCCAGTTCCCCGCGGTACCGAAGGCGCCCGCCAAGCCCCACTCGTCGTCCAAGACCTCAGGCAACGGCTCGGCGCCAGGGAGCCAGCCCACCCCAGCGACCTCGGCCAAGGCCGGGGCCTCGCCGAAGGCCAGCGCCTCACCCAAGAACGGCGCCAGCCCGAACGCGAGCCCGAGCGCTCAGTCCAGCACGACGGCGAAGGTCAGCACCGCCGCGGCCGGAGGGAGTTCCGCGGCCCAGGGCCTGACCACCGACCCGCTGTGGAAGCACAACCCGCGGACCTGGCTGATCGACATGGCGGCCATGATCCTGCTCGGGATCATCTTCTCGCTGCTCTCCTGGCAGCGCCTGGTCCGCCTGAGCCCGGGCCGCCGCAACTAGTGGCGGCCCAGGAGGTCGAAGGGGCGGGGGTAGGGGGCGGGGCGGTAGGCCACGAACGCCGGGGGCGTGGCCACCACGCCGCTGCTGCCCGAGAAGATGTTGTCGGCCGGCCCGAGGGCGGTGGCGGCCGCGTTCAGGCTGCCGGGCCGCAGGGCCCCGTCGTCCCAGCGACCGGTGGCCAGGCGCCGGAGCAGGGACTGCGCCGCGGTGATCGTCTCGGCCGGGGTGAACGCGCAGTGCCCGGCCCGGCTGACGAAGATCTGCCGCAGCAGCCGCGAGTTCCCGGCCCGCCCCACCACGCTGGCGTAGGCCTGCTCGTTCTCCGGCACCACCAGGCCGTCGCCGGTGGTGTGCATCGTGAGCACCGGGACCGAGATGCGGCCGTTGAAGCTGATGTTCTGGGCCAGGTACTTCACGGCCGGCGGATCGGCGCTGATCTGCGCCGCGTGCTGCAGCGTGGCCAGGTCGCCGCGCAGGCTCAGGCCCGCGGCCTTGTACAGTGCCGCGACCTCGGCGAAGTCGGGCGAGTTGGCCAGCTGGGCGGCGTAGTTCACGCCGGTGGTCCAGGACGGGTTGCCGCCGGCCCGCGCCTCGAGCTCGGCCCGGAGCGCGAACACGAACGGGAAGTCGACCTGGGTGTCCCACAGGAGCTGGTTGCTCTCCTGGGCCGCGTAGTCGTTGGGCGCGGGCTCCGGCGACAGCGGGGTGAACCAGCCGGGTGTGTCACCGAGCGCGGCGGCGAGCGCTATCCGCGCCTGGCCCTGCGGGGACTGCTGCGCCGCGACGGCGGCCTGGTCGGCGGCGGTCAGGTTGGCCGTGGGGTTGGTGATGTTCACGACCTGCAGCGACGGGGCGATCAGCTGCTGGAACGCGAACTCCGAGTCGAGCGCCGTGTTCCAGGTGGCCACCCCGCCGGACAGCACGCCGCACATGGGCAGCGCGGCGCTGAAGCGGTTCGGGTAGGTCTGGATCAGGCCCGCGGTGATGATGCCGCCGAGGGAGTGGCCCCAGGCGATGGTCCGCCTGGGCGGCCCGACCTGCTGGTCGAAGGTGTCCAGGGTGCTGATCTGGTCGGGCAGGGCCTGCTGGATGGCCCAGCCCGTGGTCGCGTAGGAGGAGCCGGCCAGGGCGTAGCCGTGGCTGAGCAGCCAGTCGCCGGTGACCGGGTCGCCGACATCCTGCGCCGGGTTCGCCGAGCCGGGCGCCACGTACCCGTGGCTGTACAGGAACAGGGTGCAGTTCCAGTTCGCCGGGACCTGGATCTCGTACGTGGCCCCGTCCGCGAGAGTCCCGGTCAGGGTCCGCGCCGTGGTGGCGCAGGCCCCAGCGCCGGAGGAGGCGAGGGCGGGCGTGGCCGCGGGGCTCATGCAGGCCGCCAGTACCGCCACGGATGCCGCTATGACGGCAAATCGCCTGGCTCTCGGCATGATCACCCTCCAATTGCGTAATGGCACAATTAATGGATTCTTGCTGGACTGTAAACCGTTCCGGATGCGTGCGCCAGACCCGCAGCTGCCTCAGAGGCGGCCGGCGTCGACAATGCGGCGCAGGAAGCGCCGGGTGCGCTCGTCCTTCGGGTTGGTGAACAGCACGGACGGCGGGGCGTCCTCGACGATCATGCCCTCGGCCAGGAAGCAGACCCGGCTGGCGATGTCCCGGGCGAAGCCCATCTCGTGGGTGGCGATCAGCATGGTCATGCCGCCCGCGGCCAGTTCCCTGATCACGTCGAGGACCTCGCCCACGAGTTCGGGGTCGAGCGCGCTGGTCACCTCGTCCAGCAGCATGATCTGCGGCTGCATGGCCAGCGCCCGGACGATCGCGACGCGCTGCTGCTGGCCGCCGGACAGCCGGTCCGGGTAGTCGGCCTCCCGGTCCGCCAGGCCGAACCGGTCCAGCAGCGCGCGGGCCTCGGCCTCGGCCTGGGCCCGGGGCACGCCGCGCGCCTTGATCGGCGCCAGCGTGATGTTGTGCAGCACGTTCATGTGCGGGAACAGGTTGAAGGACTGGAACACGATTCCGATGTACCGGCGGACCAGGTTCTGGTTCACGTTCGCGCCGGTGATCTCCTGTCCCCACAGGCTGATCCGCCCGGCGTTGATCGGCTCGAGCAGGTTGAGGCAGCGCAGCAGCGTGGACTTGCCCGACCCGGACGCGCCGATGAGGCAGATGACCTCGTGCGTGGCCACCGACAGGTCGATGCCCTTCAGCACCTCCTGGTCGCCAAACGACTTGCGCAGGCCCTCGATCCTGATCGCCTCGCCCTCGGCGGCCGGGGGCGGCTCCGCGGCGGTCACGTCTGGGCCCCGGCCAGGCGCCGCCGGCGGTCGCGGTCGATCACGCGGTCGGTGAACCGGGCCAGCGGGATGGTCAGGATCAGGAACAGGATCGCGGCCACGGTGTAGCTCGAGTAGTTGAACACGGTGCTCGAGTAGATCTGGGCCGCCTCGTTCGCCTCGATCGCGCCGAGCACCCCGACCAGCGCGGTGTCCTTCTGCAGGCTGATGAAGTCGTTGAGCAGCGGCGGGATGACGTTGCGCACGGCCTGCGGCAGGACCACGTGGCGCAGCGTGGTGGCCTGGGACAGGCCAAGCGAGCGCGCGGCGGCGACCTGGCTCTGGTGCACCGAGTTCAGGCCCGCACGGTAGACCTCGGACACGTACGCCGAGTACGACAGCACGAGCGCCACCACCCCGTAGACCGCGGCGGGCTGCGACGAGACGAACGGAAGCCGGAGCGCGGGCACGCCGAAGCCGATGGCCAGGATGATCAGGAGCAGCGGCACACCGCGGAAGAAGTCCACGTAGATCATGCTCAGCACCCGGAACGGGAACACCACCGCGCTGGTCGACAGCCGGATCAGCGCGATCACCAGGGCGACGATCAGGATGAGGATCTCGGCCGCGATGAACATCCGGATGTTCAGCCACAGGGCCTCTCCCACCGAGTAGTAGCCCTTCTTCGGGTTGCCGATGAAGGACTGCCACATGTCGGCGGGGTTGAAGAACGTGTGCCTGACCTCGGCGCTGCCCGGCGCGAGCAGGAAGATCGCGGCCAGCCCGGCCAGCACGACCAGGGTGCTGGCCGTGGAGATCGCGGTCGCCCGGCGGCCGCCGCCGCTGAGCAGGCGCGGCCCGCGCCCGGTCGTCCCGAAGGACCCCGGGGTCGGGCCGCCGCCGAGGCTCACTGGTTCACCGGAAGCCGGCCGCGGGGCCGATCAGGGCTTGATCGTCGGGACGGTGAGGTAGATCTGCAGGTACTGCTTCTGCAGGTGCTGCAGCGTCCCGTTGCTCTTCAGCGTCGCGATGGCCTTGTTCACGCAGGTGACCAGCGGGTTGCCCTTGCTGAACAGCAGGCCGTAGTGCTCGCCGGTGCTCGGGAACTGAGCCACCATCTCCGTGCCGGGGATCTCCGACGAGGAGATGAACTGGGCCGTCGGGGTGTCCGTGACCAGCGCGGCGATCTGGTGTGTCTGCAGGGCCGACTTCACGTCGTTCAGGGTCTGGAAGACCTTGGGCTGGGCGGTCGGCTGGATCTGGCTGGTGATGAAGGCCAGGCTGGTGGTCCCGACCTGGTCGCCGTAGACGTAGGTCTTCAGGTCGGCGGGCGTGTGCTTCTTGGCGATCGGGCCGTTCTTCAGCGCCACGAGCGCCTGCTGCACGTCGTAGTAGCTGTTGGAGAACGTCACGGCCGTGGCCCGCTGCGGCGTGTAGGAGATCTCGTTGATGTCGAAGTCGAACTTCTTCGGCCCCGGGGCGTACGAGGCGTTGAACGGCTCGTAGGCCCAGACCACCTGGGAGTTCTTGAAGCCAAGCTGCTTCGCGATCGCGTAGGCGACGGCGCTCTCGTAGCCCTTGCCGTTGGACGGCTTGTTGTTCTCGAACCACGGCGGGTACACGGGCTTGTCGGTCCCGACGGTCAGATGGCCCTTCTGGAACAGGTTCTTCTGGATCGCCGCGTTGGAGCAGCTCGCGGTCGTAGCGCCGCCGCTGCCGCCCGAGGACGAACTGCTGGACGCGGAGCTGCCGCAGGCCACAATTCCGGCGCCCACGGCCGCGATCGCGACCGCCGACAACATACGCCGCATCTTCAGTCACCCCCATCGGGACATGACAGGGGCCGGGCCCCAGTCGACAAGTGACCGGGCTTAGCGTACTCGGGTCACCGCCGCCCGGCGCGTCAGCGCCTGATGTAGATCGGGGTGCCCGGCACCTTGATCAGCGTGTGGAAGAACGTGGCGAGGGTGAAGGGGATGCGGACGCAGCCATGC
Source organism: uncultured Actinomycetota bacterium (assembly GCA_963844655.1). Taxonomy (GTDB): domain Bacteria; phylum Actinomycetota; class Actinomycetes; order Streptosporangiales; family Streptosporangiaceae; genus JASHPR01. The sequence continues at coordinate 234,070 of CAWJPA010000001.1, read as the reverse complement.
GAGTCCGCGTAGAAGGGAACGCTGGAGTCGTTCTCCCCGTGGATCGCGTACTCGGTGCCGATGAAGAACACGGGGTTGTACATCAGGCCGAGCGGAACCGTCTCCCAGCCGCTGAAGAACGAGAGCGCGCGGAAGTTGCCGGTCGGGGTGATCCAGCCGCAGCCCTCACCCGGCAGGCAGCCGGCGCCGGTCGACACGTGGGTGATGAGCGCGGGCGTGTTGTTGCGGTACAGGACGAGCACCTCGTCGCGCAGGTTCACCTCGATGCGCATGGCGCCGCCGTGCGGGACCCACACCCTCGGCTGGTAGCGGGGATGCACGAGGTAGTTCTCGGCGGCCCGGGACACGATGTCCTGGTTCTGGCTGTTGATGACGAGGCCCTGGACCGTCTTGAACGCCCACACCGCCTCGAGCGTGTCCAGGCCGAACTTGCCGTCGATCGCGCCCGGGTAGTACTTGAGCACGGCCAGCCTGTGCTGCAGCCGGCGCACGGCCGGGCCGTGCATGCCCAGCTTGAGCAGCGCCTTCGGCGGAACGTAGGCCGGCGCTGCCGCGCGGGACGGCGCCGCGGCCCGCGCCGCCGCACCCGGGCTGGCCGCCGCCATGCCCCCGAGGCCGATCACCGACGCCGCGGCGGCTGTCAGGACGCCCAGACTGAACAGCCACCGCCGCAATGCTTGACCCATGTCTGCTCCTATTAACGTGCCCTGCGCCCTGAATTCCGCGGACTTGCCGGCGGCCGTCCCGGTGAACGTCGGGGGTTTACTTTCTAGACGTTTTACCTGGGCCTCCGGTTGCGGCAGCCACCAGTCCGCGCTAATGCGCGGTGCCGCGGCGGAATCGGGGACTGAGCCGGAGGCTACCGGGTTGGGTAGGTGAATCCCCGTTCATTCCGCACGGCGGCCTGGCGTGTCGCAGCTCTCCTGGCCGCGGCCGCATCCGGCGGGCGTGAGCTGCCAGGGCGCCTAAACTCGGCCGGGTTGAACCGCGCCGCCGGGGCGAGCCGTATTGCGGGAGGAAGCATCGAACCGGGCCGCTGTTCCCGCCCGGGCTTGGGAGAGGTGCGTATTCGCGATGAAGAATGGCTTGCTTATTGCCGCCGGTGCGCTGGTCACCGTGGCCGGGATTGTTTTCGCGCTGCAGGGCCTCGGCCTCATCGGCGGCAGCTCGATGACCGGCGTCACGTTCTGGGCGGCCGCCGGGCCGGTGATCGCGGTGGCCGGGATCGTGATCATGACGCTGGGCCTCCGCCACCGCCGCTCGGCCTGACCGCAGAGCCGCGCCCGCCGGCACCCCGCCCGGGCCGATCGTCTGCGCTCCGCCGAACCTCTCGCGCCCAGCTAGCCGCGCGTCTGCCCCTGCCGCAGCTCCCATCCCGGAGCGGGCCGCGGGCCGGGCCACACGCTTGATCGATGTGAGTTTGCTGTAGCCAGGTGTGCAGCAAACTCACATGGATCACCCCAGCCGGGCGGAGATCCGGCCTCTCGCGGGGACAAATCCGGGGCCGACCGACCCGCGCCCATCAGCACTACGCAAATCGGGGCAATTTGCCGGCCGTGAGCCCTCGCGGCGCCGCACGCTGGATCCCACGGGGCCTAGGTGTGCCTGGCCGGCGCCGGGGTATCAACGCGAGGTGTTCGGCACGCCGCCGGATTGTCAGCAAACGGGCGGAACGGGGGCTTTGTGATGGGTGACGTCAGCAAGGTCCGGAAGGCCGCGCAGACGCGGCCAGGCCGCTGCGCCGCGGGGTGGCCCGTTGCCTAGCGGACGCCAGGGCGGCGAGGCCGACGCGGTTCTGGCGCGGCTCGCGGAACAGCTGGGCATGCGCGTCCGGTACCGGAAAGACGGTTCAGCGGCACTGGTCAGCCGGGACGGCCGGCCCGTCGACACCTGGCGTGAGGACTACCCGTACAGCAAGAAGCTCGGCCACAGGCCCTACGAGGAGAGCAAGCGCTCGCTCCAGATCGAGCTGCTCAAGCTGCAGCGCTCGGTCAAGGCGAAGCAGAGCCGGCTGATCATCCTCTTCGAGGGGCGCGACGCGGCGGGCAAGGGCGGCACGATCAAGCGCTTCACCGAGAACCTGAACCCGCGCGGCGCTCACATCGTCGCGCTGGACAAGCCGACGGAGCGCGAGCAGACCGAGTGGTACCTGCAGCGCTACATCACGCACCTCCCGGCCGCCGGCGAGATCGTCATGTTCGACCGGTCCTGGTACAACCGGGCCGGCGTCGAGCGGGTGATGGGCTTCTGCGGCCCTGACGAGGTCATGGAGTTCCTCCGCGAGGCCCCCGAGTTCGAGCGGATGCTGGCCCGGGACGGGATCATCCTGGTCAAGTTCTGGTTCTCGGTGTCCAGGACCGAGCAGCTGCGCCGGTTCGTGCGCCGCCAGCTGAACCCGGTCAAGCGGTGGAAGCTCAGCCCGATCGACCTGGCCTCGCTGGACAAGTGGGATGACTACACCGAGGCCAAGGAGGACATGTTCTTCTACACCGACGTGGCGGACGCGCCGTGGACCGTGGTGAAGAGCAACGACAAGAAGCGGGCCCGCCTCGAGGCCATGCGGTATGTCCTGTCCCGGATGGACTACGAGGACAAGGACGAGAGCGTGGTCGGCCTGCCGGACCCGATGGTCGTGGGCCCGGCGCCGTACCTGCACGAGAAGGGTGAGCGCGCCGCGTAACCAGCGCCGCCCAACGCCTGCCGCACCGCTTAGCGCAGGCCCCGGATCGGCAGGCCTGCCGCGCGGTACACGTCGTCGATCTGCCGCATGTTGGCGATCGCGTCCTCGGGTGTGGTGATCACCGGCTCGCGGCGCAGCACCGCGGCGGCGAACGCGCGCAGCTGGTAGGTGTAGGTGGTCTCGCCGCGGATGCGCTCCCACCGGGTGTTCCCGCCGGCCTTGACGGTGAGCAGGCTGAACCGCTGCGGGGCCAGGTAGTTCAGGACCCGCATCTCGCCGCGGCTGCCCACGGCCCTGGCCCCGACCCGGAGCAGGCTCGACGACCAGAGCGAGGCGCCGATCTTGCCGCTGGCGCCGCTGGGGAAGCGGAACACGGCGGTCATGGCCCGGTCGATGACCGGGCCGTGCAGCTTGGCCTTGGCGGAGATCACGGTCGGCTCGCCCCCGCCCAGCATCCGGATGCAGTTGATCGCGTAGCAGCCCGCGTCCATCGTGGCCCCGCCGGCCAGGTTGAACTGGTAGCGGATGTCGGAGAACCGGGGCACAGGGAAGCACAGCGCGGCCTCGACGTGCCGGATCTCGCCGAGCTCGCCGGCCAGGACCCGGCCGTTCGTCCCCGCCACGACGCCAGGACCCGCGACGATCTCCAGCATCCGCCGGGCCAGCGGGTGATAGCGGTAGTGAAACGCCTCCATCACCACCAGGCCCGCCGACCGCGCGGCGGCCGCCACCTCAGCCGCCTCGGCCTCGTTCGACGTGAACGGCTTCTCGCAGAGCACGTGCTTGCCCGCGGCGATGGCGGCCAGCGTCCAGGGCGCGTGCAGCGAGTTCGGCAGCGGGTTGTAGACCGCGTCGATGCCGGGGTCGGCGATCAGCGCCTCGTAGGAGTCATGAACGGTGCCGATACCATGCCGGGCGGCAAACTGGCGCGCCCGCGCCGGGTCCCTGGCGGCCACCGCGGCCACCACAACCTCGGGCACCTTCCCGGCCGGCTTGATCAGCGCTTCCGGCGTGATCCTGGCGGCCCCGAGCGTGCCCACACGCAGACGATCCACGACCGCATCCCTTCATCCGACGGCGTAACCGCCACACGCAACGGGGCACGTCGATGAGGGTAGTGCATCAATGATCCAGTTCAGTCCGGTTCCGTCGGCCAGGGACCGGGTCTACGCGGCGGCCCAGCTCAGCGCCAGCCGGGTATGGTGCCGGTCCAGGATGACCTGCCCCGGCATCTCGCCGGCCGGGGTATCCGGGGGGTAGGCACGCAGGCTCAGCCCCGACGTCCCGGGCCGGCCCAGCCCGTCCCAGGCCACCACCTGCCCGGCGAGCCGCCCGGCCAGGCGCGGGCCGCGGGCCCCGAACCCCCGCACGGCGACCTCGAACCCGCCGGGCGGCGGCGCCCGGCGCGCCGTCGGCTGGGCCGGCAGCAGAGCGGCCACCCCCAGCTCCCCGGCCGGCTGCCCGTCGGCCGGCCCGGCGGTGGGCTCGGCCATCGCGCCCAGCGGCACCAGCGGCAGCACCGTGCCCCGCATCGGCCCCCCGCCCGTGATGGTGAGCCGGACCAGGTCCGGCTGGGTGACCGTGAGCCACAGGTCAGCCTCGCCCAGCTCGCCCAGGCCCGAGACGGCCACGCCGGACGGCACGTCGGTGGCCGGGTTGCCCAGCGCGGCGTAGAGCGCGCCGGCGTCCACCGGCCTGCCGTCGTCGGTGTGCATGTGCAGCCCGGGCTGCGGCCCGAGGGGCAGGAACGACTCGGGCCCGGCGAAGGCGCCCGCCATGCGGATGAAACCGCAGCGGAAGGCCGAGCGGCTGCGCCAGTGCCCGGCCTCGCGCTCCAGGGCCACGCTGAGCTGGATCCCGCGCACCGACAGCGGGAGCACGATGCGCCCGCCGGGGCCGAGCTGCCGCAGCCAGTCCGGCGCGAGGTCCCAGGCGCCCGCGGTCACGATGATCCGGTCGTAGGGGGCGTGCCCGGGTTCCCCGAAACCGCCGTCCCCGCAGACGAGGATGACGTCGGGGTAGCCCGCGCCGTCCAGGTTCGCCCGGGCCTTGCCGACCAGGTCCGGGTCGATGTCCATGGTCACCACGGTGCCCCGCTTGCCCACCAGGTGCGTCATCAGCGCGGCGTTGTAGCCGGTGCCTGTGCCGATCTCGAGCACCCGCTGGCCCGGGGCGATCCCGAGCTGCTCCAGCATGATCGCCATGATCGCGGGCTGCGACGAGGAGCTCAGCGGCAGGCCGTCCGGCCCGGTCTTGACCACGAAGGCCTCGTCCTGGTAGGCGTCAGCGGCCGGCATGGCGGGCAGGAACACGTGCCGGGGCACGGCCCGGAACGCGGTTTCGAGGGCCCGGTCGGTCAGCCGGCCGCTGTCGCGCAGCCCGTCGACGAGCCTGGCCCTGGCCGCGTCAGGCCCGCCCCACCAGTCACTGTTGCGTGAGGTTATGCCCACCATCCGCGAGCCACCTCCCGTGCTTCAGGTAACCACGGGAGCTGGGAAAAAACATCACCCCTGGGATCAGCCGGCGGCCGCCCGGAGCCTGGCCACCTCGTACAGCGCGATCCCGGCGGCCACGCCCGCGTTCAGCGACTCCGCCCCGCCCGGCATCGGGATCCGGGTCAGGACATCGGACCGCTGCGCCACGAGCCGGGACAGCCCCCGGCCCTCGGACCCCACCACGAGCACCAGCGGCCCGTCGGCCAGCTCGAGGCCGTCGACCGGCACCTCGCCGTCCGCGGTCAGGCCGGCCACGAACAGCCCGGCCTCCTGGTAGCCAACCAGGGTCGCGGCCAGGTTGCTGGCCTGGGCGACAGGGACCCGGGCCAGCGCGCCCGCCGACGCCTTCCACGCCCCGGCGGTCACCCCGGCCGACCGCCGCACTGGGACCAGCACCCCGTGCCCGCCGAACGCGGCCACCGACCTGGCCACCGCACCCAGGTTCCTCGGGTCCGTGACCCCGTCCAGCGCCACGATCAGCGGCGGCTGCCCGGCCTTGGCGGCCGCCGCGACCAGGTCGTCGGGATGCGCGTACTCGTACGGCCTGACCCGCAGCACGAGCCCCTGGTGCACCGCTCCGCCGCTGAGCCGGTCCAGCTCGTCCCGCCCGGCCTCGACCACGGGCACCCTCGTGTCCGCGGCCAGCATGACCGCCTCGCCGATGCGCTCGTCGTTGTCCAGCCGCGGCCCGATGTGCAGGGCGATGGCGGGCACGGCCGCGCGCAGCGATTCCAGCACCGCGTTCCGCCCGGCGACGACCTCGGCCGCCTGGCCCGCCCCGCGGGTTCTTGTGCCATTACGCGAACCGCGCCCCCGACTCGCACCACCAGAGGCCCGGTCATCGCCGCGGGAACCCGCCGCCGTGGCCCGGGCGGCCTTGCGCTGCGCGGGATGCCCGGGGCGCAGGTGCGCGGGCGGGGTCGGGCCCTTGCCCTCGAGCTTCTGCTTGCCGTAACCGCCGGTACCCGGGCGGGGCTTGCCCGACTTGGTGCGCCCGCCGCCGCGCGGGCTCACCGGCGCAGCTCCCAGCGCGAGCCGCCCGGGGTGTCCTCGACCGCGATCCCGGCGGCAATCAGCTCGTCCCTGATCGCGTCCGCGGCGTCCCAGTCCTTGCGCTCGCGCGCGGCCTGGCGCTGGCCCAGCGCGACCGACACCAGCGCGTCGACCACGGAGCTGAGCTCGCTGCCGCCGCCCGCCCAGTGCTCGTCCAGCGGATCGAGCCCGAGCACGGCCATCATCGCCCGCACGTTCGCCGCCTGCTTGGCCGCGCCGGCCAGGTCTTCCGCGGCCAGCGCGCTGTTGCCTTCCGTCACGGCCTCGTGCACGACCGCGAGCGCCTTGGGCACGTTGAGGTCGTCGTCCATGGCCGCGGTGAACGCGGCGGGCAGCGCCGCCGCGGTCAGTGCGCCAGGATCCAGGCCGGTGCCGTCCTGGCCACCCGCGGAGGCTTCCCCGGCGCGGATCACGAAGTTCTCGATCCGCCGGTACGCGGCGGCCGCCTCGGCCAGCGCCTCCGGCGAGTACTCGAGCTCCGACCGGTAGTGCGCCTGGCCCAGGTAGTACCGCAGATCTGCGGGGCGGACCTCGGTGATCATCACGTCCACCAGCAGTGAGTTGCCCAGCGACTTGCTCATCTTCTCGCCGCTCAGGCCGAGCAGCCCGTTGTGCACCCAGTAGCGGGCGAAGCCGTCACCCGCCGCGTGGGACTGGGCCAGCTCGTTCTCGTGGTGCGGGAAGACCAGGTCGAGGCCGCCGCCGTGGATGTCGAACGTCGAGCCGAGATACTTGGTCGACATGGCCGAGCATTCCAGGTGCCAGCCCGGGCGGCCCGGGCCCCACGGCGTCTCCCAGGACGGCTCGCCGGGCTTGGCGCCCTTCCACAGCGCGAAGTCGCGCGGGTCGCGCTTGGCCCCGCCCTCGATGTCCTCGGCCGGGCGCATGTGCTCGAGGCGCTGGCCGGACAGCTCGCCGTAGCGGCCGTAGGAGAGCACGTCGAAGTAGACGTCCCCGCCCGCCGCGTAGGCGTGGCCGCCGTCGATCAGCCGCCGCATCAGCACGATCATCTCGGGCACGTGCCCGGTGGCCCTCGGCTCGACGTCGGGCGGCAGGCAGCCCAGGGCGTCGTAGGCGCGGGTGAACGCGCGCTGGTTGCGCTCGGCCACCGCCCACCAGGCCACGCAATGGTCGGCGGCCACCTTGATGATCTTGTCGTCGATGTCCGTGACGTTCCGGCAGAACGTCGTCTGGTACCCGCCCGCCTTCAGCCAGCGGACCAGGATGTCGAAGACCACGCCGGACCTGATGTGGCCGATGTGCGGCGGCGCCTGCACGGTCGCGCCACACAGGTACACCGATGCCTTCCCCGGAACCAGGGGAACGAAATCGCGTACCGCGCGGGCCAGCGTGTCGTGGAGGCGCAACGTCATGTTGTCCAGGCTACGGGAAGTCGCGGCCAGCCCGCGGCGCGTGGCGTGCCCGCGCCCCGGCGGGCCTGGCTCGGCGGCCGGGCGGTAGTGTCCGGGGCGTGACGGTCAAACTTGTGGTCCTCTACACCCAGCCATCCGACCGGGATGCCTTCGACCGGCATTACCTCGGCACCCACGTGCCGCTCGTGCAGGCCATTCCCGGCCTGCAGCGCTTTGAGAGCGGCCGGATCACGTCGGCAATCGACGGCGGCGAGCAGACCTATTACCGGATAGCGGAGCTGTACTTTGTCGACCAGGCGGCGCTGTCCGCGGCCTTCGGGTCGGACGAGGGTAAGACCACGGCAGCCGATTACCAGGAGATCGCCCCACCCGGATCGAGGATGTTCATGGAGGCTCTGGACGACTGAGTCCAGCCCACGAAGGCTTCGGTCAGCGGAAGTCGCCCGCGTGGTCCCTGGCCCACTCCCCGAACGTGCGGGCCGGTGACCTGGTGATCTCTGGGACGGCCTGGGTGACCGGCTCCGGCCGGGTGACCAGGGTGGCCCAGTAGCCGAGCGCGTGCTCAGCGAACGCCCGCGGCCAGCCGTCGGACACCATCTGCTCGAGCGCGGCCTGGGCCGGGATCTCTTCGTAACGCAGCGGGCGGCCGAGGGCCTGGCCGATCGCGAGCACCTGCTGTTCCTGGGTCAGCGCCTCGGGCCCGGTGAGCACGTGGATGGCCCCGGCGTGACCGTCCCGCGTGAGCGCGCGGACCGCCACGGCGGCGATGTCCCGCTCGTGGATGAGTGACCGGCCGGCCTGCGCGTAGGGCCAGCGCACGGCGTCGCCCGCGTGGATCTGCGGGGCCCAGATCAGGGTGTTGGCCGCGAAACCGCCGGCCCGCAGGAAGGTCCACGGCATCCCGGACGACCTGATCAGCCGCTCGATCTCGGCGTGGAACGCGGTGCCGGCCTCATCACCCGGGCCCATCGAGGACACGAACACGATCCGGGGTACGCCGGCCGCGAGCATGTCGATCACCGGCGGAGCGGCCTCGGCCGTGGGAAACGGCCACAGCAGGAACACCGCCCCGGCCCCGGCCACAGCGGCCGGCAGCGTCTCCGGACGGGACAGGTCGCCGGGAACCACCTCGGCCGCGGCGGGCAGCCGCGCCGAACCCGGGTCGCGGGCCAGCGCCCGGACCGCGGCGCCGGCCTCCAGCAGCTGGGCAACGACGTTGCGGCCGACCTTCCCGGTCGCCCCGGTCACCAGAATCACGTCTCGCCCTCCCGCAGGCCCCGTCATCACAGCACCCTCCAGTCAACGCCGACTCGCTGCCAGTCAACCGCGCGGCCCATCAGGATGCCTGGGCCCATCCCGGACCGGCGGGCATAATCCGGATGCACGGCCGGACCCGCGCCAGGCATCCTGGCCCGATGGACCAGCCGACTCCCGCCGATCCGTCCGAGTACGGCGAGCGCATCGCCGACGTCTACGACCAGCGGTTCCCGGCCACGGCCGAGCAGCTGACGCCGGTGGTGGACTTCCTGGCCCGGCACGCGGCCGTGGGCCCGGCCCTCGAGCTCGGCGTCGGCACGGGGCGGGTCGCCCTGCCCCTGGCTGGCCGCGGCGTGGCGGTGAGCGGGATCGATGCCTCGCCCAGGATGCTGGCCAGGCTGCGGGCCAAGGACGGCGGCGACCGGGTGGCGGCCAGCCTCGGGAACTTCGCCGACGTCGCGGCCGGCGGCGGCCCGTTCCAGCTGATCTACGTGGTGTTCAACACCTTCTTCGGCCTGCTGACCCAGGCCGAGCAGGTCCGCTGCTTCCGGAACGTCGCGGCGGCCCTGCGTCCCGGCGGCGTGTTCGTGATCGAGGCGTTCGTGCCCGATCTGACCAGATGGAACCGGGGTCAGCGGGTTCAGGTCGATGCCCTGACCGGCGAGGAAAGCCGCCTCGGCCTGTCCGTGCACGACCTGGCCACGCAGCGGGTTACCAGTCGCGACATCGTGATCAGCGCCCACGGTACGGTCACCTACCCGGTAGAGATCCGCTATGCGTGGCCCAGCGAGCTGGATCTGATGGCCCAGCTGGCCGGGCTGGAGACCCTCGGGCGCTGGGGCGGCTGGCGGGACGAGCCGTTCACGTCGGCCAGCACCATGCACGTCTCCGCCTGGACTACCGGCCTGGCGTAACCCGTCAGCCGCGGGCCGCCCGGGCCCAGGTCCAGGGGTACTCCGGGTCCTCGGCGCGCTGCCCGGCCGGGGCGAGCATCAGCGGACGGAAGGTGTCGATCATCACGGCCGTCTCGTCGGTGGTGTTCCGCCCCTCCTCGAGGCCGCGGATGACCGCCTCCACCGCCCCGGGCTGCGGCCCGTGGGTGAAGCCGGAGGGATGCAGGGTGATCGACCCGAGCCCGACCCCGGAGCCCTTGCGCGCCCCGTAGTCCCCGGCGACGTAGTACATCATCTCGTCGGAGTCCACGTTGTGATGGTTGTAGGGGATCGGGACCGCCTCGGGGTCGAAGTCGAGCGGCCGCGGGCAGAATGAGCAGATCACAAAGTTGGGGCCCTCGAAGGTCTGGTGCACCGGCGGCGGTGCGTGGGTGCGCTTCACGATCGGCTCGAAGTCGGCGATGTTAAACGCGTACGGGTACAGGCAGCCGTCCCAGCCGACCACGTCGAACGGGTGGAACGCGTAGCTCAGCCGGGTCAGCCCGCCGCGGTTGCGGACGATCACCGCCACGTCCTCGCCCTCGGCCAGCAGCGGCCCGTCCGGCCCGCGCAGGTCCCGCTCGCAGTAGGGCGCGTGCTCGAGGAACTGCCCGGTGGTGGACAGGTACCGCCGCGGCGGGCGGATGTGCCCGCGCGCCTCGATGACCAGCGCGTGCACCGGATCGCCCGCACCGGGAATCCAGCGGTGAATGGTGCCACGGGGCACGACCACGTAATCCCCCGCGGCCGCGTCGATCGACCCGTATACGGACTCGAACCTGGCGGACCCGCTACGCAGGTAAATGGCCTCATCACCGGTGGAGTTCCGGTACAGCTCCGAGCCGGCATCGGCGGCGGCGAACGAGATCCGGACGTCGTCGTTGGCCAGCAGCGGCTGCCTGCCCAGCACCATGTCCCCGCCCGCGGGCAGTTCCTGGGTCCGGAAGTGCCTGGGCAGCAGCGGGTGGTTCGGCACGACACCGGCGGCCTCGGCGTCGTCGTCGAGTCCCTCGCTTTTCACAATGGCGGTCGGCGGATGAACGTGGTAAAGCAGCGAGGAATCGGACGTGAAACCTTCCTCGCCCATCAACTCCTCGGCATAAAGGGCACCGTCAGGACCGCGGAATCGGACATGGCGCTTTCTCGGAATCTCCCCAGCAACCCGGTAGTACGGCATATCGTCTCCTTAACGCTGAGTCCGCGAGACCTGAGCAAAGCCGGCCGGCCGCCTGCCATTCGCGCCCAGGTACTCCTGCGTGAGGACGCGCAGCGTCTTGGCGGCGGCGCGGCGCGGGCCTGCCTCCCGATCCCGACTATAGGCGTATCCCGAATAGCTGACACCGTGCGAGGAAGGACGATCGGCTCGATGAGCAATCAACCCGCGGCGAGCACGTCGCACCCGGCGGATAATCACAGCGGGTTGCGGCTGCTCGCGCTGGCCGCGGTCGCGGCCGGAGTGATCCTCCTGGCGGCGGCGGCATTTGTGCTGTCGTATTCGGGAATACACGCAGTCGCGCTTTCCGCCGGCGTCTCGCCGCGGCTCGCCAAGCTCTATCCGCTGATCTTCGACGCGATGCTGGTGGTGGCGTGCGCGGCGGTGCTGGCGCTGCGCAGCGCCGGCCTGCCCTCCCGCACCTATGCCTGGCTGTCCATGCTCGCCCTGCTCGCGGCCGCCGCCGCGGCCGACGCACTGAACGCGACCGGCGTGAAACTGCCTCACAGGCCCACGGCCGCGGTGATCGCCATCCTTCCGTGGGCGCTGGTCCTGATCGGGTTCGGTCTGCTGCTGTGCATGTTGCGGCACGCGCGCCAGCGCCGCACCACGGTCGCCGTGGCGGAGCAGCAGCGCGCGGTGAGAGCCGGCCGGGCACGTCCAGATGCGCACCGGTATCGACGACCTGCTCGGGCCGAGAGTGTTTCCGGCCGAGGCCAGCGCGGGCCAGGCCGCCGTCGTTAAGGCGGCGCCCGCGCCGGCCATCACCGCGGGCGGGGTGAGGCCAGCCTCGGGCTCCGTGCCGCCACCCGACCTCGCCGAGGATCTCGCCATTGACCTCGAGCCCGGGCACGACGACCCGGCCAGCGATGAGGCAGCCCCGCCCGAGCCACTGGCGCCGGTCACCCGGATTCCGCGGGCCCGTCAGGAGGCTCCCAGTGACGACAAGGCCGCGTCAGGTCCCCCCTCGGCGTCGCCGCTCAGCCCCGCGCCCACGCCACCTCCGGCCGCGGCCGAGCCGGTGTCCGCTGACGCGCCGGCGCCTGCGGCCAGGCCGGCTCCTGACGTCCCGCGGTCACCTGATGCGGGGTCTGTCCCTGATGCCCCGCCGGCCCCTGACAGCGGGACGCCCGCTGATGCTCCGACGGCCCATCATGCCCCGCCGGCTCCTGATGCCGGGACGGCGCCTGATGGCCCGTCGGCCCATGACGGCCTGCCGGTCCAGGACGCGACGCCGGCCGCTGACAACGGATCCGAGCCGGATGGGGAGACGACGCTTGACGACGAGACCAAGGCTGCGGCCGAGGCCAGCCGTCAGGCCGACGCCCAGCGCAAGCCCGGCCAGGCCCCGCTGCTGCAGTTCGACCGGATGCGAAGCTCACCGATCCCCCCGGGGACGTAGCCCGGTCCAGCGACGCTTTCCAGCATGGCGATCTCGATTCCCGACCTTGAGCAGGCCGCGGCCGGCGGCTGGCGGGCACCGGACGAAGCCACACTGGGCGGCTGGCTGCTGCGGGCGGCCGAGGGATTCACCGGGCGCGCCAACAGCGCGCTCGCGGTCGGGGATCCTGGCCTGCCGCTGGAGGCGGCGATCGACGAGGTCCGCCGGTGGTACCGGGCCCGCGACCTGCCCGCGATGGTTGCCGTGCCGTTCCCCCTGGACACGCCGCAGGCCAGCGAGGTGGACAGGTTTCTCCGGGACGCCGGCCAGACCGTCGCGATCGGGCGGGTGGCGGCGGCCGGCGACTGGGCCGGCCTGACCGCGATCGAGGTGCATCCGCGGTACCGGCGCCGCGGGCTCGGCCGGGCGATCACCATCGCGCTGGCCGCCGCCGCGGCGGCCCGCGGCGTCAGCGGCCTCTACCTGCAGGTCGGGTACGACAACACCGCGGCCAGGACGCTGTATGACCACCTCGGGTTCGCCGACCATCACGCCTACCACTACCGCGTCACGGCGGCTTGAGGCCGTCGCGTGGGCTGATGCCGGGCAGACCGGCCTCAGGGACGCGGCAGCAGCAGCGCGGTCGCGATGGCCGCGATTCCCTCGCCGCGCCCGGTCAGGCCCAGCCCGTCGGTCGTGGTCCCTGACACGTTCACCCGGGCCCCGCCCAGCGCGTCGGAGAGGACCTTCTGTGCCTCATCCCGGCGCGGTGCGATCCGGGGACGGTTGCCGATGATCTGAACCGCCACATTGCCCACGCCGAACCCCGCCTCGGCGATCAGCCGTGCGGTCTCGGCGAGCAGTTCCGTGCTCCGGGCCCCGGCCCAGCGGGGACGGGCCGTGCCGAAGTGAGCGCCCAGGTCGCCGAGACCCGCCGCGGCGAGCAGGGCATCGCAGATCGCGTGCGCCGCGACATCCCCATCGGAATGACCGGTCAGGCCGGGCTCACCCGGCCAGTGCAGGCCGGCGAGATACAGCGGCCGACCGTCACCGAACGGGTGCACATCCGTGCCGACACCAACCTGCGGAACCCCGCCGGTCATGGCCATCCAGGAACGCATCGACGGATCATAGTGAACTCATCCCGCCCGGGATGCGTCAGCTCAGTGCAGGCCGCTGGTCAGGAAGCGAGGATCTCGTCGAGCAGGGCCTCGGCCTTGTCCTCGTTGGTCTTCTCCGCGAGGGCGAGTTCGCTGACGAGAATCTGCCTCGCCTTGGCGAGCATGCGCTTCTCACCCGCGGAAAGACCGCGCTCCCGATCCCTGCGCCACAGGTCCCGTACCACCTCGGCAACCTTGTTCACGTCACCGGAGGCAAGTTTCTCCAGGTTGGCCTTGTACCGCCGGGACCAGTTGGTCGGCTCTTCGGTGTACGGGGCGCGCAGCACCTCGAACACCCGCTCAAGCCCTTCCTGCCCGACCACGTCCCTGACGCCCACAAGCTCGGCGTTGTCTGCAGGAACACGCACAGTCAGGTCACCCTTGTCGACCTTCAGTACGAGGTAGGTTCTATCCTCGCCCTTGATCGAGCGGGTCTCGATCTCCTCGATCCGAGCAGCCCCATGGTGGGGGTAGACGACTGTGTCGCCGACCTTGAAAGACATGTGGCACGTACCCCTTCCGCTGAACCTATGTTACCACGCCGAACAGGGGCGATTAGTCGTCCTTGAGCGCAAACTTGCAGGTCAATGGCGCAATTCACGGCAGCAAAAACAGCGTTGCGCAACACGCCCGGGATCAAGGCGCCGCCAGGCCCTCCCGTAGCTGGCTGGCCCGGCCGCCCCCGGCGGTCCCGCGGGTCTGCCCCTGGCCTGGCCCGCGGACCGGTCCTGCTGACCCGTGAATCCGGCCCTGGCCCGAGCGGCTGTGCGGCGCCGGCTGACCTGCTCGTCCGCCCGGGTTGATCGACCCGGGCACCGTTCCCCATCACCCCCATGACCACCGCCCGCACCGATGCCCCGGCTCTGACCTGGCCTTTTCGGCCACCCGGCCGGGCCCGGCCCGGCGTCATCGCGGTCCGGCCGCCTCCGGCCGGGCCTGGCGCTTGCTCCTGCAAGCACGCGTCAGCGGCCGGCGAACGGCGGGATGTCCTCGGTAAAGGCTCCTACGGGCGGTTACAGGGGCCCTCCAGAGGCTCATACTGAGAGAAAGTGCCGCTCATGCCGGAGGGTGCGGGTGAACGTTGGCGGCGAACCGGAGCGGGACGACTTTGGCCTGCCACCGGTCGACATCGAGATTCCCGACGATGCGCGGGCGCTCGAGCGCGACGTGCAGGCCTACCACCGCGAGCTGCGGGCCCTGCGGCGGCGGCAGCGGGCTGGCCGCCTGCGCGGCCCGCTGAACCGCGACCAGATGGCCCTGCCGCTCGTGGCGGGCTGCCTGATCCTGGCCCTGATCACCAGCACCCTGCTGATCATGTTCGCCGCCGATCAGACGGGCGTGCCGCAAGCGCCGCGTCCCCCGGTCACGCACGCTCCGGCCCAGAGCAGGCCGACCCCCGGCCAGATCGGCGGCCAGCTGCCGGCCACGGCGGTCGTCATTAACGGCAAATCCGTGTCCCTGAGCAAGATCACGGCCACGTCACCAGCCGTGCTGGCCCTGGTCCCGGCGGACTGCGGCTGCGCGTCGGCGCTGAAAGAGCTGGGCACCCAGGCCGCCGCGGCGCATGTGCCTGTTTACCTGGTCGGCACCGGCGTGGCGGCGAAGCAGTTGCCCCAGCTGGCCGCTCAGGCCCATCAGGGTGCGGCCCAGGTGGCCAAGGACACCAACAACACCCTCGGCCTCACCTACCAGCAGCAGGGTCTGACCGCGGTGCTTGTGCAACCGGGCGGCTCGGTGACCTTCATCGCCCGCCAGGTCACGCAGCCGCTCGGCCCGCAGCTCGGCACCAAGCTGCAGCAGCTCGCCCCGGCCTGACCGGACCACCCGGGGCGGTGATTGCCCCGGCCATCGTGGCGGCTACGCTTTCCGACGTCCCTGTGCCTCACTTGACGAATACGAGGAGAGCACGCCGTGATCTGGAGGAGCCACCGGATCGCCGGGCCACGCCGCCTGGCCGTCCTGGCGATTGCCGCGCTGGTCCCCGTGCTGGCCGGCTGTGAGGCCGGAGCCAACGCTCCCACCCAGCAATGGCATCAGCCGACGGACGGCGCAGCCACGGTGCACAACGACATCGCGATCAGGAACGTCTTCGTGCTCGGGGCGCCGATCGGCACCCAGCTGGCCGCCGGCCACTCGGCCGGGCTGTTCCTCGCCCTGATCAACGAGGGATCGCCGGACCGGCTGCTCAGCATCACGGCCCCGGGCACGGCGAAGTCCGTGACGCTGCCGGGCGGCACCGTCCGCCTGGGCAGCCAGCAGTCGGTGCTGCTGACCGGCCCGGCGCCGAAGGTCATCCTCCAGGACCTGACCCGCCCGCTAGCCGGCGGCACCACCGTCAGGCTGGTGCTGAGCTTCCAGAACGCCGCGAGCGTCACCATGGTCGTCCCGGTGATGCCGCGGGCCCAGTACTACTCGACGTTCTCGCCGGCGCCGAGCCCCACCCCGACGGTCCCCAAGGCCAAGCGCGGCACGGCCACGCCCGGCGCTACCCCGACGCCGAGCGCGAGCCCGACGCCCAGCACCGCGCCGTAACCGGTCAGCCGGAGGGCTCGAACTTGTACCCGAGCCCGCGCACGGTCAGGATGTGCGTCGGGTTCGCCGGGTCGGCCTCGACCTTGGCGCGCAGCCGCTTGACGTGGACGTCGAGGGTCTTGGTGTCCCCGACGTAGTCGGCGCCCCAGACGCGGTCGATGAGCTGTATCCGGGTCAGCACCCGCCCGGCGTTGCGCAGCAGCACCTCGAGGAGCTCGAACTCCTTGAGCGGCAGCTGCACCTGCTCGCTGCGGACCGTGACCACGTGCCGGTCCACGTCCATCCGCACCGGCCCGGACTCCATGATCGAGGAGGCCGACTCGTCATGGTCGCCGCGGCGCCTGAGCACCGCCCGCATCCTGGCCACGAGCTCCCGCGAGGAGAAGGGCTTGGTGACGTAGTCGTCCGCGCCCAGCTCCAGGCCGACCACCTTGTCGATCTCGCTGTCCTTGGCGGTCAGCATGATCACCGGGACGTTGGACCGCTCACGCAGCGTTCGGCACACCTCACTGCCGGGCAACCCGGGCAGCATGAGGTCCAGGAGCACCAGGTCGGCCCCACTGCGATCGAAGGTCTCGAGCGCGTCGGGGCCTGTCGGGCACACCGCGACCTCGAAACCCTCCTTGCGCAGCATGTAAGAGATCGCGTCGCTGAACGACTCCTCGTCCTCGACCACGAGCACTCGTGTCACTTCACTGCCTCCTGGCGGATCGCGCCATTGCGGGAACGGGTGCCGCCGCCGGGGGTGACGGCCTCAGAGGGTCGGAGCGGGAGCCTGAGGGTGAAGGTCGAGCCGGCGCCTTCGGTGCTCAGCACCGTGACCTTCCCGCCGTGTGCCGCTGTGACGTGCTTGACAATGGCCAGGCCGAGGCCGGTGCCGCCGGTGGCCCGGGAGCGCGCGGGGTCGACCCGGTAGAAGCGCTCGAAGATCCGCTCCAGGTCCCGCTCGGGTATCCCGATGCCCTGATCAGACACGCTGATCTCGACGGCGTTGCCGCTGACCCGCCGGGTGGACACGTCTACCCGGGTCTTGTCCGGGCTGTAGGCGACGGCGTTTTCCAGCAGGTTGCGCAGCGCGGTCACCAGCAGGTCCTCGTCGCCCATAACGGACTGCCCGTGCGCGCCCGTGGAGACCAGCTCGATGCCGCGGGCGCTCGCCTTCATCCGGCACCGGTCCAGGGCTTCGGCCACGACGGCGTCCAGCTCGACCGGAACCGGGTCGGGCACCGGCTCGGCCGCCTGGATCCTGGACAGCGTGATCATGTCCTGCACCAGGTTGGTGAGCCGGGACGCCTCCTGCCGCATGCGCCCGGCGAAGCGGCGCACCGCGTCCGGGTCATCGGCCGCGTCCTCGACCGTCTCGGCCAGCAGCGCGAGCGCCCCGACGGGGGTCTTGAGCTCGTGGCTGGTGTTGGCGACGAAATCACGCCGGACCTCTTCCACCCGGCGGCTCTCGGTCTGGTCCTCCACCAGCAGCAGGACCAGGCCGCCGTCGCCCACGGTCGCGTCCAGCGGGGCGACCCGGACCGCGAAGCTTGTCGTCCTGGGGTTGACGCCGCTGGTCGAGACCTCCATCTCACCCTCACGGATCTCGCCGTCCCTGCGGACCTGGCGGGCCAGGGCCAGCAGTTCCTGCACGACCAGCTGGTCGTCCTCGACCAGGCCGTAGGTTCGTGCGGCGGCACTGGCCTGGAGCACCCGGTCCTCGCCGTCGAGGACCACGGCCGACGAGGAAAGGACCGAGAGTACGGAGGACACACCGGGCGGCAGCGGGGTGGGCTGCGGCCGGTCAACGAGGTCTGTCTGGGCCTTCAATGGCACCCGGATCTTCATAGAGCGGCGGGTCCTGGCGCGGGGGCGGCACCAGGCACGATGCAGGCTCGCGCCGGGCGCCGGAGGTCGGAGTAGCCTCGCGCCCAATTGTCACAAACCGCACCTGCCCAGGCCACATTCACCCCCATACCCACGGTTTGATGGTAGGCCGCGGCCGACCGCTGCGCACCTGGCACAGGTTCCGGACCAGCTGTTATTAGCGAGATGTTCACCTGCTCGACAGCCAAACGCAAGGCCGGGCCCGGTCCGCTGACACCGGGAGGGAACATCTGTCACTCCAGGTCCACGGCGTCACCGGCCCTGGCTTTTGACCGCGGCCGCCCCGGCCGCGGCCGCCTCCGGATCCAGGTAGCGCCCGCCGCGGGTCACCGGGCGGAACGCGGCGTCGAGTTCGTAGATGAGCGGCATGCCGGTGGGAATGTCGAGCCCGGCGATGTCCGCGTCACCGATCTCGTCCAGGTACTTGACCAGGGCGCGGATCGAGTTCCCGTGCGCGACGAGCAGCACGGTTCTCCCGGCCGCCAGGTCGGGGATGATCGCGTCATACCAGTACGGCAGCAGCCGCTCGACGACATCCTTCAGGCACTCCGTCCGCGGCCGCAGGTCCGCGGGCAGCAGCGCGTACCGGGGATCGGCGGACTGCGAGTGCGGGTCGTCGTCATCGATGGGCGGCGGCGGGACGTCATAGGACCGGCGCCACAGCATGAACTGCTCCTCGCCGTACTGCTCCCGGGTCTGCGCCTTGTTCTTGCCCTGCAGCGCCCCGTAGTGGCGCTCGTTCAGCCGCCACGACCGCCGCACAGGCAGCCAGAGCAGGTTGGCGGATTCCAGCGCCAGGTGGGCGGTCTGGATGGCCCGGGTCAGCAGGGAGGTGTGCACGACGTCCGGCCGCGGCCCGTGCTCATCGAGCAGCGTGCCGCAGGTCACGGCCTCGTCCACGCCCTTGGGCGAGAGACCGACATCCACCCAGCCGGTGAACAGCCCCTCGGAGTTCCAGACGCTTTCGCCGTGCCGGACCAGCACCAGTTTCGCCGCCATGCTGCAGAGCCTAACGGGTGCCGCAGGGGCGGGATCGAGCCGTCAGGGTCCCCGGGGCGACTCGCCGCATCAGCGCCGGATGGGCGGGAACAGGATGCTATGACGTGGGGTTGATCAATCGGAGGTGCATGCCCGTGCCGCGACGCTTGCCCCGGCGGATCGCGACTGTGAGCGTCCACACGTCGCCGCTCGAGCAGCCGGGAACCGGAGACGCAGGGGGCCTGAATGTCTACGTCGTCGAGGTGGCCAAGCGCCTCGCCGCCCGCGGCGTTGAGGTGGACATCTTCACCCGGGCCGTGTCCCGCGAGGCGCCTCCCGTGGCCGAGCTCGCTCCCGGGGTGCTCGTGCGGCACGTGGCCGCCGGCCCGTTCGAGGATCTAGACAAATCGGATCTACCCGGACAGCTCTGCCATTTCACCTTCGAGGTGCTGCGGGCCGAGGCCGCCTACGCACCGGGCCGGTACGACATCGTGCACGGCCACTACTGGCTGTCGGGCCAGGTCGGGGCCGTGGCCAAGGAGCGCTGGGGTGTCCCGTTCGTGCAGTCCATGCACACCCTGGGGCGGGTGAAGAACGCCGCGCTGGCCGCGGGTGACGCCGCGGAGCCAGCGGAGCGGATCCGCGGCGAGGCCGAGGTCGTGGCCGCGGCCGACCGGCTGGTGGCCAACACCGACGACGAGGCCCAGCAGCTCATCGACCTCTACGCCGCCGAGCCATCCCGGGTCCGGACCATCAACCCGGGCGTGGACCTCGCGGTTTTCACGCCGGGCTCGCAGCGGCTGGCCCGGCAGCGGCTGGGCCTGCCCGACGACGCGGTGGTGCTGGTCTTCGCCGGGCGGATGCAGCCGCTCAAGGCTCCTCACGTGGTGCTGCGTGCGGCGGCCCGGATGATCCGGGATGACCAGAACCTGGCCGGCCGGCTCAGGGTCGCGTTCGTGGGCGGGCCGAGCGGAACCGGGCGCGCCGACCCGGACGGGCTGGCCGAGCTCTCGGCGGCCCTCGGGATCTCCGGAATCGTCCGGCTCGAGCCGCCCTGCCCGCAGCCGGAGCTGGCCGACTGGTACCGCGCGGCCACGGTGGTCATGGTGCCGTCCTGCTCGGAGTCGTTCGGCCTGGTCGCGGTCGAGGCGCAGGCCTGCGGGACGCCGGTGGTGGCCGCGTCGGTCGGCGGGCTGCGCACGGCGGTGCGCGACGGCGTCTCCGGGGTCCTGGTGGACTCGCGGGATCCGGCCCACTACGCCCGGGCCGTTCAGGACCTGATCGCGCAGCCGTCCGCCCTGGCCCGGCTCTCCCAGGGAGCCCGCGAGCACGCGTCCGGGTTCGGCTGGGGCGTGACCGTCGACCGGCTGCTTGCCCTCTACTCCGCCGCGATGGCCGAGGCGACGCAGGCGGTCGACGCTTGAGCGCCCGCCCGGCGGAGACCACGGCCGAGATGGCCCAGGTGGTCGAGGCGGCCCTGGCCGGCCTTGACCTCTCGTTCGAGTCGCCGCAGCCCGGCGCCTACCTGGTGCGGCTGGAGGGCCAGCACCGGCTGGCCACCATGACCTGGCTGATCGTGGGGGCGCACAGCCTGCACGTGGAGGCGTTCTTCTGCCGGCAGCCGGACGAGAATCACGCGGCGTTCTACCGGTTCCTGCTCGAGCGCAGTGGCCGCATGTATGGGGTCCACTTCGCGCTGGACCCGGTCGGCGACGTCTACCTGACCGGGCGGCTGCCGCTGGCCGCGATCAGCGGCGAGGAGATAGATCGCCTGCTCGGCTGCGTGCTCAGCTACTCGGACGAGAACTTCGACCCAGCGCTCAAGCTCGGCTTCGCCTCCTCGATCCGCCGGGAATGGGCGTGGCGGGTCAAGCGGGGCGAGAGCCTGGCCAACCTGCGGGCGTTCGCCGCCCTGGCTGACCCCGACTCCCCGGCCGGCAGCTAAAAACGAGGCGGGTCATGGGCGCGCATCTTCGTGGCGCCCCGGGGGTCACGGCAGTGGCGCCGGCAGGGTACAAAGAAGGGGAGACATTGCGGCAGAGGGAGCCGGCCCGGTCCGGGACACCGGAGTCCCGCCAGGAGGTTCAGCGAACCTGAACCCGGCTTGCAGCCATCCCCAGGATCTGGGACGGCACACTGGAAATCTGGACTCGTGCGTCTTTTGGGCGTCGGGCTTCGGCATGCAGGAAGGATCGCGCTATGCGCCGGGACGACGTGCAGTTTGCGGCCGCCGCGCGCGACGACGGCATTCGCAAGATCAGCAGGGTCACGTGGCGGGCCGGGGCGGTAGGCGTCGCGTGCTCCGCGCTGATCGCCGTGGCATTTGGGCACCATGCCGCCGCTCAGCCACAGAAAAGCGGCAATTCGGGCCAGGGCACGATCGTGGTCCCGGCCCAGCCTCCGGCTCCCGCGCACGGCGCGGGACAGGCGACCTCAGGAGCGTCGTGACCACCCTGACCACGGGGACCGATACCTTCAGCGTGTTCGGCACCACGGCCACGCTGCTGGTCAGCGAGCCGGAAATGCTGGAGGCGGCGCGCGTCATCGCCGACGACGAGCTGGCCGCTGTGGACCGGGCCTGCAGCAGGTTCCGCCCGGACTCCGAGCTGTCCCGGCTGAACGCGGCCAACGGCGCGGTCACCGGCGTCAGCGAGCTGTTCGCCGACCTGGTCGAGGCCGCGCTGCGCGCGGCCCGGCTCACCGACGGCGACGTCGACCCGACCTGCGGGCAGGCGCTCGAGGAGATCGGGTACGACCGTGACTTCGCGGTCCTGCAGGCGGATGAGCAGCCCCGGCACCGGACCGGGCCGGCCCGGCGGGTGCCCGGGTGGCGCAGCGTCCAGCTTGACCGCAGCCGGCTGCTGGCGCAGCTCGCGAACGGGGCCCAGCTCGACCTCGGGGCCACGGCCAAGGCCTGGGCGGCGGACCGGTGCGCCGAGATCATCGCCGCGAAGCTCGGCTCCGGCGTGCTGGTCAGCCTGGGCGGCGACATGGCGGTGGCGGGGCCGCCGCCCCCGGACCGTGGAGGGGGACGCGGAGGTGGGTGGGGGGTACGGGTCACCGACGATCACGCGGCCGGGCCCGAGGCGCCGGGCCAGACGGTGACGATCCGTACCGGCGGCCTGGCCACCTCCAGCACGACCGTGCGCACCTGGGCCGTGGGCGGCCGGCGGGTGCATCACATCATCGACCCGGCCACCGGCGAACCGGCCCAGTCCTGCTGGCGGACCGTCAGTGTGGCCGCGGGCCGCTGCGTCGACGCCAACACGGCCAGCACCGCCGCGATCATCCGTGGCGAGGCGGCGCTACCCTGGCTGAACGAGGCCGGCCTGCCCGCCCGGCTGGTCCGGCATGACGGGTCCGTCGAGACCACCGCTGGCTGGCCACACGATCCAGGACCCACCGAGGCAGCATGAACCGCCGCCCCACCCCGTGATCAGCATCCCCGCGGCAGGGAAGGCAGGCAGCGCTGCGCTGGCCGCGGCCGGGCCGCCCAGGGCCCTCGTGATCAACTCTACGACGCCCCTGTGGTACCTCACCCGGGCCACCGGCCTGGTCGCGCTGGTCCTGCTGACCGCGAGCATGGCCTTCGGCCTGCTGTCCTCGGTCAAGTACCAGCGCCCGGCCTGGCCGAGGTTCGTCACGGCCGGGCTGCACAGGAACGTCTCGCTGCTCGCGCTGGCCTTCACCGGGATCCACATCGTGACCACGCTGGCCGACACCTATGCCCCGATCCGGGTGCAGGACGTGGTGATCCCGTTCATCTCCGCCTACCGGCCGCTGTGGCTCGGGCTGGGCGCGATCGCATTCGACCTGATGCTGGCGCTGACCATCACCAGCCTGCTGCGGACCAGGATGCGCTACCGGACCTGGCTGCTGGTGCACTGGGGTTCGTACCTGTGCTGGCCGGTCGCCGTGCTGCACGGGCTCGGCACCGGCTCGGACACCCCGGTGCACTGGGTGCTCGCGCTGACCCTGACCTGCGTCGGGCTGATCGTGGTGCTGACCGCGTGGCGCCTGGCCTACGGGTGGCCGTCGCACGCGGCCGCCCGCCTGGCCGGGGCGCTCGCGCTGGTGCTCGCGCTCGTCGTGGGCGGCGCCTGGCTGGCGGCCGGGCCGCTGCAGCCCGGCTGGGCGCGGCGGTCAGGCACCCCAGCCCAGCTGATCAACGGCGGCGTGCGGGCGGGACCGGCCACCCCGGCCGGGGGCTCCCGGTGAGCGCCGCCGGGGCGGTGAGCAGCACAGGGGCGGCGGGCGGCCCGCTGCCCCCGGCCGGGCTGCCCAGGCTCATCCAGCCCGGTGAGCCGCTCACGCTGGCTGACCACATCGACAGGTACGGCCCGGTGCCGTTCCAAGACCCGGCGGGCCGGATGGGCGGGACCGGCCGGGCCGAGCCGGCCGGCGAGCTGATCGCCGAGGTGGAGCGGGCCGGGCTGACCGGCCGCGGCGGCGCGGGCTTCCCGGCCGGCCGCAAGATGCGGGCCGTGGCCGAGACCGGGCGCCGGGCCGGGCCGCTGCACAGCCAGGTGGGCACCGTGCTGGTGGCCAACGGCGCCGAGTCCGAGCCCGCCAGCGCCAAGGACCGGATGCTGCTCACCCGCGCCCCGCACCTGGTCCTGGACGGGATCGCGCTGGCCGCGGAGGCGGTCGGGGCCACCCGCGGCTACCTGAGCCTGCACGCCGGCTCCGGCGACCTGGCCGACGGGATCGCCGCCGCGATCACCGAGCGGGAGCGCTCCGGCCTGAACCGGGTCCCGATCCAGCTGGTCATGGTCACCGGGGGTTATGTGGCCAGCCAGGAGACCGCCCTGCTCAGCCGGCTGAACGGCGGCCCGCCCAAGCCCACGTTCGTGCCGCCCCGGCCTGCCCAGAAGGGCGCGCACGGGCGGCCCACGCTGGTGCAGAACGTCGAGACGCTGGCGCACATCGCGCTGATCGCGCGATTCGGCGCGGACTGGTTCAGGGAGATGGGGTCCGCAGCGGACCCGGCGGATCCCGGAGCGGGCGCGGCGACGGGATCCGCTCTCGTCACCGTGACCGGCGCGGTCCGCCAGCCGGGCGTCTACGAGATCGCGCTCGGCACGCCCGTCGGCGACCTGGTCAGCCAGGCCGGCGGCCCCACCGAGCCGCCCCAGGCGGTCCTGGCCGGCGGGTACTTCGGCGGCTGGCTGCCCTACGAGAGGGCGGTCACAGTGCCGGTCAGCGACCCCGCCCTGCGCGCCGAGGGCGTGGCCCTGGGTCCCGGGGTTCTGGTCCTGCTCCCCGAGTCCGCCTGCGGGCTGGCCGAGACGGCCCGGGTCGCCGCCTACCTGGCCAGCCAGAGCGCCGGGCAGTGCGGCCCGTGCCTGAATGGCCTGCCTGCCCTGGCCGAGGCGCTGGGCCTGGTCGCGTTCGGCCGCCCGGAACCTGGCGTGCTCCGCTGGGCCGAGGAGCTGCTGGGCCTGGTCGCGCGGCGCGGCGCCTGCCACCTGCCCGACGGGACCGCGGCGTTCGTGGCCAGCGCGCTCTGGACGTTCTCCGACGAGATACGCCAGCACGGCTCGTCCGGCCCGTGCGCCCGGGTCCGGCACGCGCCCGTGCTGCCCGCGCCCGGGCCACCCGGGGGGCCGTCGTGAGCAGCAGCCTGCGGGTCAACCCGATCGCGTGCGAGGCGCACGGGCTGTGCATCGAGCTGCTGCCCGAGCTCATCACCCGGGACCCGTGGGGATTCCCTATCGTCACCCCCGGCCCGGTCCCCGATGACCTGATGCCGCTGGCCAAGCGGGCGGTCGCGCTGTGCCCGACCCTGGCCCTGCTGCTGAGGCAGGAGGAGTAGCCCCGGCGGCGGAAAGGCCAGCCCGCTGCGGCGTGGCGCGGGCCCGGGACGGTCACCGGCCGGATTGACCGGGCCGGGGACGACCGGGGCTGAGTGCACGGCGGGCAGCTTCACCGTTAGCGTTCTGGATCTGGGTCTGGGTTATTTCTGAGTGCGGAGGCGTGCCCATGGGTCCGCTTGACGGAGTGCGGGTCATCGAGATCGCGAGCCTGGCGCCCGCGCCGTTCGGCTGCATGATCCTGTCCGACCTGGGCGCGGACGTGCTGCGGGTGGACCGGGCCGAGAGCTGCGGCCCCGGCGCCACGGCCCCGCCCGACCCGCTCGGCCGGGGCCGGCGGTCCATCGGGATCAACCTCAAGGACCCCGCGGGGATCGAGCTGCTGCTGCGGCTGGCGGGCACGGCCGACGTGCTGGTCGAGGGGTTCAGGCCCGGGGTGGCCGAACGGCTCGGGTTCGGGCCCGAGGTGTGCGCCGGGCGCAACCCGCGGCTGGTGTACGGGCGGATGACCGGCTGGGGGCAGGACGGCCCGCTCGCGCCGACCGCCGGGCATGACATCGACTACATCGCGGTCGCGGGCGCGCTGTTCGGCATCGGGCGGGCCGGGGAGCGGCCGGTGCCGCCGATCAACCTGGTGGCCGATTTCGGCGGCGGCGGCATGCTGCTCGCGCTCGGCGTGCTCGCGGCCCTGATCGAGCGGGAGCGGTCCGGGCGCGGGCAGGTGGTCGACGCGGCCATGGTGGACGGGTCGGCGCTGCTGACCTCGTTCCTGTACGGGCTGCGGGCGGCGGGTGCGTGGCGGGACGAGCGGGGGGTCAACCTGCTGGACGGCGGCGCCCCGTTCTACGACACCTACGAGACCGCCGACGGCGGGGCCGTGGCCGTCGGGGCACTGGAGGCGAAGTTCTACGCCGAGCTGCTGGCCGGGCTGGGGCTGGCGGGCGAGGACCTGCCCGGGCAGCACGACCGCGCGGGCTGGCCGGTGCTGCGGGCCCGGTTCGCCGAGGTCTTCGCCACCCGCACCAGGGACGAGTGGGCCGAGGTGTTCGCCGGCTCTGACGGGTGCGTGGCGCCGGTGCTGAGCCTGGCCGAGGCGCACCGGCATCCGCACAACGCCGCCCGCGGCACGTTCACCGAGGTCGGCGGCGTCGTGCAGCCCGCGCCCGCGCCCCGGTTCGGCCGGACCGCGGCGGGCGTCCCGGCCGCGCCGCCGGCACCGGGCGCCGACACCGACGCGGTGCTGGAGCGGCTCGGCTGCACGCCGGGCGAGATCGCCGCGCTGCGGGCCGGCGGTACCGTCGGGTGACGCGGCGGTCACCCGGCGATTGGCCCCTGGTGCCGGGCGACGGGTATACTTCCGGAGGTTTGTTTGGCACCTCGTTCGGTGAGGCGTCGACATGAACACAGGCCACTGATCCGACGACGTCGAGAGACGCCCAGGGTCAGGACAGGTCTCCCCGGCCTAAGGGGTGACCCGAAGTGGCTGCGCTCGCGGTGGTGCGGTGGGTACCGCACCGGGTGCTACGTCATGTCGTGCCAAAGCTCTGACGAGTAGGGGTGCGCGCCGGAATTTCCTCCGGCTGCCCTCCCTTGTGCTGAGCGGTGTTAGCGGACACCCCCGTGTGTCACGGCCGGAGGGAGGCGGGACATGGACAGTAGACCGGGCCATCAACGGCCCCGACCCCAGCCAATCCCGCATTCTTCCGGCACGCGGTAACCGCCCGCACTGCGCGGTAAGCCTCACCATCTGAAGCGTGCTGCGCCCTGAGCGCAGCGCGGACGGATGCTGCGTGCCTCCCGAGATACCCCGGCCCCCGGGGAGTAGGGAGGGTCACCATGACCGCCACGCTGGACCGCCGTGGCGCGGCACTGGACGCCCAGCACACCGGCGACATCCGCGGCGCGCTCGGCACCATCCGGATGGACGACACCGCGCCCCGCCGCGGCCGGTCGGCCCACCTCAAGACGCTGCTGGCCATCGTCGGCCCGGGCCTGATCGTGATGGTCGGGGACAACGACGCGGGCGCGTTCGCCGTCTACGGCCAGGCCGGGCAGAACTACGGCACCCGGCTGCTGTGGACCCTGCTGCTGCTGGTGCCCGTGCTGTACGTGAATCAGGAGATGGTGCTGCGCCTCGGCGCGGTAACCGGGGTCGGGCACGCCCGGCTGATCCTGGAGCGGTTCGGCAAGTTCTGGGGCGCGTTCAGCGTCATCGACCTGTTCCTGCTCAACGCGCTGACGATCATCACGGAGTTCATCGGGATCACCCTGGCCGCCGGGTTCCTGGGCCTGCCCCGCGTCGTGGCCGTGGCGCTGGCCGCGCTGGTGATCATCGGGGCGGCGTTCACCGGCAGCTTCCGCCGGTTCGAGCGGATGGCCGTGGGGCTGTGCGCGGGGTCGCTGCTGCTGATCCCGATCTACTTCCTGTCCCACCCCGCGGCCACGCAGATGGCCAGCGGGTTCACCAGCCCGGTTCTGCCCGGCGGGTCCGGCGGGCTGGCCACCGTGATGCTGCTGGTGATCAGCATCGTCGGCACCACGGTCGCGCCGTGGCAGCTGTTCTTCCAGCAGAGCTACGTGATCGACAAGCGGATCACGCCCCGGTTCATCAGGTACGAGAAGGCCGACCTGTGGATCGGCATCGTGATCGTGGTGCTCGGCGCGGGCGCGATCATGGGCTTCACCGCCGCCGCGTTCGCGGGCACGCACGGCGTGGGGCACTTCACCGACGCGGCCGGGATCGCGGCCGGGCTGCAGGCCCACGCGGGCCGGGTGGCCGGGGTGCTGTTCGCGATCGCGCTGCTCGACGCGTCGATCATCGGCGCGTTCGCGGTCTCGCTGTCCACCGCGTACGCGATCGGTGACGTGCTGGGCCTGAAGCATTCGCTGCACCGCGGCGTGAAGGGCGCCCGGGGCTTTTACGCGATTTACGCCGGGCTGATCGCGGCCGCGGCCGCGGTGGTTCTGATCCCGGGTTCCCCGCTCGGGCTGCTCACCGAGGGCGTGCAGGCTCTCGCCGGGGTGCTGCTGCCGTCCGCCGCCGTTTACCTGTTGCTGCTGTGCAACGACCGCGAGGTACTCGGCCCGTGGGTCAACGGGCGCCGGACCAACCTGTTCACCGGCACGGTGGTGAGTGTCCTGGTCGCGCTGTCCGTGATCCTGACCGCGTCGGTGCTCGACCCGGGCCTCACCGCGCGGCAGATCGCGGGCATCCTGGCCTGCTGCGCCGCGGTCGCGGTGGTGTTCGGTTGCGGGCTGGCGTTCCGGCGGCGGCAGGCCGGCGGCCTGGGCGCCGGCCCTATCGACCGCTCCGGCCGGGAGAGCTGGCGGATGCCGCCGCTGGCGCTGCTGCGGCGGCCGTCCGTGCCGGTCGGCCGCAAGATCGGCATGACCGTGCTGCGGTCATACCTGGCCATGGCGACGGTCCTGGTCGCCGTCAAGATCATCGAGCTCGCACTGGCCCGCTGACGGCCGGCGCGGCCCACTGACGAGCGGCCCGGGTGAGGCCCCCGGCCGCCGTGGCGCCTCGCTGGGGGCCGACCCTTATGATCCATGTGAGTTTGCTGTAGCCAGGTGTACAGCAAACTCACATCGACGGCCGCCTGGGGCGCCCGCCGGGGGAACTTAGGGGCGCGTGGGGGACCTGGGTCAGGCGGGGTGGCCGCGGTGGGCGTCGGGAGGCTGCGCCGCCTCGCGGCGGCGCCAGTCCTCGGGCAGGGTGACCTCGAGCACGTCGTCGACCGTGATGACCCCGATCATCTTCCTGCGCTCGTCCACCACCGGGATCGTGATCAGGTTGTAGTCGCTCATCAGCACCGCGACGTCCACGACGTCGGTATCCGC
Organism: uncultured Actinomycetota bacterium; assembly: GCA_963844655.1. Lineage (GTDB taxonomy): Bacteria > Actinomycetota > Actinomycetes > Streptosporangiales > Streptosporangiaceae > JASHPR01. The sequence goes on along the minus strand of CAWJPA010000001.1, from coordinate 205,488 downwards.
CCCGATTCGCACCGGATCGCCGTCGTAGATGTCCCTGACCCGGGACTCCGGGTCGGCCTGCACCAGGGACACCAGCCGGGCCACGCCGCAGAGCATGCCCTCGCCGTCCAGCGCGTGCACGCTGGTGAGCGCCTCCGGCTGCAGGCTGCCCGAGCTGGCCACCGCGGCCAGGGCCTCGCGGACCCTGGCGTCGGCCGGGACGGCGAGGAACTCGACACCCATCAGGCCTCCGGCGCTGGTGGGGTTGAAGCCCATCAGCGTCAGCACCTTGGCCCGCTGGCCGTGCGGCAGCAGGTCGAGCACGGGCTGCCGGCGGCGCTGCGGCAGCTCGGCGATCGCGTCCGCCGCGTCGTCGGCGCGCATCCGGGACAGCACCTCGGCGATCTCGGCGTCGGTCCGCGCGCCGAGCAGCCGGGTGGCCAGGTCCTCGTCCAGCTCCTCGAAGACGTCGGCCTCGAGTTCCGGGTCCGCGTGCACCCGGCCCAGGATCTCGCTTTCCTCCTCCTTGGACGCGTCCTCGAGGAGATCGGCGATCTGGGCCGGCTTCAGCCTGCGGATCCGGACGAACGGGCTGCGGACCAGCGCGCTGCCGGTGTGCCCGATCAGGGGCTCGAACTTCGACCACTCGCGGAACCGGTGATCGGCGCGGGAGACCCCGGCCGGCATCCTGGCCCCGAACAGCCGCCGCGACCGGCGGCGGGTGTCCACCCCGGCCAGCACCCAGTCCCCGGCGCGCTCCTCGATCTCCAGGTCGGCGGCCTTGATCAGCAGGGCGTTCTCCACGTCGATCAGCCGGTGCCCGAGCACATCGGCCCGGAGCAGCACCTCGCCGTCCCGCCGCTCGAACGACCGAAGGTCGAGCAGTGCGCTGGTGAGCTGGACCGCCTCGCCGCCGAAGGAGCCGACCTGCTCGACCGGCACGTACACCTCACGGCCGCCGACGGTGGCGACCAGGCCGGTCACCAGCGGGCTGTCCGCGCCGCGCAGCCGCACGATGACGTCGGACAGCCGCCCGATCGGCTCGCCGCCCCCATCCGTGAGCGGGCGCCGCAGCAGCTCCGACAGGTGCAGCGTCCGGGCACGCCCGGCTTGCGGCGCCGGGGCTGCCGGTATCGTGGTCATTTGTCCCGCTTCCTAGGTGGATAGGCCCGCCGAACGGGCAAGCCCGTGCCGTACTTACTACCCGGATCCCCCATTCATCCGCACCACGATCCGGAACCCGGCCTTCCCGGTTCTCCCAAGAGGCCACCGCGATGGTATGAAGTCCACGTCAGCGGTATTTAGTGGGCGGAGGTCATGCGGCGTGGCCATGCGTAGAGCGGTTGGCCTGCTCGGCGGCGACCGCAGCGACCTAGCCGAGGGCCTGGGCTATTCCCTGAAGCGGCGGCTGCTCGGGCGGCCGCTGGTCAACGAGCAGCTGGGCGAGCAGCGGCTGTCTAAGAGCCTCGCGCTCGGCGTGCTCTCACCGGACGGCATTTCCTCCTCCGCGTACGGCACCGAGGAAATCCTGATCGAGCTGATCAAGGGCGGCCTGGCGGCCACGGCATTCGTCCTCATCCTGCCGCTGACCGGCGTCGTCCTGTTCGTGATGGCTCTGGTGGTGCTGTCGTACCGCGAGGTGGTCACGGTCTACACCAGGGCCGGCGGCTCCTACGTGGTCGCGCGGGAAAACTTCGGCCCCAAGGTGGCCCAGATCGCCGCGGTGGCACTGCTTATCGACTACGTGGTCACCGTCGCGGTGCAGGTCGCGGCGGGCACGGCCGCGGTCGCATCGGCGCTGCCGGCCAGCGTTAACCAGCACATCAGGCCGGACGAGCTGACCGCGGTCTCGATCGTCATCGTGATCTTGATGTGCTACGGGAACCTGCGGGGCATCCGGGAGGCCGGGCGGGCGTTCGCGGTGCCGACCTACCTGTTCACCGGCGTCATTATTCTCATGATCATCACGGGCCTGATCCGCGAGGCGTTCGGCACGCTGCCGCTCTATCACCCCACGGCCGGCGTGTACACGGGTACTCCCAGCAACGAAGGCCTGATCGCGGTCGCCATGATCTTCGTGCTGCTCAGGGCGTTCGCCAACGGCGGTTCCTCGCTGACCGGCATCGAGGCGGTGTCCAACGCGGTCAGCGCGTTCCGGCCGCCCGAGGGCCTCAACGCCCGCAAGGTGCTGGTGATCGAGGGCGTGATCCTCGGCTCGCTGGTGGCCGGAATCTCCTGGCTGGCCCACGTGACGCACGCCACGCCGTACAAGAGCGGGGTGCCGACGGTCCTCTCGCAGGAGGCCGGGCTGGTCTTCGGCCAGCACACGGTCTGGGGCCGGGGCATCTACATCCTGGTGCAGGCCGCAACCGCCTTGATCCTTTACACCGGGGGCAACACCAGCTTCAACGGCTTCCCGTTCCTGGCCAGCTTCGTGGCCGAGGACGCGTTCCTGCCCCGCTGGCTGACCAAGCGCGGGCACCGGCTCGTGTTCTCCAACGGCATCATCGTGCTCGCCGTGCTGTCCTGCATCCTGCTGGCCGTGGCCGGGGCGAACGTCAACAACCTGGTGCCGCTCTATGCGATCGGCGTGTTCACCGCGTTCACCATGGCCGGGTTCGGCATGGCCAAGTACCACCACACCCAAAAGGAGGCCGGCTGGCGGCACAAGCTGGTGATCAACTTCTCGGCGGGCGTGACGTCGCTGATCGTGGTACTGATCTTCGTGGTGGTCAAGTTCACCGAGGGCGCGTGGGTGGTGGTCGTCCTCTTCGCGATCGGCGTTCCGGCGCTGATCCGGCTCAACCGGGAGTACCGGGCCGAAGCCAGGGTCCTGGAGCGCATCGGCAGCAGGCCCAGGCCGCCGGATCCGCCGACCTATTCCCGGCGCACGGTCTTCGTTCTCGTTGATGATCTTGACCTCGCCACGGTGGCCGCGCTGCGTTATGCCCGCAGCCTGCGCCCGACCACGCTGCACGCCGTGCACTTCGTCATCGACAGCACCCAGGCTGACACGCTGCGCCGGGACTGGGTTCGCGCGAACACCGGTATCACGCTCGACTTCATTGACTGCCCGGACCGCCGGGTCGCCCGGGCGGCGGCCGAGCTCGTCAGCGCCGAGGCCGAGCTTCCTGGGGTAGGCGTGACCGTGATCCTGCCGAGGCGGAGCTATTCCCCCCTGCTCGGCCGGCTGCTGCACGACAGGACGGCGGACCGGATCGCCGGGGCGGTCAGCCGGATCCCGCACGCGGCGGCCACCATCGTGCCTTTCGATGTGCGCAGCAGGCTCGAGGCCATCCAGGACCGCCAGGCCGATGGGGCCGGGCGCCGGGGCGCACCCGATGCCGCCGGAGCAGCCGGATCGGCCCGGGCGGATGGCGGGGCGGCAGGTGACGGGGCCGCGACCCGCGACAGGGGGGTGGCCGACGACGGGACCCCGGCGGGCCGGGACCGGGCCATGCGGGCGGCCGAGGAGGACGCCGCCGACGACGCTGCCGCCATGGCCGGCCCGAGGCGGCGGTGGTCGACGCCGCCACCGCCGATGCGGGCCGGGCCGCCGATGGCAGCCAGTACGACAAGCCGGTGCCGCCGCCCGGCGTCGCGCCGATGGGGTCGCTGACCAGGCCGGGCCGGGCCACGGTGGAAGGCCGCGTCTTCGCGGTCGAGATCCGCCCGGTGGAGCGGAACACCGTGCTCGCGGCCGAGGTGGCCGACTCCACCGGCCACCTGACCGCGATGTTCTATGGCCGCTCGCACATCCCCGGGCTGATCTGCGGCGCGCGGGTACGGTTCCGCGGGCAGGTCGGTATCCGGTCCGGTGGCCCGGTTATGATCAACCCAGCGTATGAACTCGTTGCTCCCGGTGACGCCGACCCACCGGACACCGGTCCCGCCGGCGGAGATGACTCCCCGCCCCGGCGGCGAGGCGGGCCAAGGCGGCGCAAGGACACATAAGCCAGGCCAGCGGACATCAGTCGGCAGGCGGATATGACCGGTCAAGCTCACGGGCACAGTCAGGGGAACGGTCACGGTCGGCTGACCACGGCCACCGGGCGGTACCGGCAGGCGCTGATCACGGTCATGAGCCTCAGCGCCCTGATCGCGGCCGGCGAGATCGCCGGCGCCCTGATCACCGGCTCCCTGGTGCTGCTCGCCGACGCGGCGCACATGGCCGCGGACGCCGCCGGGGTGGGGCTGTCCCTGCTGGCGGTGCACTTCGCGGCCCGGCCGCCCACCACCCGGCGCACGTTCGGCTACGCGCGGGCCGAGATTCTGGCCGCCATGACCAACGCCCTGCTGCTGCTCGGCCTGGCCGCGTTCATCATCGTGGACGCGATCCGGCGGCTGATGTCCCCGCCCTCGGTGGAGTCCGGGCTGGTCATCGTGTTCGGCGTGGTCGCGCTCGGCGCCAACGCCGTGTCGCTGCTGCTGCTGCGCCGGGGCCAGGCCGAGAGCCTCAACCTGCGCGGCGCCTTCCTCGAGGTCGCCTCGGACGCGCTCGGGGCCCTGGCGGTCATCGTGACCGGGATAGTGATCGCCACCACCGGGTTCACCCGGGCGGACCCGATCGCCTCGCTGGCGGTCGGCGTGCTGATCCTGCCCCGGACCTGGCGGCTGCTGCGGGAGACCGTCGACGTGCTGCTCGAGGCGAGCCCGAAGGGCATGGACCTGAGCCAGGTCCGGGCCCACATGACCGACCTGCCCGGCGTCCGGGACGTGCACGAGCTGCACGCCTGGACCATCACGTCCGGGCTCCCGGTGCTCTCGGCCCACGTGGTGGTGGATCCGGGGGTCATGGACGACGGCCGGGGCGCCGCCATGCTCGACCGGCTGCAGGCCTGCCTGCGCGGCCACTTCGACGTCGAGCACTCCACCTTCCAGCTCGAGCCCGCCGGGCACGCCGACCACGAGCACCCGATGCACGAGTAGGTGAAGGCCAGCCCGCGGATATCGCGTTATGGATGTGTATCTGGAGAGTTGGCCTACTGGCGGGTAATGTCGGAGTACACGTCCGACGGGGAGGCCGCCGTGAGCACCTACGACCACTACACGACCCCGGTCCCGGCCGGCACCTGGGACGTGCCCGCCGCCGGAGCCACCAGGTTCAGCTGGGAGTACGACAACGGCCGGGAGCGCCTGCTCGACCTGTACCAGCGCGGCAAGGACAAGCAGTGGGACGCGGCCAAGCGGATCGACTGGTCGATCCCCGTCGACCCGACCAACGTGATGGAGCAGTCCGAGGAGCTCTGCCCGATCTACGGCTCGGACCAGTGGGAGAAGCTCTCCCAGGCCGAGCGCGATGAGCTTGGCCACCACCTGTCGGCCTGGCTGTTCAGCCAGTTCCTGCACGGGGAGCAGGGCGCGCTGACCGTGGCGGCGCGGATCGTGGAAACGGTCCCCGACATGGACTCCAAGTTCTACGCCGCCACCCAGGCCATGGATGAGGCGCGGCACGTGGAACTGTACGCCCGGTTCATGCGGGAGAAGATCGGCCTCTACTACCCGGTCAACCCCGACCTGGCCAAGCTGCTGGGCGACGCGCTCAGCGACTCCCGCTGGGACATGCCCTACCTCGGCATGCAGGTGCTCATCGAGGGCCTGGCGCTGGCCGCGTTCGGTGTGCACCGGGATATGTCGAACAACGCCCTGGTCACGCAGTTGCTCGCGTACGTGATGCAGGACGAGGCACGGCACGTGGCGTTCGGGCGGCTGGCGCTGCGCGACTACTACGCGAACCTGACCGAGGCCGAGCGCGCCGACCGGGAGGAGTTCATCGTCGAGGGCTGCTACCTCATGCGCAACAGGTTCCGGGCGCAGGAGGTCTGGGAGCGGATGGGGTTCAACGTCGAGGAGTGCCTGGAGTTTACCGAGCACTCCCCGGTCCAGCAGGCGTTCAGGACGCTCCTGTTCTCCCGCATCGTGCCGTGTGTGAAGGACATCGGGCTGTGGGGGCCGAAGGTGCGCCGGGCCTACACCGACCTGGGCGTGATCGAGGCCGCCGACAGCGACCTCGAGGCGCTGATGCGCGCCGACGAGGACATCGCCGAGCGGGTCGACGCCGAGAAGTACGCGGCCGAGCTGGCCGGGCGCCAGGCCGAGGTGGATGACGCGGTGGCCGAAGGCGCCGCCACGTCCTAGCCCGGCTGCGGCTACGGCGTACGCTCGCCGCATGACCGACGCTGAAATGCCGCGTTTCCCCCGCGACTTCGCCTGGGGTGTGGCCACCTCCTCCTACCAGATCGAGGGTGCGGTCACCGAGGACGGCCGCGGCGAGTCGGTCTGGGACGTGTTCTGCCGCAGGCCCGGAGTCATCAGGGACGGCGACACCGGCGACGTGGCGGACGATCACTATCACCGGTGGCGCACCGACGTCGGGCTGATGGCCGAGCTTGGGCTGACCGCGTACCGGTTCTCGATCGCCTGGCCCCGGATCCAGCCCGACGGGAAGGGCCAGGCGAACGACGCGGGGCTGGATTTCTACGACCGGCTGGCCGACGCGCTGCTCGCCCGGGGCATCACCCCGGTGCCCACCCTGTACCACTGGGACCTGCCCCAGCCCCTGGAGGACGACGGCGGCTGGCTAGCCCGCGACACCGCGCACCGCTTCGCCGAGTACGCGACGCTGGCCGCGGAACGGCTCGCCGACCGGATCCCGCTGTGGATCACCCTGAACGAGCCCTTCGTGGTCACCGCGTTCGGCTACGCCCTCGGCATCCACGCGCCCGGGCGGGAGCTGATGCTCGGCGCGCTGCCGACCGCCCACCACCAGCTGCTCGGGCACGGCCTGGCCACGTCGGCTTTGCGGGCGGCCGGGGCCCGCCAGGTGGCGATCACCAATAACCACTCCCCGGCCTGGCCCGCCACGGACAGCCCGGCCGACGTGGCCGCCGCGGAAGCATACGACACGCTGCACAACCGGATGTTCGCCGACCCGGTGCTGCTGGGCCGCTACCCGGACCTGTCCGCGTTCGGGGTGGGCCCGGACGGCCTGGACTGCGTCAGGGACGGCGACCTGGCCGTGATCTCTGATCGGGTGGACGCGCTCGGCCTGAACTACTACAACCCGACCAGGCTGTCGGCGCTGCCCGGCTCGCCGCTGCCGTTCCAGATGGAGCCGATTCCCGGGTACCCGATGACCGCGTTCGGCTGGCCGGTGATCCCGTCCGGGCTGACCGAGATCCTGACGATCTTCGCCGAGCGCTACGGTGACCGGCTGCCCCCGATCTACATCACCGAGAACGGCTGCTCGGCCGAGGACAGGGTAGCCGGGGACGGGACCATCGACGACCAGCCCCGGATCCGCTACCTGGACAGCCACCTGCGGGCCGTGCACGACGCGATGACCGCCGGGGTGGATGTGCGCGGCTACTTCGCCTGGTCGCTGATGGATAACTTCGAGTGGAGCGAGGGTTACCACCAGCGGTTCGGGCTGGTGCACGTGGACTTCGCGACCCAGCGGCGCACCCCGAAGGCGTCGTTCGGCTGGTACCGGGACCTGATCACCGCCCAGCGCGCGGACCGGGGCGGCCCTCAGTAGGCGAGGGCGGGGGCGGAGCGCAGCCAGGCGTCCTCGGTCAGCGCGGCGGCCATGAAGTGCGCCACGTCCGCGCGGGAGATCTTGCCTCCGCCGTGCGGCGGGTAGCCGGGAGCGACCCGGTACCGGCCGGTGAGTGCCGAGTTGACCAGCCTGGTCGCCCGCACCAGCGTCCAGTCGAGGCCGGACTCCGCGATCACGTCCTCCATCCGGCGCACGTCCGCGAACGGCTTGGCCAGGACTCGCGGCAGGATCTGCTTAACCAGCCAGTTCGCGTGCGGGTCGCCGGTGATGAACGCGCCAGCGGCCGACACGCAGATCAGGCGCCTGGCCCCGGTCTTCCGCATGGCCGCGACGGTGTTCGCCGCGGCCCCGGCCAGCAGCCCGGGGGCCCTGGCGCCGCGGGGGCCGAGCGCCGAGAGCACGGCGTCGGCCCCGGCGGCCGCCTCGGTCACCGCGGGCGCGTCGAGCGCGTCGCCGCGGGTGACGGTCACGCCCGGTGCGGCCTGGCCCCGTGCGGCCGGGAGCAGTGCGTCCAGGTTCAGCGCCTCCGGGTGGCGGGCCAGGACGTTCACCTCATGCCCGGCCTCGAGGGCCCAGGTCAGCAGGTGGCCGCCGATACCTCCGGTCGCGCCCAGGATCGTGATCCTCATGGCAGGCTCCTTCCGCCGGGTGGGCTAGTGGTCAGACACGGACGGCGCCCTCGTCCCCGGCGACGGCCGCCGCAGGCGTGGGGATCAGTTCCTCGGCCCGGCGCCGCCCGGCCCCGGCCGGGAGGCCCAGCATGAGCAGGAAGCTGAGCAGGAACGCGCCGACCTGGAACCAGAGCGTGCGGACCAGCGAGGCGGCGAAGGCATTTCGCACCGCGCTGCCGCCCGCCGCCGCGAGAACCTGGTGGGCGGCCGGGGGCAGGGCCCGGGCCGGGCCCGCTGGCCTGCAGGACGCGGGCGTGGCCGTGGGGTCGGCGGCGACCAGCCGGTCGTGGAGGCAGCTGCGGAACTGGGTCTCGACTGCCCCGGTGTAGCGCGCTGGCACGCCCGCGGCCACGAGCCCGGTCCGCAGGTGGGGCGCGACCGCGGTCGCCGCGGGCCCGGACTGGCTGCCGAGCAGGCCGAAGAAGATCACTCCGATGAGCGCGATGCCGATCGAGTTGCCCAGCTGCAGGCCGGTGTTGAACACGCCGGACGCCGAGCCCGCGTCCTGCCTCGGCACCCGGTCCAGCACGATGTCGGCCAGCGGCGCGATCACCGTGCCCAGGCCGATGCCGGCCACGAGCAGGGCGGGCGTGAGCTCCCAGGTGGTCACCGCCGCCCCGTAGTAGTGCACGATCCCGATGACCCCAGCCATGCCGCCGGCGATGATGAGCGCCCCGGCCATGGTGACCCCGCGCCCGAACCGCGGGGCCAGCCGCGCGGCCACGCCCGATGAGATGAGCACGCCGACGGAGAAGGGCAGGAACGTCAGCCCGGCATGCAGGGGCGTGAAACCGAGCCCGATCTGCAGGAACAGGGTCAGCACCAGCGCGTAGGAGGCGATCCCGAGGAAGAACACGGTCGAGACGGCCATGCCCACGCTGAACCCGCGCTCACGGAACAGGCTCAGCGGCACCAGCGGCGAGCCGTCCCGGCGGGTCTTGATCCGCTCGTAGGCGATGAACAGGGCGAAGACCGGGGCCGACGCGACCATCGAGATCAGCGTCCAGGTCGGCCAGCCGAGCTGGCGCCCCTCGACCAGCGGGTAGAGCAGGAGCAGCAGCGCGGCGCTGATCAGGACGACGCCAACCGGGTCCAGCTTCGGCGGGTGCGGGGCCCGGGACTCGCGGACCAGCACCGCAGAAGCGATCACCGCGATGATGCCGACCGGGACGTTGATCAGGAAGATCGGGCGCCAGCCCAGGCCGAACAGGTTGTGCTGGATGAGCAGCCCGCCGAGCAGCGGCCCGCTGACCGTGCCGAGGCCGGCCGTGATCCCGAAGCCGGCCAGCGCCTTGATCCGCTCCCGGGGCGGGAAGATGACCTGGATCACGGCCAGCACCTGCGGAACCATGATCGCGGCCATCGCGCCCTGCACGACCCGGCAGGCGATGAGCATGCCGGGGCTCTGCGCGGCGCCGCACAGGGCCGACATGATCGTGAAGCCGGTCACGCCGATCAGGAACAGCCGCTTGCGCCCGAACATGTCGCCGAGCCTGCCGCCGGTGATCAGGACCAGCGCGTAGGCCAGGGTGTACCCGGCCAGGGCCCACTGCACGTCGGCGTAGCTGGCGTTCAGGTCCCGCTGGATGGACGGGATCGCGATGTTGACGATCGACACGTCGAGCAGGTTCATGAACGCGGCCAGCAGCAGGATGGCCAGGGTCAGCCAGCGCCGCGGGTCGACGCCGTCGCCGTCGGCCGCGGGAGGTGCCAGGATCTGAGCGTCGGATGACATGTCCTTCTCCGGGATGTGGAGGTATCTTGATTACTAGGGAACTTAATATTCTCAACTAGCCATCGTCTAGTCAACTTAATAAATAGGGAGCTTGATCATGTCGGAGGAGCCGCCCCCGCCGCCAGACGGGACGGACGGTCAGCACGACTGGGACGTGCCGTGGATTGAGGCCGTCGGCGCCGGCCGCCCTGAGCGTGCGCAGCTGGCGGCCAAGTTCGGGGAGGGATTCCGTAAGACAGGCTCCCTGATGCAGCTCATGGGGCAGGCCGCCGCGGACCGGATCGGCGTCAACGCGACGGACCTGAACTGCCTGAACATCCTGAGCTTCGCCGGGCAGATGACCGCCGGCGAGCTGGCCAAGGCCACCGGGCTGACCACGGCGTCCATCACTGGCGTGGCGGACCGGCTGGAGGAGGCCGGCTACGTGCGGCGGGACCGGGACCCCCACGACCGCCGCCGGGTGGTCATCCGCCTGGTGTTCGACCGGGCCCTGCGCGACGTCGCGCCGGTCTTCCTGCCGCTGATCCAGGGCTGGCAGGGGGTGGTCGACCGGTACACCGACGACGAGTTGCGGCTGATCGTGGACTTCTACGGGCTGATGGAGGAGGTCATCCGCGAGCACCTGACCCGGCTGCGCGGCCCGGCCAGCCCGGCCGGCTGAGCACCGGGGCGTGAGTCAGGCGCGGATCTGCTCGCGGACGGTGGTGGTGACCTGCTCGGCCCGCGCGATAACAGCGTCGGCCTTGTCCGCCTCGGCGATCATCTCCAGGCTGGCCTGCGCGTCGGTGACGCTGGCCAGGTTGATCTCCACGTTCACCCGGGCCGTCGCCGCCGCGGCGCGGGCCGCCTCGGCCGCGCCCGCCAGGTCGCTGGCCACGTTGCGGTTGCCGATCCCGGCCAGGGCCTCGGCGAGATCGACCACCATCCCGGCGATGCCGATGACCTGGGCCGGCGGCCACGCCGCGCCGGCCATGGCCTGGGCCAGGGCCGCGGACCTGGCCGCGGTGTCCGCCTCGGTGGACCTGGGCATCCGGTAGGCGTCGGCCACGGCGGCGAACGCCTCGGCGTCGGCCTCGGCCAGCCGGAGCGCGATGCTGCGCAGCTCGTCCGACTCGGTGATGATCCGGCTGATCGTCTCCTGGTGCGCGGCGTACTGCTCGCCGGTGCTGTAGCGGGCCACCATGCCGAGGAGGGCCGCGCCCACGGCGGCGTGCAGGGCGGCCGCGGTGCCGCCGCCGGGGACCGGCACGCGGTCGGCGAGCTGATCCAGGTAATCGCCCATCTTCTCGTCCCGCATGAGCCCATCCTCCGGATCCGGGTGCGGTCACCGCATGCGCGAAGATCCTCGCATAAGTCGGGATGGCGCCCGTGGCGGCGGCCGGTCAGGCTTTGACGCCGAGGTCGGCCAGCGCGGTGCGGGCCGCCCAGTCTCCGCACATCCCGTGCACGCCGCCGCCGGGCGGGGTGGACGACGAGCAGAGGTAGACGCCGGGCAGCCCCGTGCGGTACTGGTTCCACCGCGCCGTGGGCCGGAAGAACGTCTGGCGCAGCGTGGCCGCGCCGCCGCTGACGTCGCCGCCGACGTCGTTCGGGTTGTACTTCTCCATTTCGGCGGCCGTGCGGACCGACTTGGCCAGGATCAGGTCACGGAAGCCGGGCGCGAACCGCTCGATCTGGGCCTCGATCCGGTCGGACATGTCCACGGTCGAGCCGGACGGCACGTGACAGTAGCCCCACAGCGTCCGTTTCCCGTCCGGGGCCCGGCTCGGGTCGACCACGCCCGCCTGGGTCACCAGGCAGAACGGGGACTCCGGATGCCGGCCTGCCGCCACGTCGGACTCGCTCCTGGCGACTTCGGCGAACGTGCCGCCCACGTGCACCGTGCCCGCGTCCCGGCAGGCCGCCGCATCCCAGGGCACCGGCCCGCTCAGGGCCCAGTCGACCTTGCACACCCCGGGCCCGTACTGGAACCGCTCCAGCGCCCGGCGGTCCAGGGCACCGAGCCGGCCGCTGGCCAGGGCCAGGAACTGGCGCGGGGTCACGTCCAGCAGCACCGCCCGGGCCCGGGGCAGGCTGTCCAGCGACTCCACCCAGCGGCCGGTCTCCACCTGGCCACCGAGCGACGTGAGCTCGCCCACCAGGGCGTCGATGATCCGGGCGCTGCCGCCCTCCACCACCGGCCAGCCGACCGTGTGCGCGGTCATCAGGAACAGCGTGCCGAACGCGCTGGTCAGTGGCGAGCTGAGCGGGAGCATGGCGTGCGCGGCGGTGCCCGCCACCAGCACCTTGGCCTCGTCGCCGCGGAACCGCCGGGCCAGCACGCTGGCGGGCAGCAGGCCGGGAAGGCCGTAGCGCGCCATGGCCAGCGGATGACTGGGCACCTTACGCAACGGCCCCAGGATGGTCGGCAGCGTCAGCGGCATCTCCCGCACCAGCGGCTCAACCAGGCGCCGGTAGGCGGGACCGTCGGGTCCCAGCGCGGCGGCGGTCTCCTCGACAGAGCCGAATGCTGCGCCCGCGCGGCCGCCGTCCAGCGGATGAGCGAACGCCACCTTCGGGATCAGCAGCCTGACCCCGCGCGCATCCAGGTCGGTGCCGGTGAAGAACGGCGACGCGCCAGCCAGCGGGTGCACGGCCGAGCACACGTCGTGCCAGAACCCGGGCAGGGTCAGCTCTTCGGTCCGGCAGCCGCCGCCGGGGGTGGCCGCGCCCTCGATGACGTGCACGCTGACCCCGGCCCGGGCCAGGGTCACGGCCGCGGCCAGCCCGTTTGGCCCGGAGCCGACGACGATCGCGTCTGCGGGTGTTGGCCTCGGGGGGGCGACCCCCCCAGACCCCCCCGCGTGCCGTCCGCTCGGGCCAGCCGCCAGCCGGCCGTCGCGGTCGGCACCGGCTTCGCCGGGACTACCAGGTTGGCTCATAGGTTCAGTATCTCTCCCTCGGCGGCCACGGTGACGTGACCCGGGCCGGCCGCCACGCGGCGGGCCAATTCGTCGAGCGCGGCGTCGGTGCGGCCGGGCTTGTGGTGGGCCAGCACGACCCGGCGAGCCCCGGCGCGCTGACCCAGGCCGATGGCGTAGTCGGCCGCCGCGTGGCCGAACGCGGCCTCGGCGGCCACCTCATCGGGCAGCAGGAACGAATCGTGGATCAGCACGTCCACATCGCTGGCGAGGTCGAGCGCGGCCGGGTGGTACTCACCCCATCCCTCCGGCCCTGGCCCGAGGACCGTGGGGCAGTGGTCCGGCATGTAGGCGATCGCGCGGCTGCCATCGCTGACCCGGTACCCGAAGGTCATGCCGCCCTTGTGCGGGATCTCCCGCGCCTCGACGGTGAAGCCCTCGGCCTTCAGCGGGCCCGGGGCGACGAAGCCGAAGGTCCAGGCGCCGCGCAGGCCGCTGGGTGTGATCGGGAAGTGCGGCGGTGACATCCCCCGGGCCAGGATCTCCTCCGCGCTCGCGCCGTTCCCCTGCCGGGGCAGCAGCAGGCTGACCCGGGCGTCGTCACGGTCGCCTCCGGTGAAGAACGGCAGCCCGTGGACGTGGTCCCAGTGCAGGTGGGTGAGCAGGATCGTGCCGTCGAACGGCAGGCCGCCCAGCAGCGAGGTGACCTGCCGCAGCCCGGTCCCCGCGTCGAGCAGCAGGGTCGGCCTGGCCGCGTCGTCATGCGCGATGGCCACACACGAGGTGTGGCCACCGTAGTGGAGGAAATCCGCGCCTGGCGCGGTCGTGGAGCCGCGAACACCGCAAAGGTTAAGACGCACTCGCCGTCCTCAGGTCCGCTCGGCGTCTTCGCGCCGATGCCCCCCGGCAAGTTCCTCAAGCGCCGCGCGGTCCAGCTGGCTGGCATCGACCGACGCGACCCGGCACGCGGTGACCGCGGTCAGCGTCGACGTCCTGGTGCCGCCCTCGAGGTGCGCGCGCTCGCCCATCATCGCGCCCGGCCCGTACTCCGCCAGGCGCTCGCCGTCGTGCTCCACCCGCAGGACCCCGTCCAGGATCAGGTAGATGTCGGCGCCGGGCTCACCCTGGTGGACCAGCACCTCATCGGCCGCCAGCCGGCGGAAGGTGGGCTTGGCCGCCCCGTGCATCAACTGTACCGACAGCGTCCGCTCCAGGGCGGTCTCCACGGCCGTCACCAGCGCCGGCGAGTCCTCGTCCCCCCACGGGCTGTGCTTGCCGAACGACGTGCGGTACCAGTCCTTGAAGTCGGTCAGCCCGGACTTGTGCGACAGCGCGCCTCCGGTGTCGTAGACCCAGTGCCGGGGGAACGGGCTGGCGCCGGTCATCGCGGCCTCGCTCGTCCCGTCGGCGTGCAGGGTCAGCGACAGGGTCGTCCACACCAGCGGTGCCTGCCACTGCACGTACGGCGGCCGCTGAACCCGCCGCGGAGCGGGCAGTCCGGTCCGGCCCCCGGTGGTCTGGACGAACCGGACCCACCCTTCTCCACGCTCCGGGTCACGCTGGAGGTCGGGAAGCTGAACCGCCTGGAAGCGGTACTTCAGCGCCCCCAGCTGGACGGTGGTCGATCCCATCAGGCCGCTCCCGGCGTAACCGCAGCCGGTGATCTTGCCCGAGCCGTCCACGTCGATCCAGGCCTGCAGGAGGTTGGCGAAGCGGAACCGGTCGCCGGTCCTGAGCTCCTCAATGTCGCCGAGCTCGCCGGGTGGCGGATCGTCGTAGTGGGTGAAACCGGCGTCAAAGGCCATCCGGGTGCTGCCCTCCACGGCCTCCGACGGAATCCACGACAGCGAGGTCACTGAGCTTTCGTAACGCATATAGCCATCGTGGCCTCTCCGCGGCTGTGAGGCCAGGGTGGTGCCCGGCAACCATGGGGTGTGCCTAGCACCACCGCCGTTCCAGGTGGTTGCTCACTGGCCGTTCCGGCGGCAGGTGTGGGACAACTAACTGGTGGACCAGACCGCAGCGCCCGACCAGCGCGCCATCAACGTATTCCTCGCCGACGACAATCTCATCGTCCGCGAGGGAGTACGCGCGCTCATCGAGCGTCACCCCGACCTCCATGTGGTAGGGGTGGCCGCCGACTACGACGAGGTCGTGACCGGGGCCATCGCAACCGAGCCGCAGGTGCTGGTCACCGACGTCCGGATGCCGCCGTCCTTTCACCGGGAGGGCATCGACGCCGCCAAGGAGGTGCGCAGGCGCCACCCGGGGACCGGGGTCGTGGTGCTCTCGCAGTACGACGACCCGGAGTACGCGGTCTCGCTGCTGGCCGAGGGCTCGGCCGGCTACGGCTACCTGCTGAAGGACCGCGTCGCCGAGGGCAACCAGCTGGCCGACGCCATCCGCGCCGTGGCCACCGGCGGCACCGCGCTCGACCCCGCCATCGTCGAGGCCCTCGTCCAGCCGGTCATCTCGCCCGGCGGGCTCCTCCCGGCCGAAGAAGAGCTGCTCAGCATGGTCGCCGCGGGCAAGCCGATCAAGGCCATCGCGGTGGCCAGGAAGGTTCCGCCTGAGGCGGTCGACGCCGAGGTGGAGGCGGTCTTCGTCAAGCTGGCCGCGGGTGTCGCGTCCGGGAACCCGACGGCGCTGAACCGGCTCAAACTGCTGCACCAGGCCATCGTCGACCGCGAGGAGCAGGGCGAGACCCTGTCCCGGCTGCTGCCTGGCGGGCTCGCCGAGAAGCTCCGCGACGGGCGGCAGCGGATCGGCGAGACCGAACGGGTGATCGTGACCGTGCTCATGAGCGACATCAGGTCCTACTCGACCATCGCCGAGCACGCGGACCCGAGCCAGCTGGCTGGCCAGCTCAACACGCACCGCGCCGCCATGAACCGTGCGATCCTCGGAGAGGGGGGAACGGTCATGCAGTTTGTCGGAGACGCCGTGATGGCGGTCTTCGGCGCCCCGTTCCCGCAGCCCGACCACGCGGACCGGGCCGTGGCCGCGGCCGCGGGCATGCACTCGCTGCAGGCAGAGATCAACACCCGCTGGGCGGCCGACGGGCTGGAGGCGTTCGGCCTGGGCATCGGGCTGTCCACCGGTGAGGCCGCGGCGGCCCTGCTCGGCTCGGAGGAACGGCTGGAGTACACCCTCGTCGGTGACACGGTCAACCTGTCCCAGCGCCTGCAGCAGCTCGCGTCGGCCGGCGAGACCGTACTCTCCGAAGCCACCAGCCAGGCCCTCTCCGTGCCGGCAGCCACGATCGCGCTGCCCGCCCAGCTGGTCAAGGGCCGCGATACTCCCATAAATGCCTATAAGCTCGCGGCGCCCACCCTGGCGGCGAGTCCGATCACAATCCGATGACGACCCGGGGGGGCCGATGAACGAGACCCAGCCAGCCCTGACCGTGCGCGGTGTGCGCAAGACCTTCGAGGCCGAGAACGCGCCGGTCCGTGCGCTTCGCGGCGTGGACCTGACCGTGACCGCGGGCGAGTTCGTGGCCCTGATGGGGCCATCCGGATGCGGCAAGTCGACCCTGCTGAACCTGGTAGCCGGGCTCGAGATCGCCGATGAGGGCCGCATCACGGTCGCCGACGAGGAGGTGACCGGGCGCGGCGAGGACGACCTCGCGCGGCTGCGCCGCAAGCACATCGGCATCATCTTCCAGTTCTTCAACCTGCTGGAGGGGATGACGGTGCTGGAGAACGTGGCCCTGCCCGCGGTAATCGCGGGCCGCAAGCGGAAGATGGCCGAGACCCGGGCCCGTGACCTGCTCGACCTGCTCGGCATCGGCGACAAGGCGGCCGCGGTTCCCGGCGTGCTGTCCGGTGGCCAGCGCCAGCGGCTGGCCATCGCCCGGGCGCTGGCCAACGAGCCGACCCTGCTGCTGGCCGACGAGCCGACCGGCGCCCTGGACTCGGACGGCGGCCAGGAGGTCATCGAACTGCTGAGCCGGCTGCACCACGGCGGCCAGACCATCGTCCTGGTCACCCACGACTCCCAGGTGGCGTCGGCGGCCGAGCGCATCGTGCGCATGCTCGACGGGCGCATCCTCGCTTCGGAGACCCCGGATCAGGCCGAGCATGGCTCGAGCGTGACGGCCGAGGCCCACTAGCCGTGAACCGGTCCGCGGCGAACGTGGCGTGGTACCGGTTCCGGGTCACGTTCCGCCGTCGGATGGGCGGCTTCCTGGCCCTGGCCATCCTGGTCGGGCTGATCGGCGGGGTCGCCATGGCCGCGATGACCGCCGCCCGGCGCACCGAGTCCTCCTACCCCGACTACCTGGCCAGCACCCAGCCGTCGAGCCTGATCATCCAGCCGAACACCAACCTCGGCGCGGCCACGGCGGCCCAGGCAGAACAGATCTACCAGAACCTGCTCGACCGGCTCCGGCGCCTCCCGCACGTCCAGGGGCTGGCCACCGCCGACGCCGTCAACGCCGCCATGCTGACGCCACGCGGCGGGTACGGCACGATCCTGTTCACCCAGGTGCAGCTCGTCGCCAGCAGCGACGGCATGTTCGCCCGCCAGGACCGGCTGACGGTCATCGCCGGCCACCGGGCCGTGCGCCAGGACCAGGTGGTGGCCACCACCCGGGCGGCTGCCGCGCTGCACCTGCACGTGGGCTCGAAACTGCGGCTCGGGGTGTGGGCGCAGACCGGCCCGGGGCTGAAAGGGCTGCCGCCGTTCTACCGCAAGCTCGACCTGACCGTGACCGGCATCGGCGTAATCAGCACCCAGATCGTCCAGGACGACATCGACTCCGCCCGCACCGGCTTCCTGATCGGCACCCCCGCCCTGGACCGGGAGTTCATGCCCTGCTGCACGGGAACGTCCTATATCGGGCTGCGGCTGGCGGGTGACAGCAGCCGGTACGGCGCGGCCGTGGCCCAGGACTACGTGAACCTGGCGACCTCCATCTTCGGCGCCGGCTCGAGCCAGCTGCTGCAGCTCCTGCAGGTCTACAACACAGCGGCCATCGAGGCCGAGGCGCAGCGCGCGATCCGGCCCGAGGCGATCGCGCTCGGGGTGTTCGCGCTGATCGCCGGGCTCGCCGCGCTGATTATCGGCGCTCAGGCGGTGTCCAGGCAGATTCGCACCGCTACCGATGACGCCGGCGTCCTGCGGGCCCTGGGCGCCGGGCCCGCGGCGACCGCCGCCGACGGCACACTGGGCGTTCTCGCCGCGGTCGTGGCCGGGTCCCTGGTCGCCGGGGCCGTAGCCGTCGGGCTGTCGCCGTTCTCGCTGTTCGGACCGGTCCGCCAGGCCGAGCCAGGGCGCGGCGTCTACATCGACTGGACCGTGCTCGGACTCGGCATGCTCGGGCTGGTCGTGGCCCTGGGCGCGGTCACCGCCGTGTCCGGCTACCGGCAGGCCCCGCACCGCGCCGCCGCGCGGCCGCAGCCCGCCGGCCGCGGTTCCGCCCTGGTCCGGGCCGGGCTGGGCAGCGGGCTTGGAGCTTCAGGAGTGGCCGGGCTGCGGTTCGCGCTGGAGCCCGGCCGGGGACGGACCTCGGTACCGGTCCGGTCGGTGCTGGCCGGGGCGGTGCTGGCCGTCATCGTGGTCTCCGTCACGCTGACCTTTGGCGCCAGCCTCAGCTACCTCATCTCCCGGCCCGCCCTGTACGGCTGGGACTTCAGCTACGCGCTGTACTCGACCGACGGGTGGGGGCCGTGGCCCGCGGCGCAGACCGCGCCGCTGCTGCACCACGACAAGCAGATCGCCGCCACCACCGGCGTGTACTTCCTCACCGCGCAGATCAACGGGCAGACGGTGCCGGCCATCCTCGCCCCGGCCCACCCGGCCATCGGTCCGCGCATCCTGGACGGGCACGGGGTCGACGGCCCCGGCCAGGTGGTGCTCGGCCCGGCCACCCTGGCGGCGCTGCACGAGCACGTCGGCGACGAGGTCACGGTGCGGCTCGGCCCGGTGATCCGCGACGCGCGGTTGAAGATCGTCGGCACGGCGGCGCTGCCGGCCCTGGGTGACACGCTCGGCGTCCATCCCTCGCTGTCCACCGGCGCGGTCCTGCCCACCAGTGTGGTGTCGCGGGCCGCGCTGGACGAGGCCGGCCCGGAATCCGGTCCCAACGCGATTCTGGTGCGGCTGCGGCCCGGCGTGAGCCAGGCCGCGGGCCTGCGGTCGCTGCAGCAGATCACCAGCGCCTACGACAAGATCGCGCATTCTCCGCAGGTCGTGGACCACACGGGCCCTACGGCCCTGGAGCTCGTCGCCAACGTGCTGCCGGTGCAGCGGCCCGCCGAGATCGTGAACTACAAGTCCATGGGCACGATGCCGGTGATCCTGGCCGGCGGGGTCGCCGCCGGGGCGGTCGCCGCGCTCGGGCTCGCCCTGTTCGCGTCGGTCCGGCGGCGGCGGCGTGACCTGGCCCTGCTGAAGACGCTGGGCTTTACCCGGCGCCAGCTGGCCGGGGCCGTGGCCTGGCAGTCCACGGTGGTCGCGGTGACCGGCCTGATTGTCGGGCTGCCGCTGGGGATCGCCGCGGGCCGCTGGCTGTGGATCCTGTTCGCCCGCGACCTGTCCGCCGTGCCCGAGCCGGTCATCCCGGCGGCGTCGATCACCCTGGCGGCCGTGGCCGCGCTGCTGCTGGCCAACCTGGTCGCCGCTGTACCCGGACGGCAGGCGGCGCACACCCCCGCTGCCCTGCTGCTGAGGACGGAGTGATGGGTGAGCCTGCCCGTCACAGCGCGCTGCCGCGGGTGGCGTGGTACCGGCTGCGGGCCACCTTCGGCCGCCGGGTCCGCGGTTACCTGGCCCTGGCCGTGCTGATCGGCCTGGCGGGCGGCGTGGCGATGGCCTCGGTAACCGCGGCCCGCCGCACCGACGCGTCCTACCCGGAGTTCCTGGCCAGCACCAATCCGTCGGATCTGGTCGTGCAGCCGTTCACGCGGCCGGCGTACGCGCCCGGCTTCGCCCGCCAGCTGGCGCGGCTGCCACACCTGCGCGGGGTGGCGGTGGCCGTACCGCTCACCGCGGCCACCCTCACCCCCGGCGGGAAACTCGGCACCGTGCTGCTGGCACACGTCCAGCTGATCGCCCCCGCCGCCGCCGACGGACTGTTCTCCGCCCAGGACCGGGTCATGATCACGGCCGGCCGGCGGCCCGACCCGGGGCGGCCCGACGAGGTGGTGGCCACGCCCGACGCCGCCGCGGTGCTCCACCTGCACGTGGGGTCGGCGCTCCGGGTCGCGTTGATCGGCTCAGGGGGCGGCAGCCGGCACCGGCAAGCGAGTCTCGCCGTCGTCGGAATCGGCGTGCTCAGCACCCAGGTGCTCCAGGACAGCGTCGACTCCGGCCGGACCGGCTTCCTCATCGGCACCCCAGCCCTGGCCAGGCGGTTCGCCTCCTGCTGCGCCAGCGGCATGACCATCGGCCTGCGCCTGGACGGTGGCAGCAGGTACGACACCGCCGTCGGCCACGAGTACCAGCGCCTGCTGGCCACCAGCCCGTATATCTCACCAGGCGGGTCACAGCTGTACGTCTACGTCACCTCGGCCATCGAGGCCCAGGCGCAGCGCGCGATCCGGCCCGAGGCCATCGCGCTGGCCGTGTTCGGCCTGATCGCCGGGCTCGCCGCGCTGATCATCGGGACCCAGTCCATAGCCCGGCAGCTCCGGGCCGCGGCCGACGACGCCGGGGCCCTGCGGGCGCTGGGCGCCGGGCCCGCCATGATCGCCGCCGACGGGCTGCCTGGCACGGTGGCCGCGGTGGCCGCCGGGGGCCTGCTGGCCGACGTGGTCGCCGCCGCCCTGTCACCGTTCTCGCTGTTCGGGCCCGTCAGGGCGGTAGATCCCCAGCGCGGGATCTACCTCGACTGGACGGTGCTGGGACTGGGGACGCTCACGCTGGTGGCCGGGCTCGGCGGGGCAGCCGCAATCATCGCCTACCGCCAGGCACCGCACCGGGCGGCGGCCCGCGACCACGCTGGCGAGCGCGCGCCGTCGGCGGCCCGGGCCGCGCTAGCCGCCCAGCTGCCGGCCGCGGGCGTCGAGGGCCTGCGGCTGGCCCTGGACCCCGGGCGTGGGCGCACCTCGGTGCCGGTCCGCTCGGTCCTGGCCGGCGCGGTGCTGGCCGTGGCCGTCGTCAGCGCCACGCTCACGTTCGGCGCCAGCCTGATCACCCTGGTGTCGCAACCGGCGCTGTACGGGTGGAACTTCAGCTATGCCCTCTACGCAGTCCAGGGATGGGGGCCAGTTCCTGCGCGGTGGGCCGACCCGCTGCTGGCCCATGACCGGCTGGTGGCCGCCACCACCGGGCTGGTCTTCGCCACGGTCCAGATCGACGGCCAGACCGTCCCGGCCATGGCCGCGCCCACCCGGCCCGCGGTGAGCCCGCACATCCTGTCCGGGCACGGCCTGGACGGCAGCCATGACATCGTGCTCGGCCCGGCCACCCTGGCCCAGCTGCACAAGAAGGTCGGCGGCACCGTGACCCTGGCCAGCGGCAGCTTTCACGTCAGGCTCCGGATCTCGGGCACAGCCACCATGCCGGCCATCGGCGGGGTACTGAGCGTCCATCCCTCCATGGGCACCGGGGCGATGTTCTCCTCGGCGGTGCTGCCCGGGAACGTCGACGGGGGGTTCGGCCGGCTCCTGGCCGGCCCGAACGCCATCCTCGTCCGGCTGCGGCCAGGCACCCGCCCGGCCGCGGGCCTGCGGTCGATGCAGGCCATCGACAGGCAGCTGACCGCGGTGCTGAACTCCCCCCGGGCCGAGGCGGCCAGCGGCGGCGGCTCGGTCGCGGACACCATCGACATCCTGCCGGCGCAGCGGCCGGCCGAGATCGTGAATTACCGGACGATGGGCGCCATGCCCGCGATCCTGGCCGGCGGCCTCGCGGCCGGGGCCGTGGCCGGGCTTGGCCTGACGCTGATGGCGTCGGTACGGCGGCGGAGGCGCGACTTCGCGCTGCTCAAGACCCTGGGTTTTACCCGCAGGCAGCTGTCGGCGGCGGTGGCCTGGCAGTCCTCGGTGATCGCGCTGGCCGGGGTCGTGGTGGGGGTACCTGTGGGCATAGCGTTCGGGCGGCTGCTGTGGCTGACCTTCGCGCACGAACTGTCCGCGGTGCCGGATGCGGTGGTTCCGGCCCTCCCGATCGCCCTGGCCGCGCTGGCCGCACTGGCGCTGGCCAACCTGGTCGCCGCGGGGCCGGCCCGGCAGGCGGCCCGGACGCCGGCGGCCCTGCTGCTGAGGGCCGAGTGATGAGACGAAAGGGAATCGGTGCGACCGGCCGGGAAGTTTGGGGGGGCGCGGCCCGGCGAGGGGCGCTGCCGCGGGTGGCCTGGTACCGGTTCCTGACCACGTTCCGGCGGCGGCTCGGCGGCTACCTGACGCTGATCCTCCTGGTCGGGCTGGTCGGCGGCGTGGCCATGGGATCGCTGATCGCGGCCCGCCGCACCTACGCGTCCTACCCGAAGCTCCTGGCCAGCACGAATCCGTCCGACCTGTTCGTACTGCCGCAGACGCAGACGCCGGAACCCGGCCTGGTGCACGAGATGGCCCGGCTGCCGCACGTGCGCAGCGCCGAGGAGGGCGAGCAGATCACCGCTGCGACGCTGACGCCCGGCGGCCGGATCAAGACCATTCTGGAAACCCAGGTAGAACTCATCGCCAGCCCCGACGGCCTGTTCTCCCGCCAGGACCGGCTGAAGATCACCCAGGGCCGCCCCGCCAACCCGGCCCGGGCCGACGAGGTCGTGGCCACCGACGAGGCGGCCGCGGTCTTGCACCTGCACGTCGGCGAGCGCATCCCGATCGGCATCGGGCGCGACGGAGCTCAGAACATCCATGTGTACAGGAAAACCAAGCTGACGGTCGTGGGGATCGGCGTGCTCGCCATCCAGGTCGTGCACGACGACATCGACACCGACCGGGCCGGCTTCCTGATCGGAACCCCGGCCCTGCTCCGGAAGTACGAATCCTGTTGCGCCACCAACAGCTACGACGGGCTGCAGCTCACCGGCGGCAGCCGAAACAGCGTCGCAGTCGAGCAGGAGTACGAGCATCTCATCGCCACCCCGGCCGCCAGCAACGGCCAGCTCGTGGTGTACGACACCGCGGCCATCGAGGCCGAGGCCCAGCAGGCGATCCGCCCCGAGGCCGTCGCCCTCGCCGTCTTCGGGGTGATCGCCCTGCTGGCGGCACTGATCATCGGAACGCAGTCCATCTCGAGGCAGCTGCACGTGGGGGCGCGTGACGCCGAGGTACTCCGCGCGCTCGGCGGCGGGCCCGCCTTGACCATGGCCGACGGGCTGGTCGGGGTGGTGGGCGCCGCCGCGGCCGGGGCCGTGCTCGCCGCCGCGGTGGCCGTCGCGCTGTCGCCGCTGACCCTCTTCGGGCCGGTGCGGTCGGTGGACCCGGCGCCAGGCGCCGACCTGGACTGGACCGTGATCGGGCCGGGCATGCTGGTGCTCGTCCTGGTCCTGGCCGCCGTGGCCGTGGCCGTGGCCTACCAGCTGGCCCCGGCGGCGGGTCGTGATCAGCCAGCCCCGCGCGGATCCGGCCTGGTCCGGGCGGGGCTGGCCGCCGGGCTGCCCCCCTCGGGGGTGGCGGGCCTGCGGTTCGCTCTGGAGCCGGGCCGCGGCCGGACCGCCGTCCCGGTCCGCTCGGTCATGGCCGGGGCAGTGCTGGCCATGCTGGTGGTCACCGCCACGCTGACCTTCGGTGCCAGCCTGAACACGCTGATCAGGCATCCCTCCCTGTACGGCTGGAACTTCAACTATGCGCTGTACTCGGTGGACGGCTACGGGCCCATACCGTCCCGGCTGGTAGGGCCGCTGCTGGCCCGCGACCCGGACGTGGCCGCCACCACGGGGGTCTACTTCACGACGGTCCAGATCGACGGGCAGACAGTGCCTGCCATGGCCGCCCCCACGCGCGCGGCGATCACCCCAAAGCCGCTGACCGGCCACCGGCTGACTAGCCCGGGCCAGATCGTGCTCGGGCCCGCGACCCTGGCCCAGCTGCACAAGAGCGTGGGCGACACCGTCACGATGTCCGAGGGCAGACTCATCCCCCCGACCCGGCTGCGGATCACCGGCACCGCGGCGCTGCCCACGATCGGTGACGTGATCGGCGTGCACGCCTCGCTGAGCACCGGGGCGATCATCTCCACCCGGGCGGTACCGGCCGCTGACGTGAACGCATACGGGCCGATCTCCGGTCCCAACGCCATCTTCGTCCGGCTGAAGCCCGGCGTCAGCCCGGCCGCCGGGCAGCGGCCGCTGAACCAGATCGCCGATCAACTCAACCGGGACTCCCGCACGCCACAGGTCGAATCGGTCGTAGGCGACATCGGGAGGTACATCAACTTTGTCTCGGTGCTGCCGGTGCAGCGGCCCGCCACGATCGTCAACTACCGGACGATGGGCGCGATGCCCGCCATCCTGGCCGGCGGCCTCGCGGCCGGCGCCGTCGCCGCCCTAGGGCTGACGCTGATCGCGTCCGTACGCCGGCGACGGCGCGACTTCGCGCTGCTGAAGACGCTGGGGTTCATCCGGCGTCAGCTGGTCGGGGCCGTGGCCTGGCAGGCGTCCGTGATCGCCGCGATCGGGCTGGTGATCGGCGTGCCGCTGGGCATCGCCGCCGGCCGCTGGCTGTGGCTGGCCTTCGCCCACGAGCTGTCGGCCGTGCCCAACCCGGTGATCCCGGTCGCGTCGGTCACCCTGGCCACCGGGGGCGCCCTGATCCTGGCCAACCTCGTCGCCGCGCTGCCGGGCCGGCGGGCCGCGCGCACGCCAGCGGCTGAGGTCTTGCGAGCGGAGTGAGGATGGACAGTAGATGACTAACACCGCCGTTAAGGATCCACCCGTCACGGCCGCGTCGCCGGGCGGCAGTGCCGCACGCCGGCTCCTGGCCGGCGTGCTGGTGCCGGTGCTCACCGTGGCGATCGTGGTGATCGGGCTGCGCGCGTCCGCGGGCGCGCTGCCCGCGCTGCAGGCTGTGGCGTTCGGGCTGGTCGTGGTCGGCGCGGTGTCCGGCGCCATCCTGGCCCGCTCGGCGCAGCGGGTCGCGATCTGGCAGGTGGCGTTCGGCGCGCTGGTCGCGTCGGTCGCGCTGACCGCCGCGCGGATCGGCGACGAGGCGGGCCACCATCACCCCGCGCGGGCCGTGACCACGGTGGCCGTCCCTGTGGTCATCGCGATCTCCTGCCACATGCTGCTGGCCCTGCCCGACGGCAGGCTTGGCAGTCAGGCCCGGCGGGTCGGCACCGGGGTGGCGTACGCCGTGGCGCTGGTCATCGGCCTGGCCCTGGCCGTCGCCGGCCACCCTTTCCCGGCCTGGGCCGCGGCCCTGTTCTGGGTGCTGGCCGGGGCGTGCGCGCTCCCCGCGGTCCGGCTGCGGTACCTGACGGCCAGCGCCAGGGACCGGCAGCGGATGCAGTGGATGGCCGTCGGCGCCATCCTGGCCGCCGATGCCGCGCTGGTGGTCGCGGTCCTGCACGTGCTCGTCGGATGGCCGACCCAGGTCGGGGCCGTGACCGCGGGCTGCGCGGTGCTGCTCGCGCTCGGCATGATCGCCGGTGAGGTCCGCGGGCTCGGGCCGTACGGTGGGCGGGTGCTGGTCCAGGTGCTGTCCATCGCGGGCTTCACCGTGGTGGTCGCGGCCATCTACCTCGTCATCGTGCTTGGCATCGGCACGCAGCCGCACGATTCAGGAGACCGGGAGATCCTCGGGCTGTCGATGCTGGCCGCCGCGGTGGCGGCGATCGGGTACCTGCCGGCCAGGGAACGGCTCATGGCCTCGGCGACCCGGTTCGTCTACGGCGCCAAGGAGGCACCGGACGAGACGCTCCGCACGTTCGGCAGCCGCCTGACCCGCGCCATCCCCATGGACGAGCTGCTGCTGCAGCTGGCCGAGTCGCTGCGCAAGACCATGGGGCTGACCAGCGCCGAGGTCTACACGGGGACCGGTGACGTGCTGGAGCGCGCGGCCGCGGTTCCCGACACCGGGCCCAGGTCGGTCGTGGTCACCTCCCGGGAGCGCCAGGTGGTCGCCCGGGCGGGGGTCTCCGGCAACGCCTGGGCCACGGTCTGGCTGCCCGCGCTGCTGGACGGGCGCGGCCAGGTCCAGGTCCGCGTGGCGCCGGTCAGTCACGGTGGCGAGCTGCTCGGGCTGATCGTCGCGGAACGGCCGGCCACGGCCGACGTGTTCTCCGAGGAGGACGACCGCGTGCTCACCGAGCTGGCCCGGCAGGTCGGCCTCGCCGTGCACAACGCACGGCTCGACACGGCGCTGCAGACCACCCTGGACGAGCTGCGCAAGCAGGCCGATGAGCTGCGACAGTCCCGGGCCCGCGTCGTGGCCAGCGGCGACGCCGAGCGCCGCCGGGTGGAGCGCAACCTGCACGACGGCGCGCAGCAGCACCTGGTGGCCATGGCCGTCAACCTGCGGCTGGCCCGCGACATCATGACCGACGACGCCGAGGCCGCGGCCGAGATGCTGGACCAGATGGCCGATGACGTGAAGAACACCATCCAGGAGCTGCGCGAGCTGGCGCACGGCATCTACCCGCCGCTGCTGGCCGACAGCGGGCTCGGTGAGGCGCTGCGCGCGGCCGCCAACCGCAGCCCGCTGTCGGTGGCCGTGACCGCGGACGGGATCGGCCGGTACGGCCCCGAGATCGAGGCCGCGGTCTACTTCTGCTGCCTGGAGGCGCTGCAGAACGCCGGCAAGCACGCGCCGCAGGCCAGGGTTGAGGTACGCCTCTGGGAGGAGTCGGGCGGCCTGCTGTTCTCGGTCGTCGACGACGGCCCCGGCTTCGACCCGGTCACCGCCCGCGGCGGCCACGGCTTCGTCAACATGGCCGACCGCCTGGGCGCGATCGGCGGCACGGTGCGCTGGGAGTCGCAGCCGGGCCAGGGCGCCAGGATCCTCGGCTCGATCCCGCTGCTCGAGAGTTAGCGGGAGACGAACGAGCCGGAGTTGCGCTCCTCCCACAGCTGGCGGATCGTGTCGGCGGCCAGCCGCTCCTTGTTCACGTAAGCGGCGGCGCCGCTGGCCGCGGCTCCGGGTGGCAGGTCCGCGGCGTCGTAGGTCGAGCACAGGATGACCACCACGTCGGGGTGGGCGGCCATGATCTGGCGGGTGGCCTCGATCCCCGTCATCTCCGGCATGTTGATGTCCATCAGCACCAGGGCCGGGTGCAGCCGGTCGACCAGCTCGATCGCCTCGGATCCGCTCGACGCCTCGCCGGCGAACTCGAAACCCTCGAGCCGGCGCAGCACCGCACGGGCGGCCGAGCGGAACGGCGCCTGGTCATCTACCACAAGCACAGAGCGCGGGATGGTGGTCACCAAACCAGCCTCGCATGAGCCGCCGGAGAAGCCGAGGGTGGTGCCATCCTCGGGCGGGGTGTGGCCAGCCTCCCCAGGGCGTCACCGGCCCGGGCTCTGGCTGAGGAACACCAGCACCGCCTTGACCCGGCGGTTGACGTCCTTTTCCTCGGAAAGCCCCAGCTTGGCGAAGATCGAATTGGTGTGCTTCTCCACCGCGCGCTCGGTGACGAACAGGGCGGCGGCGATCGCTGCATTGCTCTTGCCCTGGGCCATTTCCGCGAGGATCTGCGACTCGCGTGGCGTCAGCGAGGAGAGGCCGGACTGGCGTTCCTGCGAACGCGCCCTGACCAGCTCGTCCACGACCATGGGGTCGATCACCGATCCGCCCTGGGCCACCGTGCGGATGGCCCGGGCCAGCTCGTCCACGCTGGCCACCCGCTCCTTGAGCAGGTAACCGCGCCCGGCCGAGCCGTGCTCGAGCAGCGCCACCGCGTAGCCGGGCGCGGTGTACTGGCTCAGCACCACCACGCCGACCCTGGGGTGGTTCTCCCGGATCCAGGCGGCGGCCTGGATGCCCTCGTCGGTCCCGGTGGGCGGCATCCGGATGTCGGTGACGACCACGTCCGGTTCCTGCTCCGCGACGACGGCAAGCAGCTGCGGCAGGTCGGAGGCCGCCCCGACCAGCTCGAAATCGTCATTGGCCGCCACCAGCCGGGAAATGCCCTCCCGCAAGAGCACATTGTCCTCGGCCAGCGCCACTTTGATCACACCCATCGCGCCGCGATCGTAGCGCGTGGCCGTGCGTTTCGGCAGTGCCGGAGCCCAAATCACACCGCACTGCGCGGTCCGTCGCGGGCCGGGGCCGCCCGGGGTAGTACTGGCCTCCGCCGAATCAGTGGTGCCGCCCCTCCTGCCTGGCGCCTCAGGCCAGAGCACAATGACTGGCATGACCGATGATCGCGGCAGCGGCAGGCTGACGATCTGATGCGGACCGCTCTGTACTGGTCGCGCGCGACCCGCAGGGACACCTGGCGGGCGGCGCTGGCCGTGGCGCTGCTCGGCGGCCTGCTCGGCGCCGTGGCACTGGGTGCGCTGGCGGGCGCCCGCCGCACGGTCTCCGCCTACGGCCGGTACCTGGCCTCGATCGACGCCAGCGACGCGTTCGTCAACGTTCCCGGTGCGGTGCCGGGCTTTCCGCTGACGCTGCCGATGACGCTGATCTCGCGGCTACCTGGGGTCGCCGCCAGCGCCGGGTACATCGGGCTGTCCGCCGCCCCGGTCGTGCACGGGCACATCGCGGACTCCTTCGTGACCCACAGCCTGACCGGATCCCTCAGCGGCGCCTCGTTCACCGCCGACGGATTCGGCCAGGACCGGCTGACCGTGCTGGCCGGCCGGCTGCCCGCGGCCAGCGCCACGAACCAGATCGCGCTTACCCCGCGCATCGCCGCCTTCTTCGGCGTCGGCGTGGGCGGGCGGGTGACCTATCAGCTGTACCGGCAGAACCCCCTGACGGGCCAGGCGTATCCGTTCCGGCGCACCACGTTCGACGTCACCGGCATCGTGGACATCCCGCCGGTCCTGGTGGACCAGTCCGATCAGAAGAATTCCGGGGTCCTCCCGCCTGGCGCCACCCGGCGACTGCTCGCGGCCTACGAGTTCGCGTGGGTCGGGGTTCGCCTGGACCGCGGCGCCGCCGGGATACCGGCCCTGCAGCACAGCCTCGCCGCGCTGGCCAGCCGCGCGCAGCGGCTGGTGCTGCAGCGGGACCATCTGAAGCTGGCCAATCTGACCTTCAATATCAGCCGCTCGGACATCACCCACGACCAGGTGCAGCAGGCGATCAGGCCGCAGGCGGTCGCGCTCGCGGTCTTCGGCGCGATCACCGCGCTGGCCATGCTCGTCCTCGTTGGCCAGGGCATGGCGCAGATGCTGAGCCGGTCCGCGCCGGACATCTCCGCCGCGCGCGCGCTCGGGGCCACCCGGGGCCAGACCGCGCTGGCCGTGAGCCTGCCGACGGCCCTCGCCATCCTCGTCGGCATGATCCTCGCCGTGGCCGGAGCGGTCCTGCTGTCCCCGCTGGCCCCGGTCGGCCCGGTGCGCCAGTTCGACCCGGTCCGCGGCCTGGGCGTGGACGGCCTGGTCCTCGGCGCGGGGTCGGCCCTGCTGACGGCCGTCCTGGCCGGGCTGCTGGCCATCATGGCTGGGCGGGCGGCGCGGCAGCCGGCCGCGCGGGATGAGGGGCGGGCCCCGGTCATCGCACGAGCGGCGGCGGCGGCCGGCCTGCCGGTCCATGCCGTCCTGGGCAGCCGCAACGCACTGCAGCCGGGTTCTGGCCGGCAGACAGTCCCGGCCCGGGCGGCCCTGCTCGGATCCATCACGGCCGTCACCGCGGTCACCGCCGTGGCCGTATTCGGTGCCAGCCTGACCGGCCTGATCACCCATCCGGAGCGATACGGCTGGAACTGGAACGTCCTGATCCAGGCCGAGGGCGGGTACGGAAACTGGTCCGAGGCG
This sequence comes from uncultured Actinomycetota bacterium, assembly GCA_963844655.1. Lineage (GTDB taxonomy): Bacteria > Actinomycetota > Actinomycetes > Streptosporangiales > Streptosporangiaceae > JASHPR01. Next base: position 175,832 of record CAWJPA010000001.1, on the reverse strand, counting down.
ACGATGAGCCGGCTCGTGAACAGCCAGCCCGCGGTGGCCGGCTGGTCCAGCTTCGGGTTCGGCCAGCTTCCTGTCGACGGCACCGTGGTTCCCGTGCTCGGGCTGCAGCGCAACAGCGGCTCGGTCGAGCCGCCCACGATCAGCGGCCACTCGATCGACGGTGACGACCAGATCGAGCTGGGCACGGTGACCCTGCGTGAACTCGGCAAGCACATCGGCGACACCGTCCTGGTCGGCAGCACACCGTACCGGCGGCAGCTGACGATCGTAGGCACCGTGACCATGCCCTCGTTCGGGGTGGCCCTGACCGACCACGTATCGCTGGGCCGGGGGGCGATGCTGTCCGAGCGGGCCCTGCTGGGGTTCGCGGGCGCGACGTCAGAGAACCCGCAGTCGGAGAGCCAGGCCGCGCAGGAGCTCCCGTCCGCGGCGGCGTTGGACCTGGCTCCGGGCACGAGCGCGGCGCAGCGGGCACGGCTCGTGCACCACATCACGTCCGCCAACCCGGACGGGACCCCCGGCGGCACCTACGAGCTCGGCCAGCACCTGGCGGCTGCCGTGGTCAACGCTTCGAAAATGGGTGATCAGCCGCTGGTGCTGGCCCTCGGGCTGGCCGCGGCCGCCGTGCTCTCCCTGGCCCTGACCGTGTTCGCCTCCGTGCGCCGACGGCGCCGGGAGTACGCCCTGCTCAAGACGCTGGGCATGACCAAGGGCCAGGTCCGGGCCGTGGTCGCCTGGCAGACCAGCGTGATCCTGCTCGTCGCGGTGCTCATCGGCGTGCCGCTCGGCATCGCCGCCGGGCGGCTCTCCTGGATCAGCTTCGCCAACTCGCTAGGCGTGGTGCCCGCGACGGCGACCCCGGTTCCCGCCCTCCTCCTCGGCGCGGTGGTTCTGCTCCTGGCCGGGAACCTGCTCGCCGCCGCGCCGGGGATCCTGGCCGCCCGCACGTCGACCGCCACGGTCCTCCGGGCGGAGTAGTCCCTGGCGTGGCCGGCGGACGCCGGGCTACGGCGTGCCTGACGGCACCGGCGCGGGGCCGAGACCGGCCAGGCGGCACTGCGGCCTGGTCAGCAGGGAGAGCTTGTCGTCATGGGTGAACGCGGCCTGGCACATGGCCTGGGCGCGGTTACCGCATTCGTGCATGATCCCGCCGCCGGTGGAACTCGGGGCGGTCACGGTGACGCAGCCGTTCTGGGAGCGGCCGTACCCGCCGGGATTGACCGCCGTCCAGATGCCCAGGCCGGCGAACCCGGCCAGGATCAGCCCGCCGACGAGCGCGATACCCCGCTTGTCGCGCCTGGTGAGCGGCTCGGCCGGAGGCCGCTGGGTCTTCTGGTACATATACGGGTGAAGTCTAGGCGGACCTCAGGAGAAGCTCGCCCTGGCCGGGCAGACGCCAAGCCAGGACGAGCCTGATGAGCCGGTCCCCCGTATCATCTTTGGGTCCCCCAAGGAGCATGATCGCATGCCCGTGATCAGGGACGATGCACCGGGTGCCCAGATCCGCGACGTGTCGGCCCCGATGCCTCACCCAGGCTGGTGCGAACCCGGCGATACGGCCATCGGAACCCGGTCGGCGAACCGGTAGCCGGAACGCGGCTCGGTGAGGAACAGCGGCTCGGCGCCCGGCGACTCGAGCTTGGCGCGCAGCCGGGCCACGTACACGCGGGTGTACTCGGTCTGCGTCTCGTAGCCCGGGCCCCAGACCCGCCGCAGCAGCGTCGCGTGGGTGAGCAGCACGCCGGGGCTGATCGCGAACTGGCGCAGCAGCGCGAACTCGGTCTGGGTGAGATGCACCAGCCGGCCCGCCTTGGTCACCCGCCGCCGGGTGAGGTCGATCTCGACGTCCCCGACCGTGATGACGCTCGGCTCAGGCGGGCCCGCCAGCGCGGGCCGGCTCCGGCGCAGCGTCGCATTGATCCTGGCCAGGAGCTCCTCGATGCCGAAGGGCTTGGTCACGTAGTCGTCGGCGCCCAGGTTGAGCGCGCGGACCTTGTCGGTCTCGGCCCGCCGGGCGGACAGCACGATGATGCCCACCTCGGACAGCGCCCGGATCTCCCGGCACAGCTCGAAGCCGTCGGCGTCGGGCAGCATCAGGTCCAGCAGCACGACATCGGGAACGCGGAGCTCCAGGGTCCTGGCGATGGAGCCGCTGCCCCGCGAGACGATCACGTCGTGCCCGCGGACGGACAGGTTCGACCGCACGAGATCAACGACGTTCTGGTCGTCCTCCACGAGTAAGACGACGGTCTTGTCAGCCAACCCGGCACCTCGTCCCGCACGGCCCCCGCCGGGCCGCATGGCGCCATCGCCCCGGGGGCGATATCCCGGTCAGGATAACGGCCCGGCGAACACGTACAACACCCCCCGCAACGCTATATTCAGGGATCTTCCCGGATTATTGACACCGCGCCCGGGCCGTGCAGCGCGCGGTCAGAAGAAGATCAGCTTTACCGCAGAGATCACTCCGATGATCACGACGAACAGCCGCAGCGCGATCGGGGGGAGCCTGCGCCCGAACCGGGCGCCCAGCAGCCCGCCGACGGTGGACCCGGCCGCCACCAGGGCCACGGCCACCCACGCGACGTGCGCGAACACGATGAACACGGCCGCGGCGGTGCCGTTGACGATCGCGACGAGGACGTTCTTCGCGCCGTTGACCCGCTGCAGGGTCTCGTCGAGAAACGTGCCGAGCAGGCCGATGACCAGCACCCCCTGGGCGGCGCCGAAGTAGCCGCCGTAGGCGCCGGCCAGGAACATCCCGGCCGACAGCACCGGCCCGGCGCGGCGCGGCGCGCCGTCCCGGCGCGCGCTGATCCAGGCGGCCAGCCTGGGCTGCACCAGCACCAGCGCGCACGAGACCAGGATCAGCACCGGCACGATGAGCCGGAACGCGCTGGGCGACAGCGACAGCAGCGCGATCGCGCCGGCCAGCCCCCCGGCCGCGGCCACCACGCCCAGCCTGATCAGGCGGCCGCGCTGCCCGGCCAGCTCCTTCCTGTAGCCGAACGCACCGCTGATGTTGCCCGGCACTAGCCCGATGTTGTTCGACACGTTGGCCACGACCGCCGGGTAGCCGAACGCGAGCAGGGTCGGGAACGTGATCAGCGACCCTGACCCGACCACGGCGTTGACCCCGCCCGCGGCGGTTCCGGCAGCCAGGATCGCGAGCGCTTCACCGGGGCCCAAATGATCCGCCCATGCTTCCGAATCGTAGGGGAGCGGCCCTCCGGCCAGCCCCCGGGGCCGGGTCGGCTGGGCCCGAGGGCCGGGTCCGGTGTGCAATGGGCGGATGGAACCCCTCGATCGGCAGATGCGGTTCATCACCGAGATCGACCGGCTCAAGGCCGTGCTCCGGCAGACCATGCTCACCGCGCCCGCACGCCGGGAGAACTCGGCCGAGCACTCCTGGCACCTGGCCGTGATGGCCCTGACCCTGGCCGGCCACGCCCCGCCAGGCACCGACATCGGGCGCGTGACCGCCATGGTGCTGCTGCACGACCTCGTCGAGATCGACGCCGGGGACCTGTTCGCCTACGCCGACGCGGAGCAGCAGGCCCGGCAGGAACAGGCGGAGCGGGCCGCGGCCGACCGGATCTTCGGGCTGCTCCCCCCGGACCTCGGCGGCTCCTTCCGCGGCCTGTGGGACGAGTTCGAGGAACGCCGGACGCCGGAAGCCAGGTTCGCCCGCGCGCTGGACCGGCTGCAGCCCATGCTGGCCAACCTCAAGGCCGGCGGCGGGACCTGGACGGAGCATGGCATCACGGCCGACCAGGTGCTGGCCAAGGTGCAGCTGATCGAGGACGGCTCCGCGTCGCTGGGGCGCTACGCCAGGGACCTGGTCGACCGTTCCGTCGCCGACGGCCTGCTCGCACCCGCCCGCCTCGGCCGCTAGGCCGGCCGCGTGGGGCGCCGCGGGGCCGGGTGCTCGACCACGGCGATCACCCGGCTGGCCATGAACCGCGCGGTCCGCACCGCGGTCCCGCCCCGGGTCAGCTCGCTCACCTCGATGAGCCCGCGCCGGTTCACCACCTCCACCCGGCGCCCGGCGCGGCTCGCCGCCACCTCGTAGGTCTTGGTCGTGCCCCCGGCATCCACCACTACCTCGACCTTGTCGCCCTTCATCGCTGGCCTTCCCGGACGGCAGTCAGCCGCCGCCGCCCAGTTCCATGATCCGCCAGCCGGCGGGTTTGCCCAACCCTTGGTCAGCGCAGCCGGGCGGCCCGGGCGGTCCACCGGGAGGCGTGCCGCTCGACGATCAGCGGGAGCCCGAAGCACTTGGAGAGGCTGCGCTCGGTGAACACCTCGTCGACCGGGCCGGCCGCGAGCACGGTGCCCTTGCGCAGCAACATCGCGTGGGTGAAGCCCTCGGGCACCTCCTCGACGTGATGAGTGACCAGCACGGTCGTCGGCGCCTTGGGGTTGACGGCCAGCGCGGAGATCCGCTGGAGCACGTCCTCGCGGCCGCCCAGGTCCAGCCCGGCCGCGGGCTCGTCGAGCAGCAGCATCTCGGGGTCGGGCATCAGCGCGCGGGCGATCTGGACCCGCTTGCGCTCGCCTTCCGAGAGGCTGGCGAACTTGCGCCTGATCAGGTGCGCGCAGCCCAGCGCGTCGAGCAGTTCCACCGCGCGGGTGACGTCGAACGAGTCATAGTCCTCGGTGGCGCGGGCCAGGATCCCGTAGGAGGCGGTCAGCACCAGGTCGATGACCTTCTCGGCGGGCAGCACCTTGTCCGCGACGGACGCGCTGGCGAACCCGATCCTGGTCCGCAGGTCCTCGGTGTCGGCGTCCTCGAGCGGCTGCCCGAGAATCTCGGCCTCGCCCTCCGTGGGCGCCAGCATCGCGGAAGCCACCTGCAGCAGCGTGGTCTTCCCGGCCCCGTTCGGGCCGATCACCACCCAGCTCTCGTCGCTGCGGACGCTCCAGTCGATGTCCCGGAGCAGCATCGACCGCTCCCGGCGGACTCCCGCCCCGCGGAGCCGCAGCACCTCATCCGACAATGCGGCTCCTTCCAGCGCCCCGCGGCATCAGCTCGAACTTACTCCGGTCACCCCGCTGGTTTGTCGCGCCACCCGGTCAGTGAGCACGCGTGTTGCTGTGCGATTTTGCCGTTACGCTCTACCGGTCGAGCTGCCGGACGGCCAGCAGCGCGGCCTGCGTGCGGTCCGCCACGCCGAGTTTGGCCAGCACCGAGCTCACGTGGGTCTTGACCGTCTTCTCCGACACCTGCAGCAGCCGGGCTATCTCCCGGTTCGAGCGACCCTGGGCGATCTGGGCCAGCACCTCGCGCTCCCGGCCGGTGAGCGCGCCGATGCCGCGCACGGCCTGGGCCCCGGCGCCGGACCTCAGCAGCGCCCCGGCCACGTCGGGCGCGAGCAGCGTGTACCCGTCGTGCACCGAGCGCAGGGCCCGGACGAGCGCGTCGGGGTCGACGTCCTTGTACAGGAAGCCGGCCGCGCCCGCCTGCACGGCCAGCGTCTCCAGGCCCCGGTCGGCCGCGCTGGTCAGCACGAGGGCCCGGGCCCGCAGGCCGGTGTCCCGCAGCTCGTTCAGCACCGCGACGCCGTCCATGACCGGCAGCTTGAGGTCGAGCAGGATCACGTCCGGGTCGAGCTCCGTGGCCATGGCCACGGCCTGGCCGCCGTCGGCGGCCTCCCCCACCACCTCGATGTCGTCCTGCACGCTGAGCAGGACCTGCAGCCCCTGCCGGACGACCGGGTGGTCGTCGGCGATCAGCACGGTGATCGGCTTGGTCATGACCGCCCGGCCCGGATCGGCAGCTCCAGGCGCACCAGCGTTCCGTCCCCGGGGGCCGAGCGCACGGTCAGCGTGCCGCCGACCGCGGCGGCCCGCTCCCGCATCGAGGCCAGGCCCAGTCCTGGGCCCGGGGCCGCGGCGAAGCCGCGCCCGCGGTCGGCGACCTCCAGGATGACCCGGTTGCGCCGGACAGACAGCGAGACGCAAATCACCGAAGCGCCTGAGTGCCGCAGCGCGTTGTGCAGCGCTTCCTGGGCCACGCGGTAGACCGCGGTCTCCTGCTGGGCCCCGAGCGCGGGCAGCTCCGCGGTGGCGTCGAACCGCACCTGGACGCCGTGCGTCCGGCCCGCGAGCACCGCGTAGCTGCGCAGCGACCCGGCGAGCCCGCCCGCGGCCAGGTCCGGCGGGGCGAGCCCGTCGATCACGGCCCGGAGCTCGGCGTGGGCCTGGCCGCCCAGCTCGGCGACGCTCTCCATCTCGGCCACCGCGCGCGACGGGTCCCGCGGCACGAGCACCTCGGCGGCGCGGGCCTTCACCCGGATGCTGAACAGCTTCTGCGACACCGCGTCGTGCAGCTCCCGGGCCAGCCGGGCCCGCTCCTCGAGCACCGAGAGCTCCCGGCCCCGTTCGTACAGCCTGGCGTTGGTCAGCGCGATGGCCGCGTGCGACGCGAACAGGCCGAGCAGCTGCTCGTCGCGCTCGGTGAAGCCGCCAGGGACGCACTTGCAGGCGGCGAAGATGATGCCGAGGACGTCCCGGCCGTCCCTGATCGGGATGCCGATGAAGTCGGACATGTCCGGGTGCGCGGACGGCCACCACTCGAACCGCGGGTCGGCGCGGATGTCATCCACCCGGATCGGCTGGCCCTCGCGCAGCAGCACGCCGAGCAGGCCGTGCTGGCGGGGCACCGGCCCGATCGCCTTCTGCTCGCGCTCCGATATGCCGTCGGTCACGAACTCGGCGAACGACCCCTGGTCGTCGGGCACGCCGAGCGCCGCGTACCTGGCGTTGACCAGCGAGCGCGCGGACCTGACGATCATCTCCAGCACGTCGCGGGTGGACAGCTGCCTGGCCACCGCGAGCACGACCTGGCTCACCTGCTGCAGCACGTCGTCCTGGCTGCCGGCCACGGGACCGCCGCCGTCCTGGCCGGCCACGCCGCCCGGCTGCTGCTCGCTCACACCCCGGCTCACACTCCGCACGCTACCCGCGCACGGGCCCGGCGGGATCGGCCACGAGTCCTAGGACCATGGGACCAGGCCGGTCGGGCCGCGCGCCCGATGCGCGGCGGGTGGGCGCTGCCTAGCGTAAGGGCCATGGATGAGATCAAGAACGCTGTGATCACCGGAGCGTCCCGGGGGCTGGGCCTGGCGCTCGCCCGCGGGCTGGCGGCCGAGGGCTGGTCGCTCGTGATCGACGCCAGGGACGGCGACGCCCTGGCCGCCGCCGCGGCCAGCCTGCCCGCGACGGTCACCGTGCTGTCCGGCGACATCGCCGATCCCGCGCACCGCGAGGCGCTCTGCCGCGCGGCCGAGGACCTCGGCGGGCCCGATCTGCTGATCAACAATGCGGGCACGCTGGGAGCCAGCCCGCTCCCGGCGATCGCGGACTACCCGGTCGCGGAGCTCAGGGAGCTGTTCGAGGTCAACGTGGTGGCGCCGGTGGCGCTCACCCAGCTGCTGCTGCCCGCGCTGCGGCGCCGCGGCGGCGCGGTGCTGAACATCACCTCGGACGCGGCCGTGGAGCCCTACGAGGGCTGGGGCGGCTACGGGGCGGCCAAGGCCGCCCTGGAGCAGGCCAGCAACATCCTGGCCGCCGAGGAGAACGTGGTGCGGGTCTGGTGGGTGGACCCGGGTGACCTGCGGACCCGGATGCACCAGCGGGCCTTCCCCGGGGAGGACATCTCGGACCGGCCGCTGCCGGAGACCGTGGTGCCCGCGTTCGCGCGGCTGATCGGCGAGCGCATGCCCAGCGGGCGGTACCGCGCGTCCGAGCTGACGCCGCCCGCCCCGGCCGTATCGGGGGCACGGTCATGACCAGCATGACCGTCGAAGCCGGGCCGGGGTGGGCCGCGGCCGCCGAGTCCGGGCTGGCCGACGAGACCGGCCTGGCCACCGACGCGCGCGACCTGCTGGAGTTCGCGCTTCCGCCCGAGCTCGAGGCGCACGAGCCGCCCGAGGCCAGGGGGATCCCCAGGGACGGCGTCGCGCTGATGGTCAGCCGCGGGAGCACCGGCGAGATCAGCCACCACCCGTTCACCGGCCTGCCCGGGCTGCTGCTGCCGGGTGACCTGATCGTGGTCAACACGTCGGCCACGCTGCCCGCGGCCGTGCGCCTGGCCGGGCAGGCCGTGCACTTCTCCACGCCGCTGCCGGACGGGGACTGGCTGGTCGAGCTGCGCGAGGTCCGGGGCGGCACCACGGTGCCGTTCGGGGGCGGCTGGCCCGGGCAGGAGCTCGGGCTCCCCGGCGGGGCGGCGCTGACCCTCGGCGCGAGGTTCACCCCGCGGCTGTGGCGGGCCCGGCTGTCCACCGCGGTCGTGCCGTACCTGCTTCGCCACGGCGAGCCGATCCGGTACTCGTACGTGCAGCGGCCCTGGCCGATCGAGGCGTACCAGACCGTGTTCGGCATCAAGCCGGGCAGCGCGGAGATGCCGAGCGCGTCGCGCCCGTTCACGCCGGAGGTGGTGGCCAGGCTGGTGGCGCGCGGCATCACGTTCGCGCCGCTCACGCTCCACACCGGGGTGTCGTCGCTGGAGGGCGACGAGGATCCCTACCCGGAGCCCTTCGACGTCCCGCCCGCCACCGCGCGGCTGGTCAACCTGACCCGCCAGCACGGCGGCCGGGTGATCGCGCTCGGCACCACCGTGGTACGGGCCCTGGAGACCGCGGCCAGGGAGCCTGGGCCGCGGGTCTCCCCCTCGTCGGGCTGGACCGCGCACATCGTGACGCCCGAGCCTGGCCACCGGCTGCTGGCCGTGGACGGGCTGATCACCGGCCTGCACGAGCCGCGCTCGTCGCACCTGCGGATGCTCGCCGCGTTCGCCGATACGGACCTGCTACGCCGCTGCTACGCGGCCGCGATCGGCGAGGGTTACCTCTGGCACGAATTCGGTGATTTGCACCTGCTGCTGCCGTAACCGGGCCGTGGTGCCCACGCCGGGGCGCTAACCCGGGCGGGGTGCCCACCACCCGGTAGCCTGGGCGGCGCCATGTCCAGTTCACAGACCACGCTGCTGGTGACCGTGACCGGGCGGGACCGGCCCGGCGTCACATCCCGCCTGTTCACCGTGCTGGCCGCGCACGAGCTCAGCGTCCTCGACGTCGAGCAGGTGGTGATCCGCGGCCGCCTGGTGCTGGGTGTGCTGCTGTCCTGCGGCCCCAGCCCGGACCTGACCGCGATCCACCGCCAGGTGTCCGCGGTCGCCGCCGACCTCGGGCTGGAGGCCGAGATCACCACGGGCTCGGCCGAGCCCGCCCGGCGCCGGGGCAGCCTGCACGTCACCGTGCTCGGCCGCGAGCTCGCCCCGGCCGCGATCGCGGCCATCGCCGGGCGGATCGCCGCGAACGGCGCGAACATCGAGCGGATCACCCGGCTCGCGCACCGGCCGGTGACCTGCATCGAGTTCGACATCTCCGGCGCCGACCCGGCCGAGCTGCGGGTGACTCTGGCCCGCGAGTCGGCCGAGCGCGGGGTGGACGTGGCGGTCCAGCGCGGCGGCCTGCACCGGCGCGCCATGCGCCTGGTGGTGATGGACGTCGACTCCACCCTGGTCAGCGGCGAAGCCATCGACCTGCTCGCGGCGCGGGCCGGGTGCGAGGCCAAGGTCGCCGAGCTGACCGCGGCCACCATGCGCGGCGAGCTCGAGTTCGCCGCGGCGCTGCGCGAGCGGGTGTCCCTGCTCGCCGGGCTCGACGCCGCGGTGCTGGACGAGGTCCGGGCCGAGCTGCGGCTGGCCCCAGGCGCCCGCACGCTGATCCGCACGCTGCGGCGGCTCGGGTACCGGTGCGGGATCGTGAGCGGCGGCTTCACCCAGTTCACCGACGCGCTCGCCGCCGACCTGGGGCTGGACTACACGGCGGCCAACACGCTCGAGATCTCCGGCGGGAAGCTCACAGGGAACATCACAGGACCGGTCATCGACCGGGCGGGCAAGGCCGCGGCGCTGCGCGACTTCGCGGCCGCGTCCGGGGTTCCGCTGAGCCAGACGGTGGCGGTCGGCGACGGCGCCAACGACCTCGACATGATCGCGGCCGCGGGCCTGGGGATCGCGTTCAACGCCAAGCCAGCGGTCAGGGACGCGGCGGACGCCTCGGTGAGCGTCCCGTACCTGGACGCGGTTCTGCACCTGCTCGGCATCTCCCGCGACGAGGTCGAGACCGCCGACGCCGAGGACGGGGCGCCGGACGCCGGACCTGCCGCCCGGTCCTGACCTGGCCGCCCTGACCTGAGCTGCCGCCGCGCCGCCCGGCCTGGCCCGCGGGCCGCGGTCAGGTCGCGGTCTTGCCCGCGGGCGCCTTCCCGTCCTGATCCGTGTCCCGGTCGGGCGCGGTCGCGTCGCTGGCGGCGGCGCTGGGGGCGCCGGCCGTCACGGCCGGGCCCGCGTCGGCCTCGCTGCCCCCGCCGGGGCCATCCGCGGCGATGCTGGTGGACCGGCGCTTGGAGATGACCACGGCCACCACGATGATCGCGGCGGCACCGACCGCCACGCCGATCCGCAGCGGGTTGTCGTTGCTGTACTTCACCACGCTGGTCGCGATCAGCAGCGAGACCAGGTTCATGACCTTGATCAGCGGGTTGATGGCCGGGCCCGCGGTGTCCTTGAACGGGTCGCCCACGGTGTCCCCGATGATGGTCGCCTCGTGCGCCTCGGAACCCTTGCCGCCGTAGTTGCCGTCCTCGACCAGCTTCTTGGCGTTGTCCCAGGCCCCGCCGGAGTTGGACAGGAACACGGCCATCAGCGCGCCGGCCGCGATCGCGCCGGCCAGGTACGAGCCGAGCGGCCCGTAGCCGAACCCGAAGCCGACCGCGATCGGCGCCAGCACGGCCAGCAGGCCGGGGGTGGCCAGCTCCCGCAGCGAATCCTTGGTGCAGATGTCCACGACCCGGCCGTACTCGGGCTTCTCGGTGAAGTCCATGATCCCCGGGTGGGTCCTGAACTGCTCCCTGACCTCGAACACCACCCGCCCGGCCGCCCGGCCCACCGCCATGATGGCCAGGCCCGAGAAGAAGAACACCACGGCCGCGCCGATCATGAGGCCGACCAGGTTGTTCGGGTGGTCGATGGACAAACCGAACGTGCTGGCCTTGCTCAGCGCGGACTCGACCGAGGTCCGGAACGCGCCGAACAGCGCGGTCGCGGCGAGCACCGCGGTCGCGATCGCGATGCCCTTGGTGATGGCCTTCGTGGTGTTGCCGACCGCGTCCAGGTGGGTCAGGATCTCCGCGGCCTCACCGTCGATCTCACCGGACATCTCGGCGATGCCCTGGGCGTTGTCGGAGACCGGGCCGAAGGTGTCCATGGACACGATGACGCCGACCGTGGTCAGCAGGCCGGTCCCGGCCAGGGCGACGGCGAACAGCGCGATCGTGGCGTTGCCGGTGCCGAGCAGGAACGCGCAGTACACGGCCCCGCCGATGAGCAGCGCGGAGTACACCGCGGACTCCAGGCCGACCGAGATCCCGGCCAGGATCACGGTGGCCGGACCGGTCAGCGAGGCCTTGGCGATGTCGCGCACCGGCCTGCGGTTGGTCTCGGTGAAGTACCCGGTCAGCAGCTGGATGGCGCTGGCCAGCACGAGGCCGATCAGCACCGCGAGGATGGCCAGCCACCGCGGGCTCCCGCCGTGGTGCAGGATCGCGAGGGACCCAGCGCCGGTGACGCCCTTCAGCTGGCTGAAATGAGCCGGCAGGTACAGGAACGAGGCGCCGATGACCAGCACCAGCGAGATCAGCGCGGAGACGAAGAAGCCCCGGTTGATCGCGGTCATGCCGCTGCGGTCGTTCTTGCGCGGGGCGACGACGAAGATGCCGATCATCGCGGTGATCACCCCGCACATCGGCACGATCAGCGGGAACACCAGGCCTGCGTTGCCGAAGGCCACCTTGCCCAGGATGAGGGAGGCGACCAGCATCACCGCGTAGGACTCGAACAGGTCGGCCGCCATCCCGGCGCAGTCGCCCACGTTGTCGCCCACGTTGTCGGCGATCGTCGCGGCGTTGCGCGGGTCGTCCTCGGGGATGCCCTTCTCGACCTTGCCGACCAGGTCAGCGCCGACGTCGGCGGCCTTGGTGAAGATACCGCCGCCGACCCGCATGAACATCGCGAGCAGCGCCGCCCCGAAGCCGAAGCCCTCCAGCACGCTGGAGGCGTTCTCCCGGTAGATGAGGACCACGAGCGCGGCGCCGAACAGGCCGAGGCCGACGGTGAGCATGCCGGCCACGCCGCCGGTGCGGAACGCGATCCGCATGGCAGGCCGCTCGCCCGCCTCCTTGGCCGCCGCCGCCACCCGCACGTTGCCGCGCACCGCGAGCGACATGCCCAGGAACCCGACCAGAGCCGAGAACCCGGCCCCGACCAGGAAGAACAGACTGCGTCCCCAGCGGACGGACTCGCCGTCCGCGGGCAGCAGCAGCAGCACAAAGAAGATCAGGACCACGAAGACCCCGATCGTCTGGAACTGCCGGCGCAGGTACGCCGCCGCGCCCTCCTGGATCGACTTTGCGATCTCCCGCATCTTGGGCGTGCCCTGGCTGGCCGCCAGCACTTCCCTGACCAGCAGGCCGGCCACGACGAGGGCGAGCAGCGCGACTACGCCCACGACTACAACCCAGGTGAGGTTGGAGCCGGTCACGCCGACTGGCCCGCTCGCAAGAGCGGTGTTCGACATCTGTCCTCCTTGACAGGGCACGCGCCGCGCGCGATGAACTGCCCGGTGCTGTTTTCCCTGGGCGGCTGCCCAGCGCACTGTCTTCCAACCAGGCGTGGGCAGCTACAACGTCGTCGAGGAGTGCCAACACGACAGTGCCGGGAGTCTACGCATCTGGGTCACTGAATGGTAATGCGGCCCCCCGGTGTGACGTTCATCCGACCCCGCTGGTAACCCAGTCGCACCCACCGGTAAACCGGCGGCAAACGACGATAATACGGTCAAGACGGCAGCCCGACCGACGGCCAGCTCATCCGGATGCTTGTCCCGGCATCGGTCTCGCGGATCTGGACGTCGTCGGCGAGTTCGGCGATGACAGCGAGGCCGAATCCCTGCGGCCTGCCGGTGTCGGTGACCTCCACCTCGAACCGCCCGGCCTGGTCGGTCAGCGCGATCCTGACCGGCTCGCCCGGGCAGTGCGCCCGGTGGGCCTCGACCGCCCGGGAGCATGCTTCGCCGACGGCGAGGCGCACCTCATCCAGCAAGGACTCGGCGACACCGCTTCGCCTGGCCACCGCCGTGGCGACGAGGCGGGCGGTGCGCACGTGGGCGGGCAGGGCCGTGAAGCTGACTTCAACTGTGGGCATCTCGGGGGGTACGGGCTACTTCTCCGACTTTCTTTCCTTGATGGCTTCGTCGACCGTGTCGTGAATGCCGAACACCTTGGTCAGGCCGGTGATCCTGAAAATCTTCAGGATGCGCTCCTGCGTGCAGACCAGGTCCAGGGAGCCGTCGTGCGCCCGCACTCGCTTCAAGCCACCGACCAGCACCCCGAGCCCCGTGGAGTCGAGGAACTCGACCTTTTCCATATTCACCACGAGCTGGTAGAAGCCGGTGTTGACCAGCTCGATCAGAAGCTCACGCAAGCGCGGCGCGGTGTAGACGTCGATCTCGCCTTCCACGTCGACGATCTCGATCCCATCCTTGGTGTGGTGATCCAACTTCAGATCCACAAATTCCTCCAGCGCCATGCGGTCAGGGTCTGAGCGTGCCTTGAGCCAGTGCTGCGCCCAGCCCGGGTAACGTTCCAGCGCGCATTCAATCACGCTCTGACGTCATGTCTATACCAGATCGGTGTTCGAGGCACTCCTCCCTTGGCATGACACACTGAAAGCCTATGCCTGCGGTGCCGTTGCTTGCTGGGTGCGAGCTGCCGATCCCGCCGAGCGCCGCCCGGGTCCTTGAGGTGGGCGCACGGTCGGGAAGGCTTACCCATCTCGAGCATGTCCAGGCCTCGGCGGGCCGCCGGGTCGACTGGCCGGACTGGGCGCCGCCGCAAGTCACCAAGGCGTTCGAGAACGTGGGCGTGCCGGGGCCCTGGGCCCACCAGGCCGCCGCGGCCGACCATGCGGCCGCGGGCCGGAACGTGATCATCTCGACGTCTCCCGCCTCAGGAAAGTCGCTCGGCTATCTGCTGCCCGCGCTGACCCAGGTGCTCGACGGCGGCACCGCGCTGTACCTGGCGCCGACCCGGGCGCTCGCCGCCGACCAGCTGCGCATGGTGAGCTCGCTCGACATCCCGGGCGTCCGGCCTGCGGTGGTGGACGGCGACACGCCGGCCCACGACCGGGCCTGGGCCCGGGCGCACGCCACCTACCTGCTCACCACGCCGGACATGCTGCACCATTCGCTGCTGCCGCGGCACGCCCGCTGGGACGGGTTCTTCCGGCGCCTGAAGTACGTGATCGTCGACGAGTGCCACACCTACCGCGGGGTCTTCGGGTCGCACGTGGCCCAGGTCCTGCGCAGGCTGCGCCGGGTCACCGCGTACCACGCCGCGTTCCGGGGCGAGCGCTCAGGTGCGGGCCCGGTCTTCATGCTCGCCTCGGCCACGATCAGCGAACCAGAGACCTGCGCCCGGCTGCTCACCGGGCTTGACGCGGTGGCGGTCACCGCGGACGGCGCGCCGCGCGGGCCGCTCACGTTCGGGCTGTGGGAGCCGCCGCTCACCGCGCTGCGCGGCGAGGCCGGCGCCCCGGTCCGGCGCACGGCCACGGCCGAGGCCGCCACGATGCTGGCCGACCTGGTGGCCGGCGGTGTGCCCGCGCTCGCGTTCGTCAGGTCGCGGCGCGGCGCCGAGGCGATCGCGCTCGGTGCGCGGCGCAGCCTGGCCGAGGCGGGCGCGGCCGACCTGGAACCGCGGGTCGCGGCCTACCGGTCCGGTTACCTGCCTGAGGACCGGCGGGCCATCGAGGAGGCGGTGCTGGCGGGCCGGATCACCGGCCTGGCCGCGACTCCCGCGCTGGAGCTCGGCGTGAACATCGGCGGGCTCGACGCGGTGCTGGTCGCTGGCTGGCCCGGGACCAGGGCCGCCCTCTGGCAGCAGGCCGGGCGGGCCGGGCGCGAGGGCCGCGGCGCGGTCGCGATCCTGATCGCCCGCGACGACCCGCTGGACACCTACCTGGTGCACCACCCGGAGGCCCTGCTCAACCGGCCGGTCGAGGCCACCGTGCTCGATCCCGGCAACCCGTACGTGCTGGCTCCGCACCTCTGCGCGGCCGCGGCGGAACTGCCGCTGACCGACGCGGACATCGACCTGTTCGGCGTCGCGGCGGCGGCCGTCGTGGACGACCTGAGCCGCCGGGGGATGCTGCGGCCCAGGAAGACCCGGGACGGGACCAGGTGGTGCTGGACGCGCAGCGGCCGGAGCGCGATGACCGGCCTGCGCGGCACCGGGGGCCAGGCGGTGCGCATCGTGGAGGCGTCGACCGGCCGGCTGGTCGGCACCATGGACGAGCCGTCCGCGCACGTGCTGGCGCACACCGGCGCCGTGTACCCGCACCAGGGCGAGATGTACCTGGTGGCCGAGCTTGATCTGGACGGCTGCGTGGCGCTGGTCGAGGCCTGCGATCCCGGATACGCCACCTCGGCACGGGAGCTGACCGGGGTCGAGGTGGCCGCGACGCTGCGCCGTGAAGCCTGGGGCGACGCCGAAGTCGGCTTCGGCGACGTGCTGGTGACCCGCCAGGTGGTCTCCTTCGTCCGCCGCCGCCTCGATACCGGGCAGCCGGCCGGCGTGGTGCCGCTGGACCTCCCGCCCCGCACGCTGCGCACCCGGGCGGTGTGGTGGACGATCTCACCCGGCCAGCGGGACGCCCTGGCCAGCGCCGGCGTGGACCTCCCTGGCGCCGCGCACGCGGCCGAGCACGCGTCGATCGGGCTGCTCCCGCTGGTCGCCGCGTGCGACCGCTGGGACGTCGGCGGCGTGTCCACCGACTACCATCCGGCCACCGGCCGGCTGACCGTGTTCGTGTACGACGGGCATGACGGAGGGGCTGGCTTTGCCGAGCGCGGATTCCGCGCCGCGCGTGATTGGCTGCGTGCATCTGCGGATGCAATTGCGTCGTGCGAGTGCAGCGCTGGATGCCCTTCCTGTATCCAGTCACCGAAGTGCGGGAATGGCAACGAGCCACTGTCCAAGCACGGCGCAGTGATCCTTCTGGAGTGCCTTCTCAGCGGGGCGGCCGGCAGATCTTAGCCCCGGGCCGCGGCCCAAAGGGCCCAGCAGAATTGCTGGTCACCGACGTGATGTGCGTCACGCACGTGCGTCTGGCACTGGCTTTCGCGACATGAAAAAGAGGCGACCCCCGCCGGGGGGGAGAGCGGGGGTCGCCGTGCGGTCCGGCCCCGGGGGGGCAGAGCCGGTGCCGTCACCCATGAAAGCCTACGTGCAGCGAGCCAAAGTTACCAGCCGGTCATGCAGAGTAAACTTAGAACTCGTTCCATTACCCTATGCTGCCGGATCGTGGGCAGTTTCGTCGAGGCCGATGGCACAATTGCGGCCGCTTTCTTTGACCTGGACAAAACGATCATCTCACGGTCGAGCACCCTGGCGTTCGGCCGGTCGTTCTACCGGCATGGCCTGATCACTCGCGCCGACGCCGTCCGCTCCGCAATGGCTCAGCTGGTGTTCCGGCTCAGCGGCGCCGACCACCAGCGGATGGAACGCATCCGGGGCCAGGTGGGCGAGCTGTGCCGGGGGTGGCCCGCGGACCGGGTGAGCGACATCGTCAGCCGGCACCTGAACGACATCATCCTCCCGCTCGTGTACGCGGACGCCCGGCGGCTGATCGCGGCGCACGGCCGCGCCGGGCAGGACGTCATCATCGTGTCCACGTCGGGCCAGGAGATGGTCCGGCCAATCGGGAACCTGCTCGGCGCGTCCGAGGTCATCGCGACCCGGATGGAGGTCGCCGACGGGCGCTACACCGGGGAGATGGAGTTCTGGGCCTACGGCGAGGCCAAGGCGAGCCGGGTCCGGGAGCTGGCCAGCCTGCGCGGTTACCGGCTCCCGGACTGCTACGCGTACAGCGACTCCATCACCGACCTGCCGATGCTGGAGGTCGTGGGCCACCCGCGGGTGGTGAATCCGGACCGCGCGCTCAGGAAAATCGCGCACGAGCGGCAATGGCCGGTGCTGGCATTCAGCGCGCGATCTGCTCCCGGCGATGCCGAATCCGAGCTCCTGGCCGCGGTGATCCCCGCCGCTGGGCCAAGCATGCCTGCTCAGGACATGTGAACAGGGAGATCGATCGAGATCACGAATCGGTCACGCTCAGGGGTTCACAAGGCCGCGGATCCGTCGTAGAAAGGGTTCACGGACAACAGGTCCGGACACGGCAACCTGGTACCCACGCGCGACCAGCCGCGGGAGGCGTGCCGTGCAGGCAAGCTCGGCAGGCAGCGCCGGGAGGCGCACTGAGGGCGGGCCCGCTCGGCAGAGAAAGGTGCACGCTTGGTAGCCAGGACTTGACGTGGCAGGCGGCGGCGCCCCGTACGGGGCGCCGTTCGCGTTTGCCCCCTAATCTGCAAAGTCGCCACATCTCGCGAAGAATCCGCCCCAATCATCGTCTCGCCACGCCAGAGTGGATGCGGTGCGAACGTCGCGATGGGGCATGAGCGAGACTTGTTGCGACAGCCTGAGAAGGGGAGAGCGTTAATGGCCGATCCCGCAGTCAAGCCCGGGGCTGACGGCGCCCACGACCAATCCATCGGCAGCCTGGTATCCCTGGCCATCAGCGACGTTTCCAAGCTGTTCAAGGCGGAGCTCGACCTGGCCAAGGTGGAGCTCAAGGACGACCTGCGGCGGGTCGGCATCGGCGGGACCCTGCTCGGGATCGCAGCGTTCGTGGGCTGCCTCATCCTCGTGCTCCTGTGCTTCGCGTACGCCTACGGCCTGATCGCGGCCGGCATCTGGGCCTGGGCTGCGTTCCTGATCGTCGCCGGCACCTGTGTGCTCCTGGCCGGGCTGGCCGTGCTCATCGGGTACCTGAAGTTCCGCGGGATCAGCGGCCTGCGCCGGACCCGGCAGACGGTGCAGGAAGACCTCACGCTGCTCAAGCGCGACGACGCGGTGCCCTCGTCGCCCATGCCCGGAAGCCCGGGATGACCAGGGAGGTAGCCAGGGGATGAGCAGGTGACGACGCGCCGGGACGCGCCGATCTTCATCGACGGCCCCTGGTCGCACCGGTCGGTCAGCGCCAACGGCACCCGGTTCCACGTCGCCGAGAGCGGGGACGGGCCGCTGGTGCTGCTGCTGCACGGCTTCCCCGAGTTCTGGTGGACCTGGCGAGAGCAGCTGTCCTCGCTGCAGGGCGCCGGCTACCGCGCGGTCGCCGTGGACCTGCGCGGGTACGGCGGCAGCGACAAGCCGCCCCGGGGCTACGACCTGATCACCGCCGCCTCCGACGCGGCCGGGCTGGTCCGGTCGCTGGGTGAGGCGAACGCGGTCATCGTCGGCCACGACTGGGGCGGGCTGATCGCCTTCACCATGGCCGCCTACTTCCCCAAGGTGGTCAGGCGTCTCGCGGTCGTCTCGGTCCCGCATCCGCTTCGGCTGCGCGCGGCCGTGCTGTCCGACCCGCTCGGCCAGGGCCGGCGCAGCGGGTACGCGCTGGGGTTCCAGCTCCCGCTGCTCCCCGAGCGGCAGCTGCTCAAGAACGGCGCGCAGCGGGTCGGGCGGATGCTCCGCGCCTGGGCCGGACCGGACTGGCCGGACCAGGAGACCGAGCGCCACTACCGCGCCGCCATGTCCCTGCCCTCGGTGGCTCACTCCGCGCTTGAGTACCACCGCTGGTTCATCCGGTCACGGCTCCGGCCGGACGGGCTGCGGTACGCACGCAGCATGCGGGCCCCGGTGCAGGCACCGACCCTGCATCTGCACGGCTCCCTGGACAGCTGCGTGCTGCCCAGCGCGGCCCGGGGCTCAGGCCGGTACGTCGAGGCACCTTACCGGTGGCGCCTCCTGGACGGGGCGGGGCACTTCCCGCACGAGGAGATGCCCGAGCGCTTCGACGCCGAGCTCCGCGCCTGGCTGGCCGACCCGGAGCCGGAACGATGACCGGGCCGCGCCAGCCCGCCCGGACCCGGGACCGGGACGCCGCCGGCCGTCCGCGCAACGCCCGGCCGCGCGATGAGCTCGGGCGGCCGCTGAGCCGTGACGCCGCGGGCGAGTCGCCGCTGCCCGACGACCTGACCCTGCCGCCCGGCGCCGCGCTCGACCTCGCCCAGGAGCTGATCGACTCCGGCCGGGCGTTCCGCGCCCACGAGGTGCTGGAGGCGTCGTGGAAGGCGGCACCGCCCGCCGAGCGCGACCTGTGGCAGGGGCTGGCGCAGGTCGCGGTGGGGCTGACCCACGCCCAGCGGGGCAACGCCCGCGGGGCCACGGCCCTGCTGCGCCGGGGCGGGCGGCGGGTAGCCGGCTACGCGGGCTCGGCGCCGTACGGAATCGGGGCGGAGGACGTCGCCCGGTTCGCCGCGGATCTGGCCGGGCGCATCGAGGGTGAGGGCCTCCCCGCAGCGACCACCCCCGAGCCGCGGCTCAAGCTGCGGTGTTAGCCCGGGGGGGACGACCCCCCAGGACCCCCCGGCGTGACGTCCGCTCGGCGCGCCAGCCGACCGTCGCGGCTGTCACCGGCTGCGCCGCACTGCCGGCGACGATCCGCTCACGGCCGACCTCCGGCCGGCCGTCGCGGCTGGCTCTGTCAGTCGCAGCCCTGGGTGGAGACGCTCGCGGTGGCGCGCGCGCCGCGCGCCGCGTCGGCCTGCACCTCGGCCGCGGTCAGCGCATACCCGGTGTGCGGAACCGAGATCGCCGCGGCGAACACGACGCCGTAGACCCCGCC
Source organism: uncultured Actinomycetota bacterium (assembly GCA_963844655.1). GTDB lineage: Bacteria > Actinomycetota > Actinomycetes > Streptosporangiales > Streptosporangiaceae > JASHPR01. Next base: position 156,022 of record CAWJPA010000001.1, on the reverse strand, counting down.
CCCGGGGGTGAGCAGCGGTCCGCCGGAGTTCCCCGGTTCGACGGTCGCCCGCACCGCGTAGATCTGGCGGGTGACCTGAGCCGACTGGTAGATGTCGGGGCTGGTGGCTTCCTCGGTACCCCCGACGCGCGCGGGCACGGCGCGGAAACTGCCGTTCTCCGGGTACCCGGCCACGATGGCGTTGGCGCCGACCTGGGCCGGCCCGGTGAAGTGGAGCGGGGTGGCGCGCAGCCCCGGCACGTAGAGAACGGCGATGTCCCGCTGCGGGTCGTACAGCACAACGTGGGCACGGAAAGGACCGTGGTTGTCGTAGGTGGAGATGGTCGGCCCTTGGGTTACCCCGGCCACTACGTGCGCGTTCGTGAGGATGTGGTCGGGCGCGTACACGAAGCCAGTGCCCTCGATCCGGTGCCCGCAGCTCGGCGCGACGCCGACGATCTTCATGATGCTGGGCTTTGCGTTAGCCAGGCCGGTGGAGGTGAGGACGGCCTCGTTCGGCGGGCCCACCGCCAGCGCGCCCTCGGCACCCAGGGCGCCGAAGACCTGCGCGTAGGGGCCGCTGGACAGCAGGCTCCTGAAGTCGGAGAACATGATGTTCGCGGTCGGCGGCATCAGCCGGTCCACGGCCCGGAGCACCGCGGAGTCGTTCACCTGCTGGGATATGGCGGGGAACGGGGCGTAAGCCACCGCCGAGCCGATCAGCCAGGCGATCAGCAGCACCGAGACCGCGCTGACCGCGGCACCGCCGACGGCGTCCACGACCGTGGCCGGGCGCCAGGTCAGCCGGGACCTCAGCGCCACGCCCAGCCCCGAGGCGATCAACTGGCCGATCATCGCGGCCAGGAAGACCACCGCGATCGCGGCCACGGCCTGCCAGGCCGTGTTCGTGGTGATGGAACGGGCGATCCGCGGGCCGAACAGGGCGCCGACCGCGCCGCCCCCGATGAACCCGGCGAAGCTCAGCACGCCGATGATGAACCCCTGCCGGTACCCGGCCACGCCGAAGGCAATGACGAGCACGATCAGTATTAGGTCCAGCAAATCGCCCGGCACGAGCCCAACCGTATAGCGCGCCTGAGGGTGAGAGGGCCAGGCTCGGAAACGCGGCAGACCCATGGCGGGGCAGCCCAGGCCTGCGGCCCGGCGAACCCGGGAGCGCGCTGCATCCAGGCCGAGAATTCGCTGCGGATAGTCCCTGAAAGTCCTTCAGGCGCTGCGGTCCGGAGCCCCCGAGGCGGCCTGCAGGACCTCGGGCGGCAGATCCTCGATCAGCCCGGCGTTCCACGGCTGTTCCCACCCGCCGATGGCGAGCAGCCGGTCCAGGATCATGGCGGTGAAGCCCCACACCAGCATGGAGCGGACCCGGAACGCGGGCCCGGCATGCCCGGACGGGTAGCGGAGGGTGACCCGGTTGGCGGGATCGGCCAGCTCCGAGATCGGCACCCGGGCCACCGCCGCGATCTCCATCGGGTCGCCGGGTTCCACCGGGGCGGGATGGCGCCACCAGGCCAGCACCGGGGTCACCGAGAACCCGCTCCGCGCGATGAACAGCTCCGGCAGCACGGCGATCACCTGTACGCCCGCGGGATCCACGCGGGCCTCCTCGGCGGCCTCGCGCAGCGCCGCGGCGACCACGCCGTCGTCGGACTCGTCGATGGCGCCGCCAGGGAACGCGGGCTGCCCGGCATGCCGGCGCAGCCCCGGGCTTCGCTGCACGAGCAGCAGATCGGGTCCCTGCGGTCCGTCGCCGAACAGGATGAGCACCGCGGAGGGACGGCCGCCGCCGGGCGGCGGCCGCAGCGGGCGCGGCACGGTCATGCCGACCGCCGACTCGCCCAGCCGGGTCAGCCAGGCGGGCGGGCCTGAGCCGGTCACGAGAACGGCCCGGGCTTGACCAGCTTGGCCGCGACCACCGGGTCGGTGGGCCCTTCGCCGTAGGACGGGCAGAGCGCGGCCAGCCCGCAGGCCCCGCACGCGGGCCTGCGGGCGTGACATACCCGCCTGCCGTGCCAGATCATGCGCTGCGACAGGTCGGTCCAGTCCCGTTTGGGGAACAGCGAGCCGACCTCCTGCTCGACCTTGTCCGGGTCGGTCTGGCTGGTCCACGCGAACCGCCGGGACAGCCGGCCGAAGTGGGTGTCCACGGTGATGCCCGGCACACCGAACGCGTTGCCGAGCACCACGTTGGCCGTCTTCCTGCCCACCCCGGGCAAGGTGACCAAGTCCCGCAGCCGCGGCGGCACCTCCCCGCCGAACCGGTCGCACAGCGCCTGCCCGACGCCGATGATGCTCGTGGTCTTGGCGCGGAAGAACCCGGTCGGCTGGATTATCTTCTCGATATCGTCGCGGTCAGCGGACGCGTAGTCCGCCGCCGTGCGGTAGCGCGCGAAGAGCGTGGGTGTGACCTGGTTGACCAGCCGGTCGGTGGTCTGTGCCGACAGGATCGTGGCGATCAGGAGCTCAAGCGGACTGGTGAAGTCCAGCTCGGGCTTGGCGTCCGGGTAGAGGGCGGCGAGCTCGCGGCCGATGCGGCGGGCCCGCCGCACCAGCGCCGTACGTGACGGGGAATCCTGGGGCACGGCCCCAGCCTATTGACTGGGGCCCATCCCGTGCACCGCGCAGAGCCACGGCCGGTACGGCGCGGGCGAGAACCCGGCCGCGCCGGCCGCCGTATCGTCCAGGTGCCGGCCGAGCACCACGACCGCGACCGACCGCGCGCCCGCCAGCTTGAGGGCGGCCGCAGCGCTGGCCGCGCTGGACCCCGAGGTCCAGGTGTCGTCCAGCAGCAGGACGGCCGGCCCGGGCAGCGGTCCGCACTGGAAGCGGCCGGGATCGGGGTCACACGCGTCTTTCCCGTCGCGATACACGAGGGACAGGCGGGCCCAGGGCAGCATCAGGTAGGGCTCCACCATGGCCCGCAGCGGATGGGTCCCAGGCCGTCCGCGCCGGCTCGGGACGACCGCGACGCAGGCCGGCCTCGCCATCCCGGCGCACCGCCAGACGCACGGCCCGTGATCGCGCAGGAAGACCAGCAGCAGCGAGCGCAGCGCGTCCCGCGCCGCCCCGGCCTCGGGACGGCCGGACTTGTACAGCCACAGGTTGGTGGCGTGCGGGCTGCCCTTGCCGGCGTAGGCAACCGGCGCCACCACGTCGGGCAGCAGGCCAGGCAGGTACTCCCGGTGCAGGTAGCAGGGGTAGCAGCGGTGGTTCCCCGGCCGGGCCGGCCCCCGGCAGGCGACGCAGAGCCCGGCGCCGCCCGGCCACGGCGCGGTTAACTGCGCAGCCTGGCCGCAGGCCCGGTGGCGGAGCCGCGGCCAGGCGTCAGGATCGCGCGGCACCGGCGGCATGAGCGCGAGGCTACGCCCCGGCGCTGACGTTCTGCCTGCGCGGACGGGCGGTCCGGGACCCCTGAGCAAGTCCACAGCTGAGCTTCGATGAAACCCGTGCTCGGGCTCCGGTATCCTCACCAGGGCAGATTTATGCCAGCCACCCGCCAATCGGATGCCCTTGATGCGAATGCCAAAGACAGCTGCGGGGTCGGCGACTCCCGCCGGGACCGGACAGGGCACCGGTCCGGCCGAGCCGGCCGAGCCGGGCGCTCGCCTGCATCGGGTCCACGGGCTCGGCCGTCTGGCCCGGCGGCACTGGCTGATGACGATCCTGCTGCTGGCCGGCCTGGTGCTGCGGCTGCTCGCGCAGCTGGCCTACCGGCCCGCGCTGCTGTACATCGATTCGCTCAAGTACCTGTACAACGCCTGGGCCGGCACCGATCCGCTCGGGTACCGGGGCGTGCTCAAGGCCATCTTGCTGGTCGGCAACGTACAGACGGTCGCGGGCGTGCAGCACGTGGTCGGACTGGCCATGGGCGTGGCCATCTACGCCGTGCTCCTGCGCCGCGGGGCGCCGCGCTGGCTGGCGGCGCTGGCCGCCGCGCCGGTCCTGCTCGACGCCTACGAGCTGCAGATCGAGCAGACCATCATGCCCGACGTGTGGTTCGAGGCCCTGATCGTGGCCGGCCTGGTCCTGCTGCTGTGGCAGCGCAGGCCGCGGGCCTGGGCCATCGCCCTGGCCGGAATTGTGCTGGGGCTGTCGGCCACGGTGGCCCAGATAGGCGAGATCCTGGTTGTGCCCGCCGTGGTCTACGTGGTGGTGGCGGCGGGCGGCTGGCGCCGCGCGATCGGCAGTGCGGTGCTCATGGGCGTGGCGTTCGCGCTGCCGATCGTGAGCTACATGAGCATCTCCGACGCGATCAGCGGGCACTTCTGGCTGTCGCGCTCCGGTACCTCGATCATCTACGGCCGGGTCGCCGAGGCGGCCGACTGCACGACGCTCCGGGTGCCGGCCGTCGAGCGCGCCCTGTGCCCGACGCCCAGGCAGAAGCGACTCGGCGCGGACGGCCTTGATCACGACGTCACGTCCCCGCTCAACCAGTTCGTGGCGCCGTTCGGTGCCCGCGAGTCCCCCTACGTCTCCCGCTTCACCAAGGCGGTCATCACCCAGCAGCCGATGCGGGTGGCTGGCGCCATCGCCAGCGACACCATCCGGCTGTTCGCCCTGCACCGGGTCACGGTCCCGGGCGACACCCCGATCTGGCGCTGGCAGTTCCAGGGCAACTACCCGAGCTACCAGAACTACATCCGCACCAACGCCGACAACGTGATCATCGTGGGGCTGAAGGTGCCGAACACGCCCTCGGCCTACGTCTACGAGCCCCTCAACCCGTCCATGGGCGGCAAGGCGATCGTGATCCGGCCGCTCGCGAAGTTCCTCCGGTCCTACCAGCAGAACGGCGGTTACACACCAGGCCCGCTCTACCTGCTCGCGACCGTGGCCGGTGCGCTCGGCTCGCTCACCCTGCTCCGCCGCCGCAGGCTCGCCGAGCCCGCCCCATCCCGCCCCGTTACCGACCGCGACCAGGCTTTCGCCTGCTTCCTGTTCCTCATCACCGCCGTGGTGCTCCTGCTCGCCTCCGATATCACCGAGTTCTCCTGGCGCTACCAGCTCCCGGCGATCGTGACCCTCCCGCCTGCGGGTGCGCTCGGGATCGCCGTCATCATCGCCTGGCTGAGGGGCCGTAAGCCCGCTCAGGACGGGACAGCCTCCAGGCCGGCCGCCTCCGACCCGGCGTTCCCAGGCGCCCCGCCCGCGCCGGATCCGGCCACGCCCTCGCGGTGACTCGCACCGTCCGGGGGGATATGCCACCCGACAGCCCGGTGGACTCGCCGCTGCGGCGGCACGCGGCGGCGGGGGCGCTGCTCACCACGCTGCGGCGGCACTGGCTGATCGCGGGCCTGGTGCTGGCCGGGCTGCTGCTGCGGACGGGCGCCGAGATCGCCTACCGGCCCGTCCTCTTCTACATCGACAGCACGAAGTACCTGTACCACGCCGCGGCCAACGACCCCGTCGGCTACCGGGTGCCGCTCAGGCTGATCCTGCTGGCCGGCAACCTGGACACGGTCGCCGCCGTGCAGCATCTGCTCGGCCTGGCCATGGGCGTGGCCAGCTACGCCGTGCTGGTGCGCCGCGGCGTGCCGCGCTGGCTGGCGGCGCTGGCCGCCGCGCCGGTCCTGCTCGACGCCTACGAGCTGCAGATCGAGCAGACCATCATGCCCGACGTGTGGTTCGAGGCCCTGATCGTGGCCGGCCTGGTCCTGCTGCTGTGGTGGCCCAGGACGCCCGCCTGGGCCATCGCCCTGGCCGGGATCGCGCTCGGCCTGTCGGCGACGGTGGCCCAGGTGGGCCAGATCCTGGTGCTGCCCGCCGTGATCTACGTGGTGGCCGCGGCGGGCGGCTGGCGCCGCGCCGTCGCAGGCGCCGCGCTGATGTGCGTGGCCTTCGCCGTGCCGATCCTCACCTACATGAGCATCTCAGCGGCCGTCACCGGACACTTCTGGCTGTCTCACTCCGGGAGCACGACCCTGTACGGCCGGGCCGCAGCGGCCGCCGACTGCGCCACGCTGCGGCTGCCCGCCGCCCAGCGGCCGCTGTGCCCGACACCCAGCCAGAGGGCGCTAGGCCCCGACGGGCTTGAGCACAGCCTGCGCTCCCCGCTCCGGCCCTACTATGCGCATCTGCCCAGCTCGGAGGCCTCCCGTACGGTCTCCGCCTTCAACCGGGCGGTGTTCACACAGCAGCCAGGGCGGGTGGTCTCGGCCGTCGCGGCCGACGCCGTGAAGCTGTTCGCCCTGACCAGGAACACCAGCCCGGGTGACACGCCGATCTGGCGCTGGCAGTTCCAGACCCGCTATCCCTACTGGATACACGCGTCGCCCGCCGAGGTCAGGTCGGTGATCGGCGACTTCGGCGGCGGGCAGCCGGCCGTGGTCGGGCCAATGGCCGCGGCCCTGCGCTCGTACCAGCTGCACGGCGGCTTCACCCCCGGTCCGGTGTACGCCCTCGCGGCCGTAGCCGGCCTGATCGGCTCGCTCACCCTGATCGGCGGGCGGGGCAGCCGCCGCACCCCGGCCCAGCGCCAGGTGGCCCTGGCCTGCCTGCTGTTCTTTCTGGCCGGGGCGGCCGTGCTGATCGTTTCCGACGTATTCGAGTTCTCCTGGCGCTACCAGCTGCCCGCCCTGGTCACGCTCCCGGCGGCCGGTGCGCTAGGGATCACCGCGATCAGGCTGCGCGTGTCCCCTCGCGAGCCCCGGCCGCCCGGCGGACCAGCATGTCCGTAACGCCGCCCGCGGCTTCACCGAGGCCTCCGAACCCGCTGCTCGAGGCCCGCCGGACGACCATCTCGGCCACCGTGATGGCCTCGCCGGCCAGCCTGCGCACCTCGGGTGAGGTCCTGATCGAGTGCCAGGACGAGCGCATCCGCTCCAGGCCGTCACGTCCCTCTCGCGTCCCGACCAGGTAGCCGGCCACGAACCCCAGAATCGTTTCCATGATCGGTTGCCTCGCCGTCACATCTCGCGGAGCTCTAGGTAGCGCTTGATGTCGGGCAGCGACTGCACGATCGCCGCCAGCACGACGGCCAGCAACGCCGCCTTGATCAGCCTGCTGATCATGTCGTCCTCCTTGGACAGTTGGTGGGCCGCGAACCCCCGTGGGCCGCGGTGAAGCTCAGGGCGGCTCAGGGCCGGGATCGATGGGCTCAAGCTCGTCAGGAGCGAAGTACAGGAATCTCCCGTGGCTGCGCTGCAGGTCGGCCGCGGGGTCATCCTCGGGGGTCACCGCCACGTGCACCTGTCCGTCAACGTCGTTCAGCACGGCCTCCACCTCGGCGGTGCGCCCGACCAGGAACAGGTCCTGCGCGTCGGCGCGCCGCGAGCCCGGGTGCATCCTGACCTTGCTGCCGCGGGCGACCCTGACCCCGGCGATGATCACGTGATCGGTCTCGGGCGACACCGAGCTGTCCGAGCCCGGATCCCACCAGGGGACCTGCGGCCGGTCCAGGATCGGGTCGAAGCCGTCCGCGGCCGCGGCGGCCGGAGTCGGGTGAGCCGGCATGGCCCGGGCCCCGGCGGGCGCCGACCTCAGGTAGCGGATCGCCCCGTGCATGCGCTCGAGCATCTCCGCAGGCATGTCGTCCAGCCGGTCCATGATCTCGGCCGCGCGCGGGTCGGTGGCGCGGGCCTGCCGCTTCTCGGCGTCGGTCAGCGCCATCGTCCGCAGCGTGAGGATCTCGTCGATCTCGGTGGCGTCGAACAGGTCACCGGCGCTTTCCGCGGCGACCTCGGGATGGTCATAAAGGATCACCGGCGACGACAGCACGATGTCGCGGCAGTCCTCGGGCCCGGCCAGCACCGGCCAGGTGCCGGTGTTCACGCAGGCGGCCGCCTCGCCCGCAGCCCATTCTGGCGGATCGGTCAGGGACAGGAACCTCCCGCCCGGCACGCCGATCAGCTCGTGCGCCGCGATCAGGCAGTGGGGCAGGCTGTCGTCCCTGACGCGCAACGGCACCCCGGGGTCGGTGTGGTTCTCGACCCGGACCCGCAACCGCAGCACGCCGTAGGGGCCGGCGACCCGCTCGGCGCTCAGGTGGATAACCCCATCGAGCGCGGACCAGCGCCGGATCAGCCGCCCGGCCCGGCGGCCTTCGGCATCGGTGATGTCCTCGGCCCGCTCCCCGGAACCGATGTGGAACTCCACCGTGCGGTCCTGGCTGAGCAGCGCACCGACGTTCGCCGAGGCCTGCTGCTGCCGTTCCGCGGCCTCGTCCCACGGGGTGAAGTCGGTGCCATCCACCTCGAGGAGGTCGACGTCGTGCAGGCCGTCGGGACCCGCCGCCTGCACGACCCGGTGCTGCAGCTGGAGGAACCGGACCAGAACCAGGACCTCGGCCTCGTCGTGGCACTCGAGCAGGCACTCGGTCTGGCACGCGGATCGCTCGCACTCATCGATCGCCTGGTAGGCAGGCGGCACCAGCACCCCGAACTGGAACCGCGCCTGATTCTTCTGCGCCGACTGGCGGTACGGGTACAGCAGGTATCCCTCATACAGGATCGCGTCCGCGACCATCCGGGCCTGCTCGAGGTGCGCGGAGTCCAGTCTCATGGCTGGTGCTCCGCACTCTTGGTGCTCTGCGCGAGCAGCGCCCCGAGTGTCGCGTCCCAGGTGGGCAGCGCCTCGCGGTTCTTGTAACGCACCAGCTCATCCAGGGTCTGCAGGCTCATCCTGATCCAGGCGCTGTTCGGGAAGTGCATATCGATGGCCTCACGCCAGACGCTGACAGGAAGCCGGTAGGCGGCCTCCTTGCTCCACGGCACTTGCTGGACCTGCAGCCTGCCCTCGGATGTGGTGAACACGGTGCCGCTGAACAGCAGCAACAGCGGGACCTCGCCCTCCTCCAGGCCGGCGAAGTACCTGGTCGCGCCGATCTCCATGTCGTAGCTGAGCATCACCGGCAGATCCAGATCGGTGCTGCCGGTGAAGCGGGGCACCATGATGGACACGGTCGTGAACTGCAGCGGCTTGAGCGTGTCGGCCCAGCGCTGGGTCTCACCGAACAGATCGTTCAGGCGCTCGGCCTCGGCGTCGGTGTAACGCCGTCTGGCCGGCTCGATCCTGATCTGGCAGCGCAGCGCGATCGCTTCGACCTTCTGCCCGCTGGTCTCCGCGATCCGAAGCGCGAACGACATCGAGGGAGCCATCGCGTACCGGTCGGAGGTGGCGCCGACGCAATCGAACGCGAGCTCGGTCATCTCAGGACTCCTGGCTGAAGGACCGGGACCGGGACCGGACGCCAGTGAGGAACTCGGCGATGCTCTGCCTGGCCTCGGACCCGCCGTCGAAGCCGCGCCAGAGCATCCGCATCCGCCCGGCCAGCTCGTAGCAGGCGTCGATCGGCACCAGGAAGTACTCGACGCCGTCCTGGCCGCGCGAGATCAGGACCGCCTCGACGTCGGGCGCGGCCGCGGCCAGCATCGGGTGCGAGGCCGCGATCCGGTCCCACGCCTGCAGGTCGAGGCGGCATTCCGTGGCTCCCGCCGGGCTCGGGTAGAACCCGGTGATCTCGTCTCCCACCGCGGCGCGCAGGAAGAACGCGAGCCCGACCGGGATCTCGAGGCCGTCCCACTCGGCCGCCGACAGCGGCCGGGCCGGGTCGCTGAGGTACCGGTCGGGGACGGACCGGTACCGGCCCCGGCCAGGCCCGGCGTGGCTAAGACCCGCCGAGGAGTGCGTGAACAGGAGGTAGCACGCCCGGCAGGCGCACATCAGCGTGGACTGCTCCAGGTCGGCCACGTGACCGTGCTCGGCCGGGATCGGCGTGGCGCAGAACTCGCAGGCCTCCTCGGCGCCGGGCTGGGCCTGGCCTAGCGGCAGCTGGCTGGCCACGGCGGCGGGGAACGCGGGCGCGGTGCGGGAGGGTGGTGCCGGGGCTGCGGGAGGCGCGGGGGCAGGGTTACCGGGGGGAGCCGACGACGGAGCCGCTACGAAACGGCGCAGGCCTGTACCGCTGCTTGTCTGCGCGCCTCCGGCACGACCACTCACGATGGGGCCGTTTCCGGGATGGCCACGCGGATGCCCTGGGAGTCGGTGAGCAACGGCAGCGGATCGAGGTGCAGGGCCGGATCGTCGAGACCCTTGCCGGCGAGACGCACGTCGTAGCGGGATCCGCAGCCGCCGCAGGTCAGCTTTTCGCGGTCGAGGGTCCCGTCGGCCAGCGAGCGCCCGCAGGCCGCGCACGCGTCCCGGTAGGCGTAAAGGGTGCCGCGTACCGAGCAGACCAGCACGGTGGTGTCGCCCGCGGTGGCCGTGACCGGCCGCGAGCTCGGCGGCCCGATGTTGGGCAGGGTGACCCAGCCGACATCACCGGTCCCAGCCGGATTCCCGGTGGCCGCGAGGGCGTCGTCCTCCGGCCGGCGGCCGATCTGCAGCAGCGGCGCAGCCGGTGGTGGCGTGGTCATGCCCTCCACGACGACCTCGGTCACCTCGGGCGCGGCGTCCTGGACCGCACCCTCGATGGCCAGCTGCACGGTGACCGTCGACGACGGGCAGCCATGGCAGCTGCCCTCGAGCCGCAGCCGCGCCACCCCGTCGTACACGCCGAGGTATTCCACACCCCCGGCGTGCGAGCCCAGGTAGGGGCGAACCTGGTCGAGGGCGCGCTGGATCCGGGCGTCCACGTCCAGCGGGTGCAGGTCGTGCAGCAGCAGGAGGCTCTCCACCAGCGGGTCCTCGGTCAGGCGGCCGAGCATCGCGGCGCCCGCCGGGCCATCCTCCTGGAGCGCGGTCACGATGTGCTGCAGCCCGTCGCCGTAGAAGCCGACCAGCAGCCCGACCAGTTCCTCGGCCACCGCGGCCGGGTCACCCGCGTGGCCCGAGCGCAGCGTGACGAGCAGTTCCTCGACCCGCGCGCCGACGTCTCGCACGCCGCTCATGCGCCTTTACCTCCGTCTGCCGGTCCCTCGGCCATCCTCACCGGCACGGTCATCGGGCCTCCCCTGTGCCGCCGGCCGGGCCAGGCTGTGAGCTGGGCCGGCCCGGTTTGCCCGGGCCGGCCCAGGGTCCTCACGTCGACAACGTCACCGTCATCGGGGAATGCACCTTGTCCAGCATCTTGCCGTTGCCGAGGTACATGTGCACCCCGCAGGGCAGGCACGGGTCAAAGCTGCGCACGGCGCGCATGATGTCGATGCCCTTGAACGACTCCGGCGGGTTCTCTTCGAAGATCGGCGTGTTCTGCACCGCGTCCTCGTAAGGCCCTGGCGTGCCGAAGCTGTCGCGGACGCTGGCGTTCCACGGGGTGGGTGGGTACGGATGGTAGTTCGCGATCTTCCCGCCGCGGATCACCATGTGATGCGACAGCACGCCGCGGACGGCCTCGGTGAACCCGCAGCTGTTCGCCTCGTCCGGGACGCTGAACGGCTCCCAGGTCTTGGTCCGCCCGGCCCTGATCTCGGCCAGCGCCTTCTCGGTGAAGTACAGCGCGCACGCGGCCGCGTAGGCCTGGAAGTAGGTCCGGGCCCGGTCGCGCTCGATGGCGTTGGACAGCGGAGCGCCCGTCTTGTCCCTGGGAATCTTCCACTCGAACGTGACCTCGGGCTTGCTTACCGTCCGCGGCAGGTTGATCAGCACGCTCTGGCCGGTCGACTTCACGTAGCCGAAGTCCACCAGGTTGCCCAGGGCTGTGGCCCAGAGCCGGGCGATCGGCCCGCCGCCGGTGTCGGCGGCCAGGTGATTCTCGCCGTCGTACCAGCGCGGGGACATGACCCAGCTGTACTTGTCGTCGAAGTCCCGCTTGGCCGGGCGCGGGATCGTGTGCTGATTCCACGGGTGCCTGCGGTCCACCGGGTTGCCCAGCGGGTCGCGGGTCACGAACATCTCCTGGTCTTCCCAGTCCTCGTAGTACGAGCTGCCGAGCAGGATGCGGATCCCGAGGTTGATCTCGACCAGGTCGTTGGTGAGCAGCTCCCCGTTCCTGATGACGCCGGGGCTGACGAACATCTTGCGGCCCCAGTTGGTCATGTTCTCGTACCGGAAGTCGCAGTGGTCCGGGTCGTTCAGGCTGCCCCAGCAGACCAGGTCGGCGCGACGGCGGCCGACCTCCTCGTACCCGGGCAGGGCCTCGTAGAAGAAGTCGAACAGGTCGTCGTGCATGGGCACGACGCGCTTCATGAACTCCACGTAGCGCATGAGCCGCGTGAGGTAGTCGGTGAACAGCTGGACCGTCGCCGTGGTGCCGACGCCGCCGGGGTAGAGCGTCGAGGGGTGCACATGGCGCCCCTCCATCAGGCAGAACATCTCCCGGGTGGAGCGGCTCACCTGGAGCGCCTCGCGGTAGAACTCGCCCTCGAGCGGGTTCAGCGAGCGCATGATGTCGCCGATGTACTTGTAGCCGTGGTCGGCCGCGTGCGGCGCCTCGGTCCGGTTGGCCAGCTCCAGCACGCCGGGGTTGGTCTCGGCCACCATCCGCTCGCAGAAGTCCACCCCGACCAGGTTCTCCTGGAAGATGTTGTGGTCGAACATGTACTCCGCGGACTCGCCCAGGTTGATAATCCACTCACCGAGGTGCGGCGGGCGCACGCCGTAGGCCATGTTCTGGTTGTAGACCGAGCAGGTGGCGTGGTTGTCGCCGCAGATGCCGCAGATGCGGCTGGTGATGAAGTGCGCGTCCCGCGGGTCCTTGCCCTTCATGAAGATGCTGTACCCGCGGAAGATCGACGAGGTGCTGTGGCACTCGACGACCTGCTTCTGCTTGAAGTCAATCTTGGTGTAAATGCCCAGGCTGCCCACGATCCGGGTGATCGGGTCCCAGGCCATCTCCACGAGGCCGGCGTCGTCGACCGTTGTCATCGCTTACCCCTCTCTGTTGACCCGGGGGGCGACCCCCGGACCCCCGCGTGCCATCCGCTCGGGCCAGCCTCCGGCCGGCCGTCGCGGCTGGCACCCCTGCGGGGGCCGTTGCCGATCGATGTCACCAGCTCTTCTTGTAACCGGTAAGGAGCTCGTCGCCCTTCTTGCGCCACTTCGGCTCCTCGTCGGCGGTCCTCGCCGTGAAGCCGCGGAGCGTGCGGATGACCGTCCCGTAGAGCGTGCTCGCGGTGGCCGACACCTTCGAGCCCGGTGGCTCGTCCATGAACGGCATGAACTTGTCGGGGAAGCCCGGCATCGTGCACGCGATGCAGATCCCGCCGACGTTGGGACACCCGCCCACGCCGTTGATCCAGCCACGCTTCGGCACGTTGCACTTGACCACGGGCCCCCAGCAGCCCAGCTTGACCAGGCACTTGGGCGAGCCGTACTCGGTGGCGAACTCGCCCTGCTCGTAGTAGCCGGCCCGGTCGCATCCCTCGTGGACGGTGGCGCCGAACAGCCACGTCGGTCGCAGCGCCTCGTCCAGCGGGATCATCGGCGCCTGGCCCGCCACCTGGTACAGCAGGTAGAGGATGGTCTCGGACAGGTTGTCCGGGTGGGTCGGGCAGCCCGGCACGCACACGATCGGCAGGCCCGCCTTCGACCGCCAGTCCCAGCCGAGGTAGTCGGGCACCCCCATCGCGCCGGTCGGGTTACCTGCCATCGCGTGGATGCCGCCGTAGGTGGCGCAGGTGCCCGCCGCGAGGATGGCGGTGGCCTTGGGCGCGAGCCGGTCGAGCCACTCGTTGGTGGTCATCGGCTGGCCGGTGGCCGGGTTGTTGCCGAAGCCGCACCAATAACCTTCCTCTTTGATCGCCTCGTTCGGGATCGATCCCTCGACCACGAGTACGAACGGGTCGAGCTCGCCCCGGTCGGCCTTGTGCCACCACTCGATGAAGTTGTCGGCGCCGGTCTCCGGGCCGCACTCGAAGTCGATCAGCGGCCAGTGCACCGCGATCTTCGGCAGCCCGGGCAGGGCACCCAGCGCGATCTCCTCGATGCTGGGCTGGGTGGCGGCGGTCAGCGCCACCGAGTCCCCGTCGCAGCCCAGACCCCCATTCATCCAGAGGATGTGCACGAGGGGCTCGGCCTCGGTGTCGGCCTGCGACGCGGCGTCAGTCTCTGTCCCAGTGGCCATTGCGCGGCCACCTCCTCGCTCCTGGGTCGGCTGGATACCTAGGGTGCGCTTCGGCGGGACCGTCCCGATACCGGGCCGACTTCGGCCCTGTTTCGCCCGGCTGCGCCGGAGCGGATGGCCAAGCCCGCACCTCGCCTTCGTGATGCGTGGACGTCGTCATGCTAGACCCGCAATGGTCCGGCTACAAGACACAACGATCATTCGACCGGACAGAAATGTCCGTGACCCACGTCTCATTTGGACACCGTCCGTATCATTCCGCCCATCTCTGACTGCACTTGCACCTGCACGGGATTCCCGAACCCCACCCTGTTCGCGTAGCCTGTTCGTCAACTCGCCGCCACGCCCCCTGGCGCCGCTAGGAGACGGCGTGCCCGGTGAGGGGGGAGATGGCCGAGATGACACGGCCGGCTGAGGGAGAGACCGGTGGCTGAACCCGTCCGTAAACCAGGACCTGCCGACCCGATCGAGGTCGTGCCTGTCGTGGTCCTCTCCCAGGTCTTCCCCGCCCGGCCGTCATCGATCCCGGACATCCGCGACTTCGTCCGCCGCTGCCTGGCCGAGTCGCCACTCACCGATGAGGGCAACCGCGAGGTCAGCGAGACCGTGTTCCGGGCGCTGCTCGATGCGGCCGGGGCGACCGGGTCGATCCAGGTGGCGTTTCGCATCTTTCCCGAGCATGTCGAGGTGGACGTGCTGCACTCGGATAGCCAGATCCCAGCTCCGGGCACCGGTCATCCCGCTACGCCGCCCGCGTCGCTGCACTCCGCCCCGGCCCCGGCCGCACCGGCCCCGGCCACGCCAGTCGCTCCCGTCCCCACCGCTCCGGTCATGCTCGGCCAGCCGGGCCATCCCGCGACGTTTGCCGAGTGGATGTCCACGGCGCTGCGCCGGGAGGGCCTGACCCAGGAGGCGGCCGCGCGCCAGCTGGGCGTATCCGTGAAGACCGTCAGCCGCTGGGTCGGCGGCGCCACCGAGCCCCGGATGCGGGACCTGCGGCGAATCCAGGAGGTCTTCGGTGAGGTACCGCTCCCGTAGCGCGATTCCGCACGTCGGCTCCGTGGCTTTTCACGGGCTCGCATGGGACCCTTGTGACCGGACCGAACGTCATTCGGTCAAGGCTGTCCTGTTGGACTACTGGACGTCCCCCCACATGTGTCCTACGGTGCTCCCATGACGGTTCGCGCTGGACGTCACCAGCTCGGCACAGATCGTGGTCGAATTGTCCTCCGCACGTACCGGGACGGGCTTGCCGCACAGGCCGGACATGACCTGATCATCGAGGTCGGCCGGTGGTCGGGCGAGCTGACCATCAACGACGATCTGACCCCTGCCGATCTCGAGGTCCGGATCGACATGAGCTCGCTGATCGTGCGTGAGGGCACGGGCGGGCTCAAGCCGCTCACGGACCGGGACCGCCGCGAGATCGCGGTGACCGCCCGCAAGACACTGGGCGCCGACCGTCATCCGGAAGCGAGCTTCGCCGCCACGAAGTTCGAGCCTGCGGCCGACGGCGGCCTGATCACTGGCACGCTCACCTTGGCGGGCCAGGCCAGGCCGCTTCGGCTGCAGGTAACCAGCACCGGCCCTGACCACTACCGCGCCACCACCACGGTGGTGCAGTCTGAGCATGGGATAAAGCCTTATACCGGGTTCCTTGGCGCGCTCCGGGTGCGCGACGCCGTTAACGTCGAGGCCGACGTCGACCTCTCGGAGCCCGCCGCAGCGGCAGGGGAGTGATGGACGTGGTGCCTGGCGAAGAGGCCGGGCGGCTGTTCGGCCTGCGGGCCGCGCCCGTCCGCGACCTCGCCGAGCAAGCCGAGGCCGTGGCCAACGCCTGCCACGCCATGGCCATGCGGTTTCACCTGGGCGGCAAGCTGTTGGTGTTCGGCACCGGCGGCGCGAGCGCGGACGCCCAGCACGTCGCGGTCGAGTTCGTCCACCCAGTGATCGTGGGCAAGCGCGCGCTCCCGGCGATCTCGCTGACCACCGACGTCGCGACCGTGACCGGCGTGGCCGTCCGTGAGGGCATGGCCGGCATCTTCGCGCACCAGATCCGCTTCCTGGGCGAGCCCGCGGACATCGCGCTCGGCATCTCCGCCGATGGGCACGACCCCAGCGTCATCGCCGGCCTGCAGGCCGCCCGCGTGCGCGGCATGCTGACCATCGCCCTGGCGGGCGGCGACGACGGCGCCATAGCGGCCAGCCCGGCCGTCGATCACCTGCTCCTGGCCCGGTCCGCGGACCCGCGGATCGTCAAGGAGGTGCAGGTGACCACGTACCACGTGCTGTGGGAGCTCGTGCACGTGTTCTTCGAGCAGCCCGGCCTGCTGTCCCCAGGGGTGGTGGCATGAGCGGTCAGGTGCCCGAATGCCACGACGACGTGTGCATCACCTGCTCCGACACGGCTGTCGCGGTCAGGATCGTGCGGCTGCTCGATGACGACCTCGCCATCGTCGACACCGGCCAGGGCGAGGAAGAGGTCAGCGTCGCACTCGTCACCGCGGGCGTCGGGGACGAGATCCTCGTGCACGCCAGGGAAGCGATCGCGGTGGTGGGGAGCCGATGATGCGGCAGAGCGAGCCAGGCGCGGGGGCGATGGAGTCGCTCTACCCGTTCCTGTACTCGGGCACCACCGATCTGTCCGCCGTGCTGGACGAGGTGCGCCGGTCCACGGTGGCCAAGGCCGGGGAGATTATCGAGCTGCGCCGCGTGGTCGCCGAGCGCGACGGGGAGCGGCTGACGGCCTGCGCCCGGGACGCCGCCGCCCGGTTCGCCGCGGGCGGGCGCCTGCTGGCCTTCGGTAACGGCGGCAGCGCCACCGACGCCCAGCAGCTGGCCACCCTGTTCATGAACCCCGGCGGGGACGCCACGCCGCTGCCCGCGCTCGGCCTGGCTAACGACACCTCCGTGGTCACGGCCCTGTGCAACGACATCGGCGTGGAGGTGGTGTTCGCCCGCCAGATCGCCGCCTTCGGGCGGCGCACCGACATCGCGATCGGGCTGTCCACCAGCGGCAACTCCGACAACCTGCTGCGCGCGTTTGACGAGGCAAGCCGGCGCGGGATGCTCACCATCGGGATCGCCGGGTACGAGGGCGGCAAGATGGCCGAGCTGGACAGCATCGACTACCTGTTCGTCGCACCCTCGCCGTCGGTACACCGAATCCAGGAGGCGCAGACCACGGTCTATCAGGTGCTGTGGGAGCTCACCCTGGCCAAGCTCGGGCAGCTGTCATGAGCCGCATGCTGATCGCCGGTGTCGGCAACATCTTCCTCGGCGACGACGGCTTCGGGGTCGAGGTCGCCAGCCGCCTGGCCACCGCCGACCTGCCCGATTGGGTCCGGGTCGCCGACTACGGGATCAGCGGCATGCACCTGGCTTATGACCTGGCCGAGGGGTTCGAGACCACGATCCTGATCGACGCCACGCCGCGCGGCGACGTGCCCGGCACGGTATACGTCATCGAACCGGAGATCGGCAAGGCACCCGCGAATAGGGGAAACCCGCTACTTGATGCGCATGGCATGCAGCCCGATGTCGTGTTCGGCATGCTTGACCTGCTCGGCGCCGATGCCGGGCGGGTGCTCGTGGTCGGCTGCGAGCCCGCCAGCGTCGAAGAAGGGATCGGGCTGAGCCCGCCGGTCACGGCCGCCGTGGACGAGGCCGTCCGGATCGTTCTCAACCTGGTCCGCGCCGCCGATGCCGACGGCGAATCCGCGGACAGCGACCCAGCCCACGAAACGCCAGCGCCTGCCCGCACCGCCGCGGGCGAGGCCGCCGGCACGGTCACCGACAAGTAACGGAGGGGGTCCGATGTGCCTTGGCATACCCGGTGAGGTGATCGAGTTCCTCCCGGATCAGCCCGACCTGGCCCGCGTCAACGTGAGCGGCGTCCGCCGCGTGATCAACATTGGTCTGCTCTCCGACGATCCGCCCGAGCCCGGTGAATGGATCCTGATCCACGTCGGCTTCGCGCTGTCGAAGATCGACGAGAAGGAGGCCGCGGCGGCCCTGGAGTTCCTTGAGGGGATCGGCCAGGCCTACGAGGACGAGCTCGCGGCCCTGGCCGAATCGCGGATCGAGTAAAGGGGGGAACATGAAGTTCGTAGACGAATTCCGCGACGCCGACAAGGCGCATGCCCTCTCCGCGAAGATCACGGCGCTGTGCGAGCCCGGCCGCCAGTACAAGCTGATGGAGGTGTGCGGCGGGCACACCCACACGATCTACAAGCACGGGCTCGAGGACTACCTGCCCGAGCAGATCACCCTGGTGCACGGCCCAGGCTGCCCGGTCTGCGTGATCCCCATGGGCCGGGTCGACGACGCGATGGCGCTGGCGGCGGAGCCCGACGTGATCATGACCTCGTTCGGCGACATGATGCGCGTGCCCGGCAGCAAGGGGTCGTTCTTCGACGCCAAGGCCCAGGGCACCGACATCCGCATGGTGTACTCACCGCTGGACTCGCTGAAGATCGCCAGGAACAACCCGGACAAGCGGGTCGTGTTCATGGCCATCGGGTTCGAAACCACCGCCCCGTCGACCGCCATGACGGTGCTGCGCGCCGCCGCCGAGGGCCTGGAGAACTTCTCCATCTTCTGCAACCACGTCACGATCATCCCGGCCATCAAGGCCATCCTCGACTCCCCCGACCTGCGCCTCGACGGCTTCATCGGTCCCGGGCACGTGTCCACGGTGATCGGCTGCCGGCCGTATGAGTTCATCGCGCGCGACTACGCCAAGCCGGTCGTGGTCGCCGGGTTCGAGCCGCTGGACATCCTCCAGTCGATCTACATGCTGATGCTGCAGCTGTCCGCGGGCCGGTCGGAAGTGGAAAACCAGTACTCGCGCGTGGTCCCGTGGGACGGCAACATCGTCGCGCTCAAGGCCATCGCCGAGACCATGGAGCTGCGCCCGTACTTCGAGTGGCGCGGCCTGGGCTTCATCTCGCACTCCGCGCTCAAGGTCAAGGAGAAGTACGCGAAGTTCGACGCCGAGCTGCTGTTCTCCGTGCCCGGTGTCCGGGTGGCGGACCCGAAGGCGTGCCAGTGCGGCGAGGTCCTGAAGGGCGTGCTCAAGCCCTGGGAGTGCAAGGTCTTCGGCACCGCGTGCACCCCAGAGACCCCGATCGGCACCTGCATGGTGTCGCCCGAGGGCGCCTGTGCCGCCTACTACAACTACGGCCGCCTGACCCGGACCCGGGTCAAGGAGGCGACCCGGCCATGACCGGCGACCAGAGCGTGGGCTGGGTGCAGGAAGCCCTCCGGGTCCACGACGAGCAGGCGGCGGAAGAGGAGGCCAGGCACTCCCACCGGGGCTCGCCCCAGCCGCTGCCCGGCACGGTGCGCGAGGAACTGGTGCTCGAGCGCATCGACCGGGCCCGGCGCAGCCGCCCGCGGGTCAAGGAAGAGCGGATCACGATGTCGCACGGGGCGGGCGGCAAGGCCACCCAGACCCTGATCGAGGCCATCTTCCTGGAAGAGTTCCGCAACCCGCTGCTCGAGCCTCTTGAGGACGCCGCCCGGCTCCAGGTCGGCGGAGCGCGGCTGGCCCTGACCACGGACTCTTACGTTGTGTCCCCGCTGTTCTTTCCCGGCGGTGACATCGGCGACCTGGCCGTCAACGGCACGGTCAACGACCTGGCCACGTCCGGGGCCGTCCCGATGTTCCTGTCGGCCGGCTTCATCCTCGAGGAAGGCTTCCCGGTCGCCGACCTGACCCGGATCGTCCGGTCCATGCGGGCCGCGGCCGAGGCGGCCGGTGTCCGCGTGGTCACCGGTGACACCAAGGTCGTGCAAAAGGGCAAGGCCGACGGCTGCTACATCAATACCGCGGGAATCGGCGCGATCGAGCACGACCTGGACCTCGGCGTAGCCAACGCGAGGCCGGGAGACGCGATCATCGTGTCCGGCCCGATCGGCGACCACGGGGTCACGATCATGCTGTCCCGCGGCGAACTGGACATCGAGGCCGACCTGGTCTCCGATACCGCACCGCTCAACGGGCTGGTCGCCAGCCTGCTCGAGGCCACGTCCGGGGTGCGCGCGCTGCGCGACGCCACCCGCGGCGGCGTGGCCACCATCCTGAATGAGATCGCTAAGTCCGCTGACGTCGGCGTGCAAGTCAGCGAGAACGAGATTCCGGTCCGTGACGAGGTCCGAGGGGCCGCGGAACTGCTCGGAATCGACCCGATGTATGTGGCCTGCGAGGGCCGCCTCGTCGCCGTCGTCGACGGTGACGCCGCCGACCACGCGCTCGCGGCGATGCGCGCGCATCCGCTCGGCGAGCAGGCGGCCGTCATCGGCCACATCACCGCTGGTCCACCGGGCATCGTCCAGCTCAAAACCGCCTTTGGCGGCAGCCGGATCGTTGACCTGCTGGTGGGCGACCCACTGCCCCGGATCTGCTGACCGGGGCGATCACGCCGCTGCTAGACGAAAGCGAGACACAAGGTGCACGAGCTGGCGATTACCGAAGGTGTCGTGGACGCTGTCATTGAACGTCTGCCCGACACCAAGGTCACCTGCGTACACCTCGAGATCGGCGCCCTGTCCGGGGTCGTGGCCGACTCGGTCAGGTTCTGCTTCGACCTGGTCACCGAGGGCACGAACCTGGAGGGTGCGCGCCTGGAGATCACCGAGACGGCCGGACAGTGCCACTGCAAGGTGTGCGGCAGCGACTTCGAGCCGGACAGCCCCATAGCGATCTGCCCGTGCGGGAGCATCGAGATCTCGGTGCTCGCCGGCGAGGAACTCAAGATCGCGTCGGTTCGGGTGGCCTAGCGTGTGCGCGACCTGCGGCTGCTCCGACACCGCGGTGATCCGGCTATATTCCGCAGCCGAGCCGGACGACACCGGGAACTCGCATCACCAGCACCATCATCACGACGGGTCTGAGGATCATCACGACGGGCATGATCACGGCGACGGAGATCACTCGCACGACGACGCCGGCGACGACGTCCACCTCATCCTGGCGGAACCGGTATCTGCCGGCGACGAGCGGACCGTGCTGCTGCAGCAGAAGGTGCTGGCCAAGAACGACCGGCTGGCCCAGGAGAACCGGGAGTGGCTGCAGGCGCGGGGCGTCCTCGCGGTCAACCTGATGAGCTCGCCCGGCGCGGGCAAGACCACGCTGCTCGAGCGCACCGCGCGGGAGCTGGGCGGCAAGGTGGCCATCTCGGTCATCGAGGGTGACCAGGCCGCGGCTCTGGACGCCCGGCGGATCCGTGCCGCGGGCTGCAAGGTGGTGCAGATCAACACCGGGGCGGGCTGCCACCTCGACGCCGAAATGGTGGCCGAGGGGCTGCGCCTGCTGGACCCACCCGGCGGGTCTCTGGTCGTGATCGAGAACGTCGGCAACCTGGTCTGCCCGGCCCTGTTCGACCTGGGCGAGCAGGCCCGGGTGGTGCTGGCCTCGGTCACCGAGGGCGACGACAAGCCGGTGAAGTACCCGCACATGTTCCGCCAGGCCGACCTGATCCTGGTGAGCAAGGACGACCTGCTGCCCTACGTGGACTTCGACACCAGGCGGCACGCGGCCGACGTCAGGAAGGTCAGCCCGGACGCGCTGATGCTGCAGCTGTCGGCCACCACCGGGTCCGGCATGCGGGAGTGGTACGACTGGCTGCGCCGCCGCACCCCCGCGCCGCCGCACGAGGAGGACCTCCGCATGTAGCGGGGTTCAGCGGTCCGGCGCCCGGGCCGCATCGCGGCGGTCGACGGCAGCCGCTATCACCGCCTGGCCGAGGCTGATCCCGCCGTCGTTGCACGGCACCCTCGAGTGCACCAGAACCCGGAACCCGCGTTCCTCCAGGCTGCCGACGGCCGCGTGCAGCAGCAGCAGGTTCTGGAACACCCCGCCGGACAGCGCGACGTCGTTCAGCCCGTGCCGCTCGCGCAGCCGTTCGCAGGCCTGGGTGATGAGGCCGGCGACGCCGTTGTGGAAGCGCGCGGCGATCACGTTCGTGCTCGTCCCCGCCGCGAGATCGTCGACCACGGCCCGCACCAGGTCCCGCCCGGCGATGATCAGCGGCCCGCCCGCCGCACCGGCTCCTGCCGCGCCTTCTTCCGCGCCGCCGCCCGCCGTGATCGCGGCGCTGTAGGCGCCACGCTCGGCGGGATCCGCCAGCTGCTCGAGCTCCACGGCGGCCTGGCCCTCGTAGTTGATCTCGTCCCGCACGCCGAGTACCGCCGCGACCGCGTCGAAGAGCCGCCCGGCGCTGGAGGTGACCGGGGAGTTGACCCCGCGGCTGGCCAGCGTGAGCACCTGCGACCAGTGCCGCTGGTTCCGCCTGACCACGCCGAGTCCCTCGGGCGCGCCGTCCGGGCAGGCGTCGTGGAGGTACGCCGCCGCCATCCGCCATGGCTGCCTGATCGCGGCCGCGCCGCCGGGCATCGGCACGGGCGCCAGGTGGGCGCCGCGCTCGAAGCCGGTCAGGTCGGCGATCAGGATCTCACCGCCCCAGATGGTGCCGTCGGTGCCGAACCCGGTCCCGTCGAAGGCCACCCCGATGACCGGCCCGTCCTCCCCGTTGTCGGCCAGGCAGGACGCGATGTGGGCGTGATGGTGCTGCACGCCGACGAGCTCCACGTCGCCGGACCCCGTCTCCGCGAGATCCAGGGCGTACTTGGTGGACAGGTACTCGGGATGGAGGTCGTGGGCGATCACCTCGGGCGTGATGTCGAACAGCCGCCGGAAGTGCTCGATCCCCTCGGTGAAGGACTGCAGCGTCTCGGCGTTCTCCAGGTCCCCGATGTGGTGCGAGACGAACGCATGGTTCCCTTTGGCCAGGCAGAACGTGTTCTTCAGCTCGGCACCGCAGGCCAGGACGGGCCGGCCGAACCCGGTGTCCACCCGGATCGGCTCCGGCACGTAGCCGCGGGACCGCCGGAGCACCGCCTCCCGGCCGCGGAAGGCCCGCACCACCGAGTCGTCGGTCCTGACCTGGATCGCGCGGTCGTGGGTCAGGTACGCGTCCGCGATCTCGCTCAGGCGCTCCGCCGCTTCGCCGTCCCGGTACACGATCGGCTCATCCGAGATGTTCCCGCTGGTCAGCACCATCGGGTGAGCGACGTCCTGGAGCAGGAGGTGGTGCAGCGGCGTGTACGGCAGCATGACGCCCAGCTGGCGGTTTCCCGGAGCGACCGACGGCGCCACGGCGGCGCCGGGCCGCCGGGGCAGCAGCACGATCGGCCGGCGGCTGCTGGCCAGCAGGGCCGCGGCGGCCTGGTCCACCTCGCAGAGCCGGGCTCGCCTCGGGCACATCCGCCACCATCACCGCGAACGGCTTGTCCTCGCGGTGCTTACGCGCCCGCAGGGCCGCGGCCGCCTGCTCGCTGGACGCGTCCACGGCCAGGTGGTACCCGCCCAGGCCCTTGACGGCCAGCACCATCCCCTGCCGCAGCAGGCCGGCCGCGGCCACCAGCGGCTGATCGGACAGTTCTGTCCCGTCCCGGCCGAGCAGGGCCAGCCGCGGACCGCACGCCGGGCAGCAGGTGGGCTGCGCGTGGAACCGGCGGTCGGTGGGGTCGTGGTACTCGGCGGCGCAGCGGTCGCACATCTCGAAGCTGGCCATCGTGGTCAGCGGCCGGTCGTAGGGCACATCCCGGACGATGGTGAACCTGGGGCCGCAGTTCGTGCAGTTGATAAACGGGTAGCCGAACCGCCGGTCGCCGGGATCGGTGAGCTCGGCCAGGCAGTCCGTGCAGGTCGCGGTGTCCGCCGACACCAGCGTCCGCCGTTCCTGCCCGGACTCGCTCAGCGCGATCGAGAACGATGTGCTGCCGCGCAGCGGCATGGACGCGGTCGTGATCCGCTCGATCCTGGCCAGCGGCGGCGCGTCGCGCTCCAGCGCCAGCAGGAACGTCTCCACGGCCTCCGGCGAGCCTTCGACCTCGGCGAACACGCCGTCGGAGTCGTTGCCCACCAGGCCGCCCAGCCCGAGGCTGGTGGCGAGCGAGTACACGAACGGCCGGAAGCCAACCCCCTGCACGATGCCCTCGACGCGGACGGCCGTCCTGCTGCGCTGACTCACCCCTCCAGTGTGGCAACCTCGGCTGGCCGCCAGCCACCGGGCACGTCTACCGGTGGTGGGCCGGCTGGGCGGGCTGTGCGACCAGCAGATGATCGCCGGGGCCGACCACCGGGTCGTCGCCGATGCCGAGGACGAACCTGCCGTCGTGCACAAGGCCGAGCACCAGCCCGGCCCGCTCGTCCCTGATCGCGCTGAGCAGCTTGCCAACCGTGTCAGGCCCGGCCTCGATCTCGGTCAGGCTGTGCTGGTTCGACTCCACCAGCTGGGCCAGCATCTCGCCCGCGTGCGGTGCCTCCAGGCTCTTGGCCAGCGTGTGCGCGATCAGTTCCTCGGCCGAGATCGTCTGGTCGACGCCCAGGTCACGCAGGGCTTCGCGCACCGACGGCGACCGCACCAGGGCGGCGATCGGCAGATTCGGCGCCTGCTTGCGCAACAGCACGGCGCTGACCAGGACGTCGCCATCCGACTTCCCGGTGATGAGGGCCTGCTGGGCCGCCTCGGGCCGGGCCGCGCGGACCGCGGCGAACTCGGTCGGGTCGCCCCGGACCACGTGAACGCCCGGCCTGATACCCGCCGGGTCGACGTCGGCGACCAGGACCACCCGGTCACCCGCCCGCGCGAGCTCGTCCAGGATCGCGGGCACCGCCGGGCTCATGCCGACGACGAGGCGGAACGTGCCCGCGGGGAATCGGCTTTCCATGGCCAGGATCCTCCGTATTCCGGCCGCCGCGGCCGCGCCGGTCACCAGTGCGAAGACCGAGGCCAGCAGCGGGATGGTGGTCAGCATGACCGCCGAGGCCACCACCCGGCCCAGCCCGTTGTGCGGCGTCACGTCGCCGTAGCCGACGGTCGTCGCGGTCGTGATCGCCCAGTACAGGCCGGTGGTGAGCGGATAGTGCTGGGTGATGGCGAACAGCACCGCTCCGATCAGCATGCTGGCTATGGCCCCCGAGAGCAGGACCGCCACGTGCCGACGATGACCTGCGCCGAGGATGCGGGCGAGCAGCGCGATCATGCGCTCCATCGTCCCGCAGACCCGGGCCGCAGACGGCGGGACACGCGGCCGGCCGGGCACGGTCGTGCTGACCCGGACCCGGGATGTTGGCTAACGTCGAGTTAGGTGGACGCTGACCGTGCGCCGCCCGAAAGGAACCCGTGGACATCATCAACCCGGCGGTCAGTGACTATCTGCTGACCCACTGCACCCCGGCCGACGACCTGCTGCGTGAACTGGCCCATGAGACCCGCGAAGCCCTGCCCGAGGAGTCGGAAATGCAGGTCTCGCCGGACGAGGGCGAGCTGCTGACCATGCTGGCCCGGCTGGTCGGGGCCCGGCGAGCGGTCGAGGTGGGCGTGTTCACCGGCTACTCGTCGATCTGCATCGCCCGCGGCATGGCGGCCGGCGGCCACCTGCTCGCCTGTGACGTCAGCGAGGAGTTCACCTCGATCGCCCGGCGGTACTGGAAGCGGGCCGGGCTCGAGGACCGTATCGAGCTGCGGATCGGCCCCGCGCTGGACACGCTCCGCGCGCTGCCCGCCGAACCTGTCCTCGACCTGGCGTTCATCGACGCCGACAAGGTCAGCTACCCGTATTACTACGAGGAACTGGTCTCCCGGCTGCGCCCGGGCGGCCTGCTGATCATGGACAACGTCCTGCTGGGCGGCCGTGTGCTCGACCCGGACTCGCCGAATCCCGCCGCCCAGGCCATGCGCCAGACGAACGCGGCCGTGGTCAGCGACGACCGGGTCGAGTCGGTGATGCTCCCCGTGCGCGACGGGGTCACGCTGGCCCGCAGGCGCTGACCGCGTCTACCCGATCCCCGCGAACAGGTCATCCTCGGGGACCGGCGCGCCCGTGGTGTCGCTGGCCCGGATGAAGCTCTCGTAGCCGAACACCCGCACGGCCAGGTCCGGCGGGATCTTGTTGAACCACGAGTCCTGGATCTGGCTGGCGTGGGACAGCAGCGCCGCGCGCTTGCGGTCGAGGACGTCGCGGATGTCGATGTTGGTGGTGATCCGCCGCTCGGCCTCTTCCATCTGGCGCAGCATCTGCTCGTCGATGTCGCGGTCGTTGGGCACCTCCACCCCCTGCTCACGCAGTGCTTCCCACAGCTCGCGCCAGTGGCTGCGGCGCATGGCGGTCAGGTAGAGCTTGTCCGGGATCCCGGTGGCCTCGACCGCGGCCACCGCGCTCCGGGCGGCGTGCACGTGGTCCGGGTGCTGGTAGGCGCCGTCGGCGTCATAGGTGATCACGACCTGGGGCCGGTACTGCTCGATCAGCGCGCCGATACGGCCCGCCACCTCGCTCAGCGGCACGTTGCAGAACGCGTCCGGCCGGTCCTTGTACTCCCAGTCGGGCATGCCCGAGTCGTGGTAGCCGAGCAGTTCGAGGTGGCTGACCGCCAGGTGCTTGCAGGACTCCCTCAGCTCGGCGATCCTGATCTCCGCCACGGCCTGCTCGTCGTGGCCGTCCTCCCCGGGCTTCACGCCGCTCAGCGTGTCGCCGAACTCGCCGTTGGTGCAGGTCACAAGCACCGTCTGGATGCCCCTGTCGGCATACTTGGCCAGCACGCCGCCCGTGCTCGACGCCTCGTCATCGGGGTGTGCGTGTACCGCCATCAAGGTAAGAGCCATGCCTCCAGCCTGCCCGACCGCACCTAGTGATCGCGCCACCGGGCTACCTTTGAGCCGATGGGTCACGACACCCGAACCCTGCTGGCCGCCGACCGTGAGCGCACCGAGGCGCGGCTCGCGGCTCTGCAGCGGGACTTCGACGGCATCGTCTCCTCCGCGGACACGGCCGCCGATGACGAGCACGACCCGGAGGGCTCGTCGACCGCGTTCGACCGGCAGCATGTGGCCGCGCTGATCGCGGCGGCCCGCGACCATCTGACCGCGATCGCCAGGGCCGCCGCGCGGCTCGAGGATGGCAGCTACGGCACCTGCGAGCGTTGCGGCCGTCCGATCAGCCCCGAGCGGCTGGCCGCCCGACCCGCAGCAGCGGCCTGCATCGACTGCGCCAGCCAGGCGTAACCCGACTGCCCTATCGTGATCTTTAGACGGGAGAAATTGTGCGTAGCTGGACGCTGACTGGTGACCTGAACGCTCCGCTGCGGCTGGAGAACCGGCCCGACCCGGAGCTCGGCCCGGGGCAGGTCCGGGTCCGGCTGCGCGCCGCGTCGCTGAACTACCGCGACCTGATCATGGCCGACCGGCCGCCACGCCCGGGGCTGGTTCCGGTGTCGGATGGGGCGGGCGAGGTCGTGGAGGTGGCCCAGGACGTCGGGGACGTGCAGGCCGGGGACCGGGTGGCCGGCGGGTTCTTCGCGGACTGGGTCAGTGGCCCGTCGCGTCACGCGAGCCTGAGCAGCGCGCTTGGCGGCGACCTGGACGGGGTGCTGTCGGAGTTTGCCGTATTCCGGGCCGCGGCGGTGGCGAAGATCCCGGACGCGCTGACCTTCGCCGAGGCGGCCACGTTTCCCTGTGCGGCGGTCACGGCCTGGCACGCGCTGGTAGGCCACCAATCACCGGCCGGCGAAGGTGACACCGTGCTGGCCCTGGGCACCGGCGGGGTAGCGATGTTCGCGCTGCAGGTGGCACGGCTGCGCGAGGCCCGGTTCATCGGGACCACTTCGAACGCGGCGAAGCGGGAGCGACTGCAGGCCCTGGGCGCGGACATGGTTCTCGACTACGCGGCCACGCCGGGATGGGGGCTTGAGGCCCAGCGGGCCACCGGTGGCCATGGAGCCGATTTCGTCGTCGAGACCGGCGGCGCCGCCACGCTCGAGCAGAGCCTCCAGGCGTGTGCCCGCGGCGGCTGCGTGACGCTGGTCGGCGTGCTATCGGGCGTGGCTGACACGGTCGACGCCAGCCTCATCCACAGCCGCGAACTCACCCTGCGCAGCATCTATGTCGGGCCCCTCACCATGCTGCACGATGCCCTGCAGGCCTTCGCCCGCCACGGCGAGCATCCCGTCATCGACCGCTCATTCGGGTTTGACGACGCGCCCGAAGCCTTCGGTTACCTTCGGAAAGCCCGCCACGTCGGCAAGGTCGTCATAGAGCGGTGAGCTAGTTTCCTGGCTGGCCGGGCTCATGGCCCGGCTGGCCGGGCTCCTGGTCCTGCGGTCTGGACGGGGCGGGCCTGGACAGGCCGATGCGCCCGGGGCGCCATAGCACGCCCAGCGTCCCCTGAGCCGCCCTGGTGCCGACTTCCCCACCGCCCATGCCGCGCAGGATGTAGGCGATGCCGACCGCGATGACCCCGCCGGCGAGCGGGCCCGCTAGGTAGGCCCACCATGAGTTCCAGTCGCCGAGCACCAGCGCGGGCCCGAGCGAACGGGCCGGGTTCATCGAGGCGCCGCTGACCGGCCCCCCGAACAGTCCGGCCAGCGCGATGTAGCTGCCGACCCCGATCGCGGCGATCTGCCCGACCTGCTGAGCGCCCGATGCGGTGCCGAGAATCGTGCTGACCAGCCCCGCGGTCAGCACCATCTCCCAGAGCATCGCGGTCCAGGTCGAGATCCCCGGACCTGGCAGGGTCAGCCCGGCCGACCCCTGCTTACCGATCAGCGCCCACAACAGGAGGGTAGCCAGCACGGCCCCGACGAACTGGGCGATGACATATCGGGGCACCCGCCGCCACGGGAAGTCTCCGCGCAGGGCAAAGGACATGGTGACCGCGGGGTTAAGGTGAGCACCGCTGACCGCGCCCATGAACAGGATGACGGCCATCACCATGAGGGCGGGAGCGACCACGCGCGCGGCCGCCGGGACCCCGCCGAGCCTGGCGTTGACCATCCCGCCGCCCACCGCGACAAACACCAGGAGGAACGTCCCGAGCAGCTCGGCAGCGATGCGCTGCCACTCGTACCTGGTGTCCCAGAAGTCGAACCGCCGGGCGAACGAGTTGGGCTCGCCCATGGAGCGCAGCGCGACCGCGGCCCGGGCCACTTGCTGCGCTGTCACCATGTCGGGATCCGGCGGGCCGGCCTGGCTGCTGCTCAACGCCTTGCCTCCCTTGATGCCTCACTGCCCGATTGACATGCGGGAACGGATAGGCGATCTTACGTCCGCAGCATCGACCAGGTGGAGACCGCCCTGGTCAGGCGGCTTGGCGCTGCTCGTGGTACTGGCTGGCTTGCTGTTGGTCGATGCGGGCGTTGGCGAGGCAGGCCCAGATGGCCAGGTCCAGGTCGAGCTTGTCGCCCAGGCCGGCGGGGATGATCGTTTCGGTGGTGATCTGTGCGTCGTGGCAGCCGGCCAGGTCGCCGTCGCTGCCGGGCAGCGAGGGGCCGTTGGGCATGGGCTGGCCATCGGGGCGGGTGAAGGTGAACAACCCGCCGGTGTGGGCGGGGGTGATCAGCCAGCCGAGGGCGTGCACGATGACGTGATGGGCTTGGCAGAGCAGGATGAGGTCGCGCAGCCGGGTGGTGCCCCCTTGGGCCCAGGGGATGATGTGGTGGATGTCGGTGCGCCGGGATCGGCAGCCGGGGAACTGGCAGCGGCCCTTGTCCCGCTCGCGGACGGCGCGGCGCAGCGCAGCGGTGGCGCGGCGGTGGCGGCGGCCGGCGTCGAGCAGGGTGCCGTCGTGGTCGTGCAGCATCCAGGACACGGTTGCGTGGCAGGCGAGGGCCTGCGCCGCCGCCGGGCTGATGGCGGGGCCGTCGTCGAGGTGGCAGCGCCGCGGGTGCGCCGGGTGCCATGCTGGCCGGGGCGGCGGGCCGGCGGGCGTGCCCGGTATGCCGGGGCGTGCCCGGTGTGCTGCCGGGCGTTTCCGCGGAAACGCCGGCGGGACGGCCGCCGGCAGGCCCGGCGGGCGGCCAGGAGCCCGGGCTGCAGCGGGCGCGGGCTCACCCGTGCCCGCGGATTCGTCGCGCTGCGCCGCCGGGGGCTGATCCGGGTGCGTTTCCGCGGAAACATCGTGCTGCGGCGCGGCGGGCGGCTCGCTGGCGGCTGGCCCGCTCAGCAGGGCCTCGGGGCCGACGTGCACGATCACCTGGTAGATGTCTGGGTTGGCCGCGGTGGCGATCTTCCCGGACAGGTATGTCCCGGCCATCTCCGCTAGCGCATCGGCCAGGCTCGCCCGGCAGATCCCGGTGCCCGGCCCGGCCTGGTCACGCGCGGCGGGCATGGTGTCCTCGGCGGGGCCGGTGTCCCCGGCGGGGCCCGTGTCCCCGGCGGGGCCGGTGTCCCCGGCGGGCTCGCGGTGGGGGCGGTGCGGGTGCTCGCAGTCGCCGGCGGCCGCGCGCAGGGCCTGCAGCACCACCGCCCCCTCAGCCGCAGGCAGCCGGGCACTGATCGCGACCGACCCGTCCTCGGCCACCGTGACGCTCACCCGCCGCACCGCCCGGTTGGCGACGTCCTCGGCATCGGACGCCGTGCGGTGCGCGGCGACGAACCGCTCGCACTGCGCGGCCGTCATCGGCCCGGTGATCTCGGCCAGGCCCGCCTCGGTCTGCTGGGCGGCGATCCGGGTCAGCGCTCGCACCTTCGCATACGACATCCGCCCGGCCGCGAACTGCGAGCAGATCACCGGCAGCCCGCCCAGCGCGCGGGCGACCCGCACCTGCTCACGGGCGGTACCCGGCGCGACCTGGCACTTCCACGCCAGCCACGCCGCGCACGAGGGCAGATCCCAGCACGCCCAGCCACGGCGCGCGTCGAACTCGGCGACCAGCTGCAGGAACCGGCACGTCCCGGCGGCCAGGTGCGCTGCCAGCTCACAAATCCGCTCCTCCAGCCGCTCCAGCGCCACGTCCGGGTCCTGCGGCCATTCCGGCCCGCCGCCCAGTCTGCCCGCTGCCCGCCCGAGATCGGCCATGCCGCCAGCCAGCTGATCATCGGTAACGCTTAACGCATATGTTTCGATCATGTATTCGACAATAGCGAACAGGTCCGACATTCTGGGTGACCGGGCCATTTATGTACGGCCTGCCGGGCAATTCCCGGGGTCTCTCGCGAACTGCTGTACGCCGCCGTGCTCGGCGGCGCGCTGGCCTGGGTGGGCCAGATGGCCTACCTGCTGGTCGCGCTCTACGCGCTGTACACGCAGTGGCACGGCCCGGCCCTGACGACGCCGTGGCTCTGGCCGGCCCGGCCGCCGCACGACCTCGGCGCCATGCTCTGCGCGGGCGTGATGTTCGCGGCCGGGCTGGTGATCATCACGATGCGCGGCGCCCGCGACACCGGGTAAGTCAGGGCACCGGGGACGGGTAGGCCGCGGCGGCCAGGGCGACGATCTCGTCCACATCCCCGGGCAGGAGGAAGCCCGCGGCCACGGCGCGTGACGTGGCGCCGAGGAACGCCGCGGCGTACTCGGTTGGCCCGCGGGGGTAGCGGCGCGCGAGCTCGGTGTCGTCGAAGACGCGCGTGGAACCGAGGAGCATGGCCAGGCCCTCGGCGCCACCCGGGGCCAGCCCGGACAGGGCGGCGACCGGCACGTCGACCCAGCCGGTCCTGATGCCGCCGCGGGCGATCCCGGCCTCGTCGGTGATCAGCCGCATCGGGTCATCCGGGCCGGTCTCCAGCCGGGGTGCGGCCGGCGGCGCCGGGCCACCGCGCGCCCAGCGGCCCAGGTGCATGAGCGCGGCCTGGGCGACGTAGTGGTGTTGCGGCCCGGAGTTGACCGGCATCGCGCAGCGGATCCCCAGCGGCTCGGCGGTCGGGGCCATCAGCCGGGCCAGCTCCGCGGGCGGCAGCTCACCCGAGTCGTCGAACGTGGTGCCGAGCACGTAGGTGTCGGCGTGCGCCGCGCCGGCGATCTCCCACCACCGGAACCGGTCATCGTCCGGCTGCCGGGCCGTGACCCCGGCCAGCACGCCGACGACATCGGTTTCTGTCTGCAAGGTCAGCACCGGGGCCCGGCCGTCGGTGCGGATCCTGACTCCGTCCGGGCCCCGGCCCGGGATCCGGCCGTTCCACCCGGCCAGCGGCGCGGCCATGCCCGTCCGCCCGCCAATCAGGTACCCGTCGCAGGCTGCGTCGGCCGGAACCGTCGGCGCCACCGCGTTGACGTAGGTGACCAGGTGAATCGCGGACTGGGACTGGCCGGCCGCGAGCAGGCACGCGGGCGTCAGCGGCCCGAGGACGCCGCCGTTGCGCACCGCACGGGCGGCCCTCGAAAAGATGTCGAAGCAGAAGCTGTCGCCCGGATGCAGCAGCGAGCCGTAGCGGGCGGGATCGCTGGCCTTGAGCGCGGGCAGCACCAGGGCCCGGTCGCCGGGCCCCGGGACGTCGAAGATGCTGCCGCCCTCGATGCCCGCCCGCTGAGCCGAGACGCCGACCCAGGCCCACCCGGCCCGGACCAGCTGCCGGTGCGTCAGCAGGAAGTGGGCGGGCGCGTCGAACCCGGCGCTGACGTTCAGCCATTCCAGGACGACGGTGCCGGTGAACGCGCCAGGATCGGACGGCCGGCACACCACCATGCGGGTGGCGAACGGCGCCCGGCCCGACGGCGTGACCTCCCAGTACCCGTCTTCGCCTAACGGCCCGGCGGGCTCGAAGCAGGTCGCGGCGCCTTCGAGGAAGAACTCCTGGACCATGTATCCGACATGGCCAAGATCGAAGCCCGTCATGATGAGGCCCGGCTGACCCTCGACAGGCCCGGTAAGCCGGTCGGATCCGTCCATTTACGGAGACTCTACCCGAAACCTCCCGCGGAACACCGGAAAGCTCAGAACGAGTCCGTATCAGATCGTCCGCAACGGAACTATCTGATACGGTTCTTCTTGAGAGGCGCTCACGCGGGGGGCTGACGGTCTCTTCCGAGAGCACTTACGCACCTGAGGACCAGGAGGGCGGACATGACGACCGGACCGGCCGCAATGACCAGGGACTCGCGCTGGCTGGCGCTGATGGTGCTCTGCGCGGGCACGCTGATGACCATCCTGGACGGAACGATCGTGACCGTGGCGCTGCCGTCCATCGAGAACGACCTCGGCTTCTCCCAGTCGAGCCTGGCCTGGGTGGTCAACGCCTACCTGATCGCCTTCGGCGGCCTGCTCCTGCTGGCCGGGCGGCTTGGCGACCTGGGCGGCCGCAAGCGGGTCTTCATCGCCGGGCTGGCCGTGTTCACCGCGGCCTCACTGTGGTGCGGACTGGCCGGCGACCAGGCCATGCTGATCGCCGCGCGGTTCGTCCAGGGCATCGGCGGCGCCCTGACCACCGCCGTGGTCCTCGGGATGATCACGACGATGTTTCCCGAGCCGCCGCTGCGGGCGCGGGCCATCGGCGTCTACGCGTTCGCCGGTGCCGCGGGCGCGTCGGTCGGCGTGCTGGCCGGCGGCGTCATCACCCAGGCCATCAGCTGGCACTGGATCTTCTTCGTCAACATCCCGCTCGGGATCGCGGCGGCGGCGCTGGCCGCCCGGCTGATCGAGCCCGACCGCGGGATCGGGCTGCGGGCCGGCGCCGACGCGCTCGGCGCGGTGCTGGTCACCGCCGGCCTGATGCTCGGCGTGGACACGGTCGTGGAGACCACCAGGTACGGCTGGGCCAGCGGGCGCACGCTCACCACCGGGGCCGTCGCCCTCGCCCTGCTCGCGGCCTTCGTCGCCCGGCAGGCCACCGCGGCGCGCCCGCTGCTGCCGCTGCGCATCTTCCTGTCGCGCAACGTCTCAGGCGGCAACCTGGTCCAGGCGCTGATGGTGGCGGGCATGCTCGGATTCCAGTTCATCCTGCCGCTGTACCTGCGCCGGGTGCTCGGTTACGGACCGGCCGAGACCGGCCTGGCGTTCCTGCCGATCACCGTGGCGATCGCGGCGATCTCGCTCGGCCCGGCCCCGCGGGCGATCACGCGCTTCGGCCCGCGCGCGATGCTGCTCGCCAGCCTCCCGCTGCTCGTGGCCGGGCTGGGGCTGCTGGCCCGCGCAGCAGATGGGCCCGCTGGTTCCGTTACGCAACTGCTGCCGGTACTCGTTCTGCTGGGGATTGGGCCGGCTTCGCCCTCCCCGCCGTGATGGCGCTGGTCATGTCGGATGTCACCGCGGCGGACTCCGGCGTGGTCTCCGGGCTGGCCAACACCACGCAGCAGGTGGGCGGCGCGCTCGGGGTCGCGGTGGCGGCCACGCTGGCGAGCTACCAGCTGGCGTTCGCGGCCGGCGCCGGGCTGGTCACGGCCGCCCTGCTCGTCGCCGCCGTGGTGCTCAGGCCGCGTCCTGCGGCTCCGCGACCCACGCCGAGAACACCGGCAGACCGTCCCACGGACTGCTCTCCCGACCCGGAGGCGTGCGTCCCGGCCCGGTGACTTCCGGCACCGGCACCGCGACTACCGCGTACGGGTGGCCGAACCGCAGCTCGGCGGTGCGCAGCAGGCCCCGCCGCGGCGCCCGCATGCTCATCGCGACGGCCAGTGCCGACACCGCGGCGGCCTCGAACCCGACGCGGTCGTACCTGGCCACCGCCGCCTGCCTGGCCTGCCACGGATCGCCTGGGGCCAGGGCCTGCGCGGCCAGCCCGAATCCGAGGCCGGGCTGGCCCAGGTCGTGCTCGCTGGACGCCGACCAGGCGGGCAGCACGGCCGTGCACCGCTCCTCGCGGGCGGTGCGGATTGCCGCGGTCTGCTCGGCCACCGTCCACAGCGGCGCCTCGCCCAGCGGCAGGTCGAACAGCGACCGCCGCGCGACCGGCCCACCGGAACCGAGCGCCGCGGCCAGGTCGTACGCGGCCGCGAGCACCTCGGCGGCCGGGACGCCAGGCGCCGCGGCCACGGACACCACCTGCAGGCCCTCGCGTGCCCGCGCGGCGTGCACGGCGACGTCGCCGGCCCCGGTCGCGGCCACGAACTGCTCGTGCCCGGGGCCGTCCGGGGTGCGCAGCACCTGGGTCAGCTCCCCGGCCCACGGGCTGTCCGGGCCGAGCGCGGTGGCCGGGGCCAGGTCGAACGGCCGCTCCCAGGAGACCCGGGTGGCGAGCACACTGGCCAGGACCAGGGCCACGGACTCGTCCAGCTGCACAGGGAACCTGCCGATGAGTCCCAGCGTGTGCCGCCGGGCCCAGTCGTCCAGCTCGGCCTGGCCGGGCAGCGGGCCGGTCTCGACCTCTGGCGGCAGCCCGTCCACCCAGCGCGACTGGGCCTCGGTGAGCGCGTGGTACCACGCGGCGGCCGCCGCCGGGACCGCGGGATGCGGCCGCGCCAGCAGCCCGGCGGCGAGTTCCGCGGCGTTGTCGGCAGCACAACCGATAATTGCGTTCAGGCTGTCACGGGTTTCGCCGGTGCTGGCCGGAGCGCACAGGGCCAGCAGCAGCCACGCGCCCAGCGGGGACGCCACGTGATGACGCGCGCCGGCCGCCGCGTGCAGCCGTCGCGCGTAACGCGCCACCGGCGTGACGGCATCGGCCGCGGTGAGGGTCACGCCCCCACTGTGCATCAAACCACGCGGCCCGAAACAACCCGCCCCACCAAGTGTCCGGCGTGGGACGTGTGAACTGTCGGCGGCCGTGTGCACAATTGGGCCAGACATGAGCTGGAGGTGCCGTGGGTGGACTGACCTCCGTGGAGATCTGCGCCGGGGCCGGCGGGCAAGCGCTCGGCCTGGAACAGGCGGGCTTCGCGCACGAGGCCGTGGTCGAGCTCGACGCTGACGCGTGCGAGACCCTCCGCCGCAACCGCGGGGCCGACTGGAAGATCATCGAGGGCGACGTGTCCGCCCTGGACGGCCGGCAGTTCCGAGAGGTGGACCTGTTCTCGGGCGGCGTGCCGTGCCCGCCGTTCTCGATCGCGGGCAAGCAGCTCGGCCACGACGACGAGCGCGACCTGTTCCCGCAGGCGCTGCGGCTGGTCGAGGAGATCTGCCCGCGCGCGGTGCTGCTCGAGAACGTGCGCGGCCTCGCGGCCGACCGGTTCGAAGGCTACCGGAGCCTGGTGTTGCGGCGGCTGCACGAGCTCGGCTACGAGACGTGGTGGGGCCTGGTGCACGCCAGCGAGCACGGCGTGCCGCAGTTGCGGCCGCGGTTCGTGCTGGTGGCGTTGCGGCCGCCGTGGGCCGCGCGGTTCACCTGGCCGGAGCCGGCCGCGGAGCCGCCGCCCACCGTGGGCGACGTGCTCGACGACCTCATGCGGTCCGGCGGCTGGCCCGGCGCGGACGCCTGGCGCACCGGCGCGCAGCGCATCGCGCCGACGATCGTCGGCGGCAGCAAGAAGCACGGCGGCCCTGATCTCGGCCCGACCCGGGCCAGGGAGGCGTGGCGGGCGCTCGGGGTCAACGGGCTCGGCCTG
Organism: uncultured Actinomycetota bacterium; assembly: GCA_963844655.1. Lineage (GTDB taxonomy): Bacteria > Actinomycetota > Actinomycetes > Streptosporangiales > Streptosporangiaceae > JASHPR01. Next base: position 119,832 of record CAWJPA010000001.1, on the reverse strand, counting down.
GCCGACGACGTGCCAGATCCCGGCTTCCCGGCCGGCCAGCCGCCCAAGCTGACCGTGCGGATGGTGGCCCGGCTGCAGGGCTTCCCCGACGACTGGGTGTTCTCCGGCCGCAAGACCGCCGCCTACCGGCAGGTGGGCAACGCGTTCCCGCCGCCGGTCGCCCGCGCGCTCGGCCAGTCCATCAGGAACGCGCTCACGGGATGACCGCTGGGGCTGCGCCTTCCGGCTCGCGGAGCGGGAAGTGGCAGGCCGCGAGGTGCCCGGTGTCGGTGAACAGGCGCAGCGGCGGTTCCTGAAGGCCGCAGAGCTCCCGGGCGCGTGGGCACCGGGTGCGGAACCGGCAGCCCGACGGCGGGTCCAGGGCCGACGGGAGCTCGCCCGCGGGGCCGGTGTCGGCCAGTCCCCTGGTGTAGGGGTGCACCGGCCGGTAGTACACCTCGCGGGCCGGGCCGACCTCGACCAGCCTGCCGAAGTGCAGCACCCCGATGGTGCCGGACATGTACCGCGCCACCGACAGGTCGCGGGACATGAACAGGTAGCTGAGGCCCAGGTCGGCCTGCAGGTCCAGCATGAGGTTGAGGATCTGCCCCTGGAGGGACACGTCCAGAGCGGACACCGGGTCGTCGGCCACGATCAGCTTCGGGCGCAGGATCAGCGCCCGGGCCAGAGCCAGGCGCTGCCGCTGGCTGTCGGAGAACTCCTGCGGGTAGCGGTCGATCGCATCCCTGGGCAGCCCCACCTCGTCCAGGGTCGTCGCGATCCTGATGCGCTGCTCCTGCTTGGTGCCGACCTTATGCGTGGTCAGCGGCTCGCGCAGGATGGCGCCGACCGGCGTCCGCGGGTCCGCGGGCGCGTCGGAGCCCGGCGAGAACATCTGGATCTGGGGACTGCGCCGCCGCCGCTCGCGCCTGCGGAGCCTGGTGATGTCCTCGCCGTCCAGCACGATGGAGCCGGCACTCGCCTGCTCCAGGCCGGCGATCAGCCGGCCGACCGTGGTCTTGCCGCTGCCCGGCTCGCCGACTAGGCCGAAGGTCTGGCCCGGAGCGATCGAGAAGCTGACCCCGGCCACGGCGCTGGCCTCGCCGACCTTGCGCTGCAGCACCGCGCCCGCGGTGACGGAGAAGTTCTTGACCAGGCCATCGGCCTGCAGCAGGCCGGCCTGCGCGCGGCGCGCGGGCGCTGGTTCGGTCACCGTGAGGCCGGCCTCATCCGCCTGGCCCACGGGGAAGAAGCACCGGTACAGGTGATCCCAGCTGTCGCCCTCGAGCTGCGGCTCGGTGTCGGTGCAGGTGCCGCGCACGTACCGGCACCGGGCCGCGAACCGGCAGGCCGCGGGCGGGGCGGCCGGATCCGGCGGCCGGCCGGGGATGCCCTCCCCGTCGGCGGCCTGCCGCGCGCCGAGCAACGCCTCGGTGTAGGGGTGGCGGGGGTTGGCCAGCAGCCGCGCGGTGGACGTGGTCTCCATTACCTGGCCCGCGTACATGACCGCGGCCCGGTCGGCGCGCCCGGCGATCACACCCGGGTCGTGCGCGACCAGGATCACCGCCATGTCCAGGCGCCGGCGCAGGTCGTCGATGAGCTCCAGGATCTGGATCTGGACCGTCCTGTCCAGGGCGGTGGCGGGCTCGTCGGCGATGAGCAGCTTCGGCTCGCAGGCCACCGCCATCGCGATCATCACGCGCTGGCCCATGCCGCCGGACAGCTCGTGCGGGTAGTTGCCGATCCGCTCGGCGGGCCGGGGCAGGCCGACCAGGCCGAGCACTTCGATCGCGCGGGCCCGCGCGGCCCGGCTGTCCGCGCCGCGGTGCAGCCGCACGGTCTCGGCGATCTGGTCGCCGACCGTGGTCGCCGGATCGAGCCAGGCCGGGTCGCCGAACACCATGCCGACCTCGTTGCCCCGCACCTGGCGCATGCCGTCGTCGTCGAGCGACGATATCTCCTGGCCGTCGAGCATGATCCGGCCGCCGGTGATGAGCCCGCCCGGGGGCAGCAACCGCATGATCGACAGGGCGGTCATCGTCTTGCCGCAGCCGGACTCGCCCACGAGGCCCAGGCACTCACCCGCTTCCAGGGTCAGGTCGACACCGTCCAGCGCGTGCATCGTGGCATCCCGAAGCCTGATGTCGGTATGCAGGTCCTCAATTTGTAGCAGCGGCGCCATGAGTCCTCGTGAGTGCTCTGTCGTCTGATGCTAACTTTCGCGAGCATCACGTAGAGCTACTTCACGAAGTACCAGTTCTCCGGGTTGATGCTGAGCGTGGGGCTCTGCGGAATGACACCCCGGAGGCTGGCGGACACCTCGGTCAGCTGGTAGTCGGCGTTCGGCTGCCACAGCATCGGCAGCTGGGCGGCCAGGTAGTTCTGCCAGGTGTACATGGGCTGGCTGTCGTTGCTGGTCAGTGTCTTCTGGATCAGCAGGTCGTTGGTCGGGCTCGAGTACCCGCCCGAGTTCGCGACCGCGCCGGTCTGGAACAGCTGCTCGCCGGTCGGGAAGTAGTCGGGCGCGAACGTCCAGCCGCCGCCCCAGTTCGCCATGTCCCAGTTGCAGGACTGCCTGGCCACCACGCAGTTGCCCGCTGCCAGGGCGGTGACCTGGTCAAAGGGCTCGGGCTGCAGGTTCAGCCTGATCCCGGCCGAGGCCGCGCTTGACTGCAGCTGGGTCATCTCCGAGGTGATCCAGGACACCCCGGTCGCGTACGGCAGGTTGAAGCTCAGGGCGGCGCCCTGGCTGATCCCGGGCCCGCACTTCGCCGGTTCCGTGCAGGTGCTGACCCCGTTCGGTACCACCTGCCAGCCGTGGCTGGTCAGCAGCTTCTTCGCCTTGGCCGGGCTGAACGGGTACTGGTTGCCGGTCTTGCCCTGGGGCGACAGGAACGAGGTCACCGGATTGGTGGCCACCGGGCCGATCGTGGGCACCCCGTAGCCATGCAGCGGGCCGCGGATCACCGCGGCCTGGTTCATCAGGTACTCCAGCGCCTGGCGGAAGTACAGCTGCTTGATGATCGCGGCGTGGTCCGACACCGTGGACTGGTAGTTCACCACGAAGTAGTTGATGCCCCAGACCGGCCACGGGCTCAGGAAGTAGCCCTTGACCGGGTTGGATCCGGCCGCGGCGTCCGCCCGCCGGGCCGGGGCGCTGCCCTGCGGCAGGTAGCCCACGTTGATCTTGATGCCGGAACCTGGCGAGCGCAGCGCGGCGTACTCGGCCGAGTCGGTGGGGAACGGCACCTCCTGGAACTGCGCCAGCCGCGGCTTGACCGGCCCGGAGTAGGACGCGTTCGGGATCATGGTGAGGTGCCCGTCGGGGCTGAACGCGCTCAGCTTCCACGGCCCGTCCACGATCGACCACAGCGGTGAGGACGCGTACGTGCTGAGGTTCCTGGCCTGCGCGTTCAGGTAGCTGTACACCGCCTGGCAGTCGCCGACCTTCGCCGCGCAGTTGCTCGGGCCCGACGCGGTCCGGTCCCAGGCGGCCGGCATTGGCGTGATCTGGCTCAGGTCGTTGTAGAGGAACCAGGTGTGGTTGTAGGGCTTGAGCATGGTCATGGTCAGCTCGGTGGGGCTGACCACCGTGATGTCCTTCACGTTGGCCGGGAACCCGGTGTACGCGCCGTAGCTGGCCGGCACGGCCTGCTCCATGTTCAGCCAGAACATGACGTCGGTCGCGGTCACCGGCTGGCCGTTGGACCACAGGTAATGCTTCAGGTTGATGGTGACCTTGGCGCCGTTGAAGACCGGCGGGTCGGCCAGGCTGAGCGACTCGTTCGCCACGGGCCTGCCGCTGCTCCCGAACCAGTACAGCGGCCGGTACATCAGGTGCTGGAAGTCCTGGATGTTGGCGTCGCTGATATAGGCGCTGGCCACGAACGGGAAGATGTAGTTCGGCGTGGTCGAGGGCGTCTCGGCGAACACGGCGGTGCCGCCCTTCACCGGCGTGCCCCCGGCCGGGACGGAGCTGCCGCTGCTGCCGCCGCCGCTGCAGCCCGCCGCCAGGACCAGCGCGGCCACGCCCACGGCCAGCATCCCGCGGAGCCTGCGCGGATGCGCTGTCCCCATGGCCATGGTCCCTTCTCCTGCTACCGGGCATGGGGAACCGTGCGCCGCTCCGCCATGCCGCGAGGTTCTGCGTCTGGGGCCCAATTTGTGCCCTAACGCAGCAAATAACCTAGCGTCAGTAAGCAGCGAGCGCGCGGACCGCCGCGGTTACGGTGTCCACGGTCGGGATCACCTGCTGTTCCAGCACGTCGGCGAATGGCAGCGGAACGTTGGCCCCGGCCACCCGGCGGACCGGGGCGTCCAGCAGCTCGAAGCCCTCGTCGGCGACGATCGACGCCACCGTGCCGCCCCAGCCGCCCTGGAACGGGTTCTCCTCCACGATCACCAGCCGGGACGTGCGCCGCAGCGACGCCAGCACGGCCGCCATGTCCAGGGGCACCAGGCAGCGCAGGTCGATCACCTCGGCCGAGATGCCCTCGGCGGCCAGCTGCTCCGCCGCGGTCAGCGCGAGCGGCACCGTGGCGGCCAGGCCGACCAGGGTCACGTCGGTGCCTTCGCGGGCCACGGCCGCCCGGCCGAGCTCGACCACATGGCCGTCAGGCGCCCCCGGCCCCTTGCTCGCGAACAGCCCCTTGTGCTCGAAGAACACGACCGGGTCGTCGCTGCGGATCGCGGCGGCCATCATCCCGATGACATCCGCGGGGTTGGACGGGGCGGCGATCTTCAGGCCGGGGATCGTCAGCGTCCAGTTCTCCACGGCCTGGGAGTGCTGGGCGCCGAATCCGAGGCCGCCGCCGTTGGCCGTGCGCACCACGAGCGGGACCGTGACCTGGCCCCCGGTCATGTACCGCATCTTCGGTATCTCGTTGGCCAGGTAGTCCCAGCAGCAGGCGAAGAAGTCCGAGAACATGATCTCGGCCACCGGCCGCATCCCGGTCATCGCCGCGCCCATGGCCATGCCCAGGATGGCCTGCTCGGAGATGGGCGTGTCCCAGACCCGGGCCTTGCCGAACTCACCGAACAGGCCCGAGGTGGTCTTGAACACGCCGCCCGCGGCTCCGATGTCCTCGCCCAGGCACACCACGGTCGGGTCGCGGCGCAGTTCCCGCGCGATCCCCTCGGCCACGGCCTCGCGGTAGGTGATCACCGGCACCGAGTTGTTCAGGTCCGCCATGCCGAGCCTCCATCCGCCCACACGTCGGTCATCGCGTCACCCGGGTCGGGTTCCGGTGCGGCCCTGGCCGCGGCCACGGCCTCGGCGACGGTCGAGCCGGCCCGCTCGTCGGCGGCCGCCACGGACTCGTCCGGCACGCCGAGCGCCCGCAGCCGGGCCCGGGCCAGGTCGAGCGGATCCCGGCTCAGCCACTGCTCCACCTCCGCGGCCGGCCGGTAGCTGGCCGGGTCGGTGCGGCTGTGCCCGAAGTGCCGGTAGGTCTTGGCCTCGAGCAGGGTCGGCCCCTGCCCGGCCCGCGCCCGCTCCGCGGCCCGCCGCACCGCGTCCCAGACGATCAGCACGTCGTTGCCGTCGATCACCTCGGCGGGAATCCCGTAGGCCGGGGCCCGGCCCGCGGCCGGATCGGCGACCGCGGTCACCTCATGGATCGGTGTGTACTCCATGTAGAGGTTGTTCTCGCAGATGAACAGCACCGGCAGGGCCCACACCACGGACAGGTTGAGCGCCTCGTGGAACGCCCCGATGTTGGTGGCGCCGTCGCCGAAGAACGCGACGGCGACCTGGTCGGTGCCGCGGAGCCGGGCCGACCAGGCGGCACCGGCGGCCATCGGCAGGTGCGCGCCGACGATCGCGTACGAGCCGAGCATCCCGGCGGAGGCCTTGGTCAGGTGCATCGAGCCGCCCTTGGCCTGGCACAGCCCGGTGCTCTTGCTCATCAGTTCGGCCAGGCACTCGACCGGCGTGGCACCCCGCGCCATCGCGTGATGATGGCCGCGGTAGGTGGCGAACACGTAGTCGTCGGGCCGCAGCGCGGCGCTGGCGCCGACCGCGACGGCCTCCTGGCCGGCGGCCAGGTGCGTCGTGCCCTTGACCAGGCCGGACAGGAACAGATCGTGGGCGGCCTTCTCGGTGGCGCGGATGAGCGCCATCTCCTCGTACAGCGCGAGCAGCTGATCGGCCTCGAGAGCGCTGGCGCTGGCGTCGACGACGGTCACCGGGCACCTCCCGTGCCGTTGGTACCGGACTCGCCCCGCCCGGCCGCGGTGTTCAGGTGCGACTGGCTTTCCCGCAGCGTGTTCAGCGCCCCGCCCGCGGTCCAGTACTTGCGCCCGGCCACCAGCAGCTCCTCGGCGGGGAACTTCGTGATGATCTCGCATCCCGACGCCGTGACCACGACCTCCTCCTCGATTCGGGCCGCGGACCAGCCGTCCGCCGCAGGCCAGTAGGTCTCCAGCGCGAACACCATCCCCTCTTCAAGCGGCTCCGGATGGTCGAGGGACACCAGCCTGCTGAAGATCGGTTTCTCCCAGATGGACAGGCCGACGCCGTGGCCGTACTGGAGCGCGAACGCCGCGGTCTCGTCGGGAAAGCCGAACTCCTCCGCCCTCGGCCACAGCGACACGATATCGGCCGTTGTGGCTCCTGGCTTCACCAATGCGATCGCTTGGTCCATGTACTCACGACAGCGCACGTAGGCGTCCTGCTGCGCGCGCGAGGCGCTGCCCACCGCGAACGTGCGGTAGTAGCAGGTCCGGTAGCCCAGGTGGCTGTGCAGGATGTCGAAGAACGCCGGGTCCCCGGGGCGGATCAGCCGGTCGGAATACACGTGCGGGTGCGGGGAGCAGCGCTCGCCCGAGATCGCGTTGACGCCCTCCACGTACTCGCTGCCCAGGTCGTAGAGGACCTTGCTGACCAGGCCCACGCACTCGTTCTCGCGCACGCCCGGCTGCAGGAACTCGTACAGCTGGGTGTAGGCGGCGTCGACCATGGCGCACGCCTGGGCCAGCAGCGAGATCTCGTCGGAGGTCTTGATCCGGCGGGCCTCCATGAACACCTGCTGGCCGTCCACGGTCTCGATGCCCTCGGCCCGCAGCGCGGCCAGCACGGGCATCTCGGCCACGTCGACGCCGACCGGGGCGTCGGCCACCCCGTGCTCGCGCAGCACGGTGGCGACCTTGCTGGCCACGTCCTCCGCGATCCCGGCCTGCGGATGGAACGCCCCGCGCAGCGTGGAGATGCCGGCCCTGGCCCCGGTCTGCCTGGCCCCCTCGGGCGTGGCCGGGCCCGGGGTGTGGTCCAGCCACGGGTTGTACATCTGGTGGTGCCGGGCGGCCGACCCGAAGTCCCACTCCACCGGCTCGCCGCCGCGCGGGAGCACGGCGAACCGGATCAGCTTGTCCATGGCCCAGGTGCCGATGTGGGTCGAGGTCATGTAGCGGATGTTCGCGAAGTCGAAGCTCAGCAGCGCGCCGAGCTCGGACTTCTCCAGCTGCGCCCGGAGCCGCGCCAGCCGCTCACCGCGCAGCCGGGCCAGGTCGACCCGCTCTTCCCAGTCCACTGCGTTGGGTCCGAAGGTGTGAATCGCCATCGGCGGCCACCTCGCTCTCGGCTCTGCCTCAACTTAAGCGGTAACTAACGACTAGCGTAAACAAATACTGAACAGATACCCCCCACGGTCACCAGGGGCGGGCCTGATCGGGCTGCGCCGCGAACCCCCACCGGAAGTGACCTAATCGGGCTCGGCCACGAACCAGATCCCGACCGCAGGGACCGTGCCCTCGTTGCGGTAGGAGTGCGGCGTCGACGAGGCGAAGCTGATCGAGTCACCGACCCGCAGCCGGTGCGACCGGAACCCCAGCGTCACCACCAGCTCGCCCTCGACCAGGTAGCCGTACTCCGTGCCCGCGTGCCGCATCAGCCGGCCGGCGGGCGATGAGGTGGCGCCGGGCGCGTGCGTGACGCGCAGGAAATCGACGTGGCTGCCTGGCACGTGGCCGAGCCGTTCCCAGATCACGCCCGAATCCAGCTCCAGGACCTCGCGCTCCCCCGGATGAGCCACCGGCGCCGCGGGAAGCCCGCCGGTCCAGGGGAACCTGCCCGCCTTGGCCACCGCCGCGGATCCGGCCACCTCGACGGCCGCGGCCCCGGCCGGGGCCGGCCGCGCCGCCTGACCTGCCTCAGCGGGCGCGGGCTGCTCCTCGAAGACCTCCTCCACCGACACGCCGAGCGCGGTGGTGATCGCGTAGAGCGTGCTCACCGACGGACGGCACTTGCCCGTCTCGATCTGGGAGATGAGACTCGGCGACAGGCCGACGCTGCGGGCCAGGCCCCGCAGGCTGACCCCGCGCCTGGCCCGCTCCGCGCGGAGCCGCTCGCCGATCTGGCGAATCGCCACAGACACAGGGGCACCCCTCTCGCCAGCATGGTACGGGAGGGCCGCGGGCCGCGTCCGGCCGCTAACCGGCCGCCAGGAGTGCCGGCAGAATCCGGGTCGTGCGGTGGCTCGTAGCAGACGAACTCGCACCCGGGCGCGCGGCAGGCGATGCTCCGGTGCCCGCTCCCGCGCGCCATCGCGGCCCGGGCCGGCCCGCACTGGCACGGCAGCCAGGAGACGATCACCCTGCCGGGCCCCCAGGCGTGCCCGTTCCCGCACTGGGTCGGGTAGATCCACCACTCCGGCAGCGGTACGTCACTCACGCATCTACTGGAACACAGATTCGATAAAATGGCCAGTGCTTCGAGGTATTATGCTGCGCGCCAGCGCGGTTCCCCGCCGGGGCGCCCGCAGGTGTCGCGGAAGGGGAATGACGGACACTAGGGTGCGATCGTGGATCAGGCGCAGCGACGGCAGTTCGTACGAGACCACCGCACCTGCATCTTCGGGTACGCCCGCAAGAACCACGGGCCGGCCATGACCGTTGTCTACTACGTGATGGACGGCGACGACCTGCTGATCTCCACCATGGCCGCGCGGGGCAAGCCCAGGGCGGTCGACCGCGACGGCCGGGTCAGCCTGTGCGTGCTGGACGAGTCCTGGCCGGTCACCTACCTCCAGGTCTACGGCCGGGCCGTGGTCGACCGGGACCACGAGCTCGCCGTGGACGTGCTCACCAGGGTCATCGCGCTGATGGCCGACCAGTCCGTGCCGGCCAGCCGGCGGCCGCAGATCGAGCAGATGGTCGATGATGAGCAGCGGGTGGTGATCAGGGTCACGCCCTACGCCACGTTCGAAACCCCGCCACGCCATGTCTGGCAGATGAGTGACATCGACACCCTCACGCACCACACCAGCACATCCATGCCCTGGTGAGATCGGAGCCTGCTGATGACCATCGCCGACCTGCTCGCCGACGCCTTCGGGCGGATCCACGAGACCGTGCACGAGGCGGTCGACGGCCTGACCCCCGGTCAGCTGGTGTTCCGGCCGGAGAGCGGCGCGAACTCCATCGCGTGGCTGACCTGGCACCTGGCCCGGATCCAGGACGACCACGTCGCCGACGTGGCCGGCACCGAGCAGGTCTGGACCTCGGGCTCTCCCACCTGGGCCGACCGGTTCGGCCTGCCGTTCGCCGCCTCGGCCACCGGCTACGGGCACGGCACCGAGGCGGTCGCGGCGGTTCAGGTCGACTCCGGCGAGCTGCTGACCAGCTACTTCGACGCCGTGCACTCTCGCACGCTCCGGTACGTCCGGGGCCTGACCGAGGCCGATCTCGACCGGGTGGTGGACAAGGCCTGGGACCCGCCGGTCACGCTCGGCGTCAGGCTGGTGAGCGTGATCTCCGACGACCTCCAGCACGCCGGGCAGGCCGCGTACCTGCGCGGCCTCATCGAGCGCGGCTGACTAGCCCCACAGCGACTCGAGAGCCGCGTCCACGGTCACCGCGAGCCTGGCCATCCGCGGCACCACCGGGCGAGGCGGTACCGCCTCGACAATCTCGCACCGGGCCTGCGCCCGCGCGTCAAGGAACCGGGTGAGCTGCGCGTAGCCGTGCCGGTCGTCGCGGGCCATGCGGTGGTGATGCATGCGCAGCGGCGCGTACAGGTAGAGCTCGTCGCGGGCCCTGGTCACGGCCACGTAGAACAGCCGCTGCTCCTCGGCCAGGCCCTCGGGGCTGGACAGCGCCATGTCGCTGGGCACCGCGCCGTCCACGAGCTGCGGCAGGTGCACCACCGGCCACTCCAGGCCCTTGGCCGAGTGCACGGTCGAGATGACCAGGTAGTCGTCGTCGAGCGCCGGCGGCCCGGCGAGGTCACCGGCGGACACCGGCGGGTCGAGGGCCAGCTCGACCAGCGCCTCGTGCAGCGAGGGCCGGGCCGCCGCCGCGTCGGCCAGCCGCTCCAGGTCGGCCAGGCGGGGCCCGGAGTCCGGGTAGCGGGCCTTCACCGGGGCGGCCAGCGCGGCCAGGATGGTCACGGCCCGGTCCGCGGTGCGCTCCAGCGCGGCCGCCTCGGCCAGGCCCGTGACCGTGGCCGCCACCGCCGCTCTGGCCCGGGCCGGTACGCTCGCCGCCGCGGCTGGCCACCGCCCGAACGGGCCAGGCTCGCCCAGGCGCAGGCCCTCGATGATCCGCCGTGCGTGCACCGGCCCGATGCCCTCGTGCAGCCGCAGCACCCGGAACCAGCCGATGTCGTCCGCCGGGTTGGCCACCACGCGCGCCGCGGCCAGGAAGTCCTTGACGTGCGCGGCCTCGGTGAACCTCAGCCCCCCGTACTTCACGAACGGGATACGGCGGGCCGACAGCTCGATCTCCAGCACGTCGGTGTGATGCGAGGTCCGGACCAGCACGGCCTGATCACGCAGCTGCCGCCCGGCCTCGTGCGCGTCCAGCACCCGGGCGACGATCTCGCGGGCCTGCGTGGCCTCGTCGTGGCAGCGCACCAGCTGCGGGGCGGCCCCGCTGCCCCGCTGCCCGGTCAGCTCGAGCTCGAGGCCCTCGGACTGCGGGCGGATCACGTTGGCCAGCCGCAGCACCGAATCGGAGGACCGGTAGTTGCGGATCAGGCGGATCAGGGTCAGGTCCGGGTAGGCCGTGGACAGCGCCCGCAGGTGCTGCGGGTCGGCGCCGCGGAAAGCGTAAATGGCCTGGGCGTCATCACCGACACAGGTGAGACCGGTCCCGTCCGGCCTGAGCAGCCGCACGATCTCCGCCTGCACGGCGTTGACGTCCTGGTATTCGTCCACGAGCACCGCGTCGAACAGGCCGCGCAGGACCGGTCCCGCGGCCGGGTCGGCCAGCGCCGCCCGCCACAGCAGCAGCAGGTCGTCGAAGTCGACCAGACCGTGCTGGCGCTTGTGCGCCACGAAGCCTCGGAACAGGCTGGCCAGCTGCTCGATGAAGTCGGAGCACCAGGGGAAGTCCTCGGCCACGACCTCCTTGATCGTGGTCTGGGTGTTCACGCAGCGGGAGTAGATGTCGGCGCACACCGCGGCCCGGGGCGCGCGCCGCTCGGTGCCCACCAGGCCGTGGTCGGCGCGCAGCGAGTCGAGCAGGTCGGTCATGTCGGCCGGGTCGATCACGCTGAACTCGGGCGGCAGCGAGAACGACTCCGCGTGCGTGCGGATGATCCGGTGCGCGATCGCGTGGAACGTGCCGCCGCAGATCCGGTCGCCCGCGGTCTGTCCCGCGCCCATCGGGATCCGCTCCCCTAGCGGCCCTTCCACCTCCCGCGCCATCCGCTCCCCCAGCGACGCGACCCGGGCGAGCATGTCGTCGGCGGCCCGGCGGGTGAACGTCAGCAGCAGGATCCGGCTGGCCTGGATGCCCTGCGACCGCAGCCAGGCGGCCCGGGCCACCAGGGTCCCGGTCTTGCCGGTTCCGGCGCCCGCGAGCACCAGCAGCGGCCCCCCGTCGTGGGTCGCGGCCCGGCGCTGTTCGTCGTTCAGCTCTTCGAGCAGGGTCGCCGGTTCGAACATGCACACGAACGTAACCAAGCCCAACCCTGGCGGCCAGTTGCCCCGCCGGCGCAAACTAACCCAGATGCCAGCTGCGCAACCGCCGAGGAGAACGCATGGCTGAGAACACGAGGGTGGCGCTGGTGACCGGCGCCTCGGCAGGCATCGGCCAGGCCTGCGCCGGCCTGCTGAGCCGGGCCGGCTGGGCGGTGACCGGCGCGAGCCGCCGGGGCACGTCGTCCGGCGGGTGGCCGGGGCTGGTCATGGACGTCGACGACGACACCTCCGTGCGCGACGGTGTGCGCCAGGTCATGCTCACGCACGGGCGCATCGACGCCGTGGTGGCCGCCGCGGGCTGGGGTGTGGCCGGCGCGGTCGAGCACACCACGGTCGAGGAGGCCAAGGCCCAGTTCGAGACCAACTTCTGGGGCTGCGTTCGGCTGGTTCAGGCCGTGCTGCCGCCGATGCGGGCCCAGCGCAGCGGGCGCATCGTGCTGATCAGCTCGATCGGCGGGGTGCTCGGCATCCCGTTTCAGGCCTTTTACAGCGCGAGCAAGTTCGCGCTCGAGGGGCTGGGCGAGTCGCTGGCCTACGAAGTAGCCCCGTTCGGCATCGACGTCACGCTGGTCCAGCCGGGCAACGTCAGGACCGACTTCGCCGCAAACCGGCGCCTGGCGACGGCGGGCACGGCCGATGGTGCCGGGGCTGACGGCAGCCCGGGGGTGACGGGCAGCGCCGCGGGCGACCCGGTCTACGGCGCGGCCGTGGCCAAGGCGGTCGGGCTGATGGAGCGCGATGAGGCCAACGGCGTGCCGCCGGACGACATCGCGGTCGCCGTCCGGAGGATCCTCGACGCCAAACGGCCGCCGCGCCGGGTCTCGGTGGGCAAGGCCAGCGAGCGCGTGGCCGTCCTGGCCAAGCGCGTCGTGCCGTTCCGGGTGTTCGAGGCCGGGGCCAGGAGCAGCCTGGGCGTCGGCTGATCCGGATCCGAGCGTTATCTGACTATGCTGCGATTGTGACGCCGATCGACCCCGAGCCTGCCCGTTCCGGTCACCTTTCCGTCGGGTTCATCGTCGGCATCGCCGCGTTCAGCCTGGTCGCCCTCGTCGCGCTGGCCGCGATCGCGGCGGGCGGCGCCGTGTCGGCCGGAATCGGCTTAACCCTGGCGCTGCTGCCCATCCCCGTGCTCCTGGCCGCGGTGCTCTATCTGGACCGCCTGGAACCCGAACCGCCCGGCAGCCTGGTCGTCGTGTTCCTGTGGGGGGCGGCCGCCGCCGCGCTGATCGGCCTGATCGGCACCGCGGCCCGCACCCAGCTGCTCACCACCCCGACGCTCCGGCTGGACGGCTTCGCCACCGAGACCACGTTCACGACCATCGGCGTGGCGGTGCTCGAGGAGACCCTCAAGGGCGCGGTCCTGGTCGGGCTGCTGCTGCGGCTGCCGCAGGAGCTGGACGGCACGTCGGACGGTGTCGTCTACGGGAGCATGGTCGGCCTGGGCTTCGCGCTGATCGAGAACATCTTCTACTACACGCAGGCCATGCATTACGGCTTCAACGGCGTGGCCGCCACGTTCCTGCTGCGCGGGATCGTGTCCCCGCTGTGCCAGGCCCTGTTCACCTCCCTGATCGGTATCGGGGTGGCCTACGCGGCCATGTCACCCCGGGGCCGGGGGGTGTGGGCGATCGGCCTCGGGTGGATCGCCGCGGTGACGCTGCACGCGCTGTGGAACGTGGCCCTGTCCTCCAGCGTGGCCAGGCTCGCCGTGTTCTACGCGTTCATGGTCGTGGTCTTCGCCGCCGTGCTGCTCGCGGTGGTTCTGGACCGGCGGCGCATCGTCGCGCTGCTCCACCGCTACCTCCCCCAGTACCAGCCGACCGGCGTGATCACCGAGTACGACATCGCGATGCTGGGCAATCTGCGGGACCGGCGCCAGGCCCGGCAGTGGGCGCGGCTGCACGCCGGGCTGGCCGGGCTGCGCGAGATGTCGGAGTACCAGCTCGCCGCCACCGAACTCGGGCTGCTGCACCGCCGGGCCGAGCGGGGCCTGGTGGAGGACGACCCGTTCACCCAGCGGCGCGACGGGCTGCTGGCCGGGATGCGGGCCGCCACGATGATCGTCCTGGACCGGCTCGACGGCCGGCCGCGTCCGCCGTGGGCGGCGGCGCACGGCTCGTCGTGCTTCCGGCCCGGCCGGGTCCCGCGGCCGCGGCCCGCACCGGATACCGGCTCGCCGGCCGGGACCGAGCCGGAGTCTCCCGAGACCAGGACCGGCGCCGACCCGGCCTGAGCGGCTCACCAGCCGAGCTCGCCGAGCCGCTCGTCGCCAATGCCGAAATGGTGGCCGACCTCGTGGATGACCGTACGCCGTACCTGCTCGACCACCTCGTCCTCGGTGTCGCAGATCGCGCAGATCGCCCGGTGGTAGATGGTGATCCGGTCGGGCAGCACGCCGGCGTACCCGGTGGTGCGGCTGGTGAGCGGCACCCCCTCGTAGAGCCCGAGCAGCCCGCGCGGGCCTGGGCCGTGCTCGACGGTCACGGCCACGTTCCGCATGAGCTGGCCGAGCTCGTCGGGCAGCGAGTCCAGAGCTGCGGCGACCATCTCCTCGAACTCCTCCGGCTCCACCCAGATCACGCACCCATTGTCGCCGCTGCCGGCCTTGCCTCTGAGCAACCTCAGCACCGCGATTTCCATGATCAGGTAGCGGAACCCGTCATATCTGCGGGTTTGGCCACCGGATCATGAAAACCCCTATGGTTGGCTGGTGACTCCCCGGACGGCGCGGCCGAGCGCGGCCGATCTGGCCGCGGCGAGGGAACTCACGATTCCCGACGTGATCGCGCCGGGCCTGCGCGTGCTGTTCTCCGGCATCAACCCGGGGCTGTACTCCGCCGCGACCGGGTATCACTTCGCCCGGCCGGGGAACCGGTTCTGGCCCGCCCTGCACCGGTCCGGCTTCACCCCGCGCCAGTTCCGCCCCGACGAGCAGGAGCAGCTGCTCGGGCTCGGGCTCGGCATCACCAACGTCGTCGCCCGGGCCACCGCCCGCGCCGACGAGCTCACCGCGCGGGAGCTCCGCGAGGGCGGCCAGGAACTGCTGGCCAAGGCCGCACGGCTGCGCCCGCACTGGCTGGCGGTGGTCGGCGTCACCGCCTACCGCACGGCGTTCGGCCAGGCCCGCGCCGCGGTGGGGCCGCAGGAGCTCACCGCCGGTGAGACCCGGCTGTGGGTGCTGCCCAACCCCAGCGGCCTCAACGCGCACTGGACCCCGCAGACGCTGGCCGAGGCGTTCGCCCGGCTGCGCGAAGCGACTGGTTAGCGCAGCAGGTCGGCAACCAGGAACGCGGCCTGCGGGGTGCCGAGGCCGGTAGCGGTGTCGTATCCGGTCACCGCCCGGTAGCAGGGCTGCCGCGACATCGCCTGGTACTGGCAGGTGTAGTGGGACGGGTTGCCGCTCGCCGCGAGGTAGTCGTTCTCCCCGGCGGCGACATCGGTGAAGGCCTGTGGATCCTGCTGGTCGATCCGGTAGAGGCTCGGGGACAGCAGGCCGAGGCGGTGCGTGACCATCTGGTGGTCGGCGAGCGCGGTCAGCGCGGCCCACAGCGGGGTGGCCAGGCTGGTGCCGCCGGCCGTCTGCCACCCGGCGCCCTTGAACGCCCCGGCCGCGCCGTAGATCACGTAGCCGCGGAGGTGCTTCGTGCCGGCCTGAGCCAGGGCCGAGACATCGGGCACCTCCCGGCAGTCCGTGCCGGCGGGCGCTCCGCAGGGAGCGCCGCTGGCGTTGCCGCTGAGATCGAACCCGCGCTGCCAGGCCGGCATCAGCCACCGGTGCGAGAGGCCGCCGCCGCCGACCAGGTTCCCCGGGTACTTCGGCTTGTGGCCGTGTCGGCCGCGGAACGGGGCCGGGAAGCCGTGACCGCCCGGGGTCTGGTTCCACGCCGACTCCACCGGCGGCGAGCCGTAACGGGTGATGGCGGTGCCCCCGACGCTGGTCACGAACGGCTGGCTGCCCGGGTCGCTGACCTCCAGGCGGTAGGCCAGGCGGGGCGGTATCAGCCGCAGGAACGGCAGGCAGGCTTCGGAGCCCGGCGTCCCCGGCGGCCGCCATCATGGACTGCCCCTGGACGGCCATCTCCTGGAAGAGCTGGGACTCCACGGTCAGCACCCGGGTGGAAATGACGGGCTCGCAGTTCCCCCAGGAGCTGCTGACCACCTGGGCGCGGTTCTGCTGGACGATGGTGCCGTAGTTGTCCAGGCTGGACGCGTCGCCCCCGGATGCGGGCGCCTCATAGACCAGGATGCGGGCGCGCGGGGCCATGACGCCGGCGACCTCGATGTCCGCGGTGACCTCACCGATGCCCTGCCCGGAGGCCTTGATCGTGGTGCCGCCGTCGACGGGAACCCGCCGGACGGCCGGGTGGATCCCGTAGCAGCGCTTGTAAGTGCCGATGTCGCTGGTGGCGTAGTCGGCCAGCTCGAACAGGGCGATCGTGATGTGCTGCCCGAAGTCCCCGCCGCGGTACAGCGGGGTGAAGCCGTAGGCGCGGGCCAGCTGGGCGGCGGTATAGACGTGCGGGGTCTTGCGGGCCGCGGGGCAGGCCTGCGGTCCGGCCGCGGCCCCCTGGGCCAGGCCGGGCCGTGGCGTGTTCAGGTTGTCCAGGCCGGCCACGGCGGTGACCCAGCGGCGCAGACGGGCCGGGACCTTCGGTGCCTGCCGGTTGACGCGCGCCATCCGGCCGTTGGCCAGGCGCACCTGGTCGATCGTGGTCTGGAACGCCGCCTCGACCTGGGCGGTCGATCCGGTGGCCGGGATCAGCAGCCCGTCGCCCAGGGCGGACCCGGTGCTGAGGTGCTGGCTGCGCAGCCAGGAGGTGACCGCGGCCGCGGCGCCGCCCGGGGGCCCGAAGCGGTCCTGGACCTGGGCCGGGCTCAGGAAGTGACGGAACTGCGGCGAACCCGGTGTGGAGACCTGGGTGGCCAGGGCGTTCAGGCCGGCGGGGTCGGCGGGCCGCAGCGCCACGGTGATGTGCAGCGCGGCCGAGCCGGACTCAGGCCCGGCGACGGCGGCGCCCGGCGGAAGCGCCGGCGCCTCACCGACCGGCGCCCCGGCGGTGCCCGCCGAGGCCGCCGTGGTCCCCGCCGTCAGCGCCGCGCTGGCCAGCGCGGCGGCCGCGAGCACAGCCGTGTACCTGAGTCTCCGCATGGCGTCCCCCGTCGCGGCCGAAGATCAACGGCATGCTAGGGGAGGTCACGGCGCGGTCCGGCGACCCGACAATCCGCGCGAGTACGCCGCCGGCCGGGGCATAACGCCAGCCGGCCTACGCGTCGCACATGTCCAGCAGCTTGGTCACCGTGGCCCAGTTGCGGGCCGTGCCGGCCACGCCGCCCGCCTTGCCCTTGGCCGCGCTCTGGACGATCTGCCCGGCCAGTTCGCTGCGGCCGAAGCCGCCCGGGGTGTGCAGGAAGATGGTCTGCCCGATCACCTGGGCGGTGTCGCGGTGGCCCGGCTGCTTCTGCGCGGCCCGCTCGCGGGCCTGGTCGAGGCGCTCGTCCAGGTCGGGACCGGGCTTACCGGTCAGGAACACCGCGTGCACCATCTTCGGGTTCGGCTCGCCGGAGTACGGGTTGTCGCGCATCACCTGGGCCAGCTCATCGCGGGAGACGACCACGACCCGGATCTTGATCCCGAACTCGCCGGCGATGGCCTCCTCCAGGGCCTCGGCCAGCGCCGCGGTGTCCGCCTGATCGCTGCTGAACACCACGTTGCCGCTCTGGATGTAGGTCGCGACGCCGGTGTGCCCGAGGGAGGTCACGAGCTGGCGCAGGTCGGCCATGGGCACCTTGTTGTGACCGGCCAGGTTGATGCCGCGCAGCAGGGCAACGTGGGTAGCCATACCAGCATCCTGCCAGGCTGGTCAGCGCCCGTAGCGCACCCGCGGGTCGAGTACCGCGTAGCAGACGTCGACGACCACGTTCGCCAGCGTGACCGCGATGGCGACGATCAGCGTCACGGCCAGCACGGACGGCAGGTCGCCGCTGAACACGGACTCGACCGCGAACTGGCCGACTCCCTGCAGGTTGAAGACCTGCTCCACGATCACGGTCCCGCCGAGCAGGCCGGCCAGGTCCATGCCGAACATCGTGGCCATCGGGGTGAGGCTGGCCCGCAGCACGTGCCGGGTGACGACCCGCCACTCGGAGATGCCCTTGGCCCGGGCGGTCCTGATGAAGTCCTCGCGCAGCACGTCGAGGACCGAGGCGCGGGTCATCCGGGCGTACCAGGCGGCGTAGAGCAGCGCGAGCACGATCCACGGCATGATCATGTGGCCCAGCCAGGGCCCGAACCCGTACTGGCCCGGCGGGTAGTACCCGCTGCCGGGTGCCACCCCGAGCTTGTACCAGAACAGCCAGAGCGCGATCACGCCGAGCCAGAAGACCGGCGCGGAGACGAAGAACAGCGAGAACCCGAGGCTGACCCGGTCGATGACGTGGCCGCGCCGCAGCGCCGACAGCACCCCGATGGGCACGCCGAGGCAGACCCAGACCAGCGCGGCCCCGATGGCCAGCGTCGCGGTGATCACCATCCGGCCGCCGATCAGGCTCCGGACCGAGGAGTGCGTGACGTACGAGGCGCCCAGGCCCGGCCAGCCGTACTGGTCGCCGAACAGGAACCGCTTGACGAACAGCAGGTACTGCTCCCAGAGCGGGTGGTTGAGCCCCAGGTTCTGCTGTACCTGGGCGATGAGCTGCGGCGTCGGGTGCTTGCCCGCGAACAGCACCGCCGGGCTGACCGGCGGGATCACGAAGTAGATGATGAACGTGAGCGCGAGGATCAGCAGCACCACGACCGCGAGCTGGAGCAGCCGCCCGGCCAGGTACCTGCTCATGACCAGTCCGCCGCGGCCGAGCCGGTCATCTTGTCGAAGGCGTCCCTGACCCCGTCGCCGATGAGGTTGAAGCCGAGCATGGTGATGAACAGGAACAGCCCGGGGAAGAGCATCATCCACCAGGCGTAGGTGAACAGCGAGTTGTTCGTGGCGTCGGCCAGCATCTGGCCCCAGCTCGGCGTCGACTCGGGCACGCCGAGGCCGAAGTAGCTGAGGGCCGCCTCGAACAGGACGTTGCTCGGGATGATCAGCGTCAGGTAGACCAGCACCGGGCTGATCACGTTCGGCAGCACCTCGTGCCACATGATCCGGCCGTCCCGCGCACCGATGCACTCGGCGGCGAGGATGAACTCCCGCTGCCGCAGCGCGAGCACCTGCCCGCGCACGATCCGGGCCAGGTAGGGCCAGCTGAAGAACGCGATGACGGCCGTCACCAGCCAGATACCGGGTTTCAGCAGGCCGCCGAGCGCGCCCGCGGTGGTGACCGAGGCGACCGTGGAGATGCTGATCGCGAACAGCAGGATCGGCAGGGCCAGGAACACGTCGGTGATCCGGGACAGGACGATGTCGGTGTACCCGCCGTAGAACCCGGCGACGACCCCGATGATCAGGCCCAGGAGGGTCGAGGCCACCGCCGCGGTCAGCGCGACGGTGAGGGACGTGCGCGCCCCGTAGATGGTCCGGACGAAGACGTCCCTGCCGACCTGGTCGGCACCGAACCAGAAGCTGCTGCTCGGGCCCTTCGGCAGTCCCTGGCTGGTCACCATGCTGTCGAAGGTCTGGTTCGGCGTGTGCCCGACCAGCGCGGCCACGGCCGGGGCGAGGACCGCGAGCACGGCGATGATGACCACGAGCACCAGCCCGGTCATGGCGAACTTGTCGTGGCGGAACAGGTGCCACGTCTCGCGCCAGGTCCCGCGCTGCGGCGCGACCTCGCCGACGGCCTCGGGGACCCCGCCCCGCGGCGCCAGGATGCTGGTGATGCCAGCGCTCATTGGCTCGCCTCCGGCAAGACACTCATGAGGCGTCCAGTACGCGCAGCACCACCCGGGAGGGGCGCGCGCCGCCGTGGTGCACGGTCTGGCGGACCACGACGGGGGGCCGGGTGTCCGCGTAGCCTCCGCCGGTGTTCGGGTTCGGGTGGTAGTTGGGAGTCAGCGAGGAGCTCACCGTCACCTCCAGCGACTCGCCCTCGCCCAGCTGCAGGCTGATGTCATTGATCTCGATCTCGAACTCGTAGACCTCGCCGGGCTGCAGCGGGGACGGCTCGCTCAGCGACTCGCGGAACGCGGCCCGCACGATCCCGTCGGCGACGATCGTGCCGGTGCCGTCCGCCCGGACGTAGGCGAGCGAGACCACGAAGTCGGTGTCGGTGCCCGTGGTGGCGGCGTACAGGACCGCGCGCACCGGCCCGGCGATGACCAGCGGCGCGGTCACCGGCTGGCCCCGGTACCTGAGCACGTCATCGCGGCCGCTGATCAGCAGGTCGGACCGCGGCGCCCATTCCAGCCGGTCCCTGTTGTGCAGGGCGACCAGGCTCAGCACCGGATGTGCAGGGTCGTAGTCGTACTCCATCGTGGTGTCGTCGGCAGCGGGCTCCGGACGGAGCGTTCCGTCAAAATGCAGATAAAGCTCAAGGTCACGGCTCTGCTCTGGCGGCCAGGCGGTGGCGTCGCGCCAGCTGCCGCCGAGGCAGAAGTACCTGACCGCGGGGCCGGTATCGGTCGCGGCGTCGTCCTTCAGCCAGCGCCGGAACCAGCGCTCCCAGCAGACCCGGATGTCCACCGTGCCTGACGCGCTGATCTCCAGGTCGCCCCCCACCGCCTCGCCGGTGATGACCGCGCCCACGTGGTCCCAGGGGCCGACGATCAGCGCGTGCCTGCCGCGCGCGGGCGAGTGCTGGCGCATCTCGCGGTAGTGGTGCAGCTCGCCGGGCGCGCACCCGTCGAACCAGCCGGTGAGGTGCAGGACCGGGATGTCCATGCCCTCATAGCCGGTGATGTCCAGGGAGTGCCAGTAGTCGTCGTAGCTGGAGTGGTCGAGCGCGGCCTGCCAGGAGGCGAGCGGCCTGCCGGTGTCGGTGTCCAGGCTGCGCAGGTCGGGGTGGCCGACCAGCCAGGCCCAGCTGGGGAACGGGACCGGCTGGACCACGCGGCCGGCCACGCGGTTCAGCCACTCGATGTAGTCGGAGGCGTAGAACGCGCCGAAGCGGTAGGGCCAGTCACGAAACCAGCGGCCGGGGCTGCCACTGGTCACCATCGCGGCCAGGTGCGCGGGGTGACGGCTGGCCGCGGCCCACTGCACCCAGGCCTCGTAGGACCCGCCGAGCATGCCCACCTTGCCGGTGCACCAGGGCTGGGCGGCGATCCACTCGATCGTGTCGTGCCCGTCGCCGAACTCGTTGATCCACGGGACCCAGTCCCCGCCGGAGTCGCCGCGGCCGCGGACGTCCTGGGTCACCACCGCGTACCCGTAGTCGGCGAGGTAGTCCGCCCAGTCCAGGATGCGGTCGTTGACCTTCGAGTAAGGCGTCCTGATCAGCACGGCGGGCCAGGCGCCGGCTCCGGGCAGCACCACGTCGGTCGACAGCCGTGTCCCGTCGGACATCACCGGGCCGAGATCGAACAGCCGCTGTGCGCTCACTCGCCCCACACCTCCCGGAACACCCGCAGGAAGTTGCCGCGGGCGATGCGCTGGATCTGGTCCTCGCGATAGCCGCGGCCGCGCAGGACGCCCGCAATGTTGCGGATGTCGGCGAACCCGGCGATGCCCGGCGGGTAGGTCCACGGCGGGCGCGGATAGGTGTCCTCCTCGTAACCGAAGTAGTCGTAGTCCCCTTCGGTCTCCGTGGCGAAGTCGAGCCCGAGCCCCACGTGCTCGTCGCCGGCCAGGGCCACGAGGTAGTCGATGTGGTCGGCGAGGCGGTCGATGTTCTGGTCGCTGGCCGACACGAACCCGGGGAACGCGCACACGCCGATCACACCGCCGCTCGCCGCGACCGCGGTGATCTGCTCGTCGGTCAGGTTGCGGCGGCTCTGGTACACACCGCAGGCGTTGCCGTGGCTCACGATGACCGGCGCCGTGCTGACCTCGACCGTGTCCAGGCTGGTGCGCTCGCCCACGTGGGCGACGTCGACCACGATGCGCAGCTCGTTCATGCGCGCGACGGCCGCGCGGCCGAGCTTGGACAGGCCGCTGTTGGCCCGTTCCAGGCAGCCGTCGCCGAGCCGGTTCCGCGCGTTGTAGGTGGGCTGGATGACCCGCACGCCGAGAGCGTGGTAGGCGTCGAGCAGGTTGACGTCGTTCTCCATCGGGTCGCCGCCCTGGAAATGCAGGATGACGGCGAGGTCCCCGGCCTCGGCCGCCGCCTCCACGTCGGCGGCCGAGCGGGCGATCCGGAACGGCAGCGCTCCGGCGCGCTCCATGGCCAGCCACTCCGCGAGGACACCGAGCGCGTACCGGGAGTCCTCGATGGAGGCCACGGTCGCGAGCGTCACGCTGACCTCGCCGGTGCGCAGGTCGGGCAGGTAGCGGCCCAGGTCCCTGGGCTGGATCAGCGGGCATGCCGCATCCAGGTAGCCGCCGGCCAGTGCCGTCTCGGTTCCTGTGGTCATCATTCGCCTCCCTGGTCGGTTGGATTCGTCGGCTGGCCGTTCGGCTGCGGTCCGGCCGGCCGCAGAGTTTCGCCGGGCGCGAGGGGGAAGTGGCAGGCCACCAGGTTGCCCCGGCCGTCGTCGGTGAGCGCGGGTCGCTCGGTCGCGCAGCGCTCCTGAGCCTTGGGGCAGCGCGGGTGGAAGGAGCAGCCGGTCGGCGGGTTGGCCGGGCTGGGCGGGTCGCCCTGCAGCACCACCCGCCGCGAGCGCTCGTCGGGGTCGGGCACCGGGGTCGCGGAGAGCAGCGCCGCCGTGTACGGGTGGCGCGGCGCGGCGAACAGGGTCCGGGCCGGGGCGAGCTCGACGATCCGGCCGAGGTACATGACCGCGACCCGGTCGGCGATCTGCCGGACCACGGCGAGGTCGTGGCTGATGAACACGTAGCTCAGGCCGAGCTCGGTGCGCAGGTCGAGGAGCAGATTGAGGATCTGGGCCTGAATGGACACGTCGAGCGCAGACACCGGCTCGTCGCAGACGAGCAGCCTGGGCCGCACGGCGAGGGCGCGGGCGATGCTGACCCGCTGCCGCTGGCCGCCGGAGAAGTCCCTGGGGTACCGGTCGTAGCTCCCGGGGTTCAGCCCGACGAGCCCCATGAGGTGCTCGACGTTGGCCCGCCGCTGAGCGCGCGGGACCAGGTCGTGGACCCGGAGCGGCTCGGCGATGATCGAGCCGACGCTGTGCCGCGGGTTCAGGGAAGAGAACGAGTCCTGGAAGATGAGCTGCATCTCCCGGCGCAGCGGGCGCAGCGCGCTGCGGCGGGCGCTCGTGATGTCCCGGCCGCCGATCACGACCGACCCGCTGGTGAGCGGCATCAGCCGGACCATCAGCCGGGCCAGGGTGGACTTGCCGCAGCCGGTCTCGCCGACCACGGCGAACGTCTCGTTGGCCGCGATGTCCAGGGTCACGTCGTCGACCGCGGTGAGCCAGCGGCTGCCCCCGCTGGCCCGGCTCAGGCCGCGGCCGACCGGGAAGCGCTTGGTGACCCCGCGCAGCTGAAGCAGGGCGGTGCCATGCCCGTTGCCGTGGTCAGTCATGGCCACTCGCCGTCGCGGTCGTGGTCGAGGTCGCCTCGAGCCTGGCCATGGGCCGCCGCTCGGCCGGCAGGTGGCAGGCCACCGTGTGCGATGGGCCGTCGGCCGGCTCGGCCTCGGGATCCACGGTCCGGCAGATGTCCATCACGAAGCTGCAGCGGGGATGGAACCGGCAGCCTGACGGCATGGCCGCCGGGCTCGGGTGCAGGCCGCCGATCGAGCGCAGCCGCTCCGTGCCGCCCTGCAGCGCCGGGCCGGTCACGCTCGGCACCGAGGAGAGCAGGCCCCAGGTGTAAGGGTGCGCCGACCGGCGGAAGATGTCGGTCAGGCCGCCGCTTTCGACGGCCCGGCCCGCGTACATGACCATCACCCGGTCGGCGATCTGGGCGACCACACCGAGGTTGTGCGTGACCAGGATGACCGCGATGCCGAACTCATCCCGCAGCTTCTGCAGCAGCTCCAGGATCTGCGCCTGCACGCTCACATCGAGGGCCGTGGTGGGCTCGTCGCCGATCAGCAGCGCGGGATGGTTGGCGAGCGCCATCGCGATCATGACCCGCTGCCGCATCCCGCCGGAGAACTGATGCGGCCAGTCGTCGACCCGCTGGGCGGGATGCGGGATCCCGACCTGGCCGAGCAGGTCGACCGCCCGGGCCCGCGCCGCGCGCTTCGACGTGCTCGAGTGCGCCTGGATGGCCTCGATCAGCTGCCAGCCCACCCGGTGGAAGGGGTTCAGGCTGGCCAGCGGGTCCTGGAAAACCATGCCGATGGCCGAGCCACGGATGGACCGCAGCTCGGCCTGGCTCAGGCCGAGCAGATTCTGGCCGCGGAACAGGATCTCGCCGGACACCTCGGCGTTCTGCAGCAGGCCGAGGATGGACAGGCAGGTGACACTCTTGCCGGAGCCGGACTCGCCGACGATGCCGAGCGTCTCGCCCGGCTCCACGCTGAAGTCCACGCCGTCGACCACGGTCACCGGGCCGGACGCCGTGCGGAACGCGATGCGGAGCCCCTTCACCTGCAGCAGCGGCATGGGCGTCACCGGCCGGTCATCGGGCGAAGTCGATCGTCGGCAGGCCGGGCTCCGCCCGCGCCCGCTGCAGCAGCAGGTCGAGCAGGGCCAGGTCGGCGGCGGCGGAACCGACGGACTTGAAGACGGTAGGTGCGTCGCCCCGGGCTGGCCGGTCATCTGCGCGGTCCATGACCATGCCGAGTTCCAGCAGCGTCGCCGGGTCGAGGACGCCGAGCGCTACGGCGTCCATCAGGTCGCCGGCCTCGCGGAGGGCGCCCTCCCGGTCGTCGGCGCAGACGGCGCTGGCCGCCCCGAACACCGACACACCCACCTCCCGCATGTCGGGGCGGTAGGCGCCCACCGCGTTGACGTGGGCGCCGGGCTGCAGGTCGCCGTGCTCGATGAGCGCGGTAGTGGAGGTCGTGGCCAGGCAGACGATGTCGGCGTCGCGCACCGCGGCGGCGACATCGTCGAAGACACTGATGCTCCGGCCCGGCAGCACCGCGCAGAGCTGCTGGCCGAACCGCTCAGCGGACGCTCTGCGCAGGCTCACCAGCCGGACCTGCTCGATCGGCCGGACCGCGGCGACCGCCTCGACCTGGCCTTGCGCCTGGCCGCCGACGCCGATCATGGCGAGCACGGCGGCGGCGGGCGGTGCCAGCGCCTGGGTCGCCGCACCGGTCAGCCCGCCGGTGCGCAGCGCGGTCATCGCCGTCGCGTCGGCCACCAGCAATGGCTGGCGGGTGCCGTAGTCGAACCACGCCGCGAGACCCTGGATCGTGGCCAGCCCGGCGTCACGGTTCTCCGGGGCGATTGAGACGATCTTCGCGGCCACGCCGCCGCGCTCCGCGGAGGCCGCCGCCATGAGCAGCGTTCCCCCGCCGGGGATGCTGACCCGCGGGGCCAGGGAGATCGGGCCCGTGCCGTGCCCGCGGGCGGCCTGCCCGACCGCCTCGATCACGTCGGCGATCGTCACCAGCCTCCGGATGTCGCTGCTGCTGAGCAGCAGCGTGGGCCGGGTGGCGGGCGGCGGGCCGCTGCCGGAAGGCGGCCCGCCGCCCCTAGGCGGACCGCCCGGAGGCGGTCCGCCGGACGTTGGAGCTCCGCTGGGGGGCGGCGCTCCGCTCATGGCGTGGCGTGGTTCGAGACCGAGATCTGGGTCAGTGATATCGAGCCTGTCGCCTGGTCCACGACGTAGCGCGTGACGTCAGACGCGGTGATGTTGACGTAGTTGCCCCACAGGTAGGGAACGAAGGCCACCACGTTGGTCATCATGTACTTGTCGAAGTCCACCCAGCAGTCCACCCGGGGCGTGCCCGACAGCGCCTCGCACGCGTTGAGCTTGGCGTCGACCGACGGAACGCCGGTGGACGGGTACGGGATGCCCAGGCTCTTGGCCTGCGGCTTGGTCAGTCCGACCCACGCGTAGTTACAGCAGCCCGTCGCGGCCAGGGCCGTGCTCGCGAACGACGCCTCGGCGAAGCCGTAGCCGTCGGGGTAGTCCGCGTAACCGCCGCCGAGGGCGCTCATCGGGACCTTGTTCTTCACGGTCTCGATGGCGGTGAACGCCGAGCCCGTCTCCAGGTCTCTGGGCACGATCCCGATGCCGATCTTGGCCAGGTCCCCCTGGACGATCGGGTCGATGGCGGTGAACTGGCCCTGGGCGTTGATGAACACGAGGTTCTTGCAGGCGGAGACGTCGCACTTGCCGTCGTGCTTGGGATCGTAGGCGGACTGCTTCATCTGGGCCTGCGCGGCGGCGAGGTCGCCGTGCGCGCCGGGCGACTTGTACGGGTTGTAGGCCGACGTCAGCTTGTTCTGCAGCATGACCGGCGGGAAGATGTGCGTCGCGATCTGGGCGGTCGTCGCGCCGCCGAGTGCGTTGATCATCGCCGCGTGGTCGAGGACGTAGGCGACCGCCTTCCTGACGTGGATGTCGTCGAACGGCGGCAGGGCGAGGTTCATCGTGATGGCCTCGAGCCACAGGATCGGCGTCGTGTGCAGGTAGCCCTTGAGCTGCGGGTTGGTCTGGTACTGATGCACTACGACGGCGGGCGGGGCGTTGAACATGGCCCCGTCGAGCTGGCCGCTCTGGATGCGGTTGTAGATGTCGCTGATGTTGGTGTCGATGTTGATCGTGACGCCGTTCAGGTAGTTGGCCCGCATCTGCTTGCTGTCGGTCGCCGGACTGTAGTTCGGGTTGCGGACCAGCACGATGTGGCTGGTCGGGTCGAAGCCCGACAGCGCGGTCATGGCGGCGCAGGACGAGGTCTTCAGGTTCTGCGAGCCCTGGATCATGTACGGGCCGGAGGAGATGACGTCACGGCCGTACGCGCCGGCCTTGGGGAAGCACTTGCCCACCTCGGGCGGGATCGGCGCGGTGGCCGGCAGCGCCAAGCGGTACAGGAAATCGCCGGTGGGCTTGTTCAGGTGGAAGATGATCGTCGAGTCGTTCGGCGTGGATATGCCGGAGATCGGCGCGGTCATGCTCTTCGCCTGGCCGGTCATGCCCTTGATCACGCCGTTGAAGTAGAAGCCGTACTGGGCGGCGAGCGGGGCGTAGTTGATGCGCTGGAACGCGAACAGGATGTCGCGTGAGGTGACCGCGCGGCTCACCGGCGGGGAGAACTTCACCCCGGACTTCAGGTGGAACGTGTAGGTGAGGCCGCCGTCGGTCACCGCGGGCATCGCGGTCGCGAGGTCGGGATAGAGCACGGTGCCCGCCGGGCCGGCGATGCGGTGGTAGGAGACCAGCGTGCGCAGCGTTGCCGCGTAGATCTCCCAGGCGAAGCCGCTCTGGTACTCGCCGGTCGGGTCCAGGTTGTCGGTGAGACCGAAGCTCGACACCGCCGTGCGGTAGGTCCCGCCCTTGGCGGACGCGGTGGAACTCGTTGTCTTGCCCGAAGAACCCCCGCACGCGGCGAGCAGGCTGCAGACCAGAGCGAGGGCGGCCAGGCCGGCCAGGCTGAATAGTTTCGGTGTCTTTCTCATCGGGCCCTCTTCGTTCCTCGTCCGACCTGCGAGGCCGCCGTTCCTCGCCTGACCTGCGGGACCACGGGAGCCATCGCAGCCGAACAGCGGCGCCTCGCCGAGGTCGTGAACACTCATTTCCCGGTCATGTGATATGTGATATATCACGTGTGAGAACACGTGACAAGGCTGGTTTAATACGATCGGCCCGTCCGCCAAGATCGGTCCGCCAGCCGCCGCCGCTCGCACAGGGCACGGTCGGTGTGCCGGCCGAATCGAAGGAGCGAGCGCATGACCATGAGCCCGGCGGAACGTGCAGCCGGGGCCTCGGACCAGCGGCACGAGGACGCCATGGGACGGCTCGCGCCGCTCACGCCCACGAGCCTGAGGGACGAGGCCCGCAGGGCCATCCGGGCTGGCATCATCGCGGGCAACATCGAGGCCGGCGAGGTGATCTCGGTGCGCGTGCTGGCCGCGCGCCTGGGGGTATCAGCCACGCCGGTCCGGGAGGCCGTGCTCAGCCTGGCCCGGGAGGGGCTCCTCATCCCGATCCGGAACAAGGGCTTCCAGGTTCCGACGCTGTCCGACCAGGACCTGCAGGAGATCCTCGAGGTTCGGCTCATGCTCGAGGTGCCGGCCGTGGTTCAGCTCGCTGGGCGTCTGCCCGAAGACCGGCACGAGCACTTCATCGCGCTCGTTGCAGCGCTCGGCGAGTCCGCCACCAGCGGCGATGTCATCACCTTCCTGGAGGCCGACCGGGACTTCCACCTCTCCCTGCTCCGCGAGCTCGGCAACCAGCGGCTGGTCGACATGGTGGCGCTGCTGCGCGACCAGGTCCGCCTCTACGGCATTCCCCACCTCGCGGAGCAGCACTTGCTCACCGACTCCGCCGAGGAGCACGCGCTGATCCTGCAGAGCATCATCGACGGAGACGCCGAGCGAACCGGGCAGCTCATCCGCTGCCACCTCGAGCACACCACGGGAATCTGGGCCGGCCGCGGGCCTGACTATGACGGCGACGGGCCCAGGCCGCGCTGACCCGCTCGCGGCTCGCTGCCGCGGAGGACGCCCGGGCACCAACAGCGGTGGAACGGACCTGAGCGGTACCGGGTTCAGACCACGGCGAGCGGCCACGACGCGGCCGGCTGACTCAGCTGCGCGTACCCGGCCTCGATGGCGTCGGCCAGCGCGTCGACGGGCAGCGGCCAGCTTCCGCCGCCCTCGCCAGCGGCCCGGCTGGCCGGCACACCCTCGTCGTGCAGCTCCCGGATCAGGTTCGCCACCCCGGCCAGCTGCGCGTGCTGGGCCACCACGAACGACTGGTCCACCGGGCTGCCATGCCCGGGCACGAGCACATCGCCTGGATCGAGCAGCACCAGCAGGTGAGCCACGGTCACCGGCCACTCCAGCGGGAAGCTCTCCGGCCCGTAGCAGGGCGGGCCGGACTCCTCGATCAGGTCACCGAGCAGCCACGCCGCCGCGTCAGGGATGTGCAGCATCAGGTCGTTATCGGTATGCCCGCGGCCGAGATGCAGCAGGTCAACAATGCGGTCACCGAGGTCGAGCGCGTGCCGCTCGCCAACCAGCACCGTGGGTGGCGTGATGACCACAGCACGCCACTCCTCAACCGGCTCCTCGCCCTTAGCTATCGCCTTCGCGAGCAGCGGCCGTTCGTACGTTTCGAGATGAGCCGGGACCCGAACATGACCGTAAATTGGTGCATTTACCTCTGAATCCGGCCCGAATCTCTGATTGCCGAAGCTGTGGTCGAAATGCGCGTGCGTGTTCACGACCCAGCGAACTGGCGAGTTACCGAGTTCCCGCAGATCAGCGCGGATTTCATCGGCTTGCTTGGGCGATGAGCGCGTATCAACGACGGCAAACCCGTCAGACCCGCGGATCGCACAGACGCTTACGTCCAGCGGCTCGTAACGTCGCTGGAACACCCCCACCGCAATTTCATCCCACCCCATGTCAAGAATCTACCTGTGAGATGAGCACCAAAACCAACTGCGGCTGCACTGCTTTTCATGGATGTCGTGGCTGTAATCGGAAGTCCGCTTTCCGTTAACGGGCGCAGATTGTGCATGCACGGCTAGCGTGGCGCGGAGCAGGCGGTGGCGAGCTGCCGCAGAGCGAGTTCTATCAGCGGCCGCAACGGCACCGGCGGATCGGCGCGATACCAGCGCCTTATGGCCACCTGCGAGGCAGCGGTGACCGCGCCGGCCAGGATCTGCGGGAACATGTCGGACTCCAGGTCGGTACCGGTGCGCTCGGCAATGGCCACAGCCAGCGCGTTCTGCATGGCGAAGTTGACCTTCAGGTACTCGCCGCGCATCGCGGGCGCCTGTGTGACCAGCCCGATGGCGGCCATGGTCTCCCTGTCGAATGGGACGTCGGTGCCCTCGTAGTGCTGGAGCACCGCGTTGGTCAGCGCCTCCCACAGCGGCTCGCTGGCCGGCCGCTCGAGCAGCGACGCGCCAATCCGCAAGGCCCGGTCGGCCCCGATGGCGCAGATCGCCTCGTACTTGCTGGCGAAGTAGTTGCGGAAGGTGCGCAGCGCCACGTTCGCCTCGGCGGTGATGTCCTCAATCGTGACGTTCTCCAGGCCGCGCTCCACGGCCAGCTGGAGCGCGGCCGAACTCAGCGCCTGACGCGTGGCGAGCTTCTTGCGTTCCCGCAGGCCAACCATGAACGCAGCGTAACCATACCTTGCCTTCTAGGCAAACTTGCCTTTCAGGCAAGAGTCAGTAGAGTGGCCAGCATGGCCAGGCCTGCGGACGCAGCAGTTGATGTCGTGATCGTCGGCGGCGGCCCGACCGGGCTCATGCTGGCCAGCGAGCTCCGTCTCGCCGACGCTGATGCCGTGGTGCTCGAGCGGCTGCCCGAGATCAGCGAGATCCCCAAGGGCAACGGCCTGGTCGGCCAGATCGTGCCGCTGCTGGACTACCGCGGCCTGCTGGACCGGTTCCGGGCGGAGACCACGTTCGTCGGGCCGGTGCCGCAGTTCCAGTTCGGGCCGCTGCAGATGAACTTTTCCAGGCTGGGCGCCAGCCCGCTGCATATCCTGGCCATGCCGCAGCGGCGGCTTGAGCAGCTGCTGGACGAGCGGCTGCGGGAACTCGGCGGGAGCGTGCGGCGCGGGCACGAGCTGATCGCGATGGCTCAGGGCCCCGACTGGGTCACGCTCGACGTGCGAGGGCCCGGCGGCGATTACCGGCTGCGCACGCGCTACCTCGTGGGCTGCGACGGCGCCCACAGCCTGGTACGCAAGCAGGCCGGCATTGACTTTCCCGGTGTCACCTGGCCGGATGTATCGCGGATCGGCCGGGTCTTCCTGCCCACTGCCGAACTGGCCCCCGATGGCGGCCACGTGGATCTGCCGGACGTGGGCCGCGTGCGGGTCATGGGGATGAACCGCACGCCGCGAGGCGCCTACTCGCTCGCGCCGCTGGCCAGCCTGGACAAGAACGCGCCGCCCGGCTTCTTCATCGTCTTCACCAGGGAGGATGACGGACCCGGCGCCGAGCCAGACCCGGCTGCCGATGCGGAGGGTCCGATGGCCCTGGACGAACTGCGTGCGAGCGCCCGCCGGGTGATCGGTGCCGATCTCGCGATGAGCGATCCGCAGTGGCTCACCCGGATATTCGGCAACAGCCGGCAGGCCGATCGCTACCGTGCGGGCCGGGTGCTGCTGGCCGGCGACGCGGCTCACATCTTCGGTGCGGGAGGATCACTCAACGCCGGGCTGCTCGACGCGCTCAACCTCGGCTGGAAGATCGCCGCTGAGGTACAGGGCCGGGCTCCGGCCGGGCTGCTGGACTCGTATCACGCCGAGCGGTACGCGGCCGGGCAGCGGACCCTGCTGCAGACCCGGGCCCAGCGGGCCCTGTCCGCCCAGGGGGAGAGCACGGAGGCGCTGCGCGGGCTGTTCGACGAGTTGATCCAGTTCCCCGAGCCGCTACGGCACCTCGGCGAGATCGTGGAGGGCTCCGACGTCCGCTACGAGATGCCCGGCGGGGCACCGCACCCACTCCTGGGCCGGGTCGCGCCCGATTTCCACCTGGAAACGGCCGATGGCCGCACCCGGGTCGCCGAACTCATGCGAGCCGCGCGGGGCGTATTGCTGGACTTCACCGATGACTCGGAGGTGTGCGCGGCGGCGGCGGACTGGTCGGACAGGGTCAGCGCCATTGCTGTGCGCTGCGTGGTCGAACCAGCTCCGGCCGCCGCGCTGCTGATCCGGCCTGATGGGTACGTGGCCTGGGCCGCCGGACCTCACACGACCGAGCCAGCCGGTGGGCTGCAGGATGCCCTCCGCACCTGGTTCGGCTTGACAACCCTGACGGCAGTGCGTCCAAAGCGGCTTTGCTATATGGACGAGATCCCTACTGCTCGCGTCACATCTGTTGCCACCAAGGCTTGAAGCATCTCCCGGGTCTCTGGGTCTGGTGAATAGATCACCGTCCCGATCATTCCTCGGGTCAGCAGGACCTTATAGACGTTGCGGACCAGGCGCTCGAACTGTCGCTCAGACACCTTGGTCAGGTTCCGGAAGTCAGGATCCTTGTTCGCACCGCGAACTGCGACCCAGCCATCCTTGCGCCATACAAGGTCGGGGCCGATGATCACGCCACTCCAGTCGTACTCGAAGCCCTGGGCCGTGTAAATACAGCCGACCTGTCCAAATCCAGCCGGGTCAGTCGCCCACAGCGCGGCGGGCGGCGCTCCACCGACGGCTCGGTCACCACGCAGATTCCACGGTCTGGACCAATCGCCGATGACAACGTCCGGCACAAGCGACCCGTCACGGCGTGGATCGCTCCACGGCCAGCAGAAGCCCGCCGCGATCCGCGCACCGTACCCGGCCTCGACCTGGCGGCTGAGTGTGCGTTCCAGTTCTTGGGGACTGCTGGCGATCTGGATATGGAATGCGGAGTCACCAGTCCAATGCATCGCGCCGCCGGGTTCAAGGCCAAGCAGTCGGTCGACCCACTCTAGATATGCCTCGCTGCCACCGCATCGGAAGTACGCGTCCAGACAAATCCGCTCTACGCTAAGCCCGCGCTGGGCGGCATGCGCCTCAATGTCGTGGACCGCGCCGAGTTCGCCGGGCCGCACCACTTGGTTCTCGTCCAGCAGGAACACTGGCACTCGGGCGGCTGCCATGAGCTCGTCGATCTGCGGTCGACCGGTGCGGAATCTGGCCGGGGTATAGCGGCTGGCCGAGGTCTCCCTGATTCTGTGCGCCTCATCCAAGATCAGCACGTCGAGGCCATTGCGATCGGCGTCGGTGAACTGGTTGAAGTACTTGAAGAGGCTCTGCACCCGTGTGGATCCACAGCCGGCAATCTTGCGCAGGGTTTGGGTAAAGGAGCGGGATCCGGTTGCATGCAGGACACTGCGGCCCTGGCGGGCCAATTCGCCGAGGAGAGAAAGCGCGATCACGCTCTTGCCCGTCCCCGGGCCGCCGCTGACGAGAATGACGGTCTTGGCATCACCCGCCCTGGCCG
Source organism: uncultured Actinomycetota bacterium (assembly GCA_963844655.1). Lineage (GTDB taxonomy): Bacteria > Actinomycetota > Actinomycetes > Streptosporangiales > Streptosporangiaceae > JASHPR01. The sequence goes on along the minus strand of CAWJPA010000001.1, from coordinate 86,920 downwards.
ACTCCACCTTGCGCATAACCCGGTTGAATGCCACCCGCTGTTCATCCAGTAGGACGAACTGCTCACGTTCGCGGATCTCAGCAGCAGCGACCGACAGCAACTGCGTGCTCGGGGCAACAGCCGACCCCAGCAGCATGTCGGCGTACTGCGCCCCGTTGACCTGTGGCGCGAGGCGGGACCGCAGGTACTCGGTGAACTCGGCGCGCCGCTCGCCGGTGAACAGACGGACATTCTCAGTGTCCTCTATGCGCCTGAGCGGGGAAATGGCATGCTCGGTGGCATTGTGGAGGTAGGCGATACCGGATAGCGCATCTGGCTCGTCCCGCAGAGTCGCTACGTAATCAACGAGGTACTCACAGTAGCTCCGCACCTGTTCGAGCGGGTGCAAGCGCGGGCTGTGACCGTATCCATCGACCAGGACAGTCGCAGGATCGTCCTCGAAAAGCTCGGCGCCGCTCCACTGCTTGAGTTCTACAACGACGTACGAGGGCGCTCCTGTTCTTGGGTGCCGACCCGCCAGGATCACGTCCGCCCGCTTGCTGGTCAACGGGAGGCGGTACTCAACGAGCACCTCCACGTCGTCAAGCCCAGCCTGAACCAAATCCTGCGCTAGCAGCGGGAGGCTTCGACGCCAGGATCGAACTTCACCCGGTGATGGCCGCTGACCATACTTGATGATCATCTGTTCCAGCATCGCCTCAGCCGCGCTGCCGCTGGCGATGATCCCAGCCAGGCCCGCTGCGGAATGCCGGAGCAGCATCAGGAACAGGCCCCCACAGACCACGAATGAATCGCGCGGGTGGGGGCATGTCCGGGTCACGCATTCTGCATACGAGACGCGAAAGCCTGTCGGGCCGCAGTGTTAGTGAGGATACCGGCCGACCGCCTTCGCCCTCAGCAGACGTGCGATGCTGCAGGTGTGGCTGACCTTGAGGCGCTGCGCGACCGGATGCGGCAGTTCACCGCGGACCGGGACTGGGGCAGGTTCCACGACCCGAAGTCGGTGATCCTGGCCCTGGTCGGCGAGGTAGGCGAGCTGGCCGAGCTCTTTCAATGGCTTCCTGCGGAAGAGGCCAGGAACCTGGCCGGACATGAGCCGCTCAAGACCAGGGCCGGCGAGGAGATGGCTGACGTGCTCCTCTACCTGGTCCTGCTGGCCGACGTCCTCGGCATCGACCTCGCCGCCGCCGCGCACGCCAAGATGGACGACTCCGAGCGCCGGTTCCCGCCAGTTGGCGCTTAGCGGCCCAAATCCCTCACGATCTGGACACGCCCTGCCCGATGCTGCCTACGATGGCGCCAATTGCCGCAATCCGCGCCGCGAAGGGAGCCCACCCGTGCCGGGATCACCGGATCGGTCCCTGGCCCCCGATCAGCCGGAATCCGGGGACACCCCCCAGCAGTTACCGACGGCGTTATCGCGACCAGACGCTCAGCTCCACTCCTCCGACGCTGCCCGGTTCGTGGATCGCCCAGCGGATCCAGACCGGCCAGCCGCCTGGTCACGGGCGGGCCTCCAACACCGCCTCGAGCGCCTCCCACCCGGACACCCAAGCGCTCCGGCCCGATCGTGAACCCGACACCACCCGAACGGAGTTACTGGAGCGAGGTACCCCGGTTCCTGCGCGCCTGGGCCGAACACTTACGCCGATGGCCCGACGACCGGCAGGCCACAACGGTGGACCGCTCACGAGACCCGGACAGGATCCTGGCGAGGAGACGGCAACCAGTACCTCGACCCAGATCAGCACGCCCAGGCCAAGGACATGATCGCCGGAGCTACAGCAAACCGAGAAGAGCCTGACCAAGGACATGCAAGCAGCCGCACCGAGAGAACACCTGCGGCGGCTGGCTAGCCGGTCTGGAACACCGGCTCAAGGGCGAAGACCGCCTCAAGGAGAAGATCGCCGAGAAGATCGAGCACGCGCCTGGAAAGACAGCCTGCGCGAGGTGGTGCAGGAGATCAGTGACGCGATCCGATACACCTTCTGCTTCGAGCCCGACGGACTACTCGGATGGATACCGAGAGCGTCAGACAGCGACTCGAGAGCACGCGGATGCACGGATGATCTACAGCAAGAACCACTGGCGTGATGATCCTGGAGTACAAGGGGATCAACACTCGATGGATCACGCCGGATGGCCAGCGATACGAGGTGCAGTTCCACACGGTCGGAGAGCTTCCATGCCAAGCAACAGAGTCACCCACGAGTCTTACGAGCGGCTGCGCAACCCGCTGACGTCAGATGACGAGCGGCACGAGCTCAGAGCGTTCCAACGGGAGGTGTGCTCCTGGATCGCCAGTCCCCGATGGCGTCGCAGACATCCCCGACTACCGGCGAGGAGGGCCGACTAGATGCCGGACAAGATCACCTTCTACGCCATCGTCGACGGCGACAGCGACAGCCGAGAGACCCCTATGGGCTGTTGCGCCGGCTGGAATTCGACGGCGACGGCTTCACGGACGAGGGCCTGCGCCGCGACTTCAGTTGGAGCTTCACTCCGATCATCGTCGAGTGGAAACGTGGTGATTCGACGACGAGCTCGTCGAGGTCAGCCACGCGCAGGCGAGCAAGATCATCGAGTACTTCCGGGAGAAGTGGGGGCCGTTCGGGCAGCCCGTGGACTCGTGACGAGCACGGGTGAAAGGAGTTGGCTGTGGCGGCATCTCGGGATCGTCCTCTGACGCCCCAGGACGTCCCGCAACAGTTACAGCCGGGCCAACCGGCGCACCCGGATCGCATCGCCGAGGCACGACCCGTAGATCGGCCAGGGACACCAGACCAGCCCGTCCCTTGGTCGAAGGCCGACCTCCGGCAGCGCCTCGAACGCCTCCCGCCCAGCCACCCAAGCTCCCTCCGCGGCGCCGACGACGAGCCCAACGCGCCAGACCTTCGGCAGGAAATTGGGCCCGACCGGGGCGAACGGAGTCTGTCGAGCGAGGTGCCACGGTTCATGCATGCCTGGGCCGACCACTTACGCACATGGCCAGACAATCGAGAGACCACCAAGCTGGACCGCTCCGAAGACCCGGACGGATCCTGGCGAGGAGACGGCAACCAGTACCTGAACCCAGACCAGCACGATCAGGCCAGGGAGGTGATCGCCGGAGTGCAGGAAGACGAGAAGGACGTGACCAAGAGCATGACGAGCAGCAGAACGAGAGAACGCTAGCGGCGCTTGGCTCGAGGGCATCGAGCACCGGCTCAAGGGCGAGGAGCGCCTCAAGGAGAAGATCGCTGATCTCCTGACGCAGAGTGCACCGGACGCCACACCAGCGGAACTCATGCGGGAGATCCCTGACGCGATCCGCTATACGTTCTGCGCGAACCCGGAGAACTACAGGGACGCCTACTGGGATATGAAGGAGCGGCTCCAAGCTTTAGGGTACGAAATGCGCTACAGCGAGAATCACTGGAACGACTCGCAATACAGGGGAATCAACACTCGCTGGGCCACTCCAGCAGGCCAGCAGTTCGAGGTACAGTTCCACACCGAGGAAAGCCTCTACGCGAAGCAAAACATCACTCACGCCCCCTACGAGCGCTTACGCAGCCCGCTGACCAGCGATGAGGAGCGGCGCGAGCTTAGGGCATTCCAGCAGGATGTCTGCTCATGGATCCCAGTGCCAGAGGGCGCCGCGGACATCCCCAACTACCGCAAGGAAGGCCGTTAGATGCCAGACAAGATCACTTACTACGCGGTTGTTGGAGGCGGCCGGACAGTGGAAGATCCCTACGGGCTTGTGAGGCGCCTGAACTTCGACGGTGATGGGTTCACCGATGAGGGGCTACGGAAGGACTTCAGCTGGATGTTCACGCCCGCTATCGCCGAGTGGGAGCACGGCGACTTCACCTATGACCTTGTTGAGGTCAGCCATGCTCAGGCGAGCAAGATCATCGAGTACTTCCGGGAGAAGTGGGGGCCGTTCGGGCAGCCCGTGGACTCGTGACCTGGCCGGGCTGCTGACCTCTGCTAGCGGTAGCGGGAGAGGAGAGCGAGGATCTCGTCGAGCTTCTCCTCGATGTCGGGCCGGACCTCCTCCTCGGTGGGCTCCCCCGCGAGAATCTGCTTCTTGAGGTCTTGGGTTCCCTCGTACACGGCGTCGACCAGGCGTGCTCGCTGGTCGTCATCGAGCCGGTGGAACTGCACCCCCTCCATCACTTCAGAAAGATCAAGCTCCTCAATATCCGCCGGGTCTGTGAGATGCTCCTTGGCCCGTGACAGAATCATCCGGAAAATCGCCTTCCGGAGAGAGACCGTGTCCGCCTCGGTCTTTGCGAAACTGAGCACTGCCACTAGAACCCGATCCTTATGATCTTCGCCTGCGCCGACTCCGGCAGCGAATCAACATAGTTGGTGATATCGGCTATTGACTGATCACTGAAGCCGGTCAAATCTATCACGGTATAGTCCACTGACTTTAGCAAGTGCTCATCGACAGCGTCGTAGAACCTTTGCGCATTGCGCGGGCTCCAGAATTTCGATGTCCGCGGATCGCCCATCTGATCGTAGGTGCGTCCCTGATTGTCGACGAACTCCCCGTCGCGCTCCTCGGCCGCCGCTTTGAAGCCACGCTCGGGGAACTCATCCTGCAGACGCGTCAGCGTGGCCGCTTCCGGATCGCTCAGGCGGGCCAGGTTGGGGTCGTCCTCGGCCATGGCCTTGTCGAGCGAGCCCTCGATGTCGCTCTGGACCTCGGTGGTCTCGGCCTCGGCGGTCTCGACGGAGGGGGCGTCCTCGGCCGCGGCCTCGACGGTGGCGACCAGGTCGCTGCCGATCGTCGCGCCGACGTCGGCCTCCACCGTGGCCGAGGTCTCCGCGGCCACGTCGCCGACGATCCCCGCCACTTCCGCCTCATCCGCCGCTCCGGCGGCCGCGTCGGATCCGCCGCCGGTGAAGATTGTGCCGAGAACGCCCAGCACGGTGGTGATCCCGACCGCGATGCCGGCGCCGACCAGCGCGTCCTTGACCGAGCTGCGCTTGCTGTCGATCGCGTCCGCGTACTTGGTGCACGCGTCGCCCAGGGCCTGGCAGATCTGCTGCGTGCCCGCCAGCACCGTGCTCGTGTCGCCGGGCGAGTACACCTCGGACCAGAAGCCGTTGATGGCCTGCGTGGTGTCGTCGTTGATCTCGAGGGTGCCCAGCGCGGACTGCGAGTCACCGGCGACGGAGCCGACCGAGCTCGCGGCGTTGTGCCACGCCGTGGCCGCGGCCCGCACCTTGTCGGTATGGGCGTTGGGCCAGAACTTCTCCAGCGGCCCGGGCAGGAACCACACGGTCTCCCCCGGCCCGATCGCGGAGTCCGGCGTGGGCATCAGGATGTCGTCGAACACCGGCTCCGGGGTGAACGTCGGCGCTGACCCGGTTCTCCGCGCCGACGAGTGACGGTCGGCGAGAACGAAGTTGTTGGCCGTCTGCGTGAGCCCCGTGGAGATGCCGCCGAGCGCCAGCGCGGACGACCGCAGCGCGCTCCAGGCGGCCTGCACGGCCGGGGCGTACCGTGCGTTGAAGCTCTGCGCCGGAGAGTCATCCCCGGCCATTCCGGCCGCGCCATCCAGGGCCCCCTGCAGCGTGTCCCACGCGTTAGACAGGTCATTCTGGTTGGTGGAGAACGCCTTTGCCGCCCACGCGAGATCCTGCGGCGTGACGTTGATGGTCCCGCCCCCGCCCGGGTCGACGCGCACCATCAGCGCCGTCCCTGCCACATGCCGAGGTTCGTCGCGTGGGCGCTCTGGTAGTTCTGGTGCGCGGTGCCGAGCACGCTGTGCAGCCAGGCCAGCCTGGCGGCCATGTCGTCGGCCGCCGCCTGCCACTGCGCGTGAGCCACCTGGTAGGCGGCCTGCGCGTCGCCGCTCCACTGGCCGAGGCTGGCCCGGAGCTCCGCGTCCAGCTGATCGAGCTTGCCTCTTAAGGCGTGCAGCACCTGCTGGAACTCGTCCTCGCCCGACGCCACGACCGACAGGTCAACGTAGATGTGGCTGATGGCAACCCCCCATCGGGCGGACCCTCGACCGGTTGCGGGCAGCCGCGCCCCGGCGCGGACGAATACAGTATCGCGATGAGTGATCCCTAACGGGGCATTATCAATCATCTAGCCGTTACGCTCCGGCAACGCCCGACTGCCTGATTCCAGCCGCTTTCTCGGCTCCGGCGTCTCACAACAGCTAACAATCGGGGTGTTGCCTGCGATCTAGTACTGCCCTGGGTGGTAGCGGCACGGTTAATATGCAGGCATTCACACCTAGGCAGGGGGTGGACCGCAAGTGACCGACACCCAGGCGAAGACCGCAGTCATCGAGGCCGAGGTACGCGAGGGCGACTACGGATCCAAGGTAGCCGCGGTCGAACCGGGCGGAGCCGAGTTCATTCCGCTGCACGACCGGCACGGCAAGCCCTATCAGCAGTTCGCGACCTGGGTGTCGCCGAACATGGAGTTCGCGACCATCTTCGTGGGCATCATCGGCGTCTGGTTCTTTGGCCAGTCGTTCTGGATGGCCACGCTCGCGATCGTGATCGGCAGCGCGCTCGGCTCGCTGTCGATGGGCGCGCTGGCCGCCCGCGGGCCGCTGTTCGGCGTGCCCCAGATGGTGCTGTCCCGGATCGGGTTCGGGTTCCTGGGCAACATCCTGCCGGCCGGCATCAACGCGGTCGTGGCCGGCATCGGCTGGTTCGCCGTCAACAGCGTCAGCGGCGCGTTCGCGCTGAACGCCCTGCTCGGGTGGAACTCGAAGATCTGCCTGCTGATCATCGTGGTGGCGCAGATCGCGGTCGCGTTCTTCGGCCACAACCTGGTGCACATGTTCGAGCGCTGGTCGTTCCCGTTCCTGGTGGTGGTGTTCATCATCGCCTCGGTCGTGATCCTGTCCAAGTCGCACCCGGGCGCGCACGCGACCGGCGTCCCCGGCGGGTTCCTGATCACGCTGGGGGCGGCGTTCGGCTACGCGGCGGGCTGGAACCCGTACGCCAGCGACTACACGCGTTATCTGCCGCCAAACACCAACCGCCGGGCCACCGGCCTGTGGGCCGGCCTGGGCGTGTTCGCCTCGTGCGTCGCGCTCGAGATCGTCGGCGCGGCGGCGGCCACGATCACCAACGTGGGCAAGTTCGCCGACAACCCCACGGCCGGCTTCACCAGCCACCTGCCGACCGCGCTGGCCGACGTCACGCTGCTGGCCATCGCGCTCGGCGCGGTCTGCGCCAACGCGCTGAACGTGTACTCCGGCTCGATGTCGTTCCTGGCCCTCGGGGTCAAGCTGCCGCTGCACCTGCGGCGGGCGATCGTGGCGCTCGTGTTCGGTGTGGTGGGCTTCTTCCTCGCGCTGTCCGGGCTGCACGACGCGGGCGAGAAGTACAACAACTTCCTGCTGGTCATCTCGTACTGGATCGGGCCCTGGCTCGGCGTGTTCTTCGCCGACCAGCTCCTGCGCCGGGGCAGGCGGGTCGACGGGTTCCTGTTCGACCGTAAGCACAACCCGTGGGCTGGCTTCGCGGCCATGGCCATCGCGATGGCCGTGTCGATCATCTTCTTCGCCAACCAGACCGACTACGTCGGCGTCGTGCCCAAGCACGTCGCGGGCTTCGGCGACCTCACGTTCGAGGTCGGCTTCGTGCTGGCCGCGGCCCTCTACGCGCTGTTCTTCAAGCTGGAGGGGGCGAGCGAGAACCGCGACGAGGCACTCCATATCCCGGACGAGGCGGCGGCCGACCCCGCTTCCTGATACCCATGCGGTGCGACCGGGGGCGCTCCCTTCACGGAGCGCCCCCGGTCGGTTAGGCCCGCAGGAACGTGACCTGCTCCTCGGCACCAGCCCAGACGATCGTGTGCTGCGCGGGCGTGGACCGCGCCACCACCTGGCCGCCGCGCAGCACCAGCGTGCGGGGAGCGACCAGCCGCAGCGCATCCGCCTCCGATGGCGCGTCAAACACGACGAGGTCCGCCGGGCCGCCCACACGCAGCCCGTAGTCCGGCACGCCGAGCGCGGCGGCCGGGTTCACCGTGATCATCTCGATCAGCCGCCGCAGCTCACTGACACCGGACATCTGGCCCAGGTGCACCAGCACGAACGCGGCCTGCAGCGGGTCGCCGTAGCCCAGCGGGTACCACGGGTCCATCACCGAGTCGTGCCCGACGCACACGTTGATCCCGGCCTCCTGGAGCTGCTTGACCCGGGTGTGACCACGCCGGATCGGCCCGGTGTCGAAGCGCCCCTGCAGCACGGCGTTGTCCAGCGGGTTCGTCACCATGTGCAGCCCGGCCCGGGCGATGTTGCTGATCAGCCGGTACGCGTACGCGTTGTTGTAGGAGTGCATGGCCGTGGTGTGGCTCGCGGTGACCCGCCCCGACATGCCGCGCCGGATCGTCTCGGCCGCCATCACCTCGACGAAGCGTGAGTGATCGTCGTCGGTCTCGTCGCAGTGGATGTCCACGCGCAGGCCGTGCTCGTCGGCGAGCGCCATCGCGAACTTGACCGACTCCACCCCGTCCTCGCGGGTCAGCTCGTAGTGCGGGATCCCGCCGACCACGTCCGCGCCCAGCTCCACGGCCTTGCGCATCAGCTCCCGCCCGCCGTCGAAGCCCAGGATCCCGAGCTGGGGGAACGCGACGAGCTGCAGGTCGATCATCCCGCGCACCTCCTCGCGCAGGTCGGCCAAGGCGCGCAGGGCCCGCAGCTCCGGATCGCACACGTCGACGTGGCTGCGCACGTGCTGGACGCCGCTGGCGAACTGCCAGCGCAGCACCTGCCGCACCCGCGACTGCACGTCCTCATAGGTCAGGTCGGCCACCCGCTCGGACCACACCGCGATGGCCTCGAACAGCGACCCGGAGATGTTCGGCCGCGGCTGGCCCACCGTGAGCACCGCGTCGAGATGGATATGCGGTTCGACCAGGGGCGGCGTGACCAGGCGCCCGGCGAGGTCAATGGTCTCGGCCGCGGTCGTGTCATCGGCCACGGCGACGATCCGGCCGCCGGAGACACCGAGGTCGGTGAGCGTGTCCTGCCCCGCCACGCGGGCATTGCGGAGGATGAGATCGATCATGTGGCCATCATGGCCCGGCCCGCGTCTCCGCGGGAGAGCGCACCACCCGCACGGCCGCTGGCGCATGCGCGGCCATCATCGACGCAAAGATGCAGGCAATCTCCTCTTGACTGCGCAAAGTTGATGGCAGATCATCAGATCGCGTAGTTCTCTGCCGATCCTGACGCATCGCGATGGATTCGCGTCAGCTAGCCGCTCATCTGGAGGCGGTCATGGACATGTCCGAGCAGGTGTCCGTCTCGGCGAGCGACCGGCCCGCGGCCGAACCGGAGCTGCGGCGCACCTTCAGCCTCTGGTCGTCGTTCTCGTTCTCCCTGGCGTTCATCTCCCCGTGCGTGGCGCTGTATGGCGTCTACGACCTGTCGATCACGACGGCCGGGCCGTCCTTCTGGCTGAGCTTCCCGCTGATCTTCGTGGCCCAGTTCGTCATCGCCCTGGCCCTGGCCGAGCTCGTCTCCCGGTGGCCCATCGAGGGCTCGATCTACCAGTGGTCCCGGCGGGTGCTCGGGCCGCGCGGCGGATGGATCGGCGGCTGGGTCTACATCTGGACGCTGGTCGTGTCCCTGGCCAGCGTGGCCACCGGGGCGGCCGGTTTCGCCGCTCGCGTCGTCGGGGTGACTCCCACCGGCTGGCAGCTCGCCAGCCTGACGATCGCGTTCCTGCTGCTGGGCACCGTGGTCAACGTGTCGGGCAGCCGCGCGCTGAAGGTCGTGATCACCGCGTCGATCATCGCGGAGACCCTGGGCACGGTCGGCGTGGGCACGATCCTGCTGTTCCACCGGCACCAGTCGCTCTCTGTCCTCGGCCACGGCACCTCCGGGTCACTGAACAGCTCCTACCTGTCCGGCCCGCTGCTGATCGCGATCGCGATTCTCGGTTACTCCTTCGTCGGCTTCGAGTCCGTCGGCTCTCTCGCTGAGGAAGTCCGCAACCCCCGGCGGACCGTGCCGAAGGCGCTCGTCTCATCGATGGTGTTCGTGGCCCTCATCGTCAGCTTCGCCGGACTGGCGTTCATCCTGGCCACCCCCGACATGGCGGCCGTGGTCAGCGGCAAGGTCGCCGATCCCGTCTACAGCACACTGACGTTCAACCTGGGCGGCACGGTGGCGAAGGCCAGCGAGGTTCTCTTCACGATCGCGTTCCTCGCGAGCTTCCTGGCCGTGCAGACCACGGTGTCGCGGATGATCTGGTCCTATGCGAGGGACAAGGCGATCCCCGGCCACCAGTCCCTGTCCCGGCTGACGGCGCGGCAGAAGCAGCCGGCGGTGGCCCTGTTCCTGGCCACCGGGGTCGCGGTGGTCATCGTCATCCTCGGCCAGGCCACGCCCAAGGTGTACGAGCTGCTGATCAACTTCAGCGCGGCCGGGTTCTTCGCGGCCTACCTGTTCCCGCTGACCGGCAGCCTGTGGCAGCGGGTGAGCGGCCGCTGGTCGGCCGGGCCGTTCAGCCTGGGCCGCGCCGGGCTGACCGTCACCGCCGTGGCCATGATTTTCGCGGCCCTGGAGTTCGTCAACATCGCCTGGCCGCGGGCTGTGTACCCGCAGTGGTACCTGAACTGGGCCGTGTGGATCGCCGTCGGCGTGCTGGCCGTGACCGGCACGGTCATCTACGCCAGGCAAAAGCCGCACATGCAGCTCATCAGCTCGGCCGACATCGCCGAGGACGAGGGGTAGATCCCGTGACACATCACCATCTCGTGCGCACGCCCCACACGATTCTCGGGGCCGACGCCTGTGATGATCTCGATCAGCTGACCGCGGACGTCGCGCTCTACGGGGTCCCGTGGGACGCCGGCAGCCTGAGCATGCAGCTGTCGCCAGGCCAGCGGTTCGGGCCGGAAGCCCTGCGCAAGAACAACGTCACGCTGTTCGGATGTGCCGCCGACGCCCGCATCATCGACCTGGAAACCGGGTCCGAGCGGCTGACTGGCGTCCGGATGTCCGACGTCGGCGACGTTGACCTGCTGCCCGCCCTGGGCGTAACGGAGAACTTCCAGCGGATCTCCCACGTCGCCGAGGCGGTGGCCGCGCACGGGGCTCTTCCGGTCGCGGTGGGGGGAGATCATTCGATCAGCTTCCCGGCCGGCCGGGGAGCGGTCGGCCAGTATGACGTCGTGGACATCGTCCACTTTGACGCCCATGCCGATTTCGAGGATGAGATCGGCGGCTCCAAGTTCACCCACGGCTCCAACCTCCGCCGCCTGTCCGAGCTGCCCAATGTTCGCAACATCACGGCCATCGGCCTGCGGCACGTCTGGCGCGAGACCTATGACCCGATGCTCGAATATGGCGTCGGGTTCGCCTCGGCCAGGCAGCTTTTCCGTGAGCCTCCCGCGGACGTTGTCCGGCGGCTCGTGCCCAGCGCGCCGCACATCTACGTATCCATTGACATCGACGTGCTTGACGGGCCGCTGGTCCCGGGAACATGCCTGCCTGAACCCGGCGGTCTCACCTACAACATGCTGATCGAGGCCCTGGCCGCGGTGGCCCAGCGAGGCAAGATCGTCGGGATTGACATCGTGGAAATCAACCCGGTTAATGACGTGGGCATCGGATACAACATGGCCGCGCGCGTATCCTCATGGGTCCTCTTTGAATTCCTGTCAGCTATTAACGAGTCGCAGAGATAGTGCATACTCCGCCGGATAATGCGGGCACTACACTCCTGCAGCATGCCTGACGAACAGCTTGACCAGACCGATGCGGCGATCGTCGAGCAGCTCTATGAGTCACCCCGGATGGCTTTCCGCGAGATCGCCCGGCGGCTGGACATCTCCGAGGCCACGGTGCGGACCCGGGTGCGCAGGCTGCAGGACACCCAGGTGCTCCGGTTCACCGCGTTCGTCGATCCCGCGGGTTTTGGCCACGGCGCGCTCGCGGTGGCGCTGGTGGACGTGACCCCGGCCCGGCACGAGGCGGTGGTCGAGAAGCTCGCCGGGTGGCACGAGGTGGTCTACCTGTCCACGCTGTTCGGCGAGCACAGCCTCCAGCTGCAGCTCAGCGGCGAGACCGAGCAGCACATGTGGCAGCTCATCCAGGACTTGCACGGCATCGACGGAGTCACCGGTGTGCGGGCCCAGATGGAGGTCAAGGTGCACAAGATCCGGTACATTCCGCACACAGTGACCCGAGGCAGGCCGTAACCGGGAGGCCGAATGCTGCTCACCCCATCGGAGCGTGACCGGCTGCTGCTGTTCACCGCGGCCGAGCTCGCCCGCGCCCGGCGGGCCCGGGGGCTGCGGCTCAACGCGCCCGAGGCGACCGCGCTCATCGCCGACACCGTGTGCGAGGCCGCGCGTTCTGGCGCCCGGCTGGCCGACGCGGTCGCCGCGGGCCGCTCCGTCCTCGGCCCGGACGACGTGCTGCCCGGTGTGGCCGACATCGTGGACGAGGTGCACGTGGAGGCGGTGTTCGACGACGGGTCCCGGCTGGCGGTGATCTCCGACCCCATCGGCGCGGCCGGCGACCCGGAAGGACCCGGGGCGGTTCAGGCCGCGCACCGGGAACTGCCGCGCCGCGACGACGTCACCCAGGTCTCGGTCACCAACACCGCGACGGTGCCGATCAGCGTCACCTCGCACATCCACTTCTTCGAGGTCAACGCCCGGCTGCGGTTCGACCGCGCGGCCGGGTACGGGCGCCGGCCCTACCTCCCGGCCGGGGCGACGCTGCGCCTGGACCCCGGGCAGACCCTCCAGATCGAGCTCGTGCCGATCGGCGGCGACCGGGTGGTGATCGGGTTCGCCGGGCTGGTCGACGGGCCGCTGGACGCGCCCGGCGCGTTCGACGAGGCCATGCGCCGCGCCGACGCGTGCGGCTATCTCTCGGGCGGGACGGCATGAGCCAGGAGGCTTTTGCGTACGGGCCGGTAAAGGGTGATCGGGTGCGGCTCGGAGATACCGGGCTGGTCATCGAGGTCGAGCACGACTCGCAGCGGCCCGGCGACGAGTTCCTCATTGGCTTCGGCAAGACGGCCCGCGACGGCATGCACCTGAAGGCGGCCGCGGTCCGCGACACGTGCGACGTGGTGATCACCAACGTGGTGATCATCGACCCGCTGTACGGCATCGGCAAGGCGTCGATCGGCATCCGGCAGGGCCGCATCTACGCGATCGGGCGGGCCGGCAACCCGGACACGGTCGACGGGGTCGACGTCGTGGTCGGCACCGGGACCGCGATGGTGCCCGGCGAGGGGATGATCGCCACCGCGGGCGCGATCGACACCCACGTCCACCTGCTCAGCCCGCGGATCATGGAGGCCGCGCTCGCGTCCGGCGTGACCACGATCATCGGCCAGGAGTTCGGCCCGCTGTGGGGGGTGGGGGTCAACTCGCCGTGGGCGCTGCGGCACGCGTTCGGCGCGTTCGACGCCTGGCCGGTCAACATCGGGTTCCTGGCCCGGGGCTCGTCATCGAGCCCCGGCCCGCTGACCGAGGCGCTGGAGGAGGGCGGCGCGTGCGGCTTCAAGGTGCACGAGGACCTGGGCGCCCACGCCCGGGCCCTGGACACCGCGCTGCGCGTGGCCGAGGACTACGACGTGCAGGTCGCGCTGCACACCGACGGGCTCAACGAGAGCCTGGCGGTGGAGGACACGCTCGCGGTCCTGGACGGGCGCACCATCCACGCGTTCCACATCGAGGGCTGCGGCGGCGGGCACGTCCCGAACGTGCTGAGCCTGGCCGGGGTGCCCAACGTGATCGGCTCGTCCACGAACCCGACCCTGCCCTTCGGCCGGGACGCCGTGGCCGAGCACTACGACATGATCATCTGCGCGCACGGGCTGACCGCGGCCCTGCCCAGCGACCAGCAGCTTGCCCACGACCGGATCCGGGCGTCGACTATGGGCGCCGAGGACGTTCTCCACGATCTCGGCGTCATCCCCATCACGTCGTCCGACGCCCAGGGCATGGGCCGGGCCGGGGAAACCGTGCGCCGCACGTTCGCCGTGGCCGCCAAGATGAAGGCCGAACGCGGCGCCGAGGCCGAGCACGACAACGACCGCGTGCTCCGCTACATGGCCAAGCTCACGATCAACCCGGCGATCGCGCACGGCCTCTCCCACGAGATCGGCGCGCTTACCCCGGGCCGCCTGGCCGACATCGTCCTGTGGCAGCCCAAGTTCTTCGGGGCCAAACCCCAGCTCGTCCTCAAATCCGGCTTCCCGGCCTTCGGCGTCACCGGCGACCCCAGCGCGACCATCGACAACTGCGAACCGCTGGTCCTGGGCCCGCAGTTCGGCGCCCACGGCGCCACCCCCGCCGAGCTCTCCCTGGCCTTCGTCAGCGCCGCCTGCGCCGACACCGACCGCCTGCCCACCCGCCGCCGCCGCGTCGCAGTCCGAGGAACGAGGAACATCGGCCTCGCGGACATGATCCGCAACCGCCGGCTCGGACAGGTCCAGGTCAACAGCGCGTCGGCTCAGGTCACGCTCGACGGGGACCTGGTCGAGTCCCGGCCCGCGGAATCCGTCGCCCTCAGCCGCCTGTACTTCCTCTGACTCACCCGGCCCCGGCGGCCGCGATCAGGCTGACCGACGCCGCCGCCAGGCACAGGCCCGTAATCCGCACCGCGGTCAACCGCTCCCCAAGCAGCACCCGGGCCAGCAGGATCGTCCCCGCCGGGTAGAGCGTGGTGATGACCGCGGTGACCGCCAGCAGACCGCGGTGCGTGGCCAGGAAGTAGGAGAGCGTGCCCGCCGCGGCGGTAATCCCGGTCAGCAACGACAGCCAGCGGGTGCCGGGCGGCGGCAGCCTGAGCTGCCGGGTGACCGCGCCCATGCCGACGACCATCGCCACGGCCGACACTTCCGCCACCGCCAGCGGCCACAGATCGGTCCCCGACCCGGCCCGGTTGAGGCCGGTGAGGAACAGCCCGATTCCGGCGCCGGCGATCACTCCCCACACCACGCCCGCCGCGTGCCGTCCCGTGGCGCTGCGCCGCGGCCGCCCGTCCGGATCCGGGGCGATGCCGACGCCGACGGCCGGGCTCGCCAGGCTGATACCCGCTTCGCCGACGGCCGGTTCCCCGCCGGTGCTCACCGACACGGCGGCGATCGCGGGCAGGGCCAGCGCGATGCCGGTGAGCGAGAGGGCGCCGGGCCGCTCGCCGAACAGCAGCCCGGCGATCACCGAGAACGCCGCCGTGGTGACCGCGCTCACCGAACTGGCCACGCTGAAGGCCGCGTGCCGGAATCCCAGGTACAGCGCTATGGTCCCGACCACGCCGCCGACCCCGGCCACGGCGGCCCAGGCGATGGACCCCGCGGACGGGGCGCCGCTGCTGACGAGCAGCACGATCGGCAGGATCAGGGCGGCGTTGACCACCTGGGCGACAATGGTGACCCGCACCGCGCTGGTCCCGCGGGAGGCCAGCCCGGCAGCGTAGTCCGACCCGCCGTAGCCGGCGGCGGCGGCAAGCGCCAGCAGGACAGCGAGCATGGCCGGCTGGCGCTCCTCCCTACCCGTCCGTGGACGACGGCTCCAGCTCTCCTACCACGCGGCCCGCGGGCAGGTCCAGGTCCCGCGCGAGGCCGGCCCCGACGCGGCGGACCAGCTTGGGCGTGAACGCGATGACCAACCCGCCGACGGCCAGCCAGCCCAGCACGATGTACGGGAACGTGTTGAACGGGGACGGCGGCCTCGGGTAGATGTTCGCGTACAGCACGTAGACGACCAGGATCACCGCGAGGGCGGGCAGCAGCCCGCGCCACCGGGCCACCCCGAGGCTGCGGTCGAAGACCGCGCGGGTCGCCCCGACGTTGACCAGCCCGTACCCGACCAGGATGGCCAGCGTCCCGATCGTGCCCAGGTACTGCCAGACCTGCAGGCCGGTGGTGTTCAGCGCACGCAGGATGATCAGGCAGATGAAGTCGACCGCGATGATCAGCAGCACGGCCATGCGCGGTGAGCCTGACGGCTGCGACACCCGGGACAGCGGGAAGTTCGGGGCCGCGTCGCGGGACATGGCGTAGATCAGCCGGGTGCCGGCCACCGCCGCACCCAGTCCGGCACCGAACGCGCTGAACGCCGCGCCGAGCTCGATCAGGTTCTGCATGGCGCTGCCGATGTACACGTTGGCGAGCTGGAACAGCGGGCCGCCCGAGCTGGCGAACGCGACCGAGCCCTTGGGGTTGGCCCCGAACCCGATCGACTGCACGGCGATGCACGCGGTGTAGAAGACGGCCAGCGCGACGACCGACACCCCGATCGCCCGGGGGATGGACTTCTGCGGGTTCTGCGCCTCCTCGCCCAGCGCGCCCGCGCCCTCGAATCCGGCGAACGCGAGGAACCCGAAGACCGAGCCGAGGATGAGCGCGTGCACGTTGACGCCGTGGGGCAGGGTGAAGACGCTGGCGGTGACGGTGCCGGCGTTCAGGCCGTGGCCCTGGCCCACCTTCACCAGGATGACCACCAGCAGCACGATGATGAGGGTGACGGTGACGGCCTCGATGTAGAGCAGGGCCCGGGTCGACCGCTTGATCACCCCGGCCGAGAACGCCCACATGATCAGGCTGATCGGCAGGGCCAGGATGACCCAGTCGGCGCCCTTCCACCAGCCCAGGTTCTGCAGCACCCCGGCCAGGAAGTACCCGGACGCGGCGGCCGACGCGGGCACGAACACGAAGTACATGAGCGTCATGGCCCAGCCGGAGAACACGCCGAGGCGCGGCCCGAGCGAGGCGCCGACGAAGCCGTAGACCGAGCCGGAGTGGTTGTACTTCCTGGTCAGCAGCATGTACCCATAGCCGATGAGGATGCAGGTCACGCTCGCGAACACGAACGACAGCGCGGCGCCGCGGCCGACCAGCGCAGCCACGCCGGGGCCGGAGAACGACATGGCCAGCGCGGGTGACATCGCGCCGACCGACAGGCCGATCGCCTCCCAGACGTGCAGGTTGCGCTTGAGCCCATGGCCGCGGGCGGTGCCCGCCGGGACGGCCGAGTCGTCGGGCGCTGGGCCCTGCCCGGCCTGGTCACGGGTCTCGCTCATCGGGCCTCCTCTCCACGGCAGCGCCGTGGCAGCCGCAGAAGGTCAGTCGTCGCTCCTCCCCGGAGCTGCCAGTCACAATACGTACATACCGCTAACTGATCAATGGTCTGATGAAAGAACAAATCGCCGGCCAGCCCCCGCGGTCGCGGCGGAGCATTTCTGCTACTCAACGTGATGGTGATGAGAGGTGGGATCACGCTGATGCTGCTGCAAGCCACGCTGAACGGCCCGCTGACCAAGGACGACCACAGCGCGGTCCCGGTGACGCTGGAGGAGCTGGCCGCCGACGCCGCGGCGTGCGTGGCGGCGGGCGCCCGAGCGTTCCACGTCCACCCCCGGGACGCCAGCGGCGCGGAGTCCCTCGACGCCCGGGTCGTCGACCGGGTGGCTGCCGCCGTCCGGGAGCCGCACGGGATGCCGGTGGGCGTGACGACCGGCGCGTGGATCGAGCCTGATCTGCAGCGCCGGCTGGCGCTGGTCAGGGAGTGGACGCAGCCGGACTTTACCTCGGTCAATCTGTCGGAACCCGGGGCGGTCGAGATGATGCAGGCGCTCCTGGAGACGAGCGTCGGCATCGAGGCCGGGGTATGGACCGTCGCTGACGCGGAACTCCTGGTGCGCAGCGGGCTGGCCGACCGCGTGACCCGGGTGATGATCGAGCCCGTCGAGGTCAGCCGGGCCGACGCGGTCCCGCTGGTCCAGGCCATTCACGACGTCCTGGACCGGGCCGGCGTCCGGACGCCGCGGCTGCAGCACGGCGACGGCGAGGCCACCTGGATCCTCATCGAGGACGCGATCCGCCGCGGCATCGACACCCGCGTCGGCTTCGAGGACACCGTCCTGCGGCCGGATGGTGAGCGCGCCGCCAGCAACGCCGAGCTAGTCCAGGCCGCCCGGGACCTCGGCGCCGGCCACACCTGAACACCTCGCTCGGGCACCGGTGCGCTCACCGGGCAACTGGCGTCACCCGCGGCCCCCGTGGCCTGCGGCGATCACTTTCAGGTGACATGATCCGAAGAGTGCGGTGGTTCCGCGCGGCATGACCTGGTGGATACGTTGTCGGTGAGTTAGGGGGTGTCATGGCGCGGCAGCAGGTACCGCTGCCGCGCCGTGTCCGCGCGCTGCTCGCGTTCGTGTGCGTGGTGGTGCTGGTCGACACCATGTTCTTCACCGCGCTGACCCCGCTGCTGCCGCACTACGTGAGTGCCGTCGGCCTGACCAAGGCGGGCGCCGGGCTGCTGGTCGCCTCGTATCCGCTTGGCACCCTGCTCGGGGCCCTGCCGGGCGGGCTGCTGACCTCGAGGCTGGGCGCCAGGAACACCACGCTGCTCGGCCTGGCCATGATGAGCGTGTCCACGCTGGCCTTCGGCTGGGCCTCGGGCGAGGCAGTCCTGGACGCGGCGCGGTTCGCCCAGGGCCTGGGCAGCGCCTGCACCTGGGCCGCGAGCCTGGCCTGGCTGGCCGGCGTGGCCGTGCCCGAGCGGCGCGGGGAGATGCTCGGCATCGCGATGGCCGCCGCGATCGGCGGCGCGCTGTTCGGCCCGGTGATCGGCGGGATCGCCGACCAGGTCGGCACCGGGCCGGCGTTTTCCGCGGCCGCGGTAGCGGGCGTGATCCTCATCGTCGCGGCCTTCTTCGTGCCGAAACCGGCCCACGCGGTGCCGCAGGGACTTCGCGCGGCCTTGGTCGCGCTGCGCGACAGCCAGGTCAAGCTCAGCATGTGGCTGACCACGCTGGCCGGGCTCGCGTTCGGCGCGCTGGATGTGCTGGCGCCGCTGCGGCTGAGCCGGCTGGGCACGTCCGCGCTGCTCATCAGCGCGACCTTCCTGGCCGCCGCGGCCATCGAGGCCACGCTGTCCCCTGTCGCCGGGCGGCTGACCGACCGCTACGGCGAGATGCTGCCGGTCCGGATCTCACTCATCGGCGCCGTCGTGCTCAGCGTGCTCGCGCCGGTGACCGTGCCGGCCGCGCTGCTCATGGCCGTGCTGATCGTGGGCATGCCCTCCTTCGGCACGCTGTTCACCCCGGCCAGCGCGATGCTCAGCTCGGGCGCGAACCGGCTCGGGCTCAACCAGGGGCTGGCCTTCGGCCTGGGCAACCTGGCCTGGGCCGGAGGGCAGGCGGTCGCGGCCGGGGCGAGCGGCGCCATCGCGCAGGTGAGCTCGGACATCGTCCCGTATTACCTGCTCGGCGGCGCGTGCCTGGCCACGCTGATCGCGCTCCGGCCCCGCCGGTCACGCCCATCCAAGGGCGCCGACCGTGCTCCGGCCGAGTACCGGCGCACGCCCGAGGCCAGCTGAGCGGGGCGGGATCCAGCGGCCCGTATTGCCGGGCGCTCACGGCGTTTCTCCGTGACCAGGAGGGAAATGCCAGAGCTTGACTTTGGCGCTTGACAGGCCGCCAGGAACACGTCAGGATCAGCACATGAGCTTTGCATTCATTATTATTGGCAGGCGCGCGGGCTAACCTATAGCTGCCCGCGCGCTACCCCTCGTGACTTCGGTCAGGGGGGTTCTTTTTTGCCACCGCTCTCGTTCCTGATCGCCATGGAGTCCTTATGTCACGGCACATTGTTACCTGCCTGGTCCAGAATGGGCCGCTGGCTTTCGCCCGGGTGGCCGGGGTGTGCGCGCAGCGCAGGTATACAGTCGAGTCGCTTATCGCGATTCCGAGCGAGGATCCCGGCGTCATCCGGATTACCCTGGTGATCGAGGCTGATCCGCTGCGTATCACCAATGCGGTGCGGCAGCTGGACAAGCTCATCGACGTGCTCCGCGTGGACCTGCTGTCGCCGGCCTCACCGGTAGCGTGCGAGATGCTCCTGGCCGGAGTCGGCTCTGCGGTCGCCGAGGTCGCGGCTTACCCGCCCGGCAGCCAGACGCTGCGCAGCCGGCCCACGTCCCTCATCCGCTGATCGGCGTGCTTGTCGGCGGCCTGCCCGGGCGGCATGCCTTCCTCCTCCGCCAGGCCGAGGACGAGGCGGGTGGTGTCGAAGATCTGGGTGGCCCGGGCCCGCGCCCGCGGTTCCGAGAACCCGCCGATCTCGTCCGCCACCTGGATCAGGCCGCCGGCATTGACCACGTAATCCGGCGCGTACAGGATGCCGCGGTCATGGAGCAGCTTGTCGATGCCCGCGTGCGCCAGCTGGTTGTTCGCCGCGCCGCAGACCACCTGAGCCTGCAGGTCCGCCGTCAGCTGCTCGGTCAGCACCCCGCCCAGCGCACACGGGGCGAACACGTCCAGGGCCAGCGCGGGCAGTGCGCCCACCGCGGCTATCTCGACCTCCGGGTGCGCCGCCCGCACGAAATCGATGGCCGCGGCGTCGGTGTCGGCCACGACCACCGAGGCGTCATCGGCCAGCAGATGCTCGATCAGCCTCCGCCCCACTTTGCCGACCCCGCTGATGCCAACCCGACGGCCGCGCAGCTCGGGGGCGCCCCACACGCGCTCCGCCGCGGCGCGCATGCCCTGCATCACCCCGAACGCCGTGAGCACGGCCGAGTCCCCCGCACCGCCGTACGCGGCCGTCCGGCCGGTCACGAACCGGCTCTCCCGCGCGATGACGTCCATGTCCCGGACATCGGTGCCCACGTCACACGCGGTGTAGTAGCGGCCGCCGAGGGACTGGACGAAGCGGCCGTAGGCCCGCAGCAGGGCCTCGGTCTTGTCCTGCTTCGGGTCGCCGATGATGACGGCCTTGCCGCCGCCCAGATCCAGGCCCGCGCACGCCGCCTTGTAGGCCATCGCGCGGGACAGGTTCAGCACATCCGCGAGCGCGGCGCCCTCGTCGGGGAAAGGGTAGAACCGGGTCCCGCCCAATGCCGGTCCCAGGGCCGTGGAATAGATAGCGATGATCGCGCGCAGCCCAGAATCGGGATCCGCGCAGAACACGATCTGCTCGTGGCTCTCAGCAGTCTGGCCAAAGACGTTCATGCGTCCAAGACCACCCAGTAGGACGCGTACTCGTCACGCATGTTGACGCCGCTCTTCTCGGGCACATTCTCGGAATCCGGCCGCATTCCCCGCTGATACAGCTCGCGCAGGCTGGCGACCATGAGGCCGACCTGCCCGGCGGAATCCTCTTTGCTCCCTGGAGGGTCGCCAATGGTCATGCCCATCGCGATACACGTGTGTATGCCGCCGCCGAATGCGATGCCCGTCGATTTCACTCCCTTGTTTCTGTCCCGGTAGGGGTTGAACTCATCCGCGTCGTCGCCGAACGCGCTCCGGTCATGGCTGGCGGCGATGATGTCCAGCACCATGTAATCCCCGGCCCGCGCGCTCCGCCCGCTGGGGAGCGTGGTGTCCCCCGCCGCCCGCCGGATGAAGAACGGGGTCGGCGGGTGCAGCCGGAGGGCCTCGTTGCAGCACAGCCGCAGGAACGCGGGATCGGTGAGCGCCGCCTCGTGACCCGGGTGCCCGGCCAGCCAGGCCGACAGTTCCGACACCGTGTGCGGGATCGCGTTGGCCACCGAATTGACCGGCCCGCCGTGGAACAGGATGGCCTCCGCCGCGTAGACGCCCGGCTCCCACCTGCGGAAGTGATCCGGGTTGCGGATCATGACGGTGATCAGGTCCAGGGGCAGGTCGTCCTCGGCTATCTCGCCCCGCCCGAACCGGGCCACCAGGTCGGCGCGCCGCTCCCAGGACGGCCGGAAGAACCGCTCCATGAAGTCGGTCTTGTGCACCAGCGCTCGCTGCAGGGCCTCGCGGTGGTCGCTGACCACCCACTCCATGTTGGCGCCGATCCCCAGATGCTCGATCAGCTCCAGGTACTGGCCGAGCACGCTGTCGTCGACCCCGTCCAGGCCGACGAAGTCGGCGGATACCCGGTACAGGCAGGAGCGCATGAGGCCGCGCAGCTCCAGCCGCACCCGCCCGTCACCAGCCTGCTCGCGGGCGGCGCCGAGCCGCTCGCGCAGCACCGGCAGCAGGATGTGCTCCTCGTAGCGGCGCAGGTTCGGCTTGCGGAACAGCGCCGCCTCGATCCGCCGGCGCTGGAAGTGGTCGGTGCCGGACAGCGCGAGCAGGCCGTCGCCGATGAACTCGTAGCTGTCGCGGGCGCCGCCGCCGCCCTGCACCCAGTCCTTGGAGCGGAACACGTGCTCGACGTCGGCGTAGGAGGTGAGCCAGGGCATGTCATCGACGGACGGACCGCGATCGTCGTAGAACGTGGTCCCGGCGTACGAGCCACCGGTGCGCTGCGATGTCCTGCTGTCCATGGCCGCCTGGTTTTCAGCTTCGAATGTCCACTCCTCAGGGAGTTTAGTTCCCGAACGCTTGACGAGATGGCGCTATAGGTGGACAGTTATCAAGAAAGGATGAACCACCCGGCGGACGCGTGTCAAGATCCCGCCGCGGCGCCAGCGGGGAGGGACGATGCCGGACCGCGCCGTCTGGCGGGACGTGGGCGAGCCGTGGAGCGCCGCGCCGCAGGAAACGGTCATCCAGCTGGTCGACGAGGCCTGCCGCCGGTGGCCTGACGCCCCGGCCATGATCTTCGAAGACGGCCCCGTCGTGACGTACGGCCAGCTGCTCGCGGCCAGCGAGCGGTTCGCCGGGTACCTGGCGGAGCGGGTTCAGCCCGGCGACGCCGTGGCGGTGATCCTGCGCAACCGGGCCGAGTTCATGGTTGCCTGGCTGGCGGTGGTGGCGAACCGCGCGGTCCTGGTCTCGGTCAATCCCGACGACAAGATCCTTGACGCCGGGCACATCCTGAGCGATTCCGCGTCGGTGATCGTGATCCTCACCGACGAGCACCAGGAGCTTGTAACGCAACTGCGACCCGAACTCCCCCGCCTGCGTGAGGTGATCGTCGTCGGGGCCGGTGAGCCCGACGGTCTCGCCGCCTACTCTGGCCGCGAGCCGCTGCGGTTCGCCGACGCGGCGTGCGCCCGGGGCGACATCAGCAACATCTACTACACGTCAGGGACCACCGGCATGCCGAAGGGCTGCACGGTCGACCACGAGTGGTGGCTGCGCACGGTCGACGTCCTGCTGCGCCGCGTTCCGCAGACCCCGTCCGACCGGGTGCTGTGCTGCCTGCAGTTCTTCTACGCCGACCCCGGCCACCTGCTGCTCGAGTGCCTGACCACCGGCGGGGCGCTGGTGGTGATGCGCCGGTTCAGCGTGTCACGGTTCTGGGACGTGGTGCGCGACCACCGGGTCACGCTGATCCTGAGCTTCTCCTCGATCCCGCTGTTCCTGCTCAAGGCGCCGGCCGACCCCCGGGACACCGACAACCACGTCCGGGTCGCCCGGCACCTGGCCATGCCGCCGGACCTGCACCGCCAGGTCGCCGAGCGCTGGGGCTTCCCCTGGATCGAGGGGTACGGCATCACCGAGGGCAACGTGGTCACCAGCATGCCGCTGGAGTACGCGGACGAGATGACCGGCTCGGGCTCCATCGGCATCCCGGTGCCCGAGGTCGAGCTGCGGCTGGCCGGTGACGACGGCGCGGACGTGCCGGCCGGGGCGACCGGTGAGGTCGTGATGCGGGGCCCTGGTATGTTCCGCGGCTACCTCAACCGGCCCGAGGCCACTCAGCAGGCCATGGCCGACGGGTGGCTGCGCACCGGCGACCTGTGCCGCCAGGACGAGCGGGGCTTCCTGTACTTCATGGGGCGCAAGAAGGACATCATCCGCCGCAGCGGGATGAACCTGACCGCGAGCGAGGTGGAGGACGCGCTGCGCGCTCACCCGATGATCCTGGACGCGGCGGTGATCCCGGTCCCCGACCGGGAGCGCGGCGAGGAGGTCAAGGCGTACCTGCTGCTGGCGGACGGCAAGACCGAGGCCGACCTGCCCGGCGAGAAGGTGGTCGAGTTCTGCGCCGACCGCCTGGCCTGGTACAAGGTGCCGCGCTTCATCGAGTACCGGGCCGCCGACTTCGCGCGGACGCCGTCGATGCGGGTCCGCAAGGAGGTGCTCAAGGCCGAGCGCCCCGACCTGACCGAGGGCTGCTGGGACCGCGACCGGGCGATGGAGACGCATGGCTGAGCCAGGGCAGCGCGACTGCGACGTGGTCATCCGCCACGGCTACGTCATCACCATGAACCCGGACCGGACGATCTACGCGGACGGGGCCGTGGCCATCGCCGGCCGGGAGATCCTCATGGTCGGCCCGGACCACGAGGTGGCCGCGGCGTACCACGGGCGCGACACCATCGACGCCCAGGGCGCCCCGGTGCACCCGGGGTTCGTCGACGCGCACTGGCACAACTGCAACGAGACCACCCGGGGCGTGTTCCCCGACGTGGCCACCACCAAGGACTACTACACGTACTACGCCGCCTGGTACGACCTGATGAGCTCCGCGGACGAGCACGCGAGCGCGCAGATCAGCGGGCTGGAGATGCTGCGCAGCGGCATCACCTGCTTCATGGAGCCTGGCACCGCGTTCGACACCGACGCGGTGGCGGACGCGGCCGTGGCGGTCGGGATCCGGGCGTCGCTCAGCGAGCCGTTCCTGTGGGACATCAGCGACGACCCGATGCTCGGCAGCATGCGCCGCACGCCCGGCACGGCCCAGCGCTGCTCGGAGCTGCTCGGCCGCGAGCTGTGGCGCAACGACTCGGACGGGCTGGTCCGCGGTCACATCGGCGTGTTCGGCAGCGGCACGGCCTCCGACGGCCTGCTGCGCGACGCGTGCGAGCTGGCCAGGACCAACGGCGTGATCTTCACCCAGCACCAGTCGTCGACGCTGCACGGGATCGCCGGGCAGGAAGCCCGGATGGGCGAGATGCCGCTGGTCCACTTCGGCAAGCTCGGCCTGCTGCAGCCGCACTGCTCGTTCTCGCACATGACCCGGGTCAGGGACGAGGAGGCCGGGTTCGTCCGCGAGTCCGGGATGTCGATCATCTGGTCCCCGGCGATCTCGATGAACTGGGGCTGGGTCAAGGGCTTCACCCGCAACCACCCGCGCCTGTTCCGCGAGGGGGTCAACGTCGGGCTGGGCAGCGACGTGCCGAAGTTCGGGGTCGATACCGCGGCCATGGCCGCCTACCTGCTCTCGCGCGAGCAGGGCGACCCGGAGCCGCTGCTGGCCGAGGAGGTCTTCGAGATGGCCACCCTCGGCAGCGCCAGGGCCATGGGCCTGGACGCACGCATCGGCTCGCTGGAGCCGGGCAAGCTCGCCGACGTGGTGGTGCGCACGAACGAGCTGCCGGAGTTCCAGCCCGGGCACTACCCGGTGCAGAACCTGCTGCTGGCCAGCCGCGGCCGGTCGGTGGACACGGTGCTGGTGGACGGGCAGGTCGTGGTCCGGTCCGGCCACTCGACCCGGGTAGACGAGCAGGCCGCCTACCGGGCCGCCCGGGCGTCGGCCGACCGGCTGGCCGGGGAGATCGGCATCCCGGCCAACGGCAGCTGGCCCGTCGTGGTCTGACCGGGCGAGCTGCGATCGCCGGGTGACCTGGGTCATCGCCGGGGAATGCGGGCGGAAAAACCTGGTCACATGCACCGTCCTAGGTCAAGATAGGCGGCGTGAATGCTGAGCCCGGCGTGTATGTGGCGCGCTATGGGTGGAACCGCCGCAGTGGCAGGCCGGTCATCCTGACCCTGGTATTTGTGCTGCTCATCATCGTCCTGCCGATGCCCCTGGCGGCGCGGGTGGTGACCGGAGTGTTCTTCGGCGGTGCCTTGCTGTTCTTCCTGGGGATGATCGCTACCCGCCGGGTTGCGCTGCGCGTCGACGCCAGCGGCGTCACCCTCGGCGGCTATGCGATGCGGTACCGGTCCACCACCAGCCTGGTTCCCTGGGCGGATATCAAGGAAATCACGCTCTGGCGCCAGCAGATGCCCCGCGGCCGCTCGATGCCCTACGTCGGCCTGACACGCCGGGAAGGCGCCCAGTCGGCGGGCCGGCGGCACGGTCGGCGGGCCGGCAACATGACGGCGCCAGCGCTCGCGCCTGACGTCGACGGCACGGCGACCGAGAGCCGGCCGGTCAACCTGTGGCAGCTGGATGCCCAGCGCTTGGCCGCCTCGGTCGCCCATTTCGCGCCCGGCATCCGCGTGGTCGACCAGGACACGGGCCAGGTCATCGGTCCCGCGGGCTGAGCCGATCCGGCCGGTTAAGGTGCCTGGCTAGCCGACTGTGATTGCGTCCAGCCGCTCCTTGAGGAACTCCGCCGACACGACAGGCGGGTAGCTGTTCGGCTTCCCGATCGGCGGCTGCAGCGCCTCGACCACGGCGTCGTGGTCGGCCTCATAGAAGTAGACGAGCGAGACGAGATCCTCCTCCGGCGCCTCGGCCTGCGGCGGGAGCACGCGGTGCCGGTTGGACTTCCACCGGTCACCGCTCCAGCGGGCGAGCAGGTCGCCGGTGTTGATGGTCAGGGCGCCCGGCTCATAGGGCGCGTCCTGCCAGCCGTCGTCCTCGGTCCACACTTGCAGGCCGCCCCGGCCCGGCTCCCGGTCCAGGACCGTGAGCGTGCCGAAGTCGGTGTGCGGGCCGATCCGGAACTGGCCCGGCTCCGGCTCACCGGCCACGCTCACCGGCGGGTACCAGTTGATGTTCATCGTGTGCGTGGCATGCCCCGTGTGCCGGGTGAAGAAGCCGTCGTCCAGCCCCAGCGCCACCGCGCACACCACCAGAAGCTCGTCCGCGAGCTCGCGCATGCGGGCCAGGTACGTAACCACGGCAGGCTCCAGTGCCGCCGCCTCGGCCGGGTACACGTTGGGCTGGAACCAGTACCCGTCGACCTCAGGATCGCCGGTTGGCCGGTCAGCCCCGACAGCGAACGACTCTTTCAGGTCCGGCGGTGTCTCGGTGCCCTCGGCGTACGCGTTCGCCTCCACGCCGGGCGGCAGCCAGCCGCGCCCGGCGACCGTGACCGCGTACCGCTGCTTGATCTCACGCGGCAGCGCGAAGAACTCCCGTGCCCCGGCCCGCACGCTCGCCCGCATCTCGTCCGGCACCCGGTGGCCCGTGATCAGGAAGAACCCGTAGCTCTGCAGCGCCGCGTCGACCTGGGCCGCCACATCGGCCCGGCCCGCCGGTTCCCCGCTGAACCAGGGCGTCAGGTCGATCACAGGAACGGACGATGTCATGCCTCGGCTCCGATGCCCCTCGTCGTACAGCTCAACATCACTATCCCAGCCCACCGCTGGACAGCGACACCCTCAGCCAGGAGAGACTTCCCGCCCGCCTGCTTCATGATGGCTCCAGGGCATTCCATTTCAGAGCACGCTGGATGAAGGCGGTGAGGAACTGATGACCGATGGGCAGCCGCGCACCCGGGATCAGCGCAGGGCCGACACGCTGGCCAAGCTGTCGGCACCGGCCGTGGACGTGTGGGTGGCGACCTGCGCGGTGGATGCCGGCGGGCACGCCAGCTCTCATCTGGTGCCGCTGTCCCTGGCCTGGATCGGTGAGCGGCTCGTGCTGGCCACTGAGGCGGACTCGGTCACGGGCCGGAACATCATCAGCCAGCGGCGCGCCCGGCTTGGCCTGGGGCCGACCCGGGACGTAGTGATGATCGACGCCGAACTCGAGCAGATCTACGGCCTGGAAGAGGTCCCGGCCGACCTGGCGCGGCAGTATGCGATGCAAGCAGACTGGGACCCGCGTGAGTCCGGTGACCAGATGCGGTTCCTGGTGCTGCGGCCGCAGCGGATCCAGGCGTGGCGGGAAGTCAATGAGCTTCCTGGTCGGACGTTGATGCGTGACGGAGCATGGATTACCTGAGGTGGCGGAGCTAATTGATCGCCAGACCTAGCCGGTGGGGTGTGCGCCGTGGTCGGACCAGGGCACGTTGGCGAGGACCGCGAAGGTCAGGAGGGCACCGTTCAGTACCAGGAGTCCGCCGTCCGACAAGGCGCTGATTTGAAGGATAAGACGGGTGCCGCTGATCATCGCGGCCACGATGTCCTGCTCCAACGCGGCCAGATCGGTATCGGGGTCCAGTGCATGGCCCGGCGACTCCCGGCTTGCAGCGGTCACCGATGGGAGGTACACCACGGGCGTCGTCGGCCCGATGACACCGGTCGGGTGCGCACCGACGCTAGCGGGCGGGCGGAGCAACGAGATTGTTGCGGCACCCTGCGGAGATAGCACCAGCCGTCCCTGGAGCGGGGCGACGACCGGGAGCACGAGAGGGCTGGTGGCCTGGCTCAGCTCCCGCGCTACCGTATCCTCGTCGGCATCCTGGAGGACCCAAGCGGTCGGGTCAGTCCCGATCTGCAGCCGAAGGTATGGTTCCGGGTGCATTGGGCTCCCCCTCGGATCGTGTCGCCTGGGCGGAGGCACAAGGCTGGGTCAGCACCAGCCGCGCTAAACGTTGCCGCCTCGGCACACCAAAGTTTGGCAGAGGTACGGGAGATTTGCACAGGACCATGCGCTCACTGATGTGCACAATCTCCCGGTAGCGGCACCGCTGACGAGGTTGGCAACCCTCGGTCGCGCGGCTGGTGAGGCGAAACCGGGAGCAAAACGCCGCAAAGCACGCTGGCTAGCCAGTCCCAGGCGCCAGCCCCACACGCCCCGCCAGCTCCCCGGCGAGGCTGAGCAGGGGAGCCGACGGGAGCTCGCGGGCCAGGACCTCGCCCGCAGCCAAGGCGCGGGCCGCTTGTCCTCGCTGGCCAGCCCGGGCCATGGCCTCCGCCTGGCGCAGGCGTGCGTATGCCTCCCGGTACGGCTGGCCAGCCACCCGCCATGCGTCAGCCACGGCGCTCCAGGTGGCCCCGTCATCGGTCCCGTGCTGGCGGGCGTGCTCGGCGGCTGCCAGCGCTCCGAAGGCGGCCATACCCGGCCGTCGGGCGCTGTCCTGGTCCCTGATGGCCCGCGCCCTGTCGTTGAAGGTGACGGCGGCCGGCTCCCAAAGCTCCGGAAGGTCCCCCGGCCGCGCCGCAGCGGGCAGTGCTGCGAGGTCGGCGGCAACCCGGGCCCCGGCGGCCAGCAGCCGGATCTCCTCCTCGGACCAGCCGGTGCCCGCCAGCGCCGCGAGCCCGTCCAGCACCTCACCGGCAGCCGTGGCCAGATCGCCGCCGTAAAGCGCTTGTTCGGCGAGGCAGGCGCGCAGCGGGCCGATGAGCCCGGGATCTGGGGGGGCCTTCTCCAAGGAGGCGGCCAGCTTTGCCGCGCGCTCGCCGTCGCCTTGGCCGACGGCGAGCTCCAGTTGCATGAGTTCCAGGTACCTGGTGACTGTTACCTCTGACTCGCCGATCGCCTCGGCCAGTAGCTGATCGGCTTCCCGCCACCGCCCGGTGGCGTGGAGCACCGCCGCCGCATTGTTATCCAGCGCTGACGTCAGTGCCGGTGGCGCGTCCAGGGACCTAGCCGCCCGCCGCCCGGCCTGCGCCACCTCGAGCGCCTCGCTGAAGCGGCCGGCTGTGTACAGCAGGTACATGAGGTTGGTCGCGGCCCGGACAACATCCTCGACGCTGCTGGCGCGGCGCGCGAGGGTGAACGACTTCCGCAGCGCTGCCATCCCGGCGTCAAGCTCGCCGTGCTGGGCCTGGATGATGCCGAGCGTCGCCAGGCCATGGGCACGCTCGGCCACTGCGCCGGCCTGCTGCGCCTCCGCAACCGCCTGCACGGCGATCGGCAGCGCTTCGCCGAATTCGCCGAGCAGCATGCGCCAGGTCGCAAGCGCGGCGAGAACGCGTGCTCGCAAGGCGGACGGTGGGCCATCCGAAAGCAGTACCACCGCCTGCCCGGTGGCATCGACCGCCCCGTTGAGGTCTCCTGCCTCAAATCGGTAGCGTCCAATGCGCTCCAGCAGGCGTGCCCGGCCGGCCGGGCTGGCGGAGCTGGACTGGGCCAGCGCCGTCGCTGCCCATCCGGCCGCGCGATCTGGGTCGCCCGGCCCAGCTTGCTGCCTGTGCCGCCTCCTCCACCAGGGCGGGACCAGACTCCGACAGCCAAGCAGCCAGCTCGATAGTCAGGGCGTAGTAACGAACGGCCTCTGGGTATGCATGCGCCGACACCGCCTGGCGCGCCGCCACGACGGCCGCGGCAGCGGCCCGGTCAGGGCAGCCTGCCAAGTGCCAGTGCTGGGCCAGGAGGCCGACGTCGGAGTCCGCTCGCAGAGCGAGGGCCTCCGCGAGACGGCGGTGCAGGCGCCGCCGTTCGCCTGGCAGCAGATGGGCGTAAAGCACCTGCCGGATTAGCGCGTGGCCGAAGGCGTAGCCGTCACCGGCCGTTACCAGCAATCCGGAGGCGACGGCCCGGCGCGTCGAAGCCAGCAGGCGCTTCTCCGGAAGCGGGACGGTCGCGGCCAGCAGGTCATGAGACATTCCGCCGTCCGCGACACAGACCTGCTCAACAACGACTCTGGCTTGCGCGGTGAGGCCGGCGGCCTTGGCCAGCACGGCATCGGTGACAGAGGCGGGCAGCGCCTGCGGGCCGGCGTACGCGAGTTCCCTGGCGTACAGCGGGTTGCCTTCAGCCGCGGCGACCACCGCCGCCACCCGCTCCGTGCTGGCAGCTGCAGCCGGCAGCAAGTCGGTGACAAGCTCGGCGATCTCGCGATCGGGCAGACGCTCCAGCCGCAGCCGGGTCACGCCGGGGCGCCGCTCCAGTTCGGCGAGCCACTGCCCGACACCGCCCGCCAGCTCTTCCTCGCGCAGCGTGCCGACCATCATCACCGGCTTGTCGCGCAACCGGACAGCCAGGAAGGCCAGCAACTCGCGGGAGGATTCATCAGCCCAATGCAGATCTTCCAGCACGAGGACCACCGGTGACTTAGCCGCCAGGCCAGCCAGCAACTCAAGCACGCGCACGAAGAGGCGGTGCCTGGCGGCGAGCATGTCGCTCGCGCCGTCGTCAGCAAGCAGCCATTCGGCTTGATCACGCAAGGCAGCCACGAATGGCCCGTACGCGAGCGCGGCGCCTGCCAGCGGCGCCGACTCCCCGACCATTACCTGCGCCCCACCAGCAGCCGAAGCTGCCTGAGCACACAGTTCCTCGACAAGCCTGGTCTTGCCGATGCCAGCCGCTCCGGTGAGCAAGAGGACCTGTGACTGGCCGGCCGCCACCCGCGCATACGCGGCCAGCAGGGCCTTCCGCTCGGCGACCCGTCCTACGATGGGCACCGATCCGGCGGCCGGGGCGGCCCCCGGCGCCTCCGCCAGCGGGCCCTTCAGCGGCGGGAACCGTTCCGGCAGACCAGGCACGACCAGCTGGTAGATGCGTTCCGGCACGGCAATGTCCTTCAGCCGGTGAAAACCAAGGTCCTTGACCGATACCTCGGCCGGCAGCCGGGAAGCTACCAGCAGCCTGGTCGCCTCCGACAGCACCACCTGGCCGCCGTGGGCGGTCGCCGCAATCCGCGCCGCCCGGTGCACATCCAGCCCCACATAGCCGTCCTCATGGCGAGCCGGCTCCCCGGAGTGCAAGCCCATCCGCACCCGTACCGCCACTCCGCCCGGCCAATCATGGCCAGCCAGCGCCCGCTGAGCCGCCACACAGCAGTCCACCGCGTCGGCAGCCGAGGCGAACACCACGAAGAAGCTGTCCCCCTCAGTTCCCATCTCTTGGCCGCCGCGGCTGACAAACGCCGCCCGCAGCAGCGCCCGCTGAGCCGACAGCGCCTCACCGTAACGGTCACCCAGACGGCCTAGCAGCGTCGTCGACCCCTCGATGTCGCTGAACAGCATCGTGATCGTCCCAGCCGGGAGCTCCCCCATTCCCCGATTATCAGGCCCCATGACACGTCATGACGAGAACTAAATGATCACCAGCCGCTATTGCCCCTTACCAGCGCGAATTCGCGGTCTCGTCTGCTGTGCCATCAAGATGACCTCGAGGACGGGCCAGCTGACACACCAGCACAGGTGCCGAGGGTGAGATCTGCTCAGCTGAGCGACGCGCTTGCTGCCCGTAGGTCTTCGAGGGCGGTGGCGGTGTAGGGCGCCAGTCCGCCCGCGGTGTCGTGGTCTGCCTCCACCCATTCGGAGTAGCCACGTTTGAACGCGAGGACGCCCATCTCGCCTGCCAGATGCGCGATCGGGTCCGGCACGCCCCGTGCCCGGAGAGCACTGGTCATTGCCGCTGCCAGGCCCACGCTCTTGAGGGCATCGCGCTCCTGCAGCTCGGCGCTGGCCGCGATGGCCGCCTTCAGCCGGGGGCCGAGCTCGCGGTTCATCGGGCCCATCACGCTCGACGCCCGCTCGAGCCCGGCCGCGACCGCCTCGAGCGGACTGGCGGTCTCCGGCGCCTCGGCGATCCCCTCGGCCAGCAGCCGGCTCAACACTTCTTGCCCCGCCACGAGGAGCTCGCGCTTGTCGGGGAAGTGCCGGAAGAAGGTGCTCTTCGTGACCCCGGCGCGCTCAGCGATCTGCGCGACCGTCGTGGCGTCGTAGCCCTGCTCGGTGAACAGGTCCACAGCAGCCAGGACCATCCTCTCCCGCGCGCCGGGTTCCCATCGGGCCATGAGCCCATCCTAGGTGATGCGACCTTTGTCCCATCGCCCTGCTACAGTGACGGGACAAAGCTCCCATCACTTCTGAGGAGAACCTCGTGCAGGTCTTCGTCACAGGCGGCACCGGGCTGATCGGTTCCGCCGTCGTCGCCGAGCTACTCGGCAACGGCCACACCGTCCTCGGCCTCGCTCGTTCCGACTCGTCAGCGACGGCCCTCAAGACCGCCGGCGCGGAGGCCATTCGCGGCGGCCTCGCCGATCTGGGCACGCTCCGCGCCGGCGCCGCTAACGCTGACGGGGTGATCCACCTGGCCTTCGCCAACGACTTCAGCAGCCCCGCCGCCCTCGCTGCGGCGATCGCTGAGGAGGGCGCCGCGCTTGCCGCCCTGGGCGAGGAGCTCATCAACACCGGCCGCCCCCTCATCACAGTCTCTGGCACGCCGTACGTCCCAGGCCGCGCCTCTACCGAGGCCGACCCGCTGCCGACCGACGGGCCGGTCGGCGGTCGCAGCCGCTCTGTCATGGCCGTCCTGGACCTGGCCTCGCGGGGAGTCCGGAGCGCGGCCGTCCGCATGCCCCGCACCGTCCACAACGAAGGCAGGGGCGGATTCGCCGGCCTGCTGACCGACATGGCACGCCGCACCGGAGTGTCCGGCTATCCGGGCGACGGCGCCCAGCGCTGGCCGGCCGTACACGCCCTTGACGCGGCCGCCCTCTTCCGGCTGGTCCTGGACAAGGCGCCAGCCGGGACCGCGTGGCACGCCGTGAGTGACCAGGGCGACGCCGTGCGCGACATCGCCACAGTCATCGGCAGACGGCTGGGGCTCCCGGTCGAGGCGATGGCGCAGGAGACCTTTGGCCCGCTCGGCCCGATCTTCGCGACCGACCAGCCCTCCTCGAGCGCCCACACCCGGCAGACCCTCGGCTGGGAGCCAAGTCACCCAAGCCTGCTAGAGGACCTGGAGAACATCCAGCCCGGCGGGTGATCTTACTGACCGTGTTCCGGGGTGGTGGACGCTTCGGCGAGCCGTGCGTGCAGTTGTGTCCGGATCTGTTCTGGGGTGTAGGCGCGACGGCGGCGTTCTGCCCGTGCGATCACGACCCCGGTGGCCGCGACGCCTGCGAAGCCGGCCAGTCCGAGTATTTTCCACCAGCGCATCTGCCTAGGCTACGACTGTGCCTGGCACGCGCATCGGCCTGGATGAGGCCCTCGAGCTGACCCGCACGGGTGACGTATGGCTGTTCCGCGGGCATACGGCCGCCGACCGGGCTATCCAGCTGACGACCAACAGCCCGGTCAACCACGTCGGCATGTCGGTGGTGTTCGAGGACCTGCCCGCGCTGATGTGGCATGCCGAGCTGGGCCGGTCGCTGCCGGATGTGTGGTCGGGCAGCTGCCACCGCGGCGCGCAGCTGCATGACCTGCGCGCGGCGGTCACGGTCTGGGCCACCAGGTACGGGCAGCGGGCGTGGCTGCGCCAGCTGGAGCCGCCGCCGTCGCGTGAGATGGAAGATGCGCTGCTGCGTACCATCGCGCGGCTGGACGGCACCCCGTTTCCGTCAGTGGCCCAGCTCGCCTCCCGGTGGCTGCGGGGGCGGGTGCCGCCGGTCCGCCGCGGTGAACCGGACGCCGGACTGGAAACCGCCTACTGCGCGGAGATCGCCGCCGTCACCTACCAGGCCATGGGCCTGCTCCCGGGTGGGCGGCAGCCGAACTGGTACGACGCCGGCCGGTTCTGGAGCGGCGACGATCTGCACCTGACCCCAGGAGCCCGGCTCGGCGGGGAGATCGCCGTGCAGATCCCCGCGGCGCAGCTGTGAGCGGACGAAGGCCGCGCCCAGCATCGGGAGAATTCCCCATTTCCGCGAAACAGGTCGCGCTAGCAGTGTTCAGCCGGCTGCGCTTTCGCCGTGGAGTCAGCGAGGGCACGCTGGACGTCATCGGGCTGCCGCCGAAGCTCCCGGGCCGAATTCGTGCCGCGAGTGACCTCCACGGCGACCGCGGCGATGACTATGATGCCGCCCGCGAGCGTGGGAGCGGACGGGTGCTCGATGCCGGCTAGCCATACCCACAGCGGGCCCAGAACGTTCTCCAGCTGGGTGATGAGGGCCACGCTGGCCGTCGAGATGAGTCTCGCGCCCAGCGAGAGGAAAAACAGGCCGAGTCCCATCTGGACGATGCCCAGCAGAGCCAGATAACCGAGGTTGGCCCCGCTCAGCTCGCCGGCATGAGCGAACGGAGCGAACACGGCGAACACGAGAACCTGTGAGAGGCACGTCGCCGGGGCCATAGACACGTCGGCTCTGCGCCGGGCAACCACGATCACGGCCGAGAACGTTAGCGTCGTGATGACGGAGAAGACCATGCCCGACAGCCCTGGCCGGGTCGGCGCTCCGGCCATCACCGCGAAGCCCGCGACCGCGACGCCTATCGCCGCCCAGGTCCGGGCGTGCACCGGTTCGCCGGCCAGCCGGCCGAGCAGCGCGGACACTAGCGGGACGAGCGCCTGGACGATAAGAACATTTGCCACCGAAGTGACGTTGAGCGCGGTAATGAACGCGCCAGATGAGATCGCTAGAAGCACCGCGATCGCCAGGCCTGGCCGGCCGATCGCGCGAAAGGCCCGGATCACCTGGCCCCGTTCCGCGATCGCGATGAATACGAGCAGCGCGAAGAACGCGAATATCGCGCGTCCCGCTAGCTGAGAGGCAAGGGTCATGTGCAGCTGACGCTGCAGGATTCCGGCGAGAGACCACATCAGCGCGGCGAGCACCACGTAGGCCGAGCCGAGCGGGCGCGCGCCCACCCTGGCCGCAGTGACATCCAACCGGTTCCTCCTCGGCGCCAAGCAGGCATCCCGTGAGGCACAAGCGTGCCTGACCAGATGTCAATCGTGTGGGTTGGGGTCCTGGCCCGCCCGCTGCCGGAGATCTGCCGCCGGAATCTCCGGGCGGCGATGACTTCGGCGCCGCAGAACAGTCTCAGCTGACAAAGGGGCATCAACGGGCGCCCGCAGATGCCAGAGGAGTACGAGCAGATCACCGTGCCGCATTGATGGCTTCGCTATCCAAGGACGTAAACACCGGGGTGGTAAGTCGTGAACAAGCAAGCCAGGACGGTCGGATGTCGGCCCGCGGTGGCGGGCGCGGCGCTGATGGTAGCGGCTGGCCTGATCGCAGGCGGCTGCTCAAGCAGCAGCAATAGCAGCTCGAGCGCGCTGACGTGCCCGTCCAAGCGCGGCGCGGCGGTCACCGGGACCGCCCCGGCCGCAACGGGCCGGGCCGTGGCGGGCTGGACGCAGCCGGACGCCGATCTGGCGAACACCCGCTATGTGGCCAGCGCGATCACCAGCGCGGACGTCTCCAAGCTCGGGGTGGCGTGGACGGTGCCGCTGACCATACCCACGACCCATACCGACGGGGCAGACGCGGCCACGCCGGTGATCGTGAACGGGGTGGTGTACGTCCAGGACCTCGAATCCAACGTGTACGCGATCAGACTGGCGACCGGCAAGGTGCTGTGGAGGCACGACTACAACTCGCCGAACGGCGGGCCGGACGGCGTCAACGTGACCGGCGGGGTCGTGTACGCCGCCACCGCCAAGGCCGCGGTCGCCCTGGACGCCGCGACCGGGGCACAGTTGTGGAGCCGGACGCTGATCCGCAACGCCCACGAGGGCATCGCCATGGCGCCTGGCTACGACCACGGCACGGTGTACGTGTCCACCGTGCCAGCTAACGTGGCGGGTCAGTACCTGCCCGGCGGCGAGGGGATCATGTGGGCACTGAACGCCAGGACCGGTGTGCCGGAATGGTCCTGGAACCAGGTGCAGAACCTGTGGGGCCACCCGGGCGTCAACTCCGGCGGCGGCCTGTGGTACACACCGTCGTTCGACGCCCAGGGCAACATCTACATGGGCGTCGCCAACCCCGGCCCGATCTTCGGCACCAACAGCTACCCGCTGGGGAGCAGCCGGCCAGGCCCTGACCTGTACACCGACTCAGTGGTAAAGCTCAGCCCGGCCGGGAAGCTGCTGTGGTACTACCAGCTCACCCCGCACGACCTCTACGACTGGGATATGCAGAACCCACCGGTCCTGTCCGCCGCGAACGGGCGGCAGGTGGTGATCGACGGCGGCAAGGCCGGCATCATGATCGAGCTGGACGCGCAGACCGGCAAGCTGCTGTGGCAGCGCCCGGTGGGCGGGCACGACGGGCATGAGAACGACGGGCTGCTCACCGAGCACGCCACGCCAGCCTCGCAGGGCCTGCTGCCAGCGAAGTTCTGCCTCGAGCCGAGCACCTACGGCGGCATCCTGACCCAGCTGGCCAGCAACGGCTCCACCACCTTCGCGGCCGTCAACGACCTCGCGCTGCCGGCCAGCCCGGCCGGCTTCACCGAGTCGCCAGCCAGCTACATCCATGCCGTCGAGAACGCCGTCGGCGAGATGGTCGCCGTCAACCAGGACACGGGCACCGTCATCTGGGACACCCCGCTTCCGTCCTCGCCGTACGGCGCCGCGACGGTGACCAACGACATCGTGTTCACCACCACGTTCAAGGGCGACCTGTACGCACTCGACGCGACCACCGGCGCCGTCCTGTTCAAGACACCGATGTCCGCCGGGAGCAACGCGCCGGTCGCCGTCGACGGCGACTACGTCATCGCCGGCGCCGGCGTCATGCTGGCCACCACGCAGCGGAACATGATCATCGCCTACAAACTCGGGGCGACAGGCAAGCTCCCTGACACCGTGGGCTCATAACCTGACTTAGCACAACGCCGGGGGCGCCGCGAGCATGCTCGTTGGTGAAGGACCGTGGTCATCTCGTCCGTCCATTCTTACCTCGCCGGCATTGAGAAGACCTGGGCGTCCGCCTCGGTGCGGTAACACGCTCGACGCGATCATCTAGAGGATGGATCACATGTCAGACGTACGACGTTTCGACCACATCGGCATCACCGTCGCAGACCTCGACGCCGTGACGGCGTTCTTCGTTGCGCTGGGCCTGGAGGTCGAGGGCAGGATGTTCATCGAGGGCGAGTTTCTGGACACGGTCATCGGCATTCCCGGCTCACGCACCGAGATCGTGATGCTCCAGCCGCCTGACGGGGGCACGCGGCTGGAGCTTTCTAGCTTCGTCCGGCCTGACCACCTGCCTGGTTCGCCGGCCGCGCCCGCCAACGAGCTGGGGCTGCGCAACGTGGCCTTCGAGGTCACGGACCTGCAGGCGGCCGTCGATCGCGTGGCGAAGGACGGGTTCAGGCTGGTCGGGGGCATCGGGGAGTACGAGGGCGTTTGGAAGATGGCGTACGTCCGGGGCCCGGAGGGGATCATCGTCTCGCTGGCGGAGCGCATCGGCTGAGCGCCGAGACCTGCTGCCGCTTGAAGAGTTCCGGCGATCAGGACCGGCTGTCGTGCTGCTGGCGCGCTCTCCGGCTGGTGACAATCCTGCGTTTGCGCAAAGACTCGAGCCATTCCTGCCCGCTGAGCAGCCGCGTGGTCTTGCCCGACCTGACCTCGCCCGCCGCGGCAACCGCCATCGCGACGCTGGCCGCGGTCATATCATCGGGCGCCTCATACACCACGACCACGTCATACTCGCCGAACGGAAAACCCGCCACCACGATCGTGGCTCCCAGCTCCGCCAGGGCCGGCCGGATCGTTTCCACCGGGTCTTGCGGCTCCTTAAGCTGATCCGCCATCGACTTGGCGGTATAGGAGGCCTGGTACATGTAGAGCGGCATCGAGCCTCCCCTTGGGCGGGAACAGGCGAACAGATCACCAGCCAGTCCCCGTGACTCACGGCGGTCCAAAGATCGTAAACCCGGCCCAGTCCGGCACACCAGCCTCCGCCTCGCCGGCCGGCCCTTTCCTCACACATGCCAGAGACCTGCGGGGTGTGGCGTCAGGTGTCCAGCCGGAGGATGGTTTCCTCGATGTCTGGCCTCCGGCGGGGAAGCCGGCGATGCTTCCGGCGAGGTGGCCGTCGCAGATCACTGCCCGGCATCGTGATGTCCGGTGAGCTTCTCACCCTGACTCAAGGACTGCAACGCGCGAGCAGCGGCATGAGCGAAATCGTTTGACGCTCTTGATGCGAGCGGTCAAGGCTGTCGCCATGACCAGCCGTATCTCGCATACCTCCTTCGATGCCCGCAACGCCTATGCGCAGTCGGTCTTCTGGTCCCAGGTTCTCGACTTCGTCGAAGATCCTGATGATCCGAACGAGCCCGGTCACCAGGAATGCCTGATCACCTCGCGCGACCTGAGCCAGCTCCTGCTGTTCATCACGGTCCCAGACGATAAGAAAGTGAAGAACCGGGTCCACCTCGACCTGCGCCCGGCCGACGGCACTCGCGAGCAAGAGGCCGAACGGGTACTGGCGCTGGGCGCGTCACAGCTTGCTGATCACCGGCGCCCTGATGGCAGCGGCTGGATCACCCTCGCCGATCCCGAGGGCAACGAATTCTGCATCTTGTCCAAGGATCCGGCTGGCTCTGGCGCCACTACCTGACGACGGGATGCCCGGCCAGGGCCTGGTTGCTGCTGCCCCGGCCAGCTCAACGCTCTCTGCGCGGCAGGACGTTTCCGCCGAGGGGGGCTTGTGAAATGGTGCACAAGACGTCTCCGCGGAAACGTCCTGGATGTGACGGCCTGGTCAGAGCGATCCGCGAGGAGGCTCCGTCTGCGGCATAGCGTGAGTTTCGTGCGGCAGGCTCGGCCGCATGCGGTTCAGCCGGCTGCGATGCGGAACGCTTGGAAAATTCTTGGCCGGGGTGTCGGATCGACCCGAGTGCGTTCGTGGAGAAGGTGAGCGGCAGCCGTCCGGGCTGCCCGTGAGCAGAGGAGCTTGAGATGGCGCTGTACCTGATCGCCTTCAACGACGAGTGGGTGCCCGACCTCACGCTGGAGGACCTGCGCGAGAGGGGCACGTCCGCCAGGGCCCTGATCGAGGAGATGACGGATGCCGGTGTCTTCGTCTTCAGCGACGGCGGCCTGGACGCGTCGACCGTCGTGTGCAGCGTCGACCCGGGCAGCGGCTCGCCCCTGTTCACCGACGGGCCCTTCGTCGAGTCCAAGGAGCACCTCGGCGGCTTCGCGGTCGTCGATGTGCCCGACGATGCCGCGGCACGGTATTGGGCGGGCAGGATCGCGGTCGCGGTCGGCTGGCCGCAAGAGGTGCACCGCTTCCCGCATCGCCTGGCGCTGAGCGCTGACACGCAGTCCGGGGACTTGTCGTAACTGCGATGTTCTGATGGGCATGGCCCAGCGGACGGAGATGCGCGGCGGCCCTGGCCGCACGGTATGCGCAGCTGGCCTCGCGCCGCTCACCCGACGGCAGCGAACTCTGGGGCAACTGGGTAATACGCGTGCGCGCCAGTGGCACAGCGGCCGGGACCCTGCAGGCCACCATGCCAGTCGGTGGCCCAGGTGCGGGCCCTGCCGAGGTGGCATGGGTAGTAGCCCGCCGGTACCAGCGCCTCGGCTACGCCAAGGAAGCCGCCCGCAGTCTCGTCGGCGTGCTGCACCAGGATGGCTGGGCCGTCATCGCCCACATTCACCCCGGCCACGTCGCCTCCCAGGGTGTAGCGCGGGCCGCGGGCCTGTCGCCCTCCAGCGAAATCCATGACGGCGAAGTCCGCTGGATCAGCAACCCAGATCCGCCATTACGCACTCGCGTTAGACGACGAGACTAAGCCAGACGTAGTCGATGGGCTGAACGGCGTTCCATTCGGCGGCCACATGCGGCTCAACGGCGCCGAATCCCGCCGCGGCGTAACAGCGCCGTGCGGCGATGTTACGCGGATGGACCCGGACGAAGACCCGCGGATGTCTGGACCGGGCCAGGCCGGCCAGGCTGGTGACCAGATGCCGGCCCAGGCCGTGGCCCCGTTCGGCGGGATCGACGATGATCCGGGCGAGTTCCACCTCGGCTTCGTCATCATCGACCCACAGCTCGCCGTAACCCACCAGCCTGTCGTCGCGGTACAGCCCGAACGGCTGCACCCCCTCTTCGTGCGCCCAGGCGCGGATCTGCTCGGCAGGCACGGGCGCGGCCGGATGGCTGCACCACATGAGCACTTCCTCATCCGTCGTCGCCCAGCCCGAGACCACGGCGGCCGAGTCAGCCGGGAACGGGTCCAAACGCGGCATTACCCGAACTCCGACGGCTCGATCAGCATGGGCGCGGCCGGGTCAGGCCGTCTCGGTGAGGACGTGCTGCAGGACGCGGCCGCACTCCTCCGGCTGCGCCACGAAGCCGGCGTGGTCGCCGGGGAAGTCCACCACGGTCGTGCCGAGCTGGCCGGCGAGGGCCACGGCGGTGCGGTTGGCGAGCTGCCCTTTCGACGTGGTCCCGCCGGCCACGACGATGCGCGCCGGTGCCGCCCGCAGCGCCCCGATATCGGGCTGGAACCGGGTCGTGGGGCGGATCAGGTGGGCCAGGAAGAAGCCGGTGGAGGCGCGCATCCGGGCCACCATCTCCGGAGAGGGGTCCCAGCGCGGCGCGTCTGCCTCCCGGCCGGGCGCCTGGCCCAGGCCGGTGTGGGCCAGGAACTTCTGCATCGCCTTCTCCGGCCCGTCAGCCTGGTAAGTGGCGTAGATGTCCTCGATCTCGGCACGAACCTGCTCGCTCTCGGGCAGCAACCCGATCACCGGGGGCTCGTGGGCGACCAGCGTGCGCACCTGGCCGGGGTGGGCGGTGACCAGCGCGAGCCCGACGACGGCCCCGCCGCTGCTGCCGAAGACGTGCGCGGGTTCGGCGCCCAGCGCGGTCATCAGGCGGTGCACGTCGTCGGCCTGCTGCTCGGGCGTCAGGTCGCCGGTGTCCTCGCGGCTGCTGTGGCCGATGCCCCGCGGGTCGTAGGTCACCGTGGTGTAGTCGCCGGCCAGCGCGGCGGCGAGCCCGGCGAAGCCGGTGCTGTCCATCGGCGAGCCGATCATGAGCAGCAGCGGGCCGGTGCCGCGCCGCTCGTAGTAGAGCCGGGCGCCCGGCACATCCAGGCTGTGGGTGGTCGGTTCGGTGTCAGGCATCGTCAGTCGTCGCTCCTGTGAGTCAATGCTCCGTGGCCCTTACGCTACGACCGCGGCCGACTCCCGGACTCATCGGCGGACTGCCGAGCGGGGTACGGGAAGCACCGGGCGGTGGCCCCGCCGTCGACGACGATCTCCGCGCCGGTGACATAGGACGCCTCGGAGGACAGCAGGAAGGCCACGACGGCGGCCACCTCGGCGGGCTGGCCGACCCGGCCCAGCGGCGCCAGCTCTGCCTCGCGGCGCAGGGCCTCATCTCTCGGCAGCTCCGGGGGCAGCGTCGAGTACGTCATCGGCGTCTCGATCACACCGGGCAGGACGGCGTTGCACCGGATCCCGGCGGCGGCGTAGTCAACCGCGACGCTCCGCGTCGCCTGCAGCAGCGCGGCCTTGGCCGAGCCATAGACGAAGTAGCCGGGGAACGCGGCGCGGCCCTGGATGGAGGAGATGGTGACGATGGACCCCCCGCCGCCGGCGGCCATCCGCCGGACGGCCTCCGCCAGCCCGAGCATCGGCCCAAGCTGCAGCACGCGGAGCCCGTGCTCCAGGTGCGCCGGCGTGGCCTCGTGGGCGAACGCGACCAGGTCGATCCCGGCGTTGTTGACCCAGGCCCGCAGCGGTCCCGCTGCCGCGGCCGCGTCGGCGGCCCGGCGATGGTCCGCCTCGGCGGTGATGTCGCCGGCCATGGGGATAAAGGACTCGCCCAGGCGGCGGCCCGCCCGGGCCAGGGACTCCTCGTCGCGGTCGAGCCCCACCACGGCATAGCCGTCCCCGAGCAGGCGCTCGGCCACGGCCAGGCCGATCCCGTTGGCGGCACCGGTGACGACCGCCGAGCGCGTGTCGGGTGCCATCAGCCACCCACGCCGGCCAGGTCGAACGCGGCCGCCGCGGTGCGCAGGGCCGCGACCGCCTCCTCGGCGGACTGGCCGAACGGCCACAGGGTCACGGTGTCCACACCAGCCTCGGCGTAGCCGCGGAACCGCTCGGCCAGGTGCTCCCTGGGGCCGATGAGCGCGGTCTCGTCGATGAGCGGCAGCGGGACCGCCGCCGCGGCGCCGGCCCGGTCCCGGGCCAGGAAGAGGTCCTGGATCTCGGCCGCCTCGGCTTCGTAGCCGATCTCACGGGCGAACCGGTTGTAGAAGTTGCGCTCCCGGGGGCCCATGCCGCCGATGTAGAGCGCGAAGTAACCGCGCAGGCGCTCGGCGGCGCCCGCCAGGTCGTCACCGGCCGACAGCGGCACGGTGGCGATCACCTCGAACGGGCGCCCTTCCCGCGCGGCCCGGATCGCGGCGACCCGGCCGGCCGAGTGCTCGGGGGAGAAGAACGCCGCGAGCCAGCCGTCGGCGATCTCCCCGGCCAGCTCGGTGGCCTTCGGGCCGACCGCGGCCAGGTAGACAGGTATGGGCCGGGGCGGATGAACCGACAGCCGCAGTGGCCGGGCTCCCCTCCAGCGGCACCGTGTACTGCGCGCCCTGGTGGTCGACCCGCTCGCCGCTCAGCGCCAGCCGCACGATCTCGACGTACTCGCGGGTGCGGGCCAGCGACGGGTTGAACCTGGTCCCGTGCCAGCCCTCGGAGACCGCGGGTCCTGACACGCCCAGGCCCAGGTGAAACCGGCCGCCGGACAGCAGGTCGAGGGTCACCGCGGTCATCGCGGTCATCGCCGGGGTGCGGGCCGGGATCTGCAGCACCGCGGCGCCCAGGCCGATGCGCGAGGTCTGCGCCGCGAGCCAGCCGAGCGTGGTCGCCGCGTCGCAGCCGTAGGCCTCGGCGGTCCAGGCGCTGGCGAAACCCAGCCGCTCGGCCTCCTGGGCGAGCGTGACCAGGTCCCGAACCTCGGACGGGCCGCCCGGCGCCCCCAGGGCGATGCCGAGACGCATCTCAGCCCGCTTCCGCGGCGGCGGCCGCGCGCCCGGCGCCGAAGCGCACCGGGAACGTGGTGAACTCCCCGCGGGCGTTGGCCGCGTTGAGCTGCGCGCCCGCGCCGGCCGGCGTGACGCCCGCGCGGAACAGCTCGCGCAGCGTGTACGGCACCAGGCCGAGCGGGTCGCCGGGGCCCGGGCGGCGGGCGGAGATCTCGCCCACCGACATCACCGCGCCGATGCAGGTGTGCGGGCCTTCGCCGAAGGCCAGGCCGACCTGCTTGACCCGGTGCAGCGGGACCCGGTTCGGGTCGAAGCGGTCCGCGTCAGGGCCGTAGACCTCCGGGTCCAGGCTGGCCGTGGTCACGTCCAGCACCACGTAGTCCCCGGCGCGGAAGGACCGGCCGCTGGCCAGCGTGGTGTCCTCCACCGCCCGGCGGATGAAGTACGGCGAGGCCGGGTGCAGCCGCAGGCTCTCGGTCGCGCACCGCCGCAGGAAGCCCACGTCCTCGAGCCGGCCGGCGTCCTCGGGATGCTCGCTGACCCAGCCGTGGATCTCGGCCACCATGTGCGGGACGAAGCGCATGATCGTGTCACCGGGCGCGAACAGCGTGATCTCCCGGACGTAGACCTCGCTGTCCCACCGGTCGAAGTGCTGCTTGTTCCGCAGCATCACGGTCAGCAGGTCCCGGGGCAGCTCGGCCTCGTCGAGCTCACCCGCGGCGTGGGCCTCGATCAGCGCCTCCCGCCGCTGCCGCGCGGGCTGGATGTAGGTGGCCGCGAACCGGCGCTGCGCGGCCAGGGAGCTGGCCACGATCTCGCGGTGGTTGCCCCGCTCCCACTCGACCGCTCCCCCGGGCGTCATCTCGTCGACGACCGCGAGGAACCGCTGCCGCGCCGCCGGGGTATCGACCCCGTCGATCCCCCAGAACGCGCACGTGAGGTCGCAGAACACGTCGCGCAGGAACGGCAGCAGGTCGGTCTGGCCGTCCGCCACCTCGGCGAGCGCCGCGGCCAGGGCCGGGCCCAGCACGTCGCGCTCGAACCAGCGCAGCATCTCCTTGCGGAACAGCACCGCCTCGATCCGCCGCCGCTCGAAGTGGTCGCGGCCGGCCAGGGCCAGCACCCCGTACCCGGTGATCGGCGCGCTGTCCCGGCGGCCGCCGCCGCCCTGGACGAATGACTTGGACCGGAACACCTCCACCACGTCGTGATACGAGCGAAGCCAGGGCATCT
This sequence comes from uncultured Actinomycetota bacterium, assembly GCA_963844655.1. Taxonomy (GTDB): domain Bacteria; phylum Actinomycetota; class Actinomycetes; order Streptosporangiales; family Streptosporangiaceae; genus JASHPR01. The sequence continues at coordinate 42,392 of CAWJPA010000001.1, read as the reverse complement.
CGCTGGCCGCCGGGCCGGTCAGCGGGTCGAGGCTGGTCCCTTCGTACGCGAGGCGCTCGTCCTGCATCCCCTACGTCTCCTCCATCGTCTCCACGCGGATAGCCGCCGTCGGGCACAGGGTCTCCGCTTCGCGCAGGTCGCCGAGCAGGTCCAGCGGCGGCTGCGGGTCGAGCACCACCGTGGGCCCGCCGTCCTCGTCCAGCTTGAACACGGCGGGCATGACCTGCACGCAGTACCCGGTGCAGGCGCACACGTCCGGGTCGATGCTCACCCGCAGCCGCTCCATGGGTCTCCTCAGCCCGACACGGCCAGGGCCGGGTGGCGGTCCCGCCACGGCGAGGCCTCCTCCAGCTGGGCGGCGAGCCGCAGGAGCACCGCCTCGCCGGCTGGCGGCCCGAGCACGTGCACGCCGATCGGCAGCCCGTCCGGTGACATGTGCAGCGGCAGCGAGATCCCGGGCTGCCCGGTGACGTTGCCGAGCGGGGTGAAGTACTGCAGGAACATGCCGTCGCGCAGGTACTGCTCCCAGATGTCGTCGGTGCCCTCGTACACGAACCCGACCGGCACCGGCGGCCGCAGCAGCACCGACGTGACCAGCACGTCGTAGTTGTCCCAGAACGCCACGATCTTGCGGGACAGCGCGTGCAGGAAGTTGACCGCCTCCACGTACCCGGCGCTGGAGTTCTCCTGCGCCATCTTGAGCACGAACTGGGTCATCGGCTCGAACAGGTCGGTCCTGTCGCTCGGGTGGTAGCACGGCGCGGTCACCCACAGCCGCATCAGGATGTCGTAGGAGTCCGGGTCGACGTCCGGGCACGCCTCCTCGACGTGGTGGCCCAGGCCCGCCAGTTGCTGGGCGGTCGAGCGCACCGCGGCCACGCACTCCGGGGTCATCGGGATGCCGGTCGGGCTGACCGTGGTGAACGCCACCCGCAGCTTCCCGGGGTCGGCCCCGACCTCGTCGCGGAACGGCCGCTCCGGCGGCGGCGCCCAGTACGGGTCGCCGGTCTCGTAGCCGGCCATGACGTCGAGCGTGGCCGCCGCGTCCATGACGGTGCGGGTCAGCATGCCGTTGGTGGACAGCCCGACCATGGCCTCGCCCAGGGTCGGCGCGCAGGAAACACGCCCGCGGGCCGGCTTCAGCCCGACCACGCCGCAGCACGACGCGGGCGTGCGGATCGACCCGCCGCCGTCGCTGCCGTGCCCGACCGGGCTCAGCCCTGCGGCCACCGCGGCCGCGGCCCCGCCGCTGGAGCCCCCGGTCGTGCGCTCGAGGTTCCACGGGTTCCGGCTGGCCCCGTTCAGGATCGACTCGGTGAACGAGAGGTTGCCGAACTCGGGGGTGTTGGTCTTGCCGAGCAGGACGAACCCGGCGTCCTTGATCCGGCGCACCACGGACGCGTCGAAGTCGGGCACGTAGTCGGCGAACGCCCGCGACGAGAACGTGGTGCGCACGCCCTTGGTCTCGGCCAGGTCCTTGATCGAGACCGGCACGCCCAGGAACGGCGCGTCCGGCGGCGACGCCGAGCCGAGCTGCTCGTCGGCCTCACGGGCCGCGGCCAGCGCCTCGTCTGCGCACACCGTGACGTAGGAATTGATCTGCGGGTCGATCGCCTCGATCCGGCGCAGGTAGGTCTCGGTCAGCTCCATCGAGGAGATCTCGCGCCGGCGCAGCAGGCCGGCCTGCTCGGTGGCGCTCAGCCAGATGACGTCGTCGTTCATGCCTGCCTCATTCCGACCGCCCTCATTCCGACCGCCAGACCGGCGGCCGCTTTTCCATCCACGCCCGGTACCCCTCCTTGGCATCGTTGCTGCCGCTGACCGGGGCGAACGCACGGTTCGCCGCAGTCAGGGCGCTGTCCATTCCCATCGCCCGCTGCCCGCCGTAGATCAGCTCCTTGCTGGCCCTGACCACCAGCGGCGCGTTCCCCGCGATGGTCCTGGCCAGCGTGAGCGCGGTGTCCATCAGCTCGCCGCCGGGTGCGATCCGGTTGACGAACCCGATCTGGTAGGCCCGCTCCGCGGAGAGCCGGTCCCCGGTGACCAGCAGCTCGAACAGCACCTTCTGCGGCAGCGTCCACATCGACGCCACGAACGGCTCCAGGCCGATGCCGAGCCGGACCTCGGGCAGCGAGAACCACGCGTGGTCGGCGGCCACGCACAGGTCACACGCCTCGACCAGGGCCATGCCCGCGGCCATGGCCAGCCCGTTCACCGCGGCGATCAGCGGCTTGCCGGTCACCGGGCTGGTCCCGGGCCGCGGCGTGAAGTCCTCGGTCGTGGGCCGCCCGTCCACGTTCTTCTCGGTGATGTCGAACCCGGCGCAGAACGCCTTGTCCCCGGCCCCGGTGACGATCCCGGCCCGCACGTCCGGGTCGTCCTCGATCCGTTTCCAGCAGTCCATCAGCGCGTCACAGGCGGCCAGATTCAGGGCGTTACGCTTCTCCGGCCGGTTGATCGTGACCACAGCGACGTGGTCGTCGACGTGGTAATTCACCTCGGACGCCATCATCCGGCTCCTCTCTGGAGCACCGGCTTCTCGAACACGGGCAGCGGCGGCAGGTCGGCGCGCTCCCGCCAGGTCACGGTCACCGCGTCGCCGATCTCCGGTTCGTCGCCGACCAGGTTCGTGGTCAGCCTCGGTCCCTCGTCCAGGGTCACGATCGCAACCACGTACGGCGGCGTGAGCTCATCGATCACCGGGATCCGCACCCTGGTCTTGGAGTACACGGTGGCGCGCCCGCTGACCTCGACCCACTCCAGCGTCAGGGCGGAACACGCCAGGCAGAACGGGCGCGGGTAGAACTGGTACGCGCCGCAGCAGGTGCATCGTTGCACCACCAGCCGGTGCTGGCGTGCGGCCCGCCAGAACGGCGCGGTGGTCGGGTCGGCGGGCAGGCCCTCGAGGTCCGGGCCCTTCGCCGTCTTCTGACTCTCGGTTTTCTGATCAGTCATTGCCAAGCACCACCGTTGACGCGGTCGACATGAGCCCGCCGACGCCGTGGGCCACGGCGATCCCGGCCCCGGGCACCTGCCGGTCCCCGGCCTCGCCGCGCAGCTGCCGCACGGCCTCGACGAGCAGGAGCAGCCCGAACGCGCCGGGATGGTTGTAGGAAAGCCCGCCGCCGGAGGTCAGCGCGGGCAGCGCGCCGCCGGGCGCGAGCCTGCCGCCCTCGACGAACGCGCCGCCCTCGCCCTTGGCGCAGAACCCGAGGTCCTCGAGCGCGAGCAGCACGGTGATCGTGAACGAGTCGTAGGGCTCGAGCACGTCCACGTCGGACGGCTTGATCCCGGCCATGCCGAACGCGTCCCGGCCCGACACCGCCCCGGCGGTGACCGTGAGGTCCGGCATCTGCGCGATGCTCCAGTGCGTCTGGCTCTCGCCCACGCCCAGCACCCGCACCGCCCGCTTGGCCGCGTCGCGGGCCCGCTCGGCCGTGGTCACCACGGCCGCGCCGCCGCCGTCGGTGACCAGGCACACGTCGAGCCGGTGCAGCGGGTCGCAGATCAGCCGGGAGCTCACCACGTCCTCCACCGTGATCGGGTCCCGCGACCAGGCCTTGGGGTTCATCGCGGCCCAGGCCCGGGCGGCGACCGCGATCTCGGCCAGCTGCTCGGAGGTGGTGCCGTACTGGTACATGTGCCGGGCGGCGATCATCGCGTAGTGGCCGAGCGGCCCGGGCAGGCCGTAGCTCAGCTCAAACTGCGCGCCGAGGCTGGCGGTGTCCGACTCGCGGGTCATCCGCCGGCTGCGCCGGGTGCGCTGCCGGGACGCGTACGCGATCAGCGCGACCTCGCACCGGCCCGCGTGGATGGCGGCCGCCGCGTGGTGCACGAACGCCTCGAACGCGGCCCCGCCGAGGTCGGTCGAGTCGGCGTAGTGCGGCATGACGCCCAGGTACTCGCCGAGCTGGACCGTGCCCTCCTCGCCCATGTAGTTGGTGAACAGCGCGTCCACGTCGGCGAACGTCATCCCGGCCTCGGCCAGCGCCTCGTGCGCGGCGACCGCGGCCATGGACAGCTCGCTGTGGTCCCAGACCTCTCCGAGCGGCGTCTCCGCGACGCCGGCGATGAATGCGGGGCGCAGGTCCATCACACGTCCAGGAAGTCGCCGAGCTCGGAGAGCTCGAGCAGCCGGGGCGGGAGCGCCTCGTCCAGCGCCTCGGGGGTCCAGCGGCCCTCGGTCCGCAGGTCGTGCCGGATCGACGGCATCGTCACCACGATGACCCGGTTGCCGTAGGTGTGGAACACCTGCGCGTTGGCCGGGCACTTCTCCTCGGCCAGCCAGCCGATCAGCGGCGAGACGTTGGCCGGGTTCAGCGGGTCGCCCGCGTCCCACTCGGCCACGTCGTCGGGCTCGTCGTCCGGGCGCGTCATCATGATCCGGGTCCGCGCCGACGGTGACACCGCGTTGGAGCGCACCCCGATCTTGGCGCCTTCCAGGGCGACCACGCGGGACAGGCCGAGCACCGCGCTCTTGGCCGCGGTGTAGTTGGCCTGCCCGAAGTTGCCGGCGAACGCGGCGATCGAGGTGGTGTGCACCACCGAGGCGGCCACCGGCTGGCCGGCCTTGGACCGGGCGCGCCAGTAGGCCATCGCGTGCCTGGTCGGCGCGGCGTGGCCCTTGAGGTGCACCCGCAGCACGTCGTCCCAGTCGGACTCGGACATGTTGGCCAGGGTCCGGTCCCGCAGGATGCCGGCGTTGTTGACCAGCACGCTCAGGTCGCCGAACTCATCCACGGCCAGCTGCACCAGCTCGGCGGCCTGCTCCCAGTCCGAGACGTCGTGGCCGCTGGCCACGGCCCGGCCGCCGTCGGCGCGGATCGCGTCGACCACGGCGTCGGCCGGGCTCCGGTTGTCCCCGCGGCCGTGCACGTCCCCGCCGCGGTCGTTGACCACCACCGCGGCGCCCTGCGACGCCAGGTAGCGGGCGTGGGCGCGGCCGAGGCCCCGCCCGGCGCCGGTGACGATCGCGACGCGGCCAGCAAGTCGGCTCACCTGGCTACTCCTCTCCGGCCGGCGCCACCGCGGCGAGGCCGTCCGTAATGACCGTGCCGCCGCTGTCGTCGGCGACCTGGAACCGGAACTTCGCCGGCGAGTCCCCCAGCGACGCCGGAGCCCACAGCGAGGTGGTCATCGTGTGCCCCGGGTACATGGGCCGGGAGAACCGCACCGCCAGGCGGCGCAGCCGGGCCGGATCGCCCCCGCACGCCCCGGCGACCACGGCGCGGCCGGCGAACGCCATCGTGCACAGGCCGTGCACGATGATGCCGTCGAACCCGGCGGCCCGGGCCGCTGCGTCGTCGAGGTGGTAGATGCTGTGGTCGCCGGACGCCTCGGCGTAGCGGTAGGTCTGGTCCGCGTCGATGCCGTAGCTCGTGGTCGCGGCCGGGTCGCCGAGGCTCGCGGGGTCAGGCAGCCGGTGCGGGGACGGCACCTGCCCGATGGGGCCGTCGGTGGTCACGCCGCGCAGGAAGTTGACGAAGTACTGCTCACCCGCCACGTCGCCGGTGTCCGGGTCGGTCATCTCGACGAGCGTGACCAGGAGCGTCCCCGTCGACTTGGGCTGCACCCCGAACAGGCGGCCGCGCACCAGCAGCGTGCTGCCGGGCACGAGCGGCCGGTGGTAGTGCACGTCGTGCTCACCGTGCACGCTGCGGTTCTCCGCGCGGGCCCGCTCGGGCACGTTGGCCTGCAGGACCTCGTGCACATGCGGGACGGTCGCGACCACGCCGAACACCGGCGGGGCCACCCCAACGGCCCAGCGCTCCGGGTCGGCTTCATTCGTCGCGGCCGCGTACCTGCGGCAGGCGTCCGGGTCGACGAAGAACGTCCGGGCCGGTGTCCACGCCTGCAGCGCGGCCGGGTCGAACCGGGCCGGGATCTCCTCTGACGCGGTCACCCGCTCACCTCCGCGATGCCGTTCGTGATCACCTTGCGGCCGTCCTGGCTGGTCGTCTCGAACACCACGGTGGCCCGCGGCACCTGGTCGTGCAGCGGCCAGACCGTGGTGGTGAGCTGGTCGCCAGGGAAGCACACCGCGGAGAACCGCACGGCCAGGCGGCGCAGCCGGGCCGGGTCGCCGTCCGCGCAGCCGATGGTCACGGCCCGCCCGGCCAGGGCCATGGTGCAGGCGCCGTGCAGGATCGGCCGGGGAAGCCCGCCCGGCGGGCGGCCTCGTCGTCCAGCGTGTAGTCGCCGTAGTCGCCGGAGGCCTCCGCGTACCGGCGGGCCTGGTCGGGGTCGACCGTGAGCGTCACGCTCGCGGCCGGCTTGTCGTCGCGGGCCGCGTTCCGCGCCAGCCAGGCGGGCGGCACCGCGCCCGCGCTGGCACCCGCGTCGAAACCGCGCAGGAACTGCACCGCGTACTGCGTGTTAAGGAGTGCGCCGGCCTCGCCGCGGGACTCGATCTGCACCACGACCGCGGTGCCGCTGGCCTTCACGTGCACGCCGGTGACCGCGACCCGGGTCGTGACCGCCGTGCCCGCGCGGACCGGCTGGTCGATGAGCAGGTCGTGCTCGCCGTGCACGCTGCCCATGCTGGCCAGGGTCCGGCCGAAGAGCCGCTCGACCTGCTGCGGGTACACGTCGATGGCGGGCAGCAGCGCGAACACCGGCGGGGCCGCCGCCCCCTCCGGGTAATCTCCTGGGGCCTCGCTGGTCGCGGCGGCGTACGCGGCGACCTGCTCGGGCCGGACCTCAAAGCGCCCGGTGGCCGTCCACTCGCCGAGCCTGGCCCGGGTCGAACTCCGGGGTCTCCGGGTCAGCCGTCATGACCGTCCTGGACCTCGGGCCAGATCGTGGCGGGCGGCAGCGCCACGCGGTCGGCCAGGCGCTTCGCGGACGCGTCGGCCACGCTGAAGACCTCCTCGTCCTCGATCAGCGTCGCGTGCCCGTGCCGCAGCACGACCCTGCCGTCCACGACGACCGTGTCCACGGCCTTGGTCCGGCCGATCAGCGCGATGTCGCGGACCGGGTTGGCGGGCGGGTGCGACTCGGCCACGCCGGTCGAGCGGACCACGAGGTCGGCCAGCCTGCCGGGGGCGAGGCTGCCCGCCTGGTCCTGCAGGCCGACCGCGCGGGCGCCGGACCGGCTGGCCATGTCCATGATGTCCTCGGCGGACAGGAACTGGCCGTGCGCCCGGGCCAGCAGGAAGCCGAGGTAACCCTGCTCGCCGAACCCCCACACCTTGGCCACGTCCGAGCCGAGCGCGACCGGCGCCCCGAGGTGGTACAGCTCGGCCATGCGCTGCTTGAAGAACTCCGCGACCCCGTAGAACATGAAGTTCCCCGGCATCCAGACCATGGTCAGGCCGGAGTCGGTCACGGCCTGGGTCTCGTCGTCCCTGATCGCGTTCATGTGCGAGAACGTGCAGTTCGGGCCCAGCACACCGATCTCGGCGAAGTGCGCCAGCGGATGCCCGCCGAACCGCTCGTCGTCGTCGGCCACGTCGTCGGCGTAGAACGACTGGTGCTGGGTGAGGATCGCGCCGCGCTCGTCCGCGACCGCCTTGGCCGCCCGCATCAGCTCGTCGGTGGCGGTGGCCGCCCCGTACAGGCCGACGTGCCCGCGCACCAGCGCGTCCGGGTCGTTGTTGCGGGCCAGCTGGCCGCCGAGCAGCTTCATGGCCCGGGCGTGGTCGGCGGGGGCCCGGTCGAGCGCGTGGTAGCCCGGGGACACGCGGTCCCAGAGGTAAGCGTCGGCGACCGAGCCGCGGATGCCGACGCGCTGCGCGGCCGAGGCCACCGCGTCGGGCTCGTACGCGGTGCCGGGCTCGAGGAAGCAGGTCACCCCGTTGCGCAGCATCTCCAGGGAGGCCAGCAGCGCGCTCGCGTACTCGTCGTCGTCGTCGACGGCCTGCATCCAGGTGGTGAAGTGGTCCTGGGCCTCGGCCTCGCTCGGGCTGTCAGGGAACGCGCCCCTGGTCGTGTGCAGGGTCATGTGCGCGTGCGCGTCGGTCAGCCCCGGATGCACGGCGCCCCCGCCCGCGTCGATGGTCCGCCTGGCGGTCAGCCGGCCCACCTCCGCGTCGGGGCCGACGGCGGTGATGCGCCGCCCGGTGATCGCGACCGCCCCGGACGGGTACACGTGCCGCTGCTCGTCCAGGGTGATCACGTAGGCGTTGCGGACGAGCAGGTCGCAGTCTTGTTGTGCAGCACTGGATGTGGCGTCAGCCATGGGGTCCCCTCTGGTCGCTCAGGTCGCGGGTTCGGCGGCGGGCACGGGTGTCGGGTTCTCGCGGTCCCAGACCGGCCCCTGGTTGTCGCGAGAGGGGTTGCGCAGCAGCGTCTTCTGCACCCGGAGCGAGGGGGTCCGCGGGAAATCGGTGGTCCGGTACTCGATGAACCGGGGGACCTTGTACCTGGCCAGCCGGGCCTCGCACCAGGCGGCCAGCTCCTCGGGCGGGATCGTCGCCGCGGACTGGCCCTCGACCGGCAGGATGAACGCCTTGACCTCCTCGCCGCGCAGGTCGTCGGCCACGCCGATGACCGCGACCTCGAGCACCCTGGGGTGCGCCCGCAGCACCTCCTCGACCTCGGCCGCGGCCAGGTTCTCGCCGCTGCGCCTGATGATGTCCTTCTTGCGGCCCACGAAGTAATACAGCCCGCGCTCGTCCTGGCGGCCGAGGTCGCCGGTGCGGAACCACCCGTCGCTGAGCACCTCGGCGGTGGCCTCGGGCCGGTTGAGGTAGCCGCTCATCAGCCCCGGGCCGGAGAGCAGGAACTCGCCGGTCGTGCCCGGCGGCACATCGTGGCCATCGTCGTCGATCAGCCGGATCGTCATCTCCGGCACCGCGATCCCGATCGACCCCGAGCCCACCATCTCCTCGGCCAGGTCGAGCGGCACCCGGGTCACGAAGTTCCCCTCGGTGATCCCGTAGCCGTCCACCCAGGGGAAGCCCCACCGGTCGGTCATCTCCCGGTGCAGGTTCGCGGCCACCGCGACCTGCAGCGCCCGCTTGACCTGGTGGTCGCGGTCGCCTTGGGACGGCTCGGCCTTGAGCAGCAGGGCGGGGATCGACGCGATGCCGAGGATCTCGGTGACGCCGGTGGACCTGACCACGTCCCAGAACCGGGACACGCTGAACCGGCGCATGACCACGACCGCGCCGCCGCAGCGCAGCGCGGCGAGCACCTGCCAGCCCGGGTCGGCGTAGTAAAACTGCAGGCAGCACAGCATCCGGTCGTCCGGCCCCTTGGGGTGCAGCCGCAGGTCCACGTCGACCGTGCGCAGCCACCACTCGTGGCCGACCATGCAGCCCTTGGGCGGTCCCGTGGTGCCCGATGTGTAGTACACGTTCGTGACGTCGTCCCGCTCGCACGCGGCGTCGGCGAGCGAGAACGTGGTCCCGGCCTCGGGTCCGGGCAGCCCGTCGGGCTCGTTGTCTCCGACCACGACCACGTCGCGCAGGGCGGGGCAGTCGGCGCGCACCGTGTCGATCAGCGCCTGGTGCTTCGGGGTGATGATGGCCAGGACGGCCGCGGAGTCGCGCAGCACGTGCCGCGCGTCGTGCTCCTTCACGTCCGGGTTGACCGACACCAGCGTGGCCCGCAGCGCGACCACGGCCAGCCAGGCGATCATGAACTCGGCCCGGTTGTCCAGGATGATCGCGACCATGTCGCCGGGCCCGATGCGTTCCTTGAGCGCGGCCGCGAAGCTCTCGACGCGGGTGGCCAGGTCGCGCCGGGTGACGGTCAGCCCGTCCTCGAAGATCAGCAGCGGGCGGTCCGGGTCCCGCTGGCAGGCGCCGGCGACCAGCTCGATGACCGTGTTCTCCGGCGCCTGGCTCCAGGGCGCCCCGGCGTGTTCGTGCCGTACAACCGCGTTCAACAAGTGACCTTTCGCTCAGGGTGCCTTGAGGCATGCGACTTCGTGCTCCCCGGCCGAGTCCGGGACAGCGTGCAGGCGGGGGTCGGTGGCCTTACAGCCCTCGTCCGCGATCGGGCACCGCGGGTGGAACCGGCAGCCGGCCGGGATCGCCGACGCGTCGGCCACCTCGCCGCCCAGCAGCGTGACCTGGCTGTGGTTCGCCGGGTCGCGGCGGGGCGCGACCGCGCAGAGCGCCTTGGTGTAGGGGTGCTGCGGGTTGGACAGCACCTGGCGGGTCGGCCCGAGCTCCACGATGCGGCCCAGGTACATGACCGCGATGCGCTGCGCGCAGTGCGCGACCATGGCCAGGTCGTGCGCGATGATCAGCACGGCCATGCCGTCCTCGCGGCACAGCGTGCGCAGCAGCTCCATGATCCCGGCGCGGACCGAGACGTCGAGCATGGACACCGGCTCGTCGGCGACGAACAGCTCCGGCTTCACGACCAGGCTGGCCGCGATCGCGACCCGCTGCCGCTGCCCCCCGGACAGCTCGTGCGGGAACCGGTCGGCGAACAGGCTGGGCGGGTTCAGCTCGACCCGGGCCAGCGCCTCGTTGACCATGTCGGTGCGGGTCCGCTTGTTCCCGATGCCGTGGATGCGCAGCGGCTCCTCGATCACCTGGCGGACCCGGTAGCGCGGGTTCAGTGACTCGTACGGGTCCTGGTAGACCAGCTGCATCTGCTGGCGAAGCCGCCGGAGCTGCCGCTGGTCGAGGTGAGTGATGTCGTCGCCGCCGAACGTGATTGACCCCGCAACCGGCTCGATCAGGCGCAGCACCGTCTGCGCGGTGGTGGTCTTCCCGCAGCCAGACTCGCCCACGAGTCCGAGCATTTCCCCGCGCTGGAGCGTAAAGGACACATCGTCGACCGCGTGGACGACGTGGGAGCTGCGGCGGGCGATCGAGTCGATGATGCTCCGGGACGACCGGTACTCGGCGACCAGGCCGTCCACCGCGAGCAGCGGCGTGTCGGTGCCGGCCGTGGCTGCGGTCATGGGTTCACCTTCAGCGGGGGGTCCGAGGGCACCTTGTCGTTCAGATGGCAGGCGGCCAGCCGGTTCTCGCCGACCGTCTTGAGCACCGGGGCCTCGGTTTCGCACCGGCTGAACGCCCGGTCGCAGCGGGGCCGGAACGGGCACCCGGTGATCGGCCGGCTGAGCGCGGGCGGCGCGCCCTTGATCGAGACCAGCTCGGTGATGTCCACGATGTCCGGGGTCGCGGCGAGCAGCAGCCGGGTGTAGGGATGGGCCGGGCTGCGGTACAGGTCTTCGACCGGGCCGCGCTCGATGATCTCGCCCGCGTACATCACGTTGAGGTTGGAGCAGACCTGGGCGATCAGCGGCAGGTCGTGGCTGACCATCAGCAGCGCCAGCCCCTGCTCCTCGCACAGGCGGCGCAGCAGCTCGACGATCTGGGCCTGCACCATGACGTCGAGGGCGGTGGTGGGCTCGTCGGCCAGCAGCACCTTGGGCTCGCAGGCCAGCGCGAGCGCGATCGCCGCGCGCTGGCGCATGCCGCCGGAGAACTCGTGCGGGTACCTGCGGACCCGGTCCTTGGGGATGCCGACGAGCTCGAACAGCTCGCGGGCCCGCTCCTGGGCGGCCTGCTTGGAGAGCCCGGCCCTGACCCGCAGCACCTCGACGATCTGGGAGCCGATCCGCCGCACCGGGTTAAACGCGTTCATCGCGCCCTGGAACACCATGGCCATCTCGGTCCAGCGGGCGCTCTTCACGCTGTCGTCGCCCTCGGCCATGATGTCGGTGCCGTTCAGCAGCACCTCGCCGGAGAACTCCGCGGTCGGCGGGAGCAGTCCGAGCAGGGCCAGGACCGTGGTGCTCTTGCCGCACCCGGACTCGCCGACCAGCCCGGCGCGCTCGGCGGCGTCGAGGGTGAAGCTCACCCCGCGCACGGCGTGCACCCGGGACCCGTCCTCGGCCCGGAACCAGACGTTGAGGTCACGCACCTCGAGCAGTGGCTCGTTCATCCGCGCTCCTGGCCGGCCCGGATCCGGGTAAAGCTCCTGGCGCCGAGGTTGGCCGCGCGCAGGCGCGGGTTGAACGCGTCCTCGATGGCCCGGCCGAACAGGCTGCAGGCGAGGATGATGACGGCGACCAGCACACCCGGCGGCACGATCGCCCACCAGGCGCCCTGGACCACGGCGGAGGCGAGGAACGCGTGCTGGATCATCGTGCCCAGGGAGACCAGGTTCGGGTCGCCGAGGCCGAGGAACGCGAGCGCGGTCTCCAGGAAGATCGCGTAGGAGATGTTCAGCACCGTGTTCGCCACGATCAGCGGGACCAGCTGCGGCAGCACGTGGTGCGAGATGATCCAGCGGTGGCTGGCGCCGATCGAGCGCTCCCGCTTGACGTAGACGCGTTCCTTCACCGTCCGCGCCTGGGCCCTGACCACCAGCGCGGTCACGGTCCAGGACAGCACGCCGATGACCACGATCGTGTGGAACAGGCTGGGACCCCAGATGTCGGCCACGCTGATCATCAGCGGCAGGGCCGGGATGACCAGGAAGTAGTCGGTGATGCGCATCAGGACCGAGTCCCAGGCGCCGCCGAAGTAGCCGGCCACGATGCCCACCACCGAGCCGACGCCGCTGGCCACGAACGTGGACGCGAAGCCGACCAGCAATGACACCCGCAGGCCCCACATCAGCAGCGAGAACACGTCGTAGCCGCCGTCGTCCAGGCCCAGCAGGTGCGTCATGGAGGGATGCAGGAACGGCTTCCCGACCTGGGTGTTGACGTTATACGGGGCGATCAGCGGGGCCAGCAGCGCGATCAGGATCAGCACCACGAGGATGGTCAGGCCGATCATGGCGGACGGGCTGTGCCGGACCGCGCGGGCCACGACCGCGAACGACGATGTCGACGCCCGCTTGCCGGTGACCAGCTCGGCGGGCTCAGGCTCGGCCGGGATCTCGACGCCGACGGGCTCGACCGCGTTCGGGCTGACCTCGGGGAACATCAGCTGATCCTTGGGTCGAGCCGCAGGTACAGCACGTCGGCCAGCAGGTTGAAGAAGATCACGGACAGGGTCAAGACGAGGAACGCTCCCTGCAGCATGGGGTAGTCGCGGTAGAGCACGGCCTGGTAGACGGCCAGCCCGATCCCGGGCCAGTTGAACACGGTTTCGACCAGGATCGCACCGCCGACGACGAAGCCGAGCGACAGCGCGACGACGCTGACCACGGGGAGTATGGCGTTGCGGAACGCGTAGCGCGTCAGGATCCGCGACTTGGACAGCCCGGTGGCCTTGGCCGTGAGGATGTAGTCCTCGCTCAGGGTCTCCAGCATGGACGACCGCACGATGAGCGTGTACTGGCCGTAGAGCACGAGCCCGAGGGTCAGCGAGGGCAGGATCATGTGCTGCAGCACGTCCTCGAGGTGCTGCAGCGGCGTCGGGTCGATCAGGAACTGGTTGCTCATGCCCGAGGTCGGCAGGAACGAGGAGAACAGCACGATGAACATCAGCCCGAGCCACTGCGCGGGCATGGCGTAGAAGCCCAGCGCCGGCGCCACGGCCAGGTTCTCCATCTGCGTGCCCCGGCGCCAGGCCGCGATCACGCCGGTGAGCACACCGAGCACGATCGAGATCAGCGTGCCGAGCGTCACCATCGGGATCGTGTTGGCCAGATCGCTGATCAGGTTGTCCAGGACCGGCCGGGAGTTCTGGTAGGACACGCCCAGGTTGAGGTGGGCGAGCTGGGACAGGTAGTCGCCGTACTGCACCAGCATCGGCTTGTCGAGGCCGAACTCCTTGGTCAGCGCGATCTTGAGCGCCGGGGACGCGTCAGGGACCCGGGACAGGTTGCTCACGACCGACCCGGGCAGTGCGCGGAACAGGATGAAGTTGAATGTGATGGCGACGAAGCAAGTCACGAGGGCCTGGATTATTCTCCTGGTCAGGTAACCCGACTTCCGCATTCAACTCCCCTGTCGCCGCGAACTGCCCGAGTGGCCGCTACCCATTATTCCGGGGCATTTGTCCGCGCTAAATCGTCATCTCCTCAGACTCGGTGGACATTGGTGAACGTCACCTTGCTCAGCGAGTTGAAGGCGCCGTAAGGGTCGGCCCCGAAACCGGTCCACTGCTTGGAATGGACGTCGAGGTCTTCCTGGTAGAACAGGACGATCGCCGGCTTGGCGTTGTAGGCCATCTGCTGGAGCTCGTTAACGAGCTGGTGGCGCTTGGCCACGTCGATCGTCTGGTTCTGCTGGTCGAACACGGCCTGGTACTTCTTGTCACACCAGCCGCTGAAGTTCCAGCCGCCCAGGTTGGCGCAGTCGAAGTAGCCGACCGCGAAGCCGGGGTCCAGGATCCCGCCGATGCCTTCCATCGCGAAGTCCCAGCCGTTGTAGGTGGTGTTGTTGCCGTAGATGGCCGGCCCGAACGCCGAGGCGTCCATGGTCTTCTGCGTGATCGAGATCCCGATCTTCTTGAAGTTCTGCTGGATGATCTGGAACACGCGGTCACCAGCGCCGGTCAGGTCCGCGGCGAACAGCACCGTGTAGGACATCGGGTGGCCGTTGGCGATCCGGATGCCGTTCGGGCCCATCTTGAAGCCCGCCTTGTCCAGCTCCTGGTTGGCCAGCTTCAGGTCGAAGGTCTCCGGCTTGATCGACGAGTCGGCCCAGCTGCCGTTGGCCGGCGGGACGATGGACGCGCCGGGGACCGAGCCCGGATAGGCCGTCTCAACCATCCGCTTGCGGTCCATGGCGTGGGCCATGGCCTCCTTGACCAGCGGGTTGTCGATCTCCGGGTGCAGCGGGTGCTTGCCGGAGTTGATGTAGAAGAAGTACACGTTCAGGCCGGGGTACTTGTTGACGACGAGCCCGTCCTGCTGGACGACCGAGGCGTCGTTCTGCGGCAGGAACTGCGCGTAGTCAAGCTGGCCCGCCTTGAGCGCCTGGATCATGGAGTCGGCGGTCGAGTAGTACTGGATCCCGAACTCCTTGAACTTCGGCTTCGGGCCGTAGAAGTTGGGGTTCTCCTTGAACAGGGCGAAGTTGCTGCTGTTCAGGGACTCCAGGATGAACGGTCCGCCGGCCACGATGGGCCCGCTGTTCGGGAACGACTTCATGCCGGACCCGTTGCCGCCCGCGTACTTCTTCCAGATGTGCTCGGGCACGATCGGGACCTGGTCCAGGTAGGGCAGCACGGTGGCCACCGGGCCGGTGTAGTGCAGCACCACGGTGCTCGCGTTCGGGGTCGTGGCGTCCTTCATCCCGGTCACGTACGCCTCGTCCAGCGCGGTCGCGCCGGTCTGGTACTTGATGATCGTGTTGAGCGTGAACGCCACGTCAGCCGAGGTCAGCGGCTTGCCGTCGGACCACTTCGCGTTCGGCACCAGGTGGAACGTCCAGGTCTTGCCGTCCGATGAGGTGGTCCAGCTCTTGGCGAAGTCGGGGATGATCTGGCCCGCTCCGTTGTACTGGATCAGGTACGGGTACTCCATCTGCTGCACGAAGTAGTCCGTGAAGTCGAAGGCGTTGAACGGGTTCGTCTGCTCGAACTTGTTGAGCGTCCCCACCCGGAGCAGCTCTCCGCTGCTGCTGCCCCCGCCGCCACCACCACCGCCGGACGAGCCTGAGCACGCGGCGATACCGAGAGTCGCGACCAACAGGGCCGATGCCGCCGCTATCAAACGTCTGGACATGGACCGTCCTTTACAAACAGACGAGGCCGACGGCGAGCGGAGCTCAGCCGCGACCGGGGGGTTGTCGCCCCCTCCGCCGGACGGGGCTACTGGCGGCAAGCGACAGGACGAACGTCCACTCCTTGCCCATGATCACATGGTAAAAGCTCGGTCAGATGCCTCTCTGACTGGAAGGATCAATGGTCCAACCATGATGCATGCCAGCAGATAGGGCGTCAAGGGACTGTTACCCAAATGACGCATACAGTCGACAATCGCGTGTTCCGCCCTGACCTGCGCGGAAAGCCGGATCCAGGGCCCACCCCGCGAGCGGCCGACCCGGCAACCTGACCCGGCCGCCCCCCGAGTCCGGCCGCTCCCCCGGGCCGCTGAGCCCGGGCCGCCCCCGAGTCCGGTGCTCCGCAGCACATTGAGCCCGCGCCGCCCCCGGGCCCGCCGCAGCGGCCAGCCCGGCCGGCACCATCGCCCGCTACCCCACCAGAAGCATGATCCATGTGAGTTTGCTGTAGTCAGGTGTGCAGCAAACTCACATGGATCATGCTGCCCGGGCCACCAAATCGCCTAATCCAAGCCCACCAGTCTCACCAGCCCCACCCGCCACGAGCGCGCGGCCCCAGTCGCCGGGCGGAGAGCCAGAAGCGGCGCGGCGACCTGAAATCGGGCATGCGCGGGCGCGCCAACGCGCATGCGAGCACGCCGTCGGCCCTCGGCGCAGGCCTAACGCGCGCCACTGAGCCGGGCAAGCATCCCGCAGCCCTCGGCGCAGGCCTGACGGGCAGCATCCCGTGGCCCTCGGCGCAGGTCTGACGGGCGCCACTGGGGCGGGCGCAGGCGAGCATGCTGCGGACCCCGAGGCTGGATGCGGGCGGCGGGCGGTCAGGCGCCGTTGCTGTCGCCGGCCAGGAAGGCTCCGGCGTTGCTGCGCCTGGCCTGCCAGCAGACCATGGTCTCGCTGCGCACGAAGCCGGGCGCGGCCGGCAGGATGCCGACCACGAAGTCGCGGAGGGCCTGGTTGGACCGGGCCCGGACCGACAGCAGGATGTCCCAGCGCCCGGTCACGATGTAGGCGGTGATGACCTCGGGGAGGGTCATCAGGTGGTTGACCAGGGTCTGCAGGATCTCTCCCTGGTGGGTGGTGATCCCGATGATCGCCTCGACGTCCCAGCCCAGGGCTGTGGGGTCGATGTCGGCGTGGTAGCCCCGGATGATGCCGCGGTTGTGCAGCCGTTCCAAGCGCTCGGAGACGCCGGTCGGTGACATGCCCACCGCCCGGGCGATGGCCCGCGTCGACAGCCGGGCGTCCTCGGCCAGCATCCCCACGATCTTGGCGTCGATCGTATCCAGGGTTGAATTTCCCACTTCGCCTCCCCACGCGACAGCTAAATGATGCGCCGGGAGGCCTGCCTTAATCCAGGGCCGCCTGAAAACCCCTTCAGCATTCGCCGAAAAAGTTCTGCAGGATCCGAACTCCCGCGGTAAGCGAGGACACAGGAACTCGTTCGTCCACGCCATGGAACATTGACGCGAAATCATAGCCCGCGGGCAAGAGCAGGGGGATGAAACCGAAGTTACGAATGCCCAGCCGGCTGAAATGCTTGCCGTCGGTGCCGATCGGCAGGCACGCGGGCACGACCGTGGCGCCTGGGTCCTCCTTCTCGATCGCGACCCGGATCGCGTCCGGCACCGGCCCGTCGAAACGGGTCTCCACCGCGGTCCCCTGCTGCACGACCTCGACGTCGACCATGTCGCCGACCAGGTCGCGGATCCCGGCCAGCAGCTCGGGCTCGTGGCCGGGCACGTACCGGCCGTCGATGCTGGCCTCGGCCCGGAACGGGACCACGTTGTTCTGCACCCCGGCGTTGAGCCTGGTGATGCTGTAGGTGCTGCGCAGCGTGGGCAGGAACAGCCGCCCGAGCGGGCCCAGCGACTCCAGCGCGGCGGCCGGATCCTGCTCTCCTGACCACTCCGGGCGGCCGCGACCACGGACTCGGTGGACTCGATCGGGTAGTGCGGCGGGACGTAGCCCTGGACTCGCAGCAGCGCCTCGGCCAGCTTGACGATGGGGTTGCCCGGGTGGATCAGCGACCCGTGACCGCCCGGCCCGTGCGCGGTGAGCCGCAGCCAGGTGATCCCCTTCTCGGCGATCTGCACGAAGTAGGCCCGGCGGCCGTCGGCGATCTCGTGGCTGAACCCGCCCGCCTCGCCGATCGACTCGGTGCAGCCCTCGAACAGGCCGGGATGGGTGTCGACCAGCCACCCCGCGCCCTCGAGGCCGCCCTTCTCCTCGTCGGCGAGCAGCGCGATCACGATGTCCCGCGCGGGGCGCCATCCGCTGGCCAGCTTGACCCGCAGCGCGGTGAGGGTCATCGCCACCATGTCCTTCATGTCCACGGCGCCACGGCCCCAGACGTGCCCGTCGCGTACCTCCCCGGAAAACGGCGGGACGGTCCAGGCCGGCGCGTCCGCGGCCACGACGTCCAGGTGCAGTTGCACCAGCAGTGCGGGCCGGGCCGGGTCGGTGCCCTCGATCCGCGCCACCACGCTGGTGCGCCGGGGCAGGTGCTCGTAGAGCTGCGGCTCGAGCCCGAGGCCGGCGAGTTCGGCCGCCACGAACTCGGCGGCGGCCCGCTCCCCGTCGCCGGCGGGTGACGAGTCGATCCGGATCAGGTCGGAGCAGAGCTGGACGACGCTCTCGGTGTGGTCGGTCATTCTGGGCGCCTCGCAAGTTGCTGGCCGGTCGGTTCGTGCTGGTCGGCGGTGGTCGCGCTCATTCGTCGCACACGGGCAGGGTCAGGTAGGCCGGGCGCTGGCGGTCGCTGAACACGGTCTGGCGGGCCGGTCTCAGCTCGGGGTCGGACCAGTAGTCGGCCCCGGTGTTGTGGTTCCTGTCGAAGTTCGGGAAGTCCGAGCTGGAGATGTCCAGCCGGATCCGGGACCCGGGCTCGAACCGCACGCCGACCGGGCCGAGGCCGATCGTGAGCTCGCAGGGTGTGTCAGGTTCCAGCCGGACGGCCTCGTCGTAGCCGTCGAGGAACCGGGTCCGGATGATGCCCCAGGCCAGTTCCACGCTCAGGCCGTCGGGCCTGACCTCGACGAGCTTGGCGGTGAAGTCGGTCTCCGGCCCGTCGGTGGCCACCCACAGGGTGCACGACGCGTCGCCGATCACCAGCAGGCTGCGGTCCAGGGGCTCGCTCAGGTAGACCAGCACGTCCTGGCGCTGGTCGCGCACGGACAGGTCGATGGCCCGCGACGACCAGTCGCTCAGGCTGATCACCGGGTCGCGGGGGTCGTAGACGTAGCGGCTTGGCTGCGCGGCGGCCGCGGGCTCGTCCCGCGACAGCCGCCCGTCGCCGCGCGGCGTGTTGGCCGAGCCGTTGCTGTGCAGGAAGAACCGGGTGGCCGACGATTGATCAGCCGGCCAGGTATCGAGCCAGCGCCACTGGTTCTCGTTCAGGATGAAGATCTTGACCGCGCCGCGGCCGTACGAGCCCGGGTCCTGGCCCTTGAGCGCGTAGTCGTACCAGTCCGCGATCTCGTCGTGGTAGTACACGTGCTCGGCCGGGCCGTAGTCGATCGCCCCGTCCCCGGCCGCGCTGGCCCCGGTGCGGTGGCTCCACGGGCCGATGACCAGCCGGTGCCGGCCGCGCAGGTCCGCGGCGCCGCGCTCGCGCAGCCCGGTGAAGTGCGCGACCGTGCCGCGGCAGACGTAGTCCCACCAGCCGGTCAGTTGGCAGACCGGGGCGCTGATGGCCGGCTCGGTCTGGTGCAGGGCCCAGTAGTCGATCTCCTGCTCGCGCAGCCACCGCTTGAACGGCGCGGTGAGACCGGCGAACGTGTCGTCTCCGATCGCGTCGAAGGGCAGCGTCCAGATCATGTCGTCCAGCCACGCCGCCGGCCCGGCCGTGCCGTCGCCGAGCACGGCCGGCTTCGCCGCGGGCGTGGCCGCCCGGGCCGCCGGCCGGGCCGGGTTCCCGGCACGGGCCCGCACGTCGGCCGCCATCCCCTGGGTCCACTCCAGGTAGATCGGCTTGAAGATGCCGAACGTCTCGTCGTACATCCGCTCCGCGACCCCGCTGGCGAACACCGCCGACAGTGACGGCGGCGCGGCCCCGGCCGCACGCAGCGAGGTGTAGCCGTCGTAGGAGTTGCCCCACGTGCCGACCTGGCCGCTGGACCCCGGGAGAGTCGCCGCCCACTCGATCGTGTCGTACCCGTCCCGGGTGTGGTCCTCCGCGGCCCCGGGCCCGTTGAGCCACCGGTACACGCCCTCCGACGCGTACCGGCCCCGGGTGTCCTGCACCGCCACGATGTACCCGCGCCGGGCCAGCGCGGCCGCGGTCCCGGCGTACCCCCCGCCGAAGACCTCGCCCCGTTTCCCGTACGGCGTCCGGCACACCAGCACCGGCAGCGGCCCGGCCAGGCGGGGCGTGAAGACATCGCTGCGCAGCACGGTTCCGTCGCGCATCTGCGCGGGGACGTTCCCTGCGACCTCGACGTGCACGTCGTTCGCTGTGATCTCGGTTTCCACGTCGGGAGTAAAACACGGCACCGGGCCGCGCGGCGAGGCGGCCGGGCGGATGCCTAAAGCCAGGGTCAATACCAGGTCAGCGCGCGGTAGACGCGGTGCGTGGACGGCGGTACGGTGTGCCCAAGCCCCCAGTGGGGGAAATTTGCGTCTTCGGAGGGGCCGCCCGGGGAGCCGTGTTACCGGCCCCGGCCGGGCGTGGTGGGGGGAGACACGGCGATGGCGGGGTACCAGATCCCGGCGCGGCAGCATCGCCCATTCCTGCTTACGCCGCGATTAGCCGCAGCCTTATTGAGCGGCTAGACGGAATCCGGCGCTAGGGAGGAGCGGACCCATGCCGGAACTACCTTTGGTTGGGCAGGAATTCGCGGGCTATCGTATACGCTCTGTCATTGGCCGGGGCGGCATGAGCGTCGTCTACCAGGCCGACAACCTCCGGCTGGGCAGCATTGTCGCGCTGAAAGTGCTGTCCGCCGAGCTCTCCACCAATGACCTGTTCCGCACGCGGTTCCTCGAGGAATCGCGCATCGCGGCCTCGCTGAATCACCCGAATGTGATCCCCATCTACGACATGGGGCCGCACGAAGACCTGCTGTATATCGTGATGCGCTATGTCTCAGGAACCGACATGCGCGCGCTGCTCAAGAAGAGGGACGGGCCGCTGGCCCCGGCCGACGCCGTGTTCCTGGTCAGCCAGGCCGCGCGGGCCCTGGACGCCGCGCACCGCAAGGGGCTGGTCCACCGCGACGTGAAGCCGGGGAACTTCCTCGTCGAGCGCGGCGGGGACGATGATCCCGACCACGTCTACCTGTCTGACTTCGGCATCACCAAGTACGCGCTGTCGCGCAGCGGCCTGACCCCCACGGGCGAGTTCCTCGGGACGATCGACTACGTCGCCCCCGAGCAGATCCAGGCCGTCGAGGTGGACGGCCGCGCCGACCAGTACTCGCTGGGCTGCGTGCTCTACGAGTGCCTCACGGGCCGCCTGCCGTTCCAGAAGGACCGGGACGCCGCGATCATCTGGGCCCACGTCGAGGAGATGCCCCCGATGCCCAGCGAGGTGCGGCCCGAGCTTCCGGCCAGCATCGATGCGGTCATGGCCCGGGTCATGGCCAAGAAGGCCAGCGACCGGTACGCGACCTGCCGCGAGTTCATGGAGGCGGCCAACGTGGCCCTCGGCAGCCCGGTGGCCGGCACGGGGACCGTCAGCCGTCACGAGCCTGAGGTCATGCGCAGCCCGACGGTCAGCGCGATGTACTCGGGGACCGCGGAGGCCCCGCCCGTCGCTGAGGAGCCCGCGCCCGCCGACCGGTCGGCCACGGAAATCATCCGCCGGCCGGCCATGCCCGCGGCGGCCAGTGCCGCCCGCGAGGCCGGCGGCGACCAGGCCGCTCCGCCCCCGCCGCGCCGCCCGGGCCCACTCCCGGCGGGCCGGCGTCGCCGCCGCGCAGCCATCGCGGGCGCTGGATCGGCGCCATCGCCGCGGCCCTGGTCCTGATCATCGGGGCGGGCATCGGCATCTATGTGGCCGGGCGTGACAGCGGGTCGTCGGGGCACAAGGGCGCGGCGGGCATGAATATGAAGGGCTCGTCCATGCCCGCCAAGACCAAGGCCGGCGCGCTGGACAAGGCGCTGCTCCTGGCCAACCAGAGCGGGGACGCGAAAGGCGACCTGCCGCCCAAGACGTGCCACCAGAAAAACGTCAGCCTGGTGACGTGCACGAGTCCGAGCCTGGCTGTCCAGCAGGCCAACTTCCAGACCTATCCCACGCTGATGGCTCTCTATAACGCCTATGTCGCCAGGGTGAAATCGCTGAGCGGCGGAAAGTTCCAGGCGAATGTCAACAACTGCAGCCTGGAAGGAACCGAAGGGGAGACCGGCTGGAACCACGCGTTCTTCCACCCGAAGATCTACTCGCTCGCGCAGTCGGAGTCGGGAAAGCTGATGGACTCGCAGGCGGTGGGCCGGGTGTTCTGCACCTTCACCGGCGGCCTGGAGTACATGGTGTGGACCCAGAACGACGGCCGCATGCTGGGGCAGGCGTACGGCGCGCCGCATGAGGACGTGTGGAACTGGTGGGTCGGGGTGCACCACAACATCGCCCTGGGCGGCATGAAGATGAGCGACATGAACATGGGCACCTGACCGCCGCCGAAGTCAGCGCGGCGCGGCCTGGCGGTCCCGGCTCCTGCGGCGGGTGGCGAGGTAATACACCGTAGTCACGCCGATCACCGCTCCGATCGGGATGAGAACGAGGAGCTCGAACTGCCCACGCTGCGACGCGAAGCCCGCGGGCAGGGCAGCGTCCGGGTCGGCGGTGCCGAGGCCTGGCCACAGCAGGCAGACGGCAGCCAGCAGGGACCATCCCGTGGCCAGGCCGGTGACGAGCCAGGCCATGCGCACGCCGCCGGGGACCCGGAAGGCCCGGTTCAGGCCCGGCTCCCGCAGGCGCAGGGCCACAAACGCCGGGAAGATCAGCAGGTAGGCCAGCACGATCAGCGCGATCGAGACCACCAGCGCCGCGGAGAAGTACTTCTGGTTGTCCCGGCCGGCGACGGCCAGGTCGGCGGCCATGGCCAGCAAGGAGACCGCGCCGGAGACCAGGCCCATGATCACGGGCACCCCGCTGCGCGATGAGATCCGGCCCAGCTGGCGCGGCCCGCCGCCGTCCAGGCACGCGGCCGCCTGGGCCCGTCCCGCGCCCATGATCCATGCTGAGCCGCTGGCCAGCAGGATCCAGATGAACACGACCGCGCACACCCAGCCCAGCAGCTGCCCCCAGCCGGAGAGAACCACGCTGCCGTCCGCGGCCACCGAGCCGCCGTAGCTGGCCAGCACGGTCTGGATCGCGTCGATGAGGCCGTGCAGCGACGTGATCTGCCCGGCGGGCAGCACGATCAGCACGGCCAGGATCGGCACGGCATACATCAGCGCCTGGCCGATTCCGGCCCGGCCGATCGCCACCGGGATATCGCGCCGGGGATTGGTCATCTCCTCGGCGGCGGTGGCGGGCAGCTCGACCCCGACGAACGAGTAGAGCAGCACCGGGACGATGGCGATGAACACGCCGCGGGACGGGGTGAGGTCGGTGACGGTGATGCCGTGCACCCCGTTCCGCGCGCCGTACAGGACGACGCTGCAGGTGAAGAACGTCAGCAGGGCGATCTGCCCGATCGCGCCGCTGGCCGGTATCCACTTGCCGAGCCGCAGCGGGATGATCGCACCGGCCGTGGCCAGCCCGATGAACACGGTCCCGAACAGGTACAGGCCGGCCAGCGACAGGCCGCCCAGGAACTGCTGCCAGACGGCCATCGCCACCACCGCGACCGAGCCGCCGAGCCACATCGGTGTCCCGGCCCAGTAGAAGAGCGAGGTCAGGGCGCCGGCGTAGCGGCCGAACGCCCGGCGGACCCAGACATAGACGCCGCCCTCCTCCGGGATCGCGGCGCCGAGCTCGGCGCTGATCAGTGCGGACGGGATGAAGAACGTGACGAACAGCACCACCAGCCAGGTGAACGCCTGGCCGCCGCCGACGGCGATCGCGCCGATGGTGTCGGCCACCACCATGGCGGAGATGAGGAAGAAGATCGTGTCGAGCCGGCCGAGCACCCGCCGGAGCTTCCTGCGCTCGGCAGCGGCATCCAGAACCGTCATGACGACCGGGCCGCGATCGGTACCTGGGCCGGCGGGCGCCGCGCCGGGGATGACCGGAAGCGGTACCACGGTGCCCTGGGCGCGAGGTGGCCGGCCGCGGCGGCTACCGCGGCCACGGCCTGGTCCACTTCGCCGGGGGTGTTGTAGAGGTAGAAGCTCAGCCGGCAGCTCGCGGGCGGGGTGAGTCCGAGGGCGTGGTGGGCGAGGGTGGCGCAGTGGCAGCCGGCGCGGGATTCGACACCGGCCTGGTTCAGCTCGCCGGCGACGCTGACCGGGTCGCGGCCGGCCAGGTTGAACGCGACCAGTGAGGTACGGCGCGCCGCATCACGCGGCCCGTAGATCGTCAGGCCCGGGATCGCGCCCAGCCCGTCCAGCGCGCGGGCGGTCAGCTGGGAGTTCCACCGGGACACCCGGCTCATGGCGTCCTGGACGGCGGCGCGGTCCAGGCGCCTGGCCGTCCCGAAGTAGACCGGGTGCTCCGGTGACAGGGCCAGGTCCAGCAGCAGGCGCAGCGCCTGGGCGGAGATGATCGTGCCCAGGATGTTGGGGGTACCGGCGGCATACTTCCACGGCAGCGTGTTGTAGTCGACCCGGTCGGGGAAGACCCGGCCTTCGGCGATCATGTCTCCGCCGTACAGGAACGGCAGCGCGGCCTGGAGCAGGTGCTGCTTGCCGTAGAGCACACCGACGCCGAACGGGGCCAGCATCTTGTGGAACGAGAACGCCAGGTAGTCCACGTCCAGGGCCTGCACGTCGGTGAACGAGCCTGGGACCAGCTGCGCGCCGTCGACCAGCAGGTACGACCGCTCTTCCCCGTTGGGCTGGCGGTACC
Organism: uncultured Actinomycetota bacterium; assembly: GCA_963844655.1. Lineage (GTDB taxonomy): Bacteria > Actinomycetota > Actinomycetes > Streptosporangiales > Streptosporangiaceae > JASHPR01. Next base: position 17,844 of record CAWJPA010000001.1, on the reverse strand, counting down.
CGCTCGCGTCGGCCAGCGCCCTGACTGCGGGCAGCGGGGTGCGGGTGCCGAGGAAGTTGGACGCGCCCGAGCAGCACACTAGCTTGGTGCGGGCGTCGATCAGCGAGGCCAGGTGGTCCAGGTCGAGTTCGCCGGTGACCGGGTCGAACCGGGCCAGCCGGTAGTCGACCCGGCGGCCGAACCGGGGCAGGATTTCCCGGCACATGCCGTACCAGGGGACGTAGTTGGAGTTGTGTTCCAGCATCGTGGTGACCACGTTGTCGCCGTCGCGGAACTCGCCCATCAGGGAGTACATGACCGCGTTGATCGCTTCGGTGGTGTTCTTGTACAGCGCGATACACCCGCGGCCCGGGGCGCCGAGGAACTGCGCGATCGTGTCGTAGGAGCCCTCGAACAGCGCGGTCATGGCCTGCGAGGCGCTCGACTGGCCCCGGTGCACGTTCTCATAGCCCGGCCCCAGCGACCGGTAAAGCTCCAGCAGCTCGTCCGGCGGCTGCGTACTCGCGGCGTTGTTCGTGACGATCCGGCCGGTCTTCTGGAACGCAAAATGCCTGCGGATGGCCCGGACATCGATCAGATCAGGGGTCATGGCACGGGTCCTTTCCGGAACGCCCCCGGGTCCTTGCCGCCCCGGTTCGGATACGTCCCGGGTCGACCCGACGCCGTATTTTGTTGTTGTGATCATCGGTCTGGCCGACCATCAGGATGCGAGACAGCGCTGTCAGCGTTCTGTCTGCTTTCCCCCGATGCCGCGTTCCGGCCGTCCTGCATCTTCAGAGCAGCCGCATGACGGCTAGATACATCGACGTCGGCCTGCTGGGCCCGATCGAGGTACGTGAGGCGTCAGGCACGCGGCTCGAGATCCCCCGCGGACGGCCGCTGACGCTGCTGGCCCTGTTGCTCACCCGCCGCGACGACATCGTGCCGGCCGATGTCGCTACGGAGGTGCTGTGGCCCGGCAGGCCACCGAAGGACCCGCGCAACGCCCTCCAGCTGGCGGTTTCCCGGCTGCGGCGGGCGCTCGCGGGCCGTGCGGGCTCCCTGGCGCGGCCGCCGCCCGATGTCGTCGTCGGTGTCGCCGGGGGATATGCGCTGAGGCTGCCGGCCGGGTGGGTGGACGCGGACCGGTTCGAGACGATGGCGCAGGCGGGCCGGGCTCAGCTCGCCCGCAACGAGGCCGCCGACGCCGCGGGCACGCTGCGCAATGCGCTGAGCATGTGGCGCGGCCCGGCCTTCGCCGACGTCCGCGACGAGCCGTTTGCCCAGGCCGCGATCGGGCGGCTGGACGAGCTGCGGCATTCGGCCATCGCCGACCGGATCGATGCCGACCTGGCTCTGCGACGTCACGCTCAGCTCGTAGCCGAGCTGGAGACGCTCGTCGGCGAGTATCCCCTGCGTGAGCGGCTGCGGGCTCAGCTGATGCTCGCGCTGTACGGGAGCGGGCGGCAGTCGGACGCCCTGGCCGTCTACCGGGATACCCGCCGCCTGCTGATCGAGGAACTGGGCGTCGAGCCGTCGCGGGATCTGCGCGATGCCCACCGGTTCGTGCTGCGCCAGGGCGAGCTGCCGCCCAGGGCCGAACCGGCTCCGCCCGGTACCGAGCGGCTGCGGCTCCACGGCCCGCCGGAGGCTGCTCACCTGCGTGGTCGCGGTGCCCCACGACGAGAGCATGACGGGCCGCCAGGCCGACCCGGAGGCGGTCGGTGCCACCCTGCTCGACCTGAAGTCGCGGATCGCCGGGATCTGCCACGCCTACCACGGGACCGTACGCGACAGCGACGCCGCCGCCTTCACCATCGTCTTCGGGTGGCCGCAGTCCCGGGAGAACGACGTCCTGAACGCCGTGGTCGCCGCCCGGCAGCTGGTCCGGGGCCGGGCCGGCGGGCCGGCCGGGCGCTCCCCGCACCGGCCGCTGCCGCTCGGGGTCGGCGTGGCCACCGGGGAGGTCGTGACGAGGCAGAGCCCAGAAGCCCCATTCCTGCTCGGCGATCTCGCCGAACAGGCCGGGATCCTGGCCCGCGCCGCCAGCCAGGGCCAGGTGCTGGTGGCTCCCTTCACCTGGCAGCTCGTCTCACATGCCGCGCGCGGGTCCCGCGCCCCAGCCGGTACGGCCTTCCCCGGTGACGGCTCTGCCGCCATGGCGCTGGACGACATCGACGCCGGCGCCGCCTCGATCCGGCGCCGGTGGAAGGGCCGGTATATCGGCCGGGAGACAGAGCTCGGCCTGCTGAACGAGGCGCTCAACGCCGTCCGCGACCGCGGTGCCGGGCAGCTGGTGACGCTGCTGGGCGAACCCGGGGTCGGCAAGACCCGGCTATCCCTGGAGTTCGAGCGCCTGGTGGGCCCCGATGCCATCGTGCTCCGGGGCCGGTGCCGGCTCTACGACAATGGCGTCCCCTACCGGCCGGTCCAGGAGATCATCGAGCAGGCGGCCGGTGCCGCGGCCCCCGGCGCGTGGCTGACGAGCATCGGCGTCGGCCAGGAGGTGCGCGACGTCATCCTGGCCGTGCTCGGCCGCGGGCGGGAGCGTACGGGCGGGCAGACCCCCTGGGCCGTCGGGCGGGTCATGGCCGCCATCACCCAGCGTCTTCCCGCGGTGGTCATCGTCGACGACGTCCAGCACGCACCACCGGAGGTACTCGACCTGCTGGCGGCGCTGGCCGAACCGCTGCGCAGTATGCCGGTGCTGATGATCTGCCTGGCCCGACCGGAACTGCTGCAGGACCGCCCCGGCTGGGGCACCGGCTGGCCCTCGGCCAGGACGCTGACGTTGCCGCCGCTGGGCGAGGCGGAGAGCCGCCTGCTGCTCGCCCAGCTCATCCGCGAAGGTGCCGGCGGCGCGGACCCCGGATGGCCGGACGCCACCAGGAGCGAGCTGGTCGCCACCGCGGCCGGGAACCCGCTGTTCCTCGAGCAGCTCGCCCGGCATCTCCAGGAGAATCCTCAAGGCCACACGGCGTTCCCCCCGGCCCTGCACGGGTTGCTCGCGTCCCGGCTCGACCTGCTGCCCCAGAACGAACGGGCGCTCCTCGAGCGCGGGGCCGTCGAGGGTGATCTCTTCCACCTGGAGTCGGTCGCTGCCGGTCCTGGCCCGGGTGGATCGGCCGCGATCAGCGGGCCCGGCCTGGACCGGGCCCTGGACGCCCTGATCAGGCGGGATCTCGTCGCCCCGGTGGCCGGCGGCGGCCTCGGCGGCCGCTCGGCGGTCGGCTTCCGGCACCGGCTCATCCGCGAGGCCGCCTACGCCATGCTGACCAGAGCCGACCGGGCCCGGCTGCACGAGCAGCATGCCGACTGGCTGAGCCGGCTGACGCCGCCCGAGCCCGCTGGCCCGGCCCGCCAGGCTTCGCACCTGGAACAGGCGCACGAACACCTGCTGGCCATCGGCGACCCCGGGCGCCGGGCGGCGGCCATCGCGGCCCGGGCCGGCCGCCTGCTCACCGACGCGGCGCAGCAGGCCCACCGCAGCGGCGAGCTGGCGGCCGAGACCGGGTTCATCGAGCGCGCCCGGCGCATGCTCGGCCCGCAGTCGGCCGCGGCGGCGGAACTGCTGCCGATCCTGGCCTCTGCGCTCGTCGAGGCGGGAACGTTCGACCGCGCGGCGGACGTCGCCGCGCTCGGGGCCAGCGAGGGGGCCCGGCTCGGGCTGCCCGGCGCGCGCTGGCGATCCGCCGTGGAGCTCGAGCGCACGCGCCTGTACACCAGGCCCGATGCCGTCGATGTCGGAGCAGGCCTGGCCATGGTCAGGCAGGCGAGCGAGGTATTCACGCACCTCGGCGACGACCTTGGCCTGGCCAGAGCTCACTATCTGCATGCCGAGCTGCTGTGGATGAACGGAGCGCCGGACAGCGCGAGAGAGCACTGTGAGCAGCAGGTACGTCACGCCCAGCGGATCGCCGCCGGCTTCGAGGTCGCCGCCGGGCAGGCCTACATCGCCTGGTCCCTGGTCGACGGCCGCACGCCGGTGCCGCAGGGACTGCGCCGGCTGACCGAGCTCACGGCGGAGGCAGCGGGTGACCGCGTGGCCCGGCTCGGGCTGGTCGGGTTCCAGGCGGTCCTGCTGTCGATGGCCGGGGAACGGGACGCTGGCGCGCTGATGGAGCAATCCCGCCGGGGGCTCGCGGACCTCGACCTGAACATGACGGGCGCCGCGATGGCGCTCTTCGACGCCCGGATACGGCTGCGGGCAGGCGACCACCGTGGTGCAGAGGGGGCCATCCAGGACGCGCTGCGCACCGGGCGGCGGGGCGGCGACCGATGGGTCGAGTCCACCGCCCTGGTGGATCTCGCGCACGTGGTCATCTCCGCGGGCCGGCCGCGCGAGGCAGCCCGGGCCATCGCGGAGATCGACACCGTGCCGGCTCCCCACGACACCGAATGGGTGGTTCGCCGGCTGACGGCGCACGCGTTGTTCACCTCCCTGAGCGCGAACCACGAGGCAGCGGTCGACCAGGCGTCGGATGCCGTGGCCCGGGTGGACGGCACTCAGTTCCTGCCGCTGCGCAGCCACGCGCACTGGACCCGGGCCCTCGCCCTCCATCGCGCCGGGCACCACGACCAGGCGGTCAGAGCCAGGGAGACCGCGCGATCGCTGGCCCTGGCCAAGGGGGATCTCGCGTTTGCTACGTCCCTTGACCCGTTTCCGCCCCCCGGCTAGCGAGAGGCCCGGAGCCGGGGATCATGCCCGGCGGGGAGATGGCGCCGGCCAGCACACCGATCACTAGCCCGCCGAGCATGGCACTGCCGTGCGCGTCCAGGAGCGCCAGCAGAAAAATCCCGCAGCCCGCGGTCAGGGCGGCCAGCAGCAGGGCCAGGCGGCCGCGCACCTGCACCAGGGCCAGCCCGGTCACGGACGCGGCCAGGGTGAACGTCGCCGCGGAGTTCCCGGCGCCCACGGAGGGCCAGGCAAATGTCGTGGCGAGGTTGAAACCGACCACGCCCACGGCAAAGATGATCAGCCCCCGAAGAGCACCCCAGGCCCGGATCGCCACCACGCCGACGACCGCCAGGATCACGAGGTTCCAGACCGTGCCCGCGATGCCGCCGTCCTGCACCACCGCCGAGGTGACCAGCCGCCACCACTGCCCGTGCTGGCGGATCTGATCAGGGTCGCGTTCCAGCGCGCGGAGCAGGCCAGGAAAGGGAGTCTGCAGCAGTGACGGGATGGCCACGATCAGCCACAGCGCGATCGCGGCCACCGGGGGGCGCCGCAGCCCTCCCGCGATGTCCCCTCCGGACAGGGCCGCGCCCGCACGAACCGCGCAGGCCAGCATGACCACGTACAGCACGGCGTTGACCGTGCCGCCACCCGAGGTACTCATCCAGCGGCAACTACCCCGGCCCGCCCCTGATCAAGCGGGCCTATTGTGCCCCTTTGCCCACCGGGAGAGCCCCCACCGCGGCGATCACCGGTAACGGCTGGCCAAGCAAACGACGCCCGGAGCGCAAACATGGCGCACAATGTAACCATGAGGCAATACCGCGCCGCAGCCCCGCGCCACCTGCCCACCAGCCCGTTCCAAGCCCCAGCGCCAGGCGCGGCCGCCCGAGACGTTCGCCGTGGACGATCAAGTGACGCACGACAAGTACGGGCTCGGCGTCATCGTGGGCGTGGAGGACGACGTCGCCGTGCTCGTGGATTTCCGCCCGCAGCAGCTGCGGATCTCGCTGCCCTGCGCCAGGATGACCAAGCTGTAGTAATCCCTCAGCCGGGTGCGCACAGCGGCGGGCCATGATGACGTAACCGGGAACGGGTGGCTCCGCAGAACCACCCGTCCCCGGCAGCGGGCCGCCTGTGCGGGCGGCCAGCGCGAATGATCGGGCTAGAGCGGCTGAACCTGCTCCGCCTGCGGGCCCTTAGCGCCCTGGCCAGCGGTGTACTCGACCCGCTGGTTCTCCTGGAGGCTACGGAATCCCTGAGTCTGGATGGCGGAGTGGTGAACGAAGACGTCGGCGGTGCCGTCGTCCGGGGCGATGAATCCGTACCCCTTGTCAGCGTTGAACCACTTCACGGTGCCTTGAGCCATGTGCCTTCTCCTGATGGACGTTCTCCGGAACGCACGTGTGTGCGGCCGGGGCTGGTTGCGAACGCCTGCCTGTAAGGCCTGGCTATGGGAGCCTGGGCGCCCGCTGTCAGAATTCGCAGGCGCTGTTACACGTACACGAACTTCGACTCCAACCGCCTCTATTAAACACCACGGCGGGGCCTAACCGGCCCAGGATGGCCGGCTCCGGGATCCTTGCTCTCGCCGCGGGGGTGATCGCCTGCCTTCTGCGGTGGTCCTACGGGCGCTGCAGGCGGTCGCCGCGCAGGACGCGCTGCACGTGGGTGCGGGTGGCCTCGATGTGGTCGGCCATGGCCGCTCGCGCCGCGTCGGGGTCCTGCTCCGACAGCGCCCGCAGCACGGCCTCGTGCCCGCTCACCGAGACCCCGATCTGCTCCTGAAACAGCAGCGTGTCGGCCGACACGAAGAACTCGCCCCTGGCCTGCGCGATGTCCTCGGTCAGCCGGCTGCTGCGCGCCGCGGCCGCCACCATCGCGTGGAACTGCGAGTCGGCCAGCCGGAAGCTCCGCCGCGTGGACGACTCCGCCAGGTCGGCGATGTTCTGCTGCAGTGCACCCAGCTCGGCGTTGCTCCGCCGGTGCGCGGCCAGGCTCGCCGCGTGCCCCTCCAGGGCGATCCGCAGGTCGAGGATCGAGTCCAGCTCACCGGCCCGCGACCGCATCCGGTCCAGCCACGCCTCGTACGGGGAGTCCAGGCCGGTGACGAACGTTCCGCCCCCCGCGCCGCGGCGCACGGTCAGGTAACCGCCGCCGGTGAGCAGCCGGATCCCCTCCCGCACCGAGACCCGGCCCACCCCGAGATCGGCCGCGAGCTCACGCTCCCCCGGCAGCCGGTCCCCCCCGCTCAGCGCCCCGTCGTGGATCAGGCGCCGGATCCGGTCGGCGACGTCTTCCGCCACCGTGGGCGTACTCATCCGGCTCAGCATGGACCCAGAATAGGACCATTACGCTCCGACCCAGACCAGAGTCACCGCGTAGACGATGGAGTTCCCCGCTTGGTAGCGTAATGGCCCTATGGTCCTATGTTGGATCCTTAAGAGTCACCGCCCGGGCACCGGGCCACTCACCTCGGACGGAGCATGACCATGCCGGAAACGCGGATTCACCAGGAACGGCACGCCGGGCGCACGGCGTTCGTCACCGGCGCGGGCTCGGGCATCGGCCGCGGGATCGCCGAGCGGCTCGCGGCCGAGGGCTGCGCGGTCGCGTGCACGGACATCAACCTCGACCGGGCCGGCGAGACCGTGGAGCGGATCGAAGCGGGCGGCGGAACCGCGGCCGCGTTCACGGTCGACGTCCGCGACCGGGCCAGCGTGCAGGCCGCGCTCGACGGCGCGGCCGCACGGCTCGGCGGGCTGAACTACCTGGTGAACAACGCGGGCGTGGTCACCATGCACGGCCTAGCGGAGCTCACCGACGAGAACTGGGACTTCGTGGTGGACACCAACCTGAAGGGCCAGTTCATCGTCACCCAGCTCGCCACCGCGCTGCTGGCCGCGGCGAGCCCGGCCGCCGTGGTGAACCTGTCCACGGTCGAGTCCGAGGTCGTGGTGTCGTCCACCGGGTCCGCCCAGCCGCACTACAACGCGTCCAAGGGCGGGGTGAAGATGCTGACCAAGGCCCTGGCCGTGGAGCTCGCCGCCCAGGGCGTGCGGGTCAACTCGGTGGCCCCGGGGCCGATCCAGACCGGGTTCATCCCCGGCATCGACCCGGCCCAGATGCAGGTTCCTGACCGGCTGCTGATCCCCCGGCTGGGGCAGCCCTCGGACATCGCCGCCGCGGTCTCGTTCCTGCTGTCCGACGACGCGTCGTACATCACCGGCACCCAGCTCGGTGTCGACGGAGGCTGGCTCGCCCGGTAAGCGGCGGCCGCCGGGCTCGGCCTGGCACGACCGAGAACTTTGCCAACAGCCTTTTCGTGGCCGCAACGTTCAGGGAGAATGTTGCAAGCCACCACTGTGCGGTGCACGGTCGCCGAAGGTGACCTGACCGCCGGTGGCGCCGTGGCTGGGCGCCGCCGCCTTTCGGGGGCGACGGCGGCGTGCGGCTACGTTGCGTTCTCGCGGGCGCGGGCCTCCTGGGCCTCGGCCGCCCGCTGGCTGGCCACGGCCGGCGCCCGGTGGGCGAGCATGATGATCCCGGCGATCATGACGGCCAGCGCGATGACCTCGACGACGATGTCGGCCGGGCTGCTGGCGAAGTCCTCGTCCAGCCAGAGATGCCGCGATGCCGATCGACACCAGCGGGTCGACCGTGGTGATCACCGCGAGCACGGGCGAGATCAGGATCCCGGCCTGGAACGCCTCCTGGTTGAGCAGGAACCCGACCGGGCCGACCACGGCCACCGCGTACAGCGGCCACTGGGTCAGCGGCTCGCTGAACCCTGCGCCGAGGGAGAAGGTCACCAGCTTGAGCAGGAATGCAGTAACGCCGTAGCAGATCCCGCAGGCCAGGGCGAGGGCCAGAGGGCGGGTGGTCCGCGAGCCTTGTTTGGCCCAGATGAGGCATCCGGCCAGCACGGCGGCCAGGGCCGCGGCCAGCGGGATGACCGCCGCGAAGGAGACGGACTCGTTGCCGCCGGTGGGTTCGGCCACGGCGAGGAACACGGCGACGCCAGCCGCGGCGCACATCACGCCGGCGAAGAGGACCCGGTCCGGGGCGGCGTGCCGCAGCGCGGCGGTGATCAGGACCGCGAACATCAGATCGCAGACCAGGATCGGCTGCACCAGCGCCAGCGGGCCGAAGTGCAGGGCGGTGACCTGCAGCGCGAGCCCGGCCAGGGTCGCCACGATCGACGCGAGCCACAGCGGACGGTGGGCCAGGTCGAGCAGCAGCCGGGGCGCGAACACGCCGCGCTCGGGCACCTCGTGGGTCGAGCGCTGCTCGAGGATGGCAGACACGGCGAAGAACACCGACGCGCAGACCGCTGCCACCACCGCGCCTGCAAAGAGCACCCGATCCCTCGCCCTCCATGAGCTGGCCCTGCCGACTGGCTGACGCCCGGTCAGCAAAATCCAGCCGTGCCCTCCTGCGAAAGGAAAACCCAAAGCTAAATTGCCCAAAGCGCCACGCGCTAAAGCAGGCCGCCGCGATCGCCAGCGCGCCGCGTTTTGCATCCCGGGCACCCGGCAGACAAGACTTCCCGCCATGACATCCAGCACCGACAGCAACCCCGAGGACGAGTACGCCGACGACGAGTACGCCGACCACGACGCCGAAGACCGCGAGCAGCCGTCTACGCCGACCGAGATTCCGGACGACGAGCCCGAGGAGGACGTGCTCGAACAGCGCCAGGAAGTCCCCTACGCCGCTGACGACGACAGGTAACGGCCGGTTCTGCCCGGCCCGCTTCTGGCTGCCTGCGCTGAGGGCCGGAAGCGTGCCGATAGCCTGCGGAGGCGAAAGGAGTGACCATGACTGAGATTCCCGCGTCTCACCGCGACCTGCTCGCTAGCGACTTCGCCACCCTGGGCACGATCGGCCCGGATGGCCGGCCGCAGCTGTCGGAAGTCTGGGTTCTCGCCGAGGGCGACACGGTCGGCATCTCGCTGAACACGTCCCGCCAGAAGATGAAGAACCTGATGGCGAACCCGGCCGCGAGCCTGTTCCTGCTCGACCTGGCCGTCCCCTACCGCTACCTGGAAATCCGCGGCGACGCCGAGATCACGCCGGATGACGACTACTCGTTCGCCGACAAGGTCGGCGCGAAGTACAACTCGAACCTGCGGGACCACGACCAGCCCGGCCAGTCGCGGGTCAAGGTGACCATCCGCCCGGTGCGGGTAAACGCGGTCGACATGAGGGGCTGACCGGTCCGGCAGGTCGCCAGGCCGCGGCTAGCCGGCTTTAGGCTGGCTTCGCGTGATCAGGCGTGCCGGGCGGTGGAATCACAACATCCACTACTACCCGCTGATCTTGGCGGCCGTCCCGCCCGGCTGCCAGCGCGTTCTCGATGTTGGCTGTGGTGAGGGCATGCTGGCCAGGCAACTCGCCGACCTAGTCCCGCACGTGTCCGGCATCGACGCCGATGCACACAGCATCGATCTGGCCCGGCGCCAGGACCCGGCCGGAAAGCTCGACCTGATTGCGGCGACTTCCTCACTCACCCACCCCTTCGCACCCGGCTCGTTCAGCATGATCACCTCGGTGACGGCCATGCACCGCATGGATCCCGCGGCCGCGCTGGCGCGGATGGATTTGGCTCCTGCAGCCGGGTGGAACGCGGCGGTTACCGGGTGATGGGCAGGTCACTCCATCGGCCAGCTGAGGTACTAAACCCTCGCGGTGGGGCTGTCACCGACAGGGGCCGCATGTCCGCAGTATTGGACGTGCCGAACCGGGAAGGCTCCCTGTCGCATACCGAATGGCCTGGCGTGAGAGCAGGCCGATAAGGGGAATCGAAATGGCTCCGTTCCGATCTTGAAATCTTGTCGGCCTTTTGCGTAAGCCCGTCGCAGTCCCAGCTTTGCCATCATCTCTTGAGCTGCCGGGCTGCGGCCAGGCCCGGCTGCGCACTCTCTGCGTGGGAGAAGGTGACTGCGCTGCCGGTCATCATGGCGCCACGCAGGCCCGCAAGTCGTTCCCGGTCCGACCTTCGGCTGAATGCGAAAAGGCTTGGGCTGAGATAGCCAACGCCATGGGCGGTATATCTCGGATCCACGATGCGCAGGTAGTTCTCCGGGCGCTTGCCCGGAACCGTAGTCGTGGCGGGTTTCAGTTCGTATCCCATGGCGCGAAGGCTCTCGGCCGCTTCGCGGACATGCCTGCTGGCGCCGGAACTCTCCAAGCGCTCGATCGCCGACTCAACTACGTCGTCCGGGAGCACACCTGCATGAATGTTGTTGGCGTCCGGCTCGCTATCGCCGGCCACGGTGATGTTGCCACCCATAGCGGCGGCCATCGGACCCGTTGCTGGCTGGAATGGCCGGATAAGGTCAATCAGCAGGCCCACCTCGGGCAGTGGCGTGCCAGGGGCCACGGTCCAGCCCCATTCGTGTTCGGCCTGTGTCCACACCTCAGGAAGGCGAGGATACGGGCTGGTCAGGCCAAGACTCGCCGGCTCGGCCGGGATTTTGCCCGCCAGCCGAGGAACCCGGTTCCAGCACACGTCGACAACGATCACGTTGTAACCGCCCGCCCGCTGAAATGCGACATACCCCTTTCTCATGACCTGCTGCCAGCGCAGGCCGCGTTCCCGCAAAGCCGCGACGACTGCCGCGACCAGCTGCCGACCCACCTCAATCCGGTCCGCCGAAATACTGAGTTCCGTCCGGTAACGCTCCCAGGTCCAGCCGGCCACATCAGCCCGGCCAGGAGGGACAACCCCAGCCCGGTCACAGAGCGTAACGGCAGACTTAAATTCCGCGGGAGTGCTTGACTCCTGAGCGGGCAGGATGAACAGGCGGCTCTCACGTCCGCGCAAGTACATGACGGGCGTGACCCACTCCAGGGTCCGGGTACCGGTGCCGAGAATGGCGACGCGGCCGCTGGAAGTGGCATCATCAACGCCCCGGCCGCGGGCGATGGCGGTGTAGAAGCCACGGGCGAATGCCACGGCTGCAGCGTCGGAAATCGAGTACTGCATGGCGGCGACGGCGCTCACCCCGCCCCGCACCAAGGCTGCGGCAGTACCCGCGAACAAGTCGTTCACCCCGGTTGCGGCTCCCGAACAGGAATTAAGCACAACCAGGCGTGGCATCGGGCGGGCCTGACGCAACAAGTCAACGAACCGGTCCGCCTCCACCAGGTCAGCGCGGCCATCGTCGCGCGTCAGGGCGAGCACCCCTTCGTCTCGCTCGATGTCGAAGTCCCCGTGCCCGATGAAGTGCACGGCGTGCCACTCCCCGCTCAGCAGCGTGTCTTGCAGAGTCGTCCAGGTTGCCTCAGGCGCCCAGCGCACATCCACGAGCCCCTCGCTGCGTGGGCGGGCAAGCGCGTGTGTCAGCTGTTCCTTTTCCTTCTCTACATCCAACGAGGCCAGGCCGCGCGGGGAAGAGACGACGCCGAGGATCCGCAACGGTGGCGCCACGGTGAGTAATGGCGCGGCCGAGGCGACTGGGATATGCCGGACCAGTTGATCTCGCCGGCACGTACGCGCCCGCCGTCCCGTCGTACATCGCCTCCCAAGGCAGCCCCGCGAGCGCCGGAGTATCGGCGCGCAGCACCACCCGCAGCCCTTGCCCCCGTTCGGCGGCGAGCGCCGCGCTCGCCCGGTACCGACCGGCAACATCACCAGACCCGAGCAGAGCCGAAAAAAGCGTCTGGCCGATTTCACGAACCGGGCGCTCGATCTGCGGCAAAATCGCGCGGCTAGCCACCGCCGACGCAAGCACTGCCTGCTCCAGGTGCTCCCGCTGCGCCAGCAGCGGCTCGACATCCAAGGCGATCACCGCCGAGGCCTCACCCGCCGGAGATCGCACCACCTCCACCCGAAACGTCCCAACAGCCTGACCAGGCGTCATCGCGAGCTCGATTACAGTCACAAACACCCCGAGCAAATGACATCCCGGACCCAGCTGCCGAGTACTCTCACCAATCTTGTCACCGATCATCTACCTCTGAACATGCAGCCGGAGATCTGGAACGCACCCTCCCGGAGCAGACAGGGCACCTGTTCACTCGGGTCGATGTGATGGGCGGCAGCAACTAACCGCACGGGAGCCGCGAATGCTTGATGAGACCCCTTCTGGACGACTCCTCTAGTAACGGTGCCTGTCGGCCAGGACGATGAGCTCCATGCGGCCGTCGCCACGCACGACGATCATCACCGGCACGCACGCTTGCCCCGAGCCCGAATGTTCACGTGGGTGCCGTTCCGCGCCGGTCAGCTCATGGACGGCGAACGCCTTGGTCCACCAGCCCTCGATCAGCCCGGTGATCACCGATGGGACAGCCCGCGCTCTTGCCGGGAACTCTCGAGCGCCGGCGCAAGCTGCCCGAGGGTGGTCCAGCGCCACGGCAGCGACAGTACCTCGCCGACCTGGGATCTTGCGCACCCACGGCGGCATAGACCGGATGTTCCCTGTGGGCGTCCAAGGCTCGGGTGGTGATCATGAGTCTGCGGTCGGCGTAGTTGATGGTAATCCTCGCCGCTGCAGCAGGCGTCAGTAAATATAGGCGTTCTGCAAGGAACGGGCAGGCATCTGGGTTCCTTTCCGTAGCTCGGTGCTTACACCTAACAGTGCTGATTTGGCCTGGCAATCATGGGCGGCGTTATGGACTTCGATGCAGCTGGGATGCGACTACCTGCAGAAATACCTAGAGGGACAGGAGGCAGCCAACGGTGTCTGTGAGCGCACGCAAGAAGATCTGCATCACGGTAACGGTACTCGTATGCGCGCCCTTCCTCATTGCCGGGATGATCTCGGGAGCGCGTCAGAGTCTTGACGCCAAGCCTGCACCGAATCCCAGCAAGAAGCTTGGGTCACCGTCTGCCGCCCCAACTTCATCGATTGATCCAGCCAAGATTACTCGCTCATCGCCCGCAGATCAGCCCACCTTCAAATATCCCGGTGACTCGCAGTGCGTCATCACCTATCGTGACAACGGCAACGGAACCATGAGCTGGATTGCGAATGTCACGCTCGGCGGCGAACTCATCACACATGCATCTGACACCAGCGGAAACCTCTACCGCCGCGACCTTCAGGTAACCGCGGGCCCGAACGGTTTCACCGCCCCGGTGCCACTCTCAAAGATCGATGACATCGGCGGAGTTCTTTACGTCGGGACATCTACGTATGGTTGTTCTGTCGCGCCGCAACGGCCCAAGTAGGTTGCCGCTGATCAGTAAATGGCAGAGAACGATCGGAGGGGACTGGGGTCATTTTGTGTGAGATCATGAGCCGGCTACTACGCAATCCCGTGCGCGGCGAGGCTCGCTTAGCCATTACCAATCATTACGCTGAAGACATGGCTGCTTCATCGCGGCCTATTGTTATCCTGTCCTTTGGCGACTATTACAATGCGTGACGACAGGAGGATCCGTGACACACCTATCGTCCGTCCTGAATCTTGCTGCTGCCTTAGCGTCAGTTGCGGCAGTTGTTACATCGACATTCCTGGCTACGCAGGCGCTTCGCTACAGCAAGAACGCCAACCATATGCCTGTGATCATAGAACTCTTCAAAGAGCACAGATCCGCGGAGTTTGTAGCGAAGGAGCAGTTCGTCTGGCGTGAGATGCCACGACAAGACCCGGCCAAGGGCTTTGCAAAACTCCCTAAAAAAACGAGAGCGTATGCAACGGACGTGGCGCTATTCTACTTGATGATCAGCTACCTCAGTGAGTACAGGATATCCGATCAGGAAATGCTTGCACTGCAGGTGCATTACAGACTTCTAAGAACCTGGGAAGCTATCGAGCCGCATGTAAGAGAAGAGCGTTCCCTGAGGGGAGGCGAATTTACCTTCTTAAACACTCTCGAAGTATTTGTAGAACGGGTCCGCGCACTTGACACCGAAGTGATAGCACGAAGAATGTTCAGGCAAGTCAGATGACCCGACTGCCGTTCGGGACGATCACGCCCGTTCGATAATCAATGATGTCGCAGCTGGTTAAGGCCATCCACGCCCTTCAACCGACAAGATCACATTATGAAAGCCTCAATGAGGTGAGATGATCATAATCGCCCACTGCTTATGGAACATCCCCTGGCAGATCCCCTTGGAGCAGGAGGAGGTACACCACGGTGACAGCCAAACCGGCGGCCAGGGCCGACAACCATCCAGAATCGACAGCGCGATGCCGCATCCGGCGCGGACCTGGAACTACTGGCTGGGCGGCAGAACAACTATCCCGTCGACCACCAGGCCGGTGAGCAGGCTATAGCCGTGCTGCCCGAGATCGTCGACATCGCGCGCGCCTCCCGCCGGTTCCTCACACGGGTCGTCCGGTACCTGGCAGCCGACGCCGGGATCCGCCAGTTCCTCGATGTCGGGAGCGGGGTAACTACAGCCAATAACACCCACGAGGTCGCCCCCGAATCGAGGGTGGTCTACGTCGAAAACGTCCCTCTCGAGTTGGCCCGCTCTCGGGCGCTGCTGGCCAGCAGCCGTGAGGGGCCACTGGCTACGTCGAGGCCGACACCCGCAATGTGGAAGCGATCCTGGACAGCGCTGCGGCGATGCTGGACTTCGCCCGGCTCGTGGCGAGCATCACGCTGGACATCCTGCCGTTCATCGGCGATGACGAGGCGACCAGAGCGATCGTACGGCAGCGGCTGGCAGCCGTGCCTGCAGGCGGCTACCTGGCCATCAGACACATGGTGAGCCAGGCCAGCGGCGAGTGGATGATCGAGGCAGTCCGGCAGTGGAACCACGTAGACCCCACTCCCTACCACCTGCGCAGGCCCGAGCAGATCACCGCGTTCTTCGACGGCCTGGATCTGGTCGAGCCCGGGATGGTGCCGTGCCCGTAGTGGCGTCCAGGCCTGTACGACACCGACGCCGCGCAGGACATGGGCGAGTTCTGCGCCCTCGGCCGCGAGTGTTGAGCACAACACTCAGGATGAAAAGGCTCACTGCACGAAGCGACGTTACGCACCCACGGCGGCAGATGCGGAAGTTCACGCCGAGGGCGCCGCTGAATAAACATACGGACCGCTGCTGGCGCGTTGGACCCCATCGGGGGCGGCCAACCACACGAGGCCGGGCAGATAATCGCGCGCCGATGCGCTGATATGGTCGACCACCCAGCCGTCGGCCTGGTCGCCTCGGTCGCGCCCGAACGGGGTCGCTATGTGCGCCCGACGTCAACGGGATCTGCCAATAAGAGTGGGCATATGTCAGGACCGTTATGTGCAACTGTGTGAGCCTTAGAATTTAAGGCAGGCCGGTCGCGAGGAATTGAACGGCCGTAGCGGCAAATCCTACAAGAAGCGTGGCCTTAGTGTCGATTTTTTGATCCTGGCTCATTCTGGCGAAATCAAGGCGCTACTGTACTAGTTCGCTGTTGATGGGTCCAAGGGTCTCACCTTGGTCGCGTATGTCGGGTACTGACACAATGCCAGCATAAGCCAGCAGGTCTTTTGTGTAAGTGGCTTCCCTGTCAGGACGGCTATGGATGGAGACCCGTTCAAGCTCCGCTGTGCATATGTGCGGCCCACCTCCAAGGCGAGCGTGCTTTCAAGGAGTTGCGGTATCGGAGGATCGTGTGATGGAGTGTCAGCGCGGCAGCGTCTGCGTTGCGGGGAAGAATTCGACCAGAAATGAGTCCAGCGTAGAACTGGGCGGCGATGCTCCGGGCTGATTTGTCCCCGATCGGCCACAGGGTGGCGATCACGTGCCGGTATCCGGCGAGTTGGAACGCGGCCGAGAGGTGGATTGCCTCATCCACGAGTTGAGGATCTCCGCTGCGGGCGGTTGAGCAGGCCGACAGGAAGGCCAGCTCCGAATCGTCTAGACGCAACCGGGTAAGGTCAACCACAGTTAGCGGATGGCTCTGGTGATCGGTCAGTAGCAGGTGGCTGGCCGACGGCCTGGTTATGTCGCTCGACGCATGGCAGGCAAAGTGCGCCCATCGGCAGCGCAGTAGAGCTTCCCGCACGGTTTCAAAGTCCGCGCGCGCGCCATTGCCGGTACCCAGCCGGGTCGCCTCATCTGACTCCACTTCACCATGCAAGATAGTCACCTGGTCTGGGCAGTTTTCGCGAAGCTGAATTGCTTCATTCACCACTTCCGGCAAGCTTGTCTCATCCGGCGTCTGGGGCATGGCGACCACGAGCAGTCGGTCGGACTCGGCCCGCATGTCCGGGTCACTGGCCTGGGTGAAGTCGGCCCGGCGGGAGTGGATCAGCGCTCGGACTGTCGGCGTGTAGGAGGAGACAACCCGATCGAGCACAGTCTGGGGAACTGTGTCGAAGCGGGTGGTGTGGTCCCCGGCGGCGTGCAGGGGCAAGAATGCCAACAGCCCTGACGGGCACCACCACACGCGTGGCCCTCGTCCCTGCACCCCCTGATGGTCTGGTTCCATGTCACCTAGCCGGTCCAGCACCGGGCGGGCGAGGGATTCCCAGAGCCAGGCCAGGACATCAAGCAGCTGTTGCTCCGCGTGATCAGCCAGTCTGGGCGAATCGTACAGATCCAGCGCGGTCATGAACTTTTCCACCTGGACGGCGACGCTGTCCGGAGTCAGTTCCGGCAGCGGCACCACCTCCACTCCCGTGGAGGTGAGGAGCAGCGCATCAGAGCGGATGTCGCTCACGTTAAGTAGCACGATCGGCCCCTGGCTGGCGGCACCAAGCAGTTCCTCGACCGGAGGGGGTAGCAAGAAACGATCGAAGCCTTGCTGTTTGCGGATCGTGGCGATGATCTGATCGAGTTCGTCGGCCGCCTTGTGGCGTTGATCCAGCTCCTGGTTGACCACCGCCGGATCATCGCTAGCCGGGGTGTGGTCCAGTTCCTGGCACAGGCGCACGAATTCGGTTGCCAGCTGGGATAACGCTCGATCAGCCGGGTGAGGTCGGTGCGGGTGTCCAGAGCCTGGGAAAGAAGCACGCCGCGGCCATGTTCCCACAACTCCACCGCACGATTCGGCTGCCCGGCTTGCAGAAAGCAGGCCGCTGCCTGGTTACCTACCCCGGCCAGTTCGCCAAGCCAGTACTCCTGATCGGACCGGCCCAGGCCGCGCGGAGCCACTCGGGTGAGCAGCGCGACCGCCATCGCGTACCCCTCCGCCGCACCCACCCAGTCCCCGCCGTCCGCAGCCGCTAGCCCCCACAGAAGCGCCGCGCGGGCTCGGATATGCGGCGGTGCAGTGGCGGACTGTGCTGCTTCCCTGCT